>OZ242349.1:0-5365563 GCA_965208635.1 Candidatus Poribacteria bacterium
GGTAGCGGACTCTTCGCAATGAGTCCAGCGGCTACATTCCAATCACAGGTTTTTCCGGTCCCGCCGTATCTTGGTTTCTCAAGGCTCATATCAACGCTATCAAACAGTAGAAAATCTGCGCCGGCATCCGTGTAGGCTTGCATCTCTTGCCGAACAGCTGGAATATCCACATTTTCGGGGCTTCCCGCTGGCAAATAGACCGACTTCCAGAATTCACAAGTTCCGTCGCGTTTTAGTTCTTCAACTTGTTGTGGAGACTCCTGCCCAAGAAGTTGAACCGCAAACGGTTGAACCTGTGAAACTATTTCTTGGATGTCGGCTGTTGAGCGGTTATAGAGTAGAATTACGGTAGGGATGGGACTTCCACTGGCAATTTCGGCGGCTTGCGTCGCGGAGCGTGTTCGTTCCGATACGGCAACATCAACTAACACTCCAATGTAATTCGCGCCGGCATCAGCGGCAAGCCGAGCATCATGGATAGAGGTGATACCGCAGATTTTAACACTGCAACGGGATTCTCTATGCATTTTTTAATTATTCCTTGCGGTTCGGTCAGGTGAGTTTGAAAAATAACGCGCCTTTACGTAGACCCGCCTGCGCCGTTGTTGCAGGCTACTCTTACCATAGGGGCAAGATATTGTAAGTCGCAACCTGGATTATCTTACTCTTCAAAGACGGTTTGCCGATCAGCATCCGAATAACATATAATCATCGTTACGGGTTGCCAACCGGTGTTGACAGCATTGTGTTTGACATTACGCGGAATACGTAGCATCATTCCGGGTCTGAGCGGGATAACCTCATCTCCCAATTTGTGGTCGCATTCACCTGAGAGAACGTAGATAAGTTCCTCGCAGTTCGGATGATAGTGGGTCGGATTGCCTTCACCGGCGTTAATATAGACGACACCAAATGTCATTTCAGCTTCTGGATCAATCTGATCGTTACAGAGCCATTTAATGGCACCCCACGGAAATTCAAGAGCACCCGCATCGTTGCTGTTTGTTAAAGTTACATCCATAGTGGTCTCCTTTCTATCCTTCAAATTCAATTATACCTCAAAACAAGCCAAACATTGCGCGGCATACGTCTGCGATCCCACCGCAGGTTCTTGCTGCAGATAACCGACAGGAGCAGAGATAGCCCGTACATTGCGAACTTGCATATCAAGCGCATGATGTATATGCCCGAAGAGCGCATGCGTGACAAGCGGCTCCTGTAAGCATTGTACACCGAGACGTTCGCTGCCCATGAATGCACGAAAAAAATCCCACGGCAACTCACCACGGTATCGGATACACTCCCGAAAGGGAACATGGTGTGTGACCACAATGATCCGTGATACACCCTCCCGAATAGAGGCAATCTGTCTCTCAAGATCCGCTTCAAAACGTCGGGCAATAACCGGATCTGTATCACCCCATTTGGCGTATCGTTTATCGTTCCAGACCGCCCCCATCAACTCCTTTTCGGCATATTGATCATTGGTGAAATCGTACCCATTCGGAGCAAAACTATAATCGTACCAGCCGATAGTTCCACAGAAACCGATTTTTTCCCTGATAAAGGGTTCGTCCATCAAGGGATGAAATCCGCAAGCATGACAGAGTTCCGAAATAATCCCGCATTTCTGTTGGCTTGTGACGTCGGCGGTTTCAACAGCCCAAATGTCGTGGTTACCGGGAATGAACAATTTCTCACAGGTCAGATCTGCAAGTTGAAAGGCATTCAACGTTTCAGAAAGTTGAACTAAATGTCGTGCGAGATCTCCTGCGAGCACTAAAATATCAAGATTTGCGGTCCTGACGGCATCAATGAGATGTGGGACAAGTGCCTTGTTCCAAGGCGTAACGTCCGTGTGCAAGTCCGAAATAAGTCCAATCTTCATTAGCAGCCCACACCCCGTTTTTTAAACTATGGGAACCCGGACACCGTTCCACTATGTTTCACGGTGGCTCTCGGTTCAGTCCAACCATCTCTGGATGATGAAAGGCTTTTTAACAATTGGAATACTGCAAGGACAACGGACGCAGCAGCTCAGATTCAATTGTTAGAAAATTCCAAACTCCTGAAAACCTCGTCCAGAAAGATACGGACTCCACTCTCATCATCCTGTTGGTACTGTTGAAGCTGGCGTTCCAATGCTTGAATCGAAGTCACATCGCCGATCTTGGCAATGGCGTCAACAAGTGTGAGTTGAATCGCCGACTCAGTGCTACTTTCCAAGGCATTAATCAACTGATCACGTGCCTTAGATCCACCGATGCCCCCCAGGGCAGAAGCAGCAATGTCCTTCGTGCTGGTATTACCCTTTTCAAACGCAGTAATAAGAGCATCAACAGCGGGTTGACCAATCTGGCTGAGTGCTAATCCTGCTTGGAAGCGAATACCGGGGATTTCTGTTGGGTTTTCAAGGACAGCGATGAGAGAACCAATCGCGGAAATGGGTTTAAGAATTCCGATTATCGCGAGGCAGGCACGTCGAATCTCCTGCTCTGGTTCTACCTCGATCTGGATATATTCTTGGGCAAGTTCAGCAAGTTGTCCTTCGTTAATTTTCTGATAGAGTGCCTCGGATCTGTGTCTGAATTGCGTCCCGAATGGAGCTTTGAGCGTAGCGGTATTCTCAGTCCTGTCTACAATCAGCAATCCGAGGATTGCGGCGGATTCCAATTGCTGTGGCTGGAGGCTATCGGCTGGAAGCTGATTCACATCGGCACTCTGAAACTGCTGGAAGAGATCGTTTAGGACACTCAATTCGACGAGACGTTGAAGACTACTAATCGCCCCTTTCCGGAGTGAGAACTCTGAACTATTTTTGAAGATATCCACGAGCGGCTCAATCGCACGGACATCGGCCAAATCGCCAAGGGCATTCACAGCGGCAATCTTTACGCCTATTAATTCAGTGGTTCGGAACGTAAACTGCTTTTTAGAAAGTTTTCCGAGCGTGTCCTTGTAGTCATCAAGGCTATAAATTTTCCGTTCATCAACAATCTTCTCAACAATATCGCCGACCTGAATATCGGTATTCGCCGCGGGCGTACCGGGCTGAATCTGCGTGACACGCACAGTGCCATTTCCTTCAACACTCAGTCCCACCTTATCCCCTCGTCTACGGAGCGCAATACGGAGCGGCGGTTTATCTTTCAAATAGAGAATGAAGTTATTATCCTCATCCACTGCCTGTTTCATCGCGCTGTTAAAGTCTCCGGTACTTTGGACAGGATATTCGGCAATAACGTAAGAGATGAGCTCGCCGGTTTCCAGCTGCGCTTTATCTGCGGGTCCGTTCGGTGTGGTACTCAAAACAACAACACCACTGGTCGACCAGCGATCTTTCAGGTCGCTGTCTAACTGCTGCACCTGCATCTTTAGGCGTTCATCGTAATACTGATTATCGCATCCAAGCCCCAACATCAGCCCAAAAAGGAGGGACACGATAAACACCAAGTGGCGAGGTCTGTTAAACCATCTTATTTTTTTTTGCATTTTTTTATTATTCCTTGCGGTTAAATGACGTGGTGCGGTTAGAAACCGCACCTACCGCGGAAGTGCGTAAGTCTCCCTAATTATAAAGATTCGGATTGCGAGTTGCGTCAAAGCGTGCGAGAGCGGCTCACAGTTCAGTTAAGAGGGATAGCAACATCCCGACTGCTCTGTTCTTTTAAAGCCTCTAAGAGAGGTTCCACAACCTTTTCGTCACCGAGAACTGCCAAGGCTCGAATGGCATCAACACGCAGCGATGACCCCTTATTCTGCACAATTTTGACTAACTCCGGCACAGCGGCACCACCGATTTTTCCAAGTGCTTCTACAGCAAGTTGACGGACCTCAGGTTCCTCCCGATCTCGTTTCCATCTCGCAGAACCGGATTCAATTAGCGCAGCAAGTGCGGGGATAGCTTGTTCACTTCCTACCTCTCCAAGTGCCTTGACGGCATTCAAGCGAGTTTCCGTTCTTCGATGGTCCAGCAGTTTTACCAAAATAGGGACAATCGTCCCCGGATCCTCCTTACCGAGATGCCCAAGTACCCAATGGGCATTATGCCGATCGCGATTATCACTCGACTTAATCGCCTTTTGGAGTTGGCTGAGGAGCCGCTTTCGGTCGCCTTGCTTATAGATCCGTTTCAGAGCATCAAGTGCGGCGTTTTGGATATCCAAATCGTCATCACGGAGAGTCTCAAAAACGAGTCTTTCGAGGTATTTCCGCTGTTCCTCTTGATACGCGAGGAACATCTGTTTGCCCCGCTCAGTGATCGATGCTTCCGCCCAATCAGTGGTGTTCGGCTCATAAAATTCTTGGGAGTTGTAATATCCGAGCAGATAATGTGCCTCAGCACTATCAATCTGTTGCTGGAGCGCAAGTTTAAATTCTCGGACAGCACGTTCCTCTTTACGTCGTTTATCCGATTTAATCAGTTCTTTACCCTTCGCGAGGTTCTCATTCTGGGTACCACACCCGACTACAAAGAGTATAAGTGCCAAGGCAAGCCAGATTTTTTTCATAGTTCGTTCTCCTACGCCACTGTCGGTCAGCGACGCCTTTATGTGAAGCCCATAATTACTTGGACATTAGCAGTAAGAAACACCGCCTGCCCCTTCCGAGTAAGGGGTGGGAACCCCTTCTCAGTAACGAGTAGAGACCCCGGCAGTGCAGAGTTCCCTGACTGACTCACACCATTAGGCATTAAGAAGTTCCTGCTGTTCGCCACCGGTCTCAGCAACTTGACCCTCATCTCCGTTTGTATCGTCTACTTCTTCTACTTCTTCTACTACTTCTTCTTCTACTTCTGCTGCATCCAGCATCTTCTGCAGAATGACAAGTGGCTTTTCAACGAAGCCCCAGTCCTTATATCTCTGGATGACATTCGTTTCCGAGGACGGAAGCTCAATTTCGAGGGTTTTCGCTCCATTTTCTGCGGCGGCAACCTGGGCAGCTTCTATGAGATTGTCCGCCACCCCTAACTGCCGAAAGGGTCCAGATACAGCGAGATTCCCGACTTGAGCGACCTCAGGATCACCGGAATTCTTGCTCACGGTAATCTGCCCAATAGGGTATCCACTCGATTCCGCAACGAGTCGAGTGGTCTGACCATCTGATTCCAAATCGGCTTGCAGTTCCTGTGTAACCTGTATTTTGGTTTTTTCAGGAAAACAAAATGTGTGTAAATGTGCCGCATCGCTTTCTTCAGCCGGACGTACCTTGAGTGCTCCAGCCAAGCCAAAGTCTTGATTTGCCATGTTATTCTCCTTTAATCTTTATCAAGATGCTGACATTTTCGTGCACCGTGTAGCAGTACATCTCAATACCAGCCCCTCTACACATCTATTATCCATTGTAATACAATCTATTTCACATTACAATCCCTTTTCCGAGTCGTACCAATCGAAAGTGAACACACTAAGAAGAAATCGATGTTTCACTTCCTGTCTCGGCATCATCGGAACTTTCAAGGACAACCGACACGGATTGTTCGGAAACCGCAGCGGGATCTTCCACTGTTGCGCTATCAAGGTTTTCCTGCCCAATTCGCAATTGTCGTTCCGCATCGACAACATCTCTGTTAATCTTGCCAATACATCGGTTGAGTTTATCAACAAGGGCAGTGTGCCCGCTCATAGCACGTCGGATTTGGCGGAGTTGATCGATGACAAGTCGAAAGGCTCTGACAAAGTCGCCAGCATCTAAACGGGCGTATCTCTCAAGCTTGTCAAAGTCACAACCTCGACTCCAAGCGAGCATCGCAGTGCAGAGCCGTAATTCTAACAGCGGTGTGATTTCAGTTACCTTATGCTTAACCTCTAAATGCTGTATGAACGAAATTTCAGAACTAACTGCGTGAAGCACCTCTAACAAGTTTTCGTCTTTGAGGGGCTTAAAATATCCATCTTTACGGGGTTCGGTGACGATCGCCACCATGAGACAGTTAATTTCGTCCTCCGAGAGCCGTTCAAAAAATCCGCTAAATAGTACTTGGGTTAATTGTACCTCATATCCGTAAATATGAGCAGCGGTGTTCCCGCGCGGCAGTACGGATTGTGCTTCAATATACCCAAGTTCTTCAAGCACCTTCAAACGAGCGGCTATCTGCCGCTGCGGATCGTTCTCAACAGATGTCGCTCTCTTATTGAGTTTCTGAAGCCGCTCTTCCTCCTTGCGAATGTTTTTATATTTTTGCGTACATGTGTTCAAGTGCTGACACTCATCACAAAGACTCTGCTCACGACTCGCTTGAAACCGTTTAATTTCCTTGTGAACGGTTCTCAACCGCTTCGCGCGTACCTTTTTCCGCTTTTTCCCTCGCGTCTGCGACTTGATTTGCGCTACTTCCACATACAAACGCTGAAGTTTTTTCTCATGATTTCGTTTCTGGCGATAATGCTTCTCAATTTGCGCGCTCCCATCAACACCATCGTGAATACACTCCGGTTTAGGGAGTATTTGCAGCTTCTCCCGCTTACGCTCAATCTGCTTGTTGAGTTTAGAGACCCGCACACGGTTCTGATGGTTACTTAAACTCATCGTGTAAACATCGTAAATATCATCGCCATATTTCTGATAAAGGTTGAGAATGCTGGAATAGGAAAGATTGAATTGACTCTCTATGGGTTCAATCTTATCAGAAACAATGCCTCGGATTTCATTTGAATCGGCGTATGCGGGCATAATTTGGGCATAGACATAACCGATAGTGTCAATACCGCGCCTGCCTGCGCGTCCAGACATCTGATGATATTCCCGTGCCTTGAGGTATCGAAATCCGATTCCATCAAATTTTTCAAGACTGTCAAAAACCACCGAACAGGCTGGCATATTAATACCAACAGCGAACGTTTCGGTGGTAAAAAGTAGCTGAATCAATCCAGAGGTAAACAACCTCTCAACGACCTCTTTAAGCGTTGGCAACATACCGGCGTGATGATAGGCGATACCACAACTCACTAACTTACGGAACTCAGTAATTTTCTTTTCCTCGACGATGTCAAATTGGCGGCAGAGTTCATCAAATTGCTCTAAAATTTGTGTCGTTTGTCTTTTATTGAGCAACTGTAGCTGCGACCCGAACACCAATGAGAATGCGTTTTCTTCACAGCCTCTACGACTAAAACAGAAATAGAGACAGGGAAGTTGTTTCTCTTGACGGAGATGTGGGATAAGACTTGTCTCTACAAAATCAGAGGGAAGTGCCGGAGGAGTTTTATCTTCAAATGGGTCGGATTTTCGTTTACGCGTATCGTGCTGAGCTTTCTTCCGAAGAGCGGAGATGTGTTCGACACCACCAATGCCGTAATCTTTAAAATAGAGGTAATGCTCCAAAGGAACCGGACGTTTTAATTCTTCGACTATTTCAATATCTATATCCCGTACGCCTCGCATCCATTCTGTGAAAGGATTAATATTCGGGATTGTAGCACTTAGGCAGACAAATTTAATATGTTGAGGGGCGAAAATGAGGCTCTCTTCCCAGACAGTGCCTCGCTCAATATCGTTAATATAATGAATTTCGTCAAAGATGACGTAAGACACATCTTGTAGCCGTTCAATATCGTCAAAGATAGTATTCCGAAAAATCTCGGTCGTCATCAACAGGACTTGCGCATAGGGATTTAGGACCACATCGCCTGTAACAATGCCGATCTTTTCGCCATACTCGGCGTAAAAGTCCCGATATTTCTGATTACTGAGGGCTTTGATCGGTGCGGTATAGATAACGCGGCGGTTCTCCTTAAGACACTTTTCGACAGCATATTCAGCGATGACCGTTTTACCAGCACCTGTCGGGGCAGTGACAATCACTGAAGTATCCCGATTAATCGCCGCGATCGCTTTCTCCTGAAACCGATCCAGTTGTAACCCTTTGTACAGCATCCAATCCTCCCTTGTACTCCAACCCTTCGCTGCGTAATATACAAGCAGCTTGAGGAACAATCTTAAGATAATTGTAATAGATATCTTATTTTTTGTCAAGCGAATTTTTCTCAGATTCGAGGTATTCAACACTGCCACAGGCATCAGCGGTCAGTATAAGTTGGGGCTGAAAACTCTCCCATAAAAGATACCATCAGTTGTCGGTTGTCGGTAAGACAAGGTTAGAAACCTCGCCAGCAGGGAATGATCAGTAAGCGTCGGGAATCGGAGTGTTTTTGCTGGGGGTGTTTTTGCTGGGGCGTTTCTCCTTGACATCCCTCACCTTTCATGGTATTATGGTGTTAAGACGTTTATTCTGGGGTCGATATCGAAGTTAGAGGTGAAAACTTATGCAAAACGCTAAACGGATACGAAACCAAGACTCACATATCCCTGCAAAGCATATCTTGGCGATTCTGATAGGTGTCGCGCTTTGTGGCATCATCGCATGGGCACAAAAGAGTAGTGATGAAAACCAGAAAGGCACCACTTTGGTAGATCTCGGCGTAACAGAGGAACAGAAAGTCCAACTTGAGAAATTGTGGGATCTGAAACGTCAAAAGGATATTCAGGCAATCAATGACTTGAAAACCTTAAATCGGCTTGCAAAGGATTCGCTTGTAGATGATGCGGTAATTCAAGAAACCCTGGATAAATTCAGAGCGAAACGGAAGGAAATGCGGGGACAGATCGAAGAGATTGAGGAAAAACTGATCCAGGCATTGCCGACGAAGGCTCAACTCCATTTGACGCTTATGGGCGTGCTGGATAACGGTATCCCACGGAGAACAAAAAAGGCACAAGCCAACAAAAACACGGGCGAAACGCCTAAACGGTCTCCAGAATAGCGGATGCAATAAAAAAGTGGAGGATACCAGACTTGAACTGGTGACCTCTTGCATGCCATGCAAGCGCTCTCCCAGCTGAGCTAATCCCCCACACAAAGATTGCTTTAATTATAGCACATATTCTCAGGGAATGCAAAAAAATTTCACCCTTTTTCGGAAAAATGACAAAAAAATCGCAAACAGATCCATTTCTCTCCTTCGCGAACCGTGATAACAACGAAGTTCAACTCGCAACGGGTGCCCTACTTATCGCGCAAGGCGAGTACCGCGAACTCAATATTGAGGACTACCTGCATCAACTTGATGAGATGGCAGATGTGGTGCGAGAACGGATCCAAGAGACAACATCACCTGAGCAACACATTGCCGAGTTGAACCGTTATCTCTTTCAGGAAAAAGGGTTCACGGGGAATACCGACAACTACTATGCACTGGGCAACAATTTCCTCAACTTTGTACTTGATAAAAAGACGGGAATCCCAATTACATTAGGCGTCGTCTACATTGAAGTTGGCAGACGCGCTGGATTACCACTCGTCGGCGTAAACTTTCCGGGACATTTCCTTGTCAGATACCAACGTGAACATTTAGACATTCTACTTGATGTGTTTGAAAATGGATCTTTTATGTGCGAAGACTCGCTCCAAGCGAAACTCCAAGAAACCTTGGGGGACTCGGCATCGCTGGAATCGCATATGCTAACTGAAGCCACAGATAAAGAGATCCTCGCACGCATTTTGCGAAACTTGACGCGTGCCTACACGCTCCTCGAGAATTACGAGAAAGCCCTGACAGCCGCAGAACGCATCACGTGGTTACTACCGAACATCGCCGCTGATTATCGGCTGCTCGGTTACCTACACTACAAAAATCATACGTATAGTGAAAGTATTGCCGCCTTTGAGACCTATCTCCGACTCGCAGGCACACCCCCTGATGCCTCAGCAGTCGAGCGAAACATACAACACCTCCAAAAACTACTCTCGCGTCTGAATTAAGATTACACTAACAGAAATAGCCGTCAGCCATCAGCAATCGGCGGTTAGTCCCCCCTAACTCTCTTATCAGGTGGAATAAGCGTCGGGAATCGGAGTGTTTTGGGTGCTTGGGTGTTTCCTCAATTTCCCTCCTCCTACAGGAAAAATAACTTCCCCTATCATCTACACAAAAAACATGACTTTATTTCACGGATGTGATATACTGATTTTGAACGTCCTGTTAGCGGATGCACACGGTGTGGTGGATTACAGCTTTCAAGTTCGTGACAGTCCGCATAACGGTTAATGGCAAACACTACATTTGAATTTCAGCGGTTTCTGGAAAAATCTCAACCCCCATACTAACAATGGAGGAGATAACTATGAAGTACCTGGAACATTATTGCACCTGGGTATGCGCTGTCCTGCTTCTGCTCAATTTATCATTGCCAGCGTTGGGACAGAGCGAAAAGGCAGAAACCCTTGTTGGACACTGGACATTTGAGAAAGGTGTCGAACTGGAAGATCTTACGGGTAACTTTGCCGATATTCAACTCATGGGTGCTACAATCGAGGACGGTCAATTGGATGTTGACCTTGGCAAGTGGGCAATCGCCAGTGGATATGATGGACCGGATATCGGAGAAAAGACGTTGGTGTCGTGGGCTATCATGGATAACCTTGATGTTCAGAAAGGCTCAATATTAACGATCGACCGTCTCTCCGATCCGACATTCGACGCGATTGTCTTTGGGGAACGCCAGCACCATCGCTGGATGGCAGGTAGCGGTTGGTTTCACCGCACCCAAGACCCGAAACCTGGGTTCGAGGAAAAGAAAACGGGAGAGCTGATTATGATGGCGATCTCGTACACAGATGACGGTGGCACGGCGCGTGTACAGATATACCGGAATGGGGATAAAATTGGAGACTATACATTTGGTCAATTCGTGACCTTTGATAACGAGGATGCAGAGGCGATTTGGGGGAAGCGTCACGGTGGTTTAGGTGGAGGTCCCGGTGATCTCGACGCTCATATCGAGGATTCACGCATCTATGCCTCCGTCCTCAGTGAAGCAGAGATCAAAAAATTATTGCCCGACACGCTCGATGTGGAAGCGCACGGTAAACTCGCGACGACATGGGCACGGTTGAAAACGAAGTAACACTCGGACATAAATCCTTGTGAGAGATGTCCCGATGGGTTTTGGGACCCTTCGGGACTCCCACGAGAGGTAATTAATATTAATTTTACAACAGTAAAGAAAAATCGAAACGCAAACATGAAAATTTTAGGCATTGACACCTCAACCCCTATCGGGAGTATCGCCTTAATTGATGGCGATAATTTAGTCGCGGAGCATACACTTAATATCGTCCAAGCGCACTCCTCCAGACTTATGCCTGCAATTGATAGTGTCTTGAAGTGGGCTGACATCACGGTAGATGCTCTGGATGGATGCGCTGTTGGCATTGGACCCGGATCGTTCACAGGTATTCGCATCGGTGTCGCGACGATCAAGTCCGTCTGTTATGCCCTCGACAAACCGATTGTTGGTGTCTCGACGTTGGAGGCGATCGCCTATAACCTCCGATCCACAAACGGTGTCATCTGCCCACTTCTGGATGCCCGACGCAGTGAAATCTACGGAACCATTTTTGAAGGCGGGACTGAGTGGCAACGCCTCAGCGAAGACCTTTGCTTATCCATCGATGCCTTCCTTGACCGACTCAATACGGATGTCCCCTCAAACGGCACCATTAATTTCGTTGGGGACGGGCTTCTGACGTATGGAGATACTGTCCGAGAAAGACTCGGTGAGAGAGCATCCTTCGCCGATCCCATTTTCAACGTTCCACGGGGTGCAACGATTGCACACCTTGGCGCACAACGCCTACAGCACGGAGATAACGATAACTACTGGACCTTAGTACCGAATTACGTTAGAGTTGGATTATATTGAATTTTTCTGATTTACCTTGATGAACCGTATCTTTAAGAATACGTCCTCCCTTTTCAGTGCCCACCTTATTGGTCGCCTCGGATCACTCGTGATAACGATCTGGCTTATGCCGCGTTATTTCACTGAAAGTGAACTCGGCGGCTATTTTGTTGCCCTCGCTCTCACGAACCTTATTGCAACGCTCACGGAATTGGGACTCCAAAATCCACTCATCCGAGAGATGACGTTGCATCAGCAACAGACCCGACACTACCTCGGCAACGCCCTCATCGTTCGCTGTATTCTCTCAATTGTTGCTTATGGCATCATGATTATCAGTGGTATCTATCTCTATTCCCCGATAATCGTAAAGATGATCGTGTTCCTTGGATTAGCAGAGATTGTCAATTCCTTAGCACAGCTGTATCGCTGCGTCTTTCGAGCGCACGAGGAGATGAAATATGAGGCTTTAACTGTAATCGCTGAGCGGGGAGCGTTTCTTGTCATAGGTGGCGGTGCTATCCTACGCGGCTATGGACTCATCCCTGTCTGTCAAGTGATGCTGGCGGCAAGTTGTATTAACTTAATTTTGGGCGTTGGACTCACCAGATTCCGCTTTACCCAACTCCGTTTCCAACCCAGTCGAGAGATCGTGAAAGTGCTGATGCAGCAGGCACTGCCATTCGCGATCGGTAACCTGTTCAATCTGCTCTATTTTCGTGTTGATGCAATTCTGCTGTCAAAATTAAGCTCGGAAGGCGTAGATGCTAACACATGGTACGGTTTGGCGTACACGATCGTCATTGCTTTCACGACCCTACCGGGAGCGTTTATGATGGGTGCGATGTTCCCTGTTCTCTCTCGCGCATGGGAACGAGAAAAAGGGAGATTTCCGAGAGCCTACGCGTTCGGTATACGATGGATGGTGTTGAGCGGGTTCCCGTTAGCAGTTGGACTTTCGATGCTCTCTCCAGAAATTACGACGGTGTTGTTTCCGACCTACACAGCAGCAGAAGTCGCTAAAGTGTCAGAAGCACTCCAATGGCTGAGTTGGACAGGTGGACTTATCTTCATAACGACAGCAGTGCAAGCGGCGCTACGAGCAACAGATAAACGTAGTGCTTTCTCAGTGCTCATGGGGACAACGGCACTCCTGAATATCTGTCTGAATCTATACCTAATCCCACGTTTCAGCCATACCGGCGCAGCGATGGCGATGGTTATCAGTGAGGTATTTCTGCTCATTTTTGGGATTGGCTACATTTCAAGAAATATTATCAAACTCCGAGAAACCCCTTTTATATTCCGCACCGTTTTGAAAGCAACGTTCCTCTCTGCTCTGATGGGCGTCGGTTTAGTGTACTTGAAGGGTTCACTCTCCATTTGGGTACTAATTCCGTTGGCAGTGCTGTTTTACGGGGGTGGGATCGCTATTCTGGGTGAATTCCGGGAAAGACTCCGGTTTGATTAATAGCCCCTATTTCACTATTACCACTCGTTGTGTTGCGGCAAAGTCTCCTGCAACGAATTGTAAAAAGTAGACGCCGCTTGAAACAGATGAGAACGATTACGACTAAATAACGCAAAATGCTTTCTCCTCCGAAACTCAAGCGTACAACGCTTCAACACGTCAAAATAATTAGGGAGTGTTTTGCTGGTACACTACGGCGTTTCCCCGGCTCGCTGTAACGCATCGCTGATGAGCGATGGACTCAGACGCACCCCATTCTCCAGCAACACGTTTAAAAGGGGTGTGACCCCATCAATAAATCCTCTTCCCTTTGCTTCCAGCAAAAGACCAATCGTGCCAGTAAAGGGCAGTCCGATGCGTTCGGCGTACCGTCGGGCATCCCGATCATCAAGAATCACGAGACGTGCTTCGCGTTCTTCAGCAAGGGTGAAAACTGCGGCTTCACCGAAATCGATTTCCCCATGTGTCGCTATATTTTCTGGGTTATGTAAACGGACGGTTTTAATCCAGGGCGCGTTTTTGAGTGCGGCCTCGCGCGCCCGGCGTTCGGTCGCGAAAAACTCATCTCGAACTTCTTCCGGAATTAACACTTCGGTGTAGAGTTCCCGCAATAATGGGAAAAGATTGAGTACCCAAAGACCTACGAGTGGACTCGTATTACTGATGACTGGCTTTTCTGGCACTCTCAACGTCCTTTCGGAGCTCTTCGGCAGTGAGCCTAATAGGAGAGAGCCCATATTTACCCATAGTATAGATAAATTCTTCGCGGGACATACCTGCAAATCGAGCAGATAGACCTGTGCTGAGTTCCTCGTTTTCGTAAGCCTTCAAGGCTAGTTTCAGGCGTGCGCCTTCCTCAAATTCAGGGAATTCTGTTTGGGGAGCCAGCATGTCGGCGATATCCGCCGGTATCTGAATCTTCGTTTTCTGCGCAAAGGCGTGGGTACTCTCATAGAAGTGATGAAACAGCGCGCTGACATCAACACGCAGAATAGTAGCAACAGTGAAATCGGCTTTCGCCTTTTTCCAGTGCCCGTAATGTAACCAAGCCACACCGCAAGTCCCGTAAGCTACGCCCACGTCCGGATTCAGTCTGAGTGCCTTTGTACAGTCGTAAACGGCGCGATGAATATCTAACTTGCTGAGATAGAGACTCCCGCGATTGGCGTAGGATTCAGCGAGTTCTGGATTCAAGCCTATTGCTGTGCTATAATCTTGGACGGCATAGATAATTTCATTTTTTTTCTGATAAGCGATGCCTCGATTGTTATACGCTTCAGCATAATCACGTTTAAATTGGATCGCCCCACTATAATCAGCGAGAGCCTTGTCCACCTCGCCTTTTCTCATATAAGCCAGCCCGCGATTGTAATGGGCATCCATATAATCCGGTTGCAGTTCGATCGCTTTATCAAACATAGCGATAGCCAGGTCATATTCGCCGCTTTCGCTGTAGGTGATACCGCGAGCATTGTATATTTCTGCCTCGATGCGCTGTGGGTGGGCGGGTTTTGGCATGCCTTCAGTATGGTGACTGTGAGCAAACCCGCAGTGAACATAGGGATCGATGGTTTTTTTGTTCCTGCTTTGTTTCGAGGATGCAGGTTGCTGATGCGTCTCAGTCTTTTTCGGGGTAGTGTTTGCGCCGTCCAGTCCATTCGTCCCGTTTAGCGTTTGCATACCTTTTCCTCAGCGTAGGTGCCACACAGCATTGTATTCTTCAGGACTTACGCAATTTTGACCATAGAACGATCCACTCGATTGCGATTCGCTAAAAACCTCACACGTGCAATGGAAACCCAAACTAACAGTTTATGCTACAAAAGAGCGACGTGCGTAAGTCCTATTCTTCTTATACCCAACTTACATTGATTTAAGGATACCACAAAATCCGCTAACTGTCAATGTTCATAAAAACGATATTTTCAGGCATATAACCGTTCCAATACTTCAAAATAATTAGGGAAGGTCTTGCTGACACATTCTGGATTATTGATTTGAATACCACTTGTCTTTAAACCGACAAGTGCAAATGCCATCGCCATCCGATGGTCTTCATAAGTATCAATCGCGGCGGGGGTAATAGGGGCGGGTGAAATTTCGAGTCCGTCTTGGTGTTCAACGACAGGGATGCCTAACTTTCGTAGTTCGGTCACCATGGCATGGATCCGATCAGTCTCCTGCCAACGCGTGTGCTCAATGTTTCGGATGGTTACTTTACTATCGGCAAACGGCGCAATCGCGGCGAGAGTTAGGGAAGTATCCGAAATCGTTCGCATATCTACATCGATCCCTTTCAATTGGCGCGGACCTGTAACGGTAATCCCAACCTCAGAAACGGTGACCTGACACCCCATCTGCTCCAAGATACGCACAAACTGAACATCACCTTGGATGGAATCTAAGTGTAGATGCTGGATAGTGACACGTCCTCCGGTGATCGCAGCAGCTGCAAAGAAGTAAGAGGCGTTGGACGCATCCGGCTCAATGTTATAGACCCGCGGCTGATACCGTTGCCCGCCTTCAACCCGAAAATATCGATAGCCTTCGCTGACGACCTGTACACCAAACGCCTCCATGACTGCGAGTGTAATGTCAATATAGGGCATCTCGCGGTCCCCGACGACTTCAATCTCTACGTCGTTTTTCGCATACGGTGCGATGAGTAGCAACGCCGTCAAAAATTGACTGCTCTTACTGACATCAAGTCGGGTCTTTCCACCTTCCAGTCCATTCGCTTTAACAACGACAGGAAGATGTCCATTGTCAAATTGTGAACGTGCCGAAACTCCAATTTGTGTCAATGCATCCAGTAAATCGGAGATAGGGCGACCGCGGCGCATCGGTTCATCGCCATCAATGACGAAATTCCCACGACCTAACGAAACGTAGGCGGTCAGCGAACGTGAAGTCGTCCCCGAGTTTCCGATATAAAGTTCAGCACTTGAAACCGGAATATCGGCACCATTCCCATATACATCAAACGTTGCTCGCTTTTCATCCGTATCGATCTCGACACCGAGCTTCTGCAGGGCATTACACATATAGCGCGTATCATCGCTAAAGAGAGCACCCGTTACAGTCGAAGCCCCGCGTGCTAACGCAGCAATTAACAACGCACGGTTCGTATAACTTTTGGAACCGGGGACCTCTATTGTGCTATCAAGCGGTTTATGAATCGGCTGTATCTGGGTCATTTAGCAATCCCTGATTCCGATAACAATTGTCGAATCTCATCCTTGACAGATTCACCAATCGGCAACAACGGACTCGTTGTATAGGCTTTACAGACTCCCAGAATCTCCAGACACGCTTTCATACCGCTAACGCCCTGTCCATACGTGTATATTTTGCTAAGACGAAGCAGCAATTTCTGTAACCGGTGGACTTCGTCAATATCTCGTGCCTTTGCGGCGTTGTAGAGCGCGACGGATTCCTTGGGAGCGACGTTTGAAATCGAGACGACCCCCCCATCAGCACCGAATAGTACGGCTGCACCGAGTGCAGTATGCGAACCGAGCATTATAGAGAAATCTGGCTTATCACCGAGCCGCGCCAAGAGGTCGAGGCAGTTCGTCCAATCGCCGGAGCTGTCCTTAATCCCGACAATATTCTCACACGTTTCTGCGAGTTGGGCTACGACATAGGGTTTAATCGCCGTTTTGACGGTTGAAGGGATGTTGTAAATGAACACAGGAAGGTCCGTACTTGCGGCAACATCGTAATAGAATTCAACCAGATCCGCATCGTCGGTAGAGGGGTAGTAGTAACCGGGCGTCGCGGCAACCGCATCAACGCCGAACTGTTCGGCGACTTCAATGTTTTGGATAACGCGCTGGGTGCTTGTGTCCATCACACCGCAGATAATCGGGACACGACCACCGATTGCTTTGACGGCGATGTCCATTGCACGTTCGCGCTCTGTATTCGTCAACGTGGTAAATTCACCAGAAGTTCCTAATAGATAGATGCCGTGGATACCGTTGTCAATCAAACGATTGAGTTGATTAATAAACCCCAACTCATCAACACGTTCTTTTTCATCAAGCGGTGTTATGGTGGGTGAAAAAATGCCTTCAAATCGAGTATTCATGAATCCCTCCTATAGAGCGTAATTGCTGTCCTTCTGAGTCATATAGTTTACAAGGAATATAGTATCGGATTATCTGTCAGACTTGAAATTTCAGTGTAGCAGATTCCGATTTGGATGTCAAGGTGATCAGAAGATCCGCTTGTAAATTATACCGAAAACGTGCTATGATACTATCAAACCCAATCAGTTTACACACGCCGTATTTATGAAAATGAACATCCGCACCCAACTGACATTCAGATACATAGGTATCGTGCTTTTAGTGCTACTCGCAATGTATTTCTATCTTGCTACGGTGCTCAAAGACTCTATGAGCAGTCGCATCACCAGCGAATTGGAAGTTCAGGCGACATTAACCCGGGAATTTCTCATCGAAGAACTCCCTGCCACGGATAACTTTACCTACGACCTCATAGATCCCCTCGTTGATAGACTTGGAAAGGCGAATAACGCCCGTGTGACCTTCATCGACTTGGACGGTGTTGTCTGGGGTGACACAGAACGCGATGGACAGGCACTCCGTGCAATGGATAACCACCTTACGCGTCCAGAGGTACAGGATGTCATCAAGAAAGGAAGCGGTATTCGAGATCGCTATAGCAATACAACACAGACAGAATTTCGTTACTTCGCCCTTCCCATATATCGCAATATGGGTGCGGAAATTACGCCAAATGAAGAAGGAACTTTGATTGGGATCTGCCGTGTTGCGCTTCCGATGGAAGCCGTCAATACAGCGATTGGTAACCTCAGACGAATGGCACTTATCGCGAGCGTGGCGGGACTCATTCTCACAATCGTATTTAGCGTCTTTAGCACCGGTGCCATCACAAAACCGATTCAGAAATTAACCCAGATGACCCAATCGCTTGCGGCGGGGAACATAAACTCGCGTGTCCCCATCGATTCCAGAAATGAACTGGGACAACTCTCGCAGAACTTTAACCTGATGGCAGACACAATACAGGAACAGATTGATGAGATTTCCGAAGAACATCGGCGTTCCGCAACCATTTTGACAAACATGGGCGAAGGTGTATTACTTGTGAACGGTGCGTCTGAAATTACTTATGCTAACCCAACGGCTATCTCTATGCTGGCACTCCCTGACGCTTATATGGGCAAAGCCTTGATCGAAATTAATCGGATTCCAGAACTACAAGCACTCCTGAAAAAGGCAGAAGAGACAGAAACCATCGCGTTCGCAGAAATCCAGTTAGGTAACTTGAGAGAACCGGAGGCAGAGATCACGGTTGTTCCCGTTTCTGCGGGTCAAGAGTACGTTATCGTTATCCATGACGTCACTAAGGAACGGCAATTAGAACGGATTCGCGCTGACTTCGTGGCGAACGTTTCACACGAACTCCGAACGCCACTGACAACAATCCGAGGTTACGCCGAAACTTTACTCAGTGAGGATTCGGTTCGGACAAAGACGGGTGAACAGTTTATTGTAAAAATTCTCAATCACTCTGCCCGACTTACAAGATTAGTCTCAGACCTGTTGGAGTTGTCTCGGCTCGAATTGGGTGAAGTAGAATTGAAACGCGTACCCTGTCACCTCAATACCTTCTACGAACCACTTTTAGATGTATTTGAACCGCTATTAGAGGAATCAGGATTGGTTTTAAAATGGGAGATTCCTGAGAAATTTCAGAAAGTTAACGTAGATCAACAACTTTTCATGCAGATTTTTGTGAATCTGATCGACAACGCCATCAAATACACGCCTGATGGTGGAGAGATTACCGTTTCGGCAGAGATCTGCTCGCGCGAAGAAACTGAAGGCTCCAATACAGTCTCAGATGAGATTATCCTGAGTGTAGAAGATACAGGTATCGGTATCCCAATGGAATCCCAACCCCGCGTGTTCGAGCGGTTTTATCGTGTTGACGAAGGACGTGCCCGAGAAATGGGAGGCACAGGATTGGGACTGGCAATCGTTAAGCATATTGTGCTCTCTCACAACGGAAGGATATGGCTGGAAAGCACACTTGGGCAAGGCAGTATATTCTCTGTCGCGGTGCCTCTATAAGCACGCGACTTGCAATAAATTACGCTAAATTTTCCACATCTCTTCCGTGTAAGCCATCTCCCAAAAAAGGTACTCATAACGACTACTCAATAAGAAGTAGTTTTTTATCCGTTCTTTTTGAGAGATGCTATGCTCCGCCGTAAGATTGTTGATCAGACCCCGTAGCGACTCGCCCAACGATAGGAATTCAGGAGAGGCGTACATCTCAATCCACTCCTGATAGAGCGGTTCCGGCGACCCACCCCGTTTTGCGAGCGTTGTACCGATCTCGGCATAACCCCACTGACACGGTAGAACACCCGCAACGATATCCGCCAAAGTCCCGACCTGTGCGACATCAAGCAAGTGTCGGGTATAAGCATGCGTCGTAGGTGCCATCGGTGCGGCTTCCATCTCAGCGGCGGAGATACCAAATTTCGCACAATACCCACGATGCAAATCCATCTCGGTGTTCAGTGTCTCGTTGAGCAGTGTCGCAAACATCGCCATCGTCGCCTCATCGTGTGCCTTAATAACACCGTGGGCAAATACACGGCTATAGTCCAATAGGAAAAGGTAATCCTGAATCAGGTAGAATTTGAATTTTTCTGTTGGAAGACTCCCATCAGCGAGTCCCCGAACGAACGGATGCCTAAGATCCGCCTCCCAAATCGGTGCGGCAGTGCGCCTGAGTTCATCGGTAAATAGTCCATTTTGTGCCATAGTTTTGTTGAAACTCCCTAAAAATATGCTATAATCTTTGTTGTGTATCATACCCTAACAAGTGAAGGATGTCAAAATGTTTGAAAAACTTGGAATCGTAACGAATATCTGGTCTGAAGAGATAGAAAATGGAGCGCGCTTCGACGAACTTATGGTGGAATTTGGTGCCAACGGGTTTAAGGATATGGAGGTTCGTGAAGGCGATTACCTCCGCAACTCCGAATTCGGAAAACTTATTCAACAACTCGAATCCGCGATGCCCGAATACACCGATGCGGAATACAAAGCGATCTGCGATGCCGTCTGGGCAGAACAATCCTACGAAACGAAGCACCCGACACTTTTTGCGGAGCTTGCATCGTTCGTTCAAAAAGCATCAGGACTCACTTTGAGCTACGCCATGTCCCACCCTTGGCTTTCATCAGCGAAGGACAGTGAGACAGATACACAACAGATCATTAAGGCGAAAAAGTTGGCATACTTTCTCTGCCCAGCACGAGCGCGGCTCAGGCTCGTCGATCTCGACACCGAAGGAGACATCGACGAATCCGCCGCTATCGCGAATCTGAAGCATTACAACACGCTTTTATCGGATTTTCCGATGATTTTTGCTGTGGAGAATGCTCGACAAACCGCTACATTGACCTTGAAGTTAGCGGTCGCAGGGGATGCCAAACTCACGTATGACGAGACAAACACATATCGCGCCGATGGCTCAACGGTGAATCCGCCAGACGAATTCTGGGGTGCCGTTAAAATGACGGACCTCACGTCGGTACACTTCAAACAGAGAACCGAAGATGGCGTTCTCACAGAAGTATGTAATGGCTTCGTTGACTTCCAAGCAATCGCTGAACGCTTGAAAACACAGGGTTATACCGGCGATCTGTTACTTGAAAACACTCCGACTGCACACTCTCTGCAAGATGCTTTGCGGAGCCGAGAGTATCTGCTCAGTTGCTAAGACAGATATCTTGCCTACATCGTCTTAAGCTTCCCCCATGTAGTAGCGAGTTTCGCTTTCGGAGAAACGGGCAATATTGTATCCAATCCGAGTTTCCGGATCATCTCTGTCTCTTCAAAGGTAAGCGCGACACCATTGAAAAGGGCGACGTGCGTAATTGAAACCGCAAAGAAGCCACCGGGGAGTTTATTACACTCTAACAGACACCCCATGAGTAACGGATAAGCTTCTTGCGTCAAGTCGTTGCCCTTGATGACCTTCACAGCAACCTCTTCACCATCTCTATAGATAAAAGAGTCTGCATCGCGTGTGACGACTGCAGCGACAAACTGCCACGAGTTAACCTCCATCGTCCCTGCCGGACTGATAATACTCCCATTATCTGAGCCATTTGCTGAGGTTTCCAAGCGGATCGCGCCAGGACCGGTGTCGCCAATATCGAGAATCCAGCCACCATTCCAGCACCACGCGCCTTTGGAGATGATACCTTTTCCATCACCAGGTATAGCAGGGTTCAACCATGCCACTAAGGTGAAATCGTTCTCTCCAACGTTGACGGTATCGCTGTGCGGAATCTCAAGATAGTCGTCCTTACCATCAAACTTGAGGGCTGGACCGAGGTCGCTATCAATCCATTTTGGATCGCCCTCAATTGTCCCATCGTTGCCGTTACCTGAATGATCCTTGACCGTGTTGCCTTTACCTTCATCAAAGAGCCAGACCCCTGCCAAAGTGCCTAAGTCTATTTCAGCATAACCCATCGCCACTGAGGCAAGCAGCATCCACACAAGGATTACGTACTCACAATAAGACTTAACTTTCATTTTTCCTCTCCTTTTGACAACCGTTTAACCGTAAAACCGTTCCACACCCAACGTTTTTTCCGTGTATAGATCACTTGGGTTAGACGTTCATCAGTGATCGTAACAATATATCGTCGTTCCGCAGATTCATCCGGTGAAGCGAGACGTAGTTTCTGGAATTGCTTTTCGCCGTTCGCAATGAGGTTAATATCCACTGGTGCGACAATCCCAGCGTAGAAATAGCACGTTATCTCATAAGTACCATTGGGGAGTGCGATCCTGAAGACACCATCCTCTTCACCCCAGAGGCTATCCTGATAGAGAAGAAGATTCGGCTCATCTACTGCTAAGACCTCACGTATATCCCGCGCAGACTTTGTCTCTTCAATGTGCCAATATTTGAGTTCAAAACCGCCACCGCCGGTTTTAAATTCATCCTGAACAGATTTCGACCACCACCCGAACCGTCCATCTGTATAGTCAGTGTCTTTGTGTATAATGATGTGATTTGCGGTAGCCTCTCCATCATGCGGTTGCATGTCGAAAGTGAGTGTTGTGGTATCCGCCCATAATTGCGCGTCTGGTGATGCCATCTTTCGTCGATAAAGCCGATTAAAGTTTGTTGAATGAATCACTTCATAATCTTGGGTAAGACCTTCAACATTATCATACTCTGTCCGCCAGACGAGAACATAGTCAGGTGTCACCTTTTTGTTCTTGTAGCGGAGTGGAAAATGATCGGTGTTAGGTTCATAGTTCTGAAGATACGCGACATCGTTCTCCAACGCCAAATACCCCTCTATATGTTCAAACGGAAGGATGTACTTGAAATCCCATTTTGCCGAATCAGGTGTCCCACCCCATGAACTCGGACGACTTGCAAGAACCGTGTGCGGTTCAATCATCTCAGCTGATGAGAGGGCTTCTTTCGCATCCCTGTCCATGGAGTAATAGGTTTGGACGTGATAGCCGAGATGCCAGAATGCCAAAACAATCAGGACACCGGAAAAGGCATAATCAATGAATCTATGAAGATTGAAACTGAAGAACGGAAGTAGGGCGAGTAAAATGTAGATATGAATTCGATCGCTAATCCACATACCACCCGATCGCAAACTCCACGGGGATTTGAAATAGAGGAACGTGAGTATGAGCGCAACCAGTAAAAACGCGTCTGTCCGAGCCACAATTGCGGTAACGCCTCCATAATCCTGGTTTTCCGATTTCGACGAGGCACGGAGCGCGTAGACTCTGCGGATTCTATCAATCACAGTTAACAGGAAGGCAATTGCCAGCCCGGTGAGGAGGAGATTGCCTATCAGAACATGATCATCCC
Source organism: Candidatus Poribacteria bacterium (assembly GCA_965208635.1). Classification (GTDB taxonomy): domain Bacteria; phylum Poribacteria; class WGA-4E; order WGA-4E; family WGA-3G; genus WGA-3G. Next base: position 23,087 of record OZ242349.1, read on the forward strand.
GAAAAGAGACGATAGAACCGACAGAGAGAAAGTACTTCATTAGTCCTTCAAAATTCCTATGGAAACCACCTCCCTCCCGTTTTACAAGATAGTAGGTCAGCAGGATTATGTATGCGGGGAGCATGGAACCCAAAAAGAGCAAGATAGATTTTAATTGTGTCGCCAACCGCACACGAGGAGATTCTAAGACTTCATAAGCATAGAGGAAAACACCGAGGAACGTTAGGGATACTGTAAGCAGCGCGTAGGATTGAAAGTGTGTGAGATAGACGACCGTGAGCCATACATAGACCGTGACAAACGCTCTTGGACTGAGTTTATCCTCGCATCGCCACCAACAACCGAGCGCGAAGAAAAACAGTGAGACACTCAAGGCGAAGTTATAGAAACCCATGTGTAGCAAATAGTTATAGGCAAAGATGAAACCAACGAGGCAGAAGAGTGTCTTGCTTTTCTGAATACCGTTGAGGAGATAGAGGAGAGAGAGCGGTAGAAGCCCTACGCAGAGGCTAAAGAATATCTTTTCACATACAAGCGGCGGAAAGATATACATAAGCCCCGCCATGACTACGTGGGAGGTCCAATTGGGAAAAAGTGTTGGATTGCGTTCGTGAACTTCCCGCAGCACGTAATTTTCGTGATTGTGATATACTTTTAAGATGTGTGCGTTGTGGACATGGGCGGGTCCATCTTGGGTGCAGGTATATTTGAACAACCAAACCGGCAAAATGTGTATGACCAGCAGCACAATCACGACGATGTGTTGGATAGATAATCGACGCTCCATAATTGCCTCGCTATTAAACAATCGTCTTTCGCGCGAATAGATCCGAATGTTGTTATTCTACAAGCACTTAGCCGCGAGGTCAACAAAAATTATAAAAAATGCTCCGCGGCTGGACAGGTTTAAAACCACACCAACAGCGGAGCGGAGGCGAGTGAATGTAATCGTGTACACTAAAACGGTGAGTCTTGGGTTTGTGTATTTTCTGCAGGCGCGCCATCGGACGGTGCAGTCTCTTGATTCGCGGGTTCCTCAGGTTTCGGAACTTCGCTCTCCTGCGCAGCGGTTGTCAATTGTTTTATACGTTCACAGAGTTGATCTAACAACTGAGGGGACGTTTCCGCCGCTTTTAGTTCAGCAGAAAGCTGCGTCCACTGCATCTCGGTCATATCGTTCCGAGATTCCACGCCATATTTACGCTTGATGTAATTCCAGAGATCTGCCTTATCGACGCCTTTTCCTTCAAGAGGTCCCGCCAGATTGTTCGCGATTGCGAAAGTGGCTTTCTGGGCGTTACCGATATTTCCGCTGCCCTGCTGTAACTGCGGTTGTTGCGCCGCATTGCCACTCCCCGTTTTTCGATTCAGGTAGAAATTTAGTACCTCGCGGATTACCGGTACGGGTATTAACTGTTTAATAGCGTTGCGCTGTGCTTTATGAATCGCTTTGGTGAACGCGAACGGATCGGCGCGTCCGCCAGCCATTTTCAGTTGCTCATAGGCACCGTAACGAGACGAACCGGTGATGGTATCAACCGCTTTGGCAGTAGCGATCCAAGAATGCTCGCGTTCCTCATAATCGATCTCTTCGATCTGGATACCACCCCGGCGATTTGCGGCTTCGTTAATACCGGCTAAGGTCAACCCTTCAACGGTACGTCCTCCCTGCTTGAAGGAATAGACATAATCCTGAATCGTCTGCCCAGTCATCAATTCAATGATCGCCTGATCATCTACCTGATCGACGACTTCATATTCGGCGGTAACCGGTACCATTTCGTCCTTTTTCTCTTCAGCCATGATATCCTCCGATTTTCAAATATACCAGATTTCTAAATATATAATTAGTATAACATATCTTTAGATATATATCAAAGAAAAAACGCTATTTCGTTAATCGTCAGCAATGCCTGTAGTGACCTCGACCTGTTTTCCATCTATCACGATTCTTTCAATGTAGAGTGTGAACGTATACGTCTGATGATTCACGTATTTTTCAAGGTTTGAAGGAAAGAGACCACCTCCTGCAACATCACCTATAATCCAAAATGTCACATCCCTACTATTTGTGGCAAGCGTCATTGCACCTGTATAATTTTTTACCAATTCCGGGTCTACATCCTCTTGAATCTCCAGTAGTTCACTTAGCCTATCAAGTGAAACGGTCGCTTGCAGACGCACTGTCTCCCCGACATAACTCTGATTACCCGTCACAATTTGTTCGAGCGTCGTGTCAATAACTTCAATATCCGCTTTCGCGGTGTGTTCAGGGACATCCGCCCAGATTGTGAAGAAACGATCTCCATCTTCGGTTGTGTTTTCGGAAATGTCCTTTACCAGCAGTGTGAAAATGTAAGTTGTATGACCCCGAATATGTCCGAGATCACTCTCCATGTAGCTTGAATAATAGTCGCGCACAAACTTAGCATCTGAGTCCGTGATCAAAAAACGTACTGTATTGTGATACGTAAACAATTCTAACCTTGGAGGATCCCCATCAGCACCCGGATAAATTCTGCCAGTAGCGGTAATCGTGACCTTCTTCCCCTTGTATTTCGAGTTCGTGCCGTTTACTTCAACGTCGTTGACAATATCGGTGAGGTTGGCAGGTTCGACACTCGAGGATCTCAAATGAAACTTCGCACAACTTCCAGAGATAAAAATAACTAAGCAGGCACATAAAGACGTAAGAACTTTCATGTTTTTTAATTATTCCTTGCGGGGTGTTTCTGCATATTGTTGCAGGCTACTCTTTGGTTTAAGGATTATAACGACTCTGATTTAACATGTCAAATTATATGGGAAACCCACCCAATTTGCTCAAAAAACATCATTCTATAAACTTGACCACCATCCCGAATTCTGCTATAATAACAGTAAACCGAGCATCGGAGATTGATGAACAGTGACAGTCCCGCTTCTCCACATGCAAGCCATTACCAAAGACTTTCCGGGTGTGCGCGCCTTAGATAATGTCTCCTTTGAGGTATATCCGGGCGAAATTCACGCGCTGTGTGGAGAAAACGGTGCGGGCAAATCAACATTGATTAAGATTCTCGGTGGTGTTTACCCATCTGGAACCTACGAAGGACAACTGCGCATCAACGGAAACGAACAGGGATTTCATAGTGTGCGCGACGCAGAACGCGCTGGGATCGCCGTCATTCATCAGGAACTGGCACTTATTCCAGAGATGACGGTCGCTGAGAATATCTATCTCGGCAAAGAGCCGTGCCAACTCGGGACTATTGACAGGCATCGTCTCTATCACGAAGCAGGCGAACTCCTTTCGCAGTTCGGATTGACGATTCCACTCCATAAACCCGTCCACGAACTCGGCATCGGACAACAACAACTCGTAGAAATCGCGAAGGCTTTAGGGCGCAGCTTGCAAGCCCATATCGAGCAGCGGCGCAGTTTGCAAGTCAACATCGATACGTCAAGCGATGCACTGTTGCTCGTGCTTGACGAACCAACAGCCGCCTTGACCGAAAGCGAGGTAGACATCCTTCGGCAAATTCTGAGCCAACTCCGAGAGAAGGGTGTAGCTTGCATCTATATTACTCATAAACTCAAGGAGATTTTTCAGATTGCCGATCGAGTAACAGTGCTAAGGGACGGCAGAGCAGTCGCAACGCAATCCATTAAATCGCCCGAATGCACTGAAGAAGTGCTCATCTCGCAAATGGTCGGACGTGAGCTAACGGCACTGTTTCCCAAACGGCGAACAACCGCTACCGATGAAAACGGGTCAAATCAACAAGATATAGCACTCCGAGTTGAAAACTTAAGCACTTATCCGTCTGAACCCCCTCAGCTTAAAGACATCAGTTTCGAAGTTCGGCGCGGGGAAATCCTCGGAATCGCAGGCTTGATGGGCGCGGGAAGGACAGAATTAATTAGTACTATTTTCGGTGCTTACGATGGTAGATGGAGCGGTGAAATCATTATAGATGGTATCCGTGTTCAGATTCGCGCCCCGCGCGAGGCGATACAGTATGGAATGGCACTCGTCAGTGAGGATCGAAAACGCTACGGACTCCTTTTAGAGGTAGATGTTATTGGTAACATGACGCTTGCGAGCCTGAGTTTATCGTCAGGCATCACATCACACGGAATAATTAACGAAAATATGGCACTTGAAAAAAGTGAGCACTACGTGGATTCCCTCCAGATTAAGACGACTTCGCTTGAAGTCCCCGTGAACCATCTCAGCGGCGGGAATCAACAGAAAGTCGTTCTCGGTAAATGGTTGATGACGCATCCGAAGGTGTTATTCCTTGATGAACCGACACGCGGCATTGATGTCGGTGCGAAAGCAGAAATTCACACGCTGATGGCAAAACTCGCGCAAGAGGGTGTCGCAATTGTGTTTGTATCCTCCGAACTCCCAGAAATTCTTGGTATGAGCGATCGGGTTATGGTGCTACATGAAGGCGAGATCACGGGTGAATTTATTAACGATAATCTGACACAAGAGGATATTTTGCGATGCGCGGCTGGCACCTGAAAACCTATATCCTTAGCACTATAGGACTTACGCAATTTTGACCGCAGCACGTTGTGTGAGATGGAGAGGCCGAAAAAAACACAGATGGTCTTCTGGCACAAACTAACAGTTTATGCTACAAAAGAGCGGCGTGCGTAAGTCCTACACTACATGAAATTACAATGAGAAATGGAAAATAGAAACCAGACCTTTAAAACAGAAAATCCAGAAGAAACGCAAACTCTCGGTGAAAAACTGGGCAAAACACTCAAGCGTGGGGATGTCATCGCGCTCGTCGGTGACCTCGGCACCGGTAAGACCTGTTTGACGCAAGGCATTGCCCGCGGTGTCGGCATCGCTTCAGATGAAGTCGTCAACAGTCCTTCCTATATCCTGATTAACGAATATAACGGGAAAATACCGATCTATCACATCGACCTGTACCGACTCGAAAACAGCGAGGACATTACCGAACTCGGACTTAGCGAATACATAGAAGGCGATGGGATTTGCATCATTGAATGGGCAGAACGAATGTCAGATTTACTGCCGGATACCTGTATAAAGATACACATAACGCTTGCAGACACAAACGCCTCACATAGTAGTGAAGTTCGTGAACTTACAGCACAAAATCTTGAAGATGAAAACATCCGACACATCGAAATCCAATATCCTATATCTCGATAGCGGTTCGGGCATCGGGGGTGGACAACGAAGTCTCTTGCTCCTGCTCAATCTATTAGATAAGAATCGATTTACGCCTTTTGTTGGCTGCCTTGGTGATAGCCCTTTCGCAGCGGAAGGAAAAAAGACAGGCGCAAACGTCGTTCCACTGTCTCTACCCGCCGCGCACAACAAAACAGACAAGGTCCGACGATTTACCCTCGGCGATCTACTGGAAGACTTCCGACAGCTTGGGGTTATCCTCCAACTCCATCGGATGGTAAAACGGTATGGGATTGATCTCATCCATGCAAACTCGCTCTCGGTGGCGCTGCTCGGTGGTATCGTTGCAAGGATAAACCGCATCCCCATCCTGATGCATAAACGTTACGCTACCTCTTATGGCATTTTGGATCGGATCTGCGAAAGACTCTTGCACCGCGTAATTCTCGTTTCAGAGGCAACACGCTGGAATTTCGCGCCTCCAGCGAAGCAGACGTTAATCTATAATGGGGTTGACTTAGACGCCTTTCAAGCATCCACAGAAGAAGTGCAAGACCTCCGTGCAGAATTCCTTCCAGATGCCTCTAACGCCGCAATACTCACCGGGGTCGTGACTCGTATTACACCAGAGAAAGGCATCCACTTTTTAATCAAAGCAATGGGAAAACTCAAAGGTAGGACAGACGTAAAGTTGCTCATCGTAGGGGGTTCCTACTTCCAACAAGATGTTGACTATATGAACGAACTCAAACAGGAGGTCAGAGATTTAGGCGTTGAAGACTCCGTCATTTTCACTGGATTTTTGCCGGATACGCGGATTGTAACGAGTCTGCTCGACATTGTGCTGGTGCCATCTATTATTCCTGAGGCATGTCCGCGGACCATCATTGAAGCGATGGCGGTCGGTAAACCGGTCATTTCCACGCCACTGGGTGGGAGTAAAGAACTTGTCACACGCGAAACAGGAGTCTTAGTACCACCCGAAGATGCATCGGCAATTGCAGACGCTATCGCAACGCTGGCAACCGATCCGGAACGCCTGAAGGCAATGGGTAAAGCCTCTCGTAATCGTGCTGAACAGTTGTTTAGCAGTAAAAAGAACACCGCATTGACAGAGGCTGTTTACGCCGAACTGTTAGCCGTGAGTTAAGATGTTTCCGAATCGCGGCTTCTCTTGTACAATGCATAAAAAAACAATAACTGACTATTTTTACAATACCACAAAGGAGTCATTATGAGAGGAAAAACGGTGAGTCCACCGCAAGGTTCACAAGCGAGCCAAGGGCAAGTCAGACAAGTGTCCCAGTTGTTCGGTGAAGGCATCGGCGACACCCCGGAATGGATCGAGATCCATCGCACCAGTGATGAATGGGAAGTGAAGCTCATCCAAGCCACTTTGAGCGCACAACAGATCCGATGCAGACCCATCGAATTAAGAGAGGAACGTCAAACCGCTCTCTTCGTTGAACCTGAACATGAAGTAGAAGCCATGGAACTGGTAAGCCGCATCGGTGTAGCCGTCACGGACAACGAAATGGCGACGCAATCTGAAGAAACGGCGGAAGCCCTCAAACAACGCGATATGACTGTCGCTCAGGAAGACACAATTCAAGACTCTGATGTCGGTGATTCGTCAGAAATTACAATGGCTGCGCGCGAAGGCATCGGCAGTGTCGTCTATATGGCTGGACGGGGATACGAACTCCGCGTCGGTCCTGAACCATACATCACCGTCGCAGAGAACGACTGGGAAGAATTCACAGACTTCAGCGCGCAACGACAGGAGTTTGTGATTCTTCTTCGCCATGAATATCCCGATCTCTTCGAGTGGATTCAAGACGGAAAACTCCTCGCAGAATTCATCCGTCTCATCGAGATGACATACCAAGAGGGTGCACCTACGCTCCCGCACCGATCCAGGGGTGTGACCGATGCTGAAGAATCCGATGCGACCCCTTATCACCCGCTTGCTCAATTAAGTCTCACTGTCGCCGTAATTTCACTGATTGCAGTGCTTTTTCAGATTCCGTGGCAGGTAAACCTTGTATTGGCAGTTGTTGCTGTAGCGTCGGCGGTCATCGCCAAATACCAAATTGATGTCAGCGACGGGGCATCAACGGGTGTTCCGATGGCTCTGAGCGCGATTGTGCTTGCGTGTCTCGTCGTCGTATTTGCGTGGTGGCTAAGTCAGCGTCCAGAACCCGTAGAGCCAGAGAGTTCACCTGTCCGTGAGATGATTGAGGATCGGTAGGTATCATCTCTCTACAGGAGTAAGGAAAAGGACAGTTCCCGTTCCCAAATGTAGTACATCTATTTTATAGTAAAGTTTAGAATTAATTGGACACTCTAAAGAGGCGAGGGAAACACCCTATCAAAAACACCTCGCCAGCGGCGGTGGAGGTTGAGTCACCGAACAAATGTATACATATTTTCGGGCTCTACTATAATTCAGTCAGAGGTAAGCTTGTGCGCTGAAGGCAGCCATGTCAGAAAACAGGCATCAAACTCAAATCGGAGTTGAAACAACCTCGCTCCTTGCACCACTCGCCATCGGTGTAGCTCTGATCCTTCTCAATGCATATTGGATTGCCTTAGTCAGCGGTATCCACCACTCCCTGAACCCTGCCTACGCCTCTCTGTTTATCGCTCCAATCGTCAACCTTTTTTTTCTTTTGCTCATCAATACGCTGTTAAAGCGGATCCGACCACAACTCGCCCTTAGCCGGGCACAACTTCTCTTAGTCTATCAGATGTTGGTCATTCTCTGCGTGGTCTCTGGGCATAACCCGATGGATTTCATTCTCGGAATCCTCGCACATCCGTTCTGGTTCGCCACTTTTGAAAACGAATACGCAACGCTTTTTCACAGGTATATCCCATCTTGGTTTACGGTTGAAGATAAAGGTGCTCTCACCGGTTTCTTTGAAGGGAACTCGACCCTGTACACATCCAGACACCTGTTAGCATGGACAGGTCCCATCCTGCTGTGGTCGTTTGTCACATTCGTTCTTTTCTTAATTTTGATGTGCTTTAACAGCATTCAGCGTTTACAGTGGAGCGAACGGGAACGACTCAGTTACCCGATTGCACAACTCCCTATAGAGATGACCACGCCACGCTTCTTTTCAATAAGATTGCTATGGCTTGGGTTCAGCATCTGTGCCGCGATAGAACTCCTCAATGGACTCCACTTTCTGTATCCTTTTGTGCCCGGTGTACCACTGAAAATACCTGACTTTGGGGCGAAAATCTTTACGACGAAACCCTGGAACGCGATTGGATGGTTACCGCTTTTCTTTTACCCTTGGGTCGTCGCATTGACCTTCTTCGTGCCACTTGAACTCTCGTTCTCGGTTTGGTTCTTTTTTCTGTTTACAAAATTCCAATTGATTATAGGAAGCATCGGCGGCTGGAAATCGCTGCAAGGTTTTCCCTATTACAATCAACAAGGCATCGGTGCCTGGTTGACCCTCGCAATTCTTATCCTATGGACAAGTCGTAAGCATCTCAAAACAGTATTTTCTACAGCTTTTAAGCCCTCTGACAATGACATTGCCGCTCAGAAAAAAGAACCGCTTCAATATCGCACAGCACTACTGGGCATCTTGGTAGGCACCACGATCCTTGTTATCATCTTCCAGCAGGCTGGTATGTCGGTAGGAATTCTCCTCACCTTTCTCTGTCTGTACTTTCTTATGTCCATCGCCATAACGTATGCAAGGGCGGCAGTCGGTGTGCCGTATCATGAAGTCATCTGGACGCATCCACAACTGATGATCGTATCGGTATTAGGCACACGACGGACGGGCGCGGCGAATTTGACGCTTTTCTCTTTCTTGTATCCCTACGTTCGCGACAACGTCTCACACCCAATGCCGAGTCAGTTAGAAGGGTTTAAAATCGCGGAACGTGCCCCAATTTCGCAGAAAAAGATGGCAATTGCTATGATAGTCGCCCTACTGGTCGCTACTCCGGCTTCGTTCTGGGCGTATTTGCATCTCATCTACCAACACGGTGCGGTCAGAACTGAAGGGTACATTATCGGTATCGGCATTGAAACCTTTGAACGCATGCTACTGCCGTGGTTGGAACAACCCCACACCACGGATAGTACAGGCTTGAGTTTCACAGCATTCGCCTCGCTGTTCACGTTGGCATTAATGTTTCTGAGACGGCAATTTATTTGGTTTCCTTTCCATCCGGCGGGTTATGCGCTCGGTTTATCAGCAGGAATGGTCTGGGTCTGGAGCGCAGTCTGTGTTGGTTGGATTATCAAGGCGATCCTCCTCAAATTCGGGGGGTTGCGAATCTATCGGAAGGCGGCTCCGTTCTTTGTTGGCGCGATTCTCGGAGACTTTCTGATCGGAACGTTTTGGAGTTTAGTGGGCGCGATTTTCGGGATACCGGTATATCGCGTTTGGTATTAAGAACTGCAGGTGGACTGAATTTTTAAGTTGACACCCCAACCGGTATATGGTAGAGTTAAGAGTCAAAGCGGTATAAAATTAGGGATGCACGTAATTTTCTAAAAGAGATAGACATAACACCATGAAAACAATGACGTACAAAGGTTATACTGCTGAAATTAATTATAGCAATGAAGATGAATGCTTTGTTGGTCACATTGTTAATATTGATGCAATATCAGGTTTTCACGGTGATACCGACGAAGAATTGCGTGACGCTTTTGAAAACATGGTGGAACTTTACATCGAAACCCTTGAAGAACCGGAAAACCTGGCGCAAAAGCAGAACGCAGGTAGTTTCTGGACGCGCCTACGTCAAGCACTTCATCTGTAAACGCAGCGTGTTCGCTCTATCTGCTATCGGAACGGAGTCAGGAAAAGAAGGAATTTTACCGGTGAAGACATGCCTCATTGTTTTCGCTAAAAATCCGGTGCCGAACCAAGTCAAGACGCGGCTTGTGCCAACCCTCTCACCGGAACAAGCGGCGACATTGTATACGGCGTTTCTCACAGATTGGTGTAACACACTCACTAAACTTTCCGATGTGGACCTAATCATCGCTTATACACCCGCAGAGGCACAATCCGATTTACAAGCGTTAATCGGAGACGATGTTCTCTACATTCCACAAATGGGTGCTGACCTTGGGGAACGGCTCGCTTCAGCAACACAGTGGGCGACTGAACACGGATACACAAAGACTTTACTCGTCGGATCCGACAGCCCGACACTACCGATTGCTTATGTCTCAAAGGCATTTACACTGCTTGACTCACAGGACATCACCATCGGACCGAGTACAGACGGAGGCTATTACCTCATCGGCTTTTCGGCAACCAACATAGCGATGACCGTACCGTTTATATTCGAGGAAATCGCATGGAGCACGGCGGACGTTTTTCAACAAACAGTAACACGTATCCAATCGCGAAAGGTGACCTTCGGACTCCTACCGCCGTGGTATGATATAGATACGGCTGAAGATTTGGCGTTTCTGCACGCACACATATCAGCGATGCGGCTCGCGGGCGAAACGGTGCAAGCCGTCAGAACAGAATCTCTATTGACAGATTTTCTAACTATGGGACTCTGAGCTGTGCTCCAAATGTAAAGCATAGACAAATTATGCCATTTAAGGAAACCTAATTTCATTCCGCGCAGGTTTGTGTTAAAGTTGTCAACCTCTTGAAAGATCCAGAGATTCTCGCCTGAGCTGAAACCATCGTAGGACGACGCTCAAATTGGATAAGTTAAAAAAAGGAAAAGGAGACTTAATATGGGACAATTAGACGGAAAATTTGCGATTGTAACGGGTGGTAACCGAGGCATCGGGAGAGGGATTGCGAGAGGGCTTGCCGCTGAGGGTGCGACGCTCACAATCGCTGCCAGAGACGCGGACCTCCTTGAAGAAACCGCTAACGAATTCCGGGCGAACGGGACAAAAGTGTTGACTGTCCCGACCGATGTAACGGACGAGACACAGATTAAGGCACTCTTTGAAAAATCGATGGACGCGTACGGTCGTTTGGACATCCTCGTAAATAACGCCGGGGCATTTAACGGGGGTCCCATAGGCGAACTCGCAACGGAGGATTGGGATTGGGTTATCAATGTGAATCTCCGTGCGCCGTTTATCTGCACACGCGAGGCATTCGCAATTATGAAAGCACAAGGTGAAGGCGGTCGTATCATCAATGTCGGGAGTATCTCTGCGCATCGCGTCCGTCCCCGCACAGCACCTTACAGTGCCAGCAAATTCGGTATCTGGGGACTGACACAGGTGACAGCACTCGAAGGTAGACCGCACGGCATTACGGCGAGCTGCTTACAACCCGGTAACACCTACGTAGAGCGACATCAGAACCGTCCACAGGAACCTATGGAACCGATGATGGACGTTGACGATCTCGCGCAAGCCGCTGTTCTCATGGCAACGCTCCCGCCGCATATTAATATGTTAGAAGCGACTGTCCTACCGATCGGTCAACTCTATGTCGGACGTGGTTAACTTTTTAATTCTATCTTGCAGTTCGGTCAGGTGGGTTTTAAAGGATAACATGCCTTTCCGTATATCTGAAAAAATTGAGGAAATTGAGGAACACCCTATCAAAAACCCTGCGTCGTTGTTGCAGGCTGCGTTTTCGGTTAAGAACTGCGAGTACAACTCGCTCCTATAGGAAAGCCTTCACCGATGGAGATAATTATGCAAGTGAATCGGACCCAATTCATGGAAGAAGGGTATCTCGTTTTCCGAGAGGTAATTCCACCGGAAGAACTGGACGCGCTTCGAGAAAGTTATGAATTAATGGTATCGCGCCAGCGAGAAATCTGGGCGAGAGAAAGCGGACCGAACGAACCACCGGGTGGCGTTTGGGAGACTTCCCCACAACCCCGCCTACAACTCGGACGCAACCCACTCGCAGGGCTTGTCGATGAAAAAACAGCAAGTGCCGTCGAAATTTGGGCGCACGAAAACATGCAAGGCGTTAGCAGTGAGCTGATCGGTGAGGAGGACGCAGGTGTCACCGAGATGATGCTCATGTGCAGTCCAGTCAAAGATTGCGGACCTGCTGCCTGGCATCGCGATCATCACCCTATCGATACCGCCCCATTATTAGGCTATATCAACGATATTGTGGAGACGGGACCGCGCTATGTTCAGTGGAATCTTTCACTCTACGACGATAACGTGTTGTGGGTGCTACCCGGCAGTCATCTCCGAGTGAACACCGAGGAAGAAAACCAGCTATTGTTGGCAGATCCGAAAGTGCCACTCCCCGGTGCTGTCCAGACGCACCTCAACGCTGGCGACGGTGTCGTTTACATACTGCCGATTTTGCATTGGGGAAGCAACTATAGCAGAAAAATGCGCCGAACGATTCACGGTGGGTTTGCAAACTACACGCACTATCAAGCATTCGACTATATAGATTATCTGTCACCGGAAGTCCGAGAGAGTTTCGATCGGTGGAATAAACGCAGCAATCAAATGCAGATATGGTGTGAAGATGCACTCCGCGCGACTATAGAAAAGGATGCCGCTGCTTACCATACAGCCCTTGAAAACCTACACCCAAGCAGAGGTGAAAAAGGGAAGATGCTCTCAACCGTCTTTTTGTGCAAAGCCGCCTGTTTCGTAGCACTCGAACACGGCTATGAACTCCCAGAGATCCCTGATGAACTTCGGAATCGTGGCAAGGGTTTTCACGCCATCACTCTCAATTGGGGACCGCCCTTCGCCGAACGATTCACGACAGAGGAAGCAGGGACATTGTGGGAAAGGTTTAAGCCTCTTGACGTACTACTCAAAACCGACGAAGAGTTGTATCTACCCGGTTTCCAATCTGGTCCAATGCATTACTATTTCGAGGAAATGCCTGATAATTATGGCGTTGCAGATTTCATTAAATCATGGTAACTATAGCGATAAACCGAGCATCCCGCTGAGATAGAAATACGCTTCCTCAGTATAACGCGGCAGATTTTCTGGATCTTCGACTTCCAACTCCAACGTTAGGTCGCCTTGGTAGCCGACTTCTTGTAGCGTTTCGATAATCTGCTTGAGCTTGAGTTCACCGCGTCCGATACCGACAGATACAGTACCGAGATGGTCTTTGAGATGCACGGCGTAGATACGGGAACCGAACTGGCGAATCGCGGCAAGCGTATCGACACCTGACGAGTGGAAATGTCCTGTGTCTATGCAGACCCCGACTCGTTCGTCGGGAATAGCGTCTAAAATCGTTTGGAAATCCTCCGGTTGTTCAAGCACATTCCCGTGGTGAGGTTCAAGCGTTAACTTGATCTGACTCTCTGCTGGCATACGCTGCAATACTTCGTGTACACAGGAGGTAACCCTGTCTAAGGCACCGGATTCTGTTCTCGGTTGTGCCCCGCTGGTTGTTAGGTGTGTCGCGCCGAGTCCTTCAGCGACTTCGACACACCGTGCGATTGCACCCGCGCGTGCGTCAACATCGGCATTGTCCTGTCCGCCCCATCCGGGTGGATAGAGTCCAGCGCACTTCATACCGGATGCGTCGATCTTTGCCTTCATATCGTTTACGTCAAACGCGTGGGCAGCGTCAACACTCCAGATGAGCGGTCCATGAATTTCCATCAGTCGGTAGCCGATCTGTGGTGCGTATTCCAAAGTTGCGGCGACCTCATCTTCAGCATAGCCGCGGTAACAGATAGAAGCACAAATAATGTCCATTTTTAATTATTCCTTGCGGTTCGGTTAGGGCAATTGGGTAAATAACGCCGCTCCCCGTATACCTGAAAAAACACCCAAGCAAAAACCCTGCGCCGTTGTTGCAGGCTACAATGGAGTGGAGAAGCACCCGAAACACCTTCTTAAAACGTTCAAAACTCATTAGTAGCAACTCGGATTATAACACATCCAGATTCATCAGTAAACTCGGAGGACAATGTAAAAATTGATACAACAGATCGAAATAACCCTACCTGAATACCGGCGCGGTTTCCACCTTGTCACAGATGAAATTATGAAATCGCTCGGTGAATTGCCGAAAGAAGGTATCCTGCACTTGTTCATCAAGCACACCTCAGCAGGATTGACCATCAACGAAAACGACGACCCGACAGTCCGCGAAGATTTTGCCAACAGTTTTGACCAACTTGTCAAGGAGCGTGAACCCTTCTACAAGCACACAATAGAAGGCGATGACGATATGCCTGCCCATATCAAAGCGTCCCTTGTTGGTTTTACCGTCTCCGTTCCGATTACCAATCACCGCCTCAATTTAGGTATATGGCAGGGTATATATCTGTGCGAATTCCGAAACAGCGGTGGTAGGCGAAACCTAACAGCAACCCTCTATTTTTAATTTTTTAATTATACCTTGCGGTTCGATCAGGTAGGTTGCATAAATAACGCCACCCGCCGTATATCTGAAGAAACACCCAAGCAAAAATCCTGCGCCGTTGTTGCAGGCTACAATTTGGGTTTAACGTCTCATGCTTAAACGGTTAGGACAAAGCATTATAGAGTTCTATATGTCGTTGTAGCACCGCATCTGAATCCGGTGGATTGATGACCTCTATGGAGACAAACCCGTCATATCCATCCTGTGCGAGAAGTGTAAGCGAATCTTTTTCCGTATCAGGTAAAGGTCCACTGTCGCCGAAGTTGACATGCGCATGGCGTACCTTACCGCGCAGGTGTACATAAGCGACATCTATAGGTTCCCCATGTCGAACATGATGCGCAGCGTGCCAATTCGCGAAGGTGTTCTGTGCCGCTGCTCGGTGTAAGGTTTCGGCGACCCAACTGGCGATCAGATTGCCGTGTGTCTCTAGACAGAGCGCGACACCCGCATCGCCAGCCAAGCCGTCACAAGCCCGAATGCCTTCCGCTTCCCAATCCAAAGTCTGAGACACCGCAACAGGTGTTTCTGGGACCCGATCCCCGAAAATCCGAATATTCTTCGCGCCCATCGTCTCGGACAAATCAATATACCTCTTGAGCAACTCCACCTGTTCGGCGCGTTTTTGCGCGTCCGGATCTATGAACCTTACCCCGGTCGCAATGCAGGAGAGTTCGATACCACTATCGGCAAAGCGGTGGCGCGCCTCCTGAAGTTGCTGCGGTGTCGAATCCAACTCCACGCCGTGTCCGTGATCCCACTCCACGCGGAGTTCTAAGTGTTTATAGTTGTAGTGTTTCGCTTTATCAATGAGTTCCGCCAGCGTTAGCGGTGGACAGACAGACGACATAAAACCAAATCTCATATTTTTAATTTTCCTTGCGGTTCGGTCAGGTTAATTGGATAAATAACGTTAATCGACGTAGATATGAAAAAACACCCCAGCAAAAACCCTACGCCGTTGTTGCAGGCTTGCTGTTTAGGAACATCAAAGATTCGTTTGATATTTTGTTAGGTTAACCCCGAATATCAACAGATGAACTGCCGTTCCCCTGTTTCCTAACGTTGATTTTGACGGGCAAACGTCTTGTGAGTTCCTGAATGTGGCTGATGAGAAAGATACTTCGCCCTTGCGTACGGAGCCCTTCCAGCGCAGCGATAGCAATGTCAAGTGTCTCTGTATCGAGCGTACCGAACCCTTCGTCAAGGAACAGTGAATTGAGTTGCGCTCGTCCTCGACTCAGATCCGCGAGTGCCAATGCCAAAGCGAGGCTCGTCAGGAAGGATTCCCCACCAGAAAGCGTTTCAACGGGACGTTCTTCGTTGGCGTTCCACCGGTCAATAACCGTCAAATCACCGATCCCCTCAACTTTAAGTTGGTAACGTTCTGAGGTGAGATATTTCAATTGTTCATTGGCTATACTGCCCATCTGTTTAAACATAATTTCCAGCGCAAAATCGCGTAAGTCGTTTCTCGGAATTGTGTCCTGTAACGTTTTCCAACGGTTCAATTCCTGCTCAGCTTCACTTATTTCAGCCCCGAGTGCCTCACGTTTTTCAAGCGCATCCTTCAAGTCGCCGATTTTCTGTTGTTGCGCACCAACTTCCTGTTGTGCTGCTTGGAGTTGTTCTCCAATTTCTTCTACTTGGGCTTCAATCTGCGCCAATGCCTCCGGATCGAACGGTGTTTCCTCAAACCGAGTTCGCAATTCGGTGATTTCCAATGCGAGATGCTGCTTTTCATCTTCATGCGTATCGATTCGCTCGATGAGTTTCCGTATCTGTGATTCATCTCGGAATGCCCTGTCATGTGCATCTGGCGAGTCAAATCCCATTCTACTTAACTTATCAAAGTAAGCCTCGCGTGCGGTTTCAAGCTTGTCAGAGACTTCTTTATACTGCCCCTCGCAATGCCGATGGATAGACCGTTTTTCGGTAAGCAACTCTCGGCTTCTCTGTAATTGTTGCTCTGCCTCATCACGCGCTTCCATTTTCGCCTGCAGTGCCACTTCCAACTTATCTATAGCAGCATCAATCTCTGTTTCCGTTTCCAACCCATCAGTTTTATCACGAACAGCGTTTAAGTAGGTTTTTCCGTCAGACCGATATTCATCTATTTCGGTTTTCAATCCTTCTCGGCTATTTTTCAGATCCTGCAACCTATCTCGGTCTGCCTCAATATTAACGTTAAGCACTTGAAGTTGTGTCTTTGCACTGTCCCGTTCTCCTTCACGCTTTTCAACTTCCTGAATCTTATCATCAAATTGCTTTACAGCCGCAGCAGGTGCAATATCATGAAAAATATCAGGCATGGACTCCCAAAAACGGGTCTCTGTCGCTGTAACATCCGTTTGCAAATCCGCAATAGCACTGCTTATATCAGTCAACTGCGTTTCAATATCGCTCAAACCATTCGTCTCGCGTTTGATATTGTTCTCAGAGGTTTCGAGTTGCTGCGATACTATTTGAAGCGCATTAGATGCCTTCACATGTGTCTGCTCGGCTTCTGTGATGTCTGCGATAGTCGTATCTGCTATGCCAAACTGTTCGGAGACCCAACCTGACGAAACACCAACGTCCGGATAAATTGCCTGCCATTCTGCGAGAAGTCGTGATACTTTGTTACGCAGCGTCTCTACCTCGTCAGTCAGATCGTCAATTTGGCTGATAATGTTCCGCTTATCCCGTTCAGTTTGAGCCTGCCTTGTTTTCAGTGTCTGTTGGCATGCTTCCGCATCTTGTGCCTCAGTTTTCGCGTGTTCTAAGGCACTTTCAGCATTCTTGAGGCGTTCTTCACCTTCAGACTCCATGACGATCCCATGACCCGGATGTTCCGTCGCGCCACACACTGGGCAAGGTTCTCCCTCCTGAAGATGTTGTCGAAGCTGATTCGCCGAGTCTGCCAAAAGTGCGGATTTTAGGGACTCTTCACAACTTTGGACTGCTGCCGTCACGCGCTGACACACCTCTGTTTGGCTTGCCAATTTGGCACCGATCTGTGCAAGTCTTGCGTCCAGTTCTACTTCCATCTCGTTCAATTCACACAAATGGTCTTCTGATTCCATCAAGTCATCTTTCATAGTTTCATATTTCTGAGCGATGGGCTGCGCTTTGGCTGCTTGCCGTTTTCGGATATCCCATTCCTCACGAGTGCCTGCAGTCTGTAGATTGTCCAAATCAGCGATAGCAGTTTTCAAGGCAGTCTCTGCTTCCGTCTTTTCTGCCAGACGTTTTTTGTGAGTGTCAGACAATTTTTTGATTTCTTGCTTCAAGGATGACATGTTCTTTTCGGCATTCGCTTTGTTCGTTAGTTCCGTTTCCAACTGATCTTCTTGCGAATTGAATTTCGCTTGAAGCCCGGTCGCTCGCGTAAGACGTTGTTGTCGGTCCAATGGAAGCGGATTTTCATCTAAAAAGTTTTGCGCTGCTTGGACCTGTTTCTGCAACTCGGCTTTCTTAGTCTGTTTACCAACTAAATGGTTTGAAAGCGTTTCAATCTCCTCATCCGAGTCTGCCAATTTTGAAGTTCGATTCTCCGCTTCAGCAAACTGGCCCATTGCGCGATGGACATCCAATTTCGCAGTGGTGTAAACATCTGTTTTCTGTTTGTGTTCAGCAAATGCTACCTGATACGTTTTCTCTTTTTCGTCATAAACAGTTTGATCGGTTTTCACCTGCGTCTCTGCCTCGGTTTTCTCGGTTGTTGCTGTATCAAGTGCTTTCTTGGCATTTTCAAGATCTGATTTTGCGGTATCGGACATCTGTTTTTCAGAACGGAGACGCTCAGCGCGTTGCGCATTTTCCAATTCTGCTTGGAGGGACTCAATTTCCGGTTGCCGATTCGTGAGTTCGTCCCAGCGTTTTTCTGACGACTGGAGTTTCTCATAGTCCTCTCTGCGTTGCACTTCGTCATGTTTCTTGGTCTGAATTTGCTGGCTTTGTGCGTCTAACGTCTCGGCTTCCGCTTGCAACCTATCAAATACTGCCTCGGCTTCTGCGAGTTGCTCGTGAGAGGCTTCCGGAATTTTGTTCAATTTGTCAAGGACATCGGCAGTCGCTGCTTCAACCTCGTTAACTTTCTCATTTAATGTCTGTCTGAGTAGGTCATAGATGCGGATTCCTGCGGTCGCTTCCAGAATCTGTCGTCTATCCTCTTGTTTCGCCTTCAAGAACGCCGCAAATTCGCCTTGTGCCAGCATAACGGAACGCTTAAAAGCATCGAAATCAAGTCCTAAAATAGATTCTATCTCTTCACTGACCGTGCTTTGGCTTGAACCGAGAGATTTGCCACGACTTGATAGTTTATCGGTGATTAATTTGTCATTGTCTATATAACGCAACTCTCCGTTGGGGGTCCCTGTCCGTGCAACAGACCACGTCGCCATATAACGGGTATTGTTTGCGATAAAATGGACTTCAGCGAACCCGTCTTTTTCTTCATGACTGATGAGGTGCTTCGGATTTTGGCTGCCTTGTCCACTCAAGCGCGGCGTTTTCCCGTAGAGTGCCACACAAATCGCATCCAACAAGGTTGTTTTTCCTGCCCCTGTCGGACCGGTAATTGCCACCAATGAAGCATCACTTAACAGTCCGCTTTCAAAATCAATTTCCTGTTCCCTTCGAAAACTATTTAGGTTCTTAAGTTTCAATTTACATATCTTCATTTTTTAATTTTACCTTGCGGAAAAATAACGCACGTCAGGACTATCAGCGACATCCCTTAAATCTTAAAGAAACACCCAAGCAAAAACCCTGCGCCGTTGTTGCAGGCTAAAGAAAACCGCTTCACTGACTGCTGTCTGAAACCATCTGGAGCAATTCACTGAATGTCTGTGCTAAGGTCTCATCAGGAGGTTTATCATCAAACTTCGATCTATGAAATTGCGCAAAGATTTTTTCGGGACGTTCCATTTCCTCAACAGAAATTACAGGTCCCTGTGTTGTCTCTGGCATCTCAACTTCAACGCTCAGCACCTCGCCCCCCCGTTCGCTAAAGGCTTGACGGATATCATCGCTAATGCCAACTCTTGGTTTGCTCAATTTCAGTTTAACTTGGATATATTTACCGGTCCAGTTTCCTGTCATTGCTGCTGAAAGCACCAACGATTCATCACCTTCAACGGTACATAATTCCTTGAAAACAGGAATCTCAATTGTGTCATCCAACGCCAGCGTCCCATCATCGGATAGCACGAGTAGATATACAGATTTGCGATAACCTGTTTCGTTGAACCGCAGCGGAATGGGTGAACCTGAATACCGGATCGGGTAAGCAGCACCTTTGATCGCCTGCGGTCTGTGGAGGTGACCAAGGGCAACATAATCCACACCATTCGGAAAATCAGTGGCATGAATAGCCATAGCACCACCGATTTGGATATTTCGTTCAGAATCGCTTGGGGTTCCACCGTGAACGAAGAGATGTCCCATCAGAATCTTAGGAAGTTCCGCTGGCATGCAAGAGACACAATCGGTATAGAACGATTTGAGTCGTTCTCGATACCGTTCGCTCTTTTCTATTTCCGTCTCATAAGAGACATGTGGAAGTTCTGTCTCGGACAGGTAAGGAACAGCCGCAACCATCACGCGCGGGTTGTCAGGTGGAAAAGGGAAAATGCATTCGGTAGCCTCAGCTGCAAGCCCAACGACGTAAATACGTCCCATTTTAAGGAACTCCTGTGGAGCCTCTAAGTGTCGCGCTGAATCGTGATTGCCTGCGGTAATCACTGTATAAGCACCTGTTTCATTAAAAAGACGGTAGAGAAACCGGTAATAGAGGTTTGTTGCGTCTGCTGATGGGAGGGAGGTATCGAAAATATCGCCTGAAACGAGGAGGAGATCGACTTTACGATCTTGGATTGTGGCAAGGAGCCAGTCCAAGAATTGTTCGTGCTCGTCGAGCCGAGAACTTTCATGGAGCCGTTGTCCGATGTGCCAATCGGCGGTGTGTAGAATTCTCATATTTTTCGTACGTTTACCACCCGTTGTAAGTTGTTTCGCGGATCTAATAGCCACCATCGTAGCAAACCTTAAGCCTTTTTTCAAGCAAATTAACCGTTGCGAAAAAATATGAGGCGTGATAGACTAAAAGTTATTCTAAAGTCATTTGCTCTTGACGTGCCTTGTCTACAAGGAAAAAAGAATATTTTCCCTTCACTCGCAGCAGATGGGATTGACATACTCTCCCTGCTAAAGCCTGGGAGATTCTCTAAAGAGAATCCGTTTGCTTGGCAGTGGGATTGTGGGGTATCGACTTCGGATGAAGTCTGCGAGGGTTGCTCGCGATCGCAAGTCTAATACCCTCTACCCCAAAGGTTGATGTCCCAACCTTAAGAATATTTATTGCAGCGTTGACATCCCGATGATGGTTTGTTTTACATCCTTGACAACGCCATTGACGTACCGACAAATCCATGAACATCTGTGGTTGCCCACAGGTGCTACACGTTTTAGAAGTTGGTTCAAATCTATCAATATAGCACAGGTGCTTGCCATGTTTTTTCGCTTGGTGTCGCAACTTCAGATGAAACGCATATGGCGCAATATCAGAGACTTTACGGCCCCAGAGACGTTTCATTCCTTCAAAGGAAAGTGTCTCGAAACAGAGTATATCGTGTTGATGTACCAAAGACTTCGCGAGTTTCCAGTGATGGTCTTCGCGGCGGCGTCTGATTTTTCGGTGAACGCGGGCAGCGTTTAAGCGTTCTCGCTCTCTATTGTTGCTCCCTTTTTGCTTGCGGGACATCTGCTGTTGAGCAGACTTGAGTTCCAACTGCGCAGCACTATAGAAGTGAGGGCATTCCCGTTGTGTCCCATCGGAACAGGTGAACATCGTTTTGACGCCGAAGTCATACCCTGCAGCTTTACCCGTCTTAGGTGTCGCTTCGGTTGCGATGTAGTCTGTTGCAACGGACATATAGAAATCACCAAGGGGGTCTTCTTTGACGGTCACCGTCTTGATATTTCCGAGGATTGGACGACTGAGATTAAAACGATAGTGGCGTTTTCCAATACGCACTTTGTCCTTATAGATACCAAATCCAAGATCGCCTTCTTCGGGATCGGCAAACTTAAAACCGGAGGGTCCCATTGTGAACGAGTATGGGTTTCGCCAAGAACGGAACTTCGGTGGACGTTTGGCAATCTTGTTAAAGAATCGCTGGTATCCCTCATCAAGACGTTTAAGCACCCGGCGGGCAGCCCAGGAATCTAACTCACGCCAATGGGCAAATATCTCGGGGTGGGATTTACGCAGTATCGTGAACGCTCGCGACATCTCATAGAAGGACATATACGGCAATTCCAGAGAATATCGCGTGCGTTGCCATCCGAGAAAGTAGTTAAATATATCGTGTGCGATCCACGTCAAGCGTTTCAGATGTCGATTCCGTTTCGCACGAAAGAGTTTAAAATTGAAAGCAAACAGGGTCTATCACGTATCACGCCTTTAACCCCTTTGTAGTGGGTGGGACCGACACGCTACCAAGCGGTAACGCTACAAATGTCGGTCCAACGTGATATTATAACTATACCACATTTCAAAGCGTTTGTCAAACCTTTTAAGTCGAGGTTTGAACTAATTCAAGAGGGCGGATTTTCATCCCACCTTAAAAGGTAAGGAACCTTCAATCCGTTTTCTTTGGTAAGGAGTTAGCCACAATGAGTAACAACGGACGGACCTTAACCGCAGAACTCGAAGAGATGGAAGTCTACGGTGAAACACGGGTCGGATGGGATGAAAACACACCTGTCAATGAAACCGTTGACGCAGAGGGGAACCTCTTCCCCGGCAAGAGAGGATTTGGTGTCGCAGATCCTAACTCACCCAAACGCCGTGTTTACGACGATCCAGAGGTCGAGGCACTACGCGAAAAGTTACGCGAGCACAACGGTATTCGTGGACTTGAAATCTGCGAACCTCACGAAGCTAAGAAAATCGCTCGAATCTTCCACCGTGATGGTTTCGTTGTCGTCAAAGACCTCCTCAACGCTGAGCAACTCGCTCGCTGGAGAGAAGGCTGTGCCGAAGCACTGCGTGACATCCTTTCAATACCGGGACCCGGGAACAGAAAATATATAACCGAAACCGGACGTCTACCACACCGCTATAGTTACGGCACCTCTTCCGCTTCAAGACAGATGCTGCACCACTCCGCTTGGGCGAGTATGATAGATTTACCGACAACAACCCCTATTGTCACAGAAATTTTCGGTTCTTCAGATTACCGGGTGTGGGGTTCAGGCGGCGACCTCTGTCTCCCCGGGGCAGTAGAGTATCAACACTTGCATTCCGATGGTAGGGATGCCCAGCATCTCACCGAAGCACGCATCAGGCAAGCGGAACGCCTCGGACTTCAACTCCATAGAGACGACAACGGAAATCTTGATGTCCCCTCACAAAAGATGATTATGGAGATGACCCCACCGACAGTCACCATTAACTTCATCATGTGTGATCTGACTTGGGAAAACGGTCCAATTCGTCAAATTCCGGGGTCGCATACACTGCAACAGAATCCGCCACCACCGGGTGATGAACCCGATTGGATGAAACATTCAACACTCGTCGGAGGAACAGCGGGTTCCGGTGTGTTCCGAGATAACCGTGCATGGCACGGGGCGACACCCAACCTTTCAAAAGAAATCCGGGCACTGCCAAACGTTGAGTACGCCGCACCGTGGCGTTCACAACACGGTTTCAGCAGGATTATGCCGCACGAAATTTGGGAAACCTTGACACCACACGCTCAGAAATTGTGTGAGTGGATCAAAGCAGACCCAGGTGTCTGGCCCCCCGGTGCAGGTATCATGCATCCGCTCTCAAGCAAGCGCGCAGAAGCCCAAGCGCAAAACAGTTAACAGGAGGAAATCAGATATGTTAAACTGGGGCGTTATGAGTGCAGGCGGCATCGCCTATGTCTTTTGCAACGGAATGCGTTTCACAGACTCCGGGCAGATCCTTGCCGTTGCGAGTCGCACCCAATCCAAAATGGACAGACTCGTCAACGATTTCGGTATCCCGCGTCAATATAACGATTACGCCGATCTGTTAGCGGACGACGATATCGACGCTATCTATATCGCTACAATTCATCCACTTCATGCCGAGTGGGCGATAAAGTGTGCTGAAGCGGGGAAACACCTCCTTGTTGAGAAACCGATCAGTATGAACCACGCCGAAGCCGCCGCGATGGTAGATGCCGCACGCGAAAACGATGTGTTTCTCATGGAAGCCTTTATGTATCGTACCCATCCACAGGTTGCGAAGGTGGTCGAACTGATACAGGACGGCACGATTGGTGATGTTCGTGTTATCCGATCGACTTTCAGTTACCGGTCGAATTTTAACCCTCAAAGCCGAATTTTCAACCGAGAAATGGGCGGCGGCGGTATCCTTGACATCGGGTGCTACACCGCTTCAATGACCCGAAAAATGGCGGGTGCGGCTGACAATAAACTATTCCTGAACCCCGTCGAAATAAAAGGGAACGGCAAAATCGGTCCCACGGGTGTCGACCATATCGCAGCAGCAACGCTCAAGTTTGAAAACGGTATCATTGGAGAGATAATCGCCGCTGTTGAGTGCAGCATTGGGAGCAGTGTCTTTATCTACGGCACAGAAGGCTCGATTACCATCCCAAGCCCTTGGCTACCTTCATCGCTTTGTCGCCACGCCAGAGAACCGTTGCCATTGGATACAGTCTTTCCATCAACAAAAATTATCGTTGAATCGCATCAGCGTCGGGAAGAAATTACGGTCGACGTTGATCGGGATCTCTTTACATACGAAGCGGATACAGTCGCCAACCACATCGCAGATCGGCAAGCACCGGCGATGTCTTGGGACGACACACTCGGCAACATGCAATTGTTGGAGGCATGGCTCGCAGAAGTAGGCGTTGTCCATTAGATACAGGACTTACGCAATTTTGACCATAGCACAGTCTATTCGATTGCAATTCGCTAAAAACCTAACGCAGACAACGGCACAAACTAACAGTTTATGCTACAAAAGAGTAGTGTGCGTAAGTCCTAAGATATATATGCAAACGTAGAATTCACAATTATTTAGGAGTTAATACCGATGGTGAAAGACGATATTTTTCAGGAACGCGTTGTCCGGATTGAAAAGCCGTCGGCGCACTTTACACTACTTCGTAATGCCGATGGCGATTTCCTTGGCGTATCTGACACTAACGAACTCGCAACTTTTGATTATACCGACGATAAACCGATATGGGAAAAGGTTGAAGGTACCAACGCCTACCGCCACGTCGTCACGGGGTTCCAACTCGAAGCTGAACCCGCTGATGTTGAGAACGGCTACTATCTTCGTCATAACGGTAACCCACTCGCGAGCGACGGGAGCGTAGGTGCCGAAGGTGCTGTGTTCTCCGCTGGACACGGTCCAGCACATCTGCCATCTGAATATCTGGAATCATTTAAACAGAATGGATGGGCATGCCTCCCTTCTATCATCGCTCCTGATATTGTTGAAGAGTTGGAACGGGTCAGCTGCACGGGTCGTTGGGAGGCAGGAACCTACGAGCGAATCAAACCCCCTATGAATGAGACATCTGCGGTCGCAAAGATTGCGACGGAACCCGTCTCTCTATGGCTGATGCGTCAATATATGCAGACGCAGGAAATCCGACTCGGACATTCGCCAGGCTTCGCAATACTCCCACCAGACGATGGCAGACGGAAAGTTCAAGGTTGGCACTCGGATTTCCCCTATCTCTGGGGTATCGCCGGCAGTGAAGTTGTCAATCGAATACCGATTCACAAGGTTGAGGGTTTGGTCATGGGAGTCCAGCGCAACCTCTGCGTCTCGGAATTCCGCAAGGAGAATGGAGCGACCTGTTTCAAACTCGGATCCCACACATTCGGTCAAGGTCCACCCGTCGAGTGGGTAAACGGAAATACCTCCAGAGAGGACGGGCACCGTGAGTCCAAAGGATTGCCATACACTGGACCGGATGCCGATGTCGTTGAGGCACCACCGGGGAGCTACATCGTCTATGATTCTCGGATCTGGCATCGCGCGGGCGTAAATCGCACGCCACACAAGCGCGCAGCGATGTTGCAGGCGGTCATTCCGATGTACATCATGCCGTTCATGGATACAAGTCGTCCGTACAAAGACTTTATCAACAGTCCCTTGGCAGAAGAACTCACGATGCTTGAGCATAAAGAACTTGAGGCAATCATGGTAAATAAGATGGTGGGACCCCAGGGGCATCTGGCAATCACTGTTGACGAAGAATTGACTGAGAAGATACGCCCATCGTAGAGGTGGAGTAACAAGGAGACAAGGTATGCGGAAAGCCAAGATTGCATCCGTAGGTTGCGGTTGGGTCGCAAAACGTTGGCACTTGCCAACAATCGCCGAGTTAACGAAAAGAGGGGATCTGGATTACGTAGCCGTATGTGACGTAGACGCGGATACCGCTCGCGAAGCCGGTGAAACGTACGATCTCCCGTACTATACGGATGTCGAAGAGATGCTGGACAAACACAGCGACCTCAATGTTGTAGACATCAGCACGGGTGATTATGAACACCATACGGTCGCGAGGATGGCCGCTGAACGCAAGATGCACCCAATCGTCGAAAAACCGATGGCACCGACCCTCGCCTGTTGTGATGTAATCATAGACAGTTGCAGAGAAAATGGGGTTCATTTTGAGGTCGCCGAGAATTACTTCCGGATGCCGGGGGATCGCATCATCATAAAACTGATTCAAGAGGGTGTGCTTGGTGACATTACGCGGGTTCACTTTATCGAACCTTTCGGACGTAGACCGTTTGTACACGGTGCCGGAAAGCCGCGCGGTATAGAGTCTCCCATCTCAACATTTACTTCCCACTCCGGTGTCTGTATTGACATGGGTGTTCATCGGATGTCCCAGATTCGGTTTTATGCCCAAAGCGAACCGAAACGAATTACTGGAATTACCAAGCAATTCGCTCCCGAACCCAACAGAATCTATGAAGACTGGGGTCACGGAATCATCGAATTTGAAAGCGGCGCCGTAGGTGTTTATGAAACCTCTCAGGTCGGAGAAGAAACGATTAAATACAGACAGATTATGGGAACGAAGGGTGTGATAACAGACGTTGATTTCTGGACAGCCGATTTTCCACTGCGTGCCATCGTTAACGGTGAAATGAAAGATATCCCGATCGAAACGGAACGCCATCACGTCGATGGCGTAGATGTCCTTTCCAGAATCGTCGTGCATACCGACCCACAGATTGTCTATGAAAATCCGTTCAGAACGTATGCAATAGACGATTGGAATGTCGGTACCGCCGAAGAAATTATGACCATCGCGAGGGCGGCACTCACAGGAGAGCCACCAGAGTACGGTATCGGCGGCAGGAAAGATGTGGAGATGTGTATCGCTTTATATGAATCTTCACGGACGGGGATGACACCCATCGACATTCCGATAACAAAAACCACCGGTTATGAACAGATGGTTCACGACGAATTCCATCAAAAATTCGGTCACGCCATTGACGAATAAAAGTATCTACAGAACCAGTTTTTCTAATCCGAGGTAGGTGCGGTTAGATAGCCGCCAGCGATCAGCAATCAGCGGTCAGTAGTCGTGATTAGGGTAAGTCTTGGTCCTCATGTGTAGTCGGTGCCTTGTAGTTCCGTAGGTTGGGTTGAGCATCGCGAAACCCAACTTTCCCTCCATTTTCCCGCTTAACCCGTAAAACACAGGAACACAGAAGCTTGAAAAAACTTTGCAATTTTTTCTAATCCATTATATACTCTTACGGCAAAGGCAATACTTCAAAGTAACAAGGAAATACGCGCATGAACATTGTCGTCCTCCACGGACCGAACCTACACCTCTTAGGGAAACGCCAACCGGAGATTTACGGACACCAGACCTTATCGGACATTAATGACACGCTTGACCGGCATGCCGCGGCATCACCGCACGAGATTACACTCAAAATCTTCCAATCCAATCACGAAGGCGAACTCGTCTCTATCATCGGGGATAACATTGACTGGGCAGACGGTATCCTGATTAATCCCGCCGCTTACACGCATACCAGCGTCGCCATCCGAGACGCACTTTCTACCGTCGCACTACCCGTTATAGAGATTCACCTCTCTAACATCTACGCCCGTGAAGAATTTCGGCATCATTCCTACATATCGGCGGTCTCTGTCGGTGTCATCGGTGGTTTCGGGACGCATAGTTACACCCTTGCTCTTGAAGCAATGATCCAGATATTGCAATAAGTTACGGAAAATTAAAAAAATGGCAAAAAACCCTTTCATACCGTTTAGTCGTCCTTGGATTGACGATACCGAAATCGAAGCCGTTAGCCAAGTCCTCGCCTCCAAATGGATTAGCACGGGAAACAGAGTACGAGAATTTGAGCGCGCCTTTGCCGAATACCTCGGCGTTAGGCACGCCATTGCTGTCAGCTCCTGCACCCACGCGCTACATCTGAGTCTCGTTGTAGCGGAGATTGGTAACGGCGATGAAGTCATCACCACCCCTTACACCTTCACCGCGACTGCGGAAGCGATCCGATACGTCGGCGCGAAACCCGTCTTCGTGGACATCGACCCAGATACCTTGAACATTGACATAACCAAAATCGAGCAGGCGATAACCCCTCGCACAAAGGCAATAATGCCCGTACATTTCGCCGGTCTCCCCTGTGATATGGATGCGTTACAGGACATCTGCCGAAACCACAATCTTGTCCTTATTGACGACGCTGCGCACGCCATCCCAACCGAATACAAAGGGCAACACATCGGTAATATCGGCGACTTGTCCGCCTTTAGTTTTTATGCGAACAAAAATCTGACAACAGGGGAAGGCGGTATGATTACCACCAATAATGATGCCTTCGCTAAACCGCTTCGCACGATGCGGCTCCACGGCATCGACAAAGACGCTTGGGCGCGTCAATCAGAGCGCGACATCTGGCGGTATGACATCGCGACTGAAGGTTATAAATACAACATGACCGACATTCAAGCCGCAATGGGGTTATGCCAACTCATGAAACTCAACAAACAGCATGAACGCCGCCGAGACCTAGCGCAAATCTATCAAAAGGAATTGGCAAATCTTCCGCACATCAGCACACCGGTGGCACCGGAGAATCCCAACGAACATTCGTGGCATCTCTACATTATTCAACTCCCACCCGGTGAACGCGACGGATTTATCGGGTCCTTGAGTGAGGCAAACATTGAATGCAGTGTTCACTATATTCCGTTGCACCTCTTCGAGTTTTATCAAGAGCAATACGGCTACCGTGTCGGCGACTTCCCGTGTGCTGAGGCGGCATTTGAACGCGTCGTGAGTCTACCCCTTCACCCCGGATTAACCGAAGAGGAGATTCATATTGTAATTGATGAAATAGGAAAAGTTTTGGATTCATAGTCCGACTACAGAAACTAAAGAACGGGCAATGAATGGTCTCCCTACTACAAACAGGCTTCGGGTTCATAATCACGCTAAGGCGTGGATACACAGAAAGCCCAGAAACCTGTGATAATCCGAGATTCAGGCGATATAGACATAACACCACTTCAGCAAGAAGATGGACACACCTAACCCAACGAACACTCCCCTCTACCAAATCATTCCCAGCGATGTTTGTTTCTCATGTGATGTCTGTTGCCGATTCTTAGAGGCAGACAGTCCGCTCGCGCCCATCTTTACTGAAATTGAGACAGAAACAGCCATCGCACACGGTGCTGATCCTGCGCTGTTCCGTCCACAGGCAGACGGAAAAAGTGCACAGATCCAACTGAAACCGCATAACGACTTCTACATCTGTCCGTTTTTTGATCCAGAGACGAGCCACTGCACCATCTATCCGATCCGTCCGCTTGACTGTCAACTCTATCCCTTCGCTCTAATGCTCAGTGAAGATGGAAGCGAGGTCGTGCTCGGTGTAGACAGCCTTTGTCCGTTTGGCGAAGCACATCTCGAAACGGAAGTCTTTCAGAAGCACATCCGCCACGTCATCAATTACGTCAAATCCGAATCAGTCACTGGGCAGATAATCGCGAACTGGAGTTTGATCGGCAACTACCAAGACACCGTGAAAATTGTCCATACGCTCAAACTGACAGATGCAAATCCAACCGTTAACGATTAATGACAAGTCAATTTTTGACGAATACGCACATCGGACATGCCCACGGCTTTCCAACTACGCCTTCGCACCGCTTTACGTATGGAAGGAACATTTTCAGTTTTATTGGGCACGGCTCGCGGAATATTTATGCATCTTCGCAAAGCAGGGTGACGATTATTTCATGCCTATTTTACCGATGCCGTGCGATTCTGAAAACAGCACCTACCGAAATGTTATTCGCACAGCATATCAATTTATGTTAGAATCAAATCGGAATTCACACATCGCCCGAATCGAAAACGTCCCACAGGAGTTGCGCACTTTTTTTAGAGAGATCGGGTTCCGTGCGACTCTAAAGGAGACCGAATACCTCTACGAAACAGCCGCGCTCAGCAAACTGAGCGGTAATCGCTTCAAGCGTAAGCGGAACGCTTATAATGCCTTTATTGCGCGTTATCCGTCGGCAGAATTTAGACCCTACTGCACCGCTGACACCGAGGCGTGTTTCGCACTCTATGAGGCGTGGCACACAGCACGCGCAGCGAAATGTAAAGACGCAGTCTATTGCGCGATGCTTGAGGATGCTCGATCGGCACACCAAATCGCGATCGGGCATGCGGAAGCACTCGGACTTCTGGGCAGGATTGTCCGTATTGATGAGGAAATCAGAGGCTATACCTTCGGATACCCACTGAATGCGGATACATTCTGTGTGATATTTGAGATTACAGACCTTAAAATAAAAGGGCTGGCGCAGTTCATCTACCGCGAGTTTTGTAAGGAATTGGTGAACACCCACAGATGGGTCAATGCAACGAGCGATTCAGGGTTAGAGAACCTGAAACGTGTCAAACGCTCCTACCATCCGGTCAAGCTGCTTCCGTCATACAATATTGTTATGTAGCAGGACTCACGCAATTTTGATTATCGCCTGTGTCGTTAGAGACAGATCGCATAAAAAACACAGGCGGTTTGTGGCACAACCTAACAGGTTATGCTACAAAAGAGCATCATGCGTAAGTCCTATAAAAGTAAGTCCAAAGCGCGTAGCCCGTAATGAAATTATGCCTTAAATGGCATAATTTGTCTTTGCTTTACATTTGGAGGCAACTCTACGGGAAGAGCATCAAAGTCTGAAACCACCTGACCGAACCGTAAGGTAAAATTAAAAGATGAGAGCAGCACTTATTTTTCTTAACGGCTACTACGACACACGGCATCTCGATTTTTACCGTCAAGAGATCGAAACCGCAGTGGAAAACGGTTCTCCGCTCATCTGTGCAGACGGAGGTATCCGCATATTTAACGAATTAAATCGAGATACGGATAGGTCGCTTATCCCAGATGTCCTTATTGGTGATATGGATTCGGTAAGATATCGGGGTTCCAAACCCCTCCTACAGGCAAAACACATCGTTCAGGAATGGGTAGGAAAAACCGACAAAGATCATACGGATGGACAACTCGCCGTAGATTATGCCATGGAACAGTATGACTGCCGACATATCATCATCTACGGCGGTTTATCGCGACCAGAAGCATACGAAACCGACCAGTTTCTTGGCAACCTCAAACTGATGCGCTTTGGACACTACCGGATGTCCGCAGACGAACCTTACACAGCCGAAATGCGGGATCCGAAACAAACAATCCACTATGTGCTATCAGCAGTACGTCTAACCCGAAAAAGCAGCGAACTGCAACGCGTTTCTCTCATCGCGGAATCGCCCAACATCATCGTCGAAAAAAGTGAGAATCTACGCTGGGACTTGGCATCGCTACACATCGATCCCGACTTAACAAATGCACTCCGCAACGAATTCGTAGAAGGTGCGGAATCGGCAACCGTTCAATTGACTGACGGATCTGCCCCGGTCTACGTGATTCACAACTGGTGAGTCAGTACCTTCTTAAGCGTTTTCGTATCCAGATTCGCACCGCTCATCACCATTACCACGCGTTTCCCTGCCAGTGTATCCGTGAGTTTATGCGCTGCTGCTATCGGAGAAGCACCTGCTCCCTCCGCCAAGTTGTGCGTCCACCGCAACGCCAAACGGATGCCTTCCTCAAGTTCCGCTTCACTGAGTAACACAATGTCGTGAATGCCTTTATTGATGATGGATAGCGGCAACGGAAACGGCGCACGGGTCGCAATCCCATCAGCCATGGTATCGCAAGAATCGGTTTCTACACGCTGCCCTGTTTTCCACGAACGATAGATAGCCGGTGCATTTTCCGCCTGCACCCCGATGACCTTGGCATTGGGATTAATCGCTTTGGAAACTGTGATAGCCCCACAACTACCGCTCCCACCGCCAATCGGCACAATGATTGCGTCCACATCTGGGAGACTTTCAAAAATCTCAAGCGAATAGGTGCCCACACCGTGGAAGAGTGCAGGCTCCATGCAGGGATGAACGTAGTAAAGTCCGCGTTCTACTTGGAGCGTTTCACACAGCGCGAGTGCTTCGTCAAAATCGGAACCGTGTTCGATCAATTCTGCACCATACGCCCGCATAGCACAATTCTTTTCAGGATTATTCCCGTGCGGCACAACAACCGTAGCCTTAACCCCAAATTGCTGCGCCGCGTAAGCGATTGATTGCCCATGATTTCCGCGTGTCGCTGTAAGAACACCCTTTTCACGTTGTGCTTGCGGCAGGTGGTGCATGAAATTGATACCGCCGCGCACTTTAAAACTCCCTGTTGGATGATGATTTTCGTGCTTGATGTATGCCTGAAATCCGAGTCGCTCGGACAATTCTGGATAATGAACCAGTGGTGTCGGTTTTAAATACTGTGTTACGACGCGACGCGCCGCAATAATTTCCTGAAGGGTAATAGTTTTCATTTTACTCCTAAATGTATTTCAAAAGAGTCGGGAATTGGAGTTCCCTCTTAGCAAGAACAAAGAGCACCTTGCAAACCCATACAATCTATGCTACTATGATAACATACCCTGACGGGCATATTCAAAAGTAATCACAGAAAGGAAACACACATGGCACAAGAATGGCAGTCCACAGCGTTAGAAATTGACGAAACCGAGGACCTCATCGAGGTCTGCTATCAGAACGGATGGACGGATGGACTTCCCGTCGTTCCACCGACACCTGAACGCGTCGCACGCATGCTCAGCGGAACAGATCGAGATCCGGATGAACTCATCGCAGCTGTCCCCCCAAAATGGGGTAGAGCCACCGTCGAAAAGGTTGCAATTAACGCAGTCATGGCAGGATGCAAACCAGAATATCTACCGCTTATTCTCACCGCAGTGGAGGCGATGACATCCGAACAGTTCAATCTCCACGGCGTTCAAGTCACGACGTCCCATGTTTCACCGATGCTCGTTGTGAACGGACCCATCCGAAAGCAGTTAGAAATCAATGACGGATTCAATCTCTTTGGGCAAGGATGGCGAGCAAATGCAACGATCGGTCGCACGTTGCGATTCATCTGTACCAATATCGGTGGCGGACTACCCGGTGAACTCGACCGCTCGGCATTCGGACACGCTGGAAAATACACCTGTTGCATCGCTGAAAAAGAGGAAGAAAGCCCTTGGGATCCATTGCATATCGAACGGGGTTTTCAAGCGGACGACAGCACTGTCACCATTTTTGCGGCTGCGGGTCCCCAAACCGTCAACGACCACGGCAACAACACTGCGGAAGGGATTCTCAACACAATTTCGCAGAACATCACCGCCCCCGGTAACACTGTCGGTGAAACCATACTCGTCATTGGCGTTGAACACGCGAAGACGATTTCAGAGGACGGGTTCAGCAGAGCCGATATACGACAATACATCGCTGACACGACCAAGCAATACTCGGCAGACGATCTGATGCTGATGGTAGCGGGTGGACCCGCGGGGAGATGGACGATCGTTATTCCCGGATGGGGTTCACGATCCTCTCTCGCTATCACATTGCGGGTATAAATCCAAGTTAGAATTTATTTTTTGCCTACGACGTCTTTCGGCAAGTTAAAGCCTGAATTCTTTGCCGAAGATTTTCTTGCAAATCGGCGGAAAATATGGTATCCTTATATTAAAGAAGACTATGAGAAACCCAAATCTGTTTTCTGACGTTATAGTATAAGGAATAGATACGATGGACACAAGAACGCTGTCTTTACCGATCAGCACACTGAATTACAAGCAACCCACCACCGTGCCAGTCGGTTCTCCTGTTTCTATCGTCATTGATATGATGCAAGAGAGAGAAACAGGGTGTGTTCTCGTCGTTGATGAGGATGAACAATTAGTCGGAATTATCACCGAACGGGATCTGCTCCAACATGTGAGTGGGCAGCGCGCCGCACCGACGGAGTTTAAGGTCGAACAGGTGATGACAGCGGACCCAGAGACACTACGCGCCAGTGACCCTATTGCCTTTGCACTCAACCTGATGCACCTTGGTCATTTTCGGCATCTACCTCTCTGCGTTTGGGACGACCAAGGGGAGGCATATCCCATCGGAATAATTTCAACTCGCGATATCTTAGAACATATCGCTATATTTATAGAAAATCAGGAGTAGGAGGCGTAACCATGCTATATGATTTGGCAATTGATGAAGAATTAGAGCAGATGGACGAAGATGCTGCATTGAGAGCATGGAATGCGCAAGAGATTCAGGTTTTGCTAAAGGATTTGATGCGTCCCATCATTCAGATTGACATCAACGCCAGCACGAATGAGGCTATTGACCTACTCCTTGCTAACGAAATCGGCGCAGCCCCTGTTGTTGAGAACGGTTATCTCCGCGGAATATTCAGTGAACGAGATGTCCTAAACCAAATTCTCAATAAACAGGTCGGAGACCTGGACGACATTGGCGTTACAGAGTTCATGATTGCAGATCCGCAGACAGCACAATCTGATGATACGCTGACCACAGCCATTCTCCACATGGCACGGGGCGGTTATCGACACGTCCCCATCGTTGATACAGAAAATCGCCCGATTGGTATGGTATCCATTCGGGACGTAATGTCCTATCTCGTTGAGGAATTTCTCCAAGAGGTCTTAACGCTGCCGCCGAAACCGGTTCGAGATGCCCTGAAAGCCCGAGAGGGTGCCTAAATGCCTCTAAACTTTCATATTCCTTAGGTGTGGTCGCCAAATACACACCTGTTTTCTAATCTCTTGTAGGTGTACTTTCGACATACGCACCTATCATAAAAAAGGACAATTGTGATGCGCAAGCCAGTAGAGCAAATTGAGGAAGCGACAATCCTATTTGCTGGCGACTCCGGCGATGGGTCGCAGACCATTGGCACACAAATGACTGAAACCACCGCCCTCATTGGGAACGATGTCGCCACGCTACCCGATTATCCCGCTGAAATCCGCGCACCCGCTGGATCGTTAGCTGGAGTATCCGGGTTCCAACTCCACTTCTCAAGCGAACAAATTCACACCCCCGGAGATCTTTGCGATGTCCTCGTCGCGATGAACCCTGCCGCTTTAAAGGTACACCTCAATAAACTCAAACCTAACGGCATCCTGATTGTAAATATCGACAATTTCGCGCGCCGCAATCTACGTCTCGCGGGCTATGAAGAAGATCCACTTGAAGACGATAAACTGACAAAATATCAAGTTTTCCGCGTCGAATTAACACAACTCACTCGAAAATCACTCGAAACAACACAATTAAGCGTTCCAGAAATCGACAGGTGTAAAAACTTTTTCGCGCTCGGGATGATCCTCTGGCTCTACAACCGCCCCATGGATTACGCGATGAAGTGGATCAAGGAGAAGTTCGCGAAAAAACCTCAATATATAGAATCCAATATTCTTGCACTCCGTGCTGGGAATACGTATTGCGAAGCTACCGAGCAGTTTGCTGTCTCCTACGATGTGAAACCAGCCGACTTTGAACCCGGCACCTACCGAAACATCGAAGGCAATATGGCAACAGTGCTTGGGCTTGTCGCCGCCTCGCATCAGTCCGGTCTCCCTCTCGTTTACGGTAGCTATCCGATCACACCCGCGAGTGACATTCTCCACGGACTCGCGCAATACCGGAATTTCGGTGTCGTTACAATGCAAATGGAGGATGAGATTGCCGCCGTCGGTGTCGCAATCGGTGCCGCCTTTAGTGGCGCACTCGGTGTGACAGGCAGTAGTGGACCAGGGCTTGCCCTCAAATCGGAAGCGATTAACCTCGCTATGATTGCCGAACTCCCGCTCGTGGTGTGTAACATCCAGCGTGCGGGTCCGTCAACAGGTATGCCGACAAAGACGGAACAGTCGGATCTCTTGCAGATGTTCTACGGCAGAAACGGCGAATCGCCCTTGCCTATCATCGCTCCCTCACGCCCGTTCGACTGCTTCGAGACCGTCTACGAAGCCTGTCGCATCGCCGTGAAATACAGAACGCCGGTGATCTTCCTCTCTGACCTCTACATCGGAATGGGAGCAGAACCGTGGAAAATCCCGCAACTCTCCGAACTCCCAGAAATTAGACCCGACTTTGCAGTGAGCGCAGACACCCGTAACGGATTTGAACCTTACTTACGCGATCCAGAGACTTTGGCGCGTCCTTGGGCAAAACCCGGCACTGCCGGCTTAGAGCATCGCATCGGAGGATTAGAGAAGTCAGATGTGACGGGACACGTTAGCTACGATACTGAAAACCATCAAAGGATGGTGGAGATCCGCGCAGAAAAGGTGGCACGCATCGCCGATGAGTTACCGCCGACGGAAGTGTTTGGCGCACAAGAAGGGGACCTTCTGCTTCTTGGATGGGGCGGCACTTATGGCGCGATCCGAACCACAGCAGAAAACTATATCGCCTCAGAACTCCCAATAGCACACGTTCACCTCCGACACCTCAACCCTTTCCCAAAAGATTTAGGCGACATTCTACAGAGATTCAAAAAGATTTTAATTCCTGAACTAAACAGTGGACAACTCCTCCAACTCATTCGCAGCACTTATCTTATCGATGCAATTGGGTTTAATAAGGTGCAAGGGCAACCCTTCCACGTTTTCGAGTTGGAATCGAAAATTGACGAGATACTCAAAGAAATTGGGCATGCTTAGCCCCTAACGCCAAAAGGCGGTAAATAAATCATGAGAAGAAAAAGAACTTCAGGTATTCCGGCTGGAGCACCTACCCTCTCCAAAAAGGACTTTGAATCCGATCAAGACGTACGCTGGTGTCCCGGTTGCGGTGACTACTCTATACTTGCCCAGACACAACGGATTATGCCAGAACTCGGTATCCCGAAAGAAAATATCGTCTTTATCTCCGGTATCGGGTGTTCAAGTCGGTTCCCCTACTACATGAACACCTACGGTTTCCACACCATCCACGGTAGAGCACCAACGATCGCCTCTGGTGTCAAAATGGCGAATCCCGATCTCTCCGTGTGGGTTATCACGGGTGATGGCGATGCGCTCTCAATCGGTGGCAACCATTTCATCCACCTGATGCGCCGCAATTTCGATGTCAATGTTCTGCTCTTTAACAACCGTATCTATGGACTCACGAAGGGACAATATTCACCGACATCCGAGCAAGGTAAACTGACGAAATCTACCCCTCTCGGTTCAGTAGACCCACCCTTTAATCCGATCAGTCTCGCACTGGCTTCGGGTGCTACGTTTGTGGCGCGCTCACTCGACCGAGATGCAAGCCACCTGCGGACTATTATCAAGTCAGCGTTTGAACACAAAGGCACTTCGTTTATCGAAATCTATCAAAACTGTAACGTGTTCAACGACAAAACCTTCATCCAATACACGGAAAAAGATACGAAAGCTGACAACACAGTAGTCCTGGAACACGGGGACCCCCTCGTTTTCGGCACGGAACACGATAAAGGTATCCGACTGAACGGATTCCAACCCGAAGTCGTCGAAACCACAAACGGCGAATACTCCACCGATGATCTCATCGTTCACGATCAGTACGCCGAGGACACCACCTTGGCGAACTTCCTTGCACGGATGAGCGACACGCCTGACATGCCACATCCCATCGGCATTTTTCGTAGTGTCAGGCATCCTTGCTACGAAGATGCGATGACCAATCAGGTCCGCACGGCGAGAGAACGCATGGGCGATGGTGATCTTGAGGCACTCCTCAACGATGGCGAAACGTGGACTGTGTCATAGTATAGTCCTACGGGTTCCTCCTATCGCAAGCTGTTAGTTTGCGGCGCAGACTGGTACAAACTAACAGTTTATGCTACAACAGACTCCTGTTTAAGTCAAACTTACGTTAGGTTAGTACTAACAAACGTTTGGTCCCCTCGATTCAAAGTTGATTGGCTCCCAATTTTTTTGTAGGATTCCGGTAATGAAGATTTACATCTTAACCGACTTAGAAGGCATCGCGATGGTATCCCGCTTTAGTCAAACCCGTGAAGAAGGTCCCCAGAAAGAGACTGCTATGGGACTGTTGACGCAGGAGTTAAATGCGGCTGTTGATGGTATTCTTGATGTGGATGCAGACGCAGAAATTGTGGTCTGGGATGGACATGGGACCGGCGGGATTGATGTGCTTGAATTTCATCCGAAGGCGAAGTTAATTGCGCGGGGTCCTATTCGTCCACCCTACTATCTTGACGCGACATACAACGCGCTTTTTTTCTTAGGGCAACACGCCATGGCAGGCACGCCAAACGCCCCGTTGAGTCATACGTATTCCTCTTTGTCGATTGAATACTACAAACTCAACGGAAAAGAGATCGGAGAATTTGGATGCCGTGCCGCGTTGGCAGGCACTTTCGATGTTCCAACGGTTTTCATCTCCGGTGACGATAAAGCGGTTACCGAAGCGAAACAACTTATACCCAACATTTATAGCGTTGAAACCAAACAGGGACTCGGACAGGAACTCGCGTTGCACCTATCACCCCAACGGTCGCGAGAACTGATCCGTGAGACTGCGGCGGAGGCTTGCCGAAATATCGCTGAGATTGCGCCATTCAACATCGACCCACCTTATACGTTTGAAGTTCGGGTGCTTGAAGGCAAATCGATCGACGGGTACCTGCAACGGGGTGCTGAGAAGGTTGATGATCGTACGGTCAGCTGGCACACCGATGACCTCTGTGCCCTCTCTATTTAACGTTAAAGACATCCCACCTATCGGAATCCATTTTTATTGACTCCACAATAAATTGTCTGAATCATAGATTACACGGATTACGCAGATTTTTAATACGCGTCATCGGTATAATCTGTAACAATTCGCACTTCAGATTCTCTTCAAAATTGAGATTGACAAACTCATCTTTGAGTTGTATAATTGAGATTAGTCAAGGGAACATGGAATAGAAACGGCAATATATGAATACATCCATTGATATCTCTAATTTAACAGACTACATCAACCAAATAGATAAAATAGCACGTCCCGAAATAAGCTATCTCTATCGCGGACAAGAAAACGAAGCATGGCGCGTGACCAGTAGTGCTTATCGTCGTTTGGAAAAGCAAGTTGACGTTGATCCCGATTTGCTGGACGACCTGTTTGTAGGCTATGTGAAACAGATTGTTGACGAAGCTCAGCTAAAGTATCCATCTACATACAGAGGTTTGCTTCCGTTAGAGTGTATGGCACATTTACAGCATAATAAAGTCTCAACTGGTCTGATTGATTTCACACTCAGTCCTTTGGTTGCCCTTTGGTTTGCCTGTGCCAATAGAGAAGACGCAAACGGGAAAGTTCTTGTGTTAGAAAACGATAGTGGAAGAATTGAAGAAATAAAAACAACAGAGAAACTCGAACAGGAATTAGATACTTTTTTCCATGTAGATCAAGCACAGTGGCACCTCTGGTCGCCCACTCTGGACAGTCGAGCAGTAGATACCGAACGTATGAATATGCAGCAGTCCGTGTTTCTATTCGGCTTGCCTGAAGTAGATACAAAGATGATTGCACGCGAAATCATAATCCGTAGTGATGCAAAAGAAAATATCAGAACGGCATTAAAAAAAATGGGAATCTCAGAAGAAACTTTATTTTCCGATTTGCTCGGTTTTTTTGAAAGAAACACGTACGCCCAACCATACGATCAAACACTTGCCCAACCTTATCACGGAGGTATCAGCGATGGAAAATAGACAGACTAACGCGAAAAAGGTTTATCACAATTATTTTCAACGAGGTAATTTTCGATTGGCATCAAACAAGTACAATGAAGCTATTCAGGACTACAATGAAGCAATCACCCTAAACCCCAATTATGCTAAGTCTTACAAAAATCGCGGTCTTGCTTACTTCGCCAAAGGCGAGATTGACCTTGCCATCGCAGACTATAACAGAGCGATAGAACTGGATCCAACCAATGCACACGCTTACAATAATCGCGGGACTGCATATAGCGAAAAAGGTGAGTTTCACCTCGCCCTTAAAGACCTGACCAGATCAATAGAACTCAAACCGGAACTCACTGAAGCATATTTCTATCGAGGCGTGACGTACCATCGCAAAGACGAGATTGACCGTGCTATAGAAGACTATAATAGAGCAATAGAACTGAGATACGATTACGCCAGAGCTTATAATAATCGGGGCATCGCTTACCACGATAAGGGCGACCTTGAACAAGCGATCGAAGATTATAGCAAAGCAATAGAACTCCGTCCGACCCTTACCCAGACATACAGCAATCGTGGCAATGCCTATACCAGCACAGGCTTGGTAAATCTGGCTATCAAGGACTACACTGAGGCAATACGCCTGAACCCAAGCCTTGCCGAACCCTATTGTAATCGTGGTGTAGCTTATGAACGCAAAGATGAACTTGATCTTGCTATCAAAGATTATACCAAAGCGATAGAACTGCAACCCAATTACGCTGAGGCGTATAACAATCGCGGCAATGTTTACAACAAAAAAGGTGAACCCACACTCGCTATTCAAGACCTCAACGCCGCGATAAAAATCAAACCGGACTTTGCCGAAATCTATAACAATCTTGAATCCGGTATTCGAGACAATCTTCGCCGAGGAACAGTTTACGAATTCTTAGAGCAAGAAATCAATAACGGTTCTCTTCTCTCCATAGTATCCGCATACTTCACCATCAACGCCTTTGAAGCACTTCAAAAACCACTAAACGAAATAGAGGAACTCCGCTTCCTGTTCGGCGATCCAGATTTCATTAAAAGTCTTGACCCGAGCAATACCGAGAAAAAAGCGTTTGGAATTACGGATACAGGCTTGGAACTCAGCAAGCAACTCCAACAGAAACCAATAGCGCAAGCCTGCACCGAATGGATAGAAAAAAAAGTCGAAATCCGCTCAACACGAGAAGCGAATCTGCTTCACGGCAAAATGTATCACATCGCCAAGAATGGAGTCGAAAAGGCGATTATGGGCAGCTCGAACTTTACCATGCGTGGTTTAGGGTTAACGCAGGAAAGCAGCAACATTGAACTTAATCTGGAAGTGGATATCGACCGCGATCGCCGCGACCTGAAAGCATGGTTTGACGAAGTCTGGAACGACGATAAACTCGTTGAAGATGTCAAGGAAAAAGTGCTGGCAAAACTGAAACAGATGGGAAAAGATCACGCACCAGAACTCATCTATTACAAAACCCTCTATGAAATCTTTCGTGACGAAATCGAGACCAGAAAAACTAGCGATCAAACTCTTAAAGATACACACCTATATGACACGGAGATCTGGAAAACATTGTACGAATTCCAGAAAGACGGTGTAAAAAGCGTGATTGCCCGCCTGTTGCGTCACAACGGTTGTATCTTGGCAGATAGCGTAGGATTGGGAAAAACTTACACAGCACTCGCGGTTATCAAATTCTTTGAACTGCGAAATGAACGCGTACTCGTTCTATGTCCCAAAAAACTGCACGAGAATTGGGCTCGTTACCCAGTATATGAGTCGCAAGATGCCAATCCTTTCTTTGATGACCAGTTCGTTTATTCACTAAGGTGGCATACCGACCTCTCTAGCCATAGCGGTGGGTCTGATCGTGTCAATTTGAAAAATTTCAACTGGCGCACTTTTGATTTGATAGTAATTGACGAATCCCACAATTTCCGTAACGACACTAAACCTATCCGGGACAAGGATGGTAACTTCGTTCGCCACAGTCGTTACACACGACTATTAGAAGAGGTTATCAAAGAAGGCACGAA
The DNA here is from genome assembly GCA_965208635.1 of Candidatus Poribacteria bacterium. Classification (GTDB taxonomy): domain Bacteria; phylum Poribacteria; class WGA-4E; order WGA-4E; family WGA-3G; genus WGA-3G. Next base: position 64,872 of record OZ242349.1, read on the forward strand.
AACAAAGGTTCTAATGCTCTCTGCCACGCCAGTAAATACATCACTTATGGATCTTCGCAACCAGATTTACCTAATGACCGGAAAGCGCGATGATGTTTTTAAAGAAAGTTTAGGTATCAGCAATATCCGTTCAACGCTGGGACAAGCTCAAAAATCATTCACAGCATGGGAGGAAGCCAAGAACGGGAACGGTAAAACAGACAAAGCAAAATTGCTGGCAGCACTCGGTGCCGATTTTTTCCAATTGCTTGGTGGTGTCTCCATCGCTCGTTCTCGGCGGCACATTAAGAAGTTCTATACTAATAAAGAGGGACAGACTATTGACTTTCCAAAACCAGAAAAACCAGTAAATTGTCACCCACCAACCGACCTGACAGGGAAACTCTCCTATAAAGATTTAGCAGATCAGATAGCCGAATTCACGCTATCCATCTATCAACCCTCCAGTTACGTCATCAGCGAAACAGCGAAACAACGATTAGTAGATGAAAAAAAGAAACTCCGTTTCAACCAAGCAGATCGCGAGCGATTCCTTATCGGCATGATGCAGACCAACTTCCTCAAGCGTTTGGAGAGTTCCGCACACTCCCTTTCAGAAACACTTGAACGCACCGTCGGCAAAATTGAGGATATGCTGGAGAAAATTGACAAATACGAACAAAATCCGCGTATACAAAACGCGGAAGCCGATGTCCTACCCGATGACGATGAAGACGATGAGGAGTTTTTGGTGAACCAAGCACGCAACCCGTATCACCTTCGCGAGTTGGACTGCCCCCGCTGGAAAGAAGACCTCATCAAGGATAAACAGACTTTAACCGCTGCGTGGGATAACGTCAAAGCCATCACACCGGATCGGGACGGCAAACTCAAAGCCATCAAAGCACATATCCGGGACAAAGCGCAAAATCCCACTGCTAACAAAGATGGTAAAACCAATCGCAAACTGTTGATCTTCACGACCTTCAAAGATACAGCCGCCTATCTTTATAAAGAATTAGCGGATCTTACGGTGGATTTAAACCTGAACATGGCGATGGTCTCTGGAACCGAAACATATACTACCTGTGGACGAAACAACTTCAACGCCATCTTAAACAATTTCGCGCCAAAGGCACAGATTAAGAAAGATAGCGTTGTTGACGAAATAGACTTACTTATCGCGACGGACTGCATCTCAGAAGGACAAAACCTACAGGATTGCGATACGGTACTGAACTACGACATCCACTGGAATCCCGTCCGTATCATTCAACGCTTTGGTAGAATTGATCGAATTGACAGTCCTAATACCACAATCAAGATGATCAACTACTGGCCTACCAAAGACATGGAGGGTTACCTCCGCTTACAAAGCCGCGTAGAATCTCGTATGGCTCTTGCCGATGCAGCCGCAAGTGGTGATGACGACCCGTTGAACGAATTCACGTATGAACAGGCACAGATGGAACTCAATTTCCGCGATGAACAATTAAAGCAGCTTCGCGAAGAAGTGTTAGATATCGACGATCTCTCCGACAGCATAGTCGTAAGTGATTTTACGCTTGATTACTTCTTTGCGCAGTTGCTAAAGTACCTTGAGGAAAAGAGGGAGGTATTGGAGGCTACACCGAAAGGGGCATATGCAGTTACTACAAACGAAAGCAATCCTACAGAAACGGGTGTTATCTTCTTCCTACAGCAACGCAATACCACAACTGATAAGGAGAATAAGACACCAAGTCCTATCTATCCATATTACACCGTCTACATCCGCAAAAACCGTGACATCCGTTACGGATGTGCAAACGCCAAACAGGTATTAGATTTGTTTGAAACGTCAACTGCCGGAAAGAGCGATGAATCAACAGAGTTGTGCCTCCAATTCGACCAAGAAACGCAACACGGCGAGAATATGGCTGTTTACAACGAACTGCTGAACGAGGTCATTGCGCATATCACACGATCGCATCAGAAAACACAGACTAAAAACTTAGGAAGAGGTGGCACTCGTGGTTTCAAACTGCCAGTCACCTCTGAAGTCCCCAAAGACTCCAGCGATTTTGAATTGGTAACGTGGTTGATTATTACAACACCACAATAATATAAAGCGATTTGTCCCTCATTAACTCACAGCACACGGAGTATGCCTAATATTTTGCAAGGGAAAACATATGAACAAAGAAGCAATCAAATCCGCTTTGGCAGCGATGTCCACCGGCGATCTTTTAGATCAATCAAAAAATCTCTTGGCAGCTTTAGGGTATCAAAGCGAACGCACGCTTGAACTCTCAGGAACTGTAGGTGATTTTTTTCAAGAATTTCCAGCACTCAATCCAAACACCAAAACAGAACGAGAATTTCGCAATCACGCCAAATCTGTGAAGCTCGTGTTCCAATTTACAAGCGATGAAATCGCCAATACCGGTCAGTCAGATTTCTTCGACAATGAAGACCAAAACTGCTTCCTCTTCTGTGTGGTCGAGTTGAAAGATAGAAACTACTCCCGAACCAAATACGCTGAGTTTACACGTGAAATCAATAAACGATTGGGCGCACCAACTGTCGTGTTGTTTCGCGTTACAAATCACCTGACTATAGGCTTTACGGATCGCCGCCCAAACCAAATTGACCCAAATTTTGATGTACTGGGACAAGTCAAGCTAATCAAGGATATTGATCTGAAGGATCCACACCGTGCACATCTGGACATCCTGTCTGAACTTTCACTCGAAGAATGTGCTAGGTGGATAAATGCCAAAAAACAACCGAAAAACTTCGACGGTTTGCTGGCGGCATGGCTCGCAAGACTGGATATTGAAGAACTCAACAAACGGTTCTATCGCGAACTTTCTAATTGGTATTTCTGGGCAGTGGACAATGTTACATTCCCAGAAGACGCAGGAGAAGATATAGATATTCGCAACGCTACCAGTGTGATCCGCCTGATTACGCGGTTGATCTTCGTCTGGTTCATCAAAGAAAAGAAATTAATTCCTGATATTTTCTTTCATCAGAAGGAAATAGAGCAAATTCTTGTTAGCACCCATCCACAGGAAAGCACCTACTACAAAGCAATTCTCCAAAACCTATTCTTTGCCACCCTTAATCAGGAAATGAACACGCCGCAGAAATCCAACAACCGTAAATTTCGCGGCGAAGGACGGCAGCATCATAATATCACATCACTCTACCGCTACAAAAAGTATTTCACGGATCCAGATGAAGTCCTGTTACAGTTTGAAACAATTCCTTTTTTGAATGGAGGTCTGTTTGAGTGCCTAGATAAAAAGGACAAAGACAATCCTAAGAAAATTCTACGAATTGATGGCTTTTCCGACCGCGATGATAACCAATTATCTGTTCCTAATTTCCTATTCTTTTCCGGTGAAAGGAATGTTGACCTTAATGCTGCTTACGGTACAACAGGCAAACAATATAAAGTACGAGGACTTATTGAAATTCTCCGCCGCCACAAGTTTACAGTTACTGAGAATACACCCATCGAAGAAGAGGTGGCACTTGACCCAGAATTGCTTGGAAGGGTTTTTGAAAATTTGCTTGCTGCTTATAACCCTGAAACTGGAGAGACAGCTCGTAAATTAACAGGTTCTTTTTACACTCCGCGTGAAATTGTCAACTATATGGTGGACGAATCGATAATTACCTATCTCAGACGGACACTTATTGCCTATTATGAATCCCTAAATACCTTGTCCGCTGATCCAATACCCAAGATCGAGAGCAAACTTCATGATTTGATTGCTTACAACGATAAACCACACCAATTCAATGAGAGCGAAATTGAACAACTGATAAATGCAATTGACACCCTTAAAATCCTTGATCCTGCCTGTGGATCAGGTGCTTTCCCAATGGGAATTCTACATAAATTGGTTTTCATTCTCGGCAAACTTGACCCAGGTAATAACCAATGGAAAGAACGACAGATTGACAGAGTCAAAAGTACCATCAGGATGGCTGAAAAAATTGACGATAGTACGGTTCGCGAAAACACCATCCAAGAGTTGGAAACGGAAATTGATAACATCAATGAGGCATTTGCACGTAATGAACTCGACTATGGAAGAAAACTCTACTTAATAGAGAACTGCATCTACGGTACGGATATCCAACCGATTGCCGCTCAGATTTCCAAACTCCGCTTTTTCATTTCCCTCATAGTAAACCAGCAAATTGATGACTCACGAGAAAATAGAAGTGTCCGTCCGCTACCTAATTTAGAAACCAAGTTCATTGCATCCAACACCCTTCTTGGCATTACAGGGCAACTCTCCCTTCGCAGTCCAGAGATCATTAAGAAAGAAGAAGAACTCAACGAAGTACGCCGGCGACACTTCGCCGCTCGCACACCTAGAACGAAGGAAAAATACCGAAAACGCGACGCAGAACTCCGCAAAGAAATTAGTGAATTGCTCAAGAGCCTAGGATTGCAAGGTGAAACTGCCCAGAAAATTGCCTCTTGGGATCCGTATAATCAGAATGCTATTGCCGACTGGTTCGATACTGAATGGATGTTTGGATTTACAAATGGATTTGACATAGTAATTGGCAATCCGCCATATCTCAAAGAACAGAACAATAAAAGCGTTTTTGAACCAGTCATAAAGAATCAATGGGGCAAAAAGTGGCATCAGGGAAAAATGGATTATTGGTATTTCTTCCTGCATAAAGCTATAGATATAGTAAACAACAGTGGTATTATTTCTTATATTACATCACGTTATTGGTTGAATAGTGCTGGGGCCAAAAAATTAATTCATAGAGTGAGAGATGAACTTTCATTTGTTTCTTTTGCTGATATTGGAAAATTAAAAGTCTTTGATGAAGTTGCTGGTCAACACATGGTGGCTGTTTATGTTAAAGACAAAGATCGTGATATATTCACTTATAAAAAATTACAGAACAATCTGATTGATTTGAATAAGAATGAGAACACGGATAATCTACATTTAAAGGAGTTGAAAAACTCGACTATCTATTCTAATCAGAATGAAATTTTGGTTGAGGGCGGACAATTACGATTCAAAAATGTAATTCGACTTGGAGAGATTTGTGACGTTTCTCAAGGTGTGGTTGAGGCGCCTGATAGAGTCTCAAAAAAAGCTCTAGATAGAACTCCTCAGGAAGATGTGGAGGTAGGAGATGGTGTGTTTGTCCTAACTCAAAATGAGATAGATTCCTTAGAGTTGAATGAAAAAGAAAAAAGGATTTTAAAAAAATATCTAAATCCAGTAAATGTTTTCAGATATGGTATCAAATATGATAATAAGTACTTAATCTACAGCGATAAGGAAATAAAAAAGATAATAGAAAACGATGGGCGATTTAACCAACTCAAAAACCATTTAGACAAATTCCAAAGGTTAATCACTTCATCAAATGCCCCCTATGGTATACATAGACCGAGGAAGGATAAATACTTTATTTTCCCCAAAATCATCTTTAAAAATATGTTTAAACAACCCGAATTTACATATGATACATCAGAGTTTTTTTTCGGGTTTTCCTTCTCCTCAATTATCGAGAAAGACAAGAATTATGATTTGAAATACATATTGGCTGTTTTGAATTCAAATTTCGCTCTTTATTGGTACCAGCGAAATTGCAAGAAGCGAGGTGCTGGTTTCGATGTAGGTGTGGGAAAAATTAGAGATTTTCCTATTGCAAAAATACTTCGTGAACAGCAGAAACCGTTGATTACTCTTGTGGATAAGATTCTCGCTATCACTAAAGACAGTGATTATTTAAAAAACGCTGACAAGCAAATACGCGTTCAAGAATACGAGAAACAAATCAACAAACTGGTTTATAAACTTTATGACCTTAGGGAAGAGGAATTAAAATAGTTGAAAAGGCAACAACGTAGGTTGGCTGATTTAAAGTTTGCGTAGATCTCAAACAACCTCAATGTATGGAACCAGTTAAACCCTCAATCCAGACAAAAATACAAACGAAATAGTACCGATGGATCCCTCGTAATCAGCATCGTCTGTGCAACCCGTGTAATCCGCGATTCAAGCGATTGATACCGATACTATCCAATCACTCCTCAATCCCCATAAAACCTCGCCGCTGAAACAATTCACCTTTCCCTTGATTTTGCCCTGAAGACTCTGGTATCCTTTTAAAGGACTTATACAATACGATCTTCCACTGGCACGTCCGATAAGCGCGCCATATTCTATCGGATTTCATACATGGAAACCTTTGACTGTGAATTGAATCAACAAGTCATCTACGGTGATAACACGATCAAGAGACTCGGTGAGCTAACCCGCGAACGCGGTGGCAGCCGCGTTCTTGTCGTGACAGATGCCGGTATCGAAAAAGCAGGTATCCTCGCGAGAGCCGTCTCAGCACTACAAAGCGAAAGGATCGCCGCTTACGTTTTTGCTGATACCACGCCCAACCCAACGACAGAAGACGTTGACGCGGCACTTGCGGTTGCAAAAATCAATGCCCCGATAGACCTCATCATCGGACTCGGTGGCGGTAGCTCAATGGACTGTGCGAAAGGCGCAAACTTCCTGCTCACAAACGGCGGCAAAATGGAGGACTACTGGGGCACAAACAAGGCAACACAACCGATGCTCCCCTCTATCGGTATCCCGACGACTATCGGGACCGGTAGCGAGGCACAATCCTTCGCACTCATCGCACAGGCAGATACACACATCAAAATGGCGTGTGGTGATAAAAAAGCACGATTCGGAACTGTCCTTTTAGATGCGACACTCACCAAAACCTTGCCGAGACCGATCGCCGCAATCACCGGTATAGACGCGATCGCACACGCCGTTGAAAGTTTCGTCTCAACGAGACACAATCCGATGTCTCAGATGTTTGCACAGCACGCATGGGAACTATTAGACGCTCACTTTGAGGCATGCCTTGAAGCCAACAATTCCGCAGCCCGAAGCAAAATGTTGTTTGGGGCATACCTCGCCGGACTCGCAATCGAAAACTCAATGCTGGGTGCCGCACACGCCTGTGCTAACCCGCTGACAGCGAGATACGAAGTCATCCACGGTGTTGCCGTTGCGCTGATGTTACCGCACGTCATCCGATTCAATAGCACTGTCGCAGGAGATGCCTATCGTGAACTGTACCCGGACGGTGACTTAGCAGATAGAATCACAGCACTCAAACAGATTGGCAATCTGCCGAACAGGCTCCGGGATTATCCCATCCAATACACGATAGGAACGGCAGATATACCGACATTGGCAAAGGAAGCGGCGACACAGTGGACAGTACAGTTCAATCCGCGTCCCGTCAACATTAGAGACTTTATGAACCTTTATGAACAAGTTTATTGAAACACAAGTAGATAAGCGGAAGCGTACATATCCTAAAAAGTCAAAAGCTACGGCACAACGGAGTGTGCCTGCTACTTTTTTAATTCTCCTATTGTTCCTCGCTTCGCATATATCTTTTGGCAACTGGGCAAGTTTTCGTGGTAATCCACAACTCACAGGTCTCGCCGATTCCCAACTCTCCGAAAATCCGCAATTGCTCTGGACTTTTCAGGCGGGGGATATGATTGAATCCACTGCCGCAGTCGTCGATGGCATCGTCTACGTTGGTGCATTAAACGGAACTCTCTACGCAATCGACGCACAAACCGGCAAACAGAAATGGACGTATCAGGTAGAGGGACATATCAAAGCCTCGCCATCTATTCACAACGGAGTCGTCTATTTTGGGGATGGGGATGGGATTTTCCATGCAGCGGACATCAACACCCAAGAAGCGAAATGGCAGTTCACGACGGAAGGTGAAATCATCTCATCGGCAAATGTCGTTGACGATCGCGTGCTGTTCGGCTCGTATGACGGATTCCTCTACTGTCTCAACCGAGAGAACGGAGAACTGGTCTGGAAATTAGAGACTGAAGGTTACGTCCACGGCACCCCTGGGGTCTGGACGCAACTCGCAAGCGATGCTGGTCCGGCAGCAAACTTCGCAATTGTCACCGGATGCGATAGTTATCTCCGCGTCATCAATATTGACGACGGCACACAGACGCAACAGGTAGATCTCGGCGCGTATGTCGGGGCAAGTCCTGCGATTTCACAAAACCGCGTCTATTGTGGCACGTACGGCACCGAAATATTGGGAGTTGCCTTAGACACTCGAGAGATTGCCTGGCGGTATCGGCATCCGAAACGCAGATTCCCATTTTTTGCTTCAGCCGCCCTCACAGAAGACAGTGTTATCATCGGTGGACGCGATAAGATGGTGCATGCGCTCTCACAAGCGACCGGCGAATCCCTATGGACGTATACCGCTAAATCCCGTATTGAGTCTTCCGCTGTCATTGTCGGGACACGTGCCTTTGTGGGGACAACACGCGGATTGTTTATCGCTTTAGATATTACGACTGGGGAATCGGTGTGGGAATTCGCAACGGGTTCATCTATTGTCGCTTCACCGAGCGTCTCCAACAGTAGAATCTATATCGGGACCGAGGATGGGATCCTGTATTGTTTTGGATGAATTGGCACGATTGACCCATCCATGCTATAATATTTGTGAACTTATTCGATCGTGAGTTTGACTAAGAATCAGAGGAACCTGATACGCCCTATCACGTCTATCGGAGATTTAATGAAGGTAAGGGAGCATCAATAATGCCTGAAGCAAAACCGGAACCTGCAACAGCAGGCATAGATTCAAAAGACACTACTGTAGGAAGCGTTTTCGTCTCCAACTATCCGCCGTATTCCGTATGGGGCGAGTCCGATGTACCTGAAGTACAGCGAGCGCTCGGTGAGCAACCGCGCCCGGATGCGACATTGGGGCTATACCTCCATATCCCATTCTGTCGTAAGCGGTGCAAATTCTGCTATTTTCGCGTCTACACCGATAAAAATAGTTCGGAAATTGACACGTATCTGAACGCGCTTGCGAAAGAGGTCGAACTTTACAGCACACACTCCGCTATTGCTGGCAGACCCCTGAAATTCGTTTATTTTGGCGGCGGGACCCCTTCCTACATCAGCGTCAAACATCTGACGGCTCTCGTAGATAGGGTAAAACGGGTGATGCCCTGGGATGCTGCTGAAGAGATCGCTTTTGAATGTGAACCGGGGACCTTGACGGAAAAGAAAGTAGAGGCGATCAAAGGGATCGGTGTAACCCGACTGAGCCTTGGTGTTGAGAACCTGAATGACGAGATTCTTGCTGAAAACGGTAGAGCACACCTGTCCAAAGAGGTGTACCGCATTGTCCCATGGATAAAGACACTGGCGTTCGATCAGGTCAACATCGATCTTATTTCAGGTATGATAGGTGAAACGTGGGAGAGTTGGCGAGAAACCGTTAAAAAGACTATTGAACTCGATCCGGATAGCATCACTGTCTATCAGTTGGAATTGCCGTTCAACACTGTCTACTCTAAAGACATTCTCGGTGGCGATTCGCTGCCGGTCGCAGACTGGAAATTGAAACGCGAATGGCACCAATACGCCTTTGAACAGTTTGAACAAGCCGGTTACGCACAATCCAGCGCGTATACAGTACTCAAGAAAGACAGGCATTGCCAATTCGTCTACCGCGATGCCGTATGGCAGGGGAGCGATATGATCGGAACAGGCGTTGCTTCTTTCTCGCATCTCAGCGGGATTCATTTCCAGAATGCCCCCTCATGGGGAGACTACCTCAAGCACCTCGAGGAAGATAGGATCCCAGTTTACCGAGCACTGAAACCGACGGAAGCGGAACGATTGACACGGGAGATGATACTGCAACTCAAACTCGGAAAGATCAGACCTTCTTATTTCAAAGCGAAGTTCGACGCAGACATCCTTGATACTTTTGCCGAACCCTTCGAGAAACTGCAAAGCGACGGCATGTTGCGTGTCAACGCCGCATCGGACGAGATTCAACTGACGCAACGCGGATTGCTCCAAGTCGATAGCCTGCTCCCAGCGTTCTATGCCCCTGAATACCAGAACACGCGATATACCTAAATCAGCAGTCAATAGTTGTTGGGTTTCACCTCGTCTTTGACAGGTATGAAGGGATTGGGATATGATGGATGTTTGGTTCAGCGGCATTTGATGTCTCAGGGCGTTCAGCCCAACCTACGCGTCTGAATACCAGAACACACGATATACCTAATACATGGATACACAAACGCAATTACACCGCCTCCGGGAAATGCTTGTCCCGGTGTTGGAAACTAACACCTTCTACAAACAAAAACTCACCGAAGCCGGGATCACACATCCAAACGCCATCCAATCATTCGCAGACTACCGGCAGCTCCCGTTTACGACAAAGGAAGAACTCAGCACCGATCAAGTCTCGCATCCCCCGTATGGGACGAATCTCACCTTTCCGTTGGAGCAGTATACCTGTCTCCACCGAACTTCAGGTACAACAGGCTCGCCCCTGCGATGGCTGGACACAGCCGAATCGTGGAATTGGTGGGGAAAATGTTGGAGAGAAATCTATCGCGCCGCTGGCGCAACCTCATCCGACCGGCTCATGATCGCCTTTTCGTTCGGACCCTTTATCGGTTTTTGGAGTGCCTATCACGGCGCGCAGCAACTCGGAGCACTCATAATCCCAAACGGAGGCATGACTTCTGACCAACGGATACGCGCTATTCTTAGCAACGATGTGACGGTGCTCATCGCGACACCAACGTATGCATTGCGACTCGCTGAAGTCGCAGAACAAGATGGCATCAATTTACCTGAAGAAGCCTCAATTCGGGTGACAATCCATGCCGGTGAACCCGGAGCGAGTCTACCCGCCACGAAACACCGCATCGAAAGCCGTTGGGGTGCGCGTGCCTACGACCATGCCGGTGCAACGGAAGTCGGTGCCTGGGGCGTTATGTGCGAACCGCAAGCGGGTGTCCATCTCAACGAAGATGAGTTCATCTGTGAAGTGCTTGATCCAGAAACAGGAAACCCCGCAGATGAAGGCGAGTTAGTCATCACAAATTTAGGACGCGTCGGTATGCCCGTCATCCGTTACCGGACGGGGGACTATGTAAAACTCAAATCAACCCTCTGTGAATGCGGTCGGAAAAGCCGCGTCCTTGATGGTGGTGTTATCGGACGATTAGATAAAGCCATTATCATTCGGGGTTTAAATGTATATCCTGCTACGCTCGAAAACATTATCCTCAAGTTTCCTGAAGTCCGTGAGTTTGCCGGACGTATTTACGGAACGGGAACGCTCGACGAACTCGAAATACAGATTGAATCCACAAACCCAGATCCGATGGAAACCGTTACTACAGTTGCCGCGGCGATCCGAGATGAGTTAGGTTTGCGTGCCGAAGTGAAAGCAGTCCCACTCGAAACGTTACCGAGGTCCGAACTTAAATCAAACCGATTCACCGATGAACGGTCCTCGTGAAAACACATTCCAGTTCGTAGTCGCGCAACTCATTGAGCGTTGGGGGCGCAATGAATTGGGATTATATCCCACCCTTTGCTAATCAATTAGGACTTACGCAATCCTTTGAGATGTGTTATAATAATGCAAGCCACCTATCATAGACATAGCACTCCGCTGGAGTGCAGTTGCTTAAATACGCTTTTCCTATAGACATATCACCCCTGAATCAACGTCAGAATGCGCGTGTGGCATTCTGCGGGGGTGAGGAAGGCACGTGAAAATCTTCCTGAACCTTTAAAACTCGTTAGCACCAACTTGGGTTCTAATAAAGAAATATATGATGAAATTTTCAAAAACACGGCTTTCTGAAATTGAGCACCTCCCTGAGGACGCGATTGATACATCAACTATCCCTGAACTGGATGATGACTTTTGGGAAAATGCCCGGCGGATTGGCCCTGAAAATTACCTCCAGATTGAACATGAAATCTTGGAATGGTTCAAGGAACAGGGAAAAGATTACCACACGCGGATAAATACCGTGCTTCGAGCGTATATGGAAGTCCATAGATAAATCAACGCATGTATACACACCACAATTATGACACCATCGTTATCGGGGGTGGACCTGCCGGAAGCACCGTGGCAACGCTTGTCGCGGAACAGGGACACCGCGTCCTGCTCCTTGAACGGGAAGCGGAACCGACATTCAAAATCGGAGAATCGCTGATTCCCGCCACGTACTGGACTTTCAAACGACTCGGTATGCTCGAAAAACTACGGGCAAGCCATTTTCCACAAAAGTACAGCGTGCAGTTCTATTCACGCTCTGGCAAGGCCTCCACGCCGTTCTACTTCTTTCAAACTAACCCGCATGAAAGTGCCGTTACATGGCAGGTCCTACGGAGTGAATTCGATCAGATGCTCTTGGACAACGCGAAAGAAAAAGGTGTAGAAATCCGTAGGGGAACAAGTGTCCGAGAAGTCCTTTTTGAAGAGGACACAGCAACCGATGTTGCGATACAGAACGCAAACGGCACCCGTGAAACCCTGAAAGCCACCATCATTGTCGATTCTACCGGCCAGCGATCCCTCATCGGTAGGCAATTGAAGCTGAATACCACAGAACCGAACCTCAAAATGGCATCGCTTTTCACACACTACGAAGACGGACACAGAGACGCAGGCATCGACGAAGGCGCGACGCTTATCCTACATACCGAAGCGAAAGATTCTTGGTTCTGGTCGATCCCGCTCCCCTATAACCGCACGAGTATCGGGGTTGTGGGCGAGTTGGGCTATCTGCTTCAGAATCGAAGAGATACCGATGGCAAACTCAATGCCCAAAAAATCTTTACCGAAGAACTCGCCAAGTGCACGCCATTGCAACAACGACTCGAAGGCGCGAAGCAACTGTTCCCCATCCAAACCACAAAAGATTTCTCCTATCGTGCGAGTCGTATCGCAGGCAACAACTGGGTGCTCGTCGGCGACGCATTCGGATTCTTGGATCCTGTCTACTCGACTGGACTGTTTCTGGCACTCAAATCTGGTGAGATGGCGGCGGACGTCATCATTGACGCGTTCGATAAGAATGATTTCTCCGAATCGCAGCTCGGAAGTTTCGGACATGAATTTGTAAAGGGGATGGAGGCATTTCGGAAACTCGTCTACGCCTTTTACACAAAGGAATTTAGTTTTGCGCGGTTCCTGTCAGAATATCCCGAACATCAGGGAGGCATCGTTGACATTTTGAGTGGAGATGTGTTTAGAAAAGATGTAACGCACATCTTCCCTGCGATGGCAGAAATGTGCCCATTTCCACCTGAAGTGCCGCTCCATTGATACGGAATAGGTGGGAAACCCCGTAAGTCCAAAACAACCATAACCTATAGGAGACTCTCATGAAATCAATTCTGTCCTATCTGTTAATTATCTGTGCTATACTCGCTATCGGGTGCGATAATACCGCAAAACAAAACACTGCCGAAAATAAAAAAGGCGATACCCCTGCTGAGTTAGTGAACGACAATTCCTCAAAACGCCGCTATATCAGTATCGGCACCGCTCCCGCTGGTGGTGCGTTCTTCGTCGTCGGCTCCGCAATCGCTGAGGTCGTCGATGGTAACGTCCAAGACGCAAACTGGGAAGTGACCGCCGAAGCCACCAAAGGCACGCAGGAAAACATCCGACGCATCGTGAACGGTGAACTGGAATTCGCGCTCGCTAACGCCGCAATCTCCTATTTTGCCGTGCGCGGTGAAGGCGCGTGGGGAACTGAACACACCATCCGTAACGTCATGACACTTGCTCCGAATGTCGGGCTATTCCTCACACAGCAGTCTTCCGGTATCCGTGGAATTCGAGACTTCACTGGTAAACGAATTGTCGTCGGACCGGCGGGAGCAGGTTTCGAGTATTTCCTTAAACCGATACTGGCGGCACACGGTATCACTTACGACGATTTCACACCGATCAACAGTACGTACATCGGGGCAGTCGATTTGTTAGCGGACGGTTCCGCCGCCGCGGCATTCGTCGGCGGTGCAATCCCAACACCCGCCGCCACACAAGCCAGTACCTCTCAAGACATCTTCTTCATCCCATTTGACAACTCGGCGAAACAATCCCTTTTTGCTGACTATCCTTTCTTTAACGCCGTAACTATTCCTGCCGATACCTACAAAGGACAGACCGAACCGTTCGCGAGCATGAACGTAGGCGCGATGCACCTCATCACGGCTGAGAACACAGATGAAAATATCGTTTACGCATTCACGAAGACCTTGTATACGCACCGCGCGGAAGTCGTGAAACGACACGGTGCTGGTAAAGCCATCAATCCGAAAAATGTCGTCAAAGATACAGGGACACCTTTCCATCCGGGTGCCCTCCGTTTCTATCGCGAAATCGGCATTTGGCAAGAATAATCGCACTATCTTCCATCTTTCACGATTTTTTACAAAATTATGCACCTTTTTCGTCTCCAAATTGCGTCATTAACAAGAAAGAAACTGGAAATGTGCAACTTTTTAGGGACTCGTTTGTAGTAACAATACGCGCATAGAGGGATCGGAAATAGGATCTTTTTGGTCAAGAAACATGCTTGCCTGAAATGTCCCTGTTTCCGGTCGGCTTCGGTCTGTGGGAGATATTCTCTTGGCAGACCGAAGCCTTACTCGCGTTATAGAAACATGAAAAGATGGAGGTTAGAATGCATTCGGAACGGAGTAACGAACCCAACACATTTCCACAAGGGCTGACAGATTCTCAACATCCACCCGTTAATCTGTATCCAGGTCAACATCTTCACGGTTTTGAGGTGAAAGCTGTAACACCGATTGACGAATTGCGAGCGGTGGCAATAGAACTCTTGCATCCACATAGCGGCGCACGACTGATGCATCTCTACACAGATGACCCCAAAAACTGGTTTTCGATCAGTCCGACGACCCCAGCATTCGACGATACAGGATTACCACATATCCTTGAACACGCTGTAACGGCAGGATCCCGCAACTATCCAGTAAAAGAGGTGTTCTTTGAGATAATGAAGATGAGTCTGGCGACCTATGCCGATGCGAACGCCATGAACTATTTTGACCATGCCTTTTATTACGGATCAAGTAATGTCAAGAAAGATCTATTCAACCTGGCAGAAATCCATTTTGATTCTGTGTTTCATCCGCTACTAACAGAGGAGACTTTCAAACGCGAAGGACACCATCTTGAACCTGCTGATCCGGACCAGCCTACCGGCGATTTAAAAATCAACGGAATCGTCTATAATGAAGTGAAAAGCGGTTTGTCCGACCCAGGGGATCACTTGTTTATGGCTGTAGCCAAGGGACTTCTACCCGATACTTGCTATGCCAACAATGGTGGTGGGGATCCATTGGTTATACCCGATCTGACCTACGAACAACTCAAAGTTTATTACCAAACCTATTATCACCCACGGAACTCTTATTTCTTCTTTTACGGCAATATTCCAACGAGCGATTATCTTGTATTTCTCGCCGATAAATTGGCAGCAATACCAAGAACTGAGACTAATGGGTTTCTGCCACCGCTCCGACCAGAAATCACACACCCACCGAGGTGGGAATCACCACAGATTGTGAAGGATGTCTATCCAATTGAGCCAGACGATCCGCTCGCTGAAAAGACATACCTGATGCTCAGTTGGCGCATCGGAGAGGCAACGGATCCCGAGGATGTCGTCTTATGTCGCATCTTAGATCTTATTCTGCTCGGCAACGAGGGTGCTCTCCTTCGAAAAGCAATTATCGATTCAAGACTCGGTGCAGACATATACGATGACAGATTTCTTATCTCTCCTGGAGTCAACGTTATGGGTCCACACATTGCCTTTCACATCGGCTTAACCGGAAGCAAAGCAGATCGTATTGAAACTTTCACGAAATTGGTTGTAAATACATTGGCACAAATTGCAGACACAGAAATCGACAAAGAGAAGGTGGAAGCCGCGCTTCAACAAATCACTTATGACTATCAGGAAATCACGCCAAGATTCCCGTTTCAGATGATGGAGCGTGTTATAAACACTTGGATATATGAAGAGGAACCGACCCTCTTTTTAAAGATGGGGACGGTCTTATCTGCTATCCGTCAACGTTGGGAGCAAAATCCGTGCATCTTCAATGAACTGATTCGTGAGAAGTTCCTTGACAACCCACATCGATTGACGGTTGTTCTTTCCCCTGATCCGGATATGCTGGCTCGTCTTCATGTGCGTGAGGAGGCGCGGTTGCAAGCGATCCGCACACAATTCACCGATGAACAAATGAAACAGCTCGCCGCCGATGCCGTCGAACTTGAACGTCT
This sequence comes from Candidatus Poribacteria bacterium, assembly GCA_965208635.1. GTDB lineage: Bacteria > Poribacteria > WGA-4E > WGA-4E > WGA-3G > WGA-3G. The sequence continues at coordinate 81,084 of OZ242349.1, forward strand.
CAACGGACAACCCAACTCACCGGAGGATCTGGCGAAGTTGCCACAACTGCACGTCTCTGACCTTCCGGGGAAGCCGCTGTCCATTCCTACGACCATTGAAACGGTTAACGGACGTCCGTTGCTCCGAAACGATGTCTTTTCCAATGGCGTGAATTACCTCGTGCTAAATTTTGACTTGCAAGGGTTACCGGAACATCTTTGGCAGTATCTCCCCAGATACACCGATGCCATTGGTAAACTCGGTGCCGGCACTCTAAATTACGAACAGGTAGCACAACGCACCGCAGCGGTTACCGGTGGACTGGACTGCTCCCCGAGTTTTAGCACACACGCGCTTGACTCAGATAAGCCTGTCTGGAACATGCAGTTCCGATTTAAAGCACTTGATGACAAAATGGGAGACGCTTTGGATGTTCTGCGTGATCTGATCTTCGCTGTGAATCCGCGGGATACTGGACGGCTTCGCGACGTCCTTAACCAAGCGGTCACAGCATATCGGACCTATGTACACGGTTATCGCTGTTTAGATATCGCGAACCATCGCGCTGCCCGTGGGTTTTCGCCACAGGCATATCTCTCAGAGGCCGTCTTCGGGACAACACAGTTTCGGATGAGTGAAATGTTGCTCAACCGTTTTGATGAATCTCATGAGGAACTCAGTGACGCTATCGAGCAGATTCGCGATTTTCTGTTAGTGCGCGGTCGCGTTACCGCCAGTTTCACGGGCTCTGATGCAGCTTATGAGGTGCTCAGCGGGAAGTTTGCCGAATGGATTGACAACATGCGTGATGAACCGATAAACCCGATACCAATCGGATTTGAGGCTTTCGATGCATATCCACGGGAAGGATTGGAGGCTCCGATTCAAGTAGCGAACTGCGCGCATATAATACCAGCACTACACTATTCGCATCAGGATTCGGTGCTTTTAACTATCGGCTCGCATATCTTGGACTTTGATTACATTATGAACGAAATTCGGCTCAAGGGCAATGCCTACGGTGGCGTTTTTGAATATAATCCATTTGATGCTCTGCTCTATCAAGGCTCATATTTTGATCCGCATGTCGCTCGGTCGCTCAATGTTTTTGAACAGACCGTTAATTATATCAAACAATCGGAGTGGACACAGACAGACATTGATAAAGCAGTTATCGCAACAGCAGCGGATTATCAAAAAACAGTCCGACCCAGTCAAGCCTCAACCAATGCTCTCACACATTACCTCACTGGGCAGACGCGGGAAATGATCGAAAACAGATATGCCCAACTCCGAGGTGCCGCCCCTAAGGAGGTAAAACGTGCCTTGCTCGAAACTTTGGAGGAAAATAAGGATAAAGCCTCGATTTGTGTCGTCGCGAGTCGTGAGAAATTAGAAGCCGAAAATCAGAAAATGGGTCGTCCCCTGAGTATTGAAAATATTTAGAATAGAATCCTAACTCGTAAGAGAGAACATGAAGTGAGAGATGTTCTGCGACTCCTGTCATACATAAAACCGTATTGGCATTTCCAAGGATTTTACCTTCTTTGTCAACTCGGCTACTTTGGCGGGTTCATCGTCCTCCCTTGGATTGAAAAGATTCTGATTGACGATGTCTTTCTCGCAAAAGACGCCGATAAATTGCTGCCTACGTGCGGACTCTGGATGCTGGTAGCATTCGGCATGTACCTCTTTTCACTTGGGTTCGCCTACTTCCCTATAAAGGTTTCACAAAATGCCGCGAAAGACATTCAACTCGCCACCTATCATCACCTCCGTAGATTAGGCTTCAAATTTTACGACACGCAGCAGACCGGCAAGGTCATGGCACTGTTCACGTCAGACACACCAAAAGCGATAGAGGGATTTCAGATATTCGCCAGCGACTATCCCACAAACATTATCCTGTTCATTGTTACCATCCCTGTCGTCATGAGTGTTAGTTGGCAGTTATGCCTTCTCTCACTGCTCCTCGTCGGTGTGACTGTCTCGATGCCAATCCTTTTAAACAAATCCCTCAAGCGAATCGGGGAAGAAGTCCAAGAACAGAACGCTGTACTGTCAAGCAACCTACAGGAAAGCATTGCGGGTTCCCGCGAACTCAAGGGATTGGGAAAAGAACTCTACGATTTAAAAAATATCCATCACTTTCTGAAGCAACTTGTGGCAATTCGTATTAAACAGGTAAAGATCCAAAAGGTAGGGGATATCTTAGCCCTCTGGTGGATAAGCGATGCATTGGTGCTTCTGGTGGGCGGTGGGTATGTCTTACGAGACACTATGACCGTTGGAGAACTCTTTGCAGTTGTCATGTGGTTCAATGCGCTGCAACGTCCCGTGCACTTCCTGGTAAGTCTGCATCTCAGTATTCCATCAGTCATGGCAGCGACTCGTCGGATTTTCGCGTTCTTTGACGAACACGAGCAAGAACCGCAAGACGGTACACCCATCACGCACGTTGAGGGCAGCGTTCAATTCTCCGATGTCTCTTTTGAATACAGCGAAACACAACCCGTTTTGAAACAGGTGAGTTTTCAAGCAGAACCTGGGGAAACAGTTGCCATCGTCGGACCCAGCGGTGCTGGTAAGAGTACCTTGGTTAGCCTCATCCCGCGCTTCTATGAACCCCAACAGGGCACTATCCGCATTGACACGACCCCCATCAATACCATCCAAATCCAGTCGTTGCGCTCACATATCGGCATTGTTTTTCAAGACCCATATCTGTTCGCTGAGAGCATCGCTTACAATATCCGTCTGGGTGCGGAAGATCCAGAAACGGTAACACACGAGCAGATCATCGCTGCCGCAAAGTTAGCAAACGCACACGACTTTATCATGAATTTCCCAGAACAATACGAGAGTGAAGTCGGAGAACGTGGGGTTCAGCTATCCGGCGGTGAACAGCAACGGATTGCCATTGCGCGTGTGCTTATCAGAGACCCCAAAATCCTTATTCTCGATGAGGCGACATCGTCTCTGGACGCAGAGTCCGAGGCTCTCGTCCAAGAAGCACTCACACGTCTCATGAGAGGACGCACCAGTTTCGTCATCGCTCACCGACTCTCAACCATCTTGAATGCCGATAAAATCCTCGTTCTCAGCGACGGAGAACTCGTTGAATCCGGTACGCACGCTGAATTGATTCAGCGTAGCGGTGTATATTACGACCTATTCCAGAAACAGTTCGCAGGGATGCAAAAAGGGGACATAACATGAAAGACGTTCTGCGACTGTTGTCGTATCTAAAACCGTATTGGCACTTCCAAGTCCTCTTTATCCTCTGTGCCCTGGGCAACTCAGGCTGTAGCCTTATTTGGCCCTGGCTTCGGAAGATTCTGATCGACGACGTCTTTATCCCAAAAAACGCTGAACTCCTGCTGCCCACCTGCGGATTCTATGCGCTGACAGCAGTCGGTATGTACTTCTTTCGATTCGGAGCCGCTTACTTCCCCGCAAAGGTTTCGGAGAACGGATCGAAAGACATGCAACTCGAAGCCTACCACCATCTCCGCAAATTAGGATTCAAATTTTATGACACGCACCAGACTGGAAAAGTCATGGCAACCTTCACATCCGACACGCCAAAAGCGGCGCAAGGCTTCAATCTCTTTGCCGGTGACTATATTATAAACGGCATCATGCTCGTTGTGACACTGGGTATTATTACATACATCAACTGGCACTTATGCGTTCTCTCCTTATTACTCGTCGCTGCAAACATAATCATTCCCGCTGTCTTGGATAAATCGCTCAGCCGAATGGGCGAGGAAATTCAAGAACAGAACGCCCTACTATCGAGCAAACTACAGGAAAGCATTGCTGGTTCTCGCGAACTCAAGGGATTAGGAAAGGAATTTTATGATTTAAAGAACCTCCGCCAGTTTATTGAAAGACTCATCGCAATCGGTATCAGACAGGGACTTATCCGGCAAGCAGGCGGTGGGTTCACCATCATTCTTTTTTGGTTAGCCCGAGGTCTCATATTTTTCATAGGCGGCGGTTACGTCCTACGCGATGCCCTCACCATCGGTGAACTGCTTGTTATCATACACTATTTTGGCAATGTACACGCGCCTGTGTCACAGCTTGTGAAACTCCACCTCGGAATACCGTCAATCATGGTTGCGGTTCGGCGTATTTTCGCGTTCTTCGATGCGCATGAGGAAGAATCGCAAGAAGGAATACCGATAGAACACGTTGAGGGACGTGTCCAATTCTCCAATGTCTCCTTTGGATATAACGAAGCGGAACCCATTTTACAAGAAATGAACTTTCAAGCAGACCCCGGTGAGACGGTTGCATTAGTTGGGCCCAGTGGCGCGGGTAAAAGTACTCTAATCAGTTTAATTCCACGGTTCTATGACCCACAGCAAGGCAGCATTTTGATAGACGCTATTCCTACCAAAGAGATCCATATCCAGTCCCTACGTGCCCATATCGGCATCGTTTTTCAAGATCCATACCTGTTCGCTGAGAGCATCGCTTACAATATCCGTCTGGGTGCGGAAGATCCAGAAACGGTAACACACGAGCAGATCGTCGCCGCCGCAAAGTTAGCAAACGCACACGACTTCATCATGAATTTCCCAGAACAGTATGAGACGAAAGTCGGCGAGCGCGGCGTTCGACTCTCTGGCGGTGAACAGCAACGGATCGCCATTGCGCGCGTGCTTATCAGAGATCCCAAAATCCTCATTCTCGACGAGGCAACATCATCTTTGGATGCAGAATCCGAGGCATTGGTCCAAGAAGCACTCACACGCCTCATGAGAGGACGCACCAGTTTCGTCATCGCACACCGACTCTCAACCATTTTAGATGCCGACAAAATCCTTGTTCTCAAAGAGGGTAGGCTCGTTGAAACCGGCACACATGCGGAACTGATTCAACGCGGTGGTGTATACCACGACCTATTCCAGAAACAGTTCACGGGAATACAAACAGGCAACTCAGTTATTGGTATCACCGAAATTACTTAACACAAGTTGAAAAAGTGTTTGACTTTGATGCGTCTTTTGTGATAGAATTGTAAAAATGACTGTAAGGAGAACCGGAAATGGAACTAACCTTTGAAAAAGATGATCTCTTGCATTCTCTGCAAGTGTTACAAGGCGTAGCGAGTGGGCGCACGACCTTACCGATTCTTTCAAACGTTCTTATCCAAGCCGCCGATGGGAGAATTGAATGTATCGCCACAGATCTGGAGGTCGGGATTAAGATCAAGGTGGAAGGTACCATTCAAGAAGATGGAGGCATCACCGTTTCTGCCAAAAAGTTGGCAGACATCGTCAAAGAGTTGCCCGAAGATAAGCCGATACACTTCGCGACGACGGCAAACGACCGAGTTGAAATCACCTGTGGGGATGGTGTTTATAAAATCATTGGACTTCCTGACGAAGAATTCCCACAATTACCTTCTGTTGACGGAGACTCATTAACTATTGATGGAGATACCCTGCGGAATCTGCTCCACAAAACCGAATTTGCTGCCGCAACGGAGGATGTCCGCTACTTCCTAAACGGAATCTACTTTAATTTTCTTCCAGGGAAAACGGAAGTCGTCGCAACGGATATGAGATGGCTTGCACTCGCGCGCTGTGAACCGCTCACGTCGTCGGAGAATGTAAAAGGGTTTATCGTCCCACTCAAAGCGGTTAAAGAGATCGCTCGTACTTTCGCTGAAACTGACGGCGTGCAGATCTCAATTTTTGAAAATCAGATTCTCTTCGCTGATGAGAACGCCACCTTAACCACACGGCTTGTAGAGGGAGATTATCCGCCATACCAGAAGATTATCCCTGAATCCACGGAAGGCAGAGCCGTCGTCTCTAAAGAACAGATGTTGCATGCGGCACGGCGTGTTGCGTTGCTATCGAATCCGAAGAACTATGCGATTGCATTGGAAATCAGCACTGAGCAGGTCCAGATTTCGGCGAAAACCCCGGAATTAGGGGAGGCATACGAGCCTATTCCTGTGGAGACGGGTACTGGACGTATACGGATTGGGATCGATGCACGTTTGTTGATTGGAACTTTAGGACACATCGAGTCGGAATCTATTGCAATAGAATTTAAAAGTGAAGTGGAGCCTATTGTTTTTAAACCGATCGGTGAAGAAAATCACGTCTGTCTTGTGATGCCGATGCGTCTGGAATCCTAAAGGCGAATTTCGCAACTACAAGGTCTGAAGCCATCATCTTACAGCACTGGGACAGATGCTATTTCGCGCCTTCTACTTTCGCGCGCAGACGCCCCGAAAAAAATAATCTTTTTTACCAAAAAAACTTGACAACCCCTCCGTTTAATGGTATTATTATATACCTGATGCCGAGATAGCTCAGTCGGTAGAGCAGAGGACTGAAAATCCTTGTGTCGGCAGTTCGATTCTGCCTCTCGGCACTCCCTTTCCAACCGCAATAATTTGCTAAGCCGGTGTAGCTCAGTGGAAGAGCAACTGATTCGTAATCAGTAGGTCGGAGGTTCAAATCCTCTCATCGGCTTTCTGCTTCAGCGGCAACATCTTCCTCAAGGGATTTGATATTTGCTAAAACAGTCGGGTGTGGCTCGATTTTATACACTGTGCGGTAGACTTCCAGTGCGGCTTCCTTATCCCCCAAGAAACTCGCATAAATTTCACCCATCCGTTCCCAAGCACGAACTTCCTCGGGATCCAGCTCCACAATCTGTTCATAGACCTGCAGCGCATCCACATACTGACGCGTCTCGATATCCTCTCGCTCCAGCGCAGATGCCCGCGAAAAGAGGAGTCGGACGAGATCGTCAACAACCTCGTTCATTTCAGGCATCTTTTCATGTGCCTGCTCTAAGAGAGCAATCGACTCCGCTTCCAGTCGCGTAACCTCAGCCAAATCCGCTTCGGTGAATTCCCTATCAAGGAACTGATAACTCTGTAGCATTCTGGCATACGTTCTTGATAGCTGAAGGCGAGCAAGGATACCGATAGGTGCTTTTTCAGAAGGGACGTTTAAGAACTCTGGATCGTTTTTAATCGCTTTTGTATAGTGCTTAGCGGCTTGTTCAAACTGCTTACTCCCCTGATAGAGAACACCGAGGAGATAGTGCGCTTCCGCATGGTCGGGCATATTCTTGAGCACAGCGAGAAACTCTTGGGTGGCTTCGGCGAGCAACCCCTCATCACGAAATAGTTTACCACGTAAGAGGCGGACTCCGGCATGCTCAGGTTGAATACGCGCTGCATGTTCTAAACGTGCCTTCGCATCCTTCAACCAATTACTCTGTGAATAGATCTCCGCAATGCGGAGATTGGCGTGCAAACGAACTTCCGCACTCGTCTGTGAGGCACCGTGTATTGAGATCCCTTGGACTTCATCCTCGGTTTCCAACGCTCGTAATGCCTGCCAATAGTGGAGAGCCGCATCGGCAAGGTCCTGTCTCTCAAAGAGAACATCTGCTTCCTCAATGAAAGCCCCCACCTGCGATAACGGTTGCGATTCGGATTCCGCAGTGCCACGTTGAATATAGAAAAACGCAAGCACAACAAAGCCAATTACCGCAACCACCTCTGCATAAAAAAGCCAACTGCGCAAGGAGACTAAGGATTTTACATTAAAGGGCATATTCACTCCTTTACCCCGTTCTAAAAGATACGGACACTCAAAATGACGTGCTACTGTGGTCGTTTCTCAATGTCGTCCAAAATACCAAGCATCTCCTCAGCACCTACAAATCCGGTGAACCGCTTGAGAACAGTGCCATTCGCATCCATGAAAATGACAACCGGCAATCCGGGAATCTGATATTTCTCGGTTAATGCCTGAGTCGTTTCGGAACTGCGGGTGAAGTCGAGTTTAACATTCACATAGTCATCGAGTATCGCAGCGACCGCGGGATCGGCATACGTCTTATGATCGAGTTCTTTACACGCCGCACACCAAGAGGCATAGAAATCAAGCATTACGAGTTTGTCTTCTCGCTTGGCGATTTCAAATCCTTCAGCTTCGTCGTAAACCCAATCCAAGTGGGGTCCAGCGGGCTGTTGGATACCTCCAACGAACATATAGGCACCCAGTACCGCCAGCAAAAGCCCACACGCCTTTTGGAATTGCATCCGTCGAGAGATACCGCTAAACCGTTGGGTTAACTTACCGAGCCACATCCCAATGAGCACTAAACCACCCGCAATCGCGAAAAATGGGAGCGAGTTTTGCAGGAAATCTTGTAACGGTGGAAACACATCTTTGAGGAAGTAGAGTGCCATTGTAAGAATAGCAATGCCGAAAACGTTTTCCAAAACATACATCCACCCGCCTGAACGCGGTAGTGCGGAGAGTAACCCGGAGAAGGTGCCAATCCCAATAAAGAGAAGTCCCATTCCGAGGGCGTAAGTGAACATGAGCCAAAATCCGAGGAAGAGACTTCCGGTCGTGGCGATATAAGTGAGCACAACTGCCAACGCGGGTCCGGTGCAAGGTGCGGCAATTACCCCCGCGACTGTCCCCATAGCAAATGCGCCTGCGAATCCGGTACCCCCAACGGTGTTAAGTCGGTTCTGCACCGCATACGGCAACCGAATCTCAAAAACACCGAACATAGACAACCCTAAACTCACAAGAATTAGGCTGATGAAGCCGACGACCCACGGGTTTGCCATTATCTGACCGAAGACCGCTCCCGTCGATGCGACCGCCACCCCTAAAATCGAATAGGTCACAACGATCCCAAGCACATACACAACAGAGAGCAGGAAAGACTTGAGAAAACCAGCAGCCTCATTGGCACCAAAGACAGAGACGGTGATCGGTATAAGTGGATAAACACAAGGCGTCAAACTGGTCAAGATACCCCCTGCAAACACAAGTAGGAATGCGAGCCAAACTTGCCCACCAGAGAGGGCACGTGCGAGGGTCCCTTCGTCCGCACCATCACTCGGCGAGGCACCGAATTGGACATTGGCGAAAACCGCTTCATTAACCCGTTGAATAGTGTCCTCTATACCAACAACTTCAATAGGGACCGCAAGGGTAAGCATTTCCGGTAATAGACACTGCTCATCGTTGCACGCTTGATACGTCAGTTCCAAATTTAGCGTCATGGGGGCAATCGGAGCAGTTTGATTTAAATCGGCTTGGACCCCAATGGTAATGGTATCGTGATAGACCGGTGCCTCTCCTATTGAACCGAGTACCAATACTTCACCCTTAGGGTATACGGCTTCACCGAAGGTAAGATGTGGTGTATCGGGGAAAATGACCTCGGTTGCAATCAACCCTTCACCCGCTGGATTGGCGTTGACATGCCACCCTTCGGCAATCTCAACGACGACGGCAATTTGAAATTGGCTGCCGGGTTGCACCTTGTCAAGCGAGAGGTACCCTTTTGCTGAGAGTTTTTCAACAGGTGGTTTCTCACCAAATCCGAAATCCGCGAGCTGCGCCTGTATATGAGCCGAATATATCATTGCGAGAAGTACAAACAGCCCAGAAAATAAATGCTTACGAAGTCTGATGGTTTCCAACATCGTCTAATTCTCCTCAATTACCTCGGTTCAAGTACAACGCAAGGCAGAATCATCTCCTCAAGTGAAACACCACCGTGCTGGAAACTGCCTTGAAATATTTCTTTATAGACATCGAATTGTCTCGCATAAACAAAGTAGTAGTCCTCTTTTGCGAGGACATAACTTTTTCGCGCCTCTTCACCCGGTAAGCGATACGCGCCTGGTTCCTTTATGACCCATCCGGCTTCAGGTGAACACGAGATATTTTTTCCCTCTTTAAACCGAAGTCCCGTCGTGAGTTCAGCTTGACTTGAAACTTTCGCGGGATTTTGGCACAGGAGCGAACCGTGGTCAGATGTCAAGACGACTGTCATACCGCGTTCAGCCGCGATTCTGAAGACTCTATAAAGATGCGAATGCTGAAACCATGCCTGCGCGAGTGTCCGAAACGCGGCTTCATCTGGAACGAGTTGCTGTAGTAAACTTATCTCATGCCGCGTATGTGTCAGCATATCAAGGAAATCAACAACAAGTGCCGTCAAACTAATTCTGTCGGTAACGCTTAGCCAGTGGAGATATTGAATTTCACCGCGAGTATCAAAAATCTTGAAGTAATGGAGAGGTGGCTTGAGAACTATGCCGTGCCGCTCGAGTTGTAAGCGCATCAGATCTTTCTCATAGCGGTTGATACTCGTGTGTACAGTATCGGGTTCTGCGTATAGGTCGGGGTGCCTTTCAGCAAATTCAAGCGGAAACAACCCACTAAAAATAGCGTTCCGTGCATAACGGGTAGCCGTTGGCAGAATGGAATAATAGTAATCCGTAGTTATATTAAACAAGGGGTACAGTAAGGGTTCAATTTTCAACCAATGGTCCAACCGCATACAATCCATCACAACAAACAGGACCTGCTTCCCTGCCTGAACTTCAGGGATAACATATTTGTAAACGACATCCACAGACAAAGTAGGCGAGGTTCCACTGGTAAACCAATTGTGATAGTCGGCTTGAATATAGTCAGCGAATCCTGCGTTTGCCTCTCGTTTCTCCATCTCATGGATAGATTTAAGTTCATCAACGTTATGAAGCGTGTCGAGCCGTAAATCCCATTCAACGAGACGAACATAAGTATCGATCCATGTCTGCCACTCGTCAACAGAACCGCGTCCGCGCGTAGCACCGTTCGATATTTGCCCCTTGTTAAAGTTCTGAACGTACGCCTGCGGTGTATATGCTTCCCGTGCTGTCTGTTTTTCAAGTACAAGCGCGAGCGACGCCTCTAACTGTTGAGAGGAAGTTTCAGTCTGATCATTTGCCGTCGTTATGAAAATACTACTGACATCGTAAAGGCTTGCCTGCTGAAGCACTTCCTGCCCACCCTCCTGTGTTAGGAGAATCATCGGAATATGCGCATCCACACTCCGAATATACGAAAGCAGATTCTCCTCTCGTGTCGGTCCGTCATAATTCAATAGGACAGCGTGATATTCTTCATCCTGGAGTAACGCAATGCCTTCAGCAATGGTGTTTGTTAAAGAAATGTCGTATCCTCGATATTCCAGAAAGCGGATGTAGGACTTGGATATTATATTGGTCTGCTCCTCAGAACGTTGATCCTTAAGTTGCGTATCAGATTGCTCTACATCAGATATCTGGCTATCGATCCACAGAATCCTCCATCTTTTTTCCTGCATATTATGCCCCCTTTTTGGAATGTAGGTTTGCAAATTTGCCCTACATCTTGATAAACGGACAACCTATTATGTGCCCGATGTTTTCGGGGTGAGCAGTCGTGAATTCTCCAACAAAAAGCAGAAAAGCATGTGGTGCTATTCTGCTGAAGCAAATAAAAACTAAATACTCGAAACAAACCGTCCTGGATTCAACAAACCCGCCGGGTCGAACTTTGCTTTAATCTGTTTCATTAAACTGAGCGTTCCTTCGGCGGAACCCCAAACGTCAATGTGCCGTTTGAGTTCAGGGGGTGTGACTTCTATGATCAGATTTCCCTGCTTCGACATTGCAGTTTGACGCAGTTGCGTTAGCACATTCGCAAGCAATGGGTAATCCGTGTCGGGCGCAACAGGAATAATGACATACAACACGCCACTCCCGAGCAACGCCATCATCTGGACATCAGAACCCCAATTCGTCTCCACAATTTGCGCAGCAAATTCCGTGAGATCGGTGCGCTTTAGGTTCAATTTGGCGACCACTATTTCGGTATTTCTATTATCTGCGGAGAATTCCTGCACAGCTTCCTGAAGGTGCTGTAATGATTCGTCCTCTATAATTGTGACACCTATCGCACCGTTTTGTTCCATAATTCCTTGGCATTGCGTCAATTGCCACGCCACAGTTTCGGGATCCCCACCGAACCCAACTGTTAGGATTGGCTTATTTTCATCTACGGGTGCCTCGGTTCCCGCCCGCGTTGGATCTGAATTGACGAACAGATTTACAAACATGGGCAATGTTTGTGAACCAACAATATCCAACCCCGTGTCCGCGGCATCCTGAACGTCCTGAAAGTCTGCTGTAAGTATCGCTTGCCGCACGGGTATAGGCGATAACTTGAGGGTTACCTCAGTAATGATACCGAGCGTCCCGAACGCGCCAATATAGAGTTTGTTAAGATCGTAGCCAGCGACATTTTTCACCACTTTGCCACCACTTTTGACAACAGTGCCGTCTGCGCGAACGACCCGCAAACCCAAGACTTGATTTCGGGCGGTCCCATGCCGCAAACGGAAAGAACCACTCGCGTTTGTTGCTACAATCCCACCGATGGTACACCGGTCTGCATACGGTGGATTCAATACCAGATACTGACGATGCTTCGCCAACTCGGTCTGGAGATCCCTCAAGCGGATACCCGCTTCCACAGTTACAGTTAAATCCGCGGGTTCATATTCCACCACGCTGTTCAAGCGTGTTGTCGCGAGTACTATATCTACTTTCTGTGGCAGATTTCCAATACCCAGTTTCGTCCCCGCACCGGCAGGCATCACCGACAACCCTTGTGTTACCGCAAATTGGAGGACTTCTTGCATCTCTTGGACAGATGTCGGTAAAACGACCACTTTCGGGACGTATCCATCAAAAGCGTAGGCAACAACCTGTTCCTCCGAGAGGATGCCGGATTCGCCGACAATACCTTTAAGTTTATCGTACAATTTTCTAATTTTTCCTTTTAGGTATCCCTTATACCCTACCTACGAATATAGAATCCCACTCGGTGGCAGACCTAACTTCTCATAGGATTCGGCTGTGGGGAAAATCTTTCCGGGATTGCAGAGACCTGTAGGATTAAAGACTTTTTTAACCGTCGCCATGACTTGCATATCAGCAGGACTGAAAATGAGAGGCATGTAATCCATCTTTTCAACACCGATGCCGTGTTCTCCTGTGATTGTGCCACCGACCTCGGCACACACCGTCAGGATTTCTTGGTTGACATGCTCCACACGTTCACACTGATCAGCATCTCGCTCGTTAAAGAGGACGATAGGATGGATGTTACCATCACCGGCATGGAACACATTGGCGATGGGAATCTGATACTTTTCAGATATCTCAGAGATCCGCCGTAGTACCTTCGGCAGCGTCGTCCGGGGTACGACACCGTCCTGAGTAATGTAGTTCGGAGCGAGTCGTCCGAACGAACCAAAGGCACTCTTTCGCGCCTTCCACAGTTGCTGTCGCTCCGCCTCATCTTTGGCGTAATCCACCTTCCGTGCGTTGTGTTGTTTGAAGATTTCCAGGATCTGATCGGTCTGGTTCTGCATTCCTGCCTCAATACCATCAAGTTCCACAATCAGAATCGCTTCGGCATCAAGTGGGAAACCGAACTGGAAGGCTTCCTCTAAAGCACGAATGACGAGGGTATCCATCATTTCAAGTGCCGCCGGAATGATACCTTCACCGATAATCGTTGAGACGGCGTTAGAAGCATCGTCCATTGTCTCAAAGACAGCGAGCGCGGTTTGGTACGCCTGCGGATTCCGAGTCAGTCGGACGATCGCTTTCGTTACGATTCCAAACGTACCTTCGGAGCCGATCATCACACCGCGCAGATCATAGCCGAGCGTTTCCTCAACAGCACCCCCCAATTCAACAATTTCACCGTCCGGCAAAACGACTTCCAACCCCAGCACATGGTCGGATGTAACACCGTATTTCAAGGTATGGGGTCCACCGGAATTTTCGGCGATATTCCCGCCTATCGTGCATGCCTTCTGACTCGACGGATCTGGTGCGTAGTGATAGCCTTGATTCTCAACCGCCTGTGTCAACAAAAGATTCACCACACCCGGTTCAATCACTGCTCGTTCATTTTCAAGATCTACTTCTAAGATACGATCCATCCGGTTGAGGGCGATGATAACTCCACCTTGGACAGAGAGCATCCCCCCACTCAAGCCGGTACCACCGCCACGAGCGATAAACGGAGTGTCGTATTTATTCGCCAACTTCACGATATCCGATACCTGTTGTGCTGTATCCGCGAAAACAACGACATCCGGCATCGCCTTAAAAGAGGGCGCGGCATCGCATTCGTAGACCGAGAGTGCGGTTGCATCCGTTAAGACATTTTTAGACCCAAGGAGCGCAGTAAGATCGGCAATAAGTTGTTCTTTTTGGTCCATAGTCTATATCCTTCCATGGGGCAATTTCCAAGTACTATTGTACTTATTTTACCATAGTTTCGGTTGCATGTCCAATTAGAAATTTAACGAATGTTTCCAGTATTTTCATTTGTTATAGCGACGGACAGCGTGTTATAATTATGAGAGTAAATGCAATCGATCATAGTTTGATTACCAAAGAACTTTTTGAGATATGATGCGTGCAGGAGACAAAAATGCGAAAATTGATATTGATATTAGGCATCGCTTGTTTAATCGCTTCGACACCACCACAGATCTGTTCTGCTGAAATCGATCCTGAAACAGCCGTTGGTGTCTGGCTCTTTGATGAAGGTGCGGGTAAGACAACCAAAGACGCCTCAGGCAAAGAGCACGACGGTACAATCAACGGTGCGAAGTGGAAAGACGGAAAAATCGGAAAAGCGCTTGAGTTTGATGGCGCACAATGGGTGTCCATCGACTCGACACCGGAACTACAACTCGGTGAAAAACTCACGATGATGGCATGGTTTTACGCCACAGATATTTCCACTTGGCGGCAACTCATCGCTAAAAGCAACGAATATCTCCTACGGATTGATCCACCGCAGGAAGGGAATAAAATGTCAGCGTTTGTCAAACCGGGTGGGAGTTGGGAACCGAGAGCCTCTTCACACGTTCCTGATGAAAAGAAATGGATCCACTTCGCGGCGACTTACGACATCAACGAGAAAAACGAGCAACTCGTTGTGTACGTAAATGGCAAAAAAGCAGGTGTGAGTACACGTCCCGGAAAAACCGCTGTCACCGGAAATCCCGTTGAGATCGGTAAATGGGGTGGTGGTTCGTATTTCGTTGGCATTATCGACGAAGCCGCTATCTTCAACACCGTCCTCAGTGAAGACGATCTAACGATCATTGTGGAACACGGATTAGCAAAAGCACTGGGTGGATTAGACGTGGAACCAGCAGGCAAATTGACCACAACATGGGCAACGCTCAAAGCGAGCCGATAACCCGAATTGTGGAGTGCCTTGTCTTACAATACGAATGTCCCATAGTATTCTCAATCAAAAACGGTGTATGTCTGTCTAAAATCTTGTAAGTAGCAACTTGGGTTATATGCTATAATGTCTCAAATCAAAAGGAGGATTGCTATGCGAATTACGATTCTCGTATGCGGAATCTTATTGTGCAGCACCGTTGGCATAGTCTCCGCCGGTGTATGGACGGATCCGTTTGACGGCGAGGAACTCGTTGAAGGATGGGAATTCCGCGACTATCGCGATAAAGTTACGACGTTTGAAGTCAAAGATGGCTTCCTACAGATGACCAACCCGAAGGGTGGGTGGGGACACACCACTCCTGATAAACCGATGCTTGAACGGGAAATCCCGAAAAGTGCCGCGAAAAATATAACGGTGAGTGGGATCTTCTCCACCGAA
Organism: Candidatus Poribacteria bacterium; assembly: GCA_965208635.1. Lineage (GTDB taxonomy): Bacteria > Poribacteria > WGA-4E > WGA-4E > WGA-3G > WGA-3G. The sequence goes on from OZ242349.1 coordinate 96,618, forward strand.
CCCGATAAACCCGCGGATTCATGGATCGGCATTTTCCTCTACAGTGACGAAGACTTGAACTACGCTTGCTTGCTGTTTGGCGGCGAAGCCAACCAACCGCAAAAAACCTTGATTGGGAGTATGGTTCAAGCTAATTGGCAAGATAAGGGACACTTTCAGACTGGCTTCGATGTCCCACTTCACCTTAAGATCGTCAAAGAGGATGACCTGTTCTCTGGCTACTATCGTGAAAGCGAAAAAGATGACTGGACGCTCTCTGGAAACAAAACGTGGAACCACAAGTTTGATGTAGAGCGCGTTGGTATCGGGTTCATGAACAGTTGGGGCGGTCAAACAGTTACGTTCCTTGTTGACACACTCTCCATTGAAGGTGAAGGGATTGAACCCTTGTCAGTTGCCCCAGATGGCAAGTTAACAACGACATGGGGGACTCTCAAAACGAGTCAATAATCTTCGGTGAACTGTGTTTTCCTACAGAGAGAAGAGAAGATCTGTCAACACACTAATGGATTTAAAATGGGGTGGTGAAATCACTACCCCGATAGCACTTCTTAATCAAAACCGAACCGTTCTATAGCAAAGCCCACAATTAAGTGTGCACTTGATGCTCGGTGCGGTTACAAACCGCACCTACCGGGAAGGGATCCACGATAGATTAGCAATGAAAATACTAACGTATTTTCGGGCTTTACTATAAATGACAATGCTTAATATGCTTAGGGATTATAACACCAGAGGATAAGGAGAAATTCTACTGCTATGTCCATTCCCAAAATGTCTGTGAACAACCCTGTTTTAGCGAATATGCTAATGATTATCATCATCGCTTTCGGGTTGTACGCATGGATAAACCTACCGCGAGAACTCACACCAGAAATTGCCTTACAGAGTGCAAACGTGACGACGCTCTATCCGGGTGCCTCTCCTGAAGAAGTTGAAAAACTCGTCACCGCCCCTATTGAAGACGCTATTGAGGAAAATGTAAGCAAAATCAACCTGCTGTTCTCTAACTCTTCGGAAGGCAGATCCGTTATCTCCGTCGACTTTGAAGAGATGAGTGACCGAGATTTCGACAAGGAACTTGAGAATCTCCGCACCGCTGTAGATCAGGTAAATGAATTGCCAGCAGAGATTTTGGACGACCCGAAAGTTGAAGAATTGGATGTTTCCTCTGGCTTTCCTATGTTGACGATTGTTGTGGGCGGAACTATTTCGGAAGCACAGATGCGGGATATTGCCGAAAATCTCAAGGACGAAATCTTAGACATCAAAAACATTGCCTCTGTCCGAATTGCGGGTCTTCGTGAGAGGGAAATATGGATTGAAGTGGACCCGGATCGGTTGAAGGCATACCATATTCCGATTGCCTCTATCATCACGGCACTCGGTGCGAGTAATTTGAATCTCCCGGCTGGCACGATGGAACTCGGCAGCACGGAGTTCATGGTACGGACAATGGGCGAATTCACCAACCCTGATGTTATTCGGGACACCATCATCGCCGTGCAACCGACGGGGACGCCGCTCCGCTTGAAGGATGTCGCGACCGTTTCGGACACATACGAAGAAGCGAGAACCTTATCCCGTATCTACGGAGAACCCTCCATTAGCTTGAGTGTCCAAAAAAAGACCGAGGGAAATACCATCGCGTTAGTTGCCGAACTCCGAGAATTGGTAAAAAAACGGAGCGTCGATCTCCCCGAAGGTGCCGAGTTGACAGCCGTTAACGATTATTCGGTCATACTTAAAGAGCGACTGGGTATTCTTGAAACAAACGCGTTCTTCGGTTTGATACTTGTTGTGTTGATGCTCCTTCTTTTTATCGGATGGCGCAACGCCCTATTCGCGGCACTCGGAATACCGGTTGCGTTCATGGCGACCTTCTGGTTTATGTCTGTGGGTGGCTATACGCTCAGCGGTGTCTCGCTGTTCGGACTTATTTTGGTTGTCGGGATTGTTGTTGACGATGCTATTGTCGTCATAGAGAACACCTATCGACATATTGAAGCAGGGGCATCTCCAAAGGTTGCCGCCATTCGTGGCGCAGAAGAGGTGGGCTGGCCAGTTTTAGCCGCCAGTTTGACGACAATCTGTGCGTTTGGTCCCTTGATGTTCATGTCTGGAACTGCAGGTCAGTTTATGCGGGTTGTCCCAATCATGGCGATTCTGGTATTGATTGCTTCTCTCTTTGAAGTCTTTGTGATTTTACCGGCGCACGTTTCCGAGTGGGGGAAAACGAAAACCCGGACAGGACGGAGCAGATTTGAAAATCTTCGCACTCGATCACCGAATACCTTTGCCCTGAGTACCTACCTCACAGGCTTTTTCGCAGCGTTCGGACTGTTTTTTCACTTTATCAGGAACCGGTATATCCGAATCTTGAAGATAACGATTCGACATCGGTACGCCTTTGTAGGAAGTGTCTTCTTTATTGGCTTAATCGCGTGTGTCGGTGCGTTTTTAATCCTCGACAGAGAACTTTTCCCTGGAGAAGATTTCCCTCAGTTTTACGTCAAAGCCGAAATGCCGCCTTCCTACGGGATGCAAGAAACAACAACGGTCATCGCGCAACTTGAAGAAGCTGCCAAAACACTTCCGTCAAGCGAAGTCGCGGCAATTGTCAGCAACATCGGGTTACACACACCGACTTCGGGGATGATGGAAGGCGTTACGTATGGATCCAATTTTGGTGAGGTTATCGTTGAACTCACGCCCAAACAGGAACGCACTCGAGGTGTAGATGACATCATCGCAGAACTACGGACGAAAACCACAGGTATTAGTGGAATCGAGGAGCTGAATTTCATCACACAGGAAGGGGGTCCTCCCTCAGGCGCGGATGTTGAAGTTAAAGTAAAGGGAGCCAGATTTGAACAACTTACTGCCCTCACTGATACCCTTAAAACATCACTCTCACAGATGGATGGTGTCTACGACATTCGAGATGATTTTCGCACGGGTAAATCCGAACTGCGTATCTACCTGAAACCGGAAAAGGCACATCAGTATGGGTTAACCACATTTCAGATTGCACAAACAGTGCGCACGGCTATTGAGGGTGCCAAAGCGACAACTTATCGTGAAGCGGACGAGGCGATTGATGTCATCGTCAAATATGAGGAAGAGACCCTCACGAACTTTGCAGAACTTAATAATCTGTTAATCGCAACACCCACGGGTGCGATTGTCCCGCTCAAGGATGTCGCCGATATCATAGAGGAGAAAGGATATTCTGATATCCGCCGATTTGACGGTGAACGGGCGATCACAGTTTATGCTTCCGTAGACAGGGCAAAAACGACTCCCTTCGATGCGACTCAGGCACTCATCAGTAAATTTGCTGATGTCGAATCCCTGTATCCCGGCTACCAACTCGATTTTAGAGGGCTTTTCGATGAGATTATAGAATCCTTTTCCGAGTTGTGGAAATTGTTCATCGTCGGGCTGTTATTAATCTATGTCGTATTGGGTGCGCAATTCAAATCGTTTATACAACCGGTCATTATCATGCTTGCTGTTCCCTTTGGAATGATAGGGGCGATGGTCGGGTTACTCCTTGCCAATGCAACGCTTAGCATGGTCGCAATGTTTGGGATCGTCGCACTCTCGGGTATTGTCGTTAACGATTCAATTGTGCTTATCGACTTCATCAACAAATACCGCGAACGCGGTTTCAATAAGTGGTACGCAATCCTGAAAGGCGGGTATGTTCGATTACGTCCGATTGTTCTCACCTCAATGACGACAATTATCGGACTCATGCCGATGGCGATCGGTCTCGGAGGAAAATCACCGATCTGGATGCCGATGGCGTATACCATCATCTTCGGGCTTTCGCTCGCAACCACAATGACGCTGTTTGTAATGCCCGCGCTTTATGCGATCACAACAGATATACGAGGGCTGGTCCTGAAAAATCCAGAGGAACGCTTCCGAACCGTTTCAGACGAAGACTTGTTAGGTGAAGCGGTCCCGGCTGATGATTAAATAGAATGACAAGGCGAGGTGTGCTGACCTCGCCTTATACACTTTTTACCCCTGCAGACCAAACATCCGCAAATCAACACGAAGTCTTAATCCCACACAGTAAATCCGATCACCATGTCCATCCCCAAGATATCCGTAAACAACCCTGTTTTAGCGAATTTACTAATGATTATCATCATCGCTTTCGGGTTGTACGCATGGATAAACCTACCGCGGGAACTCACCCCGGAAGTCTCAGTACAGAGTGCAGTTGTGACAACGCTATATCCGGGAGCATCCCCAGAAGAGGTTGAAATGCTTGTCACCGCCCCTATTGAAGATGCTATTGAGGAGAATGTCAACAAAGTTGATCTATTGTTTTCTACCTCTTCAGAGGGACGTTCTGTTATCTTTGTCGATTTTGAGGAGATAAGCGACCGGGATTTTGACAAGGAACTTGAAAACCTCCGCACCGCTGTTGATCAGGTGAATGAGTTGCCAGAGGAGATTTTAGATGATCCGAGGGTCGAAGAATTTGATACTTCATTCGGTTTTCCCATTTTGACGATTGTCGTAGGAGGCAGCATCTCAGAAACGCAGATGCGGGATATTGCTGAAAATCTCAAAGATGAAATCTCGGACATCAAAAACATTGCCTCTGTCCGAATGGCAGGTCTGCGTGAGAGGGAAATATGGATTGAGGTGAACCCTGATCGATTGAAGGCATATCGACTCCCAATTTCAGCGGTTATTACCGCGCTCGGAACAAACAACTTGAATCTCCCCGCTGGCACAATGGAACTGGGGCGGACAGAATTCATGATCCGAACGATGGGAGAATTCAGTGATTTAGACACTATTGGCGAAACCTTTATCACTGTTCAGCCGATAGGTAGGCTTCTTCGTCTGAAAGATGTTGCAACGATCTCTGACACCTACGAGAAGGTGCGAACGCTATCGCGAATTGATGGACAACCTTCAATTAGCCTGAGTGTGCAAAAGCAGACTGAGGGAAACACAATTGCATTAGTTGCTAAACTGCGAGAATTAGTCGACAATCGGAGAACGGATCTCCCTGAAGGTGCTGAGTTGACGGTTGTTAATGACTATTCCGTTGTTCTCAAAGAACGCTTGAGTATTCTTGAAACAAATGCGTTTTTCGGTTTAATCCTTGTTGTGTTGATGCTCCTCCTCTTCATCGGATGGCGGAACGCCTTGTTCGCCGCACTCGGAATACCCGTTGCGTTCATGGCAACGTTTTGGTTTATGTCCATTGCTGGTTATACGCTCAGCGGTGTCTCCCTGTTTGGACTCATTTTAGTCGTAGGGATTGTCGTTGATGATGCTATTATTGTCATGGAAAATATCTATCGGCACATTGAGTCTGGCGTATCTCCAAAAGTTGCCGCTATCCGCGGCGCAGAAGAGGTCGGTTGGCCGGTTGTAGCGGCAAGTTTGACGACAATCTGTGCTTTTGGGCCGTTGATGTTTATGTCTGGTGTTACTGGACAGTTTATGCGGATTGTGCCGGTTATGGCGATTCTGGTGTTGATTGCTTCTCTTTTTGAAGTCTTTGTAATTTTACCAGCACACGTCGCTGAATGGGGAAGAACCAAAATTCGCACAGGACGTAGCAGGCTTGAAAATCTCCGAACTGAGTCTCCGAGGGGTTTCACCCTCGGTGTCCGCATTGTCGGCTTTTTCGTGTGGTTTGCCATGTTTTTTGAATTAATTCGGAACCGATATGTTAGAATCCTGAAAATAACCATTCGACACCGATATGCGTTTGTAGGGAGTGTTCTCTTCTTCGGGTTAGTTGCATGCATCGGAGCATTTTTTGTTCTTGAAAGGGAACTTTTCCCCGGTGAAGAGTTCCCGCAATTTTATGTCAAAGCCGAGATGCCTCCTTCCTACGGAATACAGGAAACAACAGAAGTAATTGTCCAAATTGAAGAGATGGCTAAAAGACTTCCATCAACTGAAGTTGATGCGGTCGTCAGCAATGTCGGTTTACACACATTTATGTCAGGTTTGGTAAGAAAAAGTGTTACCTACGGCTCAAATTTAGGAGAGGTAATCGTCGAGCTGACACCAAAGCAAGAGCGCACCCGAGGTGTGGATGAGATCATCGCAGAACTACGGACGAAAACCGCCACAATTAGTGGAATTGAGCGACTGAGTTTCGTCACACAGGAAGGGGGTGCCCCCCAAGTAGCAGATGTGCGAGTGAAAGTAAAAGGACCGAGATTTGAGAGTTTGACTGAACTCGCTGGCGTTCTTAAGACAGCCCTATCTCAGATAGATGGCGTTTACGATATCCAAGATGACTTCAGCATCGGAAAATCTGAACTGCGCATCTACTTGAATCAGGAAAAAGCATATCAATATGGATTAACCACGTTTCAGGTTGCCCAAACTGTCCGAACCGCTATTGAAGGGGCGAAGGCGACCACCTATCGAGAAGCAGACGAGGCAATTGATGTCATCGTCAAATATGCGGAAAATACCCTTACGAATCTTGCAGAACTTAGTAATCTTTTAATTGCGACCCCTACCGGTGCGATTGTTCCGCTTAAGGACATCGCAGATATAAGAGAAGAAACGGGATACGCAGATATCCATCGCTTCGATGGGGAACGAGCAATCACGGTCTATGCATCCGTAGATAGAGAAAAGACGAATGCCTTTAAAGTGAATCAATCACTCATCAGCGCATTTGCTGATATAGAATCTTTGTATCCGGGGTACCAACTCGATTTTCGAGGGGTTTTTGATGAAATTACAGAATCCTTTTCCGAGTTGTGGAAGTTGTTCATTGTTGGGCTGTTGCTCATCTATGTCGTATTGGGTGCACAATTCAGGTCGTTTATACAACCGATTATCATTCTGTTTGCTGTTCCGTTTGGTATGATCGGTGCGATGGTTGGACTTCTCCTCGCCAATGCGACCCTTAGCATCGTCGCTATGTTTGGTATCGTTGCGCTCGCGGGGATTGTGGTGAACGATTCAATTGTGCTCATCGACTTTATCAACACATACCGCGAGCGCGGTTACAACAAGTGGTACGCAATCCTGAAAGGTGGCAGTGTCCGATTGCGTCCGATTGTTCTGACCTCACTGACAACCATCATCGGACTTATTCCGATGGCAATCGGTCTCGGCGGGAAATCACCGATTTGGATGCCGATGGCGTATACCATCATTTTCGGACTCTCCTTTGCAACTTTAATGACGCTGTTTGTGATGCCCGCGCTTTATGCAATTACAACAGATATACGAGGGATCTTCCTGAGAAATCCAGAGGAACGCTTCCGTCCCGTTTCGGACGAGGAATTGTTGGGGGCAGTAGCTCCTGCTGATGATTAATCAGAAGTGTAGGGCGAAATTTCTGTCCACGCCTATTTTGCTTCACGTTAAAAAAAAGATTGGAAAATTGATATGAAAATTACTTTTATCGGGGTTGGTGGTATCACCAGAAGTTACCGCCAAAGCCTCAATCAACTTGAACGTCCCATCTCGGCAGTCTGTGATATAAACGTCGAACGCGTTGCAACGATCGCCGCCGAAGAAAATGCGACAGCATACACCGATCACGGTGAGATGCTACAGGCAGAGAAACCGGATGTTGTATTCATCTGCATCCCACCCGGCGCGCATACGACACAGGTTGCTGATGCCGCGGCATCTGGTGCAGCGGTCTTTGTTGCGAAACCTGTCGCACAGGATTTGGAAACCGCGCAACACGCTCGCGATGCGATTGCCACTGCCGGGGTCATCAATCAAGTCGGTTATATGGCGCGCTACAGCGACATTACAGCGAAAGCAAAGGAATTCGTCGGCGATCGGAAACTCACCATGGGGATCGGACGGTTTCTCACAAGGATGGGTGCAGGGCATCCGTGGTGGGGGAAATACGAGGTATCGCGCGGGCAGATGGTCGAGCAGACGACCCATGTTTTCGATCTCATCCGCTACTTCCTCGGTGATGTCGCAAACGTTCATGCCTACGGTATCAAGGGAGTATCCGGGGGGATCGCTGACTTTGAGGAGTGTACGGTCTGCAACATGCAGTTTGAAAGCGGAGGGGTAGGGAGTATCACGAGTACCTGTGTCGCTCGCGCACACGATCATTTTGCAGCCGAATTGGTCGGTGATGACTTCTATCTCAAACTCACGCTCGACCTCGGCTTGCGGGGTCAAATTAGCGGTGAGGAAATCGACTACACCGGCACGGAAGCGGGTTACTTCCGACAGGTTGAACAATTCATCAAGGCGGTTGAAGCAAACGATCAGGGATTGGTGATTGCACCCTACGCCGATGCCGTCAAATCTCTTGCTGTCACACTCGCGGCGAACCGTTCTATGGAGACAGGACAAGTTGAGCGGGTAGAGGTATAACCGAGAGAAAATGTGCGGGCAGGCACAAGACCTGCCCCTACAATGTTTTTCGGGTAGCATTACCGAAATATTTACTTAAACTTTATTAAAGCGCACCTACCCTATAATACAGATTAGAAAAACGTCAGGTACGGTTTTTCATTTATCTTTCGCCATAACAGGACTGCGAGTTCGCGGGCGTGATAATCGCCCCACATGGATGCCTCTCCACACGGAATCTGCCTGCCTTCCGGCACATAATCCCATCCGTTCGGACGGTGATACACCGAATGCATCAATAACCCTTGATGCGTATCGGATTCAGAGAGATACGGTTCAGCAAAGAGCGTCTGCGCGACTGTTAAACCCGCTTGATAATAGGAATCTCCCGCCTCCGACTCACCGTGCTTTTTGAGGTAATTGCCAAGTCGAATAAGTCCTTGCGCCGCAATTGCCGCGGCGGAACTATCCACCGGTTCAAGATCATTATACGGATCTGCAGGGACTGACGAGTAATCACCGAGTCCTGCTAAACCGGGAGCACCGGTATCCCAATACGGAATCCCGTCTCGTGCGGTGTTCTCAATATAGAAATCGGCGGTGGCTTCCGCGGCTTTGCGCATGTGTGCCGTCGCCAGTTCATACCCACCGTAAGGTTCAAGCATATCTGTCGGTAACGTGTCAAAAAACTCAAGTTGCTCTGCATACCCCGTAATAATCCATGCAAGCCCGCGCGTCCACGTCGTAAACGGAGAATACCCCTGCTGGGTGCTTGGGCAGCGGTAGTTTCCATCGTTTGTATTGAAGATCGATTCATGCACAACCCGTCCACGTATGTCGAACGCGTCCCGCCCTTCGCCGTAGTAGACGTTATAGGTCGCCGTCGTCTGCGAATGTTGAAGCAGGCGTTCCAATAAACTGATAGCGGCATCGCCCTCACCCATCAGCACAGCACCAAGTGTGTGCCCAAGTCCCAAAGCCCGCAAAGAACGGATCGTGTCTGAGAAGAGCGAATGCGGTCCGTTGAAAGAGGCGATGTATCCCGTGCCATCATTAATACGGGTCCAGCGAGCGGCTTGCACGGCGGCGGAGGCTTTCAGTGCGAGTTCATAGAAATCCATCTCACTATCATTCCACGGAATCACACCCTCCCGCATCAAACGTCGGAGGTTGCCGTAAGTAGAGACGTTATTGAAGCCGTGATCGTGGACACCGATGTGTGTCACATGGGGTGCCATCTTTTCAACCGTATTCCGCCGACCGATCTCAAGGAACTGCTCATCGCCGGTGGCATCAAACTGGAGGATAGCAGAGCCGAATTGGAACCCCTGTGTCCACTCGGTCCAGCCGCGTGTCGTGTAAGTACCAGCGACGGTAAAGACAGGTGTCCCTTTTTCGGGGAGCCAGGTGTTTTCTATGGCTAAAATCTTTTGACCTGAACATTCAAAAAGCCTCTCAATCTGAGGCTTTAGATCGGCAATACACAATGAATTGTTTATTTTCATTTTTTTAATTTTCCTTGCGGTTCGGTGAGGTGCCTTGGATGAACAACGATCCGCTCCGTAGATCCGCCTGCGCCGTTGTTGCAGGCTACAATTTTGGTTTAACGTTCCATTCTTAACCAGAAACTCGAAAGGATAACGGACGCAGCGGTCCAGAAACAATACGTTAAAAATCTAAAACTGCTTTATGGTTTGTTTGCGGCATCCGTATCTCTATACCGTTCACATATCACTTCGATGAGATTGGTTGTGGACTTACCCGGGACATTCAAACCGACAATCACCTTACCACCGTTTGCCTCAACGACATCTCTTTCGATGAGCTGTTCGAGTTTATAGTCGCCACCTTTAACATGGATATTCGGTTTGAGTTCGGAAAGCAAGGAGATTGGCGTTTCCTCTGGAAAGATGACGACGTAATCGACGCATTCCAATCCAGCGAGCATCTCTGCACGCTCCTCTTCAGGAACGAGCGGACGATTCTCACCCTTGAGTTGACGTACCGAACCATCACTGTTAACCGCCACCACGAGCAGATCCCCAAGTTGGCGCGCCGCCTGAAGATAACGGAGATGCCCCAAGTGTAGGACATCAAAACAACCGTTGGTCGTGACAACAACGGTACCATCCAATTTTGCTTGCTGAAGGATAGAAGCAAGTTCACTGAGATGATAGATTTTTTGGTTTAACATTTTTCCATTTTTGATAAGAGCTGTTCCGCTCCACTCATATCAGATTCTAAAAAACGTTAATAGTTTAGCACGCATCAGACTGCTTGGCAAGTTTTTCCTATATTGCTGAATTCCCAACCTTGTGCTATAATGAAACGGAAATTGTAGAAAAAATTATGCAGATCAGGAGAAAAAGGATGACCGAAAAAAGAAAAGACACGCATCACAGATTGCCTATTTGCACCCTCGGCGCACCCGGACACGGTAAAACAACATTGACGGCGGCGATAGCGAAAGTCGTCGCGAGAATCGGTGCGATTCACACAAACGGAGATAACGACTTTGAGAAACAAACCCCGATCAGCCATCCAATCCGAGAAGGCGTTGGGATCACCTACCGTGCAATAGCCTATGAAACCAGTGGCAAACTTTATACACACATCGATTGCGAAACCTACCTTGATGTCGTAAAAATGCTCATCAGCGGTTCACCCGCAATTCAGGGTGCAATTTGGGTCGTGAACGCAGTCGAGGGAGTCACACCTGACTCCGAGGCACATCTCCGTCTTGCCAGCCAAATGCACTTCCGAACAGTGTTGCCCTTTCTGAACACGGATGGTATCCCAAAAGACGATGAACTTATAGACATTTGCCAACAGGAAATGGAAGAACTGCTGAACGCGTGTGGTTGGGACGAAGAAACCGCTCCAATAATTGTCGGTGATGCACGCAAGGCATTAGACTACAGAGGAGACAGCATCACCTCTACGCAGTGGCAACCGATCGTAGACCTTATCTTCACGATGAATCGGGCAATGCCTGCACCTGTAGACACAGCACACTTACCACTTATTATGCCTATTCACGAAATTACTGAGGAAATGAAGGAGCGTGTAGTCATCCGCGGCGATATCGCGCAGGGACAACTCGCTGTCGGACAATCAGTCGATATTGTGGGCAAAGGCGACAGGATTAAAACACGGGTTCTCAGCATAAAGGAGGACGAAGTCTGCGTCGAATCTGAACCCGACTGGTTGTCTATCGGACAGGTGCTTTGCTCACCAAAGACAGTCAAATCGCATTCCGAATTTACCGCGATCATCTATCTGCTAACACACGAAGAAAGCGGCACACACATCCCACTCATCGAAAACGATAGACCTGACATCCATTTATGGGGTATTGACATGCCTGCGCATCTAAAACTCCCGCCAAGTCTCTCTCTTATCACACCGGGGGCCTATGCCCACGTGCGCCTTACACTCGACTTACCCTTGGTAATGGAGGTCGGTACGCGATTTGAGGTAAAAAAGATGGATGTGCGAATCGGGTTGGGTGTTGTGACGGGTGTGGTATGATCCGTTCACATACACATGGTTCATACGGATTCAGACGGGTGCAGTTGAAAACCGCACCTACCGTTTTATCCTGCAGCGATTGCGTCCTGCAGGGTGAGGTCCCCGGTATACAAAGCGCGCCCGATAATTGCACCGCTGGCACCGATTTGTTTCAAAGCGGCTACGTCAGCAAGCGACGTGACACCACCCGAACCAATCACATCGGCAGGAACAACATCAATAATATCAGCAGTGGCGTCAATATTGGGTCCTTTAAGCATACCATCACTCTTGATGTCGGTGTAGATAAGCGTTTGGACTTCCGACATCTCTACGGCAAATTCGACAGCAGATTTCTCGGAAACCTCTAACCATCCTTCCGTAGCAACCATTCCATCTCTTGCGTCAATGCCGACAGCAACACGCGCGCCGTATTTGGCACACGCCTGTTTTACTAAACTCGGTTGTTTGAGTGCAACCGTCCCTAAAATGGCGCGATCCACGCCCAACGCCAAAACCGCTTCTAATTGCGCCATACTGCGGATGCCGCCGCCAAGCTGGACAGGAATATCAAGTGTAGATACGATTTCGCTGACGATGTGGAGGTTCGCAGATTCACCCTGAAACGCGCCGTCCAGATCCACGAGGTGCAAGTATTCCGCACCCTCGACTTGCCACCGCAACGCCATTTCTACAGGGGCATCTGAGAAGATGGTCTCCTGTGAGGCGATACCTTGTACTAAATTCACACACTTGCCACCGCGAAGATCAATTGCGGGTAGTATATACATATTTTAAATTTTCCTTGCGGTTCGTTGAGGTAGGTTGAGAACCGAAAGTCCTCTCCGTATACCCGTCCTCCACTTCGTTGCGGGCTACGCGCTTGGTTTCTCTGCTACTCATCTCGGAAAATACCGAGCAATTTCAACTGGACGATTGAAATAACCGCAATAATGAAAAATAGGACCCAACCGATTGTCGCCGCATAGCCGAGACGCATGAACTGAAACCCGTTTTTGTAGAGATACATGACGATCGTCGAGCCTGCATCCGCAGGTTCACCGCCATTCGTCAAAATGAACGGAAGATCAAAGAGTTGGAGCGAGCCTATCATCGAAACGACGAAAACGAAGGCTATCACGGGTCGCAACGAGGGAAGTGTGACATGGATGAACGCTTGCCACCAGTTCGCACCGTCAACAGCTGCCGCTTCATATAATTCCTGCCGAATCCCTTGCAAACCGGCTAAGAAATAGATCATATTGAACCCTGCCCACTGCCAAACACCTGTTAAAATGACCGCTGGCATCACATATTTTTCCTCGTTTAACCAACCAATCTCCTTACCAAAGAGAACGAATTCCTGATTTACCAAGCCTGCTCGTTGGTCGTAGACGAGATTAAAGATAATCGCAACGAAGACCCCTGCGACGAGGACAGGTGCGAAAAAGGCGAGACGCAGGAAATTCTTTCCCTTGACGAATTTGGAATTGAGGAGAATCGCTAACAGTAAAGCAATCGGTAATTGGAGGGTGAGGGTACCTACGGCGAAATAGGCAGTGTTCCGAAGCGACTTCCAGAAAATAGGGTCGCGGAACAGATCTGTGAAGTTACCGATACCAACAAATATCCGGCTTTGGAATCCACGCATTTCATAGAGACTCATTACGAGCGACGAAATGAGCGGATAGCCCATAAAAATGACGAACAGTAGGTAAAACGGAGCAATGAAAAGATAGGGAGCGATTTTCTGTTGTTGGTTCCAAAAAACGTTCGTTGTGCGTTTCTTTTTCATAAAAAACTTTCTTTAACCTAAAATCCGCCTCAAACCCGGTAGGTGCGGTTAGAAACCGCACCGAACCCCATAGTGAAGGCGTACAATGCGAAAATTTACAGGTCTCCCCATCTGCCTCTGTCTTTGGCAATCAGTGCTCGCACCTTCCCTGCCAAATCGGTTAAAGCCTCTCTCGGCGTCTGTTTCTCTGTAACGGCGGCGAAAATCGCATCGTTGAGCAGATCCGCCCCCTCCGACCAGTAGGGATTCTGATAGCGCGGTGGCATATTGGGTGCCATTTCGATAAACAACTCCCCAAGTCGCTGTCCACCTAAGTAGACATCAGGTTCCTTAAAGATAGGGGCATCCCACGCCGATTTGAGCGGCGGAATAATCCGTGTCGTCTCGTATCGGTTGACAAGACCGGGTCTGTCAAAATAGGTAAACTTGAGGACTTCCCACGCGAGATCAGGGTTTTTGGACTGCTTCGTAATCCCAATCATCGTGCCCCCGCGCGTCGTGGTGCGCCTACCACCGGGATACCACGCTGGCATGCTAACCGCTTTCCACTTACCTGACATCTGCGGCACCTGACTTTTGAGAATACCGACGTACCAATCGGGTGCGAGAATAGAGAGAATTTTGCCATCCTGCATTGCAGCGAAGTTACTTGGATCACCATGCCATGTTCCGTATACTGGCGTGGCAATTTGATGTTCATTGAACAACGCCGTGAAAAATTCTAATGTCTCAATCGCGAGTTCACTGTCAATAATGACGTTGCCTGCTTCGTCGAAAAATCCACCGCCCTGTTGAAGGAGTAAACTGAAATAGTCGCTCTCCGTGCGTCGATCCAACACGATTGCGTACTGGTCAATCCTACCGTCGCCATCGAGATCGCGCGTCGCTTTCTTTCCGGCAGCGATAAAGTCGTCCCATGTTTCAACCTCTGTCATCTCAACACCAGCGGCTTTAAAGAGGTCATCTCGGTAGAGCAGGACGACAGGGTGCAAGTCGTGTGGAATTCCGAAAATCTTGCCCCGGTAGGACCAGGGTGTGAATCGACTGACGACTAATTTCTCCATCCAGCCTTCGCTTTCTAAACGCGGACGGAGATCAACAAAGCCAACCTCATCAATTGCGCCCTTAAGAAACCGACCGATGGATGTAATTTCAACCTCAACGAGATCCGGCGCACCAAAATTGGACAACATCGCCGCGAGGAGTTTATCGTGCATCGTGCCACCGAAATTGATGAGCTGGACGTTGATCCCTGGGTTCTGTGCTTCAAAGATAGGGACGCGTGCTTGGTATTCTTCGTAGTGGGTGTTCGCGAAAATCCAGAATTCGAGATTCTCACCTTCCTGCTCAGAACGTCCGAAGATGAAAAGTGTAGAAATAAGAAACAGAATAAGCATTACCATCGGTCCCTTACCGAGCGGGAAACTCTCAGAATCAATAGGAAGGCGAAACATAAAAAACTCCGTTCAGAAGTACTCAGTTGTCAGCAATCAGCAACCAGCGATTCGTAAAGTAGTCGTCATACACCGTAGGTGCGGTTGCAAAAATCTGGATCACAGACCGGAACAAAGGAAAAAATAGAAAACCATAGGCTCTGCCAATTACAGAAATTACTTGACTTTTGCACGCGTACCGATTAAAATTTATCAGAATACGTCCTTTTTATCAACAAACTTTTTATTTCCACAGAGCACAGCGATTCAAAAATCACAAGAAGAATCGCGAGTATGGGGAAATTGAAGAAATTGAGGAAATTGAGGAAATTGAGGAAACACCCTATCAAAAACCCCAAGCAAAAACACCCCAGGCAAAAACACTCGCTCCTACAAGAGTTCTGTCTGCAAAATATGTCGAAATGGAGGAAAAATCTATATGCCTACATACGAGTATAAATGTCTCGCATGCGACAACCGATTCGAGCGGTTTCAGGGCATAACCGCCCCCGCAATCGAGGAATGCCCGGAGTGCAGTGGCAAGGTGAAGCGACTCATCGGAGCTGGTGCCGGACTGATTTTCAAAGGCTCTGGATTCTATATTACAGACTACCGAAGTGACGGCTACAAAGAATCAGCGAAGAAAGATAAAAACGAGTCATCAGACAAAAGCACTTCATCGGACAAAGGCGAGAAAAAAGAAAAGAAAACCGATACGAGTAGCGAATCCAAGAGCACATCTACCGATTAGAAGCAAACGAACCTGCCTTATGGGATGAGGTCCGCACACCTCAATTCGGTTACGTTTTTAGTTTCTGCCCAACGGCGTGTGCCTATTACTTGTAAAGGGAGACGCTGTGCACAATCACGATCACACCCATCACCACGCTCACGGCAATGCGCATGCACATAGCCATCAAAGGCATCTCCAGAAGAAATTCAGGTTTGCCGTGCTCATCACGTTTTGTGTCTTCCTCGGCGAACTCATCGGCGGCATCTGGTCAGGTAGTCTGGCACTGTTAAGCGATGCGGCGCATGTAATGTCGGATGTCTTCTCACTACTGATTAGTTGGCTGGCAATTTACCTTTCAACCCGTCCCGCCACGTCTTCTCGGACCTATGGGTATCATCGCGCAGAGGTCTTCGCCGCTTTTGTCAACGGCGTGTCGCTCATCGCGATCTCCTGCTGGATTTTCTATGAAGCCTACCAACGGTACATGTCCCCCACAGAAATAAAAGTGACAGGGATGTTTATTGTGGCGTGTCTCGGATTCGTTGGGAATCTAATCATCCTATGGCAGTTGCACGGTGAGGGGCACGGAAATCTCAACGTCCGGAGTGCGATGCTCCATGTGATAGGAGACACCCTCTCCTCCGTCGCGGTTCTCGTCGGAGGCGCGATTATCTTCTGGACAGGATGGTACCCGATTGATGCGTTGCTGAGTTTCCTTATCGGTGGGATTATTCTTTTCGGCGCGGTGAATGTGACAAGAGAAGCGGTGCATATCCTGCTTGAAAACTCGCCGCGGAATGCAGACGCACACACCGTCGCTCAACACCTCTGCGAATTAGAGGCGGTTGAAGATGTCCACGACATGCACATTTGGTCGCTGTGTTCTAACTACTCTGCGTTGAGCGCACATATTGTCGTTGACGAAAACACAACCTTAGCCCCTGATCGGATTCTTGAGCAGATTAACGCTGAATTGCAAACACACTTCGGCATCAGCCATACCACCTTGCAACTCGAACAGGTCGCGTGTGCACAAGCGGGAAATCTCCTGTGCAATGCACAACACTCGTGAAAATTGCATCGAGGTTACAAACCTCTCCCACAGCTTAGTCGAAAATTGCTCCGAGGTTACAAACCTCTTCCACAGTTTAACCGTGCTCTGCCTTCAGGCGATGTGCCTTCCGAATTAGGTCGTTATCCCTTGAAAACCGCTGTGTCGCTTTAACCAATCCATCTACGTGCGACACCATATCCTTCTCCACCTGCACAATCCGATCAATCAGATACGGCTGATCACTCTGCTCAATCGCTTTCCTCATGATAGAGAGGAGATACATATAGATAGCATCCGCCTCGCTTCCCTCAATTGCGATTGCAATTTCGAAGGCTTCATCAAGTGAGATCCTTCCACTGTCAACCTTCTGCTCATGTGCCTCCAAGGCATCTGTGATTTGTTGAACCGGCACATCCGATAACTTCGTCACAGGCGCATCAATTCCGAAGGCATCAACACACAAAGACCGTCCGAAATCCACGAGAATGTAGTGCTGCCATTCCTCCGTGCTCATCTGCTCCCAGAACCGCGCGATCCGTTCATCGACATTCCCTAAATGCAATGAGAGAGAAGCGTAGAGTTTCGCTTGCCGCAGCTCGATATCTTGACAAAGACTAAAGAGTTCACCTAAGGTCAAAGGTCTCTCCTTTCAAGGTAACAGATACATTTCATTGTGCCACAACCCGTTTTAAATGTGAAGCGGCAAAGTAATGGCTGTCCCCGATTGCATACTCAGCGTGACCGCCTCCGTAAACTCCATATACTTCACACCTGTCTCAAAGTCGGTATGCGTGATCACTTCTTCGCCACGGATAGCGTTCACAAACTCTTCCTCGACTCGCCACCCGCCAGCCTCTGAATCTGGAATATCAATTTCAGTCAGTTCAGTGTCGTCTTTTTGTCCACCGTAAAGCCGGTTCCCCGAAAAACGCAAAGTCCCGTTGCTACCGAAGACAAAAACCTCTGGGGCACCTGCTAACCCTGCGACGTTAGAAACCTGTATATGGAGTTGCGCACCGCACTCAAGATCCCCAACAACATCGATATGTTCAGGAATCCGTACCGAGCGCATCACACCATCAGCATCCGGACGCATCTTGATGAAAGTTTTTCCCATCGCCATAATCCGCGTCGCTTCTCCGACCCAACGTATCAACGCTTCGTACCAGATCCCCATGCTCATGATGTTAAGACCACTGAGGTCGAAATCCTGTCGCCATTGGAGCGGTGCCTCGCTGTCGAGAAACGCGCCGCCTGCGCGTGCTTCCAGGGCAAGTACATCCCCGATATACCCTTCAGCGATGAGGCGTTGTATTGTTTTATCTACTCTGAGCGTCATCGGCGACGGGACGATCTGCGCGATGAGATGTGTTTTCTGACGCGATACCTCTCGCATCTTATGCGCTTCTCTGGCGTTCATCGCCATTCGCGCCTCACACATCACGTGCTTATCCGCTTCAAGTGCCGCTATTGTGGCGCGGCAGTGCATATAGGGCCATGTCCCGATGACAATCGCATTGGTATCCCTATCGGCAATAGCCTCTTGCCAACCGACGTAGGTTTTCGGGATACCGAACTGATCCGCCACCCGCTGTGAAGATTCTTGACTCCGATTGCAGACCCCGACGATCTCAACGCCATCAATTGCCTGGAGTCCGGGAATATGTCGTGAGGTTGTGTTGCCACCTGCGCCGATAACACCAACTCGAATTGTATCTTGTGCCATTTATTTCGCTCCTTCCACTTTTTGTATGTAGCGTTATCCATTTTAGTAGATGTTAGGAGAAATGTCAAGCGATAATTTTGGGAATAATTGTCTGAATCAGGATTCACAGGATTAAAGGATTTTCAGGATAGATAGTGTTTCGTTGGGTTTCGCTGCGTTTATTTTAACAATGTAGCGTTGAAGATTAGTAAGTCTGTTTGGAAGTATGATGCCGCCTTCGTACGCCGCTCAACCCAACCTACAAGCAGTTTTAATTTCAGAGTATTCAGAGTAAAATTGGGAAAGTAGTAGATTTGGAAATGTGCCATAAATCTACGTGGTGTCTGGGTTTTTGGCAGTTTCTTAGGGTGTTTCTGTGAAGTTTACTCTGAAATTTCATGCCTCTGCAGGATGTAATACGGTCACGCAAAAGACTCTTTTATTTTAACGAATTAGAAATTTATTTCACACAAAAATTCACTATCTGTTTTTGACTCTAATAGAAATCGCTGTACCCGTATTCTATTTTACTCATCTTCTTGCGCAACGCGACCGAAATCTTTCAACGTTTTAAGGGTATCGACCGTGATCCTGGATTGCCACTCTTTCTTGGCCGCTCGCCACTCCTCTGGATATTGATCGTCCCAGGAGAAATTCGGGGACCAAGAACCGTCCTCCCCCTGCTGTCCGATCTCAAAGTCCAAGTTCATCTCCACTTCAGCCTTAAGCCCAGCCGCTAAAGGTGATTCTGGAGATGGCACTAACCACAAAGGTTTAAGCACATAGCCAGTCAACTGCTCTGTGTTCCGGGCAACACCATGCGTCGCCGTTCGAGCGAGTTTCGCCCAAATCTTATCTCTACCCGGCAGAGCCTCTGTCTCCGCGAGCCTCACGCAACAGAGGGTGTCGTGCATCTCCATTTCGTCGGGTAGGGAATCCAGATGCTCCAGAACGGCGGTTGTCAATGTCTTCAACAATTGCGTCGGTACACCATCACCAAATTCGTGCAAATATCCTACAATCTCAGCACGAGGGTTGACCAGAAATCGACCGAAAGATTCGGTAGTACTCTCGTAATTCCACCAAGGCGCGTGAGGTGCTCCGTCCACTTCAGGTGGAACGATGTGCCATACCTGCTGGTGCTCGTTATAGGTATCAATAAAATATTGGATTCCCTTCCGGACCAATATGTGACTTACAGGTGCTCGAATTTCCCTGAGAATCTGGAAACCTATCGTGGTCACAATCGCAGACGAAGCAGGCGTTCTGATGTCAGGCTCCAGACTGTGGCCGAAGCCACCATCGTCGTTTTGATAGGGTGATAGCGCGGCAAGGACGGCATCAGCAGTTCCATTTTCAAAATGGAATTCAAAACGCCTTTGGTCCAATACTCTCCCCTGATCCATTATAAAATTCTTTGCTCTCTGAAACGCGGCTTGCGTGAGTTGTTTCATCACTCAATTTCTACGATCTGAATATTGTTTCCACAAGTATCATTGAAAATAGCAAAAATTGTTGTTTCTATCTTAGTAGGCTCTACACTGAATTCGACTCCAAGATTGATTAATCGCTCATATTCTTCCTGAACGTTTTCCACACTGAATTGGGTATATGGAAGCCCTACATCAAATACAGCCTTTTGATACGTTTTGGCGGGTTCAAAATGGTTACCAGATAATGGTTCTAACAAAAGTTCAGGCCCGTCTTGTTCTTCTTTTGCTACTACCGTAAGCCATCTGTCACCATTTTCTAAGGGAATGTCCCTCTTCTTAACGAATCCCAATTTTTCAGTATAAAATTTTAACGCACTTTCCTGATCTTGAACAAAAATGGCGGTTACTCTAATTTTCATAGTGTTATTTACCTCGAATTCGCCCGATGAAGCGAACACTAAAAGATTGCGTAAGTCCTAAAAATGTTACACTGGTGTAACATTTGGTATTCAGAAGGTATCGAAGAAACCCAGTAACGGTAAGGGTTTATAGCCTCTTTCTTCAGATTTGCTGCTGTAAAAAAATAATTTGGCAGAAAGTGTAACATTTTTTCATCAGCAACAGATTGCTTTCCTGGCACCCCCGTTTTTTTGTAGTTGGTGCAGGATCTTCGCCTTGGAAAAGCCATAATATATTATACTATATTTATTAACAAATGTCAAGTTAAATTGTAAAAAGACAGGGACTATTTGTAGGAAAGAAAAAGGCGAGGTTAGGACGGAAACACCCAAGCAAAAACACCCTCGCCAGCGGGGAAGAGAGATTTTTAATGGAGACTCGGTGCGGTTAGAAACCGCACCGACCTTCGGGCGAGATCCTATCTACCACATCACTGTGCCCCCGGTGTTGATGTCTTGACCTGTCATGTTCGCCGAGTCCTCTGACGCAAGAAAGACCGCCAACGCCGCGGCATCTTCTGATCCTGAACCTTTGTCGCTATACCCTTCATCCGAACACCACCGACCTGCGATCACGCTTTTGGGGTTCGTCCTTCCGTACCGCTCGCGTAATGCGTCTTCATCGAAGGGTCTGTTCATGTATTCGGCTCTACCCCTCGCGAGTTCGAGACTTCGCTCCATGTGCCATCCCGGACAGATGGCGTTGACGGTGATGTTGTAACGCCCGACATCGGCAGCGAGTGTGCGCGTGAAACCGATAACCCCCATCTTCGAGGTCGCATAAGGTGCTCTGTGGGAAAGCGGTTGTTTACCCGTCCCTGAACTGAAGTTTATTATCTTTCCGTATTCCTTGCGAATCATCTCAGGTAAGACGGCTTTAGAACAGATAAACAGGGAATCGAGGTTGACCTCAAGTGTGCGTCTCCATTCTTCCAAAGTCATGTCCCAGACATCCTTCGTCGGTCCCGCAATACCGACGACGTTGGCGAGTATATCGACGGTGCCAAATTGTTCAATGGTTGCCGCGACCATCTCATTGACAGGTGCTTCTTGCGAAACATCGGTCTCAAAGCAAATGACATCTCCACCCGCGGCTGTAATTTCTGAACCGACCTTTGCCTCTAACTCTCCGACTGGGAGAACATCACAGATGGAAACCGCGGCTCCCTCTTTTGCGAAGCGTCTCGCGACTGCCTCAGCATGTCCTCTACCAGCACCCGTTACGATTGCGACTTTACCCTCTAATCTTCCCATGAAATCATCCCTTTCCGAATGAAATAGATGTAGTGGGTTAACATCGTAGCAGAAGAGGTTATGGGTGTCAATTGAAATAGAAGTTTATTAAGAGGGCGAGGTTAGAAACCTCGCCAGCAGGACAATCGGGGTTGGAAACCCCTCCCACAAGAAGAACCCCTTATAATTCAGTCAGAGTCGGGATTCGGAAATCCCTCCTACAAGGGAGGAAATTGACAAATTTCAACGTGTGGTATACACTCAAGAGTATGGAAACAGCAACAACAGACCGTACACGCGGCACCATCGTTGGGATTACAGGTGGGATTGCCTGCGGCAAGACGACTGTCTCAGATCTCCTCGCAGAAAAGGGTGCGATCCCGATCAATGCGGACGAAATCGGACACCAACTCCTCAAGGCAGACAGTCCCGTTATTGGCGAACTCACTGACGTTTTCGGGCAGGACATTCTCGATGCATCTGGGGACGTGAGTCGAAAAAAACTCGGAGCCATCGTCTTTAAGGATAAAGCCGCCCGTGAACGATTGAACAGTATCCTGCATCCGTTGATTATCGAACGCTCCCGGGGACAGGCACGTCACCTCGTCTCGGAAGACCCGACGTGTGTTGTACTACTGGATGCGCCGCTCCTCATTGAAGCGGGTGCTTATGACACCGTTGATCTGATTGTCGTCGTGACGGCATCATCGGAAACGCAGTTGCGACGCACACTGGAACGTAGCGTCGCACAGGGAAGACCGCTTACTGAATCCGAGGTTCAAGCACGGATTGATTCACAGATGCCAGTTACGGAGAAAGTCAAGTATGCGGATGTTGTTATAGAGAACGAAGGGACGCTTGAAGAACTCCATAGACAGGTGGATGCGCTTTGGGAGCGGCTTCAGAAGTAAAGAACCGCGAGCAGGAGACATCCAAAGAAATAAAACCTACAGGCTAAAGAGCAGTTTTGGAGTGTCTGCGGTTTCTGTTCAGATCCGGTGCGGTTACAAACCGCACCTACCTACCTCCATAGATAAAGAACTCAATCCCAGAGGAGGTTGATAGCACTTGCCTTGATGACGCAGTAGACCTCTAATCCTTCTTTCAATTGCAGCTGATCTCGCGCTTCGTGCGTAATCTTTACCGCAAGGTGATGCCATTCAACGAGAATAGATAACCACGTTCGTTCACTTTTGACATCAAGGCACTGAATTTTCCCGGGTAATACGTTGCGCGCACTCAGCGAGACATTGGGTTCAAGCGAGATGATAATGTCCTCAGCGCGGATAGCGACTGGAACTACCTCACCGACTTCAACATCAATATAAGGTATAATGAGGGATTGGTTCCCCATTTCCAATGAGGTTAAGCCGCGCGCCTTATCTGAAGCCGTCACAGGAAGGAATAGAATATTTTCGACACCGGTCAATTGTGCGATGGGCATCGCGGAGGGGGCAGTTAACAACCGGTGCGGTTCGCCGCTCGCCATAATTTCGCCATCAGCGATTAGGAACGCTTCGTCAGCCAGTGCCATCGCCTCGGAAAAGGTGTGGGTAACGTAAAGGATCGGTATCTCAAATGCTTCTTTAACGTGGTGCAGATACGGTATAATTCGATCTTTGAGTCCGCTATCGAGGGCAGCAAGTGGCTCATCCATCAGGAGCATCCGTGGCTGCATTGCGAGTGCCCGCGCGATCGCAACACGTTGACGTTGACCACCAGAGAGCTCTTTCGGATACCGCTGAAGGAGTTCGGAAATTTCAAGAACATCTATCGCATCTGATGATTTTCGTGGGTTGGGTTGTCCATATCGGATGTTCTGTGCAACCGTGAGATGCGGAAAAAGGTATCCCTCCTGAAACACATAGCCGAACCGCCGCTTTTCAGGTGGTAGATTAACGCCATCGGCAGACGCGTAAAGTATCTCGTCCCCAAAAGCAATCTCACCTTCATCAGGTGCAAGCGTGCCACTAACACAATTGAGAAGCGTGCTTTTACCACTTCCAGACACACCCAAAAACGCCGAAACCTTTGTTTCCAGTGTGCAATTGACTTCCAAGGTGAAACTACCGAGGCTTTTGCGAAAATCGAGTCTGATTTTGGTACTATCTGCCATTTTTTAATTATTCCTTGCGGTTCGGTGAGACAGATTCTGAACATTAACGTGCCTTTCCGTATATCTGGGGAAATTGAGGAAATTGAGGAAACACCCTATCAAAAACCCCAAGCAAAAACCCCTCCATTTCATTACGGGTTACATTTCCCAGGCGAATTCTTATAGTAAAGCAGCACCTTGGGTTACTCTAATCCACTACTATCGTCATAACCACCGTCGAACCCATCATCATAGCCGTCAGAATCCTGATCATCAGATGAGTCATTATCGTCATCATAGATTTCTTCGAGCACTAGACCTGTCAAAAGCAGATCCTCATATTCAGCATCAGCATTATCTATAGGTTCATCTGTATTGTCATCGGCATCATTTTGGGAGCGTCGATACAGATACCAAACGAGTAGCACAACTGCAATAGCACCAATGAAAATGATTATTCCCCAGTTCATACCATTTCCCCTTATATATAACGCGAGTTGTCATTTTTGTCGTCCGTAGGTTGGGTTGAACGAGAGTCCTACTAAAATCCAATACACAAAATAATTTTCAACGTGCATCGACAGCCTTGAAAGGCACAAAACCGAGTGAAACCCAACACATTATAACATCAAAGGCATTGGAGATGTTGGGTTTTGCTATATTTATCTATCCGAATCAGCCATCGAAAAGTGGCACCTACCGTATAAACAAGATGACTTTGCGTATTTACCGCTCAACCCAACCTACGCGATGAATATAGAACTTGCGTGTAACCTCGATCCCCTTTAAAAAGCGTGCCTACCGGAGCGTAAAGCGTTCTGTTAACCAGAGTGCTATGAAGGCAACAATCGTGGAAATCAACACCAATCGATAAACAGAGGCATCCTCTCCGAGATGGACAGCACTGAAAATTGCTAACGCCATCGTTTGGGTTTTGCCGGGAATGTTTCCTGCTACCATGATTGTGGCACCAAATTCACCAAGGCTTTTGGAGAAACCGAGGATCGTTCCACCGATAATTCCGCGATACGCAAGCGGGAACGTTATCGTCCAAAACACCTTGAATGGCGATGCGCCAAGCGTCCGCGCTGCACTCTCAAGTTCCAGTGGCACGGACTCCATGCCTGTCACGATACCACGTACTAACAGTGGAAACGAGATAATTGAGACCGCAATAATAACAGCCCACTGTGAAAAAACGATCTCTATACCGAAAGCTCGATAGATGAATCCACCGATGACCCCGTGTTTGCCCAATAGGATAAGGAGTAAATATCCACTGACGATAGGCGGTAGCACCAGCGGACACATCACCAGCGTATTCAGGAAAGCCTTTCCCGGAAATGTACGTTTTGCGAGTAGCCAACCGATCCATAGCCCTGGTGGGAACATTATAGCAAGACTGAGCAACGCAACTTTTATAGATAAAGTAAGGGCGGCAACTTCGGCGGGGGTAATTCTCATTTGAGTACTAAGAAGGTAAATCCGTGCTTTTCAAAAATTTCACCGCTCTCCATAGAGTGAAGATACGTCATAAATCTACGCGCCAATTGCTTTTGCGGGCTATCCTTCATAACAACAGCCGGATAGATAATCGGTGTATACGCTTCAGCTGGCAACTGATAAAGTACTTTTATGTGTCGGGTTAGCGTTGTATCAGTTTTATAGACAATCGCTACATCCGCATTTCCGGCGGTTACATACGCAAGCGTGGCACGGACATCTGTACCGAAGACCAATTTCGGATGCAGCGTCTCCCATAATCCAAAGTGTGTCAAGGCTTCTTTCGCGTAAGTGCCAGCGGGGACTATATTTGGATGCCCAATCGCAATTCTCGAAATCTCAGGCATAGCAAGGTTCGTAAGTGTTTTTACAGAAATCTCCTCGGTATCATCAGAAACAAGCACTAACCGATTGGTTAGTAAATCCTGGCGACTCTCGGCTTCAATCAAGCCGTTTGTTTCCAAAGCAACGACTTGGCGTGGACTTGCAGAGATGAAGATATCGGCTGTCGCCCCCTTTTCGAGTTGGCGTTGTAAGGTCGTAGACGCGGCGAAATTGTAATAGATTTTAATCCCATTTTCTGCTGTGAACGCTGTCCCAATCTCACCAAGCGCGTCCGTCAAACTGATAGCGGCGAAGATACTTAACTCAATCGGTTTCTGCTTATCTGTCGCACACCCCGAAAGCATAGTGAACACAAAGCCAATTGCGGTGAGAAATTTAACACTTCGTTGCATTACTTCTGACGACCCGTAGCAGAATCTAATAGTTTCTCCAATCTGAAAAAACACTTGACAAGTATAACTGATTTGCTAAACTGTGTCAAGTGAGATTACGGGCACCGACAAGGGGAAGAAACACCCAAGCAAAAACCCCCTACAGAATGTAAACTTATTATTAGAATTTACCATAGTTTTAGGTTTTATATCTATTTTTGTAGGAAATCGCGACGGGACAGAAGAAGTAAATAGAGCAGAATCCCAAGCCCCAGCGGGCGAGATTTGTGTAAAACTTTTCTTGCAATCCGTTTGTACCTGTGGTATCCTAATTTGCACAGAAACAGGGAATAGGGGAAAATACCATGAAATTAGGTTTATGCACCATCGCCTTTCAGGAAAAACCGTTGGAAGAGGTCATTGATATAGCAGCGGATTACGGCTTTCACGGCATCGAAATTTGGGGAAAGCCGCCGCATCTACCAGCGGATTACGACGAAAATTACGTCAAAAACGTTAGGGACATGGCGCACCGGAAGGGATTAGCGATATCAGCGTTCGGCTCTTATGTGGATCCTTTGATGGATCTACACCAGAAGCATTTCGAGGAAGCCTTCAAAATTGCGCATGAATTGGGCACCGATCTCGTCAGAATTTGGTCTGGTGGCGGTCCTTCCAAATCCATCGCTCCCTCGGATAAACGCCTGATTCTCTTTCGATTGGTGAGCCTTGCACAGTGGGCAAATTTCCGCAGCATTCGGATCGGATTGGAAATGCACAATAATCACCTCACCGACAGCGTCGCCAGTATCTTGGAGGCGATTGAAGGGGTCAGAGTGCCTGCACTGAAAACCTATTATCAACCTCTTGCACGTCCGGATGCCGACGAACCACACACTGCCGCTGAAAAACTCGCTGAACATATCGTAAATGTCCATGCTCAAAATTTCGACCAAACCGGAAAAGGATGCCCAATCGCAGACGGTGTAGTAGATTACACCCGAATCGTAGAAACGCTGAGCACAACGGGATACGATGGATACTTAGAAGTCGAGTTTGTCCATGGTGATAACAAAATGGAGGCACTCCAACGTGATCGCGACTATCTTGCGAGTCTAATTAACGCCACGAATGGGGAGACGCTGAAGGATCTCGACATCGCACCTGTCTGAAACTGATATAAATTAACAGGATTTACACAGTTTTGACTGCAGCACGCCTTGTTAGACGGTATCCTGACACAAACTAACAGTTTGTGCTACAAAAGAGCAACATCCGTAAGTCCGATTAGTTAAGATGGTATCCCCGAAAAAAGTCCAACATCCCTGACACAAACTAAATGAAAATAAAAAAATAATTCGGTAATTTATTGGTGAAATCCGGTGCGGTTGCAAACCGCACCTACCGGGCCTGGGGGTGAATTAGAATTACCGATTTAAATAATTAAACTTCATACAGTTTGTGCTACAAAAGAGCAACATCCGTAAGTCGTATTAGTCTGTAAAAATAGAAATCCTTAGGAATTTTCATGCGGTTAGAAGTTGGTATCATCGCACTGGTAGAAGAGGTTTTCGGAATAACCGCAGAACGCCGCACCCAATTTGACTGGCTTCGTAATAAACCACGACCCAAAGATTTCGGCGAGCATTACGATGCTGTGATGGCACTCTATGCTGAATTAGAAGGCGACTGGCAGAGCACAACAGCGAAAGCTGACGGTTACCTGATTCCCGATGCCTATTTCCCTGAACCGTATCACTTTATCTTTGAATTTGACGAACTTCAACACTTTACACAATACCGAGAGCAGACCTTCCGGTTTTACCCAGCGAATATCCCGCTCGCTTATGCGTCAGAGAAATACTGTCAGTTTTGTCAACAACACCACGTAGCGGCACTCGCGAAAGGACCGGAACGGTTTCGGCGGCGTACAGCGGACTTCCCATACACGAATGGTCGCGCTGCGCAACGCGCTTTCTTCGATACGTTTCGGGATTGGCTGCCACCGCTTCACGGGCTTAATCCAACCGTGAGGTTAGCCGAATTTGAAGTTAAGCCTATTCTCAATGGACACTTAACAGGAGATGCCGCGAAGGTTTATATGGAACGCTTATTGTGCGAACGACTCAAAATATCTTCAATCGCCGCAAAAATAAAAAGGTAGGATAAATAACACTACATGAGCAAGCGAAAGCCTGGAAAGGTGAATCTTTCAGACTATCCACTACTTCAGATCATAGGACAGACCCCGCTCGCCAAAATAGATCTTTTTTCAAACGAGTTGCCGAACGTTGACATCTACGCGAAGGTGGAAACTTACAATCCCGGAGGCTCGATCAAAGACCGACCGGTTCTCAGGATGCTCACCGAAGCAATTGCATCGGGGGAACTGACACGAGAAAAGGTTATTCTCGACTCCAGCTCAGGCAATGCGGGGATCGCCTACGCGATGATAGGTGCCGCTCTCGGCTATCAAGTCGAACTTGTGATTCCAGACAACGCCAGCGAAGAACGCAAAAAACGTATCCATTCACACGGCGCGGATATTATTTATACCGATGCTATTCTCGGTTACGATGAAGCACTCCGAGAAGTCGATCGGCGTTATGAAGCGGATCCTGAGCGGTATTTCTTCAAATCACAATACGAAAACGACAACAACTGGCGCGCCCACTATGAAACAACGGGTGTCGAAATCTGGAACCAAACAGGCGGAAAAGTCACACACTTTGTTGCAGGTGTAGGGACTGGTGGCACTATCACCGGTGTCGGCAGACGGCTTAAAAACTATAACCCAGACATCCAAGTCTGTTCCATTTCACCAGAGGCGTTCCCCGGTATTGAAGGACTCAAACCTCTCGGACACCCAGATGACATTGTTCCAGAAATCCTGGATGAATCCGTGATTGATTGCCGGATCCCTGCGACAATTGAGGATGCACACGAAATGTGCAGCCGTCTCGCACGACGAGGCTGGTTCGTCGGACAATCTTCCGGTGGCTATCTCTACGGCGCATATAAAGTCGCACAAGAAATTCAGGAAGGCATCATCGTCACTGTCTTTAATGACCTCGGCGAACGTTATTTCAGCACAAGACTCTGGGATTAATTTTTAAATAATTCGCAAGGCGTTCACTGAAGCGATACGTTCCATAACGATTATTGCTGATCCACTGCCTGTGCCGTTGTTGCAGGCTGCCATCACTTTCCAACGAGTGCTCGTCAAAATTAAGCGAATACATGGAGAATAACGCTCCTCCGAAGATCAATCTGAAGAAGCCGCAAGGTATAATTAAAAATATGGAAACAACAGTTATTCCGTTTCGAGGTTTACGCTACAACGCGACCAAAGTGCAAAGAATTGAGAACGTCATAGCACCCCCTTACGATGTCATCAAACCCAATGAAGGGGTCGCTTTAGAGGCACGCCACCCCGCCAATATTATCCGCCTAATCTTAAGTCAACCACAAGCCAATGATACCGACGATGAAAATCAGTACACACGCGCAGCGGCACGCATGAACCAGTGGACTTCAGAGGGCACGCTCGTCCGAGATGCAACCCCCCGCTATTACATCTATGACCAATCCTTTGATGCCCCTGACGGAAAAAATTATACGCGTCGCGCCTTAATAGCACTCGTGAAACTGGAACCTTTTGAAAATCGGGTAATTCTACCGCACGAAAAAACACACGCCGGACCGAAGGCGGATCGACTCAATCTCATGCGGGAATGCCACGCGAATCTTAGCCCGATCTTCCTCCTCTATGCGGATTCCGCTGGCGATATCGAACAGATAATGGATAGTTTCGCGGAAAAAAATCAGCCCCAGATCGACTGTCCTGAGACCTTTGGAAGCACACACCAACTCTGGTGCTTAGACGACACAGAACGCAATCGTGAGATTCAATCCCTCTTTTCCACAAAACCGCTCCTAATCGCTGATGGACATCACCGTTATGAAACCGCGCTTGCCTTTCGAGACGAAATGGCTCAGAAGACCTCCAATAGTGCATCCAGTGGTTACGACTATATGATGGTGCACCTCGTCAGGATGGAATCACCCGGGTTAGCGGTTTTAGCGATTCATCGGCTCTTGTCGCATCTCAGCGCAGATCGGATCGCACACGCTATCGCTAAACTGCCAGAGCCGTTTGAAGTGCATGAAATCGACACACAAGCAAACCTCATGGCAAAATTGGATTCACTGAAAGGGAAGTCTACTGCAGTTGGCATGTACACTGCGGACGATACCTACCGTCTGTTGATTCCACATTCAACTACACCTAAACAATTGGATGTAACACTTGTTCAAGAAACCCTCATCAAGAATCTATTTCAGATTGAAACACTGGCGGAACACATCAGTTACACCGCATACACAGATGATGCTGTTGCCCACGTGAAAGAAGGAGCAGGCCGCGTCGCACTCCTGATGAATCCGACACCCGTTGAACAAGTCTTAGATGTGGCTATGGCAGGATCAACAATGCCACAGAAATCCACTTACTTTTATCCGAAGATGGCAACGGGGTTCGTTTTAAACCTGTTGAACGAATAATGGTGCAAACGTCCCAAACGGAATATCTTTTAAGGTGAGATTATGTACTATGAACAGGAACGAGACACATTAGCGTTTTCGCATCAGTTATATGCGGAGACACCACGTCAACTTGCCTTTCAGGCGACGAGTATTGCAGAAGCGGAAGCCTGGCAACACGAACTACGGGCAAAACTTATCGAATTAGTTGGTGGTTTCGCGCAGGAGCCCTGCGATCTAGAACCGCAAGTTCTGGATTCTTGTGAATTTCCCACCTATTTCCGCGAGACAGTGCAGTTTCAGAGTCGTCCACATGCTAATATCTTCGGATACTTCCTTTCCCCGAAGCCTCTCGACAGTTCGACCCCGAAGCCGACGATTCTCTGTTTAGCGGGGCACGGGCGCGGTGTAGATGACATCGTCGGCATTGAGGAAGATGGTACCATGCGCGCAGAATATGGCGGGTATCAGAACGACTTTGCGCTCCAATGTGTGGCAAACGGGTACACCGTGCTCGCCATTGAACAGTTCGGGTTTGGTCACCGACGGGATCCTATTGCGCATCAGAAGGGTGGTGGGAACTCCTCGTGTCAACCGAGTGCGGGTGCCGCGCTACTCTTAGGTCACACAATGGTAGGTTGGCGGGTCTACGATGCGATACGCGCCTTTGACTATCTGGAAACCCGTCCAGAGGTTGATACGAACCGTCTCGGCGTGATGGGCATTTCTGGCGGCGGCACGACCACCTTCTTCACTTCCGCAATTGACGAGCGCGTCAAGGCGGCGGTTGTGAGCGGTTACTTCAACACGTTCCGGGACAGTATCTTGAGTCTCAGCCATTGTATAGACAACTATATACCGAATGTGCTACAATATGCTGAGATGTACGACATTGCGGGGTTGATTGCACCGCGCGCGATGTTCGTTGAGTCCGGTACAGAAGATACGATCTTCCCGATTGAAGCCACTCGCTTTGCGGTTAATGAGGCACAAGCCATTTACAAACTTTTCAATGCGGAAGACAAATTAGGACTTGAGGTATTCGAGGCAGGGCATAGTTTCCACGGTGTCGGTGCGTTCGAGTTTCTCAAACGGGTCCTATAAATAAGGAGAATAGCGTGGCAATTGAACTGTTTTCGATCGGCACAGAGTTAGTTCTCGGACAGATTCAGGACACCAATGCACACTGGATTGCCCAGCAAATCCTTCAGATCGGTGGTGAACTCCGGCGAGTCACAATGCTACGCGATAACCGCGAGGAGATGTCCGCGGCGTTGGATTCGGCAATAGAACGGGAAACATCGCTGATCCTCACAACAGGCGGACTCGGACCCACACCCGACGATATGACCGTTGAAGTTGTCGCTTCCCTGATCGGCACGAAACCCGTCGTGAGCGAAGAAACTGTCGCTGAATATCGGAAACGGCGTGAGATGCCAGAGAACGATGTCGTTAGCGAAGCCCTGATGAAAATGGCGACTGTCCCGGAAACGGCTATCGTTTTGCAGAACCCCGCAGGATGGGCTCCGTGTGTCAGTGTGGCACACAAGTCTTCCACAATCATGATGATGCCGGGTCCACCTCGCGAAATGAAGGCAGTTTTTGAAACGCATATTCAACCCTTAATCGCAGAACGTTACCGCGCAGAAATCACAACGGCGCGGGTTCATGTCAATATGTTTGAAGCCGAAGTTTCACCACTGATGCAGAAAGTGATGGAACGCTACCCAGATGTTTATCTAAAGGCATACGTCTCCCTTCGCAACACGGACGGAGATACGATGCCCGTCGACCTTGTTTCAACAAGCACGGACAAAGCGGATGCCGAAACGCAATTGGAACTCGCTACGTATTACTTTCGAGAGCTTGTCGTTGAAGCGGGGAAGCGTTTTAGTCTCAATGACGAACAATAGTGGACGCTAACAGTCCACAAAAAGGAGATTTATACTGTGAATCGCAGACCTTCAGGAAATTCAAGAAGACCGCAGACGCGGCAGCCTAACAGGCGTAAGAAGTCGAAACCTAAAAAACGACGAGATGCCGATGTTAACGTGGATACGGAGCCCCAAGCCGAAGGCGAAGAGCAAACTCCCTCTAAAAACGATAAAATAGAGGTTGAAGGCACGGTTGTGGAACCTTTACCCAACGCGATGTTCCGTGTGGAATTGGAAAATAAGCATCAGATTCTCGCACATATCTCCGGTAGAATGCGAAAATTCTTCATCAAAATTTTGCCGGGTGATAAGGTGACTGTAGAACTCTCTCCTTACGATCTCACAAGGGGACGTATTACCTACCGGAAAAAGTAGCTTCCAAACAGACTTGCAGGCGCGGTTTCCCGCCGCGCATCGGTCTCAATTTTCGTGAGTCTGAACACCTTCAAAGCACGCCCAGTTTACAGAACTGATTTTATCACTCTTTAGGGTATCCATAATGAAACCTGCCGCCTTAATCCACGTCAATACCGCCGGTGAAAAGGATACAGTCCGACTCTTAGAGGCTATCGAAGCGAAACAGAGGCAGGTGGAAGAGCTCACAATAGCAATCGAAACGCTCAAGTCAGAAGTCGACGTATTTGAGCGACGCTACAACGCACATATCAGCCGATACTATCTCAAACTTGATAAAGTTGAACTCGAAACGAAGGAGTATCGTCTCCGTCTACAACTGCGCCGCGAAGGAGTGAATGAAGAAGAGATAGAAGCACGGGTGGAGTCGTGTTTCAGGGCGAGTCGCGCGCGGGTTGACGCATACGAAGCGGTCAATGAATCAGAACCAACGCCTCAAGAGGAGAAACTTCCCGACACCAAAGCCAAGCACCTACAAAACCTCTATCGCAAACTCGCCAAACGGTATCATCCAGACAAGGCTATAGATGCCAAAGAGGAGGAACGGCGAGACCAACTTATGCCGCTCATTAACCGAGCCTATAACGAACATGACCTTGAGACCTTAGAGCGGTTAAGCCTCGGCGAAACAGAACCAGATGTCCCTGAAAAAACAGCCACAGAGAAACGAAGAGCACTCCATACTGAACTGCGAAGGCTTAACCGAGCCGCGAGCCAATTGCGGTTTGAGATAAACCGACTCAAGACGGGACGCACCTATCAACTGAAGCAACAGGTAGAAAACGCCAAACAGGTAGGAACAGATCTGCTTACGATCCTCGCCAAAGATTTAGAACGAAAAATCAAGGCAAGTCAAGGACAACTCGCCCGACTTATGAATATGTGGCAGCGTTCAAACTAATCTACAGAGATGCCGCCCCTACGGGGTTGAAGAATCGACAGAAGGAATCAATCATGCAACTTAAAGATAAAGTCGCTATTATCACCGGAGGTGGACGCGGCATCGGTAGAGCCATCGCTATCGCCTACGCCGCTGAAGGCGTACGGATTGTCATCGCTGCGCGAAGCACCGAACAACTTGACAAAGTCGCCACAGAAATAACCGATCAAGGTGGGGAAGTTCTCACCGTGCCAACCGACTTACGTATCCAGATGGAAGTGGAGAACCTCGTTCAGAAAACTGTAGATCGGTTCGGACGGATAGATATCCTCGTCAACAACGCTGGCATCAATCCAAGGGGTCTGTTTCTGGATAGCACCGATGAAGAATGGGAACAGGGGTGGCAGATCAATGTTATGGGTGTTGTGCGTTGTTGTCGCGCCGTATTACCAATCATGAAACAGCAGGGGAGCGGAAATATTATTAACGTCGGCTCCGGTATGGGACAGGTCGGACATGCGAACCTCAGTGTCTATTGTGCTTCAAAAGCGGCGTTGCATGGGTTGACACAAGCGATCGCTGAAGAGGTCTGGGAAGACGGTATCATCGCGAACGTACTTATTCCCGGTCCCGTGAAAACCGAACTCTCAAAACCTGCTTGGGAGGATTCGGGAACCTTCAGGGCACAAAGTGATCCGTGGAAAGAGCCGGAACAGGTTGTCGCATCGGCACTGTTCCTCGCGGCACAACCGCCTGATAGTGGCATGACAGGTCAGATTCTGAGCATCATGCGGCGCAACAGCCCGTAATGATAATAGGCAGTAAACGCCACATTTTTTATGACGCAGGACTTACGCAATTTTGACTGTAGCACATTCTGTTAGATGGAAATTCTCTAAAAAGGATAGACAGTCTCCTGACACAAACTAAATGAAGTTTAATTATTTAAATCGGTAATTTCTGAACGTGCGATAAATCGCACTACTACGAGCAAGGCCGTTTGTAGTAGGGCAATTCATTGCCCGTCGATTACCGAAATATTTAGTGAAACCTCATACAGTTTGTGCTACAAAAGAGCAGCCTGCGTAAGTCCTACAAGGGAAATGTAACGCGTCGTCCCTCCTGCGCGGAACGATATGCCCCTAAAATCATCTCTACTGCGACCCGTCCATCTTCCACAGTGACATCAGGTTCCGTCCCGCTCTTGAGGCAATCGATAAACGGTCGAGGTACACCGCCAATCCGTTCTCCGTGACTATCTGGAATTGGGATACCTAAATCTCTCCATGAGGGTTCATCTCGCGTATACAACTTCAGTGCAACAGCATCTGTAGGACGCGGGATATTGCACGACGGTGCATCTCCATAGTTCTGAATGACCACGCCTTCATCGCCATAAATTTCGGTCGTATTTTCACCAGCGAGTGTCACAGATGTGTTGAGCAGAATCGCCATCTCGCCACCCGCAAACCGATAGACAGCCAACCCGGTGTCATCAGGCGCGACATCCGTCAAAATGTTATCAATTTCGGCGATGACGCTCGTCGGTTTGCCGAGCATCCAATGGATAAAATCGGTTGCGTGAGAGGCATCGTCCATGAACATTCCCATGTTCTTTTCTGGATCGATGTGCCAACGGCTGGGTCCCATCACGAAGGCTTCGCTAAACAGGGCATTGATACAGTGCCGGCGACGTAGCACACCAATTTTACCCAGAACCCCGTTATCAATGAGTTCTTTCATCGCGATGTTTGCTGGATCGCGCCGCATCTGATGGCCCATCATAAATTTCACACCCGTTTTCTCGACGCCTACGGCGATGCGATCGCAATCTTCCAACGTGAGTGCCATCGGTTTTTGGCAGAGAATATCCTTTCCCGCCGACGCTGCTGCCACTACCATCTCGGCGTGCCGATTCGTCTCACACGTCACGATAACGGCGTGAATATCCGGGTGGTTGACAACATCTTCGAGGTGCGGTGAGTAACGCATGCCGTATTGCGTTGCGGCGGTTTCTCCGCGTTCAACGTTATCGTCCCAACACGCAACGAGTTCAACGTCGTCAAACGTCTGCATCTGGCTACAGTATGCGTTGGCGTGCCCATGTGCGAAACTGATTACACCAATTCCAATTTTTGTTTCCATATACCAAACTATCCAATCTGTGAGTATGTGTTGTGAATTTACTTTTGGGTTCAATATAAGCAATTCTATAGATGTCAATTTAGGATTTTTCGCGTCATTTTGAAGGACATTTATAAATGCCGCCCTTACAGGGCTCAAGCGTTCCCTTCACCACCGTTCTATAAACATAACGTCCTTACAGGACTCAAGAAGGATTGGAAAGACGTAAGGTTTATGCCTAAGACCGGTGCGGTTGGGAAACCGCACCTACCGTGTCTGGGAAAATAGAGAATCACTGAAATATTTATTCAAACTTCATACAGTTTATGCTACAGCGAATCTACTTTTCTAATGTTCGCTTTTATTACGATACCACACAAATCAGCAAATGTCACGTCAACATACCGCGAAGTCATGGGTTTTGTCTCCGCTGCATTTCGGTGTTGACGGCGCGAATACCAGCCACCGTCTCGTTAATCTGATTGTTTGCCCGGTCGCGAAATCCGCACTTGCGTGCGTTATTCCTAAGATATGCTCCACATAGGTGGTATCCAACGCATTGTGGGATATCCCAGAGCGCGTCCATCACCTGGCGATAGTGGTCTGTATCGTGCAAGCGGTCTGCCGTCGGGGGCCAACTGGTGTCGCTGTGGGCGCGTATATGTCCCGCCGCGTCAGCCAGCAGAATAGGTCGGTCTGCAAAGCCCGCCCAGTGCTGCATCTTCGTGGCGATATTTTTCACTGTTCCAAAACATTGAAAACTGAGCACATCAACGTAGGGCAGTGCGGCACGGACCACCTCCTCGGGCAGCACGGCGTTTGCCTCCCATCGATCACCCAGAATTAGGTGGTTCGGGTCGTAGCGGCGGATAGCGTCATGCGTGATCCTGTAGTAGCGTTCAGCAATAGCAGAGAGTTCGCGGCATCCTGACTCCGAGGCGAGTAGGTCTGGATCGACTAACGACCCACGCCACTTCGTGTCAGGCGAGGTATGCACCCACTGAGGACAGTCGCAGTAGAAATAACCGATAAGCTTGGGATCGTCGCGCAAGCGTACGCACGCATCGCGGGCGACGTAGTCGCACCACTCCTCGAAGTCGGAGCGCATTAGGTCGGGCATACGGACCTCAACCTGCCACTGATGTGCCTCGGTGAAAGGGAGTAGGTGGCAGTAAGGCATATCCGCCCATTGGTATTCCTCATAGGTGAAAGGTCGTGAATGGCGGTGGTAGCCTTGGGTGATAATTACGACTTCCTGGGTCCAGCCAATCGTGTTAAAACCCCAGTCACGCAGATCACCGGCGACTGCGCGTAGCCACTGTTCTTGGCTGTTACCGAACTCACGTTCCCACACGCCGTCCGACTCCGTATACCGCAATGCCGCCGAGTCGATATGGTTCATGCCGATGGACCAGAACCGTGCGCCATCAGGTGTGATAAACCACCAACGCCCGCCCTGCTTTTCAATTGTGTAAAAGTCTACCATTATCTCAAAATTCCTGTATCTCTTTTGAAATGGCACAAACTCACAGTTTATGCTATAGCGAATTACTTCTCCAAAACGATCCGAACCTCCGTATTCATACCCTTTTCATCAAAATTCATTTCAGCAGAAATCGGACCGAGGGATTCCAGTGGAAAGAGGTTCTCTGTGAGGCGTCGCTTCACCGTCGTGTCCATTTTCTGTCCTGAAAGAGAAATGAGCACCGTTATGATCGGAAGGAAACGCTTTAACTCTGGCACAAACAGCTCCGGTTGAATGAAAGCCTGAACACCATAAGTATCTGCGGAGAACGCTATATCCTCCAAGACAGGCGTGTCCCCTGTAGTTGTATCAATTACAGACTTCAATCCGGCTAATGTTGTGCCCAAAACCAAATAATCGTTAACGATAGCATATCCACCCGTAACCCCTAATAGAAAATTGAGACGGAGCTGCACAGGCTGTAGCGTGATGCCTTTGTACTCCTTCGATTCAAGGAATTCGAGGGGTTTACCAGCAATCGTGGGTTTTCCCTCCTTCACAATCCCCAAAACCGCGTTTAATGCATCGGGAGCCTTCGCATGCGCCAGCAAAACCAAGGAAGGGACGACGGATACTTCACCCGGATCAGGCGCAACTAACAAGACAGTTAAATCCGATCCCAGAATGTGGGAGAGGTCTATATCACCAAAAAACTCGCGCATCAGATTCGGAACGGGAAGTGAAGCGACAAAGGCAGTGCGTTCGGGAAAAGCGGGGAACGGTTTCGAGTTATCCACAGTTGGAAGATTCAAAGGATTGTTGCCAATATCGTTTCGGAATCGATGCCGTGACACAATCACACCGTCTTCATATCGGTTGCTAAACGTCCAAGTCCCTGAATTCCCAAACCACCCCAAAATTTGTTTAACCAGTACATCGGAACTCATATTATCCAACAACGGAACGAACTGTTGCAAATCTATATATCCAGTGCTTTTGTCCTGTTGATAATCGTCCTGTATCTCCACCGCCATGGGATGCGCAGCGAGAAATCCTTGTCTTTTTGGGTCAGTTTTTGTGCCAGACAGCCCTGTATAGAGGTCCAGTGTCTCCGCTAATAACAACGGGTCAAGGCTTAAGATGCCAACCTTCCCGATGAAGGTATAACTGAAATTGCGTGGATACCCTATGATGGTGTTAATCGTGAACCCGTTGTAATCGGTTTGAATCCGTTCATACTTTGGGTTGATCGCCTCCGTTGCCGTCATCGCTTCAATGCTCAATTTCTCCTGCGCTCCGACTGCGGAGATGATCAGAAATGAGATCTCTCCTTCACGTCGATAAAACGCAAGAATGGCTTCCTCGCCAAAATATCCGGTGACCGTCTTCAAATCAAGTACGCCACCCATCTCGTATTCCCAGAGCTGCTTCTGATAGACGAGTTGCTTCCACCACCGCTGCTTTTGAATCTCAGCGAGAATCGGCATTTTAGCCGTCTGTTTTCCGAGCTCGCTACGATTGAAGGTTTCTACCAAGCCTTTCAATTCTTTGAGCGTTAAGTAGCAGATTGGAGATTTCGGGAGAAGCGTGATAAGATGTTGTTCCGGTTCCCACAGCGCGGTCCGGTGATAGATAATAGATAGCAAAATGATAACCCCAATAAGAACGATTAGGCTAATGAGAGTAATTTTTTTCCGTTTGCTTAGAGGCATCGGTTTTTTGAGATCTTTGTTACGACAGAAAAACTTCTGTCAGCGGTTTCTCAAGCGTCCAGTGAATTTTCCCAACCCTTTGATTATATCACACCTCGTTTCGGTAGACAATCTAATTGCGAGTAATTCAGAACTATTCAGTTTTCGGTTTTCTGATTATTTCTGTGGAGCATCGCGACCGGGAGGGTGCTCCTACAAGACAGCGGTCAACAGTCAGTAAAGAGGCGGGTTGAGGACGCAAACTGGAAAGTTTGCGGTACAGAAGAGTCAGAGCCGGGAATCGAGGTTCCCTCCTACAAGAGAACTGCATGTCTCTGGCAGCATCCGTAAAAAAGGTTGCCTGCAGGCAAGAAATGATGTAAAATATTAGAGTTATTTTTTGAAAGAGGGTGAACACCGTTCCAACCAAAGATCTCAGAATTCGACCATTCACTATTTTCCTCATCTGCGTGTTAGTGCCTGCCAACTGTTGGTGGGTGTCCGCCTCGATTATCCGTGGCGGCGGCAGTCCGACGCAGGTCTCGCTTTTCTACAACGCCGTTATCACCATTTTAATCCTACTGGGTATCGGAATCCTTTTGCGTCGCTTGCACCACGCACTCGTGCTTAACCGCGCTGAATTGCTCGTCATCTACACTTGCATTTCAGTAGGGGCAGGACTTGCAGGCGTAGATCGCTTTCTCGTGCTCATGCCGATTATCGGGCATGCGCACTGGTTCGCGACCCCAGAGAACGACTGGGCAAACCTATTCCACCTGCATATCCCGCAATGGTTGGCTGTCAGCAATAAACGTGTGCTTGAGGGATATTACCACGGGTTCGCGAGTATCTATGAATCGCGTTACTTGACAGCATGGCTCCCCGCGATCTTGTGGTGGACGCTTTTCTTGGTTGCCATTCATCTCGTAATGCTCTGCCTGAGCCTGATTTTTCGGAAGCAGTGGGTGGAATCAGAGCGACTCAGTTACCCCATCATCCAACTCCCCTTTGAGATGACGACTCGCACCCGTAGTTTCTTCCGTTCGCCGTGGATGTGGCTTGGACTTTCGATTGGGGTCACAATTGATATTATCAACGGGTTAAACTTCCTGTTCCCTGCCGTTCCGAGTCTCGGCGGGAAATTATACGATCTGCGAAAGATTTTCACAGAACGTCCGTGGAGCGGTATCGGTTGGAGTCCACTGGGTGTATTTCCATTCGGTGTGGGGCTTGCGTTCTTTATACCACTGGATCTCTCCTTCTCCTGTTGGGCATTTTGGTTAATCTGGCGAGCGGAACGGTTGTTAGGTGTTATCGCTGGATGGCGAGGACTGCCGCGGTTTCCTTACGAAGCCGAGCAATCGCACGGCGCATATCTCGGACTGTGTGTCGTGGCTATCTGGATGAGTCGACGCTATCTGATGGGAATCGCACGCCAACTCGTGTCCCCGAAGGCAGACGAACCAATTTCATATCGCCTGATCGTCCTCGGATTCCTCGCCGCATCGGGATTCATTATCGGATTTTGTCTGAAGATGGGCATGAGTTTTTGGATAATCATCGTCTACTTCGCCATTTGGTTCGCAATTGCCATGGCGATCACACGTTTGCGGGCGGAACTCGGTTCGCCAGTGCATGACTTACACTTCATTGGACCCGATGAAATGTTGCCGCGCTTGTTAGGTATCCGTCGGTTGGGTGCGGTGAATTTAACAGGG
Organism: Candidatus Poribacteria bacterium; assembly: GCA_965208635.1. Taxonomy (GTDB): domain Bacteria; phylum Poribacteria; class WGA-4E; order WGA-4E; family WGA-3G; genus WGA-3G. The sequence continues at coordinate 137,397 of OZ242349.1, forward strand.
TTCGCTTATCTCTATTGCTTGAACCGCGCACACCGTTCACACGCTATGCCACATCAACTGGAGGGCTTCAAACTGGCTGAGGGTGCTAACATTCCACTGCGACGTTTTGCGCTTCTCATGATGCTGGCTTCTGCGTTGGGTGCGCTCGGTTCATTCTGGGCATATCTGTCCATGTATTATTCGGAGGGCGGTTTTTCAAGTTTTGGCAGAGAATCCTTTAATCGGTTAGAGACGTGGCTCACCTACGCCGCGCCGCCGGATGTGCCTGCGATCGGTTTCGCATCGTTCGGTTTCGTCCTAACGCTACTTCTCGCCGCAATGCGGATGCGATTCATCTGGTGGAACTTGCACCCTGTCGGTTATGCGATCTCTGGAAGTTGGGCGATCAACCCGATGGTGGGTTCAATCTTCATTGGATGGCTGCTGAAATGGCTTGTGCTGAAATACGGTGGACTCCACTTGCATCGGAAAGCGGTTCCGTTTTTCCTCGGCATTGTGCTCGGCGAGTTCGTGATCGGTTCGTTCTGGAGTCTCCTCGCTGTTACACTCGATAAACCGATGTACCGTTTTCTATTTTAGTGGCTGTCGGCTGTCGGCAGCCAGCGATCAGCAGCCGGCGGTCGATAATTGACGTGCGATGAATCGCACGACTACGAACAGGAGGACCGCGAGTAAAACTCGCTCCTACAGAAGATAGCAGGAGTCAGTCGTCAGCAAAAATCGTAACGGCACCCGGAGTGTGCCTACTCCTTTTAAGGAATCGGAGTGCCCTTCTACGGAAGGACTAAATGACCCTAACCATTTGTAAAAAGGCGTTGCTATTTTTTCTGTTTATGGTATAATGTTAAAAACGCAATATCTTGGAAGAAAACGAGTGGAATTAGAGCAGAAAGCGAAAATTATATCAGAAGCACTGGAAAATCTATTCGGTATACCGACCCGCGAAGGCGCAGGAGATGTGTTAGAATGCCTCATCCTAACGATCCTGTCACAAAATACGACAGATGTTAGCCGCGATAAAGGTTATGCCGTGCTGAAAGATCGGTTTCCAACGTGGGAGGATGTGCTGAACGCCGATGTCAAAGCGATAGAGGCAGCGATACGGATTGTTGGACTCGGAGAACAGAAAAGCCGGACTATCAAAAACTTCCTCACTTGGCTCAAAACTGAACATGGCGAGCTCTCATTGGAGTTCATGCACGACCTAGAAACGGAGGAAGCGTTAGAATTCTTATGTCAACACAAAGGTATCGGTATCAAAACAGCATCCGTTACCCTCTCCTTCGCGTGTTGTCGGGAGGTCTTCCCAGTTGACACGCACATCCTGCGAATTTCCAAACGCCTCGGACTGATTCCACCGAATTGCAGTGCAGAGAAGGCACATCAACTGTTACCCCCAATTGTACCGAAGAATAAGGCATATCCGTTCCATATAAACCTGATTTACTTTGGTAGAAGAATCTGTGACGCTCGAAAGCCGTTATGTGAGCGGTGTCCGTTGACGGAGCACTGCCTCTACTTTAGAGAGAACCTACAAGCTTAGGCAGTATCCCTGTAATCGGAGGGAAAACATGTTCAACTGGAGAAATTTGTCGTGGAAACATCTATTTGTGGTGCTACTGTTACTACATATTCTCCCGCTCTGGATCTTTGCCTATTTTCCCTCACAAGACGGGGCGAGCCACGTCTACAACGGTTTGGTGCTCAAGGAATACGGGAAACACGAAAACTATCAGATGCGGAACGCATGGGAACTGAACATAACGATCTTCCCGAACTGGCTGTCCCACATTTTTTTGTTAGCCTTCCTCTACGTGTTCCCACCCGTCATCGCCGAGAAGGTCTTTCTTACCATCGCGATAGGCATGGTTCCGTTCGCTTTCCTCTACTTCTTTAACGCTGTCCACAAAGACGAGAATGGGAAACTCCCTGTGTATGCCTGGCTCGGTTTCCCTTTCACCCTCAACTACCTCCTCTACATGGGGTTTTACAACTTCCAACTGAGCATCTCGTTCTTCTTCTTCAGTTTCGGGTTCTGGTGGAAGCACAAGGACGACATGCAAGTCCAGCGTCTGGTTTGGCTTTACGTCCTGCTACTCCTTACGTATCTGTCGCATATCGCCTCCTATGGTCTCGTCGTGCTGGGTATCTCTGTCGCAGGCGGCTGTCTGTCAGGTGCCCCGGCAGTGGCTGCAGCGTGGCGAACGCGTGGTGAAGGGTTCACGACCTTGTTGCAAAAATTTGCTGTCAGTTTGAAGCCTGTCTTTCGCTTTTTTCTCTACATGGTGCCGATGTATTTTGTGTTGATGGACTATTACCTACAGAGTGTAAAACAACATACACAAGGTAACCATCGCGGTATGGAATGGGTTTGGGAATACTTCTGGGGTGTTAAATCGATCGTCTACTTTGACGACTGGCATGTTACAGCGAATTATTTTTTCCTCGCCGTGTTAGGCATAGCCGTTATCCTCTCCATCGGTTACCGAATTCATCGGAAGGAGTGGGTGAAACGGACGGACGCTTTTCTGCTCATTGCGTTTTTGTTGACTTATATGTTCGTTAGGGCACCTTGGAGTTACGGACCCGGAGGCTGGATTAACGATAGGATTCACATCTATATTCTGCCGATGTTAGCGGCATGGCTGATCCCGAATATGGGTAAATTCCCTCGTTATGCTGTCGCAGGGTGCCTCGTCTTTTTTAGCTTACTCCACTTTGGCAGGACGGCGTACGATCATGCCCGAATCGCGCCAGAGATTGCGGAATTGGTATCGGGCACACATCTTATCGAACCGCATACCACATACCAGATTCGAAGTGAAGATTGGCATAAATCTGATGCGTTAGGAAAGGTTGAATACGTCACACCCTTTGTTCACCACATGGCACTCTATGGCGTATACGCAAAGGATGTGGCACATTTGTCCAATTACGAAGCCGCCTTCAACTACTTCCCGGTCAACCGCAACGATGAGAACGCTCCTGACGATTATCTGGATCTGTGGTACCACAAAGCCCCTGTAGACTACGTGGTGGCGTGGTATCCGCCGGATACGCCTGAATTTCGGGTATATACCGCCAATTACGAAATCATCCATGAGACGAAACACCTTCAACTCTATCGGAAAAAGCGAGCGGCTGGACCCGTACTGGAACTATGGAACAAAACAGAAGAAGGGAATTTGATAATTCGTTTCGACATGCAACCCAACGGTAGTGCAACCGCTTTAGACCATCACGCTATTGGACCGAATACAGAATATGAGAGCGGTCAATTCGGATGGCATACACGCTCACCCCACGAAGCCTATCGAGGCGACAGAAGGGAGACGAAACTCGCGCAGGATGGCGTTTGGAGCCAGAGAGATGCCGCCTTTAAACTCGATCTGCCCAATGGAAACTATCGGGTAGCCAATACGTTCTGCACAGCAGGAGATAGAACACATACTCTTAATTTGTTAGCAAATGGAACCCAAGTGCTTGAGGACTTCACAATATCAGCGGATGATGAAGTCCTTCGACATACCTATACAATCGAAGTCACGGAGGGTTACCTCACTCAAGTCATTTTTACGCCGAAAGACCGTGTGCGTCACGAAGACGACTGGAACAACAAAAACCATTTTTGGATTTGGAACGGCTGTACAGTCGAACAGATACAACCAAAATAACGCAGAATATGTGGGCAGGCACAAGACCCGCCCCTACAATCGTTTTTTTTAAAGGAGAATTGATTGAATGATTAAACCACATGGAGCCGAAACCTTAAACCCGCTTTACGTTTCGGATGATGCACAACGTGCCGAACTCACCAAAGAAGCGGAACAACTTCCGTCCGTCCTTGTTTCATCAGGTGCCGCTGCATCAGCTGTTATGCTGGCATCAGGGTACTTTACACCACTCACGGGGTATATGAACATCGCTGAAGCGACAAGCGTCGCCTCAGATATGAAACTGTCGAATGGACTTTTCTGGCCCGTCCCCGTGATGAATATCGTTCCATCGGAGCAGCTTACGGATGCAGTAAAGAATGCCGACAGAATCGCGCTACGCGATCCGAACGTTGAAGGCAATCCGCCGATTGCTGTTATGAAGGTTTCGGCAATCGAGACACTCTCAACAGAACAGAAACAACTCCTCATTGAAAAGACCTTTGGAACGACTGACCCTGAGCACCCGGGTGTCCCGGCTTTTGCAAATGTCGGAGACAATGTCCTTTCAGGTCCGATCGAGGTACTGAACTACTCCTACTTCCGCGAGGATTTCCCTGATACGTTCCGTACTGCTGTTGAGATTCGTGAAGACATCGCTGCGCGCGGATGGAACACCGTCGTCGCTTTCCAGACACGGAATCCGATGCACCGTGCCCATGAGGGACTCTGCAAAATCGCACAAGAGGCAGTCAATGCCGATGGTATTCTCATTCATATGCTCCTCGGTAAGCTAAAGCCTGGGGACATTCCCGCTGCTGTTCGTGATGCTTGCATCCGTACGATGGTGGAACACTATTTCCCCGAAAATACCGTCTCTATCACGGGTTACGGGTTCGATATGCTCTATGCTGGACCGAGAGAGGCACTGCTCCACGCCGTTTTCCGTCAGAATTGCGGCGCATCGCACTTCATCGTCGGACGCGACCACGCAGGCGCAGGCGACTACTACGGCGCATTCGATGCACAGGAGATTTTCGACACAATCCCTGAAGACGCACTCGAAATCGGTATCTTCCGTGGTGATTTCACCGTATGGAGCAAAAAGCGCAATAAAATCATCATGATGCGCGACTACCCGGACGATGCAGACGATTATTTCGAGATCTCTGGGACAAAATTGCGTGAGATGCTCGCCGCTGGTGAACCACTCCCACCAGAAATTTCACGACCCGAAGTCGCGGAAATTCTGACGGAGTATTATCAGTCCGAAGCGACTTAGTAGGTTGGGTTGAGCGGTAAAAGATAAGGATATATCTCGTCCATACTGGGAACTTCGCTTTTGGATAATCTGCTCGTGTAGGTCAAGCGAAACCCAACATCCCAAAACTATAAGTGTGATGATGTGTTGGGTTTCACTCGTTCTTTGGTGCCCTCAGGTTTCTGATGAACTTTGAAGGTCATTTCCCTTACTCAACTTTTAATAAATTCCCGTTCAACCCAACCTACGCGTAAATTCGTGATTTCTTTGGGAATAGCATAGTGGAAGCGATTCAATATACCAAAAGCATCCCGCGTTATCTGGCGATGCGCTACCTTGGGAAACGATGGCGAAGCCTTTATACGTCTCCATTCTCTTGCACACGCCTCGTTGATATTCCGGAGCCACAACTGCCAACACCTGAATGGGTCAAAGTCAAAACCCGACTCAGCGGTATTTGTGGCTCCGATTTGGCGACAATTACTGCGAAAGGGAGTCCCTACTTTTCACCGTTCACGTCAACGCCTTTCGTATTAGGGCACGAAATTGTCGGTGAGGTTGCAGAGATAGGCGATGGGGTGGAAGGTTTTCCTGTCGGCACACGGGTGGTGATTGAACCGGCGTTGTCGTGTCCAGTGAGAGGGATCTCGCCCCCGTGTTATCAATGCCGAAACCAACGCTTTGCGAACTGCGAAAACATCACAAAAGGAGACATCTCTGAGGGGGTTCAAACGGGTTATTGCCGCGATACAGGTGGCGGATGGAGTCAATACGTTCTCGCACATCAGTCGCAATTACATCTCGTCCCTGACGCTATCTCGGACGAAGCCGCGGTGCTCCTCGAACCTTTCGCCTGCGCATTGCACGGCGTGCTGAATTTTTCGCCTAACAGGACAGCAACTATCTGCGTCATCGGTGGTGGTACTATCGGATTGCTCACTGTTGCGGCACTTCGGGTACTCGGACATCGAAACCGAATCATCATCTTCGCCAAACATCCGCATCAACAGCAATTAGCGCGCGAACTCGGCGCAGATGATGTGCTATCACCGAACAGCGATCGATATGCGGCGTTCTCTGAGCTAACGGGTGCGGAATCATATCAACCGGAGTTGGGACAACAGGTATTACTCGGTGGTGTGGACGTTACCTTCGACTGCATCGGCTCCAGCGTCACAATAGACGACGCGCTCCGTTTTACCCGAGCAGGTGGCGATGTCATCTTGGTCGGTATGCCGGGGATACCCAAAAACGTTGACTGGACTTCGATTTGGTATAAGCAGTTGCGCGTAACGGGTGCCTATGCGTATGGACTCGAAACCCACAACAATGAACAGATCCATACCTTCACACTCGGTATGCGTCTCCTTCAAAAGATGGAAAGCCATCTGCGACCACTGGTAAGCACGCTTTTCCCGCTGCGAGACTATAAACGCGCTATCCAGACCGCCTTGAATACAGGTAAAACTGCTACAGTGAAAACAGTATTTGATTTACGGAACTAATTTTAATGGAGTTTGAGTGGGATAAAAACAAAGCAGCATCTAATCTGTCAAAACATGGAGTGTCATTTGACGAAGCGCGAACGGCTTTTGATGATCCCCTTTATATTGATTTTTATGATCCAGACCATTCTTATGATGAATATAGGTATATTATCATTGGACAATCAATGCAAAACAGCCTATTAGTCATATCATATACCGAACGCGGCAATGTAATTCGCTTAATTAGTGCCAGAAAAGCAACACGCAAGGAGAGAGAAACGTATGAAGAAAGATAAAACAACAATCCAAGACGAACTGCGACCAGAGTACGACTTGAAGAGTTTGCGAGTGAGAAAAATGGGACCTGAACGGAAGCAATTTGGTGGATCGGCCATCCAATTAGAACCTGATGTTGCTGAAGCATTTCCAGACGCGGCTTCCGTGAACGAGGCACTACGGTTTCTCATGCGGCTTACTAAAGAAAGCAACAAAGTCTGTCCACACATTGATTCTGATGCTTAAGACCTCCTATGACATCTCCCGCCACTGCTCAGAATCTCCCACAACCCCCTTATCCTGCTCATACTGGACTCACATTGCGGAGTGTGCTCATCGGTATGGGAGGCGTGGTATGCCAATGCATCGCCACTCCCTATAATGATTTTCATGTGGGTAGCACTTATCTCGCAGGCAACCATCTGCCGATCGCTGTTGTCTTCGTAATGTTGGTTTTTGTCCTCACTGTCAATGTGTTCTTGAAGCGATTGAAACGGGGTGCCGAATTGCAAGCCGGTGAACTCCTCATTATCTGGGGGATGATGGTAGTTGCATCGGGCATTCCGTCTTCGGGGTTGATGCGATACCTCGTGCCACTCGCTGTCAGTCCCGTCTATTTCGCAACCCCTGAAAACGAGTGGATTACCCTTTTCCATCAGCACCTTCCAGACTGGATGATCGTCAAAGATCCGAAAGCGGTTTTCTATTTCTATGAAAAATTACCGGATGGCGATTCAATCCCGTGGCGTGCGTGGTTGAAGCCTATTGTTGGGTGGAGCGCGTTTGTCCTCATCTTCTATTTTGTCACTATCTGCTGGACAGTGATTCTCCGAAAACAGTGGGTAGAACACGAACGCTTCACGTTTCCGGTCGTTCAATTGCCACAAGAAATGTTTCAATCGCCCTCAGGCGGTGCACTACTGAACCGGTTCTTCAAATCGCCGCTGATGTGGTTCGGTTTTGCCTTGCCAGTCATATTGCACGGCTTGAGAGGGCTGAACTCGTACTTCCCAGCCTTTCCGAGGCCGCCCCTCGATTTTTCGATTGCCCAATACTTCACCGAAAAACCGCTATCTGCGCTGGGGTGGTGGCCCACGGTGCATCTGTTTATCTATCCCTCGATCGTCGCCATCGTCTATCTGCTCACGCTCGAAATCTCGTTTAGTTTCTGGTTCTTCTTTATGCTCGGAAAGATGGAGACAGTGCTTATCTACGCAACAGGTTCAAAAGTGAATCAGTGGAACTTCCACCAGAATCAGCAGATGGGTGCATTACTCGTCTTTATCGGATTTATTCTCTTCATCGGTAAACGCCACTTTGGACGGGCATTCGCTACCATCTTTGGAAAACGGGCAGGCGATGATTCCAACGAACCCTTGCCTTACGTTTTGGCGACAGGTGGTTTAATCGTGGGTATCCTGCTACTTACCTTAATATGTAGGATGGCGGGGATGAGTGTATGGGTGGCACTCGTTATGCTTGGGATTTTCCTCGCCATAACGACAGTCGGAACGTGGATGGTTGCGAATGGCGGTTTGCTGTTTATCATCTACTCCTTCCTACCCGGTGAATTCCTGATTACGTTATTCGGCAGTTCTCGTGTGAATGCGCCGAGTTGGACGTTGGTCGCTTATGAACGGGTCTTGATGTTCGACATGCGGGAGATCCTCATGCCGGGGGTCATGAACAACTTTAAACTCGCAGAACCGCTGCGTCTCAAGCAACGTCCGTTCCTGCTTGCGATGGGGATTGCAATCGTCTTGGCGATAGGTGTTTCCTACTATACGTCCTTAGACCTCGCCTATACGCACGGTGCAGTGAACTTGCAACACTGGACATACATGATCTCCACAACCGTCCCCTTCACTCGACTCACGAGTATCCTCCAAAACCCAACCGGCATTGAATTGGAACGACTCGGTTCGTTTATCTTCGGCGGTGCCACGATGTTCGGGATGCTCTGGATGCGACACCACTATCTCTGGTGGAAACTGCATCCGGTCGGTGCGCTCTTGATGACGAGTTATGCAACCTTCTGTTTTTGGGGTTCATTCTTCATCGGTTGGCTCTTCAAATATACCGTCCTGAAGTTCGGCGGCGTTACCCTCTATCGCAAACTCCGTCCTTTTGTGTTAGGGATTATATTAGGCGAGTGCTTCATCGGTGGGGTATGGATCGTTGTTGGACTCATGACCGGCATCGGGTATCGCTTGCTACCGGGTTGATTCAGAGTTTTCCTTCTTCTGAAACTGCCTCATGATGAAATAATCTTGATTCTGAAGTCAAAATGTGGCATACTATACATAATCTTGGAATTCACGTGAAATAGATAAAAACAGTTCCCATCTCATCTGCGCAGTCCTTCATTACAACAATAAGGAGGGCGAGCGCGCTTACGTTGCTAACACCCTTGGAGTGTGTGATGTCAGATCCAAACAATCATAATACATCTGTAAACTCAGATGAGTTTATTCGCCTTGCAACGCAAATGGAGGAACGCGAAAAGGCAGAATCGCGTCTATATGAACAGATTCAGGCAGTCAAGAGAGACCTTAATGATAAAATGGACAGGTTAGAAAAACGCTTACAGTGGATTGTAACAACAGCTGTAGCCACTACAGGCATTGTTGTCGCCATAATTGTGAAGTTTCTATAGAAGGCAAGGGAGAATAGCAATGTTAGAGAACACCCCAGGATTAGAAAGATATACACCAACCCGCTTGGACTGGATCTTGGTTCTATTGAATGCCCGTTTTCAAATTGAACATCCGTTCCGCCTTTATTTTAAAACTGGAAATGATGGAAGGAGTATCTGCGTGGTGGTCAACCATTCTGCCGAGGTCGATAAAAGACTCGTGAATGAATGGATTAATAGGGCGAAAGATGTTGTTTTAGAGGTAGCTACAAGTTACGGATGGGATTCATGGCTCGAAGTTAAAGTAGATATCCATGAAAAAGTATAAGGCAGAATACTTCATGTAAAAAAAAAGAACTTTTGAAATGGCTTTCTCACCGTGAATATAAACTGCGTACAGCAACTGAAATCGTCTTAAGAAGCGATTTACCCCGTTTATTAATGAAATATTTTACTTACTTCGGAAACCATCTCATCAACGCAAAATTGCCGGATAACTCAGAGGTCTACTACGCGAAGCCGCCCCTACCGGGAATCAAGCGCGCTGCACTGAGTGAGCATACACAGCGTGCATTTGAAAATCCGCTTGAGATGCCCCCTCTCCGCGAACTCGTCAACGGCAATTCAAAGGTGCTTATCCTGTTTGACGATAACTGTCAACCCTTCCCCGCCACCAAAAAGCCGGATATGCGGCAGATTATGATTGAGACGCTTTTAAAGATGCTCTATAACTACGGCGTGGAGACAAAGAACATCCAACTGATGTGCGCCGTCGCGTTGCATCGGAAGATGAAGGCGCACGAACTCGCCTATATGCTCGGCAAAGACATCATGGACGAGTTCTATCCACACCAACTCCGAAACTTCGATGCTGAGGACGCAGAACAGATTGTTGAGGTAGGACACACGGAAAAAGACGAAATCGTTGAAACGGACAAGGCAGTTCTTGAATCCGATCTGGTGATTTACGTTGATATGATACAGATTCCCCTCAATGGCGGGCATAAGTCCGTCGCCGTGGGTCTTGGGACGTATAACTCCATCGCACCACATCACTCACCACACATGACATCAGAAAGTCCGCACGTGATGCAACCGGAAGGTTCGCACATGCACGCCTGTATCGAGCGGATGAGCCGTCTTATCCAGAAAGAAACACCTATCTTGGTGCTCGAAGCGGCAATGAACGGGGCAATCTATCCATTCCATCTTCGTTACGTCGGGAAACCGAATCGCGACTGTAATGTAGCAGAACGACTCATAAAGGCTTTTACACCGGCAACCTTATCGCTCCTACCTGAATCACTGCGTTACGCGATTCTCAAGAGTGTCCAGACAGATTATGAACCTATACAAATCAATGCAGGCGATATTGATGCCGTCCACGAGCGGACGTTGACATCAATGAAAGATCAGTTGGCAATTGACATCCCTCGCCAGTTCAGCACATTGGTATTCGGACTTCCTGATATGAGTCCCTACGCTGTTGACGCCCGTATCAATCCGGTATTGGTCGTCAGCGACATCTTGGGCTACGTCTTCAACTGGTTCTATAACAAACCCATCATTAAAAAGAACGGTGTTGTTATCATCATGAACCCAACCTACGAGATCTTTCACGAAGAGTATCACGTCGCTTATAAACAGTTTTACGATGAAGTCCTCGCCGAGACGACGGAACCTTTTGAGATGCAACAGAAGTTTCAGGAAAAATACGCAAAGGACGAGTATTTGATCGATTGCTATCGGAACAAGTTCGCGCATCACGGTTTCCATCCGTTCACTGTCTGGTATTGGGCGACGTACCCGCTGAAATATCTCGCGAAGGTCATCCTCGTCGGTCCTAAGGAACCGAGCGTTGCGCAACGGCTCGGTGTTGACTGGGCGAAAAACTTGGACGATGCCCTCGCGATGGCACGCGAAATCTCTGGGGAAGACGATGTCGTTGCCTTGACGATGCCGCCGTTCTTTTATGCAAACGTTGGGGGTTAGACAGACATAGTTTTCTATAGACATAGCACTCCGCTGGAGTGCGGAGAACGCTCCGTTCCTGATAAAAATTTTGGTAAGAGTCGCGATCGGGAGATCGCTCCTACAGCGAAGAAATTTACAACGGAAGAGTTACGCGAAGGGGACGGTTAGGAAACCACGAACAGACAGACAAAGAAATCAGAGCAAATTGAACTCGACAATCTATAGGTAAAGGAACAGAGGAGCCTGATGCAAAACAGGGACATTTTGATACCCACCAGCACTATCGGAAGTTACGCACCACCGAGTTGGTTGTGCGTGACGTTAGAAGCAATCGGACGCGGAGAACTCGGCGAAACCGACATTAACGAAACTTTTGATGACGCAGTTCGCACCGCTATCGCCGACCAAGAACGTGCCGGTGTTGACATCATCACAGAGGGTGAGATGCGCCGCCAAGATTTCGTGCTCGGTTTCTACGAACGACTCACTGGATTGGAAGAACTCCCCGCACCCAGAACACAGGGGCCCGACGGACACGACCAACGTGGCAAATGGTTACCTTCCGTTCCGCTTGCGGCTCCCGATGGGCTTGGCATCCTTCCAGAATTTGAGTTCGCGAAGAACGAGACGACGAAACCGCTTAAGGTAACGTGTCCCGGTCCATTCACCCTCTCCGGACGCATCCAGACAGGTGGTATCTATAAAGAACGCCTTGAAGTCGCCTACGCCTGTGCGGAGATTATCAATACAGAACTCCGTCAACTCGCTGCTGCTGGTGCAGAATTCATTCAGTTAGACGAACCCTCTTATGCCGTTTATCCGGATCGTCCCGAAGCGTTCGTCAAACTTTTCAATCACACTGTCGAAGGTATCACCGCAAAGATTGGACTGCACATCTGTTTCGGCAATTACCGTGGCAGAGCCGTTGGCAAACGTTCGTATCGTCCACTCTTTCCCTATATTTTAGACGCGAATTTCGATCAACTTGCACTGGAATTCGCAAACCGAGAGATGGCAGAGATTGGATTATGGAGCGAATTCCCGAACGATAAAGAACTTGCGGCAGGGCTTATTGATGTCAAAAACTATTATGTAGAGACACCGGAGGATGTCGCGGCACTGCTCCGCGAAGCACTCAAGCATGTGAGTCCCGACAAACTATCCATCACACCGGATTGCGGTTTCAGTCAAACAGCACGATGGGCGGCTGCCGCTAAATTGAAAACGATGGTCGCTGGCACTGAAATTGTCCGCCGTGAACTTACAGGTAGCACCAATTAACTTAGGATCGGTTTTCCATTTTATAAATTGCGGTCAGCCATCAGCAGTCGGAAATCGTCAGGAACCCCCTAAAGAATCAACGGTATGAAGGTTCTCCGTATGGCATTCCCCGCCCCTTATCAGGGGGACTTTAAAGTCGGGAATCGGAGTGTTTTTGCTGGGGTGTTTCCCCTCCTACAGAAAAAATAAATGCCCTACTTATAGGAACAATATATCAATAGAGGTAATACATAGCCGTGAGTACAAATAAAAAAATACCCACACCTGAAGAAATTGAAAAAGAATTCCAAGAATTCGTACAACAGAAATACGGGGGCAGTGTCCGTTTGATTAACGCATCTGCCGGCGAACCTTCACCTGAAGCAGAAGAAGAAGCACCTGAGCCGAAAAAAACCTTCGATCTGAAATTCGACCTCAAGCCGAAGGAAATCAAGCAATACCTCGACCGATACGTCATCAAACAGGACGAGGCAAAGAAGGCACTCGCGATCGCTGTCTGTGACCACTACAACCATGTCCGAGAATGTCACGAAAACCCAGACGCTGCGGAGGCTGATTACTCCAAACAGAACATCGTCATGCTCGGACCGACTGGTGTCGGTAAGACATATCTCATCCGACATATCGCCAAACTTATCGGTGTGCCGTTTGTCAAGGCGGATGCGACTCGGTTCAGCGAAACCGGTTACGTCGGTGCGAACGTAGACGACCTCATCCGTGAATTAGTAACCCAAGCCGAGGACAACCTCGAATTGGCGCAATACGGAATCATCTATCTCGACGAAGCGGACAAAATCTCGACCCCACCAAATATCATTGGACGTGATGTGAGTGGTCGCGGTGTGCAGATCGGGCTCCTTAAATTGATGGAGGAAACCGAAGTAGATCTCCGTAGCGGGAACGATGTCGCCTCACAGATGCGCGCCGCTATGGAATTCCAGAAAAGTGGCAAGGTTGAGAAAGAAGTTATCAATACACGGCACATTCTCTTCATCATCAGCGGTGCGTTCACCGGTATGGCAGACATTATCAAGAAACGCATGCATCAAAGCAAAATTGGTTTCAACGCCGAGATTATCAGTCAAACTGACGGGACAGCACAGTATTTCGAGAATGTCACACCGAAAGATTTCATCGACTTCGGCTTTGAACCCGAATTCATCGGACGACTTCCGGTACACGTCATTTGCACGGAACTCGGTGTAGATGATCTCTTCTATATCCTGAAACACTCCGAAGGCTCTATTATCCGGCAATACGAAAACGCCTTTCGGGCGTATGGTATCACGGCACTGTTTTCGGACTGTGGTTTACAACGCATCGCCGAAAAAGCCATTGTGCAAAAAACCGGTGCGCGTGCCTTAATGACAGTCTGCGAAAAGGTTTTGCGCAATTATAAATTTGAACTCCCGTCCACGGGAGTTGAGGAATTTGCCGTCACCGCTGAAGTCGTTGATGCCCCTGATGCTGAACTCAAGCGGATCATCGAAGATTCCGACTACAACCGCAGAACCGTGATGTGTGAGCAGATCCGTCGATATGAAGCAGAATTCTTCACAGAACACCAATTGCAAATTCAGTTCGATGCTGAAGCGACTGCGCTTATTTGTGAACGCGCGATTGCAGACGAACAAACAGTGCAGCAGGTCTGCGACCAACTCCTGGGAAGCTACCAGCACGGGTTAAACCTAATTAAGCAGAATACAGGACAATCCGCATTCACCTTCCCAAAGGCTGTTTTGGAAAATCCAGATCAGATACTCGAAGAGTGGATTCGTGAATCGTACACCACAAAGCGTTGAATAGTTGTCGGTTAAAATCTGATCGAAAGGAAATCGGGGTTACAAACCCCTCCCACAGTGGAGAGTAGTTCAGAAACCCATAAATTAAAATATGAATACTGAACAGAAGAAACCTCAACGCCCTGAACCACCGGATATTCAAGAAGTCGGCGCGCCAATCGATGGAAAACCACAGGTTAGCGACCGGCGTTTGTTTTTTCAATTGCATATCTTTAGAGAATGCTTTGATCACAGATTCATCATTAAAATACTTGAGAAGGGAAGCCTAAACGCAATCCTATACGACGATTTAAACCACCCAACAGGGATGGGTGTGCTTTTCGTCGCAGAAGATCCAACGGTGTTAATGGCGGAGTCACGAACCCTACTCGTAAAAGCACAGGACACGCCGAAACTCACATATCGTCCAGAAATGACCATGACAGGTCGAACCTATTCAAGTGGCAGAGAACCCAATTTGGAAGAATGGCTCCTCAATAGACCGCTCCAAAACGTTCTCAATCCTGAGTTTCCGTGGGCGATTTGGTATCCACTGCGCCGAAAACCTGAGTTCTATCGTCTTGAATATCGTGAACGCGGTCGAATCTTAGGCGAACACGCCTTGCTGGGTCGTAGTTACGCCGCGGGTGGATACGCCAGTGACATCCGACTTGCATGTTTCGGATTAGATACAAACGACAATGAATTCGTTATCGGATTGGTCGGTCCCGATTTACATCCCTTATCGCGTTTGATACAGGATATGCGTCAAACGGAGCAAACCACCAAATACATCGAATCCCTCGGTCCTTTCTTTGTTGGAAAGGTTCGGAAACAATTTGCGAGAGGTTGATAGAAAAATCGACCCCTGCCAGCGGCACGCAACAACGGCGCGTGCGGATCTTAAGCGAAAACCGTTAACGCCCTAATTGCTCACTCTTACGCTTGACGACTCAATTAAAAATAATGAGAAATATTCTTGCCGTTTGCACAAAAGAACTCTATACCTATTTCGTCTCACCGATCGCCTATTTCGTCTGTTTTGTCTTCACTGCGATTTCGGGCTTCCTGTTCTCTATCCTGATTATCAGTGCGAGCAACTTCGGCGGAACCAGCGGATACGTGATGGAAACCCTCTTCGGTAACATGGCGATTGTTCTACTCTTTTTTACGCCGGTGTTGACCATGAAACTCTTTGCAGAAGAACGGAAATCGGGAACGATTGAGCTACTCCTCACTTCTCCAATCACAGATGGTCAAGTTGTACTCGGCAAATTTTTGGCGAGTTGCACACTGGTGCTTATTATGCTTGGCTTGACCCTTCTGTTCCCACTCCTCACCCAACGCTTCGGTTATTTGGATGGTGGACTCCTGATCAGCGGTTATCTCGGCATCATCCTTATCAGTTCTTCCTTTCTGGCATTAGGCTTGCTGATGTCGTCAATGTGTAAAAACCAACTCGTCGCCGCGTTGACGAGTTTCGGCATCCTCATAACATTATGGGTAATCGGTTCGCTCTCAGCCCGTGGTGGACCGATAGCGAAATTCCTGAGTTACCTATCGCTTCCTGAACACTATCGAGATTTCGCACGCGGTATCATCCTATTGAAAGATGTTGTTTACTACGTCAGTTTCACATGTGTCTGCCTATTTGCGACATTCAAATCCATTGAATCATCAAAATGGAGATAGAGCATGGAAGCCAACAAAAGGGTTATAGGTCCGCTTCTCGGTTTTCTAACGCTAATTTTCAGTTTTATTGCGATCGCCAGTTGGATCTTTCAAGCGAAGCTCATTTTTTGGATCTGTCTCCTGCTCGCGCTTGTTTCACTCGCCATTTTCGCACGCGTGCGATTTGCGGACTTCATGAACTTCTTCATCAGTCGCCAAGCGCGTTATGGAGCGAACGTTGCTTTGAGTATCGTTGGGGTTATCGGCATTCTGGTTTTTATCAATGCTATTGTTGTCCAGCGGTTCGATAAAAAAGCAGATTTAACGAAGTTGCAACTTTACACGCTTTCGGAACAAACGAAAACCGTTCTCAAAGACCTTAAAAAGGAAGTCCAAGTCATAGCATTTTTCAGCGACGACACTTCACAGTCAGCGGCTCGCGCCAAAGATATGTTAGAATTGTACCAGCGTGAGACTCAATTCTTAACCATTTCATTTAAAAATCCTTACATCGACCTCCAACTTCGCGACAAGTATCAACTGCGATACGATGGAACAATCATTTTTGACAGTGAAGACCAGTACGAACAAGTTACGAGTGTTGAGGAACAGAAATTTACAAGCGCGATTCTTAAACTCATCCGAGATGAAACAAAAAAAGTCTACTTCCTCGTGGGCCACAAAGAGCATGAAATCACTGACTTCAATAATGAAGGGTATAGTGAAGTGCGGACAGAGTTAGAGAATCAGAACTACGCGGCGTTTTCGCTCTCGCTTCTGACAGAGCCAGACATTCCAGGAGACTGTGAGTTACTTGTTATTGCCGGTCCCAAAGCTGCCTTGACACCCAATGAAATTAACATCGTGGCGAGATACTTGAAGCGTAGCGGAAAATTGTTCCTGATGCTCGATCCATCGGTAGCCTCCGCAGAAGATGTAAACAGAGGGCTCGTTGGACTGATGAAAAGATGGGGGGTCGCGATAGGAAATGATCTCGTTATTGACGAAGCCCAGTTCGTTCCATTGTTCGGACCCCGGGCACCGGTACCCGGATTTGAATTGCACGAGATTACGCGTGCTATGAGAGATCCCGTCGCATTCCCTGTGACCCGTTCCGTCACACCGATAGCAGATACAGCCTCGAACCTCAGCGTCAAATCGCTTGCCAGAACCGTTGGCGGGACAGACGACAGTTGGGGCGAAAAGCAACGCGGCACTGATGGTACTTTCAGCGGAACGTTTACCTATACACCGGGAACAGACACCCCCCCACCGGTATCCGTTGCCGTCGCAGTTGAGCAAAAAACCGAGCAAAATAGTGATGAGAACGACTCACGTAGTCCGACCCGAATCGTCGTTTTTGGAGACTCAGATTTCGCAATGAACGCCGCTTTCCGAGAGGCAAATCGCGACCTATTTTTATCTACAATCAATTGGCTGACATTGGAGGAGGATCTCATAGCGATCCGTCCTATCGACTTACAGGGACAAACGTTGCGTCAAATGCGCGTTCACGATATTCGTTTAGTGCAAATAACGTCCGTCTTCCTGATACCTTCAATTGTCTTTATTGCTGGACTTATCGTTTGGTGGCAACGCCGTAAAGGAGAGGACGCGTGAATTTCAAGACCACTCTTATTATCATCGTTCTCCTTGGAGGCATTGCAGGTGCGTATTTTCTATTTTTTCAGCAATCGCGAGAGGACGCATCAATAAGCGAAAAGCCTCCGATCCATCAGGTTTATGGTATAACGAGAGAAAAGGTTCAACAAGTGGAAGTCGCGTTCGCGGATACAGCATATCAGAATCTGAGATTGACAAAAGACGCGACAGGTAATTGGAAAATAAAAAAACCATTTCAGGCAGATGCAGACAGTGAAAAAGTGAACCAAATGTTAGATGACCTGCTCAATAAACGCGTCAAACAGACGCTTGAGGTGCCAGAGCTGACGCAGTACGGGTTAGATACACCGAGCATAACACTCTCGCTTTGGACAGAACAAGTATCACCAGCGGCGACTTTTTTTATCGGTAAGAAAGCAATCAACTTTTCCGTCTATGTCAAGGAGGAATCCGAAGCCCATATCTTTCTGATTGAATCCAGCGCGCTTGACGATCTGACGAAATCTCCGACAGATCTGCGTGACCCGTCGGTCATCAAATTCAACACGGAAACAGTGTCTAACATTGAGATTGCGTCCAGAGACATAGATGAGAATAGTAATCAGCAGCGATCAGCGGTCAGCGGTCAGCAAAAGAATGGAATGGAAGCGGGGAAGGATGGAAGAGGGGCAATCCGACAGCCGACTGCTGACGGCTACAAAACCTTTAATTGCGAAAAGCGAGATGGGACATGGTTCGTCACACACCCAATCGAAACAAAAGCAGACTCCCAAGAGATTGAAAATCTTCTTTCGGAATTGCGTGCATTGCAAGTGTCAACATTCGAAGCAGACCAAGCAGACGCGAACACCCCAGTGCAGTTAGAAAAGTCTGGGTTAGATAGCCCGCGTATCCAGATAAAACTCACAGATGGAAACAACACCTATGCGCTTGACATCGGTTTAGAAGTGGCGGCAGAAGATGGGACGCAAAGAAGCGTCTACGTCAAATCCGTTCACCAACAAGCCATTTACACCGTTAACAATGACATTTATACACTCCTCAACACATCTGTTTTCGACTTGCGCGATAAAAGAGTTATTGACTTTCAACGCACCGATACACTTCGCATTGAAATCGCACAAAACAAGCAGACAACTGTCTGTACAAAGAACGATGATAACGCATGGGAATTGCAAACACCGACAGGAAAAGTGAAGGCAGACGCGAAAGCGGTGGACGATCTGCTGTTCGGTGTAGATTCCCTCGAAGCCGCCGCCTTCGTTGAGGATCCTATCATAAATCTTGCGTCCTACGGCTTAGCGTCCCCGTCAATTGAGGTCGCTTTCACGCAACGTGGTGAAGAAAAACCAGCGGTGCTACTTATTGGAGACTACACCAAGGACGGAACCGTCTACGTTAAAGCCGAGCAGTCCGATCAAGTCAGCCGTGTCAAACGTACCTTAATCGACAAGATTGCGCTCGGTGCGGCATGGTTAAGAGATAAACAGGTTCTCAACTTCCATATCGATGACGCAGTTCGGTTCACGTTGTTACACGAGAAAGAATCGTTGACGTGTCAACGCCTCGGGACCAACTGGCGACTTACCGCTCCGGTGAAAGAAGAGGCGAATAACGCAGAAGTTAACGCTATCATCTATGAACTCGACGATCTGATGGCAGCCGCTTATGTACAGAACGAACCCGCACTGACCGATGCGCTCACAGGCTTTAGCACGCCACAGATCCAAATTACTGTCGAATTGCGAAATCAGAAGGTATATACCCTACAAGTTGGAAACCCGGTAGAAGCCTCTGGACATTTTTATGCCAGACTTCAACATGAACCGAATTTAATCTTCTTACTCAACGCAGAACTCGTTCCGAAACTGAAAACAACGTTGACACGACTCCGCATGCCACAGTAGTTGTCGGTGCGGGTTGCTACGATGGGGAAATTGAGGAAATTGAGGAAACACCCTATCAAAAACACCCTTTCAGTTTGCCTCGCAGTGAGAGTTGTCAGTTACAAGAGAGGTTTGCTAAACGATAATCTCTTAACTGACGATTGAAGACCGAAAGCATTGCGTAGCAATGCGCACCGATAACCAACAACCGACAACCACTATGCAGACGTACATTATCGCAACCGCTTATTTTTTCCTGATTGTCGAACTCCTCATCGTTAGCCGATCCTTTCGGTATGCGCGGCGCGAACGTAGAGCGGATCGACCTGCTTACACGCCAAAAGTAGCAATCATTGCACCGCACTACGGATGGGATGCCGACACAGCAGAACATGCAAAAGGGCTTCTGTATCAAGATTACGCGGGCGAGTATGAAATCTTCTTTGTGACCCATCAAAAGGCAGATGTAGGACACGATGTTTCTTACCCACACCTGTGTGAAATTGCTGAGGCACATTCACACGTCCACGTGCTGCTTGCACCAAATATTGTTGAAAACAATCTTCCACGCTCACAAAAGGTGCAGAACCTCATGACAGCAATAGAAAAACTCTCGGACGATATCGAAGTCATCGCATTTGTAGATGCCGATGTCGCTATCCGAGAGGATTGGTTAACGCTGCTTGTGAATCCACTCCAAGAACAGGATATAGGAACAACCGTCGGCGGACGGTTCTACTTCCCGCAGACATGGAACATCGCGTCACTTGTAGAAGCCATCTGGGTCAACTTCCAGATGAGTTTCCAAGGGGACCACCGGCTCTCAATGGTGTGGGGAGGCTCTAACGCCTTCCGACGTGAGATGCTTGAGAAGGCACGCATCCTTCAACGCTGGGAAGAGGCAACCATCGAAGATCACAATACTACGCTTGCAATGCGAGATGTTAAGCACAAGGTGCACTTTGTCCCAGACTGCGTAGCCGTCACGCGCACCGCGAATCGCACATGGCACCAAATCGTCGAATTCACGAATCGCCAGATGATTATGACGCTTCACATGGGACTTTGGAAGCAGTGGCTCGCGAGCCTCATTGTGCTTCTACCGAAGGGGCTCTGTGTATTTGGAGTGATTCCGTTTTTATTTTATCGTGAAGGATTGCTACCGATTGTTCTCATTCCTTTCCTGGAGGCATTTGGCTATAGGTTCTACACCAAAAACCTGCCGCAATGGCTCCGCGAAATGCCCAAGATGCGGGAAACAATCGGTATAACCTCTTACGTCGCTTCAATTTCGGTACTCTTGGGAGGTCTCAACGCCGTCTATGCAATCTTTCAGCGCAAAATCACTTGGGGTGGCGTGCGATATGAAATTCTGTCAGCGACGAAATGTCGGGTTTTAGGAACGGTCAAACGAAAACGCGACACCTAAATTTAAAACACATTTGCGATTTTTTTCTTAATGTGATATAGTACTGCAGCAGGACACCCACTATATTCATGGGAGGCGTGAAAAATGATGGAAACCGAAAAAGTTATTAAATCAGAAAAAGAATGGCAAGACCAACTCTCACAAGAAGAATATAAGGTAACTCGGAAGAAAGGGACAGAACGCGCCTTTACAGGGCAATACCATGATTGCAAAGAGGAAGGCACCTATCACTGTATCTGTTGCGGAAGTCCACTCTTTAGTTCGGACACCAAGTACGATTCAGGGACAGGATGGCCCAGTTTTTGGGACGCTGTCTCTTCCGAATCCATTGAGACGAAATCGGATTTCAGTATCTTTTTCATGCCGCGCACTGAAGTCGTCTGTAGCCGGTGTGATGCACACCTCGGACACGTTTTCAACGATGGACCGCCGCCGACAGGTAAACGTTACTGTATGAATTCTGCGGCACTTACGCTGGTCAAATCCGAAGACGAATCGTAAATATGGTTGTCAGTTGTCAGTTGTCAGTTGTCGGTTAAAGAGCGGTTGTGGTGGACAAAACGAACGCAACTGCCACACGTCTTAACCGAAGACTGAAGACCGAAGACCGATAACTCATAAAGGAGTATTGATGGCACTACGAAGTCGAATCTCATCAAGATTTCTCGTCAACGAACTTGCTACCGCCATATCGGAGGATTGGGGAACTTCGCGGAAGTTCATGCGCTACCAACTCGCCAAAGAAAGCTTCAACTGGCGACACCCACTCGGTGCGAAACACGGCAAAGGCGACGCTATCCAACTGGTAAGCCTCCGCATTACCGATATGTGCAATCTCCGCTGCCATTCCTGTGGACAATGGGGCGATAACGGTTACCTTCTCGGGGAATCCCTCAAAGATCTCAAACAACGCGAAGTTCCTGTTGAAGTCTATAAGAATCTCGTCGATCAGATTGTCGATCAAGGTTGGTCCCCGGTCTGGTACATCTGGGGTGGTGAACCCATGCTTTACCCCGGAATCATTGAATTGATGCACTATATCAAAGAACGCGGAATGCCGATCTCACTTGTTAGCAACGCAACCAACGTTGCAAGACGCGCCGACGACATTTTGGAAACTTGCAAAATTGTCTATCTGAGCGTCGATGGTCCGAATGAAGAGATTCACAATACGCAGCGTCCGGGTGTTTCTGAAAACTATGACAACTTCAAGGATGTCAAAGCCGCTCTGGAAACACTCAGCACAGAGAAAGAGAAGCGGAATATCGCATTTCCCTACATCATCCCGTTGAGCTGCGTCACGATGTATAACATTGATGTCGTCGTAGACCTCTACAAATTTACCAGTCAATACGCTGACGCGCAAATCTTTTATTTGACGTGGTGGATAGATTCCCAATCGGCACAGGAACACACAGAAGATTTCGAGAAACGTTTCGGGTTCAAACCGCAAACGCATTACGGTTGGATAGGCACATGGAAAGACTTTGATCACGGTGTCATCTTGGACCGCTTTGAGGAGATGGAAAGTATCTCCGATGAACAGAAACGCTGTCCACCTGTTATGATGCCGAGGCTCAACACACGTGGTGAGATTCAACGCTATTACACAGATCACAATCAAACCTTCGGGTACAACCAGTGTGTCAGCATCTACATGACAATGGAGATCGATAGCAACGGTGATGTGAGTCTCTGTCGCGATTACCATGATTACATCATCGGCAATATCCAGACGGATAAGGTTGTCGATATGTGGAACAACCAGAAAGCAATGAAATTCCGGCAGTCCGTGAGTAATGATGGACCGATGCCCGTCTGTCGCCGCTGCTGCGGATTGATGGGATTTTAATTTTACCTTGCGGTAACGAAACTCCTTAACCGATTGCTGATTGCTAATTATACCTTCTTAACCAGAATCCATCGCGAAACACAGTGGAGCGATGCTCAGAGGATCACAGTTAAAAATATGAAAATAGGATTACGAATTCCCGGCACAGCCCGCCAATTGCCCTTCGCAGACTTCTGTAAATGGTGTGCGGATAACGGGTTTGAAGCCGTTGATATTGGAGAAACGACCCCCGAAATTGTTCAAACGGCGAGAGATGCCGGTCTTGTGATTGGCTCAGCGGATCTCCCAGGGGTCAGCGATCTACTCAGCGCAAAAAAATCTAAACAGAGAGCGGGTGCTTCGGCAGCGAAAGCCGCCATCGAAGCCGCCGCTGACAACGACGTCCATATTATGTTCTGCGTTTTCGTGCCAGAGGATGCCAGCCTCGGCAGAGCAGAAAACTTTGAGATTTGGAAGCGAACCGTCCCACCTATCGCTGAATTCGCCGCCTCTAAAGGTGTAACCATCGCGGTAGAGGGATGGCCCGGTCCCGGTCCCGCTTATCCTGCGCTCGGTTGTACACCGGAGATGTGGCGTGCGATGTTCGCGGAGTGTTCATCCCCGGGATTAGGACTCAACTACGATCCATCACATCTCGTTAGAATCGGTATTGACTACCTACGAGCCCTAAACGAATTCGCGCCGTATGTCAAACACGTCCACGGGAAGGACACCGCCTTCGACGAAGAGGCACTCTACTTACACGGCAACTTGGGACCGATCCTTCAATCTGCGAAAGGTTTCGGTGAAGATTGGTGGCGTTATACCATCCCTGGCGACGGGATCGTGGATTGGCTGAGAGTGGTTCAACGCTTGGAAGACGAAGGTTTTGATGGCATTGTCAGCGTAGAACTTGAAGATTATCGGTATTGGCGAACGTGGGAAGCAGAATCGGACGGTCTGCGCCGCTCACGCGAATTCCTCGCGGAGTTTGTTCGGTAATCGCTCCCATGTTTGCATAGCGCCCAATGCGTTAGAAATGTAACGGCGCAGCCAAGGAGAATTTACCATGAAAGAAATTCTTAAGATGGGCATGGAAGCTTCGCCTGAGAGGTATCTTCCGCACCTGATCACAGAAGAGGAGCGCACGCACTTTGAAGAAAATGGCTATCTATATATCCCAAACGCCCTCTCTCCTGAAATGCGGGAACAACTCACACACGCCGTAGACACGTTGTACAACAAGTCTCTCGCCTCAGGTAGAGCAAAGCCCGGATCACAATGGGGGTGGTCGGATTTCTTAGGTGCCGACGACGCGCTCCTGAGCCTCGTTGATTTGCACACGACGTTACCGAAAGTCTGGGGAATTTTGGGGTGGAATATTTACCTATACCACGCCCACATGCACGTTAAACCGCCAGCGGCACCGGATGCAGAAGAGGGTGAAGGCTGGTTGGAATGGCACCAAGACAGCGGACGCGTTAACATCGAACTGGAAACCGATCCACGACCGCGTTTGTCCCTGAAAGTGGCATATTTCCTCACAGATGTCTCTGAACCGGGACGCGGTAACTTCTACATCCGTCCTGGCAGTCATCTCAAGTCGGACATGTCCGTTCCATTGTCCGAAATCAGTCGCGATCCGCGCGAAGCCACCGCAGAGGATGTGCCTGACGATGCGATGCCCGTCTGCGTGGAACCCGGAACCGCCGTTCTGTTCGATAGGAGGCTCTGGCATTCGCGGAGTCCGAACCATTCGGACATGACCCGGAAGGCGCTTTTCTACGGTTACGGTTACCGTTGGATCCGTCCCAAAGACGAGATGACGGTTGAACCCCTCTATGAAAAGTGCGATGCGATCCGTCGGCAACTGCTCGGTGCCGCTACCCGAAACAATGGACGCTACGTTCCTTCCGAAGACGATGTGCCGCTCCGTGGATGGCTCCTTGAAAACCTCGGCGACGATCCGACCCTTGCGATGGGACCCCGGCACGCTTAATTCCGTAACCTCTTAGGGCGAGGTGGTATGCCTCGCCCTCTTATCTCTTCCGCATTCGTCCACCCATATCCCACACATACTTAGGAGTGTTCCGCATGAAAACTGTATTCTTTTTATGCCTTGTGGTAGCACTCACCCTACCGAGTGCGTTTGCCGCACCCGAATGGAAGCCTTACGATGACTTTGAGGGAGATTTAGATGCAGTTGTAGGATAGATCACTTGCCCAACTTGTCAAGCAGACTTGATTATTTTCAAATTTCTGGGTATAATTAATATATTCGATAAAGGATAAAATCCGTACATTTTCATAATAGAACGTGAGTTCGATAAAAGGATCTGGTTCTTGTAGGTTGGGTTGAACGGGAAAAACAAATAACTATCAATGCGACCAGAGCGATTGATTTTTTAATAGATTCGCCTGTGAGACCTTTCAAGTGAAACCCAACGAATCAGAGGCACGTGTTATGAAAAGTTGGGTTTCGCTGCGATTTCAGAGGGTTCAAATCTCTTGAAAACGTGAGTTTGCTGCGTTAGATGCATGCGAGTTCACTCATTCCGCTCAACCCAACCTACGCGCTAAAATCGAGTTCACCTAATGGAGGCAGAAGTGGCAAGAAAAAAAATCAGTGTTATCGGTGCGGGGAATGTCGGCGCAACAGCGGCGTTCCTGATCGCACAAAAACAACTCGGGGATGTCGTCATGATAGACATCGTAGACGGGGTCCCACAAGGTAAGGCATTGGACATGGCACAAATGGGTCCTGTAGAAATGTTTGATGCCGCAGTTGATGGAGATCTGGACTACGCAGCAACCGCAGGTTCCGATCTCGTCATCATCACATCAGGTTCCCCACGGAAACCGGGGATGACTCGTGAGGATCTGTTGCAAACGAACGCTAACATCGTTGGAAGCGTCACAGAAAACGTCGTGAAACAGTCGCCAGACTGCATCATCGTGATGCTCACCAACCCGCTCGACATTATGACCTACCACGCTTGGAAGGTCTCAGGGTTCCCATCACATCGCGTCGTCGGACAAGCAGGTGTGTTGGATTCGGCACGGTTTCGCTATTTTATTTCGCTCGAACTCGGTGTCTCCATGGAAGACATCCATGCGCTCGTACTCGGTGGACACGGCGATACGATGGTTCCGCTTCCGCGCTATACCACCGTCAACGGTATCCCGATCCCGCAGCTGATACCGGAAGATCGTATTGAAGCGATGGCACAACGGACTCGCGACGGCGGTGCTGAAATCGTTAACCTCCTCAAGACGAGTGGCTATTATGCCGCGGGTGCCTCGCTGGCACAGATGGCTGAGGCGATTATTCTCGACAAAAAACGGCTGCTGCCCTGCTCTGCACACCTGACCGGACAATACGGTATTGATGACCTCTATATCGGCGTTCCAATCAAACTCGGCGGGAACGGTGTAGAGGAAATTCTCGAAATCGAATTAACAGATGACGAAATCGGCTCTTTACAACACTCCGCAGCGACCTATAAAGAAGGCATCGAATTGTTAGGGTACTAAGCATTTCCCATTGCTTCCATTCCCCGACCGAGGACTTCGTTCTGCGTGTTGTATTGTCCAAACGCACTTATGAGGCGGGCTTCAGTGCCCGCCACCCTTCACCATCTCGAAGCGTACCAATGCCAAGCTACCTCACAACAGCAAAGTATTTGAACGGCATCCACTGTCTCAAACGGCTCTGGTATGAAGAAAAACATCCTGAAAAAGCATCACCCACCTCCTTGTCCCAACAGAGACTCTTCGATCAACGCAAAGCGGTAAAAATCCTTGCCTACTCCCAATTTGTAGAGGGTGTGCATATTGATGCCGAAGATCCGAATGTCGCCGTCCGACAAACCGAAGCCGCAATGCGGCGTGGCGAATCATGTCTTTTCGACGCTGCCTTTCTTTTAAATGGTGTTTTCGTTCGATGCGATATCCTCCAAAAAGACGCAAAAGGGTGGCGAGTCATCGAGATTAAAGTATCAAAGAAAATCAAAAAGGAATATCTCCTTACCTTGGCTTTACAAACGTATATATTGGATACATCTAATGTACCGATCTCTGCTACGCAACTGATGCTCCTAAATGAAGCGTGCGTTTACCCAGATTTATCCAATCTGTTTGTTTTTGAAGATGTGAGGGATGAGGTTAATTTGTTAAAACAGGCGGTCCCCGACTATCTACGGACGTTCAAGACAACACTCCATAGAAATGTTAAACCGAACGTCCTGATTGGGAAAAATCTATGCAACCAACCTCATAGATGTCCCTACAAGACCTCTTGTTGGACGCTTGTCCCTAAAAATTCAGTCTTCACTATTCCGAAAATCAAAGACCCGGAAGCGACTGCGTTGGCAGAGAATAGCATCTTTCATCTCTCCGATCTCCCAGCCGATTTCCCACTGACACCCGCGCAAAGCATTTATGTCAATAGTGTCCTCGAAAGTAAACCAGCAATCGATGGAACTGCAATCCGACAAGAATTAGCAAAGCTGCGATATCCGATCCACTTCCTCGATTTTGAAGCCGATAGACCTGCGATTCCACGGTTTGACGGTTTCAAGGTCCACGAAGAATTTCCGTTTCAGTATAGTTGTCACGTTCTTCAATCCGACGGTGGAGTTACACATCACGAATACTTGCATACCGATACAACCGACCCACGTCCACCGCTTTTGAAATCCTTGCTCGCGCACATTTCTGATCGAGGTTCCATAGTCGTTTACAACCGGTTTTTTGAACGTCGGATACTGAGAGGTTTGGCTGATTCTTTTCCCGGTTATGCTTCGGCACTCCAATCAACCAGTGACAGACTCTGGGATCAACTGACGGTCCTTAGAAAACACTATGAGCATCCCGATTTCTGCGGATCTAAATCCCTCAAGGCGGTACTTCCTGTGTTAGTGCCTTCGCTTTCCTATAAGGCTTTAGACATTCAAGAGGGTGGGGACGCGCCTGCGGTTTGGAATATGATGCTCAGTGCAAACAGTGAAACTGAAAGGCAAGAATGGAATCGACGTTTGAGAGCCTACTGTAAACTGGATACGCTCGCTATGGTCGAAATCCATAAGGTGTTGCAAGAAAAAAGCACCTATCACATATAACGTGATAGGTGCTGATGAGTCTCTTTTTCCCTGAATTACGTTAATGCGAGGAACTTCTAAAAAAATCAGAAATGCTTTAAAAACGGTGCGTGAATTTCATAGAAATTGTCCAAACTATAGTAGAAGAAAGAACCGGTGATAGTCATTGTTAGGGAATCTCTTGTACCCTATCTTCAGAACCGCCTAGGAAGAATGTGTCCTTTTTCTGAAACCGGAAGTTCTCATCTGGAACCATGAATTCCAATCTGTCAGATAAAAATGAACCTCTCGGTGCCGAACTTTGAAGTTTATCACAAATTCTAAGACTCTCTTCAATAGATATGAACTCGGCTATAGTCATATGCGCCGGTATACCTCGTCGTTGATAAACTTCTCCAGCAAATATCGATGCAGTATGAAGTAGACATTTTAGATTATCAATCGGTTGTTGCGGCAAGATTGGATAAGCGACACCGGCATGTTCTGTCGACGCACGAGGTTTATCAAAATGAAGCTTAAAAGGTTTGACTGAACGGAGAATGCCGCAAATTTCGTCCTGTCGTTCAGGGGTCATTTCATGTCGCAAGGGATCAGAAATGGAAATATGCGGTGGACAAATAGCATGTGAACGCGGATCGTACTTCGCTCGCAGACGATCTATTTTTTCAGACACCTCTTCAGGCGGTAGGATAAGTAACAGACCAAACCTATAGTCACGCTGCCAATCTTCCCAGTTTGATGTATCCATTACATAACTAACCATAGCTCACCTCCTTTAAACCCAAATTAGCTTACTATGGTAGATTTACAATTACCTATACAGTAGAAAGGGCGAGGTTAGAAACCTTGCCAGCGGGGAAGGGGCGTTTATAGGATATTCAACGGTCTTGTGTAAATAACGTAAATTTAGCCAACTTAGGCTTTTTGGGCGACCATACTCGAGAGGATGCCGAGGATCCTGTCGCACCGCTCAATCGTGTAAGTCACCATATCAATGTGCAGACATTTTCCGTCTAACTTGAGGAACAGCCAATCTATCCCTGTCGTGGAAGCACCATAAACGTAAGGGATATCGTTCCCTCTTTCTGCATTAAAGCGTTGGGCAGCGATCATCTCGGCGACACACTGTCCAAGCCCAAGTTTTATGTCAGCATTTTTCGCCTCAACAAGGATGACAACAGGAGCTTCCACATAAAATTGGTTTGGTGACAGACTCACTAAAAAATCGCACACACCGGTCAAACCCTCTTCAGGGTCAACGCTGAAGTCAGTTCCAGAAAAGAAACTGATGTGTTGGTCACAGTGTTCGCGAAGCTCAACCAGAACATCAGCGACAATCAATTCTGAACGTGCTTTTTCGGTGCTGATAGCAGTGGCTAATGGTGTCTTTTTTGCTAATGCCGTAGTCAGGTGGGCACTGGGGGTTACCGCTTCTACTTCAGCAAAGAGTGCCGCGGATTCAACGATTTCTAATTGAAACGTTGTTACCACTGCTTCCAGCGTAAAATTGCTATAAGCCATTGGTAGAACCTCCCGTATGACATTATAGTAAAGTCCATAATTACTTGGACACGACGATCGGTGCGGTTAGAAACCACACCTACCGGCGGATGTTCAGATATTTTCAGGCTTTATTATAAAACCGTTGTAAGGACAACTTCAACGTCATACAATTGTAACGGTGCTCCGCGTATTCCTACTACTGTTTCTTCTTCTCGTCCTCGTCAACGACTTCATATTCAGCGTCAACGACATCGCTTTCGGCGGAATCCGCTGTCGGACCGGCAGCAGCTGGATCGCCTGCGGCAGCCCCTGGATCCGCACTGGCATCGGCTGTCTGTTGATACATCTGGGCAGAAACTTCATGCCAGACCTGTGTGAGTTCCTCCGTAGAGGATTGGATCTCAGCATGGTTGTCCGCCTCTAATGCCTGCTTGACACGGGCAACAGCGGCATTCACTTTCTCCTTGGAAGCATCGTCTACTTTGTCGCCGAACTCGCTCAGGTTCTTCTCAGTCTCGTAGACCATAGAATCCGCACGGTTGCGAGTCTCGACTTCCTCCCGTTTCTGCTTATCCTCTTCGGCGTGCGTTTCGGCATCTTTCACCATCTGATCGATCTCGGCATCGGAAAGTCCAGAGGACGCGGTAATGGTAATTTTTTGCTCTTTACCGGTTGCGGTGTCCTTCGCAGACACGTTGAGGATGCCGTTTGCGTCAATATCGAACGTCACTTCAATCTGCGGGACACCTCTCGGAGCAGGAGGTAACTCGCTTAAACGGAAGCGTCCGATGGTTTTATTATAAACCGCCTGTTCGCGTTCACCTTGAAGGACATGCACATCAACGGAGGTCTGATTATTTTCAGCCGTCGTAAATACATTCGATTTCTTCGTAGGAATTGTTGTATTCCTGTCAATCAACCGCGTGAACATTCCACCGAGCGTCTCAATCCCAAGTGAGAGCGGCGTGACATCCAACAAAAGAATGTCTTTGACTTCTTCGTCTCCAGCAAGCACACCGCCTTGGATTGCGGCACCGATAGCGACGACTTCATCTGGGTTCACCCCTTTGTGTGGTTCTTTGCCGAAGAGTTGCTGCACAGCCTCTTGGACTTTAGGCATACGAGTCTGTCCACCGACGAGGATGATCTCATCAATATCGGAGGGTTGCATTTCAGCGTCGGCAAGCGCCTGTCGACACGGCTCAAGCGACCGTTGGACCAGGTCATCCGTAATCTGCTCAAGTTTTGCGCGAGTGAGCGTCAAGTTAAGGTGCTTCGGTCCGCTGGCATCACTGGTAATAAAAGGCAGATTAATATCAGCCTGTTGCGTGCTGGAAAGTTCGCACTTTGCGGTCTCTGCTGCTTCCTTCAGGCGTTGCAGAGACATCGGATCGTTGCGGAGATCGAGCCCTTGGCTACTCAGGAACTCTTGTGCCATCCAGTCGATAACCGCTTGATCGAAGTCATCACCACCAAGATGTGTATCACCGTTGGTGCTTTTCACTTCGAAAACACCGTCCCCGATTTCCAGAATAGAGATGTCAAACGTGCCGCCGCCGAGGTCATAGACGGCGATTTTTTTGTCGCCTTCATTCTGCAACCCGTAAGCGAGGGAGGCGGCAGTCGGTTCGTTGATGATCCGCTCGACTTCTAACCCTGCGATTTTACCCGCATCGGCTGTCGCCTGACGCTGGGCATCGTTGAAGTAGGCGGGAACGGTAATAACCGCTTTTGTGACTTCCTCTCCGAGGTATGTCTCGGCAGTTTCTTTCATCTTCCGCAAAACCATAGCGGAGATTTCGGGCGGCGAGTAATCTTTGCCCTCAATATTTACAGCGACATCGCCATCTTTATCTGCTTTTAGCTCATAAGACACACGGTCGGCATCGTTCCCGATCTCGTTATATTTTCGTCCCATGAACCTTTTAATGGAAAAGATTGTATTTTGTGGGTTCGTGATCGCTTGTCTTTTTGCAACCAGTCCAACAGGACGTTCACCCTCGCTGGTGAAACCAACAATTGAGGGGGTCGTCCGGTTTCCTTCGGTGTTTTCAATCACCTTGGCATCGCCGCTTTCCAAAACAGCCACACATGAATTCGTTGTACCTAAATCAATTCCAATGACTTTGCTCATTTTTTCCTGCTCCTTTATATAAATGATGGTGGTTCATTATTCACGCATCTTTGTACCGCAAACTGTTAGTTTGCGGACTGATAGGTGCAATCTAACACACTATATCCGGCAAGCACACAATCTAACAGATTGTGCTACAAAAGAGGTTCTATCCCACAACGTTGATACAAATTGAAGTGTTAGTGGCTATCGTTGCAGTTGTAATTATTTATGCACCACCCTCATATAAATAGGGTACAATATACAATCACCTATACATTCTTTGATCTTGGCGAGGTATTTTTGCTTGGGTGTTTCCCTTAAAAAACCTCGCCAGCGGAGGTGCGTTTTTTTCGCCGAATAACTGTCCATATACTTTCAGATTTTACCGAATAGTAAGCAATATCTATGCCAATAGTATCCACTTGAAATAGCGGAAATTCCTGCTGATTGTCTGCCAAATTGGCACAAGTCTTAAAAGGGTTGTGATTGCACCTGTCAATTTGACCCATCGCGCACGCCATACCTCTGTTTGAGAAGCCCCCATGTCGTCGGCAATTTTTCATCGGGTTCAACAGCCAAAATCTCCTGGATACTACTCCCTTTAATCTCTTCAATCTCATCTTGCGAAAGCCCACGGCTAAAGAGAGCAAACTCATCAATAACACCGTTGTAATAGCGATTGAGAGCCGGTGGATCCTCCCTACCGAGTAGGAGCGGGGCATCAATCGGGACCAGTTCATTGCCATTCTTCGGATAATCTATCAGGACTTCACCATCAAGATAGACAGTCCACCACTCCCCACTCTGAAATGAAACGGCGACGTGCTGCCATTTATCTTTAACGACATTGCGAGGGCTTTGTGCGGGGACAACGCGCCCCCCTGTCATCTTCCACCCCATCCAAATAAAACCGTCGGGATGGAGTAGCACCTCAAAAAATTCTTGAACGTCAGGTCCTTTCGCCGCGATAAGTTGCCATGTGCCGGGTCCCGCCTTCAAAGTGGGCAGAATCCAAGCGGCAATGGTGATGCCATCGGTAAACTCAAATGCGTCGGAATGTTCTACGCTAACGATCCCATCTTTCCCGCCGAAATTCACCGCTTTCCCGAATTTACCATCCGTCCACGACGTATCTCCCTCCAATTTGCCATTCTGACCGTTACCGGAGAGATCCGCAACGGTCTTACCAGCACCCTCTTCAAAAGCAAAATAGACGACCAAGCCCTCAAGTTCCGCGGCTGTGCTGATACTTTGTAAACCCACTGCCAGATACACAACACACAAGCATACCATCTTCGCATACGGGGTTTTGGTCTGTAAGTTACGCCAAAAGTTAGGCATGAGTATCCTCCAGTTTTATAGGGTGAGTTTGTTAAACAATACGGGCGGATGCCAAGAACACCCGCCCGTTAAAAACCTAAACATTCGCACATATAGCTCTAAGCAAACGGAAATGTCCCTTGATACCCGCGCGGACGAGAGACGTGCCAAACACCTTCGTACATTGGGGTTACCTGATAATGACACACAACATTGCTCCGCTCCATATCGTCCCGTTCTTTGGCACCTTGATGCGGGATGTGGTTGATAAACACGACACAATCCCCTGCTTTCGGATACAGGATAACGTGTTCTTGTGCCTCACACCACTCTTCGAATTTAGGACGATCTATCGGATAAAGGTGCGGTGGTTCCGACAGATGACCGCCTTTGATAAATTTGAGGTGTCCCTCACCTGGGGCGTTGTCTTGGAAGTAGTAGGTGGTGTTAATTCCAACGGGTGCCATTGCAAACGGATGTTCTTTAACATACCGCTGTTCCTGCCAATAGCCGTAAAAATCCATGTGCCACTCTTGGAGATACGGACCCGGATTGATGTGTGCCCGTAGGCTCCGAAGTTGGCACTGTTTGCCCATTAACCCCTCAAGATAGGGACGGACACTCGGATGCCCGACAAGCGGCTGGTATGTATCGGGTTCGCGATCAAGCAAGGTATCAAACCACATGTTCCCGACAGCGTTTAAGCCTTCCTCCCACCCTTTCTCACGGGCATAGTTAATCCGCTGACGGATATTCTCTGTTTCATCTGGCGACAACGCGCCCTCTATCAAAACGAAGCCATTCTGTTGCAGTTTCTTGAGTTCATCTTTGACGTCTGCCATGTTCCATCTCCTCCTGACGATTCAAAATTGTTGACGGTATTTTATACGCTTCTATGAAAGGTGTCAATCTTAATTGCCAACGAACAGCTTGACGAACAACCCCCAACCGCTAATTCCTGCAAACGTAACAAGCACAGCTGCGGAAATCAGAGCACCGATGAACATGAACGGACGCGTCCGATACGCAGTGGGTAACTTCGCGTTGAGATAGAGTGCGGCGAGCATCATCAAAGCGATCGAAA
This sequence comes from Candidatus Poribacteria bacterium, assembly GCA_965208635.1. GTDB lineage: Bacteria > Poribacteria > WGA-4E > WGA-4E > WGA-3G > WGA-3G. Next base: position 171,307 of record OZ242349.1, read on the forward strand.
AATTCGCTAAAATAAAGCCGGCAATCTGTGTCAAGATGTCGAACGGGATGTTCAACCAGATGAGTACCATCGTCGTCAGAAAAATATACAGACATATCCATCTACGGAGTGTATCGTAGTTCCATTCGCGATGGGGCCAGATCGCTTGGAAGAACTCTTGCATCACCCGTGCGTAAATCTCAGGGAGTGCCTGTAACGTTCCCCACAGTGCGACGATAATACAAATGTAGTAGACCCATACCAGTGAGGCATGAATATTTTTCCAGACACTTGCCTGATCGGTAAGCAGACTCCACCCTTCAAAAGTGCCTTGCGTCTCATAGAGGACAGCAGCACCAGAGATCATAAATGCCCCTGTCACAATGAACAGCACGATCGCCCCCATACCGACATCCCATCGAAGTGGAGCGAGGATCTGTCGTAGTTGGCTGACCTGCTCAGGTTGTTCAGGGAGGTAATCAATTCTATCACGATTGGAGGCGCGCTGACGGATAGCGTCAATGTTCCGATGCGATGTCATACCCCAGCGGTGCATACCTACCCAATTCGCGTAGACGACATATCCCATCACAGAACCACCGACATAGCCAAACGCTGTCGCCATCGTCAACAAAGGATTCTCAACCGCATCCTTGGGTGCCCATTCAGGAAATTCAGGTAGATGTCCAAAACGGAGACTTCCCACGAGCACCTTACCAAAGTCTGGACGCACCATCAGCGTGCCAATAATTGTTCCAACAACAAGAATCAAACAGATAATGAGTTGCTGTTTTTCCAATCTTTCAAAGGAGATACGTAAACCGAAAAGGAGTGCGAGGGTGATAAAGCAGGACGTGATTAGGTTTTCCCAAACGAGTTGCGAGATACCTGAAGATAGCGTATCTCTGAACAGAAAATGAAGTAGGGCACCACACGGTTTAGCGATCGGCACCCATGCTAAAGGCGCACCTACCATTTCAAGAAGAACAATCGCAATAAGGAGCCAACCTCGCGGTCCAGGTAACTTGACGAGTCGGTGTCCGATGTATTCACCGCTAACCGCGGTATAACGACCGAGCAGGTAGGTGACAAAGATGCCTTTGACGACGCAGCTGAGAAGCACAAGCCAGAGCAAGTTATATCCTGCCCACGCCCCCGCACGGACGACAACAATTGTTTCGCCTGCCCCGATACTCACTGAAGCAACAATCGCTGCGGGTCCAAACACCGATGCCAGTGCGATAATCTTTTTTAGGGACCACGGCTCGGAATAAGGACCGGTGACGGGTGGAATTTCAACAGGTTCAGTCGTTTGTGTCTCTTCTGTTTGCATAAAGAGTTCCCAATAACAACGAGCGGGCTTCGAGAGAAGCCCGCTCCATGTTACGTTGGATGCTTATTCTTCTTCTATGGGTTCTAAGGGTTTTGCGTTCCCAAAGACAGGGGTCGGTGCGTTACCGGGTGCCGCCCATCGAGAGGCATTCGCAATAACGTGCCGAACGTTCTCATCGTAATAGATCGGGTATGTCTCATGACCGGGACGGAAATAGAAGATTTTTCCTCTGCCCCGATAATAACAACATCCACTTCGGAAAACTTCACCGCCGGGGAACCAACTGACGAAGATAAGGGTATCGGGTTCAGGAATATCAAATGGCTCGCCGTACATCTCAGCGTGCTCAATTTCAAAGTATTCGCCTAAGCCTTCAACGATTGGATGTCCGTGCTCAATGACCCAGAGACGTTCCTTTTCACCCGCCTCACGCCATTTGAGGCTACACGATGTGCCCATCAAACCCGTAAAGGGTTTAGAATAGTGAGCGGAATGCAGGACAATCAATCCCATACCGTCCAATACACGGGCGCGAACCTTGGCGGCGATTGCGTCTTCGACAGCATTGTGAGCGGCATGTCCCCACCAGATGAGGACATCGGTGTTTGAAAGTACATCGTCGGTTAAGCCGTGTTCGGGTTCATCTAAAGTTGCGCTCCGAACCTTAAAACCGCCAACTTTGTCGAGTCCATCGGCAATCGCGGCATGAATGCCATTCGGATAGAGACCACGAATGAACTCGTTCGTTTTTTCGTGTCTAAATTCGTTCCAGACCGTAACCTGAATTGGTTGCGTCATAAGTTTCTCCTTAATTCTCTAATTACAGTAATATATCAAAAACCTCTGTCGTGAGTTTCGTATTCAACTACAGTAAACTCTAAATATATCCAGTTAACGGGGATCACTACTTTCGGTGGCGACTTCAAGATTTGAATCTGGATCTTCTTTTGGTGTAATCAGATAATTCTCGTCCGCACAAGGTAGAGCGGAACTTGCTTCCTTTAGAGGTTTAATCGACAACCGGCACCCAAGTGCAGTGAGAACGGCACTGAGCAAATCAATGCGCGGTGCTTCTTCACTTGAGAGCATATCCGAGAGGATTTTGGGTTCTATACGCAATTGTTTAGCAATTTCCGAAATCCCACCGCGTGCCTCTACAACATTTTGGAGACCCAGTAGAAAGAAGGGCACATCCCCATCCTCTTGGTATTCCTCAAGTGCCACGTCAAGATAACCGATTGCCTCCTCCCAGTCGGAAGTAAACCGTTCCATTAGAATTTCTTCCCATGTTCGATATTCCGTCATCGTCGTGTCTCCTTATATGACAACCAATACCTTTTTGCGCGCTCAATACCCCGCTCTTGCGATGATTTGTCACCCCCACAGAAGAAGAACGATCGTATCATCCACTTCACCAAAATAGATACGATAACCCGCATCAAAAGAGAACCGCAATTCAAACACCGCAACACCAACAGATCGGTAATCCCCAAAATTGCCAGATCTGAGTCGGTCAAGTCGCCTTTCAATTCTGTTTCGCGTATTTCTATCATGAATAGATATAAGCCACTCCGTGAAAGGCTCTCGTCCATTTGAAGTCCGGTAGGCTTGTAGTTTTCTCGGTTGTACATTCCGCATTAAGGCTTTGATTCCTACAACTTGCGATTCCTAAAACACCAATTCCGTTTCGACTCCTTCATCGTAGTCTACGCCTTCAACTTCAAATCCGAATAGATTTCGGAAGCGTCGCCTGTAGCCTGCGTAATCAGAGAGTTCATGGAAATTGTCGGTATCAATTCGTCCCCAACGCTCGATCACTGCGTCGGTTACTTCAGGTTGTAACTCACGGTCATCAAGACGGATATAGCGTTCACCGTCGAGTTGCGGCTGTAACCTGGGTCCGAGATGCTCTGAGAAAAGCCGTTGCATCTGCCCAATCGGTGCCTCATTGATGCCCTTGGTGTCCATAATATCATAGAGGATACTGATATAGAGAGGCACGACAGGAATCGCCGCGGATGCTTGCGTAACGACAGCTTTGTTCGCCGAAATATAGGCACTTCCACCAAGTTGGTTTCCGAGCCGCTCGTCAAGTGCGTCAACACGCGTTTTGAGATCGTCTTTCGCCCTGCCGATAGTCCCATCTCGGTAAATGGACCAAGTCAAGGAACTTCCGATATAGGTATAAGCAACAACTGTGACCTCCGGGGCAAGCAACTCCGCTTCTGCCAAAGCATCAATCCACATCTCCAAGTCCTCGCCTCCCATCACGGCGATCGTGTCCGTGATCTCCTGTTCACTCGCAGGCTCAATCGTCACAGGTGTGATAACGTCTCGATTCAGATCAATCGTCTTCCCTGTATACGACTCACCAATCGGTTTGAGGACTGATTGATGTGAGGCACCGGTTTTCGGGTGTATGCGTCGCGGTGCGGCGATACTGTAGACGAGAATATCTACTTTGCCGAAGTCCGTTTTGAGTCGGGTAATCGTATCCGCCTTCATCTCATCTGAAAACGCATCTCCATTGAGGCTACCCGCGAAGAATCCGTCTTCTGATGCTTGTTGGTGGAAAGCAAAGGTATTGTAGTATCCTGCTGTCGCGGTCCGTCTGGCATCGGCGGGTCGCTCGTAAAGAAGTCCAAGCGTTTTCGCACCGTAAGCCCACGTCAACGCGATACGAGAGGCAAGCCCGTACCCTGTTGACGCACCGATGACAAGGGCGTTCATATCCGTCGCTTTGTAGGGAATGTCCTGCTTAATCTCAGCTATCTGATTTAGCACATTCGTCTGACATCCCACGGGATGGGCATTGGTACAAATAAATCCGCGTATCCGAGGCTTAACAATTTGAACTGCCATTTTTTAAACTTTCCTTGCGGTTAAACAACGTGGGTTGGGAATTCCACGTCCCTTTCTCAAACCCGCCTGCGCCGTTGTTGCAGGCTACGGTCTTTTGTAGCATAGAATGTCAGTCTGTGCCGCCTCAGGAGGTGCCTACTTAGAGTTTCAGTAACCAATTGCCAGTGGTTTCATGCTTGGAGTCTTCTTCTCCCGAGTCGCCCTCCACTTCGTTTCGGGCTGCGCTTTCGTGACTTATAATACCGACTTTAAGTTTCCTCAAGAGATTAACTCTCAATTTCGACAACCATCTCAACTTCGACGGGAATCCCACCGGGTAATTGCACCATACCGACTGCGGAGCGGGCATGTCTACCTTTATCACCGAAGACCTCGACCAAAAAGTCGGATGCCCCATTGACAACCGCGGGCTGGTCGGTGAAATCGGGTGCCGAATTGACGAACCCAATCACTTTGACGACACGTTTGATTCTGTCCAGATCACCGAGTGCGTGTTTGAGAGTGCTTAACAAGCAGATTGCTACCTGACGTGCCGAAGCATAGCCTTCCTCAATCGTCGCATCGGTGCCAAGTTGGCTCTGATAGATTGGGCCTTCGCCTGTTCCGGGTCCGTGTCCAGAGGTAAAGACGAGATTACCGGTTTGCACCGTCGTGACGTAATTCGCTACGGGAATCGCGGGTTCTGGCAATTCCACACCTAATTCTTCAAGTCGTTGTTCTATTTTCATTTCATTTCCCTTTTATAAAAGATTAAATTCTAACATGCCGAAAACACGGCATTGTTGGCGTGACTTGCAAGTCAATACTTGCTATGATGGTTTGTATATGCCTCTATTATTAAACAGGTTTTCGCCAATTTTGTCAAGACATTTCTACAGGGATATCACCCCTACGGGGTTGCAGAAACATCAAAAACTTTATACACTCTCAACAGTCTACAATTTGCTTTATAGCGTAATTTATGCTAAAATGGACGAAGGTTTAACCGAAATATTCCTATATCTTTGGTGAAAAATAGAAGGAGCAACTATGAAAGTAGCAGCAGTTTTAGGCGAACATCAAGCAGGACTCGTCGAAGTGCCAGATCCGATACCGAAAGAGGATTGGGTCGTTGTGAAAATCCATGCGTCGCCGATGTGTACCGAATACCACGCTTTCGAGCACGGACACAAGACCGACGGGATGGGACACGAAGCGGCTGGCGAGGTTGTTGATATCGCCCAACCCGGGAAAGTGGAGATCGGTGACCGAGTCGTGGTGATGCCACAATATCCGTGCGGAAAGTGCGTACTTTGCACCGACGGGGACTACATCCACTGCGAAAACAACTACAATTTTGAGGAATTCGTCGGTTCTCCATACGGGAGTGCGACGATGGCGCAGTATATCCTCAAACCCTCTTGGTTGCTCCCGAAGATTCCAGACAACGTCTCCTACGAACACGCCTCCCTTGCGTGTTGCGCCTTGGGTCCGTCGTACCGAGCGTTTGACGAGATGGGCGTTAACGCAACACACACTGTGTTGATTACTGGTATCGGTCCTGTCGGTTTCGGTGCGATTACGAACGCTCGCTTTCGTGGTGCGAAAGTCATCGCGGCGGAACTGATCCCGTGGCGCGCCGAACGCGCAAGACAGATGGGTGTCGAAGCGGTCATCAACCCTACGGATGACGATGCAGTCGACCAGATTCGTGACCTCACCACAGACGGTCGCGGTGTGGACTTTGCACTCGATTGTTCAGGAAACGTCCAAGCACATCGACTTTGTATCGATGCGACGCGGCGGCGTGGCACGATTGCTTTCGTCGGACAGAGCGGCAATAACGACACCGTCCTCCATGTGAGTCCAGATCTCATCGGTAAAGGTTTACGTCTCGCCGGGGCATGGCACTATAACCTCAACCAATTCCCCGGATTGATGAAGGTCATCGAGGGTTCACCACTCCTCGACCTACTCATCAGCAATATCTATCCGATGAGTGAGATCCAACAAGCATTTGAAACCTCTGCATCTCACGAAAGCTCGAAGATTATCTTGAAACCCTGGGAATAAGCCATGCCGACTACGCACAAACCAAATATACTCCTCATCGTATCCGACGACCATGCGGCACCGGCGATCAGTTGCTATGGCAGCGAGATGAATCGCACCCCGAATATCGATCGAATCGGTAATGGTGGAATGCGATTCAACAACTGTTTCTGCACGAATGCCATCTGCACGCCAGCACGCGGCTCCATTCTCACAGGAAAATACAGCCATAAGACGGGTATCAAAACGCTCGCGGATACAATCGATCACACGCGGGAACGGACAGTCGCACAGATGTTGCATGAGGATGGGTATCAGACCGCGATTGCCGGGAAATGGCATCTCGGACACGATGGTGTCAGCGATCCACACGGATTCGATTACTGGAACGTGTTTCCCGTCCAAGGTGCACACATCAATCCCGAAATGATTGAGATGGGGGAACGAAAAAAATTCGATGGATACTCGGCTGACATCGTAACGGACAGTTCGTTGAATTGGCTACGGAACAGAGCGGCAGATCAACCGTTTTTTCTCATGACGACCTATAAAGCAACGCATGATCCGTTCTTCCCAAATCCCAAGCATCGGCATCTCTATACGGAGGAGATCCCTGAGCCACCGACCTTCAACGATGCCTACGAAAATCGGGCAGCGGCAGCCGCGATGAACACTGCGAAGGTAGATATCATGCACCAGAAAAATCATCTGCCAGAATCGATCCCTGAAAATTTGGAAGGCGATGCTTTGAAGCGGTGGAACTATCAGTGCTATATGCAAAACTATCTACGCTGTGCCCACGCCATTGACGAGAATGTCGGACGACTGCTCGATTATCTGGATGCAGAGAGTCTCACGCAAGATACAATCGTCATCTATTCGGCAGATCACGGATTCTTTTTAGGGGATCACGGTTGGTATGATAAACGGTTCATGTATGAGGAATCAATGCGGATTCCGTTGCTCGTCCGATACCCACGTCGGATCCCAGCGTCGGGTGTAAGCGAACAAATTACACTGAATGTTGATTTCGCGCCGACGCTCCTCGATTACGCGGGTATAGGAATCCCAAACGACATGCAGGGACGGAGTCTCCGAACGTCGTTGGAAGGTGAAACGCCAGCAGATTGGCGCAGGTCCATGTATTACCGGTATTGGATGCACCTCGCGCATTTCAATATCCCAGCGCACTACGGTGTGCGGACGGAACGGTATAAACTCATTTATTATTACGGTGAGGCGTTAGGATCAGGCGGCGCAATCGACCGAGCGACACCGCCAGAATGGGAATTGTTCGATTTGGAGAAGGATCCGCATGAGATAAACAATGTTTACGCAGATCCGGCGTATGTGGAGATTGTTGTGGAACTGAAGCAGGAATTACAACGCTTGCGGGATGAATTAGGGGATTATGAGTGAAGTAGGAACCCAAAAGTTTGTAGTAGCGCAATTGACTGCGCTACTACGCTCTTAAAACCATTTTTTACTAATCAGTCTTTAGCCGTCCCCAGGTCATAGCGATTTTGCCTTCAGGCTTCACATCGGAAACGAGCATCTCCATTTCCCTCTGGATGTCCTTTTGAGATAAGACTTCACTGTAGATAGCGAATTCGTCAATAACACCGTGAGCACCCGCCGTGGTGGCTCTGTACTTAAACTTGTTATTTCCGCCGATTCTTGGGGATTCATGAAATGCGGGAAATCCCGCGAATCCTTTCGCTGTAGCGACTTCTTCGCCATCAAGGTAGAAGTAAGCACTACCGCCGAAATCCCACGTTGCGGCGACGTGCATCCACGTATCTTTTTTAACAACGTCAGCGGCTTGAGCGGCGAGATAATAGTCTGTATCAGGTGCGTCTTCTACGGCAAAGTGGAACTCATTTTCCCGTTCTCCGATGACGGCACCTTTTCCAATCGAGAAGAAAACGACCGCATTGTTGGCATCGAATATCCTAAAGGTCCCAGCGTCCCCACCATTCCAGTGTGGCTTAAACCAGAATAAAACGGTCCCGGGATCGGTCATCTCGTAATCGAATTCAATGAACTGGTCCAAAGCTTTGCTGAGTTCGATGCCCATCCCGTAAGGACCGTCTTTACTTTTCACACGCTTTGCATTGCCCTCAATCCTGCCGTCATTTCCGTTTCCGCTGGCATCTTCAACGACACCCGCCTTAGTTCCTCTGAAGGAAAACCAAACTTCGGGTTTGGGTGCAGCATCTCCGATATGGGATAGCAGCATCAAGCCGACTACGAATATCACAACAAATGTTAAAGATTTGTAGATAGACTGAATTGTCCAGTTAAACATGACATCCTCCTTTTTGATGCAGATATACCTCTATCAAAATCAAAATATACGTGGGTTACTCTGTTTCTTAACCCTGCAATTTCATGCCATGGAATGCTTGGATACCCTTTTTGAATTGAATCAGGAATTTTCTTGACTGCTTCACCGATGACCTGAAGGTTTCGGATAACCGCATCAAGTCGCATCTGATCCGCTTCAAACTCATCGCGAGTAACACCTTCAACATAGGAGGCAACACGATCAGCTGCCACCACTACGTCTTGGAGATATAGGTTATAGTTCCGTGACATACTCTATCTCTTTTTCAATATAAGGTTTGAAACCCGGTTTGATGGAGGTGGGGGTAATCAAGTCAACGTCTTTCTTAAATAAACCTTCGAGAAAAAGGGCCAACCCCATATAATCGCGAAAAGTTAGCCTTTCGAGTTCAACGAGGAAATCAATATCACTTGCAGCCGTCGCTGTTCCCCGGACGTAGGATCCGAACAAACCAATCCGCTTAACCCCGTATTTCCGCAGTGTCTCTCGATTGTCCACCAGGGATTGCTTGATAAAAGCCTTGCTGAGGACTGCTCGATTTTCCACCTTGACCCCCTCCACTAAAGCATTGGAGTACCTCATTCCACCTAACCCATGCTATTATTATAAATTACCTTGAAATTTAAAGCAATTCTTTATACTATATTTCGCAAGAGAACAATACCCCTATCCGACTTGAGGAAAGGACATGACACCGAAACAGAAATACCTCTTTGACCTGCGCGGCTACCTGCATTTAGAGAGCGCCCTGACACCAGAAGAACTTAGCAATGCACAAGCAACAATCGAACGGCTTGTGCAGGCAGCACCGGATGAATTGCCGCCCGGAATTAGCAGAGGTGGGGAAGGCTTCTCAAATGGGTTTTCTGCTGATAAATCGCTTGAAGCGTTAACGCTACACCCTGTTACGTGGCCCATCATCAAAGAATTGACGTGGAACAAACCTCGTTTCAATCGTGGGTCGCTCGTTGTCAATACCCACGAGCGACAGGAGATGACACCGCTCCATTGTGCCGGTGAAGGCTTTCGTTGGACCCGACGGTATGGTGTTAGAGACAATCAGATCTTTACAAACGATGTCGTTGCTTTCTTCTATTTCACGGATGTCTATCCGGGGGATGGCGGTTTGGTAGTTTTACCGGGCTCCCATAAGCGCGAGTTTGCGCGTCCTGAAAACCTGTTTTTCCCTGAACCCGATAATCCAGAGGCACCGCTCCATCCGGCTCTTGTCAATGTGACACCGAAAGCAGGAGATATTGTGATTATCACTGAATTATTGACCCACGGTGTGCTGGTGTGGAAACCGACGGACCGCGATCGGAGATTCCTGATTCTGCGGTATAAGACCCAATTTTTTCAAGACGAGCGTGGGATCCGGGAAGTCTTCCCACCGGAAGTGATGGAGAGACTCTCTCCAGAGACGAAAGCATTGGCGGCTTACAAATCAGAGTGGGAAATAAAGGACCTCGTGAAACAGGATACTGTAACGTTGACCTAATCAGGCGAATCCCAATGGAAATCGTCAAAGCTGAACTCACCGATGTCGAAACGCTTGCTGAACTGAACAAGCATCTCATCGAGGACGAGCGGCACCCGAATCCGATGAACATCGCCGAACTCACGCAACGGATGAAAGAATGGTTGACAACCGATTATATCTGCTATGTGGCGAAGCAGAATGGACACATTGTCGGCTATTGCCTATACAGAGATGACGGTGGACACTACTATATGCGGCAATTGTATGTGGACAGAACACACCGGCGGAAAGGGATTGCCACGCAGTTGCTGGATTGGTTATATGAGAACGTATGGACGGATAAGAAAGTCAGATTGGACGTACTCGCTCATAACGAGGATGCCGTTGCCTTTTACAAGAGGTACGGCTTCAGAATCGGTGTTTTTAGAATGGAAAAGTAAGAAGTGTGAGGAAATCAAGGATGAAACACGACGAAGTAAACCGCACCTTTGATTGTGAGCCGACGCTTACCGACACACAGGTGCTACAGTACTGTCGGGATGGCTATCTTCAACTTCAAGGTGTCGTCCCCGATGAGATTAACCAGCGGACGTGTGATTATCTCAACGGCGATTTACCGATAAATCCGAGTTTTATGCCCGATGGATTGACACACGCCGATTTAGAGCGGATGCGGGATACGCACGAACCAAGCCCCATTCTGCTTGAAGATTGGTATATTGAGCATGTCCTGTTGAATCGTGAACTCGCTGGCACACTGCGTTCATTGCTCGGTGAGAACGTCGGATTGCCAGTATTAGTCAGCAACCATCGTGTTGAGTGCCCGATGCCTGCACAGGGGTGGCACCACGACGCCGATCATGTCTTTGGACCCGAAACCAATTTCGTGGAGGTCTTCTACTTCCCACAGGATACACCCATGGAATTGGGACCGACAGAACTCATGCCCGGTTCGCACATTCGTTCCACAAGTCGAGATATAGCCGAGCAAGGTGTTTCAAGCGAGGGACCCGCAGGTTCTTTCGTTATTCACTCGCAAAGCATCCTCCACCGTCGCGGTGAATCCTCGGCAGAAGGTTTGCGCCACATGCTGAAGTACAGTTATTGGCGGACAGTCCCACCCACACGGGATTGGAAGGAAGAACCGGAATTTGACCCTCAGACCGCCGAATATGGCGGACACGGCGTGGCGAGATACGTGGCACACATGTTCTACTGGCTCTGCGGCAAAAGTGACGAATTCCGTCTCATCGGTGGACAAGCCTGGCCCTGGTCGAGCATCAATCAAATCGGACCCTCCTACGGCTTTGGGCACAAAGACGGTTACCTCCCGAACTGGCGAAAGGACAACCCAGACGATTACGCTATCCCATAGGTAGAGCGATTTATCGTAAAATACCTAACTGAGAGTGGTTCATAAATCACCGCTTCGTTCGCGAAAATCACTCAACTGAATTCTCTTTGTAGCACAATCTGTATGAGGTTTCACTAAATATTTCGGTAATCGACGGGCAATGAATTGCCCTACTACAAACGGCCTTGCTCGTAGTAGTGCGATTTATCGCACGTTCAGAAATTACCGATTTAAATAATTAAACTTCATTTAGATTGTGTCTTTGGGTAGCCGAATCCGTTAGACTACGGCTGTGGTCCGCAAACTAACAGTTTGCGGTACAGAGATGACAGAAATAATGAAGCACCTCCACCTCACTACGACATGCTGTGTCCCACAAGGTCACCGCCCCAATGCGTCGAGTTCAACACGATACCGTTTTTCAGCGGTGTCAAGCAACACTTCGATGACTTGCTCCGTGCTTCCAGATTCCGTAACAAGGGTCTCCATTTGCTCTACCGCAAAAGATGGAACATGGCTAAAACAATTCTGAGAAGACTTGTCGAGGTGATTTCCAACGTTTAAACTCAGCACTAACAACAGAGCCCGTTCCAATCTTTCAATGCGTTCGTCTCGCGCTTTAAGTTCTTCCAACACATCCATTTGAATTTTCCGCTCCCCAGCCCATTTATCCCCCTGAGAAGGTGGGAGGGTGCCAAACCGCCCGTGTATTCCGCTTTGCAGTGCCACCCAAACTGGTTTAAATAGTATATCACAATAAAAAAATAGAATTACAAATGGAAGAGAAGGAATCGCGATCGGGAGATCGCTCCTACAGAAGAGATGGGACTAATTTTCTGAGATAACAAGCACTTGATTCGCTTCAATATTCTGCAAAGTTTGGACCTTACCACAGAGCCACCGCACCGTTAGCGTATCAACCGATGTTGTGGCACCCAACCCAAAGTGTAAACGGAGATCGTTCTGACTGAGGTAGCCCGAACCGCTTTTGACCTCACGTATCTGTGTCAAACCCTCGGAAACAATAGTCACACGTGCCCCAATCGCATCTCGGTTGCAATGCGTCCCGATTAACTTGATAGCCAGCCATTGCGATGCGTTGCCACCATCGTTCCGCAAAACAGTCGGTGCGTCTTTGAGGTTAGAGATAACAATGTCAATATCGCCATCGCTATCAATGTCTCCGAAGGCGGCACCTCGACTGACTTTCTGCTGCGCTACTGCTGCGTCAGTACTTTCCGAAAAACGGATACCCCGATCACTCAAAAAAAGTTGATTCGGCTGTGCATACGTACCAATCGGATCGATCTCCGCAATATTGTCATCCAAATGCCCATTCGCAACAAACAGATCCAACCAGCCGTCATTGTTAAAGTCGATGAAATCGACACCCCACGCCAAATACGGAAGACTCCTCTCACCGATCCCCTTAGCGAAACTCATCTCGGTGAAGAACCCGCTCTCTTCATTGTGATAGAGGCTATTCGTCTGATCCTGAAAATTCGTAATCACAATATCAAGATAGCCGTCGTTGTCAAAATCACCGAGATTCGCGCCCATTCCGCTATAGGCACGCCCCTCCTCGCTGAGCGCGACGCCAGCGAAAAGCGCGTCCTCGGTCATCTCAACACCATTCCGTTCGTTGAGATAAAGAAAATTCGGGGTGGTATCGTTCGCAACGAAAATATCGACATCTCCATCGTTATCCACATCACCGCAGACGACACCTAATCCTTTTCCACTGACTGTGACGCCTACCTTCTCAGAGACATTCGTGAAGGTGCCATCGCCGTTATTGCGGTAGAACACATCGGCAGCACCGGGTAACGCCTCCGGTGTGCAATACGTCCGAACTCCCTGTCGGCTGCATTCTGGGTTCGTATCTGGGTCGAACTGAACATAATTGACGACATAGAGATCCAGATACCCATCGGCATCAACATCTACAAACGCACAGCCACTACTGAACTGATCACCATCAACGCCAGCAGTGGCACCGACATCCGTAAAAGTGCCGTCTCCGTTGTTGCGATACAGCACATTCGGACCGTAGTTCGTCACATAGAGATCCGTGAATCCATCGTTGTTGTAATCACCGACACAGCACCCTAACCCATAGCCCGTATCACCGACAGATGCCTCAGTCGTTATATCGGTGAAAGTGCCGCCATCATTGCGATAGAAACGATTCGTTGGTGGAATAGACGAGGTCATCCCCGGCAAATCGCTGCCGTTGACGAGATAGAGATCCAAATCCCCGTCATTGTCAGAATCGAAGAGGGCAACGCCACTGCCGATCGGTTCAATAAAGTACTTTTTCCCACTCTCACCGTTTACATGCCGAAATTCAATACCGAGTTCCGCAGTTACATCGGTGAAACGCATATCTTGGTTTCGTGAAGAAACGGTTTGTGCGAATGAGGATTTCAGTACGGCGTGGAAGATAAAGAGGAGAAGGGTAAAACCGATTGTCGGTATCATCAATTTTTTGTAACGCATAGTCTGTGTATATGGTATAATGGTTATCAGTTCACGGTTATCGGTCGTCAGTTAAGAGGTTTTCTTGTAACAACACACCCCTCTGGAGTACCCTAAAAGACAGCGATTTGTTACAAACAGAGAAACTCTTTGACTGATAACTGACAACTGGCTACTGATAACTATAAAAGGAGAATTTCTAATGGCTACTACTCTACGTTTTGGCGTTGTCGGTTTAGGTATGGGCATGAACCGATCCCGTATGATTCACGAGACAGACGGTGCGGAACTCGTTGCCGTGGCGGACCTCGTCGAAGAACGGCGCACGTCGGCTGAAGAAAATTTCGATTGTGAAAGCCACGATGATGCGCTTGAGATGTTCGATCGCGACGATATCGACGTGGCAATGATCATGACCCCAAGCGGTCTCCACGGAAAATTTGGAGAGGAAGCCGCACGCCGCGGTAAACACGTCATCACCACGAAACCGATGGACGTCAGCGTTGAAAATTGCAATTCCCTCATCAAAACCTGCGAAGACAACGATGTCAAGCTGCTTGTTGATTTTGGAGAGCGATACGGCATACATAACCGCCAAATCCAGCACGTACTCGCAACAGGTGCTCTCGGTAGACCGTTGCTCTGTGAACTCCGTATGAAGTGGAAACGTCCGGATAGCTACTACGTCGGTTGGCACGGCACATGGGAACTCGACGGTGGTGGTTCCATCATGAACCAAGGCGTACACTACATCGACCTGATGCTCTGGTTCATGGGTCCTGTTAAACGCGTTATCGGTGCGCACTTCGATGTCTACGATCACGAAAATTGTGAAACCGAGGACATGACCTCGGCAATCCTCGAATTTGAAAACGGTGCACTCGGACACGTCCTGACAACGACAACCTTCCCCGGCAGTAGCGTTTCAATGATCCACGTCCACGGCGAAAAAGGTATTGTCGGTCTCGGACCGGAGATGTGGGAGTTCGTCGATGATGATGAACCCGAAATCGAACTTCCGCCGTATCCGGACAACGTCATCGAGGACGCCCTCCAAGTCATCAACGACGGTGGTTCACCTGCAGTTGACGGCTATGAAGGCAGACGTTCTGTCGCCCTCAACATGGCTATCTACGAATGCGCCCGTACCGGCAAAGCGGTCGAATTATCATAGATTCCTTCCCGAGGCGGGTCTCGGTACCCGCCCATCTCCCAGCAAATCCGCTCTTTCATATCTCAGTGGAATCGCCAGCATTGGGGAAACACCCCAGCAAAAACACTCGCTCCTACACAATTTGAGTCTAAATTTCGCAGATTTTAAGCGTTTTTTTGTATTATCCGGTGCGGTTAGAAACCGCACCTACCTGTTTGGTTAACTATCTCATTTGCAATTTGGGCAAAAATTCGGTATAATATTTACTTGGAAAACGGATGCCTCACCAATGAACGCGTACGGAACGAAGTCGGGATCTCTCCAACACAATAGAAAAAAAGACTCATGCAAACCGCAAAACTGATTACGATGGGCTGTAAGGTCAACCAATACGATACACAATCCATGCGCGAGACACTTCGTCGCAACGGATATACGATTGTCGATGATGAGACATCTCAACAGCAGACCGATCTCTATCTCATTAACACATGTACCGTAACAAACACTGCCGACCAGAAAGCACGGCAAGCCATTCGGAGAGCGATCCGACAGAACCCGAACGCAAAAGTGCTCGTCACAGGTTGCTATGCTGAAAGCGACCGCGAGGCGATTGAAGAGATACCCGGCGTGACTTTCGTTTTTGGCAACCGAGAAAAGGCAGATTTTCAGCAGTATCTCGATGTACTGCACACTGAAACATTATCTGATGCGAGGTTAGAAACCTCGCCAGCAGATGCATCTTACACGCCGAACCCACTCCTCGCCATAGAACCCGTTCAGCACGATGCGATTCGGGAACACGCACGCTTTAGCAAAGGTGTCAGTGATGCCGGAAAACGCACGCGTGCGCTTATTAAAGTGCAAGACGGATGCAGTGCCTTCTGCACCTATTGCATTATCCCGTACGTGCGGGGTAGGATGACGAGTCGTCCCCTCGATGACATTACTGATGAAGCACATCGCATCGCTGACAGCGGTATCAAAGAGGTCATCATCACCGGTGTGCATCTCGGTGCTTACGGCGCAGATACCGGCAGAGAAAAAGACATCGCTGACATTTTAGAGCATATCCACGACATCGAAGGCATTGAACGTATTCGCTTCAGCTCGATCGAACCGATGTATTTCCCAGATACCCTTGGTGAGCGGATGGCGGCACTCCCAAAATGCATGCCGCACTTCCACCTCCCACTCCAAGCCGGCTCAGATGCGGTGTTACGGCAGATGCGTCGACGTTACACCACGGCAGAATTCGCACATCTCGTTGAAAACTTGCGACGCGTCTTTGGCGACGATGTCGGGATTACCACCGATATTATGGTTGGGTTCCCTGGTGAAACAGATGCCCATTTTGAGGAATCATGCCAATTCGTCGAAGACATCGAATTCAGCCAATTGCATGTGTTCCGCTACTCCCCTCGAAAAGGCACACCTGCGGCGACCTATCCGGACCAGGTGCCCCCACACATCTCTGCCGCACGCAGTCAAACGATGATTGCGCTGGGTGAACGCTTGAATACGGCATTTCGACAACGGATGCTTGGAAAGCAGAAAGAGGTGCTCATCGAAGCGAGCAGAGAAGGGAAAAACAACCACCTCGCAGGCTTTACTGACAACTATCTTCGTGTCCTCGTAGATGCTCCAGAGAGTGCGATCAACCAGATTCAGAGCGTCACGCTCGGTGCGTTAGAAGGGGACTGCATCGCTGCCGCCTAACCCTAAGATTCCTCTGCCTTCGCCTTTAAATCATAGAGAATATTCACTGCATCTAAGGGGGTTACCTGCGTAAGCTCCAGCTGCCGGATCTCCTCGACGAGTGGATGTGTCTTCGGTGTAAAGAGTGCCATCTGTAGGGAATCGCTCTGCAGCGTTTTGCGTGAGACGCGGCGACGCGGTTTCGGTAGTGTCGGATGTGATTTCGGAGGTTGTCCCGTCGCTCCATCCGCTTCGACACTGAGATTGTGCTGTTCGAGCACCTCCAGTATCTGCTGGGCGCGTGTGATTACAACTTGGGGTAGTCCTGCGAGTCGTGCGACATGGATACCGTAACTCTGGTCTGCGCCACCGGGGACAACTTTTCGGAGGAAGGTTACCTTCTGTCCATCTTCATGAACGGCGACATTGTAGTTCTTGGCACGCTTGTATTTGCTGGCGAGTTCCACCAACTCGTGATAGTGCGTTGCGAAGAGCGTTTTCGCGCCCATCCGTTTTTCATCTAAGAGATACTCCGAAACCGCCCATGCGATGCTGAGTCCATCAAACGTGCTGGTGCCGCGTCCGACTTCGTCAAAGATAACGAGGCTGTTGCGGGTGGCATTGTTGAGGATATTCGCCGTCTCGTTCATTTCAACGAGGAACGTGCTCTGCCCCATTACGAGGTTGTCCGACGCCCCGACCCGTGTGAAAATCCGATCTACCAAGCCGACCTTCGCAGCCGAGGCAGGCACGAAACACCCGATCTGTGCCATCAAAACGATGAGTGCCGTCTGACGCAGATACGTGCTCTTGCCGCTCATGTTCGGTCCCGTAATGATATGCAGTTGCTCATCATCGCAGTTGAGTAGCGTATCGTTGGGCACAAACCCCTCTTGTGTGAACAGTTGCTCGACAACCGGGTGCCTACCATCACGGATAACGATCTCGTCCACCGCCGCGACGGTAGGCTTTACATAGTTATATTTCGATGCGATATACGCGAAATTCGCAAGAACGTCAATCATCGCGAGTGCCGCGGCGATTTTTTGAATAACCTCTGTCCATTTCGAGACCTCCTCGCGAATCTGACAGAAGAGTTCATATTCCAAGGTCTGTATCCGATCCTCAGCATTCAGGACCTTCGCCTCCTGCTCCTTGAGTTCAGGTGTAATGAACCGCTCGGAATTCCGAAGCGTCTGTTTACGGATATAATGTTCAGGCACCATGTGTAGATTCGGCTTCGTCACGTCGATATAGTAACCGAAGACCTGATTAAATCCGATCTTCAAGGATTGGATTCCGCTACTTTTGCGCTCCTCTTCCTGCATAGCGGCTATCCAGTCCTTTCCCTGCCCTACAATCTGCCGAAGTTCATCAAGTTCCTCACTATAACCGTCATTTATGATGTCGCCTTCACGGATCGTCGCGGGTGGGTTCGGATGGATGCCGTGTTCGATCAACGCAATTAAGTCTGGAAGCGGATCCAAAGTGTCATCGAGGGATACCAACAAGGTACTACCACAGTTTTGGAGCTGCGTCTTAACGTCGGGAATCAGATGAAGGGAATCCTTGAGTGAATGCAGGTCGCGCCCATTCACAGAACCGAGACTGATACGAGAAATGAGTCGCTCGATATCATACATCTGTCCGAGCGCATCCCGCAATTCTTCCTGCAGACTAATCTGGGTTTTGAGTTCATCGACTGCGCTCAGGCGTTCCTCAATCTCTTTTTCATCGAGCAGCGGCTGTAAGAGGCACTGACGCACTCTTCTACCCCCCATCGCTGTCACCGTCTCATCAAGGACTTCGAGGAGCGTGCCTTTCGTGGAGCCGTCGCGAATCGAGGCTGTTAGTTCAAGGTTACGCTGTGTATCGGCATCCAGCACCATGAAATCCGAGAGCGTATAGGTGTGAAGGGAGACGATGTGTTCGACTTCCTGCTTCTGCGTTTCGTTTAGGTAATAGATGAGTGCGCCCGCGGCAGAGATAGCAGTGGGGAGGTGTTCGCACCCGAATCCGTCGAGCGAAATCGTTTGGAAATGTTCGAGAAGCTCCGTCCGAGCGGTATCTAATTCAAACCGCCAATCGGGTAAATCATTGAGCGTCACCTTGAGTTCGGCTTTGAGCCGATCAAACATCTCCTCATCCTCGAAAGTGTCAGCAAAGAGGCACTCTTTAGGCGAAAAACGATGGATCTCCGCCCAGAGTCGTGATGGATCTGTGAGTTCGGTTACCAGAAATTCACCTGTAGAGAGATCTGCAACGGCGACACCATAGGTGTCTTTGTTGAGATAAATCGAGATGATGTAATTGTTCACCTTATGCTCAAGCACCTTTGGATCGGTCACAGTGCCGGGTGTAACGATTCGGACGACATCGCGTTTGACGAGCCGATTCTCGTCTCGTGCGAGTTTTGCATCCTCGGTCTGCTCCAAAATAGCGACTTTATGTCCGGCTTTGACGAGTTTGTAGAGATAGGAGTCCAGTGCGTGGTGCGGGATACCTGCCATCGGTGGCGGTGGGGATTTTTGGTTTTTATGGCTTCTCGCTGTCAAGGCGATCTCAAGCAGGCGTGCAATGCGTTCAGCGTCTTCAAAGAAGGCTTCATAGAAATCGCCGACTCGACAAAGAAGTATGGCATCTCCGTGCTGTTTTTTTACGTGTTTATAAAGCTCTATTAATGACAGGTCGGACTGTTTTGAACGCGCCATATCGTTTTCCTTGATTATATAATTTGCGTGGCTGTTTTTGGACGAAGGGTCAATTTTTAATACCGTATCACATTCAGAAGTTTATGTCAAATCATTTATAGTGTTCAGTTGTTAGACGGTATCTCAAAATGGGACGCGTTTCAGCGTATTCAGAGTAAATCTTAAATGTGATAGGTTTTGGAAAGGGGCGTCAATGCCGCAAAAAAGTGGTATAA
Organism: Candidatus Poribacteria bacterium; assembly: GCA_965208635.1. Taxonomy (GTDB): domain Bacteria; phylum Poribacteria; class WGA-4E; order WGA-4E; family WGA-3G; genus WGA-3G. The sequence goes on from OZ242349.1 coordinate 190,948, forward strand.
TGTTCATTATGAAAATATTAGCCGGGCGGCTTTGGAGGCATCCAAATTTTTTAAAACTGTGGACAGCAGAATCTACTGCCGTCTTCGGTATCACAATATCGACTGTGGCACTTCCTCTCACAGCCATTCTAACGCTCAATGCCAGCGCAGGTGAGATGGGAATCCTTAAAGCACTCCATCATACACCGGTGCTCTTATTTGGACTGTTCATCGGTGTCTGGCTCGATCGCGTCAAACGGTATCCACTGATGATAACCGCCGAGTTTGGACAGGGAATTCTTGTAGCAACGATTCCTGTGGCAGCAGTTTTAGGAGTGCTTCGCATTGAATTGCTCTACTTGGTAAGTTTCTTCAGTGGAACGTTATCAGCGATCTATATACTTGCCAGTCTATCTTTCCTCCCATCGATTGTTGATCGAGAAGATCTGATCGAGGCGAATTCAAAACTTTCAGCAGGTAGATCGGTGGCAAAAATCGCAGGTCCTGGGCTCGCAGGTATCTTGGTTGACGCTTTCACTGCCCCATTTACCGTAGCATTTAACGCGCTTTCGTCTCTGACTGCTGGTGTTTGCTTGTTGTTCATCCGTTCATCAGAGTCAATTAAAGTCGATACTCAGAAACATCAAAGGATGTGGAGCGACATTAGGGACGGGCTTCGCACGATTTTCTTTCATCCCATTTTGAGGACAGTAACAGTTGGCCCAGCGATTGCAAGCTTTGGCGGCGCGATTCATTCGACAGTGTATTTGCTTTACTTGACACGTGAGTTGTTGATGAGTCCTACATGGCTAGGAATCATCGTGGGCTGTGCGGGTGTTACCGCGCTTGTTGGTGCAACCCTTACTGCCCCGGCCGCGCGTCGATACAAACAGAGTTCACTGCTTATCGCGGCACCATTACTTCAGAGTATTGGTCTAGGGCTTGTTCCATTTGCAGGGGAATTAGACATGTGGGTAATTCCGATATTAATTGTGGGACAGATATTTTTTTCTGTGGCGGTCACTGTCTATAGCATTACCCAATTGAGCCTGAGGCAAGTGGTTACGCCTGACAAACTGTTGGGACGCGTCAATGCCAGTTGGCGGGTGCTCGTGGGTGGGGTGATTCCATTCGGAGCAATGATTGGTGGTGTATTGGGCGAGGTAATCGGATTGCAATTGACGCTTATTGTCGGGGCTCTCGTTGAATTTGTCTCGTTTGTTTTCCATTTGTGTTCGCCCCTACGGCACCTCACAGACTTTCGGACAGGGGCAAACCAACAGATTGTAACGATTGACAATAAAGTCCTGTGAATAGGCGAGGTTAGGAAACCTCGCCAGCGGTGTGGAAGTTAAACTACTGCATCGGTGAGAAAGGAGCAGGTAGCAGCAGTTTGCTCTCCTGCGTGATGGGTCTGACAGAGCCTTTGGGGGGCCAGACCCCCTTCTCCCGCGTCTCTGCTCGGATTCGAGCGCGTTCCTCAAAACTCCTATACGCCCACAGATGGATGAAATTGTTGACCCCACCATACTCTGAGTACCAACAGCCTGCCAACGATGAGTACTTCACACGTTCGGGGATCGCTGCACCCCACGCTTCTAAAACTTGTGGCATGCCCTCTGGAGGATAGGTGTATAAACGCATTTCATATATGGGACCGAGGTCTTTTTCACCTAAGGGTTCCATAAAAGGGGCAGGCAGAAAAATCTCGGATACCATGGACACAATGAGATCACTTGTATCGGGGGGCCATACAGGATTCGGTCCCGCTTCCGCAGTGCGCCGAATCTCCGCCCGCTGTTCAAGACTCTCATAGGGCCAAACAGCGACCATCTGATTTAAGGGTCCCACTTCGGTGTACCAGTGCCCACCGAGTTCCGATAGCTTTTGGCGTCCGGGTAACTTTTCGCCGAAACGTTCCCAGTACTCGTTAAGTTGGCCGAGTTTCAGATTGTAGGTTCTTATCTCGTAGATCACGCTCTCCTCCCGCGTTATTCGGTTTGATCCGTTGGAACTGTCTCGTTACATGTTTCCCAGTGGACTAAAATTCGCGATTTAGGCAATGAGGATAATATCTTAAAACGTGATCGGTGTCAAGTGCTTTTTGTGTGGATTGTCTCATCGGAGGGTGCACGCTTGAGAACGAAGTCGGACAAGTCGTTAATCCTTTCTCCAGACATTACGACTCTCCATGTCGATTTGTATCGGCGTTTGTTGCTGCTGCGAGTTTGCGTGCCACGAGGGTATAAAGGTTAACGCCCGCTTCCGTCGCGGCGACAGTCAGGGTATGGTAAAGTTGCGCATCAACTGGAACATTAAAGGACCCTTCATACGCCTCTTGTGAAGGTGCTTTCGGAATGGGTTCACTGTCCATTCGATTATGCTGTTTTATGAGTTCCCAGGTTGCTTCCAATTCAATCATCGCCTTAGATGGCGTCGTACCGAAAGCCCAAACATTCGGGAGTTCCACGAAATGCGCGAGATAATAGCCATCCTCACCATAAAATATTTTCACAGTGAACCCGTCAAAGACCCCTTTATTCATCTAAAATACGGACTGGAGACCCCATCCTTTAGGTTGGGGAGGAAAGTCCGCCCTCGTGTGTAAGGTCAAGGCGTTTTTTTGAAAAAAACACTTGACATTTTCAACAAATTGTAGTTTAATATATATATCAAGTTGGCAGACATTTCCAGCGTAATCGCAAGGTTACGTGTCTGCCTACCCACTGGAAAGGGGTTAAAGACTTGATACTTGATAGTCCATGAAAACAGAAAAATATGAGTTCTACCATCAATCTAACTTGATACAGATCGGCAATTTGATAGACGATTTGCATAGTGTGCATGTTCACCTGTTGAAGTTGCAGAGACGCTATTATCGCCTCTCTGGTAAATATGCGTCCTTTGCTCGGATATGTAATCACATTAGGAAGTTGAAAGAGCGGACAAAACCGCATTGGAATCAACTGCCGAGTCAGGTCATCCAACAGGTGGCAAAGCGTATCCACTTAGGATACGAAGCCTTTTTTGATAACATCAAGGACCGCAAAGCCGGTAAAACCAAACGCAAAGTCGGCAGACCGAAAATCAAACCGAACCATAAATACAACTCCTTGACGTTCACACAAGCAGGTTTCAAAATAGAAGAGAATCGTCTAACAATTAACTGTCTAAAAAAGTCCTTCACGTTTTGGAAGCACCGAGACTGGACTGGGTGTATCAAAACTGTCACAATCAAGCGTGACACCGTAGGCGACTACTATCTCTACATCACCTGTGAGAATTGTGAGCCCTCCGAGAAACTCCCTTTGACCGGTAATGTGGCAGGGGCAGATTTCGGAATGAAAACCTTCCTCACCCTTTCAGATGGCACTACAATCGTATCTCCTGAATTCTATAAGCAAGGTCTCAAAGCAGTTCGTTCAGCAAACAAGGCACTTTCACGCAAGCAGTATCTCTCTAATGGCTGGTTTTCTGCCAAGCGTCATCTCGCCCGTGTTCATAGGAAGATAGCGAATCAGAGACGCGATTGGTTCTTCAAGTTGGCTTTGCGTCTTGTGCGAAAATACGATACGATAGCCATAGAGACGCTGAACCTTGAAGGTATGAAACGCCTCTGGGGACGGAAAATCTCTGATATTGCCTTTGGCGAATTCTCCCTGATACTTCAGTGGACGTGTGCCAAATACGGTAAAACCCTCTTGAAAGCGGGGCGTTGGACTGCGACAACAAAACCTTGTCATCGTTGTGGGCATCACAACGAAAACCTAACACTTTCTGATAGACAGTGGACCTGCCTCGAATGTGGATTCCTACACGACAGAGACAGAAACGCTGCGATAAACATATTGCAGGCTGGGGTACCCGCGTAGCAGTGCGCGATAAAGCTGTTCGATCGCACGATCAAAAGTGCGGCGGAGACAGAATAATAGCCTGCAGGTGGAGACGATCTAAGACGGTGGACTCTTTGAGAAAACCGCTGTTGTCTACGAAACCGAAGCCCACGCCTTTAGGCGTTGGGTGGTATCACCAAGTAGAATATTAGGTTTTTGCGAATCAAAAGACCTATAATAAGCTAAACGTTTACAACACGCTAACCGCCGACAAATCTCCATGGGTACGAAAAGTTTTAGACACATCTCTCCATAGGGCAACCAGAGAGAAGGCCCCGTCCACTCATGTAAAGTTTAAATGTGGGAGTTGAACTTAAGAATCCGGCGAAGACTTTCGCTAAACAAAAAATATGATGGAATCTCAATACGACATATCGAATCCAATTATTTTTAAATACAATATGATAATACTAATGACCAGATATGATTATGAAAATAAATAGTATGTATAAGTAGCAAGTTTCGTGCCAATTCATCCCTAACGGACAGATTTTCGCCAAAATCGGAGGGAGGTTTTTTACGATAGTTCGCTTCGAACACACGTAAGCACTGGGCTTAGTAAATAGACATAAGCGTTCATTTTTCTCGCCTGTCAAAAAAACGGAGCCTGATTTTTAATCCTTTGATCTCGTAGATACGCAAAAACTACATGAAAACACGCAAAAATTGCATACGAACACACAAAAATTGATATATTATGTAAATCCACAATTACTTGGGCATTGGCAGTGAGCGAGAGAAATTGAGGAAACACCCTATCAAAAACACCAAGCAAAAACACCTCGCCAGCAGTGGTGTGGGTTAGCTCGCTGTACAACTATCTATATATTTTGGGGTTTTACTATAAAAATTTTGGAGAAGGATGGTTTTTAGGTGTAGGCGCGTTGGATTTTATTCGTTCACCCGACCTATATACCTGCAAGGTAGGTATTTATACGACGAAGGAGTGATAAAACGAAAAGATACAGACTCGCTTACAAACGCGCCTACTCATTAGAGGTGTTGGTATAGTGTCGAAGAGACTGGAAACGGCATCTATCTTTCGCCTTGTTGGCGAATTGCAACTAACTCTTGTAGAATGCGCCTGTGGAGGCGGTGTAATTCAAGGACAAATCCGATGCCGATAGCAATCGACACCCCCGCTGCGAGAATCAGCTTCGTTTTTAAGGACATGCACCGCTCCTTTACGATGTGCTGTGGAAAGGACTTTCGTTAGAAGTTTTCGATGATTGATGCACCGAACTCGGAGGTGCGGACCTTTGTCGCGCCTTCCATGAGTCGCTCCAGATCGTAGGTCACCCGTTTTTGGAGGATGGTCTTCTCAAGTCCCGAAATAATTAGGTCAGCGGCTTCTTGCCAACCGATGTGCTCCAGCATCATCACCGCAGAGAGGATCAGTGAACCCGGATTGACGACATCCTGATCGGTATACTTCGGCGCGGTGCCGTGTGTCGCCTCAAAAAGTGCGACTTCATCGCTGAGGTTCCCACCCGGTGCCATACCGATCCCCCCGACCTGTGCCGCCGCGGCATCGGAGAGATAGTCACCGTTCAAATTCGGGGTGACAATCACGTCGTATTCATCGGTTCGCGTCAGAATCTGCTGTAACATGCTGTCAGCAATTCGGTCATTGACGAGTATTTTGCCTTCAGGACACTCACCATCGTAATCATCATAGAGTTCGTCCTCTGTAATCGTCTGATCAGCGAATTCCTCTTTAGCGAGTTCATATCCCCAAGCACAGAACGCGCCTTCAGTAAACTTCATGATGTTGCCTTTGTGAACAAAGGTGACACTACGTCTACCGTGATCAATTGCGTACTGGATCGCCATCCGTGCCAAGCGTTTCGTGCCGAAAATGCTGATCGGTTTCACACCGATTCCAGAATCTTCGCGAATGTCTACTCCCATCTCCGTGCGGAGTAGTTCAATAACCTTCTTCACCTCTGGCGTGCCTTGTTCCCATTCAATACCGGCATAAACGTCCTCGGTGTTTTCACGGAAGATAACGACATTCATCTTTTCGGGGTGTGTTACAGGGGCGGGGACACCTTGGAAGTAGCGAACGGGGCGGACACATGCGTAGAGTTCAAGCACCTGACGGAGCGTCACGTTCAAACTTCGGAATCCGCCACCGACAGGTGTTGTGAGAGGTCCTTTCAGGGCAACGCGGAAGTATTCAATTGCGTCGAAGGTATCCTGCGGGAGCCATTCATTGTATTTCGCCATGGCGTTTTCGCCAGCGTAGACATCAAACCAAACGATCTGGTTTTCACCGTTGGACGCTGTCTCAACCGCCGCATCAACCACTCGGCGTGTAACCTTCATGATGTCTCGTCCGATACCATCACCTTCAATGACAGGGATAATCGGTTGATTCGGCACGACGAGTCGTCCATTGACGAATCCAATTCTTTCACCTTCTGTGGGGACTGTTAATCGCTCAAATTCAATCACGGATATCTCTCTCCAAAAACTAAAAGGCAACTTCGCTTGCCATCCGGTTGTGTAATGCGACGACTTCGTTTGCAATGGTCATATCGTCAGTTGGTGCGGGAATGACATCTGGATGGGGTGGGATAACGGGTCGGATAATTTTCAGTTGGAGTTGTTCACGGGCGTCCATGATCCAACCGAAACCGCGGAAGATATAAGTCAATAGGGTTCTGTCGTTCTCATAGATGTCCAATCCCTCTTGGACTGCCCATCCACCGAAATCGGTATTCGGTGTTAAACGCAGGGGCGGTTCATTCTCACGTCCGGGACGGACAACGCCTTCGATGAAAGCGAGTTGGTAAATACGTTGTGTAATCCCCAACCGTTTTTTCTGCTGATCGTTGAGTTGGATGTCACCACTGTCAACGGCTTCTAAGAAAGGATTGAAATAGATGGCAGGTCTGGGATCTTGTTGGATTTCATCGGAGCGACCGGCGGCAGCGATTTCTGGATGCCCAAAGGTCGGTAGAGCAGATAGCATCCGCTGACGGATTGCGTCTTCTCGGACTTCGGTATCCAGCGATTCAATTTGATTAATGAATGCCGTCATGTCATGAATCGCGCCGAAGTGTCGGTCGCCATCTAACGTCATCTGTGATGCGACAAAAAAGTCAGAGACCGCACCGGTATGCAAAGTAGCAAGGTAGCGTGCGACGACGTTGGAACCTGCAGAGCCGTGGTGTGCCTGTATGATCCCCATCCGTTCCAAGATATTCGCTTCAACGGTACTGGCTTCACGCCCTAAAAGGAGACTATAGCAGGTTTGGAAAGCGGTTTTTTTGCTTTTTTGATGTTCAGTAATGAGATCGGATGCACGCATAGCGAGGACTTGCGGATGCAGTGCGTTGTTCTCACGGAGCTGATGCCGCATGTACACAGAAACCGTTCCGACTGCGACATTCTCCATGTGCGTCCCGATCAGTTCAAGCAGAAGGGCACCAGGGCGCCGTGTGCCGTTAATCCCTTTCTGATTCGGATGACTGAGTTTACGGAGTGTTGAGAAATGTTGAATGGCAGCTTCGGGACCTGCATCTGGGAAGGCTTTAACAAATTCTGCGACCTGATTCACGAGTCGGTGTTTACCCGTTAGGCTCTCTCTGCGAGTCGTGATAAAGTTATAAAATTTTTTATCTATTAATTCTGACAGCAATGCCTCTTCATCAAGCCCAGTCGCATCCGTTTCAGCTTTTCTACCGAAGAGTCCTGCGAAGATGACCCCTGCGGGACTGATCTGACCCGAGACGATCTCACTCTCAGAGACAATACCCCGAATAGCAAAACTGCGAATGTTCAATGTTATTTGGGTGCCGGCACAATCAACCGCAACTTTGTGCAACACCGGATTCGCGAAAACGGTTGTCGATTGTGGCATTGAGCTGAAACTGGTAAGCACGGCTGCGATCTGGTCTTCACCCAACTCTGCTGCTCTGTTTAAGGAATCCGTTACTGGGGCATACGTCGAGGCTTCTGGCACACCAGACAGGATTTTTCGGGCCGCGGCTGCCTGCTTCGCCCCCAAAATTTTGTTCAAAATGAGTTCTCCTTCGTTGACTTTTCAATAGAAATTTTCGTTTTACAAGTTTCTGCGAAATTTAATTCGTCCGAATCCACGCAACCACCCTTCACGTGACAGGACATTGAGGTGCTTCAGATTCCGTACAAAAAAGTTTTTGATAAACTCTCGTCAATATCTTAATATATTTTAGCAGAATTCCGATTAAAAGTCAAGGAAAAGTCCAGATAAAATTGAAAAGCACACAGGATTAAACCTACACGCTTATCCTGATTCTATCAAAAATTTCACTTGCAGAAATGCGGATTTTGTAGTATCATTATTAAGGAGCGTATATGATTAAGGGGTGCTGCGCGTACCGAGGCTATAGCAAACTTGCAAACAGAGATGGGCAAACAGACATCAGGGGTGCGTCGCACGGTGCCTCGCATTCTATTTTTTTACAGATAAGGAGCTTAACTACATGAGCAATGAAGCATTAGGAATGGTTGAAACACGTGGACTCGTTGGTGCGATCGAAGCTGCCGATACCATGGTGAAAGCCGCAAACGTCAAATTGGTCGGAAAAGAACAGGTCGGTGGCGGTTTCGTCACTGTTTTGGTCCGTGGAGACGTCGGTGCGGTACAAGCCGCAACGGATGCTGGCGCAGAAGCGGCAAAAGCAGTCGGCGAATTAGTATCGGTACACGTCATCCCTCGTCCACATTCAGAGGTGGAAACCATTCTCGGTGGGAAGCCTGCAGCGGAAAGCAAGGGTAAATAATCGGTTTTGTGGGACGGAAGATGACTTTCGTACCTCAGTCCTACACCGCTTTAGTAGAGAACACGTTTGCATTGTCACAGGATGCCCAGTTCAAGGGTCGTCCGGTGGTTCCAGCATGTGTTCCCGTACACGCGCCTTGCGCAGCGAGGTATTGGAGGGTTGAATGGCACAAATTGACGAAAAACAGATTGAAGAGATTGTTTCCCAAGTCTTGAGGACACTACAACAAGACCGACCGGTGGCATCGCAACCTATAGCAGTTGCTACAGGTATGAACTCCTCTCGGACAGGTGTTTTTGGAACAGTAGCGGAGGCTATCGCCGCGGCGAAAACAGCACAGGCGGCATTGGTCAAGCTTGGATTTGCAAAGAGACGCGAGATCATCGAAGCGATCAAAGAGGTTTCGCTTGCGAACGCGAAACGTCTCGCAGACTTGGCAGTAGAAGACACAAATATGGGGAATGCGGCACATAAAGTGATGAAAAATGAGGGTGCTGTAACACTTTCACCCGGTGTGGAGGATCTTCTCTCCGAGGCGGTATCGGGTGATGCCGGAACACTTCTCATCGAATACGTTCCTTTCGGCGTTATTAACTCGATTACCCCTACCACCAATCCGACATCAACGGTGATTAACCACGCGATTATAATGCTATCCGCAGGGAATTCTGTTGTGTTCAGTCCGCACCCAAATGCCCGCGACTGTACCGAAGAAACGATGCACGTTATCAACGAGGCGATCGTCAAGGCAGGAGGTCCCGCGAATCTACTCACCTCGGTTGCAAACGCCAGTCTACGAACGGCGAAGGAGATTATGGAGCATCCTGACATCGCCATGCTCGTTGCGACGGGTGGTGCCTCCGTCGTCAGGACTGCACTCTCAAGCGGTAAAAAGACAGTCGCCGCTGGACCCGGCAACCCGCCCGCGATTATTGACGAAACAGCGGATGTCCCGCAGGCAGCAACACACGTCATTGCAGGCACGAGTTTTGACAACAATCTGCTCTGTATCGGTGAAAAAGCACTTTTCGTTATCGATTCCGTAGCCAACGAAACGATTCGAGAGTTAACGCGGAGTGGAGGTCATCTACTCGGTGCGAGTCAGCTTCAGGCATTAGAAGCGGTCGTCACAGAAAAAGAGGAATCAAACAAGGAATACATCGGCAAAGATGCGCTGACCATTTTAAACGCCGCTGGTATCACAGCCCCAGCCGAGACAGTCGCGATTGTTGTTGAAGTTCCAGCGGATCATGGGTTCGTCATTAACGAATACCTGATGCCGATTCTACCCGTCGTCCGTTGCCGAGATTTCGATGAAGCGTTGGCAGGCGCAGTCAGAGCAGAAGGCGGACGTGGGCACACCGCAGTGCTCCACACAAACAACACGAAACGCATCACGCAGTTCTCAAAGGCAATGGACTGTAGTGTTACGGTCATTAACGCCCCTTCTTACGCGTCCTGTGGATTAGAAGGCGAAGGCTACCTCGCGATGACCATCGCGGGACCGACAGGCGAAGGGTTCACGCGTCCACGCACCTTTACGCGTCAGAGACGATTAACGATCGCAAGCGAATTATCAACGCACGCACAGTGACGCAAATAGATCTTTGCGACCGGTACAGGTTGTTAAACATTTTCAGAGGCACCCTCTAAAACCGGATAAAGTGTTATGCGAACAGAGATCGACGAGCTGAGAGCGTTAATACGTTACCATGAGCATAAGTACTACATCGAAAACCTACCGGAAATTTCCGATGCAGATTTCGACGTACTTATGAAGGAGCTTAAGGAACTCGAAGCAGCGACCGATGTTCCTATCCCGCCAGATTCGCCGACGCAACGGGTTGGTGGTGGTGCTGAATTGGGTACCCGTCTACAACACCGTAACCCCATGCTGAGCCTGAATAACAGTTACGATGAAAAGGAGTTGCGGGAATTCGCTGAACGTGTCCAACGGTTGTTAGAAGATGCGCCTGTCGAATACGTTACAGAACTAAAAATCGACGGGTTGGGGGTTTCGTTAATCTACGAAAACGGCGTGTTCACGCAAGGTCTCACGCGCGGAGACGGCGAGTACGGCGAAGAGGTAACTGACAACTTACGAACCATCCGTTCTGTTCCACTGCGGCTCGTTGAAACGAAAACAGCCGTGCCACCGGTGTTAGAAGTCCGCGGTGAAGTCTTCCTTCCAAAAGACTGTCTCGACGAAATTAACGTCCAACGGAAATCAGAAGGCGAATTGCCGTTCGCGAACCCTCGGAACGCTGCCGCTGGCTCACTGCGATTGTTAGACGCTTCCATAACGGCATCCCGTCCATTAGATATTTTCGTGTATACCCTCAATCACGCTGAGGGAACTGAATTCACAACACATACAACGTCCCTCGAAAACATGAAAACTTGGGGACTCAAGTGTAACCCACATACCACCTCCCACAAATCAATTGAAGCCGTTCAAGACTACTACGAACGCTGGGTAGCAGAACGCCACGACCTCCCGTACGAGACGGATGGAGTCGTCGTAAAGGTTAACAACTTTTCCCAACAGCACGAACTCGGGACGACCTCCAAGTATCCGCGTTGGGCAGTTGCCTACAAGTTCAACGCACAGCAAGCCATCACAACCATTGAAAACATAGAGGTCCAAGTTGGACGCACAGGGGTCCTAACCCCAGTTGCGATTCTGAAACCTGTAACCCTCGCCGGTGCAACGATCACAAACGCTACCCTGCATAATGAACAAGAGATCCAAGCGAAAGACATCCGTATCGGTGATCGAATTGTGCTTGAGCGCGCAGGGGATGTTATCCCTAAAGTTGTTGAGGTGTTAACAACCAACCGAACGGGTGATGAAACTCCCTTTGAATTCCCAGAGCGTTGTCCAGCGTGTGATACCCCCGTCCAGCGCACAGAGAAAGAGGTTGCAGTCCGATGTGTGAACGTGGCGTGCGTCGCACAACTGAAACGCCGAATTGCGCATTTTGCTTCACGTAACGCCCTGCAAATCGAAGGTCTCGGTCCCGCGACAATTGACCAATTGGTGGATAAAGCACTGGTTCGCGATGTTGCTGATCTCTATACCCTGGAAGTAGAGCCGTTAAGCGAACTGGAGCGGATGGGTGTCCCGTCCGCACGCAACCTTGTTCGTCAAATTAAACGAAGTAAGGAGACACCGGCAGAAAAACTCCTTTTCGGACTCGGTATCTTTCATGTTGGTGAGACTGTCGCGGAGCTGTTGATTGAACAGTTCCAATCCGTAGACGCACTCGGCACAGCAACGCTGGAGGAGATTGAATCGGTAAATGGCATCGGTCCGCAGATAGCGGAAAGCGTTTTCAACTTCTTCAGACACAATCAGCCGTTGCTTGACAAACTACGAGCGGCAGATTTGCACTGTTTCACAGTAGCGGCAGAATCCAATCGGACGGAAATGAGCATCGCTACAGACAGTTTCTTTAGCGGAAAAACGTTCGTTGTCACGGGGAGTCTTGAGGGTATGACGCGTGGTGAAGCATCGAATGAGATTAAGAGTCGGGGCGGCAGGGTTACCTCAAGCGTAACGAGTAAGACAGATTACCTCATCGCCGGGGAAGATGCTGGCAGTAAATATACCAAAGCCGTAGAACTGGATATCCCAATTCTGACAGCGACAGACTTCTTTGAGAAACTTCAGTAGCGAAAATTGTTCTCCCTACTCAGACGATTGGTAATAGGCACACGATGTCTGCAAGCGACACTCTTGACAGTTCGGTGTTTTCTTGTGGCAGACTCTGGCACCGTGCCCAACAATCAGGGCATGGTATTCGTTGAAGAGATCAACGTCATGAGGAAGGTTGTCCATAAACAGCGCACGGAGCTTGTCATAGTCATACCTCCCTGTAACCCATCCTAACCGCGAGAAGAGCCTATAGGTATATGAGTCAACAACGAAACTCGGTTTGCCAGCGGCGTAGAGGATAATCGTATCCGCTGTCTCAGGACCGACACCGTAGATGGAAAGCAGTTCCTGACGCAATTCGGGGACATCTTGCGTAAACATCACATGCATGGGACGTTCTGCGATATGTTCGACGAATGCCCGTACCTTCTGCGCCTTCATCCGAAAGTAGCGTGAGGGTCGGATAAGTCGTTCCAACGCGGATTGACTGATAGAGGCTATCTCTTCAGGGGTAAAAGCACCAGCGTTTTTGAGATTCTCCATCGCTTTTTCGACGTTGCGCCACGAAGTCGCTTGTGTTAGGATAGCACCGAGTGCCACTTCAAACGGTGTGTCGGCGGGCCACCATTTACGGTTCCCGTGTTGTGCGAGCAGTTGATTATAGAGTGTATAAAGTTTTTCGGTAATATTTCCTTCACATAGAATCTGCATAAGTAGAAAGTCCTCTGACAAAAAAGGAAAAAATCATGGATTTAAGTTTCAGTACAAGTGCGGGTAACGGCGGTTGGAGCCTTACCGAATGCGCCGCGTGGGCAAAAGCCAACGGATTTGACGCAATCCGTCCGAACGCCACCGGTGTTTTTGAACCGAGTGCCATTATACAATCTGGCGGTGAAGCGGTCAAGGAAATTTCGGATGCCCACGGCATCTATCTCGCTGCCTTAACAGCACATTGTAATTTGCTTGATGATGACCCGGAAACGCGTGAGAACGCGCGCGACGCATTAATGCAAGCCATCGAAGCGACACACATCCTCGGTGCACCTGTGGTGGTAACCTACGCTGGTAGTCCTGTGAGTTGGCATTTCTATGGGCAGTTTTCTTCAGAACCGGGCAATCCTGGAGACAGGTCGGTGGAACTCGTCGGACGATTTAAAGAGATGTGGACGCCTGTCGTCCGATTTGCTGAAGAGAAAGGTGTGCAGCTTGCGCTTGATTGCGCCGTACGCATGGGTAACATCGCCTGCAATCCTGAAATGTGGGAACGGATTCTCGACGCGATTCCGTCAGATTCGCTGGGACTCTCCTGCGATCCGTCGCACTGGCTCTGGATGGGTATCCTACCCGCTGAGGACGCAATCCGTATGTTCAACGGCAAGTGGTATTACGCCGATGTGAAGGATTGTGAAATCAGTCCGCAGATGAAGTTTCGGCAGGGTATCATCGGGAACTGGTGGTGGCAATACCGTGTGCCGGGACGCGGGCAATTGAATTGGGGGACAATTACTGGTGCGCTACAGGAATCCGGTTATGACTATGTGCTTTGTGTCGAGAACGAGGATCGCGGTGCTCCAGGGTTAGATGGCTTCGCACTCGGCGGTAGGTATCTGAAGCAATTTCTATAGTGGTCACCAAGTAGTGGAAGAACGGAAGTCGAAAACTTCCATTCTTCCGTGAACATATTTCTATTTAAGTATCAACATCCTACGGGTTGCGGTGAAGTCGCCGGCAGTAAACGTATAGAAGTAGACACCGCTTGCCACAGGTTCACCAACCGCATTTTTACCATCCCAATACGCCGCACGGCTCCGGGATTCGTAGAACCCCACAGGTTGATACCCGAAATCCAACTTCCGTATCAGCTGACCATCCGCAGCATAGATCATAATGCGAACCTCCGCAGGACTTGCCAGTTGATACGGCAGCCATGTCTCAGGATTGAAAGGATTGGGATAGTTCGCCAAAAGTGATGTCTCTAAGGGACGGCTGTTCGTATTGATGAGTGCTTCCTTATTGAGAGCCACTAAGAGTTGTGAAGGAGCTGCGGGTGCCATAGGCGTAGTTTTCCATAGTAGCACCGTGCCATTCCGACTCCCACTTGCCAGCGTCCATCCATCCAGATTGAACGATACGCTATAGACCTCCGCCGTATGCCCTTCGAGGGTTTGGAGGAGTCTGCCAGTTCTAACATCCCATAAACGGATAGTAGCGTCCGAACTCCCACTCGCCAGCGTCCATCCATCCGGACTGAACGATACACTTCTGACCCAACTGGTATGCCTCCTGAGGGTTCGGAGGAGTTTGCCAGTTCTAACATCCCATAAACGGATAGTAGCGTCCCTACCCCCACTCGCCAGCGTCTTACCATCCGGACTGAATGATAAGCTTGAGATCCACCCCTTCGTATGCCCTTCGAGGGTTCGGAGGAGTCTGCCAGTTCTAACATCCCATAAACGGATAGTAGCGTCCCTACCCCCACTCGCCAGCGTCTTACCATCCGGACTGAACGATACGCTATAGACAATACCCCTATGCCCGGTGAGTATTCGGAGGAGTCTGCCAGTTCTAATATTCCATAAACGGATGACAGCGTCAAAACCTCCACTCGCCAGCGTCTCGCCATCCGGACTGAACGACACGCCCTCGATATCATTCGGATGCCCTTCGAGGGTTCGGAGGAGTCTGCCAGTTCTAACATTCCATAAACGGATGACAGCGTCAAAACCTCCACTCGCCAGCGTCTCGCCATCCGGACTGAATGATACGCTATTGACAATACCCCGATGTCCGATGAGCAGGTTAAGTTCTTCACCCGTCTGTGTATCGTAAAGCCGAATACCGAAACTACCGACCACCGCGAGTCGAGTGCCATCAGGCGAATACCTTATCTCTTCTATCGTGCCTCTATCGAGACGTGCTGTGGCACCTTCGGGTAAATTTAACGAGGCGTGGTCTTGAGCAAAGGTGTTGGATAGATATAGATTTGAAACAAGAAGTAGTGTTAGGCATATGAAAACCAATGTCCTTTTGTTTTTTTTCATCACAATTTTCGGGATGGAACCTCGCGCTTCAGCACAAGGCGGAAATCCCGCTCCTATCCTTAAAATTACTAAAAAAATTACTAAAATTTGGACAATTTTCGCCTATTTCGAGATGATGGGCAAAAAGTGTCGCCATTTGTAAACACACCTGGATGCCAAAAGCGTAAATGTTCAATATCCGTAATATGGATGCTTGTGTCGTGCCTATGGAAGCATCCAAAATTTGTCAGTAGCAATTTAGGTTATAATAGGACAAATTTTATTATTTGTCAAATAAAAACATAAAAGCCTGTATATGACCAGAGACGTTTATGGTGAATTATGGAAATAAGTTTACATCTTGTAGGAGTAAGTTCCGGCTCGCGATGTCCTCCGAAAATCAGCGGAAATGTCGAAAACTGAATGATCCTGATGCTAATCTCTCTATTCCTTGCAATTGATTTCGATTTATGCTAACCTACAAGTGTATCTTATCCTGCCGAAAACGACGGATAAAAAAATGGTAAAGCAATTACAACCGAAATCACACAGAATCGCGATCCTTGCCGAGGGTTCATTCGGGATCCTTGAATCGAAAACCGCAACGGTCTTAGTCCGCTACCTCCCTGAGAATGTCGTCGCAGTTATCGACAGTGAGAACGCGGGACGAGACACCAGCGAAATCATCGAGATTGGCGAGGGTATTCCTGTTGTCCGGGATCTCGCCGAGGCGATGCAATTCGAGCCGACAATGCTCGCTATCGGTATTGCGCCACCCGGCGGCGAGTTACCGCATGCTTGGCGCGCAATCCTCCACGAAGCGATACACAATCGACTACAGGTTATGAGTGGCTTACACCAATTCCTGAGTGAGGATGCAGAGCTCGCGGAACTCGCCGCGGCACACGATGTCCTGTTATGGGATGCCCGAAAACCGCCTGCCAACTTACCCGTGGCGACGTGCAAAGCCGACGATGTTGATGCCACCGTTATCTTGACTGTGGGTTCAGATTGCCGCGTCGGTAAAATGCTATCCGGCATAGAGGTCACGCGTACGGCACGCGAGCGCGGTCTGGATGCCGAATTCTGTCCGACAGGTCAAAACGGGATTATGGTATGGGGTTGGGGCATTGCGATTGATGCAGTTGTCTCTGATTTCACGGCTGGTGCCGCGGAGCAGATCGTGCTTGAGGGGGCGGCAGATCACTCGCTGCTTATCGTTGAAGGACAGGGTTCACTCGTACATCCGGGATATTCTGGCGTAACACTGAGCCTCCTCCATGGGAGTCTACCAGATGCGATGATATTCTGTCATCAACCCTCGCGGGATACGGTTGCTCGGTATACGGTGCCGTTGCCTTCGGTCCCCGAGATGATAGCACAGTATGAAGCAATGGCGGCACCGATAAAGCCTGCCAAAGTGATCGGATTGGCGTTGAATTGCTTCGATCTGTCCGAGACAGCGGCGCGTGAGGCAGTCATCGCAGCAGAGGCAGAGACAGGACTACCTGCAACGGATGTCGTGCGGTTCGGTGCAGATAAACTCGTTGATGCCGTTCAGACATTTCATAGAGAAAATAAAAAACGCTAACGCAGTAAACTTAGGAGATGCAAAACCGATGACTGACGAAGAAAAATTTCGATTCGACTTGAGCGGATTTCTTGTGCGTCCTGCAATCCTTGAACGCGATGAAGTAGACACCATCGTTGAACAAATTGAACGGATACATCACAATCCAGAATCTCTACCACCAGAACACCGCGCCGTTCCAGGCGGTCCGGCGAGTGTCCTCATTGACCATCCCAAAGTGCTCGATGTTTTGCACGAAATCATCGGACCCGACGTTCGATTAGAGAACTGTTCCTCCGTCTGGCGTGAAAAGGGACAGGAACACGGCGGACTCCACGGTGGTGGACCGCAACAAGGGGATCCGATCTTCGGGTACCGTTTCAATAACGGACGAATTCACGCAGGAATGGTGCGTGTCGTCTTTGAACTCACAGATGTCACCAAAACGGACGGGGCAACGCACTTCATCGCGGGCAGTCACAAATCTAACTTCCCGATGCATTCGGATCACATGTCGTTAGAAGAGGGGAAACGGAGTCCGTTCCTGATGTCGTATGAATGCCCGGCAGGGAGTGCCATCTTCTTTACAGAAAACCTGTGTCATGCGGGTCCTGTTTGGCAACGGGAAGCACCGCGTGTGGCAGTTCTCAATGCCTATGCGCATCTCGCAACGCATTGGCATCGGTTGAAGACGCCGCCCGAAGTACTCTCCGCCTTACCGCGTGAAAAGCAGGCATATTTCCGTGAACCGTGGGTTGCCGACTTCCGTACGAGTCCAGCAACAATTAACACGATTGAACGGTTTATTAACAACGAGGAACCGCCTGTTAACACCGACACCAAGCCGTGAATTAAATTGGCGAGGTGTGGAAACCTCGCCAGCGATCATCGTTACGTTGCGTAGGGCGGCGTTCAATCCGCCCAGCGTTGAATATTTTCACAACCAAAAACAAAACGCAGTCCAGCGTTACGGCACGACTGGTACCGTAATCTCACCCGCGATGACACCTGCTTTCAGTGCTTCGACCTTTTCGAGGAGTTCCTCAGAAAGCAGATCCATGTTGCCTTCACTAAGTATATACCCGACGTTATCTTCAGCGAGACCGAGAGAGCGAACTCCCGTCATTAAATTACCAGCGGCGAATTCCTGGATAACGTTATATACAGAGTCATCAATTCCGACGCGCAGTCCCGTTAGGACGACGCCAGGTGCGACATCCGTAATATCGATGTAGTTCCATATTACATATCTGCCTTCTGCGAGCTTCGCGGCTTCAATAGCACCGAATCCCGATTGGTCGGCCATCGTGTAAATTACATCAACACCGAGCCCATACTGGGTTAAAGCGATTGTTCCTCCAACCTCTGGTTGGTAGAACCCTTGCTCGTTATCAGCGACATAACCTCTGATAATCTCTGCGTCCGGATTCACGGCTTTGACGCCAGCGACATAACCGGCTTCAAATTCGTGTATTAATGGAACGTCAGCCCCGCCGAGGTAGCCGACTTTCCCAGTTTCCGTTTTTAACCCAGCGATGGCTCCAAGCAGAAACGTGCCTTCGTTCACTCTGTGTGTGAAAGACGCTACATTGGGAAGATCTACTGCGACATCAAAAATAACAAACATAACGTCCGGGAACTCTGGTGCGACGCGTGAGACCGGATCCGCCATCTGGAATCCTGAAGTGATGACTAAGTCTGATGTCTGAGCGGCTTCCTGTAGACGCATGTCCCACGTCTCAGCACTACTTTCCATTTCGGTTATGTCAACACCGAGTCCCATTTTTGCTTTCTGGGCACCATTATAAAGCACATCACAGTAGGAGGAATCACCAAGGCATTCACCTGGATACACAACGCTCACCTGAATGACCGTCTCTGGTTGATCCGGAGGACGCATATCCTGAATCTTCTCACAACCACAGATAGAAATTAAAAAAATTGCTATCCCTAAAAAGATTGCGTTTTTCGACACGTTCAAATATTTCATTCTATTCCTTTCAAAGCAGTAGACACACTATGTGTCATTATATTTTAAAGTAAGGACTCACACAATTCGCCAGGGACCTTTCCTGAAGGCGTGCTTTCTGCGTAAATCCTGTTAAACATTACTACACGCCTTATATCGTTATACACAAAATATTAACGGCACGTACGGAGTGCCGTTACATATCCACACGGTTGACACTAAGAGACTTGATGGCCGAATACAAACGCTTCCCTACGCAAATACCGTTATTTAGACGCAAGCGTTAAGCAGACCTTCTCTCTTTAAGAAGTTGATGCCGGAGTAGCATGAGTTGGGATGCCTTCAACGTTTCTAAGGCATATGTTCTGCCTTGCAAATCACTAAATTCAACTTCAAACACGCCGGATTCGTACTCCTCAACAATTGTACCCACCTGTCCGCGATATAAATTGAGTGAAGGCATATCCTCTATTAGCGCAACAGTATCAAGTAATTTCATCCTGTTCTCCTTTACTCAAGCACATAACAAGTCACCAATCGCGGGAAGTTTTCATCATCCCGAACAATCCATGCACTCCTGACCATCGCTGTTTGTCCTGAATGACTCATTTCAAAGTCAATGGTATATTTCTTGCCGTAGACATTACGTTTCGTAGGAGTAGCCATATTTACATGTGCTGCATTTAACAGGGCAATTCTCAAGACTTCAACGTCCTCTATTCCTAAATTTAAGGCGGATTTAAAAACTCTTGCTTTGTGTCGTCCATCTTGATGTTCTGAGTTTAAGCAATAACCTGCCAGCTTATCAATGTCTATAATAGTTCGCTCAGGGTGAGGAAGTTTCTGCATAAATTCTTGAGGGTAAATAAAAGCAAACTCTGCTCGAGATTACCCGCATTAAACGCAAAAAATCGAAGATTGAATAGCCGCTTCCGCGCTCAAAATGCCTTGATTTTTCACACTTAATAAGGTATAATAACCGTAGATGAATTCATAGCGGAGAACCGCTATGTTTGACATAACTATTATATCACACCGACGCTAAAAAACACACAAATTTCGGACAGAATGGACGGAGGGAAACCCGATGAACATTCTTCATGAACTAAATGAAAAACAGACAGAAGCCGTAACACACAAAAATGGTCCACTCCTCGTTATCGCGGGTCCCGGTACGGGGAAAACAAGAGTCATCACACACCGCATCGCCTATCTGATTCGCGAACACAGCATCAAGGCGGAGAACATCCTTGCGATCACCTTTACGAATAAAGCCGCGCAAGAGATGCAGGAACGCGTCAACAACGAGATCGGCGAACCACACGGTTCCAACATTAAAGTCAGCACTTTCCATGCATTTTGCGTTCAAGTGCTCCGAAAGCATGCCTTGCGGATCGGATTAAGCGAAAACTTCACTATCTTCGATCAGGAACTCCAAGATGAAATCCTAACAGAGAGCGTCCGTGCGTTGAACCTCAATGCCGATGACTATCCGCCATGGCGGCTGCGCAACCTTCTGAGCGATGCGAAATGTAAATCACAGAATCCCGTTGACGCAGTGGATGCTTCGGACATCTATGATCCAGAAACCGCCGAAAACATCCGAAGCGTTCTGCGAAATTACCAAGACAGACTCGCAGAATACGATGCCCTCGACTTCGACGATCTCCTTGTGAAAACCGTTGAACTGTTTGAACAGGTGGAAAACGTACAACAAGACTATCACAAAGCAATCGCTCATATCCTCGTTGATGAATTTCACGATGTGAACAGCGTGCAGTATCACCTCCTCCAACTGCTCTGTGCGCCTCCAGAACACAATCTCATGGTAGTCGCTGATGAAGATCAGTCGATCTATAGTTGGCGCGGCTCGAATCCCGATTATATTGATGCCTTCAAAGCCGATTACAATCCGATAGAACTCGCTTTAGACGACCACTACCGGTGCAGCGAGAAGATTTTGCGCGCCGCTGAGGAGGTCATCTCCAGAAACACGGAACGGCAAAGACAGCACACCCTCAGAACCCATAAAGACGCGGGACGCGATATTTTCCACTATACTTTTGACACACCTATAGCGGAAGCACGCAGCATTATTAATGTCATCCAAAACTTAGTAACGAAACGCAACTACTCCTACCGCGATATTGCCATTTTTTACCGTACACACAGACTCGCGGACGTTCTGGAAGAACAGTTACTACGGGAACATATCCAATTCCAGCGGATTCAACCGACGAACTCCTTTGCTGAAGGGAATAGTAAGGGTATCCTGGCGTATCTCCGTTTCATCCAGTGGCAACTCCCGCAAGATTTGGAAGCGGCAATCAATTTTCCCGAAACCTGTATCGACGACCTCACATGGGTGCGCTTGAAGTGGCTCGCACAACGTGAAGACATCGCATTTGTGGAACTTTTGAAAAATATCGAAGCATATCCACGAGATGTCGGTCCCTTAACACGCCGAAACGTTCGGCACTTCTGGACACAACTCGAGACGCTATCGGCTGAAATTGAAGGCGAGAGGGTGGATAAAATTATCCCGAAACTCTTTGATACTTTGGAACGCTCGCGCACCCCCTATCGCCCTGAAGAACTGGAAGTCATCGAAAAACAACCCGAGATGCCAAATCTGGTTACAGCACAAGACGTTCTTTACAGTGCACTGAATCTCGGCGAACCGATCCAGATTACCGCCAGCCACGGGATCGACGAGTACGCTGCCGCGCACATTATTTACCAGACGCTTGAAACCTATCTCAATCACACCCCGCAACTCCAATTGTTGCCACCTGAGGGAAACAGACCTAAACCGAACGAAAACGGGGTGCATGTGCTTATCGGTAATTTCGAGGAAATCGGAGAAAGTGCGCGGGATGCGCGGACACTCCTCATCGGCACAGCAGATACAGTAAGTCCAGACGTGCTCCGTCTGGAAGCAGGAGGGGTTCATAGTATAACAGCACTCAAACTCTGCCAACGCCTTGTGAATCGTTTTGAAACCCCAAACATGGCAGATATGGTCGTCTACGATTTGGAAACCACCGGTCTTAATCCAAAAACGGCAGAAATTGTTGAGATCGCGGCGCACCGACTCAGTCCAATCGGAGATGAAGTTGACCGGTATTATCGCTTAGTCCGACCGCCGGGCGGACACATCCCAGAGTCAGCCAGACGCGTCCACGGAATTGACACAGAGACGGTCAAGACCTCACCGGGAATCGAAATGGTGTTGCCTGAATTCCTTGGGTTTATCCAAGATCGGATTCTCATTGGACACAACGTAGCGGAATATGACAATCCAATCCTTGCACGAGACCTGAGCAGGTATCTGAAACAGGATTTATCCGCGCCCCATTACGATACGCTCGCAACGGCGCGCAGGCTTTTTCCACGACAACGTTGTAGTATGAGTGCACTTGCCGAAAAATTCGACATCGAACACGGTCGTCTACACAGTGCTTTGGAGGATGTCAGAGTCAATCGAGAGATTTTTAAAGAACTCATCAAAATCGATGCTCACAAACGCGAGGCGAAATCGCTCCCTGAACTGCTACCGTTTGTTGGGCTTGGCATCCTTGCGAAAACCGAAGGGATCACCCATCCAGAGGAAGCGTTAACCGAAGTCGAGACGTTTTTAAATGTCGCGAAACGTTTCGTCCAGGCACACAGCGTCGGATCACTGGAGAATCTACCCCTTGATCCCACAGAAGCGGCACAGGCGAGAGAACACATGGAAACGTTACAGGATGCCACCGTCCGTGAGTTCCCAGAAGATGCTGACTGGCGACAACGCCGAATTCAGTTCATGAACGCGGTCCTCCACTTCGAGTTGATTAGCGATGAACATGGACTCATCAACTTCTTGGACTATCAGAAACTCCTCACCAATATTGACGAACTCGACGATAAGACCGAGCAGTTGACGTTAATGACCTTGCATGCTGCGAAAGGGACAGAATTTCCGGTCGTTATCATTATCGGTATGGAGGAGGGGAGTTTTCCGATGTGGCGGCAGAATATCACGGAAGCGGAGCTTGAGGAGGAGCGTCGTCTTTTCTATGTTGGCATGACACGCGCGCAGGAGCAGCTGTATTTCAGCTCTGTTGTGTACCGTTTTGGGGATCGAGATCGGGCATCGTCTATGTTCGTCCGAGAGGTGCCATCTAATTACGTCGTCAAATGGAACGCGCAAGGCAGGTAGTAAGCCACGACTTATCAATTGGAAGGGTTTGTCTCTATTCCTACGGCTGCGATTGCGTATTTGGAGGCGTTGAGGAATCAGACGTTTATCGTCCCTGGAAGGTGTTCGCCCCGATGCTCGAGTTTCTTTAACAGAAAGGACAAATCATTGATTGTAAAGTTCTGCAACCGCCCATTTCTCAGGTCGCTCATTTTAGATCTATGCATCCGCAAGAAATCAGCTGCCGCCTTTTGCGTCATGCCCCGATCAGCAATCAAACAATTAATCTTATATGCCAACTTTGCTTTTTCTAACCTCTCCTCGGGAGCGGGAAGCTCTAAATCCTTAAAAACGTTCCCTGAACTGGGAGTATAGTCTGCCATGATTTATCTGCCTTTCGCTAAATCTTGAGCGATTTTCAACCGGCGTTTAATCTGGTCGATTTCTCTTTTCGGGGTTTCAATCCCTCTTTTAGATTTCTTTTCAAAAGCATGTAGGACGTAAATTGTATCACCGATTTTGGTAGTGTACACCGCTCGATAGGTATTACTGGCATAATCGCTGCGGATCTGCATGATCCCCGGAAACCCTTTTAAAGGCTTAGCCTTTGGATGTTTATCCCCAATCTGTGCAACATAAAGGGCATATCCTATTTCATCTTGAACTTCTGATGGAAATTCCTTCAAATCTTTACGTGATGCATGGATCCAAATTATAGGTTTTATCGCATGCTCCTGTTCGCGGGATCTCATACTGGATCCTTTAAAAACCTCTATGCGTTGAGATGCAACAGTAAAAAGTCCTCAATGTCATATTTTATATGATAACACAAACTGTCTTGAAACGCAAAATTTATCGACAACGAAATAAGGGAGATCGCAAACACAGCTCGCTCCTACAGCAAGAGGTTCCTAAAGACAAACGGACTGTTGGTTAAAAAGATTCCTTGATAAAAAAAGGTTAGACATGGCATACTAAAAAATATAGAAAAATAAAACACCCTTGACTGAAAAAATGCGTATTGATTGTCAGAGCCATATATTTCCAGACACCTATATTGAAATCCTCGCCCAGAACCCACACCCGCCGCAAGTCATCCGCCGCGGGAACGAGGCTGTCGTTACGTACGGCGATGTCCAAACATTTCGTCTACAAGATGAAGTCTACGATCCGAAACGAAAACTCAAGGATATGGATGAAGCGGGGGTCGATATGGCACTGCTCAGCACCAATATACCCCCTCCCTGCATGCTTGCACCTGAATTAGGGAACAAGGGCGCGCAAGCGATCAACGATGCCATTGCCGAACTTGTGGACACACATCCAAACCGATTCGCAGGATTGGCATGCCTGCCGTGGCAAAACCCAGATGAAGCCATCATAGAAATGGACAGAGTGAAGGGACTCGGTTTTCGGGGGATCATGCTCTATTCCCATATCGGCGGGAAACCTGTTGACACCCCACAATTTGAACCCGTCTATACGCACGCTGAAACACTCAGTATGACGATTGTGATGCATCCCACCGTCCCAACGTGGGGAGAGGCGATCAAAGACCACTGGATGATCGGTATGATGGGATTACAGGTGGACAATAGTTTCGCGCTGTTGCGACTGATTCTGAGCGGGATTCTCGAACGGCATCCCGATTTGCAAATTGTGATGCCGCACGTTGGGGGTATCCTACCCTATATGAGCGGTAGGATTGATCATCAGACAGAGGTGTTAGGGAGAGCCAGAGAGCACATCACACAACCGCCGAGCGCGTATCTGCAACGTATCTATCTGGACACCGTCTCACCATCGATGCAATCAATACAGTACGCCTACGAGTATTCCGGTGCAGATCGGCTGCTATTCGGCACAGACCACCCATGGGTGGATATGCCTCGATTCGTCCGTTTAATCGAGGAAATGCCTATCTCCGAAGCAGATAAAGCACGAATCTTTAGTGAAAATGCCATAAAATTGTTCGACTTGTAGTAAAATGTCAACTACCCCTGACTGAAGTCAAGGGCTTGTGCATAGCGTAGCCAAACGTTCCCTGCATAGGACGAAACAGTTTTCTACAGTAAAATATCGCAGTATCTTGGCGTGGCAGCCAACATGACGTTTTGGATGCTCCCCAAGTCTAATTCCTCTCAGATACTGTGATCTGGATGGGGCAACACATAACCCGAAAGGGAATTTACGATGCAATTCGTACCTGTAAAAAGCAAAGATGGCGAAGTTCTCATGCCGACAACTCCAACACGGGCAGGCATGATGATAAAATGTGGTGATGCTACACCCTACTGGAATAATGGGGTATTCTGCATCAGACTAAACAGGGAACCTTCAAAACGATACAAGCAAGAGACTGCTGTGGGGGTTGATCCTGGCAGTAAAAAAGAGGGTTTTACCGTCAAGTCTGAAGCCCATACTTACTTGAATGTGCAGGCAGATGCCCACAGTAAAGTCGGCAAGAAAGTTGAAAAGCGTCGCGAGTTGAGGAGGGGTAGGCGTTCACGGAAATGTCCTAATAGAAAGAATCGCACTAATAGGCTTTCTAATAAAGAACGCATCCCCGCAGGTACGCGTGCGAGATGGAATTGGAAACTCCGTATCCTTCAGTGGCTTTCAAAGATGTTTCCCATTACTCATGTTTGTGTAGAGAATATTAAAGCGCGCACTCTCAAAAACGCGAAAAAGTGGAATCAGTCATTTAGCCCGCTGGCAGTCGGTAAAGACTGGTTCTACACTGCAATCAAGAGCCGTTGGGAGTTATTCACGCTTCAGGGGTGGGAGATAAAAGAGATCCGTGATAGACTCGGGTTGAAGAAGTCTTCTCAGAAACTCTCTGAAACCTTTGATGCTCACTGTATTGACAGTTGGTGCTTGGCATACCACACAATAGGCGGAAAAGATATAGTTGATAATCGTGCTGTTTTCCGTATTTCTCCTATCCCAATTATAAGACGGGAACTACACCGCCAGAACACACAAAAGGGCGGGAAACGCCCTCGTTATGGCGGAACAACTTGGAATGGATTGGTGAAAAATACGCTTGTTCAGCATGTCAAGTATGGACTCACACGTATCAGCGGATTTGGAAAAAAAGGAATTGCTCTCTACTCGCTACAAGGGAAACGTCTCTGCCAAAATGCGAAACTCACTGATTTTAGGGTTCTCACACGTCTGAATTTTAACTATAGGAGCGGGCTTTCCGCCTCGCCTTAAAAGACGAGGCTTCAGGTTTCCCGAAGAACTTGATGAATGAAACTGAAAGCCTCGCCAGCGAAAGATGTGAAAGAGAAAAGGATTTACAACATGCCACATGAACTGACCGATGCTGAAAAGTTTTTCTTTGAAAACAACGGCTATCTCGTCTTGGACAATTTCCTTGCTCCGTCCCACGTTGCCACACTCAGAAGTGCCCTCGCTGAGGTTATGGAGAAGCGGCGGGAATGTGAGGAAAAAGGGCTAACCGAAACTGGAATGACCCACATCCACGGCGAGAAAAGCACCCGTATCTTCTATATCCTTGGGGACCATCCGGCGTTCTTGGAACTCTTGGACTGGCAACCCATTCTGCCGTATGTCATGGGGTTGCTGAATAAAATGCCGCACCATCACGCTTCGGATGCCATTGTCGAGCACGCTTCGGATCTCATGGATCGTTCGATGGGCTGGCACATTGATGGACACGATGAAGGCTATCGTAACCTACGTCCGATCCCGTTTTTGCAACTCAAAATCGGCTATTATCTGACGGATATGACAGAAGGCGGACGGGGAAATCTGTGGCTCATACCGGGTAGCCACACGGCAATGTATGATCCGAACCATGAAGATCTACGACATCCTTATGAATATCCCGGTGCTTTGGAGGTGTGTGCCCCACCCGGGAGTGCGATTCTCTTCCACAATGCCGTCTGGCATTCCGCTGGTATCTTCACAAAACCGGAAGGTTCTCGCGAAATGCTCTATTACGCTTATGAGCATCCGTGGATGATTGCCTCAGAGGAACATTGGGGGTACTCCAAAGACTTCTATAACAAGCAACTTTCAACGGAACAGCGGAAATTCTTCCACGGATTTGTCTTCGATCCACCAGAACAGCGATGGGGATAGTGCAATATAGGTTTGCAACCCCGCTCTACAACACAATGCAAGGAGGACGCAATTATGCGTTTGACTGAATCTCAAGTTTCCTTCTTTCACGACAATGGATATCTACTGCTTGAAGACGCACTCGATGAGAACGATCTGGGTCCTGTTATTGACGAATATAAGGGAATTATCGCGGAACGCGCCGAGAAGTTGCACGCTGAAGGGAAAGTTACAGATACGCACACCGATAAATCTTTCACAGAACGGTTGCTCCACCTCTCGAAAGAGGCACCAGAGATAACAGCGAATCTGGACATCATGCAGGCACGCGGCGAAGCGACGTTCAACTTCCTCAAGAACCCGAAAATCCTTGACATCGCCGAGTCTTTCGTCGGTTCCGAAATCATCTGCAATCCGATCCAACACATCCGCGCTGTCCTGCCTAAAAAGAGTTCCCAACGTGCACCGACACCTTGGCATCAGGACGCGGGGGTCTGCTGGCCCGACACCGATCCCTATTTTATGCTAACCGTTTGGGTTCCGATTGTCGATGCGACACTGGAAAACGGGTGTCTACAAGTGCTACCGGGTAGCCATAAGATGGGGCTTTTCACGCACGATTGGAGTTCAGCCGGATTGGCGGTCCCACCGGAACATCAACCCGATAACCTCACACCGAAACCACTACCTATCCGAGCCGGCGGTGTTATTCTGTTCCACAACTACACGCTCCACAGCGCGAAACCGAATGAATCACAGAGCATCCGATGGAGTTTCGATCTCCGCTACCACGATGTCTATCAGCCGACAGGGAGACCCTACTTCCCCGCATTTCTCATGCGGAGTCGTTTGCGACCGGAAGCCGGTAACACTCAATATGAGACATGGTGTCAACGGTGGGAATTTGCGTTAGAGAATTCTAAGGGTGCACAAGCCTACCGGTGGCCCCGGTAGAAGGTAAAAAAGAGTTTTCAGTTAAGAGGTTTTTGCTAACTCCAAACCCGTAGCCTGCAACAACGGTGCAGGCGAGTATACGGAAAGGAACGTTATTTATCCAACCCCCGTGACCGAACCGCAAGGAATAATTAAAAATGATTGAGATCTCAGATTTGCCGACGGTCAACGCGACGCTGAATACGATAAGCGGTGTTTTGCTGACGATCGGATATGTGCAAATCCGACAACGGAAAATCACGGCACATAAAAACTGCATGCTCGCGGCGTTTGGTGTGTCCGTGCTGTTTCTGGTCTGCTATGTTATCTACCACTACCATGCCGGATCGAAACCCTTCACGAAACAGGGATGGATTCGTCCAGTCTACTTCACCATTCTGATTTCGCACATTATTTTGGCGTTCGTGATAGTGCCGTTGGCGTTGCGGACTCTCTATTTGGCGTGGCGTGAACGGTTTGAGAAGCACCGGCGCATCGCAAAGATTACCTTTCCGATTTGGTTATACGTCTCGGTAACAGGCGTGATTATCTATGTGATGCTGTATCAGTTATAGGGTGGACTATAATCTGCACAATTTGTCTTTTTATTTTTTTTTTTACGAATCAAAGGGACGGAATCCCCGCAACATCAACCCTCGATCACTATTAGATTTCTTCGCTTCTTCAGCCGCGGCGGCACGTTTTTCTGCCTCTGCGCGATTCGTCGTGGTCGTCCCACCGATGATCACGAAATCGTCTGTTCGACGATAGCGGTTGATGAAAATTGGACGCGGTTTATCCGACATATTCTGTTTGGAACCGTGTACTGTCTTGACATTGAAGAAGATCGAATCACCAGCTTTGCCACAAACGGGGAGTGCGCTCTCCCAGGGCCACTCATCCTCCGCCAGACCGAGATGTGAGAACGTATCAATATGCTTAAGTTGTCCGAGTTTGTGTGAACCCGGCACGACGTGTAACGCCCCATTTACCAAGTCCGTATCCACAACGTAGCTCAGAATACCGACGGGTCCCTGATGGCGGTGCTCAAAATACGCAGAATCCTGATGTAGATGCTTCGGATGTCCGCCAACCGGTTCTTTATAGAGGCACTGTCCGTTACCAAAGATCTCCACATTCGGTCCCAAGATCGCTTCCACGATATTGACTGTCGTTTCATCGAGAGCGGATTGGAAAAACGCCGCGCTCGTCTGATAGCCTATCGACAGTACCATAATCTGTTTGTCGCGTTGGTAGCCTTCTGGTGCTGGAAGGAATAGCGTGCCGTTGGGTGTGCGCCATCCCTCAATGATCTGTTCTGCTTCGTCAAGCAAGGATATGGATTCCGCCGCGGCGGCTTCAATGTCCTGATGAAGTGCTTCAATATAGGGTGCCATTAACCCACGCACGACAAGACACCCGTGTTCCTCAAAGATGTCCGCCGCTTTTTGGACATCTAACGCATCCACAGACACCTCAATATCTTCAACTGTTACCTTAGGTTCTTGGCTCATGTAATACTCTCCTTTAATTTATTTCTTCCGATGGATCAACAGCGATAATTTCTTCGGGCATGTAACGGGTAAAATCTTGTGTGTTGAAAGTCAAAATATGTTTTACGTCATGGACAAGCATCGTGGCAACTAACCGGGCATCGTGAACCTGAACACCTGATACATCATAGTCCACGACAAGCCGTCTCCATACGTCATACACAACTGGCAAATCCGGCAGCAAAGGGAAAACTTCTTCTAAGTCTTGCAAGAGGTTGTCTGTTTCCACCGGTGTGCGTCCAAAACCGTTTTGATTTGCAGACCGAGTTGATACGTTCCAGAATTCAGCTAAATTTTGCAATGTCGTCTGCAGTTGATGCCCGTTTGCTTCTAATGTATGCCCTGCCTCCCCAGCAATTTGATAACGTGGATCTTCATGCCGTGAAAATCGCAACAAAATAAGGAAGGTATGCTTCGTGGGGACGCAGAGAAATTGCAATCTCGGGTGTATTATTGATTCTTAGTAACCGCCGCGTTAGATAGGCATAATAGGCCGCTATGCATACAAGCACAATAATAGCCATCCCAATTATAGCACCGCCATTTGCATTTAGCCAATTTACGATTTCCATGGATTTTCCCTTAACTGAACGTCTGAAAAACTTCCGAGTCTATTTGATCATAATCACCTTTTAAATAATAGCACGCTTGGCAATAAGCTTCAAGGGAAATCAAATCTGTACCAGCGCAATTCAGTTTGCGGCTTTCTGATTGTTTTTTGTGGAGTATCGCGATCGGGAGGTCGCTCCTACAGCGAAGCACCTTGAAAAAGAGAGAAAAATAAACGTCCTAATGGTTTAGTGGGAAATGATTGTGGATGGGTTGGTTACGGAGAACACACGGAGTGTGCCTACTATTTTTAAGGCGTGAAGGGAAACGAACGACTACTCTTTTTCACCCCACGATGGTTTTCTACCTGTCAATTCTTCGAGATATTTTGCGGTTCGGTTTATCTCCGCCTTGAGTTTATTATTCGATCTCTGTTTCGCAGAATCTTCAGCCGCATAAGTTACTCGGTAAGTGTCCTTTTCGGTCTGGAGTAGGATAAATTCACCGGGAACATTCCTGTTCACATACCGAAGCATATCATGGAGTAACCAATAAACATCGACAGACGAATATCGTAGTGGGTCCTGGGTCGACTTTTCGCTAACGCGGTCTAAGGTCTGTTTTACAAAGTCTATAACTTCGGGAAGCGTATAAACCCTGCCCTCTTCTATCTCAATCTTCTTCATTTTTTTTCACCCGGCTATTTTAACGGTAGGCATTCGCGCTGGTTGTGCGTCAAAAGTGCCAATAGAGTCAGCGGCGTTGCGGATCTGAATGAGTTGCGATGCAATGCTGACTGCGATCTCCGGTACGGTTTTCGAGTTAATATCGAGTCCGATGGGTGCATAAACCCGCTGAAGCCTCTCTTGGGAAATCCCCGCCTCCATCAAATCGTCAAATATCAGTTTAATCTTGCGACGACTGCCGATTAAGCCAATGTAACCGGCATCCGATTCAACAACGCTGTGGAGTGCCGATTCATCGTGCTGATGCCCACGGGTGACAATCACGACATACGTCAGTGGTGTGATCGGATAGTTTCGGAGTTCCGTTTCGATATCGCCGATGATAATTTTGTCCGCCTCCGGTAACCGCTCAGCGGAGGCAAAATCGGCGCGATCGTCGACAATAACAATGTCGAAATCCAACCAGTTCCCAAGATGACAGAGTGCCTGACCGACATGTCCCGCCCCTGCGATAAGCAACGTCGGTCTCGGTTGCAACGGCTCTAAGAAGACCGAAGTATCCGTTTCATTCTCTTGGAACAAGCCAGCACTGTTCCGCGCAAGCACTTGCGCTGTCTCTTCTTCCACCGCCGTTTCCAAAGCAGGATCGCCTAACGTGCCGATATGTTCACCTGTGTTGGCAAAGATCATCTTCATGCCAACATCAACGCCCTGCTTTTCACTCGCGACAACCGTTGCACAGACGAGTGGGATTTTTTCGGCGTTCAACGTTTGGAGTCTCTCGAACATCTCGGCTTCGGCGACGGTCTTCGGTAAATCGATAAAGATTTTCATATTTCCGCCGCAGATGAGTCCATCGTCCCAACCGTAATCGCTATCCAACTGGAACTCAAGCAGCCGCGGCACACCGTTTTGCATGAGTCCGATCGCCTGTCGCCGCGCTTCGGCTTCAACACAACCTCCACCGAGCGTTCCAATATTCCGCAAATCTGGGAGAATCAAAAGTTTCGAGCCGGGCTTTTGTGGGGTTGAGCCTTTCGTCTCTACAACTGTGCAGTAGGCACCGACTTCGGAAGATTCAATTAATTCTGGAATTTTTTGGTATATTTCTCTCATATTTTAGTAGTCATCAGTCATCAGTTGTCAGAAGAATAGCCATCAGCAGTCGTCAGAAGGAGCATCACATTGTCCACGAAAATTTATGGTGCTTGATCTTCAGCACTTTGTCCGACCAATTTTCTAAATTGCTCGCGTTGTTGTTCTGTCAACTCAAGTGGGACAATAGCAGCGACACCATCGTCCCCGATCTGTGCGGGAACATTCAGGTAAACGGACGTTGTCCCTGTTGAAACACGTGTGCCGACACTCATCACTCGTTTCTTATCCAGAGCGATCGCCGAAACAATCTGTAAAATATGACTTACCAATGTCCATTCGCCGCTTATGCCATAGGGGCAACGCTGCGCAACGGCTTCACAGAGATTGTCAATGTCAGTTTCAGACATCAGTTGTGCGAGCGGGATACCGTTCACTCGACAGTATTGCGGAAGCGGATACGTCTCTTGATCACTCCCGATCGCCAGAGCCGTCACATCTTTTACGGAAATATTAACACGTTTCGCGATTTCGGAGGCTAAGTGCGCTGTAGCCGCTCCGTTTCCGAGTCCGATAATCTGTCCCCCATCAAGCGCCTGATGTATCCACGCAGAGATGTAATTCGTGGGTGATATTGCTACCAGAATCTTAGCATCCGAGGCGTACTGTTGGATTCCGGTTAAAAATCTCCGAACGAGGGCGATACCTGTCGTCTTGGAGGCTTGAGGCGACCGAAAACCAGATTGACCCACCGGAGGTAACAGCACAACAAGGTCTGCATTCGCCAGACCCTCTAATGAATCGAAAGCGGAAATCTCGGTGTCACTTGCACTTAAAGCGTTTGCTTCCGCAAGATCTCGGAGGTTTGTCGGTGTGCTCTCTTTTGGATGAACAAAT
Source organism: Candidatus Poribacteria bacterium (assembly GCA_965208635.1). Classification (GTDB taxonomy): domain Bacteria; phylum Poribacteria; class WGA-4E; order WGA-4E; family WGA-3G; genus WGA-3G. The sequence goes on from OZ242349.1 coordinate 223,797, forward strand.
CTACTCTTGTTCGACGCAGCATCCGACACAAAAACAACTTCCCGCGCCGTCTCCGATTGACACAAGCCCCAGGCAGTCGAGACGGCTAACTGACTGTTGCCCAATAAAGCTACTTTCATTAAATTACACCAAAAGGCTTTCAACGATTGCCTGAAATTGTTCCTCAATATATTGACGATGGTTGTCCATTTCTGAACCTGCTGTTAGTTTTGTAGATACCAGTTCATCGTACCGCTCAACGTATTCGAGCAAGGTATCAACCTCTTTTTCATAGCAGATTGCCGATGCCAACACCTTCTCTTTTAACAAGAGCGGGAGTTCGGCTTCCGTAATCTGTGTCAACTCCCATCGCCACACCTTTTCGGAGATATAGGTGACAAACTGATTGAGCAGATCGCCCTTAAAATCATCGCCTTGGAGCGCTTTAACTTCTTGGATGAGTCCTAACACATGATTGAAAAGTTCATCCGGAAATTGCTGCCGCAATTCCATAAGCAACCTACCAGTCGTCGATATCGGCAGCTGATTTTGCAGGAGGAACACCCGCAAATTTGGATAATCCTCAACACTCTTACTATCACCGAGCCATGTTTCATCTATCGCAGGTAAATCACTTACATCGAAACTGAGCACCTGCTGTTTCCGAATCTCTTCAAGGTTAATAGCACGCGGATCAATACCAGCAGTCGCTAAAGTGGTGATAACTTCTTCCGGACGATAGGGTCTGAGGAAAGCCATGAGTTCCTCAACCTTTTGCTGTTCCGCCTCAATCGCCTCAGCGTTCACGGCACCGTTATTTCGTGCCTGCCCACGCTTCCGTTTCTTCCCTTTCTGAGGGGTATTCGCGAGGCGACCTGCCCGTTTTGCCAAAGTGCCATGATAACCGAGCAATTCCTCGTAAAGCACTGCAAGTAGAGTATCCCCATGGATAGCAAGCATCGCCGCAGTTGTAACATTTGCCAATTCGTGTCCGGTCTTTGAGATAATCGCCCGATTCAGGTTGCGCTCTATTGACTTACGGTCCTTCTCAGCTTGAATAATAAGTGCGCTTCCGAGCATGAGATTGATTAACCTTTTGGTCTGATCCGGCACACTCAGATTAATGTCACAGGTAGGTTGAATATCGGCAAGGAGCTGCTCACGTAGCCGCCCATCAAGTACCAATACCCACAAAGTCGCGTAATGCTGTTGCTCGTCCACTGCGGAAGGCATATTCTGCAACCATTGCTTTATAGTCGGTAAATGCAGTTTTACATGATCAAGTAACTGCTCAACAGTGCTATCAGGAATCTCAAAACCAGCAAAATTGGGGGTTCCTGCGCCTCGATGCTGTGCCTGCTGACTTCGGCGCTGTGTTGGTTTCCCTGTTTTCGCCGCTAATAGGAGATTGACTAAGGGTTGAATAACGGCTTCAAAATCCCGCCTGTGTTGGCTCGCGAAGTTCGCGAGTTCCAGCAATTCCAACCAAATAGTCGTCAAACGTTCGACCTGAGTCGCATGTAAAGTCGAGCGAAGGGTAATACCTGCCATCTTTTCACGCACCGTTCCACGCGTCCACTCCGGCAAGTAAATTTCGTTTAAGGGCTCGTTATTCTCAAAAATTGAGGGTTCCACCTGCTTGACAAGCTGGGTATCAATAAAGTCCTGTTCAAACACCAGATCATGAAACAACCCAGCAGCTCGATCCAGCACCTGATTCGCCAACTTATAGGAAGATTGAATGAGGTGATTCAGGGTTAACTGCTGATTATCCTGCAACTGCCAAAATTCTATCATAGGGTCGATATTCTCTTTGAGAATATCGGTTTTCGCCGTTGCGAGTGATGCCTCAAAATGTTCGGCGAGATATTCCTCATAGAATTCGACGAAAGCAAGCATGGTATTCCGCAATTCACGGATCACCAGATCGTCCCACACCTTATTATGGACGCGTTGTCCAGGTCCAAGGACAAGAGCCCTCAAACGGGTTTCCACACCCTGTTGGAATTGCGCCATGAGTTGATAGGCGTTCTGGTTGGCTTTCACCGTGTAGGTTTCGATTTTCTTTGAACTCTCGGTAATTGCGGTCTCAATTTCTTCAGCAGGTGCGTTGAACGCGATAGGCACTAACCGCAGCGTTTCCGGTTCAAGAGGATCGTAAACTGCAGCTGTGGCAAGTACTTGAATGGGATCAAAACCTTCTTTAATTGACTCCGATGTCTCTGTATCTTGATCATCGAATACATTAGACAGTCGAGTATGAAGTGTTAAACCGTACCCCAAATCAATCAGGTCAGGGTACTGCTTAATATGAGTTCTGATGACCACAAGAAGCAGATTGTAGTCCTGTGCGAGTATTTGGTCAAAAAGGGCATCTTCATTGAGATGAACGCGATGAATGTGGGTCTGCTCTGGAATGATAACAGTAGCCGAGGGTATCACCTCAGTATCAGTCCCATCAACATTTGCGAGCACATACCCACCAGTTTTGATGGTACTGGGTATTGTCAAGCGTGCTTTTAAAACATCCTGAGCGAGTTCGGAAAGCGTTAGGGATTTTCCCAGGTTTTGAATAGCGATGTCCGAGACAATGCCATCGGCGAAATCTGTGATCTGGCGCGCATTGCGCTCCAATTCTTGTATGCTTCTATGGACGCGGTCATAGTCATCTTGTGTTTCAGCTGTGACCTTCGCCTCGTCAATCCAGGAGACCCATGCCCCTGGACGGGGTCGCATCTTTACTGTAAGCTCGCCATCTTCTGAGTCAAAACCGGGTAGAATATCACCCTCTGAGCTCTCTTTTGGTGTCCAAACGATCAGATGTTTATCCGACTTCACACCAAGTCCCAAGCCAAAGGTATCCCCCCAACTCATCCGCCCCTCAATACTGGATTTGATTTTATCAGTTAACGCGAAAAGCGTTTCCGAACGAAAATTAAGTGATAATCCTTGCATTGGGTCGATTCGATAGTATGCCTTTCAAATATTTTTAGGCAAATAAGTGTGTGAATGACCGGTGAAAACACAACGGTTCAATGTTAACCGAAACGGTCAATCCGGTCTGTTAATAAATTGATGGTTGACAGCAAATATAACACGAGGTGCGTGATATTTTATGTATGAGAGTAACGCTTAAAGTTGCGGTAGTTATCAAAGTTCACCGATATTCATAAACCCCAACTTTAGCCAGAAGCACCTGCGTAGTTCCTACTGTAGTTCGTGTATGTGCTTAAATCAACCGAAGTAATAACCAAAAAAATTAATATTTCCGCTCCCGCCTTATCGGCTTAACTCATGTGCTAAAGACACAGCAGACTTTCAAAAGATTAGTGAATTTCGAGTCCCCATGCGTCCCAGCCTTGGTATCGCTTTCGTGCGAACAGTTCAATTTTATGCTGCTGTGGAAACATTTTCTCAATCCGTTCACGCACGACATCTGGTTTTTCAGAGTGGCGTGTCCGTTTCACCTGAACGAGTTGCCTCATATTTCTTGCCCCTCGTGGTTGTGGGATTCTACCACGTCTGAAAACAAGGCATAATTCACATTGACTCATTGTGTAGAAACCAGGGTTCGGACGTTGTTTATCCCAGACAAAAGCCACTGTTGCCCACTGAAACCCCCATGCCTTGCCAAGTTGAATCGCCTGATCAAGATGTGGAGAAGAGCTCCACATAAACAGCAGACAATTCTCTTCGCTAATCGAGGCAACATCCCAGGACTTCATTTCTGAGACCGGGACAGTCGGATAATGTCGAACCGCGCCGCCACTCTCCTTGCCACCGCTTCCAGTGTGTTGGAGTTGTCCCTTATAATCCCACGGCGGATCCGCGTATATGATGCTGTACTTCTTATTCGGGAAGGGGGCGTATGATGCCATCAATTATCTCGACCGGTTCACCTACTTCGCTTCAACGCTCAGTCCTTCTTGCGGGATGTCGTTGTTTGCAACGAGCATGTCCCGATCAAAGATGAAGTCACTGCGGGAACTTCCGAGACTTTCTCCCTCTTCTTGACGTTCACGGAAGTATTGAGGGAGCGTCAACCCTGTCATCCGAATAGCATCTTCAGGGCATGCCTCGACGCAATACCCGCAAAATATGCAACGGAGCATATTGATTTCAAAGACATCAGGATATTTTTCGCGCTGATAGCCTTCCTTGGTCTCCCAACCTTCTGGAGCAGGTGCCGCCTGAATTGTGATGCAATCCGCAGGACAGGCAGTTGCGCATAAGAAACATGCTACGCATTTAATTTCGTCTTTTTCTGTCACCGTCAGTTTGTGAATGCCGCGGTACCTATCGTTCCGTTCATCCACGCTCCGAGGATCTTCAGGGTACTGATATGTCAACTTCTTTTTCGGGATATGTTTCAGGGTAGTAAACATCCCCTTAATCAACGCCGGGATATAGAGCCTATCCCAAAAAGACATTTCTTCGTTAACTTTCATCTTTCTAATTATGGCCTCCTGGATTTTTAATCCTTCCTTGCGGAGAACTTACGAGCACCTAAGCTCTCAGGTGCGTTCTTTAAATCCGCTCTCGACTTGGTTACGTGCTACTCTCATGTCCTAAATCGTATAGATTCACAAACCCAGTTCTGCAGACTTGATTTATCAAATTACGTTAAAAAAAACAGTTATGGAGAAAGATTCGCTACCGTATAATTCGGTGCTTCCTCGGTTATATCAATATCGTGGGGATGGCTTTCCCGGTAGCCGCTACTTGACATCCGTACGAACTGGCTATCCCTACGCAACGCCTCAATGTCCGAAGCACCGCAATAGCCCATTGCCGAGCGGATCCCACCCACCAACTGATAAACAAAATTGCTGAGTTTCCCCTTATGTGGAACACGTCCTTCAATCCCACGGGGAACAAGTTTGGAAATATCTTCGCTACTCTCCTCTGAAAGTTGGGCACTTCGTTTTCGCAATGCCCCTAATGACCCCATGCCGCGGTGAATCTTATATGTTCTCCCTTGATAGATGACAGTATCCCCAGGACTCTCGTCTGTCCCAGCGAGCAAACTACCGATCATCACAGAATTCGCACCGGCACCAATTGCTTTCGCAATATCCCCAGAATAGCGGATCCCACCATCGGCAATAATCGGTACACCTAATTTATCCGCTTCCTTGGCACAATCGTAAATTGCTGTAATTTGTGGAATACTAACGCCTGCGACCACACGAGTTGTGCAGATAGAACCGGGACCAACACCGACCTTCACGGCATCCGCGCCTGCCTCAATGAGGCTTCGCGTCCCTTCAGGTGTAACAACATTCCCAGCGATAAGTTCAATATCCGGGAAGTGAGACTTAACGTACTCTGTGTATCGAATTACGTTTTTGGAATGTCCATGTGCTGTATCCAATACGAGGACATCTACACCTGCCTCCACTAACCTGTCTACGCTCTCTAAAGGCGTCGAGGGCAAGACAGCGGCACCAACGCGTAAACGTCCAGCATCATCCTTACACGCTTGTGGGAACATTTGTACTTTGTCAATATCTTTGATAGTAATCAGTCCGCAGAGTCGAAAATCCCCATCTACAATCGGCAGTTTTTCTTTTCGAGATTTGTGGAGTATTGCTTTGGCTTTATCAAGTGTAATTCCGGGGGCCGCGGTAATTAACTTTTCACCCGGTGTCATTCGGGCGGTTACAGGGAGTTCCAGATTGTCTTCGTACTTGAGATCTCGGTTCGTAATGAGACCCACGAGGTACCCATCGTCGGCTACGATAGGGACACCACCGATGCGGTAACGTGCTGTTACATCTAAAGCGTCGCGAATTGTTTTATCCTGCGTTAGTGTAATTGGTGCGGTAATCATCCCGCTTTCCGAGCGTTTCACTCGGTCAACTTCAGATACCTGTTCGTCAATGGTGCAGTTATAGTGAATTATTCCGATGCCTCCCTCACGTGCGATTGCAATGGCAAGGGTAGATTCCGTGACGGTGTCCATAGGCGCACTACAGATAGGAATGTTCAACCGGAGATTACGTGTCAGTCGTGTACCCGTATCTACGTGATCCGGCAGCACATCCGATTCAGCCGGAATCAGCAAAACATCGTCGAAAGTTAGCCCTTCTTTTGCAAATTTCGGGGGGAAGACATCGGAAATTTTGGTCTCCATCAGAATCGCCTCCTTCATTGCGGGTTGAGAATGTTTTATCGTCATTAATTATATAGGAAAATGAAAATTATATCAATCTATTTTTTTAGATTTATTTAGTCTTCAGTTTTCTGTCGGATGTATAGAACGGTCGCGATATAGAGTTCGTTCCTATAGAAGAACTGAACAGGTCTGCAATTTTTCACCGCAAAAATCCATATCCGTGATATAATGGCTATCAGTTATCAGTTATCAGTTATCAGTTGCCAAAGGAGATGTAAAATGGATAATTTAAACGTTGGAATTGTCGGGCTTGGTTGGGTAGCCGGTGCTCACATCGAAGCCTTCAAAGCCGTTACAGGTTCAGATGTCACTGCCATCTGTTCACGTCGAGAACACGATGAATCTGTATTGGCAGATACATACGGAACACCTCTCAAAGCTTATACCGATTTTGACAAAATGCTTGCGGATCCGGATGTCCACATTATTGATATTTGCACACCACATCCCTTTCATGCCGAACAAGCCATCGCTGCTGCCGAAGCGGGAAAACATCTCATCATAGAAAAGCCGATCTGCCTTACCTATGCAGATGCGAAAGCGATTCGTGATGCAGTCAAAAGTACAGGTGTCAGCGTCTGTGTCTGTTTTGAGTGCCGATATAGCGCGCACTTTACGATGATCCGCTCGGTAATCGACAACGGGTTGCTCGGTGAACTCCACTACGCCGAAGTCGATTATTATCACGGCATCGGACCCTGGTACGGACAATACGAATGGAACATCAAAAAAGACTTTGGTGGTAGCACCCTACTCACTGCTGGGTGTCATGCGCTTGATGCCCTCCTCTTTTTTATGGATGGAGATGTTGAAGAGGTAACGAGTTACCACACGCAATCCTCAGGTGCTTATTTTCAACCCTACGAATACAAAACAACGAGCGTCAGTCTCCTCAAGTTTGAGGATGGCAGAAAGATCGGAAAAGTCACCTCTTGTGTCGATTGCTTACAACCTTACTACTTCCATATCCACCTCGTCGGAAGCGAGGGAAGTTTGCTTGATAATCGCATCTATTCCGCGAAACTTCACGGTATGGATAAGAGCAAATGGAGTACGCTTGAGACCTCGCTCATTGATTCTGGTGATGTCAGCGATCATCCGTATGAACCGCAATTCCAAGCGTTCATAGATAGCATCAGACGAGATGAACCGATGCCGTTGACCGATTTCGACACGGCATTTGAAACACATCGCGTCGTCTTTGCTTCTGACATGTCGGCAGAAGCGGGTGGCAGAACTGTTAAACTGTCCGAACTCGATTAACTACCATCGCATTGCTGCCTCGCGATAGAGTTGAATCTGTTCCATATTGCGAGGCACAGCGATTTGGATAGACTTGCGTTTCCGATTCACATCTCTGAGTACAATGGGTGCGCGAAGCATATTTGTCATCGTAACAATGCCGGAATGATAAAAAGCCCACATGCGTTGTTCGGTGTAAGGGTTCAGAACGTACTCTGAAGTGTGTTCAGAAGGATGTCCGTCTACGTCAACAAAGAGGTCATGCTTCGGGTACTCCAGTTCAACACTCGCATCATGCCCCTGTAAAAGCAACTTTTCAGGCGGCGGCTTGGGTGAATATCCACTCAGTTTACATTTCCGAATCCGGATAGGCGCGCTTGATTTGTTAATCAGGTGCAACGACACCACGATGGCGAGGCGATGGTTGTCATCGCGGTTGATAAACCATGTATCTTCTGGGATAATCTCTACGGTCAACCCCGGAATCTGTCTTTTCCTGTTATAGACAATTGCCAATGCTACAAAACTGAGGAAGCCGAGGATCACCCAATTTCCGGTGGGGGTGGCTAAGAATTGCAGCAGTTGCTTTAACGCTTGTTGTAGCACGCGAACTCCTTGGCGAGTGTTTCTTCCGAAATAATACCGTGTCGGCGAACAAGTGGCGGCGAGACGGAAATGTCGTAAACTGTGGAAGGGATAGGACCCGGGGTCTTTCCACCATCGACGATCATATCAATTCGTGAGACGAGTTCTTCACCAATCTCTTGAACAGAGGTGGCTGGCGGTTCCCCAGAGAGATTCGCGCTCGTTATTGCCATCGGTCCGCCAAACGCTTGGAGGATTTCCAAGAGCAATGGATTGTCTGGAATCCGCACTCCGACAGTGTTCCCTCCAGCGGTTAACACGGGTAAGAGTCCTTTGCTTTCAATAACGATGGTCAGACCGCCGGGCCAAAACCGATCTGTGAGATGGAAGAAGAAATCCGGTAGGTTTCGAGAGAAGCGATGGATATCCGTAACCGAACTGAGAACGAGCGGAATCGGATTTCCATCCGGTCGTCCTTTCACTGTATAGAGTTTTTGTACGGCACTCGGATTAAACGGATCGGCACCCAACCCATAGACCGTATCGGTTGGGATAGCGATAATACCGCCTGACTTTAGACATTTTACAGATTCTAAACACACATCCACAAATCCAACTCCTCTTAATAACTGTCGACAGTCAGTAGGAGATTCGAATGGAAGGCTGGAAGAAAGGAAGGTCGGGTATACCCACGCTTCCATCCAAACAAGTCCCGACGGTTTCCGATAGCCAAAATTAGATATCCACAAGATCCCCGCTCGGAGTCGCATTCAGAGAGAGTTTGTCTCGGAGTCCTTGTTGATATTTCTGGTAAGCGATTCCCGCGATCATTGCGCCGTTATCCGTACACAGGTTCATCGGTGGATAGTAGACTTCTGCACCCATCTCCGCAGCGGCGATCTTGAGTGAAGCACGCAATTGACTATTTGCGGCAACCCCTCCCGTCAAGGTTATCGCCCCAGCACCAGTGGCTTTCGCGGCACGAAGCGATTTGTGGACAAGGACATCCACAACAGCCGCTTGAAAACTCGCCGCAATATCTTCGACGGTTACCATATCAGGGTTGGTAGGCTCCACATTCTCTTGCCCATTTTCTACAAGTAGACCTGCTCGTCGTGCCTTCTCTACAAAATAGCGCACGGAGGTCTTGATACCACTAAAACTGAATTGATAGTCGTTAGTATTCCGCATCGGTCTCGGAAATTTTATCGCCGCAGGGTCACCCTCCTGTGCGAGGTCATCAATTATTTTCCCACCGGGGAAACCGAGTCCGAGATATTTCGCGACCTTATCGTAAACTTCACCAGCGGCATCGTCTTGCGTACCCCCTAATACTTTGTATTGCCACCCTTCATGAACTTCGACAAGCAACGTATGCCCGCCAGAAACCGTGAGACAGATATGCGGAAAGGTTAGGTTATCATGCACCATAAAGTTAGCATAAATGTGTCCTTCAATGTGATTGATACCAAGCAGTGGCAGATTGTGGCAATAGGCGAGACTTTTTGCCGCGGCGACCCCGACCAGTAACGCCCCGATTAAGCCCGGACGATTCGTTACTGCTATCGCTTCCAAGTCCTTGAATGTGACATCCGCCTCTGCCAACGACCTACTTACAATGTAGTTGATCGCTTCAATATGTTTCCGCGATGCGAGTTCCGGTACAACGCCACCGTATTCTTGGTGTGTTTTAATCTGTGAAGCGACGACGTTGGAAAGCACTTCCTTGCCATCAGCAACAACTGCAGCCGCTGTTTCATCACATGAGGTATCTATACCGAGTATTTTCATAATTCCTTGTTCAACTGTAAACGGGCAGAAATTGGGAAATTAAAGAGTTCATCGCGCAGTAACCGCGTGGAGAAAAATAAAACTTCAAGGTTTTCAACGTCCCCGGTGTCTGGGTTAAAACGCGCGATAATTTCGTCAGCAAGTTCCTCGCTTTCCTGTTCTGGGTACGGAGGGCACGTATTTACATACAAAATATCAGCATTTCTGTCATATTGAAAAGTCAGGTTCGTTTCCATTCAACCCCTATCTTTTTCCCGTAAAACAATCTACGATCCAGCTTTAGCAAACTGCTTCCCCGGTAATTGCTGAACAACACCTTTGAGTTCTAACATTAGAAGCACACTTGAAACCTGACCAATCGGGAGTTGTGTCGTCCGAACAATGGTATCAATATGCGACGACGGCACCTCAATGGCTTCAAAAATCGTCTTCTCATCGGGTGTTAAATCCGGCGGAGCTGGCGTAGAGACAGATTGTTGGACATCAGGAGAAGGTTGCGAGGGGACAAGTTCAGTGCCACTCTTCTCAACAGAGGATGCTTGTGCAGGCACAGTCTCCATATCTGGCACAGGTGATGATGTTGGGGACTGAACTCGGCTTAATACGTGTGGCGGCAGTTCATTGAGCAGATCGTCCACAGTGTTGATGAGCTTCGCACCGTCATTAATTAACTTGTGGGTACCCGCTGAGAGTTCAGAAAAAATCTCACCCGGTACAGCGAACACCTCTTTGTTCTGTTCAGCGGCGAGACGGGCGGTAATCAACGCTCCACTCCGGTTTGATGCCTCAACGACAACAGTTCCAAGCGTCAATCCACTAATAATACGGTTACGACGTGGGAAGTTTCTCGGCTTCGGTCTGACTGCCATTGGGAATTCGGAGACTAATGCACCAGATGCTTCAATTTTCTCAGCGAGATTGCTATTCGTTGCGGGATAAACGACACTTAACCCGTTTCCCATCACCGCAATTGTTCTACCGCCTGCTTCGAGTGCGCCACGATGTGCGGACGTATCAATGCCTCTCGCTAAACCGCTAATGACAGTTACGCCTCGCTGAGCGAGTTGGTAACTCAAGCGGTAACTCACCTTCCGTCCGTAGTCCTTCGCATTTCGAGAACCAACGAGGGAAATACTAAGCGCGTCTTCCGGGGTGAGTTCACCTTTTACATACAGCACAACCGGTGGTGTGTCAATCTCCTTCAAGTGGTGCGGATATGCGGCATCATAGAGTGTTACAACCTGACAACCATATTTGTGTATCAATTCAAGTTCACGTTCTATTGGATACAAAACGGGTTTGTGAATTAAGAGATCACAGACCGCTGGGGAAAGTCGGTCTATTTTTCTGAGTTCGTCCGGCACCGCTTGAAGTGCCCGCTCTGTACTACCAAAAACGTCCCGTAAGACTTGGACGGTTTTGAGTCCTACACCTTGAATTAGATTTAAATGAATTAGGCTGATTGTCTCGTTAGACAGCATATCTTCCGCCATACGCGATGCATTATACGATTGAGGCTTCACTGATAAGAGCACTTTGTAAGCGCGTCCGCAGAAGAAGGACACGCCCACAAAATGCTCTGACTCATAAAGTACAACTACTGTTCTGTTGTGCCTGCTTCCATCGGATCCGGTGGGAGCGCGTAATAGATTTCAATTTCCTGAATCTCTTTATATTCTTGCGCTGTGGGTGCCCCAGTTTCGCCGCGGGTTGAGCGTTTCGCCCCACCGATCCGACGCGAATCCCAACGACGCGGCACTTTGAGACGAAACTTCGTGGTCACAATCGGATTCTTCAAGGTGAACTTGTACGCAGGACGCATATTGTCCCGGACCTCTTTTATGGTAACCCATTCTTCCTCTTCATTCATGTACTGAACGGCGAAGAATTCCAGTTGACCCGGCTCGGCTTTCACCACAACCTGTTGAATCGTTTGCGGCTGCCGCCATCTCAAAACAGCCTCGGTGTATTTATCCGACTCCATTTGAGAGGCCTCATCCTTCCCGTCCTCGAGAATAGGGCCTGTCGTTCCTATTGAGTAGATATTGTCGTCATGGTACTTTGAATCTTCGCTTGTCGCATCAAGAGCGATGTTCTTGCTCAAGTTAAGGGCTGGATTCGATGCGAGAATACAGCCCGACATCCCAATCACCACACAGAGGGTCAGTATCAATAATCCAAAACGCATGTTTTGCCTCCTTGTTGCCAGAACGACACAGATGCCGTTTCCTATGGTATAAAATTTCGGAAGTCACGCCATCGCAATCATCGTGACGGCGTGCTTCCGCTGAGGCGGCGTTATAGAAACAGCCACCTTGATGTCCTACTTTATGATGTTACTACAAATCCAGCAATTCATCAAGTTCTTTTTCACGCTTATCCGTCGCCTGTTCTTCTTCTACCTGCTCAGCGGTTTTGTAACCGTAAAGCTCAATCTCTCGGACCTTTCCAACAGCGCGCCGACTCCCGATATTCCACCCTCTGCCACCAGAACGTGCTCGTTCCTGCCGGCTCAAGAGTGCGTCATCTTTCGTGCCTAAAACGCGCAACCGAATTCGATCTGTCGGAAACGGAATCAGCAGTGAAATCTTAATAGGATTCTCTTTGACAGCCCTTACGTCCTTAATTAACTGCCAGTCCGCATCAACGGCGATGCTACCCTTATCGGCGTAAATATCAAACTCCGACAAATTATCCGAATGTACGATAATCCGACGGATAATCTTTTTTTCCGGCAACGTAATGATTACTTGTGAAGCGGGGTTCGCACCAATGAATCCCTGCGAGCCTGCGGGGAAGGTGGTTTCCCCGATAGTGTTCAACTTGCCATCAATCATCTGTGGACTTGTCGCCTGTACGCCTTCCATGAGGGCATAATTTTCGCTCCATTCCTGTTCCGAGAAGAGTGCTGCGCATCCAGGCAAAATAACAGTAAAGCAGAACAGTGAAAAGAATGCAGTGAATCGATAAATCATCTTTTCCTCCTTTTATGACGTAACCTTCCAAGTAGCTCCCTCGCGGGTGTCTTGGATTTCAATGTTGAGTTCTTTTAGCCTGTCCCGAATTTTATCGGATGTATCCCAATCTTTGCGACTTCGTGCCTCCTGTCGGACCTCTAACAACAACGCAATGAGCTGGTCGCGTTGCTCCACGTTGCTGCCATCTTGGGCATCCATACTGTAAATTCCAAGCACCCCACAGGTTTCAGTCAACGCCTGATATGCTTGCGAGAAAATGGGCGCATCTGCTCCTTCAGAAGTGCTGAGCGATCTGTTGACTTCACCAACGAGCGTGAAAATAGCACCGAGTGCCTGCGCCGTGTTGAAGTCTGTATCCATAGCATCGGTAAACCGAGACTTCATCGTTTGGATTGCCTCGTGTAGGGGCAGGGTTTCCCTGTCCTGATCGGACGAGGGAACCTCGTCCCTACACCCATCGTATTTTTTCAATGCATCCAAACAGTTATTTAAACGCCTGAGAGCCCCCTCCGATTTCGACAGACTCTCTGGATTGTAGTCAAGCGGATGCCGGTAGTGCGCCGAAATCAGGAAATGACGGATCACTTCGGTGGGATAATGGTCAAGGGCATCGCGTAGCAGAATAAAATTCTGTTCCGATTTACCCATTCTCTTGCCATCAATCTTTAAAAAAGCAACGTGCATCCAGTAGCGTGCAAAGGTGCATCCGGTCGCCAATTCACTCTGTGCTATCTCATTTTCGTGGTGTGGGAACTGTAAATCTTCGCCCCCTGCGTGGATATCAATGGTTTCACCGAGATGCTTCATCGCCATGGCAGAACATTCTATATGCCATCCGGGTCTGCCTTCACCCCACGGACTCTCCCAAGAAGGTTCGCCCGGCTTCGCGGCTTTCCACATATCAAAATCTCGTGGATCCTCTTTTCGCTCATCAATTTCAACTCGTGCCCCGGCGAGCAGATCCTCTGGCTTTCTACCAGAGAGTTTTCCATATTCAGCGAACTGATTCACGCGGTAATAAACACTCCCATCAATGACGTAAGCCGCGCCCTTATCAATCAGGGTCTGAATTAAACTGATCATCTCTGGGATGTGTTCGGTTGCTTTCGGATGGACATCTGCGGGATGGATACCGAGGCGTTGAGAATCCTCAAAGAATGCCTCGCCGTTCTGATGTGCAAGTTGCTTTGCACTGACACCTAACTCTGCTGCACGATTGATAATCTTGTCATCAATATCCGTCAAATTCTGAACCAGTTTGACTTTGTATCCTCTATACACCAAATAGCGCCGAACAATATCTGTCACTAAAGCAGTGCGTGCGTTGCCCATGTGAATATAATCGTAAACAGTCGGACCGCAACTGTAAATAGATACCTGTTCGGGATTTAGCGGTACAAAATCTTCCAATTGCCGGCTCAGTGAGTTATAGATTTTCATATTTTTAACTTATGAGCTCCTGGGCTGCCTTCCTTTCGCCGGTTCCTATAGAGGAAACCTACTGGACAATATTTCAGGCAGGTTTTCGATTGGGTTACGACTGGATTTAGGGATCGGTGCGGTCTTTTTTTCATGTGTATTCATGTGGATCTGACTGTCCCCCTATGCTTCCGTTAGCCGAGAAAGGCAGGCGATAGCGTGAGCGACAATCGCTTTCCCCTCACCGACAACGCCCAATTCTTCCGCTGTGGTAGCTTTAACGTTCACTTGCGACACGTCAATATTAAGCGTTTCGGCAAGTCGTGTGCGTATCTCGGAAATGTAGGGTGCCAATTTCGGACGCTGTGCGATAACCGTACTGTCTATATTTTCAATCTGGTAGCCACACTGCCTCACTTTCGCAACTGCATCTTCAAGAAAAATAAGACTGTCCATTCCCTTGTAACGATCATCTGTATCGGGAAAATGTGCGCCAATATCACCGAGCGCAGCTGCGCCTAAAATCGCATCTACGATTGCATGGGTCAGGACATCCGCATCCGAATGCCCTAACAATCCCAAATGATATGAGATCTCAACACCGCCCAGAATTAATTTTCTATCAGAAACCAACCGATGAACGTCGTAACCAATACCTACTCGCATTCTTTCTTATACATAGTTGTCAGTTATCAGTAAAAAAAGAGACGTTTGGAGCGGATACAACGAATGTAACTGCCACCCGAAGGACCGATAACCGAAGATCGAAGACTGACAACCCTCTTACCAAAGAGTAGCATCTGAGATCAACACTTCAGCCACTTGTAAATCAATGGGTGTAGTTATCTTTAGATTCGCGTAACTCCCCTTCACTAACTTAACAGGAAAACCGAGCTGTTCAACAAGAGAGGCATCATCAGTGGCAGTGAGTTGGCGCGCTTGTGCTACTTGATGTGCCTCTTCTAAAAGAGATTTCCGAAAGACCTGAGGTGTTTGTACCGCCCAAAGCTGATCCCGTACCGGTGTTTCAACAATGAAACTATCTGCGTTGGCGACTTTGATTGTATCCTTGACTGGCACAGCCGCAACAGCGGCACCACATTCGTCCGCCGCGGTGAGGCACGCGAAAATGACTTCATCCGTTACAAAAGGACGCACCCCATCATGGACAATCACAAAATCAACATCTGCTGATAGGGCACGTACACCGTTATAGACGGACACCTGACGGGTTTCTCCTCCTTCAACAAGTCCCCGCACCTTTGTAAACGGATAGGGACGCAACACAGCGGCGCGGCACTCACTAAAATCAGCTTGGTCAACAATGACGAAAATCGCATCCACAGCACTGTTCTGCTCAAATCGCTGAATCGTATGTGCCAAAATCGGTTTTTGTGCCAATTTTAAGTAAGGCTTTTTAACCGAATGCGCCATCCGGCTCCCTTTACCAGCTGCGGGGATAAGAGCGCATACCTTGCTGTTCATCAACGTCCACTTCATTTTCTTTGATTCGCGTGAAAATCATTTGACCGGCACTCGTCCGCAACATCTGTGTAACTTCAACGTTAAGCGTACTTCCGATGTACGGCTTCCCATCTTCAACAATTACCATTGTTCCATCATCAAGATAACCAACACCCTGATTCGGTTCCTTACCTTCCTTCAGGAGCAGTACTTGGATTGCCTCGCCGGCAATGACGACAGGACGGACAGCATTTGATAACTCGTTAATATTGAGAACCTTCACACTCTGCAATTCAGCGACTTTGTTGAGGTTCAAATCATTTGTGATAATCGTTGCCTCCCGCTTTTGTGCGAGATGGACCAACTTCGCATCAACCTCCGGCAAATGTGGGACTTCTTCCTCCGAGATCTCAACATCAATCGCTGGATTGTTCTGAAGCGCACGGAGAATATCGAAACCGCGCCGCCCTTTATTTCTGCGTAGGGGTTCCGTTGAATCCGCAATATGTTGCAACTCATTGAGAACAAATCGTGGAATGACAAGCGTGCCTTCAATAAATCTCGTTTGACAGATCTCAAGAATTCTGCCATCAATAATAACACTTGTGTCTAAAATTTTGAAGTTACTTGCAACTTGAACTGAACCTGACTCGCCAGAACGGGCTGATCCATCGGATCCCGACAGCCGGCTTAAATTCCATGTTGTAGAAAGATGGTAACCAACCATCATACCCAGGTAACCCAGACTGAGAACAATCACTATCTTTAGATTACCATCAAGTTGTGAAAGCAGAGGTAGTATGGCAAGAGAAACCAAAAGACCTACAGCGATCCCTATCAGACTCGCAATGATGCTACGCACACTCGGTATACGCAGACAAATTTCTGCCCCCACAAGTAGAAGGGCAACGATAAATCCGACAACCGCTGTGATCGGGTCTCTGTAAACTATATAGCAGCTTGCCGAACTGGCAATTATAAAAAAGAGACGGATACCCCAAACTTTCATTTTTTGCACTCCATTGTACGCAAATGTATAACTCGAAAAATAGTGATGTCAATTGCGGACGTGGACTCCATTTGTGCTTACAAGATACCTCTGTTTGCGAGTACCTGCACCCAGATTTGCGATGTCCACTGCAAGCCGACCGACTCACCACGCCCCGATTTAGGTTTTATAACTATGAACAAATTATGAATCGTATTATAGCAAAGCTCCCAGACTGTCATATACATCGCTAACACCCACAAGTTCAATATCCTCGTCAATTTCCAAGCCTTTCCGGTTATATTCGGGAAAAATTACCCGTTTGAATCCTAACTTTGCGGCTTCTCGGATTCGTCTTTCAACATGCGTCACCGGACGTATTTCACCACCAAGCCCCACCTCACCAATCACAACAGTCTTCCGATCCACAGGGAGATCGCGATGACTTGAGGATATCGCCATCATCACACCGAGGTCTATACCGGGTTCATCAATGCGTAACCCACCCGTAACGTTAACAAAAACATCAGAATCCCCGACGTTAACCCCTACCCTTTTATTCAGGACCGCAATGAGCAAAGCAATCCGGTGTCGGTCCACCCCAGCTGCTGTATTGCGAGGGTTTCCGTAATGAGTAGGCACAACGAGTGCCTGCACCTCCATGAGTAAGGGTCGGGTCCCCTCTATACTTGAAACGACGACGGATCCTGAAACTTCTTCCTCCCGGTTGCTCAAAAAGAGTTCTGACGGGTTCATCACATCTGCGAGACCCGTACCCTGCATCTCAAAGATTCCGATCTCATTCGTGGAGCCGAACCGATTTTTGATCGCTCGAAGGATGCGGTAAATGTGGTGTTGCTCGCCTTCAAAATAGAGAACAGTATCCACCATGTGCTCTAAAACGCGAGGACCCGCGAGTGCCCCTTCCTTTGTCACATGCCCGACGAGAAACACTGGGATATTCCGATTCTTCGCACAAATTAGGAGATGTCCGGCACACTCACGAATCTGAGTGACGCTCCCAGGTGCAGACGGGATACTCGACAAATAAACCGTTTGTATAGAATCAACGATGACAACCTTCGGTTCTCGCGCCTCAATATACTTTTCAATCTGCTCCAAATTGTTTTCACAGAGTACATAAAGCGTATCAGATTCAACGCCGAGTCGAGTCGCACGGAGTTTCGTCTGGCTCACAGATTCCTCACCGGAAACGTAAAGCACATCTCCATAGCTTCGGCTTAACGCATCACCGGCTTGTAGTAATAGCGTAGATTTGCCTATCCCCGGATCGCCACCAATAAGGACTACAGAACCTGGCACGATTCCCCCACCAAGCACCCTGTCAAACTCCGACATCCCGGTTAGATGTCGTTCTACTTCGCTTGCTGTAACGTGCGAAATGGGTTCGGGTTCGCGAGACATTTGTCCGATATCACGATGTTTCGATAGCGTCGTGAGTGTCTCTATCTCTTCAGCGAAACTTTGCCAACTCCTACAACTCGGACACCGTCCCAGCGTCTTTGGCGTTATATAGCCACACTCTTGACAGACGAATTTGCGTCGCTCTCGTGCCATTTTTTAATTTTACCTTGCGGTTACATAACGTGCGTTTCGACTTTGAAGTGCGTTCCTTATATCCGCCTGCGTGTTTTTGCGAATCAGAATCAACGGTATGAGGTTTCCCGTGAGGGCTTCCCCGGGTATGAAGGTTCTCCGTGTGGCATTCCCCAAGGTGTTTCTGCGTATTGTTGCAGGCTACGTTTTTTAGTGATACCTTGAGGAACCTTTACCAGGCACCCTCTCTTCACGGACTGCTGTCTACTGACTGCCATTTGCCAACTACCACTCACCACCGAAAAATCGAAATCCTGCCGTCCAGCGCCGCTCACCGATTAAATTTTCTCCGCCAATCAGGAATTGTCCGTATCGGAAGAACCTGAACGCCACTTCTGCGTTCAACTCTGGTTCACCGCTTGTCAACCCGACACCTTCAACACTAATGCCGAAACGTCGGGACCACAACCACAAATCCAGCCCCGCGCCGACTTTGGAATGCATGAACCCTGCACGTGCCCGAAGGAAATCCGTCACATCATGTGCGTACTGAAACTCAAACCGAACCTTTTCATCCCGAACACCTATCCCTAACCGATAGTGCGCATTAGGGTTTGGAGAGAGTAAAAACGCCAATTCGTTATGGAGTCGCTCTTCGAGACTTAGATAGCGGAGTTCATAATCCCAGCCAAATTCCGGTAAATCAAATTGTTCCAACTGCCTCTCAGTTCTCTGAGAGAGGTCTGTTACCGCACTCATCGTTTCGTCGACATTTTGCAAAGTTCGCCGGACATCTTCAAGCGGTTCAGGTGTGTTCAACAATTGCGCAACAGTCCCTTCCCCTTCGTTAAGCGTGGTAAGAAAACGATTGACGCTCGCCTCCAGAGCAGCGACCGAAGCAGTCGTCGCCTTTAGATTTTCTAATATTGGTGCGATATTGGCTTCTCCCTTTTGAATAGCACCACTACTTTGCGAAACGAGGGCAGAAACCTGTGCGGCTAATGTGTCGAAATCTGAGCGAAAATCCTGTGTTATCTGTCGAAATTCTGATGTCGTTGCGCGAATATCGGTAAAAATAGTGTTGAGCTTGGGTGAATTCTGATTCATGAGCCTCAAGAGTTCACGTGTAATGTCACTTATTTGACTGCTGACCATCAGGGAATCGCCCTCTAACTGTGTTATAAGGTTATTTACCTTTACGAGTGTCCCCTGAAACCGCCTATCGTTTTCTAAGGCGAGTTGTGTTAAAGTTTTCACCGTATCTGCAGAGTCAACGCTTAACTTTTCAATAGTTTTTCCAGTGAGTGCGACGACCTCCCGAATCTCTTTGATGGCGAGCTGAATTGCTTCTTGGTTCGCCTGGAGCACTTCATTCGCAGCCGTTGTGAGTTCAATCGCCTGTGTCATACCAGCACTTGTCTGTTCAAGGAGTTCCAAGGCGTTCACAGGATCTTTTCCTACAATCGGCAAGTTCGCTGGCTTTAAGGTCGGGTTCCCAGCGGGTCCATTATCAAGGGCGATATAAATTTCACCGACAAACCCATTCATGGAAATTCTGGCACCACAGTCCTCCCTCAACCACTCAAAGGCGTTCTTGACTTTCGCCTTGATGTGTACATTATCAGTATCAGGACGGAGTTCAATAGCCGTTACTTTCCCAATTGGGACCCCATATAGGTAAACCCCTGCCCCAACATAAAGCCCGTTGACGGAACGAAATTGAAACGTCAGTTCGTCACCAGCAGCTGCCCACGGCCAATTTTCAGCATTCGTGAGAAGAATTGTCAAGAAAACAATTGCGATAAGAACCATTACACCCACTTTTACAGACGCTGTCCAAAAGTTCATACTACCTCCCCAAATACGTTTTCAAAATGGGATTTTCCATGTTGAGAATCTGGTCTGGTGCGCCAAATAGAATGAACTGTTGCAAAATGGGATCGTCAATGTTGATCATCTCATCTGGACTGCCGTATGCGATCTGCCGACCTTCATGAATCATAGCCATACGGGTTGCGACACTGAAAGCACTGTGCATATCATGTGTAACCACAACGGAGGTGACTTGTAGCCTCTCGTGGAGATCTCGAATCAGTTGATTGATTTCGGTACAGGTAACCGGGTCAAGTCCGGTCGTAGGTTCATCGTAAAAAATAACCTCTGGATCAAATGCCAAGGCGCGTGCGAGTCCAACCCGCTTTCGCATACCACCACTTAATTCAGCGGGACGTAAGTCTTGAACGCCTTCTAAATCAACAAGGCTGAGTTTCTCGTCAACAACCTTACGTATCTCTTGCTTATCGAGATCTGTATGCTGATCCAGCATAAAAGCGACGTTCTCCGCCACAGTCATCGAATCAAAGAGGGCAGCAGACTGAAATAGCATTCCAATTCTTCGGCGGAGGATATTCATTTTTTTTCGATTTAGGCTTGATATTTCCGTTCCATCGAACCAAATTTCACCGGAATCGGCGGACATCAATCCAGCAATAATTTTGAGGAGTACACTCTTTCCACACCCACTTGGCCCCATAACCACAAGCGTTTCACCACGCGGAATTTCAAGGCTTAGTCCGTTTAAAACGTTTTTGCCTCCAAAATTTTTGGTGACATTCCTAATTGAAATCATTCTTTAATTTTACCTTGCGGATTTTTAATTTTACCTTGCGGAGACACAGCATGCGTTTGGACTTTGACGGACGTTGCTCATATCTTAAAGAAACACCGGATTTAGTCTGGGAATAGACTAAATCCATTCCTTGTATTACATTGCAAAAACCCTGCGCCGCTGTTGCGGGCTACGGTTTTTTACTGACCTACATTGAGGAAACCTTTATGAGCCGAAAATCTCTTTACCGACGGCTGGTGCCTGACGGCTAATTATACCATCCCCAAAATGTTAAAGAGTACATGGTTCAAGACAAAATCTAAAACGAGAATTGTAATAAGAGAGATTACAGCAGATCCAGTTGTAGCAATTCCAACACCCTCTGCCCCACCCGCTGTCGAGATGCTAAAACCTTTGTAGCAGCCGACCGCTGCAATCGCCATCCCGAAAGAAGTCGCTTTAATCAAACTAATGAGAACGCTTCCGACAAAAAGATTTTTCTGCACTTCCAAGAGAAAAAAGGAACCATTGACACCAAATAGCGTAACAACGGCAACAAAGCCGCCACCGATACCCGCAAACGTTGAAAAGATAGTAAGCGTCGGTAACATCATAGAACACGCGAGAAAACGCGGCACAACCAGATACTTGACTGGATTTGTGCCCATCACCTCAAGCGCGTCAATCTGCTCCGTAACCTTCATCGTTGAGAGTTCAGCAGTAATCGATGCTCCGATACGTCCAGCAAGCACAAACGCAGTAATCATCGGACCGAGTTCTTTCACGACTGAAACGCAGACGAATCGCGCTACCGAGCCTTCCACCGCATAAGGCTTGAGCTGAATGTATCCCTGAACACCCAATACCATCCCCGTGAAAAATCCGGAGACAATAACAACAGCCAAAGAATTGAAGCCGATCAACAACAACTGCTTAACTAACAGATCAAACTGAAAGGGAGGACGGAAAATTTGAATAAGTGTTTGAAAAAAGAGCGTAAATGCGTGTCCTACCTCGGAAAGCACGTTGTGCAACCGGATCTTAATTAAATCAGGGAAACCTCCAGGGGTTTCATGGGCAATGGGCTGTTGCTCCATATGTTCTATTGTAAGAGTTATCAGTCATCGGTTAAAACAGGTTCTGATTTCGGCAAAACATCTCTTAACTGAAAACCGTGCTGAAAGCGTAGCGTGCTGAAAGCCACTTAACTGGGATTTTCAAAGCGCATTTCGTTTTTGTTAAAATAAAGAATAACCGTTCCGGTTCGTCCGTTACGCTGTTTCTTAATCATGATGTTCGCCTCGACCCTATCTCCAATATCCTCATCTTCGTAATAGTCATCCCGGTGTAAAAAGGCGACGAGATCGGCATCCTGTTCGATTGCCCCGGACTCCCGTAAATCTGAAAGTTGCGGACGTTTATCAGGACGCCTTTCAATCTCACGACTCAATTGCGAACAAGCAACAATCGGAACATTAAGTTCCCACGCGAGAATTTTCAAAGCGCGCGAGATTTCAGAGATCTCCTGTTCACGAGCGTGATATCTACCAGTCCCCCTTAATAGTTGCAGGTAGTCAACGATAATGAGTGCCAGATCGCTGTGTTGGCCTTTTAAGCGCCTCCCCTCGGCGCGTAGACTCTGAACGGTAAGCCCACGATTATCGTTAATGAGGATAGGGGCATCCGCCAATCGACTTGCCCCTTCGGTCAACGGTTTCCAATGCTCTTCACTGAAACTACCAGTTCGGAGCCGTCCAAAATCAATTCGGCATTCGGTGGCTAACATTCGCATTGCGATATCCTGAGAAGGCATCTCAAGACTAAAGATAGCGACCGGTCGTTTCTCTTCAAGTGCGATGTTTTGCGCCATATTCAACACCAAGGTCGTTTTTCCCATACTCGGTCGCGCCGCAATGATAATAAGATTACCGGGCTGTAACCCTGATGTATAATGATCAAAATCCATAAAGCCGGTCGGCACCCCTAAAAATCGGGTTTTCTTATGATATAAACGCTCAACCGCATCAAGACTCTCTGTGAGTAATGCGCGCACAGCAACAAATCCACGTTGGGCATCTGTGTCGCCAAGATCAAAGACGGCTTCCTGTGATTGATTCAGGACATCAGCAATTCCCACTCCCTCGTCGTACGCCATCTCGCGAATCTGAGCGGTCGCTCGAATTAATCGACGGCGCGTCGCCTTTTCATACAGGATATCTGCATAAAACTCGGTACTCTCCGTCTCCACAATTGGTGCCTGTAGTTCGTATAAGTACTCTGTCCCGCCAGCGCGGTTCAACTGGTTGACTCGCTTCAACTCATCAGCAACAAGAAGGGGGTCTGCATTGCTAACGCGGTCATATACAGCAAGGATCGCTGAATAGATAAGCTGATGATCTACAGTGAAAAATACATCAGAGGTTTGTCCGAGCTTGGTTATGACCTGAGGAATAACCGATTTTTCGGTCATCATCGCGCCCAGGACCGCCTGTTCAGCTTCCTTGTCAGAGAGGGAATCAACCAGTTGTGCCTGCATAATTACGCTTCACGTTCAACAACAACACGGAGTTGAAAAACAACATCTGTATGCAATTTGACTGGCACCGTAAACACGCCGAGTTCGCGAATCGGCTCTGCGAGTTCAAAGAATCGCCGTTCCAAATCAAACCCCTGCGTTCGTAAATTTTCTGCGATGTCCATAGAGGTAACTGATCCGAAGAGACGATCGTTTTCACCAGCACGCCTGCTCAGTGTGCACGTAACGCCTGTCATCTGTGCGGCGATTTCCTGTGCCTGTTCTTTATTCTTCGACTCTTGATGATCAATGATCCGTTTTTCGTGATCTAAGTGTCGACGGTTTCGCTCGGTTGCATGTACCGCTAACTGCATAGGCAGCAGATAGTTACGCGCGTAGCCATCTGCGACCTTCAGTACATCGCCCGGCTGTCCAAGACCTTCAACACTCTGCTTTAGAATGACTTCCATAATTGAAATCCTAAACTATCCTTGGTAGGGAAACCCGTTGTTGGGGTCTGAAGCCCCACCTCTATCGCGTAAACGGCAACAGTGCCATATTACGAGCGCGCTTGACTGCGCGCGTTACCATTCGTTGTTGCTTCGCCGATAGCCCGGTGACCCGACGACTCACAATTTTACCACGTTCATTAATAAATTTTCGCAGCGTATCGACATCTTTGTAATCGAAAGATTCAATTTTATGATACCGCTGCCTGCGACGGAATGCCATATCAATCCTGTTCCTTTTCTTAAAGTGTTGCGCATCAGCATCCCTGATGCGCTATGTCCATAGAAGTACTCAACACGCCTATCTACCGAAAGACTCAATAAGGACGTGGGAGAACCTGTATCTGATAACGGCTCTCCCACATAGATTCTTCTTACTTAAAACGGAATGTCGTCCTCTGTTGCGGAAGGTGCTTCGCTGACCTCGGGCGCAGGTGCGTCTTGATAAGAGGCAGTCTGTCCTGAGGTAGCTGCGGGTTGGGCATCGGCGTAACCGCCACCCATCTCATCACCGTCGCGTCGCCCGCCGATTAACTGAATTCGAAACGCCGTAACAGAAAGCCTGTTTCGTTTGCTTCCGTCATCCGCCTCCCAAGAGTCAAATTTCAGACTCCCTTCCAGGAAAACAGGGCTGCCCTTACTCAGGTATTCGTTGGCAATTTCTGCTTGTCCCCTTAAAATTTCTGCTTGTCTTCCCCACGTAGTTATCTCAACAAAACAGGGAGATTCCTTTTGTTCACCTGTCTGCCGATCAGTATATCGCTCATTCATGGCGAGTCCAAAATTTGTAACGGCAGTCCCGCTTGGAACATATCTCATCTCGGGGTCGCGGGTAAGATTCCCCATCAGGATGACCTTGTTGTAACTTGCCATGGTTTCTCCTTTTTATATGTAGACTCAGACCGTTTGTGGTCGCCTACGAGCCAAAAACTCATTTAAAATCTTGGATGATGGTTATCTCATGCAGACGCTGTTGTATTTTCAGCCTCGGCATCATCTGTTGTATCTTCAGTTTCTGCGTTACCATCCGAGGTTGACTCCCCATCTGATGGCACTTCTTTATCCGGTGTCGATTCCTCAGCTGACGTTGATTCCTTGACCTCGGTTGTCTCCGTGGTTAGTTCGGCTTTCAACTTATCAATATCATCCTCGTATTGAACGACCATATACCGTAAAATCGCTTCAATGACATGCAGGGATTGATTTAATTCCGCAACAAAACCCGGTGCGCACTCAAAAATGTAGAGCACATAATAGCCTTCACTCCGTTTTCGGATAGGATAGGCAAGTCGTTTTTTTCCCCAAGGATCAACCTTCAGGAGAGTCCCGCCACCTTCGATGATACTCTTTACTTGGTTCGTAAGAGCCTCTGTTTGGTTTTCATCGTGGTCGGGCGTAATGATAAGCAGGAGTTCATAAGGATTCAAATTTTCATGCCTCTCTTCGGACTGATGGCTCCACTGCTGTTGTAATAAAAGCAGAGAGCAGAGATTAATTAAGTGAACCCCATCTGACATCTGTGAATTGCCTTTGAATAAAAAGGGCAATCACAGGTTAGATAGCATTCTATTCTTTAATTTTAGCACTTCCCCGTCAAACCCCCATGCTTTCGCTTGTGGATGTAGACGGCGTAGAGCGTTGTTGAAAAAACATTTGACACTCTCATCAAATTAGGGTAGAGTGTCGATAGTGTTCGGCATTGGTTGTGGTTGATGCGTTGTCGGAACGCTCGTCAGTGAGACAATCACGTAAAAGCCTTACACACCTCTATATTGACAAAGCCTCTACGGTATCCGTTGCATGTAGAGGGGAACAGGGGTAACGTCCGCTCCCCGTTGAAAAATCACATGTCAAAGTCAAATAGGTTGACCCTTCGGGGTCACATAGCAGGCTCGGCTGCTATTGTGGAGACGGATTAAGACGGTGGACTCTCTGTGAAAACCGCACCATCTACGAAGCACAAGCCCCAACCTTCAGGTTGTGGGTACCGTTGACTTAATATAATTATACCACATTCCAATATGTATATCAACCCAAAATCACAATTTTTTACGGTTTTAACCATCAACTCGGCACCTAAGTTCAGGTTGAAAGCGTGGCATATGCAGTTATATGCAAGGGTAAGAAAAATGGACGTTTCGATGCGAGAATCTCTTCTCGAAGCCGTGCGGCTAATGTATCCACATCTACCTGTCCAGCCGTCGCAAGACCGTATTTTTCTAAGAGTGGAAGGAGACTCTGAAAGATAGTCGCCATGTATCGATAACCCGCCCAAGTTTTGGCGGCACCGATAGGAGATTCAAGATGCATCGTTGGTGGCGGCAAACCTGCCTCAACAAAAGCGCGATAAAGCCCGATGCCCATATCAAGATGTGCTCCTGAATGTTCAAACACATCCAAAATCCATCTTATCAATTGGTTGATGAGAGGCGTATCGGGGTGGAAAAACGCGGGATAGAGCGTGTATTCGGGTTCCTGAAACGCCGCAATACCGCCCGGTTTTAAATGTGTTATGAGTTTCGAGAATGCCTTCCCCGGATCCGACATATACATCAACACAAACCGTCCAACAATAGCATCAAATTTGTCCGCAAAGGCAAGGACTCGCGCATCACCCGCAATAAATTCAACGTTCCGCATGCCAGCATCGGTCGCTCGTCGGCGCGCAGTGTCAAGAATTGATGGATCGACATCTACACCAATAACCTGTCCTGCCGGTCCGACGAGTTCAGCGAGGGTAAGCGCAACATCACCAGCACCACTACCGATTTCAAGCACCCGCATCCCATCTGCTATACCGGCTCGCTTACAGAGACGTTGCGTCGACTCCCCGTAGATTCTTGATTGCTCAATGAGACGCGTTGTTTCGTGCGAGGTACGCCCTAACGTATAGGTAGCATCACGAGGGGACGCATGTAAGCTACCTGAGTTATTTTTCGCCATGCGTGGAACCATCTATGCTATTAGAGAGGCATGCGCCGTGATATGTGGTGGCAACAGGAGCGGTCGTTTTGATGTCGCGACTTCCACCTGTATTCGTTCTGCGAGTGTGTCAATATCGATTTCCTCAGCCGTGGCAATGCCATACGCTTCCATGAGTGGCACGAGACTCCTAAAACTGTTTGCGAGATACTCAAACCCGGGCCAGCCTTCAGGACCGCCCATAGGTGCCTCAAAATGTAAGGTAGGCTCAGGCAAACCGGCATCAACGAACACCCGGTAAAGTTCCATACCCATGTTGAGATGTGCCCCTGAACGTTCAAACACTGTGAGCCCCCATTCAACCAACTGATTTATCAAAGGTGTATCCGGATGTATAACCGTCCGGTAGAGTGCGAGTTCAGTATCCTGAAAGGCGACAATTCCGCCGCTGCGGAGATGGGTAACTAACTTTTTAAGTGCTTCCGCTGGGTCTGCCATATACAACAGGACAAGTCTACCGACGATGGCATCAAAGTCGTCAGGGAGTTCAAGCGTCCGAATATCACCTGCAATAAATTCAACATTCGTAAAGCCTGCGGCATCTGCTCGCGCTTGTGCTGTTTTGAGAATATCAGGGTTGACATCTACGCCAATAACTGTGCCGTCGGGACCAACAAATTCGGCGAGTGTGAGCGCAACATCGCCGGCACCACTCCCAACATCAAGGACTTTCATTCCTTTGGCAATGCCGCTCCTGAGAAAGAAACGGCGTGTTACATCGTCATAGAGTTGTGATTGCTCGATGAGGCGATCCGTCTCCTCTTTGCTGCGACCCATTGTATATTCTGCATCTCGATTCTGATTGCTCATTTCAATTCCCTCTCTATAGACATACCGCTCCGCTGGATCCGGAGACAGCATGCGTAAGATATAATTGCAAGTATTAAGAAAAAATAAATGGATGGAACTGGATCTTTCCATCTTTGACAGTGGTGATAAAAACTGTGTGATTCCTAAAAACTGTAACCAATTTTGGTATACCAGAACGCACCGCCAAACCCATAAGGACTATACTCACCGAAGGGCCTACCAACGATTCTGGCTGGAAATTCTTTAATATCGAAGGGCACTGGAGGTCCCTCTGCCGAAGTAATATTATCTGGTTCTACATTGAGAACATTATTCACACCAATTGTAATGCCCAAGTTCTCAACGACTGCATAACTCACTTCAAGGTCCACCAGAAACGCGCTGTCATAGGTTTGTGCACCGACAGCGTTCTCGTACCAAGGACCGTAGTAATTGATTCTGCCCAATACCCCGAGACTGTTGCCGATGGCTTGGGTCAGCGTCATATTTCCGCGATGGCGCGGAATTCCTTCCTGTATGAGGTTGATACGGACATCGTTGAGAATATCGGGATTGTGTTTGGTTACCTCTGTTCCGGTATAGTTGTAAGCAATGCTCAGCACACCCTTCAGTATGGGTGCCGTGAGAATTACATCAATTCCTTGAGTGCTCGTTTCAAATTCATTGGTAAAGAACCGGAATTCTTGCAAGTTCCCTGCGCTCGTGATACCCTCAGCCACAAGTTGCTGAATTTGTGCCTCAGTAATATCTGTGCCACGGTTGAAGTCCCTTGAAGGCGCTAACCGATCCGCTACCGTGATATTGAAGTAGTCGATCGTGATATTCGCAATCGCGTGACTGACCACCGTTCCAACGGTGAAATTCTTCGATTTTTCCGGTTCCAGTGCCTTACCCCCCACGAAACGTGCGGCACCGTGTGTGGAAGGAATCGTTCCCTTATTGACGAGCGTATTGTTCTCCCCGAATTCCGTCGTGACGTTAAAGGCGTTTTGCTGTCCGGGTGTGGGTGCTCTGAAACCGGTGCTGTAACTACCGCGCGCCCTTAAGTCAACACCAGGATCAACCGAAAGCAATGACTTGAGTGTGTCAGCAATGCCATAGTTCGTTGCGATTTTGTAGTTGATTGTGCTCCCAAAATCATCGAAGTACTCACCACGGACAGCGGCATTAATCGTCCAAAAATCAACGGGTCTCAACTCACTTTCCAAATAGCCAGCGAAATTAGACCGGGTCCAGCTCCCTTCGGCAATGTTACTAAAGCCGGGGAACCCATTGGAACCTGAACTAAATCCTTGGCTTGCCAATGGACCGATTTCCCAAGACTCAATCTGTCCCTGTATAATTTCAAAGGTCTCTGTTCGATATTCCAAACCCGAAGCGAGGAACACCCTATCGTGCAATGGATACGTCAAATCAAGGTTAATGTTCGTATCCGCTTGGATATAATTGCCTGGATCAAATTCAGTCGGTGTGTCCGGTCCGAGCGAGGCATTGACTGTATTTCTGATAAAGAAGTCAGAGGCGTGCCGTCCATAAGAAGCGCTCAAATCCCATCCTAAGTCCGCCGCGATGGTTCCCCTCAGACCAATGAGGAGCGAAGCATCTTGGGTGTCAGCACCGAAGCGGGGAGTAAACCCACCGGGAAAGAGCTCTTGGAATGTGAATAGATTCGGGTCAGAAAAAACCTGTTGCAAGGCAGCAGTCTCTGGAACGTTGTTGGTTATTGGGATATCGTCAGCATCGTGAGGAGACAGTTCTGTAAACTCTTGCCCGGCAGCCTCCGCTTCCTGCCTTCGGGCTTCCCACGCCGTCATTTCCGCTGTCAAACCTCGCAAATTCCCGACAAGTAGCGTCTTACCGCCATCGTTACTAAACACGGCACCGCGGGTATTCGGATTTCGGAAGTAGAAACCGCCTTCAACTTCTTTCTCCGCGTAGTTCGCATGACCGTAGAACTTAATGTCATCGGTAATGCTTGCACCGTAGTTCGCGAAAAGTTTGATGTCGTTTCTAATAATAGGGTGTCCCCACGGTTGGGCGGGGTCAGCGACATCTGTGTTTCCAGCACTAATAAGCGCGGCGGCATCATCTCGCTGTATAGAACGATCTGTCTCATTCATGCCACCGTATTCTACACTCAGGTTCGTCCAGAGATCCTCTCGTCCCAAACCGATATTCCCTGCGAGCACATAAGCGAGACCATCACCCGCTTGGAAAATACCGGGTTTAATTTCAAAAGCCCCACCTTTATAACTATCTTTGAGCTGGAGGTTCATGACCCCCGCGATCGCATCAGACCCGTATTGCGCCGACGCTCCGTCTCGCAGCACCTCCACCTGTTTCAAGGCAATAGAGGGGATCGGAGAAAGATCAGCACCCTGTGCGCCATCGGACAAACCATTTCCGAGCCAAGCAATTACGGAAGCGCGATGACGACGTTTGCCGTTAACCAACAGCAATGTGTGATCTGGTGCTAACCCACGTAAGTTAGCAGGACGAACGACAGTGGCTGCATCAGCAATTGGCTGGGCATTGACATTGTAAGACGGGACCAAATTTCTCAGCAGATCGGGTAAATCTGTGCCGCCCTGTTTAACGAAATCTTCACTCGGTAAGACATCAATTGGAACCGAGGATTCAAGGACCGACCGCGGCTCTGCGCGTGTCCCAACCACAACCATCTCTTCAAGCGTTATGACTTCTTGCTCAGATGTTGCTTCACTTGATTCCATTTCAGCCTCTTGTGCTACTGACATAGATATGAAAATAACAAAAACTGCCCAAACAACGTGCATCAGAAGCCGTCCCATTTTAAAAGTAAAAGCGACTTTCATAAATGAACTCCCTAATTTTCTGTTGTTATGAAGACGTTACTGTTTACAGCAGGGGTTAAGCAAATGGAGTAGGCGCGGTTGGGAAAACCGCGCCTACTATGAGAAGCATATTTAGCACTCTTCAGGAGATAGGTTAGAAATTGTATCCGACTTTGGCATACCAGTACGCCCCATCAAAACCGAACGGACTGAACTGACCATATTTGTTGCCGACAGAATCAGCACCATTCGGATTTTCATCGGGATAGGTATTAAGGATATTTCTTCCACCGAGCGTAAGAGTCAATCCGGCACCCACGGTGTAAGAGGTTTCTAAGTCGAAAATAACCTTTCCAGAGTATTCTCCAGTGCCTGGCACATCTGGATTCTGTAAGTAATCTTCAGAATCGAACCAACCGCTGAAATAACTGGCACGTCCGAGCACCCCCCACGCATCCGTTATGGATTGAAAGACAGTCAGGCTGCCTCGGTGTGCGGGTAAATTCTCTTGCAGTTCCCTGATTCGATGATCGTCCAGCGTGTCCGGATTGTGATCGGTAACTGTGGTGTTCGTGAAGTTATACACAGCGATGAGGCTTCCATTGGGTATTGGTGCTGTAACGACGGTATCAATACCATTGGTTGTAGTAGAGAAGTCATTGATAAAGAACTGGAATGTTTCCAGATTCGCCGCGCTGGTTACACCTGCGGCGATAAGCTGCGCCTTCTGCGCGTCAGTCAATTTAAAGTGTTGTGACACAGATAACCGGTTTTTCAGCCGAATATCAAAAAAGTCCATCGTGAAATTTACGCCCAAAATATCGACGGTAAATCCACCTGTGAAATTATTTGACGTTTCCGGGTCAAGCGAGTTATCTTCCTTGCCTGTCACAACATCAACAGCGGGGTTGGTGGAAGGAATTGTTCCTTTATTAACGAGATCACCCTTCGCAAAATCGTATTCAGTGGTAATGTTGAACGTATTTTGCTGCCCCGGTGTCGGTGCACGGAACCCGGTACTATAACTTCCCCGCAACCGCATGGTTTCCGTAATCTTGTAGTTTGCAGCGGCTTTGTAGTTCAGGGTGCTACCGAAAATCTCAAATTGTTCACCGCGCACAGCGAGCGCGATCAGGAGCGGATCAATCGGTCTGATTTCAGTTTCCAGATACATCGCAACGTTGGAACGGTACCACTTGCCTGCTGCAACCGGGCTGAACCCCGAAAATCCATTAGATGCGGCAGTGAAGCCTTGTGCCGCGAGGGGCCCAATCTGATGCGACTCGCGTTCCCCCTCTATGATTTCAAAGCCTTCGTCCCGATATTCCAAACCTGAAGCGAGGAACACCATGTCGCTGAGCGGATAGGCTACATCAAAGTTGAGGTTATAATCCGTCTGGATATAGTCGCCCGGATCAAAATATGTCGGTGTATCTGGACCGAGGGAGGCATTGACGGTGTTGAAGATAAAGAAATCGGCATGGTTCCGTCCAAAAGAGCCACTCAGATCCCACGTTAAGTCCTTACCCAACGTATCTTTGAGTGCGGTGCCTTTAACACCAACAACGACGGAAGTATCCCACATGAATGCACCAAATCTGGGTGTGAACCCGCCTGGGAACATCTCCTGAAATGTGAATAGATTTGGATCGTTCTTGACGGCTTGCAACCGTGCGGGATCCGGAACGTGGTTGGTTATCGGGATATCGTCAGCATCGTGCGGTGAGAGTTCGGTAAACTCCTGTCCAGCAGCCTCCGCTGCCGCCTTTCGGGCTTCCCACTCCGCCATCTCGTTCGTCAAACCCCGCATATCCCCAACGAGCAACGTATCGCCACCTGTCGTACTAAACACACCGCCGCGGGTATTCGGGTTACGGAAATAGAACCCACCTTCAACGCGCTTGCGGGCGTAGTTGGCATGCCCATAAAAATCGATGGTATCTGTGAGGGTGGCACCGTAGTTGGCAAACAATTTGACATCATTCTCTATAATCGGTTGCCCCCAGATTTGCGCAGGGTCTTTCACACTGAAATTGCCTGCGTTAATCAAGGCTATGGCATCATTACGTTGGATAGACCGGATGGTCGGATCTGCACCACCGTATTCAAAACTGAGGCTACTCCAGGCATCTGGATTCCCTAAACCGATGTTGCCAGCGACCGCAAATTGCCTACCGTCCCCGTATTGGTAGATACCGGGTTTGAATTCAAATGAACCACCTTCGTGGTTGTTTTTCAATTGGAAGTTCATCACCCCAGCAATAGCGTCCGACCCATATTGTGCGGAGGCACCATCTCGTAGCACTTCAACCTGTTGCAGGGCAATTGCGGGAATAGGTGCCAGGTCAGGTCCCTGTGAGCCGTCAGACAAACCGTTCCCGAGCCAGTGAATCACCGCGGCACGGTGTCGCCGTTTACCGTTAACCAGCACCAGCGTATGGTCTGGGGCAAGTCCCCGTAAATTCGCCGGACGGACCACCGTTGACGCATCACTAATCGGTTGCGTATTGACGTTATAAGATGGCACCAAAGCTCTCAGCAGATCCGGTAGATCGGCACCACCCTGCTTTTCAAAGGATTCGTTCGACACAATATCGATCGGTACTGCCGAATCCAAGACGGAGCGTGGTTGCGCACGGCTACCCACGACAACGAGGCTCTCAAGTCTCACAGGAGCCTCACTTTCAGATGCCTCCTCAGACGCTTCAGCTTCGTCCGCTGTCGCTGCTTCCTCTGCTTCCTCCGCTTGTTCGGAGTGTTCGTCAGCCATAACCGTCATAAACGCGCACATTGAAATACCCATAAGGATACTGAGTGCAAAAACGATTGACTTGATATGTTTACTGTAATACATGTAATCTTCCTCTTCAATTTGACATAAACGCCAAACCTTGAAAATTGCTGTTATATAATAAAACACAGAAACGCAGTTAGCAACCCACGCTTCCTCCATAAGGTGTACGATAATCAACGCGTATCCAAATTAAGCAGTCAGCGCACCAAAAGGCTAATCAGGCTGCTTCGGTTTACACAGATTGTGCTAAAATAACACAATCCGTTCTATTCTCTTCCATTGCCTATATCGAACCCACGTTAAATGTAGCATTACAACTCTAATAATATATAATACCACAAATTTTCACCTTAGTCAAGTTTCTAAGCATAGAAGAAATTAGTACTAACCGAGGTCTCAGAAAATTACCATAATCTGAGCACATTAGTATCAAACAAGAAAGACATAAATCCAATTTGACTTGATATGGTCTTTTAGGACTATTGACTGCGTGTTTCATCCGCTTCTCCTCTACGGAAAACGGGGTGCCTCACCTACAGCACTACACTCCCGTAAAAAAATTAATACTTGACAATAAATTTGTAATGGTATATACTTAATAGCACGTGAAATTTGATGTTACGCCTGCTTAGTAATGTAAAAAGCCCTGAAAAAAGTTCACGCAATAGTTGCCCTAATAGTGAAAAATACCATCATGGCAAAGAAAAAAGGTCGCCGCTCCCTAAATGTGGCTCGGAAGCGCGAAAAACGAAATCGCGACCGAAAATTTAGACAAAAACGACTTGCGATCGAAAAGCAACGTAGACTCCCTTATGAAAAGTCAGAAGAAGAGCATTTACACGCCTGTATCTCACAGAGCCGAAAACTGCTTGACGAACCTGAGTTTGAAGGT
This sequence comes from Candidatus Poribacteria bacterium, assembly GCA_965208635.1. Lineage (GTDB taxonomy): Bacteria > Poribacteria > WGA-4E > WGA-4E > WGA-3G > WGA-3G. The sequence continues at coordinate 257,901 of OZ242349.1, forward strand.
ATACTTTTCGATTTTGGATTGATGTATACACAAGTGACGGAAGTCCTTGACAATCAGCAAACAGACGAGACAAACCCACTCATAGATGAACCTAAAGAAGACCTCATCCATCTAACAACAAATGTAACTGAAGACACCACGAGAGAAGAGGAACTAAATTCTTTATCGGAAGCGGAACGTGCCTGCGAACATTTTCGGTTAGAAGTGCTCCCACATCTCGTTACACCAGATTTTATGCAACAATTAGTGCAAGCACTCACGGCATGTGAAAAACGTCTTAAATTAACAGGCAACCGAGAACTCGCAGAGGTCGCTTATGTTACCCGTTCGCTTTTCGAAGCCGCTCCAGCGGAAATACTAACGTTCCACCCGATGATCCAAACTATCGGTATCGAAACCCTACGAATACTTGTCGAAGAACCGAACATAGTTATTGACAGACGTGAGGAGGTCAAGGAAATTTTTTCTAACGTTCTGGAATACGAAGATTCAGAAACGTATGAATCCCAACCAATTTCCGTCTTTTCAGATGCCGGACAAAACTCGGAACGCGACAAGAAAGGTGCCTCCGCATCTACCCTAACAGAACCGGTTTCGCTGGATTTGGATACAGTCAACACTGAAGAAACCGCTATCGAACAAGATTCGCCTTCTCCTACAGAGAATTTCACATCGTCTCCAGAGCCAAGCGAATTCTCTGACACGCCTCCCTTAGAAATAGAAATATCAACGGTGTCGCCCGACGAACTTCCTGCTCGGGCACTTTATAAAAACTTCAACGGCTTGGCGATCAAAAAGAGTTTCGAGGAGTGGACAGACGACACGTCCTTACAAGAGGGACTCACCAACTACGCTTTGGTGAATGAAAGCGAAGAACAGGTTGAATTCGTTGATGCGGAAAATCAACGCTATATCACTGTTACCGAAGAGCGGCTACAGTTACACGCACGCTCAGCAGCAGAACTTACTATCGCAATGGCAGAGGTAGAAGCACAGTGTACATCGGCAGTCATGTATCTTGCCAAAACAATCGAAGAAAGGGGGTAATGTTATGCCACGAAGTAAAAGCGGACAGGTCCGACGCAGGACACAAATCCGCCAACGTCAACAACGGCGAATCAAAAAAAAGAAAGCAGCATTGAAAGAACTCTTACAGAACAGCGGCACTTAATACACCACATTTCGATAGCGGCGGGTCGCCGTACCCGCCTACTCTATCTTTTCAAAGTGAACAAACTCTGAGGGCTGCAACCGGACAGAGTCCCCACGACTCTCTTCAACATATCCCATCCTTAACAGCGTGATCACTTCATGAGAAGTCGGAATATTGAAAAATTGACGAACGCGTTCACGATCAATGGGATGTTCCAAAGGAGCACTGACAAACTGGACACCGATACCCAAAGCAGTTGCAGCGAGAAGTACATTCTGAATTAACATCCCCATACTCAACCACATCCATCGTGTTCCGCCGTCGCCGGGCGGGTATCTCTTGCAATTCATCGTAATTAGCATGAGCAGCGGTGCCTCACGAACCTGTCCTGCGATCTCTTTCGCGGGTATCTTCCCTGCCCCTAAATGTCCCAAAAGTGTGAACGATTTCGCGTTTTTTAACAATCCTTCTAATAACTTGTCCGGCGCGTCCTGAAGCAATTTCGGCAGTGTAACGTGGTCAGTAAGTAACACGCCATCACCTAACGCCTTCAACTCCGACTCCGTGAGGCGCATCCAACGGCTATTGTCATCAAGAAACTTGGCATCTTTGAATTGTTCAACGATAGCGCGCTCCGTCACCTCGGCGAGTGTCGCCTTACCTTCTGCTTCCTGAATGAGCACAAATTCCCAAGGTTGAACATTGAACGGTGATGGTGTCCATCGCGCAGCCTCAATGAGTTTTTCAAGGTCTGCGGCATCAATTGCGCGGTTCTGAAACGTACCGCGATGGCTGCGTCGTTGCGTTATCGCGTCAAAAACATTCATAGATTTACATAGTCCCGATGACGTTGTAGGATTTCTGCTGGTGATGCTGTCCCGGTGGTACCGATCTTGGTAACGGTAATTGAAGCCACCAAATTGCCGACATAAGCCGCTTCAACGGGTGCCTCCGCTTGTGAACAGAGCGTTGCGACAAGTCCTGCTGAAACACTGTCCCCTGCTCCAACAGGATCGATCTCATCATTCATCGAGACACCCGGGATATGTGTAAACTGATCCGCATCGTAGACGAGGATACCGTTTTCACCGAGGGTGACATACACCGTCCTTTGGGTTTGCTCTGCGAGTGCCACGGCGCACTTCCTCGCCTCTTTGATACTGACCTCCTGTCCATTCCACTCCGGCTGAACAGCACGTTTCGCCTCAAACCGATTCGGTTTAATGATAACGTTTCGATAACTGCCAATCCGCGTACGAGCGTCAGCGAAAAAGATTTTATCAGGAAACGCCATTCCCAACTCACATAGTTCGTCTCTCACTCGATTGGTGACAACCCCCAAATTCTCAATTGGCATCTGATCGCCGACAATAATACCATCAACAAGCGGTATACACTCTCGAAGGGCATCAATCACGGCAGTTTCAACTGCCTCATCCACCGCCGATTGGTTCTCAATATCGAACCGCGGTCCCTCCGTCTCTACGCCTTCATAGCCACGATGAATCGGTTTAAGATAGGTAGGTGTCACCCGCTCCGGCACCTGTATCATAAAATCTGTCAAGCACCCGTTTGTCTGTAGACAATCCAGTAGCGTCCCACCGAACCCGTCTTCACCGATAACACCCAACGTATAGACTGCACCCACACCTAATGCCTTCAGGTTATTTGTAACCGTTCCAGCGGCACCGGGGCTATAGCGTTGTGCAACAACCGGATTGGTATGCCATGGCGTTTCCAAGGACAGCGTTGAACGGGTCTTATCTATGTACCAGTAGGCATCAAGATAAAAATCGCCAACGACCAGAATCCGCTGGTACTGAAATTGGTTAAGAATCGTTTTCAGGCGCGCTTCGCTAAGCAATGTGTTCCTCCGGTGCCTTCAATACACTGCAATAATGTGGATAACCATTATACCACATCCCTACTTTTTGCGGAAACACCAAATCCTCTCATCTCAGGGGCATTCAGTTTATATATTTACTTTCTGTGAATGAACACTACCATCATTACCTAATCGAAAACCCTCTAATTTTTTCTTGACTATTTTCTTACACTTGTTATACTTTTGAAGATTGAACAATGATGGGACAGCAGCATTAGGGTGGATTACAAGCCCATCATTACCGAACCGAAAACCCTCAAACAGAGTATTAGATTATCCTGCACCGGGTGCGTTAGTCTAAAAACATAGGAGCAGCTTATGAATCCGAAAATTTTTAGGTTAATACTATGCGTATTACTCGTACTCTCAGTCGCTTACCTTTCTGGAGCGGAGAAAACGGAAGATGTCGGAATAACTGAAGAATCGATGCCTATACTTAAAGTGGGTTTGATTCATCCGTTGCTAAATTATGCTACTTTTGGCGATGGTGCGAAACTCGCCTTAACCGAAATCAACAAGACAGGCGGTGTTCTTGGGAGGCAGGTAGAGTTTATCTATAAAGTCGAAACAGGAACCATTGCTGATTCTGTAAGAGAATTAGCTGAAATGGAAAATGTTGTCGCTATATTAGGTCCAATGTTTTCAAGTAGTGCTGTTAAAGTTGGACCGATCATCAATATCCCTGTCATTGTGGGTGCAACAGGTGCCGACGTGACGAATACTGGGAATGATCCCAGAGATTTTCTCTTTCTCGTGGCGAATTCAAATGCCTTGCAAGCAAAAGTCATGGCAGGTTTTGTAGTGAACAACCTCGAAAAGAAAACTGCAGCGATGATTTGGCAGAACGGGGATGTCTACTCTAAAGGTTTCGTTAACGCATTTGATGCGAATTTCCAAGAACTTGGCGGTCGCATTGTTGCCAATCAAATCTATGAACAAGGCGATACAATGTTTGATGGACAACTTGGGATCATCAAAGAGGCAAACCCTGATGTCCTGCTTCTCGCAAGTTTTCCGCCAGAGAATCCGATCATAGTGAAACAGGCACGGGAGATGGGTATTAAGTCCATCTTTATCGGCAGCGATGGTTGGGATGATTCGTTAATGTTAGACATTTTAGAGGATAACACCCCTCTCGAAAATTCCTACTATTGCAGTATCTCGGATGAACTTGCTACAGATTTTACGAATGCTTATGAAATAATGTTTAAAAATCAGGCTATTGGTATCGCTCCATTAGGCTACGATGCCATGCGGTTATTAGCATTAGCGATTGAAAACGCACAATCTACAGACCCTGTTATGATTCGTGACGCAGTTGCCGCTATCACTGATTACCAAGGGGCGACAGCTATTTCCAGCTTTGATGGGAACCGTCATCCTGTCAAACCTGCTGCGGGTATCCGCGTGTTGAAAATTGTTGAGGGTCAACCGCAGCAATACACTGTTGTGAAAGCAAATGAGTGAATCCGACCCAATTTGCAATATCGCCCCAAATGTGGTAAAATATAAGGAGCCGCTTTTTTAGAGCAAGTTTCGCCCTTCCCAGTATCTCTTCCCAGTAACGGGTGGGAACCCGGCGTTGAAAGCTACGCCGAAAGGCATCAGACTAACACTTGGAGAATATCTATGTACAAAATCGGACTTATCCCTGGCGATGGAATCGGCCCCGAAGTGACACGCGAAGCGATGAAGGTCTTCGGGGCAGCAGCCGAACAAGCAGGAATTCAATACGAGACAGTCGAATATGATGTCGGTGGCGACCGGTATCTGGCTACCGGCGAAGTGCTACCGGATTCAGTTTTAGAGGAACTTCGCGGATTAGATGCTATCTACCTCGGTGCAATCGGTCACCCCGATGTCAAACCCGGTATTTTAGAGAAAGGCATCCTGCTCAAGGTCCGGTTTGAACTCGATCTCTATATCAATCTCCGACCCGTCAAACTCTACCCCGGTGTCCCAACCCCCGTGAAAGACAAGGGACCTGAAGAAATTGATTTCATCATCGTTCGCGAGAATACCGAAGGCTTATACGCCGGTATCGGCGGTTTCCTGAAACGTGGCACACGTGATGAAGTTGCGATTCAGGAAATGATTAACACCTACAAAGGTGTAGAACGTTGCGTACGCTATGCCTACGAGCTTACCAAAAAGCGCAACAAGGAAAATACGTTGACGCTCTGCGACAAAGCAAACGTCCTCACCTACGCTCACGATCTGTGGCGACGGGTCTTTGACGAGGTAGGCGAAGATTATCCCGATATCAAGAAGGAATATGCCTTTGTCGATGCGACAACCATGTGGATGGTGAAAAACCCAGAATGGTTCGACGTCATTGTGACATGTAACATGTTTGGCGACATCATCACCGACCTCGGTGCGATGATTCAAGGGGGCATGGGTGTCGCCGCATCTGGCAACCTGAACCCAGAAAGTGTTGCTATGTTTGAACCCATTCACGGCTCCGCACCGCGTTATACCGGCAAAAACCAGATCAATCCCATCGCGGCGATAGGCGCGGCTGGAATGATGCTCGACCACCTTGGACATACAACCGAGGCGATAAAAGTAGAAAAATCTATCAGTGACCTACTGGCAAGTGGGAAAATCAAGGATTTAGGTGCTGGACGAATGGGTTATACGACTGAAGAAGTTGGTGATCTTGTTGCGGAGGGATTGTAATTGATTCGGGTAATTTCCTGATGATATTCGGTGCGGTTACAAACCGCACCTACCAGGCATGGGGAAAGCAGTGCTCAAAAAAAGTCTTTGGATCCATCCTACCTTCAGAGTAACCGTGCTGTAAAATTAATCCGATCTGAATAGCGGTTCCAACGATTGAAGGTGTACATATCGTAAGCACTCAACGGCTTGTAACCAGTGCTCTTGAGCAAGTCATTAACAGTACTAACTTCAAAAATTCGCTGTTGATGAACCTCTTCATAACGACGAAACAGATCACCTTCTCGGATAAAAAAGGTTAAGAGCGTGCGGCACATTTTACTGTGATGGAGGTAGTTGTTTTTCCAAATATAGGTATAATCATCATAATTTGACGCGAACGTTTTGTTGTGAAAATGCTCAACGATGTTCCGTTCCGTCGTCACGTCAAAGATAAATAAGCCGTCCGGTTCGAGATGCTCAGCGACACACTGAAAGACGTTGCTTAATTCGGTTTCATCGTAGGCATAATTAATGCTATCGTAGGTGCAGAGGACAGCATCAAATCGTTGGTTGAGCTGGAACTCGCGCATGTCCCCGTATTCGAGATCAATATCTACATCGTGCGCCGCGGCTTTTTCCTTCGCAAGGTCCAGCATACCAACTGCTCGGTCCACCCCGGTCATCTCATAGCCTTTCAATGCGAGTTCTATCGTCAACGCACAGGTGCCACATGCCAAATCCAGAACCGTGCGTGGCTTGTAATCATATTTGTCGAAAAGCGACTCAATATAATGGGTCCAACGCGTGTAGTTGACGTTCGTCATCATCCTATCGTAGGCGTAGGCGAATTTCTCATAAGGGGGAGTTAGCTGTGTCCGCATCGTTTAAGTGTCGCTTGCAAACCGATACTGCAAGTCACTCGGTCCCTCCTTTAACTCCCACAGAGGCATCCATCATCCGCAGGAGCGTATTAATCTCATCAGCATCCCAAGATTCATCAGCGTTCGCTTCTATCGCATATCTACCAACGGCTCTGATTTTACGGAGACTGATCCGCCCCGTAAGGAAACTGAACGGCAACTGCTTCCCGGCTGTTTTGGCACGATCAAACGTAGCCTCAATGTCATAGCGGTCTACCCCTTCAGGGGCTTGTCGAATCAACGCGTCTTTCACCATATCCGCGCCGAAACCAAATAACTCTTTGATGATAAACCACTGCAAAACAGCAAGGCATATCGTGAGGATTAAGAGAACGGTCAAAACTTTGACGATGTGCCGTCTCCACGTTCCCTGCTCAGTTGCCATGTTCGATTCTCCTTTTTTAATTATTCCTTTAACCCTTTATTTTACTTTACCTTACTACTTAAGACACATATTGTCAATAGATTTTTCTAAGGTACCAGCGAGGCTAAAACCTTAACTGGGAAATAAATAGGTATAAAAATGAAGATAGGAATTGTAGGTAGACCGCAGGTCGGAAAAACGACAGTGTTTAATACCTTAGCCCAATCCAATGCAGAAATTGGGGGCTACACCAGCCGAGGGCAAATTAACCTCAGCACTGCCAACGTCCCGGACGAACGTCTGGAACAGATAGCACAGATATCCGAATCCAAAACAGCAACACCCGCTACAATTGACTATGTAGATGTTGCCGGGGTAACGAAATCGGAGATGGAGCAAGCAGAGTTAGATTCTGGGATGATCGCAGAGCTCCGCACGGTCGATGCCCTTGCACATGTCGTCAGGCTTTTTGAAAACGAAACGGTTCCACACGTTGACGGTAACGTTGACGCAGAACGCGATATTGAAAGTGTCGCCCTTGAGTTCGCACTGGCAGATCTGCAGATCGTTGAAGGCAGACTTGCCCGACTCCGTAAGCAATTTCAAAATCAGAAACTTCCGGAACAACAAAGCGAGATTAAACTTTTAGAAGAATGCCAAAAAACCCTTGAGGCTGGAAAACCGCTCCGAATCCTTGACCTCTCTGCCAATGAAGAGAAGCTGATACGTGGTTACGGGTTTTTGACCCAGAAACCGTTGTTATTAGTCTGCAATATCGGTGAAACACAGCTCGACGCGACTGATGAAATTCTCGAACGCTTCAGTAAATATGAAACTGAACCCCAAACGACAGTCATCGTACTCGCGGCGCAGTTGGAAATGGAACTGGCGCAACTCGATGAAACGGATACCGAGATTTTTATGGAAGAAATGGGATTGCACGAATCCGCTTTAGAGCGGTTCATCCAGACTTCGTATCGGTTGCTAAGGCTACTTACATTTTTCACAACCGGTCCAGTCGAGACGCGAGCGTGGACACTGCGTGAGGGACAAACTGCAGTCGAGGCGGCAGGGCGCGTACACACCGATTTCGCAACAGGCTTCATCCGTTCTGAAACAATTAATTGGGCTGACTTAGTCGCGTGCGGCGGTTATCCACAAGCGCGTAGTAACGGTTTGTTGCGAGCCGAGGGCAAGACCTACCAGGTCCAAGAAGGTGACATTTTACTCATTCTGGCAAATCCGACTAACTAAACGTATCGTCCCGCAAATCAGCGATTGCCTCCATGATCTGATTGCCCATCTGTTGATACATCTCGCGCCTCGTCTCGAATTCCTCGGTAGTGAGTTCAAGAGGCGCGCCGAATGTGACAGTTAATTTTGATCGGCGCAACCGTTTACTGTTGCGTGGTAACATCCGTTCCGCGCCCCTGTGGAAAACAGGAAGCGTTGGCACGCCTGCCCGGTGTGCAATAAAACAGGCACCGTCGCGCGCTTTACCTAATGTACCATCGACACTACGAGTGCCTTCGGGGAATATAAGCACAGCGTTACCATTTTTCAAGAGAGAGATCGTGTTTCGTAACGCTTTTAAGTCGGGGGCACCTCTATTTACGGGATAAGCATTATAGGCTGAGATGAGTTTCCCTAAGCCCGGAATGTCGAATGCATTACTCCGCGCCATATAATGGACCTCACGGTTGGCGGCGGAACCGACGATAACAGGGTCAAGAAAACTCACATGATTTGAAAGAAATAAAACTCCGCCCTCTCTCGGAATATGATGAACGCCTCTCGCTTCAAGGCGTCCCATCGTTTTACAGAAAAGATTTGTAAGTCGATGTCCCCATCGGTAGAGTGCCCGAGGGGTCCAGAACTGATTATCGGTATACCACATAAAAAATATCGGGGTTTCAAACCCCTCCTACTATCAGCGTTCGTTTGCACACACGCGTGCAATAATAAAATCAACCACTTCTTCAATTGTTTTATCGGTTGTATCGACGATAATCGCATCGTCAGCCGCCCGCAAAGGACTGTGTTCTCGCGTCGTATCTTTTTCATCTCGCTCTCGAATCTCTGTTTCAACCGCCGCTAACGTCGCATTTTCGTTTTGTGCTTGGAGTTCGGCAAATCTACGTTTTGCACGCTCTGTTACAGAAGCATCAAGATAGAACTTAAAATCGGCGTTCGGAAAGACGATCGTCGTTAAATCCCGACCCTCAGCAATAATACCCCCTTCGTCGCCGATCCGTTGTTGATGTTTCACAATTTCACGGCGAATCTCTGGGATTTTCGCGACATCTGCGACCAATCTGTTGACCGCTGGCGTTCGGATCTGGAGAGACACATCTTCGGCATCGAGCAGAATCGTTTTGCCGTTATCCGTAAATTCAATATGACACGCCTTCACGCGGTCAATGAGTTTCGGGCTATCTGCTGCGAGTCCTTCCTGTAATGCCAACAGGGTCACCGCTCGGTACATTGCTCCGGAATCGAGATAAAGCAGTCCGAGTTTTTCTGCGATGCCCCGAGCCACTGTGCTTTTCCCAGACCCGGCGGGTCCATCCATCGCAATCGTCACCTGAGATTCAGTCTCTTTCATGTGCCTCCAATACTTTTCTACGCTTTTCGACGATAACTTGTGCCTCCAGAAGTACACGTTCAATCTCAACAGGGTTATCGGTCTGCAGCAAGGTTTTGAATTCATTTAAGTTGTCAACGATGTCATCAATGAGTGATAAAAGGACATCTCTGTTTTGGGTGAAAATGCTGGTCCACAAGTCCGGCGAACCTGCTGCGATACGTGTAGAATCCCGAAAGCCGGTCGCCGTAAAGTCCAACGCCTTATGATGCTCCGTTTCCACATTCGCAACAGTGTTGGTGAGTAGACTCGCAATGAGATGTGGGAGATGACTTGCGGCACCGATGAGCAGATCGTGGATTTCAGGAGAGAGGAGATGCGGAACGCCGCCGATAAATTCCCATAGACTTTTGACCTGCTGGAGGGCATCCGAATCTGTACTTTCTGTGGGTGTCACAATACACGTGGCGTTTTCAAAAAGTGTTGCCCGCGCCGCATCGACGCCGGTTTCGTGTGAACCCGCCATGGGGTGCCCACCTACAAAAGAAACGGGATCCGAACCCTGTTGCTTCAGCTGCGCCTCGACCGCCTGTACCAACACCGATTTCGTACTACCAACATCTGTTAGCACCATAGACGGCTGCGAACCAACAACTTCAACAATCTGCTGCACCAATACAGGAACCAATTCGACAGGCGTACACAGAACGACAAGCTCGCTTCCGCGTACCCCTTCCGCCACTTCTGTCGTCACCACATCAACTGCATCGTGCTGGCGCGCTTTTTCAAGCCTACCGATATTCCGCCCCAACCCGACACGTTGTCCTTGAAATCCATTCTTTTTCAATGCGAGTCCGAGCGATCCTCCGATTAAACCGACACCCCATATTGTAATTCGACGAAGTTGTTGTATTTGTCCCATAGTAAGTCTCGGAAACCTTCAATCTGCGAACATATCGCGGCATACTTGATAAGTAGAAATCTCACTATATTCTACGGGAATCCATGACTCTTTGTCAAGTGAAAAACGGAAGATACGATTCTCTCACCAAATAAACCGATACATCGGCTTCTCCAAGAAGATACCGAGCAGTCCCCAGACACTCCCTACCAAGAATTCGCCCAAAATCAACCCCAAAAAGAACGGTGCGACCCGCCGAAACGTCCGCACACCCCCGAACCGCAGAATGGCTAACTTGATGAAATAACTGATGAAAACCGAGAACCAGAAAAAGTTCACCGCCCACGTTCCAGAGATAGCGTATCCAATCGGATACAGGGGCCACCAGAAAAAACGGAGCCGTACCAAAGTAAGACCAAACGCGAACAGCAGTCCGCAAACCATGGCAATCAACGATGGAATGTCCACAGGCATCGGATTCGTCAGCCAACTCTGAGTTCGGTTAAACACAGACCCCGACCATACCTCAATCGCACCACTCTCATAACCGAGATGCAGCGCGCCCCAAAACGCCGCAAAAGGACTCAGCACCATCGCGAGGAGCATCGCTGCAGCAATCCGCCGCGAAGAACTGCGGGACCGTTCCGCCAATTTAAACCCTTCTAATTGATGCGGCATCGTATTGCCTCGGTAGGCACGATTAAAACAGAATATCAGTGAAAAGAGTGCCAGATTCTGTCCGCCGAGCCGTCGCATTCCAAACATTTTGGGGAGTAAGACATCGGGTCCCATAGAGCGTAAGTCGTGGATCGGTGGACCCAGTTCAGCACGGACGCGTGTAATCACTGTCACCGTCGTCAGATGGATAGCAAAAACGAGGACCGCCACCCAGAAAGACATCCCTGCAACCCACCAAAAACCGGTGAGGAGCAGAAACCCACAGACAAGCCCTAACACAGCGACGCGATAGGACATCGGTTCGTTGGACTCCATTCTTCTGCCTCCGTGCCACGCTTGCCTAAAAACATTTCGCAGATGGTCGCGCGCACTCCACAACGTCATACACAGGACCCCGACACAAACCCCGAACGACTGGTCGAAGATGAAGGGGAACCCCGGAATCCGTTGCAATCCAGCGATACTCCCGAAGATCATCTCAAATTTCCAGAAGATGTAGAAGAACCAGAACGTAAACGAGAGGTCAAGCGGGATAAAATACGCCATCCCGACGACGAAGGGAAAGAAAACGATCGGTGTCCAACCAATTGCATTCCACGGTTTCGTCGTAAAGAGCGGTCGTAGATCGTAGAATTCACCACCGAGTCCTGGAAAGTTTGGAAATAGGAAATGCAATCCGTTAATGACATCTATCCCACCTGCCAGGATGATGCCGACCCACAACGGTTTTGAGCGGAAAAAGCGCGCCGTTGTCATCTGATATGGTAATTCAATGATCGGATAACTGAGCCGTTCTATTTCAATCCACTGCCTCCGTAGCATCACGTTGATGCAAAACGTCGTGAACAGCAAGACGATGATAAACCCGCTCCACGCAAGCACAGGTTTCCACCACATCTCAAGATGCGGACGCAGATACAGGCTCGACTCGCCTGTAAAATAGACAGTCAAACGGTTTTTGTCCGTCAAGGCGAGCCAATCTGGGAGATACCGGTGGAAAAGCGTCGCCCACTCATTCTCCTCCGTCGCCAGCCAACCGACCGTGGCGATATTCGTAATAATCACCTCAAACAGGTCGTGTCCACAGATAGCCGAGGCTATGGATAGCATCGCGTAGAGTGTCAACAATTCGCCTTGCGTGAGTGCGGCGCGCGGTGCGAACCGATGAAGGATTGTATTGATGGCAATCAGGACAGCGAGTACGAAGATGGTATTGAAAAAGAGGGACATCGTTGTCGGGAACCCTTGATCCCAACGCAGCGATGCGAAAACCCAATAGTTATTGAAGGGAATCAGCACGAGTCCGAGCCAAATAATCCGCCACCGGATTTTCTGGCGAGGAGAGGTAGAGAGAACGGGCGAGTGTTGCTGCATAGATAGTCCCAGTCAAGACGTGTGTCGTTTACCCGTAAATTCGCAATGCCATTATACCGCAAAACTGAACTACACTCAAGGTTTTTTGTTTGCAAAATTAAAGCTGCTCTGGTAAAATACCACCAAAATTAACCCTAAATAACTTTCTTCTTTCCCAAGTAAATGGACGCTATAAAAGAAGCACACTACAACCTCGGTATCGCTTATCTGGAGGCGGGGCAATACAACAGAGCTATCCCTGAGTTTGAAGCAGCCATAAAGTTGGATGCGGATTTTATTGGTGCACACTGCGCGCTCTGCCGGGCATACCTCGAGCAGAACGAATTAGAGAGAGCAAGCACCTCGGTCACAGCAGCATTAAAACTCGATGCCACCCACCAGCCCGCATTACTACTGCGCGATACCCTCACGCAAGCATATTACAACAAAGGCAAAGATCATCTCAACGCTGAGCGGTATACAGAAGCTATTTCAACGTTCCAGAAAGCCCTGACGCTTAATGCCGATTTAGGGCAGAGTTCACAGGTCTCGGACATTGAGAGTAAGCATATCTATGCCCATCTCGGTGCGGCTTATATCGGACTCAAGGCGTATCGGGAGGCGATCGATGCATTACAAAATGCGATAGCCCTTGATGCCGATCTTGTCGATGCACACTATAACCTCGGCTATGCTTACGTCGAACAGGGATCTTACGACAAAGCAATTCCTCATCTTGAACGCGCCATAACCATCGCCCCGAATTTCAAACGAGCACATTACAACCTCGCACGCGTCTACCGAGAATCAGGTAATTTGGAAGCGGCGACACATGCCCTTACAGAGACCTTAAGGCTCGACCCGAACTATCAACGCGCCCATGAACTCGCAAATTCGATAAAACAGGCACACTACAACAAGGGTATTACCTACCTGAACGATGGACGCTACAGTGAAGCCATTACAGCCTTCCAGAACGCTATAACCCTCGATGCCGATTTTACGACTGCGCACTACAATTTGGGGTTAACCTACCTCAAGATGGAAACCTACGTCCGCGCTGTGGATGCTCTTCAGAAGACGATAACGCTGGATCGTAACTATAAAGCAGCGCATCACTCGCTTGCGCTCGCCTACCTCGGACAGCAGGAACTCGGAAAGGCGCGAGATGCCGCAAGAGAAGCGTTGAAACTCGACCCGAACTATCAACCCGCACTTTCCCTTTTGGAAGCCATCGACCCGAGTTTCACACCGCCTGAGCCCCAGACCACTACACCTCCAGAACCAGATCAACCTGTGGAACAACAACCCGCTGCGAAACCGAGACAGGAGACACATTATGAGCTGGGTATTGCTTATCAAGAATCGGAAATGTATACGGAGGCGGTTGCGGAATTCCAAAAAGCAATCAATCTGGACCCAGATTTCATAGCAGCACACACGAATTTAGGTGAAATCTATCTTGAGATGGGACAACTTGATGACGCAGAAACCGCAGCGAACGCAGCGTTAAGGATTGATACGAACTCCGAACCTGCGCGACAACTCTTGAACGACATCAGACGACTACGGTCAACCCAATCCACGCAGTCGAGTGGTCATCCTTCAAAAGATACGAATGTAAAAAAGCACTATGAGCGTGGAGAAGCGTTCCTCAACAATAAACAGTATAATGAAGCCGCTGCTGCATTCAAAAGAGCGATAAAGGCAGATCCGAATTTTGCAGATGCACACTACGGTTTAGGTGTCGCTTATCTGGAAATAGGAGGACTTGATGACGCAAAAATAGCAGCAGAAGAAGCGTTAAGACTTAAAGCCGATCGTCAACTTGTATACGAACTACTTACCGCAATAAAGCATGTCAAGACCAACCAGCGTAGAGAGAGATTTTGGAAAAAGGGACTATCCTATGCTGTTGTCTTAGGCATTATTGTCGCAGCTGTCTTGGTTATTCGATCGATATGGCCGGCGAAAACAGAGCCAGTAGACACAGAACAACAGAAGACTTCTCAGGAATCTGCAAAGGCTATTAAGCCAGATCCGTCAATAGAAGTAAGTGCCTTTTTAGAGGAACCTTCTGCTTCAAAAAACGGCGTTCTTGAGGCGGATGAAAATGCTCGTCTCATGTTAGTTATCAGCAACAAGGGTGGAACAGTGCGTAACGTAGAACTTAGAATTCAATCATTTGAACCGCCTTCTACAGCAGGGCTACGCTTCACGAACGCTAAACTGATTCCAGAATTGAGTCAAAACAAAATAGAAACCATCAGAATTCCCATTACCGCCGATAAAAATATACAAGGACGCGATCAAACCCTAGAGATCCAATTGTTTGGAGAGGACAGAACACTCCTCACAACCAAAAACTTCTCTTTTAAGATTATACCAACCCCGATACTGCAAGGGAGATGATAATGAATGCCAGAATTTGGGGTATCATCGGTGGGGTCGCCTTGGTGCTTGCCTTTTTGTCACCACTTGTCTTAGGGAGTGCCCAAAAGGTAGAAAGGCTTTTTGAAGCCGCCGAAGTGTTATATGAACGCTCGGATTATGAAGGCGCAATTGTAAAATATAAAAAGGCACTAAAAGAGTCAAAAAAGTTTGGTGCGAAAACAGAGCGGATCGATAAGGACTTTACCACCGTTGCCAACCTTAAAATCGCGCGATGCTACTACGAACTCGCTGAAGATAGCAGCGACATCAGACATTATCAAAGCGCGCTAACACACGTTAGAAAGGTCGTATCAGATGCAAAGGTTCCCAAACATGAAGAAGAACTCACCTATCTCTGGGCAGAAATCCTCCACAAAATCGGAAATATCGATCAGGCAAAATCTAAATTCTCTGGATTGGTAGAAAAGTTCCCAAAGAGCCAGTGGGTGTCGAAAGCACTTTACATTATTGCGGAGATTAACTATCAACAGCAAAACTACGATATAGCAGGTAAAACTTTTCAAAAACTAATTACCGAATTTCCACATTCTGAATTCAAGGTGGAGGCAGAACAGCGTATTACAGAATTGAAATATATGCTTGATAATGGTCAGGGTCCTCCAGAACCTCCAATTCCTAATCTTGAATCCAGAGATAAAACGATGTACAATTCCGCGTCCAACCTAAAACAGCAGGGCAGAGTTCATGATGCCCATCAACTCTACACAGATCTCATCACACAATATCCTGAAAGCGAATATGTCACTGATGCTTACATTGCAAAAGCAGAAATTCATCTTGAGATAAAGGATTATGTGAATGCCCGGGCGAACTATGAAGAAGCCATGTACAGTACGGAGGATCAAGAACGAAAAATAGAACTTTACAAAAAATATCAACTCACCTATCTCGTCCCAGACTCTATAGACGATAGAAGGACAGAGGTACTGCACTTTATAGATGCCACGCGTCTCCGCAAGGAAAGCAAATTCTTAGAAGCGGCCAAACTATATGAAATACTTGCCGACAGCGACCTCTCTGACGAGGATACTGCTAAGGCTCTCTATTGGACAGGCTACTGTTATCACAAAGTGGCTCTTACTAATCCAAACCTATTTAACAAATCAGTCAATACTTTCAAAAAACTTATTGAAAATTATAGTAATGGAACACACACTATTGAAGCCTACTACTACTTGACTTTGGTCTATGTCGATTGGGCACAAATATCTGGTAACAGATCCAGGTACCAGTCAGTAATTGACACGGTTGAAAAAGCTAACACAAGATACACCGACAGTGATAAAGTCAGGAACCGAGGATGGCTGAGTCGTATGCAGGAACTGAAAGAGAACGCTATCCGAAAATTAGAACCACCTCCACCTCCACCGCCTCCACCTCCACCCGATCCTGGATCGCTTGTCGACCAAGGGTACATACATCTTGGAAGCGGAGAACTTGAAAAAGCATTGAAAAAGGCAAGACAGGCTTTAGATATTGACTCAGATTATCAACGTGCACACCAACTTTCGTCAGCAATCAAAGAAACTTACTACGGTCGTGGATGGACGTTCTTCGACGAAGAACAGTACGACAAAGCGATCGCTGCGTTTAAGAATGCAATTAATATCAATCCAAAGTTTAAAGAAGCACATTGCCACCTGGGAGTAATTTATATTGAGCAGGAAAGGTACACCGAAGCAGTAAAAGTACTTGAAAAAGCGGCAGGAATTGACCCAGGATTTAAGGAAGCACATTTCAACCTTGCCCTTGCCTACTTGAAACTTGACGAATTTGAATTTGCGAAAAATGCCGCCACTGCAGCTTTAGAAATTGATCCAACTTATGAACCCGCAAACACGCTTATACGTTTTATAGCTGACTAATCTGGACCGAAAATTTAAGAATAATCTAAGTTGAGGCTCTGTATAAGGATCTGTTAGATTGTGCGTGTTGTTGTAGTATAGACTGTTAGCTTGTGTCCGTGGATTCACAAACTCACAGCTTATTCTACGAAACGGTGAACCTAATGCCTCTGAGGCGTACCCGTAAAAATTTGACTTCAGATTAATTGTACGCTACAATCACGGAATGTCAGTCTCTACCTGGCAACTCACTGATCTCAAGAGGAGAGGAATTATATGAAAAAATTTCATCTATTCGTAGCAGGACTTCTATTAACCGCGTGCCTGTTTCCACCCAATATCCTTGCGCAAAATTCTACGGAATTGCCTCTACCTTCAGGGGCAATAGCCAGCTTCGGTAAAGGCTGGATTCGTGATATGGCGTTTTCCCCTCACAGCGACCAGTTAGCTGTCGCAACTACCATCGGTGTTTGGATCTATGATGCTCGTACAGGAAAAGAACGGCCTCCGTTCTCGGGGATTATGGGAGGTGCCAATGCAGTTTCCTATTCCCCAGGTGGACTCATCATCGCAGCAGCGCACTCAGATTGGACGGTTAGGTTATGGGATGTCAGTACCGGCGAACCAACATCACCGTCTACTCTCAGAGGACACACAGCAGAAATCCACGCTGTTGAATACTCACCAGACGGCAAAAGGATTGCCAGCGGAAGTGCAGACAAGACGATTCGGATCTGGGATCCGCATGCTGGCCCCAATAGCGAAAGCCTCATCGCAATCTTACCGTATAGAGATTCTATTCGGAGCATCGCGTTTTCCCCAGACAGCAGGATGTTGGCTGGCGGCAGTGACGATGGCATCATTCAAGTTTGGAATGCTGACACAGGGGATCGTATCTATGAGTTTAATGACCACACTGACTCCGTTCAAGCAGTGCATTTCTCACGTAACAGAACTGAACTCGTAAGTGCCAGTCTTGATAGGACCGCGATCTTATGGAGCCTTGTCGGCGAAGGTGGAAAACTTCATCCACCAATACAACACAACGTCCCAGTATACGCTGCGAAATTCTCTCCAGACGGAAGCACTTTCGCCACTGGTGGTGCGGACAAATTGATTCGGCTATGGGACACAAGCACTGCAAAGCACAATACTACCTTTACAGGACATAAAGATTCTGTACCGGATTTTGATTTCTCACCGGATGATAGTACCCTTGCCAGTGGAAGTCCAGACGGCACAATACTCTTATGGGATAGAATCGGCAAACGGGTAAACATTGAAATACCAGGACACACTGGTGGTATTAAAGCCTTGGCATACACCGCGGATAAGCGTATCCGAGCATGCGGCACTGGATTAGATGGAAAACTCCGATTGTGGGATGCAGGCACAAGCAGCGAACTGTCCATACTTCATGAACACACCGGATTAACAAAGGCTGTTACATTCTCGAAGGATGGTACAATCATTGCGAGTGGTGGAAGCGAAGATGACACAATTTTCCTATCTGATGTCCTCAAGATTCTTGAATCCGGCGAAGCTTTTAGTACAGACAACCTAATAACAATACTAAAAGGGAATATACACGGCATCACAGCACTCGCCTTTTCGCCAGCAGATACAACCTTTGCCAGCGGAGGAGCAGATGGTAGAATCCATCTATTGGATGTTGCTACCCGACGCGAATTGAAAACACTCAGAGGAGCTCAGAGCACAATTACTTCTTTGACATTCGTTGTTGATGGTACTCGCCTTTTCAGTGGTGAAGAAAACGGAACTATCCGTCAATGGAATGCCTTTACCGGCGAAGAGGTAGGGACGGTTTATAGTACCCCGTTAGGTGCCATCACTGCCCTATCATACTCATCTGCTAACGAGTATCTTGCCTTTGGAGATGCAACCGGTACAATTCAGTTTTTTGATCTTGTCAGAGAACGTAAAATGGAAAAAGAGTTCCATATGCCCCACTCGGGCATAACTACCCTCGTTTTTTCAGAGGACGGTAGTACCCTTGTCAGCGGTAGCAAAAATGGCACTATTATTCTTTGGGATATGAATGAAGTATTCCTAAGTACAGGAATACAGGACAACACCCGAAGAAATGATAACGTAGTTGAGCAGACCACTGTCTCGCCAGAGCATGACATAACCCAACAAACCATACAACAGATTGCCCAAAAAGCATTAGCATCTACAGTATATATTGGGGAATTTGATGCCAATGGCAGAGAATTAAGAGCCGGTAGTGGTTTTTTCGTTGACACCGACAAAATTGCTACCAACTATCATGTTATCAAAGGGACCACATCAATGTACGCGAGACTGGTTGGTGAGGAAAAATGGTACGTTGTTGAAAGCATCACAATGATAGATGAAGAACACGATTTAGCAGTCTTAAAACTCTCAGGTATTAACGCAACCGCATTGTCGTTAGCTAATAGCGATGCTATTCAAATTGGCGACTCAGTTTACACTATCGGTAACCCTGAAAGATTGGAAGGCACATTCTCAGAGGGGATTATCAGCAGCATCCGAAGAGTAGGAGATAACAAGTGGATCCAAATGACAGCCTCAATTTCTCCAGGAAGTAGCGGAGGGGCAGTCCTAAACAGCAGAGGCGAGGTAATAGGTATCGCAACTGCAAGTCATCGTAGTACCGAAGCGGAAAACCTCAATTTTGCTGTGCCCTCAAATTATCTCAAGGCATTGCTCCGTAGACTACAATAATATGTCAATCTTACCACGCGAAACAGCGGCATTGTGGGAATTTCATTCTATCCGCGCGATGCCGCTGTTTTACTCTTGAATATCATCAAGTGTTTCTGCGTTCATCACCTTCTCAAAGAACGCCTCCAACTGTGAGATATGGTGCAGTTCGGTAATGTGGTTCGCGATGGATTGGGGAACATCGCCAAATCGGTGCTGCAGGAGTTTGAGAACAGCATCGCGTGTGGCGCGTGTTGCTCCTTGTTCTATGCCTTGTTCTATGCCTTGTTCTATGCCGCGTTGCATGACGCGTTGGTAAAAAGGAGATTCTTGCATGACTGCCTCCGATATAAGGTTCTGAAAAAGTTCCGGCGGATGTACTAAACTCCCGAACAGCGAGAGCGCAAATAACAATGTTCCCCGTGTCTTTCGGTCCACCGATGCTTGCTGTGTTGTCTGTATACATTTCTCAACCCAGGCTTCCGCTGTCATGTCCCCAGGCGATTTCATTAATGCTGTGAAAGGTAGCAACCCAAGTGCATCAGCATCCAAAAACGCTTCACCTTCCAACGCATACACCCGAATGACGTTATACCAGAACTCCACGCCGCCCCGCTCTGGGTTTCCGTACCGGTAGACTCCTGGGTCTCTGCGTCCGGCAGGCGGACGGAAATATAACACTGTGGAATAGACGTGCTTCTGATGCTCAAGGGAGAGGAAACTCGAATATGCCAACATCCTTAACGGCATCGGTCTCTGCGTAGAGTCGTCGGTTTGTGCTTCTATATGGAGAATCGCTTCTTCATCCGGCAAGCGGACCTGAAAAGTCATATCGTTTTGATGCATCTGAACCGTGGTGTGCTCGGTGCTGAGACGCTCCCCGACTTCAACCTCAGGCGTATTCAACGCTAACGCTGCCAACGCATACGGAAATTCACCCGTAACATGCTTGAAAACTTCATCATAATACGGCATGTGACAATTATATTCCAAAATACGCACGAAATCAAATGAATAGCATCAATTGTTTCTGCATTCATCACCTTTTCAAAGAACGGCTCTAACTGTGAAATACGCTGCCCTCACGTGGCTCCTATCTATTCCTCTTTCATTACAAAGAATTTCTCCTCTTTAATCCGTTCTTCAGGGAAACGTGCACGCGCCCAGATCGCCTTCGCATTCTCGATCATCTGTGGATGTCCGCACGCGTAGACGACCGCATTCGTGTGATCGTAACCGAGTTGATCGCCATACTTCCGAATTACATCTTCGGCACGTCCGCTCTCACCTTGCCATTCGGGATCCTCCCACGGACGACTGACCGTCTGGACAAACGTGAACCACTCTTCTTGTGCCGCGAGTTCGTTGAGTTCATCGGCGTAATATCCAAGTTCCCACGAAAGACTCGCACCGACGATCGCTAAAATCTGATGTGGACTCGCCTTACCCTGTTCCTGCTCAATCTTTTGGGTCCGCGCAATGCTAATGTACGGTGCAGCCCCCGTGACAGTCCCCGCCATCACATGGCGTGTCATCCCACTCTCCGTGTCCAAGACGAACCTTCCAACGAGACGTTCCCGAATAAACACGCTGTCCCCCAATTTCAGTTCCCAAAACAGGGGTGTCGTTTCACCTTCCGGCACCAATTCCACGAAAACCTCCATAAACGGCTCGTGTGGTGAGGAGACGATCGAATACGGACGCTGGGCAATCTTTTCGCCAACCTGAAAACCGATCGTAGCGTATTGCCCGGGTATAAACGGTAGCTGCTTATCAACACGGAATTTGAACGCGGCTAAGTCTTCAGAAAAGTCTTCACGTTCAATCAATTCACCTTTTAAATATTGCGCTCTGGAGCGTCTTCTTCTTCCCATAATTGTTCCCTTCAAATTTTCTATGACAGGTTTCAATTCGTAAACCACGCCGAAAAGAAATAGATTATTAATTCCTTTTTCAGTATATTATACTTAAAACAAAAATCAAGATCAAGCCTTTTTATCGGATTAGTTGTCGGTTATCAGCCGTCAATCGTCAGTGAGCATCGCGAGCGCGAAGAAATTGAGGAAACACCCAAGCAAGGGAAACGCCCCAGCAAAAACACCCCAAGCAAAAACACTCGCTCCTACAGCGGAATTGTTGGGATAAATCAAAGCACGAAAGTTGAACAAAATCTGCCCTATTTCGTGTAATTGTGCATATAGGAGTGCCAATTTTGTGCGGTTTTTTTACAGTATTTCGCCAAAAGTCCTCGGTGTGGTTCCATCCAAATCGGCACGGAATTTGCTAACAAATAGGATATAAATTCTTTCCTCAAAAAGGAGTTTCCGTTCATGAAAAGGACACACCTTCTCTATATCGTATGCTTTTTGCTTTCCAGTCTATTGCCACTCAACAGTCTCGCACAAGACTTTGCGACACAATGGCATCTGCCCGAAGGTGCAAAAGCCCGTCTGGGAAGAGGCAGATTAATGAACATAAAACTCTCGCCCGACAGCACACGCGTCGTCGGGTCAACGCCCATCGGCATCTGGATTTATGATGCACAAACTGGCGAGGTTGTCTCACTGTTCACAACGCCCCAAATCGGGGAAAAGGACGCGTTTTTGTCCACGATACCACCAGAAGCGTTAACTTTCTCCGCAGATGCTTCAATTATTGCGACTGCTCACGGAAACAGTATCTATGTCTGGGACACCTTCACGGGCAACGCCTTTGCGATGCTCGATGAACATCCTGATTCAATTAACGCAATCGCTCTTTCACCTGATGGCAGAAAACTCGCGACTGCCGGTGGAGACTGGGTGGTCCGTTTATGGGAGGTCAGCACCGGTAAATACATCAATAGTCTGACGGGACATCCGAGTGCAATCAACGCAGTCGCGTTTTCACCAGACGGTAAAATTCTTGCGAGTGCAGGCAGCACACTCCGGCTGTGGGATGCTGATACCTGTGAGTTGCTACACGCAGATAACAAAGACTTGGGATCTATTAATCTACTCGCCTTTTCATCCGATGGTAAAACACTCGCAACCGGCGGCGACTGGGATCACACAGTGCATCTATGGGATGTCAATACTGGCAGGCTCCAGATAGGTCTCAAAGGTCACGCGGGCAAAATTCGGGACATGGCGTTTTCGCCAGACGGCACCACACTTATCACAGCGAGCCACGATAAGACGATGCGTCTTTGGGATGTCAACACCGGCACCGAACTGAAGAATCTTCCCACCCGCGATGACGCAATCAATCCATTTGTAGCGGCGGACCGAATGCTCAAGTTTCTTGAGCACGGAGTTCTTCCAAAGAAACGGGATGACGTTCATAGTGTGAAATTCTCTCAAGACGGCACCCAACTCATCAGCGTGAGTAGTGATGGCAGCCTCCACGTGTGGGACGTTGATACCGGACGCTACCGGTTATCCTCCCCCCTCGGAGAGCACACGCATTGGGTAAGCACGCTCGCCTTTTCCGCAGATAGTAAATACCTGGTTAGTAATACTGCCCTTGAAGGACGGGCACGCGTATGGAGTATAGAAACTTTCACACAGCACGCGCTCCTTACAGTCCTTCAAGAAGTTACCGACCTCACGTTCCCCGCTGATCTCACAAAAC
Organism: Candidatus Poribacteria bacterium; assembly: GCA_965208635.1. Taxonomy (GTDB): domain Bacteria; phylum Poribacteria; class WGA-4E; order WGA-4E; family WGA-3G; genus WGA-3G. The sequence continues at coordinate 281,022 of OZ242349.1, forward strand.
TCGCAGGACGCACCTTACGCCACGGGATTCAGGTGTGGGATTCCGAGACGAAAGTACCTCTGTCTACTCTGGAGGGAACACCTCGAAGGGCGGGTTACTGGCCCCTGGTATTTTCACCAGACGGTACAATTCTTGCGGGTAGCAATAGAGCAGGAGCCCTGAGCAATAAGGTCAAACTGTGGGAGTCAGATACCGGTGGGCATCTATTTACATTTGAAGGGGACACAGGTGCCGTGAGCATATATACATTCTCGCCACACAACAAGGTTTTGGCGAGTGGCGACGAAAACGGAACCATCGCTTTATGGGACATCGAGACGGGCAAAAATCTATCGCACCTCACGGGACACACAAAACGTATCAGTGCATTCGCCTTCTCCGCAGATAGCAAAACACTCGCCAGTGGCGGTGGAAACGAGATTCGCTTATGGAAGGTCAATACTGCTAATCCGATCGGCACTTTTGATGCTGTTGAAAGCGTTACAGCGTTAGCCTTTTCCCCGGATGGAAAAACGCTTGCAAGCGGGAGTGAAGCAGGGTTCATTCAGATATGGAAATCAGATCCGGATTACCAGATACACGCCACTCTCACAGGGCATCAAGCCTCTGTCGGTGTGTTGATGTTCTCTCCAGATGGGAAAACACTCGCAAGCGGAAGTTACGACGGCACAATTCTTCTCTGGGATTGGGAAAAACTCAAATAGCGGTCAACCATCGGAAATCAACGGAATACCGACTGCTGACCGCTGACAGCCACTTTTACATCTCCGCTAATTTCTTCTGCAACCACTGTGTCATCGGTGCTTGCCCAGGATCGCAGACCTCAATGAAATGTCCCGGCAAGGGTTGCCCAATCAACGCCTCGACATCGCGTCGCCGCTCCGCAACAACTGTCGGATGGTCACTCGCGATGTTCACTTTTTCTTCGGGATCGTTTCGGATATCAAAAAGTTCATCGCCGTTCTCATCTTGATAGCCGACCGAAGTGCAGAAGTTCCAGTGGTTATCGCGCACACTGACGCGTCCGCGCGCATTGCCAGTAATAAAACCTGCCCAACCCGTGATAATTCGTTCGCGGAGTAACGCCTTTTCCTGTGTAACGAGCTGCCACATATTCTCACCGTCCGTCCAACCGCACGGAATGTCAAGCAGATTTAGGAGCGTTGGCATCAGGTCGTGGTTCTGTACGAATGCGAAAATTTCCTTGTCATGTGGTCCCTCTGGGTGCCGAACCATCAGGTTCAACTGCGTATTGAAGGGGTGTAATTTGTTCGGTCCCTTTCCGAAACTCCCGTGATCGCGGAGTTGTGTGCCATGGTCGGACATGAGCACAATCAGGGTCTCGTCTCGGATGTTTAACTGCTCTATTTTGTCGAGTAGCACACCGACCCATTTATCGACAAACGTCACCTCGCCGAGGTAGAGTGCCTCAATCCGACGGAGTTCATCTTCCGTAGGTCCATCGCCTTCGTTCGCATTGCCCGGCGTAATGAAATCCTTACCGGAATAGTCTGGAAAATAGAGATCAGCATAGGGCTTCGGTGGATCCCACGGCTCATGCGGGTCAAAACTATCCACCCATAAGAAGAAAGGGCCGACGGTGTGATTGTCCTGTAGCCAATCCGCGGCGGCACGGAAGACACGCGCACAACTGTAGTCATCCTCCGATCGTCGGTGCCGTTGCGACAAGAGATAGTTGACGAGCCCTGCATGTCGCTGCCAGTTGAGCGGTTCACGGACGTGTTCTCGGAGTTGCGCCTCAATCAACTTCGGATCACCACTGTGCCAGTTATCTGATTCCTGACCGCGGATGAAATCGAAATGTGCGAACCCACGTGAGAAATTCATCGTCGGCTTGAACATGTGGTACGTATCTGCAATTAGTGCGGTGAGATAACCGCGTTCAAGCAGGACCTCAGCGATCGTATCCTGTTCGGGTGGAATCTTATGCCAACCCGGGGCATGGTGCCAATGTCCACGCCGATCAAAATTATACCTCCACGGAAAACTCCGCATTCCCGTAAAGTTGCCACGACGTATCTGAAGCGTCGGCTGTCCTTCACCAAACGCCCGTGTGAAACGAACACTCTCTGATGCCAAGGCATCGAGGTTCGGCGTTTGTACGTGGCTATACTTCTTGTCTTCACCGATAATGTCGGCGCGAAATGTGTCCAAACAGATACAGACAATGTTCATAGTTTTATGCCCCTTTCATCTCTTCAAGGATCATTTCGGCGGCTGCCAAGGGATCCTCTGCCGCAATAATCGGTCTCCCGACAACAATGTAATCCGCGCCGCGTTGGATCGCCTCCGCTGGCGTGGTAATACGGCGTTGATCTCCCGCCGATGCCCATGCTGGACGGATACCCGGCGTGACAATCACAAAATCATCGCCACACGCTTTTCGTATCGGTTCGATTTCCAGTGGCGATGCGACAATACCATCTAATCCTGCTTCCTGCGCCAACTGTGCGAGATAGACGACCTGTTTTGTAAGTCCCCGTTCTGAACCGAAGTTCTGTTGAAAGCCGTCTTCGTCGATACTCGTCAGAACAGTTACACCGAGCAGAATCGGCATCGGGATACCGTTTTCAGCGGATGCGTTTTCTGCGCTTTTCCTTGCCGCCTGCATCATCTCAAACCCACCGGAGGCGTGCATGTTAATCATGTGTGCCCCGTGTTTCGTCATCATGCCGACATCGCGTGCCACTGTGTTCGGAATGTCGTGGAACTTCAGGTCAACAAAGACGTTATGTCCGTTTCGCTCAAACCGTGGAAAAGCTTCCATTCCGAGCGCACTAAACGCCTGAAATCCCATCTTAAACCAACCGACTGTATCTGTAAGGATGCCAGATAGCCAGTCAATCTTTTCACCATCGTCCGTATCCAATGCAACGATCAATCTGTCTCTCAATTTTCGCCCTCCTATGTAGGGGTGACGCGCGTTGTGTATTGTCTGACATAAAGCATCCTTCTGCCAAGATTATTGGAACACCCGGTTTTCATTCATCCAAGTTCTGCTAACTCTGGAACGTGTTTACGCTCATAATTTTCAATGAGCCCAAAAACGAATTGCATCAATGGAGCAAGGAGATGGTTTTCGTCGTCACGCACCACGTCCGTTAATTCACCGAGCAGAACTATCAATTGTTCGTAATCATTTTCCGTTAAGGCTACGATGGTGTTATCTTGGCATTTGCCAATGGCATCGTTTAAAATGTTTAGTGCTGCAAAGGATCGAGAACGACTTGGAATATTATGCTTAAATTTAACTTGCGCTACATTAAGTGCAGCGTGTTTTTCGGTTGACATAGTATACTCCTGAATTTATCAGTAGCAGACCTAATAGTGTTTGTCAAGGCTTCCACCTATCATACTCAGCGTAGGTTAACACATGACGAATAAACACTATCTGCTCGTCGTAGTGGATAGTTGCAATGAGGCGTGCCTTGTTCCCTCCAATATTGAAAACAGTCCAACCTGCAACTCGGTCAGCGTGAGGAAAGACCTCACGCAACTCTGCAATCGAACGGAAATTTCTTCCGCGCATCAATCTATACCAATGCTCAAGTGCCGATCTGGTATTCGGATGCCTTTGGGCAAAATCCTTCAATAGTTTGTATGGACCCGTACGCATTGATTCCTTACAGTCTTTCTTCTACAATATCATCTCAACTGGCACCGCAAACCTCATCAACGATTCGCAGCGTCTCCCGGTGTGCGTCCTCAATTTCCGTTTGGCAAGCATCAATATGCGACGCAATTTCATTCAGTTGTTCCGCAAAGCCGTCTATCATCCGACGCACTTCTGCAGGCGAGGTGCCACCGAGGCTCTGGTTATTCTGAATCGCCAATTCAGCATCCAGTATCTGTTTCAGTTGTGTGATCGGTATGTCAATCTTTTTCTGTTTCAAGAGTTCCTGCGTTAGCTCCCAATCGGCGAATGTCTTTTCCTGTTGCACAAGTTCCCCAACAAGCCATCCGACAATCTCGTGGCACTCCCGAAAACTGATCTGATGTTCTTTAACGAGATAATTTGCTAACTCCGTCGCCGTTGCGAAGTTCGCATTCGCCAATTCCGCCATCCGTTCCGTTTTGAAATCCGTGGTTCTGAGGAGTTCGGGTAACAGACCGAGGCACGCTTTCACAACATCAAACGCCTCCCAGAGCGGCGGTTTATCCTCCTGAAAATCGCGGTTATAGCCCATCGGTAAGCCTTTGAGATTTGTCAACAGATCCAGCAACGCACCGTAGACGCGTCCTGTGCGTCCGCGCGTAAGTTCGGCGATGTCGGGATTCTTCTTCTGTGGCATGATCGAGCTTCCGAAACTATAGGCATCGTCAAGCACTGCCATCCCGAATTCATAAGTCGTCCAATAGACAATTTCTTCGCTAATCCGTGAGAGGTTCGCCATCACAAGCGACAACGCGAAAAGCGTCTCTGCGATAAAATCTCGACTACTGATAACATCAAGTGCGTGCTCATGCGGCGCATCGAAACCGAGCAGTTTCGTCGTCAGGTGTCGATCAATCGGGAATGTTGTGCCAGCCAAAGCACACGCCCCGAGAGGGTTCATATTGGCAAGTGTGTATGCAGATTGCAAGCGTTTCTGGTCCCGTAGGAACAGACTCACGTAAGCCGTCGCCCAGAAACCGAGGCTAATCGGTTGTGCATGTTGGGTATGCGTATAGCCGGGCATGACGGTATCGGCGTGTGTTTTCGAGATGTGTAGGAATGCCTCACAGAGTTCGGAGAGACCACGCTGGACGTTGAGGATCTCATCCCGAATGTAGAGGTGTGCGTCTACGAGCACCTGATCGTTCCGAGAACGAGCGGTGTGAAGTTTACCGCCGAACTCGCGTCCGGCGTTCTCAATCAGGTACGCTTCGACGTTCATGTGCACGTCTTCTTTATTGGGATCGAGGGTAAAATCGCCGTTCTGAAAATCTGTCTCGGCTTTCTGGAGCCAGCGTAAGATCTCGCGCAAATCGGCATCGGAGATAATCTCTTGCCGAGCGAGCATAATCGCATGCGCTTGACTCCCCCAGATATCGTATCCGATGAGGCGGGTATCGGCTTCAATGGAGTGCGTGAAGGCTATTGTCTCTGTGGTGAGGCTTGTGCTGAAACGTCCACCCCAGAGCGTTTTTTTTTGTTTTCCCATATTTTGTTAGTTTTCCGAGGACTTTCCAAAAGTAGTTTGAAACCCCAACCATTTCTTTACTGTATCTTCAATCAATCTCATGTGGGCAGACTGCAATGTTCCCAACCTGCGAATGAACTTGGACGGTGAAATTGTCGTAAGGCCCTGAACATTGAAAACACCAGGTCTCAAACCCGATACAGAAATCTCAACTTGGAAGGCAGAACGTCTCATGCTTGTCGTACGCGGTACAACAGTTATTAAAGCGTAATCCGAATCCGAAAAAGGCACACTCAAAACCAAAACAGGCCGCGTCTTCGCGGCTAATCCAAGGTCAGCTAACCAGATCTCACCACGTTTAGGAATTGACATCGTTTTCCAAATCTTCCTCTTTCTCAAACAGTTGAAAAATCTCCGCTGCCACCGAAACCTGATCTTGTTCCGTCCAGATTCCGTAGTCATCATCATAAATAATGGTTTCATGACGATCCCGATATAAATCCCGAATAACTCGCTCAATATGTTGCAGTTCATCAGTACTTAGGTTCGTCAATGCCGCCGTTATTTCTTGAACTGTGCGCATTATGAAATATCCTCCATAGATTATTTTGAGTATCTTAGTCAAAACGAGACGGTTCTCGCATTGGTTCCCGTGGGGGTATCTCAAGTTCCACTCCGCCAAAAAGGTTTGAACATTTCGTGGATCGCCGTTCCCAGATTTTGTGATGGAATTTCGTGATCAGAAAAGACATTGTGCGTCTCTGCATCTTGAAGATAAACGAGATAATCAACAGCAGATTTGAGCCTTTCGGTAGAGAGTTGCCTGATTAACCTAACTGCCTGCTGTTGCAAATCCATTTTTCGCATGATGAGCCTCCTTAACTTTTCGCAGATAGCGACACAACTCGTCTGTTACACAATCTGCGGCGGGCGCCGCGGTGCCGTCGGTTGAATAATTTTGCGTTGATCGGGGGTCAAACGTGCCAATAATTCTTTGGAATGCGGATAGTCAAAACGCTCCCGGACATATCTCGGAGAATAACGATAGACGATCGACCGACGATACCCTTCATTTGTCCGCTCCGCCGACCCGTGCGTAATCGCGTCTGTGAACATGACGACATCCCCTGCCTTGAGATAGATCTCCTTCGTCGCAAAGGCTGTTCCTGCGGGTTTACCGGTCACGCCGTCGTAGACCAAGCCTTTTCCATCGACCTTCAAACGCGGATGGATTTCTGTGCATTTATGGCTACTCGGAACCAATACGGGCGCGCCATCTCCGGGTCCAATATCATTCAACGCCATCAGGACGTTAATCTGTCCGACCATCCATTCGCCGGTGTTCTCCTGTCGGAAGGTCAAATAACTCAGCGGGACATGTCCACCACAATGGATATGGATGAAACCGCCGGGACCGCGGACGTTCAGGAAATTCTCGTGGATAGAAAGTCCATTGACTTCGTGGACGTATTTCCGTACCAGTCCGATCCATGACGGATGGTCGATGAGTTTCTGAAAAACATCACCACCCTCAATGATATTCTGGAAGTTCACACCGTTTTCGATGTTGTAGGTATGCGTTTCAATGTTCCCGAGCCAGCGTGGAATTCGTCTGTCCTCGGTTTCTTCCTCCCAAGGATTTTCAACGTACTCCCAATGCGCATCAATCCACGCGTTCATTTCATCCAGATCGGATTTCGAGATCGCATTCTCCAAAACCAGATAGCCTTGTAGGTCGAACAGATAATCTTGTATCCCTTGGTCCATGTCCTATCTCCTTAGCCAGTAAATGCCGTTTCATGAAGATAAAATCCAATGCGATAATGTTCTAACGATGCCCGGTGCGGTTAGAAACCGCACCTACCAAATTTGGGAAGAACGTTTCCTGGATCAGCAGACGCTACCTTACAATTACCTCATAGCATAATGCTAAAACTACAGATACGCATCCAATTCCGTCTCGGTAGGTGTCGGTGTAGAGATACCCTTTTCAGGGACTTCCATCTTCGCTGTCCAGACAATCCCGTTGAGAACGAACTTTCGGAATTGGTCATCCCTCCAATTTTGATGGTAATGCCCGCCAGTAAACCCGAACCCACGACCGCCATCCGGACGTTCCACACACCAACCCAAGTGCTGTGGTTCACCCTTCGCAACCGAAGCACGTACATGCGGGTTACCACTATGAGGCCCATCAGGTCTTTCGAGCGTTGACTCGGGCGCGACCGTGCTGAGTACCGCTGTCACCCCTTGCATATTTTCACGAAACCGCATGTGGTAATACCACTCGTCTTCCAATGAAAATGGCTCCATCCCCCGTGTTATTGGATGTTCAGGAAATTCAGTAAACGTTGCTACCCAATAAGGATTCACCGAAAGCCCCGGTTCAAAGTAACCACCGATCCAGTCTAAGAAACAATTACCCGGCTTACCCTTCGGCACCTCAACTGCAAAGTGCAACATTGCGAGTCCTATGCCGTGTGCCATCAATTCACCGATCTGATCAAGATGCGGGATGCTAAGATGTCTTTCACCACCGCCTGAATAAACAATAATGGCATCTGTATCGGTGAAAATCGCTGGATCTTCGGGCCAACCCTGAGAGACCACTGCCTCTATACCGTCCACATTTTTGTTTAACTGCTCAGCGAGAAAGGCACATCCAGCGGGATGCTCATGCGCTCCACTGCCATGACTACTCCCACTTCCTGCTACCATAACAATTCGAGATTTCTCTGCCATATTTTTTTTATCCTCCGTTGGGAATATCTATCAGTTTAGCACATCACAAGACTTTTTAGCAAAACATTTTGACAGATAGCGATCAGCAGTCAGCGGAATGGCTGTCAGCAGTTTGGACGGGTTGCTACGCAACCCTTTCAGTTGCCGGTGGGGATTGTCTGAATCAGCGTCGGGATTCGGAGATCCTGCATACAAAAAATCGCGAGTAAAACTCCCTCCTACAATGAAGCGTCGGGATTCGGAGATCCCTCCTAAAGAAGAACTGAATGACCCCTAATTACCAAAAGAAAATATTGACAATTTCGGAGAGAAGCCTTAAAATATCCCAAATTTAATAAAATAAAGGAGCACGCAATGGAGAGACTCCCGATCGTTGATACACACGTCCATTTATGGCACCCAGATCAGTTGAGATATCCATGGCTTACGGAAGTCCCGGCTCTAAACAGACCTTATCTCCTAAAAGATTATAACGACGCGTCCGGCGAAGTGGACATCGAAGCCATCGTGTTTGTCCAGTGCGATACACATCCCGATGACGGCTTGAAAGAGACAGCGTGGGTCACCGATCTCGCAACAAGGGTAGAACCTCGGATTCAGGGTATTGTCGCATGGGCACCGCTCGAAGAGGGAGACCAAGTGGCACCTTTTGTTGAAAAACTGGCAGAGAATCCGCTCGTCAAAGGTATCCGCCGCCTCATCCAATCGGAAAGCGTGGATTTCTGTGTCCAACCCGACTTCGTGGACGGTGTTAAAACACTCTCCCGCTACGGATTGAGTTTCGATATCTGTATCTTCCACCCACAACTCGCCAATGCCATTCGGCTCGTGGAACAGTGCCCGCATGTTCAATTCATCTTGGACCATATCGGCAAACCCGACATCAAAAACCAACTATTCGATCCGTGGAAACAGGAAATTCAGACGCTCGCGGCGTTGCCGAATGTCCATTGTAAAATATCGGGCTTGGTAACGGAGGCTGACTTCGAGGCGTGGACACCTGCCGACCTACAACCGTATATTGAACACATTATTACCTGCTTCGGCTTTGATCGCGTTATATACGGTAGCGATTGGCCCGTCTCGACGCAAGCCTCGGATTATCCACGATGGGTACAGACCTTGAGAGAGGCAGTATCCGGGTGCTCACCTGAAGAACTAAACAACCTCTTCCGAGATAACGCCATCAGATTTTATCGACTCGACGCATAGTAGCAATTGTGAAAAAGAGAAGGGAAGAGTGTTTTGTTCACCCTTCCCTTTTTTATGTTTGATTTGGAGCGGGAAACACCCAAGCAAAAACACCGCTCCTACCAGTGTTGGAGACTGATTTAACCTCCCGCTTTCACCTCTCGCCGACGCGGATGCAGCACAAACTCGGTATACCCGTTCGGTAGTTCACACCCCTTGAACACGAGGTCCAAAGCCGCTTGGAATGCGACACTCTGATCATAGTTCGGCGACATGTCCCGATAATTCAGATCCCCAGCGTTCTGCTCGTCAACGATCTTCGCCATCCGCTGGAACGTTTCGGTTACCTGTTCCTTCGTAACGATCCCGTGGTGTAGCCAATTCGCGATGTGTTGACTTGAAATTCGGAGTGTCGCTCGATCCTCCATCAAACCGACGTTGTTAATATCAGGTACTTTCGAGCAACCGATACCTTGATCCACCCACCGCACGACATATCCCAAGATACCTTGGGCGTTGTTATCCAATTCGCTCTGGACCTCATCGGATCGCAGGATGCGTTCTTCTAAGAGTGGTGGGGTCAACAGATCCTCCATACTGGCTCGCTGCCTCGCCGACAATTCCTTGATCCAATTTCCCACGTCAACCCGGTGGTAGTGCATCGCATGCAGCGTCGCCGCTGTCGGCGATGGCACCCACGCCGTTGTCGCCCCCGCTAACGGGTGATTCATCTTCGTTTCAACCATCTCCGCCATCTGATCCGGTTTCGTCCACATCCCCTTCCCGATCTGTGCAGTGCCGAGCAACGCCGTTTCAATCCCGATATCAACGTTCCAATCCTCATAAGCGAGCATCCACGGTTCGTCGCGAATTTCCATTTTCGGAATCATGGGTCCCGCTTCCATACTCGTATGGATTTCATCACCGGTCCTATCCAAAAATCCGGTGTTAATAAAGACAAGCCGCTCCTGTGCGATTCGGATCGCTTCTTTGAGATTGACGGTCGTCCGTCGTTCCTCATCCATAATCCCAATCTTAATGGTATTCGTCGGAAGTCCAAGTGCCGATTCAATCCACTCAAACATCCGAATCGTCATATCCACCTCTTCGGGTCCGTGGAACTTCGGCTTGACGATGTAGATACTCCCCGTTTTGCTATTGGTGTGGAGGTTGTTCCCCTGCAGGTCATGCTTTGCGGCGAAACTCGTTACCATGGCATCAAGGATGCCTTCTGGAATCTCCTCACCATCTGCTGTCGTGACGGCATCCGTGTACATGTGGAGTCCAACGTTCCGAATCAGGAGCAGACTCCTACCGGGTAGCGTCAATGTGCTTCCGTCGGGTGCGGTAAAGGTCTTATCCGGTGCGAGGCGACGGGTCAGCATCTCGCCGTTTTTCTCGAATGTTGTCTCCAGTGTCCCCTTCATGATACCGTTCCAATTGCTATAGACGCGCACCTTATCTGCCGCATCCACTGCCGCGACGGAATCTTCGCAATCCTGAATTGTCGTGATTGCCGACTCAAGGATAACATCCACAACACCTGCGGGATGTGCCTTCCCAACGGGGTGTTCCCGGTCTACGTGTATTTCAATGTGCAACCCGTGGTTCCGTAGGAGAATCACACTGAGTTCACCATTGTTTTGCGTAAAACCTACAAATTTGGTCGGATCCGCTAAGCCGACCTTACTCCCATCACTGAGTGTTGCGCGTAATTGCTGCTCGTCACGAACAGTTTTGAGGGAAAATTCTGTGACATCAGAGAAACTCCCGGTTTCGAGTCCGGTCATTTCATCTAAAAAATTTTCGGTGTACGCGATGACTTTCGCACCTCGGATCGGGTTATAGGTTGCGTCTATTGTAGCCCCATCCGATTCATCGATAACATCGGTGCCGTAGAGGGCATCGTAGAGGCTGCCCCACCGCGCGTTCGCGGCGTTTAGGGCATAACGGGCGTTATCGGTCGGGACAACCAATTGCGGACCTGAGATGAGCGAAATCTCCATGTCAACGTCTTCGGTAATGACAGTGAAATCTCTTCCTTCCGGGAGCAGATAACCGATGTCCGTAAGAAAAGCCTTATACGCGTCACTGTCAATCGTTTCACCTTTACGCGCCAGATGCCATTCGTCAATTTGTTGCTGGAGCGTATCCCGTTTCTCCAAGAGTGCCTTGTTTTCTGGTGCGAACGCCGCAACGATGTCGTCCAACGCTTTCCAGAAGGCATCTGCCTCTACCTCTGTGCCGGGTGCGATCTCATCTCCTACTAATGTGTACAAATCTTCATCTATCCTGAGATTCCCGATTTCAATCCGGTTTCCCATACTCTCTTCTCCATTCCAAGATGCTGTTTAAGGTGTTGGATCTCCGTTAGCCGATGCTTCGTTGCACCGACAAACAATTCCGCCTGACTTGCCATTTATCATAGCAACAACTCTGTAGTTTGTCAATCGTTTTTTTTAGTATTCAGTTTTCAGTCGTCAGTTTTCAGAATCAGGATTTATCGTAGGTTAGGTTGAGCGAACGAAAAAAACGATACCGACATCCCAAGCCCATTTCGGTCTCTCTACACCATTATATCAATCAAGAAAATAGCGAAGCCCAACAGCATACTGCCATACTTCCAACGTTTCAGGGAAAGTCAGTGGGCTGGTTACACTTATTTCCACACACATGGTGTCCCGCTCTTGCGAAAATGTAGAACTTGTGTTAGTATGTTAAACGGAATAGGATTTATTTTTTTTACTGAAGTGAAATATATTACGGACGGTGTGTAAAGTCACGCCGCAGCATGGCTTGCAACAGATGCACAGACAATTAACACCAATGCAAACAGAACGATGATAAGGCTATTGGAGGTCAACGTCATGGATTCTAAAACTAAAGGCTTCTTCCCGAACAGTAGAAAAGAGTACGTTTCTGGTAATTTGCATTCCGATATCCGCGTCCCTTTCCGTGAAATCACACTCACTCCGACACACGTCGCGGACGGAACGGTTGAGCAGAATGAACCGTTGCGCGTTTACGATACCAGCGGTGCATGGGGTGACGATTCACAATCCTGCGATGTGGAGTCAGGAATCCCACCAGTGCGTCAAGCTTGGATTTTGGGACGCGGCGATGTTGAAGCATACGATGGACGGGAAATTCAGCCACAAGACAACGGTTATCTCACCAAAGGACATGAGCAGTACGCCCGTATGCGATCGGAATCGAAGGGTGGCTTGAAAAACTTTCCGGGTTTGAAACGGAAACCACTACGAGCAAAGAACGGTGAAGCCGTTACACAGATGGCGTATGCGAAGCGTGGGATCGTAACACCTGAGATGGAATATATCGCAATCCGCGAGAATTTGGGTAGGGCACAGGCATACGAGGCTATCGACGGTGACTATCGGACACGGAATCGGTTGAACCATCAACATCCAGGTGAGACCTTCGGCGCGTATATCCCCGAATACATTACGCCAGAGTTTGTCCGTGACGAGGTCGCCCGCGGTCGTGCGATTATCCCAGCGAATATCAATCACCCCGAAAGCGAACCGATGATCATTGGTAGGAACTTCCTCGTGAAAATCAATGCGAATATCGGTAACTCCGCCGTTGCCTCTTCGATCGAGGAAGAAGTCGAAAAGATGCGGTGGGCAACGAAATGGGGGACCGATACGGTGATGGATCTCTCAACGGGTAAAAACATCCATGAAACACGAGAATGGATCCTTCGTAACTCACCCGTCCCCATCGGGACAGTACCGATCTATCAGGCATTGGAGAAGGTTGGGGGTAAAGCGGAGGAACTGAGTTGGGAAGCATATCGAGACACACTCATCGAACAAGCCGAACAAGGCGTTGATTACTTTACCATCCACGCTGGCGTTCGCCTCGCTTACATACCCCTGACAGCGAATCGATCCTGCGGTATCGTCTCGCGGGGCGGCAGTATCATGGCAAAATGGTGTCTGGCACATCATCAGGAGAGTTTCCTCTACACACATTTCCCAGAAATTTGCGAGATTATGCGTGCCTATGATGTCTCCTTCTCGCTGGGAGACGGCTTACGTCCGGGTGCGATCCCCGATGCGAACGATGAGGCGCAATTCGCAGAGTTGGAAACGCTTGGTGAACTCACAAAAATCGCTTGGGACCATGATTGTCAAGTCATGATTGAGGGACCAGGACATATCCCGATGCACCTTATCAAAGAGAATATGGATCTGCAACTCAAACATTGCGATGAGGCTCCGTTTTATACGCTCGGTCCATTGACGACCGACATCGCTCCCGGCTACGATCACATCACAAGCGGTATCGGTGCCGCGATGATCGGGTGGTTCGGATGCGCAATGCTCTGCTACGTAACCCCGAAAGAACATCTCGGATTGCCGAACAGAGACGACGTGAAGGAAGGCGTTATCACCTACAAGATCGCCGCACACGCCGCTGACCTCGCGAAGGGACATCCGGGTGCACAGGAACGCGATAATGTGTTATCAAAAGCGCGTTTCGAGTTCCGCTGGGAAGATCAATTCAACCTCAGCCTCGACCCAGAAACCGCCCGTGAATACCACGATGAGACCTTACCGAGTGAATCGGCAAAAACCGTTCATTTCTGCTCCATGTGTGGTCCGCATTTCTGCTCAATGAAAATTACAGAGGATATCCGTAAATATGCAGAGGAGAAGGGTATCACCGCTGAGGAGGCACTCGAAGAAGGGATGGCGGAAAAGAGCGAAGAGTTCAAGGAACAGGGACACCAACTCCATATCGCGTCCGATGACAAGACCGAAGCCGCTGATTAACATTCTGTTTGTAGTAGGGCAATTCATTGCCCGTTCCTTGAGTTCATAGATATCCGTACCTCTTTTGCGCTGGCGAGATGTTTTGTTGGGGGTGTTTCTGCGTACTTCTGCGGATTCCCCTCCTAACCTCGCCTCTTGCTACGTGTGATGAATCGCACGACTACGAACAAGAGAGTGAACGGCACGCGGCGCGTGCCTACTACTTTTAAGAGTGTTTTTACTGGGGCGTTTCTCCAATTTCCCCAAGATCCGGAGATTCCCTACAAAGCGTATCTCTGTTAAGACCGTACAAATCCTTAATCACGCTCGAATTGACCCAAAACCTGCCTGAAATGGAAGGCAGGACAGGAGCTCATACTGAAAAATATGAAAATCGGAATTATTGGTTGTGGCACGATTAGCAGTGCCTATTTTGAAGGCGCACGAAAAACCGACATCTTAGAAATCAAAGCCTGTGCTGACCTCCGAATGGAAGCCGCACACGCACAAGCCGAAAAATACAACTCCCACGCATGCCCCGTCGACGAATTGCTCACAGACCCTGAGATTGAACTCGTCGTGAACCTCACAATCCCGAGAGCACACGTCGAAGTCGGTGTGCAAGTTTTGGAAGCTGGAAAACACGTCTACAGCGAGAAACCGCTTGGCGTGGACACCGAAAGCGGAAAACAACTCATTGACACCGCCACAGAAAAAGGACTCCGCGTCGGCTCGGCACCCGATACCTTCCTCGGTGCGGGCATCCAGACCTCGCGGCAAACACTGGACGCAGGGAAAATCGGCAGACCTATCGCCGGAACAGCGTTCATGTGTGGACACGGACACGAAAGCTGGCATCCGAACCCCGCTTTCTACTACGACATCGGCGGCGGTCCAATGCTGGATATGGGACCTTATTATGTAACCGCGCTCGTCAATATCCTCGGTCCTGTCAAACGTGTTGCCGCGATTACCACAAAAGCCTTTGAAGAACGCGTTGCGACGAGTCAAGCCGTGCATGGTTTGCGTATCCCTGTCAAAATCACGACCCATCTCACCGGCACACTCGAATTCCAGAACGGCGCGATTATCACAATGATCATGAGTTTCGACATGTGGCGGCACAGTCTCCCCTGCATCGAAATCTACGGCGAAACCGGCTCGATGACGGTTCCCGATCCGAACGGATTTGGCGGTCCCGTAAATGTATGTCCAGCGGGTGGCGATTGGGAAGCGGAGGACATCCCTTTTCCGAACAACGCCAGAATGATTGGGGTCATCGATATGGTGTCGGCGATTCGCTCAGGACGTCCGCATCGTGCAAACGGTGCCTTGGCATACCACGTGCTTGAGGTGATGTGCGCCTTCGACAAATCCTCTGAGACCGGTGAGCACGTGGTCATCGAAAGCACAACGGAACGTCCCGATCCTGTGCCAACTGGATTGAATGAGTGGGAGATAGACTAAACACTATTGATTTGACTTCCCAACTCCGGTAGGTGCGGTTTCTAACCGCACTGAATAATCATGTGAGGGTGAAACATAACTTCGTTTGTAGTAGAGCAATTTATTGTCCGTTTGTGCTCCACGACGTGCGATGAATCGCACGACTACGAACAAGAGAGTGAACGGAGAAACCGCAGAGCGTGCCTACTACTTTATAAAGCGTCGGGATTCGGAGATCCCTCCTACAAAGAAGCCATCAGCGGTCAGCAGTTAGTTGCCTCTATAGGAAGAGTGGAAGGTCGTGTTGGGTGGGATGTGATGTTTGTTGTCTGAATCGCGGATTATGTGGATTAGACAGATTACGCGGATTTTAAGTCGTTTTTCAGTAGTCCCGTAGGTTGGGTTGAACGGTAATCAAGAGGTGTCCCTCTTATTCCAATAGAACCAATACTTTTCAGTAGACAGATGCTGGAAATATACCGAGTGAAACCCAACAGATCCTCACCCTTTCAACGTTCGGATTGTTGGGTTTCGCTGTATTTATCTTCACCGACCGATTATTGAAAATCGGAATCCTTAGTATAGCGGAAAGGTTCTCGGTGCTTACCGCTCAACCCAACCTACGACTACATTTGATTTTTTATTATTCAACTCACGTTAACATAAACTTACCAAGGACCCACTATGAAAATTGGAATTATCGGTTGTGGTGTCATCAGCGGTGCCTATTTTGAAGGCGCACGAAAAACCGACATCTTAGAAATCAAAGCCTGTGCTGACCTCCGAATGGAAGCCGCACACGCACAAGCCGAAAAATACAACTGCGATGCACGCCCCGTTGACGAATTGCTCGCAGATGATGAAATCGAACTCGTCGTGAACCTCACAATTCCGAGAGCACACGTGGATGTTGGACTCCAAGCCTTGGAAACTGGGAAACACGTCTACAGCGAAAAACCGCTCGGTGTGGACATCGAGAGCGGAAAGCAACTCATTGACACCGCCGCTGAAAAAGGACTCCGTGTCGGTTCAGCACCCGATACCTTTCTCGGTGCGGGCATCCAGACCTCGCGGCAAACATTAGATTCAGGTAGGATCGGGAGACCTATCGCCGGAACAGCGTTCATGTGTGGACACGGACCCGAAGGCTGGCATCCAAATCCCGCATTCTTTTACGACATCGGTGGCGGACCGATGCTGGATATGGGACCTTACTACGTGACTGCCCTCGTCAATTTATTGGGTCCTGTCAAGCGCGTTGCTGCAATTACGACCAAGGGGTTTAAGGAGCGAATCGCAACGAGTCAAGCGTTGGATGGCATACAAATTCCAGTCAAAATTACAACGCATCTCACAGGGACGATGGAGTTTGAAAACGGGACAATCGTCACGGCAATCATGAGTTTCGATATGTGGCGGCACAGTCTCCCTTGCATCGAAATCTACGGTGAAACCGGCTCAATGACGGTCCCTGATCCGAATGGATTTGGGGGTCCCGTGAATGTCTGTCCGGCGGGTGGGGATTGGGAAGAACAGGAAATCGCGCACCCGAACAACGCTCGGATGATCGGGGTCATCGACATGGTGTCGGCGATCCGTTCAGGACGCACGCACCGCGCGAATGGAGCGTTGGCGTATCATGTGCTTGAGGTGATGCTCGCCTTCGACAAATCCTCTGAAACGGGTGAGCACATCGTCATCGAAAGCACAACGGAACGTCCCGATCCTGTGCCACTCGGTTTGAAAGAATGGGAAATTGATTAGCACGCTCGTGGATAGCGTCTCTACACCCTTCGCTGGCGAGGTTACAAACCTCGCCTACCGTTACTATATTTTCCCAGGCCCGGTAGGTGCGGTTTGTAACCGCACCGAGTTTGGTGTAAAAGTAATTACAGAATCCACTATAACTGGACATTCTCAAACCGTGTGAACGCCGCTAACAGGCATTCACACGGGCACAAACTAACAGTTTATGCTACAAAGATATCCACTTATTTATAGACTTTACTAGAGTGTGTCTCATAAATACTAATTCGCATGTAATCGAAAGAAAGCCTTTTTAGAAGATGTATTGTCCGTCCCCCTGATAAGGGTACCTGGAATGCCATACCGGAAGGTTTTCCACACGGGAGACCTCATACCGTTGATTCTTGAGGGGGTTTCTTCCGTGAGACATTTACTCTTGTACTATTTATGAGACGCGCTGTATATTTTTAGGATTCACTATATATAAATTTTTAACATTTTGCACCTTTTTTTTAAAAAAAAGTGTCTATAGTATATAGAATGTACAATCGCAGAATCGTTCAGTCTATTACGCTAAAGGTCCGATCATTTCGGTCTGCACCACTTTCTTGGAACCCAAGTATGCAAAGGAGTCATTCTCAACATGAAGCACATACAAACCTGTATCGCATTATGTATCGCATCCCTGCTCAGTAGCAGTTTACAAGTGCCTGCCGAGCCAGTGCTTTCCTATGTCGTCGAACAAACAGGAACGGCTGAAATATACTGTGTAGATACCGCCGGTAATATTATCCGCCGTATTAAAACGGATGTACCTCAGATGAGTTCACTCTCATGGTCCCCCGATGGACGGTCGGTTGCTTACCAATCCAACCACGAAGGTCCCCCTAATATTTATGTGATGGATATGCGCAATAAGGATTCCCGTCGGTTGACAAACCATCAGGGCAGAAATTTGCGACCCGCTTGGTCACCGAATGGAAAATGGATCGCCTTTGTTTCCGATCGAGTAGGAGAGTATCTGGACGTCTATAGAATAAATACCGATGGTTCAAATCTGAGAAGGTTAACAAACCAAGGTCATAACTGGGAACCGGATTGGTCTCCAGACAGTCAATGGATTGCCTTTAACTCCACTCAAGACAGACGGACGGGGCTCTATATAATGACTGCTGATGGTAGAGGTAAGAGACAACTGAGATCGGGCGTGCTTACATCTGCAGGATGCACATGGTCCCCAAATGGTAAACAGATCGCCTTTGCTACCGGACGTGAACGTGAAAATGGCGTAAACATCCGTGTTCTTGATACTGATGGAGATAACTCACGAAAGCTAACGCGCGTCGGGGAATTGTCGTTGGCAACGCATCCAGCATGGTCTCCAGATGGCGCGTGGATTGCCTATTCTCTGAAGAAGATAGTGAATGTGCCACCACCCGGTGTAAGAATCCCGATTGCTGAATTCTATAGCAAGTGTACGATCTATATCGTCGATGCTGACGGAGAAAACGGTGAACCTCGTGAAATCGTCAATGGTTTACCACTACAACCAATGCCAGCATGGCTGCCGGAGACTGCATTTCCCGTCTCACCCAACTCAGAGAAACAGACAACACTCTGGGGTAAACTCAAGAGAGAAAGACAGTGATCATCGGACGAAGTTAATGGATAGCCCTATCCACGCTACCGATCAGGAAGAAGGAAAATAAAGGTTGTCATTCACAAAAGGGATTAACGCTAAAGTTATGCCTTGGACCTGATTATTGTTTTTGTTCGCCACTTGTAGGAATCGCGAGCATGAAGAAATACCCAAGCAAAAACACTCGCTCCTACAAAAGAGATTGAAGTAAGGAGAAAGCACCCTTCACAAACTGTCTCTTAACTGACAACTGATAACTGAAAGATTTTTCGTAGAAAAATCGTACTGATAACCGCTTCCTACAAATTAATTGTAATGTAGGTCTCCACTCGGAACAGAATCGCTACTGTGCCCCAAAAGGTCGTCACGACGAACTCGCCCAACACAAGGCCGAGGAAGAATGGGGCCGCCCGCCGGAAACCACCGATGCCCCCATGTTTCGTAATGATCCATTTCAGGATGAAACTCACAAGTAGAGAAAACCAGAAGAAATTCATCGTGAAGGTGCTCGTGACGGCATAACCCGCCGGATGGAATGGCATCCACATCCATCGTCCCCGTAGAAAAGCCAAGAGTATCGCAACAACTGTTCCGATACTGACTGCACTCAGCACGGCGGTGTCGGGACCTGCCGGTTGAACGAGCCGTCTACCGAGTCGGCTGAAGGTCTCTCTGCCTGCCCATGCCGTATAGACCCCGTCCTGATACGAGACATGCAGATATGCCCAGATCGTCGCAAGGATGCTCACACCGATAGCAACGATGACCGCCCTCGCGAAGGTCCTGTTTTCGATGTTGGCGCGTTCCGCTATCTTCAAACCCTCAAGATGGTGCGGCATCAATAGACAATCGTACGCACGATTGAAGAAGTAGAGATACGCCAACCCCGTCAGGTTGCTTGCACCAAGCCGTTTTGCACCGAAGACCGAATACATCATCCTGTCGGGACCGGCATAGTGCTGGTCGTGAACCGGAGAGCCGAGTTCTGCACGCATCCGCGTAATCCCCGTCGCCAATCCGAAGAACAACGCAAAAAAGGTCGCGATGACCCACAACGACATCCCAAGCTTGTAGCAGAACCCAATCAGGAACACCATGCTCAACAACATCCAAACCACCGCCGCCCGGTAGGAGATCGGTTCGTCCTGATCAGTGAGCGTAGATTTCGCGCCAAACAACCTACGGAACACTTGGCTCAAGTAACGGCGCGCGCTCCAAGCCGCGACCAGACCGATACCGAGATACGCGCCGAAAGATTGCTCCGCCGCATACGGAAACGGTGCCGACACACCGACGGTGCTCCCTAACACACGCAGTGCCTGCCAATACAGGTAAAAGAACCAACAGGAAAACGACAATTCCAACGGCATAAAAAACGCCAATCCGACGGCGAAGGGGTAAATGCCGATCGGAAACCACGTAATGGCGTTCCATGGACGGACGGTAAAGAAATCGGCGATGTCATACGCACGGATACCGCTGAGTCGTGGCACTTGCGGGAACAGGTAATTAACCCCGTTGAGAAGATCTATGGCAGCGGCAACGGCGAACCCAATCCACATCGCCTTGTTTCGGAAGAACCCGCTCCTCGGATTCGCCATCGCCAGCGGCAATTGGATCAGCGGATAACTCAACTTCTCATTCTCGGTCCACTGCCTACGGAAAATGAAGTTGATACTGAGCATCACTGAAAAGAGTGCGGCAAGAAAAAGTCCCCACCACAACAAGGGAGTGCTCCACGCCTCGAGGTGTGGGTAGAACGTGGAACCGCCATCGAAAAAGTTTGCAAGTCCGCGTTTATCGGTGACGGATGTCCATGACGGGATATAATGCCAAAACAGGGACTGCCAATCGTTCTCCGGTGTGGCATAAGCGAAGGCGTAGCTAATAATCGGGAGGAGGATCTGCACGCACATGTGCCCACCGATAGCCGTCGAAAGGCACAACATCACATAGATCGTTAAGAGTTCGGCAGTGGAAAGCGAGAGTTGTGGCGAGACTTTTTTCGTGAATCGGTTGATGATCGTCAGCACGAACAGCAATGTGATCGTGTTATAGAGCAGTGAGATCATCGACATGTGTGCGATGTCCCAGCGTAGCCCCATCATTTGCCACATTGCATTCGCTGGAATCAGCAGCAGTCCGATGCAAACCGCTTTTAAACTAAGAGGAGAGAGTTGACGCTTCACGAAATAGTTGTCAGTGTTCGGTTGTCCGTTGTCAGTGAATCAACGGTATGAATGCTGTGTGGCATTCCCCGGGGTTGCTGACGCAACCCCTTTCAGTCATCTGTTTCCTATGACACTTTACCGGTTCACCCTCCGCTGGCGAGGTTGGGAAACCTCGCCTATTTCTCACGCTTGACTTGGGTTGTTCACGGTGTAGACCAACCCGACGGTCCCGGTCTTCTCATACACCGTATGCTCCTTCAACGTCAGCGAGATCCGTTTGGACGGTTCCTCAATGAGCGGGGTCCCGCCACCGAGTACAATTGGAATGATAGCGACCTCCACCGTATCAACGAACCCCTCCTCGGCGAGACTTCGAAACAGGGACCCTCCACCGAACAGCCAGATGTCCTTTCCCTCCTCCTCACGGAGCGACTGCAGCACCTGTCTCCAATTCTCACCGACGATTGTGACATCCTCGTGGTCGCTCTGTTGTAACGTCCGCGAGATCACGAACGTTTCTCCTTCGGGCATCGCCGCTTCTCCGTGACCGCTCGTGACCTCAAACGTTCGCCGACCCAATAGATACGTATCGAACTGACCGGATAGCGCGGCGAAGTCGATATCGGGATCCATGACGATCCAGTCGAACTCCCCATCGGGTCCAGCAATGTAGCCATCCAGACTCATAGCAACGCAATAACGAATTCGTCTCATACTTCAGTCACCTTCTCTGAACGTGCGATAAATCGCACGACTACGAACTAATCCGTTTGTAGTAGGGAAACCATGCGCAAGTCGCGTGTGGACTTGCGGGACAATGCCCGTCAATTGGCGTAAGAATCGCGAGCATGGGGAAATTGAAGAAATTGGGGAAACACCCAAGCAAAAACCCCAAGCAAGGGGAAACGCAAGCCCAAGCAAAAACACTCGCTCCTACAGAAAGAGCATAGAACGAATCTCAACGCCGGAGCGATTCACTGCTCTTGAGATACCGATACAGGTCGCTATCCGTCGTCAAGATGAGTTTCGTACTCTCATTGGTCGTCTGACGATAGGTTTCAAGCGTCTGGAGAAAGGCGTAAAACTCAGGATCTTGACCGTGCGCTTCGGCGTAAATCTGGATCGCTTGCGCATCGGCGTCCCCCTTAATCTGCTCGGCTTCCTTATACGCTTCAGATTGGATCCGCTCTAACTCTTTCTGCTTCTGCCCCATGATGTCAGCGGCTTCGCCTGCCCCCTCCGATTTATACTTTTCAGAGATCCGTTGCCGTTCCGAAATCATTTGGTCAAAGACCTTCTTACGGACCTCGTCTACATAGTTAATCCGTTTTATCTGAACATCGACGAGTTCAATGCCGAATTGTGGAACGGTCTCCTGCACCTTCTCAAGGATCATGCGCGTAATCTGCTCCCTACCAATCTGAATCTCTTCCAAAGGTTCACCTGTCTGTCCCTCCTCTCCTTCAAGGACTTCCAGATCGAGACTTAAGACCCGATTTGAATCCCGTACGACTTCAATCAAGAGTTGCGCTGTCACTAAATCACGCGCCGCAGAATCGATAATGTCATCCAAACGGGACTGCGCAAATTCTTCCGTTCCGAGTGCCTGATAGAATTTGAGAGCGTCTTGAATACGCCACCGTGCCGTAGTATCCAACCAGATGAATCGCTTGTCCTTTGTCGGAATCTGGTTAGCCGACCCATCCCATTCAAGCACCCGTTTTTCAAAGCGGTGCACCTGCTGAATAAACGGCGTCTTCACTTTCAAACCCGCAGTGACGATCGGTTGCCCAACAGGACGACCGAATTCGGTAATTACGACCTGTTCACCTTC
Organism: Candidatus Poribacteria bacterium; assembly: GCA_965208635.1. GTDB lineage: Bacteria > Poribacteria > WGA-4E > WGA-4E > WGA-3G > WGA-3G. Next base: position 303,713 of record OZ242349.1, read on the forward strand.
ATAGACGGTATAGAATACACCTGACACAATCAACAACACCAGCACTGCAATCACAATCAAGGGTATGAGCACTATTTTCGACTTCATTTTTTAATTTTCCTTTTTTAATTTTACCTTGCGGATAAGTAACAGGATTCATGATTTGACGCTTTCCGTGTTCGAGTTGAAGAAATTGAGGAAACACCCAAGCAAGAAGAAACGCCCTATCAAAAACACCCCAAGCAAAAACCCTGCTCCGTTGTTGCAGGCTTCGTTTTCGCGTCTAATTAAAAATCCTGCTCATTCCTTGAGTTGCAGAAGTGGGATAGGTGAGTTGGCATTACCGTCAATGATATAAATCTCTTTCACCTGCGGTAACACCTCTCGCATCGCTTCGAGATAGAGTCGGCGACGGGTAACCGTCTTCGCCTTTTGATATTCCGAGCGAATCGCCTTGAACCGATCCGCATCACCCTGCGCCTCGTTAACCCGTTTCAGTGCGTAACCCTGTGCTTCCGAAATACGCTGTGCCGCTACTCCGTTGGCTTTTGGAACGGATTGGTTGTAATCGCGCCACGCTTCGTTGATTAAACGCTCTTTCTCCTGTTTCGCCTCGTTAACGGCGTTAAAGGCGGATTTCACCGCTTCTGGTGGATTCACATCCTGCAAGGTCACCGTTGCCACATCTAATCCGGTTTGGTAGAGGTCCAGCATCTGCTGTAGATGTTCCTCAACTTCCGCCGCGACTTCAATACGACCAACGGTTAGCACTTCGGTGACAGTCCTGTCCCCAATGACTCGGCTCATCACCGATTCCGAGAGGTCGCGTAACGCCTGTCTTGGATTCCTCACAGAGAATAGGAACATTTTCGGATCTTTAATCTTATACTGAACCACCCATTCGACGTCCGCGATGCTCAAGTCGCCTGTCAGCAGCAACGATTCGTCGGCGTAATCACGGGTGTCATACTGCGTCCGAACCCCGGCTCTCAGCGTCCGAAAACCGAATTCCTCCTTGAAGACTTTTCGGACGGGTACGTTAATGGCTCTCTCAATGCCGAGCGGTAATTTGAAGTGGAGTCCCGGCTCGGCTTGTCGGACAGATTTACCGAACATTAGCACGACCGCGATTTCATCTGCATCCACCGTATAAAAACTCGTCGCTAAACACCCTAAAACGATCAAACCGAGAATCACGAACAGAATCCGTTTAGGGGTGACGAGACGTGAATAGGGTTGCTGTGTAATCAATTCCTGGAGGTCTTGCACGAAGATTTCTCCTTTCTATCTATGGTATTTAAGGATATACACCGGAACAAACGTTTACAATGATAACGCATTTGGTGAAAGTAGTCAAGGAAAGATAAAAATGGGATTTAGTTCTCCTGTAGGAGGGGGAAATTGAAGAAATTGAGGAAATTGAGGAAACACCCAAGCAAGGGAAACGCCCCAGCAAAAACACCCCAAGCAAAAGGTATCGCGACCGGGAGGTCGCTCCTACAAAGAGGCAGTTAGCAATCAGTAAGAACGTGCGATGAATCGCACGACTACAAACAAGAGCGTGAACGGCACGCGGAGCGTGCCTACTACTTTTAAGCACGATAGGCTCGATAGAGTTGACGCTTGAGATCCGCATTGACATCCGGTCTCGTTAACGTCGTATAGAGGTCAAGTTTGTTATTGACGAACTCCAATAAAATCTGATTAATCACCTCTTCAAACTTGTAGCGTTTGTTCGTTTCGGTATTATTGCCCTCCATCACCTGCCGAAGTTCGACGTTAGCGTGCACCTTTTGGTGGATGGTCGCAATGTCCACCCGATCCTCTGACGTAAAATCCGTCTGATAGGCATCGTTCAACGCTTGAACGATATTGGAGAGGAAATCCTGTTCTGGTTCCCGAATTGTACCGACATCACTGCCAATTCCGTCAACCTCGCTATCCTCGGCTTCAAGTGAGAGCTGTAGACTCTCATGCGTTCTCTGTACACGAAACGAATCCAAGTCCACAGATGCTAAGACATCGCTCAGATGGGGGTGTTCCCGTTTCGGGAGCTTCTTGTTGAGACTCCGACCGAAAGCGTACAACTTCTCCAACGCCACATCGATGAAGGTCATCAATTGTGAGATGTACCCGTAGAGCCGAACGTAACTTTGTAGGGTCGAACGAAACGCCTCTCTGTCATCCGTTTCAAGTTCCGACCACCGCTCAACGACACTATCAAGGATGCCCTGTAGCGACTCATCCGGCAGACTCGGTTCGTAAAAGATACGACAGAATTCCTCAACCGTCTCGGCATCGTAGAGGCTAAAACTCTCCAACTGGCTCTGCAGGTCATACAACCGATTCGGATCGGTTTCTTCCGCGAGCGTTGTGGTCTGATAGTATTGTTGAAACGCCTTCTGGACCTGATCGGGTTCGTTCACGAAGTCGAGGACAAGCGTATCCGTCTTACCAGCGGCGACACGGTTCAGACGGCTCAAACTCTGGACGCATTGCAGTCCGTCTAACCGCTTATCAACATACATTGTCTGTAGCATCGGTTCATCGAAACCCGTCTGGAACTTATTGGACACAATCAAAATCCGATACTCAGGACTCTTGAAGGTATCGGCGATGGAAGCACTCGGCGGTAAGTTATTCATGCCGTTTTCCGTGTAGTCCCTCCCGCTGTCGGTGTCGTGCACCGTGTCACTGAAAGCTACGAGACACCCGTAGGGTAGGTTCATCTCCCGCATCTGCTTATCGAACTCCTGCTTGTACCTGACGCAGTGCAATCGGGACGGCGTGATTAACATCGCCCTTCCTTTACCGCCGATCGTCTTTGCGGTGCGTTCAGTGAAGTGCTCCAAAATAATCCGGGTCTTGGTCTCAATGCTGTGGTGCTGTAGGTCAACGTAATTGGTCAGTGCCCGGAGCGTCCGTGCCCTTTCATACTCCCTATCCTCTGGCACACTTTTGACCAGCTCGAAATACCGCTTAAAGGTAGTGTAGTTCTGTAGCACGTCCAGTGTAAACCCTTCGCTGATACTCTGACGCATGGAATAGACATGGAACGGCACGAATTTGCCTTCCTCGTCCTTCCGTCCAAAGAGTTCTAAGGTCTTGTTTTTCGGTGTGCCGCTGAACCCGAAATAGGAGATATGATCCTGCATTCCGCGAAACTCCATCTCCTCAATAATCCGAGTGTCCATATCGGATACTTCATCAGCATCATCTTCCATTACGCCTAACGCAATCCCTTGCGAGAGTGAAAGCCTGAGATTCCGTGCGGATTCACCGCTCTGTGAGGAGTGCGCTTCGTCAACAATCACAGCGAAGTGCTTGCTCTTAAGTTTGCCCATCTCTTCGGCAATCACGCTGAACTTCTGAATCGTCGAGATGATGATGTCCTTGCCGGATTCGAGAAACGCTCTGAGTTGCGCTGAGGTCTTATCAACAGAATGAACGACTCCTTCAACCTGTTCCACCTGCTTGATGGTGTTCTGCAGTTGTTTGTCAAGCACACGGCGATCCGTCACAACGATGATAGAGTCAAAGATCCGATGCGTATCGGTATCAGAGCGGAAAAGATGCGTCAGCAGGTGCGCCAACCACGCGATGGAGTTCGATTTGCCGCTCCCTGTGGTGTGCTGGATGAGGTAGTTGTGCCCGACCTCTTCTTCCACGATAGCGGCTTTCAACTTACGGATGACATCAAGCTGATGGTATCGCGGGAAAACGAGCACGCGGTGCTTCACATCTTTCACCATTTTAATTTTTGGATCGTAGACCTTTTCTATGGTCTCCTGCTCATGGATAAAGTTGTTGATGAGCTCGATCAGGTTATCGGGATGTAGGATGTCCTCCCAGAGGTAAGCGGTCTTGTGTCCGTTCGGGTTCACCGGGTTTTCGATGCCCCTGTTAAACGGGAAAAAACGGGTACCGTCCCCTTGTAAGTGGGTCGTCATGGAAACCTTCTCGCTGCCGACCGCAAAGTGCACCAGACACCGCCTGAATTGGAACAACGGTTCCCTTGGATCCCGATCCCGTCGATACTGCTTTTCCGCATCCGTCACCACCTGACCCGTGAGGCTGTTCTTGAGTTCCATCGTCACCAGCGGCAACCCGTTGAGGAACAGGGTCATATCCAACGATTTCTCGTTTCGTTGTGAGTAATGCAGCTGCCGAATGAGGGAGTATCGATTCTGCGTATAGAGCCGTTGATGAGTGGGGTTCATGCCGCTCGACGGACGGAAGTAGGTCAGCTGAAAATGACACCCTCTATCCCGAATGCCTTTCCGAAGCACGTCTAACCCCCCGCGACTCGCAATCTGTTTGCTTACACGGTCGAGGAGTTTAGCGGGTGTATCTGTCCCGTATTGGCGTTCCAGTCTCTGATACTCCGTCGGTTGCGTGTTCTGAAGAAACCCAAGCACCTCATCGGGTATCAGGCAGAGGGATTTATCATAGTCCGTAGATTGTAACGACCGATAGTCCGACCGATTCAGGTGCACTTCGATGTGGTCTTCAAATCTCTGTTCTGTATACGTCGGCATCGGTCTACACCTCGTTTCGGACATCTATCTTGCCGGTCACGGCTTCGGAGATCAGGGATTGACGGTATTCTTGTAGGAGTTGGATTTTTCGCTGTTCTGCGGCTATTAGTTCGTCAATCTGTTTGGTTTTGCGATAGAGGAAGTTGGCGGTTTGTGGGATTGTTTGGGTATTTTATCACCTTAAAGCCGCTTCTCAGGGAACTTTCAGGAGAAGTGCGTATCTATCTCATCTAAACTTTGTGCTGTCATCGCTTGCTCTAAGAGAATATCCAGGTGTGTGTGGTTGTGGATATTGCTGATTTCACGGGAGAGCGTTTCTGGCACGTGCTGAAATCGGAGCTCCAGGAGTTTGAGGACTGCATCCTGTTTACCCTCTGCCTTACCCTCTGCTTTACCCTCTGCTTTACCCTCTGCTTTACCCTCCGTTTTACCTTGTTCAATCCCGAGTTGCATACCTTGTTCTATAAGAAACTCAGCCGTTGTCTGTGCCATGTTTTCTAACTCCTTCTGATCGTGAATATTTTGCTTGATAATATCTACTAACGCATCTCGCTCCTCAAGAGAACGCCGGTGGAATATCAACTGCACAAAATAGCGGAGTGCCTCCGCAACTTGGGGTGCCAAGTTTTCATCCACTGACGCTAAATGCGATACAGCCTCTGCCAATGCTTCACTGATCTCTGTTTTGTCCGAATGCTCCTTTTGAAGCACACGCAATAACCAGCCCAACGGATGTCCAGCTTGCGTCAGAACATCTGTCTCAGTCTCCTTGACCCCTAAAAACAGCGTGTCAAAGCTTGGCACAAAACGTGCCAAAATTTCAGGAACATCCATGATGGCCGTCAGGGACACCGGCACTCTCCACGGCGCGTCGCCTGTATAAAACAGAACCGGTAGGATCGGCTGTAAACGCCTTTCACTTTGTGGAATCTTCTCTGTTTCCCACTCCCGCCGTTGCGACTCCCAGATCTGTACCATGTAAGATAACAACCGAAACCCCATTGTTTTATCCACAGTAGATTGATGTTCAATGAGGATATAGATGAGCAGAGCATCGGTATCTATAGCATCTGCGTCTTTTTGAAACGGGACACTCAGTAGGACATCCGACTCGCGTTCTTGCAATGACTCAGAAATAAAACTTCTTTCCTTGTATGTGATCTGGTTGAAGTTGAGGAACGCCTCAATGTCGGGAGCGACGATTTGGACTAACCATCGTACATATTCACCATCTTGGAGGAGTCGTCTGAGACTCCGGTCAGGGAAGTGTTCTATCTGAGTATCCTGTGTTTTGGGCATAGATGACTACACTTTCAACAGATAAAAAACGTGTTTCACAAGTATAGCATAGGGATACCGAAAAAATCAATGCGATGTTTATCGCACGCCGACTGAGAAAATAAAATAATAGGGTCTACACCTCATTTCGGACATCTATCTTACCGGTCACCGCCTCGGAGATAAGGGATTGGCGATATTCTTTAAGGAGTTCAATCTTTCGTTGTTCTGTTGCTACCAGTTCGTCGATCTGTCGTGTTTTGTGATCAAGGAAATCGGCGATTTTTGCCTGTTCAAGGGGCGACGGGACAATAACAGTGATATTCATGAGGTGCTCACTCGTTAATTTTGGCTGTGCTGCCCCTGTAATATAGTGGGTATAGTCCAACGATTCAAGCATATTTGTGAGATAGTCTATATTGCCGTGCTTTGGCTTGAGGACGTGAGCATGATTATTAACCCAGTATTTACCTGTTGCCTTAAATGCAAGCGGAGTTGAACGTAAGCGAAGATTTGCACCATCTTCACCAATCAAAATGAGAGGTTCATCAAAAATGTAGTTTTCAACCTTGTCAATGATACCAGAAGCACCGTAGTAATCATAGACCTTTAATTTCATGCTTCCACGAGTTTCGGCATTCAATGGGATTCGCAAATTATCCAAAGACTCAAACTCATGCTTTACTTTACTGATTATCCAATGTTTCGGTATCTCTCCAATCCACTCCACGCCCGATGGTTTCATCTCCACATTCGGGTTAAGCCCCTTCGTCACCGCCTGATTTATCAGTGCTGTGCGTTGTTCCTGCAGCAGTGCTATCCGTCGTTCCTTGACGCGGATGAGTTCGTCAATCTGCCCCGTCTTGCGGTCGAGGAAGTTGGCAATTTCAAGTTGTGTGGGAAGTGTAGGGCACGCCACTGAAAATTCGCGCAGATATTTATAGTGTCGGCTGTATCCTTCATTTGGGATTTTCAAATTCAACAGTGCGTAGTAAAAAAAACGAGGGTTTAAAATATCATCATTTGGATAAAGAAGCTGCGTTCCATCAGCACCAGGAGTAAATGGAAAATCGACGTACTTGAAAATACGAGTATGATCACCGAAAATCACGATAGGCAAATTATCAGAGATGACAGAGGCGGTTAAATCCGTCCAACCGGCAATAAATGATGCTCCTTGGTCAATTATCGGAAATTCACCAGATTCTTGATAGTCCATTTTCGGAATTGACGTTTTTTTCTTCGTTTCAACTTTTTTTAGACAATGCCTAAAAGGCAAAATTTTCCAATTCACCGGTATCTCCCTAATCCACTCCACGCTGCTCTCTTTATATTCAGGATAACGTCTGAATCGCGGATTAGACGGATTCTGCGGATTTTCGCAGATTTTGTGATCGTCCATATCAAACTCTCTTTTTTCTTTCAAACTAAATCCTTAAAAAAAATAACCTCTACTATCGCACTCCATACTACAGTTTCGACGATACTTTGAAAGATTCTGGCACCAGATACTCGCTTCTGTAGCATCCGAAACCGTGAGGCTCCTGGGCATTCGTAGTAGCCGAAACCACTGCTCTCCTGCCCCTCCACACCTAACCTATGCGTCGATACAACACCGCGAAAACCAATAATCCGTGCCAATCCGCAGAATCCGCGAAAATCCGCGATTCAGATTAATGGAGTCTATCCAAACCTCATAATCCCAATACCCCATTCAACAAACCTTCACTTTCCCGCTCCAGTGCTCGCATGCCATCGTTGAATATCAGTCTTATATAGTTCGCAGCTATTCGCTTATATTTCTCTTGTATATTACGCGCATTATGATACTCCAATTTGCCCACAAGGTCAAGGCAATTTGAAAGATCAAAACCGCTTGGCACGCTAAACGATAGGAGAAAACGTTACAATGTTTAGTAAAGTAGGTCAAGTCCCTCATGCGGGGAAACTTAACCAAAAAAAGCACGGAAACGCAAGTTCCGTGCTCCTCATCAAAACGAAGCGGATATGAAAAACGGAAACCCAAATCAAGTTATGACTACTGGATTCAGGTTTCCGATTTAGAAAATGTCTGATATTCGCGCCTATCGGGTGCTTTTGATGCGTCCCCATGTGGTTGTGAGCTTGGCTTTAGGGTCTACGGCGGTAAGATTCGCATCGCCGAAGTACTCAATTTCGCCGATTTGAAAGTACGCCCCAGCCGGGTTCGATGCGGTGTCGAAAGTAACATGCCGAAAAAACCGATACCCAGTTTCTTGAACCTCGAAATCTTCGCCTGCCTCAAAAAGGACGACTTGCAGTCGCTGATCCCAAAAGCTTTCCCCGTCGTGAGAATAGATGGTCGTAAAATCCTCGCCGTCGTTCGACCCCTGAATTTCCCACACTGTCGGGTCCCTCGCGGGAACATCGTTCGCGGAAGATACAGTGAAATGTGTCAATCCGTACGCTTCCTCAAACTCAGCTGTCACGTGTAGACCTTCTTCCGGAATGCCGCCCCCAGCTCCGCAGCACCATTTGTCATTACTGGGACCAAGGCGGTTATCAAAGACGTTAAACGCAAATTCACCGCCCCCGAATCCGGGTTCCTCGTTGGCTGAGAAAATGGCGTTGTAACCCTCATCTGATTCAGGTGCACCATCGTCTTCTGGGTCGGTGAGGTCTCCGCCGAGCAGTGAATCCGTTCCTGTTCCCAAGACTTCCTCCGCCTGTGCCATGTCGCTCGTGCCGATAACAGCATAGGCTATCATCAACACAAATCCTGCTAATACCAACATAGTTTTCATACTGTTCAATCTCCTGAAGAAATGAATCTCATTTTTACATGAATTTCGTGTTAAGTTCGGTGAGTTTGAATAAACTGCACCCATTTTACCATACTCATCTTTACTAATCTGAATTCTATGATAACATATTATTACAACTTGTGCTAATCGTTTTTGTGCCATCCTTATACCATTTCTAATTGATGACTTCTCTTAAAAGGGTTTCCTACCGTTTTTGGTTATGTCCCGTGCGGTTAGGTGAAAGACCCTACCGGGCCTGGGTGGACGGTGAGGCTAATGCCATATAAACTGTTAGAGATAGTATTATAACGTGAGTTTGATAATTAAACATGGGTTGGAAAATGAATACAAATATGGATGTAGGTTGGGTTGAGCGGTCAGGTCCACAAGCGCATTTTCGCTATACACAGCGTTCTGTTCTTCAATGAATCCTTCGGGTAGATAGGTTTAGCGAAACCCAACATCCTAAACCGTGTCGGTCTCACAATGTGTTGGGTTTCACTCAGTTTTTGGTGATTCCAAGCTTCTCTGCTCCCTTGAACACTCTGTACTGTGTGCGATTTTTAGTAGATCTCCGTTCAACCCAACCTACGAGGCGCTTCAATTTTTATTTTCAAACTCACGTATTATATTAACGTGAACTCGGAATAGATAGTGGTCGGTAATCATAATTTATGCCTCTTATAACCCCAACACCTCACTCAACAAGCCTTCACTTTTCCGCTCCAGTGCCAACAATTCGTCCGTAATTTCCTTCAGTGAGCGTAGCGGCGTGTACTGGTAGAAATACCGATTGAAGTTGATTTCGTAGCCGACCTTATCCTTCTTCCTGTCTATCCAGCTATCAGGGACATGCGGTTTCACCTCTCGTTGGTAGTAATCATCAATATCTTCCGTGAGGGGGACGCGTTCATAGTCTCGCAACTTGGGATCCGGTTTCGGATTGCCCTTCCTGTCCGTGACAACGATCTCCGTCTCCTCTCCGAGAATCTCCTGCCTTTCGATGAGCGGTCTCTCAATCGTCACCTTCGTGTAGCCGAAAAAGTCGTTTGGATAGATTTTGGAGTGCTCGGTCTCTTCAAAGTTGGTGCACAACGCCATTATGCGATGGATATGGCTATCGGAAATGAGAGCGTTCTTGGCTCCGAGATTCCTTTTCATCTCGTCGTGGAAGTCAACGGCATTGATGAGTTGGATCTTCCCCCGTCGCGCTTCGGATTTCTGGTTCGTTAGGATCCAGATATAGGTGGCGATACCCGTGTTGAAGAACAGCCTTTCAGGTAGCGCAATAATACACTCCAGCCAGTCGTTTTCGATGATCCAGCGTCGGATTTCACTCTCACCGCTACCGGCATCCCCCGTAAAGAGCGGCGACCCGTTAAAGACGATGCCAACCCGACTCCCGCGGTTCTCCATCTTGGAGAGCATGTGTTGTAGGAACAATAATGCTCCATCGGAGGAGCGAGGTGTCCCCGCTGAGAACCTACCGTTGGCGGTCTGCGCGTCCGCTTTCACCACTACTTCGTCAGACTTCCAACTGACACCGAAGGGCGGATTTGTAATCATATAGTCGAAACGTCGCTCTTGAAATTGGTCGTCAGAGAGACTGGAACCGAGCCGAATATTGCCGGGGTTTTCACCGGTAATGAGCATATCCGACTTGCAAATTGCGTAGGTCTGGGCGTTGAGTTCCTGACCCAATAACAGTATGTCGGCATCCGGGTTAATCTGTTCGCGGAAGTATTCCTTGCCAATCGTCAACATGCCACCCGTCCCACAGCACGGATCGAAGATACTACGGATTACTCCTTGCCCTTGCAGACCCTCAGTGTGTTCCGCAAACAGCAGCGAAACCAATAACCGCACAACATCCCGCGGCGTGTAGTGTTCCCCGCTCGTTTCATTGGACATCTCCGAGAATCGGCGGAGCAGTTCCTCAAAGACCTGTCCCATCGTGTGATTGTCTACTTCGTTTGGGTGTAGATCAACCTCAGTGAACTTATCGCAAAAAATGAACAACCGGTTGTTTCTGTGCAGTCGTTCGATAAACCGATCAAGATTGAAGTTTTCGATGATGTCGCGGACATCCTTGCTGAATCCACCGATGTAGTTCTCGAAGTTGAGATGGATATTGTTCGAGTCATCTTTCAGTCGGGAGAGGTCGTACTGGGAGGTGTTGTAGAAGCTGATGCCAATCGCTTTCTGAATAATCGGTGGGAGTTGATCTTCCTCTACTAAGTCTTTAAACTGATTGTAGGTATCAATCGCTTTCTCTTTGCGTCCGTCCTCATCTAAGATGCAGTCCAATCGGCGGAGCACCAGAAACGGGAGGGTGATGTCGCCGTATTCGTGCGGTTTGAAAAGTCCACGCAGCACATCGTCCGCAACATTCCAAACCAGATTTGCCAATTCTTGATAATTCGCCATGCGTTTCCTTCTCTCTGTAATAGCATTTCTGAACGGGTTAAATCCTAACAGATTGCAAGAAAAAATCAAGTCAAAACGTTATCAGCCGTCAGTTATCAGCGGACGGTAGTAATGCCCGTGGGTTGGGTTGAACATCTCAGGGGAGCAGACGCCAACCCACTCAGCTCCTTCAAACCTATATCACGCACATCCCTCAAAATCGGGGTGAAACCCAACATCTCATCCCGTTCCATCCGCGAACACGTTTCGTTAATAGCGTTGGGTTTCGCTTAGTGCCCTTATCTCGGAAAGTATATGAGTCGTCCTCAATACCCCCTGAGAGATTCGCGTCCGATACCGATCGCTCAACCCAACCTACGATATAACTATGGGATTTCAGAGTATTCAGAGTAAAACTGAAAAGTGTTGGATTTGAGAAGAGGCTCTAACCCCATGTAATGACTGGGTTCTTGACAGTTGCATTGAGAGGTTCCCGGAAGTTTACTCTGAAAATTTATATGTTAGAGGACTTACGCAATTTTGACCATAGCACGCTCTATTCGATTGTGCCCGCTAAAAATCTCACACGTGTAACGGCACAAATTAAATTCTGAAACTTCATGAAACCTCGCCAGCAGTGAAGTCGGTTTAACCCGAATGGAATTGCATTACTCGGAATCGTCATCTTCCGTATCAGTATCCGAGGGGTCGTTTTCAATTTCACCTGCAATCGCCTTGTGATCCGAAGATTTCAGAGCAAGCGTCAACCGTTCGAGTCCTTCAATCAATGCGTCGGTATCACCGGAGAGCGCGATCCGCTGCCCAGGGGTTTCCAACGCCAGCGTCAACCGCTCCAAGACCATCATAAACTGCGGCACAGACGGATCCACTGCCACCTGTTTTTCAACGGCTGACACCTTCTGCAAACTTTCTACCGTCTTCGTCAGCGAATTTGTCAATATTTGCAAATCCTTCACGGTATGATTTTCTTTTCCTAACTCTTCGTTAATACGCTCTGCATGCTTAACCAAGAGTGCCGCGCGTTCCACTGGAGATGTCAGTGGCATATCACTGATCATCTGCTTATGTAGTGTGCGTTCCTCGTTCCACATTGCCCCGTATTTCGCCTCGGGCCAGCGAGTCGATCCGGGTTTCAAATACGACATCCGATGAACCAGTACATCCCGAAGTCGTTTCACACCGAGTGCGTCATCATACGCCAACCGATTCAAGGCATCATCTTTCGAGATTAAATCCGAGACTGCCTTTGTCGTAGATATACCCCGTGCATGGCAGCGCACTACGAATTCTCGGTGTTCATCACGTATAAAGAAAGAAATGAACTGCTGCAATCCATCTCTAACGAGATTTCGGATATAATCTAAATCCTCCACGGTAATCGCATAAAAATCAGCATCATCTGAGAAGTTTACGCGCTCGGCTGCATTGCGTTGTATGCGGGCTATAAACGCGTCCACAAGTTCTCGACCTTCAAGCGAACTGAACAACGCTTTTAAGTCGGAGACCAATTCCGTGGATGCTTCTTCAGTTTGTTTTCTCGACTTTTCAAACTGTCCATTCAGCGCGTCCTGTAGTGTAATTCTATCTCTCTTGCTTGCCACTGTTTTCTCCTTCTTGATGTGTCCCCGAAACTTCAGATTAGGGTTGGGAACACATATACTAAAAATCGCGCACGACATCAGTCGCGGCATAGGTTTTCAAAAACATTCACAACGCTTTCATTCTCCGATTTACTCTGAATACTCTGACACCTCTGAAGATGTTTATAGAGAATATCCTACACACCTACCAAATCGGACAGAAATTGTAGCGAACTATCAAAATACGATAAATGGTAGGGACACCATTGTTGGCGAGGTTTATTAACCCCATTTATCTTTGGCACAACTAACCAACTTACATAAATTATGATAGAATAAGTTAGTTATATATCAAGTATATCACAAAGAAACATTAATTGCAAATATTTCGTTGTTGTAGATGCTATACACAGATGCCGCCCCGCTGGGGCTCTATTTTTTTCGCATACCTGTTTCTATACACATACCGCCCCGCTGGGGCTAAAAACACTAAAATAACCCAAGTTGCCAGTTTTCTATTCACATAGCACCCCTCTGGGGTGCGACTTCTCCAATGACCCATTTTCTATAGACATAACACCCCTGAATCAACGGTATGAATGCCATATGGCATTCACCGGGGGTGCAAAGAGAAGTTTTCACTTGAAAAATCTGTATTCAAACCTTCAAGACCTATTCGGTAGCAACTTGGGTTAAAATATATACAGGTCCCACAATCAGCGTCATCTGTGAAATCCGAGACAATCCGCGATTCAGACGAAAATATACGTCTGCTATCCCACCCCATACCTGCGAATGCGTTGGGTTTCGCTACGCTCAACCCAACCTACGAGACGACTGATCGTTAACTTGTAGGAGCGCGCTGTGCTCGCGACTTTTACTGCCCGCTGACACCTGATAACTTCGGTCATCAGTAGGTAGCAATAGATGACAAACTGACAGTTCGTGGTAGAAAGAAGTCGGGATTCGGAGATCTCTCCTACAGGAAAAGATTAGATATTTCTTGACGAAAAATGCCTCTTTATATATAGTAAGAAACAACATGGAACAAGGCATTTTTATTACAGGCACAGGGACGGAAATCGGGAAGACAGTAATCGCTGGTGGATTCGCCGCTTCACTCAAACAATCCGGGACAAACGTCGGGGTGATGAAGCCGATCAGCTCAGGCGATACCGCTGACGCGCAATTCCTCAAGCACGCTGCGCAAGTTGACGATGAACCCTCCTCGATCAACCCGATTTATCTCCGCCACCCGTTGGCACCCTCCGTGGCGGCGAGGATAGAAAATAGAGAGATCGACCTGCCGTGCATCGAAACCGCCTTCACAGCACTCCAACAGAAATACGACTTTGTGATAGTGGAAGGCGTCGGAGGCATCGCCGTCCCAATCCGAGACGACTTTCTCGTAGCGCATCTTATCAGTAGATTACAATTACCGATACTCATCGTCGCACAGGCAGGTCTGGGAACGCTGAACCATACACTGCTAACTGTGGCGTTCGCACAGCAATTCGGACTCCAGATCGTTGGTATCGTTTTGAACAGACACTCCCCGGAAACCCCAGGGCTCGCCGAAGCGACAAATCCAGTCGAAATTGAGAAATTGACAGGCATCCCTGTTATTGGCGTTGTTCCTTACGAGAAACGGCTGGATACCACTTATCCCGATCCAGCGTTTTTAGCAGACTTTATGAATCAACACATCGCATGGCGGAAATTAGGAATAATTTAAATGAAGATAAAAACGGCGATTGTACTCGCCGCAGGATTAGGACGCAAGGTGTGGCCCTACGGGGAATTCCGACAGAAATGCACGATCCCCATCGCTAACACCCCCATCGTTCGACGAGTCGTAGAGAATCTGATTGAAGTCGGATGTGATCGGATCGTCGTTGTGGTGGGGCACTATGCCCAACAGGTGCGCGGTGCACTCGCCGATATACCCAATGTTACGTTTGTTACACAACACCCAATTGACGGCACTGCAAGCGCTGTACTGAGCGCATTGGAATATGTCGAAAATGAGCCTTATCTCGTTATTTATGGAGATATTGTAACCATTCCTGATAATCTACGTAATATAATTAAGGATTTTTATACCCACAACGCGGAGGCGGCGGCACTGGTGCAACCGCTCGGCAACGAAGACGCAAGCGATTGGCTCTGCGGCAGTATCGACACAAAAGAGACAGAGGGCAATAGCGTCACAAAACTTACCGGCATTGAGGGACACCCACGCGGGGGGTCATATCGGCTCTGTGGGGTCTATGCCTTTGGTCCCACAGCGACACCTTACCTCCTAAGGAACCCCGGAGTCGTTACAAGCGTCCCAGTCGGTGGGATGCCGCCACCCGAATCTGAGATTGCGCAATCCGTGCAACTCATGGTGGACGATGACAGAGAAGTGTTAGCGGTTCAAACAGAGGGGTTTCTCGTCGATGTCGATAAACCGTGGCACGTCCTGGAAGCGAACAACCGGTGGGTCGATTACCTCGCCACGCAGGTCACAGAAGACCAAATTGCGGCGGGTGCCAAAATCTCAGATGCCGCTGAAATCAACGGACACGTCGTTCTGGGGAAAAATTCCGTCATTGGACCGCGCGTCGTTGTCAACGGAACGCTCATCGCAGGGGCAAACAACAACATAACGAACGGTGCGATTTTACACGGAAATATCTTCGTCGGAGATCAGTGTAGGATTAGCGATTACTGCGATGTCGGTAGCACTGTCGTCGGGAATCGGTGTATCATCGGACACGGCGCTGAGATGGCGGGGGTGCTGTTCGATAAGGTCTATCTCTATCACTATTGCGAGATGTCTGGCGTTTTCGGCTGCGCTACCGATATAGGTGCCGCGACGGTGTGCGGAACCCTCCGCTTCGACGACGGTGACACACCGATGCGAGTGGAAGGACGTTACGAAGTACCCCCTTACGGCGCGAATGCAACATATATGGGCGACTACACGCGTACCGGTGTCAATGCGATTATCATGCCGGGGAGACGTATCGGCTCTTACAGCGTGGTAGGACCCGGCGTTATCCTCTACGACGACGTACCGAGCAAAACGATGATAATGGCGAAACAGGAATTGGTATCGAAACCTTGGGGACCGGAGCGATATGGCTGGTGAAGGTTAGAGAACGTCTTTTAGCAACTCGGTGAGTTCATCATTGCCAGCGGCGAGTTCATAAATGCGCTTAATTTTCTCTTCACGGGCAGTGTCGGATTGAGATGGCGCGGCTCCATCGGGATCCCAAAGCACTTCAAGTTCCATGGGGTTGAGCCGGTCGTAATTAACTTTGACAAGCGTAAATGGATAGTTTTCAGGAATAATAACTATCCAGTCAATCGTTTCACCGCGAGCGGAGTATTGCCTATCAACGGTCAACTTTGATTCCTGATGCGGCACGTTCTTTTTGATCCACTGTCTGCGACCGAGCGCATCTGTTTCAAAATGTCCAACTTCCAGCCAATTCCGTCCCGCGCCGTTGGGTTTGGTGGTAACTTCGATGCGATGCATGCCAGTCTCACTCCGTTCTATTTGTAGATTTTGCCCGCAATCCGATTTGAGCATTCCACCGGTCGGATACAAGTCTCATTCATAACATGAGTCCGATCAAAAGTTTCAACTTGGTACAACGTATGTTTTTGACCCGCGAAAATCGACCCCTTAGCACATACGAAACGTCTAATCGAACTGGCGTTATTCAAAGATTCTAACATATCGCTTCAAAAAAGTCAAGTGCTTTATAGTAGTCAGTGATCAGTGGTCAGTTGTCGGTAAGAGAATCGGTTTTTGTCATATCAAAACTTACGTGTAATCCGCAAATTATGCTCCAAAATCGGCAAATTATGACAATTATAAAAAAATTTGCATTTTTTATAAAAAAAGGGTATAATACATGCAGGGGTTAGTTTTTCCACCGAGTGATGCGCCAGCATAGGCAGCCTGTTTAACCAACCTGAAGGGAAACTTCGTGATGCGAGTCGAAATGAGATACGGGACCGGAACACTACCGATTGAGATTCCCGACAAAAATGTAGCCGGGGTTCTTGAAATCTCGGAGAGCGTTCCGCTGTCTGACGGGGATAGAGCCGTACAAGCGGCGCTCGCTCAGCCTATCGCCTCACCTCCCTTGGCTGAGCTTGCAAAAGGGCGCGAGTCGGCGTGTATCGTGATCTCTGACATAACTCGACCCGTGCCGAACAAAGTGATTCTCCCTCCAATACTGGCAACACTCGAACAGACTGGCATTCCACGCGAGAAAATTACGATCCTCATTGCGACTGGTATCCATCGTCCAAATAACGCCGAAGAACTCGAAATAATGGTTGGACGCGACCTGATGGATCGGTATCGCATTGTCAACCATTTCTCGCAGCAGCCAGAGGCCCACACATATTTAGGCACAACACAGAACGGCACTCCTGTTCACATCGATAAAACCTATCTTGAAGCGGATTTAAAAATTATCACCGGACTGATTGAACCACACTTGATGGCAGGTTACTCTGGCGGTAGGAAGGCTATCTGCCCGGGCATCGCCTCAATTGAGACGATGAAGGTGATGCACGGTCCCGAACTGATGGAACACCCAAAATCCGCTGTCGGTATCTTGGAAGGAAATCCGTTCCACTTAGAAGCCACGGAAATCGCACTGATGGCTGGAGTTGACTTTAATGTGAACGTTGCTATCGACAAGCACCGCCAAATCACAGGTGTTTTCGTAGGCGACATGGTTGAGTCGCATCGTGTCGGCGCGCAGTTTGTCGAGAAACACGCCAAGGTTACATTACCTGCGGCGGCAGATGCCGTCGTTGTTTCCAGCGCGGGTTACCCTTTAGACACAACGTTTTATCAAGCAATTAAAGGCTTGTTGACCGCCGTTGAAGTTGTGAAGCAGGGGGGCAGCATCTTGCTCGTTGCCGCATGCAGCGAAGGTATCGGGAGCAAGCCGTTTACAGACCTGATTTTCAAAACTGATGATTTAACTGCATTTGTGCAAGGGCTTTACAACCCAGCAAACTTCGTCATCGATCAGTGGCAATTAGAAGAGTTGGCAAAGGTCGCGAGGAAGGCAGATATCTATTTCTACACTGACGGAATCCCCTATCATCAACGTGTAAAGTTGTTCGTGCATCCTTTGAAAAATGCACAGGAAGGTATCGAAGAAATTCTAACCCGATACGGGGCAGATGCTCAAATTGCAGTGATTCCCGAAGGACCTTACGTTTTGGCACAGTTGGTAGAATAGCGGTCAGAAAATTAGCAATCAGCAATCAGCAGTCAGAAGAATGGCAAAGAAGCCGTCAGCGGTCAGCAAAGAGGTGGGTTTGTACAATCTTCGTAAACTTGGAATATTCCAAAGCGCGGTAGATTGTTACCGAAAACCCTCTTACCGATGGTTTCCGATAGCCAATAACCGACAGCCATTCAGAAAGTAGAAAAATGGCGAATTCTATTGTGGCTCTCAGAGCATATAGAGATGGTTTGCACCTGATTATCAGGCCCCATCTGTCCATAGCGGAAGTTGAAGAGGCGATTCAACAGGAAATGTCCCGGATGAATCAACCCTTAGTTGGGGCATCTGTGCAGATTGATCTGAAGTGTCCACTCTTGAAAGAGGAGGAAATGACGTATTTAAAGTCCAAGCTTCAGGAGACCTACAATCTGACAGTCAGGAGTATTGAAGCCTTTGATGAACAGGCACCTCCACCTATTGCCGCCGCGCCAACGACTCATGCGCTTCCGCAAAGAACGGAGCCTCTGAACACTCGTGATAGTGAACCTTCAAAGATTATACCTTATACAATTCGTTCAGGACAGGGAGAAGATTTTCCGCAGGGAAGCCTCATTATCTACGGCGATGTCAATTCGGGGGCGGAAGTCCGAGCCGGTGGAGATATTGTTGTGCTTGGTGCGTTACGCGGGAATGCACACGCTGGCATCAATGGTAGGCTTTCCGCTGTGGTCATCGCTATGGATTTAGTGCCTGTACAACTCCAAATCGGTAACTTCATAAGTCGTAGACCCATTAACCAAAAACCCCGAGGTTATCCAGAAATTGCGCGTATCGGGGTAGAAGATGTAATTATTGTTGAAAAATTCGTTAAGTTTTAACAGAGGAGGTTTCGGGTTATGGGAAAAGTAATCGTAGTAACGTCAGGAAAAGGAGGCGTTGGAAAGACAACCTCTACTGCTAATTTAGGAACAGCACTCGCACTCCTTGGTAAAACCGTCGTGGTTGTTGACGCAGATGTCGGGCTTCGGAATCTCGATATCGTGATGGGACTTGAGAGTCGGATTGTTTACACATCAATGGATGTTATCGAAAAACAGTGCGAACTCGGTAAAGCTCTCGTGAAAGATCGTCGTGTTGATGGGTTAACGCTACTGGCAGCCTCCCAGAAAAACAACAAAGACGATATCCAACCGGAGCAGATGAAAGCGATTTGTGATAAGTTGAAGGCATCCCACGATTTCGTGTTGATTGACTCACCGGCAGGTATTGAGCGCGGTTTCATCAACGCTTCCGCAGGGGCTGATGAAGCCATCATTGTCACGACACCAGACGTCTCCGCAATTCGGGATGCCGACCGGATTATCGGGTTGCTGCAACACGCCGGAATTGAACCGATCAACCTTGTCCTAAATCGTTTTTCGCCGCAACTCGTAGGCAATGGCAGTATGATGGACCAAGAGGATGTATTGGATATCCTCAACATCGACCTGATCGGTATTGTTCCTGAAGACACCGGTGTGATTACGTCCACGAATCGCGGGATTCCGTTAGTGTACGAAGACACTTCCCCCGGTTCCCAGGCTTATATGCGCATTGCTCGTCGGCTCACCGGACAGCGAATCCCGATCCCTGACTTAGAGCAGAAAGGCTTTCTTTCAAATATTGTCAATTGGTTCACCAGAAATAGATAAGGAGTCTTCCTATGAACATTAGCATAAAACAATTATTCGGGCGCAAGCGGAAGTCGAGTAACATCGCTAAGCAGCGCCTGAAACTTGTCATCACACAAGACAGACTCGATGTAGATGACCGCTTTATGACAAGGTTGCATCACGAGTTAGCAGAAGTTCTGGCAAAGTATTTTGAGTTCTCCGTTAATTCCGTTCAGATGTCGTTGAAACAGGAAGGAAACTCCTACGTACTCGTTGCGGATATTCCTTACAAAAAACTTCACGATCTCAATGCCAGACAATAATTGCCAATTGTCCGTAAAGTGGTCTCCCAACAGGAGGGCAAACATGAGGGAACACCATCGAATGCTTCAGAGAATCAAGTCCCAAATGGCTTTTGCAACTCCGTCATCGTCGTTCGTCGTCGTAATATGATCGGCACACGCGCGGATCGGTGGCACTGCGTTTGCCATCGCTATGCCGAAACCTGCTGTCTTGAGTAAACTCTCATCATTGTAACTATCACCAAAAGCAACAACTGTCTCCATCGAAATGTCACATCGATTGGCGAGGGCTGTTAGCGCGCGTCCCTTAGCGACTGCCGGATTCATAAATTCAATATATTCCGCCTGGGTCTGCGTGACGTAAAGCTTCTCCGCATAATTGGTTTGAAAATTGTCCAAGAGTGGTTTTAATGCTTCGGGTCTGTGGATGATGAGTAATTTTGTGGGGGTTTCTCCGGCTAACTCGCGTAGGTCACCTACAGGTGTCGCAGGAACGCCTGTTCGTTCCTCGTAGAGATCGCTCCACGCGTTCCGTTCAGCGACATACAGTTCGTCATTCAAACAGAAGTTGAGATGTAAATTCTGTTCAACACAGTCCTCGACGACCGCCATTGCACAATCCGCTGGAACAGGTGTATGATGATATATCTCACCCGTCGTAGCGTGTCGTACCATCCCACCATTGTAAGAGATAATCGGGTTTTCAAGCCCGATCTCATCGCTGACAGGTTTGATAGAGCGGTGCATCCTCCCTGAGACTAATACCACAAGAATATCTTCTGCCGCGAGTGCTCGAAGCGCATCGCGGTTTTTTTCTGACAATGTGTGTTCACTATTGAGGAGTGTTCCATCCAAATCGAAAGCCGCTAAACGACACGGTATTTTCATTTTTTAATTTATTGCTCCATTTTTAGTATTGTAAACGCCAGTTTGAAAAAAGTCCGAGAAGTCAAGACAAACACATATTAAACAAAAAAGACGCGATTTTTACGGAGTTAACCCCCTAAATCCCCCTTATCAGGGGGACGTTAAGAGGAAATGCGTAAGTCCTATCACCTCATAAATCGTCAATGTTTGCGTACTATTTCATTTGACAATACACGGAAGTTTCAGGGATACAGATGTCGCCCCGCTCGGGCTTTAACACATTGGGGTTTTACTGACTGCTGACCACCGATTACTAACTGCTATTCCCGCCAGATGGTTCGTTCTGTTTCTCGGTCAAAGAGATGCATTTCCGCTTCGTCAAAGTTTAACCAGACAGTATCGCCAACCGTAACTTGAAATGTTGGATGTGTCCTAACCCGAAGCAGAATAGGATCCTGGGTCTCTGAATGCGTGCCGAGACGGATGTCAAGAATATTTACGGGACCGAGCGGTTCAACGAGATGCACATCCGCAGAAATTTGGTCTCCCCCCGACTGACGCACCGCGGTGATATGTTCAGGACGAATGCCGAACACCAAACCATTTTTCACGGTGTCTGAAGTGATATTTGCTTGTCGCTCTGGAGAAAGACGAAAATAAACATCGGTGTGGCTCAGCCGTAGAACGGATTCCCCACCCTGCACGGCTACTTCCGCATCAAGGAGGTTCATCGTGGGCATCCCCATAAATCCCGCCACAAAGAGGCTTTCCGGTTTGTTATAGATTTCATACGGTGTGCCAATCTGCTGCAGTACCCCTTCGTGGATAACGGCAATTCTGTCAGCGAGGGACATGGCTTCAACCTGATCATGCGTTACAAAGATAGTCGTTGCGCCGATTTCGTGTTGGAGTCGCTTAATCTCGGCGCGGGTGTCCACACGAATCTTCGCATCTAAATTCGCCATAGGCTCATCAAGGAGATATACCTTCGGTTGACGCACCATCGCGCGTCCGAGCGCGACGCGTTGCATCTCGCCACCACTGAGAACGCTCGGTTTCCGATTGAGCATATCAGATATTTGCAAGATTTCCGCAACCCGTTTCACTTGGGCATCGATCTCTGACTTCGAGACTTTCACCGCCTTGAGCGGAAACGCGATGTTATCGTAGACACTCAGATGCGGGTAGAGGGCATAGAATTGAAAGACAAAAGCGATGTCGCGGTCGGCGGGAGAGAGATCGTTGACACGCTGTCCGTCAATGAAGATATCACCCTCTTCAGGATTTTCCAAACCTGCGATGAGGCGAAGCGTCGTGGTTTTACCGCACCCGGAAGGACCGAGAAAAACGACGAACTCCTTATCCTCAACCTCCAGATTGAAATCCTTAACCGCCACAACATCACCGTAGCGTTTGACAATATTCTCAAGTTTAATATGCGCCATTTTTTTAACTTTGCTTGCGCGATCGTTATTAGTTATCGATTCGGATGAATTAACGGTATGAGGTTTCCCGTATGGGAAACCTCCCCGTCTACGAAAATCCTTTTGGTTAACGGTTATCAGTTAAGAGGGTGTTTTTGCTTGAGTGTTTCTGTGGATTTCCCTCATTTAACGAACACCTCTTGTTACCGACAACCGACAACTACTCTGCCATCTCACATTAGAAAGTGCATCACTGCGCCTGAAACGAGCGGTACCGTGAGGTTATCGTCAATCGGGAGTGGAATGAGTTCTACGATTGTAGCGACTAAAGCCCCAATGACGGCGATAACAGGATTTAATTTGACCAAAGCAATTAAAGTACAAACAACGAAACAGGCGGCACTCCCTTCCAAACTCTTTTTGCCGAGGAGTTTCGTTCTACCCCACTTTTTACCTACCAACGCCGCTGCCAGATCTCCCAATATCATAAAAAAAATACACACAATCGCAAGCGTCTTGGCGAAAAAGAAAATACACAAGAAAGCACTGATGAGATAGTATGTCGCACCTGTCATTGCGCCTTTGCGCTCGTGCGTGCGGAGGAGGGAAGCGAAAACTTTGAAAAAGAACTCACCGAAACGCGGGGAGAGCCACTTCACCAATTCCACGATAAGTGCAAATCCGGTCAGCACTCCGATGAGGATTAACATCGTCGGTTTATCCAAGATGAGATAGATAACCGGCAGGACAAATCCTGATAAATGAATGCTTTTCCGAAGCAACTCGCCTAACATTAAGTCTACCTTTCATCCAACGATAACAGCCTATTCTAATTATTATAGGGCTTACATGAGAAAATATCAAGAGGAAAGCCAACAGCTATTCGCAGTCAGCAGTCAGTATTGAAAACGTCTACAAATTATTTTTCTATTTTTTAACAAAAAAATTACACATTTTTGTCGCATTTGGAGATTATAATTTTTTTACCATTGGGATAGCGTTGAGAGCAGAAATGTTGACGGAGTCCCATTCGCGCACCCCATAAATAATTTTTTATAGTCAGGACGGGTTATCAATCCATCCGTGCGCGTATGGAAAGCCGCCCGACCTACACACCCGCGAAAGGATTTTAAGTTTGCCTAAAGGGATAATAGCACAAAATGAGAGGATTTCCAGATAATATGGGCTTGCAAGTTCCACCCTTCAGGAACTGGTCTCGCATCGGGAACCTGTTGCTTCTGGTGGTCGGTATAGGACTCGGACTCGGAGAAGTAGGTGCCGATAACCACGAAACGCAACAGGTCGTCAAGATAACAGGTATTGTTGTAGATAACGACACTGAGATGCCGATAGAAGCGGTATCCATTCGGGTCGTTGACACCCAAGTTCAGGTAAAAACGGATGAAACAGGGGCATTTTCGCTGGAATTGCCGATCGGTACTTATAAAATTCATGCTAACGCCGCGTTTTATAACACTTTTGTCATTACTGACCTCCAAGTGAGCACGGACGAAGCACCGACACCGCTCCAAATCAAACTCACACCGCAAGTGGTGAAACTCGATGCGATCAAGTTACCCGTGAGGTTGAGCCAATCCAGTGAGCGGGGTCTCCTCGAAAAACGGATGCGTAGTTCACGCATTGAAGATAGTATTAGCACAGAAGAGATGAGTCGCCTCCCTGCCTCATCTGCCGGTGAGGCTATTAAACGGGTGACAGGTGTCAGCATTGTCGGCGGACGTTACGTGTTTGTCCGCGGGCTGGGAGAACGCTACAGCAACACACTCCTTAATAACGTTGAGATTCCGAGTCCTGAGCCGAATCGTCGAGTTGTGCCGATGGACATCTTTCCGGCAAGTCTCCTCGCCAGCCTCCAGACAGTCAAGACCTTCTCGCCCGACCAACCCGGGGGGTTCGCTGGCGGTTCTGTCCAAGTGTTCACCAAAGACTTTCCAGAAGAATTGACGATGTCCCTCTCGATGTCAAGCGGCTTTAACACGCAGGCGACAGGCGCAGATGGCTTGACCTATCCGGGCGGTGGTCTGGATTTTTTAGGATTCGATGATGGCTCGCGTGAGTTACCCAGTATCGTCCAAGATCAGGCGGCTGATTTACCGATCCGAGAGCGCGGACGTTTCACCCCCTTAGGATTCACCCCCCAAGAAATTCAGGAGTTCGGACAATCGTTCTCTAACGTCTGGTCCCCAGAACGACGACAGGTCCCAATCAATCAAGGCTATAAATTCAGTCTTGGGAATAGCAACAAGATTTTCGGAGACCAAGAGTTCGGCTACTTAGGTGTACTCTCTTACGGCAACAGCCATAGTTACGGCACACAAGTTCGGAATGCTTTCCGCATCGGTTTAAACGAGACGCTTTCCCCTGTAACCTCATACACCATTGAACGAAGTGGCAACGAAGTGGATTGGGGTAGCGTCATAAATGCCAGCCTTCGTTTCTCTCCACAACATCTCCTCAGCATAAGAACGCTTTTCACACATACCGCTGAAGATGAGACCCGTACATGGGAAGGATTTAACGCCGATAGAAATACCGACTTGCGAAGCACACGACTCCGCTACGTTGAACGCCAGCTCTTCTCTGGACAGGTCGCAGGGATGCATGGCTTCAATTTTGGAGAACCCGCATTAGAAGTTTCAGAAGAGGGTCCAGAACCACCCGATGTCTCTATGGAATGGAGACTCACCTATTCGCGTGCATCCCGCGATGAACCTGACACACGTGAGAACATCTATGAAGACAGAGGCGATGGAACGTACACATTCCGTGATGTCACACATAGCGGTAGCAGGTTCTTCTTTGATCTTGAGGACGATGAATATAACGCACGTGTCGACTGGAAAATTCCGCTGGGTGCCGAAGGTCTCTTCAAATTCGGAGGACTCCTACGAGACAGGGCGCGGACATTTGATGTACGCAGATTTAGATTCTTGCCTTCTGACCAAGTTGACACTACCGTCAATCTGTCCGATCCCCCCGAAATACTCTTTCAGACCCATAACATCGCGCCTCGTGTTTTCGAGTTACGAGAATCCACACGCTCTACGGATAACTACCTGGCAGACCACAATATCTACTCAAGTTACCTGATGCTCGATCTACCGATTACCGCAAAATGGCAGGTCATGACCGGGGTCCGATTGGAGTCTTCGGATCAAACGGTTACCACCTACGATCCGTTCTCTGCCTCCCAAAAAGCAATTGAAGCGAATCTAAAAACACTTGACTGGTTGCCGGGACTGAACGTAGCCTATCGTCTCACGGAACGGATGAATCTACGCCTCGCTGCATCTCGAACAATTACGCGTCCGGATTTCCGGGAACTCGCGCCCTTTGAGTTCACAGACTTCGTCGGTGGCAGAACAATTCTCGGAAATCCAGAATTGGAGCGTACCCAGATTGACAATTTCGATTTCCGTTGGGAAGCCTTTCCACAGATTGGTGGTGTTTTGGCGGTGAGTGCGTTCTATAAACGGTTCCAGAAACCGATCGAACAGATCGTTCAACCGCAGGCGGAAGTTCGGATTACCTATGAAAATGCTGAAGGAGCGAACAACTACGGCTTGGAGTTAGAGGCGCGTCAGAATTTAGGCGTTCTTACAGAGGCATTGCGCAAGTTTTCAATTAATACAAACGCCGCACTGATTTCCTCACAAGTGGTCCTACCGGAGGACATCGGTATTCAAACCTCCTCCGAGCGTCCATTACAGGGACAGTGTCCTTACATCGTCAACGTCTCTATCGGTTTTGAAGATCCCAACTGGGGTATCTCCAGCACGATTGCCTATAACATTTTCGGACGTAGACTCTCTGAAGTGGGTAACCACGGCGTACCAGATGTGTATGAGCAACCGCGTGGACAACTGGATGTGAATTTCAGTCGGACGGTCGCGAATTATTTCAAATTCAGTGTTTCAGCGAAAAATCTGATTGATCCCTACGTTCGTTACAAGATAGGAGACGCAACCTATCTTGCGTACAAACTCGGTAGAGCGTTCTCGTTTGGAGTCAGCTACGATTTGTAGCAGAATGGTTGTCAGTGGTCAGTTATCAGTTATCAGTTAAAGAGTGGTTTGTGATAGGCAAAACGTTTGCAACCACCACACGAGTAACTGAAAACTGATAACCGAAAGCGAACGAAGTGAGCGAACTGACCTCCCTTTTCAGAGTGCAAAAAAAATCATATAACTGTAATCCTTTTGTAACAATTAACGGGTATCCTTAAAGGAAAGGAAATTACAACAGCGACTTAAAGTTAACGGCGATGTGTACCGCCGAGTCGCAAGCAT
Organism: Candidatus Poribacteria bacterium; assembly: GCA_965208635.1. GTDB lineage: Bacteria > Poribacteria > WGA-4E > WGA-4E > WGA-3G > WGA-3G. Next base: position 330,102 of record OZ242349.1, read on the forward strand.
CGGAGCCTGTCCGTAGGATTGGTTGGGCATAGAAATAAACGAAAAAGGAGCTTAGTTACTAATGTTAAATATTGGGTCCGCCCCTGCATCCACAGGAAGAAGGGGTTTATATCAGAATTGGCTGTTCCTGCTAATGACCATTTTCACGGTTGGATTGGCACTCGCTTATGTCGGTTGTGGTAGTGACGAGGAAGAAACAGAAGCCAGGGCAGAAGCAGAAGTCGCCGAAGAAACCATTATCGATATTGACGGACATCAAGTGGTCATCCTTGAAGGCAGATTGAACGCCGATAAAACGCTCACTTCGGCTTACGATTATCTCCTCCGGGGTGCGGTGTTTGTCGAAGGCGGTGCGACATTAACCGTTGAGGCGGGTGTCAAAATTTACGGCGAACAGGCAACCAATGGCACCCTTATCATTGCCCAAGGCTCTAAGATCATCGCGCGAGGCACAGCCTCCGCTCCCATCGTTATGTCGAGTGATGCCTTTGAAGGTTCCCGCGCACGCGGTCAGTGGGGTGGCTTGATTATCAACGGTAGCGCGCCGACGAACCAAGGCTTAACTTTCGGTGAAGGGGACACAGGGGCCTTCGGTGGAAACAATCCAGCGGACAGCAGCGGCATCCTTCAATACGTCCGTGTCGAGTATGCAGGTATCGAATTCAGTCCTGACAACGAGTTGAACGGTATCGCCTTCCAAGGCGTTGGATCCGGCACGACTGTCGATCACGTCCAAGTACACATGAACCAAGACGATGGCGTTGAGATGTTCGGTGGCACCGTCAACCTTAAATATGTCATGGTTACGGGTGCCCGCGACGATTCCTTCGACTGGACAGATGGTTGGACGGGGAAAGCGCAGTTCCTCGTCGTACAGCAGTATGGCGACGATGCCGATAACGGCTTTGAAGTTGACAACAGCAGTAAAGATAACGAGGCACAACCCCGTTCCGCCGCGACGATCTACAACGCGACGCTCGTCGGTGATCCGTCCGGTCCAGAAAGCGATAACGGGATGCTGATTCGTGAAGGTGCCGCTGGTACATTTGCGAACTTCATCGTTACCGGATTCAATAAAGTTGGAGTCGATATCAATAACGAGGCGACCCACGCGCAGGCGGATAGCGGGAAACTGGTTGTAAAAAACAGCATTTTCTTTGAAAACGGAAAAGGTAATTTCGGTGATGAGAAAAACGACGACGGATTCGATGAAGCCGGTTTTGCCGCTTCCCACGGGAACAAAGAAGTTGACCCCGGTTTGGCAGCACCTTTCAATAAGTCGGCACCGAACTTCACACCCGGAACAGGTGCGAACGCAGTCACACCCGCGAATCCTCCGAATGATGGTTTCTTTGAACAGGTTAACTTCATCGGTGGTGTAAGCCCAAGCAACAATTGGACCACAGGATGGACCACGAGTGCGCAGAAGTAGCGAACTCACCGTTCAGGCATCTTACAGCTTCTTAATCTTCATGTTGGTCTGCGTCGGTTTCGTAGGGTGTGAGAAACGGGCTTGGAATAATAGTCTCGACTCGCCAGACCAACTCGGTCTGGCAGTCGTTGACGCACTCAATCGAAAAGATATTGAGCAGTTAAACCGCCTGCGTGTGCAACGCGAGGAGTATCTCAATTGGATTTGGCCCGCATTTCCAGCGAGCCGTCCACCGAATAATTTCCCAGGCGATTTTGCTTGGTCAAATCTGAATAAAAAGTGTAATACAGGTATGAAAAAGTGGATCGCTCACTTCGGAGGGCATCACCTGAAGTTTGTCGACATCCGCTTCGATCGACCCTTGGAGAATTACGACGGATTCCAACTTTTGCGTGGAACCGTTTTAACGTTACAGAACGTCGCTGGAGAAAAACGAGAATTGAAGATTCTCGGCTCGGTAGTTGTTAAAAACGGTAGATATAAGTTACTGAGCTATGAAGATTAATGCTGTATCAAACTTCAAATAAAGGACACCGCATTGGATATCGGGCGAGGAACCTCGTCCCTACAAAGAAATGGGAGTAGAAAAATATGATGACAATTGCCGATGTTCAGCGGCAGAACCGAGAAGCCGCCCAACAACGGAAAAAGAAAGCGATCCGAATCGCATGGGGTTTCGCAATCGGACTACACGCAATCGGGATTATCGTTGGGGCTATCTACTTTATTCAAAAAACCGTGTTGGAGATGCACAATGATAAAGTAGAGAGTGTCGTTCTGGAAGCCGAGAAACCACAAGCGAAACGCCGTACGCCGCCTCGTGCAACGCGACAACCCCAAAAACCGAAGTTCTCTAAGGTCCGAGCCCCCAAAGGACAGGCTGTTACGACGAGTGCTAAAATTCCGGTGGGCAACGCACGATTCACGCTACCGGCGAGCGACGTTTCGACACGCCCGGTCATGGCACCGAGCACAACAGGGATCGGCAAAAATCTGTTTAGAGCGACTCGCCAACAGGCAAATATTGTTACAACGATGCCGAAGTTTGAGGTGCCGAAGTTTGAAAGCACAAGCTTAGTCGCAAGAATGGATATGGGAACAAACCTCACACAAACGGAATTCAATGATGCGGGCAATCTTGAACTCGCCTCTGTCAATTTAGGGGATGCGAAACAGTCGTTTAACGCATTCTTAAAAGCGGTTCGGGACCGGATCAAACAGGTTCAACGGTTCCCACCCCGTGTCCGGAATTTAGACGACGGTTCCAGCACAACCGTCCGATTTACGCTTTTCAAAGACGGCACGATTCGGGATCCAACGGTCACAGATTCTTCCGGCTCAAAGGCACTGGATAATGCGGCGATCGCCGCCGTCCAAAACGCTGTGCCCTATCCACCCTTCCCTGAGGAACAAGAGGGGAACAGTTTGCGGCTTGAACTCCCGATTATTTTCGAGCTGACGAATTAATCAACACTATCTGAGTAACCAACATCACCTGACGTAAGTAAGGGACGACTCTGGGTCGTCCCTTTTTTTCTAACCATAACACCCTCTATTGACGAAGCGAGGAACCTAACCGTAAAAAACGTTCTATCCTCGAGGCTTTATCGTAACTCTTCGTAGTGCAATTGGAGTATCTCAAGCTGTTTCGTTAATTCTGATACAAGTTGTTCATTAGCATCCCGTTTTGCGAGCTGGAGTGCCATTTTGAAATCCTCGTTAGCCTCATCAGCACGCTCCATCCTCAACTGTGTAATACCTCGATTGATGTAGGCACCCACTAAATCCAAATCAGGGTTTAATTCAATCGCCTTATTACAATCAAGGATCGCCTCTTCATACCAACCCAGTTCTGACTTCACACCTCCTCGATTGATGTAGGCGAGTGCTGAATCAGGATCAACTTCAATTGCCTTATCATAATCAAAGAGAGCTTTCTCATACTGTTCGAGTGAGAACTGCGCCTTTCCACGATTAATGTAGATGGAGGCATCATTAAGGGCAAATTCAATCGCTTTATCATAATCAAGGATCGCCTCTTCATACCGCCCCAACTTTGACTTCACACGCCCTCGATTGACGTAGGTAGCCGCGTCATTAGGGTCTAAGCCAATCGCTTTATCATAATCGAGGATCGCCTCATTATGTCGATCCAGTTCTGACTTCACACGCCCTCGATTTCGATAAACCAAGGCATCATTCCGATTGAGTTCTATCGCTTTGGTAAAGTCATTGATGGCACGGTCTAAATCGCCTTTACTCTCATAAGCCAGCCCGCGATGAAGGTAAGGCGCATCATCTTCAGGCATCAGTTTTATTGCTTCGTCGTAGTCTCTTAGTGCGAGGTCAATCTCTCCTATTTCTTTGTAAGCGAGACCTCGGTTATTACGAGCATTGGCATGGTACGGATTGAGTCTAATTGCCTCTGAGTACTCTGCTATTGCCTTGTCTAATTGACCAAGTATTAGTTGGGAGTTGCCTGCATTGAGAGCCACTTCAACCTGCAGTTCTTCTTTAGATTTACCACTCCGTCCATCCATTGGTGTCTGCATCTTGAGAACGGCTTTTCGGATACCGTCCACCACATTTTGCCAACCTTCATCTGGATACTCCCATTGAGTAATGGGTTTACCTTTTTCTGGAAGGGCTTCAAAGCCCCTGATTGCGTCACAATTAAGCCAATCACAATGCTCTAAGATGACTGGAATAATCCTCATATCCCTATTTACTGCTTCCGCTAATTCCCTATTGCAGTTTTCTGAGGCAAGGCTCCCATGGGAAACAAGGTAGATAAGCATATCCGAATCAGCAACCTTTTCGAGAATATCCTCTTGAAGTGCTTCGTCCGCTGGAGTAAGTTGAGCATCGTCCCAAGTTACCAGTTCGTTTCCCCGCTCCATCACAGCCAAGCTTTCTCGTAAGTCATCTTTTTCCATCGTATCCTTGTGTGCATACGTAATAAAAGCTCGGATCTTCCTTGAATCCCTCATTATCAATGACGACCATCAAATTACAGATAGAATGACGCGTAGTCTTGCCAATCAATGCAAAATCACAATCTTCTGCCTATAATTCAAATAGATCCCTCCTGTATTTAGCTGAGTGAGCAACCGTCTCAGTCAAGGCACCCAAACCTAAAGGGTTGGGCTTGTGCTTCGTAGCAGTTCGCCTTCCGAGGTCGGACTTTACTATAAAACCTTTTTACTGACTGCTGAGCGCTTGCGTCAGAAGTCAAGTTTACCAACTTTCGCCTTTTCCTCATCCACACATGCCAACAGAATCAATCCCACAATAAAGAAAATCATCAATGAAATAATCGCAAGGCGGGCACTGCCTGTGATCTGCTCAATAAAACCGAAGGTAACCGGTCCCCAAATCGACGAGAATTTACTAAAGACAGAATAGAATCCGTAAAACTCCGCACTCGCCTGCTCTGGAATCATTGCACCATAGAAGGAGCGGCTCAACGCCTGGGTCCCACCGAGTACAACGCCCACAACCATTCCTAAAATAAAGAACTCCGTTGCGGTATGGATGAAATAGCCGTAGGTAACAACCCCACTCCATAAGACTAAGGCAAACATCACAGAGCGTCTCGCGCCGATGCGATTTGCAAGACGACTGAAGATTAATGCCCCACCTATTGCAACGACTTGCACCAACAGGAGCGTTATCATGAGTTCCGCTGTCGTCAATTTTAACTCCGCTGTGCCGTAGATTGTCGCCATACTCGTAACGGTGTGGATCCCGTCATTATATATCATATAGGCGATAAGGAAGAGTGTGAGATGTTTAAAGCGTCCGACCCGTTTCGCGGTTGAAAGCGTCCGACTGATGCCGAGAGTGAGATACGCCAAGACTTTCGGTCGATTGCGGTAGGCTTCTGGCAGTTGATGCGACGTTTTTTCCTCTTTTAGGTATTTCAGCGTCAGGAGCGTCCAGCCTGCCCACCAAATCCCTGTCATCGCCATTCCGATCCGTGCCGCCATTGCTTGGCCTTCCGGTGTCTTTTGCGTGGCGACGAGTACGAGGGCAATAGTAAATTGCAGCGAGCCGCCGACATACCCGAAAGCATATCCGCGGGCAGAAACGGAATCCAGTTTGTCTTCAGAGGCGATCTGTGGTAAGAACGCATCGTAGAAAACATTACCGCCGACAAAGCAAATTTGAGAACCGAGAAATAGCACAATCGTCAATCCGACATCACCAGACTTGCAAAAATAGAGCATCGTTGCGAAGATACTGCCCATATACGCAAAGCCCATAAGAAACCGTTTTTTTGCGGCAGAGAAGTCGGCAATCGCCCCAAGCACGGGGGCAAAGAGGAATACGCAGAACGCCGCGGTTCCCAACATATAGCCCCACAAGGCTGTCGCACTCACATTCATACCGAGGAGGTCCACGCCTGCTTCGCCGACAATGGCTTTCGCAAAATAATTCGGTAATATCGCGGCGATCACGGTGGTGATATAGGCTGAATTCGCCCAATCGTACATGCACCAACCGAAGATTGCTTTCTTATCGTTTTTCATGAGGAAATGATAACACATCTGCGGAAAAAGTCAAGGGAGGGAGTCGCGATTCGGAGATCGCTCCTACAAGAAGAATGGAAGCGTAGAAGGAGATAGGGGCAGTGGGAACGTGAAAGTTTCACGCGCCCACTGTTCTACCTTGTTGGGGTTAGGCAAGGTCAAAGCGATCGAGGTTCATGACCTTGTTCCACGCCGCTACGAAATCACGGACAAACGCTTCCTGAGCGTCATCACACCCGTAGACCTCCGCAATGGCTCGGAGCTGGGAGCTTGAGCCGAATACGAGATCAGCACGGGTGCCCATCCACTTGACTTCGCCTGTCGAGCGATCGTGTCCCTCAAACACATTTTCAGATGTAGAAGAAGGTAACCACTCGGTGTTCATGTCAAGCAGGTTGACGAAGAAATCAGTCGTCAACGTCTCAGGTCGCTTGGTGAAGATACCGAATCCAGACTCACAAACGTTTGTATCCAAGACGCGCAAGCCGCCGACGAGAACGGTCATCTCAGGAGCGGTTAGCGTCAGCATGTGTGCCCGATCCACGAGCAATTGTTCGGCTGTTCCCTCATGTCCATTCGCGAGGTAGTTGCGAAATCCGTCGGCGGTCGGTTCAAGCACAGCAAATGATTCCACATCGGTTTGTTCCTGCAACGCGTCTGTGCGTCCCGGCGTGAAGGGGACCTGTACATCGATACCAGCGTTCTTCGCAGCTGCTTCAACGGCGGCACCACCCGCCAGAACGATTAAATCCGCGAGCGAAACCCGCTTTCCACCGGACTGAGATCCGTTAAATTCCTCTTGAATCTCTTCCAGCGTCTGAATCACTTTCGCCAATTCGGACGGCTTGTTGACTTCCCAATCCTTCTGTGGCGCGAGGCGAATGCGCGCCCCGTTAGCACCACCGCGTTTGTCGGTACCGCGGAACGTTGCCGCAGACGCCCAAGCAGTCGAAACGAGTTGGGAAATGGAGAGTCCTGATTCGAGGATCCTGCCCTTGAGGGCAGCAATATCTTGCTGGTCAATCAACTCATGATCAACATCCGGGACGGGGTCTTGCCACAACTGCGGTTCTGCAGGAACCAAGGGACCGAGACACCGTGTGCGGGGTCCCATATCACGGTGCGTCAGTTTGTACCACGCCTTCGCAAAGGCATCTGCGAACTCCGCTGGGTTCTCGTAGAACCGTCTGGAAATCTTCTCATAGACTGGATCCGCTTTCAGAGATAAATCCGTCGTGAGCATCATCGGCGCATGCTTCTTTGAAGGATCGTGAGCGTCCGGCACGGTATCCTGTGCGGATTCATCCTTCGGTGTCCACTGCCACGCACCACCGGGACCTTTTATCAGTTCCCAGTCGTAGTTGAACAGGTTTTCAAAGAAGTTGTTGTCCCACTTGGTTGGTGCGGTAGTCCAAGCACCCTCCAACCCGCTGGTGATCGTGTGGACGCCCTTGCCGCTGCCAAAAGTGTTCTTCCAACCGAGTCCTTGCTCCTCAATAGAGGCTCCCTCGGGTTCGGGACCGACGTACTCATCTGCATCAGCGGCACCATGCGTTTTGCCAAATGTGTGTCCACCAGCGATGAGTGCGACCGTCTCTTCGTCATTCATTGCCATGCGACGGAACGTCTCTTTAATGTCTCTCGCTGCGGCGATGGGATCCGGGTTAGCGTTCGGTCCCTGCGGATTCACATAGATTAAACCCATCTGAACGGCACCGAGAGGATTTTCCAGTTCCCTGTCGCCGGTATATCGTTCATCACCCAGCCACGTGGTCTCGGATCCCCAATAGATGTCCTCTTCAGGCTCCCAGACGTCCTCTCGTCCACCAGCGAATCCGAGGGTCTTGAAACCCATCGACTCCAAGGCACAGTTCCCTGCGAAGATGATCAGATCCGCCCAGGAGAGTGCCTTGCCGTATTTCTGCTTGACGGGCCAGAGCAGCCGAACGGCTTTGTCAAGGCTGGCGTTGTCGGGCCAACTGTTGAGGGGTGCAAAGCGAAGCGTGCCAGAGGCACCGCCGCCGCGTCCGTCGCCAATGCGGTATGTGCCTGCACTGTGCCACGCCATCCGAATGAAGAGGGGTCCATAGTGACCGTAGTCGGCGGGCCACCACTCTTGTGACGTTGTCATCACTTTGTAAACATCCTGCTTCACTGCTTCCAGATCGAGCGTCTTGAACGCCTCAGCGTAGTTGAAATCCTCACCCATAGGATTGGACACCAGTGGGTTCTGGTGAAGCATCTTCAGGTTCAACTGATTCGGCCACCACTGTTGGTTCGCTATGGTGCCCCGTGATTGAGAGTTGTGCATCACCGGGCACTTACTTTCGTTGCTCATGTTTGCTCCAATCGTGTTCTACATTTTTTCAATTTGTTCTCTGACGTAATCTCCCTAAGCACCTGTTTAAAAAAATCCAAACGGATCTCTGAAAACTGTCATTTTATGGATAAATACCTTAAAAAATCAGTTGATACTGCTTCTAAAATGACAAAAGAGCACCATTTTAACCACTCCTAAAATAGGCACTAAGTGCTATGAATCGGAGACCTACATCTTATTGCTTATAATATATTATACATCAAAACTGCCAAGAATAACAAGTTTAAGTGAGAAGTCAATTGAGGGATAGGAATCAGGGAAACATTCTTACAAATAGGCTATCAACTATCAGCGGTCAGTTAAAAATCGGGATTCGGAGATCCCTTCCACAAGTTTGGAAGTCGTCCAGATTAGACATGCAAAATTTCGATGAATGTGGTATAATAGAAATAAGTTTAAGACAACTACGGAGGTCACGTTTCCCATTTTGGACACCATGGATTATCTATGTAAATGGCTATTAATTTCAATTCTACTCCTCCTCTGTATGAGTGTTGGCGCGCATGCCGAAACTGACGAACTACGGGCAGAGGCGAGTCGTACCTATGAGAGCATCGAAATCGACGGGGAACTTTCAGAACCCGATTGGCAGAAAGCAACACCTATCCGTCAATTCACGCAATTTGAACCCGATGCAGGCGAACCGCTGACCCAGTCAACAGAGGTTCGCATCCTTTACGATGACAGACACATCTATTTCGGTTTCGTCTGTAGCGAACCTGAGCGCGCGAAGATTGTTGCCAATAAGATGCGCCGCGATACAATGCTGTGGGACCAAGACAACGTCTTTGTGCTGCTGGATACCTATAACGACCGGCGGAGTGGTTTCTTCTTCCGAGTCAATCCGATCGGTGCGCGCGAAGATGTCGCCCTCATGGACAGCGGCGACAGCCGAAACGAGAACTGGAATGCGGTTTGGGACAGTCAGGCAAAAATTAATGGCGATAACTGGACGACAGAAATCGCGATTCCGTTCAGTCAGCTGAGATTCAAGAAAGAAGAAACGTCAACATGGGGTTTGAACCTTGGACGCACAATTCAAAAAAACCAAGAGGAAGGTACATGGGCACCTGTGCCACCTGCCTATACGTACCTGGCACGCTATCGGACAACGCACCTTGGGACCCTCACCGGTTTATCCGGGATCTCACAACGCCGGAACATAGAGTTTCTACCGTATCTCCTCCCCGGTGTCGCTCGGACAGAGACTGATGGGACAGTCGGTGTGCTTGATTTCGGCGGAGACATGAAGGTGAGCGTCACTTCTAATCTAACCGCGGATCTTACGGTCAATACAGATTTCGCGCAGGTTGAGGCAGATCGAGAAGAAACGAATTTGACACGGTTCAGCCTCTTTTTTCCTGAGAAACGCCAATTCTTTTTGGAAGGTGCGGGCTTATTCGATTTTGGTATCCCACGTACGAGTTTCAATGCACCACCACCGCTCCTGCTTTTCTATAGCCGTCGCATCGGTATTGAAGCAGGACACGCCATCCCGATAATGGCTGGCGGGAAGCTTACGGGTAAAGTGGGAGACTTCGGCGTGGGGGTGCTGAACGTTCACACAGATAAGTATGCAGCAGACGCTACGGAAAGTTTGGACGCAGTCGATGCTAACAGGACGAACTACTCCGTGTTGCGCATCAAGCGTGATTTATTCACAGGGTCGAGCCTCGGCATGATTGCTATCAATAAACAGGGTCTCGATGCCTATAACCGAGCGACTGGCGTCGATTTCATTTATCGTCCCACCGATGAGATGAATTTCCGAGGACTCTGGGCACGCACCTTTGAAACGCGCGAACTCAGCAAGCAAGCTTCCCCAGGGAACAGTGTTTTGCCAAGCGAAAATCCGAACGCGCTTTACTTCGGCGGAAACTGGCAGAGCGAAATCGCACGCGTGAACGCTTCCTATACGGATATCGGGGACGATTTCAATCCCGAAGTCGGTTACGTCTATCGGACAGGCAGCCGATGGTTGCGGGGCGAGTTGCGAGCCACGCCTTATCTCCATTGGAACGGGTTGCGTCGGTTGTGGACTGGACCGGAGATTGACATTATTCTCAATTCAGACAATCAGTTAGAAACGCGAACCTTTATCTGGAGCACGTGGCTTGAACTGGAAACGAACGGATTTGGCGGCCTGCGAATCTACCGAAATTTTGAGAACCTTACCGAGGACTTTGAGATTCGAGAAGGAGTTACCATTCCGAGAGGGAAATACAGTTACAATAACTACAACCTCATGTTCAACGCTCAAGGTCAGGTCTTCAACGGTCGCTTTGGGTTCAATGTTGGAGATTTCTATAACGGCACCCGCCGAGGATTTGACATCCGTCTCGATCTTCGGTTCACTGGACGCTTCAGTTTTGAACCGAGATACGAGTTTAACCGCGTCACACTGCCAAAACAGAATGCTCCTGATGAAACGACCTCCTTCGATACAAACGTCTTCGGAGGACGTATCGGTTATTCCTTTTCCACCGACCTCTTCACGAAACTTTTTGTACAATGGAACAGTGATCGGAATCTGGTTACCACGAACTTCTTAATCAATTACATCTACAGCCCCGGTAGTGATTTCTATTTTGTTTTCAATCAGACGTATGGGACAGACAGTATAACATCGGGATTGCTGGATACCACCTTGGTTGGCAAAGTAACCTATTGGTGGAATCCGTAACGAACCGCAAGGAAAGTTTAAAATGGTTTTGGAGTGGCTAACTTAAAATTAGCACCAAAGTTGTAGTCTGTAACGAAGTGGAAGACGGCTCTACGGAAAGGGTGTCAAACCACAAACCCACCCTCAACGAACCGCAAGGAAAGTTTAAAAAATGAAGATTGTTGATGTGAAAACGTATCTCGTTGATGTACCACCGCCACATTGGGGCGGCAGGCGTTGGATTTTCGTCAAACTGATAACCGATGACGGCATCGAAGGTGTAGGCGAATGTACCTATCATACACAATTGAACCACGTCGTTATCGAACTCATCAAAGACTGGGGAGAACGCTACCTGATGGGTGTAGATCCGTTTCGGATTGAAAGGATCTGGTCCACCCTTTACGAGGGACCGTGTGTCCGGCATTCAGGACCGCTGACGAGTCCAGCGATGAGTGCGATTGAGATGGCGTGTTGGGACATCGTTGGAAAAGCACTGAACCAACCGATTTACAATCTGTTAGGGGGTATGTTCCACGAGAAACTGCGTGCCTACTCGTATCTGTTGCAATGGCGACGCGGCGACTCTCCAGAAAAAACGGGGGAACTCGCACTCTCTTACGTCGAAAAAGGGTTTACCGCTGTCAAGTTTGACCCAGTCGATCCGAGCACCGCGGATCGGTTGGAAACGCTCGACTACGCAGAGAGCGTCATCCGAGGCATCCGAGATGCTGTCGGCGATCGGTGTGATATTCTGATTGGCACGCATGGACAGTTCAACACAAACAGCGCAATCCGTTTCGCGAAACGCGTCGAGCCTTATGACCCGCTCTGGTTCGAGGAACCGTTACCCCCAGAGAACATCAAAGAAATGGCACGCGTTGCACAGTCCACGAGTATCCCGATTGCCACGGGAGAACGGTTGTTGACGAAATATGAGTTCGTGGATCTGCTGGAACAGCAAGCGGCATCCATCCTGCAGATGGATTTGACAATCACAGGGGGTATCCTTGAAGCGAAAAAGATCGCATCAATGGGCGAGGCACATTACGCCCAAATAGCACCGCATCTGTATGGAGGTCCGATCGGAGGTGCTGCGAATATCCAGTTAGATGTCTGTAGCCCGAATTTCCTGATTCAAGAGGGCATTCATACATGGGACGGCTTCCACGCCGATATCCTCAAGGAGCCGTTGCAGTGGGAAGATGGGTACATCATTCCGTCAACGAAACCGGGACTCGGTATTGAATTGAACGAGGCAGTTTTAGAGAAACATTCCATTGCCGTTTAAGGCGATTTTAAAACGTTACCTCCGTGTGTGCATTCGACTCTACCAGAAACCACCGTGAAATATAGTGGAACGGTGCCCAGATTTAATAGATTAAAAATCTGAATTGTTTCCACCGAAATGGGTTAAAAGGAACGAGTGAACGAAATACCGTTCATATAAGTTGTTTTTTCCGCGCAACCGCCAAATGCCACGGCATTAAGAGCCACCGACATTTAAACATAAAACAGATGGAGATATACCCCATGTACTTAGTCTGTTATTCATGCAGACGCGGCTATCGCGTCCACCAAGAGAGCATTGACTTTGTTGAGAAAAAGGCATGCTCAAATGGGCATGTCCACGACATACGATGCCGGTGTGGTCAAAAGATATATGTCGTCCAACGCGTCGATTCAACACGTTGGAAGTCTATTGACCGCAAAGACCCGTGGAAGTATCCAGACCAACGTACACCTGGAAAGTGAAGACGGAGGTATAATATAAGGAATGGAAACTGCAGAGACACCAACGGGTACGCTCGACCCGATACCCAATTTAGTTGAAGAAACACTAAAAAAATTAGACATCCGTCCAGAACAGATCCGATTTGCTGTGCAAAGCGATGTGAGTTCAACCGGCAACTACGGTGAAGAATGGTTTGTGCTAACGGACGCCGCGATCTTCACCGTGACAGGCGAAGGCGAAGTCCCTCACTATATCCCATATAAGAGTGTGCTTGGCATCCGTGCCGAGATCGTCGTAGATGCTGGAATCTTAGTGTTGGAAACCGAAGATGGGACGGTCGATCTCATTCAGTACTCCAACGGCTGCGCGGCGAAGTTCGGATTTGTTGCTCGATTCATCGGTGACGAAATCGAGTTTCGTGACGGCAAACGGGAGGAGGCACCGATATGGGATTACAAACCGGAGGAACAATTCTGTCAGTCCTGCGATTTACCGTTGCCAGATGAGTTTTCGCCTTGCCCGGCATGTACGAAAAAACACAAGGTAATGTTAAGGATTTTGTCCTACATACGACCCTATCGCGGCAGGGCAACCCTCTTCATGCTCTTCGTGATTCTTGGAACCCTCATCTCCTTAGCACCGCCATATTTCTCTCGCATCATGATTGACGATATCCTGATGCCGAGTGATGTCGATACCGCTGCCTCGGAAGCATCGAGAACATGGTTAAGCTCTATTTTCCGCGACATTCCATCGGCAGCATTGGCTTTGTCGATTGCTGTAGGCACCCTATTAGGCATACAAATCATCCGTGAAATTTTCACAATTTTTCGGTTACGTTTGGGGGCTTGGCTGACCTTCCGCGTCGCGGCGAACATCCGAGCGCATGTTTATCAACACTTGCATAACTTATCAATCCGATTTTTTGACAAACGGAAAACCGGAACGGTCATCTCGCATATCACAGAGGATAGTGAACGACTCCAGGATTTCATGTTAGAGGGTCTCTCGTTTCTCGCGGTAGAACTGTTGCTCTTTTTCGGGATTGGTGGGGTGCTTTTCCTGATGAACTGGAAACTGGCATGCTTCATCTTAATCCCGATTCCGATAATCGTCTTTGGAGCAGGTTGGTTCTGGAAAAAGGTGCGAAGCCTTTGGCACCGCGCGTGGCGGCGTCGCTCAAAATTATTCGATGTTGTCAACGATTCGGTATCCGGTATTCGGGTTGTTCGTGCCTTCGGACAACAACGGAGTGAAGTTAACCGGTTCGCCGATGCGAATGTAGACGCACGAGACTACGAAACGCATGCTGAGATGATCTGGGCAACCTACTATCCACCGCTGATGTTCGCTGTCCAGTTGGGAACGCTCATCGTATGGTACGTTGGGGGTCTCAACATTATCGGTGGGACAATGACCTTCGGGACCTTGGTGGCTTTCCACGCATACCTCGGAATGTTCTATGAACCGTTGCGCTATATCAGCCCACTGATTAACTGGGCTTCCCGTTCGATGACAGCGGCGGAACGGCTTTTTGAGGTCATCGACTCACAACCGGAACAGTTGGACGATGGCAACCTCAAAACAATGCCAAATATCACCGGAGAAGTCAAATTCCACAATATGACGTTCGGTTACGATTCGCACAAACCGGTGCTTCGGGACATCACCCTCCACGTGAAACCGGGAGAGATGATTGGACTCGTTGGGCATTCGGGTGCAGGGAAATCGACGCTTATCAATTTGATCTGTCGGTTTTATACGCCGGACTCCGGGCGTTTAGAGATCGATGGCGAAGACATCAAGGAGATTGATCTCAAGGACTTACGCAGACAGATCGGTGTCGTGTTACAAGAACCGTACCTGTTCAGTGGGACGATCGCCGAAAACATCGCCTATGCGCATCCCGATGCGACTATGGAAGATATTATCACAGCGGCGAAGGCGGCAAACGCCCATGAATTCATCGTCAAGTTCCCTGATGGTTACGATACTGAAGTGGGTGAACGTGGTGGACGGCTGTCTGGGGGCGAACGACAACGCATCTCTATCGCACGGGCGATCTTGCACAACCCTCGGATCCTGATCCTCGATGAAGCCACGTCATCCGTAGATGTGGAAACTGAAAAGAAAATCCAGCAAGCGATTGACAGGCTTGTGCAGAACCGGACGACGTTCGCGATTGCCCACCGGCTCTCGACCCTTCGAAATGCCGATCGGCTTTTCGTGATTGAAAAAGGAAAAGGGGTTGAGTGCGGCTCTCATGAGGAACTCATGGAGCAAAAGGGTATCTATTACAAACTCGTAGAAACCCAGCGCGAAGCCGCCAATGTTCGCGCAGCAGTGCAAGTAGTAGAGGGGTAGATATGCAGAACGAAAACATAGAAAAACAAGCTGCTCTCGCCGCGGCACCCACAGCGAATCCGGTGCCACCTGAATCAGATGACTTCACGCCGCGCTATCTGGACGCATCGAAACTTACGTTTACGCGTTCTGAGGTCGGAACGGTGCGGCTCGAAATTCGGGATGAAGCCTGCCATCTACGCGTAGTCATCCGAAGGCTCATGCCACTCAGTAACCCGGATAGTTATATCTCGCTTGCCGCGGATGAGGATACTGAAATCGGGATCCTCGTGAACCCATCGGAACTCACGCAGGAGAGCCAGAAAATCCTGCAAGAAGAGTTGGATAAACGGTATTTCACGCCGACGATCCAGAAGGTTTATCGGGTGAAAGAGCAATTCGGCATCCATGAATGGGAAGTTAAAACGGAGCGCGGACGTGTAACGTTCTCAGTGCGCGGGTTGAATCAGAACATCAAGCAGGTCCCGCCTGCCCGACTGTTTGTGACGGATGTCCGCGGGAACCGATACGATATTCCGGATTATCGGAAGTTAGATGCGCAGAGTTATCAGCAGATTCAACGGCATCTCTGAGAATAGTTATCGGTTGTCGGTTGTTGGTTACAAGAGATTTTTATTAAACGACACCCTCTTAACCGATGATTCACACTGCGAAGCAACTGAAAGGATTTTTTTTGGAAAAAATCTGGGGAAATTGAAGAAATTGAGGAAACACCCAAGCAAAAACTCCTGACCGCTGCCTGCTATAAACACATGAAACAGAGACATTTTTCGGTGCAGCTTGCGAACCGAAACTTGCGATACAAACGTCACGCAGCCATCGCTTCAATCGGGTTGCATCTGCTTTTTGCCATAATTGCGGCGTTGCTGTTTTCAGGACACAGAGAACTGAACAAAGACGCGTTTGAGGCAACAATCGTTACACTCAATCCTTTAAAGACGGATATAGAAATCCGACCAACCCGACGTGTTGTCTCGAATACGCCCCTGTTAAGGGAAACCTCTACGGAAACCCGCATACCGACACAGACATCGCAGATAAACCAACTTTCGAGAAGCCAAACGAAGGTTGCCCAACACTTACCACCGTTGGATGTTGAAACCGATATGCTGAATCCTACGGAAGTTGCAGCGGCACCTACACTACCGAATAGTGAACCCCCTGACACTTCCTCGGTACATTCATCTGTTACTCTCAACGAAGAGGCACTTGTAATTGAAAAAGGTGCCTCTTCTGCTGTCCGGAGTAGGGGAACCGGCACGACTCAAACGGGACTCTCAGAATTTCTGGATGGATCCTTACCGACAAGCGGTTTGGGAGATGGATTCGATACTGCCTTTCGGGACCTCGTGAAGATACCGAAAGAGAAATTGGGGGGTATCCTTGAAGGGACAGGAACTGAGATTCGGGGGCATATTCGCTTAATTCGACTTAAACATTCGCTTTCGGATTGGTGGCAGGATCCGACCGCTATTCCTGCGCTCATCAAGTGGTTGGAGGAACAGACCCCGATTCGGGCGGATATGGATTTCGCTGGCGGTGCGCTACGGATCACCGATCCACAGATTATGGATGCTCCGCTCATCATTATGACAGGGCACGATAAAGATATTACCGTCGGGCGAGGACTTGCGAAAGACGGTCCGTTGCAAACGGGTTTCACACCAGCAGAACGCGCCGCACTTCGGAAATACATCGTTGAAAAGGGGGGGATGCTGTTTTTCGATGACTGCGGTTTCAATGGACTTTTCGCTCATATTGTCGCTGATGAACTCAAACAGATTTTTCCAGAGTATCCGCTTGAGATTCTTCCCCACGAGCACGAGTTGTATAGCATCCATTACAACCTGTCGAAACCCCCCACAGGCGGCGATGTGTTCTGGGGAAACGAGAACAACGCACAACCTACGCAGTTTCGTTACCAGAAAGGGATTATCATTGACGACCGGTTAGCAGTGATTTACAACCGCAAGGATTACCTGTGCGCGATGGAAACCGCAGAGATTGAGAGTCGCACGATGTTACGACTCCGACGTTCCACGGATGTCTATCGGTTTATGTCAAATCTGCTGATTTATGCGCTGAAATATGGTGGGAACACGGATAGGACAGGGTATAAAGATTTTTAATTTTACCTTGCGGATAAGTAACGATGTTTGTGCTTTGTCGATTTTTGTGTTCGAGTTGCCCGCGCCGTTGTTGCGGGCTGCGGTCTCGTTAAAACAGTACAAGCCAAAATGAAGAACCGTCCATGCGCAATAAATTAAAACCTTCTACTTACTCCCACAAATTATAAACTACTGGCGATTGCTTCCGCGAGGTTCTTCGGAAAGTCGAAAAGCGAACCCAAGTTCGTCCGAATTATCATGCGTCTAATACCTTTATTGACGTTAACGAGCGCGGTACGTCCGCCGTTCTGACGGACTTGGGTGCTGGTAGTGATAAGGACCCCTAAGCCTGCACTATCCATTGTCTGGGCACCTGCCATATTAAAAATCAGTGTCGGTGCTCCACCTTGCGCCTCAAGTTCTTGGATATGTTCCTCAAGCATAGTTTTGAGTACCAACGCATCTTGCCCGACGACTCTCCCTTGAACCTCCAATAGTGTAAAGCTTTTCGTTTGGATGTTAATTTGCATAAGTTTTCCTCTATTATTCCGATACCACGTTTAGGCGATTTTACGCATTTTAGTGCCAAGAAACAGAAAAGTCGGTATCTTTTCGGGAAGTGACATCATAGCAGATTTCTGTTTTTGTTTCAAGTGGCAAGATTCCAATGTCAGGGCTATTTAGTTTCCGTTTTTTTAGACATCTTTGTAGCATAATCTTTTAGATTGTGTCCGCGGGGACGCAAACTAAAAGTTTGCGCTACAAAATCCCACGAAGAATCAACCCCTTTTAATAAAAACCGTCTCTGCATGCTTAAAATCTTGTAAGTTGCAACTTGCATCAGGTCTAATAGAACGAATTCAGTGAGTTTTTCTATCCCCATGCGTTGTGCAGGAAGCGAAGCCAGTTGCCGTGCATGATAGCAGCAATATCATCAGCGCTATAACCGCGAGCCTCCAACAAACCCGTTAGTTTCTGTAGATCAGCAATGGTGTCCAAATCACTGGGGGACTGCTCACGACCATAACCGCCATCCAAATCCGTACCGATAGCGGCATGACGACTGTTGCCCGCTAATTGACAGACATAGTCAATATGGTCAACGACGTTGTTCAAGGTAACACTATCGTTGGAACTTTCGCCAGAAATCCAACCGGGTTGGAGCATCCACGCATCGAAAGCGGCACCGATAACCCCATCCCGTTCAAAAATCGCACGCAACTGTTCATCGCTGAACTGACGCTGATGGGGAACCAGTGTCCGACAGTTGTTATGACTGGCAAGGACTAAGCCGTTGTAGCGTTCGAGTGCCTGCCAGAACGCCTGATCGGAGCAGTGCGTGAGATCGAGAATAACCCCCAAACGTTCCATCTCAGCGAGCAGCGGACGCCCCAGTTCGGTTAACCCCACCTCTGTGCCTGTTCCACCGGCGTAGCGTCCGGGACCGTAGTGCGTCAGCCCAATGAGTCGTAAGCCGCCATCAACCCAAGCCTCTAATTGCGTTGGTGTCAGAATCGGATCGGCACCTTCCATACTAATTACAAATCCCAGCGGTGGTGCATTATCGTAATCGCTTGCGTTACCTATCGCCGTGCTCTCCCAAGTCTGCCAAGCGTTGATATGGCTGTCTAATTGTTCTCGGTTCGTGATGATGCGAACGTATCCCAACCTTTCTAAAGCGTGATAGTAAGCCAATTGACCTTGGGCGATGCCGTAGGATTGGGCAGGCGAAGCGAAATCAGAATGCGGGGAGGGGCTGCCAGTTGAGCGAGCAAATAGCGTGACGAAACTCAGCGCAATTCGCCCTTGACGCATCTCTGGAAAAGCGACAGTGCCTTCAGTACGTCCTTTACCGGGCGTTCCAACCTCTTGGGTCCGAATCGTATAGGCGGAACTCAGTAAGTCCCGGTTGCCTTGTAACGCGTTCATTGACAAATCGAGATGTGCATCAACAATAAGCATTTTTTAATTTTTCCTTGCGGTTCGGTCAGGTGAGTTTGATGGATCACGCAAGCACAGCGGGGCACAGTCCGGGGGCATACATCAAAAATCTGGATACGCCGCGAAATGTGCCTGAGGCGTACCATTTCGGTAATCGCCATCACAAGCGTTGCGCATCCATCGGCTAAGCCGGGTAACGAGATCAGGATGATCTGCTGAAACGTCGTGCTCCTCACGGTAGTCGTGCGGGAGATGATACAATTGGAAACTGTCCGTGCTATTGATATACCGTAATTTCCAACCATCGGTGGTTACCAACGCTGGACCCAGTCGAGAGGCATATATAACCCACTCTCGGTGCTGCTGAATATCGGGCTGTTCAAGCAAAGTCGGTAAGAACGATACGCCATCTTTACCTTGTGGCAATTCCACACCGATAAGATCGGTGAAGGTTGGCATCAAATCGTAATTTGTGAGCATGTAGTCCGACACACGGTTGGGTGTAATCCTCCCCGGGTAGCGAACAATGTAAGGGATCCGCGTGCCGCCTTCCCAACTTGAAAATTTTAAACCACCCATACCGTCGTTCCCGTTGAATACATCGCCCCCCGTCTCCGAATAGAATTTCGTTGTGATTTCATCGAAGGGTTCGCCTTCTAAATTCTTCGTCCGACCAGAGGTGCGTCCCTCTTCCTTGGCATACACCTCGTGTCCATTATCAGAGCAGAAAACAATTACCGTCCGATCATCAATGCCGAGGCGTTCGATCTCGTCCAAGATGACTCCGACTGTCTCATCCAGTTTTAGGATCATGGAGGCGTATTCTTTTTCAAACGTCGTCAATTCGGAAGACTGTTTCACCGCTGGATGGATGTCAGGAATGGCAATCGGTCCATGTGGCAACTGCGAGGGATGATAGAGAAAGAAAGGTTCGTCCCGATGGGTGCGAAGGAACTCAACAATTTTCTCGTTGAAAATGTCCTGAGAATATACGGCTTTTCCCTGACGATTCGCACGACGTGCCGCATTCTCCTCAGATTCCCAATCGAGATTCACCCCGCAGTCGGCATGCGTATTGCCTCGAATGCTCGTCACCTGTCCGTCCTCAAAGAGGAAAGGCGGATAAAAGCCGTGGCAACGCGCATGGTCATAGTAACCGTAATGATACTGCCAGCCGTGGCGACGGATGCGCGCGCCTGTTGTCGCAAAACCCCATTCAAGTTTCCCGATCTGTCCTGTGGTGTAACCTGCCTCCTCAGCGATCTGTGCTAAAAAGACATCGTCGGGACCTGCTTGGAGTCCAGTTGTATGAACCAACTCTGTAACTTGACTCAGCGTTAGCTCACGAGCACTCAGCCTGTCATACAACCCGCCTTGGGTATAGCTCCATGTCCCATCGTGGCAATCGTGGAGACCTGTCAGCATACTGGCACGGGATGGGGCACAAAACGCACAACCGTAGGCATGGTTGAACCGCATCCCCTCATGTGCAAGACGGTCGATATTGGGTGTCTCGAAATGCCGCTGTCCATAGCAACTCAGCATCCCACGTCCGAGGTCGTCGCCATAGATGAGAATGACATTCGGGTTATCGGTCATAACTACGATACCAACGTTTTAAAAAGTCAAATTTTTCAGGATGTTATCCACGCTGAAACGCGCGCTGCCGATAGAGGTGCTCGAACAGATTCCCCTCGTGGGGACTATCCCAAGAGATCTGATTCGTTGGAATCGCCCCTAAATTCAGCCGATCAACGAGTGGCGTCGTTATAAGATCTCGCGTGAGTGCTGTATCTTCTGTGATCGCTGTGGCAACCAGCGTCGCACCGATAGCCTCGACTAACTGCGTCGGTGGTACTTCCACAACACTCACAAATGGGAACGGGAATTCTATGTTTGCTAAGGGGTGTTCCGCATCGTCGCACCAGATGACCGTGGGTCTGAGGAAGGTACAACCCTCCAATTCGACGACTCGGTCCCCCGTTGTCAGTTCCGTTGCACCGGGCTCTTTGAGGTGGCGATCAATCAACGACGAGATGCCGTGGGCAGATTTTGGGTTCGCCCACGCGGCGATCCCCGCTTCCGGGTGATCCAACGGTTTCGGTTCGATGCGTGCCAAGCGTTCAGCTAATGCTTCGGCAATTTCTCGTCCATGCGCCGTTACCCACACACCAGAGGCGTTAATACAGGATCTACCACCGTTTTTAGCAACCGATTCCACGATGAGATCGAGATATTGTTCCCAATTGTTCTGCGCCTCTTCGTGGATGATGACTTTGCTACGTCCGGGTCCGTGGATTTCGACGCGAGGCGTGTTCACCCACGGTGCGACAGTTGAACCACCACCGAAAAGCATAGAACGTCCACATCGAACGAGGATTTCGTTGGCACCGGCGTAATCGGTCGGGTAGAAACTGAACGCCTCTGCCGGAGCACCCGCCGCGATAAACGCTTGTGCTACCCGATATGGCGTCCACGGTTCCTCGCGTCCGGGTTTCAAGACGAGCGGGACTTTCAAAGGGATAGCTGGCACCCACAAAGAATGCACACCCGGCGAATTGCTCGGTAACACTGCACCCAACGAATCCGTTTCGCAGACGTAACTCAAGGTACGTCCGTTTTGGGTTCCCCACCCAGTGTCAAGTACCTCCAAATCAAGTCCGCGGGTGAGTCCATCCAAAACGGTATCTATGTTTTCCAAAACGCCTTGAATCTTGAACAGATTCTGTTGGCAGAGTGCTTCAGGCATACCGGTTGTCCCAGAAACCTGTTGGATGTAGTCTGTCGGTGATTGTAGGGTTCCGTCAAGTGGCAGTGCCTCCGTTGCGAAGAGACGCGCTGCCTCCTTACAGATAGAGATTAATTCGGAGACGGGACGTTGTCCAAGTACTTCTTTCTGAAGCGTAATGTCAACGAGGTCTTTCGCTATCAATCCACGGTTGGCTTGGCTCACCTCGACTAAAGGCTCACCCGTTTTGATATGCGGCACGCGGACGGTGTTCAGACTTCTGTAGGAACGTCCAGCACGTAGAATCGGAATATGTATCATTTTTTTAATCGTTATCGGTTATCGGTCTTCGGTTAAAGAGGGTCTGGTTTAACAAGGGAAACACCCAAGCAAAATTCCTCTCTTGTTACCGACAACTGACAACCGATAACTAACAACTATTTTACCATGTAATCTTCGCGACCCATCCAGACGAAGCATCGCAGTAGAGGAAATCGTCCCCGTAGAGGGATAACCCGTGCGGTTCAGGACAGTCTTCAGGAACCTCAATTACATCAAGCGGTGTACCATCTTCAAGATCGAGTTTGACGATGACCCTGTCAGAGGTATGCGTCGACCAAAGCCCATCTTCAACACGAACCATGCCGTGTCCACGTCCATGCGGCAACGGAAGCGTCTTTTGGATAGACCAGTCCGAAATTCTGACCTTATGTGTGACCTGATCCTTGAGGGTCTGGACCCAAAGATGTCCTTCATCGTAGTGGTCATATTCGATACCGTGTGTGCCGCCACCATCGGGTATAGGGTAGCGCCCAAGGGTTTCGCCGGTAGCGGGGTCCACTTTGAAAACCTCACCTGTCTCGGCATCTGTGTCCCGGAGAGGACGCCAGCGTTCTCCAGTACCATTTGCGGCTAACCAGAGTGCGCCATCACCATACGTCATACCGCTTGTGTTGGAGGATTCGCTCGGAATATCGCGGATGAGTTTCGGCACGACATAGTCTGGATCCGATGTAATTTCGACCAACGCGACTCTGTCGGTAATCTGGTCAACGATCCACAAACCGTCGTCTGTGACCTGTAAACCGTTCGGCACCGAGTAGGGTGACCTGAAGGCTTTCTCAATTTTCGTTATCATGTTCAACTCCTTTTTAGTGGGTACACACTTGTGCTAAAGGTGACTTTAGTGACTTCAAACATTGGGGTATCTGCCCTGTACGAAGATTATTTGAAAGAAATTCATTCTGCCCAAATCAAGAGGGTTGTGGCTCTGGTCCTTGCTCCGTTCCCTTTTCCATTGCTGTGTGTAGAACGACTGTGTCTCTGCGCTGATGTTCCGTTGCCAGCTTCGCGCTCGCGCAGGGCTCAATTGAGAACTGCCACCCAAAGGCATTGAGGATGGTGACGAGTGTGTCAATCCGTGGTGGTTCATCACTGGACAGGATTTTTGAAAGAGCTTCTGGGGCAATGCCAGTTTTCTTGGAAAGCCCCACAATTTGACCTTGCGCCTCAACAACAGTCCGAAGTGCCCGTAGAAAGAAGGGCGCATCGCCATCCTTTTGGTACCCCTCTAATGCAAATTGGAGATAATCAAGTGCCTCTTCCGGATCCGCAAGTTGCTCGACCAAAACCTCGTGCCAAGTCCGATATCTTCTCATTGGTGTGTCTCCTTGTATTCCAGCCAATAGGTTTTCGCGCGCTCAATATCTTGCGTCTGCGATGACTTATCGCCACCACAGAGTAAAAGAACGATAGTGTTATCAACTTCACCAAAATAGATGCGATAGCCTGGACCAAACTGGAGACGCAACTCATATACACCCCCACCTATAGACTGGCAATCACCAACATTTCCAATTTCAAGCCGCTCAAGTCGTTCTTGAATTCTCGTTCGTGTCCTTCGATCTCGAATTGATCTCAACCATTCGGTGAAAGGTTCTCTCCCGTTTTGCGTCTGGTAGACTTGCAGTTTTCTCGGATGTGCGTTATGCCTTGCTAAAAAGGACTAATAAACACCTACGACGACGCTTTCCTGGAGTTCCGTGAGCAGACGGAGGTTTTCAACGCCGTCCCAAGGGTATTCTGGAATCGGTTCGGCGCGTTCGGCTTCGTCACGTTCCAGAAAACGGGGCATGAAAAATTCTTTCGTCAGGGTTGTGAGCATAACACGTCCAGTTTCACCGTAATCAACAAGTTCTCCTGGATCTTCTGGGTTAACCAACTCAATAACAGCACGCGGTTGCGGTGGATAATAGATAATAGCATAATTATCTGCCGGATTGAAGGGTTTACAGGCGGCTAATCCCATCAGTGTATTGCCGTAGGTCGGGATAAAATCGATACCGGGGACGAGTTCCTCGCGGGCAAAACGGTGGAATTGTGCATCCATCTCGGTGCCGCCACAAAAGATCCCTTTAATACCGACCTTCGACAAGGAAATTTTTTCACACAACGCCTCTAACAGTTTCGGTGTGGTGAAGAGACATTGGACGTTTTCATGGGCGCGCAACACATTGAGTGCCTGTCCAATCACATGGTTTTTATACGAGTCCAACTCCTCATTTTTCCCGTAACGTACGAGTTGATTCACCCAACGCGGATCAAGGTCCACATGGAAACAGATACCGCCGCGATGCTGAGCGAGGTGCTCAACAGCGAGTCGTAAGCGTCGCGGTCCCGTCGGACCCAACATGAGCCAATCGCTATCGGGCGGAAACCCTTCATCGGAAAGCGATTCACTGAATATTTCATAATCGATATGAAAATCACGAATACTAATTCGCGACTTAGGCACGCCTGTCGAACCACCTGTTTCAAAGACATAAATCGGTTCATTGGCGTAAGCCTTCGGGACCCAACGCCGGACAGGTCCACCGCGGAGCCATTCGTCCTCGAAATGTCCGAGGTATTTGAGGTCGGCATACCCTCCAATTTCCTTACGCGGGTCGAAATCGAGGTTTTTTGCGTACTCCAGCCAGAACGGGCAGCCGGTCTTCGGGCTAAAGTGCCATTTGACGATTTCCCGGACGTGCGCATCGAGTGACTTTCGGCTTTCAGCAATTTTTCGGGATAGGTTCATTTCTTTTCTTCTATCGCAATAAGCGTATTACGGGTTACGATGTAAAGCACACCATTTTCAGCAACGGGTGTCGTATAGACTGCACTCCCCATGTTGGTTTCAAACAGTACCTGCTTCGTCTTCCCTGCCTTTAGCACTACAACATCGCCGTCCTCATCGCCGAGGTAGACCTTACCGTCTACAACATAAGGCGATCCCCAAATTGCGGCGAAAGTGTCATGCGTCCAGTAAAGATCTCCTGTGCTCACATCTAAGCAGTAAAGGAATCCACTCAGGTCCGAAATGTAGAGCAGACCATCAGCGATAGCTACGGTGGACATGGTACGATTGAACTGTTCATCGCCGAAGTGCCAAATGCCCGCGGTTTCGGTAATATCACCGGTTTGTGAAGCATCAATACACCATAGGTGTCCTACGCCTTCGCCGTGTTCAGGATCCTGCCCAACCGCGATAAAGACTTTATCGTCATAGACGACAGGGGTTGAGATGATATTGTTGCGGGTGCCGCGTCCACCGAGTTCCCAAACAGAATCCTTGGGGTTGCAGTCGAACTGCCAGATAATGTCGCCCGTTTCCGGTGCAAAGGCGTAAACCCAACCATCTCCACCGGGGATGATAACCTGCGGAACACCTTTGATAACGCCGTAAGCGGGGTTCGACCACTGCCCATGTAGTATATTTTCACCGGGAGAGGCATCTTCCCACACGAGCTCGCCTGTGTTCTTATTGAGCGCAATGAAGGACGGAGCGTCGGGTGAGGGGATATGGATATGTCCTTCATCAACGCCGTTACTCGTTTCCAAGAAGAGGAGATCTCCGACAACAAGCGGTGAACAGGTGGCAAGGTTATGCGGAAAAACATCCAACTCCTCCATCATGTCGTAACTCCAGATGATGTCGGCATCAATTTCGCTTGTTTCGGTTTCTTCGGTAAAGGGACCGTCGTTTTCACCATCAAGGAAAGCTTCAGTGTCAACACAGACGACTTCACAACGGTTGGAGATGTAGTAGAGTCGGTCGCCTTCAATAAAGGGCGTGGAGCAAATTCCCTGTAGGGGCCAGTCGTTAACACGTCCCGAAGTGAGTTTGGTATGCGTGGCTTGCCAGAGAAATTTGCCATCGGATTCGTTAAACGCCATGAGATTCCCGCGGTCGCCGGTCAGTTTGGGATTGTAAAGTGCTTTATTGTTTGTTCCGACAAAGACCTTTCCACCAATGACAAGCGGTCCGGCGTAACTTTGGGAACCGAGTTCCGCTGTCCATTTAATATTTTCGCCGGTTTCCAGATCCCAACTTCCGGGGATATTCGTTTCATCGGATATCATGTTCCGGCTTAACGTGCCGCCCCACAAGGCGATCTCTTTTTCTGCTGAAGCAATGGATACCGCAAAAATGAGTAACAGTGCAAGATTTGGGATGTAGATACATTGAGATTTCCAAAAAGGTTTCAATTGAATGACTCCTTCTTTAATAGTTGTCAGTTTTCAGAGGAAGGGTTTTAGGTTCGGTTGCTACGCGACCTTTTAGTTGTAGGTTGTAGGTTAAGAAAAAACCCCTCTTAACTTATAACCTATAACCTCTTAACCAATAACCCTATAACCGATAACCAATAACCACTAATACCATACTTTCAGATTATCGTAATAAATTTCAGTTGCGGAGTAACCGTAGATACCGGGACTCCCCTCGCGATTTGGTAGTGGATCTTCGGCAGTAATTGTCCATTCTGCGGGTTCAGATTCGCCAGTTCGCCATACTTTTCCACGGATTATGGCTTTGTCATCCATAATTTCTACCTTCATTTTCATGGTGTACCAAACATCCATCTCCCAAGCGAAGTCGATTGTCTTCGCCATGCGTAAATCGGATGCCCACGAACGGATCTGCAAACGCTGGTGTCTGCCCTGCATATCCAATGTGTAGCGGTTGGCAATCAATCCCAAGTCTGGTAGTCTGCGTTTATTTCGGGTTCCCATCAAGTCAACTTGAATTTGATAGTCCTTCATCGTTGAAGGACCGAGATAGACGTTGGAGCGATTTAAGCCGCGTTGGACGGGTGTTTTGACTAAGACTTTGTTACCATCCTTTTCACGCACAAAGAATTTACCGGTCGCACCGATCCAGTGCGTGGGTATTTTTTCGAGTTCAACCGTCTCGAAATCCTCTGTCCACGGGAGCGATGGAATGACGCGGACACGCGCCGTTGCCTTCATATTACCCAATTGGGCAGTGACCGTTCCTGCATGCGCCCCGGCACTTTTATCCGGTGTAAATGTGCCGTCTTCAAACGCTCCAGTTAATCCGATGAGTGCCCATTCTATAGCACCGATTGCACCCGTCTGTTTTCCATCTGCGTCGAAACCGATAACACTCAACTCAACGGGATCACCCGATGTGAGGGTTTCTGCGGGTGTAATCAGGAGTGAAACGGCAGGCGCAGTTGCCATCTTCACAGGTTCCGGTGCCATTTCCTTGCTGGCACAACCAACAGCGAGGATGCCCACCATCAGGATAACGTAAAGTGGGATAAAATTTTTCATTATTCTTTCCTCCCAATACAGTAGAGGTGTTCCTCTGTGGTGAAGTAGATGCGCCCATCGGCAATAGCGGGTGAGCCGTAGATTTCGACGTAGTGATCTTCCTCAGCCCGACTTATCTCTTGGGCACTCAGCGTTTTACACTCGTTTTCGTCGGGTTGAAGGATAATAAATCCGCCGTTGACCTCTGTGACGTAGAGTTTACCATCTGCCCAGACAGGTGACCCTCTTCCGACTTTACCGATGTTATGTTCCCAGTATACTTCACCGGTGTCAGCATTCACAGCATGGATATTCGCGGAGTTATCCACAACATAGAGATGTCCAGCGTGAATTGTAGGTGACGCGTATCCGACGTTGACTGCGTCATATCGCCAGACTTCATGGGTTTTCGTAACATCTCCAGAGCCGGTCGCGTCAATACAGACGACCCGTCCCATCTCGGTACTATCTATATTTTCTTCGCTATGCGATGCATAGACTTTTGTGCCCGAAACGATGACGGACGTATTGATACCACGCTGACTCAGCTTAAATCCCCAGACCATCTCACCCGTGCTCTGTTTCATGGCATAGATACCGCCATCCGCATTGCCGCCGATGATGAGTTGTTGTCCGTTGACATCGACAACAACGGGTGTGGAATAGGTTGTGTCTAAGGGTCGTCCGCCGGGAGTTGAAACCCAAATAAGTTCGCCGGTGCGTTTATCGAAAGCAAAATAGCGGTGGCGTGTCGCGGCTTGGTCGCCCCAACTTGAATTGAGATAACTAATTACGACGAGGTCGCCTGCGATAATCGGGGTGTGGACACGTCCTCCATAACCGGATATCCGTCCATATTCTTCCGTGAGCGAACGGGACCAGAGGATATTTCCATCCTTGTCGAAACAGAAGAAGAGTCCTTGGACACCGTGTGCATAGATATTCCCGGTTTCTGGGTCCCCAGCGAGGCTTGTCCATCCAACTCGGTTGAAGGAGATGGTGGTATGAAAGACGTTGAATTGATAATTCCAGATCGGTTCACCGGTTTCTGCATCGAAGCAGGCGATACGTTCCTGTTCAGTGATGTCTTTACCGACGCGTCCGATGACATAGACTCTGTCGTTGAGAACGATTGGCGTGGAACGCCCTATAAATTCTGCCTTCCAGAGCAGGTTCTCACCTTCAGTCGACCAAGATGAGATTAACCCTGTCTCAACAGAGGTGCCATCTTGATTTGGTCCTCGCCACGTTGGCCAATCGCCAGCAATGGCGTGCATAGGAAGCACGACCAAAAACAGGCAGATGAATAACCGACAAAAGATCAATTTCCGGTGGTGCAAATTTCTGTTCCTCCGCGTGTATTTTATGTTGATACATATAGGGATACTGATACCCCCATCATTAATATTAATGTCATGTAAAATGAGATTTCACAGAGTACTTGATTAAATGGGTGATTCGTTTTTAGATGCGTACAGAGGGTGACGAACCCCCAAAAAGCCGAAGCCATAATAACACAAACCGTTTCGCCCTCTGAGAAAATATTTAGTTTTGAAAACATTGTAGAAATACTGAGAAAGCCTAATAGGATGCCTGTGATGCCCGCAGCCTTTTTACCGGTGTGGCTTCTCAACTCAAAAATCACCATATATCAGCGTCCTAAGATTCGGGCTTTCAGCAGAGTCAGAGAAGATGTTAAAGCTCGCCAGACATATGTTGATATGAAGGCAAAAGTAAGGATCAAGACTATATCAATCAAGAGCCCCAAGGTGTTGAGTGCCATGATACTCTCAACGATCATATCTGATGCTATACTTGTCCATATCGCGCACCATGCCTTGAATTGACTTTTCAAACGGAATTTCACTCTGAAGCCTCGATAAAATAAGACGCTGAAAAATGTCCAAATGTTTAACGTGGAGTGCCTGTTAGAACGCCTCATCGTACTGCCCTTATAAATCTGACAGCGCACCAGACTATTTTGTTCTGCATATCTTCCAATATACCATTATACTACATTTGGTGTTTTTGAGAAAGGTTTTAAATTGGGGAGGGGTTGCCAGCCAAATAGCCATCAGCACTCTGAAGGCAGATAGACTGGGGTGCTTTGTAGGTAGGTCTAAAGGAAAGGATATGTGGTGTGATAGGATGCATCCGGATAGAACTATTTTTCAAGCGAACCAAGTTTATTGGGAATTCTGTTTTCATTTCCTCTTCAATACTGCCTCAATTTTGGTGTCAATATGTTGGGCTATGTCCCGGGCGTACTGTAAGTGTCCGTGCCCGATTGTCCTGACGCTGACAAGGAGATTGTGTTTCACGAAATAGATGTCAGTCTTATCGTTTTCCCATTCCCTTGGGCTCCTGTGGATGTTGCGCCATGTCGCATCTCCAATGATATTCTCAGGATTTCGCTCCGACTGAAAGTTCGGCACGGCGGCAAAGAACCATGGCAACCCGGTTTCCGCCGTTTTTTTCGCAGAGGACGAGGAATTAAATAACCAATATTGAATAGTCAGATCTCCGTTCCCACCCTGCTGGAATCCTGCAATAATTGTGAAAGGATAATCTGGGCGTATACCGATGCGGTTACGCTTGGTTAGCCCTATCGTGTGGAGATCATTCTGTGTAAGGAGAACGGGATCGAGTTTTAAAACGCGATTGACATTAAATAAGAAAATCCCACACCCGATTTGCGTTGTTGTCACGAGCAGAAGAAATCCGATGAGGCTTAGCGGCGCATTGCGCTTTGGGGGTATCTGTATTTTCATTTTTTCTCCAATACCGCCACAATTTTGGATTCAATCTTTCGGGCAACGGATCTCGTCAGGGCGTGACAGAAACTGAGACCTGATAATCCAATACTACAGGTGTGAGGTGCTATCATTTAACCAAGGACGTATCCCATAGGAGAATTGTTTCATCTACACTCCCACCGGCGATCCTCTTACCATCCGGCGAAAAACTCACACTTTTAACGGTCCCCGTATGTCCCGTGAGGATTTTCAAGAGATTCCCCGTCTCGACATCCCATAAACGAATTGGACCGAATACACTGCCACTCACGAGCGTTTTGCTATCTGGAGAAAAACTCACACTTTCAGCATTGTCGGTACGCTTTGTGAAGGTTTGCAAGAGGTTGCCAGTGTCGGCATCCCAGTGTCGAACCGTGCCTTCCGTACTCCAACTGATAATCCTCTTACCATCCGGCGAAAAACTCACACTTTTAACGGTCCCGGTATGCTCCGTGAGGGTTTGCCAGAGATTGCCCGTTTCGGCATCCCAGAGTTGAATCCGACCGTAACGACTGCCACTGACGACTCGCTTGCCATCCGGCGAAAAACTCACACTCAAAACCTCATCCCAATGCTCCGTGAGGGTTTGCCAGAGAGTCCCCATCTCGACATCCCATAAACGAACCGTATTGTCCCTACTCCCACTGACGACTCGCTTGCCATCCGGCGAAAAACTCACACTCAAGACCTCACCCTTATGCCCTTTAAAGGTTTGCCAGAGAGTTCCCATCTCGACATCCCATAAACGAACCGTATTATCCACACTCCCACTGACGACCCGCTTGCCATCCGGCGAAAAACTCACACTCGCAACGCGACTCTCATGTCCCGTGAGGGTTTGCAAGAGAGCACCCGTTCCGGCATCCCAGAGCCGAACTGTACCATCTGCGCCACCACTGGTAATCCTTTTGCCATCCGGCGAAAAACTCACACTCAAGACCTCACCCTTATGTCCTTTGAAGGTTTGCAAGAGAGTCCCCATCTCGACATCCCATAAACGAACCGCCTTATCCACACTCCCACTGACGACCCTTTCGCCGTTTTTGAGCAATACCGCCGCAATTTTGGATTCAATCTTTCGGGCGACCTTCTGGGCAAACTGCAGCCGGTGTGGCGAGTGACTATATCCTGGACCGGCTCCTGGAAAGACCAGGACCACAACATTATTTTTTACGAACAAGATAGGCGACTTCTTTTTGTAGCGGTACCATGTCACGTCCCCAATGACCGCCTCGGGATTTAACTCGGGTTCAAAGATCAGCGTGGCACCAAGGGTACCCGTCAACCTGTCTGCCTCTGT
This sequence comes from Candidatus Poribacteria bacterium, assembly GCA_965208635.1. Classification (GTDB taxonomy): domain Bacteria; phylum Poribacteria; class WGA-4E; order WGA-4E; family WGA-3G; genus WGA-3G. Next base: position 361,677 of record OZ242349.1, read on the forward strand.
TTTCGCGGTGGACGCGGCATCAAATAACCAATATCGAACAACTAATCGCCTTCCATTCCATCGCTGCTCGAACCTTACGATAAGAGGTGACTCCGGGTTTCCACGGAAGTGGTCACTCTTGGTTAGGTCCATCAGGGGAAGATCCTCCTGTGTGAGGATAACAGGATCAAGTCCTATGACTAACATGTTCTCTTCTTTATTGACAGGATTCCCGAATAGGGTCGTTGTCATGAGAATCAGAATACCGATGAGGCTTATCAGCGTATTGCGCTTTGAGAGTATCAGCGTTTTCATTTTTCCTCCGACGCTGCCGCAATCTTGGCTTCGATCTTTCGGGCGACTTCCCGGACGGACTGCAACCGATTTGACGAGCGCCCACCCATCGTGATGTGGACTTCGACATTGTCTTTCACGAAAAAGATGTATGTGACGTGTGAAGTCCTGACGCGCCATGTCGCATCTCCTATAACCTCCTTGGGATTTGGCTCGGGACGAAAGACCGCCTTGGCAGGAAAGAGTGGAAAGACTGGTCGTTTGGCATCGGGCGTGGAGCGAAGTAAATAATAAAAAACAGCCAGTCGACCTTCATTCCAGATCCAGGATTGCTGGGATTCTGCGATAAGAGATGACGCCTCTGTGGGTCTACTGATGGGCTCATTCTTTGTGAGTCGCATTGTGGGGAGGTCATCCTGTGTAAGGAGAACGGGATCGAGTCTCATAACGGGATAGGCATTAGAGAGGATAGAGAGGATTCCACACCCGAGTGAAGTTATTATCACAAGGAGAAGAAAACCGATGAGGCTTAGCGAAGCAATTTCTTTTGAGAGCACCTGCGTTTTCATGACTGATCCAATCGACGATGGATGTAAGAGGTCGTGTCAATTTTTTGATTCTTAAGTCGAACTTACGTTACTATAATATTAAAGACACAATTTTTAGGCAAAACCTTACATCACAGCAAAAAAGAATTTTATCAGAGGGTGATATGCCCATAAAGAAGGGATACCGCTAATAGAGAAATACTGAATCCAGGGTATTTACTGATTTGATCTGGGTTCGGTATTTTTCTTAACACGGATTAATGGAATCTGATGCGGCGAGGCATCTTCATAACGCTCGGTTGATTTCTCATCGAAATGGTATAACCCCAATGTGTCGTCATCTGGGGTAAATGCTTTCGGGGGCGCGGCATACCTGCCTTCCGCATAACGGACAATAGAACTCATCCGCAGTTCGTCAATATACATTCCAGAGGCAGGAATGGCTTTCAGTCCACTCCCCTTCAGAACTGGAACGCCACCAATAAGGAGCGGTTCGCGCTCAGAGGCAAGATGACTCCCCGGTACCAGTCCAGAAATCGAACCGCCGCACCCGACAGTAGAACCGCCGTCAATTATTGCCACGTAATAGACCCACCGCCTGGTAGGTAGCGTTCCTCATATCTTTCCGGACCCGCCCTCGACTCCCCTTGTCATGATGGCTGGACTGGCTTCGTACCCATCACCGACAATGGCACAGGTAAAGCGACCTGTTTGACCGACTATGGAGAAGGCTGCAGGGGATCCAGCCTTTAACGATATGACATTCTGAACACTTGGAGGTCTGTCTATATACACCCACGCTTCAATCGTTAGCGGACCTGGATACTCGGGAAACCACGGTGCTTCGGTTTGTACGAGGGGCAGTTCAGGATTCAGTTCAAGCCAACCACCGCCAGCAGGAGAGGGTTCGTGCGGTGCCGCCAAGAGCGTTAAAGGCATCATTAAAATAATTACCAAACATGTCACTTTGAGCCATTTCATGAAATACCTCCGTCAAGCTTAATTGTAGGATGGGTTAAGTTGCAAGTGCAGGACACCGCGATGTCGTGTGCCGATATAGAAAATATCACGGTCAACAGCGAAAGCCGTTATTTTGTAGGGTATCTCGGACGACATCTGAATCCACGTATCTGTCGGGGGGTCTATGCGATAAACGCCTCGGTTGCCTACACCATAGACCCTATCACCATCCACGGTTATCCGAGAGATAAGGATTCGATTTCCCTCAGTATCGGTGAGTGCATTCCAATTGAATCTGTCGTGCGAACTCATCACACCTTGATCGGTTACGACATAAACGGTGGAGTCAGCAAAGACTATCTCTTCAAGATATGCGAAAGAGAAAGGTAAACCTGCAGTGACCTCTTTCCAACTGTCTCCACTGTTCAACGACTGAAACAGCGAACCGTCCCGTTTACCGGCATAGACCACCGTGTCGAATGCCGCGAGCGTGAACCCTTTTGATGTATCAGCACCCCGTGTGCGTTCGGTAGCATCTACAAGACCTGTATCGAACCACCGCTTTTCACTCCGGTGCCACTTGAAGAGTTTCCGGCGGTACTCCATGAAGACCGTGTTGTTAGCGATCATAAATCCACCGTTCGTGAGACGCTCTTCCATAATACGGGGCATATCTGCTTTTCGCTGACGACTCAATTCACTCACATCGCGAGGCGAGTCTTCAAATCTTTGCTGCCATTCAACTTCCAGTGTGTCCTCGGTAAAAACTGGCATCCGGCGGACAGGTTTTAGAACATTTCCATCAGATGAAACATGAAAAAGTTCAACCTTATCGGTTGTACTGTTGCTTACATAGAGCGAATCATTAGCTTTTACGATTTTCGCATGACTCAGTAAATCTGGAGCCGTCTGTTTCTTTTGAAGCATTCCTCTTTTCACATCATCGTCTTCGGCATCTACTCGAACGGAGGTCCAAGATTTCCCGAGATCCGTTGATTTGACGACCCCTTCAGGCGTGAGTGCATAGAGAACGTTCTCAAGCATGCGTAACTTCTGAACATGAGAGTTTATTATTCCGGTAGAAAACGGGTGCCACGAGATACCAGCATCCCTTGATCGTGCTATCCCAGAAATGTCGGATGTGTAAAAATTATTCTCGTCCAAAGCAACAACGGGAAAGATACTCTGACTCAACGCATTTCGACCCACCCGCATATTGGTCCACGTATCACCCCTGTCATCCGAATGTAACAGAACTCCACTCCCCATCACCACGAGCTTCTTACCGACTGCAACCAACTGGATACCACTGAACATCTGGAGTCGAAAATTGTCATCAGTCGGCGGTAACTCCATCCATAACCTACCGCCTGTTCCTTTGCCCTCTACCGGCGAGAGGTCAACCCAAGTATCTCCCAAATCAGTTGAATGGAAAATCCTTGGTGGATACTTTAATATCTCAACCGAGTGATCGAGGTTATAGGATTCCTCAAACGAGCTTGCAGACCGTGAAAAATCGACCCCTACCGTAACATAGAGATTGTCTTCGGTAGCAGTCAACGAATTAATAAGTTCGGCTCTATAGACAGGCAATCTCTCCCAAACTCCTGTGGTAATACGGTAAAGCCCTCGGTTTGTTCCAACAAACACGACGTTATCGAGTACGACAGCATCCGAGATTGATATGTCAGGGGCACTATTCGTCTCTGCGAGATAGGCGTGCAAATCCTGTATCATCGGTATCCAACGCTTACCGGCATCGTCAGATCGAAAGATATGTTTCTCAAAAACGAGGTAAAACGCTTCAGCTGTGATCAGCAGTTCATAAGCACGTCCCTTCGGTCGAGTGCCGAGAGCATCCCACGTTTCACCTTCATCGGTTGAGACCAATAACTCATCAGGCGTTAAAACATAGAGGGTGTCATCCCATTCTGCCATCGGCATCTGAAACTGTCGAGTTGGAGTGCTTTCGCAGGTGAGGATCCAGGCGTTTTCGTCTTCTGTCAAGCGGTAAATCCCTCTCGCCGCAACGGCATAGAGTTTTCGCGTGGATGTGGCAAATAGACCTGCTCTCCCCCCGGAAGTGCCTTCGGGTCCGCCCATCGGTATCCACCGTGATTTTGTTATGGATATCTCTTTCTGTTGAGAGGGATCTGCAGCGATTTGCCGAGTATCCGCGTTTAGCCCCGTATCTCCACTATTTTTACCCGGCGTATCGGTATTCCCGACTTGATTTCTCACACTGAGTTTCTGTTTTGACGCACGGACAAGAGACGTATCAACGAGTTCAACAATCGTTTCTGACCTTGCATCCAAGCTGTAAGGTTGCTGGAATCGGGCTAAGTATTGCGTGCCACTTCCCGTCAAGAGTATTACAAAAATGGTGGTCGAAGCGGCTACTGCCCACGGTAGCCACGGCTTACTCCCCGCTGGAGTTATCGGTTTAATATGCGCAATTTCTCGTAGAACGTTTTCGGCTAACGCAGCAGACAATTGGAAACCGCCTAACATTTCACGAACTATATGTTCCGCCTTCTTTAACCGTTTACGGGCGCGATGGAGCCGACTCTTGACTGTGTTCGGGGATACGCCTAAAAACTTGCTAATGTCTTCGCATGTCATATCCCCGAGATAGTGGAGCGTTACAACGGTGCGCTCACTCTCGGGCAACTTTTGAAGGAGACGTTTGACAATCTCGCGGTGTTTCTCACTCACGACCTCTTCCTGCTGTTCAGCGTGATATTGGGCATACGCCAATTCCTCTAATTCATCTGGCGGCATTGCATCTAAAGACGCCATCGGAATCCGTTTCTTCTTCAACCAAGCGATGCATCGGCGAGTGGCAATTACATAAAGCCATCCGGCAAACCGATTCGGATTTTTCAGTGTCTGAAGTTTTTTGTAGACGTTCAGGAAGATATCTTGTGTGATTTCTTCAGCGATGTGGAAGTCGCCGATTTTACGCCATGCCAGTGCGTGGAGCGGCTTTTGATACCTCCGCACGAGTGCGCTGAAAGCACGTTGGTCGCCCGCCAAGGTCCGTTGAATCAATTCAGCGTCGCTATTTTTCATGCGTCACCTCCAAAAACATGTTATCTCTCATAATATTAAGAGATGTGCTGTGGGGAGGAAGGTTGCATAAAATGGAAGATTTAAGCCAAATTCCAAAAATAAAATGGGAAATTAAAAAAAGGTGTATTGAAAGCAGTCCTACGAGATTAGGTTTTCTCACTGGGTACAGTAACGGTTTCCCATGTGACTGCTGTGCGTCCTGCTATGTCAACGGTTGCAGCCCGAAGACGGTAATTCCCATGGCGATTAAGATGAAAACGAATCTCCACCTCGGCTACCGATTCCGTTTGATTGCTGCGAATTTCGGAATGTTCTCTGTTCAGAAAACGGTAATCCTCCTCCTCTGGACCGAACAATTCCCAAAGCACTACCTCGTTATTGTAGATCCCGCTTGCGTCCGCGCCTCGTGTGTAGTAGACAGCGGCGGATCCTTTGGTTACAGTCGCACAAGCATGCACTTCAAATGAGGCACCGGTTTGCAGTATAGACGCATCAACACTCAAGGTCGGCGGCGTGCCTGTTGGACGGGTTGGTATCCTCGCTCCTTCGTGTAAAGTCATTTCATTCCCGTCATGGACTTCAACCCTACCGTCCTCCCGAATACGGACGACTTCGCGATAATCGGATAACCTGAGTCCTTCCAAATTCCAGATAAGGTCGAAAGCAACACCGAATCGAATGGCTCTCTCAATTTCGGTGAAGAAGTTGTGCATCACGGTCCGATACTTGACCCCTTCACTATTACGCCTCTCTAAATTGAGTTCTCCTAAACCCCAGAGATTGCCCCTACCCATCTCAACATGTCCGAGATTGTAGCCGGGCGGTAGGAGGATAACGATTTCTGCGGCTTTGCGTAACGCATCAAGATTTCTATGCGGATGGCTTTCAACGTGGGCACTCAAATTTCGGGAAAGTGCGAGGACTTCACCGTGAGGCACACAGGCGAGTTGATAGTTGTCCCAGTAATGGAAATGCCGCGCACCCAAATCGTACGCGTGTGTCTGTAGCCAGAATGCGTCGGCACGGTGTACCTGTCCGTAGATACTCATACCCCACCCTTTATCGGTTTGCCTTGCGGCACCCCGTAAAAATCCGTAGAGGATACTCGCCAGATTTTTCGGGGTGTCTATCGGAATCTGGCAACCGTACGTCATATTCATTTCGGGCAGCGTTCGCATCGTCCCGACTCTACCGGGTGGCTCAAAGACTATCGCACCGGGAGATTTCGTGTTTCCCTCCGACAACTGATATGCCGCCGAACTGATGATGGTATCCCACGTATAGAGATTCGCCTGAAGAAATTGCATATCTCCCAAATCCACGTCTGGGTGTGCCTCCAAACCTTTGCATAACCGTGCAGGTGCCCCATCGTATTTGGCGGTGTGGAAGTAGTCTTGAAACGCCTCAAATGCGAGTTGCGGTGTCAGCGTCCTCCGAAAGTCGGCGTCCGCCTCCAGCTTGGGCCGAAGCACATGATCCCGTGTACAGACCGCGGGTTCGTCCATGAAAATGGCGGGCCCGAGGTAGTTGCTTCTGTACAAACATTCAGGATAGCCGAGTGCGACAGCGTCGATTCCCCAATAAAAAACGTCTCGATTTTTAACCCATTCGACCTGCTCGTCATCAACACGGATACAGTTAATCCCTGCCGCAATCATCTCGTCGTAATCGGTTTCGGTGAGCGAAACGAGTTCGTAATCAGACATGTCGTAGCGACGCGTTTCGTCTTTTTGTCTCGTGTTGCTCGGCGGTCCGATGAGGACATCGGGACGGAGAGAAAGGCGTTGTGTCTCAGACGGCGCGACAGATTCGCCTGAATCGGATATGTGCGCAAGTCGATAGGTGTGCCCGAGGTATTTCACCGTTTGTGGGAATAGATTGTTTTGTGCCTCTTTGTCTACAGGTTTCGGGAAAAGGTATTGCCACGCCCCGAGACAGGGAAGGACAGGTTCCTCAGTGAACCTATCGCGGAACTCCAAGGGAACATCGTCCCCGATCTGTAGGATGTAGCGAGATGTGGTCGCGCGGGCTACCTTCAGATCCTCGGATGGAACATTTTCGCTGAGCAACCAGACTGCGAATTTCTGACCGGATACTTTCGTTGCCCGGAGACAGATCCATTGGGATAGCACACTCGCCTTTTCTTCAACCGAGTCGATCACCACAGTCAGTGTCTTCACAACGGTATCAGGCAGCGAGTCTTCACTTTCATGCTGATACGTCGCTATTTGTCCGGGTTTTCCAAGTGGATACGCCTTATGTTCGGCAGTCTGGGGGGTTTGCATTGCAACACCTCAATGTGCATCCAATTCACTCATGATACGTTCTACAACCTGTTTTCGCTGCCCCTGAACTGCGGGCTGTTCTAATTCATAGACCTCATCCGAAATCAGGTGTTTATGGCTTTCAATGGGGAGAGAATTGTGTGAGGCATTATCAATATAGCGGTTGAAAATAGTGAAACGTGGATAGGATTCTGTCCAGCGTCTTCCACCGTGATAGAGTGCTTCTGTAAAGACGACACAATCGCCAGCGTTGACGGGGACATTGATAACCGTAGGGGGTCCATCGTAGATTGAAAGGTCATCGGGGGGTTCAAAGTTACGCTTATGGCTTCCCGGTAGACAGACGAACCCTGTTCCTGCTGGGACATCCACCAAGGAAGTACCAGCGTTGAGGAAACCCGCACGCGGTCCTGACGCATCAACACTATAATCTTGACCGGCGGCATGGAAATGGATGTCATTGGAGGTTTTGTAATTCTTCGTCAAGGCACAATCCACGAGGCACGGAGTCCCCCGCGTGAGTGCGATAATCACTCGCATAATTTCTTGGTTAAGCACAAGCCGTTGGAAGACGGGATCGCCGTACTGGATATGATTAATCCAATGGGCAATCGTCGGGGCATGATCACCTGTTCGGGAGGTAGAGGTGAGCGGTGGAGGAAGCTCATGCAAGGGTGTGTCGTGCCATTGGTTACCGAGTTCAATCATTCGCTCGATATCTTCGGGCAGAACGACTTTGCGGAGGATAATGAACCCGTGGTGATCAAAAAACCATTTTTCTTGAGGCGTGAGTATATCCATTTTTTGTGGTGTTACCTTACTGTCTTGAGAGTCGCCCAGACGATAGGCAGTTTCTCAGTGGGTTGAACGGACAATCCGATTTTCGATTCAAAGTTTCGGGTCACTTCGTTGGCTGTGAGGGGTCGATCGTAAATGCGGACTTCATCAATGATACCCGGGAAAAACCGCTCAACGTTTCCACGATTGTTCGCCGCTCCGATATAGACGGGTTCCACAAACGGGATAAACGTGTCAAGATCTTTTACAGAACCTTCGATAACCTCCTGTGGTTCACCGTCCATATAGATGCCGACCTCGGATTTACCGGCGTCTACAATTGCGAAGACGATATGGTGCCATTTGCCATCCGACAAGGCGAACTCAATCTCAACAGCGATGGCGTTGCATCCGGCAGGCGATTTCTGACGGACGTAGTAGTGGACGATGTCCTCAGCGAGCGGAAAACCCGCTTTTGCGCTCCGGTTGACATCGATTGCCCACGCCATATTGCACCCCTGATCGAGGACCTTGAAAAGGGTTGTCCAATCCTTTTTGAAATCGGTTTTAACCCAGGCTTCAAAGGTAGATGCCCCGACCTGCTCCCCAAAATTGCCGAGATTTGTTAAGTTGACATAATCGTCGCTCCCATCAAATTCAAGTGCTTCGCCGACCTGTCCACCGACGATTTTCGGAGCACCGACGATTTTCCCATCATTTTCGCCCCAGACATCCTTGACTGTGTCTCCCGTAATGTCCTGTCGGTCAAACGTCCAATAGCTCACGAGTCCATCTGTCACGACTGGTTCTGTGTGTCCATTGTGAGAAAATATAGCGATCGTTAGCACGCATAAGAGAAGATAGTTCAGCCTTTTCATAGTGATTTCCCCCTTGCGGAAGCGGGTATATTTCCGCATCTATGGAAGATTTTTGGTATGGTTTCGAGGCTTCCAAAGCACGCTTTCAAAATCGGTGAAACAATTATAGCACCTCTGGCGATTTCTTACCAAATTTATTCCAATGCCAAGTTCACGCTTGCACGTTACACCGAAAACTGATAAAATGCATCTCATATCGTGTTGCAAAGGCAAATTCGCACGAGATCGTAGCCTGCAACAATACGCGGAAACGCCCCGATGAATGCCACACGCGCATTCAGCGTTGATTCGCAAAAACACGCAGGCGGATATACGCAAAGGCACTCTCAACACAGAACCCACCTGACCGAACCGCAAGGTAAATTTAAAAAGGAGAAAAGAATTATGCCGAAAATGACAGGTGCTAAATTTATTGCTGATACCGTCCATGGATATGGAATTACGCATGTTTTCTTTATGCCGTATATCGGACCACGGGCTTTAATGGAGATGGAAAGTCTTGGAATAAAGCGGGTCCAGACGCACGGTGAGAAAGCCGCGGCGTATATGGCTGACGCTTACGCCCGTGTGAATCGTGCTCCCAGTCTTTGCATGGCACAATCGGTCGGAGCCGTGAACCTCGCCGCGGGGTTACAAGATGCCTATCTCGCCTGCTCACCGGTGATTGCGATTACCGGCAAGGAAAACCAAATCAATCAACAACGGCACGCTTACCAAGAGGTAGACCACGTTAACCCGTTTTCTGCTGTCACGAAATACAGTGCTTATGTCGCGACACCCGAACAACTGCCCTTCTATATACGTCAAGCCTTCCGTGCGGCGACAACAGGGACACCGGGACCTGCGCATCTCGATTTTGAAGGTATCGCAGGAACGTCAGTTATCGATCGGGAGGGCGAACTTGAGGTAATTATTGAAGAGGCGTTTACCGAATTACCGCCGTTCCGCCCAGAAGCAGAAGCAGAAAAGGTAAGGGAAGCCCTCAGTCTCCTCTCCAATGCAAAACGACCCATTATTGTGGCAGGCGGCGGCGTAACGGCTTCAGACGCACGAGCAGAACTTGTCGAATTGGCAGAGAAACTCTCGATTCCGGTAGCGACTTCTCTGAATGCCAAGGCGATGTTCCCCAGTGACCATCCACTGGCAGTCGGGACTCCAGGTTCATACTCGCGGGCGTGCGCCAATCAAGCGGTGTGCGAAGCTGACCTTGTCTTCTTTATTGGAAGCCATACCGGTGGACAGGTAACCAACGGATACAAGATTCCACCACAAGGCACACCGGTTATACAACTCGACATTAACCCAGATGAACTGGGACGGAATTATCCGATTCAGTTGGGGATGCAGGGAGATGTGCGGAACACCCTACGGCGGATGCTTGAAGCGTCAGAGGTTTCCGCTGAGCCGCGTACTGAATGGGTGAGCCGCGTCCAAGAATTAGTGAAAAACTGGAAAGACGATGTCAGTGAGAAAGTGAACTCGGAACGGTTGCCGATGCTACCGGAGAGACTCTGCCGTGAATTGACAGACTATCTCCCACCAGACTCAATCCTTGTATCGGACACGGGACATTCAGGTATTTGGACGGGCACGATGATCGATTTTAAACATCCCGATCAGAGTTTCATCCGTTGTTCAGGTTCATTGGGATGGGGACTCCCGGCGGCGATGGGTGCGAAGTGCGCGCAACCCGATAGACCGGTGATCTGTTTCACAGGCGATGGCGGTATCTGGTACCACATGACTGAACTCGATACGGCAATGAAGTCCGAGATTAACGCCGTCATTGTTGTAAACAACAACCACTCATTGAACCAAGAACAGGGTGGCGTTGAGTCCGTCTATGGTGGACGGACAGCGGGTTCCGATGAACTCTGGCTGTTCCCAGATGCTGATTTTGCGAAGATGGCAGAGTCGATGGGATGCCTTGGAATTACAGTCAACAAACCGAGTGAACTCGCGGGTGCACTGGACCAGGCACTTGATTCGGGGAGACCGGCGGTTGTGGATGTGAAAACGCATGTGGAAGGGATTGCACCCCGGACATGGATGCCTTCATAGAGATGAATTACGCCGTAGTGCGAGGTTACTGTGCCTCGCACAATCCATATCTTAAGGGCAGGTGTCTTTCGTGAGCATGCGGGCATGTGTTTTTCTTGTATATACTTTGCCGCCAACTAACTGACGATTCTTAAAATCTGTGAACAAATCTCCGTCGCCTTCTCGGTAAGATATAAGCACTTTTACCCCAGCTACCAGAGCCAATGCGATAATATGTTCATCATCTGATGATATCATACCTGTCAGTTCACCCGCTTTTTCTTCGACATCTTGAGGAGATACTACTTTGAGTTTACCTCTTTGTCTTAGTCGATTTCTCAGGTTCTGCATTCCGCCTCTATTCCATTCCTCTTCTAATTTCTCTATATCAGCATAAGCGATTTTGCCATCTCTTTTCTCTAACCAAGTCCACACAGGCTCCATATCTTCATCATCTGGATTTTTGAATTTATGAAAAGTATTCGTATCGACAATAACACACATCGCTTAATCCTTAAACCCGAGGAGTCGTTTAGATTCTTTCAGGAAAAATTCGCCGTAATGTGGTGGTACACCAACCATATTGGCCATCTTATCGAAACTAATATTATGCACCTTGACGATATTTCCCTTTGGTTCAAAGTAGATCAACGACACATCTTCGGGAAGGATATTGCCTCTTATAATGTCAATACGGGCGCGGTCGATCATATAGTCGCTATGCGTTTCAACGATGAATGACCGGTTACCGGTATTTGTCAAGCTCGTCAACAAAGAGGAAAGTTCTGCTTGCGCGCGTGGATGTAAGTGGACTTCAGGTTGTTGTAACAAGGAAAAGTTCATCTCATGTCCCGAAATATTAGGATTTAAAATATGCACCAAAATTGGCAAAATTTGACTAACACCGTAACCGACATCTACGATATTAGCATTGGGCCCTCTCACCTTGAATTTCAGTTGGAATGGTCCTCCCAAGGAACGACCGAAATTCTTTATCTCTATATTCTGAAACAAGCCAGAACTCTTACCAAATTCGACTAATTGAGTTTTTAGTGCCTCCCATTGCTTTTGTTGTGTTGTCTCTATCCGCATAAGCAGCATAGGAATATCGCTGCCTTCTGGATCATCAAATTCTCGCGTCGGATCATAGGTTCGTTTAGGACGTGAGCGGACTGGTGATGTACTAAATACAGACAGGGTTCGAAAGATGTCCCACGGACTGCATTCAAATTTTTTAGTTTTTTTCTTAAAATATTCTGAGAAAGCTATTTCACCTTTAGATTTTCGTGTGAAAGGAGGGAAGAAAAAATAAACGGAATACTCGTTCAACCTATCAGTATCACACGCTATTCTATAGCGATTCTGTTCTTCATCAAAGGAGTCTAAACGCAACTCTCTACCCATTGTGTCCTCAGATCGAACAACAATCTCACCGTCAGTAAGCTTCATTGTTATTGAACTAACGACTGGTTCTATTCCTTCTTTTTTCTCAACAAGCTTAACCGTTGTCCGAATATCTTCATTACCGTGTTTATAAGTGAACCCAAGCTGAATTTTTTTTTCTCTTTTTTTGCTATTTCTGACAATATCCCTAAAAGTTCCCATAGCGTAAGGATGCGAGTTAAAATCGATTCCTCCACCGCGCAAATAATCTGCTAAGATATGGAAACATGCCAATGCCGTGGTTTTGCCGGTGCTGTTCTCGCCGACTAAAAAGGTCACGGGCCGAATTTCGAGCGTCTGCCGTTCGGCAAAACAGCGGACATCTTCCATTGTGAATTGGCTAATTTTCATCTTTTCACCTCCTCAACGTCATTTTTTAATTTTTGATATATTAATTTGTAGTTTTGTCCATTATCGTAACACATCCAATGGAAGATATCAAGAGAAACCACGCCCACTGAATTTAGACTGGGGGTTGGTTAAACTTACCCTGCCGCCACTCTTTATAGACGAGGATCAGGCCTATTAGATTCAAACTCATGTAGAAGAAACGCTTAATCATCTCAAATATCATCAGGAATGTCCCGAGTGTCATCCTTTCAGTTAACCAATTATTTACCTCGCCTCCGACCCATCGGTCGATATACTGCTGGAAAAACGGTTGAAAAATCGCACCAACTACCATAAAACCAACGTAAGTTGCGAATAGAACGATCAAGCCCTTTGATTGGGTTCGGATACATAACCAGAGTAATAAACCCACGAAAGCCAAATATACAATATAAGTCAAAGCTACCAGAACACCAGTTAACATTACTAAGACCACCCCCAAGTGAGAGTACTTCGTTTTATTTAACCCCCTAAATCCCCCTTATCAGGGGGATTTTAAGGGAAAAATGCGCAAGCCCTACATAATTTAGGAAACATCTTCAGATTCGCTAAAGACTTCCATTCCAGCGGAACCATCTGCGATCCGTCGAATTTGTTTCTCAAAACCGGGCGGCGAGAGCGTCCATGTAATCCAGAGCGGTTCATCGCCTGTGTTGACGAAACGGTGTTCAACATTCGGCGGAAGATAGATGACTGTACCGGGTTTCAGATCAGCAACTTCATCACCGACAAACGCTTTCCCTTGTCCACCATAGACAAAAATAATTTCTTCGGATTCGCTGTGGGAGTGGAGCGGAATTTCACTATGCGGATCAATTTCTTCCAACCCCATAGAGAAGTGTTTAGTGCCAACGGTGTTTGGCTCGATAAGAGTGTACAATGTGCGTGGTGCCTCGTCTTCAATTCGGACGACTTCGGCATCCTCTTTATGATAGATATGTTTCATCCTTTTCCTCCAAAATTAAATTTCATGTTCCTCTTCACTAGCTAAAATCGGTAGTAACTCATATATTTGATTCAAACTTGTAATCTGGGCATCTGGTATAATTCGATCATCCACATCATTACTTGAGCGGTTCAACCAAATGCCTTTGAGTCCCACGTGTTGTGCTCCTAAGATGTCACGACTTAAACTATCTCCAATCATCACCGTCTCGGATGGCGAAGCGGCGAGTTCCTCAAGTGCCAATTCAAAGATCCGACAATCTGGCTTCCCGATCCTCACTTCTCCCGAAATCAGGATTGCGTCAAAAAATCGTGCCAAGTTCGCACCCTGAATCTTTTCACGCTGTAGATCGGGAGCTCCATTGGTGACGAGAGCCAACCGGTAATTTTCCCGAAGATTCGTCAGGTTATCTTCAACATCCGAAAAAACAACATGCCGCGAGCGACGTTCTAACCAAAAGATAGCGGATAACTGTTCGGCGAAAACCGAATCGTTTACATCATGATCGGCAAGGGCGCGAGACCATGCTTCACGTCTGTAGGTGGGTGCCCATGCGCGGAGACTTTTTAGGTTTGGGTCGTTGCCGAGGAAAAGTGCCCACAACCCCTCCCATGAACTGATGCCAATAGCACGGCAGTAAGTAATAGTTGCAGAGTCACGCCACAACTCGCGAGCATGATAACGGATTGCTTGATGGAGTGCTTCGGGATCAATGCCGTGTTTCTCATGAGCGCGCTCACATGTTGCCAGAAATGCGGCATCCGCAGCGTCTCCCTCTATAACGAGCGTATCGTCAAGATCGAATAGAATATTCCTGATTGCCACAAATCATACCCCTCATAGAAGTCATATTTCTAAGCGCGTAGGTTGGGTTGAACGGGAACCTATGAAAAATTGTATACAAAAATGGCTTTTAAAGGTCATTGAAGAACCTAAAATTACCAAAATGTGAGTGAAACCCAACGCATTCTCAGATTTACGGCATTTGGATTGTTGGGTTTCGCTATATCTACTTACAGAACAGATCATCAAAGAGTGGAACTTTTTATATAAACGAGATGCTCCCTGTTTTTCACCGCTCAACCCAACCTACAACTACCTCCATTTTTATTCTTGAACTCATGTTATTTCTAAGCGAACCAATAAGAATATAGACTCGCGTTCCTGATTTGAAACTGGAGTCGGCCCTTTTTTCCCGTGAACGCTTCCAGTGAACGGTTAAATTTAACTTCTGTATCCACTTGATCCCCGACAACTCGCTGAGAGGTATAATTCTCCAGAGGTGCCCCTGTATCATCCGTGACCGAGACGATAACATACCCTTGACTCGCATCGACGTTGAGGTGTAATTCCCCACCACTGAGCGTTACCGGTTTCGTCAGTATGTACCCCTCGGTTTCACCTGCATCGAGTGAGACGAACCCGTCACGCCGCAATGTCGCCAAACCGAGCATGGATTTGTGTTTACGCTCGACCTGCTTGAATTTCCTGCCGGTGTGCGGTCCGTTCACGCCACCGTAATAGAAATAGATTTGATCGTCACGTATGACGAAATTCTGGCTGATTCTCACCATCCCGTCCTCCCAACTGCCCGCCTGCCCAAGCGATAGGAACGTTTGACGGTCCAAGACGCGTTGCCAGTTGATACCATCACGACTCATCGCGAGCGACGTGTCAATCGTGCCATCAACGCCTTCGCGATACACCCAAATCATACCGAGATAGATACCCTCGTAGAGATTGATGGGCATACCGTAAATCTGTGTGCCC
This sequence comes from Candidatus Poribacteria bacterium, assembly GCA_965208635.1. Lineage (GTDB taxonomy): Bacteria > Poribacteria > WGA-4E > WGA-4E > WGA-3G > WGA-3G. Next base: position 377,059 of record OZ242349.1, read on the forward strand.
TCTTCGTCAGTCTCGTCACATTCAAACACGCGTTCCGGCTCACTGAAGTGGATCGCGTCGGGACTCTCGGCGCGAGCGGTTTTGCGTCCACCCGCTCCGAATCGCCCAAATACAACATATTTCTGTATTGTGGGATCCCAGACCAAGGATTGGGTTGAGTCGCTACCAAGCGGAATAACGGGATTGGTCTCGCAGTTCGTCCAGTGAACGCCATCTGGTGAAAAAGACATCCACATACCGTCTCCGTCTCCATGTCCCCAGATCGTCCGTCCTTCATGCTGGATGAAGGTGTCGATCCCGCCGTGTTCCCAATAAAAGCCTTTGTAACGACGGGCTGGATCCGTTTCACCTTCGTCGTAGATGACAGCCATACCCTCGCAGTTCGTACGTCCAACGTCAACCAGATTGTTCTCGGTGCTCCCTTCAAAGTCAACTTGGTTTAAGATCGGTTTCTCCCACTGCACACCATCGGTTGAGGTAGCATAGGCAAGGAGCGTCACATTACCGAGTGCGTCTCGCCGACGGATTTTCACCATCCCATCCACATAAGGTCCAGTGAGATACCACATCTTGAAGAGCGAATCCTGTGGATCGTAGAGGACTGTACCGTAAAGAGAAGCGACACTCTCCCACGGATTCTCGCCGCGTAAAATCGGGTTATTGGGGTGCCGTTGGGGTTGGTGCATCCGACGGTAAAGTCGTTCGATTCGAGTGACGTGCTGTAGGTCGAGGAAAAGATAGCGATGTTCCATGTGGCAACTCCTCAGACATTCCGTGTCGTATGTGCAGACATACTACCACAGATGTGAACGGAAGTCAATCGCAACACAGAAGCACTCAGTTTTCAGCAATCAGCGGTCAGTGGGTGAACGGGTTACAGCATGTGCAACTCTTCAAATAGTGCTAACTGTTGACGGTAATCTGTCGGGAGTGAACGGATTTCTTGATAACCCTCAAAGAAAATCGTCTGTTCATCCTCACTAAAATGGCGTGAAATCGTCTGAATATCTGAGAGATAATAACCGAACCCAAATTGGCGCACATCAATTGGGCAGAACTGTCCGTTAGAGACGATGATATTATGGGGTTCCAGATCCGAGTGAATCAACCCAAAAACATCACGTCCTTCCCCGTGTTCTGCGGTAAATCGTGAGAAGCGCGAAGAAAGCGAGGAAAGTTTTGCAAACTCTTCTGCCGAAGTGTTCATACCACTTCTAAGTGTCTCTTCAATTTTCGAGGTAATCCAGTCTGCGTCGTATCGGGGACGGGTGAACCATTGCGGGAACTCCAAGGTCTCCGATACACGGTGCATGCGACCCACCACGGTCCCGAGACTCCGAATGAGTTCCGGTGTTTTTTCTACGACAGAGAGTGCGTGAAGCGTTTCACCGGGAATCCAATCGTATACAGTCGCATAGCGCGAGGGTAGATCGTTTGGGGAGACACATTGGATCATTTCACCATCACGTCCAGACACAGGCGAGAGGGTCCTGACGCGTCCCGTGTTCCAAAGTGCCTGTAACCAATAGACTTCAGATCGAATTTCATGGACAGACGTTCCGGCACGATAGAGTCTCAGTGTGAACCGAGCGTCCCCAGCATCCAAGAAAAACAACATATTCGCGGTATCAAATCCGGCACCACTGATTCGGAATGAAACGTTATCCAACGCATACAACATAACAGCGGCTTTTGCATAGTGCCAATCGGTGACGAGGTATCGTAAAATCTGCCTGTTATAAACTATCAGAATGCCGTTGTCGCACGCATATCGTGTTGACTCGGATATAAATGTGCGTTGTTCATCGTCGAGCGAATCAAGGAAACCGAGGATGCTGGGATCAATTTGTGGGTGGGGGGCAGCAATTGCTTCAAGCCAATACCGTCTACATTTATCATGACAATCGATTCGGTAGACGGGTAGGGAGGGATCTCGGTACCACTCAGGAGAATTTTCGATAGCGTATTCGACTTGGGTCCCACAAAATGGGCACGACATTTTCTCTGTCATAGTCAGGAATCGGGGTTGGAAACCCCTCCTACAGGAGAAACCAACTCTACACCCCCTTATCAGAGGGCAAAGGGATAGGTTAGGAGTCGGGAATCGGGGTGTTTTTGCTTGGGTGTTTCCGCCCCTCCTACAGAAGAACTGTAGAATACCGATTTTCAAGAGCCTTGGTTAAAACGGGGTTCAGCAATTCGGAAGGTCAGCAAAAACCCTAACGCAACGAGTGCAGAACAGGCGAAGAAAACAGGTTCAAAGGCGAATCGCTCAATCAACGCGCCGACCAAAGGAGAAACGAATAAGGGGATCGCTTGAAAAAGACTCATCACGCCGAGATATTGAGGGTGTTTCTCCTGCGGTGCGATCTCAAGCGTATAGTTCGTGACGATACGGGCGGACACGGGTGTAAATCCGATAAGAGCGAAGATAATCCAGTAAAGCTGTGCCCCGGAAGGCATCCGACTAATGGCGACTGCCAGTAATGGCGTAAAGGCACTTATTAGTATCAGAAGCCGTAGCACGGATCGGTTCCCCGAGCGGTCTGCGATGTTGCCCATGATACCGGCACCGACAGCGTTGGAGGCATTTTGTGCGACGATTAACGTGACGAAACCGGAAGAGGCTAACCCTAATGTCCGCTTTCCGAAAACCGCATAGTGTGGAAAAAGGGGCCAGATGGAGTAAAACAGTAGAATAACGAGCGCAAATCGCCGAAAATTCCTATCATATCTCAGTAAGAGGAGTGCATCACCGAGAAATTTGAAAAAAGGTGCCGTGCCTTCGGGCTGTGAAGGGAGTTCCTTAAACCCAAAACTGATGAAAGCGGCGATACCGAAAGCACCCGCCGTTACGCCAAAGATTACCGCATAGCGTGGGTCACTCTCAGAAAGCCAGCGCGGCATGAGGTAAATGGCAAACGCGATCGACAGTGAACAACCGATGACATTGGAATAGGCGAGGAGTCTGCCCCGTTTCTCGGGGCTGATGAGTTTTCCTTGAAGCGTTCCGCTCGCCAGATGATTGCAACCGACCATGAGCCAGTGCACGGTACACAGCACGAGAAAAATAGCAACGATTACATTCGCTGACCAGTTTGCAAGTCCTAATGTCAGGGACAGGACACACCACGGAACAGTAAAACCGAACCCTGTGAGTATAAAGAACCCTTGTTTTTTGGGCATCCGCGCAACACGTTGCGCGACGAGAAACTGGGGCAGGCTCTGTCCTATTCTCAGAATAAGCGGCAGCAACCCGCGGATGGTTCCTGACGAGGTATAGATATCAATAAACGCAGGAATGACGACAGACTCGGCTTTGAACATCCAACCGAGACGCATCAGAATCTGGTTCAGCGCGAATACAACTAAATTGCGTTTTTCGGACGGATAGGATTCTTCCGAACTGGCGTCCGTCTGATCTGATGCGCTTTTATCCATTGAAATTCCTATCCATTGTTACCAAAAGTTTGTGGGCAGGCACGAGACCTAGGGGAAACACCCAAACAAAAACCCCCTACGAGATGTCCATATATTTTTGGGATTTACCGATTTACCATAGTATCGGCGTTAAGGTGTCAGTGCGCCTTCTTCGAGCCGCTGTGCGCCGTATTTTTCCATATCTGCTCGCGCCTCCGATGCTAAGGTCTCTTGTTCGGAGAGTGCTTTTGCGATTCGATGAAATCGCTCAACATTTCGCAGCCCCATAATCGTGAGGTTTACGCTCTTGTGGCTAAGCACGTAACGATAGAATTGTTCTGGAGATGGTGCATCTGCGTCCCCAAAAAGTCTGTCATTCCGCGAGGCATTCATAATAACGACACCCGTATTGTGTTTGTCGGCAGCGGGAAAAACCGTATCCTCCGGCGTCTTCATCGCACAATTGTACCAACAGAGAACGGTGTCGAAAAATCCCGTGTCAACGGCGTGTTGGATCTGGACCCAATCGTGTCCGGTAACACCGATGAAGCGGATGAGTCCTTCATCTCGTGCCTGTTGCGCCATCTCCAAAGCACCGCCGGGTGCCAAGGCTTGGTCGCGCTCCTCTTTTGTGTTCAGATGATGGAGTTGGTAGATGTCGATGTGATCGACATTCAGCATCCGTAGAGAGGTTTCAAGTTCCGTCCGTGCGCCTTTTGCATCGCGTTGAGCGGTTTTTGTGGCAAGAATCAACCGATCGCGTTGCCCTTTTATGGCGGCTCCGATAACTTTTTCGTCTTCACCATCTCTGTATGCGCGCGCCGTATCCATATAATTGACACCGGCATCAAGTGCCTTACGGTAACCGTCAGCGGATTCGCAGTACGCGCCGCCGGTACCGAGCCGGGTAACTGTCAATCCTGTGCGCCCTAAGACCGTTTTGGGAATCTCATAAGCCATGGTATTTACCTCGCCAGTTCACATTCAGAACACGCATCACACGATACATAGTCCGCTTTTCTATAGACATAGCACTCCGCTGGAGTGTCGGAGCCCCTCTATCACCAAATCTGTGACAGACACAATGTATCATGGTGGACTCCTCTAAATCTTTAAATCGAACATCTTTAAATCGAACCCACGCTCAAAGGAAGAGTATATGCTATTTCACGGCAAAAGTCAACTCTCTCAAAATGCGGGTGCCATCTCCCACGCCTGAACGGATTGGAAACGTGCTTGCCCACCACGGCTGACCAATCTAACACCCGTACTATCGGCTCGCGTCGGATAGACCCGCTGTGTAATGCACTGCCTACCGTTGGCGAACACTTCAACCACAGACTTATCAACATAGATGCGGAGTTGGAGCGTCTCTTTGTCCTTCAGGGCGAATGGTGCACATTGCGCATCGACAAACTGTTCCGATTCAGGCAACCTCGCAGTACCACCGGCATCCCGGTAGTGTGGGTACCGAATGGCTTCGTTTAAGGTGGAACGGCTGATCTCGATTTTCAACGTTCTCTCTGCCGGAACATACAGCACCCCTGTTTGTTCGGCTTGATCGGGCGAGCAGAGCACGTGAACACCGACCTCAGTTGCCTCGTTGGGATCAATTTCAACATCCAACTCAAGACAGTTCCCCTGAATTTCTTCTAAGTTCATCTCATCGTCAGCGTTCAGCGTTATATTTTTATGCACTTTCGGGTTCATCCGCAGGCATTCCAGCTCCGGCACAGGCTCAATTTTCAAACTACCATCACTTGCGAGGGAAAGGATACGCGGTAGCGTCATAACCCCTGACCAACCAGCGGCACGTTCTTGTTCGATGCCGCGAATTTCCCGGATCCAATCGAAAAAGATACGGCGTCCTTGCGCGTCTAACAGCGAGCGAGGTCCACCGAGCAGTCCGCCCTCCCAACTCATCCGTCCATAATTTTCGACATAATACCGTTCGTTCTCAAATCTGCCGAGGTAATACTGTGTACCTTGCCAATGGCTACAAAACAGTAGCATGTGCTTATCGCCTAACGGGTAAAAATCGGGGACCGCGCAGTCCTCTTCAGCGTCTGTCCACTCGCGTCGCGATTGATAAAAGGAGCGCACAAATTCCCACTCCGCAAGATCAGACGACTTAAACAGCGCAGTCCCGTCCCCAATCTGTCCCGGGATCGTGTTTCCGATGAGAGCGTAATACGTATCGCCTTCCAACCAAGCACACGGGTCAAACACAATATATTCACCGTGTCCCTTCTCACCGGGTGCGGGGACTGGAATCACTGGGTTGGCTGGATGCTTGTCCCACGTGATGAGTAAATCATCATCGCTCGTTGCGATACATGTTCCATCTGGCACCCCATGATAGATGAACGTCGGTACACCTTCTCGACTCACAAGTGCCCCGCCGCTAAAGCATCCGTTTCGGTCAGGTCCGTCAAGATCGGGCGTTAAAGCGATCGGGTGATGCACCCAATGCACGAGATCCACACTCGATGCGTGTCCCCATTGCATCCATTTCCAGTAGCCGCCTTCAGGGTTGTGTTGATAGAAGATGTGGTATCGTCCCTTCCAAAAGATGGAACCGTTGATATCGTTCATCCAACCGAACGGTGGTGTGAAGTGATAACGCGGTCGATACGGGTCGTCCGTATACATCGCTATCCAAGCACACGTGTGGAATGTATAAGTGCTTCTGTCTTTTCAATGGCTGTGTTCATGGTTTTGTTGCCCCTGTGTTAATCAATAAATGTAGGTGTTTTTGCTTGGGTGTTTCCCCTAGGTTGCGCGGTGAAGAGTAAGACTTATCCGTTTTATTAAGTAGCATTCTGCTTCTCGCCCCTACATCGGTGGAGATAGGCATAGCAAAACCCAACAAACCAAGTGATGTAGAATAAAAAGCGTTGGGTTTCACTCGTAATTCGGAGATTTCAGTATTCCAATGAACCTCGGATGATCTTTTAGCAATGTTATTTTTTTCTCAATTTCCGTTCAACCCAACCTACGAGGAACTGCGACTGTATCCATAGTTTTAGTGTCCTTCGTAGCGATCAATCAGTGAACCAGAAGGCATAAAGTTCTGCCTCAAGTATAGAAAATCGGAGGCGCACGGTTCTGCCGCGATGTTCAGAGAGGTCTACCTTCTCCTTCCAGCGCACCGGTTCGTCAATACTATCAATCATCGCTGGGATACTCTCGTCGAAGGTGTATCCTGGGAGAGGATGTCCGTCATCGGCATTGAGAACCTCTACTTTAACCCTGCCGCGCCAAGAATCCACATTCACACGCAGTTCGCTGCCTTCCACTACGAGCGGTTTCGTCAGCACGGACCCCCATTCGATGCCTCCCTTGAGCGACACAAAGCCATCAACGCGAAGTTTTGCGAGTGCCATGGCGAGCGTATTGAGGGATTGTCTGTTCATCACATCAACCAACGGCTGACTTCGGTGACGAGCCCCGAGATAGTAAAACCACAACTCATTGTTGCGTCTGAGCGGTCCGTTGACGACTGAGATCTGTCCTGTATCGTAAGCACTGCCGTCCCCGACAGGCGATAACTCGATAAATGGCGTGCGATTCGCGACGCGCTCCCACTGCCGTAGATCTCGACTCGAAGTTAGTTCCACCGATTTACGACTGTCTACGTTTTCGTACAGCGGCGGATGCTTCCCCGTCCAGTGGTGCATTACAGGGAGTCCGAGATACAGCCCTTCATAGCGAAACACGGGAAAATTGTAAACATCGGTACGCCACTCCTCAGGACGATTGTATATCGGCGTAAGATAATCGGGATCCTCAATGAATTTTCGTATCCGTTCTTCCCCGTTCTCCTGATCAATCTGGTCGGCATGAAAAATAAGTTCCAACCCGCTCCAGTTCTCAAAGTCCTCACTGGTACTCAAACAGAAACTGCGTCCGTAAGGCGACCTGCCATCGGGTCCAGCATGCTTGACAGTCGCGATAAACAGCCCATTCTGCTCGTCATAACCGAAGTGCGCCTCGTCTGAACTCGGAACCAGTGGTACATCAAGGTAGGTCCAATGGAGGCAGTCTGAGGAGATTGCTGGCGTCAGTCCACCCCCTTTTCCCCATCCCATTCCTTTATAGCGACGTTGTTCATCTGGGTCATGCGGGTCGTAGATCGGTCCGAGGGGTACGCCTGTCGGTAAGATGTTATTCTCTGTGCCAATCGCTGTTCCCCGCCATGTGAGGGCATCGTAATCATAAAGTCCCAGAGGAGGCTTTTCCCAGTTCACACCGTCTTCCGAGGTGGCATAGCAGATAAAACTTTTCCCACCCATCGGGGCACCCGTCACGTCAAGTTTGACCTCTGGGCTATCCGACTCTGAACTGGCATAGTAAAGCGTTTTGAAAACCGCTTCATCGGGAACCCACGCCGGGGTTGTCCACATCATGATACCGCAGTTTTCCCAACGATGTTCAGGTCGAAGTACGACGTTTTTATCGAACTTTTGCAGTGGGTGTAGTTTCCGAGCGAGATTGTCGATGTGTTCAACAATATGGTCATCAATGAATAACGCTTTCATGTGGACACCTCACATCAAATACTATATCCATCCATCCTCAATCATCAATGTTAAGGGCGATTCCATCTCTTCAAGGGGCAGATGAATCCGCCGTCGTTTCCGAGATGATTCATAAATCGCCATGAGCAGTTCATGCGTCGCGTATCCCTGATGACCACTGGAGCGGTGTTCCCTGTCCTCTTCAATGGTGGCAATCATGTCTCGCACAGGGTTGCTTTCTGAAGGGAGTTCGGGTGTCACCCAAACGCCACCTGATTCTGCGTTCCGTAGACGGAGCGGTAGCCCACCGGGGGCAGCGAGTTCGATTTCGCCTTCCGTCCCGTAGCAATAGATGTGGTGATAACCGGGGGCGGTGTCGCTTCCCGATTCAATGATCGCCCGAACGTTGTCCTCAAACTTGAAGTACCCGATCGCGAAATCCTCGGAGTGTAGGTCATATTTCATCGGAGTGTCGATACGTTCAATCTGACCGATGACCCAAGCGACGGGACGGTCCCCATAGACATATCGCATCAGATCAACGGTGTGTGTGGCATTGTCCTTCAGGTCGCCGCCACCACAGACACCGTGAATCCGAAACAGGTCGCCGATAACCCCATCGGTAATCATCTGTCTTGCGGCTTCGTAGGGTGCGCTAAACCGTACTTGGTGGTCGATTGCTAATTTCACGCCGTGTTCTGAACAGGTTTCAAGCATCTCCCGCGCCTGTCCGAGGTTCTCCGCCATCGGCTTTTCAGATAGAATTCCTTTCACGCCCAGTTTCGCAACTTCAATCGCTACTGGCGCATGCAGTTTTGGGCGGGTACACACGGAAACCAGATCAATGTCCTCGGTTTCGAGCATCTCAATGTAGTCGGTATACTGTTTTTCGACTCCGTACTGTTCGCCGTATGCCTTTATCCGTTCTGCGTCGATGTCGGCAATAGCGGTCAGAGAAGCCCTCGGTTCATTCACATACCATCCGGCGTGCATGTGAGAAATCCCACCACATCCAACTATTGCAACGTTGTAGGTTTTATCCATTGTAAACTCCTAAATACAATCTATCTATTGAGGTATTCGATAACCGCCTCCAACATAGAGCAACTGCCCTGTGAGCCAACGCGCTTGCTCAGAGCAGAGGAAAACCGTGACCTCAGCCACATCTTCAGGTTTACCCACCTTACCCAAGGGTGTAGATTTTGCGATCGCTTTCTCATCCTCAGGTAGAATGTAGCCCGTCTGAATCGGGCCAGGTGCGATGACGTTCACCGTAACGCCGTATTTTCCCATCTCGCATGCGGCGGAGTGACTATAGGATTCAATTGCGTGTTTACTTGCGGCGTAACTGATATTCAAAGGATGGCAATGCGCCGCGTCCGTACTCGTATTTACAATGCGACCCCAGTTAAGCCCATTTTTAAGATATTGTTTTAAATACGCTTGCATCATCAAGACATACGCTCGGGAGTTAATAGCGAAATGGGCATCAATGCTTGAAGCAGTCGATAGAAAAATACCGCTTCCGTCTGTTGAAGTTTGCTCAGGATCAAATGTCTCTAAGACGCAATGGGTGTGGTTGTTAATCAAGATGTCAACGGGACCCAGTTCTTTCTCACACGTATCGAAAAGTCTCGGAATATTTACTTCGTCAGCAAGGTCTGCCTCTAAGATGGATATCGTCATGCCTGCTTCTTTAAATTGATCGACAAGATGCGTAATAGGTTTCTGTTGCATAGCTCGGTAGAGGACATCTCCACCTACCCCTTTCTTTTGGGCATGTTCTAACTCCGCCTCGCTGTACTGACACGGTGGACGAAAAAACGAAGCGAAAACTTTCACACCTTGGGTGCCTAACGCTAAAGCGGTTGCCGCCCCGATGCCATGATTGGCACCTGTAATTAGCGCAACTTTTCCCATTAACTTCGGATCAATCATCATATTTTTCTACGTTACGAGACAGGCATTATAGTAAAACCCACAATTATCTATACATTGGCGGGGTTAGGAAACCTCGCCAGCGGGGACGTATGGCGGATTTTTGTTCATTGAAATGTAAACGTATTTTTCGACTTTACTATAAATGGTGGATATTAGAATTAATTGGGCACTCTGCACCGGTGCGGTTAGAAACCGCACCTACCGGGTCCGGGGCGAAAGTGTCTATTTATTTTTAGGTTTTACCAAAAGGCGAAACCTCTATGTACTACAAGCAGGACAAAACATCATGTAAATTTGAGATCGAGTAGTCTGGTTGCTCTTCCGCTGTTTTCGGTGTCAGAAGGTCTGATTCTCGGTTGATGAAAACGCTTGTCATGCCTGCTCGGTTGGCACCAACGATGTCGTTTTCAATGGTATCGCCGACGAACAGAGCCTCTTTCGATGAAACGCCAGCACGTTCACAAGCGACTTGGAAGATTTCAATTTTCGGCTTCCTGACACCAATTTCACCGGAAATTGTCAGTGATTGAATCCGTTCGCTGAGTCCAAGGTGTAGGACTTTAGAGAGTTGGCTGTCGGTATGCTCATCGTGTGCGCCGTTTGTAATGATGCCGACGTGGTACGCGCGTAATTCCTCAAGGACGGTGACATCGTCGTAAAGACGTAAACTTGTGAGGTAGCGCGAACAGAAAAAGCCGCTTAATCCTTCCATAACCTTATCTATGGGCAAACCTAACTCTTGAAATAAGCACTGGAAGCGTGCGTCTCTCACATCTGCCATAGAGCATTTTCCGGCATCGAGTTGCTGAAAGAGTCTCTGATGCACCGTTTTCCATGTTTCTGTAAGAATCTCTTGCGAAACATCTGGATACTGCTCGCGTAAAAGCTGAAACATTTCGCTTTGTGCGATATTCCATGCCGTATCGGAGTCGCAGAGTGTGCCATCAAGGTCAAAGAAAATTGCTTTAATCACTTATTTCTCTCTTTCGTCGCCTTCCAAGAATTCGAGTAGAATTTTCTCGCTGATTGCCCGCGAGGCACCGTGTCCTTCATCGATAACCTTGTAGTGAATCACGTCCCCGTTGAGGTAACTGAAGATCGCCAATTTGCCATCAATTCTGCTGGGTTTCGACAATTTCTCTCCGTCGTATCCCATCTGCTTCGCCCAGAGAAAAATCGATGCTTCGGCATCAACAAAGCCCAACTTTCCGTCCTTCGCGGGAATATGCTTTGAAAGACCGCCGCGATAAGGGACAAGGTCATCGGTGGTGCCCGAGATATTCATGAGACGTTTGCCGGTCATCGGTATCGCTACAAGCTGATAATTGTTGTCAGCACCTTTGGCTTTGAAATTCTTCCCGTCGTGTTGATACACATTCAATGGACTGACTGCGCTCACATAATTCCGAAGGTTCGGCAGTTTGCTTTCGATCGCCAACTGGTTCACCAAAGCGGCACCATTTGAATTTCCCATGACACTGAAATTGTCTTTCTGAACGTTGTCGTATGTAGAAAGTTTTTTAACAATCGCTTCGATGAATCGGAGATCGTCTGCCTTGGAATACTCCGACATGATGTTCCAACCTGTCTTGTATCCGTTGGGAAACACCATGATGTATCTGTCCGCCATCGTCGTATGCCGTCTCATGAATTCATTCATTGCTCCGTGCGCATTTCCACCATGACCATGCAAAAAAATGAAAACCGGAAACTTTTGCTGATCCAGACGTTCAGGGATACTTACATAATACGGACGCTTAAACGCCGTCTCTTGGGACCACGACTGCGTGATATAATATGCTCCAGATTTTAGTTGTTCTGCTGCATTTGCGAGCGGAACGACACCGGTCGTCAAGGCAGCGGTTAGCATCAACATAAGGCTCTTCACTCTATCCCCTCCAAGGTCCCGAAAAATCGCAAAAAAACTTCACCAAATGATCTAATCTCTAAGCCCTCCAAAAGATGTAAACGAATCCAAGGATTATCCACATCCGTGCAACAGCACAACTACCTAAATACCCAGAATATGTAAACCAATCCAAGCACCGCCCAAATGCCTGCAGCTATTTTCATCACACGACTTGTCCATCCTGCTTTTGTGAAGTGAAAAGCAATATGATTGAACATCAACATCAATGCAACTACCAGATTGACGTTGATGTAGTCGTTAGCACCTCGCCACCTGAGGAGTTGAAACACGTTGAAGGCAAGCAGGCAGAGAATAATTCCAAGCATACCATATTTCCAGAAATAGTTTAGCCTAAAACTCCGGACATCCCCCGTTTCCACCGATGCTGCTTCTAACGTTTTCGGTAGGTCGGGATTCGTTTCGCGAAGTGTCTGCTGGCGTTTTTGCAGCCTTTCAATTTTTCCCTCAAGTTGCTTCTTCTCAGCGTGGGTTAATTGCCTCATGAACGATTACCTCCATTCGCATTTTCGTTGTTGATACTTTTGCATACACTCCGTAAGCCCAGATCTGGATGAGATAGCACAACCCACGACGGCAACGCTAAATCTTTCCAAAAAGCGAAGGATTCAACACCGACCAAACGACTTACGAAAAGCGTTAGGACGGTGCCGTGTGTAATCAGTGCGATATTTTTATCGGCATATTTCTCAATTATCCCCATCACAGCCAGTGAAAATCTATGATGCGCTTGATTTGCGGTCTCATTGCCAAAGGTTAACAGATCCGGTTGATTGAAAAATTGGGCGACAGATGCTTCAAACTCTTTCTTTTCCAGAAATCCTACACTGCTCCGGTCATGTTCGTGTAAATCTTCGACGACTTCAACCCGCTTTTCAAGAGCAGTGGCTACGATATGTGCCGTTTCTATCGCTTTAGGCTCAACGCTGCTGAAAATGAGATCAAGCCCGTACTGTGCCAGTCTCTGAGCAAGCACTTGGCTAAAGTGCTGTCCTTCCTCAGAAAGCCTCCACTGATTGGCAGGCACCGTCGGATCAATCTGCGGTAAAGCGTGTTTCACAAGAATGAGGACCGGCATAACTTGATATTTCCCCAATTCAACCTAAGATTTAAGAGGCATGACAAACGCTAAACACTTTTCATCGCGTTCCATCGGCTCGACGGCAAACCCCAGAGAGAGTTTGAGATGATGGTTTTCAGGGTGATTTTCACCGCTGACGGATCGGACTTGGTAGCAGTCGAACAACTTCGCCTGTTTGATGGTATATTCTTGAAGTGCGGTGCCGATACCTTGCCTTCGGTATTTCTCTTTCACGCCAAACGCGAGGATTTTCGCCTCTTTTAGCGTCTTTCCATGCATTTCAATAGGGGGATGGTCTCGGTCGTGGGGACCGATGTCCCAAACGACAAACATAAGGAATCCGACAATCATCCCATCCTGTTTCGCTACCAGAAAATAGCGTGAAAACTGCTCAAAATACGGATTAAATGCCCAGCCTTCTTGGTTCAAGTCCTTGACGAGCGCGACGAATTCTTGCCAATCCGGATGGTCGGCTGTGAGTTCTTCAATGGAAAAGGATGGTTGCTTATTCATTATGCGTTAAGGGATGCCCTACTGATAAACCTTTATTGCGCCCCAAGTGAGTGCTAATTTTTGTGTGGGTTCGACAGCAAGTCCCTCCGCTTCAAGGTTCTGTTCGATCTCCGCTTGGCTGAGACCGCGGTTATAGAGGCGAAGTTCGTCAAGAATACCGTGGTAGGGAAGTCCATCCGATTTTCTGGCACCCATCCAGAAGTTCTCTCCGTTATGTTTGAGGACTCCCTCGAATTTTTTCTCGTTATCCACTTCACCATTGATATAGATGATGGCTTCGGAACCGTCGTAAACGCCAGCAATGTGATGCCATTTCCCTACATCAAGCTGTTCCACGCTGTGGAAGGGCCACGTCTCTAAGGCACCGTTCCAGAGATTAAAATCAACCCGATTTTGGTCTGACCACGCAATCACATAGGAATTATTTCCCGACCTCGATATACCTGCGAAAATTGCCCAACCGGGTTTCTCAGGTTTTATCCACGCCTCCAATGTAATCTGATCGCCAATGTCGGTTAAACTCTTATCTGCTCCACAATCAACATGCCCGCCGCTAAACTTGAGTGCTTCGCCGACTTTACCGTCAACGACTTCGACATTCCCATCCATGGTTCCATCGTTTGCACCGAAAATGTCTTCAACCGTTTTCCCGGCGACCGTATCCTTATTGAACGACCAGTAACTCACCAGTCCATCGGTAATCGCCTGACGGGCGTGTGCTATATTTGTAGTCATTAAAACAGCCGCGATAACGGCTATAATCAGTGCTTGTCTCAGAGTTCTGTTCATCATTTGATCCCCCTATTTCAGAACATTGAGCCCTTCGGTAAGATATTAAACAATGACGAAAATCTTCAACGATACAGATGTCGCCCCGCTGGGGCTTGGAGACACGGAACATGCCCTTTCTACACACATATCGCCCCGCTGGGGCTTTATTTGCTGCCCCTAACTTAACCATCGTATTCGACGACGACATCATCACCGTCAATTTTGACGGGATACGTCGCCACACGTAACGTCTCGTCGACGAGACATTGTCCGGTAGCAACATCAAATGTCCACTGATGCCACGGACAGCGCAGCACCTCGCCTAAACTATCGACAGAGAGTGTTGCTCCATGAATTGAAGGTGGTGCATCGGCGGCGAACCTACCGCTGAGTTCACCTGTGCATAGCGGTCCCCGCCTATGCGGACAGATGTTACGGATGGCGTAAAACTTGCCATCAACATTAAAGACACCAATGCCCGCCTTTCCACGGAATGGGACGATGATTTTGCGTTCCCCGGGTGGAATCTCGGATACTTTTCCAACAACAACACGTGCCATATTTTTAAATTTACCTTGTAGACTCTTAATTATACCTTGCGGAGAAAGGGTGTGCGTTAGAACTATCGGATACGTCCCTTAAACCCGCTTGCGCCGTTGTTGCAGGCTACGGCTTTATGTTTGGGTTAATTTGCTTACGGGTTGGGAACCCAGCCCTTACGGATTCGCGGATCCATTGGATTCTTCGACATCCAACCGCAGCATATCAAGCGCGTTTTGGGCGAAGATCCGATGGTGTAAGTCCTCTGGAAGCTTCGGGAACACTGTTACCGGATCGTTCCAGTCGAAATGCGGGAAGTCTGAGCAGAATATTAGCGTTTCATCTGCATGCAACATTTCCAACATCTGGTACATCTGTTCGGGTTTCTCAGGTTCGTGCATCGGCTGTGACCCGACCCGGATGTGCTCACGGAAATACTCACTCGGCGATCGTTTCAGCCATGGTGTCTGGTCGCGTATTGCTTTCCAATCGGTATCCAGATGCCACATCACCGGCACCGCCCACATCTGCTGTGCTTCAATGAGTGCGAACTTGAAGTTCGGAAATTTTTCAAAGACCCCTTCGCAGATGAGGGATGTCGCGTGTGTGCTGGCGACATAGGGACGGCTCATCCGAGATTCTATATAGTAGGTCGGATGTCCAACTGGAGTCGGCACATTTCGGGTCGCACCGCCGCCACCACCGATGTGTGAAATGACAGGCAATCCGTGTTCCTCACACGCTTCCCAGATCGGATGATAGAAACGGTTACCAAACGGACGACTCGATCCCATGGGCACCATAACGGCGACAGTGTCCTTGCGGTGTGCCAGCCTATTAATCTCCTCCACGGCTTGCGGTGGATCGGATGGCGAAACGAGAATGGAATTAACAACACGCTCATCCTTCTCAAGCCAATGCTCAATTGTCCAGTCATTAAAAGCCCGACAGAGGGCAGCTCCCCAATCAGGATCAGGGACTCCGGAGTATCCATAGAACACAGGCGGTCCCGTCAGCACGGCGATATCAATATTCCAGACATCGAGATGCTCATCTTGGAGGAACTCCAATGTGAAGTTGAAATCTCTGGGGTCGCCGCCAGAGTTTTTCGGTGTCGACTCGGTGGCTTCTTCGATCCGCCCCCTGATGTCTACACGATTGCTTCGAATCGGAATGTTGGGATACCCACCGAGATGTAGCCCTTGGTCGAGGAGATGTTCTTGATAGAACTTTGACAGGTAAGGTAGCAATTGCGTAGGGTGACGGAAATTGTGGTGTACATCACAATCGACAATAGCAATTCCGTCCTTCGGTTTCGCAGTCCAACCGGGTGCGGTAACTGGGGTTGATCCAATTTGACGCATACAAACGTCTCCTTTTTTAGTGGTTGTCGGTAATCGGCTATCGGTTGTCGGTAACAAGAGGTTTTTGTTAAACGAACACCTCTTAACCGAAAACTGAAAGGTTTTTCGCAGACGGGGAAGTTTCCCATAAGGGAAACCTCATACCGTTGATTCACCGCACCGATAACTGATAACTATTAACTAATGACGGTAGGTCTCACCGATTAAGTTATTGGCGGCACGGACAGGACGGAAAAGGGTCTGCCGTTTCGCTGGCATCTCGGCTAACAACTTCGGGTGCGGATCCCAATCGTGCCACTTGCTATTGACCGTGTTATAGCAACTGAAAATAGCGAGTCGGTCGTTTTCCTCATTTGTCCACGTGTGCGTACTGTGTGTCAATGCCTCCGTGAAGAAGAGAAGTGAACCCGCAGGACACTCATACGTATCCCAAATCAGGGAGTCTTGGCTTTGAATCGTGTCGGGTGCTGTGTAGACGGCTTTATGGCTTGCCGTGATAAACAGGGTGCCTCCCTGCCGATATTTGACAGGATTTAGTTCCCAGACGATGCGAGTTAAGCCGCTATAGCCTCTGCCGGGGATACAACGATAGAGGTGCGAATCGCCGGGGAAACGGAGCATCCCGTTTCCGTTGTGGGGTCCAAAGTTTCCATCGCCCACTGTCCGGTAGAACAAACTACACGATTCCATGCGGAAGCCGTAGCATTCTTGGCTTGACAACGCCGGATGTGCGAGAAACTCGTTGAGAAAACCGATGACATTCGGGTGGTCGGCGAGACGTTGCATGGGACCGCCGAGCGGAGAACGCTCATGCTCTGGAATCGACTCGGGTTCGTGGCGGAGTTTGTACCCGAATTCTTGCATCTCGGCGAGTTCATCACCTGACAGCACACCCGGCACTAAAAGCCATCCGCGCATGTCAAAGAGGTATTTCTGTTCTTGCGTCGGTGCGACAACAGGCGTATCATCGGAAGTTGTCTCCGTGAGTTGCGCGTTATCAATGTCAAGTGCCGACCCGAGGTTCTTATCAACAATAAACGGTTTGGTGTGATCCGTAACCTGTGCCATAGTAGACATCCTTTTGATCGTAGAGATTGAAAGAAACCCGCTAAAGAATCAACGGTATGAGGTTTCCCGTGTGGGCTTCCCCGCCCCTTATCAGGGGGACTTATACAATCATTATTCAGTGATTTTGTTTTCCTATGCGGCTTTGGCGCGTTTGAGGGCATCCTCAGAAACGCTAAGCGTCTTCGCAACATCTTCATCGGTGTGCGACATAGACATGAACCAGATATGTCCTTCAGGCAGATATAGACCGCCATCTAAGGTTGCCTCGTAGAAGGTCTTGTGGAACCGCTGTTGTTTTTCGTCATCACTATCGGTACTTAACCCGAAGTAAGGCATGGGTCCGATGCCACCGATGCGGGCATTCTCAATACCGAGACGCGCCACCATCTCTCTGTAGCCATCCAATAACTTTTGTCCCTGTTTCCACATAAAGGCGACACCATCTTTTGTCTCGAGTTCTTCAATTGTAGCAATTGCGGCGGCAACGAGCGATACCTCGCCGTGGAAGGTTGCGGCTACCCAGACATCGCTCACCTCATCCATAATTTCTTTTTTCCCGACGACGATAGCTGTAGCGAACCCGTTGGCGAGTGCTTTTCCGAAAACGGACATATCAGGAGTGACTCCGAAATATTCCTGTGCCCCGCCCAAAGAGTAGCGAAACCCTGTTTTGACCTCGTCGAAAATCATCAAGGCACCGTTCGCATTGACGAGTGCCTTTGCTTCTTCGAGATAACCGTCTTTGGGAAGATCGTGTCCGGAAGGTTCCATAATCAAACAAGCGATTTCGTCAGGATGCGCTTTGAAGAGGTCAGCGAGTCCTTCAAGATCGTTGAAGTCGACGCTGAGTGTAGCGGCGGCAGAACCCGATAAGTGTCCACGTGCGTGGCTACACCAATCGTGCCAACCGTGATAACCGGATCGAATCACCTTTTCTCTATCGGTATATGCGCGAGCGAACTTAATCGCGCCGGTTGTTGCGTCCGACCCACCAACAAAGTAAGCGACTCTATCCGCCGACGGGATAATCTGCACCAGCTTTTCGGCGAGTTCTACCTCAAGGGTATGTCCGAAATTATAAACATTCCCCCGTTCAACGAGATATTTTGTGACCGTATCAATCACAGTAGGATAGGCGTGTCCAAGGATCATGGGTCCGTATCCCATCAGATAATCGATATAATCGTTTCCATCGGCATCCCAAAAATGTGCGCCTTTCGCGCCTGCAATCATAACAGGTCTCGGTGGCTGGCTCTGTTTATGGGGTTGCCCACCACCGACCAATGCGGCTCTGGCGCGCTTTTGCCATGCAAGTGATTTTTCAAAACTTCGTCCCATCCTGAAACCTCCAAATTTCGTATGTTGTGCGTTAAAACCGCCTAATTTCAACCATTTTAACATAAAAATAGATATGGTGGTAGAATTTCTTGAAAATTGTGAAATTTTATGGAATAATTGCGTAACTTAAATTCCTGTAGATAGGGTTTACATCGAGTTTCACAACAGAAAAAGGGGGAAAGATGACAGAACACCTCTTGACAGATGCACAGATGCGGCACTTCATTGTGAACGGTTATGTGACCGTCACTACCACATTGCCTGCGCAATTCCATGATGCAATCTACGAAAAGACGGTAACGGTTTTCGACAAGGAAGGCAATCCCGGTAATAATATGATACCGCGGATACCAGAGATTCAGCAAATCCTTGACGATCCGAACGTCAGTGGGGCTTTGACAAGTCTGCTTGGACCGGACTCCTACAAGCAACCGCACCGTCATCCGCACTACAACCCTCCGGGTAGCAATGGACAAGGGATGCACCAAGATGGCGGGAAACGCTGGTCTCATCATACCCGCAGACTGCTGGTTTTCTATTACCCTCAAGATACACCCATCGAACTCGGACCAACGGGTGTGGTCCCGATGAGCCACTATTACAGCACGCGTGAAGGCGCAGAGATCTCGCCGGAACAACCGATCATCGGGAAAGCGGGAACGGTCGCCTTCGCAAACTATGACTTGTGGCACCGTGCGATGCCCAATAGTAGCGAGAAGAAACGTTACATGATGAAGTTCCTCTACGCCCGGATGTCAGAACCGCAGGAACCCACCTGGGCAAACAAGGAAACAGAGTGGGCAAATGGAACACCTGTGGGACCCACTGAACATCAGGAAATGTTCCGACACCTTTGGAACTGGCATCGAGGCAACGAATTCGGGGAAACACCCCAGCAAAAACACCTCTCCCACAACGGGACATCGAACGATGAATCACTGTCCGGTTTAATCAGTTCTCTCAACAGTACATCGGAATCTACAGGATTGCAGGCGGCTTATGAAATGCCGCGATTTGGCGAGAAGGCAGTGCCTGCCCTGGTGCAGTGCTTGCAAGATGAGTCGGAGATGACGCGCCGAAATGCCTGTTACGCTCTCAACGCAGTCGGAACCCTGCCGTTGGTGCCTTGCGGGATGCTTTGAAAGACTCCTGTGAACACGTGCGGGATAACGCCGCTGAGGCACTCGGCGACTTGGGAAATAAGGCAGAATCAGCAGTGCCTGCCCTGGTGGAAACGTTAGCGGATGCTTCAGGTTCTGTCCGGTCGCATACGGTAGAGGCGTTAGGAACAACGAGTCAATCGGGTTCAATGGCTGTCCCGGGTCTTGTGAAGGCGTTAGAGGATCCACACGATGGGGCACGGCGAAACGCGGTATTTGCCTTGACACGGATTGGTCCGAACGCGACTGAGGCGGTTGAGGCGTTACAAAATGTGCTGTTCGATGAAAACCGTTATGTACGTGGTGATGCTGTACATGCGCTGTATCGCATCGGTACACCGGCGGCGAAGGCAGCGTTACTCCGTTACCTTGAGACAACTCGCTGGTGTCCACTGACCTCAAAAGAGAGCACGTTTTAGGTGAAGAAGATTGCTACAGAGAACGGGCGAGGTTGGGAAACCTCGCCAGCGATGGGTGTAAAACGGGATCCAAGAGCGCGAGGCAACACCTAAGTAAAGAATTCCTCGTTATGGGGACGGACATCGACTTCAAACGTCCACGCGCTCCGCTCCTGCTGCACTAAAGCCCAATAGGTATCGGCAATCGCATCGGGTTCAAGGAGTGGTTCATTCTCAGCGAGTCTATAGCGTTGCCGTACACCCGGCGTATCAATGACGCCGTCAACGATGACATGCGCGACATGGATGCCGTGCGGACCGACCTCGCGGGCGAGTGCCGATGCTAAGCCTCGCGTCGCATACTTCGCACTGCTGAACGCCAGCGCACCTGCTCTACCACGAACAGCAGAGGTCGCACCTGTAAACAGAATGCTCCCGCCGCCTTTCTTGAGCATCCCCGGAACGACCTGTTTTGAACAGAGAAATCCACCGAGCGTGCAAACACGCCACGCGCCCTCAAACGCCTCGGGTGTGAGGTCTGCGAAGCTCCCCCACGCGGCGTTCGCGGCGTGATTTACTAAGATGTCGGGATCACCGAGTTCTTCGCGAATGCGAGCGAAACTTCGTGCGACCTGATCAGCCTCGGTAATATCTGTAGGGATAGGTATGGCTTTGCGTCCGGATTCTCCTAACCTTGTAGATAGGTTTTTAATGTAGGCGGATGAACGAGAGAGCAATGCTACATCGCATCCTTCGTTGACAAATTTACGGGCAAGTGCCGCCCCTAAACCGGGACCCACACCTGCGATAACTGCTACTTGTTCCATTTTTTAATTTTTCCTTGCGGAGAAATAACGTCCGTTAGAACTTTGATATGCGTTCCTCATCTCTTGAGGAAACACCCAAGCAAAAACCCTGCGCCGATGTTGCAGGCTACGCGTTTGGTAGAAAATCTGTAAAGTGTGCTAAAGGGTTCCAAAGTTGCGAAGTTTGCAAGTGTTCTTTGAAATATTCCAAGACACACGTGAATTGTTACAAAACACCTCTTAACCGACAACTGAAAGTGGAGCGTAGCGGAACGAACTGATAACTGACAACTGATAACCGATTATTCGTGCCTGAGCGCATCAATCGGATGAAGTTTTGCCGCCTTCCACGCCGGATATGCGCCGAAAAAGATACCTACCAACGCGCTAACAACAAAGGAAACCATTCCGTACATTGGCGAGACAAGGGTTCGCCACTCCCAGAACGATGTGACCAGTTCCGCGCCAGCTATGCCGACCCCAATACCAATGACACCTCCGACGAGTGCGAGACTTGTGGATTCGACCAAGAATTGAGCGAGAATATCGGATCGCTGTGCACCAACGGCTTTCCGAAGTCCAATCTCTCTCGTTCGCTCCGTCACGGAAACTAACATAATGTTCATAATACCGATGCCACCGACAACCAACGATACCACGGCAATCCCTAAAATCAGGTTAGTAAAGGTTTGGTTTGATTCTTCGAGGGTTTCCATGAATTCCGCTTGGTTCCTGACGTGAAAGTCAAGTTCCTTATTTGGGGCAATTTTGTGTTGCTTTCGGAGCAACTCTGTTACCTCGGTTTCCGCTGCGGCAAGAAGTTTATCGTCATTCGCCTGTATACTGATGCTGGAAAGATAGTCCTCCCCGAAGACGCGTTTCATAGCGGTCGAATAGGGAATAAAGACCTGATCATCCGGGTTTCGCCATCCGCTCGCGCCCTTCTCCTTCATAACGCCCAAGACGTGAAAACCCACATTTTTAATTTTGACAGTCTGACCGACGGGTTCCATCTGCTCAAAGAGAGTGTCAGCAACGGTTTTGCCGAGCACACACACGCGTTCACGGTACCGGATGTGGCTCTCTGTAAAAAACCGTCCTTTCTCAACGGTGAAATTCGCCGTGACGAGGTATTCCGGAGATGTACCGACGATGGTTGTGTTCGTATTTTTATTCTGGTACTTCACCTGAGCGCGGCTGCTGACTTCAGGGGTGACATAACCAAAGGTCTCTCCGCGTTCCTGTAGGGCTTCCATGTCTGCAACAGTGAGACTTCTGCGTGCGTCAGCAGAACCGCGTCCGCGAAATCTGCTTTGCCCTGGTCGAACAGCGAGAATATTCGCGCCCAGTGTCTGAATTCGTTCGGTGACATCGGCTTTGGCACCTTCACCAATCGAGGTCGTGGTTATAATTGCGCCGACCCCGATGATTACACCTAACATTGTTAACATAGACCGGAGTTTGTTTGCCAATAAGGCACTCAATGCGTTTGTAAGACTCTCTAAGATACTCATGGCATTCCCTCCCAGTGCCATTCAGTTTTCGGTTGATTCTATGGGATGTGTCAGGAATCGGAGTTCCCTTCTACAAAAAGCCGTCAGCGTTGGGAATCCGTTTCCCGCCTCCTACAAAGAGCTGTCAGCCGTCAGCGTCGGGAATCGGAGTGTTTTTGATAGGGCGTTTCCCGCCTCCTACAGAAGATATGCGTGGTTGCAAATCACGCCTATAAGTTGATAGGGACTACCGTCCTCTGCCGCCACCCCCGGTCATCCGGCGCATTGTGGAGGCTGGATTCATCATGCGTTGCCGCCACTGCTCACTGCGACCGCCACCTTCACCAGGCGTAAAGCCACCGATTACGACGACATCTCCTTCAGCAAGCCCTGAGATGATCTCGATCCTGTCATAACTGCTAACCCCAGCGACAACAGGTTGAGGGCGCCCGGGTTGACCGTCTTCGCCAACAATTCTGACCATCTTCCTGCCTCGCATGTCAAGCACTGCCTCCGGTGGAAGGGTGAGAATGTCTGTCTTGTTAACAGCCGAGATTTGGACAGTAGCGTTCATGCCGGGTTTGAGGAACGGTATCTTTGTATCTTCAGTCTCTGCGGCTTCGGGTTGCGTCGGTGCTTCTGCAATGGGTGCTTCCTCAAAAAATCCGCCGAAAAGCCCACCAAACCCGTCGTCTTCAGTCTCATCTTCCTTCGCAACAGGCTGCTCCAGTGTCGGTTGCGTGGGTGCTTCTTGAGAGGTGGGTCTTGACGTTTCACCAGCACGACCGCCTTCTGCTTGACGTTGTTGACGCATTGCCCGGAAACGTGCGCGCTCCTCTTCAGTCATATTTGCGAAGTCTGGACGGGCACCGCCGCCTTGCCCTTGCCGACCGCCACGTGCGAAGCCTTGCGGTGATTGGGTCGCTTTGACGTTTTTCAACTCGGAGGTTACTTCAAAAGTCGTCACGTTCTGAATCGCTTGCCCCTGGGGAGCGATCTTCAAGACTTCACCCTGAAACGGCGTATCGGGATAGGCTTCGACTGTGATAGTTACAGGCTGCCCTATCTCTACCTTACCGATGTCGGTTTCATCTACTTCTGTTACGACATAGACGGTGTCAAGGTCAGCCATCGTGACGAGCGTCTGTCCCTCTTCTGAGGCGATTGAAGAGAGGCGTGAAGTAATCACCTGCCCTTCTTCGACCAACTTTTCAAGAATCGTTCCAGAGATGGGTGCTTTGATGATCGTATCGTTATACTCAATTTGACGGAGTTCCAACTGCGTTTCACTGCGTTTGACCGACGAGCGTGCGGTCTCCAGATCGCGTTCTTTACGTTCAATCTGTTTTTGATTTGCCATTGTGAGTTTCAAAGACTCTTCAGCTTGCACAATCCGTTGCTGCTGCAGTTCAATATCCATGTCTCGCGTGGCTTCAGCCTCGACCCGTTCTTTGGCGATCTCAAGGTTGAATTCCGCCTTTCTAATATCGGCTTGTCCCAATTCAAGTTCAGCCTCAGTGGCAGGTTCCTCAACCAATTTCAGATTTTCTTCAGCAGACCGATGCCGCGCCTGCGCCGATTTAAGCTGCGCCTGTGAAGATTCTAAGGAAGCTTGTGAAATGAGTTCCTTCTCGTAAAGTGCATCATTTCTTTTATGTTCTGCTGTTACCAATTCTAAGTTCGCCTCTTCCTGCTCCAAGGAGTTTTTCGCGCGTTGCCTATTTTCCTCTCGCACCTCATCAGAGGTTAGTAACTTATACCGAATTTTGGCAATATTGAGGCTATTTTCTGCGTCCAACACGCCGCGTGCGTTCGCTATCTTTTCAAGACGGATCTGCTCCTTCAGTTGGACGAGCCGCTGCCTGGCTTCAGTCAGAGATTCCGTTGACTGACGAATCTGGATTGCCGATTGCTCCTTCTGGAGTTGGATGTCAATCTCCGCCTGCTGCAGGCGTGCTTGCGAGGATCTCAAATCTGCTTGCGCTTGCTCTAAACTAATTTGGACGTAAGTCGTTTCAATGACAGCGATGATTTCATCTTTCTCAACGTAATCGCCTGCATCCACCCGGAGTTCCAAGATCTTTCCACTCGCTTTGGAACTGACCTTAACAATATTCAATGGCTTGATGGTGCCGGTTGCGTCAATTGTTACAGCGATGTCACCGCGTTCAACCATGGCGGTCTTTATTTCTGGAGTTTCAGCACCGTCTCTCCCATTTCCACCTGTAAATACGATACGCCCTACGGCGACCGCGGCAACCACCAACAGCACTGCGCCGATAATTGCAATAATTTTCCATTTTCCTAATTTCCCTATCATGGAGACTCCCTCCTGAGCTTAAAGCCCGAAAGCGGACAGTATGCCCTTCCTCGCCACCCACATTCGTTAAAAAGTGTTTCACTGTTTAACTTAGTCAGATCCACCAGAGAAAAGTTCGGCTTTTGCTGCATTTGACTTCTATAAGCTTGGCATATCGACTGCGCTGTCTCGACGTTCATGCATGTTCTTTTCCATCGCTTCAGGATACCGATCTGGCAGATGTGAGATCTCATTGAGTTTCTGGAGTGCGTCGCCTTCAAGTCTCCACCCAGATGCCCCGACATTATCATGTAAGTGTCCGGCGTGCCTTGCACCGACAATCACCGAAGTCATTGCCCGCTGTTCGAGTACCCATCGTAGTGCGACCTGCGCGGGGCTGTGTCCAAGTTCATCAGAAACTTCAAGGAGTGCCTGTAACGTTTCATCGGCGTTTTCTGCGAAATAGCGTTCTGGGTATGCCCACCCTTCAGCGGATCGAGTCCCGCCTTGTGTGCGTTCGCCCGGTTTGTATTTGCCAGAAAGGAATCCACCCGCTAACGGACTCCATACGACAACACCGAGTCCTTTGAGTTCACAGAGTGGCACAATCTCCTGCTCTATATCCCGAACAACGAGGCTGTATTGCGGTTGATAGCATGCAAAGCCGACCCAATTGTTCGTATCGCTGAGCCATAACGCTTCGGATAACCGCCACGCTTGGTAGTTACTACACGCCGTATAACGCACCTTCCCTTGCTGAACGAGATCGTCCAGTGCCCGAAGCATCTCCTCTAACGGTGTTTGTGCGTCAACGTGGTGTATATAGTAGATGTCTACATAGTCCATCTGGAGGCGTTTGAGGCTATCGTCAATCGCCTGCATGATATGTGCGCGAGACATCCCGGAATCGTTGGGACCGGTGCCCATCGGATTGAAAAATTTCGTCGCGATGACGGCATCACGTCGTTTGCCCTTGAGTGCTTTACCGAGGAGGACTTCGGATTCGCCTTCAGCATAAGAGTTCGCCGTGTCAAAAAAGTTGACCCCCGCATCCAGCGCGAGGTCTACCATGCGGTTTGTTTCAGCTTCGTCGGCACCATGACCGAAGGTCATCGTCCCCAAACAGATTTCGGATACTTTAATTCCACTTCTGCCCAGTCTTCTATATTCCACGTTTTTCCTCCGTTTTATATGTATTACTCAACAGGAACGGTCTCACCCTCTGAACGGAGTCCTGCCTCATAGACTTTCATCACTTCCAGGGCAAACTCCAGCGATCCTTGCTCTGCGGGTTTTCCTTCCAGAATGCAGTCACAGAAATACCGCATCTCTTGATAGAAACCTTGTATGAAAAGTCCCTTGTTTTCAAGGGTGCCGAGGCTGTTTTGTGGCTCCCAGACGATCGCACCACCGTCAAAGCCTTCAGGTACATAACTGGTGCTGCCGCTATAGTTGAAGGGTATGCCGCGCTGGAGTAGAACCCGCGTGCTGTTCTGAATTTCGGCGTGGCATCCATCACCGAAGAATTGATAAATTTCAGAAGGTTGCCCGTGCCTCGCACCATCAGCCAAATGGAAGTTTCCGAGTGCTCCACTTTCGTATTCCATGATACACGCGCCACCGCCCCGTTGTCCTCGGCGGACGGTCACGGCTGAAACCTTTCCACCGACTGCGACAAACAGAGACAACGGATGGCACCCGTTCTGGAGCCAATTCGTATGCTCTCTCTCACGTAGTACGCGTTTCCCATCGCTCGGTATCTGCATCGGATAGGCCCCTAAAATGCTGCGCAAGGGACCGTATTCATCGGTCGCGAAGATTTCGATAATCTTTTGTGTAGCAGGCATGAAGGCTTTTTTGAAACCGACAACCACGACGCGATCCTTCCGATGACGGATCATCTCTGAGACTTCGGCAGCAAACATGCCGGGTGGCTTTTCCATCCAGACGTGCATTCCTGCATCTAACGCTTCGCAGGTCAATTCGGGGTGAAGACGCGGCGGCGCGCAGAGGAAGATTGCGTCCAATTCTTCGTCACGAAACATCTCTGCCATACTCGGATAGCACGCCTGCACAGCATACTGTTCGGCAGTGGCGCGGGCGCGGTCCATATTGAGATCGCATAACGCCTTGAGCCGAATCGGGAGAAATGTTAGGGTCGGCAATATATTGCGATAGCCGTGTGAACCGACTCCAACAACGGCGACGTTCAGTCTTTTCTCAAATTCTCTCTGATAACTCATTTTTTAATTTTACCTTGCGGTTAAATAACGTCTGTTAGAACTATGGGATGTGTTCCTCATATCCGCCTGCGCCGTTGTTGCAGGCTATGGGTCTGGTAGAAAGTTTAAAGTGTTCTAAAATCTGTAAAGTTGCAAGCGCGTTTCTTTAAACTTGCAACTTTTAGCACGTTTCGCAATTTCAAAATTGTCGTCGCGATTTGATGAATCAAGGGTTCCTTTTCATAGACCGCTTAGTTACAAGCTACGCCCTTATGACTAATTCCGTCTGAGCCTTTAATTTAGTTGAAAAATCGTTATTTCGCTTTATTTAACCCCCTAAAGAATCAACGGTACGAATGCCTTATGGCATTCCCTGCCCCTTATCAGGGGGACTTTAAGGGGAAATGCGTAAGTTCCAAATTTACTTTGAAATTAAGGCACAGGGGTTACGAAAGCACGTCGTCAAGGAACGCATCCAAATCGTCTTTCATCTTGCGCAATTCCGCTTGGTCTATGTACATCATGTGTCCCGCCTGATAGTAAGCCACCGTGATGTTATCTTGCAGAGATTCATCAAGCCCCAAGTGACTGAAGGTGTACTCTGATGCCAGAAACGGTGTCGCTAAGTCGTAATAACCGTTGGCAACATAAACTTTCAAGGCAGGGTTCATAGTCATCGCTGCGCGAAGCGTATCTGCGACGTTGACGTATTCGTTCTGATGGTCGCTGTAGTCCCACGGGTGCACGCGTCGGCTCAAGATTTCATAAGGGAGATCGGACGCAAATTCCAGTTCATCTCGGACATACGCGTTGAGAGCGGCGGTATACGCGCCTTGCACGACTGCGGAACTCGGATCGTATTCATACATTTCGCCCGCTGAATCGCGGTCGATTCCCTTGTATCGGCTATCAAAACGTCCAATCGTGCGACCTTCATCCCGGAGCAACTCTTTGCAGAACCGCATAATGTTAATCCGTATGTCCGTTCGCTCAATATATTCGGGTGTAAGTCCAGTATACTTCGCGAGTTGTTGAACGATATTGGCACGTTGATCTGGGGGCACGGCACTGCCCTGCATCAAAGCGACGGTGTAATCGCCCGTCGCGAAGGCTCTCACCTCGTCCATGAAGGCTTCAAATTCTGTATCAATTTCGCTTAACTTGTCATGATAACGTGCAGTCGCGGCATAGGTAGGTAGATAGAGGATATAGGGAAGATCGTTGCCCGGTGCAAATCGGATCGTCTGGAAGTTAAGCACGACCGAAACAAGCATGATGGCGTTGAGATAGGCACCGTGCCGTCCCTGAAGATAGCCCGCCAGTCCGCCAGCCCGCGTTGTTCCATAACTTTCACCAATCAGGAGTTTAGGCGATCCCCAGCGTTTGTAACGTCCCAGATAGAGCAGAATAAAATCGCCAACCGATTCAATATCTCTCTTGAAGCCGTGGAACTGTTTCGCTTCCTCACCGGGTACGGCTCTGCTGAACCCCGTACTGACGGGATCAATGAAAACGAGATCTGTTTTGTCTAAAATAGAACATTCATTATCCGCCAATTGATATGGTGGATGTGGCAATTCGCCATCTTCGTCGGGTTTGACACATCGTGGTCCCAGGACCCCCAGATGTAACCAGACCGATGAAGATCCGGGACCTCCATTGAAGGAAAACGTTATCGGACGTTTAGAGGTATCTTCTACATCGTCCCGCGTATAGGCAATAAAGAAAACGGAGGCTTTCGGTTTTTCGCCCTCCTTGTCGATCTCCTCTTTCAGAACGAGCGTCCCCGCTGTGGCGGTGTAATGGATTTCTTCGCCATTAATGGTAACACTGTGATGTGTAACCGAGAGTTTATCTTCAGGTATATCGGGTTTTTTCTCGGCGTTTTTCGTCTCTTCAGATTCTTTTTTTTCTTCTTGGCTCATATTGCGTTCTCCTTTACTTTTTTGATTGGCAAGATGTGGCATAGTACTTTACTGAACGCATTATAGCATATCTCGTGGAACAGGTGTGACAAAAATGATTTGGATTTTTTGGCGATACTTTGTTTGAAGCGCAGATCGATATGAACTATGCAGATGGCGAGGATTTTAACTGTTCGTCTAACCACTTTGTTGACTTTCACCTATATTTGTGGTATACTTTGGCAAAAGGCAATACACAGAGAAAAGGAGATATCAAAATGGCTGACCAAGATTTCCGGGAAAGAGTTCTTGAAACTTTGTCACGCATCGAAACACAAGGTAGAGAAAACAGTGCGCGCCTGGAAAAACGCCTTGATTCTTTGGATACTCGCGTAGGAACTTTAGAACGCGATGTAGGATGGATAAAAGGAAAACTGGAAGGTAAGCAAGAAGGTAGCAGTAAAATTCTAACCGTCCTGACTGTGTGTACTGCCGTTGGTGCCGCAATTATAGCTCTGATTGCCCTGTTGGCCTAAACATTCGCTTCTAAAATCATCCCAAAAACTTACTACGATCCCGATGCCACAACTCACTCTCAAACCCAATCACAAAGCAGTCCGAGATTACTACGCCACCCTGCAGCAATACGATAAACACAACATCACACACGAAGGCGCGGTGAGCTCCCCTTTTGAGACGCTGCTGACCGTCTGCGCAAAACAGGTGGATGCTACCCTGATTCCGCAATTCACGATGCGCACGCCATCGGGCAATCGTATCGTTCTCGATGGTGTGATTCTCGATGAATATGGACTTCCTTTTGCCTACTGGGAAGCGAAGGATATAGACGACAATCTCCACAAAGCTGTCCAAGCGAAACGCGAGGCAGGTTACCCGCTCGACAACATTTTCTTCCAAAACCCGCAGCACGGTATCCTCTATCAGAACGGAGAACAGGTTTTTGACGTAGACATCACCGATCCAACACGCCTGATTACGGCACTCCAACACTTCTTCGCTGCGCCACCCGCCGCGCTCGCGAACTGGCACGCCGCTGTCGCTGAATTCAAAGAGAAGGTCCCCGCACTCGGTAGAAAAGCCGCAGAACTCATAGCGGAACAACACGAAACGAACCCGAAATTTGTCACCGTTTTCACAGATTTTTACGAACAGTGCTGCGCCGCAATTAATCCGAACCTCTCTAAAGCCGCCGTTGAGGAGATGCTTATTCAACATCTGCTCACGGAACGCATTTTCCGAACGGTCTTCAATAACCCAGACTTCACTCGCCGAAATATCATCGCACGTGAAATCGAAAAGGTCATTGAAGTGCTTATTGGGCAGACGTATAGTCGCGACGCGTTTCTCAGAGAACTGAACCCGTTTTATCTCGCTATTGAGCAAGCAGCTCTGCTCTGCAAAGACTTTTCCCAAAAGCAGCAATTTCTCAACACTGTCTACGAGCAGTTTTTTCAGGGATTCTCTGTGGAAGTAGCGGATACACACGGCATCGTCTACACACCGCAACCGATCGTCGATTTCATGGTGAACAGCATTGAACAGATTTTGGAAACCGAGTTCGACCGATCGCTGTCGGATACGGGGGTTCATATCATTGATCCATTTGTTGGCACCGGCAACTTCATTGTCCGGCTCATGCAGGACATCCAAGCGACAACATTTGAAGAGAAATATCGCCATGCGCTGCATTGTAACGAGATTCTGTTATTGCCTTACTATATCGCCAGTCTCAACATCGAGCAGGAGTATTTTCAACGGACGGGGACGTATCTGCCGTTTGACGGGATCGCACTTGCGGACACGTTTGAACTGCTGGAGAACCGACAAATAGAATTCTTCACACAGGAAAATACGGAACGGGTGGAGCGACAGAAAGCAACGGATATGTTCGTCGTTATCGGCAACCCGCCTTATAATATGGGACAGGCAAATGAAAACGATAACAACAAAAATCGGGAACACAAGGCAATGGACAAACAGATTGAGGAAACATACGCGCAGGATTCCACGGCGCAGCTAAAAAACAAACTCTACGATCCGTATGTCAAAGCGATTCGATGGGCATCAAAGCGAATCGGGGAGGAAGGGGTTGTCGCGTTTGTGACGAACAACGGTTTTCTTGACGGTATCGCGTTTGATGGCATGCGGAAACACCTTGCGCTGAGATTTCACCAAAATTTATCACATTGATCTGAAAGGAAATGCACGTACCTCTGGAGAACGCCGTCGAAAAGAAGGAGGGAACGTTTTTAATGACCAGATTCGGGTCGGAGTTGGAATTACTTTCTTCATCAAAAGAACCGAAATAACATCCGAATCTGCTGAGGTATGGCTTTATTCTGTTGACGACTACCTGAAAGCGACTGAGAAGCAGCAACTCTTAATCGACTTTGGGGACTATACAAAAATTCTAATGAGACAGACGACTGATAGATGAAAAGCATACGTGGCTTACCGAAGGTCTTCACGCCGAATTTGACACTTTTCTTCCGATCGGGAGTAAAGCAGCAAAGGCAAGCGATACCAACAAAGTCGAGACGCTTTTTAAAACCTATAGCGTTGGTGTCGTAACTGCCCGCGATGCGTGGGTTTACAATTTTAATCGAAATGCTCTTACAGAGAACTTGACACAGATGATGGAGTATTACAACGGAGAGGTATTTCGATGGGAACGGCGAAGGAACACGGAGGTAAGGTTAATGATTTTATAGATTCTGATGATACCAAGATTAAGTGGAGTCGAAGCCTGAAGTCGAAGTTGAAAACGGGCACGATGGCGGAGTTTTCGGTTAAAAACGTTCGAAGTTCTCTTTACCGTCCATTTACGAAATCACATCTCTATTTCATAGGATGATGAACGAATGTGTATATGTGTTCCCTTCAATTTTCCCTACACCTGAGACAGAAACAGAAAATCGGGTGATTTGCTTTAGCGGCACTGGAAGTAACAATCCTTTGCAAGTGATGGTTGCAGCTATAATTCCGTCCCATGATTTCCTTGAAAAAACGCAATGCTTTCCCTTCTACACCTACGATGAAGACGGCACAAATCGACAAGAAAATATCACCGACTGGGCATTAGCGGAATTCCGAACGCATTATGGCGATGATACCATTTCCAAATGGGACATCTTCCACTATACCTATGGACTCTTGCACCATCCCGGATATCGCGAGAAGTATCAAGCGAATCTCAAGCGCGACTTACCGCATATCCCATTCGCTCAAGAGTTCTGGGGATTCGCTAATGCAGGCGCGGCATTAGCAGATCTTCACATCAACTATGAATCCGTTCCAAAGTATGAAAAGCTGCGGATTAAGGAGACACGGAATACACAACGAATAGATTGGCAGGTAGAGAAGATGCGATTCTCCAAAGATAAGACGCAGATTTATTATAATGACTACTTTACGTTGGATGGTATTCCCGCAGAGGCGTTTGCATATACATTAGGCACACGTTCTGCAGTGGAATGGGTGGTGGATCAGTATCGCGTCAAGGTAGACAAACGGAGCGGGATTGTGAATGACCCGAATCGTAAGGACGATCCACAGTATATTGTGGATTTGATTGGTCGGGTCATCACCGTGAGTTTGAAGACGGTAGAGATTGTTAATAAATTGCCTACGTTGTAACCCCAAACTGCATTCAATCTACTATCAACCGCACTGGTTTTTAGACAAAAAACCTGAGATCAATAAAGAAGTGTCCGCTACCGGTATATCTAGGTTGTGTTTACATTTGTTTTAGCGTGTATGGGTATTGATGCGAAATACACAGAACTGAGATAATGGACTGTGAGTTTATTATGATGAAGATCAGCAGTACCATGAACTATTTGAGAGACCGAAATCCAACTCGTTTCCGTCTGCTTCGACAGCACATTTGAACACCGCAACTGGGGACTGTTCATCCTCGGTGTGAGCACAGGAGGACGCATCAGTGATCTGCTCGAGCACCGAAACGTCTCTACGACACAGAAGTATATCGGTGTGAATTATACGACCGCACAGGAGGCAATCGAGGCGATGGCGTTGGATGCTAAAACCACGTGACAGAAACTACAAAATGTCAAGCTCACGAAAACAAAAAGGGCGACTGAACTCCTCAGTCGCCCTTTTTGTGAAAGGAAAATCCTTTACATGAAAACGTTTGCTTAATCCGAAATTGGGTTTGATACGTTTGAACACTGAAAACCAATAATTTTTGACGCTTAGTACCCGGCTTTGATTTCCCCCCATGAGGTAGCAAGCTTATCTGCCGGCTCAACAGCAAAGGGATTCCCAATCACCTTAACGTCAAGTTCGACGAACTCATAAGTCGGTGGGTCTGTTTTACTGGCTTCGTGTGAATGCCCACTTCCCTTATCAGTCCACGAATCCCACTCCGGCACGTCCGGAATATCGGTGTTTGCTTCACGGGCAACTTCGACGCCGTTAATCCAAATCACACAACCATCGTCAAAGTCTGCTCCCAGCTCAACTTTACTATTTGACCTGATGGACTTGACCTCGAAGACAGCGCGGCTGTAGACCATTGCAAGGTCTCCTTTACCAATGACCAGATTGTCATCGTTGTCACCGTAACCGACACCGTATTCGCCCTTTTCCCAATCTTTATCGTCAAATTTTGGTTGTGTCCAGCCGGTGGGATCTTTATCCGAAGGGATATTCTCCTCAGGCTGAATGGCAGTGCACTTGTGGCCTTCATCGACCACGATTTTACCATCAATTTTCAACTGAATGATTAAGGTTAAATCACTACTGCCGGCTGAATCGTTGACAGCCGCTCCAGCAATGAGATTCTCTCCTCTGGCAATCGGTGCCTTTTCACCACTTGCTTCAAGAGCGCATTTAGCGGGCATTATTAATGAGGCGATCATCAAAATAACGATGCCTGCCTGAATAATAAGTTTCATGATTTTGGCATCCTTCAGAACCAAGACAAAGACCGCCAAAAATGGCGTGTGTTTTTTGGAAAACATAAACTTCAAAGATATTATAAACCATAATAACGCTATAAGTCAACCTTTATTTGTGTATTTTTTTATCCAAGTATCGCCCTTTTTATGTGATAGTCATAGACCGAAAGGAGGTGATAAAATGCTACGCAAGTTGAAGTGCCACTCTTTATCCGAAATTACTAGTCGCGTGGTATATGAACGGATTAGGCTCACGCAATATGGTTACACGCTGAGGCACATCGAATTTTATCCCATCCACCATTCTAGCTTTCATTCCAGGGTTTTCTCCGTTATACCAAGGGAGCATGATTTTTCGATTACGATGTAAGCTAGCTGATATGAGCTTATAAAACTTTGGTTCGCCTCTAAAATAACAGGTCTGATTAGGAAATCTATTTTTTATGATATTCTTAATTTCTGACAATTTGTTTTCCACTTCAATGCTTGTCAATAGATGTCACCCCTACGGGGTTCAAGATAACCGACAGCACCTTTTCTACATAGATGCCGCCCCCACGGGGCTAAACACACCAGAATACATATAAGTTCCGCAATCTACGTAATCTGTGTCATCCGCGAAATCCGCGATTTAGACGAACACCGGTGCGGTTAGAAACCGCACCTACCGGGTCTGGTGGACCAGTGAGGTTGGGAAACTTCGCCAATGATGGAAGGGTTAGGTATCTATAGACACAACGGACGGGCAATGAATGGTCTCCCTACTACAAACCGTGAACTCCATCCCTACAAGACTCAAGAATCCCAAAGCGAAAAACTATTAAAATCCGCGAAATCCGTGTCATCTGTGATTCAGATGAACACTGATGCGGTTAGGTGAAAGACCCTACCGGACCGGAGAGGTATTCAAGCGTTTAGGAAGACTCAAAGAATTTGACATAATTAGAGAATATGCTAAACTCTATACAAAGGAGACTCATCATGAAGAAACCGATTCGCTTAGGACTGATTGGCTGTGGCGGGATTGTGCAAATTACACATGCCCGCGCCTATCGCGCCCTCACAGACACCGTTCAGGTAACCGCCCTCGCAGATGTCGTCCCAGAAAACCTGCAAAAAATTGGCGATCTGTTCAACGTACCCACAGAAAACCGATACACCGATTACCGTGAGATGCTGGCACACGCCGCACTTGATGTCGTGACGATCGCCACACCACATTCACTTCACGCCGAACAGGTCATCGAAGCCGCAAACGCAGGCGTGGCGATCATCTCCGAGAAACCGATGGCGACAACACTGGAAGAAGCAGATACAATTATGGAGGCAGTCCGCCGCAAGGGTGTACCTTATACGGTGGTGCATAACTATATCTTCACAGCCGGGATGCGAGTCGCAATGAGGGAACTGGATGCCCTCGGTGAATCACATTTCGGACGGAGCGTGGGAATGGGATTGAAGCCTGCAGACTTCTCGGCGGATCACCCAACCCCAGCGTTCGCGTGGCGCGCCAGTAAAGCGAAAGGTGGTGGCTGTATCATCGACACGAGTTACCATGAAATCTACTCTGTCTGTACGCTGATGCGATCCCCGGTGCGTTATGTTGAGGCACGGGTGCAGACGTTACGACTTGACATTGACGTTGACGATATTGCCATGTTGCTGTGCGAACATGAAAATGGGGCTGTCACGACGGTTTCAGGGGCGTGGTGTGTGCCCGGCACGGATTCCGGCTGGTGCGAGATGCACGCTGAAAACGGCTCTCTGCGCGTCCAACACCGCCGAAATGTGGAGGATGCGCTCCAGCGTTTCACACGGGCAGACGGATGGAAACAACTGGAACTCTCTGAATTTAATGAAGCAGAGCAGCAGGATGCCAGTGGACATGTCCGATACTTCACGGAGACCTTCAACGCCCTTGCGGTGGATACAGCACTACCGGTACCTGCAGAGAAAGCGTATCATAACCTCGCAATTATCGAAGCTGCCCGTAAAGCGACAACGGAACGTCGCGCTATTGAAATAGAGTTGCCGTAGAAATATTTGACCTTTTCAAAAAGGAGCTGAGATGAAGAATAATACTTAACAATCCCAAGCATTTATGCTTGGGTCAACCCCGCGTGTTTCGTTTGAAGTCAAAAAAGATTTGACATTAACTATAAAATGTAGTATGATTATAGTATCAGGTTGGCAAGCATACAGAGCGTTACCACTTGGTGACGTGCTTGCCTCCCACTCTGTAGAGGATAAACGCCTGATACCTGATATACCATGTCATTAAAATCACATAAGATAGCATTGCGCACAAACGATAAGCATGAGCAGTGGTTTCACTCTCAATGCGGTTATGCTCGTTTTGCCTATAATAACGGCTTGTCTGATTTCAAAGCGGGATTAGACGTTAATACCTTTCCTTCAAAGGTTGATTTAAATAACCGTTGGAATAAACGAAAGCAGGAATATGATTGGGCAAAAGCACAAGATCAACGTGCTGGACATTATGCTATAGAGAATCTTGGTAAAGCTATAACAAACTGGAAAGAGGAACGTAGTGGATTTCCAAAGTTCAAAAAACGAGGCAGTAAGTTAAGTTTTACTACGGACGAACAAGCAGTTAAAGTAAAAGGAAAGCGTATCAAGTTGCCCAAAATCGGTTGGGTCAGTATATTTCAAGAGTTGAGGTTTAAAGGGAAGATAAAGAGAGTTACCATATCAAGAAAAGGACTCCGTTGGTTTGTATCTATACTTGTTGAGACAGGAACACCCAATAAACCACGTGAGACTCGTGGACTCCCTGTTATCGGTATAGACGTAGGTATAAACTCACTTGCCACCCTTGATACGGGTAAGCAATATCCGAATCCAAGACCTCTGAAACAACATGAGCGTAAACTCAAACGAGAACAGCGGAAGTTGAGTAAAAAAGTGTTTGAGTCTAACAACTGGTATAAACAAAAAGATAGAGTATCCAAACTCCACTATAAGATTGCTTGTATCCGTGAAGACGCACACCATAAAGCGACTTCAGAAATAGTCAATATGGCAAGTGCTATAGGTATAGAAACACTGATGGTTACAAACCTACTCAAGAACCGAAACCTCGCCAAAGCCTTATCTGATTCCGCTTTAGGAGGATTCCTTGAGAAACTCAAAACTAAGGCAGAAGTGCTTGGCATCCCGATTATACAAGCACCGCAGTTCTTCGCCTCCAGTAAAACGTGTAGCCGTTGTGGACACAAGAAAAAAGAACTCTTATTATCAGAAAGAACTTACGATTGTAATGAGTGCGGACTCTCTATAGACAGAGACCAAAACGCCGCAATAAATCTTAAGCACCTCGCCGTCGGGCAGGCGGAGAGTTAAAACGCTTGTGGAGACTATGTAAGCCCTTATGAGTAAGGCTGTGGTTGTAGAAACAAGAACACCTCAATTAACAAAAGAGGTTTCTATTATGTCTAAACAACATAAAGAATCCCATGTCTTTAGACGTGGGAGTGTCAAAAGAGGTCTGCTACTTCACATTCTGATCGTCCTGATGTTCGGACTCAGTTTAAACGTCTCAACGCCCTGCTTCGCACAGCAGAACACAATAATCCTTGCCGCCAAAGCGGATGCAGAATTTGATGCCGAAGATGATGTAAATACAACAGTGTGGCTTGCTGCCGGGGGAATCTTAGGAGTGGTGGGGAATCTTCCACTTGGCGTTGTTGCTATGGGTGGTGCTTATCTCTACCAACCGATTCCGTCTGCTGAGCGACTTCTCGGCAAACCAGCGGACTATGTTAGTATCTATACCGATGCCTATAAAGCGCGAGCACAAAGACTACAACTGGAGGCGGCTGGAAAAGGAGCACTCGGCGGGTCGGCGGCGTTTTGTTTATTAGGGATGGTGCTTAATATAAAGCCGTGGGCAGATTGGGTTTTCTGGTAGCACAACGGGGCAGGCACAAGACCTGCCCCTACGGGTGTTTCAGGCATTACCCACGCAAGAGGTGTCGCAAGGCATTTGCGATAATATCCTCTTCCCCAGCATTGAGGGTGTAGGCATTAATCACAATGGTTTCTTTACCGTGCGTGTTCACCTTGATACGCGGGGTACCAGCATCCAATTCGTTTGCGACCTGCGTAGCATCCTTGCCACTAATGGCGGTATCAAACGTAACATGTAGATTCGACAGGGTATGGCTTTTCTCTTGGTAGTGGACTTCACACGAGACACCGTCGAGATTCTCAAGCCCCTCTGCGAGGACAGCGTATCTCCCATCCTGTTCCTTTGACCGCACCTCATGGTCCGTTGACAACCAGATGTCAATAGCAGTCACCAACCCGATAATCTCCTGTCGGTCTACTTTCATGCCACGTCCAACGGGTTTCGGTCCAATGAAACCGTGTGCTCGCACTATTTCAATGAGATCCTTTCTACCACAAATGAACCCTGTAGAGTGGGGTGCATTGAAATACTTACCACCGAAGCAGACGAGATCTGCAGATTGGGCATTCCTTCGGAAGTAATCCAGCGGATAGATTTGAGCGGCAGCATCGGCAATGAGTGGTAAGCCATTCGCATGCGCAATATCAATCGGGCTGTCTCCAACGGGACGGCGTTCCCCTGATTCGGTTGGATAAGATAAGCGACTGCGGCTGTATTCTCACCGATAGCCTCTTTCAACGCGACCTCGGTACAGCCGTTTTCGTCCCCTACAGATATGAGTTTACTCCCTGGAACCGTAAACGCACGATCATAGCCGTAGTGCTGGATCGTCTGAAAAACGATCTCGTCCTTGAGTCCGGTAGTATCTGGAAGTTGTGCGCACTTGTCAGGATCGTTCCCTGTCATGACCGCGGCTGATGCCAAGACGAGTGCGGCATAGCATCCAGCAGTGACGTACGCGTCTTCAACCCCCAACTGCTCAGCGATGAATTGTCCCGATTTTTCGAGCAATTCTTCCATTTCGACGTAACTTTCATCCGCTTGGCGCATTGCGTCTCGGACAGTTGCAGACGGTGTGGATCCGCCTCGGACGGTCTGGTTACCGGTCGCATTAATGACGGGTCTTGCGCCGAGTTTTTTGTAGATGTTTCCCCAACCTGTATTCGCCATGAGTAGCCTCCTTGCGTAAGGTTTCTCCATCACTCAATGAGAAAGCGTTAACGGTTTCGGATATAAATTTAAACTTACTCTAATAGGAAACGCAGGATTTGTCAATGAAGTTTCTTTCGTGTTGAGACTTAGAGGATCGTCAATTCATCTTCTTCGCCACTTTCCTCCAATACCGCCGCTAATTCCGAGGCGACTGTACCGAACGCTCCGGATTGTGGGGACTCTGGATGTCCAGCGACAATCGGCACGCCGATGTCACCCGCGGTGCAGACTTCAGCATCAAGGGGAATTTGTCCTAAGAATGCTACACCGAATCGTTCGCTCGTGTTTTTACCGCCATCTGCCCTAAAGATCTCTGTCTTTTCATTACAATGTGGACAGAGGAAGTAGCTCATATTCTCAATGATGCCGAGGATAGGGACACCCAGACGTTCAAACATCGCAACGCCACGTCGAACATCAGCAAGAGCAACATCTTGTGGGGTCGTAACAATGAGTGCGCCGGTGAGTGGAAGTGCCTGTGTTAAAGAGAGCGCGACATCTCCTGTCCCCGGTGGGAGATCAATGATGAGATAATCGAGTTCGCCCCAGTCTACGTCCCCGAGAAGTTGGCGGATGGCACCGTGTAACATCGGTCCTCGCCAGATCATCGCCTGCTCTTCCGGGACCATAAATCCAATCGACATGAGTTTAATGTCGTGACGAACGAGCGGGATAATCTTACGTTCTGGGCTGGTCTTGGGTTGTTCTTGAATACCCATCATCGTTGGGATACTGGGACCGTAGGCATCTGCATCCAGCAAGCCAACCGCCGCCCCTGTATTCGCCAAGGAGATCGCGAGATTCGTGGCGACAGTAGATTTCCCTACGCCGCCCTTTCCACTGGCAACGGCGATTTTATACCTAATATTTGGCAGTGTTATATTCTGTTGCTGTTGCTGCTGCGGGGGTGCTGGTTGTCGGGGTTGCCGTCCAGAAATCTGTGAACCTGTAATTACCTTTAGGTCGGGGTGTACTTTCGTTGCAGAATCTGAGGGAGGTTCTGGCTGTTTTTTCCCGCCTTTTTTTAGAAATCGCATTTGGTGCTCCTATCGTTTTTTATTCTGTCAACTCTGCTTTCTATGACGTTATAACTTAAAATAATCCAAGCCACTGCTTATAGACATAGCACTCCGCTGGAGTGCGGTTGTCTAAATATGCTCCTTCCATAGACATAACACCCTTCTGGGGTGAAGAAAGTGCGTGAAAAATTTCCTTAAACTTTCAAAACTTCTTGGTAGCAACTCGGGTTAAAATAGTTTAACATTTTTTCCGATAATTTTGTATAATATGTATACAAAAAAAGCGCGGGATCGATAAAGTTCCTAAATTCAACCCAGAAATCAGAGAATTGTCAATCTAATTAAATTGTCACGAATCTCGCGCACCGTCCTATCACAAAGGAGTTTTTCTATGAACATTTTGATGTTACGCCATTCCGCTGGCTTTGAACACACTTACTTACCAAATGCAGAGGTCGCACTGAAGGAAATTGGTGCGGCAAATGGTTGGAACGTCACCACAACGCACCGATGTGACCGAATTACCGCTGAAAATCTCGAAAACCAAGACATTCTCGCATTCGCAACGACAGGCAACCTGCCGTTTGATGACGCTCAAAAAGAGGCACTGTTGAGTTTCGTACGGAACGGCAAAGCATTCCTTGGTATCCACAACGCGACAGATACCTGCTACGATTGGCCCGAATACGGTGAGATGCTCGGTGGCTATTTCGCCGGACACCCGTGGCATCAAGAAGTGAACGTGATCGTAGAAGATGGGAACCATCCAGCAACTCGTATGTTGGGCAGCAATTTCAAGGTCGTCGATGAAATCTACACGTTCAAAGATTGGGATCGCTCCAAAACACGGGTCCTGATGCGCTTGGACAACGATTCCATCGATCTCTCTCGTGGTAACCGTGAGGACCATGACTACGCACTCGGCTGGTGCCATACCTACGGAAAAGGACGCGTGATGTATACGGCACTCGGACACCCCGATGCCCTTTGGAGCGAGGAATGGTTCCACGAACACATCATAGGATGTATCAAATGGGCAGGCGGATTGGAAGATTAGTTGCTACCCAATCTACGTTGACTATCGGCTGTTAGTAATGTGTAGGCAGGCACAAGACCTGCCCACACAATGGTTTTTTGGATAAGATTACCGAAATATTTTATGAAACTTCATTGAAGCATGCCGATTTAATTTTGGACCAACCTATATAACACCTGTAGCCCGCAGAAGCGTTTCCTGTACCAATAGTTCATGTGATACTGGACGATCAGGTGGCTGTGTCCCTGCAATGGTGGCTAAAAACGCATCAAGTTCGAGTTCATAGGTGCGTTGACGGCTCTCTCCATCTATCTCGACAATCTGCTCGCCCTGCGAATACCCGCTCTTCGCTTCCTCCAAGCAGAGACGAATGTTCAACCCCGGCTCAAAGGGTTCAACGATGATAGCACTCCCCTTGCTTCCATAGACTTCAAACCGACGCGCAACAGGTCTCGGTTCCAAAGCGGAAATCGAGATAAATGCCATCGCCTTTTCAAATTCATACACGGTTAGGGTATTATCTTTGAATGGTTCAAGCGAACCGCCATCGTTTCGGAGGAAAGAAGTAACCCTTTCCGGTCGTCCGAGAAGCCAGAGTACTTGGTCGAGTACATGTCCACCTAAGTCAAAAAAGATACCGCCGACGTGTTGGCTGATACGCGCACGTGACTCGTGAGGAATATTGGTTGACATGTGAGCGCGAACGGAAAAAACATCGCCTAAGAATCCAGATTTCACCCACTCGGCGACCTGTTTAAAGGCGGAGTGATACCGTAACATATAGCCCATCTGTACATGTAGGGATTTCTCTTGGGCGGTATTGATGACGCGCTGCCACTGCTCCCAGTTTTCACCAGCGGGTTTGTCGTACCAGACGTGCTTACCCGCGTTTACAATCTGCTCGGTCTGATCTAAACTCTCGGCGTTGTTCCCCTCAGAAGCAACGGCTACGATCGTATCATCGTCCAACATTTCTGCGGCATCCGCAAACCAGTGGACATCGGCGAATGCGCCTTCACCATTTTGAAGTTTTTCGCGTTGTTCTGCATCGGGTTCAAATACACCTGCAACCTCAACGTCAGGATTGACAAACATTGCCTGTAACTTCCCGCGTGCATGTCCGTGCTTGGTTCCGTACTGTGCCATCCGTATTTTCGCCATAATTCATCTCCAAAATCTGAAATTTGCAATGTAGTGCTATCTGGTTATTATACGAACACGCGATCGAAAGTCAAGGAATATTTACGGAATGGCAGTCAGCAATCAGCGGTCGGTAAGGTGTATCAGACATTGGTTGATTTTTCTTACTCAGTATGTTTCAATATTGTTTGTTAGATTAGAGTTTTTGCTATCACATCATTATTTTATCCGAAATTTTTTACAATTTATTTCTGAGGGGAAATATGAATTATAATATACGGTTTTGCGCTTTGGCTGTCTTAGCGATGCTGTCTATATCTCTAACAGTCTCTGCCGATGAAGAAGCCGAAGAAGTTGTTAAGATGGAAGAGGTCGTGGTTACTGCCCGTAAACGAGAGCAGCGGTCTGTTGAGGTACCGCTCTCCGTTTCGAGCATTCGGGGTGAAAAATTTGACGCTTTACGTTCGTCGGGCATGGATGTCCGTTTTTTGTCGAACCGCACTCCGAGTTTACAGATGGAGTCATCATTTGGACGTATCTTTCCGCGTTTTTATATCCGAGGTCTTGGCAATACGGACTTTGATCTCAACGCTTCGCAGCCGGTTTCAGTCCTCTACGACGGCGTTGTGCTCGAGAATGCTTTGTTGAAAGGATTTCCCGCCTTCGATTTAGATCGGGTTGAGGTGCTGCGGGGACCACAGGGGACGCTTTTCGGACGCAATACACCTGCGGGTATCGTGAAGTTTGAATCGGCGCGTCCGACACAGACCTTGGAAGGGTACGGACAGTTAAGTTATGGACGGTTTAAGACCAGTAATTTTGAGGGCGCCGTGTCGGGTCCGCTCGTGCCGTCTGTGCTTTCGGCTCGACTGTCCCTCCTTGCGCAGTGGCGGGACGACTGGATAGATAACACACACACAAACGAAGAAGGTGCATTAGGGGGACACCGCGACTTGGCTGGACGTCTACAATTGTTGTGGACACCTATGCCGGAACTGGAAGCACGGCTCAAGTTTCATGCCCGCGATCTCGACGGCACTGCGCGCCTGTTCCGCGCCAACATCTTGTCGAAGGGAGAGACAGGTCTGATCTCGGATTTCACCCGTGACCGCATCTCTCACGATGGACGCAATGAGCAGACTCTGAGCACGCGAGGGTTGGCAGTTGAAGTCCGCTACGATATTGGGGACTTCCAACTGGTTTCGCTGACAGGCGTGGAACAACTCACCAACTTCTCACGCGGAGACATCGATGGCGGGTACGGTGCTGTGTTCAGTCCACCGAGTGGTCCCGGTGAGATCCCTTTCCCTTCTGAGACGGCATCTGGTATTCCGGCGCATCACCAGTTCAGTCAAGAAATCCGTTTGATGAGTCCCTCAGCGCGTCGTCTTACTTACCAGTTCGGGTTGTACTATTTCCGTGAGTTCGTAGAGATGGAGGATTTCAACTACAATACGCTGGCTGGCGGTACTTTGGACGGAATGGTACGCCAAGAACAAGAGGCTACAGCACGGGCAGCATTTGCGGCACTGACTTTCCAATTCCTCGACGATCTGGAATTGGGTGCGGGCATCCGATTGTCTGACGATGTGAAGAACTACACAGCCTGGCGCGAAACGGCACCCGCCGTTACAGGGGCAGGACCCCTCGGTCCCATCCACGAGAACCCTCAGGCTACCGTGTGGAGCGGAGATCTGAGCCTACGCTACCAAGTTGTACCTAACGCGCAGACGTATCTGCGTGCGGCGCGCGGATTTCGCGCACCCAGCATCCAAGGACGCTTACTGTTCGGAGATGTCGTCACAGTGGCGGATACGGAAACCATCCTTTCTGTCGAAGGTGGCACGAAGTTCCGCTTATGGGAACAACGGTTGCACCTGAATATGGCGGCGTTCCACTACTTTATGCAAGACCAACAACTCACTGCGGTCGGTGGAGAGGCGAATTTCAATCGACTGGTGAATG
Source organism: Candidatus Poribacteria bacterium (assembly GCA_965208635.1). Taxonomy (GTDB): domain Bacteria; phylum Poribacteria; class WGA-4E; order WGA-4E; family WGA-3G; genus WGA-3G. The sequence goes on from OZ242349.1 coordinate 421,070, forward strand.
CCAACAGCACCATTGGGCGGGGTTTTGAAGCAGAATTGATCTTCTTACCCATCACAACGCTGGAGGTTTCAGCGGGACTCAGTTACAACCAAACACGCATTGACGACCCGAATTTAGCGATACAGGGGTGCGGTGCCCCGTGTACGGTGCTCGACCCGCGTGCCCCTGCTCAAGGCACCTTTTCCATCAATGGCAACAGTTTGCCGCAGGCTCCGGGTTGGATTGCAGATGTATCCCTGCGCTATATGCTCCCACTTCCCGGAGGTGCACGTCTGGTCGCATCCACGGACTGGGCATATCGCAGTCGCGTGAGATTCTTTCTTTATGAATCAGTGGAATTCGCTGATGATCGGCTCTTGGAGGGCGGGGTCCGACTCGCTTACCTATTCCCAAACGTTGACATAGAGGTAGCACTCATAGGACGGAATATTTTGAACGACACATCTCCCACCGGTGGTATTGATTTCAACAATCTGACCGGTTATGTCAACGAACCGAGATTTTGGAGCATGGAATTGGTGCGGCGTTTTTGAACGATAGCAAAATTTGACAAAAAGGTATCGCTCCTTTAGAATGATAGAAAAAATGAAAGTAGGAGAAAGAATGAAAATTGCAGTATGCAACGAGATGTTTGAAAATTGGAAGATCGAGGATGTTTTCACCTATACCGCTGAACTCGGTTACGAGGCGGTCGAGATCGCACCGTTTACGTTAGCCGATTCGGTTTTAGATATCAGCGAGATCGAACGGACACGTATCCGTAAGGCGGCAGAAAGTGCGAAGGTAGAGATTGCTGGACTTCATTGGCTACTCGTCTCGCCCCCCGGACTCTATATTAACCACCCGGATGCAGATATTCGGGAAGAAACACGGGACTATTTCCTCGCGCTGATTAACCTATGCGCCGACTTAGACGGCAAAGTGATGGTGATCGGTTCACCACAGCAACGCAATGTGATGGAGCCACTCTCGTTTGAAGAGGCTTGGGAATACGCGCGGTCGACGTTCTCAGAAGGGGCTGAACTGGCAGGCGAAAGAGATGTGATGTTATGCATGGAACCGTTGTCGAGTGACCAGACGAACTTTATTACGAACCCAGACAAAGCGGCCGAGATGGTGAAGGATGTCAATCATCCGAATTTCCAGATGATCCTGGATGTTTGTAGTACTGCGAAAGAGGGACTGGATATGCCAACGCAAATTCGTAACCATGCGCCACATGTTGCACATTTCCATTCTAACGACGATAACGGCTATCTACCCGGTTCTGGCAACGTAGATTACCCACCGATCATCGAAGCCTTAAAAGAAATTAATTACAGTGGCTACGTCTCAACAGAGGTCTTCGACTTTAATCCGGATCCACAAACGATTGCGAAACAGAGTATCGAGTTTGTGAAGTCGCTGCTATAGGAGAGAACGATGAACAGGACTATCCATGAATGCTACGAGGCGTATACCACGCTCAGGAACGAAATGGGACGATGGCTGAAACAGAGCATGCTGCTCGACCCTCCAGGTCCAAACGACGGCGGCGAAGATGAGGCAAACTATGCGCTGGCATGGTTCCCACACTATTTAATCACGGGTGATGCGACTGTCTTACAGCACTTTGATACACTGAAGGCGGCGTTGCTCGGTTGGGTGAAACGCGACTGTCTCCACGGATACGAGCCGAAGGCAGAAGCACATCACGGACCGGAACCGTTTCTCCTTTTCTTGCCTCGCTATATCGGTCTGGTACCGGAGGATACGGAAGCGACTTCGCTCTTGACGGATGCCGCGGAACACATTGGGAATTGGGTGCCAGAGATTCCGGCTTGGTACGACTACGACCGCGATACGTTTATCGGGTACAACATCGGTAGCCGAGATGTAACGAACGATGAAAAGGATGCGTATGAAATGGCGGAACATTTCCGATTCATCCATATAGCACTTGCGGCGTATCGTGTGACGGGTGAAGAACGCTATCTGACATGGGCGTTGCGGTATGGCAGAAAACGCGCTGAACGGCTTATTGCGGCACCGAATCCGATGCCGTTGCTTTGGACCCTTGACGGAGAGGGTCTTGACGAAGTTGCCGTCAACGAGAAGAATCTACAGCGACTCGTGGCAAGTACGCATCACGTCCCAGGTGACCCACTGGTGGGTATTGAGGTCCTGTTGGCTTCTGGTGCTATCTACGCATTGGGTGACCTCTATCTGCTCTCTGGAGAAGAGATTTTCAAAACAGCGGCAAAGCGGATTGTAGAGCCGTTAGTGACATCGTTGAGCGATCCGTTTAACGACCCCGCGGCGGCGGCACTCAGTTACTACCGTTGGACTTTTGGGGATACTGGATTTGACGAGCAGATCTGCGACGGATTCGCGGAACTTCCCGATGAACCACCAGAACTGCTGGCGTTGATTTTCCCGCAAGAGATACGCCGTCGGGAGCCCGGTGTGGGTAAACGGGCGGATATGGCATATTGGGGTGAATGGTCAGACGATGGTTCTGTGAAACCGATTCGGGAACCGTCAACTGCCACCTTCACGCTTGCCTATCAAGTAACAGGGGAGACAGGTTATGCATTGCGTGCCTTGCGAAGTGCGGCAACGCGCTTAAATATTGCGAGACGTGTGTTGCGCGGTGGCAGGGAACATGCTGACATGGGCGGCGCGGTGTGCTCGGTTGCGGCTGGGCATGGACGGAATTGGGGACAAGGCGCGGTCACAGCGTGTTATGGTCCTTTGCTTCTCGGTACGCGTGAAGTCCACAGTGAAGTCACACAACTCTTGGAGGTTCGACACGCGGGCAGACACAGCCATCCACCGACGCTTCTCTCTTTGGTGCGACCTATTCTCGGAACAGAGAAGAGCGCAGAAGTCGTCTTCTACAATGGCGGTGACACGTCGCTTACGTTCTCATGGCGACTACAAACCGATGAAGGTGCTGTGTGGAATAAAACAACGCTCGATGCAGGCGAAATGACACAAGATTCGATCTAATTCCGTGAAATTCTGGCGTTTCATCGCTGTTTGATGGTTGCCCATTTTGTTGTTAACAACGAAGTTTGAGGGTGAACAGGCAAAACCTGTGGGTCAAACCAATCTGCGCCGAAATTGATTGCGCCGTGTGTGAGCTGCTTAGACCTACGGCTGCTGAGATTGAATTTGAAGAGCTGCTGCTTCTTTCCATAAACGAGTTCGTTCCCGAGCGGGGACCACGTGGGACGGCTTGCGTTGGAAACAAGACGTCTTAAACCTTTTCCATTCCTATCCATGACATAAATTCCCTTTTTAGACCAATGGAAGGCTATACGCGTACCGTCGGGTGACCAATCAGGATCGACAAATTTTCCGATTTCCTCATTTGGCATCAGCAATCTTTCCTTGCGCGTCTCGAGGTTGACAACCTTCAAGTTATAGGCCCATGGACCCTCTGTCGATATAAAAGCGACTTCTGGACCGTCAGGTGACCAAGCGGGCCAGCCGCCGAGAAAATTTGTTGAAGTTATGCGCTCCTCTTGTTGATCGGCTATTGTACCGACATAAATACTCCAGTTGGAGGCATTCGTATAAACCAGTTTTTTTCCATCCGGAGACCAGACGGGGTACTCTCTATATGCCAAACGCCGAAACACTTTCCGTACATTCTTTCCATTCGCATCCATTATGTAGATGTCACGAGTCCCATCCCGGTGTGAGTTGAAAACGATGTGTTCACCCGTTGGAGACCAAGCGGGTGCGAGATCTCTTGAAGGGTGTCGGGTTAAGTTCACCGGCTTACTTCCGTCCGGATTCATTATATAGATTTCAGAATTGCCATCACGAGTGGAAGCAAATACAATCTTTGCCGTTACCGGTGCTCTGGCAAAAACAGTGCTGACCTGTGCGGCACTCAGTATGAATGCCAAGCCCCAGAAAAGAAAGCAGGATCGGTATTGCATCGAGATTCTCCTAAACGATTGTAGTGGATATAGATCCGTTTTTTATGTTTATTTTCCAAAGTTTTGAGCAATAAGCGTCAAATCAAGAATATTAACGGTGCCATCGCCATTTACATCAGCCTTCGGATCCGTCTGTCCAAGTCGAGAAGCGACAAAGACGAGATCTAAGATATTCACAGCGTCATCGGCATTTACGTCATAAGGCATCTCGGTCGCGCGCAGATTTGAGCGGACTAATTCAAAGACAATATCCTGATCGGTTTCAAATTTAACGGGTCCGAAATTTGGTGCGAGCCACTGGTAGGAGGTTGAGCGGCTTGTACCTAAGGCGACAGTAGTTCTCGTGCGCACTCGAATCTTTAAACAGTTTTCAAATGTTCCCGCTGGTGTGACAACATCCTCAACAGCGACAACCTCATTCACACTGGAGACCGAAGCGGCACCGACTATATTGACTTCCGTTTCCCCTTGTGTCTCCCATATTTCACCGAGTTGAAGCATCGGGGGGAAAAATACGGCGGGTGGTGAAAATTCCACACGTGCCACCCCGAAGATGTCCCCAAGTTCGGCGACAATTCTGTGGAGTTTCATACCTTCTTCGCCCATCTGAAAGAGGAAGGTGCTCGTTCTGACGGTGCTTGTACCTAATACCTCTGTTGTGATCTCAAGGATACGGACCTGTTCACCGTTGACAGACTCATCGGTCGCCTCAATTGTGTAAGTGGTGCGCTCAGCACCATCTGTGCTTTCCAAAACCCAAGTATTCCCGATATCAGCAGGGTAATAATTCTGAGCATCCGCCATGTTGGCGAAAACACAGAGCAGTGCAACAAGCAGGGCAGTATTTCTGACCATTTAATTCCCCTTTGTTAAAGTTAGTACAGTTACAATTATAACAGAAAAAATAGCGAAATCCCCAAAAAAAACGCCTTGATGAAAACACCAAGGCGTTTGCGTGAATTATGTTTGCTGTGTCCTCTACTTGAGAATAACCATGCGTCGGGTGGCAGTAAAGTCTGATGTCTGTAACGTATAGAAGTAGATACCACTCGCTACACGTTCGCCTACTGCATTCTTACCATCCCAGTACGCAGCACTCGAGGGCGTCATATACGAACCGGTCGGCTGCCAACCCAAATCCAACGAACGAACCAACTGACCCGATACATTATAGATATCTATCTGCACTTGCGTCGATGCGCTCAACTGATACGGAATCCACGTTTCTGGATTGAACGGATTCGGGTAGTTCTGCGCAAGTAACGTGTCTTGCGGGTGCACATCGCCAACATTGAGTTGTAGGCTCAAAAACGCATTGCGGATGTCACGAGTCGTCACCGTGCGTTGGAACGGACCTGAGACGATTCTACCACGATCGTCGTAAAGGGCGACTTTGAGTTTATCACCCGCTTCAACGACGCTTTTCCGGTTCAGGTCTGCCCAGACGGCAGAGGAACGTCTTGCTGTGCTCGTGATGTTCTCCGAGGCACTAATGCCGGTGCGGAGGTTCTCTGCGACGAGGGTATAGGCGGTTCCAGTTTCCATGCCGTGGATGTCGGAGGTAACGATGAACGCCCATGCGCTTTTATAGGTTGAGAGTGAGGGAGCGGCGGGAGCGGCATCAGCAGCATCGCCATCAGCAACTGCGTCATCTTCTTCAGCAGCATCATCTTCCTCAGCGGCATCGTCGGCTTCTGCGTTAGCATCGGCATCTTCTTCAGCAACTTCCTCAGCAGGTGCTTCTTCATCAGGAGCATCTTCAACGACTGCATCCTCAGCAGGTGCTTCTTCATCAGGAGCATCTTCAACGACTACATCCTCAGCAGACACTTCTTCATCAGGAGCATCCTCAGCAACTGGTTCCTCTGGCATCGGTTCGGGTTCAGGTTGTTCGGGTTGGTTGTCCCACGCATCACCTGTGAACTTCACCATGCCGCCAGCAGGCGTATTGACGATATACCCTTTGTCTCCCGTAATGTCAAAGCCATCACCTTCATCAGCAACCGTGTAAGCGACAAAACGATCCGTTGCTGTATCAAGCCGAATAACAGCAGTGGCATCGAGCATTTCTGCGAGCGATTTCGCTGTATAGGGTTCTGCTGGCATCAGCGGAATAGAAATCATGTTCAATCCCGGTTCAAGCGTTATATCAAAAGCAGGGCCTTCCACGACGGGCTCCGGCATCGGTTCCTCTGCGACTGGCTCCTCAGGGGCTTCCTCGGTGGGCGGGGTTTCCTCAACAGCTGGTACGTCTTCTGCAGACGGTGCATCTTCGACCGTAGGTGCGTCTTCTGAAACAGGCGCGTCATCAGCAGGCGGTGTATCTTCGACTGTAGGTGCGTCTTCTGCAGCGGGTGCCTCAACAAGATTGTAACTTTCCAATTCAAAAACGATTTCTTGAGTGACATCCATGTATTTGACGGGACCAACATCAGGTGCAAGCCATAGAATCTCATTTTCACGCAGAACCGACAGCGCGGTGACGGCTCTTCGGTTCGTCTCCACCTTAACACAGTCTTTGAATACACCGATGGGGGTTTCAACGTCCTCGATTGCAACAACCTCTAAAGTGCTGGTAGTGGTCGCGGCTCCCACCAGTTTTAGTACTGTTTCCGTCACAACCACCCACGTACGTCCTAATGGTAGCGCGGCGGGGAAACTAAGAACCGGTGAATCATAAGTCGCCTCAGCAATGCCAAATGCACCTCGGTCAAAGGCAACTTGATGTAGTAAGTGCCCACCATCTTCATCAACAGTTATCCAGGACTTGTCAAGCGCAGCGACGTCTGTTCCGACTGTCTCCTTGATGATATTCAGGATGATAAATTCCTGACCGTCAACAGTTTCGGGTCCCTCAAAGGCATAGGTGCGTCGATCCGCACCGTCGGTACTCAAGAGAACCCACATATTACCGACCTCTGCCGGATAATAATTTTGTGCCACCGCTGTCAACGTGAAACTACAGACAAAGCTTAGCACCAAGACCGGTGTTAGCCAAGACACAAATTTGATAGTTTTCATATTTAAATCTCCTTTTTCAAAAGATACCAACTTGAATAATGTTTCTTGAATAATGTTTACAACAACAAAAATGTTCCTGCGAAACTCCTGCCCAGGCGGGTAGATACACAAGTGGTTCATCAAGACGCGAATCTGCTCTGTTGGAACGCTCACGCCACCCCTCTGGTGAGATGTCATCCTGTTCTGAGACGTATCGATATCCAAACCAGACTCCGACCGCCATCACCAGAGCAACAATGATAACAACAAATAGTGCTACTTTCCAATTCACCATACTGATTTTTTCAGGCTCCATGCAATCATACACAAAGATTATCACATTCATCAAAGGTTTTCAAGAAAAAACATCAGATTAGGACACCCATTACAGGATTTTAAAAGTCAGTTCCCAAAATTTTGTGCGATAAGCACCAAATCCAAAATGTTAACAATGCCATCGCCTGTGATATCTGTGTCAGCATCGACTTCTCCGAAGCGAGCCGCCACGAAAGTGAGGTCCAAGATATTCACGACACCATCTCCCGTCACATCGTAAGGCACCACCTCAGGCATAACTTCCTCCTCAGAAGGTTGTTCAGGTACAGTGTCATCCTCAGGAGATGGTTCGGGCATGACCTCTTCCACAAGAGGTGTTTCAGGTGCGCTATCTTCCTCTGCAGTTTCAGGTTCTGCAGGGGCGGTTAGCAGGTTGGAGCTTATCAACTTAAAGATCAAGCCATCGCTGTTTTCGTACTGGATAGGACCTATATCCGGAGCGAACCATTGATAAGTAGTTGAATCAATATCGAGGTTTAGGAATCCACCCCTAGCAGTGAGACGTAAATCTAATTGGACCTTCGCACAGTTCTGGAACGTTCCAGCGGGTGTGACGATCTCCTCAAACCCAACAACTTCCAAATCAGTGATACTTTCCCCAGGTATTGTGATTCCACCTACTAATTCCGCCTCCGCATCTGCCGCTATCTGCCATTTGTCTCTCAGCTTTAAGTGTAAAGGGAAAAAAGTAGCAGGTGTTGGAAAATTCGCGTGCAAGGTAGCAGCAGCATCCTCCAAGATGATTCTATGCAGTTTAATAGCATCACTATCAACGGTCAAAAAGTACTGGTCAGTCTCAGACTCGCCAGTGCTGAGTTCCTCATTTCTAATCTTCAGGAGAATACGTTCTTGACCGTCAAGAGTTTCGGGTCCCTCAAGGGTATAGGTAGTCTGTTCTTCACCATCGGCACTGTCAAAAACCCACGTATTCCCGATGTCCGCTGGGTAATAATTCTGTGCTGCCGCTGTAAGCAGAAAAGAATAAGCGAAACTCATGACCAGAACTGGCTTGAGCCAAGATAAAAATACGGTCTTTTTCATATTTCAATTCTCCTTACGCCATTTGTCACAAGCCAATAGATCAGGACTTACGCAAAATAAGGCATTCCGTTTATTACGATGGTAGGACCTGTAGACGTAAGTGTGAGTTAGTGCCCTCTATATCGCACAAACTGACAGTTTATGCTACAGTGCGTAAGTCCTATAGGTATAACAATTACAACGAATGCCAATTTTCAACGCCACTCATTCTGTTGACTTTTTCCAAGCTTCGTGTGATAATACGAGTATATTACTATATTTGCTGCAATTTTGCAAATAAAGAATAGAGCGCAGGCTTGACTTGACTGCGTGCCAGAAAAAACAGTAAAAGGAGAATATAGATGCGTTTAGAAGGACAGGTTGCGATCGTTACAGGGGGTGGAGGCGGTATTGGGAAAGCAACATGTCTCGCGTTCGCCAAAGAAGGTGCGGATATTGTCATCCCTGAAGTAAATATGGCGAATGCGGAAGCGGCTTCAGCAGAAATAGCTGCGCTCGGTAGACAATGTCGTGTGATTGAAACGGATGTAGCGGATGGCGATTCTGTGCGTAAAATGGTTCAGGAAACACTTGACACGTTCGGACGGATCGATATTTTAGTCAACAATGCCGGTATTTTTAGTTATACGCGTATCGATGCATGCACAGAAGCGGAATGGGATCGGATGATGGCTGTGAACCTTAAAGGTCCGTTCCTTTGTTCACAGGCAGTCATGGAGACGATGAAGGCACAACGCTCCGGACGGATCATCAATCTCGGTTCGTTGGCGGGACAGGTCGGCGGTTTGGTCGCTTCTGCCCCGTATTCCGCTTCAAAAGCGGGTGTCATGTGTCTGACGAAATCGTTGGCAGTTGTGCTTGGAGAGTACGGAATTACGGTGAATTCCATCGCCCCCGGTGTCGCGGCAACGGAGATGACGGAAAACCATCCCGATATGACAGACCGGATTCCATTAAGACGGGTCGCCGATGCTTCAGAAATAGCAACGGCTATCCTCTTTCTCGCCTCGGAAGAGGGACAGTATGTGACTGGGGCGACACTGGATGTCAACGGTGGGATACGAATGGCTTAATGGTTGTCAGTTGTTGGTTATCGGTTGTCGGTTAAGAGGTCTTTTGTAACAATCTACCCGCACTTGGAATACATCACAGGATGCGTGAATTGTGAAAGTCCGTTGGAACTGACTGTCCAACTGCTGATAATCGTTAGCGATAAAAAGGAGAAAATATATGGAATATAGAACACTTGGACGCGCAGGCGTAAAAGTCTCGCCGCTCTGCCTCGGTACAATGATGTTCGGGGGACCGACGAATGAAAAGGATTCAATTCGGATTATCCACAAGGCTTTGGACGCGGGCATTAATTTTATGGACACCGCGAACGTCTATAACGACGGTGAATCGGAACGGATTATCGGGAAAGCCGTTCGCGAAAACCGAGAGAATTGGGTCATTGCCACGAAAGTTCACGGCAATATGGGCGATGATGTGAATGCGGCAGGCTCACACCGGTTTCATATCATGTCGGCAGTTGAAGCGAGCCTGAAACGTCTTGACACAGACCACATCGATGTCTATTACTTACACCGCTGGGATGCCTCCACGCGAATTGCGGAATCGTTACGGGCTTTGGACGATTGCGTGCGACAGGGGAAGGTGCGTTACATTGCCTGTTCCAACTTTCAGGCGTGGCGTATCTGTGAAGCACTCTGGACAAGCGAAAAACAGGGACTGGAAGAGTTCGTATGCGTTCAACCGCTCTACAATATTGTTAACCGAGATCCTGAGGTAGAGTTGTTGCCGTTCTGTGAGCAGTATGGTGTGGGGGTTGTGCCGTATAGTCCGTTGGCACGAGGCGTACTGGCTGGAAAGTATCTGTCCGGCAAAAAGCCGCCAGCGGGTTCAAGAGCCGCTCGCAAGGATAGACGAATTTTGCAGACGGAACTCCGCGAGGAGAGTTATGAAGTCGCACAAAACCTCAAACCACTCGCAGATGCGCACGGTAAAACTTTGACGCAATTTTCATTGGCGTGGGTGTTGGCAAATCCGATAATTACCTCTGCTATCATCGGACCCCGGACAATGAAACAATTAGAGGATAACTTGGGGTGTTTAGATTGCACGCTAACGGAAGCCGACGAGGCAACGATCAACGAATTGGTCCCACCCGGAGAACACACCGGTAAAGGGTATAACGATCCGGCGTATCCGGTGCTGGGACGGTTCACATAAGATTGAACGCGAGAATAGGATAAAAGTCTCTCGGAAGTTGCCCGCGATCCGGATCATCGCGATGGGGGACTTCCGAAAGATTCACTTCATCTGAGCCAGGGTAAGATTCTGGAGAAGGCACGGGAATGCTCCTTGACGAGGAAGAAATTTCTTTTCGGTGAGTCAGAAAGTTTCTTACATCGCCGGAGAGAAGACTTCTTGATTTCATAAAGTTGATACCCTAAATCTGCAACGTAATTTTCTATTTCTGTGAACAAGGCTCGATTTGTTTCACCAACATCTTTCAACTCCGCCATTAGGAGAGGCGCGTGCGTTTTTAAGTAGTGTTCACCACCGCGTAACACCTCTAACTGATACCCTTCTACATCAATCTTAACGAAATCCGGAACCGGGAGTTCGCGGGTGAGGCTGTCAATCGTGTCAAGCATTACGCGTTCCGATACCGCACGTCCATTGGCATACTTTAAGGAAGCGGTGCCTTCGGCAAGTCCTGCCTCAGAGTAGTAGAGATGCCGTTGTTCCACCCTGTCGCTGAGTCCCTTATTGATAACAGTAACATTTGCAAAACGATTCAGGGAGACATTCTCACGGAGATAGCCACACGTGCGTAAAGCAGGTTCAAAAGCGACGACAGTGCCAGCATCTTCAACCCGCGAGGCGAGAAGACATGTATAAAATCCGATATTCGCTCCGATGTCCCAACAGATGTCGCCCGGCTGAATAATTCTCAGGAGCTTGGTAACGACATGCCTCTCATCATGCGTACCGTAAAAATAGAGATACTGGTGCTCAGGATTCGCTAAATTGGCTTTCAATCGGAACCCGTACTTGCTCTCAAAAACGGCGATCGGGTCATCAGGTGTAATCAAATCCCTTGTTAGGTTCAAGAGCAAACGTTTTCCATCAGTGATTGGACACCACCGAAGGTAACTGCGGACAAGATAGTTGAGTTGCAGGTTCATCCCCACGTCTCAAGCCCCAGTAGTTTTTTGCCGAGATCCGTCAGATATGCGGTTTCACCTGAATTATGTTCCTTTTCCGGGCGTTCGCCACTGAACCCCGCCATGCGTTCTTTCCATGCGTTGATACGACGTTCGCGTGATTCGGGATTCGCTTCACCTGTGGGAGACATAGTGATGTACTGTGCGACACGTGGTGCATCGGCAGTGTTGATGCCCGCACTATGCGGCAACGCACTGTGCCAAATAACGAGATCACCGGCTTTTCCGGGTACTGGCACAGCACCGAGTGCCACTAAATCTTGTTGCCTTGGGTCGGCATCTTCTGGAAGACTCTTTATCCACGCCTCAATCTTATTGTGGAATCCAGGGACACACGTAAACGCTCCCTGATTGGCGGCAGTATCGGTAAGATAAAGCACACCTTGGACGTGGAATCGGAAAGGGATATCCACAGACGCATCCCAGTGGAGACCTAAGTTTGTCCGTTCAAATTTTCCGGAAAGATTGGGCGGACTCATGCTGGCACGGTCGAAACTCACCCACAATTTCTCAGTTCCCCAAATCTCTGAGAACGCCTGATGTACACGCGGGTATTGGCGCGTTGCCCATAGTGCGGGGTGCTGATAGATTTCTACCATGATGCTTTTACGGGGCGGGTCGGGGTACCAAGTATCAGGGTCGTCGGCATTCATCTCAAGGAAGTCCCAGACGGCTTGTGCCGTATTTTGTATCAACTCTGCGGGTGCCGCATCACGGATGACGACATAACCGTTTTCTTCCCAGAAAGCGCGATCTTCAGAACTCAAAACAGCCACTTTTAATTTCTCCTTTCGGGTAAATGAGAGACGTTGGAACTATCAGATGCGTTCCTTAAATCCGCCCTCCAAATGTAAAGCAAAGACAAATTATGCCATTTAAGGCATAATTTCATTACGGGCTACGGGTTTTGATGCTATCTCAACACAAGTTGCCACTTACTCATACACATAGCACTCCAGAATCAGGTGATCTGGAACGCTAATTGTCTGAACCGGGATTCATGTGATTCAATGATTTACAAGATCATAGTCCCTTCTTGAGTGCAGACTGTTCTTTATAGAATTACCTAAATATTTTCAGGACTTACGCAAAGTGTGTAAAAAAGCAATATATTTCACCCAAAAAGGCGTTATTTCAGTGATTTAACCCCCTAAAGAATCAGAATCAACGGTATGAAGGTTCTCCGTATGGCATCCCCGCCCCTTATCAGGGGGACTTTAAGAGGAACTGCGTAAGTCCTATATTTTATTATAGTAAAGTTTAGAATTAATTGGACACTCCACACCGGCGAGGTTAGAAACCTTGAAGAAATTGAGGAAATTGAGGAAATTGAGGAAACACCCAAGCAAAAACCCCTATCAAAAACCCCAAGCAAGGGAAAACGCCCCAGCAAAAACACCCCCAGCAAAAACCCTACCGGGGAAGGGAACATGTCTATTTATTTTTAGGATCCACTATAAACTTCATACGGGGTGAAGAAAAGGTTCAAAAACTTATTTAGCCGTCTAGGCAGCAACTCGGATTATTGTACAGAAACCCTCGGTTAGGAGATTTAGATATTATTAATATTTTAGCCCAACCGGCGTAAAAAAGCAGAGAGAAAAATAACGATCAATCCTAAAACTACGGTGAGGTTGAGCCAGGGTGCTGGTTTCTTCTGAAATACATCAAAGACAGAATACGGAAACGTCAGGAGAATCGCTAACGTGAATATCAAAAAGACGATAAAAAGTTTCACACCCAAGACGAGGATATAGAGTGAATAATCTGATACAAATGATCCCGTAGCGGCAATTGCACGTGCGGCGCGAAAGAAGGTGATGAAATTATACAACCCCGATATGAGGACGGTCAACAATGCTGTCCAGACAACACCACTGAAACGTCTCAATGCGGACGAGATCAATGCTTCCGGTTTAGGAAACCGCCCGGCAATCGGGAGTAAGACAACACGAAAAAAAAAGAACCCGCCTATCATCAGAACGACGGAGCCGACATGTATCCATTGCATCAACGATTTCAAAAGCATTTCTTAAGAATATTTATATAAAAAATTTGCTGATATTGCCTAAAAACTTTAGAATCCGTTAGACACACCAGAACTTAATTGTATTTACGTCCTCTCGGACGTAGGTTGAATGAACCCAATTGAAACTCAGCAGATATGGCACTCCGCTGGATCGCAGAAACTCGTTTGTCATTGAATCTGTGACAGACTTGGTATTGTAGGCTACTCTAAACCCCTGTTGACCTGACGCTAAAGTACTAAAGACCTTATGGCAGAAGGGCAGCTGGTTTCGCCCACCAACTGCCCTTCTCCATTTTTTCGTTCTTATGTTCCAGCCGTTGCGATGTTACACCACTGGCTTACCACCAACAGGATTAAAGCAGTCGCGCGACTGCTTGCAAGCGTCTGGCGACACAAATTGGTCATCGGGTCCTACATCTTGCATGGTGCAATTGCACCAATAGTGCGAACCGGGATTGTTTTCAACGAGGTTCTGCAAGTTGCCGCCCGGAATGTAAATCGCCTTCGTCCGAAGATACTGACATATCGGGCGATTAAAGATCGGAAGTGCTTTTCCTTGTAACATATCAATACTCCTTTAGCTTGCAGCCATCATCGCGGCGCGGCTGACGAGATTCTGTGTTAAGGTCACCTTGTACGCGTTGTCGTTCATGGGTTGTGCGTCGATGACAGCCTCGGCACCAGCCTGCTGGCTCACCGATTCGTCGATCATTTTGCCGGTGACCGCCGCTTCAGCCTCTTTAGAACGCCAAGGCGCAGGTGCAACTCCACCGAGAACGATACTGGCGGTTTTACAGGTTTTCCCGTCCATCTCAAAAACGCCAGCAACGCTTGATAACGCGAAGTCAGGAGCCCCCTTCTCACGCGCTTTTAAATAGAAACTCCTCGTATTCGGCTTCGGTGCCGGGACGCTGACCTCAACGACAATTTCGTTGGGTTCCAGCACGTTTTCCCGGAACGGATTTGCCGCCGGTAAGGTAAAGAATTCCTCAAGCGACATGCTTTTCTCGCCTTCAGGTCCGACGATTTTGACCGATGCCCCTAAGGCAATCAACGCCGGTGCGAGATCCGAAGGATGGACAATGTAGACAGGATCGCCACCGAGGATCGCGTGATATTTGCTCAAACCATCAACCGCATAACAGATGTCTCCACCTTTTTTGAGGCAATCGGTGGCTTCATCCCGGTAGTACCAACACCGCGGACGCTGGCAGAGATTTCCGCCGAGTGTCCCGACGTTCCGAATTTGTGGTGTCGCGACGGAACCCGCCGCCTGCGACAGAACGGTATAGTGATGTTGGATAGTCGGATGCATAGAGATGTCAGCGACAGTGGCTAACGCACCGATTCTCAAGCCTGATGCATCAGCCTCAATGCTATCCATACCGGGTAGCGTCTTGAGGTTAATGAGCGTCTTGGGAGTCTCAATATACTCTTTGAGTTCCGCAAGCAGATCCGTGCCGCCGGCGATAAGCATGACTTCACCCCATCCGCTTTCACTCAGGAGAGAAGTGACCTGCTCCAGACTGGTAGCGTTAACGTAACTGAATTTTTCCATTGCTTACCTCCTTATGCCTTCTCGGCAAGTGCGTCAAGGATCTTATCGGGTGTTATCGGTAACGATCGAATCCGAACGCCAATCGCATTGTAGACGGCATTCGCAATAGCACCAGGTGTCGGAATACACGGTGGTTCACCGACGCCTGTAACCTTGCGGTGCGTATCGAAAACAATGGATTGAATTTCAGGGATCTCAAAAGTTCCAGGAACCTTGTAGTCCTCAAGGTTGGCGTTGAGCATTCGCCCTGTCACTGGGTCCATGAACCGCTCTTCGAGTATCGCTTGACCCAACCCCATGATAACACCGCCATTAATCTGGCTTTCTGTCGTCAACCTATTAAGTGCCAATCCGCAATCCTGAACGGCGACAATTTTGATGACCCTGATAGCCCCGGTCTGGGTATCAATTTCAACTTCAGCGAATTGTGTCCCTGCGGCACCGTTTTGACGGAGTTCTTCGTCCCAAGTTCCGCCTTCGCTAATGCTTTCCATGCCGAGTTGTCCAGTTGCCTGTTTCCACGTAATTGTCTTGGTTCTGTCAGAAACAACGTAGATAGTGCCGGTGCCGACCCGAAGGTCTCCCACAGGTGCCTCAAGCAAAGGTGCGATGCGTTCAAACAACTTCTGTTTCGCTGCCGCTGCTGCGGTTTTGATAACAGGTGCTACTGATGGAGTTGTTTGACTACCACCACTACCACCAGAGGGTAATCCGGGCTGGCTATCGCCAACCTTTACACGGACATCGGTAGTATCAAGACCGAATTCTTCGGCAACAATCATCGCAATAACTGTGCGGATACCGGTTCCAATATCTTGTGTACCTGTGACGGCTTCAACAGTGCCATCTGCGTTGATAGTGACCCGCGCTTCCGTACCGCGTCCACCACCACCACCCCATTGTCCGCTGCCAAGTCCCATGCCGCGCTTTTTCACGCCTGTGCCGGAGCCTGGTACGCGGTTACGGCGGTGCCAGCCTATTTCTTGCGCGCCGAGGGTGTACTGTGCCTGACGCACTTCATTTGGATCATTGATACGACGAAACTCCACTGGATCCATACCGAGTTTTTCGGCAAGTTCATCCATGAGAGAGTCCATTGCGAAGGCACCCTGCGGGTGTCCAGGCGCACGCATCGCGCGTTGATTGCCAGCGTTGACAGCCACGTTAACCCGTTCTGCTCGACTGTTTGGTACGTGGTAGACGTAAGGTCCCGTGAAACCTGCTCCACTGGAGATGCCGCCCGTGCCATAGCCCTTCATATCGTAAGCGATAAGCCGTCCATCGCTTGTTGCCCCCGCACGGACCTGTTGCGTCATTGAAGGTCTATTTCCAGCGACCAGATGCTCGTCCTTCCGAGTCAGCATTAACTTCACTGCTTTACCAGTGATACGGGACAATTCAACCGCCGTGCGACCTTCTATGCCGGGTCCAAATTTGCTTCCAAATCCGCCACCCATGTGCTCTGTAATGACTCTGACCTGATTTGCAGGCAATTCAAAATGTTGTGCGAAATCGTTGCGAACCCCAAAAACACCTTGTGTAGACGCCCAAACGGTAAGATTCTGTTCATCCTCCCATTTTGCGACGTGTCCATGTGTTTCCAAACACACGTGTGTTTGAACGGGGGTGTGATAGGTAGCCTCGACTTCAACAGCGGCTTCAGCAAATCCGGCATTGATGTCGCCGTCTTCCCTGACATTCGGTTCGCTCTGGTTGCCTGCCCAATCCTCTCGGATTTGCGGCGCGTCTGCTGCCATCGCGTCCGCTTCTGTAACGACGGACGGTAATTCCTCTAAGTCGACATAAATGAGCCGAATTGCATCCTTAGCAATATCATCCGTTTCAGCGGCAACAGCGGCAATTTCTTGCCCTTGGTACCGGAGTTTATTACCAACTTCAATGAGCGGGATGACAGCCTTAACTCCGGGTAATGCTTCTGCCTCGCTCAGGTCAATTCCCAGAACGGTTGCGTGTGCAGTTTCAGAACGCAAGATACGTCCGTAAAGCATCCCCGGTTCATTGATGTCAAAAGTATACTTCGCTTTTCCAGTGACTTTATCCTTACCGGACAAACGGGCTACCCGTTTCCCGATGAGGCGAGATTCACTTGCTTCTCCCCATGATGCCATGCGTTTTCCTCCTATAGCCAACTGCCCGATTGGCGCGGCAGGCTCTTGCGTCTCGCAAGTCAATCCTTGATTTCAAATCACATCTTCCGTGATGCAGTTTTGACGGCATCAAAGATGAATGGATAGGTTCCACAGCGACAAGTGTTGCCAGACAAACCGACTTTAATTTCTTCAAGTGTCGGACTTGCGTTCTCGTTCAACAGTGCTGCGGATGAGACGATGAAACCGGGTGTGCAGAATCCACACATCAGTGCGTCGTGTTTAATGAACGCGTCCTGAACAGGGTGCAAATCGTCGCCGTCTGCTAATCCCTCGACGGTTGTGATCTGCTTGTTTTGTGCATCCATTGCGAGCATCATGCAAGCGTAGACCGACTTCCCATCTACCATGACGGTACAGCCACCACACTCACCCCGATCGCAAATTAACTTGGCACCGGTTAAGTCGATATTGCTCCCACTTGTATCAATTCCATCACGTAAAACGGTTAAAAGCGTCGTTCGCGCTTCAACCTCGACCTGATACGATTTACCGTTGATATTGAGTTGAATTGTCGCATTAGCAACAGCATCGCCCGCTTGGGCATCAGCAGCTTTCTCACTACCGATCAAGACGCTCGGTGCGACAGTTGCGGCAACGGTACCTGTACCTACGCCTTTCAAGAAGTTTCGGCGCGAGATGTTCGTTCCCTGCTTTTTCTCTTTTTCAGGCATGCGGTACCTCCTTCAATTGTGAGTTCGGATTAACGTTATGTTTATCGCGTTGATTGAAAAAATTCGTTATCTCTCGGTTTTCCTCAGTATATTATATCTCACATTTTTTATCAAGAAAAAAAACGAACGAGGCGCAATTAGGTTTCGGTATTCAATTATCAGCTGTTGGAAATCGTATAAAGATATATTTTTCATTTTGCCAACGGTAGCCCATCATATCCGAACTGATGTGGTTGCAAACCGTATTCATCACTTTTTTACGGAAATTGATTTATAGGTAACACGAAAATTGATTGGCAATTTTCGTGAGGATAAGGTATCATATTAATGCACTTATCAGGCTCATTCAGAAGCACAATATTACAAGGTGGCGTTTCGCCTACCAGATTCTAAAGAAAAAGGAGCTATCATGGCTGGAAACACATTTGAAATTAGTGACGATACGTTTGAAGGAATGGTGTTGACATCAGATACACCCGTCGTTGTCGACTTTTGGGCGGAGTGGTGCGGTCCCTGCAAAATGATTTCACCGATCTTGGAGGAACTCGCCGGTGAGAACTCTGAGACTTTCAAAGTTGGAAAAGTAAACGTTGATGATAACCGTCAGACTGCGATGCAGTACGGCGTTCGGAGTATCCCGACACTGCTCGTGTTCAAAGATGGAAAAGTTGCAGGGCAGATCGTCGGAGCGATGCCCAAAGATGCACTGAAGAAAAAAATATTAGACGTCCTATAAGCCGTCCCGTTGGTAATCACACCTCTGGAGAATGGAAGATTTGTGAATAAGATTCGTCCTTCCATTCTCCCACCTTCCCATCCTGCCACCCTTCAAGGTTCACTATGTTTTGGCAAATCGTCTATAACCTGTTTGCTGTCCCTGCCATGTTTATCGGTTTCTACGTTGCGGGGTGCTGCAATTCCAAGATTCAGGAAGGGATCAAGGGGCGAAAACGAGTGTTTGCAGAACTGGCAGTCCAACTCCAAACCGCTCGACAGTTGGAAAAAACAGTATGGTTTCACTTTACTTCCGTCGGCGAATTTGAACAAGCGAAACCCCTTATCGAAGCGATCTATGCAGAGACCCGAATTGTTTTAACTTTCTTTTCCCCCTCCGTTGCACCCAATGCCCGATCTTATCCGTACGCCGATGCCGCTGTTTACCTTCCATTAGATACGCCCCGCAACTCGGAACGCCTGATACGTCTCATCGAACCTACGTTGATCGTTTTTTCCAAATTCGACATTTGGCCCAATCTGGTTTGGGGAGCCTCTAAACACGACATTCCGATCATCGTGGTTGCCGGGACGCTGCACGCTGAATCGAAACGGTTGTCGCGTTTCGCGAAGCCGTTTTTTCGGAGTGTGCATCGGCATATCCGAGTGCATTGTGCGATCTCGGAAGGAGATGCGGCGCGCTTTCAAGAACTCTGTTCACCTACACACGAAATTGTTGTTACTGGTGATACTCGCTATGAGCAAGTCTACCGACGAGCAACAGCAGTTGCCTCCGACACCGAATTTTTCCCCGGACAAGCGACTTTAGGGCGCGGCTTGCAAGCCCATGTTGCAACGAAACGTCCGATTCTTATCGCTGGTAGCACCTACACAGAGGACGAGAAAATCCTGTTCCCCGCATATCAACGACTGCGGGAAAATATACACGATACTTTCCCACACCTAATCTTGGTCCCACACGAACCGATCCCTGAACGGATAAGTGAAATCCGTGCGACTCTGAACCGTCAGCAATTGACACACCTTTGCTTCTCTGAGCTTACATCCGGGATAGATTTATCGGAAGTGGATATCCTCATTGTTGATAAGGTGGGGCTTCTTGCGAAGTTATATGGATTGGCAGATATTGCGTTTGTTGGTGGAAGTTTTCGCGGAAGTGTTCACAATGTGATGGAGCCTGCGGCGATGGCAAAGCCTGTTCTGTTCGGTCCGACCATCCAGAATGCTTATGAAGCGTCTTTGCTTGTGGCGCGTGGTGGTGCAAAATTGGTCCGCACTCCACAACAATTGGCAGATGCGATTTCTGTATGGTTGAACGATACAACCGCGAGGGAAACGGCAGGCAGCATAGGAAAGCAATTGATTGAGGAAAATTTGGGCGCGGTGGAACGGACATTGCGGCATCTGCGAGAGTATGTGTGAAATAATATCGGACTGGTATACATCGCTAGTCCGTTTTTTTATGGAGTTTAGTGATGAAATATGTGTTTTTAGGCGGTGCCGGCGAAGTCGGTGCCTCGTGTCTGTTGCTATCGGTTGGCGAGAAAAGCATCTTGATTGACGCCGGGGTCAGGGTCAACGAAAGTGGCAAAGCATCACTCCCAGATTTCAAAAAGTTGAAGGAGATGGCCCCGACACTGGATGCGATCTTTATCTCCCATGCCCACGCCGATCATGTGGGGGCACTGCCGTTGGTGCATCAGATGTTTCCTCATACCCCGATCTATGCTACACTTCCAACGCAACGGTTATCTGCGGTTATGTTAGGCGATGCCGTGCGGGTGCAGGAGTCAAACGAGGAAAAGCTATTCAACCAAGAATCGGTTGACGCCGCGCTTTGGCGTATAGAGACCGCTGAGATAGGGGTATGGCATCCGTTATGGAACGACTTCCGCTATCAGTTCCACGCTTCTGGACACATCCTCGGTGCTGTTTCTATTCTCTTGGAGACGCCTGAAGGGAAATTTCTCTATAGTGGTGATGTTTCAGGATTTAATCAGAACACCATTGACGGCATCAAGGACATCAGTTTCTTCAACCCTGATTTCATGTGGTGTGAGGCGACCTACGGTGCTGACAAACATCCCTCGCGCAGCGAAGAAGAGAAACGGCTCGGGACAGCAGTCACAGAAGTTATAGAAGGCGGGGGTTCCGTCTTGATACCATCCTTCGCCCTCGGACGCGCCCAAGAGATTATTCTTATCCTCAAGAAGATGCAGTCTGCTGGAACCATCCCAAAATTCCCAATAATTACAGATGGACTCGTCAATGCGATCTGTGCGGTCTATGAGTCGCTACCACCCCACTTGTCTGCGAAGCTCCATAATTATATCCTCAACTCCCGTCAACCGATATTTCATACCGCTACCGTCCGAAAAGCAAAGCCGGGAGAACGCAAGAGCATTCTCACAGACACCACTCCCAAATGCATTATCGCTTCATCGGGGATGTTGACAGGCGGTGCTTCTGTGTTCTATGCCTCTGGACTTGCAAGCGATGCGCGTAACGCTATATTCTTGAGTGGTTACCAAGACGCAGAATCACCAGGACGACTCCTACAAGAACTCAAGTCGGGCGATGCGTTGCAACTCGACGGAACCACAGTTGAAGTCAAATGCGGGGTGGAACGGTTCCGTCTTTCCGCACATTCTGATCAACAGCAACTCATGAATATGATCAGGCAGGCAAGTCCAAAGGCACTTGCACTCGTGCATGCCGAACCCCAAGTCGCAGACGCACTCCGAGAACGGGTGTATAAGAACCATATTATGTATTCGCCGGTGAATGGTAAAGTCGAAGATGGAACCAAACGTCCATTGTGGTTGCCGCCGGATAAGAAAGCAACCCCCCAGATAGAGTCATCCCTTGACTTTGAAGTAGCGTTTGGGGATGGCAAAACCTTTCATATCCCCGATGAAATCGCCGACGTCGAGCGATGGAAAGCCTTCGCATCTGGAGAACACACGGCGCGGTTAAAAGGGAATCAGTTGGTTATTACCAAACGTGAACCCTAAAGTTTCCGTCAGTATTGTTGTTTTCTCAGCGCTTCAACCGTTAAACCTTACGATAATCCTTGAACAGAAATCGAAGGCGTATGAAGAGTAATTACGCGAACTGGAAAGACTATCGCCGGTGTGAATGTAAACATTGTGGGCATACCATTGACCGCGACGTTAACGCGGCTCTAAATATACTTTATCTATTGATTGGAATTTTTTGCAAATTTAGTATAATATTCCCAAAAATGAACGGGAGCCGGTTGGTTATGTCGTTCTGGCTGAAAATATACCGGCACATTTATTTTCCTAAGGAGAATTCACAATGAACCGTTTCACACGCGGCTTCAGTCTCCGAATAGACGGAGCCCATCTTCTCGTGCTTGCCCTCGTTTTTTTCGCTGGGACGATTATCGGGTGCGTAGGCGGCGTAAGCATTGTTCCACTCGGTGCCAAACTCCAAAACGCCGATAGCGCATTTGACGAGGCAGAAATGATGGAAGTGCGCAATGACGATCCAGAAAAGATGGAGGAGAATCGCCAGAGGCAACAGGAACTTTATGATAGAGCCATAGCCCTCTATTCAGAGGTCATCGATCGCGATACGAAAGGGAAATGGGCACAGCGCTCGCACTACCAAATCGCCAAAATCTATAAGCGCCGCTATGATTGGGATAAAGCGGTTGAACATTATCAAGCCATTGTCGCGTTAGACCCTACTGGATATTACGCCAGCGAAGCGAAAAGTGGTACGGCGAATATTCAAAAGAACCGCGAGATCATTAAGGCAAAGCAGGCTGAATATCAAAACTATAAAGCGATTTACGATACTGAGCCGACAGACGAGACCTTTAATATCGCTGCAGAGGCACTCTACGAAGTGGCACGTGCTTATGAAAGTTTAGAAAACTATACCGAAGCCATCCGCAATTACGAGCGAATGATCGAAGAATTTCCTGAGCATCCGAAAGCACCGCAGGCGCAATTCCAAGTTGGTAACGTCTATTTTTACACCCTTTTCGACTATCGAGGCGGCTGCACCGCTTTTGTCGGAGTTACCGAGAAGTTTCCAGATTCTTATGAAGCTTCGCAGGCTGAAACGCTCCTGAAGCAGACAAATGAAATTCTGGTAGAGATTAGTTTTCTAATGGATGAAATTGATCAGTTCCGCAGTAAGAAAGCGGTGAAGTATCAAAAGACTGGACGAAAAATTACCTCCGCTGACATGTGGGTGATGGGGTATAGTGACCAAGTCGTTCAAAATTTCCAACAGATTGGCGGGAACTGGGAAAAACTTCGCAACTTCCCCCGTGCTATCAACGCTTACAAGACGTTGGCGAGAGACCTACCGCATAAGAAGTTCGCCTCAGCAGATGCCATGTATCGTACCGGTGCTCTTTATCAACAGAATGGTGAGTACGAACGTGCGATTGAGGCTTATGACAATCTCTTTGAAAACGCACCAGAATCTGTATGGCGAAATGAAGCTGTTTACCAACAGGCGGTCTGCTATCGTTCCATCCGTGAATTCGGAGCTGCTTCTGAAGGGTTTAAAGCCTATAAGCGCATTACGAAAGGAGCAAACGATCAAAATAGCGTCGAGCCCGTGCAACGCGATTTGATTAGAAAATAAGGTCATCGCCACTTACCTCAAACAAATCTAAAACCGAATCATTTCCTATCTTGAGTTTCTTGGCATAAATCTCATCCATGTTTGTACCGGATAGGGGCGGATTAGGGACCCCGATTCTAATTCCAGTTCCACCCTCATTCAGAGGGTCATTCAATCTACCAGTTTAGCAAATTATACCAGACGTTTATCAGGCAAATCAAACCTTTTCGGTTGGTTTCGGTTAACCGAGGAAGAACTTAGCGCGGGTCGGTTTCCTCTACCGATTGCGTTCGGTAGCGGATTTTTAGGACGGGACGTAGGTTTTCATCGGGTGTTTCTTTTGAAGAGAAAACGATAGGCACACTACCATCACGCAAGGCGAAGAGATATCCGTAGTTGTAATCGGGATTCGCTACCCAAAAACGGACAGCGTCGGTGAGCAGATCACTTGTGAATACATAACGTTTCCCCGCACCCTGAATTTCGCACGTACCATCAATCCGATGGGCGACATCCTCAGAGCCGTTGTAATCGCTTTCACTATCGCCGTCTATGCCCGACAACATCGCTTGCGCGGGGGGTCTGTTCCATGGAAGGTTGCGATGCAACGCGCTGTTATAGGTGAGTTCGTTATCTTCTGCTCGTTGGGAGGCACCTCTGCCCTCTCGCCACGGGAGCAAAACCCGACGGAAGATGACGGTCTGAGCGACATCTGTGTCACACTGCTGGACATGCAGGCTTATCGTTGCTTCTAAGATTTGTGTCGGTTCTCGGACACCCATGTCCTCAAAGGCATCATACAGGTCAAAAGCGACGAAGAAGACACTGCCAGTCGGATTACACACGAGGGTCGATTCGGCACCAACATTGTCGTTTCGCGTCTTGCGATCCTTATTGACAATCAGACTGGTATCTTGCAAACCGCCAGAGAATGTAACGGTGTCACCTGCCCCGAAAGTTATCTCGTTTACAGATGGAAGGGTTAGCACGATTTCCGTTTGAGAATTCGGAAGCGTGAGGTGATAGGTTTTCTCGATTTCTAACGGTGAAGTGAGCAGCAGGACACGATTCAATCGTTGGTCCAGTAGTGCGTATTCCAACTCGACATCTGGGGCAATACGATAATTATTCAGGTCTTCCGCAGTCTCTGCCTGCAATTGTCCGTCAAATTGCAACTGAATTGCGGTCTGTGATAGCGGTATCGCCTTCAGCAGTTTAGGGGTATCCGCTGAATTGGCGACCAAGATGGGATAAAATAGCAGAAAGAGAAATACAAGGAATCTATAAATTACATCAGAATAAAACTTCAAAATAATCTCCCAAGACTACTATCGCGAGCACAGCTCGCTCCTACAAGAATAGCAGTCGGCAGTCAGCATTCAGCGGTCAACCCCCCTAATCCCCCTTAGCAGGGGTGAATAAGAGCAATATGGGCAGGCACGAGACCTGCCCTTACTATGGGACATCTGCTGTGATAAAGACGGCATTTAGAACTTCCCGTTCTCGCTGTCCGGATGGCTTGTTGATGACTGCATCGTTAACCACGAAAGTGCTGGAGGACCCCCCATCCAGATTAATCGCTTCGGTGGCACCGAGTTCAATAAGGATACTGGCAAGTTCATAGAGGGTTAATCCAGTGCTATATCTCGGTTGCCGTCCATCCGCAACTATTAAAAAGAGGGTGTCTGCATTATATCCAAGCGCGGTGCGCGGTTCATGACTCAGATTCAACACTGAGGCGCGTTTGCCGGGGACATGCCGCTTTTCAGCGTGATGCATCTCCACAAGCGTCTCATTTATCTTACCATTTTTAAGGAGTCGGAGCCGTCCGCCAATAGCATGTTGAACTCGATTCCATTCGGGTGGCGAGAGGGTCAAGGTCAGTGTGCCGTCTGCGCCAGCGGTGAACTCAGAGACGCTTGGGTCTTTTAACCGTGTGCTCATCCAGAGAACTGCTCCATCTCTGGGAATTGGACTGTTCCCATCGCGTGAGATACCTTCCACGCGATAGGGATGCGCATAATTCGGGGTCAAAGGGAGCGAAAGCCCACCGATTACAATTTCCGTGCCTCTGCGCCGGTGCGTGCGGGTCGATTCACCGAGTCGCGGTGTGTAAAGTGTTACTTGACACCCATCAAGTCGTCGTTGATTAATGCATCCGAGAGGTAGTGTGTGCGCGCCTATTTGCACGCTTGCCTTCATTTCAACGGGAGTGCTCAGAAATTCACCAGATTCGGTCACACCGAAGCATGCCTCGGTATCTGTAGGCTGGGTGACGAGTTCACCGTCTTGAACATGCAGACTCTCTAATACGCCACCGTAACCGCGCATATCACCGAGGACACCGAACCCTCCATTCACTGCAACGAGGACACGACGATCACCGCGTTGGGTGCGCCGATTCGCCATAGAACGCACGGTTTCCTTGCCGAGTACTTGGGCATTCGCGAGTGCTACCTCAAAGCGCAACGCCGACGCATGTCGGGACATCTCGGCAACATAAAGGACACACGTTTCGACATCCCAGTCGTAACGATAGATATGTAACCCTTGTGCCAAATCTGGAAACAGCGTTTTTTTCTCGCCACCGGCTTGTGCGATAGTGGGAACTATCATCAAAAGGAACAGTAAACAGATGGTAGCATGGAATTTACGCATTACGGAAAATCTCGACAGCAAAATAATCAATCGGTTGCTTTATGGGGGGATGCAGCTTCTTGACGACGAGATGGATCTCATCTACAGCGAATTGTTGTAGAATCACTGTGGCGATCTTCTCAGCGAGTGCCTCGATGAGTTGGAACGACTGCTGCGTGCCGATCTCAATGATGTGCGTGACGACTTCAGAGTAATCAATAGTGTCGGCGAGTGCGTCTGTCCTGCCGGGGTTCGCAAGCGTACTACACCCCAAGGTTGCATCAATCTCATAATGGCCACCGACATGACGCTCCGCTTCAGGAACGCCATGGTGACCATGAAATCGAATCCCTTTGAGGATAATCTTATCCATGACTATTCTTCGGGAATCTCTCCAAAAGTATGAGCGGGTTCGATGAGGTATTTCACCTGTTTTCCGAACCTTCCATCGGTGTAATCAATTGCGCGTATTTTCCAGTCGTTACCATCCTTTTTCAGTGCAGAAATCAGGTCGCCCTTCTGATTCCCCCAGGTATACGCGCCTCGTAAGACGGCTTCTTTCCCTCTGCTATCGATAGCGATATAGGTAAGGTCAACCACCATTTTTCCGCCGCGGAGCCGGAATATTCCGTCCCATGCTTTGCTGACTGCCTTTCCGCCTTCGTTTTTTTCAAAGGTCCCCGCCCAGAACGTCCAAGCGGTAAAAATGTCTTTGCTCTCGCCGGGTAGCCACACATCCGTTAGGGCGTCAACATCTTGGTCGCCATGGGCAACCGCGTATGCCGCATAAAGATCACGAATCGCCTGCTCCTCAACAGCAAAGTCAATATCTCTCCCAACAACGACATCGGGTTGTGTTGATTCGGTGGATGTTGTTGTCGGTTGGGTCTGCTTATCGGGTGCTTCTGTTTCATCCGCAGTGTCGCCGCCACACGCCATCAGTCCAACGGAAACCAGCAAAACGCAGATGAAATAATAAATAGCTTTCGGTTTCATACTGCCTCTCTCCTCTGTTGAAGGTGATAGATAAATCACGTTCACACAATTTGTTTTATTGTATCACATTACCCGATAAAAATCAACATAATTTTAACAGCCATCAGCGGTCAGTCATCAGCAATCAGTCATTAGCCCTCAGTATTTAGAAAGATCGGGGTTAGAAACCCCTCTCATAATAAGAAATCGCGACCCAGAGATCGCTCCTACAAAAATGGTTTGCATCAGTTTAAAAGATTGTTTTGTAATCAATTGTATGCTATACTTTATCGGTATAGTTCATGTACTGTTAACCTCTAAAACCTTGTGGAAAAGGAATCTTTATGAACGTCACAGTTAAATACTTTGCCGTATGCCATGAAATGTTAGATAGATCCGAGGAAGAGATGGAACTTCCGGACGGTGCTACGATAAAAACGATTTTAGAGCGTCTTGAGGAAGAATGGCCCGAAATCGCCGAGTTCTACGAGGTGATGCAGATGTCTGTCAATTGGGAATATGCCACGGAACACACTGAACTCGCAGAAGGGGACGAGGTTGCCTTGATTCCGCCAGTGACGGGAGGCAACAATGTTTAAGATAACTTCAGAAGTTATCACAGGCGAGGAAGTGCGTGAAGCCGTCGAGGGTCCAGATGCAGGCGCGGTCGTGCTGTTCTTCGGCACAGTTCGCAATAATACTGACGGCAGGCCGGTAGAATGCCTCGAATATGAAGCGTACCCGTCGATGGCGGAGAAGAAAATGGCAGAAATCGCGCAAGAGATTTCAGACAAGTGGGGTCTCGACCGCGTTGCAATGGTTCATCGTGTGGGGAAATTGGAAATTGGCGAGGTAAGCGTAGCAGTAGCGGTGGCATCACCGCATCGCAAAGACGGGTTTGAAGCGTGTAAATACGCGATGGATCGTCTGAAACAGATTGTGCCTATCTGGAAGCGAGAAGTGTGGGCAGATGGTGAAGCGGAATGGGTGAAACCGGATGCTGTTTTTTTTGACGCGCCTAAGCCCCACAAAACCGCTTCACAAATTGACTAAAGATTGAGACCCCTTGTGGGAATTGGTCCAACGCCATCCACTCATCCACTGTATGCGCCTGTAGAATACTGCCGGGTCCGATAATGACGGTTTCCATGTGCTGTGCGAAGACAGCCGCATCGGTGCCATAGGCGACGGTCTGGGGTTCGGTTTCGCCAGTTATTTCGAGTGCTGCTTGGATAATCTCCGCATCGGGTGGTGTGCGTACCGGTGGGGCATTAATATACAAATCAAATATTAACCCATGCTTTTCTGCTGAATCGCGTGCGCGGTCTATCCACTCCTGTGCATTATCTCCAGGCATTGGACGGTAGTTGATACAACACACGCTTAACGGCGAAGTAATATTCCCTGGACACTCGCCATCACTGATCGTGATATTCCAATCCGTAAAAGCCGGTGTGAATTCATCATTGAAATATCGGGTGTTGCTTGTCAATTCGTGATAAATATCCCGCATTTCTGCGAGAAAGGGAATTAACTTTAGATTCGCGTTGTCCCCTTCGCCTGTACTGCTGTGAGCGGCACGACCGTGGGCTGTGGCAGTAAAGCGGACAGTCCCTTTGTGGGCATACACCGCATGGAGTTCCGTCGGTTCACCGACAACCCCATACTTTGGGAAGCCATGCTTTTTGAACATCTGCGACTTTTCGGCAACTGCAATTGCCCCGAGGTAGCCCACCTCTTCATCGGCGGTGATTACGACATAGAGCGGTGCCTTCAAATCCGATGCCGAATAGTGTGACGCGACCTCAATCATACACGCGACACTGCCCTTCATATCACAACTGCCTCTGCCGTACATCTTCTCATCGGCAATCCGTGCCTCAAACGGATCCATCGACCAACCGATAGCCGGCACAGTATCTATATGTCCGAGCAGCGCCAGTCCGCGTTCACCGTTCACCGGTCCTTTACGACCAATGAGATTCACCTTCAGGACACCTGCTCGGTCTTTGTATTCAACCCGTTCGACTTCACAATCAATGGATTCTAACGTCTCGGTGAGAAAATCCATGACCTCAACATTGCTGAGAGGGCTTACTGTATTATACCCAATGAGGGTTTTGGTCAATTCTTTTGCATCCATAGTCAGTAATTTTACAAAAAGCGGTGAAGTTTGTCAATGAATTTTTTGGAGAAGAGCGCAGCAACTTAAAGTTGGAAAATCGCGAGCACAGCTCGCTCCTACAGTTGGTATTCATAAGCGGCGACGGCGACGGCTACAATTGCGGCAGTTTCCGTACGGAGGATGTTTCTCCCAAGTGTCGCAAGTGTACATCCGCTTTCAATAGCACTGGTGACCTCTTGATCGGAAAATCCGCCTTCTGGTCCGACAAAGAGCGCGACAGAATCCGGGCGCGATTCCTCCCGTAAAACCCTCTGGATATGTTGGACATGCGATTCCTCATCACGATGTGGACTGAGGAGCAGGCAGAGTGAAAATCTATCGAGTTGTGCGAGACCGGCATTAAACTCCTGCGCATTGCACAATTCAGGCAACCACGCGCGTTCGGACTGCTTCGTAGCAGAGATCAGCACACGGTGCCAACGCTCATATCGGTTTTGGCTCGGTTTCTGCAAGGCGTATTCTGAATGCAGTGGTACAATCTGTGTAACACCGAGTTCCGTCGTTTTTTGGAGAATCAACTCCATCTTATCGCTCTTGGGGAGTCCTTGAAAGAGCGTGAGTTTCGGTGAAACAATCGCGTGAAATTCGTGGCTGAGGATTCGTGCTTCGCTTGAAATCGGAGCATCGTCTGTTTCAAGAATTTGTGCTGTATACACATTCCCTTTCCCATCGATAATTCGGACAGTCTCACCCGGTTTGGTGCGAAGGACATTGCGCAAGTGATGATGCTCCGAACCCGTAATCGTAGCAATATTATTGGAGATCTGAGAAGGAGAAATATAGAAAGTGTGCATCTTTTATTTTTAAATTTTCCTTGCGGTTCGGTGAGGTGAGTTGGCACCGTCAAGTCCCTTTCCGTTGAGTCGTCCCGGTGCGTTGCTTGGGACTACACACTTTCGTCATAGGTTGCAGGGGTGCGCAACTTTTGAATAATCGCCTCCGGTTGCTGACTGCGAAAGATAGCGGTACCTGCAACGAGAATCGTTGCCCCTCGCTGAATTGTGAGGGGTGCGATCTCTGTAGTTACACCACCATCAACGGAGATGTCAGGAGACTGTGTCATTTCCTGAACTCTATGATGTAGTGTCTCTATTTTTTCGAGTGTATTCCGTTGAAAAGACTGACCTCCGAACCCAGGTTCAACACTCATTGGTAGGACTAAATCAATTTTTGAGAGGTAAGGTGTAACGGATGAGACGGGTGTCTTCGGACAAAATGCTAACCCCGGCTTAAGCCCGTGTGCTCTGATGGCTGAAATTACTTCATCGGGTTTATCCGCACTTTCGATATGGAAGGTAATCAAATCTGCTCCCGCTGCTGCAAGCGCGTCAATATAGCGAAGTGGGTGCGTCACCATAATGTGGACATCAAAAGGGACATCGGTGATCTCGCGAACAGCAGCGATAAAGGGTGGACTGATAGCGAAGTTTGACACAAACTCGCCGTCCATCACATCAAAGTGGAGCAGGTCCGCTCCAGCTGCGACGATCCGTTTCACCTCTTCGCCAAGACGACTGAAATCTGCCGCGAGTAATGAGGGCGCGATTTTAGGCGTAGGAATTTGTATTCTCCTTTAGTTGAGTCCTATCTATAAACCACTTCAGGCAACTTTTCACCATTTTCGTAGACGATCACCCGCGCTTTGCCAAAAACCCGTGTCCCCTTCTGCTCCAAATCAATCACGGTGCCGGGTGCATAGCGTTGATCCACCTCCGT
This sequence comes from Candidatus Poribacteria bacterium, assembly GCA_965208635.1. Taxonomy (GTDB): domain Bacteria; phylum Poribacteria; class WGA-4E; order WGA-4E; family WGA-3G; genus WGA-3G. The sequence continues at coordinate 451,897 of OZ242349.1, forward strand.
ACGTTCACTGTAGTCATCAATTATAACAATCCTGACGTGCCGTGAAAGTTTCCCTTCTTCACTAACCGTATGCGTGAAAGTTAAAGGTCTGCTGATATTTTCAGTAGTCCCCTGCACGCCACTGATTTCGAGTAGGAGGCGGTCTCCGGTTCTCACCATCACGCCGCCTGCGGGTTCGTGAGTGATAATTGCCCCTTGAGGGATTTTAGGGTGTGAACTATATTCAGCCTCAACCTTTAGTCCCACCGATTCCAGGGCGGCAAGCACATCGGCAGCGAGTTGACCTTGAAAATTCGGAAGTTGTACGACTTGTGGTCTGGGTCCGCGGCTCACTAAAAGATTTACAGGGCTACCGCGGCGTTGTCCTCCGCCTTCTGGCGGTGATTGCGCAATGACAGTATTCTGCAGGTAATCTTCGGAATGAACGAAGGCGACTCGGTTCGGACGAAAACCCGCGGTTGTGAGCGATTCAAAAGCGGCGTCCCGCGATTTTCCAATGACGGAGGGAACAGGAACTAATTCAGCCCCTATGCTAACTGTAATTTCAACGGGTTGATACGATTTTACTCTAAAGTTCGCCTCTGGATTTTGTGAGACGATCTCACCTTTAGGCGCATCGCTACTCGCTTCTTGAATGGTTTTTGCAGGCTGCAACCCTGCCTCCCCAAGAATCCGCACGGCTTCATAGTAACTTTCACCAGTAATGTTGGGAACAAGCACCTCCTCGGTTCTGACCCAACCCGGAATCACAACGAAAATGGCTAACGCTCCGACGATACCCAGGCAAATCAAGAGATAGAGAAAAACCTTGAATGATGCAAATAGGGTACTATTCAGACGGTTCATATTTGAATTTTACCTTGCGGATTTTTAATTATTCCTTACGGTTAAACAAGGGGGATATTATCTCCAGCGTCCGTCTCTCAAATCTTAAGGAAATTGAGGAAATTGAAGAAACACCCAAGCAAAAACCCTGCGCTGTTGTTGCAGGCTACGGGTTCTATAATTTGGGTACGTCGCCTGCTAACGGATTTGATGGTATACCGTATAAATCCTAATAATTAAAAAACTCGCCTGTTTGTAATTGATAACCGTTAATAAAATCGTGCGCTTCCATAGATTTTTTGGTCGCGGGTTGGATCTCCAACAATTGGAGTGTCCCTTCTGCTGTGGCAACGAGGAGTTTTTGTCTTTCAGCGATTTCAAGGGTTCCCGGTTGTCCAGAGAGTTCTTGTGGAAGTGGTTGACAACGAACAATTTTCAGCCGAAGTTTCTCCCGGAAGAAAGTATAAGCACCGGGCCAGATAGCTGTACCCCTGACTAAATTGTGAATCGCCGTCGCTGGTTGATTCCAATCAATCTGCCCGATTTCCTTCGTCAGTCGCGGGGCATGTGTCGCTTCTGCGTCGTTCTGTGGAACTGCCGATGGTGGTTCGCCACTCGGCATATTGGACAAACATCGGACCAGTTGATTTGCACCGAGCTGTGCCAACTGTTCCGTCAATGTGAAAGCAGTATCGTCATCTTGGATTGGGACTTGGTCTGTAGAGATAATATCACCTGTATCCTCGCCTGCATCCAGTAACATAAGCGTTACACCTGTCTCAGTTTCGCCATTAATGAGTGCCCACTGAATTGGGGCGGCACCGCGATACTTTGGAAGCAGAGAGGGGTGCAAATTGACAGTGCCACAAGGCGGGATATCCAAAACGGTTTGAGGAAGGATCTGACCAAAGGCAGCAACAACTATTACATCCGGTGCGAGATGTCTAAGGGTTCGCACAAAATCCGGTTTTCTCACCTTCTCTGGTTGATAGACCGGTATAGCATGTTTTGTAGCAACTGCTTTGACAGGTGGTGGACTGAGTCGTTTCCCGCGTCCGCTGGGTCGATCGGGTTGTGTGACGACACCGATGAGTTCAAATTTGTGGGAGATGAGTCCTTTGAGTGCTGGAACGGCAAACTCACTGGTCCCCATAAAGACAACACGCATTTTTTTTCTCGTTATCAGGAGTCAGTTAAGAGATGGTTTGGTTAAATCAGATACTGCTTTAACCGAGAACCGAGAACTGACAACTATTAGAAACGAATTTGAATGAGCGGCAAAGCGAAACCGACAGATTGCTGATTTGTCCACCTATTCAGCCCTTTATCCAACGAGTCCTGTAGCGATCTCTTTCTATATCTTGCTATATCCGGACTGGTTTCGGACAGCCGTGTGAGAGTCTCCCCCACGGGTTCCTCACCCTCAGGCAGAGGAGGTGCTTCTGGCTCAGGCACACGCGGTGCTGATCGATCAACATTACGAGTATGCAACCAATCCCACACTCCAATAAACACAGACAATGAAACAGTACCGATGCCAACTATGCGATAGTCCCGTGGGGACAATTCAGGCGCAAATTGATTTTCTTGAAACATTCTTACGATACGCACTATTCCGTAGCTATGAATAGCGGTAAAGGGTATGGAACTCAAAGTGATAATCTCAAACCGTCGCAAAGCGCTTTCACTATATGCTTCTGATTCCGTATGTCCTGTCTCCGACTCAGGAGATTCGGACTCAACTTGCGCTTTGGCATGCGGGATCACTAAAGCAAGAAAGAGTAAGTTAAACAAGAATAATCGAACACCCAACTTATACATTTTTAATTATGTCCCTCTCGGTTGTCCCCTATTGGTTTCGGATCGCCACAAAAGTGGGTAAAAGTTAAGTTTCCTGGTTTTGATCGCGGTTTTGAAAGAGGTAAACAATTAACATCCCTGCCCCAATACAGACAGAAATATCCGCGACATTAAAGGTGGGCCAAAAGAGTCCTTTGTCAGCTATGCCGAATTGAAGGAAATCGACAACCTCCCCCAAATAGAGACGATCAATGAAGTTTCCAACAGCACCACCAAGTAGAAAACCGAGAGCAATTTGCATCCAACGGCTCTCTCTGAATCGAAGGTAGTAGGCAAAAATGAAGGCTAAAGCGACAATAGTAATGAGAATAAGTAAGACCCTGTGTCCAGCGAGTACGCCAAAAGCCGCTCCTGTATTCCTATCGTGCCGAAGGTTAAAAAAACCGGGAATAATCGGAATTACCTCTGTAACCTGAGCAATATGGTTCTGCACCAGCCATTTACTTCCCCAATCCACTATCAACACAGGAATCGCCACACCGATTAAAGGTAGCAGCGTCTGCCAGGTATTTTTTTTAGGATTCTGCATCGTGGGCATTCTTAAGCACCTCCCATTCCGCTTTTGCATCCATAGGAGACAAAGATGAAAAACTGCGTTTTTCATTATTTTCCTCCTGCGTTTCTATATCGGAACCCTGCAGTGCTTGCCCGATAGTAGGTGAGAGTAGGTGCCACTTCTTCTGAAAAATGCTATGGTTACCCGTTATACCCTCTGTAGAAATGAGAGGATAAAAATGTTCCACCAAAAAAGGAGTCAAGGGTGCCAACCGTTGCAGGAGCACAGTCCCGATTTGCGACAAGGTGGCTTGCGCAACATGTAGCGTTGCAGCAGGGCGCGATTCCATGGCACGGACATAAAAACGAAGATCTTCTCCGCAGAAATCGGTTAACAGTGTCCACATTTCATGAAAATTTCCGTCTTGATAAGCCTGCTGTACATCCTGTAAAAGTTGAGAGGCAACAGTCATCACCAACGAATCAATCGGGAGGATTTTATCGGTAGCAGTGGTACTTACCCCTTCTATTTGCTGTGCTTCCAGATCAGTAGGTGTCTGTGCCCCGGTGCCATCGTCCTTACTTCTTTCCTTGTCGCTCTGTCTCTGATTTTTACGTTTCTGCTGAGATGCATCTTCGGATTCTGTTTTGTTTCTACTTTGAGAATTTTGCGCGAAATGGTTGAGACAATTACAGACCCTCTCCAATAGTTCCTGCAATTGCTGATACTGAACGAGATAGTCCTCTGCGACCTTGTTAAGCCGCTTAGAGTTAACCTGCTCTGTTCCCACATTCGGTGTTATTGCAACCAAGCGTGCCACATCAGCTGGATATTTGTTGAGAAATGCATCCTCAATCTGTATTTCGCCATTAATCTGCGGCATTGTGTTAAGCTTTAGTTGCTTAAAAGGTTGACTTTCTTTAATTGGACGGCTTCTGCTAAGCGCAGCGGAGATAACACTAATCTCGGCTAACCATTTCGTCCATTTTGAATTAGCTGTATCAGTTTGCGGTACAAACATAACACTGGTATGTCCACCGAGCGGTTTTTTGAAATCAGAATTGTCAATGATCTGAAGTAAATTGGCGAAATGGCTATCAATGAGGGTAGCTTCCTTGCGAAACTCACTTGAGTTACAGTTTAGACACCGTGTATCGACAGGTAAAAGTTCCTCAACGCTCAATCGGAACCAGAATTCAAACCCGCGTTGTATAGAATTCCGGATCGCATTGAGCGTATTTTTATCAGTAAGAGGTTCATCACACTGGTCGCAAAGGAGGATCGGAAGCGGCATCCCCCATTGGCGCTGTGCTGAAACCTGCAAATCTTCGAAATTGAGAACAGCGTTTTGTACATCGCGAATATCTTTATGCTCGGTGTCGCCGTAATTATCCCAATATTCTTGGGCGTTGAGTAGCTGGGTAGTGGCATGGTTTTCGGAAATAGAGAACACCCATTTTGAACACGGACGAAACACTGCTACTTCACTACAGCGTGGACAGTGAGGCTCATACATTTCGCCTTTTTGTGTCTTGAGGAGATAACCACATTTTTCCAATTGTGGAACAATAAATTTCTCAGCATCAAAGAGATACAAACCACACAATTGTCCCGCTTCCTCGGTGAACCTTCCGGTCTCATCAAAAACAGGCATAGTATTCATGTTTAAGGCTTGGGCAATGTCGTAACTCGGCTGATGATGTGCAGGATTTAAGGGCATAACACCGGATTTTAAGGGAGATATTGATTTGTCGCGGACAGCATCTTTCACCACGGTCTCAGGAATTAGTGTAATCTTTAAGTCTTTTGACGGAAAAAGTGGATGTGCCACAGCGCATTGCGCGAGTTCAGAGGCTTTGATTTTTTTGACAGGTTTCGGTTTGGATTGTCTCTTTGGAAGGTGTTTGGTAAAGTGTTTGAGTTGCGGTTCCGAAAAGAGTAGGTATTCATCTTGCCATTGGGTGAGCCAATAGGTAGTATTATCAGTAATTCCAAGCTCAACTATTCCTGCTATTTCCCAAAGGTGCGGCATTTGGAGACAGAAGAAAACATTAATGCCAAATTCCTCTAATCCGATATTGAAAGGAAACTTTACATAGCCATTTAAGGTGTGTGTCGGTATTTGTACGAGGTTCGCTTCATGTATCGGAACAGTGCAACTGGGACACCATGGACTCAACTGCGGCAAGTCATGTAGATAATTAGAATCACGGAGTCGACTGATAAGCGCGATAAGCCTTGCTTCCTGTCGGGATTCGAGGGTTTTCTGTGAGGTATCCCAATCCGCAAAGATGCCGAGTTGATGGAACTTCTGTTTCTGGACCTCTAATTCCTGTTTATGTCGTGCGCGACATCGCTTTCGAAGGACAGACAATTTAATGGGTGTTTTAGACTTTGCAGCCTCAATGACGCATTCCTCAATCCAAAGGGGGTAGGTTTCCCATGCAGGCACGTATGTGACATGATGTCCTTGCATCAACTCTGCTTTAAGGAAGATGTCCTGACAAACTTTTCTACAAAGGGTGCTAAGGGTGAGGGCATCGACTGCGGTGGGCATTTCGCGAAGGACATAGGTCTCTGTCTGAGAGGAGTGGCGAGACTGCGTAGCGTTCGTCTTCACTGTGTTACGTTCCACAGCGTTAGATTTTTTGGTCGCGAGGGGGTATACATTGGCATTTCCCCAAATTTCCAGAACGGCGTTTTCTCTCTCGCGGTCTGTCAACTGAGGTTTCTTTTCTAGTTTCGTAGACTTACCCCGTTTACGCGTCGTGCTTTTTGCGGTGGAATTTCGTTTTCTCATATTTTTCGCAGATAGTTATCAGTTGTCAGTTAACAGTCGTCAGTCAAGAGACTTTCGTTTAACAAGGGAAATCCGCAGAAATACCCAAGCAAGACCCCACTTATAACTATTAACTGTTTGGCATATCCGCCATCTATCACCAGAGCATACGCCTCAAAAATTGTAAGAGAATAATCAGCACAAAAGGTGAAATGTCAATACCAAGATTCCGAGTCATCGGTCCGAGCGCGTTCCGAATCGGACCTAAAACTGGATCTACGAGGCGACTTGTCCACCAATAAAGTTGTCTAACAACCGAGTTTTGTGTACCAACAACAAACCAAGAAAGTATCGCATTCGCTAAAACCAGTATTGTGAAAATTTCAAGCAGTTCACTGATGAACCAAGCGAGCATATCCATTGATTGAGTCCAGTTAGTTCACAAATTTATTAGGTACGACCGAGTTCTTTTGCGCGCGCCGTCGCAGCGAGGATAGCTTCTGTAAGCGTTGCTCGTAAACCGCCTTGTTCTAAAGCGTGCAGTCCAGCGGCAGTCGTCCCGCCCGGTGTGGTAACACGGTTTTTGAGCACAGCCGGATGTTCGTGCGTCTCAACTAACATCTTAGCGGCACCTAAGACGGTATGGGTGGCGAGTTTCTGGGCATCTGCCCGAGATAAACCGACATGAACACCTGCATCCGCTAACGCTTCGATGAAGAGTGCAACATAGGCGGGACCACTCCCACTCACCCCCGTGACAGCATCAAGATGGTGTTCATCCATCACTAAAGAGGCACCACAAGCGTTGAAAATTCGTTGTGCTATTTTAAGATGTTCCTGATTCGCTGCGCTGCCAGCCGTTAGTACCGAGATTGCAGCACCCACCGAGGCTGAGATATTTGGCATCACCCGAACGACAGGTGGAGCGTTGTCAAAGTAGGATTCAAGCGTTGCGGTAGTCACACCAGCAGCAATGCTAATGAGCCATTGTGGTGATGATAAGGCGCGGGCAACCTGTGGCAAGACATGTGGGACTGCCGGAGGCGTGACAGCACAGAAAATAATTTCAGTATTTTCTACTAAGGCGGCAATATCATTTGCCCTGTTAGTCCCTTTTTCATCGCAGAGCTGCTGGACGAGGGTGTTATCAAGGTCGGTAACCCAAATTTGTTTCGCAGGAAATACTGTGTCAGCGATACTTCGGACGATAATGCCGCCCATCTTTCCAACGCCAATTACACCTAAGTTTTTAATTATTCCTTGCGGTTCGTTCAGGTGGGTTTCGCTCATGACACGCCTTTCCGTAGAATTGAATTTAACTGATAACTATTTCTCTGAAGGTTCAAAAATTGCCCTGCCGATTCTAACGAGGTTTGCGCCTTCTTGAACGGCTACCTCAAAGTCGTTTGTCATTCCCATAGAGAGATACTTCATGGTAACTCCGGGAATTTTCTGTGCCTCTACTTTTTCAGCAAGCGATCTTAACAAAGCGAACGCGGGACGGTTTGCGTCCGGTGAAGGCGTTAACTGTCCCATTGTCATCAACCCAACAATGTGCGTTGCCGAATATGCCTGTGCGTCTTCAATGAACTGAAGCAAATCATCGGCTGCCAATCCGTGTTTACTTGCCTCGCGAGTCGTGTTTACCTGAATCAAAACATCTGTTTGTTGTGAGCGTTGTTCAGATCGTCGTGCTATCTCTGCTAAAAGCCGCAAACTGTCAACTGAATGGATCAGAGAAAACATCTCTAATGCAGTTCTAACCTTATTTCTTTGCAAATGTCCAATAAGATGCCATCGGTATATGTCATCACTGGGATCGCTATCCGCAGGCTCTACAAATGAATTGACTGAAGCATACTTCTGTTGAGCTTCCTGCACCCGGTTTTCGCCAATGTCCGTGGCACCTGCAGAGAGAACCGTCTGAATCTCCGCCACTGAACGCCCTTTCGTAACAGCAACGAGCGTTATTGAATCAAGCGTGCGTTTACTCCGCTCTGCAGCACTGGCAATACGTTCATTGATCCTGGAAAGATTATCGACAATCGAGTTCAATTTTTTAATTCCACAATTTTTCAATTCCAAAATTGGTTCGATTACAAGAGTATGTCAGGATTCAAGATTGTCTTCAAGATCGTCTGTTGATGGCGGATCTGGATTTAAAGGCTTGCTTGCGTGAAAGAGTATACCAATAACAGCGACTAAAACAGCTATACTCACAATTCCAATACCGACGACTATCTTATGTGTTGCCTCCGTATAAACTTGCGTGACTTGGACGGCACTCACGTTTTCAGACAAAACCTCCCGATACTGGGAAGGGTGGTTACCACCTTGTATAATAAAAACAAGCCCGATCAAACCCGTAACGAATGATAACGTTGCAAAGATCACGCGCATCTTTAATTCTTTCCGGCATACGCCAAATTGTTACTGACAACGAGTTTAAGAAATTATTGCTCTAAACAGGTTGGAACGCCTAAGAAAAATAACGTTATAAATTGTAGTGAGGTTTCGATTGCGGGCAATGCTGATACTGCTGTTTCTTTATGCGTGGCATTCAGGCATTCATATTAATTATTAATGATACTATATTTTTTCAAGGAATGCAAATTTTTCGTTACAAGAATTCTTTTCCCTATTCACATCGAAATTTGTGAGACAGACTTAGTTTTCGCTATTGAGTTGGATAAATGAGAGCATCCTACCTGTTCGTCCATTCTCAGCCCGATGTGAATAAAATAGGTCGGTACGACAAGCAGTACAAAAGGGGGATATTGAGATAGAATCGGAGGGTAAACCTGCTTCAACCAACTGGTTAAGATTGGCAGTCTGTAGACTCAGGTTTGTGCCATCGTGGACGGTGCTGCCGAAACGCTCAGCAAATTGAGTAAGTAATTCTGCATCAACGGTATAGCAACATTTCTGGATAGAGGGACCCAAATGAACTCGGCAGTTTGTCGGAAGGGTTCCGAAACTATCTTTCATTTGTGCGAGCGTGTTCACGGCAATTCGTGCGAAGGTGCCGCGCCATCCGGCATGAGCGATACCGATTGCTGGCGTTTCAACATCAAGAATGAAAATAGGAACACAATCCGCCGTAAAAATGCCTAACGTCACACCGTCCCGCGCGGAGATAAGAGCGTCCGCCTCTGGAGGGTTTTCGAGAAATGCTCCTGTTGCGTTATCTACATCAATAACACAGTTACCATGAACTTGACGACAATACCGCGGGTCCCTTAAGCCGGTTTGCTGAAAAAGGATTTTCCTGTTCGTTGCGACTGCGTTCGTGTCGTCGCCGACATGTTCAGCGAGATTCAAGGATGTGTAGGGTGCGTGGCTGACCCCACCTGTACGCAGACTAATGCCAGTAGTGACAATACCGGTTGCTTGAAGTTCTTGAATCGCGTGATACGCTTTCATGATTTGTAATCGTCTCGGGGTGGACTAAAGATGTCAAGGGCAACAGCGGGTTCTTCAAACGCCTTTGCACTGTGCTTCACATTGGAAGGGATAAGGTAAGCATCCCCCTTTTTGAGTATCCGAGACTCTCCATCAATGGACAATTCAAATGTCCCCTCGAGTACCATTCCCATCTGTTCATGCGGATGGCTGTGCTCAACTACAACGCTATGCGGTTTCAGATTGACAAAGGACATCATTACTTTTTCACCGTAAAGTGTCCGAATACTTGCGCCGTCAAACACCTGCTTTTCTGGTTGTTCATCAATGACAAAAAAGGACATCGGTTATGAGTATCTCCTGTTTATAGTAGGTTTTAGAATGACCTATATATCACATATCAGCAAGAAGCAGTCGGGAATCGGAGTGAATCAGAATCAGAATCAAGGGCTTCCCCGGGTATGAAGCCCGTATGGGAGACCTCAGATCAACGGTATTCAGGTTTCCGTGTGGCATGAACCGGGGTATGAATGCCTTAATGGCATTCCCCGCCTCCCACAGAAGAGGTGTCTGCGTAAGTCCTAACGTTCCTACGGAAATGGAACATCGGGGGTGGCAGGCTCGACGTAAAGAAGCCTTTTACAGCTGGAACAGTAGACTTGCTTCTCATACTTTTGCGCCTCTTTGAGGGTCTGCGGTTGAATAGCGATGCGGCAACTGGTACAGATACCGTTTTTGCTGAGTGCCACGAACCCGGTTTTCGCTCTTGTGGCACCGGACTGATTTGCAAACTGCGCCTTCATCCAACGGTGATATTCGTCTCTGAGTCTTTTGTCGATTTTAGGAAGAAACGCCTTCCGCCGCTTTAACTTTTCATCCCTCTCTATCTCTAAGTCCTTAAGTTCTTGTTGGAGTTTCGCCGTTTCAGAAGCAGTTTTCTGTTTTTCTCGGTTTACTTCAACTTCCAATGCCGCCAGTTCTTCCTTGAGTTGATCGCCTTTCTCCATAAGAATTAAAATAGTATCTTCCGCTTCTCCGTCCACTTCATCAAGATATTCGATTTGTCGTTCAAGTGCATCATAAGCCTCGTTTGTCTTAACAATCCGTTGTTCATCCCGATATTTTTCGCGCTGTACAGCGTTCATTTCAAGTTCAGCGTTTTTGGATCGTTGTTCTGCCTCTGTCTCCGCGAGTTCCGCCGATTTCGTCGTCATATCATCTTCATACTGTACGACACCTGCTTCTAATTGTTCAATGTTACTTGGAATCTCTTGAAGTTTCCGCTGGACTGACAACAGTTCCTGGTCCCGCTCCTGTAATTGGTATAACAAAGAGAGTTGTCCGTGTAAAGGCTCGTTAGCCATTAGATTTCTACCTCCTTTTCGACGAGATATGCGAAGAAAATACCGAGTTGATACAATACAAAGAGCGGTATTGCCATCAACAACATTGAACCCGGATCGGCAGGGGTCAAGAGGGCTGACATGACACAGATACCTAATAAAGCGTAACTCTGCTTTTCACGGAAGCCCCGTGCATCAATGACACCGATACGGGACAGGAATGCCATAACTATTGGTAACTCAAAAGCGATACCGAATCCTAAGATTAAGCGAGTTATGAAGTTAATATATTTTTCCAGATCCCACATATTGGGTAACTCTGGAAGCAACTGTGCGGAGAATTGCAGCACCACCGGGGTGACAATAAAGTAGGCAAAGGCAGCACCGAAGATGAAAAATACAACAATAATTAAAAACAATGGTAGCGCGAATCGCCGTTCCTCGCGATTTAGTGCTGGAAAAACGAATGCCCAAATGTGATAAATGATTATCGGTAGCGACAACAAAATGCCGGTGGTTATCCCCAATTTCAGGTATGCCATGATACCTTCCAAAGGACCCACCTTCATAAGTATTGCATTGACACTGGAAGTTCCAGACCGCAAAGCGAGTGCGAAAAACCCCAGTATCGATCCCTCAGAACCGCCTATGGCATCAATAGCATTCGCAATGAGCGTGTTCATCGAAGTTCCCAGTGGAAACTTAATGACCTTTTCAATGGGCTTGCTGAAGGATAAACTTAAGACCGTAAAAACGGCGATTGCAATGGCAGAGATAATAATTCGACGCCGGAGTTCCTCCAAGTGTTCCCAGAAGGTCATTGCAACTTCGTTAACTTCCGTAGATTCCATAGTGCATGCCGCTCACGGTATGAATAATCAAGACTGTTTCGGGGGTTTGATGTTCGGATCCGGTTCTTTATCAATCTCATTTGCTGTTTTTGTTAGCTCATCTTGAAGATCACTACCAGCACTCTTAAATTCTCGGATAGCTTTACCGAGAGAACGCCCCATCTCGGGCAACTTCTTCGGTCCAAAGATGACGAGTGCAACCACAAGGATTATAAAGATCTCCATTCCGCCTATTCCACCCATGTCCTTATACCTCCTCCAATGAGACGTGGCAGTTTTTTCCTATCTATAGTATAGCAAAAAATCGCTCTATTCGCAATTATTTTTTTTATGAAATGTGTTGGGGATGTGGTCAGTAAGTCTGTGAAAAAACGGGCGAGTTTCAGAGTATTCAGAGTAAAATCGGAAAAATATCTATGGGGAAAAATCGTAACAGGCGTAAAATGTTACGTTTTTATAACATTTTTAAATTGGGATTTCTGTGGGCGTTTCGGTTGAAAATCCACTGGTGGCGTGGGTTTCCCTGACGTTTCCTTGTTGCGATTCTCTGTTGAAAAAAATAATTTGGTGAAAAGTGTAACATTTTGCAAACGATTGATAAATGACTTTACTCAGATATATTCAACCGAGCGAATATTTCCAGAAATTCGTGTTCACTGAACACCAATTGAAAAATACCTCTTCGTGTCGGTTGGGTTGCAGGAGCGGGTTTCGTCGGGTTCGAGGGGCGATAGGGGACGGTGAGGTGGTGTGCGTAGATGTGTTGTTTCCCTTTGAATTCGAGTGTGGGCATGGGCGGGTCCTTTCGGTTTATAGATATTTTCCCTCCTTCGATTTATAGACGAGGGATTTCTAATTCCTTGCAGATTTTATTGGCGGTAATATTATTAATCTCGGTGTGTCTCGGTACCGCTGCGAAGGCACCCAATTCGGGATTGCCCACTATGAATGTTTCCTACCTTCTCGAAGGAGGTTGCATCCGTGTCTTTGAAGGTGTTTAATCAACTGCCTACGCTTCATATATTGATTATTACTTCCTCAAATCCACTTTCAGTTCGGTGACAGGTTTCCTGCATATCGAACTCTAAGATGTCGGAGAATTTTACTTTTTCAGACTCACTTTCAGTTCGATGTAATGATTCCAATGTGTCAAATTCTAAAATTTCACGAAGCGTGATTTGCAACGTATCTAATAATTCACTTCTCGTTTGTTCTTGACAGATAACCCCCCGGACTTCCAATATCCACCCGATCCACCACCCCTCGCTTTGCCGGATAAGTGCAGTATAGGATTTTAACATTGTTTTTCTGCGTTGAGATTTTAAAATAACCCAAGTTGATAGTTGTGTAGCATAATCTTTTAGATTGTGCACAAACGTGCGCAAACTGAAAGTTTACGCTACAAAAATCAGCGAATGCCTCAGCGAAAACGCTTGAATTCACTCGCGCAATATGCTATGATGTTAGCGGCGTGCGAAGAACGTATCAATCCCTGCTTCAATGTCTTCAATTGGATGTCCGTGCTGCTGCTGATAACTTTCATGGGTGTCGCGTTCTGTTGCCGTCAGGTCGGTCAGAGGGAAGGTAATGGCTTCTTTGCTACGATTCCCGGATTCGTTCATGGCGATGTTCATCTCTTGATCTTGCCTGGCGAGTGCGGCACCGTATTCAGGTTCGGTATCGTTAAGCACAGCCGTGGCGATGCTGAGCAGTTCATCTGCGACTGCCATTTGTCTCTCGGAAATGGCATAGTTCTTGAGTGGATTTTCCCATGTTACGGTCTGTTCAGGTAATTGCAATTCGATTTTCTCAATGACTTCGACACCATCCACGTCAATTGTGGTTTGCTTGGGGCGGTAAGCGATACCGAGTGCGCCAGATTGTAGATCGTCTGCGGGTGTTACGTAGATATCCTCACCGACAATGGTGCCTTTGCTACCATCAATCTGCGAAATGCCGGTTTGTCCTCGTCCCAAGGATCGGGCGTGAATCACGTTGGAATACACCATGAGGGCAGTCGCGTTGTTGTCGAATTCAATGAAGGCAAGGCTCCAGTTGTCGCTTGTATGATGCCGCTTCATCCGGTCGATAATCGGAATTACAGGACTTGTTTGCGTGATACCGAGCATAGACTTCGGTTCACCACCGGCACGGAGGCGGAGCATGCTCATCCCATGATGACCCCCTTCGTGGAAAATTCGGTAGATTCGAGCGACTTCGCCGATAACGTCTGCTTCAATAACTTTTGACAAAAACCGCTCACGTGGCACACGGTAATAGTTTTCAGCGATCTCAAGTTTGACGTTATTCGCTTTGGCTCGTTCAATCATCAGGTCCGCCGTAGGGAGTGTAACAGTAATAGGCGTTTCACAAAGGATATGAACGCCGGCATCTGCCATAAAACATGCAATCGCGTGATGTGCGAGCGCCGGAACCGTAATATCAACGACATCGAGTTGTTCATGGGCAACGAGATCCCGGACATTGGTGTACGGGGTGGCGCCATATTGCTTCGCGTAATTCGTTGCTACTTCCTCATCTATATCGCAAATTGCGACGAGATTGTAAATATCTTTGAGTTTCGGAATAACAGGCAGATGCGCACCTCCGCCTCGCCTTCCTGCACCAATTAAAGCGATATTGAGTTTGGACATGGCAGTCTCCTTGTATTGGAAACCATCAGCCATCGGCTGTCGGTATTTCGTTTGTAATGAAGATAGCAGTTACGTAGAAATGTGTCAACGGAAAACACTTTTTTAACTATGAGCCTCTGGGCTGCGCTCCATTACATTACGCGCAGGTTTTCGGTGCAGTTTCAACGTTCGCGGTGAATTTCAACGAAAAATGCCCTCGTAGGTGTAAAATTCCTGGAGAGGAGAGCAGTCCAAGAGCTATCGTTAGAGATATGTTTTTCAGAAGATCTTATGTTAGCCATTATCCTCAAAGAACTCCATTGCTATTGTAATTCTACCAAATATCGACGTATCCAGTTTCTGATTATATGTGCGCTCACATTGCTGCTGTTCGCAGCAACAGTTGAATTCTACGCCGACAGTCGAACGGGAAAACCGATTGATGTCGGGAAACAGACGTATACGCTTTTTATTATCGCCCTTTTCATTGTGCAATTTTGGGTGCCAAGGCATGCAGTTGAAGCGTGGCACATGGAAGGGATTCAAAGGACTTATCAAGCACATCCACAAGGATATGGACAGAATGGAGCACTTCTGGCGTTAACGCCATTGACAAACTGGAAAATCTTGGTAGGTAAACTCAGTGCCATTGTGGTGTGGGCACTGTGGAGTATTTGGCTAATAATTCCACTACTGGCACTCTCAAATTACATAGGTGGTTTGACAGGGACGCAATTGGTGAGGTGCGCGGCAGTTTTATTGGTAAGTTGTATCTTTTATGCATTTATCGGTGTCAGTCTCGCATTATGGAATTCCGCCATTCGGGCAAAGCGTATAAGTTACGGGCTTGTTCTGCTCACCACCTTCCTTCCACTGGTTCCAGTCCCGCCATTCAACACAATTCCGATGTTCGCGGCAATGAGTCCACTATGCGCCCTATTGTCAATTCTCAGCGCGGATCCAACGCACTTATGGGTATGGAACATCGGATTGTTTTGTGTGTTATACGTGTTGCTTTTTCCTATTCTGCTTAGATGGATGCGTTTTTAAGCTGAGGAATAAGAGTCGGGAATTGGAGTTCCCTCCTACAATAGAACTGAATACCCTAACATTACCGACAGAAAGGTTGATTTTTACATGAAAATGCGGTAATATGTAATCAGTTTCGGCAGGCATGTACCCGTCGTAAATCCTCCAATAGTCCCTCTCTTCTCTTAGATTTCAATTGACATCCTTGAAATCCCAATATACGTTAAAGGCATGGCGCATACATCAAGATATTCACCAAACATTCAAGAAACACCGCAATCTGCACACCCTGGTGTAACCTTTCGCGCGATTTTGATCGGCATTGTCCTCATACCGCCAAACACCTATTTTATCATGGCGAACCATCTCCGTTACTGGAGTACCCTACCGACAACGATGTCGTTGATTTACAACGTCGTGGTAACATTGGTGGTGTTGACGGGTCTCAATTTTTTGCTCAAATTGTTGCTACCCCGTTTTGCGCTCCGACAGGGAGAACTGCTCACTATCTACGTTATCCTTTCTATCTCATCAGCAATCGCGGGGCATGATATGATGCAGACAGTTGTGCCCGTTATTCCGAACGGTTTTTGGTTTGCGACACCCGAAAATGAGTGGCAACAACTCTTCTGGCGGCATCTACCGAATTGGATGACCCTCAGTGAGTTATCCGTCTTGCAAGACTTCTACGACGGCGATACAACCTTTTATACACAAAGGTATCTGGCAGCGTGGTGGGAACCGATTTTATGGTGGACTATTTTTTTATCCGTTCTGATTTGGGTGATGATTTGTATCGACCTGCTTCTTCGGAAGCAGTGGATTGAACGAGAGCGGCTCAGCTACCCGATCGTCCGTCTGCCGATAGAAATGACCTACTCAGATGGACGACTTTTCAAAAACGGAATGTTCTGGGCAGGATTCGCGATTGCGGGAGGTATCGATCTAATTAACGGTATCCATGCGTTCTTTCCGGCATTTCCTGAGATACCGGTTCGTCAGGCAAACCTCGGCATCTATTTCACCGAAAAGCCGTGGGATGCAATCGGCTGGACTCCGGTTTATATTCTCTCATTCGGTGTAGGACTTGCCTTTTTAATGCCGTTGGAGATGTCGTTTTCGCTCTGGTTTTTCTACCTGTTTTGGAAAGGGGAACGTGTTTTGGGACGAGCGATGGGACTTCAAGTTTTGCCCGGGTTCCCCTATGACGGACCGCAAGGTGTAGGCGCGTATCTGGCTATCGCCTGCTTTGCGCTCTACGGTGGACGCAAGCATTTTTATGCGATATTCAGAAATCTGATCCGAAAAGAAGATACAAACCTTCCACCTGAAATGCGAGACACAACGGATTATCGGTGGCCCGTAGCAGGATTAATCGGCGGCGTTCTCTTTCTCTTCATCTTCTCAAATCGAGGAGGGATGGCGCTCTGGATGATAACGTTGTATTTCGCCATCTATTATCTTCTTGCGCTGGGAATTACACGCGTTCGCGCTGAAGTGGGTCCACCGACCCATGAGATGTTCGTAGCAAACCCCCGACAATTTATCATAGATTCGCTCGGCTCGCGTATGATCCCGCCACCGAGCCTCACGATGATGTCGCTCTATTTTGCTTTCAATCGCGGGTACCGTGCCCATCCAATGCCCCACACATTGGAAGGTTTTAAGCTCGTGGAAGTGGCGAATATGCGTGCAGGACGGATGGTAGTTGCCCTGATGTGCGGCGTATTTTTCGGCATTCTCGCTTCATTCTGGGCGTATCTGGTGGTTTCTTACAAGATAGGGGCGAATCCTGGGTTAGGGACTGGTGGTTACAATATGCTCCGCTCGTGGCTCTACTATCCGACAGAAACAAACATCCCTGCAGTGGGGTTTATGGGGGTCGGATTCCTGTTCACGGGATTACTGTGGTGGATGCGAACCCGTTTTCCGATGTTCCCGTTTCACCCTACTGGTTACGCCGTGGCGAGTAGCATGTGGACCTTCGGTTGGCTTTGGTTCTCTGTGTTGATTAGTTGGGGGATCAAAAATCTCATCTTGCGGTTCGGCGGCATTCGGCTTTATCACCGCGTGTTACCGCTTTTCTTGGGACTTATACTTGGGCAGTTCATCGTGGGTGGCACGTGGGTGCTGATCCGACTAATCTGGGGTGTGTCTGTGTATTCGTTCTATCGCTAAATTGTCCGAATCAGGCTTCTTCGCTCCTCAAGGATTCCCGGGATAAGAGAATTATTGAACTGAAGGTCCGTGCTTATACTGAAAAAGGTTTGATAGTTTTTGCAAAACTCGGGTATAATATAAATAGGGAAATAAAAGAGCAGAACACTTATCCCCAACAAGGTATTCAACAAGGAGAACAGGCATGGCGATGTCCAAAAAGGGTGGGCACCTCGGTTATGCCCTGCCCGAAGAAAGAAGTCTTTATCCAGACACGGATGGTCAACCTATGGCTGCGAGTGATGATCATAGACGCGTTCTGATGCGGATCCTCCGAGTGCTTGAAGCGTTTTTTAAAGATAACCCAGAGGTATATGTCTCTGGGGATTTGCTGATGTACTATGTGCAGGGGGATCCTCGGAAAGTCGTGGCACCGGATGTGCTCGTCTCTTTCGGGATAGGTCAGAAGGCGCGTCGGACGTATCTTGTCTGGCAGGAGGGAAAGTCGCCTGATTTCGTGATGGAATTAGCGAGTGAAAGCACTTACCAAAAGGACTTAGGGGAGAAGATGCAGACTTACGCGGGCTTAGGGATTACCGACTATTTCTTGTGTGATATAGAGGGTTTATATTTACCCACTCCACTGATGGGATTCACGTTGGTAGATGGCAGGTATGAACCGGTTCCCCAAGCGACAGAGGGAGGTGTTCATTCCGCAGTGCTCGGTTTAACGTTGCACCTACAGCCCGACACCTTACAGTTTTATGATCCTGCCATAGGACAGTGGCTTCAGACCCCGGAGGAAATAGCAGAAGCCCGCACAGAGCAGGAAACCCTTGCACGCCAGCAGGCAGAAGCCCGCACAGAGCAGGAAACCCTTGCACGCCAGCAAGCGTCGGCACGCGCAGAGACAGCGGAGGCGGAAGTTGTACGCCTGCGCGCCGAACTGGACCGTTTGCGGGGTAATCCCTAAGGCATCGACAGGATGGGGACATTGCTCTTACAAGTACCCAGCAAATTGATCTCGGACGCGCACTTTATCCGTGTCGTCCCCGAAACCGAGACTAAACCATCCGTCATAGCCGCGTCCATTCAACTGTGCAAATAGATCCCCAAAATCAATTGTCCCTTCACCGGGAATGAGATGGATTTCATACTCACCGGTATTGTCGTTGAGACGGACCTGACCGATGTTCTCTACGCCGAATGCATCCAAAAATCCTTGCCATCCCTCAGGAACGAGATGCCCATGCGCGACATTAAACGCCCACTTGAGATACGGAGAGCGAAGCGCATCGAAAAACCAGTGGGTCTCTTCAACATTATGGGGAATGTAATGGATTTCAGCGTGTTCAGGTTCCCGGTTGTGGTTCTCAAAGAAGATGACGATCTCTGCCTGTTCCGCCCGTTCGACCAATCGCTGGATGCGATTAATCGCCGCGTCCCGACGTTGTGCGACATCCCCAAAATGATAACCGCCATGCCCAATGAGCCAACCACACCCAAGACGTTGTGCGAGTTCTAAATTCGCAAAGAGATAGTCGTCAACGGCTTCAGACATAATAGGCGTGTACTCAGCATTGTTGATTGCCGACGAAGGGTGAATACCCATGGCGACTTCGTGTGTTTCACAGAGGTCTCGGACTGTGCGAACGCGCGCCGAGTCAAATGAGGCTACGTCATTTGGCGGGACATCGGCTTGGAAGTCGATATATCCAAATCCATTTTCTGCTGCCCATTGGATCGATTCTTCAAGCGGTCTATTTTTCGGTGCATCAAAACCAAAGCGATCTTTCGTATTATTTTGCAAAGTCTCTGCCCTCCCGTTGTGTAGCTTCCCATTTCCGATGCGTTGCAAAAAGTTTGACTTCAAAGGGACGCATTCGTGTCACGAACGACCCATCAGACACAGCGGTTTTCTCGTCTCCGTAGAGTTCTACAAACTGGGTGCTGTTGAGGGCATCCAATCCGCTGACTTCCACGCCCATGTGGGCATGTTCATCTTCGTTAACGAGGACAATGAGCCAGTCCCGTCCGGTTCTCCGAGCCGTGATGCTCACGCCGCGCAGCGAGGCAGGGATGGATATATCGGTGCGTCCATCATCAATCGCTTGGACTGTAACATACTGCTCAACGGGTGCTATGAGAAAAGGTTGGAGCGCGGCGAGTTCACTCGTCAAGGCGTAAAGCGACTTCCGAAATGCCTTTTTTCCGTCGGATTTGAGATAACTGGAACCCCAATACAGGATGCCTCTCGCGCCGTGCGTGATGCAAGCATACGCCATCAGGCGCGACTCAGCAAAGGTCGGAAACGCGGTGATGTCGGTGTCTCCATCATCCAAGTCGTTCCATGAAAACCCCTGAAGGACCATCCACACAGGTCTGCCTTTGCCGACCTGTCTCCAACGGTCTGTTGAATCGGCAAGACGGATAGCGGGACGACTATCCGCCCGAATCGGATAATCATCGCAACCCGTGATGTCTACAACGTCAATGTACTGTCGGACGAATTTCAGATCGCTGTCGCGCGCTTCATTTATCCAAATCTGTCGATTCTGTGAATCAATACTACGGATGAATTCAATAGCCTCGCGCATATTCGGCATAATCTCTGCTGCCTGTTCCTCAGAATATTGGATAGCGAGCGGGGTCTGCATCCACCACTCGCCCTTATTCGGGAACACCGCCAATTGATCCTGTTTCCAGAGGCCACTATATGCGGTGAAACTCCACACCACCTCATCTGGACCTTCCCACACAGCAAGAGCAGGATGCTCTGCCAGCGTACGGACATGCTCCTGAAACTCTGATGTCGCACCGGATCGAAGTGCCAACGGCACCCATCCCATCATCCCATGTGCCTGTGCGCGATCAAGTGAATCCGTGTTACCACATCGAATGAGATTGACCCCTGCTTCTGCCATATCTCTGAGTGCGTCATCGTCAGCAGGATGTTCATAAAACCCGATTGGAAAGATCCGGCGTCCATTCTGTGTGAGAAACCCATCGCCGTATCCATAGAGCATATCCTTCATTGGAAGCCTCCATCTCGTATACCTTACGCCAATAGATGGTTTTCCCACCATGTGACGTAATCTGCATCGCTTATATCGTGTGAGAGTCCTCGTTTTTCCATGTCCTGCTTGAATCTCTCCGCCATATTTTCGTCCCAATACGTGGTGACCTCTGAGGATTCAGGTACGTCTCCCATGTCCCCTGTTTCCGCTATCCACGAATCGAGTTGCGCGGCGAGTTCGCTTCGGACGGTGTTATAGTCTGGATCAGCGGCGAGGTTATTAATTTCATAAGGATCTGCCTCCAGATCATACAACTCTTCAGTCGGACGTGTCTGTTTCATGAAGTGCTGTTGCGCAGGAGACAACTCACCATTTGCGTCTAACAAAGGCATCAAGGTCCAGAGTGGATATTGCTGTTTCTTGTAGCCGTTGAATTGCATATAGGGACGCTCAGGTTGATAATTGCGAATGAATTTATAGCGATGTGTTCGTATGCACCGGATTCTGTCATCCGTTCCGTCACACCGATCTCTCGCCGCGAAGATGGCGTCGCGTGATGTGGCATCTGTTCCGAAGAAAACTTGCCCTTGCATATAGTCAGGAATATCAACACCTGCAAGGGATAACGTTGTCGGTGCGAAATCAACGCCGCTGATGAGTTTGTCATCGACGGTGTTAGGTTCAACATGTCCGTGCCATCGGACGATGAGTGGGATATGGATGCCACCGTCATAGAGGAACTGCTTGCAACGGATATGCGCCCGCCCATGATCGCTCATGAAAAAGATGATGGTATTGTCTGAGAGTCCCTCATCATCGAGTCGCTTGAGAATCTGTCCGACCTTCCTATCCAAAATTTGAATACTTTCGAGGTAGAGTGCCCAATCCTTTCGGACGAGTGGATGATCGGGATAGTAAGGTGGCAATTCGACATCCTCAGGGGAAATAGGACGTTCTGGATCGGGTTTGAAGACGCGGTGTGTATCAGGGATGTTAATCTGCGCGTAAAAAGGTTGCCCTTCGGGGCGTTCGCTCCAGTCGATGCCATCAAAAGGGTGTTCCCGCTGAAAGTTGAAATCGGTTTTTCCGGGGCGATCATAGGGTGGTCCTGGACTGTTGCAAGTAAAATAGCCTGCTTCCCGGAAGCAATCGGTGATGAGTTTCATATCCGTCCGTAACGGCTTATCACGATTGCTGCGATGGTTGTGCGCATCAAAGTGCGTCTGATAGGTACCCGTGATCAGTGCGGAGCGACTCGGTGAGCAGACCGGGCATGTGACGAAAGTATTGGTATAACGAACACCTTCAGACGCGAGCCGATCAATATTTGGTGTCGCAACGGCAGGTGTGCCGTAACAGCCGAGATCAGGTGAGAGATCTTCACCGTAAATCCAGAGGACATTCGGTTGTGTTGTGGGCATATTTTAATTATTCCTTGCGGATAAGTATCAGTTGCTTGTATCTTGGCGTTCTTCACTTTCGAGTTGAAGAAATTGAGGAAATTGAGGAAATTGAGGAAACACCCTATCAAAAACCCCAAGCAAAACCCTGCGCCGTTGTTGCAGGCTTAGGTTTCGTTAGGTCTGCACAAACTAACAGTCTATGCTACAAGTAACTACTCCGTTCCGTTGACATTGTCCACCACATAACGATTACGGAAGAGCGTTCGCCGGAGCGGTGGCATTTCAGCGAGGAGTTTTGGATGCGGTTGGTACACCTTAGCGAAACCACTATCAACAGGACTATACAGGTTAAAAACGGCGAGCCTGTCGTTTTCAGTATTTGTCCATTCCGTGGCACTGTGGGTGAGTGCCTCTGTGAAAAAGAGCAGTGAACCCCCTGGACAGCCGTAAGTCGACCAAATATCAGAATTAGGATTTTGGATATCAGGCGGTGCGGTGTAAACCGATTTGTGGCTACCGGTTACTAAAAGGGTCCCACCCTGTCCTTTCTTCACCTCATTCAATTCCCATACGATACGGGTGTGTGGACTATAGCCTTTGCCGGGAAAAGCGTTGTAGTAGTGGACATCGCCGGGGAAACGGAGTAAACCGTTGCCGTTGTGCGGTCCAAACCCTCCCATACCGGGAGCACGATAAAAAAGACTTGCACTTTCAACGGCAAACCCGTAGCACTCTGGACTCGTTACAGCCGGATGCGCCGTAAATTCGTTGAGCAGTGAAACAACAAGCGGATGGTCGATGAGTTTCTGCAGTGGACCGCCGACGGGACTGCGTTCATGCTCTGGGATAGATTCTGGGTCGTGGTGCAGGCGGTCGCCGAAATCGCGCATCTCTTTGAGTTCTGATCCGGTAAATACCTCGGGGACCAGAAACCAACCGTGCGTATCGAATTCATAGCGCTGTTCGGGTGTTAATTCGGGGATAGCTAAACCGTCGGCGTTTTGGGTCGGGAATTCATAAGTATCCGGTGGCAACAATGCGCCGAGCCACGGTTGCTGATTTTTGTCTGTCTGTTTTTCCATTTTTTAATTTTCCTTGCGGTTCGATCAGGTTGGTTGCGATAATGAAGTGCCTTTCCGTATATCTGGGGGAAATTGAGGAAACACCCAAGCAAGGGAAACGCCCCAGCAAAAACACCCCAAGCAAAAACCCCTCCGCTACGCTTACGGGCTACAGGTTTGGTTTAGACTTCGGCGGGATAGGCGGATGTCCGCTGGTTAAAATCTCCATTCACGACGTTCCCGCCTGCGTAAGCCTCCCGAAAAAGCGTTTGCCGTTTAGGCGGCATTGCTTCGAGGAGCTGCGGATGAGGTAGCCAATTCGACCATCGACTCGCGACGGTATTGTACAAATTCGAGATGGAGACCCGGTCGGCAGTATCGACTTGAACCTGCGTCTGTGTCATAGACTCTGTGAGAAGAAAGAGAGAACCCGGTGGACATTCATACGTCTCCCACAATGGCGAATCTGGATTCTGCGAGGCTTCTGGTATCGGGTACGCGGCTTTATGGCTCCCTGTAATAAACCGAATGTTATTTGTTCCAGCAGTAACCTCAGTTAGCTCCCATACGGCACGCGTCAGCCCGCTCCAACCACGTCCGGGGACGCACCGATAGAGATGAGAATCTCCCGGTAAGCGAAACAACCCATTTCCCTTGTGAAGGACCGACTGGGCCTCAGTATGTCTTGAGGCATTACCGAAGAACGCGGCTGTCTCTTCGAGTCGAAATCCATAGCAATCCTCACTTGCCGCGGGTGGATACGCCAAAAATTCATTCAAGAATCCAACAATGACGGGATGATCAGCGAGTTTTTGAAGTGGACCGCCGAGTGCGCCACGTTCCGGTGCCGAGATACGTTCCGGTGCCTCGTTCAGACGCTGGCAGAATTCGCGCATCTCTGTGATGTCAGTGTCCGATAAAACACTTGGAATCAGGAGCCAGCCATTCCGGTCAAAATCGTATTTTTGTTTCTGGGTTGGAACAGTGACGGGAGTACCGTCAGCGTTGGTTTTTGTGAGATCTTCAGGCTCGACTTCAACAGCACTGCCCAAATTTTTATTAACAATAAAAGGTTTCCTCGTTGCGAGTTCTTTGTAAGCCATCAGGATATTCCTTTTAGGATACGTCTGCAACTGCCTTCCATAACCCTGGGGTTGCAGTTGCAGACTTACGCAGTTTTGCCCATAGTAACCCGATCTGTTAGATTACAACCCACTAAAGAACTCACACGGGTAGGGACACAAACTAAAAGTTTGTGCTACAAAAGAGCAGTGTGCGTAAGTCCTAAGTTGTTCAGTTTTCCAATCTCAGTCGGGATTGATTAACGGTTCTGTGTTTCCAACACGCGGAACATGTGGCGTGCATAACTCACGGTTGAGATAAATACAAATACCAGCGCAAGACAAAGACCGTAAAATTCAATATTCCTCGGTAAGCGAGACATTATCGGACGGAGCAGATAAAGCAGTATAACAATTGACAAAAAGAAACTGGTACATTTTCCCCATAAGTTAGAACGGGTGATCATCTTCGCCTTATATGCCAAGACAGCATTGCCAAGCACAATCAAGGTATCACGGATAACAATCACCAGAAATGCCCACATTGGGAACCTGGAGTGGAATATAGCGAGAGCAAAGATGCCAGCAGAAAGTGCGAGCTTATCCGCGACTGGGTCTAAGATATAACCGAGTTCAGTATGCTGCTTCAAACGTCGAGCAAAGAACCCATCTAACAGATCCGTGATAACGGCGACTGTACCACAAGCGATTGCGACGATCCACTGGGCACGGTAAATGAAGTAAAAAATAAAAGGGACCGTGAGGAGTCGGAAAACCGATAAGATATTGCTGACATAGAAGAAATCCCGGCGTGTAATATGGATCGACCGGGTTTCAGTAAATTGATGGATGGGAGCCTTTAGTGCCATTATGTTATTGTATTACAGATTGGATTTTGTGCTGTAGGAGCGAACGCTTCAATACAGGAAGCCTGCCAACTTCGTTCAACACGATTGGAACATTCTCAATTGTTTTGCGCCGCCAATTGAAACGCTATCCGTCGATTCTGGTCGGTTAGAATCTCGATTTCGCGTGTGAGGAGTTGCTCTAAGGGAATTGTCTCCAATAAGGTCTGTTTTTCTTCGAGTGAAATCCGCAGTCTGATGCCGACTTGGTAAGCAAGTTCCCTCGGATCATTCGGCTGTTCTTCAGGCGGACTCCAAGCGAAAATCAATCGACTGGATAATTTCTCGTACGCTTTATACAATTCCTCGGTTTGGGTCGTGAGCGATTCCGATACCGATTCAATTTCTGTATCCAAGTCATCTAACATCTGAACCCGACCTGTAAGATAGGAGAGATGCTCCTGAACCTCCAGAATTTGGAAGCGGTACTCACCAGCAGTGATAATATTCATGCGGCCGTCGTCTAAATTCTCAACTTGAAGAATACGGGCGGCAGTGCCAATGTCATACGGTGTAGCAGCGTCCCCCACCTCTTTTCCTTCTTTGATAAGCACAACTCCAAACTCAGACTGATGTTCCAAACAGAATTTAATCATCGTTCGGTAACGTGGTTCAAAGATGTGTAGCGGCAAAAAACCGCCGGGGAACAAGACCGTCTGTAACGGAAAAAGCGGAATTTGTCGTTCATAAGGCGTTTGACTTTTTGATGAGACCGGGGCACTCCGCATGTGAACACTCCTCTTTGCACGATGTTCAATGTACAAGATGGATTTTACTTTCGGTGCCGTAGAACATTGTAAAGGTAGCCTGCAAAGAACCAACCCTTGTTTATAGCCTATCAAATAAACATTTGTCTTCAGGCACATCGTTTCTTATATTTTTGCACAAAATTCTTGATTCGTCAACAGTTTTTTACACAACATAGGAACATCCATAGTAGATTCTTCAATTATCAACGGACTCTGAACGAGAGAAATCGGGAATCGGAGTGAGATTACGGGCACCCACAAGGGGAAAAACACCCAAGCAAACCCCCTACACGATGTCCATATATTTTGATAATTCACCATAAATGTCCCTGTCCTTACCAGGGTCATTTAGTTTTAAGAATTTATTCGGGTTTTTACGCTTCTTTTGACGATTTGGAGCGGTTAGAAACCGCTCCTACCGAGTTGAGGGAGTTAAAAAGAGTAAAAAATATTCACAGATATAAAGTAAATATATAAACTGAATGGCTCTGCTGCCCTTACCGAAAGGTCTTGACATTTAGAAGATTTTCGGCTATAATGCCACTAAGCAATCCTATCATCAGCTTTAGTGATAAATCAGCGAATTTAATTCAAATAGATGTTTGTTGCGCCTGCCGTGCGTAGGCAACGGATATCAAAACGATTGGAGAAAGTAGTGAATTCAGAAAAGTTAGGAAATGCTTTAGCAAAATCTAAAGATATCGCTATCACGCTCTTAGGGAGTCTGCTATATCGGACGCGTGTTGAAGGGGTTCGTGATGCAGACGGACTCAAGGGTATGAAAGCTCGTTGGGTAGGCGACCCAGGGGAGAGTGTTATCGAGATTAACACCCCCGCAGGAAGCACGGACCTTACAATAGACGGCAACACAGCACCGACGATTGAGTATGCACAAGAGGGCGAGAAACGGACAATCACCTTCAGAAATATTAAAAACCTCTCATGCAAACTTGACCGAGAGACGATGGATCAGATCGCCACGCCAAGAGGCGCGAGTATTGCAATCTGCATTGGTGCAGGCATCGGATTACTCGGCTGGGTTCTGATTTCAGCGATGCGGTCTCTACCTACGCCACGAACAGAACAAGACGATTCTGTGGCTATTCCTCCGACTGCTACTACCGAAGATGATTAAGAAGTAAAATGAAAATTATCGCTGTTGATCCCTTTTATTTGCGGATGCCAGACATCACAACTGCGGCAGACGGCACACAAGACACTCTCTTGGTACGCATTCAAACGGATACAGGACTTGAAGGATGGGGTGAATGTGATGCCTCGCCGTTAGTAAGTCTCGCCGTTTATTGCTGTCCGATGTCGCACGGCAATATCATCAACATTCGCACTTCACTCGTTGGCGAAACAATTGATGGTCCCGAGGATGTACGCAGACTGAGTGAAAAGGCACTCCGAAACGGACTGGATATTCAACAGATACAACACGCTTATAGCGGTGCCGAAATCGCGCTGTGGGACGTTATTGGGCAGAAGTTAAATAAACCTGTCTACCGTCTCCTCGCTGAGATGTCAGGAACGTCCAGCACAGCACATCCTAAATTGCCGTATGCATCTGTCCTTTTCGGCGATACCCCCGAGGCGACCTATCGCATTGCAACAAGGCTCCGCGAACAAGGCTACCGTGCGGCGAAGTTCGGTTGGGGACCGATGGGAAAATTCGGCGAGGAAAACGACATCGCACTCGTGCGTGCGGCGCGTGAAGGCATGGGAACAGAAGCACAAATTATGATTGATGCCGGTGTCGTCTGGGGCAGTGATCACGAAACGGCTTACCAGCGTGCTGAGGCATTCTCGCAATTTTCTCCGACATGGTTGGAGGAACCGCTCACTCCCGATGCGATCGATGCCTACGGTGCACTCACCCGTAGGAATCCGTCCGTTCGCATCGCAGCAGGTGAGGGATCCAATACCTACCGGATGGCAGAAGATATTATTGTACACGGCGGGGTTCAATTCGTGCAGATTGACGCGGGACGTATTGGTGGGATTATGCCCTCTTTTCAGGTACGTCAACTCGCGGAACAGCACGGTATCCAGTACGTCAACCACACGTTTAAGAGCCATTTGAGTCTTGCGGCAGCACTTCACGTCTTTGCAACGAACCCTGATTTCAATCTATTAGAATACCCGGCGGCGGGATCGGCATTGTCACAGCAGTTAGTAGCAGACCCATTCCATGTTGAATCCGATGGACTGGTGCGGGTAAAGGAATTACCCGGACTCGGTGTCGGCGTAGATACGGAAGCAATTCGCCCGTATTTAGCACCCGTGAGAATTGAAGTAGGAACGGATGCCGTCTTTGAACAGGGAAGTCTCGTCTTTGAACAGGGAAGTCTGTAGACAGGTTCAAGACATCAATAATCTTTTACTACGATGAAGATTAAGAATTTAATCGGGTAATTTTTTACCGATGCCCGGTGCGGTTACAAACCGCCCCTACCGGGCCTGGGAAAACATAGAATTACCCAAATATTTTATTAAACCTCATGAGTAGGAAAAAAGAAAAATTATTTCAAAATTAACATCTTGCGCGTAGCGATGAAATCGCCTGCTGTTAGCGTATAGAAATATACGCCACTCGCCACTGATTCTCCCACCGTATTCCTCCCGTCCCAGTACGCCGCACGAATACGAGATTCATAGACCCCCATAGGTTGATGCCCTAATGACAGCGTCCGAACCAACTGACCATCTGCAGCATAGATAGAAATACTGACATCCGCAGGCACTGCTAACTGATACGGGATCCATGTTTCTGGGTTAAACGGATTCGGATAGTTGGCAAGCAACACAGTCCTTTGCGGAGCCAATGTTCTCAACAACCGTTCCAGGACCATAATCCCTCGCTGATATGAGAAACCACCCGACACTAAGGTTGGAACTGTACGTGATGCTTCCCGTTTGGCGAGGCTCAGCCATTGCTCCACCTGTGCCGTCGACAAGGTATGCGCGGAAGGTGCCCCAGCGACATTCGCGAAAGCATTCCCAACCAAAACGAGATCTTGAACGTTGACGACACCGTCCCCGTTTAGGTCAGCACTGTTTTCGCCGGCCTCCCCGAAACTGGCGGCAATCAGCACGATATCTTGAATATTGACGACACCGTCACCATTCACATCAGCAAGGATTTCCCCTGTCTCTGCGAGCATTGGGAATGTCCAGAGGAGAACCGTTCCATCGACACTTCCACTTGCGATTGTGCTACCATCAGGACTCACTGCGACACTTGTGATTGAATATGTATGCCCTTCAAATGTTTCGAGCTGTTCCCCTGTAGCAATGTCCCACAAACGGATGGTGGCGTCATAACTGCCACTGACAAGTACCGCACCATCTGGACTGAAAACAATACTGGTAGCATTTGCGGGATTCTCTGCCGGTGCGTCTCCTTCCGATGCGTCCGGGTCTTCAACGACAGTCTCAGGGTCAATAGGCTTGACGAAGGTTTGCTGACGTTCAGCCGTGGCAACATCCCAGAGGGAAACCGTGTCGCCGCCGCCACTGGCGAGCGTCTTGCCATCGGGACTAAACGCAACTGTCCAGACATCATCTTCGTGTTCGGTGATGGTGTGGAGGACCTCATGTGTTTCGACATCCCACAAGCGAATGGTATTGTCTCGACTGCCGCTGGCGAGCATGCTTCCATCGGGACTGAACGCCAAGGTTTCCACGCCTGCCTCGTGTTCCCATAGAGTTCTTATGTGCGCCCCTGTGGTTGCATCCCATAATCGGATGCTATCGTCCTCACTACCGCTGGCGAGTATACTCCCATCTGGACTGAACGCGAGGCTTATAAGGTAGGAATAATGTCCCCTGAGCGTCCTTATATGTTCACCAGTTTCAGCATCCCACAAACGGACGGTATCGTCTTGGCTGCCGCTGGCGAGGGTACGACCGTCGGGACTGAAGACCACAACATCAACATCCCCTTGGTGTCCGATGAGTGTATGGCGCAGTTGACCTGTGGTTGCATCCCACAAACGGATGGTTTTGTCCCAACTCCGTGTGGCGAGGGTGGTGCCATCGGCACTGAAAGTAACACTCGCGACAGCATCTGTGTGTCCTGTGATCGTTTTCAGATGTGCCCCTGTAGCAGGATCCCATGAGCGGATTGAGGCATCCCATGCGCCACTGGTGAGCATACTCCCATCCGGCGTAAAAGTGACTGCATAGACATCAGCGGTGTGATCGGTCAAGGTTATGAGGTGTGTCCCTGTGTCTGCCTCCCACAAACGGACGGTATCGTCTTCACCCGCACTCGCGAGGAGGCTCCCGTCAGGACTATAGGTAAGGTCATAGATATGAGATGTATGTCCAACCAGGGTCTGTTTAACCGTCCACGTGGCAGTATCCCAGAGGTGGATAATTGCGTTCAAATCACCACTGGCGAGTGTGCTACCATCAGGGCTGAGGGCAATGCTACCAACGTTATCTCGATGCTCTTCAAGCGTTTGCTTTAGTTCACCGGTGGCGACATCCCATATACGAATCGTATCATCCCGACTCCCACTGATGAGTGTTTCACCGTCAGCACTGAAGACAAGGCTGTTAACGCCTTCCGTATGCCCCTCAAGTGTGTTCAAGAGTTCGCCTGTTCCAAGATTCCATAGTCCGATGGTATCGTCTCTGCTGCCACTGGCAAGCATCGTTCCATCGGGACTGAAAACAAGGGTGCGGACACTACGTCTATGTTCTTCAAGGGTATGTAGGACATCGCCTGTTTCAGGGTCCCATAAGCGGACAGTGCCGTCCCAACTCCCACCGGCAATCATGCTTCCATCAGGGGAATACATGAGTGCTGAAATACTATACCCACCCGCAGTAAAGAGTGCGATTGCTTCATCGGTTGCGGTATCGTAGATCCAAACGCCGAGGGAACCGCCAGCAGCAAGCCGTGTCCCGTCCGGCGAATACCGAATCTCATAGAGCCAACCTTTGCCGAGGCGCGCCGTGGCACCTTCGGGAAGATGCCATTGCGGTGAATCTTGGGCAAAACTGTTGTAAGAGAAAAACAGGGTTGCCACACAGAGGATAATTAATATGTAAAAAACCGTGACTTTCATAAATACTCCTTCGATTATTGGGCACCAATTTTAGGCAACCAGAATTTAACGTGAGTTTGATAAAAGTGTCAAGTTGGGTTTCGCTACCGTTATTGACACAGAAAGGGTCTTGAAAAACGTCAGATCTCTCTACATTCAGCGATTTTTTCGGTGTATTTACCGCTCTACCTGGGGAAACACCCAAGCAAAAACACCTACAGATTTATTTTCAAACTGGCGTTAATCAATTACGAGATAGGTTGCAGTAAATGGTATCACAAATCTCGTTTTTCGGCAAGTTTTTAGGGCAAGAAGAATCAGTCATAGCACAGACTAACAGTCTATGCTACAATTGGAAGATATATTAACCGGAAATGATATTACACCTCTTGGGGAACTATCGGAGGAATACAAATGAAATGTGTCCGCGTCTTTTACATAATCAGTGGGATACTACTATGGGCAGACGTTTTTCCGCTTTTCGCGGAGGCACCGACGACCCCGAAAATTCTATTTAGCTCCGCACGGGATGGCAACGGTGAAATCTATATCATGAATCCGGATGGCTCTAAACAGGTAAGACTCACACAACATCCCGCAAATGACCTGAGTGCCGTCTGGTCGCCAACAGGTGAACAGATTCTCTTCGTCTCTGATCGCGGAGGGCGACGAGACCTCTACCGGATGAACGCAGATGGCTCTAAAGTTCGGCGCGTCTTCAAATTTAAAATAGATGAGTGGAGATCAAACCCCACATGGTCTCCAGATGGTGAACAATTCGCTTACACGCACATCAACTGGGATAAGGATATATACGCTATCCACATTAGCAACTTCGCGAAACCAGAAGCAAATTTCTTGGCGAATGGCTTGTTTCCAGCCTGGTCGCCCGACGGTGCAGAAGTAGCTTATAGTCGCCTTGAAGATGGACGAATGACACTCATCAATGTTCGCACAGGTGCGCAAAAACGGATCCTGCCGAGAAAAGAATTAGGAGGTCAAGTGAGTCCGTCTTGGTCTGCGATGGGGGACAAACTCGCCTTCGATTGGAATAACAATCGATTGCCGCCAGACTTCAAGCGTGGAGAAGATAAATTCCCAGAGGGATGGACGGATAAACGAACAATCTATATCGCCAATCGCGATGGTACCGGTCTCGAACAACTTGTTGATGAGGCGGGTCCGAAGGCAGTAAATCCTAAGTTATCACCAAACGGCAAAGAAATCCTGTATACACAAGAAATTAAAGGTGCTCTACAGATTTTTAAACTTGATATAAGCAGCGGCGTTCGGACACAGCTGACGCACATTGGCGGTATTTTTCAAGCGAATTCTGGCGGAGATTGGTTTGATCCGGCGTATGCGTTGCCGGTTTCACCCCAACCACAGTTGTTAACTACAATATGGGGTGAACTAAAACGAGAGTAGAATCTATCGGAAACAGAGTCTTTCTCTAACCTGTGGATAAATTATTGTGAACGTAATATCAACCAACTCCGAGTCTAATAGGAAAAAGGTAATTGATGAATGAACTATCCTGAATTTGAAACCGCGTTTGAAGTATCGTAACTATAAAAACCCATGAAAAAAAATTGAACCACCTACGAGGGATTTGGAGTATTGATACATCGTCGCTTTTATCTTGCATAGAATATCTCCTTACTTCTCAATTTCTCAACTTCTTTGCTGACTGTTGACGGAATCGGTGAGTTGCATCTTCTGAATTATCACCTCGAAAGAACGAAGGTTTGTTTCGTTATGAGTCAGTAACTTGCGTCTACTTTATAAAAACGCGTTGAGCAGCCCGAAAGGTTGCATAAAATGGGATAGGCATAGATTTTAAAATCACAAAAAACACAGATTTTCTCAAAATTATATATGCTGCTATGCTTTCATAAGTTAATGGGCCTGTAAATACCGAGTAGGTTATAAGAGTTTTCATCTGTTTTAAACTCATCCTTGGTTGATGTCCCTATAATCTGTAAGAGTCTGATTTTGGTGCCGTATAGGTCGGCGAGTATTTGTGCGTAGTTAGACATCTCTTTTGATTGAGTGGCGACTCGATTCTCTGTCCCGTATTCCCACTCCACGGTTTTCCATCTGAATTTTTCTCGGAGTTGGAAGCAGTATACGTGCGTAAATTCAAACGATTCAGGATTCGGAATGTTAGACAACATCTCCAAAATCGGGTTGATTTTCTCTTCAATCTGATGGATTGCCGACTTAAACTCTTCCGATTGGGTATGCTCTGCGTGTTTTTTAATTCTATTCACGATGTCTCTTAAACCTATAATCTGAATTTGGCCTCGCATGACAAGCGTATTGAATTTATCTTCAAAGTCTCTGATGATCCGCATAGTTCCGACTCCTTATTATGGTAGATTCCAAAATCAATCGGTCTCTCTAAAGCGGCGAGGTTAGAGGGAAATTGAGGAAACACCTCGCCAGCACGAGATTTGCTTGGATTAACTGAAAATACTTTATCCGCTGACTTGCCATTAAAGACACAATTTCTGAGAGAAAACGTGCATCATTGACAGAAAAATTTGATTTTTTTCTTTTTTTTGACAATTACAAGCAATTTTTAGAGAAAATTTTCATTTTTTTCAGATTATGCACGTTTTTAGAGAAAAAATGTGTCTTTAATAGTTCAGAAGTTTTAATTACAACGGAAAGGTAAAAAGAAATATTGTTTGATTTTCCAAAAACGTTGCGCCAACTCCATCTCTTTGAGGAGAATGGCGTTCTTTATGCCGCAGACATTGAGAAAGCACGTGCTGTTGAACTTTCTGCCGTGATGGTTGAGATTTTAAAACTCGCAGAAACACAAACGAACGAGGAAATCGCCGAGACGCTAAAGACCTCTTATATAGAGGACGACATTCTTGAAGCATTTGAAAGATTCGAGGAACTCGAAGTGGAAATGCACTCAATTCTATGCTAAGGCATTATGCGGCGATGCGAGATTTTGATGCTTTCACCGCTCCCTCGGATTATGTGGCGGAATTCTATATCGGGGAAAGGCGAAGCAACATACTGCGGTGCTCTTTGAAAAACCGATATTTGCGCAACAGCCAGTGGTAGGATTGATTTCCGGGTTTGAACCCAACATTGGGATGAAATTTATTTCTGAGTTCGCTCGTGCCAATCCGAATCTTGCGATTTTTGTCTACGATCCGTTCTTGGCGGAATATTACACACATCCACCCAGCAACGTAGTAATATTTAGGGCAGATGATGATGAGACGCATTCTATATTACCCATCTTCTTTCAAGCATTCGATCTCGTCTGTTTCCCTGCGATTCCGGGAACACCGCTTTCCTTGGTTTTAGAGGCAATGGCGTACGGCACCCCCTGTGTCGCTATGACGACATACGGACTGCCACCGGAGGTTGCGGGTGCCGGTGCTATTGTGAAGTTGGAAGGGCATGGTTTTGGCAATTTCCAGGTCCAGATGTCCGAGTTGTCAAACACGGTAAACCAGTGGTTAAAACCCTCTCATACACGCACCGAATGCGAAAGCATTGCAAAGAATTTAGCACAACAATTCACTTGGGAAAAAGTAGTCCAAGAGATCGTTCAGTCTATTGAAGAGGGGCATCAGCAAAGCGTAAATGCCTATAGAAGAGAAAGAAATTTGTTCCCATCGGTCTTCTGTCGTTGGTACGATCCGGGGACTGGGACCACCGAATCCAGTGTGTATCGAGTGGGCACCAATAGATATGACTGTCTTGAAACCGCTTTGGTGGAAACTTTGGCGGAACAGCATACACCTGCTGAAGTCGAGGCAGTTTTCAAGCATTTCCAAGGGAAAGCTTCACTTCCGTAGCGAATGAATTCGTCTTGGAAATGGGTTTTCCAACTGGAGTTGGGAAGTCAATCTCGCCGGAAGAGAAGCACCGGCAGAAAGGAGAACAACCGATATGAAAAAGAATCTCCGCGGGAAAATCCGCGAATTCGTCCAGTCCGAAGAAGGCAAAGTGGGAGTGAAATCCCCACTGACACTGGGTGTGGCAGCCGGAAGTATGTTATTAGCACATGCTATTATTGGCACCCCACGGGCAGAAGCATGGCAGTGCTTGGAGGACGAGGAGTGTGGAATGGGAAAGAAGTGCTATGGTCCTAAGGATCCCTGGGGATCATGTGGCAGTGCTTAATGCCAATATGGACTGTGGCGTAGATCGTCACAATCTTATTGCCCATCCAGCGTGTGGTAGTTCCTACTATCACACGCTCCCTCACTTTGCACCTATTACCCCTTTGAGTAAGTATCGGAGAAAGACGTATGAAATTTGTAGGCACTTTTTGTATGCTCAGCCTGACACTACTGTATGTGAACGTTTGTCCACTTTTCGCGAGGGCACCGACGATGCCCAAAATTCTGTTTACTTCCACACGTGATGGAAATCGAGAAGTCTACATCATGAATCCAGATGGCTCAGAACAGACGAACCTCACACAACATCCTGCAGAGGACCTGCAAGCTGTCTGGGCTCCGACAGGCAAACAGATTCTTTTCGTCTCCAATCGCAGGGACCTGCGTCTCAGGGGTAGTCGAGACCTATATCTGATGGATCCAGACGGAACCAATGTTCGCCCCGTCTTTAAAAAAAACATAGAAGCTTGGAGACATAGACTAACTTGGTCCCCCGATGGTAAACAGTTTGCTTACACGAAAACAAATTGGGATGCCGGCACATCTCATATCTGCCTGGCAACCTTAGGAGAACAAGAAGAGAAATGCATCGTTGCCGACAGTTACGATCCAGCGTGGTCACCAGATGGAACCGAAATCGCTTACGTCGCTTACATCTTAGATGCCCACAGAATTAAACTGATTGACATCCACACACAAAAGCAAAAACGCCTTCTGCCTAGGAAAGCAATGTCTTGGCAAAATCATCCATCTTGGTCGACAGCTGGAGATAAACTTGTTTTTTCTTGGAATAAGAATCCACTACCGGCAGGACACAGACCGGGTAGAGACCGTTTTCCTCCCGAATGGATTAAGAAGGAGACGATCTATATTGTCAATCGCGATGGCACCGATTTCCAGCAACTTGTCAACGAAGCCGGTCCCGAAACATTATACCCTGTATTATCGCCAAATGGAAATGAAATCCTTTATACACAGGAAATCAATGGACGCCGACAAATCTTTAAACTTGATATGAACAGTAGCATTCGGACGCAGTTGACAAATAGTGGTCATTCTTTTCAAGCGAATGTCGGCGGGGACTGGTTTGATCCGGCGTATGCGTTGCCTGTTTCACCACAACCTGAATTACTAACAACAACATGGGGAGAACTGAAACGGGAATAGGTTTTAGATTGAATCACCTTGAAAATACTTTAGCAGTCATGTTATTCAAAATATTAGAACTGCTGAGGTTGTATTGTTTTCAAGTATTTCCAAGGGAAGAACTTCACTTCCGTAGCGAATGAATTCGTCTTGGAAATGGACTTTTCAATCAAAGTTGGGAAGTCAATCTTGCCGGAAGAGAAGCACCGGCAGAAAGGAGAAAAACCGATATGAAAAAGAATCTCCGCGGGAAAATCCGCGAGTTCGTCCAATCCGAGGAAGGCAAGGTGGGAGTCAAATCTCCACTGACGTTCGGTGTAGCAACAGGTAGTCTTCTACTGGCACAAACCGTTGTTGGCACTCCGCAGGCTGAAGCACATTGGGGCCCATGCGAGCATCATCATCATTGTCATGGCGGACAGATCTGTGACAATCACGTCTGGATTGGCAATCAACTAGTTGGTTCATGTACCGACTAGTTGGTTCATGAACGTAGCAACATCGTTAACATAGACTGTAGTATGAATCTCCACGGTCTTGCTGACTTTCAGCGCGTGGTATATTTTGCTACCACGCGCTCTACATGCTATGTGCACACCTTTGAGCGATTATAGGAGAATAGGTATGAAATGTATGCATGTTTTTTGTCAACTCAGTTTGCTGTTGTGCGTCAATATTTTCACATCTTTCGCAAAAGCACCAACGACACCCAAAATCTTGTTTACATCTGTACGGGATGGTAATCGTGAAATCTACATCATGAATCCGGATGGTTCTGAACAGATAAACTTAACACAACACCCCGCGGACGATCTGCATGCCAGCTGGTCGCCGACTGGTGAACAGATACTTTTTGCATCCGATCGCGATGGCGTTCGAGACCTTTACTTGATGAACGCAGATGGCACGAATGTTCGGCGCGTTTTTAAGAAAGAAACTTACAGAGAGAGTCCGACATGGTCGCCAGATGGTAAACATATCGCTTATGGTGTCGCGGACTTTGAGATTATTAAGTTCACTGTCCGCATTGCGGCACTTGGAGAACAGGAATCGGAAGAACTTGTTATGGATGCTTCTGATCCTGCATGGTCGCCGGATGGCACGAAAATTGCCTGTTCAGTAGGGGGACGAATTGTATTTATCAACATTCGCACACGCGGGCAAAAACGGCTTCTACCGAAAAAAACAATGAATTTGCAACGTGAACCGTCATGGTCTGTTGCCGGAGACAAACTCGCTTTTGCTTGGAATAACAATCCATTACCTCCCGACCACATGCCGGGACAACCTGTCCCCAAGGTATGGGTTGACAAACTAACAATCTACATTGCGAACCACGATGGTACGGATATCCAACAAATTGTTGATGAGGCGGGTCCGATGGCAGCAAGTCCTGAGCTATCACCGAATGGCAAAGAAATCCTTTATACACAGAAAACCAAGGGTTTTCTTCAAGTCTTCAAAGTGGATGTAACCAGTGGCGTTCAAACTCAATTGACGCATAGCGTTGGTTTATTCCTCTTTCAAGCAAATGCTGGTGGGGATTGGTTCGACCCTGCATATATGTTACCTGTTTCGCCTCAGCCGCACTTGCTAACCATGACATGGGGAGAAGTAAAAAAGAAATAGTTCTTGTGAGACACGTATATGAAAACAATACGCTTGTTAGTTTTTATAATATTGAGCTCGGTAATTCTGAATGTAAGTGTTTCTCCGATTTTTGCAAAGGCACCGATAACTCCCAAAATTCTGTTTACATCCACACGCGATGGCAATCGTGATGTCTACCTCATGAATCCAGACGGTTCTGAACAAGTGAACCTAACACAGCATCGCTCGGATGATCAACAAGCTGTCTGGTCTCCAACAGGTGAGCAGATCCTTTTCATCTCTGATCGCAGTGGTAAGCGAGATCTGTACTTGATGAATCCAAATGGAACTAACGTCCGACGCGTCTTCAAGAGAAAAACAAAAGTTCATAGATACTCTCCGACATGGTCGCCGGATGGTAAACATATTGCTTATGAGCAAATGGGCACGGCAAATTCTACGTACACTATCTACATTGCTACCTTAGGTGGGCAGCAAGTGGAGCGTCTTGCAGATGGAACACTCCCGATATGGTCCCCAAATGGTCTGGAGATAGCCTGCACTGTAGATGGTCAAATTATACTTATCAACACTCACACGCGTGCCAAAAAACGACTGCTACCCAAGAAAGCAATGAATTGGCAACGTGAACCGTCATGGTCGGCTGTAGGAGACAAACTTGTTTTTTCCTGGAATAAGAATCCGTTACCACCGGATCACGAATTAGGTGAACCAATATCAGTAGTATGGATGACGAAGGAGACAATTTATATGATAAATAGGGATGGCACTAATATTCAACAGCTGATTGACGGAGACGGTCACAGAGTGGCTGATCCAGTGTTATCTCCAAAGGGCAACGAACTCCTTTATACACAGGAAATTAACGGGCAGAACCAAGTTTTCAAACTTGATATAAACACCGGTGTCCGGACGCAGTTGACGCATATTGGATTCTCCAGACTATCGAACTTTGGCGGGGATTGGTTTGATCCAGCGTATGCGTTGCCTGTCTCATCTCAACCATAGGTGTTAAAACAGTTTCTTATCAATGAGCCAAGGGGACGGAATCCCGCCAATGCCATACTGTTTTTTTAAAAGGCCCTCCCTGTCCATCGAAAATCTGACGCAAGGATAGAATTCTTACTCATATAAAGACACAATTTCTGAGAGAAAACGTGCATCATTGACAGAAAAATTTGAATTTTTTCTTTTTTTTGACAATTACAAGCAATTTTTAGAGAAAATTTTCATTTTTTTTCAGATTATGCACGTTTTTAGAGAAAAAATGTGTCTTTAATAGTTCAGAAGTTTTAATTACAACGGAAAGGTAAAAAGAAATATTGTTTGATTTTCCAAAAACGTTGCACCAACTCCATCTCTTTGAGGAGAATGGCGTTCTTTATGCCGCAGACATCGAAAAAGCACGTGCTGTCGAACTGTCTGCCGTGATGGTTGAGGTTTTAAAACTCGCAGAAACACAGACGAGCGAGGAAATCGCCGAGACGCTAAAGACATCTTATATAGAGGACGACATTTTTGAAGCATTTGAGAGATTCGAGGAACTCGAAAAGGAAGGCTTGTTATTCAATCGCGGTGAAGATCTTACAGACGCCCTTGCGTTAGAAAGTGAGCGTCGAAAGTTACTTGTTGCGATACCGGGCATCACCACAGATTCGTTTTTCGATATTGAAACGTTGTATGCGGGTACTAATATGGCACTCTCATATATGTTTCAACACCTCACTGAATATGTAGACCTCCACTTTGCAGGTAACCAAAATCGAAAATTAGCTGACAAGGTCTATGAAGTTGACATCAGCGTGGCTGATTTTGGTAGACTCAGCCGAAGGATCAACGAAACCTATTTCGGCATTCTCACGCTACATCGCGACCATGAAACGTGGCTCCTACCACTTTATCAGCACACGGAACTGCCCCCGATGCTTGTGCAATGTCACGCACCGCGTGGACATGGTGGACAGGCACTCAATTCCATGCTACGGCATTACGCGGCAATGCGAGATTTTGATGCGTTCACCGCTCCCTCGGATTATGTGGCGGAATTTTATTCCAATTACGTTTGGGATACGAGTTTCTTCAAAACCCTGCCCAACGGTGTGGATTCAGCATTGTTCCGTCCAATGGACAAAGAAGAAGCAAAGCGCGAACTTGCCGAAGAGATTGGAGATGAACGAATCCTGACAACGCCGACAGTCGGTTACCTCTCGCGGGTGCAGTCTGAAAAAGGGGCATCCGTCTACTTAAAACTGGCTGAGTTAAACCCACATCTATTATTTTTAATTGCAGGACCGCATTTCGGAAGGTATCAATCAAGAGAACTTCCCAATAACCTCGTCTACGCCGGATTCCATCCACGCGAGAGATTACCATTCGTCTACAACGCTTTTGATGTCTACTGTTTCCTCTCAATGTCAGGTGAGGAGACGTTCGGTTTGACAGTCCTTGAAGCGATGGCGTGTGGCGTTCCGCCTATCGTTCCCGACTTTGATGGTGTGCCTTCAGTCGTTGGAGATGCAGGCTTGATTGCCGACGCTGATAATTTTGATCGCGATATAGGGACACTTGTGAGTTATCCATCGCCAGTGGACTTCTCAGAGAAGATTAATCTGCTGTTGAACGATGACGAGATGCGGGAAGGACTTCCCCAAAAAGCGAGGGAACGCGCGCTGTCTTTCACTTGGGACAAAACCGCGAGGCGCATTATCCAGTTCTTTGAGGAACTTCATCGAAAACGGCGGCTCGTTAGTCCAAACGGGCTTTTGAATGTTTTTGGGACTGAAATTGAAGCATCGAATCCAGAGCAACGTTCCCAGAAGTATAAGTCGATTCTATTGGGGATGAACAAACACTATGAACGTTCTCTGATGGGAGATGCCCTTTATTCTCAGCGTCTTGAAGAAGGACTCGTGATGACTCTCTTGAAAAAACATACAGCAAGAGAAGCGGAAGCACTCCTTGCTGATTTGATAGAGGATGAAGCGGAAGCGAAGGAGATTCTCAAAAGGGTTCGTGGATTAATCCATGCAACTGCTTAAAAAAACAGAAGGGAATACACTATGGCATTTCACATGCACTACCAGCTGAAACAGCACTATAAGTTTGAAAAAGGCAGTCGCAAATATATTACAGACCTTGAGACGAACGACATCATTCAGGTCAATGATGTGGAATGGGAGATTCTGGATCGTTATGGGACTCAGACGAAATACCAAATCGTTGAAGGACTTAAGGAAAAATATAAGATCGCCTCTATCTTTAACGGGATTGAACGTTTGGAACGACTCGGGCAACAGGGTTCTCTTTTAAGCCCAATAGATGAAACGATGGAGCAAACCGCCAGCAGTTGGAAACGGGAGAATCGGAAACCGAAGTTGTTGGTGCCATTTCACTTTACAAAAGAAAAAACATCGTTGGATTACATAACAAATCTAAATCGCTACCAATTTTTGATACACTTAGCAAAGGCGGCAACGTTAGAAACACTCACCTTTTCCGAAGCAGGAAAGATGGACCTAAAGCAGGAGGACCTTCAAGGTTTTGGGGAGATTGAGATTCGGCACATAGAGGTAGAGGAAGGCAGTGCCTTCAGTCCACCCTGGTATGCGATGGATGGGTATGACGGTATTTTACTTCTCTCTCAATTTTTGACGGATGACCTGTTATACTATCAGGTTCCGAATGTGCCGATCGTTCACTGTATAGAAGATATTCCGAAATTGCAAGGTTCAACGCTTGAAACACTTCTGAATATTTGTGCCTTCCAAAACACAAACGATACCTTGGTTGTCAAAGCCTCGTGGGTAAAGGAATGGCTTATGGAATGTGGTGTGCCGAGAGGGAATGTTCGCGTTATTCCGAACGGTATCAACATTGGTGAACCGATAGGCAAGCCCTTGGCGAAGCAACATACCGCCGTGCTCTTTGAAAAACCGATATTTGCACAACAACCCGTCGTAGGATTGATTTCTGGGTTTGAACCCAACTTTGGGATGAAATTTATTTTTGAGTTCGCTCGTGCCAATCCGCATCTTGCGATTTTTGTCTATGATCCGTTCTTGGCGGAATATTACACGAATCCACCCAGCAACGTAGTAATATTTAGGGCAGATGATGATGAAACGCATTCTATACTGCCCATCTTCTTCCAGGCACTCGATCTCGTCTGTTTCCCTGCGATTCCGGGAACACCGCTTTCGTTGGTTTTAAAGGCAATGGCGTACGGCAGTCCGTGTGTCGCCATGACGACATACGGACTGCCACCGGAGGTTGAGAGTGCCGGTGCTGTTGTGAAATCGGAATGGCGTGGCTTCGGTAATTTATATGTCCCGATGTTAGAGTTGTCAAACACGGTAAACCAATGGCTAAAACCTTTTTCTACGCGCGCCGAATGCGAAAGCGTTGCAAAGAATTTAGCACAACAATTCACTTGGGAAAAAGTAGTACAAGAGATCGTTCAGTCTATTGAAGAAGGGCATCAGCAAAGCGTGAATGCCTTTAGAAGAGAAAGAAATTTGTCCCCCTCGGTTTTCTGCCGTCGATATGACCCGGGAACTGGAACCACTGAGTCGAGCGTGTATCGCCTAGGGACCAATAGATATGACTGCCTTAAAACCGCTTTGATAGAAATGTTAGTGGAACAGCATACACCTGCTGAAGTCGAGGCAGTTTTTAAGCATTTCCAAGGGAAGAGCTCTACTTCCGCTGCGAAGTGATTCGCCTTGGAAATGGCTTTCCCACCTACGGTTGGGAAGTTAATCTTGCCGGAAGAGAAGCGCCGGCAGAAAAGAGAAAAACCGAGATGAAAAACAATCTTCGCGGGAAAATCCGCGACTTCGTCCAGTCCGAAGAAGGCAAAGTGGGAGTCAAATCTCCACTGACACTCGGAGCGGCGGTGGGTAGCGTGCTACTGGCACAAGCTATCGTAGGAACACCAGAAGCTGATGCAATACCTTGCCGCGAACATGGAGATTGTCCAAATCGGCCTTGGAAGTGTCATCCAAGCGGTAGTTGTGTAAGTCCGTAAGACGTTAGCATCTACTGAGGGCATGACGGTTCTTTTTCCGAGGTGCCCTCAGCATTTCAATGCCCAATTATTTACTTCTATAGTTGAGGAGAAGACGATATAAACTATAGTGCGCTCTAATGAGCGATAATAGAATGTAGGTTCAATCCCTACTCGGTGAGTCTAACACCGCATACCTTACCCTAACTGCAGATTGGAAACAACTCTGTGGGAAGCACGGGGAAATGGCGCATATCTGCGGACATAGGCGAAACTCATAAGAGGGTCCAAAATTGATACGTCAGGTAAGAATTGACACGTGTAAACGAAAGTTGAATATCCGTAAGCCTCATAAGTATCAACACAGAACGCCTTGAAAAACTGTGGTGTCTTAAGGAATGTTGCTTATAGTTCAGCATTCGAGTAGACCTAATAGACACACCGTTAGGATGCCTAACGAACTGGGGTATAGGATAACACTAAATCAATTCAAGAAGTCTATTATCAGGAAATTAGAGAGAACCTAAGTGGACTCTCGTAGCCCATAAGGTTGAGGAGATTAGGTAGCGTCAAGAGACGCAAGCATAATCAGGTTGGGTGCTTTGAAACATTCCTGAAAACATTTTATCTATAGACTTGAAATCTTGTGAAAACATGCGGTCTATAGAAGTCATTGGCTTATGAATAGGGAATCAAGTAAAAGTGGTTATCATCACCTAAAGCGTTTATCGCCACACTCAACTGGTAGGTCCGTGTGCGGTGAAAGTCGCACGCACGGTTTGGAGGGGGCTGTGTCTCCGTGAGGGGACGCGGCTACCCTACGGAATAGGAGACTTGGTTCAGAACCGGACTACTTTTACCTCCACCTCCACTTTTGGAGGGACATCTTATGAGACATAAGCACCTCTATATCTGTTATATATTAAGTGTTGTATTATTATGCCCCAACTTTTACCCCGTGCTGGCAAAAGCACCGATCACAGCGAAAATTGTGTTTGCATCAGGTAGGGATGGCAACCGAGAAATCTACCTGATGAATCCGGATGGAACTCAACAGGTGAATATAAGCCGTGATAAGGCGGATGATGTCGCACCGATATGGTCACCGACAGGTGAACAGATTCTTTTTGCATCAGATCGAGACCGCTTTCTGGGGAGTTGGGATCTGTATCTGATGGATCCAGATGGTAAAAACGTCCGAAGCGTGTTTGAAAAATCAGCAGATAGAAGACATCCAGTGTGGTCATTTGATGGAAGACACATTGCTTATACCAAGATTGAACGGGGTGAATGGTTTGTGTATATCGCAACAATAGATGGAAGAGAAGAGGAAGAAGTGGCTATTGGCAGTTTGTCTGACTGGTCGCCAGATGGCTCAGAGATAGTCTTTCTTAGTGGAGCATTTGACGAACCTAGGCGTATTAGTTTGCTCAAGGTCCGATCGAGAAAACAAACATTCCTCGCTTTCCCTAAAGTTCCGATGTGGGTTCGAAGTCCTATGTGGTCTCCAAATGGTGAAAAGATCGCGTTTGCCTGGAAGCCCAAAGGGTTTGAGGTCGAAACAATTTATATTATGAACCGTGATGGAACAGAAGTTCAACAAATTGTTGCTCCACAAGGCTCGTCAGCCGGTGAACCTGCTTGG
The DNA here is from genome assembly GCA_965208635.1 of Candidatus Poribacteria bacterium. Classification (GTDB taxonomy): domain Bacteria; phylum Poribacteria; class WGA-4E; order WGA-4E; family WGA-3G; genus WGA-3G. Next base: position 496,092 of record OZ242349.1, read on the forward strand.
TCTCCAGCGGGAAATGCACTTCTCTACATTCAAGCTGATGATGGTGATGATACGCAAATATTCAAAATAGATTTAGAGAGTGATGAAACGATACAACTGACCCATATTGGAACAGGACATCACCTGGGAAGTTGGTTTGATCCGGCGTATGCGTTGCCGGTTTCACCACAACCCCAGCTGCTAACAACAATATGGGGAGATATAAAAAAGAGATAGGATTTTAGATTGAATCACCTTGAAAATACTTTAGCCGTAATGTTATTCAAAATGTTAGAACTGCTGAAGTCGAGGCAATTTTCAAGCATTTCCAAGGGAAGAGCTCTACTTCCGCTGCGAAGTGATTCGCCTTGGAAATGGCTTTCCCAATCAAAGTTGGGAAGCAAATCCCGCCGGACGAGAGCCCGGCAGAAAAGAAAAAACCGATATGAAAAAGAATCTCCGCGGGAAAATCCGCGAATTCGTCCAGTCTGAAGAAGGCAAAGTGGGAGTCAAATCTCCGCTTGCACTTGGCCTGGCAACTGGCAGTATTTTCCTAGCACAAGTAATCATCGGACCAACACCAGCTATGGCTTGTGTAAAGCACGCTGATTGCCCTGGTGCTGCTGAATGTGTAACTATTAAGGTCTGTGTTGATAATAATGCTGGGCGGACATGCTGGGATGAGAACGTGTGTATATAGGCCCAGTCAACGAACATGTTCAGTCCAATGATAAAGTAAAATTGAGAAACTCTCATGAACCATTGGAGGCACGTGACTTTTCACAGACATGTGCCTCCCTTATCCTTACAAATTTCGTCTGTTGAATAAAAAAGGAGGAAGATTTCATGGGACACACAAGAATATTTCTGCTTTATGCGCTCAATCTGATGCTGGTGTGCACAATGGGTTTTGAGATTTGGGCAATTGCCCCTAAAACCGCCAAAATCGTATTTAACACATTCCGTGATGGGAATCGGGAAATCTACTTGATGAATCCGGATGGAACTCAACAGGTCAACATCTCCAATCATCCCGCAGAGGATGTTTATCCCGTCTGGTCCCCCACAGGTGAGCAAATTCTCTTTGTCTCTGACCGCGACGGGGTGCGTGATCTATATCTAATGGATGCGGATGGGAAAAATGTGCAGAAAATTTTTAGGCAATCCGTACACAGAGCAGACCCGACGTGGTCCCCTGATGGAAAACAGATCGCTTATCATCACTTTGACGGTGCAACGTGGTTCATCTACATTGCCACAATCACTGGCAGACAAGAGGAACAAGTGACCAGGGGGCGTTGTCCGCGATGGTCACCTGACGGGACAGAGATCGCCTTTGTTTGGTCAGGCAAGGCACATGAGAGGCTCGCCCCGAACTTATGGATCATTCGGAATCTTTACCAGCTTCGGGTTATCGACCTGCAAACGCGCGAGGAAGAGACGCTTCTTCCAAACCACCATCCCGTGATGCATGGACCTGCCTGGTCTTCACCAGGTGATAAACTCGCTTTTTCCTGGCTCAAACATGATTTCTGGAAAGAGAAGTGGAAACGGGCCCAGGACAAAGGTGTGGACTTCGCTGAGGTAGATATCCAAGATGTGCGGGATAAAGAAACCGTCTACATTGTGAATCGGGATGGCACGGGACTCCAACAGATTGTTGATGAAGCCGGTTCCGAGGCTTCTTCGCCTGTTTGGTCTCCGCGCGGAGACGCACTTATTTATACACAGGAAATTGACAATCACCTCCAACTTTTCAAAGTCGACTTAAGTAGTCGTATCTCAATACAACTCACCCATATTGTTGGGTTCGCTGGTTTTCAAGCAAATTCTCTGGCGGATTGGTTTGATCCGGCGTATGCGTTGCCGGTTTCACCGCAACCACAGTTGCTCACGACACTATGGGGAGAACTGAAACGGGAATAGGCTTTAGATTTGATCACCTTGAAAATACTTTAGCAGTCATGTTATTCAAAATGTTAGAACTGTTGAGGTTGAATGTGTTTTCAAGCATTTCCAAGGGAAGGCTTCACTTCCGTAGCGAATGAATTCGTCTTGGAAATGGCTTTCCCGACCAACGTTGGGAATCCAATCCCGCCGGATTCGAGACCCGGCAGAAAGGAGATAAACCCAAATGAAAAACAACCTTCGGAGTAAAATCCAAGACTTCCTTACGTCTGAAGAAGGACGTGTAGGGGTCAAAGCACCGCTGACATTAGGTATAGTGAGTGGAAGCATGTTGTTAGCTCAAGCCATGCTGCCACCCGCAGCCCAGGCACATATGGAGTGCTCTCATCATGGGGATTGTGATGATGGAGAGTCCTGCTGGGAGTGGTGTGACGGTGATTGGGTAGGTGATGATACTTGTGACGGTGTGCGGCATTCCGCATGTCACTAAACTCAACAACTACTTCTTTTCGGTTGGTCCTGCTATTTCCTATAGTAGGACCAACTTTCGGAAACTGGACAAGGAGTCTATCGTGAAGTTAGCAATAATCCAGAAAATCTTCTTTTCTCAAAAAGGAGAGCTGACATATAAGATATTGGGGATTACTGCATTGATTCTAAGTAGTATAACCACTTGGGCACAGGCACCTGGAGTTGGAACAATTTCCTTCACTTCCAACCGTACTGGGAACTTCGATATTTATTTTATAGGTGCCAACGGTGAAAATCTTCGTAACCTGACAAACCATCCAGCAAACCAGTGGGATCCTACATGGTCGCCTGATGGTCGTTTCTTGGCTTATACCTCCGATCAAGACGGGAACTTTCAGATTTATGTGATGGACGTCCGAGAAAAGAAACACCGGCGATTGACACGCCATCGCGCCCACGATTTACATCCTGCGTGGTCACCCGATGGACAATGGATAGCATTTGTCTCCAACCGCAAGGGAAATCCCGATATCTACAAGATAGATACCAATGGCAAAAGCCTAAAACGGCTAACAAATCACGGAGACAACGCGAATCCTGCGTGGTCGCCTGATAGCCAATGGATAGCATTCGGTTCTAATCGAGATGGGGACCAGCATCTTTATATAATGACCGCCGATGGAAAGAGATTGAGACAGCTTGAGAGAGCACCTTTGCTTACCAAAAGCACATGGTCGCCGGACGGGAAACAGATTGCTTTTGTGACGTGGGACCGTGTGGCACAACCAAACGTTAAGGTAAAACAGAAACCCATAATTATTGATCCCATAAGGATTGAGGATGCGAATGATGGTATAAAAAAACATCCTGTGTTCCCAGACTTAGAGGATCCTGTCGGAGGAGAACGAAACATTTATGTCATTAACCGAGATGGGGAGAATCTCCGTGAATTAATTCAAGGTGAATTTGTAAAGCCAGCACGTATCTTTTGGACTTGTTGTCCTGCGTGGTCTCTGGATGGTGACTGGATTACCTACAGTGTATCAGACGAGCGCGTAGCAAGACACTCTCATATCTATCTCGTAAACGCAACTGGTGAAAAACTTACCAACCCATTCCAAGTGATAGCACATCCATCAAGTAACGTAAGCCCTACATGGGTACCGGAGTTATTCTTTTCTGTTTCACCCGCAGTGGATACGCAAAAGACGCTATGGGGTAAACTTAAGCATCATTAGCAGTTTGAATATATCAAGATAATGAAGGAAATCGTTAATGTACTATTCCGAATTTAAAACCACGTTTGAAGCACGTTTGCAAACACGAGCGAACTTGTATCCGCACGCAGTGGAATATCATCGCGCTCGTTTCCATCAGACAATTCAATATCTGTTGTCCTCCATTTTGGAGCAGACGGAAACCCTGATTCAACAGTCGGAAACGAGTTGGGCACACACCGAAGAAATTGTTAGCGACATTCTTTATTGTGGAGAAATAACTGTTGAACAACTTTTCGCGCTTGAGATTCCTGCTCAAGTCACGGCAGATAGGGATTTTGAAGCAGTAAAAACGAAACTTTACGAAACGAAATATTATCCGATCAGCGAACACTTGAATTATATCTCTTTTCCACCTGCTTTGGAACGGAAAGCGTTCATCGGTAAGCATTTGGACTGTTTCAAAGGGACATCATGCTTCTGTGATCTCGGCTTCGGTCCCGGGGTGTTGGCTGCGTTTATTTTACAGCAGAACGCCTCGTGGCGAGTTGAGGGTGTTGATGTTAGCCAGCACTGTCTTCAGCATGCCCAAAGACTCCTGACTAAAAAAGGAATACTTGACAGAAGCGAATTGTCAGTCGGTGACATCCGTTCCCTATCGTATCCTGATAATACCTTCGATGTGGTTATCGCTGTTGAAGTGCTTGAGCACATCCCAGATCCAGAAACTGGTTTGTCGGAAGCACTGCGTGTACTGAAACCGGGCGGATACGCAATAACGGCATTACCGGTACAACTCCCGTTATTGATGCACCTCTACGATTTTGATTCTCCCGATGAAGTCTTAGCACTCTACGAAAAAGTTGACCTTAAGGTTATTGACTTTGAGACGAAGGAGTTCCAACGTCAAGCGGGTCCCTTCATCGATACATTCGCGTTAAGCGTAAAACTCTAAAGAAAGGATCTTTTTGTTCATATTATGTCGCACTATGAATATCTCCTGATTTTTTTGGCACTCGTCTTCTGTGGATATGCAAGTTACACTGACCTGAAAACACAGAAGATTCGCAACTTCTGTTCTCTTGGACTTCTTTATATTGGCACGATTAGCCAATTGATGGCGTGGTATCTCGGCACAACAACGCCTCTTTATATCTTAGGACTCTTCTTCGGAAGTGGACTCATCGCCTTCGCCTTCTATTGGTTTGGTATTTTCTCCCCAGGAGATTCCAAACTTTTTTGGGGACTCTGTTTAATCTTTCCGCTATCACTGTTTAGAAATCTGAGCAGTGCTTTGAGTTTTCCGCCGTTAGTACTCGCACTCAATATCATTGTTCCGTACTCAATAGGACTCTTGGGTTACCTACTTTACAAGTTTACGTTGATGCGGAATAAGTTGGACCTTTTTCGGTATTTCTTTAAGTCAAATTTTCAGAAAGGGGCACTTCTCGAAAAATTTTTCGGTCTATTGCTATTTATCGGTATTGGATCTGCGTTCACCTATCTGTTGCAGCGCGTCGGATGGGAACCTGACCGGTTCTTGCATCTCGTTTTAGTTTTGGTGGCATTCACGTTGATACAGAAACTCCTGTCACCACTACCGAAAACGCCGGTCTATTATGCTGTCGTTAGTTTTGTGTGCGTTTGGTTAGCGGTGCAAGCAACGCCATCCGTGTCGGTGTTTCTCGCCGGTTTCGCCTTTTTCTTAGGGTTATATCTCGTTGTTTTCGTTATTGCCAAACAGTTGGTTCTCAGTTTGGCGAGTGTGACATTAGACAACGCTGTTGATGTAAATGGTCTCCAAGTCGGTATGATCCCTGCGGAACAAGTTGTTCGGGTTGAACAGCCGGACGGCACCGTCCGCTATGAAAAGCAGCAAGTCGGATTTTCAAGCGGTCAGGACGACAACATCGTTATTTCACCGGATCCCGCCGGGTTGACCCCTGAGGAGATTGCTCAGTTGCAAGACCTTGCGGCGGAGGGTGCTCTCGCCGAATTTGGCAATCAAATAAACGTCCAACCTTCAATTCGCTTTGCTCCAGTTATCTCTATTGGTGCCCTGCTAACGATTCTTTGCCAGGGTCCCTTTTATCTGAAACTGACGCAACTATTTTGATTTTGGGTGTCGGTGGGTAGGATAACCCAAGACCTACCTCATAGGTGTCAATTTAGTATGTAGTCCCGTAGGTTGGGTTGAGCGAAATAGAGAAAGGCGGTGGCAACACCCAAATACTTCTCAACAACAGATGGCATTAGACAACATCAGAGATACAGCGAAACCCAACTTGATAGTGAGATTCTCGGAACTGGCATCGAGGATCGTTGGGTTTCACTCCATTCCTTTACAATGGTAAGTGTATGGACGGGCAACCTATTTTCCGTGGGGCGATAGCACTCTGGTATTATCCGTTCAACCCAACCTACGATGCTACAATGCCGTTTTTTCTAAAATTGACATCTATGGAGAACCCAAGACTTACCCCTACGGACGCGGGTAGGCACAAACGGATAAGCACAAGACCTATCCGGACGTATAATATGAAAGGATTATGAATCAAGAAGTTTTGATTTAGCTTATTTTATGAAACGTGCGATCCTTATTTTACTTGTTTTGACTGTAGTCGTAACTTTACCACCTTTTTACCTGCAATGGGCAGAATCTCAAAGACTCAACCAGATACAAGAAGCCAAGCAACAGGCGCGTCCTGTTTTCGGAGAACGGTTAGAAGCGGTTCTGTCGGAACTCAAAAGCAACGAACCCCCTTCTGTCGTTATTTTATATACCGGTGGCACAAAAAGCCATTTGGAGCCATGCGGATGTTACCAAGAGCAGTCAGGTGGACTCCCGAGGCGAGCTTATATTGTGGAGCAGATCCGGCATCATGGATTTCCAACGCTCTTGGTCGATGCTGGGAATATCTTTGATGGCAAAGAGGAGATAGACGCAAAACGTTGTGCGGTCAATCTTAAGGCGATGTCCGCGATGGGATATGACGCAGTTGCCCTGAGTCAAACCGATCTTTCTTATGGAGATGCGTATCTAAGGCAGCAACGTGCCGTTGCTACGTTTCCATTTTTAACGTCCACAGAAAATGACTTTACACAACCGTTCGTCATCAAAAGCATTAGAGAACATTCGATTGCTTTTGTCGCTGATGTAGCCCAAGAGCAAACAGTCTCACAAGCCGACGTTGTTGTGGCTTTGGGTAATGTCGAAGCGTCAAAGCACATTGATGTCGCAATTCAACCGGAAGAACTTGAAATAACGAAGTCTGATAGTGGAACGCTTTACGTTGGCTCCAAACCCGAAGGCAAAACGTTGGGATTGTTAGCACTCTGGATAGATGCAGATGGAGAACTCACACGCCACTACGCAACACAATTAGCATTGACAGGTGATGTAGAGGAATCCGAATCGGTGCGTCAATTATTGACTAATTTTTATCGCGAGATCTCACAATTGTCCGACACCACGCCTCTCTTTGCGAATCAACACTTAGAACAGAATCATCAAAACGGGTATGTCTCAGCGACGGCGTGTCAGCGGTGTCATCAGCAAGAACACCTCCAGTGGTCAGCGACGCGGCACGCTTTCGCCTTTGAAACCCTTCTGAAAAAAGAACGCTACTTCGATGCTGGATGTGTCTCCTGTCATACCACCGGGTTTGGGTATCCAACGGGTTTCCAGATAGATGCTCAAGATTGGGCACTCAAGGGTGTTCAATGTGAGACGTGCCACGGTCCCGGCAAACAGCACGTCGGCAACCCGAAAAAGAGCAACATCCGTAGCGGTGCAGATACCGGACTCTGTTTAGAATGTCACGATACGAAACATTCTCCGGGATTTGAAGAGGTGGTGGCACTCCATACCAAGGATGTCGATCACAGCCGCGAACCCATGAATTTGGAAGAACTCTTAACATCCCGTATAGCACGTGTTGGGAAGCCGACCTTGGAACTGTTTGTGATGAGTTATTGTCCCTTCGGTGTTCAGGCGGAAGAGAAGATTATTCCGATCGTGAAGGAGTTTGGCAACAAGATTGACTTCAAACTTCAATTTATTGCACAGGAGAAGGAGGCATCTTCGGCGCAGGATATAACGCCGTTTACGAGTCTTCACGGTTATCCCGAAGTAGCGGAAAATATCAGACAACTCCTCATAGCACAAGAGTATCCTGAGCAGTATCTCGACTACATTTTGTGTCGGGGCAAGAAATTGGACAAGAGTTGGGAGGACTGCGCAGAGAAACTCGACATTGACGTGGTGAAGATTCAGGAATTATTTGACAGTCCGGAAGCAGAGCAACTTTTCCGAGAAAACATCAAGCGCGCTGTGGAACTCGGTGTTAGAGCGTCCCCAACGATTTTAGTGGATGGGCATCAATTTCGAGCCAATCAACTGTTACGGGCGAGCGGAACCCCGTGCCAATAATTGCAGGGCACGAATTGGATAACACCGTTCAAACAACCAACAAAGATGATAAGCCTTTTGAAAAGCCATTAGAAAGCATGTCCAAGGGGGAGGGCTTCACTCCCGTAGCGATAGTATTCGTCCTGGAGATGGTGTTCCCAACACCGTTTGGGAATTCAATCTTGCCGGAACAGAAGCACCGGCAGAAAGGAGAAAAACCGAAATGAAAAGCAACCTTCGCGATAGATTTCGTGACTTCCTTGCATCCGAAGAAGGGCGTGTCGGTGTCAAAGCACCCCTCGCAATAGGGATCGCAGGCGGGAGTTTGTTGTTAGCACAAGCCATGTTCCCCGCCGATGGTCAGGCACATATGGAGTGTAAAGATGATGGTGATTGTAGCCCCGGAGAGATTTGTTTAAAGGGAGAGACAGAGAAATGGTCTCCCGGCTGCCAGTGTATGGTAACCATAAAGCACTCTCAGTGCGTTGCTCACTAAATGCACCAATTACTCGTTTCGTCGGTTCCGCTATTTTTTATCAGTGGAACCGACCTTTTCAATAATTTTACAAGGAAGGTATCATGAGATGGACAAGGATGAAAGGACTCCCCTTTTCGATAAAAAGTAGGCTGCTGTCAGTCTTAGGAACCGCCCTATTCATAAGCGTCGGACTGCTACTCATAGACGGTTGGGAAGACGCTGTTGGGGTTGAGCTGATATCCTATGTTTCTAACCAAACAGACAACTTTGACATCCATATCATGGACACCAATGGTAAGTACCTTGGCAACTTGACAGACCACCCAGCCGATGACTTTGACCCCACATGGTCGCCGGATGGAAGGTTTTTAGGGTATGTCTCCAACCGAGATGGAAACCCTGAGATTTATATTATGGATACCAAGACGAGGGAACATCAGCGGTTGACACACGACCCCGGCATCGACTCACGCCCTACGTGGTCTCCTGATGGCAGGTGGATTGCCTTTGTCTCTGATCGTGGCGGGAGTTCGGATATTTACAAAATGGATGCCACCGGTAAAAAGATAAGACAATTGACGAAAATCGGTAAAAACGGGAGTCCTGTCTGGTCCCCCGATGGTAGATGGATCGTTTTCTTTTCTCAACCCGATCAGAGGTTCGATCTCTATATAATGACTTCCGAGGGGAGAGGATTGAAGCTTCTGATACCTCCAAGATTGAGAGGCCTTGTCCCTATAGCGTGGACTGCAGGATTCACGTGGTCGCCGGATGGCAAACAAATTGCTTTTGGCACATGGGAACTTCAGTTCTTTGCCCTTGGTCCAGTAGCCGGTGTCCCGCGACCTCTCTTGGAAAAGACTACACCACGGGTTCCTCTCACCCTTTCAGTCCTTGATATAGATGCGGAAGACCTCCGAAAATTGACGCAAGTGCCACCGGTTGGGGAGAAACGGGCACCGGTCCCACAAATTTCTCGTCCTGCTTGGTCTCCGAATGGCGACTGGATTGCGTATAGTGTCTCAGATGTCGGAAAGCGGTGGGAACCTTCTGCTGACATTCATATCATAAACGTCAGAGATACTAATGGCGTTGGAACGCCGCTGGTAAAGGGTGCAAGATTCTATCTATCTCCTGTATGGGTGCCGGAGGGATTTCACTCAGTATCACCGAGTGGAGAAAAACAGACAATGCTTTGGGGTAAACTTAAACAGGCAGCAGATTAAAAATTTATGTGGATGACACATTATGACTTCAACACAACACTTGTTTCAATGTCCAAAACCGACGCATCGTTTGCATCCGTTTACGCGTCAAGATCGGCTTTTCATCGTTGATTTAGACGTCGGACAGGTATTAGAAGCGGACGATCTTATTTGGGAGATATTGCAGCTGTGTCCTGAATCAACACCCGAAGAAATTCTTGAAGCTCTATCTGAAAAGTATGAACCCGAACGGATTTATCAAGCCTTTGAGCAACTACATAACTTTGAGGAAATGGGGCTTCTTGTTGGAAACGCAGGTCAAGAAACGCTCCAAAAGAAAAATCGTCTCAGAATCTTCGTAGCAGGTTCTATTGAAACGTGGACCTCAGATAAAACATACGTTAGGAGCGGATACCGTCTTGCCTCTAAAGAAATTCTGAGTGCCCTGTCGAAGTATGCAGATCTTTTTTTCCATGCCTCAAAATCGGAGGTCATTTCAGACGGGGTTTACACCCTTTCCGGAGGCACCTCAAGACACAACTTTTTATTTCAATTTCAGCAAAACCAGATTGATGGGATTTTCATACCCATGATCCCGTTGGACATGGTGGAACAGATGCCACTGCATCTGTTTTCATCGGGAGTTCCCGTGATAAGCCGACTTGGCTCACCCCGCGGACACAACGGGTCAATGATTAATTCTATCCTATGGACTTATGCTGCGATGAACGAACATGACGCTTTCATAACGCCAACTCGCTCTATCAAAGATTTCTATGCCCAACATGTTCTTGACGCTGACTGTTTTCATATTATTCCCAATGGTGTTGATTCGGATCTCTTTCGTCCGATGGATAAAGCACAAGCTCGCTCTCAAGTGGCAGAGATGCTCAATCGACCAGAGATAAGAAATCAGAAAATCGTCGGTTTTTTTGGACGTTTCCAACCTGAAAAAGGCGCGGGCATCTTTATCAAAATAGCCAAAATGCTTCCAGATGTCCTGTTTTTTGTGGTTGCCCCGACTTTACATGCGTATCAGCTGCAGAAGTTACCGCCGAATTTAATCTATATCGGTGAGCAGCCGCCAAGAGAGATGCTTCCGTTGTATTTAAATACGTTCGATGTCCATTGCTTCCCTTCTATCGTTGGGGAGGAGGCTTTTGGCAATGCTGTTCTCGAAGCGATGGCGTGTGGCGTGCCACCCGTCGTAACAAACTTCGCGGGTTTGCCAGAAGTTGTCGGAGACGCGGGTCGCGTTGTGGCATGTCAGACTTTCGAGCAGGACATAGGCAGTTTCGCGGGATATGTTGAACCTGAGATACTCTCAGAAGCGATTCAGGAACTTCTGAATGACGATGCCCGTCGAATGGAACTCGGTAAACAGGCTCGCGAGCGGGCATTGGAATTTAAATGGGACACAACGGCAAAGAAACTTGTCATGCTCTACGAAAGCCTAAAAAGAAAAATGCAGTTTTCTTCACGAACGCGTTTTAAAACTTCTTATGTGCCTCGCTATGATTTCTTAGACGACCGGTTGCAGTGCCAGTCGATTTTGACGAACGTCACTGACCAACATAATCATCAGCCACTGATGCACAGCAGTTATTATCAGGATTGGAAGGCGACATTGGCTTTAACGTTATTGGAGCGTCATACGGTTCATGAAGTGGAGGCGGTCCTTATGCACATCATAAAAGACAAACACTCGGTCGCTAATATTCTCAATCGTGTCAAAGGATTTACGCAAGCAACATCTTTATAGATGCTGATAGAAGGCTCATATTTATGATAGATTTTCCTGTAAGACTTCATGAAATAGAGAAGTTTCAGATTGACGATCGGAACTACGTCGTTGACTTAGATCGAAATGAACTGGTATGTGTCGATCTTGTTGTTTGGAATGTGTTGGAATTGTGCAGTTCAAAAAGTCGGGAAGAAATCATCAGACACCTAAAAGCACAACACACTGAGGCAGAAATCTTTGAAGCGTTCGAGTGTATAAGACATTTTGCGGAATTGGGCTTACTTGTGTCAAACGCAGTGCGTCACGTACCGGATGCAGATAGAAAATTACGCCTTTTGACGTTCCTAAATCAAATACCGACTTCACAGTCTGAGGATGGGAGCACCTATCTGCTTTTAGAATCCTTTTCACAGAATATGGAGGTTACTGTTGGGCTTCCGAAAGATCAATGGAATGAAGCTTATCGCGATGATGAAGTTTTTCACTTTATTCCAATGGAAGCGAATCTTAAACGCGCGCGAACCTATTATATAAACGCCACCTATGATGTAACAATAGCGTTCGCCCCTCTTGATTTTGGGCTTTTATCTGTGGAGGCAAACGACGTTATACCTTTCTTTTCTTGGAATAATGTTCCAACTATTGTGCGCGTCCAAGGTGGCGTTAGAGACGAAGTTGCTTTTATAAATTTCGTTTTGGCTGTATACGGAGCGAAGCGTCCCTTTGATGCCATCGTCGTTGACGCACCTTGGCTAATCCATCGGTTTCAAGAACTGTTGTCGTCTGACGTTGATTTTTGTTTTCTCCCTGATCCGGTTGATCTGGAAAGGTTTCAGCCATATCAAGACAAGACAATAGGAAGGCGGTGTATAAGTGCCATTTTTGACACGCAAGAGGTCTTCCAAAAACCTGTTGTTGGCATCATCGCTGGAGAAGCGTCCGAGATCAATTATCGTGTTGGTAAATTCATCGCTCAGTTGTGTCCAGAGTTCTTCTTTCTTGTTTTCGCGCCTGGGTTATCCGATCTGTATTTAAGCAACCTACCTGGCAATCTTGTTTTTTATACAGAAACCGAACAATTCGGAACAGATCCACATTTGCTCCCCATGCTATTCAACACCATGGATATCTGCTTTTTTCATGCGATCTTACAAAGTTCGAGTTCGCTACTGTTTCAGAGTTTGGCTTGCGGAGTCCCCACGCTCATAGGGACGAGTGCTGCTATACCCGAGTTTGGGAACGCTTGTGCTTTTATAGATTCAAAAAGAGGAATCACGGACAGCGAATACTTGAAACACGTTCTTGAGAACTTAAATCAATTATTGGCAGACCCTTCAGAAATGGATCGGCTTTCTAAGGATGGACGGAAATTGGCGGAAAGTTTTTCTGCTGATGCTATTTCAGCGCAATTTGCTAATCTTGTTCACGCATTAACGCAGCAGCAGCTCGAGACGCAGGCGATGTCCTCTTACAGTTCCTTCCCTAATCTGTTCTGCTATCATTATGATAGCAACCATGGAAGTGTGCGATCTCAAGCACTTCAGCATCCACACTATTCCGCGGAAACGATTGAGATCGCGCTTGCCAAAGAGCTTCTCAAATCTCATACACGTCTGCAGGCTGAGACGCTTCTCACTGAAATATACGATAGGGACAAAGAGAGGGCATATCACATTTTAGAAAAACTTTCCGGTTGGTTGCTATAGTTTGGATGGTCATTCACTGTATTCATACCACCCAGCCCCTGCTTAACTGGATTTCAAGTACTGGAATTAGGTATAAAAGCTTCACCAACAATTCTGGTAGATAACTATCAATACAATCAAATTGAATGAGGATATCAACGCACCCGATATTTAAGGATAAGTTATCGGATCAACTTATCTACACCAAGTTTCGGAGGCGATTTTTATGAAACCGTCAATGTTAGTTCTTATTTTCGTTTTCAACTTTGCGATGTTAGGAGTGAGAATCTGTCCTGTATTGGCAAAAGCACCCAAGACAGTGACATGGGGAAGTGAAAAAGAGTAGGGTTTTATATCTATCACCTTGAAAATACTTTAGCAGTGATATTATTCAAAATGTTAGAACTGCTGAAGTTGAATTTGTTTTCAAGCATTTTCAGAAGATTCGTTCCCTTATGGAAGTTTTACTCTGGAAATGAAAGTACTGATAAGAGTTGTTAATAAAAGAAAGGAGGTGAACCCAATGAAGAAAAATCTACGTCGTAAGATTCATACATTTTTGCAATCTGAGGAAGGCAAGGTTAGTGTCAAGGCGCCGCTGGCGTTAGCCGTAGGAACTGGAAGTTTCTTGTTAACTGAAATAATGTTTACTCCACCCGTTAGTGCCAGTGTTGGTTGCACTTTGGTTTGCGACGAAGGAGAATATTGCTTAGTTTGGTGTACAAAGTGGAATTCAGGAGGAACTTGTATACACTCGAATAGTATATGTGTGCCCTCCTAAACATAAGCGAGAAAAGAAAGATGAACCGTGATATTTTCCGAGCGTATGATATCCGCGGCATTTTCGGTGTTGACTTTGTGCCGAACGATTTTTATCGAATTGCCCGTGCCTTTGCGGTTCGCTTTCAACCGAAAATTGTCGCTGTGGGGCACGATGTCCGTGAGAGTTCACCACAACTGTGGCGGAAAGCCGTAGAAGGATTCATAGACTCCGGCGTTGATGTGTTGAATCTGGGTCAAATTTCGACCGATATGCTTTATTTCGCTGTGGCGCATTACCAAACAGATGGCGGCATTATCATCTCGGCATCTCACAATCCCGCTGTATATAACGGTATGAAATTGGTTGGTCGGCATGCGACTCCAATTTCATCAGACACCGGACTTTATGATCTCCGCGATGCTATTGGAAGTAACATTCTATTTGAGAAGCGAAAGATGCCGTGTCGTGGGCACCTTCAGTCCACACAGTTTCTGGAGGCATACCTCATGCACCTCCGCTCGTTTGTAGATTTGCAGCGGTTGTCCAGAAAACGGATTGTCATCAATGCGAATAGTGGACTTGCCGGTCAGATCACCGAACGTTTATTAGCGGGGACACCAATCCAGATCTGTGAGCGGTTATTCACTGAACCCGATGGAACGTTTTCCCAAATTCCGGCAAAACGTCCCGATCCATTAAGACCGGAAAATCGGGAATTAACGATGAAAGCGGTTAAACAGACAGGAGCGAATCTGGCAGTGGCATGGGATGCAGATGCCGACAGATGCTTCTTTTTCGATGAAAATGGAGAATTCATTGAAGGCTGCTACATTACAGCGTTACTTGCTGAAAAACTTCTACAGCAGAACGGAGGCGGTGTTGTTATCTTCGATCCGAGAGCCGTGTGGGCAGTAGAGAATGCCGTTATCAGGATAAACGGCTCGCCGCTTCTTAGCCGATGTGGGCATTCGTTTATTAAAACCCGCATGCGCGAAACCAACGCGCTTTTTGCTGGAGAGGCGAGCGGACACTACTATTTCCGAGACAATTTCGGTGCTGATAACGGCATGATTCCATTTTTGCTTGTCCTTGAGCACTTAAGCACAAACGGGACATCTCTCGCTGAATTTGTCGACCGCCTCCGATCGGAGTATCCTGTCTCTGGTGAAATCAATTTTTCATTTGAAACTTGCAAGCACATCCAAGACACAGTGAAAAAGATCCGACAAACGATACGTTCTTTGGGAAACCGCCCTTGCATTGAAACACCAATTGACGGTTTATCGGTCAGATTTCTCACAAATCCCTGCGCTTCTGCTGTTGAACACGGGAACTGGCGGTTCAATCTCCGAGAATCGAATACCGAGCCGTTACTGAGACTCAACGTTGAAACCATCGGGGACCAAAACCTTCTCATTGAACAGACGCTGAAAATCAGTGAGAAACTTGAAAGCCTCGGCGGAAAACGAGAAACGAGGTTCCGATGGGAGCCTGAATGGTAGGGTATAACTGAGGTATTTAACATTTGCCCTGATCCTAACTTAAACAGGGCTTACGCAAATTGCACAGAGAACACGTCTATTTTCTTGAATAGACATGATTACATTGTATTTAACCCCCTAAATCCCCCTTATCAGGGGGACTTTAAGAGGAAATGCGTAAGTCCTATTAAAAATCTCCCATGATCTCAAGCGATCTTTCATTTTTTTTGCGCTATGTACGTTTTTATACCAAACCTGAAAGATAAATTCGCATTTAAGAGATTTTGACACTCGGACGAAGGTGAATGTAAGAGGCGCAATGAATTGCGCCACTACGAACGGGTTTTTCGTTAATGAGAAACGGTTATTTAGAAATGGTATTAGATTAAAATTGTGTCTTTAATATGACAAAACTGATACAATGTATATAATGACCATAGTTTTCGTAGGTATTTTTGTTTGAGTATTCCCCAGGTAGAGTCGTAAATCCCTAGACGGCTCTATTTATACGGTAAATTTTATCCTTCCCTGAATCGTTGATTCCCTACAAGATTCAAGATATTTTATCAAACTCACGTTTTGTTAGGACAATTCCATGAAAGAAGAAAATGATGCGCAACTCATCAGCAGAATTTTGGCAGGTGATGACACGGCATTCAGTGCTTTGGTTGAAAAGTATCAGAAAAGCATTCACGCCCTCGTGTGGCGAAAGATTGGCGACTTTCAATACGCTGAAGAGATTACGCAAGACACCTTCCTAAACGCCTATAAAAAGCTGTCGACCCTAAAGGAACCAAGCCAGTTTGCTGGGTGGTTGTATGTTATCGCGAATCGACTTTGCACCAATTGGATTCAACGGCACAAATCTAAGATGCAATCACTGGCATCCACCCCGATGGAAGAAATCGAACACTCCTCTTACAATCACTATGTGTTAGAGCAGCGGGAGACAGAAGCAACTGAGCGTCGCCATCGTCTCGTGAAAGAACTTTTGGAGAAGCTACCAGAGAGTGAACGGACGGTAATCACGCTCTACTATCTGGGTGGAATGCAGTCCAAAGAAATAGGTAAATTTTTGGGGGTGTCCGTGAACACAGTTACGAGCCGTCTTCAGCGTGCGAGAAAGCGTTTAGCACAGGAAGAAGAACTCTTGGTTCAGGAAATTCTCGGCGGTGTGCATATATCAACGGGTTTAACCCAGAACATCATGCGTCACGTCGCTGATATGAAACCGACACCCCCTCCGGCTGGGAAACCCTTGCTTCCGTGGATGGCTTTTGGAACAGCGACAGTATTGGTATTCCTCTTGATGCTGGGTATCAGCAATCAATACCTTCTCCGTTTTCAAAAGCCGTATAGTTTTGAGGCACTCTCTGAACCTACGATTGAAATCATCGATACCCCCCTTACCCTTGCTATTGATTCAAAACCGGCGGTGCGAACGCAGGCTGGTAGGGATGTTACCCTGAGCGAAAATATCGGTGTCAGTTTGCAGACTTCCGAGAATGTCCGAACACCGAATACACAGAACAACTCGTTTAGATCCTCTATCTCGCAATGGACGCAGGCGAGTGGACCTCAGGGAAGTCCTGTATTTGAAATTTTTGCTACATCTGGCGGCACAGTCTATGCCGCTACGCCAACAAATATCTACAGATTGACAACAGATGCGACTGTATGGACACCGGTCGATGTTGACACACCCATCAAAGGGTTCGGAATGCCCATGACTGAGCATAGAGGCGTGCTCTATATCGTCTATCCCAATCAAGTACTTACTTCAATTGATAATGGAGAGACGTGGAAGGCTTTCGCTTCGCGTCCGAAAGGATATGCCGTTGGATTGGTCATTATGGGTGAAACAGAAAAGAATAGTTCACAAGGTCTCGTCTCAATGTATTTGGCTTTACGAGACAATGGTATTTTTCACTCTACAGATGGTGGTAAGCAGTGGACATCTCTGAACGAAGGATTAGCAGGCAAACGCATTTACGCAGTCGCTGCAATTAGACATACAGTGTTCGCTGGCACAAATGAAGGCCTGTATCGCCTTAATTCGGATGTGTGGGAGCAGTTGCCAGTGGATGTATCTAACGCAGTCCACTCCTTGACAACAATAGAAAACAATCTCTATGTTGGAATGGGACCTGATCCTTTTGTATTAGGTCCCCCTAAGACAGGTGGAAAATACGCGGTACAAATAGTAAGTAAAGACAAGGCACCCCTATGGAAGATTTTCCACTCAACCAGCTTAGGAGAATCGTGGGTTGAGATAACACCTAAATATGAATCTTCTGTTATGAGGGCACCGCGTACGGTCAAAATCTTGGTTTCCGGTAAGAGACTCTTAGTCTTAGATGCCATCCACAGTTTTCGTTCAAATGATGGAGGACAGACATGGACGCACTTAGGGTTAGACATAGATTCAGTGAAACAGAATATTTTTCCAGTTGTAGCGGTTGATGAAAATACTTTTTACAGAGCCGGGGAGTTTGGAATTCATCGTACAACCGATGCTAGTACCTCATGGCATCCATTTATGAATGGTATCGTAGGGACGAGAATGCAGAATTTGGCAGTTCTCAATAACAGGCTCTATGTGCATACAGGTAGCGATATTGTCCAATCAACCGACGGTGGTGAATCATGGAAAAGTATTCGCATTGATACCAATGAACAGACATTTGAACTAACTGAACAGGAGCATTCTCATATCAATTTCTCTTATAATTCAAAGATAGTAAGTGCAGATGGAAGGCTTTATGGGATTGTTCCTGAAAAATACAATTTGCGTGTTTTCCGTCTATCTGTAGAGGGTGATGTCCTCACATCTATTCCAGAAATCCCCGCTTTCAAAGGAGAAACGCTGTCCAAGGAATTGGTAGCAACTATAGCAGAGGCGGAAGAAATCTATTTGCCTAATGATATGGAAAGGGATCCTAAGTTAACAAAGGCGTTGTCCTATATTGTTTCCTTTGCAAAAGTCGGTGGGTTTGCAGTTAGCGGTGAAACTTTTTACATAGAGCATCAGCGAAGGCTTTTCAAATGGAAACCCGGCGATCCGGAATGGATTAACACCGGACTCATAGACCTCGGCAAACAGTCGAGCGCGGACTTGAAAAAAGGGTTCAAGTTAGCGGTTTCAGGGGAAACCGTCTACGTAGGGAAGCGAGCGGGTCATCTGTTTCAATCGCTGGATGCGGGAAACAGTTGGAGAGACATTACGTCGAGTCTGCCACTCCGATTTTCGCATTTCAACGAGATCGTCTTTGCGGGTTCAACGGTTTATGTCGCCACTGACACAGGTGTTTTGAGTTCACAGAACGAAGAATCCTGGCGCGTGTTAACCGATGCAACGGGAATGCGTATTGCCATCGATAGGTTCGCTGTGGACGGTGCCACAGTTTATGGTGCTGGCGATAGGGGACTCTATCGCTTGGATACCCGTGGACACTGGAAGCAAATCTCTCCGAGTGTGCCTGATAAAGTGCTCTCTCTCGTTATCAGCAACGATAGACTTTATATTGCAACGCAACAGCACGGGATCTTTCACAGACCACTTGGGGAAGAATATCGCAACGAGTTCTCTCAAAGATAGGACGATCCATCGTTTCCTATGCCTCCTTCACCGCTTCTGCTACCAGTTGCCATAACGTTGTGCCTCTCGCACTATGTGATATGCCTCTGCTAACTCCGTATTCCCTAACTTCTCATGAATCTTGGCAAGTTCTCCAAAATTCCCCTGTCCTCACGCGGTCCGTATAATCTCTGCTGGAGAGGGGCGAATGTCTATTTATTTTTAGGTTTTACTATAATCTGCGTGCTAACGATGCACAAACTAACAGTTTATGCTACATCCATCAACTTATTTTTTGACTTTACCATAAATTCACTATGTTCGCTCCTGTATCTCAATGCTCGTGTTTTGGGAATATGTGAATATGGAAAACGGAACTTCGGGTAAAACGTTGACAAAAAGCGACTCAGTTGCCCAATGCCCCGGCAACTAAAACAAGGTCGGTGATATTCACGATCCCATCCCCGTTCACATCTGCCATATTTTCCCCTTGCTGTCCGAAGTTAGAGGCAATCAGCACCAAATCTCGGATGTTAACTGTCCCATCCATGTTCACATCCTCCGGCGAGTAGCGTGGGAACTCCTTTTGTGTGGAGTTTCCATACGCATCTATAACTCGAAGGATTACAGAATCCGTTATAACCGGAAGGGGTATAGAATCAGCCATGAGTGTCAATGGGGTATTGACAAATTCGACAATGTTACTGCTGCCGTCCAAAGATTTGCAATCAAGTATGCTTAAATCATGACCGTCTAAATACTCGACTGTGGCAAATAATTGTACTTGATGGAGACCATCAGGGTCGGTGATTTTAAAGCGTATACTATCGGGCTGAGCTGCACCAGACGACCACATTTCAATCGCTGTAGGTTGGTCGAAATAGACTTGATGATCATTGAAATAGCGATGAGCATCCAACCACTCCGCCGCACACGGAGAAGTCGTCATCGGCTCGGTACTGTATACGTCTATCCAAGGCTTCAAGTTATTTCGGAAATCGTGTTGCAATCCAAAAGCGTGTCCGAGTTCGTGAATAGTTACATCAATTTCCTCGAAACACCAACCAGAAGCGGGAATGAGGACTGTCCCGCCATAAGACCCATGCGGTCCCCCATAACCACATGCAAAACCATCAAGGATTTCAGTACTCACATCTAAGGCGGCAAAGTAGATGTTGGTAGACGTATCGAAACGCTCCTCAATTTCCTCCCAAACCTTTCCCGCCTGATTCTGATAAAATTCATCTTTAAACTTACCTCTCACGTGATGCACCACCGCTCTACCGGTTGCATCGGTCTCAAACTGAAAGGTTTTTCTGCCGAACCCGTAATGTTCCATCTGACCAGCAAAAACTTCCTGTGCTTCTTTTATCAACGTATCCATCCGCGCGTCTATATCGGGTTGAGGAGACCGGTCACTTGGAAGAAAGTAGATCAGACGTACGATGTCTCGTGGATGTGTTGACGCTAAACGGACCTTGATGTCTTGGACGCGAACCATACCCCCTTCACCGCCACTGGCGAGGATCGTGCCATCGGCGGAGAAAGCAACACCTCTAATCCATCCCGTGTGCCCTTGCAGTGTCGCTATTTTTTCACCACTAACAACAGACCAGAGCGTTATCTCTCCCGATCCAGCACTGGCAAGTATTTTCCCATCAGGAGCGAAATCAATCGCAGCCGTTCCGTTATTGTATAGTGTGCCAAGAAGTTCCCAATTTGAGACAGACCATAACCTGACTTCTCCATCCCACGAGGAAGTCGCTAACGTCCGACCCCCTGGCGAAAACTTAACAAAGTTAATATCCGAAGTATGCCCCTCAAGAATCGTAGCAATTTGTTGTCGCTGGATATCCCAAACCTTTACGGTAGTTTCCACGCCATCATCTGTGGCGAGATACCTGCCATCTCGTGAAAAATCGAGTGTCCATACCCAATTGTCGTGTCGAAGTGTAGCAATCTCGTTCTGATTATTGATATCCAATAACATGGCATGTCTACCGGAGGTAGCGATCAGTTGTCCATCAGGATGAAATGCGACTGTATGGACTGGGGAACGTATCTGGATTGTAATAGGTTCACGGGTCTCAATATTTTGCCCTTGTGAAACATCCCATATTTTAACGGTGCGATCCTCACTCCCACTTACAAGTAATCTACCATCTGGGGAGAACGCAACCGAATTGACTTTGTCCTTATGACCCGTGAGCGTTTTCACAGAATCGCCCCGTAAGTTCCACAATTTGATGGTGTTATGCCCACCGGCACTCGCGACAAGGGAGTTATCTACAGGAGAGAACGCCACCGATTGGACAGAACCACCATGATCAAGAAGGGTGACATCTTGCGCAAAACCGAAGCGCAGAAAAGACAATAAAACAACTACCCTAAAAAACAAGCGTGGGAATCGCATTTTTAAGTCCTTTTTGATGTATTTTGGGATGTGATCTCAAAGCACTATGCTATGATTAAAACTCACCGGAAACGGAGATACGCTGTGAGCCACCAAGGGTGTGGGTATTGAAGGCGTAGTTGACAAAAAATGACATGGCATTTACTCGCAAACGGAGTCCAGCACCTGCGGAGAGTCCATGTCCATTCCAGCCACCACGGAGTGCGAGGATATTAAAGAGCCAGTATTCCGCACCGACACGTAGGAGAAGTCCGCCCCCAGCACCGCCTACCTCCAGATCGGCTTGATCGGTTTCAAAATCCGCGCCAATCGCCCCTTTACCGAGACGCGGAACGGCAAAATGGTAAGCCGTACCGAATCGGAGTCGGCGCGTACGAGTGAACGTCGGTTTGTCGGCAGTATCCCAACGGACTTGGGTGCCTGTTGCATCTAATAACATTGCACCGACTCGTAAACCTTTGTAAGGTTCCGCAATCAGACCAATGTCAATACCGAAACCGGTTCCACTGTTCTGAAAAATGGATTGGTTGAGGAGTTTGAGGTTACCACCGACAGCTACCATCGGGTGGACTTGACGTGCATAAGAGATGAGTAGGGCGTTATCGGTATTGCTGAAATATTCAGCAACTTCAGGCTTATCAATATAGGGTTCGCCGTCCTCTTTGATGCCATTGCCGTTTTTATCCTGAAAATCGCCGAGGAACCCGTTATTGTTGACATCAATGAAAGTGGTGCGCGGTATATCGTCAACACCGAGCCGGATCCAGCTCAGACCGAGACTGCCGATATCCTCAATTTGATAGACGTAGTTGACGAAGTTATAGGTAACCAAACCCCTGCTGAGCCAACCCCCGTCGCCAGTGCTGAAGGTATCAGAATACATCGCCGAGAAACTATGTTTCTTGACTTTGGTAAGCCCGGCGGGATTCCAGTAAGTCGCGGTTGCATCATCGGCAACGGCAACGAACGCACCGCCCATTCCCAAGGCACGAGCCCCTACGCCGTGGCTGAGAAATTCGGCGGCATGTGCGCCTTCGTCTGCGGCTCTCCCAATTGCGGGTGGTCCGAGGCTCAGTATTAGTATAAGGAGATAAAAGGATCGGTTTATTGTCATAACTTAAATTAATGAGAGACTTCTATACCTACAGATAGGGTCATTTATGGTGAATTAGAAAAATACTTTGACGCTTTTTCACACGACGTGCGATGAATCGCACTACTACAAACGCTTCTTAGTTCGGGGTAGGTGCAAACGTTCTGAGGCACAAACTAACAGTTTATGCCATAATGCGTTAACCCGGTGCAAAGTCGTAGATAGGTTCCCGAATAATGACACTCAAGACACTCCAGAACGCCCCAACACAGTATTCACCGAGGATCACCCCAAAAAAGAAGAAGACCATCGTTCGGTAGGTCCCCGGTCCGCCGAAACGGAGTGCCATCCATTTGAGAAAACTACTGATAACAAGACAACTCCAAAAATAGCCGACGCCGCCCGTCATGGAGATAGGATAACCTGCCGGATGGAGGGGCCACCAAATGAAGCGCATCCGCATCACCATGAGGAAAAAGGTGAATCCCATACCCCCCGCCATGAACCCCATTGCGGTAACGTCTGGGTCGCGAGGGAAAGCGAACAAACCCGCCAGCCAGCCGAATTGACCAATATGCCCAACCGACGGTCCAATACCGCCACCTGCGCCCGTAATTGCGCCACCGAGACGATAGAGTTCGCTGAGGGTTGCCCAAAACGATGCCAGTGATCCCAAAATAACAGCAATAATCATCGCAAGCACCAAGCGTTTCGTGTTCATATTTGCGCGTTCTGCCATCTTGAAGGCTTCGAGTTGATGTGGCATGATATGTTCACGATATCCGCGTCCACTGAAGAACCAAAAGTAGGGGAAAACTGTCAGGTTATTAGGTCCGATGCGGCGTGTTCCCAAAATATTGATTAAGAACTGTTGTGCGTTACACATCCCCGCCATCTCATGTGCGGGCGGACCGAGTTCGGCACGGACGCGCGTAATAGCAATCGAAATAGCAGAGAAGAAGGCGAAGAAGGGGAGAATAATTGGGAGTGTCATTCCCGCCTTCAGACAGAACCAGATGACATAAAGACTGGCGAGGATAATAAGTAGGAGCGATGTACGGTAACGGATCGGTTCCTGTGAGTCATCAATACCACCGGGCCTGCCCAAGATTGTCCGCACGACATTTGCAATGTGTCTACGCGTCACAAGGAGGGCAATCACAAAGATCGCCATCCAGCCTCCAATGGACTGTTCACTCCCATACGGAAAAGGTGCTGGGATCGCGAGTGCGCTACCGAAGACCCGCTGTGCCTTCTCAAACAGGTAGAAAAACCACATGGAAAAGGAGAGATCGAGCGGTAAAAGGAAACCTAAGCCGATGACAAACGGGTAGAGCGGCACGGGAATATTACCCACAGCGTTCCACGGTTTTTCGGTGAAGACTCTGCCCCAATTCCGGGCGTTATGTCGGACACTGAAATCCGGCAGTACTGGAAAAAAGTGCGCCAAACCGTGCCAGACATTTATCACTGCAGCGATGATAAACCCATACCATAGGATACGACTTCGGAAGAGTTGCGCGGCTCCACCTCTTTCTGTAATTGCCATCGGAAGTTGGATAATTGGATACGCTAATTTCTCATGCTCTGTCCACTGTTTCCGAATCAGCACATTTACACAAATCATGATGGTGCCGAGTGCAATAACAAGCGATGTCCACCACAAAGTCGGCATTATCCAAGCACCACCAATTTTCGCGTTGTAAAATGGGGTGTTGCCCTCATAAAATCCTCGGATAAGCTCTCTGTCCGCGACAACGAGATGTTGCGGAATGTAAGCATGGAACATATCCGCCCAATCGTTCTCAATCGTTGCGAACCAGAATGCGTGCGGGAGTGCTGGAATTGTAAGGGCTAAGGTATCATGACCCGCCAAGCCAGAGGCGATAGAGAGCATGGCGTAGATGGTAATCATCTCGCCTTGCGTGAGCGCAGATCGCGGGGCGACACGCTTCAGGAAAAGATTTATTAAAATCAGGAAAAAGATGTTGAGAACGACGTTCCAAAACAGGGAGATGGTCGTTGGATGCCCAGAATGCCAGACACACTCAACTTCGATGACCCAAAAGACGTTAGGCGGGATTAAGAAAATAGCGATCAGTATGGCACGCCATGTGACACCGGGTTCACGGTGCTGGTCTTGCCTGTCTAAGTTTTGCTCCATTTTTACTTTTTTATTCTTTGCGTCTGAGCTGCCCTTCCGTTGTCAGGGCAGTCTTCTAATTGTTAAGAAACCATTCATAACCTAAAGCAGGTTTTTTACCAATTTTAGATCGGGGTTGACAACGGAAACCCCACCCAGACATAATCGTTAAAAATGCGTAGGCGGTTCGAGTTCTTTCAACTCCCAAAGGATATGACCAAATTCAAACGCGCCAGCGGCGTTTCCTCGGATAAGTTCTCCATCGATTCCCCACGCCAGCTTGTAAGCCGCGAGAATTTGTGTCAGCGAATTTTCTACATTACCGTGGCATAGCAAGGCAACAGTGCCACCACCACCGCCCCCCGTAATCTTAGCACCATAGATGCCACCCTGTTCTCCAATCTTCCGAGCGATGTTCACCAGCCCATCAACTTCAGGGGAACCGAGTCCTGCGAAATCTCGGTAACTCGCATTGGATTCATACATGAGATTCCCTGCTTCGCTGAGATAGTCTTGGATATGCTCAGGATCTGTATTGGCGTTTTTTATAGCAGCAATAAATTGCCTGACACGGGCATTTTCGTAAATTGCGTGTTGTACCCGACGCCTAACAAAGTATAATTTCTCCGGGTCAACCTGTGTCGCGGTATCAACCGTTTCGCCGTACTTGTCAAGAAATTCTGCGCCGTGCATCTGTTCAGGCAACAGGTGTTCGCACTGCTCACGGAAATCCTGTACAGAAAGGTTGCACAGGTAGTTATCCCTTAACGCCTCGGATATTTTTCGAGCGATACTGCCTTCCTCAGAATCGAGATCTGCTTCTGATTCGGAGGTCGCGCGATCAGAATCATCGTGATGGCGTGCCTCCGCCGAAAACGCCGCTTTGAGGATCGTCAACCCCATAAAGGCCCCGGTGCGTGTGTCAATATAGGCAGTACTCGTCGTGCTTCTGCGGACCTTCGTATAGATACCGACAAAACTCACGTTTAATGGACATGAAACGAATTCGAGAATTTTGTCCGGTTGACAAAGAATTGAGAGAATCTTTGTTGACGTACCAGCCGCGGCAGTCACTTGATCCATAATCCCACAAGGGGCACCAACGATTCTATTTTCAACGATTTGCGCGAGGCGTGCTATCTCCATCGCGTCCAATTCTAAACCGTAAAGTTCATTGATTGCCATCAACGTAGCCACTTCAATAGCGGCAGAGGATGCAACACCACCACCGATCGGGATATCGCTTTTGATAATTATTGTGGCACCGTGTGGAAATTGATCGATTTTTCCTTCTTTGAGGAGGACAAAAAAAGCCCCAAGTATGTATCCCGTCCACTCAGTTCCGGGTTCCTCACTGAAACGTTCCGGAATCTCTGAATACGTTTTGAGAGTGTCGTTCGTATAAAAACTGTCAAGCGAAATATGAAAGTTAGGTTTGAATTGATCTCCCGCGCGGAGTGTAATCGCACAGAGGTTTCTATCTTCTCTGGCTTGTGCCACGGCAATTGCGGTGCGGCTGAGTGTCATCTCAAAAACATTCGCGCCACAGTAATCAGCGATCCCGCCCATAATGTCAAGTCTTGCTGGCGCACGGGTGACAACCACATGTCCACCGCGTTGTAAGCCAAACGAAAAGAAGAGTTCAGGAGCATCTTCCTGTAAAAGATACTCCAACTCAAGGACCTGAAAGGATTTTACTCTGGGACCGTGGAGCTGTTCAACTTTCATTTCTCTGACCAACCAGACTTCATTGTCCGAATGTCGTTGGCAACTCCTTTCTCGAACTCAGAACGGAAAACTATGATAGATTTAGAATTAATTAGACACTCCAAATCATGCTACACCTATTCCGTTAATTTATCAAGTCCTTTTTCAAATAGAACCTGCAAAGCCCGAAGAAACCCTTGATAGTAAAGTCCGAATGTAGAAACATCTAAGGATTAACGACCCTAACACTCTCGCCCTGTTTTAAGGAATGCTGTCCAGCAGTGACAACTGCTTCGCCTTCAGTAAGTCCGCTAAGGACCTCAGCTTCACCACCCCGCAAAAGCCCTATTTCCACAACACGCCGCTGACTTACCCCATTTTCAATGACGAAGACGTTCTGTGTTTTTGCGTTAGCATCTTCAATGAGTGAGGCACGCGAGATGAGAATCGCATCTGTATGGACTTCGATAGGAATGGTAACTTTCGCGAACATCCCCGGTTTAAGAGTTCCCTTTGGGTTGTCAATGCGGACCTCAACGATAGCCGTGCGACGCGCAGGCGTTAAAGTCGGACTAATAAAAGCGACACTACCGGACATCTGACCATCAATGCCATCAATCTCTATGAATGCCAGCTGATTAACTGCCAATTGGCTCAACTGGACTTCAATAACCTCAACAGCCGCTTTGACGGTATCAATATTAATAATCTCAAAGAGCGGTGATGCTGGAAGTGCCATGCCGCCTAAATCCAAAAAGCGTCTGGAGACGACCCCGGCAATCGGAGCGTGAATTGTGGCATCGTTGAGACGCTTTTGAGCGAGCTTAAGCGCAATCTGTGCCTGTGTGCGTGCGGTTTTCGCGGACGTAATTTCGGCTTCCCAACTTTTAGCAGTCTTTAAGGCTTCCGCGGAAATGAGTCCAGCACGCGCAGTTTCGACTTGTGAACGCGCAAGTTCAATATCTTTCTCCCATGTTCTCGTATCGGCTTGGGTTTCCGCCAATCGTAAGGAGGCTTCCGCCTGCTCAACTTGTGCCTCCATGGCTTGAATATCCTCAGCACGCGCGCCATTATCAATAAGTTGAAGTTGTTCAGAAGCTATTTTATGTTGTGCAACAGCAACGTCTAACTGCGTCTTCGCACTTTCAAGGGATTGCTCGCTAATCGCACCGTTTTCAAAGAGTTGTGCCATACGCTCGTGATTGCTTTTGGCATTCGCAAGGTTGGCATCGGCTTGGCTCAACCCGGCTTGCGCTTGTCGCCGATCTTCATCACGGGCACCCCTTTTAATTTTCTGGAGGTTCGCAACGAGAGACTCCAATGCGGCTTTTGCCTGCTCAATTTGCGTGACTGTTCGGATTTCAGAGAGGTCTACTACCTGTTGCAGTGTGATCTCAGCGGCGCGGAATTGCGCCTCTGCCTGTGCAACCTGCGAGTCTACACGCACTTCCGCGAGTTGTTTTGTCTGTGCATAAGCGGTTTCCGCTGCTTCGAGTGCCGCTTCTGCCTGTTGTACCGAGAGTTCCAGCTCCTCATGCTCTACAACAGCGAGAGATGCCCCTTTTTTTATACTGTCTCCCTCATCCACGTTTAAGGCAACGAGGCGACCAGCTACCTTGGGAAAGACGCTGACTTGTGATTCCGCTTGAATAGTGCCGGACAATTCGAGTTCCGAACGAATCTCCCCGCGTTTTGCTTTTGCAATTTCCACGGGTTTCAGGACCGTGGCTTGTGCCTGTTGGGTTGTGGATTTTTCGGGTTTTAGAAATCGTGGCAGACTAATAATCACCACCAATGCTAACACTATGAGAATACCAATGAGTACTTTCTTCAATTTCTTTTCTCCTTTTAACCGATACTATTAGGAATTTTCTGTTTATTGTAGTTTTTGTCCTATTGCTTTTTCGAGTCTCGCTAAACCGACAATATAATCGTGATATGCCTGAAGGCGATTAACTTCCGCCTGTGCAAGTGCGAGTTGTGTGTCAGTCAAGGCAACCGTGGTAATAATACCGTTCTGAAATTGGAGATTCGCAATGCGTACGCTCTCGTGTGCTTGGGCGACCGCCTCACGTTGAACCGCAATGATCGTTTCTGCACCGCGGAGGTTGAGATACGCTGTGCGCACCTCAAATTCAACCCCGATTTTCACTTGAGTTCCGCCCAATTGAACCTGATTGAGAGCAGACTCACTCTGTTGCACGGCTGCGCGTGCCGCAAACCCATCGAAAATCGGAATATTAATTTGGACCCCGAGGCTCCAAATTCTATTCATTTCGGTTAATCTTTCATTCTGTGAAATTTGATAGTTTGTGAAGAATCCGAGATCCGGACGACTTCGTGTTTTGGCGACATCAATCTGCTTACGGGCAGCAAGTTCAGTAAATTGTGTGCGACGCACTTCGGGACGATTTTCATTTGCTTGTTGTATGAGTGAATCAAGGTTCAACGCTGGTATTTTATGGTTTTCTGGGATTTCAAGTGTGCCTTTAACCGATATGTTCCCAGAGAGGGGTATATTCAATACTGTTTTATAGGCATTTTTAGCGGTTTGAACACCGTTCTGTGCGCGAATGAGTTGTGATCTGGCATTTGCGAGTTGGACTTTGGCACGAAGGACATCGAAATTGGTTGCCGCCCCAGCCTCAAGCGATGCCTCTGCGATTGTGAGTTGCTCCTCAACCAAAGAGACACTTTGCTGGGCGACTCTTACAAATTCCTGAGCGACCAATGCCCCATAGAACGCCTCGGACACATCCAAGCGGAGCTGATTAGAAGCGGCATCAAGATCACGTTGCACTGCCTGATAGTTAAGCTGAGCGGCTTGATAACCGTAATAATAGCGTCCCCACGCGAAGATGGGTTGCGTTAAATTGACCGTGCCTTGCGCGTTGTGATGGGCACCGAATTCCAACTCAATCAAGTCGGATTCGTTATCAGCACTGGGGGGTGTCGGACCGCCCATTTCTCTGTCTGGCATTGGGAATCCAAATCCACCCTCGGCTTGAATTACCGATTTTTGTATATCTTTAAAATAGGTGTAATTACCACTGGCTGTGATTCTTGGCAAGAGTCCTGCGCGTGCTGCGCGAACTTGTGCTTCGGCGGATTTGAGATTCTGCTCAGCGGTCTGAAGGGTAAGATTGCTCTGTTTGGCAATCTCAATACTCTCTTCTAATGTCATAACCTGTGGTTCTTGCGCTACAACGGAGAGATTAATTAGCAGGAATAGAAAGGTTCCAACACATAAGAAGTGGCAGAACCGTAATGTATTCATCGCGGTTGCGTCCTCCTATATTAACTAAAGACGGGTATATACGAAAACACGTCTCTACTCATGAAATCATGTCAGTTTAGATAAAATGGGGGCGGGTCTTGGACCCGCCCGTCACCATATTTAAACCATCCTTAATAGCGAACAATGGTTGTGGCATCACCAACTGCACAGAGCTGACCACTTGGGGTTTGGACGAGATCCCACAGGTCGCTTGCCGTCGGTGATTCCTGGATTAACCAAGTAACGCCACCGTCAGTTGTGTGGAGAATCGTTCCACCATCTCCGGCTGCCCAACCTTCGTTGGCATCCCGGAACAGGATAGCATTCAGGTTAGCATCCGTTGGGACTGTCTGATCGACCCATGTTGCGCCCCCGTCGGTGGTTGCCATGATGGCACCTTGGTCGCCAGCGATCCATGCCGTCTGTTCGTTGATGGCATAGACATCATTCAATTTCGGTCCTTGCAAGATAGAAGCCCAAGTTAGCCCGCCATCCATTGTCTTTGCGATGGTTCCTGCATCACCGACGATCCAACCGATACTCTCATTTATGAAGTGAACGCCATAGAGGTTGTTAAAGCCGGCGCCTGTCATCATAGGATCCATGTCTTGACCGATCCAGGTTTGTCCTGCGTCGTTAGTGTGCATAACCCTTCCGGTTTCGCCGACTGCCCATGCGTGTGTTGGCGTACCAAAACTCATGGCATAGGATCCCATAGCACTCCGCCAACTCATGATGCCCTCAAACTGGATTCGTTGGGCAGTGCCGTGGCCTTCATCGCCTGGGTCACTAACGCCATGCCATGTTTTTCCACCATCAAGTGTTTCGGCTAACGCGGCGTTACTTCCGACGATATACCCCCTGTTCTCATCGACAAACCCGACCCCAAAGAGTTCAAAGACGTTACCGCTCAGCTGAGGCTTCCACGTTTCGCCGCCATCGCTGGTGTGCAAAACGCTCCCCGATAAACCGACCGCCCAACCGAGTTTGTCGTCATGAAAATAGGTGCTGCGTAAATGGCTTGAGCTGGAAATGACATTCCAAGTGTCTCCGCCATTGGTTGAGTGCAGAATAGTTGCGTCATTTCCGACCATCCATGCTTCAGTTGGACTGAGCATGTGAACACCTTGTAGGCGAGACGCAACAGGTCGCGGTTCAAGCGGTGCCCACGTCGTACCCCCATCGGTTGTCCGAAGAATTACCCCGAATTCGGCGGCAGCAATACCGACGTTTTCATCGGCAAAGTGGATATCCCAAACGGGCTCAGGCATACCGTTAGAATGTGGGACTTTACTCTCTTGAACGACCCACTCGGCACCGTCAACCGTTGCAACGACAGCTCCACCGGCACCGACTGCCCAGCCGACTTTGTCATTCAACATGGAAATAGCATCAAGGGTGTTGACTGTGGCACTGGTCTGGAATTCCCATGTCTGTCCGCCATCTTTTGTGTGGAGGAGGGTACCACCGCCACCTGCCGCCCAACCGACCATGGCACTTACAAAGTCGATGCCTTCAATCGTATTGTTGGTATCAATTTCCTGTTTTGCCCAAGTTGTACCACCATTTTTTGTGCTGATGATGAGACCCCCATCTCCACTTGCCCATCCATGTTGGTCATCAGCGAAGGAGACACCTAACAGGGCGGTGCGGGTGCCTGTATTCTTTTTCATCCATGTCTGCCCACCATCCGTGGTTTTCAGGACCATGCCATCGTCTCCGACAACCCAACCGGTTTGTGGATCAATAAATCGGACTTTCTTTAGCACAATGTCAAATGGGAGCGGTTGACTCGGTTGCCTGTTCCACGTCATACCTCCATCGGCAGTATGCAGAATTGTTGAGTTACTACCGACGATCCATCCATGTTGTGCGTCTACAAAAAAGACGTCTGAAAAATGCGCCTGCCACTCGGATTCGCTTACTTTCATCCACGATTTTTGTGAAAACGCAAACTGCGCGGTGCCAAGCAAGAGCAGGACTACCAAGATAGAAAATATGTGTTTTCTCGATTTCATCAGATTTCATAGCGTCGGAACCCACGCCCTTTAGGTGTGGAGTGAACGCTAACCTCCTTACTTCTCAAGAGGGACCTATGAACAATGCCCTCATTTTAGATAGTACCTTGTAGGGTTCAAGAACTGTGAACTGAAGCCTACGCGCTTCATTCTATGCCTATATAATATCACGACTTAATAATCCATGTCAATTGAAAAGTATAGGGGTTTGGTTTCCAGTTTGTTGACGTTACATATAGAAGAAATGGCAATGCGGAGAGTGGTCTTACGCTTTAAAAATTTGGATTGACACCGGCTAAGTTCCGTGTCATAATAATTTAGACTGATGTAAAGCCAAAAAGTTCTCACAAACTTGTTCAATTCGGTTTGTGCAGACGCAAACATCTAAATAGATAAGGAGATTTCCATGAAATTTATAACGCGATTAACTTTTGTAGGACTCAGTTTAATATTGAGCGTCTGTTGGAACATCTACATTGCTTGCCAATCCTGCCCTTGCAGAACTTGGGATGAAAAACTTGACGGGTCTCTGGTTGTTCGATGAAGGTAGCGGTGACGTTGCTGCAGATTCTTCAGATAGCGCGCTTGATGCCATAGTGGTTTGAACCTACAATACAAGGAGATAAATTACATGTTCCTCAGGACATCAGTGTTAATCTTATTCATTATATGCATTTTCGCAGTTGCCCCTTTAACGTTCGCCCAACTTCCATTAGAGGGTGTCGTAAGCTACTGGTCCTTTGATGACGGCACTGTCGCAGGTGGCACTGTTGAAGACGTTTTAGGCGACAATGACGGCGAACTCGAGGGGAATCCGAAACAGGTTCCCGGCAAAGTCGGAAAGGCACTTGAATTCAGCGGCGAGAATTTCGTCCATATTCCCGGCACTGCTTCATTGGAATTTGCGGGTGAGAAAGAGATGAGCGTCGTTGCTTGGGTGAATGCCGATAGCGATAGTCCTGTCAAAGGCGTTGTCGCTGGATGTTGCGGAACGATTGTAGCACAGCGCGATATCAACGGTTGGGCGTTGCGTTTTGACGGTAGAAACGCCGGACAGGAAATGGAATTCATTGTAACACCCGGATGGCAAGGCGATGGTGGCTTTGGTGCCCCTAAGTTCGATAAAGGGAAGTGGCATCATCTCGTTGGCGTCGTGGCTGACAAAAAGATGCTACTCTATGTTGATGGTGAATTAGAGAAAGAACAAAATTACAATGGGCCTATGACAACCGGCGGTTCAGAAACTGAGATTGGTAAAGCGAGCGATGGTGGCTTTGTAGGCATCATCGACGAAGTTATGATTTACAGTAAAGCCCTTTCGGCAGATGAAGTTGAACAGATCTTTGAAGCGGAGGGTCTCCCCGTACAGCCTCAGGGTAAACTCGCGACCCGTTGGGCGGAAATCAAATCTTCACACTAAAGTAACACTCTCCTATGATAGGGCGGACGCTGTAGATTCGCCCATCTCTCCCTATCGCAACTTCTGTTGCTTCTGTAAATCTATCACAATTCCCTTGACGGCAATTCGTTTCTATATCATAATAAACGAATAAGTTTGGGCTTAATTCCAACTGTGGACAGTGATTAAGAGTTGCTCCTGTCGCTTAGACTTTACCTTCAGAAAGGAACCTTCGGTGTAGTTTACAAGCCGAAATTTTGCCACCAAAATTATGAAACCAGTAAAAGTAGGCGTAATTGGGTGCGGTGTGATTGGAAGCAGACACCTCAGAATTGCATCAGAATCGGCGCATATTGAGTTAGTTGCCGCCGCGGACTTAATCGAGGCAAACAGAACAAGTGCTGCTGAACGTTTCAACCCACCGAAAATGTACAGCAACGATGTTGACTTGCTTGACGACAATGATGTAGAAGCAGTTGTCCTCGCATTTCCCACGCAATACCGGACAGGCGTAGCCCTGCGCGCATTTGAACGCGGCAAGCACGTGCTGATCGAAAAACCGATCGCGATGAACGCCGCTGAGGTCGAACAACTCATCGCTGCGCGAGGTGATTTAATTTCAGGATGTTGTTCTTCGCGCAACCGTTTCAGTGCGGCTGCGCGGCTTGCGACGCAACTCATCACAACAGGCGGTTTGGGAGAACTTCGGACTGTCCACTGCCGCGCTATAAGAGGAGCAGGGGCAGCACCTGATACACCGCGCCCCGCTTGGCGACTGACGAAGGCTCTCAACGGTGGCGGTATCCTTGTCAACTGGGGATGCTACGACCTCGATTACTTACTCGGTATTACAGGGTGGCAACTCAAGCCAAAAACTGTATTTGCGCAAACGTGGACGGTACCACAGATGTTCAAATCACATATCGCTCCCGGTTCCGATGCTGAAACGCA
This sequence comes from Candidatus Poribacteria bacterium, assembly GCA_965208635.1. Classification (GTDB taxonomy): domain Bacteria; phylum Poribacteria; class WGA-4E; order WGA-4E; family WGA-3G; genus WGA-3G. The sequence continues at coordinate 530,012 of OZ242349.1, forward strand.
CTATACCGCAATTATTCGTTGCGAGGGTGGCATTGTACTCAGTGTGGAACGCGGTGAATTCATGACGATGCATTCACACGCGGATTGGGAAATTATCGGCACTGAAGGCTCGCTCACGTTAAGCATGGGTGATGATAAACCGGAAAGCGTCATCCATAACCGTCCGACGACAGAAGGCGGCGTGGAATCCGCGACACTCGCGGAAATAGGCGATGCTCCGGAATCACAACACAGCACACCGTTGTCTGATTTCGCGGCTGCCATCCGAGAGAACCGACAGCCCTTGACGAGTTTGGAAAAAGCACTTGTTGTTCAGAAAATAACCGACGCGATTTACGCTTCCGCAGAAACAGGAAATGCTGTGGAGATAGGAGGATAGCGATGAAATTCCGTGAATTCGTAATATTATGCAGCCTCAGCCTTATCGTCATTCCACTTGGCAGTGCCGAAATTAACATTGACGACTTTGCTGGCATCTGGCTCTTTGATGAAGGCAAAGGAGCAGTTGCTAAAGATTTCACCGAAAACGGGAACGATGGGGAATTTGATGGACCCAAATGGATAAATGGAAAGTTCGGCAAAGCATTGGAATTCGATGGAAGTCCGAAGTATGTCATTATTGAGCATAACGACCTTTTCAACTTTGAGGATGATGATTTTACTGTTGGATGTTGGATGAATTCGGAAAATAAAGACGCATACGTCGTTATCAAACGGAACGGCGGTGCCGGATTCTGGGCAATGAGTTCAAGTATCGACAGAGACACCGGTTTCTTTATCTTCGAGGGTGGTGGAAACCACATCGACGATGGTAAAACCGACATTGTTGGAAAGGGTTGGCATCATACCGTCGCTGTTCGTAAGAAAGGGGTTATTTCTTTGTATGTGAACGGCAAAAAGGAGACAGAGCGGAACGTTGGTGCGACTATGGATAATCCCGCCATCCTGAAGTTCGGTGGCTGGGGCAGTGAGAACCTCGTCGGTGGATTAGATGAAGTATTTATTACAAAAAAAGGTGTAGCGTTAGAAGAGGAGGACATCCAACTCCTCGCGGAGGAAGGCTGGGAAGCGGCATTAGATGTTGCGGCGAAAGGTAAGTTGGCGACGACTTGGGCGACATTGAAATTTTAATTTTACCTTGCGGAGGAGGAACGTCCGTTTAGACTTTTACGTACGTTCCTCAAATCTTAAAGAAACACCCCAGCAAAAACCCTGCGCCGTTGTTGCAGGCTACTCGTTTGGGTTTAAAGAAAATCTCTTACTGATTTCTGAATCCTATAAATGTTTCCCCTTAACGTTTGCGGAAGCTTGTCCCTTTAGAGAGGGTCTATCACACAAAAAATTTCTCAGCAACTTCAGCCTTGAAATTCTTACCCATAACTCGGTAACCCTCCGCATCTGGATGTAGGGCATCTGGAAGTAGATGTTCGTAATCAGCCCCAAATACACGCAACCCGTCAACGTAATGGACATGCCGATCACCGTGTGATTGAAGAGCCTCGGCAGCGGCTTGCACCTCTTCACGCATACCCTTGAGATGAAATCCTACGGCGTTTGGTGTCTCCTCCCTCGGCGGGGAATAAATAGGGGACATCAGGACGAGCGGTATATCTGGATGTTTCTCACGGACAATCTGGACTGCTCCGATAATTGCGGGACGAAACGCACGCGGTCCCAAACTGGATGCGCCTTGGATGTTAATGCCGAGACACATCGAGATATAATCGGCAGGCAGATCTCGGATCATCCGTGCCACCATGGCATCAAGATGGCACTGTCCACCGTAACCGAGACAGGTTAAATTCAAACCGTGTTGACGCGCGACAATCGCGGGCCATGTTTGTGTCGGCGATGCCGCCGTCCGACACTGCGTGATGGAACTCCCATACGTCACCCACCGAGGTCGATCATCGGCAAAGGGTCGTAGCGTTGCATCGTCATCTATCTCCAAGTTGCGAAGTTGAAAACTCCCGAATTGTGGTAGCCACAACTCAATCAATTTTTCCTCAGCGGACAATCCTTCAAAAGCGAAGTTGTCCTTTTGCGTCAGATCAAGCGAGCCTACGACTTTACCATCACAACAGAGATCCAGCATCCCGCTTTCGTTCTGTGGTACGATATTTCCCAAAACCCGCGTCGTATTGCTCCGAAAACTGATGCGAACGCCGGCAGGCATCGCTGAGCGTTCCAGTAACGGCTCTGGAAATAGAACATGCATCGGGTGCGGTGTGCGCCACGGCATCACCCAATCCTCGGTTTTCTGCAGGGAGACAGTTCCCAGCCAAGTTAATTGTGGTGCGTCCGGTTTCAATTGCATTCTGTTCTCCTTTACCCATAAGCAGTTATAGAGTATCAACTAAGGCACGCAGTTGCCGCACACCCTTCAACATATCTTCTGGTTGTCCCCAATGTTCAATACTCGCTGAGCCGGTGAACCCGTCAGCGACGAGCGTCTCCAACACCTCTTTATAGTGCAAACCTGTGTCACCAATCGGATCAAGGTTTTTCTCACTATTGGGTTTCACATGGAGATGCCGCACCAATCCCTTAATATGGGAGTATCCATCAGGCAGCGGGTTTTCTCCGCAGTGCAGCCCGTTGTTGACATCCCAGCATGAAGTAAGTGCTGGACTATTACCGAGCGCATTGATGACAGCGCGTGTCTCTTCGCAGGTTCCGGCGAGACAGGCACTTTCGTTTTCGAAGCAGAGCGTAACGTCCGCATTCTCTGCGATCGGCACGACAAGCGAGAGTTTCTCAACGATGCGTTCCATGTAGTCGTTAATATCCGGGCGTGGCGCGCCTTTGGTCCGACGATTTGGATTCCAAAACGTAAATCCGCGAATGACTTGCGTATCAAATGCGTGTGCCAACGTCACCATCCGATCGAAGTGCCGTAGATGCTGTTCGTATTCCTGTGGATCGTCAAGGGAGCATTTACCGAAGGGCGACCCGACACTCGCAACACGGACGTTATAAGTATCAAGCACATCTTGGACACGCTTCACGTCATCATCGTCAATCTCGGTCACGTGTTTTCCCCAAACACCACCTCGGACTTCGACGGTATTTGCCCCGGCTTCAACACCGAGTTTAATGGCTTCCTCAAAATCGGTTTTAGAAACCTCGTCAGCAAAGTAACAAACATCAATCATTTCAAATGACTCCTGTTAAACAGGACTTACGCAAAATCACAGAATTCCCGATATTCTCCCGCGGTAGGTACGGTTTCAAATCGCACCTACCAAGGAATTGGGTAAGTCCCTTAAAATTTCTTCAACTGTGCCAGTATCGGTTCAGGACCGATACGTTTACCACTCTTGGCATCAAGATATTTCCAAGCGATGTTCCCATCTTGATTCACAATATAGACCGCTGGGCGTGCCACCTCGATTTCACTCGGGTCAACGACATTATAAGCCCCAATCGTCTTCGTCTCCTTATCCGAAAGCAAGATATAAGTGATTTGAAGCGTTTGTTGCGTTGAATTAACAGTAGTGATCGGATCGGCACTGATAGCGATGAGTTCAGCACCTTCGGCTTGCATGTCTTCATAGCCTTCCTGCAACTCACCGAGTTGCGTTCGACAGTCACCTCATGTGCCAGTGCGGTAGAAAACAATAACAAGTTTCTGCCCGCGATACTCCGAAAGCGTATGGAATGCCCCGTCACCATCTGGAAGCGAGAATTCGGGGGCGAGTGCTCCGAGGTCCAGTCCTTCGCCCGCAGGGAGTTTTTTAGCCGCGTCCTCTGGTGCTGTTACAATGCCGGTCGTTCGTTCTGCATCACCACAAGCAAGAAATAAGAAAATCATCACAATACACAGAATTGAGAACCCTGCAAAATCAGTTTTATACGAAAATGGCAATCTCAGGTTCACCATCCAATTGTCCATCAATTTAGATTGCATGTTTCACGTCTCCCCTCATCGTCCTGTGAGTGCATCCAGTGTCGGACATCGGTGCGCATCTTTTCAAGAATCGGGCGCATATCCGGACTGAACGCCAAATTGTTGAACTCATACGGATCAGCCGTCACATCATATAATTCCTCTACAGGATGATGTTGCGTAAGATAAATAAGTTGTGCGGTTTGCGGATCGGTCTTGGCTTTTTCGACCCAACTATTCCAGACCTCAGCATGACTCTCCGTGATACCTTCGACTTCAGTAAAGTGGGTTGTCCATCTGTTTTCGGGCATTAGGTTTAAGATGTATTTATAGTGATCATTGCGGACGCAGCGTTGTGGGAATACATTCATATTTCCGTCGCGGGTATGTGTGCCGTAGATTTTATTGCGGAAAGTGGCTTGTCGTCCGAGCAGGACATTTTTAAAACTGCCGCCGTCTAAATCCTCCAAGGGTTCACCGCCAGCGATGTCTATGAGCGTCGGCAAGAAATCAACATGCGAAATCATCGCATCGGAGACAGTGTTAGCAGGAATCTCGCCGTGCCACTTCGCGAGAAAGGGTAGCCGGATACCGGTATCATACAAGGTCCATTTACAGTGGGGCCACTCGGCACCGTGGTCGGTTGTGTAGATAAAGAGTGTATCGTTGGTATACCCGTGTGTTTCTAATATTCTATCAACTTCGCCGATTCGGGTGTCCATCGTTGTGATATCCTGATAGTAATTAGCAAGGGCATTTCGAGCGATGGGTGTATCGGCAATATAGGGCGGTAGAGACAAGGTGTCTGGATCATAAATTTTGTTCGGTTCCCATGTGACATGCGGATTGCTATCACCGAGGATGAGACAGATGGGTTGATCCGGATTCTCCTGTCGATGGCTTGAAAGGAAACGTTCAACGGGCGCGGTATCAAGTCCTTCTGCGCGATATTTCCGGTTATACTCGGCGCGCTTTGGAAGAAAACCACCGATATACTCGAAATCGAAAAGGGACTCCGGTTTCACATGCGTTTTACCGGCGATTGCCACACGATAACCGAGTTTCCGAAGTGTTTGTGGTAAAGCCTCAAGATGCGCGTGGCATTCGGTATGATTGCCCATCGCACCGTGCCGAGCGGGATAAAGCCCAGTATAGAGGGTGGAGCGAGACGGAGCACACGTCGGTGTCGGTGTGAAAGCATGCGTGAAACGGACGCCGTCCTCGGCGAAACTATCCAGATGTGGCGTTTGGATCTGTGTATTTCCGTAACAACCGAGGTATTCCCAACCGTGATCATCCGACAGGTAGACGACAATATTCGGTTTCTTCAATGCCATAGGTTAGTAGTCCTTAGCAGTTGGAAACGGCTTCGGTTGTTCAGCGGGTTTATTTTCCATAATGACAACTTCGGGCGGGAATTGGGTACACACTTCACCGTTCTTCATTACCCATCGGAAGTTATGCCAACGATTCCTCGTCTTAGAGATCTCTGGATTTGTATAGACCCCGGCGACAGCAATACGACTCTTTTCGCTCGTATTCGGCGGACTATAGTGCCACATACTGCTGTGCCAAATGACGACATCACCGGTATCCAATTCGATATGATGTACACCGTGCTTTTCGATCATCTCTTGAACGTCTTCCCGTGGGAGTTCACCGTGTATGCTATCGGGATATAGAACGTGTTCAACAATTTCGGTTTTGTGGCTACCGGGGATGAACTGCATGCATCCATTTTCCCGGGTTGCGGGCTCAAGGGGTATCCAGAAGTTGAAAGGCTCCGTTTCACCGTCACGCCAGAGTCCGTTGTCTTGGTGCCACGGCGTTGCGGCACCCGTGCGAGCGGGTTTGAGGAAGCAACTATTGAACTTCATGATGATAGCGTCGCCGAGAAAATAGCGTGCGATGTTAAGCACTGCCGGACCAGCGTGGATGTTGTGCCATATCAGCGGAGATTCGACACAGTAGTTGGCGAGTTTACGAAAGCGTGCGATACGTCCCTGTGGTGAGTCGTCCATGGGATCCATGGGATCGTAATCGGCGAACTCACCAGCGTTGGGTAGCATAAGGGCGTTACGAATGACCCCTCGGAGTTGCGCTGCCACATCCTTTGAGATAAGATTTTGGAGGATCAAGTAGCCTTCGGTCTCATATTGTGCTTGCTGTTCAGCGTTTGGTTGCCATCGCGTCATTGGAGTCTCCACTTTCCAGTTGTAAGAGGCGGATGTGTCCGAAATACTCGTCTATAATTTTCGATTTTTTATATGATAACACTTGCAGGCATATATGTTAACATCCTCAGCGATCTTTGAGTCGCCCCCAAGTGGTTGTAAGCAGACCGTTTGGAGAGACCGGTAGGACGGCTTCTACGCCTGTCATTAACTCGGTGATCTCAGCTTCCGTGATACCGCGGTTAAAGAAGATGACCTCGTCCAATCTGCCGATAAACTTTTCACCCCCGAAAGTGCCGAAAAGCAGTTCACCTGCTTGATCTACATCACCAGCCTGTTTGACGGCAGATTCAAGGGTGCCATCTACGTAAAGTTTCATTTCATTGCCATCGTAGAGTCCAACGATGTGATACCATTTTTCAGGGTCAATGACGGTTTTTCCCCACACACCGCCGGTAAAACCACCCCCCGACCAGATGCCGAAGACGTAACCACCCGGTACCCTTTCGCCTCCCGACTGAACCTCCAATAAATAAGAGCCGTTCCGCCGAATAGCGGTATCGGAAACGCCTTTATTCATATAAACCCAAGTTGCGATAGTCATCTGGTTCTTGAAATTGATGCTATCAGAGGGTTCAACGGTCACAACATGCGGTGGTTCAAACTCTAATGCCCCACCGAATTTGCCTTCTGCCCATTTCGCGCCAGTAATTGCGCCGTCATTCCCGTTGCCGGATGTATCCGCCGCGGTATTGCCTTTACCTTCATCAAAAAGCCAGATGCCGACCGCATCGTCCAACAGTTCTGCCGATAGAGGATTTGTTGCCACACACAAACTCCCAATGATTACAAACCAAAATACTGGTTTCATGTTTCTCCCTCCTTGTATACGAGTTTAACAGAAAGGGAAAAATGTGTCAAGAAGTTGAACAATTCTGAAAAATATGGTAGAGTGTAACAGCAAATATAAGTCTGTGAATTGAACGATGCTAACGCAAGAAATGGTAGCCGATGCCCCTTCGGATCCAGGCGTTTACTTTTTTCGCGGGGCTTCGGGGAAAATCCTCTACATCGGTAAGGCAAAATGCCTACGAAAGCGCGTCCGCTCCTATCTCCATAAGGTCAAAAGACGTCCAAATAAAATCAAACGGCTTATCCGGTGGACAACAGATGTTCGGTATCAGATCTGTCGCTCGGAACAGGAAGCACTCTTCTTAGAATCGCGACTCATCCAAGAATATCAACCTTCCTATAACACAGCCCTGAAGTTTGGACGGACATCTTGGTATATTCGGATAGATGTCGGCGAGGCTTTTCCGCGCCTTGAAAGAGTATCCGAAACACAGGTAGATGGTGCGAGGTATTTCGGTCCGTTGTCGAGTCGACGATGGACAGATGAAGCGATCAATGTTTTACAACGAATCTTTTCAGTCCGCACGTGCGAAGGAGAAATCACGCCTGTTCCAGGATTTCGCGCCTGTTTCCAGTACCATCTAAAGCGTTGTGATGCCCCTTGCGCCGCACTCATCACGCGCGAACTCTATGGTGAAATGATAACAGATATCGTCAATTTGTTGGATGGTGAGTACGAAACCGTGCAGACAAGTCTGGTTACAAAACGAGATAGAGCCTCGGAGACACTGGAATTTGAGCGGGCGGCTGCGTTTCAAAAGCAGTTGCAACGGATTCAGAAGGTCTTTACATTTTTAGATGTCCACCGGAGGTAACCTAATGGCGAGAGAAAAAACGCAGAAAGAAGTCCTCGGTGGACCTAACGGAACGGCACGATGTAGTTGTGGTCGACTCCGTTATCCACGTTATCGGTTGTGCCCGAAGTGTTACTACACTGGATCCCAAGTTCCTGTCAATTCCAAGAAACTGTCGTCTGCTGATTTGCTAAAGATGCAGACACCTAAAACGATGTCGCTTTCGGATCGACAGGAACGGATACGATTTTTGGAAAAACGGTATGGATCGAAACTGCGTGGACAGGATATTCGTTTTATGAAGAACACGCAATTATACGCGTTATCGGAGCAAGCGGGCTATCGTCGACGATAAATTTTGGGTTATTTGGGCGTAATTTGGACGCGTTTGTATTAATTTGAAAAAATTCTTGCCCAAAAAATTAATATGTGTTAAAATAGTTAACAATTAATTCAAGGAGGTTGACCACATGTATATTGCAAGATTATCGCTTGTTTGTCTTATTGCTTTCGCATTCATGGTCGGCTGTGGTATGCTGGGGAAGAAGGCAGAAATGTCTGAACCCACCGCTGGCACCACGGAAGAAGCCGCAATGGAAACCGACATGAAGGCGGATGGCGACATGATGGAAGCCGCCATTGAAGAGATAACACTGAATGTTACAGGTATGACATGAGGCGCGTGTACCAGCAAGGTGCAGGATGCACTCAGTAAAGTCGCCGGTGTCTCTGAAGTGGTGAGCGTTTCTGACGCGGATAATAAAGCTGTTGTGAAGGTTAAGAAAGGCAAAGTTAAGACTGCCGATCTCACGACCGCAGTTCAAGGTGCTGGCTTCAGTGCCGAAGTCGCTCAATAAGGCTGAATCGGGGAAGGGTGGGGTTACCCACCCTTTCTTTTTATAGGAACAGGTTGCAAACCACAACTCTCTTGCAGCCTTAATTAAATGGTTTTAACCATTAGACCTAAAGTTGAAGAGGCGCGATTGAGAGATCGCCCTACAAATAAGGGGATTAAACTTATGCGTCAGTTAAACGTGAGAATGCTATTTGTCTGCTTTGCAGCACTGCTGTTTGTGGTTGCGTGTGCAGATACCTCAAAGAAAGAGGCAGAAGAAGCGGCACCAGCGCAAGTAGAAGAAACGGCACCAGCGCAAACAGCAGAGACAACCGTTGAGGAAGTGACACTGGCTGTGACCGGTATGACATGAGGCGCGTGTACCAGCAAGGTGCAGGATGCACTCACAAAACTTACCGGTGTGACTGAGGTCGTCAGTGTTTCTATGGAAGAAAATAAAGCTGTGGTGAAAATTGAGAAGGACAAGGTTGAGAAAGATGCGCTCGTGAAGGCGGTTACAGATGCAGGTTTCAGTGCGCAAGTCGCCAACTAAACTTTAGTTGACACACCCTTTACTTTGTCAGCAAAAAGTAAATTATATAGGATTTACGCGAAACCAGAGAATTCGATCAATAATAATGCAATCGGTGCGGTTGGGAAACCGCACCTACCGAGGAAGTGCGTAAGTCCTATTATATTGCAATGCGAGGTTGTTATACCTCGCATTTTTTATTGTATCCAGAAATCACCCGATTTCTAACCTACTGTCCCTTGTTAGCATAAAGCGGATCGTCAAGCAGAGATTGCACCTCGTAGATAGAACCCTTCAGTTCTGCATACGGCTCCGGCATACGTACGGGTGCCGCTACCACACGTGGTTGATTCGTCGGTTCGCCGCGGATGATACAGCTATTGAAAGTTTCCCAATCTGGAATGCCTTTCAGGGGCCACGCATCTACCGCACAGTACTGGGCAAGCTTTAAGCGACGGGGTTTGTCTGAGGTGTTTGGGGCAGAGCCGTGCAACGCCCGAACGTGATGGATCGTGATTCCACCCGCCTTCAACTCAACAGGTACAGCACCTTCTGGTGTGAAATCGGGATCGGTTACTGCCCCAATAAAAGCACCATCCTGGTGGTGATCCAAAGTTGGTCCCTTATGGGAACCGGGGAGTATCATCAATGCCCCGTTCTCTACCGTCATGTCATCAATGACGACACCGACTGCGAGTAGGTCGTCGTTGGTGTGCGGATAGAACGCCCAGTCCTGATGCCATTCAACCGGACTTCCAAACTCAGGATACTTCATGTTCAATTTATGTCCATTATACCGAACCCCCGGTCCGATGAGTTGCTCCACAATATCCAAAATCTTGGGATGCCGTAAGGCATAATCGTATACGACGTGGTGTACCCCTGGATTTTTGATACGTCGCACACGCGGATTCGTCGGAGTATGCCCGGGTTCCAGATCGAAGATGTCGGTATGTTCGGTGACCTCTCTGGATTTTTCGACGAATTCATCGGTGACACGTTGGAGATCCGCTACCTCTTCGGCTGTCAATACCGCCTCAACACCGAGATAACCCTTCTCATGATAAAAATCACGCTGTTCTTGTGTGAGCATTATCCTGCTCCTCCTAAAGAAGTGATGTTGCTATTATACGTCAAAACGTTAAAAATTTCAACCCTTAATTAACAATTTCTCATAAACTTCCTGTACTTTCTGGACATGCGTTTCAACGCCGAAGGCTTCTTCAGCGTATATTCTTCCCTGTCGTCCCATACGTACGCTTCGATTCGGATCTTTGGCGAGTCCAACAATTTTATCTGTGATATTCTCTATTGGGTCTAAAGGGACAACGTATCCTGTTTCACCGTGAATAATCATTTCAGCCGTACTGCCAATTGGGGTGCCGATGACAGGTTTGCCTGCCGCCATCGCCTCGGCGATGACACTGCCCGCTGAAAGGGTCACGAGTAGATCAAGTTCCTGCATCGCCTTAGGCATATCGGTACGGTGCCCCGTGAAGTGAACGAACTCCTGCAACCCATATTTGGCTATCAACTGAAGGACTTCTCGTTCGTAGATGCGATGCTCCGGCGTTTCCAGCGCGCTACCGATAATGTAAAATTTGATCTCTTTGTACTGTGCAACAACCTTAGCAGCTATCTCAACAAACGCTTTTTGACGTTTGAAGGGTTCAATCCTACCGACGATACCGACGACATATTCCGTCGAGTGGGTGGGTTCAGAAGTCGGTTGAAAAGCCGATAAATCAACACAATTGCGGACGACATCAATCTTTTGGGCATCAATCCCTGTTTGTATCAGTGGGACACTGCTCTGCTCCGAAATAGCGATAATACTGTCCATCCGGTCAAATCTGTATTTTCGGACCTGTGTAGGTGTGAGAAGATTCCGGACGTGTGAAACAACAGGAACTTTTAACTGTTTTTTAATCGACCACAGATACGGGTTAAACCACGAATCCGAAGTATGGACGAGGTGAGTGCCATGTGTCTCGGCAAGACTCACCAATTTTTTCGCGGCTCTATACCTCGTTATTAACGATTTCAACTTTCGCCACGGCGGAAGTTTCAGAATCACTGTCGGAACACTGGCACGCCTCAAATGATCAGCAAAAACACCATCATCAGGACAAACAACAAGCGGACGGTAGCGCGTTCGATCAATATTCTCGACGAGATAAGCAAGTTGCTTCTCACCGCCACCGATGCTCGAACCGCAATGGCTGAGGTAAAGTATCGGCACCATCTGTTTTTATCAGTATAAGCGACTTCCCCGTAAAACTACACGGGAAAATCGAGTTGCTGATCCCGGAAGACCTGACTCACCGATCGGTGTTGATGTACCCTCAATATGGCTTGAGAGAGGAGTGGCGCGATGGAAAGCACCTTAACCTTCCCATCAAGTTGCTTTTCAGCAGGAACGGGGATTGTATTGGTAGTGACCACTTCGCGAATTGCTGGATGACTGAGCCGTTCCAACGCTGGGCCGACCAATATAGGGTGTGCGATACACACATAAGCGGGTTCTGCGCCCGCCTCTGCCAAGGCTATGGCTTGTTGGCGAATCGTCCCCCCTGTTTGTATTTCATCGTCGGTAATAATTGGGGTTTTGCCTTCAACGTCTCCAACAAGCTCGACAAACTTAACGCCCTGTCCATCAACACCGGTTCGCCGCTTGTGCATGATGGCTAACGGAAGCCCAAGAATATCTGCATATTTTTCTGCTAATTTGGCGCGACCTGCATCAGGGGCAACAATTACACCGTTTTCAACCTGCTTCTCGCGGAAGTAATTTGTCAGGGTCGTTAGAGCGGTCAAGTGATCCATGGGGATATCAAAGAAACCCTGTATTTGCGGCACGTGCAGATCAATAGCCATGACACGACTTGCTCCAGCAGTCGTTAAGAGATTCGCGACGAGTTTCGCACTGATCGGTTCACGCCCTGTTGTTTTGTGATCTTGGCGTGAATATCCAAAGTATGGAATAATCGCGGTAATCTGCCGGGCTGATGCGCGTTTCATGGCATCAATCGTGATGAGCAGTTCCATCAGATTTTCGTTGGCAGGTTGACTCGTTGGCTGCACAACATAAATATCCGTGCCTCGGATACTTTCCTCAATCTGAACGCGAGTCTCAAGGTTGGGAAACGGCTCAATTGTAATTTTACCGAGTTCAACCCCTAAAATCGCAGCGATATCTTTTGCCAACGCCGGGTTCGCGCTGCCAGCGAATAGCCTGAAATCGTCGTTAACTTGCTGGTCAATCAGTGGGGACATGCCAAAATCTCCTTTTTTGATTTATAAACCTATGGATTGCACTCCAAATGTAAAGCAAAGGCAAATTATGCCGTGTAGGTCTAAAGCAGGCATAATTTCATCACGAGCAAGTTTCTGGTTAAGTAATAAAACATTAAACCAAAATTGTAGCCTGCAACAACGGCGCAGGGTTTTTGCTTGGGTGTTTCCCCCAGATATACGGAAAGGAACGTTAAATGCTAATTTACCTAACCGCAAGGTAAATTAAACAAGTGATTCACCTGTCATTTCAGAGGGTTGTGCCAAACCGAGGAGACGGAGTATCGTCGGGGCAATATCAGCAAGCCGCCCGCCTTCACGGAGTTGGAGTCCTTTGTGTTGGTTATTGACAAGGATGATATCTACGTCATACGTGGTATGTGCAGTATGGATACCGCCGGTTTCTGGATCAATCATCTGCTCACAGTTACCGTGATCGGCGGTGACGATGAGTGCGCCGTTCTTTTTAAGAACGGCATCAACGACTTTCCCGACACCTGTATCAACTGCTTCAACTGCCTTAATAGCCGCTGGAAGTGAGCCTGTATGCCCAACCATGTCGCCGTTGGCGTAGTTGAGCACCATCAAATCATATTTGTCGGAAGCGACTCGACGTAACATCTCCTCCGTCACACCGGGTGCGGACATCTCCGGTTTCTGATCGTAGGTCGTCACGTCGCGTGGAGAAGCGATGATCTGCCGATCTTCGCCTTTGTATGGTTCATCTCGGTAGTCGTTGAAAAAGAAGGTAACGTGTGGAAATTTCTCGGTCTCTGCGCATCGGAATTGCGTTAAGCCTGCTTGACTGACGTAGGCACCGAGCGTATTCTGCATTTTGGGCGGTTTTTTCATAGCCGCTTCAACGGGCATTCCCTGCTCATACTCGGTCATTGTAACAAATTTAACGTTAGGTTTGCAATTCCGTTTAAAACCCATTTGTCGAGTGACACCGTCTTTCCCCTCTCCTTGAAACGGGAATTCATCAAGACAAAATGCTTTCGTGAGTTCTCTGGGTCGATCGCCCCGGAAGTTATAGAAGACGACGGCATCTCCGTCGGTAATGCGGGGGAGGGGTTCACCATCGTTTCCAAGGACTACAGACGGACGGACGAATTCGTCGCCCTTACGGTTGGTGTCATCGGGGTTCTGATAATAATCACGATAGGCATCTGTCGCGGTAGCAATGCGGTCGCCGACCCCTTCGGTTAAGAGGCGATACGCCACCTCAACGCGTTCCCATCGGTCATCCCGATCCATTGCGTAATAGCGACCGATAACGGAGGCTATCCGTCCGATACCTATCTCTTTTAACTTTGCTTCAATCTGCTCACAGAATTGGATACCGAGGTCGGGCTGGCAGTCGCGACCATCGCTGAAATTGTGAATCAAGACTTGGTCAGCCCTGAGTCCATTCGTTTTGGCGAGTGTGAGAAGTCCATAGAGGTGTTCAAGAGAACTGTGAACGCCAGCATCGCTTGCCAATCCCATGAGATGGAGATGTGTTCCGTGCTTTTTGACATGGGAGATCGTGTCTAAAAGCACTTCATTCTGAGCAAACTCGCCGGAGCGGATCATGGTACTGATACGGAGGAGTTCTTGATTCACGATGCGCCCTGCCCCGATGTTCTGATGCCCGACTTCACTGTTGCCGATGACACCCGCGGGTAAACCGACATCTTCGCCGGAGGTATGGATTTGGACGTTCGGATAGTTTTGCCGCAACCAATCATCTACAGGTGTTTTTGCGAGATGAACGGCATTCGCGTGTTGAAATTCGGGAAACGGATTATTGCCCCAGCCGTCTCGAACGATGAGAACGACGGGGCGTTTCTGCTGGGTTGTCATGCAAATTCCTTCTTAACTGCAAATACACGTGAAACTTTGTTTTAAGGATGCTCTATTATTTTATGATGCATCAAGCATAACGCGTCTGTAGATGGCGCGCAAAGGCAGCGTGCATCCAATTGAAGCAAGTGATAGCATATCTTCAAGACGCTGAAACGTGTTATGGGTCCATTGCGTTCCTTCGCACCGGTAGTGCTCAACGCGCACACTGTCTTGTGAAATAAGTATGTATTCCTGCAAGGATATGAGCTGCTTATAGTGCTCAAATTTTTCACCACGATCGAATGCTGCGGTTGAAGGAGACAGAACTTCTATGACAAGAATCGGGTTGAGGAGCGTGTCAAAAGTGTCATCCTCGAAACGGGGTTCACCACAGACAACAATGACATCTGGGTAGTAATAGGAGATCGTCGGGCTCGTCCGCACGCGCATATCACCGGCGAAAACTTCACACTCACTATTCATTAATTGGATGTTAACCTGAGTGGCCGTATCCAATGTAATGCGATTATGCGATCGACTTGCCCCAGACATCGCAATTATCTGCCCTTTGTGGTATTCGTTTTTAAAGGGTTGTTTACGTTCCCAGGCGAGGTATTCCTCGGGGGTCAGATAGGTTTGTGCTGTAAGCGTTGACATAAGTGCCTCCACGAGGCTCTGTTTTGCTAACAAATTATTTGAACGGCGGCCATTTTTTAAAGTCCTCCCTTCAATTTCCCCCACGTCGTAGTGAGTTTTCCACGCGCTTCTACATCCTGCGGTGTCTCCATGACCTTTTGGATGTCGGCTTCACTCAGGGTTTTTTCATAGAGTCGGACTTCATCAATCTTACCGGGGAAGTGGTCGGTGGCGTTACCGAGATCATCGCCGCCAATCCAGAGTTCTAAGCCGGAGGGAGCAATTGGAACATTGTTAGCCGCTTCGCCTTCGAGTTCGCCATTTATGTAAACCTGCATCGTCTTTCCATCAAACGTCCCCGCGAAGTGATACCATTCACCGACTTTCCAATCCGTTGTTGTGGATTGCGCAAAGGTATTGTTCGGTTTGACGAGAAAGTCGATACTATTTTTGTCGCCGAAGTCGAAGATCACGAAAATGGAGTTATTTTTACTCATTAAGCGGTGACCTGTGAGGTCATCGTCTGGACTGAACCACGTCATGAGGGTGATATTTTCCTCGATTGCGAAGGCGGGATCGTCCGCGACGATGACATGATCGTCTACACCGTTAAATTCGAGGGCGGTGCCGAATTTTCCTTCAACCCATTTCGGCTTACCGTGAAATTCTCCATCATGTCCGTTGCCGGTGACATCTATGGCTTCTTTGCCTTTGCCTTCATCAAAGGGCCAGTAAGCGACGAGTCCGTCTTCTGCGACGTTGGCGATACTGAGGTTGGTAGTAATGAGGAGTGAGAATAGCAGTGACAATACAAAGATAACTTTGGGCATTGCGGTTCTCCTATGCAAAAGCGAAATTTTAGATTTGTATCTTGGGGAACTTATGAATATTATAACATATTTGTGAAAAAGAAGTGTAGAAAAAAATGGTCTAAATCAGGATGGACAGGATTTTAAGATGGGCAGGATAGGGGAATGTGTTATTGTCTGAATCGCGGATTACCGTGGTTGACGCGGATAAGAGAAAAAGTTCTCTCTTAAAATTCGCATCAACCACACAATTCGCGTGGCTTACGATTTCGGCGAAAATATGCTTTGCATCTAACATTTTTCGCGGCACTCAGTACTCTCAAGACAAATCTCATCTACTGTTCTTTCAAGTTGTCCTACTGAGGGAAGCGAAACCTTCGGGCGTTTCCGAACGATTGCTTTGAATAGATGCTCAAACTCAACGCGAAGGAAAATAGATTGATCTTTCTGCTCGAACATGCGGCGCAGCCACTTTGGATTTATTGTTTGATGAATTTTCGCGATTACATGCTCAAGTTCGTCTTCTGTAAGCATATATTTGGAGGCAAGTTGTGCGATCTCGTCTTGCAGGACGGCAATCAAACGTTCCGAGTCATCTTTAACAAACTTATCCGCGAGAAATTTGGCTGCAGTAGTTCCACCAATGCCAGCCCCTAATGAACCCACAATTCCCCCAATCAGTCCACCAGCCACAGTACCAGGACCGGGAAACGCACTACCGATTGCTGCCCCACCTGCTGCTCCACCAATCCATCCTGAAGCACCTGTCGCAACACCAGCAGTGTTAATTGCCGTGTTTTTTGCGAACTGCTGCCATGAAATTGAACGTTTGAAAACGGCTCGGTAGAAATCGGGTGTGCTTGTCACAACTGCTGCGACTGCCGCTGTGAGGGCATTCGTGCGAAGCAGTCTTGATACATGATTAACGGCAGCAGCACCAGCGACTGACTTTCCGAGGGAGACCTTAGCAATTTGGGGGATGACTTCCTTACCAACAGGCGTGCGCGATATAGCCTGTACACCGTTGCGAACTGATGTGGCACCGAATGTTCCGATCCCCGTGCGTAACAACTGAGCACTTACGACCCCGGTAAGAACCATTGTGCTACCACTCAACGCCGCGCATCCAAGTGCAGCCATTGTGGCATCTTTGATGCTTTCACCGCGCCAGCGACTGTGTGCAAAGGTTACTGCAAATGAGATTGGAAACACAGATATTGAGGTCACAATCTGTGTTTTTGCATCAAAAATAAGGGAATCAATATTTCCGGCGCATGCAATATTTTTCGCCTGTTCGAAGGTAATTGAACCTCGACGGACCATCTTCTCCGCCTTCGCAGGATTCTTGATTCCTGGAACTTTGCCCTGTTCAATCCGCTTACGCATGAATTTCACGCAGTCTTGGTATTGATCCTTCGGGACTTCAAGAACTTGCTTCCCATAACGATAATATCCAGAATTTGAATCAAACGCAGCGGCAACAGTTTGAGAGGCACTTTGATAATACTTGGATTGAAGGAAAACGCTGTTGGCGA
Source organism: Candidatus Poribacteria bacterium (assembly GCA_965208635.1). Taxonomy (GTDB): domain Bacteria; phylum Poribacteria; class WGA-4E; order WGA-4E; family WGA-3G; genus WGA-3G. The sequence goes on from OZ242349.1 coordinate 547,249, forward strand.
CTCGATCCGGGCCGTTCAATTCATTGGAGGTTCCTGTGATTTCAGAGGTTATACCTCGAAGCAGGTCATTAATATGATTCGCGTCTTCGGCTGCAAAACCATGTCCACCTGGTGAAGAATACTTTGAGATTTGTGTTTGTTCTAACATTAAACTGGTTCTCCCTCTCAACCGAGTTAAGTTTATCAACATCTACTTATATTTCAACACATATTTAAGTCAAAAATCAAATAAATTTCACTACCCAAGTAAGTGCGAAAGGACAACCTCGACTTCAAAACCAAATTATATAGGACTTACGCAAATTGAGCAAATATCGGACATTTAGACGCAAAAAGTGATAATTTCCGTTCCTTAAACCCCCTAAAGAATCAACGGTATGAATGCCTTATGGCATTCCAGGTCCCCTTATCAGGGGACTTTAAGAAGGAATGCGTAAGTTCTAATTTTTTAATTATTTTATACTTATCGGTTTTCAGTTAAGAGGCACTCGTTTAACAGGGGAAATACGCAGAAACACCCTATCAAAAACATCCTCTTTTAACTGATAACTGACGACTATTCTGATCGGTTGTCTATATAGAGACACCGCAGACCAAAAGGATAGGAAAAAATGGCTGTCAGCCATCAGCCATCAGTAAAGACTATCCTTGTAGTTACCCACTCCCTGTGGCTGCCCTAACACTTCTTGTGACTGACAACTGATAACTATTCCACTACGAGGTTTCCGACTTTAGCTCAGCGGCGTTCCTGCGAATTTTAATCGCCGCCTTAACAATATTCTCTATGTCCTCTTCACTCGTCATCAACACATTTCGACTGAGGGAAAGACCCGTTTGACATATTTTTTCAGTTTCAGGGCACTGCACACCCTCATAATTGAGATCCTGGCCGAAAAGATTAGAACAGGGCTTACGCAATCTTTGATCATAGCACGCGTTGTCAGATGGGAATCATGGAAAAATGCAGTCGATTCATTGCACAACCTAACAGGTTATGCTACAAAAAAGCACCATGCGTAAGTCCTAATCGTTATAGGTTTGGAAATTTGCGGGGAGAAACACTAAACAGCACGCTCAATAGACCAGTGGCGATCTGTGCTTTGGACAACAATCGCACCCGGCATATCCATCTGCGTTAGCATCTCGTTGACTTCGGCGATAGTGAACGCGGCGAGGAAGGAGTCGTAATATAATTTCTGTTGATAAGGGGTGTCGTCCGCGGCATACAAGTCTACAAAGACCTGCGCATCTGCTGGCGTTTCAGGACGGATGAGGTCGCGGATCAGAACGGTTCCTTTGGGACGGGCAACTCTGCCCATCTCTTTGAGGGCAGACATGGCATCGTGAATGTGATGCACAATACTATTGGAAATGAGTCCGTCAAAGGTATTATCAGGATAGGGTAGGGTTTTGGCATCGACGCGTTCGAGGGTTATCCGATCGGTGAGACCGGCATCTGCGACGTGCTGTTTCGCTATTTTTAGCATCTCCTCGGACAGGTCAATGGCGGTGATGTGGATATCTGGACAGCGTTGGGCGAGTAGGATAGGGATCTGTGCGGGACCGGTACCGACATCAAGGAAGTGTCCGGTGCTCGCACCGAGTGCGACAACGCGGTCTACGAAAGCGCGGTCGACCTCACCGTGCTCCATCGCATCGTAGGCTTCGGCGGCTTCCGCTGTATCCATGACTTCTGGTTCTACAATTCGGTCCACTCTGTTATGCCTTTCTATGGATACGTTTGTAGTAGCACAATTTATTATGCCTTGCGACGGGCAATGAATGGTTTCCCTACTACGAACGCGATTCCCTTTAATTTCAAAGTTGACAAAGCACTAATGATATTCTCTCGAATCCTGTAAATCCTCTAATCCTGATAATCTTGATTCAGACAATAACTTTGCAACAGTTAGTGCATTCTGGCGGATCTGGTCGGGTTGAAATTGGGTGTACATGCCAACTGCCATTGCATCAGTGGGTTTGATGTTCTCAAGTGCGAGTTGAAAGGCTTCCTGCGGCTCGTTCCTACCCGCGGCTAATACCTTTATGGCGATTATCGGTATCGGTATTGCCTGTATCGCGGCGAACGCGGCATAGCGATCGTCCGGCAGATAAAGTTCCCGATGTTTTGTATGATTATACAACGCACAAACATAAAAGTCAACATCATATCCTTCGGTGTAGCAGTACTTGAGAACCTGCGGATCATGCGTGCCGAGTCCGACTGCACAACCGAGGTCTCGGATCCGTTTGAGTCCATCGCGCAAGGAACCGAGTCGTCCTTCGGCATACAATTTATCGGTTGTGCCACCGTGGTGGTAGATAGCCATCGGTTTATAGCGAGCAATAATCTGTAGGTAGTCGTCGAGGTTGGCGTATTCTGTATCTTTGGGTGTCTGAGCAATCCACTGAATGGTACCGCCTGCGTTCCAGTATTCGTTGAGGGTCCGCATGATATGCCGATCGGCGCGAGCGAGGACGGTGTTAATTCCGTTCTCCTCTGCTTGCCGGAGGTCTGTCATAATTTGGCGCGTCGTATAGTAATCCTCCATGGCTTTCGATGCCGCTGGAGAGTGGTGTGAGATCCCGCTATACGGGTTACCTCCGATAATGAGTCGCGTGATGCGATATGATGCGATTGCAATTGTCGGTAGTTTCATTGTTTATTTTGTGGAACCTCATTTTTCTTGAGAAACTCGTAGGCTCCTGGAACCGATACTGGAGTTCACCTCTCTTTTCGTGAAGGTTTTATAAATTACACCATCTGGACGTGTATAAAACATTATTTCGTAGGTGTCGCTTGTCGCCAGAGATGGTCCTGTTACGATGTGCCAGCCGTTGATTTGTCGTTGTCTGGAACCGACTCGGTGATATTCTCGGGGTAGCAATTCTAATACGGGTATCTGCCAGATGTAGATTTTTGAACCTGCCCCGTCATCAGTTATTCCATGCGGTGTTCCCCATTCTCGAATCGCCTTTGAGATATGCTTCTCCTTCCAATCCGATTCATGTATGGAGTTTTGATACCTTCTCGCGTCGGTCTCGTAAATTACGCCATTTGAACGTGTACGGAAGTTAAATTCGTACATGGTGTTACTTGATGAAAGCGTTTGCCAGATGTAAATTTTTGGGCCTACCGCTCCGCCGGTTATTTCATGGGGTGATCCCCATTTCTGAATGGCTTGTGAAATGTGTATTCCATTCCATGATTCCAGAACTTGCTGTATTTCTTTGTCTGGTGATGGTTCGGGGGTGTTCATCAAATATGTTGATGCCGCACATCCCGCAAATAAGAGTCCTGTGATAAATGGAAAACATAAAGCGAATGTAAGTCTGTTCATTTTCAATCCCCACTTTTGATTTCACCCCACGTGGTTGTGATCAACTGCGGTTGTGGCGATACAGGTAAAGCCGATGGGTCAAACCAATCGCCTACATAATTGCTTCCATCGTGCGTAAGTTGCGTGCTGGCACGCGTCACCGCATTGATTCTGAAAATCTGAGAGGCACCGCCAACCGATCCGGAATAGACAATTTCATCACCAGACGGCGACCAAGCGATCATTCTTCTCCCCATGACAAGAATCGCGTCAACAATCCGTTGAAGTCCACTCCCATCGCGGTTGCTGATAAATATCGACAGCTGCGGAGGTTCTCGTCTATACAAGCCAAAAGCGATTTTGTTGTGCACAGGCGACCAGGTCGGTTGCCACCTTCGCGCGTCATCATCCGGCAGCAGGGTCTCCTGTTTACGGGTTTTTAGATTGATAAATCGGATTTGGCGACTCGCCCAATGAACCTCTCCGTGTACAACATACGCAATTTCTGTTCCATCCGGGGACCAAACGGGAGCTTGGCCATGCGCTTTTTCCATTTCAACAAGGCGATTTACTGACGTTCCATCCGCTCTGGCAGTGTAGATGCTTAAAAATTTAGTATCCTCGTCACGTTGAGAGTAAGCAATTTTTTTTCCATTCGGGGACCAAGCGGGATAGTCTCTATATGCGGGGTCGGTTCGAAACACGGGTCGCTCACCTCCTCCATCAGCACGCATCATATAGAGATCACGCTCTCCACTTCGGTCAGAAACAAAGAGGATCTCCTCTCCCGTTGGCGAGCAGACCGGATCGAAATCGCGTGAGCGATGATTGGTTAATCTAACCTGTTGACTGCCATCGGGATTCATCATATAAATTTCCCTGTTGCCATTCCGATCGGAGGAAAAGATAATTTTTTCGGTTGTGAGCGGTTTCGCAGAGACGGAACACAGCAGTCCTAAACTTAAGCAATAGAAAAAGAAGACTCGTAGCACTTTCATGGGAAATCCTTTCTAAATCATTACTTCCGTTATGCGTAAATTGTCCCAATTTAAAACGTCTGATTTATGCCTCAAATGCGTCGTTGCTGTAGATCCTGCCAGTAATTGCTCGCAATATAGATAATTAGAATGGTTATCGGTACGGTTTGCTATACAAACCTTTCAGTTATCGGTTATCGGTTAAAAGAGGGTGTTTGCTTGAGCGTTCCGCTTGTTATAACAAAACCTCTGAACCGACGACCAACAACTGAAAACCAACAACTCTAACAACTACAAATAGGTAAATAGCAATTTCTATGCCAATTTAAAACGATGGAAAAAATGGGAAATAATAGGGATTCAGTGGGTTTGGCGCGTGTATTTGCTGCACGAAACGGGGCAAATAGGAAGATACCTGCACGGATTTGTGCAGATATGAAAAATAGGAAGGGTTGACCAAGACGCGAGCGTCTTGTGCGGAAATGGTTCGCGCATGTAGCCTGAAACGACGTGGAAGGCGGGTCTACGGAAAAGCACATCATCACATAGACCCGCCTGAACGAACCGCAAGGTATAATTAAAAAATGGCGATCGGATTGCCGGGAGAACCCGTCGCACCTTTGAGACGTAGCGGTGCGAAACAGAAGGCAAATTCATAAACTTTCGCCGCCGCTAACTCCTCCGTGATAATGTTCTCAAGGTTGTAAATGCCGTGTTTGACAATAAACAACTGATGGACCGGAAACGCGAGTTTTTCATCAGGATTCGGGACGACCTCGATTCCCCAGTTATCGGCACACAACATCACGATCTTCTGATCGACGAGATATTGCCCCGCCTCCAGTCCGATACCGGGTTCTGTTGCCCCGTAGCGATCGTTATCCGTCATCCAGAATTTACCCCAACCCGTGTGGATAATAACGACATCGCCAGGCGTAATTTGGATATCGCCTTGCTTTTTCAAGGCACCCTCCAGATCGGCGCGCGTAATTTCATAACTGTTACTGAGGTGTTCAACGCCTTTATAACCAGCGACATCAATGAGAACACCGCGCGTCACGATGGGTCCCACATTCTCAACACCGAGTTCTGTGAGTCCTTCGGCTTTGGCGAAATCGTGCTGGTCCAATCCGTTGTAGTAGAGGTCGCCGATACCGATGTGACCGAGTCCGTCAAATTGCGTGCCGATCTGCCCGATCTCGCCGCTGAAGATCTCCTCAAACCACGTGGTTTTGTTCTCACCGAGCGGACCCGACATCGCTGGAATTCGCAGACTATAATGTCGCGTCCCGAAGACAGGGATACCGCTTTCGTAGACCCTACCGAGTTGATAGACTTCACCCGTTTCAATCAAACTCACGGCTTCCAATACTTTCTCCGGTGTTAACCGGTTAACAGCACCTCGTCGATCGTCGGCACCCCATTCGGAAGGAAACCACGATTCTTGTGTGAGAGTAACGGTTGTTGTGAGGGCAAGTACACCGCAGACAAGCCCACATAAAATAAATATCTTGTGTTTTTTCGATTTTTTGAACATAATTGCCTCCTGAAATAGTAGTCAGCAGTCAGGGGTTTTTGCTTGGGTATTTCCTCAATTTCTTCAATTTCCCCAGATTTTTCCAAAAAAATCCTTTCAGTGGTCAGGCTCCAGAGGTTAATACCAAACAGAATCCTCTTAACTGATCACCGATCACTAATTGCTGACAGCCATTAATGAACAGACACAAACCCTGTAACGACAAATGACGAGTGCTCTATGGCTTTCACTTCAATTGCCTTAATTTTGCTATCTGCATTTTGCCACGCCTTATGGAATTTCTACAGCAAATCCAGCAGAGATACACGAATCCTTTTTTTCTGGTGTGGATTTTACACCATAGTCATAGCGTTTATCGCCTTTGGTATTAAGCAACCGGTAGTTCCGAAACCGGTATGGATCTATATTGCTGGCTCCGCCTTTGTCCACTTGTTATACAAGCTGTCTTTGACGCACGCGTATACCGTTGGTGAGATTTCATTCGTCTATCCGATTGCGCGTGCCGCACCGGCTTTCCTACCGCTTTTCGCCTTTCTTTTCTTAAAGGAACGAATTTCCGGGCAAGGTTTAATAGGCATCCTATGTGTGATGGCTTCCATACTGCTCTACCAACAACGCGAAGCACGCATCCAGTTCAAAGCGTTCTTCCGCTTCCTACGCCAACCCGATGCCCTCCTGGCGTATGCCACCCTTGCGAGCGTCATCGCATATTCACTCATAGACAAACAGGGAATGTCTGAATTTCATCGCCATTCAACGGATGCACCGATGTGGCGAGCCGTGACCTACTACTTGATGGAGAACAGTATCTCACAAGTTCTTTACGGATTGTCCTGCCTCGCTCGGTTTCCACACCAGCGGATTGCACAGATTGGACGAGCGGAATGGAAACGGGCATCCGCTATTGTCGGACTCTCGTTGGTATCCTATTCGATCATCCTCTACACCTTGATGACAGAAAAGGTCAGTTACGTGACCGCTGTCCGGCAGTGTTCTGTCATTTTCGTCGTTCTACTGGGTGGGTATGCCTTGAAAGAAACCTATACAAAACGTCGCTTGATTGCCGCCATGATGATGGTATTCGGCATTTTTTTAATCACAAATTTTTAATTATACCTTGCGGTTCGGTGAGGTCGGTTGAGATAGTGAAGTGCCTTTCCGTATATCCGCCTGTGCCGCTGTTGCAGGCTACGTCTTTAGCATCACCAGAAACCTCACCCGAAGGAGACTCCCAATTTAACGCTCCGTTCGGGGTGATTGTCCATCTCTATGTAGGCTTCGACTGAATCTTCAAACGGCACCACCGGATCAACGACACCTTCACAGTCAAACCGCCCTTGGGCAAGCCACTTCCAACAGGTATCAACAATACGCTTGAAATTCCAACGCGGATGATCGCGATTCGGATCGCTGTTGGCGCGCGCAAATATTATATTCGGAATGTTGACGTGTGCGACAGCACCAAGGTCAAGCCCACCCGTACACGCTTTTGCTCTACCAGCATAGACGATTGTTCCTTCAAAAGTGACGCTGCGGAGGGCATCATCAAGTGCTTCGTAGATGGCACTGGTTTCTACAGCCACATCAACGCCAAGCCCACCGGTTGCCTCTTTGAGCACTTCTCCGGTACTGCTGGCAATCGGGTCAATGACAAGTTCTGCCCCGGTTTTTTCAGCGACTTTCCGCCGTCTTTCAATTGGGTCTACGGCAGCAACGAAATCAGCCCCTGCGATCCGCGCCATCTGCACCGTCATCAATCCAATGGCACCAAGCCCAAAGACAGCAACCCGTTCACCGACGCGCACTTTTCCATCACGAATCGCGGACATCGCAAAATGCGCTGGATCGTAGCAGACCGCCTCTTTCCACGTCATCTGGTCAGGCATTTTGAGAACACTGCCTGCGCGCCATGTGTGCGTCTCTTTGAGGTGCCCGTGGCTGGTGACGCGTTCTCCAATCTCGAAACCTTCAACGTCATCCCCGATCTCAACGATTTTTCCGACACACATATTCCCAAGTCCCATTGGAAACCTTGCGTTGTTGTATCCGTAGTACGCTGTCAGTTCGGTGCCGCGTTTGGGTGCCCCGAATTCGACTTGAACCCGGACGCTGTCTGCAGGGACGGGACCATCTTCATATTCCCTCAAGACGGGTTGCCGCGGGGCAACTGCTACTAATTCTTTTGGCATGCTGTCTCCTTAAAGTGGTAGGCACATGGAGAGTGTCTACCACCACTTTAATGGTGAACGGCACACGGCGTGTGCCTACTACCTTAGTGTGGGATACCCAATTGATGCATCCGACGGTGAATTGCCTCTCGTGCCTCTTGGAACGGTCGAGAGAGGAATTCCAAATGGTCATCCTCGCCGTGGTGGTGTGTAACAGTGCCGGGTTCATGGTGGCGCGCTGTCTCCTGAATATAGGATAACCCACCCTCGATCAAGGTCAACATATAGTTCGCCGTTTCCGGATCAAACATCCACCACTCGCCGCCAACTGCGATGTAAATAGGGGAGGTATGGGCAATGATGCCGCGTCCCCATCCATCGTGGTGTGGAACAGCTTGCGCATAGTTCGGACCGCCGCACCGCGCCGCAATCCACGAATGCTTATCCACTTTCAGATTCGCCTTCAGGCGTAGATGTGCTTTACCGTCTTTGTCTTCAGTTGAAGCAACGACGTGTCCCGCCTGAAGAATCTGCAAGGTATGGATAGGGAAGATAGAATCCGCGGAGGCTTCGACCTCGACAGTACCGCCGTTACCGGGCAGGTTAATCGTGCTACCGATCGGCTGTCCATCAACGGTAAGACGGATCATAGGACCGCCGCTGAGGAAGGTATTACCAGCACTCATGTATTTGCACCAGTTATCGTAATTGAACTCCTCATCGTCAGGGATGTGGACGTAGGTGCGATAAACGCCTACGGGGACATCGCTACTCATCTTATCTGTCCCGCCAACGAGTGGCAACTTGTAGCCGCAATTGAGATAGCGATAGTACTCAAGGTGCCCATACATCGCATTGGTGAGATACTCGACAGCATCAACTCGTCCGGTAGCGATGAGTGTCGCTGGTTCACAATTCGGATTCGGAATGTGTGGTAAAACGACAGTTCCACCCTGGGCGTGGCAAGCGTCCGCCCAGTGCGAAAGCGTGACCTCCATATTTCCACCGAGCTCGGCTTCTCCGGGACCGTCTGAACACCACGGCGCGACCTGTTCCTTTAAACCGAGGAGCGTGAGATGACCGAGGAGGTGCTGACGATTCTCCTGTGTCGCATAGACAATGCTTCTTCCGTCGGCGGACGTTGTAGGTCTTCCGATGAACTCCTCTGTATTCGTAAAGAGATGTCCCCACTGCGAGAGAAGAAGGTTGACCACGCCGAGATCTTCGCCTTGTGCTTCGGTATGTGCTCCCTGCGTAGAGAGGAAATGAACGTGCGTATCGCCGCTGAAATAACGTTCGGCGTTCATATCGCACCACCGTTTTAACCGCAATGTCAACTCGCGTTGTCCTGGTTTTATGTTGACCGTAGTTCGCAAAGGGGTATACTCAAAGCCACGGGCAACATCAACGATGACATCTCCACGCGGAAGCCATCCTTGACAAGTGCCGTCAATGTAGGCGTAACTAATCTGCCCTAACCGGACATCACCACCGACATCCACGTGCCATGTTCCCATGTTTGAATTGACGTGGGCATGGTGCCCGTGCGGAGCGTACGGCACGCCGTGCGGCGAACGAAAATGGACGCGACACGGCACAGGTCTGTTCGTATCGTCGTCAATCACGGTGGTATGCACCCAGTTTCTGCCGGAGTCAATGACCTCTACCTTAACCCGTTCGTTGGGTTGCACGACCCCTTTTTCTTGGACATCTCCCCAGCTAACAGTGCCGAGCGTCTCACCTTGGTTTTTGACTTCAACACTTGCGGAGGGAGTGGCAGACACTTCAACGTACGCCGGACTGCTTTTGTTGTTTTGGGATTCCCCCCAACCCTTGAAATCGTCGTTGATAAAGGTATCAGGCGCGTTTTCCGGCAACGGATAAGGATAGGTTGCAACGCCACGGTCAACATTGACTTCCATATCAAAGGGTTTGTCAGCATCGTCAGATTGAGGAAGTGTGATTTTGACCTCTCGGCGGGGATGACGTGGTATCGGACTCTCGTCGAGGTAACCGAGCGTGATTGCCGCAACAATAAAACGCCGTTCTTGTGGCTGGATTTCGATTGAAGCGATTTCAACGCCGTCTCTCGGATTTTTCCACACCCACAAATAGTAGTCGCGCGGTGTGCCTTGGCTCACTTCGGTTTGTCGGTTGCCCGCGGATCCCCAAGGTCCCTCGTGCCGTGGCGATAAACTCTCCTGCCGATCAGGTATAGCGAGGAAGGTCTGTTGCCCCCATCCCTGCGGTACACCGCCGATCTCAAAACGTTCGCGAATCGGTATACTCACCGTTTCACCATCGGTGTAATGGAAAACGTAATTGGCAATGAGTCTGGCGATCGGTTCGCCTTCAGGGATGCGCGACTCAAGCAGGCGATGCACAAAGATAACCCGCTTCGGATCTGCCCCAATAGGAACTTGGATGGGGTCGGTGTTAACGTTTTCACCGAAGCCCAAGAAACAGGTCTCACCTTCAGCGATGTCGAAAGGGAGTCCGTGGAACGTCTGCGCTCCGAGGTTCGGCGTTGCGTCCTCACCGATAACCTCTGTACCGACATTGCACAAATCGGAAAGTGAAATCGGTTGGTAATCTTTCATGGTTTCTAATTTCCTTTTAAAGCCCCCAGCGGGGTGACATATCTATAGCGGAAAATCAATTGACTGTCCCTGTTCAGAGGACATATAGAACGCTTGCATGAGTTCCGTGAGGTTACGTCCATCTTGGATGGTAATCGTCATCGGTTCATCGCGAAGAATAGCGTTAATCCATTGTTGTATCGGTTCAGGGGGTGCGGCTGGTGCATTGGCGATGTATTCCGCTTTCTCTTCGTCAGAAAGCTTGCGGGTTTCAAAATGCATCTCGCCGTGTCCTGCGGCGAACGAACCTTCCGAGCCGTAGATTTCAAGCATGTTCGGACCGGAACGGTGCGTCCACGCAACATCAATCACGCCGAGAGCCTTGTTCGCAAACTCAACGACCGAAACGCTGTTGTCATCAATCGGGAAGTTACCAGTGAAGTTGTTAATCTTGGCGATAGCACTCTTCGGCTCACCCATCAACCATCGGATAACATCAACACGGTGACACCCCAAGTCGAAAAGGGCACCGCCACCGGCGCGTACTGGATCTGCGAACCATGCGCTCGTGCCGCTGAACCAACTATCGAGTGCCGCGGAATGTGCGATCCGCCCTCTACCGAACGTGATGTCCCCAAGCAACCCATCGTCAATCACCTTTTTCGCAAATACGATTTCAGAGTTAGCGCGAGAAGGCAACGAAATCATGAACTTTACACCCGCCTTCTCAACGGCATCAATAATTGGATCGCATTCGGCGACGGTAATTGCGAGTGCTTTTTCAGTAAAGATATGTTTCCCGGCTTCAGCAGCAGCAATCATCACGCGCGGATGGTCGGACGTAATCGCGTCTACGGCGACTGCGTCTACGTCATCGCGGCTGAGAACTTCGTCGAGATCGGTGTAGAAAGGCACGTCGTACTGTTCTGCGGCCTCTCTGCCTCCGTATTCCTCTTCGTCCCAGACAGCAACGAGTTCGGTTTCAGGGTTTTCATTAATTTTTCGGGCATAACCACCGGCGTGGACATGTGCCATACTAATCTTTGCGACTCTAATCATTTTTTAATTTTCCTTGCGGTTCGGTCAGAGCGGGTTTGGAATTTGAAGTGCCATTTCGTAGAACTGAAGAAACACCTCGCTGAATGCCCGGGGAATGCCATACGGAGAACCTTCATACCGTTGATTTACGCGCATTTAGCGTTGATTCGCAAAAACCCCTCCATTTCATTACGGGCTATGTTCGTTTTTTAATAGGACTTACGCAATCCCGTGATTTTGCTTAACTATCAACCCGGGTTTCCTTAAAAAATGTGGAAGACGCGTCAATCGTTAAAGCCCTAAAAACAGTTAAATTCCTGCTTTATATAATTCTGCCAACAGAAGAACGGGTTGCGAGATGGTTCCAGCCACGAAGCACCAGTTTGACGTTGGTGTGGCGATTTTCGGATTCGATCTCATCATCACCGGCAAGCATTTGAACAAGGACGCTCTTTCGCGTCTGATTCGATCGGTTTGGCATCGAACCGTGCAGTGTGAAGTAACTAAAGAAAAGCACGTCTCCCGGTTCCGCTTCTAAAACGGTGGCTTCCTCGATAGGGTATTTATCGGTAACTTCAATGTTCTTTCCACTTCCCATCATCCCATCGGTGCGTCCCAACTCTTTGTGGGAACCCGGATAGACACGAACACATCCCATTTCATCGGTAGCTTCCGAGACATAGATGATAGCGGCTATCATGGTATCTTTGACAGAGGGGAAGTATTGCCAATCTTGGTGCATCGGGAAGGGTGCCCCTTGCTCAGGAGGTTTGCAAAAGAGTTTGGAATGGTGAAGCATAATATCGGGTCCGAGAATGGCTTCGGTAACATCAAGAAACTTCTCTTGCAAAAATGCCTGCATCCAGACCCCAGAGAAACTCTGAATATTGTGCGTATGGATGATAATAGACTCACCGCCATCAAGGGCATCCATCAATCTGCCGCCCCAACGAGCATTGACGTTTTCATCGCTTTTGAGGAGTTGATCCACCACCCGATCAAAATCACTTTCCATCATCTTGATTTCTTCAGGTGAATAGACGCCTTTGGCAAAATAGTATCCGTTCTCTTGAAAGAATTTTCCGATATCTGACATTTTTTTAACTATTGCTCCTGGACGGGGCGTCCGTTGTCCACCCCGATCTAAAATTGGCAAACAATCTGTTTGAGATTATGAAAGTTTTACGACTCACATGCACATCGTCAAAAAACTTTCCATGCTATCCACTTCTGTATTTTCGGCGCGTAACTCCTCAAACGTTTTGAATAGGGCAAACTGTCCACCCTTCAGGATTCCGACGAGCGTCCTGTCTTGCGAATCGGTTCTGCACAACCGCGGGACATCTTCCAAGCGATTGGTAGCAACGACGACAGTTTTCCCCATGGCTTGAAGTTCACCGAGAAGCTCCGTCATCTCGACCTGCCCACCCGGATCCAGCGGTGTGAGCGGTTCGTCAAGCAGCCACAATTGCGGCTCATGTAGAAAGGTTTTGGCGAACAAAAGTCGTTGTCGTTCCCCCGTTGATAGCGCGCCGATTTTGACCTCACGTAAGTGCTGAATGTCCAGTAGCTCAAGTACTGCATCGATGGCTTCGACGCGCTCGCGTTTCTCCAATTTGTATGCAGCGGCAAAAAAATTGAGATAATTGACGACGGACACCTCAGGATACCCTTCAAACGCAACGGGGATATACCCAATGCTTGGACGCACCTGCTTCAAGTTCGCAAATGCATCAATTCCATCAATAGAGACGGTCCCTGCTGTCGGTTCGATTAAGGTCGCCAATATATTGAGTAGGAGCGTCTTCCCTGAACCATTTTTACCGAGTAGGACGAGGCACTCTCCTGCTGACACCTGAAATGTAAGTTCCGTAAGAAAGGGTTTCTTGTCAAAGGATTTACATAAGTTTTGGACATCAAGCATTGCATTCGTTCTACTATATGTGAACGGCATGACGGAGCATGCCTACTACTATTAACCCAGATCGACCTTGACAGGTCTACCGAGTTCAGCGGATTGCCATGCGGCTTCGGTCAATTGGATGACTCGTAAACCATTGTCAACACCGATCGGATTCTCTGTCCGTTCACCACGGATAAGTTCAATAAAGGCAACATCTTTGTTAGCTTGCTCTGGCATTTCAGATGTATCAACAAGTTCTGATGTCCCATCCCGTTCCTGACGATAGAGTTGTCCCTCGCGGAGATGGAGCGCGCCCTCCTCTAACCAGACAGAAAACGCTTCTTGAACGCCGCCATACGCATGTCCGACAATGCTGATATTGCACAAGGCACCGGTATCAAACTTAATGGACATTGCCGTGAGTACATCTACCTCAATGTCCAAGTTATCGATCATCGCGAAGACAGTATCGGGACTCGCTTCCAATACCCAGAGGAGAATATCAATCAGGTGGCTTCCTGAGTCGTTCAACTGCCCACCCCCTCCGAGGAATGGATCCTGCCGCCATTTGCCCTGCTGATTCCGATACCAATTCTGCGACTGATGCGCAGCGACAAAGTTAACACGCCCCAGTTCACCACTCTGGACGACTTCGCGGCAGTATTGATACGTAGGACTCAAATGCCGTTGGTAACCTATCATCAGGTGCAAACCTGTCTCTTCTACCTTCGCAATCACCTGCTTGGCATGATCCACCGTGCAGACCATCGGTTTCTCGGTATGGACGTGACATCCTCTATCAAGTGCGTCCATAATATGTTGGAAATGGAGACCGTGCGGTGAACTAATGACGACGGCATCCGGTTTGACAGCGTCTAACATCTCAACATGGTCTACGTAAGTGGGGAGCGAATTGTCCAAACCGACGGTCTCTTTGAACGCATCAAGCGACGCTTCACTTGGATCCGCCAGCGCAACAATTTCCACATCTTCGACACTTGAGACACTGCGTCCGTGTCCACGTGCGTTACCACCACATCCGATGAATGCAAAGTTTAATTTCTGTTTTGACATATTTTAATTTATTGCCTCCTGGGCTACACTTTTTCGATTGAACTTTGAGGTGTAATCTACCACAACTTGCAACAAAAATTCAAGCGAATTCTTTGAGCGGTATATGATATGATAAACATAGCACTCCGATGGAGTGCTCGAACCATATTCATCAAATCTGCGATAGTGTGATACATTGTGCAGGATTTCTCTAACCCGCATGTCAAATCCATCTCACCGAATCGCAAGGAAAATTAATAAAACGTTCAATAAATGAACACCACATTACAAATTATGGCGAAAATGTGCCGAAATTCGTTAATTTTAATGCAAAATTGTGAATGGCATACAATTTGCATTTGCAATAAGCAAGTAAAGCATAGGTTGTAGATAACATCAGACACCTGAACAACACACAAGAAAGTAAAACCCAAAGAGGACGCTACCATGCAAAAATCGATCTATCTCATTGTAATCATAAGCGTAAGTCTATTACTGCATTGGATTCCGGACGTGCAGGCGGAAAAAGATTGTGACACGACAGTTGCGGAAGTCGAGGAAGTCACGGTAACCGCAACACGCGCCGAGAAAGAACCTTTCAAAACGCCTAATGCTATTACTGTTCTTAACCTAAAGCAGTTGGAACGGACGAACGCAGAGCACGCGTCCAACCTACTTCGCGATGCTGTCGGCGTTAGTGCGCAACAGACGACAGTCGGACAAGGTTCTCCATTACTTCGCGGCTTGACTGGCTACCAGACGTTGATACAAGTTGACTGGGTTCGTCTGAATAATTCAACATTTCGTTCCGGACCCAATCAGTACACGGCAACCATCGGACCAGAGATGTTAGATCGGGCGGAGGTGTTACTCGGTTCAAGCTCGATGCTATATGGAAGCGGTGCTATGGGAGGCGTCGTGAGTTTCTTTACGAAAACGGTCCCGCTCAATCCAGCGCAGCAAACCTGGGATATACATCCACGACTCCTCGCTCGTTACACGACAGCCACACAGGAACGACTCGGTCGGTTGGAGGTAACAGGAAATAAGGGCAGATTCGGATTCATTGCTGGTGGTGGTGCGCGATTCTATGGAGATATGAACCCTGGAAGTGGGTACGACCTCCACTACAAGAACCGGAAGTTTGAAATCGTGAACGAAATGCCAAGCGGTGTGGAACTCTACGATTATGATGAGATTAACAAGTTATCAAAAGATAATATCCCTGAGAGATGGCTCATTGATACCGAAGGTCCACTGGGTTGGAAAGCCTACGATGCCGATGCAAAAATCGCGTATCAACCTAACGATACAAGCACTATCAACGTTGCCTACCAGATGTGGCGACAACCCCAAACCCCGCGGTATGATAAAATCGCCCCACAAGAGTTTGACGAATTCTTTTTTGAACCGCAAAATCGGGATCTCGTTTATGCCAATTATTTAGTGACCCCAACAGCGGGAAGTATTGACTCATTCCGTCTGACAGCCTCTTATCAACGTCAAAAAGAGGGACGAAATGAGGTGAAACTCGACGCGACATCTCGACGACAGCGATACGATACGGTTAGCACCATCGGTTTAAGCGTCCAAGCAGTCAGTTCAATCCTTCCTCAGCAACGCTTGGTCGGCGGTGGTGAATTTTACTTAGATATGATCCAGAGTCGGACCGTCAACACTGATCTTAAGACGGGCAAAGAAGATATTAATGAAGACGTTGGACGTTTCATCAACGGTTCACAGTTCTGGGATGCGAGCCTGTATCTTCAAGATGAAATTACGGTCCACGACCGTATTGAACTCACACTCGGCGGGCGCGCTACGTTTTACCAGACCAATGCAGATCTCTCCATCCGAGATAAAGCTTTTGATACGTTCAATGCATTCGACAGTAGTTTGACCGGGAGTGCTGGCGTGGTGATCAGTTTGACAGAGTCCCTGAACTTTGTAAGCAATCTTGGAACAGCATTTCGTGCCCCTTCGTTGAACGATACAACGGCGGTGGAAGTCACCAATGAGGGTGTCACAGCACCGAGTCCCGATCTTGGACCGGAAACTTCGTGGACAGTTGAGGGCGGTCTCAAGGCGAAACACTCCTACTTCCTTGGTTCCCTAACACTCTTCCACAGTCAGGTTAGCGGTTTAGTCGCGCGCAAACCTGTCCAAGAGGCGTACGCAGATAAAACGCTCCCACAACTCCACAAAGACCTCATCAAAGAATACGAGGGTCTTGATGTACTCGTTTTTGATAATGTCGATGAAGCACAGTTTCAAGGTGTTGAATTAGCAGGGTTAGTTCCGATTGATCCCGTCTGGTCGGTCTATGGTAATGCAGCATTGATACACGGGGAAGTTCTCAAGATTGGAGGCAAAGTGCCGGATCCGAAGAAGCCTTGGGAAGCGCGCACTCGGAGAGAACCGCCGTTGAACGGGATTGTTGGGGTGCAGTGGGAACCGT
The DNA here is from genome assembly GCA_965208635.1 of Candidatus Poribacteria bacterium. Lineage (GTDB taxonomy): Bacteria > Poribacteria > WGA-4E > WGA-4E > WGA-3G > WGA-3G. The sequence goes on from OZ242349.1 coordinate 564,282, forward strand.
TGAATACACAGTACTGGGCGACCTTCTATGTACGCGCCGCAGCAGAACAGAGACGAATGAACCGAAGCGATATTCGCGATCCACGGATGCCTGGAAAGACCCGCGATCCGGCTGAAGTTGAATTCGATTCCAATGGCTATGCAGTAGATGCTGGGACCCCAGGGTGGTGGACGCTCAACGTTCGGGGTGGGATTAGACTCTTCGATTACACAAACTTGACACTATCCCTCGAAAACCTGCTTGATCGACGGTATCGTCCACACGGCACGGGTGTAAACGCACCAGGTTTCAACGTGAGTCTGAGTCTGGATAATCGGTTTTAAGGACCGACGACTGACAATTATTTACAGCCTATCAAACTTCTTTTTAATAAATTCAACGACAACTGCCGGCACCATCTCCCGCAATTTCTCCTCACTCACCCTCCGTTGTGCCATCTGCACAACCTCCATCACGAGCGTTGAACTGATATGCGCATACTGCGTGTTTGCCATCATGAAGAGGGTATCAATGTCCGGAGCGATCTGCTGATTCATCCGCGCCATCTTGAACTCCCACTCAAAATCGGAGATCTCGCGTAAACCACGGACAATCGCGCACGCGCCGCGGGTTTGTGCATAATGCACTGTCAATCCGGTATACCCATCAATCGTGGCTTGCGGATACGGTTCAATAACAGCCTCAAGCATTTGGGTGCGTTCCTCAAGTGTGAAACGCGCCGGTTTGGCGGGATTCACACCAATTGCAACGATGAGTTCATCAAAGACATCCAGGGTGCAAATCCGATCAATGAGATCGACGTGTCCATTCGTGACGGGGTCGAAACTCGCGGGAAAGATGGCGATCTTTTTAATTATTCCTTGCGGTTCGGTCAGGTGGGTTTGATGCATGAAGTGCCTCTCCGTAGACCCGCCTGCGCCGTTGTTGCAGGCTACGGGTTTTGGATACTATACTTAAGAAGTAAAAACTGTTTCAAATTTTATCACAAACACCTGCGTAAAGCAAGTCCTCCTGTTTTTAGCAAAAATCAAAAAAAGTTGCTTGTATTTTTGCCCGCGTGATATAATAGCACTACCATATAGCAAGGAGGCTAACTCATGGCAAAAATTAACACACTTGTCTTTGCAGGCGGAGCAATCCATGACTGGAAAGGCTGTAGTGATGAAATTGTGAAGGTGCTCTCACAGCGAGATGAATTTGAGATTACCAGAGTCGAGGAAGACTTGGATGCTCTCGTTTCACCGAATTTAGATCCGTACGATCTCATAGTTTTCTATTACACAATTGGCGAGATTTCGGACGCACAGAAGAACGGTTTGCTCAACCATGTCGCTTCAGGCAAAGGATACGTCGGTGTCCATTCAGCCGCAGATTCGTTCCGCGAGTGTCCAGAGTACCGTTCAATGGTAGGTGGTTATTTCGTTACACATCCGCGCTACCGTGACTACCAAGTCAGCATCGTCGATAGTGAGCACGAAATCACAAAAGGACTCGACGAGTTCGTTGTGACTGATGAACAGTATATCCTCGATTACGATCCCCGGAACCATATACTTGCGTCAGCATTATGGCAAGGTGCCGCGGCACCAGTGGCATGGACAAAGAACTGGGGCGAAGGTAAAGTCTTCTACCTCGCGCTCGGTCATGATGCCGCGGCGTGTCAGCACGATATGTTTGGAACGCTCCTGGAACGGGGTGCGCTCTGGGCAGGTAGCAACGGTGGCGAATAAAAGCTACCGCCTTTTGTCATAGCGAATACATCCTTTTGAAGCGCGAGGTCTCAGTAATATAGGTTGCTACACACCTGTCTTTAAACCTCGCGCTTACTGTTACGCTATATTCTTCGCAGGGCGATTTTCTAATAAACATGAAGCAGAGAATTACCAGTATTCAGGTAGTCCCTGAATTGCCTTCACATCAACAACTCTTTCTGAATGGCACTCCATTTGTTGTGATTCATACCTCTCTGGTTGAGAAATTTGGATTGCGCATTGGTTTAGAAATTGAAGCCGAGACCATCGAAAAGATAATTGCGGCTGATGAAGTGATGCGTGCAAAGAACTACGCGCTCAGGTTACTCCGTGAAGAGAAGGATAACACCACAGTAGAAGCGTCAGAGGAACCTCGATCTACAGCAAAGCCTAAAATTTACACCAAAAATGAGATGGTACAACGACTTGAGCGAGAAGGCTTCTCTACCAAAACAATTGAAACAGCCATTGAGGAGTTGATTCATTCCGGACATATTCGCGACAGGAAGTATGCCGAGAATTGGATAGTTCGTAGACAAAAATCTAATCCACGTGGAAAGACGCTGCTTAAGAACGAACTTATCGACAAGGGCATCGACCGAGAAACAGCGGAACAGGTTGTGTCGAACGTAGAAACTGAAGACGAAATGAGAGTCGCACTTCAAATTGCCAAAAAGCGGGTGAAGCAGTATGAACGACTCCCAATCCACGTCGCCAAACGTCGACTACACGGGTTTTTAGCGCGCCGCGGGTTCGCATCAGAAACCGTGCGGTATGTCCTCGAACAGATATTTTAAATACAGCAGGGCTTACGCAAAATCAAACCGAGAGGTCTATCTTCGGACAGCACAGACACCTCTCACCCCGGGATTAGTGCGGTTATAAACCGCGCCTACCAGTGCAGTGGGTAAGCCACATACAATCTCTTGCCATGATTTTCCCAATAGGGCGATCATCGGTTGTTAATGCAGTTGATACTTTTCTGTAAACACGTACGATTTTGTGTTTCCGTTTTCTCTTGACTTCTCTGGAAGAAATTGACTATAATAGAAATAGGATAACGTAGGAGAGCGTTTAAAAATGACATCAGATGAAATTAGAACCAGTTTCTTAGAATACTTCCGCAAGCACGGGCATGCTATCGTGCCGAGTGCGTCTTTGATACCAGCAGATGATCCGACGCTGTTGTTCACCAACGCGGGTATGAACCAATTCAAGGATGTGTTTCTCGGTATCGGACAGCGGGAGTACACACGCGCCGTTGACACACAAAAATGTCTACGCGTCAGTGGCAAACATAACGATCTTGAAGAGGTAGGTTACTCGCCAAGCCATCATACTTTCTTTGAGATGCTCGGAAACTGGTCATTCGGTGATTATTACAAGCAAGAAGCTATCGCCTTTGCGTGGGAATTGGTGATCGAACTTTGGCAGATTCCGAAGGAGCGTCTCTGGGCGACAGTCTATCTTGAAGACGACGAAGCAGAAAAACTCTGGCTTCAAGAGACGGATCTCCCGCTCTCGCGCATCCGCCGTTGCGATAAGGATAACTTCTGGGAAATGGGTGAGACGGGTCCCTGCGGTCCGTGCAGCGAACTCTTTGTTGACATGGGCGTAGAAGCCTATCCTGAAACCGCAAACGATCCAGACGCAGGTCCCAATACGAGTGATCGATTCAGAGAATTCTGGAATCTGGTGTTCATTCAGTACAACCGAAACGAAAGTGGAACGCTTGAACCTTTGCCAGCAACACATGTAGATACAGGCATGGGATTCGAGCGAATTACCTCCATCTTGCAAGGCGTTGACACAAACTACAAGACGGATCTGTTCACACCCCTCTTGACGACAATTGCGGATATGACAGACACCGCCTATTTCGATGATGAACGCGGACTACCGCACCGAGTTATCGCTGACCATATCCGATGTTTGACCTTTGCCATCGGCGATGGTGTAATGCCATCCAACGAAGGGCGAGGTTACGTCATTCGTCGAATCTTGCGACGGGCTGTGCTTTATGGCAAGAAATTAGAGATGAACGAAGCGTTCATCTACCGATTGGTTGATAACGTCATCGAATTGCTCGGAGCTGTATTTCCCGATGTTCTGCCGCGCCGTGAGTTTATCACTCGCACGATACAGGGTGAAGAACATCGCTTCCATCAAACAATCGAACGCGGTTTGGAACTCCTTGATCGCTCATTTGACACACTCAAGGAGCAGAACGGGACACAGGTTGATGGAAAGCGTGCATTCGAGTTGTATGATACTTTTGGTTTTCCCCTTGATTTGACACAGATGCTCGCACGTGAACGTGGGTTCACGGTTGACGATATGGGCTTTGAACAGAGTATGGAGGCACAACGCTCGCGCGGACGGGCGGCATGGGAAGATAGAGGCGGTGCCAAAGACGAAGAGATCTCTGTTTACGCCGATGTCCTTAAAGAGCACGGCGAAACCGAATTCGTCGGATACACGCAAAACACCATTGACGCAGAAGTCGTCGCTTTAATCGCCGACGCGGAATCTGTAACCAGCGCGCAACACGGAGATGAGGTGTTTGTGCTGCTGAACCGAACCCCTTTTTACGGTGAATCGGGTGGGCAAATTGGTGATATTGGCACACTTGAGAATGGCAATGCAAGGTTGGCTGTAGAAGATACACTCAAACCCTCAGCAGACTTAGTTGTTCATAAGTGTAAGGTACTTGAGGGTGAAATCACACCATACACTACAGTGCAGGCACAAATAGATGTCAAACGCCGAAACGCTGTTGCTGTGAGTCATACAGCAACGCACCTTCTACACAGTGGATTGCGGGAAGTCCTCGGAACGCACGTCGCACAAGCCGGTTCACTCGTTGAAGCGGGTAGGCTACGGTTTGACTTCTCACACTACGAATCTGTCTCACCAGAACAACTGCGAGATATTGAGGAATTTGTCAACGCCAAGATCCGCGGAAACGACGCGCTGTCTATCAGCGAAATGTCGTTAGATGAGGCGAAATCAAAAGGGGCTTTAGCCTTCTTCGGCGATAAGTACGGCGACATTGTGCGTGTCGTACAAGCAGGCACCTATAGCGTTGAACTCTGCGGAGGCACCCACGTTGATGCAACAGGGGAACTCGGTTTCGTGAGGTTGATGAGCGAAAGTAGCATCGCTGCAGGGGTCCGACGCGTTGAGGCACTGACAGGGACTTCAGCGGTAACAACGGTTCAGGAAGACACCGCGCTCCTCGCCAATGTGGCGAATCTGCTGAAAACGCCCAAAACCGCTCTGCCCGAACGGATCGAACGACTGCTTGAAGAACAACGAGTTCTCGAACAGCAATTTCAGCAACTTAAAAGTCAGCTCGCTCTCGCCAACGTCAGTACCTTGGTTGAAGATGCCACACTTGTCGAAGACGTGCGGGTGGTCGCATCCGTCGTAACGGGCGCGGATAGGAACGGATTGCGACAACTCGTTGATGAACTCAAAACCCGCTTAGAATCTGGTGTCGTCGCGCTTGCCGCCGTGTCGGGAAACGAAGTAGCTTTCGTGGTTGGTGTAACCCCAGACTTGGTGAAAAATCGTGATTTGCATGCGGGTAAAATCATTTCCGAACTCACCCAACTCGCAGACGGTCGCGGTGGGGGTCGTCCAGAACTCGCACAAGGTGGCGGCAAGAGCCCGAGCAAAGTCGATGCAGCACTTGCGAAAACCAGCGAAATCGTCGAGGGACAACTCAACGCTTAAACTTGCAGAGAATATCTCTGTAAGGAGAATGTGTGCTTGAAAAGCCGTTTACTGGAAGCGGTCGTTAGAATGCACAAAGGAGATGTCATGGATTGGAGTTTAATCGCCTCACTTTTTTGGAAATTCAGTTTAGGGATTCTTCTCATCGCCCTCACAGCACTCGCCGGGTATTTGTGTGCCGCTGTCGGGAGCCTCCGGAACTCGTTAAATAGCATCCGAAACACGTTGAATTCCACAGAAAGCATCGTTAATCAAGAGATAGGAGAATTGATTACCGACGTGGATAGGACGGTAAAAGAGGTGAATAAGGAACTACCGGAACTTCTGCAAAATTTGAACGGGTTAACGGCTTCCTTACAAGGGATTAGCGAGTCCGAGATTCAACCCACCGTACACAATATCCAAGAGATGAGCGGTGCGCTGAATCAAAGCATTCAAGAACTCGATGAACTGGTTCAAAAAGTGAGTAGTTTTTCTGGACAGACAATCGAACAAGCCACGTTTTTCCGCAATCAGATAGCAGTTTCACTCGCTGATATCGTAAGTTTGTGGCAGGGCATCAAGGCGGGATGGGATAGTTTTGGTACCACACACCCCGCGGAATCAGAAGAGGATGCCCCGATGTCCGCCGCGTCTAACGAATAACCAAATAAGGCAAAATTGTCAGTTTCGCGCATCAAAAAAAGCAGTATCGTATTAAATTGCAACAGGACACCAGAAAAAAGAAATCTACAAGAAATAAACGTGGGAATTGAAACTTTCCACCCTGATTTTCGTAAATTCAAACAACGTGTTTTGGCAGCATGCAAATTGCCCCAAAACAATCCCAATTTAATAGAAAGGATAAAAAAATGAGTAATAATGGACAGAACAACGGGCTTGCACTGGTCTTTGCTTTTGTGAGTGGTTTTATGGCAGGTGCGGTTGTCAGCTTGCTCTACGCCCCGAGTTCCGGCAAGGAAACCCGACAAAAAATTCGTGACACTTCGATTGAAGCAAAGAACCGGACGGTTGAGTTCGCGAACCAAGCGAGTGATAGCGCGCGACAAGGCGTTCAGACTATCGTGGAACAGGGTAGAGAAAGCGTCCACACCATTGTAGATAGTGGAAAAGAACACCTCCAGCAAGCAGGTGAGCAGGTAAAAAGTGCTGTGGAAACAGGACGTAAAGTTTCCGCAGATGTCCGAGCCACAATCGCTGGGTCTATTCCGGGCGTTGGTGACGCCGAAAAAACCGATGAAGAAACTACCGAGGAAGCCTAAACGTCTTCCCGCGGCATACGAACGGAAATAAAGATCGCGGACCTTAGGCACATATCTACAGGTCCAGTGATCCGTTAAATGAATGGAAATTGAAAAGTTGAGAATCCTGCTTGAACAGGTTAAAGGCGGAGAGATTGCAGTGGACGATGCCTTGCAATCCCTCCGCACACTTCCTTTTGAAGATTTAGGATTTTCAAAAATCGATCATCATCGTCAACTCCGCACTGGATTTCCTGAAGTCATTTTTTGTCAAGGAAAAACAGTAGAACACGTCAAGCAGATTAGTGAGCGTATCCTCGCCGCAGGACATCCCCTCCTCGCAACCCGTGCCACATCTGACATGTATAAAGCCGTGAAAGCAGTTCAACCTGCCGCACGCTACAATGAACTTGGACGAACAATCACCGTCTCTCAATCCGAGGAAGATACCGGTGTTTCAGGTATCCTCGTCGTTTCTGCTGGCACCTCCGATTTACCAGTAGCCGAGGAAGCCGCCGAAACCGCACTGATGATGGGAAACCAACCCGAACGTCTTTACGATGTCGGTGTAGCAGGATTACATCGACTCATGAGCAATCACGAGAAACTCTTGAACGCACGGGTTATCATCGTTGTTGCGGGTATGGAAGGCGCACTTCCGAGTGTTGTTGGTGGGTTGGTAGACTGCCCAGTTATCGCGGTCCCAACGAGTATCGGCTACGGTGCGAGTTTCGGAGGTCTCGCCGCTCTATTAGGGATGCTAAATAGTTGCGCGTCCGGTGTCACTGTTGTGAATATTGATAACGGTTTCGGTGCTGGCTATAGCGCAGCACTCATCAACCGACTCAGTACGTAATCTACCGATTATTCCGCACACGAAACGTCTACCTCTTTTGCCTCATCTGCGATGCTCAGCACAACGTTTGCGCTTTTCGGGATTCCATGCGAACCGATAGCTGATTTAGAAAAGTTGTGTTCCGCTTTTAATTGCACAACTCCAGTATTGATGTTGAGGGTAACAATGTCAGATCCAATTTTGCACCGAATTTGGTACGGAACTGATTCAGCACGCCCCTGTCCATAAGAACGCGATTGCCACGACACACCGGATGCCTCAGCATAGGTTGTTAGGGCTGTTTCGGCGGCTTTCGCAATGTTTCCCTCCGTGTTAAGGACATATTTTGCCGCATGTGCCGCTCTGTTTGCCGCATCGACCAAACGTCCCTGAACCGTTTTTGCCTCACTCTCGTCTATGTTATCAGCATCTTTAATCTTCCGCAAAGCGATGTAGACGATTGTCCCAAGCACGCATAGAAAAACAGTGGTACTCAAAATAACTGTCCCTCGCAACTCGCGACGGCGCGTCATGCTCTCAAAGTCCTCGCGATGGTGTGGATAGAAAGCATCGTGTGCAAAAATCGGCGTACTCCAGCACAATATACCGACAGATAACAACAATAATGGGAAAAAGAAAAATTTTTGGAGCATCAATCTGTACCCGCCTCAGTCTCCAGTATAACAGTCAAGGCACCCACCACCTAAAGGCGGGGGCTTGTGCTTCGTAGACCGCAGCGTTTCCGAGAAAACGGCTTACACAGTCTCCACAGAGGGACCCAAGGCGGCCCTCAAGATGTTTATTGCGGCGTTGATGTCTCGGTCATGGTGTGAACCACAGTCGGGGCATGTCCACTGCCTATCAGAGAGAGAAAGATTTTCATTGTGAAAACCACAATCCGAGCAAGGTTTTGTCGTAGGAGTCCATGGTCCCACTTGAAAGAACTCACGCTTATGTTTTTGGCACTTATACTTCAATATCTCAACGAACTAGTAAAAGGCAAGATCGGAGACTTTCCGTCCCCACAGGCGTTTCATTCCCGAAAGGTTCAACGTTTCGGTAACGATCGTATCAAACCTTTTACACAGGTCTGTCGCAACCTTGTAATGCCAGTCCTTGCGTTGGTTGGCGATATGCCGATACAACCGCGTAAGTTCTCGGACGCAACGCCACCAGTTATTAGAACCTTTGACTTTACGCGAAAGGCTTTTGTTGAGGGTTCGGAGTTCTTTCAAGGAGTGCTTCAGAAATTGTGGCGATTGTTTCTTTTCGCCGTTGCTAAGTGTGAGATATGTCTCCATACCGAAGTCTATTCCTACGCTCTCACCTGTAGCAGAACAGGGTTCGGTTGTCGAGGCATCTGTAACGACATAGAGCCAATAGGTGCCAACACGATCACGAAGGATTTGGATATAACAAACTTTACCTTCCCAGTCGCGGTGTTGGTGAAAAGAGAACCAGCGTTTGTTGAATTTCAAGGTTTTAGTGGGTGCGTCCCACGTTTTGAAAGAAAGCCGGACACGCCCTTTTTCAAGGAGATACGCCGATTGGAACTTCGCAGAACGATAGCGATCTTTACGCTTGAACTTTGGAAGTCCACCGAGTCCGTCAAAGAACCGTTCATAAGTGGCATGGATACGGATAATCACTGCGTCAAGCGTATCTCGGGGTATCCACGCCCAGTGTTGATGCGTCCGTTCGAGCAACTTCGTCAAGTGTGGTTGCAGGCGGAAACGCCCCGCATATTTCCCGTATCTACGGTAATATCGCTGCTCAAGTCTCAAGAAGTGGTTATGCACGTCCGCAAGGTCATCAAGCATATTGCCGAGACGCACATTCTTGGGGTGTTCGCGCAGTTGGAACTTGTAGGTTCTGCGATGCTGTTTCTTTTTTCGTTTCCTCATGGAGTTTCACGTATCACGCTTTTATCCCCGATTCAGTGGGAGGAAACCAGCACATTACCAAGCGGTAATGCTGAATCTGCTGGTCTCCAACGTGATACATATATTGAACCACATTTTACTGAAAATGTCAAGTGTTTTTGAAAAAAACGCTTTGGTCTTACACACGAAGGCGGACTTTCCTCCCACTACCTAAAGGTAGGGGTCTCCAGTCCGTATTTTAGAAGATCAAAAACATCTGAACCACATACATGAAAAACTTGACTGAAAATTGTAATTTTGGTAGAATATATACAAACGAATACAAATCAAGGATAAGGAGCAGACATTTGCAGCAAAGAACACCAATTGAAGAACAAATTGATCTCCCTTTTGTAGAATCGCTACGCATTAGTTTTCAGAGTTTAAAAATCCGTTTTGGACGCTCAATCATCACAACAGCGGGCATTACACTTGGTATTGCATTTCTCGTGTCGGTGTGGACAAATAATGAGATCGGTCTCGCATTACAGGAAAGCGGACGACAATCGGCAATTAACACCTTTGAAGAGACAACAGAAAAAGGCATTTCCACAAAAGATATCTGGTTGATTGTAATGTCGCTGATTGTCTGTGTTGTGGGTATTGCGAATTCAATGCTGATGGCGGTCACAGAGCGTTTCCGAGAGATCGGGACGATGAAATGTCTCGGTGCGTTAGACGGATTCGTGGTGAGGTTGTTCTTACTTGAATCAGGGTTTCAGGGGTTTTCAGGTGCACTCATCGGCGCGCTTATCGGAACACTCGGCGCAGTACTTTTAGGGCTTAAAGACTACGGATTAGATTTATTCTTCTATTTTCCCCTATTACCTGCGCAGCCTGAAGATGGTACAATGCGGCTCGGTGTTATCGTCGTCATTTTACTTGGATGTATTCTCGGCATGATTTTGGCAGTCATTGGATCATCGTTCCCCGCGTGGCGCGCGGCGAAACTCCCGCCCGCCGAAGCAATGCGTACCGAGGTATAAGCACGGAGGAAAATTATGGCTGATATCGTTGTGAAAACTGAAGATGTTGTCAAAGAATATCGCATGGGTTCAAACATTCTTCGTGCTTTGGATGGCATCAATATCGAGATTGAACGCGGGGAGTATATCTCGCTCATGGGTCCCTCCGGTTCGGGCAAATCTACGCTTTTCAACATGATAGGTGCCCTTGATCGCCCTACAGAGGGTCAAGTGTATATCGACGGACAGAATATGTCCCAACTTTCGCAAAGGCAGATTGCGGCGTTTCGGTGCCACCGTGTGGGCTATATTTTTCAAAGCTACAATTTGTTGCACGTGCGGAGCGCACACGGAAATGTAACACTCCCGATGATCTTCGCTGGGATACCTGAAAAACAACGTAATGAAAAAGCGGAACAGTTGCTGGATCTGGTAGGATTGGGAGATAGGATGTACCACCTCCCCGACGAACTATCGGGTGGACAGCGTCAACGCGTCGCTATTGCCAGAGCACTCGCCAACGATCCGAGCATCGTTCTCGCTGATGAACCGACAGCAAACCTTGATACCATCACCGGACGTGAAATTATCGATCTGATTAAACGCCTGAATACAGATCAGGGTGTCACCGTAATTTCGGCAACGCACGACCTGAAGATGCTTGATGTTTCTGACAGGATTGTGGACATTCGAGATGGACTCGTGGAACGTATCAGGAACCGAGACGAAATTGACATCGAAGTCGGCGAAGTCGGCGGTGCAGGGCACTGAAAAATCGTTAAATTTCTGACAAGAGCACAGGTCGATTTTCGTGTAGTGATTTCAATGCCGCTAATCCCATCACAACTGGTGCCTTACCATCCTCGCCTGTAACCGGCGGTGGCGTGTCTTCCTGAATGCACGTAAAGAATGCCTGTAACTCCGAGAGAAACGCCGCCTTGTAGCGTTCCACAAAGAAATACGGAGGCGACGCGGCATGACTCCCTTCACTCCCGCTAAAAGTAACGGTATTCGTCGGTGGATTCGCTGCTGTAACCATCCCTTTTGAACCGAAAACCTCAACCCGCTGGTCGTAACCGTAGACAGCCTCTCTGCTGTTATCAATAGTTGCGATAACCCCATTTTGGAACCGTAAAGTGATAACGGTCGTGTCGATGTCACCTGCCTCACCGATTTTCGGATCAACGCGCACACCACCTGTTGCGTAAACCTCGACAACCTCGTCCCCAATGAGATAACGCGCCATATCGAAATCGTGTATCGTCATGTCAAGGAAAATTCCACCAGAGACCTTAACGTATTCAATCGGCGGCGGTGAGGGGTCTCGGCTCGTGATTCGCATGATGTGCGGCTCTCCAATCTCTCCAGAGGCAACCGCTTCACGGATACGCGCGAAACTCGCATCAAACCGACGGTTGAAACCGACCTGAAACTTAACGCCTGCCTCCTCGACAATCGTCAAGGTTTCATCAATCTGTTCCAAATCCAAGGAGATCGGTTTCTCACAAAAGACGTGTTTCCCCGCCTTCGCCGCGGCTTGGCTAATTTCTACATGTGTATCCGTCGAAGAAGCGACAAGCACAGCATCAATCCGAGGGTCAGCCAAAAGTGCAGTATAATCTATGGTTGTTTTCGGGATATTAAACTGTTTCGTGAGAGATTCAATACCGACGGCATCCAAACTACAAATCGCGATGAGTTCGACTTCTGGTATACTTTGAGCAAGATGTTCAATATGAAGTCTACCAATGCGTCCGGCACCGATAACGCCAACACCGATTTTTGAGGATTTGTTCATTACAGACCTTTCCTGCGTGGGTTCTATAAAAAGTAGTAGGCACACTCCGTGTGCCGTAACAGGGGTTTCTGCTACACAATCGAATTCAGATACCGCAGATTCCGCTCAGCACTCTCATAAGGACTGCCCATCCCCGGTAAGACATCCTGCTCTACGACGATCCAGCCATCGTAATTCCGCTTTCGCAATTCTTCAAGGAACGCTGGGAAATCGACATCTCCCTTGCCCAATTCGCAAAAAACGCCGTTCCCGACAGACTCGAAATAATCCCACTCATTTTTACGAGAACGGGCGGCGACGTCAGGATGGCAATCTTTGAAATGAACGTGCCAGACCCGCTCAGCGTGGCGGGCATACGCTTCAATCGGATCACCGCCGCCGAATCGGTAATGTCCTGTATCGAAACACAACCCGATGAGGCTTGGATCGGTGCGTTCCATCAACGTGTCAACTTCTGCCGGTGCCTCTACATATCCCGCACAGTGTGGATGGAAGACGGTGCGAAGCCCTGTCTCTTCTCGAACAGATCGGGCGATACGGTGCGCGCCCTGTATAAAAGTATCCCACTGCGCGGGTGTCAATCCGTGTTCAGGACGGATGCGACCGGCATAGCGGGTACGCAGTGCCGTGGTGGCGTTGTCATCTGACAGCACGATGAAGGGCATTTTTCCACTAACATCTGCTAACAAACGGGCATGCCGTAGTGCCGATGCTTCGCCTGCATCATGGGTTCCTTCATCGGCGAGAGCGACACCTACGAATGCTCCTAACATCTTCAACTCGCGTGCCGCAAGTTCGGCACGGAGTTGTTTTCCGTCTGTCGGCATAAATCCCCAGTCCCCTAACTCGGTCCCGACGTAACCGATCTGGTGCATTTCGTCTAACACTTGTGCGTAACCGGGTGCTTCCCCGTCTAACTCAAACTCAAGCACGCCCCACGAACACGGGGCATTTGCAATTTTCATTATGTTATTGGTTCTCTCCTATGACTTGTTTAAGATCCTCAATGAAATGTTCAAACAGTTTGACCTTGTCACTCTCCTCAAGTGCTTCCGTTGTTAGGACATACGTGCCATCCAGCTCTGCCTCCGCAATGACTCGCTCTTTTGTTGGCAAATTCACAACCTTCAGGGTTTTGCCTATATCAGCCGTGATGAGATAGTATTTGATGGAAGCACCACTTTCATCTGCCTGAAGTTTGCGTTTCCAATAAGCCTGCTCAGTGATTCGGTCTTTCAAATTAACGATACACGAGATTACAACGATAACATGAGAATTTTTAAGGGTGTAAACAACAAAATCAACATCCGGGAGATAAGCATTGAATTCCCCATAATCAATTGCGAGATACTGTTTAACATTCTCCAATTCTTCGGAGAAAGTGCTGTTATTCTCTAACTCATAGCGACTCATCAGTTTCACCCCTAAGTTTTTAATTGGGTCGCTAATCATATGTCGGATCCGTTCTCGAAAAGTATCGCCCTCAGCAGCACGCCAGTTTTTCCTAAGCTCTCCTGTCAAAGAATCAGCTAAGCCCTCAAGAGCAACAGCGTCTTCAAGACCACCCCATGAAACGGATTCCCCGTAGTGTTCCTCAAGTTGGTATATGATATGGCTCGTGTAATCAACAGTGCTGAAGTCGATAACATTTCTCTCTATCAATGTGTCTACCAACGTGTCATCATACCCCAATTCGTAAAGCGCATCCGTAAGGATGTTCCTCATTCCATCAAGATTGGTTCCTCCACGCGCTGTTGGGGCTGCTTTAATGGGTTCAGTTGTATTATCCGCCACGTAGACCTCCTTAATCTATGCTACAACGAGAAGTAGTAATCCCGTATCTTAGCAACTATGAGTTTTCTGCGTTCTTCCAAAAATTCATCATAGTTATCAAAAACGTCTTCAGGAATGCAGTGAGCCTCAAGATTCTGTTGTAATTCTTCCGAAGTGCCTATTCCTCCATACGGTGGCACACCATCTCTACACCCTGATTGCAACTGGGAAAAATACGTCATAGGTGCCGTATCTCCGATCGCAATGTTGATTTCCCTTTGCATCACTACAAGATTGGCAAGCTGATTGTGTTGATTCTCTGCTACCCCTGACTTTGATAGATAATTCCTTGGAAATATATGGTGGATGTCTCTTTGACTCGCAAAAAGATCACGGACTGTAATATCACGGGACAGAAAACCTTTATCATTTGCTCTTATTTGACTTGCGAGAAATACGTTAAAATAAACATTCCTGGGTCCCGATGTTGTCAATTTTTGCTTAAAATCTTCATTCCAAAAAGCATCGGAAAGTCCTGCCCGTTCTAACCTTTCAAGGTACACCTCAGGACCATCTGTCGCACTCATACTCCGGACATCTTCGCTCAAAGTTGCTTGTGGTTCACCACTATATCTTTCAGTCAATACCGATATCACAAACCATCGGCGGACCAACTGCTCAATTTGACTGGCATCTATGTTTTGGGCGCGTAACATCAAAAACAGAGCATGCGCCGAATTAACGGCGTTTCTCGCCGTAAGCATTGAAGCATCTATAAATCCTGCTGATCGCAGTATCAAAATAAAACGTTTGAAATTAGTCTCGTTTATATATGCTCGTATGCTGTTTTCAAGTCGTTGAAAGGTTTCTTCTGCAGTATCACCCGAGAGTAAACGCACTAAATAGGTTAAGTCGCCACGCTTGAATTCCGAAGCAAAAACCACTCGAAGCATATCTGTATACGCGGGAATATAGATGTTATCATTCCAATCCTTTAGCCACTTTATCAAGTAAAAGTACTCCGTATCAGCGAATGTATAATCTTCAATTAAACGTTCATATGCCTCCGGAACAGTTGCCAAATGACAAAAATAGTCAATAGACTTACGGAATAAGTGTCCGTCATACTGTTCACTTGCAGCCATTTTAGACATAATGAAATCCGCTGCACTTAAACGCACCCCTGTTCCGTTAATACGTTCAAAAATCTTTACGACGGTTTCTACATCTATATCCTCGTTGAGGTCAATAACCCCCAGAGAATTGTTTCGAATCTCGTAAAGTCGTCCTATACGTTCCCCCATTTCATACCTATCCACCTCTTCATTCCTCTCACAGTATTCGTCCACCAATCGAAGCAGTCCAGAATTAGAATTGAAAACAATAGAGATGTCAGAGATCCATTCTGGGTTGTTACGGATAGGATTAGTCGCGACAGCGAACTTCTCTTCACCAGGATGAAAAGCTATCTGAATTTGCCGTGTTTGATACTGTCTCGTCAAAACCTCTTTCCCCAACAATGCTGCTCGAAGTGCCATCGTGCGTTGCTGTCCATCAATCAGTACCCATTCACGGGTTGATGATTCACCTCCTCGGAGGGAAACATCCGACTTCGGCCAGGTAATGAGATACCCAACAGGGTAACCGTGGTAAAGCGAATCAATAAAGGCACACACTTTTGGTGCTGTCCAAACGAAAGGTCTCTGGATTTCCGGAATAACTATCTCTTCCGTTCTAATCCAATTCAACAATGTATCAACAGAATATTGGTGTAACGAGTAACAAGAGTTTGACATTTATTTTCCTTTACAGTCGGAATTATATATTCGATGTTTTAGTTCTACCATCGCTTCAACATTGTCGCGATGTCTTCTGGCAACTGAACATCATTTTTCTGTTCAAAGTCAGCAACACTTTCGTAGATCTTATGAAATTCGGCAACGATATCTATCCTTAAATTTCTGGCAAAAGTCAGATCTAATTTAGCATTTTCCCATTCTTCTATATGTAATAACACTATCCCACGAACAGCATAGACTTCGACAAATTTCGGTTCAAATTCTAACACCTTGTCATAATCCTGAATAGCAGACTCAAATTCACCCATGCGGAGGTAAGCTAAAGCGCGTTTGGCATAAGCCTCTGTAAACTCTGGATTTAATTCTATTGCCATGCTAAAGTCTGCGATGGATTTGTCATATTCACCTTTTTCGCCGTAAGCTTCACCGCGCTCATAATAGATTTCGGGATCATCCGGGCGGAGTTCGATTTCCATACCATACCCTTTAATGGCTTTGTCGTATTCGCCCTTATCACGGTAAAGGTCCGCTCGACAACCATGCGCGTCGGAATGTTCAGGATCAAACCTTATTGTCATGCCAAAGTCGTCAATGGCTTGGTCATACGCATCGTATTCAACATACAGTTTACCGCGATTGTAATAGGCTTCAGCATAATCGAGCTTGAGTTCTATCGCTTTGGTATAATCGGCGATGGCTTTGTCAAAATCAACTTTATCGCGATATGCATTGGCGCGATTGTAATATGGCTTAGCATCCTTAGGTTTGTGCGTTACCACTTCACTATACTCCTTATCGGAAACGATAGATTCAGGCTTCAGACCTACCGCTGCGTCAACATTGCCTTGATGTCTTCCGGCAACTGAACGTTATTCTTCTGCTCAAAGTCCTCAACGCTTTCGTAGTCGTCATGAAATAAATTGATAATGTTCATCCCACAGTCTTTAGCAGAAATCAAATCCTTTTTAGCTTTCTCCCATTTTTGTAGATGTAACCCAATTATGCCACGAGTAAAATACGCATCCATAGACTCCGGTCTCAGTTCTATTACTTTATCAAAATCAACGAGGGCTCGTTCAAAATGACTTCCAAAGAAGCAAGCATTGCCACGATTGAAATAGTTATCAGCATTATCAGGATCTAACTCTATTGCTGTATCAAAGTCGATGAGGGCTCGTTCAAAGTCGCCTTTAAAGAGATATATCCCGCCGCGATTGGAATATGCCATGGCATCATTAGAATCCAATTCTATCGCTGTGTTAAAGTCCGAAAAAGCCTGATCAAAATCACCTTTTCCGACGTAAGTAACGCCACGATTGGAATAGACTCTAGCGAGCTCTGGTTCTAAGTCTATCGCTTTGTTATAATCTTTAATGGCCCTATCGACCTCGCCTTTTTCGTTGTAAGCTAGACCTCGATTGGCATAGGCACAGGCATAATTGGGATTTAGTTCTATTGCCGCATTATAATTCTGAATAGCGAGGTCGTAATTACCTTTATTGTTGTAGATAAGACCCTGCTTATCATAGACATCAAACAACCCTGAATTTAGTTTTAAGGCTTCAGCATAATGCTCAATGGCTTTTCCATACCATTTCAACTTTTCTTTTTTATTCTTCCCTAAATTCCCTCTACGTTGAAAGATTATCCCTTTAGAAGCCTCTACGTGGGCATCTAGATGAACACCTACCCATTTAATAAATCCATGTATGTCGTTGTAGATGTGTTTCGCGGATATGTCATGGTACTTTTGCAGATGGTTTAAAATGGGATATTTGAGATCTTTTGGAATAGTAACTTCATCATCTGGTTCAACAAAACCTTTGGGGGATTGAACGAATATACTCTTCTGGAGTTCAGAACGCCTAAGTATCTTGGGTGGTTCTCTAACTTCATAACCTTCCGATTCCTTTTTTAGTAAAATAATTCTACCGTCTTTGTGATGGGATCCATCACAAGCGAAAAAAAGAGCAATGAGATAGTCGGTTGTAAAGTCAATCAGATTAGTTTTACCACCATAATGTTGGAGTTCAGTTAGAACTTCCAACTCATTCGCTTGGTGCAGATACGCTTTAGCCATTTCTACAACAAGTGTTTTTTGAATGACTTCAATATCGTCGTCCTCTATTCCAAAATCCGCACCATATTGGCGATATAATCCTGAGGAAACTTTCAGATAATACTGAGCTTCCCCGCGGTAGATGTAGTCTCCATCAGCAGATCTTTCTACTATCTCTTGAATCTTTTCTAGAACCTTGCTGAGGTCGCTTTGATTTGGCATATTTATGCGGTTGCCTTTGTAATTGTAGATTGGTTTATTGTGAGCAACATTATTGGCGAAACCCATCCCTATAAACGGTTTCATTAACGCTACTGACTATCAACTAAAACTTCAAGGATCCACCCGCATACGTCCGGTCCCAATTCCATAAGAACTTCCATCAGCATGCTGAATTCATTCTGGGATGCAGCCTCATCCTCAGCAACGGCTTCGTCCTCCGTCTGATTTTCGTAATAATCGATGACGCTTTGCACGCGTTTCTCATCCCAACCAGGGGGAAATTCGTTTTGTTTCATTGTCTACTTTTTTTCAAGAAATTCGGAAATTAAGAAATCCATGACGTGATGGATGCGAAAACAAAAATACCGCGAATTCAGAATCGGTAAATCAAAATGTAGGTTCTATTGTTGTTTCAACATCGCCGCCAAATCTTCTGGTACCTGAACACCATTTTTCTGCTCAAAGTCTTCAATGCTTTCATAGCCGTTATGAAATAAAGCAACAATATCCACTCCTACGTTCCTTGCAAAAGTTAGGTCCGATTTCGCTTTTTCCCACTTTTTTAGGTGTAACCAAACTTCGCCACGAGCACTATAGGCTTCCGCATAATAGGGATCGTATTTTATGACTTGGTTATAATCCTTTATGGCTTTGTTATACTCGCGCTTTTCGCCGTAAGCGGCACCGCGATGGTAATATGCTTTGGCGTATTTAGGTTTGAGCTTTATTGCATGGTCATAGTCGGTAATGGCTTTGTCATGTTCGCCAATATAACTGTAGGCATTACCGCGCCTAATGTAGTCCTCGACTATTTTCGGATTGAAGGTCAGGCTTGCCGTGTAAAGTTTAATGTTCTCTTTAGCCTCTTCCCTACTTTTAATCAGGTCCCGAGAGGAACCACCATTCAGTTCTTGGCATTGCCCAATAAACCGCATCGACCCAGCAACCCCAAGTTCATCAACAAGAACTTGACTGCCTATCTCATAAATCTCAACATCCGTCATCTTTCGGATTTCGTTTTGGGGCATAGCGAATCTTTTGGCACGCGCGCGTTCCTCTGCTTCCCTTGCCGCACGCCCGTCTTGGATCCGCTTGACAATCGTGTCAATATTAGGTTGATTCGTTAACAACTTATGCCGATCGACAGAGTAATTACCTTTACCAGGTTGGCACTGCCGAATGAACCGCGGCACCTCAGAGGTACCGAGTTTATCGGTAAGGACTTTAAGCCCCATTTCATAAAGTTCACTATCTGTCATTTCCAGTGCGTTCATTCTGTGTCACCTCTTGGAACCATGCATAAGGATTTTCGACTCGGACGCGAAGATGTGAGTTATCGCGTTTCGCCCTTTTGAGTAGTCCATCATCTGTTGTCAGGAAAACATCCGCAGTGCCGTTTTCAGCGCATGCAAGATGCAAAGCATCCAATCCGCTAAACCCCAACTCCTCCAGCCGTTCTCCTCTTGATATTTCACTCGCACCAATGGAAACAGTCTGGTGAGCGTCAGTTAGCCAATCTTTAATTTGGAGACGTTGGTTTAAGTCTTGGATTCGCTCTACCTCATTCGTTAAAGCATCACTGGAGATCCAATCCCAAAGCCCTGTACGAAACTGAGAAATGATCAATCTGATAACTTCAGTTTCTTGTCGGATTCGAGTTTGTGCTTGATCATCAAAAAAACGGCTCAAACAACAAGTATCAAGATAAATTTTCAAGAGTTGCCCAAAGGTTGACAAAACACTATATTTGATCCGCTAATCGTGCGGTTCGGGTGTTGGCATCTGTTCGGTCCGTCCCAAACGAACATCTTTATCTGAATGGGGGTGCGGCTGGTTAATCGGTTGATCGCTGTTAAGGTGTTTGAAATGCTCTTGAAAAAACTGTATAAAGCCATAGACCTCAAATTTGTCTATAAGGATTTTAAGCGCGAGTTCATAGATTTCAATATCTGTGAGTTCTAACGAACCGTTTCGCCATGCGGTAACTCTCTCAGCTTTGATACGTTTTTCCTCTTTTCGCTCTGCTTCTCTCCGTCGGATACGCGCTACAATCGTGTCAATATCAGGTTGATCCGCCAACAATTTGTGCCGTTCAATAGAATAATCGTACTCGTTGGGTTTACACTGCTGGAGAAACTTTGCAGTATACGCGGTTCCTAACTGCGTCGTCAGTTCTGTAATAGCCGCCTCGTAAATCTCAAGATTTGTCATCTCTAAGACGTTCATCTGAATTCACCTCTTGTAACCATGTAGACGGATTTTCAACTCGGAAATGACAAATTGGTCTGCACACGTATATCCAGACGCTGTTCGGTGATTTTTATTGATCGTAATACCATTTCTAAAAGTTTATATCGCATTAACCACACCTGAGTGCACAGACTCACAGTCTATACGACAAGCAGGCACAAACTAACAGTTTATGCTACAATTTCAATCAGAAATGGTATAAGTTAACATAATCTAAATGGGTCTACTTTATTGAATTAGCATATCACGATACGGAGTCAGATGTCAAGGAAAACCTAACCATGATTAGAGCCACTCAACCTTCAGTGTTCTGCTGATTCTATAGGATCAATCGCGAGCTGGAGCTCGCTCCTACAGAATGGCTATCAGCAGCCAGAAGGCGAGGTTAGAAACCTCGCCAGCGGGGAAGGGTTTGTAAGAGTCGGGAATCGGAGTGTTTTTGCTTGGGCGTTTCCCTCCTCCTACAGGAGAACTGGAGGTCTCTGGTTGAATAAAAACAGAAATTTCACGAACATACGAAGATATGATATACTACAACCAAACGCAATCCAAACACAAGGGGTATAAATCATGTTCCCAAAGATTGAAGCGCAGACCTATATCCAAACACCGCCAACATGGGCTGTGCTGGAACGCCAACTCATTGAGAAAATGAACGTCGTAGGACCAGAAGTCATGGAGAAATATACGCGTCCGGATGGAACACTTTTCTGGCCCACACATCCAGATTTTCAGAGTATCGACGGACTGGACGATGCCTACGAGAGTTTCCATAACTGGTCTCTTTTTTATATGCTCGGTGGCGACGCGCGGTTCCTGACTGATGCAGATACGGAGTTCGATGTCATCACAAAAGATATGGAGCGATACGGGACGGGTCACGATTATCCGATGGTGGTCAAAGAATACCAACCCGGCTACGATTGGTTTCATCAAGGCGAAGGGAACTACCTCTTTTACATGCTCTGTATGGCGGATCCCTCAAACCCGAAGCACATCGAACGCGCAAAACGGTTTGCAGGATTCTTCATGAACGAAGACCCGGATGCACAGAACTATGACACACAGCACAAAATTATCAAATGCGCTATGAACGGAAGTAAGGGACCCGCATTCTGGGCTTTCACTGGACATCCATACTTCCCTTGGGACGGTTATAATATGCCGTTTTACGATATTCCCGGTGGCACGAGCCATGAAGCCGTTAGGGAAAATGAAGCGTTGCGTGAGCGTATCGGAAGGATCAACCATGAACGTCAGGGAGTCGGAGACACTGTCGTCAACCTCGCGGCAACCACTCTCGCGACGAATGCCTACCTACTGACTGGCGAAGAGAAATACAAGGTATGGGTTCGGGAATACGTTGACGCATGGATAGAACGTACAGAAGAAAACGGCGGTATTGTCCCAGATAACGTCGGGCTATCAGGAAAGATCGGAGAACATATAGACGGCAAGTGGTACGGCTCTTACTACGGCTGGAGTTGGCCCCACGGATGGCATAGCGTTGGACAGGCGATAGGCATTGCGGCACAAAATGCCATGTTGCTCTGGCGAGACACGGCATATCTCGACTTTCCGCGCTCGCAGATTGACGTTTTGATCGAAAGGGGTATTGAGAAGAACGATCAACTTTACGTCCCACAGAAGTACGGCGACCCGGGTAAAGTCAACTATGTGCCGGGGCTTTGGTTGCAATATCCGATTACAAATGAAGACGGCACGGCTTTGCAAGTGGACGGCTGGTTTGAATTTATGCCGATGCATCCGTCGGATGTCGCGCATTTATGGGCACTGTCAATGGAACCGAGGGATCAGGAACGGGCAAAGAAAATCGCCAAAAGGACAGGCTCAAAATTCGACATCAACGCATGGCACCATATCAAGGACAGCGGCGGACACGACGGCGGGTGGCTTGCCTATATGCGAGGCGAATATCCCGAATACCCAGAAACAATCCTCAACCACAATCTCTCCCAAGTCGAGGCACGTCTCGCTTTCATGGCTGACGATGACGAAGACCCAGCGAACTATGGAGACGCTTATTTTCAACGACGGAATCCAATTACCTGTGAAGGACTTGTTCAACTCACGTGTGGCGGTCCGTTGCCGCATTACAACGGCGGCTTGCTCGTGACACGGGTGCGGCACTTCGACGGACAACAGAAACGTCCCGGACTTCCACCCGATGTCGGCGCGTTGGTTACCCAAATAACTGCAGAGACCACTGAACTGCAACTGGTGAACCTCAACACCACAGCACCGCGAGACGTCATCGTGCAAGCGGGATCGATGGGTGAACACAATTTCACGTCAGTCAGCGTCAAAAACGGTCAGAACAGGCACAGCGTCTCGATCAACGGAACACATCTTCACGTCCACTTACCACCTTACACACAAATCGAATTGGAATTAGGGATGCATCGCTTCGTCAACGCGCCATCATATAACCCTCCGTGGAAAATAAATTAAAAACAGGACTTACGCAAAATGAGGTATTCCGTCTATTACGATGGTAGCACCGGTAGACGCAAGTGTGAGTTAGCGATCCCCTACATAGCACAAACTGACAGTTTATGCTACAGTGCGTAAGTCTATAAAAAAACGAACCTTTTCTGAACAGATCTGACTAAATAAGCAAAACCAAAAAGTAAATGCCTTTCCTAAAAAGATAATTGGGCATTCACAAAATTATAAATCGAATAGGAGAAAGAAAAATGAAAAAGAAATGGTTTGTACTCAGCGCAATCGCAACAATCGCAATGGTCGGAATGTTCGTTTTTGAAAATACGGCTGCAGCACATCGAGAGGTTCACAACAAAAGACAATACCGCAATGACAATGCTCGTGCGGCTCGTGGCAGAATAGCGACGGTAAACCCCGTTGCCGCTCTCAATAACTCTTGGATAGATTTGACTTTCGGTGTGGAAGTTGACACAGAGACGTTAGCAAAGGTGCATCCGATCTATCAGCAAACCCGTGAAACGCTGCAGAAACAGATAAAAGAGGCGCGTGACTCCGATGAGAAACGGGCTGCAGTGAAGAAACTCCGTGAGAGCGTCAAGGAGACGCAGACAAAATTCTACGCGAGTCTCAAGGAGATTTTGACGGAAGAGCAGATGACGAAACTGACGGAACTGACGAAGAAGCGGCACACAGAAGCAAAGAAACGCGCCAATCAATTCCGTCGTGACCAGCGAGAAACCCGTCGGAGCCGTTAAGATTCGTTCATTATCAATCCGGGTCGGGCGTGTTCGCCCGACCTCTTTTTTTGCACAGAGTGGGACGAAATTAAATGAAAATAAAAACCAATTGGGTGAGTCAGGAACGAGGTCTATAGGTGCGGTTAAAAACCGCACCTACCTTGTTGGAGAGAGTCAGCAAAGAATACGAAGGTTACGCCCAACGTTCAACGACGACCTTCTTCTGCGTGAAGAGTCCACAGCATCCCAACTCTGACCGTGGAGATCTCCGAAGAAACTATCCTTCTGAAAGGGAAGAACGCCATCGGCGCGGCAACACCGATGTTAATGCCAATATTACCGATCTCCGCTTCATATCGGAATTGACGGGCAGATGCCCCACTACTCGTAAAGAGACACGCCATGTTGCCATAACGCCCACTATTGATGAGCCCGATTGCATCGTCAATCGTTTCGACATGGATAAGTCCTAAAACCGGTCCGAAGATTTCGGTTCTGGCAATATCACCCTGTGGGTTAAGGCCATTGAGGACTGTCGGACGAAGGAAGTTGCCACTTTCACCACCGGGAATGCTCGGATACCTGCCATCAACAAGTAGCTGCGCGCCCTCATCAGCCCCCGCTTGAATAAGATTTTCAATTCGGCTTCTGCTCTCGGAGGTGATGACGGGTCCCATTTCGACCCCTTCTTCCAATCCATTTCCGACGACCCGATCAGTGGCGGTGTCGGCGATGGCTTCTGTGAACCAGTCGCGTGCCTCGCCAACAGTGAGGGTGAGAGATGCCGCGAGACACCGTTGCCCAGCACATCCGAAGGCACTCTCGGCTGTAGCGTTGACAGTAAATTGCGGATCCGCATCAGGAAGAACAATCAGCGGATTTTTCGCGCCACCTTGACACTGGACGCGTTTGCCGTTTGCAGCAGCTTTTGCGTAGATTTCTTTAGCCGTCGCAGTCGCTCCGACGAAACTAACCCCTCGAATATCTGGATGCGTTAAGAGTGCGTCCACAGTCTCTCTGCCACCATTCACAAGGTTGACAACGCCTTTAGGCAGTCCTGTCTGTTCCAGTAATTGAAATATCTTTTGCATCGTGATGGGTACTTTTTCGGAAGGTTTCACGATGTAAGTGTTACCACAGGCAATGGCATAGGGCAGAAACCAGAAAGTAATCATCCCCGGAAAATTGAAAGGTGCGATTACAGCACACACACCAACAGGTTGGCGAATCATAAACTCGTCA
This sequence comes from Candidatus Poribacteria bacterium, assembly GCA_965208635.1. GTDB lineage: Bacteria > Poribacteria > WGA-4E > WGA-4E > WGA-3G > WGA-3G. The sequence continues at coordinate 589,080 of OZ242349.1, forward strand.
ATCCCGGTAGCAATATCCTCCAAATTCGTGCCTTGCATGAGTGTCGGGATACCACAGGCGACCTCAACATTCTCGATCGCACGCCGCATTTCGCCCTTTGCCTCGTCAAGCGTCTTACCGCACTCCAGCGTAATGGTTCTGGCGATATCCTCCAAATTTTCCTCTAAAAGATTCTTCAAGGCAAAGAGGTACTGAATCCGTTCGACGGGTGGTGTCCGGCGCCATTCATGGAGTGCCTCAGCGGCGGCTGTAGCGGCTTGATGTACCTCTTCCGCGGGTGAAAGCGGTACTTGGGTGAGGACTTCCCCAGTCGCGGGATTTGTAACGTCGATCAGTTCAGTCGCCTCGGATTGTTGCCATATATTATTAACGTAGTTCGGTAGCGAGCCACTTTGACTAACATCGGTTTCCATTGTATTTTCTCCTTAGTTCTCCACTGCGAAGAGTTCGAGCACTTTCAATTGCTCCATAGCGGCAACGATTTGGGGATCGTGCTCCAGTTCATCACGGTCGTTTTCTGTAATTTGGGCAAGTGCGTATTTAATGCCGATATCGCTGAGAACAATCTGTTCTTCAGTCAACGCATCACTCAAACGCTGATAACTCCGCAGGAGTTTTGCGGCGTGGCGGTCATCGCGCGATGCGTGCTCAGCGGTCGCGAGTTGTCCCAACACGTCATCGCCATTCTCATCTATAAAGGTTTTGAGTTTCTCGTTATCGCGGAGTTTCAACTGCATCTGCCGTTCAGATCGGCTGAACCATGCAGACTCAACATCTGGAATAATGCCGACCTTGTCGATATCGACCCCGTTTGGTGTAAAGTAACGCGCCACGGTTAATTTCACAGCAGATTTGGCATTGCTAAGTGGAAACACACGTTGAACGGATGCTTTTCCGAAGGTTTTGTTACCCATGACAAGTCCGCGTCCGTGGTCTTTGATAGCCCCGGCGACGATCTCAGAAGCACTCGCGCTCCCACCATCAACGAGTACAATCAAAGGAAAGTACTCCCTTTTTTCCCCTTTCGACTTGAAGTCCTCACGCGCCTCAATTCCTTTACTGTAAACAACAAGCTGATCGGGTGTGAGGAAGTCGCTCGCGATATCAACAGCTGAAGTGAGCAACCCTCCAGGATTTGAGCGGAGGTCGAGAATAACACCACGGACATTCTGTGCCTTGAAGTCCAACAAAGCATTATCTACATCGTTGGCTGTGGTATCCAGAAATTGATTGATTTTGATATAGCCGATATTATTTCCAATCAGATTCTGCTCAACGCTCGGAATCCGAATGACTTCACGCGTGACAGTAACCTCAAAGGGACGGCTATCGTTCTGACGTACGACCGTAATGGAAACTGGAGTTCCCGGTTCACCACGCAACTGATCGACCGCCTCGTTCAAGGTCATTACAGCCGTTGATTCACCTTCAATATGACTAATAACATCCCCGCTTTGCAAACCCGCCAAAGCAGCGGGACTCCCTTTAAAAGGCGTAACCACAGTCAACATATCCTCCCGAATCCCGATCATCATTCCGAGTCCACCGTAGTTACCACGGTTTTGGGTTCGAAAGGCGGCGTAGTCTGGAATGTATTGACTATATGGGTCTAATTTGCGAAGCGCGCCATTGATAGCACCCTCTACGAGTTCCTTAGCATTCGGTGCCTCAAGATGTGCTTGTTTGATATAAGCAAGGATTTCTGAGAAAAGCGCGAGGTTTTCTACCAATTCATCATCGGCGGTTTTGCCGGTTTCCTCTGAACTCCAACCGAGTGGTAGAAGTGTGCAAATAAGAAATATTGATAATAAGATGTGAAAACAGGTTTTGGAGGAAGTTCGCGGGTTTCCAAAATCTATCGTTAAAAATTTCATTTTTTATTTCCTTTTTTAATTATTCCTTGCGGTTCGCTAAGGTAGAATCAGTATCTAACGGGACTTTCCGTAGACCTAGGGGAAATTGAGGAAACACCCAAGCAAGGGAAACGCCCCAGCAAAAACACCCCAAGCAAAAACCCTCCATTACATTACGGGCTACGCGCGTTCGTTAATAGGACTTACGCCATGCGCATTGTCCCGCAAGTCCACACGCGACTTGCGCTATGCGCGACTACGAACCGTGCTTTTTTGAGAAAGTCATGTACTTACAAGAGGCTTCAGTTGGTAGTAAGGGGATTTATCGCCTGTTTGCGTAAGTCATGGTTAATAAAAGTAGTCTCGTAGCCTTTGGATACTCGGAATCCGAAAAGCGATAAAGGCGGCGGCAGCACCATAAAGCAGATCAATACGACTCATCCGTGTCTGCATGAGTTCCCACACAGACTGCCCCTTAAACACCGTTTTCGCGATTGGCATGGCTTGCTCTATTGATATATTATGTTCTTGGCTCAGTTGTTCGGCGATTTGGGCAACCGCATTCCACTGAACGTCCAAGTATTTCCCAATAAAGATACCGAGTATCGCGAAAGATGCAGCGGCAGCACTGATAACGCGCCACATCGTTCTCGCATCACGTTCAAAGCATCGGCTGCTTGTCAAGAGCATCCCTGCTCCTGTGAATATACCAATACCGATAGCGATAAAACCAGCAGTGTGCCCTGTCCACTGGATATATTTTGCCCAAAGTACGCCGCCTATTGCCGCGCCGAGGAGTCCGCCGAGTGGTGCTGTTAAAGCGTTCATCACAAAACCATTCCTTAAGTTCCGATCTGCGGTTTCCGTCGGTGGTGATCCGTGTTCTGCTCAAAGGTATAAGCAACGCGCAGCACTTTTTCTTCAGCAAAAGGCGCACCGAGCAGTTGTAACCCGACCGGTAACCCGTTCTCCACAAAACCGCACGGTACAGAGATGCCGGGCAACCCGGCATGACTCGCAGGCGTTGTCATCACATCGGACAGATACATTTGCAACGGATCCGCAGTCCGTTCACCTATTTTGAATGCAGGTGTCGGCGAAGTCGGTGTTGCAATAACGTCAACCTTCTCAAATGCGGCATCGAAATCGGATTTGATGAGCGTCCGAACTTTTTGTGCCTTTCGATAATATGCGTCTTGATAACCCGCACTCAGTGCGAAGGTACCAATCATAATCCGACGCTTCACCTCCTCACCGAATCCTTCACTCCGCGTCGTTTTATACATATCAATCAGATCCTCCGGATTTTCCTTCCGATATCCGTAGCGGACCCCATCGTACCTTGCGAGGTTCGCGCTCGCTTCAGCGGGAGCGATAATATAGTACGTCGCAATGGCATATTCCGTATGCGGCAAAGAAATTTCCTCAACCGTAGCACCGAGGGATTCAAGGACAGCGGTGGCAGTGTGTACCCGATCGGCAATTTCTGGATCTAACGCCGGTGTGAAATACTCTTTGGGGATACCGATTTTTAAGCCCTTCACGTCGTTAATCAGACTCTGCGTGAAATCAGGTACGGGCATATCAACAGAAGTGGCATCCATGGCATCGCTCCCACAAATGGCATTGAGTATCAATGCACAATCGGTGACATCTTTGGTAAATGGACCGATCTGATCAAGTGAGGAGGCGAATGCGACTAAACCGTAACGCGAGACACGCCCATACGTCGGCTTCATCCCAACAACACCACAGAGTGCCGCGGGTTGACGGATCGAACCACCCGTATCCGAACCCAGCGAACAGATAGCAGTATCTGCAGATACAACAGCGGCAGAACCACCGCTGGAACCGCCGGGGATCGTGTCCAAATCCCACGGGTTGTGTGTAATCTGATACGCCGAGTTTTCTGTAGAGGATCCCATGGCAAACTCATCCATGTTCGTCTTACCGAGCATAACAATACCTTGCTCATGGAGTTTCGTCATGACGGTCGCGTCGTAGGGTGGTACAAAGGTCTCAAGGATCTTAGAGGCACACGTTGTGCGGACCCCCTGCGTGCATATCACATCTTTAATTGCAATCGGGATGCCAGATAGAGGCGGCATATCGTCCCCGTTCTGAAATCCGTCATCGGCACGACTCGCCTGCTCCAAGGCAAGATCCTTTGTTAGCGTCAGGTAACCCTTGACGTGAGGTTCCACCTCAGCGATACGTGCATAGACAGATTCGGTGAGTTCCGCAGCCGTGATCTCACGTGCTTTGAGTTTTTCATGCAGGACGTGTGCCGTCAATTCACAAAACGACATTCAGTTTTCCTTATTTTCGGATTAGTGGCTGCGATCAACCACTCTGGGAACACCGAAGTATCCCTCTTCAGCTTCAGGAGCATTCGCGAGCACTTCTTCGCGTGGATATGAGGGTTTGACAACATCCGGTTTAGCAACATGAGATGCCTCAGTTTCTGAACCCATGATAAAAACTTGATGCGGATGGATGTGCGATGTCGGCAGCACATCATCTGTCTCGAGTTCATTCAACTTCCCGATATAGTCCAAAATGCGAGTAAGTTGCTCGGTAAAATGCTCCGTTTCTTCCTCATTAAATTCAAGGCGCGCCAAATTTGCGACATGGCGTATACCTTCGGTAGTAATCGTTGCCATTTTTTCGTATTCTATCCTTTGATTAATCAGACACTATTGAGAGTGGCGTGAATGCAGCCGCGAGTCGTTTTGTCCCAGCACGACCAAAACGAACGGTGACCTGCCCTGCACCATTGATTTTCGTTATTTTACCTCTCCCAAATTGCGGATGATGAACAACCTGACCGACGTAGTAATCCACCGTGTCTTCAGAAACTATTTCATACGGACTCCCCGATTGACGGAAGGGAGATCGGTACCGATCCACATGCTTGATGAGATGCTCCGGAATTTCAGAGACAAAACGAGATTGCACGCGATACTCTGTCTCTCGAAACGTTCTCCGCGAACTTGCATGTGAGAGATATAACTGCTCCATGGCTCGTGTGATCCCGACGTAACAGAGTCGCCGTTCCTCCTCCAACTCCGCTTGCGTATCAAGGGAACGTTGATGCGGTAGATACCCCTCTTCCATACCGACAATGAAAACAAACGGGAACTCCAAACCTTTCGCACTGTGCAAGGTCATCAATGTAACCATATCGGTGGTGTCGGTCTCCATAGCATCTATATCCGCCGTGAGTGCCACGTTCTCTAAATAATCTGAAAGGGTCGGTTCGGATGTATTCTGTTCATATTCGATAACGGCGTTAATCAATTCCTCAATGTTTTCAACGCGGTTCTGCGCTTCAATCGTTTTCTGAACCTCTAAATTTTTCAGGTAGCCAGTGACTTTCAGCACATAGTCAAGCGCATCAGCGGGTAGCATGGAGGCAGCGAAATCATCAAAAATTTTGGTAAAACGTTTCACTTTCGCTTGGATACCACGGTTAATGGTGGTAATTTCATCGACACGCTGGATAGCTTGAAAGAGAGGAATCCCTTCCTGTGTTGCAAAATTGATGAGTCGATCAAGCGTTGTCGCACCGATGCCACGACTTGGCACGTTGATGATACGTCGAACACTCATAGAGTCATTCGGATTGCACACCACACGGAGGTAGGCAAGGAGATCTTTGATCTCCATCCGATCATAGAAACCGACACCCCCGACAATCTGATACGGGATGTTTGCGGCGCGGAATGCCTCTTCAAAGATTCGGGATTGGGCGTTAGTCCGGTAAAAGACGGCAAAGTCTTTGTAATCTACACCTTCGCCGTGCCAATCCTCAATTTGTGTGCCGACGTAACCCGCCTCGTCGTTTTCGTCCATCGCCTCGTAGCAGGTAACGAGTTCGCCAAGATCGTTTTCTGTCCAGAGTTTTTTCGCTTTCCGGTCCCTATTGTTGTGCACAACCCCCCATGCGGCATCTAAGATGTTTTGGGTGGAACGATAGTTCTGCTCCAAACGGAGGACACGTGTGTTCGGATAATCCTGTTCAAAATCAAGGATATTTCTGATGTCCGCACCACGGAAGGCATAAATGGACTGGTCATCGTCCCCGACGACACAGATGTTTTGCTTCTCGCTAGCCAATAAGTTCACTAACTCATATTGACACCGATTCGTATCCTGATACTCATCAACGAGGATATATTCAAATTTGTTCTGATAAAATTGGCGGACCTCGAGATTTTCATTCAGGAGCTCCACTGTGAAAAGTAGCAAATCATCGAAATCAAGAGAGTTGTTCATACGCAAAGCATCTTGATAGAGCGCATAGACCTCTGCAACGACTCGCTCAAAATAGCCATCCGCTGTATTCTGGTAGGTCTCCGGTGATATAGATTCATTTTTCGCACGACTAATGTGGCTGAGGATGGCGCGCGGATTGTACTGTTTGTCACTATAGTTAAGTTGCCGGAGCACGTCTTTGACGAGCGTGGCTTGCTCACCTGTATCGAAGATAGTGAAGTCGCGGGTGTAGGCGCGGTCTTTGGATCTGAGGACGCTTTCAGTCTCAGCCTCCCTGCCCAATTTCTCAATATCTCGGCGGAGTATGCGAGCACAGGTCGAGTGGAAGGTTGACACCCAGAGATCTTGGCTCACACTGCCTTCAACAAGCACATCCAGCCGATCTTTCATCTCCTTTGCCGCTTTGTTCGTAAAGGTTACAGCGAGGATATGGTAGGGAGAGACATCGTGATGTTCGAGGAGATAGGCGATGCGGTGTGTGATGACGCGCGTTTTTCCGCTGCCGGCACCGGATAAGATGAGGAGCGGTCCTTCGGTGTGTTGGACTGCTTCGCGCTGAACATCATTTAAGGAACTTAATAGGTTATCGATCAATGGTTACCCCTCGCCTCGTCGTATTCGGGGAAAGCGCACTTTGTAATATGTACTCGTAAGTCGCGTGTTAGAATCCCCAATTTTATGCTATAAAGTATACACGATTTGGGTTAATTTTGCAAGGGGAATTTTTAGGTGAGATGCGGGCACGCGGGTATACAATAGAAAGGTTCTTATTTCACCAAAGCAATAATCGAGACAATCACGGCAATAACAGCACAACCGATCGGTATCCATTCTTTGAATGCCAATCGCCTGCCTTTAATTTCAGCAACATCCGTTTCAACATCGCGAAGCCGGGCATCAATGTCATCCAGCCGAGTATCAATGCGGTCAAGCCTTGTGTTAACTTGTTCAAACTGAGTGTTAACTTGTTCAAACCCTTGCTTCATTAATTCATAGAGTATTTCTATCGTCATGACAGTCCCCTTTTTTGTGTCGGTTTTCGATTGATGCCTCGACCATTGTATCACAGATTGCGCGGAATGTCAACAAAAAACAAGGAATTTTTAGCAGAATTTAGAGGGTGATAGACCCAAGTCTGTGGACATGGATCTATCACTCATACAATATTGCAACCGCGCTCCAACACGTTTAGATGAGGTATTCCTTCAAGAACTGCCCTGTGTAAGAGACTTTGACCTTCGCAATCTCTTCGGGTGTACCTTGCGCCAACACATCTCCACCCTTATGTCCGCCCTCTGGACCGAGATCAATGACATGATCGGCGGTTTTAATGACATCGAGATGATGCTCAATCACAACGACTGTATGTCCACTATCAACAAGACGATTGAGACTGTCCAAGAGTTTCTGCACGTCTGCGATGTGGAGTCCTGTGGTCGGTTCATCTAAGATATAGAGATTATGTTTGCCGCGCTTGATTTTGCCAAGCTCACTTGCCAATTTTACCCGTTGTGCTTCACCGCCAGAGAGGATCGTCGCAGGGTGCCCTATCTGGAGATACCCCATACCGAGTTGGTAAAGTACATTCAATTTATGATGAATCAACCGCTGATCGGCAAAGAACTCAACGCCTTCCTCAATTGACATATTGAGAATCTCGGAGATATTCTTCCCGTTGTAGGTAACATCAAGCGTATCCTCATTATAGCGTGCGCCTTTACAGGTCGGACAAACGACTTCAACATCCGGCATAAAGTGGAGTTTAGTGGTGATAGTGCCTTCGCCGTGGCATTCTTCACACCGACCACCTTTGACGTTGAAACTGAATCGAGAAGCGGTATAGCCCCTCGAAAGCGCGAGTGGGGTACTGGCGAAAAGCTTGCGAATATTATCGTAAAATCCGATATAGGTGGCAGGATTGGAACGAGGTGAACGCCCAATAGGAGACTGATCGATGTTAATAACGTCATTCAGGTGCTGGTGCCCTTCAAGCTCATCGTGTGCGCCATAGAGCGTCCGACTGTCGTGGTAGAGAGAATGAAGCTTCTTGTAGAGAATCTCGTTGACGAGCGTGCTCTTACCGGAGCCAGATGCCCCCGTGATGCAGATAAGCACACCGAGCGGAAAATCAACGTCAATGTTTCTTAGATTGTTTTCACTGGCACCCGTAATACTCAAGAAGGTCCCATTTAAGTTACGACGCTGTTCGGGAAGTGGGATCTCGCGCTTTCCACTCATATAGAGTCCCGTCAGAGATTCCGGGCAATCCAGAATCGTTTTGAGTTCACCTTGAACAACTATCTCCCCACCGTGGATACCCGGTCCGGGTCCAAGTTCAATGATATGATCGGCGGCGCGAATTGTGCTCTCATCGTGTTCAACAACAATAACGGTGTTCCCGATGTCCCGTAACTTCCGTAGGGTCTCTATCATCTTGACATTGTCTTTTGGATGCAAACCGATACTCGGTTCATCAAGGACATAGAGCATTCCCATCAACCCAGAGCCGATTTGTGTGGAGAGACGGATGCGTTGCGATTCACCCCCAGAAAGTGTCGCAGAACGGCGATTGAGGTTTAGGTAATCCAATCCGATGCCGAGTAGGAGGTTAATCCGAGTGACCAGTTCTTTGATAACCCGGTTGCCTGCTTCCCGCTGCTTCTCTGGAATATCCGTGATAGTCAGCAAGAAATCCCGTAATTCTTCAAAGTGCAGTTCACCGACATCATGAATTGTTTGACCCTCAATAGTAACGAGAAGTCGTTGTCGCTTGAGTTTAGTTCCGTGGCAGTCCGGACAGGTGCGCTCTACCATTACTTTTCGGAGATACTCTTCCATCCCAGAGTGTGCCTCGCCCTGTTTTCGGTAACGCCGATAATGCCTGTCAATCCGAGTGATAATCCCATCAAAACGGATCTTCCGACCGAGGTGGCGTCTCTCAACAGGTCGTGCCCCTGCTGGTTGCAGGATAGGGAATTCTTCGCCGTGTGTGCCGTGATAGAGGATATCAATAATCTTTTCTGGAAGGTCTGCAAAAGGAACGTTCAGATCGAACCCGTAGTGTTCCGCGAGACTGTACATTGTCCTACCATCCCACCTATCGGGATCGTAGTTAAAGGCTTGGTGGACAAACGCTCCATCGGCAATACTTCGACTCTTATCAGGAACGAGTAGGTTCGGATGCACCTGCAAATAGGTACCCAGTCCAGAACAAGTTACACACGCGCCAGTCGGTTCATTAAAGGTAAAGTGATGCGGTCCCAACTCAGCCATGAGCACTCCGTGCTTGGGACATCCGAAACCTTCCAATAACTCTATTGCGTCAGCTTCGGCATCCTCTGGGAATTGCACATCGAAACGCATGAATCCTTCGCCAACGAGCATGGCATGCTCAAGAGAAGCGAGCACCTGTTTGTCAATATCTTTTTTAACAAAGAATTTGTCAACGATAACTTGGATGTCATATTCCTGATCCGGATCGAGTTCAATTTCTTCGCTGATGTCGTGTTCAACCCCGTCAATTCTGACGTGTCTACACCCTTTGGTACGGATATCGTCAAAGAGATAGTCATAATCTTCGCCGTAGATTTTGAAGACTGGGGCGTGAATTTCAACCTCGGTGCCTTCTGGCATCGAGAGCATCCGTTCCAAGATTTGATAATGCGAACGGATCGGGATTTCACCTTCACAATATGGACAGTGCGCAACACCGATTGTCGCGAAGAGCATACGGAGGAAGTCCTGCAAATCGGTCATCGTGCCGACGGTGGAGCGCGGATTCATCGTGATCGTTTTCTGTTCGATAGAAACGACAGGGGACAACCCATCAACGAAATCGACATCCGGTTTTTTGAGTTGTGTAATAAAGCGTTTGGCGTACGTGGACATCGACTCCAAGAATCGACGTTGCCCTTCGGCATAGACGGTATCAAACGCCAATGAAGATTTACCGGAACCGCTGATACCTGTGACAACGACGAGTTGGTCTCGTGGAATCTCAACTTCAATGTTCTGTAGATTATTTTCTCGCGCGCCTTTAACGGCGACCGTCTGTCTCATGTATTCCTCCTATTTTTTAATTTGGCACCGAGTGAGCGATGAGCCCACTTGGGCAAAGAACAGGTGTCTTGCGAAATCCGCAATGCGCCGTTATTGCATTGCTATATGACTCAGCTAATCTTTAATTTGATGTAACGTTTTTACATGTCAAACAGAAACGGATTATTTGCATCGAAATAATATGCGGGTTCCTCTACGGAAGTTTGGCTGTCCTTTGTCAAACGAACAGGTGCTGAGAACTGCTCAATAACCTCTTTCTGCGCAAGCCACTCACACGCCATTTCAAAGGCGAGTTGACGGCTACCGAAGTGGGTATAGATGTCGGTTATCGTGCGTTCCTCACCCGATTCCTCTAAGAAATCGAGCAACGGCTTGAACAGTGTCCGTAGATTCTCCTCTAAATACACATCAATCCGCTCAAGGGCATCGCGAAGCATCGCCTCGTCCTTCTGTTTGTCGATCAGATCCGTAAAAACAGCGTTGAAAAAGGACGGGTTGTGCGCGAGGGCTTGATAGATAACCTTACGTCTCGGTGTTTCATTGTGCATGAGAACTTCAATGCGCGCCAATTCTCTGACAGCATAAGTCAGATAGAGAAACGTGTAATCCATATCGCGCTTGAGGTGGAACCACTTTTCGGCTTTTGCGAGTATGGCTGTCACATTGGCTCCGGCGTTGAGAAGTTGAGAGTGTTTATCCCGTTCACCAACCTGTAGATAGGAAGAATCACCGACCCGGAAATTGGCATTGCCATCAACAGAAAAGAGACTGTCCTTGGAAAAAAGAACGCGGCTTTCCGCGAGAATCGAATGCAGTGAACTCCCTTGTAGTGTCCCATCCAACAACTTTCTATAGTCGCTTCTGGTGTGGAGTTGAACTCGGAACGGAATACCCTCTTCGATTAATTGATACTCCTTCTGTTTGAATCTTGTTCCATCTCTCAGGATAAGTGTGATGTAAGGTGTCGTTTTCTCCCAAACGTTGTCTTCGGCGAGGTTACTGGTGAGAACTGCGGCGAGGATGTACATGTCCTCTTGGAGTGTCTCCGTTAAATTGTCCAAGGCATGATGAATTCGAGCGTGCATGTCCACTTGAGAAGCATCGCGAGTATAACTCGCTCCTACAGCATCATCGTCAGAGGAATCGCGAGCACCGCCTGCTCCTGCAGTGTCATCGTAATAATAAGCTGGCTCCTCCACAGGGACCTGACTTTTCGCTGTAAGTTTCATCGGCATGGCGACTTGCCTGATAATCCCCTTCCAAACCAGCCACTGACAGGTTAAATCTAAGGGTTCGTCATCAAATTCGGGAACACCTTCACTGTTAACATGCAAACCACGACCCAAGTCAGCATTCAATTCAGTGTTCGTGCGCGGTGCTTTCTGCTCAGAGAGATAATCAAAAATCGGTTGGAAGATAAACTGTCGCTCATCAAGATAGGCATTAATTGCATCCAGGGCGTCCTGAATGACTGTTTCTGTCTTTTCACAGTTAATCAAATCCGCATAAACACGTTTAAAGAAATCTGGGTTGTACTGGAGTGCGGGTTGAATCACCTCTCGCGCCGGAATCTCATTGTTCAAAAGCACCTCCAACCGTGCCAACCCTTGCACCACATTCAAAAGCGATAGGAACGACGTGAGGCAATCTTTGTTGACGTAAAACTGCTTCTCAGCATAGACAAGACTCGGCAGTGTGCTAGCAATGACGTTGAGCAGTTGGAACTGTTTATCACGCTCACCGATGTTGTCAAGGTTTGCGTTCTTATCATACCACTCTTGGATAGAGGCATCGTGCGAAAAGAGGAGCGTGCTATGTGAGAAATAGGAGTGCATGAAGGAACCCTGTTGTGCACTCTCGATTGTCTGCTTAAAAGCACTACGTGGACTTATGTTGGCGTGGATATTTACACCATTTTCAACAAGCGAAAAGAAAGATTGCGTCGGACGAATCGCGTCTCTGCCGATGAGTTCCACATCAAGATCGGATTTTTCCCATACCTGGGCATAAGAGAAACTGCCTGCCACGATAGCGGCAAGAACATACGGATCCTTTTGAACCTTTTCGACAAGCAGATCCACGGCTTCGCGGTACTGTTCTTCAATAACCTCTTGGGATTGCATGGGGTTCTCCTATTTCGGCGCAATTGGAAGTTGAATTTCGGTCTAAAAATAGGAATTTTCCACTATTAATTATACTATAAACCTGTTAAGATTGCAAGTAAATTTCATCCCCAAAATAGGGCATTTTTTGTCCGAATCGCGAGTTGACGCGGATGACACGGATGAGGCGGATTTTTGGGGAATCCTCTCGTCTTAATCTACAGGTAAATCGGGGCGAGGTGCTCCCATAAGCACAAGTGAATGTCAAAAACTTTAGACGTTCCCATAACACATATCAAGGCGGGGTCTGTTGTGTCGGTACAGTTCTTTTTCTCTGGCAGTTATATGCCTCAAGGAATGTGCTGATTTTTCAGGTAAGGCGTGAGGGACTCTTGGAGTTGGAGGCGCGCATTGCGGAGATACGTTTTGAGGGTGTAAAGTCCACTGCGTCGGTATCGCAATTGATCCGTGCCGCCAAGATTACGATAGATATGGAAAAAACGTCAAGAAAAGTGAGATTGGGACGAAATAAGGGCTGAGGTTTTCTTTGAAACCGCTATTGAGGCGACCATGTGCGAAGCCCTTGAAGATCAAAACGGAAAGGAATCACTCGCGCACCAACCCCTTCCAATGCGTTTCTTGTGGATTTAACACGATCTGGATTACAGTGAAACAGTAGACATCCACCACCACCCGCACCACACGCTTTTCCACCGCTACACCCATTTGCTTTCGCAATGTTGAACAACTCATCAATACGTCCGGTGTTTATTGAAGGATGTAACTGTTTTTGGAAACGCCAGTTCTCATCAAGCAGTTGACCGAAGTCGCAGAGATTGCGAGTCTGAAACATCTGTTTCATCTCATTGGCAATCCGACGAAGTGCTTTCAGGGCATCATGCGTCCCTCGATTTCCTGCTTGATATGCGTCAACGACATTCCGAAGAATATCGCCTGAAAAATGCGATTCCCCAGTGTAAACAAGTAGCAAAGAGCTGTGAAGTTCTTCAAGGCTTTCCTGAGTCAGTTGAAGGGAGGTCGCCTCTACCGATTCGCCTTGACATCGCAAGAAATTTATCCCACCGAGTAGGCTGGCGTAGTGATCCTGTTTCCCACACGGAATTCCTGTTTCCTGTTCAATGACGGCGGCACTGTCAACAATTTGGTGTCGCAGCAATCTCTTTTCCGTGAAGATCGAGAGCAAACTCGCAAGAGCGATTCCCAGGGCCCCGGATGCCCCCAGACCACTTCCCTTTGGAACATCACTCCACGTCACAAGATGACAGCCTCTATCAGGACGCAAACGAGATAGAACCGCTTGCGGTAGATTCAATCCGTGCAGCGATGCCGAAACCCCTACCGGATGAAAGAACTCTTTGAGATCCACGGCGTAGAGACTGACACACGAGTCAGGCACGGGAGTGAGACAAACATAAACGTGTAAATCAATCGCAGCGTTGACCACTCCCCCTTCATTCTCCCGCGCGAACGGAATCAGGTCTGTCCATCCGCCAGCAAGGTCGATGCGCGTTGGTGCGCGCGCATAAAGCGGGACACGTTGGGATAGAGCGGTCATTGCGCTCTTGTGTTCAGCAGTTGGAGGTTTCCATTGATTTCCCTGAGCATCTTGTATGTTATGAAGCAAAGTTGAACGCATCTCGTCTGAGGCTCCTGTAGATAACATAATACATCCGATGCTTAGACGTCTAAAACCGTGCAATTCCAGAGAAATTCAATCGAGGCGTATTCTCCAACTTTTTGCATCAGTGCCGTGTGTGTCTCACGCCATAGTTTCGCCGTGCTTTGCAGATGGACCTCTCTATTTTCCCAGAGTTCTGAAATACAATAACCGGCTCTATCTTGGTAGGTATCCAACAGTTCCACCTCCAAGCATCCGGGGGCGTTTCGTAGAACAGGCAGCCACTGTGTCTGGATAAATTTCTTCAAATCCTTCTTTTTCTTTTTCTCCCGCAGTGTGAGAGTATAAAAGATTCTTGCTTTCGCCACGCTATAACTCCTTTGTTATTTTTGATGTTTCCGGTATTCACCGGAGTGGGTAATCTTCTACTGGGGTTTGTTGATAAGAAAGGCAGGCTTACTAAAAAAACGTAAAGAACGGTCCTCGGCATAAAAGTGTTAAAATAACACCCAAACAGATCACAGGCGCGAACCGCAAAGAGTGCTGAATCCGGATTGTGTTATCAAACACCTCAAACTCGCCATCTGCTGCCAATTGTTTCAATTCCGCTACCTTCTCTTTTGAGACACCGCCCGGTAATGTCCCAAGAATAATATTCGAGTTTAACACATTCGGGAGCGCAAAACCTTCCTTGCTATAAGTTATTTCTCCGTCGTCCCCTTCAGTTTTAACAATCTGTTCAGCAGGCACCATTCCCTCTTTCAAATCAGAGATGTCTACCTCGCGATCTAATACCATACTGTCGAGATTCTCAATGAAATGCTTCCCAAAGAAGAATACAGCAAGATATAGAAGGTATATCTTCAAGAGCGGGGTGTAAGCTTCCGACCAGGCACTCAGTGTCCAAGGAGTTGTGATTATCATCAACTCAATTAGCACTACACAGACAACATAGTTACGAATCCTCTCGAGACCGAATTTCTTTACATAGTAACTGAGGGTGAGATACAGAGAAAATATAATCAAGAGCTGATGCCACAGTCCGAGTTCAATCCCTAACCAACGCAGCGAGAGCATAACAAACTGTCGCAACCCGAGTAGAAAAATGAGGCTGAATACCCTCTCGAAAATCTGTTTACGGAAGTCTTCTTGTCGGAAGATTGACATAAACGCCTGCGATTTCTGTTGGACATCTGTTTTCAGGCAGAGGTACGTAACAAGGATCATGCAATACGGCACGAAAATGTTGATAATGAGGGTTGTAGGTGTGTATTGCGCGTATGCAGCCGCCTCCGAAAACAGTCCCGATGGCATCAGCAGCGACGCTCCCCAAACAAGTTTGGCATCTCCTGCGGCGAAAATACCAAACCAATAGAGTGCCAGAACAATTAAAAAGCCGCCAACAACCGTAAAGATACTGTTTAAGAGGGCACTACTCCCTGACAAAACATCAATAACTTGACTGAGAATGCCAGCGTAGATGAGCCCGTAGCTGCAGAAATTCTTGATTTTTCTTTCTCGCAGATCTGTATAGGCAGCATAGCAGCAGAAAAGCAGAAGAAGACTAATGAACAAATTCTGGTAACTGAGCATTTTTCAATTCCTTAAGGTTGGTTCTCGTGTTCCATTTTCAACGCACCCCAATGTGTGGAGAGTTTCCCGACCGCCTCAACTGCACGAAAGCCCATCCCGAATACCATTACACTGGTAAAATGTTCCCTGTTTTTTCCGCTGCCACCAAAGACATAGATTTTACCGTTGACCACCGCTGCTCCAAAGGGTAGAATAGGCATTGGCAGTGGCGGAATGTCACGCCATTCGTCTGTCTCTGGGTTATAGGTATCAACAGTTGCCAGATCTTGAGGAACTCTGTTTTGCCAAATGAAACCACCAATCAGATAGATCACATCATCAAGAACAACCGTTGAGAATGAGAGCCTCAGGTTTGGCATCTCATTCTTTTTTTGCCAACGGTTGATTTTTGGATCATATTCCTCAATGACCTTTAAAAAGGGACCTCCAGGACCCACTTGCGGCCACCCACGTCCCCCGATCGCATAAATGTGATTGTTGACAACGCCCACACCAAACCTATCACGTTTCGTCGGCATCTTTGCCCGCTTCACCCACGTATCGGTGGTAGGGTCATAGGCTTCCACGAGATCAATGCGCCACGGAGCCCCAGGTTTCTGATCCCTTGGGTGGACATACCCGCCAATGGCATAGATTTTGCCAGCAACCACACCCACACCGAACTGTTTACGAGGAATCGACATGCCCTGTTTCCTGACCCACGTATCGGTTTGTGGATCGTACATTTCAACAACGTCCAGATTTTTGAGATTCACAATGAATCTGTCTATTCCACTATAACCCCCGATGACGTAGATTTTATTATCAACAACTGCTGTTGCAGGCACTGCGCGGGAGGTTGGCATATCCGCAACTCTCCGCCATGTGCTGGTTTGCGGATCGTACACCTCAACAGTTGACAGTCCAAAGGGACCATTCTCGTTTTCAAAGAGGGTGCCGCCGATGAGATAAATCTTATCACCGACCACAGCAGTCGAGAAATCCTTTCTATGTGTTGGAAGTTTAGATATAACCTCCCATCTTTCTGCGGCAATGTTTTCTATGCTGACAAGAAATAGAATGATAACAACCAAACCAGCAACAATCCATCGTAGATGCCGAAGTGTTTTGAACATCATCAGTTCCTCCTATTGACATAAGGAAGATGTCAGTAGTGTGCGGGAAACAGAGATATGACCCCCAAGTTCAAACGAGATTTTCTAAGATTTTTTCGGCACGTTCCGGCTCTTTACAGATGAACTCAAGCACAGTTTTTACCGCCATCGGTGTGTATTCCTCCAAAAGGGTCATCGCAATCGCTTGCTCCATATCAACCGATGTCGGAACCCTTGAGAGCATGAATGCTTCGGCCTCAATTTCACCGCATACCGGGTTGTAATGTTTCCGAAAAAGCAGACGATGTTTCGTGGATTTAGATTGGGATACCTTACGATTTTGAAGATCTCCAAGTAGACTAAGGATTCGTTGGATAGTCTCTTCCCATGTGTAAGTTGAAACAGCCTCTAATCCTTTCTGCCCTAAATTCGTTTGTTCATCGGGGGTTTCAAACAGCGATCTGAGTTCCTGCGATATGGATTCAACTGGCACATCGACTGGATCGAAAAAAGTTGGTGGAATCTGAATAAACCGACACGCACCTGAAATCTCTTCAGGTGCGGCATATCCCCAGATAACCGTTGGAATGCCACATGCAACTATCTCCAGCAGGAGTAGCGGAGATGACCCAAGAATCGTCGGAAACACCAATGCGTCTAAAGCATTAAAGATAAATGGACTTGCCTCCTTGTCCTGCAGAGACGCAATATTAAAAAAGTTAACACACCCATCCCCCGTGAAATTGTCCTCCAGGGTGGAATGGATGACCAACCAATTGAACTCTGGATTGGCAAATCGCAGTTTTCGCAAGAAGTGAAACGTTTCGTGCGGAGGCAGTCCTGACACGACCCCTACCAACGGTTTTTGCGAAATCGCTGCATTCCCGAGCGCCTGAGACAATTGGTGCTTACACTTCGTTTTATCCATCGGTCTGAAAATAGATGTATCAACACCATAAGGAATATGATGAAAGACACTCAGATCGGGAACGAAATTTGAGAAAAAGGTCTGCGTCCAAGAGGCATCGCATGCAAAGGTATCAAAATTTCGCAACGCCGCACATCTCTCAAGCACGGTGTTACGTGCTTCATGACGCATCAAAGTCTCGTTGGACAGGCGGAGTATAACGGGATGCCTGTTAAATTTTAGAAAAACCTGCTCCCCTACAGTCAGCGGAGCTAAAGCGAGAATACCATCACAGTCCTGCGGAATAAACTTTGCTGGCGAAAACGACCGATCGCTTCTGAAGAAAACCGGTTGAACCCCTTCAGTACGTAAACCGTCTTTAATTTCCTGACGGTTGTTGTCCGTCTCAGATAAGGGTAGATAAAGGTCGGCATGATTTGCCAGCGTCGTTAGCAGATGGTGAGTCGCCGCATTCAGTAGGAAAGAGGCGGTCTTTCTGTTTTCCAAAACACCCGCTGTCAGAAAAATTTTCGGTCGTTCACCACATGGAGAAGGTTCAATTTCAGGTTGATCTGGCGAAAATAGAATCCCGATTTCCGAAAGTTTAGAAAGAAAAGCGAGTGCCTCAAAAACCACAGAACGGGAACCGTGTTTGTCAGCGAGCGTGTCAATGATGACATCCGTTTCCGAAACCCTACAAGCATTTAGGATGTCGCAAACAACTTCATTCACCGGGACAACAACACCCGCATCAAGATCGGCAACGAACTGCTCGCCATCACGTTTGAAATGATGAAGGTTATGCAAATTGCAAGGAAATTCGATCATCGTTTTACTTTCTCTATCCGTTTACGGCTTCCTGAAAACCAAAAATTTTTTCGAGAATCGTTTCAGTTCTCTCCTGACCATATAAATGATGTAACACGGCTTCAACTTCATGTATGCCGTGTTTTCTCAGGAGTGCCAATGACAAGCCCTCCTCAATGGATTGTGCATAGCGGTCTTTCATCAGGGGTCTTTCCTTTTCGCGAGTGATATTGCTCAATATTGCTTGGCGTTCAATCTGTCTTTGCCGATTGTTAAGATAAGGGACGAAAGAGATAGCGAAGTGCCGTTTATATCGGTCCTCTAACGCTTGGATTTGTTTCAGTCTTCTGAACAACGCAATGAGATTCTGTGCGGTTTTATCCCATGTAAAGGTCAGTGCTCTCTCCCGCGCCTTTTGTCCCAATGCCAATCGTGCTTTCTCATCGATGAGGAGGCTATTGACGGCATCCGCCATTGCACTCGGTGAAACCGTCCCAGCGAAACTACCAATTTCATTATCATACGCTTGTGCGGGCACAACAAGTCCCGCATTGCCGACAACCTCAGGGAGTCCATCAAGGTTCGGCACAACTGGCGGTATCCCACAAGCCATCGTTTCTAAGAGGGCAAGCCCAAATGTTTCTTCACCGACCATTGAGGGGAAACAGTAAACATCAAAAGCATTTAAAAATCGAGCAAGTTCGTCCCTGGGTTGCTGTGGTGCACAAATCAGATTCGGTGGCAGTTGCTGATGGGCATAAATGTTCAGCGTCGGAGCGGTAAGAAGGAAACAGACGTGTGGGAGGCATCTCGCGATTTTTATGTAAATTCCTGCTCCTTTTTCAGGTTGAAATCTTGAGAAGAAACCGACCACCGGTGAAGTAGCGATTTCAGGTTTGTTCAGCATCTTCGCAACTTCAGTTTTCGCCTGCTGTTTGCCAAAGGGATGAAATTTGTTAGGATCAACTCCCAATGGTATGGCCTGAAAAACGTCCTTGTTATAGACGAATCGACCGTACAGATCGCTCACTGAGTTCGTTGGCACCAAAAAAGCATCAAAAGGACGCATCGCCGCGTACCAAAGCAATCCTGCATTAATGACATCGCCATTGTGTCCTCTTGCGGAATAGATCGGAACAACAAATGGGGCATCAATATAACGTAAAAGAGGAAGGAACTGCGTGTCTTGATGACTTCCTAACAAGACTGCGTCATAATTGCCTTGGATTAACTTTAGAAACGCAGATTTATCGTTTCTCTGGAATCTGATACCTTGGACATTCTCATTGAACTTTTCGTCGCGTTCACCTATCACGTCAAGAAAAGCATGTGCCTCCAGTGCTTTGACGAGATTGTGATGTGCCACCGAAACCCCACCTGTTGCTTTTGTAATGTCGGCTGCATAGGGACCGTTCTGTAGGACAAGGATCTTCAATTGACTTGTAGTCTCTGTTCCTTGTGAGGTGGTGTTCCTTTCGAGGTTTGAAAAGAGAACCCCACGCTGTTCCATTGCTGATAGTGTATTTAATGCCTCAATGACTAAATCGGTGTCGTATTTTTTCCCAAGCCGTTCTATGATTTCCTCACTTGAAAAAGATGGGCAGAGGTCCAGGATCTCCCAAGTGATGTTATCGATGCCCAATACAAGACATTGGCTAAGATCCGCGACATACAGACGGTCACCCTGCTGGAATTTATGTAGATGTGTGGTAGATTTCGGACATACGAACATCGTGCATTCCTCGCTAACGGCAGGTTTCCTTTACCTTTCCACGCCAAAGTCCACCGTCGATAATCCGTCCATCAATGACCAAAGTCGGAGACCCTTTGATATTGAGTTCCTCTGTTCTTTGTATTTCCTTGATAAGTTCCAATGCCACCTTTTCCGATTCAACGGCTCGTGCGATCCGCTCTACATCCAGTCCAACGTCCTTCGCACAATTTACCCACGCTTCCTGAAGGTGGTCGGCACGACAGAGCAAATAATCAAAGAGTTTATCCGGGTAGAGTTCGGCGATAACCATTTGTCGCTTGTTCTCAATGAGTTCGGGTTCACCGTGCAGACTTGTAAAAGCGGCCTGTTCACTTGTCTTTTCCTTAGATGCCTCTTCTTTACCGATAATAAACCGCAGCTTAAAATCAATCGTATCCCCATACGTTTCAAAAAACGGCAGTAGTTCCTGTTCCGCTTGCACACCGTAGGGACAATACGACATCACAAAGAGTTCAATCTCTGGTTTCATGGGTCCACGCATACGCTGTTCAAGGATCTGCTTGAGGCTCAACTGAGTTCGACTGTGATCAACTTCGGACATAACGTATTCAATAAGTTGGTCGAATCCCGGAGAATGTTCAGGCGTGTGGCACGCCATACAAACTTTTTCAGGCACTTGCCCACGGATGTTCTCCTTCAGCGGTGTATAGGTGTGTTGTTTACCCGGACCGTGGCAGGTTTCACAGCCGACATCCACAAGATGCGCACGTTCTGTGTTACCTATCTCGTAACCGCTCTCATACCCGGAACCAGTGACGTGACAGGTGATGCATTCTGGATAATATTCCCTACCAATTGTTCGTAAGGTGTTAAATGCCGTCGCATGGGAGGAATGAGACCATTGGCTGAATTCCTTTTGATGGCATTCTTGACAGGCGTGAGAACCGATGTAACTGTTGCTTTCGTCCTGTTCAAAAGGTTCCGAGGCAAACAAGCGATGACTCACAATCTGCAATTGATGGTCGGTAGCGACTTGATGATAGAAATCATCTAATAGTTTCCTAACGTCTGGATCGTCGGAGACCTGCTCCGTGAGGGCAATGTGCTGAATGTCCACCTCTGGGTTGGTGAGCATCAACGCGCCAAGCGTTTTTCCTTTGGCACTACAATACGCCAGCAAGACATCGCCAACTTTTTCGGTTTCGCCTTCATAGGGACTCAAAATCGCTGAAAAACTCGGATACTTCTCTGCCAATTCCCTATTGACTTCTATAGGTGAATGACTCAGGGCAACAACGAAATCGGATTGTTTTTGGACTTCAGAGAGAAGCGAATGGAGTCTGTCAGAGACAGATCCTATTTCATTCGTGTCGTTGATGCTGAGACCAACCACAACGATGCGTTTCCCTCCAACCGTTTTTATGAAGTATGAGTCAGAATCTTGGGTTAAATCTGAATCCAAAAATGTAAATGGCAGGTCAGTTCCTTGATTCTGAACAATTTCAGTCTCTGCAGCAAAAGGAAAAAACGCGTCATGCCCCATCATTTTCATCGCCGTAAGGGTCGTTTGTACACGATGTTGGTCTCGGCTATGAACTTCGTTGTCCGTTGAAAGGTTGGCGGACGCAGACGAACTCAGTTTCATGCTTTGGGGTTGAGAAGGTTGGATGCCACCGAGATCCACCAGCAGCGGAGAGAATCCATTTTTCCGGATACGGGAGATCGCTTTTGCACGCCTCGGTAGCCCACCGGATTGTCCAATGAAGCAACCGCACGGCTCCAGTTGTGCTTGTGTATTACCCGTGAAGAGAAGGAGGGGTGTGTCTTCTGGTGAAACCTGTTTCAACTGGTGGAGATAGTCCGTCAAAGGGGTCGCCTGAATCTGAGAAGCGAGTTGTTTTGTCTCTCTAATGTGTTGTAACCGTTTCGCTTCACTCCATTTTTGGTAAGCAAAGGGACCGATAACAATAACAGTCAGAACCAACGTAAGCAATATGTATTTTTTCAAAAAAATCCTCAGTTTCTCAAAATTTAGCGTTGTAGCAATTGTTAATCTCTTTGGGATTGTCCGTGGTATTCTGCTTTGAGTTGACCCCAGCGCGTGGGGAGTTTTCCGCGCGCCTCGATCTTACGAAAACCGGTATCAAAGACTTCAACGATTGGAGAAAGTTCCCGATCTTCCGTCTTGCCTCCAAAAATATAAATCTTGCCGTTGACCGCCTCTACACCAAATGGCGACTTTATGGTTGACCTCGCAGAAATCACACGCCATCTCTCAGTGGCCGGCTCATACACTTCAACAGGGGCAGGGTGCCTATCACTCGCTCGCAATCCTCCAATGAGATAGATTTTCTCGTCAATAACGACTGAAAAAAAGACCATTCTCGGATTGGGCATCTCAGGTCTCTTCGTCCACTTGTTGATTCTCGATTCATAGACCTCAATCGTCCCAAGGAAGGGACCTCCACCCCCAGCTGGTGGCCACCCAGAACCACCGATGACGTAGATGGTATCCCGAATAACCGATGCCCTAACGCTCTTGCGTCGTGTCGGCATGTCCACTCGCTTTGTCCATGTATTGGTGGCGGGATCATAGACTTCCACAAGATCGACGCGCCACGGAGCCTCAGGTTGAACATCAGCAGTCCCACCAATGGCATAGATTTTGCCAGCAACCACCCCGATGCCGAATGCCATACGGTGACGGGACATGTCCTGTTTTCTGATCCACGTGTCAGTTTCCGGGTCGTACATCTCGACGACTTTCAGAACTTTGAGATTCACCGCCTGCCTATCCTTCCCCACTCTTCCTGACAAGACATAGATCTTGCCATTAACAACTGCCGCCTTAGCACCGGAACGGACAGTCGGCATATCTGGGAGTCTCTCCCACGTGTTGGTTTGTGGGTCATAGACCTCCACCAGGGACATCCCAAAAGGACCCTTCCAAATACCAGGTTCATTTTCACGCCGAACACCCCGCAGATTTTCAAGGGGCGTGCCACCGATGAGATAAATCTTACCCTCTACTACAGCGGTTGCGAATTCACCTCGCGGTGTTGGGAGTTCGGAGATGATCCGCCACTCGTTCGCAGCAGCATTTTCCATTGCAAAATGAGAGAGCACCACAACAGCACATCCAATCATAACCTCTTGTAAAGACCGAAGTATTTTCAACACTATTGATGCCTCCTTCTAAATACAAACCGAATATCAAGGATGTACGGAAAAAGCGAAAAGCAGTGCCTTTCTCAGCTTTTCCCGCACAAACTCTACCCTAAAGATTTCTCCTTAGAGTCTCTTTATCTTGTCTGTGGAAAAACTTGCGAAAACGAACCTCTGCCCGAAATGTGCATTTAAGACACAATCAGCTAAGTTCGTTTATCACATCTGCCTACCCAAGACAGCCGTCCCTTATGGGTTCACAAAAATAGCGGTCCCTACCGTCCCCATGCTTCCCGGAGCAACAAATCTCATCGTCGTCGTCACAATGCGTGTGATTGCCGTCAACACCACATTGATGCTGACCCTCGACGCCATGATGAGCCTCTGTGATATCAGGTGCGAGTAACATTGAAGCGAAGATGGCTCCTGTCGCGACAGTGCCGGCGACTAAGGCATTCTTATGCGCCACATGTCCCTCTTCTTTGACGAAGAAGTCACTGAGACGCTGTTTCGTGAGTTGGACTACGTGAGTCTGCATTCGATTTATCTCCTTTTCTGTAAGGTGCTAACCTAAAAGCCTCACAAAATACATCCATCCTATGCTACAATTGGGTTAGCACTGTCATAGTCGGGTTATGGCAGGGTTCTCCGCGCCGATCGGTGTCACTATCACCGGCGGCGCACCCCTGAAAAAATATCGGGACTGCCATTACAAAAATGATTTCGTCTGAAAAAACGAAAATCGTTAATAACGGTGAGTTCGGTGTAAAAATTAATGTATTCACACCAAAACTCACCTTAGACTATAGTAATGAGCAAGTTCCGTGCCAACCCCTTTCATAAAACACGCGACCTCTGTCGAACAGACTGAAATTGAGAGCGAGCAGCATTTCCCTATTACACGTCCAAAACACAGGCGTTTACTCGGTTTACCAAAGACCGACTCTGAAGAAATGGAAACTTCTCCCTATTCTTAAGTCCCTTATTGTCTTGTGGAATCCAGACCTATTTTAAACTGCGTCCGTTTGACGCATCGCGTCCTATTGACGCGCATAACCGCGTCACTTTGGCTGCGTTTCCATACTTGTGCATTAGACTGAAGTGCTGCATTGCCACATACCCAGAAAACTGCTGATACCGCTTACACTACGCTAACACAAGTTGCCACCTAAACTGGTAGAACACCATCTGCGCAAAATATTCCAAATGTTCTACCACTGTTTATCCTTCCAACACATACCGCTCCGCATGAGGTTTAATAAATAAATTAGGTAATTGACGGGCAATAAATTGCCCTACTACAAACGGGCCCGCTCGTAGTAGTGCGATTCATCACACGTTGAGAAATTACCCGATTAAATTCTTAATCTTCATCTGGAGCGGAAGATTAGGAGCGCGATCTTGCTATAGACATACCGCTCCGCTGGAGCGAATAAGTGAATTCCTCAACTTTTACAGAAAACTGATGGATTTTCTATAGGTAGCAATTTAGATTAAATATTATATCTTTTCAACTTCCTTTGCAACGTCCGTCTGCCAATTTTCAACACTTTCGCAGTTTCCGTCCGATTCCCATCAAGCCATGCTAACGTTTCACGGATAAACGTTTCTTCCACCTCTTCAAGCGAGGCACCGAGAGGCCTCCCCACGATTCGCCCGCTTTCAAGTGTAGCAATAACTTCGGAGATATCTGTATGTTGCTTTCGATAGGTCCGGATATTTTTTCGTAGATGTCTTGGCAGGAGAACGCCATCTCTCGCCAGAGAAACGGCTCTCTCAATGACGTTCTCTAATTCCGGGACATTTCCAGGCCAGGGATAGGCTTTGAGGAGAGAGAGTGTACGCGCCGCCACGCCCAAAACTCCCGATTTACTGACTCCACGATGTTTTTCAAGAAAGTGGACTACCAACACCTCAATATCCTCCCGCCGTTCTGACAACGAAGGTAACGCTATAGAGGCAACATCTAACCGATAATAGAGGTCTTCACGAAACGTCCGATCTTTAACGGCTTGTGCGAGATCTCTGTTGGTCGCCGCTACGATCCGGACATCCAACGGAATTGACTTCTCGCCACCGACGCGTTCAATCTTGTTATCCTCAATTGCACGTAACAATTTCGGTTGCATGGAAAGCGGCATCTCCCCGATTTCATCAAGGAAAAGCGTTCCTTTGTGTGCCCTTTCAAACTGACCGATATGCCGTGTCTCGGCACTTGTAAACGCCCCTTTCTCATGTCCGAACAACTCACTCTCGAATAAGGTCTCCGGTAGTGCTGCACAGTTGACAGAAATTATCTCGCCCAATCTGCCACTGTTTTTGTGAAGCGCATGTGCGACCAATTCTTTACCCGTCCCCGTTTTGCCAGAAATGAGGATTCTCATCGGTGTCGCTGCGAAGTGCTCAATTTGTTGCAGGACTTCAAACATCTGTGGGCTGTCACCGATGATTTCATTGTAATCTCCGCGTAGTTTGTTTCTTGTCAGCTTGGAATCCTCCGTTTTGTCTACGATAACATGAGTGCGATTCAACATTATTCAGGTCTTTTATAATTAAGGACACAGTTTTGGTGAGAAAGGGTGCATAATATAACTTGAAGGGAACATGTCTATTTATTTTTAGGATCCACTATAATACGGTCCTCCGTGTTCGATGAAGGGTTAAATCTAAACCTTATCCAACTGTGCATTATAGTAAAACCCACAATTAAGTTTACACGCTGTAATGTGGCGAGGTTAGGAAACCTCGCCAGCGAAGTGAGGTTTTGTGTTTTATAGAGTGTGCAAGTATTTTCGGGCTTTACTATAAAGACTGCATTTTTAAACGAAAAACGTGCATAATCTAAAAAAGAATGAAAAACGTTAGCTGCAGGTTTCCGAAAATCTCGTAAGCAGCAACTTAGGTTATAATAACCAACCATATTTTTTCAGGGACAAATTCCATCCGATTTGGTATAATAAACCCAAGCTGCCATCTATGTAAGTCGTGCAAGTAACTTCATTTAAACTTTTGAATACCTCTCTCATGGATTAACTAAAACAATGTAAGTTTGACATAAACGTATCGTCGGAAATCCTATACATTTTCACACGGGCGGCGTTGGATTGTTGGGTTTCGCTGGGTCTGCTGCCCTGAATGGTGTCGTTGAAAAGCAGGCTTTTTTGGGTAAACTAAAGGGTTTTGATGGTTCACCGCTCTACCCAACCTACGGGAACGCTTCGACTTCTATTATCAAACTCACGTTAAAACAATACTGTATCTCTTTACTTGCCATTAAAGACACAATTTCTGAGGAAAAACGTGCATAATCACAGAAAAATTTAGTCTTTATATTTTCTAATGACACAATTGTTTAGAACTTCCACTTCATTGCTAGCAGGCTTGCTTGCGCTATCGCTGATAATTGGCTGTGGTGAAGGCGAAGATGAAGAAATTGAAACCCCACCAGCGAACTTCGTCAGTGCAAGTCCACCGGGCGGTCAGATTGCCGTGAACGGGACGATTACGGTTACTTTTGACAATGCTCCAGTTGATGTCACGGTAAATGTTGGTACTGTCACAGTTGCAGGTAAAACAGCGACGATCGCGGGCCCTTTCACTCTTGGTCCTCTCGCATTGACGATCACTTGGGCTGATGGAACCCAGGCACTCAACTATACCGCTACCGGTCCTGACTGATGCGGGTCCATAGTTACTGGCGGGTCCGTCAAAGATGGGGACAAAGATATCGATCCAGAAGCTCTCAATAGCGATGGGAAAATCGAGATTGAGTTCGCTGAAGAGGTGACCGGAAATATCGCCCTTCAAACCGAAGGTGGCGATGATGTCGGTTGGATTGGTAAAGTCGAAGGCAACAAAGCGACGCTTGAACTTGTCAAAGGTAGAGAACTCAAGAACGAAACCACCTACGTTATTAAGGGCAAAGTCTCAGATGCCACTGGCGATACCATTAATGTTAGTGTAACCTTTGTAACCAGGGGTAAGGAGTAAATTTAAGGGACACTATGCAGAAATTGGCGATTGAAGGTCAAACGCATACAAATTCAATAGGAATGCAATTCGTTAGAATTGAACCTGGGACTTTCACAATGGGTTCAAAGAACGCTGCGCTATCAGATGCGTTGACAGCCGGAAAAGCATACCTCCGCGACGGTGATTGGGATGAACATCCCGTCCATCAAGTCACCCTCACCACGCCGTTCTATATCGGCATTTTTCAGGTGACGAATGCACAGTATGAGATGTATGATCCCACACACCACGGGTTGAAGAGTCTTCAGAACACCGGTTTCTCTAAGGAAGATGACGAAGCGGTTGTGTTTGTAGACTGGCACGATGCGACGCGATTCTGTGAATGGCTTTCCGAAAAGGAAGGACTTCCCTATCGACTGCCAACCGAAGCAGAATGGGAATATGTGTGCCGTGCGGGGACAACAACCCATTTTCACACCGGCGATACACTACCACCTGAGTTCCACAAAAACGTTGGAGAGAGTTGGTACCCGGATACGGGGCGGAGCCGCAGTGCCGAAGAAATCGTGTCTTTGCACGTCGGACAAACGCCATCCAACGCGTGGGGTGTATATGACATGCACGGAAACGTCGAGGAGTGGTGCCAAGATTGGTATGGGAGCTACGCACCGGACCCACAGGTTGATCCAGTGGGTAGGGAAGAGGGTTTGTATCGTGTTACACGGGGTGGCAGTCATTCGACCTTACTCTGTTATCTACGCTCAGCCAATCGGATGGGAGCAGTGCCAGAAGATAAACACTGGTACATCGGATTCCGTGTCGTCTGTGGTGAGATGCCGCAGACCTCTCCAACACCGGCACCGAAGGTGGGATTATGGGGACGTGATGTTAAACAGGAAAATAGGAGTGTCCCCGCGCCAGAATCCCCCTATTTTGCGGAACCGCTCACCTACGTCAAAATTCCAGAAGGTTCAAACGGACCGCTTTTTTCGGCGCACAATCACGTTCCGGCGATCGTGGAATGCCTGAACGGTGATATGTTCACGGCGTGGTATTCCTGCGTGACAGAGCGTGGACGCGAATTGACAGTCGCCGCGAGCCGACTCCGCTTTGGTGAAACCGAATGGGATCCCGCTGAACCCTTTTGGGGTCCACCGGATCGGAACAATCACGCCACCTCCCTTTGGCGAAACGAGAATGGAAGAATTTATCACTTCAATGGACTCTCGGCTGCTGCAACATGGGGTCCCTTAGCGTTGATCCTCCGTTACTCGGATGATAACGGTGCGACTTGGTCGAAACCGCGCTTCATATCACCGGAACACCGACTCCGACACATGCCGATCGCCTCTGTTTTCCGAAGACAGGACGGCTCTATCCTCCTCGCTTGCGATGCAGTAACTGGTGGAAACGGTGGCACAGCGATATGGCTCAGCGACGATGACGGTGAAACTTGGTACGATCCGGGAGCGGGACAACCGATTCCAGAATTCGCCGATGGCAAACAGGGCGGATGGATCGCTGGCATCCACGCCGCTGTCGTTGAACTCACAGATGGCAGATTGATGGCTTACGGCAGAGGCGATACAATCAACGAACGGATGCCGAAAAGTGTCTCTGAAGATGGTGGTAGGACATGGCAGTATAGTGCGAGTCCGTTCCCAGTAGTTTCTGGCGGACAGCGATGTGTTCTGCTACGACTTCAGGAGGGACCGATTTTTCTTGCTTCCTTCACCGGAGAACGGAAGCCCCCTACATCTATGCCGATCGTTGATGCTTCTGGCAATGAACGCTTCGTCACCGGACTCTTTGGTGCGTTGTCTTACGACGACGGCGAAACATGGGAATGTATGCGGCTGATTACAGATGATGGAGAAGATCGAGAGATCGAGACGATGGATGGACGCCCCTTTACGATGGGGTTAAACAGTGCCGAACTCGGTGGGTACCTCGCGGTTTGCCAAGGACAGAATGGAATCATTCACCTCATCAGTAGCCGTCAACATTATCGCTTTAACCTTGCTTGGCTCAAAACACTACCGCCCGCGGGGTCTCACGCCCTTTAGCCCCGTGGGGACAGCATTTGTGTAGAGAGGAATTAATTATGAGGCTCCCATTTTTACATCAGGAAGTAGAAGTCCGTACCGATTTGCGAGAAAGTAACGACATCCTTGACAATCCCGATGCCTTGCAGGAGCGGATAGCAGCAGACGGGTATCTCTTAATTCGTGGATTACACGACAAGGACGCGATCCTCACGGCGCGTCGACAAATTCTGGAAAAACTCGCAGCAAAAGAGATGATCGCACCGAATACACCGCTGATGGATGGGATTTTTAACCCCGATTATCCTGAACCGACATCAACCGGGTCAATGGGTAATAAGGAACTCACGCAGATGCCAGCATTCAAAGCAGTTGTTGAGGGTGAACCCATCATGAACTTTTTCAAAGGGTTCCTCGGTGGCGACGCCCGGACGTTCGATTTTAAATGGCTTCGCACGGCGGGTCCCGGATCAGGATCCCCGATACATTACGATATCGTTTTTATGGGCAGAGGCACACAAAATCTCTACTCCTGTTGGACACCGTTTGGCGATGTGTCCTTGGACATGGGTCCGATTGTGTTCTGTCTCGGCTCCAATCGATTTGAAGAAGTGCGAGCAACTTATGGTAAGTCAGATGTGGATCGGGATCTGATTGAGGGGCATTTCAGCGATAAACCGCTTGAGATTCTCGAGAAATTTGGGGGACGCTGGGCAACGACAACGTTTTCAGTGGGTGATGTTATTATTTTTAGCATGTTCCTGATGCATGCTTCACTCGTTAACACATCGAATAAGATACGGATCACAGCAGATACCCGCTATCAACTTGCCGCTGAACCTATCGACGAACGCTGGGTTGGTGAAAAACCGAAAGGACATTATGCGTGGAAGCAACAGGGCACAAAGATTGAATCCTTGGAAAAATCACGGCAGAGATGGGGCGTTTAGATGGATGCAATGAACAGTGATTCGGGTGGATCTGAAACCAACACAGCCCCTAAAAAGCGAACTTCTAAATTTCTACCTCTTCTTTTCATCCTGTTTTGCGCAGTTGTCATCGGCGTCGGTATCAGATATCACAAAAGCAGCAGACCTCCTGTCGTCGCGTGGGATGTCTACTTCAGTGAAGTCGATGCTGGGGACAGTCACCCTTCGCTTGAGAACCGTCTTGTCGAGCGGCTTACCACTGCCGTTTCACGGGTCGATGCAGCACTCTACCACTTGAGTTCTACGTCGATAGCCGACGCTTTAATTAAAGCACACCACCGCGGGGTGCAGGTGCGAGTCGTCACTGAAACGGACAACATTGATGAGGACGCAATTGTGCAATTACAGAAAGTCGGCATCCCCGTCGCCGACGATGGAGACTCCGACAGCTATATGCACCACAAATTTATTGTGATTGATGAGCAGTATGTCTGGACCGGCTCCTATAACACCACCTATAACGGTGCCTATAGAAACAAGAACAATGTAATATTCATCGATTCTGTCCGAGTCGCGTATAACTTCACACAGGAGTTCCGAGAGCTGTTCCGGCAAATGCGGGCTGAGAAACCTTCCGGTGCGTCTGTTGTGCACCCGAAAGTGATACTGAGTGATGGGACACAGATATTCACCTATTTTTCACCAGACAATGATATTATGTCGTCGCTCCTGAGGGAGATTGGATCCGCTAAGAAGTCGATTCATTTTATGGCGTTTTCGTTCACACAAGATGCGCTCGGTAGTGCGATGCGGGATCGTTTTGATTCAGGGATTGACGTCCAGGGTGTGTTCGAGAAACGACAGGTTGATGATCGCTATTCCGAATATAATGCTATGAAGAAGGCTGGGTTACGTGTGACTCTGGATAAAAATAGGGGGGCTATGCACCACAAGGTAATTGTTATCGACCAGGAAACGGTGATTACGGGTTCGTATAACTTCTCCAAAAATGCCGAAGAGCGCAACAGCGAGAATCTATTGATTATTAAAGGAAACCCCGATATTGCCCAAGCATACCTTGCTGAATTTGATCGAATCGTGCGCTAAGGCGTTTCACCTAATGTTACTGTAGAATAGTGTTCGGTTCCATTCCTACCGATTTTAAGTCGGACCTTCGTATTGGGTCGCTTACTCACAACGCATTTTAACAACTCGTCGTAAGAGTGTACAGGGACTGCGTTAAATTCCAAGATAAGATCTTGAGGTAAAAGCCCACCTTTGTGCGCCGGACTGTTTTCGATCACACCCGTAACGAGGACCCCTAAATCGCCAATATCAACTTCAACACCGAGCCAGCCACGAGCGACCTTCCCGTGTTCGATAATTTCCTTTGCAACAGCGCGCACCGTCTCTATCGGCAGAGCGAAGGTAATTTCCTGATTCCGAGTCGCCAACGGGGGGCGATCAAGAAATTGTGTAATGTCCATACCGTCCTGCTTCCCGAAAAGTGTGTCAAGCGGAGAATGGGTAGCAGTTGGTTCTGTCAGGACTGCCAGGATCATTCCAACGACCTCTCCTGATGTGTTTACGACTGCCCCACCGCTGTTGCCGGGCGTAACCGCGGCGTTGATTTTAATTAATTCGCCACACAATTGATTCGGCAAGGTGTCCCAACCGCCCACAATACCGAAGGAGACAATGGGACTCTGGCCATAACTACTCCCGATCGTCACAACCCAGGAACCGGTATCAATCTTTGAAGAATCGCCCCACTTACGAGGCAGCGTGAATTCGATCCATTCGTCGGGTGCCACTGGGGACTTGACCGCATTCGTTGGGGATGTGGATTTGCGCAGCGGACCTGTAACCCGAAGCACTGCAATATCAGTGAATACATCAATGCCGATGAGTTTTGCTGAAGACACCCTTTTATCGTTAAAGATAACTTCAATCTTACTCGGGGGCCCCATCTCGAAAGTGGTCGTCACAATGTGTCCAGCGGTGTCAATGACAATACCAGAACCGATATTTTGACGCATCAATGCTAACTCTTTCGTGTTCCACGAAAGTGGGACCGGTACGCCTTGTGTTGCGACAACCTTCACAACGGTGGGTTGGGTATCCGTGACGATCTTCTGAAAATCCTTTTCAAGCCGCTGCAGCACGCTCTCATTGGTGAAACCGGGCATGACAACAGAGAAGAGGAGACTCAGCATTCCAATTATTAATTGTTGGTGTTTTAATTTTGTCACGTACATGCTTCACTTTCCTTAATTGCATATTTTGAGCAACCTCTGAAAATCGCGAGCGCGAAGAAATTGAGGAAATACCCCAGCAAGGGAAAATTGAGGAAATTGAGGAAATTGAGGAAACACCCTATCAAAAACCCTATCAAGGGGAAACGCCCCAGCAAAAACACTCGCTCCTACAGAAAGAAACTACTCATGCCTTGTTAAACTAAAGCCCGCCCCGTGTGGACGCGTTGGTATAACTCACCTGTTTTAAGACGTAATGCTGCTGCATTGGACGCACCGACCTTGGGACAACACCGCCCGGTAGGCGCTGACTACCGTTTCCCACGGCACGTCGCGTTACCACCGGCGAGGTCGCAACTTGCACTTTTTGAGACTCAGATGTTACCGCAGTTGAACCGGCGTCTCGATCGAACAGGAATCCGTCTTGATAGAGATAGGTGCCAGTTACGGCGAGGATTAACGCCAGAATGCCACTGAATGCCCATACCGGACGGCGAAATAGATCTAATAGTTGTTTCCAACCTATTGTCGTAATTCCCTTAACCCCGTCGATCTCGCGTTGTTCTTCAGCGATCCGTTGCAGCAACGTCGGCATAAAGTAGGGTGAAGGCTCAATCTGTGGTAATTGCTGGACCACCTTAACAGATTCCTGGAATCTGGCATATTCCTGCTGACACGCCTCACACACTGCGAGGTGTTTTTCAAACCCCTGCAATGTCTGATAATCAAGTGTGTCCTCAAAATGCGCCGAGAAATGTTCCTCAGCCTGTAAGCAGTTCATAAATAACTCCTATGAACACTAAATAAACAGTTTTAACTTATCTTTGAGCATGAGCCGGGCACGATTGATGCGAGATTTCGTCGTCCCGCTCCGGAGTTCCAATATCTCACTGATTTCGTCGTAACTCAGTCCCTGCAGGTCGCGTAAGACGAGCGGGAGTCTGTACTGTTCCGGTAATTCTGCGATCGCTTTTTGGATAGCGTTGCGTAATTCTTTACGTTCAAGTTCCACTTCCGGTTGGAAACCAGAGTTCGCGGGTGTATTTGCAATCAAGTCAATTTCTTCTGTTTGGTTGTTACCATCACTTCCGCTGTTTACAACGTTATCAACCCTGTACTTGTCCCGTCGCTCCCGATTTCGGATCTCATTTTTGCAAAGATTTTTGGCGATGTGATACATCCATGTCTTAAAGTGTGCCCGCCCCGGTTCATAACGATGCGCCGCTTTAAACATACGAATGAACGTCTCCTGCGCCAAGTCCTCAGCATTATCCCTATCATTGATGAACCGAGCAATGAAATTGATGAGGGGCTGCTGATGCCGTCGTACGAGAAGCGTAAACGCGCCTTCATCCCCTTTTTGGTAGCGTTCCATTAATTCATCATCTAAGTCAAGCATCAGGTGCCTCCGGAGGTGCTTATCCATAATATACACCGAACTTCAGATTTGGTTGCAAATTTTTTCGGTGCGTGAGAATGGAGACCGGAAATCAGATATTTTACGTGCGTGTCTTGACCTTAAAGCAGGTTTCCGTGTATGATTATTTTGATAAAGCACTGCACAAGCCCTACAAAAATTTAGCATGTTTACATAACAGATGTCAAATTTAGAACGGAACAATCGCTTTCAGATGGAGGTTCACATGTTTGATCAAGTCCTACAAGAAGTTGAGGCACAGTGTAAAGCAGAGAGGATCCCGATGTTGGGAGAAGAAAAGGCGAAATTTCTCGCTGCCTGCGTTGAAAAGGCGAAACCGTCCCTTATTGTCGAATGTGGAACCGCTATCGGTTATTCCGGACTCTGGATGCTACGTGTGTTGAAAGCTGCTGGCACTGGACGTTTGATAACGATTGAAATAGATGCTGACCGCGCCGCGCAAGCGCGAACGAATTTCGAGCGCGCTGGAATGTCCGATCTTGTCAACTCATGCATCGGCGATGCCCAAGAAGTCCTCAAAAGCATTCAAGATCCTGTCGACTTTCTGCTCCTCGATAACAATTTCAACAACTACTTTCCCTGTTTTCAGGCAATTGAACCGCAGTTGACGAACCCAGCAACCGTTGTAGCGGACAACGTCGGTATCGGTGCCGAATCAATGACGGATTATCTGGAGCACGTCCGAGAGCGTTATGAATCTGAAACACACTGGTTTGACATCGACCTGCCGTGGGTGAAACAGGACGCAATCGAAGTAAGCATCTATCGCCATCTTTAATTATTCGCAAGGCGTTAAATGAAGTTATTTGTTCATTGAAGATTTTTTTATATCCGCCTGCGCCGGTGTTGCAGGCTACCATCTTCGGTTACAGTCGTAAAAATAAAACTATAGCAAGTCCAAGAATTACAGTAAGCCCGTAACGAAGTGGAGGGCGAATCTACGGAGGAGACCGTGAAAACCACAAATCCCTTGACCGAACCGCAAGGAAAATTAAAAAATTTCGACGCTGTTGCGCGATTACCTTCACCAGATGATAACGTCGGTATCGCTACGCAAACACTGGAACGTGGCACACGCATCCGTTACAATGGGCAACAGTTTCAACTATCGCATACCCTCTTAGAAGGACATCGGTTTGCTGTTCAACCGATCTCGGCAACCGAACCCCTCTTGTCGTGGGGCTTACCTTTCGGTTTCGCGACACGTCCTATTTCTCCTGGCGATTACGTGTGCAATCAGAAGATGATTGATTCGTTATCGATTAGAAACCTACCCTTTGAATTGCCAGAGACTCCTAACTTTAGCGATAAAATGGCACCGTATGAGTTGGATGAAGCAGAATTCCGCCCAGGAAAACGGGTGCCGCGTCATGCACACGAACGTCCCTTCCTGGGTTACCAGCGTCCCGGTAATCGTGGCGTTGGCACGCGAAACTATATCGTCGTTATGGGGACGACTGCACGCACCTCTGGCTTTGCGAGAAGACTTGCCGATATGTGTTCGGCAGGAGGGGTTTGTAACCCCGATACATTCCCGAACATAGACGGTATTGTTGCCGTAACGCACACAGAAGGCGGCGAAAGCCAGACTCCCAATAACATTGATATGTTGCTCCGAACACTTGCGGGTTTCACCGTCCATCCGAATATTGGAGCGATACTGCTTGTTGATTACGGCACCGAGTCAGTTACAAACGAAATGCTTAAGGCATATATGCTACGAGAGGGTTATGCTTTAGATGACGTTGTACACCATTTTCATCGGCTACAGGGAAGTTTCGACACAGATTTAGCAGGCGGCGCAGAGATTATTGAGGGATGGTTAGATACCGTGAACAGCGTTCCGCGGACCGAACAGTCCTTGGAACACCTCAAAATCGCTTTGCAGTGTGGCGGCTCCGATGCGTTCTCTGGTGTATCAGGCAATCCGCTTGCCGCTTATGTTGCGAAAGAGGTTATCCGTTATGGCGGATGCGCCAATCTCGCTGAGACCGATGAACTTATCGGTTCTGAGGCTTACGTACTACAGAACGCCCGTGACCTGCCGACAGCACGCAAATTTCTCAATACGATTGAACGGTTCAAGGAGCGCGCCGCATGGCATGGACACTCCACAGAAGCGAATCCATCTGGCGGCAATAACTTCCGTGGACTCTATAACATCGCCATTAAATCGATCGGTGCGGCGATGAAGCGACATCCCGATGTCTGTCTCGATTACGTCATTGATTACAGCGAACCGATGGAGAATTCGGGTTACTACTTCATGGATAGCCCCGGTAACGATCTGGAGAGCATCGCTGGACAGGTAGCATCTGGGTCCAACATGATTTTCTTTGTCACTGGGAACGGTTCAATCACCAATTTCCCCTTCGTGCCGACGATTAAGATCGTCACCACGACAGGACGATATGAAATGCTTGAAAAGGACATGGACGTGAATGCCGGTGCCTACCTCGACGGCACACCAATGGAAGAACTCGGCGAGTCTATGCTGGATCTGACGGTGGATGTTGCCTCGGGTGAACGTTCTGTCGGTGAGAAAGCAGGGCATTCCCAAGTCTCACTGTGGCGCGATTGGAAGCAGACAGGTCCCGTGGATTTAAACCCATTGTTGACAGAATCCGAATTGAAGTCTGGCGAACCGATTCCGATCGAGACCTCCGATGTAGCCGCGAGTTCTCAGGAATTGCAATTCAGCGCACTTCAAACAGAAGATGGATGTCGTACAGATCAAGTGGGACTGATTTTGCCGACCAGTCTCTGTTCGGGTCAGATTGCAGAGATGATTGCGCACCGGTGCAACGAGCGGAACATTGGTAAGGAACAAGGTATATCACGTTTCGTTGCGCTCCCACATACGGAAGGATGTGGGGTCTCCAGTGGACGTTCCGAGGAGATTTACACTCGCACGATGATCGGACACCTCACACATCCGACGGTTGCCCTCGGTCTGCTCCTCGAACACGGTTGCGAGAAAACCCACAACGATCACGTCCGACATGAGATTGAGCAGTTGGGAATATCGCCGGAAGGCTACGGTTGGGCAAGCGTGCAATTGGATGGTGGGATTGATGCCGTCATTGAGAAGGTGCAAGATTGGTTTTCCGAGGAACTCGCGGATAAACCGACGGTTCCTGTTGTCGATGCCGGATTAGAGAACCTCTGCTTAGCCGTGACATCAACTGGAACACCGACGCAAGAAGTCTCGGAATCCTTGACGCAATTGACACATAGGGTCGTCTCTGCGGGGGGAACGGTCATCGTGCCAGCGAACGCGACCTTTTTACGTTACGGCGTGTTCGGGGTTACCAGGGAAACACCCAAGCAAAAACATCCCTCTCACAGTGTGCCTACTACTTTGGCATACGGACAACGGGTTGAGAAGGCGGGTTTCCATATCATGGAGACACCTACCGATCAACAGACGGAGACGCTGACAGGATTGGGTGCGACGGGTGTGGATTTGGCACTCGCGCATATCGTCGGAGCACCTTTGCAATCGCATGTGATGGTGCCGCTGATTCAGGTCTCTACAGATTCCACAACGCAAGCCAATTACGGCGCGGATCTGGACTTGACGACTGCCGATATTGATGACCTATTGGCGTTAATCGTAGAGGTGGCGTCGCGGCAGTATACCCCGAAGCTGCACGGTAAGGGAAACACAGACTTTCAGTTAACGCGAGGGTTATTGGGGATTTCGATGTAATCAAATGAGACACTTTTTCTTGACACGAGGTCTTAATCCGCCTTATAATAATTTCATTAACTTGCTATAGAAAAGCAAACCAATTTGTTGGCACATGGCAATTTCAAGTCGTGAAGTAATTAAAAGACTGAGGAAAGAAGGTTGGGTGTTAGTCCATACTGTGGGTAGCCATCACCATTACAAACACCCAAACAAACCTGGCAGAGTGACTGTTCCTCACCCCAAGAAAGACTTAAGAAGACAGACATTGTCGAGTATCTGTGGACAAGCAGGTTGGAATGGGTGGGATCCGAATTGGAAGAAAAACAGAAGAACGCGAGGTTCGCTATGCCTAAGCATTACCCAATTGTTATTCACAAAGATCCAGATAGTGACTATTGTGTAACTGTACCAGATCTGCCCGGTTGCATAACTGCTGGGGATACGCTTGATGATGCCCAAAATCAGGCATTAGAAGCTATCCAATGCCATATTGAAGGCATGCTGCTCGACGGTGAATCCATTCCTGAAGCGAAAGACATTGCATTTCATCAAAACAATCCAGAGTATGCCGATGGCACGTGGAAATCTGTATCAATAAGTCTACCTGATATTTCCACAATTCGGATCCGTCAATCCGGACGAATACAGAGATTTTTCCGATGGTTCAACCGAACGACTCAAACGATTCGATAATCGTATTTGGAGTAAAAAGGAAGTGACCTTACGGGTTCAATCAGAAGGAGATTCGCAGCAATTCCACAGGAAAATCCGCCATGAAAGCGGGTTTGCGGAATGCCATCAAACCGAGGGTCAACCATTTATCGAGTGAAGGCACGGAAACGGCAAACCTGTCTGATTTAGGTATGAGATCGTTCCTCGTAAAAGGGGTTTTCTCGCCCCAACCTCGTGTCGCACGGTGTGCAAACCACATTCCAGCGGCTGATCCAAGGATACTCGCGACAACATAAGGTTTATGGCTCTCCGCTTCAGCCAGCAGAGGAAATCCCCAGCCGAATAGGGCACCTGCACACGCCCCAATTTGTATCAAAGCCGCCCTGCCGGCTGTGTACTCTCCCTCAGCAGTCAATTGATAACCAAGATATGCTCCCATCGGTAAGCCGACCATGGAGGCTAATACATAGGCTCGCGATGCCTCCACATCCATCAGAGAGACAATTCCATTTGCATAGGCACTCCCAACCAATCCCCCGAAGGAGATGAGATGTGAGCGTCCCTCACTTATCGGCTTGTTGTAAATCAACTTTGTTGTGGCCCATGTTCCGATAGGGACTCCAGCCATTATAGACGCAACATAGATTT
Source organism: Candidatus Poribacteria bacterium (assembly GCA_965208635.1). Taxonomy (GTDB): domain Bacteria; phylum Poribacteria; class WGA-4E; order WGA-4E; family WGA-3G; genus WGA-3G. The sequence continues at coordinate 627,944 of OZ242349.1, forward strand.
TGGCTTGCGTCCACTCTTCAAGGTCTTCAATATTGGCGACATACGGAATTGCAAACCCGTAAAATCCACCCAAAAATCCGCCGTTGGTCATCAAATAGGATTCACCCTTTTTAAACCATCTGTGATCCGTAAGTCTATGGGTAATCAGCCCGCCTATTGGCGTAGCGAGCATCGCAGAAGCAAAGTAAACCTTTTCATTCTCTGATTCAAACAACACTGGCAGCCCGAAACCGTATAGGGTACCGGCGAAACTGCCCGATAGGATTAGGTTGGATCGTCCGACACCGAGTCGATGGTTCTTTGTAGCCATAAGTGCGCCTGCAAAAGACCCGCCGCCAATTAGCAGTTCCAATCCAGCGAATTGGCTCCCTGATTCAAGGTCAAGGAGGATCGCTGTCCCCGGTCCGTAGAGGGAAAGTCCATAGAGTGTTGAAGCGGCGACCAGCAGCGTCCTGCCTTCCTGTTGCTCTTTTAGGGAAATGCTCTGTTCGATTTGGGTTTGGGAATACCCTTCAGGCACAAAACATAGAAAAATAAAAACCACAGAATAAAAAATACGAACGAATTTGTAAAGCATAAAACGAATTTCATTTCTTTTTTGGATTTATGTGAATGATTCTCTGTCCCCCGGCATACAAAGGACTTGTCTTCGGTGAATGAGAATCAACTTTGGTAATCAAGTATTCTACCTTAAGTCTATGCCTCCGTGCAAGAGAGAATAGGAAAATGGCGATCACCAGACCTTACTCTATGGTTGTGAAAGATTTATTTCCTTATCAACATTTTTCGCGTCGCAGTAAAATCGTCCGCTGTGAGCGTGTAGAAATAGACACCACTTGCGACAAGTTCACCCAAGGCGTTTCTACCGTCCCAATAGGCAGCACGGGAACGACTCTGATACAGACCCGCAGGTTGATGTCCGAGTGCTAACCGCCGAACCATTTGCCCATTTACGGCGTAGATAGTGATGGTAACCTCCGCGGGTTTTGACAACTGATAGGGTATCCACGTCTCTGGATTGAACGGGTTCGGGAAGTTTACCAAAAGCGCGTCCTCTCTGTGGGCGGTGACAGTTATTTGTGCCGTGAGTGCAGGTCCGTTATAGTTCGCAATAGCACCCGCACCGACAGTGAACGTGAGGACTCTATCCGTGTCAAAGTCGCCGTCGAATTCAAGGGCAATCGTGAGTTCGGTATCATTCTTTCGTCTGGGTTGGTGCCACGGGATTCTGACCCCCGCAATACCAGAGACCGTCACGGCATCCTTAATGTCAAAGATAGACCGGGCGTACTTAGCCCCCTTCAGCGTCAATGTGACAACGCTTCCATCCAACGTCGCTTCTGTCAATGCCCCCTCCGTCGTGGCAGTCACCGATTCCTCGCCCCCACTGACAGGCACTTCAACGGTGAATGCAGGACCGTTATAGTTCGCAATAGCACCCGCACCGACAGTGAAGATGAGGACGGCATCGGCATCAAAGTCGCCGTTGAATTTAAGTTCAATCGTAAGTTCTGTATCGCTCTTTCTGTCCGGTTCGTGCCAAGGTATCGTTACGTCCCTAATACCAGAGACCGTCACGGCACCCCTGATTGCGAAGATAGAACGTTCGTATTTAGCCCCCTTCAGTGTGAGGGTGACAACGCTTCCATGCAATGTCGCCTCCGTTAATGGCGACTTCGTCGTGGCTATTACTGATTCCTGTCCCCCACTGACAGGCACTTCGAGAGTGAACGCAGGACCGTCATATCCCAAGAGTGCCTCCGCCCCGACGGTGAAGGTGAGGACAGCATCGCCATCAAAGTCGCCGTTGAATTTAAGTTCAATCGTAAGTTCTGTATCGCTCTTTCTGTCCGGTTCGTGCCACGGGATTGATACGCCGTTGATACCAGAGACCTTCACAGCATTTCTGATCGTGAAACTGGATCGTTCAAAAGTTCGTCCACTTAGCGTCAGTGTAACCACGCTTCCGTTGAGCGTTGCTTCCGTCAAGGGGGACTTCGTTGAGGCAACTATTGATTCCTTATCTCCAGTGACAGGTAGCTGTGCGATCAAAGCAGGTCCGTCGTAGCCCGTTATCGCATCCGCCCCGACAGTGAAGGTGAGTGTCGCATCCGTGTCAAAATTGCCTTTGAATGTCAGTTCAACCGTCAATTCCGTATCGCTGACGCGGTCTAAATCGAACCAGTGAAAAGTAACGCCCTCAACCCCAGATACGGTCACAGCACCTCTGATGTCAAAGTTAGAGCGTTCGTAAGTCGCACGGTTGAGCGTGAGGGTGACGATGCTCCCATTGAGTGTAGTTTCCGTCAAGGGTGCTTCCGTTGATGCCTCCAACGATTCCTGTCCTCCAGTAACAAGCACTTGTGTGATCAACCCGGGACCATCGTATTCCACTATGGCATCCGCTCCTACTGTAAAAGTGAGCGTGGCATCCTTGTCAAGGTTTCCATCGAATTCAAGTTCAACAGTAATTTCTGTGTCCTTCAGACGCTCTACACCTGACTTCTTAACAGTTACACCCGCAATACCAGAGACCGTCACAGCATTTTTGAGGACAGGGAGAGATTGCGCGTAAGTCCCGTTGTTGAGCGTCAACAGGATGATGCCCCCATCCAGGGTCGCCTCTGTAAAGGGTTGTGGGGTTAATAGGGTGATTGTTGGTCTTCCCTTGACGACAGCAGTAACAGGTATCTCTGCGATGCGTGCGGGACCGTTATAGGCAACAATTGCGCCTGCCCCAATCCTGAAAGTGAGCGTGGCATCCGTGTCAAAATTTGTACCGTCAAATGTCAATTTAACGGTCACTTGCGTATCACTGAGACGTGTTACATCCGGCTGAGGAAACGTAACGCCGGCGATGCCGGATACTTGCAACGCACGCCTGATGTCAGCAACGGATTTCGCATACACACCACTGGACAGTGTCAGTGTGACGACTCTCCCATTTAGGGTTGTCTCCGTCAATGGTCGTGGTGCAAAGGCAGTGATTATCGGACGCCTCTCTACAACGGCGATGACAGGCAATTGCGCGACGAGCGCGGCACCCTTGTATCCCATCACGGCATCCGCCCCGACCTTGAAGGTGAGCCTCGCATTGGCATCAAAGTCCGTCCCATCGAATATCAATTTGATAGTCACCTGGGTATCACTGATGCGTTCTGCATCAAACCTGCTAACAGTCACACCAGTAATGCCCGATACCGTCACGTTATTTCCAACAGTGTGCTGAGCCTCGTAGATCCTGCCGCTTAACGTCAGTGTGACGATACTCCCATTTAGGGTTGCCTCTGTTAGCGGCACTACGGACGAGGCGTTCACCGACTCAGTAACCGCAGTGACAGGCACCGTCGCGGTGAGTGCGGGTCCATCGTAATTCGCGATTGCATCCGCTTGGACTGTGAAGGTGAGGGTGGCATCGGTGTCAAGGTCAGTCCCATCAAAGGTCAGTCCAACTGTCAACATCGTAGCATTGACACGTTTCACATCGGCAGGCTTGACAGTTACACCGGCAATACCGGCTACCCTTACAGGATCGTTGAGCCAGTTTTCATAGATCCGGTTTCGTAACGCCAGTGTCACTATGCTTCCATTCAGTGTCGTCTCCGTTAAAGGAGACCGAGAAGTCAACGTTATCGTCGGGCTTTTCTGATCGTCCACGTCGGTGACTTCAATAGTGACAGTAATGGCGTCGGTAAGATTGCCATCAGAAACAGTGACTTTTACGGTATAGGTGCGTTTGGTTTCGTAGTCAAGGGCGGCAAAGGTTCTCAATTGACCAGTTGTAGGCTCAATATCAAACGATGCCGCATCAGGACCGCCAAGGGTGTAGGTTAGAGAATCGTTGTCCGCATCCGTCGCCGCTACCGGCTCGCGGATGTTCATTCCTCTCGGTGTATTCTCCGCCACTGTACGGGTGGTGTGACTACCATCTATGAACTCCGGTGCGTCGTTTGTCGGCACTTCAACGACGATATCAACAACAATGATAATCACCGTGATTTTAGCTATCAAACTGCCATCGGAGACAGTGACTGTTACCCTATAGGAGGCTTTGGTTTCATGGTGGAGGGCTGTCTTGGTTTTCAACTGCCCAGAGGTGCTATCAATGTCAAACGATGCCGCATCAATGCCACTTAACTGATAGATTAACGGCTCATTGTTGGCATCAGTAGCCACTACTGGATCACCGATGCTTACATTTGCGCCTGTCTTCTCCGCCACCGTGCGGGTGGTAGCGGAGCCTTCGGTGAACACGGGTGCTTTGTTGATGGACCATCCCATATCTTCGAGCATACCCAATGCAATAGGGCCAGGATCGTGAATGGCTTCCTGTCTATCAAGATATGGAGTCATTAACGAATTAACATCTCCAGGGGGAAATATTGTCTCATCTAAATGGGCGTACGCTGACCCTGTATCCCAGGTACTGGGCGCGTGGAGTTGGGGACGTCCGCCCCCGTTTGCGGCAACGCCTTTTGCGCCGCTCCAGACGAGGTTGTTACTGGTAAACTGTTCCAGAAGACTCGTGGATGGATCATCAAACTCCATGATAGCCGTTCCAGACCCATTGACGACAAAGAAATCATAAATATGAGGCAATGCATCAGGCTTTCCACTCCTTAGCTTACCTTGGTTATCGGAGGGAGAAAAAGTCCAAGTTGAAATATTTTCTTCCCTGGCGGCACTAAAAAAACCGAGACCGTGAGCAATCTCATGAATCACGGTGCTAACGAAGTCCATTTTACCGGCGGGTGTGTTGCCATCTGTTTCAAAATACCAATTGACATCTTCGTGACTGTTGAATTCCGTTATGATATCTGGCTCTCCATCTGCAAGGTCTCTGCCAGCCTGCTGATCAGCAAGTGCATCAACGAACCACAAATTTAATGCACGGGACGGTTTCCAAGCAACTGGCTGAGCCGCTCCCAAAATAATCTCTCCGTCCTCATACCCCCCGAAGTCGGTAAAAATTGCGTCAATCCAGATTGGCACAGGCGATCGGATCAGCGAATTCCAAATATCAACCGCATATTGGAACGCTTCCCTCGCTTCGTCCGTAAAACCGGTGTAGGTCACTCTAAATTGGGGCTGTTCCGTTCCAAAATAGTTATCGTGTCGGGAGAATTGCTGCAGTGGTGGTGCCGGGACACTTGTATTCGAATTTTCATTGGTTCCATATAAAATGATCATGCCGTCCAATGCTTTGTCTTGGCTCGTTGGATTTACCCGTGACAGCACTTCAGATGTCTCTGAGCGTTGCCGCAGTACTGCGTCTCGGCTTATGGCGTGAGGGGTCAATCCAAGTAGAATGGATATGAAAAAGAAAACTGTCAGTAATACTTTAGCAAATTCCATAATGACCGTACTTCTTTCGTTGGTGTGATATTACTCGCGCTCGGGACGGATTCCTGTGATATTTGAGATCCTAGTCACGAATGCCAATGAACACAAAGTGTTTGACAAAAACCACAACCGCACCGCAGCAAATAGGATTTATGAAACACCCTCAATATAATACTTCTGTTCCATTCGCCTCGATTGTAGGGATAATCAGTTTTTTGGAATCGTCGCTCAGCGGATTGTCTGTAAGGTCTAACTTCTGCAAGTTTTTTAACCTCTCAAGGGGACTTACATCTACAATAGCGTTGTTGCTTAGATACAACCCTCGTAAGTTTTTTAGTCCCTGAAGGGGACTTACGTCTACAATAGCGTTGTTGTCAAGGTGTAGCTGGTTCAAGATCCGTAATCCTGTGAGCGGACTTACATCCACAAGTTCGTTATCGTCAAGCCACAGTTTTTGCAAGATTTTTAATTCCTCAAGGGGACTTACGTCCACCAGAGAAGTGTCCCTAAGGTTCAGCCTTCGCAAGTTCTTTAATTCTGCAAGGGCACTTATATCCACAAGAGCGTTGCCTCGAAGGACTAATACTTGCAAGTTTTCTAATCCTGTGAGGGGGCTTACATCCACAAGAGCGTTGTAGTGAAGTCGCAGGGTTTGCAAGTTTTCTAATCCCGTAAGTGGGCTTATGTCTACAAGCTCGTTGTTACCGAGGTTCAGATCTCTTAAGTTTTTTAGGTTCTTAAGGGGAGTTACATCTACAATATTGTTGGCATTAAGGTTTAGGACAGCGAGGTTTTCTGCGTATTCAAGTCCAGTCAAATCGAAAATGGGTGTATTCTTGACTGGAATAAAAAGAAGCCACCCGTCCTCTTCAAATTCTGCCTCCAATTCAGTGAGTTTGAGCATATCCTCTGCAGTGATTGGTGCGCCGATGTTAAGGTCAAGGATCCGCCTAATTTCATGGTGCAGCTCAGTATCAAGGATCAGATTGTCTTCAACAGGGTCAAAGGGGTCATTAGGGTCAAAGGGGTTATTCCCTTCCTCGCACCCAAACATTGAAAAAGAGAGTATGCCTATTAAAACGATACTGATCACTGGAATACTTCTTGTTGTCACAAAAAACTCCTTTTATTAACATCAATACCTTCGCGAAAAAATAGGGGCTTCTTTAAATATCAACCAAATCCCTATGAACTCAACGATGAATCTATCAGTGTTCAGTGGGTGGGAAATGTTAAAGCGAAGGTATTGTTATGAAACACACTCAATACGATACTCCTGTCCCATTCGCTCTGATTATAGGGATACTCAGTTTTTTGGAATCATCACTCAGTGGATTGTCTGTAAGGTTCAGCTCCCTCAATTTTTTTAATTCTGCAAGGGGACTTACGTCTACAATAGCGTTGTTGCTAAGATGCAACCATCGCAAATTTTTTAATGCTTCTAAGGGGCTTATGTCTATAAGCTCGTTATTGTCAAGGTGGAGCTGGTGCAAGTTTTCTAATCCTGCGAGAGGACTTATATCCACAATCTCGTTTTTTTCAAGCCACAGTATTTTCAAGTTTTTTAATCCTACAAGGGGACTTATGTCCACAAGGGCAGTGCCGGTAAGGCTTAGTCGGTTCAAGTTTTCTAATCCTGCAAGGGGACTTATGTCCACAAAAGCGTTGCCGTTAAGGGCTAGCACTTGCAAGTTTTTTAATCCCGTAAGCGCGCTTACGTCTACAAGAGAGTTGTAGTGAAGCAGTAGTGTTTCTAAGTTTTTTAGTCCCGTAAGCGGGTTTATGCCTATAATATCATTGTTGCTGAGGTCCAGCGTTTTCAAGTTTTTTAATCCTGCAAGGGGACTCACATCCACAATATCGTTGCCACTCAGGTTCAGTACTACAAGGTTTTTTGCGTATTCAAGTCCGGTCAAATCGGAAATGGGTGTACCTTTAGTAAAAAATTCTGCCTCCAATTCAGTGAGTTTGAGCATACTCTCTGCTGTAATCGGTGTGCCATAGGGGAGGTTAATTGGGTGGGTTCTTAGTTCCCACTCAATTTCAGAGCGGAGCGCAGCATCAGAGATAAGGTTGGCTTCAACAGGACCAACTTCAGAGCGGAGCACAGCATCAGAGATAAGGTTGGCTTCAACGGAATCAACGGGGTCATCTGCCTCCGCGCACCCGAACATTGAAAAAGAGAACACGCATATGAAAACGATGCTAATCGCTGGAATACCTCTTATCATAAAAAATTCCCCTTGTTAACGTGCGTTCGACATAAGAGAAAGTTGGGTATTATAACCCAAGTTGATAGTTGTGTAGCATAATCTTTTAGATTGTGCACAAACGTGCGCAAACTGAAAGTTTACGCTACAAAAATCAGCGAATCCGCCACGATTTGCGATGCAAACGGGGCACATAAGCCTAAAATCTTATAAGTAGCAACTTGGGTTATTATAGTAAAACCTACAATTAAGTTTACACTACCTGATATGGCGAGGTTCAGAAACCTCGCCAACAAAGGGGTTTGCATAAGTTCTAACCCTTTCCTGTGTTACTTCAAAATCAACATTTTACGTGTAGCAGAATAATCGCCCGCAGTCAGCGTGTAAAAGTAAATTCCACTCGCCACCCTATCGCCGACCTCGTTTCTGCCATCCCAATAGATCGCTTTGGATCGGCTCTCGTAGACCGAGGCGGCCTGGTGTCCGACATCGAGCCTACGGATGACACGCCCCCGTTGGTCATAGATCGTCAACGTGACGAACCCATCTTCTGCCAACCGATACGGTATCCAAGTCTCAGGGTTAAAGGGATTCGGATAGTTCGGCAACAGTTCAGTCTCCTTCGGAATTAACAGAGACAGAAGTTGTTGGAAGAAAAGGATACCTCTTTGCAACTTCGGATCCGTGAGGTCCAACCCGTAGGCTTGGCTCAGCCATTCCCGGATATCAGCCGCGGTGAGTCGTGAAAGTGCCGCGGGAGACAGTGAGGGTGCCGCGGGTGCTTGACCGAGCGCCCCAGCCATCTCAATCAGGTCCTTGACATTGACCACACCATCACCGTTAACATCAGCGATATTTGGACCGGATTGCCCGAGACGTTCGGTAACGATCACCAGATCGTCGATGTCCACCACCCCATCGTGATTGACATCATAATCGGTGAAGTCTGGGGATATGTCGTTGACGACGATGCCAATGCCCGGCGTGCTGATATCATTCTTATCCCCATAATAGGTGCGTTGATCCGCTGTCAAATTCGCGTCCACAGTGGGTATCCAGCTACCTGCTTGGGTCCCGTCGAGCGGCAAGCCATTGACATAACGTCGAATCATCGAAGTCCGATTTCCTGCTCTGATCCTACCTCGGTTAAAACCGTAAGGTAAGTCCCAAAGCGTCGTATTTCCATCGTAGTTTCCAACTTCATCTACCACATTACCATCTTTATCGGTCAACGTGATACGAAAACCCTCTGTACTCATCCACGTAGTCCAGAACCCAATGTCTACAGTATCTTTTCGCACCCCTTCTATCCATCTGAGATCGTAAATTTGGTCTTCCAAGAAGTCTCCTGAGTTCTCATCAGTTTTCGATGTCACTATCAAGAGAACGTCATTTGGCCATATCCGTGGTGCATCGTCAAAGGTAGAATCACTAAACTTGACTGTCATAGTCACCGGTCCGAGTAGGTCTTCCGAGTTTACATTCTGAACAGTCAGTTTCCATCCAGTGAGATCGACTGCTTTTGTCCCAGAATTGGATATCTCTATCCATTGCTTTGGCGTAAACCTTATCTCGGAACCAAACATAATTTCACTAATGCTAATTTCACTGTCTACCTGGGCGGGACGCGAAGCTTCACCTTCGTCTACATCAATGATGGTAATAGCGACGTTGATGGTATCAATGCGGCTGCCATCGGAGACCGTCACTGTCACTGCGTAAGCCTTCTTCTTTTCATAATCCAACGGCGCATGCGTCTTCAACTGACCCGAACTGCTCACAATGCTAAAGGATACCGCATCCGTCCCACCAAGACTGTAAGTCAAGGTGTCGTCATCCGCATCCGTCGCTGATACGGGATGTCCAATCTTTACATCCGCAGGCGTGTTCTCGGCTACAAAGCGCGTTACCCTATCCCCCGCGAAGACCGGCGCATGCGTCTTGACGGTCTCGTCTACATCAGTAATCGTGATAGCAACACTAACAGTGTCAGTGCGACTACCATCGGAAACTGTGACCGTCACCGAATAAGCCTTCTTCTTTTCATAGTCCAACGGCGCATGCGTCTTCAACTGACCCGAACTGCTTACTATCTTAAACGATGCCCTATCTGTGCCACTAAGACTATATGTCAAAGTGTCACCATCCGCATCCGTCGCAGACACAGGGCTCCCGATATTCACGCCAGCAGGTGTATTTTCTGCTATTGAACGTGTCGTCTTATCTCCCGTGAAGACCGGCGCACGCGCCTTAGGTGTCTCGTCTACATCCGTGATCGTAATCGTGACGGTGATGACATCCGTGCGCCCCCCATCGGAAACCGTAACTGTCACAGAGTAGGCGTTCTTCGTCTCATAGTCAAGAGGTGCCTTGGTTTGCAACTGACCCGAACTCCTCACAATGCTAAACGATGACGCATTCGTCCCACCAAGAGTATACGTCAAAGTGTCACCATCCGTATCTGTCGCAGACACAGGCCCCCCAATGTTCACACCCGCAGCTGTGTTCTCCGCTATCGAACGCGTTGTGCTATCGTTCGCGAAGACCGGCGCATGCGTCTTGGGCGTCGTGTCTATCTTAGGAACCACGATCCCCTCAGTGACTGGCACAGGCGCGGGGTCCTCGTCAGGAACAGCCTCATCTTCGTCAGCAACACTGATAGCAACACCGATCGTGTCGGTGCCACCCTCGCCATCAGAAACCAGGATCGAGACTGAATAGGCGTTTTGGATCTCATAGTCCAGTTCTGCACGCGTCTGCAACTGACCAGATGCCCCTACAATACCAAAAGAGCCAGCATCTACACCGCCGAGACGATAGGTCAAGGTATCGCCATCCTCGTCTGTCGCGGACACCGCGCCTCCTATGTTCATACCCACAGCTGTGTTCTCTGCCACAGACCGCGTCGTACTATCGCCTTCTATGAAGATCGGATCATCGTTCTCATCCGTGACACTGATCGCAACACCGATCGTGTCGGTGCCACCCTTGCCATCGGAAACCATGAGTGTCACGGAGTAGGCATCTTTGGTTTCATAGTCCAACTCTGCACGCGTCTGCAATTGACCCGTCGTCCCCACAATACCAAACGCTGCCGCATCTACGCCACCGAGCGTGTAAGTCAAAGGGTCGCCATCCTCATCTGTCGCAGATACCGGTCCCCCTATGTTCATACCCGCCTCCGTGTTCTCGGCTACCGACCGCGTTGTGCTATCGCCCTCTATGAAAATCGGATCATCGTTCTCATCCGTGACATTGATTGTCACACCGATCGTGTCAGCCCCGCCTCGCCCATCGGAGACGATAACGACCACTGAATAGGCGTTCCTCGTCTCATAGTCGAGGGGGGCACGCGTCTGGAGCTGCCCGGTGGTACCTACAACGCCAAACGCTCCGGCATCAGGGCCCTCAAGCCCGTAGGTTAACGGGTCGTCATCTTCATCTGTTGCAACCACGGGACTACCAATGTTTACACCCGCCTCCGTGTTCTCCGCCACAGCCCGCGTCGTGCTAATCCCCTCGGCGAAGATCGGGGCATGGTTTACATTCGGTTCGTAGTTCGGACGCCGGATACCGACAGCAAAAAGGAGCGACTCGTCATCACCACCTAAGCCACTCGGTTCAGCAAGACTATAGCCGTAATGACCTGCAGGCAACTCCGGTAAAACGACAATATTCACGGCGACCGGATCCGAGGCACCCGGGGTAGGGGTCACGGTGAGCGGTTCGCTTTCTATACCACCAGCAGGAATCTCGATGGTCGTTGCCCCGCCATCAAGAGTCCCATTCATAACACTCAGCGGCAGCACAATATTGAAGGGGGCACCGGTCGGAGCACTCGCTTTGAACTGGTTCTCTTCGATCTGTTCTAAGAACACTGTAATGGATAGGTTCACTGCGTTGTCACCTAAGTAAAACGAACGCAACGAAGATAATCCAGAAAAGATCCCCACAGGAAGACCAATTAACTCGTTGAAAGACAGACTTAACCAACTCAGCGAAGACACCCCAGAAAAGAGGTCGGCAGGCAAACCGCTGAGTTTGTTGGAAGATAAGTTGAGCGTCCTCAGGGCAGATAGGTCGGAAAAGAGGTCCGTAGGCAAACTACCTAACTTGTTGTAAGACAGGTTGAGCGTATTCAGTGAGGACGCCCCAGAAAAGATACCCGTGGGGAGACTGCCTAACTTGTTGAAAGACAGACTCAGCCAACTCAGCGAAGATAGGTCGGAAAAGAGATCCGAAGGGAGACTGCTCAGATCGTTGCTCCCTAAGTCCAACCTACTCAGCACAGACAATTCAGAAAAGATATTCGCGGGTAAACTGGTTAACTCGTTTTTATAGAGGGCGAGTGAGTCCAACGCAGACAACCCATCAAAATCACCGGATTTCAGCGTCGTAATATTCTGCTCGCTCAGATTGAGATTTTTGATTAAAGATAGATGTGCCGCTGTTACATCGTTGGCAGAATCTATACCTGGTACCAAGGCTACAATGGCATCACGGACCTGCGGGGTCCGATCGTTGACTGGAGTGAACGGCTGTTGTCCATGGCTTGCAGTTTGTATGCCGTGTATTAACAACATTATAGTAATAATTGACATCACAATCTTTCGATTGATACTTAGCGTTTGCATTACAAACTCCTTTTACAATGGTTATCAGTTCGGTTTTTCTGCGAAAAATCTTTCAGTTATCAGCTGTCAGTTAACCCTTTGTGGTAATCGCTTTACGCGTCGCTGCCACAACGCCTCTCTTAACTAAAGAATAATGCCTCATCACTATTTGCGTATCAACATCTTGCGCGTAGCGGTGAAAGCGCCCGCTGTGAGGGTGTAGAAATAGACGCCACTTGCCACGGGTTCACCGAACGCGTTTTTACCATCCCAATACGCCGCACGACTGCGAGTCTGATACATACCGATGGGTTGATATCCCAATTCTAACCGTCGAATCACCTGTCCGTTCACGGCATAGATCGTCAGCGTGACATCTGCAGGTTTGGACAACTGATACGGTATCCATGTCTCTGGATTGAACGGATTCGGATAGTTCGGCAGCAAGGCGGTCTCGTGGGGACGCACTGCAGCTAAAATCCCTTGGAGAATGGCGAGTGTTTTGTGATAAACAATCGAGCCATCGCTGTCGGCCTGCAGTAGATTTAGCCACATCTGAAGCGTTTCGGGTGAGACGGCAGCGAGTGACTCACGGAGCGCAGGTGCTGCAGGAACTGCCGAATCATCAAGGTTTTCGACAATTATCAGTAAGTCAGTCTTATCAACGCTTCCATCACTGTTGACATCAACCCGGGGATTGATGGGAGCCGTTTGTCCCAAGGCGTGTATCACGAAAATTAAATCGTCGATGTCCACGTGCCCATCTTCATTAACATCGGCGGCAACTGATGGCAGCTCGCTCGTCATATAGATAGAAGTCTTGTATTCTGTAGGTTCCAGATAGATTTTAAAGAACATCCCCCAATTCTCCGTGTTATCGTTGACTTTGACTAACAAGGGGTTGTTACCTACCTCCAAATTGACATCGAACTTGTCTTGTATGCCGCTCGTTTTTCTATCGGCATTATTCCTGTGAACCACGACTCCATTGAGCCAAACTTTGATGGCATCGTCACTACCGACTCCCATCTTCACAGCCTGATCTCGCGGTGAGATAATATTCATAAAGGCGTAAGCCGTGTAGTAGTCCAGGTCCTGAACCGCACTCAGCCCAGTCGCATTCACGACATGCTGAACATTATTGGATTTACAACGGTGGACAGGAATAATGAAGACCCACTCTGTTGCACAGTGAACTGATGAAGGAATGACTTCAGGAGTCCATTGCAAGTCGCCCAGGGTGTCTCCCGACTTCACACCATCTATGGAGATGAGAGCCTCAGAAACTTCGTCGTTGCTCAATGTAGAAAGGTAATCGGTATCTATATCTGAACCTTCGGCGATCATCCAGAGCCAAGGACCTTGTATGTATTCCAATGTATCGGTCGTATCTTCTATCTCTGCCCCCTGCTGTGGAGGGTTCGGGACCTCTTCTACTGGGACCTGTTCTGCTGACACAGTGACAGAGACCTGCGCAGTCAGCGCGGGCCCGTCATAGGCTTCTATCGCACCTGCCCCCACGGTGAAGGTGAGTCTGCTATCGGTGTCAATGTCCCCCTCAAATCTAAGTTCAACTTCGATTTCAGTGTCGCTGACACGCTTTACGCCGAACCATGCCACACCCAACCTCCCAAAGGTTACCCCGGGAATTCCGGATACCGTCAAGGCATCTGCGATATCCCATCTAAACCGTACATAAGTTCCGCCTTGCAAACTCAACGTTACAACGCTCTCATTCAATGCAACTTCTGACAGTTGTTGAGGCGCCGCGCTTAGGGTCAACTCCTGACCATCGCTCACGCTAGGCACACCAAAAACGAACAAAACGGTAGATAGTATTAACACGAGGCACTTGAAATTCACAGAGGTGCTTTGCATGAAAAACTCCTTCAATTTATTCTTTTTGTTTTTTTGAAATAAAAACACTACAAAGAACATCCTATAGATTTACAAACAGCGTGTTTGGTTATAATAAGCCAATTTTTATTTTATTTAAAGAAAAAACACAATAAAGTCGATACCTAACTATAGATTATTGGATTTTTGCGGTCGAGAAAAATTTTTGATCTGAAAAGCAAATTTTGGAGAGTCAGGGGCGGATAGAGAGGTCCGCCCTATAACGTATGGAGGGATATTGTGGAATTGTTTGTACAAAAAAGAGGAGACGCTACTACAGCGGCAACGAAATCGGGGCACCGATTTGGGAGGAACGATACGTCGCCTCGGCTAACGCAATGCCGTCTCTCCCGATGCGTCCGTGGGTCGTCGGTTCCGCTTCACAGGCGATACACTGGAGCCAATGGTCGATGCTCGTTCCTTTTGCCGCTACACCCCAATACCGTTGCTGACGTCGTTCCTCTGGCATGTTGCGGTAGGTGCCGTCATCTGGCACAGAAGCAGTGAACTCTTCCTCCGCTGCCATGTCGTGGGTTTTCCAACGGAGTCCATTATGGATCAACGTCGCTGAACCTTTGCTCGTGACGAGACCGTTACCACTGTTCCGAATCTCAGCCGCCCAACTCTTCATCATCATACCGACACCGCCATTCTTGAAATGCACGGTTAGCACGGCATTGTTCTCCACGGCTTGGTCGGCAGGTGGGTAGGTGCCACCGAGTGGAACATGACTCGTGAATCCGTAGACAGTCGAGGCGGGACCGTAGAGCCACAACCAGATATCGAGTTCGTGAATCGCTTGCTCCACTAACATACCGCCCGACTCCGCCTTCACAAAAAGCCACGGATGCCGTTCCGGTGAAAACCAACCGACCTGATTCGAATACGCCATCTGCAACGTGCCGAGTGTGCCATCGTCCAACAACGATTTCAGTTTCATGTAACCCGGACTGAACCGCATCATATAGGCAACCATCAGGAGAACACCCGCCTTCTCAGCAGCAGCAATCATCGCTTCACCTTCCGCGACGTTGCAACACATCGGTTTCTCCATCAAGATATGCTTCCCAGCAGCGGCGGCAGCACGGGTGATTTCGAGATGAGGGCGCGGATGGACACAAACATCGACAGCGTCTATATCCTGCCTGTCAAGAAGTGCGCGGTAGTCGGTGTAGGCATCAGCACCAAATCGATCTGCCTGTTCATTTGCGGATGCCTCGTTGATGTCCGCGATTGCGACGATATCTGCGCGCCGCGTCGGTTCTTCGTAATACGGGGAATGGAGACTGCGGAAGATACCGCCACATCCGATAATTCCAACTTTAATTCTGTCCATTTTTTAATTATCCCTTTTATTGTAGCACCAACTGTCTGAATCAGGATTTACAGGATTTTAGGATTTGCAAGATAAAAAAATAAACAAATCAACACGTCAATGAGTGATCATGGTAGAGTTTCCGAAGGATTGGCAAAGGCTCTTCATCCGCTAAGAGTGTAAGTGCCTCAGCAATGATTGCGTGCTGCAATTCCGGATTGTTGGGTTCTCCAAGTGGATAACCGAATCCATAAGGTACTGACAACGCACGTGGAGGTTTCACCCTTTTTGTTATGCTTTCGTCAAGCGTTATGGAGATGGTCGATATTCCCCTCTCTTCAACAGCACGTTGTATCAATCCGACGGATTGATTGCACACCGGTCACACAGGGGTTAAGAATGCAACATGAACATTATCAGTTTCGAGCATCTGCGCGACTTCAGGTGCGGTTTTTTCAATGAGTGGCTTCGGTTTTGTAATCGATCCCATGAAACTGAAGTGTCTATGATTCAGTGAACCGATTTTACCTTCGGTTTCTAATTCTCGAAACCGATCAAGCGGTAATACCAGATTTATATCACTTTCTGTGCCACTCGAATCGAAAGCCTTACTCCTATGCCCAAGCGCAAGGACTTGTGTCTCAATCGTATTTGGTATTTCTCGGTAGGAACAATCGCCACCTATAATCCTATCATTGTAAGGCGTTTGTTCTTGGAGATGTAATCCAGCAGTTGTAATGAGCGCGACACGGCATCGGTTTAGCTCCTTGTGAAGGGGTGTGTTCGGAGATGTACCCCCATAAGACTTGACGGGGTATGCCTTCATAAAGAACCGGTATAAATTATCCAGATTGAATATAGATGCCATTATGAGCCTCGACGTTAGCCGTTCGCGAAGATGAGCCTTTTCCTGTTCTGGCACGGGAGTTGGACCGTCTGCCCGGTGATGTCACTTTCAATCGTCGCAAACCCGATTTCATTGACAGCGGTATAATCATCCCGGGCACAATGGGGAAGCAGACCGCCATCGAGGTAATCCGTAATCTGTTTATATGCGACATTGAACGGACCGGCGTTTTCAGGAAGATCGAGGGTAGCGTTATCAATTAACTTGCCCTCTTTATGTACAGTCGTGCCGCTATAAAATCCTGCCTGCACGCTGCCTTCGCTACCGAGGACATCGACGGAGAACCCACCGCGTGCTCCATGGTTGCCGACATGGAAACCGACAACCCCCGTCTCAAACTGGATGGTTGAACCGACAATCGCGGGTTCAGGTTCGTAAGGTTCCGGCACATCTCCACCCCCAGAAACGAATCCAGTGACAGAAATCGGATCATAGCCCGCGAACTGGCAGATCATATCTGTCGTGTGGATCGCGAAGGAGAGCACACCGCCACCACAATAACCGATGACGGTTTGCACCTCACCGATGAGTCCGTCCTTGATAAGCGATTGGAGACGGATGAGGTGTGGTGCCCAGTGCCGCGTGTAGTCCACAACGATAGGGATGCCTTTCGCGTCAGCCCCTGCGGTCATGGTATCGACCTCTTCGAGGGAACATCCAGCGGGTTTTTCGAGGAAGATGGCTTTGATGTCCGCCTTCAAGACGTTTTGCATCACCTTGAAGTGATGCGGTCCACGCACACAGACGGCAACGATGTCCAAATCTTCACTTTCAAGCATCTGCGTATCTGTTTCGTAGTAGTTGATGGAATTGTCTGGGAACGCGGGTCCCCATACCTGTTGAAATTCCGTTTGGCGTTCCTCGGACATGTCCGCGACTGCGACCAATTCGGTGGTCTCACAAAAACGGATGCCGCCTGTGTGGCAATAGGGATACGCGTCATCTGGCGTTGAATAACGGGAGGCGATACTGCCCAATCCGATGATACCGACACGATACATTGCGAAGTCTCCCTTGGCGTGTTAATTATGGCGAAAGTATATCAGATGGATTTTGAGATGTAAAGAAAATTTCACACCTCAATTGAATTTCTGGTGTGACTTGTTGTAAAATAGATAGTAGTGAGATTAATACTACACTAAAATTCAAACGCAATAGAAAATGATACATCTCATGCGACTTTTCATATCACTCACCCTTATTTCTCTTATTATTGGCACTTCCGTGTTCGCGGATCCGTGGCTGTGCGGGACACCGCTCCTGCATCAAAAACATATCCATCAACATCCGCCTGAAGCGGTTCCGGCGGCACCCGCTGCGCCTGCTCACATCGGACACGTCGAGCGATTCTTTATTCACATCCCGGAGACAGAGGTAGTCGCCACCTGTATCGCGAAGAGTGAACATCTCTATGTCTATGTCGACAATTCGGTGCGCGATCTGTTCACGGATGCCGAAGCCGCTGCCGTGGCAAGAGAATTTGACAACCGCATCTATCCGGACGTTCGAAAGTGGATGGGAACGGAATGGAAACCCGGACTCGATAGAGACAACCGTATAACCTTGTTGATGCACGATGTCGGTATGAACAACTCTGGTGCCGACTACGGCGGCTATTTCGCGCCGACCGATCAGATGCCCACACTGCCGAATAGCAACCGTCGCGAAATGCTCTATATGGATGTCTTCCAGTTCAGAGAACGGTCTCGACATACTTTTTATAGCAGTCTCGCACATGAATTCGCACATCTCATCAATTGGTTCCAGAACGGTGGGACCACCGATCAACGATGGTTAGAAGAAGGCACGGCGAGCTTCGTTGAATGGGCAGTTTACGGTACTGTACATAACATTTTTGTGGACGGTTATTTGGCGAATCCCAGTGTCTCGCTCGCTTATGCAAACACGAGAGATACCTATTACGGTGGGGCTTTCCTGCTTATGCTCTATCTCTATGAGCAGTATGGCGGACCGGAATTGATTCGCGGTATTGTCGAAACAGACGCGCTCGGTGAACAAGCGATTGATGCCGCCTTAGCAGGCGGTGAAAAAAGTGAAAGGTTCTCTGATGTCTTTCTGAATTGGGGGCTTGCGAATTGGGTCAATACACAGGTTCAAAACAAACAGCTCGGTTATTCTGTCCTACGTGACCGAAAAGTGAGTGCCGTAGTGCAGCGCGTCCGCAGTTATCCCAACGAGGCGAACAATATTCCCATCAGCCAATGGGGGGCGTATTACGTTGTCTTTGAGAACCTCCCCGAAACCCTGAATTTATCGGTGATCGGAAGCGGTTCAGGGAATCTTTACGCGACAACCCTTTATCAACCGTCCAATGGACGTCCCGTTGTTACACCTATTCCATTTAGCACGAAAAATAGAGGGGATCTTCGCCGAGAAGGACTCCTGCGCAACGGTAAGATCGTCCTAATGGTAACCGCAGATGTCCCACAGACATTTCGTTATGTCGCCGTGGATATGCCCGTTGCCAACAACGTTGGCGCAGCAGATGCTCCACGGCAGCATGCGTCGGACACTATACCTGACGCTGTAACCTACGCTCTCGACAATCTCACCCAACGGAGTACTTCGCCCACGAGGCTTACACCGGAAACGCAGCTTGAACCGAGGACACAAATCCATCTTGCGAGTGATTACACCGATGTTGCGATCGGTGGTCCGAACGCCCCTCATCTTTACGCGGCGAGTGATTGGGGACTTGAAATCTTCACGTTGATAGAACCGACACACCCTGCCCGAATTGGTGAGATTGCCACACCGGGCAGGGCACGGTCTGCCGCCGTTGAGGGAGATACCGCTTACGTCGCTGACGGTGCCGCAGGTGTACAGGTCGTTGATATCGCGGATCCGAGCAAACCGAGTATTGTAAAGACGATCGGAGGCTTCACGAATGCACACAGAGTCCGAGTCGCTGATGACCAACTCTACGCGCTCGATCGTGAACGTGGAATGCTTGTTTTTAATTTACGGGACGTTCACAACATGCAAATACCCCGACCTCGACGTTTCTTTCGGACTGCAGGCACGCCGATCAATGTTGCTATCCACGATGGGATTGTCTATTTCAGTGATGATAAACACGGGCTGATTCTTCTCGATCCAAGCCCATTCGGTGATTTTGTCGTGCGCGGTATTGTGCCAATTTTATCCAACGCCCACGAGATCGAAGAGACAAGAGGCACAACCCACGCCTATGTCGCCTCAGGCAATCTCACCTTGGTGGATGTTACCGATGATCAAAACCCCGAAATAGATTTCCGCCTTAACACGCCAGGATTCGCAACAGGTATCCAATTCCGTAATGACACCGTCTACCTTGCAGACAGGCAAACAGGACTCCATATTATCAACGTGCGTAACCGACAACAGCCACGGCGGATTTCTACACAACCAACATTTGGGAACGCAACCGATATAGTTCTCAGAGATACACTCGCATATATCGCTGATGGCAGAGGCGGCATCCAAACAATAGACATCAGCGAATCAGAATCGCCGAAGTGGTTACATCGGTATGCCTCTGGGGGTACAGCTTACGGACTTGACGTTGTTGAAACAGACGCTGGAGAACGGACTGTCTACGTCGCGAACGGTGTAGACGGATTGAAAACTCTCGAATTTACGACGCCTTATCAGGGCACTGTGACAAAAAGACTGTCATTGCCTACGAATATCAGCACGGCTAACAACGAGTTTGAGGCGGCAAGTTGCACCAAAATTCGCGTTCAAAATGGGCACGGTTTTGTTGCGGCTGAGACCGGAATGTACGTTGTCAATCTCGCCACAGATACGATTGCGGCGCATGTTTCGACACCTTCACCCGTTTCAGATATAGCGTTGCACGAAGGCTATGCCTACCTCTGTGCAGGATCTCTAATTGTCGTTGATACCCGGATCCCTCAGCAAAGCAGAATCATATCCAGACGCGACATACCGGGGAGTGCTTATCGGGTTGTCGTCGATCCCAATACACCCGCACACGTCTATGTCGCCGCCCTTGAAGGAGGCCTACATGTCTTCGACATCACAGGACCGGCAGTCCCGCGTCTCATCGGAAGCCACGCCACACAAGGCAATGCAACAGGTGTTGCGCTCGCCGATGAACGCGCTTACCTGTTAGATAGTGGTATCGGTGTCGTGGTACTTGATAGGGCTGAACCCAACAACCTGAAGTTGCAAGACGTATACGAGAACGATGCGCTCCTCATCGACGCGACAGTAAGTGGCAACCATCTCTATCTACTCGATAGCAACAGCGTTCAAGTTATTGATACACGCACGTTGACAGTCTCGTCTCGGTTTCGTGGACTCCGGTTCCCGTTTGAATTGAAATTGGTAGGGAGTACTCTCTATGTCGCGGATCTTTATCAACTTCGTATTTTCCGTGTGCACAGAGAAGGCTACTCGCTCGCTGTGGAAGAACCGACGCAATCTGACTGGACACCCAACGTCGTTAACCCTGTATTCGTCAACCATTTAAGCCAAAACTTCCCTAACCCATTTAATCCAGAGACATGGATTCCGTATCAACTTGCCTCAGATACGAACGTATCCCTTCATATTTACGATGTTCAAGGGCGGCGTATCTATTCTAAAGTACTTGGTTATCACAAGACAGGTTCACACACTGCTTATTGGGACGGTCGCAACGCTATCGGTGAACCTGTCGCGAGCGGCGTATATTTTTACGCAATTCAAGCTGGCACTTTCCACGCGACCCGGAAAATGTTCATTCAAAGGTGAATTTTGGTAAAAAAAACACCTAAAAAGAAAAACTTTGTAACGTTAACGGGCAAAAAAACGTTAAACCCCTTAATCCCATACTATCTATTAAGCTCTTGTTGGGTCCTATACTATAGATTTGCAAGGAGAAGCATAACATGTCCAAGAACAGCGTAACAGGTCGTTTCCGAGATATTGAGATATCATTTAGTATTGAGGGGCCTCGTACCTACATGAATCTCCGGAATCTGATTAGCAACGAAAGACACGTACGCGTAATGTATCAGAAATTATCCATGAGTGGACTCGCTAATTGGAGGCAGTTTCAGTTAACCAACACACCTGTTTTGCTGCGCCTCCCAGCAGAGGTCCTCGAAGCACATCGACTCACCTTTTTTGTTGATAATGCGGATCCTATTTCCGCTCGCATTGAAAAAATATTGGCGGAATTGGACCAACTCAGAGCTACATTGCCACCAGAGGATTTAGTAGAGGATCCCGTGCCTGTGGCTGATACATCCGCTTTGAGGAACTACAGTAACATAGAAGCACTCACCGATCTCAATCCCGAGACTGCAACAACACAATACGTTGAAAAAGCGATCGTTCCGCGTGAGCCGAAACCCGCAGAAGAACAGGTCGAAAAAGTAGTTGTGCCCCAAGAACCTGAGCCAGTAGAAGATGAAACTGTGATCCCAAGCGATTCCGAAGTGGATACTGCAGAGCCGGAACAACTGGTCCTCCCTAACAACGAACAGGAATCGACAGAAGAATCCTCGCCTATACGTACCATTCCTAAATCACCGGCAGTCAATGTAGATAATAACCTTGAATTCAAAATCACAGTTCCATCCTTGCCAGCAAGTGCGCTTGCCAAGCAACGGAAATCGCAGGCGACAGCGACAGGTTCTAATGCTCTCAGATCGACTTCAAAACAGAAAAGGAAAGGAATTTTGGGGCAGTTTGTTCAAGCATTAGGACTTCCTACTGACAAAAAACGTGGTAAGGCTTACTATCAGACGAAAGGCGAAGCCATTCAAGACGATTTTCAGGATAAACTCTCCAAGTTAGAGAGGGATTACAATGAAGGTTATGGGCTCGACCTCAATGATTGGGATCCAGAGACGCTCTGTGAAGAGGAAACCGCAGTTTTGTTGCTTAACCTCATGGTGAACGAGGTGATCGCATGGCAGAAAGAGACAAAGCGTGCTACTCCCGAAACCAAACAACTTGTTGAAACGCTCACCGAAGTTGGCAGGCGACTCAGACAGACGCTCAAGCAGACGCGTGGTATTTCCACACCTTCACCCACATTGTTTCCTGATCTGCTTGCCGAAAACACCCGCGATTTGGAGAAGATTCAGAGCGAATGTGATGCCTATCTCCACCGTTTCGCGAAAAAGCTCATCGAGCAGGAAAAGAGACTCGCAGCGAAAATTGAAGTGATCGTTTTCAAGAAGTTCCTTATCGAATTCGTCCGCGATTTTCTTTTTGTTGAGATCGCCAAATGCACTCGTGGTAACGCGTTACCCAAGCGTCTCACTTGGTTTTTAGATCTCGTTGATTCCGAAGTCATTCCGATTGAAATCGGGAAAACGAAGGTATCACCTAACCACCACAAACCCAAAGGTGCCTGCGCCAGTGAATTCGAGTCAGGAACCATCGTTGAGGTTGTCACGCCAGGCTTGCGATCCAAGGATGGAAAACGGGTCAGTCAAATGACTGTCGTCATTGAAGCGGAGTAAAGAAATGAAGACCAGTGCGGACGTAATTCAAACAGTTTCACAGATACCACAAGTGGATCTCGGTCACTTTCCGACCCCGCTTGAAGAATGCCCACGACTCTCTGAGGCACTCAAGGGTCCGCGCATTTTCATCAAACGCGAAGACTGCTCAGGTTTGGCATTTGGTGGAAACAAGGTCCGACAACTCACCTTCACAATAGGTGATGCTGTTGCACAAGGTGCCGACACGATTGTACACGGTGCCGCATCGCAATCGAATCACTGCAGACAAGCCGCCGCCGCTTGTGGTAAACTCGGACTCAACTGCTACTTACGCCTCGCACGGGACCACAAGAGTATCGTTCAAGGCAATCTTTTGTTAGATAACTTAGCAGGTGTCGATGTCGAAATTGTCGATGTCCCCTTCGGACCTGAATTAGATGTCGTGAAATACGAACTGGCAGAAGACCTGAAGAAACAGGGTCTGAAACCTTATGTCGTCGCTTCCCCACGGTCTACCGCACTTGCCGCCGTTGCTTTCACATGGTGCATCGCCGAAATTGCGCAACAACAAGAGCAGTTAGGGATTGATGCGGATTGGATTTATACCGCTTCCGTCGGTGGCACACAAGCGGGTCTTGTCCTCGGTACGAAAACGCTTGCGCTGAAAATGAAGCCGTTCGGTATTGCCCCGATTGTTTGGGAGAATAAACTTGAACGGCTCAGTGCCGCCGCAAATAGTGCCGCCGAGTTTTTAGGATTGGACCCCTGTGTTACCGAAGCAGACATTCAGAATACAGATGACTACATCGGAGAGGCTTACGGCTACCTCACGCCGGAAGGCATTGATGCCCTCAAACTCGTTGCCAGAACGGAGGGTATCTTCCTCGACCCCGTCTATACTGCCAAAGCGATGGCGTGCCTCATTGATCACATCCAAAAGGGCAAACTCGGACGCGACGATACCGTCATCTTCCTGCATACAGGCGGCACTCCAGCACTCTTTGCGTATCACGAGGAATTAGTCGCCGATCTGTAGCCTCGATCTCCTTTCACAACCCCGACCTTGTTAGTGTTGCTGCGCTGCCGTTCTACGCACTGCAGCACCTAAATATATCTCACCTCTACTCTACATTTCCTTGATTCTCCTTTTATAGTAGATTCCGTAATTACTTTTACACAGGACTCGGTGTCCCTTCCCAGTAACGGGTGGGGACCCCGGTTGCAAACCGCACCTACCGACGGGTGTGCAGATATTTTCGGGCTTTACTATAACACGCTATTATTTCACTTATCGTGGTGAAATGGAAGTGAGACCGGCATCTGCGTCGGTGTAAACAGAAATTGTCTTGACAAGATTCGCACTACTTGCTATACTATTAGTATAATAAAAAATAAACCATATCCAAGAAGGTAGAGAAAGCGATATGATACCTTTGAGAAATAGGGTAAATTCCTCTACCCATCATTACTTGACAACGAAACACCATCTCTTAAAAAAGAATTCCCAAATATGTCCTATATCCACTGCTCCCCCGATAACCACTATAAACCCGGTGAAAACCTAAAGAATTTGTTTGAAGAACTCATCATACAACCCTTTGAACACGATCTACCAGCACTCTCGGCAGATGTTAAAAACAACAGAATATACTATTGGGAAGATATCGCGCGCATTCTGAGACAAGGACAGAGCGATTTCGATGAAGTCTCATTTGATAAACCCTCCAATGAATATTATTTTCCAAAAGACAAAGTATCTATTTATTGTGTCCATCACATGCCCAGGCACCTTTTCGGTGCTTATCACATTTTTACGAATTTCCTCACATCGATAAGCAAAGAGAATAAAGTCGTATTCATTGATTTCGGTTGTGGTCCATTAACTTCAGGTATCGCTTTTCGCGCCTTTACAGGACCGGGCAACATTACTTATTTCGGAATTGATAGTTCGCAAACTATGCTTGATAAGGCGGCAGTCATCAACAAATACGGTCCCAACACGTATAAAGAACCTTTCTTTGACAAAATTGCGTTAATTCGCAACTCCGATTCTTTGATCCGATTATTGGACAAGTACATTGAAAACGGTGATAGGACACAAATTATATTTAATTTTTGCTACTTTTTTTCGAGTCCGACATTAGACATCGATAACTTATCCGATGTACTTATCGAGATTATGAAGAAATACAACCAGCATAAAATGTGTTTAATATACCAAAATCCTGATCATCGATCATTATCCGAGGCACGCCGTTTGAAATTGTATGGCAAGTGGAAAAAACTTAAAACGAACCTTTCGGTGTTTAGAAGTCAAGGAATCCAATCAGATGTTGAAACGTTTTCTTATCGTAGACTCATAAATGATCTGCCCCACAATGATGCCAACGTCTACTATGAAATACTTCGCTACGAGTAAAAAAAGCGCGGTCGAGAGACCGCGCCTGATGAAACCAAACAAACGTTTTTAGAACCATTCGGCTTTAATTTCGCCCCACTGTGTCGCCAATTTTTCTCTGGCATCAACAGGGAAGGGTGTATCGCGATTTAGATCGTCTTCCGGTTCACCTTCAAAGTATCGGAAATTATCGATCCAGAAATCGACATCCGATTGGGCAATCGCTAAACCGACCCACATGTCTCTCTCAACATTGGCAGTCGAATTGTAGGTAATATGGTACTCTTCCCATTCCGGTCCTATTAGATTGATAGCACCGCCTTGGTAGAAAGTCCATGGATCGTGTTGCATTTGGACGCTGAGTTGTACCTCCCGCGGTTTCTCGGCGCGCGCCCAAAAAATTACGGTGTACGTTTCGCCAGATTTCATCGACATATCTTTTTGCCGAACCTTCGCATGCCATGCGGTCCCTGTTGCTTTATGCCCGATAACTTTGAGCGACTGTTTTCCGTGTTGCGGATTTTTCTTGTCAATTTCCATCGTATAGAGTCCACCACGTCCACAACACGCGCCATCTTCCAAACCCCAAGCGGCTAAGTCCTCTTCAAAACTATGGTTTTCAAGGAGGAGTTCTCCTTCCTTCCATTTCCCCCAATCTTGTGGGGTTCCCGCTGACGCGCTCCAACCTATAAGGAGCGTGAGTAGGAAGATACTTATAGTAATAGACTTCACCATGTTAACTGTCTCCGTCGTGTGCGAAAGCACATTGATAAAATTAGTCTTCGCCTCGCATCAAGGATTCCACCTCAGGCAGCACCTCTGTCACAGCGGTTTGATCGACCGCTTCAGCAACATCGGCGTAACCTGCTGTGTGAATCATCTCCACGAGATTTTGTCCTAATTGCTCAACCGTCCATGCGACTGAGTCTGGTACACTCGCTTTATCGAGGGAGTGCTGATCGTTTTTTCCAGAGGGGTCGTAATGATAGTGCGGATCCTTGCGAAAACAGTCGAAGCGGAGCAGTTGTACATTTTCACCGTCCACCTCGCCATAAACACGCACAGAGGGACCACCGTCCGACCCGAAATTGCGTTTGTCAACGTGAAGTTCAACACCACCGACATGGAACACTTTTTCATTCATTGCTTTTTCCCCCAACGTTGAAAAATACAGGACTTACACAAAATTACAGAATTACGCATACCACCACGCGGTAGGTGCGGTTTGAAACCGCACCTACCAAGGAATTACGCAAGTTCTAAAATATAGGGACATTATACATCACAACGATAACGGTGTCAAGACAAAAGTCTTTTAGAATACGCGATCCAATTCCCTCCACCTCATCGAGAAATATTTTATATAGCATTTACTATAAAAAATACTTGACAAAAAAGATAAGGATGTGATATACTATTAATAAATTTGAATATGCTTGTCTAAATCAATATGAAACACCAGATGCTCGACCGCTTTGGACGGATCCATACGAATCTCAGGATCTCGGTTACAGATGTATGTAACTTCCGTTGCATCTACTGTATGCCGGAAGACATGACCTTCATGCCAGACGCGGCATTGATGACATTCGACGAGATTCTGCACCTCGCTCGTATTTTCGTCGCGTTGGGTATCAACAAGGTGCGTATTACCGGCGGTGAACCGCTTGTCCGTCCGGGGGTGCCTACACTCATAAAGCGATTGACGCAACTACAAGAACTCAAAGACATCAGTTTGACAACAAACGGTATTGGGCTTATCAACCAAGCACAAGCACTTTACGATGCCGGGCTCCGTCGCATCAATGTCAGCTTGGATACACTCAATGAAGAGAAGTTCGAGCAGATGACGCGCCGAAAGGTACTCTCACGAGTGCTTCAGGGGCTTAAAACAGCACACGAATGTGGTTTCAACCCCATTAAAGTCAACGCTGTCGCAATGCGAGGCTTTACCGATGATGAGATCGTTGATTTAGCCACTTTCGCACGACAAAACGATTATCAACTCCGATTCATCGAATTCATGCCGCTTGATGCCGATGATGTGTGGGGACGTAACATGTATGTCCCCGGAAAAGAGATTATCGATCAAATTAACGCCGTCTATCCACTTACACCGGTCACTTTGAACGGTGAGGCAAAGAGTGATACTGCACAACGTTATCGCTTCTCGGATAACGGGAACGAGGTAGGGGTCATACCCTCGGTGAGTGAACCGTTTTGTGAAAACTGTAACCGAGTGCGCCTCACGGCTGATGGAAAGTTTCGGACGTGTCTCTTTTCACTAACAGAAACGGATCTGCTTACGCCGCTACGCGAAGGTGCGTCAGATGAGGTGATTACAGAGTTAATTCTCGGCGCAGTCGCACAAAAAGAAGCCGGGCATAAGATTAACGCAGCAGACTTCATTAAACCAGAAAGAAATATGTCAAGAATCGGTGGTTAAAGTGCTTTCTGTAGCGACAGGGGCGTGTAAAAAATCGCGCTATAGGCGTGAGATCAAAAAATAAAAAATAACATTGGAACCGTCCTTACAAATTTTATAAAGGCAAATTATTAAGGAGTTCAAAAACAACGAATGAGCAGAGACTTGGTGATCAAAGACTTGCATATCAGTGTGCAAGCAAAACCAATTATCAAAGGATTAAATCTAACTGTCAAACAGGGTGAAATCCATGCGCTTATGGGTCCAAATGGGTCCGGTAAAAGCACTCTCGCGAATGGCTTGATGGGACATCCCCTCTACGATGTTGATTCCGGTGAAGTGATTTTTAACGGGACTGATATTCTGGAGTTGGAACCCAACGAACGCGCGAAACTCGGACTTTTTCTCGCTTTTCAGTATCCAACAGCGATTCCCGGGGTCAGTTTGGCAAATTTCCTACGGCTCGCGGTGAGCGCAGTCCGTACTAAAGAAACGAATGGTTCCGGGGACGACGGACTCATTCCGATGCGCGAATTCCGTCGTGAACTTCGCGAAAAAATGAAACAACTCGGTATTGATGACTCCTTCGCACGACGATACCTTAACGATGGGTTTTCCGGTGGTGAAAAGAAACGTGCCGAAATTCTACAACTCGCAATGCTCGAACCCCAAATTGCGATTCTTGACGAGACCGACTCTGGACTTGATATTGATGCCATCCGTGTCGTAGGTGAAAGTGTGAGTCAATTGATTGGGCCGGAACTGGGTGTGTTGATTATCACACACTACCCACGGTTGTTGGACTATATCCGCCCGCAGTTCGTTCATATCTTGCTTGATGGCACGATTGTTGAATCCGGTGGATGGGAACTCGCGCAGATGTTAGAAGCTGAGGGTTACGATCCGATTCGCGAAAAACACGGCGTTATTGAGGAGTAATTCGGGACGATGGTGCCCAGCATCTCGCTAACGTAAGAGGAGAAATGAAATGGCAAATTCTGAAACGAATACCATAGAAGAACTCGGACTGAATAAAGAATATGAATACGGATTCCACGATGATGTTAAACCCACATTCAAATCCCGGAAGGGGTTGGATGAAGAAGTCATCAATCAGATGTGCGACATCAAAGGGGAACCCGATTGGATGCGCGAGTACCGGCTCAACGCTTACCGGATTTTCAAGCAGAAGCCGATGACCAAATGGGGCGGCGACCTTTCCCAACTCGATTTTGACGACATCTACTATTACGTCAAAGCTTCTGACCGGAGCGAACGGAGTTGGGATGATGTACCAGATGACATCAAAAAGACCTTTGACCGGCTTGGTATACCAGAAGCCGAAAGAAAGTTCCTTGCCGGTGTTGGTGCGCAGTACGACTCAGAAGTTGTTTACCATAACATCGTTGAGGAATTGGACAAAATCGGTGTGGTTTTCCTCGATACCGATACAGCTCTCAAAGAGCATCCCGACTTGGTGAAGAAATACTTTGGCACCATCATCCCATCCGCAGATAATCAGTTCGCGGCACTCAACAGCGCGGTCTGGAGCGGTGGCAGTTTCGTTTATGTTCCGCCCGGCGTAAAGGTGGAGTACCCACTGCAAGCCTATTTCCGCATCAACAGCGAGAATATGGGACAATTTGAGCGCACACTCATTATTGCCGATGAAGGGTCCCAGGTTCACTACGTTGAGGGTTGCACCGCACCGACATATAGCAGTGAATCCCTACACAGCGCGGTCGTCGAGATTGTATGTATGAAAGGTTCTCGGGTCCGCTACACGACCATTCAGAACTGGGCGAACAACGTATATAATCTTGTCACGAAACGCGCATTTGCCTACGAGGACGCGCAGATGGAGTGGGTCGATGGCAACCTCGGCAGTAAGTTGACGATGAAGTATCCGAGCGTTTACATGATGGAACCCGGTGCGCGCGGCGACATCCTCTCTATCGCGTTCGCAAGTAAGGGGCAGCACCAAGATGCTGGGGCAAAAGTCTATCATTGTGCACCGCATACCACTTCGCAGATAACCTCGAAGAGTATCAGTAAAGATGGCGGTAGATCCAGTTATCGCGGGTGGGTCGATGTCGCGAAAGGGGCAAAAGGCTGCAAATCGCATGTCGTTTGCGATGCACTCATTCTTGACAAAGATTCACGTTCAGACACCTACCCCGTCATTGAGATCGGTGAGAACGATACGAATATTGAACACGAGGCACGCGTCAGTAAAATCGGGGAAGAGCAACTTTTCTACCTGATGAGTCGTGGGCTTTCTGAAGAAGAGGCTTCGACAATGATTATCAATGGGTTTATTGAACCGCTCGTCAAGGAACTTCCCATGGAATATGCTGTCGAAATGAATCGCCTCATCCAACTTCAGATGGAAGGTTCAGTGGGTTAAGTGGCAGTCGGCTATCGGAAACCATCGGCTTTCAGTAGAATATGCGGTAGGGTGAAAGTGCTTGCAATACCTACAACAAACTACTGATAGCTGATGGCTGATGGCTATTACAAGGATAAAAATAAAATTGCAAAAGGGACATTTTTCAAAAGAATTTCTTCAAAAGATAGCAGCAACTGAGCCCGAATGGATGCGTAAGAAACGGTTGGCGGCTTACGCACATTATGAATCCTTACCGATGCCACATACGACTGAAGATGATGTGTGGCGACGCACCGTGGATATGCGCACGCAAGATTATTGGAGGCGCACTCGACGATATCTCCGAGGATTCGATCTCGAGAAATATTACCCAAGTGCTCCAACGAACAGTAGAGCAACCACCGAAAATTTAATTGATAACGACGAAGAAACAGCAGGCGTGCTTGTGCAAGTTGATAGCCGACTTCAACACGTCTCCACTACTGAAACGCTGAAAAAAAAAGGAGTATACTTCGCACATCTCCAGACGGCACTCCAAGAGCAACCGGAACTGCTTCGCACTTACTTTATGAGTAAGGCAGTAACATTAGAAACTGCGTTAAAAAGCGGGAACATTGCCCTGCATAACAAATTTGATGCACTTCATGGTGCCTTTTGGCAAGGTGGTTACGTCCTGCATGTTCCTAAAGGTGTTAGGGTCGAAGTCCCACTGCGGGTTTATATCAAGATGTCCGAGTCGGAACATGCCGACCTATCGCATACGCTGATCATCGCTGAAGAGGGAAGTGAGGTTATCATCTTGGAGGATAATTCATCGACCGACCCAAATGCCAGTGGTTTACATAGCGGCGCGATAGAAATTTTTGCGGAACAGAATTCGAACGTGACTTACGTGCAGGTTCAACATTGGAATCGTCAGGTTTGGAACTTCGCCTCGCACCGTGCTATGGTTGCCAGAGATGCGCAACTCTGTTGGGTAACCGCCACTTTCGGTGGTAGGTTGAACAAAGTAAACCAAGCTGTTGTCTTAGAAGGTGCTGGATGTACTGCCCAAATGTTGGGATTGGCTTTTACCGATGCCCGACAACACTTGGATGTGAGTACTGCCCAAGAACATATTTCACCGCACACCTCGAGCGATCTGCTCTATCGGACAGTCCTGAAAGATAGATCACAGACGGCATGGGGTGGGAATATTTACGTTTATCCGTCAGCAAATCACACCGATGCGTACCAGAAAAATGACAACTTACTGCTCAGCGAGCGTGCGCATGCGGATACGCTGCCCGGATTGGAAATTCAAGCACATGAGGTGCGTTGTACACACGGCGCGACTGCCGGGAAGATTGATGCTGAACAGGTTTTTTACCTAATGAGTCGCGGTGTGCCTTACGCACAAGCAGAGAAATTAATTGTTGACGGGTTTTTTGCACCTGTCATGGAACGAATTCCGTTGGAATCCGTTCGCGCAGAATTGAGTACATCCGTTACGCGTAAACTTGAATAGTTTCCAGTTTTCAGTGCGGGTTGCTACGATGGGGAAACACCCTATCAAAACACCCTCTCAGTTGTCAGTTAAGAGGTTTTGGTTTAACAAATCGCTCTTTAACTAATAACCGACAACCGATAACTATTAAAAAGGAGAACTCAAATGAGTCAACCGAAAATTATCGCTTACATGAAGCCCGTCTGCGGGTGGAGTAATGGTGTCCGCGCTATCTTCGCCAAATACGGTTTGGAGTATGAAGATAGAGACATCATTAACAACGAAAACAACTATCGTGAAATGGTTCAGAAGACACGGCAACCCTATCAGCCGTGCGTCCAGATTGATGATATAATGCTTGCCGATGTTAGCGGCGATGAAGTGGAACACTATTTGGTTTCAGAAGGGATTGTCAAATCCAGCGATGCTGAAACCGACGTTCCGACCGATCAGGCGTGTGAGGATCATGGACCAGCCGCTGTCAGCATTGGTTTCCCAAGCAGATAGTTTTATCTCGCGAGTCTCCAAGGTGGGCGCGCTCTGAAGGGTGCGCCTGCGTGGAGGCGCGACTGCTGCATAGGATGACACATACAATGCACACCCCCCACTTTCGTCCCCTTGATGTAGAAAACATTCGTAAAGATTTTCCGATCTTCGCGACGACCCCGCCGTTGGCTTTCCTCGATAATGCCGCTTCAACGCAGACACCGCGCTCCGTCGTTGAAGCGATGGACGCCTATTACGATACGTATCGTTCTAATATCCATCGCGGCATCTATCGGATATCAGAAGAGGCGACAGCAGAGTACGAAAGCGCGCGTGAGAAAGTCGCGCAGCTCGTGAATGCCCCGCGGACACGACAAATTATCTTCACAAGGAACACAACGGAATCCATTAACCTCGTCGCTTACAGTTGGGGTAGCGCGAACATTCGGGAAGGCGATGAAATTGTCCTCACCGTCATGGAACACCATAGCAACCTTGTGCCTTGGCAGTTGCTGGCACAGCGTACCGGCGCGGTACTCCGATTCATGGAGATAACCGACGAAGGGTTGCTTGATTTCACACAACTTCAGGACCTCCTCACTGAAAAAACAAAACTTGTCGCCATAGGACACGTTTCTAATGTACTCGGGACGATCAATCCGATCCAGTCTATCATTACAGCGGCACATGCCGTTGGCGCAAAGGTAGTCGTCGATGCAGCGCAATCGGTGCCGCATTTCCAGGTTGACGTTCAACAACTGGATTGCGATTTCCTGGCGTTCTCTGGACATAAAATGTGTGGTCCGACAGGTATCGGTGTCCTATACGGTAAATTGGAACTCCTTGAGGAGATGCCGCCCTTTCTCGGTGGCGGTTCAATGATTCGGAGCGTCGAACGCGACGTATCAAGCTATGCCGAACTTCCCGCCAAATTCGAGGCGGGGACCCCAAGTATCGCCGAAGCGATCGGGCTCGGACATGCAGTCGACTATATTACACAAGCAAATTTAGCAGCACTTCAGGTTCACGAACAAGAACTCTTAAAATACGCACACAATCGCTTAAAAGACATCGAAGGCATTACCCTCTATGGTCCATCTTCACCGCATCAAAAAGCAGGGGTCATCTCCTTTAATTTGGCGGGCATCCATCCGCATGATGTCGCTGGCGTTCTGGATACGCACGGTATCGCTATTCGGGCAGGACACCATTGTGCACAACCGCTCATGAAACGGTTAGATGTTATCGCCACCACCCGCGCAAGTTTTTACCTTTATAACACCATCGAAGAAGTGGACCGGCTATACGAAGGGCTGTGCAGAACACAAAAATTGATGACCCGGAGAAGAATATGAACATATATCAGGAAGAATTGCTTGACCATTACGAAAATCCGAGTAACTATGGAACACTGCCAAATCCTGATATTTCGCATGAAGAAGACAATCCCCTTTGTGGGGATCGGATTCGCATCGATCTCATTGTTGAAGATGACATCATTACAGAGGTGCGTTTTTGCGGGCACGGTTGTACCATCAGTATAGCTGCCGCCTCCATGCTAACTGAGGAGATTGAAGGTAAAAGTCTTACCGAAGTCAAGAAGCTCTCGCGAGACGACATCTTAGATATGATCGGTATCCCTTTGGGTCCCGTTCGCGTCAAATGTGCGTTATTGGCACTCAAAGTTCTCAAAGTCGGTGCCTACGGTATCAAAGGCTGGCCCGGCGAAGAGGACGAATAACCGCCCGAACGGTTTAGTGTTCCCGGTGCTCCGATTTCTTTATTTGTTAAGAAAGGAAACTATGCCAGAATTCTATAAAGTTGCGAAAGTGAGTGAAGTGCCACCCGGCACGAAACATTTAGTCGAAGTTGACTTCGTCCCCGTGCTACTCTTCAATGTTGATGGAGAGTTCTATGCTATGGAGGACGTTTGCACGCACGATGGCGGTCCCTTAGGGGAAGGTTGGTTCACTGGAGACGAGATAGAATGCCCTCGTCACGGTGCTCGTTTTTGTGTGAAAACAGGAGAGCCACTCTGTATGCCAGCGGTCGAAGCTGTCGATTGTTACACCGTTAAAGTTGAGGACGATGATATTCTGGTCAGCGTTGACTAACTAATTATCCGGACCTTATAGGAGGAACCCAATGGTATCCGAAGAAACCGTATTAGAGGCTATCAAGCAAATTATTGATCCGGAAATTGGGATCAATATTGTCGATATGGGACTTATCTACGGTGTTGACATCAATGACACGACGGTAGACATCACAATGACTCTAACGAGCCCTGGATGTCCCGCTGGTGGGCAAATTGTGAACGGCACACAACACGTCACGCAGCAGATGGAGGGTGTTGAGGAAGTCAATGTGAATGTCGTCTGGGACCCGCGTTGGACACCAGAACTGATGACTGAAGATGCCAAGGACGAACTGGGTATCTTTTAAAGTAGTCGGCACACTCCGTGCGCCGTACCCTGTATGATGAACAGGCTCGCGAAACAACCGAAACTCCTCAAGAAGCACCCTAATGCCTTTCAGGTAGAGTGGAAAGACGGACATGTCAGTTGGTATCCATACACCTATCTCCGACAGATGTGCCCATGCGCTGAATGTGCTACCATCCGGCACCAAGGCAGGGATGTCCATTCCCTCTTTTCCCCGCAAGGCGACGGAGATATAACCCTCATTGAGGTCTCAGACGATATTCAACCTCTCGACATCCAGTTAGTCGGTCGTTACGCGCTCCAATTCAGTTGGAACGATGGACACAATACCGGTATCTACCCATTTGAAGTCCTACGCGAAACGTGTCCGTGTCCAGAATGTGCCCCCTTGCCACCTATCCAAACGGAGGAAGAAAACTGAGCAATGCAGACTACGCCGTCACTTCCTGAAATTTCTCCACAAGAACTGAAACAGAAACTCGATGAAAACGAATCCGTATTTTTGTTAGATGTCCGCGAACCGAGCGAATATGACATTGTGCACCTTGAAGGTGCGCAGCTAATACCGCTTAATACATTGCCACACCACGTTGATAATCTCCCATCAGATCAAGAAATCGTCGTCTATTGCCACCACGGGACGCGGAGTCTCTATGCCACTGCCTACTTACAGCAAAACGGATTTCCCGATGCGAAAAATCTCGCTGGAGGTATCGACCAGTGGGCAGCCGAGATTGATCCAACCCTGAAGCGTTATCGTTAACATTTTTTCTGGTGAAATCTGTGTGCTTTCGCTAAGGTACATGGATAAGCAAACGGGATTGGGAAAAATGGATTGACCTTTGCCTAAGAATGTGGTATCATATCGTTAATATTGCTTCTATTCAAGGAAATACAGATGGCATCTCTTCCTGTGCAAACCCTCTTCACTCCAGCAGAGTACATCACTCAAGAACGAAAGGCACTGCACAAGAGTGAATACCTCAACGGACAGATATTTGCAATGTCTGGAGCAAGTCGGGCCCATAGTCTTATCACAAGCAACATATCCAATATACTTTACAACCAGTTAGTGGCATCAGATTGTGAAGTCCATTCCAGTGATATGCGCGTGCAGCCGAGTCCAATAGCCTACTTCTATCCAGATGTCGTTGTTGCTTGCGGTGAACCTCGCTTTGAAGATGATGTTTTCGACACACTTCTGAACCCGCTTGTTATCGTAGAGGTACTTTCACCCTCCACTGCCGCCTATGACCGAGGGGAGAAATTTGAACACTATCAGCAACTTACGTCGCTGCGAGACTACATTCTTGTCTCACAGCATAGATTCTGTGTTGAACATTATCAGCGGCAAGGTCGACAGTGGAAACATACCGAATTTCGGGACCCTGAAGATGTCCTACCGCTCCCCTCAATCAGAGGCCAGATACCTTTACGGGACATCTATAGGCGCGTTAACGTTGCGAACCAAGAGGAAAACACCCGTGATCGTTGAATTTGAGAACCGCTCTGGTGAAATAGAACAAGCCGAAATGGAAATTGATGAACCGTGTCCTATCTGTTGTGGTATGCTCTTCCCGCTTGTAGAATCCCAACCCGAAAGCGGATACCGTTGTAGCAGTTGCGGACTCGTCTTCTCTGCTGTAGAAGAAGAGTTTGTTTAAGGTAAAATTAAAAATCAATTTTCCGAAAATCTGGTACTTCCATCGGTGTGCCACCGTTCGCGATGGATTGCTCCGACACCAAACCCGGCACTGTGAAATCCATCGCCGTATAAACATCAAGCGGGGGCGGCGTATCGGTGAGAACGCTATCCACAAAATCCCGCACCTTAAAATACTCGCCGAGGTCGCCTGCATTTTCTGCCTCAGTAGGGGGGGTTTTCCATCGCTCAGGCAGCAAGTCTTCAAACTGCGAGAGCGGTCGCCACTGCTCGGTCACCGAGAACTCATCCAACCAAATCTTCGGTGCAGCGTTGAGCCCACGCGAACCTTCATAACATCCCTTTGTTCCTTGCAAACTAAAATACGAATTCGCAGGACGATTTGAGAGCATGTCAATCCGGATCTTGATTAACCCCCCACAATCCGTCTTACACAGCATCATCACTGTATCTTCCATGGCGTGCTCAGGGTCGGTGTTAACACCCGTACCGAGACAACAGACACTCGCGACGCGACTCCCAAACCACTGAAGTACCGGACCGAGACTATGCGTCGCATAGTTGCACCGATTAATACCGACCTGCCAGTAGTAACGCCACGTCGGATTACCACTCTCATCGTGGTGGAGCGATTTGATGTTGTGGAGATACTCTCCTTCTCCGAAATAGACATCGCCGAACATGCCCGCCTCCGCCATACTGCGAATCAGGACATTTGACTTGGAGTAGCACGTGTTTTCAGCCATCGTGTATTTTGCAGAGGACTTTCGGACAGTACGAACTAAGTCGTAACATTCTTCCAACTTGACAGCGGCAGTTACCTCGCTGATGACATGTTTCCCTGCCTCTAATGCCTCGATCGCTTGCGGCACGTGCAAGTTTTCAGGCGTAGCAAGAACGACCAGATCGACAGCGTCCAGCATTGCTTGATAATCCGTGAACTGTTGCGGAATATCAAACCGTTCTGCAACGCTTTGGAGTGTCGCTTCATTGATGTCACAAACCGCCGTCATATCGGTTTCCGCTATCGCTTTAAACGGTGCCACGTAGGAACTCCCTCGATGTGCGCCGACAATCCCCACTTTCAGTTGATTCGTCATTCTGTATCTCCTTCCATTTCGGCGTAGCCTCGCAAACTGAGATTTGCCCTCTAACGGTCTATAGCCGTAGCATAACATATTGCGCGCAATTTATCAGTATAATTTCCTGTCGTCTCGACTTTTACACTACCCCTACAGCGGGCGTTGTCTTCACTGTTTTAATTTGCAAGCACAGTCCAGATTTGATATACTTAACACGGTCGCTGAAACACCATTGATAAGGCTTCAAGCGCACTTCAGAAAAGATATATAAAAACGAAAAATAATATGAGAGACAAATTGAGCACAGCGCATACCCCAATATGGGCTTGCAAGCTGCAGCCCACACCAAACAATGAACAGCAAAACTCTCGATCATTTGCTTATCGCGATCACAGTTCTGTTAGACCTCTGTTTCGTTACCACTGCAATTGTCGTAGCATACTGGGTCCGATTTGAATCGGGTTGGATCCCTGAAGTGCTCGCATTGCATAAAGGAGGCACTCCACCCCTTGACGACTATTTTCGGCTCATCCCACTGATGGCTATAATCTGGCTAATAACGTTGAAAGCCCTAAAACTTTATCATCCAGAAAGCAACGCGACGTTTTCAGCGTTCTGGACACTCTGCAAAGCCGCTTGTATTTCGCTCATCGCCACGTTAGCCGCACTCTTCTTCATCTACCATCACGACGCCTACTCGCGCTGGATCATGCTCTTGGCTACTGGTTTTAGTCTCTTCTGGTTGTTCTTGGGTCGATTGGTGCTTCACCGCTTCCGTCAATCGATTCACGCCCAAGGAGTCGGCGTAAATCGACTGGCAATCGTCGGAAACTACGATGCCCGCGTTGAAAAGTTTATCCATGTTCTACAGGCTAAAGCGGATAGCGGTTATGAAGTGGTAGGAATAATCGTTGGACCGACAGACACTGATAATCCGCACTTACAGTTCCTTGGGAAAAGCCAAGATGTCCTTGAACTGGTGCGAAAACATCGACTTGATACGCTTTTCATCGTATCACCGACGGTACCGAATGACACAATCCTGCAGATTCTCCATGCCTGCGAAGGGGTGCCGATCCAAATCAATGTCCTGCCCGAACTCTCCGAATTTATCAGGGACAGCAGAAATACTATTACCTTTTTTGATGGTATACCCGTACTACAATTAAGGGAGACACCAATGCAGGGCGGACGTGGCATCGTTAAACGTCTTATAGACCTTGTCCTTAGCGCGTCTGCGTTGATCGTGTTAAGCCCGCTCATGTTAATAATCGTGATCACTATCCGCCTAACCTCGCCGGGCAAAGCGATCTTCCGTCAGGAACGGATTGGTAGAGGTGGAAAGCCGTTTCGCATCTATAAATTTCGTTCTATGCGCGCTGATGCTGAGGAAAAAGTTGGACATGTATGGGCAAGAAGCGATGATCCCCGGCAAACCCGACTCGGAAAATTCCTGAGACGCTGGAGTTTAGACGAACTGCCCCAATTCCTCAACGTTCTCAAGGGGGACATGAGCCTCGTGGGTCCCCGTCCAGAGATGTCCGGATTAATTGATACGTTCAGTGAATCAATCCCGCACTATCTCGCCCGGCAGCGCGTTAAATCTGGTATGACCGGATGGGCACAAGTCAACGGCTTGCGCGGTAATACCTCCCTTGAAGAACGGATCTCTTACGACCGGTATTACATCGAAAATTGGTCTCTCGGCTTGGATATCAAGATCATTTTGAAAACACTCTGGGCAATCAAAAAAGGTTCGCGCTAATTCTGGAAATACCGCCGCACAAAGGGCCATGCGCCCGATTTATAGTAGCGGTGCCCACCCTCCCCGATAAAGAGTTCACATCTATCCGCAACACCAGCAACCTCGTAGATAGTTTTCAATCGCTCATAAGCGAACTCGACGTGATCTATTGGGAAAATCCCGTCACCTCGTCCCGCGATTGCGCAGAACGGACGCGGCGCGATTAAGCCTGCGACATCGTACATTTCCCCAAGCCGCATCACTCCTGGGACGTAATTGCATTCGCAATGGCGGATCATGCCGATGCTTCCTTCAAACGTACAGAAATAGCAACTCGGCACTGCTACAGTAATCCGTGTCTCACACGCTGCCGCAAACAGTGATACCGTCCCACCGCCAGAGTTCCCAGTAATCGCGATGCGTTCAGCATCTATAGGTAAATCCTTTATTGCCCAATCAATGAGACGAGACATATCCCATACCCGTTCACCGATCGGGGTACGCCCAACGAGTATACTATGCACCAACTGATGACGGCAGGAGTGTGTATTATCGGCTTGCTTATCCGAATCTGTGCGGGTCTCACCAAACGCCCGCGTCGTCGGGGCAATCGCAATATAGCCCTCCTCAACGGCTGCCTGTCGAGCGATGTCGCGCTCACCTTCGAGCATATGTTCTTCCTCCGCTTCTGTGTGTGCGATGCCAGCGTAGAGATGCGGATGGTTATGTCCGTGAGGTGCGAGGATTAGCGGCACTTGGTTTCCTTCGATTGTTTTCGGACGGAGTAGGTAAAACGGCAGTGGCACCGTTGGCTCGACCCATAGATACCAATTCTCTCGGAAATGATCATCCATATCCAAGACTTCGAGTTGTTCCGCCTTCGGGACGTACCCTTCGAGATCGGATTCCATGTTGTCTAAGCCGAGGATCTCTCGTAACTTCGGGCGAAAATTCGCTTGCCATGCTAACAGCTCTTCCCGTGTAGTCGCCTGAAATTCAAATTCTCTCGGAACGGTATCGTATAAGTTTTTGAAATGTGTTTCGGCGTTATACATTTTTTTAATTTTCCTTGCGGTTCGCTCAGGTGAATTGGCGTTAAAAAACGATTTTCCGTAGATCCGCTTGCGCCGTTGTTGCAAGCTATGTTTTGTGGAAATGTGGTCCACTTGACAAAATTCTCAGCACTGCTATAATGTTGACGACTGTGCTTCCACGTAAACTCTAAGACATAATAGAGGATATACCCCAGCCTGTCAACCCATTTTAGAAAGGCTTTTTATGAAAGTACTGATAACTGGCGCGAGCGGTAGGCTCGGTGAGTTTGTAATCCGAGAATTGGTATCAGAACACGCATTAGTGCTGATGTCACGCAGAACACCACCCGCTGAATTCTCGCACATCCCCTTTATTCAAGGCGATCTGAACAACTTTGAGGACTGCCAGCGCGCGGTTGAGGGTGTTGATGCAATCCAACATCTCGGTGCACAACCGGGACCCGTCGATCACCCAGACCTACGCGCCCGCGCCGCTGAGCAGGGGATCCCCTTTGATGCAACCTTCAAAACGAATATGCTTGGCACTTACTACCTCATGCAAGCCGCGATTGAAGCAGATGTTCAGACGGTTGTGATGTCCGGCAGTAATTGCGCATTGGGGCACGGCTTTCGGATCAGCAAAACCCACATTCCAGTAGACTACCTCCCTATAGATGAAGAACACCCGTGCTATCCTGAAGACTCCTATAGTTTCTCTAAACGGTGTGGCGAGGATTTGTTGGCAAGTTACACCCGCGCTTATGGCATCCGAACCTATGTTACACGTCCTGCGGGTATCAGCCCAGAAGAACGGAGAAAGCAGATGGCAGAAAATGCGAAACCGACAACCGCTTGGACACCGTGGCTCTGGTGTTGGGTTGGGAGCGAAGATGTCGCAAGTGCACACCGCCTGATTATGGAAAAAGCGGATACGTTACCCCCGCACGATGTCTACTTTTTGAACGCCGACGACACTTCAGCCTTGGAACCTTCTCAAGAGATAGTCGAGCGTTTTAAACCCGAATTTCTTCTGAAGGTGAGAACGCTTGAAGGACATCAATCGTTTATTACTTGCGATAAACTGAAAAACGCCGTCGGATGGCAACACAAAACATCGTGGCGATAATTTCTAATTTTGCTTGCGCGCAGTCAAGGCTATTCGGCAAGAGTCTCTTCTTGTTGGTGCCGCACGCGCCGTTGTTGCGTGCTACGATCTTTGGCTTTTAGAGGAAATATCTTTCTAATTTTGCTTGCGCGCAGTCAAGGCTATTCGGCAAGAATCTCTTCTTGTTGGTGCCGCACGCGCCGTTGTTGCGTGCTACGATCTTTAGCTTTTGGAGAAAATATTATGTCAACCAGTGATAGAGTACGCATCGGTGTTGTCGGTGTCGGGAGTATCTCCGTGCGCGGCATCCTACCACACCTCACCCAAAACGATGTCCAAGATAGATTACAGGTAACGGCTGTCTGTGACCCTGTTCCCGGTAGAGCACAAGCGGCATCTGAGAAATTCAACGTCCCGTACGCGTATGAAACTTATGAAGCGCTCTTAGCAGACGGACATGTAGATGCGGTCAGCATCGCATCGCCTATCGGGTTGCATTATGAACAGGGAAAACTCGCCATTGAACACGGTCTCCACGCGCATTTCAACAAAACAATGACGACTACCGTCGATGAAGCGGACGATCTGATCGAATCAGCGGCGGGTAAAGGCGTGAAGTTAGTCGCTTCCCCTGGCGAAATGCTCCGTCCGATCCATCAAGAAATCCGTAGCCTTATCGCTGACGGTGCTATCGGAACGTTGACATGGGCAGCTGCTGGTTCCGCCTTTGGAAGATACCACGAAAACGAATCCGTTAGACATGGTGACGATCCCCTCTCCAATATCAATCCTGCATGGTATTTCCGTAAACCGGGTGGCGGACCTCTCTATGATATGACTGTCTACGGTTTGCATACGCTGACGGGTATCCTCGGACCTGCGAAACGTGTAACGGCGTTCTCCGGTGTTCGCCTCAAGGAACGCGAATTCCGAGGCGAGATGCTTCCGTGCGATATGGACGACAACACCTTTATCCTCCTTGACTTCGGCGAGGCATTCTTCGGCTTTGTCTATGGAGCTGCCGCCGGCTCTGTCGTCAGGGGTAGGTTGGTAATTCACGGCACCAGTGGCACGATTGAAGGCAATTTGCTGAATGGTGAACCCATTGATGCATCGGACGGGGAACTCCCACACGTTGTGGGACCGCACCGTAGCATCCAGGAATCGCACGTCTATGAGGACATTATGCAGATGGTGGATTGGATTCGTGAGGATAAACCGACGATTGTCACCGCGGAGCATGCGCGGCATGTCATAGAAATTTTCGATGCGGGGTATCGATCCGCGCAGACAGGACAGGCACAAGAGTTACGCACCACATTTTGAAGGAACAATCCACTATGCCAAAAGCTTTATGTATCGGTGAACTCCTTATTGACTTTGTCTCCACAACACCTGATGTGACGCTCGCTGAAGCCCCAGGATTTGTTAAAGCCCCAGGGGGTGCCCCTGCGAACGTTGCCGTCGGCTTAGCGAAACTCGGTATGGATGCCGGGTTTATCGGTAAAGTCGGTGCCGATGCGTTCGGAGATTTCCTTCGTGAAACACTCCAACAGAACAGTGTTAATACCGACTACCTCATCGCAGATGAAGGGACACGGACGACCTTAGCCTTCGTCGCTACGCGCTCTGATGGCATGAAGGACATCACCTTCTATCGACATCCGGGTGCCGACATCCAACTCGCCCCTGACGAAATCGACACCGGCTACCTCGAATCTGCGGAACTGTTTCACTACGGCTCTGTCAGCCTCAGCCATTCGCCGAGTCGAGAGGCGACACTTCACGCAATCCAGTCTGCAAAAGCGGGGGGTGCGCGGCTCTCCTACGACCCGAATTTGCGGCTGATGCTCTGGGATAACGCCAACGATGCCAAGCACTGGATCTGGGAGGTGATGCCTTATGCAGATATCGTCAAACTCTCAGAGGAGGAATGGGAATTCGTTACAGGGGATGCAGGCTTGGAGCACGGTATTGACCGCATTCTTAGACGCGGCGTGAAACTGATCGTTGTAACGTTAGGAGAGCGCGGTTGCTATTACACCAACGGGATCACCAACGGTTTCGTCGACGGTTTTACCGTTGACGTAGTGGATCCACTTGGAGCGGGGGATGCCTTCGTCGCGGCGATGCTCACCCAACTGATGCCGCACGCAGACCTATTAGCACTTGAAAGAGTGAGACTTGATGAGATTATGCGATATGCGAACGCCGCAGGAGCGTTGGCAACTCAAAAAGTTGGCGTAATTCCTGCGTTACCGACCCCTTCCGATATTGAACATTTCCTATAAGGGACGCTCCTCCAGAATCATTCAGTTTTTTATGCTTTGTCTATTGAGGTTGCGTCCAACAACATTCTCTAAACAAAGGAGATATCACAATGGAATCCCCATATCGACTTGGTGTTTTATTATTGGTTTTATTCATTATTTTCATTGTTCCTACAGTATCAGCACCAGCCGCTACTTTGAACATCACGGTGACAGATGCCCGAACTGACAACAAATTGAACGATGTCTTGATTACCGTCACAGATGAGGCGGGTGCCGTTACGACAGGTGTCAGCAACGCAACTGGCATGCTTGAGATTTCGGATTTAGCTGCAGGTATCTATACGATTACTGCTTCTTCACCCGGTTATGCAGAGGCAATTATGGCAGATATCGCACTTGAGACTGATGAATCAAAGGCAGTAGAACTTGCTCTTTCTTCAGAAGTTATCCAACTTGAACAGATTTCTACCACAGCATCACGGCGTCGAGAAAAAGTGCTCGAAGCCCCTGCATCAGTCGCTCTTGTTGGGGACTCGGAAATAAAGGACCGAGTCGCGCCAAGCGTTACTGAGCATTTAAAATCGGTGCGTGCGGTGGATGTGGTGACCGCTGGACTCGGAGCGTCGTATGTTGTTGTTCGCGGTTTCAACAACGTTTTTTCGGGTTCACTCCTGTCGCTCGTTGACAATCGGATTGCGAGTGTTCCTTCACTGCGGGTCAATAGTTACAGTTTCATCCCTACGATAAGCGAAGATATTGAACAGATTGAAGTCGTCTCGGGTCCTGGTGCCGCACTCTACGGTCCAAACAGTGCTAACGGTGTCATGCACATCATCACCCGCTCGCCGTTCACTTCCCAAGGAACAACTGTCAGCATTGGTGGTGGCGAACGGAGTATCCTCATGAGCTCGCTTCGACATGCAGGCGTTGTCAATGAGACGATCGGCTATAAGTTCTCAGGGAATTATTTTCGCGGAAATGATTGGCAAG
Source organism: Candidatus Poribacteria bacterium (assembly GCA_965208635.1). GTDB lineage: Bacteria > Poribacteria > WGA-4E > WGA-4E > WGA-3G > WGA-3G. Next base: position 672,214 of record OZ242349.1, read on the forward strand.
AAGGACGCGCAAAAGAGGATCTTGAAGGTGAAGGGGGACTGATATTCGACACTTACAAAGCCAGTGGCGAATTTCGGGTTGATTATAGTCCAAACGCCGACACAACCGCTATTATCGCCAGCGGTTTCACGCAAGCCACCGGCATTGAACTGACAGGGATTGGCGCAGGTCAAGCCCAAAACTGGACATACGGTTACCTCCAAGGGCGGTTTATTCACAAAGATCTCTTTGCACAAGCCTTTTGGAATCGGAGCAATGCTGGGGATACTTATGTTGTGCGGAGCGGTGATCCGACTATTGACAATTCCAACCTATATGTCGGACAGATTCAGCACGGCTATAGTTTTGGCGAGTGGCAGCGTTTGACTTACGGAATGGATGTCTTGCTGACCCGTCCCGATACGGAAAGGACAATCAATGGCATCAATGAAGAGGATGACAACATCAACGAGATGGGTGCGTACTTGCAGTCAGAGACCAAAATCCTTCCACAGTTGAAGTTCATCGCCGCTGGACGGGTTGATGACCACAATCAACTCGAAAACATCGTCGTGTCCCCGCGTGTCGCGCTTGCCTATCAACCCAACGACGATCACAATTTGAGAGTCACCTATAACCGTGCCTTCAATACGCCGAGGACCTCCGATCTGTTTCTCGATATTCTATCAGTCAAAGATCCATTCCGGTTAGGTGCCAACTTTCAACCGGCGTTAGGCTTCAGTCCGAATATTGACATACGGGCACAAGGCGTCCGCTCCGAAACGGGATTCACCTTCAAAAGGAGTACGGATGGTCGTCCGGAATTTCGCTCCCCTTTCTCACCGTTAGCAAAACTCTCTGCAGAGACATACATTCCACTTGACGACCCTCTTTTCACCAACGTTATGTGGGGTATCGGACGCAGTGCCGTTATGAGTGGGGTGCAACCGTCGTTTGAAGCGGGTTTAACTGCACAAGGTCTTCCAACCCCCATTGTTGAGGCACTCCTTGACGGGTTCGACAACCTCATTCCACAACAGGTCGTTGGCGTAAAGAATGTCCTACGTTCGCTCGATCCACAGGCAGGCGACTTTGTCGATGTTGAAGATGTAAATGATGTTAACTCGCTTAAGCCAACGATCACACAAACTTATGAGGTCGGTTACAAAGGCATCCTCATGAACAAGTTGGCTTTCTCTGCCGATGTGTATCACTCAAGGATTAAGGATTTCGTCGGTCCCTTGGTTGTCGAAACGCCAAATGTGTTCTTGGATCCTGTAACGTTGGGTGCCTCCCTGGGCAAACAAATCACGGTGGCGTTAGCCGATCCGCAAAACGCGGGGCTTAATCAAGCACTGCTTGCATTTGACGCGCCTTCTCAAGGGGGAAATGGAAACGGTTCGCCTGTTGATGAGTTGGTAACGTTATTCGTAGCAGGCACCGAAAACAACGGTCCTGCTTTCATACCTTTCGGCACGGTGACCCCCGAACAAGCGGCAGATCCAAACGCAATTATGCTCACCTATCGGAACTATGGAAACATTTCGCTCAACGGATTGGATCTGAATTTTACCTATTATCTCAACCCGAGTTTGAGTTTCGGTGCCAATTATTCGTTTGTCAGCAAGGACCTCTTTGAGGAGGTTGATGGGCTTGGTGATATTGCACTTAACGCACCTAAAAATAAATTCGGGGCGAGCGTGCAATACCTGAACGCCGATCTCGGATTAGGTGTAGGGTTCCGAATGCGTTATGTGGCTGGCTTTCCTGTGAGATCGGGTGTTTACATCGGTGATCTTGAATCGTATTACACATTTGATTTGAACGCCGGTTACGATCTGCCCATCGGTCCCAGCCCCCGTCTCTCGCTGACGGTGCAGAACCTTTTGAACCGTAGGCACCAACAGTTTATCGGATCTCCCGAAATCGGGCGTTTGTCGATGGTGCGCTTAACGCAGACCTTTTAATTTTAATAGGAGGGAAAATTAGCGATTGTAGTGGCGTGTACCTGCGTCAAAGCGAATCTAACAACAATTTCAGATGTCGTAACGCCTTATTTTCGCCGTGCTTTAACGGTGTACGTGGGCCAGGAAAAATAGAAGTCATCACCCTCTCGCTGAACGGTGTAGTGCTCTCGTGCCTCATCAGGTGAGAGTTGCGCAAACGCATCACGGATCTCCTGCACGACCTCGGGCGGGTTTTTCTCTGGACGTACCCACCAAAGAAACGACATCTGTGCATTTCGGGCATGTGCCGTCCTTTCAAGAGAAAACCCAGCATCCGTAATCATTGCATCCCATTGCGAGGGTGGATAACCATACACATGCGAGTTATCTCGGAGTCTCTCTACGCGGTTCTGCCATGCTATCAACTTCTCTGATTCCGGTGAGACAGTATCCGTCATGCAGAAGAGTCCATCTGTCCGTAAAACCCGATGCACCTCGCTTAAGAATGCCGGCACATCTTGAAAATGGTGTGGTGCTATTCGACAGGTTACCAAATCCAACGACGCATCAGCAAACGGCAACGTCTCGGCAGCAGCGATGGAAAACGCAATATTTCCTATCGATTGTTCTTCCGCCAATTCAACCGCCTTCCCGACCATTTCCGGGGTTAGATCCGTCGCCACAACATACGCGACTTTCGGGGCAAGCGCAAATGCCGTAAACCCTGTTCCAGTGGCGATGTCCAAAGTCTGTTCCGTGCCTTTGGGGTCTGCGAAATCGAGGAGGACGTTTAGGGTATTTCCTTTGGCATGCACGCTACTCTGGGCATAGTAATCGGCATGTTGGCTAAACTGGTCTCGAACCGCTGTGTATATGGATTTCATATATCAGTTTTCGGTTATCGGTTATCAGTTCTCGGTTAAAGAGGTTTCTCAAAAAATCGATTACTGAAAACCAGAACCTATCTCCGAGATACGATTTCAAAAATTTTTCCACTAACTAATTGAAAACGATAACGCCGCGAGCGTTTTCTCCGGCTTCCATATCCGCAAAAGCCTCATTAATTTGCTCAAGCCGATAGTGGCGTGTAATTAATTCATCCAGTTTCAATTTGCCTTCTGCGTACAGATTGAGAAGTTTCGGCATATCCACCCGCGGTTGGCAGGATCCGTAAAATGAACCAATTAATCGTTTCTCACTTGAAACGAAGCGCTGCGCTGGAATGCTAAATTCGGACTCATGATGTGCCATTCCAACAATGACGGCACTCCCGGCAGGTCGGACCATATCGTAAGCCTGCACAATCGTTTTCGGATTCCCGATGACCTCAAACGCGTAATCTACTCCCAAGCCATCTGTCAACTCACGAACGGCTCCAACCGGATCATTCTCAGCGGCATTGACAACATCCGTTGCCCCGAATTTTTTCGCAAAGTTGAGTTTCTTCTCAGCAATATCGACAGCGATAATCCGTTCCGCTTGCGCGAGGACTGCCCCTTGGATGGCGTTCAACCCGACACCGCCGGTCCCGATAACCGCTACCGTGCTGCCGGGCTCAACTTTCGCTGTGTTAAGCACTGCACCGACACCTGTCGTCACACCACATCCCACGAGAGCGGCTTTCTCTAACGAATAATGTGGGTCAATTTTGACGAGATTCTGTTGCGGAACAACCATGTATTCCGACATCGTCGCGATCCGTGCCATCTGAAGAATTCCATCACCCGAACTGTTGTGGAGGCGGTAAGTGCCATCGAGTAGGAATCCGCGAGGCACATCATAACTCTGGCACAGACAGACCCGATCCATCTGGCACATCCGACAACTACCACAATAACTCACAAAAGACAAAACCACCGAATCGCCGGGCTGAAAACCGGTTACGCTGTCCCCAACATGTTCAATCACACCAGCACCCTCGTGCCCGAGGGCAACAGCCGCGTCGTAGTAGATGGTCCCAGTCACTACGGAAAGGTCAGAATGACAGACCCCACTCGCACCGGTCCGAACGAGGACTTCATTTTCCTTCGGATCATCTAATTCAAGTTCCTCAACAACAACAGGTTGATTATGTTCATACATGACAGCGGCACGCGTTTTCATTTTTTACACCCTCTCAACGTAGTGCGCTTATAATAAAGATTCCAGATAACTTCTCGCCTTTCGCATCGAGTCAACCGGATCCGATTCACCTTCATAGACAACCGAGAGACATCCATTATAGTCAACGCCTCGCAAGATTTCTAAAACGCGAGGGTAATCCAACCATTCCTCTACACCGCTATCAATCTGATAAAATTTCGTACGGACATAGACGGCGTGCGGGGCTGTCTGTTCAATACTTGCGTAGCAGTCGTAGCCAGGATGTGGAGAACCTCGATGTCCACTCGCGCCGGGGGACCCTGCATATTGTCCAGTGTCCAAGATATGTGTGAAATAGGGATGATCCGTTTCATTCAGGGCGCGTAAAACAGCGGCACCATCGCGTGTAACGTTGTTATGGTTGTGATTCTGTAATCCGACGAGGATTCCTGATTCATAGCCGTATTCAGCAACTTCCTTGAAGGCTTCAATCATCGGTGGCCATAAAGTCTCTTCATCCTCGCAGTCCTCAGGGACATAGGCGGCAAAGACTCGGACAAGCGGGCAACTCATAAAAGCCGCAACGTCAATCCACTGCTTAATATGCGCGACTTGTTCCTGATGTTCGGCGACAGGACGACCAAAGTTGTTGCTAATCCCGATATAACCCAATGGTAACCCTTTTCGCGCAAGATCTTTCTTCAGGTCTCGTAGATAGTCTGCATCGGTGGACTCAAACGCACTTGAATGTAACTCAATAACATCAAAACCGAGATCGTACACAATTTGTGCGAAAGCAGAAGCAGTAGTATTTCTCACATTCAGAGACATCGTCCCTAATTTTATCATAGCGGTGCTCTCCCTTTTCGTCTTAGTGGTAGGAACACTTTCAAGTGCGTTCGTCTAACTCTCGTCCTCTGTTCTATCAGCGGATTCTTGCAGGTATATCCGTGCCTGCTGATGTAGTCCTAAGAGGAATTGCCGTAAGTTTTGCTGAAGATTATGGAGTTGATGCCGGTCCGCCTCAAGGTCCTGGATTCGTGGATCGAAATGCTCCAAGCGGTTGAGTCGGTCGAAAATGTCTTCGATCAGATTCTGGATCTCGCTGAACCTCTGCTGTTCGTCTTCAACCTGTCGCCGTTCCGCTTCGAGTTGTAGAACCTTATCTGTCATGTCAGCGAGTTCTTTGCGTGTCTGCGTCAACTCTTTTTGAAGATTCTGCGTAAAATTTATTAGTTTTTCTAAAGTGTTCGTTGTTTTATAAGGCGGCTGTTCCGGATTACTAACATTGATTTGCTCCTGAAGCGACGGGCTCTTTTCTGGTGAAAACGGTGAGGCAATTTCATCCGGTGGGTTAGCCAGTGCGGAGGCATCTGCACCTCCAAAAATGCCTATTAACTTAATATGATACGAAAACAGGGTATAAGTTTCTCTGCGCTCGCTGTAGGTAACCTGTACCCGTATCTCTTCATCAACCTTCAGGGCACTGAGACGAGAATGTATATTCCGAATAACTACCTCATTGTATCCGAATGAGTTATTTTTTTTTGGATTTAATTGCCGGAGATACCGGTAGAGTTCCAGTCCATCGACGCTCTCGCGTTCCAACCCCTCGGTTGTTAAAACACCGACGACTTCAGGATTTTCAGGATCTGACGCTCCATACTCGTCAGGTATGACAATATCCAGGGGCACCTCTCCGTGAAGAGCTTTCATCCCAAGAATCCACCCCGTTGTCGATGTTCTACTGCTGTATACAATGAAGTCGTAGGTAATTGCCATAGTTTTCTCTTTTCATAAAAGCATTTATTTTTGTAATCTCGACATGACCTCTTCCAGTTTCGGTATGCGAGTGGTGCCAACGCCCTCTACAGCGAAAGATGCGACACAATGTGCGAAGTTCAGTGCTTCCTTTACAGAATGACTCTGATAATAGTTAATCAAAAAGGCGGTCGCGAAAACATCACCAGCCCCCGTCGGATCTATTTCTGTAGCGGAGTACGCAGCGGATTTAAGCCGCGTTCCATTTTGAAAAAGGGTCGCCCCCTGTGCGCCTTGCGTCAGAACAACGATCGAGGTTAATCCAATATATTTTTCGAGTTCATCTGGATAACTGCGAAGATCCTCATCACTCAGGATTAATACATCAATATAAGGCAAGATATCTTTCGCTGTTCCCCATCGCTTTGCCTCGACCCTACCGCTGGCATCCCACTGTCGGAGCCAGCCTTGCGGTGTCGCTCCTATCAACGTTTCGTCGCTGAAACAGTGAACAACTTCAGAGGAGACTTCATCTGCAATCGGACACAAATAGGCTATATCACTCGCACGCCATTCGACAGGAATATCGCTTCCCTTCAATTGCTGCGCGCTTCCAAGGATAAATTGCTGTCTGTGTCCCTTTGCGTCGTATTGGTTATCAAAAATTGTTGTCTCAGAAGATTCATGATAGACTGTCTTTATACCTTCTAAGAGTGGATTCTCCCGATCAAAGTTTGAGCCAACCGCCGTAACTGCTCGAGCATGGTGTCCGAGATTTCGTGCAGTTATTGTTGAGTACGAAGCCGATCCGCCAAGGATATAACCATTTGGCGAAACATCATAACAGAAATGGCCGACAGATAGAAAAGTCGTAGGCATTGGAGAGGGTGTATTCATTTTCGCGTTATAACTCAAAGACAGGCTCCATCTGTGCCCACCATTCGTCTGGCTGTGCCTCCGCTACTGGTTCTTGAAAGGTTCTCATCAACTCATCCCAAGCTTTGCATCTCGGATTCTCTTCGAGGTAGCGTGGAAAATCGCGCGCTATATCAAAGGTATCAATCGTTTCCATTGCCATAAACAGACGGCATCCGAGCAGATAGATATTCATCTGCGTGATGCCAACTGTTTTCAGGGCATCAATCACTTCGGGCCATGCCTCTCGGTGATATGCTTTATATTTTTCAATAACGGACGGATCGTTTTTGAGATTCAGAGTTAAACCGTAATGTTTCATTTTAACTTTTTCAGTGCCTTTCTGATTATTTCAGCAGGGTCAAAACTCTCTTTTTATCAGTGTTTATATGATACCAAATTTTAACATTTTCGTCAACACCTTTCTTCACTTGCAGTAACAGTGGACATAGTGCTATAATAATTTCTGGACGCGCAGACAGTACCTGAAGACATTACCAAGGCAGGTAAAATCGAAAATGAAGGTCCTCCTTAATAAAAACATTCCAAATGCCCTTCTCATTTCTATCGGGGTTCATATTCTCCTGCTGATGCTACTTGGGACCTTGTATCGACAAAGGGTCGATTGGCAACCCAAACCGGTCACAGAGTTTGACATCGTCAAGATTCGAATGCGAAACTCGGTGCGTCCATTGAAAAAGGTGCGCCATCTTCCACTACAACCCTCTACGACCCCTGAAAATATGCAACAGATGGAAACAATCGAGGTTCAACCCCCCGCACTTCAGACCTCAGCAGCACCCGTAGCGCATCAAGACGCAACTGTCGAATTACAAACACCTGATCTCTCCTCCCTTTCAGGAGAATATGCGCACGGAAAGGGGCTACGGGCTAAGCCTGTTTCAGGATTAGGCAGCAGTGGTACAGGCAGCGGGTTGAGTTCACGTATATCAGGTAATGGGAAAGCCGGAGGTGCTACTCGCGGCTTTTTAGGAGGGACGGATGGGCAATCCGCCTCTGACATAGGAGGTCTCACGCTTCCTGATCTGGCGCTCACCAAGGTAGGAAGACATATCGTCGCAAACCGTGGGTCCGACCTCGTTGACATCGTTTTTGTTATTGACGGCAGTGGAAGTATGAAAAATGATGTTGACGCGGTACGCGAACACCTCAGCGCTATGACAGATCTCTTCGACAGCGCAAACATGGACTTCACCATCGGCATTGTAACCTTCCGAACTGGAACGGGATACGGCTTACTCGGTTTGGACTTTGAGGTGATCCCGCAAATGCGTTCCGTTTCTCAAGTTAAGAAGGTGCTGTCACAGCTGAAATTCCGCGGAGACGAAAACGGTCTGGACGCTCTCATCCGAGCCGCCGATGAGGTTACGTTCCGACAGGACGCTGAGGTCCATTTCATATTCGTCACAGATGAATATGTAAGCGGGGCGTATTCTTCAATAGACGTGATGGTGAAGATGAAAACTGCTAAAATCAAGGTAGATGTTATCGGACGCGATGAACCGTTTCAGAAGTTCATCGCCAAAAGTACAGGTGGCTTATGGCTGCCAATTTCCAGTCTCACGATCCAATGAAACAGTAATCAAAGAACGGTGATCACCGATGCAGATAAAGGATAAACACTATGCCTTAGGGTTGACGTTTCTTTTCCTTGGTGTCAGCGCATTTACCGCCAGCCATCACGAAATGTGGCGCGACGAGATTCAGGCATGGCTGCTCGCCCGTGACAGCGGTTCAGTCCTCGAACTCTTCGCGCATCTCAAATATGAGGGGCATCCGGGCTTGTGGCACCTGTTTCTTATGCCACTCACGCGTATCACACACTCCCCCGTCATCATGCAGGTATTCCACCTACTGATTGCAGGTGTCACCGTATATCTTTTCGTTCGCTACGCGCCTTTCAACCTTCTCCAGAAATTTCTGTTCTGTTTCGGTTACTTCGTCCTCTATGAATACACTATTCTTGCCAGAAACTATGCCTTCGGACTTCTGCTAATAAGCGTCTTCTGCATCCTTTTCAAGGAGCGTTACAAACGCTTTATTTGGGTGGGTTGCGTGCTATTTCTTCTCGCACATACGAGTGTCCATGCTTTAATTCTCACCATAGCAATAGGAGTCGCGCTCTGCTGCGAATACGTTTGTCACTGTTGTCGTCTAACCCCTTTCATCCAAGAAGGTGAGACGACAAAGGATAAACAAGCCGTCTGGATCGGATTCGTTCTCATTGGGATCGGTATCACAACATCGGTTTTACAACTCAATCCTCCACCAGATACAGGGTTCGCTGTGGAATGGAAGTTTGCCTATGAATCGGAAGAGTTCAGTAAGGTTCTTCATCTCATCTCTCGTGCCTTTCTCCCCATTCCTGAATTCACGCTTAATTTTTGGAATAAGCACCAATTAGAAACGTACGCTTTCTACCAATTCATTCAAATTCCGTTCTGTTGCCTTCTGATGCTTTGCAGTGTGCTGTTATTACTCAAGCGTCCGACTGCGCTTCTCATATATCTTATAGCGATGTTCGGACTTTTAGTATTCTTCTACATCAAGTATTACGGCAGCATGCGGCACCACGGATTCCTGTTTATCACGCTCCTGATGACGGGTTGGATTCATAAAGATTGTCCTGAGATAGACCTTCGATTCAAAATTCTCAACGAATTTCCGAAACGATGGTTTTCTCCGTTTTTCACCTTCATCTTTATCTGCCATTTCATCGGAGGTATAACTGCCGTTGTATTGGAGCACCGACACGTTTTCTCTTACGGGAAACAGGTCGCTGAATATATCAGCGCGAACGACATGCAAGATATGCAGATGGTCGGCGAGATAGATTACGCCGCGAGTACCATTGTCGGATACCTCGAAAAAGATCAGATTCATTACGTACACGGTAGTCGTCCCGGCTCCTTTGTCAGGTGGGATAACGCCCGCATGCCTGATGCCGATATCCCGGACCTCCAAGTCGTTGAGGAGGCAAATGCCCTGCGGACCCAGACCTCTCAGGATATTCTCATTATCATGAACCGTGCTTTAGAACCGGAACTGATTGACCAGCATAATCTTAATCTCTTAACCGAATTGATAGGTTCAATCGTTGATGACGAAGGTTTCTATCTCTATCGAATGCCAGCCCCATGATACAATTCCTCCTTCTTGTAGGAGGGATCTCCGAATCCCGACTTTTTCTGACCGCTCATTGCTAACGATCCTTTTCTGTAGGAGCGACTTTCAGTCGCGACCTTCATTTGTCGCTAAATCCCTCGACAAAAACTAAACATCCGTCTTGACTTTTCACTCGATACATGGTAAAAACTTTTTGCTTGACAGAATCTGTAATAAGTGCTAACATAATTAAATGTTTTTTTCGTCGGAGATACACCAAAAACGGAGAGTTTCCTAAGTACATGCCAAAACGTAGAAGAAAGCCCAGAGACACCGATGCCTCGGACGTGAATGGAGAAGATAACGTCGTACTACGTGAGACAGCACCCTTGCAACTGTGCTACTATGGCGATCCAGTCCTTCGCAAAAGAGCCAAACCGGTTGCAGAGATCACAGAGGCAGAACTCGAACTTGCTGAACAGATGCTGATGACGCTGGAAGCTACAGGTAACGGTATTGGACTCGCCGCGACACAAGTCGGTGTTTTGAAGAGGCTCATCGTTGTCGACATAGGTGAAGTTGACGATGAGGTATACGAACCTCTGGTATTGTTTAACCCCGAAATTCTCAGTGCTGAGGGAGAAATTGTTGCTGAAGAAGGATGCCTCAGTATCCCCGATGTAACCGCTGATGTGAAACGTCCAGAGCGAATTGTCGTTGAGGGGATTGATGTCGAGCGTGAATCTATCCGTATTGAAACTGACGGCTTATTCGCTCGCGTTCTGCTACACGAAATAGATCATCTCAACGGTGTACTTTTCATTGACCGGATCAGCGGATTAAAGCGTCGTTTGTTGAGTGATGAATTGCTGAGACTGCAACAGGCTCAGCGACCCTCTTAAAAGTAGTAGGCACACTCTGATGTGCCGTTACATGTTGAGCAGCATATGCCAAAACAGAAACTTGAACCTATCCTACAAACAAAGCTGGACCACCTCTATACGTGCTTACGCGCTTACGAGAAGGTCATCGTTGCATTCTCTGGCGGTGTTGATAGTACATTTCTTGCAGAGGCGGCACAACACGCATTGGGTGATAATGCTCTTGCTGTTACGGCCATTTCAGACTCCTATCCGATCCGAGAAATGAGAGCGGCACAAGATATCGCCAAACAGATCGGGATCCGTTTTGAGACCATCCACACGCAAGAATTAGATCTCGAGGGCTATGCGAGCAACCCAACGAACCGATGTTTTTTCTGTAAGACGGAGTTGTTCGACAAATTACAGCCCATCGCTGAAAAATACGATGTGGGAACGATTGTCTATGGTGCAATCCCGGATGATGTCGGAGACCACCGCCCAGGGATGGACGCCGCGAAGCAGATGGGTATCCAAGCACCCTTGATCGATGTTGACCTGACGAAAGCAGAGATTCGTAAGATTTCAAAGGTGTGGAACCTTCCAACATGGGACAAACCCGCGTTTGCCTGTCTCTCCTCGCGGTTTCCTTACGGCATGCGTATCACCCGTGAACTCCTACGACAGGTAGATGCCGCCGAGCAATTTCTCTATGACTTAGGCATCCGTCAATTCCGCGTCCGACACCATGGAGACCTCGCACGCATTGAACTCGAAGCAGAGGAGATCTCGCGGATGCTTTCAAAAACCGTGCGTCGTGACATCAGCACACACTTCAAAACACTCGGATATGCGCATGTCGCACTCGACCTGCAGGGGTATCGTTCCGGGAGCCTGAACGAGGGGATCCCGACTTCATAATAGACGTAATAAAGATTTTATATGTCCAATCAACAAACACAATCGCTTATCGGCGTAGAGACCTTTAGTTGGAAGAAGTGGGATGCCTGTACGCACTGTGGACTCTGTCTACCAACCTGCCCAACCTACCGAGAATTAGGTTTAGAAACGGATTCACCAAGGGGTAGATTATATCTCATGGGGAGTGCCTTCAAGGATGAAGATGCTACCCCACTCAATGAGGAATGGTCGGAATATATCTATAGATGCTTGGACTGTCGGGCGTGTGAAACCGCTTGTCCTTCCGGCGTTCACTTCGGAGAACTGCTTGAGGAGGCACGCGCCATCTATGAACAGAACGCCCCTCGCTCAGCAGCCTACCGATTCTGGACGAACCTTGTCTTTAAACAAATTCTACCGAATAAGGAGCGGTTGGACCAGATCTTCGAGTTGATGTGGCTCTACCAACGACTCGGTATTCGATGGCTCGTTCAAAAAACGGGTATCCTGAAACTCATGGGGCAACTCGGGCAGATGGAATCACTACTCCCGAAGATCCCACCACCACAATTGAAATACACAATACGCGACATTACACCCGCGGAAGGCGAAACTCGATATCGTGTCGGATTCATACCCGGATGTATCATGAACCAAGTCTTCACTGAGACGAACGTCGCAACGATTCGGGTCTTAGCGCAGAACGGATGCGAGGTGGTCACCCCCCGACAGCAGACCTGCTGCGGTGCATTACATCTTCACAATGGCGTGCGAGATATCGCTTCATCTCTCGCTAAGCAGAACATAGACGCATTTGAAGCGGAGAACTTAGACGCGATCATCATCAATTCCGCTGGCTGCGGTGCGACGCTTAAGGAATACGAGGCACTTTTAGAACACGATACGGCTTACGCCGAGAAAGCGAAACGTTTCAGCCATAAGATGAGAGACATCAGCGAATTCTTAGCAGAGATCGAGATGGTCGCACCGAGAGGAAGAATCGAAAGGCGCGTTACTTACGACGAACCGTGCCATCTCCTTCACGGGCAAAGCGTACAGGCACAACCTCGCAAGGTCCTTCAAGCAATACCCGGACTGGAGTTGATTGAGCTAACTGAATCCGAATGGTGTTGCGGGAGTGCTGGGATCTATAACATCACACAACCGGAACTGTCCCAGGAAATTTTAGAACGGAAGATGACGCACATCGCCGAAACTGATGCGGACATCGTCGCGACTGGAAATCCCGGTTGCTTGCTCCAGATTCAACTCGGTATTCAAAAACACGGATTATCCATGAAAGCAATGCATCCTGTTAATCTCTTAGACTATGCTTATCGTGGCATCTCTCCAGAGGATTTTTTGCCTGAACAGTAAGGGAAGGTTGTAAAAACAGAAATGTTTTTATCAGATAAAGATATAATCCAATATATAAACAAGGGGAAAATCAAAATCTCCCCCGAACCCGATTTGAAAACACAACTTGGCAGTTGCTCTATAGACTTCAGATTGAGCAACACTTTTCGTGTGTTTGAGCATAGTAAATACCCGTACATCGATCTGCGTGCAGAGATTGATACCAATGACCTGATGCGGAAGGTTGATGTCCCTGACGGGGATGCCTTCACGATGCAACCGGGTGAGTTTGTCTTGGCAGCAACGCAGGAAACACTCGAATTAGCAGACGATGTGCTGGCACGGCTTGAAGGCAGAAGCAGTTTAGGGAGACTGGGCATTATCGTCCACAGTACCGCTGGGCTTTTCGATCCGGGCTGGATCGGCATTCCTACCTTGGAGTTAGGGAACCTCGGTCGTATGCCAGTCAAGTTGTACCCAGGGATGCGGATCTGTGCGTTCACTTTCGCGCAACTCTCTTCGAGTGCCCATGTGCCGTATCAACTCAAACCGGCGAACAAATATGCGGGACAAGACGGTCCAGAAACGAGCCGTTTTGCCAAAGACGTTGAATTCTCGTAGGAGCGACCTTTAGGTTGGGACTCGGAGGTCACGCCATCACGATCATCGTGATGGCGTGCCTCCGCAGCTACGCGCAAAAAACGGGCAATGCCATGCCTAATAATTTAGCAATATCTTGGGATTTTTAATATTAGGCGTGAACAATAAATCCGGCAGCAATTCGTTCTCGCTGCCGCTCTCGCTTTGCCCTGTGTCTCGTGATTTCACACGAGAATTAATCACCTATTTTCGTCGACAAATGCTATCTTATGCCTATCAAAGTCGATTGGCATAAATTTTGCTTAACCCTTCAGTAAGACACTCGTCAAGTGGTTTGAGTTGCACGTTCAGTTGACGGAGGTAGGACATTTTTCTGAATTATCGAAACGGGTTTTAGGATAATCCAGGCTCTCGTGCCGCGTTTATCCTATACCGTTTCATCAGATTATAGTCTCGGTCTTTGGATCGAGGAAGTTTTGGTTTTTGATAGCAAGTTTCGGTTATCAAGTTAGCCGAAATTAGGAGGATATGTAATGACACCAAGTGAGGTGGTTGCACTTGCAAAAGAACATGACGTAAAAATAATCGACCTGAAATTCATGGATCTGCCCGGAATGTGGCAACACTTTTCCATGATGGCAGACGAATTGACTGAAGACCTTTTTGAAGAAGGTGCTGGTTTTGACGGTTCGAGTATCCGTGGTTTCCAGGCAATTAACGAGAGCGACATGTTGCTCTTTCCCGATCCAACGACTGCCCTTATCGACCCGGTCTGCAAGGTGCCGACGCTAAGCATTACGTGTAATATCAAAGATCCGATCACTTTGGAAAATTACACGCGTGATGTACGGCATATCGCACAGAAGGCAGAGGCGTATCTCCAAGCCACTGGCATCGCGGATACGAGTTACTGGGGTCCCGAGGCAGAATTTTATCTCCTGAACGACATCCGTTACGGGCAGGACCAACATTCCGGTTTCTATGCTGTCGATTCTGTTGAGGGCAGTTGGAATTCAGGTCGCGAAGAGAACCCGAACCTTGGATATAAACCGCGCTACAAAGAGGGTTACTTCCCAGTCCCACCCTCGGATACACTTCAAGACCTCCGTTCCGAAATCTGTCTGAAGTTGATGGAAGCTGGTGTTGATGTGGAAGTTCACCACCATGAAGTGGGAACCGCGGGTCAAGGCGAAATCGACATCCGTTTTGGTGAATTAACCGAGACTGGCGATAAGATTGCGTTGTATAAGTACATCATCAAGAACATGGCGCGCGCAAACAACCTCGTCGCGACTTTCATGCCGAAACCGCTCTTCCAAGACAATGGTTCTGGAATGCACGTCCACCAAAGTCTCTGGAAAAACGGCAAGAACATCTTCTACGATCCACAAGGATATTCGCTGCTGAGTGAGGATGCCCTCTATTACATCGGCGGCTTGCTCACGCATGCCCGCTCACTTTGTGCAATCATCGCCCCAACAACCAACTCCTACAAGCGGTTGGTCCCAGGGTATGAAGCACCCGTGAACATTGCTTACTCACAACGCAACCGTAGTGCATGTGTCCGTATTCCCGTCTACTCAAAGAGCGAGAAGGCAAAAAGGGTAGAATTCCGGACACCGGATCCGTCTTGTAATCCTTATCTCGCCTTCAGCGCATTGCTGATGGCAGGACTTGACGGCATACAGAATCGTATCCATCCAGGTGAACCCCTGGACAAAGACCTCTATGACCTTGAACCGGAAGAACTCGCCGACATCGAGTCCACTCCCGTGTCCCTCGGCGATTCCTTGGATGCCTTAGAGGAAGACCACGAATATCTCCTCAAGGGCGACGTGTTCACCCAAGACGTTTTGGATGTCTGGCTTGATTACAAACGTGAAAATGAAGTCGATGCAGTCAACATGCGACCGCATCCGTATGAATTCTTCCTCTATCACGACATTTAGGTCGTGTGAACTCGGAAGTCGTGCGATCACAACGGTCGTGTTCTCACTGCGAAGCAGTGCTTCCACAGAGGTTTTGATAAATCACTCTATAGGGCGGATTTTCATATCCGCCCACCGCACTCGTAAGGGCACAGATTGCAAGCCCTGATTGAAAGGCAAAGCCGCTACACAACCCTATTCACTTTTAGCAAGGAGAATCGCATGAAAAAGCTAGAATGTATTATCCGCCCCTTCAAATTGGAGGAGGTTAAAGAGGCACTCAGTAGTGTGGGTGTTCGGGGCATGACAGTCAGCGAAGTTCGTGGTTTCGGGCGTAGCCGTGGGCACACCGAATTGTACCGCGGTAGCGAATATACGATCGAATTTGTCCCGAAGTTAAAAATCGAAATTGTTGTCGCAGAAGAGAACGTTGATAAAGTCGTTGAAGCCGTGCAACAGGCTGCTTCGACAGGTAAAATCGGTGATGGCAAAATCTTCGTCCTGCCCATTGATGAAACCATCCGTATCCGTACAGGTGAAAGAGGTCCTGCCGCTGTTTAACTTTCTATTCTATTTTTCCCCAGAGGCGGGTTTTAAACCCGCCTCTTTATTTTTTTAACCCAACATCAAAGCGACGAGTGCCTCCATCGTTGGCACTGTTCCAACAGCCGGCAGTGAGGACTTCGCTGCCCACGTCTCGTATCCGCCTTCCTCTATCAACGCCTTGTCCGTGCAGATGTAACCGATATATCCATTCGCTAAGCTGGCGAGAAACGTTGGATTCGCATCGGATTTCGACTTGATATTCATCCCCGTTTCAACAAAAACCTCTCCCGGCAATGCTACAATCGCGGCTTCACCCAGACGGATGACTTGGACCGGAGCGGTCATCTGCGTCGGTAACTTCGCCAACCGTTGGCATTCATGCGCGTAGACATCAACCAGTGCCTGCGGTATCGGCTCCCCGACGACCCAACTGAACGGACCCGTTTCGTAAGCATCATAAGTTCCTTGTGGCACAGACAACACCTGTTCAGCAACTTCAAGGTCTTCAGCAGTAATCTCTTTACGCTGGAACGTCAGGGTGGCAAGGTCTCCGCTGAGATCAAGCGTTTCGTGCATCTCCATGAGTTGCTTCTCAACAATAAAATGTCCTGCGAGAACGTTCGCCATTTTCACTGCTTGTTGGTGTCCGCTCGCTGTCCATTTCGTCCGTCCACTGAAGTCGGTGTTGTTAATCTGTCCCGATGCGGCGTTCCAGAGGAGCGAGATACACGTATCCCCCAGATAGTGTCGCATGAGCCGATCGAAATGTCCAAAATAGTCTGCGGAGAGGGCATTGCCGTTGTCTGTACCGATATAGTGGAGCGAAAAGTTAGCAACCGCCGAGATCGGAGTCCCATCATCGGTAGCCTCAACGTACATCATCGCCACCTCTGGATCGATTGTACCGGTCGGTCTCACAAGATCTGGGTTTTCGATACCGGGATTAAAACGGACAGTCCCATTTTTCATGTGCCACCGTCGATTGAAAGTGATGCGTTCTTCATCAACACTGGCGAATCCCACCCGTGCTGGCTTGAGCCGCCACACTGCGAGTTCAACCGCATCGGCGATTTTCAGGGGCACCCATTCGGTATAACCTGGATCTTCATCGACACCGAGCAGATCGGCAATTGCGACAGCGGTATGTGTATGCGTAGCATTCACCATGACCTGTGCTGCCGGAATATCACATCTCTCAGCGATACGCGCTTTGGCAACATCCGCTATTTTCTCGGGTATAGCGATGAGATCACAGGTAACGACTGCGATACGCGTTGTTCCGTTATCAATGACGACCGCTTTGGCAAAAAGTTCATCGTCAACGTTTTCAGCGTATCTCGGTCGGAAACCACCCGGTATTCTCGTGCCGAGCGGTGGCGTAATATTTGCGCTCGCGCTGCCTGCTTTAAGAGTTGTTTGCATTGTTCAGTCTCCTTAATGTGAACCTTGTGAAACATTGAGGCTCACCTCACAAATAAGATCGCCTCGCAAACGGAATGGGATATGTACCCCTGTTTGCGTGAGATAAAGTGCCTCCGGTGTAATAGTATCTACGGTGCCGCGCAAAACGACGGACGAACCAATCCGATGTTCTGCGATAACATCCGCCAGCTTCTTGTGGAGTATAGTGAGTTGATCCTCCAACGGAAAGATGAGTTCCTCTTCGACCGCGGCTCGGAGGTCTGGAAAGAAACCTTCTCCGACGGCTTGCGCGATATCCAAGAGTAGGCTTCGCGTCGTTAGTGTGTAATCAAATTCAGTGACAGAAACCGCCATCGTCGTCGGATCATGTACAGGTGTCCCGAGTAGATAGAGTTGTCCCTCAGCACCCAACGAAGGCATGCTGAATTCAATCCCCGCGGCGAGTTGGGTCCCACTACCGTAGAGAGTCAAATTTTTAACAAATGTATCCATCCCTTTTAGTTTGTGCGTTTTTTCAACATGCGGCTTGGCGAAGTTTTCAACAGCGGCGTAGGTTATTTCAATCGGTGCCATAATCTGGTACCCAGATTCGAGAGCATCCACGAAGCCGATATTTGGCAAGCCGGTAACTGGACTATTGAAAGAATCGACCGCTATATCTCCCATATTTACTTGAATGTAAGTTTCTACACCGAGACTGAAGAAGAGTGTCTGCCCGTCACTCGACAACTGCTGCGCGAGAATTTCCAGTGGCTCTATGATAAGTGCGATTGGCGGTTCCTTGTTGAGAATTATCGGTTCGTAGAGTCTTGCCCATAAACCCGCGACGCGAGTCTTTACGTCTATATTGGTGATGTATTTGACGATGAGGTTCTCTAATTTGGGGAGAACTGCTTCCCGCACCAATTCGGTAAGAATCCGACGGACTGAGATTGTAATCCCCAAAATTTCAATTTCCGCTCTCTGGACGGAAATATCAGAGGTTGTTTTGGCAGTAATACGCCAGTCCGAGTTAAGCGTTGGGGTAAGGGTTAGGGATGCAATCGCCGCGCCTTCAATATCTTCACGTTTTTGGACGACTTGCCCGAAGATTTTTTTCGAGACGCGCGCCCACCCGCTGAACCGGAATGGAACGTTCACCGATACAGTCCCATCCGCCGCGCCTGTCATCGTGAGAGGGTCGAGATTAAGACGGATCGCGGACGTAATTGCACCATCTTCTCGTTGGATAGGTTTACTGAGATAATCTCTGAGCGCGGATTCCACTAACGTTTTGACATCGTGTATCGGTAGATTCGCCTTCACAGCGATAATTGAGCGGACTGGAGGCGGCAATGGAATAGGTGTGACTTCCCGAGGCGGTGCGGGTGCTTGGACACTGAGATCAGAATCGCGCGGCATGGGGAAGAACAGCATAATACAGATTAACACAACACCAACAGAAACCACACCGACTATTATCTGTATTCGCATCTGTTGCGTCATGATTGCAGCCTCGGGATACCGCTTGAGATTTCATGTTCTCGGTCAATACGAAATGGGTGAATGTCAAAACCGGTCTTACCGTTTCGGACGAGTTCGCTCATAATACGTCCGACGAGGGCACAAAATTTGAAGCCATGCCCTGAAAAACCTGCCGCAATCAGCAGATCTGGACAGTGCGGGTGCGCGTCAATGATAAAGTCTTCGTCTGGCGTTTCCGTATAGAGGCAGACCTCGGCATGTGTGGCTTTTCCAAGTTCCGGGAGGCGTTCATGCACGTAAGCATCTATGTGGGCAATGTAATCTGCATCAGGTGTGCGTTCGGGTGTATCAGGAGAGATAATTTGTCCTCTCCCGTGCCGTGCCATTTTTAATCCATGTTTACCAAAAGCCGGAACAGCATAGATGAATTCTCCATCAGGCGTTACTTCCGTAAAAACTGGAAACCGATCTGGTTGGAAACGTTTGTTGTCTGTCGGCTGATAGTAGCACACCTGTTGTTTCGTGACCGTGAGTGGGAGATCCAACTCGGCGAGCAGGATACCAGCCCACGCCCCCGCTGTCACAATGACTTTCCTACCACAAAATTGGCTATCTTCCGTCTGAACAGTTGGAACATCCGTTTGCCAATCAATGTTGGTTACTCTGGTCTCTTCCTTAATTTCCGCGCCGTGTTGCTCTGCCAACTGCAAGTGGGTGGAGACACACTCGGCGGCGCGGAGAAAACCAGTGTCCTTCTGATAGAGGATCTCCATATTACCCGTCAATCGGAATTGCGGAAAACGTTTTGCTAACTGTGCCGCATCCCACCACTCGGATTCAACGCCTGCTGCATCTAAACTTTGCCGTGTCGCGCGTCCATACGGGTTCCCCTTCGCGCCGATACCTACACTCCCTGTGATAAATAGCAACGATTTCCCTGATACCGATTCGAGGTCGCGCCATTCAGCATAGGCGGTTTTCATCAATTCTGTGTAGAAAGGTTTATCGTAGAAGAAGCGGATGATACGGGTTTCGCCGTGCGAACTGCCGTACGTGTGTCCACGTTGGAATTGCTCTAAAACAAGCACATCCGCGCCCGACTTGGCAAGGTGGTATGCGGTCGCACTCCCCATGCCGCCGGCACCGATGATAATTGTATCGTATATACGAGATCGCATTTTTGACCAGGATTTTTGTGATTCACCATGATAGAATCATGGGACCTCCGATAATGAGGGGTAATCCCTCAATCCGTTAAATCACAGTTCAGACTTCTTCGATTAAAAAGGATTTGATACAGTCGTGAAATTCTGGTGCCGGTCTTCGCCGCGCAGTAGAATCGGTTTCCAAGGACGCTTCAGTGAATTTTCCTCTGCCTGCCTTACCGATGGATCTATGTAACGAATTGTCAGACCACATCTCCGACGCGTAGAATGATTCGGTAGACTACCGTGGATCATCTGTCCGTGGTGGATAGACATTTCACCGGCTTTTAGTACTAAATCTACAGCGGTTTCCGCCTCGGCTTCAGTGACGGGAACCTCTTGATTGATGCTCAACAGATTGCCTGCCTGTTGAGATGTCCCGTGTTCCTTGATCCCGGGTTGATGACTTCCGGGGATTACCTGCATGCAGCCGTTCCCTGTATCGCTGTCGTCTATTGCATACCAAGCGGTGATCGCATTCGGCGGTTCAAGTCCCCAATACGTCACGTCTTGATGCCATGCAACGAATTTGTCGCGGGGACCATACTTGCAGAAGAAATGCGTAGCTAACAGCATCACATCGGGACCGATAAGTGTCTCAATAACATCCACGATCTTCGGATGCGTCGCGATTTCCCAGATAAATTGATAATCGAAATGCCAGTCAACAAGACCGATTTCACATTTCTCTGCACCGACTTCTGCTTCCAATGCATCATAGGCTTGCCGATGGCGCGTTGCTTCAACTTCATCGGAAACATGGATACCGGTCAAAAATCCGTCTTTCCGGTAATTTTCAGCGAGTTTTTTAGTTATACCTTTCGGTTCGGTAAAGGGGGTTTGTGCACTCACGGTTACCTCCGTATATCCGGAAGTTTGCATTGGCGGAACCATTGTGAATCTTCCGGTGGCGATTCTTCTGGAGTTTTCATCGTCTCAAAGGTTTTCAAAGCGGGTGATACGGTTTCTGTCCATATCTGTTCGACTTCTTGAAAAGTTACAGGTTGGCGTTCGGTAATATTCTGTTGTTCGTAAGCCGTTAGTAATTCCCGCATCTTGTTTCCGAGCCATGCGACTTCATCATCTACCATACGTTCACCGATACGTCGGTCTGATTCAAAGGCATTCGCCCCCATCGCAAAATGCGGTCCCTGTGTGTCCGCCGCAGGCATCCGCGACATGTCAACACAGTCTGGTTCCAACGCCCATAGCAATGAAGTCTCAACTCTACCGGCGTGGTCTCCACCGTCGCCCTGCTGACTGAACCCCGGTGTGTTTGCCTCAAAATCGGGAAGCCCATAGAGCCGTATAGCGAAGTGGGGTTGAATTAGAGATAGGAGGGTCTTGAGGTCCTGCCAATTCGGTCCGTAATGTCCTGTGAGGCAAATAGCGGCGTGGAATCCGAGGGCATCGGCGGCACGGACATGGTAGCAGACGTTTTTGAAGTGCTGCCACGCAGGCATAGCGGTGAGCCAACTGCGGACTTCTCCGACACTCCGATATGCCCAGTTCGCATACATACCGTGTTCGTGGATATGCCAATAGTCGGGAGGTGCAACGATACCACCGTGGGTTTGCGCTGCACGACAAGCGATCGCATGTGCTTTAAGCGCATCCAGCCCTACAGTGTTCTGCGGACCATGTGGTTCGCAGAGTCCATAAGTGAAATAAACAGCGGGACAGTCGTTGAATGCGGCTTCCAATTGATCCGGGAACATCCGTTCCCAACGCACCTCTTTTTGCATTCGTATTTCCTCTCGGATAATCATCGGTTATCAGAAACGATCAGAAGAATGGTTTTGGCTATAAAGGGATTTTCTGGCTGACCCCTGATACCTGACTGCTGACGCACATCCTCTTCTGTAGGAGCGATCTCCTGATCGCGACTCTTCACTGACAACTGCCAACTAATACCCCATATTTAGTGTTTGGCAGATTTTTTTGGCACCGGTAAGGCGGGGTTGCAATTCAAATGCCATTCTCAAAACGGTTCGTGCCTCTGGAAATCGATCAATTTCAACGTAGAACTCCGCAATCTTTTTGTATATCCATGCCGTCTCGCGTTTCGAGAGTTTCAATTCACGAATTTTCGTCAACGGAATCGGGTGTGTTTGGTCGTATCCCTCAACACTGAAATGGTAGAGGTAGATGAATTTGAGACGGTCCTTGACTTCTCGGATAAAGTGTCTAAAGCAGGGACGCCTTGTTTCGGCAAACAATAGGGATTCATACATTAGCATTGCCTGCTCAATTTTTCGGTACCGATCCAAGACAGAAGACTGGTTGCCATTAGAAAACCCGAGTTTTTGGTATGCTTCGGCGATGAGGAATTCACAGTCCCGACTCTCTTCATAACTCAGGAAATCGTCGATGCGTAACTCCTTCCCAATCTCCTGAGAGTGGTGCTGCAACTGCTCATACATGGAAACGCCGGTTTCATAATTGTGGTGGAGCAACGCTTGCAACAGCAATTCCAACTTGGCGTAAGTCTGGTTGATTCTTTTCAGCCGGTCGAAATAGATTTCCTCAGACTTCTGCTGCCGTTCGATCGTCCGTAAGGTTCGATCATAGTCCGATTTCCGTTTTCTGTCTCGGAGTGTGTTATAGGCATTACAGACTTCGCGGAACATCTTTTCCGCGAAAGCAGTCCGCTCCGGATTTTTATCGGGATGGTAGCGTTTTGCGAGTTTCCGATAGGCACTCTTTATTTCGCGAGCGGTGGCATCCCGCTCGACCTCTAAGATCTGATAGTAATCTGGAATTTGCATTATGGATACGATATTTGAAATAGATACAGTATTATCATTCCACATACTCCAGAATCTGTCAAGGTTTTTTAATGACTTGAGAAACGAAAACGGAAAGAAATTCGCAAGGGATAATAAACAATGTTCTACAATACCTCGCGTAAGAAACGCGCAGTATGGGATTTCTGGACAGACGCGACTTCTTCTGGCGTGCCCATCGCAACGACTTCTCCACCATCCTTGCTTCCTTCGGGTCCCAAGTCGATGATCCAGTCGGCAGACTTGATAACGTCGATGTTATGTTCGACAGCGATAATCGTGTTGCCCGCATCAACGAGTCGGTTCAGTACCTTGAGGAGTTTCTGGATGTCGTCAAAGTGGAGCCCTGTCGTCGGTTCATCCATGATATAGAGCGTTGAACCGGTTTGGCGACGTGCCAATTCTTTCGCAAGTTTGACGCGCTGTGCTTCACCACCGGAGAGGGTCGTCGCGGGTTGTCCCAATTCTATATAACCGAGTCCGACATCTGTTAACATCTGAAGCGTCCGACAGATGCGTGGACTTTCACTGAAGAATGCGAGTGCTTCGTCTACTGTCATCGCTAAGACTTCAGCAATATTTTTGTCCTTGTAACGGATTTCAAGGGTTTCCATACTATAACCGGTGCTATTACACGTCTCACACGGCATCCACACATCAGGAAGGAAATGCATCTCGATGCGAATGAAACGGTGCCCCTCACAAACATGACACTGCCCCTGTGCGAGGTTGAAACTGAACGTGCCCATACTATACCCACGCTTCTTGGCATCATGTTGCTCGGCGAAGAGTTCACGGATTTTCGTAAACAGATCGGTATAAGTCGCTGGATTGGAACGCGGCGTCTCTCCGATCGCCTTCTGGTCTACATTGATGAGACGTTTGATATGGCTAACACCGCGGATGGTTTCATATTCCGGTAGACCATAGTCGTTATATATCGGTTCTCGGTGACCATCACTGAAATAATGGGTATAACGACGGTCCTTGGGATCACCCGTTTTGATAGAACTACGACTTTCAAGAGCGGGTTTTAGTGTGCCTTCAACGAGCGAACTCTTTCCGCACCCTGAGACACCAGTGACACAGGTGAGTGTCCCAAGTGGAATCTCAACATCAATGTCTTTGAGATTATTCGTTTTCGCCCCGAATATTGCTAACTGTTTGCCTGTGCCTTCGCGCCGAGTGCTCGGAACAGGAATCTCCACTTCATTGGAAAGATAGGCTTGCGTCAAGGATTTGGCGGATGATGATCCATCAACAGGTCGCGATTCGGAGATCGCTCCTACAGAGGAGTCACCCTTAGTGAAGGTATCCGGTGTACCGATAGCGACAATCTCACCACCTCCCTTGCCTGCTTGGGGACCGAAGTCAATTACATGATCGGAGGCTAATATTGTATCGCGGTCGTGTTCAACGACGAGGACGCTATTCCCAATATCGCGGAGTTCCTTGAGTGCCGCAATGAGGCGTTCTTGGTCGCGCGGGTGTAAGCCGATACTCGGTTCGTCAAGAATATAGGTTACACCGGTGAGACCGCTACCGAGTTGGCTCGCGAGCTGGATTCTGCGCATTTCGCCACCGGAAAGCGTTGGTGCTCCGCGGTCTAACGCCAGATAACCGAGACCAATATCTTCCAAGAACTGGAGCCGCGTCCGGATTTGGTGTAGGACTTCGGCTTCGAATTCAGGTGAAGTATGAATGTGAAGTGACGGATGTGTCGCTCTTGAGGTTGACACGCCTGTTGCGATCAGGAAATCGTTCCTATCAGTCTCCGCGTCAGCCGAAACGACCTCCGCTTCGATTCGATTTAACTGTGTGTCGAAGAACTCAATAATTTCGGTAATTGACAATGCCATCAATTCAGAGACAGTTACATTCTCAAATCTGACACAACTTGGAAAGGGTTTCAGTCGTGTGCCGTGGCATTGTTTGCACGCCTCGTATGGTGGGTGCATGTTTCTTCCGCGTCCATCACAGAAATCGCAAGCCCCTATTTTGTTGTTAAAGGAGAAGTGGCGTGGTGTCAATTGCCCAAAATTGTTGCCGCAAGAACGACACATCGCGTGTTCACTAAAGAAATGTCGTTCCGTTGTTTGTCCGCGTTCTATTTTTTCTATGAGTACGAACCCACCACTTTGTAGGAGTGCTAACTCCACGGCCTCGGTGAAACGGCTTTTTTCTTCATCTACAAGTTCGACGCGGTCGATGACGATAAAGATTTCATGGTGAATGCCCCTACTCAACTTCGGCGTTTCATCAAGTCGGTGAATCTCGCCGTCAATTTGAACCCGTACAAATCCCGCTCTTTGCAATCGACGAAATACATCAGCGTAATCCTCGTTCCCTTTCAAACCGTACGCTGACTCACTTGCATTTACATCAACGATTTTACCCCTTGACACGCCTTCTTTACCTTCCGGCAGCAGCAAGAAGTTCGTGAGCGGTGCGAGGACATCCACCCGCTGTTCGCGGAGGATTTCAAAAACCTGCTCCGTTATTTCTTCCGCTGTTTGTGGCTGGACCTCCTTTTGGCAATCTGGACAGTAGGGCTTACCCCATCTGGCGTAAAGTGTACGGAGTCCATCGTGTATCTCCGTAATCGTTGCGACAGTGGATCTTGGGTTTTGCCCAGCATTGGCGTGTGAAATAGCAATCGCGGGCGAGAGTCCCTCAATTTTTGAGACTTTGGGCTTTTCCATCTGCCCTATAAACTGACGCGCATAAGTGCTGAGTGTTTCAATATAACGACGCTGTCCTTCGGCATAAACAGTATCTAGTGCAAGCGATGTCTTGCCCGAACCGCTCACACCAGTCAACGCGGTCATCTTTCGGTGCGGAATATCGATGTCAATATCTTTCAGATTATTTTCTGTGGCTCCCCGCACAACAATAGCTTTTGGGTCGGATTGGAAGACTGGAAGAGTGGAAGTCTCGGAGAGTTTACCGTCCTTCCATCCTTCCGTTCCTTCCATCCTTCCATCCTTCAATATCTCGAAATCCCCGCGAAGTGCCCGACCGGTGTAAGATTCCGGCATGTCTGCGATCTGTTCAGGTGTCCCCACCGCAACGATAGTACCGCCATCAATACCGCCCTCAGGTCCCAAATCAATGAGATAATCTGCGGAGTTAACGACTTCCAGATTATGTTCAACGACGACGACCGTATTGCCATCGTCTACGAGTCTATGAAGTATCGTCAACAGTTTATTTACATCGTCAAAGTGCAAACCGGTTGTGGGTTCGTCGAGGATATAGAGCGTTTTACCGGTGCCGCGTTTGGAAAGTTCCCGCGAAAGTTTGATACGTTGTGCTTCGCCACCTGAGAGCGTGGGGGCGGGTTGTCCGAGTTTAATGTAATCCAAACCGACATCGTGGAGCAGTTTCAACCCTCTTGCGATCCTCGGAATATCGGCGAAATGTGCGAGTGCAGTCTCAATATCCATTTCAAGGACTTCAGAGATGTTCTTCCCCTTGTATTTAATGGCGAGGGTTTCGCTATTGAAGCGTTTTCCCTCACACACCTCACACTCCACCCAGACATCGGAGAGTAGTCCCATATCGACTTTTTTCGCACCGTTACCGCTACAGGCTTCACATCTACCACCAGCGACGTTGAAACTAAACCGTCCGGGTTTATAGCCTCGCAATTTCGCATCGGGCAAGCCCGCATAGAGTGCGCGAATATTGTCGAAGACTTTTGTGTAGGTCGCTGCGTTGGAACGCGGTGTGCGTCCGATAGGTGCCATGTCGATGTTGATAATTTTGTCTATGACATCGGAGACCGGAACGCTTTTCCCTTCAATGATGCCCCGAATATCGTCATAATCCCCCGGCACAGTCTTCGCTTTCATGAGGTCGCGGGCGAGTGCCTTGTAGAGAATATCGTGAATTAAGGAACTCTTTCCAGAACCACTCACACCCGTTACACAGCAGAGCGTACCCATAGGGACTTTAGGGCTGATACCTTGGAGATTGTTCTGGCGTGCGTTGCAGATTTGTATCCACCTATCTCCTGTTGGTCGGCGGGATTCCGGTTGAACGATCACCTGATCGCCTCGGAGATATTGGGCAGTGAGTGTATTGCTCTCCTTCATGAACTGTGCGGGTGTACCGATATCCGTTATCTTCCCGCCCTTAATGCCAGCACCCGGACCGAAATCGACGATAAGATCAGCCACCAACATCGTTGCTTCATCGTGCTCAACGACGATAACGGTGTTGCCTTGATTCCGCAAGTTTAAGAGGGTCATGAGCAAACCGGCGTGGTCGCGTGGATGTAAACCGATGCTGGGTTCATCAAGAACATAGGTGACATCTCGTAACCCTGCTCCTACCTGACTCGCAAGGCGAATGCGCTGTGCTTCACCACCGGAAAGGGTCGGTGCAGGACGTGCAAGCGTCAGATATCCCAACCCTACGTCCATCAGGAATCCGAGTCGTCCTCGAATTTCTTTTAAGAGTTCTGACGCGATGAGCGTCTCGCGCTCTGGAAGTTCCAACTCGCCGAAGAATTGGGTGGCATCCTGAATGGACATTTCAAGAATGTCCGTTATAGAGGTATCACCTATCGTCACGGCTTTTACCCATGGGTTAAGTCGGGTTCCCTCACATGTTCTACAAGGCATCTTGACGAAATAGTCAGGGAAGGTGTCTTCATCGGTTTCCTCGTCATCCTCAAAGCGATACTTCTGCTCTTCAGTTGGAATGATACCGTGAAAACGGGCGCGATATTGCCGTCGTTGCTTTCGCCCTCTGTGTCTACCTGTACTGGGGGTGGTAATCGTAAGAATATCGTCCCCGGTGCCGTAGAGAATGGCATGTTGCTGTTCCGGTGTGAGGTTTTTCCAAGGTGTCTCAATATCGAATCCGAGGTGTTTTGCGAGTGCCTCAGCGATTACCTTTTCCTTGAGCGTATTTCGCGTATCAAGAGGTCCCCATAGACTTATGGCACCTTGCATGATGGAAAGCGTCTCATCTGGCACGATCAACCTTGGCAAGATTCCCATTTCCACGCCTAAACCCCGACAATTCTCACACATTCCATCAGGGTTGTTGAAAGAGAAGTGGCGTGGTTCGGGTTTCACAAAGCTGATCCGGCAGTGCGCGCAGGTATAATCCTCGCTAAACAGCAGGTCGTCGTCCTCCGTCGCGAATGGAGATCCTTCGCCTTCAGTGGGAACAACGTGGACAAGGAGGCTTCCATCTCCACGCATGAGGGCAGTAGATACCGCTTGCGCAACACGAGGTTCAACGCCCTCCTTGATAACAATCCGGTCAATGACAACATCAATGTCGTGTCGTTGATTGGGATTCAAGGTAAGACCGGGTCGGAGTTCGTATATTTCACCATCGATTCGCAACCTCGCGAAACCCGCTTTGCGTAAATCTTCAAGTTCTCTTTGGTGTGCGCCGCGGGAGCCTCTGAGAATCGGTGCTAAAATGATAAGTCTGGTGCGCTCTGGATAGTCGATCAGAGCTTGGACGATATCTGCGGGAGTTTGTGAACCGACCTCACGCCCGCATTCGGGACAGTGGAATTGCCCTGCGCGGGCATAGAGGACACGGAGGTAGTCGTAGACTTCGGTTACGGTTGCCACTGTGGAACGCGGGTTATGTCCTGTTGATCCCTGATCAATGGCAATAGAAGGAGACAATCCGACAATTTCGTCTACATCTGGCTTGCCGAGTTGCCCTAAAAACTGCCGGGCGTACGCCGATAAAGACTCGATGTATCGGCGTTGTCCTTCGGCGTAAACGGTATCAATCGCCATCGAAGATTTGCCGGAACCGCTCACACCGGTGAAGACGATGAGTTTGTCTTTTGGAAGTTGGATATCAATGTTTCTGAGATTGTGCTCGCGTGCACCTTGCACAAGAATCGACTCTTCTGTCATTTTTTAGTTATTCCTTGCGGTTCGGTCAGAGGGATTAAGACATTCTTGTTTCTTTGCGTATACTCGGAGTTCCTTCCTACCCAGAAACCTGTACGTCATGGAATAGAGTGCAGTCCAAGTAACGGAAGAATTAAAAACCTATTTTTTGTTACAGGACGCAGTTAAACATCCGCAAAACCGCCTAACTCTTTGAGTTTGCGGGTGTCTTTGCGCCAATCGGCTTTGACTGTTACGTAGATTTCTAAAAAAACGCGAGCATCTAAGAACTTCTCAATATCACGCCGTGCAAGTTCGCCGACCCGTTTAATCAATCTACCGCCCTTACCGATAATAATTTGCTTTTGTGTCTGGCGTTCTGCATAGACAATGGCTCGGATATAGATAATTTCACCTGCTTTATTATTTCGGCGTTTTTCAAACTCTTCAATAATGACAGCAGAGGCGTAAGGAACTTCACGTTGGGTCAGGAGCATAATCTTTTCACGAACGGTTTCGGCGATGAAAAAACGTTCTGGGAGGTCGCTGAGTTGGTCCTCTGGAAAATAGCGGGGTCCGAGCGGTAGGTACGTTTCAATCTGCTCAAGAAGCAGCGGTACACCATCGGCGGTTAACGCGGAGATAGGTATCATGTGTGCGAATTCAAATCTCTGACTGTAGTCCTCAAAAATTGGGAGTAAGGTTGGCTTTGAAACGAGATCTACTTTATTGAGCACGAGAATTGTTGTTAGTTTACTGCGCTTGAGACGTTTTAGGATCCTATCCTCAATCTCAGGATCTCGACGCGCGACATCAATCACAAAAAGGACGACATCTGCATCCCCTAAAGCCCCATACGCGGTTTTGACCATCTCGCTTTGTAAACGGTACTTGGGGTTCATCAGTCCGGGTGTATCGACAAAAATGATTTGATGGGTGTCAGTGGTGACAATTCCGCGAATCTGGTTTCGAGTTGTTTGCGGTTTCGGGGTGACGATAGCGAGTTTTTGCCCTAAAATGGTATTGAGCAAGGTGGATTTACCGACATTCGGCGCGCCGATAATACTAACGTACCCGGATTTGAAACTTTGATTTTCGTCCATAATTCCTGAAGATAGATGAATATTGCGATATGTTTGGGTCGCGGAATGTCCTGATATAGGGTCTTAACGCATGCAAGCAGAACCCGATCTCTCACATTAATAAACTTAACATATATTATATCAAATCGGGTAGCCAAAATCAAGGAAAATTTTTGAGAATTTCGTCAGGCGTTCTGCTCTTCGATTTGGTGTAATGCCTCGCTGATGTAACGACGAATCCATTCACTCTCGGTGGTTTCCGCTAATGCATTCAGCGGGGAGATGGCTTGTGGATTACCAATTCTGCCCAAAGCAACAATAGCGGCGGAACAGACGGCTCTGTCAGTGTCCGTTATACTGTTTACCAATGCCTCTATTATTTCCCCTGGTGGCGTCGAGAACCGCTCTTCGCTAAGTCCCAATTCACCAAGAGCAACAACAGCGGCACAACGCATATCAGCTTCTTCGTCTTGTAGAAACGGGATGAGCACGTCAATAGCACGTTCATCGCGGATATGTCCAAGAGAAGAAATAGCGAAGCGACGGACGGTTGAGTTGTTGTCGTCTAAGGCATTGATGAGCGGCGCGACGGCATGCATATCACCAACGCCCCCTAACCCTTCGGCGGCATAAGCCCGCATTTCAGCGGATTCGGATTGCAGTTTGCGTAGTAACACGCGGGTTGGAAAATATCGCCAATTCCTGAAAGGACCCTCTCGATGCGAGAGCCACTTGATGAACTTACCGATTTTTTGCTGCAAGGACAGATTTGAAGCAGCGTCTACGGTTTCGCGCGCCATGGTGCCACCTCGTCACTATTTTTTTCGACTACGCGACAAAATTATACCACATCTCACAGTTAGATAACAATTTGTTTTTGGCTGAAGCAGGAGTTGCTCCGATCAAAAAATGGAGGCGACAGTCTATAACTTCTGCTGCTAAAGCTTAATACCCAATTCACTTGCAATAGTGTAAACATCTTTGTCCCCGCGACCTGAAAGGCAGACAGCAATAATTTGATCTTTACCGAGTTTAGGTGCAAGCTCACGCAGATAGGCAATGGCATGTGCGGATTCTAATGCGGGGATGATGCCCTCCGTCTCTGATAGCAATCGGAACCCCTCTACCGCCTCTGCATCGGTAATCGGCACGTATTCCGCTCTACCGGTTTCACGATAATAACTGTGTTCCGGTCCGACACCCGGATAATCCAACCCAGCAGAGATCGAGTGTGCGGGGGTTATCTGACCGTCATCCTCTTGCAAAAGATAGCACTTAGCCCCATGAAAGACCCCAACACTCCCCGCAGTGAGAGGTGCGGCGTGTCGTCCACTACGGATACTCTCTCCCGCGGCTTCTACACCGATAAGCCGAACAGATTCATCGGCATAGAACGGATAAAACATACCGAGCGAATTACTCCCACCACCGACACAGGCGACGACACAATCCGGTAAAATCCCTTCCTGCTCTAAAATCTGCGCCCTCGCTTCCTCACCGATGACGGATTGGAAGTCTCGAACGATCATCGGGTAAGGGTGTGCGCCGACAACCGAGCCGAGAAGCAAATAGGTTGTCCGGACATTCGTGACCCAATCTCGGAAGCAGGCGTTGATCGCATCCTTGAGCGTCCGCGACCCAGAGTTAACCGGTACGACCTTTGTGCCCATCAATTGCATGCGGAAAACGTTGAGTGCCTGCCGTTCTATGTCTTCCTCACCCATATACACTTCGCATTCCATACCGAACTTTGCGGCGACAGTGGCTGTTGCGACGCCGTGTTGTCCAGCACCGGTCTCAGCAATGATGCGTTTTTTGCCCATCCACCGCGCGAGGAGGATTTGACCGATTGCGCTGTTAATTTTGTGAGCACCTGTATGGTTGAGGTCTTCCCGTTTGAGATATATTTTCGCGCCACCGAGTGTTTCTGTTAAATGCTCGGCGTAATAGAGTGGGTTTGGTCGCCCGACATACTCACGGAGGTAGTACTGAAACTCTTGCTGGAATTCGGGATTGTCCTTGAGTTTCATGTACGCTTCTTCGAGTTCTAAAAGGGCGGGCATGAGTGTTTCGGGGACGTATCTGCCTCCGAATTGTCCGAAATGCCCTGTTGCATCAGGGAGTTTTTTAATTATACCTTGCGGTTCGTTTAGATGGATCTGGGATTGCATATTCATCTCCGTATATCTGGGGGAAACACCCCAGCAAAAACCCTGCGCCGATGTTGCAGGCTACAATCATGGAATGTAGAGGGAGCAGTAGCCATGGTCAAAAATTTGCGCGGAGGTTTGACTGTTCCAGAACCGACGGGTTCACGACGGATTCCGGCAGTTTTCCGGTCAGGACTTCCACGACACACGTAGCGGCGGCAATCTCTAAGTCAAGAATGGATTCTTCTGACATAAAAGCGGCGTGCGGTGTAACGACGACGTTGTCGAGGGTCAGCAGTTCTTCGTTCTGTTCAGGGGGTTCTGTTTCCAACACGTCCACACCTGCCCCGGCGATCTCAGCGTTCTGAAGCGCAGTAGTGAACGCAGCAGTGTCTACGATACCTCCACGCGCTGAGTTAATCAGATAGGCTGTCGGTTTCATCGCCCGAAATTCTGCCGCCCCAAACATGCCTTGTGTTTCTGGTGTCAGTGGCGCGTGGATAGTGATAAAATCAGAGGTTGCGAGGAGTTCTGAAAACGAAACCTTTTGCGCACCGGACTGCTGAATTAATTCGGGATCGGTCCGTGGCGAACAGACGTTGATTGTAAATCCAAACGCCTTCGCTTTCGGCACAATTGAGCGCGCAATCCGTCCGAAGCCGACGACACCGAGCGTTTTACCTCGGATCCTACGCATCGATGGTCCGATATTCTGCTCCCATCTGCCTCCTTTGACAGCCCGATCATAGCGCGAAATTTTTCTCGCACACGCCAGCAGCAACCCCATCGCGTGGTCTGATACCTCATCGATACAATACGCCGGGACATTGGTCACAACGATGCCGTGTTCTGTAGCAACTTCCACATCAATGTTGTCTAACCCTATACCGCAACGTCCGATAATCTGACAATTTTCAGCGGCAGCGATGACAGGCGCACGAACAGGTTTCCAACAGGTAAGGATGCCGTCCATCGTAGGCGCAAGGGTTAGGAGTTCTGCCTCGTCGCCAGTCTCGGCGGCGATGAGTTCCGCCCCGATTTCGGCAAGCACTTGTCGTTCAGGCTCTATAGAGGGCCAAGCGTAATCGGTAATGAGGACTTTCCAGTTATTTTGCATGTTTTCCTTTTAGATACGCCAGCGCACTGACTATGATGATTCAGACTGTGACCTGTCCCGCCCTCTGAAAGCTTCATTCTCTGCCCGTAACTGCTTGAGTTCTGCCAGAACTTCACTATGGACTGCGTAAAGTTCTTCCACCGAGGTCTGCAGGCGTTCTTGCCCGCGTTGTCTAAACGCTATGATCAGTTGCGGAATACCAAGCGCAGCTATAACCAACGCAAACAGCCATCCCAACACTGTAAAAGCAAAGTTGATTCGCTTGTCCACTTCGTCAATACGGTTGTTAACTTGTGCAAACTGTGAATTGATTTGAGCAAACTGTGAGTTAACTTCTGATATTTTTGCATCCACGTACACTTTCATCCGCTCTTCAGAGGCTTGTATTGCCGCGGTCATTTCCCCTCGGAGCCGTTGTTCCGATTCAGCAATTTCCGTACGGAGCCGTTGTTCTGAACTGACTACCTCGACTTTAACGATTTCTCGGATGCGTTGAAGATCCGAGTCGCTGAGTTCTGAAAAAGCGGGCGTGACGCACAGCAGGATCCCTGTGAAACTCAAAATTAGGTTTTTCATAAGAAATTTCTCCTGAAAAGCCAAGTCTATAAGGAGGCACCTACAAGAAAATTTTGTCCGGATTCATCAAGTTTAGGGGATCCAAAGCATTTTTGACAGCACGCATTAAGTCAATCCCTGACCCGTGTTCCTTTTGTAGTGCCTTTCGTTTGCCAAGACCGACACCGTGTTCACCGGTGCAGGTGCCGTCCATCTCCAAGGCGATGTCTACAATCTGATAGCTGAGTTGTTGTGCCTCTGCTAATTCATCGTCGTTATCAGCTTCAAGCGGGAAGACAACGTGAAAATTCCCGTCTCCAACGTGTCCGAGGAGGGACGGAACAAGGTCTGATTTCGCGAGAAGTGCTTTCGTTTTGGCGATGCACTCAGCGAGTTCGGATATCGGGACACAGACGTCGGTAACATAGCCGACGGAACCGGGACGGCGATTCAAGGCGGCATAGTAACTATCATATCGGGCTTGCCAGAGACGCTTGCGTTCGTTTTCGTCCGTCGCCCACCGAAAATCGCCACTGCCGTGTTGTGCTGCGATGGTCCCAGCAATCTCAGAACTTTCTGCGACGGTGTGTTTAGAACCGTGGAATTCAAAGAAGAGGGTCGGTGCGACTTCATACGCTAACCCCGCGTATGTGTTGACGGCATCCATCTGGAGTTCATCTAAAAGCTCGATACGAGCGATGCTAACCCCTGTACCTATGAGTTCAATAACAGTGTCTACCGCCGCAGTTACGGTCGGGAAAGCGCAGACAGCAGATGCGACCGCTTCCGGCAACCGTGTTAATTTGAGCGTGACTTCAGTGATAATCCCTAATGTACCTTCAGAACCGATGAAAAGACGTGTGAGATCGTAGCCTGCGGCGGACTTTCGAGCCCTACTCCCCGTCCGGACGATAGAACCGTCGGCAGTAACAACGGTCAAGCCGAGGACGTTATCGAGCATCGTGCCGTATCGGACGGCGCTTGTACCGGATGCCCGCGTCGCCGCCATCCCCCCTAATGAGGCATCTGCTCCAGGATCGACGGAGAAATGGAGCTGTGTGCCGACCTCTGCGAGATGTGTGTTCAATTGTAACCGCGTTACACCCGCTTGGACGGTAGCATCTCTGTCGTCTTGACTGACGCGGAGGATACGGTTCATTTCATTCAGAGCGATACAGAGTGCCCCTTCGGTTGTGACGACAGCACCTTCAACACCCGTACCCGTGCCATAGGGGACTATCGGCATCTTATATTTTGCGCAGATTTTAACAATTTCAGCAACTTCAGCGTTAGTTTTCGGGAAAACGACTGCATCTGGTAATGCGCCGCGGTGGTAGGAGGCATCGCGCGCGTGTGCGTCTCGGACAGCAGTATCCGTGCTGAAACGTTTCCCGAGAAGCGTATGGAGTTCTTTATGGGAGTGTTTTAAGTCGTGCTGGTTCATGCTACGGATATTTTAGCATAATTTAAGGGTGGTAGCAAGCGAAAAAAACGCGGCACCAGAGGCATATAATTCTCCAGTAGGAGGGAACTCCGATTCCCGACTCTCTCCTCTGTAGGAGCAAGTGTTTTACTTGGGCATTTCTGCAGATTTCTTCACGCTCGCGATGTCTGCTGACAGCTGATAACTGACTCTATGATTCTCCAGAATTGGCTTGATACTTCGCGTGAAATGTGTTATCTTAACGTGAGTTTGAAAATAAAAATTGAAGTGTCCCGTAGGTGTTTTTGATAGGGTGTTTCCCCAAGG
Source organism: Candidatus Poribacteria bacterium (assembly GCA_965208635.1). Classification (GTDB taxonomy): domain Bacteria; phylum Poribacteria; class WGA-4E; order WGA-4E; family WGA-3G; genus WGA-3G. Next base: position 707,617 of record OZ242349.1, read on the forward strand.
TTGAAGGGAGACCTACCAAAAGTCGCACACACCACAGAGTTTTCATGGGAACAGAGAAACCTGAAATCACCAAAAACTGAGTGAAACCCAACGCATTAGATACTGACACGACTTCGGATATTGGGTTTCGCTACACCTCTCTACCCGAAGAGTTCATTGAAGAACGCAACTGTATATAGCGAAAATGCGCTTGTGGACCTGACTGCTCAACCCAACCTACGAATTTATTTTCAAGTTCACGTTAAAATGTTACGTTTTTATAACATTTTTAAATTGGTATTTCCGTGTGGGTTTTCGGTTGAGATCCCAGTGGGGCCGTGGTGTTCTTGTGTGTTTCTCGGTTGCGATTTCGTGTAAAAAAAATAATTTGGTGAAAAGTGTAACACTTTGCTAACCGTTGATAAACTGCCTTACGAAGAATCTGCCTGAGTTCTATGCAGACGTTATGCTAAGGTTTAAGAACTCACTTTGTTTGTTAGTTTCGCAGCACTAAAACATATATTCTTAATTCGAGTTTAGATTATATATGATAACATATTTAGTTCAGAAATGCAAAGTTATTTTTTTAACGTGGTATGTGTTTCTATATAGATGCTGATCTTTGGGAAATCCAATTGGAAAAATGAGACACGGTGGCTTGGAACAAGGGAAATTGGGAAACCAATCAGCAAGGAAAGATGCGGTCTTTGGATACTGATTAGTGCTATTCAGGAAATGGAACGTTTCGCATATCTCTTGTAAAGGTAATTCGCATTGAACTTGAGGTGAATGGAAACTGGTGTTCAAGGCGTTAGAAATCAGTAAGAATCCATTTTCCTATGGAATCCACTAACTTCTAAAGAGATTCAGATAGTCCTCTAAGACAAAAAGGCGGTTACGGGAATGTCCTGTGGTCTCTGTCAACACATCGAGTTCTGTCAAGGATTTTAGGAGTCGATTCGCGCTTGAAAAACTTATGTTTAATTCCTTTTCAACCAACCTTGCATTAACAATAGGTGTAGCATACATGTGTTGAAGCAATTTTTGAGCGTTTTTCGCTCGAGAACCAAGTGTTAGGATTTTGGCATCATATTCTTGACGAAGTGCAATGATTGCTTTAAAAGTCTTGAGTCCATGCTGAGCAGTTTCAACGATACCAATTAAAAAAAATACGATCCACTGTTCCAAATCGTTGGCAGTGCGGACGCGAGTGAGCGAATTGTAGTATGAAACCTTGTTTCTCTCAAAAAAGGTGGATGCATAAAATGCAGACTTGCTCAGTAATTGTGCATCAATGAGTTGCAAAACAATTAAAAGTCTTCCGCACCTACCGTTTCCATCAAGAAACGGATGGATGGTTTCAAACTGATAATGCGTGATAGCGATTTTGATGAGGAATGGCAGTTGTAGCGATGGATTGTGCCAGAATTTTTCTAAATCACTTAGCAGTTCCGGCAGTTCCTCAGGTGAAGGCGGCACAAAAAGCGCATCGGCAAGCGACGAACCGCCAATCCAGTTTTGACTCCTGCGAATTTCACCCGGTGCCTTATGTTTTCCACGAACACCGGACATCAATATTTTATGTACATCTTTGAGAAGTCGCGTTGAAAGCGGAATTTTTGGGAGTTCGGCTATCGCGAAATTCATCGCTTTAATATAATTTTGGACCTCCTGCCAATCATCGTGTCTGACTGGCGGAATTTCTGTTTGTGGCAGAAGCACCTCATCAATCTCAGTTTTTGTCCCTTCAATCAGATTAGAGTCTATCGCTTCTTTTGCAATGCTCATTGGAATCGAAAAATCGACATCTGGTACAATTTCCGCATAAGCGTTAAGTGCTCCCAAAAGATTTGCAGCTTGCTCAACCAACTGATCTATTTGGCGAGTTTCCCACGCGAAAGGACAGTTGATGAAGGATGGGCTGAAACTTTCGTATTCTCGTTGCCGTCGGTACGCGCCCGCTACAAAATTTTTCATATTGCCGTTCTCGCCTCTTTTTGAAAACAGTAAATTCGTATTGTCATTTTTTCCTGTTTTTGATAATCCCAAATTCCATATTATAACGTCTGTTCAAGAAGATGTCAAGGGATTAATTTATGCTGAAGGGACTTAGGAAACCACACCAACGAAGTATGCAAAATTCATATAGCGTGCGTTGATTTTTAAAATTTCTCATATTGCCTTTTTCACTCATTTTTGGCAATCGCAAATTTATATTATCAATTTTTCTTACTTTTGGCAACCACAAATCCTACATTCATCTGAGGTGCCGCTCAATAGGTCTGGATGTTTATAGTAGATTTTACAGTTAACATTACATTATTGAAATGTAGGAGGGAACTCCGATTCCCGACTGTCAGTGGGTTGAGTCGCGATCAGGAGGGTCCGCCCCCTACAGAAGATATGTAAACTTAATCATGGACTTTACTATAATGTACTATGGGGTCGGAGTTATCGTATTGCGGACTTCGTTGACGATGGCATCGGGTTCTATGCCTTCGCCTTGTCCCTCGAAATTGAGAAGGATGCGGTGCCGGAGGGAGGGAAGCAATACAGCATCAATATCCGAAAAGGCAACGTTGTAACGTTCATCGAGGAGGGCATTGATTTTGGCGGTAAGGGCTATCGCTTGGACGCTCCGAATCCCCGCACCGAGATGGACATAGCGTTTAACAATCTCCGGTGCGTCCTCAGAATTCGGATGTGTACCTCGGACAAGTCGGATGATGTGCCGCTCGACATGCTCCGCGATGATGACCTGTGGCACGAGTTGACGCATCTCGTTGAGCGTCTCGGCATCCGTCACCTTGCCGATAATGATCTCAGCACCGGATGTGGTGCGGCGTAGAATTTCAACGATCTCATCTTCACCCGGAAAGTCGATCAGGAGTTTGAAGAGGAATCGGTCAAGTTGCGCCTCTGGAAGCGGATAGGTGCCTTCCATCTCCAACGGGTTTTGCGTGGCGAGAACACAAAACGGTTCTTCTAACTTGTGGCTGGTGCGCCCAACGGTCACAGTCCGCTCTTGCATCGCCTCAAGGAGTGCGGATTGGGTGCGAGGCGTAGCGCGGTTAATCTCGTCGGCGAGGATGAGTTGAGAGAAAATGGGTCCCTGTTGAAATTCAAACTGCTTTCCGCCGTGTTCATCTTCAACGAGAAGTGTTGTGCCTGTGATGTCGGAGGGCATCATGTCCGGCGTAAACTGGATGCGCTTGAAGGAGAGATCAAGTGCTTCGCTGAGGGTATAGATGAGTTGTGTTTTGCCTAAGCCGGGGATGCCTTCAAGGAGGGCGTGTCCGTTGGCAAGTAAGCAGAAGAGTACACCTTCAATAATCGCGTCTTGACCGACAATGCGTTTCTGGACTTCGGCTTTGACATTGTAAAAGGTTTCACGGAACTGCTGGATTTGGGTTTCTAAGTTCATGTCTTAGGTTGGCAGAATGGACGGGCACGGAGACCCGCCCCAACGAGATGAAACGGCAAGGAACACGTTACCAGTTGTCTCTGGTGACGTAGAGGGATCGGTTTTCCATGGGAAGCGTAATGTGTTTGCCACCGAGTCGATGCGATTCAATCATGCCCATAAGCGTCTCTATACTCCGACGCGCGAGGTGGACGGGTCCTTGCGTCTCGCGGTCTTCGTCGAGTGCCTCGGCGATGTCGGTAATCCCCATGACGGTGCCTGTCGCGCGGGATGTCTCTGGGAACGGTACTTCTTCAAAGAAGCTCCCGTCCTTTTTGCGGAATTGGATTTCTCTACTATTGTTTTGTATACGGATCTTGCCGCCGGTGCCGCAGACCTCATATTCAGGTCCAGTGCCAGCAGTGTTATAGCCGTGGACCCCGTTGGAATAACGGATGTAACCACAAGCAATACCCGGATCAACGTTGAGCCTGTTCCCATCCCAATCCGAATCTTTGCATATAATCGCGCCTGCCACGAAATCTACCTCCGGGTCGCCCGCGAGGAAGAGGAGCATATCTGCGGCGTGGGTTAAGCCCCAGAGCGCAGAACCGGCTCCGTATTGGGCGATGGAGCATTGGACATCACCGATTTCGCCAGCATCCACGAGCTCACGCACTTTTCGATAGATCGGCATATAGCGGCGCTGCGTGCCATAGTTGAATTTGACACCGTGCTTTTGAACGATGTCTACCATGATGTCCGCTTCTTCCATAGAGCAGCAGAGCGGTTTTTCACAATAGATACCCTTGACACCGTTCTCAGCGGCAAAAACAGTCATGTCGGCGTGTGGGCCGGGACGCGTAGCGATACAGACGATGTCGGGTTTCTCTTTTTCAATCATCTCTTGGTAGTCTGTATAGGCGCGCTCGGCTCCATAGCGTTGCCTGATGGTTTCGGCTTTCTCGGCAAAGACATCCGAGACTGCGACGAGATCTGTGCGCTCACAGGCGACAGCGGCTGCGGCGTGTGAAAAAGGTTGCCAAATAAAACTATCGTCTCTGCCTTCGACTTCGTCGTCAATGGTCGCGCCCATCCGTCCGCATCCGATGAGACAAGCTTTGTATGTGCGTGGCATAATTTTCTCCTTAGCAAAGGACGTTTCTTAGTTCGTACCCTTGGTTTTCGTTAATATGCTATCAGAATTCCAAGCCCTTGTCAAACTTATCGAAAGTTGCCCGGTGTGGTTAGAAAACCGCACCTATCCTGATTGGGAAAAGTCTAAAAATTACTCACCCGTGTAGAGTTTCCCGAAATAGGGTCGATACCCTGCAGGTCCAGGGAAACCGTTCCAGTAATGCGCATCGGCAGGGAAAGCAGCCTCGCCGCCACTCCGAAGCCACGCCATGAGCGCGGGATCGGTGCCACGACGCTCGATTTCATCAACAGCGGCGGCGTGCAGTTTCGCAACGATGTCGGGATGTTCATCGGCAACATCGTCTAATTCACCGAGTCGGACGAGGCTTGAATTTTCAGGTTTCGTGCCGACCTCTAAACTCCACTCACGATCAAAGATAGTGAAGAGGTTGAGATTCGGATTCTCTGTGCTATTCTCCCACCGCTCAATACTTCCACCAGAGAGGGCAAGTTCCCTTGCGCCGGCTTCCCCGTTACGTGCAGGGGTTAAGATGTCGTGTCCTTCAATGCCGTCGGGACGTGCTTCCCCTAAGATATTGAGAATTGTCGGGAAGAAGTCCTGCGGTTGGACGATGACGTTACTTCTCCCTGTATCTCCTTCGGGAAGCCGAATAAAGAGCGGAACATGTGTCTCCTGCTGACGGACGGGTTGTCCCTTGCCGAACCTGCCGCGTTCACCGACATTTGTACCGTGGTCAGCGGTGAAGATGACAGCGGTATTCTTGTCAAGCCCCGTGGATTCAAGGGCATCAAGAAATTGTCCGAAGCAGTGGTCCATCCATGTCGTTTTAGCGGCGTATTGTGCTTTGATGTGTTGTTTCGCTTCATCTGAGAGTTTCGCATTACCTCTTGCGCCGAGGCTGCGCGGATCAACGCGTCCATCATACCCCGGACGGGTATCGTATTTTTTCATGAATTCAAGCGGTGCATCCCAAGGTTCGTGGGGATCGAAGCAGTCTACCCAGAGAAAGAAATTATCTCGCTTAGCATTGTCTTTGAGGAATTGCGCCGCGGTGTTGAAGAGTCTTGCGCAGTTCCAATCTTCAGGTTTTTTGCGGTTTCTGTTTGCGCGTGCGTAACTACGAAGCATCCCGGATTCAGCGGCTTTGTCATCGATACAATCGAAGAGAGGTTGACGGGTCCAGTTGTCGGGCCATACTACAGTATCGGAAATCCAGTCTCTGTCTACTTCCGCACCGCGAACGAACGTCCATGCGTGGAAGGGCCAGTCGAAGTTATGCCCGCCGTTGACGAGATGCGGTGTATCGTGAATGAGTTGCGTCGCGTAGCCGTTTCCTGCGAGTGTCCACGGCAAAGTTTGGCGTTCGTGACGCAGTGGTTTCCACGGGTGGATGGGCGCACCGTATTGCCCAGTGATGACATCGGTCCGATAGGGAATCGTTGGAAAACTGGCACAGAAAGCGTAGTCAAACGCCAACGCTTTGGAGGCAAATCGATCGATATTGGGTGTCTCTATCCAGTCATTTCCGTTCGCACCGATGTAGTCATAGCGGAGTGTATCAATAACAATATAAGCGAGATTCATTTTTTTTAATTTTCCTTGCGGTTCGTTTTGGAAGGTTTGCGTAGGACTGTTTCCTTCCGTATATCCGCCTGCGCCGGTGTTGCAGGCTACCCCCTTCTCGTTAGCAGATCATGCTACAACATAGTTTTCGTGTCTCTGACAACTCACTATATTACCATTTTGGAATTGCGCCGAGTAAGAGTTGCTGTTGTGGTGTGCCTTCTTCTCGGAGTTTTGTGACGCGGGGACCGTCAAAAGGTTCGCGAGACTTCATCCACGCGTTCTGATAGCACATTAGACAGACGCGCCGACGTTCTGAAGAATTGTTAGCGGCACCCCGATGCCATGTCCATCCATCGAACATAACCGCTTGTCCGGGGGAGACGAGCACCCGCTTTTCATCGGGCAATTCGACAGGAGTAGGCGGTGGACGGAAAGGTGCCCGGTGGCTGCCGGGTTGGATAACCGTGGGACCGTTTTCATCGTTGACTTCGTCGAGATAATAGCCGCAGTTGATTTGTGCCGGGAGACTTCCGTAAGGCGTTCCGTTTGGCGCAACGGGCCAGGGACCATCGCGATGCCAATGCTGGTCTGGTGTTCCGGGTTCGGTAATGCGTGCTGTCGCGCTGTGGAGCTGGACACAGGTGCCTAATACGGCTTCCATCCGCTTTAGAACGGGTGGGTTGTCCAACAGAAACGCGAACCGATCGTCTTCCTCAAGGAGTTCACCGATAAATTGGCTTTTGTCGTTGCGCTCGTAACTCTCATCGAGTGCTTCTCGCAGCAATTCAATCTGTTCCGGTGTTGCGGCGTTGTCAACGACGAGATACCCCCAATTGAGGAAAAAGTTAACCTCTTGTTGCAGTTGGTGATCCAGTTCGACGTTGAGTGTCGGTGGCACTACACTTGGATTTGCCATCGGTTATGCCTCCTTAATTGCATCACGGTCAGCGGCTGCCCACTCTTCCCAGCGTTCTTCATCGGAACGGAGGAAACCGGAATTGCACCGAGGTTGGAGTTGCTCGTCCACACCGAGGAGCCGCATGTGTTGGTGATTATTGGCGGCTTTCGCAGTCTCCAACAACTTTTGGGTATGCGGACCTGTGTGATGATCGGTGTGTTTTAGCCATGTGAGGTTATAATAGATGCTGAAGAAATAGCGTAAATTTCCAGAAGTATTCGGTGTGCCGGAGTGGATGAGTCCGTTATGTGTGATGACAACATCACCGGCTCCCATGTGAACCAATGTTTCGTCGGGATGCGGGACACTCCGTTGTGAATCTTCCAAGGTAATCGGTTTGCGATGCGAACCGACAATGACACGGAGGGGTCCGTATTCATCCGTTAAATCCTGTAAATAGGATATAGCGTTGATGGCGTTCGGGCGATGATAGGCATCAGTAAAAGGAACGTGTGCCCAGCGATCACGGTGCCACCCTGAGACCCTGCCTTCCGCTTTTTCCGCTTCCATCGATGGAAAGGCGGCAAGCGTGAGATTATCTAATTGCACGAAGGGACCCATCACTCTTTCTACAAATTCAAGGATTGTTGGATGTGAGACAGCGGGCCACATCAGTTCAGGTGCCAATTCAAGCGTATTTCCGAACCATGTTTGACCGTCGTTGGCGGCAGAGAGTTCTTGATGTTTCTCTCGCCAACTTTGCATTTGCGGTTCGTCAAAGACTTTCTCAAAGATTGTGAAACCATCGGTTCTATAGGCTTCAAAGTGTTCGTCAAGCGTTGCCATCTTTTAATTATTCCTTACGGTTCGGTCAGGCGGATTAGATATTCAACATGTTTCTCCGTAGACCTGGGGGAAACACCCCGATGACTCTCACTGCGAGGCAACACGCGCAAATGTAATACAAGGAACGGATTTAGCCTATTTAAAGGCTAAATCCAGCGTTGATTCGCAAAAACCCTGCGCCGGTGTTGCAGGCTAACGTCAACGCAACCCACTGAGGATTGCGTCGGCGAGTTCCATGGTTTTAACAGCCTCGTCAAGGTTAGCGGCGGGGAACGAAACTGGCGTATCGGATTTGACACAATCCAAGAAATACCTATTCTGTTCAACAGTACCACCGGTCCCTGCTTCGGTGAGTTTATGTTGTGTGCCATCACAGAAAACGGTTCCTTGGGAGACACCTTCAAGATAGGCGGAGATGTCCCTGCCGTGAATCTCATAACGCTCAAGGCGTGCGTCTGTGGTATAGTTGGCGATGTGTTGGGCGACACAGCCGTTATCGAACAGAATGAGTGCGGCGTGGACATCTTTGTAATCTGAGATCGTCCGTTGGACGACACTGTGGACCTCTTGGACATCGGCTTCTGCAACGGCGCGGATCGTATCAAGCGCGTGTATGGGTGTCTCCAGAAACATGTTGTCCATCAAGTGTTCTGGAAATCTATTGCCTTGTGCCAATCTGGTGATACTCTTGTGGAATTCGCCGACGATTTGTGTCACAGGACCCCGTGCGGTAACTTGGCGTTTCGCTTCAACGATGATCGGGTGAAAGCGGCGGTTCCAGCCGACCATCCCTTTCGCGCCTGTCCGTTCTGCCGCACTACGTAAGGCGATTGTTTCCGAAACACTCATGCCTGGTGGTTTTTCCAAAAGCGTATGGACACCGCGTTCAAAACAGGGAAGTGCCGCCTCACCGTTAAGGTGTGCGGGTGTAGCAACAAAGATAGCGTCTAAGCCTTCATTGTCCAACAACGCCTCAATACTCTCGTACCGCGCTGAGACGCTGAACATGTCCGCGGCGTTGTCGCGCGCCGCTTCGACTGGATCACAAACGGCAACGAGATCCGTGTCGTTAAATTCCGAAAGGATTTTCATGTGACCACGGCCCCTACCGCCGCAACCGATGACAGCAACTCGTAGTTTCGACATCATTTTCTCCTTCTTATAGTTTTCGGTTCGCCTGCTACGCAGGCTTTCGGTTATCAGTTATCAGTTAAAGAGATACCTGTGGAACTCAGGCAACACGCAACCGCCACACGCGTTAACCGAAGACCGAAAACCTTTCTGACTAACGTCGGATGTGCGGTGCCTCCATGACTTCTCGCTGTTCAGCGGACATATCCTCAATGTAATCGGGATACGTAACCTCGTGTGCTCCGGTGCCATAAGACTGGAATCCAGGACTGAACTTGTAGAGCAGTGCGCGTCGTTGATGGCTACCGGTCCAGGGAAGCGTGCCGTGCGTCAAAGTTTCGGTAAAAATTACGGCATCTCCCGCCTTGGCATTGACTTCCAGCACCTGATTCTGATATTGCTCGTACCGTTTCATGCTGCTCGGACACGGAAGGTTTGCTTTGTGACTGCCCGGAACGATTGCCAAACCCCCATCGCCGGGTCCCTCGTCGGCGAGCATGTATTCGACGACGGTTAAACCTGTGTAGATGCGACCGTATTTGAAGAAATAGGCTTCGGAGAAATTCGGACGTTCAATCCCACCACCGTGTAAGGTGCCACCTTCGGTGCCTTTTTCCATAGCAATTAAACCCGGACCGTGATCCAGTCGATACTGTTCGCCCAAAATTTCTTCAAGGCAGGGTTTAATATTGGGATGGACGAGTAAATTTCGGAACTGTTCACACCAAGGTTTCTCCCAGGCGAGCATGCCTCCCATGTCCATTCGGTGTGCCGTGCCAGAGAGTGCCGCTGAACCGCCCGCCAGAGAGGTGTCACGTTCCCTCAGTCCTTCAATGTGATGGTCGATGGCAGCGTTGCATTGGGCAACCTCTTCTGCCGTCAATGCGTTCTCGACGATGAGGTATCCAGTCAAATCGAATAGGTACTTTTGATCTTCGTTCATCATTAACTCTCCTGTTACGGCACACGCTGTGTGCCTACTACTGTTCTATCCACTTCCACATTATAGGTGTATCTGTTCGTAGTAGGGAAACCATTCATTGCCCGTCGTAGTATCAAAGGAATCAATCAACTCCAACAAACCGTAACGTTAGACTGGCCAGTCAACTACTTTAGCCTTTTGCTTCGGCAGCACTCTGCGGTCTACCAGTTGCATCCCCTCCAAGCCACCGATAGGGACGTGGATATAGAGCCAAAGATCTGTCCTCAAGTGGGAGTTTAATAGGTGTGCTATTTCGGGTTGCGGAGAGCTTCGCAGCAATGGCAACCTCCAACGCTTGCCGGAGATCCGCGCCTGTAATCCACGGGTGTCCGTCGCCATCAACAGCCGCTAAGAAGGAACGAATGGAGCCTGTCAGGTAACTGAACTCACTCCATGGGTAAGGACTGTAATTGGGATCAATTCGGACACGATTGCCGTTCGGGTCGTAGCCTTTGAATATTTCAGGTGGGTTCCAATCCCATCGGACGAGGTATTCGTCCGTCCAAACATCTACGCCACGGCAGGATGTTGGTGTTCCGAAGACATTGCATTCCAGTCCATTCGTAAGCTGAAAGCGTCCGTTGATGATTAAACCTTCATCGGTTTCTGCGTCTAACGCTTCAGGCGGTGTTCCCCATGCCACGATTTCCTCAACCTCAGCATTGGTGAACAGACGTAGTACAGAGATGTGTTGGCATCCACCACCGGAGATCTCACCACCGAATCCATGAACGCTCACCCCTCTGATTTCGCCAAATTCACCGGCGTGGAGTCGAGATGCCGCCGCTTGGACTTCATTCATCGCCCGCTGCAAGTTGCCGCCCGCGAATACGATGCCGCGCTCGGCACACACCTCAACCATTGCATCGGCATCTTGTAAACATCCAGCAATCGGTTTCTCAGTAGAGATCCCCTTAACGCCGGCTTCAGCGCACGCAATCACCACATCTTTCATGTATTTCGTGGGTGTGACGACCACGGCAATGTCTGGCACAATGTCCCGCAATAGGGCTTCTACGTCTGGATAAAGAGCGGCAACGTCAAAGCGTGATCCGAGAACATCCCGCCGTTGCAAGTTGGCATCGACAATTGCGACAATTTCTGTGTCGGGATACGTGGTGTACGCCTCGGCGTAGTTTTGTCCCATCCGTCCACATCCGATGATGGCTACACGATATTTGGTGTCACTCATTTTTAAATCTCCTGATTGCGTATGTTATCAAGCCTCAAAAAGTGTGTCAAGGAAAAAACGGGCAATCAGGAAGTGTACCATCGCATCAAAAACGCGCTTGTTTTTTTTCGGTGTTTGGGTTATAATTGGGCATATTGGAAATTTTTACTTACTCAGTGATTTCAAGAGGACCATGCAACAATTGGATTGCTCTGATACATTGGAGGCGCGAGAAAATGGAAACCAGACAAATCGAAAAACAACTCAATCGCTATGTACCAGACTTAAATGTGCCTTTTGAAGATTTGCAAAAACAGTTAACCGCTTTCATTCAAGCCGAGCGGGAACAATTGAAAGCCCGTATCTTGAAAGGTGAAAGCGGGTTTGCGGCTTGCAAGATTCACACGGAGATCTGGAATGCAGTTATTCAGAAGGTTTACGAGGTAGCTTCTTTTCAGATTCGTGACGAATACCAGAAGCAGATTGAAGTGTTGAAGTTACTTCCAGACTTTAAGGCAGACGACTTAGAAGCAGAATTGGAGGGATGGAGACCGGATGTCGCTCTCTATGGTGTCGGCAGTTACGGTAGAAATGAACTTTGTTATTTTTCGGACGTAGATGTTATTTACACGTCCTCTGTGGACTTAGAGGATATTTACGATGAGAGCACCCTTGAACTTATCCGATGGTTCTATGATTTTTTTGACAGTCTCCACTCGGTGATTCCGGGGTTCGAATTCAGCTTTATCTATCGTCCCTTGACGGATATAGCCCAATGGAACTATCAGGATATGACGGCGTTGATCGACATGCGGTTTATCGCTGGCGATGCGTCGCTTACCGAGGATTTCCGGAAAGAGATACACTCCGGGAAATCGGATATTTCGCTTGTGCTGGATCTGCTGAAATCAAAAGCAGATTCTTTCGAAGCATCCGAAGATACAATCTACCTCAATCAACCGAATGTGAAAACAGGCAGGGGCGGGCTACGTACGCTCCAGTACGCACTCTGGATATGCGGTCTCCCAGATTTCACTTCAATCCCTGAACTCTATGAACGCTACGATGAGGGACAACTCATTCCGTCCCTTGATTTCATGTTTAAGGTGCGGAATCTTCTCCATGTTCTTGCCGATTCACCGCACGACGATCTCACCTACCATCCCGAAAAAGAGGATGTACTTCAAACACAGATCGCCCAGGTCCTCGGATTTCCAGATGAAACCGATGAGGGACGTTATGAATTTATGGCTGAGTATTACGCGATGGCAAAATATCTGCATTTCAAAGCAGAGTTGCTGATCCGGAAGATGTTGGCAAACGGGATTCCTATCTCGGATGTGCTCGCGGTGAGGACAGAAATGCTGTATTGCATCGATAATAACTTCGGTGAACTCGATGCAAACGAACTCTTTACACTGTTTACCTATTTCCAACAGTACGACTTCGAAATTGATGCATCCCTTTCTACATTCATATCTCGGTACGTCCATGCGTTTGATTGGCGTTCTTTCCGGAACCGGATGGCAGAATTGATAAATATACCGGGCGATGTAGAAAAGACGCTCACACGGCTGCACCGACTCAATATCCTGTCGCACCTCGGTGAAGGTGGGGAGCTTTTTGAAAGAGCGATGATGACGCGGAGCGAACGGAGCCTTGATCCATATACAGTCGGGAAACACACGCTCGTTGCGATTGGGCATCTCGATGAAATTCGCCGAACGGAACCGAGTAGTCCGTTTGGTGCGGGTGGCGGGGGTTTCGGTTCGCCAATGGCACCCTCTCCCACCTCTGAATTAGAGGATCTCAACACAGCGTTTCGCTCACTTTCAGATTCTGCGCCACTTTATATGGCACTCTTCCTGCATGATATAGATAAACCAGATCCAACCCACCCGGCGACCGGTGCAGAAAAAGCGGAACGCATCGCACCCGAATTTGGGTTCAATTCACAACAGACGGATGATATTTGCTTTCTCATCCGAGAACACCTGACGATGATAGAGTTGGCACGCTACCATCATTGGGATGAAAGCACGATCTCCGAATTCTGTAAGAAGGTTAACTCGTTAGAGCGTTTGACGGCTCTGTATCTGCTCACGTATTGCGATTCCACAGCGAACGGTTCACAGAACTTCAGCCATGTCGTTAAACACAATCTGAAGAGTTTGTACGAGGTTGCTCGCACCCGTTTTGTGGGACAGGAAGAGACGACGCAATGGGGTGCCTTCGCACCTGTTGAAGAGTTTCAGCAATTTCTTCACCACATGCCGGTTTCCTACCGGATCAGTGTCTCGCCTGAAGAGATAGCGATGCATATCAAGATGACATCGCAAGCGGAAGCCACGGCTACAGAGACAGAGGCAACATCAATCACGGGAATCGTCCAATTCGTCGACCGTCCTGGATTTACTGAACTGCATCTGTGTAGTCCGAGCCGTATTGGAAAGTTACACACCGTGAGCGGTCTCTTTTTCGCCAACGGTATAGATGTCCGAGACGCGCGCGTCTACACGAAACAGGACACCAACATCGAACTTGAAATCTATCGGCTCGTCCATCAGCCGCCGCATCATCGCGGGGAACCGATGCCTCTCGATGAAGAGTTGAAACGGGACCTCGATTTTGACATCCGTAGCCTCCTTGCACAGGAAGTGACGCTTGAACAGGTTTTCGAGAGACACTACGTCAATCTCACCGAAACCTGGCAAGTTGACGACGTGAGCGTCGAGACGGCACGTAACTACTCAGAAATTGTCGTCGTCGGTGAAGAAAAAGTCGGCTTTCTCCACTACTTCAGCGGTATTTTAGCACAACTCGGACTGAACGTTGAGATGTGTAAGTGTTCAGGATTAGGTGGACAGGCGATTGACCGGTTCTACGTACAACCGGTGGCGGATCCGAAAGCCGTGCACACCGATATTATGGCAGCACTGGAAAAGGAAGATTAAAAATATGAAACCACGGGTACTTATTACAGGTGCCGCTGGCACAGTCGGCAGCGCGCTCTGGCAAGCATGGGAAAAACAGGATGCTTACACACTGACACTGATGGATATTAATCCGATCACGGGGGCAAACTCGCGCGTAGCACAGGCAGATATTCGAGATTACGCGGCGATGCAAGAATTGTGTCGCGATCAAGACGTATTGGTCCATCTGGCTTATGTCCGTCAAGATTCGCTTGGAAAGGTAACCGGTGAAGTCAGCGACATCGGTGCGTCAATGACTTTGTTTGAAGCCGCACGAGAAGGTGGCATTCAGAAGATTGTATATGCGAGCACAAATCACGTTTCAGGATGGAATGAGCGATTGAATTCGCCGCCTCGGTTCTCAACAGGCGATCAATTTCGTCCCGATGGATGGTACGGTGCGATGAAAGGTATGGCAGAGATCGCAGGAAGGTATCTCGTTGATGCCCACGATATGCGATTCATTAGCATCCGTATCGGAAGTTTCAACGGCACTTACGAACCGAGCGGGATACGGCACTGTAGCACATTGCTGACCCCGCGAGATTGCGTACAACTTTTCGGACTGGCTGTAGACTACGACGGACCCGTCAAATATCTGATTACGTACGGACGCTCGGCAAATTCTGACGGGTATCAACAGAGTTATCTTGACATAAGCGGAGCGGTTGAGGTACTGGGGTATCAACCACAGGACAATTTGGTTAAAACGCATCTCCACAAATTTTTGTCAGCTCCGTAGTTAGATAAGCCATGCGTGAAAATCCCCGCTACAACGACCTCTACTACCAAAATACGACTGCCCACTCCCAAATAATCGACATCGTGACAGAACGTGCTGTGCCGTTAGGTGAATTTTCTGTGCCGATCGATTGGGAAGCATTCTTTGGAAACTCGCGCCCAGTAGAAATAGAGATTGGATCCGGGAAAGGGCGTTTCCTGCTTGAAACATCAAAGCGGCACCCAACCGTTAACTATATCGGCATTGAACGGGCACAAAAATACGTCGCCTTGACGCAGGAACGGTTCGAAAAGTACATGCGACATTTCGGTGTGGATAGCGCGTCAGGAGCATTCTCAAATGTCCGTCTGGTGTGGACGGATGCAAACTATTTCTTAACACGATACGTGCCTAACGGATCTATTCAGGCATATCATATCTACTTTCCGGATCCATGGCCCAAAAAACGGCAGCAGAAACGACGGATTTTTCGGAATCAAGACTTTCTGTCTGCTCTGGCACGCACACTCAATCCGAATGAGGGTAGGCTTTATATTGCAACGGATTATGCGGAATATTTCCAAGAGATTCAGGAGCGTCTTGCCGATTTATCTACCCTGCATCCTGTTAAGACAGACCTCAGTCCAGATCAGGATATTGCAACTAACTTTGAAATGAAGTACGTTTTGGAAGGCAGGGATATCTACCGAGCGGTTTATGAGAGATCAAAAGATGAAGACAGAACAGCGTGACAATCCTACACCTGAATTGTGGCAGTCTCTTCCGAATGCACCGGGGGTTTATCTGATGAAAGCCTCCGATGGTGCTGTCATCTATGTCGGCAAAGCGATCCGTTTGCGAACCCGAGTGCGCTCCTATTTTTCGGGGCAGCTTGCAAACCGAAAACTTGCTGTCGAAAGTCGTGAGAACTCTGCACACGCCTTGACAGCACAGATGATGCGGTATGTCACAGAAATCGATTATATCGTCACAGAGACTGAAGTAGAGGCACTGATTTTAGAAAACAATCTGATTAAGGCGCATCAGCCTCGCTACAACGTGAAACTGAAAGACGATAAACGCTATCCGTATCTACGTGTGACCGTCAATGAACCCTATCCCCGTATCCACATTACGCGTAAAGCCGAAAACGATGGAACGCGATATTTCGGACCGTTTGTCCATGTGCGTTCAACCCGCCAGACGCTCAAACAGTTAACGAAGTTGTTTCCCATCCGCACCTGTACCCTCCCTCTCGTAGAAGCCGGGAATAAGTATCGGGTTTGTCTCGATTACCACATTGGACGATGCCCTGGTCCTTGTGCAGACAAGATCAATGTGCCAGACTACGATGAGATTGTTCAGAAAGTGTGCCAGTTTTTAAGTGGAAATACAGATGCCGTCGTCAAAGAGCTAACGGAGCAGATGCAAGCCGCCTCGGAGGCACTCGACTTTGAGACAGCGGCGAAGTATCGGGACACACTTAAAGACGTTCAACAGGCAATTACAACACAGAACATGGATAGCGTGTCCGCCGCGGATGAGGATGTCATTGGTATTGCAGCGAAGACTGATGTGGCGTGTGTGCAACTTCTACGGGTGCGAGATGGTAAACTCCTTGAACGTGAACATTACTATCTCAACGATGCAGACCCAGAATCGCTGACTACCGCGCTAAGTGCCTTCATTTCACAGTATTATCAAAACGCTGTCTTTGTGCCAAAAACGGTCGTTTTGCCGATGCCAATTGCGTCGATGGAACTGATTGAAAATTGGCTCAGCGAGAAACAGGGGAGCCGTGTCGGATTGCATGTCCCAAAGGCAGGTAGACTCAGAAAGTTGCAAATTTTGGCGACAAAAAACGCCGAGATCCTCCTAACACAGCGTGAACAGAACGTGGTTTACAGTAGTGGTGTGGAGCCAGCACTCGTCGAACTGCAAGAATTGCTTGGGTTAAAACATCCTCTCCGACGAATTGAGGCGTACGATATTTCCAATCTCGGCGATAGGTTCGCGGTTGGATCGATGGTGGTCTTGGAAGACGGAAAACCCGCTTCAGGTGAATACCGCCGGTTTAAGATCCGTTCAGTTAAAGGACAGAACGATTTCGCGATGATGCAAGAGGTCATCACACGTCGATTCCGTCGTGCCCTCGCAAACGATGAAAAGTTCAATAAACTGCCAGATCTGATGTTGATTGATGGTGGAAAAGGTCAGCTGAGTGCAGCACAAGCGGCGATAAAAACCTTCGTGTCATCTCAACTCCCTGATATTCCGTTAATTGCACTTGCAAAGCGAATTGAAGAGATTTTCGTTCCCGGTAAATCGGAACCGATTGTCCTGCGAGAAGATAACCCGACTCTGCACATGATCCAGCGGTTACGGGACGAAGCGCACCGGTTTGCGGTTACGTATCACCGACGGCTTCGCCAGAAGTCGCTGAGTGCGTCGGTGCTTGACGAGATTCCAAACCTCGGTCCGAAGCGAAAACAAGCACTGCTGCGGCATTTCGGTTCAATTGAAGCAATCAGAGAAGCGAGTTTAGATGGCTTGCTCTCTGTAAAAGGGATCCCACGCAGCGTCGCTGAGAACATTCGGAAACATCTCTGATTCAAAACTCGGTGATCTTTCTTACCAGACAGGACTTACACAAAATAAGGCATTCCATCTATTACGATGGTAGGATCTGTAAACGCACGTGTAAGTTAGCGACCGGCTACATAGCACAAACTGACAGTTTATGCTACAGTACGTAAGGCCTATCAGAAAAATTCCTATCAGTTGTTCTGCACGGATTCGTGCAATTCATTTACCGATGTTGCACCAATCTGGGCAGTTTTGAAACCTAAATGGGTTGTTTGTAGGGTAAGTGTGACGTTCCTGGGTTGGCATGTTATTTGCATCCTTTTTTACTAAAAAAATTGTCCAAAACTTTGTGCTATTAAACTTAGAACTTACGCATGCTGTTCTTCTGTGGCATAACCCGTTCGGTTGTGTGAAGAAACCTTCTGCGTTTTTTCTCGGTTCGTCCGCTCAGAGAGCGTGCTATCGTCAAAATTGCGTAAGTCCTGAAACTGTTAAACCAAACGGTAGTTTCCTGCAACAATACGCAGAAACACCGGATTTAGTCTGGGAATAGACTAAATCCATTCCTTGTATTACATTGCAAAAACACGCAGGCGAGTTTGAGAGAGGCACGTCAAAGATAAAACCCACGTCATTTACCCGCAAGGAAAAATTAAAAGATGCGCGAAAGAAACATCAAAATCGTCACGATACTGCTCATCCTATTGAGTGTCGCGGCATTGCACATAAAACTCTATCGGTTCTCGGAGGTGACACACGACGGTGCGTTACAAGTATTGGTCTGCTTAGGACGCGTCGTTAAGATAGATACCAGCGATGAAGCGGATCAGATCTTGTCCGTCCGTATTCTCTCTGGACAGTTTCGAGGCGAGACTGTTCAAGTGAACAATATTTGGACGGGACGCGCTTTCGGAGATCGTATACTCCATAAAGGGGATGTGCTATTCCTCGATATCCCGCTCCGCGATCCAATGCGTCCGAAAATTGAGACCGTTTCGATGCGTGAGTACTTCCGAACGCCGTTCCTGCTTTATCTGGCGGGTGTGTTAGGCGTCTTGATGATACTCGTCGCGGGAATGAAAGGTGTCCGCGCGATTTTGACCCTATTTGTCACCGCTTTCGCCGTCCTTTACCTACTGGTGCCGCTGACTATTAGCGGTTACAATCCGATCGCCGTTGCCCTTTTAGTTGCCACCTTACTCACGTTCGCGACTTTTCTCCTCATTACAGGATTTAGTTTCAAGGTAATCTCCGGTGTACTTGGGACGCTCGGCGGTTTAGCGGCTGTTGGAATCTTATCAGTCCTCAGCCAACATGCGATGGCACTGACAGGTTTGGCACAAGAGTTCGGTTTCTTGGAACTCGGCCTCGCCTTGTGGCGGACACCCGCCTCACATCACTGGAACTTCACAGGGATCCTGTCTGCAGGCATTATCTTGGGTGCCGTCGGTGCAATGATGGATGTGAGCATGTCTATTTCCTCAAGCGTCCACGAAGTCAAGCAGGTGAATCCGAACATTACCGTCCGACAAGCGATCCGTGCTGGGTTAAATGTGGGCAGGGATATTATGGGAACAATGGCGGATACGCTCATCTTTGCCTACCTCGGCGCGCACATGATGACAATGTTGCTGCCACGCATTGATTTCCCTGAAGTCGGTATCCTCTATCCATTTCTCCGTCTCGTCAACGATGAAGCGACAGCAGTCGCGATTGTCCAAGCCGTCGTCGGAACTATCGGGTTGGTACTTACGGTTCCGATTGCCGCATCGGTTGCTGGATTCCTTACGCAGTACACGAAGGTAGACAAGTCCGAAATTCACGAGGATCTACCGTCCGAGGAAGAATTAGAGGAATTGTTCCGCGCCGACCCGCCACGGAGTAAAGCCCGAATCGCTGTCCCTATCGCCATGGCTATTGTACTGATCGGCACAATTTTTGTGTACGACCGCACGCATGAACTCTCCGCGACGGTTTTGGAGCAACGGGATGCAGACGGAAACCCTATTAATAAATCGGAATACGCGAAGGGTAAAGTCCTTAGACTGCTTGAATCCAGTGCGAACCTCCTTTTTCAGATTGACAGTAATGCCGCAAGCGATTTGGACAATCGTGTTGTGCCTACAGCTTTGCGTGAGGCGTTCAGTAGTCATAAAATTCCGCTTTCGGACGAACTCACGGTCTCGGTTAAACCGTGGAAGGACAGTCGCTGGCTCGTTTCTGATATGAAATACGAGCAAACCTATAGTATTCGGGCAGTAAAGGACACTGTAGGAGCGATTTCCGAATCGCGACTCAATGTCTACGAGTCGAAAATCGAACATCATATCCTTGAAGTGGAAATGTTGAGCGGAATGTATAAGGGTAGACGCTTGGTACTACGAAACATCGTGAACCACAATATGCCGTTGCTGAGTATTCCTGCGGAACCGGGAGATGTTATTCTTTGCCGTGTTGCCGGGAATCCCGAACAGATTGGCCTCGTCAATATCGTTCAAGAGTACGGTAGAGACCGATTCTTGATCTGGATAGTGGGTGGGATGTTACTGTTAATTATCCTCGTGGGTAGGATGGAGGGGATCCGTACAGCATGTGCGATGCTAATGTCTGCAGCGGTCATCTACTTTTTCATGCTGCCGTTAATCTCAGGTGGTGCGAATGCGGTGTTCATCGTAACGCTCACTTCTGGTGTCGTGGCATTTGTGTCACTGGTATTCGTCATCGGTCCGAGCCGGAAAACCTTTTCGGCGGTACTTGGAACAATGGGTGGAATTTTGGTTGCAGGTTTGATTGTCCTGTTTGCGCAGCAACACCTCCATTTTTCCGGGTTAGAGAACGCGATCTCAGCGGACATTGTAGAAGCGACGCGCACACCCCCGTTCGATTTCGTGCAGATCCTCTTGGCAGGGATGCTGATGGGTGTATTGGGTGTCGCTGTTGACGGCGCGATCGAGGTGGCATCGAGTATGGAGGAAATTCGCAGGGCGAACCCGAACATGCCGACCTGGCGGCTCATCGCCTCCGGGTTGAACGTCGGAACGGATATTCTCGGTACGATGGTGAATACGTTGGTTTTCGCTTATCTCGGCGTGGAGTTGCTGCTTGTGGTTACAGTTGCGGCACCGAATCTGGACTTCTTCAAATCACCACCGCCACAGTTGTTGAGCATCGGTGTTGTCTCTGCAGAGATTGTACGGTTGCTCGCTGGCACACTGGGACTCGTCCTTGCGATCCCGATTACGGCGGTGATTTGTGCGTTCTGGAATCCCAAACAAAAAACATAAAGATTCACTACTGCGGACACCACGCCATCACTGTTCCGAAACTCGCAAAGGTGCTGTTTTCACCGCTCGTTAGGATTCGCGAACCTTGGACGACAACCCGGGCATCGCGGCTCGTGATCTTGTAACTCACAGGGGCATCTTTGGTGATGAATGGTTCTCCGTTTTCAGCCTTGAGCTTATCAAGCCGATAATGCACTGAACGATGCGCTGGCACCTCGAATTCACAGGAGACGTTTTCCAACATTGGATCTTCATAAAGCACTTCTAACAGACAGCATGTATCTTTATCAGCGGTATTGGAGATACATATAGATTCATGCGAAAAATATCCTCCGCCATGCGCATCCCATTCCTGTTCTGTTGGGGTTAACGTCGCCATATAGCCATCCGGAATAACCCAAACATAAGCCCCATCCCCATCTGAACTATAGCATTTGAGGGCATCTGCTATTGCCTCTGGATTGTCATTCACTTTGTCCAATGAAATCACAAGAAATCGGGAGTGTGTTTTTATCCCATCTACGAATGTGGTGTGTTTTAACTCGCCTCTCACATTTAGACATAACGTGTTATCTTCCAACATCATGAGGTGACTTACCCCTTGCGACGCGAGCCAATCGCCGAATGTGTCGTTGAGAAGCGTTGTTAAGGTCTCAAGATCCAAGATACTCTGTTTGTAATCTTGAATCGTCGTCAGTAGTTGTCCAAAGTTCATCCATCTCTCCTAAAAAAACAGTAAAATTTTCTATACCATCCATCGTTCCCTGATACCAAGGAGTGCCATCAATACCTGCAAAAGCACGGTCTCTGGATCAGTTCCAACAAACTGTCGATGTGTATCAATATAAGTCCCGTAATCGGCCGCCCATTCCCGAAAATAAGTTTCATATTCCCAACCGTTCGCGGTCTGGTGGAAAACTGACCTGTCTGGATATGGGAGTTTCTGCTTTAAGAGTTGCTGTAGTTGTTCGGGGGTTGGTATCCATATACCTTCGGTGTTTTCTACTTCGGGCTGGAGTGCCTGAATCTCAGGGTGTCGACACAGTTCTAAGTACTCTTGGGAGTGTTGCCGCGTTTCGGATGGATTCATAGGTTTGCGATTAGGGAACTAATTTAGCATTGCCAACTTTAGCGGTGCCGTTCTCAGGGTGTCCGCACTCTCTGCCTTATCTTAAGGGATATTATAGCGGGCGAATCTTTCAATGTCAATACTTTCTGTTGAGATCACAGAAGTGTTCAGTTCTCCTATAGGAAGGATCTCTAAATCCACAGGAGTGATTATCTGATAACGACCTTCTGCATAAAATAATAGAGTGAAGAATAATCAAACTAACAACACGGAAACGTAACGATTTTTGAAATCCAACGTTTTACCCGTTAGTAATATCAGTGTATATACAGCACCACCTCTGTGGAAAGGCCACAAACAATAAATGAATCAGCGGGACACACTCCAAACTGAATATGAGCAGGCTCGCGATAAGTGGATCGAGGTTAACCAATTACGAACGGATTGGAAATCTGAAGACCCGGTTTACAATGAATTGCTTCGCGACTACAAAGAGAAGAAACATGCTTACTATCGCCATTTGCAGGAAACAGAGCAAAATCCGAAAAGGATACATAAATCTAACGCTCTCCCACCCTTAAACCACTCCACACGTGGATGATCGCAACACCTATATTGCGACTACTCGTATCAACAATTCATCACAAATTTCCCACAAAAACAAATTTTTGTCACTTTTTCACAGAGACAACGTATTACATGATACGTCATCATATTTTATAGAAACATAGAAAATTTTGAGAACTGAGAAAGGAAAATCCAATGAATTTCCTAATAGTACTTTCCATCTTTTGGGTCAGCGTGCTTGTCAAATTTTCCCGATATCCTTGACATACTCTCACAGCTAAAGCAGTGGGATTCTTAGCGAATCTGTGCTTTTCTGTGTGGATTGTGGGGTATAGACTTCGGATGAAGTCTGCGAGGGTTGCTTGCGATAGCAAGTCTAACACCCTCTAACCCAAAGGTTGATGCCCCAACCTTAAGAATATTGATTGCCGCGTTGACATCACGGTGATGTTTTCGTTTGCAACCGCTACACTGCCACTTGCGCACTTTTAAGTCTATGCGCATATCTATTTGTCCGCAGTGACTACACGTTTTTGATGTCGGCTCAAATCTATCAATGTAGCAAAGTCGCTTGCCATGTTTCTTCGCTTGGTGCTGCAACTTGAGATGGAACGCATACGGCGCAATATCTGACACCTTCCGTCCCCAGAGGCGTTTCATACCTTCAAAGGTAAGTGTTTCAAAACAGAGGACATCGTATTGATGCACCAGCTGCTTGGCAAGTTTCCAATGATGGTTTTCGCGTTGCCGTCTGATTTTACGGTGAACACGCGCAGTGTTGAGACGTTCACGTTCTCTATTGTTGCTCCCTTTTTGCTTGCTTGACAGCTTCTGTTGCGCGGATTTCAGATCAAACTGCGCGGTGCTATAGAACGCTGGAGATTCGCGTTGTGTGCCATCAGAACAAGTAAACATCGTTTTGATACCGAAGTCATACCCTGCAGCTTCACCCGTCTTAGGCGTGACTTCGGTTGCGATATGGTCTGTTGCAACGGACATATAGAAATCTCCGAGTGCATCTGCTTTGACCGTGACAGTCTTGATATTTCCGAGTATCGGGCGACTGACGTTAAAGCGATACTGACGTTTCATGATCCGAACGCGATCGCCATAGATACCAAAACCGTTGTCACCTTCTTCAGGATCGGCAAATGTGAAACCTGATGGCCCCATCGTGAACGAGTAGGGTTTCCGCCATGAACGGAACTTCGGCGGACGCTTGGCGAGTTTGTTAAAGAAACGTTGGTATCCATGATCTAAACGCCTGATAATATCTCGCGCAGCCCATGAATCCAGTTCACGCCACTGCGAAAAGATTTCAGGATGCGAGTTTCTAAGGACAGTGAACTCACGCAACATCTCATAGACGGACATGTACGGCAGTCCCAGCGAATGACGCGTGCGTTGCCATCCCAGAAAATAGTTCCATATATCATGTGCTATCCACGTGAATCGCTTCAAATGCCGATTGCGTGGCGCACGAAAGAGTTTGTAGCGCGTGGTATACATCGTGTTTTCCCTTACATCGTGAGACCGCTACGAAACGGTGCGGTGGCACTCCCAAGCGGGAGGTCGTATCCACCGCCACGATGTATTATAATTATACCACACGCAAACTCAAGTGTCAAGTGTTTTGTGGTCTTATATCCCAAAGCTAAAGCAGTGGGCTTTACGATCAAAGGCCGGTAAGTCTGGACAGTATCTCAACACCTGTTGACACCAGCAAGTACGGATAATGAAAAGTGCGTGTTAAAACTCAAACATTTTCAAAACAACGAATTGTTTAGGCAGACTCCGCGTCTGCCCAATTTCGTTAAACTTGGGGTAATAGGCAAATTTCTTTGTAGGTTGGGTTGAACGGCATTGATAAGGATAATCTTGATGACCCACGCCTCAAATACCATATAGCATCAAATATATGCACAGACCGAGTGAAACCCAACTTCATCCTGTCTCCTCCTTAGAAATCTCATAGAAAAGCGTTGGGTTTCACTCGATATCTTTCCAATATGCCGTGTATGAGCAAAACGCGGTTTCTCTTTGACTTCCCTCGGTTCCGCCAATGTCCGTTCAACCCAACCTACGATTCAGTTAACCCTATACAACAAATTTGCCTTGAAATCTCATCCCAATCCATGTATAATTTGGCATTGCTTTGATACCGACAATGCCCGGGGAAATAGATGCCAAATTTCAATATCAAACCGACACATAAGCCCATCAAAACATACTACGCGGAGCTCGAAACATACGCCCAGCACGGCGCAGAAAATGAAGGCACCGTCCGCGCTGCATTCCAAAATCTCCTACAGCATTACTGCCATCAATCCGACCTCACCCTCCTCTGTGAAAAGACGCATTACACGCCAGAGAAAAGACAAATAATACCTGACGGTGAAGTCGTTGACACCTACGGTTTACCACATGGTTACTGGGAAGCAAAGGACACACAAGACGATCTCTACGTTGAAGCGAGCAAGAAATTCGCCGCAGGTTACCCATCAAAAAACATTGTTATCCAATCCCCGACACATGCCCTCCTCTACCAACACGGAGAACTGCAACTGGACTTGGACATCACCGAACCCACAAACCTCGTTCGTGTGCTTCAGGGCTTTTTCGCATATCAGGAAGAGAACATCTCAGCATGGCATACCGCCGTCTCTGAATTCAAAGACACGGTGCCGGAACTCGGTAAAGAGTTGGCAACCCTCATCGAAACGGAACGCCAAAACAACCCACACTTTCAAGAAGCATTTACCCGTTTTCATCAGCAGTGTCAAACCTCGATTAATCCGAATCTCTCCATCGCTGCGGTGGAGGAGATGCTCATTCAACACCTCCTCACTGAACGTATCTTCGCCACAGTTTTCAGGAACAGGGATTTCACACGCCGAAATATCATTGCCCGTGAAATTGAAAAGGTCATTGATGTCCTCACTGAACATGCCCTGAACCGCGATCAATTTCTCCGAATTTTAGATCCGTTCTACATCGCGATTGAGCAAACCGCCGCGACGATTACCGATTTTTCAGAGAAACAGAGTTTTCTCAACACCGTCTATGAACAGTTTTTTCAGGGTTTCTCCGTCAAGGTTGCCGATACACACGGCATCGTCTACACGCCACAACCGATCGTCGATTTCATGGTAAAGAGCGTTGAGCACATCTTGCAGACCGAGTTTGACCGATCACTTTCGGATATGGGCGTGCATATCATTGATCCGTTCGTCGGCACCGGTAACTTCATCGTCCGCATCATGCAAGCACTCGATCCGATCTCACTGGAGCGAAAATACACCGCCGACCCGCCGGAACTCCAGTGTAACGAAGTAATGCTTCTGCCTTACTATATCGCCAACCTGAATATTGAACAGCAATTTTATACCGCAACGAACCGGTACGCCCCTTACCAAGGTATCTGTCTGGTAGATACGTTTCAGATAGCAGAGGAACGGCAGTTGCACCTATTCACCCCCGCTAACACCGAGCGGGTTGAAAAACAAAAAGAGACTCCGATGTTCGTGGTTATCGGTAATCCGCCCTATAATATGGGACAAATCAACGAAAACGATAACAACAAAAATCGGAAGTATAAGGCGATGGACAAGTTGATTACGGAAACGTATACAAAAGATTCCAAAGCAACGCTGAAAAATAAACTCTCCGATCCGTATGTCAAGGCAATTCGATGGGCATTGGATCGGATTGGTGAGGAAGGCGTTGTCGCCTTTGTAACGAACAACAGTTTTATTGAAGGCTTGGCGTTTGACAGCATGCGGAAACACCTCGCTGCTGATTGTGACGCGATATACATACTCGATTTGGGCGGGAATGCGAGAAAGGGGCTGAAGGTCTCTGATGCGAATGTGTTCGGCATTCGTGTAGGGGTAAGTATCAACCTCTTTGTAAAGAAAAAGGAGAATTTATCAGAAACAGCGCATATCTTTTACCATCGCACCGATGAACTCTGGAACAGAGAACAGAAATTTGATTTTCTGAATGAATGTCAGCATACGGGCGGTGTTGTATGGGAATCCATTCAGCCAGACGATCGACATACATGGCTCACCACAGGACTTCGCGCTGAGTTTAATGACTTTATTCCGATGGGAACCAAAGCAGCAAAAGCGCAAAAAGGTGAGGCAAGCGATGTAGTTTTCAAAACTTACAGCAACGGTGTGAAAACGAATCGGGACGCATGGGCTTGCAACTTCAATCGAGACATTCTCGCTGAAAACGTGAGTAGGATGATTGAGATTTACAATACGGAAGTCGCTCGGTGGGGACAACATATCGGTCGGGATGCCGACCTTGATGATTTTTTGGAGTCTGATGACACGAAAATCAAGTGGAGTTCAACCTTAAAGCAGAAGTTGCAGAGCGGACAAATCACGGAATTTGCAGAAGCAAAAATCCGACAATATCTCTATCGTCCATTTACGAAATCCAACCTTTATTTTGATCGAATGATGGTTGACAGGGTCCTTGTATTTCCAACTATCTTACCCACACCTGAAACAGAAACGGAAAATCGAGTGATCTGTGTCGCTGGTATTGGTGATAGAAAGGGTTTTGGATGTCTTGCTACAAATAGGATTCCTGCTTTTGATTTAGCGTTTGAAAAGGCTCAATGCTTTCCGTTTTACATCTATAACGAAGATGGCACAAACCGCCGCGAAAACATCACCGATTGGGCGTTAGAGGAATTCCGATCCCACTACCGAGATAACACCCTCACCAAGTGGGACATCTTCCACTACATCTACGGACTCTTGCATCATCCCGACTATCGCGAGAAATACGAGGCGAATCTCAAGCGCGATTTGCCACATATCCTGTTTGCCAAAGACTTCTGGTGGTTTGCGGAAGCAGGTGAGCGGTTAGCAGAACTCCACGTCAATTATGAATCTCAACCCGAATACGATAAACTGGAGCTCGTTCCGAGCCCCGATGTGCCGCTTAATTGGCGCGTGGAGAAGATGAAACTTTCCAAAGACAAGACCTCACTTATCTACAACCATTTTTTGACCCTTGACAACATTCCTCCAAAGGCTTTTGATTACCGACTCGGCA
This sequence comes from Candidatus Poribacteria bacterium, assembly GCA_965208635.1. GTDB lineage: Bacteria > Poribacteria > WGA-4E > WGA-4E > WGA-3G > WGA-3G. Next base: position 735,030 of record OZ242349.1, read on the forward strand.
ACCGCTCTGCGTTAGAGTGGATAGTAGACCAGTACCGTGTAAAGACTGACAAACGGAGTGGCATCGTCAACAACCCAAACCGTATAGATGACCCGCAGTACATCGTCAAGTTGATCGGAAAAGTGATTACGGTCAGTTTGGAGACAGTGGATATTATTGAGAAACTGCCTGCGTTGGAGATAAAGTCGTAGGCACACGCCGTATGCAGGAACAGTTGTAGATGCACATCGTCTGAATCAGGATTTGCAAGATTTTAGGATTTTCAGGATTGTAATACCATTTCTGAATAACCGTTTCTCATTCTCGAAAAACCCGTTCGTAGTGGCGCAATTCATTGCGCCTCTGACATGCGGAACCCTCTGATGAGTTTCAAAATCTCTGAAATGCGAATTTATTTTTCAGATTTGGTATAAGTAATAGAGGTGTAAATTTTTGGGCAGCATTCCACTATGAAAAGATTGTGATCCTGATAGATACCTCGTCGACCTACGTGGCATGCTACTGACAAGAGAAATCCGATATTTTCAAAACACCTCCTTGCTCCAGATGAGGATTAAGAATTTAATCGGGTAATTTCTTAACGTGCGATGAATCGCACTACTACGAGCGGGCCGTTTGTAGTAGGGCAATTTATGGTCTCTCGTCAATTACCTAACTTATTTATTAAACCTCATGTGGAGCAACATGTCTATAGTAAAAGATGATGCCAACTTCTGCACTCCAGCGGAGTGCTATGTCTGTTTAGGGAGATGACTTCCATGCAAGATATCCGCAAATCACCAGAATATCGAATGTGGAGGCGAGAAGTCAGACAACGCGATAAAAACACTTGTCGTATATGCGGTGTCCAACGAAATATCCACATACACCACGTAAAGCCTTTAGAAAAATATCCTGAGTTTGCCACCGAACTTGACAACGGCATAACATTGTGCGGAAATTGCCACGCCTTTTTGAGTGGAAAAGAAGAAAACACCAACCTACAAACGGTTATAGAAGCGATTACGGGTCAACAGGATACGCGAACTGTTGAACAGTTAAAGAGGCTCAATGATAAATTTGGGGACTATCTGGATACCCTTTTAAAATCAAGTGATTCTAATACAAGAAGCAATGCTGTTTATAAACTGTTTGTTCACCTTCAAATCTACCCAGATTCACTTGACCAATTCATACACCTTATCGAACGTATCTTGGACGTAAAAAGTGGATTTGGCGAAAGATTTGCTAAACAGATAATGGTCGAGTTTCTTGAAAACCATCCAAGCAAAGCTGCAGCCCAAATTATAAGCGAGTATGAAAATGAGTGTTATCAGGATGGTGAAGACGCGTATTCGCAAGGTGACTATACAACAGCATTAAAGGAATTGAAACCACTTGCTGAGCGTGGGCATGTTGAATCTCAACATCGCCTTGGTGTAATGTATGGTAATGGGACAGGTGTTGACAAAGACTATGAGCAAGCGATAAAGTGGTTCCGCAGAGCTGCTGAACAAGGGCATGATAGAGCTCAGTGCAACCTTGGAATAACTTATAAACGTGGTATGGGTGTTGACAAAGACGATTCGGAAGCTGTCAAGTGGTTCCGTAAAGCCGCTGAACAGGGGCTTGATAGAGCTCAATACCGCCTTGGCGTGATGTATAGTACCGGTGAAGGCGTTGACAAAGATGATTCGGAAGCTGTCAAGTGGTTCCACAAAGCTGCTGAACAGGGGCTTGATAGAGCTCAATACCGCCTTGGCGTGATGTATAGTACCGGTGAAGGCGTTGACAAAGATGATTCGGAAGCTGTCAAGTGGTTCCGCAAAGCCGCACAACAAGGATATGATGGGGCTCAATACGTCCTTGGCTGGATATATGAAAGAGGCAAAGGTGTTGACAAAGATGATGTGCAAGCTGCCGAGTGGTATCGCAAAGCCGCTGAACAAGGACAGAAGCTAGCCCGGTTTCGACTGGAACAGATGTATGGGAATGACAAAGACGTACTGGAAATTAATGAGGCGGATCTGCAAGGAATAGCCATAACACGTAAAGATTTTTTTCAGCGATTATCGCTAAGTGGCATAAGAGTGTGTCTGTTCACTCTCGAAACCAACAATGCCCGGATTGAAATTAAAGACAATCGATTTACATTATCAGATATAGGGAAGTCATCCGGGTCCGGGATGTCAGGATCTTTAAATCTCCTTTTTGGTAAAAAACGAGAACAGGAGACGAAACTGCCCCCGTCGGAAGTATCCGATCAGTTAAGAGGCGAAGTATTCTTGACCAAAGAAGATATCCCAATACTCAAAGCGTTTCTTGCTGGCATTAAAGTGGATGTGTTAGCAGCTGCGCCTACAGTTCTTGAACGCGTGAGGGAGAGGCTTGACAAAACAGGAAGTATTCTTCTCAAGATAGATGATGATGTATATAATGATATTATCGCACTTCGGGATGATGTTATCGCGCTTTGGAGTGAGGAGATAGAACTTTGGCGTGATGAAATTGCACTTGGGGGCAACGAATCAGATAAAGAAATGATTAACTATTTAGCAAATATAACAAATATAATTGAGACCGAAATTAAAACTAATCTACAGAATACGATATATGAATTTTTTAAAGAAGAAATAAGCCGGTTTTTAGAAGCACTCCACCAATTAGGTGAACGATAACGGTGCTGGAAATGGCGATTTACTCAAGTTATACCATTTCTGATTGACTAATTATCATAAGTGTGTTATTCTCTGCTGCATACCATTGAAAAGGAGTGAAGCAGCGATAAATAAAAAAGAATTTTCCAGAGATTACCGAGAGTGCTGAAGACCTGAAATCGCGCTTGCGAACCGCCACGGAAAAACATCAAATTCAGCGACTCTCCGCCTTGTATCTTTTACGAAGTGGACAAGCGAAAAACCGAAAGCAAGTCGCCGAACTCATCGGAAGCAATCGTATCAGTGTTGGACAGTGGGTAACCCTCTATGAAACCCAGGGCCTCGAAAAACTCCTCGAACGCCGGTATGCTCCCGGACGCGTTTCTGCTCTCACTGAGCAACAGCAGGAGCAGCTGGGTGCGGCACTTCAGAAGCCCGAAGGTTTCCAAAGTTATGGGCAGATTCAAGCGTATATTGCTGACCCCTTCGGTGTCGAGATAAAATACAAAACCGTTTATGCCTTGGTTCACGATAAATGGGGTGCGAAACTCAAAGTTCCCCGCAAAAGTCATAGAAAAAAAACCAAAAGCGACTGAGAAGTTTATCTCCTCCTTTCAAGAACAAGTCGACACGGCGATTGAAGCCAAACGGTGCGATTTTCAGACCGTCCGTCTTTTCAGTCAAGATGAATCAAGATATGGTGTTTTGCCTGTTGTTAGCAGACGTATTACCTTACCCGGCATCAAACCTGTAGCAGAGACTATAAGTATGAATCGGTTTACCTCTATGGGGCGGTTGAACCCTTGACAGGCGAGGGATTTTTCTTGGAACTCTCCCATTTGACGGCGGATTGTTTTCAAATCTTTCTGAATCAGTTTTCAGAGACGTTCCCGGAAAGTCTGAATGTGTTGGTGCTCGATAATGGACGTTTTCATCAGGCGAAGTCCTTGGAGATCCCTGAGAACGTCGTCCTGCTTTTTTTACCGCCTTATAGTCCGGAGTTGAGTCCGATTGAGCGACTTTGGCAGGATATCAAAGCAAAGTTGTTTTCTCCAACTTATCAGACCTTAGAGGACATGCAAGCGAGAGTCTCTGAGATACTTCACAACTATTGTGATGCTACGATTGCTAAACTTACTGGATTTTCACTTTTCATAAACGCTGCTAATGCAATATAAACTTTTAGAAATGGTATAAGAACTTTGTGCCTGATGACTCCTCAGCCCATTCCGGACGCGTCTGTATTGTCTTGATTTCTTCTTGATTCTCCCCGTCAAATATGCTATTATTCTGTTAAGGTTAATTATAGTGCCGCGCGGTTTGAAGAGTCTGCCCGTCCCACTCGTAATTTCATTTTAAAAAATAATATTGAAGGAAATTTTGCATAGCATTTCATAAGTTTTGCAGTGTCTTAATCTGCGTTTTTACGCGAGATTTTCCGCTAAGTGTGTAGTGCCATCATTTTCGCTCTTTACATGAACAATCCAGAAATTTTTACACCTGAAGAACAAGATGAAAACGAAGAGCGAAAGCGAGAATTGATTGACCTTGTTGCCTCTGGGGAGGCTATACTTATCGTTGGTGCAGGGAGTAGTGCGCGTGTTAATTACGTGCTTTGGGAAGGACTTCTGAAGGAGTTAGAACAGCTAGCCAACCAATGCGGCTCTGGTTTTGAGACAAACGAAGGAAAGCGTAGAGAAAAACCATTAGAATACGCTGAAGACATCAAATTACACATTGAAAAAACAGATGACATAGGTAAATACTATGCCTTGCTTGATGAGCTTTTTCGACCCAATGCCCAAGGCTATGATGAATTCCACAGAAAACTTGTTGATCTTCCTTTCAGAGGCATTTTAACCACAAATTACGATACTGTCCTCGAAGAAGCATTGCTTGGCAAAAAGCTTGAGGCAGCCCGAGATGGTAGGCAGATTCGTCCTATAGATGTGATGCCGTTGATCATCGGGCGCGATACACCTCGGCTCATCCATGAATTCTTGTTGGCTCGAAGTAATGATCCTCACATACCGCAACGGATTGCACACCTACATGGAGTATATAGGGATCGAGAGAGCATCATTTTGAGTTCCAACGACTATGTTAAGAATTATGGACTACGCGTTGAGCAACCTAATGAAGATCAAGAAAACGAGGACAGATGGACATTCCACAGGAAATTGCTATGGGCTGTTTTAGCAACTCGTAGGGTCGTTTTTGTGGGTTTCAGTATGGAGGATCCCTATTTTAACGAGATGTTAAAAATCGTCAGTGCTGATTTGTGGGCATGGGACAAATCTATTCATTTCGCAGTTATGGGCATTTCTACTGAAGACCCTAACAAAGATTCAAAAGACAAAGCCAAGTGGCTCAAAAGTAAGTATGGCGTTGATACTGTATTTTATGAGGTTCTTGAAAACGAAATTCCTGAAAAAAAACATAAACTTTTGGAACTTCTTTTCGCTGATATTGCAAAACAATGTGAGAGTGAGAGTCGATCTATTGAGGAAACGCAAGACGTATCAGGTGATAGTGAGCGTTCCGAAGGTGAGGAATCAACATCCCTTTCAAGCGGGGCAAGAGATATATTGAATTGGCTTAAACGAGAGGGCGAACGTATGATAGGGAGGATGGGCGATGAAGATTAAGCGAGAGAAACTACTTAATGACTTGCAAGACTTTGCCACGCGAGGAAATGGAGTCATTATAGGAAGTCCGGGCGTTGGAAAAACGTACTTACTAAAAGAACTCTACCGAAGTTTAGAATCTCTTGGAATACCCGAACTCATACTTCCTATTGATCAACTTGGAGATGGCACTGACAAAACTCTACGCGAAGAGTTGTCTTACGAAGGTGATCTGATTGAAAGATTGAAATCGATTCCTGTTTTAGATCAGAAAGCAATTTTATTGTTTGATGCCTTTGATGCCGCTCGGGATGAGCAGACGCGTAGAAATTTTCTACGCCTGATTCAACGTGCGGTTCTTGAGCTCAAAGAATCTTGGAATGTCGTTGTTACCGTTCGTACTTATGACGCGAAAAAATCGCAGGAACTCTTAGACCTGTTCGGCAATCCTGATGATGTGGATCTAATCCAATACAAAAGTACAGATATTTTATGCCGACATTTTACTATTCCCTCTCTTAACGAGAATGAGATTCTACAAGTTTTCGATCAAATTGGGTGTCCAAAATCCATATACAATGAGGGTTCTCAGGACTTTAAGGACATCCTCGCAAACCCTTTCAATCTTTGGCTATTGGAAAAGATTCTAAAGAGCTCAGACGAGGTTCCCGATTTTAGTCAGATTCATTCTGAAGTCCAGTTACTCAGTCTGTTTTGGCAACGGCGAATAGAAAATGAAAACAGTGAGCACTTTCTGCGGCAAATCGCAGACAAGATGGTTCAAGAACGTTCGTTGAGCGTTAGGATAGATGAAATTGATGATGTGGACCTTGATGAACCAGTTTTCGATAAACTCCAGAGTGATGAAATTTTGGCAAAGGTCTCCTCCACCGGGCAACGGATTGCCTTTTCTCACAACATTCTCTTTGACTACGCAATTAGCGTCTTGCTCATTGATGATGAACCAAAACACCTCGAAAGTTTTATTAGTGAAGATCCATCGCGCCCTCTCTTCCTCCGGCCAAGTCTCACCTACTTTTTCACCCGACTGTGGTACTATGATAACATCACAAGTTTCTGGGAGGCGTTCTGGCACATTTTTCCAAGCAATCGGTCTGTCCATTTACAGCTTGTTGCGCGTTTGATTCCGACAAGTGTTATCGCAAATGAAGCACGCGACATTGATCATCTGACACCACTTTTGGAGAAACTACAGAACGGAGAAGAAGTTGCAAACGAGGCAATAACACGGCTTTTGCAGGCACTTCAAACGCTGCGAATTAAGCGTGCCTTCCCTTGGATTGACTTTTTTGACCAAGTTTCACCACATTTAGACATCAATTTTGCTTGGGATTTGGCGAATCTCACATCGGATATTCTTGAGCAAACGACAAACGCAAACGTGGGAGATACTTGTGGACGGATTGGACGGAGATTACTTGAATGGGTATGGGAAAAGAGAAAAGTGAGTGAAGACGATTGGTATAATCGGCTTGGTGGATATTGGGCAGTTCCGCTTGTTGCCAAAACATACCACACAAATATTGAAGATTCTCGTGCCCTTCTCGAAAAAGTTCTCCAACTCACGAATGAAGATAATTTCCCAATAAGCTTTTTGTCATGGTTAACCGAACATGTTGACAGAATTTGGGAGAGCGATTCTGAATTTGTTATGTCAATCTATCACACTGTTTTTTCACATCAATTCACCGGCGGTGGAGAAACAATACGAGGTGGAGCTGTCTTACCAATAACAACTTATCGCAGACAAGATTTTGAAATGTGCCAATATCGGTTGGTAAAGCATTTCCCTGATTTTTTGCAAGCGGCACCACTGCCTGCCACACAGGCTGCGGTCCGAAGTTTGAATTTCTTTATCTTTCAAGAACATACCGTCAAGACAGAAGACATAGAGATGTTCAATTTTCGTGGAAAACCTACTCACTTTGTTCAAGACCACAGTTATATCTGGGACGCTCAAATATCCTCCGATGAGCCGATTGAACTGGCGGATGCGCTGTTTGAATTTATCGCGGAATTGGCGAGATCAGAAGATGCATGCCTTGATTCACTACTTGATGTTTTCCGTGATGAAGTAGTAGTCGCGTTCTTCTGGAAACGGCTTTTAAAGACAGGATCTCAGTTTCCGAAGATCTTCGCCCCTCGCCTGTTTGAACTTTGCATCGCAGTTCCGATACAGAGACATTCCGAAGCCTTTTATGAACTTTGTCTGTTTTTAAAAGCCGCTGCGTCTGATTTCACACCGAACGAACTTCTTCAGATTGAAAAGAGCATTTTGGCACTCCCGAGCGAAGCGACAGACGAAAGGCACCGTAGTTTCCTTGAAGAAGACAGAAACCGACTCCTTGCCCAAATCCCAATGAACTTGCTGCATACTGATGAAGCAAAGAGAATTCGGGAAAAAATGGAGCGTGAAAACGATGTCCCAGAGAATCGACCACCGGTTAGTTTTAGCACCTCGTGGGGATCCGTTACTGAGGAAAAGTGGCTTCAAACACAAGGGGTTGACACGACTATGCCTGAAAATCAAGAGTTACAACGCTTGTCCAGCCCTCTCAATAAATTCAGTTCAGATTGGCTAAATGATGCCCCAACTCAAGAAGCCGTTAGGTTAATTTTACCGAAATTACAGGAGGCGTACACTAAGCTGAGAAGCAATACAGAAGCCGATCAGGAGACAATCAATTTACTATGGCGTAATCTAACCGATTGTGTAGCAATTCTGGGTCGAATTGCTAACCATCTTGAAAGGAACTTTTTCGCTTTTTGTCGACAAGTCCTCTTAGAGGCTGCAAAACATGAACAGCCTAAGCCAAACCCCGAACATGATGACCAATTTGACGATCCAAGTTATTCTCCATTTCCACGACATAAGGCCGCTGAAGGGATACTCAGGTTCGCGTTTCATCAATCTGATGCAGAGATATTAGATGCAATTGAAACGCTTGCGAATGATTCTGTTCCTTCCGTTCGGATGGTAACAGCAATGAGATTGTTCATGGTCTACAACAAAGCACCAAATAGATTTTGGCATATCATGAACAATAGGGCAATCCATGAACGAAATCACGTCGTTCAAGAATACCTTTATCTTACATTGGCTCGTGTTGTCTCAGATCGAAAAGAGAATGAAGCTAAGACAACCCGCATCATGACAAAGTTACTTGAATATACACCACTACCACGAGGGAAACAGGGACTTTCGGATCCATTTGCCAATCTGTTGATGTGGTTGGCAATTGAACGTGAGAATCCATGGGCAGTAAAAATAATTAAAGATAGGTTTTTCAAACATCCAAGTCAGTTTGCTAATCTTCTGACCCGTGCTGTATCTCAAGTTATGAAGAGTTATGTCGCTCCGAAGTATCTTGAAACACCCGATGGATGTCAAAGAGCAAAGCGAGGTATTAAATGGTTAGAGAAAGTGATTGATGTGGTTTCTGATGAAATTAAGGAATTGTATAGTATCTCTAGGAAAAGCGAGACTGAGGAAATAAAGAAAAAGTTACGCGCCCTCTACACAGTGATTGATCAGGTTATTACTCGCCTTTACTTTGAAGTTGCCCACGGAAGAACACAGTCCGAAAAGTCAAAAGAGGAAAACCCGTATGGGTTGCGCTGCGCCTTCTACAATGAAGTCAAGCCGCTGATGGAACAGGTTATTGATTTCGCACAAAATCCAGAACACGGATTGATGTTCGCGCCAACGGCACACTATTTCATGCAACTTTTAACGAGTTTTCTCAACTGCAATTCCAAAGAGGTTTTGCATTTAGCAGCAGGAGTTGTAAAATCAAGTGAACGGTTCGGTTATAATCTCGATTCTATTGCGGTGAGGGATATTGTTGAATTCGTTGAAATTGTCCTTGCCGACTATCGGCACGAAGTACGGGACGACGAAGAATGCTTGGAAGACTTGCTGAACTTGTTGGATATGTTTGCCAAAACAGGATGGACGGATGCACTCAAACTCGTTTGGAGGCTTGATGAGGTTTTTCGGTAATTTTTTTCATAAAGGAAATTTCAACTGAGGATTAATCAAATGACTGATCTACTTATCATCATAGTTGTAATCGCTGGATTCGTAGGTGTTGTAGTTGCCAAGTGGTCTGTCCTTAACAGACAAAAAAAGGACTAACGCGCGTTAGACTTAAGGATTTAGTGAAATCTGACATGGCATATCCCACCTATCGCGGTTGAAACTGCCACAGATTTTCCGGACTATCAAGAAATTCGATCTGAACTACAAAAAGAAGGAAAACTTTGACGGATATGAAAATAACAGAGATTCAATCTGAATTAGCAGCGTTAGGATTAGATGCATGGCTCCTCTACGATTTTCGTGGGATAAATCCGATTTCACAGAACGTGGCGGGCTTAGCAGATGCACATATCACACGTCGATGGTTCTGTCTCATCCCCGCACACGGTGAACCGCGGTGGTTGATCCATAAGATTGAGACATCTAACTTCGTTGGCGTACAAGGAAACGTCGCGCTTTACGCCGGTTGGGAAGAACTCAACGAACAGATGCGTGCCCTGCTTGCAACCCCCCAACCCCCCTTATCAGGGGGGCAAGACGGAGATTCCGGTATCAAAACCGTTGCGATGGAATATTCCCCAAACGCCGAGATCCCTTATATTTCACGGGTAGATGCCGGCACCTTGGAGTGGATTCGTTCGATGGGAGTTGAGGTGCACACGTCTGCAGAACTCGCGCAACGGATGGAAGCGCGTCTGAACGAGTCACAGGCAACCGGACATCAGGCATCTGCCCGCTTAGTGTTGCAGGCGAAAGACCATGCCTTCGCGTGGATCGGCTCACAATTGTGTGATGGAAAAACAATCACAGAATATGACGTTCAGCAAGTGATTCTCGGACAATTCGATGAGATGGATTTAGTCACGGATCACCCACCTATCGTCGCTGCGAACGCGAAGAGCAGTGACCCGCATTACGCTCCCACCTCAACAGACACGCAAGAGATAAAAATGGGCGACTTTATTTTAATCGATTTATGGGCAAAACAGAAAGATCCAGATGCCGTATTTGCAGATACGACATGGGTGGCTTACGCCGATAAAACGGTTCCGGCGAGATATGTTGAAATTTTCGATATTGTCAAGGAAGCACGGGATAGAGCGGTGCGGTTCATCCGTGAGAAATGGGATACCGACGAACCGATTCACGGTTACGAAGTAGATGACTGTGTGCGAGGGTATATCACCGAAAAAGGATACGGCGAATTCTTTATTCACCGAACAGGCCACAACATCGGGACTGTTATCCACGGGAACGGTGTGAATTTAGATAACTTAGAGACGCGTGATGCGCGTGCGTTGATTTCTGGGGTCTGTTTCTCAATTGAGCCGGGTATCTACCTCACCGATTTCGGCGTTCGGACAGAAATTGACGTTTTCTTAGCCGGTCCAGGGAAAGACGGCGTAAAAGTGACAACCGCGCCCGTTCAAAATCGGGTATTGCCGTTGCTGTAACCTGATAATTCCGTTTCTTCAAATCTGTGAGAATATGTGAAAAATAGACGCGTGCGTTAAGAATCCACTGTTCCGCATACGCGACGGAGAGCAAGCGAAGTGCCATCGTTAAACGCGGCGAGTCGAGGAGCCACTGTCCCGCATACTCGGCATAGTCGGCATCAACGAGCCCTGCACTCCCGAGTGAATAGACCACGTAGCGCTTATCGTCTCGCATCTCCAGCCGTGGGGCAAGCGGCGAGTCGAGATTGAGATTTTTTGTACCATCAATCTCAAACACCCAAAAAAAATAATCCTCATTGTGTCCAAGGTAGCCAATCTCTACATCAAGCCGATGCCTATCTTCCGTCAGAATCGGGATCGCCTCCATGTCGCGTTTGACTAAAACTGGGTAGATCGCGGCGAAAAAGATTTGCTCAAACCCATGCGGTTGATGCACATGTTTTAGGATGTCCAAAAGGATCTGTGCCTCTTCGATGCGCTGCAGTTCTAAGCAACTTCTTGCGAAGACTTCATCACGGACTGTTCGCATTTCAGTCGGGGTACTTGGATCAAGGGGTTGGAGTTCGTGCATCAATTTGAAAATACGTCGGCGTTTGGGTATAATTCGCCACAGTCCCCAATTCCATAAAGCCCGCCATGTCCCTTTGTCAAGCAATTGACCAAAGAATGCTTGCGCGACAACCAAGAAGCGTTGGAATATGTTTTGAAATGCGAGATTCCGTTGTTCGTTCGCCATGATTCGTAGGGGGATTTGGCGCAAATTTGACTTTTCGCCGAGAATATAGTATAATATATCTTGCCAATAGCAGAGTCGCCGGAGTGGTGAAATTGGTAGACGCACGGGACTCAAAATCCCGCGGGCCCTAGGTCCATGTCGGTTCGAGTCCGACCTCCGGCATGCGGCGATGGTTTTTAATTAAGCCATCGCCTTTTCTGTTCCGATTACATCGCAACGATTTCACGCATCCGCTTCGCGAGGTCAATTTGTGCGTCCCTATCACCGCCGACTTCGTGAATGACATAGCCATCGTAACCGATAGCACGGAACGCCGCCATCACTGCTTGCCAATCTGTATCGCCATCCAAGAGATTGACAAACTGGTGGGCACCGCGGGAGAAATCCTTGAAGTGCACCCGCTTGATGCGATGTGCCAGTTCACGGATCCAATGCTCTGGATAACCGTAAGCCATCATATTCGCAGTATCAAGATAAGTGCCTACCCAATCGCTGTCTATCTCGTCTACAATATCACGCATCTCTTTCGGGCTGAGTAGGAATTTGTTCCAGACATTCTCAAGACCGATTGCGACTTGGTGCGCCTCCGCGGAAGGTGCGAGATCTTTCAGCACACCCACGAGATTATCCCAAACCTGTTGGTAAGTTCCCTCAACAGTGAGTTGTCCCGGATGCAGTAAAATACCACCGACACCGAGTGCGCCAGCGACTTCCAAACCGCGAGCGAGCGAGACTGCCCCTTTTTCGAGTTGCGTTGCATCCAAACTGAGTAAATTCCCACGATCGGCGTAGCCTGCCGTGATACTGCTGATTTCAATACCTGCGTCTTCACACTTAGCGGCGATACCACGCAACTCGGTATCGCTCATATTGATGTCGGTGTCCCGCCCTTCACCGAAAGTGAGTTCAACGGCATCGTAACCGGCATCTTGACAAAGGGCAAGTGTATCGTTCAGGGACATACCACCAAGAATAATTTGCGTAACACCTATCTTCATTTCTTCTCCTTTTCGATATGAAATTGAGCGGGCGATAGAGATTGCATGCAGAGGTGCCGAATTTCGAGACATTGTGGACACCGAATAGCGATATAATAAGTGTCGTTGAACACGGTATCAATCAAATTGCCCAAACCGCCGGACGCACGATTCCCCGATGGACTCCCCAAAAACTGGTCGAGCACTTCGTATTCCCTGTCACAATCTGGACAGATTTGTAAGTCGTGACCGATGTCAGTCTGATCCAACCATCCCATTGTTAGCACCCTTCTTTGGAAGAAACTAAAAACTGCTCAACCGATTTGAGATAGCGGTTCGGCAAACGTGCCTTGACGTGAACGGCTTCCGCTGTGTATTCAGTATCAAGCACTATACCGTGTTTATGCAGTAAGTCGAGCACCTTCCCCTCCGTATACGGAATACAGAGAGAGAGATTCGTGCCACGTTCGGCAAAACGATGTGCCAAAGCATCAATTAACGCCGGAATGCCGTCGCCGCGTTGCGCTGAGATAGGCAGAGCCTCCGGATATTGACACTGTAAGAGGTGCAATTCCTCATTACTTTTGAGACTATCAATTTTATTGAAAACCATGAACATCGGAATGTCAGTAGCATCCAATTCTTCAAGCACTACGTTCACAGCGGCTATCTGCGCTTCCGCTTCTGGATGGCTCACATCAATAACATGAAGCAAAAGATCTGCTTCTAAAACTTCTTCGAGCGTAGCCTTGAATGCGGCAACTAACTGGTGTGGCAATTTCTTGATAAATCCGACGGTATCGCTCAACAGAATTTGCTGTTTTTGCGGCAAATCCAACTTCCGCGTGGTAGAATCTAAAGTCGCGAACAATTTATCTTCAGCCAAAACGGTTTCGCCTGTTAGTGCGTTAAAAAGGGTTGATTTTCCTGCATTGGTGTATCCAACGAGAGATACTCTGATTTTTTCAGATCGATTTCTCCGCTGAACATGGCGTTGCTTTTCAACGGCATCCAGTGCTCTTCTAACATGTGCGATGTTCCCGCGGACCCAACGTCTGTCCATTTCAAGCTGCGTTTCGCCGGGACCCCGGAGGCGTCTACTGCCGCCGCCACCTGTTGCGAGTCGTGAAAGGTGTGTCCACATCCGAGTGAGACGTGGCAGTGCATATTCGAGCTGCGCCAATGCTACTTGTAGGCGCGCTTCCTTGGTGAGTGCCCGTTGCGCAAAAACCTGAAGAATGAGCCCTGTCCGATCAATCGTAGCGACCTCAAGCACTCTCTCAAGATTCCGATTCTGCGCTGGTGATAGTTCCTCGTCAAAGATAACTGCGTCTGCGTCCAATTCCTCAATGAGAGGCTTGAGTTCTTCATGAACCTTGCCTTCGCCAATGAAATAGGTTGGATTTGGCTTATTACGGGGTTGAATTGTCGCACAGACGACCTCAATACCAGCAGTCTCTGCGAGTTGCTGGAGCTCTTGTAGCGATTCTTCGGTTTCGTCAATTGAATTATCTCGGAGTTTTACACCCACTAAAATTGCACGTGAAGGCGGATTTGGTGCACGGGTATCATAAAGTTCTGGCATCAAGAGACTCCTTTCCTGGGTTCTGCGGGTACACCGAGGCATAGTGCCACGGTTTTCCCAACGTGTAGTATAGTTTATCAGATTTGCGCGTCGTTTTCTACTAAAATCTTATTTCGCGAAAAAACTTCATATTTTTAGGTCAACTTTATTGGAGTGACCACCGTTTTCAGCGTATGTTTTGGAGGTGGTTGTATCCTTGGGAAGAAAACAAACCTGAAGTTTTTCTTGCACACAAGTCTATTTTATGCTATACTTAACACCACAATGAAAAGTGCTAAAAATTCCTCAACTCCAGTGATTACCGTGAATCGAAAAGCGCGGTATGACTATCATTTGCGTGATCGGTATGAAGCCGGTGTTGTCCTGCAAGGTACCGAAGTGAAAGCAATCCGCGCAGGACGGTTTAACTTGGCAGACAGTTTCGCGCAGATAACAGACGGAGAAGTGTTCCTGATCGATGCCCACATCGGTCCTTACGAACATGGGAATATGGCTAATCACGAGCCGAAGCGGAAACGAAAACTCTTATTGCATCGGCGAGAAATCATCAAACTTGAACGCTCGATTCGTTCAAAAGGGATGACTATCGTTCCGACGCGCGCGTATTTTAGCAATGGCAAGGTGAAACTGGAGTTAGCCGTTGCTATAGGTAAGCGACTTTACGATAAACGCGACAAGATTGAGCGTGAAGCGACTGCCAGTGAGATGCGGGCATATAATTAACTCGGCTATCGGCTATCAGCCATCAGCCATCGGCTTTCCAGCATATTGGGACTAACGGAAACCATTGGCAGTCAGTTGTTTTGCTGACTGCTGACCGCCAATTGCTACTCTGGGGGTGTAAAGGTTTCGACGAAGGTAAATGAGATATAGGTTGCATGCCGAGGTCTCCGCAGGCCTCGTTAAATAGGCGGAACATTTATAAATGCTGATGAAGAATTAGCATTAGCTGCTTAATGTAGCTACGCTTGGCCGACCTGCCGCCCGTCAGGGAAGCTAAAGCGTCGCAATACGGGCTAGCCGCACACCTATTCTCAAGGGGTGTGCCGCGAAACACTTTTTGAGATAGTCTATCGCGAATCCTGCACAGGGGAGTCTGATAGGCGAATCTTAAAACCTGTGATAAGCATGTAGTAGCCTCTATTGAAATGCCTTCGGACGCGGGTTCGATTCCCGCCACCTCCATTTCTACTGCGTTATTCCGTGTTTACCAGCAACACATCGCTTGCAAAATAACATGGCTGAATTCGCGAACATGCCACCTCGCATTCAAAAGATCGTGCAAGCGCATACGGGGGAGGGCGAACGTGTTCTCTTGTGCGTTCTTGGTCGCTCCAGTTTGCTGCGTCCAGACTATGTCTTCATCACGACACACCGGGTGTTGGTCTTAGATGAGCGATATATAGGCGGTCTCACCGTCTCTTACGCGAACGTCCGATGTAATCTATTATTCACGGAAATTCGTGGTGTCAAACTCATCCGGCATTTCAAGCACCGGCTTCTCCTTCAAGCAAAACTTGAAATTAGTGTCGTACGCAATGTTCACTGGATCGACAACATCAGCTTCCGTTCAGCACGACGCGCTTACGCGTGCATCACTGAGCAACTCATGGAAGAAAAAGGCATGCTATGGTAGAATTCCTGAATTATCTCATAGTCTCGTATAATGTCTGGTTTACAGCCCCCTTAGCGATTGTCTTCCTACTGGCACTCGTTCGACTTGCCACAGGCGCCATGGACTTTGGAGATGTAGACGCAGATGTGGATATGGATGCCGATATGGATGCCGATGCTGATGTAGATGCTGATATAGACACAGGCACTCAGGGTCCCTCCTTTGGGGATGTGTTTGGGTTTCTGAACGTTGGCAGGGTCCCTCTGATGATTGTTCTGATGTCGCTATTTGTGACGTGGGGCATTTTTGGGCTTATTGCGAACGCGCTTCTCAACATTCCGGAGAATCCACATCGAGTTTGGATATCGTGCCTCATTGCGCTCTTCTGCTGTTTCTTAGGAACTCGGTATATCTCCATCGCGCTTTCAAAACTATTTCCAGAGAGCGAAAAAGCCATCCGTGATACCCAACTACTCGGTTTAAGAGGGCGAGTTATTAGTGGGCAAATCACAACCACCTTTGGTACGGCTCGCGTGCAAGTCCCGGACGGACCCGAATTAACTGTCAGTTGCCGTACCGAACCAGATGAAGCCACTCCTGTCAAAGGAGATACTGTCATCCTCATAAATTATGATCAGACAAAACGAATCTTTGACGTAAGAAAAAGCCAAATGGACCCCCGATAAGGAGAATTAAAGTATGTTGGACGCCAACTTATTCATCACTATTGTCGGTAGCGTGATTGCCTTACTGGTCATTTTCCTGTTAGTCTATCGCTCTTTCTACAAAAAAGCACCAGCAGATTCGGCATTAGTCATCTCAGGAGGACGTAAAAAGCGTGCCGTCTTTGGCGGTAGCCTTATCAATCCACTTACGAACACGAGCCAACTTATTTCCCTGAACACGCTCCAACTCCCCGTCGAACGAACAGGGCAAGCTGCGCTTATTACAAAAGATAGTTTACGGGTTGATTTAGAAGCAGAATTCTATGTCAAAATTGAACCGAATGAGCAGGACGTACTCAAAGCGGTGGCGAGTCTTGGCGACAAAACGCTAACACCCGCCGAAGTCAACAAACTTCTTGAAGGCAAACTTGTTGGTGTTCTCCGAAGCGTCGCGGCAACTATGGACTTACAGGAATTGCATGAAAAACGCCAACAGTTTTCTGACCAAGTTCAGGAAGCATGTCGAGATGATCTTGAACAGAACGGCTTTAAATTAGAAAGCGTTGCCGTTACGAACCTCGATCAAACACCACTCGAGGCACTTGACGAGAACAACCGTTTTGATGTCGTCGCAATTCAAACCATCAAACAAGAGGTTGAAGATAGACAAACTGAAACCGCCCGGATTGAGCACGAGAACCAAGTGAAACGTGAAGAGAACCGACTCAGAGCCGAACTGGAAATCAAACAGCGCGAAGAGGAAACGGAGACGCAAGCCTTAGAAGTTGCGAAACGGCTCGAGTTTGCGCAGGAAGAGCAACGCAAGTCAATCGCCACGAACAAAGCAGAACAGGAACGCGAGATTGAAGAGGCGCGAATCAAGCAGGAAGAAGTCGTGAAATCTACGGAAATCTCGCAGAAGCAGCGGCTTGATACCGCGCGGATTGAACAAGAACGCCAAGTCCAGGAAACGGAGATTGCTCAAAAGCAGGCAGTCGAAATCGCTCGTGTCCAGCAGGAACAGTTGATTGAAGAAGCACAAGTCCAGCGGGAACTCACCGTCGAAAAAGCCAAAATTGAGCAGCAGCGTGCGGTTGAAGAGACCAGTATCACCAGCAGAATCGTCCTCATCGAGAAAGAGCGGGAGGAAAAAGAAGTACAAGCCCAAAACGCGATCCAGATCTCAATCAAGGAAAAGGAGCGAGAAGCAGCACTGATTGAACTCCTGGACGTTAGTGCACAAAAAGCAAAAGCCGAGGCGAGTGTCTTAACTGCCGAAGCCGTTGAGGAAGCGGAGCGGCAAAGCAAAATTGCGATTATCCACGCCGAACAGGAAGCAGATGAGGAGCGAATCGCCAAAGAACGTGCTACCGACGCGGAAGCTTACGCCGTTGTCGAATCCGCTAAGGCGGAACTTGAAGCGGCTGAGGTCAAGGCACAGGCACAAAGAATCCTCGCCGAGGCGTTTCTTGTTGAAGCAAAGGCAAAAGCCGATGGTGAAGAGGCATCAATTGCTGCGAAGAATCAGGCGGATTCTAAAGTTCTCGTGAGTGATGCTATATTAGCACTCGTGGAATCCCTACCTGAAGTAACCACTGAACTGATGAAGCCGGCGGAGCGTATTGAAAGCATCCGTGTGCTTGACCTCGGTGGTGGCGGTAATGGTAATGGCAGCAATGGCATGAACCGGATCCTCAGTTCCATTGTGAATGCTGGTGCGGCAGTGCCTCTGCTGAAAGAAATCGTCGGTTTCAGCGGTTTAGATACTGAAAGAATTGCACAGACCATTCGCGATTATGCTTCCAACGCGGCAGTCAATGCCCAATCGGATTCAGAAGAATAGCAGAATAGTCATCGGCAGTCAGCAGTCAGGAAAGACATCTTTTTCTGAAAGCCGAAAGCTGATGGCTGATAGCCAACATGAAAGGATGCCCAGATGGAAAAAGAGAAACAAGCAAGAGTCGAGGTTAAAGTTAACTTCCTCTCGATCGACCGTGGTACAGGTGCCCCGATAGTTGTTCTGAAGGAGAAAGAGGACGATTCAAATCGGATACTGCTGATTTGGATCGGCGAATCAGAAGCAGCGGCTATCCAGATGCATATAGAGAAAATACAACTCCCACGCCCAATGACACACGACTTGCTCAAGACTATGATTGAAACCCTTGAGGCTAAAGTTACAGCCGTGTGTGTACACTCTTTTGAAGAACGGACTTTCTATGCACACGTAACATTGGACGTGAAAGGGGACAATATTGAAGTTGATTGTCGTCCGAGTGATGCAATCGCGCTTGCACTTCGCTGCGAAGCTCCCATCTATGTTGTTGAAGAGGTGCTCGCAGAACAGGGATTCTCTGAACAGGAACTCGATAAGGGACAAAAACCTGACACGAAAGATGTTTTGCAGAATTTAGATGACGATACGCTAAAACAGTATACGGTCTAATCCAGACTGTAAGTATCCCGAGATGTGCTCAATTCAGCAGGGCATCACTTTGTAAAGGAGCAAAACAGTGCATGATCTCGTCATCCGCAACGGAACGGTCATCGATGGAACGGGTCAGTCTGGTTTCACAGCCGATATCGCCATTAGTGGTGAACGTATCACAGCCGTTGGCGATGTTTCCGATGCGGCGTATCAGACAATTGATGCAACGGACAAACTCGTCACACCGGGTTTCATAGATACACATACACACATGGATGCCCAGTTCATGTGGGACCCGCTCGGCACACCGACATGCTGGCACGGCATCACAACACTGATCCTCGGAAGCTGCGGTGTGAGTTTCGCACCTGTCAAGCAAGCCGATCACATGGTTTTAGCGAAGGTTCTTGAAAGCGTTGAAGGGATTCCTGCGGAAAGTATCATGTCAAGTCTGCGTTGGAATTGGGAAACCTTCGGGGAGTACTACGATGCCTTAGATGCGTGCCCGAAGGGCGTGAATGTCTGCGGTATGATTGGGCATGCGGCAACACGCTATCACGCAATGGGTGAAGAGAGTTTAAAAAGAGACAGAAATCCAACTCCCGATGAAATGAAGATTATGCAAGCCTCCGTTGATGAAGCGATGGAGGCGGGAGCACTGGGATTCTCTACCTCTCGAACCCTCACCCACAAAACCTCTGAAGGCATTCCGATTCCCGGCACATTCGCGCACCTCGATGAACTTGTCGCGCTCGCACAAGCCGTTGGAAGACACAACAAAGGGATTTTCCAATGGGCACCCGGTTTCGGGGAATATGAGGACTATCCGACAACAGAGTATCCAGAAACGCGAAAGGAGATCCACCGCATCGCTGAGGTGAATAGACAGAGTGGATGTCCTGTAATTTTCAGTGCGTTCACCCATGAAGCCGTACCGACGATCCAGACGCTATATTTGGGATGGCTTGACGAAGAACGTGCCGCCGGGGCACAAGCGCGTCCGATGGTCTCTTCCCGCGTCAACACGGTCATGGTTGGACTTTGCAATTGGATGCCGATTCGCGACGTGAATGCGTGGCGGGAATTATACAGCCTCCCTTACCCTGAACGGTTGACAGCAATCCAAGATGAAAAGATACGCACAGGACTATTAGATATTCCGGCAGAAAGCGATGAACGTCTCGGTAAAATGTTATACCGTTTCGGACCGGCAGAGTGCGAATATGTTCGTAAACCAGAAAATTTGCTATGCAACATTGCGGATCAAAACAACGAACGTCCGATAGAGACAATTGTTCGGCTATTCCACGAAACCAGCGGGCGACAACTATTTGCATTCGCAACGAACAACCATAATCTCGCGCATGTCGAGGAGGTCGTACGCTACCGAGACACGCTCCTCGGTCTCGGCGATGCAGGCGCGCACGTAAACGCCATCTGTGATGCCTCTCTCTCAACGCATGCGCTGACATTTTGGCACGGCGAACGACAAGTATTCAGTTTGGAAGAAACTGTTCGCCGGTTGACTTCTGATGGCGCAGAAGCCTTCGGAATCCCTGAGCGCGGGTTATTAAAGCCCGGATATTACGCCGATGTCAACGTGATTGATGCAGAAAACCTTCGTATGGAAATCCCGGAATTTGTGTACGATCTACCGGTCGGTGCGGGACGCTGGACACAGCGAGCGCGGGGTTACGACTATACGCTCGTAAACGGCAAAGTTATCGTCGAAAACGATAACCATACAGGGCGTCTCGTTGGAAAACTCATTAGAATTTAAGACTCATCGGCGCATCAAATGATATTGCGCCAAACACATCTTTTGTAAGGGATTACGCACTATGAAAGAACAAACACATCCCCCCGAAAACGACGAGTTCCGCGACTACATCCGACATCGGCAATTAGAAATGATTTCCGAGGACTTATGGGATGAATATCTCTGGGGCGAACTGGGTGCTGCGGTTCGCGATTTCGAGAACGAGCCGTGGGGAAAGCCTTCGGAGGAAACTAACCCAGACGCATCCTAACTGCTGCGGTCTCTAAGTTGATATGCATTGAATCTGATGCGTTAGAATAGAATATGGATCAAGAGTTGACACTTCCCAGAAACATTCAGTGGGTTGGTGATTCAAAACAACGGTTACAAGATTTTCCGGAGCCGGTGCGTAAAGATATTGGGCATGCACTGTATCGTGTGCAGATTGGCGAAATCCCGCCATCGGCAAAACCGATGGCGGGCATAGAATCCGGCGTGTTTGAGATTGTTGATAACTACAGCACAGACACTTATCGAGCGGTTTACACCCTTAAGATAGGTCAAAGCATGTATGTCCTGTACTGTTTTCAAAAGAAATCAAAGCACGGGATTAGCACACCCAAGAAGGAAATTGACTTGATTAAACGAAGGTTAAGACGAGCCAAGGAGATGCAGACAGCATTATGAGCAACAGAATTAAGGTCGAAGAAGGCAGTGAAAATATTTTTAAGGATTTAGGTTTTTCCGATGAGGTTGCAGAGCAAGAACTCTTAAAAGCACAGTTAGGAGCAGAGATTTTTCGCATTCTCAAGGAACGCAAGCTTACTCAAGGAGAAGCTGCGAAGTTACTTGGCGTTAAACACCTTGACATTTCTCGCCTTAAAGCTGCCAAACTTTCTGACTACAGCGTTGACCGATTGATGACCTTTCTGAATCGGTTGAATCACGATATTGAGATACGCATCATTCCCTCACAAGAAAGAGAAGGACACCAGCGGGTGGTTTCTGTTGAGTTATAAAGATTTTCCATCTTCTATCTGGAGAGAGTGTATGGCTTTTCAGGAAGTATGGTGTTATGCTTATGGTTCTTGAAGCTATTTTCCGAATATAAGTGAGTGTGAGTTGAGGAAACTAACCCAGACGCATTCTAACCGCGAGAACGTATAAACACTATGGGCAATTCATTGAAAAAAAACTGCACTGTGCTCCACGAGAGTTGCACAACTGCCTTGGATCGGAGCGATTTCGCGCCAAGAATAGACCTCTCCTTTCTTGATCCTCCCTTCAATCAGGATAAAGTCTACAATGCTTGGGATGATAACCTACCCCCAGAGGAATATTGGGGGTGGATGCGCGATATCTGTGCAAAGGTGTATGCCTTGACCTCGGACGGTGGTGCACTTTATTTCATGCAACGTGAAAAGAACACAGAATTCGTGCTGCAATGTCTACGTGATACCGGATGGAGCTTTCAAAACCTGATTATCTGGAAAAAGAAAACTTCGGCAGTGCCAGGAATGAAACGTTTCGGCAAGCATTACCAGGTTATTGCGTTTGCAACGAAAGGTAAAACGCCGCGGGTCTTCCACCGTCTACGCATCGATCCACCACTGCCTGCAGATTACAAGCATGCCCGAGAAAACGGTATGTTTGTTACGGATGTCTGGGATGATATTCGTGAGTTGACCTCTGGTTATTTTGCGGGTGATGAAGCATTGCGAGATGCAGAAGGGAATCGCTTGCACAAACAGCAGACTCCTATTCAACTTCTTCTTCGGATTATCCTCTCTTCCACAAACCCTGGTGATGTCGTCCTCGACCCGTTCGCGGGTTCAGGGACAACGCTGGTCGTGGCAGAACAATTGGGACGAAAATCAGTAGGAATTGAACTCGACTCCCACAATGTTACGCTTATCCAAAATAGACTTGCTGAACAGAGAAAATCAGATGATGTTTCGCGCTTTTTCAAGGATTACACATGTACCCCAGACTTAGAAGCAATTTGGGGAAAAGACTGGCTAAACGGCAAATTCGCACCCTCCGATGAACCTACCACCAAACAGATGGCTTTTCTTGAATCAAATCAATAAATGACTTACTCTATTTATCACTTTTTCGCCGACTTGTGTGAGAAAAAAGAGAATCTTTTCTCAGCAAATAAACTCGAAAGTTTTCCGTTTGATAAACAAATGCTTTCTTGTATCAACAAAGGCATATTCCCCGATTTGGCTATCAAACTCAATAAGGACAACGAACAGTTTACTGGTGGGGAATTGATTGAACTCAAGGATAGCGAAAAAAGCTATTCGGTGGCTTCTTTCAACTCAACGATTCCAACAGGTGAAAAGGACATTAAGAAGTTAACCGAAGGTCGGGAAAACACGGTCCGAGCACAGATGCAAGAAGCAGGGAACAATATACTTTCCTTACCTATCCGCCAAGTATTCTATCTGATTCGTGGTAGAAGACAATCAAACGTGAAAGTCTGCTTGACTCACGGAAAGTTTTTTGAGACGGTTCCCGTTTCGACCTTGATCTCAGAATCTTTTGGTCAAGCATTAGAAGAACGGCTAAACGAACTTGGGGAAACTCTGTCGGTATCAATGAGACAGAAATTGCTGGATCTATTCAGTGAACAGCAAACCTTCAGTAGAGTGAGAAACGTAGATGATGCATCAGTAAAGATGCGCTTTCGTATTATGACTGAGGTTAAGGCTGGCGCAAATATTTTGAATCCGAATCAATATCGTCAAATCGGTGATAATACACTGAACTTTACTGTGCCGTGTCACAGTGATACCGAACAGAATAAACAGTACAGTAAGATGAAAGTTGCTTTTGAACAAATGGAATGCTCAGATTTATTTGAGCAAGTGGGAGTTTTTATACTACAACACCATTTTAATGGAAAATTCCTTGTATTTCAGACCCAACTACCAACTTAAACTCGCTCAACAAACAATAATAGTGTCTGCTACAAAGAGATCACCCAGATTATCTCCCTATTCAATCTCATAAACCACGGTGACATTCACAACGATAGTGAGTTCACCGGCTTCAATAGGCGTTTTACTGCGCGCGGTATCGGCAGCGAATGCTGCTTCTTCAGCAAAGGCGATCGGAGGAAGACCACCGAAGGTCGTCTCTGTAATAGTTACAGGTTTTCCAAGAGTAACACCACTCGCTTCTGCCAAGGTTTGCGCTTTCGCCGCTGCATTTTTTGCCGCTAAAGCACGCGCCTGTGCCTGCAGGGGTGTAGGATCTTCAATCATAAACTGGATAGCGTTCACAACGACAATATCTCCACCCGCTTCGGCGGCATCATCAATCACGTCGCTGAGACTCTCTAATTCTCGCACCTTCGCGCTGACGGTATTGTTCACACTATATCCACGCAGCACCCGACCATTATCCGTGTAGTCATACTGAGGATAAATGCTAAATCTTTCGGTTCGAATATCGTTTTCAGCGATGTCATTGGCTTTCAAAGACGCAACCACCGCTGTCATTGCGACAGCAGCTGCCTCTCGTGCCTCCGCAACCGTCTTTTTCTCGACAGACACACCTAAATTTAAGGTTGCTATATCGGGTTCACCGACAACTGAACCACTTCCTGTCACGTGGATTTTCCCACTCTCCTGCGATTGAAGTAAAGGTCCTATGATTTGTGGCTCGCATCCAATGAGAGTTATAGCGAGCAAAACACTAACTCCGAAAGATAGAAATTTTAATCTCTTCACAGTGAATCTCCCTCATTCAGTTTCAACTTCTATTGGTGGCTCCTCTGCCTTGAGCGTATCGGATCTCTTTATTAACCTATCTACATTCGACTTGAAGAGCCTGAAGACAGTATCTTTATCGTCGCGCTTGACGTAAAGTTTACCCTCCTCCTCTTTCCCAACGTGCAGGGTTGCCGTTGTGCCATCGTTGAGTACAGCAGAAATGGTAGATTGTGGTGCGTCTAACTCATATTCAGTAAGTGCATCTCTCGCCTCAGCGAAATCGTCTGTATCCAACTCACTGAAAGCTGTCAAAAGCGCGTCAACCTCTGTTGCTTTGGCGGCAGCGGTGACAGGCTTAATCATCTGCCATGCCCCTTCTGCATCGAGACGCAGTTCGACGGTCTCCTCCGGTGAAATGATGTTAAGCTGCGTGACAATCCCTTTGTTAAAACTGAAGATAGTCCGATCTTTCCACGTACGTGTGCCCTTGTCAAAAACAGATTGGAGATACCCTTGTGCGATATAAACGTCATTAGAATCAGCAGGACGCACGTAACTGCTTAGAAAACCGGGGGTTGTTTTCCCTACAAATAGATGTGCTAACACTTTACCGTTTGCATCGATTAATTTCGCTTCAACACCCGTGCTATCTACTTCAAATTCTGCCTGTTTTTCTGGGTTATTGGAGACACGCTGTGTATTTTTAAATTCGGTCACCTTGGATAGCAATTCTGTTACGCCTTCACCATCCGCAGGATAGTTGTCCATAGAAGCTACTACCCAACTGTCATTCTGTTTTGAAAGCGTTGTCGTCTCGTCAGTAGCGGTGATTTCTATTTTCATAACCTGCTCCTCATTGAAGTTCGGGAACAGGGGCGTTGCTGTCTCAACCTTCTTTTCGTATTCGCTCTGCCCAAAGGGGTTCTCGAAAAGCAGGATAACGATTGCCAAAACGACAAAAATAGCAGCTAAAATAAGGAGTTGTTTCGTTTTCATTTTTTAATTTATGACTCCTGGGCGTTGCTCCATTACATTACGCAACGGTTCTCGGTGAACTCAGAAACCATTGAACCCTAGAGCGGTTGGAATAAACCAAGAAGTTTAAAACACAAATTACACAGATCCATAGGTCTCCACGAATCTTTTTGCCCGTCTTTTCAGGAAGTATCGGAGGAGTCCAAAGACAACAACTATGAGTGGAACACCCACAATACATAGGTACTTAATAAAGTTTTTCTCAATTTCAGAAACTTCACGCAAGGGTCGATCCGTAATGGTGTGTGAGCGAATACCGATGAGTGCATCACCAAGGGTCAGCCAGTCGACGGTATTTAAGAAAAAGTTGACTCCATCGGGACGGAGTTGTGTGAGAAATTGCGCCGTGCCTACCACAACAATTTGGGTCTGTTCACTCTCAGTTTTGGTGACTCGCGTCTCAGCATCTGGCACCGGGGCAGGTGCTTCACTTTCCTGTGTAGGATCAGCACTTGCGGGGGATGGGACCGAGGGAATCTCTTTATCAGCATAGAAACTCTTGAACTTACCTTCCAAGGCGACAGCAACCGTATAGGCTTGTGACTCAGCATTAGGCGGAATCGGAGCATTCGGCATCAGGTTGTAATAGCCTTGAATACTTCGTCCTGCTTCACTCGTTTTTGCCAACGGTACTGCTGTGATACCTTCTTTTGTCACCATCTCTAAAGAACTCGTCCACGGTAATGTCAGCACCTCCAACTGGTTGGTGATGCTGTGTTCCATTGAGAAATTCGGCTTTACAATTTTGACGAAATAGGGATACGGCTGAATAACGGTCATAAATCCTTGTTGGAACCGCGCTGTATCGTGGTATCTGGCATCAAGCAAGAGATTGTTCCCGAGTTTTGCACCGTAATGTTCCAAAAGGTCGTTCAGACCGGTACTCAACGGTGCCGCTTGCAACGTACCGGGTTGTAGTTGAATAGGATCAACTAAGAAGATCGCCCGCCCGCCACGCATGATGAACTGATCAATTTCATATTTAGCGCGTTCCGTCAACGGTTGCTGGACACCAGCGACAACCAAAGTCGCGATGCTATCGTCAACGGCTTTTCCATCTTGCAGACTGACAGAGGAAAGATTATATTGCCCTTGGGCAGTTTTATCCAAAAGTTGGCGGACCTGTTGATGGTTTTGATCGTTGACATCGAATTCGCCGTGTCCGGTCAAAAACCCTACCGTCTTCGCTTCTTTGGTGGTAACCTTGAGAATAGTGGAAGTCAGCTCGTACTCCAAATTAGCGGTTGATCGCACAACTGGTAAGATTTCTTCTTTGCCACTATAGCCAATAGAGATCCCCATGTAGACGTTCGCAATTTCCGCTTTATCCTTCTTCACGACATTGATTTGGACTTCCGGGATACCCTTGAAACGGAGTTCCTGTTTCTGTCCATCGTCGAAATCAGCAGGATTCACAAAATCGATCTGGAGTCTCTTAGAGAACGCGTTGTACTCGTCCAGCACGTCCCTAACATCGCGGCGGATTTGTGCGACTTCCGCCGGATTTGTGGAAAAGTAGGTGGTGATCGTCACAATATCATCTAACGTGTCGAGCACATTCTTCGTTGCTTTTGAGATAGTATAACGCTTGTCCTCGGTGAGATCGGCGCGAATAAAGCGACGCGTTGACAAGAAATTAATCAGCACAAGGATACCGAAGATGATTGCTACAAAAGCGAGGGTGTTACCACCGTATTTGATTCGTTTATTAACCAAAACAGCTTACTCCTTTCTTAACGCCATTTGCGGCTCTCAACCGACAATGTGCTTAGATAGAGAAAGAAACCGATTAGCGACAGATAATAGATAATATCGCGAGAATCAAGAACACCTCGAAGAATACTGCTATAATGTGCACCGAGACCCAGATAACTGAAAATCGGGAACAACCAATTCGGTGCATTGAAAAGCACGATATCCTCACCGATGATAAGCAACACAAAACAGGCAGTAATTCCAAAAATAAAGGCGACAATCTGATTCTCAGTCAAAGTTGAGGCGAAAAGCCCAACGGCTATATATGCCCCGCCCATCAGTAGGAGTCCAATGTATCCTCCGATGAGTGTCCCACCATCCGGATTCCCTAAGTACATGACTGAAAGCGGAAGAACGAGTGAGAGTAACACTGTTACAGTCAGGAGGGCAAAACTTGCTAAGTATTTTCCGATGACGACTTCATAATCCCGAATAGGGAGCGTCATTAGGATTTCTACTGTGCCGAGTTTTTTTTCTTCAGCCCAGAGTTTCATCGTAACAGCGGGGATAAAAAACAGGAAAATCCACGGCATCAATCCAAAAAAACCGCGCATTTCAGCTTGGTTAACGAGAAAAAAACCTCTGAAGAAGAGCCATGCGGAGATACCGAGGAAGAAGGTGATAAAAATATACGCGATGGGTGAATTGAAATAACTTCTAAATTCCTTTTTGAGGATAGCTGTAATGTTCGTCATAATCTTTTGTAACGGCTATCGGCTATCAGGCATCGGCTTTCAGATACTTAGGGTGGGAATGCTTTTGGTTATCGCTACAAATCTCTTATGCTGATGGTTTCCGACGACTGACCGCTGACTGCTATTCCGCTATGCCTGCTCCTTGTCCGTCAAATTAAGGAAGACATCCTCTAAGTCTACGGATTCTTGACGGAGTTCTGTGAGACTCCATCCATTCTTCACAACGACATGAAAAAGTGCTTCTGCGGCATCACTGCCCTGAGAGGCGTGTATCTGATAGCCCACGATACCGTTGTCTGTGTCAACACGATTCCACTGCGAGACGAAATCCAATTCGTTGAGCTGTGCCTCAATTGATTCTTGTGAACCTCGGATGGTAATGTGGACAATTTCTTCGCCTCTCTCCTGACTCGCAAGTTCCTCGGGTGTCCCATTTGCGACAATCTTTCCGTTGTTGATGATTAGGATTCGGCTACAGGTCGCAGAGACTTCAGGCAAAATGTGCGTGCTGAAAAGCACCAGTTTCTCCTGCCCGATGTTCTTGATTAAGTTACGGATCTCAATGATTTGGCTGGGATCCAATCCAGAGGTAGGTTCATCTAAAATCAGGATAGGTGGATCGTGGATGAGGCTTTGCGCCAAACCGACACGCTGACGATAGCCTTTCGAGAGTTCACCGATGTCCTTTTGAATAACGTCTTCAAGTCCACAGATGTCGATAACCGCCCGAATCCGCTCTTTTCTTTCACTTTTGGGGAGGTTCCGCACCTGTGTCATAAAGTTGAGGTATTCAATGACACCCATATCGGCATAAAGCGGAGCACTCTCAGGAAGATAACCAATTTGTTTCCTGACTTCAACAGATTCCTCGAATACATCATATCCCGCAACGGTGGCACTCCCTGCATCAGCAGAAAGATAACAGGTGAGAATACGCATTGTAGTCGTCTTTCCTGCACCGTTCGGACCGAGGAAGCCTAACACTTCGCCAGCATGTGCGTCAAATGAAACTTGGTCGACAGCAACCGTCGTACCATACGATTTTGTGAGTTCTCTAACTTCGATCATATTGTTGATAAAGTAGTGGACAGTCGGCGAGAAGAGATGTCACCGATATGTCTGAAAAATAGGATATATTATTTAAAATAATAGCACAGAATTCATTGAATGTCAAGAAAAAATTGGTGTTAAATTCGCGATTATTCCGACACGACAAACTTAAATCCAACTATACACTGCCGATCTCAACACAAGACTTAACAGGGGCCAAAAACACCCCATCAATGCTTCACCTAACACCAGTCCGATGAAGAACGGTATCGCTTTTCGATATGCGTTGATACCGCCGTGCCGCAAGATAACCCACTTTGCTACCATCGCCAGAAACAGCGGAAACCAGATGACATCCGTTGTTCCCGGAGCAACGCCGATCACATATCCCGCTGGATGCAACGGACACCACACAAAACGCGAGCGCAGAAAGATGATACCCACATTCGCAGCGAAGGCTAATCCGAGCACCGAGGTCGCGAGCCAATCCGTCGGCTTCGGATTCACTAACCACGAAGAAAGAAAATTGTATGTATCCGCGCCACCGGCATGAATTTGTTCCGAACCTGCCGCCACTCCCTCACTATAAATCGCATACGGATAGAGAATTAAACTTGATAGGATGCCAACAAGACTCGCAATGACTAACACGCCGAACATGGTTCGGCTTCGGATACCGGTCCGCTCTGCGAGTTTAAACGCCTCAAGTTGATCTGGCATCGGATGTGTCCGAAAGGAGGCATAACTCGCACCACTCAACCAATTCATCAACGACAGCATTGTCAGATTGCCCGCCCGCAGGCGTCGCGTGCCAAGCAGTGAAATGATCATATATTGCGGTGTGAGATACCCAATCGCATGGATCGGCGGACCTAATTCCGCACGCATTCGGGTTAAACCCACCACAATCATTAGATAGACGACGATAAAAATCGCAAACGCCCAGAGCGTCATCCCACTACGGACACAAAAAATCGCTAATAACAGCAGACATATCCCTAACGTAATAATAGCCGTACGATGCGAGATTGCCTCTGTTCGGGATGCCTCTCGATCGGGTCGGATTACCTGTGACAACACAATGGAAAAATGTTTTCGGGCATTCCAACAAGCAATCGCAAGCAGTGCGAGCAGTGCCCCGGCACCTTGTTCACCCAAAAATGGATAGCCCGGCAACGCTGAAACGCCTACAGCACTTCCAAATAGCAATTGTACTTTCTTCAGGAAATAGAAAAAGGTACATGAAAACGCCAAATCCAAAGGTAAAATAAACGAGAAGCCAATTATGTACGGATGAAACCTAAGCGGCGTACTGCCCATTGCAATCCACGGTTTCTGCGTGAAGTAGACGTTGAGGTTGTATTTTCGGACAGGAATTTCCGGGAGAACAGGGTAAAAGAACTGCAACCCATTGAGTAGGTTGATGCCCATGGCGATTCCGAAGCCGAGCCAGAGCAAGCGATTTGTGAAGATACGCCGGTTGGTCGTAATCTCAAGTGGAATCTGAATAATCGGATATGCAAGTTTCTCATTTTCTATCCACTGTTTGCGAATAAGAGAGGTCAAGCATAAAAAGATTAGCATTAACAGGAAAATAACCACCGACCAAGAGAGAATCGGGACGATCCAATGCTGAACATAACCCTCTGTAAAAAAGTTGACCTTGCCTTCATAGAAGTCGTTGACTGCTTTTGGATCTTTCACCACAAGCCATTCGGGAAGGTAATGAAAGAGCAGTGCCTCCCAATCATTTTCGGGTGTGGCGAAGCGAAAAGCGTACGGGATGAGTCCCATTAGACGTGGAATACAGTCATGTCCTGAAAAAGCACTGCCCACAGCGAGCATGCTAAAAACGACAAGTAGATCGCGCGGCTGTAAGGCGACGCGTGGAAAGATACGCCGTACGATCATGTTCAGAAACGTCATCGCTATAATGCCAAACATGACATTGACCGACATTGCCACCGTTGTCAGATGTGCGGTATGCCAAATCATCTCGACATAGGCAATCCAGTAACTATTAGCGATAATCAAGACAGTACCAATCAGCACTGCCCGTTTCGCGATTGTCTGCGAGGCGTGCGAGTCTGTAATATTCATATTCTCAGGAGAAAAATGGCAGCGATTTCATTTCTTTCTCGACCAGGACACCCTGAAACTAAATCGCTCTAATATCTATCTTGGTTAGGAGAACTTGAGTTGTAGAGTGGACAGGGCATTGTAGAGTGCGTCAGCAATCGAAAAGCGCAAAGTGCGAGCCCGTGTTTAAGCAAATTTTCCTTTGTTATATTCGCTAAATATGTTATACTGGATATAGGAGTTTGTCAAGGTTTTTCTTTCAAAACAAATTCGGCGAATGTTCCTTATAATATTTATGAGACGGGTATGTTTTCTCCAAGCAATATTTCCCTGTTTATCACTGATGCCATCACAATTTTATTTAATATAAAGACAAAATAATTGCTGGGATCATCCCCAAATTTTAAGCAGGGGATCACATCTACAGCATAACCCAAGAAAATTATTGACTTTTACGTGTGTTTTTCATGCCATAACTTAGGAAGGAGATCTTAGAATGGAATTAACGTTTGAAAGGGATGATCTCTTGGACTCCTTACAGGTACTGCAAGGGGTCGCAAGTGGACGCACTACCTTACCAATTCTCTCAAATGTCCTCATCAATGCCACCGGAGGCACTATCGAGTGCATGGCAACGGATTTGGAAGTCGGCATTAGAATGAAGGTTGAAGGTACAATCACAGAGGAGGGGGCAATCACTGTCTCCGCTAAAAAGTTAGGAGATATTGTCAAGGAGTTACCTGCGGATAAACCGATACACTTAGCAACGACAGCAAACGACCGGGTTGAAATTACCTGTGGAGAAGGTGTCTACAAAATCATCGGACTGCCTGATGAAGAATTCCCACAACTTCCCTCAATCGAAGGGGCGGCATTGAAGATTGGTGGAGAGACATTGCGCGATGTCCTTCAGAAAACGGAGTTCGCCGCATCTACAGAAGAAGTTCGTTACTTTCTAAATGGGCTCTATTTCAATTTTCTTGAGCACGGGACTGAGGTAGTTGCCACGGATGGAAAACGTCTGGCACTGGCACGCTGCGAGCCGCTCACCGCGCCGGGGGAAGCCAATGGATTCATCGTTCCATTGAAAGCCGTTCGCGAGATTGCGCGAACTTTCGCCGATGCTGGTGAGATCAGCGTTTCAGTTTTTGAAAACCAAATCCTCTTTACCGATGGAAACGCGACCCTAACGACGCGACTTGTAGAGGGTGAGTATCCGAAATATGAGAAAATCATTCCCGAATCGACCGAGGGCAAGGCAGCCATTTCAAAAGATGGAATCTTAAGTGCGACGCGGCGGGTCGCCCTACTGTCAAATCCGAAGAACTATTCGATCTGCTTAGAGATCGATCCAGAACAAGTTCAGGTCTCCGCGAAGACCCCGGAATTAGGGGAAGCGCACGAGACGTTGCCTGTGGAGTCAAGCACCGGAAGCGTAAGGATCGGTTTCGATGCTCGGTTATTGATAGAAGCACTGTCTCACATCGAAACGGAGTCCCTGTCCATAGAATTTTCAGGGGAGTTGAATCCGGTTCTTATTAAACCGGTAGACGATGATAACTATGTTTCTCTCATCATGCCGATGCGCTTGGATCCCGCCTCAGCATAAGAGGATTGTAGTTGCTCCACTATGCCTGTACTTCGCTGGTGTGGTTTCTAAGGGAAACACCCCGCTGACTCTCACTGCGAGGCAACACGCGCAAATGTAATACATTGTCCCGCAAGTCCACATGTTGTCCTCGGATGCCACACGCGCATCCGTTCTGGCGCGACGGATTTAGCCTATTTAAAGGCTAAATCCAGCGTTGATTCGCAAAAACACCACACCAGCGAGGGCATTATTACAACGTACTAACCTTTAGTTGACTTCCACACCGGACATCTGCTCCAATGCCAGCATCAGAGCTTGGGTGCCTAACCTGCCATGCCCTTGCGCTTGTACTGCCGTGTAAAGCTGATGCACTAACGCGAGTCCAGGTAGACTTAGGTTCATTTTGCGCGCCTCGTCCAAAGCGATACTCATATCTTTGATAAAATGCTCCACAAAGAAGCCAGGATCGAAGTTCCGCTGGAGAAGCCGTGGTGCCAAATTGTCGAGAGACCAGCAAGCAGCTGCCCCTCCACTAATCGATGACAGCATCGTCTCTAAATCCAATCCAGCTCTGTAGCCGTAAATTAACCCTTCGCAGACCCCGATCATTGTTCCCGAAATTGTAATCTGATTACACATTTTGGTGTGTTGCCCGGCACCTGCGCCACCTTGGTGGACGATGTTTCCCCCCATCG
Source organism: Candidatus Poribacteria bacterium (assembly GCA_965208635.1). GTDB lineage: Bacteria > Poribacteria > WGA-4E > WGA-4E > WGA-3G > WGA-3G. The sequence goes on from OZ242349.1 coordinate 768,200, forward strand.
CCTCGAAGAGCGGCATAACGGCTTGGACAGCCGCCTCGTCGCCTCCCACCATGATGGAAAGGCGCGCCTCTCGCGCTCCAACATCGCCGCCTGAAACAGGGGCATCGATGGATGAAACATCCTGTGCCTGCGCAGCAGCGTAAATTTCTTGGGCGAGAGAGGGTTCCGTCGTCGTCATGTCAACGATGATACTTCCGGGTTTCGCTCCATTTAAGATACCGCTGTCACCGAGGTAGACTTCTCGGACATCGGGTGGAAATCCAACAATCGTGAAGATAATATCGGCGGTGGCTGCCACGTCGCTCGGTGAATCTGCCCACGCCGCGCCTGCTTCCAGTAACGGGTCAGCCTTTGATTTCGTTCGGTTATAGACCGTCATCCCATATCCCAGATCCATCAGATGTTGACACATCCACCGTCCCATGACACCGGTCCCAATCCAACCCAGTTTCGTTGTTGCGGGTTCAATTTTTTCAAATGTGGTAGTTTCCATAATTCTCCTTTTTTTTATCAAAAAATCGGTTTCTGACAAATGTTATATCCTTAGCACTTACGCACGCTGCTCTTTTGTAGCATAAACTGTTAGTTTGTGCCGTTGCAGGTACGAGGTTTTTAACAGATCGTAATTGAATAGACCGTGCTATGGTCAAAATTGCGTAAGTCCTGATACTATAGACGTAGCACTCCGCTGGGGTGCTTTACAGGGATCCCGCAGCCCTTAAGTAGTGGAGGGCAGATATACGACAGGGATCGTCGTTCAGCCAACCCACCTCACCGAACCGCAAGGAATTATTAAAAAGTCCTTTTGCGCTTTCTAAAATCCTTTGCTAATTGTGAACTAATGACAATACCGCCAACAACAACAGCACAATAAATAGCGAAGAATCGTGTCAGCAACACATAGAGAGGTATCAATTCCTTGGAAATCAAATTTTCCATCAGCCCGACGGTTACTACCTCTGCAACCCCACTGGCACCAGGGCTTGGTGCGAAGAGCACGACGAAATTTAGCAGCAATCCAACGACACTAAGTTCCCATAGGGTAGCATCTCCATTGAGTGCTTTCAGAACTATGTAACTGCCAACGATCCGTGCTCCGAAAAAACCGCAGGTTAAGAGTACACTGAACGCACAAGTCCATTTATGGGAACGTAAGAACATTACTGCAAACGATTTATGCTCAATAACAAGCTCTTCGACTTTCGAAGTAGCACGCTCAAGAATAGGAGTAAGACGAGTAAACCTTCGCTGCGTAACATTGCAGAGCCAATAAAAAAAACGAAAAACAAACTCTGGCTTGAAAAGCAGTAACAGAAATCCTATAAATGCCAGGCTGAACATCACACAACTGAATAAACTCAACCACGTAGCACCTTTCGGTAAAAAAGGGGGATCTAACCATGCGATACCAACTGCAAAGAAAATGAGTGTGGTTATAGTGGAGAGAAAACAGATGATGCCTGATGTTATTGCTCCTGACAACGGCACACCTGCTCGCTCGTAAATATAGAGGTGTCCCACTCCGCCGGTCTGAAACGGTGTAATACAGGAAACACAGAGCGTTGCCAAGTTTGCACGCAGACTGTCCCAGAACCTGATGTCTGGTTTGACTATCCGAATAAAAATATGGAAGCGGAGTGCCCCGAACACCCAATCCACGAACATACACAGACACGCACCCAGCAGCATCTCAACCTGCATCTCGCGAAAAACTTGCTCTATACCTTGCGTACCACCCCACAGAAAACTTAGGAATAACCCAGCGAATGTGCACAGCAGAAAGAAAAACGTACCGCGAGCCACGTTTTCGCGGCTCAAGAATTCCTGCATTACGAGCGAAATCTCCTTCCCACTTTAAACTATTAACTCTGGGCGTTGCTCCATGCGCAAGCCGCGTGTGGGCTTGCGGGACAATACGCAACGGTTTTGGGTTAATTCTACTCTGGGGAATCAAAGGGTTTTGACTTCACCGAAAACTACCATGACACGGAATGGTCCCCAGAGTTCCACAGTTAGAAAATCCCTTATCCAGCAATGAGTGTCAGCGTCAGACTAATATCCATCGGCATCGCTGAGTGTGTCAACGCCCCAACAGAGATGAGATTTACGCCGGTTGCAGCGACAGTTGTGACCTGCTCCAGTGTAATACCACCGGAGGCTTCCGTCACTGCAAGATCTCCCACTTCATGCACAACGCTCTTCATCATGCTGGGAGACATGTTATCAAGGAGTAAGATGTCTGCTCCTGCTTTTAGTGCTTCGTCGACCTGATCAAGGGTTTCAACTTCGACCTCAATCTTGGCAGTATGTGGAACAACCTGTCGTGCCCGCTGCACAGCGTTAGCAATACCCCCGGCGGCGACGATGTGGTTATCCTTAATTAATACACCATCGTACAACCCAAAGCGATGATTTTGCGCGCCACCGACATGCACGGCATATTTCTGAACCGCCCGCCATCCGGCTGCAGTCTTCCGGGTATCCACTATTTTGGTATCATAGTCGGCGACTGCTGTAACAAATTGTGCAGTGAGTGTCGCTATACCGGAGAGCCGCTGCAGGAAATTAAGAGCCGTCCGTTCACCCATCAGAATGGTTTTCGCACTTCCTTGGACCTCGGCAATCGGCGTACCTACCTTCACAGTCTCTCCATCATTGACGAGCGCACGAAATAACACTGTCTCATCTAATTTTGCGAAGACTCGTTCGGCGACTGGTAATCCTGCGACAATGCCGTCACTCTTAGCCAGTAGGGTTCCGACACCCTCCTGTGTGGGTGGCACTGTTGCTTCCGTTGTTATATCACCGATACCGATATCTTCTTCAAACGCCAAGTCGATTAGGGGATCTAATGAACGCAGATTAAGCATTTTTTAATAGTTATCAGTTGTCAGTTGCCGGTTGTCGGTTAAGAGGTAAACTTGTAACAATTCACTCCTTCTGGAATACACCAAGTTATGGGAGAATTGTTACAAACTACTCTTTAACTGATGACTGACAACCGATAGCCGATAACCCTTTAATACCTTTCTAAATACGGGGTCAGGAATTTCTTTGCGTCTTCCGTGACATCCCACGCGTTGGGCCAGAAACAGAGATCGATAGAGAACCAATCACCGTCGTACCCCGTCTCATCCATGATGACTGGAATAATCGCGTCGAAGTCCAGAACACCATCCCCGAAAGGTGCGTGGGTGCTTGTTTCATCGCCATGGAGCGTATTGTCGGAATCGATGAGGTGGAAGTGACCGATCTGTCCTTTTAACTGACGTGCAAGGTCAATGACTCCATTATCGCCGAGGGTCTCCTGCTCTCCGGGCTGCCGGGCACCGACAACCGCGCACATTTGTGCATGACAGGTATCAAACATCACCTTGAAATTGGAATGACCCACTGCCTGTGGCATATTGACAATGTCGCTGGGTTTGTTGAACATGAATCCGGGTTCAAATTCCCAGAGCATCAACACGCCGTGGTCCTCAGCGACTTGTGCACAGCGTCTCCAGGTGGAGACGATTCGATCCCAGGCTTTCTCAGGCTCAATGCCAGGAATTCCTGCTTCGGGATCATCCACTGTATCCACACGAATCGCAGGCGATCCGAGATCCAGGGCGAGTTGGAGACTCTCTTTGAACAACTTGTAGTATCTATCGTCCTCTTGCCCCTCGTCCGTAGCGGGACCCGGATGCGACCAAAAATCAGCAGCTAACCCAGAGACTTCCAAGCCGTAGTAGGAGATTAATCCTTTAACGGCATCGCGGTCGCTTTTCATCGGATAATCGTTAATGTCAATATGCGGTTTAAACGCCCCAATTTCAATACCATCGAATTCAAGCTCGCTGAGCGTCTTGACGACAGTATCAAACGGAATAGGATTATCTTCATAGGGGCCAAACGCATACGCCCAACTTCCAATCGACAATTTTTTTGCCATGTTTTTCTCCAATTTTTAAACTATTGAATATGGACGTTGTTCCACTTCGTTCCACAACGGTTTCTGGTGAAGTTAGTAACCTTTGAGCACTTGGGGCAGGTTGGAATTAACCGAAAACCGCCATGAAATGGAATGGAATGGCGTCCAGCGTCCCATAGTTAGAAAAATGTGCCTTACGGTTACTTACCGTACTTCTCAGGTAAAGCATAATTAGGATACACCCGTGACCAAGGTCTGAACGGCTGTTTCAAGTTCAAGGGTCATTTGCTCTACCGTTCCTCTTTTCTGTGCCTTGTAGGTATCGTAAGATTCACGGAGATTCTTAGGTTCACCAACACGGACGGATGCGACCCGCGGTCCCCGCATTTTTGACGTACCAAAGACTTCTCTCTCCAGACGAACAATCACTTCAAGAAACCGCTCCGGTGAAGGTTCTTCTGCGACATACCCATCTGAAATCGCTATAAAATTGATTAACCGCTCCAGATCGGGATAGAATCGTTGGAATTTCTGGAGCAGTTCTTCATGTATCTTCTGTTCGTACTCCGTCATCGGCTCAATGTCTTTATAGACTTCGGCATCGACTAAATTTTTCAACGCTCGTACCCGTGTGAGCACATCGGTTTCAGAGTGGATGCCCATAATCTGTTCAGCATGGGACAAGATCTGCTCTTTCATCTTTTGGATGTGTACATCAAGCGGCACGGTCTCATCGACTTTATATTGATATTCAGCCGCAAGCGTTTTGAATACCGCCATACCGATACGCCGTAACCGTTCATAGCGTTCAATCGGCGTTTGATCCGCTGGTGGGAGAATGTTCCGCTCCAATTCCGTGAGAGCGGCATCAATGTCGTCCCACATATCCTGTGGATAATGGTATTTAATCCCAATCGGGACAACATAAAGCGGTTTATCAACTCCCGCTTTTACCATATCGTCCAAAGCCCAGAAGCAGAGCTGAACAATACCTCTCTCAAAGCGCATGACGGTATCATTCTGCCGTGAGATTTCCCCTTCCGCGAAGATAACCAGGGACGAGTTGCCTTTCGACAGGAGATCCCGCGTTGTGCGGAATGCGTTCCGGTCCACGGTGCCACGTACGATGGAATACGCCCCGAACCGTTGCATCAGAAAACCGCGTAAGCCATCGAATTTTCCTTTGCCGTAGGTCTCCCGTGCAGTCATGTAGTAGTACTGCTGAGAAAGCCGTTTAGACAAGAAAAACATAACAGCAGGGTCCGCGCGCGCCGCGTGGTTTGGGGCTAATACAGTAGGATGTCCATCTACTTTTTTTAGACGAGCAATGGATTCCGCATCTATATCCAGCGTTAACCCCTTCAAAAACATGCGGTTAATAAGCGGGACAAGTGCTTTCGCAATCTGAATGACGGTTGTATTTGGTTTAGGGGGTTTAAAATCCAACATTGCGTGCTGCCATTGTGTCACACAGTGTACTTGCTTCTGTTACATCACACGGAACTACTACCTCTTGTCACGGCATACGGCGTATCACCATTTCTTTTAAAGACTCGGTGGATAACAACAGATAATCTCCATTGGTGTATCGCCAGTGCTAACGATGACGTAACTGGACAAGCATCGTGGGATAAAGACAGATTTGCCGCGTTTGAGTGGGACATCTTCAAAATCCCCACGCAGCACACCTTCACCGCCCAGAGTCACAAGTGCGTAAAAACCTTGGTCTGCTGGCATACTGAGCGTCGAATTCACTGTTAGACGTGAGCATCCAAAGAATTTCGAGGCTTCCTCTGGCACGATCCGATCTTCTCGGTTATCCCCTTCCGCTCGGACGAGTTCTGGCGTGCGTCGGATGTAGTTGTTAAGATAATCCAACTCTAATTTATCAAACTCAGCGGCATCTACAGCGAGATCCCATCCGAGACCGAGATGTCCATCGTCTCTTTCAAACGGAAAGCCTTCCCATTCGGCAAGGATGTTCCAGTCGGTAGGTTCTTGTGGTTCGAGAACACAGAGTCCTGTCCCCAGTGAATGGACAATTGGAGTCCGTAAAAAATAGACTTCCCCAACCTTCGGTTCAACAACGTGCATCAGACTTCGTAGTGTTGGCACATCTTGTGCTTCCATCAGACGACGGAACTCCGCCTTGTCTATCGCTTCCTTCCAGCCTATCCATGCCTTCGCGCCGGGACGTGTGCCGATGAGGATCCATGCCTCGTTCTTGCCGAAGGGAGAATTGAGGTGTTTTTGCGAGAAATCGGGGTTTGGATGCCAATGGATAGGGATATGTGCCCCCTCACCGACATCAAATATCTTGAGAAGCACACCTAATTCAGTACCATATTTGTCAACGTGTGCGCTACCGAGTGTTTCCTCTGGAAATGCGTCCAGCAGTGCTTTCAGCAGGACGACCTCACCACTTCGGAGTTGGATGCGACTGAGTCCTTTATCGGGTGGATTCTCTCTGCCGGGCGTGATTGCCCGGTTTGTGGAAAAGATCCATTCTTCGGAGTAATAATCATCTTTCGGATCGGGTTCACCCATAAACTCAGCACGGAGTTTCCCACCATTGTAGAAATGCAGATAAGTGTTCGGTGCTAAGCCAATGGGTGCGTTTAGCATTGATTTTAGTTCATCTTGTGATGCCATATTGCTTCCTTTCATTCATCTTTAAGAACTAAGGGCATAGTTTTCAGGTTCCCTTGTTTGAAGTCAGTTTATCATTTTACATGGAATTTTGTCAAATCAATTTTGATATAATAGGTATCCACATACTTCTTATGAGTTTTCCCTCCCTCGCTCCAGCGGAGCGGTATGTCTATAGCGCGTGAATGGCTTTAAGTCCCGCTCCAGCGGAGCGGTATGTGAAATGAATCAAAGCTTATCCGAGGAATATAGGGTGTTAATTGTCAGAATCAGGATTTACAAGATTAGAGGATTAATAAGATAAGCAAAATGGACAAAATGCTTTTCCTGCTTGATGCCACAGAAGGCTTGGAAGGATAGATTTCGGTTTCGGTCTTACCACCACATTAACATCCGCCAGTCACAAAATCCATGATTGTATACGATCAGCAATCACGTCAATATCGGTTATGGTGCCATCCGCAATTTTAAAGCCAAGATCAATAATCGAATCGTCAATGTCGAGGCGACGAGAATAGCCGTTTAATTCTAAAAACCGGAGCGCACATGTTAAGCCAATACGCTTGTTTCCGTCAAGAAATATATGTCCTGTAATGATATGGTGGGCATACACAGCAGCTTTTTGGAACACAGTTGGAAATAGGTCGGTATCACCAAATTTTTCACCCACTATACCAACCAAATAGTGCAACTGATTTTCATTTAGCAGTTGATAGTTACCCACATGTCCCACGGCAATAATCAGAATATCTTCAATTGTCAAATATTTCATGAGTTACCGAGGACTTTCCATGCGCGGTCGTGGTCTTGTATTATCTTATCTAAGGCGGCGAGGTCCTCACTCCCCAAATGCCTTGCAGCTGCCAGGTCCAATTTTGCTTTTTCCCGTTCTCCGAGACGTAAGAATGCCCCACCGCGATTGTAATAGGCATCGGCATAATCGGGCTTGAGTTCTATCGCTTTGGTATAGTCGGCGATAGCAAATTCCAACTCACCTTTTTTACTATGCGCCAACCCGCGATTGTAATATGTCTCGGCACGTTCTTTATTAGGTTTTTTTGTCATTTCTTTCTCCAGAATGCAGACATCTTGAGGGTAATGATACCATACAAATAGACAGATGTCAACTGAATATCCGTAGAAGTCAAAAGCATTGATTTTCGGTTCCTGTTGATTTTATGAGAGGTATCGCGACCAGGAGGTCGCTCCTACAAGACAGCGATCAGCAGTCAGCAATCAGCGGTCAGTGAAGAGGTAGGTTGAGGAGAGTGGTGGTTTTAGGACGCAAACTGGAAAGTTTGCGGTACGGAAGAGTCAGAATCGGGAATCGGAGTTCCCTCCTACGGCAAATCTGAAAACTGGCACTTTAAGATATTTTGTGATATAATAAAAATATAAGATGAATGTGGAAAGGATGAAGAGAAAAATGGCAAAATCTCAAAATGGGATACCGGTAGTAGCACGGAACTTGATGACACACGCCTTTCTCCTCTCGACGCTTTTCTTTTGCGTTCTCGCACCCGCCCAAGAACCCACGCCCGATGTTGAAACTATCATCAAAAAGATAGATCAACTCTACCGTAGCGAAACCAGCGAAGCTGAAATCGAGATGCACATCGTCACGCCGCATTGGGAACGCACCCTCGCGATGACAATCTGGACAAAAGGAATGAAAAAAACTTTCATCCGAATCACGGCACCGAAAAAAGAGCAAGGAGTCGCGACACTGCGCATCGGCAATGAGATGTGGAATTATCTGCCGAAAACCAACAAGGTTATGAAGATCCCACCGTCCATGATGATGGGATCGTGGATGGGATCGGATTTCACGAATGACGACTTAGTCAGGGAGTCGTCAATGCTTGATGATTATACCTATCAGTTCGTCACACCTGAAGATGCATCTCCTGACCATATCTATGTCCAACTCACGCCCAAAGAAGATTCCCCGATCGTTTGGGGCAAGATTATTGCCGCTGTGCGAGCCAGCGATTATCTACCCGTGTGGCAGCGGTTCTATGACGAAAAAGGGAACCTGATGCGGGTTATGAATTTCAAAGAGATCAAAAGCTTTGGTGAGAAAATCGCACCCGCTGTAATGGAAATGATTCCACAAAACAAGGAAGGACACAAGACGGTCGTTCGATGGACAAACGCTACGTTTGATTCAGATGTTGACGACAAAATCTTCACCCGTCGCAACCTTCAGAGAAGAAGATAGATTATACAGCAAGCGAGTTACGGCACACGGCGTGTGCTTACTACTATGCACACTAACTCATGATATTTAAAATTGCGTTTCGTAACATCTTCCGCCAGAAACGTCGGACAATCCTTACTGCCCTCGCAATGATTGTCGGCTTCACACTCTCGTCGCTATTTATCGGCTTGTCCGACGGTGCGTATGGGAACATCATCTCCATGTTCACACGAAATCGTATCGGGCATATCCAAGTGCATCGTGAAGGATACCTCGATAAGCCGTCACTCTACGAGACGATTGACAACGCTACTACCATCGGTGAGGCAATTCAGAACACCACAGGTGTTGAAGCATGGACACCGAGAATGTACGCCGCTGGACTCGGTTCAGTCGGTGAGAAGAGTACCGCCGTGCAAATCGTTGGCATTGATGTGACACGAGAGATTCAAGCGACCCGATTTGACAAAAAAGTGATTGAAGGCGGCGGCTTAGCAGAAACCGCTTCGCATGAAGCAGTGATTGGGAAAGGTTTGGCGAAGGTCCTTTCCGCGAAGATTGACAGTGAAATTGTGATTTTTTCGCAGGGTGCCGACGGTTCAATCGCAAATGACGTGTATAAAATCGTTGGAATCGCAGAGAGTGGGGACGACGTGACAGACCGAATCGCGTGTTATCTACACATCGAAGATGCTCAGGAATTGTTTGTGCTTGAGGGACGTATCCACGAAATTGTCGTGATTGTTTCAAATATCAATCACGTCGGTAAAATTACGGACGCAATCGAAGCGCGTTTGAATAATTCTACGCTGGATGTCGCCCCCTGGCAAGTGGTCGCCAAATCCTTTTATCGCGCCATGAAAGCCGATCAACAAGGAGATGCCATTAGTCGTTGGGTGATTATGCTTATTGTGGCTATTGGGGTGCTGAATACGGTGCTTATGTCGGTGCTGGAACGGACGCGTGAATACGGCGTATTGAAGGCAGTCGGAACAAAGCCGACACAAATCTTCTGGCTGGTCATCTCCGAAGTAATTATCATTGCGATCGGCAGTATCGCAGTCGGCGCGCTCTTGGGGGTTTTCGGCAATTATCTCCTCTCCATATACGGCATCACATATCCCGAGGAAATGACCTACGGCGGCATGAAATTCACGACGTTGTATGCTGAAGTCAACGTCCGATGTCTGATGATTCCGGGGATCACTGTTATGTTGTCGGCGATGATCGTCAGTCTGTTCCCTGCGATAAAAGCCGCCCGAATCATGCCCGCGCACGCCATGCGGACACATTAAAATAGTTGTCAGTTGTCAGTTATCAGTTATCAGTTAAAGAGACTATTGATGTGCATAGGGACCTCTAACAGAAAACTACCAAAACTATGTGGTTGATTTTAGTAAAATTAGCTTGGCGAAATATCTTTCGGAATAAACGCCGCACTCTCATCGCCGCGACAGCGATCAGTATCGGTTTGGCTGCCCTGATCTTCGTCGATGCGTTCATGATTGGAATGAGAGAGAACATGATTCGGACGGCGACCGCTTCTTTCCTCGGTGAGGCACAGATCCATCGGGAAGGGTTTCGAGACGAGCAAGAGGTATCCTTGACAGTTCAAGCACTTGGATCGGTGACCGAAAGTCTCGCGAAAGAAGAGAATGTTGCGCATTTTACGCAAAGGACGTTTGCTTCGAGTATGATTACATCTCCAGCGAATGTCAGCGCGATTAACCTTGTTGGAATTCATCCGCCGACAGAGAAATTCTTGTCCCAAATTGATGATGCGATAACAGAGGGCACCTACTTTGAAGGGAATAATAGCCGCGACATTGTTATCGGTGCGAAACTTGCTGAAATCCTTGAGACCGAGCTTGGAGACCGGGTGGTCGTGACGGTAGCACAAGCCGAAAGCGGAGAACTCTCACAAGAGATGTTCCGAGTGTCCGGCATTTATCGTTTTGTCGGTGAAGAGATGAACAGCGGAATGGCGTTCGTTCGGATTGGAAAAGCGCAAGAGATGCTTGCTATCGGGAACGGGGTCCATGAAATCGCGATTAAATTTATCTCTGTTTCTTACGCCCAAGACCCCACGTTACCGTTTTGGGATACCTATTCCCAGCACGGCAATGAAGCCTTAAGCTGGACGGAATTGATGTCGCAATTGAAAGCGATATTGGATATAACGACCTACAGTAAATACATTATGGGGGTTGTATTGTTTGGCGTGGTTGTTTTTGGGATTATCAACACACTTTTTATGTCGCTGTATGAACGGATGTTTGAGTTTGGTGTCCTGCGCGCCGTTGGCACGCGCCCTTTTGGAATGGCGCGCGTCGTCTTGTTTGAAGCCGGTGCCTTAGCGGTTGTGAGTATCGGTTTGGGAGCAATCCTCGGTTTTGTTTTGACAGCAGTATTTACGCGCGTCGGCATTAATTACACGGGTATTGAGATGATGGGTGTGACGATTCAGGAGTTCATCTATCCTGTACTGGAGGTCCAACAGTTCATCGTTTATCCTATATCGGTTTTTATTTTTACGATCATTGCCGGACTGTATCCTGCCCGACACGTAGCGAAAATGGTTCCCGTAGACGCAATGCGCCGAAGTTTTTAATTTTACCTTGCGGATTTTTAATTTTACCTTGCGGAGTAACAACGTGCGTTTGGATTTTGAAGCACGTTTATCAAATCCGCCTGCGCCGTTGTTGCAGGCTGCCGTCTTGGGTAGACCGAATCGAATAGTTCGTACATGAGTTGCAGGCTGCTGTCTTGGGTAAGCCAAAGCGGATAGTTCGTAATGAAATGGAGAACGGACAAATGGAAAGACACTTTATGTATCAAACCCACCTGACCGAACCGCAAGGAATAATTAGAAAATGCAGAAGACAGATGTTATCGTCACAGAAGGCGTAACAAAGGTGTATGCGGCAGATGGCATTCCCGTCAACGCTCTTAACGGGATCGATTTAACCATCCAATCGGGAGAATTCACGGCGGTGGTAGGTCCCTCTGGTTCAGGCAAAACGACCTTTCTCAACATCATTTCCGGGTTGGACAATCCGACAGAAGGGAAAGTATGGCTTGCCGGTAAGGTGCTATCAGAGATGAGTGGTAATGAACTCTCTGACTTTCGACGGGATAACATCGGATTCATCTTTCAGGCTTACAACCTGATTCCTGTACTAACAGTCGAGGAGAATGTTGAATACATCATGCTCCTGGCAGGCATCCCGAAAGCCGAGCGTCACGAGCGGGTTTTGGCTATGCTCGAAGTCGTCGGATTAAAGGGCGTTGCCGATCGGACTCCGACGCAGCTTTCAGGTGGACAGCAGCAACGCGTCGCTATCGCGCGTGCCATGGTCTCTGAACCTGCGATCATTCTTGCTGACGAACCGACAGCGAATCTCGACTCGAAAACAGGTGCCGATCTCCTTGAGATGATGCGCCACCTTAACGAGGAAACCGGCATGACCTTCATCTTTTCAACCCATGATCCGATGGTAATGGAGAATGCACAACGCCTGATTACGCTTCGCGACGGGCAAATAGACAGCGATGAGGTAAAATAGTTGTCAGTGGTCAGCGAACTCACCGATTGTTGAGGGTCATTCCGCCAGGATTAACCGAGATTCAAAACCTGTAGCCCGTAACGAAGTGGAGGGCGGATATACGGAAAGATGCCCGAAAGTTCAAATTCACCTCACCGAACCGCAAGGTAAATTAGAAAATTGAGAAAAATTTTGACCCTCATCACCTGTTTGATGATAACATCATTTGCGGGAAACACCAACGCTGAACTCAAAATCGGTGGTTACTACAAAAACTTTTCTACCGTATTCAATTCACCGTTTCCAGACACACCCATGATGGGGGTAGCCGTTAATCGACTGCGTCTCAACCTCTCTTACGCGCCAGCAGACTCGCTCTCATTTGATTTCGCCTACGACTTTACGCCGCGGATTCAAGACCCTTTACTTTTTTCCCAGTCTCCGATTGCCGTTGGTATCGCTTCCTCCCGCTACCGAGTTGCAGATCTGGACTCACCGATCTACCCCAGCAAGGATGCATCAATCGGCAGTGTCGGCATCTATCACAATCTCGACCGCGCTTCTGTTCAGTTTAGCACAGATTTCGCGGATTTCTCTATCGGTCGAGACGCAATAGCGTGGGGTAGTGCCCGGATCATAAACCCAACCGACATTATTGCTCCATACACCTACGATCAACTCGATACTGAAGACCGTGTTGGTGTAGATACAATTCGGGTCCGTATCCCAATAGGTGTCATGGGAGAAATAGATACAGGATACATTTTCGGCAACAAATTTAAGTTTGATAAAAGTGCTGTCTTTCTCCGAACGCAATTGAATGCCGTAGAAACAGACTTCTCAATTCTCTTATTGGAATTTCAAAGAGATCTGCTTGTCGGTTTTGATATAGCACGCGGTATACGGGGTGCCGGATTTTGGCTGGAAACGGCTTACGTATTTGCCGAACCGTTCAACGATGATTCCGATACCTTGAACAACTACCTACGTACCTCTGTCGGTTTCGACTATAGTTTCGGTGGAGAGACTTACACATTCATCGAATATCATTTCAACGGAGCAGGCACGAAGAAACCTGAAAATTTACTTACCAATTTAGATAAACCCGCGTACACCCGCGGTGGTGTCTACTTGTTGGGGGTCCACTACCTCGCGCCCGGATTCACCCATCAACTGACACCGCTGATTAGTTTCAGTGGGCAAATTCTATTCAATCTATCTGACCCATCGACCTGGATCGCTCCACAGATCGCATACAACGTTGCCGAGGATATTCATCTCTCTGTCGGCGGCTTCCTCAGCATCGGAAAACGACCTAAGAACGACGATTCTACTCAATTCCAATCGGAATTTGGCAGTTACCCAAATCTTTTCTTTACTTCATTTCGTGTCTATTTCTGATTGTCTCAACTCCTTTTTACTAATGAGGCGTGTACAGTCCACAACTCCATCTCGAACGTGGCGGTGATGTCAGCACTTTGCTTCGGTGAATCCCGACGTATATGGTAATCCTGTGCTGGAAGGCACCGATTTTGGTAAACATGCCGCACAGTACCTTCATCACCAAAGTATTCCTTATCACGCTTAAGTGCCCGATCCATAATTACAGAAGTATCCACGTCTATCCAAATCGTAAGATCCCACCAATGACATAGTTCACTACGTAGTAGGAACACGCCTTCAACAAGAACAATGTCCGGCGAGTTTGCCGAAACTGAAGATGACCTGCTCCTGTTAATCTCAAGGGTCTGCACGAGCGCAGCGTAATCAAAAGCATTCTCAAAGTACGCAATAGGTTCAGACGCATTCGAGGTCCTTAGAGAACGCGGAATTAGAAACGCATCTATTGAGAGCAAGGTTATATCCAAACCGAGACGATTCAACTGTTCCCGCACATCAACAGCGAGAGTTGACTTCCCTGCACAATCAGGTCCACTCAGTGCAATCAACTGTGGTACCCGATATTGCGAATAACCCGCCCTGATTCTCTGAGCGATGTACGCTGCGAATTCGTTCTGAGACATCCGCTGATCTGCCATAGGTATGTATCCACCTCTCCGTCAGAAACCACCAGATTTATCAAATGGGGTGTAGACGTTCCGTTATCATTTCTAAAATACTACCTTAAATTAAAGCAACAAGACCTGTTACATGCTACTTTCTATCCTTAATACACAAAAATAGTATTTCCAACGCATAAAATGTGTTATATCCTGCAAAACCTGCTGCACTCGGTTGTATGTAATTGCCTTAATCTTGATTCATTCCTGCTTTCCTACCATTAGCCACAGTGAGATGATAAAATTTAATGGTTTACATTGAAAACAGAATTGTCCCGATATGGTTTTCAACAACGTAATCCGCTTTAATCAGTTTAAGCGGCAATTAGAGTTTTAATGGGAAATTGCGCGCCTTTTACTCTACAACATGACATTTTTTGAAGAAATCGAGAAGTCAACAATTTCTGTGCCGAACTTCTCAATTTTTGTGCCTCAATAACGAAAGGAATCTCTTAAATCGCTTATATTCACGCAACTACATAATTTCTTAAAGGAAAAATGGACAGATCTGTTTTCTTTGACAAATCCAAGCCCTACCTGTGTTCATAGAGGTATCCGGATGAATAACATGTTTGAAATTTTAGCATAGAATGTCGCATTTTATCAAAAGAATTGGCACGAAATTTGCTTAATAAACTAAGAACGACTGCTTCTGGGTTAAAGGAGCCATTATGCAACAACAATCGGTATTTATCCAATTGCCATCGGTACCGATGCAGACGATTTATAAAACAATTCAGCAAGTTGTCCAATCAAATATCCCGTTTTTCATTACTGGCGAAACCGGTGTCGGCAAGGAAGGCATCGCAAGATACATTCACGAAACCAGTCCCCGACGAGATAAACCTTTCATTGCCATCAATTGTGGACGATTCTCCGCTGAACTCTTGCAAAGCGAACTCTTTGGACACGAAGCCGGAGCGTTCACAAGCGCAATCCGACAACGACAAGGGGCGTTTGAAATGGCAAATGGGGGCATCCTCTTCCTCGATGAAGTTCCTGAAATGTCCTTAGACGCACAGAAAATGTTACTCCGCGTTTTGGATACAGCCATATTCACACGCCTCGGTGGGAATGAACAGTTAATGGTGGATGTCCACATCATCGCCGCGACGAACCGAGACATTGAGAAAGCCGTTGCGGAAAAGGAGTTCAGAGAGGATCTCTACTACCGTCTCAAGGGGATGATGTTTCACATCCCGCCACTACGCGAGCGTCCAGAGGACATCGCCCCTTTAGTTGCAACCTTTATTAGTGAATTCAGTACTGAATACGGAAAGAACATCACAGGGATTACGTCAGAGGCACTGACTCGTCTTGAGCAGGCGGCATGGCCCGGGAACATCCGTCAGTTAAGGAGCACCATTCAAGCGGCTGTCGCCCTCACAACAACCGACCGACTTGAACCTAAAGATTTTTTGGATCCTTACTCAGAACTTGCCCAAGCACTCATCTCTATATGGCAAACATTCCCGTTGGAGACACGCCAAGCGATATGGGAAACACTCCCTTTAGAGATACAACATACAATTGGGCATGAATTTCCAAGACAGACGACAGAATCTTGGCGTAACTTACATATTCCACAAATGGTTGAAGCAGGAGAATTTCTCAATATCAGGGATATGAACCAGAATCAAATCCTACGCGCAGTTGCCCAGAAGCGCATTAAGGAGTATCCCTCTCTACGCGAGGCAGCTAAATCGTTAGATATTGACATTCGAACGCTACAGAGATACGCACAATGGAAGGAACCCGACGACTAAAGTGAATTTGGAAAATAGCAGATAAGTCTTGGCAAAAATGTCGGATACCTGAAGCGGGCTGGACATTATATGCGAATCCAAAACACTTGGTGTTCACATTTATTACAAAGGCACGGATATTAGGTCAACTAAAAATTGAATCTGGCGTTAACTGAGAAAAACCACAATGTGCTATGGAAAACCGGTTTTGGACCGCGCAGTTATTCTTTCTATGAGCCAAATAAGGATTGCACATGGTAATGACGCACTGTGCTGCGATTCGCTTTTAGGGACTAAAACTGCCCAAACTTAAATATATTCTTCGTCCTAATTTAAATAATATACTTTAAGGAGCACATTATGAACCGGCAGTCAGCATTCATACAACTGCCATCGGCATCGATGCAGATAATTTACAAAACAACTCAGGAGATAGTAAAATCAAACATTCCACTCTTCATTACCGGCGAAACCGGTGTCGGTAAGGAAGGCATCGCAAGATACATTCACGAAACCAGTCCCCGACGAGATAAACCTTTCATTGCCATCAACTGTGGACGATTCTCCGCTGAACTTTTGCAAAGCGAACTCTTCGGACATGAAGCCGGAGCGTTCACAAGCGCAATCCGACAGCGACAAGGGGCGTTTGAAATGGCAAACGGTGGCATCCTCTTTCTCGATGAAGCCCCAGAAATGTCTTTGGACGCACAGAAAATGTTACTCCGCGTCTTAGATACAGCCACATTCACACGCCTCGGTGGGAATGAACAGTTGACAGTGGACGTCCACATCATCGCCGCGACGAACCGAGACATTGAGAAAGCCGTTGCGGAAAAAGAGTTCAGAGAGGATCTCTATTATCGTCTCAAGGGGATGATGTTCCACCTCCCACCGCTACGCGAGCGTCCTGAGGACATCGCCCCTTTAGTCTCAGCCTTTATTCATGAGTTCAGTGCCGAATATAGAAAAAATATTACTGGGATTACGCCAGAGGCACTCATCCGCCTTGAGCAGGCGGCGTGGCCTGGGAACATCCGTCAGTTGAGGAGCACCATTCAAGCGGCTGTCGCACTCGCAACAACTGACAGACTCGAAACCAAAGATTTTCCGGATATCTATCCAGAGTTCATCAAAACTCTTATCTCTATATGGCGGACACTCCCTCTGGAGACACAAAACGCAATATGGGAAACACTGCATCCGGAAACTCAACACACAATGATGCATGAACTCTCGACGCAGTCCTCGGCATCTTGGAGCGGTTTGCAAGTTCCAGGCATACCCGGGATGAGCGAAAAAGGGGAGTTTCTCAACATCAGAGACTTGAACCAACATCAGATTTTAAGCGCAGTTGCCCGAAAGCGTGTAGAGCAATACGCCTCGCTCCGTGAGGCGGCTGAATCGTTAGATATTGATATCCGAACGCTTCAGAGATATGCACATTGGGAAGAGTCAAACAACTGATGTCATATCAGAAAACGGACGTACATTTTCAAATAGAGATGTTAGAGTGTCAAATGCACGTCCGGCATCTGGCACGTAATAAACTCAGATAAATCCGGTATAAAATAAGACACTGTGGAAACCAAAAGAGAACTCCCTAAGGTATAATGGGGTATTCAAAACCTTTACCAAAGAGAGTTCTCTTTTGTTGTGTATGACTTTGAGGAAAGATATACTTGTGGTGTCCATCCACTATGTTAAAGAAGAAATAAGTTTGAATCTTTAGACTAAATATATTATTTTAACTCAAACTCCCACGCATGAGGCTTTAGATATGCAGACCTCGCTTTTTACTGAAGGTCGTTCATTATCCGTGGGGGTTTCGTAGCGCAACTTGTTGGTTTGCAGATTCACGGGAAACCCCAATTCAACAGACTATGCTACAAAAGTGGCAATTTAGGTTATTATATGAGGAAAAAATAAACGTATGAGCAGAAAACGGATCTTTTTTATAGGTATACTTGGCATTGCCCTTTTATGTGCGGGGTTTTTCTACTGGTACACCCAACGCCAAGCCAACTACGCAAAAACCCGAGAACTTTTCGCGCCTCTCTACGAATATTCAGGAAAGCTCACGCCAGCGGAGCAAAAATCCTTTTCAGAACTTATTGATTCGATAGAACTCAAGACTTTAGACCAAACAGGATACGCGTTACCTGAACGCGAGCGGCTTGAACTCAAAGCACATAGTATGACCTTATATCGGGACAATCCGGTGCTGTTCATCGGTCATGGTTCTCTTACGACTGACACTGATGTAGAGCCATATATACGACACTTCGGTATCCTTGCACTGATAGCGAAAACCAAGTTAGCAGATTTGCCCGCCAGTAGCAGAGAGTCAATAATCTCGCATCTTGACACGCTCACAAAACGTCTCACCAAAAACAGTGTTGAGATATATATTCGAGAAGTCAAAAACTTACCGTTTCGTCCGAGGCAAAAACTTCCGGCAATGCGCTTTGGAATTGGGTCTGCTGGAACCAGAGGGGAAGATCAATGGATCTTAGAAGCGGATGGTTCATTGGTATTCCCAGAAGGCGGAAGACGAGGTGTCGTCCATATTACCGATACTTATGGAACCGAGTATACGGTTGACCTTGATACTCCTACAGACACTGATATAACAGAGGATACAACCGAGTTGTATGCAGAGATCGACCGACTTTTTGAGCAGTTTACCGACGCAGCGTTTCAAAGGCTTTCAATTCTTAATAAGAAGGATATGTCGGTAGAAATTGAAAAGTTGTTTTCATCGAAATAGATGGATTACTATTTAAAAACCACAACTAACTTTCGGTGTGCTGTGTGCTGTGAACCTATCCTGGCACGAATTATAAGAAAATAACGTCCATTGCGGACAAGCACCCCATCATCCGTCAATCCATCCCACTGCGTAACGTGAGGACCGATGTCGTGCGGAGCGTCCTCAAAAAGTCGCCGAACTCGCCTGCCGCGAAGATCGAAGATATCCATCGTAACAAACGCTTGCATCGCATCCGAGGCATTGAGTTGATACACTATTGTCAGCTGATTCCTATCCGGTGCGAAAAATACACGCGGTGAAAGCTTGACGTTCTGGATCTGTAACCGATCCGTGCGTTTCAAATCTGCCGGCGGAAGCACCATCAATGTATAAATACCGAAGTGGTTAATAGAAGCGGTCACACTCCCCTGAATAGCGTTCACTCGACTTTGCAAAGGTACCCACCGTTTCCCAAACGGCTCCCAAAAATAGAGTTGTGGTTTTGCATCTCGAAACTCATCATCTCGAAAGAAAAACGTAAGCTGTGTCGGCCGTTTCAAGACAAGTCGCGTCGGTGAGATCTGAATGACACGGATGAACTGCCGGGGTGTTGGGGGTAACCCAGGTGACGCCACGATTTCTATCCCAATTTGTTGTTCGATCGTGAGCGCGCCTTCGGGCAGTGTGATTCCTACACCCGCTGGACTTTTAAGCGTTCCACCACGGCTCCCGATGGTGCTCGTTGCTGGAACGACGCTTACCCTTACACGCTGTTCTACCCCGTTCACACGGCAGATAAGATCTCCTTCCCCTACAAAAACAGCCGTTAGCGTTGGTTGATTACCTGTCGTAACTCTACCTAAATTCCCGGCGAGGAACCACTGTACCGTAAGCACTCTCTTATCCGCGGAAACTGCTTGAAGTCGATAGCGTTTCCCAGAAATCAGCCTATAGGGTTGTATCACCTCTACTTGATCGTCAAAGATATGAATTTCAAACCGGTCTTCAACCGCCGTAACTTCTGAAGTGCGCCATATCATCAGCACCATCAATATAAAATATATTATTGTTGGATGGAAAGGAGTTCGCATGCCCACAGAGTAGCATACATCCGATTTGCATTGCAAACCATCTTGTGCTAATTTTAATTGTATCTTGCGGTTCAAGGAATAACAAAAAATGGAAAAACAACATTCCACATCAAAAACGATTGATGGCACAGCCCTCATCAAGACAGACCCTCTACTAAAGCCGTATACGGCACAGTTGCGTGAGCGGTTCACACACTATCAACGTTTCAAAGCGGAGATTGAGAAAACCGGCGGCATCTTAGGCGAGATAAGTCAAGGACACCAATATTTCGGTTTCAATCGCGGGGAAAATGCCAGTGAGACGGGAATCTGGTATCGCGAATGGGCACCGGAGGCACACACCCTTGCTCTTATCGGCGACTTTAACGACTGGGATCGCGGGGCACACCCGATGTCTGTCGATGATCGTGGTGTATGGCATATCTTCCTGCGCGATAGAGACTACGCCGATCGATTTACACACGGAAGCCGAGTCAAGGTGCACGTTGTATCAGAACTCGGTGGACTCGATCGGATTCCAGCATATATTCAACGTGTTGTTCAGGAAGGGGATGCCGATTTCACTGGACAGTATTGGGCATCACCGTTCCCATATCAGTGGAAACATCGCGTCCCTCGTTTGGATGTTGGCACCGAGGGCTTACGGATCTACGAGGCACATGTCGGTATGGCACAGGAAGCGGAAAAGGTGGGAACGTTCGATGAGTTCACGCAAAACGTGCTACCCCGAATTGCAGATTTGGGTTATAACGCCGTGCAGCTGATGGCGGTCATGGAACATCCCTATTATGCGAGTTTCGGGTATCATGTAAGCAATTTCTTTGCCGTCTCAAGTCGTTTCGGGACACCGGAAGAACTCAAAGCACTCATTGATACCGCACACGGTATGGGGATCTTGGTTATCATGGACCTGGTACACAGCCATGCCGTCAAAAACCTGAATGAAGGATTGAATTGCTTTGACGGCACAGCACACCACTATTTTCACGCTGGTGAGAAAGGTGAGCATATCGCATGGGATTCGCGTTGTTTTGATTACAGCAAATACGAAGTGCAACGCTTTCTTCTTAGCAATATTCGTTATTGGCTGGAGACCTATCGGTTTGACGGATTCAGATTTGACGGCATCACAAGCATGCTCTATAGCGACCACGGGTTAAATCGGAACTTCGATGGTTACGCGGACTATTTCGATGATCGAGTTGAACTCGACGCTATTGCCTATCTAATGTTAGCAAACGAGGTCCTTCACGCCGTCAACCCTACCTCAATTTCAATTGCTGAAGATATGAGTGGAATGCCCGGTCTCGCGCGTCCCATTGAGGAAGGCGGACTCGGTTTCGATTACCGACTCGCAATGGGCATCCCGGATTATTGGATCCAGTTATTGAAAGAGAAACAAGATGAAGATTGGCACATCGGCGAGATTTACGGCATGTTGCGTGACCGCCGGACCGGCGAGAAACACATCGCCTATGTCGAGAGTCACGACCAAGCCATCGTTGGCGATAAGACCCTTGCTATGCAACTCATGGACACCGAACTTTACACGAACATGAGCGTCTCCACAACAAACCATCGCATCGCTCGCGGCACCGCGCTCCACAAACTCATTCGATTGCTGACCTTTACTTTAGGTGGCGACGGGTACCTCAATTTCATAGGAAACGAATTCGGACACCCTGAGTGGATCGACTTTCCGCGGGCGGGGAACAATAACTCCTATTGGTATGCGCGCAGGCAGTGGTCCCTCGTCGATGATGATACCCTCCGCTACCAACATCTCAACGCTTTTGATGGCGCCATGCAACATCTCGACACAACCTACCATCTATTCGCTGATGAAAACATCTATCTTTTATTTATCCACGAGGACGCGAAACAGATCGTCTATGAACGGGGTGGACTTGTCTTTGCCTTCAACTTCCATCCAACTGCATCCGTCACAGATTGGCGTATCCCCGTGCCTCAGAAAAAGGATTATCGCCTTATTCTCAATACCGACGATACCGCTTACGGTGGCTATGGTGCCGTAGAAGGCAGTCATTATCCGTGGCAAGATGTAGCCATAGAGGGACATACACAATCCATCCAACTGTATGTCCCCGCCCGAAGTGCACAGGTATTAGCGGTTAGGGAAAAAGATTAGAAATCCACTGACACTTCCGCATCAATTCGCTTGTCATCACGTGGTATTATTATCCAACGAATACGCACGGTTTCCACCGGGACCGCCGCCGATCGCCCACGTGCCCCGGAACAATGACTGTCGCCTCGGTGGCATCGTTTCAATAATCTCGTGGCTCAGGTTAAGCCGATGCCACTGTGCCCAGATCGAGTTGTAACAATTGAAGACCGCACACCGAGGGTTCGATGGATTCGTCCAAGCATTCGCCGCATGGACGAGGCTTTCGGTGAAGATGACGACGGAACCGGGTGGGCAACTGTAGTCGTCCATCACCTCGCGCATATTCGCTTCCCACGGCGACTCACTGATATTCGGACGGTACTTGTCGGGACCTCCGTAATTGAAGTGTGCTTTGTGCGAACCACTCAGAAAAGAGGTCGCACCTTGTCCTGACTTGACCTCCTCAAGTTCCCACACAACGCGCGTCAGCCCCGCGAAAATCTTCCCACCAGCGACCTGATACCGCATCGCATTTGCCTGTTGCGGTGGACGCACAACGTGTGGCAGACCGTTATCGCCACGTTCCGATACATCCCAACCCGGGGGTCTCACAGTCGTGAATGACCCTTCACACCGAAACCCATAGCAATCGTCGTGCACAAATGGATCTTCGGACAGAATTTCGTTTAGGATCCCCACGACTGCGGGATGGTCGAGGAGCGTTTGGAGTGCCCCTTGATAACTCTGTTTCGCACCGTCATAGACCTCTGCTTTCATCTCTTCAATCTCTGACTCGGATAATACCGATGGCAGCAGAATCCAACCCCGGAGATCAAAGAAAAATTTCTGTTCAGGTGTCATTAGCACTGGTGCATCTATAGAGGTTTGATTTGACATTGAATTTTCCTCCTTAAAGCGCCCTGTCCAATCCAGGCAGAAAATAATCCTTAACAACGACTTCCCAACTCATGCGGGAAGCAATATCGTAACCTTCTCGAAGCATATCTTCCACGTCACGAGGTTTACGCGGCAAGCGTCCCAAGAGTTTCGCGGCGATATCTCTGCTATTCTCCATCTCAATCGCATTCCGTTCCGCCAACCCGATATGAATTACATCGTCTAACGACTTCGGAGGGATATTCAACTGCGTATAGTCCGCAATAACAATATTTGGGACATCACGGTCATCGGTAGCACGTTGAATGAAACCGCAACACCCACATACATTACTGACGACGCAGATCGCTCCGAAACTCAGAGGTTCTACCTGCGCAATCCCGAACGGTTCGTAAATGGACTGCCCAAACTCCGCATCACTCCCCTTGCGGATATCCATAAATTCCATTTCTATCGGCATCCGTTTCCCGCAAGCGGCTTGACTCCATCCGAACTGATTGACAAAAACGACCTTGATCGCCTTAGACTGTAGATTGAAGGCAGAAACGCCGTTGTTCAGTTCAATTTCCGCACCAACGAGATCAGGATAACCGATTTTGTGGTACACGGGCCAGCCGTACGTTTCCTCCATCTCATGGATACTGTCGTGGGGACGACCTGTCGCAATTTCTGTGGAGAGAATAAACAACACGGCTGTTCTATCATTAGAGGCGAGTAGGTCATCTAAGTGCATGAGTACCTGTAAATCACGCCACAACCCTTTACTTTTGACGAGCCGCGTTACATGTGTGAAGACGTAATCGGGACGATAATCCAGAAGTGTCTTTGCGTACTTTTGGAGCAGTGCCTTTGACGTTAATTTTTCTTGTAGGCTCACCTCAAACGCCGGGATACCGTTGTAGACGAGGTTAATTGGGAACTCCTCAAACGGTTTTGCCAAGAAGCGCAACTCATCCACAACGAGATCCCCGACTGCGAAAATCGTATCACAGAGATGTGCTTTATCAATCAAGGCGTGCTTGAAATACCAAAACGGATCGTCGAACACCTCACGGATCGATTCTCCTTTCGCTTTTGCCTGCTCCAATACGTTGTAAAAGCGTATATCATGTCCGGGATGCCCCTCAACAATGGGACGTATCGTTGCCACTTCATGGGCATAGAAGACGGTGCGCATGTTCGCGGCATCTTCGTTGTTCTTCCGTTCAATCAGTGTTTTGAGCGCAAGCGGCATCCCCATGAATTCGTGTGAAATGACGAAGACTGGTGTCTTTGTCTTCCCACCGATAAGGACACGCAACGCATCATACGCCGGTTCGGCAAGGCGGACATACTCTTCATATTCCCATTCACTCTCGTACCGACTTGATTCGATAGCAAAATGCTCATACAGATGCCATTTAAATTCGCTCGTCTGAGCCTCATTGCTATTTGATACGTTCACCAAGACGACATCCGTGAGGGTTGTAACGTTCTTATTTTTATCCACAAACTCTCGCTGTCCGTAAACGATTTCGACATGATAGATCTGCTCAATCTCACCGAGAGCTTTTGCGTGGGGTGTGTCTGTTATCCCTTCACTTGCGCGATAGAGCACGGTATCCAATTCTCCCAAGTCGGCACCCGGAAAGAGAGGTCCGACGAGAAAGGTGCGCTCAACCGCTTCGTTGTAACTACGGGTTGTCAGCAACCCTTCTAAAACTGCTCCGATGCCGCCCATTTTTTGGATGGCTTCGTGTGTTACATGAACAACAATACTCAAATTTTTTTACCTCGTCTAACGTTTTTTATATGAACTTACAAGCAAAGCCCGAAAGGACGAAAAAATTATAAAAGCGTTCTCTTCACGGAAGATTATATCACAACACCAGCACAGGTGTCAAATTCCGCAATCTTTGTTCTTGACAACCTCCTCAAAAGCAACTATAATATATACGAAGGCTCGTGCGACAACGCCTCGTTTTTCCGAGAGATTCCGGCACACGTCGCGCAAGACATTGGTTAAGGTGTGTTGAATAAATATCTGAAGTTTCATATCCTTTATGGAGGTGCAAATGTTGGAAAGTATTGGAAGTATCGCCGGTGTTATATGGCACTATCTCGAAGATAACAACGAAGCGACTATTACGAAATTAGCACGCGAGATCGGCGAAAACGAAAGGACAATTCTAATGGGTGTCGGTTGGCTCGCCCGCGAAGGAAAATTAGATTTCGAGCAACGGAAACAGGGCACCTACATCACTTTAAAAATACAACAACCAAACGCAGAAGTCGTATAGATTTCGGAAGGAGAACGGATTAGATGAAGCCACTTCGCCAGTTAACAGTGGTGCCAACGTTGCCGCCGAATCTTGAACCCCTGCGTGAACTTGCCTTAAATCTGTGGTGGACCTGGGATCGTGAAGCCCTGGGCTTATTTCGGCACCTTGATACCGAATTGTGGGAAAAGACATATCACAATCCGGTTGCGATGCTCGGTCAAATTTCCCAAGAACAGTTAGACACCGCTGCAAAAGACAGCGTATTCCTTGCCCGCCTTGAAGTCATTCACAAAAAGTTTAAAGAATACCATAAGACTGCGTCATGGTTTGAAACAAATCACAACGACGAGACGCTCAACAATCTAAAAATCGCTTATTTCTCAATGGAATACGGATTGACAGAGTGTATGCCGCTCTATTCCGGCGGTTTAGGGGTCTTAGCAGGCGACCATTTGAAGTCCACAAGTTACTTAGGTCTGCCTTTCGTTGCAGTCGGACTGCTCTATCAACACGGGTATTTCCGTCAGACGCTCACAGCAGATGGCTGGCAGATGGCGGATTATCCAACGAATGACTTCTACAATATGCCCATCCAGCCAGCAAAGTGTGCTGATGGCACCCCACTTTTTGTGGAAGTTACGTATCCAGAAGGTAAAGCATTAGCCAAAGTCTGGTGTGCCCAAGTCGGACGCGTCTCTTTATATCTCCTTGACACGAATATCCCCGAAAACCAGAGCGAGGAATTACGGAACATAACAGACTACCTGTACGGCGGCGACGAACGTCTCCGCATCAAACAGGAAATTCTGTTAGGTATCGGTGGATACCGTGCTTTGACTGCACTTGGTATACAACCGACTGTCTGCCACATGAATGAAGGTCATGCGGCGTTCCTCACAATTGAGCGCATCCGACAACTCATGCTGGAGACAGGCATCCGTTTTGAAGAAGCCTGCGAAGCTACGAAATCAGGAAACATCTTCACAACGCACACACCCGTCCCTGCCGGTATTGACTGGTTTCCGCCTGAGTTGGTTAATCACTACTTCAGTGGTTACTATAGGGAAATCGGGGTTTCTGCTGATACTTTCCTTGGTCTTGGCAGAACAAATCCGACCAATACGCACAGCGAATTCAGTCCCGCGCTCCTCGCGCTCCGACTTTCAGCGATGAGCAATGGTGTGAGCCAATTACACGGTGATGTTTCCCGTGAGATGTGGAAGGATCTCTGGCCCGGGACACCCGTGCATGAAGTCCCTATTAGTGCGATAACAAATGGCATCCATACCCGTTCTTGGGTCTCCGGTGATATGCAGAGTCTCTTTGACAGGTACCTGGGTCCTCGCTGGATCGTTGAACTTACAAACCAAGCAGTCTGGACACAGATTTCACAGATTCCGGATCCTGAGTTGTGGCGAACACATGAACGCCGACGCGAACGCCTTATTACATTCGCACGCCAGCGACAAGAGCAGAAACACGCCCTCGGAAGTGCCTCAACTTCTTGGCATGGCAAACGTTCTCAGGAAAGCGAGAGAGTCGCAACTAAAATTCTCAATTCAGCGGCATTAACTATCGGATTTGCTCGCCGGTTTGCAACCTATAAGCGTGCGACCTTACTCTTCCAAGATGTTGACCGTCTTGACAAGATTCTCAACCATCCAGAACGCCCTGTACAACTCATTTTTGCGGGCAAGGCACACCCACATGACTATGAGGGGAAATTGCTGATTCAGCGCATCTCCCGTATCGCATCAGAATCACGATTTTATCATAAAATCGTTTTCATTGAGAACTACGACATCTGTGTGGGTCGCTATCTCGTTGAAGGCGTGGACATTTGGCTCAACAATCCGCTACGTCCTAACGAAGCGAGCGGCACAAGCGGTATGAAAGCGGCAGCGAACGGAGCCCTCAATCTCAGTATTGCGGATGGATGGTGGGCAGAGGCAAATCATTTAGGTGGTGGCTGGACCATCGATGCTGGTGACACTTCTGAGGACTCAAAGTCCACCGACATAGCACACGCCAACGCTATTTATGAGCTTCTTGAAAAAGA
Source organism: Candidatus Poribacteria bacterium (assembly GCA_965208635.1). GTDB lineage: Bacteria > Poribacteria > WGA-4E > WGA-4E > WGA-3G > WGA-3G. The sequence continues at coordinate 795,497 of OZ242349.1, forward strand.
GATTGTGCCCCTCTTCTACCAGCGTAACCCTGTTGACGATGTGCCGTATGAATGGGTTGCCCGGATGAAGACTGCGATGCAGAACCTCGCTCCTATTTTCAATACGAAGCGGATGGTAGCGGAGTACGCAGAGCAGTTGTATTTTCCGGCACATCGCCGCTGGCAGCATCTCAATGAAGCAGGTGGAAAGCGCAGCATCGCCTTAACTCGCTGGAAAACACATATTCAGGATCATTGGGGCGACCTACGGATTGAGGAGAGACCCACCGATGAGACAACTTCTGTGATTCAAAATCCTGAGTTGGGGGTCGGTGAATCTACAACGGTGCAGGCGGTTGTTCATACCGACGTGCTGTTTCCACACGAACTCGCTGTCCAAATTTACCACGGTGTGTTAGACGAAGCAGGCGAAATTCACAATGGAAGTGTCAGCCCAATGGAGTATCAAACCGACCTCGGAGGTGGCACCTATCTCTTTGAAGGGACACTCACCTTGAAACAGACGGGACTACACGGTTACACCGTCCGCGCTTTACCGTATCATGAGGACTTGCAGTCTCCGCACGAACTTGGACTTATCACCTGGGCATAAGAGAGCCATCAGCCATCAGCAAGCGTCGCGAGCAAGGGGGAAATTGAAGAAATTGAGGAAATTGAGGAAATACCCTATCAAAAACACCAAGCAAGAAGAAATTGGGGAAACACCCAAGCAAAAACCCCTATCAAAAACACCCCAAGCAAAAACACTCGCGCCTACAGGGAAGCGTTGTTTTCGCGTTGCTCAAAGTCCCTTTTAAGCGTATAATAAGAGTACGCAACTTGAAACGAAGTGGAAAGCGGATATACAGAAAGGACAGTGAAACCCCTTGAAGGAAATTGAAGAAACACCCAATCAAACCCCACTTGACTGAACCACAAGGGACAATTAAAAGATGGACAGAACAGCAGAAATTGCCCGCGAAACAGCAGAAACCCGTATCCGACTCCGACTTGACCTTGACGGAACCGGAGCATCCGATATCAACACCGGCGTTGGATTCCTGGACCACATGTTGGAACTTTTTGCCAAACACGGCTTCTTCAATCTGGAAATCCAAGCAGAAGGTGATTTACACGTGGATGCACACCACACGACCGAAGATGTCGGTATCTGTTTAGGGCAAGCCCTCCAAAAAGCAGTGCTGGACAAAGCTGGGATGCAACGCTTCGGCAGTTTCACCGTCCCTATGTACGAATCCCTCGCCAAAGTAGACTTGGATGTTTGCGGACGTCCGTATCTCTACTACGAGACCCCGCTTGTCTCCGGGAAAGTTGGCGATTTTGATATTGAACTCACTGAAGAATTTTTCCATGGGTTTGTGAATCATAGCGGGACAACCTTGCATATCAACGTCCCCTACGGCACAAATCAACACCACATCATTGAAGCCATCTTTAAGGCAGTTGCGAAAGCTTTGCATATTGCGACACGTCTTGATGAACGTATTACGGGTGTCCTATCTACCAAGGGAAGTTTGTAATGAGGAGAGAACGTTTATGAGTAACGGAAACGTAATTGCAGTTATTCTTGGAGGCGGTCGCGGCGCACGCCTGTTTCCGCTGACACGCGACAGGGCGAAACCGAGCGTCCCGATCGCAGGTAAATTCCGACTCGTGGACATACCAATTAGCAACTGCTTCCATTCCGGATTGGAACGCATCTATGTCCTGACGCAGTTTAACTCTGTCTCCTTGAATCGGCATATTGCGCAGACCTACCGCTTTGATACATATCGCCGTGGGTTCGTCCAAATCCTCGCAGCACAACAAACACTGATGGGCGAAGAGTGGTATCAAGGAACAGCGGACGCAGTTAAACACAATCAACCTTATATCCTCAATCCACGTTTCGCAGACGATTACGTTCTGATTCTCGCCGGTGACCATCTCTATCGGATGGATTATCGCAAGATGCTCAAAGTCCACACTGAATCTAACGCCGCTATCACTGTGTCTGTAATTCCGGTGAAAAAAGAGGATACAAGTGGGCTTGGCATTCTTCAGGCAGACACCAACGGACGTATCGTTGATTTCGTCGAAAAACCTCAAACCGAAGAGGAACTCCATCGACTCCGTGTTGAACCCGAAGTCTTTACATCTCGAGGGATTGAACCTCACGGCAGAGAATACATCGCCTCAATGGGGATCTATATCTTTAACAGGACAGTCTTGCAAGACGTGCTTCAAGATGACGCAAACGTTGACTTCGGCAAGGATATTATCCCGAAGAGCATTCAGACGCTTCCAGTTTCTGCTTACTTTTTTGATGGCTATTGGGAGGATATAGGTACCATTCGCTCTTTCTATTCGGCGAATATCGCGCTCACTGACACTTCACCTGCGTTTAATTTCTACGACGAGCAGGCACCCGTCTACACCAACCGACGGCATCTGCCGAGCACCAAAGTCAACAGCAGTAGCGTTCGATCCTCAATCCTCGCTGAAGGCTCTATCATTGATGATTCTGAAATCGATAGAACTATTGTCGGGATCCGAAGTATCATCTCCAATCGCAGTCGGATTTACCAGTCTGTCCTTATGGGCGCAGACTATTACGAGTCCGATGAAATACGGACAGAAAACGCACAGGCAGGCATCCCGAACGTCGGTATTGGGCAAAATTGCCTCATTCAGAATGCAATTATTGACAAAAATGCGCGTATTGGTGATAATTCTGTACTCGTCAACCGAGATGGAGTGGATAATCTGGATGGTGAAGAATACTACATTCGGGATGGAATTGTTATTGTTCCAAAGGATGCAACGATACCTCCTGAAACCGTCGTCTAATCCATAGTCCTGAATTCCATAATCAAGGTTTCTTAACAAGGAGCATTGCTGATGTACAAAGTGCTAACATTCCTAACGCTGAGTCTCTCGGTGCTAATATATTTCATGGCACTCCCAGTCGTGGCACTCGATACAGATGGGCTTGTCGGTGTGTGGTTGCTGGATGAAGGCAAAGGGGAAGCCGTTAAGGATTCCTCCGGTAACGGGTTGGATGGAAAAATCGCACAAGGTAAGCCGAAATGGGTTAAAGGTAAGTTTGATGGTGCAATGGAATTCGGCGGGTCAGATATGGTAACAGTCGATGATGATGACGCGCTCGATCTGAGCGAATTCACAATTGCCGCATGGATAAATATCCCAAAAGTCTCCGGGGCATGGCAAATCATCGCTTCGAAAGAAAACCGCAATCCGACCGGTAGAAACTACGGGCTTTTCGGTCACATCAACACCGGGGTTATCCATTACTCTTTCACAACAAACTCCGGTTGGAAATCCTTCGATGCGAAAACCGTTGCAACGGACGGTGATTGGCATCACACCGCAGGCACTTATGACGGTTCTGACTTCAAATTCTACCTTGATGGGCAAGTAGATGCCGAAGTATCGCCAGGAACGAAACCCGATAACCACGATAATTTTCTTTTTATCGGTGGATGCGATATCGGTAACTACTGGATGACAGGTGTTATTGACGAGGTAGTGCTTTATGACAGAGCCCTCAGTGAGAAAGAAATCAACGAATTAATCGAAGATGGGATGGTCGTTACGTTAGACGTTCAACCGGGCGGGAAACTGGTAACAACTTGGAGTCAAATTAAAGCGCGAGCGACTCGGTAGATTCCAAGAGATAAGGTTTTTGATAGGCAGTTGGCAGTTAGTATTTAGCGATTAGTAGTCAGCAGTCGTCAAAACCAAATCGGTAGTTTCCTGCAACAACGGCGCAGGCGATTCAAGTGGAAGGCACACTAAATATGAAACGCGCTCTATCACTCCGCAAGGTAAAATTAAAACATGTCTGAATTGAGACAACAACTCCTCGTGTTGCATTTGCACACGCCTGACTTGAACAGTGGCGTTGTCGCTTGGGCAATGTACGACGGTACGGGTCAAAAACGCTATACCACAGGGGACAGCGAAGCACCCCCCTATAACTCAGTTGTGGAAGCGATGCAAGACGGCTGGCGGGTGATTCAGTTTCCACAACAATTCCCTGCCTACCCCGGCATGGAATATCATACTTCATATCTCAGGTTTGAATACATCCTGGAGAAATTGGAGAACATCTAATGATTGACAAAAAGTATTTGCTCAATACAGAACAGATGGCGAACTTCGTAGCGGACGGTTATCTTCGTTTCGACGACCTAATTCCCCAAGAATTAAACGAAGCCGCACATGCCGAAATGGAAGAGGGTATTATTGTGAGGGGACGCGGCGGCACGGTTTTAGACGAAGTCTGGGACGATGAATCTGCGGTTGGCAAAGTCTTCCGACTACCGGAAGTCCAAGGTATTATCCAAAGTCTGGTGGGTGAGAATCCGCTCTACGATCACCACGCCGTTCACATCGTCCGTCCCCAAAACAATATAGGGCAAATTTGGCATGCCGATGCGATTATCGATCTACGGATGCATTTCGACATCCAATTCTTCTATTTCTCACACGATACGCCGCGCGAAATGGGAGGGACGATGATTTTACCGGGAAGCCACTATCGCCGTGTCTGCGAAACGGACATCGCGCGCTATCAAAACTTCCTCGGGCAACTGCCCATCGCTTGTAATGCTGGCACTCTGATTGTGGTGCATCACGGGATGTGGCATTGCGCGCAACCGAACCTGACGGATCAGACGCGCTATATGTTCAAACTCCGCCTCAACCCAACGGTACGTCAGTGTCAACTCTGGAACACAGACGATATTGAAACACCGGGAATCCATGGGGCTTTAGGCAGAAACCATAGATGGTACGGGAACGATGTCCGGCTTGAGATCGTCAACCGTATCAAGCAATGGCGCTTCCTCACCGGCGACGACTCGTTTGATATCGGCTACTGGCTCTCTCGACTCGAAAACATGCCAGAGAATACCGAAGAAGCAGCGTAGTTTCTCACTAAACAAAGAAAGGCGCGGTTACAAACCGCGCCTTGAAACAAGATTAATATGTATAAGTGATAGACTACCGATCGCGATTCCGACCTCTTCTACCACCGCGTTCTGCACGTTCTGCTCGCATTTTCTGCATTATCTCTCGCCGTTCCTCTGGAGACGCATTTTTGAGTTTCTCTCCTAACTCATTCGGTTTCATCCCCCAAGCTGCAGCCTGCTCTTTCATCTCCATTTGTCTACGTTTTTCGGCTTCTGCTTTAGCGTTCGCTTGGTCTTTTGCCGCATTACCGCCCTCTGTCTCGGACTGACCTTCGCTGCTCCGTCCAGCTCTGCTGTCCTCGCGTCCTCGACTGGTTGTCAAGAACAGTAACTCCCCTGCTTTCAGTGTAATTGGCTTTCCGGCGTTGTCTAAGATTACCTGTTTCGCTTGGATGTCCTTTACTGTCATATCGCCGAGTTTTGTCCCTATCGTCACAAAGTGATACCGATTGGATCTTTTTTCGAGCAGCGTTGCCTGTGATACGGCACCCTCTACACCAACGGCAGTACCGATTAAACTATAGGCAGGTTCATTATTCGGAGGGGTCCACCCAAGGGGGCGAAAGAGGTTGTTGTCAATAATCACTTTGTAGAACGCCGCATTCTCTCCGAAGTCAATTCTCCCTCGATTTTGACGGACACGGGACCTATTCGCTTGCGCGTCGGATTGCTCCTTCATTTTCATCATTGCTTGTATTTTAGGCGAGGCTGTTTCTGGTTTTTTGACCGGACTGATCTCCGGCTTTGTGGCAATAAACTCCACTTTCGCCTTATCTTGCGCGTAAAGCAAAATCCCAAACCCGAGAAGTAGACATACGACACAACCGATCCCTAACTTCGCAATGATGCTTCTTCGATTGTTGACGATTTTCGATTTCATGACCCTTCTCCGTTGACCTTTCGGAAAGCGTACATACATGCCTGCTCGTTTATTATATCTATTTATGATTAAGACAATCTCAGTTTCAAAAAGGTTCTCTTTAATTTTACTATGCATTTTCCCGTATGTCAATAGAATTTTTCATTTCCGCACAGGTATCCAGTTTCACTCTGACGTAAACTGGGAAAAGAGATTTTTCGTTACTAACAACTGAAAACAAAATGCCCTACCATTTCGGTAAAAGCACCCTCAAACCGCTACTCTGGTATCCTGACAAAAAGCATTGACTTTCGAGAAAAAATAGGGTAAACTTTATAGAAACGGATTCCCGAAAAAAGGAACAAATTTGACATGAAACGTCACAATCCCACTCAGAAATACATCGCATTTGCGTTCAGTTGTGTCTTCATTTTTATCTTAACGGGTCAGCATGCAGATGCTGCGCGTCGCTCACGCGTTCTACCACTTGCACTTTTCGCTTCAGGCATGAGCCTACAGTTTGGAAGTAGCTTTCTCAAAGCCTCTGCCCAGAACCATTACGATACCTATCTCAACGCCGCAATTCAAGCAGACATCCAAACCCACAAAGACGCTTTCCTTGTCAGACGGAATGCCAGTACGATTATGTCTCGCGTGGGTCTTGGGTTTGTGGGACTTGCTGTGCTTTTCTCAATCTATAGTCAACTTGATACACCAGAACTTGTAGAGGATTCCGTATCTTCAACTGATATGGAAATCCCGCTAACGCGCCTCAAAGGTTTCTCAAATCGCTTCTCCGAAAACACGAGATTATTACTTCCGAGGACCTCGTTCCAGTTGCATCCCCACTACGACTTCCAGACTCAGCGCGCCGGTTTAAGCCTTCTACACTTTTTTTAATAGCCGTCAGTTTCCATCGGAAACCATCAGTAAAGAGGTATTCTTCAAACCCGTAGGGGTGAATCACATGAATCATAAAAATCATAGTTCAGACTTTTTCAGCAGACTATCCACCAGTAAGATTATTTTTTTGCTGAGTTTTTCCATGTTGCTTACATTCGTTTTCTTTAACGCTTGCACAAGCAACGAAGACTTTGCGAATCCACTCGACCCTGAGAACCTACGGACATCTGGTGCGCCCGATGGTCTCATACTTTTCGCAGGCGATAAGCAGGTCCGAGTCACGTGGGACGACACAGGACAGGAGGGCATCAAAGCGTACCGTATCTACAGACGTTCCACAGGTGGGGCAGACGCAGAATTCCAGCAAGTCGGATCTGTCGATGCACCCGCAAACGAATTTATTGACACCCAAAATCTTGAAAATGATCGACTTGATGCGTCGGGACGACTTCTCGCCTACGAATACCGCATCAGTTATGTCGACGCCAACGGTGTCGAAACGCCGGATCCAGCGAATCCACCTGCTGAGAATGAAGACCCTCGTCGCATCTGGAAAACTGCTTTGGCGACCCCAAGTGTGCCACCTCCTGCGCCGAATGTAACACTCGGTGATCCGACCGACCTCACCATCAAACTCTTTTGGGACGGCTATGAATTCCCTGACGACTTTTCTATCTTCCGCGTTTACGCCGCACTGGACACCCAAGATGACAAACCGTTACGTTTCGAGTTAATTGCCGAACCGAAGCGAGATCGACTCTACTATTTCGACCACGATTTTCAAGTCGATGGCACTCGAAAGGTTTATCGCGTTGCGGGTGTTGATGAATTCGGTGCAGAAGCAATCACAACGATTACTGCCGCAGTGCCAAATGTACCGCCTGCGCCTCCAAAAGACGTTCGGGTTCGTTACTTACCACGTTCCCTTTTTAATACAAAATACGATGCGGTTATCTCATGGACGCCGAACACCGAACCCGATCTCGCTGGGTATCAACTCTACACCCGAGACGCCGCTGGAAAACTCCTCCCGCGCCCAGCAGTCGGACCCAAGGAGCGCACTTTCACCATCCCCGGTGAAGACCCGATTCTCGTCGGTCAATCATTAGAATTCAAGAAGTACTACATCACCGCCTATGACGATACACCTGGACCTGACGGACGACGCGACGAAAGCGCGCTTGTGGAGGCGAAATCGCGATAACTACAGGACTCCCGCAAAGAACCCCGAATGACAACATAACGCTAAAGGACAAATCCATGGACGCTAACTTTTCCAAAGCAAATTTCGGGCTTACCCGTTATGCCCCGAAAAAGAGACAACACAACACACAAACCTTTATTTACACTATTTGTACTTTACTGTTTCTCACAGGCATAACAACACCCCTGTGGGCACAACTCCCTCCCATTTCACATCTCAGCACCATCCAAACTGCGGAGCCAATGGGTAAGGGAGGCACCAGTACAACGTTTGGACTCTTTCAATACTCCAAAGTAGATCTGCTACCGGATTTCAGTCAGAGGGTCGATATTGGCGGATTTGAGGAATCCCACATCGTAAGCCTGGAGATCGAGACCTTCCTTATCCCTGTCAAATTCGCTTACGGTTTAAGCGACGAACTCGACCTCGTGCTCGGTGGTACATTCTCGACAGGTGGCGTGCGGAAAGTCGTTCACGATTTCTACAATACTGCCACTGAGACGGCTGACGATCCAAACATCAATCGTCGCGTCTACGATCAACCGCTATTTGATGGTAGCATTGGACTGAAATATAACATCAAACCCGACCGGAACGATAATCTACCGAGTATTTCTGTCGGTGGCGATGCGCAATTCGGGTTCACTGCCGATGACCGTCTCAATTCAGACAACGAATTCCTCGACCATAGCCCTGCCGATGGATTTCCGTTTGTCGGAATCAACACCTATCTCGTTGGCACACAAAGATTCGGGAGCCTCTTTAAACTTCACGCCGGTGTCGGCGTATTCTTGACATCAAAGGCACTCAAAACAACAGACTTCTTTACACTCAATTGGCAAGTAGGCGGTGAGATCGCTGTTTCAGACAGCATGTGGTTGATAGCCGACTTTTCGCGTGAACTCCCGTATGCCGGTATACACGTAACGAACCTCATCGGGATCGGATTCCGCTATGAAATATCGAATACGCTTGCGTTCCAACTCGGATTTAACAGCCAGCCGGGATTCCAGTTTAACCTAACATTCGGTGGTGAGGATACACAGACATTTGACGGTGAAAATTTGCTCTTTTAGCAGAGAAAATCGGAGGAACTACGGATGCGAGCAGTTGTTCAACGCGTCAAATCCGCGAGTGTTAAGGTAGATGGTGAACTCGTCTCTGAAATCGGAGCAGGCGTGCTCGTTTTCCTCGGCGTTGCCCATGACGATACGACAACAGAATTAGAATATATCGCCAATAAGGTCGCCAACCTACGTATCTTCGAGGACGCAGAGGGGAAAATGAATTGTTCGCTTCTCGAAACGGGAGGGGCGGCACTCGTTGTCTCGCAATTCACGCTTTACGGGGATTGCCGCAAAGGACGACGTCCCAGTTTTATTAACGCTGCTCGTCCCGAAGCCGCAAATGCGCTATATGAACAGTTCATCGCCGCTTTAGAGAAACTCAACGTCCCAACGCAAGGCGGTACCTTTCAAGCGATGATGGATGTCCAACTCATTAACGACGGTCCCGTCACCATCTTACTGGATAGCAATAAAAATTTTTAACACGCATCGGTTTATCAATCAATTCTTCCTTAAAAGCACTTTCTTCGGCTTGACATGTCTATAGGAGAAAACGATGGCACAGAAAATGCGTCTCGGTTTAGGTCAGTTCAGTGAACTCAGCGAAGAACGGCTGAAATTTATTAAGCAACTTGGGGTCGAAGATGTGCTGCTCAACACACCGCAACTCCCCGGCACAGAACGCTGGGAATTTATGGACATTCTTCACCTCCGGACAGAGATAGAAAATGCGGGGTTACGGTTAGCGGCACTTGAAAACACGCCTGTCTCATTTTATGACAAAGCGATGCTCGGCTTGCCCGGACGCGACGCGCAAATTGAGAACATGTCAACGACGATCCGCAACCTCGGCAAGGCTGGCGTGGAAATATTCGGGTACCATTGGATGCCAAACGAAGTCTGGCGGACCTCCCGAACAACGCTCGGTAGAGGTGGTGCGGCTGTTACCAGTTTCGATATGGAACAGGTCAAGGACGCGCCGTTAACGCATGGTCGCATTTTCACTGAAGATGAAATATGGGAAAATTACGAATATTACATGAACGCCATTTTGCCCGTTGCCGAAGAGGCAGGCGTTAAACTCGCGCTTCATCCAGACGATCCGCCTGTGGAATCCCTTGCGGGTGTGCCGCGCCTGTTCCGTAACTTTGAAGGCTTCAAACGCGGGATGGAAATCGCCGACAGTCCCATACACGGACTCGATTTCTGTGTCGGTTCCTGGTCCGAAATGGGACCCGGGGTCACAGATGCGATCCGTTATTTCGGTGAACGCGACAAGATTTTCTACGTCCATTTCCGAGATGTCCAAGGGCATGTCCCAAAATTCGCTGAATCCTTTGTTAACAACGGCAACTGTGATATGTTTGAGGTAATGCGCACGCTGAAAGAGGTCGGTTTTACAGGCTTCATGATTACAGACCACGTACCACAGGTTGTTGATGACACAGATTGGGGGCACCGGGGCAGAGCATACGCCATCGGATACATGACAGCATTCCTTGAGATTTTATTGGCAACGTAACGTGGATATGATTTTTGGAACGCGCGGCAACATCCTTTGATATAATATTAGGTGCTCTCGGCACGTGACTTGAGAATAGAAACTGAAAGTTCAGAAAATCAATCGCAACGTGCGTAATTCAGAAAAGGTAAGAGAATGAAACATCCTGAATACATTGATATCCTCAAACAGGGGACTGTATTAAGTTGATGTCCGAAATGCCGGATGAATGTGTTGACCTTGTTATAACAGATCCGCCTTTTGCCATTGACTTCAAAGCGACTCGTCACAACTACAACCGAAAAGAGAGTCGAGTCCTTGAGGGTTACAATGAAATCGCAGGCAGCGACTATCTTGCCTTTACGCTTGACTGGCTTTCAGCAGCCACAAGAGTGCTAAAGGACTCTGGTAGTATGTACATCTTTTCAGGATGGAACTATCTAAAAGACCTTCTGATAGCAATCGATCAGTGTCAACTTATTACAGTTAATCACCTTATTTGGAAATATCAGTTTGGCGTTGTTACCAAACGCAAGTATGTAACCTCCCACTACCACTGTCTTTTCTTGTGTAAAAACGACAAAAAACGAAAATTTTATCCGTATCGTCGATTTAGCAAGGACGCAAAAACTGAAAACGGTGGGTCGGCACACTACAAAGACAAAGAGGATGTTTGGGAAATTAAGAGGGAGTATTGGCAGGGTGCAGTCAAGACCCCAACGAAGTTGCCCGCTGAACTTATTGATAAGATTCTTGATTATTCCAGTCAGAAAGGTGATGTCGTTTTGGATCCATTTTTGGGTTCGGGACAGGTTGCTGTTGTCAGCAAAATGAAGGAACGGCATTACATAGGTTTCGAGATTGTCCCAGCGTATTATGAATTCGCACTTGACCGGATTGAGTCAGGGAAATACTTAATTCAGAAAACGGAAGAAGAACCTGTATGGGATTTGTTCAGTAAGGAAGCGTACTTCTAGCATGATAAATCCTTGGAAGGTCGTTTAAATTTTATGGAAAGGAGGACAAAATGGCTCAAGTTGTTCCTTTACGATACGATACCGCTTTTAAGAAAGCGTTCAGTCAGCCGGAGATCTTCTGTCAATTTGCCGAAGACGTTTTAGGTATCAAATTCCATACCGATGAAGTGCATCGCGGCTACAAATTCCTTGAACCCATCGGACAGGTTGATATTGAATACGATCTGTTTGCTGAGGATACGGAAGCTCGTATTGTAGTTGAGATACAACATGTCAAAGAGCGACATTTCTACGATCGTTTCCTCTATTACCATCTCATCAATCTCGTCGAACAAGTAAAAAACAGCAAGGCGTATCAGTTCGATCGGGCGGTTTATACCATCGTTGTCCTAACAAGTCCTTATAGCGAGAACGAAATTGACTTTAGTGTCGCTATCACGGATTTCAACCCAATCAATGAATTCAGCCGTAAAGTCAATGTCTATCCACATCAACTCGTGTTTGTGGTACCGCGTATGGTCAACGATAAGACACCACAGGGGGTCAAAGCGTGGTTGGAACTCGTTCTGGATTCTCTGGATGGAGAAATAGACGAAAGTCTCTATAACTCTCCGATTTTTGAGAGGGTGATTGATGCGGTTAAACTGGACAACATCTCGCCTGCGGAGCGCAGGGTACTTAAGGATGAAGAGTCTTGGGAAGATACCTTAATAGATACCAGACAACAGGAAAAGATTACCATTGCTCGCGCACTGATTAGCGAGGGCGTAAGCACCGAAGTCATCGCAAGAGCAACAGGTATCCCAGAAACAGAAATCGAAAAACTGAGACAATCATAAACACCGAAGTGTATTAATAACAGAGCAATATTATGGAGTTCTAAAAAACAAACATACACAGCGAGGTGCCACCATGCACAACAGACCTCCAACAATCGGCGAATACCTACTCAGAAAACTGGAAGGCTATAACATTGAACATATTTTCGGCGTTCCCGGCGATTACGTTCTGCGGTTCTATGACCTTATCGAGCAGAGTTCAATTCAGCATATCGGTATGACCCGTGAGGACGCAGCAGGCTACGCAGCAGATGCCTATGCCCGGATAAAAGGCATGGGTGCCGCGTGTGTCACCTATTGCGTCGGTGGGTTATCAATGGTGAACGCTGTTGCAGGTGCCTACGCCGAGAAATCCCCCGTTGTTGTTATCAGTGGTGCCCCCGGTATCAGAGAACACGGAAAAGATGCACTCCTTCACCATAAAGTCAGGGATTTCCATACCCAGCAACGGATTTACGACGAGATCACCGTCGCAACGGCACTGCTCGATGAACCTTTTACTGCCTTCAACGAAATCGACAGGGTGCTCGATGCCGTCTATCGCTACAAACGTCCGGGATACATTGAACTCCCACGCGACATGGTCGATGTCCGCGGCACACTTTACCAACGTCCCACAACGGGCGGACATCTCAGCGATCCAGAAACATTGGACGTCGCTGTTGAAGAGGCTATTGATTTCATCAACCACAGTAAAAGACCTGTCATTCTCGCGGGCGTAGAACTCCATAGATTCGGTTATCAGCACAAATTACTCACACTCATAGAAGAAAAACGGATTCCAGTGGTGGCAACACTCCTTGGAAAGTCAGTGGTGCAGGAATCTCACCCGCTTTACTTGGGGATATACGAGGGGGCAATGGGGAGACAGGAGGTCCGACAATTCGTTGAAGAGTCGGATTGTGTGATCATCCTCGGGGCATTCATGACGGACGTGAACCTTGGGATTTACACCGCAAATCTCGACCGAGCCCGCTCAATCTACGCCACCTCAGAAAAAATTACAGTCCGTTATCATAATTACGAAGAGGTGATGTTTGACGATTTCATTGACGGTCTCAATTCACCGAAACTCCGAAGACGGCGGAAGCCGAATTTGGGATGGGCACTTCCAGATACGGACCCCTTTAAGGTCGAACCCGATAAACCTTTAACAACTTCCCGATTGTTCCAACATCTCAACGAATTCATAAATGGTGAATTGACGGTTATCGCCGACGTCGGCGACAGCCTCTTCGGGGCGGCGGAGTTGCGAATCCATCAACATACCAACTTTATCAGCCCCGCCTACTACACGACAATGGGGTTTGCAGTGCCGGCATCCGTTGGGGCGCAAATGAGTATGCCGGACACTCGGTGTCTCGTTATCGTTGGGGATGGTGCCTTCCAAATGACAGGCACCGAACTCTCAACGACCGTCCGTTACGGACTCAATCCGATTGTTCTGGTACTCAATAACCACGGATACGGCACTGAACGGCACCTCCTCGACGGTACCTTTAACGACATAGGATGCTGGAACTACAGTTCTATACCGACACTTTTTGGAACAGGACGCGGCTATCATGTCCGAACCGAAGGTGAGTTCGACGAAGCCATCAGAGCCGCACTCGCTGAGACGCAGCACTTTACCCTGATTGAAGCGGAACTCGACAAATTGGATACGTCACCAGCACTCGCTCGATTGGCGGAACGGATGTCAGGGAAAATCTAATTTTTAAACGATTAAATCTGGTCACCGCTCCTTGCGCAAGTCTCCTATAGAGGAACCTGCGGGACAATGTTTCGCGGTGGTTTCTGGTTAATTCTTAATTGGAGTTATAACAGTTAAAAATCTGATAACTTCTACAGTGCAGCGATCTTCTCTCGCAAAAATCCCGTACAGAAAGGCACCTGTTCTTCCGACAGCCCGTGCAATACGACCGCTCCGTCATAACCGCTCTCCTTTAACAGCCCGAGATACTGATCGTAGTCCAGCAATCCTGTTCCAGCAGCGAGGTGGCCTGCCTCTCCATCGCGATCTAAGTCCTTCGCGTGTGCCAAGGCAATATCGTCCTTAAGCAGTGCGAATGCCTCATCAAGGATCTCACGCATCTTCGGGAGTTCACCCTTGTGGAAGATATTCGCGCCGTCCATACAAACTTTCAGATACGGCGATTGCATCTCATCGAGAAAACGACGCGCCTTCTGTGCAGAATCGACAACGTTCGCGACTTCAGGTTCAAATGCGAGTGTCACCTCGTATTCCTCAGCAACCTCCAGTGCCTGCTTCGTAGATTCAATGAGATCACGCCACGCCTCTGGTGTATTGTTATCAGGATGTGCGCGCCACATACTGTCCGGGTTACGCGAGCCGGTACAGATGGTAATCACCGAGGTCCCCATCGGCGCACACTGCTCCGCAACAGAACGCAACATCTGCAATCCGGCGTGCCGTTTCTCAACATCGGGATCAATCATGTTGTAGGTGCCCCCAAGTGCCGAGATTGTGATCTGTCGGTCGTCTAACTCCTTGCGAACCTCCGCAAGCGACAGTCCTGCAGGCACATGATATTGTAAATGGTGGACATCGTGTTCCACAATAACATCCAGAGTTTCATTGAGCGTTTCCCGCCGAATCGTTCCTCCCATAAGTCCAACGTGCATAAGTTTCTCCTGTCAAATAATGGTTTGTCGTAGGTTCAGTTTGAAGAATAAAAAACAGGATGATTATATAATACAAGACGTCAGATAGCAAGCAAAAAGAGGGATGCGTCGGGAATCGGAGTTCCCTCCTACAAGAGAACTGAATGCTTCTGGTTGTCGCGCATCCTTAATCTGAACTTGATCATTTAATGCGTTCATGATACGATATTTTCCATTCATCAAAGGTGGAGATCTCATTTGCCATGAACCCAGAAGCAATTATTAGTAAAATATGCAATGCTATCGACCAACTTATCGCAAGTAGCGAACCGTACAAAGGCCTGTTCCCCTCAATTCTGCATCCACAATCTGGCAACATGCTCACGGAGAAACCGACCAAGATTCCGGGACAACGGGACGGCGACAGAGCACATCTCGGCTCCAATTTGATTCACGATGAGCCATTGCTTGCCACGATGAACGCACTCGCTGAGAGTCAATCGAAACCGGAATACAGTGAAGCCGTAGACCGATACCTGAAGCATTTTGCCCAGAATTGCACAAATACCGTAACGGGATTATTTCCTTGGGGTGAACATTCCTTCTGGCAACTGATTGAGGAACGGGTCGGGTGTTCGCGAAATCCAGAGGGCGGCTCTGCGATTCACGACCATCTGCGCAAGGTCCCGCTCTGGATCTGGCAAAAACTGAATACCTTTAACCCCGCCTGTGTCCAAAGTTTCGCCGACGGATTGGATTATCATTGGACAGAAGGGGACGGACTTGAATACATACGGCATGCGAATATTGACACAAAAGCACATCTCGCTCGCGGTGCCCGTGCATGCGATTTTCCACGTCATTCAGGTTTTTACATCTTCGATTTGGCGTTCGCGTATACGCAAGATCAACGCCCTGAAACCCTCCAACAGATTCAGAACTATACCAACTATTGGTGGGAGAAACGGGATGCGCGTGGACTTTTGCGTATTGAGAGTCGCTCGCCGAAAGAGGACGAACGGTTTTTTGAGAAGAACGCTCCGACACAGACGTTCTCGTTAGGGATGAGTCTCCTTGAATCCGCCGCGTTGTTAGAATCACTCCTACCGGAATTGGCGGACCAGATGCGGCAATACGGCTTGGTCTACATTGACGGATTTCTCGCCGCACCACACAACCTTGAAACCCGCGAATTCATCAGTCTCTGCGAGTGCGAAACGAATCGGATTTTTGAGCGTATGTTGGCCTGGGGGAGCGTTTACGGTGCTGGAACCGTGTGCAGTACGGCGGTGCTTTGTCTCGGTGGATGGCGATTGACACAGAATGAGAAGTTGATGAAATGGGCACGCGTGGTTGGCAATACCTATCTTGCAGAGAAATTCCCAATCGATCGTGTTCACACGGAAGGATTTAAGATTCCAGCATCCGATGCTGGTCTTACGCTTGAGCTGTTTGCGGATCTCTACGACATCACCGGTGAGTGGGTGTGGCTGGAAGGCGGCATTGAATTGGCAGAAACGGTGTTGGAGGTCTATTTTCCAGAGACGCTCCCCTTCGGCGCATCCGGGATTGACTGGTATGAGTCGCAAATGGGAGCGGCGTACCTGATTCACGGGTTGGCACGCGTCGCACTGTTGGCACTTTCTCGGACATGTCCACTCGCGCCCAATTACACCGCACGATAGAGAAACTGATAGACACGTTTGTAGTAGGGCGATTTATCGTCCGTTTGCATTACTGTATACAAATTTCCATTACAAAAGAAAGGTAAATCATGCCAAGAGTACCAATTGGTTTAGAACTGTTCTCCGTCCGAAATGAGTTGGCAGAAGATGTCCGAGGCACGATAAAAGCGGTCGCCGAGATGGGATATGAAGGCGTTGAATTCGCCGGTCCACCACAACACTCCGCGCAGGAGTTGAAAGGCTTGCTTGACGAGTTCGGCTTGATCTGTTGTGGTTGGCACACACCCTTCAACCTCGTCCAAGAGGATACCCTTGATGAAACAATTGAATTTAACAAGGTCTTGGAAAACCCTTACGTCATCGTTCCGGGGATTCCGGGGGAACTGCGTCAATCACGGGCAGACTGGTTGAAGTTAGCAAATACTTTCAACGGAATCGCTGATAAACTCGCCGCACACGGTATGGTAACGGGTTATCACAACCATCACGTCGAATTTACGCCATTGGATGGCGAACTCCCATGGGATACTTTCTTCGGTAACACCAACGAAGGCGTTGTGATGCAGCTGGATATGGGCAACGCGTTATCTGGCGGTGCGGATCTCGTCGGCATTCTGGAGAGATACCCGGGGCGCGCTGGCACCGTTCATCTCAAACCCTACACCGAATCACTGGATGAGGTAGATAGACACGCCGGTTTCCGTCCGGTTATCGGCGAAGACAGTGTGCCATGGGACGAGATTTTCCGAGTCTGTGAAACCACCGGTGGCACGAAATGGTACATCGTTGAATATGAAAGTGATGCCTTCCCACCACTTGAGGCTGTTGAACGTTGCCTGAGCGCGCTGAAGGAGATGGGAAAATGAGAACCTATTGTGCAAGCACTCTCCCATTTTCCCCTTACCAATTGACGGAATTTGTAGGTGGGTTATCCCAAAAGGGCGTATCCGCGATTGAACTCGCCCAATCCCATTTCTCGACTGTGGAAGCCGAAACCATCGCTACTCTCCGAGAGGAGACCGGGCTCCGTTTTAAATCCATGTTGAGTACTGTGGCAGTCGACGCGCCAGACGGACTCGAGGCGTTAATCGAAATTCTTGATACTGCCCAGAGGCTTTCCATTCCACTCGTCAGCATCGCGAGTGGTGGCAAAGAAGAAGCCACCGCCCGCGAGATTGAAACGATTATTGATCATCTCCAAACGGTTACCGAAGAGGCACAGGCGCGCAATCTAACCCTTATGCTCTACGCCCACGAAGGGAGCATGGCTTACAATCTGGAACGCACGCAACAAATCCTCAATGCGATCTCCGCCGAAAATTTCGGTCTCTACTACAGTCCGTTTCATTTTCATCGCGGTGGAGACGATCCAGTCGTTGCTTTACGCACCTTGTCGGAGCGGTTGATCAGCGTCTATTTCAACTGTGGTGTGGATTCACAGACAGGAAGTGAGCCGTTCTGGGCACCAGAAATGGATTTTCCTGCTATCTGTCAGGAGATAGACCGTGTCGGCTACACTGAGGAGATTATGCTCATCTATTTGGGGTTGAAGGCGGAAACACCGCAACCGATTATTGACGGGGTCGCAAACGCACGCGCGAAGTTAGAAACCTATTTTTAATAGGACGGACGTGAATTGCGTGAAAAGGCGATATATTTCCGAAAAAAAGCCGTTATTTAGTGATTTAACCCTCTAAAAAATCAACGGTATGAAGCCCATGTGGGCTTTCCCGCCCCTTATCAGGGGACTTTAAGAGGAAGTGCGTCCATCCTATAGTGTATGGATTGCGTTTCAGAGGGATGAGAATCGTCCACACCCCACCATAACCGATAATCAGGAACGTAGGTTGGGTTGAACGGGATTGGCATCAAACACCATAGTTTGAAAATACATCAAATCTGACAGGCCCACATATAACTCCAAAAACGCAGTGAAACCCAAC
Organism: Candidatus Poribacteria bacterium; assembly: GCA_965208635.1. GTDB lineage: Bacteria > Poribacteria > WGA-4E > WGA-4E > WGA-3G > WGA-3G. The sequence goes on from OZ242349.1 coordinate 814,076, forward strand.
GTGTTCTCTCAGTTCCTACATAGGGAGCGGGATGGTGTTGGGTTTCGCTATATCCTTGATTGATGTAACGGGGTAGGCGGATGAAAAGTGCTTGGGGCACTTGGGTCGTCTTTCTCAGTTCCGCTCAACTCAACCTACGAGGCTACATAAATTTTTTCTAAAATTGACACATAAGGTGCATCCCTGTAACCACTCCCGTCTCTCGGAAAATCCTTTCAAGGACATCCACCCTGTATTTTCCCTCCACAATCGGACTTTATCCCATGTTCAGAACCCGATATCCGCAGAACGACTTCTAAAAAATCCTGATTTCTTTTATTTTTTTCCAATTATGCGAATTTCCTGCCCAAAACTTCGTCTTTAATAATAGAGGGTATGAACCGTATCGTCCCGTGCAATTTCAAAAGACTCGGCATCTGATTAAGCCTTTTGGCGAACACGGACACACCCCAACTGTTCATTAGGAGGACACCTCGTGGAAAAAGAAAGCGATGCTCAATTGATTCAAAGGATATTATCAGGCGATGAAGCGGCGTTTAATGTCTTGGTCCAAAGGCACCAGAAAAGTGTCCATGCCCTCGCGTGGCGGAAGATCGGCGATTTCCACGACGCCGAGGAGATTACACAAGATACGTTCTTTCAGGTATACAAAAGACTCGCGACGCTTAAGGACCCCTATAAATTTGCGGGATGGCTGTATGTCATCGCAAATCGACTTTGTATTGATCGGATGCGGCAGAAAAATCTTACGACACAATCGTTGGAGGACACACCTGTGGAAGAAGTCGAGAAATCCTCTTATACCCATCACGTATCGGAACAACAGCAGACAGACATCACCGAGCGTCGCCGTGCTATCGTCAAAACACTTCTCGAAAAACTCCCGGAGAGTGAGCGAACAGTCATGACGCTTTTCTATCTTGGCGAAATGACGGTGAAAGAGATTAGTAAGTTCTTGGGTGTCTCTGCAAGCGCAGTTCATAATCGGCTGTATCGGGCACGAAAGCGGTTACAAAAGGAAGAGGAACTCCTTGTTCAAGAAGTGCTCAACGGCGTGCAGATACCGGCGAGTATCAGTCAAAACATTATGCAACGGGTCGCTGACATAAAGCCAATGCCGCAAACAACCCCAAAACCCGTTATTCCGTGGATCGCTTTCGGGACCGCTTTTCTTCTGCTCGCATTACTCTTTGGTACGAGCAATCAATACCTCACCCGTTTTCAGAAACCCTATAGTTTCGAGGCACAATCCGAACCGACTATCGCAATCATTGAAGCACCCATCGTTCTTGAAACGGACGCGAAACCCGCACTGCGAAATCAAGTGGGACGCGCTACCGCATTAGATAAAAGCACGGGTACTGGTTTACAGGGATCTGAAACAGTCTCAACAACAGGGTTATCGGGGCATCCAGAGAATATCGAGGAATGGATGCCGGATGAGAATCTACGTCGAGTTATCAAATCCGAACTCAAACTTGGCGATACTCAGTTGGAGATAGAACATCTCCAGCAACTTGTGAATCTTGTCAGTATTGGGGAGGGCATAGAAAGCATTGCCGGTTTAGAGCACGCTGTCAATCTTAGGTTTCTACATCTGGCACCCAGTAATATTTCGGATTTGACCCCGCTTGCGAGACTTGAGAACTTACGGATCTTAAAGTTGTATGGTAATCGTATTTCGGATATAACACCCCTCGCAGGATTGGTAAATCTGGAAGTCCTGCAATTACAAGTCAACCAGATAGCAGATATTTCAACATTCGCTGGACTTATCGGACTCCAGGAACTTAATCTGGGAGACAATTTTCTAACGGATATATCACAACTACAGGTGTTAGTGAACCTCAAAAAGTTGCGTCTCAGAGGAAATCAGATTCTCGACTTTACGCCCTTATTGAATTTGACGAAGTTGGAATCTCTTGATATTCAACATAATTTAAATTCGGGGGCAGACCAGTTTGTATCCGCAGACCCTGCTATAATAGAAGCACTGCGAGTTACAATTTGTGACTGTGAACCTCCAACGTATACCCGTCCAGTAAAAGAGAGGATTGAGAGTCGTGAATATCCATCAGTTTTTGTGGGTTATTCGTTCACTTTTAGAAACAAAATGGATTTAGCGCCTCTCGAACTGATATCGCTTACGGATTTATCTTTCAACATTAGTCCATTAGAACCATTATCCTATTTAGATTTCGGTGAGACCGCTTTAGGTGTGGCACGAATAGGGGATATTACAAATGCAAAACAACAGCACGCAGCAGTGTTGCGTGAAAATCCGAATAGGATATTCCTTGTAGAGATCGCCTACTTTGACGGCAGAAGATTCGGATTCACAGAAGATTCACCCTATTGGTTGCGGAATTCGGATGGAACAATTGCACAGCGTCAATGGGCTCGTGATGCTCAAGGTAAAATATACCGGGAATCTTTAGTAGACTTTACACAGTCAGAAGTCCAAGAAATGATTATAGCCCAAGCCGTTGCGGTTGCAAAATGTGGACTTTATGACGGTATCTCACTCAATCGCTGGCACAGGGATTTAGAAGACTATTTTCCAGAAGATATGGAAATGGCAGCGCGTGACAAGATCCTACATGGGATACGTGCATCGGTACCAGAAGATTTTCTAATTACCGTCAATACGAGGGAAAAAATTCCGCGATGGAAAGAATACATAAATGGCGTATATGTGAATACGCAGCCTACGGATGGCAGCGCGTTTTACACAGCCAAAGAGTACAGGGCGAATGAGGAAATGCTGCAGTGGTACGAGGCAAACCTTAGAGAACCACAGATAATGCTTTTAAGAGGTGAGGTTAAGGCAGATATTGATCCGATGTCAGCCATCGCCCAACGACAAATGCGAGCCCTCACAACCTTAAGCCTGACGCATTCCGATGGCTATGTCCTCATGAGTGGGACAATGCCAAAACCGGAAGGTATATGGTACGACTTCTTTGATGCACCTTTGGGTCGACCGGTTGGTGGCGACGAAACCAAAGGGCGGCTATACCGTAGCCGCAACGGTCTATTTATCCGTGAGTTCACCAATGGCTGGGCGGTCTATAACCGCAGTGGGAACACCCAGAAGATTCAACTCCCAGAATCGGCGACCGGTGTCGCCAGTGGTATCACTGGTACATCACACGTCGTCCCGGATTTAGACGGCGAGATCTTTGTAAAATAGGCACATCGCCTGTGGATGTCCATAGCGGTGGACGCGTCAACATTTTGGACCGCATTGTTATCGCAAATAGTTCAGGGCTTACGCAAAATGAGGTATTCCGTCTATTACAACAGCAAAACCTGTAGGCACAAGTGTGAGTTAGGGACTCCCTACATCGCACAAACTAACAGTTTATGCTACAGTGCGTAAGTCCCATAGTTTCTAACCCAGAGAGACAAACCAATTTCTACTACCCATATAGGAGGAGAATGAGTTTTATGAAAATTAATGGATTCATATCTACAATTATATTGATCGGACTGCTACTCATTGCCACACTCGGAGGTATCGCACACGCAGAAAACGAAGAAGACTGGATGCCTGACCCGAATCTACGGCAGGCTATCCGTGAAGCACTCGAAATCCCTGATGGGATACCGATGCTTCCTGAAGATATGACAGAATTATATGGTTTAGTCTTGGAGCATGATCTTGAAGATAATATCGATAGTTTAAGAGGACTTGAACATGCCATCAACCTTAGAATTTTATTTATCGTTAGGAATGAAGTGTCGGATTTGACACCGCTTGTGGGGCTTGAGAATTTACGGGAATTAAAGTTATATAGTAATCGTATTTCGGATATAACACCCCTTGCTGGATTGATAAATCTGGAAGTCTTGGAATTGCAAGACAATCAAATAGTGGATATTTCACCGCTTAAGGGATTGGTGAACCTCAAAGCGTTGAACCTCGGGAGAAATCAGATTGTAGACATTTCGTCTTTATCAAATCTAACTGCATTAATGTATCTTCAAGTTGGTACGAATCAAATAGTGGACTTTACGCCTTTATTAAGTCTAACGAATTTAGAATCGCTTGGTATACTGAACAACCCAAACTCGCGGGCAGATCAGTTTGTATCCGCAGATCCTGCTATAATAGAGGCATTTCGGGTTACAATTTGTGACTTTGAAAGTCCAACGTATGTCCGTCCCGTAAAAGAGAGAATTGAGAGTCGTGAGTATCCGTCTGCTTTTCTGACACATAAGAGAGGCGACGATTCTGAACAATATCCGGATACATTCGATCAGTTCGTCCGCTACGATTTCTCTTTTATGTTCGAGCCATTTCATCCATTTGTTTTTTCACGTACCGTTCATTCTCCATTCGGTGGAAAGGTACGGACGACCGATGGCCAACATCTCTTGCAAGTCCATAGGGATGCAATCCGTGAAAATCCGAATATGATATTTATTGTTGAGATTGCATACTTCGATGGGCGTTTTCTCAATCTTCCTGACGATTCACCTTATTGGTTCCGGAATAAGGACGGTTCGATAGCAATTCGAGGAGATAGTTCAGATCCACAAGCGGAACGCCTTGTCAATTTTACACATCCAGATGTTATCAAAATGATTATTCAACAAACTGTGGCGATTGCAAAGTGTGGGCTGTATGATGGTATATGGCTGGATCGTTGGCACCCAGATTTCCATGGTGAACTTAGCAGTCTCGTCACACCAGAAGATGAACTGAATGCAAGGCTCCAAATACTTCAAGGTATCCGGGCAAATGTCCGAGAAGATTTTTTGATTATGATCAATTCAAGGGAAGAATTTCCACATTTTGCGCCGTATATAAATGGTGTTTTTATAGAAGCTCATGAGCCAAATCCAAACTACACACATAAAGATTTGTATCATTTTGAGAACATTATAAAGTGGTATGAGTTGAACTTAAGGGAACCCTCTTTCACACTCTTATGGGGTCAAGTTCATCATAAACCTCCAAGAAGTCAACGCGTAATGCGCCTATTTACAACGTTGAGCCTGACGCATTCAGATGGGTATGTCTCGGTGAGTTCGGAACCTCATCCCCTTAGAACCTACTACTACGATTTTTGGGATGCCGACTTGGGTCGTCCGATCGGTGGCGATGAAACCAAAGCGCAGTTTTATGAGAATCGCGAGGGATTGTTTATCCGGGAGTTCACCAACGGCTGGGCAGCCTATAACCGCAGTGGTGCCCCCCAAGTTATTCGCCTACCAGAACAAGCAACCGGTGTAGAAAGTAGTTTACGCAACACCCTGCATATTCTACCTGATTTAGATGGCGAAATCTATCTGAAGAAGATAACATCTCCTACGGATGTCAATGCTGATGGGATTGTTAATATCCTGGATCTCGTCGCCGTCGCAAACGCCTTCGGCAAGGATGCACCAGATGTCAACGGCGATGGGACAGTCAATATTCTGGATCTCGTCGCTGTCGCAAATGCTTTTGAGTAGTATACTCTCAAATAAAATAACGCAAGAGGAAAATACATGAAAAACTGGAAAATTTTTATTACATTTATTTCGCTGTTGATCCTCATTCTGGGCAATTCTCACGGTGCTAATGCCCAAGAGAATCTCGCACAGCAGGCGTATGCGATCTTTGAGCAAAACTGCCTCAACTGCCATGGAAAACACGGGGCGTTTACTGAGGAAATCATCATTGAGCACACATCACTCATTGAAACAGGCGCAGTTGTTCCGGGGAAACCGATAGAATCCGAACTCTATAAACGACTCCTGACAAACGATCCGGCAAAACGGATGCCGTTGGGTCAACCGCAATTGCCACCGGCGACGATCCTGACGATTGGTAATTGGATTCAAGCCGAGGCACCGAGTTGGGAAGCCACCTCTGCGACAGATATCTCCTTCATCACGCCCAAGAAGATGCTCGATACCATTGAGAAGCATGTCAACTCGCTTTCTCCGTTCGACCGCACCTTCGCACGCTATTTTACACTCACACATCTCTATAATGCGGGTGAGAGCGCGGAAGCACTCCACGCTTATCAGCGAGCACTCTCCAAACTCGTGAACAGTCTCTCTTGGGGACGCACTATTAAAATCCCACGACCTATTGATTCAGAAGAAACGATCTTTTACATCGACCTGCGCGATTATGAATGGGAGATCGGAACCAATCGGTGGACGTTGATTGAAGCGGAATATCCTTATGAGATTGAATTCAACGCGCCAACGCAGACAGCACTCCGTGAAAAACTGACAAACCTACGGGAAACAATGGCGTGCGAAGTGCCGTTCGTTCATATCGATTGGTTTCTTGCGAATGCCTCTTTGCCGCCCCTTTATCACGACATTCTGGGACTTCCTAAGACGGATCATGAATTGGAGACACGGCTTGAGGTGAATGTTGTTGAAAATCTTCGCAACGCTCCAGGAAAGCGCGTCTGGCGTGCGGGGTTCAACGATTCAGGTGTTTCAAACCATAATCGCGTTGTGGACCGTCATGATTCTCGATATGGCGCGTACTGGAAAAGCTACGACTTTGCTGGGAGCGTTGGGACAAAGAATATCTTTACGCATCCGCTGTCTTTCACACATGATGGTGGCGAGATCATCTTCAACCTCCCCAACGGTTTGCAGGCGTACTACCTCGCGGATGCCGGCGGTAGACGACTCGATGAAGCACCGATAAACATCGTTTCCAATCCGGCGGCGAGCGATCCCACCGTCCGCAATGGACTTTCCTGTATTGGATGCCATACCGAAGGGATGAAAGATTTCCAAGATACGGTTCGGGGTGTTATTCAACGCAACGCGAATCCACCTTTTAACAAGGCGCGAGCGTTGCAGCTCTATACCGATAAAGCCACCATGGATCGCTTGGTGAGTGAAGATACCGCTCGCTACAGGCAGGCACTTGAAGCGACAGGCGGTGTCTTTGGTGGGATTGAACCCGTTCAGCGGTTCCACGAAGCATTCCAGAGACCGCTTGATGCGGCGCACGCTGCCGCTGCCGTCGGTTTGGAAACCGAGACGTTTCTCCAAAAGATACGTGATAACGCGGGTTTGCAGAACCTGGGGTTATTGGTGTTAGAGAACGACACGATGAAACGGGACACATGGACGAATCAGTTTGGTGAAGTCGTTTTTGCACTGGATTTCCCAGCGAAAAGTGCTGTAACACCGGTTGATCCGCAGACGGAACGCATCCCTGGGGTATCTGTTCACATTCCCGATCCGAACCTGCAGGCAGCAATTGCTAAGGCACTTGGCAAAGCACCTCGTGCTGTGATAACGACAGAAGATATGGAGACATTGGTGTCTCTTAACGCAGCAGGTCGAGGCATTCGTGATCTGACAGGACTGGAAACGGCGATACATCTGGAAGAGTTGGAGCTTCAGAACAACCCGATATCCGACATATCGCTGCTTGCGAGATTAACCAAACTCAAGGGAATAAATCTGAGAGATAGCTCAATTTCCGATTTATCTCCCCTTGCAGAACTGATAACCCTAAAGGAGGTCCGATGTTCAGGCGAAGCGATAGTCGATCTGTCGCCCCTTGCAGGTTTAGTTAATTTAGACGGTATAGGTGCTTGGAACACCTCCATATCAGATGTTTCGCCACTGACAGGATTAACACAACTTCGATGGTTAGAGTTACAAGGATCCCCAATATCAGATTTCTCACCTCTGGCGAAACTCACAAATTTGAGAAAATTGAAAATGTATGCTGCCAAGACATCTGATCTCTCACCTTTAAAAGGATTGACGGGTTTGGAAACTCTGACAATTGGTGTCAGCAAGATATCAGACATTTCCCCACTTGCAGGACTGATTAATTTGGAGGTGCTCGGACTGTTCGGTAGTGGTCGTATATCAGACATCTCACCACTTGCCTCTTTAAAAAACCTTAAGGTGTTAGACCTACATACCAACAGCATATCGGACGTGTCCCCCCTGGCAGGTTTGCGAAACTTAGAAGAGTTGTACCTTCACGTGAACAACATATCAGACATCTCGCCTTTGGATGGGTTACGCGGGAATACACAACTCGTTTGGTTCGGCAACCCGGGTTTCTCTCAGGGCGGTCCCAAAATAGAGGGACCTTGGTTATGGCTGTTTGTGCAAGGAGCCAATTTGCGTAAAAGTACAGATTATCTCTCACAGGCGAGCGACGGTGCTGTAACAGAATTGGAGATTGCTACCCATGGCGCAACGGAGGGAAATCGAGTCGGAGAACACGTATGGACATCGCACAATATCTCCCCTGCCCCTACGGTCAGACCTGACATCAATGGATTACTCAGTGATATTGGTATATCAAAAGATCATAAAGCAAAGGATGTCATTTATGGTGCTCTCGTTTTGAATTCACCGCGTGAACAACAGACAAGGATGTTTGCTGGAAGCAATCATCGCCACAAGGTTTGGCTCAATGGGGAGTTCATCCACGAAAACCTTGGTGTGTGGGCTGCAGATTATCAAGATTACTTTCCTGTCACGCTGAAGCAGGGAAGAAATGTGTTATTAGTTGCAGTCGATTTCAATACTGATGGATGGGGTGCCTATTTTGGATTTGACGCTGACACAGAGTATACAGTCGTATCCCCGGGCACCGGCTTCACGTTTTCAACCGATGCAAATAGTGTCCGTGTTGGCGATACGTTCACGCTCCGTATCAATGCGGAAAAGGTCACAGATTTATCTGGGTGGCAATTTGATTTGACTTTTGATCCAGATGTACTTGAAGCGATTAAGGTGAACGAGAGTGATTTTCTAAAGAAAGATAGTGGAACGACCTTCTTTCAGCCGGGCACGGTCAATAACGCCACGGGGAAAATATCAGGCATAAGTGCGGCATTGATTTCCGAAAGCGGTGTCACCGGTACTGGAACACTGTTATCAGTGATATTTAAGGCAAAGACAGATGGGAATAGTCAAATGGCACTTCATAACTTTCAACTGGGTTCCAGTACTGGCGAAGCCATTCCTGCTGACGTGAACGATCTTACCATCACTGTGATATCCAAACCAAAGTGGGATGTCAATGCCGACGGACAGGTAAGCGTTCTGGATCTGATTCTGGTGGCACGTCATTTTGGCGAAAAAGCATCTGCTAACTCCAAAATTGACGTGAACAATGATGGGATTATCAGCATTTTAGATCTCATCGCTGTAGCACAGCACATGGGTGAATCAACAGCTTCAGCTTCGCCTTCTATGCTTGCTATGGATAGCATGGACGAACTGAACCCTGCGATAATACAAGCGTGGATTGAACAGGCACAAATTGAAGATGACGGTTCTACCGTCTTCCACGAGGGGATCGCTTTCCTTCAAAGTCTTTTAGCCTTGTTGGCTCCAGAAGAGACGACATTGCTTCCGAACTATCCCAACCCATTCAATCCAGAGACATGGATACCGTATCACTTGGCAAACCCCAGTGACGTGCGGATTACCATTTATGACACACGCGGCATTTTAGTCCGTCAATTGGATCTCGGACACCAGCATGAAGGCTATTATACGAGTCGGAGTCGTGCCGCCTATTGGGACGGTAGAAACGCTGTCGGGGAACGCGTCGCCAGTGGTGTCTATTTCTACCAACTGCAGGCGGAGGGTCTATCGTATTCGCGGAGAATGGTTATCGTAAAATAGTATCAAATGACCATAGGATAGCTAGGATGCTGATGTTCATTGGATCTCCTAGTCATCGCGGATGAATGGGTTGAGTTGCCGATGTTAACAGCCATGGGACAGTGAACATTTTGGATCACGTTATCCTCGCAAATGCTTTTGAGTAGCATCCTCCGAAATAAAACAGTTAATAAGAAACGAGAATCTACAGCGGGTTATCAAATCTGAACTTAGATTTGGAGATGTTCCGCCAATTCGTGTTAAGAAAGATACCAACCCAGATCAAACCAGTGAATCCCCTGAATTCAGTATTCCTCTATTAGAGAGTATCCCTTCCTTACGAGTATATCACCGTCTGATCAAGTCCTTTTTTTCCATGATGTAAGGTTTTGCCTAAAAATTGTGTCTTAATATTTTAACATAATATCATGTGAATTTAAACTTATGACGTGCTATCGCTCTCCAGAAGATTTCAATTCGCAAGGCTTGCGGATATCTTTAAAGATTGCAAATCAAAGCCTTAGGACAAGGAGGAAAAATACATGAAAAACTGGAAAATGTTTATCGCATTCATCTCTCTGTTGACCGTCATTCTGGGCAACTCTTACAGTGTTGATGCACAGCAGAATCTTGCACAACAGGCGTATGCGATTTTTGAGCAAAACTGCCTTAACTGCCATGGAGAACACGGGGCGTTTACTGAGGAAATCATCATTGAGCATAGGGCACTCATTGAAACAGGCGCAGTTGTTCCGGGAAAACCGATAGAATCCGAACTCTATAAACGACTCCTCACAAACGATCCGGCAAAACGGATGCCGTTGGGTCAACCGCAACTTCCACCGGCGGCGATTCTGACGATTGGTAATTGGATTCAAGCAGGCGCACCGAGTTGGGACGGCACTTCTGCGACAGATATCTCCTTCATCACACCCAAGAGCATGCTCGATACCATTGAGAAGCACGTCAACTCGCTTTCGCCGTTTGATCGTCCCTTCGCACGCTATTTTACAACCACACATCTCTATAATGCCGGTGAGAGTGCAGAGGCACTCCACGCCTATCAACGGGCACTCTCGAAACTCGTGAACAGTCTCTCCTGGGGACGCACTATTAAAATCCCACGACCTATTGATCCGGAAGAAACGATTTTCTATATTGATCTGCGAGACTACGAATGGGAGATCGGAACCAATCGGTGGACGTTGATTGAGGCGGAATATCCCTATGAGATTGAATTCAACGCACCGACACAAACGAGTCTACGTGAAAAACTGGTGAATTTACGCGAAAAAATGGATTGCGAGGTGCCGTTTATCCATGTCGATTGGTTTATCGCGACAGCCTCTTTACCCCCGCTCTACCACGACATTTTGGGTCTTCCACAAACAGATCGGGAGTTGGAGACACGGCTTGAGGTGAATGTGATTGAGAATATTCGCAACGCTCCGGGAAAGCGCGTCTGGCGTGCGGGGTTCAACGATTCGGGTGTGTCGAATCACAACCGCGTTGTGGAGCGTCATGATTCTCGATATGGCGCGTATTGGAAGAGTTACGACTTTGCGGGGAGTGTCGGGACACAAAATATCTTTACGCATCCCCTCTCTTTTGATCATGATGGCGGTGAGATTATTTTCAATCTTCCGAATGGCTTGCAGGCATATCTGTTGGTAGATGCCGGCGGCAGACGACTTAACGAAGCCCCGATAAAGATTGTTCGCAACCTTGCGGCGAGCGATCCGACTGTCCGCAATGGATTGTCTTGTATTGGATGTCACACCGAAGGGATGAAAGATTTCCAAGATACGGTTCGGGGTGTTATTCAACGCAACGCGAATCCGCCTTTTAACAAGGCGCGAGCGTTGCAGCTCTATACGGATAAAGCCACCATGGATCGTTTGATAAGCGAAGATACCGCCCGTTATCGGAAGGCACTTGAAGCGACAGGCGGTGTCTTTGGTGGGATTGAATCCGTTCAGCGGTTCCATGAGGCGTTTCAAAGACCGCTTGATGCGGCGCACGCTGCTGCTGCGGTCGGGTTGGAGACCGAGGTGTTCCTTGAAAAGATTCGTGAAAGTGCGAGTCTACAAAACTTAGGATTGCAGGTGTTGGAAAATAGTACTATGAAACGGGATGCTTGGAGATCTAATTTTGACCAAGTGCTTTCTGTGTTGAATACCCCTGATAGTGTTCTTCCGCCAACTGAAGAGCGTCCGGAGCGGATCCCCGGTACGGGTGTATACATTTCCGACCCGAACCTCCGTGCAGTAATCGCAGACGCACTTGGGAAAGAGGAGACTGTTCCGATTACGCTTCAAGAGATGGCAACATTAACAATTATAAGAGCAAGTAACAGGGATATTAAAGATTTGACGGGCATTGAGCACGCTATAAATCTGGAAGAGTTATGGATTTCAAATAATCCACTATCAGATCTATCACCACTCGCAGGATTGACAAATCTTATCGAGGTATTTATTTGGAACACTCAGATATCTGATTTCTCCCCATTTTCAGGATTGACAAAACTGAAACAGTTAAACTCTGGTAATAATCCAGTATTGGACTTGTCCTCCTTGACAGGCCTATCAAGCCTGGAAGTACTGTACCTTTATGGTTCTGGATTAGAAGACCTCTCACAGCTGGCAGGGTTAACCGGTCTAATACGGCTGTCGATCGCTAACAATGATAAGTTATCGGATATTTCACCCTTGTCAAGCCTAATCAATTTAGAATGGCTGGACCTTCATAGATGTGATTCACTATCGGATATTTCATCTTTGGCAGGGTTAACCAAATTGGAATATCTGAACCTTAACCACACCAGAAGAGTGTCCGATTATTCTTTATCGCCGTTATCGGGTTTAGCAAGCTTAAGACGTTTACGACTTGCCGAAAACAGGATCTCAGACGTATCTCCACTTGCCGGACTCACCAACTTGGCAAGGTTAGATTTACCCCGGAATGAAATAGTTAATGTATCACCATTAGCGGGTTTAACCGGATTAAGAGAACTGTATCTTCATGCAAACAGGATCTCAGACGTATCTTCACTCGCAGGGCTAATCAACCTGGAATGGTTAGATTTACGTGTAAATCAAATAACCGACATATCCTCTTTGGATGGGTTAGCTGCGCGCACTCATATCAGTTGGCTTAATAACCCGGGTGCTCCTATAGGAGGTCGAAAAATAGAGGGACCCTGGTTATGGGTCCCGATTCCAGAAAAACAACTTGACAACAATACAGATTTATTGTCAGACGTGAGTGAGGGTTCTGTAACAGAACATCAGATTGCTACGAGAGGCGCAGTGGCAGGAAAAACAGTCGGCAATTATGAATGGACAGCGCATAAAATTTCTCTTATAGGTCCTTATGATGGACCTATAAATAACATGTGGGAAATGGTGCGTGCTTTTGGTGTGCCCGAAGAATATGAATGGAAGACGGAAGTTATGATTGTCTACGGTTCCGTAATCTTAGGTTCACCGCGGGAACAAAAAACAAGAATGTTTGTGGGAAGTGCAGGTCGCAACAAAGTTTGGCTAAATGGTGAGTTAATCTACGAGCAGTTAATCAGACCTGTAGAATACGATTATTGGTCGTCCGATAGTAACGGTTTCAATCAGTATTTTCCTGTCACCCTTAAACCGGGAGCAAATGTCTTGTTAGTCGCAGTTGGCAATGGTGGAACGATTACGGGGCACTTCGGTTTTGAACAAGGCACAGAATATACATTAATACCTTCCGGTGTCGGTTTTACGTTTTCAGGAACGAAGACAACCCTTCTCACTGACGATACGTTAACGCTAAATCTCAACGCAGAAAAGGTTACCAATTTAGCAGGATGGCAAGCGGATATTACCTTTGATCCGAATGTCCTTGAAGCGACTGAAGTCGCTGAAGGCGATTTCCTGATGTTGGAAGGCGGAGATACCTTCTTCCAAGGGGGTACAATTGATAATACGGCGGGTAAAATCAAAGGTATGTTTGCGGCGCGACAGTCTGAAGATGGTGCGAGTGGAACAGGTACATTGCTCTCTGTAACATTTAGGGCAAAAGCGGGCGGCAGAACGCAAGTAACATTGGATAACTTTGAATTTGGCTCTATTACAGGCGACATCATCCCCTCCCTTCCACCCAATATTACAATCACTGTGGGAGGTTATCCTGCATGGGATGTGAACCAAGATGGACGTGTGAGCATTCTGGATCTGATTCTTATAGCACGACATTTAGGAGAAACCGCACTCACTAACGCTGAAGTGGATGTGAACGACGATGGGACTGTTAGTATCTTAGATTTGATTCTTGTGGCACAACACATGGGTAAGTCAGCTGCCGCCGCACCCTCTGCTATTGCTGCGATGAATAACGAGGATCTAAATCCCGCGATGATACAGGCATGGATCGAACAAGCACAACTTGAAGATGATGGTTCCGTTGTCTTCCGAAAGGGTATCGCTTTCCTTCAAAGCCTATTAGTCTTGTTGACTCCCGAAGAGACGGTACTACTTGCGAACTATCCGAACCCGTTCAATCCAGAGACATGGATACCCTATCACTTGGCAAACTCCAGTGAGGTGACAATCACTATCTATGATATGCGGGGCACTGTCGTCCGCCAACTGAATCTTGGACACCAGCATGAAGGTTATTATACGAGTCGGAGTCGCGCCGCCTATTGGGATGGCAGAAACGCTGTTGGTGAACGCGCCGCCAGTGGTGTCTATATCTATCAACTCCAGGCGGATCATCTGTCGCTCCTCCGCAAGATGGCCATCTTGAAGTAGGGAGTGCATACGAAGCAAAGGAAAAATACATGAAAAACATGGAAAATTTTTATTATATTTATTTCGCTGTTGACCCTCATTCTGGGCAACTCTTACAGTGTTGATGCACAGCAAAATCTCGCACAGCAGGCGTATGCCATCTTTGAGCAAAGTTGCCTCAATTGCCATGGCGAACACGGCGCATTTACTGAAGAAATCATCATTGATCACACATCACTCATTGAGACCGGAGCAGTCGTTCCAGGGAAACCGATTGAATCCGAACTCTATGAGCGGTTGCGTGTAAACGATCAGGCAAAACGGATGCCATTGGGTCAACCGCAACTTCCACCGGCGGCGATCCTAACGATTGGTAATTGGATTCAATCAGGGGCACCGAGTTGGGAAGGTGCCTCTGCGACAGATGTTTCCTTCATCACGCCCAAAAAGATGCTTGAAACGATTGAGAAGCACGTCAACTCGCTTGCTCCGTTCGACCGCACCTTCGCACGCTATTTTACCCTCACACATCTCTATAACGCCCGTGAGACGACTGAGACACTCCGCGCTTATCAGCGCGCACTCTCGAAACTCGTGAACAGTCTCTCCTGGGGACGCAACGTTATCGTTCCAAAGCCTATTGACCCAGAAGAAACGATTTTCTATATTGATCTGCGAGACTACGAATGGGAGATCGGTACCAATCGGTGGACATTGATTGAGGCGGAATATCCCTATGAGATTGAATTCAACGCACCGACACAAACGAGTCTACGTGAAAAACTGAGGAATCTACGCGAAGCGATGGCGTGTGAGGTGCCGTTCATTCATGTCGATTGGTTTCTTGCGACTGCCTCTTTGCCGCCGCTCTACCACGACATTTTGGGGCTGCCACAAACAGATCGAGAGTTGGAGACACGGCTTGAGGTGAATGTTGTTGAAAATATTCGCAACGCCGCGGGAAAACGCGTCTGGCGTGCGGGTTTCAACGATTCCGCTGTGTCGAATCACAACCGCGTTGTGGAGCGTCATACCTCTCGATATGGTGCGTATTGGAAGAGTTACGACTTTGAGGGGAGTATCGGGACGCAGAATATCTTTACGCATCCGTTGTCTTTTGAACACGATGGCGGTGAAATTATTTTTAACCTTCCCAACGGATTACAAGCGTACTACCTCGCGGATGCTGGGGGTAGACGCCTGGATGAAGCACCGATAGACATCGTTTCCAATCCCGCTGCGAGCGATCCGACTGTGCGCAATGGACTTTCGTGTATCGGTTGCCACACCGAGGGGATGAAAGATTTTGAAGATCAGGTGCGTGGCGTTGTTCAGAAGAACCCGGATCCACCCTTTAAC
Organism: Candidatus Poribacteria bacterium; assembly: GCA_965208635.1. Classification (GTDB taxonomy): domain Bacteria; phylum Poribacteria; class WGA-4E; order WGA-4E; family WGA-3G; genus WGA-3G. Next base: position 829,822 of record OZ242349.1, read on the forward strand.
AAAGACCGGGCGTTGCAACTCTATACAGACAAAAGGACGATGGATCGTTTGGTGAGCGAAGATACTACCCGTTATCGAAAGGCACTTGAAGCGACAGGCGGGGTGTTCGGAGGTATTGAACCCATCCACCGGTTCCACGAGGCATTTCAGAGACCTCTTGATGCGGTGCACGCTGCTGCCGCTGTCGGATTAGAGACCGAGAGGTTCCTCCAAAGAATCCGTCAGAATGTGGGTTTGAAAAACTTGGGATTATTAGTGCTGGAGACCGGGACGATAAAACGGGACACATGGACGGATCAGTTTAGTGAAGTCGTTTTTGCGCTGGATTTCCCAGTGAAAAGTGCCGTAACGCCGGTTGATTCTCAGACGGAACGCATTCCTGGCGAGTCTGTTCACATTCCCGACCCGAACCTACGCGCCGCAATTGCAGAGGCTCTTGGTAAGGCACCGGGGACACCGATTACAGCGGAAGAGATGGCGACTTTGAAAGAAATAGAGACCAGCAACGGTATCCATGATTTAACGGGACTTGAGTTTGCGGTAAATCTTAGGAAATTAGGGGTTACTAACGGCTCAATATCCGATCTGTCGCCCATAGCTGGGCTCACACAACTATTAAACCTGGGTTTTGAGAGAAACAAAGTATCAGATATATCTCCGGTGGCAGGATTAAAAAATCTGGAAGTATTAGGTTTTAATTCTAACTTAGTATCAGATATATCTCCAGTCGCAGGATTAAAAAATTTGACCTACTTAGCTTTTGCCCATAACCGAGCATCTGACCTACCGTCATTAGCAGGATTAAAAAACCTACAGGTGATACATCTAAGTGATAACAACATATCTGACCTTTCACCTCTATCAGGATTATCGAACTTAAGACGGTTTCGATCTTGGACCAACCCGTTATCCGACCTATCGCCACTGGTAGGACTTAAAACGCTCGAAATAATAGATATTTGCGGCGGCACACCGGATATTTCGACCCTCAAGGGAGCGATAAATTTAAGAGAATTATATCTCATCCGCTGCGGGGTTTCGGACGTTTCACCATTGGCAGGATTGACAGGTTTGGAGCGTCTAAGTCTTGAGGAAAACAGCGTCTCGGATGTATCTGCCTTACGAGCCTTGACTCATTTGAAATGGCTCGATCTTAAGAAAAACAAAGTTTCGGATGTATCTGCCTTAGGAGTCTTAACTAACTTAAAATGGCTAAACCTTAAGGAAAACAAAGTCTCCGATGTATCACCTCTAACAGAGTTGACGAAGTTGGGGTGGTTAAATCTTGAGGAAAACGCAATATCCGACTTTTCACCTTTGGATGGATTGCCTGAAACTACGTCTATCTTTCGATTATTCAACCCGGCTAACACATTAAAGCCAGGTCCGAAAATAGAAGGACCGTGGTTATGGGTGATTATCCCAACAGGAGATATGGGCGGGACAGATGCTGCTGCTTCAGGGATAGACTTTCTCGCAGAAGTGAGTGGCGGTGCTATAACAGAACTGAAGGTTGCTACTAACGGTGCCATTGAAGGTAATCCTGTCGGGGACAGTGCTTGGGTGTCTCACAAAATTGCTACAGAACGTTGGAATAACATAAATCACATGGCGAATGATACGGGATTGGGAACTGGCGATATAAATCATCACGTTGCCTATGGAGTGGTGCTCCTTTTTTCACCGCACGAACAGAACACGGAAATGTTTGTCGGCGGTGATGATGCCGTCAAGGTTTGGCTCAATGGAGAGTTGGTTCATAACAATCCCGTAGAGGGGCGTTCTGACGATTACCGAGATGTGGTCCCTGTTACCCTGAGACAAGCATCGAACGTTTTGTTAGTTGCTGTTTATGAGGATAAAAGTGCTTGGCACGGATTTTTTGGATTTAAAGAAGGCACAGAGTACACGGTATCAGCAAACTCGGGTGTTGGATACGCTTTTTCCGAGTCCATAATCCATCAGGGCGATATTTTTACACTCGACATCAGTGCCAAGGATGTCCACGATTTAGCAGGGTGGCAATTTGATATTGCTTATGACTCCGCTGTGCTTGAGGCAGTTGAGGTCAACGAGGGCGATTTTCTGAAAACAGGCGGCGGAGCGACCTTCTTTCAGAAAGGTAGGCTCAATAACGCTACGGGCAAAATTACTAAACTCAGTTCAGCACGACTGGCAGAAGACGGGGTTCGTGGTTCAGGCACGCTGTTATCAGTAACATTTACAGCAAAAACAGCGGGGCAGACGCAATTGAGACTCGAAAACTTTCAGCTCGCTACTATCAACGGTGTGTCTATCTCTGCAGGCCCCTATGAGGTCGGCATCACTATAGAAAGGGATCTCGCGACCGGGGATGTAAATCGAGATGGTCAGGTGAGCATTCTGGATATGGTGCTTGTGGCTCGTCACCTTGGAAAAACCGTACCCGCCAACTCGGATGTTGACCTAAATGGCGACGGAATTGTTAACATCTTGGATCTCATCCTTGTCTCGCAGAACATGGGTAAATCAACCGCATCAGCGTCGCCTTCTATTTTTGCTATGGACGACATAGACGGGTTGGGTCCTGCGGTGATACAGGTATGGATCGAACAGGCACAAGTTGCGGATGATGGCTCTATCGCCTTCCAAGAGGGCATTGCGAACCTTCAACGCTTCTTGGCATCATTGATGCCAAAAGAGACAACACTACTGCCTAACTATCCGAATCCATTCAATCCAGAGACGTGGATACCGTATCACTTGGCAAATCCGAGTGATGTGCGGATTACGATTTATGACATACGTGGCAGTATCATCCAGCATTTGGATCTCGGACACCAGCATGAAGGCTACTACACGAGTCGGAGTCGTGCGGCGTATTGGGATGGCAGAAACGCTGTTGGTGAACGCGTTACCAGTGGCATCTATATCTATCAACTGCAGGCGAATCATCTGTCGCTCCTGCGCAAAATGCTCATCTTGAAGTAGGAGCGCATACGGAGCAGAGGAAAAACACATGAAAAACTGGAAAATTTTTATTACATTCGTTTCTCTATTGACCCTCACTCTGGGCAATTTTTACAGTGTTAATGCGCAAGGGAATCTCGCACAGCAGGCGTATGCGATTTTTGAGCAAAGTTGTCTCAACTGCCATGGAGAGCACGGGGCATTTACTGAAGAAATCATCATTGAGCATACAGCACTCATTGAAACAGGTGCAGTTGTTCCGGGGAAACCGATTGAATCCGAACTCTATAAGCGACTCCTCACAAACGATCCGGCAAAACGGATGCCGTTGGGTCAACCGCAACTCCCACCGGCGGCGATCCTGACGATTGGCAACTGGATTCAAGCAGGCGCACCGAATTGGGACGGCACTTCTGCGACAGATATCTCCTTCATCACACCCAAGAGCATGCTCGATACCATTGAGAAGCACGTCAACTCGCTTTCGCCGTTTGATCGTCCCTTCGCACGCTATTTTACGCTCACACATCTCTATAATGCCGGTGAGAGTGCAGAGGCACTCCACGCCTATCAACGGGCACTCTCGAAACTCGTGAACAGTCTCTCCTGGGGACGCACTATTAAAATCCCACGACCTATTGATCCGGAAGAAACGATTTTCTATATTGATCTGCGAGACTACGAATGGGAGATCGGTACCAATCGGTGGACGTTGATTGAGGCGGAATATCCGTATGAGATTGAATTCAACGCACCGACACAAACGAGTCTACGTGAAAAACTGGTGAATTTACGCGAAAAAATGGATTGCGAGGTGCCGTTTATCCATGTCGATTGGTTTATCGCGACAGCCTCTTTACCCCCGCTCTACCACGACATTTTGGGTCTTCCACAAACAGATCGGGAGTTGGAGACACGGCTTGAGGTGAATGTGATTGAGAATATTCGCAACGCTCCGGGAAAGCGCGTCTGGCGTGCGGGGTTCAACGATTCGGGTGTGTCGAATCACAACCGCGTTGTGGAGCGTCATGATTCTCGATATGGCGCGTATTGGAAGAGTTACGACTTTGCGGGAAGTGTCGGAACACAAAATATCTTTACGCATCCCCTCTCTTTTGATCATGATGGCGGTGAGATTATTTTCAATCTTCCGAATGGATTGCAGGCATACTACCTCGCGGATGCCGGTGGTAGACGACTTGATGAAGCACCGATAAACATCGTTTCCAATCCGGCGGCGAGCGACCCGACCGTCCGCAATGGCTTGTCTTGTATTGGATGTCACACCGAAGGGATGAAAGATTTTGAAGATACGGTTCGAGGTGTTATTCAACGGAACGCGAATCCACCTTTTAGCAAAGCAAGAGCGTTGCAACTTTATACGGATAAAGCCACCATGAATGGCTGGCTGAGCGAAGATACCGCCCGTTATCGGAAAGCACTTGAAGCGACAGGCGGTGTCTTTGGTGGGATTGAACCCGTTCAACGGTTCCACGAAGCATTCCAGAGACCCCTTGATGCGGCGCATGCTGGCGCCGTTGTCGGTTTGGAAACCGAGACGTTTCTGCGAAAGATACGTGAGAATGCGGGTTTGCAGAACCTGGGGTTATTGGTGTTAGAGAACGACACGATGAAACGGGATACATGGACGAATCAGTTTAGTGAAATCGTTTTTGCGCTGGATTCCCCAGCGAAAAGTGTTGTAACACCAGTCGATCCTCAGACCGAACGCATTCCTGGCGAGTCTGTTCATTTCCCCGACCCGAATCTGCGCGCCGCAATTGCAGAGGTTCTTGGTAAAGCACCGGGGTCCACGATTACAGTGGCGGAGATGGCAACATTAGAACGCCTTGAGGCAAACGGGAAGGAGATTAAGGATTTACGGGGACTTGAGTTCGCAACAAATCTGGAAACTTTGGAAATTCGTGGCAATTTGGTATCTGACCTCTCTCCGATTGCGGGGTTAACTCAACTGAGTCGACTGGGGGTACCAGGGAATAAGATTTCAGATATTTCGCCACTATCGGAACTAAAAAGTTTAAGATCACTGGCAATATATAGTAATGAAATTTCAGATATTTCACCACTGGCGGGATTAACAAACTTGCGTGGGTTATCTATGTATAAGAACCCAGTTTTAGATCTTTCATCCCTCGCGAATTTAAAAAACCTCGACTGGATAAGGATGCGTGTTGAACCTCCCGGTAACCTATCACCCATCGCAAAATTAATCAACTTGGACGCTTTTTTGTATTGGGGGTCAGGCGAACCTGTTCCTGACTTATCACCTCTAACAAAGTTACCAAAACTCGCAAATATAGATATTTCAGGCGGTGGAGAAGTGGACGTATCTCCTCTATCAGGATTGACAGCGATAAAAGAACTATGGCTACCCAACTGCGGAATCTCTAATCTTTCATTTTTAGAAAAACTCACCACCTTGGAACGGGCACACCTTGGACGTAACAACATCTCAGACATATCGGCACTCTCAGCATTACCGAATCTGAAGTGGTTAGATCTGAGTAATAACCAGATATCCGATCTTTCACCCTTGGATGGGGTACGTGAGCAGATAAAACTCATTTGGTACAACAATCCCGGGTTCCCAAAAGGAGCCCCGAAAGTAGAGGGACCCTGGTTGTGGGCTGTCTTGTCGGACGTGGACGTTGGTAACCACCGTTGGTCTTTACCGCATAGAGACTTACTATCAGAAGTGAGTGGTGGGGAAGTGACTGAGGCAGAGATTGCTGTCCATGGGGCAACAGAGGGGCAATCTATCGGTAGTAGCGTATGGACCTCTCACAAACTCCCGTCTACAGGGCGGATGGAGGATATGTTGAAACCACCTGTTCCTGGAGGTGCCCTCTACGGATCTGTGCTTCTATTTTCGCCAAGGGAACAGGCGACAACCCTATATGTCGGCAGCCCCTCTGAGCTCCAAGTCTGGCTTAACGGAACTTTGATTCACCAGCATTCGCGGCACTCAGGGCGGGGGGACACTGGTTATACGGATGATTACCGTGTGACGCTTCAGCAAGGAAAAAATGTCTTATTCGTCGCACTTCTCAGCGATAATCAGGGCTTTTTTGGGTTTGAACAAGGGACAGAATATACAGTGGCAAACTCCGGCATTGGATACGCCTTTTCCAAGCCAACAATCCATGTCGGCGATACATTTACGCTTGATCTCAGTGCAGAGAATGTGCCCGATTTAGCGGGATGGCAGTTTGATATTGCCTTCGATGCCGCAGCACTCAAGGCAATTGAGGTCAACGAAGGTGAATTTCTGAAAACAGGTGGCGCAACGACCTTCTTTCAAAGAGGAACAATTAATAACACCGCTGGGAGAATCAGAGGTCTCAGTTCAGCGAGTCTCAGCGGGGAGGGTGTCACCGGTACGGGTGTGTTACTGTCGGTAAACTTCTCAGCAAAGGCAAATGGACAGACGCAATTGGTATTGCATAACCTTCAGTTTGGCTCCAGCACAGGCGGGGCTATCCCTGCGGAACCCCGTAAAACTGTTATTGTTGTGGAGGAGTCTCTCACGACCGGAGATATAAACCGGGATGGACAGGTGAGTATTCTGGATATGATTCTCATCGCAAAACACTTAGGAGAAACGGCACCCACTAATTCGGAGGTAGACGTAAACGGTGATGGTGTTGTCAGCATCTTAGATTTGATTCTTGTGGCACAACACATGGGTAAGTCGACCGCTGCCGCACCGTCTGTTATTGCTGCAATGAATAACGGGGAACTCAACCCTGCGATGATACAAGCGTGGATCGAACAGGCACACGTTGAAGATGACGGTTCCGTTGTCTTCCGAGAGGGGATCGCTTTTCTGCAAGGTCTCTTAGCCTTGTTGATCCCAGAAGAGACAGCACTACTTGCGAACTACCCGAACCCGTTCAATCCAGAGACGTGGATACCGTATCACTTGGCAAATCCCAGTAAGGTGGTAATCACTATCTATGATATGCGGGGGACCATTGTCCGCCAACTGAATCTTGGACACCAGCATGAAGGCTATTATACGAGTCGAAACCGTGCTGCCTATTGGGATGGCAGAAACAGTGTCGGGGAACGTGTAGCGAGTGGACTCTACTTCTACACGCTCACTGCGGACGATTTCACGGCAACGCGCAAAATGCTGATAATGAAATAGTATCAAATGACCTCATGATAGCTGGGATGCTGATGTTTATTGACTTCCCAGCGATCGCTGATGAGTGGAAGGATGTGCTGGATGGCACATTTGTCTGAAGTATAGCAAATACGGATAGGGGTGTCAACCCTATTTTCAAGTGGATTCCTCCTGTTTTGCTAAGTTTGCATCAAGGGTTTGGAGTTGATGCTCTGGAATGAGGTCAAGATATTGCGAGATAACCCGTTTAGAAAGTCGGAGAATCTGTGAGATGTTGTCAATATCAGCGGTTGCGGTGCGAACAACTTTCACACGCTTATAATCGCGAATGTATCGGTCGACGGCCTCCTTGGAGTGCTTGGTTTTGGCAGCAATACTCGGGGTGAGATGTCCTTGAAGATAGAGGGTGATGATCTCTTTCTTATGGGTAATCGCCCCGGATAAATCGTGGATGTTGCCACGGGTTGGCAGAATTTCACCCGTGGTTTTCTGCCACTCATTGACATAATCACTGACGACGGCATCACAGACGTTGAGTAAAACCGCTAAGTCGAGTTGGGTCAACAAAGCCCCTTGGTCATACGCCTGATGACACCAACGAACTAAACGATTGATCCTCAGTTGTTGGGAGGTGAAGTCCGTGTCGAAAGGATTCAACATCCTCTGTGGCAACGTATGTCAGGATGATGGGTTTCATACGGGTTTTGACGATGGATTTGCCTCGCTCTGGATATTCATCAATAGGAACCGCCATCCAAACAAGTTGTCCATACCTGAGGTATCGCTCCTCTGGGAGTTGATCGCCTCTGGCGAGTTTCTCCAAAGGCAGGGTAATGACGAAATAGTCTTCAACAGTCTTAAGAATATCATCAACAATAGCAGTGGCAGTGACTTCGCCTTTGTCATATCCGTAGTCATTCAAAAAGCGATGGATTAGCAACTGGCGTAGCGATTTATCGTTGATGCGTCTGACTTTCTTCTCGTTGATTTGCGTGCGCGTCGAAGGTTTGCTCATTGGAGATCCCCCTTTTTTTCATCCATGGGTTCTGGGTGAAGCAGTTGGGTCATGCGATCAGTGTCTTGATATTCCTCATACAACGAGAGATACTCACGAATCAGCCGGTCGGAGAAATGAGAGATCAAGCGGATCTGCCCTCTCGGGAACCCTTGATGATGCAGCGTCGCAACTTGTGTAAAGTCTCTCAAGTACCGGTAGACAGCCCGTTCAGAGTGGTTGGTCTTCTGCTCAATCTCGGTAAAGGTATACATCTTGAAATATAAGTCGAGGATCTGCGTCTTGTGAGACAGACCGGGACCCATGTCGTGTTTCGCCCCGCGCGTCATGACGAAATACCCGTCGCGCTTCAACTGCTGAATGTCGCGTTTCATCGTCGCAGGAGAGGAGGTTAATAACACCGCTAAATCCTCGTAGCTGAGCAAGGCGTCTTGGTCATAAGCTTCTTTGGTGAGGCGTAGGATGCGGTGGCGTCTAAGACCTGCCAGCCCGTACTTCGCTAAGACTTCCAAGTCGGTTTCGACGTCATTGAGCGTCAACCGACAGGAAACTTTTCTTGCTAAGACGATGTGTTGGTTCCTGCGGGTTCTTCGGCACCGACGGCCTCATAACAGATTTGTCCTGAAGTGAGTTTGACATCAGCGTGTTCTGCGAAGTAGCTGGAAATCTGTTTATAGTAGGCTTCCGCCATTATGGGCATGAGATTAAAGTCTGATGAAATCTTCTGAATAATCGCAGCTCTGGCATTCTTGGATTCGATGCGTTTGATACCGTAGGCGGTATCCTTCTTGAGATTCATACTGACCTCCATGAAAAGAGTGTGGGTGATGTAAATACATCTACCTGTTAGGTTCACTCATACGATGAGTATAACTCATGGGGTCATTTGATACAAACCTTAAGTAAGCACGCCATCGCCTACTAACACTTTTCCACCTTTCAAAGAAGTCAACCAGACACTTCCACGAAGGGGAAAACTAACATTGATTAATCGACTTGGGCATTTGAGCACGCTGTTGCGCTTATTCGGCACACCCATGGCATCCGTTCAAGACTGGATACCGGATCGCGCTCCAACGGGCAGTCCGAGAAACTTTTGGAATAGGGACTATTCCTTAGGAATATGCTATGTATAGAAGATTGTTTTTTGTTCTCACCTTGTTTATAACTATTAACATCACTTATGCACAAAAACTAGATTGGATGCCAGATCCTGCGCTTCGCGAGGCTGTCCGGGAAACACTTGACATACCTGTACATGTCCCCTTAACACCCGTACATCTTCAATCCTTAGGGCGTCTCGACGTGCCAGGCAAAGGGATTGCCAATCTTACAGGCTTAGAACATGCAATCCATTGTCACGCCCTTATTCTGGAAGAGAATGAAATTAGCGATATATCGCCTTTGTCCGGACTCACGACCCTTGCTTTTTTGGCTTTGTCACACAATCAGATTTCTGACATTCGACCACTTGCGGGGCTCACGGGGTTAGGTGGATTAAAACTTGCAAACAACCAAATTGTAGATATTTCACCGCTCGCAGGGTTAATCAATCTCAATTCGTTGAATATAGCCAATAATCGAATTACGGATTTTTCACCACTCGCAGGGTTAAATCTCCAAAGCCTGAATACAAAGCGTAACATTAGCGTTGATCTTAGCATGATTAATACATCCAAGATTACAAATCTTGAGCATGATTTGGTGTGTGATATTCAACGTCCTTCAGCCTATGAACGTGTCCAGAGTCGTGATTATCCGTCTCTTTTATCCGCTTGGGGGCACGTTTTAGAGATCCACGAAAATAAATTTGAAAATATCCCAATCCATGATCTTTATTTCTGTTGCCCGAACGATCTGCATCTTTACTGGGAACTGCGTAGCACTGCCAGCGGGACCAAACCCGTATTGATAGATCATGTTTTTGAGGCAAAGCAGCGACATGCCGAACTCTTATCACTAAACCCTAATTTAGTGATGTTGGTGCCTATTATCTATTACACGGGGGTCCGACCGGATTACAAAGAGTGGGAGTTGGATTATATTCCTGATGATATTTTTCTCCGAGATGAACAAGGTAATATTGTTGAAGAATTCCCGGGAGGGGAATTACTAGTAGATTTCACGCTACCTCAGACGCAGCAATGGGTCAAGAATCAGGTCTTAGCACTTTCGCAATGCGGACTGTTTGACGGGATAATCCTCGACCATTGGAGTCTTAATCCAAGACTTAGAGGGTATAGAACCCTTGAGGAAGAATATGCAGCGAGAGATGCTATTCTGCAGAGTATCCGTGAGATAGATGATGACTTCTTAATTCTCGTCAACGCGGGTACGGGCACGCATTCAAAGATTTCGAGATGGGCACCGTATATCAATGGTATTTGGCTGGAAACGGGACCTGGAGCTAATTCTATATACGACGATCATGAAATCGCTAAAATCCAAGAAGCACTCCTCTGGGCAGAAACAGAAGCACCGTTCCGAGAACCGGTCATCAATGCTATATCCGGGGGTGGTAATCCGGGGATCCCTCCAGATTCATCTGAGACATGGAAGGTCGTGCGTTCCTTGACAACACTCGCCCTGACACATTCTGATGCTTACCTGAAAATCAAAAATGGCGGAGTATTCAGTAAGCAACTTTGGGGAGTGGATATCACATATAAGGGCGTACATTCTGTTTGGCTGGAGTTCTGGGATGACTCCGTCGGTTATCCGATCGGCGGTGATGAAACGAAGGGTCAACTTTACGAGAACCGCGACGGTGTATTCATCCGAGAGTTCACCAACGGCTGGGCGGTTTATAACCGAAGTGGTAAGGCGCAGCAGATCGAGTTCCGAGAAATGGTGTCGGGCGTTGCGAGCGGTGTAGAGGAGAAACACTCGCACGTGTTACCTGACTTAGACGGCGAGATTTATCTGAAATCAGAATCGGGGTTAGAAACCCCTCCTACAGCGGATGTTAATGGGGACGGCATCGTCAATATCCTTGATCTCGTCGCCGTCGCAAATGCTTTCGGCAAAACTGAACCAGATGTCAATGGCGATGGAACAGTGAACGTTCTGGATCTCGTCGCCGTCGCAAATGCTTTTGATCAGTAGTGGAGACAATCATTCACACTGGTATCAGTATCACGCCACACATAAGAAGTCCCTGAACATCGGCATTGCCCTGGGGTGCCTGACACTCACAGATCGCAGGCGATGCGCTTTACGAATCTTTTAAATTCCCCAACAGGTCTGTTATCTCCTCACGAATCTGTTCCTCGACTGCCGGTAACAGTGCTAACCGATACGGACCACTGAGCGCATGGTTCCGGGGTCCGGCTTCATAACCTGCCCGCAATCCCAACTCATAAGCCGCTCTCGTCGCGATATAGACCTCACTGCCGTTCGTATAACCAAAAACAAAGGTGTGTGAGAACGGCGAGGTCTCGTCCGCAAAGAGTTGGTACTCCGAGAAGAGTTCATGCGACACAGACAGGAAACAGAGTGCATCGCCGACAGCAAACGCGCTTATTGGAAAGGGTAAAGAGCGTTTTTCACCGCTCTTAGAGACCTCTAATAAAGCAACATAGCGTTCATCGTCAGGGAATTCTTCAATCAACTGCTCACACTCTGCAACCGATGGCGGATCCCGGAACGGCAAATTGACGAGTTTAGAAAACGCTTTCAGGGGTGCCGCGGGGACCTCCTTCGCAGTCTTTAACGCTTGGTGCGTCGCAAACGCCAGCATGAATCCGGCGACATCGCACGCCTCGAAACCGCCTCGTAAGGGATACCCGTTGATGTCCGCGGCGCAACCTTGCGCGAAGAGTAAAATGCTTTTCGACTTTAAGTCCAAGAAATTGCGCAGATGCTCAACCGCATAGCCGGGGAAATCCGCCCCCATCTCCTCGCTCGACCAGTGGACAATCACCGGATGCGCCGCATGCGAGAACAGCACGGCGATGACGTCCCCATTTGCGTCGTAAGCCCCTAACACATCAACCCACGGCACCACAGCACCCTCAGGGTTAGGTGCCATAGTAATATAGCCCTCGTCGTTCATGATACGACGGTTATACCCGACTTGGACAGGCGCGCGTCCGACGCGCAAGGTCGCCGGTTCAAGCTTACCCACCGCATCCTTCACCAATTCAGCAAGACAGGTCGCCAACCAGGCCTCAGATGCTTCACTCATCTCGCGTCCGTCAACCCCTGGCGCGTTATGCGTATGGCTACAGTTGATGACGACATGCTCTGGCGGTATGCCCGTGGCACCTTGGATTGCCTCAAGTAGTACTTTGTTGTACTGAAGTGAAAACTGCCCGTAGTCGGCTGTTACGATAGCGAGTTGTTTTTCACCATCGGCGAGCACCAAGACGCGCGCATACAACTCAGCGTAAACATCGGGTCTGTCCTTTATGGAGGTAATGATAGTTTCCGCCGCACCTGCCATAAGCGTCGTCATAAAAAGTCTCCTGGTTTCGTCTGCTACAAGTCGTAAAGGGCAACGGCACGCGAGGCGTGTCTGCTACCCTTAAGACATAAAGTTTTACGGCACACGGAGTGTGCCTACTACCTTTAGGTCAGATCCGCCAGTTGCGGCATCACTTCATTCTTGAGGAGTGTCATTGAGTTCAACCACTGTTCCCACGGTTCCCACTCGTGTCCCATGGCGAGTAGCACACCGAAGCCGCCGACCTCCTCATAGATCTCACGTAACCGGTTGGCGACATGATCCGGGCTGCCAACAACCCACAAGGTATCTAATAAATGTTCAAGGGTCATATCCGCGTCGTCCATATCCGGATCGGGTTTGAAGTTCCCGGGGCTGAACAAGTTAAACCAATAGTCTCTAAAATCACGTCCGAGTGTACCTTCAAGTGCCTCTTTCCGTGCCTGTTCAGTGGTATCGGCGACGTAGACCTCGCGGGCGATACGCCATGTCGAACGAGATGGCGATAATCCGGCTGTTTCCGCGCCCTCTTCAACAGCATCCCAGTGCGTCTTGATGATCGGGATATGTGCGAGGTTAATACTCATCGGAATCCAGCCGCGCTCGCCAGCAAGCACGAGTGTGTCGGATTTAGCAGACGATCCCGCCATCGCAATCGGAGGGTGCGGTTTCTGATAAGGCTTCATGTGCATGCTGACAATATTCGGACGGTCTTCGGGAATTTTAAATTCCCAGAAATCGCTCTTGTAATGTCCGGGTTCTGGATCCGTCCAAATCTTGAGAACAGCTTCAATCCCTTCCCGAGTTGACTGCCGTCTGTCCCCATCCGCGAGGAACATTTCTGCATCGCTCGGTGTGGAACTGGAACCAACCCCCCAATTAAGGCGTCCGTGCGTTTGATGATCCAGTTGCGCGATGCGATGGGCGACAACGGCAGGATTATGTATCGGCATACACGTAATTCCAGTACCGAAGACGATGTTCTCCGTCATCGCAGCCGCTTTTGCGATAAAAAGATCCGGGGACGGTATGTTCTCCCACGTAAACGTGAAATGCTCACCAACATAAGCTTCTTTATAGCCCAACTCGTCCAGTATTACCATCTGCTCAATATCATGATCAAGCGTTTTGGTGGTATCACTGCCGGGTGGGTGCAAAGGCATCGTGAAAAAACCGAGTTCCATATTTTTAACTTTCCTTGCGGTTCGGTCAGGTGGGTTTAATAGATAAAGTGTCTCTCCGTAGACCCGCCCTCCGCTACGCTTACGGGCTACGTGTTTAGGTATAACGAACACCCTTTCACCGAAAACTCATTGTCACCGAAAACCGACTACTGACTGCCAATTCGTAAATAGATATGTTTCCATATCTTTCTAAACTTGACAAAATCGGTAGTGTCTGTTATTGTTTTTGTTGGGTAAGAGATTACCACAAATCTAAATATTTTTCAAGCATTTTCTATTTTTCGTAAAAGGAGAAACACCACATTATGCGCGCGAGAATTTCCATTTTAACCTCGGTTCTTCTATCCGCTCTTCTAAGTATTTACCTATTAGGATGCGAACGTATCAGCCATGTAGTTCAGCCCGACGCGACCACTACTCCGACCGAAGCGACAGTAAAAATAGGTGTAATTCAGCCGTCAAACACTTTCACTACTTTCAGTCAAGGTGCTGAAACCGCCCGCGTTCAGATTAACGAAAAAGGCGGCTTACTCGGTATGCCAGTAGAATTCATCAGTCGAAACAATCAACCTGTCGCAACGGAACCGCCAAGACCAGAAGCGAGTGTCAGTGCCGCGAAGGAGCTCATTGAGATAGAGGATGTTTTCGCACTCCTCGGTCCTATTTATTCCACGAATGCCGTTGAAGTAGGTCCGATCGCACAACAAACACAGCGGCTCATGCTTCCCGGTTCCAGTGGTGCGAATGTACCAGCAGCGGGAGATTACGTCTTTTTAATCACCGTTCCTAACCCATTTCAAGGGAAGGTGATGGCGAGTTTCGCGATGAGTCCCGATGAACTCGGTGCCACAACAGCAGCGACAATTATTGAGGAAGGCGATGTTTACACCATTGATCTCGTCCAAGCTTTTGAGGCATCTTTTCAGGAAATCGGCGGGGAAATCGTCCACAGTGGCACCTATACCGTCGGTGTTACCACGTTTACTGAACTCCTCACAGAGATTCAAGCGGTTTCCCCTGACGTTATCTTCTGTCCCGGTTTTCAGCCAGAAGTTCCGCTACTGATAAAGGAAGCACGAGAGATCGGCATCACAGCGACTTTTCTCGGCGGCAGTGCATGGGATGACAGGGCCCGCTTTCTCAGCATCTTAGATGATAACACTGTACTGGATGGCAGTTATTATCCGACGAATTTCTCCGTAGCCACACAGGACGCAGACGTTCAAGAATTTGTAGGAAGTTACACAGCACTGTTCGAGAGTCCACCCGATGGCATTGCGGCATCAGGTTATGATGCGATGCGACTCTTGGCACGCGCAATAGAGAATGCGGGTTCACTTGACCGTGTTGCGGTTCGTGATGCATTCGCGGCAGTCAGCGGCTACAAAGGTGCTACAACCATCTCACATTATGACGAAAATCGTCACCCTGTTAAAAGCCTCACGATCCAAACAATCACGGGTGGACAGGTGGAACACTATAAGGTTATAGAACCGTAAGACATGACAGATACAAAGCAACTGAACGCAACGTGCCCGAAGGTTTTTTTGATTGACATGGACGGAACGCTCTATTTTAAAGGGGAACCTTGTCCAGGGGCAATCGAAACCGTCAACTATCTACGTCAGGAGAAGTATCAACTCCGATTTCTGACAAACACGACTGCCAAAACCCCAAAGATGCTTCACGCGGAGATGCGAGAATTGGGATTTGACCTCTACGAAGATGAGATTTTTAATGCGACTTACGCGTGTCTCCTCTACTTACGCGCACAATCTGGAGCGAGTTGCCACTTTATGGTCGATGATGCCGTCAAAGGGTTTTTTAAGGAGATACCTATAGACGACGATGCTCCCGATTTTGTCGTTGTTGGGGACTACGGTGAAGGCTTTAACTTTCAGGCTTTAAATCACGCTTTCCGTCTGTTGATGGATGGCGCGGAACTCATAGCGTTACAGAAGGGACTCTACTGGTTCTCTCCTGAAGGGATACGCTTGGACTGCGGCGCGTTCGTGACGCTTTTGGAAGCGGCTGCGGGCAAAACAGCGATAATCATGGGTAAGCCGAGTGAAACTTTTTTCAAAACTGTCCTTGGTAATCTTCGGCTCTCTCCAAGTGACGCAATTGTGGTGGGCGACGATATTACCACCGACATCGTTGGGGCGGAAAGCATGAAGATGCGGAGTGTCCTTGTGAAGACTGGGAAGTTTAAACGCAATCATTTGGAAAACCCTGTCGCGAAACCGACATGGGTGCTTGATAGCGTCTCAGAGTTGCCACGTCTATTTTAGAAGTTGATATAAGAAGCACCGGAGGCAATACTACCTATGACAAACCAATTCATTCAAATGGGCCTCGTTGGGTGTGGATGGGCAGGCTGTCGAGCCATCGAAGCTGCCAATGCGACCTCTCGACTGAACGTTATTGCCATCGCGGAACGTGATCCAGCCCGCCGCGAACAAGCAGGTGATGATAACGCAGTACCACACCGCTATGCGGACTACCGAGAACTTCTCGACAATCCTGACGTTGAAGCCGTCTATCTCGCCACCAATCCAGATGTCAGACGGCAGCAGGTTTTGGATACGCTCAATGCTGGGAAACACGTCTTGGTGCAAAAACCGCACGCACTCCGCGCACCCGAAATCTTAGAGATGGAAACAGCCGCGCAACAAGTAGGGAAAACATTGCAATTCTGCTACTTTATGCGCCACTTCCCGAACAACCGAAAGATTCGGCGTGCTGTGTTGAACGGGGCGATCGGTGACCTGTATCATGCGCGCATCTTCGGGAAATACAACTTCATTCCACAACTCGATGTCAACAGTCGATGGCTACACGTCTACGGACAGAAAGGCGGTTCGTTAGGACAACACTATTCACACGAACTCAACCTCACTTGGTGGTGGATGGGATGTCCAAAACCGGAGTGGGCGTTCGCTGCGAAGCATGTTCTTTACCCCCAATACGACGGACCAGAGGGAGCGGCAGAGGACTATTTCACGGGTATTCTCGGATGCGAGGGTGGAAAAACCATTCAGATCGATTGTTCTCGGATGAGCCACTCCGACTCCGCCAGCGTCGTTGAACTTTACGGCACCACTGGCGCAATCACGAACGGTGGCATCGCGAGATTTAAAGACGGTGAATTCGTCCGAGAAACCGTTGATGAACCGCTCGAAATTGATCACGGCGAACTCCCTGAAGAGGTTCACGTCTTCTACTATGAACTCAACCACTTCGCCATGGCGATAGCAGGCGAGGTTGCCCCAGATGTCTCTGCGCCAGATGCGTATGTTTTCATGCAAATCTTGGACGCATTTTACGACAGTGCGAAAAGCGGTGAAAAAGTCTACATCGCCTCGTAGGATGATTTTGGAAGTCCAAGCATCATTAAATGGGAAGAGCACCACCCCCTTGAAGATCAGCACAAATTAACCTATAGCAATCATCTACAAAACTGACTGCTTCATCATAAACATTTTGACAGAAAGCGGTCATTTCAGTGCTGGCAGGATCTGTATTAGGAGGAAAAAAAGAATTGTGGAAATGCAATTTGGAAACCGCTGGAGAACCTGATAGAGCAATTGGAGATGAGGAAATTATCACGTTATCTATGTCGTCATGTATTAACTGGTGCCTAATTTCGCTTGCGATATTGAAGGGAGAACCTGTTGGATCCAGTTTTCCGTTCTGATCTATAGCGTGAAAAGCGCGTAAATTTAGAGTCAACTTCCCATTCGGCATTTTATTGTTTAATGCTTTACGTATGTACCCAGGTTTATCGTCCAAGGGTAAGTCATAAAGTACACTAATCGTCTTTGCCAAACAGTCCTCCAAGCTAACCAAATTGGAAAAGAATCCATTCAGTAGAATGAAAACAACCAATGGGAAGGCATCAGGGTTCAATAAATTAATCTGAACATAGAGATCAATATCAGAGAAATCAATCAAGGGTTTTTGATCTTCAGACAAAGAGGATCTCCTTTCCAGATACGGAGCATAATTCATGTTTTCTATTGCATCAAGATAAAATTTTGCAGCACTAAGCCTTTGTCGAATTGTTGGAATCAACTTCTGAATTTCAGATTCAGCTGCTTGTGCTGTTAACTTTGAGCCAGAACTTTGCCCAGTTGATGCTGTTAACGCTACAGAGTCTCCGATTTTTCCACTTGCAGAAAGGTTGTTAATTTCCTGAAGGAGGCTGTTTTCGCGCGTCAGGTTTACCATTCTTCCCCTTCAAGGAATTCTTCATCTTTTTCTAATTGTTCTTGGATTTCTCGTTCCGTGCTCTCTATGAGGCGATCGGCAAACTGAGAAACAATTGAGGACTGTGTTCTTTCGCGCAGCGTCTTGAGATCCGCAATTCGTTTCTCAAGTTGAGGGGACGGTTCTCCATGAGTTCTTGAATGCAATCCGGCGCAAATCGCGATAGTTATATCGTCTTGCACATGCGGGTTACCTTCACTTTTTATGAGAATTGACTCTGCAAGAGAATAAAAGACAGCATCTGGGTCAAAATCCCGCATCAGATAAGCGGTCTTTTGCATAAGTTTTACATCTTCTGAGTCTATCCATTCCTCAAGGAGTTTCTGCATTGCTTTATTAATTTTAACCCTGTCCCTGCGCGGGTCGTTTCCACCGATCATAGATGCAAGCAATCCAGGAGCCTCAAATCTCAAGAGGTGTGAAGTTCCAAGGACCCAATCTCTCACGTGCTTCAAAGCTGCTACTGCATTTTGATCATCCCAGTCCACATTTTCAAAGAGATAATGCGGGCGATGCGGGACCGCGTCAAACTTTAACAACTTTGATGGACGATCTGAAAATGAACCGTAGTAGTTAGACTCATTCTCTTTGTAATCAACTCGCTTCTCAAAAAATTCAATAACCCAGATCGGATCGTACTTGAAGATAACGCCAAGTGTCTGTTCAACGTCATAATCAAAGCGTTCCAAACGCACACAATTAAGCATTATTCGCTTGTATTTTTCTAAGTGTTTCTGTGGCGAGAATTTCAGTTCTTTGCCGGTGAGCGTGTGGATGACCTGCCTCATAACTATAGGTGATTCATCACTTGAGAATCTTACCAAAATCTCAAGGACAGCGTTCGTATCCACACCATAGAAATTCGGAAGACTTTCAGCTATATACAGCCGCAAATGCGGATCTGGCGTTTCAGACAATTGATCTAAAATGGACAGATCTTCTTTCCCAATACACCGCTCTGTTTTACTTTTCCAAGCGTAACTTCTTGCAACGATGCGTTTGGCAAAGATAGTGTTCTGATCCAAGAGACGATGAGTTGCTTCGCCCGCTTTCTCTTGATTGACATAGCGAATACCGCTGAGCAGTCCAGAGGCACAATGCGATTTCTCTGTCTGCCAAGCAACAATGTCGTTCAATAGCTCAGAACCGTAAGAAGGATCAAGTTCACCAATAGATTGAAGCAGCGATGTTGAAGTTCCGGGATTCCATCCTTTTTCTGTCCAGATGCTGTCCCTGGCACTGCGGTACTCCTTATCTCTTTCGGCAATCTGTATACATTCTTGCATGAGTTTTGAGAGTTGCGTGGGTGTGTATTTCTTGAGATATTTTTCCAAGAACGCTTGGGTCTGTTCAGGGCTTTCACTCAGGTCCCAATCACGGAATTTCCCAGTAAATTGGCGATAGAAAAGATACCTCTGATAATTTTCATGTTCGCAAAATTGCGCAAGTAATTCCGCTGCCCGCTCTTTCGGAAAACCTTCTACATATCTGTTTTCCGCATATCCCTGGAGACACTGATCTATTGCATTGAGAACAGTGAAATCGCGTTCTCTTAAGATTTGGTCGGCTAATATATTGAAGAGTTGTGCTTGTTCATTTTCTAATAGAACTTGATCATCTTCTGATATTCCCTGCCGAAATGGGCTTTCCAAAGGATTTATCGCCCGACTGATAGAACCTATCGCCTCTGCTTTGATCACACTATGTTGAGAGGTTCTTAGACAATTTTTAAGTAAGTCAATTGCTCCTGTTCTGAGTCGACTCAATTCAGGAGTATACTTTAAATGATGCCAACCGAATCTCAAACCACCGCCTTCACTGACGGTTTCACTGAAGTCCAGCACGAGAAGTGAATCAAGAGCATTGAGGAGTGCCAAACTTAGTTCCCGTTTATCTTCTTTTGCCCACATCTCAAACACTTCAAGTGCTTTCATTTGAAATGCGCCGGGTTTGCTCGTTTGGAAACCCGCCATCCTTTTCAACAACTCTTGTGGCGAGTCGTGATTTGGAAGCTCCAAATCATCCATCAGAAGGAGTTTCCGGACTATTTCCAACGTTTTCACATATCCAGAAAGCGTATTGACTGTTTTTTGTGCTTCCTTGGCTATTTTCTTTATCAAGTCTTGATGGGTTCGCCTAGAGGTCCACCCTGTGTAGTTCTTCGCAGCATTTTCGGTATTCGGATTTCCTAAGATAATATTAAAAATTTCAATTGCATCATCCGGTCGAAAATAACTGATACCTTCCATCTGCTCCAGAATATCCATCCGAACAAAGTTATCACCTTCCCATGCTTGGGTTTTAAGTGAAACTACATGTTCTTCAAGGAGCCCTCTTTTCCCAGCGATATTCTCCACGCGAGCGAGATTGATAACTACTTTGACAGGAAACAGTGGTAAAAATTCCCTCAACAGGCTTTTGTGAAAAGAAGAAGGTCTCTTGTCATTGGGCAGAAAACATGCCTTCCGTAAAATATAGTCGCTGAGTGCATCAGGAAAGACTCGCTGTTTCGCCCCGTACTGGAAAAGTAAACCGTCGTTTTTCAGATTATCATGGTACTGCTCTATCTCATAAGGTTCCACCTTGAGAATCTCTGCCAATTTATCGCGTATTTGGTTATTTTCCACGTCAATCGGGGCAATCCCGCTGAGCCAATCAAGCAATTTCCGCCGCCGCTCGCTGGATTCTGGATATTTTCTAAAACTGTCCCTTAGGTAGGATTCAAAGGTAAGTTCGATTAATTTATCTTTTGTTAAATCCTTTAACTGACCAAGGTCTTTATCAACCAAGTCTATCACCATGACAGCGATTAAGGGTGTGTCCCGCGCGAGCTTCGCTAATCCAGTCAACACAGCATTGTCGGGAATTCGCGTATAGGTGTGGATAAATTCTTTCGTTCTTTCCAGAGAAAGTTTCTCGATTTCAAGTTCATCAACCGCATTATCTGGTAAGGCAGTTTGGAAACTACCCTCTAAAAACGCTTTGAACGGCTTCCGCGTTATGAGAACTGCTTTGGACTCGCTGTATCCAGAACTGTTCAGAATTATGCTGATGCCCCCAAGGTGGTCAATAAAGTCATGCGCATCGTCTACAAAAAAGATGTAGTTACGATTGGGCGGAATATCTGCAAGCGCACTTTCAAAATTGTCTCCAGCTATCTGAATAAAGAGAGGTTCATAATCTGTGTGCTCTTGTTCAACTGTTTTTGCAAACTCAATAGCGAGCTTGGTTTTCCCAATGCCGCCGCTACCGTATATCATGAGTAGTCTTTTGTCTGAGTTTTGAACAAAGGTTTGAAATTGGCGTATTTCATCCTCGCGACCAAAGGTTGCATAATCGTATCTTAACAGTTGATGTTTACCTGCAATTTGATTTCGGAACATGTCCTGCCAAGGAAGGAACACAGGTAGATGGGGATCTCGGAAGGAATTTAAGAGGTACGGAAACTCATCGGTCATTGTGATGAGGTCTTCGGCATCCCAACAGGTTAACGAAAAGGCGTATCCTTTCTCGTTTTTAATCTCCCCAATTTTACGTTTGTTGCCTGCAGTTAGGAGAATGTTAGTCATGAGTACATAGTGATCACACTGCAACGCATCGGCTTTGTCAAGTTCACCTTTTTTACGTTTGCCACCTTTCATCTGGGAAATAAGTTGACTGCGGGCACGCCCTTTA
Organism: Candidatus Poribacteria bacterium; assembly: GCA_965208635.1. Lineage (GTDB taxonomy): Bacteria > Poribacteria > WGA-4E > WGA-4E > WGA-3G > WGA-3G. The sequence continues at coordinate 851,508 of OZ242349.1, forward strand.
TCCATCGTTGGGTCAAAGAATTTATACTGGAAGATCCAAGTCCCGTTTCTTTCCCTATAAACTCCAGCGTAGTCTGCATCAATTCCACCATCGCGACCTGGCGCGTCGTAAACTTTAACGAAGGAACACACCTCTTTTTTCAGGAACAGGTTGCAGAATCGATCAAAGTCTTCCTTTGTTTTTATGTAGTCTGATAACACTTTTTTCATTGGAGTTTCCCCTAATGGCGGCAGCAAATTGAACAGTAGAATGGATACATCTTCTCAAAATCAGTTGAGTCGACCAACAGTACTTCATAGCAATATGTTAGCATATTTTAGGGCAGAGATCAAATTGTTTTTCCTGATGAGGTTGGGTGTGTAAAGTTTTTGGCATTAAGCGACTCAGGTCGGAAATCGGAGTTCCCTCCTACAAGAACGGTTTCCGGTAGGGGCGTACCCTCCGAATCGCGACCTTTGACAAATTATTTACACACCAGCATTCAGGCGCGAGCAAAACTCGCTCCTACAGAAGAAAAGGGATCAGCAAGCATTGGTCAGTCGGTGAAAGCCTTTTGAATCTCCTTCAATGCTTCACATTTTGAGGCGTAACATCAACGACTTCTGGTTTTGCGTCAATGGCATTGCATGCGATAATGGTCTTAGAGAGTTGGGGCATGATTCTACACGGTAAAAAGCCTTGCACTTGAGAGGTAGAAAGCGTATAATGAAGAAATATGATTTGCCACCCATATCATGAATCCAACAAGACAGACTGAGAAATAAAATATGAGTTTCCAAACACATTGCGACCGTTATTTACAGAATGTCCAACAAACACAAAGCACTTCAGCAGCAACCCCAGAACTCTCTTTATATCCCCATCTCCAAGCATTTCTTGAAGATGTTGCCGTTGAGCATTTTGATAGAGATACCATCACATTCACGCAAGAACCGAGACAGTTAGATCAGATCGGCAGACCCGACTTCATCGCGATGGACGGGTTGCTGCCTATCGGTTATATTGAGGCAGAGGCATACGGGAGAGATCTGGACGCGCTGACCGGGCATACCGCGGAACAGAATGCTCGGTTTATTGAAAACCTTGACAATTTCATCCTCACCAATTTCGTCGAATTCCAGTTGTACACGGATGGGCAACTCCGTGCGACAGCAAACATTACGGACGCACCTGAGAATTTAGAGACGCTACTGGAACGGTTTCTGAACGCTGGAAACGTTCAAATCTCGTCGCCGGAAGTATTGGCGCGATACCTTGCGAGACGGACGCGGGAACTCCAGACTCAGATCGCAACGACGCTCACCGATGAAGACAGCAACATCCAAGCGATGTTCTCGGCATTCAGAGAGACGCTCATCTCTACACTGACTCCAGACGATTTTGCGGATATGTACGCCCAGACGCTCGCCTACGGACTGTTTGCGGCACGCTGCACACTGCCGAACGCGACCAACTTCTCACGGTACACCGCTGTCGAGGCACTTCCGAGGTCAAATCCGTTCCTTATCGAACTCTTTTATCACGTTGCCTCTCCGAGACTGGAGACAAACGTTACCTACATTCTCGACGACATCGCGTCGCTCCTCCGAAACGTCCCGACAGAGATGCTCCGCACGGCGTTTGCGGCGAGAAACAACCTCGAAGATCCGGTTATCCACTTCTACGAGACTTTCCTCGCTGAATACGATCCACAGCGGCGCGTTGATCGGGGTGTCTACTACACACCGCCACAGGTTATCTCGTATATCGTTAGATCCGTGGACAGTCTCCTCAAAACGGAATTGAACAGACCTGACGGTCTTGCCGATGACGGGACACTCATTCTCGATCCCGCGACGGGGACGGGTGGTTTCCTGTTGACGGTGTTGGATCATATCCGTGAGTCGGTCACCGAGACATACGGCACAGGAGAGTGGATTCAGTATATTAACGCGGCGTTGGTGAAACGGATTTTTGGGTTTGAATTGCTCGTTGCCCCGTATACGATTGCGCATCTGAAGTTGAGTCTATTCTTACAAGCACAAGGGTGGCGCGCCGATGAACGTCTCCGTATCTATCTCACGAATACGTTGGAGCAACCGGCAGAAATGCAACCCTCCCTACCCTTTGCAGAGTTTATCTCTGACGAAGCGAACGAGGCACTGTCCGTGAAACGGGACGAACCACTCCTTGTTATTCTTGGTAACCCTCCGTATCCACAGGACTCTGCCAATCCAAGTCGCGAAGGACGAAGATTAACTTTCATTGGTGAACTTATAGAAAAGTATATGCCAGTAGATGGGCAACTGTTGGGAATATGGGATCAAAAGAAACCTCTTCAATCTGATTATGTAAAGTTTATTCGATGGGCACAGTGGCGGATTGATAAAAACGGTGAAGGTATTGTTGGTTATATTGTCAATAACAGTTTCCTTGATGGACCGACATTCCGCAGCATGCGGCAAAGTTTGTTAGAGAGTTTCAATACCGTCTATTTACTCAATCTACACGGCAGCAATAGAATAACAGAAGTTGTTCCTGAAGCTGTAAGAGATGAAAACGTCTTTGACATTTCACAAGGGGTTTGCATTCTGTTGTGTGTCAAAGAGAATGATAGTCATGTACCAGCAAAGACTTATTACGCAGATTTATGGGGATCGCGCGAGGAAAAATACAGTATGCTTTCTGAAAACGAGGTCCAAACTACAGAGTGGTGCGACTTGCAACCAACATCACCCTACTACCTTTTTGTGCCGCAAGTAGCAGACCATAGTGCCGAGTACGGAAATGGATTAGCAGTTTCTGATATCTTTGTAGAGAGTTCCACTGGCATTTTTACCGCGCGGGATAAATTAACGATTCACCGAACTGTTGAAAAACTGTCAGAAACTGTAACTGATTTTGTTTCACTTTCTGAAAACGATGCGCGAGAGAAATACGAGTTGTCAAGGGATACCCAAGATTGGAAAGTTCATCTCGCCCAAGCGGACCTCCGTAATCACCTCAACGTAGAGCAGCATATCACGCCCATTCAATACCGTCCATTTGATACGCGCTGGACCTACTACACTGGACAATCACGCGGATTTCATTGTGCCCCTCGTCCAGCGGCTATGCATAATCTACTTGCAGAAAATGTTGCTCTCTGCGTCAATCGTGGTATTAGGAATCCTGTATGGCAACATGTTTTGGTGACCAATAAAATTAGCGAAAAAAGTTATATCTCAAACAGAAGTGAACCTACGGCGCAGGTGTTTCCACTTTATCTGTATCCGAATCCAGAGGAGTTGGAACTTGAGAAAGAACGTTCCCTCAATTTCAAACCTGCGTTTCTCACCGCGCTTTCGGAGGCGTTGGGACTCCAAAAGGTTGCGCCGCTTAACCTCCCTGAACGTGTTTCACCCGAAGAGATTCTCGCCTATATCTATGCGGTGCTGTATAGTCCGACCTATCGTGAACGGTATTATGAATTCCTGAGATACGATTTCCCCCGCATTCCGTTGCCACAGGATATTGACCAGTTCCACACGCTCTCGGCGTTGGGACAGCACTTGATCGATTGGCATTTGTTGAAAGACGTGCAGATTCCACCGAGGCATCGGTTTGAGGGTGAAGGGGACGGCATCGTTTCGCAAGTGCGGTATGTGGACGGACGGGTTTGGATTAATCCGACCCAGCATTTCACGGATGTGCCCCCTGAGGTCTGGGAGTATGAGGTGGGTGCGTATCAGGTGTGTGAGAAGTGGTTGAAGGATCGGCGGGGAGAGGCGTTGCGCTATGAAGATGTGCGGCAGTATCGTGCGATTTTGGTGGCTGTGGCGGAGACGTTGCGGGCTATGACGGATATTGATGGGGTTTTGTGGAAGGGTGTCTGAATCGCGGATTATCACGGATTATGCAGATTTCGCGGATTGGAGGGCAATATGGATTGAAAGTTTCACTTTATTTCTCTTAGACTTCATTAACACTACAATTAACACTGCAATCCAAAAATTAATCGAATTTGTAGTAGCGCGATTCATTGCCCGTTTCTAAAATACGGTGAGTCAATCCAGCAAAGTAGCATGGTTGCGCTTGTGTAGCCGTGTCATCTGCTTATTTCCTATTCCCAAGAGGGAACATCTCCTGTCCTTATTCAAAACCAAACGCTCCATTATGTCAAAAAAATTGACATTCCAAGTAAAATAGCATACAATTGCAATAAACATAAAAACTATCGGTTCGGAGTCCGCCCTCTTGAGTACAATCTAAACAGGCATCTACTTTTGCTTAACACCGAACATGGGACCTCTACAAACAAAACCTTAAGTAAAGTTATCAATGTCACGTGCTATAAATATTCTATCTCACTCATATTCATTTTATTTTAATTTGCTCTTAATTTAGATTTACACTTTGAAGTGCCACCTTTAATTTGGACCAAAATTTAGTAAAGTTAAGAGAGGGTTTGTTGCTGAAATTCGAGAGGTGTCAGATCCCCTAACGCCGAATGCGGGCGTTTGTGGTGATACACCTGTGTGATAAAATGCTCGATGCCTTTCCGGCTTCATGGATGTTCTGATAGTTGTTGAGGTGAACTTCTTCCTCCTTGAGGGTGCGGATCAACCTTTCGGCGTATCCGTTCTCCCAAGGACACCCTCTGCAAGCTACAGAAATCTCAATACCGTGCGCTTTGAGCACCGAGAGATACGCACTTGAAAGATACTGCACGCCTTGATCAGAATGATGTATTTCCGGAACCCTGTCGTGTAAAGCTTGCTCTAAGGGGTGTAAGGTCAGAGACTGCGTCAAATGCTGACTCAGATGCCACGCTCTTATCATGCGAGTGAAGACATCCATGAGCAGAGCGACATAGATGAAACGTCTGTTGAGGCGGACGTAGGTGATATCGCCGACCCAGACCTGATCGGTTCGACAGACCTCAAGGTTCTCAACTCTATTGACCCAGGGACCTTGACCTTCAAGGGATCTCGTGGTTTGACAGACACGTTTCACCGATACCGAGAGATTTTCTTCTTTCATCAACCGGGCAACCCGTTTATACCCGACGGTGTATCCTTGACGCAGGAGCAACGCTCTGATGCGCCTATACCCGTATGTCGGATACGCCGCCGCTAATCACTGTATTTCCGCTCGTAGGACATCTTCAGAGGCATTGATTTTCGGTTGATAATAGAAGGTGCTCTTGTTGAAATCCAGCGTCTGACAAATCTCTCGCATGGAATATTCCTTGCGCAACGTCTCAACGAGACGGTGCTGTTGAGAGGGTGTCAATCCAAGAAAGTCAATGCTTTTTTTTTGGATTTCCAACGCCAGCGTCAACCGACCAACGAGTTGAGTGATCCGCTCCGCTGACTCGCTTGACGGCTTATCTGTAGACTCAAAGAAGGTTTCAACATTTTCAAGAAGTTGGCGTTTCCACGTTGAGACCTGGTTTTCGCTGAGGTTATGACATCGACACAGTTCCGCTTGTGAAGTTTCACCGTGGAGGGCTTCAAGCACAACTTCTGCTTTAAACTTAGCAGTGAATTTTCTGCGTTTCGCCACCGGAATGCTCCTTTCAAATACAGATTGTCATTGAGCATCAATCTTATATTAGTGAGTGGTCTAAATTTCCGGTGGCAGTACACTTTCCTCTTAAAGTCCCCCGATAAGGGGGTTAAATCACTGAAATAGCACCTTTTTGAGTGAAATATACTGCTTCTTTAGGCAATTTGCGTCAGTCCTGTTAATTGAGGAATTAAGGAGATTTAGCAAACTGTGAGCACATCAGAAAAAATTAAAAATGAATTACAAGGACTGTTAGATGAACATAACAGTCTTATTGAACTTGTAGAAGATAAAAAAAATTATATCAAGTTCGGCACAACCTATCAGATCTGGTATTCCCGTGCATATAAAGTAGTTGAAGCATTAGGGAACGAACGTCTTGAAGAATTTATTTCCTATTACAAAGTCGATTCCAAACGGAAGACTATATCTACAAGCAACTATGTAATTCAAGACTACATCAATGGACGTCTTACGATACAAGCATCCAATTATCCGTTTGGGGCTGAAGTAGATGGAAATAAAATAGTGCGACGAAGAGTGATTAATCAATTACAGATTCTCAAATCTCTAGAGTCCCGGATAGATAGTGTCCTTCAAGACGTAACTGGGTACTTGCTAGCTGACATTCAAGACTCTGAGCTTAAGGTCGCTGACCAACTTCGGAAAATTAGTTTGAGAGCAGCGGGAGCATTAGCGGGAGTGATTCTTGAAAGCCATCTCCAACGCGTTTCCCAAAATTACAACATTTCTATTCGCAAGAAAGAACCAACTATTGGTGATTTAAACGATCCTTTAAAAAATAACGGCATTTATGATAATCCAACATGGAGAAAGATTCAATATTGCGCAGATATTCGGAATCTGTGCTCCCATAAAAAAAGTCGAGAACCAACCGATGGTGAGGTTGTTGAACTCATTTCCAATGTAAATTGGGTGATTAAGAATATTTTTTGAGTCCATAAAATTTTGCCCTTATAGGGCTGGGGTAAATCCATCGGATAGATACTTCTGGTTTTCAACTTATACAGATGGTGCTCCTACGAAAGTAAAAAAATGTGGGTGGACGCGTTTTCTACACAAATGTCGCCCCGCTGAGGCTTAGACGACACTGATATAAAACTACCACAAATTCGTGTCCCCGAGTTATCAATATCGGAGAAATGAACGCGTGTCTACTCAAAAGGCGGAACCCTACACAAAGACCCTCAAAGAGATAATGCTCCGAAAGTCAGCAATTCTCTCCAACGCGCAGGCATTTTGGGAAATTGGCATGAAGGAAACAGCACAACCCCTTTGGTTATTGGCTGCCACCTATGAGGAGCGTATCGCACCAATGCTTGATGCTTTGGGTCGTGAATTGGAGGGGCAGTGCATCGGATTAGTGCAGCATCGTGTTATGAAAAGGCGGGGGAGCCGAGTCTAGCCGTGAATCTGTATCGTGCGGCACTTTCGGGTCCCTTGCGTGAGGAGACGCGAAAAGATGTTGAAAACATGCTGAATGCCTACCTTGTTACGTCGACATAATAACAAAATTGGCTATTTCCCAGTCAACCGTTTCCAAATGGGTCCATATTTGCCCATGAATCCCTCATAACCTGGATAGTATTTTAACATTCGGTGTCCACCTCCAGGTTGTTCTGCGTGACAACCAATACAGAGTGCGATCAGATCCTGAGGATCGTTAAACCTTCTGCCCCACTTATGGTGTGCATGGAGCAAATGTGGATCAGATTCAAAATTAATATTGCATTCTTGACAGGTCCAATTTGCATCTTGGCGACAATTCTCTGAACGCTTTTGCCAATCTTCTGACGAATAATCAAAGAAAGGTTCAAGCCAATCTTCTAAAGGAAAATCCTCTGGTCGATCAGGAAAAATGTTCCCGCGAAATTTTGATCTTAATTCATTTAGACAATTCCAACAAAGAACCAGTTCCTGGAGACTCAGTTCATTGGTGTGGGGAAGTTTTAGGAGAAACTTTCCATCCGTTCGGCTTGATGCGTGATATTTGTAATACTGTCCTTGTTCCTGCATTTTCTGGAGTGTACTGCAGTGAAAAATGTGATACTTAGGAAGGGTAAGCTTTCCCTCGAAAATACTTGGTGCCCGTATATAAAGAACGACCTTTCGGTTTTGGACTATAGGGATTCCATCATCAATTTCAAATTTATCTTTAGTTACAGGTACTCCTATCAGCCTCATCTGCCTATCAATATCTGTGTACTGCCATCGGAAATTAGGGCCACCCCCTAAACCAAGATTGTGGTAGAATGCAATCTTACTGAAAGGAGCATTCCGATGGCGAAACGCAAACGAAGAAACTTCACCGCCGAGTTTAAAACCGAAGTTGTTCTTGAGGCACTGACAGGCGAAAGTTCCCAAGCGGAAGTGTGTCGGCGCCACAACCTCAGCGAAGACCAACTCTCAAAATGGAAGCAGCACTTCCTTGAAAATGCTGTCTCTGTATTTAGCGCAACGGATCAGCAATCGAGCAAGGATGCTGAGCGTATCGCTCACCTTGAACGCCTCGTTGGGAGGATGACGGTGGCAATGGATATCCAAAAAAAAGCATTGACTTTCTTGGATTGACACCCTCTCAACAGCGACGCATCGTTGAGAAGTTGCGGACGAACTATTCGGTGCGACAAATCTGTGAGGTGCTGGATTTCAACCGGAACCTGCTCTACTATCATCCGAAGAGCGACCCTTCTGAAGCGCAGCTCCGAGAGAAGATAGAGACGTTAGCACTGCGATATCCGACATACGGGTATCGACGTATCACGCAGTTGCTGGTCAACGAGGGATATCCCGTTGGGTATAGACGCGTCTCCCGCTTGATGAAAGCTGCGAATCTCTCGGTCTCGGTGAAACGCGTCTGTCGAACCACGAACTCCCTCGAAAGGCAGGGCCCGTGGGTCAACCGACTCGAAGGTCTTGACATCTGCAGATGCGATCAGGTCTGGGTCGGCGATATCACCTACGTCCGTCTGAAAGGACGCTTCATCTATGTCGCTCTGCTCATGGATGTCTTCACGCGTATGATCAGAGGGTGGCAACTGAGTCAGCACTTGACGCAAACTCTGACCTTGCAACCCTTAGAGTAAGCGTTAGAGCAGAGCGTTTGTGAGATCCATCATTCCGATCAAGGCGTTCAGTATCTCTCAAGTGCTTATCTCTCGACACTCACGCGTCAGGGTATTACGATTTCGGTAGCACACCGCGGACGCCCTTGGGAGAACGGGTATGCTGAAAGACTTATCCGAACCCTGAAGCAGGAAGAAGTCTACCTCAATGACTATGAAAACATCCATGAGGCGAGAGAACGCATCGATCATTTTATCAGACAGGTGTATCATCAAAAACGCCCTCACTCAGCGTTAGGGTATCTGACACCTGCCGAATTTCAGAGACAAAACTTGTCTTAACTTTGCGAAATTCTGGCCCTAATAAGCGTTGGCACTTCACTGGTTCGGATCGAGCATGCATTTTCTCCCGTAATACTTTTAATTCGGGGAACTGTAATGCCTTTAAATTTAAAAAAAAATCTTGTGACTGATTCACTACACTTCCCATTCCTTATCAAACTCCTCCATCAACGCTTTAATTTCGTCAATAAGTTTCTCAGACTTCGTTACAACCCGAAATTCGACTCGGCGAGATCCTTCTTTGTTCTCACTTCCATCGGAATAAAGAATGGGTTTACTGGAAGACAATCCATTCGCTGTCATATTTTTCTTGATCCATGCCTTATTCTGACTGACTTCGGAATTTTTGATTCCAAGTATATACCGAAGTACGTTTCGTGACCGGTTCTGTGATAACTCCATATTGTTAAAATAAGCCTCATCTAAGTTGGGATCATGATCCCATTCGCTGGAGGTGTGACCTTCAATACGGATTTCCGCTATGTCATCTTTATACTCGTTTAGAATTGCAATGTACCGAGGGAAGAAGTCATGTAAAACGTTTTTAAAGTCAGTTGGAACGGTGGGATCGCCTTGTGTAAAAGGTTTCTTAAAACGGATAGACAGGGTTTCCATATTAAGATCACCCGTCCATTTTACAAGATCGCCCTCAAATTCTCTCTGTAACTTTTCGGACAAAGCTCGTTGCAAATTTCTGTAGGTATCAAGTAGGTTTGCAACCTTAACCTTAAGTTTGTTAAGCCGCTCTCTTTCGCTGTTAGCCTCATTTGTTTTGCGGTTAGCATCAACCATATAACTGATAGCAATAAAAAGAAATATCACCATCAGTCCTGCCATCACATCGGATATAGATACCCAATGTTCTTCGGTTTCCTGACTTTTCCTATTAAACAATTTGTCTATCATTATGTTAATTTCCACGTTGTCTCGGAAGAATTCCCTCAGCTATCGTGAGGACTTCACGAAGAGAGTGAGTTAGTGGAGTGTAGTCTTCAACAAACTTTCCGGACAACGAAGCAAGATTTGTGCCTAATGCGCGTATGGATGCTGTCAATTGTTCATCAAGCTTTGTTTGCATGGTTGTGACATAACTCGCTGAATTCTCTAACGCTTTTGTCTGTGAATCTATGATCGCCTGAAGATTCTTAACGATATTTGAAGTATCTGTTGTTACCCCGTCAATTTTGGTTGTAAAATCATCAAGACCGGCTATGACTTTCTGGAACTTATCGTATTGATTTGCCAACTTCTCAGACTGCGCTTGGGAATCTGAGATAGCTTCTTGAACGGCAACCGAAAATTTCCGAGTAAGATCGTCCAAACGCCCTTCAATAATCGGAAAAGCATCGGTTGCTTTCTGGCGTAAATCACTGAATGCCTCTAGCTGATCGTTTAACGTGTGCAGAATCGGCTCTAACTTGTCAGTGCTATCAACGATACTGTTACTCCGATCTGCAATTGCGCTTGAGGAATCCGCTATATTTTTCAAGGAATTGCGAGAGTCGTCAATGCTATTAGCGGCTATCTGGAACTCTTTGGCAAGTTGGTCCATCTGTTGGCGATACTGTTCCTGCCATTCCACAGTTCGTCCGACAGCTTCGTTCAACTGCTTGAAGTTATCACCAAACTGTGTAGAGAGTTGAGTATTGAAATTTTCAATAACTTTTGTGAGAGAAGAGATTAATTCCTTAGTAGCAAGTTCGGTGATGCTCTCGGCAACGTTCTTTGAAAATGTCTCAAATTCCTTTCTCAACTGATTATGTTCATCGGAAACAGTCTCTGTTAGCGTCCCTAATTGTTCTAAAGCCTTATCCTGTCTATCCGTTAACTCGGACTGCATATCAGTAACTGTTTTACGGGTCTCTATGGCTTCATTTTTCTGCGAAGTTATGATGAGATCGTTCTTATCGGAAACAGTGTTCGTCAACGTCTTTAGTTGCTCGAGAAGGTCGTTTTGTCCGTCGGCAATACCATTTTTTATCTTATCTAAAACACTTCGGTTTTCATCTCCTACTTTTTCAACAGTTGCCGTTAACGTCTCTAACTTTGAAGAAAGATTGCTTTCTCCAAATGCTTTTTTCAGTGCTTCAACAAATTCATCAATCGTCTGATCACCGAGATCATCCTGTTTTTGGGTTTGATATAGCCCTTTCCATTTGAGAATGATAGCTGATAATATACCAAGAAGCGAAGTCAGAAAGGCGAGCTTAAGTCCTTCTAACAACTCAGGAATACTCTCTACGATATTCTCAATCTTAAAAGCCTGAAGTCCAATAAAGATACCAAAGAAAGTTCCAAAGATACCGATAACGGTCAAGATTGAAGCCCATGTATTCGTATGAGTATGCCAAGATGTTCGTTTAGATAGGTTGCTCCAAGCAATCCCGAGTATAACAAGTTGAGCAATGATAAATGTGATAACGACTATTCCGAGATATTCCTGAAGCCAATCAAAGAAATTTTCCATAGAAATCCCCCTTGCTAATTTATGATTCGCAAGTATAACAGGAGATGTGAAAAAAGACAACAGAGTTTCTATACACGAGTGTGTAAAGTTTTTGGCATTAAGCGACTCAAGTCGGGAATCGGAGTTCCCTCCTATAAGAACGGTTTCCGGTAGGGAGCGTACCCTCCGAATCGCGACCTTTGACAAATTATTTACACACCTGATGAGGTTCAAGAATTTAATAAGTTTTGACAAAAACACTTCCTTTTGATAACCTAATGACAAAACTGATGATAGATACCACTAATAGGTAATATTCCCATGTATAAAACTGCGATGTTAGGCTGCGGGGGGCGCGCCCGTGGGCATGCAGATGCTTACCGCTTCGTCAAACGTGGTAAACTCGCCGCAATCTGCGATATGAACACAGAACGACGCAACACATTCGGGGATGACTTCGGTATTTCTTCGCGATATACCGACTTGGACGAGATGCTTGAAAAAGAGAGACCCGACGTCCTTCATATCGTCACAAGTCCAGTGATTCCGAATAGCAACGAACACATCCGTTATCCGTTGATGAAACAGGCATCCGACCACGGTGTGCCAGCGGCGATTGTTGAGAAACCGATTGCTGTTGAAAGTACGGATTGGAAACAGATTGCGGGGTTAGCAGAAGAGACGAAAACAAAATTTGTCGTCAATACACAACTCGACTTCCATCCGAAAAATCTGGAGTTAAAAAAAGACGTTGCAGAAGGACGTATCGGTGAAATTAGGTTTATCGATGCGAGTGCGCGTAGTAGATCCGCCGAACAGGGAGGACATGTGCTACAGTTGGTGTCCTCCTACATTGACAACTCACGTCCTATTCGGATCCTTGGACAAATCTCTGGAAGCGAGAATCTAAATCTTGCGCCTGGGGGACATCCCTCCCCGCAGCATACTGTGGGGCACGTCCTATATGAGAACGGCATCCACGTCTCTCTGGCATTTGGGACAGAGATGGCACAAAAGGCATCCGATGATCCGGGTATCTACGGCCACAAACGTGTTTTTATTGCTGGAACGAAGGGCTTCGTGCACTGGCGGTTCAGCAGTTGGGAACGCGCAACGCTGGAGGATGGGTATGAGAGCGGTCCACTTAACTATGGAGAACAGGATGTCGTCGCACAGGGTAACTTCACCGATGCCGTTTTTGATTGGTTAGACGATGAGAAGCATGTGCATCCAACGCATCTCAAGCAATCGCTCGTTGAAAATAACCTCATCTTAGGAATGTACTACAGCGGAATAACGAACCAGATTATCGATCTCCCGTTTGAACCGCCCGATGGTCTCATGGACATGCTCCGAGAGAAGTTGTAATTTGAAATACAATTGTATTGGGTAGGTCGAGGTTTTCGTGCCTTTGTCCTATTCTGTATTCTGGTGCGCTGCTGGCGTGCTATTGTTAATATTAGAGGAGACAACTCTATGTATAAAACAGCGTTCTTAGGGTGCGGGGGTCGCGCCCGTGCACACGCGAGTGCGTACCGCTTCGTCAAACGTGGCAACATCGCCGCAATTTGCGATATGAATGAAGAGCTCCTTACCAATTTCGGTGAGGAATTCGGTATATCTTCACGATACACCGACTTGGATGAGATGCTTGAAAAAGAGAAGCCTGATGTTCTCCACATTGTTACGGCACCTGTGCTGCGCGGTACCAGTGAACGCATCAGATACCCGTTGATGAAACAGGCATCTGATCATGGCGTACCAGCGGCAATTGTGGAAAAACCGATTGCCGTTGAAAGTGAGGACTGGAAACAGATCGCAGGTTTGGCAGAAGAGACACAAACGAAGTTCGTTGTTAACACACAACTCAACTTCCATCCACAAAATCTGGAATTAAAAGCAGATGTCGCAGAAGGTCGCATCGGTGAGATTAAGTTTATTGATGCCAGCGCACGCAGCACACCCGTTGACCAAGCACCGCACGTGCTACAGTTGGTGTCCTCCTACATCGACAACTCGCGTCCAGTCCGTGTCCTGGGACAGATCGCAGGGAACGAGCAATTAGATTCGGCACAACCTTCTCCCATGCATGCCGCTGGACACGTTTTGTATGAAAACGGGCTACATGTCTCTGTTGCCTTTGGAACTGGTATGGGGACGCTGGCATCAGACAGCGAGAGCACTGTTGCTCATAAACGCGTCTTTGTCGTGGGGACCAAAGGCTTCGTGCATTGGCGGTTCAGTAGTTGGGAACGCGCCACACCTGAAGGCGGTTATGAAGGCGGCCCTCTCAACTATGGAGAACAGGACATCGCCGCGCAAGGCAACCTCACGGAGGCTGTTTTTGACTGGCTTGATGATGAAAATAACGTGCATCCGACACACCTCAAGCAATCTCTTGCGGAGTTTAACCTGCTCCTTGGCATTTACTACAGCGGGATCACTAACGAAATTATTGATTTACCTTTTGAACCCCCTGACGGATTAATGGACACACTCAGGGAAAAATTATAAATTCAATCCAAATTCACACGGAACCTTTAGAGGAGAACTTTTCCATGTATAAAACAGCGTTCTTAGGATGTGGTGGACGCGCTCGCGCGCATGCAGATGCCTATCGCTTCGTCAAAAACGGCAAACTCGCCGCAATCTGCGATATGAACACAGAACTTCTCACCAGTTTCGGTGAGGATTTCGGTATATCTTCACGCTACACCGACCTCGATGAGATGCTCGAAAAAGAGAAACCCGATGTCCTCCACATCGTCACGGCACCCGTCCTGCGCGGCACCAATCAACGGATTCGGCATTCACTGATGAAACAAGCCTCGGATGCCGGTGTGCCAGCGGCGATAGTCGAAAAACCGATCGCCGTTGAAAGCGAGGATTGGAAGCAACTCGCGGGGTTAGCAGAGGAAACGCAAACGAAGTTCGTTGTCAATACACAACTCAACTTCCATCCGAAAAACTTGGAATTGAAACGGGATGTCGCAGAAGGTCGTATCGGCGACATCAAGTTTATTGATGCCAGTGCCCGGAGTACTCCCGTCGACCAAGCCCCCCACGTATTGCAACTCGTCTCTTCCTATATTGATAACTCGCGTCCCGTGCGGGTACTCGGACAGGTTTCTGGTGCTCAGGATTTGGACTCCACTCAGCCCTCCCCTATGCATGCCGCCGCTCAGGCACTCTATGAAAACGGACTTCACGTCTCTCTGGCATTCGGAACAGGTGTCGGACAAAGAGTTCCTAAAGAGCCAGATGCGGGTAATCACACCCACAAACGCGTTTTTGTCGTCGGCACGAAAGGCTTCGTGCATTGGCGATTCAGCAGTTGGGAACGCGCCACACCTGAGGGTGGTTATGAGAGCGGTCCTCTCGACTATGGAGAGCAGGATGTTGTCGCACAAGGCAACCTTACCGAAGCCGTCTTTGATTGGCTCGACGACGAGAACAATGTCCATCCGACACATCTCAAGCAATCTCTTGCGGAGTTCAATCTGCTCCTCGGCATTTACTACAGCGGGGTAACGAACCAGATTATTGATCTCCCGTTTGAACCGCCCGATGGATTGATTGATGTACTCAGAGAAAAATTATAAAAAGTTAGTTTAGTATTTTGGCTTGATATAGAAATATTATTGATTTAAAGGAGACCTTTCTATGTATAAAACAGCGATGTTAGGCTGCGGGGGGCGCGCACGCGCACACGCAGATGCCTATCGCTTCGTCAAAAACGGCAAACTCGCCGCAATCTGTGATATGAACACAGAGTTACTCAACACATTCGGAGACGACTTCGACATATCTTCCCGTTACACCGACTTGGACGAGATGCTCGAAAAAGAGAAGCCCGATGTCCTCCACATCGTCACAGCACCCGTTTTGCGAGGTAGCAATGAGCGCATCCGCTATCCATTGATGAAACAAGCCTCAGATGCCGGCGTGCCAGCGGCGATAGTCGAAAAACCGATTGCCGTTGAAAGCGAGGACTGGAAACAGATCGCAGGACTCTCCAAGGAAACGCAAACGAAGTTTGTCGTCAATACGCAACTCAACTTCCACCCACAGAATCTGGAATTGAAGCGGGATGTCGCAGAAGGTCGCATCGGCGACATCAAGTTCATTGATGCCAGCGCACGCAGCACACCGGTCGATCAAGGTCCGCATGTCTTGCAGTTGGTGTCCTCCTATATTGACAACTCCCGTCCAGTACGAGTCCTCGGACAAATCTCTGGTGCCGAACACTTAGATTCAGCACAACCCTCTCCGCAATTTGCGAGCGCGCGCGTCCAGTACGAGAACGGACTTCATGTCTCTGTTGCGTTCGGGACAGCCATCGCACCGACGGCATCTGACGATCCGGTTGTCTTTTTCCACAAACGCGTTTTCGTCGTCGGAATGCAGGGTTTCGTGCATTGGCGATTCAGCAGTTGGGAACGCTCAACCCCAGAAAATGGCTATGAGGGGGGTCCCCTTAACTACGGAGAACAGGATGTCATCGCACAAGGCAACCTTACCGAAGCCGTCTTTGATTGGCTCGACGATGAAAGTAAGGTACATCCCACCCATCTTGAGCAATCGCTTGCCGAGTTCAACCTACTTTTGGGAATTTACTATAGTGGGATCACAAACGAAGTGATCGAACTCCCCTTTGATCCACCGGATGGGCTAATGGACAAACTGAGAGCCAAACTATAGAAAACGCTTTATCGTTGTCTTGCACTCCACCGCGGGGCAACTGGTAAATGTACATTCACATGTCCTTTTCACGCGACGGCGAGGCTTGTGCCTCGCCATGTATAAGATCGCTTAAATGGAGGTATAGCCGTGTCGCTTGCCAAAATCGTGTGTCTAATCTTTCTCCTGTTTGGCATCGTCAATCTCACAGCAAATGCCGAATTGGTCGGTTATTGGTCTTTCGACAAAGCAGATGGTGTAGATGACTTAACCGGAAACGGTCACGACGGCAATATCCACGGGAATCCAAAGGTCGTAACAGGAAAGTTTGGTGAAGCGTTAGAGTTCAACGGTAGCACTGACTACGTCGAGATCCCCGACGCGCCCGCAATTTCTGAACTCGAAGCGTTGTCTATGGCAGCGTGGATTCAGCCCCTAAAACTCGGTTCATGGGTCGCCGTTGCTGAGAAGGGCATTCACCTCAACTGGAGTTACGGTTTCTTCATCGAACCTGACGCGACACTCTCTTTTGAAGTTTCCACCGGTCCCGGCAACAATCTCGTCTGTTGTGTGGGCAATGTTAAAATGGAAATTGGAAAATGGTATCACATCTTCGGCTCTTATGACGGCAAATCCGTGAAGGCTTACGTTGACGGAAAACTGGAAGGTGAGATGCCCGGTGCCGATGCCGTTCACATCACCGAAGGATTGCCTTTTACCATCGGTAGTCGTAACGGTCAGAACCATTTCGGTGGTGCCGTTGACGAAGTGGCATTTTGGAACGAAGCCATCTCTGTTGAGGACTCTATGGATCCCCTCCCTGTGAAACCCGAACGAAAACTAACAGCGACTTGGGGAGCAATAAAAACACAACGTTAAAAACGATGGAAACGAATTCTGAAAAATTTGCGGAACAAGGTTATCTTGTTGTTCAATCGGCACTGTCTGAGTCAGATCTTGCCCCGTTAATCGCTGTTGTCTCCGAAGCCGTTAATACACGTACTACTGGACTGTATAAAGAAGGACTCATCTCAGATACCCATGAAGAGATGCCTTTTGAACGTCGTTGGCATACTGTTCTAAAGGCGTGCGGCAGAGAAAACGAGGTCTTTGGCTGGCATACACTTGTTTTCAGCGAGGCACTCTTTAATGTGATAACCCATCCGAAGGTGTTAGACATCTTGGCATCCCTTATCGGGAGTGATATTCAATTCAACGGCGATTTTTGGGTACGTCCGAAACTCCCCAACGAAAAACTCACGACCCTCCCTTGGCATCAGGACAGTGCGTATATGCCGGAGACCGAAAACGATACGCATCTGACCGTCTGGCTCCCGCTTGTCGATGTTAAATTGGAGAATGGTCCCCTACAATTCTTACCCGGAAGCCACAAGTTAGGCTTACAAACCTATCATCGCGTGCCCGGTGAGGCGTTTGCTGTCCCGGTTCTCTCTCCGACCTCGGCCGATACCGACATCGATACCTTAGAGATGAAGAAAGGCGACCTGCTCGTCTTTAACAATCTGGTCTTCCATCGATCGTTAGTGAATCACAGCAACGGCATTCGCTGGTCAACAGATTTTCGGTTCAGTCGCATCGGCACCCCGCTAAACGGACTCTGGCACGAAGCGATTGCCTGCCCCGCTCGCGAGCGTCAAAGCGATCAGTGTCCCACATCATGGCAGATGTGGCATGCCCAATGGAAAGCCAGTCCGCACAAAGACAGATTCCTTTAATCCTCCCACCAAGATTTCCAGTCTTAAGAATAAGTTGTATCTCCACGTTTTTTTATGCTATAATAAAAGTATAGACAGACTAAGAAATGTCTCAGAAGAATCGGAAATATCTAAGGCATATCGGTTCTTTTGGCAACATATAGGAGGTTCTTTTGTTAAATCCAAGAATTATCACAGTTACCCTCAGTGCGCTGCTCATACTGGGTAGTAGTATGCTCAGCTCCGCAGAAATCACTGAAGATATGATTGCAGCAGCATGGCTGTTTGAGGGCGATGCCGAAGATGTGTCCGGAAATGGGTTTGATGGCGAAGTCAAAGGCGGAAAATTTGTCGCTGGGAAATTCGGTGACGCAATCGAACTCGACGGCGCAGGCGACTGGGTCGAAATCCCGAAACGCATTGGCGAATTTGAAGAAATTACCTTTGCACACTGGGTTAAGTCCACTGGACGAGAGGGAGCATGGCGTGTTTTCTTTAACGTCAACGGTTGGAAAGCCGGGGACATCCATTACCAGATGCACCCGAATAATAAAGTCGAGTTCTCCATTCACAGCAACCCAGGAGGGAACGACACCTTTGCCAACTATATGTTGGCAGGCGATCAGATGGATAAGTGGGTTCACATCGCAACCGCCTATAGCGCGAAGGAAAAGAAAATCCGCTTTTTCGTCAACGGTGAACTCGATATCGAAAACGATTGGGGTGGAAATCCCGGTGTGCTCGATCCAGCCCGAATTGGCGACTGGAACCAAAGTCGACAATGGGAAGGACTGTTAGACGAATTCATTATTCTCAACACTTTCCTCGATGAAGACGACGTTCAAGCAGTGATGGAGAATGGTTTCGAGACGACGCTCGCTGTAGACGCGAAACAGAAGTTGGCTGTCACATGGGGCAGTCTAAAAAAATAACGGAGAAACGATCATCGAATCGTTCTCAAAAGGGAAATGAATATGTTTTTGGCAAAACGCTATCTGAATTGGACATTCACTGCAATCGCTGTTATTGCTTTGAGCTCGGCGGTGATGGTTACAAGCCACGCGGCGTTCGATGAAGGCGACATTGCGGGGATGTGGACCTTTGAAGAAGGTAAAGGTAAAGTTGTAAAAGATCTTTCCGGTAACGGAACCGACGGTGAATTCGTCGGCGATCTGAAATGGGCGAAAGGCAAATTCGGCGGTGGATTAGAATTTAACGGTGCAGACACTTGGGTCAAACTCGGCACGAAGGGTGAAGATAAAACGTTAGCCGCCTTAGATTTCACAGAGTCTAAAGGGTTCTCAATCCATTCTTGGGTCTACGCCGCAGAGGATCCCACCGGGAAATGTGTAATATGGAAAGGGCTTGGATGTTCGACCTGGTCCCAGTACCTACTCGGAACAGGGGCACATGAAAACGGGCAAAATAGCACGCAGGCGGCGTTCCATATCCGTGCCGCCAACGGTGGTGGGAAACTTGAAGTACTCGGTGATGAACTCTCGTCTAAAGAATGGATACACCTCGTCGGCACATGGGATGGCTCCCAACTCCATGTCTACGTCAACGGCAAACTCCAGAACTCTGAAGATGCAAAAGGACCGCCGTGGGCATCTCCCGAAGAGGTCTATATCGGTGCTGACCCGGGTTGTGGTAAACGCTGTCAGTGGAATGGTATCATTGACGAAGTTGTTATCTTCGACACAGTACTCTCTGATGATGACGTAGCAAAACTCGGTGAGGGTATCGAAGGCGCGTTAGCCGTTGAAGCCGCTGGAAAAATAGCGACGACTTGGGGCTCACTCAAATCTTCCCAATAGATACACATCGAAACGTGTGCTATACAGAGTGTATTAAAAATGAGATGTCCGCCAGACTGAGGTGGGCATCTCCTCGTTAGTTACATCCTGAAGGAGAATCTCAAAATGAGAATCCAAAAACTGTGTGTTGTTGGTTTTTGGGTCGTTCTTCTGCTGTTTGGAAACGCAATGGCGGAAACACTGTTTTTTGATGATTTTGAGGGAAACGCAGAAATCGAATGGCCCGATGTGCCAGCGATAAAAATTGAGGAAGATCCGAGCAATCCGAACAACACAGTCCTCGTCTTTGACACAAGGAACGATCAAACCCACGCCGATGTTCTTTTTCTTGAAGAATTCGAGGATCTGACGGATTACACAATGCGAGCAAAATTTAATATCGTTGGTGAAACAGCGGAATTTGCCGCATTCGGTCTGATTGTGCGCGCACAGTTGGCAACCGAATATATGCTCGTTGAGCCAGCGAGAAAACGGTTGTGTTGTGGGGATCCGCGAGAAAACATCCTCAATGTCTTTGAACGGGGTGGCGGTTGGCCGATCGTCGCCAAGGCAGATATCAATATTGAACTCGACGAATGGCATGAACTGTCGGTCACTGTGGTGGATAAAAAACTAACTGTCTCACTCGATGGCAAACAGATCGCTGAATACGGTAAAGTTCCCTATCCAAAAGGCGGATTCGGCATCCGCGAGTGGAGATCCGAAACCCTCATCGACGACGTAGAGGTGTTTGATAAAGATGGTTCAAGCCTCGCTGTCGAATCACGTGACAAACTTACCCTCACATGGGGAAGTCTGAAAGCAATTCAGTAGATTCCGGTAACCTATTAAGAAACCAGAAACAGCATAAAGGACGCATGATACATGGACTTAGGATTGAGTGGAAAACGCGCAATCGTTACCGGTGGTAGCCGCGGTATCGGTAAGCAGTGTGCACTGGCACTTGCACGAGAAGGTGTTCACGTCTGTATTGCCGCCCGAACACACGACGCGCTCAATCAAACGCTTGCAGAACTTGAACAGACTGGATCCGAAGGACATGCTGTCGCAGGCGATCTAAATGTACTCGCGAATTGTGAGAAGGTGGTGCGGGAAACAGTTGATCGCTTTGGTGGCGTCGATATCCTCGTCAACAATGTCGGTGCCGCTCGGAATGCTGATATTTTGGAAATGCCCGCAAATCTGATTGATGAAGCACTCTCATTGAAAACCTATAGTTACCTTCGGATGTCTCAATTGGTTATCCCTCACATGAAGGAAAACCGGTGGGGACGCATCATTAACATCGCAGGTTCAGCGGGTACAAGTCCCACTCGTAGCAACATACCAACAGGGGCTGCCAATATCACTATTCTTAATATTACGCGTGCACTCTCCGACGCTGTTGCCGGTGACGGCATTTTGGTAAATACTGTCTGTCCGGGATTGACGAACACCAGTCGAGCACGCACGCAGCAAGGTGCGAGAGCCGAACGTGAGGGACGCGATGTCGAGGCGTTGTTACAGGAACTCGGACAAGAACTACCTGCGGGACGGATTGCAGAACCCGAAGAGGTAGCGAACGTCGTAACGTTCTTAGCCTCTGAAGCCTGCTCCTATATGTTTGGAAGTGCGCTTTATATGGATGGTGGCAAAAGACGCTCAACGCCATAGGGACACCAAACTGTGCACGGAGGTGGCTCCTTCACCCAACATCAAATTAATCCGACAAAGAATTAGTTAGTATCGTAAAAAAACCGTAGCCCGTAATGTAGTGAAGGGGTTTGTGCTGGGGTGTTCCTCAACTTCCTCAATTTCTTCAACTCGAACACGAAAACCGTCAAAGCATAAATCCTGTCGTTTCTCCGCAAGGTAAAATTAAAAATTTGAAGGAGGTTTTCCAATGAATATTGTTAAGAGCCTATCAACCCACAAATCTCTCCTCTCCATACTGGTGTGTACTGCTATTTTCGCATGGATTTCCACCAGTTTTGGCGAAGTTTTATACCTCGATGATTTTGAAGATGGAAAAATTGACGGAAAATATGAATTCAAGAACCATGATGGCGATTGGGTAGAAAAGGGAGGCGTTATCAGTCAAACCCATGAAGCTCCCGGCGACCATACCTACCTTGTCTTAGACGGCGGTTTTCCAGAACCGCATACCGGCTTAGTGATGATTCGCGTCGATGATTGGGGAGACCACGACTTGGCACGGTGTGGACTCGGATTTCGTCTTGATCCGGGAGACGCCTCCGGCTACGCCTTTCTGATCCACCATTTCCTCAACAACATGGAGTTCCTCAATGACCATCGCGCTTGGAAAGGGAACGATACCGAACCCCCTTTCGGAGAGGTGAAAATCGGCACTTGGTACTGGATGAAAGCCGAAATATCCGACAAAAATTTCACCGGTAAAATCTGGGAAGATGGCAAAGATGAACCCAAAGACTGGCTTCTTGAAAGTAAACTCGACTTCGGGGGTCCCAGACCTGAGAGCGGACAAGTCGGACTCAACGGGGGTTCAAGCAGAGGCGCGCCTGCGCTGACCATTGTCTCATTTGACAATTGGGCAATTTGCGAAACAGCCGACGAGTGTACACCCGATGAGATACTCGCTGTTCAAGCGACTGGTAAACTCCCAACCGTTTGGGGCGCGCTCAAAGCACGCTACTAATAGAGTTGTCAGTTCGCCTGCTTCGCATAACGCTGACAACTACTCACAACGTGGATTAATATCCACAGACACATTAACGTATGGGAACAATTTTATTTGTCATATTCGGGATCGTCATTTTTGTTGCGTGTATCCTGATTCTCTTCCAAATTTTGCAAGCAATTTTCGCCTTCCTATTTTCCGTCGCCTTGTTCATTATTGTAGTTGGCGGCGCATTTTTGATCCTTAGGAAAATTTTTAGAGGATAAAAAATACTTCAGTGTAAGGCTCCGCTTGCACGTTTCCCATACACAAACGAATTAAAGGAGATTTACTTATGCTACGAAAGGTTAATCTTTTGCTACTAATTCTCGCAATTAGTTTAATCGCAACCAGCCTCTCTGCTCAAATCGTTGAAGATGGACTGGTCAGTTATTGGAGCTTCGATGCAAACAATATCGACGGAAAGACCGTTAAGGATGGAACAGGCAATTATGACGGCTTTATCAAGGGAAATCTGAAGAAAGTCGGGGGTAAAATCGGCGACGCATTGGAGTTCGACGAAGACGATACGAATTTTATCGAAATCGACAGCCCAGAAGCGTTTGACTTCAACGCCGATTTCACTTGGTCGGCATGGATAAAGACCGACAATTCCGGTCCCGGCGTAATCTTCGCCAAGACAGGCGGTCCCGGTACTGATGATAAGGGTCCCAAGACCCTATGGGTTCGCAATAGCGTCCTTAACCTCGACACCGGCTGGGTCGGCAACGTCGAAGATGTAGGAAACAACATTGACGACAACAAGTGGCACCATATTGCCGTCGCGGGTACACCGGGGGATAGTAAGGTCCAATTCTTCGTTGATGGCGAAGCGACAGCTGAAGGAGTGCTTAACCTCGCCCAATTCCCTGAGGATGATTGGGCAAACATTCACATGTTTATCGGCTTAGATGGTAGAGCCGACGGTGAATTCGGTGTGTTTAGCGGTATCATAGACGAATTCAGTGTCTATGACAGAGTCCTTGACGAAGCCGAAGTCAACCAGAACTTCAAATCTGACACGGGACTCGCTGTTGAACCCAACGGCAAACTCGCTGTGACGTGGGGTATGCTCAAAGCACGCCGATAAACGTTATCCCTTCCAGAGGCGCGTTCTGCAGACGCGCCTCTAAACATAACTCTTATATCCGTCTGCACCGATGTTGCAGGCTACTTGCTTCGGTTACAGCAGGAAAATAAAATTAAACCGTAGCCCGTAACGAAGTGGAGGGGTTTTTGCTTGGGGTGTTTTTGCTTGGGGGTTTTTGATAGGGTGTTTCCTCAATTTCCTCAATTTCTTCAGGTCTACGGGGAAGCACTTCATTCATCGAACCCACTTGACCGAACCGCAAGGTAAAATTAAAAAGCGGATATACGTAAAGGCACGCGAATGCACAAATCGACTTTACCCAACCGCAAGGTAAAATTAAAAAACCGAACCATCTTTGAAGGTGACAATCTCTATGTGCTTCGTAGTCTTGACGCTGATACCATTGACCTGATCTATCTGGACCCACCTTTCAACTCCAACCGAACCTTTGAAGCACCGATAGAGAGCGAGGCGGCAGGCGCGGCATTCAAAGACTCCTGGACACCAAATGATTTAGAGTGCGCGTGGCACGGTGAACTGGCAGAGAAAGCCCCCAATCTCTATCACGCCATCAGCACCACCGAATTCACGCATGGAAAGTCCATGAAAGCCTATCTGATTATGATGGGTATCAGGATGCTGGAGATGTATCGAATCCTGAAACCGACAGGAACCATTTATCTCCACTGCGATGATAACGCAAGCCACTACCTGAAAATGATGATGGACGGCATTTTCGGGAGAGACAATTTTAGGAATGAGATTGTTTGGCAAAGAGCTGTAACCAGCAAAGGGAATCTCAAAAAAAGGCTGGCACGAGACTCCGATCTCATCCTTCGGTACTCAAAAAGTAACGATTTCGTTTGGAATCCTGATGCCGTTACGATCCCCTACGATATGGAGGATCTTGACGAAAAAACCAAACGCCAATATTATTACGTTGAACCCGGCACCGGACGACTCGTATCGCATACTTCTATAACCGCTCAGGCCCAAGACCCCGATTCTCATCTCACTTATGAGGTAATGGGCGTTACCAGAACATGGCGATGGGCGGAATCTCGGATGTTAAAGGAGATCAAAGCCGGACGCGTCGTGCAAACGCGACCCGGAAACGTCCCCCGATATAAACGGTATCTTGACGAACAGAAAGGTAAAACGCTAAACAACATCTGGGTGGATATTCCCAACTTAACGGCACGAAATAAAGAGCGTATTGGATATCCCACACAGAAACCGATCGCTTTGTTAGAGCGAATTATCCGTGCCAGCAGCAATCCGAGCGATATAGTACTCGACCCTTTCTGTGGGTGTGCCACGACGTGTATTGCCGCGGAACGTCTACAACGGCACTGGATCGGTATTGATTTAAGTCCTAAATCTTTCAAACTTGCCAAACTGCGGCTTGAACAACACGGTATTATTAAGAATGTTATCCACCGAAAGGGCAATCCTGAACTTTACCAGCAGGATCGAACTTATAAGCATATACTATTTGGACTTCAGGAAGGCAGATGCAATGGCTGTCAAACGGTATCCGCATTTCGCAATATGACAGTTGACCACGTTGTAACGCAATCCAAAGGAGATGTCGATATTTCTGATAACCTTCAGTTGTTATGTGGTGCGTGTAAATTGGTGAAGGGACATGGCACACAAGCTCAACTGATTCAGATGTTGAAAAACGAAGGAATTCTCCTATGAAAAAGCTAATGATAACAGCAGTCGCGCCGATATTCCTCGCGACACACCTCACAGCGGTTGCGAAGCGTGATAAACAGTACGTCGCCAAACAAATTACGAACCTCAAGGTAGACGGTGATCTCGGCGATTAAAATGTCAAAACCTCACGACTCTTTTACATCTGGAATTACGCTCCGCGCACTCCTGATTGGCACACTTCTTGTTATCGGGAACGCCTACTGGCTCGCCTACGCGGCGGAGATGATTCAGCCGCAGTTTCTCCTCAACTTCGTTTCGCTCTTCTTCAATGCAGTTTTCACACTTTTCGCTGTCATCGGCTTCAACCTTGCTTGGAAAAAACTCTCACCCCGTACCGCACTGACCGCACAAGAACTCCTTGTTATCTACATCATGGTCGTTATGGTATCCACCATCGGCGGACACTCAATGATGACCTTTTTAATTGGAACCCTTGCTCACCCGTTTCGGTTCGCTACTATCGAAAACGAGTGGGCATCTCTCTTTTGGCGTTACATCCCAACGTGGTTTGTGCCTGAGGACTATGCACTGGACGCCTACTTCAAGGGCGGCTTGAGCTTCTACCTTCCGAAGCATTTACGCGGTTGGCTGGTGCCAATTTTGGTCTGGACCGGATTTGTTACGCTCGTTTGGTTCACACTGATATGTCTCAATAGCATCATCCGTGTGCAGTGGACGGAACGTGAAAAGTTGGCGTATCCGATAATCCAATTACCGCTGCAGATGGCACAAGGACGGAAAAGTTTTTACAAAAACGGCACGATGTGGATAGGCTTTTCGGTTGCCGCTGGTATTGAAATCCTCGTAGGATTGAGCTATCTATTTCCTCAAATCCCCGCTATCCAACTCAGTTCCTACTCTATTCAACATCTATTCACGGACAAACCGTGGAACGCCGTCGGGTGGCTCCCTTTATCTATCTTCCCTTTTATTATAGGGCTAACTTTCTTCGTGCCATTGGACATCTCGATGTCAGCGTGGTTTTTCTATCTGTTTGGCAAAGCGGAACGGATTGTTCGTATGGGGATGATGGGTGAAGGCGAACTCTATTTTGCGGAACGCGCCGGTGGGGCATGGCTTGCTGTCGGTATCTTGGCGCTGTGGGGAACTCGGAGACACCTTCTTGATGTCATCAAGAATTGTTTCATGAGCCAAAAAGCGTATGACGATTCAAACGAACCGATGCCTTACCGTGTTGCGGTCGCCGGATTAATCCTTGGGAGTATTGGACTCACGCTATTTTCCATAAAGGCGGGTATGTCCTTAGGCGGTGTGCTCGGCTTTATTGTCATCTTCACCCTGATGGCACTGGGTGTGACACGCGTGCGCGCCGAATTCGGTCCACCCTCACACGAAATCCTCGCTCTCGATCCAGCACGGTTGATGGTCGTTACCTTTGGCGCGCGATTCGTTGGAACAGGGAATCTCACAATCATCTCCTTCTACTACTGGCTCAATCGGCTCAATGTCTCGCATCCGATGCCAAACCAATTAGAAGGATTCAAACTCGCAGAACGTGCAGGCATTAATAGCCGAAGACTCGTCTGGGTGATGATGTTTGCAATTGTCATCGGTACACTCGCATCATTTTGGGCGTTCCTCTATCTCCTTTATGAGACAGGGGCATTCGCCGTACACGGTTACATCGTCGGTATCGGTGAGGAGGTTTTCGGTAGACGCTTAGAACGGTGGCTAAACAATCCGACCGGTCCGAATTGGGATGGCACACAATCCATGGGGATTGGTGCCGGGATGACGTGGATCCTCTATTTCCTACGCCATAAATTTATGTGGTGGCCCTTCCACCCGATAGGATACGTGATGACAGCGGCAACGTGGGGCGGTCTTGCCGATTTCTGGTTCTCCGTCTATATCGGTTGGATGATAAAGTTCATTATTGTCTCAATCTTCGGTCTACGGGCACATCAACGCGCAATCCCGTTCTTTTTAGGGCTGGTGATGGGCGACTATGTGTTCGTAGGCGGTTGGGCACTCATAGGTACGCTGTTCGATATGCCGACTTATGTCCTCTGGTCGCCTTGAGACATCACAAAGTCACCTTAAACGACACAGATAAGTTAAAGGAGCTATATTTGAATGTACAACTTAAATGGAAAAGTTGCCTTAGTAACAGGGGCTGGCGGCAAAAACGGCATCGGACGCGCTATTGCGACCCGATTGGCAAAAGAGGGTGCCGATGTCGTTGTCAACGATATTACCGAACATCCTTACGCCGCAGATCAAGCGGATTGGCAAGGCTTACCCGATGTTGTTCGTGAAATTGAGGCGATGGGACAACGCGCCATCAGTGTCGTCGCGGACGTAGCCGACGCGGCACAGGTGAAAGAGATGGTGGACCAGACCGTCGCACATTTCGGCAAAATCGACATCCTCGTCAATAATGCCGGGACGATAGCGGGTAAGGATCGTGTGCCTGTCGTAGATTTGGCTGAAGAAGATTGGGACAGAGTCCAGCGGGTCAATGTGAAAGGCGTATTCCTCTGTTCACAAGCGGTGGCACGTCATCTCATCAGGCAAGGAACGGGAGGCAAAATTATCAATATGTCTTCTGTCACCGGGAAACGAGGATCGGCGCGCTTCGCGGCATATAGTGCCTCGAAATTCGCTGTGATCGGCTTCACACAATCACTGGCATCTGAACTCGCACCCTATCAGGTTAACGTAAACGCCATTTGCCCTGGGCTTGTGGACACAGAGCGATTTGGACATCTTGCCTCTGTGCTAATGCCCGAGAATCTCTCCGCTGATGAACAACTCGCGGAATACGCACGCCGCTCTGAGGCAGCCGTACCCATCGGGCGACTCGCCGAGGGAGCAGATGTTGCCAAGATGGCTGCTTTCCTCGCCTCAGACGAAGCCGCCTATCTATCAGGGGTTTCCATCACCGTCTCAGGCGGAACAGTGATGGATTAAGCATTAACGCAAGATTCGTTGATCGCTGAGGTCTTTTCCGCCGACGGTTTTGACGATAGATGCACCACGCCATTCCTTGACTTCCAACTCGTGGAAGGCGTTGACAATGTTGTACTGTGTCGGCAGGTCTTCCCAGCGCGCTTTGTGGAATTCGACGGTTCCCTCGCCGCGCCACTGCTCCTGCACAACCCTGTTCGGTGTATGCGATGGTGTGAGCACGGCATAAGCAATATCCTCGGTGCCCCATACACCCGTTCTCGGCATGTATTTATAATGTAATGTTCCAGTAAGCGGTTGTTCGTCACTCGCTTGCGGCGGTGGAGACGCGGGGGGTATCGGGACTTGCTCCGTCGCTCTTACGCGCATGTCCATGAACTTAAAACCGAGCCAACTGGCGGTGCAGTGTGTCTCACCGTTAAAAGTTAGCGGATCTGGAAGCGCACAATAGATTTTGGAGAATCCTAACTCCTCACGTCCTGTTAAAATCGGATCTGTCAAATTTTCCCATAGCACGGTCAACAGAGAACCCGTCGCTCTGTCCACTTCACCTTCGTAAACCACCGGGAAACTAACGCCGAGGGTATTGTAACCCCGCCCTGCGAGCCACTCAATTTCCTTCATATAGCCGCCGGACACAGACACAACGGGTTCGCCGTTAAGCGAGAAGCCTGGCGGTAGAAATGCCTCAAGTTGCTCACTATTTGTCAGGAAGCTCACTGAAACGGACGTTGATTTCGGGTTACCTTTACACTCAAATTTTCTGCCATCGGGTCCGTATCTCGGTCCTGTCCTCGGTCCAAAATGCGTCGGCATCCGATACATTGCGTTCGGATCTAATTTATATCCCATCTCGTTCCCTCCGTGTTCTGGATAGTATATTTTTATTGTATCAACACAGAGTAG
Source organism: Candidatus Poribacteria bacterium (assembly GCA_965208635.1). Taxonomy (GTDB): domain Bacteria; phylum Poribacteria; class WGA-4E; order WGA-4E; family WGA-3G; genus WGA-3G. The sequence continues at coordinate 880,449 of OZ242349.1, forward strand.
AATGTCAAGCACTAATTCAGAACCCTTCAATTCTCGCGTAGCACTCAAAAGTTTCTCTTGCTCGCCCTGCGTGACGAAACGACCTTCTGTGAATGGTTTCATAAGACCGACCTATAGATTTGCTAATCTTCCTGTAAATCCTAATTCTGACAACTGAAAACTAAATGCCCGTATCTCGTAGACAAAATAATTGGATTTACCGCGCCCAAAATATGGTATAATACATTTTGAAAATGGAAACTGTCCAGTAAAACACCTCGAAAAACAAGAAAGGACTTCATGAAAGCAAAATGAAAGCATGGATTATCTTCCTCATTCTTCTCCTCTGCGGAAGCACAGAGGCTGCGTTTGCGAATGGACTCTACGCCCCATCAGAAACAGAATCCGCTGACCAGATTGCCTCTCCTCGCCCGGATAGCTATGCACCGCTCGGTGTTATGGGTGACCATGCACATGAGGTAGGAGAATTAATGTTCTCATACCGGTTTATGGGGATGGCGATGGACGGACTCCGAGATGGGACGACTCCTATCTCAACTGAAGAAGCACTCCACGACTATGCCGTGGTACCGACCACTATGCAAATGCGGATGCACATGTTCGGCACGATGCTCGCCCCCCATGACAGGGTCACTCTTATGGCGATGATAAGTTATCTGGAGAACTCCATGGAAATGGAAGGCGCACACCTCCACGGCTCTGGGGGACACGATCATCCAGTGGGACATCTCTCAATGGCGACCGGTGGACTTGGAGATATCAGGCTTTCTGCTCTGATTCCACTGCTTAACACATCAAACGCCGATCTCCTCCTCAACACTGGTGTCTCTATACCAACAGGTGCTATTGACTTAAAAGGCACGCACGACGGGGATGAGTTAACCACTCTCCGTTATCCGATGCAATTAGGGTCCGGTTCTTTTGAACTAAGGCCGGGACTCACCTTTGCCGCAACGCACGGATCGTGGTCTTATGGGGCTCAAGCACGTAGCACTATCCCGATCAACAAAAACAGTCGTGACTACAAGTTAGGCCTCACCATCGGTTCTACGCTTTGGGGCGCACGTAGACTCAACGACTGGCTCAGCATTTCGCTCCGCGGTTCATTCAAAAATTGGGGCAATATTACAACATTCGCATCGGAAGAAAAGATGGAGTCTCATGAACACGAACACAGACACGGTGATTCCCATGGTAGCCACGCTGCACCGACCCAAACCGCACAATCCAACTACATGTCTCCGACGATGGATCCAAATCTTCGTGGCGGTACGCGTGGGAGTTTGTCGGCAGGTGTAAACCTGATCTTCCCTAACAAACTCGGCGGAATTTTAGCTGGTCAGCGGTTCGCTGTTGAATTTCAGATACCTGTTTATCAGGACCTTGACGGACCACAGATGGAACTCGGCTGGACACTCCTTGCTGGATGGCAATATGCCTTTGAATTATGGTAAATTGTTTTTCTTAGGACCAATCACAGAACCGAAAGGCGCAATTTATACATCTATGAATATTAGATACCATACGTACACAGTGCTAATCACCCTTATCATTACGACATGCTTTGCAGTCGGCTGCGAAAAGATTCCAACACAGATGATTACCGCGGAACTTATTGACAAAGTCGCAGTTGCCGCTATCTCTGAAAAAAATGGGAGTGGTCTGACCGGCACAGCGACCTTCACTGAAATGGACGGAATGGTTCACGTTTTAATCGAAATTCAGGGTGCTGCTTCGGGCTTGCACGCTATCCACCTCCATACCGGTAGCAGTTGCGACGATATAGGACCACATTGGCATCCTATGGGGGTTCCAGCGGGTACGCCCGGTATACCTGTCGTCCAAGCGACGCTTAATACACCTCCTATCGGCATAGGCGAAGCCGGCAACATCTCGGTTAGCGAAGACGGTACGGGGATCTTAGAATTTATGACACCGTTCTGGTCTCTCGGTGGAGATCCAAATACCGATATCCTCGGCAAACTGATCATGATTCATGAAACTGGAGACACCTTCCTAACCAATCCACACACACATAATATGAATACGCAGATGGATATGAACATGGACATGCAGGCGGTTCAACCACATTTCCATCCACCCGGAACACCGCCACACTCCCATGCCAACGCGCAGATGGATATACCGCCAATTCAACCGGGAGGCGGTGCCAGAATTGGCTGTGGTGTGATAGTACTGAAGGAGTGATCTCCCCTTGAATTAAACGCTGCGTTATGGTATCATACGACAAACCTTGAACGGAGCCAAACGATGAAAATCAAAGACATACAGACAGTCCGAATCAACGTACCACAACGCGACATCAAACGCACGGAACCCCGCCGTGAGTCGTGGAATGTCCACGCTGAAGTTGCGAATCCGATGTCGCGCTATCCGCAATACAAACGCCACCGTTCCAGTTGGATGCCGAAGACGTGGGGTCAGGTCTACGTCAAAGTCACCGCCGAAGACGGCACATGGGGTATAGGGGAGACATCTTTCGGCACACCGGTCGCAGCGATTATTGATGAACACTTCGCACCGATGTTGATCGGCGAAAACTGCTTCGCCGTCGAAAAGATTTGGGATATGATGTTCCGTATGTCCAAACCTTACGGTTCTCAAGGCTTAACGAGTTGCGCGATGAGCGGCGTCGACATCGCTTTGTGGGATCTGAACGGAAAAATTAAGAACCAACCCGTCTATGAACTGCTCGGTGGACCGCTACGTGAAAAGATGTTCGCTTACGCCACAGGTAACGACACCGATTGGCAGTTAGAACTCGGATTCAAAGCCGTGAAATTGGCGTGTCCCTACGGACCGGTAGACGGCGAATGGGGTTTGAAAGAGAACGAAAAACTGGTGGCAAAGACGAGAGAAACGGTCGGCGACGACGTTGAAATCATGCTCGATTGCTACATGGCTTTCGATGTCGATTACACGATCCGTTTAGCACACCGCCTCCGTCCGTATCGCCTCAAGTGGATTGAGGAGTTCCTCATTCCAGAAGACATTGACGGCTTAGTGAAAGTCAAAGAGGCTGTCGATTGGGTGAGCTTAGCAAGCGGCGAACATCATTACACCCGTTTCCCATTCCAGCAGATTATCGAAAAACGGTGCTTGGATATTCTACAACCCGATACCTTTTGGGTAGGTGGGATAACCGAATGCGTTAAAATCTGTCATCTCGCAGATGCTGCTGGACTCACCGTCATCTTCCACGGTGGCGGGCTTCGGCAATCCGGACTCCATCTTTCCGCCGCTATGCCGAACACACCTTGGGTAGAATACTACCTCGGCACCCCGCCTGGTGTACCTTTAGAGGAGACGAAACGTTTTGGAGGTGAGTCGCTCCCAACGGATAGTTACATCTCTCCAAATGACGGGCCCGGACTCGGTTTGCACATTGAAGAGGAGTGGCTAACGCCGAGGAATCCGCGATAGTATGATTCGCTACATCACCTTTCTGATCCTATTCTGTATCGGTGGTAACGTATACACCCAAACACTCATTGATTCAATCATCGCGGTCGTCAACGAGGATGCTATCACACGCAGCGAACTCGAAGATGAACTTCGTATCACCACAGTGCTTAGGATACGTACCGACACGACCGCAACCATTGCTGAAAAACGCGTGGTACTCAATACTATTATCAATCGCAAATTCGCCCTACAAGAAGCTGAACGACTTGGCGTTGTCGTAACTGAACGTGATTCGCAGGTAACCGCAAAGATCGCAGAAATTTCTGCCAAATATGCTTCGGATACAGCGTTTCAAAGCGTTTTGGAGCAGTCCCAACTGGAAAAAGAGGCAATAGAAGCATGGATCTACGATCAGTTAATTTACGATGAATTCTTCCGCCGTATATTTTTCAACGTCGTCAGCAGCGAAAAGGTCGCGAGGTTAGCTAAACCATATTACGATGCCAATAGCGCCGAGTTTATTGTGCCACCTACAGTCACCTTTAAATCATTACTCATCGTCATGCCAAAGAATGGATCCGAGGCGGAAAAGCAAACTGTCGAGGAACTGGTGCAAAAACTGAATGAACGTTTACAACAGGGTGAAACATTTCAGACGGTCTATGAAGCTTCTGAAACACAGTTGGAACTCAAGTTTGAGGTACTCACGCTTGCAATAGACACACCTTTGGGGGCTATTGTAACTGAATTACAAGTTTCTGAGCGGAGCACACCGCTTCGCGTTACGGAGGGATATCAGATCGTCGAACGCATCCGAAACAATTCAGCATATCTAAAAACGTACGAAGAAGTCAGTGAAGCGATCACAGAGCGGATTCGGCAGGAACTGGCAAATGAACAATTTGAAGCGTGGTTAACCCAACAGAAAAAAGAAGAAACCTGGGATATTCTGGATGACGAACTTGCACAAGAGAAAAATGAGGCGAAATAAATGGATGCGGTATAATCAGCACCGAAGACGTACGACAGGCAGAAAAACCATAGCGGGATGGGGACATTTTGTCATCGTTATGCTTCTGTTTATGCTCGCTGTGTCGGCATCTGGAGACGATATAGTGGACTACCCTAAAGCGTTCCAGAAGCGGTTGAAAGATGCCCAGCATGCGTTTCAAACGGAGGAATGGCACGAGGCACTCCGTTTATATCAAGCCCTCGTCAAACAGGCACCAGAATTCCCGATTGTCTATATCGGTGAGGGAGATGCCGCTGCAAAATTGAAGGACTATCCCACCGCGATTACCGCTTTCCAACGCGCTTTACAACTCCTCTCAACACAACCCCAAGGCGATATTACAATATCTCGCCTACAGCTTACGGTGCAAGCCAAACTCGCTGCTGCCTATCATCGTAATAAACAACTTGACGAAGCCGATATATGGTTTCAAAAAGCCATTAAAGGTGCGGGTGAAGATGCCCCAGTGACGTGGTATGTCGCCTTGGGGCAGATTGAAACCGAGCGCGGCAATTTAGAGCAGGCACGCAGATACTATATCGTCGCCGTACAACTACATCCAGACACAACCGCTGCCTACAACAACCTCGGACACGTCCTTCTCAAACTCAACCGTATCGACGAAGCCGATGCCGTTTTCCGAGAAGCACTCACGCAAGACGAGAGGCTTGCGAGTGCCGCCTTCGGACGTGGTGAAGTTGGCGCGAGACGCGGACAATTCGCCATCGCCCAACGGTTTTATGAACGTGCCATCCGACATGCCCCAGACGAACCTGTCTTTTACAGATCACTCGCGGATGTACTCCGTAATATTGGAAACAATGGAGAAGCCGAAGCCACCGAAACACGCTATCGCCGAACACTGGCGGAACGCTACCGCCGTCAAGCACATTGGTTCATTGAAAATGGACAGCCGCGACATGCCTTAACACCTCTTCAAAAAGCCATTGAAGTGGATGAAACCTTTACTATCGCATTGAAAGACTATGCCTACCTTCAGATGAAATTCGGCGAATTCGCAGACGCAAAACAGTCGTATCAACGTGTGCTCACGATAGAGCCTAATTCACGCCAAGCACTTCTGCATCTCGGTATGATAGAAGCCAAACTCGGCAACCAAACGGCAGCGGTTTCACACTACCTCGCACTTATCCAACACGAACCGGATTTTATGGACGCTTACGTTCAACTCGCAAATTTGTACGAGAGAGCGAGGGACTTACAAGCCGCCGTGCATGCCCTTACAATGGGGATACAACATGAACCGACATGGGCACCCGGATACTTGTGGCGAGGAAAAATTTATCAAAAACAGAATGAATCCAGCATGGCAGAAGTTGATTTTCGTCGAGCCATCCAACTCGCGCCAGATGTCCCGTTTCCGAAAGAGGCATTAGCATCGCTACTCGCAACGGAAAACAGGAAACTTGCCGAGGCACTTACCCTTGCCAAGACGGCACTTAAAAGCGACGATCAACCAAGGCATCGTGCTACGCTTGCTTTCGTCTATTACCGTCTCAACCGTATCCCCGAGGCACGACATGAAATTGAAACTGCTTCTGCGCAAGCCCCAAAACATCCTTATATTCTGAGAATTCGCTCAGAAATTCTGAAAACTGATCCGTAGAACTAAACCCAAATAACAACTCCTTCGCATTTTTTTCTTGAAAATTAAAGCGAAAAATAGTACAATTTATCCAAATTGTATAGTACATGTATCTGGAAAGCCACATCCAACCTGAATAAACTTTATTGTTTTGTAAGGTACACTATGGAATTTGTGATCTTTCCATAACTATTTACTTTAGTCTATAGAATAAGGAAGTATACAGTATAAGGAGCACTTACAATGTTAAAATTTCAGATTCTTTTAATTGCTGTCTTGATCGCTTGTTTTGCCTTTGTGTCTTGTGAAAGAGCTCAGCAGATCATGACACCCGTTACGGATGACATGATGGACGGCAGCGACTCGGAAATGATGGATGGCACCATGATGGATGACGGCATGATGGACGGCACCATGATGGATGACGGCATGATGGACGGCACCATGATGGACGGCACCATGATGGATGACGGCATGATGGACGACATGATGGACGGCACCATGATGGATGACGGCATGATGGACGGCACCATGATGGACGACGGCATGATGGACGACGGCATGATGGACGACGGCATGATGGACGACGGCATGATGGACGACGGCATGATGGATGACGGCATGATGGATGACGGCATGATGGACGATGAAGACATGGATGATGAAGACATGGACGATGAAGACATGGACGATGATGCCTAATAGTTCCATCTCACAGCATCTTTAAAAAAGGGGACCAGTAACTGGATTCTACGGTTGCTGGTTTCTTTTTTTTTTCGCAATGTTCCACATAGCACCTCCCTACGCTCAGAGCCATTTGGTTTATATATTTACTTTATATCTGTGAATATTTTTTACTCTTTTTAACTCCCTCAACTCGGTAGGAGCGGTTTCTAACCGCTCCAAATCGTCAAAAGAAGCGTAAAAACCCGAATAAATTCTTAAAACTAAATGACCCTGCCCTACGCTACATTTTTCTTGAAAATTAAAGCGAAATACTATATTATTTAAAGTGAAGTTGTGTAGGATGTGATCTTGAAGAGTACCACAACAAAGTGGATGGGTTTTGTCGCTTAAAAACTCGTAACTCTTCTTCGATCTCTATAATAAAATAAGGAGTTTTAAGAATGTTAAAAGTTCAGATAGCCTTGATTGCTATCTTAATTGTTTCTGTCGCCTTCGTATCTTGTGAGCGCACCCAGAAAATGTTAGAACCAGTCGCTGACGATATGATGACAGGTGATGATATAATGGCTGGTGATGACATGCCAACGGACATGATGATGGATATGATGAAGATGATCGACCCATCAGTGTACACGTCGTGGGCACATGTTGCGCTTCCTGCACCGACGATGACCGTAGCAGAAGCTGCTGCAGCGGGAGATGCCGCGGCAACCGGAGCAGCCCACAACCCAGGCAGCGATGTCTTTACCTCACGCACCGTTTACATCAACGATATCGGTGCCATGGCAAACAAGGCAGAAGCAGCAACATATCCCCCTGGGACCATAATCGTCAAGGCAATTATGGATGAGACCGAAACAGCTGTCGATAAAGTCGCTGTAATGGTAAAAAGCCCCGATCCGATGTATGCGGGCCATAATGGGTGGATGTATGCCAAATATTTTCTTGTAGATGGCATGCCCGAACTGAAGGCAGGGTCTCAGGTTCCAGGGCATGAAGGCAACGGTTGCCATGGTTGCCACGCTAAAGCCACTAATGACAGTGTCTTCGTTTCACTCTCCATGGATGAAACACCTGAAATGCCGGAGATGCCTGATGCTGATGCTGGTGAAACACCTGAAATGCCGGAGATGCCTGATGCTGATGCTGGCGACACGAATGCTGCTGCTACCAATGGCGGTGATGCTACCACAGACGCTGGTAATGGCAACGAAAATGGTAACGGTGCCGGGAATGGCAATGGAAATGGAAATGGAGACGGTGACGCTCAATAGTCACATCCCATAACCTTCTAAGAAGGGGACCGAGGGAAGCATCCTATAGTTCTCGGTCCCCTTCCTCTTTTCTACGCTACATCTTAGGCGATAAACGCACCACTTTGCGCTGGAAGTGAAATGCTTACGGAATCTTCGGATACTATCACCCGGTTTCCATTGAGGAGATCTCTCGCAGAAGTTTGAAACGACGAAATCGGCACATTAATTGTTTGAGAATGTCGACTCGTATTTAACGCGATTAAGATAGAATCTGTTTCTGAAGTCCGCAGATACGCGTAAGTCCCCTTTTGAACGTTTAGATGAACAACTTTTCGGCTACCAGAGGTGATCACTGAAAACTGCTTCCGTAACACTCCCAATCGTCGGAAATAATGTAATAAATCTTTGTCCGCTTCATCTCCCCACGGCATGGGCAATCGTGCCTCCTCGAAACGTCCAAGTGGGTTTCTTTGTGAAACGCCTACCTCAGTTCCATTGTAAATCACGGGTGGTGCTGAGAGCGTGAACAACACTAATGCCGCCAATTTGACTTTCGCTTTATCCTCTTTCGCCAAATAGAGAATGCGCGTCATATCATGGTTATCCAGAAACGCTGGAAGCGAGAAATCTTTTGGAAAGTACATTTCATGCGTTGCTAAAGACGCTTCAAATTCCAGCAGTGTCGAAGTTTCAAGGGCAAAGGTTCGTCGGAATGCATCTGCGAGTAGAAAATCGAGGCACCCATCAAAATGTGGGATATAGGACGCGATGACCTCCGAATGACTCACGACTTCCCCGAACAGAAAAGCGTCAGACTTCACGGCTTTACATGCTTGGCGAAAATCTGCCCAGAATGTCCGGGGCGGACCTGGCGCATAGTCGAGCCGGTAGCCATCAACACCTTTCTGAAGCCAATGTTGTGCACACCGCAATAAATAATCGCTCGCCGGTTTGTGTTTCAAGTTCAACTGTGGCATTCCCTTCACACCAAAGAAACTTGCGTATTCGTCGGGCCAGCGTTGCCATGTGTACCACGCTCGATACTCGCTGTCTGGGTCACGTTGCGCCGCTTGAAACGTCGGGTGTTGGTTCGACCAGTGATTGGCAACAAAATCGAGAATAATCCGCATACCACGCTGATGCGCTTTGTCGATGAGTTCTATCAGTTCCGCGTTTGTGCCGAATCGAGGTTCAACGGCGTAATAATCTGTGGCATCGTAGCCGTGGTGAGACGGGCTTGCAAAGAGTGGCGAGAGCCAGACCGCATTGCATCCAAGCGATTGAATGTAGTCGAGTTTCTGAATCGCCCCACGGAGCGTTCCACCGAAAAACCCAGAGAGGTTCGTCGGCTTTTTCCACGACATACCGTCCCCCGGATAGAATCGATCAAGAAAGATGTGATAAATCACAGCTTCGCGAACCCACTTCGGCACGTCGTAATCGTCAATAGAGATGGCGAATTCGGTCGCTTCGGATAACACCCGCGCTTGATTATCTGCAAAGATCCATCCATCTGACCCTACGACGCGTCCACCGATTCGGTAGCGCACCATTGTGCCGCCGGGTTGTGGTGGGATCTGCCCGTGCCAGTGGTGCACATACCGCCATTCAAGTGCGTTCCATACCGATCCATTGGATGTGAGTTCAAACGTAGATTCCTCACCATCTACATTCATCCAACAACGAACCGAATCGTAAGCGATACCGCCAGACGTTGTCGCGCAGATGTCAATCGGTTGATTCGGTTGCGGTCGCGATAGATTCGTAAACGGTGGATTTAATCGGTGAAGATGCTTGATACCCACTAAATTGCGTCGGTATTCGACGATACGGCTCTCAAAATCTCTTTGTGGACCAAACATGATTTCCTTTCCTGAGAAACAAAAAAGCCGTGTAGCAGGTACACGGCTTTTCGATCTTGATTACAAATTTGCCTACTTATCGCCCCAAGCGCGTCCACGTGGAATCAATAACAGTTGTCCCACACTCAGTTTTCTCCGATCGAAAATGTAATCGTCCTGGTTCGCGGCGACTAACCGTTTCCACATCTCTGCGTCATCGAAAATCTCAGGACGCGCAGCGATACGCTTGAGTGCCGCTTCGCCGTTTTCTTCCTGAATATCCTCTTCCTTGACATGGTATTTGTAAAGCGCTTCAGGACTGGTGATGCTGAAACTGAAACTGTGTGAGCTTTCGAGGGCGTTGCCTGCCATATCCGTAGCACCGGAGACGGTGACGGTGTACATACGTCCGGCGCGCATCGGCATATCGGATGTAAACGTCACAGAATCGCCGCTCCCAGTCACGGTACCTGACAGCATTGCGTTCATCGGTTCACTCATTGAATTTTCCGTTTTTGAAACCGCTACATCCACGGCAACACTATCGCTATCAATCGGTTCGCTAAACGAAACCGACAGACTATTCATCACATTCAGTGAATCCTCGTACTCAGAGAAAACTGTGCCATCTGCAGGGTCGTTCATTGTCACTGTCGGCGGGGTCGCGTCAGTGTAAGTAAATTTCTGTGAAAGCGTGACCGGTACTTCAGGTTTCCCTTTATTCGTAACGACGATGGACACAGATTCTCCCGCCATGCCACCGGGAGTCACCGCTGTGATTTGTGTTTCACTCGGAACAGTTACGCTTTGTGCATTTTTCCCATCGAATGTCACGGTTACACCGTTTTTCATATCAAATTTTTCGCCGGTAATTTGGACAGTCGTCCCGCCGGTTTCGGGTCCCTGTGTCGGACTCATCCCGCTCGGTATCGGTTCTGGATTACAGCCAGCACATCCTGCTATCCACACACAGACAATCGCGAGGACAGCAGGCACGGCTTTTTTGGCGAGGCTTGCAAGCCAAAACTTGCTGTTGAAAACTCTGGGTTTTTTCATCAAAATATTCGGTGTGGAGCCCTCTGCCTTTAGGTGGGAGAGGAACACCGCTCCTTTCTTTTTTCTTGACAAAGCCTGTCAAAAATGTTAAAATACGCCTTGTAGTGTAAGGTTGCGAGTTAGGCTGCTGTTCGCTACCCCCGTGTGCGACTCGTGCAAAGCTACAGCACAATACGGATGAGAAACAGATAGGCACTGGAGACGCATTTGAGTGTAATGGATGCGAGGAAGTCAAACACCCGATCCGACAAAACGCACTCTCAAAAATAAAAATCAACTTCGGTTGAATGGGTTGCTTGGATTCCATTGTGGAGCAGATGTAAGACCTTCTTGGAAGGCTGACTGCAATGAAGCATAAGCCTCACCCTTTAGGGTGTGGGTGCCTCGACTAATTCAGTCTCCTTATGTTGCGGTTAGAGGGAACCCTCTAAATTATACCTTACATTATTATACACATAAATTGAAACAGTTGTCAACACTTTTTTGTGCAGATCGCGAACAAAAATCTGTGCTACACATCCTCACCTCGCCACGTCGTCCGCTTCAGTGGATCGCTCACACTCACGGTTAAGTCTGGACCGAAACCCTCTACTGATAGTCGGACCGTATCCCCGTCGCCAATTGCGGTGAGTGCCTCATGATGCGTTCCCGTCGATACAACATCACCCGGCTCAAGCGTTACGACATTGGTCACCTCCGCGAGCAATTCGGGGATAAAGCGCGCCATGGAATTCGTAGAGAAATCGTGTTGCAGACCGTCGTTAATCCAGAGCTGCACGCCGAGCGCGTTCCCGTCACCCACTTCGTCAGCAGTAACAATCGCTGGACCCATCGGTGCAAACGTATGCCAACTCTTTCCTAAGAAGAAGCCACCGGGCAACCCGCGCGCGGAAACATCAATAAATTGCGTGTAACCAAAGACACAGTCTAACGCATTGTCCTCGGACAGATGTTTCGCCGTTTTACCAATCACAATTGCTAATTCCGGTTCAAAGTGAAATACGGTCACATCTGCTTCGGGGAGATCCACCATCCCCTTCGTGGCAATGATGCCAGTCGGGGACTTCAGAAAGGCATTGAAATCGCCGCGCGACGGACTATCCGGTTCAATGTAATTGCCCGCAAGGCAGACGAGTTGCCCCGGACGCGGGACGGGTGCATTAAGGCTGACGCTATCTAAAGCGATGGCAGTACCATTTCCAACCGCGCTCTCTATTGTCGGACGTAGATTATCAAAATCCTCAATCACCGTTCGTATGAGTTCTTGCGGTGTATGGTAGGAAACACTACTGAGTGCCCCGCTGATGTCAACGATCCCATCTTCTGTTATTACACCGAGTTGATAATCATTAAAAAAGGCAAGTTTCATTTTTTCTCCTCAAGACGTTTCACAAGCGGATGACTCCGCTCCTTTAACGGCAGTTGCACCTTTTGCCCACTGAAATGGGAGACGTAGGTTGCGCTGACACACTCAAGAGATGTCAGTGCGTTGCGTCCACCGAGTTCTGGTTGGTCTTCGTTAAGAATTGCGTCCCGTATATTTTTCGCGCTCCAGATCGTGTGGCGCGACTGCCACGGTTTTCCGGAGATTAGAAACGCCGACGCGTCAAGTTCTATCTGCTCCCATGCGGGTGTGTGTGCCGCAAAAGAAACATCAAAGGGACAGTACCACATCTCATCTATACCCGTGTCTGGATGCGGTTTTACCATCAATTGCCCCTCTGAACCGAGCAGATGCGGTCCCATCATCCATCCGTGTCTGGGTTCACGGCAATAGAGTTCCATTATACCGTATGCACTGTTCCCACCACCGATATGCACAAGCATCGTATCTCCCGCGACGATCCCATTGTCGCGCCGGTCGGTTTTGCACAACTCACTGCTGTGCATGATATCCGCTTCCGTAACATCGTGCCCCTGATATGTAATATGCGCCTGAATCCAAGAGATGCCGTCTAAGAAGAAATCCATCTCATCAAAATAGTGCACACCCATTTCCATCAACTCAAATCCGGCTTCACGCCCTTTGCCGACTTCACGAATCGAACGGAGTTCACCAATTTTACCCGCATCGACCAAGGATTTGGCGTGCCGAAAAAGCGGCGTAAATCGGAACTGATGACTGACCGCCAAGTGCACACCCGCCTCACGACACGCCGTGAACATTTGATCTGCCATTTCTAAATCAACGGACAAGGGCTTCTCAGATAAAACGTGGATGCCTTCTTTTGCGGCAGCAATCGCAACCGGCGCGTGTAACGGGGCGTGCGTACACACACTCACAATATCAAGTCCCTCACGCGCGAACATCTCCTCGTAATCGGTGTATCGACTTGAGACACCGTATTCATCAGCGCGATTGTCGAGCGCATCGCGGTTTATATCGCACATCGCGACGAGATCTATTCCATCCAAATTCGTGTGCGCGCCAGCGTGGCTCCGGCTAATTCCGCCACAACCGACAATCCCTGCCCGTAATGTCATGAGTCATCTCCTGAATCCAGCTTGTGCATCGTAATTTTCAGATTTCGTGTCAAGATGTATTATACGCTGATACCAAAAGAGTGCAAGCCAATTTTTAAATTTTCCTTTACGTATATCCGCTTTCCACTCCGTTCCAAGCTACACACTTGGGACTCACTTTAAGTGACGTTCATCTCCAGTAAAGTCTGCCATTGCGCCTCGTCCACCAATACTCCTTTTTCAAGACTCTCCATCCGCGTCCGTAGCATACCCTCCCCAGGATACCGGACGCCCTCATCTTCGGCTAAGGGTTTTGATGTATGAAAATCATCAATAATCGCTGTGACCGTTTCGTCCAACCCCACTTGTCCCATCATTCCTGTGGCGTTAATAGCGATGTACACCTGAGAGACAGCATACTCCGAATCCTGCTTCCCAATTTCGTGTGTCGCTTGTCCACCCGAAATAACGGATGCCATTGTGTCGAGTACCAGTGCCAAGCCGGAACCCTTCCAGTAGCCAATCGGAAGTGCCCTTGCGGAATCAAGAATCTCTCCCGGTTCAACCGTAAGCTCACCCTTGGTATCGTATCCGCCCGGTAACGGTAATTGTTTCCCTTGCAGCTGCAGCACTTCCAATTTCCCATTTGAATACTGGCTCATCGCCATATCCAGCAGAATATGTCCACCTTCTCTCGGAATACCAATCGCCATCGGATTGTTCCCAATCTTTTTTTCTGCAGAACCCCACGGTGGCATAAGTCGAGTTGTATTCGTCCAACACATCCCGATATATCCGGCTTCTGCGGCTTGTAATGCGTAGGCACCGCCACGCATCCAGTGATTTGTATTTGAAAGCCCGACGCACCCGATACCGTGGACTTCAGCGAGTTCTGTTGCCCGTTGCATACAGAAATAGGCATTGACAAGCCCTACCCCCATCTTGCCGTCCCACCGTTCCAATGCACCGAAACCCTCAATTCTCTCTGGTTGTGCACAGAAATCGATCTGTTTGTTCTCCAGCCCAGCAACGAATCCGGGGAAGCGGTTGAGTCCATGCGAGTACACACCATCGCGCTGATTTTCGGCAAAGAGTCGCGCACACAACATGCCTCGCTCGCCGTCAAACCCGATTGCTGCAAGCACACGATAAAGTTCATCTTGTAAAGTTTGAAAAGATACACGTTTCATACAATCTCGTCCTCATCGGTTTATTGCCCACCATTATGCCTGATATGTGAGAAAAAGGCAAGTCTGAACTATGATTATTATGATTGAGTGATTGACTATGATTATCGGAGGTCTTATCATCACGGTAATCACATAAATCACAAAAATCCTGGTCAGATTTGGTCTTGCATGAAAACGTCTTACAATGTATCATAGATACTCACAACTTCGGTTTTTAAAGTATCCCGTTTCTTCACCCAACGTCCTACAAGAAGGAGAAAAAGTGGCATTCCCAAACAGTTTAGTCAGAGCCTTCAACTGTATGCTTATTGGGTGGCTTCTACTCGCCATCGGAAATGTTTTGGCGGATTCCGAGGAAGAACCGCTGAAGATGGAACCGATTGAAGTCATTGGCGTAACCCCGCTCCACGGTGTAGGACTCCCGAAAAATAAGGTTCCTGCCCATATACAAACGGCGACTCACACTGAAATTGACGCGGCTCAAAGCTTAAACCTCACTGAGTTCATTAACCTTAATCTCGGCAGCGTTCATGTTAACGAGGCACAGAACAATCCTTTCCAACCCGATATTCGTTTTCGCGGTTTCACGGCTTCCCCGTTACTGGGCCTACCTCAAGGGTTAGCCACCTATCAGGACGGCATCCGTGTTAACGAACTGTTTGGGGATACAGTGAACTGGGATGTCATCCCGCAATCCGCAATTGCCAGTATCAATCTGATGCCTGGCTCAAATCCACTTTTCGGTTTGAACACGCTCGGGGGTGCCCTTTCCTTGAGGACTAAGACGGGATTCACCCATCCCGGCCACCAAGTAAAAGTCTACGGCGGCTCATTCACACGTAGAGCCCTTGAGTTTTCCAGCGGGGGTCACAATGAGAGGTTGAGTTATTTCCTCAGCGGTAATCTCTTTAGGGAAGACGGTTGGCGCGACTTCTCGCCTTCCGATGTCAGGCAACTGTTTGGCAACGTCGGTTGGGAGCAAGATGCAACCGCTCTGAACCTGAGCCTGACCTTGGCAGATAATGAACTCTTAGGCAATGGCGCGCTACCAATTCAACTCCTTGAGACAGAACGCAACGCTGTGTTCACACATCCCGACAGGACCGAGAACAACATGCTCCTTGCTAACCTACGGAGTCGTCACGCGTGGTCGGATAACGTGCTGTTGGCAAGTACACTTTACTTTCGGCGCAACAATACTGAAACTTTCAATGGAGACGATACGGATTTTGAACCGTGTGAAGACCCTGAGAACGCCGGTTTCCTGTGCTTTGAAGAAGGCTCAGAGGAGGAACGGGTGAGGGACCAGTTCGGAAATGATATTCGGCTCACTGAAAATGGTTATGATGGTAATGACGAGGAAAACGAAATTGATGAGGACGATGACGACGATGCAGGAGGATTTAACGCTACAAACAATACGAGCCAAACGCGTCAAAATGGCTATGGTGCAACCTTACAAGCGACCTTCACCAATCCTCTCATCAACCGTGAAAATCAGTTCATTGCCGGCGCGAGTTTCGACCGTGGCGGAGCGTTGTTTAACTCCGAAACGGAACTGGCAAGTCTAACACCCGACCGTGGTACCATCGGTAGCGGTATTCTTGAAAGTGAATCTTTTGTGGATGTTGAGGCTGCCGTTCAGAACATAGGCCTCTACGCGACAAACACCGTTTCCATCACCCCACAGTTAGGTCTCACGCTGTCTGGACGTTATAACAGAACTGCGGTTGTATTACGGGACCAAATTGGTGTTGAACTCAATGGGGATCATATCTTTGACCGTTTCAATCCAGCAGTAGGTTTGACCTACCAAGTCTACACCGGGCTTTCACTCTATGGCAGTTATAGTGAGTCATCACGGGTGCCAACGCCTGTGGAGTTGACGTGCGCCGATCCTGAAGCACCCTGCAAATTACCCAATGCATTCGTCGCCGATCCGCCGTTGGATCAGGTGGTAACAAAGACCTTTGAGGTGGGATTCCGTGGCGAGTTCGGTAAAATCAGCTGGAACGCTGACCTCTTTCAAGGAACGAGTTTTGACGATCTCATTTTCATTAGCAGTGGTGCACTTACCAATGAAGGCTACTTCCAAAATGTCGCGCAGACGCTTCGTCAAGGCGTTGAACTCAGCATCGGTGGGACGCTCTTTAACCGACTGCACGGCCTGCTCAATTATACCTTCATTTCAGCGACTTTCGAGACCGATCTGACAGTCAGCAGTCCAAACCATCCAGAGGCGAAGGGTGGTGAGATTGACGTGGAGAAAGGCGACCGCATTCCCGGCATTCCATACCATAACCTCAAAGCGGATATCACCTTTATCGTGACCGACGCATTGTCCTTCGGGACGAATATCCTCATCAATTCCAGTCAAGTCTTTCGAGGAGACGAGGGTAATTTGATCGATCAGATCTCAGGATACGGCATCGTTAATCTGCGTGGCAGGTATACATTATGGAACAATCTTTCCATCTTTGCTAAGGTGAACAACCTCTTCGATGAAACGTATGAAACCTTCGGACTGTTTGGAGAGGCGGACGAAGTGTTAGGAGACGAATTCGAGGACTCACGTTTTCTTTCTCCGGGTGCTCCTCGTGCCGCTTGGATCGGACTCGAAGCAATTTTCTAAGCCTCGACTACTTTGTGCTGGTCGTTACCACATTTCAAGCCATTGTGTAACGGGCGTTACGGGTTGCGTTTCGCTACGGATGACCCACTTGAAATCAGGATCCTGCCAGTAAATAGTGCCCGGATGATCTCCATCGCGGAGATAGCGGACGTCAATCGCCCAACGGATGTCCTTGCTGGTAGTATGCGGCAGCGATCGGTGGAGCGTTAGGTTGTGGAATACCAAGGCATCCCCTAAATCCATTGGACACGTCACGATACGAGAATTCTCGATAAGCGCATCCATTACCTCAAGAAACTTCCCTTCCCGTTCTTCTGTGTGATGATTGACCACGCCTAACCGATGTGAACCTGCAACCACTTGCAAACAGCCGTTGGTCTCATCTACCGGGACCAACGGTATCCATGCAGTCGGGATGAGCGAAGTTTCACTCACCGTGCCGAAGTAGCCGCTGTCTTGATGCCACGGAACAACTGTTAATTGTTGACCCGGAAGTTTCGGACGCGCATTGAAAACGGGATGCCCGATGACATCTGTACCTGTGAGTTGACCGATTGCGTCCACAAGGTGTGGTGCGTGGTGTAACTCGAATACTTCAGGTGTCGCAACTTGGTTACGCCAAGAACGACCAAAGCGGTTGGCATGTTCACCAGCGACCTCCACAAATCGCGTTTCAAACGGGAGGTCTGCTCCCTCATCTTCAATAATTCCATCCGCTTTCAACTCGCGAATTATACCATCTACCATGCGGGCAAAACTGTCCCGCACGCCATTGATAGCGGATTCCGGGACAACGCCTTTTAGGAGTAAATATCCATCGTTTTCCCACTGATCCATCTGTTCAGATGATAGTGGGGTCGCCTGTTTTTGGTTGACATTCATTTTTTACCTAATTCCAAAGTTTAACAATTTTGAAAATTAAGATGACAAAAAGAAAAAAAGATTGTAGAAATCATAGCATACTTGACGAAAAAAGTCAAAAAACGGATTTTTAATTATTCGCGAGGCGTTAAATCAGGTGGTTCGTTTATTGAGGGTTTTCTCTCATATCCGCCTGCGCCGTTGTTGCAGGCTACTCCCTTAAACTATTTTTCAGAACTGCCACTCGTAATGAAATGGAAAGCAGATAGATGGAACGGAACCCATAGACTTAACACACCTCACTACTCCACAAGGTAAAATCAGAAAACCGACAACCGGGAACTAAAAAATTGACATTTCGTCCAGAAAATGCTACGCTACACACCAAAGGAGGAGGCATAATGGCAACTTTAACGCAAACCGAAAACCAAATCAGACCTCTCTATATCGACGGATACACCCACCAACTCAGTTATGCCCCCGGTGAAGAAATTGCGTTCCATATCTCAACGAGTGCGGAGAACTATTCGCTTGAGATTGCTCGCATCGGGGCAACACGCGAGGTCGTCTGGAGTCAATCAGAACTTCCCGGTGAAGCGCAGCCAATTCCCACAGATGCATCATCGCAAGGGTGTGGATGGCACCCCATTTTTACGCTCGACGTGCCTGAAACGTGGCAAAGCGGCTATTATGAAGGCACACTCCGTGCCACTGATGGCGGTGGTGACCACATCTATCGGAATCAGCGCACGGCTGAAAGTAGGCTCTTTTTTATTGTTCGCCCTGCCAGCCCTGGAGCGAATACGTCCATCCTGTTCCAACTCTCTACTAACACCTACAACGCTTACAACAACTGGGGTGGCTTTAGTCTTTACGGGTATCACGGAGCAAGTAAGATACAGGGAAATCGTGTCTCGTTCGATCGACCCATGCGTGGCATCTTCAGCAACTGGGAGGCGGCTTTTGTTGTCTGGGCAGAGCAGAACGGATACACGTTCGACTACGCCGCAAACTCCGATTTGGAATTCCATCCCGAAATGTTGGAGCATTACAGACTCGTGTTGAGCGTCGGACACGATGAATATTGGTCTGCCCCGATGCGCGATCACCTCGAAGCATTCATTGCCAACGGCGGCAACGCCGCCTTCTTCAGCGGGAATTCCGTCTGCTGGCAGGTCCGCTCCGAAGACAATGGTAGGGCACTTGTCTGTTGGAAGCAAACCTACAACCAAGATCCAGTTTTCAAGACCGATGACCTCAGTACCCTCAGTACGTTGTGGAGTCACTACATGGTGGGTCGCCCTGAGAACCAATTGACCGGCGTCGGATTCCTTCAAGGTGGTTACCACCTCAGTCACGGTCAATTTATGGACGGTTCGGGAGAGTATACCGTCCATCGTCCGGAGCATTGGGTGTTTGAAGGCACGAACCTTTCACGAGATGACCCCTTCGGCGGCGAAAACACCATTGTCGGTTACGAATGCGACGGATGCGAATGGACCCTTGTAGACGGTTTGCCAGTCCCGACCTATCAAGATGGCACACCTGAAGGTTTCACAATCCTCGCGACGGCTCCTGTCCGCTGGCACCCTGATGATTGTGAATGGTATGAACGCTGGGAAAGAGGGAGAACCGGTGCCGCAACGATGGGTATCTATACGAAAGGCGGAACTGTTTTCACAGCCGCTACAACCGATTGGTCGCACGGGTTAGCCGGTGGCGATGCTGCCGTTGAACGCATCACGCATAATGTTCTTCGCCGACTTTCAGTATGAGAACGCATGTTATTAGGCTCATATTTCTTTCCGCTGAAATAAGACATGTGCCGTCGCAAATAACGCTATAAAAAAGAGTAACAACAGCATCACGTCCAGAATCGCGCCTTTGAAGGCATCTCCTAAGCGCACTCGGTCCTGAAATTTAGGAATGCTTTCAAAAGGGACCGGTTTGTCAGACATACCTTCTCTAACAAAAGGGACGCGTAGACTGTCTGGGTCGGCGCGATCGGCAGAGATGAGGAAATCATTGAATTCATCGGCATAACGCTCAGCATTTTTCAAAAAATTCAGATGTCTTTGGAACCCCGTTCCTGCGAGGGATTCGATCGCATATTGTGTGACCGCAGTGGGTGAGATTCGATTCACTTCCCTTGCAATCCGAATTTGGTTGATTTGGGCACGCAAGAATATTTTATTTAACCGTTTTCCTTCTTGGAGTTCTTCATCAAGAAATTCCGCCCACAGCAGCGTTGCTGGTGTTGGTGGACGTTGGCGGGTTGGGGCTTCTTCCTCTAATCCGCGTGCCTTGTAGCGTTCATAGAGTCCACTACGCATGAAATACATGGGGCTCGGTCCCTTCTGGATTGATGGTAGGTTCAGTCCGCTCATAATTGTCCCAAGCATTGAGGGCACGAGGATAACCCAAATTACCCATATGAGTAGCAGGATGACGAGGCTTGTTGAAGGGGTGTTAAGAAGTGTTGAGATGAAAAGCCCCAAAGCAATAAAGACAGAGATATATATCAAACCTACGACGAAAATACCACCGATTTTGTACCATTCTTGGGTGTTTAATTGCAGGCTTTTAGAGAGATATAGCAGTAGGAGATTAACCAATACCCCGCTCATAAAAACAGCACCCAAACTGAAAAGATTGCTTAAGAATTTCCCGGTGAGCAGCGTTCGGCGTGCAACGGAATTTGACAACGTCAACCGGAGGGTTCCTTGTGCCATTTCACCAGCCACCGCGTCGAAGGTAAAAATTAGTGCAAGGAAGCTGAGAATGTTTGCAATGATAAGCGTCCAGTCGATTCTTAAGAAGATTGGAAAAATGTCGGCTGCCCGGATTGGCGGAAAACTGGTATACTTCAGTCTCCAGATACCGGAAAAAGGATAGTTTTTCCCATCTATAACGGGACTCTTACCATAGCCCGCACTCCATCCCAATACAGATTCCGGTAGATTATTTTCACTACCGTGTGCACAGAAAGCGAGTGCGGCGGGTTCTTTATAAAGTACGCCCGGTCCCCGGATGACGAGGTTGTAGAACTGACGGCTATTGCGTTCGAGTGCTGTCAAAGCCTTTGAGACATTTTGCCGATATTCTGTTTGCTGTGCCTTAGATGCGCCTATATGTCCCAAGGCGTTGACAATCATCAAAAAAACAGTGAGGAGCATCGCGAGTGCGAAACGGAGGCTGCTGATCTGCTCAAATAATTCGCGTTTGATAATATACCACAGCATGTCATATCTCCTGTCGGCAGAAGACACAGAAAGCGGTCATAAACAGCACAGGGTTAAGAAGGAACAGGAGGCCGAGGTCTGGAAGTGCGCGGTTGCTACCCTCTTCAAAGACACTTGGTGGGTGATACGAGAATCGAGGGACATCTTCCCATCGGATAGCTGCTTTATCGTTAGCAAACCATTGGCGTGAAGTGAACGCCTTTTTGTCGTAGAAGTAGTCTAAGAGCGTTTCTCTGTACTGCCGACCCGCGTTGAAGAAGTCCTCCATCCTATCGATATCCGTGCCTGCCCATGCAGCGGTTGAGAGTTGATATAAACCTGTAGGTGAAAATCGGAGTGCGTTTCGGGCGGTGCGCGATTTACGGATATATGTTTCAGCAAAGGCTTGCTCTCGGACCCGCCAGACTGTCTTCGCTGTGTTCATCTGCAATGCCGTTAAGGTTTTAAAATAGGCCTTCACGGCGGGGACATCCGGCTCGCTTTCCACCGGAATAGATGTGATCGTCTTACTCCGATGGGTGTAACCGCTATGCCAGCCCCGTCCGAGGTGCTCAAAGGGGTTCTGTAGCTTCTCTTCCTCGCGATAGAAACGCTCGGCAAGTTGTTCAATGTGTTGATGCGCTTGCTCCATTCTCTCCGACGTATCCATAAAGCGGTTCACGAGAAATAGGCTCACATTCGGATAGAGCAACGTCAGCACTACCCAGATAAACATTGAAACAATAAGCGATGTTGCCGTGCGGTGAATCATGCTGGAGATCAACAGCCCGATGAGATAAAACGTGGAGGTATAAATGACAGTTGTGAGGAAGATGCCGCCAATCCGAACAAGGTCATCGGTACCATAATCGATAGCATGAGATTGAAGTTGTAACAGTAGTGCCAACAGGAAACTCATTAACAACGGTAATGTAAAGCATAACATGGCACCCAAATACTTTGACAATACAATCAAGCCGCGTCCAACAGGATTGACAAGGATTAGGCGTAACGTACCATTCTCGCGATCGCCAGCAATTGCGTCGTAAGCAAACACCAAGGCAAGGAGGCTTGAAAGGATTTGGAAGATAGAAATCAGGTCTATATCAGCGAGGAGATGTCGGAACGGATTACTGAAGCCGGTACTGCGGTAGACATCCGTCCATAAGAAGGGTACCTCTCCAAGGCGGATCTGGATAGAATTTCCCGCACGTTTGTCAAGTCCTTGATTGAAAAGACTCAACGGGTTCGGGGCTCTGTCGAGGAACGGTGTAAAATCTGAATAGGTTTCTGCACGAGCAGCTCGCTCCTGGTGTTCTTGGACTGCAGCGTTGTAACTCGCAAGTCTTCGTTCATAGTTGTCTGTTAAGACAATGCTGCCGGCGAGCACAAGTAGCAGATACGAAATCAGGGTCACCAAAAATCGGAACGTCATTAAATTTGTTAAAAGTTCATGCCGAATCAGCGTCCAAATCACTTGTTGTTTCCGTTTTCACATCTTGCTACGTGGAACGTGCTTCTTTTCAATCTTCAAATGATAATACAACCTTCGTCTATATACCCACTTGGATGCACTTTCCAAGCGTGTAGTAGAATATCGTGTCTTACTATAGTCTGGTGCCATTGAATTATATTGCTAATTGTGTGATGACGTGCTATCCTATTGAGTATGGAAACGCAGGCGCAAATCCCCTCAGCAATACACGCTCCCGGTGCAGTTCTCTTGATCTCCTGCTACGAACTCGGGCACCGACCCATTGGACTCACCCGTCCACTTCGCGCCCTTGAAACCGCAGGATTCGCTCCCGATGTGATCGATATTGCCGTCGAACCACTGGATGTCGAGAAGGTCGAGCGCGCACGTTTCATCGGTATATCCGTCCCGATGCACACCGCTTTGCGATTGGGGGTTCAGCTCCTTGAACGTATCCGTCAACTCAAGCAGGAAACACCTTACAAAATATGCATGTATGGGCTTTACGCAACGCTCAATGCCGATTATCTGCTTGCACACGGTGTCGATTTCTGCATCGCAGGCACAGATTCAACGCAACTCGTCGCGCTGGTGGAATCCCTCACGAAGGAAGAACCGTCTGAGGCACAGGAATCCGATTTCCTTGCGGAACTACCACCCCTGGAAATGTATGCTCAATATGAGGACGAAGATGAGGTGCGAACCGTCGGTTATACAGAGACGACACACGGATGTAAGCATCTCTGCACGCACTGTCCTATTCCGCCGATCTATAACGGCAAGTTTTTCGCTGTGCAGCGCGACACCGTCCTCGCCGAAATACAGGGACAGGTGGTGGAAGGCGCGACCCATATCACCTTTGGCGATCCAGATTTTCTCAACGGTCCGACGCATGGACTCCGCATCCTCCGAACAATGCACGAGACTTTCCCAAGTCTCACCTTTGACTTTACAACCAAGATTGAGCACATTCTGAAAAATAGAGAGCATTTCCCAGAATTCGCAGAACTCGGATGCCGGTTCGTCGTTTCCGCCGTCGAAACACTGAACGAACAAGTGCTGGCGATTTTGGAGAAGCACCACACGCGTGCCGATGTAGAGGAAGCAATTGACATCGTTCACGGAGCTGGAATTGCATTGCGCCCTACATGGGTACCGTTCACACCGTGGACCACCTTAGACGACTATCTTGAACTCCTTCAGTTTATTGATACGCCCGGTCTTGTGTATCACGTGGATCCGGTGCAGTACGCCGTTCGGTTGTTAATCCCACCCGGGTCATACTTACTCAATCGTCCCGAAACGAAAGCACTTTCATTGGTCCTTGACGAAGCCTCCTTCAGTTATACATGGGGGCATCCCGATGCACGAATGGACGAACTTCATAAAGCCGTCAATGCGCTTGTTGAAAGCGACGCACGCGCCGGTGTTGACCCGCTGAAGACCTTCTATAAGATATGGAGACTCGCCGCCGATATGCGAGGGCACTCTCCACCAACAGAGAAAAAAGAAGCGCATCTACCCGCACCACGGCTCACCGAAGCGTGGTTCTGCTGAGCAGAGCCTACCGACGGGCAGTTTGCTTCTATTTAATTTTTTAGAATATTGGGTTAAGGAGAAAATATGTCAGAACAGATTCAACAATTGCTTAATTTGGAAACTATCCCTATTGCTGTAACGTTTCACGACACACAACCCGAAGGCGTCCCCCGTGTGGAAAAGGTCGAAGCCTCCGGTTGCACCTATTGGCGACGTGCAGCGGAAGGCAAAACCTTCTATACGGAAGCCTCCGACCATTACAACTGTCCGATAGGTTGCTACACGCACAACGTTGCGTTGCCGGATGCCGAGATGAAGGAACTCGAAAACACGCTCGGATTGATGGGCGAACTCGGCTACATCACTATGGAGGAAGTTCCCGGTATCCCAACACGGGAAACACCTTTCAAAAGTGCAGTCTATGCCCCTCTATCAGATGCCATTGGCACACCTGATGTCGTCATCATCGCTGGCACGCCGAGACAGATGATGCTCTTGGCAGAAGCCGCGACTGCTGCAGGTATTGGAAATGACTCTTCGACAGGTGGGGGAGTCATGGGTCGCCCGACGTGCGCCGCTATCCCTGCTGTCATACAAAGCGAGCGAAGCGTAAGTAGTTTGGGATGTATTGGCAATCGCGTCTACACTGCTCTCTCTGACGATGACTTCTACTTCGCCTTTCCCGGTAAACACATCAACGCACTCATCGAAAAGTTAGAAACGATTGTGAGTGCGAATCAAGCGTTAGAGGAATACCACCAGCAACGCCAAGCAGATTTTTAAACTTACCTTGCGGTTCGGTCAGGTGGTTTTGATGGATGAAGTGTCTCTCCGTAGCCCTGCAGAAATTGAGGAAATTGAGGAAACACCCAAGCAAGAAGAAACACCCTATCAAAAACACCCCAAGCAAAAACCCCCAGCAAAAACCCTGCGCCGTTGTTGCAGGCTACTTTTAACTTTACTCTGCGGAGGAACAAAGGCCATGCAAGTTTGTGAAGCAAGTTTTGGCTTGCAAGCTACGCCAAAAGGTGTCGCTGTTATTACGGGTGCGGCGAGTGGCATTGGACGAGGGCTGGCGGAACGGTTCGCCGCGGAAGGGATGAAAGTCGTTCTCGCTGACGTTGAAGAGGAATCGTTAACTAAACTTGAGGCCGACCTAAAGGCTAAAGGGGCGACGGTTCTTACCATCAGAACGGACGTCTCCAACGCAACAGAGGTCGAAAATCTTGCTGTGCAGACGTTAGAGGCTTTCGGTGCGGTGCATATCCTCTGCAATAACGCGGGTGTCGTCTGTAGCCGTCCCGTCTGGGAGCACACCCTCGCTGATTGGGAATGGGTGTTGGGCGTTAACCTGTGGGGCGTGATTCACGGCATCCGAGCGTTTGTCCCACGTATGCTTGCCCAAGGGGATAAGTGTCATATTGTAAACACGGCTTCTATCCTGGGTCTGGTAGGCGGTAGTGGCGAAGGTATCTATAAGGTGAGCAAACACGGTGTCGTTGTGCTTTCCGAAACCCTCGCCGATGAATTGGCACAGAAAGGTGCTAATATTCAGGTGCATGTGCTGTGTCCCGGATGGGTCCGCACAGGTATTCTGGATGCTGCCCGAAACCGCCCAGATACACTGCAAAATCCAACAAAGAAAAAGCGTCCGCAGGAACTTGTTATTGGTGGTTCACGGAACACACGCGCCGAGATGGAGGCGGGATTGTCACCTACAGAAGTCGCAGAGCATGTCTATAACGCCATCCAGAACGGCACTTTCTACATCCATACCCATCCTGAGCACAAAGCGTGGATTCGCGAACGTATGGAACGTATTCTTGAATAGTCTCTCACATCTCTACCGCATTTTATCAAGTTAAGTCCAGCACACTCCGTGCGACTTCGCCTCTTGCCAAAGCCTCGAATGCATCGTTGATCCCTTCCAACGGATAAGTACGCGTGACGAGTTCGTCCAGTTTAAGCTGTCCGGCTTTATAGAGCGAAACCAACCGCGGGAAATCCACATGCGGGCGCGCAGTCCCATACATCGAACCGATAACCATTTTCTCGGCTATCAGCATCCGGGCATCGAATTCCACAGACGTGTTCTCCGGTGCATGCCCGACAAACACTGTTACGCCTCTACTCCGCGTACAGAGGATCGCCTGTCGGAATGTCTCACCGATCAATCCGATTGCCTCAAAAGCATAGTGGACACCGCGTCCGTCGGTAATTTCTTTAATCCGTTCTACAGGGTCTACCTCAGAGGCGTTAACCGTGTGCGTCGCACCAAATTGCTTGCCGAGTTCAAGCTTGTTGTCGCGTACATCGACGGCAATAATAGGTTCACCCCCAGAGATCGCGGCACCTTGTATACAATTGAGTCCAACCCCTCCACATCCAAAGACAGCGACTGAACTGCCGGGGGCAACCTCTGCAGTATTGATAGCCGCGCCGACACCCGTCATTACGCCACACCCGATGAGGGCGGCTTGTGCAAACGGCATGTCCTTATCAATAGGAACAACTGCGTCCTGTGGAACAAGCGTCTCAGTGCCAAACGTTCCTAATCCTGACATCTGATCAATCTCTCGTCCACTCGATTTTATAGCCGGCTTCCCTGACCCATCAGAGGGGAGTGCACACAAATTCGGATACCCCTTCTGACACATTTCGCAGAACCCACAGTTCCGTTTCCATGAAAGGATAACATGGTCACCAACTTGGACTTGCGTCACGTCGCTTCCAATTTCTTCAATGACCCCAGCCCCTTCATGCCCAAGGATGACAGGTAACCTGACGAAGGGCCAATCCCCCTTAACAACGTGCCAATCGGAATGACAGACACCGCTGGCGACCAACCGTACTCGGACTTGGTTTGCGCTTGGACGCGGTAAGTCGAAATCTTCAATTCTTAGGTGTGTGTCCGTTTCATACAATACTGCGGCTTTCATAGGGCTCCTCCGAAATTGGTTTTTTTAACTATGGACCCTGGACTGCCCTCCACTTGCGCAAGTTTCCTATAGAGGAACCTGCGGGACAATGGGCAGGTTTCTGATTCAGCTGGGATGTCTTTGAGAGTTCGTACGTTTCTCTGTTCTTAAAGTATCCACACCCTTGGTCACAAAAGTGGGTATCATGAGTATTATTGTATCACTCTTGGGAAAAGATATAAAGCGGATTTTAGATTGACAGTTGTCCTCTAAAAGCGGTATAATGGATAAGAGAGTTTCCTATAGGAAACCAGTAAGTTACGCTTGAAAACGTAGAAGAGGAGGATTGATGTGTATCGTTTTCATTTGCCCTGCAAACTGATATTAAAGAGTCGGAGCGTCATGCTCGTCGGCATCTGCGTTCTCGTTACGCTTTCGTGTGGGAGCGGGGTAATTCAGAATTTTGAGGGCATCCGGATCTATTCGGATCCACGCGTTGATAGGATTGATCTACGGATTTATCTCGTGGATAGAAACGGCATACCGCTGATATGGAATCAGAGCATTCTCAGCCCAAGCGTTGGCGTGAGCACTGTCTCGGAAGCGGACTTCACTACCAATGCCAAGGTTTACTCTATGCGTAACGGGAAGCAACATAAGAAAGTCTACGATGGACGGCTCTTAGACCTCCGTTGGTCGCAGGAACTCAATAGACTGGATCGACTCATGACTGCGGAAATCCCGCGTGGCTTCATCGATGATGATCCCGAACGTGATACGCATTTAGGGGTTATCATTGTTGAAATTCAGACTGAGAAACAGGGTCCCTTCTCAGACGCCTTAGAGCAAACAGCCATCTATAAGTATTAGGGAGTGGTTGTCGGTTACTGGTTGTCAGTTTGCCTCGCAGTGAGAGTTAAAGAGGCGACTGGTAACAATCTTCACAAACTTGAAATATCCCAGGGAGAGGTGAATTATTACAGAACACCTCTTAACCGAAAACCGATGACCGATAACTGAAAACTACTAAAAAATATGCCTATTCACACACAGGACTATCGACACTGGGAAGGCACCCTGAATCCGCGCCCTTATACACGGTGGTGGATTATCACAAAAGCGGAATTAAAACTGCTGGCACAACGTAAAATCGTCCGATTAATTGTTGCCATTCCTCCCGCAATCTATATCATAGTTCACGCAGCCCTTATTTTTATCCTTAACCAAGTGCCCGGAGCGGTGTTTTCATTTGACATTGACAACGAGTTTTTCCAGAATTTCCTATTCCGAAACCCCGGTGCAGGTCCCCCTTCCTCATTTCTCATCGCGCTGATCGTTATTTTCGGGGGCTCTGGATTAATCGCCACTGACCTGAAGAACAACGCGCTCTCCCTCTACCTCTCCAAACCTATTTCATGGATAGACTACCTGATCGGAAAATTTGCTGCCATCGGTATCCTGCTCGGTTGCCTCACGTTGGTTCCGGGACTGTTACTGTTCCTTGAACACGTGCTACTGACCGACACGCCTTTCCTGAAAGAGAACTATTGGATTCCTCTTTCGATCATTACCTACTCGGTGCTTATCACGCTTTCTTCCAGTCTATTGATGTTATTGTTCTCATCACTTACCTCAAATCCTCGCTATGCCATCATCGGTTTCTGCGCCGTGTGGTTCGGCTCGCCCGTTATCTACGAAATACTCAAAGCGATTACTCGCACCAGCAAAATGGCGTTAGTCTCCATTTGGGCAAGCTACGATATTCTCGGCACAGCCCTATTTGCCGGCTCACACGACTACGCCGTGCATTGGGGGTGGGCACTTCTCATCCAAATTGCCTTGATAGCCCTCTGCCTTTTCGTACTCCACCGTCGGATTCGCGCAGTTGAAATTGTCAAGTAACGACTGCGCCGTGATAAGAAATCGCGAGCATGAAGCAATTGAGGAAATTGAGGAAATTGAGGAAACACCCAAGCAAAAACCCCAAGCAAAAACACCCCAAGCAAAAACACTGGCTCCTATTGATTAGCGCAGTCTTGCCCCATTTGCATCCCACATCTCAGCTTCAGAATAAACCTGCGGCGGCGTTATCGGGATCAGCGTCGGCAACCAGTCTGCGCGGAATTGTTGAACTAACCGCACAGCGTTCTGATAGGCAATCCGTTCCTTTGTTTCATCATCAAGTGCGGCGGATTCGATCTGTGCCTGCACCAGACGAAAATCGTAATACGGCAGATCGCTCCCGAACATAATCCGGTCGCTACCGAGATTACTGACAAGGTGTACGAGATCCCAACTCGCATCTGCCCCCTCCGGTTTCTGCGCTACATCAAACCAGACATTCTCGCATTTTCCACACTGATCAATCGCATCAAGATGTCCGGCTTTGTTCATCGAAACATGTCCGATGATAAACGTTACCGCAGGAAACCGCTGTGCGTAAGCGGCAATATTTCGGGTGGAGCCTGCCTGATGTAACAGACATAACCCATTATGCATCGCCACTACCTCAAGGAAGGCGTACAACTCACCACCGAGTGAATGTCCCGACAATCCAGGATGACACATAAATCCGACCAAACCGTCTTCCTGCATGGCTCTGTCCAATTCGTCAGCACCCGCTTGTTCGTGTCGGACCTCGGCGATCCCAAGTCCAATTGGAAAGCGTTCTGGATAGAGCTTGCATGCGTTGGCAATCGTCTCGTGTTGTGCGCGCGTATCCAAGACCCCACGTGCCTGCGGACTCCCACCCGTTGGACACGGAATCGCGCCGATGACATCCGCAGAAGCCATCCGGGCGAGACATCGTCCGACGCTCTGACCTACAGTCGGTGCGCGTGAGACCGTCATACCGATGTGACAATGTACATCAAAATAGGGACGCATAATTTCTCTCAAAATAGTATCTCGAAAAACGGCTATTCTGCCAACCCAAACTCTTGTGCAGTGTTTGTCAATTTCAGTGTTACTTGTGCCACAAGTTGGCTAACACGGGATTTAGAGATATTTAACACTTTAGCGATTTCATGGTTTTGCCGATTTTCACGGAGGTGGATGAAAATTTTACGTTCGCGAGGCGTTAGTATTTTCAAGAGTTCCGGTAGTAGAGATGCAAAACTGAGGTCTCGAATGAGTCTATTCTCAAATTCCGCTTGAGGGTCCGGAAATTGCCACAGAGATTCGATCTCAGGCTCGTCCATTGAATCCGACCATTCGTGGGGGTTCCACTCTTCATCAGGCATAGACACTTCGCGGGTACTGTGTCTCACCTCTCTCTCTTTCACATCCATCAGGGCACCGCAGATGCGCACGCGGATAAAACTCCTGAAATTGGCACCACTTTCATGCCCTGGATTGAACGTGGGTCCCTTATCAATGAGCGTCAGAGAGGCGACTTGAAACAAATCTTCACGGAGGTCGCTGCGCCGTGGTGCTGCATCGGCTATACACGCCGCGCAATGCTTCAAATCGGGCAAAAACGATTTCACCGTTTCATTATCTGGTAAGAAGATGCCTTGATGTTTGTAGGGTGGACATTTAACACCTCTCAATTGACACCTTAAAGTCATCTGTTTATCCTCCATTTCCCGAAATGTGCATGTTTCCATATATCCGGCAAAAACCAGTTATGCCTACAACCTATTAGCCTGAAAGCTATTGTACTGATTTTATAGAGAAAATTCAACCCAAAAAGACTATCGATTCAAATGACGCTGCCACTTCGGAGCAGGTGCGAATGCTGAAATTGCAGCATCTTCGGTATCAAAATGCTCAAAAACATTCATGAGTCGACTGAGAATCAGCAGGTTCTTGATGTGTTTTCCAACATTGATAAGCCCGATGCGGGTTCCCTTCCGTGCCGCCATGTCATGCACATGCACCAGCATGCCGAGACAGGAACTATCTATCTTGTGGATATGCTCGAAATTGATCAGAAGGTAGGGGGCATTGGCATCATCTAACCACAAAGCGAGTTTTTCTCGCAATTCCGATACTACGGGTCCCACAATTTTCCCATTTGGTTCCAAAATTGGAACGCCACCTTTCAGATGGATCGTAATTGCCATAAGTTTTCTCCTTTTTGTCTGGAAAACCGAAACATAAATACATTAGGGTGTGGCCTGGCAGTCTTTGGTGAACATTCCCGGATTCCCCAACTCGTTTTACCTAATTTTTATGCCAATACTTTCAGATTTATTTATAAACCCTGTTACTTTAACTATAGATATGAAATCGGAAAAGTTTAGGGTAAATTTCATAATTTTTGAAATTTAACGAAAAATATGTGCTGTGATCGGAAAATAAACGGTTTTAAACGAGAAAATAAAGGAAATTTGATGGGTAGGCGTTGGAAAGGAGCAAGGTTTCCGTTGAAAATAATTTGACTTTCGTCAAAAGACGACGGAAACCTTTGATAGTGGAGAGACCGACGTTAGAATTCCGGTACAGGTGTGTAGGTATTAAAACCGTTTGTTCTATCTTCGCCTTGCAGCAGATAGATATAGTGCTTGCGGCGCCATTCTGCCCCCGGATAGCGGACAGTCGCGGGCATGTAGCGCATTGTATAGCCACATCTCCGTTTCTGTGAAACGTTCGGACTGGAGTTATGGATTGTCCACGCGTCGTGAAAATGGCACTCGCCAACCTCCAGTTCCAAATTGGCAACCTTTGATGTATCCAAGTCCGCCTCCACAACCTCGCTGCCGAAGAGGTTATTCGTGCGATCTACATCTTCATAGCGACGATCCCGTAATCTGTGACTGCCGGCGATAACACGCATACAGCCATTTTCAACCTTCGATTCATCTACCGCCAGCCACATTGTGATAACGTCCATCGGCTCAAGAGACTTGCCCCAATAGACCCCGTCTTGATGCCACGGAACCGCCATGCCATCGTGTTCGCGTTTGCTAATAAAGTGGCTCGACCAGAGCACAATATCCGGTCCGATAAACCGCTCTATCACCTTCAACACCCGTGGATGCGTTAGGTACTTGAACAAGAATGGGTGCTCAAAATGAGGGACATCCATCTGTTCAGGCCGCCTGCCTTCAGGCAAATTCGCAATCATCTCGTCCACATAATCTCGGAGTGTATCAAGTTCCTCTTCTGTGAAGATGCGTCCAAACGTGATATATCCGTTTTCTTTATAAAACTTAACCTGCTCATCAGAGACAGTTGTTTCCAATTGCCAGTCCATGTATTCCTCCTTTCGGTGGTTTTATTATAACCGTGCCCCATAGAAAGATCAATTGGAAAACGTCAGGATTCGGAACTTTCATCTACAAAAGCATTGAACGGCTCCGCCATAGTGCCGTCTGAACTTGACAATTCGCGGTGCCTATGATAAACTATCAACCATGAAAATTGTAGTTGCGCCTGATTCATTTAAAGGGAGCGTCAGTGCTCTTGAAGCTGCGAATGCGATTGAACAGGGACTTCGCCGCGTGTTTCCCGAGGCTGTCATTGAGAAAATACCGATGGCGGATGGTGGTGAAGGAACAGTGCAATCGCTTGTTGATGCCACGGGTGGACACCTACAAACACATCGTGTGCTTGCCCCACTCGAAAACGAGGTCGATGCCCAATTCGGTATCCTCTCCGACGGAGAGACTGCTGTTATTGAGATGGCATCCGCCTCCGGTCTCACACTCGTCGCACCGCACGAACAGAACCCGCTTCGGACCACCACCTATGGGACTGGACAACTCATTCACGCCGCTCTGGAAGCAGGGTGCAGACGCCTAATCATCGGTATCGGTGGGAGTGCTACAAACGATGGCGGTGCTGGAATGGCGGAGGCACTCGGTGTCCGATTGCTGGATACGAATGGAAAACAGATTCAGCGCGGTGGTGGGAATCTTGGACAATTAGCGTCGATAGATGCAGTCGGTTTACATCCTGCTATTGCCGAAACTGAAACCGTTGTCGCTTGTGATGTTAACAACCCTTTAACGGGTCCAGATGGTGCATCACACGTCTATGGACCGCAGAAGGGGGCAACCCCTGAAATGATTGAAACGTTAGATGGGCATCTGGCACATTTTGACAAGATTTTGACGCATATCTTCGGAAAATCCTTTAATGATATTCCCGGCGCGGGCGCAGCTGGTGGATTAGGCGCAGGATTAATGGCGTTCCTCAATGCCGAATTGCGGCTCGGTATCGATATTATGATTGATGCCGTGAATCTCAAGGAACGGGTCAAAGGTGCTGCAGTCGTTTTCACCGGCGAGGGACAACTGGACTTCCAAACGGCGTTTGGAAAAACGCCTGTCGGTGTTGCGAAGGTCGCGAAAGCGCACGACATCCCCGTTATAGCAATTGCTGGTGGTGTCGCTGAAGGTGCTGAAGCCGTTTATGATGCCGGTATAGATGCAATGTTGGGCATCGTACAAGAGCCGATGTCCCTTGAAAATGCCGTTATAGACGCGCCGCGGTTGATCGCCGACACAGCGGAGCAAGCGGCACGATTGATTAAAATTGGCCAGCATGAAACCCTTTAGGCGGGTTATGGCTCAGGTAAAAGAAAAACGAGAAAGACGGAAGGATGGAAGATCTTGATTGGAAGGGTGGAAGAGCGGGGGGAACTTCTCCTTCCATTCTTCCTTTCTTCCATCTCCTTCTTCCAACTAATATCCATCTTACAATGGCAGGATAGGCACATCTTTCATGAAATCGTTCGTATGAATTTGCCACATTTGCATATCCGCAGCGAGTGACCGAATGCGATCGGCATGTTCAGGCAGATCAGCAAGATTTGTCGTCTCCCAAGGATCCTGCTCTAAATCGAAAAATTGGATGCAATCCGTGCCGGCACCCGTCTCTTCGGAGACATAGTAACGAATCAATTTCCAACGCCCATCCGTGATCGTGCGTTGAATGTCTCTATACGCTGCGAAGACCGTAGGGCGGACTCGTTCCACATGACCGTTCATCAATGGCACTAAACTGCATCCCTCAGTCGTATCTGGACAAGCAACATCGGTGAGATCACAGACAGTGGGAAACACATCATACAGATAGGTTAACGCGTCAACGGTTTCCCCTTCGGGGATCCCAGGTCCAGCAAATATGGAAGGCACGTGGATGCTATGGTTATAGAGATTCTGTTTTCCTAACAATCCGTGCTGCCCGACAGCGAGTCCGTGGTCGGCGGTATAGATGACGATTGTGTTGTCGAGGTGTCCGGTCGCTTCCAATGTGCTTAGCACGCGTCCCATTTCGGCATCCATGTGCGTAATCATCCCGTAGTAGTCGGCGATGTGTTGCTGAACGATTTCTGGTGTGCGAGGGAAGGGCGCCAACACTTCGTCCCGAATGCGCATTTCACCGTTGTCGAACGGATGTTCGGGGAGGAAGTTTTCAGGGACAGGTATATCCGCTGGTGAATACATCGTCGCGTATTCTCCGGGTGCTGTTCGCGGATCGTGCGGTGAAGTAAAGGAGAGGTAGAGGAAAAAAGGATCCGTTTCACCGTAGTTTTCTATAAATTGCACGGCGGCATCTGTGAAGAGTTCCGTGGAAAATTTTTCTCCAATGTACCTGGCATCATCCGGGTATTTACCCGTTGGATCGAAATCGAAAACTGGCACTTTATATTGATCGCTCATTCCACCAAAAAAAATCTTAGCACCGTCATCGAAACTGTCGGTAAACGTTTGTCGGTCATTGTGCCATTTGCCAGAAAAAAATGTGTGATAGCCCGCCTCGCGCATTACCTGTGGCCAAACTGCTAAATCTCGATTAATCTGGTTTCCACCGCTACGGAAAAGATTCGCACTCGTGAGGACTGCAGCGCGGCTTGGCACACAGACTGCTCCGACAAGTGAGCCCATGATATGTGTTTGATGGAAGGTCGTTCCTCGTGCCATGAGTGAATCCATCGTTGGTGTCTGGACTGTTGGGTCGCCCATACCACGAATGGCATCCCATCGATGGTCGTCGGCGATCATAAAAAGAACATTGGGTTGTGAAGACATATTTAATTATTCCTTGCGGTTCGGTTTTTTAATTATTCCTTGCGGTTCGGTGAGGTACGCCTGGGATTTCATCTTCGTTTCCGTAGAGTCGCCCTCTTTGCGCAAGCCTATAGAGGCTTGCGGGACAATGTTACGGGCTACATTTTCTTGATCTCTTAACCAGAAACTGAAAACTGTAAACAACATCAACCCAGTTTTGAATTAACCAGAAACCTGCTCGTAATGTAATGGAGAGCAGTCCAAGAGGCCATAGTTAAAAATATGAAGATAGCTAAGATTGAACAATTCTACCCACGTCGTCGGATGCGTCTCGTGAAGATTACGACCGACACCGGTATCGTCGGATGGGGAGAAACCACGCTTGAAGGTAAACCCAAGAGCACTTGGGCGGCTGTCGAAGAACTTTCCGATTATTTCATCGGCAAAGACCCGCTCCGTATTGAACACCACTGGCAACACGTTTATCGTTCTGCCTTTTTCCGAGGTGGAAATATTCTCATGTCCGCTTTGTCGGGTATCGATCAGGCACTGTGGGACATCGCCGGTAAACATCACGGTTTACCCACCTATCAACTCTTAGGCGGTGCTGTACGTGATCGTATCCGCGTTTATGCACACTGGGGCATCGGAAGTCTGACAGATGAAGGCAAAGCAACTGCCAAAGAACGCCTCGAATTTCTACAGCAAAAAGGTGGTTATAAAGCGTTTAAAAGCGGTCCCGGTGGTAAATGGCGTGGACATGAACCTCCTGCGGTGATCGATGAATTTGTCGAGCGTGCCTACCTCATGCGTGAATGGGTGGGGCCCGATGTCGAACTCGCCTTCGATTTTCACGGTAAAATGACCCCTGCCCTTGCAATCGAGATCTGTCACGAACTTAAAGGGATGCGTCCAATGTTCGTCGAGGAACCCATCCCACAAGAGAATGTTGACGCACTCAAACAGGTGTCCGACCATGTGCCGTTTCCGATTGCGACTGGAGAACGCCTGCTCACCCGTTGGGGTTTCCGAGAGGTGTTTGAGAAACAGGCGGTCGCTTATCTACAGCCCGATACCTCGCATGCTGGAGGCATAACTGAACTGAAAAAGATTGCGAACATGGCGGAGGTCTACTACATGCACATCGCTCCGCATTGTGCGATTGGACCCGTCGCCTTCTCTGCCTCCCTTCATGTCGATGCCGTTGTCCCAAACTTCCTAATTCAGGAACAGATCGACGACGGTCTGGGAGCAGGCTTATTGACTGAGGAGTGGCAGGTCACAGATGGCCATATTGAGTTGCCGACACAGCCTGGACTCGGTTTTGAAATTGATGAAAAGGAAGCGGAACGGATACTTGATACCTATCCAGAAGAACTCGGCGGCGAATTTTATTACGACACCGATGGCAGCGTCGCGGATTGGTAGAGATTGGCTGTCAGCAGTCAGCCATCAGCATCGTAGGTTCGGTTGAACGGGCACCTTCAAAACACTTATACACCCAAGAAATGATTTTCCGCAATACCTGTTTTACACCAAAGATACGCGGTGAAACCCAACACTTTGCTTTTCACCGCTATGAAGTTGGGTTTCACTCCCTTTTGGGTGTAGAGGCGACTGCACTCTATTTGACGTGCAAGTGAGACGTACATCAGACCTCACGAATTCGTTCAACCCAACCTACGGCAACCCCTGCACTAACTAACGATCTAACCTTTAAACCACCGGTTTGCGGTTGGCGACGTAAGGGGGTTCCAACATCAACTTTTGGTCCTCGTCTGACATGAGGTTGCGAAGTTCATCGTCGTGCCTGCCTTGTCCCCAGGAGGCGTGTCCGGGTGAGTACTTGAACAGAATCGAGCGTCGTTCGTGCGAAGCAGTCCACGGGAGTGTGCCGTGCGTCAAGGCCTCTGTGAAGATGACGACATCCCCTGCTTTCTGATGCACAGGTGCCATACACGTCTTGTTGTCCTGCACGGGTCGGAATTCCGCCGGACAGGGATAGTTGCTCTTATGACTACCGGGGATACAACAGAAGCCTCCATGTCCGGGAAGCATATCCGTTAAAGCCCACGACACAACGGTTAAGCCGTTGTACATCCGATCGTTTCGGAAGACGTAATACTGCGCTGGATCGTAGGGGGTGCCCCCGCCGTGGAGCGTTCCAGCCGGGTTTCCCTCTATCATCAAGATACCGTAGACATGATCCAATCGGAACTTAGGACCGACGATCTCCGCTAAAAATGGCATGATATGTGGATGATTCAGAAGTTTACGGAAGGCATCGTTTTCCCAACTCAAGAATCCGCCGAACCTCTGCGAATAGACATCATCATCTACCGGATCTGGGTACTTCTGTGCATCGATAAGGGCATTGAGTTCCGCGAGTTCGTCTGTTCCTAAGACGTTTTCGATGTTCACATACCCCCAAAGGTCAAACAGATATTTTTCTTCAGGGCTCACCAAACCACCTCCATTTTGGACTGTTAACGCGGACACAAACTAACAGTTTGTGCTACTACTGATGTGCCGAGCGCGAGGTAGGTTCAAGACGCGTGACAACGATCTGCTCTCTGTCAATCAGCTCACCGACACGTGGTGAGATTTCATTTACCCACCGGTCATCTTCATAAACTGCTGCATAGAGTTGTTCTCGCTGTGCTTCGCTCTCAAACCGCCGAATCCAGACGTAAAGATCGTCCTCTTCTTCACCGATGAAACTACCAATCACAACCATCCCTTTAGAAATCTGGAACGGTAGGACAGTTTCTTCCATGTATTTGACCCAATTCTCACGCTGACCGGGTTGTGTTCTATACTGTCGTAGTTCAAAAAAAGCCATGAAATCTCCTTTTTTAATGGCTGTCGGCTTTCAGCCATCAGCCGTCAGTATATTGGCTCTCGGTTTTCGGTTTTTCACCTGACAACTGATTGCCGATTGTTATTTATGATCGGTTGTAACCGTAGCCTTTACCTGTAATTTCAAAGAGGGCTGCTGCCGCTTGGAAGTGAATCTCAGCGTCCTGATCTTGGAGAATCAATTCAAGCAGTGCGACTGCCTTTGAATTTTTAGCCTCCCCAAGTGCCTTGATGGCATCAAGACGGAAGCCTCTTGTAATTTGGGCTTCGTGCAGTGCCGTTAGTTTTTCCACTAACGCCGTCACCGCCTTGTCCGTCCCGATTTTACCCAACGCCCGCGAGGCATCGCGTCGAATTTCGACGTGGTTGTCATCGTTATTCATCACCTCAATAAGCGCGTCGGTCGTTGTTTCATCAGCCAACTCACCGAGTCCCTGCGTTGCCGCTCGGCGGACATCTTTCTCGGCTTCAGTTGCCCCCTTCATTATCTGAACGAGTTCCGGTATAAGTTCACTAATTCCGGCTTGCCCAATGCTAAGTGCTGTGGCTTTTCGGGTGTCCACATCTGGATCGACCAACCGCTGTTTGAGTTGTGAAGTGTCCAAAGCGACATCAGATGTTTTGCATCTACCTAAGGCAACCATTGCGGCATTTCTGACCTGGTGATTTTCCCATTCATCCTCAGCACGGACTAACATTTTGGGAGCAACGTATGCGGGTAAGTCTAATTTTTTGGCGGCATTGACGAAGACTTCCCAGCTCCAATTCCGTTTCAGATCGTCTGCGCCGATGGCTTTTCTGTTTGCGGCATCCTCAAGTGCAACGATATATTCGGTATCGTCAACAAGCCGTTCGGCTATTGCTTCTGCGGCACGCGCGCCGCCAATTTCCCCAAGTGCTGTTGCGGCTTTTGTCCGAGCAGACGCCTTGGCTAACGCATCCGTACTCGCGTTCAACGCTATCTGTTTGTCTTCCAAGATAGCGATTAACTTAGGAATCGACGTTTCACTTTCGAGTTTGCCCAAAGCAACAATAGCGTTCTTTGAGATATTTCCAACTCGGATATCTAATGCGCGAATCAGCAGATCTTCAGCGGATTTATCACCAATATTGCCGAGTGCTGCTACGGCAGCATCGCGGACAGTATCCGGCTCTAATGGATTTTCAACGATCTCACTGAGTTGCGCGACCGCTTTTGCATCCTTGAGGTTCCCTAAGGCAGTAGCGGCTTTTAATCGGATTTCGGCATTTTCATCGGAGAGTGCAGTTAGCAACGCGGCAGAGGCACGTTCATCTTTGAGAACACCAAGGGATACGGCTGCTGCTGCGCGAACCGATTTCATCTCATCTCTGTTTTCGAGAACAGGAATTAACGGCTCAACAACCCGGCGTTCTTTGAACCCACCCAACGATTCGGCGGCGCGTCTCCGAACGACATAACTTGGATTTTCCAATTCCACCAGCATTGCATCAACGGCAACCTTTTTCGCACTCGCTCCGATCACGTGAACGAGTGCCCATCTCGTCCACTCATCATTCGCAGATTTCAGAGCATCAAGTGCAAATTCGGCTGTTGGAATGTTGTTATCTTTGATTAATGAGGCAATGACCTGGTCTTGGACAGATTGCACCTCGTATCCATCATCAAAACTCCCCAAGCCCTTCTTGATAATATCAACAAGCCCTTTATCCCCGGCTTGAATCTCCAGGAGTGCCTTTGCGGCTTGAAAGCGCGTCGTTTCATACTTATCGTTTTTCAGGACATCTACCAGCGGATTAACAACCTTCTGCCCTTTTATTTTCCCAAGTGCGATCGCCGCTTCTTGTCGGACAGCCCCCTGCTTATCCTTTCTCAACGCAGTAACCAACGGCGGGATTGCGTCATCACCCTTGACTTCACCGAGTGCCCACGCTGCACTTTGTCGCACGGTTGCGCGTCCATCGTCCCGAAGTGCGTTTGCCAGAGGCTCTACGACAGTCTCCCCCTTAATAATACCCAATGCCCGAGCGACCTCACTTCGGACAAGACTCGGGATCGGTTTGAGTTCACCCCAAGTCCGATAGTTTGCGCGTGGATAGTCAGGCGTCCATTGAATCTGGAAGGAATCAACCTGTGCTCGGAGTGCATCCAGCGTTTTGTACTCCCGTTTCATGTGCCGTTGAAAATCCGAAATTTC
Source organism: Candidatus Poribacteria bacterium (assembly GCA_965208635.1). Classification (GTDB taxonomy): domain Bacteria; phylum Poribacteria; class WGA-4E; order WGA-4E; family WGA-3G; genus WGA-3G. The sequence goes on from OZ242349.1 coordinate 920,628, forward strand.
GTCAAATTGTGTAGAAAGCACCCAAAGTAACACAGGCATAGATTCAGGGGCTTGGATGCGGCTCAACACCTTGACGGCGTTTGCACGTAGGACCGGACTGGTCTCGTCACTGAACATCAGGAGTAACATCGGTTGTGTTGCAGCTTCAGGTTTGAGTCGCCAGAGTGCCGTAAGAGCCGCAATGCGTAAGGTTTCACGCATATTTTTATCCATCGCGATGATACTCAACTTCTGAACGGTATCTTCCGTGGTTACCGCGATTTTTCCGAGTGCCTCTGCGGCATTTGTCGCAGTAGTGTCGTCATAAGAGAGTGCGTCCGTGAGAGCGATAACTGCCCTGTTATTCGCGCCACGTGCATGCATATTACCAAGCCCGACCGCTGCGAGTGCTTTTACCTCTTTGTATGGATCGCTGTCTACTGCTTCAATGAGCGGAACAACTGCGCGCCGGTCCCCGATTTGTCCAAGCGCGTCAGCGACCTTCACCCGAATTTCATCTGTGCCGCTTTTCAGCGCATCGATCATCGGCGGAACAGCAACACCGCGCATCTCAACGAGTGCCGCCAATGCTTCATCCTGTAATTCCTCGTTTGCTAACGCATCTATGAGCGTCTCTACCCCATCTTCCGATTTGAGTAATCCGAGTGCTTGGATCGCGGCTGATAAGGTTCCGATTCTATATTTTTTCATCCACAAACCATCAATATAAGCACTCGCGATGTATCGGTATTCTGCGGCGAAGCCGGTGTCCTCATCGGGAATGAGGTTTCGCGCACCCGTGTCCAACACTTCAAGGAGCGGCGCAACAGCGGGTTCCCCTATACGATTCAGGGCATCTATGGCGGTATCTTTGACGTAACTGTTCGGATCTGAGAGAAGCCGGACAAGATCAGGAATCGCCGCTTCTGCTTGTATGCTCCCGAGGAGTTTAGCGGCGTGCATCCGTACCTGCGCGCTGCTGTTTCTGAGGGCGAGTTGGAGTCCCGGCACAATGGCTGCAGATAAGGGCGAGGTAACCTCGCCCCTACTACCGATTGATTGTTCAAGCGCGACAATTGCTCTATAGGCAACTTCAGGGGTACTCGTGGTTGCGGCAAGCGTTTCCTCAAAAATTGGGATGAGTTCAGGGTTTCGCATCGCCCCGAGATAACGGACAGCCTCTTTTTGTATGGCTGTATCTTTATGATGCATCGCCTGACGCAATCGTTCAACAACTGCTTCCCCATCTCCGAGTTTTGCCCTGAGTTCCGAGACTGCTGCGAGGACGTTGGGTTGATAGCATTTTTCCGCGGCTAAAATCCCTATAACGACAGCGGCATCCGGATGCGCTACGAGTTCAGAGAGCAATCCTGAGCGTTTTTCAACCGCTTCAGCAAGCGATACAGCAAAGAGTCCAGAGATGGAGTTCTGCGAGCGGACGAGTCTTTCCTGTCGATCAAGTTCGTCAGAATCCGGATCTTCCTGCAACGAGATAGCGTGGATATCGGTTGCTAAGGTCTCAAGATAGGCGTTCGATTGTGCAATCGCTTGGTGCCAACTCTCTGCCTCAGCGCGCGTGCGATTTTGTAAGAAAGCCTTCAGATGTCGCGCTTCCTGATTCCCAGTGTCTATCTTCTGAACCGCCGTTTGTGCGGCAGCATAATCTCCGCGAACAATAGCGGCTCGCGCTTCAATAATGTCCCTGTTCTCCTTCTCACCACAGCCTATCGCGAGGACAATAGCCATAATAAGTAAGACATGGATAGAGATCTTCAATATATTACATAAGAGATGTTGTTTCATTTTTTAATTCTTCCTTGCGGTTCGGTCAAGCATGTTGAAAGAAGAAATACCCTCGACGTATATCTGGGGAAACACCCCAGCAAAAACCCTGCGCCGATGTTGCAGGCTACAGGAACTTTATTAATTCCCAGCGATTACAAGTTTCGTCAGGTCCGCGACAGCGTAGATATTCCGTCCGATCTGGTTCAATAAAGCCAATCTGTTGGCGCGTAGTGCCGGCTCCTCCGCCATCACTAAAACATCGTCAAAGAATGCGTCGATCGCGGGTTGTAAAGCGGCAAGTTGCGTCAGCAGTTTAGCGTAGTCGCGTTCCCGAATGCTTTGCTGGCAACGCAGCTCTGCTTCAGTGATATGGTCATACAACCGCTTTTCAGCATCGTCACACAGCAGGGTCGCATCTACAGTTTCTGGGGCATCCGACGGTAAAATTCTCAGTACCCGATTGAGTGCATTATACACTTCCTCAAAATTTGGTGTCAAGCGAAATTCGGCAAGTATGCTGGCGCGTTTGAGGATATCAACGACATCAACTGCACCAACCGCCAAGACAGCATCGGCAAGATCTGGAGCATATTGATGCGCCTCCAGCAAAATAACGCGTTGACGTTCTTTGATGAAGTTAAGGACACTCGCTTGTGTATCATCGGCTAAGTCAACGGTATAGAGGGAGACCGCTTTCTCGACAACAGCATCTAAAGACAGCAGCAACCTCCGGTCTTGGAGGATTCGGATTGTGCCGAGGGCATGTCGTCGTAACGAGTATGGATCTTGCGAACCTGTGGGACGTTCTTCTATACCGAAATATCCGACAATCGTGTCGAGCTTATCGGCGATCGCGACAAGGACACCGACTTCAGTTTCGGGTAACAGTGTATCGGCACCGAGTGGTTGGTAGTGCTCAGCAATAGCAGTCGCGACAGGTTCCGCTTCTCCGCCGTTTTCTGCGTAATATTTCCCCGTAATTCCCTGCAATGATGGGAATTCAATTACCATGTGTGTTGTCAGATCTGCTTTACAGAGCCATGCTGCGCGTTCTGCCTGAGAGGCAGTTGTTTCCGGCACTTGCAGTTCCGTACCGATGAACTGAACTAATGCTTTAAGCCGCTCCGCTTTATCCAAGAGTGAACCGAGCTTTGCGTGGAAGACAACCGCGCCCAAGCGTTCAACTTTATCGGCGAGGCTGGTTTTCTGGTCTTCGCTGTAGAAGAACTCAGCATCATTGAGTCTGGCATGGAGGACGCGTTCATTCCCGTGTCGAACTCCGTCAAAATTGCCGTCTGTCCCGTTGGAAATTGTAATAAATTTCGCGGTGAGTTCGGATTCACTCTTCCACATCGGAAAATAGCGTTGATGTGTCTTCATTGCAGTAATCAGCACTTCTGACGGTATCTCCAAATGCGACTCACTAAAATTGCCGACGATCGGTTGCGGGTTCTCCACGAGATAATTCACTGTATCCAGCAATTCTTCATCCAGCCTCGGAAGGCATCCTTCGACCTCTAAAACGTCTCTCACCTGTTTCTCGATTGTGTTCCTACGCTCCTTTGGACAGACGACAACACCAACAGCGCGTAGTTTTTCAATATAGGTGCTTAAGTCAGCGGAAGTCAAAGTTATCGGTTCAGGATGTAAGGAGCGATGCCCGTAGGTTAACCGTCCTGGGTGTGTCGCCCCGTAAGTGCAATTGACGACCTCGTCGCCCAGTAACGCCACGAGCCATCGAACAGGACGCGCAAAGCGTATTCGCGGTTGCAAACCGCTCCCATTCGGTTCTTCGGATTCGGTCTCCCAGCGCATGGTTTTCGGAAAACGGAGTGCTTCGATCCATTCAGTTAGCAACGTTGTCAAGATATCTCGTGTCGGGACTCCCGTTTCGAGTTTAGAAGCGGCGACATACTCCCCGCGCTCGGTTTCAACGATGCGGAGTGCGCTGAGATCAACACCCTGTGTTTTTGCAAAACCAATTGCGGCTTTTGTCGGCTCGCCGTTTTCATCGTAGGCAATACGTTTCGGTGGTCCTACAACCTCTGTCTCTTGGCTTTCTTGCAGCGTCTTTATGTCCTTGATACTGAGCGTGATACGACGCGGTGTGCCGAGAGTTTCAACATCGCCAAAGGGGATTCTGTGGTTCGTAAGGGACTCGGTTGCGAGTTCACTTAGTTGTTCAAGAACAGGCGGGACATAACTCGCGGGTATCTCTTCCGTACCGATTTCAAATAGGAGATCAGTGGTCTCTTGCGTGATGGTTTCATCTTCTCGTATTTCAGAAGAGTCGGGATTACAAATCCCTCCTACTGCAGTCCACTTTCCGAGAAGTGGGTGTTCCATCTCTTCACGCTGTTTGACGTAGGCACGTGCTATCCGCTGAGCAAGCCGCCGGACGCGCTCAATGTAACTCACCCGCTCCGTGACGCTGATGACCCCACGCGCATCTAACATGTTAAAGATATGTGAGCATTTCAAAACATGATCTGTTGCTGGTAGCACTAACCCTGCATCCAAGCATGCGTGGGTTTCCCTCTCATACGTACTAAACGACTCAAAAAGCATGTCTACATCCGCACGCTCGAAGTTGTAAGTCGAGTATTCTATCTCGCTCTGCCGGTGAACATCACCGTAATTGACGTGTTCGTTCCAGCGGATGTCAAAAAAGTCGTCAACATCTTGCAAATAGAGAGCAATGCGCTCAAGCCCATAGGTAATCTCAGCACATACGGGATCAAGGTCTATGCTCCCCATCTGTTGGAAGTAGGTAAACTGTGTAACTTCTGCCCCGTTCCACCAAACCTCCCAACCGAGTCCAGAGGCACCGAGTGTCGGTGATTCCCAATCGTCTTCCACAAATCGGATGTCGTTCTTGCGGGGAGAGATACCGAGACTATAGAGGCTCTCAAGGTAGAGGGGAAGCACATTCTCAGGGGCAGGTTTGAGTATCACCTGATACTGGTAATATGCTCCGACACGGAAAGGGTTTTCGGCATATCTGCCATCGGTTGGACGTCGCACAGGCTCTACGTAGGCGACTCGCCACGGTTCTGGACCGAGGCATCGTAAAAACGTTGCGGGGTTAAAGGTGCCTGCGCCGACTTCTATATCGCACGGTTGCTGGATGACGCACCCGTGATCTGCCCAAAATTTTTCTAATGCTAAAATTATTTCTTGAAGAGTCATATCTGTTTTTTGTTTGTACACTCCGTTTGGATTGATTGATGCACATTCATTGTAACACAGATAGACTTCTTTAAGCAACAGATTTCCACAGAACCATGTTTACATTATCTGATTGGCATCTCACCATCAGAGAATTTCACAGTAAGCCTTTGGGAAAGCGTCTGTATTACCCTCGCAGAACCCAGTCGTGGTATGGGTTTATAGTCTCTTGGGAAGTGTTGCATTTTTTTGGGTTTACTGTGAAAGTATAAAATTGTAAAATTTTATTTAACCATTAGAAACCCAGTCATAGTGTGGGTTTATCGGCTATCGGTAAGGTCAAGAGGTTTTGGATTTACTGTGAAACTATCAATACATTGAAATTTATATAACATATTGATAAATAATCCCGTTAAAATGTTACACCCGTGTAACATTTGGTAGGTAACGGCTATTGGCAGAAAACCCAGTGTCGGTAAGAGCTCATATCCATTTTTTTCATTTCTCCGTTGTGGGAAAAAATAATTTGTCGGAAAGTGTAACATTTTTTTAAATGTTCTTGCTGAAATGATATGATTCTGCGAAAAGTAGAGTCGGGATTCGGAGATTCCTCCTACACAAGAACCAAATGTCCCTAACTCTTTAAGAGCGACCAATCGGGTTCGTCCTCTGGATCACCGAGGGGACCGTGGGCATTACGCACAATACGACGTTGCGCATCATACCAATCCGTGTAACCCGTCGCGGGCTGGAGTGTGTCGCTCCGGGCATCCATCAAATTTGAAAGAGTATTCTCCATTTCGTCCGCTAACGATTGCGCTTCGGATGCGTCAATCAGATTGTTCATCTGTAGCGGGTCTGCTTCCACATCGTATAGCATTTGTTTACCATCGAGCCAACGCGCGTAACTATGCGTTTTTGTACGCACGCCACGCCACTCATTCCCATCAATGAGGTAATCGTAGGTCGATCCGAAGTTCATCGTTAAGACGGCATCCTGTTCAAATGCATCAGCATTCCCGCGCCAAGAGGCGGAAAGGTCGTAGCCTTCAACGGTGCGGGGTGGTTGGATGCCACATAAACCACAAAGCGATGGGAACAGATCAACGGGGGAGGTGAGCGTGTCACAGGTGCGATTCCCATCGAAAACGCCGGGCAGACGCATAATCAGCGGCACTTTGATGGATTCTTCGTAAGGTTCGCGCTTCGCCCAGAAATTGATACCTTGTCCGCCGCCCTGCGTTCCGTGGTCGGATCCGAAAACGAGCAACGTGTTTTCAACACGTCCCGTTCTTTCGAGATACGCCATCAGTTCACCGAGCATATCGTCCACCGTTAGTGTCATTGCGAGATAGTGCCGGTAAATTTCTAACGATTGTTCTTTGAGCGAATCTGGAACATTTGCCGGTAGTTGAAGTTCAGTGGGCAGTCGATCATAGTATTCGGGTGGTGCAAACTCGTAAGGCGTGGAGTGTGCCTGATGTGGAGAAATAAATAGACAGAATGGGCTTTTATCGTCCATGTCATCCATGAACTGGAAGGCGTATCGGTTTAACGCATCTGTTTCGTAACCTTCCCACGTTTCGTTCCGCCAATCGTCAAGGTTCACCGTTCCATTGAAATAGTCGGTGTGGAAGTTATAGCCGCGCCAGTGTTGGAATCCGAGACGGTCGCGTCCTTCGGGGACGTAATCGCGTCCGCCGATTTCCGGGAACGAACCGGTGTGGAGATGCCATTTGCCGACCCACGCCGTCCGATAACCGTTTCTGTTGAAAACGTCACCGAGTCCGATTTCATCGTGTCGGGTTCTGACGAAATTAATGAGATGTCCGGTTGTCTGTGGATGCCGTCCCGTGAGCATCATAGAACGGTAAGGGGTGCAGACGGGTGCGGTAGCGATTGCGTTTGAAAAGACGGTGCCTTCTTGGGCGAGCCGGTCGATATGTGGCGTTTCGATCTGTGTGTCGCCATATACCGGCAATGAGCACGCACGAATTTGATCCGCCAGAAGATAAACGATGTTCGGTTTGTCTGTCATATTTGGCATCCTTAAAACTGTAGCCCTAAACTCACTCGGTGTACCTGTTGTAGGCGTCCGAAGTCAGCATAGGCATAATCGAGAGAAAGGACCCTTCTACCAAGATTCAGGTGGATGCCTAAACCGAGTGTAAGCCCCTCTTCATCGTCGACGCGGTCTTCTCCTAATCGGAATTTGTAACCCCCACGAATCGCTGCCATCTTTCTATACCAGTACTCCATGCCGATGTTCAACCGTTCACTGTTGTCGTTGGGATGGTTAGCATCAAGTGCGAGAGTGAGAAGATTACTGCCAGAATCAATAATGTCATAGGCGAGTCCGAGCCGAAAATTGGAGGGTAGGGGGAACTCAATCGTCTCTAATTCTGCTTTCCGTGCCGGATTCGTTGTGTCTGGAAACGGGCGGTAACTCCCTATCCGTGGGTCTCCTGCCACTTCTGCTCCACTCTCTAAGTCAGGACCGCCGAAGCGCATTTCCGGTCCAAAGTTCGAGAAACACATCCCGATTCGTAGACTGCGCCAGCCGGTATGGTACAGGGTGCCGACATCAATCGCAACGCCTCTGGCACTCTCTCGGTGGATCTGCTGGTGGATGTATTTGGCGTTAATACCGACAGATAATTTAACGCCGGATTCCTGTTCGTAAAGTTGACGGGCATACGCCAACGAGACAGCGGTATCATAAGCAGAATACCAGAGACCCGTCCCATCGGGTTTTGCCAGTGTGGTAATCTCCGTATCCGGGACATTGAGGAATGTAACGCTCGCGCCCACAGTGCCGATGTTTTTTATCGGTGTCGCGAACGCCAGATAGTTATAACGGACATCGGCAAGCCAGACGGTATGTGTGTCCGAAAAACTGGTTTTTTCGAGTTGGCTTATCCCTGCTGGATTCCAGTAGATACTGGTTACGTCGTCGGCGAGCGCGCCAAAGGCACCCCCAAGACTGTCTACCCGTGCGCCGGGACCGATTTTCAGAAACTGGGCACCCGCCGTGCCAACATTGGTTGTGGCATGACTCGGAACATCCCAGAGTAAAAGAAATATGAATAATAGCATATAAATTATACGTTGCATGCATTTCTCCTGTTACCGAATGATTGCAAATCTGCCGATTTTGTTACCGACGACTTCATCACTTTCGTCTCTGGCTTCAACATGATAGATATAAACACCACTTGCGAGTGCTTGATTGTAGCGATTGAGGAGTTCAAATGACTCTGTCCCACCTTTGTCGCCCTGTGTCCGTTCACCGGGATTAAAAAGGGCAGTGCTCTCGTGTTCAAGGGTTCGGACCAATTCACCCGCTAACGTATAAATCCGTATTGTACACCGCGGTGGAAGGTGTGTGAAGAAAATCTTGTCTGTTCCTTCGGAAAGTACCGCTCTATTTGTGACGAAATAAGGATTGGGAACGACCCGAATTTTTCCAAGATCGGCTTCAATATCTTCAGGCGAAAGGGATTCCCCCTTTGTATTGAGGAGGAACTGATCACCGTCCTGTGGTGCGCTGACACCCCCCATTTCAACGGTAAAGACATCCCCAGAGGAGACTTCGCCGTTCGGATCCTTTATAAAGACGTAGCCGCCTCGGATATAAATACGGAAGAACCCTGGAGTCTCCGCAGGATTATATGTATCACGCCAGCCTGTGGCTGTCAGGATCGCGTATCCTGCTGCGCGTTGGTCGCTGAATTGAATTTCTTCACCCGTATCTTCATCCATCACCTTGACGTGGGTATCGTCAACAAATGTGATCGAATACGTATGCGGGCGGTAATACGTTGACCACCAGACGTTGGGCCATGTATTCTCACCAAACCCGGGGGATTGGATATCTACCGACCAATCTGTGACTGTGCCTGCTGTCAGTTTAACGTCGTTAATCGGATTTTCCATGGGCGTGCCGTAGGATACATTAACACCTGTTATCCTCAGAACTACACCATCAAACATCGGCGAAAGAACTTCAATAGCCTCTTGATGCTCCGGGTCATACCAATCAAAAGATTGTAATTCAACGACGGTCTCATCGGTCGTCGTATCGACGATCTCATAAGCGGGTGGCTGATAGCCGGGACCTGTGATATATGCGGCGGGGCCTATTTGCTTTGCACCGTACCAGACCATTTTGTATTGATGCCCCGTTACCTTGTTCGGTGCGAGCACCATCGGTTCGACGGTAACGATTCCCTGCCCCTGCTGTTCTATATCAGCAGTAGGTCCGCGGTATCCTGCGGGTTGGGCGCGTGGCACAACGTGTACCATCGTCTCGATCTGGCTGCTCTCCATCGCGATCAGCCCCGTTTTCGGGTTGCCTGTATCATACGAGGTCACCGCATACGTGTACTCGAGTCCGTTGGTTAAGCCTTCATCGGTGTAGAAATTCTTGATACCTGCGTCCTCACCGAGTGCTTGCGAAGGGGTCGAGACGACTTGGAAGATGTCGCCAGCGACAGGCGGTCCTGAAGGTCCATCGGCAATTTGCACGTAGAGTCCACCAAAGTAGATTCGAGCACCGGAACGATATGTCCCGTCGGGATAGGGTTCACCTGTATTCGGATCTTTGATGATAACGTATCCACCGCCATTTGCTGGAAAAGCGGGGTTATACGCCATGACTTCCCACAGCGTCGTGTTAACCACTTCAAACTCTGTGCTGGAGTTAAATTTGATGACGTAGACAGCGTTTTTGAAGAAATCGGCAAAGAACGGTTCATCCCCCTCGCTTTCGATGGTGGCATCCGACTGCTTACCGACATGCGATACCGTAAAGAAATTACCGGTTGCACTCGGCTTGTCGAACTCCATGAGCATCGTCCAATCCTCGACCGGATCGCCAGTGGATTCATCATAAGAGACATCACGTCTATAAACTCGGTAGCCTTCAAAGATTTTTTCTGGGTCGGTCACATCAATATATTCTTCGATGCGTTTGCCGACACCAGCGTCAACCCAGCGTCCCTCGCTCTCCCAGACGAGTGTCACCTGTTTATCAGCAGGATAAGCCGTTACCAACGGGGATGGCGGCGGTGCCGGTGCGACGTAGCCATCGTCATATAACTTCTGTGCCCAGTCGGACGACGCTTGCAAACCCGCGAGTCCCTCACCGATTGCCACAGCGATGATGATGTTGAAGGACTCACCTGGAGCAAGCGACTCAACCGGTCCATAGGACTGAATAAAGCGCTGATCGTCGTAGTTCGCGGGGAGCGGTTCAACACCGGGTACGCTGATAAGCGCGTACATCTCCGCATCTGTTGTCGGGTCGGTGGTGATCGTAATCCGTTTGTGTGCTGTGAAAGGAATTTTTGCCGCTGGATCTTCAGCATTCTCCCCCATATACGCATCCAATACCCGTAAGCCGATATACCCAGGCGCGGAGGCGTTGGAGAACCCGTAAGAGAGGTAACGATTGGGGTGATCCACTGGATTGAGGGCATCCGGTGTTTGATCTAAGGCAACGAAATCATCTGCGGAGTAACTCGCTGTTCCTGTCTCGTTACTGGAGATGTCCACATCGTAACGAAACGCCATAAAGAGATCTTCAAGCGTGTCGCTACCGACATTTTTGACGTTATACTCCAGAATAAAGAAATCGTAGAGCGGTGCGTAGCTCCATTGAAAGCCGTTGACTACGAGTTCTAAACCCAGAATCAAATCCTTATTTGCCTCAGGGTTTGTGTCAGAGCATTTGAACATGAGTGCTTGGTTGGTGGGGGTTCCCTTCGTCGTTACACCGGGTTTGTCTGAGATAACCTCTGGCGCGTCGTCGGTGGGCCAAATTTCGCTGTGCCTGCCATCTGAGGCAGACACACCGACCTCACCGTTCTTTTTGGCACCGATCCAGATATCTCCCTCGAAGATATAGGAATCGTTTGTGCCTGCGGGCCACCATCCGGATGGGTTCGCGGTCGGGTTACTCGGAAACCCGACAACCGCGGTGTTATAGATAGCAGACGATAGGTTACCCACATCGAGTGCTTTCCAATCCACTTGTGCCCTTATGGGTAGTGCTACGAGTGCTAAAATTGTGGACAGATAAATATATCGTAATAATTTCATTTTTTTAATTTTCCTTGCGGTTCGGTCAGCTGAGTTAGAACTTTACGCTGCCTTCCCGTAGAGTCGCCCTCCGCTACGCTTACGGGCTACGCGCTTAGGGTTATCTATTTCGGCTTTAATCGGTTTAATTTCGATTGTTAGTCGGTTTCCATAATTTCAAAAACCCGATACTGTTGCATTTCTCCGTTCCCGATGTCGACCTTGTCTTCAATGAACAAGGGGTAATTGTAAGCCGTTTCTTTGACGGAGAAAAGATACGGAATCGCGCCTGCCTCACGTGCTATCTCGGCTTGGCTCTTGAAATCACGAGGCTCTTTCATGTGCTTATTGTAAATCTGATACGTTGATCGATCGGCGTAATACATCAAATCGAAGTGGGCACCGACGCGCTCATCGTCAAGAAAGAAGCAGGTATTCTCCGGCATTTCACGTTGGAGACGTGGTCCACTCGTTTCATATAGAGGGACTTTGCTGTTCCGTTCTGTGACGCTGTAAGCGGCATGCACATAGCGTCCCGCGTAGAATAACGCAATTATCAGTGCCACGGTTCGGAGACCAAACCATATCCATCTTTGCACATTGCGGTGGCGAACCAGCATGTACACACCCGCGAAAATTGCCAATAGTACGCCAAACCCGATCAGTTGCTCAACAATCCAGAAATTCGTTTGGATAAAGGGTGCGATCTTTTTCAGTCCATCGAACTGGTCCCGACTCTTGACGAGCGTACGTCCACCAGAGATGATAGTCACCGCAAGCATTCCCGCCATCCAAATAGAGGTGTAAACCCAATCCCGCCGTTGCCATGCTCGACTGATGACCGCGGCGAGACACATCAGTAGCGGTGGCACGGCAATCATCGTCGCCGATGGCGTTTTCGTCTCTGCGAGCGTATGTGGGACGATCACACCGATACCCCACGCTAACACGAAAAGTTCTGCTAATTGCCACCGTTTGAACATGACCACGATTAGACACAACACCGCCGCAACGAGTGCGGCATAGAAAACCGGATAAAACAGCGGCATGTAATCAAACAGCGGTCGATCCCAACTCGCGCCCCAACTTTCAACATCTGTGTTGAGGTGATCCAACACGCGTTTATGTTCCCAGAGGAATTCCTTGCGATAGTAAATCAGGCAATAGATGACCCACGGTGCCACTGTCGCAATTGCGGCTAAAAGTTGCAATCCAATGTCCCTGAGAAGAATCTTTGGGTCTGTTGTCTCGCTTTGGATGCTATTATCCGATACACGTCTCTCGCGATAGATTTGCCTGGCCCACTTAACACACCAAACGACGAGCGCGATGCCAAAAGTGATGAGTGCGAGGTAACTTTTCGACAGATATGCGATACCCATCGCAACGCCGGATAAGATGTAATTTCGCCGTTTGCCCGTCCGAATCGCACGGAGCAGGAACCAACACGAAACCTGTACCCAGAGCAACAAGGCGATGTCAATGTGATCCGAATAACGATAACCGTGAACGGACTCAAAGAGAAACGGGTTAAACGCCTGGAGGAATGCCGCAATGAGTCCTGCCCGTTTGTCAAAGAGATCCGCAGCAATTCGGAACGTCAACCACGTCGTCACAACCAAACTGATTGCAGATGGCAACCGGAGCGCGAACGTATTGATACCGAAAATAAGGTGCGAGAGCCAGATCGTCCACATGGCGACAGGCGGTTTATGGAGCCAGATGTGGTTCTCACCCCAACCTTTGTAGTCATAAGGGAGCCACGGTTGATCGTAGAGCGTGAATTTGAGCGGATGCTTCGTCAAATTCCGGGCAACGACGGCGTGAAACCCTTCGTCCCAATACGTAATCCCACTATGTCCGAGATTCCGCAGCACTAAAACCGCTGAGGCAATCAGAATACAGAGTAGGACGATTTTTATCTTATCTTTAGTGCCAAAATTCCATGCTTTAGCTTGGAGATGTAGGCACGGTTTCATAAGTTTTCTCTTGACAAAGTTTTCCAAAAATGTTAAAATGTATTTCAGAATGTGAGGTTGCTATAGAGGGTTTGTTACTCGCCTCTCAGGTTAGATTCCTATAGTGTAAAGTTCTAATATCTAAAATCCTGAAAGTAGTAGCTTACAGTCGTTAGTAGGGAAAGACACTTAAAGGTGCATCCCGTTTGAAATATACGACTCAAAACTTTTCATAAGGGCACTTCGGTGTCGTAGTTGGGACATCAACTATTGCAGTAGCCTTTGTGAGACTGGGCATTCCAGCAAAAGTCGTTGATCGCACAATCTTACGCAAAGCACAGAAATCTAAGACTCTCTGTGCTAAAGCACAGAGAGTATGTCAAGAGTGTAAATTCGCTGTTTAAGCGTGCTCCCTCAAAATTCATCTGGCTCGGTCGTTACCGCGTTTGTAATTTGGCTTTTTCCTCGTCATAGTTGTCATAGACACTCACCTCGGGACTTTCCCAATCTTCGGCAAAGGAAGCGAGGCGTGCCCGCATTTCTGCTGCTTGGGCTTCGTCAATACCGCGCTCGCGTAAATCTATACTGCCTACTGTGCCAAGCACAATTTTCGGTTTAATATGCACATGGTCAGCATCAAAACCTGCTTTTTGAATATCCAGAAGTGCCGAAACAATCGCGGACTCCAACGATAACGCCTTACGGTGAAAATGAATCTGCGGCACCCTGCCAATAGTGGCAATTGTCCCATCGTTAAAAATACTATAGAGCCGATCGGTTTCTTCTTGATTCGGGTCGGCTGTTAAAATGAGCGTGAATTCATATATTTTCATGGTAATTTTTCCCTTTATTGCTTCGCGTATTTCCCCCGAACGCCGTTTTTTAGCAGTGTTTCGTCGTACTCGGAGCGCAACCCGTCATTCAGTTCAATGCTATCACTCGTTTTGAGACTAAACGAGAATAGCGTTCGGCAACCCGTAGGGGAAATCTCCACCAATCCAATCTCTTTGACTTCCGTGGAAACTGGTAAACCAATTTGCCGACAAACAGTTACGGCTTCAGCAATTTGGTCCTCTGACAAACCGAAAGCGAGTGTGCAATGTGGCACCCATTGTCCAACAGTGTAATATTCCCGTTGCTCTTTTGCGTATTTTTTGAAGATTTCATGAAATTTCGTGTGTAGATTCAGCAATTGCTTGGTTGCCGTTGCCCCCCAGTAAACAACCCCTTCCGATGTAGAAAAGATGCCTATGTTGGGGAACGACAATCGGAATGGCGCAAGGCTCGCCGCAAAGTTTGAAAGTTCCTGCGCAAACGCCTCGAGTTCAAGGTGCTCGCAAATCCCAAGTGATATATGTGGACGGTAACCCCCTTTGGGCATAGAATCACTAATTCCTGCTTCATCAAGGGCGTGCCACGCGCCGCGAAGGCGTTCTTCGGTTGAGGGATCAAAATACAGTTCAGCAACAAACGGCATACATAACCTCTTTAACAGATGTGATTTCGTTGTACTTTCTCAAACGCAAGGACATCAAGAAAATTGTCCCACACCAACCATCCGTGATCGTTGAACTTCGCTCCCAGTTTGATGTAAAAACCCTCACTGCCGTTCTTATGATCGACACAGACCTCTTTCGCGTCCCACTTTTTGAACCATTTCGCGAGGGCGATAACTAATCGCGTTCCGAGTCCCCGTCCTTGGTGCTTCGGGAGAACATAGATAGATTGGAGTTCACCTTCCAATCCGAGCCGTTTTGTCAGATGTCCAGCAACGAACCCTACGATCTCTTCATCAATGATTCCGATGTAAACAACCCGCGGGTCTTTTGCGTCTCGTGGGTGATGCTCCTTACGGATATACGCTTTCCATCTGTGGACGGCGGCTTCGCGTTCCATGTAGAACGGTTTATTGAACGCGTCTTCAAAACTTTGGAATGTCACATCCACGATGGCTTCTATATCGTCAATACTGGCTTCTACAATAGTATAATCCATAAATGCTGTACTATAACCCAAGTTGTTATCGACAGATTTTACGCATTTCAGAAAAGTCTTTTCAGTCTTTTCCCCATCCCGTAGGGATAATATGTCTATAGAAAATGGTTGTTTCAAGGCACCGCACTCCAGCGGAGTGCTATGTCCATAAATGGTGGCAACCTGGGTTACTATAGGTCAGATTCATCAATCCTATTGTATATATCAGTGCCCATAGCGACTAATTTCTCGCGGATTTCATCCCAATCCTCACGGTTATTTTTCCCTTTATCAAGTACTGGGAAAATCACTGTTGTAAGCCGGGGCGTATCTTTATATTCGTAACCGTAGTCTGATTCTGGAAATAACCCCATGATCTTGTCTCGACGCTCAAGGTGATCAGATCCCAAAAAATAGAGTCGAATATAACATCGCCGGTTGTTGAGAAAGAGACACACTTGGACATTACGGATAGTCTTTGAAATCCATCTTTCGTCCCGGACAGGAACAGGTTTTCCGGCAAATAAGCCGTTTCCTTCTCGGATAGGTGCCCAGAATTCGCTGTATCCACCGTCCGCTTTCTTCTCGGTTTGGATATCTATCGCAGGTCCAACGACGTGATGAAAAGACAGTTCCTTATGTGAATTGGCTTGTGCTTGAATGAGATACCAACTGATGCTACTGTCTTCATTTCGCAAATTACACGTAACGATCATCAGTTCCTCAAAGTCTTCAGCCACCAAGACAGCAACATTGGCTTTTTTCAACCGTGCGTAAGCCTCAAATCTGCCCCAATGATCCCAATCTGCTTTGCCAAACTGATTTTCAACGACGAGGGTACCATCTTCACCGACAGCGACAATATCTGCTCTGCGTGTACCGACTTTGGCTTCTGTTTCCACATCTTCAAACTTGCCAACTTTGAGGATATCAAGATTATCAGCAAGGGCTGCAGAGAATTTTACTTCTGTGTAGATTGATGAAAGTGACATTGTTTCTTGCAACTTCATTTGGGTTGGTTATTTCTCCTAAAAATCCAAACTCACACCCATCATAATCAAACGCGGTGAGCTCCATGACAACGGATGCGAATGTTTTTGACTGTTGAGCGGAATACCGTACCGGTCATACGTCACGGCATCAAGGAGATCGTCCAGATTCTTCGTGTTGAAGATGTTCCGAATGTCCGCAAAGAAGGTATAAGTCAACCCACCAATGCGACTCCGTTTGCTGATAAGGGCATCAACATTATAGGTCGGCGGATACCGCTTGGAGTTGATATCGGGCTTGACAGGTGCTCTTGGGTTCGGCGTGTAGGGCAAACCGCTCCCGTATCTGCCAATCAGATTGACAGAAGAATCAAACGGCAATTGGATGTCTAACATTCCAGAGAAAATGTGACGTTGATCCCATGCCAACGGATGGCTCTCGGTTACGTCAGGCTGCTGCCGATAGTAGGTGAGATAGCCCAGATTTCGGCTGGAGCCTTTTCCCTTCGCGACGGAATAGGTGTAACTGAGCAGTCCAGAGACCGGACTTCCACCTGTGCGCCATTTGCGAATCGTGAGTTCAAACCCTTGAACCCGACCATAGATGCCGTGGAGCATTCCCTCGAATTCACCATTGAGGAAGTAGCTATAATCGTTGGTAATGTCAACGTGTACGCTATTGACGAGTTTGTCAATATCCTTGGTGAACCCGGTGATGTCAATCGTCAAGTCATCGGTGAATTGACGTATGATACCGACTTCATAAGCGATCGTCCGCTCTGGATCTAAGTCAGGATTCCCTCTTCTTCGGATTGCGCCCCGCATGTCAAAATTGAGGTTTTCGTAGAGATCATCACCTCGTGGAATCTGATAGTAATGCCCGTACGTGAAGTGCAACTTCGATCGGTCGGTAACCGGGAAGGAGATGCCGAGGCGTGGCGCGATCATGTGTTTGGTAGAGGCTTCAACGGGATTTTTGATGATCGGGAGTCCGACTTTATGGGTGCTTTTATCGAGTTTGATGGTGCCATCGTCGTTCAATTCGAGCGGATCAAACGGGTCTTCGGGTGAAACGCCAGATGGATTATACAGGTCATATCGTAACCCGGCGTTGACGATCATGCCTTCATACTCCATCTTGTCTTGGAGATACATACTCAAGGATTGCGGTTGGACATCGTAGTACTCCATGTAAAGGTTGGAGCTTCCGTAATTCGTCGTGCTGAGATTATAGAGATCGTATCCCAAGAATTCAACGCCTGTCTGGATCAGGTGGTTCGCCGTAACCTGGCTGGCAAAATCCGCTCTTAGTATTGAGGTCGTTGCAGTGCTGGTCCCCCAAGAATTGCTGTCCCCGGCGACTAAATAGGTTGTATCGTTATATGCCTGTTGGGGTGGGTTTCTGATTCTGCCTTCTTCCTGATTTTGCTCAAAGGATTTATCGGGATCCCAAGCGTTTTCATCAAACGTCTTCTCCAATGGATCCCACACCTTTCCGGGTTGATGTGCCTCACCAGAACGATGAAATTGTCCAACTGTCAACGTATAGAAAGTACCGGAGTTGATATTATGTGAGAGCCGCACGGACGTATTCCGCGCCCTTGAATTTGCCACGGGAACGGCATTGGGCCAAAAGCGTAGCGAACCCCCATAGGAGTGGCTTTCCCCTCTATTGAAAAACCCACTTGCAGTGAGTTTGATACTCGGCGTTACTTCAAACTTCAGTTTCCCTTGAAAGATATATGACGTCCCATTGCTATTCGGGAAAAAACTATGATTTCGTGAAAGCTGGCTGGAGGCAGCGAATGTCAACCGATTTCCCCATATCGGTCCGCTGAGCGCGAATTCACCGATATGGCTCGGAGACAGATCGTACTTCTTTGTGTCGTTGTATAACCCACTATACTGTTCCAGATCCACGACGTAGCCGTCCAACAAAGTAACCTGTTTCTTCTCATAGTCGATCACAGTGCCATCGGCATCCCGATACGGT
Organism: Candidatus Poribacteria bacterium; assembly: GCA_965208635.1. Lineage (GTDB taxonomy): Bacteria > Poribacteria > WGA-4E > WGA-4E > WGA-3G > WGA-3G. The sequence continues at coordinate 938,555 of OZ242349.1, forward strand.
TGACGCGTCATAATCGGTTCACCCGTATCAGGGTTAACCTGCGGTTCACCTGTCTCTGGGTCCATCACGGGTTGGAGCGGGTTTTGTGTCCTGTCTGCATATACGCCAGGGTAAATCTCTGTAAAGACGACCTGTTCGTCGCCTTCGCGTTCCGCTAACTCCGCAACCGTGACATCCTGCCCACGATAGGGTGTTTGATAATCGTAAGGTTGACCGAAGAAGATACCTCTGAAGGGTTCAATCGCAACGGGTCGAAATCCGTTATCTGGATCAAGCCATGGACCGTACAATGGATCGCCGTGGTGCGTCCCCCACTGTCCGACCCGGTATCGGATTCTACCAGAGAATTTATTCGTTCCGACCTTCGTGATGAGATTCACAATCCCGGATTGCGCATCACCGTGCTCTGCATTAAATCCACCGGTGATGACTTCCATTTGCTCAAGGGAATTCGTGCCGATACTCAACCCTAAGCTTCTGCTGATTGGATTATTAATTGGGATACCGTCAATGAGATACCGAATCTCCATCGACCTACCCCCGCGAACGTGCGTTGAACCGGTTGAGTTGAGCACCGCAACCCCAGGGAGGGTTTGTAAAATCCCATTCACGGTATCGCGGGGCATCGCCTCAATATCATCTGATTCAATGATTCTTGTTGACTGTGTGACATCTTTCTTAATCAGCGGCTTAACAGCCGTTACCGTTATACCTTCAAGTTGCACAGCCGTACTCTTTAGGGCAAAGTCTAACGTTGTCGTAAGACCGGCAAGCACGCTTGTCGCCGCTACAGTTTCTGCGGCATAACCCGTGAGCTCGACCTTTACATCATAACTTCCGGGGGGGAGGTTGGTCATAACATAGTAGCCAGCACTGTTTGTTGTCGCGGTAGTGCTTGTGCCGACGAGTGTTACCGTGACATTCGCAAGCGGGGCATCCGTTTCTTCAGCGGTAATTACCCCAGAAATTTTTCCGGTGATCGCCGCAGAGACATCAAAGTTAACTGCTACTGCCATACACACAGCAACAAGAAAGAAAAATGCTACTTTGGTGAAACTCGCAAGTTTCGGATACTTGCGACTCAAAGATTGCAAGGGGTTATATTTTTTCAATTTCATGACTCCTTAATATGTTCTGAATGTTTTCAGATACGGTATGAATCTTGAGGCGAGAGACCTAAACGATAAATTGCTTAGGGTCTATAAAACATTCTCAATGAATTTGAGGCTTTTTAATTTCCGTTCGGTATGATGTTCAATGAAGTTCCCGAGGAGACGTTTAAGTTCCTGATGATTACGGGTGGAGGCTCGGATCCGGTTGAACCGCTCCCATTCAGACCTCCGAAGTACTTTCAGCAATTCGCAACTACCGGGTGCAATTGTAAAGGCAGCACCATCTCGATTTTCGCATTCGCCACAAAACACACCGCCGTACCGGACGCTGAAGACGATGCCGAATTTACCTGTCGTTCCCCCTTTTACAGCTGAGCCACAATGCACACACCGAGAAAGTTCCGGTCCGTAGCCCGCACAATCAAGAAACTTGATCTCAAATCCTCGTGCAAGCAACGGGACATCATCCGTCTGAACCAAAAATTGGTAAGTCGTGTGGAGAAGATTGAAAATTTCAGGGCTGGCGATGCCCTCTGAGGCGATACTATCTACCAACTCGGCAAAATAGCACCCGTAGGTGATGCGCGTGAAATCGGAGCGAATTGCGTCAAACCCGTCAATCAGATTAAAGTCAGTAATGTTCTGCAATTCCCGATTTTCGCGATGCTGAAAGAGGAGTGTCCCGTGATTGAGAAGCTCTAAGCTCCCACTGAGGCGACTCTTTGGACTTTTTATACCGTAAGCAACCGCTTTAACTTTCCCAAAGTCAGGCGTGTAGAAGGTAATGATTTTATGGAATTCTTGAAGGGGAAAGGTGCGAATGACAATCGCTTGGGTCTTTTGGGCTGCCATGTTTTTTAGGTGTAGACGCGTTTTGGACTTGCTATGTGGACGCGTGCTAATTGAAGAAATAGAATCGGGGCGAGAGGATTTGAACCTCCGACCTCCTACTCCCGAAGCAGGCGCGCTAGCCGGACTGCGCTACGCCCCGATCTTATGTTTAATTATACCTTACCTGCTCGGTGTTGTCAAGTTAATTTCAAAATTGCAACGTTGATACAAATTCCATTCCCTTGGGAAACGGGTCCCCTTCAAAAATCGCTTATGGAATGGATGTCAGCAATTCCTACTTTTAAGATGCATCATCGCTATCGATATCCGGCATCTGGATATGAATCCTATGGATACGTCGTTCGTCTGCCTCAAATACGGTAAAACGGATCCCGCGGTAGGTAAATTGATCGCCCTGTTCAGGCACGCGCCCGCGATGATCCACAACGAACCCACCGATTGTGTCAATGTTCTCTGCCTCAAGTTCCGTCCCAAGTCTTTCGTTTAACTCGACAAGATTTAGCCTCGCATCAACCGAATAGGTGTTGGCATCCATCTGGACATAGTCATCCTGCTCATCTATTTCGTCTTCATCATGGATTTCACCGACGATCTCTTCGATGATGTTTTCTAAGGTCACAATCCCAGCGGTGCCACCGTATTCATCCACAACGATCGCGATATGTTGTTTATGCGCCCGAAGTTCTCGGAAGAGTTCTGAAATATTCTTACTCTCTGGTGTGAAGAAAGGACTCCGATCAACGATTAATTCCCTCAGATTGATTGGCTTGTCTTTCTCCCAACAATCCAACATATCTTTAACGTGCAAAATCCCGATGATGCGGTCGATGGTTTCTTCGTAGATGGGAATACGGGTGTGGCGACAGGTAATCGTTGTGTGTAGAACCTCGGTGCCGGGTGTATTGACTTCGAGGCAAATCATATCGGTTCGCGCGACCATGATTTCTCGGACGACTTTGTCTGGCAAATCTAAAATCCGAGAGATCATTTCTCGGTCATCCGGTTCTAAAAGTTCTTGGCTATCGGCGACGTTGTCGAGTGTCTCCAAAACCTCTGGGGATACGAGGCTGTCTTGTGCTGAGGTAACCTTGCCACCGAAGACACGGACAATGAGATTTGCGAGGAAATTCAACGGGATTAAAACCACGAATCCGCCCCAATAGATGACGCGGAGTACGCTGAGAGCTCGAATCGTTGTTTCTCCGGTACTGCCCTGTACATAATTTTTGGGGAACAATTCAGTAAAGATAACGAAGCATGCGACTGCGAGCGCAGCATTCGCCACTGGATATTGGTATTCCCAAAATGTTATAAATACCATAACGCTTATCACTATCAGAATAGTTTTTGCCGTGATAATGGTCAGCGAGTAGCGGCGTGGGTTGCGCAATAGGGAGGTCAGTAGTTCGTAGCGTTTACCACCTTCCTCGGCAAACTTGAGAATATCATCTCGCGTTAACCGAGCAAGCAACGCTTCGGCAGCTGAAAACAGCGCATTGAGGATTAAAAGTATGCCTAAGCTAACGAGTTTGATGACTAAGTCTAGGTCGTCCAAACGTAAAATCACACTCCTAATAACGGACCAATTTCGCGGTGTTTAGAAGATAACAGACAACAAACTACGGTTCCTGCAGTAGACGGAAAATACTCTCCTGCTTTTCAAACATAATTTTGGCTTCTTCTTGCGTTTGATGGTCGTAACCCAACAGGTGTAACACGCCGTGTACTGTGAGCAAGGCGGTTTCGATTTCAAGGTTACCGCAAGCTCCACCGAGTCCGTCCCTTGTCGATGCTTGTCGCGCTGCGGTTTCAAGGGATACGACGAGATCTCCGAGCAAACTTGGGTTCACATCACCATCTTCACCTTCACGCATTGAAAACGCTAACACATCCGTCGGTGCATCGATGCCACGGTAGTCGCGGTTGAGTTGTTTAATATCAACATCATCTGTTAAAAGGACGCTGACCTCACACGCTTCTGCGTCATGCGCCTTTAACGTTGCACGCACGGCACTGCAAACCACTTCTACATCAAAAGTGGTATTGCGACTCGTATTGGTAACCCGAATCAAAACGGTTATCCTTCTCTGCTGGAGACATCCGATGGATCTATCCCATTCCGTCTCGTATTGTGGGGCGATGCTTGCTCATAAGCCTCGACAATCCGTTGGACCAGTTCATGCCGTACGACATCAACTTTAGAAAAATAGACGAACTGGATTCCTTTGATGCCCGAAAGTACTTCTTGTGCGTCTGCGAGTCCTGAGACCTTATGGTTCGGAAGATCCGTCTGCGTAATATCACCTGTAACCACAGCTTTTGAATCGAAACCGAGACGCGTCAAAAACATCTTCATCTGCTCAATAGTGGCGTTTTGTGCTTCATCAAGGACAACAAACGAGTTATTGAGTGTCCTGCCTCGCATGAAAGCGATAGGTGCGACTTCAATAACATTTCGTTCAATATATTTGTCAAGTGCCTCTGGCGGCATCATATCATAGAGTGCATCGTATAACGGACGTAGATATGGATGGACCTTGTCTGCGATGTCACCGGGTAAAAAACCGAGACGTTCACCGGCTTCAACAGCCGGGCGTGTGAGAATAATACGACTCACCTGCCCGCTTTTGAGTGCGGAAACTGCCATCGCCATAGCGAGATACGTCTTTCCTGTCCCCGCCGGTCCGATGCCGAAGACCAAGTCGTTATGCTTAATTGCCTCAACATACCTTTTCTGTCCAGCGGTTTTGGGACGAATGACGCCACGTTTTGAGAATACTGGAATAGACTCGGCACCCGTTTCACCTAACGTGTCTCGTTCACCAGCACCCGAGGCTCGGATTACATAGTTGACATCGGTTGCCTGAATGCGTTCTCCTTTCCGGATGCGGTGAAGTAGGGATTCGAGAACCGCTGTCACCCGGTTAACTTCTGTGATATCTTCACCAACGACAGCAACGCTATCACTTTTCAAAACAACGCGAACATCAAATCCATCTTCGATGATTTTCAAGAAGGCATCACTCTGCCCGAAGAGGGCTTGCACTTCAGCGTTGCTCTGTATGGGAACACCCTTCGATTCTTGTTTTTGCAATCGGATTCTAATCCTCCGAATTTTTAAACGGGAAACCTACAGGTTTCACCTTGTGTGTCTGTCTAACCTTAACGCAATTGATAAAAAATGTCAAATTTCAGGAGTTATACACAATTTGCTTTCTCGACTGGCAAATTTTTAACCAGCACCAACAGAATGTGTTGTGAATAAATCCCGTTATCCACTTCTATTTTACAAGAACCTAAAACAAAAGTCAAGCGGATTTTGTTACCGTCCATAGAATTTAATTTCTCGGATCGCTGCCCCTTTGAGTGGAATTTGCATCTCTCCTTCTCTCCTCTGCTTCTGCCACTGTTGGCGCGCCTTCTTGGTCACCTCTGGACTCGTGTCCATCTTTTTCAAGGAAGCCTCCATCTCTTCGATGGCAGACTCGCTGTATACTACCACATTCTCGGAGTCCGTCACATCTTCATTTTTCAGTTTTACCATATAACGGCTGGCGCCCGTAGAGTTTAATCTCGCGGATGGAAGCACCTTTCAAAGGAATCTCAACGCCTTCGTCACTGACTCTGTCATCAAACCGCGTAGCATTGCGTCGATCCGCCATTGTATCTGCTGTCACGCGCAGGTAAAGCAGTTCCCGTCCGACTTGGAATTTCACGGGTTTCGTGCCTTCTACATCTCTATACTGTTTGTCATGCACAGGCTTGAATCCTGTACCGGATTGACCGAAGTGACGTTCCGATTCATCCACGGCTGTGCTCAGTGCCAAGTTGGAGATGCGCGACGCAGGGTAGACTTCAACAACACTTACGTACATCGGCTTTTCCAGCTTAACCAAAATCTCGCCTCGGATTGTTCCGTCAAGATCTGTTACATACTGACTTTTGCCGTAGAAACGCGTATCGCCCTCCACAATATCATGCTTTTTTTCCACATCCCCTCGCACTTCAAAAGTCCCGGCTGTTTCCAAGTTGCCATCCACTATTTCAGGGTGGGTGTCGCAGGTCAACCGTGAAGATGCGATTTCCTCAATAGGCGTGTCCTGAAGCCAAGACAAACGCGATGGCAGAATTTCCGCCCCCGATTTCCCTTGCAGTCCTGCACAACCAGCAATACTGAACGGCAGAAATAATAAAATGCCAAACATCCATTTATTCATTTCCTTGCTCCTTTCCCGTTAGGGGGTCTGACGGATGTAAAATTTGACTTCACGGATGGAAGCCCCTTTCAATGGAATCTCGACACCTGAGTTTGCAGTTCGGACAGAATTCTGTCTGTCTTCTATTCCGTCTGCGCTCATTCGTAGATAAAGTACTTCCCGCTCGATGCGAAAACGCACCGGGTTTACCCCCTCTATGTCCTGATGCTGCTTATCGGACACTCGTTCAAAGGCGACATCAAAGCGTGGCGGATCATCGGTCGTTGTCATCATCGCGAAATTCTGAATCCGCCGCGATCCCGGATAGACCTCCACATATGAAATATAGGTAGGAGCGTCCAGTTTGATAACCGCTTCTGTACGGCGTTGCCCTTCAACCTGCGTTATATAACGCTGTTGTGCATAGGCGAGCCGCCGTCCCTCACCCTCGTGCAGTAGATACGCTTTTCGGACAAACCCTCTCACGGCGAATGTACTCTCTGTCTCCAGATTACCATCTACAAATTCCGGGTTAGACTCACAAATGAGGCGTGACGCTGCCATCTCACCAATGGGTTGATTCAGTGCAGCACACCCCATAATGCCGATAAGCAAAACAAACAAACCGTAGATTCTCATTTTTTTCTCCTATTGCCTATTAGCAATCAGCAGTCAGTACGGAAATCTGCTACACAGATTTCCTTTCGGTTGTCAGTTATTGGTTCACGATAACCACTCGCGTTTACTTACATTAGAAACCGGGTACCGCAACATCAAAACGTTCTGCGGCTTCAACGAGTCGATTCCATGTCGGCTCCTCTATGGGTATCCCCTCACGCAGGCGTTTCTCGCGACTCCGTTCCTCAAACTCTCCAGGCACATAAATTTCATCAACACCGGGCAACCGAGCGGATGACTTCACCCACTCTGCGAGATGCGCAATCTCCTGTTCATAATCCGCTAAATCGATGAAATCCTCAATTTTAATCGCGAACATCACAATGCCACTTGCGCCGCGGGTCGGTTGTTCACGGCTACATCCCGCCCAAGAAAGCCCGCCAGCGATAGCATCTATCATCACACCGAGTCCGAACCCTTTATGCCCGAACTGAAAACCACCCAGCGGCATAACGGCTGTGTCCTGGGGACGTTCACGAAACGCATTCGGGTCTGTGAGCGGTTGACCTTCGGCATCTATCATCCAGCCTTCCGGTATCGGTTCACCACGCGCCGTCTGGACGAGCAGTTTTCCACCTGCGACAACGCTGAGTGTCATATCAAGGAGAAGCGGTTCACCCCCCTGACGCGGCACTGAGATCGCAATCGGATTCGGGGGTAGCCTCCGAGAGGTACCACCGTGCGGATGCATGAAACGTCCGCCCCCGTTGAGCAGAACGATCCCGATCATGCCAGCACGTGCAGCAATCGGCGGATATTCCCCCATCCGTCCCGCGTGTCCACACCGATGCAAACCGACCGCACCGATCGTGCAACTTTCTGCTTTTTCAATAGCCATCTCCATCGCCTTACGGGCGGCAACCATCCCGAGTGCGCCATTAGCGTTGATGACGGTAGCGGCACCGCTTTCTCTGACAATCTCCATCTTATCTGCGGCGGGACCACCTTCCATCCCACCGATGTAGTTCGGCGCGTTGATGACACCGTGTGAATCGTGTCCGACGAGGTTAGAATCGACAACGTGGTTACTAACGATACGTGCGTCTTCCTCTGTACCACCGGCACCCCGGTATATGTCATATACAAATTTTCTCAACACATCATGAGATACAACTGGCATAAATGCCCTCCTTGAAATTTAAAGCGGTCAGCTATCAGCCATCAGCAGTCAGTTTTTATTTAAAACTATAAAAACACATCATAGTAAAGTCAAAAAATAAGTTGACGGATGTAGCATAAACTGTTAGTTCGGGTTTCCCCTGTAGCACGCAGACTCACAGTCTACGCTACACTAAAAGTGTTCACGTAATTATGGACTTTACTATAGCAGTAAAATGCGCGAATGTATACAATTCGGCATTATACACTCTTACTACGCTTCGCGAAACCCTGCGTTCGTGCGATGCCAATTCTGCCCGTGATCTGGATCGCGAAACTGGATATTTCTACCCAACAACTGTTTCAAGACATCGCTTTCGCCTGCCAATTCTTCATCGGTCAACTGCCGAGGCATATCCTCCTGCGGATAGATGACCGATCTGTTATACATGCCGAGCAGTCCGACGCGGGGTGTGTCGGTTAGGTTCGCCCGAGACTGATGCCAGATTGCCCCGTTCGTGAACATGATAGAGCCTTTCGGGGCGACAGCGATGCTCATCTCAAGTCCCTCAGCTTCTCCCAACTCCGGACGACGGAGCGTTTTGTGTGACTCTGGAATACACGCCGTTGCCCCGTTCTCTTCCGTGAAATCGTCTAACATCCAGACCGTCTGTCCCGTCAGAGAGCCGGACGGGAACGGTGATTGCATCGCCCAATACGGATAGTCAATATGCCAACCGCCTGCGGGTGCCCCGGGTCCAACGATGTTCGCCGTAAACGTGGAAGCGATCACATCCTCGCCAAGCATCCGTTTCCATACCGCCACGACGGTCGGGTGCTGGATGAAATAGCGGAAGATAGGGGATTTCCCAACGATTGCCCAGACACGCCGGATTTTGCCGTCGCCGTAACTGTGGTCATATCCGTTGGCAATATCCTCTTCGATTAATTTCCAGATTACCTCGCGCGCTTCGTCTGCCTCTTCGTCGGTAATCACATTCTCAATGACATGGAAACCGACTTCGCGGAGGTCGTTTTCGACAACGTCAAGCCTCTCTGAATCTAACGCTGATTTGATTTGTATCATGTTTCACCTCTGCCCTACCGGATACGCGGTAGATTGCGAACCGTCTCAATAATCTGATCCTCCAGATCGTCTGCATCGCTATCTGGAACCAGATTGTGTGTGTCCATCCACGCGATGTTTTCCGCTACACTTTCTGTAACCGGAACCTGTGGCGTAAATTCAGGTAATACTGCCGACAGTTTCTCGTGGCTATAAATTTGGGTATGCCCGAAGTTGCCTCGCAAGCCGCTGAACCGTTCAGGTGCCATCGCGATGAGTGTCTCTTGAGATACATGCACGATCTCTATGTCAACACCGAGTGCCTCCGCTGCGGCACGGTGCCACTCGTCCCACGTTCGCGCTTGCGGATGGACAATGTTGTATATTTCACCGAAGCAGTCAGATCTACCGAGTACTTCTGTAAACGCAATTCCGGCGTCGCGAGATGACAGGAATTGAAAATAATTCAGTCCATCACCTGCGGAGAGGATCGGTTTCCCCTGCCGTAACCGATCAATCCAACTGCCATCTCCACCCACCTGTCGATGTAGGTTCATGCCCGGACCGTGTGTATAGGAGGGTTTGAAAATGGTTACGGGGAACCCGTCGCGCGCGTGAGCCTCTAAGAGGAGGTTATCCGCCTCGATTTTGCCGAGTCCATAGCCGGATGTGCCTTGCAACGGTGCTGTCTCTGGGAGATGAATTCCGCTGAACGGGGGTCCGTAGGTCATCACCGTCGAGCAGTGGACGAAGTGTCCGATGCGTCCCTGACATGCGCGGAGTGCGGAGGCGGCATCCTCGGCGTTGAAACTAATCATATCAATGACGGCATCCCATTCCTCCGCGCCGACTTTCGTCTCAAAATCTTCACGATTCTTTCGGTCGCCGTGAATGACACGGACATCCGGTGGCGGTCGATCGGCGTGCTGTCCGCGGTTGAATAGGACGACTTCATGGTTCCGGTTTTGCAGCGCGGCAACAATCCCACGACTGATGTTGCCCGTGCCTCCGATGACTAAAACTTTCACTGGTTGGATTCCTCCGTTGCTTGTGGTGCGATGCGCGTTCATGCTTTCTTGAACTTCTTATGTTACCTGTGAAGGGGGTTCTTGGACCACAGGAATAACGTAACTCCGAATGGTGAAGTCGTCAAGCGTTTCTGTTTCCGTCCGAGGCACTGGATTCTTCCGGTGATCGAACACGACATAGTATCCTTCGGTCGCTTCCTCCAACTGCATATACGCTGCGAGTTGCTTCTTACCTGTCGTGTACGAACGCTCCCCTTCCCAAATCTTGGTTTCAACGATATACTTCTGCGAATTGTGCAGGATAAGCAGATCCATTCTACCACGCCCCGTCTGCACTTCAAGGTACATTCGTCCCTGTACCAATCGTACAAACTGATCAAGATAGGCAAACAGAAGGTATTGTCCAACGAACTCTTTGGGGGTCTCTGGCACCTGCAGGATTCGATAGCCTGCCCGGGCGATAAAGTCCCGAAAGTTATCAAGTAAGGACTGCAGTCGAATCTGTCCGTCGGGTGTGAGATAATCTAAGAAATCGGTTTCTGCGTCTTCTGGGAAGTATTCGTGCTCCAGTCCATTTATCGGGGGTTGGAACGCTTTCATGATGCGATACTGATAAATCGGGTTGACAACTTCACACATTCCGTCGGCACCTTCGGCGAGGATACCATAAGTAGCGAGCTCCGAAATAAATTCGTTGTCCAGATTAAAATCTACACCTCTATCACGGGAAATGATTCCCATCAGAAGGGTTTCAAAGCGTGGACTCCTTCGGATATTGGTTATCAGATGCTGAATGTTGACGTTCCGTTCGCGTAGCAATCGCGTGTGTGCTTCTGAAAAGTGCGCCATGTTAATACGCTCGGTTTTCGGGATGTCCAATTCCTCAGTGAGAATCTGTGCAAACCGATTCACAAGAAAGGGTTGACCGGCAGTCTGTGTGTGGAGTGTTTTGATGACTTCAGGGGTAAAAGGTTGACCCACCGCATCGGTGTACTGTCCGAGAAGTTCCTGCACCTGTTCAAAGGTAAAGTTAGGTAAAGCGAACTCGTCCTGAATATTAAAGGGTGAAATAGAGCGATCATAGTTAAGTTGTGTTATACTCTTAACACCGACGATGCCAAGGCTGTAAGGGCAGCGTGTGTCTACACCAGAGAGATAGATACGGCGGAGCGAATATAGAAAATCACTGACGGCAGCCCTTGGAATCCCATCAAATTCGTCAATTATCATCACAAGTCGCTGTGGTTTTAGTAGATTTTCAAATTCCGTAAAGAACCGCAGCATTGACAGATGATCAGTTACCTGGGTCCCTTCCAAATATTGATGAAGTGCTTTCGATGGCACGTCTCCCCGTTTTTGGAAAACTTTTTCAACTTCTTCACGAATATCTCTGTAAAGTTCACCGTAAAAAACAGAGGCATTCAGGTTTTTATATGCTTCAAAATCCAATTGGATAGGGAAGTACGTGATGCCTTCAGCGGCAAGGGCATCCAATGCCCATCGGAAGAAGGTTGTTTTGCCCGTCTGTCGAGGTGCAAAGATAACAATGTAGCGTCCCTGTTTGACGCGGTCGACGAAATCCGCAAGTTCCGCTGTCCGCTTGACAACATAGTTTCGCACGGTATCTACAGGACCTCGCGTCTCAAAAGTTTTCATTTTTTCTCCGACGGTGCGTGTCTCCAATATGCTATAGGAACATCCTTCAAGTTGTTTCTGGTGGTTGCTATCCAGAATTACCGTTTGTCTGCACTACGGTTTTGTTACGTTTGCGTCGCGAGAAGGAGATACCCCCGAAACCGCTGATAATGGCGATATAAAACCCGAAATCGTACCACCATCCTGTGTTTTGGGGTTCATAGACACGGATATGTGGATCAAAAATTCCCCATATCAGCGAGATCGGCGCGATCCATCCGTGCCAGATGCCCCAGAAGAATCCAGCGGGGTTCCCATCATCGTGTTTCCCATCGCCGGGGATACATCCCATAAAAGTGATGAGCGTTATCAATAGCAGTAGACAAATTAATTTTTGGATGTTCATTTTTTACTCCATGTTTATTTTAAGTTGTAGATGCTGCGCGTCAACAATTGCCCGCGTCAAAGCCCAATCCAACCGTCGTCGGTAGTATCCATCACGGCGTATACCCTTGAACGCTGTCAGAAAAACATCGTGGGTTTTTTCGCGGATTCTTGCCAAACGGGTATTGAGCATATCGATATCCACACACCACGGCACGCCAATCTTTGTAATGGAACGGCAATGGACACGGATAGGATAGTCTTTCAGTTCTTCTGCCGGACAAAAGCGAATAGAGGCGGAAACGGTATTGTCTATAGCGATGAGTCCAAGGTTTCCCTCTGGGTCGTTGAACACAATGTTACGATTGGAGGAGGGTTGTGGAAGGTGTCTGCGGAGTTCACGCATGGTGCCGAGAAACCGATTGTTGCGCCAGATTCTAACGTCCGATGTGGCATCCGGTGCAAACAGGGCGAGTCCTACGGGATGTTCGGTGTCCTCAAACATAACCGAACCCCCCCTGTCCCCCTTATCAGGGGGATAATTTGTCTTATCTTGTTCTTGTGGGACTAAAGAGATGAAATCGCACAGCCGTTCCAGAAATAGACCGCTCCGAATGAACGCCTCTGGAATAATTGCGGCGATCCATCCACAATGCGTCAAGCACTGCTCAAGTGCGTATTTGTAGAGATCATCGTAACGGGTCGCTTCCGGGAAAGGTAAGCCGCGGCGCGTTGCCGAGTTACGCGCCAGCCACGGCGGATTGGTGATGCAGACATCGAACCCCTTGGGAAAATCGGCGAGTGTATCGCGTTGCACGATCCCTTTCGCACCCGGTTCGATGTCAAAAAATGCCCAATCTCGGCACGGCAGACGCGATGCATCAATCAACCGTGGAATGTCCTTCGCGCCAGCAAAGGGTTCTAAAACCATCCGCTGTTCTAAATTGGAGACTTTCGCCCACGTCTGGAAGGGTTCCAACTGAAACGGATTTCCGCGTGTATAGTAGCGTCCACTCGCTCGTTTTTCGTCCATTTGCTTAGTGTTTATCTAATAGGTAGGTCTTTGTAGAGATGTCTGTTCTTTTGTTCAAAATTTAGGTTCACATGGCATAACATAACAAAGTTCAGTGTTGCATCTTATCATACGTCCTCTTTCATGTCAAGTCTTCGGTTTTCTACGGGTGTGTAAATATTTTGGCAGCACTCCGCTGGAGTGTGACTCTGGAGAATCCTAATTTCTATAGACATACCACGCCGCTGGCGTGAAGAAATGTTCATTTGTAAAGATACCTCCTTGCTCCAGCGGAGCAATATGTCTATAGAAGAGACGGAGACCCCCTCTCGCACCCCAGATGAAGATTAAGAATTTAATCGGGTAATTTCTCAACGTGCGATAAATCGCACGACTACGAGCGGCCCCGTTTGTAGTAGGGCAATTTATTGCCCGTCAATTACCTAATTTATTTATTTAACCTCATGCGGGGTGCTATGTCCAAAGCATTAGAAACGGCGTGACGCATTTAGTCTCAAAAACTTTACACACCCGTTTTCTACCCATTTTTGTAAGCAGGCGCGCCCTGGCAGGCGTTCCTATAGGCGTATGTCGGGATTCGGAGATCCCTCCTACAGCACTCTTTGTGAAATATATCGGATTATAACAGCGGACTAAATGACTCCATTTTTCACAGGTTTAACTTGACTCATCGGTTGATATAGATATAATTATTGGTTGTTGACGTTTAGTTGTCTGAGTCAGGATTTTCAGAATGATGGTCTGATAGACCGGAGGATCCGATGCGCTATCCATATACCGTACCTGTCATATTCATAGTCACGATATTGACTTCTGTTGCTTCGGCGGGCGTATGGCAGGAAAATTTCGATAATGGACTCCCCGATGGCTGGAACGATGTCAGTGGCGAATGGAAGATTGTGAAGGATGCCTATGCCGAGACCTCTGGCGGACAGTACGCCAAGACGATGTTCGGTGATGAAGACTGGACGGATTACACTATTGAGGTGGACCTGACGCTGGTGAAAGACGTGGGGGTGAACGCGGCGGGTTTGCTAATCCGTGCGGATGCCGATGGAGATAACGGCATGCGATTCTGGATTCGTACGGACCAGCACAAATGCCAATTCTCCCGATGGAGAGAGAATCAATGGGATCACATCGCCACTCCCTTACCCCTTGAACCGGAAGTCGGCGAAACCTATCGTCTTAAGGTTGTCGCAGAGGGACACGATTACGAATGTCTTATCGATGATGAACTCCTGTTCGAGGGTGATGATGATGCGAAATTTCGTGACAGTGGACGCATCGGTTTCATCACGTATGAGGCGAACGCCCATTACGACAATCTGATGATCGACGGAGAGGAGATCCCCGCCTTCGCTGTCGAACCGAATGGCAAACTCGCGACTCGCTGGGGACAATTGAAAGCAGACCTTCGAATTCAGTAGCGAACAGGAAACAGTGATAGCACCCACAACCTAAAGGTTGGGGCTTCGGCTTCGTAGCAGTTAGCATTCTTCCAGCGGTTGAACGTCTTACGTCTGCTCCACCTGCGGGCATTTCCCTGAAACGCTGAAGCGAGTCTCAGGCATATCACATTTAGGTTGTGGCTATCCCTGCCCGCAATATGTTTATCGCAGCGTTAATGTCTCTATCGTGGTGTGAACCACACTCAGGACATATCCACTGCCTATCACAGAGAGTTAGGATTTCGTTATGAAACCCACAATCGCTACACGGTTTCGTTGTAGCCGTCCACTGACCGACTTGGAGCAATTTACGCCCATGTTTTTGACACTTATATCGCAATATCTCAACAAACTGGTAAAAGGCGAGGTCGGAAACTTTACGACCCCAAAGACGTTTCATGCCCGAAAGGTTCAAGGTTTCAATGGCAATCGTGTCAAAAGACTTACAAAGGTCGCTTGCCAATTGCCAATGGAAGTCTTGGCGTTGGTTGCTGATCTTCCGATACAGGCGTGCGATGTGTCGCACACACCGCCACCAACCCTTAGAACCTTTTTGCTTACGACTCAAGGCTTTGTTGAGGCTCCGAAGTTTCTTCAAGTTAGATTTCAAAGGTTGTGGGTGTTGTTTCTTCTCACCCGTGCTGAGTGTCAAGTACGCCTCTTTCATACCGAAGTCTGCCCCAACACTCTTACCCGTTGTTGGCAGCGGTTTCGTTTCTACAAAGTCCGTGAGTATGTAGAGCCAATAATCACCGCACGCGTCACGCTTTATCGTGATACGGCGGATAGTGCCTTCAAACTCACGGTGCTTATGGAACGTATAAGCAACTTTATCATGTCGCCATTTACCAGCGTCCCATTTTCTGAAATTGAGGGTGAGGCGATTGTCTTTCAGAGACCAACCCACTTGTTTGAGTGTGAAGGATTTAAACTTATGGCGTTTCTTGATTTTCGGTCTACCCCCAAGTTTTTTGAAAAATCGGATATATGCCTTATCAATGCGCCGCAACTCCTCTTGTATCGCTTGACTCGGCAAGGCTTTCCAATGCGGGTGTGTCGTCCGTTTCAAGTTCGTCAAATGTGCGGACATGGCATTGTAGTTGGCATACGGCAATCCGTCTTTATAGCGTTGACGCTGCCATTTATGGAAGTATTCATGCACTTGCCACAGGTCGTCAAGCAGGTTGCCAATGCGGATTGTATTCGATTGATCGCCAAACTTATACTTAAAGGTTTTCATGGTATATCACACATCACACCCTTAACCCCTAACGAGTGGGTAGGCAGACACGTAACCTTGCGATTACGCTCGTTATGTCTGCCAATGTGATAGTATTAAGTATACCACATTTTTTCGTGTTTATCAAATGTTTCTTGAACGACAAACTCAACGCCCGCCTACATCCCGCAAGCTAAAGCATGGGGTCTTGGCGGGAAGAGTGATAAACTCCTAACCTACGTGGAGAAAAGAGGACGCTCAGATGCCAATCACGGATGCAATGCCGGAACTCAATCGAACACTTCAGTTTTTTCCCGTTGAAAACGAGGATCCATCGATCCTAACGCATACCCAAATCGAACACTTCAATGAAAGGGGTTTTATTTCGCCCTTGGATGTCTTTTCTGAAGCGGAGATGGCGGAACACCGCGCCTATTTCGATCAGCTCATGGAGAAGGCATTGGCAGCAGGAATGAATAGTTATTCCATCAACGGATGGCATACCACCTGTCCCGGTATCCACGATCTGATTACTGAAGGCAGAATTCTCGATTACGTGCAAGATCTACTCGGTGAAACGCTCATCTGTTGGGGAACGCACTACTTTTGCAAATTACCAGGCGATGTAAAACAGGTGAGTTGGCATCAGGACGCCTCCTATTGGCCCCTCTCCCCAAGTAAAACCGTTACCGTATGGCTTGCGATTGACGATGCCGAGGTCGAGAACGGTGCAATGACCGTTATTCCAAAATCGCACCTGCACGGGCAAATCGCATTTGAACCGAGCACCGCTGAGGAAAAGAATGTGCTGGGTCAGACGGTGCATGGGGCTACGCAATATGGGGACGCGCCGTTCCCATTTGAGATGAAAGCCGGGCAGATGTCTCTACATTCGGACCTGCTATTGCACGGTTCCGAACCGAACACCTCAGATCGAAGGCGTTGTGGGTTGACGATGCGGTTCGTACCGCCTGAGGTCCGCGCCGCAAACGACTGGAACCGACGGGCAATTGTCGCCAGAGGCAGCGATCCGAGTGGGCATTGGGTGCATAACCCTCGTCCAGATGAAGACAGCATTCCAGAGCGGTGATAGCACCCACAACCTAAAGGTTGGGGCTTCGGTTTCGTAGACAATAGCGGTTTCCCCGAAGGTCTACCGTCTTACGCTGTCTCCACCTGCGGGCGTTTCCCTGTAGAATCTTACAGGCATATCGTTAGGTAACGGCTATCCCTGCCCGCAATATGTTTATCGCAGCATTGATGTCCCTATCGTGGTGTGAGCCACATTCAGGGCATGTCCACTGCCTATCTTTCAATGTTAGGTTTTCGTTATGAAAACCGCAGTCGCTACACGGTTTGGTTGTAGCCATCCATTGACCAACTTGACGCAACTCACGCTTATGTTTTTGACACTTATACTTCAATATCTCAACAAACTGATAGAAGGCGAGGTCGGAAACCTTGCGTCCCCAAAGTCGTTTCATACCCGCAAGGTTCAAGGTTTCAATAGCGATGGTGTCGAATCTCTTACAAAGTTCAGAAGCAAGTTGCCACTGAAAGTCTTTGCGTTGGTTTCTGATTTTCCGATAGAGACGTGCGATGTGTCTCACACACCGCCACCAGCCATGAGAACCTTTTTGTTTACGACTCAAGTCTTTGTTGAGACTCCGAAGTTTCTTCAAGTTAGATTTCAAAGGTTGTGGGTGTTGCTTCTTCTCACCCG
This sequence comes from Candidatus Poribacteria bacterium, assembly GCA_965208635.1. Classification (GTDB taxonomy): domain Bacteria; phylum Poribacteria; class WGA-4E; order WGA-4E; family WGA-3G; genus WGA-3G. The sequence goes on from OZ242349.1 coordinate 956,030, forward strand.
TGCTCAGTGTCAAATACGCGTCTTTCATGCCGGATTTGGTCTGGGAATAGACCAAATCCATTCCTTGTATTACATTGTCTGCCCCAACGCTTTGACCTGTTGTCGGCAGCGGTCTAAAATCTGTGTAGGTTGTTAGGATGTAAAGCCAATAGTCCCCGCAACTATCACGCTTAATCGTAATACGACTGAGAATCCCATGCCATTGGCGGTGTTTATGAAAAGTGTAAGGAACTTTATCAAAACTCCATTTGCATGTCTGAGGATTCCACCTACGGAAAGTCAGCGTAATACGATTGTTCTTCAGAGACCACCCGGCGTGTCCAGGAAAGGTGATAGACTTGAACTTATGTCGTTTTTTGATTTTCGGTCTACCCCCAAGTTTTTTGAGAAATCGCTGATACGCTGCGTCAATCCGTCTCAACTCCTCTTGAATCGCTTGACTCGGCAAAGCGTTCCAATGCGGGTGAGTCGTCCGTTTCAAATCGGTAAGGTGTGCGGACATGGCGTTATAGTTGGCATACCGCAGCCCGTGTTTATAGCGTTGACGCTGCCACTTATGGAAATACTCATGCACTTGCCACATATCGTCAAGCAAGTTACCAATGCGGATGGTATTCGATTGACTGCTGAACTTATACTTATAGGTTTTCATGGTATATCAAGTATCAAGTCTTTAACCCCGTTTCAGTGGATGGGACCGACACAGAACCTTGCGATTCTGCTGAAACTGTCGGTCCAACTTGATATATCTATTAAACCATATTTTACTAAAAATGTCAAGTGTTTTTTCAAAAAAACGCTTTGGTCCTTCCCAAGAGGGCGGTGTCTACATCCCGCAACCTAAAGGATGGGGTCTTGACACCGAAAAAGATAAAAATTGCTTGAGAGGCAATCTTACATAATGTTTCCACGACAACTTATCTTCGCGGCGATTTCAATCAGTAGTGCCGCCTGTTTTGTGCTATTCGGTTATGAGTTTATCCGTTCCGTGTCCTCCTCGCTGTTTATCGAGGCGTACGGTGCAGAGTATCTCACGCGCGGTATGGTGGCAGTTCCGCCGAGCATGATCGTGATGCTGTACTGCTACGGTCGTCTGCTCTCGTGGCAGGGGGCAACACGTGCTTTGACAATCACCTCGCTTTTTTCTGCGATCCTAATTCTCGGATGCTACGCTGCACTCTCCCGCGGTATGAGTTTCGCCGCGGCGATCATCTATGTATTCCGCGAAGCATATATTGTGATAGTCATCGAGCAGTTCTGGTCGTTTGTGAACAGCGTGCTAACGACTGAACAGGCGAAACGTATTAACGGACCTTTCTGTGCCGTTGCATCCATTGGTTCGTTTCTCGGTGGGACACTTGTGAGCAAATTGGCACCTGTGTTAGGCACTGAAGCGTTATTGCTATTCACAGCAGGGTCCCTCGTACCAACGGCGGCTCTCGGGGTCCTTGCCTACAAGTTTGGTGGCGAACCCAAACCGAGTACGGAAGAGGCTGGTGGCAGGCTCGGACACATCGGCATAAAAACGCTCTTTCGTTCCAGATACCTGATTTTTATCGGAGTGTTGATTATAAGCACGCAAATAGTGTCCACTGTGCTGGATCTGCGGTTCAATATATTGGCTGAAATGGAGCGACCCGATACGGATACGCGGACTGCCTTCTTCGGTTCGGTCTATGGAAACCTCGGATTGGCGGCGGGCATTTTGCAACTATTGGCTGTGCCACTCGCGCTCAGATTCATCGCACTTCGTTATATTCACCTCACTATCCCGATAGTTCACTTTGTTAGCAGTTTTGTCCTGACGGTTTCCCCCTCACTCCGAACCGGAACAGCGGCATACGTGATTTTTAAAGCCTTAGACTACTCGCTTTTTCGGGCAGGGAAGGAATTGTTCTACATGCCGCTCTCTTACGATTCACGCTATCGCGCGAAGCAGGTTATCGATTCGTTTGGATACCGTTTCTCGAAGGGTGGGAGTGCCGGTGTGATTGAATTGGTGAGATTAGGCGTTGGAGCGATTGCGGGTGTTGCCTATTCCATCACGGCTATGGTGGTGGCGGTGTTGTGGGGACCGATCGTTTTCGGTTTGACGCGGATGTATCAGAAGTTGGAGAAGGTTGAAAAATCAGGAGGCACAACGTCTGAAACGTTGTAGTTTCCTGTAGGTTGGGTTGAACGGAACTGATAAGCCCAATGTTAATATCCCAGATACAGGTCAAATCCAATACACTGTCGTATATATCGTAAGGGATATACGTAAGGACAGAGTGAAACCCAACGCATCCTGAGACCTATTGCTTTATCGAGTTTCAAATTGTGGCTATCTGCTTTCGTTTGTAGTAGGGAAACCCTTTATGGTTTCCCATTTGGAACGTGCGATAAATCGCACTACTACAAACAGCCCCTCAACTCAAGGTTGACGAAGCATTATATTTCATAACGCACGAGTTTCCGTGCCGCATCCGCAATCTGCTCCGCATTCGGGATAACGAAATTTTCCATCACCGGCGCGAAGGGAACAGGTACCGGTGCCGCGGCGACCCGCTCAATTGGTGCATCGAGATAATCAAACGCCTCCCGCACGACGAGCGCAGCGATTTCCGCACCGAATCCTGCCCTGCCGACCGCCTCGTGTGCGATCAGCAACCGATTCGTTTTCCTAACAGAGTCGAGAATACTATCTTTGTCGAGCGGCATCAATGTCCGTGGATCAATAATTTCAGCAGAGATACCTTCAGCCGCGAGTGTATCCGCGGCGATAAGCGCGTTTAAGACCATCCGTGATGTCGCGAGAATCGTAATGTCTTCACCCTCACGTTTGACATCTGCTACACCCAACGGAATGGTATACTCTTCGTCGGGAATCTCACCCTCCTCCGTGTAGAGCAGTTTGTGTTCAATAAACATAATCGGGTTGTCGTCCCGAATGGCTGTTTTCAGTAAACCTTTCGCATCGTAGGGGGTAGAGGGCATCACGACGAGCAGTCCTGGGATATGCACGAACCACGCCTCAAGACTCTGTGCGTGTTGCGCCGCAGAGGACCGACCCGCACCGCCCTGCGTCCGAATCACGAGCGGCACATCCAACTGCCCACCCACCATATAACGGATCTTGGCGACTTGGTTCACGATTTGGTCCATGCCTACGGCTGTGAAGTCGATGTACATCAACTCCGCAACGGGACGCATGCCTGTAACCGCCGCGCCGAGCGCAGTCCCGATGATAGCGGCTTCCGAGATCGGCGTGTTTCGGATTCGGTCTTTTCCGAATTCTTGGAACAGTCCGTCTGTCACTTTATAGGCACCGCCGTATTCAGCGATATCCTCACCCATCAGAAAGACGGCATCATCGCGCTCCATTTCCTCTACGAGTGCTTCCTTGAGCGCGTCGCGATACGTAATTGTTTTCATCCATTCTCCTCTGTGTAAAATGTACAGGAATTACGCAATTTCAACCGTAGCACGCTTTGTTAGATAGGGATTCTCGAAAAAACAGATGTCTGCTGACACAAACTAAAAGTTTGTGCTACAAAAGAGCAGCCTGCGTAAGTCCTAATGTCGTAAAATTTGTGCGCATTAATAAGTATTTTTTCGGACGATGGTGCGGTTGGAAACCGCACCTACCAGAATCAGAACACAGTTGTAGACTACTCTCACAACGCCTTTTCCGCCTTCATCCATTCAAGTGTCTGCGCAAACGCCGAGACTGTCTCCGTAATGTCTTCTTGCGTGTGCGCCGCGGTCGCCATTCCGCCATTACTGGCGAGATCGATCCCGTTGAGCAGTAGACCACACCGGAGACGCATCAGCATGTCGGCATCGTTACTCCCTTTCAGTTTCCGGTAATCCCATGTGTATGGATCGAAATCTGAAGTAGGCATCCCCTTTTCACCGTGTCCGACGAGCAATCTAATCCCTGAAAACTCGCCGTAAACGACCCAATCGAGTTCATAGTCATCAATAACAGCGTTCAGTTCGGTGCGCAGACGTGCTGCGGTCTGGTTTGCTCGTTTATTCGGTTCACCTGTCTTGACCAAGTTGAGCATTGCAATACCCGCGGCGGCGGAGAGTGGATTCGCATTAAAGGTACCGGGATGCGGCATTTTTAACCCTTCGCGCTCCGATTTCATCGAAATGAGTTCAAGCACCTCCGTTTTGCCGGCAAGCGCACCACCGGGAAGCCCGCCCGCCAAGATCTTCGCCAGCGTCGTCATATCGGGTGTGACGTTGTAATATGCTTGTGCACCGCCGGGTGAGACCCGAAATCCTGTGATAACCTCGTCGAAAATCAACAGGACACCGTGTGCTTCTGTCAACTCACGCAACTGCTTCAAAAAAGTGCCGTTCGTAGGAACAGTACCGAAAGATGCCCCCGTCGGTTCAAGGATGATACAGGCGATGTCTTTATCCGTTTTCAACAGCGTCTCAACGGCAGCAATGTCGTTCGGTGGACATAACAGGGTTGTCTCACGCACTTCCTCTGGAATACCGGGGACGTTCATATCGAAAGGTGGATACGCGCCTAAGATGACGCTGTCATGCCAACCGTGGAAATGTCCGGCAAATTTCAGCACCTTATTTTTACCTGTATACGTGCGCGCGAGCCGGATCGCCATCAGCGTCGCCTCTGTTCCAGAGCTGACGAATCGGACGCGTTCCGCTGACGGTATCAGTTGCGTCACGAGTGAACCCCATTCCATCTCCAAAGGATGGCACGCGCCGTAGTGCGTCCCGCGATGCATCTGCGTCGTTACCGCTTCCACAACCTCCGGGGGATTATGTCCGAGGAGGAGTGCCCCGTGTCCCGCCCAATAGTCAATAAATTGTCTGTCATCAAGTCCCCATTTCTTCGAGCCATCGGCACGCGTGATATAGACCGGAAAGGGAGACATATAACGTCCATCGTGCGTTACACCGTCTGGGAAGAGATGATTCGCGGCATCGGACATTTCTCGATCTTTGGCAAAAGTCTTTTGGTAGCGTTCTAAAATGGTGTGCATCTTTTTCCCTCGTCTTTTTCAGTGTTTGCGAATAATTATATCATATTTTCCTTTTATTTGGCTTTTAATTTTTCCTTGCGGATAAGTCAGAGATTTCGTCCTTTTACGATTTTCGTGTTCGAGTCGCACGCGCCGTTGTTGCGGGCTTGGTTTTCGTTTTTATTTTTTTAGTTTTAACTTTTGACATTCGCTCCAAAACATAGTATAATATTTCCTCTACACTATTCCTCAAGGAGCGTTTCATGAAGCAAATAGATGGCGGAATCACGGCAGTGTCCGGTATCCGCGCAGCAGGTCTTCACGCCGGTATTAAAGCCGCTGACGCGAAGGACGTGGCACTCATCGTCACCGATGCCCCAGCGGCTGCCGCTGGCGTTTTCACAAAAAACAGCGTCACCGCCGCACCCGTCCTTGTATGCCGCGAGCATCTCAGTGACGGACGCGCACAAGCCGTTATTGTCAATAGCGGGAACGCGAACGCATGCACAGGCGAGGTCGGTATGGCGAACGCACGACGGATGGCTACCGCAACCGCCGAACAACTCGGCATAGACGCAAATCTCGTTCTCGTCTCCTCTACCGGTGTTATTGGACAGCAATTGCCGATGGACAAAATCGAATACGGGATCCAAGCCGCCGCAAGTGCACTCAGTACCGAAGGTGGTGCCAATGCCGCTGAAGCGATTATGACAACGGATACACATCCGAAATCTGTCGCCGTAGAGATCGAAATTGGCGGGACACCCGTGAGGATCGGCGGGATTGCGAAAGGTTCTGGAATGATCGCACCGAATATGGCGACGATGCTCTCCTATCTGACGACGGATGCCCAGATCGACACCGAAACGCTCCAGGTTGCCCTAAACCGTGTCGTAGATGATACATACAATCTTTTGACGGTTGACACCGATCGCAGCACAAACGATACAGTCTTGATCCTCGCGACCGGTCATGCGGAAAACGCCGACATCATTACAGCAGACGGGGAAGCTTACGAAGCATTTTGTGAGGGATTACAGTTCGTTTGCACCGAATTGGTGAAGATGCTCGCTCGTGATGGTGAGGGTGCGACGAAACTCGTTGAAGTGATAGTAAAACATGCCAAAAATCGGGGAGATGCCGAAAAAGCAGCGCGTGCCGTTGCGGAATCACCGCTCGTCAAAACCGCGATTTTCGCCAACGATGCGAATTGGGGACGGATTATGATGGCGATCGGGAAATCGGGGGCGGAATTCGACCCGTATCAGGTGGATGTCTGGCTCGCCGATTATCGACTCGTCAAAAATGGAATGGGCGCAGGCTACGATGAAGAAAAAGCCACCGCACTGTTCGCAGAAGATCCAGTACGTATCACGATCGACCTGCGCGCTGGTGATACAGAGATAACGATGTGGACGTGTGATTATTCCTACGACTATATCCGAATCAACGCCGACTACCGGACTTAATGTGTTACGCATCTCAGCGTTGTCAAAAATTTTGACAAAAATCCACATTTTTGCTATTTTAGAAAATTAATTTGACATTCAAAGGCAAATATATTAAACTATATATGCTTTTGAAAGCGCAATCTTTTCTGTGAGAATTGTCAAAATGCTGCGGGAGTAGCTCAGTGGTAGAGCTCCACCTTGCCAAGGTGGAGGTCGCGAGTTCAAATCTCGTCTCCCGCTCCATCTTCTTATGGTGGCGTAGCCAAGTGGTAAGGCCAGAGTCTGCAAAACTCTTATTCGTCGGTTCGATTCCGACCGCCACCTCCATTCTTTTTTTCAAACGGGCGATTAGCTCAGGTGGCTAGAGCGTTTGCTTGACATGCAAGAGGTCGCAGGTTCAAGTCCTGCATCGCCCATCCTTCCACAAATATATCCGACAAAAACCAAACCCCCTGTCTCACTTTTTTATTGGCATTCCCCGTTTAAATCGTGTAAAATTATTTCGTAAACAGTGTAAAAAAAAAGACGTTAAGTCTATTAAGAACAATTTTGAAACCTATACGAATTGACATATAGAGAGTGAACCGCAATGCGTGAACCCAATCAACCTGAAGATTACTTACAACGCCTACGCCATTCAACCGCGCACATCATGGCGTATGCCGTCCAACAACTATTCCCAGATGGCGAACGTACCGTTAGACTCGCAATCGGACCGCCGATTGAAAACGAGTTCTACTACGATATGGAGGTGCCACGCCCGATTACACCCGACGATTTTCCTGAAATCGAAAAACACATGAAGGCGATGATTAAATCCAATGTGCCTTTCAAGCAAGAGACGTGGTCCTACGACGACGCTCGTGCATGGTTCGGTGAACGCGACCAGAAATTCAAACTCGAATTAATTGATGGGATTTCAGATCGTGAAGTCAGTGCGACCGATGAGGGTGTCGATGAAGAAGGCGTTTCTATCTATCACAACGGTGATTTCACGGACCTTTGCAAGGGTCCACATGTTGAAAAAACAGGCGAATGCCGATATTTCAAACTGCTCCGTGTTTCAGGAGCCTATTGGCGCGGTGATAGCAACCGTGAGCAGTTGCAACGAATTTACGGCACCGCATGGGAGACCAAAGCCGACCTTCAGGCATACTTGACACAACGCGAAGAAGCCGCCAAACGCGACCATCGTAAACTCGGACGCGAGTTGGAACTCTTTCAGATGCATCCCGAATCCCCCGGCAGTGCATTCTGGCTTCCCAAAGGCACACTCATCTATAACCTCCTCTCCGAAAAGGTTCGGAAACTCTATCTCAGTGAAGGCTATCAGGAGGTGCGGACACCGCTCATCTACGATAGCAGTCTCTGGCAGACCTCCGGGCATTGGGAACATTTTAAAGACGATATGTTCCTCGTCGAAAATGAAGATGGCGAACCGACGAGTGCTTTGAAACCGATGAACTGTCCCGCACACATGTTAATCTATAAGAGTGCGCGCCACAGTTATCGCGATCTACCCTATCGCCTGCATGACCAAGGTGTGTTGCATCGCAATGAAGCCACGGGGACGTTGACAGGCTTGTCGCGTGTCCGCCAACTGTGCCAAGACGATGCCCATAATTTTGTCACAGAAGATCAGATCGCCGATGAATACGAGCGTATCCTTGGACTCTTCCAACGCATCTACGGCACTTTCGATCTGCCGTTCCGATGCGATTTCAGCACCCGCAATCCTGAGAAGTTCATGGGTGATGTGGCGGTCTGGAACCGCGCCGAAACCCTCCTTGAAGATGTGTTGAAAAACAATCAGATTGAGTACAGCATCGATCCTGGGGAAGCGGCGTTCTACGGTCCTAAACTCGATTTTCAGGTTAGGGATTCACTCAACCGAGATGTTCAGTGCGCTACTGTGCAACTCGACTTCCAACTGCCCGAACGATTTGATTTAATATACGTCGCGCCAGATGGATCTGAAAAGCGCCCTGTGGTTATCCACCGTGCAATTTGTGGGAGTTTTGAACGTTTTATCGCGATGCTGATTGAGCATTACGCCGGGGCATTTCCGACATGGCTTTCACCGGTACAGTGCGTTGTGATGACGATTAGTCAACGCTTTGTTGATTACGGCAGAGAGGTCGAACAACTCCTGTTGCAAAAAGGGGGTCGCGTCACACTGGACAATAGCGATGATAAGATTGGCGCGAAGATCCGCCAAGCCCGCTTACAACGCGTCCCCTACATGTTAATTATCGGTGGACGTGAACAGGAAAACCGCACAGTCAGTGTCCGCAGCCGAGATGAAGGCGACATCGGTGCGATGGCACTTGATACCTTCGTCGATAAATTTGTTCAAGAAGCCGACTTAGACTTTTAATTGGTTGTCGGTTCGCCTGCTGCGCAGGCTTTCAGTTATCAGTTATCGGTTACAAGAGCTTCCTCTTTAACCGATAACTAACTTTAACCATCAACTGAGAGCCGACAAGAATAAAAAAGGAGCATACCGAATGTATAAAATTTTGACAGTCAAGCCTTTCATATATAGTCTTACAATTTGCGTTATCCTCGTTGGGATCACAACTTTCAGCAGTTGCAGTTCCTCTAAACAGGTCACCCGCGTTGATGCCGATACCACAATCGATCTGTCTGGACGTTGGAACGATACCGATTCGCGTATGGTCGCTGATGACATCATTCAGGACTGCCTAACACACCCTTGGATCAATGATCACGGTATAAACAGCGGCGCAAAACCGGTTGTGATCGTCGGCGGCATCCGCAACAAGAGTATGGAACATATCCCTGTCGCTACGTTTATCACCGACATTGAGCGTGCATTCATCAACTCTGGAAAAGTGCGGACCGTCTCAAGTTCAAGTGAGCGCGGCGAAATCCGCGAAGAACGTGCCGACCAGGGCGAATTCGCCGCAATCGAAACCGTTAAAAGGATGGGACGCGAACTCGGTGCTGATTACATGATGACCGGCGAAATCAACACCATTGAAGACCGTGAAGGGGGAGACCAAGTCATCTTTTATCAGACAGATCTGACGTTGACGAACATCGAAACCAACGAGAAGATTTGGATCGGTAACAAGAAAATCAAAAAGTTTGTCGGACGTGACAAGTTTAAAATGTAGGACGCTCCCGATACGACCGTTTGGGCGGGTCCCCGTGCCTGCCCACCGCGATTTTTCAAGACTCACGGAAATCAATGATTAAAATATTCCCCTTTCTGCTCATTACTTGTCTGATAATCGGATGTGGCGGTTATAAGATGCAAGACCTCCAAATCGCATTGGAGGCGGGAGAACCAGAAAAAGCCTATACGAATCTTCAGAAAAATGCCCCAAAAAAGCCTGACATCCCGTTCCTGTTTGAATTAGGATTGGTCGCCCATTACGCCAACCACTTCCCAGAAAGCAACACGGCGTTCGATCAAGCAGAAGACATCGCTGAGGACCGTTATACCAAAAGCCTTTCAAAAGAAGCAGGTTCACTGGTCACCTCCGACAAATTGCGTCCATATTCTGGGACCCGATATGAACGACTTCTGAGCCACTATTATCGGGCACTCAATTATGTCTATCAAGGTCAATTAGACGGTGCGCTGGTAGAATGTCGCCGCGCCACGGCTCTCATCAACTATTTCAAGGGTGAAGACGAGGATTATGATTTCTTCGGAGCGGGTTTTTTGGCATACCTCTCCGGTGTTCTCTTTGAAGCCACCGGTGAATGGAATGACGCTTATATCTCTTACAAACAGGCGGCAGAATACTACCGAAACGCCTCGGAGAAAACCGGCGTAGAGATGCCTGAGGACATCGGTCGTTCGCTGGTCCGGTTGGCACGTAAACTCGGTTTTATTGATGAGCTGGAGCGTTATCAGGAACAGTATGGCGAGTTTTCCGCGCGTCCTGAAAACACCGGTGAACTGATTCTTTTTTATGAAAGCGGCTACGTTCCACCGAAAGGTGAGGACGCTTTGACGTTTCCGATCCTGAAAACAGACGATGTGGACGATGAAAAGTTTGTACCGACGCTTATGGGACGCGCCGGCAGGACCTATAAAGAGGTGGAATTGGAATATCTCTTACGCGTCGCGATCCCGAAAATTGACTCCAATCGCCCGCTTCTCTCAGGGATCGAAGTTGCAGCCGGAGCGGCAAAATCGAACGGTGTGCTTGTAGGAGATGTAGAGACCATCGCAATAGAAACCTTTAATGCGCAGCGGACTGGGATTCTCTTGCGAACCTTAGTCCGGGCTGTAGGCAAATATTTGATCTACCGAAAGGCAAACAAGGAAAATGAAGCCTTGGGGTTGCTTGTAAACCTTGCTGGGGTTGTGACGGAACAGGCGGACACCCGTTCTTGGCAAACGCTTCCGAACCAGATTTTTATGGTGCGGATGCCACTTCCCACTGGCACGCATACACTCAACCTCTCCTTCTTAGGTGAGAATAGGCAAGTCCGCGGGCGCGATTCCGTACCAGATATCAAAATTAATCCGAATCGGATAACTTTTTGGAATCACCGCACGTACGAATAAGCACTTCAAATAGCAAGATGGACGAAAGATATGCAACGCATCTATTTAGACTACAACGCCACAACGCCACTCCGCCCCGAAGTTAGGGACGCAATCATGCCGTATCTCACCGAGGCATTCGGTAACGGTTCCAGCATTCACGCCTATGGACGCGAAGCACGCACCGCGATTGACACCGCACGCGAGCAGGTCGCCGACCTCATCGGTGCCAAAAGTCCGAGTGAGATTGTTTTCACCGGCAGTGGTACCGAAGCAGACAACCACGCCATTAAAGGATTAGCTGAACTGGAAAAGAGTCGGGGTAAAGGTAATCATATCATCACTTCCTCTGTAGAGCATCATGCCGTCTTGCATACGTGTCAATATCTGGAGCAACGCGGTTTCGAGGTAACCTATCTCCCTGTAGATAGATACGGACGGATTCGTATCGAACAACTGCGTGAAGCGATCCGCGATACGACAGTTCTGATCTCTATTATGCACGTCAACAACGAGAACGGCACTGTCCAACCCCTCGAAGAGATATGCGAGATCGCGCAGGAACACGAGATCCCTCTCCACACCGACGCCGTGCAATCAGTTGGCAAATTGGAGATGAACGTTCAAGAACTCGGTGTGAATCTCCTCACGTTTTCTGGGCATAAGATTTACGCGCCCAAAGGGATCGGTGTCCTCTATATCCGCCGCGGCACGCGACTCGCAAACCTCATTCACGGGGGAGCACATGAACGCAACCGACGCGCCGGATCTGAGAACGTCCCTGCCATTGTCGGCTTAGGCATTGCTGCTGATCTTGCGAAACAGGAGCAGAACACCTACGCGCAACACCTTGACGCTTTAACCCAAAGACTTCGCGAAGGCTTGGATGCACATATTGATCGCCTGCACTATAACGGACATCCCGACCACTGCGCCCCCGGTACTCTCAATGTTTCGTTTGAATCGGTGGAGGGTGAAAGCCTCATTTTACGTTTGGACATGGAGGGCATCTGTGTCTCAACGGGTTCAGCGTGTACCTCTGGCTCTATGGAACCATCACACGTCCTCGCCGCACTTGGCTTACCCCCGCGTTTGGCACAAGGGACTGTGCGTTTTTCTCTGGGCAGAAATACGACTGAAGCCGAGATCGATGAGGTCATCGCCAAATTACCGAAGGTCATCGAGCAAATGCGAACCCTGTATAGAGGGTAGTTCTACAGAGATGCCGCCCCTACGGGGCTAAAGATTGTCCATTTATCTACCTGTGATTTTCGGCATGACGCTTGAACGGATTCCACTTTGTGCAGTTTAAAAATACAACTGTTCATTTTTTGGACAGATTATCCCGTTGAATCTACGCATCTCCTGCAAATTCGGCGTATTTAGCGTTGGCACGAAAATTGCTGCTACCTCCATATCAACAATTTTTATATTTTGGAGGTAAAAGCAAATGAACGGAAAAGTAACCTCACAGGCTTTAATGATGGCATTGGTGTTTCATGCTATTATTGCTTTCGTTGTCGGCATCTATCTACTCGGACAGACAAGAGAGTTTAAAGATTTGATAGGTATCGAAATCCTCCAACCGAAGGAACGACCGAAGCCTAAAGTAGTGACGTTTGTGGTGGAACCTGATATTAAGCCGACTGTTCCAATGCAAAACACTGTCATTGAACAGATTCAGGTGCAACCGCGTATGGAGACTATATTTCGCCGCGAGCCTCGATTTCAACCGAAGACAGTCCTCAAATTTTCACGCCAAACCGTCAAAGTAAAACCACCAATAGATTCAAACGTCCAAGAGTAGTCCCCTTGCATTCGAGGGTGCCAACAGATGTGATACACGGTAATTTGTTAGTGTTAGATGCTCCTGAGGCTCTGGCATTCTCTGCCCCTGTGGTAACAACCCCTTCCGCTCGAATGAGAAACGTCAGCCGCGGTATTGCTGGACAGTTGCAGGTTCCTCTTGAACACCCGCCAGGTCTTGCAATGGTTGAGAACGTCGGTGCCGCGCCCGACGCGCTTGGCGATGTCGTTGAAAACGTTACGCTCTCTAAGTATACCGTCCGACCGCTCCCTAAGGGGGAACCGGGCGGACGCGTGATTGGCAAAGGTAGGGATATCCAAGGCGTATTCCGTTTTACACGCATCCGACACACCCTCTCTGACTGGTGGGCGGACGCTTCTGCGCTTAATGCCTTGACGCAATGGCTCAACGAGCGGACCGAAATCAAAACCGATATGAATGTTGAGGGCGGTGCCGTGAAACTCAACGATGCCAACCTCTTCAAAACGCCGCTCGCCTTTATGACAGGGCATGATCCGGGACTCGTCCGTTCTCGGAAGATGTTTGGATGGAAGCATGGTACCGGTAGAATAGATGGTCGCCTCAGCGAGTCTGAAGCCGCTGGCATGCGTCGGTATCTCGTTGAAAAAGGTGGATTCCTCGTCTTTGATGATTGTGGTGTGAACGCCCCTGCACAGGCGATGGTTTGGCTCTTCCTCTCACAGATGCGCTACGTCATGCCCGAATACCACGTCGAACGGATCTCTAACAACCACGAAGTCTATAATAACTTCTACGCAATGGGGGTCCCCCTGTCGGTTTCGACATCTTCTGGTGGGGTACCCGTCCGCCGAAACGGAATTTTCTCGAAGGTGTCTCCGTTGGTGAGAAATTAGCGGTTATCGTTGTCCGTCGTGATTACATGTGCGCGATGGAGACCGTCAGCTACCCGACGCGGAGTGTTCACTATTCACCGGGTGTCTTTCGTTTCATGACAAACGTTGTCGTGTATGCATTGACACACGGCTCGATTTCCGATTACTCCGACTATATTCCTGAGTCTGTGTTAATGAAGAAAGCACTTCCGACGCGCCCACCTGCCGCTGCGCAGATCGGTGGTTTCAAATAGTTATTTGTTAGATTCATTCTCGCTCAACTCATTAAGTGCCGATTTAGCCTGTAGGTTGGGTTGAACGACACTGAAAAGTGCGATGCCAACATTCCAAATGCACATTAACCTCATAGCCATTATACTCCATCAAGGATGAAGTGAAACCCAACTTTATACCTCCAGATTCCCGAATCCTCATACGAACAGTGTTGGGTTTCTCTCGGTATCTCTGGAATAGAAGTTGCATGGAAACGACGCGATTTTTTGAATTACCAACACTCTGGTCCTATTCGTTCAACCCAACCTACCTTTCCTATGCTTCCCACATCCCCATGCTTTTCCGCCACGGATCCACAAATCCCTCCTTGACGGTTTTTGTCAAACATGTTATTATGAATATTCAATACATAGAAAGCTTAAGAAAACTTAGTGGGATACCGGGAGCAGGCAACAACGGTGCTTGCGGAATCCAAGCGAAAATTGGGAAATCACCAACCACGTCATTTCACGCCTGGCGTATAATTAAAAACATGAAAATTCGATGTATTAATGCTTATCAAGTTGACCTTCCGCTCTATGAAGGCAGTTACAACTGGTCTGGCGGGAAATCTGTATCCGTATTTGACAGTACCATCGTCTCGATTGAAACCGACGAAGGCATCACCGGCTACGGTGAGGTGTGTCCTCTGGGACCGTTCTATCTCCCCGCTTACGCCGCAGGCACCCGTACCGGCATCACCGAGCTCGGTCCGCACCTCATTGGCGAAGATCCGACACAACTACTTCCGCTCAACCAACGCATGGACATTGCCCTCAAGGGACATCCATACGTGAAATCAGCAATCGACATCGCGTGTTGGGATATTCTCGGCAAGATCGCAAACCAAGCGGTTTGTACGCTTCTCGGTGGAAGGTATGGGTCGGATTTCATGCTCTATCGTGCGATTTCGCAACAATCTCCCGACGAGATGGCGGCGAAAGTTGCCACCTATCGTGCGGAAGGATACCGCAAATTCCAGTTAAAAGTCGGTAGCGATCCGAACACCGATATTGAACGCATCCGAGCAGTCGCCGAACTGATGCATCCCGGAGATGTACTCATTGCGGATGCGAATACGGGCTGGTTGATGCACGAAGCCGCCCGCGTCGTCCAAGGCGTGAGCGATGTGGATGTCTATATCGAACAACCCTGTCTCTCCTACGAAGAATGTCTTGCCATCCGTCAGCGGACAGGTCATCCCTTTGTGCTTGACGAGACGATAGACAGCATCCACACGTTGTTACGCGGGCATGCCGATCGGGCGATGGATGTCGTCAACATTAAGATAAGCAAATTCGGCGGACTGACCAAAGCGAAACTCGCGAGAGACCTATGCGTTGAACTCGGAATAGCGATGACCATTGAAGACAGCTGGGGTGGCGATATTACAACCGCCGCCATTGCCCATCTCGCGCACAGTACACCGACAGCGTTCCTCTTCACGGCGACAGATTTCAACAGCTACGTCACCGTCAGCACAGCGGAAGGTGCACCGCAACGCACCAAGGGCAGGATGGCAGCCTCAACGCAACCGGGCTTGGGAATCACTCCTGATATGGATGTGTTAGGTGAAGCGGTCGTTCATGTGGAGTAATCGAATGCGTATTAGAATCCTTTCTGCCGCTGATGTCCGAGCAGCCTTGCCGATGCCCAAAGCCATTGATGCGATGCGGCACGCCTACGGTCAACTTTCAGCAGGCAAAGTGACCGCACCGCCACGGCAACACATCTCCACTGACAAAGGGGTCACGCTTCTAATGCCTGCGCATCTGCCTGAGCGCAGTGAGTTCGGTATCAAAGTCGTCTCGGTTTATGACGATAATCCAAACCTCGACTTGCCCCGCATCACCGCGACAGTTTTGGTGCTCGACCCAGCGACAGGACTCCCAAAAGCAATCATGGACGGCAGCAGTCTCACCGCTATCCGAACGGGAGCCGGTGGTGGTGTGGCGGCGGATCTTCTTGCCCGAAAGGACGCGAAAACGGTTGGTTTATTCGGAGCAGGCGTACAGGCGAGAGCACAACTGCAGGCAGTGATGGCGGTCAGAGACATCAAACGCGTTAATCTCATCAGTCGCACAAAAACCTCAGCACAACAACTCGCCACTGAGATCACAACGTGGACAGATGCTCCGGACATCAATCTCGCTCTGAATTCTCAACAGGTCGTAGCGGACGCAGATATCGTTATCTGTGCGACAACATCAGCGACCCCACTTTTCGATGGAAATGCCTTACAACCGGGGACACACATTACAGCCGTTGGTACGTTTGTTCCGAAAAAAAGGGAAGTCGACACAACGACGATAAGAAGGGCAGACCGAATCGTCGTCGATTCACGGGAAGCTTGCTTAGAAGAGGCAGGAGACCTGATTATTCCCAACGCTGAAATCGACGCTGAAATCGGAGAAATCGTCAAAGGCGACAAGCAGGGACGCCAATCAAACGACGAAATCACGTTCTTCAAATCGGTTGGCGTGGCGGTGCAAGATGCGGTCGCAGGAGCCGTGGTACTCTCAGAGGCGGAAGCCAAAGGATTAGGTACCCTCGTT
Source organism: Candidatus Poribacteria bacterium (assembly GCA_965208635.1). Taxonomy (GTDB): domain Bacteria; phylum Poribacteria; class WGA-4E; order WGA-4E; family WGA-3G; genus WGA-3G. The sequence goes on from OZ242349.1 coordinate 972,480, forward strand.
GAAATGGCATGAATGGTTGTCGGAAACCATCGGCAATCAGCCATCAGCCGTCAGTAAGAGTGTTTTTGCTGGGGTGTTTCCTACAGGAATCGGAGGGTTTTTGCTGGGGTGTTTCCCCCCTCCTACAGAAGAACTAAATAGCCCTGCTGATCGCCATTTTTGATATTGACAAAAAAAGCGGATCGTATAAAATATAAAAAATAAGAGAGCCAGAAATCGCAAGCCCGTAATGAAATGGAGGGCGACTCTACGGCAATCAACTTGAACGACCAACCCATCTCAACGAACCGCAAGGAAAATTAAAAAAATGGAAAAAACGCATCTACTTCAGGCAGCACACCTGCACGCTATTGCACGCAATATCTTCGTCGCCGCCGGTGCATCGCGGCACATCGCAGAGGATGTCTCCGAAATCCTTGTCAATGCCAATCTCGCGGGTCACGATTCACACGGCGTGCTGCGTGTCCCTGCTTATCTACGCGGCATCGAATCCGAACAACTGGATCCTGCTGCGGAACCCAAAGTTCTTGCAGAAACCCCGAATACCTTACGCGTTGATGGACAACGCGGCTTCGGACATTACGTCTCTCGCTGGTCAATCAGTAAAGCCATTGAGAAGGCAAAAACCGCTGTCTCCTGCTCTGTTAGCATCATCAATACCGGACATATTGGACGTCTGGGTGAGTATGCGGAAGCGGCAGCGAGAGCCGGATGTATCTCAATTGTTACCACCGGTGGCGGCGGCAGAGGCAGAGGACCTACCGTGCCTTTTGGCGGTGCAGAAGGTGCTTTCGGGACGAACCCGATCGCCATCGGTGTGCCGACCGGTGATGACAGTCCGTTTATCGTTGACTATGCCACGAGTATGGTTGCCGAAGGTAAGATACAGGTCGCACGAAGCAAAGGCATCGACTTACCGGAGGGCTGTATCCTTGATAAAAACGGGATGCCGAGCGTCAAGCCCGCTGACTTCTACGATGGCGGTTCGCTCCTCGCATTCGGGAAACATAAAGGCTACGCACTCGCTATGTTCACTTGTCTCCTCGGTGGATTGGCAGGGACTTATGATGTAGAGCAGGGCACAATGAACGGCACTTTCATGCAAGCCATCGATGTCAACGCCTTTACACCCGTTGAGGAATACCAGAAAGGCGTGCGTGCCTTCTTAGACGGCATCAAATCCACACCACCCGCACCGGGCTTTGATGAGGTATTAGTCCCTGGTGATTTTGAACACCAATTCCGCACACAGCGGTTAGTGGAAGGGATTGAGATACCCGACACCATCTACAATCAACTTCAAGAGTGCGCAGACAAATTCGAAATTTCCATCGGCGAGGACATTGTAGAGGAAGACGACAAGGCACACTATTGAAATGGGAGGGCGGATATATGGAAAGGCACGCTAAGATTCAGCCCTACCTCATCGAACCGCAAGGAAAATTAAAAAAATGGAAAGGCACATATTTGAAGCCGGACATCTTCAGGCATTTACAAACAATCTATTTGTGGCGGCAGGCACACCGCAGCATATCGCCGATAACGTCGCCGAGATTTTGATAAAAGCGAATCTCGCTGGACACGATTCGCACGGTGTGCTTCGCATTCCCTCCTACCTTGACGCGATTGAGGGTGGCGGCATCCGTTCCGATGCGGAGCCGAATGTGCTACGAGAAACCGACAACACGCTCCATATTGATGGTGGAAACGGTTTTGGGCACTATACTGCACGCTACGCGGTCCGACGTGCGATCGAAAAAGCGAAAACTGCACGCACCTGCTTCGCGACGCTTACTCGGACGGGACATATTGGCAGAGTTGGAGAATACGCGCAAGAAGCCGCGGAATCAGGGTATATTGGAATCATCACTGTCGGTGGCGGTTCAAAAGGCGGCGGACGCATCCTCCCCTTCGGTGGTGCGGTTGGCGCACTCGGCACGAACCCGATCGCCATCGGTGTCCCCACTGGCGACGATAGACCATTCCTCATCGACTTCGCGACCAGCATGATCGCAAACGGCAAAACCTACGTCGCCGATAGTGAAAATCGAGATTTGCCTGAGGGATGTGTCGTTGACAAAGACGGAAATCCTACCGTCAAAACTGCTGAGTATCGCGATGGTGGACATCTCCTCGCTTTTGGGAGGCACAAAGGCTATGCGCTCTCACTCTTCGTCTGTCTACTTGGTGGATTGGCGGGAACATTTAACATTGAGACTGGACAGATGGGCGGTCTTTATATGCAGGTGATTGATGTCAACGCGTTCACACCGCTTGCTGAATACCAAAAAGGGGTTCGTGCGTTTTTAGATGCGATCAAGACGATACCGCCTGCCCCCGGTTTCGATGAGGTGTTAGTCTCCGGGGATTTTGAAGCAAATACCCGAGCACGCCGCCTCGCAAACGGAATTGATATACCCGATACCATCTACCAGCAACTTCGCGAGTGTGCCGAAAAATGGAATGTCCCTTTGCCATAGGAAGTAGTCGGCGGTCAGCAGTCAGCAATCCGGAAAAATAACGAGCGGGAACTTACTCCTACAGGGAGGTCTCTCGATTGAGAGAGCGTCCTTAACGGAAAACGGAATAGCTCCAATGGACTCCGAAAAATCGGTTGTCATCTAATAATCCTCGTGATATAATAACTTTACAAAATGGTATTAGTGAGGAGGCAGGAGGTAGGACGATGCAGGAAAAAGTAAAGGCTGCGCCGACGGTCCTCTATCCTGAGTCGGATGGTAAACCTATGGCAGAAACTGAATCCCATGGGGATATCATGATAGATTTCATTGGCAGCACTTAAACGCCTGCAAGGAAAAACAACTGACTGATATTAGACGAATAGCATCTCAACCCCTTGCGAGATATCCACTTTTCATCTTCCAATCTTCCCTTTGCACACCACAACAAGTACCACTGGAGGATTCTGAGCATGTGGGAAGTCTCATTTGCTATAGTACTTACAGATATTTCGTCTCAGACTGCCGCCCATGAACTCGGACGTTCCTTCGGCTTACCACATGATTTCAGCAACAATACCCTCATCATGTCTTATGGGCATCAATATAAATATAGATTATCGCAATGCTCTGCTGAATGGTTGGATGTCCACCCATATTTTAATGTGGGTCAAGTTACAGTGAACACATACCCAACCGTACTCGAAGAAACACCCACCGCCCCCGCTCTCAACAATACACAATGGACCGTGGCAAGCCTACAGCTTTTTCTCACAATAATCGCGTTGCTAACGCTACCCTTCACTGCTACTGCGCAGCAAGAACACACCTTACTTAAACACGGCAGTAGCGTCCTAACGGTTGCATATTCTCCGGTGAATCCTTTCCTCGTTGCCAGTGCTGGGGATAACGGCGAAATAAAGTTGTGGAATCTACAGAACGATACCGTGGTAACGTTAGGTCGCCACGATGATATCGTTAATTCCATCGCTTTCTCACCAGACGGCAGGCTTCTCGCCAGCGGCGGGGACGATTATGTCCTGAAATTGTGGAATGTCAACCACAAACACCATATCGTAACCCGTGATCATATTACCGATAATACCCGTTCACAAGTCAAAGCCGTCTCCTTCTCTCCAAACGGCAGCATGATAGCGACTGGCGGTAGACATGCGAAGCTCTGGAACGCACGCACCTACAACGAGATCGTTACGCTCAGGCATATCGACTGGGTCTGGGCGGTTGCGTTTTCCAACGATGGCAGGCTACTCGCCACGGGAGATAACAGCGGACAGGTTAACATCTGGGATCTTCAAAGCCATCAGGCTGTTACGCAATTTCATGCGGATTCCGATTCCGTCTACACCGTTCAGTTCTCTCCGGATGCCCAACTCCTTGCGGGTGCGGGATACGAAGGGAAAGTGAAGTTATGGAAAGCACCGAATTGGGTACCGTATGGCACGCTTACCGCCAACGGCACAATCTCCAATATGAGTTTCTCACCTGATAGCAGCACGCTTGCCACCACAGGCTATACATCTGTCAATCTGTGGTGGGTTAACGTCGGCGAGAATATCGGCACGCTCACGGGACACACAGATTGGGTCAGGGGTACCGCCTTTTCTCCGGACGGACGTTCGCTGATCAGCGGTGGTACGGACAGCACGCTCCGACTCTGGGATGTCACGCCCTATCGTTCTATCACTCCCGATATGGTCCGAGTTGTCTATTTCACTCCCCAAGACCGTATTGCCCAACCCGGTATCTGGAACAAACTGAATACGCTCATAAGGCGCGTCCAGAGCTTTTATGCAGATCAGATGGAAATTAACGGATTCGGTCGAAAAACCTTCACGTATGAAACCTATGAAAACGGATTCCTACGCACTTACCACGTTGAGGGGCAGTTCAGAGACCGATATTACCATACGGATACTGCAAACAAGGTCTACGATGAAGTCGCGTCTCTGTTTGACATGGGAAAACACGTCTATCTCATCGTCGCAGACATCAGTAGTGAATTCATTGGTGCAACAGACAAATGCGGGGTTGGTGGCGGCAATTGGTTTGAAAATGAACTCTCGGTCAGGGCTCGAGGGGGGCGCGCGGTGATCCCTGCCTCGGGTGTGTGTTTCGAGGGGGCATATGGCATCGTTGTAACAGCACACGAACTCGGACACGCGTTCGGTTTAGAGCACGACTTTCGCAATCCAGCGCACCTTATGTCCTATGGCGCAGCACCCGACCGATTGTCGAAGTGTGCCGCCAGTTGGTTGAATGCCAATCGCTTTTTTAACACCGGTCAAACCGCCTTCAATGAACCGACGACGATTCAGATGCTCACACCATCGACCTACCTTCCAAACGCGAGAAACTTCACGCTCCAATTTGAAGTAACGGATGCAGATGGTATCCATCAAGTGCAGTTACTGGTTCCGGCGACCCTGACAGATCCAGCACCCGGTGTCAAGTTGCACAGTTGTAAGAATTTAAGCACGCAAAACGGTACTCTCGAATTCAGCACCTCAATTTTAACGACCCGCCAAGTCAACAACATAGCACTCCAAGTGATTGACATATACGGAAATATTAGACGGCAGAACTACACGCTCAAGGCAGAGAGCTCTCTACTTTCTGGAAATAACGCCGATGTCAACAGAGATGGAGCAGTCAACGTAGCAGACCTCGTATTGGTTGCTTCAAATTTCGGCAAAACTATCGTTGGCAGGGTTCACCCAAATCCGGATGTTAACAGAGATGGGATTGTCAATATTGCCGATCTCCTCTTGGTTGCCAGTTTGTTAAGTGATGTACGGGCAGCACCGGCGTTTCATATCCAAGAAATGCCTGCGTTTACAACCGCAGACTTACAGAAATGGATAACACAAGCGAAAAATTATGATCTCCACGTTGGTTCTTCACACCTCAATGTTGAGGTTGCAAAAAGAGGGATTGTTGTGCTTGAACAACTCCTTACAACCTTAGCAATTCCAACAGAAACCCGGCTCTTCGCGAACTATCCGAACCCTTTTAATCCTGAGACGTGGATACCCTATCAGTTATCTGAACCCGCGGACGTAACGTTGCGTATCTACTTCATGGACGGAGCATTGGTACGGACGTTGGCGTTAGGACATCAATCCGCGGGAATATACCAGAAACGTAGCCGCGCGGCGTATTGGGATGGCAGAAACGAACAGGGAGAACGTGTGGCGAGTGGCGTTTATTTTTATACGCTGTCTGCCGGGGACTTCACCGCAACGCGTAAGATGCTCATAAGGAAATAGTAGCAAAAAACCGCGCTTACCGTTTTCCAAGCAACAAAAATTGCGCTTGACATTGCATCTGTTGAGTGTTATACTTAACCGCGTAACTTTGATTCTGTTTTTGAAAGGATGTCGGGCGCAGCTTGCAAGCCCATATTAAATAACGTATGAACCTTGGACTCACGGATAAAATTGCAGTTGTAGGTGCCTCAAGCAAAGGGCTTGGGCGCGCGATTGCTCTCGGTTTAGCACACGAGGGGGCGAAGGTCACTATCTGTGCAAGAGATAATGATGCCCTGGAAGCAACAGCAGATGAAATTCGCAACCAGACCGGCACTGAAGTTTTAGCAGTACCGACCGATGTTAGTCAACCAGATCAGGTTGAAAATCTTATTAGCACAGCGATAGGACACTTCGGTGGTATTGATATACTGGTTAACAATGCCGGTGGACCCAGAGCCGGACGGTTTGATGACTTGGAAGCACAGGACTATCAAGATGCTGTCCACCTGAACCTGATGAGCACGATAAACCTCTGTCGTGCTGTTGTGCCAACGATGCGGGCACGTGGTGGCGGACGGATCATCAACCTGACTTCGGTCTCTGTCAAACAGCCTGTTGACGGACTTATGCTATCCAATATGGCACGGACAGGCGTGATTGGATTCGCGAAGACCCTCGCAACGGAATTAGCACCAGATAAAATCCTTGTTAACAATGTCTGTCCTGGTATTATCTTCACCGATCGCATCCGACAACTCGCGACCGTCCGTGCAGAAGAGGGGGGCATCACGTTTGATGAGGCACTCGCAAATATGACTGCAGATATTCCGCTCGGTAGAATTGGCGATCCAGATGAATTTGCAACCTTAGTCGTTTTTCTCGCATCGGAACGCGCCAGTTACATAACAGGAACCACAATTCAGGTAGACGGCGGTATGGTGAAGTCTCTACTTTAATTTTTTTTCAGTATGGGCCTCTGGGCAAAGAAACACCCAAGCAAAAACCCCTCCACTACGTTTCGGGCAGGTTTCTGGTGAAGTTGCAGCTGGGTTGGATTCGCTGAAGCCCTTTACAACCCAGGGGTGGTTGGAATTAACCGAAAACCACCGCGAAACGTAGTGGAGCGGTGACCAGATTTAATAGTTAAAAGAATGATATCCGTAATCATTCCTGTGTTTAACGAAGAGCAGACAATCGGACAAGTGCTGAAGGCACTACGTGTCCTACCACTTGAGACGCAGATTATTGTCGTTAACGACGGCTCCACCGACGGGACACACCAGATGCTTGAGGAGTTGCGTGCGACTTATGAATTGACTGTCGTGCACTGCCAAGAGAACAGGGGCAAGGGTTTCGCAATTCGGAGCGGACTTCCATACGTGAAAGGAGAGGTGGTCGTTATTCAAGATGCAGATATGGAATTGGCACCGGCGGATCTACCTGAACTTGTGGAGCCGTTTGAAAAGGAGAGCATCCATGTCGTCTACGGGTCAAGGTTCCTGAACGGACGAGGGAACGCCAGCCTTCATAATTTCATAGCGAATCGCATTCTCGCTATCTATACAAACCTTCTTTACGGATGCCGAATTACGGATGAATCGACAGGCTACAAAGCCTTCTCCACAGAACTCATAACACGTTTAGATTTAACGTGTGAGGGATTTGAATTCTGCCCGGAGGTCACAGCAAAAATTTTGCGTTCGGGTTATCGTATCTATGAGGTGCCGGTTTCCTATTTCCCGCGCACGAAGAAGGAAGGCAAAAAACTCCGATTTTGGTCGGATGGGTTTTTTGCCGCATGGACACTTTTAAAATACCGTTTTATATCAGAAACTGAACTTTTTAAAAACATGACGCAGAATGAATTGCGTTAACATCCAATGTCTGGAGGTTAAATTGTCAATGATTTTAAAGAAAATAACGTATTCCACACTCATCCTCTTACTGGTGGGCGGCGTGTCGCTTTTGGTGTTTGGACACAGTAATCTCCCTACCTTGTTGGAAGACGTCAATAAAGATGGTGTCGTGAATATCCAAGACTTAGTGCTTGTCGCGGGTTCTTTCGGACAACCCAGGGATCGCACTGCAGAACAGGATCCTGATGTGAACCGCGACGGGATTGTCAACGTCTTAGACCTCGTCCGCGTGAGCAACAGTTTCGGACAAACTGCCCCGAATGAAAACTCCACGTATCACGACATTCAGGAGGCCGTCTTTGATAAGAGTTGTGCGAACAGCGTCTGTCATGCCGCGCCTGCAAACGCCTTCGGTTTGAATCTCACCTATGGTCTCTCCTACGAAGAGTTGGTTGGAGTTGTACCACAGAATCCCGCGGCAGCAGCAGCAGGTATGAAACTCGTTGACCCAGGGAACCCAGAGAACAGTTTTCTTTTGACGAAATTGATGGGACCAACAGTGTCAGAACAGGGTCAGCGGATGCCATTCGGTGGCGGCGTACTCCACACTGGTAAGATAGATGCGGTTCGGACATGGATCGAGGCAGGGGCACCACAGACCGGTAAAATAGCAGGTATCGGAGACCTCGGTGTTCTACGCGATCCTGATGAAGTCTTTGAACCCCCTGCGCCTCCCGCGCCTGGGGAAGGCTATCAACTCCATTTACCGCCGTTCAAAATTGAACCCGGCACCGAACGGGAAATTTACTACGCCACCCAAATCAGAGATGAAAATGGGGATCCCGTAGAGGGAGATATCTTTATCAATAGAGTAGAGATTTTCTATCCTGCTGGTAGCCATCACTTCATCTTATATCGATTCACGGAAGAAGGTTTGGCACAAGGTGTGCCAGAGAGAGGCATTACACCCGGAATCGGTGTTAATTCGGAAGATGAGTTCCGTGAACTTGATACTGAAGATCCGCTGGTACTTGGGAATTTCGGGGTTGACAGACTTTTCGTCGTCGGAACACAAACAGATGATACCCTCTTTGCGTTCCCGGAGGGTGTAGGGTTACGGCTCCCCGGTGATACCATTTACGATCTCAACTCCCACTACATCAATCTGCTCGGCGACGAAACGCTGCTTGGTGAAACTTACGTCAATATCTACACGATTCCGGAGGAGGAAGTCCAATACGAAGCCGTTGAAATCTTCGTTTCTAATCGGTCAATTAACGTCCCACCCAGAACAACACGTGTCGCTAAAATGACGTGGTACGTTGAAGATGAGTTGGAGCGTCGTGGACACGATGCAGGAACAGCTTTGAACGTCTTTCTGCTGACATCTCACATGCATCGGCACGGGGAACTGTTCGAGATTTTTCAGGGTTCAACAGGCGATCTGCTACATCGGAGTATCTCTTATGATGATGCCCCGATTACCCCTTTCGATCCGGTTCTTCGCTTAGATGCAGCCGACACACTCAAGTTCCAGTGTACCCATAACAACTACGACACGGACGAACCCCTTATATTTGGACTCACGTCTGAAGATGAGATGTGTATTATCTTTGGCTATTATTATATCCCAACCGAAAGTGCGGGAGAAATAATTAAGTAGAAACTCCCTGATAAACATAGGAAGGCGCGCTTTCTAAGCGCGCTTTTCTCTTAGATGGCTATTAACTCAAGACCAAATAACTTTATGGAAGCCCTCGCCCACCAGATTCTGGTGTGTGACGGTGCTATCGGAACCGAACTTCGCAAACGGATTCCTTCACATTTACAGTGCGTCGATGCCTGCAATATTTCTTCAGAATACGCCGAGAAAGTTGTAGCGGTTCATCGCGCCTACATTGATGCGGGCGCTGATGTTATTCAGACGAATACCTATCAAGCAAACAGAGAAGCATTAGCAATCCACGGCTTGGCTGAACAGGTTGAAGAAATTAACAGAACAGGCGTAGTGCTGGCGCGAGCGGCGGCACAAGAGACATGCTATGTTGCTGGCTCTGTCGGTCAACTCCCGTTCCAAATCTTAGATACTCCGACTCCATCCACGAAGGCAATCCGACGGCTTTTCAAGGAACAGATGGACGCGCTCGTCGATCAAGGCGTTGATCTACTCGTACTCGAAACTTTTGTCTCTCTCAAACAGGCAGAAATCGCTACAAAGCAGGCACTCACCTATGATGTCCCTGTTGTCGTTGAAATCAGCGGCGTTTCAGGGGGAACTGTAGGTGCGGGATTAGATGTACGCGTCTTTGCCCAAGAGTTAGAACAACTCGGCGCGCACGCAGTCGGCATCAATTGCAGAGGACCACATGATCTCGTTGAGGCGATGGAGTTGCTTGCCCCCGTTATCAAAGCCCCCATTGCCGTACAACCGAATGCTGGAAATCCGAGAGTAGAACAGGGTGAAATTGCCGTCTCTTACACAGTCGAGGCTGACGTTTTCAGGGACTATGTTGGCAAATTAGTTGAACTTGGCGCGAACATGATCGGCGGCTGTTGCGGCACCACTCCGGCATACACATCAAAAATCCGACAGGCTATCGCAGGACGTGAACCTGTTCAACGGGAGCAACGTATTTTTGTCCTCCCCACAATTACGTCAACGTCTAAAGCACCAACCGATAATCCTATCCAACAAGTATTTGAAACGCGCGAACACATTGTAAGTGTAGAGATGCGCGCCAACACTTTTCCGCAATTGCGAGCGATGTTGAAAGAAGCAAAAAATCTCGCGGCAACCGGCGTAGATTTATTTGATGTAACCGACAATTCTGGTGCCGCAGTGAACATTGGAGCTATCGCCACAGCGTATCGACTCCAGCAGGCGACCCAGATCCCGACGCTTATCCACTGGACGACCCGATCCCGTAATCTCATCAGTATGCAATCCCATCTTCTGGAAGCAGAAGCATTGGGGATCCGAGGCATTGTCGCCTTATCGGGCGACCATCCGAAAGCCGGACCCTATGAGACCGCCAGTCTCGTGCCAGATGTTCGCGGTGCGGTTCAATTGATGGGGCTCATTTCCCGACTGAACCAAGGTGAACTCGTTGATGGCTCATCGATCGGGGAGCCGTGCAGTTTCTATTATGGTGGTGGCTTCACGATTGCAGAGAATCTGCAGCCACACGTCAAACACCTTAGAAATAAAGTGGCACATGGCGCGAAGTTTGCCTACACACAACCCGTCTGGACCTATGAGGATATTGTACGCGCCCAGCAAGCAACGGAACATCTCGATATAAAGATCCTCTACGGTATCCTACCCCTCACGAGTTTCCGAAGTGCGTCCTATCTACGCGACAATTTGGGACTTTACATCCCGCAGTTTATTGTTGACAAGTTCCGGGATCTTGGAGATACCGCTGGGCATGAACTTGGTATGCAACTGTGTTTGGAATTGGTTCAGGAGATCCGTAATCAAAATGAATGCACAATCGACGGCATCTATCTGATTCCGCCGGCTCGCATGAATTGGAAAAACAGAGCCAGTGTCATCTCAGAAATCGTTAAAGCCTACCGTTAACGATTTCTCCGCGCCCGCTACTCCTAAATTAACGTGAGTTTGATAAAAGAAACAGATTCTTGTAGGTTGGGTTGAACGAGAACAAACTCAAAACAGGAGAAGGCAGAAGACTGGCAACCGACAAATAGAAACCTGATATGCCCAAGACCCAAGTGAAACCCAACACATTCTTAGCCCATAGCATTTGATTTGTTGGATTTCGCTATGCCTATCTTCAAGAATAGGGGGTTGACAATCAGCATTCTTGGTTCAAATTATAGGACTCTTAGTCTTTTACGACTCAACCCAACCTACATTCACTATGAAGAATCGTGAAACCTCAATCTCATCGTCACGCGTTACAGGGCGCTCGCTTCTTTTAGGTGTCCTACTCATCCCAGTCAATGTCTATTGGATGACGCTTGTTGAGGTGAAGTATTACTCCCTCGACGGTTCGTGCCTTCCACTCTTTATCCAACCCGTTTTCATCATGTTCGTCTGTGTTGTCGCCAATCTTACATTGAAACGTATCGCACCGCGACAGATGCTACAGCAAGGGGAACTGCTGACGATCTATATTATGGTCGCGATCTCCTGCACGTTTGCGGGACACGACACGATGCAAAATATGTTCGGTAGCATCGCCCATCCGTTCCGATTTGCGACTGAAGAGAACGAGTGGCAGACGCTCTTTTTTCGGTATCTACCAGCGTGGCTTACTGTTTCTGACGCGCAAAGTTTACAGGGGTTTTATGAAGGGGAATCCACCTTCTATACAAAGCACAACTTTACAGTCTGGACAAAGCCGTTGCTGTTCTGGGGACTCTTCTTCCTGATCATGATGTTCATGATGCTCTGCATCAACACACTCGTTCGAAAGCGGTGGGCGGAACAGGAAAAGTTGGCGTATCCGATTATCCAACTCCCACTTCGGCTCTCGGAGGATGGCGGCATTAGTCTCCTCAAAAATCGGATGATGTGGGTCGGATTTAGCATTGCCGTCGTTATCGGTGTGATTAACGGGGTTCACTACCTCTTCCCACAGTTCCCAGAGATCCCTTATATCAAACGGACAGCCGTCTTCCGAGACATCTTCACCGACCGTCCATGGAATGTTATTCGTGGCACCCGTATCTCCGTTTACCCGTTTGCAGTGGGATTGGCGTTTTTCCTGCCGTTGGATCTCTCGTTTTCATGCTGGTTTTTCTTTGTCGTTCGCTTAGCAGAATTTGTCATTGGGGCGGCACTCGGAACACGCTATTTTCCCGCCCTCAACGAACAGGCATACGGTGCGTGGATTGCACTCTTCCTACTTGCCGTTTGGGTTACACGGCGTCATCTGACTGAGGTCATGAAAAAGGTGCTTGGGTTCAAATCGCGTCTTGATGATTCGGACGAACCGATGCCGTACCGTGCCGCTTTCTTAGGGATTCTCGGTTCACTGGTCGCGCTCGGTGTCTTTTCCTCTATAGCGGGGATGTCCCTATGGATTGCGGGCGTTTTCTTTGGCGTCTATTTCCTACTCTCCTTTGCGATCACCCGTGTCCGAGCGGAACTCGGTACACCTCATGAGATTTACTACGTCAATCCGCACGACATGTTGGCGACAGTCGGCGGTACTCGTCAGTTCGACACGAGCAGTCTCACGATCATGTCGCTCTTCTACTGGTTCAATCGCGGTTACCGCAATCATCCGATGCCGAATCAGATTGAGGCGTTTAAACTCGCAGAATCAACGGGAATGGGCAACCGCCGTCTATGGTTGGCGATGCTGATCGCGATTATCGTCGGTATTCTGGTAACCTTCTGGGCAAATCTTGACATCACCTTCCGGAACGGTGCGGTTGCGAAAGCAGGTGGGTTCAAGGGTTGGGTCGGCAGAGAGTCGTTCAGTAGACTCCAGCGATGGCTACATAACCCGACCGAACCGAATGTGATCGGCATCGGCTTTATGGGTATCGGCGCGCTTCTGACGTTCGTGATGATGTACATGCGGATGCATTTCTTGTGGTGGCCCTTCCATCCAGCAGGCTACGCGCTCGCGATTAGTTTCGCGATGGATTACTTCTGGTTCGCCTTCTTCGTGGCGTGGTTCCTAAAGTTGATGATTTTACGCCACGGCGGTTTACGGTTACACCGTCAGGTCGCACCACTCTTTTTAGGGCTAATCTTAGGCGATTATGTCATTGGTAGCATTTGGGCAATTATCGGACCTTCCTTCGGCTTGCGCACCTATAAAATTTTTATTTGATGTCGCCTCCAAAGATTGACAATTTGCAAAAAATGTTCTATACTTAAAGATATGCAAATTCGCTCCAGAGAGATTCTCACCTATACAACACCAAGCGGACGTAATCCATATCGACAATGGTATACACGGATTAAAGATGAAAAAGCACAGATAGCCCTCTCTAATAGAATTACACGTTTGCGAGCAGGTAACTTCGGTGATTTCAGGCGATTGGATGCGGGTTTATATGAATTGAGAATCCACTACGGTCCAGGATATCGCATCTATTTCGGAATTTTTCAAAATGACATCGTTATCCTACTTTGTGGAGGGACCAAAGGGACACAACAACGGGACATTACCAGAGCGAAAAATTATTGGAACAACTTCATAGAACGAATGAAGGAGCAATCATAATGAGTATAGACATTAAGCTTCAACAGTGTACAACCCGTTTTAAAGATTATCTTCTTAAAGACCTTGCCCAACCGGAATTTGCCAAAGGCTATCTGGAAGTTGCACTCCAAGATTTTGATAAGGATGGCAACATCGAGACGCTGCTGCTCTCAATGAAAGATGTCGCAGAAGCGCAAGGCGGAATTGAAAGACTTATCGCATGGACAAACCTCAGTCCGCAGGATCTCACTTATCTCCTTAATTCCGAGCATCCATTACAATTGGATAAAGTACTGGATATTCTCTCCGAATTAAAAGACTCCCTCCACTCCAGCCCTGCTGTTGTTGATAAAGGTTCTACAGGTATGGAAGAACACAATTAGAATTTCCCCGAAAACTCCGTAGTTAAAGGGACACCAATACTCCACGATACATTACAAAAGTATGTCAAAGACATGAACCTGCCTGTTGGAAAACTGAAACACGATTTTTTAAAAGAACTCCTCCCCACACACGATAGAAATGCAGGCGTGCTTGTCGGCCCACAACTCGGTGAAGATGCCGCTGTCGTCGAGTTAGGCGACAACTATCTCGTTGCAACCAGCGATCCGATTACCTTTGCGACTGAAGATATTGGGTGGTACGTGGTATGCGTCAATAGCAACGATATTGCTGCGATGGGGGCGGTCCCGAAATGGTTGCTGGTAACGCTATTGTTACCCGAAGACGCAACAACACCTGCAATGGTTCGCGACATCATGGCACAAATTACGCAGGCGTGTGCGGCGTTCGACATCGCGCTGTGTGGCGGACATACCGAAGTTACACCAGCCGTAACACAACCTGTTGTCATAGGACAGATGATGGGGGTTACCCACAAAGATGCCTTGTTCACTTCAGCGGATGCCAGTGTAGGGGATGTCCTAATTCTCACAAAAGGACTCGGTATTGAAGCAACAGCAATCATCGCACGCGAGCGTGAAGATCAGTTGCGTGAAAAGTGCGATGTGCAATTTTTAGAACAGGCGAAGAACTATCTCATAGATCCCGGAATTTCTGTGCTAAAGGATGCCCAAATCGCAACCGCCACAGGCGGCGTACACGCTATGCACGATGTTACAGAGGGAGGTGTCACAACCGCCGCCTATGAGTTGGCAACCGCTGCTGAGTTGGGCGTGACCGTCTATTTGGATAAACTTCTCGGAAACCCACCAGTCCTGTATGGAAACATAACGCGGACGTTATGTGATATGTTCAGACTCAATCCACTGGGCATCATTTCATCGGGTGCCCTGTTAATCGCATCGGAACCTGAAAAAGGCAAAACAATCTGTCAGGCACTCGGCACGGCTGGTATCAACGCCGATATTATTGGAAAATTTTTACCACCTGAGCACGGACTGTGGCTGGAAGATGCCATCGGTGTCCAACAACCGTTGCCTGTTTTTGAGACGGACGAAATCGCTAAACTTTTCAGTAGTAGTCCCCATTGAGCTATCACTTGACAGAATCCTCTGTAAGGAAATGAAAACCGAGTTGCGAGACTATCCACTAACAAGTACCCTCATTAAGTTGGAAACGGGTCGGGTACAACTTACACTGATAGAAGAACCCGATTGGTTTCTGGAACGACTCAGTCGAGAGGATGACCAAGGCACACTTTACCTTCCCTACTGGACCTACCTCTGGGAGTCCTCGATTGGTCTCGCCCGTCATATAGAGAAAATGGGTACGCGCCTAAAAGATGCATATATCTTAGAAATCGGATGTGGATTCGGATTGACAGGAATTGTCGCCTGTCAGATGGGTGCAAGCGTAATCTTTACGGACGCAGAACAGGAGGCACTCCGTTTCGCACACCATAATGCTGAGCAGAACGGTGTGAGTCAACGTGCCGATTTCGTCCAGATGGATTGGAACACCCCCTGTTTCAATCGCAAATTTCCCTACATCCTCGCCGCCGATGTTATTTACGAAGAACCCCACTGGACACCGATCACGACTTTACTCCAGGAATATCTCGCTCCTAACGGTGTTGCCCTCTTTTCCGAACCGAATCGTAGCAATGCGACCGGTTTCTTTGAACTGCTCGCCGACACTGGCTTCATCCATCGGAAAACTACCTGCCCTGTCACATTGGATGGACAAACCTCCGAAGTTTCTATCTATACCGTGCGACGTATGAGTGCATGAACAGCGTTGTCATTGTAATGTCTCTTCCAACCCTCCGTTCTTCCAGCCTTCCAACCTCCTTCTTCCACATTGCCCAAAAAACAGGAAAAAACGCTGGCATTCTGCCAAAAAAATAGGCAAAAATTTATACCTCTCGGACTTTTCGTGAGGTCTGTGTTTTGTAGGAGCCTTATGAACCCTAAAGAAACCACACATTCACACTTTTGGCAAGGTTTTTGCTAATGCTGTATATGAGGTCAATATACCTCATTGTTTTAGCACATTGTCCTCGGATGCCACACGCGCATCCGTTACGCGGAATTAACTTGGGAAAGGGTCGAGGATGGAAGCAGGCACCTCAATGCCGGGATCCCCACCCGTTACTGGGAAGGGACGAATTTTAATCATCGATAACAATCCAGAGCGCGCAAACTCGTTAATCCAGATTCTGGAAGCAAGCCGTTACAAGGTCGCTGCACCTGTGCGTCTACAAGAAGGTTTGACTGAGCAGGTCACACAGATAAAGCCAGACATCATATTGATCGGCGTTGACTTCCCAGGGCAGACGATTCTCAGTTGGGTCGCGTCTCTTCATGAAAGTTATCCGTGTCCGATGGTCATGTTCTCACGGGATGAGCGATCGGAAACGATTCAAGCAGCGACACGTGCCGGTGTCTCTGCATACGCCGTTGGAAAACTTACAGGGGCCCGAGTTAAAACCATTATTGAAGCCGCTGTCGCCCGATTTTATGAACTCCGGGCATTGCAACAAGAACTTGAAAAAACAAAAACAAGCCTTGCCGAACGTAAAATCATTGAACGTGCGAAGGAACTGGTCGCACAGCAACGCGGCTGTAACGAATCACAAGCATATCAAATTTTACGGAAAATGGCGATGAATCGCAGAAAACGGCTCGCAGAAATCTCACAAGACGTGCTGTCTGTCGCTGACGTATTGACAAACAAATTGTAGAAGTAGTGCGTGTTCAAAGATGAACGAAACGTACACATCGGAAATCTCTATTTTTTCGTATACGACCGATGTGTTCCGCACTACTGTGATGAACAACAATAAAACCTAACCAAAGCAGAATGTAAAACAAAGGCAAATTGTGCCGTGATGGCACAATTTCGACCAGGACACAGGTGTCCATTCGGCTATAGAGGCGAGGTAACCTCGCCCCTACAGCTGATGGATGCCTTTTTTTATGGTTATCAGTTCTCGGTGCGGTTTTTCTAATGAAGATTAAGAATTTAACCGGGTAATTCCTAAACGTGCGATAAATCGCACTACTACGAGCAGCCCCGTTTGTAGTAGGGAAACCCTGCGCAAGTCGCGTGTGGACTTTCGGGACAATGCCCGTCAATTACTTAATTTATTTATTAAACCTCATATGAAAAACCTTTCAGTCTTCGGTTAAGAGGTTTAGTGTAGCATCGTTCCACAGGTTTCTTCTATAGGCAACCTGTGCTATAAACCCATTACCGGCACAAGTCGCTCCTGTCTGAAAACCGATAACCGATAACTGACAACTCAATAAAAAGGAGATTCAAAGGTGAACCCATCAAAAAAGAAAAAAATTGCCGCAAGCCGAGGGGTGCGCTCAGCACCGAGTTTGAAAAGCGCGGCGACCTCGAAAAAGGGAAAGTCCAAGATAAATGCCGCAGAAGCCCTCAAGCGTGAAAAAAACGGGCTGGAGGTCATCAATGACATCCCGAACTATATCCGAGAGGGTTGGGAATCGATTCCAGCAAACGAACGCGATCGCCTGAAGTGGGTCGGGGTCTTTTACCGAAAGCAAACCCCCGGTGCATTTATGATGCGGCTCCGTATGTCAAGCGGCTTTAGCAATTCCGAACAGTTTCGCGCCATCGCTGAAATCAGTGAAGCATACGGACCAGGGTTCGTAGATCTCACGACGCGTCAGCAGATCCAACTTCGAGGGTTCACGATTGAGAATGTTCAACATATCTGGAATCGGCTTGAAGAGGTCGGCTTAGGTTCACTCCAAACAGGCTTTGATAACATTCGCGGTGTGATCGGGTGTCCCGTTGCCGGATTGACACCCAATGAGCTCTTTGATGCTTCGCATGTCGGTAGGGAATTCACAAAACTCTTTGTTGGTAATAAGGAATTTACCGATATTCCGCGGAAGTTTAACGTCGGTATTACAGGATGTTTGGATAACTGCACGCATACCGCCTCACAGGACATTGCCCTTACACCAGCGGTGAAAGAAATTGACGGTCAAAAGATAAACGGCTTTAACGTCGCTGTCGGTGGGAAGATGGGTTCTGGTGGTTACACCCTCGCGCAACCCCTTGATGTGTTTATTACGCCTAAAGAAGCCTCAGTTTTGTGTGCAGATATTACGTTAATTTTTCGAGATCACGGACCTCGGACAGCTCGCAATAAATCCCGTCTCGCTTTTCTGATTGCAGATTGGGGTGTAGAAAAATTTCGAGAAGAATTAGAAAGGCGTCGGCACAGAAAACAACCGCTGCTGACTGCGGGGAAAGACGCACGCGGCAAGAACAAGACCGACCACACGGGTATCTTCTCACAGAAACAGCCAGGTCTCAACTATGTCGGGCTTGTTGTCCCAGTCGGACGTATTACGACAACGCAACTGTTCGAGGTCGCCCGGATCGCAGACGCGTACGGCAACGGCGACATCCGGCTCACGCAAGGGCAGAATTTAATTATTACCAACGTGCCGGACGCAAAAATCGGTGAATTAACCGCAGAACCGCTCCTACAGGAACTCCGCTATGACCCGTCGGAAGTCACGCGCGGTATGGTGAGTTGCACGGGCATCGACTACTGCCACTTCTCGCTTATTGAAACTAAAGAACGCGCCATGGAAGCGATCCGACATTTGGAGGCAAAACTCGGAAACCATACCAAACCTCTTACGATACACTGGTCGGGATGTCCAAATGGGTGTGGCAACCACGCCGCCGCAGATATCGGACTCTTGGGCAAGAAAGTTAAGATCGACGGGATCGTTACCGATGCAGTGGACGTATTCCTCAAAGGAGATGCTGGGGCAAATCCGAAAATCGCACCGAAATTATTGGAGAACGTACCTTGCGATGAGCTACCGCAAGTACTTGAGGGACTCGTCCCTTACCTCTCACGCAGATCTTTTTAATTATGGACTCTTGGCTGCGCTCCATTACATTACGCGAATGAGACACCCTGTAGCATAAACTGTGAGTTTGTGCAGTTCTAATAAAATTGTAGCCTGCAACAACGGCGCAGGGTTTTCGCGAATCAACGCTGGATTTAGTCTGGGAATAGACTAAATCCGTTCCTTGTATTACATTTGCGCGTGTTGCCTCGCAGTGAGAGTCAGCAGGGTGTTTCCCTCAGATATACGGAAAGGCACGTTATTCTTCAAAATTCACCTGACCGAACCGCAAGGAAAATTTAAAAAATGGATATTAAAAATAAAGCGACACAAATAAAACTCTTCAGTTTAAAAACCGTTCAGATGCGCACCTTCCATACCACATGGTTCGCGTTTTTCCTCGCCTTTTTTGGGTGGTTCGGAATCGCACCGCTAATGGCAATTGTGCGCGAAGATCTGATGCTCACAAAAGCACAAATTGGTAACACGATTATCGCCTCGGTCGCAATCACAGTTATCGTGCGAATCTTAATCGGACCGCTGTGCGACCGGATCGGTTCTCGAAAGGCGTACACGTGGCTGTTGATTTTCGGTTCACTGCCTGTTATGGGTATCGGTCTCGCTCAGAATTATGAGACGTTTCTGCTATTCCGATTGGCAATTGGTGCCATCGGTGCTTCGTTCGTCATCACGCAGTATCATACATCGACGATGTTCGCCCCAAATTGTGTCGGTACAGCGAACGCGACCACAGCAGGCTGGGGGAACCTCGGCGGCGGTGTCACGCAGATGGTGATGCCTCTCATCTTCACCGCTGTTCTCAGTTTCGGTGTAGATAAGTTCCTCGGATGGCGGTTAGCAATGATCGTTCCGGGGGTTGCCCTGTTTATCACGGGTTTCGCGTATTATTTCCTTACCCAAGACGCACCCGATGGGAACTACAAGGAACTTCGTGACCGAGGGGACCTCGAACCGGCGAAAGGCAAGGGCATAGAGTCTTTCATGTTGGCGATGAAAGACTATCGCGTCTGGGCACTTTTTGTCATTTATGCCGCCTGTTTCGGGGTGGAACTTACCATCAACAATGTCGCTGCACTCTACTACCACGACCACTTCCAGTTAGATGTCAAAACTGCTGGACTCATTGCGGGGCTGTTCGGTCTGATGAACATTTTTGCGCGGACTGTCGGCGGGGCTTTTTCCGACTTCTTTGCAAAAAAGATGGGGCTTCGTGGACGCGTCATGTTCCTTTTCGTCGTCTTGTTAGGTGAAGGGATCATGCTTATGGTGTTCTCGCAGATGGCGGTTCTCGTGCTTGCTGTCGGCGTGATGATTGTCTTCAGTCTCTTTGTGCAGATGTCTGAAGGGGCAACTTATGGGATCGTACCCTTCATCAATAGAAAAGCGTTAGGCGCCGTTGCCGGTATTGTGGGTGCTGGTGGAAACGCTGGCGCAGTCGCCGCGGGTTTCCTGTTCCGTTCTGAGAGCATCACGATGCAGCAAGGTTTATTATATCTCGGCATAATGGTTGCAGTCGCCTCGGTTGCTACAGCGTTGGTGAGATTCTCACCCGCAGTCCAAGACGCAGAGAAGAAAGCGTTTGATGCCGCACTCGCTGAGAGACAACGCCTGAGAGCTGAAGCTTTTTAATTTATGTAATTCTGGGCTGCGCTCCATTTCATTACGCGCAGGTTTTTGGCAAGTTTCTATTACATTTGTGAATTTTGATATTTCTTCTCCCAAATCAGAATTGTAGCCTGCAACATCGGCGCAGGGTTTTTGCTGGGGTGTTTCCCCCAGATATACGGAAAGGCACTTCTAATGCACGAACTACCTGACCGAACCGCAAGGAACGGTAAAAAAACAGGAAAAGCGGTATGTCCCTATTGTGGGGTCGGTTGTGTCATCCGCGCAACCGTCAGTGATAACAAAATTATGAGGATTTCAGCGGACGACGATGTCGCCCCAAATTACGGTATGCTTTGTCCAAAAGGTGCACATCTCAAACAAGTCTTTCAAAACCATGACGGAAGGCTCGCCTATCCTATGATTCGCGATCGCCGAGGTGAACCACCACGTCAGGTTTCGTGGGACGAAGCGATTGCTTTCACCGCAAATCGGCTTCACGAAATCCAACTGGAGCACGGCAAAGATTCCATTGCCCTTTATGGGTCTGGACAGTTGGACACAGAGGCTTCCTACGTTTTCAATAAACTGTTCAAAGGATTCCTTCGTACGAACAATGTAGACACGAACAGTCGACTCTGTATGTCTTCTGCAGTGGTCGGTTATATGCAGTCGTTCGGTTCGGATGGACCGCCGACCTGTTACGACGATATTCAGCACGCCGATGTTTTTCTCATTATCGGCGCGAATATGGCGGTAAATCACCCCGTTCTCTTCCAGATGATTCGGAAACGGCGAGCGACTGAGCCGAATACACGGATTATTACTGTAGATCCGCGACGCAGCAAGACAGCGGAACATTCAGACATCCATGTGCCACTTGCTCCCGGAAGTGATGTCGCCTTCCTCCAACTCATTGCCAAACGTCTCCTTGCGATAGGACGGGTACATCGACGTTTCGTCCGAAGGAACACTGAAAACTTCAGTGCCTACGAGAACCATTTGGAAAGCTTAGACGCAGACGCGCTTCTCACTGCATGCGATATTCACCCAGCGCGTATCGACGAGATCGTCGAATATCTTTCCAAGCCGAGCCGTTTGCTCAGTTTTTACTGCCAAGGCACCAATCAAAGCACGAGCGGTGTTGACAAAAATGTCGCCCTCATCAATCTGCATCTCCAATTAGGAGAAGTCGGCGTAAGAGGGGCGGGTCCATTTTCGTTGACAGGGCAACCCAATGCGATGGGCGGTAGAGAGGTCGGCTATCTGTCACACCAATTGCCCGGCTATCGCGTCGTCACGAACGATATGCATCGTGCGTATTTAGAGGGAGCGTGGCGTGTTCCACCCGGTAGCATTGATCCGAATCCCGGTCTAACAGCAGTACCAATGTTTGAGGCGGCGGCTGAGGGCAAAGTCCGGGCACTCTGGATCGCCTGTACGAATCCCGCGGTCAGCATGCCCGATACAAAGGTATCGCAAGCAGGACTCCGGCGTGCCGATCTGGTGATTGTGCAGGATTGTTACTATCCGACAGAGACATCGGAATACGCCGATGTGATACTTCCTGCGGCACAATGGGGTGAAAAGCAGGGTACAATGACGAACAGTGAACGGCTTGTCGTACGAAGCGATCAGTTCCTCACGCCACCCGGTGAAGCGATGCCGGATTGGTGGATATTCACGCAGGTTGCAAGAGCGATGGGGTATAAGCGGAATTTTGATTTCTATACACCTGAAGAGGTATGGGATGAGTATCGGCTTCTGACAGCAGGAACACCGTGCGATCAGATGGGAATGACGAATGAACGGTTGGCGAAGACCTCACTCCGCTGGCCCTGTCCACATCCGAGACACCCTGGAACACCACGCCGGTATACGCGCAGGAAGTTTTTCACCGAGTCCGAGAAGGCACAATTTCATACGCCTGTCTATGCACCACCCGACGAAAACACCGATGAGGAGTTCCCGCTCGGCTTAACGACAGGACGCATTGAGAGCCAGTGGCATACCCGGACCCGGACGGGCAAGGTGCCGCAGCTTGTCCGCAAAGACCCGGAACCTTTCGTGGAAATTCATCCTGATGATGCGATAGAGAACGACGTGCAGGACGGTGAATGGGTGTATCTCGTTGGGCGACGTGGGAGGTGTTATGCGAAGGCACGTGTCACAGAGACAATTCGACGTGGATTGCTCTTCACGCCGTTTCATTGGGGGGATCTCTTCCACGCCGAGACCAATGCGAACTATGTGACGAATTCAGCGTTTGATCCGGTATCCAAACAGCCGGAGTTAAAGTTCTGTGCTGTGCGGATTGAACCTGGTCAAGGCACCCACACGCTAAAGCGTGGGGAAACCTGTGCTTCGTAGCAGTCCGCCTTCCGAGGAAGGTCTTACATCTGCTCCACAGAGGGACCCAAGGCGGTTTCCCTCAAGATGTTTATCGCAGCGTTGATGTCCCGGTCGTGGTGTGAACCACATTCACGACACCTCCACTGCCGATCCGAAAGCGAAAGATTTTCGTTGCGATGTCCACAATCGCTACACGGTTTCGTTGTAGCAGTCCATTGTCCGATCTGAACAAACTCACGATTATGTTTGATACACTTGAACTGCAATATCTCAACGAACTCGTATTCGTCAGTGCGAGCGACGATATAGTGCTGTTCAGGGTTCACGGGTCCCTGTGTACCAAATCTTCGCATGTTGCTTTTCCTCATTATCCCACCTGGATACGGATGCATAGAGTTCGATCATAACTCTAAAAGGCAATGCCCCGACCGTGAGATCGAGGCACCAGAAAAATTAGATATCCTTGTTAGAAACCGAGTTGCTTGTTCACAATGTTCTGCAACTCCTCACCTTTCAGATACCGTTCCAAGTTATCCAAGAAGAATGAGGTAATTCGGTGCATACGGCGCTGCGAACCACCCGCCGAATGCGGCGAAATGATAATGTTGTCAAAATCCCACAACGGACTGTCTGCAGAAAGCGGTTCGACCTCAGTGACATCCAAGCCTACTGCCGCGATTGTACCGGCACGTAGAATCTCAATCAGATCCGGCTCATTGACAATCGGACCGCGGGCGACGTTGATAAAGAACGCTGTCGGTTGCATCACGGATAGGTTGTCCTTATTAATTAGCCCTCGTGTCTCCTCCGTCAATGGACACGCAATCATCACAACGTCTACTTGGCTCATCATATTGGAAAGCTGATCCATCGGCAGCAATTCATCGACAGTGTCGGGTTTATCGGTGCGGTAGGCATCGACAGCCATAACGTACATATCAAAGCCTTTTGCGCGCTTCGCCATCTGCATCCCGATACCCCCCATGCCAACGATACCGATTTTGAAACCGTCGATCTCGATCATCGGCATTGTCCTTGCACCGCCCCATTGGTGTTTGTCCTGATTCCGAACGGATTCGTGGATACCGCGTGCCAAACCGAGCAGGAGCGCGAACGCTTGATCTGCGACGTGCGTCCCGTATAAGCCCGCCGCGTTCGTCAAAAGAACATCGCTCTCACGGAGCGCAGGGTACATGTGTCGATCCATACCTGCGCTGGAAGATTGAATCCATTTGATATTGGGTAGATGCGGGAACAGATCCTCGCTACAGTAGCCGTAAAAGACTTCAGTATCTTTGCCCTCTTCAATAAGCTCCTCGCGTGAACCTGGGGTAACAAAGGTGTGCTCGTCGCCGACGATGCTCTCCAACCTCTGGAGTAGCTCACCTTCAACACGTCCTTGAAGTATAATTTTCATGTCTTAAAGTGTCCTTTCATCATGTAACATAAGGTAAGTGGAAGTGGAAGAATGGGGTGGAAGAGTAGAAGTGGTTCCTTCCAAACTTCCCTCCTTCTTCCATCCTACTTTCTTTTTTTATTCCCACGGAGGTGTTTCTGGCAACAACTCCTGAAATTTGTCAATCAAGGCATCCTCATAAGCACCGGCGTATTGTCCATCGAAGAATTTATCCATTGCCTCGTCAAGGAAGAGTTGCCACGATGTGTCCTCGGAACCGGGATTGACAGGGAAGAACAGCGCGCCTACATCTCTTGCCGCCTTCAGATCACCGGGTGAATCACCGAGCATTAAGACGTGGTTTTCGGGATACCTGTCCTTCGTCGTTATCGTGAGATGTTCCGTCTTCGTTCCCATCTCCTGTCCGGCGATCAACGCGACGTAGGCATCGATTTCGTGCTCAGCCCATTCCCGTATAAGTGCTTCATCCGGCGTAGCGGAAACGACAATGACATCTGATTTTCCCCGAAGCCGTTGCAACGTCTCTCTGACACCAGGAAACGGTGGAAGATTATAGACAATCTCTGCAACACTTTCGTTCACACCGAGACTCCACGCCATCACCTTACTCAATTCATCGAGTCGTTCCCCAGTTGCGTTGTCGATTGCGGATTGTAGTGCGGGGTTCCCGAGTTTCGTTTCCGTTTCTGACCATTCTCGCAGGTGGGATAGTTCTGGCACCGCAACTCCCATCTTTTGCACGAGTTGCATCTCACGTAAGAAATCGCACACCAGCAGGATCGCCTTAAATCGATTCGTACCACGGGTCGTCGAATAGAGATTCACAAAATCCCACGCCTGATGTACTTGTCGTGAAATAGATGCCAAGCCGAAATGTTTGACGAGGTTCACGCTGAAACAGTCGTTGTGTTTGACCTCCATGCTATTGAAAACGCAACCGTCAGAATCGATCCCGACGAAAAATTCGTGTTGCGGTTTGAAATCGTAAAGTGCTTGTTGTGCTTCTTGCGCCATATTTTTAATGTTCCTTGCGGTTCGTTGAAGTAGGTTTCATATTTAACGTGCCTTCCCGTATATCCGCCTGCGTGTTTTTGCGAATCAGAATCAACGGTATGAAGCCCGTGAGGGCTTCCCCGGGTATGAAGGTTCTCCGTGTGGCATTCCCCGGGGTATTTCTGCGTATTGTTGCAGGCTACGTTTTTGGCATTACCAAGGATCCGCTCGTAATGCAATTAGGTTTCCTTAAATGGCATAATTTGTCTTCGCTTTACATTTGGAGAGCGGCTCAGAGGTACATAAATTAAAAACTTTATTCGACAATAACTTCCGGGCGACCTTTGAGCATCCACTCCGTATGGAACACTGTCGGTTCCCCATCTTCTCCGAGAATCGTGTTTCCATCTGTATCGAGCTTATGGTAAGTATGGGCACCGAAATAGTCGCGCATTGCCTGAATTAGATTCGCAGAAAGCCTGCCGCTACGGTAACTATCGAAATAGGCTAAAGCGGAACTGAACGCTGGAATAGGAACACCGAGCTGCGTTGCTGTACTGATGACACTTCGCCAGTTGGACTGTGCGGTTTCAAGTACATCCCGGAAGTAGGAATCCAGCATTAGGTTCGGTAGTTCCGGGTTTCGCTCAAACGCCTCTGCGATCCGATGCAGGAACTTCGCGCGAATGATGCATCCGCCACGCCAACCCAAACTAATTTTGCCAAGGTCCAAATTCCATCCGAATTCTTCGCTCGCTTCTCGCATTAAGGCGAAGCCTTGGGCATAAGAGCAGATCTTCGCGGCGTAAAGCGCGTCGTG
Source organism: Candidatus Poribacteria bacterium (assembly GCA_965208635.1). Lineage (GTDB taxonomy): Bacteria > Poribacteria > WGA-4E > WGA-4E > WGA-3G > WGA-3G. The sequence continues at coordinate 998,766 of OZ242349.1, forward strand.
AATGGCTTTCAGTGTCTCATCTCGGTCGCCTTGATACGCGCCAGCGGGTCCCTGGATAACCTGTTCTGCCGCAACACGTTCGCTTTTGACAGCGGAAATACACCGCGCAAAGACCGCCTCTGCGATCGTCGGTGCGGAGATACCGAGATCCAGTGCCGAGATGCTTGTCCATTTGCCGGTGCCTTTCTGTCCTGCTTGGTCCAACACGACATCGACGAAAGGTGTTCCACTCTTATCGAGTTGTGTGAAGATGTCAGCCGTGATTTCGATGAGGTAAGAATTTAGTTCGCCGCGATTCCATTCACTGAAGACCTCATGCATCTCATCGGCGTTCATTCCCAAGATGCCTTTCATCAGGGAATAGGCTTCACAGATCAGCTGCATGTCGCCGTATTCAATGCCGTTATGCACCATCTTAACGTAATGCCCGGCACCATCAGGTCCGATGTAGGAACAGCAGGGTGTGCCTTCCACTTGCGCCGCAATCTTCGTGAAGATCGGTTCCACGAGGGCGTAAGCCTCGGCTGACCCACCCGGCATCATCGCCGGTCCTTTGAGTGCGCCTTCTTCGCCGCCTGAGATACCTGTGCCGATAAATAGAAGGTCTTGCTCAGTCAACTCCGCATGCCGACGGACAGTGTCGTTGAAATTGGAGTTTCCACCGTCAATAATGAGATCGCCTTTTGAAAGATGCGGGACCAATTGCCCAATAAATGCATCAACGGGTTCGCCTGCTTTCACCATCAAGATAATTTTTCGGGGACTGTCTAACTTCCCAATGAGTTCTGGAACGGAGTGTGCCCCTGTAATATTTTTGTCCTTCGCAGCCCTTGCCATGAACGCGTCTACCCGTGAGACGGTACGGTTGAAGACTGCTACCTCAAACCCTTTGCTCTCCATGTTCAGTGCGAGGTTTTCGCCCATCACTGCCAATCCGATGAGTCCAATATCTGCCGCCAAATCTGTTTCCTCCTATGAGAATGTGTGTTTTGCATATCATATATTGCAGGGGATAATAGTGTCAACAGAAAAATAAAGGTAGGTGCTAAAGAATTGAATTTGGAAGACTGGAAGGTCGGAAGGTTGGAAACGAGGAGGTTCTCCTCAAGAACCTCGTTTTGAACTCATATTACGTAGGCTTTAAGAGTCTATAAAGGGTTTCAAATCCCAAAGGAGGATAGAGCAGTCGAAACTGCCAGTCGCGAGAAGTGCGCTGTCTGGCGAAAAGGCAAGCGACTGAATATCTGTTGGATGTCCCCAGAGAGTAGCGATATTCTCACCACTTGCGACATCCCATAACCGAATTGCCATCTGCTCCATCCCTCTCTCCCACCAAGTACCCGATGCCAGATACTTACCACACGGCGAGAATGCCAATGCCCAAGGTGCCCGCCTCTCTGGATGTGGTATTGCAAAAAGGGTTGTTAAGGTTTCGGCGTTCCATAAACGGAGTTCGCCGGACAGTCCACCAGCAATCACGTTGCCACACGGTGAAAAGGCTATGTCCATAAGTGTGTGAGGTTCACCTAATGGCAATGTGGCAATTTCTTCACCGGATTCAACATCCCACAGACGATTGGTGTCATCGCTTGAACCACTTGCCAGTCTTTTGCCATCTGGTGAGAAAGCCACTGACCAGATGTGATCAGTGTGCCCTACCAACGGGTTCAGTCGTTCCTTACGTATGAAATCCCATAGATAGATTGCGCCTTCTCTGCTTCCAACTGCAAGCCGGTCCCCTGTCGGTGCAAATGCGATATTCCATATCAATCGGATCTGATCGGTTTCAGTGAATTCTGCAATCGGTGTATCAGGTCTCTCGGCATCCCAAACTTTGATGTTATTATCTTGACTATGGGCAGCCAGTATATTTCCAGAGGGTAACACAGTAAAAACGGTAATGCGTGTATCCTTCAATAACGTCCCTCGAACTTGCTTACTTCCAACATCCCATAACACAACACCGTTGCGATATCCTCTTGTTGCGAGTATCTTTCCATTCGGCAAAAACATAACTGGATCTGGAAAACAGGCAGATTCCCGAATTGTTGAAAATGTATGTATGTTGCTGGTCTGAGTTTTTTTGCTCGGTGTAGTATCGGTACGCATGTCGGCGAGAGCCACCTGTGGGAATTCTCTGAACCATGCAGCATCAATACTCTTCGGATGTAGTTCTGGGATCTCTATTTTTTCACGACGTTCCATATTCCAGACTTTCATAGTGTTTTGTCCATCTATAATCGCACATAACTCACCTTCTGCCGAGTAGAAGGGTTCTATCCGAGACGCTTGAAGGTCAGTATAAGCCGTCTTTTGTACACCCTTTGCCACGTCCCACACGCGTAAGCTTTCATCTCCACCACTGGATGCGAGGAACTCGCCGCAAGGTGAAAAGATAAGAGTATCCATCCAAGCACTTTTCACGCTAAAGTGAGAGATACGTTCACCTGTCGTTATATTCCATACTGAGATGTAGTGATTAATAGGGTCGGCATCACCAATGGGGTCGTCAGAGGTCACTCCTGCCAGTAGACAACTCTCTTGAGAGAAGCTAAAATGTCCACCCGCAAACTTGAAAATTAACTTGCCTGTTTCAGGGTCCCAGATGTAAGTTTGTGTGCCTTCTGTGCCAAGATTATCTGCAGTCGCAGCGACGTACTGTCCATTTGGGGAGAATTCCAATCCATAAATATCAGCTGATACAACTTCACGTTCACCTCGATCCATCTCTGCGCTGCACACACCACGATGGACATCTAACACTTCAACGATGCCGCTAAAATTCGCCGTGGCGATCCACTTGCGATCCGGAGAAAAGTTAATGTGCCAATAGATATTGTGTTCTTCCGTCCGCTTCATCTGCGCGAGGCATTCACCACTCTGAATATCCACTACCTTAATGATACCGTCGTAATTGGCGATAGCAATACACTCGCCATCTTGCGAGAAATCGGCAGCAGAGATCATCCCTCGTTCAGTTTCCCACAAGGCGATAGGCGACTTTGACGACATCTCATACCACCAAAGCCCAATACGGGTCTGAACGGCGAAATACACACCGCTGGGAGGGAGTGCCAGTTTCGGTCCACCGCTAGATAATACAACCCCTTTCCCGAATCGGGCGATTGCGCCTTCGGGGAGTGCCCATGTCGTGCCTTCGGGGTCCCCTGGCACGACATTGAATGGTGTGGGTCTCCTATTTTGCTTCATATTCGCTCCTTGATAAGAGTTTTGTGTGCGTCATAAGGGTTACATAGGTGGATTTTACTACGTTTTGAACAGATAATGATTTACTTATTTATACATATTCTTGGATGCACCCTTACGCGTTTTTGAGAAGTCGCGCGCACAGCTCGCCCCTACAGGAAGAGACCTTTTCGCATTACCGAAAACTTGATTAATACAGATCGCCGAGATTCACGTCAAATATATAAAAGGTCCTCTTAACAGAATCCCACACGGCAAAACGTACGCACCGGAAAGGAGTTCCACGATTCGTAGTCTGCTCGGTCTCAAGAAGTATATCATTCGGTATCGATACGCCATCTCAATCAGCTTCGTCCTCGTGATTCTAACGAATGGGATTCTGCTGATCAGCCCAAAGATCCTGCAAAGGGTTTTTGACGAGTTAGAACGCGCGGTGAGGGAGCCAAACTTTACAGTATCCCCCGGGCGGGTCCTTTTTTTTGGACTTCTTGTCTTCGGCGTCGCGCTCGTTGCTGGTATCCTACGCTTCGCCCAACGGCGCATCATCCAAGGGGTTGCTCGGCAGATGGAATTCCACCTCCGTGCCGACTTCTTTCTTCATCTCCAAAAACTCTCTGCCTCCTATTACGATAACGTCCGTACCGGCGATCTGATGACGCGTGCCACCAGCGACCTAAACGCCATCCGAATGGTACTGAGCAGTGCGATTATGTATACTGCTGATGCGATAGTGTTTTTCGGGTTTGCGCTTACCATCATGCTGCAGATTGATGCAACGCTAACGGTTGTTGCCTTGCTGCCCTATCCGATCTTGGCAGTTTTGATCCGCTCGCTCGGAAAGCGGTTACACGCGCATTATGAGCGTATCCAAGAGGCGTTCTCAACGCTGAATACCAAGGTCCAGGAGAATTTGTCCGGTGTGCGGGTCGTGAAAGCATATACGCTTGAGGCAAGTGAGGTTGAGCATTTTCAAGAACTGAATCACGAGTTTGTTGAGCGTAACCACCGGCAAATCCGATTGATGACTTTCTTTTTTCCACTCTTCCGTTTCCTACCGGGTATCGGGGGTGTGGTGCTCCTCTGGATGGGCGGTCTCCATGTGATTGAAGGGAAAATTACGCTCGGCGATTTTGTGGCGTTCAGTGCCTATCTCATGATGCTCGTTCGTCCGATGATTACCCTCGGTTTCATTGTCAACACCTTTGAACGCGGGGCAGCCTCTATGGATCGGATGAACGCAGTCCTCACTGAAAAGCCAGAAATTGTTGACGATGAGCAGGTGAAATGGGGTATCAAAAACATTGAAGGCGAAATCGAATTTAGAAACCTGAATTTCGATTACCCAGACGGAACGCCTGTACTCAAAGACATCAACCTCAAAATTGGGCGTGGTATGACCCTCGCAATCGTCGGCGGGACAGGGTCTGGAAAATCAACCCTCGTCAATCTCATTCCCCGTATCCGTCAAGCGGAACGTGGCACCATCTTTATCGACGGCGTGGACATTCAGGATATACCGCTAAACGTCCTTCGCTCTAATATCGGATTTGTAGAGCAGGAACCCTTTCTTTTTTCAGACTATTTGCGAAACAATATTACCTACGGACTCGAAGTAGCCGACGATGAAGAGGTGAAAGCAGCGGCGCACTCCGCAGACCTCCTCGCACAAATTGAGGAATTCCCCGACGGATTGGAAACCTTCCTCGGTGAACGCGGGATAACGATTTCCGGTGGGCAACGCCAACGGAGTGCACTCGCACGCGCAATTATCATTAAACCCAAAATCCTTATCCTTGACGACGCCTTCGCGAATGTGGATACGCAGACCGAGGATACCATTCTCAACCGACTCGACGAAATTATGAAGGATCGCACGACTATCCTCATCTCGCATCGCATCTCTACCGTCAAAAATGCCGACCACATTATCGTCCTCAACGACGGTAGCATCGTTGAAACAGGTACACACGAGCAACTGATCGAACACAACGGAATTTACGCCGGCATCTACGAAACACAACTCTTGCAAGAGGAACTTGAGGAATTTTAATTTTACCTTGCGGTTCGATTTTTAATTATACCTTGCGGTTCGGTCAGGTGGATTTGAGAGATAAAGTCTCTTTCCGTAGACCTGGGGGAAACACCCCGATGACTCTCACTGCGAGGCAACACGCGCAAATGTAATACAAGGAACGGATTTAGCCTATTTAAAGACTAAATCCAGCGTTGATTCGCAAAAACCCTGCGCCGATGTTGCAGGCTACGGGCTTTGGATTTAACGAAAACCGCTTGTAACTGATAACTGACAACTATAATTTTACCTTTAACTGACAAAGGAGGAATCCACCTATGTTCGGCATGGGAGGCGAATTATACGAATATAGCGAAGAAGAGCAAGACCTTGGAAAAGTCTATGACCGGGTGCTGATGAAGCGTCTCTTGGCGTATCTCAAGCCCTACAAATTCCAACTGCTCATCATCGGATTCCTCATGGTCGGCAATACACTTGCACGCTTAGCTGGCCCCTACCTACTGCAGCGGGGTATTGACGAGCACATCACCCCGGGTATATTAGACGGATTAAGTACAATTGCGATTTTTTTCGTTCTGGCATTGATTGGCGAGTTCGTATTCAGTTACTTTGAAGAATACCGCATGCAGATGATTGGACAACACGCGATGCACGATCTGCGACAAACGCTCTTTTCACATCTGCAACGCTTGGACGTCCAATTTTTTGATAAGAATCCGGTCGGCAGATTGATGACCCGCGTGATGGGGGATGTTCAGGTCCTCAACGAACTTTTTGCCTCTGGTGTGATTACTGTCTTCGCGAATCTGCTCCAGATTTTGGGGATTATGGTGGCAATGCTCCTCTATAACTGGAAACTCGCACTCGTGACGTTCACCGTGATTCCAATCATCTTCGGGGCAACGCTTGTCTACCAGATTTATTCGCGCCGTGCGTTCCGGGAACAACGTAAGCAACTCGCACGAATTAACGCCTTTTTGCAAGAGAACATCGTCGGTATGACGACGATGCAACTTTTCGCACAAGAGCGGCGGAGCCATCTCCGTTTTAACGAGCGCAACCGGAGATACCTCGCCGCGAACCTCCGAAGTATCTTCTATTTTTCGATTTTCCACCCACTGATTGAAGTGACGGCTTCTCTTGCGATAGCCGTGATTATCTGGTACGGTGGTGGACAGGTCGTGCAAGGTGCGTTGAGTTTCGGTGTGTTGCTGGCATTCATACGCTATGCTGAACGTTTCTTCTGGCCCATCCGAGAACTCAGCGAAAAATATACCATCTTCCAAAACGCAATGGCATCCTCCGAACGCATTTTCCAGCTGCTGGATACACAACCCTCCATCGTCTCTGCCGCCCCTAAAAGCGGCACCGGTACTTTGAAGGGCGAGATTGAATTCCGAAACGTCTGGTTCGCCTACAACGACGATGACTACGTTCTGCGAGATGTTTCATTCAAGGTGAAACCGGGTGAAAAGGTCGCACTCGTGGGGCACACAGGTGCGGGGAAAACCTCCATCATCAATCTGCTCTGCCGATTCTATGAGATTAACAAAGGGCAAATCCTGATTGACGGGGTGAACATCCAAGAAATGAATCTGGAGGAACTACGGGAGGCAATCAGTATTGTGCAACAGAATATCTTCCTCTTTTCCGACTCCATCGAACGGAATATCAGCCTGGGGAATCCCGCCATCTCGTCGGAGCAGGTGAAACGTGCTGCACAAGATGTGCACTTAGACCGGTTCATTCAGAAAATGCCGCACGTCTACGGCACAGAGATTAAAGAGGATGGCGGTGGGTTATCTGTTGGACAGAAACAGTTGGTCGCCTTTGCGCGTGCCTTAGCATCCGATCCGAGTATCCTTATCCTCGACGAAGCGACCTCAAGCGTTGACACGGAAACCGAACTCCTGATCGAAGATGCACTTAGGTTTTTGATGGCAGATCGCACCTCCGTCGTCATCGCGCACCGACTTTCAACGATCCAAAATGCGGATAAGATTATCGTGATGCACCGTGGCGAAATCCGGGAGACTGGGACACACAATGAATTATTACAACAGGAAGGCATCTATTATCGGTTGTATCAGTTGCAGTATAAGGGACAGGAGAAAAACGGTAATTGATCCCTATTCTTCCGGTATTTCAAACACCACGCCATCTGCCTTTTTTTCATAAAAAATCATCTTTACCTCTATGGATTCCGCCACAGTTGGTATTGAATCATAAGTGCTGGGCTTGATGGAATACGCTTCTTCGCCTATGAATCCATCTATACCTTGTGATTCTTCATGCGGTTCTGCCAACCGGTAGTCGCAATCCTTTATTTCTGCTAACCTTTTTAGGATTGCTTCCTGAAATTTAAGTCCAGCGAACGTCTTGACAAGAATAAGATCCTCTACCCATGATTTAATCATGGTTCGGTCAATCTTTTCGACGGCCTCGTTGAAGTTTTCTACCATTGAGATTATTTTCTCTGTCGCTTCATCAATCGCATTGGGATATTGTTCTTGATACCATGTAACCCATTCTTCAAAAGTGTGTCCCGGAAATTCCTGAATCAGTTCGCTCAATTGTCCAACGTGCCTCGGCCGCGTCGCTTGGGAATTTTGATTTGCAACATTCATTAATTGGGTCGTGTACTTTGGAAAGTCCGACGCAGGAGCACTCACATATTCTTGAATCTCAGCATTCTTTAATTTAATTCGCATACGGATCCCTTTGTCTAACATGAAGTCACTGGGCATTCAACATACTGAGTTGAGAAGGTTTTGTGTGAGGCTTTATCTTATTACCGCCCAAGGCTTCTGAGGATCGTTCCAAATCCCAAGTTTGGGGTTTGGTTGAATACACGACTTCAAAGATGTTATCTTGGCATGTATGAACCTCTTTTAATCCATTCAGAAAAATAAATTGCTCCTGGCTCGTCACCACCGGACAACTGTAGTGTTTGTTCGTATATTTTAACGGTTTCGAGTTTTGGAGCCGACTTTCGACAAACGCAGCGTGTCTTCGCAACCTGTCGTGCAAATAACCGTTTGAAAAATCGACGATATGGTGCGCAATCGGACAGATAACCTGCTGAAAACTCTCATCAATTTCAACGCCGATACTGTTGCGTCCCGATGTCATGGCAGCCGTAGTCGTGGTACCCGTCCCCAGAAATGGATCGAGTATCACATCACCTTTCACAGCATACATATTAATGAGTCGATATGCCAAATCATAAGGAAATGCGGCACTTCTCAATCTCGACAGTGCCTTTGGAAGTTTCTGTTCTATTCCCTTAATATCCGTCCAAACATCCGAATACCAGATATTCCGCTCTTCCCAAAACAGCGCACTTTCGCGTCTATTTGCTTTTTCATCCTCTGTTTTAAACTCTCTTTTCGAGCCTTTTCTCACTATCAGAATGTATTCATGTTCCAGCGTCACATAAGCACCCGCAGGCAGCATGCCCGAACCCATAAATTTATTAGGAGTATTCGCCTGTTTTCGCCAGAGGATATCAGGGAGTGCTGAAAATCCAATAGTTAAGAGGTAATTCAAGACTCTGGCGTGGTTAGGATACAAACAAAAATCATTTTTTACTGTCCTTGTCGCATCTCCGATATTGATACACGCAAATCTACCCTCCTTTAAAACCCTAAAGACTTCACTCCAGACAGAATCAAGAATCTCGTGCATCAACGCAAAAGCCTGTTTCCCATCGCCGCATGCCAATGCCTTCTGAATCTCTGGATTCTGATGACTAAACATCTCATCCCACATATCAATCATGGGATACGGCGGAGAGGTAACAACGAGATCAACGCTTTCTGAAGGGATCTCTTTCAAATCTCGGGCATCTTGAAAAAGGATACTATGGGTAGTTTTCATAGGAGGTATTACCTAAATAACGATATTCGACGACATCCAACCGACATTTGAAAGCTTTGTCCAAGTACAGAAAATGATAACATATCTGACAGGAACCGTCAAGGAAAGACCAAACTGATAGGACTATTAACCTTAGTAACCAAGGCATCAATGCCAGACGATATACGTAGGCATCTCCAGCACCAATCCGATCAAACTCCACACGCATCCAAGCGTATAATCTCCTAAGATGAGTCCCAGAAAGAACGGCACCGCCTGTCGATAGAGTTTCACCCCGCCGATCTTCAGTACAGTCGCTTTTGCCAACCAGCTCAGGAAGATCGGAAACCACAGACCGCCCATCCCCGTTCCACTCACAAGCACATAGCCGCCCGGATGCAGGGGCCACCACAGAAACCGAATTTTCATAATCATCAAAAATATCGTGAACAGGAAACTACCGCCGACAACACCGAGTTCCGGCACAGCCGTCTCCCGCGGACTGACAAGCCACGTTTGCAAGCGGTTGAACGTTTCCCACCCCATGTAGACGATCCAGCCGCGTGCCTTGCTCCCGGCACCCATATCGTAGAGGACGTGCAGATACGCCCAGAACGTTATCAGGATACCAAAAACAATCGCCAAGATCATACCGATGAGCAACTGCCGATACCCGATTTGGCTCCGTTCCGCCAGACGGAACGCCTCCAATTCACTCGGGGTCGGATGCGCACGGAAACAGCGGACAAAGGGATAGAGGAACGTTAGTCCCGTCAGGTTGGCGGCACCGAGTCGGCGTGTGCCTAACGCAAGGACCATTGTCCGTCCCGGATCGACAAAGATGAGTTGATGCAACGGCGGTCCAATTTCAGCACGGATACGCGTGATACCGATGACCAATGGGAAGTAGAAGAGAAAGAAGAGTCCGATTGCCCAGAAGGTCATCCCCATTTGATGACAGAAGAAGAAAAGGAACAGCAACCCGACGGTGAACAGTCCTGCCGCAGTCCGGTAGCGCATCGGTTCACGAGAGTCGTCAGGTGCGGATTCACCGCGGCGTTGCGCGATCCCAAAAACCTTACGGAGAATCCGCCCATAGTGTCGCCGTCCCATCCACAACGGGATACACCCGAATGCAATCCATGCCCCCGTCTGCTGTTCGAGATGATAGATGTTCCGTCCCCCGAACGCGTCGATTACAATCAGTTGGATGCGACTGAAAAGCCAGAAAAACCAACACGAAAATGAGAGATCCAGCGGCGTGAAGAACATCAAACCGATGCTAAACGGGTAGAAGGAGATATGGATCGGTCCCATCGCACTCCACGGCTTTGAGCTGAATTGTCCGATCGTTTTGCCCTTGAGCGGTAGAGAAGGCACATCGGGAAACAGATAGTTCAAGCCGTTGAGCAACTCCGCGCTCCCTGCGAGTGCGAAGCCGAGCCACATCCACGGAGAAGTAAAGAAGCGTTTCGGATTGCTCGTGAGTGCCAATGGGAGTTGGACGATTGGATAATTGAGCCGCTCGTTTTCCGTCCACTGTTTCCGAAGAAAGACCGTTACCGCCAACAGCGTCAGCCAGAGCGCAATGACGAAACTCGACCACGCAAGCACCGGCGGGATCCACGCGTTTAAAATGCTGGAGGTGTAGAGCGTAGAATCCCCTTCGTAAAATCCGTCCAAGATTCGTGGACTTTTGATGGCAATCCACGTCGGGACGTGATGCCCGAAAAGCGGAATCCATTCGTTCTCTGGCGACGCGAATTGAAAGGCGTGTGCGAGGACGGGAATGAGGTAACCCATCATCGTATGTCCACTGATAGTCGTCAGCATGACGACCATTACGTAGATGGTTTGCAAGTCGGCTTCCGACATCGCCAGACGCGGCAGGAATCGCTGGAAAAGTAGGTTGACGAGTACGAAAATGAGGAGGGTAAAAACGGCGTTGAAGAACAGTGAAGCGATGGTCAATTGCGTAGAATGCCACACCTCTGTCCCCATTAAGCACCAGTAGCTATTAAAGGCAACGAGGACCAGCCCAATCAGCAGGATATGCGGTTTGACGAGATTGGTTTTTCCGTTTCCGTTAGTCTCCATTCCCGCTCCTGCTGATGTGCCGCAATGCTTCCTGTAGTACCACTTCGTTGCTGTATTTTTTCAGAGTATCTTGTGCTGTAGAATCGTTGAAGTTCCGAATCTCTTCGCATATCAGCGGCAACGCTCGCACGACATTGTCCACGATTGTGATACTCGCCTGCTTCGCCGTGCGCGACATCGGATTCAGATCGACAGTCACGACATCCTTGCCCATCTTTCGGAGTGCTTCGCATCGATCGCCATCCTCAAGCGGCACGAAGACGACATCCGCTTTAAAGATTCCGTCTGGATGCACGAACTTCCGATTGGAATCAATATAGGAGAGTTGTGCCTCGGTTGTCGGCATTAGCACGTCCGGCGCGCCGTGTTTCAAGAGATATTCTCGGATTCTCCGTTCGCGTCCTGTTTCCGTGTGAAAGATGTTCACCTCTAACGGCGCGTTCAGAACTTGTCCGAGTTCAATGAGTGCTTCGGGTGCCAGTGCCGCCACATTCCCATTGACGGAGATGACGGGGTGTTCTGCCAGACGGAGCATCGCCGCGGCGGCGTGGATCGCCTCCGTTGCGAAGGGTTGTGTCGCCTCCCCGATGAGGTAATCGAATGCCTCGCCGCGTCCATGCGCGATAAGCCCGTGGATAGAGGTGATGCCTTGTTCCACACCTGCAACGATGGTATCTCGTAGACTCAATGAGAGGTAGCGGGGATGTGTTTTGGGAACGTCGGTCAATTGGGTAGCACCTCAGCAGAAGTTTTCGTCTATTATACCGCGTTTGGCATAAGTTTGCAAGGGGCGATGCGCCTCAATGCCACACAATATACGTCGGTATCTCCAGCACCAATCCGATCAAACTCCAGACACATCCGAGCGTATAATCTCCCAAAATCAATCCCAAAAAGAACGGCACTGCTTGTCGGTAGAGTTTCACGCCGCCAATCTTTAGTACGATTGCTTTTGCTAACCAACCCAAGAAGATTGTAAACCACAACCTTCCCATTCCAGAGCCACTGATTAACACATAACCGCCTGGATGCAGGGGCCACCAGAGAAACCGGATCTTCATAATCATCAGGAACACCGTGAACAGGAAACTACTGCCGATAACGCTGAGTTCCGGCGCGCCCGTTTCCCGCGGACTGACAAGCCATGTCTGTAAACGGTTAAACGTCTCCCACCCCATATAGACGATCCAGCCACGTGCTTTGCTCCCCGCACCCATATCGTAGAGGACGTGCAAGTATGCCCAAAACGTTATCAGGATACCGAACACAATCGCCAAGATCATACCGATGAGCAGTTGACGATACCCAATTTGACTCCGTTCTGCCAAGCGGAACGCCTCCAACTCACTCGGTGTCGGATGCGCACGGAAACAGCGGACAAATGGGTAGAGGAACGTCAAACCCATCAGGTTGCCTGTACCGAGTCGGCGCGTGCCTAACGCCGTGACCATCGTCCTTCCGGGATCGACAAGAATGAGTTGATGAAGGGGTGGACCGATTTCGGCGCGAACACGGGTAATACCGATAATCATCGGAAAGTAGAACAGGAAGAAGAGTCCGATCGCCCAGAAGGTCATCCCCATCTGGAAACAGAAGAAGAATAGGAACAACAACCCAGCTGCGAACAGTCCCGCCGCAGTCCGGTAACGCATCGGTTCCCCAGAATCGTCAGGTGGTGGTTCGCCACGAGGTTGTGCGATCCCGAAAACCTTACGAATAATGCGTCCATAGTGCCGTCGCCCCATCCATAACGGGATGCATCCGAACGCAATCCAGGCACCCGTCTGCTGTTCAAACCTATAGATATCGCGGGCACCGAGCATATCTGTCACTATCATCTGAAGGCGGGTCAGCAACCAGAAGAACCAGCACGAAAACGAGAGATCCAGCGGCGTGAAGAACATCAGTCCGATGCTAAATGGATAGAGGGAGATGCGAATGGGTCCCATCGCACTCCACGGCTTTGAATCGAATTGTCCAAGTACCCTGTTTCTAATCGGTAGGGACGGGATTTCTGGATACAGGAAACTCAGTCCATTTAGAAGTTCCGCACTCCCTGCAATGGCAAAACCGAGCCACATCCACCGCGAAGTAAAAAAGCGTTTCGGGTCGCTGGTGAGTGCCAACGGGAGTTGGACGATCGGATAGTTCAGACGTTCGTTTTCGGTCCACTGTCTTCGGAGAAAGATTGTTACCGCTAATAACGTCAGCCAAAGCGCTATCACGAAACTCGACCACGCAAGCACCGGCGATACCCATGCGTTTAGTGTAGCAGAATCATAGAGGGTAGAATCTCCCTCGTAGAACCCGTCTAAGATACGTGGGCTTTTGATTGCAATCCAACCGGGAATACTGTTTCCAAAGAGCGATAACCATTCGTTTTCGGGGGTTGCGAACCGAAATGTATGCGTGAGGACGGGGATGAGGTACCCCATCATGGTATGTCCGCTGATGGTTGATACCATCACGACCATGACATAGATGGTTTGTAAATCGGCTTCCGACATCGCCAGACGCGGCAGGAATCGCTGGAACAGTAAGTTGACGAGTACAAAGACGAGAAGCGTAAAAACGGCGTTGAAGAACAGAGAAGCGATCGTCAACTGCGTAGAGTGCCATACCTCTGTCCCCATCAGGCACCAGTAGCTATTAAAAGCGACGAGCGCCAATCCAATCAGTAAAATATGCGGTTTGACGAGGTTGGTTCTTCCGTTTCCGTTGGTCTGCATTCCCGCTCCTGCTGATGTACTGTGGGATCGACCATCAGCACAGATTTTCGCCTATTATACTCTGCTTCGGATAAGTTTTCAAGTGGAGATGTGTTATAAGCGATCAGCAATCAGCAGTCAGTGATTCGTAAAGTCGCTATCACAGGCCGCGATTTAGAGAGAAAAAAAGAAAATGTGGCGAGTTTCAGAGTATTCAGAGTAAAATCTGAAAAATAGCACGTTTTAGAAAAGTTGTGAACATAGATAATGACTGGGTTTTGGACGGTTTTGATGACAACGCTCTGAAAGACTTACTCTGAAATTTTAGAATGGGATGGAAGGGTATTGAGGTTTACATTGTCTGAATCAGGCTTCTTCGATCTTCAAGGATTTTCAGGATAGACGTAAATTTAGGACACGGTGCGAATTCTCCGTCTAGTTTCACGGAGCTTTTTATCGTCGTAGGTGTGCCGTGGGTTCCCAAGAGCCACTATACCTTTTCTCCGCAAAAAACGAATGTGAAATTATATTTAACTTTTAGTATTGGTGTTTTTAAGGTTAGATGCTGTTATTCAAGCACAGGGTCATTTAGTTTTAAGAATTTATTCGGGTTTTTACGCTTCTTTTGACGATTTGGAGCGGTTAGAAACCGCTCCTACCGAGTTGAGGGAGTTAAAAAGAGTAAAAAATATTCACAGATATAAAGTAAATATATAAACCAAATGGCTCTGATTCAAGCACAAAGTGCCTTGACACCACTTCACATATGTGATATAATTTTTTATCCGAATGATAGTATTGCCAGTGAGAGAACACACTACAGATTAGACATGAACAGAAGCTTATAACTTGGAGCAAAAGGCGTTGAGAGTACTTGATGAGAAGGTTATTTATGCGCGATAAAACGAGTGATAACGAACTTCCAGCGCTAACAGTTGTGTGACCAATGAATCTTATAAATTATCAGGAGGAAATTAATTGGACATTGATGTTAGGAAAAAAGATGTAGTAGCAAGTGTTTTGAAGGGTGGATACGGGAACATCCTAAGGTGAAGTGCGAGGCGAATACACAAGACGCATTGTTGGAAACCCTCGAAAACACACTTTATCAAACCCTTGAAGCCGATTGGCAAGCATGGGACAAACAGTTAGCGAAAGACGTAAAAGCGGGAAAACTTGACGCTATACTGGAACGGGTTAGTGCTGATTTCCATGCGGGTAAATGTGAAGACTTAGCGGTATTTCTCTCAAAGAAAGTCTCAACGGATATGATGTGTTAGCTTAGAATTGCCACTTTCACCCCACCTCCACTCAAAGCGGTTTCCCGAAACACAACACATACCCATCATGATCCTTGAGTTCAAATGCCCGGAGACCGTCATCCGTGTCTGCGAGGGGTTCGTGGAACGCCAATCCACGGGACTCAAACTCAGCAAACAGCGCGTCAGGATCGGAAACCAAAATGAATGCCTCCCACCTTGCCCACTCGTGCCGGGTGTGGTTCGGGACTGGATGAATATCGTCAGCGATATGCTTGAGAAGAATCCGCACGTTATCACGAGACACGATCGCAAAAAACGGATCTTCTTCTGGGATGAGGAGATCTGTCTCAAACCGAGTTTCTGATTGTAAAAGTCGATTGACGCCGCAAGGTCATCCACAATAAAAAATGGGTAAATCCTTTCAAGCAGTGTATCTTTTTCCATTGTCCTTCCTCCCGTTTTTTCTTTCCATAATATCCTAACAGATTTCCGTCCGGTATTCAACAGAGAAGGTTTCTATAGCAGGGCTCTTTAGTTTTCCATTTTTTCGCCGAATGTTAGGGGCTCCGGCTCGGTAGGAGCGATTTCTAACAAGGGTTCCCACCCGTTACTGGGAAGGGATACTGGGAAAGGACACCGGGCATGCAAAAACAACCTTCACATCCCTAAAAATCTGATAAATTTCTAAAACTGAATCACTCTGTAGAACACCTATTTTTATGTTGACGTAGAACACCTATTTTTATATTGACTAAAAATATATTTTCGGATACAATATTATTACTAAACTTTGGACAATTGTAGCATAGGAAACCCTTGGTCTCCTGTGCTTGTGCTATATTTGACGCAACAACTCTGTGAGAATCTCAGCAATCTCACGATGCAGACGCATCATCTGGTAACCAACGCATTGAGAGTTAGACGCATACGTTACTGCTTTTTTAGACGCTGAATTCTGCTTTCTATAGATCACCGATTCTCCTACAAAAATCGAGGAGACGATATTTTTCGCTGTAATTCGCATCATTTCGCTAGAGGAGTTAAAAAATGAGCAAAAAGCACCAGAACCAAACGCCACAGTTGCCACGCTCCGTTGAAGAGAAACCAATTGTTTATGACGACATGCAGCTTGAAGAGGTCCGAGAAACCGCAGCCTTGCCACCGATACACCTTTCACCAGACGAGATTGAATTTGCCATCAGTTTGTTTGCCAGAGGTTTCGCACGCGGTGATGCCGTCCTCATACTGATTGAGACGTTCCCCGAGCGGCAAGAGCAAGCCGACACAGACGATACTTTCAGAAAAAGACTCTCCGATCGACTCCGAACCTGTGACCCCACCAGTGCCGTCTTTGCAGAGTCACGGTATAAGACACTTTACCATCTTCACCAAGAACACGTCCGTGAGACACTCGGACATACGTATGACCGGATAGACAGCCAGTTGAAAGACACTCTCCAAGAACGTGTTGAAGCACAGACAGAACGTCTCGAAAAGATTGATACCCGCATAGACCACCTACACCAACAGTATAGCCATTACCAGACGGAACACGCAGATGCCAGACTGCCAGAGGAACGCAACGACGCTTTTCAAAGGCTCCACGCCACAGATCAATCGCTGCTCAAATGGTATAACGTCCGGATGAAGGAAGAACAGCAATTGATGAAATTATTTGTCTCTCTCAAAACGCTGGAAGTAAAACTATCAGGCGTCGCAAGCCTACACGCCACATATACGCCCCAAGAATGGTGATAGCACCCATCTTCAGTTTTCGAGTTCCCGTTAGTTCTGTGGGATAAATCGCGAGCGCGAAGAAACACCCAAGCAAAAACACTCGCTCCTACAGAAGAAATGAAAGAAGTGTGATTGACACATTCGAGTCAGAATCCCGTAGGTTGGGTTGAACGGGACCTGACTGAAGACCTCACAGCGGCGATGATTTTCAAACACACAAAGCACCTGAACACACCAGAATACAAGTGAAACCCAACGCCTTTTCACATCAGCAACGTTTGGGGTGTTGGGTTTCGCTATCTCTATTTACACATAACAGGTCATTGAAATGAGGCAGCTGTTGTGGATAGACTCAAGTGTCTTGCTTTTTACCGCTCAACCCAACCTACGATTTACGATTGTACCGAATGCCAAAAATTTTACACACCCAAATGGAAGCAGTGCGGTTGACACATCCGAGGCTTTACGGTATACTAACAGCGACGATCACACTCTGGATTGAGAAAGGAACTGATTTCATGGCAACGCTCAGATGGGGAATACTCGGTTGTGGAGATGTCGCTGAATATAAGGGCGGACCGCCCCTGTACAGCGTCGATGACTCGGAACTCATCGCTGTGATGCGACGGGACGGTGCCAAGGCGGCATCCTTCGCCGAGAGACACGGCGCGAAACGATTCTATACCGATATAGACGATCTCCTCGCAGATGATGAACTCAACGCGATCTACATCGCAACACACCCATATCTCCACTGCGAACAGACACTCCGTGTGGCAGAGGCGGGTAAGCACATCCTCTGTGAGAAACCGATGGCAATGACAGTTGAGGAGTGTCAGCAGATGGTGGATGCCTGCCACGCAGCTGGTGTTACCTTGATGCTCGCCTATTATCGCAACTTCTATCCGAATATCGTAAAAATGAAGGCGTTGATGGATGAGGGTGCCATCGGGGACGTGGTCCTGGCACGGATCAATCACACGGGTTTCTATGACCCGACTCGACACGATCTGCACAGTTGGCGGGTGGATCCGACAATCAGCGGCGGGGGTGTCCTGATGGATCTCGGTAGCCACCGTATCTCGCTGCTTCAGTATCTGATGGGGGAGATTGAATCCGTCCAAGGCTATGCAGAGACCGTCCATCTGGACATTGAGGTCGATGATTCCACTGCGTTCGCACTCCGCTTTCAGAGTGGCGCGCATGCCGTTGCAAACATTAACTGGAATGTCGGTGTCTCGATCGACGATGTTGAGGTGTATGGCACGGAAGGGGCTTTAAAGTGTTCGCCATTGAATAGTGGAAACCTGACCTTGGAAAAAGCCGATGAGCAGATTGCAATGGACCAGACGCCGTTTCCGCACACGCATACGGGACTTGTAGAAGACTTTGTCAATCACCTCAAAACGGGTGAACCGATTCGGTGTACGGGTGAGTCGGGATTGCAGACGAATACGATCATCGCGCAGATTACAAAATAATAGACCGGGACGCAGATATTGGATACTTGATTATATGCGTGCCGCGGAACGTTACCGCCGCTATTTTCGCAAATTTCCGTATGAGGCATAGAGGATAGTTTTTGTGAGAAACATGATTTTGATACCCGCTGGCAGACTTGAAATAGGAAGTGTTGACACATTCTATATTGACGCATACCCTTTGACAAATCTTGAATATCAGCAGTTTCTATTAAAAAATCAGCAGTGGCAAAAATCGCATATTGAGGATAAGTTTCACGACGGAGACTATCTCAAAGATTGGGAAGGCAACGATTATCCGAGCGGGAAAGCGAACCAACCCGTGAGGTGGGTAAGTTGGTTTTCGGCAATGGCGTATGCTTTATGGGCAGGAAAGAGGCTACCAACAGAGACAGAGTGGGAACATGCGATGCGCGGCGGGTTTGCCAATCTGAAATATCCGATTTGGGAATGGTGTCTTGACTTATTTGACGACGATTTTTTCTTTGCTATGCCTCGCAAAAATCCACGCGCAGGTACTAACGAGGTAGAGTGGATAATAAACAATTTCACAGACATTGAAACGCTACCCGTAAGGGCTTTACGCAGCAAAGGTATCTGCGTCACCAATCGCTTACTGCTTTCACCTACAAACACACTCCACGAATACGGTTTCCGTTGTGCAGAATCAGCAAAGTAAGGCGAGGTTGTCCCCTTCCCAGTAACGGGTGGGGACCCCCCTCGCCAGCGGTAAAAAATTGATTTTCTGGGTGTTAACGAATCCGTTCGGATTCCAAAGTGAGCCAATCCCAATACGCTCTCGGCATCTCTGCGGGTGGTTCCAATCCCGATTCATCGCGCCACCGTAACAACGGATGTCGCCGATCAGATTGTGGAAGATCGACGCGTGTGCCATACGCCGCCGATTCAAAGATACCCATCATCATCTCAATGATGTGCCGTCCCTCTGTCCCGCTGCACGTATGTGCTCTGCCTTCATCTAAAGCGTTAACATAATCCTCCACAAACCAGTAATCCGCTTCCGACGCGCTACTTTCCGGGTCGTAGTGATCAGGATAGATGAGATCCAATGATTCCCACTGGTCATGTGTGCCATCAGGGACATAATGCGGTGTCGGTAGCAACCACGCGCCCCCGAGTCCCCAGAAGAGTCTTCCTTCAGTGCCGTAAAGTTCCATCGTATACCCGTTGGTATCCATCTCGTGAAAGCGGTGTTGGAGCAGGGTACCGGTGACGTTTCCTTCATACTGCAGCGTCGCTGTGATATATTCGCCTGCGATTGTCCCCATACCACTCGGAGATGGCACGACATCTGTAGCCATAATCGGTTTGCCCCCTGTCGTCAGATGTGCTACAATACTTTGACATCTTTTTCCGAAGTGCAGCATGTTGTTGAGCATGTGTGTACCGATGTTCATCAAGCCGTAGCCACCGTAGTAGCCTTTTCCGCTACCGTACATATAGCGCAACTCACCGATCTTGCCTGCTTCAAAGGCACGTGCAAGCGACTGCATTGGCGCACCGACTCTGCCTTGGTGGTGTACCGCGACCTGCGCGCCTTTCGCCTTTGCTTTGGCGATAACGGCATCCGCTTGCACGAGGTCCACACACATCGGCTTCTCAACCTCGATATTGACCCCGTGTTCCAGCACGCGCATGCACAGATCGTAGTGAAATTCCGTGCCGGTGGGAATCGCCACGATGTCGGGTTGGGTCTGCCGGATCATCTCGTCTAAATCAGTGAACCGTGCGGTGACATTGACTTCCTCGCCGAGAGTGTCAAGGCGTTCTTCAACCAGATCACAGAGTCCGACAATCTCCGTGCGTGGATGGGCATGATATGCCCGTGCTGCGGCTGTCCCGCGTCCTCTACATCCCAAAATTCCGATCCGATATGTTTTCATCGTTCTCTCCTTTTCACGTCCGATTGACCTGTGTTCGCCCGTCTATGTTGTTGCCGTTTCTATTCTATCATAGTTCGTTTAAAGGGTCAATGCGGTCGATTTTCTTGACTTTGCTTCTCAAATCTGTTATCTTTTTAGCAGGGTCATTCAGTTTTAAGAAATTATCAGGTTTAACGCTTTTTTTACGATCCAGAGCGGTTACAAACCGCTCCTACCGGATCCGGTTACCCGAAAAGTTTGTAAAAAATGGAAAACTGAATAGCCCTATCTTTTTAGCAAAGGTCATTTTCGGATTTTTACTATTTATGCTTGTCCATACATTCAAAGGCTATTCTCGAATTCAGTATTTTTTCACAAAGATCCCTCAGTATTTTACTTTATTATTAAAGTAAGGTGATTTGGAGTGAATAGCTTGAAATTATTTGTATTTATTTTATTTTTCTGTTTCTCCACGATTCTTATTGAATCTTCGGTTGCCTTCGAGCAGATAGAAACCTATACGGTTGCTGACGGTCTTGTGGGTCCGATCGTTCCTGTTATCTTTCAGGACAGCCGAGGTGCGCTTTGGTTCGGTTCTGATAGGGGGGGTGTCAGCCGTTTTGATGGCAAAACCTTCGTGCCCTATACGGCATCCTTGATCGCCTTGGAGGAGACTTCAGTATCTGGTGTTCAAGCGGGAGCACTTCTCGGACGAACTCGACAAATTGTTGAAGATAAATGGGGACATATCTGGTTTCTTACGCGAGATGATTCAGAAGAAACGGGTCAAGTCAGCCTTTTTGATGGCATTTCGATCAACCTGATCGGAACCGGCAACCTCCTAATTGTTGACAGGGCGGGTGATGTGTGGGTGAGTGAAAATCAGTTGCTAACGAAATACGTTTCATCAGGTGTCCAAAAACAGCCGGAAGCACATCGGAACGAGATCGAAAGCGAAGATTCACTCCAGTCAGTGGAAACATTGACAATAAACGTCATCTTTGAAAGTGAAGACGGCACCCTCTGGCTTGCGGGTAATGAAGGCGCGAAGGAAAAAAGGGCTGTCGTTCTGAGTTTTCGTGAGACGCGTCTCTCAGACGATAAACTCGGCGGCAGTGATACCGCAAATGATAAAATATCACGCCCTCGACCAAAGATCGGCTTCACGCGCTATAGTCTCCCGAATGCCGCGAGTAACATAGAGACGGTAACGGAAGACAATTCCGGGAACCTTTTGTTCGGTGGCTATAACCTTTTCCTGAAATTTGATGGGGATACCTTTCAGCGGATTCTACCTTTAGGTTCAACACAAAGAGGTCCTGGATGGTATAAACCGCCGAGGCGCGCCGCATTCCAGCGTGACACGAAAGGACGCATCTGGTTTAGCGATGGTCGCATTACAAGATCATGGAATGGTTCACAACTACAGACCCTCGGAAGCATACAAGGCGTTTTTGAAATTGAGGACGCTTGGGGAAATCTATGGTTTACTAACGAAAACGGTGAGGTGGAAAAATACGATACGTCGCTTAAATCAATTCCTTATAGTGCTGAGGGTGGGCTTGGTATTGACCGAGTTCGTGCGATCTTTGAAGCAATTAACGGTGATTTG
This sequence comes from Candidatus Poribacteria bacterium, assembly GCA_965208635.1. Classification (GTDB taxonomy): domain Bacteria; phylum Poribacteria; class WGA-4E; order WGA-4E; family WGA-3G; genus WGA-3G. The sequence goes on from OZ242349.1 coordinate 1,020,643, forward strand.
TGGTTTGGCCATGATAACGGCGTTACAGTATTTAACCCGATCCCTGCAATTCAGAATCATGGTACAGGCATCAGTAGCAGAGTTAGGGGGAAATCGCGGTTCGCATTTTGGACAGATATTGTAAAGATATTTGAAGTCGGCGAACACATCTGGTTTGTCAACAAACCGATATATAGTGAAAACGCGAACGCCACGCGATACACGTTCTTCCGCTACGAAGACGAATCCTTCGATCAGGTCTCTATCTTTATCAAACCCAAGACGGGACAGATCAGGAGACGCTCTGATACGGATCCGAATCTCTTCGTTACTGAAGCGGAACACCGATGGTTAGCTTTTGGTGGACATATTTTCAAAGCAGACGCGACAGGACTGTTATGGCTTACAAACCGTTTTCAGAGAATTCCTTTTCAAACGACCTTGGACATTGATCATGCTGACTCTCCTATAAATGCCTTGCATACTGATGCTAACGGCAAATTATGGGTACTTTATGAGAACGGAAGAGTGCTGTCTTATCCCAAAACGATTGGACCCTCAACGTCTACAAACATTGCGCCGGAGCCTCTTCCTTATCTGATTAAAGTAACAAAAATGTTTGAAATTCCATCAGGAGACAAGTGGTTTTTCAACGCCGTGACAGGAGTGTTGGTACGTTGGAACGCTTCTGACCCGACCAAACCCGTTGTACTTAAGGGGAATTCCAGAATCGCCCCGTTCGCCGCGTGGCAACACCCAATGGAAATGTATGGGAAAGTCAACTTCCTCTTTCCCAACGCCCTCAAGACCTATCTTGACAAGGAGTTAATCACAACGAAGGACATTGAACTTGCCCCAGCAAATGCGACCTTAATTTCTCGGGAAGGCGTTCTCTGGCTCGCGACATCTCGTGGCGTCGTTCGCTACAATGGGAAAGAACTCACGACGTATACAAGTAAAAATACGCCTCGGACTTCCAGGACAGAAGGATTTCTTGTCGATAATGTACAGGATGTGATTGAGGATAGTAGTGGCAGTATATGGTTCGCGACAAAGGGCGGCGGTACCGTCCGATACGATGGTGAAACCTTCGATTCACTCACGACAAAAGACGGTCTGGTCCATAACAACATTTCGAGAATTTATGAATCCTCGGACAAAGATATTTGGTTTGCCACCGAAGGCGGCGTTACACAATATACCCCGACGCGCGGCGGACTCCCTTTTTACCGGCTAACTGCCCTACAGGCTGACAAAACCTACACCGAACTCTCATCGAGTATTCCCCTACCGGCACGTGGGAACAAGGATATTATTTTCTACGTACGAGGCATCAGTCCACTCCGAGAACGACTCTCATATCAATTTAAGATAATCGGATTGGATAGTCATGGATGGACTCAACTTTCAGCAGAGGAGTTTTCACTTTTGCCCACGGGTTTCGGTGCTCCATCTGACAAATGGCTTCCCGCCTCAGAATTGGCGACGCAACAAGCCACGCATACAAATGGTGTTCAACAGGGATTTCAAAACCAAAACGGTGTGCTATGCATACGATATACGGGTCTCAAAGCGGGGACCTATAGCTTCATCGTCAAGGCATTTCGCAAAGATTGGCCCTATACGCATCCACCTGCCGTGGTCGACTTTAGTATCCCAGCCCCCTTCTGGACCCAATGGCGAACCTATCTCCCCACACTGATCTTTACGAGTGTTGTCTTTGCCCTCATCGGTCGTTTGGTCATCAACCGAAGACACACGGCGCAACTCCGGAACGAAATGTCGGAAAGGGAAGAGGCGGAAATACAGCGAATCCGCGCTGAACTGGTCGAGGCACAAAACATTCAAATGGGCCTGCTCCCGACAGAATCACCTGATACAAAAGGGTTTGATATTGCCGGGATGTCGGTCCCAGCAACACAGGTGGGAGGCGATTTTTACGATTACCTGACCGTTGAAAACGGGCATACCGCTATTGCAGTCGCCGATGCAGCGGGTAAAGGATTACGCGGCGCAATGAACGCCGTGCTCACGAACGGTATGCTACACGAAGTTGCCAGATTCAGATCCGACGCAGACGCTATCCTCACCGACCTCAATTCAGGATTAGCACCCCGGATGTACGGTCCCAGTTTTATTGCGCTCAACTTGGCAATTCTTAACGAGTCCGAGCAACGTATCTACTACGCCAATGGTGGGCAACCCTACCCTATTCTCAAAAGAGGCACTGAAATCATCGAAATTGAAATTAGTGACCTGCCTCTCGGCAGTATGAAAAGCGTTCGATATGAATCTGTTGCTTTCGATTTAGCTGAAGGTGATATGCTCATCTTCCATTCCGACGGTCTCATTGAAGCCCTCAACCCTAACGAAGAAATGTACGGCGCTGAACGCTTAATAGAGCTGGCTTCCCAGATACCAAACGAATGCACCGCTGAGGAAGTGATCCAGCGCATCGTTGAAGATGTCAATAGATTTGTTGAGGATGCAGAGCAGTATGATGATTTGACTCTTGTCGTCATCAAACGCATCTCTGCATCTGAATAGCGGTGTCATCACCAAGGTAGGACTAAGGCATAGTCGTTTTGGGAATGCAGTCTACTTTCGACGAGATAGGTACGCAGACAAGGCATAGTCAAACGGCGTAGCGGTATCCATTTGAACGTAATCGATCTGGCTCGCGCCGCATCCACGACGATAATTCTGAATGAACTGGTTCAATTTTTCAAGATAATCGGCTTTCAGTGTATCCGCCTGCGTTGAAAGCGTTTGTCCGGTTTCCATGTCCCGAAAGACGACAGAACCGGTATAAGGGAAGGTAAGTTCGGCAGGATCAAGCAGGTGGAAAACGATGACCTCATGTTTCTGATGACGGAGGTGTTTCAGGGCAGAAATGACCTGCGAGGGTTCGTCAAGTAGATCAGAAATAACAATAACCAAACCGCGTCTGACAATCCGTTTCGCGAGTTCGTGGAAAAGACCGCTCAACTCGGTCTCCTGCCCGGGGGTCGCACTCTCTAAAGCGGACATAATCGCTCGTAGGTGCGTTGCGGCTCCCCTCGGTGGAATATATCGCGTAATCTCCGTGTCGAAGAGTGCTAAACCGACAGAATCCCGCTGTTTCAGCATGAGATAGGTAAGCGTCGCTGCGAGATAACAGCCGTACTCAAACTTCGTCAATCCTTCCTCTCCGTACTTATAGTTCATCGACGCACTTGTATCGAGGAGGATATATGCGCGCAGGTTCGTTTCCTCTTCAAACTTTTTGATGTAATACCGATCGGATTTCCCGTAGACTTTCCAGTCGATATAACGGATCTCATCACCCGGCATATATTGCCGATGCTCGGCGAATTCTACACTGAACCCTTGATACGGACTTTTATGCAATCCAGTAACGAATCCCTCAACGACGAGCCTCGCGACGAGTTCCATACCGCCGATCCGAGAGAGCGCGACCGGATCTAAGTATTTGTGAGATGTTTGCATGATGTTCTTTCTAATCACCTCTTAGACTTAAATCCTATTATAGCGCAAATTGTTCTGAGTATCAATCGAAATAGAAAAAACATGGAAGATTAATTCGCATTTTGAGTAGTAGTTTGAGGTACAATTAATAAAACATATCATACAAAGAGAGGATAAGTTTCAATGGGCAATCCAGTCGTTCATTTTGAAATTGGTGGAGAAGATGTTGAAAGGCTGATTGATTTTTACGGCACTGTATTTGAATGGAATATAATTCCGCTAAACGATCAGCTACATATCGCGGATCCGGCATCAGATAAAGGGATTGAGGGACATCTGTTTCAAACGACCAAAGAAACGGATTATACAAACCTCGTCATCATTTATGTTGAAGTTGATGATATTCAGGCATCCCTTGAAAAGGCGGAAAGTCTCGGCGGTGAGATCCTCATACAACCGCAAGCAATTCCGGGAAATGCCAGTCACTTCGCGATGTTCCGTGATCCGAGTGGCAACCGCATCGGTTTGTTGCAACCAAGGTTGTAACTGTAGCATGCATTCCTAAGGAGGAGATTTAATGGGAAATCCTGTCGTACATTTCGAAATATCCGGCAGAGATGGTGAAAAGTTAAGCAAATTTTATAGTTCTTTGTTCGGTTGGAATATTAATTATAACACACATGGTGTTTATAGCGTGGACCCGGAGTCAGAGAACGGCGTAGATGGACACATATTTTCAACGACCGACGATATGTGCTCCGATAACGGTGTTACCATTTATATTCAGGTCGATGACCTTCAAGCATCGCTTGAGAAAGCGGAAAGTTGTGGTGGGCAGACCCTTGTGCCGCCGCGTCCGATTCCGAGCGGCATGGGTTCCTTCGCGCTGTTCCTCGATCCGAGCGGAAACTGCATCGGTTTGTATCAGCCTAAGGTGTAATCACCGGTTTTCGCGCGCCCATTTAGGTTGGAATCGCGGAGGCTTTATGTGAGCAATGGCTTCAGCCAACGTCTCGCCGTTTCGATGTCCATACCGGTACGTTCGGCGTAATCCGAGACCTGGTCCTCCCCGATTCTACTGATGCTGAAATATCGCGCCTCTGGATGCGAATAATACCATCCACTCACTGATGCCGCCGGTGCCATCGCCAAACTCTCGGTAAGAGAGATATCCGTATTTTCTGTAACACTCAGAAGTTCAAACAATACCCGTTTCTGGTTATGGTCAGGACATGCGGGGTATCCCGGTGCTGGACGGATCCCACGGTATTTTTCAGCAATCAAGGCGTTATTATCCAACATCTCATCAACGGCATAACCCCAAAGCGATGTGCGGATATGCTGATGCATCCGCTCTGCGAACGCCTCCGCCAATCGGTCTGCTAACGCCTTTGCCATAATGCTGTTGTAATCGTCCTGTTGCTGCTCAAATTCAGCACAGAATTCAGAGACACCGATACCCGTTGTCACAGCAAATGCCCCGATATAATCGGGGACTTCTGTTGTTTGTGGGGCGATGAAATCACCAAGACTGAGATTTGGTCTCGTAAAGGGTTGTTCCGTCTGTTGACGCAGGTGGTGCAAGGTGGCAATCACCTCTGCCCGCGCTTCGTCGGCGTATATTGCGGTATCTTCACCGACACCGTTGGCTGGGAAAAGCCCAACGACAGCACGTGCCTGAAACCTTTTCTCTTCGACAATAACACTGAGGAGCGTTTCAGCATCCTTAAGGAGTTTACGCGCTTCCTCACCGACCTCTGGATGCTCCAGTATATTCGGATATTTACCGCGGAGTCCCCACGTCGTGAAGAAGGGACTCCAGTCGATATAGTCAACGAGTTCCGCTAACGGATAGTCTTCAAAGACCTCGGTGCCTAACATACCCGGTGTAGGGGGTTGATAATTACGCCAATCCAAAACTGCTTTCCGTTCCTGTGCGACATCAAAAGGAAGCAGGGTCGCCTGTTGCCGATTTCTGGCGCGACGTTCCCGGATATCAGCGTATTCCTCACGGGTCTGCTCAGTAAAGGTCTGTTGTCTTTCACTGCTCATGAGTTCACCGACAACACCAACACTTCGGGAGGCATCCCTAACGTGAATTGTCGAACCGCTATAAGTGGGTTCAATCTGAACGGCGGTATGTACCTTTGACGTCGTCGCGCCACCGATAAGGAGTGGGATACGGAAACCTTCACGCTCCATCTCACCAGCGACGTGTACCATCTCATCCAAGGACGGTGTAATGAGTCCACTCAATCCGATAATATCGGCGTTCTCTTTTCTTGCCGTTTCCAGAATGTCTTCCGCAGGCACCATCACACCGAGATCAACGACCTCGTAATTGTTGCACCCAAGCACAACACCGACGATGTTCTTACCGATGTCATGGACATCGCCCTTCACCGTCGCCATCACAATTTTGCCTCTGGATCGGATAGCACCTTCCGCCTGCTCCTTCTCGATATATGGGATGAGGTGTGCGACTGCCTTTTTCATGACGCGTGCGCTTTTGACGACCTGTGGTAGGAACATCTTACCGTCCCCGAAGAGTTCACCGACGCGGTTCATACCGTCCATTAGTGGTCCCTCGATGACGTGTATAGGACGTTCATAATTGAGTCGTGCTTCCTCCGTATCGGCTTCAATATATTCAAGAATTCCTTCGACAAGGGCGTGGCGTAGCCGTTCTTCCACCGGTAATTTCCGCCATTTTCTATTGACACGCTTCTTTTTCCCCGGACCTTTCAGGGTATCGGCGAGATTCACGAGTCGGTCGGTTGCATCCGCTCTGCGATTGAAAAGGACATCCTCTACGGCTTCTAAGAGCGGTCTCGGCAAATCGTCATAAACGGTGAGTTGCCCGGCGTTGACGATTCCCATGTCCATACCGGCGTTGATGGCGTGATAGAGAAACGCGGCATGCATCGCCTCGCGCACCGTGTCGTTGCCGCGGAAGGCGAAAGAGATATTGCTGATACCTCCGCTCACTAAGGCAGACGGACACGTGGCTTTAATCTGCTCACAGGCTTCAATAAACGCCTTGGCGTATTCGTTGTGTTCCTCAATGCCAGTCGCAACAGCAAAGATATTCGGATCGAAAATGATGTCCTCGGGTGGGAACCCGACTTCCTCTGTCAAGAGTTGGTACGCCCGACGGCAGATTTCCACTTTCCGTCCGTATGTATCCGCCTGCCCCTCTTCGTCGAACGCCATGACGATAACGGCGGCACCGTACTGCCGAATCAGCCGCGCTTTCGCTAAGAAATCTTCCTCTCCTTCTTTCAAACTAATTGAGTTAACGATCCCTTTTCCCTGAACACACGCCAAGCCTGCTTCTATAACTTCCCATCGACTGGAGTCCAGCATGATGGGCACACGACTAATATCCGGTTCTGCCGCGATGAGGTTGAGGAATTTGACGATTGCGGTTTTGGCATCCAACATGCCTGCGTCCATATTAATGTCAATAAGTTGTGCCCCGTTCTCGACTTGATCTCTGGCGACCTCTAAAGCCGTCTCATAGTCCCCGTCTTTAATGAGCGTTGCGAATCGGCGGGATCCTGTTACGTTTGTGCGTTCACCAACGTTAACAAAGAGAGAATCAGGCGTGATGTTAAACGCCTCTAAGCCACTGAGACGGCAGGCACGTTTTTGTGGCACGGGTTCCCGCGGTGCGTATTCAGCGGCGACTTTGGCAAGCGTTTCGATATGCTCAGGTTGACTTCCACAACATCCGCCGACGATATTGACGAGTTCGTTTTGCGCGAAATCGTGCATCCACTCCCCCATTTCGGCTGGGGTCTGAGTATATTGACCGAGTTCATTGGGGAGTCCAGCGTTCGGATAACAGATAACAGGTATATCCGCTATCTTCGCCATCTCGACGAGATACGGACGAATCTGTTGGGCACCGAAGCCACAGTTCAACCCAGCAGCAAGCAGGTTCGCGTGCCGAACCGAGTTCCAGAAGGCTTCGACTGTTTGTCCGGAGAGGTTTCTACCGCCACCGCCACTCCTGTCAGAGGAGACGATAAGCGGAATGTCAACACCGCGTGTTTCAGCGAGGGTCTGTATGGCAAAGAGTGCCGCCTTACAGTTAAGCGTATCCATGACGGTTTCAACGAGAAGGAAATCGGCACCCCCGTCAATTAAGCCTTCCGCCTGCGTCGTGTAGGCAGAAACGAGTTGGGCAAAGGTAATATTCCGATAGCCGGGATCGTTCACATTCGGAGAAATCGAGCAACTGCGGTTGGTAGGTCCCATACTCCCAGCGACGAAGCGCGGTTTGTCAGGTGATGTCCATTTATCCGCCACCTCGCGTGCGATGCGCGCAGCCGCATAGTTTACCTGATATGCGATGTCTTGGAGTTGGTAGTCTGCCATCGACACAGATGTACTGGTAAAGGTATTCGTTTCGATGATATCCGCGCCAGCACTGCAGTAGTTTGCGTGTATCTCTTTTACAATATGGGGTTGTGTTATAGAGAGCAGATCGTTGTAACCCTTGAGTTCACACGGATGATCGGCAAACTGTTCACCCCGAAAATCGGCTTCTGTGAGTCGATAGGTCTGCAACAGAGATCCCATCGCACCATCAAGGACCAGAATCCGTTTCTCCAGTTCATTTTTAAGGTATGTTATTCGTTCAGTCCCTGCCATATTTTTAATTATTCCTTGCGGTTCGGTTAGGTGAGTTTGATGCCTAAAGTGCATCTCCGTAGACCTGGGGAAACACCCAAGCAAAAACCCTGCGCCGTTGTTGCAGGCTACGGTTTTGATGCTATCTCAAGAGGTGCCCTTTGTGAGACGAAAATCTCTTAACTGAAAACTGACAACCGACAACCATTCTTCACGTGTTATAATATACCATACGAAAAATCAGTTTGTCCATTTAAAGTCTGTGAGACTCAGAGGCATTTGGTGAATTATGGAAACAAGTTTACATCTTTCCAATAAAAGCACTCTCCGCATCGCGACCCAACGCACTGAGAGTCGAGAATCAGAGTTTCCTGCCACAATTCAATAATGTAATGTTAATCAGGACTTACGCAAAACGAGGCATTCCGTCTATTACGACGGTAGCACTTGTAGACATAAGTGTGAGTTAGCGACTCCCTACATAGCACAAACTGACAGTTTATGCTACAGTGCGTAAGTCCTAATATTCATAAGAAATGAGAATCTACAGCGGGTTATTAAATCTGAACTTAAATTTGGAGATGTTCCGCTAATTCGTGTTAAGAAAGATATCCAACCCAGATCAAACCAGTGAATGCCCTGAATTCAGCATTTCTCCATTGGAGAGTATCCCTTCCTTACGGGTATATCACCACCCGATAAAATCTTTTTTTCCGTGATGTAAGGTTTTGCCTAAAAATTGTGTCTTTAATATTTTAAGGTGAGTTTGAAAAAGATTTTCAATGTAGGTTGGGTTGAGCGGTAAAAGCCCAAAATCCTATCATTTATACCGAGACTGTCGATGTTCAATCCCGCGTTCTTGGAAATCGGTATAGCGAAACCCAACACACCCAATCGGGATGCATCTGATAAAGCGTTGGGTTTCACTCGCTTTCTGGAGTTTCAAGGTATGTTCGGGGTGCAAAATGCTGCAAAATCATTGCGTTTTTGAGTGTCTATGCGTTCAACCCAACCTACGGGTATACTGTAATATTTTATTCTCAAACTCACGTTATACTACATACGAAACCACTTTGTCCATTTAAAGTCTGTGAGACTCAGAGGCATTTAGTTTTAAGAAATTATCGGATTTCCTATTTCTTTCGGGCGCACCCGGTGCGGTCATCGGAGCGGCGAGGGTTCCTTCGCTCTCTGGCAGATCTGCTATCTGTTTATCTTACGGGTTGGGAGCCCCGACCCCTATAAGAATATTTAGGCATCATTCTCAACTAATCTAAGTTAACGCGAATGCGATAAAGAATCTGATAAAACTTTTTTCAAGCGATGTAAAGTTTTGCCTAAAAATTGTGTCTTTATAAGTGACTACTTTGTAGCATAACCTGTTAGGTTGTGCAAGAGAAACAGAGAACACGCCGAATTTTTCGCAAAAATCAAGAATAAATAACCCTGTTTTTTCGTTGATGATTTTCGTTGGGTTTGTTAAAATTCAAAAAAACAGAGACTTTACACTTGATACGAGGCGCATGACGAAAAATCCGCATAATATGGAGACACAGCACAATGCAAATTGCCAATAAACAACACATTTTCCTAAGTATAATAGCATTTTGCGCTTCACTCCTCTTGGCACCGCTAAGCACATCCGCACAAATTGTCAATATCCCAGATGCCAATCTACGCGTCGCTATTAACGAAATGCGCGGTAAACCCGAAAATGCACGCATCACCCGCGAAGAGATGCAGACCTTGACCGAACTGGAAGCCGATAACAGAGGGATCACCGATTTAACCGGACTCGAAACCGCAACAAACCTCCGAGGTTTAGCACTACGGGACAACTTGATATCCGACCTAACACCCCTCGCAAACCTCACGCGCCTACAACAGCTTGCCCTAGGCGGGAATGTGATATCCGACCTATCACCCCTCGCAAACCTTAGCGTCCTAAGAGAGATAGGAATTAGTGGTAATTTCATATCGGATTTATCACCGCTTGCTGGACTCATAAAACTGGAAGAATTATGGATTTCCGAGATCCCAGTCGCCGACCTCGCCCCCCTCTCAGGATTGATTAACCTCCGAGCCATTGCTGGATGGGACACACCCGTCGTGAACCTTGAGGGAATTGCCGAACTTCCCAAATTGCGAGACATAAATATATGCAACGCAGGAATATCAGACCTCTCGCCTTTAGCAAAAGCAAAAGGTCTAACAGGACTCTATATTGCTGATAGCCAGGTAACAGACCTTTCACCAATCGCCGGGTTAACCAACCTCAAATTCATCAGTTTCCGGAACAACGTTATCTCCGATATATCATCGCTCAAAAACTTAACGAATCTGACCTGGTTAGACCTGTCAGAAAACGATATCTCGGATGTCTCACCCCTCGCTGAGAACCAGGGACTCACGTGGATAGACCTCAGCAATAATCTCATAACAGACCCAACACCCCTCACGAATTTGGACAACCTCAACTGGATCGGTCTTAACGGCAATATAATACCCGACGAAACCGTCTTCGACAGGTTCACAGACCGCACAGCCGTCACACACTCTAATTTTGTGAACACCATATTCCCGGAAGCGGGTCCCAAAATCGAAGGTCCCTGGCTCTGGGTGATCGTCCCCGGCACTCTACTTCACAAGAATACCGACCTTATCGCGCAGGCAACCCGCGGTGCAGCAACTGAAATCAAAATCTCCACCTTCGGGGCAACCGAAGGGAAAGCCGTCGGCGATAGTAAATGGGAGGCACATACACTCGCACCCACCGGCGGCGATAACATCAATGAAATGACGGACGCTCTCGGATGGGGCTTCGGCGAGGAGGTATACGGCCACGTCGTCTACGGATCGGTCACCCTCAATTCATCCAAAAAGCAGGAGACGACCATGCTCGTCGGCAGCGACGATGCTGTGAAAGTCTGGCTTAACGGCAAATTAGTCCACTACAACCCCATAACACGCGGCGCAGGCGATTTTCAAGACGCGTTCCCCGTAACACTCAAAGCTGGGGTAAACGTACTCCTCGTCGCCGTCGATAACCACGGACATGGCGGATTCAGCGGGTTCTTCGGGTTCGCAAAGGATACTAACTATACCGTTAACTCCATCAACAAAAAATTCGTCATCACTGTCCCAAAATGGGATGTCAATAGAGATGGCGAAGTCGACATCTTAGACCTTATCCTCGTCGCGCAAGACATCGGAAAAACCAGAGGCACCAACCCACGAACAGATGTAAACGGCGACGGAAAACGCAATATACAAGACCTCATCCTTGTCGCCTCACATCTCGGAGAACTCAGCGGTTCCGCTGCGCCACTGCTGCTAACCCAAAACCGAATTTCGCCAACCGTCCTACAGGCATGGATCGCCCAAGCACAGGCTGAAAACGACGGCTCCTACGCATTCCAAAAAGGGATAGCGAACCTTCAGAAGCTGCTAACAGCACTGGCACCCGAAGAAACCGCGTTGCTACCGAACTATCCAAACCCGTTCAATCCAGAAACGTGGATACCGTATCAGCTCGCCGAATCTGCCGATGTCACCTTGACCATTCATGCTGTGAACGGAGTTCTGGTGCGAAGATTGGCGTTAGGGTATCAAGCTGCTGGCATCTATCAAACCCGAACCCGTGCCGCCTATTGGGATGGTAAAAACGCTTTCGGTGAACCCGTCGCCAGCGGTGTCTATTTCTACACGCTCACGGCAGGCGATTTTAACGCCACCCGAAAAATGCTAATCATGAAATAATACTATCAGGACAGACGCAAACCTTTTGCAGTCGCGGTTTGTAACCGAAAATCGAGGTTTCCATCTCACCCGTTAGGGGGAAGGAATACCTACCGCAGTTCTGTAGGTTGGGTTAATCGGTAAAGACAATCTGTGTTTATGCAGAAAATGACATTTTGCCATGAGGCATTTAAGGATCAAATAACTGTGAATCAGAGCAAATACTTCTACCGCATTTTTTTAACAATCATCGCACTCGGATTTATACACACAGCATCCGCACAACAGGAGTTGGCACAACAAGCATATCTCATCCTGCAAACCAAATGCCTCGCCTGCCATGGACCCCACGGCACCTTCACGGAGAACCTCGTTATCGACTCCGCTTCAGGATTAGTAGACACCGGAGCCGTCGTTCCAGGGCAACCGCTCAACTCTAACCTATATGCACGCCTCATCACACCTGATAATACGAAACGCATGCCACTCGGACGAGACCCACTCGATGACGCATCCATTCAGGTTATTAGGGACTGGATCGCAGCAGGGGCACCCAGCTGGGAAACACAACACGACGTGACATTCATCCCGACAGATGCTATGCTCACCATAATGCAACAACACCTCCAGACACTCAACCCCTTCGACCAACCCTTCGCTCGCTACTTCACGATGACGCATCTCTATAACGCAGGTGAAACCCCAGAAGCACGCAATGCCTATAAAATCGCGCTTGCAAAACTCGTCAATAGCCTCTCTTGGGGGTTTGACATACACAACCCACACCCGATCGATGATGCCGAAACCATCTTCTACATCGACCTACGCAACTACGATTGGGACCTCCGAGACACATGGACACAGATCGAAAATGTCTACCCCTACGCCATTGCCTTTGATGAAGAAATACAAGCCGGGCTCCACGCGAAACTCGCGAATCTCCAACAGACAATGGATTGTGAGGTGCCGTTCGTACATGTAGATTGGTTCCTCGCCACCGCCTCGCTACCACCGCTCTACCACAACATCCTTCGACTCCCCGAAACAGAACGCCAGCTTGAACGGGAGTTAGGCGTAGATGCCGACCGAAACCTCCAGAGAGACCCAGGACGACGCGTCTGGCGCGCAGGTACAAATGACTCAGGTGTCTCTAATCACAACCGCGTCGTAGAACGACACACCGCACGCTACGGTGCCTATTGGAAAAGCCACGACTTCGCCGGCAGCGCAGACGCACAGAATATCTTCACACATCCACTCTCTTTTGAACGCGACGGCGGCGAGGTCATCTTCAATCTCCCAAACGGTTTACAAGGATACTATATCGCAGATAAATCAGGGACCCGAATAGATGTTGCACCCACCGAGATCGTCTCCAATCCTGCCGCAAAGGACCCAGCCGTTCGTAACGGGTTGTCATGTATCGGTTGCCACACCGAAGGAATGAAAACGTTTACGGACCAAGTTCGATCCGTTGTTGAACGGACGGCGAACCCACTCTACGATAAAGACTACGCACTGCTGCTGTATGTAACACAAAACAAGATGGATGCACTCCTCGCCGAAGATACCGCACGCTACAAAACCGCATTAGAGAAAACCGGTGGTGTGTTCGGCGGCATTGAACCTGTTCACCGTTTCTATGAAGCGTTCCAAGACGCTTTAGAGGCACCCGACGCTGCAGCAGCTGTCGGCTTACAAACCGCCCACTTTCTCTCACAAATCCGTGAGAAGTCAAGCCTCCAAAACCTCGGTCTCACAGGACTGACAAGCGGTGGGAATGTGAAACGGGACGCGTGGACACAACGATTCTCGGAGATCATCACAGCTCTAAATTCACCGGATACCCCAGTTCCGATTACACCCCGCACTGTCCGTCCGGTTCAATCCACACCGCGCGGAACCACCCGTATACCCGACCCGAATTTGAGAAGTGTAATTGAACGGCTGCTCGGAAAAGAAAATGGAGCCACGATTACCCCAGAAGACATGGAAAGATTAAACCGGATTGAGGCAGATGAAAAAGGCATCCAAGACCTAACAGGCTTGGAATACGCCACCAACCTCGAACGCATAGAATTCCGGCACAACGCCATCAGCGACCTAACACCCCTCACAAACCTCACTCGATTGAATGACCTCAAACTCCGTGGCAATCAAATAACCGATGTAGCACCACTTGCCAAACTCTTCAGCATAGAATGGATGGGGCTTGAAGAGAATCAGATAACCGACCTCTCCCCCCTCCAAAACCTCAAAAAGTTGAACGGCATCGATATCTCAGGGAACCCAGTGACGGATGTGTCACCCCTCGCCGGACTGATTAGTCTCGAAGGCATAGCGGCATCGAATACACGCATCACCGATTTCACACCCTTAGCAAACTTACGGAGGCTCCAATGGATAGAATTCGGTGATGATCCTACCATATCAACACTACCCTCGCTAACAGGGATAAAAACACTCAGCCGTTTAGAAATCACTGGTACAAAGATCTCTGACATCTCCGGCCTTGCAAAACTGACGCAGCTCACACAACTTGATCTGGCAGGAAACTTGATATCAGATATATCGGCACTCTCAAATCTAAAAAAGTTGATTGAACTCAGGTTGGATAACAATCTAATTACTGACATCTCTCCGCTCTCAGGCTTAACAAACCTAAAGGAACTGAGCCTAACGAACAACTCTATATCCGATTTCTCGCCCCTGGAGAATTTACCCGAAATCATAAGGATACACGCGCAAGGGAATATAGGAAATTTTATAGACGTCAACGCGCCGAAAATAACGAAATCCTGGCTTTGGATGATCGTCTCCACTGGCAATATTGGCGGTGCAAGAGCTGCACGATCCGGTGTGGATTTCCTTGCACGCGCCAGTGACGGTGAAGTAACCGAACTTAAGGTCGCTACAGAGGGCGCAACCGAAGGAAATCCCGTCGGGAGCAAAGTCTGGACAATGGGAGAAATATCCCCCACGTATCATAGTAACCTCGAAGTCATGGGGCGCGACACCAACTTGTTGCTGGTAGGTAATTTTGAGAATCACCTCGCTTACGGATCTCTCGTCTTGGAATCCCCGATCGAACAACAGACAACGATGCTTATCGGCAGCAGTGATGCCGTGAAAGTCTGGCTCAACGGCGAATTAGTTCACTACAACTTTGTAGATCGTTACAGTAACGATTATCAAGATCGGGCCCCTGTCACCCTAAAAACAGGAGAAAACATCCTATTGGTCGCTGTTTACAATGCAGGCGGACGCTGGAGCGGATTTTTCGGGTTCACTTCAGATGCCGAATACACTGTCCTTCCACCTGGACCCCGCTTCTCTCTTACCACAGACACAACAGAATTCCAAACCGATACCAAATTCGTCATCCATCTCAATGCCGCAAATATGAAAGACTTAGCAGGATGGCAGACAGATATCCTCTTTGATCCAGCCATCCTAAAAGCGAACAGCATCACCCAAGGCAACTTCCTCAAACAGGGAAACGGACAGACCTATTTCCGCAGTGGCACCATCGATAACACAACGGGTAGAATTACAGGGATAAGTGCCACACGGTTCACCAGCGGCGTAGAAGGAAGCGGAACACTTCTCGCAATCAACTTCACGCTCAAAAATGCGAGGGACACCCGAATCCAACTCCGAAACCTCAAAGCCGGAGATAGCAACGGCCAACCAATCCACACAAGTTCACCCGTATTCCGCATCCGCCTAAAAACCGAGACCTTCACGACGATACCCGCATGGGATGTTAACGAAGATGGGAAAATAGATATCACCGATCTGGCCCTGGTAGCGGCGGCACTCGGCACCGATTCGCCTGAGAACCCGCGCCTTGACGTCAACGGGGACGGGATAGTCGATATCCAAGACTTCACCCTCGTTGTGGCACACCTCGATGAGGCAACGAGAGCTGCGGCACCTACACTTGTTGCGTTGCCAGAACGTCTGACACCGGACACACTTCAGCAGGTGCTGGATCTCTTACGGACGCAGAATGACGGATCTGTTACCTTCCAACGCGCAATCGCGAACTTAGAACAGCTGCTGGCAGCGTTGATGCCAAAAGAAACAGCACTGTTAGCAAACTATCCGAACCCGTTCAACCCAGAGACCTGGATACCGTATCAACTCGCCGAGCCTGCTGAAGTTACGCTACGTATCTATGCGATAAAGGGAGAATTAGTTCGCACGTTAGCACTCGGACATCAACCGGCAGGCATCTATCAAACCCGAACCCGTGCCGTCTATTGGGATGGTAAAAACGCCCTCGGTGAACCCGTCGCCAGCGGTGTCTATTTCTACACGCTCACGGCAGGCGATTTTAACGCCACCCGAAAAATGCTAATCATGAAGTAAAGCAACAAAACGGTGGAAGTTAACTCTTATCACTCACTGCAGGCGGGGTTTAAAACCTCGCCTTAGCAGAATAATCAGCGCAATCCGTGATCGACACCGCTGACAACTGAACGCTCCGTGTAAAACTTCCTATGCAAAACCAAAACGAAGAACTTCAACGCTCCGCGCATTCCCATAAATACGCCATCCATTTTGACATCCTTCCAGAGATCACTTATCTCAATGAAGAGCTCCCCGTCCTAATAGCGGATCTCTTGCCAATTTTTCACGGTTTCCCGCAAGATGTCTGGATCTCTGAAAAATGGGTAGATGAAGGACTCGACTTCTGTCGAGTTGTTTTCTGGGTGTGTTCCGAATCCCCCGACGCGATTAAATCTTTTGGCAATTGGTTTCAGGCGATATTCAGAGAACCCTCTGTCGCTGAAGTCTTAGAACGTTTTGTCACGTATGCTTTGGATGACTCTGATGATATTGAGGTTATCTTGACGGATTGGACGCGCGTAGCGAACTGAGAACGGTGTATAATTAATCCGACATAAAGGCATAATCTGGTAAGGTTCTTCAACATTGCACTCCGACAAGCGCCAACCAAATCACCCTATTTTCGACCCAGGGTCATTCAGTTTTAAGAAATTATTAGGTTTAACGCTTTTTTTACGATCCAGAGCGGTTACAAACCGCTCCTACCGGATCCGGTTCCCCGAAAAGTTTGTAAAAAATGGAAAACTGAATAGCCCTATTTTCGACCGAAATAATGTTGACATCCAAAAATAAATTATGCTATAATATTGAGGTAGAAATTGGTTTTCCGAAAGGTAATTTGGCAAAGCAGGAGATTGATAATGATCCGACGAACCCTTTGGATCACTGTGCTGGGCGAGTTTGCACGACTCCAAAATTTACTCTTAATAGTGATGTCCTTCTCAGTGCTGTTTGTTAGCGAGGCACATCCGCAAACTGTTGACGAAATTTTCCAGAATTTCAAGACGGCGTACGAGAAATCTAATAATTTCAGTGCGAACTTTGAGGAGACGACGCTGTTCGCGAATAAGAAAAGTGTCGCTCGTGGCCGGTTTATATTCGGGAGACCGAATCTGCTTCGGAAGGAATATGTCGACCGGACAGATGCGTCAAAAATCGTCCAACTCACTGTTTTAGATGGCGAATACGGTTGGACATATACACCCATACTCAATCAAGTCAATAAGATGAAGTGGAATAATCCAGAACGTCGGGAACTGTTGCCGGGTATTGGTGCCTCCCTTGAAGATGTCCAGAAAAACTACAATATGGCACTTATTCCCGATGAATTTGCGAATCCAAAAGGTGTACACCAAATTGAGTTGGTTCCTAAACCTCACATGATAAGTACAAATGCCAAGGAAACACTTCAAATCTGGGTGAAATCCGATGAGTGGCTTCCCGTGCAATTTGGTTACAGAACCGAGTTTGAAGACGGTACGCGTCAAAGTGTGATTGTTACGCTTACGCAGATTGAACGAGATAAGGAACTCGCACCGGATCTTTTCAAGTTTGTGGTGCCTAAAGATGCCGAGGTAATAGATCTCTCCGAAAATTAGCAATGCATCTCTTCTTACGAGATAATTCCTATTCTTTCGGAAACACATTATGAATTTCGGGACCCTTTTGCGGTTGGCAAACCTGCTAACGATTTCACGACTCTTCCTGATCCCACCGTTCATATACTGTTTTCAGGCGGATATAATGGGAGCTGCGCTCGCTATTTTTGTTGTGGCAGCACTGACCGATCATTTCGATGGCAAAATTGCCCGAAAGCAAGGTGTGACTGGCTTCGGGAAATTCATGGACCCGCTCGCCGACAAGTTGTTAACCGGTGCCGCTTTAATTTGTTTAGCCCTATTCAAGCACGTTGACAATGGACTCATCCCGGTATGGATGGTTTCTGTTATCATGGGTCGTGAAGTTCTCGTGACCTTCCTGCGAATTGTTTTCATCACAAAGTACGGGGAGGTTGTCTCTGCAAACCAATGGGGGAAATACAAGATGACCTCACAACTGATTGTTATTGTTATCGGGTTAACCTTGCTTGCATTTCAAGACAATCTGAATGCAACACTGATTGTGCAAAACCGAGGTCCCATCTATTTTATGATGTATGTCCCGTTAATACTCACAGTCGGATCTGGTTTGGAATTCCTTATTAACAACCGTAAACCTTTATTCGCGCTCGTTCATGCAACCCGTTATGATCCAAAAGCAGGTACGTGATGGACACAACTAAAGACGCTGGCATTCGCTGCTTTGTAGCAGTCGAGATCCCAGAACCGATACAGGCGTTACTGAAGCCAGTGCAAACACACCTTCGGTCACAGATTCACAAGGGAACCTCGTGGACAAAGCCAGGAAAATTCCACCTCACCTTGAAATTCCTCGGCGATGTCCATCCTGAAGCGATTAATGACGTAAGCGAAGCTCTTGAACGTGTGACAGATGCGCATCCGCCATTTTCTATTGATTTTGGAGGTATCGGAGCGTTCCCGAATCTCGCTCGTCCGCGTGTTATCTGGATGGGCATAAAGCAAGGGGCATCGACTGTGTCACGCCTTGCAAAAGCGGTGAACCATGAGTTAACACATCTCGGTTTCTCAGTGGATAAGCGGTTTCACCCACACCTTACGCTGGCGCGGCTGAGAGCCCCTACAAATCTTGAACCTTTAAAGAATATTCTACGTAAATATGATACAATTGTTGGTGGATCAATGCATGTCAACGAAATCGCACTCATGCAGAGCCAACTTCACCGAAATGGGGCGATCTATACGCCTTTAAGTGTCCGTCATTTTTCGGCGTAATACAATGCCCGAAGCACCTATTTTTGATATAGGTGCAACACAAGGAGAACGTAAAAACATGCAAAATGAACAGAAACAGAATGCCATTGACCAAGCGATTTCGCAGGTAGAGCGTGAATTCGGTAAAGGTGCTATCATGCGCTTCGCGGACAACGAAGTTGTGCCCGTTGAAGCGATCCCAACCGGTTCCCTCGCGCTTGATCTTGCGCTCGGTGTAGGGGGTGTCCCCCGTGGCAGGATCATCGAAATCTTTGGACACGAAGGCACTGGAAAAACGACCTTAGCACTCCATATTGTTGCCGAAGCCCAAAAGTTAGGCGGCACGGCTGTGTTCATTGATGTTGAGCACGCCCTTGATACCACCTACGCTCGAAATATTGGGGTCAACATGGAAAATCTATTGATCGCACAACCCGACGCGGGCGAACAAGCCTTAGAAATCGTCGAAACGCTCATCCGCAGCGGTGCGATTGACTTGGTAATCGTTGACTCTGTAGCCGCTTTGACCCCTCAAGCCGAGATTGAGGGTGAAATGAGTGACGCACACGTCGGTTTGTTGCCCCGCTTAATGTCTAAGGCACTGAGGAAGTTGTCGGGTGTCACGAATAAATCCCAAACCTGTGTTATCTTTACGAATCAGATTCGGCAAAAAATCGGGATCATGTTCGGAAACCCAGATACAACACCGGGAGGACTCGCGCTCAAGTTTCATGCCTCCGTCCGTTTAGAACTCCGTCGCGGCAGCCAGATCAAAGATGGCACTGAAATTCTTGGTAGTGGTGTACGCGCCAAAGTGGTGAAAAACAAAGTGGCACCGCCTTTCAAAGAGGCGGAATACGACGTTACTTTTGGAAAAGGCATCTCTAAAGAGGGAAATCTCTTGGATATTGCTGTTGAGAATGAGTTTATCCAAAAGAGTGGTTCTTGGTTTGCCTACAACGGCGAACGCATTGGTCAAGGTAGAACGAATGCCAAAAAATATCTGGAAGAGAACCCAGAGATTGCGGCGGAAGTTGAAGCGAAGATACGGGAAGCACTCAGTGTAGCACCAGACGCTGGTGCTGGTGCAATTCCTGAAGACGAAACTGACGATACAGCCGAAGTTGTGGAGTAATAACGGCATCGCAACATTGCTATGCTTTCGGGACGCATTGCTTGTATAGCGGGGCACCTGCGCCTTGCTATACAGGATCCTCTGAATATAATGCACATAAAACTATGTAGAAATCTGCTGGTAGGTGTGCTTTGTAAGAACCAATCGACGGTGTGTCGTTAACGGTATGAGAACAAAACTTTCAGGAGGCTTATGATGATGTTAAAGCGAAGTTTGGCACTCAGTTTCGGACTCTTGTTTTTGGGGTTCAATGCGTTTGGCAACGTGTGGTACAGTGAGAATTTTGACAACTTCAAAGATGGTGACATCGCTGGGCAAGATGACTGGAAAACGGCAATGAATCAAAAAACTTGCCAAATTGGAAGCGAGGTGAAGCGCGGCGAGACAGGCAAAAGCATTCTGGTCACAGAAAACACAATGGTCTCCAGGAGCTTCGACGGTACTCATGATGGAATTCAGTACGTTTCAC
This sequence comes from Candidatus Poribacteria bacterium, assembly GCA_965208635.1. Lineage (GTDB taxonomy): Bacteria > Poribacteria > WGA-4E > WGA-4E > WGA-3G > WGA-3G. The sequence continues at coordinate 1,041,257 of OZ242349.1, forward strand.
TATTCACGCAGCGGGACAAGGGCGCAGGTACAATGCTGTTTTATATCGGTGGAGATGCCATCAAGTGGGGCGGGGCTGCCGTGTTTAATACTCGGGGGGATACCTCCATCCATGCGCTCGACGGCAATGCAGGACAACAGGTAGGGGAGATAAAGTTGGGTGAATGGCATCATTTCCGCATCGTGCTTGACTTTAAAAAGAAAACTTATGACTTTTACGTCGATGACGAACACATCGTTGACGATTTCGGTTTTAGAGGCGAAGGCGGCAAAGGCGGCGTGAATCCGAGTCTCAGCTGGATCTTCTTCGGTTGGGACCATCCCACTGCACTGAATGCTTATATTGATGACATTGAAATGGGAGACGGTGAGGGCGAAACGGCAGGCAAACCTCAAGCGGTTTCCGCTTCAGACAAACTCGCAACCACTTGGGGAAGAATCAAGCGGCAATTGTAGCATTTGCTCATGTGATGGTCAAAGTCTGTCAGTTGACGGTAGCAATTTGCAATCAACGTGAGTTTGAAAAAGGCAGACTTTTTCTTGACACAATTTTTTCAAAATGCTATACTCTAATAAAAGCGTTGGGTTTGAATCTGGAACTCAACCGAATTTGATTATCCGCGTACCTGACTTTCACCGGCACGAGTGGAGTCGAAAAAATCGTTTTGGAAAGTGAGAACTTCACGTATGGCTATCAAAAGAGGAAATTCCACGGATTCCTTTGAGGAGCAAGAGAACAGCGATGCTGTTTGGTATCAACAGCAAATTCGCACACTCCAAGGAACCATTGACCTACTCGAAGGCGAGCTTGAAGGCATGCGGCAGCAGCAGCGTGCTGTATATGTCAAGGACCTTGAAACTCGGCTCTATGAAATGCAACGTGAGTTAATGACGGCACATCGACGGAATAAGAAACTCACGAGCACGCTTCAAGAAGCGAAAGAGAAATTGGAGATCCTTAAGGAAAAGGTTGCTCAACTGAGCGCGCCGCCTAATAATTACGGAGTCTTCCTCGCTTCAAACGAAGATGGTACCGTCGATATTGACATCAGCGGCAGGAAATGGCGCGTCAATCTCGAACCGTCACTCAGGGATAAAGACCTTGCGGTTGGACAAGAGGTTATCGTTAATAGCGGGATGAACGTCGTTGACATCAAAACTGCCGAAAAGCACGGGGATGTTGTCAAAATCAAAGAGCGAATTGCGGATGAACGTGCCATCGTGAGCCTCCGCACCGATGAAGAACGGGTTGTCAGAATAGCCGAATCCCTCAAAGAGGAAACCCTGAAAGCAGGGGATCACGTCCTTCTGAACCATACGACCAGTATGCTCATGGAGAAACTTCCTAAACGAGAAGTCGAAGATCTGTTACTTGAAGAGGTGCCAGATATCGGTTACACCGACATTGGTGGGCTTGACACACAGATAGAAGCGATTCGCGATGCCATTGAGTTACCATACTTATATCCGAAGGAGTACAAGGAATTTAACCTCTCGCCGCCAAAAGGGGTTCTCCTTTATGGACCCCCCGGCTGTGGTAAAACCTTAATCGCTCGAGCCGTCGCCAGCAGCATCGCTGATCGTGTTCGAAAAGAGACGGGTAGAGACGAGATTCGCGGCTACTTCATCAACATCAAGGGACCTGAACTCCTAAACAAGTATGTTGGTGAAACTGAACGTAAAATTCGAGAAGTCTTCCAAAAAGCGCGCGATAAATCAAGAGAAGGATTTCCTGTTATCATCTTCTTTGATGAAATGGATTCTCTGTTCCGATCCAGGGGTATGGGAATCTCATCAGATATGGAATCAACGCTTGTGCCTCAGTTCCTCTCCGAAATTGATGGCGTTGAGAATCTTCGGGATGTCATTGTCATTGGCGCCAGCAATCGACAAGATCTTCTTGACCCTGCCGTTTTAAGACCCGGTAGGCTTGATGTAAAAATTAAAATTGATCGCCCCAATCTCGAAGGTGCTAAAGACATCTTTGGTATATACCTGACACCAGAGCTTCCGTTCTCCGAAGAAACTCGTCAGCAGTTCGGCGGAGACACGCAGGCTGCCGCGAAACACTTTATCGCTGAAGCGGCAGACGAAATGTACGCAACGACTGATGAAAATCGTTTCATTGAGGTGACTTACGCTCGTGGCGAACGGGAAACCCTCTTCTTCAAAGACTTTGTCAGTGGGGCGATGATCGAAAACATCGTTTCACGTGCGAAGAAAACAGCGATCAAACGCTTTATCGGTTCCGATGGGATTGACAAAGGGATGCGCCTTGAAGATCTCAAAGCGGCTATCCGAGAAGAATACCACGAAAACGAGGATCTTCCGAACACGACGAACCCTGATGATTGGGCAAAAATCTCGGGCAGGAAAGGTGAAAAGATTGTCAATATCCGTGCTTTGATTAATGAACCCACACAGGAGAAAACACAGAATGTCCGGGTGACCCGAGGCGGTACATTCCTTTAATAGTTATCAGTCATCAGTACGGTTTTTCTACGAAAAACCTTTCAGTTGTCAGCCCAGAGGTTCTTTTGTAACAATTCACCTTAGTTTGGCGTATGCCAGATTTGCGAGGATTGTTACCAGCACCGTCTTTCTTTACCTGATAACTGACAACTGGTAACTGACAACCATTCTTCTGATAGCCAATAAAAAAATGGAAATACCAATAATAATGGGAACAGAGACTGAGTATGGTATCTCAGTCAAAAATGCACGCGAGCAGGATCCGGTTGCCGCTTCCACCTTGGTAGTTAACGCTTACAAAACTTCAAAGGGTGATATTCCGAGTGCAACTTCCTCTGTTACATGGGATTATGAACAAGAAAGTCCTTTGATGGACGCTCGTGGATTTCTCGCAGAGACGGATACACCTATCAGCGAGGCAGATACAAATAGTGTTGTCAACGATATATTGATAAATGGCGGACGTTATTACGTAGACCATGCTCACCCAGAGTATTGCACGCCGGAATGTGCCAACGCACGGGATCTGCTTCTCTACGAAAAGGCGGGAGAATTAATATTGGAAGTCAGCAGGTTAACAGCTGAACGCCTTCTGCTTGACAACCAAGAGATTATCATCTATAAAAATAATACCGATTACAAAGGGCACAGTTACGGTTCCCATGAAAACTACCTCATGTCCCGCAAAGTGCCGTTTGATGCGATTGTTGATGGGTTGACCCCTTTTCTCGTTACCCGTATTATTATCACAGGTAGCGGCAAAGTCGGTGCAGAAAACGGAAGTGACGCAACAGATTATCAGATTTCTCAGCGCGCCGACTTCTTTGAGAAAGAGGTAGGACTCAGCACCATGGTGAATCGCCCTTTGATTAACACGCGCGATGAACCGCATGCTGATGATAAAATCTATCGACGTTTGCATGTCATCGTCGGTGACTCTAACATGTCGGAATTTAGCATCTATCTCAAAATTGGTATCACTTCCATAGTGCTTCAGTTGATTGAGAAAGGTGTTGTCGGCAAACAATTCAGTTTAAAGGATCCTGTCTCGGCAATAAAAAGTATTTCACGAGACCTATCGTGCAAAAATCAGATAGAACTCGCAGACGGAGAGCAGTGGACCCCGATACAAGTACAACGTGCGTATTTGAAACTCGCACAACAACATCTCACAGCCGAAGAGCGGACACCCGTCATTGAAGACGTTCTCGAAAAATGGCAATATGTGCTTGACAACTTAGAAATCAATCCGATGCGGCTCAGTCAACACCTGGACTGGGTCATTAAAAAGAAATTGATAGAGGCTTATCGTAAACGACACGGATACCAATGGACTGACGCGCACGTGCAGATGCTTGACTTACAGTACCATGATATCCGTCCGGACAAAGGACTTTATATTAGACTGTTGAAGAACGGTCATGTGAAACGGTTGCTCAGCCATGAAGAAATTGTGCATGCGATGCACTATCCACCTGTGGATACTCGTGCGTATTTTCGCGGCACCTGTTTACGGAAGTTTCCAAAGCACATTTATAGTGCCAGTTGGAACTCAATGATTTTTATTGGTAAATCGGGCGGGCTTGATAAAATTATGATGGATCGGCCCCACTTCGGTACGCAAAAGATCGTTGGCGAATTGCTGAACAACTGCACAGCAGAAGAACTCGTTAGAGAAATCCAAGATAATTCTTCAAAACCGTATTAACCTGCGTCGTAGGACTGGACTCAGGTTCGCATCCTGCCTCGCTTCATCAGGAGAAAACCATGTCGACTGAAAAACAACAGGAACAGGTCAATCACCCTGTCGATGAAACCGAAGAGATTGAACTGAATGTTGAATCGAGCGAAATGGACGAGGAGTTCGTCGAAGATTTAGATTCACTTCTTGACGAAATCGATGAGATTCTGGAAGAAGATTCACAGGAGTTCGTCGAGAACTATATCCAACGAGGAGGGCAGTAGGAGTGCTTGACCTCGATGATTATGGCACTTCTGACTTCCTCCAAATCCTCAAGCGTCGCCATCCAGAATTATTGGCGACTTCCAATTCGTCTGATGCCGTCTCAAGTGCCCACACACCCGAACCGTCGTTGCGTTCTTACGAAGGCACAACCGTTTTAGCGGTTGTTTATAATGCTGGTGTCGTTATGGCTGGCGATCGGCAGGCAACAGAAGGGTATCAGGTCGGCGAACGGCGAATTCAGAAAGTCTATCCAGTCGATCGGCATTCGGCAATCGCTGTTGCGGGTGCCGCGGGTCCCTGTATTGAGATGGCAAAACTCTTCCAAGTTGAGGTCGAATTCTACGAAAAAACAGAAGGGATGAACCTCAGTCTGGAAGGGCAAGCGAACTTCCTCTCACACTTGGTGCGCTCTAACTTAGGGCTCGCCATGCAGGGCTTAATTGTCTTGCCACTTTTCGCCGGTTACGACTCGAAACGGCAACGCGGTAGAATCTTCAAATACGATGCTATTGGAGGTCGTTATGAGGAAGACGACTATTACGCAATCGGTTCCGGTGGTAAGGATGCCCGTACAACCCTAAAAAAACGGTACACGCCAGAGATTACGCGTCAAGAAGCGTTAGAGATTGTCGCGGAAGCACTCTGGGACGCTGCCGATGAGGATATCGCAACAGGCGGTCCTGATCTCATCCGGAAAATTTTCCCAACGCTTTACACTATTACCGAAGAAGGAGTCACCGAGATTCCTGAGGCTACCGTAGAAGAACTATACCGGGAGCTCATATCGCGCCTATAGTGGAATGGTAGTCAGTCATCAGTACGATTTTTCTACGAAAAACCTTTCAGTTTTCGGTGAAGAGGTGTTTTTGCTTGGGTGTTTTCCCTCGTTTAACAACCCCTCCTGTAACTGATCACTGATAACCGATAACCACTAAAATTGATAACCGATAACTACTGAAAACCGAAAGGATTGCGTCAGCAACCCCGGGGAATGCCACACGGAGAACCTTCATACCGTTGATTCACTGACAACTGACACCTATTAAAAAACATGTCCACACCTTATTATGTTTCACCGGAACAAATCCGTCAGGATAAAGAGGATTTCGTCCGTCGCGGCATCACACAGGCGAAAGAGGTTGTCGTTTTAGAATTCCGAGATGGACTTCTGATGGTTGCCGAGAATCCACGCAAAACGACCTTTAAGATTTCCGAAATTTATGACAGGATTGCCCTCGCAGCGGCTGGTAGGATCGCTGAATATGAGGCATTACGTGTTGCTGGCATTCGTGAATCCGAAATAAAAGGCTTTCGTTACTACCGTGAAGATGTCACCGCAAAATGGTTGACGAATCTCTATTCACAACACATGGGAGCCGTCGCACAAGCGTGGGACGCGAAACCGTTGGAGATTGAACTCCTTGTATGTGAGGTAGGAACCTCCGATGCCGCAACGAATTCGGGGACACAGAGGAATCAGATTTATCATATTGCATTTGATGGTATCTATTCAGAAGAGGAGAAGTACGCCGTTATTGGCGGGCGTGCTACGACGATCACAGAAATTTTGGAGCAGAATTATACAGACGATTTAGAGATGTCAGCCGCACTCCGCTTGGTAACAGAGACCTTTCAAGCGGTTGAAGCAGATAGTGAAGATGACTATGAAATCAATCCAGAAACGATAGAAGTGGCATGTCTTGAACACACCGCCGAACGACGAAAATTTCGACGACTCTCTACTGACGAGGTTTCTAATTTATGGGGTTTAGGTGCAAGCCTATAGAGGTTTGCAGAACAATACGCTCCGTTACGCTTACACTCAAGTTTTCGGTGATTCTGTAGGTGATTTTTAGGGTCGGACCCAAAGCCTGTAATGAAATGGGAAGCGTCACAGCACAAACCGCGTTACTTACCCGCAAGGTAAACTAAAAAAAATGAAACGTAGAATTTACGGATTAGAAACTGAATTCGGAATTATCTGGACTCCAGATGCCCCACGTAGAAAGACCCTCACGGTTCAGAACGTCGTGATGTATCTCTTCCGTGAAATTGTTGCTGGGAGAATGTATCCCGATGTTTTCCTTGAAAACGGTGCCAGATTCTACCAAGACATCGGATGCCACCCGGAATACGCGACCCCTGAATGCGATGATGTTACCGAACTCGTCGCCCACGATAAAGCGGGTGAACGTATTATCACACGGCTTGCCAGCACTGCGGAACGACGTATGCGTAATGATGGATTCTATGGAAAGATTTCCATCTTTAAAAATAACTTGGATACTCCCGGAAATACATACGGATGCCACGAAAATTATTTGATGGAACGACATGTCGATTTCCGTCAGTTGGCATCGCAGTTGATACCCTTCTTTGTGACCCGACAGGTTTTCGCAGGTGCCGGAAAAATCAAACCGAGCCATCGGGGTTACTACGCAATTTCGCAACGTGCCGAACACATCCGAGAGGAAATCTCCATCGGTACAACAACGGCACGCGGGATTATCAACACGCGCGATGAACCCCATGCCGACCGAGAGAAGTACAGACGTCTACATGTTATCGTCGGAGATTCCAATATGTCCGAATTTTCGACCTTTTTGAAGGTGGGTACAACCGGTATTATCCTCCGCATGATTGAAGATAACTTCATTGAGCAGCGGTTCGCGCTCCGCAACCCCGTCAAAGCCATTCGTGATATTTCCGACGATATTACATGCACACATCCGATTGAACTCCAAAACGGGAAACGGCTCACCGGTGTCGAACTGCAATGGCAATATTTAGAATGCGCGAAGCGATACCTTGAACAAGCCGAATCCGATTCAACCACGAACCAAGTGATGGCACGCTGGGAGTATGTCCTTACATGTCTGGAAAGCGATCCGATGCAATTGGACAGAGAATTGGACTGGGTCATCAAGTGGAAGTGGCTGCAGACCTACCTTGCGAAGCGCGATCTTGAATGGGATGCTCCGCAGGTAAAACACTTAGATTTAAAATACCACAATGTACGTCAAGCGGAAAGCCTCTACTACACGCTCGAAAATCGATCGGAGATCGAGCGAATTGTCACAAATGAGCAGATTCGCCATGCTGAGCAATTTCCGCCTGAACGGACCCGCGCAAAATTCCGAGGGAAGTTTATCAAGAAAGTTAACGAAGGAAAAGTTTTATGCGGTGTCAATTGGAGCTACATTCAACTCTATGAGCCGTATCAGATCCTTTACCTTTCGACAGATCCTTTTAAACCCGAATTTGACGAAGCAAGTCGAACAATTTATTCAATTTAAATAGTTAACAGTTGTCGGTTCGCCTGCTGCGCAGGCTTTGAGTTGTCAGTCATCAGTTAGAAGAGGCTTTAATTAAAAAAATCTCTTAACTGAAAACCGATAACCGATAACTGATCACCAATAACAGGAGGCTTTTGATGCCACAACCGAAGTATGTTTACTTCTTTGGAGGCAGTGAAAGTGAAGGCGATGCCACAATGCGCCTATTGCTTGGCGGAAAAGGGGCAAATCTCGCAGAGATGAGCAATCTCGGCGTACCTGTCCCGCCGGGTTTCACTATCTCCACTGAGGTCTGTAAATTATATTACGAAAACGATAAAAGGTACCCCACTGGACTTGACGCACAGATCGATGAGAATCTTGCGAAATTAGAAACCGCACTCGATGCAAAATTCGGTGATACCGAAAATCCACTCTTGCTCTCTGTCCGCTCTGGTGCCGCTGTCTCAATGCCCGGTATGATGGACACGATTCTCAACCTCGGCTTAAATGATGATGCTGTTAAAGGACTTATCGCCAGATCTGAAAACGAACGTTTCGCTTACGACTCATACCGTCGCTTCGTCCAGATGTTCGGAAACGTTGTACTTAATGTCGATCACGATGAGTTTGAACATCTACTCGAAGAAAAGAAACAGGCAAAAGGTGTTACATTAGATACCGAATTAGAAGCCGACGACTTATTGGCACTCGTCCATGAATTCAAGAGTGCCGTCAAACAGCATACAGGTAGCGATTTCCCTGATGAACCCCGCATGCAATTAGATATGGCACGGGATGCCGTTTTTGAATCCTCTGGAAATCAGCGCGCGATTACCTACCGTCGTCTCAACGATATTTCTGAAGAACTCGGACGCACGGCTGTCAACGTCCAAGCAATGGTGTTCGGAAACATGGGAGGAACCTCCGGATCAGGCGTCGCTTTTACCCGTAACCCTTCGACCGGCGCAAACCAATTTTATGGCGAATTCCTCATTAATGCACAGGGCGAAGACGTCGTTGCTGGCATCCGAACCCCGCTTCCAGTCGCCGAATTGAGAAACATTTTGCCCGAGGCGTATAATGAATTGGTCGATATCGGCTTGAGACTTGAGAAGCACTACACCGATATGCAGGACGTGGAATTCACGATCCAAGACAGTAAACTCTATATGCTCCAAACCCGTAACGGCAAACGTACGGGGCAAGCGGCTGTCCGTATCGCCGTTGAGATGGTTGAGGAAGGCTTGATTGATAAACAGACTGCCTTGACCCGTGTTCCCGCGAACGATTTGGATCAACTGTTGCATCCGAGCGTTGACCCAGCGGCAGACGTTGAGGTTATCGCCCAAGGCTTACCGGCTTCTCCGGGTGCCGCTGTGGGTAAAGTCGTATTCACTGCACTCCACGCCGAAGAACTCGCAGCCGCTGGAGAAAAGGTCATCCTCGTGCGCACTGAAACCTCGCCTGAAGATATTGGCGGTATGGATGCCGCAGAGGGTATACTCACCGCCCGTGGTGGTATGACAAGTCACGCCGCCGTTGTCGCACGCGGTATGGGAAAAAGTTGCGTCGCCGGTTGTTCTGCTTTGTTTATCAATGAAGAAGCATTGGAATTTTACGCCGAAGGGAAACGCTACGCTGAAGGGGATTACATCACGCTTAACGGATCCACAGGTGACGTTCTCAATGGACAAGTGGCACTGATACAACCAGAATTGAGCGGACAATTCGGAACACTTATGGAGTGGGCAGATGAAGTCCGCTCGTTAGGTGTCCGCACGAATGCAGATACCCCTGAAGATGCCAACAACGCCAGACAATTTGGCGCAGAGGGCATCGGGCTTTGCCGTACTGAGCACATGTTCTTTGGGGCAGGAATCGATGCCATTCGTGAGATGATTCTCGCCGATGACACAACAGAACGTGAAGCGGCACTGGCGAAATTGCTCCCGCATCAACGCTCAGATTTCATCGGGATCTTTGAAGCCATGGCTGGCTATCCCGTCACTATCCGAACGCTTGATCCACCGCTCCATGAGTTTTTACCGAAAAGCGAAACTGAAATCCTTGAACTCGCTGGACGAATTAACATTGAGCCGCAAAAACTCCGTGAGCGCGTTGAAGAATTACACGAATTCAACCCGATGCTTGGGCACCGCGGATGCAGACTGGGTATCGTCTATCCAGAAATAACCGAAATGCAAGCACGTGCAATCTTTGAAGCCGCCGTTGATGTCTCAAAACGCGGCATCTCCGTGTTGCCAGAGATTATGATCCCGCTCGTTGGACATATCAACGAATTATCCCTGCAGCGCAAAGTTGTCGTGGATACGGCTGAAACCGTTTTTAACGAGTCGGGCACCCGTGTTGAATACCTTATTGGCACGATGATCGAATTGCCCCGTGCGGCACTCACTGCTGACAAGATTGCCGCCGAAGCCGAATTTTTCTCCTACGGCACCAATGACCTCACCCAGACGACCTTCGGGATGAGCCGCGACGACGCAGCGAAGTTCCTCGATGACTACGTCAGAAATGGTGTGCTGGAATACGATCCGTTCCAGGTTCTCGACCAAGACGGCGTCGGGAGTCTACTGCAAATCGGTTCCGAAAAAGGGCGCGCAACGCGTCCCGATCTGAAAGTCGGTATCTGTGGTGAGCACGGTGGCGAACCGCATTCTGTGAAGTTCTGTCACGGATTAGAATTCGATTACGTATCGTGTTCCCCGTTCCGCGTGCCGATTGCACGCCTCGCGGCAGCCCAAGCTGTTATTGAGGACGAAGTTTAGCCTGGACTTACTCAGGTCCGTTTGCTGGCGAGGTTTCCTAACCTCGCCACTATGATCCAAGATCCGGTAGGTGCGGTTTTCAACTGCACTGGGGAAGGAAAACACACAATGCTAATCGCAGACCTAAATGAAATTGAAGGGCGTACCTATCCTGCCCGTAGACGGACCAAAAACCTGGTCGGTGGTGCCTCCCCGATCCAGATAGGTGAATTCTGTATGGGGTTCGTCGTCTTAGAGCCAAATGGTGGGCAAGTGCCGTGGCACAATCACGAACAGGAAGAAATCTACTTCATCGTTGAAGGCGAAGGCGAAATGTGTCTCGGTGAGGAACGTCAAACCCTCTCCGCCGGTCAGACGGTCTTTATCCCGTCTTGGGTCTTTCACCAGTTGACGAACACTGGCGACACACCGATGAAGATGGTCTACTGTTATGGACCCGCGGGCGATGTGGCGCATTGGAAACAAGAACTCGCTGGTACACTCCCAAAAGCAGGCGTTGACGTACCACCACTCCCTGAAGGCGCGGCACCCCAATGTACCGAACCGGCGAAATCCTAATAGGTATACTTACTTCCTGGTAGGTGCGGTTTCTAACCGCACCGTTTCATTTCAAACCGCGCCCAAAACACAGAATCCACGTGCAATAAGGATTATACATGACCGACCACACCCAAAAAACACATCGCGTTGGCATCATTATGAATGGTGTCACCGGCAGGATGGGAACAAACCAACACCTCATCCGCTCCATCTTGGCAATCGCAGAAGAAGGCGGCATCCCGATCGGTAACGGTGAAGTGATTATGCCCGATCCGTTTCTCGTCGGCAGAAATCCAGCAAAATTAGAGAAACTCTCTGAAACGACTGGCGTCGAGAAGTGGAGCACGGATCTTGACGCCGCCCTCGCCGATGACGCTTATTCTGTCTATTTCGACGCGCAGGTTACGTCTCGCCGAGTCGATGCAGTCGAAGCCGCAATATCCGCAGGAAAACACATCTATTGTGAAAAACCGACCGCCACGACAACCGCCGATGCTTACCGCCTCTATGAACAGGCAGCAAAAGCGGGACTCAAAAACGGGGTCGTTCAGGATAAACTCTGGCTCCCCGGCATTCAGAAACTGAAACGTCTAATAGATGCCGACTTTTTCGGAAGAATTATCGCTGTTCGCGGCGAGTTCGGTTATTGGGTCTTCCAAGGCGACGCTATCCCGACGCAACGTCCATCTTGGAACTACCGTGTCGAAGACGGTGGTGGTATCATCCTCGATATGTTCAGCCACTGGCGCTACGTCATCGACAACCTTTTCGGTGCCGTTAAAGGCGTTTCCTGCATTGCCACTACACATCTACCACAACGGTGGGACGAAGAAGGTCAACCGTACAAATGTACGGCTGAAGATGCCGCTTATGCGACGTTTGAATTGGAAAATGGTATCATTGCGCATTTTAACTCGTCTTGGGCTGTCAGGGTCCGTCGCGACGATCTGCTAACGATACACGTGGACGGTTTGAACGGGTCTGCGATTGTTGGCTTGAGAGACTGCTGGATCCAACCGCTCTCTGGCACGCCGCGCCCTGTTTGGAATCCAGACATCGAACAACCGATCAAATTCTTCGATGGGTGGCTCAAGGTCCCTGAGCAGGAAGACTATGAGAACGCATTCAGAGCGCAGTGGGAACTCTTCCTCCGACACGTCGTCGCTGATGAACCGTTCCCGTGGACGCTGCTTGCAGGCGCGAAGGGCGTACAACTGGCAGAAAAAGGTATGGAATCGTGGCAGACCCGGAAGTGGGTAGAATTGCCCGAACTACACTCGCTCTAAAACGGACAAGGACAGTTTTGGTATCTGTCCAATCTATTATGGCACAACAGAACGTAACGCTCCAAAAACTTGATGAATACCGCTGGCGTATCCCAAAGAGTTACATGAAAGGAATGCGCGTAGATGGGATTGTCTATGCCAATGAGAAACTCCTCGAACACGCCAAAAGTGATGAGGCGTTGCAACAGGTCGCGAACGTCGCGCATCTTCCGGGTATCGTCAAGCATTCCCTCGCAATGCCCGATTTGCACTGGGGCTACGGCTTCGTCATCGGAGGTGTCGCTGCCACGGATCCGAAAGCAGATGGCGTCGTCTCACCGGGTGGCATCGGATATGACATCAACTGCGGTGTCCGACTCATTCGGACGAACCTCGATGTCTCACAGCTTGAAGGAAAACGGAAAGCACTCGTCGCCAAATTGTTTGAAAACGTTCCGTGTGGTGTCGGTTCCAGTGGCAAAATTCGGCTCACTGTCCAAGAAGAGCGGCAGATGCTGGAGAAAGGCGCGCTTTGGGCAATTGAGCGAGAATACGGACACGCAGGAGACCTTGACTTCACAGAAGCGACCGGTTTCCTCCAACAGGCAAACGCTGACGCCGCGAGCCAACGTGCCTTGGAACGCGGCAAGAATCAACTCGGCACACTCGGTTCGGGTAACCATTTCCTTGAAGTGCAAACCGTTGACCGCGTTTTTTACCGGGAAGCCGCCGATGCGATGGGACTGAGCGAAGGGAACATCTGTGTCATGATCCATACCGGTTCGCGCGGCTTCGGCTACCAAATCTGCGATGAACACGTTAAAAGTTGGGTCAAAGTCGCCGAAAGATACGGCATAAATCTCCCCGACCGACAACTCGCCTCCGCGCCGATCAACTCACCCGAAGGGCAGGATTACATCACCGCGATGGCGTGTAGTGCAAACTATGCGTGGAACAATCGACAGTGTATTATGCACCTCGTCCGTCAGACGTTTATGCAGTTTTTCGAGACAACGGAAGACGAACTCGGTTTAGAACTCGTCTACGATGTAGCACATAACATTGGAAAGTTTGAGAAACACACCGTTGATGGTAAAGAACGCGAACTCTTTATCCACCGCAAAGGTGCGACGCGTGCGTTTCCAGCAGGACATCCTGAGATCCCAGAAAAATACCAAAAAATCGGTCAACCTGTTCTAATTCCCGGTGATATGGGAACCGCATCTTACGTCCTCGTCGGTAATCCGGGCGCAATGGCAGAGACGTGGGGTACGACCTGTCACGGTGCCGGCAGAGTGCTCTCACGACGGAAGGCGATCGCCTTGACAAAAGGACGTTCCATCCAAAAAGATTTGGAGGCACAAGGCATCTACGTCCGAGCAGAAGGCAGACGCACCCTCCAAGAAGAGGTTCCAGAAGCTTATAAAGACGTTGATGAAGTCGTTCGTGTCGTTGACAAAGCAGGGCTTTCCCGTCGTGTCGCACGCCTCCGTCCTATCGGTGTTGTAAAAGGCTAAATCTAAGTGTCCGGGATTCCCATATACTTCGCTGGCGAGATTTCTTGGGGAAACACCCAAGCAAAAACACCTCGCCTATTTTTGTTGCCAAATTTTGCTACGATGTGCATTTTTTTATCATATCATGTCCAAAAATTAGGCAATATCCGCAAAATTGCCCAAAATAGCATTTTAGATTGGCACGGAAATTGCTTATTTTATGTAAGCCTCCTTAGGTACGCCGGAGCCATAATTTCTAAAAGGTGTAACTTGCAAGCCTTCGTTGCATGCGTTAGTTCAGTTGAAATCCCTGAAACTCTTGAACCGATTAGGAATGTGGTTTCCGGCTCCTTTTTTCTTCCCATCCGTAAAAAACCCACAATTTCAAGCAATTTTTTCATTTTTTTTCCCATTATGCACCCTTTTTGCCTTAAAATTGTGTCTTTAACGACATCACCTTGATTTTACAAGATACGAAACCCACACGTTTGCTTCTCAGACGAAAAAGGAGATAAAAATGACGCGTCCTGATATGCCTCTTTATGCTCGCTTTAATTCCGCTGAGTGCCAAAGCATTCCCACCCGCTTCACCCGCCGGTGGAAACTATTTAGTCCTCGATGGCGTGGACGACTATGCCGTTTTAGACTTTAAAACCTTCGGTGTCCTCTTGCCAAAAGGCACAAACGAATTTACCGTTGAAGCGTGGGTCTACCCGACCACACCGCTGCCTAACATGGATACACACGCAATGGTTCTCAGCCAACAGGTGCGGATGAATGTCGCGGTCGCTGCCGACGGATGGCGGGACATCAAGAAGGGAGATTTAGTCTTAGCAACTCAAGCGTATATTGATATTGTGCCAGGTGCCACGACACCGTACCATCCGGTAGTACTTTCCCCGAACCAATGGCACCATATCGCTTATCAGGCGAAAGGGAGAGAAACAGCAACCATCGTTAACGATTTCGTAGGCATCTTACCGCAAAGAACAACGCTCGCACATGATCTCTCACACTTCGAGCACCCAAAGGATTTTACACTCGGCGGATTTGGGAAGAAAATTGAGTTTCACATCGATCACTTTTGGGGACCCTTTACGGGATATATTGATGAGGTCCGTATCTCAAGGGTCGCTCGTTACGATGTCGAGAAAAAAGGGTTCACGCCGCGTAGCAAATTCAAAAAAGACGTGAAGACAATTGCGTTGTGGCATTTTGATGAACCCGGTGGAACACGGAAATTTTCGGACGCATCGGGGCATGCGCATCACCTGATGGGTAAAAATGGCGCAAGGACCGGTATCCCACTCGCAGTCGAAGCACACGAAAAACTCTCGACGACATGGGGACGACTTAAGAAATGAAATCTGTAAAAAAGCTATCGTTACGCGTGTATAGGAGGGAGTCTCGTGGAAAGAAAAGAAGATGTTCAGTTGATTTACGACATCTTATCAGGCAACGATGATGCCTTCAGTACGTTAGTGCAAAAGTATCAGAAGAGTGTTCACGCGCTCGCGTGGCGAAAGATCCGCGATTTTCACCATGCTGAAGAGATTACGCAGGACACCTTCCTCCAAGCATACAAAAAACTCTCGACCCTCAAAAATCCGCATCAATTTGCGGGGTGGTTGTATGTCATCGCAAATCGGCTTTGCATTAACTGGCTCCAAAGGCACAAATCGGCGATGCAGTCGCTGGAGGGGACGTCAGTGCGGGAAATCAATCAGTCAGCTTATGAACGTTATGTCTCTGAGGAACGGGAATCGGAAGCGACCGAACGCCGGTATGAAATCGTCGAAGAACTTCTCGAAAGACTCCCAGAAAGCGAACGCACGGTGATGACACTCTATTATCTCGGTGAGATGACGGCGAAAGAGATAGGCAACTTCTTAGGGGTGTCGGTGAATACGATTAAGAGCCGCCTCCGGCGAGCGCGAGAACGTTTACAAGAGGATCAGGAACTCCTCATTCAAGAGGTTTTCAGTGGTGTCCACATATCGACGGGTTTAAGCCAGAACATCATGCGGCAAGTTGCTGACTTGAAACCCACACCCCCTTCGGTGACGAAACCGTTGATCCCATGGATGGCTTTGGGAACAGCGGCGGTTTTGGTGTTGTTGCTGCTGGGGGCAAGCGATCGATACCTCACCCGCTTTCAGAAGCCTTATAGTTTCGATGCGGCATCTGAACCTACAATTGAAATTGTTGATGCGCCTATCGTTCTTGACATTCAGTCAAAACCCGATCTGCTAAACCGGGCTGGACGAACCGTGTCCTCCAGTAGAAGCAGCTCCGTCGCTTTGCAGGCTTCTGAGGAAATCTCAACATCTAATGCCCAGACGGGTTCTTCCAAGTTTTCTATTTCACAGTGGACACAGACAGATGGACCGCCAGCCGGTTACATCCATAATCTTTTCGCTACGCCTGAGGGAACCGTCTATGCTATTGCAGCATCAGGAATATACAGATTAACAGAAGACGCGACCGAATGGACACACGTCAACAGGAATGTTCCAATTGACCCATCCCTCATGCCGATGGCAGTCCACGAGGGTAACCTTTATATTGTTTCCACCGACGAGATATTCACTTCAGCGGATAGGGGTGAGACGTGGAGGACGCTGGGTCCCCGTCCTAAAGGAGAGGCTGTCGGAATCCTCATTACGGATGAGACACAACCCCGCATTACAATCTATCTTGCCCTGAAAGATGAAGGGGTTTTCCGATCAACAGATGGTGGAACGCAATGGCAGGCTCTTCACGATGGATTAACAAGCGACAAAATCTCCGCAATTGCCGCTGTTGATAACACCGTGTTTGCTGGCACAGAGAACGGACTCTATCGTCTCGATTCCGGCATCTGGAATAAGTTGCCGGTGGATACCTCACGAGCCGTCTGTTCCTTGGTAGTATCTGGAAATAACCTTTATGTTGGAACAGGTTCCGATCTATTGGTGAAATTAACGCCAACAGAAGTATATCGGGAGAGAGATACGGGTGGAATAAAAGATCACACTCAGTCAAGGCTTCCATTCAGCGGACTTGGGAGCCTCATGGACTGAAACATGGATGTACCCAGTCAAGACAGCCATTCAGCTGACTTGGGAGCCTCGTGGACTGAAATAATGGATGGAAGTGAATACAGTCATTCAAATTCACCATCGGGTATAACAGTTTTAGCCGTAGGCGAAACGCTCTTGGCATTAGGGAAGCATCAATCTCGTTCAGTAGATGGCGGTAAAACTTGGACAAAACTTGGATGGGACTTAAGTTGGTTGCGGACAAGTAGCCGCCCAGCTGTAATGGTGAACGAGCGGACATTTTACAAAACTAATCGATTTGGGCTTCACCGCACAACGGATGGCGGTGACTCATGGCACCTCTTTTTAAATGGAATGACAGGAACACTTATTATCGATCTGGTTGCGTTCAATAACAGGTTATACGCACATACCGGCTACGAGGTCTATCAATCCTCCGATGCCGGGGCGTCTTGGGAAAAAGTTCCCGTTGATGGACAAGGAGCCGTTCTCAACCCCAGAATCAAAATCGCCTTTGAGTCAAAGTTCGTGGTCATTGGAAACACGCTTTATCTTCTTTCATCTGAAGCCGAAGACTTCCAGATTTTCCGTCTATCTACAGACGGTGATACACTCATTCCAGTTCAAGGTGTCCCCATTTTTGATCGGGAGACAGTTAATCCTCATGCTATAGCTCGTCTGCAAACGGAGACGGCTACCGCCAGCCGCGATGCCTTCTACGTGGAATACCAAAGAGGGCTTTTCAAATGGAAACTGGGTGATCCGGCGTGGACAAATACTGGATTAGTAGATACATATCCAGTGTTCGATAGCAAGCACAGAAGCGGATTCAAAATAGCGGTTTCCAATGAAACTGTCTATGTCGGTCAACGAGACGGACATCTGTTTCAGTCGTTTGATGAAGGGAACAGTTGGAAAGACGTTACATCCAGTCTGCCGCTTCGCTTTATCCGTTTCAACGAGATCGCTTTTGCGAATTCAACGGTTTATGTCGCAACCGACAAAGGCGTTTTGACTTCACGAAACGGAGAGCACTGGCACATACTCACTGATAGAATGGGTAAATGCCCCATCATAGACAGATTCACCGTGGATAGCACGACAGTTTATGGCATCGGTGAAGCAGGGGTTTATCGTTTAGATACCGATAGGCGATGGAAACAGATTTCGTCCAATGCTCTCGATAACATTCTATCTCTCGTCGTCAATAATAACAGGCTTTACATTGCTACACGAGTACGCGGGATGTTCCATATTCCGCTTGAGTCGGATAGCGTTATAGCGACAAGTTCTGGGTATTGAAAATCGTTCCACAAGGAGATAGATGGTCAAACTTAATGGAGGTAAACCGTGAAAACTTATTTGACTTTCGGAATCCTAATTCTGTGTGTGCTGTTAGTCATCAACGTTGCCAACCTTGCTGCCGAAGAAAATTGGACGCGGAAAGCAGATATGCCGACACAGCGATCCAGTTTTGATACATGTATTGTGAATGGAAAGGTATATGCAATCGGGGGCGGGATTGAGGGATTTGGAAACTTGTCCGTCTCAACGGTAGAGATGTACGACCCGAAAACCGATACGTGGGAACGAAAAGCAGATATGCCAACACCCCGTTCTAATGCGTCCATCTCGGTTGTAGACGGAAAAATATATGCGATTGGTGGGACAGAACTCAAGAGATTTGAGATTGATGTCCTTATTAAGGGTGAGTTTAGAAAGGTTAAACAGTGGGAGGTCAAAGAACTTCCAACCGTAGAAATGTATGATCCGGTTACAGACACGTGGACGCAGAAAACAGACATGCCAACACCCAGAAATACTCGCACCTGTGTTGTGGACGAAAAAATATATGCCATCGGCGGGACAGCATTTAATAATATTAAGAAGAAGAAACCGTGGCGCTTAGATACCGTGGAGGTCTACGATCCAGCAACCGACACATGGGCGAAAGCCAAGCAGATGAACCATGCTCGTGATGGTGCCGCAATCAGTGTTGTAGATGGGAAGATTTACGTCATGGGTGGAACGGGGTGGCCCCAACTTCCAAATCATCCAGGTCCCTACCTCTCCAGTGTTGAAATGTTTAATCCAAAAACGAACCAATGGCATGACATAGGGGAAATGTCTGAGCCAAAATCAGGTCATTCAGCAAGTGCAATCAATGGAAAAATCTATGTAATTGGCGGCGGTTTTCGGGGCAACGGACTCTACATATATCTCTCGACTATTGAAATTTATGACCCTGAAACAGATCGTTGGACCCAAGAACCGGACATGCCCATGAGCAAATTGGGGCACACCGCTGAAGTCATAAATGGAGAAATTTATTTCTTTGGAGGGCATAGTGACGGTGATGAAAATCCGCGTGTAACTGTCGAGGCTTACAGCATAGCGGAAACTGCTCAACCTGTCAATCCAGCAGGAAAACTTCTGAAAACGTGGGCGACGATTAAAATAGCACAGTAAAGGATGCATAATGTTCAAACAACACAGCCATTTGCAGTCACTGCTTTTTGGCTTGTTTACTACGGCTCTCTTATTTATGGGGGTAAGCAATGCTGCTGGAGAAAAATGGCAAATAGTCTCCGAACTTTCAACACAGCGAACTGGGTTTTCGACCGCCGTGGTCGATGGGAAGATTTATCTCATCGGTGGCACGCCTTTTCAAAATAGGCGCGGTCCCTATGGACTTTCAACCGTTGAGGTGTATGACCCAAAAACGAATAGTTGGGAGCAGGTCGCAGATATGCCAACACCACGCACAAGTACCGAGACAGCGG
Organism: Candidatus Poribacteria bacterium; assembly: GCA_965208635.1. Classification (GTDB taxonomy): domain Bacteria; phylum Poribacteria; class WGA-4E; order WGA-4E; family WGA-3G; genus WGA-3G. The sequence goes on from OZ242349.1 coordinate 1,060,886, forward strand.
TTGTCAACGGGACAATCTATGTTTGCGGCGGCTATAATGGGATAGACAATCGTGCGGTCAACCTAAAATTTCTGGATATCGTAGAGGCATACGACCCAAAGAATGATACCTGGGCGAGAAAGCAAGGGATGTCTGTGTCTCGCGTGGATTTTGGTGTAGGTGCTGTTGCTGGTAAAATCTATAGCATTGGCGGGTCTGTTCACCCTTTGGACAGGAAGCCTGAGGCTCCGGGGCGTATTGACCTTGTGGAAGCCTATGATCCTGCCACTGATACGTGGGTGAAGCGGGCAGACATGCCGACGAAACGCGATGGATTTGGTGTAGGGGTTATTAACAATCGCATTTACGCCATCGGTGGAGGCGGATGGCCACAAGTAGGTGCGGGCGGACCTTTTTTGACGGTCATTGAGGCATATAATCCGAAAATCAACCGCTGGGACCGGAAGAATGAGATGCCGAACCTGCGGCTGGCATTCTCGACGGTTGTTCTTGATGATGTGATTCATCTGATTGGTGGTTTCATCTGGCAAGGCAGGGTCCCTCAATATCTGGCAACTGTCGATACCTATAACCCAGAGACAGAAGAATGGGATGATATTCCACCGATGCCAACACCTTTTATGCCTTTCGGCGCAGCGGTGGTCGATGGTAACATCTATGTTTTCGGTGGGATCGGAGAAAACAGGGAACATTTTACCGGCGTATATGTATTTGGTACTGTTTTTCGTGCCATCATCCCAAGAGGTAAACTGTCCATACGTTGGAGCACGTTGAAATCAGAACCCCTTCCTACAAAAAACACCCAGTAGGAGCGATCTCCGAATCGCGACCTTTGTCAAAATATCTATATCCAGAGAGAAATTCGTGTTATGATAACGTGAATTCGATAATCAAGATGTGAGTATAGATGTAGGTTGGGAGGCCTTTAATGAAATTCGCACGACTTCTTCCTGCTTTTAGTCTTATATTTTTCTGTTCAAGCCTTTGCAGCGTCTTGGCACAGGCACCACAAACCCCCAAAATTGTATTTTCGTTAATCGATAACAAACAAAATTCGGAAATCTATCTGATGAACCCAGACGGAACCGAGCAAGTGAGACTTACCCATAACAAGGCATTTGATGTTTCAGCCGTGTGGTCACCCACAGGCGAGGAAATTCTTTTTGCCTCAGATCGAGATGGAGTCCGAGACCTGTACCTTATGGATGCAGATGGAAAAAATGTGAAACGGGTATTCGGCAAATTAGGAGATAGAAAATCGGCGACATGGTCACCCGACGGAAAACAGATTGCTTACACGCGGCGCGAGCAGGGCACATCGTTCATCTATATCGCTTCAATAGACAAGAAAAAAGAGGAGCGTGCGGCGATTGGCAACAGTCCAGCGTGGTCTCCTGATGGCACAGAGATTGCCTTTCTTACGGGGTGGCCCGAGCGTATGCAAATAAGTCTGCTCAACGTCAACACGCTTAAACAGAAAGTGCTCTTTCCCAAGCCGGTAAGACCTTCTTGGATGACTTCTCCTGTATGGTCGCCATCGGGTGACAAGATAGCGTTTGACTGGCTCCACAAAGTGCCTTTAGGAGAGTTTGCGGATACAGAGACAATTTACGTTATAAATCGAGATGGCACCGGTCTGCAACAGGTTCTCCCCGAAGGCATCGGTATAGAAAGTTCTCCGGTTTGGTCCCCACGGGGAGATGAACTCCTTTATACGAAATATATCAAGGGGCAGCAGATGCAAATCTTCAAAGTTGGATTGGAGGGAGAGGCACCCGTACAGCTGACGGATCCAAGGTTTTGGCATTTTACAGGAGATTGGTTTGATCCGGCGTATGCGTTGCCTGTTTCCCCACAACCACAGTTGCTAACGACGATATGGGGAGATGTCAAGAAGAACTGAAGTCCCTCTTTCATAGGAGCCTGTAATGCCAAAGAAGCATCTGTTTGTTTTATGTCTGCTAAGTGTCGGCATCTTATGTCCCAATGTTTATTCTCTTTTCGCGAAAGCACCCGACACGCCGAAGATTGTATTTGGAAGCTATCGTGATGGAAATTGGGAGCTCTACCTGATGAATCCCGATGGCAGCGAGCAAATTAATATCACAAACCACCGCGCCATTGATGGCAGTGGGACCTGGTCCCCGACAGGAGAACAGATTCTTTTTATTTCTGACCGTGATCGGTCTCACGGAAGTTGGGACCTTTACTTGATGGATCCGGATGGAAAGAATGTCCGACCAATATTTGAGAAATCGGAGGAGAGACGGCATCCTGAGTGGTCGCCGGATGGAAAACAGATCGCCTATAAACGCTTTGACGGGGGTGTCGGGTACATCTACATCGCTACAAGTGATGGAAAAAATGAGGAACGCGTGGCGATTGGTGGCACACCCGCTTGGTCGCCCGACGGGACAGAGATTGCCTATGTCGTCAGAGTCGCCCCCGACCGCTTGAACATATATATTCTCAACGTACGGACCCGAAAGCAGAAGCACTTCTTCCCACCCGATGACATCAGCACAGCGAGAGAACCTGCTTGGTCCCCAGATGGAAGCAAAATCGCCTTTATGTGGCATCAAAAGCGACCTCAAGATGATGGGGAAATCTATACACTCAATCGCGATGGAACGGGACTCCAGGAACTTGTGAATCATCCTGAACAAGCGGTTACGGCATCAGTGTGGGATCCGGGCGGCAAGGCATTAATCTATTCACAACAGGTCGGAAAGTGGGAAAGACACATTTTTAAAATTATGCTGGCGGATGGTACTTCGGAACAACTGACAGATGTTAGTCTCAATAACCCAGGCGATTGGTTCGATCCAGCGCATGCGCTGCCTGTCTCTCCACAACCGCAGTTGCTCACAACAATGTGGGGAGACGCAAAGAAAGGGAACTGAAGTCCACTCTTTAATTTCTTTAATTATTAATGTGAGCTCGACATAAACATTTGGAAAATCATTAGTTTTATCAAATTTCTCTCACCTTTGTGAGATTATGCACCTTTTCCACCCTAACAGTGTGTCTTTAATAATCAGAAGGGATCTTTCTCTAACTTCTCTTACGTCGAATTCACGTTAATAATATAAACGTGAGTTTGATAAAAATCTGCGGATTTCTTCGATATGTCTATAGAAAGCATATTTCAGTGGCCGCAAGCCGAAGACAGTGCTATGGTTATGATAGGTGGCAATTTGGGTTACAGGTTGTAAAAGGAGACAGGTATGAAACTGGTAATGATTGCAAGCATGATTTTCCTCTTTACTTTCTCGGCAAAGGCAGGGGTGTTGCGAGAAAATTTTGATAACGGAAACTTGGATGCGTGGCAGGAGCTTATTTTGACGCAGGATTTTCTTTTTCTTGATGTGGATGATCCGCCTCCCGGTTCCTGGGAAATCGTTAAGGGTGAACTGCATGCGGTAAGCCCTGATGAGAGCACACGTTTGCTCACAATTGGTGATGAAACTTGGAGCGATTATACCATCGAATTTGATGTCAAACCGCTTGAAAAACCGGGACCCAGCAATATCGCTATTGCCGCTCGAATCAAGGGGAGTTGGGTGGTATGGTGTCTCATCGGCGATTTGCCGCAATTTCGCGACAACGCCTCCGAGGCTCTGATGGGTTCTGGTAATTTTCATGATCGAAATACAATTTTCTATACACATGCCAAGCTCCATCGATTTTTAAAATTAAACAAGTGGTCGCAGTTGAAGTTGGCAGTTGAAGAAAATACCCTAAACTTTTGGATTAACGGTAAGCTGGTTATTGGACCTGTCCAACTTCCAAACCGTAAAACCTTCAAGAATTTTGAAGCTGCTAAAAAGGCGCATCCACCTAAACCAGGAAATATAAAGCTATTTCACCCATTAGCGTTAGACGGATTCCAAGACTTCTTGACGGGCGCAGCGGGTTTGGGTCTCTCGAATCAGACGGCGAGATTCGACAATATTGTAATCACCGGCGACAGTATCCCGGACAGCGGTGGATTATCGGTAACGCCGAAAGCAAAACTCGCGACGGTATGGGGAAGTCTAAAGCGTTTTTAATACATTAACCCAAGGTGCTACCAAGAGATTTTCACATCCCAGAAAGGGTTTTTCAGTCTCTTTCCTCACGCCAGAGGTTGTACATTTCAACTAAGGGATTTATAATGCGAGAGAAACGTTTGTTTGTTTTATGTCTCCTAAGTGTCGTTATGTTATGTGCAAGCGTTTGTCCTGTTCTCGCCAAAGCACCCGATACACCGAAAATCGTTTTTACTGGGTGGCGGGGCGACAATCGGGACATCTATCTGATGAATCCTGATGGAACCGAGCAAGTCAACATCACCAATAACCGCGCAGATGATGTCTCACCCATTTGGTCCCCGACAGGCGAACAGATCCTTTTCGCCTCCGATCGAGACGGTGTTCGGGACCTGTATTTGATGGATCCAGATGGTTCCAATGTGCGTCGTGTTTTTGCAAAATCGGCAACGAGAGGAGGACCGGCGTGGGGTCCCGATGAAAAACAGATTGCCTACGATCATGGAACACCTGGGAACAGGTTCATATACACAGGAACAATAGACGGCAAAAAAGAAGAGCGTGTCGCAATAGGCGCACGTCCCACTTGGTCTTCCGATGGCACGGCAATCGTCTTTACCAGCGGCGCGTTGGACAAACCGAGACGTTTCAGTCTACTCAACGTCAAAACCAACAGACTCAAGTTCTTCCCTTTCCCCAAGGAACCGATGTGGATTCGGGGTCCCGCATGGTCCCCAAGTGGCGATAAACTCGCTTTCTCTTGGCACATTGACGGCTTCAGGGAAGAGGCAATCTACGTTATGAACCGCGATGGCACAGATCCGCAAGAGATCGTGGGAGCCCTTACAACAAGAGCTGCCGATCCGACCTGGTCTCCGGATGGTACCCAACTCCTTTATACACAAATTGTTAACAGGGATCTACACATCTTCAAAGTCGCCTTGGATGGCGGGAAGCCGGTCCAACTCACCCACGACGGATGGAACTATATGGGCGGTTGGTTTGACCCGGCGTATGCGCTGCCTGTATCACCCCAACCACAGTTGCTAACGACGATATGGGGAGATGTCAAGAAGAACTGAAGCCCCTCTTTCATAGGAGCCTGTAATGCCAGAGAAGCATTTGTTTGTTTTATATGTCCTAAGTGTCGTCATGTTATGCGCAAGCGTTTACTCTGTTTTCGCTAAAGCACCCACTACGGCAAAGATTGTGTTTGCCAAAGCCAGTGTAGGAGAGACTCGGGACATCTATCTGATGAATCCTGATGGCAGCGAGAAGGTCAATCTAACCAAGCATCGCGCAGACGATATTTCTCCAGTCTGGTCGCCAACAGGTGAACACATCCTTTTCATATCTGATCGTGAGCAGAAGGCATGGAGGACTTGGGATTTGTATCTCATGGAACCAGATGGCTCTAATGTACGAAAGGTGTTTGACAAATGGCAGAGACGAAGGGGTCCCACATGGTCTCCCGATGGCAAACGCATCGCCTATGGTTATGGAGAAATTGGCAACACTTTGCTCTATATTGGCACAATCGATGGAGAAGATGAAGAACGTGTGGCAATTGGTTACACACCGGCATGGTCTCCCGATGGCACAGAAATCATCTTTCGCAGTGGCGCATTGGACAAACCGAGACGTTTCAGTTTGCTCAAAGTGCGAACGAACAGACAAACATTTTTCCCTTTTCCCAAGGAACCAAAGTGGGTTCGGGGTCCCGCATGGTCCCCAAATGGCGACAAACTCGCCTTCTCTTGGCACATTGACGGCTTCAGGGAAGAGGCAATCTACGTTGTGAACCGCGATGGCACAAATCCGCAAGAGATCGTAGGCGACCTTACAACAAGAGCTGCCGACCCGATCTGGTCTCCCGATAGCACCCAGCTCCTTTATACACAACTTGTTAACAGGGAGCTACACATCTTCAAAGTCGCCTTGGACGGTGGGAAGCCGGTTCAACTCACCCACGAGGGATGGAACTATATGGGCGGTTGGTTTGATCCGGCGTATGCGCTGCCTGTATCACCCCAACCACAATTGCTGACAACGACATGGGGAGAGGTAAAGAACGGAAACTGAAGCAGGACTTTCGGAGAATATACAATGCGAACTCAGTATCTGTCCGTTTCATCTGTACTAAGTGTTATCATGTTATGCGTGAGCATCAGTCCTGTTTTCGCTAAAGCACCCGATACACCGAAAATTATATTTGGGACGCATCGTGAAGAAGAAGGTAATCGGGAACTCTATCTCATGAATCCCGATGGCAGCGAACTGGTCAATATCACTAATAACCGCGCAGACGATATCAGTGGGACCTGGTCACCGACAGGAGAACAGATCCTTTTTGCCTCCGACCGTGATCGGTCTTTCGGGAGTTGGGATCTTTACTTGATGGATCCAGATGGTGAAAATGTGCGACCTGTATTTGGGAAATCGGAGGAGAGGCGGCATCCTGAGTGGTCGCCCGATGGAAAACAGATCGCTTACAAACGCTATGATGCGGGTGTAGGGTACATCTACATTGCTTCAAGCGATGGGAAAAAAGAGGAACGCGTGGCGATTGGTGGCACACCCGCGTGGTCGCCCGCTGGAACAGAAATCGCCTACGTCGTCAGAGTCGCACCAGAGATCCTGAACATCTATATTCTCAACGTACGCACACAAAAACAGAAACGCTTCTTTCCACTCGACGACATCAGCACGGCAAGAGAGCCTGCTTGGTCTCCAGATGGAAACAAACTCGTGTTTATGTGGCATCAAAAACGCCCGCAAGATGATGGAGAAATTTATACACTGAATCGTGATGGAACGGATCTCCAGGAACTTGTGAATCATCCTGAAGAAGGGGTTACGGCACCGGTATGGGCTCCGGATGGAAAGGGATTAGTCTATTCACAACGCGTTGGAAACTGGGAAACACATGTTTTCAAAATTATGTTGGAGGATGGGCACTGGGAGCTACTAACAGATATTGGTTTTTGGAATAGCCCAGGCGATTGGTTCGATCCGGCGTATGCGCTGCCTGTATCACCCCAACCACAGTTGCTAACGACGATATGGGGAGATGTCAAGAAGAACTGAAATTCCTCTTTCATAGGAGTCTGTAATGCCAGAGAAGCATTTGTTTGTTTTATATATCCTAAGTGTCGTCATGTTATGTGCAAGCGTTTACTCTGTTTTCGCCAAAGCACCCACTACGGCAAAGATTGTGTTTGCCAAAGCCAGTGTAGGAGAGACTCGGGACATCTATCTGATGAATCCTGATGGCAGCGAGAAGGTCAATCTAACCAAGCATCGCGCAGACGATATTTCTCCAGTTTGGTCGCCAACAGGCGAACACATCCTTTTCATATCTGATCGTGAGCAGAAGGCATGGGGGACTTGGGATTTGTATCTCATGGACCCAGATGGCTCTAATGTCCGAAAGGTATTTGACAAATGGAAGACACGGCGTAGTCCCACATGGTCTCCCGATGGCAAACGCATCGCCTACAGTTATGGAGAAATTGGCAACACTTTGCTCTATATTGGCACAATCGATGGAAAAGATGAAGAGCGTGTGGCGATTGGTTACACACCGGTATGGTCTCCCGATGGCACAGAAATCATCTTTCGCAGTGGTGCCTTGAACAAACCGAGACGTTTCAGTTTGCTCAAAGTGCGAACGAAAAGACAAACATTCTTCCCTTTCCCCAAGGAACCGATGTGGGTTCGGTATCCTGCCTGGTCTCCGCTCGGCGATAAACTTGCCTTTACTTGGACCAATCGTGCTGAACTTCGGCGTGAGGATTTCGTGTTAGAGACGATCTATATTGTGAATCGTGATGGCACAGGTCTTCGGCAAGTTATTGAAGAAGGTCGAGCAGCCGTTCATCCGTCATGGTCTCCGAGTGGCAACGAACTCCTTTACAACGCCATTGATGCCAAGAGAGACCTGCAAATCTACAAAATGAGTTTGGACTCAGGTGCATCGGTCCAACTCACCCACGAGGGATGGAATTATACGGGCAGTTGGTTTGATCCGGCGTATGCACTGCCGGTCTCACCGCAACCACAATTACTAACAGCGACGTGGGGAAAACTTAAGAAGTAGTTTCTCACTTATAGATTTAGTCAGCCCGACGGGATCAACTTCCGCAACGTCTGAATCAGCGTGCTTTCCGAGAACCATTTGCCTGCGACGCGCCAGACACTGCTCGAAAACGTCGGGTACACATGGATCATCCCGCTCAATTTTCGCAACGGAATCCCCTCTTGCATCGCCAAGATATACTCGTGGATGACCTCCCCTGCGTTTGCACCGACGAGATGGACACCTAATATTTTTCCAGTCCACCGACTCGCAATGACTTTGCTGAAGCCGTGTGTCTCACCCTCCGCGACGGCTCTATCCACATCTCCTTGGTCCAGCGTGAATACATCAACGTCCCCATATTTCTCGCGTGCTTCTGCTTCTGTTAATCCGCAACGGGCAACTTCTGGGTCACAGAAGGTCGTCCATGGTACAACGGCATAGTTAATCGTTTTGGAGAACGGGAAGAAGATATTTCGGAGAAGCAGTTGTGCTTGAAATGCTGCAACGTGTGTGAACAGGTAATGTCCGATTACATCGCCTGCGGCATAGATATTTTTCACGCTTGTCTGAAGTCTATTGTTCACTTCAATCCCGCTTCTGCCGACCTGCACCCCGATTTTGTCGAGTGCCAAGCCTTCGACGTTGGGTGCGCGCCCCGCGGCAATCAAAATTTTATCGAAAAACTGCTCTGCTGTTCCGTTCTCACTACTACTGAATGTCACACTTGCGCCTTTCTGATTTTTCACAACTTTCTCGATGTTCGTATTCAGCCGGATCGTGATCCCTTCCTCGCGGAGGTAACGCAGCATCTGCTCAGAGACCTCGGTGTCCTCTTTCGTCAGAATGCGTTCACTCCGTTGTGCTATCGTCACATCCGCACCGAGGCGATGAAACGCCTGTCCGAGTTCAATACCGATGGGACCTGCACCGACAACGAGCAACCGATTGGGGAACGCCTCAAGATCCCAGACGTTCTCACTGTCGAGATAATTACCAGATTCTAAACCGGGTATAGGTGGCGCAACAGGACGGGAACCCGTGCTAATCACAAACTTTTTACTCTTGAGGGTACGGGTCTGACCGCTCTCAGTATCTTCTACAACAAAAGTATCAGAAGATTCAAAATGCCCGTCTCCGAAGATAACATCAACCCCCATCTCACGAAATCGCTCCGGATTGTCGTGCTCTTCTTCTATTGCGTGTTGGGTGCTTCTGACATACGCCATCACACGTTGCCAGTCAGGCATTGTAGGGGTGCCTGCAATGCCGTATTTCTCAGCGTCCTTGATGTAGTTCGCGACCTTCGCCGCCTTCAGGAGTGCCTTGGAAGGCACGCATCCCGTCCAGAGACAGTCGCCACCGATACGGTGTTTCTCCACGAGCGCGGTCTTTTTACCCAATTTCGCGCCCGCTACCGCAAGCACGAGTCCCGCACTTCCGCCGCCGATAATTGTCAAATCATATACATCCACGATTTTCGCCTCCACGTTCAGTGTCTATCGTTGGTGACGTAAAACTCTACCCGGCAATTGCCCCGTCACGCCACCATTTTCAACAACCGAAACGCCATTGACGAACACATAGTTTACACCAGCGGGAGATTGTACTGGGTCGGACCAGGTAGACCTGTCTGCGACAGTCTCCGGATCAAAGACAACAATATCCGCGGCAAGCCCCTGATCAATTCGCCCGCGATCCGTGAGTCGAAAACGTTCTGCCGGGAAACCGCTCATTTTATAGATGGCTTCTTTCAATGAAATTAACTGGCGTTCGCGCACGAATTTGCCGAGATATTGCACGAAGCATCCGTAACTCCGTGGATGTGGATGTGGAATGTTGTAAACACCATCACTGGCAATCATCATACGGGGATGGTTCGCAGTGCGGTTCAAAATGCGCTCATTTTCTTCGGGCGGGGTTGCCCACGGCATTACAAAGGTTTCCATCGCGGCTTCCTCTTGAATGAAATCGAAGGCGAATTCTTCATGAGATTTACCTTCACTTTCAGCGGCTTCGGCGAGCGTCATTCCGATAAATCTACCCGATCGGTTGTAACCGACGATCTGGTTGCCGTCGCGTAATTCACCCTGCAGGTATGCGATCGATTTTTCTCGGACTTCAGGGTCTTGTAGATATGCTAACATGTCAACAGGCGCGCCGGTCTGGTATTCCATCGGGAGCATCATGGCGAGGTGTGTCATGCCAGCAGGATAGAGGTACGATTCAAACGTCAAATCTATCTGTTCCTTCTCTACCCGTTCAAGTACATCTCCGGCTTCATCATCAACGCGTTCATGCGAGATATGCACAGGAATTTCGGCACGTTGTGCGATCTCGATCGTCTCCTCCCACGCCTGTCTTCTACCGAGAATGCGGTAGCGAATGTGCGCCGCGTAGATGGCATCATAAGCCGCCGCAATTTTTGAGAGATACACCAGTTCATGCAAATCGGCATTCGCGGAAGGTTGGTAGTCGAGTCCTAAGCAGAGACAGCACGCACCCGCCTCCAACCACTCCCGCGTTGTGCGTTCCATCACTTTCAACTCGTTAGCAGTCGCGGGGCGCGGATCCCATCCCATCGCACCGAGGCGAACAGCGCAGTGTGGTACCTGTGGATAGAGGTTCGCCGGGATCCGTCCGTCGAACATATCGAAATAGGCATCCGGTGTTTGCCAATTGAGCGGGACTTCCGCATCGCCATAAGCGAACTGCGTGTAGTGCCACATCTCTTGTGCCTGTTTCGGTGGTAAAGGTGCCCATCCGAAGCCGTCTGGTGCGGCTAAATGTGTCGTCACGCCTTGGCTGACAGCGGCGAACTGGTCTCGACCACCGAGTAGCGCGATTTCAGAATGTACGTGCACATCAACGAAACCGGGACAGACAACCTGTGCTTCCGCTGAAATCCGATGAGGTGTTTCCGCTTCCGAGAGGTCACCGATGGCGGCAATCTGGTCACCCTGAATGCCTACATCTGCGATAAACGGTTCCCGCTCACCCGTTCCGTCAACGATGTTTCCGCCTGCGATAATTGTATCAAATCTCATTTTTTTAATTTTCCTTGCGGTTCGGCCAGATCGGTTCTATGTTTGAAGTGCCTTTTGGCTTATTCACCCGCCCCATTGTTGCAGGTTTTGTTTTCGTGTTAATTTTCAGGCTGGAAAGACTCGCCTTCTTATCTCCCGTAAGGGTACTCCCCCATTATCTCCATAATCTATCACGAAGAAAGATATATGTCAACACAGATGCCTAATTTCCCTTTGACAAAAAAACCGAGGACTGATACAATAGGAGTCGATATTTGGACTCAATTATTTAACCGGGGATACCCTACCCCAAAACAGGAGAGAACCCGTGCGTCAAGCCTGTACCTATATCACGACGTTGCTTGCAACCCCATATTCCATATTCGGGATAGTTCTACTGTCGCTAACGATTGCAGTGATCGGTTGTAGTGAAGACCCTTCTGGCGGAAGCGGTTTCATCGATGTAGGACGGGATGAACCGATGATTGTAGATTCTGCCTTGGCAATCAGCGTCTTCGAGGATAGACCCGACGGCATCACGACCACCTTCTCCGCTGAGGTCAACGACCAAGTGTATTTATGGGTCTTATGGGCAAACATCACAGAACACCACACCGTTAAAGTCTCATGGTACTCACCGGAAGACGATTTGGACGATCCACCATTCTGGACAGAGCAGCAAACTCTCACATCAACAACCGGTGAAAAAATTACGTGGTTTTACATCGACTTGCCAGACATCACAGGCGAGTGGTTTGTTGAAATCCATTTAGACGACGATCTCTTTGAACGGAGTCATGTCTTCTGGGTGGAGTAACCTAAGTCACTACTTACAAGATTTCAGGTATGCAGACACCGTTCTTCATGAAGGATGGTTCATTATCCGTAGAGGTTTTGTAGCGTAAACTTTCAGTTTGCGCACGTAACATGCACAATCTAAAAGATTATGCTACAAAGATGGCAGCTTGCGTTAGCATAACAAACGCGATTACCGACTCACACGCTTGGGAGGAGGAAAGCCATGGATAAACTCAAAATCGCGCATATCGGTACTGGCAGACGCGGTGCCGGAACTTACCTTCCCCTTATCTCAAAATTGACGGATGACCTTGAACTCATCGCCGTTTGCGATCCACGCGAAGAGAGTGCCACTGAACAGGGTGAAAAATACAGTGTCCCCGCCTACACAAATACAGAGCAGATGTTAGAAACAGTGAAACCGGACATTTGTGCGATTGTGATTACACCCAGCAATAATCACATCCCAGGGCTTCTTTGTTCCGAACGTGGGGTTAGTTATTGCACCGAAACGCCTATTGACACCGACCTCGGATGGGCAGACAAGATGATCGCATCTGCACAGGCGAATGGCACAAAATTGGAAGTCAATGAAAATTACTATCGCGTCCCGTCAGAACGGATAAAACGGGAGATGATTCTCGCGGGGATTTTCGGGAAAGTCAACGCCGCCTATAACGACTTTCGAGGGCACGGCTATCACGGTATCGGGCTCATCCGTAGTTACGTCGGTTTCGACAATGAACCCGTTCAAGTTTACGGCTTCCGACAAGGATATAACGTTCAGGATCACGTCTGGCGGCAGGGGCAACCGAAACGCGATACTGAGGATTGGCAACATGCAGTTATTGAGTTTGCAGATGGGGCTGTCGGCATCTTCAATTTCAGCAGTCTCTCCTACGGCTCGCCCCTGCGAGGTTTTAACGGGTCAAAGTTCTACGCGGAACGTGGGATGTGCTTCCGAGACGATGCCGTTATCTTAAACGAAACTGCCGACGAGCAACGCGCGATCAACATCTCACGCAGAACCAATACCGTTGACGGCTATGAAACTTTAGCCGCCCTTGTTGCGGACACCGACCCCGAAGTGGTGTGGGAAAACCCGTTGCAAAATTATCCACTCAGCGATGGTGAAATCACTGTCGCCTCAGAACTGATGAGCCTTGTAAACGCGGTTCGTAACGACACAGAACCTGAATACGGTGCCTATAACGGTCGTAAGGATCGGGAGATTGATGTCGCGATGGCACGTTCATGGGCAAACAACGGCGCGCCCGTCACTTTCCCCTTTGAATACGAGGAACGCTGATACCAGTGTCAGAGAATTTGCCTTGCCGTTTGCCGAGAAATCTTGTATACTTTAAATAATTAAGTTGGAACAATCAGAACCTTGGAGGAACCTCCTATTTTGAAAAACTTTCGGTTCATTCTCGCCACTTTGCTTCTCTTCGGTTTTAGCGCGACATTGATGGGAAATGAATGGGCGAACTACTACTTCCCAGACGCGCCCGACAGTTACTGGGTTTACGAAGATCAGAACGGTGACGAGTTGACACGCTACGCAATAGCACCAGAAGAGATTGACGGTGAATTCTATCGTGCCTTCAGTTACGATCCCGCTTTGGAGAACTGGGCAGACTTTGAGCATTACGTTCACCCTTATTTCTACCAAGTCGGTGCCGATTGGGTGGCGTTTTTTGTCGGCACTGAAATTGAAAACGCGCTCAAAGCCGCCACAATGGAACAGATGGAAGAAGCTATTGTGCTGATGCGCCAAGCACTGATGGAACAGATGCCTCCGGAATTAAACATCACATTCGACTTAGATTATGATGTTGAAGTAGAATCCCAAGACTACTTCTATTTTCTGCCGACACCCGCCACCTTTGGTGAAGAGTGGACAGCCATAGAAATAAACGTTGTCCTAACTATGACAATTGATATTCAAGGCATGCCTATAGAGATACCGGGCGGCTCAACACAGACCGTAACAACTTACACGACCCTCGTAGAGTCAGGCACCGTAACCGGCACGGAAACGGTGGAGACGGAAGCTGGCACTTTTGAAGATTGCTTGGTAATTGAGTATCGCACAGATGCGTCAACAGAGACAGCCATGTCTGTGGAAGTCCCGCAACAACCGCAAGGACCGCAAGAACAACAAGGTGTAACCCTAACAACTGTCTGGTTGGCACCTAATGTCGGTATTGTTAAATTCGAACATCAACACGAGGCATCCGCGGAGAATGAAGAACTTGGACTGGAAACACCTGAAGACCAAACGCTTGAATTAATACGGTATGAAATCAAATCATCAAGTTCGGAGAACGAATGAGCACCTTTCCCATCTATCGTCCGAGGCGACTTCGGGCGAATGAGAACTTGCGATGCCTGATTCGCGAGACCACACTCTCCACTAACGACCTTATCTACCCGATGTTTGTGGTTCACGGACATAACACAGCGACCGAAATTTCCGCCATGCCAGGATGCTACCAATACTCGGTTGACACCCTCGTCATCGCCGCGAAAGAACTGGCGGCTCTTGGTATTCCCGGAACAATTCTGTTCGGAATCCCGGAGGCAAAAGATCCACTGGGCTCTGAGGCGTACGCCGACGATGGAATCATTCAACAAGCCGTGCGAGCCATCAAAGATGCTGTGCCCGATCTGCTTGTCATGACGGATGTTTGTCTCTGCGAATACACTGATCACGGACATTGTGGTGTTATTGAAGCTGGCGAAGTGCAAAACGATCCGACATTGGAATTACTCGTTAAGGAGAGCTTGTCGCATGCCCGCGCCGGTGCCGATGTTATCGCCCCGTCAGATATGATGGATGGCCGCGTCGGTGTAATTCGTGAGGCATTAGACGAAAACGGTTATGAAAACATACCGATTATGGCATACTCTGCCAAATATGCGTCTGCCTTCTACGGACCGTTTCGGGAAGCGGCGGAATCGACTCCCCAATTTGGCGATCGGCGCGCGTATCAGATGGACCCAGCAAATGCCGAAGAGGCGTTGCGCGAAGTCGCATTGGATATACAAGAAGGCGCGGACGTTCTCATGGTGAAACCTGCCCTCTCCTATCTTGATGTTATCCATCGGGTCAAAACAGAATTTCAGGTGCCTGTTGCGGCTTACAACGTCAGCGGTGAATACGCCATGATTAAAGCCGCCGCACAAAACGGCTGGGTCGACGAAGAACGGGTCGCTTTGGAGGTGCTCAACAGCATTAAGCGCGCAGGCGCGGATATAATTTTAACCTACTTTGCGAAGTCCGTTGTCGAATGGTTGAATGATTAGGGTTTACGTAATGGGTTCAACTTGAACACGTAGGTTGGGTTGAACGAGAACCCATCTGACAATTGTATCGAGAACAGGCTGTCAAACTCCATTGAGAAGCAGGATGTCCTCAAAGGATGAGTGAAACCCAACTTTTTATAATTTCCGAAGCATTAGTTCGTCGGGTTTCGCTATACCTCTCTTATACGAATAGATCATTGAGAAACAGGAATTCCATTGAGATAGGACAGATTTTTCTTTTTTCGCTCAACCTGGCGGAAACACCCAATCAAAAACACCTACGAAAACTGATAACTGACGACTGACAACTATTACAAAATTTTGGAGGAACGCTTTGGAGAGCAGTAAATCCTTAGCCGCATGGCAAAAATCACAACAATTCATCCCCGGTGGGGTTAACAGTCCTGTCCGAAATTTCAGCAAAGTCGGCGGACACCCTCGTTTCATTGAGCGTGGAGAAGGCTCGAAAATCTACGACATTGACGGAAATGAATATATTGATTACGTCGCCTCTTGGGGTCCTTTGGTTTTGGGACACGCGCATCCGAGCGTTATAGAGGCTATCCGTTCAACGGCGTTGAACGGGACGAGTTTCGGCGCGCCGACGACCCGAGAGACAGAACTTGCTGAAATCATCGTCAACGCGGTCCCCTCAATCGAACAGGTGCGCCTGGTCAATTCCGGCACCGAAGCAACCATGAGCGCAATTCGCGTCGCACGTGGGTATACTGGTCGTGATAAAATTCTCAAAATCGACAGTTGCTACCACGGTCACGTAGACTATCTGCTGGCGAAAGCTGGCTCGGGTGTCGCAACGTTTGGGCTGTCCGATAGCGGTGGCGTCCCTGAAGACTTCGCACGCAATACACTCACAGTCCCCTTCAATAATCCCGACGCTGTCCGTGAAGCCATAGAAGCCAATCCTGACGAAATTGCATGCCTCATCCTCGAACCGATTATGGGCAATATGGGCATCATCCCACCTCGTGAGGGATACCTCAATCAACTCCGTGAAATCACTGAAGAACACGGCATCGTGCTCATTTTTGACGAAGTTATCACCGGCTTTCGAGTGGCTTATGGGGGCGCGCAGTCCTACTATAACGTTACACCGGACATGACCTGTTTAGGAAAGATTATCGGTGGCGGGTTGCCCGTTGGAGCATACGGCGGAAGACGGGACATCATGCGGTGTGTCGCCCCAGAAGGCGATGTCTATCAGGCTGGAACTTTGTCCGGCAATCCGTTAGCCGTTACCGCAGGTATAGCGACCCTGAAGAAACTTACTGAACCGGAGGTTTATGAACAACTTGAGAGTCGGGCGGCTGCCCTCGCAGAAGGTCTCGCCGAGGCGACTCAAAAACACGGTATTGACGCATGGCACAGTCGAGTCGGTTCGATGCTAATGCTCTACTTTACGCCAGAAACCGTCACCGATGCTGATGGTGCACGCACAGCGGATACTGAACGCTTCCAACACTACTTCTGGGGACTTCTGGAACGCGGGGTCTATGTCGCGCCCTCCCAATTTGAGGCAGGATTTGTCTCCTTAGTTCACTCCGAAGAGGATATCAATAACACCGTTGAAGCCGCAACACAGGTATTAGCGCATCTGGCTTAGGAGTTGTCAGAAGAATAGTCATCAGCAGTCAGCGATCAGCGATTAGCAAGAACGTCTCTTTACTGATAGTCGACTGCCATTCTTCCGATAACCGATCACCATTAAAGGGAAAAGGTAGCCACAAGGGTGGTTTCTCCTACATTATGTCCAATTTTAATCAAATCGTTCAATTGATTGCTGACGACCTCAGTGCTGTTGAGGCGAAACTCACCGAACATACAGCGAGCGAATATACCTTCGTTGACATGGCAGTCCAACATGTTGTGGAGGGTGGTGGTAAACGGCTCCGACCGATTCTCGTCGTGCTTTCTGCCAAAGTCTGTGGATACGAAGGAAGCGATGCACACACCCTCGCCGCCGTTGTTGAACTTATCCACGTCGCATCGCTCGTTCACGACGATGTACTTGACGAAGCTGCAATCCGTCGTGGACGTGAGACGTTACAGACGAAATGGGGCAACAAAGTCGCAGTCCTTGTCGGAGATTATCTCCATGCACGAGTCCTTTCGATGCTCGTATCCCGCCGTTCTGATGATCCGGCGATGGCAATCCTCGCCGATACGACACAAGCGATGTGTGAAGGTGAGGTCATACACGCATACAAAAGTGGCGATTTTGATATCTCCGAAGCCGAATATCTCAAAATTATCAGTTTTAAAACCGGTAAACTGATCGCTGCATCCTGCACTCTCGGTGCCCACCTCGGAAACCCAACAGAGACACAACAGATTGAAGCACTTACAACCTACGGACAACAGATTGGAACGGCTTTCCAAATTGTAGACGATTTACTCGATTTCACAGAGGATTCCGATAAACTGGGGAAAGACGCGTTCGGCGACCTCCGCGAAGGAAAACTCACCTTTCCTATTATTTATGCGCGATCTGTCTGCGACGACACTGAAAAACATAAACTTGAGAAGGTGCTGCATCCTGATACAGATAGAGCCGAAGCCATCGCTTTTGTTAAATCTCTATTCCAACGATACAGTGTTGAGGAACACTGTTTAAAGGTTGCTCAAGACTACGCCGACCGCGCCAAAGCGGCAATGGTAACCTTGCCGGAGACACCCGCTCGAATTGCACTGGAACAGCTTGCAGACTACGTCGTCTCACGCGAATCATAATTAGTTGTCAGTTATCAGTTAAGAGATGTTCGTTAGCACCAAACCGGTAGCTTGCAACAACGGCGCAAGCGGGTCTACGCAAAGACACATCAAAGTTCAAATCTATGTCCCTTAACCGCAAGGTAAAATTAAAAAATGTTTTATCCGGCGCACATAAATCTTCAAGACCGGAAATGCCTCGTTGTTGGCGGTGGGACCGTTGCGGAGCGGAAAGTTGTCGCCATGCTTCTCAGTGGCGGCGGTGTCACTGTCATCAGTCCCGACGCCACGGAATTGTTGACGTTTCTCGCAAATATCGGCACAATTCGCTGGCACAAACGGCAGTTGAAATCGGGCGATACAGATGGCTATTTCCTCGTCTGCGCGGCTACCGATTTTACAGACATTAATTCTGCTGTCTTCGCGGAAGCGCACGAAAAGAACAAAATCCGCTTGGTTAACGTTGTTGACGTCATTCCACAATGTACCTTCGCCGCCGCCTCCGTCGTAACCGATGGGGACCTCATGCTTAGCATCTCCACGAGCGGTAGAAGTCCCGCGACAAGCCGCCGTATCCGTGAACATTTTGAGAAGATGCTGAATGCCACTTCACTATACACACTCGGATATGAAGATGGAGAACCTGTACCGATTGAAAACAAGGGACTACCCTACCCTGTCTATCTTCTGTTGGAAAATCGCGTTTGTGTTGTCGTGTCCGAACGAAAAACGCCCGAAATTGAACGTTACATTTCTCTGCTAAACCGATGTGGTGCTTCTGCAGTATGTATAACACCCGACGAAATGAAACCGCATCACCTTGAAGATGCGTTTCTTGTTATTGCAGACAACGGATCTGCTGTAGATAAACTCTTGAACACCACTCTCCCTTACCTCTCTTATCAGGGCGGAATTGACAAATGTAAAAGTGAGGGGCTATTTATTCGGGAATATCTTGATGAACCGGACGCTGGTACCCACTCCACCCCCGAACTTATAATAGATGACACTCTGATAATTAGCCTATCAGCGCGAAGCAGCACAGACATTGACGCGGCGAAACGGCTTCATAAACAACTCACGAACCAGTTTGAAAACAACGGCTACGGGGCATTTATTGAATTCCTCGGAACGCGTCGCTCAGAGATTCTCAAGGCTTTTCCGACCCCTAAAAAGCGTGCCGATTTCTTTGAGATGCTTATCGACAATGTTGAAGATGCGGTATCGGGGAAACACCGAAACAAAAACACCTCTCCTACAACATGTTGTCTTGGTCTCACAAACCCTGAGTGTTCCGCCGAATGCCTTTTCAATTGGGTTCGACACGGCAAACTGGAACGTGCGAATACCTTCACCTCAAACCTGTTAGACGCACAGCGTTAAATAATTGTTTCTGTATCTTGACAGTGTATTATGATTAATTTTTTGTTTCTCGTCACCCTTCTGATATATTTAGCGGCAGGCATTTTTCAGACGCTTTCGTTGGCACTTGGGAATCGTACCGAAGCATCCGTCATTCGCCCTGCAATCGAGCGGATCGCTTTTTGGTGTACTATCATTGGCTTCGCTTTTCTAACTATCTTTATCGCGCTTTGGTGGCTACAGCAGGGACATTTCCCGATGACGCACTGGACCGACTCCACTGCTTTTTTCGCGTGGGCAATTACGCTAATTTATCTCATCATCGTGCGTTTGACGCATCTCCGTACACTTGGCAGTTTCGTGATGCCGGTTGCGTTTATTGCCATACTCATTTCATATAGTTTCGCTACGCACACAGCAGCACTCCCTGAGCCATTGCAAAATTATTGGCTTCTGGCACACACCACACTCATCTTTCTTGCTTATGCCGCGTTCATTGCCGCCTTTGGGTTTGGACTGATGTATCTCATAACAGAACGGAAAATACGCCAGAAGACAGACGCGCTCTTTGACAATCTCCTACCCTCTCTCGGTATTTCCGATGAACTTGGGTATCGCTGCACAATCCTCGGCGTCATTCTGTTGACAATGGGCGTTATCGTCGGAAGTCTCTGGACCCAATATATCCGAGATGTGCCGTGGAGATGGCTTGATGCAAAGGTAATCTCTACATTGGTGACGTGGTTTATCTATGTCGCGCAAATCGGCATTCGCCAATTTTGGGGCTGGCATGGACGAAGAGCGGCGTATGCCGCAATCATCGGTTTCGTTGCGGTTCTCTGCACCTATGTCGGCGTGGGTCTCTTTTTAGACAGTATGCATACATATCGGTGAGGGCATTTATGGTGAATTATATCCCTAACCGCACCTACCGGATCTGGGGTGAAAACCGGAAAAATGGAAACCGAATGACTCTGTCATTACCTTATCTAAATTTGACACAACCCCCGATATGTGATATAATTTACCAAACGCAAAATGCTTCACGTTTTTAGATTCTTTCGGTGAAAAGGATGAACCACATCGTCTCTATCGGAACCAGCCATCATGTCGCCCCCATTGAAATTAGGGAAAGGTTGGCGTTTTCCGAAGAACAACTCATTGAATCCCATCATCACCTGCGTGAATTGGACCAGGTTCAAGAGGCAGTAATCCTCTCTACCTGTAATCGGGTAGAAGTTTATGCAGTCCTTAATTCAGTACGGACTGCCGAAGCAGCTGTCAAGATCCTGGCTGAATTCCTCTCCCGATGCCATCAAGTTGATATGGAATCGCTGAAGAAATGGACATATCTCCACCATAACCTGGAGACAATCCAGCATCTCTTCAGAGTGACATCGAGTCTTGATTCCATGATTGTCGGTGAATCCCAAATACTGGGTCAAGTCAAAGATGCCTACGACACCTCACGTTCAGCAGGTAGCACAGGACCTATTCTCAACCGTCTTTTCACCAAAACCTTCAGCGTTGGCAAACGCATCCGATCCGAAACGACAATCACCACCGGTGCCGTCTCTATTAGTTACGCTGCTGTTGAACTCGCCAAAAAGATTTTCAACACACTTGATGGCAAAACCGTGGCGATTATCGGGGCAGGAGAGATGAGTGAACTCACAGCGAAGCACCTCGTTGCAAACGGAGTCTCCAACGTAATTGTTGCAAATCGGACTTATGAACGTGCAGTAAAAATCGCAGAGAAGTTCAATGGAACCCCTCTTGCCTACGATAGCGATCTCAATTTCCTTATTGATGCCGATATTGTCATTAGTTCTACCAACGCTCCCGATTATCTCATCAAGCGACAGCCTCTCGCCAACATCATGCGGAAACGGAAGCACCGATATATGTTTCTCATTGATATCGCCGTCCCCCGTGACATCGAGCCGGATGTGGGCAAACTTGACTCCGCGTTCCTCTACAATATCGATGATCTGGAAACCGTCGTCGCCTCAAACCTCAAAGACCGGCAGCATGAGGCAATCCGTGCAGAGCAGATTGTTTCTGAAGAAGCCAAACGGTTCTACGACCAATTGCAAATCTTTCAAGTCAATCCCACGATTAAAGCATTGCATCAGCAGTTTCGACAGATAGCTGACACCGAATTGCAGGCGTGTTTCTACAAAACGACACTCTCCGACCAGCAAGAGGAAGCCATCACCTCTATGACGCAGGCAATTGTCAAAAAGCTGCTCCATCATCCGATGCAGAACCTACGCTGCGCGGTTAATGATGGGAACGCCGATCACGGACAATACGTCCAAGCACTGCGGGAATTGTTCGCCTTGGATGTTAACGATGAAAGCTCAGAGTCGTAGAAAAAATTCAGTCCTCTGCTTCCATACACCGCTTTAAATCAGAAGGAATTTTGATGAACAACTCGCTTGTAATCGGCACACGTGGCAGTCAACTTGCACTCTGGCAGGCACAATTCATCAAACATCAATTGGAAGACCATTTCCCTACCTTGGATGTCTCCCTCAAAACCATCAAAACCACCGGTGATGCGATTCAAAACCGTTCGTTAGTTGGGCTGGGTAAGGGTATTTTTACCAAAGAGATAGAAAACGCCCTTTTGACCGGCGACATTGACCTTGCTGTCCACAGTTTGAAAGACCTCCCGACAGAATTGCCAGAAGGGCTTTGCCTTGCCGCTATCCCAGCGCGAGAAGACCCGCGCGATGTGCTGATCACAGACGCAGGAGCACCTTTAGAAGATTTGTCGGAAGGTGCGAAGATCGGGACCACAAGTCCACGCCGAAAAGCGCAACTCCTCTATATCCGTCCAGATTTGCGAGTCGTCGATGTTCGAGGCAACATTGATACGCGGTTGCGTAAACTTCATGAAACCGACCTCGATGGAATCATCCTCGCCGCCGCAGGCATCAAACGTCTCCTCGAACCAGAAATCATCACACAATTTTTTGATACGGAACAGATGGTACCAGCAGTTGGACAGGGTGCACTCGCGATTGAAGTGCGGGAAGGAGACGATAGGACCGAAAAATTGCTTATGCCTCTGAACGATGCCTCAGCAACGGCAGAAACCACAGCGGAAAGGGCTGTATTGGAACGCCTCGGTGGTGGATGCCAAGTGCCGATTGGCGCGCACGCGAGACACGTCGATGGTGTACTCTCACTCATCGGTGCGGTTTGTCATCCAGACGGCACTCGACGCATCGTGGAACGCACCACGGGAAGGCCAGATACAGCACAGCACTTGGGCAGCGTTGTTGCCGAAAAACTTCGGAACAGTGGGGCAACTGAACTGATATAGCATGGTTGCTTATTAGGAAACCGTGTCTCAATAGGAAATAGTTGTCAGTTATCGGTTATCAGTTAAGAGGGCATCTCACAAAAGTCCCTCTTGAGATAGCATCAAACCCGTAGCCTGCAACAACGGCGCAGGCGGATTTGAGGAACGCACGTGAAAGATGAAACCCCCGTTGTTTCTTCACAAGAAAAAATAGGAATTGTTTACATCGTAGGTGCTGGTCCCGGCGATAGAAAACTCATCACACTCAAAGGTGTGGAGTGCCTCCAGCGTGCTGATGTTGTCATTTATGATTTGTTGCTAAACGATGCCCTATTGGAACACTGCCCCGCCCACACGGAAAAAATCCGGGCACCCGACCCAAGAACCCGAACGACCCGTCAAGATGAACTCAATCACTTGCTGATTGAACACGCCAAAACCGGCAAAATCGTTGTTCGTCTGAAAGGCGGTGATCCGTATATCTTTGGACGCGGCGGCGAAGAAGCAGTTGCTCTCACGGAAGCCGGTATTCCATTTGAAGTCGTTCCCGGTATCACGTCTGCGATTGCCGCCTCTGCGTACGCAGGCATTCCGGTCACACATCGCGACTATGCCTCATCGGTCGCTTTCGTCACAGGTCATTCTGCGGCACTACATCCAGATTCAAACATCAATTGGGCACAACTCTCCACAGCCGTTGACACGCTTGTTGTCTACATGGGGGTTGCGCACCTTCGCCAGATTGTGGAGCGGCTGATAACGCACGGTAGAAATCCGCAAACCTCTGTCAGTTTAGTCCGTGTCGGAACGACCTCGCAACAGCAGGTTGTTCAAGGCACCCTTACCGATATTGTGCAAAAAGTAGAGGAGGTTCAACTCAAAAGCCCCGCGATCATCGTAGTCGGGGAGGTGAATCAGCTCCGCGAACGACTTCGATGGTTTGATACAAAACCCCTTTTCGGCAAACGGATACTTGTCACGCGTGCCCGGGCACAGGCAAGCGATTTCGCAGATATCTTGGAAGCAAACGGCGCAGCGGTCATCCAATTCCCTACAATCAAGATTCAACCTATTGAGGGTGCGAACATACCCTCTCCCAACGCATACGATTGGGTTATTTTTACGAGTGTCAATGCCGTAGAAATTTTCTATGAACGTCTACGGGAGAACGGAAAGGATGCCCGTGCTTTGGGTGGGAGTAGTATCTGCGCACTTGGCGTGAAAACAGTGGAAGCTCTAAACCGTATCGGTATCCATCCGGATTTTGTCCCTTCTCACTCGCGCGGAAGTGCAATCGCTACTGAAATAGGCGACGTGAGTGGGAAGAAAATTCTCTTGCCACGTGCGAAAATCGCCACTGCCGATCTGCCCAATGATTTGCGTGAGAAAGGGGCACAGGTCGATGATGTACCTCTCTACGACACCCTCAAAGTGGCGAACGATAGCGATAAAAGGCGAGACGAAGTTGAAACAGACCTTCTGAACGGCAGCATAGACTTCGTCACATTCACCAGTTCCTCAACCGTTACGAATTTCTTGGAGATGTTCCCTGCACACAGACCTGCTGCGTTACTCGCGAATGTCAAGGTCGCCGTGATCGGTCCCACGACGCAGAAAACAGCATTAGCGCGTGATGTACGGGTTGATGTGGTTGCAAAGGAGGCATCCGTCGAGCGCCTTGTGGAAGCGATTGTTGAGGCGTGATTTTCTGTTAGCGAATTACTTGACAAGCCCAACTAAACTTCTGTAAAATTATGGTAGATTTTACATCACCTACATACTATGAGGAAGGTCGGCACTAATGACCTTTCGTACAAGTTACTGAAATGCCTATGCATTTCCATCATTCACCATAAAAATAAGGAGATTACACAATTATGAAGAAGAACCAAAATTTCTATTATAGCGTGCTTGTTTGCTTACTCACGTTCAGTGCTGCCTGTATAGCAAACGCCGCAGATGAATCCTTCGGGGATCCATTCGAGAAGGGGAAGTTGCAAAATCCGAATTGGAAATGGCAAAACGAACCCCCGGATTGGGATATAGGTGACACCCGCGAGAATTACCTGTATATTGACAGTGAAGTCAATCGAAACATCTGGGCAACGGATGAATCCCACTTTCTGTATCAGGAAACAGATGCCGAGATGTTTGATGTCGAAACCCATTTCTTTTCCAAGTGGGATACCGATTCCGGTGTGAATGGACTTCTCGTCAAAAGCCCGAAGGACGATAACTGGGTCACCATTAAATTCTGGTCGCGTGATGCGGGGGCGAAAGGGCAACTCCAGTTCCAAACCAAGGAGGCGGGTGTACCTGGTGGGCCGCCCGATCCACCGTGGCGTCCGGACTTTGGTGATACGGAATTGTTTCTCAGACTCAAGAAAGAGAAAAATACTTACACGGCGTGGTATAAAATGGACGCAAATGACGACTGGACAGATTTCGGCGCAGGCGACTTTAAGATGTCGCCACCGCTGTGGCTCGGCATTTATGCCGGTGTCGCTTCAGGGGTCGGTTCCTTAGAGGTGGAATACGAGTATTTCCAAGACAATGTGACACCCTGGGGTGTTGAACCTGAAGGTAAGATGACAACAACGTGGGGCATCCTGAAGTCACGCTATTAGCATTACCGCCAGGATTATTTTAGGGGTAGGTCTTGTATCTACCCCTACCCATCCGTGAACATCCTACCCAAAGATCGGGAAGACATAAGGCACAAGCACTTTCTGATAGACGGTGATCGTTCCGAAGATCGAATAGTACCCTGCACACAACACGAGTCCTATCTGCTTCCACAACGGTGCTTGTATCTCTGGCGGTAAGAATTTCCGGTTCACATAAAGTGTATGTAACGCCGAAAACACCAGCAGATACCCGCCAATCGTTGCCGATACCAAGATCATAAAGAACGGTTTCGCGAGATACATCGCAATGATACCCCATACAATATAAACGACGAGTATCGGATAGTAAATCCATTTCGCGCTCCGTTCACCCATGTTGCGCGCACGCTTCACACCGGTCCAAATAATATCGGTGAAACCCCGCGGGACACCGTCCACACCACCGAGCTGCGTCGAAAACAGCACCCAAAAACCACAGAGGAGCGTGAGATACCACATAATTCGACCGCCCTTTGCCTCAAGTCCCTGCGCTTGCATTGCCGCTGCCGACCACTGTTCCATCTCCTGTCCTAAAGGCACATACTGCAAGGTCAGCATTGCGGGGAGTGCGATACCGATAAAACACCCGATCATCCAAATATAATACTGTTCAAATCGGACATATTTCCACCATTCCTTGAACCGTTGGAGGTTCTCCGGCGTGATGCGAAAGACTTTGCCCCAGTGGGAGAGCGTGACATGTTGTCCACCAATCATGGAAGGAATCGCACCCACGAGGCTGCTCATTCCCCAGCCTTTATCGCGCACGTAATGGGTGATACCGACATTCCCTAATCCGCCGCTGCCCGCATACGCCGCGAACGCACCCACCAACAACCAATTGACCTGTCCTTCTTCTCCTCCAGTAGGAAATGCGCCGAAGCTTAAAAAACCTTTGATAACTTTCCACCATGTGCTCGGTGACACCATAAACAGATCGACAATGACAAGGTATCCGATAATCCAAACCACCATGAAGAGTGACACCTTCTCAAGGGAGTTGTAAATTTTCCCGCCGAACAGCACAATTCCCAGACAGGAGAAAAAGATGAGATATGCGAACACGCGCACTGTCCCCCCATCTGCCTCCTGCGGCATATAGCCGAGCCATGCAGCACCGAGCGCTGTTGCCGCCGTCATCGCCCAACCGGGCCAAATCCCGAAAAAGTTGATACCCGAATAAAACGTCATCCAGAAGCCGGCACCGGGTTTACAGCGCATATAACCGCTCATCATCGGTTCGCCGGTATAGAGCGTATAGCGGATCGCCTCTGTATTCAGAATGACTTGAAGTAGGATGGCGATTGTCGCGATCCAAAGCAATGTGCCACCGTATTGTGCGGTAATCGCAGGACCCAGTAACCATTCACCACTCCCAATTGAACCGCCTAACGCAATGATACCGGGGCCTAAGATATTCCGAAATGCTTTCCCAAATTGATATGGGGGCGGTGCTGGTAAATCGTCGACCTCCCAATCAGGAAGCGTACCGCCTGATACAGTTTCTTTGGTTTCTGCCATTTTTTTAACTTTCCTTGCGGGTAAGTAACGGTGTTTGTCGTTTGACAGTTTTCGTGTTAGCGTCGCCTGCGCCGGTGTTGCCGGTTTTTAATTTTACCTTGCGGAGGAACAACGTGCGTTTCGACCTCGAAGTACGTTCCTTATATCCGCCTGTGCCGGTGTTGCAGGCTGCTCATTGCGGATCACTGATCGCTCCTTACGGATTGAGGTATTGACCCGCTTCTGTCCTGCTGCTACCACTCCCAACAGATGGGAATATCTAACTTCTCAGCAATGCCAGCGAGACCGCGTAAATGGTCCACGTGGATCGGAATGCCGCTCTCAAGGTAATTATCGTAGTTATTCCACTCAATTTCGCCGGGGAGATATGCTTGTTCTATGCCTTCTGCTGTCTTTGAGGCGTGAATCTTCCCGATACCGCGCTGGATTTCCTCGACGTAATCGTCGTAGTCCGTGAAACTCGCGACATCCATTGCGAAAAAGAAGTGTTCAGAGGGATCGCCTGCTTTATTACAAGCCATCAAGCCACCGCTTAAAGGACCCGCTAAGATGCCCATGATGAGCGCCAATCCGTAACCCCGCGGTCCCGCCGCAGGTGCGAGGAAACGTCCCTTCTCTGGATCGTTGGTAGGTTGCCCTGTCTCATCTATAAGCCACCCTTCGGGAATCGGTTTGCCATACATCCGAAGCGTGCCTATTTTTCCCCATGCCGAAACGCCACACGCCATATCCAACACAATCGGATGTCCATCGCCGGTAGGCAAGGCGTAACTCATCGCGTTGTTGGCGACCACGGCTTCCGCGCCACCGGGTGCCACAATAGAGGCTCCCCCTGTGTTCGTCGTTGAAAATCCGACCATCTGGCTCGATGCCGCCATAATTGCGTAGCATGCCGCCGCACCGAAATGACCAGCGTTGCGAACCCCTGCAGCAGCGATACCCGTTGTCTTTGCCTTCTCTATCGCCGTCTGCATTGCGAACGTGCTTGCCAGATGTCCCATTCCGTTATCTCCATCAACAACAGCGAAACTCGGTCCCTCTGTTGCGATACGGAGCTCAGGTTGAGGGTTCATCTTCCCGTCAAGAACGAGGTTCAGATAACCCGGTAAAGCGCGGGTACCGTGTGAATGCACACCTCGCAAATCGGTTAACACCTGATGCTTCGCGATCGTCTCCCCGTCCTCCGAACGCAATCCCGCTTTTTCACAAAGTGTCCGAGCGAAATCGTGTAACTTCGCTGAATCTACCACAATCTCCTGCATAACATCCCCTCCAGCCATGAATTTACCGTTCATTTTAACAGAGGAGGGGTTATGAATCAAGCACAATCCAATTTTTTCAGGTGTCCCGTCATTTCTTTTGAAAATCTGGTTCGTTTAACGCTAAAATTTGCACAATAAGAAATACACTGGAGAAAATACACATGCGTCCATGTAATGTCTTGAAAACAAACAAAAAAATATGCTTCGTGTCTACTATACTCGCGTTCATTTGCCTAATTCTCTTTTCATGCGCGAACCCATTTCTACCCGTGGATAGCGATGAGACACAATTGGTAAAATCAGAATTAAAGGGACGTTCATTTCGGCAATTTGACCCTTCCAGAGATGCCAATAAGAGAAAAGGCGTAATTCTCGATTTCTTTACGGGTGTTAGTCTCTGGGCACAATACGCCGAGGGCGAGATTGCTCTAAGCGAGTGGGAAATCTTAGCGGACGATTACAGCGTTGAAAAGTCAGGTTCGGAATATAGAATTTATTTTGAATCACCGCGTTCGGTACAAATACTCCCGACGCAGTGTGATAATTGTATTGGAACTTCAGGGATCTCCATTTCTATCCGAAACCTTTTCGATAGCGAGAAGATACGGTTTAAGTTGAATATTGACAATGACGATTTCCCTCGACCCTTTCCCATATTTGAATCGTGGACGAAGTTTAACGAAGATGAATATTTTGATTGAACTGTTTGACCATCGTGCTTGCTCCACTAAGGTAGACGCGGTTTCTAAACCCACCGAAAGAAACCAAATATCCTCAGATGCTTTACAAAAAATGTGGTAAATCCTTTAAAGAATATGGTATAATAATGACTGAAAGTGCTACTTGAAAAGGAGACGGACCTATGAGCAAAACTATTTCATTGGACCAGCTTCCACGTCAAATTGAAAACTTACTGCGGGCAACTTGGGAAGGACATGAGAGTCTCGTCCTTGAAGACAATGGGAAGCCTGTAGCCGCGATCGTCCCGATGGATGAATATCGTAAATGGTATTCAGACACAGGCGAAAACGCCTTTGACTACGAACTTCCTACGGATCTGCTTGAGGCTTATCATGAATTATTAGATAAGAAGTTCTCCGACGGTTTAACACCGCAAGAGGAAGTCGAGTTGGCCGAGTTAGATCAGCAGCTCAATGACACAGAAGCAGCACAACCGCTCATACAATCCATGCAGAAACGAACCGCTTCACGTGATGAAGATTGGAAACAAAGGTTTGAGGAGGTGGTTACCAAACTGCGTGAATTGAAGGAGCTGATGTGAATCAAAACACCTCCCCTCGTATTCACCGACGAGAATTACCGCCTGTGATGCGAGGTAGGACAGGGTATCGGAATTCTGAGCCTTATCTTCGGAGGGATTTTAGTTTCCGTTGTGCTTACTGCGGTGTTCATGAACAAATAATGGGCGGTTCCCAAGCCTTTTGTATTGACCATTTCAAACCACGAAGTAGAGGCGGACCTGTCAACGACTATACCAACCTATATTGGGTCTGCATCCCCTGCAATATGATAAAACATAGCAAATGGCCGACACGCGAACAACTCCGTCGTGGGTATCGCTTTGCAGATCCATGTCGTGAACAAGATGCAGGTATTCATTTTATCGAATCCAACGATGGTTTACTTCAGCCGCTTACACCTTGCGGCGAATACCATATTTCCACACTCCGTCTTAACCGTTCATGGCTGCAGCAACACCGTAGGGACCGGACTCAGAAGTGGACGCGATTCAATGAAGCCCATCAATTGCAGATAGAACTTGAACGCGCTATTGAGGCACGATCGGCAGACGAGGCAACTCGGATGATGAAACGCTTACTCTCTTTCCTTTCCCAAGAGATTGAAGCCTTACGCAGCGAACTGGCAGTAGCCATCCCGATGTGGCAGTCTGAAGGAAACATATGATAGTCCCTGAATAATACTTGCTATGGATTCAAATTTGATATTAACACTGATTGAAACATGGAGGTAAACCATGGATGAAACGATGTTTTCGGGAGTAGTAACAGAGATATACAAACAATCTATTAATTTAATGGGGAAGGCATATGACGAATTAATTCCAAGAATTGCAAACGCCTGTCAACGGCAAGATGGAACACAAATTGCTAACGATAAGCAATTTCTGATGCTGCTCGGTGGACCTGATGTTGGAAAATCAACCTTTCTTCGCAAGGTTGGACTTGAAGCCTTAAAAGAAGGAAACAGGAGTTTTGCACACAAATCTGTCCCTGTATTTCTTGAATTGAAGAGGTTCACCGAGGATGCAATTGATATTAAGACACTGATTACCGAATGACAGGGCAGCTAGGCAAATTTTTGCGATTCGTCAATACTTTTCTCTGTGGTTGTTGAATAAAACTTATGAAATAGTCAAGTACGATGTTAACCAGAACCTTGGTTTTAACCTTAAGTTTGACGAACTTGACGAGTTTGATGAGTTTGACCTTCAACTCAGTCTTGATTCTAATTTCTACCGAGGGCTTAACTTCAGTCTTGATTCTGATTTCCACCGAGGGCTTAACCTCAATCTCGATCTTTATCGAGGGCTTAACTTTGATTTCGACCTTTACCTTTATCTTAATCTTGACCTTTATCTTGACCTTAACCGTAATAGATACTGCAAACCCTATCAAGATTTTGACTCTTATCTCAGACATTATGCAAATTTTACCCGTTACCTTAACCTTTACTTTGACTTTGATTGTTACCTCAATCTTTGCGGATATATAAATTCCTATTTTTACTTTTTTCTCTCCTCCGAATTTGGAAATCGGTCCGCGATGGAATTGGACACACGAATAGCACTCGTCGAGCGCATAGAACAAGCAGAAATTTTCAAAGAAGTAGATTTACAACGAATAGTCCATCGATTCAGAACACAACAAGAGTTCATCAAGGAGACAAGAGAGGTACTGTTAAACCGCCAGAGGAGTCTATTCATGATACATGGCTTTCTGCTTTGGATATAACAGACGACATGCTTGCTATTCCACGCGAAGATATGGAGTCCTTTCTCCAGTATCTTCGTGCTGTCCAATTCATTGTTGAATGCAAAGAGGCAGCTGGACGTGTGTCCCCTGAGGTGTGGCAGAAAATCGAGGATCAGTTATTAACTTGGGATGTAGAAAAGGTTGAAAATTAAAGATTGGCGGAGTTTAAGTTCGTATATCAATCCCATCGTATACTATCCCGTTGCAATGAAAAGAAACGCTTGATCTCAAGTGCTATCTTAGGCTAAAATTGACGGTGGAGGATAAACCGTCATGTCTCAAAAGGGAGTCTCGTTCCTTGTCTTTTTCCTAATCGTTTTCGTTAGCCTTGCGTGGAATGCTACGGCACAAACACCCAAAGATCTTTACGCCCGCGGGATGCAAGCCGCCCAGCGCGGACAATACACACAGGCACTCCGATATTTTCACCACGCCATCCAACGCGACCCTGCGTCCGCCCAAGCCTATGCCGGACTCGGAACGGTTTATATTCAACGCAGTCAATTCGCTAAAGCGGAAGTCGCTCTCAAACAGGCACTGGATATCGCGCCGGGACTGCTACAAGCCGAAGCAAACCTTGCCCTGCTCTACACAAGAACCGAGCGTAATGACGAGGCAATTGACATCTATCGGAAACTCAGCCAAAACCATCCAGACTCCCTCCAGATACAGATTGGACTCGCGACTGCTTATCAGAAAGCCTCCCGGTTCACCGAAGCCATAGAAGCGTATCACCGGACGCTCAACCTTTCACCGAAACTCGCCGAAGCAATGACGAATCTTGCCTCTTGTTACGAAGCGGTCAAAGAGCAGGAGCACGCAATTCATTATTACGAATCGGCGTTAGCCTTGAACCCTGAACTTTCTATGGCAAATGGGAACTTAGGTGCCATTTATCAAAAACAGGGAGAACTTGACAAAGCACGCCCACTGTTAGAGAAGGCAATTTCCCTGAATCCTAATTTTACGGCGGCTTCCTACAGTCTGGGCTTAATCGCAACAAAGCAACGGGAATTCCAGCGTGCCGCCGCCTTATACCGACGTGTTATCGCACAACAACCCGACCATATCGGTGCGTACTATAACCTGGCGCAGGCACTGTTCCGACTAAAGCAGGTAGTGGAAGGCAAGCGCGCCATGAAAACCTACCGTCGTCTAAACGCAATCGCTCAAGAGATTGACACCCGCGAGCGAGCGATTCTCCTTGAACCGAGCAATCCTCGCAAACAGTACCAACTCGGACTCACTTACGAAAAACACGGAAAATTCGATAAGGCACTTGAGGCGTATCAGGTGGCAGTCAGGCTTCAGCCACAGTATGCTATGGCACACTATAAACTCGGTAAACTCTATTTTCGTGAGGGTAGGTTGAATGCAGCAGAAAAATCCTATCTTAGCGCGATTGCGATTGAGCCAGAGCAAGCCGCTCTACACGCTGGATTGGGTGCAGTCTATTATCTGCAAGACCGATTTGATGAGGCACTTGCTGAATACAAAGCGGCTCTCACGTATGACACCTCATTAGTTCATGCCCAAGTCGGTATCGCGGTCATCCACCACCGTCGCGGTGAATTTGAGGACGCATTCGCCGCGTACCAGACGGCTTTAAAGTTGGACGCAGAGGCGCATTATGCCCTAAACGGATTGGCAAGGCTCTATCTTGAAGGTGCCTCTACTTTAGCATTGTCGGTTAAAAAAGAGGATCACATCCAAGAAACCATCGCCTTGGCTGAAAAGGCTGTCCGTTTAGCACCTGTCCCGCAATACCTACAGACCCTTGCTTTAGCCTATTTTCAGGCAGGTGCGCATCAAGCAGCGTTGAAAGCGATTCGGACCGCTATCGAAATGGAACCCGGGAACGATGCCTTTCGACAGACACTCGCAAGAATGAAAGAATCAGATGAAAAGACAAAATAGCAGTATAGGCATCTTAATCCTGTTCCTAACCGCACTTGTCGCACAAGGTCCCTCCATCCGTCTTGTGAACGCGAATACCAACATTCAATTCGTCGATGTGACGCAGGAAGCGGGTATCCACTGGAAGCACGTTGATGGTCGGAGCGGACAGAAGTATTTCATGGAGACGCTCGGTTCCGGTGCCGCTTTTTTTGATTACGATGCCGACGGCGATCCCGATTTGTATTTTGTTAACGGGGCACCACTTCCCGGCTATGTCTCGCAAGAGATCCCAACCAATTGCCTCTATCAAAATAACGGCGACGGTACTTTCACGGACATCACTGAAAAAGCAGGGGTCGGGGATACTGGTTATGGACACGGATGCGCCGTGGGTGACTACAATAACGACGGTAAATTGGATCTTTACGTCACAAACTACGGGGTCAATCGGCTCTACCGTAATAACGGCGATGGTACGTTTACAGAGGTCGCGGAATCCGCAGGCGTGACGGAGCCACGTTGGAGCACAGGCTGCGCTTTTGCTGACTACGATCGAGACGGCAATCTCGACCTTTACGTTGTCAACTACATTGTCTTTGACATCGATGAAAATCCGTGGTGCGGATTCAAGGAAAAAGGGATTCGCGCCTACTGTGAACCCGATAATTTCATCGCTCAATCCGACACACTCTATCGCAACAACGGTGACGGCACATTCACCGACGTTACAAAAACAGCGGGTATCTACAACACCACCGGCAAAGGTTTAGGCGTTGTTTGGGGCGACTATAATAACGACGGCACCCCTGACATCTATGTTGCTAACGATTCCACAGAAAACCTCTTTTATCACAACAATGGAGATGGCACTTTTGAGGAGGTCGGTTTTATGGTCGGCGTTGCACTCAGCGAAGATGGCGTTGCAGAGAACGGTATGGGGACAGCCTTCGGCGATTGGAACAACGACGGCTGGCTCGACCTCACCGTCACGAATTATGCCCAACAGACGAACACGCTCTACCATAACGATGCAGACGGCTTCTTCACGGATACGACAGCCATGACAAAGACAGCACAGATCACCTATCCCTATCTCGGTTGGGCAACCGCCTTTATTGATTACGATAACGACGGATACCAAGATCTCTTCGTTGCTAACGGGCATCTGCATGATAATCTCGCTGAACTCGGACAGGAGGGTACGTACGGACAACGCAACCTGCTCTTTCGGAACAACAACGCTAATGGCACATTTACCGAAGTCTCTAAAACCCTCGGTGCAGGCATGAAATTGGAGGACGCAAGCCGTGGGGCCACCTTTGCAGACTACGATTTAGACGGCGACCTCGATATCGTGGTAACCAATTCCAACACTGTGCCACGCCTCCTACGCAACGACAGCGGCAACGGAAAAAACTATTTGCAGATCCGATTGACAGCGATACACGGTTCCACGGATGCGATTGGGGCGCGCGTCAAGATCACGACCGGAAAACTCACACAGACGCGTGAGATACGGAGCGGAGACGGCTATCTTTCACAACAAGATCTCACACTCCATTTCGGAATCGGGGATTACGAACAGGTGGACAGCATTGAAGTGCAGTGGCAGAGCGGGACAAAACAGGTGATCGGAAAGGTCCCTGCAAATCAGGTGCTATCTCTTCAGGAGAACAGGAATGAATAATGTATCGGATGCCGTTGAACGCCACTATTGGAAAGCGGTCACTTTTCTCGTGATACTGATTTTAGTCGGCAGCGGGGTTTGGGGTGTGAGACGCTTTGCACCTGCGGTGTTTCTTGGAAAACCGGATTTAATTGCTGTTCCGGACGAGGAACGCCCACAAAATCAAACACCAGAGACACCGAGCAAACCCGAACTTCTCAATATCAACACCGCCTCTGCGGAAGAGTTTCAAACCCTCCCGAACATCGGCGTGCAAATGGCACACAGGATTGTCGACTATCGCAAGCAGCACGGTAAATTTGCCAGTGTAGACGCTCTCAGGGACGTCAAAGGGATCGGGACAAAGACGCTGGAGAAACTAAAACCTTTCGTTGATGCGAAGTAATTATATTCCTATCCTACCCGTCTCTGTGAAAATGTGTTGAACTGGTACGTCCCATGTTTGTGGGAACGTATCTTCTACGAGTTGTATCTCATACGCCAATCCGACAGCAGCAGCGTACGAACACTTCGTGAGAAATCGGTCATAGAAACCCTTGCCGTATCCGAGGCGATACCCATTATGATCGAAAGCGATACCGGGAACAACAATGAGTTGAAGGTGTTCGGTTGGAAAGATTGGGCATGTCTCGTTCGGTTCCAACATACCGTAGGGATGGCGCACTAACTCTGTTTTTAGGTTCTGAATCTGACGTGGGACGAGTTTCAACTGTTCTGTATCTACGACAGGGGCGCAAACCCGCTTGCCAGAATTAAGTAACCCTTCGAGCAAACCGGTGGTTTCAACCTCGCTTCTCATACTCAGGTAGAGCATCACAGAGTCGAAACCCTCGCGCTGTATCCAGTGCGCAGTGGAATCAACGATACGCTGGCTGAGCCGTGTCCGCTCTTCTGAGGTGAGTGCCTCGCGACGGTGGAGTGTTTCAGTCCGGACGCGTTCCCGCTCGATCGCGATCTTCATTGTTTTACTTCTGATACCGGACTTTTCCAGCCACTTCCACGGTATCAACAATTGCCATGATAACAGCATCGACGGGTTTGTTGCCCGTCACTTCGGTTTGACGCGCCGAACTGCCGGTGGCGACGAGGACAATCTCGCCGATACCCGCACCTACCGCATCTACAGCGACTGTATATATCCGATCGACCTCTCCGTTGAGATCCACATTTTGGACAACCATCAGTTTGCTTCCGATTAATTTCTCATCTTTCTGCGTCGCGACGATTGTCCCGGTAACTTTTCCAAGGGTCATTTAATAAAAAACCTTTCGTATCAGTATAAGAAGCGCGAGTGGGGGAACACCCAAGCAAAAACACCCGCTCCTATAGGAAGAACTCTTTTCCTGCATCACCGGATTTGAGAACGTCTACTTTACGATAGTAATTATACACGGAATCCGCTGAAATTTCAAGTTTCAATCTACGTTATCCGAAAAGTGCATCCGAAAATGTGTATAGGCGGTAGAACTGAAATATCCCTGAGACATCGGCAGGCGCGAGATTGACAAACGCCCCATAATGTGCTAAACTATTCTTATCGTGTTGTTTTGATTTTCTGGTAAAATGGAGGGAACCTTGAGCCGAAATCATGCCGATGTCATCATTATCGGTGGAGGCATTATCGGATGCAACATCGCTTACGATCTCGCCAAACGGAACGTGAAATCGTTAGTGATCGACAAAGCATCCGCTGTGGGTACAGAAGCCTCATGGGCAGGTGCAGGAATTTTAACCTCACACGCCTCAACAAACGAGCCGTATCCGACCCTCTGCCGAGAGAGCCTTGCACTCTATCCGGTGTTAGCAGAAGAACTGCGAGCAGAGACCCAGATAGATATTGAGTTAATCCAATCCGGGACACTGTCGGTATTCTTCAATTCTGCTGAAGCGGCAGGATTAATCGGTCTCGCAGATCGGCGCGTGAAGCGTGGCTTCTCAGCGGAAGTTCTGACGGCGGAACAAGCATGGCAGTTGGAGCCTGCTCTTTCAAAATCTATCGCCGGTGCTGTTCTATTCCCGGAAGATGCGCAAGTCCGTAATCCGAAGATGGTGATTGCACTTGCCAAGGGTGCCGCAAAACTCGGTGCACAATTCCAAGTCGGCAATCCCGTCACCGATTTTATCCGAGTGCGTGAGGATGATGAGGAACACGTTGTCGGTGTCGTCGTGAACGGTGAAACCTATTACGCCGACACGTTCGTGATCGCCGCGGGCTGCTGGACAGGGACGCTTACGGCGCAACTTGATGTTCCGATTCACGTTGAACCTGCGAAAGGACAGATCGTCCTCGTTGAAGCGATGCCACCACTTTTCGAGCGAACCATCGATGGACTCGGCATCTATATCGTACCGAGAGCCGACGGCAAAATCCTACTCGGAGCGACGGTCGAATTTGTCGGCTATGACAAGACCGCAACTGTGGACGGTGCTAAGCAGATGATTGACGCAGGAATTGCCATCGCGCCACAACTCGCGCAGGGTACTTTCGTGCAAACATGGGCAGGTTTACGTCCGCATGCAAAAAAAGGTCCGCTCCTGGGTTATTTGCCCGGGTACGATAACGTCGTTTTAGCATCGGGACATTTCAAAAATGGGATTCTCCTCGCGCCGATCACAGGACAACTCATCGCTGAACTGATCATTACAGGACAGACAGCGTTGCCCTTGGAACCCTTTCAACCAACGGGAGTGTAACGGATTATCTCCGCCTGTTTTGGACCCTCAATTTGAAGACGTGAAATATTTTTTAATTTTAAATGAATTGTTTCAAAATATATGGGTTTAACTTTAAATGAATCTTTTTAATGATCGAAAAAGGGGTATAAAACACTATCCCTCTCTGACGAAAAAACTTAGAAAGGAGTTTTCAAAATGCGTCAGTACGTTTTGTGTTTAACGGAGGCAACGCCTCACGCCGGAGATGGGCGTGACAATTCTTTGGGGGATTGGATCTCCCGGAAGACCCAGGCATCTAAGATTGCCAATGCATGTCGTTATTGGACGAAGACCCGATTATGGAGAAGGCACAGACCGAGGAGTGAACAAGCAGGCATCCTCCGTTACGGAACGGAAGGGGGATTGCACGCCTTCGCTTGAGAAACTCCTCTTTTGAGGAGACAAGCATGTTACACACTGACGAACAGTTGATGCTCTCTGTGAAGGATGGAGACAGAGATGCATTCCGAATTTTAACCGAACGCCACTATACAAACACTTTAAATTTTATCTATCGATTTGTCAAAAACCGGACCCTCGCGGAAGACCTCTGTCAGGAAACGTTCCTACGGGTGTGGCGCTGTGTGCCAACGTATCGCCCAATTGCGAAATTTAGAACGTTCCTGTATCACATCGCCAAGAACGTCTGTTTAAAACAGTTGGCGAAGGATCAGAGAACACCGCAGATTGAATCTTTGGATGCGCCCTATAACGATGAAGATGAAAACTCTCACCCCATTGCGGTTGCTATCGCAGACACCGACTACTCTCCAGAGGCGTTACTTATCGCCAAAGAGACTTACGAGGCAATTCAGGCGGCAATCAGCAAACTGTCGCAAGAACATCAATTAGTGTTTCGGCTGACAGAAGTTCAAGGATTGTCTTATCAGGAAGTTGCCGAGATCGTTCAATGTCCGATTGGTACTGTTGCCTCACGTAAAAACGCTGCGATTCGACAACTCCGGAAATTTTTGGCACCCTACAGGACCAGCTTATGATATATAGGTTCTTAGGATTAAATATATAAACCCCCTTGGCACTCTGGCGTCCGACATCACGTCAGAGTGCTTTTTTTTTCAAGAACATCCACGGATGTTTTAACAATCATATTCACAGATTAGGAAATACCCGAGGAAATCTGAATGAAACCACATATTACTATCATCACGCTTGGGGTCGAAGACCTGCAACGCTCTACCAATTTTTATGAAAAAGGATTAGGTTTGCCCCGAAAAAACGACTCGGTCAGTCCCGCATTTTTTCAAATGAGGGGAACGATCCTTGCGCTCTATCCGAGAGACGAACTCGCTGAAGACATCACAATCCCACCTGCAGGCACAGGCTTTCAAGGGTTTACACTCGCACATAACGTCGCCTCTCCAGAAGAGGTGGATTCGACTTTAGCGGAGGCAGTTACCGCAGGGGCTGAACTTGTTAAACCCGGACAGGAAGCATCTTGGGGTGGCTACTCAGGCTATTTCAAGGACCCTGACGGTTTCTATTGGGAGGTCGCACACAACCCGTTTATGTGAACCTACTGTCCAACAATGATATAATTCAATAGACAATTGGAATAAGTTGGTATATGATGTAACGCCATATAAAACAGACACAGACCTTCCCTCTCGACAAGTCTCAGACGACAGACAGGAGCGTAACACCATGGAAAACGCACCTTCCCACGTCAAAGCACTCACCTTTGATGTCTTCGGCACGGTTGTAGATTGGTACAGCTCAATTGTTGCTGAAGGTGAAAAATTCGGGGACACCCACGGTATTGACCTTGATTGGACGCAATTCGCTTTGAAGTGGCGCGCTGGTTACGGTCCCGCAATGGACAGGGTTCGACGCGGTGACCTGCCGTGGCAGAACATTGACGCACTGCATCGACTCATTTTGGATAGCCTCCTTGATGAATTTAAAATCGAAGGCTTGAGCGAAACCGATACAGATGATTTGAATAGGGTTTGGCATCGCCTGAAACCGTGGCCCGATGCAGTCAGTGGTTTGGAACGGCTCCGCAAGCGATACATCATTGCTACACTCTCTAATGGCAATGTTGCCCTGCTAACCAACATGGCAAAATTCGCGGGGCTTCCGTGGGATTGTATTCTTTCTGCCGAGTTGACGGGGCATTATAAGCCGGATCCCGAAGTTTACGAAACTGCCGCCGCGCTGCTCGGTTTGTCTCCGAATGAAGTTATGATGGTCGCCGCACACCCTGGCGATCTCCGAGCTTCGCAAGCCGTGGGTTTTCAAACAGCGTTGGTACCACGCCCTCTGGAGTACGGACCCGGTAGAACCCAAGGCGTAAATGCACATCCCTCGGACCTCGTTGCCAACGATTTTAACGAGTTGGCGGACCTATTAGGAATAACATAGTTTGTAAGGAGGGATGAAACGGAGAGGACGATCCCTCACGCAACCCACCTAACGAACCGCAAGGAAAATTAAAAAGATGGAAAAAATCCGAATTGCTTTTATTGGCTGTGGTGGCATGTCATCGCAATTGCAACAGTGCATACCGATGGTGCCCGAGTTTGAATTTGTCGCGACTTGTGACCTCGTAGAAGAGAAAGCGGCGTCAAACGCCCGAAGGTTCGGCGCACTCCGACACTACACCGATTACAATGAGATGTTCAAAAACGAAGACCTCTATGCCGTCGCTGTTGTCGGTAGACCTGAGGATAAACTGCATCGGGACATCGGTATTGAGTGCCTCCAGCGCGGCTATCACATCTATACCGAAAAGCCGCCTGCGACCACTGCTGAAGGCGCGAAGATGCTCGTCGATGCATCCGCTGAGAGCGGCAAAACGGGGATGGTCGGTACAATGTGGCGACATGCCCCTGCACATCAGATTGCCAAACAGTTGATGGACGAAGATGCGTTCGGTGAAGCCTGCCAATATCACACCCGATACCTCGCACCGGGTCCCCGTCTCCAAGAGGCGGGATCGCCATTCGCTTGGCCCTTCATGCTCGATCAGGTGATCCATCCCACCGATTGCATGCGTTTCTTTATGGGACAGGTCAGCGAAGTCTTCGCGTTAGGCGAGGTTGATGCCGCATCAAGTACCGTTTCAATGTCCGTGAACCTGCGTTACGAGAACGGTGGTATCGGTACGATGACACTCGGCACCGGTCCCATCTTGGAAGCGATGGTCTTCGTCAAAGGCACTGGCAATCAGGCAATTCAGGTGTTAGAAACACGGAGACTGCGCCGTTACCGTATGCCGACATGGCTCGGCACTGGTGGTGGTTATGCTGATACACCTACTGAAGAATGGGACGTCAACACCGCACTCCATAGCATCGGCAGACCCGGCTACCTTGAAGAGATGCAACATTGGGCAACGTCCCTGCAAGCGGGGACACAGCCCCACTCAAGCCTCGAAGACTCCTACCAGAATATGCGCGTTTTGGAAGCGATCAGCCGAAGCATTGAAACAGGAAAGGTTGTTCAAATACCAGTGTAACTTAAACCACAGATAGAGATTTAGTTTTTTCGTAACCTTGATTCTTGAGCAAGGTCTTTGTACTGAAGATAAACAATGAGACAGGTGGTTATTTATCCAGGCAAAGATGGCTATTGGATCGCCGAATGTTCCAGTTTGCCCAGTTGCATCAGTCAAACTGAAACCAAACAACAAATGGTCAGCAATATTAGAGAGGCGATTGAGGGCTATATTGTTGCGCTCAAAGAAGACGGGCTACCAGTCTCTGAAGAACACTTTGAAACGCTTGATTAGCCGTATGAGTGGAGGTAGAAATGGAAAAGTTAGACCGAATCCAGATTAATCCCAAAATTTGTCTTGGGCAACCTGTAGTTCGTGGGACCCGAATCACGATAAGTGTAATTCTCAAATTGTTAGCCAGTGGTCGGTCGGTTGAAGATGTTATTGAGCTTTATCCAGAATTGGAAGTTGCTGATATTCAGGAGGCGATGAAATACGCCGCTTGGGCGGTTTCAGATCAGCTTTTAGATACGCAAGTTCGGAGGGTGCGTGTCCGCCGCTTGCCGATTTTATAGATTGAAGTTTAAAGGAAACCACTATGGACTGGGCACCTCGTGTAAAACCCATCAAAATCCGTCGGCTTTACCGATATGCTCGGCTCGGTATCTACGATGATACACTGCTACACGATGTCGGCTGGGAACTCTATGCTCGCTGTAACGACATCGCCACAGTCGCTGACGTTTACCGAGGTGGGCCTGTGCCGTGTCCGAAGTGTAGTACAAAGGTGGTCCGTCGGATTGACCCGCTCTTTAGTAAGGGTGAAGGTGGCACACACGAACACTGGTTCCACTGCCCGCACTGTACCAGGCGTCTGCTTTGGCGCGATTGCCGTCAAGCCCTCCGAGACACTCCCCGATGTTTTGACTGTCGCGCTGTTCTATACAAAGAAGTTGTGTTGCGATGTGCCTGTGGTAAAACATGGTCCCAAGAAGCTTACAAGCAATCTCTGAGAACCCGCGTCCTTTTACCGTGTCCTCACTGTCTTGACCTCGTCCGTAGACCGGATCTACCCCCAGTAGACCGAACAACTAATAATCAGCGATCCAATCCTGAGTTACAATGTCCCAAATGTCAAGGCGTTGCCCTGCATCAGAACGGCAATATCGAATGTACAGTTTGCGACTATAAGCGTCGATGGCGGGATTATCGTAAGAGTTTAAAAAAGAAGGACGAGAAACTCGAATGTCCGAACTGTAAATACACCTTTAGATGGCAGGCGTGGCGTAGGAGTGTTCGCTCGTTAAGAACCGGCAATCCAAGACCCGCACGTGAATTCGTTAAAAAATGGCTCAGGTGCCGCACCCCGCAACAGCGTATGATACAGATTGATACTCTACTTCAGACTTTACACGGTAGAGGTCCATTAGCCCCTCTGTTTATTGACAGTGGTGAACACAAGATCCGCCAGATGCTTGACGATCTGGCATCATAGATTTGAGCGTTTCAGTGAGATGTATGAAGCAACACACAGACCAAACGCAAGCCTTGACCCCTCTCCCCGCTAAAGCCGGGAGATTCCTCCCTGTTTAGTTCTTTTAGCGGCCTTGCGAGTAACCAGTTGTCACGCCGCAAGTGAGCATCTCGAACAACCTTGTAGGTTGATTCCCGACTCCCGTCCGAGTGGACTTGTTCGGGCAACATAGGTGCAATCCTATGGTGCGGGTCATCTGAAACGATTGCCTCGCGACAAACGCCTCTGGCACGCTACGGAAACGCCTTTGAACGCATCAGACGCAACCGATACTTCCGACACTCATATAGTGTTTCGGAACTTAAACGCTATATCTTCGGAGTGCTGGTCTTTCACAGCGGTAACCTACTGAACGTTTATTTTCTGTAGTGTCTTGGTTGTCTACAATCTACACAGCCCTGCAAAAAGGGTGAATGAGAGCAATGGGCGGGATAGCCCAAAGTTTGCATCTCTCATTCTGTAGATACAAATAGCATATCACAGAAACAAATTTTAGTCAACTTAATTTCGCATTTTCTACATCTCCAATCTAAAGATTGGAGATGTAGAAAATGAAGATTTTGATAAATTAGGAGGAAAACTATGAAAGTTCTATTTTTTTTAACCCTCGTTATTAGTCTGGTGGTACCCAACACACTTTGGGCAAAAAATCTGGCACTGGAGTTAGATGGCGCGACGGCTATCGAAGTCCCGAACAGTGACAGTCTAAATCCCAAAACCGCGATAACGATAGAGGCGTGGATGAACATGAGCAAACCTGTCGGGGAATGCCTTGCAAAGGATTGGGGAGGCCAAAGGGATTATATCTTTCCAGAGATCGTCCAAAATGGGAACGGATTACGGTTTGTCCTCTGGCCCGGCACAAAAATCCTTGATGTCCCTGGATTGGAGCCGAACGAATGGCAACACGTCGCTGGGGTCTGGGATGGTAAAGAGATGCGGACATATATTGATGGGGAGGAGAAGGGTGCCGCACCTTTCGGAGCAAAAGAATTAGCGGCAACCGACGCTTCGCTGTATATCGGTGTCGGTGATAGTAAAAGTTGGTTCTGTACAGGGTCGATTGATGAAATCCGTATTTGGGAAGTCGCTCGGACCGAAGCAGAGATTAATGAGTTCATGATGAAAGTCCTCAACGGCGATGAAGAAGGCTTAAACGCTCACTACACCTTCGATGAAGGCAACGCCAACGATAATTCCAAAAATGGCAATGATGGCGACGGTGGGTTTGGAAAACCTAACTACGTTGATGTTACTAACGTCTTGGATCTCGAACCCCTTTCTGTTGACCCGGACGATAAGTTAACGACGACATGGGCATGGGTGAAACAGACTCGATAATTAGTTTTGGAAGGAATCAGAAATTGTATCAACTTTCAGATGAAATTCTCTCGTTCTATAGACAAACGCGAGAAGCAAACAGACTTACAGCCAGTGTCACAGGACAATTCGAGTTCCTACGCACCCAAGAGATCATCAAACGCTACTTACCACCATCACCAGCAGTGGTTTTGGACATTGGCGGCGGTTCGGGTCCTTACGCCTGCTGGTTAGCAAAGACAGGCTATGAGGTACACCTCGTGGATCCCGTAGACTTACATATCGAACAAGCAAAAGAAGCTTCAAACCAACAACTGGAACAACCGATTGCCAGTATATCGCTCGGTGATGCACGGGCACTGCGTTTTTCGTCAATGTCTGCGGATGCCGTTTTGCTATTGGGTCCGCTCTACCATCTGATTGATAGAAATGAACGGCTACTGGCACTCAGAGAAACGTATCGTGTGCTACGAAACGGTGGCGTTATGGTTGCCGCTGGTATCTCACGCTTTGCGTCTATGCTCCACAGTTTTTTTGACGATCGATTCAGGATTCCTATTCATAGAGACATCGTTCAAAACGATCTTGAAACCGGTTACCACCGTAATCCAACTGAGGACCTTAATTACTTTACAGACGCGCATCTTCACCGTCCTGAAGAATTCGGTTCCGAAGTTATTGAAGCCGGTTTTCAACATCAAGCAACGCTTGCTGTAGAAGGGCCCGCATGGCTTTTTGAATCCTTTGAGGATTATTGGAAAGATCCCGCGCTGCGTCTTGTGGTTTTGGACCTGATTCGCAAAGTTGAAGCAGAGCCTTCAATACTCGGCATGAGTGCGCATATCCTTGCAATAGGGACGAAATAGAAGGGGATCAATAATGCCTGAAGGTCAAGTGGTTCACAAGACGGAAACGCCTATTACGGTCGAGTCGCTGCGGACTGACTTTGAAACACTCGGTATTGAAAAGGGGATGACCTTACTCGTCCATTCGTCCTTGAGCGCGATGGGATGGG
Source organism: Candidatus Poribacteria bacterium (assembly GCA_965208635.1). GTDB lineage: Bacteria > Poribacteria > WGA-4E > WGA-4E > WGA-3G > WGA-3G. The sequence goes on from OZ242349.1 coordinate 1,105,620, forward strand.
TCTGTGGCGGTGCTGTCGCCGTCATCATTGCCCTTCAGGAAGTATTGGGGGAAACTGGCACGCTTGTGATGCCGACCCACTCAAGCGACCTCAGCGACCCGAGTCAGTGGGAGAATCCACCCGTGCCGGAGGCGTGGTGGCAAACGATACGGGAGACAATGCCCGCCTACGACCCTGATTTGACACCTACCCGTTCAATGGGCACAATTGTCGAAACGTTCCGAAGGCAAAAAGGCGTTCGCCGCAGTATACATCCACAGAAATCTTTTTGTGCGCGCGGACCGCGAGCAACCTATATCACGGATAACCACGCTTTGGCATTTGGCATGGGCGAAAGTTCACCGCTTGACAGAATCTACGACCTGCAAGGTTCCGTCCTACTCCTCGGTGTTGGGCATTCAAACAACACGTCCATACATCTCGCAGAATACCGGGCAGACTTTCCAACCAAACGCGTCGTCCCGGCGGGTGCTCCGATCTCACAGGCGGGTTCAAGGACATGGACAACTTTTGAAGACATCAATATAGACGCTTCGGATTTTGATCGGATCGGTGCAGATTTTATGCATTCTGATGCAGGAAAAGTAATTCGGCACGGCAAGGTCGGTAATGCGAATTGCCAACTTATGCCACAACCTGCCGTGGTTGACTTCGCTGTCAATTGGCTTGAGAAAAATAGAGTGTAGGAGCGATTTGCTGAATCTAAAAAAATTGATTTCTCGTTACGTACATGTTATACTATAAGTGAATAGAGACAAGACAATTTCAAACGCAAGTGAAATTGACGTAAGAATTCATGAAATCATCCCATTATAACGACAATGTTTTATCAACTGTCCATTTGATTCCACTTACAAGCCTCTGTTTGCTGCAATGGTGTTTGCTGTTCATGATTGCGGTTTTATTCCTCTTAAGAAGGTGATTAAAATGGCAAGAGAACGAACCGTCAAAAGCACTCCCAAACGAGGAAAACTCTCAAGAATGGAGGTTAGACGGGCAGTAGAGGCTGTCGCCTATGGTCGGACTGACAAAGAACACTATGTTGTTTCCAATCCTGAAGGGGGCTGGGATGTCATACGTGGCAGCGCTTTGAGAGCATTGAAACACTTCAATACCAAAAAGGACGCAGTGGCGTACGGACACCAAGTTAGCCGAAATCAGAAGACTGAATTAGTCATCCATCACAAAAATGGCAAAATTCAGTGCTCTAATGGGGATAGACCCAAGGAGAAAGTCAGATGGAAGCCTTAAAAGAACTTCGCGTATCTAACGATGCGATGAACGATCCGGAAGAATTGCGTCACCGGATCTCGGAAGAAGGGTATGTTTTCTTCAAGAAGCTGCAAGATCCCGACAAACTCTGGGCGTTGCGGCGGGAGATGCTAACGACGATGCAGGAAGGCGGTTGGCTCGTCGCGGGGACCGACCCTATGGATGGCATCGCTGATATTTCCACCCAGTGTACCGAGGGGGATCCTGAATACACGGATGTATACCATGAAGTGTATAAGTTAGAGGCGTTCCACCGTTCCGGGCATTGGCACGAAGTCGTCGATATGGTGGAGAAGATTGTTGGTAGAGAGGTGCTACCGCATCCACAGAAGATTGCGCGCCTCTGGTTCCCGAAATACACAGCGCATACCACACCGATACACCAAGACTTCGTCCACTTCCAAGGAAATTTCCAGACCTATACCTGCTGGGCACCTATCGGAGATTGTCCGATTGAATTGGGAGGCTTAGCAGTCCTACCCGGTTCGCATAAAGTCAATAAGGTCATGGAACACCACTTTTCGCTCGGTGCGGGTAGCCTGTGCGTTAGGGAGGACGAGTTGTCCGGTGAATGGCATTCCACAAACTATGAGGTCGGCGATACGCTCATCTTCCCTGCTTTGACCATTCATAAGGCACTGCCAAATTTGACCGAGGATCGGCTTCGCGTGTCACTCGATAACCGTTATCAGGCCGTCGATGACCCGATTGCTGAGCACATGCTCGAACCGCACCTGAATCTCTTCAACTCCCTTACGTGGGAACATGTCTATCACAATTGGGAGTCCGACGAACTAAAGTATTATTGGAAGGACCGGGACCTGACCGTGTTGCCAAGAGATTTCAGTTACGGAAATCAAGGGTTTGAGGAAGCATTGGAGCTAGCAAGAGACGGAGACGAACGCGCCATCCTACACTTAAACCGAGCGGTCAAGCGTGACGCTACAACCGAATTGGCACAGCGAGCAGTTGCAGTTTTACAAGAAGTGAATGCCGGGACTGCTCAATAATGGATTTCCATTATAAAGACATCATCCCTTGGGGTAGGTCGTTTGACGAATATCTTGGTATGTTTAACCTCTCCGAGGACGATTTGGCGCGGGACATTGTTGGTGTCGGCGACGGTCCCGCGTCGTTCAACGCTTTGATGCACCAGCGTGGCACGCCGATCATCTCGGTCGATCCGATTTACCGGTATTCCGAAGCGGAATTGCGCCAGCGCATTCAGGAAACCTACGACGATGTTATCGCACAAGCCCGACAAAATCAAGATAAATTCGTCTGGACACACATCTCGTCTGTTGATGAACTGGCTGAAATCAGGATGCAGGCAATGGACGCGTTCTGCCGAGATTTTGAGAGCGGCAAGCAACACGGACGATACATAGACGCATCACTCCCCGATCTACCCTTCCCTGACGGTCATTTCGACCTCGTGCTCTCCGCACATCTGCTTTTCTTCTACTCCGCCAACAGAGATTTAGCGTTCCACCTCGATGCGATACGGGAGTTGCTCCGTATCGGAACCGAAGTGAGGATTTTCCCAATCGTTGATGTCAACAGCAATCCCTCTCCCTTCTTATCACCTGTTGTTGACGAACTTAAGAAAAACAGGGTTGCTTGTTCAGTTGAACGCGTTCCGTATCATTTCCAGAAAACAGGGAATGAGATGTTACGGTTAAAGTTATGCTAATTGTTTAGTGCCTCGCCAAGTTCTAAATGATAGGGCTGCTTCCGTTTGTAGTAGGGCAATTCATTGCCCGTTGTTGAATTGGAACGTGCGATGAATCGCACTACTACAAACTAATCCTTAAATTCAAAATGGACGAAACACTGAAAGTGAACTATAGTCTCATTGCTCTTCTTTTTCGAGAGCACTGACCGCTAGCAAAATAACTTGTTATCTTTAACTTCAATTTCAAGGAAAGGACGCCCTATGACAAAAACAATTGTAAGTCTATTTATACTTTTAACCTTATTTTCGATTAGCACTTTTGCTGCAGACTATCCTCGGCAGAAAACTATCCTGATGGGGGAGGAGTGGGAACGGGTAAAGAGTGTAATGTTCAGTCCAGATGGTAGCACCCTCGCAAGCGCGGGGTGGGGGAAAGCGGTATATTTATGGGACATAAAGTCGGGAGAACAAAAAACTGTCTTCACAGGACATACGGAGTGGGCTGTTGAGGCTGTAGCGATCAGTCCAGATGGTAGTACTCTCGCAAGCGCGGGGTGGGGGAAAAAGATATATTTATGGGATGTGACATCCGGACAACAAAAAGCTGTCCTTACAGGTCACACGGATTGGGTCAAGAGTATAGTGTTTAGCCCAGATGGTAGCATCCTTGCAAGCGGAGGTCGGGATGGAACGGTACGTTTGTGGGATATAGCATCGGGACAACTCGAACATCTTCTCCTAGTCTCGGATGTTGATGATTCATATAGGGAGATCGCTAGTGTAACGTTTAGTCCAGATGGTAGCACCCTCGCAAGTGCTGGACCTTGGCAGCACGGATTGCGTTTATGGGACGTGGCATCAGGCAAACAGCAAACTGTTCTCGCAGGAAAACATGATTTGGATGTCTTTAGTGTAGCATTCAGCCCAGATGGCAGCACCCTCGCAAGTGGATGTAGAGATAAAACGGTGCGTTTATGGGATATGGTATCCAGGCAACAGAAAGCTGTGCTCACAGGACATTCGCACAATGTCACTGGTGTAGCGTTCAGTCCGGATAGTAGCCTGCTCGCAAGCAGCAGTGAGGATAAAACGGTGCGTTTATGGGACGTGACGGCAAGGAAGCAGACAGATGTTCTTACAGGACATACGGATCAGGTGGAGAGTGTAGCGTTTAGTTCAGATGGTAGCACCCTCGCAAGTGCAAGTCACTCAGATATCCATCTATGGGATCTCACAGCCTCTACCACTACACCCGCTATTCTGCGCATCTCTCCTGCCTCCATCCCTTCACCTTCTATTGGAGAACAACTCACCATCTCTATCGAGATTGTAGGTGGAGAAAATGTGGCGGGTTATCAAGCGACAGTAGTATTTGATTCTACTGCCTTACGCTATTTTTCAAGTGCAATTGGAGATTACTTATCTGATGGTTTCTTGGTAACACCAGTTGTTGATGAAGGCTACGTAACCTTAGTAGCAGTCGGAACTGTTAGCAGCAATAGTGACGGTGTGCTTGGGACAATCACGTTTCAGGCCGTGGATGTTAAAACATCCGCATTAGCCCTATCTCAAGTCACTTTTGCCGACCCGGATGGTGAGCGTTCGTTTCCCCATACAGGAAATGGTATAGTTACCAAGGAGGCGGACACCGTTCACAATCTTGAAGACGTGAACAATGATGGTGTAGTGAATATTCAAGATTTGGTTCTTGTCAGTGCAAACTTTGGACAAAGGGGAGAGAACAAGGCGGACATCAACGGCGATGGCGTAGTTGATATTGTGGACTTAGTCAAGGTAGCTGGTGCACTTAGGGACGCGGCAGCTGCGCCTTCCTTCCATTCAAACACACTCGCTATGCTTACCGCCACCGATGTCCAGAATTGGCTCACACAGGCAGAACGCCTAAACCTTACGGATGTAACATCGCAGAGAGGCATTCGTTTCTTAGAACAACTCTTGTCGGTGTTAAATCCAAAGCAGACCCTACTGTTGCCAAACTATCCGAATCCCTTTAATCCCGAGACGTGGATACCTTATCAATTGGCGAATCCGAGCGATGTGCAGATCGTCATTTATGATATGCGTGGCATCGCTGTTCGACGTTTGACATTAGGGCATCAATCGGCGGGGTATTATACTACCCACAGCCGTGCAGCCTATTGGGATAGCCGCAACGATTTCGGCGAACACGTAGCAACAGGTGTCTATTTCTATCAACTACAAACGGATGATATGTCTATTCTTCGTAAAATGGCTATCTTGAAGTAACATGAGCTCAATAATAGAAACACAAATATAGACGTAGGTTGGGTAGAGCGGTAAAAACTCATATCCATTTTATTTATACAGAGAATTTTGCTCTTCTATGATCGATTCGCGTAGATAGACATAGCGAAACCCAACGACCTAACCACTATCAGAGAATGTGTTGGGTTTCACTCTAATTTTGATGATTTTAGGTTTCTGAATAAACTTGAGAATCATCTTCTCCATGCGATTTTTAATAGATTTCCGTTCAACCCAACCTACGTGCTACTACCACTTCTGGATTGGTGTTTCAGAGAGGTCTTTGACGAATCCGTAGGTCCAATCTACAGTCCGATACCCGCAGTTACTGTAAAAGAGGAACGCTCGGTGGTTATCCCAAGCAGTACTAATCGCCGCATGCTGGTATCCGATTTTCTTCATCTCTTGAAGCGCGTACTGAAGCAGATAACGCCCCAGACCTTGCCCCTGAAAATCGTCCTCAATACCGAGCCATGTCGTATGAAGCCAGACTTGTGCATCGGCGTGGCTTGAGAACTCACCCCCGCAAAGGGACACACAGATGCCGACCTGTTCACCGTTTTGGTGCGCGAGCACAGTGCAATTTGGGAGTTGCCCACGTCCGTCCTTCCAGTCGACAGAAAGCGTTACCGGTAGACTTGAAGGGACGGGTGTAACGGAATAGTCTTCCCAATCCAAAAAGACCTCTCCTTCACAACGGTGGTAGCCGTTAAATCCGAGGAGTCCTTGGACTTGATCGAGCGCATCCGACAGATAGGCGTGGTCAAAATGATAAAAGCGGTATCGACAGTCTTGTGAAAAGGCAAAAATTCGAGAAATGTTAAACCCTTTCAGATGTGCCTCTGCCTTTTCCAGTATGGCTTGCCCAACGCGCCGGGCACCACGTTCGTAACTGAAAAACCGGATAACACCGATATCCTCTTCCCGATTATCCCCCTCTTGACCGATACCCACGTGAATAAACGCCTGCACAGCACCGTTTACTATCGCTACAAAGGCTGTTTCAGAGTCAAGTCCGCCTTCCTTCTTATCGGCTTTACCGGTCGTAATGCCACGTATTGCAGTAGCAAATTCTTCCTCGCTTACTGGGTAGCAATGCGGGATGCTGGCGGTCATACGGTTGTAAAATTGTGTCACCGGTGTCTTCATGTCGGGGGTATATTGTAAAATTTCCATCTGTTCCTCTAACGTTTCTGGACTTGGAAACTGGCATCTAACGCCTTCTCAACTCGGACCTGCGATTCTTCAAGGTGCGCAAAACTGTAATCGTCAAGATTCCCTCTGGCGTTTTGAAGCACGCGTTGTATCTTACTCCTGATTTGTCCGAGGTGGAGACGTGCGAGTGATCGCGCATCCTCAGGCGTGCCACTGTCGGCTTCCAATACCAGTTTGATGAGTTGCTTCAAATGTTCACGCTGCAAACCGCGACGGAAACTGGAGATGAACGCATCCGAATTCGACCACTGCTTCGCACCCGCATCCCTTCCGAGTTCGACCCAAACAGCATCCGTAATGCCTGAAAAGAGTTCTGGCATTGTGAATGTGTCCCCGCCTTTCGGAAACTTAAGTTCAGCGTCCTGAACGCGAGAGAGCACCGCGGGATAAAGCAACCGCTCTAATATCAGGGTTTGATTGCGCAGAATGACACTATGCACCGGATAATCGAAACGTAAAGAGTTCCAACTGTCCCCGCCCCAATCACTCCAACGCGTGATTGCCAGACTATTGAGGAGTTCGGGCGAGAAACTGAAGGCTTTATCCGAAAGGGCGTATTCTTTGATGAATTGGAGTGCCTCGCGTTGTTTCGTCGCTGGCACAGGCACGAACGGTAGCCGTCCATTTGCATCACCGCGATGATCGCGATGGTGATACTGTCCACCGATGTATCGGCTTGCGAGATACATTGTAAAGCCGTGTTCAAAAAGCAGGCTTCCGAATGCCCGCCTGACGCGTTGATAGCCCATCCCTTCCTTGGTAACTTTGTCGGCAATCTTATCCCAGAGTCCTACAACGACTTCACGCCGTTGCTTGGCAAACGCAAGCGGATCATCACCGAGGTCCCATCGATTCACCAGTGGATCGAGGTCCCTGAAGCGATACCCATACGCATCCTCATCTGTGCCATAAGTGAGATCTGATGTCGCGGCACGGGAAGCGACCTCACCTAACGCTTTCAATTCACCTTCGGGTTTGCTGGCATCAATGGGTTTATAGGCATACTCGACCACCCAATAATCCCAAGGTCCGATTGTTTTTGTATAGTAATCTCCCTGTTCCTGACCTTCAGGTGCGATATTCACAGCATCGTATTCCATAACGGAACCGATAAGTGCTTCGCCGCTTTTTTTATTCAGGTCGTCAAGGGAGAATATCGTACTCGCTTTAAAGTTGTGGCGGAATCCCAACGTATGTCCGACTTCGTGCATCGTTAACGTCTTGAGTGCCTGCCCAATGAACTCCTCTGGGAGTTCACCATCTTCGTCGGTCAGACCTCGTGCCTGCAGGACACTCGCCATAAATCCCATCTGCCGTGCCAAGCCGGACGCCATCTGACAGTGGAATCGTGAAGAGTGGTCCATCGGGTGGTCGCGTTCATGCGCTACTTCATCAAAGAACGTCGTATACTCTCGTTGCCAATACCGGATCCAGCTCTCACCGATAAGGATATCGGCATCCAAGATCTGGCCTGTCAACGGGTTTACGCGAGAGGGACCGATCGCGAACCCTGCGCCAACCATCCAACGAATCGTATTGTACCGTGCATCTTCAGGGTCCCAATCCTCATGGTCCTGCTGAATCCGTGCTTCAATCGCATCGGCAAAGCCTATTTTTTCAAACGCCTTGTTCCATTCGAGAATCCCCTGTCGAACATAGGGGCGGTAGCGATGCGGCACGGTTTTCTCAATATAAAAAATAATCGGTTCTTTCGGTGGCGAAAGTTTCGCATCTTTGTCCGCCTTCTCCAAATGCCATCGATTGACATACCGAATAAAAGGCGCATCACTGGTTTTAGACGAATAGTCTTTGACCGCAGTCATAAAATGTCCGAGGCGATCATCCGCCAACCGAGGGCGGTAGCTGTTTTCTGGAAGTCCAGCAAGACTGTAGTGCAGGGTCAACTGGATACCTCGACTGTCGGGAATGGTACTCATATTCTGTTGGGAACTGTAGACAGCATTGACTTTCAATTCAACGTTCTTCGGGAACGCCTTGACCGCTCCCCAAGTGCTGCGTGTTTTATCGAAGCGAGCATCAGATGCAATACGACGTGCCAGAGGCGGTAGGTCGGATATAAAAACCGGAGAGATGTTCACCAATAGGCTCTTGCGTTGGGGATGGATGCTCTCAATCTTGAGAGAGAACAGCACCGAATCGTTGTGTCCCAAATCAACCGCTTCTGCAATCGGTGTCCCTTCCTTCGCGCGGAAACGCACATTTTCTCGCACCAGATGCACCTTGTCACCGACACGCCGCCAGACGAGCATCCACTCTTCAAGCGTCATCCCTGAAAGTAGGAATCCTTGCCCGAGACCCCGCGCGACGCTAATCATGCATAGAAAGGGTTTGTCCAATTGGGAGGGCTGAATTTCGCAATAGAGGTTCTCTTTTTTCTGGTATAATTTGAAGAAACCTTCGTAACTTTTGCTGTCCTCAGTAACTTTAGCAAAATCTCCAAACTCTTTTTTCTTTTTTCCGGGTGCTTCCTGTGTCGCAGATTTTGTGGTTTGTACCGCTTCCTGCGCTACTATTGGAAGACAACAGACACTTATTAGGATCAAACAGACCCAAAAAGTCAATTGGTATCGCATTATCCCTTCTCCTTATTTCATTAACATATTTGGTTGCATGGACAAAATATGCGTGAGTACTACCAGCGTAGGCAGTTTAGTTGTCTTTTTCCGCTTGGAAACGTTCAAGGGTTGCCAACGCCAAGGCTTATCAAATTGCTGAGACTTTCGTCATTAAGGGTAACATATAAGTTGCGAAATGTCAACGCTAAGGTGCTTGAGTTCCCTTTCTACAGCAGAACTGAAGCGTCCTGCTTTATTGATAGTGAATCCGACGACTACCATCGAATGAGAACCTGGGCCAATCACGTTCCCAGTTTTCGGAGGCGTAAGGGATATAATGGCACGCCAAGGCGTGTCTACGCGTTCCCGGCTTCAAAATCTCTGCGCCACCGTGGATTAACTTTCCGTCAAATAGGATTACATCCCCAGCATTTGCCATGACCTGAACTATGTCGGCTCCATTCTCGCGAAAAACCTGCTTGACGGCTGGAAAATAGCGGTTGTGTTGTTGCAACTCGTACGTCTCCTCGGGCAATAGGGTCATAGGCACGTCGCTTTTTGTAATCAACTTTCCTCTATTGGAACCGGGCTGGACTATCAGAGGTCCATTGTTTTCATTGACACGAACCATCGCAATCCATGCAGACATGCAATCCGGTAGATAATACTGGTCTTGATGCAGTGGATGCTCCGATCCCTCATAAAAATGCATTGTTTGGATGCCTTCCGGTTCACCGCCAAAACAGTCCATGAGCGGCTTATGTAAGCGGGGATGAATAAGCAGATCCAGTACGTGGGGATCGTAGAGATGCTGATTAAAGGTCCGAGCTCCGTATTTATCCTGTTGAAAGAACCCTTCAAGCTGCTTGCGTCCTGCGTGAAGGTCTTCCATATGCCCAACAAAACGTTGACACTCTTCTTGCGAGAAAACACCTTCAAGAACAAGATACCCATTCTCTTGATAAAACGTTTTCTGCGCAGGTGTCAAACCTGTCTTTTCGGATGTCATTCTCCCTCCTCCATCAATATACCGTGTTTGCGTTGGTTAAACCTCAGTAATTTTATCACGATTATGAATTGGTTGTCAAATTCTCAAGCATCTCCGAAACCGCCGAGTCTCGAAAATATGTCTTGACGGATTGCATGCACCGTGCTATCCTATCCCAATCAACACTTTTTAGGAGGAGGGTGACCTTTTCTTTCCACCATAAGCTTCGTCAGTCTATATCGGGCTGTGGAGAGTTTTGGTTACTATATTTTTATGCAGGTTGCAGCAATGTTTGGTGAGGGTAAAGGGGGCGTGGTAGACAAACCAGACCCTCGGGCAGCAGGTGATGTCGTCGTTGTCAAAATCCATGCCGTTCCAATGTGTACAGAATATAAAGGGTTCATGAACGAAGGCACCGGCGATAACTTTGGCCACGAAGCCGCTGGTGAAGTCGTGGAAGTTGCCCAACCCGGTCGCGTGAAGGTAGGAGACCGCGTGGTGGTGCAACCACAGAATTCTTGTGGTAAGTGTCAGATGTGTGCCATTGGCGAGCATATCCACTGTCAGAGCGGGCGTAATATCAGAGAGATCCTCGGTACGGATCCGGCATCAGCGACTTATGCACAGTATATGCACAAAATGGAAGATTTGTTGTCTCCGATTCCAGAGGGTGTGAGTTATACACACGCCGGAATGGCATGCTGTGGATTGGGACCGACGTTTGGTGCAATGGAGCAGATGCAAGTCAATTCATTGGATACGGTCATGGTTACTGGACTGGGTCCCGTTGGACTTGGGGGAATTATCAATGCTCACTACCGGGGTGCGCGCGTTATCGGGGTTGAAAGCCATCCGTATCGCGCCGAACTAGCGAAAAAGTTAGGTGCAGACGTCGTCTTCAACCCGAAGGATGAGGATATCCTCGATCAGATTCGCGATTTTACGGACGGAATCGGTGTTGATAAGGCAGTCGATTGCTCAGGCGCATCTGCGGCACACCGGTTGATGGTCGATGCCGCCCGAAGAAAAGGACAGGTTACCTTTGTTGGGGAAGGCGGAGATTTTCCGCTTGGTGCGAGTCGAGATATGATTCGGAAGGGCTTAGTTCTACGCGGGAATTGGCACTACAACCTCGGGGTCTATCCAAAATTAATGCGGGTGATTCAAGATGTGTCCGATCAGATAGATACGTTTATCACACACACGTTCCCGATGCGTGACGTACAGAACGCATGGGAATTACAGATGACTGGTGAGTGTGGTAAGGTCGTACTGGATCCATGGGGATAACGGCTTGTAATCCTCACTGAACAGTTTGTCAGATAGTTGCGTCTTGGAGCCTGCGAAGCTTGAGGACGAAAGACGCCTCGTTGAGTTCTACCATATCATAAGAGATCGCTTCCCCTTGAGAAACATCGCGCCTGAGTTTAACGTCGTAAGCCAAACCGAGGGGAAGCAGATTCCCAGCGCGTGCAATCTCCGCCTTTTCAATGAGTCCGTTAACGGCATACCCACCACTCCCGTCGAGGACTTCTCCGGCTTTCAAATCGCGTTTGGCAACCGTGATCACATCCGCGACAGGTGTCGGCAACGGCGTGCCAGTCGGTTGTCCATAGAGGGCAGCCTTCGCAATAGAAATCGGTGCCTCAACAGCCACGAGGTGATAGGGACGATACAGGAGGTAGTTCTTTCCGTTGCCACCCGGATATAGATTGTAGCCAGCGAGATCCTCCTGTGTGAACGGATGATCCGTCCGAATGACGACGAATACCCCCATCCGAAGCGGGTTGTCCAGCATCGTTTTGCCATCAGTCGCAACGCTGTTTGCGAGTTCAACGACACCCTGTCGGTTTAGGATACCACCTTCCCCTTGAAGACTGAAGACCTTAGCGATGTCCTCAATATTCACTGACGGTTCGTGCATACCGCGAACGTCCGGTGGTAGTCCTGCCATGTTTGCCAACGAGGTCATCTCAATTTGCGCCTTCGACCCATCCCGAAACGAATTGAACATCTTGAAGTTAATTGTGCGACGTTCAATATGTTCCTGACTAAACCCGAATCGTTGCGGGACGGTATCTGGTATCCCGATACGGTCATCGCCATAGAATACGGTGCCGCGTCCGGCAGCGACAATCTCAAAACCGAGCGTTTTCGACCAATCAACGATGTTCATCGTCACACCGGGCTGATCCCCATCAACGAGCGTATAGACGACACCCGCGTTGTCTGCCAAGCGTCTCAGAAATGGACCGACAGTAACATCGGTTTCGACGTTAACCATCACCAGATGCTTCCGATGCATCAAGGTGTGGTACGCCATCCGCGCACCGACTTCGGGAATACCCGTGGCTTCCACAACCACATCAATTAGATTTGACTGGATAATGTGCTGTCCCTCTTCAGTGATTGCCGGTTTACCGCGGTGGATCGCATCGTCCATCGCGCCGACGTTTCCTACCCGTTGAATCGCATTGGACGGGACATTGCTGGCTTCGTATGCACCCGTAGCATGCCCCAAATCTATATCGGCGATTGCGCTCGCCACCATACCCTGCATCTGCGAGATTTGCGCCACCAGTCCGGCACCAAATTTCCCCGCACCGATGATACCGACACGAATTGGATTATTCTCCGCTGCCCGCTTGGCAAGTTGTGTACTGAACATCAAAACTCCTTTGACTTGAATCCCTGTTCAAGCATCACGTTGAACAAGTTTCTCATATTCTGCCCGTGTCATCTCAAAGTCCAACGTTTTTCCATCGTCCACCTCTCGTGAAACGGTGAATCCAAGCGACTGCCACAACGCTTTTGAAGGGGCATTGTCTGCCCGGACATCCATCGGACAGAACCGATCAATTCCCAATTTCTCAAAGGCATGCGCCACCAAGCACCGCACGACTTCTTTTCCGTAGCCTTTGCCCCACAGGGTTTTGTCCCAAATTCCGATGGGTAGGCGCATTATCTTTTCACCCTCGATTTTCCCTCGTTCCAAGTTCATCCACTGCAAACAGACCTCACCGATGGTGCGTCCGCTTGCCTTTTCTACGATTGCGAACAAAAAACCGTCTTTCCTCATGTATTCGCCCGCGCTTTTGAGATAGTCCGTTGTTATGGGTTCATCTGGTGGTTCATCTTCCATCGCTTGTAGGAAATCAGGGTCATTGTAAAAGGGGACCGCAATATCAAAATCGGCATCTTTAAAGGGTCGAAGTATCAGACGTTCGGTTTCTAAGTAAATGTTGTGCCCTGCGAAGTCGTCCGGTTGTGTCATATTCAAAACCTTCCTTACCCGTTATCAGAGTATCTCCGTGATCCATTCGCCGTCATGTGCGGGATTATAGATGAGTCCCTCTTTTATATCCAAACAAAGATCAAGATGTTCCAGTACCATGTGTCCGACGAAGACAGGCGATCCCTCAGGCAAATCGGTGATCTGCATCGTACTTGTTCGTTCCAATACCGTAAATTGGACTTCTGAACGACCCCGGTGGCGGTGCGTGCTCTCCTCATTTCAATAGGGGTGAGACCGAGTTGTTCAATGAGAGGCATCGGTAAGCAGAGTCCCGTCGCCCCCGTATCAACGAGGGCATCTGTAACGGTAAGCCGCCGCACGTCTTCTGGATTCATAACACCTAATTTTACTGCTACTAAGTCATATTGATTTTCAAGTTCAATTTGTGTTGTGTGTCTCATTTTTCCCTCTCTTCGCGTTGAATTCTGAAGGTGCGTGTCGCATTGCCCCTGACAATTATAGCAGATTTGAATACGAAATATCAAGACGAAGTCTGATTTTGCGTAAAGATCACGCCTACAAACATCATAGACTGAACAGATAGGTAAACTTGCTCAATACAGTCCATTCGTGGTCTTGGAGGTTTCCTTCCGCTGCATTCCACGCCTGATCAAACACGAAATAAAAATCACTACCGGGACGATAGATATAATTGAGCAAGAAATTCGCGCTTGCCCGTTCCGCACTATCGTTCCACTGTGCGTACAATTTGGTAAAGAAACGGGTGTTCAACGCATAACTTATACGTGTCCCGACAACGTTTGTCGTGAACAGATCCGTTTCGGGCAAGTTAATCCAGTTGCGTTGGTACCGCGTCTCAATCGCGAGTTGATAGGTCATCCGCCACTGACTCTGGATGCTGAGACTGACGCGATCACCGTGAAAATAATCTCCGTAATCCGCCTGTCCGAATAGAGAAAAGGGGCGGCTGGTCTCGGTGAAAGTCGTCAGCGACACCTGATTCATTTGGTAATCGCCAGCGGGAATTTCAACATCACCGACGCTGAAAGGTTCTTCAACGCGATCGAAAAACCGCTTGAAATCGAGGTCGAATCCATCGTCGGAGCCCTCCAAAATCATACCCCCACCAATTCCGAGGTCCCAACCGATGAGCCTATTATCGTGATCTAACAGGTAACTGCCAGTGAACGTCGCATCAGCCTCTTGGACACCATACCGTCTCACTTGGATTTCATAATCGGCATCCAACATCAATGAGCGGATGTCTCTTCGACGCATGAACCCCATCTCACTTGTAAACTGGGGACCGATATCAAGATAAGAAGCGTTGACGCGAAACGAGTCGTTGCGCCAATCATTCGAGAGATACCATGCGACATCGCGTTCATCGGGATCTGGAGACCAACTTCCAACGGTCATTGCGCGCATCCGCCACTGGTCATGTGGTCTAAAAAATAGATCTACGCCACCGTTGCGATGATATGCCCCGAGGTCGCTCTGTCGATTGGTAAGAATGAAACCGACACTCGAATCGCTGAGAATATCACGTTGCATTCTTAGCACAGAAAAGTTCGTCAGGGGTGATTCCGATGAGGCATCGGTTGTCATGTTGAGTACCCCAACACTGTAGGATCCAACCTTTCCCGTCAGTTTACCACCCCCCAGAAGCCGAACCTGTTTGTCATTTTCGATACCAATCCGTCGACTGTAAAACACAGATAGCGGTGGTGGACCGAAATCTCCGATACCAGCACCAAACGCGAACAAACCACTACCTTCAAGGAAAAATTCACGACGCTCTGGAAAGAACAGACTGAACCGTGTGAGGTTCACCTCCTCTTGATCGGCTTCTACCTGCGCAAAGTCCGTATTCAACGTTAAGTCTAATGTTAGGTTCGACGTCACCCCGTATTTCATATCTAAACCGAGATCGCGTTCGGTAGTCCGTTGCCACTTCGCGTCGTCGAGATTCCTCGCCAAGCCACCGAGGAGATATGGCTTCATATCAAGATATGAGGGTGAGGCGATGCCCTGTAGTCCAATCAATTTGCCTTGATACGTCGGGTGATAGGTTCCGGGCCAACTTTCACTCCGAGGCACCGGTATCCATTGTGTCGTTTCGTTCTTTCGTGCGATATTGCGTCCAAAATTCACACCCCACACCATCGAATCGCCTTTTTTGAATCGTAACTGATTGAAAGGAATCGCGATTTCGACCGTCCAGCCTTTATCGTGTCGCCGCCCTGCAGCCTCCCAGATACAGTCCCAACTCCCATTAAGATTCTCGCCCCCGTCCGTGACGGCGGTGTCTGACAGAGCACCGAGCGCATTCGTCCGAAAAAAGACGCACTGCCTTTTATCGCCATAGGTGTCAAGCATCACATAAACGTTGTCATTCTGCCAAAGCCGTCCGTCGCGCCGCATCTCGTTGGCAACGACCTTTTCAGGTTCGGAGTCGTAACACTCAAATCCAATATAAAGTTTCTCCATGCTATACAGCATGCGAACCTCTGTGCGTTCGGTACCCGGTCGCCCTTCATCGGGAAATTGTTGGGTAAAGTCATTGATGACCTGTGCCTGTGCCCAATCTTCCTCACTGAGATGCCCATCAATTTCGATTGTGTCCTGGGTGAACTGGGGTCTAATTTCTTTGCTGGCTTCGAGATCTAAACTTGCTGTAATCAGGGTGAGTATCAAAAGAACCGTCCCGTAGCGCATCTTTTCTCCTTCTTTAAAGTTTTTTATTTATAAACGTGACATTTTTTGTCGCCGAAAAAAGAAAACACCCTCACCGAAGCTTTGCTTTCATGACTTTCAGTGATGGGCGTTATATCGTGTAATTTAGAAACCGTCTTATCTACTACTTATAACTCCACCCCTGCGAAATACATGAAATCACAACCAGCATAGTACCACAGCCAACGAGCGTGCAAAGGCAATTTTCATGTATCAACACAGTAAGCAAGAGATAAAACATGTGATAACCCTATTTTGGAATTTACGTATGTTAAGTATTATAACGCACGGTGTGGGTAGATATCAAATAATTTCATGGTTCCTATAGACGCTTCGTTTCTTTTTTGTAGTTTATGGTAAAATATACAATTACCCATACAGTAGAAGATTGGTGAGGGATGGGTTTTCGCTTCCATTGGAATGCAAATTTATTTTCGTAATTCACCATAGTAGTAACGATATATCTATCAGACAGTATGAAGTCTATTCGTCCCAAGGTAAAGGCACACCTAATCGCTCACTAACCACGCGTGCGGCTTCTTGTTCCATCTCACCGTAACGGATCCCTTCACGACGATACTGTTCTGTGCGTTCTATCTCAATTGCCCCTGGTAAGAGTGCCCTGTCAGTTCCAGGCATCGGTTCGTAAGTTTCACGGACATCACGCACCATGCGGTCGACCTCTGCGTAAAAAACATTGGATCGCACAACGGATTCGATATGTATGGCAAGTACCATCCCTCCTCCCATTCTACCGTTACTCCATTTTGCGGTGTCTTCCAGTGGTGGTTCGGTAAAGCCGGTCAGCCCGCCGCCGAGTAAACTCGCCACAGCCGTATAGCCGATACTCTTGAAGAAAGCAGCTGGGATCATTGAAAGCAGGGCATCAAACTCGGGACCGCGCTGGTAATCTGCCACAATACAGGTTGCAGCATCAAGCACAACAGGTGGTTCATCGCCAGAGGGGATGGCAAAGCAGATAGGGGGATTTCCATAATAGCCAAACTGCGGTTTTGGATCTTGGCTTCCAGAATCGCCTTGGTTCCGAAATCCCTGCACTGAAAAACCGATGCAACCGGCTTCGTTACATAGACGTGAATAGTGCCCTGCCGATCCATAGTGTCCAATGTATCGAACAAGTCCCATGCCGATACCCACTTCTTTCGCTTTGGCGATGGCGCGCTCGGTAGCACGCACCATAGGGAGATACCCAAGTGTGCCGTTTCCATCAAGCACAACTGCGGTTGGTGTTTCATTGATGATTCGGATATTAGGATGTGGGTTGAGACTCCCGTTTTCAAAACCAACACAATACCCATCAATAGCCCGCGTGCCATGACTGCGGACTCCTCGCAAATCAGAGTTGACAAGCAAGCGGCTGATAAGTGCCGCGTGTTCGTGTGTGATACCGACTTTTTCAAAGCAGACGATGGAGAAATTGAGAAGTCGTTCTTCGTCTATACGAATAAAAACTTCTGGTGGTCTATTCATCAAAATCTTCGGTGTGGAAACCCCGTGCTTTAGCGCGGGGAGGAAACACCGCTCTTATAGTTAAAGTTAAGTCGTGTTAGCACTTTGAAACTGTTTCTTTTCGCGCCTGTTGTTAAACGTTTCCCGTCAAGGGTATAGATAGCAAACAACCCTTTCGCATTGATACCTGCTAAACGTGTGAATCCATATTTCACATGCCTAACAAGGGTATGCTTTACCAGTTCTTTTGCTAACACCGTTCCACCATATCTTGAACGGATTCCACCCTTTTTGGGTTGTTCTCTGTGGAGCGTTCTTCGCTGAATGGGTATAGGGGATATACAGAATATGTTTGTATTGTCGGGTATACCCTTACCACCAACAGTGTGATATGCCAAGCACCAACTGTCTACGCAATGTACATCAAAAGTTTCTGCTAACTTCTTTGATGACTTCTTTAGACCTAATCGATCGCGTATCTCTTTGGTTTCCCATCCTTGAAGTGTTAGCAACTGCCACTGTTTTCGGATTTCGGTATAGAACCACTGTTTACCGACTTCAAGTGGGCTAAAGGATTGATTCCACTGCTTCGCACGTTCTATAGTGCGTGCCTTAATATCCTCTACACAGACGTGCGTGATAGGATAGAGTTTAGAAAGCCACTCAAGAACTCTTAACTTCCAATCCCACCTCGCACGCGTGCCAGCCGGGATACGTTCTTTGTTTGCCATGCGGTTGGTTCTGTTCTTGCGGTTCGGACACTTACGAGACCGACGACCCCTCCGCAACTCACGACGCTTTTCAACCTTCTTACCAACCTTGTTATGTGCCTCTGCCTGAACATTTAGATAGGTATGTGCCTCGGTTTTGACCGTAAAGCCTTCCTTCTTGCTACCCGGGTCTACTCCCACAGCAATCTCTTGCTTGTAGCGATCTTTCGGCTGAAAATTAAGCCGAATACAAAATATGCCATTAGACCAATAAGGCGTTGCTAATCCTTTCTTGATTAACATACCTGCTTTATTTGGATGTGTCGGCATTAACTTTTCACCGTCTTTACTCTTTACGGGAACAAACATAAGTTTGTAGTCTCCCTTTCGGGTTGTGTGTTGCCCCTTCCCGATCACATATCCAAGTGGTATCAGACGAGGGGAGTATCCGATACATAGAAGAGGACCACCACGCCCAAGATATGCGATATGTTCCGGTAGTCAACCGTTTAACTTGCGGAGTGAACGTTTGGTATACGCTTCGCGCAAGCCCCCTACTTTAGTGGGGGTAAGTGACATCTGCTCCTATTCCTGATCCTGTCCGCTATCAGGATTGAAACCTCTATCTAAGGATCAATCTTCTTCACCCAAGAGAAGTTTAAGAACATTTAACCTTCAGTTCTCCGAGAAATTCACATTTTTTTAAGAAAAGTAAGGTAGTTTACAACTAAATATAAAAATAGAGCGAAGTGTCGGGAATTAGAATTTCATCCTATAAGACAACTTGACGCGACAACAGATGTCGCTTATAATATGAGTCGGATAACTTGGAAATGAAGCGGAGTATTTTTTCCATGAGAGGCTTGATGAGGCAAAGGCTTGTCCTTACCATATTTATAACACTGCTGTTGACATTCAGTCTCCAAGGCATTGCAAACGCCTTGATCCCCGAACCTGTCATTTCACAAAAGTTAAAACTGCGAACATCGGAACCAATCGGCGAAGCTGATACCCTTCCTGTAGCTGCCAAGAACGATATTGCTATCAGTGAAATCATGTACGCCACCGACACCCGTGGGTTTCCACAGTGGATCGAACTCCACAATAGAAGTCCGCGAAGGGTCAGTCTTGAAGGGTGGGAAGTTACAATTGAAAACCATCCAGAAGATACGACTGTCCTCGCCACCAAACTCACTTTCACTTTAGGTAAAAAGACGCTCAATGCCAATCAAGTGTTGCTTCTTGTAACCGAGCACGGAGACAACTCTGGCGTTGGAGAGACGAAGGGGAATTTCCAATCAGATCATGTTATCATTCTAAAAGACCGCATCGGTGGCACGCCAGGCTATCGTCTACTGAGCCAAACCGCCTTCAAAATCACCCTCACAGCACCGACTGCCACGAAAACAGAGCGAAAGACACCAAGCGACATCGCCGGTAACCTTGGTGCAACATCTGAATGGAAACTTCCATCAATCGAAGGAAAACTTCCGTTGATTGAGATAAACCAACGGAGTTCTATCATCCGAGCGTATAAAGGTAACGACACGTCCGATGGCACAAGGGCAGACGGATGGGAACTTGCCACGGAAAAAAGCATTCGGTATATACGAGGCATAATCTACTACGGGCACTACGGCGATCACGGCACGCCGGGGTATCGCGTAGATAATCCTTTGCCTGTTGATTCGTCTGTTGTACTCACTCACTTCCGTCCTGCGCGCAGTAGGGACACTGGTGTAGTGGTGATTACATGGACAACCCAATCCGAGATGAACAACGCTGGATTCCTCATCAAGCGGAGTTACCAACGTGATGGGGAGTCTAAGGTTATCAACGCGACAATAATCCCTGGTGCAGGCACAACCAATGAGAAGCAATCCTATACCTACACGGATACGACCGCTCAACCTAACGTCGTCTACTATTACCAGTTGGAATGTGTCTCCGCAGACGGTACGCGTCAGACCCTCACCCGCCCCATACGCCTCAAAGGACATATTGGTGGTTCTCGTTATCACTTCGAGGAGGCCCCATTTTGGTGGAAAGATTTTAATTGGTGAGATATATGTATAGTGGCGTTTTTTCCCCTATTCTCTAAGGTATCCATTCATGAAACAGAACACAAAATTTTCATTGGGCTTACTGGTAATCTTGTGCCTTCTGTTTTCATGTGCGCGATCGCCCCAACAACTTATTGAAACACCCCAAGTCGTCTCAGAATCTGGAAACACAAAAAATTTCACAGTAATTCGTATGGAGGGTGAATTTGGGGTTGCCAGCGGTTTCTTCGTAGATGAGGACAAAATCGCAACCAACATCCATGTTGCCGCATATCCCGGTGTCATTTTCGCAAGATCGTTTGATCAGAAGACAATCTGGAGGGTTGAAGGCATCACAGGATATGATGTGAAAAACGACCTCGTCATTCTGAAAGTTTCAGGGAAGGGAGTGTCGTTCCCACTTGCCGACAGTGATACTGTTAAGATAGGTGATATAATTATGGCCGCAGGATATCCTGACGGAAAATATAGGATCACGAAGGGAACCATACACGGAGTTCGCGGCACCGATAAATGGCTTCAAATGCGAGTTAGAATCTCCCCCGGTAACAGTGGTTCTCCTGTCATAAACAGTCAAGGGCAGGTCATAGGCATCGTCTCTGCCATAGAAGCACCTTACAGTTACGCGATCCCTTCAAACACACTAAAGGCACTGCTCGTTCAGCCGGGTCCCACTGAACCGTTGGTACAGTGGCGTAAACGGGAACCTATCCGTGCCGCGGTGTACGCCTCTCAGGGAATAAGTAAGATCAGAACCAATCGCTATGAGGAAGCAATCGCCAATTTTGATAAAGCCATCGAGCTTAACCTTGAAAAGGCTGATGCCTACTACAATCGAGGATTGGCAAAATTCAGGCTCGGTGATCTTGAATCTACTCAAGGAAACACAGAGGAAGCCAGAAGGTTATACGAGACGGGGATTGAGGATAGCACGCAAGCTATCAAACTCATCCCGGAAGATGTCTTTGCATACCACAATCGTGCGGGCGGAAGGTTTCGCCTTGCGCAATCAGAAACAGATATAGCAAAGGCACAGCAGTACTATCAAGACGCGATCGATGATTGGACACAGGTTATTAAACTGAATTCAGAACTTGCCGATCCATACAACAACCGCGGGATTGCAAAGGTACACTTTGGTGAATTTAAAGCGGATCAGAGGGATATATCAGCGGCACAGGAACTCTATGTAGCGGCGATTCAGGACTGCACGCAAGCGATACACCTAAATCCAGAGAATCCAGATCCATATATTAATCGGGGATATGCCCAGTTCCGCCTTGGCAAAACCAAATCGGATCAGGGAGATACAGCAGCTGCGGAGGCGTTATATGTAGCTGCCGTTGGAGATTGCACGCGTGCGATACAATTGAATCCAGAAAATGCCGCCGCCTACGGCAATCGTGGTGTTGCCAAAGTTGCTCTTGGTAACGCTGAAGGGGCGGTAGAGGACTTTGATGCCGCTATCCGACTTGATCCAGAGAATGCAGAATACTTCCATGAGCGTGGACTTGCAAAAGAGGTATTGGGTCAAATGGAAGAGGCAAAAGCGGATTTCGAGAAGGCTAAGGAATTAGATCCGCATGTCGGACAGTAACTACAGAAGATGACATCTTAGCACACATAAAGCGGTTATGACTTTACGCCTACGCGGAACGCATAGAGACTTGCACGGTTCAGCACAAAACGGAGTCGTAAGGGTTGCGTTGCACTTGCTAACGTCGCCGATTTCCATTGCACCGAATGTCGGACGTTATCCGCTGTTATGGGCACGCAATCGTCAATCGAAAAACCAGATTGCACTTGTCCATCGACTGTCAGCACTTCAACACCAATTTGTCCGCCGCTTGCATCTGCGTTAATCTCAAGTCCGCCGTCCGGAATCTGCAACGGGACGGTTTCAATCACCCCATCCTCCGCATTAGCATCGAGTGAGACGAAACCATCCAATCGCCACTTCGCAAGCCCAATCTCCTTGTGTCGATCCTTCATCTGGGCACCGTGGGTATGGACAGTGCCAGTATAGTACCAGTGAATTTCATCATCGGTGATGATTGGCTCTATGGCGGTTCCCATAATCATACCTGTGTCAAATGTACCGCTTTCGCCGCGTGGAATGATGGGTGTCCGCATCGAATCCGGATAGTCCCAATTAAACCCGTCTCGACTACTAACGAGTTGCGCGTCAATCGGTCCGTCAATAGGAATCTCGTGTTCCGCGGCACCCGGTCCTGTCACATACAACACCCCAACAAGCCCGATGTAAATGTTGTGATAGAGGAAACCCGACATGTTATGAATCTCGGCACGATCTGCGCCATATCGCTGGACACCGATTTCATCATCCTCAGCAGTTGCACCGAACATCGGTTCGAGGGGTTCCCACGGTCCCTCTAAGCGCGGACTTTGGGTATATGCGATCATACGGCGTGCGTCTTTGTCATCCCCACGTATGAGTGCATAAGCCCGGAACATTTCTTTTTTAGTATCGTAGATTACGTTGAACGCACCTTCGTTATCCCGATCCGCAACGGGTTCCAAGTAGTCTGAATCGTCCCATCGGATACCATCGGGTGACGTGAGCAGAAAGACGTTACGATACCGCCTGCAAAAACCGATCATCTTATACCGTCTCTGGGGATCTGATTCCTCATCATCACGGAAAACACACGCGCCGTGCAGATCCCAGACGATATTGTTGTTTGGATTCCCGTTGAATTCAAAGAGTCCAAGATTCGGTTTCGTCCACGTCAATCCATCGTCGCTTTCGGCGTAGCAGGTGAGATCGCCGCGATCGTTCTCGACGAACTTTCGTCCGTAAGCATCATGGGTCTGTCCCCTATACGTTGAGGGATTTCGGTCTGGACGCGGGACATAGAGTCCCGGAATCTCGTTCGCTTCAAATCGCCAATGCGGTCCCATGCGACACATGTACCACATACGGTATTTTCCGAATGTGGCATCGTACATCGTGGTGCCGTAGAGATGAACGCGTCTGGATTGGTCAGGACCGCCGTGTTCCCACGGATTATCGGGATCCGGTTTCAGTACAGAAACGTCATGCTTTACGCATTGGTGCAGTGTGCGCGTTACGTTATGCTTTGAAGCGATCAGTGCATCGTCAACGAATAATTCTGTGCCGGTGTTAAGCGTGTGAAAGGTGTTTGAATTCACGTCATTTTCCTCGATTAGGGTATAGTTCGCAAGCCGAATATTACGAAGTTAGACTATGTATAGAACGGGTTATATTTTTTTTGTCCAGCCTGTTAAGTTAATGCGTCTCAATCACCCGCCCATAACTTCCGCATCTCACTGGAGGAAACGAGCAGTTCATCCAATGTTCCGACAGCCTCAACGCGCCCATCTTTTAGGACAACAATCTGATCTGCGCGACGGAGCGCGGGACGGCGGTGAGAAACGACGAGGCAGGTCGCCCGCGTCGTCTCAAAAAGACGTTCCCAGAGGGTCTGTTCCGTCTCAACATCAAGTCCAGACGACAGATCATCAAAAACAAGCAACTCCGAGCTGCGCATGAACATCCGTGCCGCCGCAGTGCGTTGCATTTGCCCACCCGACAACTTGACGCCACGCGGTCCAACAACGGTTTCAAGCCCATCTTCAAGCGTCGGTAGATCTGTCTCCATGACTCCGAGTCGAATCGCACGGTTAAGGGTATCCCAATTCCACGGCAAGCCCATGAGGATGTTATCACTCAGTTTTTCACTGAAAAGTTTCGGAGTTTGCGGTGTATACGCGCAACGCGGTGGAACGAAAAACGACTTCGGATCCTCAACGATTTCGCCGTTCCAGCGAATCTCGCCAGACTGCTTCGGCAGAACACCCAAGAGTGTTTGCACCAGCGTTGTCTTGCCTGAACCGATCTGTCCGGTAACAACGGTGAACGATCCAGCCGGAATTTTCAAATCAATCTCAGCAATTCCCGCCGTGTCGCCGTCGTAACGGTAGGTGAGTCCAGAAACGGTGAGTTCATTCAGCAGATGCGTTTCGGTCTTTTGAGGGATAATGAGCGGTGGTTGGTTTTCCCGTAAATAGACCGGCGTGTGTTCGACTAACGTCTCTTGTGGCATCTCTTCAACGGTCTGTTCCATACGGGAGAAGGAGACCTCTGCGCGTTTGTGCTGCGCCATGATACTGCCGACGAGTGACCCACTTCTGGCAACTTCACCGATATACGTGGTGAAAAGTGCGAAATCTCCAACCGTAAATTCCCCTGTCCTCATCTGTTCTGCAATCAGAATCAAAACCACGCCAGTCGCGAGATTGTTAATATTGAAACTAATGGATCGGAGGAGTTGATTGAACACATTATCCACCACAGTTGCCTTACGGCGCGCATCGTTGAGTTTCTGAAAATGGGCAATCACATTCGTCTCCGTCCGTGCCACCTTCACTGCTAAGATGGATTGGAACAGTTCGTTGATAAAATTAGTCGACTGTTCGGTGGTAATACGCTGTGCAGTACGATACCTCTGAATGAACCGCCTTGACACGTTGACGACTGTGATAATCAGAATACACGGGATAACTGTGATGAATGTCACGGCAACGTCGATTCGAGCCATCCAGATGATTGCCAAGATCGCGAAAATAAGATTCCCCCATAAGTGAATATATTGTTCCAGATAACTTAGAATCGCCTGAACATCGTCCCGTAGCCGATTTGTCGTTTCACCAGAGGCAGTTGACACGTTATGCGGTGCGGACATATTCATGATGGCTGTCATCAGGTTTTTTCGAAGTAGTGTTGAGACAGCATAACGCCAACGCGCCCATACGAATGCTGAAGAGATGAGTACACCTCGATCAGCAAGGTGAGCGACAACAAAGAGCGCAACGAATGTCCAAGCGTTAAATCCTACTCCCGATTCTCCAGTAAGCGCATCGAAAAATGCCTTCCGAATAAGTCCATCAAAGAACGGCATGAGATCGTCCAATCCTCGGAAAAGAATAGTACCAAGAAAAAGAAATGGACGGTAGCGGATGAGGCGAATTGAGGCTTGTCCTGTCGTCATTCGGTCATCTCCTCCAATCCCGTTTTCAGCAATTGCGAGAAAACCGAATCAGGGTCTTGAACAAGCTGATTGCGTTCGCCGTATTCCCGAATCTCGCCGTTGGCGAGAATCATAATCTCGTCTACCTGTTGGACCGTTCCGAGTCGATGCGCGATGATGATACTGGTGCGTCCTTTCAGTAGACGCTG
Organism: Candidatus Poribacteria bacterium; assembly: GCA_965208635.1. Classification (GTDB taxonomy): domain Bacteria; phylum Poribacteria; class WGA-4E; order WGA-4E; family WGA-3G; genus WGA-3G. The sequence goes on from OZ242349.1 coordinate 1,131,088, forward strand.
CACTGCGCTATCGATGCGCTGCTCCGTTGCCGGATCAAGTCTTGAAGACGGTTCATCAAGAATAACAACTTTCGGATCTTTGAGGAACACTCTGGCAAACGCCAGCAACTGCGCTTCTCCGGCAGAAAGTCCGGTCCCCTCAAGAAATGTATCAAGCCCGTCCGGTAGGGATTGATACCATTCTGATAATCCGAGTTCCTCAATCACTGATAAAATTCGGTCATCAGGGATTTCGGCATCAAAGAGCGTTAAATTCTCGCGCACCGTCGCATTGAAGAGTTGTACATCTTGCGTAACCATGCCAATTTGGTTCCGCAGATCGTCCAACTGAATTTTCTCTATCGGCTTACCTCCGACGCGAATCTGTCCGCTATTAATCTCATAGAACCGAAACAGGAGTCGGGTGATTGTTGTCTTACCGCTACCTGTCCGTCCGAGTAACCCCAACGACTTCCCCGACTGCAATTGGAATGAAACATCCTTTAGTACTGATTCGTCTTCGGTGTAACTGAATGTGACCTTGTCAAAATCAATACCGAGCGCGCTGGATGCAGGAAGTGCTTCTGTTCCATCTTCAATATTTGAAGAGACGCGATAGAGTTCTTCAATCCGTTTGAACCCCGCCGTTGCCCGTTGAAGTTCATTAATCTGACGACTAATCATGATTAACGGACCTCGGAGCATCATCGTGTAATGAATGACAAGGTAGACGGTCCCGATCGTAAACGCCCCTATCTGATACAGGTAGATACTCATCCCCATCGCCAGCGCGACCCCCAATGCAAAAAGCACACCGCTGATCGTTTGGAGCACTTCACCCATCACGTGTGCTTTTACGGCTCTACCGTATACATCCCGATTCACATCGTAGAACCGATCCATGGTATATCCGATGCCACCATTTGTGCGGAGATCTTCAATACCCGTTAACCGTTCTTCGAGAAAGCCAAACAGTCTGGAGTATCCCTCTCGTTCGGCAGTGTAAACCGGAACGGCGATGTTCCGAGTAAGATTGTAAACGAAGATAGAAACCACCACGAAACCCGTCAACGCGATACCGATCCGCCAATCCTCGAGGAAGATCACAACCAAGATACCACCGAGTAGCAATAAACTCCCTACTACCTGAAGTATGAACTCAGAAAAAAAGTTTGAGAGTGCGGCTGTATCGCCGTCAACGCGCTCGACCATCTCACCAGGCGTGTGTTCATGATGGAAGGACATGTCGAGTTGTAGACAGTGGTACGCCAGGTCCCCACGCATCCAGTTTGTTGCTCGCCAACCGATGTCTTGTCCTAAATAGGTGTTGACTAACATCAACCCTTGTCCAAGGAGCCCGATTGCAAAGAACGCAACCCCTGCGAGAATCAGATCTCGTCTCTCGCCTCCCTCTTGTGCCGTGTCAATGAAGTATCGGAGGATTTGTGGATTGAATAGGGCAAGACCTATCGCGCTGAATATGAAGATAGCGAGCAACGTCACGCGTATCCACTGGGGTTTGAGGTATTGTGAAAGGAGTGCGGCATATTGCCTGAAAGGTACTTTTTCCAATTTTTAAACTATGTGCTTCTGGGGACTGTTAATCACCCTTGAGGGCTGCCCAAGTGATAGCGAGTTTGCCTTTACTCTCGACAGGCAGTCCGACGGTGGCAAGCCTTTTGAGGTCGTCGGCGTTCAACGTCCGATCATAGATCATCACTTCGTCGATCAATCCTTTGAAGTATCTGGCACCGCAGCATTCATCCCATCCGAACTTTAAATTGACGACCGTCTGTTCGATATGGGCAATGTCGTTTATCTCAGCATCAAGTTTGTCACTGCCTCTGTGATAAATGTAACTCGTTGCTTTAGTAGGTTCAATTGCTATTGCGACCAACGCCCATTTATTTTCTGGGATTTCTGGGGCACCTTGCCAGTTCCACGTCAGTGCGGAGTTGTTGTTCCATACATAGGTTAGGGTATTGTTCGCGGCGACCCCCATCCACCACGATGCTGGGTCACTTCGACCGACGACAATTCCCGACCAATCTATCGTTTTCCAACCGTTGATTCGGGCAATCACCGTGATATTCTCTGTTGTTAGCTCAAACGTATCATCGACAACGACGTGTCCACCACCCCCATCAAAATCAACGGCACCGTTCACCCAACCGTCGTCAGACCATTTCGCGCCCTTTTCTAATTTGGCATCGTTTCCGTTACCGGATTCGTCCTTTCCGTTCCCATCAAGGGGCCAGTAACCAACGAGTCCTTCCGTCAGATCCGCTGCGAACGCGCCTGTAGACCAGAGACTCACGGCAACGGTTAAAACTATGATAACACTCACTCTATATCGCACTTCTTGCCTCCTTATGTTACATTCCATTCTGTTTTTGATAGAGAAAAACAGCCTAAGATGCTATACTTTAAACAAACAGAATCCCAAAAAATAACAGCATTTTCATAAGCCCTTATCATACAGTAAAAAACGGTTTCGTGCAAGAAAAATCGCATGATTTAGTCTGTATGGGAGTTCCAGTCTAACTTACTAAAAGGAGAGCAGGTTACCGAATGCTCAAAACAATCTACTTGGCCATTTTGAAGTCAAGCATGCTGGTCCTATTCCTTTGCTCTGTCTTATTCCTGAGTGGTTGTGGATCGAGGCAATCCACAGAAGGATCTTTAATGTTCAACACTTGGGAGGTCTCGACCCTTGAGGCATCCGGTCTCAATCCTGCGTCGATTATCGAGGCGACAAACCATATACGAAACCAAGACTACAAGAATATTCATAGCCTTCTAATCATCCGAAATAGGACCTTGGTATATGAGGAATACTTCGCTGGCATCGATGGACGAAAAGGATTTATCGAGTTCGATGAAAACACACTACACGACCTGCGATCCGTTTCAAAGAGCGTTACGTCAGCGTTAATCGGCATTGCTATTGACCGCGGATATATCAAGTCCGTTGATGTACCTATATTTCAATTCTTCCCAGAATATGCCGACTACCGGACCGAGGAGAAAAACAGGATAACATTGAAACATTTGTTGACGATGACGGCAGGATTTGAATGGGATCAATCTGGCGCACATCAGTCAGAGCCCGATTCACCCAACTCTGAAGCGCAGATGGAGAACAGTTCCGATTTCATAGAATATGTGCTGTCAAAAGAGATATCGGACGAACCCGGCGCGCGTTTCAATTACAATAGCGGTTGTACGATCCTTCTCGCCGGTGTAATCAAGAACGTATCAGGTATGCACGTGGACCAGTTCGCAGAGAAGTATCTCTTTCGTCCGTTGGGAATCGATCGTCATGACTGGTGGCGAACGGCGAACGGGTTACCGCAGACTCACGCAGGATTGTTGCTGTGCCCGCGTGACATGGCCAAAATCGGACAACTCTATCTTGACCACGGACGATGGAAGGACCAGCAGATCGTCTCTGCTCCTTGGGTCAGCGAGTCTACGACACCGCATTTTAAAAACGAGCGATATGGATTTGGTTGGTGGCTCGACAGTTTTTCCTTCCAAGGCAGAACGCTCAAAGGCTACGTTGCCAAAGGTAACGGAGGCCAGTTTATATTCGTGATCCCAGATATATACATGGTCATCGTTTTTACAGGTGGTAACTACGGTTCCTCAATTGCGAATCAGGCATTCAAAATTGTGAATGAATATGTGCTCCCCGCAGTCAACGAATCATCAACAAATTCCGGTCAATAGGTGTTATTGGTAAATTTGAGAGGTCCTTGAATGCACAGTTCCGACAGTCTTCCTATTATTGTGCTGGGTGTTGAGCGCAGCGGGACATCTGTCGTTGCTGAGATGTTACACAGATGGGGGGCGTATGCGGGTCCCTCCGAAAAGTTACATCAGGCTGATGTACATGCTCCGAGAGGCTATTGGGAATTCTTGCCCTTATGGGGTCTGCTTGCTGAGTTAGGGGAGTTTGATGCTGGGGCGACTTGGTGGGATCTCGACTTCCAACAGCGAATAGAGAAGAAAACCACTGACCCTGCGTTTAGAAAGAAAGCCACTGACCTGATGGCTGAAATGGACACAGGAGCTCCTTGGTTTTGGAAAGATCCAGCACTTAGCCATTTTTTGCCGTTTTGGAAACAGATATGGAGCGATGCGATTTACATAATCACAGTTCGCAATCCTCTTAACACGGCAGTATCGTGGCAGAAGTTCATTATGCCATCCAATATGAAAGTCGGTATCTCCTTCGTGGCAATGAACTTGCTCCGTTGGCAGCATATAATGACACTTATCTTACAGCACACAGAAGATGCACAACACCGACTCTTTCTTGGCTACGAAGATATTGTGCGTCAGCCACGCGCACAAGCCAAGAGGTTGGCTTGCTTTCTGAATTCAAAATTTGGAAAGCAGATTTCACCGATTCAGGAAATGATTGATGCAGTTGAACCGGAATTATGGCAAAATGATTGTGGTATTCCGTTTGAACAGGTAACTGAAGCGACATCGGAACAGAAAGCACTTTATGCCTTTGCCAGGCGGAAAATTGACAACCCGTTTGCGTCGTTTGACGCTACAAAATATCCACTACCACCCGGATACCTTGAATTTCTAAACGTTCAAGAGGCGTTGTTGAAAGCCTATCGTGAACTTGAGCACCGATGAATACCTACAACGCAACTCCTGCATGGAGCAGAGCGGAATCTCAACTTGACGCGGTCTTGGCTCGTTTTGATATTCCCGCGTCTTTTTCGATTCAAGCGTGGTCGCCGAACTATTTTGACGCTGTGTGTACCCTTTCGAGTGCTGAAGGGTGGACGACCCCTGAATTGAGACCTAAGGAGACGTTGGAAGCTTGGGAGAATTCCTGGCCCACCCTTGTTGCTGTGGACACTGATGGGAAGTTGGCGGGTTTTCTACGGGCAATCACGGACACACGGATCACGACCTACTTGTGCGAACTTCTGGTCGGTCGCGAATTCCGGCGGCTTGGATTGGGCAGGCTACTTGTTGATGTCTGTCAGGGTCTTGTGCCAACGACGAGGCTTGATCTGCTGTCGACAGGCGAGGCGGACGACTTCTATCGAGCCATCGATTGTGCCGATTTTCAAGGTTTTAGACGACAGTCCGAAATGATAGGTCGTTAAGTCGAGGAAGGTCGCGGTTTCTATGAATCACGAGGATTTCGATTAGAAGCTGTTTTGAAAGATTTTTGGGCAGATGGCAATGCGGTCATGTATAGTCACATTCTAAAATTGTGACCCGATCAAGGAGTTGTGAATGTCACGTGCGCAGTGCCTCGTTCATAAACAGAAAAGGATTCTAATGGTCAAACACCGTCACAAAGGGGAAGAGTGGTGGTGCCTCCCCGGCGGACGCATTGAAGCGGATGAAACGCCAGAACAAGCCGCGCTGCGAGAGCTTCGGGAAGAGTGCCGTGTCGAAGGCACTATAATCCGTCCAACATCTGTTGTCACTTTTGCGCCTAATGATCAATACTACACTTATTTGATAGAAATAGGCACACAGGTAGTGTCCTTGGGGAGTGATCCTGAACTAAAAGGAAATCAGGTTCTTGTGGACGTTGCGTGGATATGTCTAAATGAACTCACAGAACGAGATAGAGCATTTTTATGGACTGCGGGTTTGTTGACAATTCCTGAATTTTTTGAGGAAATCTGTCATTTACCGGGAGTGCCGCCATAATGCGTAAGTTTCCTGTGCCTATACTTTCGAGCGTTTCAAGCCCAACCATCCCAAAATTGCCCTGATAACAGACCAAGGAGAGTTTTTATGGAGCGAGCAATTCGTGTGCTGGAACAGTTGAAAGGTCCCGTCGTGCCGGTGAATGTCTGCTTTGGTGACGATGATTCGCTGGATATAGGTGCGATGCGGAAATACGTCAATTGGTTGTGCGATCAGAACGTTCCGGTGATCCTCCTCACGTATGGTAGTAGCGAATTCTGTAGCCTAACGGACGAAGAAATTTGGCAGTTGACCGCAGAACTGGCAAAAGAAATATCGGGTCGCTCTTTGTTTATCGCTTCAACAGGTTGGTGGCATCCGGGACAGTGCCGAGAGTTTTTGAAACACTGCGACGCTGCGGGCGTAGACGCTGTCAAGGTCCAGATTCATCCCGGGTTGGGGGTGAAGCGCGAGGTTATTGTTGGCTATTTCGATAGCGTTCAGGACGCCGCGCCGATGCCTTTATTGGTTTGGGGAGCATGGCAAGACCCTTATCCTGTAGATATCGTTGCTGAGTTAGCAAAACGCCCAGAAGTGGTTGGCATCAAGAACGATGGTCACCCATTTTATGCTTACTATGACATCATTCGTGCAACCACTGACGAGAATTTTGCGGTGGTCAGCGGTGGACAGATGCGCAATTTCATGTTCGGCTACCCGATCGGTTCAACGGCGTATCTCTGTACCATCGCTCCGTTCCGACCGGACATTGCATTGGAATTCTATAATGCTTTGACCACAGGACACGACGATGCTGCCAAGGAGATTGTGTTCCGTTATGAGGAACCTTGGCTCAAGACTGCAACGAAATTGGAGTGGCTACCGAGCATCAAATCGGCACTTCATCTTCACAGTCTCTATCCGAACCACCGCCTCCGAACACCTGCTATTTCACATACGGACGAAAAACATCAGGAAGTGCGAGGGGTGTTAGAGCGAATCTTTGGGAATATCAAGTCTGCTGAACTCTAATTGATGGACGGAACTGGTTAAATTTCGTAAGGTTTGCCTTCATTCAAACGCGAGCGCAACTATTGTTCTCGCTTATTCGATATAGAGATAAACATCGCGAGCACAGCTCGCTCCTACAGGTAGAGATTTAGGGGAAACCTGAGACACCTAAACCCTCATTTCAAGGTTGATACAACACTAATGAATCAAACAACTGAGATTACAGCAGAAAATGTGTGCGATTTTCTTAAAAAATTCGCTACAGATATATCTATTGAAGATCTAAAACCTATATCCAAACGCCACCGGGGTGGTGATAATTTTACCTTCTACTACCGCGACGATGCTATTCTCAAAGTTGCGCGCAACGCCTACCGAGCCAGGCTTTTAAAAGAAGTTAAACTCACAGAATACCTGCACGCATTGTCGATGCCTTTCACTGTAGCTAAACCGATCATGGCGCACGACAAGGGTTTCTATGCGATGTTTTCAAGAATCAACGGTTCTTCACTACCCATAGAAGCACTTGAAACATTTACCGCCAGAGAATTAGAATCCTTTGGCAAATCTCTCGGTACATCTCTCACCTTTCTGCACAGACACAAATTTCCAGATGAGGTTTTAGACTACATCCCACGCGCTACCGATCCTTTCGCAGTGGCACTTCGGAGCACCAGGCAACAACTCGCGTTTATTGCAGAAAATGCTGCAGAAATCGACACAAATCGATGGGACGACAAGTTGGAAAACCTACAGGGATCCTTAGACCAGAGGTGGACTGTCGTTCACACCGATCTCCAAATAAACCACCTATTTTTTCTACAGGAAAATCTTGAACAACTCGCCATTATTGATTTTGCTGATGCCTTGCTGCACGATCCAGCGATAGATCTGTCCGAGTTTGCCATAGAGATGTATTCAGATTTGCCCCCCGATGGTATTGTCGCCAAAAAGATTATTGATGGGGTGCTGAAGTACTATCAGACAGACGATGATGTGATTACAGAGAAAATTGAGTTTGGTCTTCTCGTTTTTGAAATTGGGCGTACCTATCAACGGATCAGGAATTCGATAGGACAGTCCAAAGATGCTTGATCCGTATAGACTTCACAAATTTGACCCTTTCTCAGCGTATTTGGAAGTCATTATACAAGCAAAATCTGTTGTCTCACGAATTTCTCCGTTGTGATTCCTCTGAAGATGGTGTATATTAAACTTGAATGTTCAGAGTTGTGATTCTTTGAAGTCCTAAATTGCCATAATTAGTGGAGTTATTAGGTTTATAGTTTTATCCGATGTAGCAAGGAGATTTTATGAAAATTAAAGAAATTCGCGTGGTAGAAATCGAACTAAACCCAAAACCGACAACAACGCCGCGCACACCGAGTCGGTCGAGAACATATCAATTAAACCGACCCATTACGCGCTATCCGTCATTCAACAGGAAAGAGGGACATGTCTCCTATTCGGAATGGAAGCGTCCTGCCTGCATTATAACGGCAGAAGATGGGACTTGGGGTTTCGGTCTCTCGCTTTACGGGGGTCCCGTGACCCGAATCATCTCAGACCACTTCGCCCCCTTCCTCGTTGGCGAAAACTGTATGGCGACTGAAAAAATATGGGATATGATGGTGCGATTGTCAGCTGCCTTCGGCGCAACCGGCTTGACGAGTTACGCCATCAGTGCGGTGGATTGTGCGTTGTGGGATCTCAAGGGCAAAATTTTGGGACGACCGGTTTACGAACTCCTCGGCGGACCGCAAAAAGAAAAGATTTTCTGCTACGCCTCCGGCTTCGATCAGGAATGGTATATGGAACTCGGATTCAAAGCGACAAAACTCTTCACACCGTGGGGTCCAGAGCAAGGAAAAGAAGGCTTAGGCAAACTTGAAGAATTGGTAGCAACGACACGGGAAGCGATTGGCGATAACGTTGACCTGATGTTGGACGCTTGGACCGGTTTTGACATAGAGCATACCGTGCGTGTTTGTGAAACGATGAAGCCTTACGGGTTGAAGTGGATGGAGGACTACATCCGTGCCGATGATTTTGTTGGGTACGAGACAGTGCGCCAACGTCTCCCTTGGCAAACACTTGCGACAGGAGAACACTGGTATCTGCCAACCGTCTTTGCGGAGGCGGCAGGACGACGGCTGGTCGACATCTTCCAGCCAGATGTTTTGTGGTGTGGTGGTATTACCGCGGCGGCAAAAATTTGCCACATTGCTGAGGCAAGTGGGATTAGCGTAATTACACACGGTGGAATGAACTATCCGTACGGTCAGCACCTCGCATTTGCGATGCCCGCCATCACGTGGGGTGAACGCTCTGAAGGTATCTCTGCCCCCGGTGTCCCTCTCGAAGAGATGGTCAAGTTGCCCGGCACTTCCGTCATCAAAGATGGCTATGTTGCTCCGTCGGATGCCCCCGGTTTTGGTCTCGAAATTGATGAGGCGTGGATAGAGAGTGTGATGGTATAATTACTTCGCAGACATGGCAGATTCGTCTGGATCTCAACAGAAGGGAACCGGAGCCGTGGATTTCAAGTCGCTCGCAAACATTATCAATTGTTTGAAGATGCTTCAACATCAAAAAACGCATCTGCTTGTGGCTATTGATGGACTTGGCGGTGCTGGAAAAAGCACCTTGGCGCGATTGTTGAAAGAACAACTAAAAACGCTGGAGTGGATCGTAGCAGTCGTCAAGCATGATGATTTCTATCTCCCTTCTCATCAACGTGAAAACCAACAAGCGAAGGTAATTGGTCGCGACTTTGAATGGGAGCGCTTACGTGATCAGGTGCTCACTCCTATTAGAGAGCGGCGGTCAGCACATTACCAACGGTACGATTGGGAGACAGACGTTCTTGCCGAATGGCGGACGATTTCTGCTCCCGATGTGGTACTTGTCGAAGGTGTCTATACGACGCGGCGTGAGTTAGCGCATCTATACGATTTGAAAATATGGGTGGAGTGTCCGAGAGCCATCCGCCTTGCACGTGGCATTGCGCGAGATGGTCAAAAATCACGCACTATTTGGGAACAGGATTGGATGCCGAAAGAAGATGACTATGTTAAAACTCATCTACCTCATGAAAGAGCCGATCTTTCTATAAATGGAGCAGGATCATATTTATCAATAGATGAATCCAGTTGAAGTGTATCTCTGGAGATCTTACTGTGAAACTCTATGAATGACGAAATCACTATTGCCAATCGAGCGCATTGGGAAGCCGCAGTTTTGAAGAGGAACGGCTTTACCGTGCCATGGCTCGACCTTGAACGAGATGATATTCTGCAATATACTGAAGGTCAACTTGACCCGATTCCATATCATCTCTATCAAATTTATCCTGCTTACCTACTCAAAGATGTCGCGGACAAAGACGTGTTGTGTCTCGCCGCAGGTGGCGGACAACAATCGGCAGTGTTCGGTCTGCTTGATGCCCGTGTGACCGTGATTGATTTTACACAAGGTCAACTTGACGGGGACATTACTGCCGCGAGACATTATGGTTATCAAGTGAAAACGCGTTGCCTCAATATTCGCGATTTATCCGCAATCGAAGATGCGTCGTATGACCTCGTCTACCAGGGACCTTCCATGAGTTGGGTGCCATCCGTTCATGAGATTTATAGAGGCGTATCACGGATCATCCGTCCAGGGGGTCGGTACCGTGTAGATTTCGGCAATCCCGCCAACCATTCCTTGGAGTGGGATGGTGAATTCTATCGCGTCACTGAACCGTATTCTGAACGTATTTATAGGTATTCAGACGGCGCGTTCGACTTTCGACATTATCTTGGCGATATATTCAATGGCCTTGTGGACAACGGTTTTCGGATTGAGCGGGTTGAGGAACGTGCTTGGACCCTGCCAGACATCACCGCAACACCGGGGAGTTGGACACACGAGATGGCTTACAATGTAAGTTTTGCTATTGTCGCGAAGAAAGAAGTATAGGTACTATCCCATGCGAAAAGTGGAGTTTTGCCGTGGAAGAGCTAAGTTTTCGCAAGGCACATACAAGTGACAGCGAATTCGTTTTTACCGTAAAGAAGGCGGCGTTCCGAGAATATGTAGAACAGGTATGGGGTTGGGATGATAACTACCAAAGGGAACTACATAATAGACGGTTTGCTGCACAGGATGTTTGCATTATCCAGTTTCGCGGGACAGATGTCGGTTTCTTGTCAACGTCCAGCACTCCTGACACCCTTAAAGTTAACCAACTCTTCATTCTTCCCGAATACCAAGGGAAAGGCATCGGTTCTGCTTGCATGATGCGTATTGTTGATGATGCCAGACTTGAGGAAAAGTCTGTAGCACTTCAGGTGCTAAAGGTCAACACCCGCGGTACCGCCTTCTATCAGAGGCTGGGATTTTTAATCGTCGATGAGAGTTCCACACACCTCCAGATGAAGAAATTGTATGAATTTCGTTGAAGCACTCTCCACAGATAACTTAAACGCTATAAGAGCAGCTCCTAAAACCGATGTTCACTGTCATGCATTTTTCAGTACGCGATTAGAGAATGTTGAACGTTGGATAGGTCATTCTCTAACGAAACCGCCTCCGAAGATGAGTGGGCTTGAGGAGATGATGGCGTATGCGGATGCGGTCTTAACAGCACCCATAAAACACCGTGAAGGCTTCGAATTCGTTGGGGTGTCAGCGATGGACGATGCAGTCCGGGATGGCGTTGTTATGCTTGAGATGAGTTTCGACATCCGTCTGGCAGAGTTCTATCCTGACGGGGTGGTTGGACTTTGTGCGTTTATTGAGACGTTAGTTGAACGATACCGAGAACAGGCAGATCTACGTCCAGAACTCGGTTTTTCCCGTGGAAACGCTGACGATCCGAAACTAATGCGTTTAGCACATGAGGCGGTAGCATCCGGGGTATTTCAATCAATTGATCTCTATAGTCGCCCAGAAGTGTGCCCACCTGAGGTTATGAAACCGTTATTTACAAAGGCACGCGCCGCAGGAATGAAACTCAAAGCACACGTTGGGGAATTTGGGGATGCAGAAGAGGTTCGACGGACGGTCGAAGTTTTGGACTTGGACGCGGTTCAACACGGTATCGGTGCTGCGGAATCGGTTGAAGTCATGCGGTGGCTCTCGGAGAACCGGATACAGTTGAACGTGTGTCCAACGAGCAATGTGATGTTGAGCGGCGTGTCCGATCTCGCCTCGCATCCGATTCGCGCCTTGTTTGATAACGGTATATCAGTAACAATTAACACAGATGATCTGATGATATTCGGTCAGAGTGTCTCTGAAGAGTATCGGAATCTCTACCGCGCTGGCGTCTTCAGCGCGCAAGAATTGGACGATATTCGGTGCGCATCTCTCTCGCTTTAGTTAATTGTGTAAAGGGGAAATGAACTGTGTCTGATACACAGAAATGGCAAATCCGACAGGCTCTACCGAGCGAAGTTGAACATTTGAGCGAACTCGCATTCCGTTCCAAGTCATATTGGGGTTATTCTGACCAATTTATGCAGGCATGCCTTGAGGAACTCACGGTTGACGAGCACCACATTGAGAACAATCCTACCTTTGTGCTTGAAGACTCAAGAGACATCATAGGGTTTTATTCGTTAGAACACATTTCTGCCCCCGAAGTAGAGTTGAGTTACTTATTCGTTGAACCTGATTTCATTGGAAAAGGCTACGGTCGAAAACTAATGATGCACGCGCAAGAAAAAGCACAGCAACTCGGATACGAGAAAATGATTATTCAAGGAGATCCAAACGCCGAACGATTCTATCGCTCAGCGGGAGGTTCGATAATCGGTACAAGAAAATCTGCCAGCATTCCCAACCGTGAACTTCCTATATTCTGCATCAATTTGGACGAATCGCACAGACTTTAAGAAACTATTACGGGGGAGGGTGTAGATCTTTAGTTTTAGTACTGTTTCCGACATATATTTGATCGAAATATAGATTGAAGATTATCGTTTTCATTTTAAATCCCGTCGAAGCCTTATGCACACCGGTCCCGGCAGCACAAGGCTTTTTTTGGCAGTTCACAGATTTCCCAAATTTACTATTGTATTGCAAAAAGCAACCCCAACGTGCCGTCTCGTTTTTCTGAAACACAAGCGATCGGGAAATTACTGTGTCTGAGGAACTTATCTTACCGAACAATTCCAAAAAATCCATATTTTTTTCCAAGATGCACGTTTTCCATTCCAAAATTTTGTCTTTAATAATTAAGTGCCCAGGGGTACAAACGTGCTGAATCTTTGAATTTCAGAAATCGACATCTGATGGAAGAACGACTCTACCTGCTTATGGATATAAAGAAGATGGTTGGGCAGAAAATTAAGTTTTTGGAAAAGGTTTTCCTGAGTCCGAGCCTCACGGAGACCCAGCTATAAGGTATAAGGACTTGAGAGATCAAAGGATTTCTCGTGGAAAAAGACCGTCAGCGACACCTCGAGGTGTTCAAAAAGGTAAAGGAAATGAATAATGCAGATGATAAAAATAGAGGACCTATACAAAACCTTTAAAACTTACAAACGTAAAAAGGGGTTCATCGGCTCAATTCAGACCCTTTTCACAAAGGAATATATCACTGTAAATGCCGTGGATGGTGTGTCCTTTGGTATCAATCAAGGAGAAATCGTCGGGTACGTTGGACCGAATGGTGCGGGAAAGTCCACAACGATAAAAATGCTTACAGGCATTCTATACCCAACAAGTGGGATAATTGAAGTATGTGGTCTTATTCCGACAAAGGATAGGAAGCGGAATTTAATGCATATCGGCGTGGTCTTCGGACAGAGGACGCAACTCTGGTGGGATCTTCCACTTATAGAGTCCTTTGAACTTCTAAGGCACATATACAAAGTGCCAGAGAAAATATATCGGGACAATATTGCACTTTTCGCAGAACTACTTGATATAGACGAGTTTATTAATACTCCCGTCAGACTGTTATCCTTAGGGCAGCGAATGCGGGGAGATATTGCGGCGTCACTCCTTCATAACCCTGACATACTCTACTTGGATGAACCCACAATTGGGCTTGATGTGGTTGTCAAAGAAAGAATTAGGCAATTCATCAAGGACATAAACATTGAAAGAAAAACGACAGTCATTCTCACAACCCACGATTTGTTGGACATAGAAGCACTTTGCAATCGGATAATGATAATCGACCATGGCAAAGTCATCTACGATGGTTCCATAGATGAAATCAGAAGAAGATTTGGGACAGAAAGCACACTCCTAATTGACTTTAAGGAACCACCTGATGGATTGGAAGTCGATGGGGCACTAGAAATCCAATTAGAAGGTATTAGGGCATCTATAAAGTTTGATAGAAAAAGATTTGCTGCTAGTGATTTGATAGCAGAAATCGCTGGAAAGTATCCGGTATTGGACCTCACAATAGAGGATATTTCTCTCGATGGGATCATCCGGGATGTATATGAGGAAGGAAAACTACATGAAAGCGTATCTTGAAATTTGTAAGAAGTCGTTTCAGGAACGGATGGCCTACAGAGGCGAACTCTTGATAAGGTTTGTGGGAATATTTATGAGTTTTTATCTGCTTTACATGTTTTGGAAGGCACTCTATGCTAACTCGACTGATGTACAAGGTATCTCGTTCCACTCAATGATTACATATACCATAATGAGTGCCATCATGGGAGGAATCATAAACATCTTCGGCATTCTTAACGTATACTTGGCATACTGGATGTCAAGTCGGGTAAGAACGGGTGAAATCGTAATGGACATGATGAAACCAACAGATTTCCAACTTTATCTCTTCTCGCATTCATTCGGACGACTTCTCTTTAACGTGATTGTTTCAGGACCGATCTTCATATTAGCCATTTTCATCTTTAAAATTTATCTCCCCGATAGTTTAGGGGTACTCGCGCTCTTTGCAGTTAGCCTGAGTATGAGTTATCTTCTTACCTTCCTTATAGACTTTATGGTATCCTTAGTTTCCTTCTGGACGACTCAAAATCAAGGGGTCGGTGGATTCACACGGCTCATTATAGCACTGCTTTCAGGGTCGTTCATACCGCTCTGGTTCTTCCCAGAGTGGGCAAGAAATGTTCTCTCTTATTTTCCCTTCGCGTCTATATACCATGTCCCCCTTTCCATATATATAGGAAAAATAAAAAGCATTGAGGGTCTTTACGCAATTTCTCTACAGATCATCTGGATAGGGGTCCTGTTTGCGGGGAGCCGCCTTTTATGGTTGAAATCAAGACGCAAGCTCATGACACATGGAGGCTAAAGGATGATATTTTATATAAAACTTTTCTTTACTTTCTTTAAACTTAACCTGAAAGCCCAGATGGAATACAGAATCAATTTTATAATGAGTATATTCCATATTTTGATTCTTCAGTTGGGAAATCTTGGGTTGATATGGGTGGTCTTGGATAGCTTCCAGGCACTCAGAGAATGGACATTTGGAGAGATTGCTTTTCTCGTAGGGTTAAGACTCCTTTCCCATGGGCTCTTCACCCTATTCCTGCCAGAGATTTACTGGGGACTCAGCAATTACATAGTCCGGGGCGAATTTGATAGATTCCTACTCAAACCTGTAAACCCGCTGTTTCTTCTCATTACCAACGGCATCATCCTGAGTGGGATCACGGATTTTTCAAGTGGGATTGTAATCCTATGGATCGCTACCAAATCCCTGGGGTTAAATTGGACTTTTATCAACCTGCTAATACTCCTCGTCGTTGTTTTCAGCGGGCTCCTGATAGAACTTTCCGCCTACTTAGCAACTTCATCCGTTGCATTCTGGGTGACCAATCTACAGACATTAAATTTCATAACATTTCAATTTCATGAACAGTATATCCTTTATCCTGTCAGCATATACGGTAAGCCTATACAGTATTTCCTTACCTTCATAATTCCATTTGCCTTTATCAACTTTTATCCCTCGGCTTATTTTCTTGATAAGCCATCGAGTTTACTATTTCATCCATACTTCGTATATCTTACACCGATTGTCGCCCTCATATCCTTTGGCGTGGCTTATTTTATCTGGAAACGGGGGATTTTGGCTTACCAGAGCACGGGATCATAACGACAGGCACTACCGTTCTATACTCCCCTATGCGAATACACAAACTCCCATTTCAATCAGTAAAGGAACTCTTTATGACGAAGTATTACAATCTTTGGCGAAAAATGCCGATATACTGTTTTTTTCAGTTTATCTGCTGGCTATTATTTTCAAATTCTCTCTCGGCGGACACCGAACCGATAAAATATCGGATCAAGGCAGATCGAACTTTCGCAGACATCAAAATTGACGGTGAGCTCACCGAACCAGATTGGCAAGAAGCACAACGCATCGATCACTTTGTCCAATATGCACCGGAGGAAGGGACGCCAATGACGCAACGAACGGTGGTTAAAGTGCTTTATGATGATAAATACCTCTACTTCGGTTTTATCTGTTACGATAACGATTTGTCCAAAATGGCAGCCGATGAAATGCGTCGTGACGCTCCCCTGTTTGACAATGACAACGTATTCGTCCTCCTTGACACCTACAACGATCAACGAAGCGGATTTTTCTTTCGCATCAACCCATTAGGTGCTATGGAAGATATCGCCGTGATGGACAACGGAGACAGTCGAAACGAGAACTGGGACGCTGTCTGGGAATGTCGCACTAAAATCAATAAAAGCGATTGGAGCGCGGAGATCGCTATTCCTTTCAGCCAACTCCGCTTTAAAAAAAGCGACAACATAGTTTGGGGGGTAAATTTTGGACGGAGCATCCAACGCAATTACGAAGAAGGAACGTGGGCACCGGTGCCCAGTGCATATAGATGGCGAGCTATCTATCGCACAGCCAATCTGGGTCGTTTGGAAGGTTTAGAGAATATTACGCCACAAACACACTTGGAACTACTGCCTTATGTCTTGCCGGGGGTGAGTGAAAGAAAAGCACACAATGAAACAAATGTTTTGTTCGATACTGGATTGGATATCAAGTACAGTTTGACCTCGAATCTGACAGCAGATGCCACCTTCAACACCGATTTTGTCCAAGTCGAAGCCGATCAGGAGCAAGTAAACTTAACCCGTTTCAGTCTCTTCTTCCCCGAGAAGCGACCTTTCTTCCTCGAAAGCGCAGCCTTGTTTGATTTCGGTATTCCACGCACGGGTTTTCGTCAGCCGCCACCCTTGTTGCTTTTTTACAGTCGTCGCATCGGGATTGAAGATGGGCATGCTATCCCGATCCTTACAGGCGGCAAGATTACAGGAAAAATCGGATCTTATGGGGTAGGTCTGCTAAACGTATCTACCGATAAATTTCACGCAGAAGGAACCGATGTACCGCGCACAAACTACTCCGTGTTCCGTATGACACGAGATCTTTTTAAAGGATCAACTGTTGGTATGATTGCTATCAACAAACAGGATGCCGATACTTACAACCGGGCAGGCGGATTTGATTTCGTGTATCGCCCTGTTGATAGTCTAAGTCTTCGCGGGCTATGGGCTCGCACGTTTGAAGGAGATGTATCAGGAGAACAAGATGCTTTGTACTTCGGCGGCACGTCGGAAACTAATAATTTCCGTGTTATCGGATCGTATACAGACATAGGTAGGAACTTTAACCCAGAAGCCGGATTCGTCTGGCGAAGAGGGAGCCGTCGTATCCGCAGCGAATTCCTTTATACACCCTTACTCCGTCAATTAGGGATTCGTCGAATCTGGACAGGACCAGAGTCCAACTTTATTCTCAATCGAAACAATGAATTAGAAACCAGAGACCTCAGATTCGTTACCGGATGTGAATTTGAAAGCGGAAAGGTGTTTCAGCGGTTTAATTGCCAGATTCAGCGAACCTTTGATCGTCTTTACGAGGACTTTGAGATCCGCGAGAGAATTATTATTCCGACCGGAGCGTATAATTTCACTTCTTTCAAGGCTCTTATATCCACTGATGACAGCAAAATGATTTCCGGTTTGTTTGTTGTGAATTTTGGTGACTTTTTTAACGGTGAGAGACGCGGTTTTGAGATCGCCGCGGACTTCAGGCCGACCGGACGTTTCCGTTTTCAACCGCAGTACGAATTTAACCGCGTCATACTCGAAAATAAAACATTTGACGCCAACGTTTTTGGAGCGCATGTCGCCTATTCCTTCTCCACGGCTCTTTTTGCGAGACTTTTCACACAATGGAACAGTGATCAAGACCTTATAGCTACGAACTTTTTGTTGAACTATATCTACCGTCCCGGTAGTAACTTCTATCTCGTCTTTAACCAAATATACGATACCCAAGGGGAAAGGACAGATTTTGTAGATTCTACACTTGTCGCTAAAATGACTTACTGGTGGAATCCATAAATTGGTCCCAAGAAAATGATGTTCGCATAATCTGTAAGAAATGGATATCTTCGCTGCTACATAATATTTGATATTTCCAAGGGGAGTTTTTGAGTAGCATCTGTTTTTTATATAAATAGGTTGGTAGTTCATTATATAATGAGATTATATAAACCTGATTAAATCTATTGTCGAGTGCGGACACTCGAGTTTACAGTTTAGGGGATTTCTGGTGGAAAGAGAAAATGATGCGCAACTCATTCAGGATACGTTGGCAGGTAATGATGAAGCATTTAATGCCTTGGTGCGAAAGTACCAAAAGAGTGTTCACGCTCTTGCGTGGCGAAAAATAGGTGATTTTCAGGACGCTGAGGAGGTAACCCAAGACACTTTCCTGCAAGCATACAAAAAACTCTCGACGCTCAAGAATCCTCACCAATTCGCTGGATGGCTGTATGTTATCGCAAATCGGCTTTGTCTCAATTGGATTCAAAAACAGAAATCTGCCATACAATCCTTAGAGGACACGCCCATGAAAGAAATCGAGAATGCGTCGTATACACATTATGAAGCCGAGAGACGTGAAACAGCCGACGGTGAGTATCGTCTTGAACGCGCCAAAAAACTACTCGCAAAACTGCCGGAGAGTGAGCGTACTGTCGTCACCCTCTACTATCTTGGTGAGATGACGACCAAGGAGATTAGCAGATTCTTGGGAGTGTCCGTAAACACCATCACCAGCCGGCTCCAGCGTGGACGAAAGCGTTTACAAGACGATCAAGAACATCTCATCAAAGAAGTCCTCGGCGGCACGCAAATACCAGCGCGTTTAAGCGAGAGCATCAAACGGCAAATTGCCGATATGAAACCTACACCTTCGCCAGCTGGAAAACCGTTACTTCCTTGGACTGCCTTCGGCACGGCTGTGGTCGTGATTATATTGACCCTGGGAGTCAGCAACCGATATCTTGCCCGTTTTCAGAGACCCTACAACTTTGAGGCCCACTCTGAACCTACCATTGAAATCATTGAGACACCTGTCGTTTTTGATGTGGAATCGAAACCTGACGTACGAAATCAGGTCGGACAAGCTGCGTATTCAGACAAAAACATGAAGGGTAGTTCGCAGACCTTTGAAAACGTTTCAACATCTAATGTGCAAGAAAATCTCTCCAAATTTTCCAGAGCGCAGTGGATACAGGGAAATGCGCCACCAGGGGGGCAAGTCCACAATATCTTTGCTGAACCTGAAGGCACGTTGTATGCTGCTTCACCAACAGGGATGTACAGACTTGCAGCAGGTACGACTACATGGATACACATCAACGCAAATATCCCGATTGATAAATCATTCATGCCGATGGCAGAACATAAAGGAACCCTTTACATCGTTTCTGCTGATGAGATATTTACTTCAGATGATAGTGGTGAGACGTGGAATACGATAGGCTCTCGACCCAAGGGGTATGCTATTGGACTCATTATCACGGATCCGTCACAGAGACCTATTACGATGTATCTTGCACTTCAACATAAACAGATTTTCCGTTCCACTGATGGTGGCATAAAATGGGACCCTCTTAATGACGGACTGAGAAATGAAAGGATTTCTGCCATAGCAGCAATTGGAAAAATAGTGTTTGTTGGCACGAATCGCGGTCTCTACCGTCTCGATTCAGATATTTGGAAAAAGTTGCCGGTCGGTGCGTCTCAAACGGTCTATTCCTTGGCAGTGTTTAATAACAACGCTTATGTTGCAATGGGACCTGACCTGCCCCATTTCAATTCAGATATTTGGAAAAAGTTGCCGGTCGGTGCGCCACAAACGGTCTATTCCTTGGCAGTGCTTAATAACAACCTTCATGCTGAAACAGGTCCCTACCGACTCGGATTCACGCCAATAGGAGCAGATCAAGCAGTGCCGAAAAGCAAGTCACATCCAGTCAGGATCTTCCATTCGGCTGACTGGGGAGCGTCATGGACCGAAATCATGTATATAGATAAATCTGACTCGAAGGCGAATGCATCGGGCATAACGGTTTTAGCTGCCGGTGAAACGATCTTAGCCTTGGGAACTACACAGTCTCGTTCGGCAGACAGTGGACATACGTGGACAGAGTTCAAAGTTGACACAGATAATCACACGATCAGCAGCCTTCCAGCCGTAGCGGCAAACGAGACAACATTTTACAAAGCCGGTGCATTCGGCATCCATCGCACAACTGATAGCGGTAAATCGTGGCACCTATTTATGGATGGAATAGTAGGAACAAGGACGAACAGTCTGGTTGCCTTCAATAACAGATTATACGCCCATACCGGCTATGAAGTTTATCAATCAACAGATGAAGGGGGGACGTGGAAAAAACTGTCAATCGCCGGGGAGTTTGCTACGGAGGAGACTCCATCTGAACCCTTAAAACAGGGTAGGGCACGCGTTGATACCTCTTTCGATTCACAGCTAATGGTTGATGGTAACACACTTTATTTGGTTTCGCCCGAAAGGCACATCTTGCGAATTTACCGTTTATCTGCGGACGGCAATACGCTAATCCCAGTTCAAGACTTTTCTATCTCTGATTATGAATCATTATCTCCGCTGCCTGAAAAAGAGGTGAAAATTAAAGCGATTGTCGCCAGGAATAACGTGTTCTACGCGGAATACCGACAAAGACTTTTCAAGTGGAAACTCGGGGATCCTAAATGGACGGATACCGGATTGATAAACACTGATAAACACCCTAATGCAGATATGAAAGATAGTTTCAAGGTAGCAATTTCTGAAGAAATCGTCTACGTCGGTAAGCGAGATGGTCAACTGTTTCAATCGCTGGATAGCGGAAAAAACTGGAAAGACATTACGCTAAGCCTACCCCTTCGCTTCACGCGCTTCAACGAGATCCTCTTTGTAGGTTCAACGGTTTATGTCGCGACAGACGCAGGTGTTTTGGCTTCACAAACCGGCGAACACTGGCATGTGATAACTGATAATTTTGGCGAGCGTCCCATCATAAACAGATGTGCTATAGATGGTGTAACAGTTTATGGTGCTAGCGATGCAGAGATCTATCGTTTGGATAACCTTGGCAAGTGGAAGCAGATTTCTTCAGAAGTTTTAGGTGAAGTTATTTCTCTCGCCGTCATTAACAACCGACTCTATACTGCCATTAATGAGCGCGGGATTTTTCACATCTCACTCGGCGAAGAATAGATAATATATCGCATACACTTTGAACGTTTTTCGATTTATAGTAAAGAATACCCATTATCCTGACACTTCGTAACTCTATTTATGAACACTTTCACTTAATTTGGTATTACAGATATGGATTTCGTTGAAGCACTCTCTACAGATAACTTGATCGCTATAAAGGCAGCCACCAAAACCGACGTTCACTCCCATTCTTTCTTAAGTACACGTCGAGAGAACGTGGAACGCTGGCTGGGATATCCCCTAACCAAATCACCCCTCAAAATGAGAGGACTTGAGGGGATGCACGCGTACATAGACGAGGCATTAGCACCTCACTTAGACCACCGTGAAGGTTTTGAGTTCATCGTGGTGTCAGCGATCAGTGATGCCATCCAAGATGGAGTCGTTATACTTGAAATGAGTTTCGACATTCGGTTGCTTAAGTTTTACTCAGGAGGATTGACCGAACTTCGTTCATTTATTGAAACGTTAGTTAAACAGTATCGGGCGCAAATTGATTTACGTCCTGAACTCGGTTTTGCGCGAGAGTGTGCTGCTGATCCAAAATGGATGAAATTGGCGCACGAAGCAATCGAATTGGGGTTATTTCAATCAATTGATCTGTATAGCCATCAAGAAGCGTGTGCTCCTGAAGCCGTGAAGCCTTTATACAGAAAGGCACGCGCAGCGGGGATGAAACTCAAAGCACACGTTGGAGAGTTTGGCGGTGCGGAAGAGGTTCGACGAACTGTCGAAGTCTTGGACTTGGACGAGGTCCAACACGGCATCGGTGCCGCAGAATCGAGCGAAGTCATGCGTTGGCTTGTGGAGAATGAGATACAACTGAACGTGTGTCCAACGAGCAACGTGATGTTAGACGCAGCGCGGGATCTCGCCTCACATCCGATCCGTATCTTATTTGATAACGGTGTGCCGGTGACCATTAACACGGACGATCTGATGATATTCGGTCAGAGTGTCTCCGAGGAATATCGGAACCTCTACCTTGCAGAAGTCTTCAGTGCTGAAGAATTGGACGATATTCGACGCGCGTCCGTTGTAGGAACGACCTTCCGTTCGCGATAATACCATTATAGGTGTGAATCTCTGTATCGACTCACTTAAGACTGCGGCAACACTTGTGGGAGGGTTTCCAACCCCGACGACTAACAACTGATAATCGAATACCTCTGAAGGCGTATATTTCCAAGTTTGCTATGGTTATTCGACGCGCGGCTGTCTCGCAGTTGGATTTCTTTGTAAACGGACTTTTGAGTCTGTCAACGGAAGCTCAATACGCGCACCGTTGTGTAGATGTGATTCAATTATGCCAAAAATCAGTTCAGTGCTCGCATACGCGCATCGGACGCCGCCTCGGGTCGGTTCCCCTGTATCTAATGCGTGAACCAGATCTTTAACCAAGTTGGCTGTGCTACTGGTATTTTCAAATTCAGGAAAGGTTTCAGGTACCTGACAGGTCCTCCACCCCGGTACATCTTGCTGTTTACGGAGATGCCATTGCCAACCGTTATTCCAGCATGTAACGGTTCCGCCATCACAAATTGCTTCCCATTCACTACCACGTGGCGTTAGCAGGGCATGTGCCGTCACACCATTTTCAAACTGGATTGTTCCACCGCCAGCCGGATCAACTCGCAGTTCATCTCCATCAAACACCGAATCGCCTTGTGGAAGATAACCTGTGATCCAACTCGCAGGCATATCGCTATTCAAACGTAAAATTAGGTCAAAGTGATGGCTGGCTGAGTTGAAAAGTGTAGCGTTTGAATAGATAATCAAGGTGCGTAACTTACCAATTTCACCGCTGTCAATGACCTCTTTCATCTTGTCAAAACCCGTATGCCATCGGCGATTTGTGCCGAGATTAAAGGCAACATTGTTTTCTTCTACCGCAGATACCATCGCCGCGGCTTCGTCCATAGAAGCTGCCATCGCTTTTTCTGCATAGATGGCTTTCACACCGTGCGTTGCTGCGTAAACAACAATCTCTGCGCGATGCTCGGGTTGTGTGGCAACACTGACAATATCAGGTTGTTCTTTTTCAAGCATATCACGATAATCGGTGTATTGATTCGCCTTTGGAACATTATATCGGTTTCCAAAATGTTCCATGACTTCTGGACGCAGATCCGCACATGCGACAAGATCAATTCGTTCTTCGGCAAAAAAGCCTGCGGCATGGGAATACGGTAACTTAATCGCTTCGTAATCAGGGACTTCGTTATCAATAAATGCACCCATTCGGCTACAACCGATAACAGCGGCACGATACGTTTTCATTGGTATTCTCCTCGTCCTGAATAAAATGATTCAATGGGTCCTTCTACTGCATTCGATCAATCCTTCACTCATCAAAAGAATAACCAATTTCCTGAAACACGTCAAGAAAAATCAGCACACAACTTGAATTCTATCGTTTTGTAGCCTTTTAATTTTTTAAAGTGATTTTCTTGGAAATCTTTGGGTTAAACTTTTATTAGATTACTTTTTAGATTTTACGTCCGGGACACGCTATCGAAGTCTTTTACAGCTTCCATGAAATCTCGTATAGCAACCTTCATCTGAATCTTCACAATGTTAGGTGGGTTGCCGCGAAAGAACCTTGAATCGTTTACATGATGCCTCCTAAAGTGCATCCAAAATTATATGTAGGTGAAAGATTATCATAGTTTTAACGAACGTCTCTTTGAATCCTTCGCGAAAATCCGCGGTGATTTGAGGTAGACAAAACAGAGGTAATTGAAACATAATGGCTATGTCTGTTTACGCAGGCACAACTTTAAGTGAAGCCAAAAAGATTATCGCGGGCGATTACTCGGCTTTTGACTGGCGGGAGCGTGCCACGTACAGCAGGGTTTATCTCGGTATGAATCCAGCGATTCGAGATGCAGAAAATGCCCTCGATAACGACGCAGACAAACCCATCGTTGTGGCATTGTTGCTCAAATCAGAGAAGATGCTCGTCAAAGACCGGGTCAGGCGGCTTAGCGCGATCAAAGCCGCACGCATTATACCGGACGAGGAACTCCTCAAACGGACAGGTTATCTCTTTGACAACGAAAAGTTGATCGGACTTCCCGAAGGTATCGTGATGCGTGCGAGCAACGGTGTTTACATCGTGCAGTGCGATACGGATGAATATCAATGCACGCTACGCGGAAAACGAGATGCTTTTAGCACAAATCAGCAGGTCTATGTTGGTGACCGCGTCAAAATTCAGGTGATTGATGAAACGCACGGCACGATTGCAGCCGTTATGCGACGTAAGAGTCAATACAAACGAAAAGGGACACAATCCAAAAGGGTTATTCTCATTCCGAATCTCAATGGACTCATTATCATTTCTTCCGTAAAAGAACCACCAATTTGGCAGCGAATGCTGGATGGATTCCTTGTTATCGCCGAGGCATCAGGCATTGAACCCCTTATCTGTTTCAATAAAATCGACATGCTCGAAAACCGATCGGAGGTGGATTCGATAGCCACAGTTTACCAAAACATCGGTTATCGGACAATCCTTACAAGCGCAACGACCGGCGAGGGAATCGAGGACTTGAAAGCGTGGATGAAAGGGAAGATTTCGGCATTCACTGGATTATCAGGGGTCGGAAAATCTTCGCTTCTAAACGCCATCCAGCCCAACTTGAAACTGAAAACGAACGCAGTGAATCCGAGACGGGGCGGAAGACACACGACCGTTGCAACCCAACTTTACAACTTGGATTTCGGCGGTTTTATCGCCGATACCCCCGGACTGCGAGAATTAAACTTCTGGGACATCGAGCCGCGCTTGATGGATCGCTATTTTCCAGAGCTGAACTCGCTCCGAGAGCGTTGTACAAAGAACCTTTGCACGCATACTTATGAGAAAGGCTGTAGCGTGGAAGATGCCCTGAAAAAAGGGGATATCTCACGGTCTCGGTATGAAAGTTACCGTGAATTTCGAAAATCAAGCAATTAATTCACTAAAATCGCGATGCTGTTGGTGAATTCTGGAGTTGAGATACCCCTACAATATCCTAACCTAGTTTCAATCACAAGCATCGCTCATTTAATTACGGAGTAAAACTTGTGAGTGCCAAACTGTGTATCATGACGGCTTACGCCGATGAAACGCATACACTTCTGAACGTCTTGGGTCAGGAGGTTGGTGATTCGGTCGATTGGAACAGTAGATTGAAGTTTGAATGGTCGGATGGAGATAAAAAATGGGTTGTCATGCAGTCGGGTATGGGCAAAGTGCGTGCGGCATCGATGTGCCAAATGATAATAGACACATATCAGGTAGATACCTTCTTTGAGTTCGGGTTTGCCGGTGGATTGGTCGATACCTTGGATATCGGAGATGTTGTCGTGATTACCGGTGTCTCCGAACACGACGTGCCGAACCGATCAGAGATTCAGCGTGAGCAAGATGAATGGAGAGCGCGTCTCTTTCAGGCTTCTGGGTCTTCAATAAGCCAATTCGCAACCACCCTATCAACAGATCCTAACGTTACGCTTACAAAAGCCCCTGTAATTTGCGGAGATATGGACGTATACAACCGCGAAGTGAGGGACAAAATTGCTACAGAGAGTGGTGCCGTTGCAGTGAATTGGGAATCATCGGCAATTGTAGATGTCTGTGCGCTTAACAACGTCAAATACGTAGGTATCCGCGTCATATCCGATTTGTGTATTGAAGAACATAGCGGACCTATTCCCAAAGAGCGGATTGAACGCTTGCGCGAATCCACAACCGCGTACCTAAATGCTTTAGTGGACTTCAATAAGTGTTAGCAGGCATAGAGGAACAGCTTAAGCGGAACATTCATTATACTGGAGAGTTATCTGCTCCATGAGAGAACATGTATCTGACAGACAGCTGATGAAAATACAGGTTGAGGTGCTATTCACGCAGGATGAGAATGCATACCTTCAACGTATCAACGAACCCAACGGCGATGGAAAACCAGCACCTCGTTTTTTCTTCGGACATACCAATGAAGGTTCAATCTGTCGATTCCGGCACGACCTTCCGGATAATGTGGTTGCGCAACTGAAGGAAGTCGCTGCTGCTGAACCGATGCCTGTGAATTCCCAGAAAATTCCAAGAAACCGTAGGCAATTCGAGGATATTCTTCAAAGTCATGCACCGATTGAACGGGTCTGGATCGGACCCGCTTACCGCTTTCCTGAACACATTACATCCCCACCAAATGTTATCCGACTATCACGTGAAAATACAGGACTTCTAAAGGAAGATTTTGCCGAAATGGTGTCGGCACTCAATAGTTCACAGCCGTATTTAGGGGTCATAGAGGATTCGCAGGCGGTAGCAATTTGCCGAAGTGTCCGCTTATCGTCCCATGCACATGAAGCAGGCGTTGATACGCTGATTGATCATCGTCGGCGTGGATATGCAACATCGGTTGTCGCGGCTTGGGCACTTGCCGTTCGCGCTCTGAACCGCATTCCCCTCTATAGTACTTCGTGGGATAATGTGGCTTCTCAAGGTGTGGCCCAACGATTAGGTTTGGTGCAGTATGGTGTGGACTATCATGTAACATGATATGTGCAATGAAGTATGTCCATCACAACTCATAAGGGAGAGAAATTAAATAATGAATACCAATGAAGATATCGAAGTGCGCATCCTCGAACAGACGCCAGATGATCTTGAGGCGTACAGTTCCGTTCCAATCGCCTTTGAAGTGCGGAGCATTTTGAGAATCAATTTCATAGGTGCCAACGGCTTGGGTGGTCTCAGCTTAAACG
This sequence comes from Candidatus Poribacteria bacterium, assembly GCA_965208635.1. GTDB lineage: Bacteria > Poribacteria > WGA-4E > WGA-4E > WGA-3G > WGA-3G. Next base: position 1,158,071 of record OZ242349.1, read on the forward strand.
AAGAAGAAGTCGCATCCCCTTGGGTTAAAGACTACGACTATGATGAGGGACCAGTTCGCTGGCGGAGATGGGACATATCACGTTGGGGGATTCTGTTTGCATTTATTGAAGATAAAAGGGTTGGTGGTGCAGTTGTGGCACTCAATACGCCTAATATGAATTTCTTAGAAGACAGAGATGATCACGCGGCACTTTGGGATCTTCGCGTTGTTCCGGAACTTCGTGGATATGGAATAGGGAAAAAACTTCTACATCACTCATTAAACTGGACGAGACAGAGGTCGTGTGTATTGATGAAAATTGAGACACAAAATATCAATGTCCCCGCCTGCAGATTTTACGCGAATCAAGATTGTCAACTCGGAACTGTTCGCCAATTTGCATATATCGACTATCCAGATGAGGTCCAATTGATTTGGTACAAGTCACTTTAGTATAATCGTAGGTTGGGTTGAGCGATAAATGACCAAGAACTGTACAATTTACAGAGAACACCTATTTTCCATAAACCATCCGTATAAATGAAGATAGCGAAACCCAACACCTAATAGAGAATCGTTGGGTTTCACTCGGGTTCTGGTGATTTTAGGTTCTTGGTAAACTTGAAAATCCTCGTCTCCATGCAGTTTTCAGTAAGACTCCGTTCAACCCAACCTACGAACTTATGTCGAACTCATGTTAATTATAGACTTTACTATTATAAAGTCCGCATTCAGGCAACTGTGAACTTGACATCCGTCCCACATTATGATAAGTTACGACATTAGTGATAGAAACCCATCAGCGATTAGGAGTAGTTCCTAAATAGTCCTTTTTCTATGTTTTTCCTGTTTTTTCTGTGTTTTTGTGGCATACTTATAGTATGAAACACTATAAAACCCCACGAGAAACATCGGAGATTCTCGGTATTTCGATAGACAGGCTCCGACGCTTGGCAGAGAATGGCACAATCTCTACCATTAGAACACCGGGTGGACAAAGGCGTTATGATGTGCAAGGATATTTAGATGCCCAAACCTGAACAGATATTACTACCGTTGGATATTGCAGGGTTAGTGGAAAAGGGAGATCAGCAGACGATCTTGCGTCCCAAGTCGCCTACTTGCAAAAACACTATCCCGAAGCAGAAATCATCAAAGACTTCGGTAGTGGTATCAACTTCAAACGGAAAGGACTTAGAACCCTACTGGAACGCATCTTGCGAGGTGATAAACTCCGCCTTGTTGTTGCCCATCGGGATAGACTCGCCCGTTTCGGCGGCGAAGTCATACAGTTCTTGGTCGAAGAAAACGGTGGAGAAGTCGTGGTTCTCGACGAACCTGTTTATAGCCCCGAAGAGGAACTTACTGCCGATCTCCTCGCAATTCTGCATGTCTTTTCCCGTAGACTGTCTGGACTCCGGCGATACCGTGACCAAATCAAAGAAGATAGAAATTTTTCCCACGGTGGCACAGCAAGCGATTCTTCATAGATGGTTTGGCACATCCCGGTATGTCTACAATGAATCTGTGTCGGTTTCCTTAGATGCGAAAGATACCCCGAAAAACTTCAAGGGGCTTGTCCCGATTGTTTTTGACCAACTCCCCGAATGGCATGTAGAGACACCGCGTCAGATCAAAGTGGGTGCCGTGATGGATGCGTGTCAAGCAGTTAGCAATGCGAAGATAAAAGCAAAGGCAACAGGCGAGCGTCAAAATGTTAAATTCCGTTCAAGAAAGAACCCCCGGCAGACGCTCTATCTTCGTGCGGATTCCCTAAAAGAAAATGGGTTCTATGTGCGATTTTTAGGACAGATGAAGATGTCAGAAGCGTTGCCGGCTAAACCGCAAGGGACAGGTAAAGTATCAGAACGTGACACAGATGCAGAGGTCAAGGATTCTCAACTCATCATGGAAAACGGAAGATATTTTCTGTGTGTGGCTTATGTTGAGAAGAAAAAGACGCGAGAACCAAGTGGTAGAATCGTAGCACTTGACCCCGGTGTTCGTGATTTTATGACGTTTTTCTCTGAAGATCGCTTCGGTTGGTTAGGACAGCAGTGTATCAACCGTATTCAAAGACTGTGTCAACACTGCGATAATCTCTACGCACGCGCAACGCAAGAGAAACGCCCGCTACGGCGTGCTTTGCGGAAAGTTGCGAATAAAATCAAAGTCAAAATTCGTAATCTTATCGATGAACTTCACAAGAAGGTTGCCCATTTCCTCGTAACCAACTTTGACATCATTTTGCTCCCAACTTTTGAGACACAACAGATGACGAAACGAGGTGCGCGGAAGTTGCGAAAGAGGTCTGTTAGGCAGATGCTAACGCTCTCACACTATAGATTCAAAGACTTTCTGAAACACAAGGCTTTGGAATACGGCGTGCAGGTTGTAGACGTTTGTGAGGCTTATACTTCGAGAACGGTGTCTTGGACGGGTGAAATTGTTGCGAACCTCGGCGGCTCTAAAGTTATCAAGTCATCGGAAGGTCATCGGATGGATAGGGATTTGAATGGCGCACGTGGGATATTCATTAAGAATGTCGCACGTGCTTTGACGGTTCGTCCTTGCACCGCGAACCTTGGTGCAAGCAAGTCGCTTATATCTTCTGCCACGTAGCAGGTTGAGTTGGATGTAGGCAGGCTTAGGACACGACGGTGTCCGTAACAGGGGGTAGGATCCCTCTAAAAGTCTATTGCTTTCCATAGATACGTACCGAAAAGCATAGGTTTTTAGGAACAGGAATGCCACATGCGATGGATACCGAATCGATATAACACTCTTGGAAAAAAAAGAATCGACAGTCCGCTCTACTTGATACTTATCAGTTGGATGTTGCTTTCAGTTTTTATCTCCGTAGGTTTCACCGATGAACTGAGTCTCGTCACTGAAGTGGAGTTTCAACCCTTCGCCTCAGCGACCCAACGACTCACTGAGGCGTTGGACTATCTCGGCTCACCCCTTTCTGAAGACGACCTTTCAGCAATCCAAGGAACCTTGGTTTCCGATGACCATGCACAGGCGATCGTTGACATTCAAAAGATTCTTGACGCATACTGTTTAGTTGGTGTCAATATCAATCCTGAAAGCCGTGTGAAGGTGAAGGAAGGTCCAGTAGACAAGGAACTGATGCAGCAGGGTTGGCGGACCTTTTTGGTGAAGGTTCACAACGAGGCTGGTGTGACTGCACCCTTAGCCACAGAGAGCGCGAACGCCGCCCCCCTGTATAAGCGTTCCAGTGGACGCCCTGCCCCAGAAATGACTATACCAAAAAGCGATATTCCGCACCGATTTCTCGATATTGAGGTCTATTCCAACCCACCCTTGAAGGCGAGCCTTTCGGGATTGGAATTGGAGTATCGTATCGTTCAACTCTATAGTCGTGATACCGGAAAACGGGAAGCGATGCTCGGTTTCAATGTCGGGCAGGGGACGCAGGACATCGGTTTCCGCAGTGAAGTTCCGATTCTATTCCACTGCGTACCAGCGGTAGACGTAACGCTTGAAGTCTTAGATTTCGACGGAAAACCGACAACTGCATCGTTTATTATTCGTGACGCATTAAACCGCGTGTACCCATCACGCGGGCGACGCTTGGCACCCGATTTCTTCTTCCACAACCAAATCTATCGGCACAACGGCGAATCCGTTCTCCTACCCCCTGGCAAATATACGGTCGAGTACACACGGGGACCTGAATACCGAATCAAGACGCAAGCCATTACCGTCCCGAATACCGAGACACATCAAGAGACATTTCATCTGGAAAGATGGATCCACATCGCCGCAGAAGGTTGGCGGTCCGGCGATCATCACGTCCACGCCGCAGGTTGTGCACACTATGAAAGCCCCACCGAGGGTGTCACACCCGAAGATATGATGCGACACATTCTCGGAGAGGACCTCAACGTCGGTTGCGTACTCTCCTGGGGACCCTGTTGGTATTACCAGAAACAGTTTTTCGAGGGTAAGGTTCACCCACTCTCGACCGATGATTACGTAATGCGCTACGATGTAGAAGTTTCTGGCTTCCCTTCCTCACACGCAGGACATCTCTCGTTGCTTGCATTGACTGAAGACGATTACAGCGGTACCGAGCGTATTGAGGAGTGGCCCAGTTGGGATCTTCCTGTCCTCCAGTGGGCAAAAGAACAGGGTGCCGTGACAGGCTTCAGTCACAGCGGTTGGGGTTTGCAAGTGGACGGAGACGAACTTCCCAATTACAACATGCCACCTTTCAACGGTATCGGTGCGAACGAGTATATCGTGGACGTCGTTCACGACGCGGTCGATTTCATCTCTACAGTAGACACACCCGCGGTTTGGGAACTGAATATCTGGTATCATACCCTGAACTGTGGTTTCCGCACGCGAATCAGTGGTGAGACCGATTTCCCTTGCATCTACGGCGAGCGCGTCGGATTAGGTCGTATATACGTAAAAATGCCTGCCGGTCCCCTCGACTTCGATGCATGGGCTGCAGGGCTGCGAGACGGACGTTCCTACGTCGGAGACGGTAAAAGTCATCTGTTAGACTTTACCGTCGGTGGCGTGCCAGTTGGCGAAAAGTCACCGACCGGACAAATCAGCCAGTTGGATCTGGAAGCACCCAGCACAGTAACCGTTACTGCTCGCGTCGCTGCGCGGCTCAATGAGACACCTAATCCCGAAATACAAAATCGCCCTCTGGATCAACAACCGTATTGGGATATTGAACGTGCACGCATTGCGGAAGATCGGAAGGTGCCTGTTGAACTCATCGTCAACGGTCAATCGATTGAGACGCAAGAAATCGTGGCTAACGGTGAAATCGTCCCTCTTCAATTTGAGGCACCTATTGACAGATCGAGTTGGGTTGCGTTACGGATCTTCCCGTCATCTCACACGAATCCGGTTTTCGTTATTGTAGATGGAAAGCCGATCCGAGCGAGTCGTAGAAGTGCGCAATGGTGTTTAGATGCCGTGGAGGTCTGCTGGAATGAAAAGGTTGATCGCATTCGAGAGGAGGAACGCGATGCCGCCCGCGCGGCATATAACGTAGCATCACAGACCTACCAAACGATTCTTGAAGACTGTGATGTAGACTGAACCCTTGTAGAGAAACGCGTAAGCCCAACCGGGGTCCCCACCCGTTACTGGGAAGGGGCGGGCCGGGCTGGATATACGGAACGAACCGACTTCTACACAGCCCGACCTCAACGAACCGCAAGGAAAATTTAAAATATGAAACTTACATTTCAAGAGATCGAAGAATTCGAACGTGTAGGCTATCTCAACATAGAAAAACGACTCATTGATGACGAACACCTGACTGTGTTGCGCGAACATTACGATGCCCTGTTTGCCGAGAAACGCGACACAATTGGTGAGGGGTTACGTAACCTCGCAGTCGTCGGAGACTCGGAAAGCGATGAAGACGCCGATCGCGACGAAGAAATGTTGCAGATCATGGAGATGTGGCAACTCGATGAAGAATATCGGAAGTTACTCTACCACGAACCGCTATTAGACATCGCCGAGAGTTTAATCGGAGCCAATATCCAGTTATTTCACGACCAAGCTCTCTACAAACCCGCCTATCACGGCGGTGAAGTGTATTGGCATCAGGACAACGCCTATTGGCAATGTGACCCGCCCAATCTTGTGAGCATCTGGATAGCACTCGATGATGCTGACGAGGAGAACGGTTGTATGAACGTTATCCCCGGCAGTTATTTAGAAGGATTGGCATCACACGGACGTGCTGAGTCAGAGAAAGGTAAATTGCCGGCACTGTTGGAGGTGAATGCCGATGCAGATCGTGCAGTGCCCGTGCCAGTTAAAGCCGGATGTGGGATGGTGCACCACTGCATGACGCTCCACCAGACGGATCCGAACCGTTCATCTCGGGACCGTCGGGCGATGGTCCTCCATTACATGCCCTCGGGCACGCGAAACCGCGAGGGCGAGGTAATGAAAGACAAACCGCTATTGCGCGGCAAATTGGCGTAGAGCAGATTGCCACAGCCACTTTTTTCGCGATTAAGGACGAGTAACCTGTATGTTTTTAGGGCTAAGGAAATGCGAATCCAGTTGACTGATGCAGAACAGGCAGACCGAAAGATGTGTACCGCTCATCTCGATTCGGCGAATCGGCTGTTACGAGAAGTAGGTGCCGTGATTCTTGAGGGAGCTGTGCCACTTGCCATTGTTAAGGAAGCACAACGTGCCTATTCCGAGGCAATTCGACAGGGCAGAACACGGAAAATTCGTCATCCAATGGAAATGCCGTTTCTGCATCACCAATTCATCACCAATCCATTTGCACTCCAAGTCATTGAAATTACTATGGGCAAGAAGGTCGCACTGTTTCGTTGTGGAATTCATGATGTGCCACCGGACATAGACGGAAACCAAGTGGAAAAAGCACCCCACCGCGACGGCAACCATTTGTTTCCCGAACTGCCGTGTGTGCTACCCGTCTCAGGTATCTATGTTAATATCCCACTCGTCGATTTTTCAGAAGAAAATGGAGCCACAAAAATCTGGCCCGGCTCACATCTGATTATGGATTCTCCACCTGAAGATGTTCGGTATCTCGGTGAACGGAGTAAGCATTTACCCGCGCTACAAGCGACAATGCCCATGGGTTCTCTGATTCTTCGTGATATGCGTTTGTGGCACGTTGGAATGCCGAACAGAACTGACACCCACCGCCCTATGCTCGATATCGGCTATACACGCGTGTTTCCGCATGCAAGCGAACGACTTCGGGTGCCCCAAGAGATTAAGCAGCATTGGTCTGAAGAGGCCAAGACCCTTCTTAGAACCCGCTAAACCTCCTTCACCCTCTATTACCTTTCTGTTTTAGACAACCCCTCTAACCAACATTTTTGCATAAGAATCCCACTTTTTGGCGGAATTCTGTAAGTTTTTATCCCCAAGTCGCGTCACTATATACCATACCAAATAAGGCACTTTCTTTTTTGAGGCGTTTGATGAGAAACGATAATGCTGAACTGATTCAACGTATTCTTGACGGCGATGAGGCTGCTTTCGCGTGCTTAGTGAAGAAGTACCAGAAACGGGTTCACGCGCTCGTCTGGCGGAAAATAGGAGACTTCCATATTGCTGAAGATATTACGCAGGAAACGTTCCTACAGGTCTATCGGAATTTGGCAAAACTGAAAGACCGAAGTCAGTTTCCGGGGTGGCTTTATGTGATTGCCAACCGCCGCTGCCTCGCATGGCTCCGCAAAAAACGGGTCCAAACGCAACCTTTGGAGGAGATGGATATAGCAATGACAGAGAGGAGTTCCTATTCCAGGCATGTCGCTGCGGAGCAGGCAGACAGTGCAGCAGAAACAAAACGCGAATTGGTCAAAAACTTACTGGCGAAGTTGAAAGAAAGCGATCGCACTGTTCTGACGCTCTACTACTTCGGTGAGATGACGTATGCGGAGATAAGTGAGTTTTTAGGCGTATCTGTTAATACAGTCGCGACACGTGTCCATCGGGCGCGGGAACGCTTAAAGCAGTACGAACCGATGATTCGAGAAGCACTCGGCAGTTTCCAATTGTCTCCCGATTTAACCGAGAACATCATGCGCGAGATTTCGCATATCAAACCTCTACCACCTACCGGCGGGAAGCCACCGATAGTCCCGTGGGCAATCGCCACTTCAACTGCTATTCTCGTTGTAATGATGCTCGGCATCAGCAACCAATACTTAGCGCGTTTCCAGAAGCCGTATAGTTTCGAAGCGCAATCTGAACCGACGATTGAAATCGTCGATGTACCTATCATCCTCGATATTGCGGCAAAACCTGCTGTACGAAATCAAGTTGGACGTGCTACCACCCCCGACAAAACCAGCAGTGCTGGCATACAAGGCTCTAATGTAACCTCCGCGTCTGTTACATCGGAGAGTGCTGCCAAGTTTTCTACCACAGGGTGGTCGCAGGGAAATGGACCGCCAAGCGGTCCTGTACGCAATATCTTCGCTACATCTGACGGGACCGTCTATGCTGTTATACGAACAGGGATATACAGATTAACAGCAGATGCGACTGCATGGACACACGTGGACACGAGTGTCCCGATTGGTGAGTCTTTGATGCCAATGGCAGAACATAGTAGTACGCTTTATATTGTTGCTGCCGACGAGATATTTGCTTCAGACAACAGGAGTGAGACGTGGAGGACTCTGGGTCCCCGACCCAAGGGAGATGCTGTTGAACTTGTCGTTACAGATGCCGAAGAAGCATCCAGTTCACAGGTACCTATTACGATGTATCTCGCCCTGAGAAATGAAGGAATCTTCCGATCCACAGATAGTGGCGCGCACTGGCGTCCTCTGAACGATGGATTAACAGCGGAAAAATTTTCCGCAATGACTGCTGTTGAAAAAACAGTGTTTGCGGGGACAGAGAACGGTCTCTACCGCCTCGATTCAGGGGGCTGGAAAAAATTACCTTTGGATACATCGGGAGCCGTCTATTCCTTGGCAGTCTCTGGGACTGATCTTTATGTTGGCACAGGTTCCGATCTGTTGGTGAGATTGAGTCCAATGGAAATTATACAGATGAGGGAGCGTAACGAATCGCACTCAGTGAGGATTTTTCACTCAGCTGATTTGGGAGTGTCATGGGCTGAAATAACGCCTAAGAATAAATATAGTCTCACGGGACCGCCAGCGGGTATAACGGTTTTAGCTGATGATAAAACGCTCTTGGCTTTGGGCTACGTGCAATCTCGTTCAATAGATGGTGGACAAACGTGGACGCAGCTTGAAGACGACCGGAATTTTTGGGGGTGGAGCCGCCTTCCAGCTGTGATGATAAACGAGAAAACCTATTATAAAGCGAATGTACGGGGTATTCATCGTACGACTGATGGTGGTGAGTCATGGCATCCATTTATGAATGGGGTGATGGGAACACTTATAATCGATCTGGTCGCGTTTAGCAATAGATTATACACCCATACCGGCTATGAAGTTTATCAATCAACGGATGGTGGCGTGTTTTGGCAAAAACTTTGGAATCATGGGCAAGAGGCTGTACTCAACATTCCCACTACCAGGTTGAGTCATGAGTCAAAACTAATACCTGTTGACGACACTCTTTATTCTCTTTCAAGTGTAGCGGACAATTTGAGTATTTTCCGTTTATCTACCGATGGCGATATGCTCATTCCAGTTCAAGGTGTCCCCATTTTTGATCGTAGAAAAATTGGCTATGAAAAATTTTATTATCAGTCAGAGGATCGAGGAGAGTATATTCGTGTATTTCGTCTACAAACGGAGACTGCTGCGGCGAGTCGTGATACTTTTTATGTAGAATACGGAGGCGAGCTCTACAAATGGAAACTTGGTGATTCAGAATGGACGGGCACTGGGTTAGTAGATGATGGTTTTCGATATGATGAGAAATTTGGAGAGGGATTCAAATTAGCGGTTTTAGGAGAAACCGTCTACGTAGGGAAGCGGGAGGGTGAGTTGTTTCAATCACTTGATGAAGGGGAGAGTTGGAGAGACATCACATCAAGCCTGCCTCTCCACTTCACTCGCTTCAAAGATATAGTCTTTGTAGGGGCAACCCTTTACGTCGCAACAGATAATGGCGTTATGGTCTCCAAAACAGCGGAACATTGGCACCTGCTGACCGATAGCGCAGGCGTGCGTCCCATCATAAATAGGTTTGCTGTAGATGGGAGCAAAGTTTATGGTATTAGCGATGCGGGTGTTTACCGCTTGAATACTCGGAATCAATGGAAGTTGGTTTCTACGGAAGCACCAAGTGGAATTGTTTCTCTCGCTATTACTAACGATAGACTCTATAGTATCGTCAAAGGACAGGGACTATTTCACACGTCCCTGGTTTCCGAAGAACGGTAGATAGAAACTCTCGGAGTAATATGATCTATAGACTAAACAGTATTGACCTCGTTGTTTTCATTTTTGTATAGGTTCTCGCTTTATATGATATATTGCCGTTTGTTGCAGATTCTTGATATTCCAGAGATTGTTTGTATTAAAGATATAAGGAAGAATTATCTATGCCAACCGTGTTCAGTTTCAAAAAAGCTATCGTTATTGGCGTCGTTGTTTTCATTCTCTCGCTTATGCAAATAGAAATTTTTGCGGATCAGGGCTGGGAACTAAAAACTCAGCTTTCCACTGAGAGAATAACTTTCGCGACTGCTGTCGTGGGGAATAAGATTTATCTCATCGGTGGCACCCTCTATGCAGACGTAAAGCCCGGTAAAGCAGTCCGGGGTCCCTATGGAATTTCGATTGTTGAGGTGTATGACACGCAGACCAACACGTGGCAGAGAGTCGCAGATATGCCAACGCCACGCCATGGCGCGAAGGCTGCGGTCGTTAACGGCACCATCTTTGTCTTCGGAGGATGGAATGGAAAAGACGGGAACTTTGCAAATAGGAAATATCCAGTTAGCGTAGAGGCATATAATCCTCAAACCGATATATGGATCCAGAAAAAGGAGATGCCTGTTTCTCGTGTCGAGTTTGATATTGGTGTAGTTGATGGAAGAATCTATATCATTGGAGGTGCAATACGCAGAGATGGAGGTGGCGAACGAATCGGCCGTGTTGATGTTTATGATCCTGCCACCGATACGTGGGTGGAGGGTCGAGAAATGCCGACCCCACGCTCGAGTTTAGGTGTGGGAGTTGTCAGCAACCGTATTTATGCCATCGGTGGACGTGGATGGCCACCAATTCGCATTGGTCCCCATCTGACGGTCATTGAGGAATATGATTCGAGAAGTCGCCAATGGCGGAAGCGGGGTGATATGTTAGACACCAGAGATTCGTTCGCGACGGTTGTTGTTAGGGATTCCATCTATCTAATCGGTGGAACCATTTTAGCCGGAGTCCCTCATGAGTTTTTAGCGAGTGTGAATGTGTATGATCCACAAGAAGATACATGGGACGAGATTCCAGCAATGCCAATACCTCTTGTACCTAATGGTGCAGCGGCGGTCGACGGAAGGATTTATGTTTTCGGAGGCTCGGGAGATGTTGGAAAAGGCGTGGAATTACTTCCAGACGTTGTCGTATATGATACCGGCTTTCGTGCGGTCACAGCACAAGGAAAACTGCCTACACGCTGGGGTGAACTCAAAACAAAACACCTAAATCAACCTTAAAATCAGAGAGTGGAGGGATCCGCTCAATATCAGACGCTTTCACCTCTAAAAAATCTGTCGTTATTGAGGTCATTGTTTACTTGTACGGATTAGGAGTTGAGATTTACGACGAAACTCATAGGTCTTTCTTTTTACACGAAAAAGAAGATAAAAGTCCCTGCGATTCCCTTTCAACTTCACTTTCGGTGCTACATACAAATTTTGACACAAATCCACTATTTGTCCTACTTAAAGGGAATCCGAATTTCGAGAATGGATAAAGCTCGTTTAGTTTGGAGAGTTATTCCAATGCATCTGGACGATCCCAAACGAGCGACTGCCCCAAAAGATGGTGACAGAACCATTTCAAGTTCTGCGACATCACCGAGCGGGCAGCACAGGGTGCCACATTCGGCACACCGTGTCCCATACCCAGATACCGGAAGAACTCAACAACGACACCTTGTGCTTCAAGCCCACGATGCAGCTCTTGGGCGTTTGCGAAAGGGACAACGGTATCGGCATCTCCGTGCTGGATGAGAGTCGGTGTTTTTTTCTTTACCTCGGCAGTTATAGGTGATGCCTGCCGATAGATTTCTGGAATCGCTTGCGGAGTGCCACCGAACACCTTTTCCGTAAAACGATGAAATTCCGATGTGGCATAGTAACTTGTCCAATTGGTGATACCCGCCCCTACACTTACTGCAGCAAAGTAATCTGAATGTGTAGCCGCAAAGGCAGCCACGAATCCCCCATAACTCCAACCCGCGCAACCTACACGCTCCTCATCCACATATCCCTGATCAATGAGGTAGTCGATCCCGCTTTCCAGATCCCACAATTCACCCTTCCCAATATTCCCGTGGTTCAATTCAAGAAATGCATGCCCCCGACCATCTGAACCGCGGTAGTTCGGTTTCAGCACCAAAATTCCGCGAGCGAGGAATTGAACCGTTGGATAAAACCAGCGATCTTCCCAATCAAACCGAAGTTGCAGCGACGCGGCCGCTGGACCTCCATGTACTATCACAACCAGTGGATATTTTCGAGTTGGATCAAAATCAACAGGCTTAAATAGGATCCCCTCAATTTTTGTGTTGTCCCGGCTTTTCCATTGAAGCGTCTTTCTCGTGCCCCACATCCAGCCTTCACACAAGGCACTAAAATCCGTAATTTCCTGACGGTGTATTGAGGAAAATCGGGCAGATGGGTGTTCTACAACGGCACCAACAACAAGCTCTGGAATGCGGCTCGGTCCTCCGGCGACGCATGCGAAAACTCCAGTATTGGAGATGTCAAAGGACTTGAAAGGTGGCGTGTAAAGTGGATACAGATCCCCAAAATCAAGAACATCCAACCCACCTGCTGCGTCAAGTCGCGCAAGGCACGGCAACGTCCCATCGATATAGTGGATATAAACACCCTTGGTATTCCACACCGCTGTCAGGATCTGCCGCTCAAAATGCGTTGTCAGGCAACATAAATCTGATACCGATGTACCGGAAGAAGGGGAACATGTCCAGAGTGACCAGGGCTCATTTGAGAAGAAATCGGAACGTCCGCCATCCCAATTAAGCAGGAGTGTCTGCTCGTCGGGAGCTACGTCCAGAACAACTGCCCTTGCCGGTAAATCTAACTGTTTCCAAGGCAACTTTGATGCCCTATTTTCCACGGATACAGCAGTTTGCTCCAATTCGTTGGGACTCATGGAAAGTCGCCAGACACAGACTTCATCAAAATTCTGCCGAAATTGGCAGTTCAGATAAAGGGCGTTCTTTGATGTACAGAGATCCCGTATCTGCAGAGAGGGATCCAGTTCCCCTGTTAACTTCAGCGCATTGGGTGAATCGTCCGACGGCATGTCTACTGGTGTGTCTTTGCTAGGCAAACTTGTATAGACGAGCTGCGATGTTCGCAACTCTTGACCCACATGAGTATAAATGTCGTCCCGCTGCTCTTGTTCAGGACTTGGGGAAGTATGGGTCCGATAGATAACTCCGTTACCATAACACCAGAATTGCTCCACACCGGATGATGAAAATGTGATTTGCGTGCCGGAAGCGGCACCATTACGGAATATCCATATCTGTGGTTTTTCTCCAAAACGCGCCGAGTCTTCTGTATCGCGACGCAGCACCACAAGCGTGTTATCATCTATCCAACGTGGACACCAAGCATTCTCGATTATTTTTCGCGTGCCATTTTGATTAATGTTGTGAACGTAGCAGGTCAGGACATACTTGTTTGCCTTCCAGTCAGCCGTTCGCACCACATACGCGACACATTTCCCATTAGGGGTAATCGCAATCTCAGTGATAAATGGAAGCGAGATCGTATCTGTGATAGTAGGTATATACTGTTGATTTCTCATTGCTACTTTTAGGCAACCCCATGAACATTTTTCGTCTTGTGACATCCAGATATTTTCGTCTTTTATTATTAATCTTTTTCCTATGGTTCAAAAGGCAGACCTCCAACCCGATTAACTGAATTGGAGAGGGACCCATCCGTGCTGGAGGTAATGCTTTATCCGCATCACTGATTCTTTTAAGAAACTTTCGCCCCATGTTTGATACACTGGAGTTGGCCAGTTGCAAACCCAATTAACCAAGAAAACCGTGCGTAGGGCAGTAAATGTCTCAAATTGTGCCTTATAATCCACCGGCAACGCTCTCACCTTTTGATACCCATTGAAGAACGCGCACCATTGTGCTTGGAAATCTGGGCGGTGACGCAAATAAGAGAGGGTTGGCACACAATCATAGAGATAGTAACCCAAACCACAGTCACTAAAATCAATAAAATGGACGTTCTGACTATGAAAGAGGAAATTCGCGGGCTGGCAATCGCCATGAATCATCCCGAAAACCTCTGAACTTTTGCCGATCTGTTCCATCTGTGTACAAAGTTCTCGAATCCCTGTATCAAACACAGAAAGATCTCTGCGGGAAAAAAAGCGATCTCCCACACCTGGGCAGAGAATAGTATTCTCGCCCAACAGTATAGCTTCGTCCAAGCGCGGTCTTTCAAATTTATCTGGTAACACAAACGTTTCAGCGTGTCGATGGAGTCTCGCGATAAATAAACCAACGCGTTCGAGTTCTTTGGACGTTAACAGATCGTGATTCCGAAAGCGTCCATGGATCCATCGGAATAAAACACAGTGTCTCGGTTGAGGCACACCAGCAACAGATACTTCTTGAACAAATGTTCCGTCAGCGGCCAGCACAGGTTCAGGGACAACCAAATTTTCCTGAGTCCGTAGGGTAGACAACCATAAAAGCTCAGCTCTTATCACCTCTGGTGGATACTTTTCTGGACGTGTAATTCGTAAGATGTATCGCCTCGAAGCATTCGGGTTCTCTATCTGCTGGCTTTTTTCCGTAGTCCGGTCTACACGGAAGACCGCATTATCTGTGTTTGACAAAAAGCGCAATGAGACTTCACCGATGTCATACCGTTGAAGTGCAGCGTTTGCTAATTTTCTAAGACGTATGATCTGTCCACGCTGGCTGAGGTTAAAAAATGCTTTCATCTGTGACTCCTCAGAATTCTGGTTCTTTAGTCTTACTCTATTATAACTACAATTTTTTTTGCACTTTAAAAAATATGCATCTATAAACGTTTTTTAGAATCCTCTGGCGCGTTAAAGTTCCCAAGACATTTGGACTCTGAACAGGACGAAGCACATTAGAGCATGCGGTCAGTTCCCCACTCTTACATCTTGCTTTTCCCTACCTTGTGTGGTATACTGTTGAGAATCCAGCTTCGATGGTCTGTGAAAAGGTGATAAAAAAGAAAGGCTGATAAGTATCGAAATCCCAACCGATGATATCCAGTCCATCCTTCTCGTCAAAATTGATTTTAGACGGTTTTAAAATCCTAACAACGAAGTGTCTTTCTACATCATAGAGTTTACCACTATAAAGGAACTACCATAGATGGGTGCTCCGTTATCACTCATAGAGAGAAGTCTTTCTCGCTCTCTGAAACACGAGATTCGGCTTGCAAAATGTACGCAGTTCAAGAAGAAACATATTTTTCGCTGCTGGGTTGCGGACGGACCGAGTTCTTTGCCAGAAGTGTTTCTCGTCAAAATGGCGAGACACACAGAACGTGAACCCTACAATTCAGAATTGGATTGCGTTGGGAGCCCAGCTTGGAAATTTTTCAATGAATGGGCTGCCCTTCAATTCTTAGGTGAAATTGATAGCCCCCAGACAATCAGTCCCAAGTTCATTGCAGGCGACGTTGTTCAGGGTCTCATTGCATTTGAGTATGTTTCAAAAACACGTTCACTCAGAGATATATTACGTAATGCCAATGCACACGAGCGAAGACATGCCCTATTGACTTACGCTCAGGCAATCGGACGTATGCACGGAGCCACCTATGGCAGAAGAAATCAATGGCTCCGTTTGCGTACGAGTCTCGGGACATTCCAACAGGCGGATCCAAGCACATTTGATGGAATTCTCCGAACTTTTCGCAGGCTCGCGACATTCATTGAACAACCCATATCTGTCGCTGTCGAGACTGAGTTGTCTGAATTAAAAGAGATGCTTTCGGATGCCGACTCTTTTTCTGCCCTCAGGCATGTGGACATCGCGCCCCAGAATTATCTATTGTTTAATAATGGTGCAAAGATTGTTGACTTTGAGTACAGTGATTACGGGCACTTTCTACTTGATGCACCTCTCGGTCCTTATCCTTTTCCAGTGCGTTGGGAATGTGATGACGTTCTGGCGAGAGAAATCGAAAGTGTTTATCGGTCAGAATTATCCTCTGGTTTTCGCGGGGCACTGGATGATGGTATTTATTACAAGGGGATATTGTCAGCTTGGATATATTGGTTGCTACGTCTTGGTCCCGTTCCGCGGACGCGTGAGAATATGATCAAGGTGGCTGAGGCCTTAGCAATTCGATGTAAAGCGGTGGCAGGTCTGAGTCGCAAAATTGAGTATCTACCACAAATCGGACGTATATTTGCGCAAGTGGCGGCAATTTACGCAAATCAATGATGATTCCAGATTCTTTCCATAATGTGTTTGCTGTCATCACTTTGTGATGTCTTCACAATTATTGGACCAGAATCGTATATATCCACGCCGTTTTCAACAAAATCTATACGATAACGGAAGCTACCTCGGGAGATGTAATGAAAATGACAATTAACGGGATCTTCTTTGACTTATACGGGACACTCTTGATATACGGAAATATGGATGCCGCATGGTCTGATTGGCTAAATGCACTGCATGCGCAGCTCAAGTTGCGCGGATGTACCTGTTCAATTGATTCACTTGCTAAAAGTTGCGATCAGTTTTTCGGTAAAAGTGAGCCAACACCGCGCCAACACAATCTGACGGTGTTTGAACAACGTATCCAACACCTCTGCTTCGATTTAGAACTGAATATCACCGCTGAAGATATAAAAGTGATAGCAAACAAAATCGCCAATGCTTGGCAAGCACATATGTCGCTTGATTCTGAAACACACCATGTCCTGCATACACTCCATGGCTCCAAAAAACTTGCTCTCGTGTCTAATTTCGACCATCCACCGCATGTTCATTCAGTTCTCAGTAAACTTGGTCTTACTCCCTATTTTGATTCGGTTGTTATCTCCGCTGAAGTGGGCATCAAGAAACCGGATCCGCGGATATTTGATGCCGCTCTCGAGCAGACTGGCATTAAACCCGAAGAAGCCATTTACGTCGGAGACACAGAAGACGATATCAAAGCCGCCCGCGCTGCGGGTATGGTTCCAGTCCTCATACAAAGAGATAACGAAGGCAATACTCATGACTTTAGCGTCAATACACACAATTTACAGCAAGAAAAATTCACACCTGATGTGCAGACAATAACCAACCTTTCTGAATTTCTAACGTCGTTTCTTTAAACCCTACGCCGCTATATTTCAAACAATGGGAAATCAATGAAAAAACAAAAATACTTTTATCACGAACATCTGGCGGATTACGCCGAGTTGAAGGCGAAGGGACTCCTATCAAGGGGAGAACTTTACGGGAACCCGAATGATTTTAGTGATTTTTCCTCTAAATCCTTCTTAATAGAGACCTTACCACGTTTAGACCTCAAAATAGATGATCGAGTGCTTGAACTCGGATGCGGGACAGGTCCAGTGGCATGTTTTTTAGCGAAATTGGGCTACCAAGTGCATGGGATTGATGTCATTCCCGATGCCATCCATAAAGCCAAAGCGATCGTTGCCGAGCATCGTTTAGACATCCGGTATGAGGTGTTAGATGTCTGTCAACTTCCACGTGGAGGCGAACAATACCAACTCATTATTGATAGCTTCTGTTCGCAAGGCATTGTTACGGACCCAGATCGGGATGCGATGTTTTCGGGAATCAAGTCTCGACTCGCCAAGGATGGCTATTTTTTGATGAGCTGCTGTGTTTTTGAACCCGATCGAGAGGATCCTGAAACACAAATCGTCGACAACGCAACGAGGAAAGTTTACACCCGCTTTGACCACAACGCGCTATGGGATAGGGATACGGAAACATGCTATAGTCCTTTTCAGCCGGATCCTTTTAGAACCAGTGTCAGACCCGAAGATTATGAAGGGACAATTTGTGTGAATGACGTTTGGTACATCCACCAGCGCCGTTACCGATCCCCTGAGAACCTACGGTTAGAATTGGAGCGTCATGGGTTCAGTGTCCTTGAGCAGAGTGGTGAGGTAACCGAGAACGCTATCTGTGTCCATCAAGATTTCAGTCTCGCAATTTCTGATACCAGCATCAATAAACATTAACATAAGAGCATAGAAATGGCTGCAAAGGTAGTTATCTTCGATTTATTTGAAACACTCGTTTCAGAATTCGACGCGGGTCACCCTTCAACCACTGAAGTCGCGCAAACATTAGAGTTACCTGTGAAGGAATTTCAGCAAGAATACTACCAGAATCTTCGATTAGCACGATATACAGGACAATTCCCAGACTATGCAACCGTTCTGTATTACATCGTTGGGAAGCTTGGAGGAAAATCTCCTGAAAGTACTATTAAGACCCTCGCTGAACGCCGCCAATCTGCTTTTACCGCCCATCTTCGTTGTATAGAAGCCGAAATCCTTGATATGCTCAATGAAATTAACACTTCAAGTATTAGGATCGGTCTCATCAGTAATACCGATGGTTCTGAAGTCTTGGATTGGGCAAATAGTCCTTTATCCAGCTTTTTTGAAGTGACCATATTTTCCCATGCGGTCGGAATGGTCAAACCCGATCCTCACATCTATCGACACGCCTGTCAGAATTTGGGCGTTGCTCCTTCAGACTGTATATTCATCAGCGATGGCAATAGTGACGAACTTCGAGGCGCAGCCCAAGTTGGAATGTTGCCGTTTTGCGCCGCGTGGTTCCTCCGTCAGCATATAGACTTACTCGGAGAAGATATTGTGATGCGGCGAGCGGCAGGCTATCCAGTATTGTATCATCCATCAGAGTTGACAGATCGGGTGCGAGACCTCTGTGCTTGCTGTTAACAATGTTGTCTGAGATTTCGGCAAACTATACACTTTAGTTTTTTTATCTTCCCACAATTTCCTCTTTTTCTGCAGAATTATGCAACCATTTTCCCTTAACGCGCGCCACTATATATTAACTTGAAGAATTTTATGCCGACTTCTTAAATCTCACCTTGAAAATCTACGCTTGGAGGTGCCGGATGAGAGATAATGATGCCGAATTAATTCGCCGCACGCTCGCAGGCGACGAAATCGCTTTCACTATGCTCGTGAATAAATACCGTAAGCATGTGCATACGCTGGCATGGCACAAAATCGGCGATTTCCACATCGCTGAGGATATTACGCAGGAGACCTTTCTGCAAGTCTATAGAGATCTGGCAACCCTAAGAGAGCCGGACCGGTTCCCGGGATGGTTGTATGTGGTTACAAACCATCGTTGCATTGCATGGTTCCGTAAGAATCGATTACATGTCCGATTGGTGGAGGGCATTAACATGGCGATGAAGGGAGAAGCGGCATATTCCCGGTATGTAGCAGACGAACAGGCAAAAACCGCGATTGAAGCACAGCAAAAAGTCGTTAAACAACTACTTGCCAAGTTACAGGAGAGCGAACGGACTGTGATGACCCTGTATTATTTTGGAGAGATGACATGTGAAGAAATTAGTAAGTTTTTGGGGGTATCTGTAAATACAATTAAGAGTCGGCTCAGTCGAGCGCGCCAGCGTTTGAAGAAGGAAGAACCTATTATTCGAGAAGCGTTGGATAGCTTCCAACTGTCTGCAAATCTCACCGAAAACATCGTGCGGGAGATCGCGCATATTAAACCCGTTGCCCCGTCTCGGGGTAAGCCGTTAGTCCCGTGGGCAATTGCCACTTCAACTGCTATTCTCGTTGTAATGATGCTCGGCGTCAGCAATCAATACTTAGCGCGTTTCCAGCGACCCTATAGCTTTGATGCCACATCTGAGACGACAGTAGAACTTATTGAAGCACCTATTGTGATAGACCTGCCATCAAAACCAGATGTTCGAAATCAGGTGGGACGCTCTGGTAAAGGGATCGGTGCCGGTCCGAAAGATTCCGAGACACCCACAGTAGCACAACCCACAAACCAAACCCGCCCCCTTACTCAGGAACAACAGAAAAACATCGAAATCTGTAGGCAAAATTTACTCGTAATCAGCGAGGCAATTCATGCTTATCAGAAAGAATATGGGGATCTTCCAGAGTGGCTCTCGGATCTTCACCCCAAATATTTGCCAGATGCAAACATCCTGATTTGCCTCGCAGATACAGGTGGGGGTAAAGCAGGCTACCCCTTGAATGTTGATCCGAAAATGTCAGTGAGTTACGGGTACGAGTTTCACCCTGAATATCGAACTTACAAAAGTAGGCAACGCTTGGTGTATGGTGATGACATGCCACTTGTCCGTTGCCGACATCACGCAAATGATGATTTTCAGTGCCTAAACTTGAGTTTCTCTTCTAAAATTTATGAGTCAACCGATGTTTGGGAGTCCGCACTCCAAGATATGTATGGTAGTCGCGAAGCAGCCGTTACGGCTTTAGAAGAAACACTTAAGAAACACCCAGATGACGTAGATTTCTATGAACTGTATCCATTGCTTGTGAGTCTCTATATCGAAGTCGGGAACGAATCAGCAGTGGATGCGCTTATCGAACGTTTCAAATCAGTCATGAAACCCAATATTGTAGGTTATATTACGCTCTGTAACATGCTTAACGCAATCGGACGCCATGAAGATATGCTTACTGTTGTTAAGTCCGCTGAACACCAGAATCCAGACAACATCTTTATTCCCACGCTATTTGCCTACACCTACCAGAAGTTAGATAATACCGAACTCGCCGAATCCTATGAACGCAACGCGGATCCGTTACACGAATTGATTGGGAAACCTGTCCCAAACTTTTCCGCTATTGATCTCAATGGGGATTCGATTGCACTACAAGACTATCGTGGAAAAGTCATTCTACTCAACTTTTGGGCGATGTGGTACAGTCCTGGTCTTAGAGAAATGCCCTACCTCAAAAAGGTATACGATACCCATAAAGATGAAGGCTTTGACATCATCGGGATCAGCCTTGATTATGATGAACCGAAACTCCGAGACTACATTCAAGAAAACGACATTCCGTGGCGACAGATTCTTGATAACGGAACTGTCAAAAATTCGATCGCTTGGCAATATGCTATCCCAAGCATTCCAGCAACTTTTCTTATTGACAGAGAAGGTAAATTAATTACTCACGAAGCAAGAGAGATGGATTTGGAGAAATTCGTGGTAGAGGCTTTGAAAAGTAAATCCAAGGATTAACCTGCCCCGAAATTCAACTTCAAAAAAATACCCTTCGTGCTGAATAGGAGAAAATTTTATGCAACGCTTATTCAAATGTCAGTTCTATTCAATAATGTTACTCACCGCATCCGGACGACAGAAAGCGACATGGCACGACACGACCGATTTACGCAGGTACTTGAGAAACCGAGCGAGGTAGAATCACTTGAATCCCCGTGAGTTTCTTGACTGGACACCGCAACTTTAGCATGAAGCTGTTTTAATTTTTACAACTAAAAAAACCGCTCTCTAGGCTTAGGATCGATCAGTAAGTAGACATAATAGATGGATCAGCGTGATAAGCGAGAAGAAAAAGTGGAAACTGGTAAACTTGTTGAGAGGAATACATGATGTTAACTACACTCATTCGCCGAGAACTACTTGACAACCTAATGACATTCCGTTTTGTAGTGGCGTTTATCATTACGTTGTTGCTTGTTGTTGTCAATACATCTGTGTTGATTAAGGATTATGATCGCCGGTTAGCAAGTTATAATTCTGCTGTTAAATCGAATCAGGAGCAATTGCTGGGAAGAAGAACCTATTCTAGTGGTAGTTTTGATGTTGTCCGTCCACCAAATCTGTTGAGTATATTCAATGCTGGCTTGGATAAACGGTTGAGTAACGAAATTTTTGTATTTAACGGTCTTGTGCCCACACTGTGGGATGGTCAGCTGCATGGATCAACGAATCCATTTCTGAATCTCTTCTCATCGATTGATATTGTCTTTATCTTTGAAGTAGTTCTGAGCCTAATGTCACTTATTTTTGCTTACGATGCACTTGCGGGAGAACGTGAGCGCGGTACATTGCGTCTTGTCCTAACACATCCGGTGAGTCGTGGTAAAATCTTATTGGCGAAATACATCAGTGCGATGATATGTTTGCTGGTGCCACTTTTGATAAGTCTTCTGTTAGTTGTGATTTTGCTAACGACATCCACCACTGTTTCGCTAAACCTTGATGATTTTCTTCGGATCGGTGGCATTGTCTTGAGTTCAATTGCGTATCTGTCGGTATTTTACCTCATAGGTATGTTGATTTCCGTAATAACTCACAGAACAAGCACTGCGTTAATGCTTGCGATGTTTATCTGGGTTTTTTGGGTGTTGGTATATCCGAATGTGATTCTTGTTAGGATTACTCCTGCGCAGCCTTCTGAAGAGCGTTTGGCATCCGCTTTTAATCAAATTGAACAGATATGGGAGGAATTCGACAGAGAACGTAAGGACTTTCTTGCCAATGATCCTATCCCGGGAGAAGATCCGCATTCAGGTTTCAACGAGATATGGTATAAAGAAAAGTCAACACTTCTATACACCTATATTGCTGTTTCATACCTAAATAAACTTGATGATGAATTTGAACCTCAGGTGCCGCATGCTCAGAACTATTACCGTTTCATGGTACCGAGGAATATTGACGCTGCAGAACGAACATGGCTCGTGCGAAAACAGGCACTTGACTCTGTTTTCATTCGACCAGCGATAGTTGATCGCATCTTTTTGAGGTTTTCGCCAGTCGGGATGTATGATGCTGCGACGCAAGCGTGGGCAGGTACAGACTTGTTCGGACTCAGAGATTTTTACGAAGCGACGCGAAAGTATCGAAGGACTGTGATTGACTATCTCTACGATAAAAACGCTTTTGGGGATCGCAAATGGTTTTCTGCTGACAAAGGGGCAGTGGATTGGAATAGTTTACCTCAGTTTTCTTTTCAGAGAAGTGATGTGCATATAAATGCGAAGCGAGCACTCCCGGATTTACTCCTGCTGCTCATGATGAACTTAATTCTCTTTATGGTAATATTTTTGGTTTTCCAAAGGAGTGAAGTGTAGGATAACTGAAAGCTTATAACTGAGGACTGATATATGATTTGGCATATAACAAAACGCGAACTGTATGACAATCTTAATAGCCTCCGATTTGCACTTACGACTGTGTTGCTTTTCGTTTTGATGTTGATTAATGCAGTTATCCATGTCCAAGAGCATCCTGAGCGTATGCAGAAATATCACGATGCGACCACAAAATCTCTGAATACCTTAAGATCTCGAACAGATTTATTTAGCATTGCACAAGAAGGACCTGGAAATCTTTACAAAAAGCCGTCTTCACTCTATTTTTGTGAAGAAGGGGGTGACATCTTTTTGCCAGATTATGCCTACGGCATATCTAGGGTTCAGATCGCCAATAATTTAAGGGCTTTCTGGTCGTTGTATTATCCCGGAGCGTTTCCTAATGTATTCAATATACGTCCGGATACTGTCAAAGTAGACTGGGGATTTGTAATCGGGTATGTTCTGAGTCTGATAGCAATTCTGTTCACCTTTGATTCTATTTCCAGTGAACGTGAACGCGGTACGCTCCGATTGATGTTGGCGAATTCAGTGCCACGACACACTGTATTGATTGGCAAATTTTTAGGTGCATTAGTAAGTATTAGCCTTCCGTTTACTCTTGCGATATTGATGAATCTATTGGTAATTTCTATGTCCAGAGACATTGATCTTGGTGCAGATGTGTGGATACGTTTATGTATTATTTTCATTATTGCGATTTTGTACCTATGCCTGTTTATTGCGTTAGGTTTGTTAGTTTCGTCATCTGTGCAGAACAGTGTTGCGAGCCTTGTGATCCTCCTATTGACGTGGTGTGTTTTTGTCGTTTTTATACCGAGTACCTTGGCTTCCATTGGGAGCGGTTTCTCAAACCCAATGACTTATGATGAATACTTCAAACGCCTACGACAGAACCGAAAAGAACTCACGGAAGAATACGTTGCGCTTTTGCGAGAGACGCGTGGGTTAGCAGATAAAAAGATACAGATAGATAGTGAGTATGTCACCAAAGGTACTGAACAAGAGGAACGTTTGTCCCAAGAACATTTAAATCAACAGATTGCCCAAATTCAACTGGCACGTTCTGTCACCCGTATCTCACCTGTTACGCTTATCCAGCATCTTCTTGAAGTTTTTGTCGGAACAGGGTTTGAACGGCATCAACAATTTTTAGAGAATGTGCAGCGTTATGCCCGCGAATACCGAGAATTCGTCACGGATATGGATAGAGCAGATCCCGATAGTCTCCATATTATTGGGGTTCGTGAGGGAATGTCGAAGAAGCCTATCAGCCCAGAATCAATTCCGACCTTTGAAGATATGCTCAGTCTCAGTCGAGATTTTAACGCTGCAGCTATTGATTTGTTCTTGTTGATTTTGTTTTTTGTTGTTCTTATGTCGGGAACTTATCTTACGTTTGTACGTGTTGAGATATAATACTTATGACAACACTTATCCATTGAGAATGCCTTGACAATCTTAACTTTTGCATAGGATCTGTACTGCTGGGCAGATGGAGAGAATAACCGCATTCCCTACAACTGGGGTGAACAGGCAGACGAGACGATTCATCGCATCAGCGGAAACCTAAGTCTCCGCGCCTATGGTTTCACCGCAGGGCTGTCCTCACAAATCCAGTGGCATTTTGAGAGACGTTATCAACAGATTCTAACCCTCACATACGACTTCAGTCCTGCCTTAAGCCTCGGTAGTCGCCTAATCTGGCAGGTAGAGGGTATTAACATCTACTTCGCTTTGCGCCGTTCGGGTTACGCTGGTACGGACTTTTTTGTCATCCTCGGCGATCCGAATGCTCCAGAATTCAAACAGCGTTTGGTGGCAAAGGTAATTCGGTCATTTTAGAGTCTTCACGCTATCCGTGATGGTTGGTGCATGTTGTTGCTTTCTCATAACTATTCTCTTTGTCGTACCTTTGAACACTTCTCGCCTTGCAGTATTCAATACGCAACTCTTATTACTATCAGTCTTTTCCACCTGCCCAAAAGCCACGTCTTCAGTTCGATTCAATTGAATTGAAGAAGAACCCATCCGTGCTTGAGATAATGCTTTAGCCGCATGACGGACTTTTTTAAGAAACTTTTCATCCACGGTTGATGCATTGAACTTGGTAAACCGCAAACCTAGTTAACCACGTAAGTTGTAAAAGAAATATATCAGCAGAAATCCTTGTAAGCGCAAACTTGCTCGGTCAACTGTGCAATTTGAGCCATCCTGTGTTTTTTTCGTGAATTCCCGAATTTTCTGATGGATTTTCCCCATGTCGGTTATACTGTCTATGCCGTTAACGATGGATTTCAATGGCACGGTTCATAGCAGTTATGCTTCACACAGGAAGCTAAAAAAATGGGTGTTATTTACAAAAAAACGCAATTTTTTTCCAAAAGTGCAACTTTTCAACCCTCAATTTTCGTCTTTAATCACAGAGGAGAAAGATTTTTTATGGAGGGACCCTATGCAATATAGTGACAATCAGTTGGTTCAACTCACTTTGAAAGGTGATCAAGACGCTTTTGCCGCTTTGGTTGAGAAATATCAATCGCAGATTCACGCGCTTGTCTGGAGAAAAATCGACGATTTTCATATAGCAGAGGATATTACGCAGGAGGTATTCCTCACGGCGTATCAAAAACTCGCCACCTTGACACACCCAGATCGATTCGAAAAATGGCTCTATGTTATCGCCAACAACCTCTGTGTCACGTGGCTCCGAAAACAAGCCGCCCAACCGCAACTGGAGTCGCTAACATCAACCGATCCCGAAGAACTCGCAGAATTGTATTATGCCGAGTATACAGCACAACAGCAGGCAGAAAGGGGAAAAGAATCGGATCGCGCCTTGATTCAAAAACTTCTCGATAAACTCCGAGAGGCTGACCGGACGGTGATCCGCCTTTACTACCTCGCTGAAATGACCTGCGAGGAGATTAGCAAGTTTTTGGGCGTATCTCAGAACACAATTAAGAGCCGTCTGAGTCGCGCGCGGAGACGACTAAAAAAGCAGGCTGAAGCGATTGAACAAACACTCTGTAGTTTCCGATTGTCTTTTAATTTCATGGCAACATTGTTCGTGAATTTAGTATTCTCAATCTTTGGAATGCACCTAAATCCAGTCAGAGCGCGCAGTTTCCAACACTCTCACCCAAATACTACCTACGGTTTTCGTGTTGAGAAAGGAAAAAAATGATTCAAAAGATCGAGGAACAAGATGGTTACATGTTACTCTATTTCGGAGAACCGCCAGCCGACGTAGGGAAAATTGAGTTTGTCAATTGTCTCGCATATCAACATAACGAGATACTCTTCTGCAAATGGCGTGATAACGACCTTTGGACGCTGCCGGGTGGGCGCGCCGAACCCGAGGAAACGGCTGAGGAAACTGCACATCGCGAACTTCTGGAAGAGACCGGTGCAACGCTGAAAAACCTTGAAGTGCTGTGTTACATTCACTGTTTCATGTTCAATCTCGAATATTGGGGCATCGCTTATTTGGGAGAAATAGAGGCATTAGGTAACCCACTCGACCTTGAGGAAGTCAGTGAGGCGAGGCTGTTCTCACACTTTCCAGAAAACCCGACCGATCCAGGACCGTTCGGGAATCAGAGCAAAGCGTTATATCTTGCCGCAATGCGTAAACTATCAGACACAAAAGATTAGGTCCAGAACACAGCAAAGGTGCAAGGGGTAGCGTCTTACAAATTTCTGATGAATTTTCGTCAGTGTGGATTAAACCCTTACGAAGGAGATTTGATGTAACTCGCAAAATTGCCAAACAGATTAAGGAAAATTCGATGTCAAATACCGAACTTAAGACCATGTTCAATACCGCTGCAATGCTCTACGAAGAGGTCCGCCCCGGATACCCTGAGAATCTAATCCAAGATGTCGTAAACCTCTCTGGACTCAACGACCACAGCAGAATCCTTGAGATTGGATGCGGTACAGGAAAAGCGACCCGATCCTTTGCAGAACGTGGATACGAATTGGTTTGTCTCGATATTGGTGCCGATTTAATCGCCGTTGCGGAGGAAAAGTTCAAAGCGTTCCCAAACGTTTCGTTTGTGAGAGCAGCGTTTGAGGAGTGGAAATCAGACGAAAAGTTTGACTTAATTATCTCTGCCACCGCTTTTCATTGGGTAGACCCACAAGTGAGATACCTGAAGGCAGCCGAGGTTCTCGGATCAAGTGGTTTTCTCGCCGTCTTCTCGAATCAGCATGCCAGAAAGGACGAAGGATTCTTTGGGGAAGTTCAGGATGTGTATGATAGATATTACCTTCAACTGCCTACGAACCATCCTACACACGCCACAAACTTCCCCGGTGTAGAAGCCTTTCAAGATCCAATTAAACGCGTATATCCGTGGAAGCGAACATATTCATCTGAGCAGTACATCAAACTCCTAAACACCTATTCGGATCACATTGCGTTGCCAGATAAGAATAAATATCTTCTGTTTGAGGCGATCGCCAATCTCATTGAGACGAAGTACGACGGTGAGATCACCAAGCACTATGCAGCCGTTCTTGACTTTCGGGAGAGAAAATGAAAATTACAAAGGTCGAAGCATTCCAGATTGAGACACCACGTTATTATGGTCACATATCGGGTCATGTGATCGTCAAAGTCCATGTAGACGATGGGCCCGTCGGGTTAGGAGAAGCCTCGGATAGCCGTGCTGACGATTTAGGGGGAGTAACCAAACGCTACAACGATTTACTCGTCGGACAAGATGCGACCCGTATCACGGAGATCAACGAGTTTCTTCGGGCACAGAATTTCGGTAGCACGGTTAGCAATCTACACCTCGCCTCCGCCATCGACCTCGCTCTTTACGACCTAAATGGCAAGATCCAAGGCATCCCGGCGTACCAAATGCTCGGGGGCAAGATGCGAGACAGCGTTTATTGCTGTTATCCGATCTTCGGATGGCAAGTAACTGAGGATTTTGAGAAGACCGCGGGCTATCTGCAACGGTTGGTAGACCTCGGACACCATCTCTTCCGCTACTATGTATCGGGCGACAGCGCGTTGGACGATCGGTTCTTGACCGAGATGAAGTCGAGATTTGGCGAGCAAATCAAACTCAAACAGATCGATTTCTCGGGTCGCTTCAACGACTGGGAGACCGCCCTCCGCTACGCTGATGTCCTTCGGCATCACACCCCCTACCACTTTGAGCAACCTTCACGGAACCTGCGCGTGTGTTCGGAGTTCACCAAACGCATGGATCTGCCCGTGAGTCTTCACATCGGTAACTTAGAATATGGGTACGAGGCAGCCGAACGCGGTGCTTGCACTGTCTTTAACGTAGCATGTGTAGCCGGAGGTCCCACCCATATCCGTCGCCTGTTTGCGTTGGCGGAGGCGGCTGGACTTCGCTGCCTGATTGGTACGGATCAGGAATCGACGCTTGGAACAGCCGCACAAATCCACGTCGGTGTTTCAATGCCCAATCTCACCCTACCGTGCGATCCAATGGGACCGGTGCTCTATACAGCATCACCCGCGAAGGAACGCATCCGAGCAGAAGCCAGCCACCTCTATCCACCTGAAGGACCGGGCTTAGGGGTCGATTTAGATACTGACAAACTAAACGCACTAACAGTCGCCTCAGCGTAAGATTGTATCCTTGAACCAGGGTCATTCAGTTCTCCTATAGTTTCGATTGTTCCCTTAAGATCTATCTCCTGTAGGAGCGACCTCCCGGTCGCGATGTCCGATAACTGAAAACCGATAACTAACAACCCAATTGACACCTCTCCCGAATTGTGATAGGTTAATGTGAATTCGGCATCCAGTATGCCGACACGAGAAATAAAATCTGATTTGTAATTTACGCATAGGAGGAGAAAAGTATGTTTGTTATCATCGCCCCCATCCAAATTAAAGACGGTCACAGAGAAGCGTTCATCGAAGCCATGATAGACGACGCGAAAGGCTCTGTTGCGGATGAACCCGGTTGTCTGAGATTTGATGTAATTCAGGACGGTGCTGATCCGAATCGGATCTGGCTCTACGAGGTTTACGTGGACGAAGCAGCGTTTCAAGAGCATCTGAAAGCCCCACACTTCATTAAGTGGCGAGACACCGTCAAAGATTGGTTTGCTGAGAGCGAATTTAAAGGCGCAGGCGGCGGCAGTTCCATGATCTACCCGCCAGACGATGATTGGAAATAGTTCGGCTCTATGAAAAAGCCGTTTGTTATATCCGTTAGTTCGGTATCTGGCGGTGGAAAGACAGCACTGTCGATTGCTCTCCATAAGTCATTACGTAATTCGTCTCTTTTTCACTTCGACGATTTTGATGATTCAAATATTTATCCCAGTGATTTTTACGACTGGAGTCGACGCGGCGGTGATGTTGAGGAATTCGACTGTCCTGGAATGCAAACAGCAGTCAATGTTGCAATTCGCCAAGGAAAATCCAGATGGATTATTCTGGATTTTCCATTCGGTCGGCGGCACTCCTGTTTTCGTGATGTCGTTGACTTGGCTGTCTTTATTGACACTCCGCTTGATGTCGCTATGGCGAGACGCATTTTGCGGGACCATACAACCAACAAGGACGACTCCGCAGAAGAGACGCTGAATCGCCTCCATACCGATTTATCGAATTATCTGGAAAGGGCGCGCTATCCATATCTGGATACATATAAGCACAAGGCAGATAGCGATCTCGTTTTAGATGGATGGCGCAGTCTGGATGACCTGAAGAACGACGTGATAGCAGTGCTAAATCAAGAAATTTGGTAACCTATATCAGAGAGGTTTACCGACACGATGCAATTCACTGACGGACTTGTTAAGACGTACGAAAAGTACGCCCATGAAAGAGCATCCCATTCTCCTGACGGATTCAAGGTCCAAGAACGGTCAGAATTTCTAAAATTCTTGAGGGACGAAGGACGAGAGACGCTTCTTGAAATCGGGTGTGGTCCTGGTCGGGATGCCCAGTTTTTTCAAAGTCAAGGACTCCGCGTTCTGGCAGTGGACAATACACCAACGATGGTGAAACTCACTGCAGAAAAGGGTGTCCCTGCGCAAGTCTTGGATTGCTACAACCTTGACGAGATTCACGAGCGTTTCGATGCGGTGTATACCATGAATTGTCTCCTACACATACCGAAGCGGGATTTTGATCAGGTTTTAGACTTAATTTCAGAGCGACTCAACGAAAACGGATTAATGTATCTTGGCATTTGGGGAGACCAAAACTTTGAAGGCATCTGGGAACACGATAAATACGAGCCAAAGCGGTTTTTCTCTTTCTGGAAAATCGAGGCACTTCTTGAAGTACTACAACGATTGTTCAGATTGGAGTACTACCGACGATTAGAACCTCATGAAGGCAGAATATTCAATTCTTTTATCGTTCGTAAGCGATGACTTGGGGCTCAAACGTTCTTCAGACGTTTGAGTCAACGTCTCAATATGGAGGTATGAAATGAAACGAGTAGTTTCCTATATTCTGAGCGTGGCATTTGTTTTCACATTTCCCCTTGTAATCAAAGCGATTGAGGACGACGCAATGGTCCTCTACTACTCGTTCGATGAAGGAAAGGGAAAAGAGATTGAAGACTTGAGCGGCAAGAATAATCATGGCACGCTCGAAGGCGATGCCAAATGGGAAAAAGATGGAAAGATGAATTCGGGGGTGTTTTTTAACGAACAGATTCAGAAAGGGGTCGTTGCCGCCGAAGCGTCTGACAGTCTGGCGATTACCAAAAACTTGACGATGGAGGTATGGGTATATCCAGAGAGTACCGGCGATTATCGCAACGTGCGCGGTCAGGCGGGACCCCATACATATTATCTGAGTATCCATCAAAATAAACCATCCGTGTGGATGGGATGTCCTGGTGCTGGCGGACGCACATGGAACAGCACAAAAAGCGATATTCCGCTCAAGAAATGGTCGCACGTCGCCGCGGTTTACGAGTTCAATAAGGAACTGCGACTCTATATCAACGGCAAACTTGATAATACCTATAAAGTG
The DNA here is from genome assembly GCA_965208635.1 of Candidatus Poribacteria bacterium. Classification (GTDB taxonomy): domain Bacteria; phylum Poribacteria; class WGA-4E; order WGA-4E; family WGA-3G; genus WGA-3G. The sequence goes on from OZ242349.1 coordinate 1,188,914, forward strand.
CAAGGCGAAATTCCGATTTCTCAATCAGATCACTGGTTCGGTAATCGTCTCGACGGTCCGTGGCCCTACGGGGGACGGCTCGATGAATTCGTCATCTATAACCGTGTTCTGACTGAAGATGAGATCCAGCAAGATATGGAACAGGTTCTGAGTGTATCGCCGCTGGACAAAGCCGCGACGACCTGGGGGCTGCTCAAAAGGGCTGGGAGATAAGGATCCGACTTTAAGCGAAGAAAGGAATATGTTGGACATTAGATTGGCGAACCCAAGCGAGGCACAAGCAATTCACCGAATATTACAGGAAACATGGGGAGATTCACTTCTCTTTGACGTGTTCATGGATCATATCTCGTCGCCTGAGCATCAAGTTTTCGTTGCAACGGATGGGGGTGAAATCGTAGGTTTCCTTTCCGCGTTTCTGGTCCCCAGTCCAATCCCTCGATGGGAAATAGATCTTATTATTGTTCGTTCTAAAAGTCAAGGCAAGGGTATTGGGACATCTCTTATTCAGGAAGCGTTAACCTACGGCTCTCATCTCGGAGTGCCTTGGGCTAAAGCATCCATCCGTATTGACAACTATGCAAGCCAAAGAGCATTTTCCAAGGTAGGTTTTGTAAAAGATGCGCAAGTGCATAGTCTCTTTCTTTGGGATTCATTGGCTTGCGAGTCCACTCCTGATGTACCGAAGACTGTCCATTTTATACCCGTTGACACATTAACCTATCGTGGATTGTGGATTGAAGGGTTCAGTGCGGCTCAATTATCCTCGAAAGAGCAGCATAATGTGATCTGTGCGGCTCGAAACTCTATTTTCCACGAGAGCCGTTTGAATACAGGTCTGTTCATTCCAGACAGTCTTATACAGACGATCGCATCAGACCTGCTAACCTCCGCCACCCATCACGGTCAATATCACCGATGGGAGTATCCATTTAAAGAGAAAGGCGATCGAAAAGATTGAAGCGGCTTTGGCAACACTACCGCAGAATTGAAATTAAAAAACCTTCTGGGAGGTGCCCGAATGAGTGAAGATATCTGTTTCAGCCCAGAAGATCAACAGTTCATTGATCGAGCCATAGATTTTTGCCAACGAATGGGTAAACGTTCTGTTCTCATGCTGATTGGGAGTCGTGCCGCTGGTTTCACCGACGCATGGTCGGATCTTGACCTGTGTATCATTGGTGATAAGCATCACCTCCCCGATGAAGATCGGATGACCTATGAACAAAGCTGGCAACTCTTCGTTGATCGAGGTGATTTTGAAGCCCATTGGTCATTTTATGATGAAGGAGATCTGCAAGCATGGTTAAAGACGTACCCAGACGAGATGATGTGGGTCATTGCCAATTCGAGAGTTCTCCATGGTTGTTCAAGTACTGTTGAAGAACTGAAACATCGTTACTGCTTATATCCGCTAGCACTTGCGGAGCGCAAGTTGAAGTGGATGTTCGGTAAGTATTACTTCTCGCAGCGCGGTCCCTTGGCTATGGCAGCTCGAAATAAGGTAGAAACAGCGTTTGTTGCGGTTGGAAACGTCATCGAGTACCTCTGTAAAATATGCTGTGTCGCTGACAGACAACCGTTTCCCTATGAGAAATGGGTGGTTGAAGCAGCTAAACAGACACAACTGGGCGTAATGGTATATCCCTCAATTCAACGCGCAGTGAGTGGCATAGGAGACTTTCTTGATCCGCCCGCTGATCGTAACTGGCGTGACTGGACTCCAGTGAAAGAATTACGGGGAACATTGCCGATCGTTCAAAGTGGGCTAAAGGAACTCGGTTGGGGTGGCGATTGGATTGATGATCCGAATGCAGCTTACTTTGAGGAGACAGTGAGGCGACCCGCGCCCTAAACGCCAACAGATATTACACAATAACTAAGACACAAAGGATTACTATGACCCAGCGGTCTCTCCCAGTTGGAAACATTGTCCGACCTATCACCAATGTTGACTTACCTCAAAGAACAGACTACGTAGGTAAGTTCATTACCCTGTCTCCAGTCAATCCACAAGCCGATGTCGCGGAACTCTATACGTGTTCTCACGGTTCAAATATAAAGGAGCAAATCTGGACCTACATGAGCTACGGTCCCTTTGACAACAAATACAGCATGCAGGGTTGGCTCGAAGAAGGAGCAGAATCGACAGATCCACTCTTTTGCACCGTCCACCACCATGAATCGAAGCAACGCGTTGGAATGGTAAGTTTCCTAAACATCGTTTCAGACATGAGAAGATTAGAACTCGGACACATTTGGTATTCACAGGAGTCTCAAAGGTCAAACGTGAACACGGAAGCCATGTATCTAATGCTCTGCGAGGCTTTCGATAGGCTCAAATACCGACGCGTTGAATGGAAGTGTGATTCCTTAAATGAGCGTTCTCGAGCAGCAGCACTGCGTCTCGGTTTCAAGCTTGAAGGTATCTTCAGACAACACATGATCATAAAGGGAAGAAACAGGGATACGGCTTGGTACTCAATGCTGGACAGCGAATGGACAGCTATTAGGAAGCACATGGAGATGTGGTTGTACCAGAACCCTGACCGACAGTTGTCCTTAACAGCACTCAATAGTAGTAAACGTTTTCACTAACTTTCCAAATATGAGAGAAATCGGTTTTTATCGTACAGCCATTCGTCTAGCGGAACAGAGAAAACAAGATTAGTTCAGGGGAAAAAAACAGTGAGCGATTTAAAACAGTATGTCGAAAAACGTAAAGCCAGAGACGCTGAATTTGCAGAGAATTACGAAACTGGTTACCCTGAGTTCAAAATCGGTGTTCTTCTTCGGCAGGCGAGAGAAGAAGCTGGCTTAACCCAAGAAGAGGTAGCATAAAAGTTGAATACCAAGAAATCTGCTATCTCCAGAATAGAGAACCACGCAGAAGATGTTAGATTGTCAACCTTAGGCAAGTACGCAAAAGTGCTTGGAAAGAAATTGTATCTGTCAGTTGGATAAGTAAGGAGACACATTCATGAGTAAATTCAGACTTGCCTGTCACCTCATCCAATTTGGGGGTGAACAGCGAGATAATCCGGAAAAGGTATTGCGTGAAGTCGCTGACGCTGGATGGGACGGTGTCGAAGGTTTAGGGATTGAGACTCCCGAAGAACTCGTTGAAATGGCGACGCTCGCACGCAGTCTCGGACTTCATATCGTCAATGCCGGCGGTGCAGGACTCGACAGGGTTAAGTTTAATATCGCCCTCGGCAATGATGCCGCCGAAGTCCCTTCATTGAGACGCTCAGAGTGGGGTGGACCCGACCCGAGCGATGCCGATTTCGAGAACGCCGCTCGGACCTTAGACGATGTCCTCGCCTTCTGCGACGTGCATCACATCAAAGGTTTCCACCACGCCCATCTCGGCACACTGCTTGAGACGGTCGAGGATGCGGAACGCCTCTTGGCAGCCGCACCGAGTCTCTGGTTGCTGTTTGACACGGGACACATGCTCGCCGCTGGCAGCGATCCGATGCAGGTTTTTGAGAGCGAAAATTTGCGGAATCGGATTGGACATGTCCATCTCAAGGACTGCCACGCAGACGATCCAGGAACATGGGATTATAGAACGCAACGCTTCGGTGAGCAGGCGCGTTTCGCTGAACTCGGCGCAGGAAACTTGGGGCTTGATGTCAAAGCCGCCCTTGAAGGTCTCGAATCCGTCGGTTATGACGGATGGGTCTCTGTCGAACTCGATCGTCCGTATCCGCCACGTCCACCCGCCGAAGCCGCGGTCGTAAATCGAGAGTATCTACGGAGTCTTGGTTATTGAACGGAGGCATGCTACTATGCTGAAGCGCATCAAAATTCAGGGGTATAAATCACTCGTGGATCTTGAACTAAATCTCAGACCTCTTTCCGTGCTCGTTGGTCCTAACGCCTCAGGAAAGAGCAATTTTCTTGATGCCCTACAACTTCTATCTCGGATGTCAACCTGTCATACTTTGGAGGAAGCATTTGAGCCTCCATACCGAGGACATCCGCTGGAATCGTTCACTTTTGGGGACGAAGGTATCAAGAGCCTCATGGAAAAAGAAAGTGTGTCCTTTAGTATAGAGGCAGACGTTCAACTTTCCACTACTGTTATTGAAAGTGTCAATCAGCGTATTCAGGAAATAAGGGAAACAGCCGTAAAGGATACACAGAGTGCAGATAAACCCGTTTCAGACCGGCGGGTTCTTGTGCGCGAGAAAGATTTGCGGTACCGAATTGAGGTTGAAATGCTCCCAGGATTCGGTATTCTACGAGTAGCAGATGAATATCTCGCAGCATTAACCGACGAAGGGCAACCAAAACAGAACAGAAAGCCTTTCTTAGAGCGAATCAAGAATCGGTTGCATCTGCGCATGGAGGGACAAGCGCATCCACTCTACTATGAACGCTACCTTGATTATAGTATCCTTTCGAGATCACACTATCCCCCACACTACCCGCATTTGACCGCGATGCAGCAAGAGTTGGCGAACTGGCTTACCTTCTACCTTGAGCCAAGGGAACAGATGCGGCTCCCAAATCCGGTCAAGGCAGTTCATGATATTGGATCAATGGGGGAGGATCTCGCAGCTTTTCTCAATACCTTGCAAGCTCTTAATAAGCGACAATTTGAATCCGTCGAAAAATCGCTTCATACTATGATTCCATCTATAACTGGAATTGATGTCAGTGTTAACGAATTAGGTGAAGTTGAATTGGATCTTCGTGAGGGTGAAAAACGCATTTCCGCCCGCGTTTTATCGGAAGGCACTCTCCGAATTTTAGGACTCTTAGCACTTGTTGGTGCCGAAGAGCCTCCGACATTGATAGGATTTGAAGAACCGGAGAATGGCATTCATCCTCATAGGATTCGGCGTATTGCACAGTTTTTAGAAACGCGCATGATTCTTGAAGACATCCAATTCATTGTGACCACGCATTCCTCGCTTTTGCCTGATCTTATTCCTCCTGAATCGTTATATGTTTGCCGTAAGGTTAACGGGAACACAGAAATTGAGCCTTTCAATATGATGCATGTAGGACCTCTATGGAAAAAGTCAGATATTGAGGTAGCATTGGACGACGCAGACACATTATCTCCTTCCGAACGCATCATGCGGGGGGACTTTGATGCGTAATATTAGTTTGTTCGTTGAAGATAATGCACATGAAGCCTTTTTGAGTTCTATATTACAGCGCTTTGCTTCTGAATATGATGTAGAAATCGATCTCAAATCACATAGTGTACGGGGTGGACGTGGGTCAGTTACTCCAGCCCCGCTGCGTGTCGTCCAGCAGCCGGATCTCCAGCAGCATAGAACGTCCCATTGTCTTTATTGATATGGATCATGGAAGGCGCGGCAATAGCACCTCCGTGCGCTCTGACTTGATGACCGCGACCGGCAAGTTCATGGCGAACGTTCTCGCTCACACTATCGTTGATCGTTAACGAACCCGCTTGTCCGAAAGTCTGGGCACGGTTGGGATTCGGATCAAAAGAATCCTCATGGTGTGCAGTGGCAAAGCGCGGGGCTGTGACAGCCGCTTCGGGTTGCATGCCGAACTCAACAAAATCGAGCAGTAAATTCATCGTCGCTTGATCTTGCAGATCACCCCCTGCAACGCTGATCGCTAAAATCGGGGCACCCTCTTTGAGAACCAGTGTCGGGGTCAACGTGATTCTTGGACGCTTTCCGGGTTGGATACAGTTCGGATGCCCTGGCGTCGTGTTGAGACTGCGTAAACGGTTGCCGTAACTGACACCCGTCGGTCCGACCATACCCCCTGCGTGATAGACGTTAGCACTCGGTGTCGCAGCGACTACATTTCCCCACCGGTCAGCGACCGCACAGGTCGTCGTTCCACCGACACCGGGTCGAAATACACCCCCTGCCTTTAGTGGTTCCATGTTATCCACATCACCGGGTCTCGCTTCATGCGATGCTTTTTGCATATCGATGAGGGGTCGGCGAATCTCGGCATAGGCGTTCGAAAGTAGCTCAGATAACGGGACATCTACAAATTCCGGGTCACCATAGTACGCGTCTCGGTCAGCCATCGCCAATTTAAGTGCTTCTGTAACCGCATGCACGTAGTCTGCCGAGGCGTTACCCATCGCTTTGAGGTCGAAGCCTTCCAATAAACGCAACGCCTGACAGAGATAGGGACCTTGCGTCCACGGACCGCACTTGTATACCGTATACCCTCGGTAATCGACTGCTACAGGATCCTCAACAAGCGTAACATGGGCAGCGAGGTCCGCCTTACGGAGAAATCCGCCCTTGTCAATATAAAAACCTTCTAATGCATCGGCAATGTCGCTATTAGCACCGTTCCGTCCGTAAAACCGATCACTTGCCGCTTGGATTTTTTCCTCGCGACTCCCAGAGGTCTTCTGTTCCGATTCAACCATCCGCCGCAGGGTGACCCCCAATTCAGGGTGCCAATCTGCCTCGCCAGCATCGAGGAGTGCCAATGTAGGTGCGATGATTTCCGCAAACGTCAGGGTTCCATACAGTTTGAGTGTCGTCGTGCAGAGGTCCACAACTGACGGAACGGGTGCCATTCTGATGTCGCCGTTCGGAATCCCATTTTCCATGTACCAATCAATGGCGGTTTGTGAAAGCGGGGCGCGTCCTTGTCCGGAGAGGGACTTCACTTCCTGTTTTTCCGAGTCAAAGATAAGGAGCGGCACCTCACCGCCAATAGAACAGGCACCGTGGTCTGTGACATTGAGCGCGAAAATCGTTCCTGCTGCTGCGTCTGCCGCATTCCCACCCGCCTCCAGAATTTCGATCCCCGCGGCAACCGCTTTTGCGCCACCCGCAGCAACGACCCCAGTTTTACTGACAGCATTCCAACCAATTTCTTGAGTGTTCGGCATCGGTTTCTCCTTTGATTAAGCGTCAGAGATAGTTCTGATTTCCTTCTTTGCCTTAGAGCATAGCACAAACTTTTATCTTGTGCAACTTCTAAAGCAATAGAGCCCGTGAGTTCTTCTGTAGGAGGGAATTCCGAATCCCGACTCCTGACCGCTAATGACTAAAAACCGCATGACTCTAAGGTCGAAGCTTTATCAGTTGAATAATGGAAGAAATTCGGTTAAAATACTGTTTAAGTAGCGAATTCAGAAAGGAAAAATATGGCTGAATACAAGATTGCGGTAATTCGAGGAGACGGAATTGGGATTGAAGTGATGGAGGAGGGCCTCAAGGTCCTCAATGCCGTCGCAAACAAGTATAACATCAAATGGGACTTTGTGGAGTTTCCTTGGGGCTCAGACTACTATTTTAAGCACGGACACATGATGCCAGCAGACGCCCTTGATACCTTGGCAGAGTTCGACCAGATTTATCTCGGTGCAGTCGGACACCCCGACATCCAAGACCATCTTACACTCAATGGACTTTTGCTGCCTATCCGACGTAGATTCGATCAGTACGTCTGTGAGCGACCCAGTGTCCTCTATCCGGGCATTAACACACCGCTTAAGGACAAAGAGGCTTGGGATATTGATTTAGTGGTAATCAGGGAGAACACGGAAGGGGAGTATGCCAACGTCGGCGGGTTCCAGTACCAAGGGTTCCCTGAAGAGGTGGGTGTGCAGGTTGGTGTATTTACGCGCCACGGTTGCGAACGCATTATCACGTATGCCTTCGAGCAAGCTCGTGCACGAGATAAGAAGCGCAAAGTCACTTCGGTAACCAAGTCGAACGCGCAAGGGTACGGCATGATTGTATGGGATACCGCCTTCGAGCGAGTGGCTGAAAAGTATCCCGACATAGAGACGGAATCGTTGCTTGTAGATGCCGCATGTATGGATTTCGTTCGGAGACCCGAGGACTTTGATGTCGTGGTCGCCAGTAATTTGTTTGGGGATATCCTCACGGATATCGGCGCAATTATTACTGGAAGTATGGGACTGGCACCGAGCGGCAATATCGACCCACAACGTCGATTCCCGTCGATGTTCGAGCCGGTCCACGGGAGTGCCCCGGACATTATGGGAAAGGGCATTGCGAATCCGCTGGCAGCAATTATCTCTGGTTCAATGATGTTACGCTTCATCGGCGAAGTAGAAGCGGCAGAAACGATAGATGCAGCTGTCCTAAAGGTTGTTGAGAATGGCAAAATCCTTCCACCGGACCTTGACGGTCAAGCCACAACCTCACAGGTCGGCGATGCTGTGGTGAATGCGCTCAATTGAGGTTTGAAATCTCGCCGGCGGTTTATTAATGCGTCTTACAATTTGGCGTCCGTATTATGGGGAAAACCATTCAAAAATTTTGACATTTTTCAGAAGATTTAGTATATTTCTAACAAGTGATCTCAGTCATCGATGGTGAAGAGGATTTTCCAATCCACTCCTGCCAAATCATGAGTTGAATAAAACCGTCGCATTATCTAAGAGATAACTGATGAAGGAAGAATACTCCTCCCAATTCAATCCTGAAAACCATGAGTTACCGCTGAAGGGGCATGTATACTGTAAAATCTTATTTGATGAAGTCTTTCTACCCATCTTAAAAAAACGCTTTCCGGATGTCCTTCCCCGCCTCAGTGCTGGAATCATCGGATTAGGATCTGACGTTCTTGGTGCCGATGACGAACTGTCACGCGATCATGACTGGGGACCCAGCAAGTGCCAACTCCTGCTGTCGGAACAGGATCTTGCAGCGTATGGCTCTTCTATTTCTCAGGCTTTGGAGGCAGTTATTCCAGGTGAGTTTTTAGGAATCGACACGGCCAAATTGCAATCTAAGACAATACAGATAAGCACCATCGACGCAGTCTATCGTGATTTTCACAAATCTGCCTATCCGCCGGTAACGATCGAGGAATGGGCTGCCATTGATGATAACGATCTTTGCTATGCGTCGTCTGGTTTTGTTCTCTATGACCCCTCTAACGCGCTTAGCGAACGCATATCCGCTTTCCAAAAAGCATACTACCCGGCAGACATCTGGAAATGGAAGATCGCGAGTGATCTCTGGGGACTTTGGCACAATGGCGACTACAACTCGTGCTATCGTTTAGCGAAACGCGGGGACGGTATAGGTTTACTCATCGGTCAGGGTGCTTTTGTCGAAGGTACTCTCAGGCTTCTGTGTCTGCTCAATAAACGCTTTCCCGTATACTGGAAATGGCTGCACTGGCAGGCACAAAGCCTCCCGAAATGGATAGACATGATAGAACCATCTCTCAAGAAACTCGAATCCGCAAACAATCATGAAACGCGCGGCGAGATTATCCACACCATCTGTCAATCAATTCGGGAAATCCTTTACAAAATGGATTTACTTCCCGATACAGAATGGCGCAATTACATGGGCAGCCAAGAGGTGGCACTGCAAATCGAATCGACTCAGGTGAAGGCGTTGATTCGCGAAAGAGAACCCCATTTGTATGTATGGTAATTGAAGTGAGGAATGGAAACGAGAAACAATGGTCGAAATACGATCCCACCACCATGCAACTGAGAAAAACTACCACACAGCGATTGCTGAAAACTTCCCACAGTTGCCGATTGAAACATGTGAGCCGCTCTATGAAGGTTGGGCGAATCGGACGTTTCTGGTCAACCAGCAGATAGTTTTTCGCTTCCCTAAACATCAGGTCGCAGCGCATGACTTGGTACGTGAGATGCGTTTACTGACTGAACTTGCCTCTACCCTTCCTTTGTCTATTCCGCAGTATCTCTACTACGGGCAACCCACACAACATTACCCATTCGTGTTTGGCGGATATGCTTTCATTGAGGGAACGCCATTGAATCAGTGCTCACCCGAAGTCCAATCGGCATCGTGGTGGCAACCGCCGTTGGGGGCTTTTCTCACCGCGCTGCATCGCTTTCCCATAGCCCGCGTACAAGACTTATTTGAAATCGAGGTTTATACGACATCACAGGCATGGCAGGAAGGGATAACCAAGATGTGGGGAAAAATACGAACCTACATTTTTCCGCGGCTCACTCACCGACAACAAGAAGAACTTAGTACCTATTTCGAGCAGATGATGGCGAACCCGTCTATCTTTTCCTTCACCCCGGTGCTCATTCACCAAGACTTTTATTCACACAACATTTTAGTAGATGTCGATACGGAAACCGTCACTGGAATTATTGATTGGGGAAGTTGCACGGTTGGTGACCCTGCAGAAGATGTTGGGGATCTGGGTGCTTACTATGATGGCATTATTGACGATGGCTGGCATTCTCGCTGCGCTTTTTACCGCCGGACCGCCCCATTTCCGGATTTACTCTATGTTCTCGAACACAATCAGCATGAAAAAGTGGCATCAATCATGGGCAAGATTGATGCGTTATGGACACCATGAGTCAACTCACACGACTTCGACATAAGCATGTATTGAGAGTCTCCCCGGAATCATTCCGAAAGAAAAATGCCTTCAAGCAGTAAAATAAACTTGCATTTCCGAATCAAATATGTTATCATATATAATGTAAACTTAAATTACTATTTATTTTTGGAAATACAATTAACCTCACACCTGGAGGATAAATATGCAACTCGGTTCAATTCACGAAGCAGCGGCAAACGGGGACCTCGATGCAGTCAAGAAAATCGTTGAACAGGACCTTCGTCTGATTAACCAAGACGACAAATACGAATGGCGTCCTATATTTCATGCCGGATTAAGACGGCACTATGATGTCGTTAAATACCTAATAGATTGTGGAGCCGATTTGGCGGCGCACGATGGTTATGCGATCCACTATGCCGGAGAAGTGCCAGACAATAAGGAAGTCGTATCACTACTCATTACGTATGGGGGGTTAGATGCACATGCCAAACCATCGAGCGAAATTGCACGCCAGTTTATATACGCCGTTTTCTTAGCCAATGCGCAACGAGTTAATGCAATGCTCCGTGACACCCCACAATTAGTGCAGGAGCGTTACGCCCGTGGCGATACAGCCTTGCACCATGCGACTCGAAACGGTGATCTGGAAATTGTAGAAGAGTTGGTCGGTAGCGGTGCAGATGTCAATCTAACATCAGATCACGGACATTTTCCCCTGTACTGCGCGGCCGGTCATGGACATGTAGAAACGACGCAATATCTGGTAAAACACGGGGCAGATTTACAAGCCAGACTCGGGGACGGCAAAACAGTCGTTGAGTGGCTAAAACAATATGCCGATCACGATCGTCGCTTGAAATCTTGTTTGGATGTATTGGAGAAATGATGTCTCAAATACTACACGACGATCGCACCAACGGAGCAGTGATTTGAAAGCAGTCTTCTTTGATTTATTTGAAACGCTCATAACTGAGAAAACGCGAAGAGATTTCCAAACAAGGGCTCCGTTCCATGAACGACTGGGCACAACCAAAGATCAATCTTCGCTTTGGTGGGCAGAGAACGAGGATGCCGCGATGACCGGCAGATACCCTGATTGTCTGGCGCGCTTTACCCATTTGTGTGTAGCCGTCGGGTCGCCACTCACGAAAGATGAGATTGTTATGGCTGCACAAGAGCATGAGGTATGGAAATCAAAAGTCTTGAGTTGTGTCGAACCTCAGATATTTGAAATGTTGCGTGCAGTCCGGGAGCGTGGGCTGAAAGTTGGAATTATCAGCAATGCTTTACCAGAAGAGGTCCTCGCTTGGCGATTTTGTCCACTCCAAGATCACGTGGATCCAGTCGTATTTTCCTGCAGCGTCGGCGTAATGAAACCCGATAGGGAAATATTCGAGATGGCTTGTTCACGCATATGTGTCCAACCGTCTGAAGCGTACTTTGTTGGAGACGGCGGTTATGATGAACTACAGGGTGCGGCATCTGTTGGTATGAAAGCAATTCAGGCGGTGTGGTATCAAGATCGAGATGTGAAATTGTCCGGTACATCTCCCTTAATACAGGCAAACTCGATAACGGATCTTCCCGAACTGTTGTGTTAGATGAGGATATCGCAATGAAGGTACAGATCGCGACACGTGCTGATATTCCGGGCTGGCTTGCGTTAGCATCGCAGGTTGAGTTTCTCTTCGGACCGATGGTTGACCAGCCTGATTTTCATCGCGCACTACGCAAAAACATAGATCGGAAGAGTGCCTATTGTGTTCGAGAACAAGATGGATCAGCTGGAGCACCTTTGATGGGAGGCTTGTTTCTGTCCTTCAGAGAGCACCATATCAACTGGTTAGCTGTGGACCAGCAATGGCATCGCAGGGGTGTCGGCACGGTTCTCTTAGAGCATGTATTTGATTTGATTGAATCACCCGCTGAGTTATTTGTCACAACCTTCGGAGCGGATAATCTGGAAGGTCAGCCAGCACGTCAATTCTACAAGAAGATGGGTTTTGAACCTTTTACAGAGGCACCTCCAGGACCGGAAGGAGGATCCAGAGAAGTCTTTCGGAAATCCTTTCCAACACAACGGAAATAGAAAACAATGGTCGAAATAATATCCCATAACCATGCAAGCGAACTTATTTCACTTTCAGGCACCTACTTGGAACAGCATGAAAGTGAAAACAATTTGCCTATTGGTCTCGTTTATAGGCTCTCCGAGAGTCCTCACTATTATGGATCCAAATCGCCTCTTCTACTGAGTATTCTGGAACAGGAGAAAGTCGTAGGTGTCGCAATAATGACACCACCAAGGCGAATTATCCTAAGCAGAATTGACACAGAGGTTCCGATGGCTATAACTCACCTTGCGCACCACTTACGCAGAATCAAAAAACGAACACCGGGAGTTGTTGGACCAGCAGTAGAAGCCCAAGCCTTTTCTGATTGTTGGGTTGAAGGGGCGTTCGGTGTATCAGCCAGAGTCGCCATGCGACTACGCGTATTTGAAGCAAGAAAGGTCGTGGATGTGTCTCTGTCACCCGGAAAACTCCGTTTGGCTCGCCCGGATGACCATCCACTCATGGCGAAATGGATAGCCAAATTTTCGGAAGAGATCAGAGAACCCGTCGATCTTGAAAGTGCCAAAAGCCATGCTGAACGTTACATCAAAGCGCAGGAACTATACATTTGGGACGACGGTGAGCCAGTTTGCATCGCCAAAGAATCTCGTCCGACGAGAAATGGTACAACAATCAACACCGTGTACACGCCTCCTGAACATCGCAATAAGGGGTACGCGACTTCGTGCGTTTGGTCGCTAACACAAAAGATGCTCACGGATCGCTATTCATTTTGTAGCCTATACACCGATTTATCAAATCCAACCTCTAACAGTATCTACACTAAAATCGGTTATGCCCCTGTCGGAGATGCGCTGGCACTCGATTTTCAACTCAATAGGGTTCAAAGTAAAACATGAAAACTACGAGACCGAGACAATACGGGGACGATTACGCGTCCCGATTCAAGAACCGTAGTTTGGCAGAAACATACGAACTCCGACCTCCCTATCCAGAAGAAACATATAAGATACTTCTCAATTTGTTGGGGGAATCGCGCGGGAAAGTTTTGGATGCTGGATGTGGTCCCGGAAAAATAGCACGGTTGCTTGTGGATCATGTAGACAACATCGATGCAGTTGATTTCTCACAAGAAATGATCCGAGTGGGGAAGTCGCTCGTCAACGGGAATCATCCAAACCTTCGGTGGATCAGTGGACGCATTGAGGAGGTGCAGCTGTATCCGCCTTACGATATGGTGACAGCTGGCGCAAGTATTCATTGGATGGAATGGCGTGTGGTCTTTCCAAGATTCAAAGAAATGCTGACGACAGATGGATACCTCGTCATCATTGATGGAGACCGTCCGATTGGATCGCCTTGGCACGACGCAGAACTTTCACTGATTCATAAATATTCCACCAACAGACACCATGAGCAGATTGACTTAATCCAAGAACTCGTGGATAGAAGACATCTACACCTGATTGGAGATAAGCGGACAACACCGATGAGTTTCTCGCAGCCGCTTACAGACTATGTTCAATCCTTCCATTCGAGAGAAAGCATGTCCAAAGAACACATGGGAGCGGAAAATGTCAGGGCATTTGACACTGAACTATCGCATATCTTATCTGACTTTGCTGATGATCGAGGTCTTCTCAGTTTCCAATTAGAAGCAAGGGTTACCTGGGGAAAACCGCTCGGATAGGACAAAGCATTGGGACACCTAACACCAGTTTTTATAATTTATGCACCCTTTTTGCCTCCAAATTGTGTCACTAATAATCGTACAACCACCTATCACTGATTCAGATAGCGAAAAGTGCATAATAGTAGAAGGAGGATTCTCTCATGGTTACCAACCTGAAGTCCCTACTCATCACAGTCCTGTCTTTTAGCTTAGTTATGCCCGTTTTTTCCTTCCAGCCTTCTGGGGGTGTTTTGTCGCTGGATGGCGTTGATGACTACGCAATCCTCCGTTTTGAGGAACACGGGTACTTGTTTCGAAAAAACACCCGTGAGTTCACTGTTGAGATGTGGTTTTATCCGAAATCTGAACCAACAAATCACGGTGAGAGAAATATCATTTTCAGTCAGCAAGTTTACTTCGGACTGACAAATCCTGCGCAATGCAAGGGTGCTGTGCGTAAATTGTGTTGCTACGGTGGCGCATATCTGGATAGTGAAAGAGGTCATGGAGTCACGGGTTTTAGGGTCCGGATGGAGAGAAACAAATGGAACTATGTGGCAATCATTTACAAGGATGGCACAATTGGTCGGGCATATAACAACTGGATTTATAAGAGTGGTAGTACTGCCCCGATGGATCGAGTAACTGCGAAGGATCTCGGAAAACTTAAAGATTTCTTCGTAGGTGGGTATGATCGGGAGATGGTCCGAGTTATTCACTTTCATGGCGACATTGATGCGATAAGATTTTCGAGGATCGCCCGGTACAACTTACCTGATATAGCAGGGGTCGAGGAACCGTTCAAGCCACCCCACCGGTTTGTAAGGGATAGGGACACTGTAGCACTCTGGAATTTTGATGAACGAGAAGGCACAACTCGCTTCCAAGATGAAGCGAAAAATGGAAGGATATTAATCGGAATGAATGGGGCTTCCATCAGCAGTGCGCTTGCGCTTGCTGTCAATCCGGATAGCACCTCTCTCACGACGACATGGGGGCAAATCAAGGCGAAGACGTTTTGAAAAACACATATACTCCTAAAGTGAATCTTGGAATTCATCAAGGCGTGTCAAAACGTAAAGGAGGACTTTCTATGCTTATTAACTCTAAGTCCCTACTAATTGTAGCCCTATTTCTCAACTGCTGTCCCTGTTTTCCCTTTCCAGCCTTCTGGGGGTGTTTTGTCCCTGGACGGTGTTGATGACTACGCAATACTCCCGTTTGAGGAACACGGGTATCTGTTTGCAGAAAACACCCGTGAGTTCACTGTTGAGATGTGGTTTTATCCGAAATCTGAACCAACAAGTCACGGTGAGAGCACTATCATTCTCAGTCAGCAAGTTTACTTCGGATTGAGCGCAAACCGTGCGGAATGTAAAAGCGGTGTGAGTCAGCTATGTTGCTACGGTGGCGCATATCTGGAAGGAGAAACAGCCCATGGCGTCTCGTTTTTTTATGCGCCAATGGAAAGAAACCGATGGAACTATGTGGCAATCGTTTACAAGGACAGCACATTTGCTTTTGTATATAACAATGGGATTAAACAGAAAGGCAAACTTGGCGTGATGGATCGAGTGTCCATGGAGGCTCACAACGGACGTGAAGATTTCTTCGTAGGTGGGTATGATCGGGAGATGGTCCGAGTTATTCGCTTTCATGGCGACATTGATGCGATAAGATTTTCGAGGATCGCCCGGTATGGCTTCCCTGACATACCGTGGTTCGAGGAGTCATTCGATCCGCCTGACCGCTTTGTAAGCGATAGAGACACTTTAGCACTTTGGAATTTTGATGAACGAGAGGGTGAAACTCGCTTCCAAGATGAATCCAAAAATAAAAGAATGTTAATCGGAATGAATGGAGCTTCTATTGGCAGTGCGCTTGCCGTCAATCCGGATAGCACCTCTCTCACGACGACATGGGGGCAAATCAAGGCGAGATCGCGTTGAACCTGACTCACGAAATCCTAAAAGGGGAACCAGACATTTCACCCAATCACTGTTCCTCGGTTTCTTCGGGAATACCGAAGCGCGGCTTGCCATCGGTCGATTCGATGGTAAAACCGCTCCAACCCCATTTTTTGTATCTGGTTTTTTTGTGGATATATATTACCTGGGTTAAATGCTCATCAGTAATCGTGATATTATAACGCCTTTCAATTGCCTCAGTTCCGACAGGAATTTGCAATCGCTGAATCTGCTTTTCACCATTTGCAATAAGGTATATCTCTATCTCTAACGGTTCATCTGATTCAGATTCATCCCCTCTGAAATAACATGTCACTTCATACGTTCCGTTGGGAAGTGCCACTCGAAAAACCGCATCTTCTTTTCCCAATATGCTGTCTCCGTATGGCTGTCGGACTTCGGACCCACCTTTGAAGGCTTCCCGCTCTGACACCGTCAGCCAACCGTATTGTCCATCCGTGTAAACCGTATCCGTATACACGGGGATATGTCCCGGTGCTATCTGTCCATCTTCAGGCTGCATATCAAAGGCAAGTACAGTTCCACCACCCCACATTTGCGGATCCGGTGCTGCGCGTTTGCGACGATAGACCCGATGGTAGTCGTTGGAATGGATAAAGTCATATTCTTCCTCTAAACCCGCAACATCATCATATTCTGTTCTCCAGATGATGGCGTAGTCAGCAGGCAATTCTTTTTTAACGATGGCACCGTCAGCAGACAATTCTTTCTGCTTATAGCGTAGTGGGAAATGATCCGTATTCGCCTCGTAATTGTCAAGATAGGCGATCCCCATATTCACTGCCAGTAGACACTCGGTATGTCCAAAAGGTTCAACATATTTAGATTCAAAACCGAGTGAATCTGAAAAGCCATTCCATTCCCCGGGTTCGCTCGTAAGAATCGTATCTTTTTCATACAAACCCATCGATGAGTGGACGTTGGCAATGTCCCGATTCAATAAGGCATACGTGTGGACATTGTAACCGAGATGCCATAAAGATAGGATGACAATGATTCCGGCGACTCCATAGTTTACGTACCGATGCCAGTTGACAGCAAAGAACGGAAGCAACACGAGGAATATGTACAGATGGAATCGGTCATTTATCCAACCGCCGCTGTAGCCAGACCAAGGGGCTATGTAAAACATCGCGGTGATGAAGACTGCCATGATTAGGAACCCATCCATCTGAGTTATAACGCGTGTCCAGAGCCGTTCGCCCGTCTCTTTCCATTCCTCTGATTTATGGAATTGGTAGCACTGCCGAATCCTATTGATAACCGTGAGTACAAAGACGATAGCAAGAAAAACCAACAACACACGTCCGACCAATATATGATCATCTCGAAAAGCGACTAAGGACTTCATAGAGAAGAAATAGTCGTTTAGCCATTCAACACCCTTATGGTTGCTGTTCCCTCCGTGCTCATTGACAAGGTAGAAGTAGTAGGAGAACATGATAAAATAAGCAGGTATCAGACTCCCTATGAAAGCCAGTGTGGGTTTGAGTTTCGGGATACCCTCTTTAAATCGCTGCATGAGGGGTCGCGATGATTCCCTATGTCCCCATACCCCTTGTAGGATCTCGTAACTCGATGAGAAAAGCGGAAAGAACGTCAGGGACATAAGAAGTAAAGCATAAGTGTGATAGTGAGTGAGGTAGGTCACCAACAGCAATATGTATATAATTATGATGTTCGTTAATCGGATTTTATCCTTGCCCCTCCACCAGTACCCCATTGTGAAGAAAAATAGGGACATGCTGAGGACAAAGTTGTAGAACCCCATGTGAAGCAGATAGTTGTAAGCGAACATAAACCCAAGCAGTCCAAAGACCATATTTCTTCTTGCAATGCCGTTGAGAAAATAGAAGAGGGAGAGTGGCAGGAGCCCGATACAGAGCGTCAGCACTATCTTTTCACAAATGAGTGGCGGGAAGACGTACAACAGGACGACAAGGAGCGCGTGGGAGGTCCAGTTCGGGAAGATTGTAGCGTTGAGTTCATAGACTTCGCGTAACCGGTAGTTTTCGTGCTTATGGTACTCCTTCACAACATAAGAGTTGTAGATATGACTTAGCCCATCCTGCGTCGGGAAATACGTGAAGCCCCAGACCGGTAGGAGATGTAGCACCAGCATCACAAAGACCGTAATATATCCAATAGAGAGTTGACGTGCTTTCATTACTTCTATAACCTCACCAATATATTTACCTCTTTTTTATTTTCGCCCACTCAATAGGTAGCAGCTGCGGTTGTGGTAACACATCCAATGTTACAGGATCGAACCAATCGGCTGACGCGTTCGCCTGATATGCCGCTCCAATATGTGTAAGTTGTGTTACCACTCGGCTTCCTAAATCAACTTTAAAGAGCTGTAAGTGACCATCAATCTCTTGTGTATAAACGATTTCATCTCCGAGTGGAGACCAGACAGGATCCTGTGCTTTCGGACCGGCTTCCTTAACAATTTGCTGCACGTCCGTTCCATCACGATTCACAATGTAAATTGTTTCCTGATCTAACCATTCCGGTGGGACGCGGAACGGTTTTCCAGGATGTGCATCTGGTGGGACTGGAAGTGGATGCTTATTCCAAGAAAAAGAGAGTTTGTCGCTCGTAACTGTCCATGCCGGCTCTGCTTGCCATGCAGAGACATCCCGCGGAAGTACTTGCCTCTGCCGCCGCGTGTGAATGTTGAGGAGGACAAGACGGTGGGCCCCAAAAGGATTTAGTGTCAAGGCAATCTCCCTACCATCAGGCGACCAAGCCGGATCAAAACCGTCGGCAACCAATTCTTCTGTTTGCTTGCCTATTGTAGCGATATAGATAGCTGCACCCCGCTCGTAAGCAATCTGTTTGCCATCGGGTGCCCACGTTGGGTGTTCTCTGCGTGCACTCTGTTTGAATACCTTTTCTACGTTCCCGCCATCAGCATCCATGAGATATAGATCTCGCACACCATCGCGATCGGATACGAATAAAATCCGTTCGCCAGTCGGGGACCAGACAGGAAAGAGATCGTCCGCCAGATTTTTCGTTAAGTTAACCTGTTCGCTCCCATCAGGATTCATCAGGTAAATCTCACGGTTAAAATCACGGGCGGATACAAATGCGATTTTGGCGGTTTTCGGGACTTTGCCAGAACAATAGGGCAAACCGCTCCGTATAACAAGACAACACTTAACACCAAGTAAAGCAGCAGAGATAGAGTTTTCATCGAATTACCCTCAAGAGATCACGAGAAAATAAACTTCCTTTTCTGGCTGAACTCCATTCTAATAGATTTTCGCTTTTGTTTCAATACCTCAAATCTTACAAGCCAAAACTTGCTATCTATCCCAAATTATGATAGACTACTCCCAAGATTGATGTGTATAAAATAAAAAGAAATGACTATTTACCATGGCTTAAGTCTTACCCATTGTACCGCATGCATATTATTACGCGAAAACGCCTAAATGAGTTCGCCCAGAAATATCGGAATACCCAAGCATCACTTGAACATTGGTATCGATTAATGAAAAGAGGCAATTTCCGATCATTTGCTGAACTGCGGACAACGTTTCCTCATGCTGATCAAGTCGGAAAACTAACGATTTTCAATATTAGTGGCAACAAGGCACGTCTTATTACGGCAATACACTACAATCGCCAAAAAGCCTATATTCGTGCAGTGCTAACACATGACGAGTATAGAAAAAGTAAATGGAGGAAATGAACCATGTTAACGGAAGTACAAACTGCTCAAAATGTGTGGCCAATGCTAACGGAGGTTGTATTTGTTCCCCACGCAGAGAGTGAGTACCAACGGCTTACAGAGGTGTTAGACAATTTAATCGATGTCGTAGGTGAGGATGAAGATCACCCCTTGGCTTCACTCATGGAAGTTATCGGTGTATTGATTGAAAAATATGAGGATGAACATGTCCGAGAATTGACAGAAATATAGCCGATGAAGCGCAGCGATGGAAATCCCAAGTATTGTTATAATCGGCAATGATTCACAGGCTGGAACGTACCTCTTACGGATTCACCTTAAAGAAAATATCACATTGAAATTCGGTAGGTTCAAGAAAGGGAAACTTATCTCGCTGCCCACCGGTGATTATGTTTACATCGGCTCTGCACTTTCAGAGAAGGGAGCGACTTCATTAGCACGGCGACTTATCCGACACGCAACGCGGACTGGTGATAAACTACCACATCCTATCCGAGAAAAAATGATACACCGATTCATTGAATGCGGTTTGGGACCTCGCGATTTATTACCAAAACACGGCAAGACCTTACACTGGAACATCGATTTCCTCTTGGACCTGCAATCGGCGGAACTTGTAAATATTTTTGCGATCCGCTCCACCGAACGTTTGGAAAACAGACTCGCCAAACGACTTGAACGCGATCCACACACAGAGATTATCGAACGCGGGTTAGGGGCAAACGACGCACCGGGTGCTACACACCTGTTACGCATCCGAGAGAATAGGATGTGGTGGGCATCCCTCACGGACAAGGTAAAGAGTGTTTTAAAGGAGAGTCCTTAGATTAAACAAGCGATGTTAAAAATTGAACATCTTACAAAACTTGATTTTGAATTCTTACAATTTTTTCATATTCAACTACAACCACCCTTGAGGTAAATATGCACGATCCACGACTTGACAAACTCGCAAATGTTCTCACGACCCATTCTACGAAAATCCAACCCGGCGAATTTACGCTCATTGAAGGTATCGACATCCCACAAGAGATGGTCATTGCCCTCATCCGAGCCGTGCGGAAAGCGGGTGGGATTCCGCTCGTGGAACTCAAACAGAACCGTATCCAACGCGAAATTATTCTCAACGGAGACGATACCGGTATAAAATTGATCGGTGAATACGAAATATATCGGATAAAAAAGGTACAGGCGTATATTGGTATTCGCGGCAGTCATAATATCACAGAATTGTCTGATGTCCCAGCAGAGGCAATGCAACGCTATCAAAAATATTGGATACGACCGCTCAACGACATCCGTGTGCCACACACCAAATGGGTCGTTCTCCGATGGCCCTATCCGGCAATGGCACAACAAGCACAGATGAGCACAGAAGCGTTTGAGGATTATTATTTCGACGTTTGTACGCTCGACTATAGCCGAATGGAACGGGCGATGGTCCCCCTCAAGTCCGTGATGGAGGAAACCGATGAAGTTCATATTCTTGGTGAAGATACCGATTTGCGGTTCAGTATCAAGGACATCCCGGTTATCCCTTGCGCTGGCGAAAAGAATATTCCCGATGGTGAATGTTTCACCGCCCCCGTGCGAGATTCCGTCAACGGTAGTATCCACTTCAATACACCCACAATCTATCAGGGAACAACCTTTACGGATATTCGACTCCGTTTTGAAAACGGTAAAATCGTTGAGGCATCAGCGAATAACACTGAACGGTTGAACGATATTCTTGATACAGACGAGGGGGCGCGGTATATCGGTGAGTTTTCCATCGCTTTCAACCCTTATATCACAAATCCGATGCTCGATATCCTGTTCGACGAAAAGATCGCTGGATCGTTTCACTTCACACCCGGTCAGGCTTACGAAGAGGCAGATAACAGTGTCCGGTCTGCTGTCCATTGGGACATGGTCATGATACAGACACCGGAACATGGGGGTGGAGAGATGTACTTCGACGGAAATCTTATTCGGAAGGACGGACGCTTTGTTCATCCTGAATTGGAGGCATTAAATCCGGAGAACCTGAAATGAGTAGAAAACAACACCCAGTATACGGCGATCCTCAGCGATTTGAAGTTGTCGCCGATTTCATTGCTGAGCGATACGGCAATACAATCCACGCTATTGCCGATGTCGCTGGTGGAAAGGGAATATTAACCCGCCTTCTCACGAAAAAGAAAAACTTCGCCTGCGAACTCATTGATCCACGTCGCACAGTGCTCAAAGGCATCGATCATCGTCCTGATCAGTTTGATCCTGAGATGGCAGATTATTATGACTTGTTGGTTGGACTTCATCCCGATGGTGCATTGCGTGAATTGGGAGAGGCGGCACTGGTTCGGCCCGCTGTAATCATTCCGTGCTGCAACTTTTGGGATGAACAGCGGCGTGGACAGTACGAATTGTTGACGGCAATTGAGGATTACTACCGACAACATTCGATCCGGTTTGAGCGAATTGAACTCGACTTCAAGGGACCGAAGAATATCGCTATTGTCTCCGAACCCCTTTAACTATGGGACCCTGGACTGCTCTCCACTTTGCAAGGAATAATTAAAAAATGGCACAATCTCCTAATATTCTCTTTCTTCTCACCGACCAACAACGTTTCGATTCACTCGGTTGCAACGGAGCACCCATTTGCAGAACACCTGC
Source organism: Candidatus Poribacteria bacterium (assembly GCA_965208635.1). Lineage (GTDB taxonomy): Bacteria > Poribacteria > WGA-4E > WGA-4E > WGA-3G > WGA-3G. Next base: position 1,211,315 of record OZ242349.1, read on the forward strand.
TATCGATGAAATCGCCACAACAGGCATGCGGTTCACAAACGCCTACACCCCTATCGCGCTCTGTTCACCGGCGCGTGGGTCTCTACTCACTGGACTCTATCCGCACAATCACGGACAACTGTCAAATATGGGGAATTTCAACGCTGTATTTGCGAACCAGATTCTCGACAAACCGGCATACCCCAAACTTCTTGGCGAGGTAGGTTATCGGGTCAGTTGCATCGGTAAGTGGCATCTTGCGAAGGAAGGCGATACAGAGTTTTGGGGTTACGATAAGTGGCATCCGTATCGCGAGTGGCATCAGTGGCTCCGCGAGGACGGGATTGATTTCCGAATTGATAGGGATGCCGTCCAACCGTATGAGTGGGGCGGCGAGGCACCCTTCTATGGGAAGCACCCACTCCCTGCTGAACGGACGATGGAAGCCTGGACCGCAGACAAAACGATTGAACTCCTCAACGGTTATTCGGATTCTGAACAACCTTTTATGATTGCTGCAAATTTCTTTGGACCGCATTTTCCTTATGCAGTGCCAGCACCTTACGACACGATGTACGATCCGGATACCGCTGAACGGTGGGGCAACTTCGACGAACAGTTCATCAACAAACCCCTCATCCAACAGAAGGAGATGCTCCGGTGGAACGCCAGCCACTTGACCTGGCCCGATTGGCAGAAGGTCATCGCGGCTTACTGGGGATACTGCACCTTCATTGATGATCAGGTGCGACGAATTCTCGATTGCCTTGAGGAAAACGGCTTAGCGGAAAATACGGTCGTTATCTTTTCAACCGACCACGGCGATATGCTCGGTAGCCATCGGCTTTTCAATAAAGGTTTTCACATGTATGAGGAGACACACCACATTCCGCTCGTCATTCGGTGTCCCAACGTGACATCACCCGGAACGACGTGTGATGAATTCGTGAACCTTGTCGATTTAATGCCTACATTCTTGGAACTCGGTGGCGCATCAGTCCCCGGCGGTCTCAATATCGGCTCGCAAGCTTCGCCGGGGCTCGATGGAAGATCCATTATGCCTTTGTTACGAGGGGAAACCGTAGCGGATTGGCCCGATGACGTGTTCGCCGAATTTCATGGGTATGAACCGACGCTTGCCTCTGTCAGGATGGTACGGACGGATTCGTGGAAATACGTCTATAACCCATACAGCGAGGACGAACTCTACGACATGAAGAGCGATCCTCATGAACTCCATAACTTGGCAAACCATCTCGGTTACAAGCATGTACTTCGTCGTATGAAGGCACGCATGGTCGATCGTCTGCGTGAAACGAGGGACAATATCGTCATGGAAGGCGGGTGGCAGAGCAATTCGTTTGATTTGCTTATCTCGGAACGGGAACGGTAGTTTTACATATATTCGTAGTTGTAATTGGTAAGCACAACTGTTCAGTTGATTTGTCAAAAAGGTTATTTTTGCTTCACTTGTCCCCACATCGTCGTTAGCAAATTAGGTTGCGGTGCGACCGGCAGTGCGAACGCTGGATCGAACCAGTCCCCTGCACTATTTGCTTGAAAAAACTCTCCAAATACTTCTGGTATAAAGGTATCTGTGAGCTGCTCCGAAATATCGCTGCCTAACGCTATTTTGAAGATTTGTAAGCGGTTATGCTTATCGGCTTTGTTATAGAGAAGTGCATCTCCATGAGGTGACCAAATCGGTGAAGTTTCCTCGGGGGCAGCATCGCTCGTAATTTGTTGAAGCCCCGTGCCATCGCGGTTTATAATGTAAATTGTCTCTGTATCAGCGAATTGTTTCAATGGCACCTTATGAAGCCATGCAAACGCTATTTTATCTCCTGAAGGTGACCATGCTGGAGATCTCATCCACGAAGGTTTTACCGGTTTAGGGAAGAGTGCTTTCTGTTTACGCGTGCTAACGTTGAGCAGGTTTATTTGCACACGCTCGGGCCATCCCGTAAGAAAGACTATCTCCGTGCCATCTGGAGACCACGCTGGACTGCCACCAATTGCCACACGCTCTTCTTTTTTGCCGTCTATTGTACCGATGTAAATATACGTTCCACTCGGTTCTCGCCTTCTATAAGCAATCTGTTTCCCATCTGGTGACCAAACTGCGCTGGATCTATCCTTCGACTTGCCGAAAATTCGCCGTACATTTTTGCCATCGGGATCCATTAAATACAAGTCTCGACTGAGCGGGAACCGATCGCGATCGGAGGCGAAAAGAATTTGTTCACCCGTCGGCGACCAAGTAGGCATCGCATCATCATCACGGTGGTGGGTAAGCCTCACCTGCCCACTTCCATCTGGATTCATGATATAAATTTCGCGATTGTTATCGCGTGCCGAGGTAAACACGATTTTGGGGGTTGTAGGTGCTTTAGCAAAAACGGGATCTATTGCCGTAATGAATCGTGTTAAACCCGTAAAGCAAACAAAAAGTAAAAATAAACGTTTCATAGAAAATTTCTTCCAAAGTAAATAACCGCGTTGAGAATCCAAATCTAATTCAGTTCCCAATTTTCACTTGTCCCCATGTTGTTGTTAATAACTGTGGTTCCGGTGAAACCGGCAGAGCAAACGCAGGATCAAACCAATCCCCTAAAAAATACGAGAAGTTCGGATTAGTGAGTTGCACCGGAGGTCCACCGTTCACTGCAACTTTGAAGATCTGCAAACTCCGGTTATCAACCTTCTCATAAAGAAGCGCGTCACCTCGAGGGGACCACACGGGATTAACAGCAGCCCCTCCGGCTTCACCAACAATTTGTTGGGTTTCCATGCTGCTACGATTTAGAACATAGATCGTTTCTATATGGGCATCCTCTCGTCGAAACTCAACACGATTGTACCACGCAAACGCGAGCCTATCTCCTTCTGGCGACCATGCGGGATGTCGAACCCACGCGGGTCCCTTGGGTGGAAAGAAAAACTTGTGTTTACGCGTCCGCACGTTCAGTAGACTAAACCGCTTTGGGTCTCTTGGTGCGCCTACACTAAAGGCAATCTCTGTGCCATCCGGCGACCACGCTGGCAGGCTACCAAGTGCGATACGTTCTTCCTTTTTCCCATCTATCGGTGCAATATAGATATAAAACTTGCCCTGTTCCCAACGGCTGTAAGCAATCTGTTTACCATCCGGCGACCATGTTGCCCTGACTCTGTCTGCTTCTTTCTCGAATACGCGTCGCACATTCGATCCATCGGCATCCATCAGATACAGATCCCACTCTCCCGGAGCACCGTCCCGGTCAGAGCTAAAAAGAATTTGTTCGCCGGTCGGAGACCACTTCGGTCCGCCATCCGTTGCGAGATGATGCGTGAGTCGAACCTCATCACTGCCATCAGGATTCATCAGATAAATGTCCATATTCCCATCACGCCACGACGAATATGCTATTTTCGCAGTCGCGGGAACCTTTGCATATATGCCACAAACGCTTACATTTAGGAAACTAATGCTTACCACAGCAGATAGAAAAAAACGTTTATATTTCATCGGAATCCCTCCACTAAACCAGTATATAGTAAAACCTGAAAATATATGGAGAGTTTTCAGGGAAAAACCCCACACCACCGCTGGCGAAATTTCTAACCTCGCTTCTCTGTAATGTATAAGTAATTCCAAAATCTACTATAATATGGATTCGACATAAATACAGTCAGAAAAAGACCCTCTGATTATTAGAGACACAATTTTAGGATGGAAAAGGTGCATAATTCCAAAAATCGGTGCGTTAGTTGCGTATATTCATCAAATAAAGGAAATTTTCGCTGAATACCACTCAATCAAGTTTTACCTCACCTGAAACCTTATTTTCCACTGGATGTCATCTGAGGAAATCTGAAATTCAGATTTGAAAAAAATGTGGAAATGTGATAGCATGTTCATACTTCAAAATTCAAAAACGATAGCCTGCAACATTTTTAATTATTCCTTGCGGTTCGGTCAGGCGGATTTGATGAATGAAGGGTTCCTTTCCGTAGACCTAGGGGAAACACCCAAGCAAAAACCCCTCCATTACATTACGGGCTACGATTTTGGATTGCATCTCTACACTAATAACCAAAGGCATAGCCTGCAACAATACGCAGAAATACCGGATTTAGTCTGGGAATAGACTAAATCCGTAGCACCAGAACGGATGCGCGTGTGGCATCCGAGGACAACGTGTGGACTTGCGGGACAATGTATTACATTGCAAAAACACGCAGGCGGATTCAAGAAACGCCCTTGACAGTTGAAACAGACGTTATTCCTCCACAAGGTAAATTAAAAAAACACAAGGTAAATTAGAAAAATGGTCATCACAGTCGATGAAAGCTATCGCTATAAGAGGGATCGCACTGAACAGCAGCTCTTCGCAGTTGTTGAACGGAACACCCCAGACGCTATCAAAACACCACTTTTTCCCCAAGATGAACCCAAAGCGTTTACGTTCCAACTCGATAAGGAACTGATTGCGCGTTTGGACCTCTGGGAGTGGTTTCGTAATTACGCCAAGGAAGCACAAGTCTCGACCGCTGGCATCCGAGGTCCGCAGAATATTTTGTACCCTTGGGATACCCGTTTCCCGATTAACCAAGTCGGAATTGTCTTGGCAACGCTTGGTAAAAGCCTCGTCGCCAACGAGAACACAAGTGGAAAGCAGATTGAGAAAATCGCGGGTTGTGAGGTACGCTACAACTCACAGAAATATGTTGAATACATCACCCGCATTCAAGCCGCACAAGGGATCCGCACATACGTGCCGAAATCATTTGGCACACTCCCCATCTGGATGGCATCCTTCTTGATTTTCATGCTGGATTTGGACGGTGGCGAACACGTCACGTCCAGCCACTCCGTCAGCACAAAAAATGCGACGAAAGACCTCAACAATCAGGGAAGTCAATATCTACCTGAGGAATCTATGCGATTCGTCAACAAAATTGAAGAGATCCTCAAAACCGCTGAAACGGAAGGTTATACAATTCAGTTCAGTGCTGTTACGGATGAACACATCGACTTTGAACGACTGGACGAGCTCCATGACGGTGTACAACTCTATGTCGGCTATCTCAAAGGCGGTGTCGCCACAGACGCGAATCTCAAGCTCATCCGAGCGATGAGACCGTCTATCGTCGTCGATTGTGTCGGTGGATGTATGTATCGTCCGATGCGTGCCATCTTTGAGAGATTGGGAATCGCTAACTCTGTTCGCTGGCTCCACGTTGAGGCAGACCCGCTCTATCACAACATCGGAAAACTCGATCGGAACCCGAAAACGGGCGAAACTGAATTTTACGACCTCGGTTGCGACTTTAGTATCCTCGATGTCGTCAAATCCACAGATTACGCAACGAAACTCAAATCGCAGCCTATCGGAACCATTATCGAAGCAACTGATCCAGATGGCGATCGACTTATCGTCTGTGAGATAGAAGACGCATCGCGAGCAGAAACCTTAGAGCCCCTCGGCGTTGATTTCCTTGATCTCGGTGATGACCGACTTTTGACGATTTATACGCCGAATCAAGCGTTTCTCATGTTAATGGACTTCTATGCGAAGCAACTTAAAACCTCTGGTCTTTGGGAGGATCATCCGCGGTTCATGATCAAGACGACACCCTCCGCGCTCGCCTGGGACCAGTGGGGTGAGGCGAACGATGTTAATGTGATTAACGTGCCTGTCGGTTTCAAGGAGATTGCCGCAATTATGAAAAAGATTGAACGGCAATTGGCTGACGCGCCAGGCGAGACGGTTGCTGTTCAAGATGTCTACGGTGAGACGATTTCACTCGGTGTACAACCGCGACTGATTTTCGCAGGTGAAGAGAGCGGTGGTATGATTACTGGTCCTGAAGAACTCATCCAGAGCCAAGGGGGGCGCACAGCGATCGCGATGCGTGAAAAGTCGGCAGGTGAATCCATGGTGCTGGTTACCGCACTCGCAGCACACTGCAAACAGTCGAATATCTCCCTCTCTGACTATCTCGCCGCCGTTTTTGCAGAGAGTCGAATTCGCGCGACATGTGACGTGAGAGAAGACATCACCTATTACAACGAGTCTGAGCCGAATCCTGAGAAACTCCGTGCCGCGAAACGTGAAGGCGAGGCGAAACGCGATAAAAATGATCTGTTTTTCCTCGGTATTGCCATTGCCCTCCGCGACGGGAAAATAGATGTGGAACAAGCACGTGCTATCCTGTCAGATGCCTTGCCAAGCCTTGATTTCACAACGCTTGAAGATGTCAGATTTGTTGGCGACGGGAGTTATCTCAAGTTCCGTGATAAATGTGTTGAAGTCCGAAAGTCCGGTACTGATGCGAAAACCAAAGCCTACGCCTCTGGCGGCGATAAGGAAGAGTGTCGAAAGTTCGCCAAAGCCTTCGGTGAGGCAAGCGGCGAATTAACCGAACTTTACATCGAACAAATAGGTCAAAATTACTTAGGGGATGTTGAAAATAGAGCACGCCAGATTTATGATGCATTTCAGTTGGGTTAAAGGTAGCAGGCACGCGCCGTCGTGCCGTCTATCTATAAAAAGGAGAATTATCATGACAAGAACAACTATCACCCTTTTCGCAACGCTTATTGGCGTTGCTATCTTCTTTTCTCATGCAACAGTTTCCGAGGCGGAGTGGACGATCCTACGCGAAGACAACTTCGTCCGAGATGATGGAATTGACGCGAGGTTACAAGATGTCCATTTCATGGATACCTTGAACGGTTTGGTCGTTGGAGATAACGGTTTAATATTGGTGACGACGGACGGTGGCAAAATCTGGGGCAAAATCGAAGTTGATATGCGTCCCCCCGGTGCCGGACAAAACCAGGGCAGACGTCCGGGTGCCGGTGGCGGTCCTCCAGGGGGTTTCGGTGGCGGCGGTGGTGCGCCGCTCTACAATATCTACTTTGTAGATGAAAACGTCGGATTCATCACAGGGGGTAGAGCGACTATTCTGAAAACCGAAGACGGTGGTAAAACTTGGTCCCGGAAGATGGCAATGAGCGATACCCCAGGACGTGATGGAAGGCCAGGACGCCTCCGCGCCAATCTGATGGGCATCCAGATGATTAGCGAAACGACCGGTTTCATTGCCGGAAGTGAGAACACGATTCTTAAAACAACCGATGGCGGCGAAACATGGATAGGTAGTTCCGAACGGGCTCGCGTCGGTGAAACTCGAAACAATCTTGAGGGAATCTGGTTCGTCTCCCCTACAACAGGCTGGCTTATCGGTTCATTCGGGACGCTCATGCGTACCACGGATGGTGGTGAAACCTGGGAAAAACGGAACCTTGCAAGCGTCGATGATAACCTGTTTGGTATCCATTTTCTTGATGAAAATACCGGTTGGATCTGCGGGCAAGGGGGTTTAATCCTGCACACCACCGATGGCGGGGCAACGTGGAACCAGCAAAAAACTGAATCTTATGACGACCTCCACGATATTATCTTCGTTGATGCCATGGTCGGTTGGACAGTCGGTGGCTACAACACTATTTTACACACAACCGATGGAGGCAAAACCTGGAATAAGCCTTCTGCATCGGTGGGTGGAATTGATAGTTTTAAAGGCGTTCATGCAATCGATCTGAATAACTGTTGGACAGTCAACGATGGAGGCGTCATCACAGGATACAAAGGGAAATAGTTTTTTAACGATTCGCAAGGCGTTAAATGAAGTCATTTGTTTACTGAAGTTTCTTCCTTAAATCCGCCCGCGCCGACGTTGCGGGCTACTGTCTGAATCTAATTTTTTCCACATAACCGTAGCCCGTAATGGAACGGAAGGGTTTTTGCGAATCAACGCTGGATTTAGCCTTTAAATAGGCTAAATCCGTTCCTTGTATTACATTTGCGCGTGTGGCATTCAGTGGGGTGTTCTTGAGACAAATAGAACGCACGTAAACTTCTAAACTCACGCTATTACTCCGCAAGGTATAATTAAAAAAATGAGAAGTCATAAAGTCACGATGCTCGGCACGGGGCTCATCGGAATGTTCTATACGATGACGCTCCATAACCAACGCGGTGCAGACCGTGTCCACTCTGTCTACTCTCGACGCGAAGAACGCGCAACAGCATTCGCCGAGGAGTGGAACATCCCTCACGCAACAACCGATTTAGCAGAAGCCATCAACCATCCTGAAACGGATGTCGTCGTCATCGGATTGCCCAACAACCTACACTTGAAGGCAGTGGAACTCGCGGCGGAAGCCGGTAAAGGTATTCTCTGTACGAAACCGCTTGGACGTACGGCTGATGAAGCGAAGGCGATGTTGGACATCGTTGAAAACGCAGGCGTATTTGGCGGTTATCTTGAAGACCTCGTCTATCCCCCAAAGACCCTCAAAGCGTTAGAATCTGTCCAAAACGGTGCACTCGGTAAGATTCTGTGGGTGCGTTCCCGTGAGACACATCCCGGTCCCCACAGTGATTGGTTCTGGGATCTGGAACAAGCAGGCGGTGGTGCTATCGTTGACATGGGATGCCATTGCATTGAGATTATCCGAAATTTCGTTGGGAAAAACAACAAACCGCTTGAGGTGATGTGCTGGGCGGACACACTCGTGCATCCGATTGATGCGGAAGACCACGGCATCGCACTCATCCGATTTGAGAGCGGCGCAATGGGACAGTTTGAGGTTGGATGGGCATTCCGCGGTGGTATGGATTTACGCGATGAAGTCTCTGGTAGTGAAGGAACCATCTGGCTCAATCACTGGCTCCGCACGGGTTATGAGATGTTCACGGCTGTCGGACAGGGCGGATATGTCGCTGAAAAAGCGGAGAGCGACACGGGCTGGCTTTTCCCTGTTGGCGATGAGGTTGCGGAACTTGGCTATCGGGATATGTTCCTTGATATGTTCAACGCGATTGACGAAGGACGTGAACCGCTGGAAACCTTCTACGATGGCTACGTCGTGAACGCCATCATTGATGCTTGCTATAAATCCGCCAGATCTAAACAGTGGGAAACCGTTGAAATTGGGGATTGGCGAGGCACAACCGAAGCCGCCGACGCGCAAGCGAGCCAGTCGGATGCTGATGAGCGATATGCTCCCCTCAAGAGTGAACGGATGCCCGATGGCAGGATGAAACGCATCTTCAGAGATCGCCAAACCGGAGAGATTATTGAGAGAGTAGAGGATTAAACAGCAATAATCTGTAATCGCATATTGACTTACGGATGAGACCCGATTTGTAGAGCGTTCGTTTCTAAGACCGGTAGGTGCGGTTTGTAACCGCGCAGGATATTAGACACAAACCCAGCCTACCTTGATACCCATCTTGAGTCACGAAAGAGGAGGAATCCAAAATGACTCAATTGCTAACAGTCGTTGTGTTTTTGCTCTGTCTCGGTCTGCATTGTTTCGCGGCATTTGAAGAAGAGACCGTATTGCTATACCTGTTTGATGAAGAAGTAGCCGATGAAGGGATAGATTCATCCGATTTTGAGAATCATGGAGAAGCCACCGACACCGAATGGACAGAGGAGGGGAAAAACGGAGGTGCCATGGTCTTTGATGGCGCGAGCAGTCTTATTGAGGTGCCGCATCACGAAAGCCTCTTTCCCGGAGGTGATGAACTGACAATTGAGGTATGGTTCAAACCGGCTTCATTTCCGGGTGGACATCCACCGATTGCGAGAAAAGGCTCTGTCCCTGAAAGTGGATGGGGTTTTGATACACCCGGTGGAAAAATCCGTGGATTTGTCTATACCGCCCCTGGTGATCCCGTTGTTGTACAAGGCACAACACCAATGAAGGTAGACACATGGCATCATCTTGCTATGGTCTACGATGGTTCGGAGATTCGCATCTATCTGGATGGCGAGCTAGAAGGAGAAGTCCCGCGAAAAGGGGACATCAACGAAAATGAAGCCTCTGTCTGGATCGGTAAGAAAGCAAATGAGAATATCTGGCTCGATGGAACGCTCGATGAACTCCGAATTCTCAATATTGCGATCACAGAAGAACAGATTCAGGAAGATATGGAAGGTATCACGTTTGCCGTGGAAGTCACAGGAAAACTCACAACGACATGGGGACGGATTAAAACGCAAATCCGTCGTTAGCAACTGAGGGGATAACAATGGATACAAGTTGGCTTGAATACTGTGCTACAGAAGAACAACTCAAGGCATTTAATGACGAGGGTTATCTCATTGTTGAGGATGCAATAAGTCCTGAGATGGTAGACGCATTGGAGGCGGTCGCAGATCGGCTTGATGCTGAGGAACGTGCCAAGACGGGCTTGGCACCGCACGAGTTGTTATCGAAGTTCCGCACCGTCATCGAAGACGATGTCCTGCTGGAACTGCTTGATAATAAGAAGGTATTTCCGCTGCTCTGGGACATCCTTGGGTGGAACATTCAACTCTACATCTCACACCTCATCATGTATCCTCCCGAACCGCCCGACAAACAGCGAGTTCGCAAAGGCGCGCATTGGCACCAAGACGGTGGGAGACCTGTGCCGGAGATGGAGCGTCCACACCCGCGACTCTCATTGAAAGTCAGCTACTGGCTGAGCGACGTTACGCATCGTGACAACGGTGCGATGCGCATTGTCCCCTGTAGCCATAAACTTGATACCCGTCCGCCGAACAGAGACAACGATCCTGACGGTGATCCAGAAGGTGCGATAGATCTGACCGTCAAACGCGGCACGGCAGTCCTATTCGATCGACGGATGTGGCACTCACGCGGCTGGAATTTCTCCGACGCGACTCGGAAAGTTCTGTTTATGGGGTATAGTTATCGTTGGTTGCGTGGCTTGGATTACAACCTCATGCCACCCGAAATCCTTGAGAAATGCGATCCGATTCGACGACAGTTACTCGGTGATGGCACAGACATTAAGGGATGGTGGCAACCCACGGATGCAGATGTGCCTTTGAAGACATGGATTGCGGAGCATCGGGGAGAGGAATACTTACGGTAGTTGTTGAGGAATGCGTGTCGCTAAGTGGACAGCAATGTCTCATCAAGAAATAGAGAAAACGACCATGCTTTAAAGCCGAGTTCGTGATAGAAATCAAGCGTTGATTGCCAATGGTTGTTGGTAGAATAGGTAGTGAAGCGGTGGATTCCGCGGGTTCTGCCTGATTGTAGGATAGCCGCCACGAGTGCAGAACCAATGCCCTGCCCGCGACTATCAGGGGTGACATAGAGATCATGCAAGATCAGATAGTTCTCGCCGCGCGGAAAGACACAAAGGTGCTCCGAAGACACCTCAGCAATGGCAAATCCGACGATACGATTATCCTTATTTGTTGCAAGGATGAAATGCGGTCCAAGGCGACATAGCAAATCGTCAGCTGTGTCAGCGACAAGCCCGCGAGTCACGTCTTCGGATACCCAATCGCGGTACAACGCAGCTACCTGATCCAAATCATCCTTAGTTGCATTTCGACAGTTGAATTCCATTCAGATTATTCCGTTGTTGATAGCATCTCTCGGTTTGTGAACGCCTAATGACAGCGGGCGACTAGTCATCGTCGTCGGATTTTTTTGAGGGAGTGCGTTTGGATGGATCATACGGGATATATTTGAGTCCGTGCCGTTTGTCCTCTTCTTCCATTGCTTTCAAATACTTGTAGTATTCACCTGGATTCTTGAATTGTGCACTAATCTCTGCTTTGATTCGATAGCATTCTTCAAGAATAGGATCTGTATAAGTTTCAGGGTCAAATTCTGGGTGTTTTTCTGGGACTTCTTTCATCTGAATATCCTCCATCAATTGTATAGGTGTGCAGAGAATTGTTGGTTGAAATCCTTCTTCTTGGCAAACGTACTTGATATGCTCACGCCTGTTTTCATTTACGATATGCTTGTGGTTCCACGACACCAGATATTCAACACTGTGTACCGTTGCAATAGCAATGTGCTGGGCATCTGACTCAGAATTCCGTGGGATTGCGCCAGTATCTAATAGTTTTTGTCCAAGCACATCTACCTCTGGTAATAGTTCTAATATCCTTAGAGACGATACTACTTCAAGTCGTTGCTGGGCTGCAATTGCGTCGCCCTGTCCGATCTCGTCACGAACGACAGATGAAATTACAAACTCAAATCTGTCCGTATAGTTTTCCCACAACTGTCGACTTGCTTCTTGGCGGGCTGCTAAGATTGGATTGTTACTGGGTCTCGCTACCAAATAACTAACAACCGTTGGCTCAACATAGACTCTTGGCTTTATCGTGACATATTTTACCATTAAATGTCGCTTCTTTCAAACCAGACTTTCGCAGTAAGGTTTTTATAAAAAGTTGGCAGATTCACGGATGAGGTAGAGCGGAAGTATGGCAGATTGAGTGCAGCTCCTCCATTCTTCCATCCTTCCAACCCTAAATTAAGATTGCATTACCCCAACGAATCTTCTCCATCTGTCAGCCACGCCAGATCGAACTTTGCGAACGACACCGTCTCGTAAGCCCTATCCTCACCACGCTCATAGAGACAGCATATATTCATGTCTGAATCGATACAGAGATCGGAATACGCCGAGGGACCGGCGTGCAAGACTTTCCCACTGCTCCAACTTTGACACTCATCGTAACTGATACGAATCGTCATCCGTTCGCGACTCTCGCTGGCGGGGTTAGAGAACAAGATACGATTTTTGTCATGCTGATTCGCGTCCGTATAACGCAGCATACTCGCCTGACAGATCGGTTCAACGAGGTCCTCTTCGTAACCGAACTCCGTGAATGTATCGCCGCTGTCACTGCTTCGCGCATAGGCACGTCGTTTGGGTGCAACGTAGTTCCGACAGTTGAAATAGAGCCCGCCATCCACCGTTTCAACGACAACAGATTCATTGGTCCCCGGTTGTGCCTTACCACCGATCCGCCACGTCTCGCCATGATCGTCGCTGACAATCAGGTGTGAGTAGCCATACTGGGCATAGTCCCGGTTGTTTCCAAGTACATGATCACACGGAATGACGAACCTGCCGTTTGCGAGTTGAATCCCGTGGCAGGGACCGGTTGCATACCACGTCCAATCTTCGTTCTTCGTTGTGTCTGTAATTTCTCTCGGTTCTGACCAAGTTTCTCCGTCATCGTTACTGGAGGTCACCCAAACGGTGCGCGGTGCTTCTCCGGCAACAATCTTTCCTTCGGCACCGTCAGCGAGATTTTTGCAGAAAAGCAGATAGATTGTTCCCGTGTCCCGATCGACGACCGGGGCAGGATTACCATCAACATCGGTTCCTGTGGAAACGGCGGTTTGCATCGGTTGCCAACTCTCGCCGTTGTCGAAACTCCGTTTCAGGACAATATCAATGTCCCCCGAATCCCCGCCACCTGTACGCCTACCCTCACAGAACGCTAATAGTGTTCCCGCATTTGACCGGACAAGCGCGGGAATCCGGAACGTATGGTATCCCTCCGTCCCCGCCGTGTAAAGCGGACGCTCCGTTTTGCACATTTTAAAAATCTCCTTATGTATAGCCCCAGCAGTCAGTAACCAGAAACTGTTGGCAGTTGACAATTGGCACGGTGGTCGGCAGTTAGCAGAACCAAACGGGTAGCCTGCAACAACGGCGCAGGCGGATATACGCAAAACCCCGAGAAAGTTCTAATCCTGCTGACCGAACCGCAAGGTAAAATTAAAATTTAATCCGTGCCCACGTCGTTGTGAGTTTTCCGATCGGTTGCACATCCGCTGGATCGTCCATAACAAACTCATCGGGTTCTTTCTGATGATCGGAGAGTCGCAATCCATCAACGACACAATTTGTCGGGAATTTAGGATCGGGTGGAGAGGCGTTGTTAATCTCGAAGGTTTCAGCAAAGACGGTGGGTCCTTTTTTGAACGGAGCTTCACCTTCAAGCTTGCCATCTAAGTAGAGTTTTAAACCGTCGGGTCCCCATGTCCCCGCCATGTGGTGATGCTCTCCTGTTTTCCAGTCAAGGGCAGCACTGTTGGCGTTATGCCATGACCCCGCGCTTTTAATTCGCATCTGTGCGATCGCGCCTTTGTTAAACTGTAGAAATACAGCATCTGTACCGCGTTTATAAGTCATGAACACAAAAAGTTCACCCTGGACATCACTGGTATCCAGTCCCATCGTCACCCACAACTCGACGGTACCTTCATCAAGGTTGACGAATCGATCATCCACAGGAAAGTGGATAACATCACCCACTTTTTCGCTGACAAATCCATTGCCAAATTTACCGGGTTTGAAAGTTCCACCATCAACGGTGCCGCCCTCTTTTTCAACTTCCGCTTTGCTCTCCAGTGCAGAAAAGAAGGTCTCCTCTGCTATAGCCGCGGAGACACAAAGTAACGTGATTGCTAAAAGATACAACATTTTCATGAGACATCCTCCTATTCAGGTCGAGGTTTTTTTGGCTAAATAATGCCAATATTCCATCTACCACATTTTCAGATTCGCCCACGTCGTTGTGAGCTTACCATCTGCTTCGACAGCAGCAAATTCTTCAGCATGGAACAGCAAATTCTCCATGAAAAGTTTTGCCATGTCTTTCGTATTGCCATCGTTACCTGCGATATGGTATTTATCAGGCGCAATTGCCATCATCAGGAACTTACCTTGTCCGAATTCCGCTTCCATAATGACAGGGTTTCCCACACTTTCCATCAGCACGTCAAATCCCTTTTGAGAACCGATGACTTCCCAAACAGTAGGCCAACCTTGATGTCCCCAGCCTTCAAACTCTTTCTTACCCATACGGTTTGGTTCGTTAAAGAGTTGATGCTCCGGTGCCAATATTTCAAAAACTGGGCTGTCACGGTCAGTCCGAACACAACTTAATCCAGGCGGCAACCAATCTACATTCGCTTCGTTCTGATCAGCTTGGGTCGGCTCCCAGACAAGACCGCCATTTTCGACGAAATCCTGAATCGTTTTTGCATTCTTGTCGAGGTTTTCGTGTAATCCAGCATTGTTGGTCACCATGCTACCGATTAAGAAAATTTCATTGTCTGCTTTGAAAGGTAACTTCCCACCTTCAATCGACTTTGTCAGATCATCGTACTCAACCTTGAGTTCATCCAGTGTCTGACGCAACGCATCAACCTTTGTCCATTGGTCAGCAAAATCAACAACAGCAATTTGAGCAGCTTCTACAGCCATTACGCTCAAAACGAGATTCAAAATACAGAACCATGCAAACAAACGGGGAAACATAAGTTACTCTCCTTACGCTTAACACGTATTTTCGCGAGTTCAAAGAACCCCAAAATTAAAGTCAAATAATTTGTTCCTGACGTTTTCCCAGAGGTTTTGTACAGAGGGCATACACATAGGGCGAAGTCAACTGTTGGTTCGGCACACGAAGCCCCACCAAGAAATTGCCAAGGACAATATCCGTCAGATTCACACACTTACAAAGCACTTCATGTCCCCATCTACCGATGACTGCCCGCCACGGTGAATAATCAACAACGCTCAATTTTAACGGACCCCCTGTATACCCAAATTCTGTGACCTGAAATCCAATGTCCCGTAATGCCGAAGCGAGGTCAGTCGGCGGAATTACCTTGTGTGTGGCAAGCAGTTTCGGACTCGCGACGCGGGCGATCGGTGTATACATACCCCGCAGATTCGGCGTTACCGTGAGCATCGTTCCACCGGGTTTGAGTAGGCTGTACATTTCCTCTAAGATCGCTTGGGGTGTACTAAAATGTTCAATCAATCCCATTGAATAAACGAAGTCAAACGTAGCATGATGATTTTTGGCAAACGCGAACAGATCTTCACAGAGAATTGTTCCTTCCACACCTGCGAGGGCGAGATTCCGTTGTGCGAGTTGGCACCCTAACTCTGAAAAATCGACACCGTAACAATCGCTTTCATAGTTCTGGGCGAGGTAGGGGAGCCACAAAGAATCGGCACATCCCAACTCAATGAGCGTCGGTTGTTCAAAACCTGAAAGTGCCCGGTCGAACAACTTCGCAAGCTGACGGTTCGCGACATAAGCCCATCGCAGATGACGAATCTTATGCTGTTGACCGTCCCAAAGCGTCGTCCAATAGGATTCATCCGTTAAGGGCGTAACGTGAGAATCCATACTAACCTCCCTCCAAGAAAACCGCGCCATGCTCTAAAATAGGGCATAAGTCGCAGAGCCGGTCAGCACAATAATTTTTATGGAGACGGATGATCCCCTGTTCAATCTTAGCGGTCGGCTTCAGGAGTCGCATTTGCTGCGCCTCCGTGAAAATCTGCTTATCAATTTTACGGATAATCTGGTTTCCCGCTGATTTGGAACCAACACTGTAAAGCCTTAGGATTCCCTCTTGCAATTTCTGACTATCCGCTTCGATTGCCCAAATATAGGCAACCGGTAAGATCTTATTGACGATGATGTCTATAGCTCGACTTTTTCCAATCAGTCCTGCATTCTGAGTGCCGCCTATTCCGAAGTTAGAATGCTTTTTCCAGTAGCCTACGGGTTCAATCATTAGTAACGCAATAAGTTCTTTTTCGATAGTTCGTAGCAACTTTGGTGTGTCTGCTGATGCTACCTTTTCACATGTCGGCAGAAAATACATCATCAGACTGCCTTGGGAGCGATGGATTAACTGGCTGATTGCCGCAATGCGTCGAGTCGGATGGTTAAAAGGTCTCTCAGTGAAACTCCAGCGTGCTTCTGTCATGCGTGGTGGAAGTTCAGCGTATTCTGATCCACGCCACAATTCTTCTAACGCTACAACGCTCGGATCACCTGTTACTTCCGGCGGCAGGGGTTTCTCCCTTTGTGAGGGTAAGAGTCCAGCGACCCCAAAAAGGATTGCTTGAATCTCCAACTCAGATTTCTGATCGAAATCAGCGAACGGAACATGCTGCGCTAATTCCCTCAACGCCTTGCTGTTGCGCTCGTATCCTAACGCTTCCATGATACTTTCGTAGAGAAGCTGCTCGAAATCCAGACGCGTTCTTAACAAACGCATTGACTCCATCTTTTCCAAAAACCGTTCACGTCCTAAGGATTCAAAAACACCTCTCAGGACCTCTATGTCCAACTGCTTCCCTGTAACTCGACAAAACCCATCCTCCGTTGTCTCACCTTGGGTATCATCATGAAGATCGCCGGTATCTACGGCAATCCATTTCAGCAATTCCAAGGTCGGAATGCGTTTGTTATTCTGGAGCCGCGTTCGCAGATTGAAGTCATCGTTAAAGAACACTGCATGTAAAATAACGCGATTATATCTGGAATTGAGATGATGTTTATGGGTATACCACTCCGAAGATTGGACATGAATTTCGACATCACCGACGTGGAGTTTTCCGTTAATCTCAACCTCGGCATGCATAAAGTCGGGACCTTCGTTATGATTCCAGACCCCAGGCTTTAGCACGCGAATTGTCCGTCTATCAATCGACTCCATATTGGTATCGAAAAAGCGTTGTTCATGCCACAATTTTTGAACAAACGCTTCATCAATTTTATCAAGGTCTGGATTATAAGTCTCATCTATTTCTCTGAATAACTTAGAGAGGCGTTGGACTTCGGCTCTATCATCCATATTATAGTCTACTTCGCCTCCTGAATTTCGTTCAGCAATGCCTGCGTTGCGACCTGTGGCTCAGGATGTGCGCAAACAGCAGAGATGACCGCGATGCCGTGTGCCCCCGCTCGAATGACTTCACCCGCAGTCTGAATACCAATGCCACCGATAGCAATAACAGGACACGCCGCGATGTCGCACATCCGGCGGAGCCGTTCCAACCCTTTAGCCGTTTCCGCGTCCGGTTTTGAAGTCGTCCCGTAAATGGGTCCAAACCCGATATAGTCAGCACCTTCTGAAATTGCGGCGAGTATCTTCTCTTCGGTTCGAGCAGATGCGCCGAGGATCGCTTCTGGCGATAGAATTCGCCTTCCGATAGAAACGGGCATATCGTCCTGTCCGAAGTGCGCGCCTATCGCCCCAACAGCCAATGCGATATCGGCTCTATCGTTCACAATCAGCGGCACATTGTGCCTTGCACATATCGTTTGCATAGACTGTGCCATCGCTACTAATTCGCGCGTCGTTCCCTGCTTCTGCCGGAACTGCACCGTATCTGCCCCGCCTTCGATCGCCAGTTCCGCTAACTCGGCGTGCGTAAATCGAGATTGTAGCGTCGTATCCGTGATGACGTGTAAAACGCCGATGTCTTTCATGTTGGCAAGCCACTCAAAATATGGTAGATTATAGTTAGTAGTTGTCAGTTCGGTGAATCAACGATATGAGGTTTCCCTTATGGGCTTCCCCGTCTGCGAAAACCCCTTCAGTTTGCCTCGCAGTGAGAGTTAAGAATTTTCGATTAACAAAAGTCTCTTGTAACCGTTAACTGTTAACTGATAACCGATAACTAATTTAGTATATCACATTTAGGAGACCCGTTGTGAATAATTTATTATTTGAATCCGGAGATAAAGTGCTTTTTATCGGAGATAGTATTACAGACTGTGGACGACGAGATGCATACGCCCCGTTGGGAGACGGTTATGTCCGCAAAATAACTGAACTCATCACTGCAAAATACCCGGAACGCCGCATCACCTACGTCAACAAAGGTATTGGTGGGGACATCGTTGAAGGTCTGGAAAGTCGATGGGACATTGACGTGATTGACGAAAAACCGAATTGGCTTTCGGTGAAAATTGGCATTAACAACGCGAGTCGACAGCACGCAGAAGGCGTTTCAACAACGGATTATCTGCCGATTTGGGAGGACTGCTATCGACGGATCCTCACACGTGCGAAAACCGAATTAGATGCCGCACTTTTTCTCTTTGAAATTTTCTATGTTGCAGAAGATGTTGACACGCCGCGTCCATTAGACGTAGACGCTTACAACGCCAGCATCCATAGACTCGCGGAAGAGTTCGACGCACGATTGGTTCCGACGAGCACCGCTTTTGACGACGCAGTCGCCGCCCGCCCCGGTGCACTTTGGACAACTCAAGACGGGGTCCACCCAAATGCAGAGGGTCATACGTTGATGGCATTGGAATTTCTGAAGCGAGCGGCGTGGTAAAACCAGAGTCGGGAATTGGAGTGTTTTTGCTTGGGGTTTTTGCTTGGGTGTTTCCTCAATTTCCCCTTGATAGGGTGTTTCCTCAATTTTCTCAATTTCTTCAATTTCCGCCCTCCTACAGGAGACGGATCGTATCTATCACCACAGGGACTTTTGAAAACGTAGTGGCCGCCCGCTTGATTTTTTTAATGTCTCAATCAATTCGTGTTCACGCTGCAAGTTATACTCGGAGGCAAATCGCTGTGCATCGACACGGTTGCCCCAATAAAATTGCCACCCAATCAAGGAGATGCCAGCACCGGCAACATAACGACGTTCACGAATCGCATCTGCTACAAGATAAATGAACGTCCCACTCAATGCTGCGGCAAGAACACCCTCTTTGACTCTTCCTACATAGAACTGCCCACTCCCGGGAACGATTGTGGAGAGCCATCCTGCTATTTGCGGCGATTTGTGTGGGAGTGGTGTTTGTTCAAGGAGTATGTCCGCCAATTGACGCGCATTTTTTCGGTGTAGTGCCTCAGTCTGTGTGGTATCGACTCGTCGTAATTCCGCAATAGCCTTGTCCCAATCGGTTGTATAGAACGTAACACCAGCCACGCAGATAGTGCGCTGCTGCCACGACTTCTGTATCCGCATTCGAGTGTAGAAGTTCAAAGAGCGTCGTCCGCGCCAATGAATACTCACCGGCATCAAAATGGAGTTGTCCAATCATCAACTGGCTCCGAAATCGAAAAGGTGAATTCGGATGAACGGTTAAAAATTCACGAAACAGGTGTTCAGCACGCTCAGGTTGGTTTTGATAGTAGTAACTCTGGGCGATCCGGTAATCCGCTATATCCCTGAATTCTGTGTCAGGTCGATGGAAAAGGAGACGTTTGTATTCCAGCCTTGTGGCTTGATAATCGCCCGATCCATAAAGTTGCTCTGCGTAACGATATTGCTGGATTGTCTCCTCAGCAGTCCCACCAGCCGCTAAGACGATGAGAGCAACTAAAAAACTCGCAGTTGTCATATCAAAACCTATGCTTCCATACGACTAATTGCATCTTGCCTTTTAAAGGCAATAGGGTCCCGAACAACCCCGAACTCCGAATTTCCCGTTGGAGCCGATTCCGAAATTGTGCATGGCGTTGCGCATTGAAAACTTGCGCCGATTGAATACTCTGATAGATACCATTCCCATAAAAGAACATGCTCAGCACCCCAACAGGCACCGCAACTTCATAACGCTCTTGATCAGCGTAATAGAAACTCGCACTCCCCAACACCGCCATACCCACAAAGGTGTAAAGTCCGTCAACTGTCCTTCCGCTATAAACCTGCCCACTCCCTGGGATCAATGCTGAGAGCACACCCGCGACTGTCGGAGAACGGTGTGGAAGCGTATCAGCGTTTTTTATCGTCCGCGCCAATCTATCACTCACTTTTGCAAATGAACTCTCCGGGTAGGTTGAATAGACATCGCTCCATGCGCGGCTCGCCTGTATCCATTCCCCCTTATCCATAAGGAGCATTCCGATTGTAAACTGCACGCGGGGTGCTAAGCTACTCCCCTTATGCTCTGACAGAAACCGTTTGAGTGAGGCAAGTCCCTGCTCGCTATCGCCCAACAGCACACGACACTGCGCAATATTGTTTTTCGCGCGCTCCACAAGAATACTTTTCGGATAGGTATCAATCAGAAGTTGATAGGCACCGATCGCGTTCTCTAATCTGCCTGCATTTTGGTAGGATGCGGCAACACGAAAGGCTATGAAATCAATTCGAGGGGCATCGGGATGTAAAAAGAGGAGTCGCTTATACTCGTAAGCGGCATTGAGATAATCCCCTTCTTCAAAGAGTGAATCTGCAAAACCAGACTCAACAGCTGCAGCGGATAACGGGAATGCACATAAGAAAATAAGCGACAAGGCACAATGGACACACCTATATCGCCCTAAAACGGAGAGAGAGGTTTTCATTTGGCATCAAGTTGTTTTTGCACATGCTCCTTGCTGACTGCCCAAACTCGATTTCCAACCTCTGTGAGGGATGGAGCAAATCGAGAGTTTGCAATCTCGTTTTTGAAGCCATCAGGACCGTATGTATTGAGAAGGATAAGGGCGAAGGCGATAACAAGTCCACCAGAAGCGATCCCGAAGCCGAGTCCGAGTAGATGGTTCACCCAACCCAAAACACCTTTTTCGAGAATTCGCTGGATACGTTCAAAAAGCGAGTCCATGAGAATAGAGACAACCAGCACGATAGCGACAATGCTTAGCCACTTCGCCCAACTCGGATTCGCTACCAACTTTTGGACAACTGTTGCGAGTTGATCCCAAAATTGACAGGCAGTAAAGAACCCGACACCGATGACGAATATACCCCATACACTTCGGGTGAAACCCGCACGGTAGCAACTTATACCAGCTAATCCAACAAGAACAAGAATACCAATATCAAGTTTCGTCATTTTTGATTAATTTATGGGATTCTGGGCTGCACTTCTGTACGGACTGAGAAACCCAGTCCCTACGGTTTCGGATGGGTTTCTGGTTAAGTCTCAATGTTTCTTTTTTTTCCAAATATTAAACCGAAACCTTAGCCCGTAAGTGTAGCGGAGGGCGGATATACGAAGGAGAACGTCAACCCCTCAACTGTCCTGACCGAACCGCAAGGTATAATTAAAAAACTGGGTTGGGCATCTGTTCGGTCTCTTGAAGAAATGGAATCTCTGTCAAACTGCACCCAAATACCTGTTCAATTGCAATCTCTATCGGAGTGCCGTTGCCTAACTGGTGCAGCAACTTGCGAATTTTGGAGAAACCGAACTGCTGGATGAGAAATTCTGCAACTGCCGTGGATTGAATATACGCCAATTTCCGATATTTTGTGGGAAGTCGGTTAAACGGTTTGTTCAATACAGCAAAGGGGAGTAAACACTTCATCTGAGCCGCCTGCTGTAAGTCAAGGCGTTCAGACTGGAACATAGGACGGGCTATACTTTGTGCGAGTCCTTCGTTAAGCCATACAGGACAATACCCGTGTGCCAAATGGTGAATCAACAGGTGGACCCATTCATGCCGTAGCAGGGCATATAAAATGTTTAGCACTGGCTCCCCAACTGCACAGTATGCGAGACGGATACCGCCATCGTAGCACCCACTCGCCCATCTCGGCATCCAATGTTGAGACGTAGCACGACCGTTTGTATTTGTAATCGATATAGAAATCGGAGAAGCGGGATAGTATCCTAACATTTCACCCAATTCCGAGTAGGTTCGATAAATCAGGCGACAGATGTTCCAGACTGTCTGGGAATTCATTTCAGAATGACAAGTGAGATCGAAAAATTCTGAATGGACAACCTGTTTAGGAAATTTTGCAGGACTCACTTTTAACTGTTCAAGGAATCGTAACGGAGGCGGTTCCTTAAAGTCATCAAAAGCGATAAGTGTATTATAACACGTTTTCTCATCAAGGATGCGTGCTTTACGCCTAAGAGCTGTTGGTGAATCAGGACACAATCGAAGGGCAATATCCAAACATGTTAATGCTGTATCCCACTCTCCAACCATCTCATAGGCTTTTGCGAGATCGGCATAGATATAATGATGCTGTGCCGCTCCCAACTTCAAGCCAGCAAGATAGTGTTGGATCGCTTCAACATAACACGCCTGTCCGTAACTGAGCGTTGCTTGTTGAAAATGTGATAATGCCAATGAATTGGTATGCCCAAGATTCACAGCCTTCATAAGGAACGGTGGTGCATTAAGGGCTTACCCCTCAATGCACAACGCAATCCTTCTCCTGTGTAACTATGACCGCTGAATATCAACGACTTTGAACTTAATTTTTCCACATTTTAGCGTAGAACCGTCTTGAATGCGGGTGGGTGCTTCAACACGTGTTTCATCAAGATACGTCGTATCAGAACTACCTAAATCCGTGACGTAGACATCGTCATCTTTCTGCTCAAATCGGACGTGTACACGAGAAAGCGTCTTGATTGCGTTGTAACGCTTTAACATGTCTGGGGATTCAGCCGTTTGTTCAGTATCCCATTCTCGCAGGGCATCTGCGTCCGGTAAAGAAGCATCAACCTGCATGATTTCGGTAGTCTCACTGCCCATACCCTGTGGGCTATAACCGGGTTGCAGTTCCAACCCTTCTACATCTACAGGCTCGGCTTCTACTGCTTCGCCCCGAATCTCTGCCATCACACGTTCGCGAGCGCGCTGCTCGGCACCGGGCGGCGGCATGACATTCTCTCTTTCTTCAAAGCGGTAGTGTGAGAAGTCTATTAATTGTTTTAATGGCTGAAGTTCCGGAAAGTTATGAATTTCCTTTAGGAGACGTTTCTGCCTACGTGATAACCTTTCATTCTTCAGCCAGCACGTATAAGCTTCCAACATCTCTGCCTTTTTCAAGTCATCTGCCGAGATGCCGGCCCTCCGCCATTTCTTCCAGAAGCGCATGAGTTAATCCTCCAAATTAATATATCCACTGAATGCCCTTTGCAATCAGTATTTTCCGCAATTCCTCGGTACACCGAAAAATCCAGATTTTCACAGTGCCGTCCTTGCGGTTAAGAATGCGGGCAATCTCTGCAATACTATAGCCTTCTAAGTGCCGTAACATCCACGCAATCCGATGATTTGGCTTCGTTACCTGTTCAAGGGCACTCTCCAAAATCTGTTGTGCTTCTGCGGCTTCTAATTCTTGCTCGGGACCTGGGCGCGGGTCTTCGTATTTACTCAGCGGTTGTTCATCCTCGTCAGGTGAACCACTGAGCGGATGTTCCCGAATCCGATCCCGTTTCCGTATCGCATCGATAATCGTATTTCGCGCTACCGTATTTAACCATGCTTGAAAACTACCCTGCTCCGTGTCCCATTTGCCCAGCTTCTGCCAAACTTTAACGAACACATCCGAGGCTACCTCTTCAGCATCTTGATAATTTCCAAGCATCCGGTAGGCTTTGTTATAAACCCACTTATAATGCTTGTCGAATAATTGCCTAAATGCGGCTTCATTGCCTGCTTTCGCTTGTGTCGCGAGATAGGTATCTTCGACAGCAGATAAATCATTAGATATTTGGCGCGCCATTCAAATCTGCTCCTTCGCCTATAAGGATCCTTTTCAGCAGGCTATGCAATGTAACGTCAACAAATCCTACTACGTTTCAAAAAACGAAAAGAGTGGCACGCCGTGGAGAATTAACGCGTTACCAACGCTCTCTAAAAGATTTATGAGAAAAAGGTTAATTTATTATATAAAATTTTCACAAAATATGTCAAGAAAAAACAACATTTTTCAAAATTTATGGATAATTGCCTGAATTAAGCCCAAAAAACGCGCCAATAGCGCAATAAAAGTCAGGGCAACCAGCGAAAATTTAGCTTTCATTTATATTAAAAAGCCATGATCGGACGATCGTGACACATCATAAAAACCCAAAATGCCTCTCTATGAGACCTTTGCCAGAACAACCCGTTCCTTCCCTGCGTAGTCTTTGAACAGTTCGTAGGTGGCGTAAGCAGATTCAGCATCAAGAAGCGTTCGAACAGCGTCGGCTTGTGTTGCCCCGATTTCAAGGATAAGTTTTCCATTTGACGCGAGGTACTTAGGTGCCTCAGCAATTAATCGACGAATAACGGTAAGACCATCATCCCCAGCAAAGAGGGCAATCTCGGGTTCATAGTCCCGGACATCCGGACTCAAGGTGTCCCGCTCCGTACTTTTGATATAGGGTGGATTGCAAACAATCCAATCAAATCGCGTGCCTCCATTAGTGTTTATGGCTTCTATCGGTTCAAACAGGTCTCCAGGCAAAAACTTAATCTGCGTGGCGCAGGCGTGTGTTTCGGCGTTCTTCCGAGCAACAGCAAGAGCAGGCTCAGAGATGTCTGTTGCCACGATTTCCCATTCTGGTTGTTGCACCGCAAGACTCGTAGCAATTACACCACTCCCTGTACCGAGTTCCAGCAAACGTTGGAAATCTCCAGTTTTTGTTGTGAGAATAGTTTCAACGAGTTGTTCTGTCTCCGGACGCGGAATGAGGACCCGTTCATCCACATAGAAATCCAAGGACATAAACTCCTTACGATTCGTTAGGTAGCTAACAGGTGTGCGTGCGATTCTCTTTTTTATGAGTTCTCGGAAGGGTGTGAGGTGTTCCTGAAAGACAGGCATTTCAAAGTGGAGATAGAGCTGCAGGCGACTTTTTTCGAGCAAGTGTCCAAGCAATATCTCGGCATCTAATCTCGGATTCGGGATACCGTGCTGTTGAAAGTATCCCACTGTCCAATCGAGTAGATCGACGACGCGCCACATTTTACTCGGCATAGTTCCGCGTTCCTTAACTGGAGGCTTTAAGAAGCCTCTTCCAACCTTTCCGCCTGATCGGCAGTCGTTAGCCGTTCAATAAACGTTTGTAGGTCACCATCTAAAACGGAGTCAAGTTGATAGGAACTGAATTGGATCCGGTGGTCAGTTACACGAGATTGTGGGAAGTTATAGGTACGAATTTTTTCGCTCCTGTCCCCACTGCCGACCATAGATCTGCGGGTTTCGGCTCTCTCATTGTTCAGCTCAGATTGTTTTTGTTCTTGGAGGCGGGCACGGAGAATCTTCATCGCCTTGGAACGATTTTTATGTTGAGATTTTTCGTCTTGGCATGTCACAACCAGTCCCGTTGGCAGGTGAGTGATACGGATAGCGGAGTCGGTGGTGTTAACACTTTGTCCGCCGGGACCGGAAGATCGGTAGGTATCAATACGTAATTCGGTTGCTTCATCGATTGCCAAATCGAGTTCTTCTGCCTCAGGCAGAACGGCTACGGTGGCGGCAGATGTATGAATGCGTCCACTTGCCTCGGTTGCGGGGATTCGTTGCACACGATGTATACCCCCCTCGAATTTCAATTGGCTGTATGCGTTCTGCCCTGCAATTGAGAAAGCAACTTCTTTAAATCCTTTTAAGCCAGTTGCATTTGAACTCAGTAGTTCCAATTTCCAATTCTGACGTTCAGCATAGCGGGTGTACATTCGAAACAATTCGGCTGCGAAAAGACTGGCTTCCTCACCCCCGGTTCCTGCCCGAATTTCGATGATAACGTTTTTCTCATCGTTCGGATCTTTCGGAATCAGAAGAACCTTAAGTTCCTCAGTAAGCCTTTCTTTATTCGCAGTGAGCGCGTCCAACTCCTCCTGCGCCAATCCGAGCATTTCCACATCGGTTTCCGATTCTATTAGAAAAAGCGTTTCTTCAAGTGCTGATTCTAATTGCTGGTACTCCTGATAAGTGGACACAATCGGCGAGAGTTCTGCGTGAGTTTTAGATAACTCCATTAATCGTTGCTGATTTGAAACTTGCGCTGGGTCTCCGAGTGCCCTTTCGACTTCAGCGTATTTGTTTTCAATATCCTTGAGTTTCTCAAACATCTTTTAATTATTCCTTGCGGATAAGTATCAAGGGTCTGTGCAATGAAGGTTCCGTGTTCGAGTCGCCCGCGCCGGTGTTGCGGGCTTGCGGTTTGATTGATACCGTCCCTTATTTCACTCGCAATGTCACCAGAAACTCGCTCGTAATGTAACGGAGAGCGGTCCAAAAAACGATAAATTAAAAGCCTTGCGGTTAAAGCAGATAGATTTAGGGGTGGACGCTCCTTTGTCAAACCCGCGATGCAATCAGGCATTTTCCGTGTCCACTGTTGTTAAAGCACGGGTACCTCTTCTTGGAACATCGATCAATAGACTTACGTGTGAAACGATATTTCTAATTATCGTTTTCTTCAGTGAGTCCGTAACGTCGGCGGAAACTTTCAACACGTCCCGCAGTATCGATAAATCGAGCTTGTTGTCCAGTGTAGAATGGGTGGCATTCCCCGCAAATATCTACCCGCATCGTTGGTTGGATAGCAAGCGTTTTATGGGTTGCACCACAAACGCATGTAACAACGCATTCTACGAGTTCCGGATGTATTTCGGCTTTCATGGTTTTCTCCTTTGAATTCAAAATTTCCGAATCGTCTATTTACGATTCTCTAATATTCTTGTATCCACGCTTCTGAGGCGCGGAAGGGTATGAGCGTAGGAACTTACATTGATCGCTTCGGACGAGCATTGACTCTTGCAGAGGCATTACTGCGCCCTGCATTGTCTACCATGCGTTCGAGAAAATCTGCGTTGGTGCCAGTTTTGCCCAATTGCTCAATAAGCATTTCGAGCGATTCCGAGCTGTCCATCTGGCTTGTGAATTTCCGCAGCACCCAGACTTTGTTAAGAACATCTGGTGCCAACAAGAGTTCCTCACGGCGCGTTTTCGATTTTTTGATGTTAATCGGCGGGAAGATTTGGAGATCTAACAAGGCACGCTCCATGTGGATTTCCATGTTGGCAGTACCTTTGAATTCCTCATAGATGTATTCATCTTGTCGGCTTTCCGTATCGACGAGTACAGAGGCAATCACTGTTAGACTCCCACCTTCTTCAAACTTCCGGGCTGCGCCGCAAAACTGACGAGGCTTCACAAACGCCATGGCATCCAAGCCACCGCTCAACGTTTTTCCGCTATGTGGTGTCATGACATTGTGCGCACGCGCCAGTCGAGTCATGCTATCTAAAAGAATGACGACATCCTTTCCGTATTCTGCCCACCGTCTCGCCTTTTCAATCGCCATCTCTGCGACCTGGATGTGGCGTTCGGGATGTTCATCAAAAGTAGAACTAATGACTTCTCCTTTGACAGAACGAGCAACATCTGTAACTTCTTCGGGGCGTTCATCAATCAACAAAAAAATGAGAATAACTTCTGGATGGTTAGCTTCGATACCAGCGGCAATATTCTTCAGCAGCGTCGTCTTACCGCTGTAAGGAGGAGCAACAATCAAGCCACGTTGTCCTTTGCCGATCGGAGCTATTAGATCCAACATCCGAGTCCCGTATTCTGACCGACTATGTTCGAGTTTCAATTTTTCGTACGGATGGATGGGAGTCAGGTCCTTGAAAAGGATTTTCTGTTTGACAGATTCAGGGACTTCTCCGTTAACCTTCTCAATTTGCAACATTGCAAAGTAGCGTTCCGCTTTGTTTTCCGTCTTCTTTGGGGGGCGAATCACCCCTTCAACGACGTGTCCGGTTTGTAAATCGAATCGCCGGATTTGCGATGAGGACACATAAATATCCTCGTTGCTTTGCAAATAATTGGAGCGCGATGAACGGAGAAAACCGTAGTGCTGGTCCCGGTCATCAAGGATTTCCAAAACCCCACCACCGTAAAATTGGGTATCACTCTCAGATTTAGCCTCTATAATTTCGTTAATCAATTCCTCTTTTCGAGACCCGTTGTATTCGGTCACTCCGAGAGTCAGGGCAAAGTCTTTGAGTTCCGTGAACTCCATTTCTTGGAGCTTGCCAATGTCCAAGCTCTCCATAGTTTCTAATACTCCTCATTGTGCCCGGTTCCAAGGTAATCGTTCCACCATGGCGTTCATCTAACCACCCAGCGAATCTCTGTCTCCATTCAAACGTGCGATATGTTAAAAATGGGTTCGCAATTTGAAAACAGTCGCTAAAATAGGATACAAAGAAGAGGTTAAAATGGAATCGGGGCAGATTCTATAGAATAATTTACTGAAGTTGGTTTCTATCACTTTCGGTTTGCGATTGAAAACCACACCTACCGGGTTTCACTACTCTGTCGTTTAATATATCGCGTAACAGAACCAAGGCACGAAAACAGGGTTTATCACAAAGCCGGTTAATCTGGCATGACACTCCAACCAAACGCATGAGACTTCTGAAGACGCGCTTGCAAGCGACGCGCTACGCCGTCGAGATATGCAACAAAGCAAAATGCAGGGTATACAGGGATATCGATGGAGTAGGTGCAACGTTGCCCGCGGGAGTGTTTCTTGTATAGTTGCTTTGGGGTACGCGTTAGAAGGCAGTTTCGACCTAAAGGTGCCGCTCGGTTTTCCATATCAAGACTGGCATTACACACACTACCTTACAACCAGTGACTCGTTTTTCCTCAAAGGACGCTTTTTTCGGGATTTACACTGTTTCATCAGGGGAAGCTGCGAATTGCACCCTTAAAGCGTGCTTGCGCTCAGGAAGTTAAGGATCTTAATAGTTAATTATACACAATTGAGAATAAAAGTCAAGTTTTTTTCCAAAAAGATTGATTCTTCCGAAATCGTAAGGCAGCGCGCGGTTTTTCAACCGCGCACCTTACAACACCTATTCTGCGTCGTCACCTTGCAACTTCTTAAGGCTGCGACGGACTTTCTGGTTATATTGATTTTCCGCCAAGTAGCCCTCCCAAAGGGCTATAGCGTCGTCATTAAACCCTTGTGAGACATAGTAATCACCAAGAGCTATCAGTGGAATGTCGGAAAGCGGGTTCTTCTCAATCGATGCTTTGAATTCAACTACAGCGGTTTCTGCATCGCCTGCTAACAGTGCCAATTCACCTCTACCGTAAGGGATCAAGGCGTGATCGGGATACTCTGCCGCCAATTCATCTATCATCTTCTGCGCGTCTTCCAATTTCTTCAAGTGGTAGGTGGCACGGGCTGCAAGGATCGTCGCATAAACAACCTGGTTGCGAAGTTTCTGCTGTTCGACCTTGCTTTCCGATTTGTTGAGCAACCGTTTCGCTGTCCGCGCCGCGGCTCTATACTTAGCACGGGCTTGTACATAATTCCCATATTTATAGGTGAGGTCACCAAGGGTTTTAGTGCCGATGTACGTATCACCTTTCCCATCGACGAGATCCTGAAAGATTGCGGCGGCTTTTCGATCCTTCAATCGGTAATGAAGAACTTCGGCAAGGCTTTGCAACGCATCCACATTCTGTGTGTTCGCCGCAACAGATTTCTCAAGAACCTCTCGTTCTTTCTCAGGTTCACCTAACTTTTTGTGTGCCAGCGAGAGTAACCAGTAAATCTCGGAATCTTTGCCCCGAGCCATTCCAATAACAGAATTGTAGGTTTCTATCGCTTTCTCATAGGATTCGGAAGTATAGTGATTCCGTCCAGTGTTGATGACGGCTTCAATGACCCCACCATCTCGGCTTGCCGCTTTCTTGAGAACCTCTTTCGCCCGTTGATGCATTCCGAGCTTTCGGTAGCAAATTGAGAGTCTGAGGTAGGTATACGGGTCAATCTTCACGCCTGCCGCTTCCGCGCGGGCAATAGCATCGAAATATAACGCGCCTGCGTCACGGTAACTTTCATCACCATAGAAGAAGTTGGCAATCATAAGTTCAGCATCATAGTAAGTGCCTTGTTCATCGCCTGCGATACCACCTTGACCGCCGAAATTCCGCATGACCTCCGATGCACTCACCCCGAATCCGGAGTCTGCGACCTGTAAACCAATATTTCCCATTGCGCGGCTTCTCTCAACACCCCCGCGCGGTCGATCCAGTTCACGCCTCGCTTCCCGCTGTGCATAGGCTCTGTCAAGCTGTGTTGCCAGTGGGTCGTCAGGTTTTGGAATGCTGGCTTTGAGATCCGTCAGTTCCTGTTTTGCTATCTCAATCTCTTTTTCAGCACCCTCGACCTTCCCATATCTTTTAACGAGTGATTGATACGTGCGTTTCGCTTCCTCTTCGTTTTTCAAGTGCTGCCGCTGGATTCGCCCTTTATTGGCAATAGCGAGTGCTGCGCGTTGGCTTCGAGGGTTCCGGTTTGCAAAGTTATCAAACACCTCCACCGCCTGTTCAAAGTCCTTTGCCTCTTCAAAACTTTTCGCCAGCATCAGTTGCGCGTTGTGGCTCAACTCAAGTTGCGGAAAATTGTTGATAATCGCGTCAAATTGGGTCTGAGAAGCCTTAAAATCCTTCTGTCGGAAATAGTACATCCCGAGTTCATAATGCGCCTCAGCGGCTTCATCACTCTTCGGTGCGGCGGCAACGACAGCTTCATAGGCTTTGATACCTTCTGCGGGTTGATTCACTCGCTCAACTAACAATTTACCCATAGCAACTTGTGCCTGAAGGGCTTCAGGTGTGCCGGGTTGGGCATCCACAACATTTTGATAAGCCTCTATTGCACCCGGGTAGTCTTTCTGCTCAGCGAGTTTTTCTGCGGTGCGCAGCGCGCTACCGGGTACGCAACCGACTTGCACCAATGCTACGAAAATAATAGCGATGAGCGGACAATACTTTATATTTTTAACAGCGGGTTTTCGCCAGCGATCATAAATCCTGATTGCGAGTTGTGCCGAATATTTCACAATCTTTCTCCTTTTTTCATATTGACTCGGCTTGAAGTTACCAGTTCCCTACCTGAATAAGCATCCGTGCTTTAATAACATGATTTGGATGCACATTCATCAATCAATTCTAAAACCTCTTGCCGAGTGTAGCCTTCTCTCTGGATGAGGGCGTCGCAATTCACTCTGTTTTTCGCGTCGGGTCCCCTACCGGCTTCAAGAATTGAATTTGTTAGCCAACTGGTACGGACCCCATTGATGCCAGAGGTGTAATTTGTCTGATACTCACCTTTTGCCAAACCGACGAGCTGGTCGACCTTGTTGCGGGGGTATCCTTCCGGACGCGGATACGCAAGGGGTTCTGGCTCGCCACCTTTGGGAGTGTAACGAATGCCATTTTTCATCTCAATCGTTCCTTCATCACCTTCCAGAATCACCCATTCTTCAAACCCAACGCGTGTGTTGCCGAGGATAGTGATTGTGCCTTCAGCACCGTTATCCAGTGTTACATCGGAGTAGGAATTAATTTCAACGAACTTTGGAACAAGAGTTCCATCGTCGTCCTCAAATTTCATGTCAGTTGTTCCGTAGACCTCAGCGGGTAAGGCACCCGTCATCCATAAGAATATATCTTGGAGGTGGCTTCCTGAATCGTTGGGCTGTCCACCGCCGGAGAAGCGTGGATCTCCTCGCCATCCACCCGCGCCCCACCGCTGCGCCATGTAGACCTCAAATTTCTGGAGGTTTCCGATACGCCCTTCAGTGATTGCGCGCCTGGTTGCCATGTAGGTATCCTCGTAGTGGCGTTGATACCCACCGACGAGGTGTAATCCGCTACCCATTGCGATCTTGGTTACCGTAATCGCATCACCAACGATATTCGCCATCGGTTTTTCGACGATAACGTGACATCCGGCGCGGAGCGCATATTTCGTGTGAATATCGTGAAGGGAGTGAGGCGAGAATACACCGACTATATCCAGATCTTCGTGATTGAGCATCTCCACGAACTCGTATTCACCGAGGTAACGGTTGAAACTATTCGCTTTATAATCGTCAACCTGTTCTTGGAGCGCACTTTCCAAAGCGTCCAAACTCGCTTCGTGGGTGTCCACAGCGGCGACGACTTCAGCGTCGGGACGTGTTGCGAAACCGAGTGTATTCCCTCGTCCTGCACCGCCGGGTCCAATCACACCCACTCTTAAAATATCATTTTTGCTGATTCCCATGATTCTAACCTCTCCGCATTATATCTGTCAAGAGATTTTTTCCTTGACATACCAATTTGAGAACAGTGAATAGCATTACTGCGATTTAAATGCGCACATGAGTTTCTCAACGACTAAAGACGCGGAACAGTTTTTTAATCGGATCGTAGAATTGGTCAACGACGCGTTCTTTGAGCGGGATGATGGCGTTGTCCGTAATCGTGATATGTTCCGGGCAGACTTTCGTACAACATTTGGTGATGTTACAATATCCGATACCATCCGAATCCTTCAATTCTTCCAACCGGTTTTCAGTGTCAATTGGGTGCATTTCCAAGGAAGCGGCGTAAACGAAGAATCTCGGTCCGATGAACTCGTCATGAAGATCGTGTTCCCGAAGGACATGGCAGACATCCTGGCAGAGGAAGCACTCAATACACTTCCGAAACTCTTGGATGTGGTCAATGTCTTCCTGTTCCATCCGCCACGTACCATCTTCGGCATCAGGGGGTCGTGGCGTGAACGGTTTCATTTTCTCTTTGACTTTGAAGTTCCATGATACGTCCGTAACGAGGTCTTTGATGAGCGGGAATGCACGCATCGGTTCGACTGTAACGGGTTCATCAAGCGGTAAATCGTTGAGGCGCGTCATGCACATCAACTTCGGTTGTCCGTTGATTTCGGCAGAGCAAGATCCGCATTTTCCCGCTTTACAATTCCAGCGAACAGCCATATCGTTTGCCTGCTCGGCTTGGATACGGTGGACAGCGTCTAAAACCACCATACCTTCAGACACCTCGGTGTCATAATCGACAAATTCCGCGCCATCTGCATTGCCACGCCAGATTCTAAATGTTGCTTTCGCCATTTTTTAATTTTTCCTTGCGGTTCGTTGAGGCGGGTTTGGGATTTTACGTTCTCTTCCGTATGTCCGCCCTCCAAATGTAAAGCAAAGACAAATTATGCCATTTAAGGCATAATTTCATTACGGGCTACATTCTCTCGACTACACTTTTTAACTTCCCTTGCGGTTCGTTTTTTTAATTTCCCTTGCGGTTAAACAACGTAAGTTGGGAACTTTACGTGCTTTTCTCAAATCTTAAAGAAATTGAGGAAACACCCAAGCAAAAACCCCAAGCAAAAACCCTGCGCCGTTGTTGCAGGCTACAAGTTTGCTATAAAATAAAGGAACGTCAAAATTCCCAAACCCAGTCAAAACGCATCAAAAATCTGCTCGTAATGAAATGGAGAGCAGCCCAGGATCAATAAATTAAAAATTATCCGATTTCGTCGATGATTTCCTGAAGATCGGCTCGGAGTTCATCAACGGGTTGTCGGCGAATCTCCATTGTACCGTCGGATGCCTTCCTGATGATTGTGTTATATTTGCCTGCACCGGGTTCCTCTTTCTCTGGATAATCGTCCCGTGAATGTGCACCGATACTCGCCCTGCGTTCAAGTGCGGCAAGTGCAATCGCTTCAGAGACAGTGATCAAGCAGTCGAGATCAAGTGCGGTATGCCATCCGGCGTTGTACTCCCGATTGCCGATAGCGTGAACGCTTTCCGACTGTTCGCGTAGGTTCTGGACCTCTTCCAATGCCTGCGTGAGGCTTTCCTGACTTCGGGCAATACCTACGAGTTCCTGCATCTTATCTTGGAGTTGTGCCTGAATATCATAGGGTCCCATCCTCTCACCACTGCCATCGTCTGCCGGATTTTCAAAGGGTTTTAGTGTGTGTGCAGCGATTGCATCAATTTCTGCTTCATCAAGTGAGACTGCCTCGTTCTCCTCTGCAAACTGCGCCGCATATTCCCCTGCACGTTTACCGAAAACGAGCAGATCGGATAGCGAATTACCACCGAGTCTATTGGCACCGTGTAACCCCGCCGCGCATTCACCTGCGGCGAAGAGCCCTGGAACTGCTGTCATCTGTGAATCCGCATCGACCCGAATGCCACCCATGATATAGTGCGTTGTGGGACCGACTTCCATCGGTTCCTGTGTGATGTCAATATCGGCGAGTTCTTTGAATTGATGGTACATACTCGGCAGTTTTCTGCGGATATGCTCTGGAGCGTTTGAAATTTTTTCCTGAATCCACGCGATATCCAAAAATACACCACCGTGTGGACTTCCGCGACCTTCTTGGACCTCTCGGACGATGCATCGTGCAACGTGATCGCGAGTGAGAAGTTCAGGTGGACGACGCGCATCTCGGTCACCTTGCGTATATAGCCACCCCTCTTCCGGGGTATCCGCTGTCTGGTTCACATAGAGTTCCGGAATGTCATCAAACATGAAGCGTTTACCCTCACTGTTTTTGAGGACACCACCTTCGCCACGCACACCCTCCGTGACCAAGATCCCTCGGACACTGGGGGGCCACACCATACCAGTTGGATGGAATTGGACGAACTCCATATCTATGAGTTCCGCCCCGGCGTGGTATGCAAGGGAATGTCCATCGCCGGTATATTCCCAACTATTGCTTGTGATTTTATATGCTTTTCCGACACCACCCGTTGCCAAAACGACTGCTTTCGCGGAAAAGACCTTGAACCGTCCTTTTTCACGTTCGTAACCGAATGCCCCTGAGACCCTCTCGCCGGTTTTGAGGAGTGAAATGACAGTATTCTCCATGTGCACCTCGATGCCTTGGTGAATACCGTGGTCCTGTAGTGCGCGGATCATTTCCAACCCAGTTCGATCACCGACGTGTGCGAGGCGCGGGTATTGGTGTCCACCAAAGTTCCGCTGAAGGATACCTCCATCTTGTGTGCGGTCAAACAGGGCACCCCACGCTTCAAGCTCACGCACTCGATCGGGTGCTTCCTTCGCATGGAGTTCTGCCATCCGTGCGTCAGAGAGATACTGTCCACCGCGCATGGTGTCAGCGAAATGTACGCGCCAACTATCTCTTTCATCGACGTTTGCTAAAGCGGCAGCGACACCACCCTCTGCCATAACAGTGTGCGCTTTGCCGAGCAAAGATTTACACACGAGTCCTACCTTTAGGTCACCTGCGGCGGCTTCAATCGCTGCCCGAAGTCCAGCCCCACCGGCTCCGATTATCAATATATCATATTCATGAGTTTCGTAAGATGCCACGCTAATGTTTCCTCTTTCTTCTCTACTATAGACTCTATCTTAAAATGTAATCCAATCCTGACCTATCGATGGTGCTATAAAACGGACGTATACATCGGAAAAACCGACCCAACAGAGACTCATCCATGCCCATAACATGTGCCGACGGTTCAGACAACTGACGCAGTTATAAGCCCCTCGACGGATAGGTGCTTTGGAAAGCAGATCAACAACCCCACCGACTAAGTGACGCAAAGAGTGGCATCCGAGTGTATAACCGCCCAAAAGAACGACGTTGCCCGCCAAGATGATAGTGCCTACGCCGATACCGAGGGTCGTTCCACCGTTACCATCGTCAAACCAAAGTGCTTTCCATACGTCGTAAGCAAGAATACCGAGAAAGATGATTGCGATATAAAGGAAATATCTATGGATATTCTGTATAATCAATGGGAAAGAGTGCTCGCCTCTATAGTTATTACGCGGTTCTGATACCGTACAAGAGGGTGGATCTGCCCAAAATGCTTTATAATATGCGCCTCGGTAGTAGTAGCAGGTAAAGCGAAATCCGAGCGGCATCCACATAATCAGGACTGCCGGGGTAATAAAACCTGGCATCCAAGACGGCATCATACCAAACCAACTGTGCTCAACGCTATGCCCGACCCCTTCGGTCCCGAAAAGCACCGGTGAGTAGAGAGGTGACAGGTAGGGGCCATGAATGAAATGATCCCCTTCAAAAACGCGAAAGAGTCCGTAAAGGACGAAGAGTCCCAGCCCGACAAATACTGCTAAGGGTTGCAGCCACCATGTATCTCGGCGCTGGGTATGGAAGGCACGGCGGTCTGTTAAAGTTAGCTCTGGGTGCGTCATAGATGATTTTTCCTTACCTTGAAAAATAAAAAATAAAAGCGAGATTGTGGTTATATGACGGGTAATTTAATAACTAACCACGCTTGTTTTGATGTTAATTTTTGAATTTACCCAATAAATTGTATCATACAATGCGGTCTTTGTCAAATTACCGTGCCGTCAACGCCCACAGCAGCACAGTGCCGTCGCCACTCCCACTCGCCAATGTCCGCCCATCTGGGCTGAACGCGACTTGCCAGACCCGCCGCGAATGTCCTGTGAGGATCTTTATCCGTTCACCGGTATCCACATCCCAGAGGTGTACCGTATCGTTGTCGTTTCCACTTGCCAATGTCCGCCCATCCCGACTGAACGCCACGCTGAAAACTGTCCCTTCAAACGGTGTGAACGTCACCTGATGCTTGCCAGTAGCCACGTCCCAGAGGCAGATCGTCTCGTCCCCGCTCCCACTCGCGAGCGTTTTGCCATCGGGACTGAAGGTGACGCTCCAAACCGTCCACGTATGCCCATTGAGTACTGTCTGATGCTTGCCCGTATCGGTATCCCGAAGGTGTATCGTTCCATCATGATGCCCACTTGCGAGGGTTTTTCCATCGGGACTGAAGGCCACACTGTAAACATCTTCGGTATGTCCAGAGAGGATCATCTTGCGCTCACCTGTATGGACATCCCACAAGCGAAGGGTGTCGTCTTCACTTCCACTAACGAGAGTTTTTCCATCGGGACTGAAGGCCACGCTATAAACGCCTTCAGTATGTCCTGCAAGCGTCCTTATCCACTTGCCAGTCTTTGCGTTCCAGAGGCGGATATTGCCATCGTAATTCCCACTTGCGAGGACATCGTCATTGGGACTAAACGTCACACTCCGAACCTCCCAGGTATCTCCAGCGAACGTCCTTTTGTGTTCACCCGTCACCGTATCCCAGAGCCGGATGGTCCTATCGTAATTCGCTGTCGCGAGCGTGTTTCCATCGGGACTGAAGGCGACACTCCTCACCAAACCACTGTGTCCAAGGATCGTTTCCTTCTGTTCACCCGTCGCTGCGTCCCAGAGGTGGATGCTGCCTTCTCCACCGCTAACGATAGTGTTGCCGTCCGGACTAAACGCGATGCTATTAACAGGTCCAAGATGTCCTGTGAGTGTTTTCTTGTATTCGCCGGTTTCTGTGTCCCAGAGGTGGATATTGCCATCGTAATTTCCACTCGCGAAGATATGCCCAGAAGGGCTGAACACAATGCTATTGACACCTCCCGCCCTTGTCAGCGTTTTCTTCTGCGCGCCCGTGCTCACATCCCACATTCGAACGGTCCCGTCCCCACTTCCGCTAACGAGGGTTCGCCCATCTGGACTGAACACCACAGCATGAATCCAGTGCGTATGCCCAGTGAGTATTTTCTTCTGTTCACCAGTAGGTACGTCCCAGACGTTAAGGGTACCATCACTGTTGCCACTGACGACAACTTCTCCATCCGGACTGAGCGCGACACTCGTAATCCAGTTGATACCTTTTGCGAACGTCTTTTTCTGCTCTCCCGTGTGTGTGTCCCAGAGGCGGATCGTGCCATCACTGCTGCCAGTTGCGATCGTCTGTCCATTTGAACTGAACACGACGTCGAATATCCCATTCGTATGCCCAGTGAGTGTTGACTGACGCTCGCCGATGATGGTATCCCAGAGTTGAAGAACCTGACCGCTGCTAACCGCAAAGGTACGCCCATTCGGACTCAGCGACATGCAAGAAATTCCACCCATATTTCCTGTGAAGAGGAGTGCCTCTTGAAGCGTAACTGCATCGTAGATCCAAATGCCGATCGTGCTTGCGACTGCAAAAAACCTGTTGTCAGGAGAATACTGTATCTTATGGATTCCACCTTTACCAAGTCGCGCGACGGCACCCTTCGGTAGTTCCCATTGTGCATAGTTTTGGGCGAAGGTGTTGGGCAGAAGTACGATTGAGAAGAGAACAAGCGTCAGAAAGGTGGAGAATAGCCTAATTTTCATTACCAAGGCTCTCCTATTCACAACATTTTACACACGTGTATGCGTCAGAGGTTCCCAACCGAGCAGGCGTTTCGCCTTTGAGAGGTTAATTTCCTTCTGTTCATGATCTCCAGCAATGAAGAAAGCATCAAACCCCTCATGTTCAACCGAAATAGCCGCGAGATACGCGGTTGCCAAATCTTGCTCATCCGTCCACCAGATATGTACTGATGAATCTTTCGGTTGTGCGTAACGTTCAAGCCACTGTTCGCGTGTAGAGGGACCCGTGATCCGCAGAGCGATAAGCGACATGCCGTGTTCTCGTGAGAAGTACTCACAGATCTGCTCGCCGAAGCCCTTGGTTAACCCATAGACACCGGGATTATCACGCGGGACGACATCTTCATACGGAAAATTGTTTCGTGTCCGCTCATGTACGGTGAAAGTACTTGTGTAGACAGCGTGTCGAATGCCTGCTTCCTTCGCGGCGTGTAAGACGATATGCAGTCCTTTTGCGTTCACTTCATAGTTTGCGACAATGTCGCTGAAATCGGCGACAGAGGACCGGTCGCTCGTCGGTTGAAGCATCACCATGTAGACAAACGTGTCCATCCCCTGCAACGCTTCCTGAACGATATCGGGATCGGTAACGGATCCCTGAATGTAATCAATAGATGTGTCTTTAGGTGGGTTGAGGTCAAGGACCCGAAAATTGTGATGGCTCTTCATGTATGGAAGCGTCATCGTTCCAACGTGTCCCGAACCCCCTACAAGTAAAACATTCATTTTTTAATTATCCCCTGCGGAGAAATAACGTGAACTTGATTCTTCCACGCACCTTTCTTTGGATCCCATGCTACTCTTGATATGAATAGGCACGATGCTGAATTCGTAGATCGAAGTCGTCCGCTGGATCCCATGTCGGCATATCCGATGGCACCTCGTAATCAAACTGCTCGGTATCCGACGCATAAGGATTCACTCGGCGTTCGTGGAGGGCGCGTTGATAGAGTTTGCAACGTTGTGTCAAGAACTCCGACTGCCACCATTTATACCGTTCGTTCCACCGCGGTGTCCGTTGATCGAAGTAAATGACCCGGCGAAGCGCATCGCTTGTGTTGATTTTACTGCCGTGCAAGACTTTGGTGTGATGGAGTAAAATATCACCCGGTTCAACTTCTGCTGGCACCGCGTCTTCACGCTCAAAATTGGCTTCACCTCTGTCAATGACCTCCTGCGCCTCTTCAATCCCCCAGAGATGGCTCTTTGGGACCACCCAGACACATCCGTTATCAACGGTGGAATCATCTATGTATATATCGATATTGAAGATCGGATGATTCTCACGAATTGCATTTCCGTCCCTATGCCATCGCACAGAAGAACCGTGTTTCGGCAATTTAAAGACTAAAGATTCATAGCAGGGTATAAAATCGGGTCCGACGATCCGATGCAACAGGTCCCCAATGAACGGGTGTGCTAACAACCTCAGGGAAAATTCGTTCGGATGGGAGTGTAGATACGTCAGATAGTAGGGAATCCCCTCAGGTCCACGATTACACCATGGATCTGCCGGTCCACCTGCCAAAATCTCATCAATCAATCGTTGACTTTCGCGTTGTATAACGGCAAGCTCATCTGATTGGATTACACCTTTCAGGATGAGATAGCCGTTATCGTTGAAGAATTGAATTTCGTTATCAGTAACTTTACGCATTTCTTTAACTTGAGCCTCCTGGGCATCATTCAATTTCATTAATCGCAGTGCGCCACGACAAAACGAACTCTTGGACAGACTGATGTCTGAACTGTTTATCTGGGTGTGTTGCTTTTTTCGCAACATCCCATAGAGCATTGCTCCCCTTCCAGTCGTCTCGTGAATTGCCGTTGTTGGCAAGCAATACAAACGCCGTCCGCCCTAACATAAAGACGTTTGTCCTTTCGTCAACACGTGCGCCTTTCTGAAATTCTTCCGGTGCCATGAATCGAGTTGAGCCGTACAACCGTCCTCGGTCATTTATGAACGGTGCTGGATGGTAATGGTCGAAATCGTATAGATGTATCCGCTTTTCCTCAAAGTCATAAATAATACAGCCATCGTAAAAATCTTCAGCGATAAACCCTCGTTTTTCAATAAGGACATGGACATCGTAGATAACGTTGAGGGCATCAATTATCTCAGCCGCGGGCAACGCACAAAACCTGTCACGCGGGTGTATTTCATCGGGACTCAACTCCCTTTCAGGACGCAAACCCTCGCCATCTACCCAATTGTAGACCAGTGCGAGCCCATCAGGTGTAGTGAAAGAATTGTGCAATTGAGGGAGTGCCTCGTGCTGGATAGCAGCGTGGAAGCGAACAGCCTGCTTGAGCCATGTGATGGTTTGTGGTATGTTGCCGTGTTTGACGAACCAACGTTGGTTGTCTACCACTGCTCGAAATGACTGGCATCTCGAATCGTGCTCAGGAAACCGATATGTAATCTCGCCGATCTGTTTTAAGTAAGCTTCTATATGTGTGTCAATTTCTGAAATTTCCAGAAGTGGATGCCGGGTGGGCATTTCGTTTGTCCTCATTGGGCGCGGCAAAGCAGTCTTTTAACCGCTTTGCGTCGGTTTTGTGGGGTTGCGATAATAGTATACACCAAAATCAAAAAAAGTCCCATTTTTTCTTTTAGATCGTGCTCCAGTCGGTTTTATAGTAACGGTTTCAAGCGGATATGAAAAACGGAAACCCAAATCAAGTTATGACTACTGGATTCAGGTTTCCGATTTAGAAAATATCCGAGATTCGCGCTTATCGGACTTTTTTAATGCGTCCCCATGTGGTTGTGAGCTTGGCTTTAGGGTCCACGGGAAAACTATCATCGCCGAAGAACTCAATTTCACCAATTTGAAAGTACGCCCCAGCCGGGTTCGATGCGGTGTCGAAAGTGACATGCCGAAAAAACCGATACCCGGTTTTTTGAACGTCGTAATCTTCCCCTGCCTCAAAAAGAACGACTTGCAGTCGCTGATCCCAAAAGCTTTTCCCGTCGTGCGCAAAGATGGTC
This sequence comes from Candidatus Poribacteria bacterium, assembly GCA_965208635.1. Lineage (GTDB taxonomy): Bacteria > Poribacteria > WGA-4E > WGA-4E > WGA-3G > WGA-3G. Next base: position 1,252,713 of record OZ242349.1, read on the forward strand.
GTAAAATCTTTGCCATCGTTTGACCCCTGAACCTCCCACACTGTCGGGTCCCTTGCAGGAACATCGTTCGCTGAAGATACGGTGAAGTGTGTCAATGCGTACTGCTCCTCAAACTCAGCTGTCACGTGTAGACCTTCTTTCGGAATGCCGCCCCCACGTCCGCAGCACCATTTGTCATTGATGGGACCGAGGCGGTTATCGAAGACGTTAAACGCAAATTCCCCGCCCCCGAATCCGGGTTCATCATTGGCTGAGAAAGTGGCGTTGTAACCCTTATCTTCGTCAGGTTCACCATCGTCTTCTGGGTCGGTGAGGTCTCCTCCTAACAGTTCATCCGTTCCTGTTCCCAAGACTTCCTCTGCCTGTGCCATGTCGCTCGTGCTGATAACAAAACAGGCTATCATCAACACAAATCCTGCGAATACCACCATAATTTTCATGCCGTTCAACCTCCAAGAGAAATGAATCTCACTTTTACGTGAGTATGAAGAAACTACCCCCATTTTACACCATACCAATTTTTACCACTCTGTGTTCCATCCTGCCAATCCATTCCCTTCACCTGCCCAGGTCAGCGTTCTTTACCTGCTCTGCGGATACCCGCGCTACTGATACCATTTCTGAAAGTTTATGTTGCATTAACCGCACCTGAGTGCACAGGCTCACAGTCCTTGTGGGTAGGCACAAGACCTACCCCTACAAGATGTCCATATATTTTGAGAATCCACCATAAAAGTTTATGCTACAATTTCAATCAGAAATGGTATGATTCCTTCTTGATACTCCCACAGCTAAAGCAGTGGGATTCTTGTTTCCGTCTCTCATGCCTCTGATCGAGGACTTACTTGGACTCCACAAGCGTTTTACGTCTCGGTGTATCCCACCGCGACGTGTTTTAAGTTAATCGCTGCGTTTTGGTCTCTATCTATAAACGTTCCGCAGTTACTACAATGATACTGTCTCTCTGAAAGTGTTAAGTCGTTTTTCTTATGTCCACAGTTGCTACAAGTCTTGGAACTGGCGAAAAACGGATCGGCTTGGATAATCGGTATGCCAAGTGCTTCTGCTTTAGACTTAAGTTTCTCAAGGAAACCGCCTAACGCACTGTCTGATAATGCCTTTGATAGTTTTCTGTTCTTGAGTAGATTGGTAACCTTGAGCGTCTCAATAGCAATCGCACCTGCTATATTGACTATTTCTGTCGTTGCTTTGTGGTGAGCGTCTTTTCGGATACAAGCAATCCGATAATGGAGTCGCTCCACCTTTCGCTTCTGCTTATACCAGTTCTGACTTAAAAAGACTTTCCGACTTAACTTGCGTTGCTCTCTCTTGAGTTTCCGCTCATACCGTTTGAGAGATCTTGGGTTCTCGTATTTTGTGCCGTTATCCAGCGTTGCGAGTGTAGTGATACCCATGTCAACTCCGATTGTAGGGTGCGTTGATATTTCAACAGATTTGGTGTTCTCTACATCAACGACTTGGGTATCCTTTACTTCGGTATTAGATATGAACCAATCCATAGACTCTCGCGACGCTTGGCACTCATAAACAGGGTCTTGAACTTCTACGGAGATAGACGCAAACCAACGGTGCGCTGTCCTTGATATTGTGACGGATACGATTTTTCCGCGAAAACGCAACGTCTCAAAGGTCTTTATCCAACCGATTTTTGGCAACTTGATACGTTTGCATGCTACGCGGACGGACTGCTCGTCTGTCGTATACGAATGACGACACCCACGTTTCTTGAGTTTGGGAAACTTCGCACGCTTTGATTTCCAATTGTCTATCGCTTGCCCAAGATTGTGGACAGCATACATAGCAGCACGCTGATCTTGTGATTTCGTCCAATCATGCGCTTTCTTCTTGTGATTAAAGCGTTTGTTAAGATCATACATGGATAAGAAATTATCCGCAGCAAGTTCCGCCTTAAAATCAGATAATGCCGAATTATAGGCGAACTTCGCATAACCGCATTGCTGGTAAAACCAAGCCACTTGATCGCAGTTCGGGCGTAATGTGATCTTTTGTGTCTTTATCATGACTGTCAGGTATCAGGCGTTTATCCCCTGCTAAGTGGGAGGCAGACACGTTACCGAGAGGCAACGCTTAGCATGTCTGCCAACCTGATACTATTAATTATATCACATTTTACCCACGTTTGTCAAGTCTTTTTTTACTGGAAAAAGCACGAATAACGTGGGTTGGACCCAATGCTAAAGCATTGGGATTGTTAAGTGATTCTCTTCATAATCTGCCAACATGATATAGATAGTATAGCAGTTTATGGACGCTTTTTCAAGAAGAAAATGTGGAAAGTTTCAATCTAAAGCGGCTCAGTCTATGTGCCCTCTCTGCGGGTTCTTGTCCCCCAACTTGTTCAGGAGATATGTCGAGGTCCGTTGGCTGATCTGTACTCAGCCGTGGGATAGCATAGACAAGCCGAGCGCGAATTGTAAAATCTACTATAGATTACGTTACGGTTGTTGAGATACTACAAGTACGGGTTCAGATCCCAGAGGAGAACAGAGCCATCAAAACTCGCACTCGCCAAAAGTTGGTTGTTAGGCGAAAAAGCGAGTCCCTGTACGTCCGTTGGATGTCCCCAAAATGTAACAATGTGATTACCAGTCCCAACCTCCCACAAATGGATAGGAACCTTCTCAAAACCGTGTTCCCATGCAGCACCGAACGCGAGGTATTGACCACAAGATGAAAACGTCAACGCATGCGTCTCCTGACATCCCGTTGGTAGCGATAGCCACTTATAGATTTCACGACATTTGAGATCCCACAACAGGATCCCTGCTGGATCCTCCCCACCGCATGCCAAATACGAACCACACGGAGAATAGGCAAAGACGAATGGGTACCGAAACGGTATCGTTGTGAGAATTTTCCTCCGTTTAACGTCCCATAAACAGAAAGCCTCTCCATACGACAGTTTTTTGGTTCGAGCTTCGTTGCAGGCCAGATACGAACCGCACGGAGAAAATCCTTGATTATCCCAAAGCCCCATAATCCCGCCGATTTCATCACCTGGAAACTCACGAATTTCTTCACTCTGCTCCACATCCCAGAGTCGGACAGATGGACGGTGATTCGTTTCACTGAGGAGTAATTTTCCATCTGGACTGAACTCCAATGTTGCCATCTCAGCATTGGGAAAACGCTCGTGTAGGTGTGTGAATCGACAGATTTTTTCCATAGTTTCCAGATTCCAGACGATCAATACACCTTCTTCATCCAGACACGCCAGTCGATTGACTTGCGGAGCAAACACGGCTCGTATCCACCTTCTCTCATGTTCTGTGAACTCGGCGATTAGCATCTCTTTACCCTCAACCTTCCATAGCCTGACGGTGTCATGATCAAGACTGATAATGTGCCGTTTTCCACTGGAATCAGAAAAGAAAAACTGCCGTGTTCCAATCGGTTCTGTCTCAATTGCTCGGCGTGAACGCTTACTTGCCAAATCCCAGAATAGAACATCACCATGCGAATACAGCCAACGACCCGCCCGGTACTCAGCAGCCAATGTTTTCCCGTCGGATGAAAACGCGACCGTGTTCGGAAATGAGATGGGGTGATAGCCGGATTTTCGGGTGCTTGATTTCCCAAAGCACCAAACTTTGATACCACCATCTCCAGATTCGTACACCAACCGTGAACCCCTTGAGAAATCTACTATTGCATGTTCTCCTATGTTTTCTTCAGTCGCATAAAGTTTCTCCCGATCTTCCAAGTTCCACACCGTGATAATAGCGTTGTCTTTGAACATTTCGTCATAAGAGATTGCTGTGGCGCGGAGGATGCCTTCTGGTGAATAGGAGGGGATCATGCAAGCGGTACCATAATCTGTATACTCCCGCACCTGTTGACCCTTAACCGTGTCCCAGACGCGGACTGTGCCATCTTTTCTTCCACCAGAGACAACGAAACGACCACACGGCGAAAAACAGAGATTATAAATAGAGCTGGTGTGTCCTGTGAAGCGGGCAATTTGTTTTCCCTGTTCCACATTCCACACTAATACCGACTCACCGTTGCCATCTACATCCTCGCGACCTGTAGACGCAATCAGATGAGTATCGGGTGAGAAGGCAATAGGCATAAAACGGCCACTTTTTTCGATTTCACCGGTGAATTTCGTGAGCATCTCGCCTGTCTCCGAGTGCCAGACGTTGATGGTAGCGGTTTCACTGTGGCTCGTAGCGAACCAGCGACTGTCAGGCGAAAACGCCAATGTCGAAGGGTAATTCCCTATTGTTATCTCCGCAAGGCACGTACCACGATGTACATCCCACACTTTTATGTTATCGTCCCAATCGCTGGTGGCTATCCACTTTCCATTTGGTGAAAAAGCGGCTTTCCACGTCCCACGTTCCGTCCCCCATAAGGCGACGGGCGACATCGTTGCGACTTCATACAACCAGAGTCCTACCCGTGTTCCGATGGCGAGATAGTTGCCGTCTGCGGAAAATGTCAACGTCTCCGTAATACCTTGTCCGAAGCGTGCAATCGCGCCTTCGGGAAGTGACCACGTCGTCTCATTTCCGACCATTCTGGCTGACATGGAAGCTAAAGACTTTCTATTTTCCATCAAAGTCACTGTGGAATGCTCACAACCTATGCGTCGCAAGTACCTGTTTACGCTGATTCGCGCGGAGAGGGTACGTGTATCAAGTTCTTGAGGGAAAATCGGGGCTAAAGAAAAATAGCGGGTGCTAAAATATCTGCTTGCAAGCTTTATTGAAATAGTATATCATATATGCGTGAAAAATTTAACCCTTTTTCAAGAAAATCCAAAATTTGTCTTTATTGATCTGGCGTGCTATAGAAGAAATAGGGAACCCTTTTATGCGACATAACCTCTTCGTCCCGAATAAAATGCCTTATGCCAAAGGAAAAAACCGTCCAGATGTCCCGTGCATTCTGTGTGCAATTGTCGAGAAAAATGATAAAGTCCAACGACTTGAAGTCCACCGAACCGAACACTTTACCATCTCGCTGAATCTCTATCCTTACAGCCCGGGACACCTCCTAATTTTTCCGAATCGGCATGTGCTTGACGTACGGGAGTTGAATCAGAAAGAGGTTCACGAACTTCACGAACTTCAATGCCTCTGTTTCGAGGCACTCACGTGCGCCTATCAGCCACGCGGCTTCAATGTCGGCTATAACATGGGTGATGCTTCCGGTGCGAGCATCCCACATTTTCATCTGCATGTTGTTCCCCGATATCCGCGTGAACTGGGATTCATGGACGTTATCGGTGGTGCGCGTATCATCATTGAAGACCCGAACGCCACGCAAGAAAAACTGGTCCAAATCTTTCAGGAATTGGCAACCGAAAACTATTCGAGAAAGGAAACACAATGAGCAATCCCGCTTATGATCTTTTAGCTGAAACGTTAGAAAAACAGGGAATTCAGGTAGAGGCTATCAAAGCCCATCTCAAGGAACAACACATCGAAACGCCGTCATGGGGTTACGGGAATTCCGGTACCCGGTTCGGTGTCTTTGAGCAACCCGGTGCGGCGCGAAATGCCGCTGAACGTCTCGAAGACGCCGCGACCGTCCACCGTTTCACCGGTATCTCCCCCACCGTCGCACTCCACATCCCGTGGGACAAAACCGACGATTGGGGTGCTTTGAAACAGTATGCCGCGGATGTCGGTATCGGTATCGGCGCAATCAATCCGAACGTCTTCCAAGATCAGGCGTATAAACTCGGAAGTGTCTGTAACCCGGATGCCGATATTCGTCGGCTCGCCATCGATCACATGCTGGAGTGTGTTGACATCATGGAGAAAACCGGCTCCGATCTGCTCAGTTTGTGGTTCGCAGATGGCACTAACTTTCCGGGTCAGTCGAATTTCAGGAAACGCAAACAGTGGATGGAGGCGGCGTTAGCCGAGGTCTACGATGCACTCCCAGATGCCACCCGCATGCTCATCGAGTATAAATTCTTTGAACCCGCATTCTATCACACCGATCTCCCCGATTGGGGAACCGCCTATCTCATGGCAACGAAACTCGGTGAGAAAGCGCAAGTCCTCATTGACTTGGGACATCACCCACAAGGCACGAATATTGAATTCATCGTCGCCTATCTGATCGATGAAGGCAAACTCGGTGGGTTCCATTTCAATTGTCGGAAATACGCAGACGATGATCTGACGGTCGGTTCTATCAATCCACAGGAACTCTTCCTGATTTACACCGAACTGGTCGCCGCAGAACTCGACCCCGATACAGAAACCGACATCGCTTACATGATCGACCAGAGTCATAACCTGAAACCGAAGGTGGAAGCGAGTATCCAGTCCGTGTGCAATCTGCAAAAGGCGTATGCGAAAGCACTGCTTGTCGACCGAGAAGCACTCGCAGCTGCACAAGATGCCGCCGACTTGGTTGAAGCAGAATCCATCCTCCAACGCGCCTATGAAATGGATGTAAATCCGTTACTGGAACAGGTCCGCTTGGAGATGGGACGCGATCCACATCCGTTGACAGCCTATCGGAAGAGTGGTTACTATGAGAAAATTAGTGCCGCTCGCGTCGGTGGTGAAAGTCAAGGCTGGGCGTAGGCAAAGTTGAAACAGTCTCAAACTCGGTAGGCGCGGTTTCTAACCGCGCCTTTCTTATGGAAAATCATTGAAAAATATGACCAAAATTAAAATCGGAATTATCGGTTCGGGTGGGATGGCACGCCACCACCTCGCGCGATTTGCTTCAATTATAGATGCAGAAATCGTGGCGATCGCCTCGAGAAACGAACAGACAGGCACCCAACTCGCCAAAGAACACAAGACCGTCTTTATGCCTGAATGGGATCGTCTGGTTGAACGCGAAGATATAGACGGGGTCGTTATTTGCACCCACAACAACAGTCACGGTGAAATGACTCTGGCGGCATTGCGATCGGATAAACACGTCTTCGTAGAATACCCACTCGCCAGTGATGTTGGTGAGGGGGAAGCGTCCCTTCGGCTTGCTGAGGAGCGGGGTCATGTCCTGCGGGTGTCGCATCCAGAGGCAGTCTCCAATACCCACAAAGCACTCAAGCAGAAAGTAGGCGAACTGGGTGATTTGTTGTTGACTTCTTTTGTCCGTCTCACACCGGGACGCGGTGCGCGTCCTGAGATTCTCTTCAACCTGCCGGTATCGGGAACTCCTGCGCATTTTTTTATCTACCATATCTATCCGATTGTGGATTTCTTCGGCGGTGCCGCGTCCGTTAAAAGGAACGCTGTCTATGAGGGATTAAGGGAGAACGGACAGTACGACGGGTTTGTCAACACACTCACTATCGAATTCAAACGTGGTGGTATTGGACAGTGGACCTGGGCAGGTGGTATCGCGATTAATGCCGTCGAGGAACACGAGCGATACGTCCTCACGGAAGGCACGATAAGTGATGCGGGTGGCGAGTGGCACTGCACAACACCCTCCGGCGTGACACCTCTCTCCATACCAGATTCACCGCAACCGACGCTTCAGGAGTTATGGTTCTCTGAGATCCGAGATGCCGCCGATCAACCCCCGAATTTGGAAGACGCAACAGTCGCGCTGGAGGCAATCCGCATCAGCCTGGCATCTGGATAGTCCGTTACAGCGTCTGTTGAAACCACGCGACTGATTTGGCAATCACCGCTTGCTCCCATGCAACCGTATTGAAAGTATGATCGGCTTTATCAACGATTTCAAGTTCCGTTAGAGCATCGCGCCCGCGCATCAATTCGTAGTAGCGTCTGCCGTGGGAGGCAGGGACGACATCGTCACCACTACCGTGGATCACGAGCATCGCGCCCGCAAACTGCTGAATGGTAACGGAAGGAGATAAGTGAGGAAGTTCTTCATAGAACGCCTTTCCGACGATGTTTGGGTTTAGCTGCGCAATTTCCTCTGGGGTCGGTGTGCTTTTGGCTCTTTCCAAAATTTCGTTTTTCCGATCGGGTGGATCGTCCGAGAGCGGTGCCCACATCACTGTTGATTTCACACGTGTATCTTGCCCAGAGACACACGCCGCAACACAGCCACCCATGCTCAATCCCAAAACGCCGATGCGTTCAGGATCTACACCCTGCATAGCGGTGAGCACATCAATTGACTTGATGGCATCCGAAACCTCGCCACCGATTGTCATTTCCGAGAAATCGCCCGAACTGTCCCCGCAACCCCGAAAATCGAACCGAAGCACATAGAACCCAATCGCGGCGAGTTCCCGTGCAGTCTTAACGAATATTCTGTGCGGCTCAACTTTCGTTCCAGTGAATCCATGAAAAAAGGCAACTGCCGGACACGGTGCATCGTGAACCGTTGGTGAATGTAGTATCCCGTTTATCTGTTGCCCTTGATTGTAAAATACGACCGGTTTTTCTATCATATCTTTCTTTTCCTTAGCGAGACTCACTCTCCGTTTGATTCTAAAGCCCGTTGGAAATCTTCTGGACTTTCTGCTAAGATTGCGGCACGATGCAACTGCTTCAGGCGTTGAGGGTCCCCAATTGTTTCTAATACGGACCTGAAAGTGCGTGCCGCCTCAGGCTGTAATCGAAGTGCTAAGGCTTCCAGGATGTCCTCACGCGCCCGTTCTGTGATACTCACAACGCCTAAAGGCATGTGCTTCTTTGCTTCCTTGTAGGAGGCTTACTTGATTTGAGTCCCGCAAAGGGTGACCACTTATCAAGTCTACACAGGTCCGGATGATACCGGATACCTGTGGGGGATACCACCGCCCCAACTACAGGGTTGAATAACCACCCCTGATACTTCGTCAGAATGTTGCTCGCTCCTACTACGTCTCGGTGTCCGCGCCAACCGCATTCCGAACAATGATAGGTTCGTCTACTTGGTTTCTTTCTATGACCACAGGACGGACAAGTTTGAGATGTATACGCTTCGTCTTGGGTGTCAACATAGATACCTAAAGCCTTCGCTTTATAGGTGATCATTTCTCTCATCTTAGAGAATGCCCATTGGTGCAACTTCTGATTCGCCTTTTTTCCGTACTGGATAGATTGTCTTATGTGCTTTATATCACCAATAACAATCGTCTCTGCTTTCTTAGCTTTACAGGCAGAGACAAACCGAGACGTGATTTTATGTCGAACGTCACGGATAAGATTCGCCAGTTTATTGAGCGTTCGGTTCTTCGCACGCTTGAGTTTCTTCCACCGACGACTGCCACGCTGACACCGGGAAAGCAACTGATTTATGACTGCCTTGAACTTCTCTCGATATTGAACGAGACTGCGTAAGTATCTACCGTTATAGATTTCGGAGGTGAACCCGTCAAAAGAAGCGATGGGGTGTATCTCACCCAAATCCACAGCAACGACAATGCCCGCGCCTGCTTTATACCTCATCTGTTTTATCTCATAGGTGGCGTGAAACTCGTAAGTGTGTGTATGCCGATTATAGACGAGTGACACCTCTGCCGGCACTTTCTTATGAAACTTCTTATCGATCTTGATATAAATTGGGTCTCGCCCAAGTCCCATAGAGAGCCGAAGTTTACCGCGTTTATAGGTGATACCTGTCGCACGCCATGTGAACGTGTGATACCACTTGCGTTTGAAAGGCGGTCTGGCATTCGGGTTGCTCTTGAGGTTGCTAAAGAAAGAACGCCTCGCGCCGCAGTAGTCGTCTATGATTGCCTGCACGGAATGCGCATGGCACGGATACCTTTTGAATTTGAGATATGCCTTGAGTCCATCCTCCGACAGCCAAAAGTCTTTCTGATTGTGTGTCTTTTGCACCAGCGATACGGTTTTAGAATAGATACGACCGCCTAAACGATTGACACTATCGAGACGCTCTGACTTCTTTGCTGTCGCAACAATGTAACTTCGATAGTCTTTGTTTTGTTTTTTCATGGTATATCAGGTCTCAGGTGCTTATCCCCTGTCAAGTGGGAGGCAGACACATTGCCGAGAGGCAATGCTTGACATGTCTGCCAACCTGATGCTCTCATTATACCACTTTTTTACAAAAAATGTCAACTCTTTTTTCACTACGGAAGATAATAAACCCATTGGACCCCGGGGAATGCCATAAGGCATTCATACCGTTGATTCGCTAAAGGATTGGGATTGTTAGAAAAGTCCCTTCAACCGTAGGTCGTTCTGGGACGATCAATTCAACAAAAGTAACACCGCCTTGCGCAAAGTTTAGGCAGTAATTGACGAAGTCCATGGGGTGCGTTTGTGCTTGTGTTTTACTAACAGTATCAAAAATCGCCATTCTGTTCCCTTTCCCAGTTCAACCAATTATACCATACATTCGTAAGGTCAAACAAATTTTTATCCAGAGGCATTCATACAAGACTTACGCGAGACGCAATAATGCACGTCGCATTTGGATAAGTACGCCGCAGAATTGCGCGACTACGAACCCTGCTCCTTTTGAGAAACGCCCCTCCTTCAAAGGTCTTTATGTTTGTAGTGATGCGATTTATCGCATCAGTGCGTAAGCCCTACTGGAAATTTAATTTGATTTCATACGTTCAGTCATGGCATAATACTACCAAGGCGTTCTCATAAATAGACGCTATTCAAAGGTCTTTATGTTTGTAGTGATGCGATTTATCGCATCAGTGCGTAAGCCCTACTGGAAATTTAATTTGATTTCATACGTTCAGTCATGGCATAATACTACCAAGGCGTTCTCATAAATAGACGCTATTATCAATAGAACCAATCTAATAGGATTTCCATGTCCGTGCCTTAAAACTCAGTGCGGCTGCTCTCCAGACGAAACAAACGAGAACGATGTACCGACCACGTAATCTACACACCGCAATTAAAAACATCTTGAACAACATACAATCTATGTTATCAACCACTGCGATTGGGCTGCACCTGACGACTTCATCTGCTCAGAAAACGTAGACACATCGGCAGCCTTTCGCCCCCAGTCATTGAATCTATTCACAAGTAGACAATTAGATAACAAAAGACCATATATTTGTTTTCACTGGAATCGTATCCGTGATTGTTATCCCTTCAACAAAAACCGTGAGGGTGTGAGAAGATCCTATTTGATAGGACGCATCAAAACCTTCACGATTTGTCACGAAGAAAGCTGTATCTTTGACCAATCCATCCGGGGAGATAACAATGGTCTCTCCGTCATCGCTTTTCCAGACGACGGTTCCTGCAACGATCACGGTTTTATGAACGTGTGTCGTGCCGCCTGCCTCAACATCTGCGAGAATATCAGTGAGCGTCACTTCCGTATCAAGTTCCGTCTCATGCGACCAGATATTCGTGTGTCCGGGTGTAACCGTTGATTCTCTGATGTCTTTAATGTAAAGTTTGAACGTATATAAATTGCCGGCTTCGTAATCTGCCAACGTGCGAGTCTCATTATGGGAAGTCACTAAAAAAGTGATATTCTCACTGTTTGTCACGAGCGCTATCGCGTCATGGTCGGCATCTGTAAGGTTAACCTCGACAGTTGCAGTGAGCGTTACGGTTTCCCCGACATACTGCCTGCCGCCATTGGCGACATCCGAGATAATATCCGCAACGGTTACCTCAGCATCGGGTTCAGTCGTGGGATGTTCAGGTGTTCCGATCAAGACCGCCAGGATTTGGCTATCGTCTACGTTAACCTCGCTAAATTCTTGATTTTCCTCAAGCTCTGAGCGTGGAAACACCTCGCCAATCACACAAAAGTTATCGGAGCAGATAGGGTTTTGTGCCTCGCATCCAGTGCAGGCAATAACAAACATCGCTACGAGTGTGAAAGTCAAAAACCTCATTTTAAGTCCCCTTCAGAAAATATTTTTCTAACAACATAACACGATCTACAAAGTTGATATTATGGCATCTGAAGCCGCTGGATGATTTCCATTTCTTCGATTGGTTCCATGAAAACGCCCATAAATAGCACTGTCTTTGTTTTCTTATCACGAATCGCAAAGAAGAAGGGTCGGTCTGCGATAAACGTAACATATTCAACTTGTCCTGCCCCTACGGCAGTTCCGCCAGTTGCAGCAGCGGCTTCAGTCCCGCCCTCGTGAACGTCGATAACAGTGCTATGAATCACTTCATCAAGAAATAGCCTCTCCGGAGATGGTGGTGCCATACGGCTGAAATCTGCTTTGTCGCTGAACGTAATACCCATGCCAGCTGCTTTCAGCACGTTGTTAAGTTGCACCCTGTATTCAAACCTAAATTTCGGGAGAACGAGCTGAACATTTTGCTGAGAAAATTGTGACATCCAACCCTCCCAACGTTCAGCGTTCAAACTCTCTAAAAAGGTATTGAGATTAGATTCACGGTCAGGTAGGAAAATATACATGCTCATCGTCCGATCGCGATAAGGAAGGCTGATCGCTTGAAAAGTATCCCCTCGGTAGTACGGGTAGGATGATTTCCAAGCGTCCATTGTCATCATCGGCACCCGTTTTTTCTCGCCGGTGATGAGATGAAAAATCCCATACCCCGTCCTCCATGGATCGAATCTATACTCCCATGCGGCTTTGAAGTAAATAGTGTTAATTAAAAATAGCACAGTCTCTGATTTAATTTCGTCAAGGATCTTTGGAATCTTACCGTTGGTATTGGTGTTCACCCACTGATTAATTATTTGCAAAGCACTCGGATCGTTGAAGTCCAGTGTTGATATTTCTGCCCCGAAAAAGTGAGCATTTTGCTGCAGGAAATCCTGTTTGAATGGAACACCTTGATTCGCCCAAAGGGAGTTGGCAATTATGAGTGCTCCTTCCGGGTCTGGTGCTTGAAGTGTTTGATGTAATTGGGCGTAGCCTTCGTTAATCAATTTGGAGCCCAGTCCTTGCAGTTGCAATGCCTTGATCATCGACTGTTCAGTTTCTCCAGCAGCACCATTTAACGTCATTGCCAAGGCGACAGAAACGCTTAACGGCGAGATAAAGATATTTTTATCATGTTCAGTCTTTCGGATCTCATCAAACAACTTAAAACCAAATGTGGTATTTGCCGTGACAAGGTCGCTATCAACGGAATCGATCTCAAGTTCGCTCTCACTCTTGGCGAGCAGATTAAAGTGAGACTCAGGATCTCCGGAGCCGATGATGTAAGCAACCAAAACCGCAATCAGCAGAACTAACATTCTAAACATATGAACTTATTCCTCTCGTGATTTTCCAGAGCAAGAAATGCTCAAGAGAACACGTCATGAAATCACTTGGATTCTTTGGCTAGACGGTTCTCTATTTTCTGACTTCTTTTGTACAAGAATCCATCTGAAAATTCCGGTAATCCAATAGGAGTTACCCACGGTCATGTCTCATCTTGAAAGATCCTTGACGCACCGAAATCCACTGAAACCCGCTGTAATCGGAAGTGATGGTGCCATCTTCCAACGATGGGAGACCCGCGCGAGCCGGGCTGGATTGCGCCATGAGCCACCACGCCATACCCGAGGCGAGAACACGTCTTGGAAATTATTCATTACCCACTCCACACTGTTCTTGCCAGAGAACGGATTTTCAGCCACCGGGTTGTCAGGCAGTGAAGCATAGAACTGTGCATCATATTTATCAAGACACCATTCCAAAACGTTACCCGCCATATCGTATAATCCGTAAGCGTTTGCTGGATAGGTCCCTACAGGTGTTGTACCAAGTGCCTTGTCAAAACCCCCCTCAAGGTAGTTTGCATCCTTGAGCGTCAGGGTATTACCGTGTGGATACTTTTTACCGACTAACCCACCACGGGCAGCGCGTTCCCATTCCACCTCCGTCGGTAAACGTTTGTCTGCCCATTTTGCATAAGCCACTGCGGCATACCAACTGATATACGTCACGGGGTGGTCGCCTTTACCGTTTGGGTAATTATTGCCATCCCAGTGATTAAGGTAAACACCGTTGTGGAATCTGATATGAAGTTTCCCCTTTTGCCAGTTCGGATTTTCAAGGACAAACTTTTGATATTCGGCATTGGTGACTTCCGTCTCATCCATGTAAAAGGCATCAACATAGACAGTTCGGCCCGGTTGTTCATCTGGTCCTGCCTCTGGATCGTTGCTGCCCATCTGAAACTCTCCAGCGGGGATTAGCACCATGCCTTCGGGGATACTGATATTCTCGGGAACACTGACATTCACAATGTAGTCCAGTTTCTGAGTTCCATTTGCCCATGTGACTGTAATTTCGAGAGGACCTGGCGTGAAAGGTCCATCAATTAAGACTGTTTTACCGGAAACAGTAACCTTACCGACGGTCGATATGACATCAGTCGGTACCCCATCAAAACTAAGCGTGATGGTAGCATTTGGCTTAATCTCGTTACTCTCACCGGGTGGTGGAATAACGCTCGTAAGGTTTACTGGCACCTCTTTTTCGACTTCTACTTCCTCATCACCACAGCTGGTGGTGTAAACAACAAGAAAACCTGCAATTAATATAAATAAGATTCTGAACATATAAACTCTGCTTCCTCCACGATAAAGAACTTCAGTGACGTAGACAACCGCGTCGAATTCTGAGATTGAAGTTGATTTCACTCCAGCGCGTCATTTGAACCTCTATCACTGGGACTTAATTTCGCCCACGCCAGAGTTCGTCTTCCTTGAAGTAGAACAGTACGGCTCTACAAATGCAGAGAGTCCATTGTTGTAAATCTCCTTAATCGTGGGGATACCTGCACCAGTTTCAAAGAATGCAACGTCATCAACGAGGACTTCATCTATTAGCGTTTCGTTGCTAATGGTACCTATCAAGATACTCGTGAGATCTCCTAAGAACCGAGGACGCTTCGTTGAGTGTTCCGTTGCTACGATTTTTCCATCAATAAAAAGTCTGTAGGTATCCCCAATACCCCCGAGGGTACTTGAAGACTTGGAGAAAGCAATATGATGCCATTCGTTGTCGGAAACGTTTTGATTCTCGGATTCAAGAGCTACGAATATGCCCTCTAACAAGTTTTCGTGTCTTGCTTTAAGATTACCGGAGGGTGTAATGCCAATAGCTATCACGCTAAACATTGCTTTATCAGCCCTATTGTGCCCAATCATTGTTAGATTGACAATGGTTTCATCTTCTTGAGGTGGGAGTTTCACCCAAGCGACGATCGAAAACTTGGAATCCGCGAGGGTTGGAGATGATAAGGTTGCAGCAGCAAATGTTGCCTTATTTTGCAACTGAAGGCACTTTCCCGATTTGCCCTTATTTGATAGAGATGCTCCTTCTAAGAGGGCACCATGAACATTGCGATGCCCGCTGTCCTCGGTATATTTAACAAGGTCATTTTGCTTTACAGATTCAAAATGATAAACAGCAATAACAGGATTGCTATCTAAGTCAGAGTCCGCAACATTATGATAAACGGCAATGGTTCGGACATCTTCGCCTAAACCGGCGTTTATCAGGCTTAAAGTCAATGTAATGGTTAAAACTAAAGTTTTCACTTGAAAAACCTCCACTGGTTGAACCTAATAGCCCCAGCCTTATGTCACCTTTGCTAACGGAGCAACCGCGGCAAACAGTTTGGAACTACTTCACCACCATTTTCTTTTCTGTCCCAAATTTGTCAGTTGTGACAACAAAACCATCGCCCCTGTCAACACTAGCAATAACGCTACCTTCCCCTGTTATAGGACCAACCTTCATTAATCCAATGTTGTTATACATGCCTAACATAGCAGCCTGCTCACCATCAGCAGAAACAAACCTGATGTCGGCAGATTTGTCATCAATAGCGTTGATATGGACCCGAGCCCCCTGCTGGGTATTCGCGATTTGGAGTCGTCCACCAATCGGACCGACACCGATATTCACTGCACCAATTTCGTTTTTACCATACGCCCAGAAATTTCCGCCAGCCGAAGCAATGCCGATACGTGCCAATGGTTTCCTGGCTTTGCCATAGACAGATATATCCCCACCATTCACATCGTGCATGATAACAACGCGCGGCTCCGGTACAGCTTGATCAGTATCATATAAAATTATGTTGTCATAAACGACCAGTTTCTGAACTTTCAACTCATCAATCACTTCTGATTCAGACTCAGCATCTATGCCGTTGTTCAGGCTACCGAACATAAAACCCGCTAAGGTTAGTAATGACCCAAAAACCATATACTTCACTTTTTCACATAACTTGAACTTCATAGAATCTCCCTTTTATTTCAATAAGTAGTTTCAAACCTGATTTTTAGCAAACTCCTATTCTTCGGGGACTACATCTTCGTTCGTATACGTCAACTTTATTGAATTCTGTGCTGTTTTATCTCTTGATGTCCATGAAACCGTAAAACTGATAGAAGGTTCCTTGATGGGGTGAGGGACGGGGAATGTGATTGTGTTGGTAGTAAGACTAACATCAATGAAACTTTCTGATGTATGGTTATAACATTTGACATTTCTCGGGTGTTTACTAAGCGAAACTCGGATCTCTTCAACGCCAACAATTGAGTTACCATCTGCTGGGTTTGATCGCCGGAAAGCAGCCGCAGTATCATCTGGATCGTTGAGGTAATACAATCCCACCTTACCCCCCGTCCATGTGACAGTAAAGTGGATATCAGGCACAAAGACGGGTTGCTTGATAGTGATTTCAACGGTGTTGCCCTTTACAATCGCTTTAGTAATCTCTTCTGAGGCTTTCGTTATTTTCACATCCGTCGGTCTGTTATCAAAATAAAGGATAACGGTGTCAACACCAATAATTGAGAATCCCTTTGTTGGGTCTGAACGTAGAAAATTTACTGTCACCCCGGGTTGCGGTTGCACATTGTCAACTTCGATCGCATCCAGCGACTTATGACCCCCCGGTCACACTCCAGTGACATGGAACTTCAGTGCTTTGCTTCCACCTATCCATGTGACGGTAAAGTCAAGGTCACCCGGCTTGAAGGGCCCCTCAATCAAGACTGTCTTGCCAACGACAGTAATGTTCCCGGCGGTTGATGTCACCCCCGTCGGTTCGTTATCAAAAGTGAGAGTAACGGTACCATTCACCTGAATAGCACCACCGGGTGGGGTTGCCGATACAAAGTTTACTGGTATATCCTCTTCAATTTCGGCTGTGTCGGGACCACAACTACTGATGTAAACAGCAAGCAGCCCCACAATTAGTATAGCCAAGATTCTGAACATAGTAACTTACTCCTCTTTCAAGTCCAAAATGATTTATTCTTCCACCAAAAACATTCTCTGCGAATTTGAACCTCAATTCCGTCCTAATAGCAGAAGCGATATTTTTCATTTTCTGAGCTGAAACACTTTAGTATTTTTTTTCAAGCGAGATGTGAAACATTCCCCGGTGTTCGGTCGCGATGTAGAGTTTATCGTTGTCAACAACGAGTGAGAGCGTTTTATCCGGAACAGTTGGAACAATCTGTTCGCACTTACCACCAGTGTCCAAGCGATAGACACCCATATCACCTGCACCGTAGACCATTATGCCATCGACAACAAATCTGTCAATAACAATACGTTCACCGATTCCATTTGCTATCACGCGCCAGCGTTCACCGTTTTCCGAAGTTAAGACACCTTTATCGGTGGCAACGTAAACCGTTGACCCTACAAAAACAATCTCATTAAATCGCGTAAAGCGAAGTGGGAGGATAGGTGTTATGTTTTTCCAACTGTTCCCACCATCAGGCGATTGAAACAATTGACCATCCCGCTTACCCACATAGATAGTTTCCCCTGAAACAGCTAAATTAAACCCACCATTTATATCCTCATCCGGTTGTTTACCGAGGTCCATAAGTCCTGTGTTTGTCCATTCTGGGTTGCCAGATTTCCACTTTAACAGTTGTCGCTTGTATTCCACATAGAACGTTCCGTTGCTGACCGAAAATCCGCCGGTTTTCACAGGGGCGGCAATACTGTGTAATAACCTCGTCAGTTGATGACTCTTTCCAATATCACCGGGCAAGTGGATCCCTTCTGCTTTTGCAATAGTTGTTCCCGGCTCTGTGAAGGGCATCCCTACATCAATAGCAGGCATACCTTGAATTGGTACAAGCGCATTGCCCTCCTTAGATAAACGGAAAATACGCAGACTAAATCTGTCAACCGTGATTTCATAAAGGTCTCCGTCTGCAATCACTAATTTTGATTCAGAAGATAAATTGGCACGACGAAGCTTCTTGTCTATCGGCGCAGGTATGGGCCCACCCGAATCAATGTAAACGCTCTTCCACGATTCGCCGCCATCGGTTGATTGGACGATATCATGCCCGGTAAACGTATAGAGCTTATCATTAAACGCTACCAAACTCTGTATTTTCGTTCCTACGATCCCGTCCATAAGTGGATGCCACGATTCGCCGCCATCGGTCGTGCGATAAATACCGTGTGTTCCGGCTGTGTAAAAAGTGGTTGCATTCGCTTCCACATCTTGTAAACGCACACCTGATGACAGGTGGTTGTTAACCGTAAACTGTGTCCAAGTTTCCCCCGCATCTGTTGAACGAAGCCAGTCAAGTCCTTGTGTTAGTAACGTATCACCCGCAACGAAAAGTCTTACACCGTATGGTGCCCAGAAAAAAGAAGATTCACTTTTAGGTGTTATTTCAGTCCAAGACTCTCCCAAGTCGGTTGAGCGGAAGATCCAGCCAGGCCCCGAATTTGCGCTGATCCTTTCAGACGGTTTCTGCGTAAAAATATCTCCCCCCATTCCAACATAGAGATTATTTTCAGAAGTTACCAAGGAATGGATAGCATTATGGATGTTTTTGTTGGCAAACATATCATTTTTAATAAATCGGGCGGTTTTTGAGGATTCCATGAGCACCCGTTCCCATACATCCGTATTCAGACGGTACAATCCCTCATTTGTACCAACGAACACTATATTTTCAATTGCTGCGACTGCGCGAATGCTTTTACCTGCCCATTTATCATTCAGGGAATCCCATTGCGCACCAGCATCTATAGAGCGGAAAACGCCTCCATTTTCGAGTGCAAGATACATTGTAAAGCCTACTCGCGAACGAGCCTCTTGCGTTTCATCCGCAATGATCAATCCAACAGCACGCCCCTCGGGTCGTGAAGAAAAATCACTCCATGTCTTGCCATTATCGGTTGAACTGTAGATTTTATCTCGAGAAACAATATAGAGGGTATCCCCGTGCTCTGCCATCAACAGGTGCCCCCCGCTGGTTGATACCTGCGGGCTGATAGGTGTCCATGCAGCTGCATCCACTGAAAATCTATAGATATATGTTGATGTGGCGGCATAAAGTGTACCCTCAGAGGCAGCAAAAATTCCAGACACATAACTCCCTTGAGGTCCACTTGCCTGTGTCCATTGTGAAGTAGTAAACCTGATAGCATCCTGTCCTACGGTGGATGTCAAAAGCGTCTCAGAAATCTGCAGGTCGGCACCCCTGCTTTTACCAACAGTAGCAATGGCACGTCCTGCCTGATTTCGCACATCAGGCTTTGATGGGAGATCTATGACAATAGGTGCGTCAATAATCTCAACTGTCATCTCGGATGTGGCATCAAAACTATACGGCTGCTGGAAGCGCACCAAGTATTGGTTACTGATGCCGAGCATCAGCACAACCAGAACAGCCGTCGAAGTGGCGATTGCCCATGGGACTATCGGGGGCTTCCCTCCGGTAGGCGGCAGAGGCTTGATACGTGGGATTTCACGCATGATGTTCTCGGTTAAATCGGGAGACAGTTGGAAACTGCCGAGTGCCTCTCGAACCATTGGCTCGTACTTCTTTAAACGTTCCCGCGCACGGTGAACACGCATTGCGACTGTATTGACGGATACACCCAAAAACTCACCTATCTCCGCATATGTCATTTCGCCGAAGTAGTAGAGTGTGATGACGGTACGATCGCTCTCTTTCAACTTCGCCAGTAAGTTTTTGACCAATTCGCGTTTTGTTTCTGCTGCACTTTCTGCCTGCTCTGCGGCGACATGTCTGGAATAAGCATTCCCTTCTGTCATTGCTATATCTATCTCCTCCAACGGTTGCGTTCGGTCTCGTTTCTTGCGGAGCCATGCGAGGCAACGGCGGTTGGCAATTACATAAAGCCACCCCGGAAACTGGCTTGGGTCTTTCAGTTTCGCCAGATTCCGATAGACCAGTAAGAACGTTTCCTGCGTAATATCTTCAGCGATATGGAAGTCCCCGATTTTCCGCCATGCGAGCGTGTGAACCCGTTTCTGGTACTTTCTAACCAAGGATGCAAAAGCAACATCATCGCCTTCAAGGATGCGTTCAATCAGCTTAGCATCGTTGTTCCTCATCAAACACCTCTACGTAGAAAATACTGATTTCGTCATATATTATAGTGACGCGGTTCGTTCGTAAAAACTCACAGAATTCTGCAAAAAAGTGGGATACTTACGCCAAAATGTTGGTCCGTGTGGTGTCGTGCGGCTTTTGTTTTTGCGCCTTCGGTGTAGAGGCGTTTATTGGCACGGATGTGATCGGGGTCATGGACAAGCACGAAGGGGGATGTTCTATCGCCGGGTGCTTCAACACCGGTGGTTCTGTGTGCTTCGTCACAGAAGATAATGTCGAATGCGGGCGCGCCGTCATCTTGTGCCTTTTCGACGAGCGGTAACGACTGGTAGGTGCAGAAGACAACCGTCATCTTATCGCCATCGGGGTTCTGTAGTGTGGGGGAGATGGATGCTGGATCTGTGGTAACGGGGATCTTGAGTTCGAGTATAGAAGAATCCTCGCTGGTTTGTCCTGCGCGAGTATCTGAACAGATGCCAATATAACTGTGGTCTATTCCGCGTTGTTCCGACCATTCCCGCATCGCCTGTGAGAGGAGGCTGATAGACGGGACGAGATAGAGCACTCTGCCAGCGATGCCGGCGATTTCCTTTGCGATTCTGAGGGAGGTGAAGGTTTTGCCGGTGCCGCATGCCATAATCAGTTTGCCGCGGTCGGATTCCTTGAACCCGCTGATAACGTCATCAAACGCCTCTTTTTGATGGTCCTTGAGATGGAAGCGTCTCTGTTGATAGGTGAGTCGTACGGAATTCTGTAGGCCCAGATCGGGCCAGTCAAACGGCTGTTTTCAAGATCGCTGTATCGGATGATCCGGAGCTTATCCTTGATGGGATCAATGGTTCTGAGGGCGTTGGGTCCCCATTCGCCGCCGGTATCAACGATGAGTCGTGAGGTGAAGAGTTCACTGGCGGATGCGGAGATGAATGAATCAAGATGCGGTTTTGAGATGCGTGTATTTTCTGCGCAGCATTTGCACTGGATGGCACAGAATCCGCCATCGTGTTCCTTTGCGACGAGGTCAATGCCGATATCGTTTGCGTCGTAGCCTGTTTGGAATTCTGCCCAGTCTTTATAGAGATAGACTTCGGAGAATTGTTGTTTGTAGTCGGGGTCTTCACTGAAATATGTCAGCATCAACCGCTCAAAAAGTTCGCCTTTGCGGTATTCGGATGTGGCTCTCTCGCGGATGTAATTAAGTACGCTTTGAAATCCTGGGTTGGTTTGCCTGCTTTCGCTTTCGAGCTCTAAATAACCTTGCGTTGCTTCTGACATATTCGTTTCCTGTTCTAAAGTCATATTCCTTGTTCCATCAACCACACGATAACCCATTATACCTACACAGCCATTTTTCTCTCAACAGCGGTGCCTCTTCCATATCTTCTGTAGAAGGCACCTCCGATCTTCAAATTTCTGAAAATCCGAATCACCTATCGCTATCCAGAAACCCAAATGTTTCATCTGCCACTTCCTGTGGCAGTTCCTCAACTCCGCGCAATCTACGATCCATTGCTCGCTTTCGGACCCCTACATCATCAATAGTCTTGGAGACTCTGTTCAGCTGATTCCTTAGTGTATCCATAACGTCGCCAAATTTGCCAAACTCAGTTTTGACAGCACCCAGAATCTCCCAAACTTCACTGGAACGCTTCTGAATTGCTAAAGTTCGGAAACCTACACGAAGACTGGTCAAGATAGCGGCAAGGGTCGTTGGACCGGCGACAACAATTCGGCAACTTTGTAAAAGCTCTGTGACGAGACCCGGTACCCGAAGCACCTCTGCGTAAAGTCCCTCAGTTGGCAGGAACATAATCGCAAAATCTGTTGTATTTGGAGGAACAACATACTTCTCTTGAATCTTGGCCGCTTCAGTTCGTACGACTCGTATCAGTGCTTGGACAGCCCTTTGCTCAGCATCTGCATCTGACGCATCAACTAATCTCTCATAGTCCGCCATTGGAAATTTAGAATCAATAGGTAACCATACACACGAATCTGGTTCATCATCGCGTCCCGGAAGGCGAATCGCATATTCAACTGCTTCGCGAGAACCTTCGCGAAGTTGTACGTTCGTATCGTACTGATCCGGGGTCATAATATCGTCAAGGAGTACACCGAGCTGAACCTCGCCCCATGTGCCTCTTGCTCTGACATTTGCTAAGACTCGTTGGAGGTCACCAACATCCATCGCAAGGTTTTGCATCTCTCCAAGCCC
Organism: Candidatus Poribacteria bacterium; assembly: GCA_965208635.1. Classification (GTDB taxonomy): domain Bacteria; phylum Poribacteria; class WGA-4E; order WGA-4E; family WGA-3G; genus WGA-3G. The sequence continues at coordinate 1,275,148 of OZ242349.1, forward strand.
ACGTTGAACTGCTTCAAGTCGATCACTGACAATTTTGAACGATTCCCCAAGCCGCTTTTCCAATGTACTTTGGAGTTTTTGATCGACCGTCTGGCGCATCTGCTCTAACTTATTCTCATTGCTGGTCTGCATCGCTTGAAGACTTTTGTCAACTGTGTCTCTGACATCCTTGATTTTTGATTCGTTAGTTTGTGTTAAATTGTTGATTGCAGCTGTCACACCCCTGAGTTCACGGGTCTGTGCCGCACCAAGTTTCCCAACAGCATCCACAAGGGTCTTACTTGTACTTTGGAATTGGTTGGTTAGCATATTCTCTATAGTCTGTCGATTTGATCGAATTTCATCTTTGATATTTCCGTCGGACCTGGATACCTCATCACGAAGGGCATCTAACACGTTCTGTCCGCCATGCTGTTTCAAGTGCTTTACTATGAATCCAAGACGATTAAAGACTAAAATCAATAGTATAAAATTACCGAATAACAGAACACCCCATATCACATTTTGAATCATTATTTTCTATAACCTTTCTTTTTTTCTGTTGTTTCTTTCGCTATATTACCGCAAGTTGCCACCTATTTATAGACATAGCACCCTACGGGGTGAGAAAGTGCTTGAAAAACCTCACTGAAACCCGTAGAAGTACCCAAGTAAAAACACCAATATTCGTTAGTAGCAACTTGGATTATATTATTCTATTGTGCCCGCTTAGAAAGTAAGCAGCTCCGGACTTGACCAAGTGCACAAGCACCATCAATTCATTATGTCATTGCCTGCACCAAAAAGCAAGTGAAATAATTTGCCTACCATAGCCCAAGTTGCTACTTACAAATTTTAGACATCTCAGTAGGGTCTTCAGGCACTTTCCCATAGGTGTCTATTTAGGACTTCCTGTAGGTTGGGTTGAATGCCTCTGTGAAATCTGATGCGATGGACTCAAATACCTGTCAAATCCAAAGCATCTCATAGACACCCAGGGGTATCCGAGTGAAACCCAACCGTCCACAAGCATAAGGTGCGTTTTGGAGTGATGGGAACCTGTATGGAAGCATCGAATACCCTTGGGGTTCGATGCAGGTGAAATGCAGTCAGACTCTGTGAGAGAGATCTGAAAATTTCACAGTAAGCATTTGAGAAAAGGTCTGTGTAATCCCCTCAAAACGTAGGTATAGTATAGGGTTAGAGCCTTTTCGGAAACGATTCACCTTTTAGCGTTTACTGTGAAATTCTAAAATTAGGGGTTTGACTTAACCTGTGAGAAATCCAGTCGCTGTGTGGGTTTATCGCCTGTCTGGAAAATGAGTGCTTTTTGGGTTTACTGTGAAAGTGTTGTTTTGTTTTATTAAATATAACGTATTGAGATGTATATCCTATTCTGATCTCGCTAAACGGACGAGTCTCGCCATGTCAAAAAGTTTACAATTAGCAAAGGGTAGGAGGGATCTAACCCCTTGTTGTCCACTCTGAAATTTCAGAGTAAGTGTTTCAAAAACCTTCTCCCAAAACCTCTCAAAACCCAATGATTGTCTATGGTTAGGGTCGATTCCAAAACCTACCATTTTTCAGATTTTACTCTGAATACTCTGAAACTCACCCCATTTTCCTTTCGTTATGTTGAAGTCGCGTCTGGGTGTTCTTTGTCCTTTCTTTTTCACGGCAAACTGCTGATGGAAACCGAGGGACAGCATCCATATAAAAATGCCCACAGCAGTGAAAAATAAATTTGCATTCCTAAACTATATATGTTATCATATATAATGTAAATATGAATTAGTATTCAGGGTAGCATTTCATGGAACCAAAATCGATCGGCTTGCACGTACCTCGCTTATTGCGGGATATGTATGAAACCGCAATAACTTTCCTCTATCCCGCAGAATGTCGGGTTTGCAAGGAATTTCTTGGGGCTACGTCTACACCTTATATCTGTAATAACTGCTGGCAGGATATCTACTTCCTCGAACCGCCTTGGTGCGATATATGTGGCACGCCGAGTATCAATGGGCTTTGCGATACCTGTGCTATCACCCCACCGCGCTACGGAAAACTGAGATCTATAGCCTTTTACCAGACTACACTCCAACAAGCAATACATTTCCTTAAATTTGAAAAGAAAAAGGTGCTGGCACGATACCTGATTCAACTGATAGAGGCACATATTCCCTTGGAGTGTAGCATTTCGGAATACGACTTTATTTTGCCCGTCCCAATCCATAAGAAACGACTGCAGGAACGCGGTTTCAATCAGGCGACGCTCCTTGCTAACGGGATTGCAAAAGCAGGAAGGGTGTCAGTTCTCAGAAATACATTGGTTCGGAAGCGACACACAGTCGCACAAAGCAGTCTGGACAGAGAAGCCCGCCAGCAGAACATCGTCGGTGCTTTTGAAGTCCGAGATCCAGATGTTATTCGTGGAAAGCAGCTTTTGGTGATTGACGACGTTTTCACCACGGGTGCTACGGTTCATGAAGCAGTCAGCGAACTATGGACTGCGGATCCCGCTGAAGTCGATGTGCTAACATTGGCGAGAACTTTAAATGCGTAATTATGGCGAAACCCAACACACTGAACTGTAAAAAATATGTTGGGTTTCACACGTCCTTTGGTAATCTCAGGCTTCTTGATGGATTTGAGAGTTAGCTGTCCTGTGCCATTTTTAAGAATTCCCGTTCAACCCAACCTACGCATTGTAGACGGAACGGGCAATGAATTGCCCTACTACAAGCCGGGTTATCCCCAAATTGGCGAAATCGTGAAACTTTTTTGCCGACATTGCGTTTACACAATATTAGTTATCAGCAGTTATTTACAAGAAGTGTTCGGACTATCAGAAATCTCTTTAACCGATAACCGAAAGGATTTTTCAAAAAATCCGCTCTGACAACTATTCCTCTGTGAGATATTACCTAAATTTATAGTGGGAGGGTAAACCTTTGCACTTAAACAGCATTAAAATTCGTGGATTTAAGAGTTTCGCCGAAGAAATTGAGCTTACACTTGAACCGGGCATCACGACTATTGTCGGACCCAACGGTTGCGGAAAAAGCAACGTTTCCGATGCGATTCGCTGGGTGCTCGGTGAACAGAGTGCTCGTGGGCTTCGGTGTGCTTCTATGCGCGACCTACTTTTCAATGGGGGTGCTAATTTTGCACCCGCCCAGAAAACAGAGGTGGCACTGCGTTTTTCAAATGGACATCCTTCAAATGGACACCCTGATACCCCCACACAAGATACTCCCAAACTTGCCTTCGCATCTCCAGAAATTGAGGTGTGTCGCCACCTGACCCGCGGTGGTGAAAGCCGCTATCTGATTAACCAAAATCCGTGTCGTCTCCGAGACATCAGCGAACTCTTTATGGACACAGGTATTGGCGTAGATGCTTACTCCGTTATGGAGCAGAGTAAGATTGACCTGATCCTGAACGTCCGCCCCGAAGAACGTCGGTTCCTATTTGAAGAGGTCGCTGGGATTACGAAGTCCAAACATCGCAAAAAAACAGCACTCCGTAAACTTGAACAGACCGAGCAAAACCTCGCCCGTATCAACGATGTGATTCAGGAGTTACAGCGCGAAACTGAGGAACTCAAGGAACAAGCCGAACAGGCACGACATTATAATACACAACAGGCGCGGTTAAAGCAGCTTGAGTTAGAACTGGCACATAGGGAATACGATAAACTTCGCATAGACTATGACCAAGCCCAAACCGACTTGGATGAGGTATTAACCACTGTCGCGGGTGCATCTGAAACCCTTAAAGCCGCTGAAGAACGCATTGAGAACTCCACAAACCGTCGCTCTGAGTTGGATGAAGCCATACGTGAAGGACAGGTAGCACTTCGCGAGATCGAATCACAGATTGAGCAAATCGAACGCCAGATCGTACTTCACAAGGAACGCCAACTCAACATTCAACGGCAACGGGAGCGGGCACTCCAAACCCTTGAGTCCTTAAAAGCACAGCAAACAGGTATCCTTGCACAGCAGCGGGAACGCAACCAAGAATATCAAAAACTTGAGGCATCTTGCAAGATAGAAGAGAGCCGTTTGACAGCACGTCAGCAACTCCTAACAGAACTCGCGGGGCGGATCAGCGCAGCAAAGGATTCTGTACAAGAAGCACAAGACGCCTTGCAAGAGATCACAACAGAGCTGACAGAACGCGAACGCGAACGCTTAGCGATTGAGCACAAGTTGACAAGTAGCGAAGGGAATCTCAACCGCCTCAAAGAAAACAAGGCAGCGTTAGCGGCTGAACTCAGCACTGCCAGTGATACTCGCGATGAAGTCCAATACGCCGAAACACAATTGAAGGCAGCCCTCGTTCAAATCGAAACGGAGAAAAATCAGGTAGAGATAGACTTTAGCGAGAATCAAGATGCGCTCCGTAAGATCGAAGCCGAAATCCGAGACTTACAAAATACTTTAGGTGCCAACGTCTCCCGGCTCAAATCATTACAAGAATTGCAATCTGCTTATGAAGGATACTATACCGGTGTTCGGGCGATCATGCAGGCGAAAACCCACTACTTCGATCAGTTTCAAGGTGTGTGTGGTGTCGTTGCCGAACTGCTTACAACGGATACTCAGTATGAAGTCGCAATAGAGGTGGCTCTCGGGAGTGCCATCCAGAATGTCATTACTGAAACTGCCGAAGATGCCCAAAAGGGTATCGCTTTCCTTAAACAGCATCGCGCGGGTAGGGTAACGTTCCTCCCACTGGATATCTTACGCGGACGTAGGTTTAATGATGATAAGCTGCTAAACCAGCCCGGTGTCATCGGAATCGCTGAGGAATTGATCGATTATGACGCCAAATACGAGATTGCGATGCAACATTTGCTGGGCAACACGCTCGTTATTGAAGACTTGGACTCGGCAATCGCACTGACCCGTCAGTTCCGTCTCAGTGCCCGTCTCGTCACGTTAGATGGCGAAGTCATTAATACATCCGGTGCCATCACTGGCGGTCACACAAGCCAGCGGCAGAGCGGACTCCTCAGTCGTTCACGCGAACTGGAGACGCTTGAGGACGAGATCGGGAAGTTGACACAAAGCTCCAATAAGAAGGATGAGAAACGCAAGGCGTACGCTGCAGCAATCGCGAATCTGCAAAAGACGCGACAGACACTCACTGCGCAGTGGCAGGATAAACGGGTTGAAAAAGCGTCATTGACGAAAGACTTAGAGCAGGCAAACCTACAAGTCACTCGGCTCGAACATCAACTCGCTGCACTTGAGGTCGAAAACCGCGAGTTGGACACCGCAGTAGCGGTATCGCGCGAAGAACAACAGACCCTTGAAACTGAAATCCAAGCGTTGACGCAAAAGAGTACTCGCACCCAGCGATGGATCGAACGCATGTCCGAGCAGATTGAAAGCGAAAATCGGAAACATGCTGAGGTCGCGAGCACCTGTCAGGATATGGAAGTCTTCTTGGCAGGACAGCGTCAGAAACTGGAGGGTTTAGCCTCCGAACTCCAAACCCTCAAAGAGACACAACAGCGAACAGCGAAGGATATCGCTGAACAACAAGAAATTATTAACACAGATGAACAGCAAAAAAGTGACCTCGTGGAGCAGGTAGCCGTCGCGCAACGCGAGTTCCTCCGTTTAGAAGGGGACCGCGCCGAAGCGGAGTCATACGTTGACGAATTGACCGAAGAACGTGAGAGGCTACTCGAAGAGGTGGAGGTTCTCCAAAAGGAGATGCGCGTAACCCGTAGAAACTTTGAGAAACAGAACCGTGCACGCCATAAACTCGAAGTCGCCACAACGCAACTCGAGATGCGCATAAAATCGGTCTCAACCCGCATCCACGATAAATACGAGGTTTCAATCGAGGAGTTGCCACCGATAATGGATAGCGAACAAGCGATGGACGAGATTGATCTGTTGGATAGCATTGAAAAGTTGAAAGCGGAAATCTCTGGAATGGGAGCAGTAAATCTCAAAGCGATTGAGATTTACGAGGAACGTAAGAAACGCCACGATCTCCTTATTTCCCAGCGTGCTGATGTCGAACAGTCGCTCCAATCCACCTATCAGGTGATCCAGAAAATTAACCAGACATCAAAAGAACTGTTTCTTGAGACGTTTGAACAGGTGCAGACGAACTTTCAAGAAGTCTTTACAGAACTCTTCGGCGGCGGCGAAACCGAACTACTCTTGACGGATCCGTCCAATGTGCTTGATTCAGGCATTGACATTATTGCCCGTCCTCCCGGCAAACGTCCACAGAGCATCACGCAACTTTCCGGTGGAGAACGTTCGTTGGTGGCGATTGGACTCCTGTTCGCTGTCTTCAAGATCAAACCGAGTCCTTTCTGTGTGCTCGATGAAGTTGATGCCGCACTCGACGAAGCAAACATCCTCCGCTTTACCAATCTTATCCGCGCCTACGCTGAGAATACGCAGTTCGTCATCATCACACACAACCGTCGCACGATGGAAATCGCTGATGTGATGTACGGCGTGACGATGGAACAGGCGGGTATCTCGAAAATCGTCTCCGCTAAGTTTGGGGAATAGGCATCGGCAGTCAGCGGTCAGCAGTCAGCGAGTTCCGTAGGTGTTTTTGCTTGGGTGTTTCCGCCAGGTTGAGTGGTAAAACTCAGATCTCTCTCGTTACTACCGAAACCGCAACTTGCCAATGCTCATTTTTTCTAAGCAGATAGAGCGAAACCCAACAAACCCACCGCTTTCAAAGGAAAAATATCGTTGGGTTTCACTCAGGCTTTGGAACATTCAAGGATCCCCAACACTTTGAAATTGATTGTCTATGTCCGATTCTTCGGAGACACCCGTTCAACCCAACCTACAGTGGGCTAAATATGGACAAACTGAACCGAGATCTACTCACAATTCTTCCACTGTCTGAACGCCAGCACAAAATGACGGTCGCAGATGTCTACCCGTTAGATGTGGAGATCCCGCGCTACGAAAACCCGCATCTCTCCGCCGTTGCAGATCGTATTGTTGAGGCGCATCATCGTGGGAAACAAGTGATCTGGATGATGGGCGCGCACGTCATGCGGCGCGGCAATTCCCGTTTTATTATTGATTTGATGGAACGCGGCATCATCACGCATGTCGCTACGAATGGGGCGTGTGCTATTCACGATTTTGAACTCGCACACATCGGCGCCACGCTTGAAGATGTGGAGGACTACATTTGGGATGGGAAGTTCGGCAATTGGGAGGAAACCGGACGCTACCTGAACGAAGCGATTCTTCGCGGTTACCGAGACAGGATCGGTTTTGGGGAAGCCGTAGGGAGGCTCATCCAAGAAGGCGAAATGGGTATTCCCTTTCCACATCAAGATGTGAGTATGTTTGCCGCAGCGTATCGGTTAGGTATACCCTTCACTGTTCACAAAGGTATCGGATACGACATCATCGACCAACACCCTTCTACCGATTACGCCGCGATGGGATGGACAACAGGTGAGGATTTTCTCCGTTTTGCCCACAGTGTCTCTCAATTAGAAGACGGTGTTTTTTTGAATTTAGGGTCTGCTGTGATGGGACCTGAAGTCTACCTCAAAAGCCTCTCAATGGCTCGCAACATTGCAACGCAGCACGGTGAGGAGATTCGACACTTCACGACTGCGAACTTTGACTTAATCGATTTCCCCGATTTCCAAGACGAAGGGAAACCCACCGATGCCCACTACTACCACCGTCCCAAAAAAACAATTCTCATCCGTACAGTGAAAGACGGCGGTGAAGGCTACCACATCTCCGGCGATTTCTCGATCACTGTCCCACAACTCTACCGTTTGATAAACGCAGGGCTCGCCACGTAAATAGAAACTAACCGACAGACGCTATTTCTAAATTGCCCCGCCAGTGTTTCTGTAACATCCGCTTCAACAACTGATGCCCAGGTGCGTTCAGCACTGGATCGGCTTTGATGAGCGACTCCGCCTCTTTTTTTGCCGCCTCCAAAAGTGTAGCATCGTGAATGATGTTCGCAATCTTGAAATTTGGGATGCCCGATTGGCGCGTACCGAAAAATTCGCCCGGACCTCGGATGTTCAAGTCTGCTTCGGCAATCCGAAAACCGTTGTTTGTCCGAATCATCGCTTGAATGCGTTGAAAAGAGTCGTCTCCTCTGGGTGAAGCGACAAGGTAACACGCCGATTGATGCTCACCCCGTCCGACACGTCCACGCAATTGATGCAATTGGGATAACCCAAACCGTTCCGCGTTCTCAATCACCATCAGCGTCGCGTTCGGAACATCAATACCGACCTCAATCACTGTCGTTGAGACCAGAACATCGATCTGCCGATCCTTGAAGTTCATCATGACTTCCTGTTTCTCAATAGATTTCATTTGTCCATGCAGAAGTCCGAGACGCAGATCAGGGAATACCTCACTCTGAAGATGCGATGCCATTTCCGTGGCGGCTTTGAGTTCCTCCAATTTTTCCGACTCCTCAACGAGTGGGTAGACGATGTATGCCTGTCTGCCGCGTTGGATCTCCTTCCGAACGGTGCTGTATAATTTTTCCCGTTCCTTCTCTCTTATCCAATAGGTCTTAATCGTCTGTCTACCGGGAGGCATCTCATCGATAACAGAGACGTTCAGGTCCCCATAGAGCGTCAATGCGAGTGTCCTTGGAATCGGGGTCGCAGTCATGACGAGTACGTCTGGTGCTGGAGGGGCTGTGGCACCTTGCTTTTGCGTCCCATTTGCTTCGGTAGTCACGCGATCACGATCATCGTGATGGCGTGCTACCGCCGATTGTGCCTTGTTACGCAGCGTTGCGCGTTGCATCACACCGAACCGATGCTGCTCGTCAATAATAACGAGCCCAAGTTTGTGAAAATCGACTCCTTCCTGTATCAACGCCTGCGTCCCAACGATCAGATCTGCAGTGCCATCGGCGATTGCCGCCAATGCCTCTTCGCGCTCTGGTTTTGGCAGGTCACTTTTGAGAAGTACAACGTTTATGTTCTCAGCGCCGGTTTGCTCGGCATTCTTGCGCAAATCCTTGAGCATCTCTGAAAGATTATAATAGTGTTGCTCAGCGAGGATTTCGGTAGGAACCATCAGCGCGCCTTGATACCCGTTTTCGATAGCACAGAGCAACGCCATCGCTGCAACAACCGTCTTTCCCGAACCGACATCCCCTTGAATGAGTCTATTCATAACGGTTTCCTGCCGCATATCGTTTTGGATCTCAGCGAAAACCTGTTTTTGTGCGCCTGTAAGCTCATAGGGAAGCGACGCAAGAAAATCCCGTAAGAGGGAAGGAGAGGTCCCATCCCTTTCCGTTCCAACCCGAAACGCGATACCGTCCTCTGAGATACGACGTTCCTTTTTCATCTCCATCCCGAGACTGAGGAGAAAAAACTCCTCAAAAGCGAGCCGTTTCTGTGCCGCTTCCCGATGTGCCTCCGATGTCGGAAAATGTATCTCGTTAATAGCGGATTGCCTGTCAACCAAGCGTTGCCGTTGGCGAAGCGCGAGTGGCAAGATTTCAGGTATCTGTTGTCCATATTCATCCAACGCCGTCCGCATCCAAGCACGCAGCATTTTTGCTGTGAGTTTCGCCGTGAGCGGGTATTTCGGAACGATTCGATTCGTGTGGATTAAGTTTTCTTCCTCAAACAGTTCAAATTCATAGTCGGTGGCTTGGATTTCATTGTAACGGCGAGCGAATTTCCCGCTGACGACAACCTCGGTGTCAACCGGAAGTAGTGCCTTCATAATGCCGATACGCCTACCGAAGTTAACGAGGAGTGCGACACCCGTGCCGTCGTAAATGGAAATCTTACCGATACGTTTCCCTCTCGCCGTCGGAGACGAAGTGTGATTGACGACCTTGCCTTGTATTGTTTCAGGTTCGTCATCTTCCGTTCTACCGACTCTATAAATCTCTACCATTTTGGAGCGGTCGATATAATCGCGCGGGTAATATGCCAATAATTCGCCAACCGTTTGGATACTGAGTTCTTCCGAAAGCATTTCGGCGCGTCGTGGACCGATCCCCTTGAGATACTGGAGCGGTTGGGTTAGGAAATCAAGCGAGTCGATGTCTGTTGAAACAGGGGTATCTGAGATTGGGACAGATTCTGAAGGCTCTTTGGCTGGAACAGCTGACAATTGTCGGTTTTCTGGTGAAATTACACCTTCTTGCTGACTGCTGACTGCTGATGAGTGACGGCTACTTCGCTGTGGCGGAGGGTTTGTGTCTTGGAAAAGGGGCAAATCTTCCGTTGGTACCGTAGAAACTGGACGTTCCGATGCCTGTTCCCGCTTTGGAGGTGAACTTTCGGGGTCACTTTCTACTTCCGCAAAGAGAGACAGCATATCCGTTTGGGCACTTTTTTTTGAACTTGCACGTTGCGTCTTCGGCTGCTGGCGCGTTTGCGACGGTTCGGTACTTGTTCCGACTATATCCGAGGCACTTCGTTGTCCGTGTCCGAGTGCGGCATCAATTCGTTTCGTTGCTTCCCCAAGTATGCGTTGGCGTTCAGTGGACGATGCGTCGGCGTAATTTTCAAAGAGGTTCGACAAACCCGTTAGTACCTCTTTTTCAGATGCCTCTAATGTGAAACTTTCTCCATTCTTTACCCATAACTGGACATAGTTCCCCAATCCGTCAATGACAACATCGTCGCGGCATCCCTTCCGGAGTTCTTGTTGAAAGGGGCGACGGATCGTGGTAAGGATTTTTGTGAAATTGTTCATATTTTTTATCGGAACCAGACACTGTTATCTTCGCTGGTTAGATTTCTAACTCTGCCTTTTCTGAGTTTTTCTTTCGAGGTCCGCAACCTCACAATTATGTAATCAATCTACATACGTTTCGTTAATATATTAGACGCAAATTCCGCAAAAACGTTGAGTTTTCTTGGCAAAACGAGGTTGACACAACATCGCAAATCGTCTACAATCTTTTTAAACCTAACCGACTTGTAACGCACGCCATGAAAAGGAGTCACACCATGGTATCTCCATACTTGACAGAGGTTCAACAAAAAGAGTGGCAAACGGAGGGGTTTCTGCTCATCAAAAACGTCCTGTCACCTGCTGAGGTTGATACAATTTTGACAGCCGTGGATACAGCAATTGAAACGTATGTCCAAGAAACGCCAAGTCTACAAGGCAATAACCGGTTCGGGAAAGGTGCCTATACGATTATCCGCGCCATTGAACAAACAGATGCGCTTGATCCGCTCACCGATCATCCGCGTCTCTTCGGTACTATCCTTTCAATGATGGGTCCGTATCTCCACATCATGGGGACGCAAATCTACGTCCGACACCCTGATGCAGAGGCACTGATGGCGTTCCATACCGATGCCGGTCCTTCGTTGCAACGTATCCATCCACATGCAGATAGTTTGCCCCTGCAATTCAAAGTTCAATTCTTCTTAACGGATCTGACGGAACCGAATCAGGGGAACTTTATGTGTGTGCCGGGTAGCCATAAGGTTTCTTTTCCTGAGAACGGATTTCAAAAAGGCAAGTATCCCGAAGGTGCGATTCAGGTCATTGCGGAAGCTGGAGACGCAGTCATCTTTCCCTGGGCGTTGTGGCACGGAGTCGGTCCGAATCAGACGGAACGCATTCGCAAAAGCGTGACCTTCCGTTATGGACAGATGTGGTCCCGACCTTACGATTACGACAAACTTCCGGCGGACGTACTCGCTCGGATGACACCGCGCCGTCGAAGATTGTTCGGCGACATGGGTGAAGACCATCATCCCACTGACTACTTCAAACCTCATGATCAACTTGAAGTTATTTGTCAAGACGAGTGGAACGTTCCACTGTTGTAAACCCTCGTATTCTCGCTGGCGAGGTTTGATGAGGATTATTTTTTTTAATTCGGTAATTTTCTAACGAGGTCCGGTGCGGTTACAAACCGCACCTACCGGACTGGGAAAAATATAGAATTACCGAAATATTTATTGGAACTTCATGTAGACAGGTGTCCCCCAGACCCCTAATCCGTGTGTGCCTGTAATTTCTCAAACAGATCCCGGAAAATCGCATCCCGATCGACGCTCGACGCGACGCGCATGAGATGACGACTGTTATCGAAACTCCATGTCGCCGCTTCCGTCAAGATAGGACTGTGGACGATCTCTGTTGGCACCCATGCCGGGTTGATGAGATATGCCGTCGCGGATATATCCCATATCACCTTTGACCAAGCGAAGTGATCACTTGAGTAGTCTTTAAAAATCTCGACGAGGTAATCGCCAATTTTTCCCCTACCCTGTACATAGCGTTCCATCTCTGCAACTGTCGTGTGCAGATGTGAGACAACCCCTCGTGCGGGTAGCCAAACGAATGGCACGCCGCAATCTAAAACCACTTGTGCGCTCCGAAGGTCCTGCATCAGGTTGAACTCTCGGGTGTGCGGCCAGTACAATGGATTCCCGCCAAGCCAAATGATTACAATACGTTCGATAATTTCAGGTTCTATTAGGATAGCGGAGGCGACATTTGTTATTGCACCGACAGCAACCACGTAAAGCGGATCGTCAGGTGTTGCTGCCATCGCACGCGCAATCATATCGGTCGCGGCATCGCTCGGCACGGGCGTCTCTCTATCGGCGAGAAACGCTCTGGAACCGCGATAGACGAAATCCTCGGTGGGGACATTGAGAAAGTCCAACAGTCTCAGAATCTCATCGTAGCTTTTCTCCATGCCGTCTTCAGCACTCTCTGAACGATTATTGTGGAAGGGAACAGCATACATTGCCTCAACGTTGAGGTGTTCCGGTGAGAGGAGTGCGTGGACAACGGCAAACTGGTCGTCGATTTCGTTATAGGTGTCAGTGTCAAGGACCATTCGCACTTGCCCTGTCGGAGGCTGGAGCATCTCCAAACGTTTTGACGCTGACAGCGTTGGAAAGTTCATAAGCGGTTTAACCTTGTGTGATAAGAGTTTTCTTCAGTATATCACGTTTGGGAAAAGATAGGAATTTATTATTAACGTGAATTTGATAGTAAAAATGCAGGGGTAGGCGTAGGTTGGGTTGAGTAGTACATTAGAGTGTGTCTCATAAATACTAATTCGCCTGTAATCGAAAGAAAGCCTTTTTTAGAAGATATGTTGTAAGTCCCCCTGATAAGGGGGACTTAGGGGGTTTCTTTCGCGGGATATTCTTGTTGGATAATACCCTCGAACTATTTATGAGACGCGCTGTAGATTCCGAAGATTGAGGTAGGTTCTGAGTGCTCTATTTCGCTTGGGATCCGAATATTGGAGCGAAACCCAACATGTTTCTTTCTAACTGGTGCGTATCGAAATAGTTTCTTTAGCCCCAGCGGGGCGACATGTCTATAGCAACGCGATGTCCCCACCTCTTTAGCCCCAGCGGGGCGACATGTGTTTGGTTATAACTCACGGACTTACGCAGCAGAGCTGGGAAATCCTCTTAGCTATTCAGTTCCCGAAGCCGTTCCTCAATAAGAGTTTTGAGATCGGCTTGTCCCTGCTGTTTTGCCAGTTTCAGGGCAGTTTGCAAATCTGATTTCGCTTCATCAATATGTCCCAATTCAAATTGTGCTACCCCTCGATTGGTATACGCTTCAATATAATCAGGTTTTATGCGAATTGCCTCAGTATAGTCAACAATAGCCTCATTAAATTCTCTACATATGGCTTTTTGAACTCCTCGATTGTAGTAAGCTATTGCCCAATCAGGTTTTATACGAATTGCCTCAGTATAATCAGCGAGTGCCTTATCATGCTGACCTAGCCCGCCCCTTAAATTGCCTCTGTTGTTGTAGGCATCGGCATAATCAGGTTTTATACGAATTGCCTCAGTATAATCAGCGAGTGCCTTATCGTGTTGACCTAACCTGTCGCGTGAAAGTCCGCGAATATTATAAGCTTCGACAAAATTTGTCTCTAATTCAATTGCCTTGTCACAGTCCGATATAGCAAGGGCATCTTGGCTAAGTAAATTTTTCCCAAGAGCCCGATAGTAGTAGACGTTAGCTGCATTAAGCCCTAATTCAATTGCTTTATTAAAATCAGCAATGGCAGATTCATATTGGCCGAGTTGGTTTTTGGCAATTCCTCTGTTGTTGTAGGCTATAACGCTACTTGGATCCAACTCAATTGCTCTATCAAAATCGACGATAGCAGATTCATGATCGCCGAGTCGATCCTTTACAAACCCCCTGTTATTGAGAGATTCAATTTTATCTGGCTTTAACTCCAGACTTTTATCAAAATCAGTAATGGCAGATTCATATTGGCTAAGGGAAACCTTTGCGCACGCTCGATTGTAATATGCATCAGCAATATTTGAATTTAACTCAATTACTTTGTCAAAATCTGTAATCGCGGATTCATATTGCCTCAAGTTAACCTTCGCAGTTCCCCGATTGAAGTGCAATTTAACAGAGTTAGGATCTGATTTGATTCCCTTATTAAAGTCAGCAATTGCCCCTGCGTAGTTCCCAGATTCCGACTTCATTGTCCCGCGACTATAATAGGCGTTAGCAGAGTTGGGATTTAATTCAATCGCCTTGTCGAAGTCTGTCATCGCCTCTTTATATTGACTGAGCTTAAAACGCGCAATTCCTCGACTGTAGTAAGTCTTAGAAAAATCGGAATTTAGTTCTATTACTTTATTGAAATCAGTTATTGCTTCCTTATACTGGCTGAGACTGTTCCGCACAATCCCTCGATTATAAAAGGCTTCCCAATAATCAGGTTTCAACGCAATTGTCTTTTCATAGGCAGTGAGAGCTTTTTGCATCCAAGTGCCTTCCGCAAGAAGGTAACCAATTGAGAAAAAGGCATTCGCAGCGAGTTCTTTGTCGCTGAGTTTAAGCGTGTTCGCAGCGAACTGCTTGTTTTCACTTGCAGCTTCTGTCCTTCCTTCCTCTGCCAACTCCGGAAACCGTTCAGTTAGTTTCGGAACATAAGCCTGCTCATAGTTGGCAATGAGTCGCATAATAAAGTCCATCAGTGGTGCTAAGGGGTGATTTTCATCCTCACCAATGGAATAGATTAATTCTTCTAATACATCGTCCAGCCACTGATACTCGTCTTTAGTTAACTTGATAACACCGTAGTGTCCGTGTCGTTGTCCAAAATCGATTAACCCGTCTAATACACTTACTAACCATTGATAGGCACTCTCAGGATAGATCGTAGGCACAGCAGATACCGATAGTCGGATTTGTATCTGAATTTGTATGGGCTCAGCCCTTTCAAACGATTGAGGTCTGAACGGTATTATATCATGGGAAGCGGGATCCAATGCCAAATGATCCGGCATTGATGACACGCCAAATGTAGGTTGTGTTCCGGTTGCCATAAATTACCCCCTCAAGTTCCTTTTGTCATACTCGGCGTGCGTTTCTACTCTTCTGATAGAGACAGTCTGCTTTCTATAGTGCACAAACGCTGTGAGACGCACTTTATTGCCACCAATGTTGAAAACTGTCAAGGTCGTTCTTCTCCCTGTTCGTGATAATTCTCCAGAACGTACTTGCACTGGATCAGCGTGAGGAAACGTTTCGCGCAATTCGACAATTGATCTGAAGGTTCCTTCATCTATTAATCTAAACCATCGGTTAAGTGCGGATCTGGCATTTGGATGTCTCTGTGCAAATTCGTCCAATTTTTCGGCACCTACAATATCCATTTGTAAACAAGATCCGCCTCTTAGTTATGTCAGGTTATTCGCCTAATTAGTATACCATAGAAAAAAATCAACTCTCAAAAATAGTCGTTCAGGAAAATACTACACCTCCCCGCCAATATCCAACGCAGATAACCTATCAATAATCCGCACCGTCTCCAAACTCACACTGATCACCTTCCGAATGAGATCCACAATATATTCCTCAGCATCTCCACGGTTCGGATTATTCTCAATACCACTCCGCCTATCCGTCTTCACACGATACTGGTCAACAACCCACTCCAACGCTGAGCGGTTCCCTAACCGATACTGGAACACCTCCGCGGGAATCCCTGCCAATGTCAGGAAATCGTTATATCGGATCTGCGTTTTGTCTTTGGAAAACCGCATCTGCTCTACACGCCAATCGAGCGGCATATCCGGCGTTTCAATCAAATCTAACTTATACTGCGGTTGGTCTTCGTAGTGGACGTGAATTTCTGCCAATCGCCTTCCCGCTTCAACGAATTCCCAAAATTTAGGGGCAAACGGGATATGGGGTAAATCCCGTTTGAGATTCACCTGATACCGTTCGCGATACACAGGATGATGCAGCAGGGCGTAAGTATAATGAAAAATGTCCCACTTGGTGATCTCGTTGTCTTCATAATGTTCTCGGAATCGCGTCAATACCCAGTCTGTGATGTTCTCTCGTCTGTTTGTGCCATCCTCCTCGTATATGTAGAACGGAAAACATTGCCCAGCCGACCCAAAACCGCCTGTCATAATATGTTCAGAGATGCAATTAGTCATGAGAGAAGTGAAAGGTTTTTCTCGTGATATATTGACACAAATTATCCGATTTTCGGTTTCAGTCTGAGAAGTAGGGAAAATAGATGGAAACACATATACAACATCATTGAGAATTCTGTCGAAGAAGATATTTCTTTTTCCGAATGGACGGTAGAGACAGGTTCTTAAGTTGTGTTCATCGTATTGAGCAATTCTACCTGTCCGCAACTTCGCTTTTAAGTCGCGACTCCAACTAATTTTCGCGTCGTCATAATCTACAAAATCGTCTACATCTGATTTGTCCGCGATTCCTTGCCACTTAAATACCTGGGCATTATAGAATTCTGTCATTCGCTGGACATTTGCCGCGAGTGTGTCTTGATCAAAGTTGATCGCCCATGCATCGCGATTCGTCTTCACACCACCGCTAAATTGATGGAAAATTACACCGGAAACCTCACCCTTTACTGCTTTCGCTTGTTTACTCCCCATCGGTAAGAAGGTCTCAAAGTCCTCACGTAGCCCCTCGGTGAGCCATGTATGGCGTGCGTCGGGTTGAATATCGTCCCAGTGGACATTGCCGATGTGTTCGCAGGTGTCCAGAAAGTCAAAAGTTGCTTCTTTGTTCATCTCTGCAGTTTCACTGCTGTAAAAAATATTGGCAGACTTTGATTGACCTTGACGTTTTTTCACGAATAGGTTAATGCTCACCCCCACCTGAATATCAAACACATTGGAATCCCCAGCGTGTCCCTTACGGACGTTGCCCCCCAAATCCAGCAGATAAATTTTATCACACGCATTGGACAAGTGTTTTCGCATCCCATCGAATGCCTGACCCGTGATAAAGTTGTGATTCGTTATGAATGCGACAATCCCTTCCCCTTCAATCCGATCTAATGCCCAGAAAATTGCTTTGACGTAAGGGTCATAGAGCGATGTTTTGTTTGTCGCCATGGAGGCTTGGGCGTACGTCTCCTGAATCTGTTTATCGAGTTCAGGGTACCTACGATTCCTATTGGCATCGTTCTCATCCATCTGCCGCGCGTTGTAGGGCGGATTTCCAATCACGACAAACATTTCCGTCTGTTTCTGCCGCTCAACTCTTCGCGTGTTCTCTGGTGCGAACATGGATAGCTGACGCTCTGCTGTCAAATCGAAGGTGTCCACAAGGCATAAGTTGTCAAAAGGCTGATACTGTTTGGTGGCAACGTAAAACTCATGCTCAATGTTCATGCTCGCAATGTAGTAAGGCATCAACAATACCTCATTGCAATGGAGTTCGTCCCTATATTTCACCTTAAGCGCGGTTTTGTCGATTTCTTGTATGAGCCGCACGATGAAATTGCCGGTGCCGACGAATGGATCGATGAGGTGAACCCCTGTATCCGAGAGTGAACGCCCAAATTCAGTGTCAAGTAGATGTGAGACGCTTTTCACCATGAAATTCACTATCGGCTGTGGTGTATAAACGATGCCGTGCGTATCTGCTACCTTGACGGAGAAGCCCTGGAAAAACTGTTCGTATACGGTATTGAGGAAGTGTTGTTTCTGAGAGAAGTCAATAAAGGTTGCAGCGGCGCGTTGAATTGCACTATAGAAGGGGGCGAGTTCCCGGAGGAATTCGGCGCGGTTATAGGCATGTTCCGTAAGCGCGTCAATCACATTTTCAATTTCGCGTGCGATGATATTTCGGCGTGTAAAATCGCGATTGTCAAAGACAGTGGAGAAGATTTCCTCCGTCAAGAGGTGTTGGATGAGCATTTCTTCTACAGCAGCTTTAGCGAGGTTGGGGTTAATCGCCTCTCGGCAGTGACGGTAGAAGTCCGCAAATGCCTCCTGAAACCGAGCGTTAGTTTCCTCTTCATTTTGAATTAGCAGGGCAGTACGTTCCCCGAGTGCTGGCACCTTGTTCTTGAATTCAACAGCGGCGCGTTCCCAGTTAGCGATGTCCGCTTGTTCATAACTAAAGAAAGCATAAAGTACCCGAATAAACGCCTCCCGGTCAACGATAGCGACATCCATAACTTCTTGTCCATCTTGATAGAGAATGGCACATTCTTGGGTTGTAAAGAGGATGTTATCCTGTGGATAGCCTACCTCGAATTTCCGTCGAATTACGACCGCAAGATTATCATGGAGGTCCTTTGCTTCCCAGTAGCCGCGCGGCAAGCCGAAGTCGTTATCGGTAAGCATGCCGTCAACGTAAATTGTGGTGTTCTGGAGGGTTCGGAGCAATTTTTCACAGATCAGGGTTAGATTGTTTTGTCGGGCGTAGTGTTGGAGGAGGGTTGCAAAGGCGAGTCGGACTTCAGTTTCGTTTGTGGCACCGAGGCTTTCATATTGTTTGAGTTCTGCGTAAAAGTTTTTTATCGGTTTGTGCGTCGGTTTGATGTCTCGCATCCTTGTATTGTCTCCCTAATTCATCAATTCATGTGAAGTATCATACATCGGTTCACAATAGATTGCAAATGAAAACAGATATATAATCGTTTGACAGAAAATCGTCTTTAGCGTATAATATTCAGAAGCATGAAAATATGTCTGTTGCTACCGGCTTATAACGAATCTAAGACGATCGGACAGATAATTCAGGAATCCTCTGAGTTTATCAGTGAGATTGTTGTCATTGATGACGGTTCATCAGATGAAACAGCAGAGATCGCAGCCGCATGCGGGGCAGTCTGTTTGACAAATGCTACAAACTGCGGAAAAGGGAACGCCTTACGAAAAGGGTTCGCATACGCCCTCGAGCGTGGATACGCACTGATTCTCACCATGGATAGCGATGGACAACATCAGCCTGCGGATATACCACGTTTTTTGGAGCACTTTGACGACACACGTCCCGATATACTCATTGGAGCAAGAGCAACACAGAATTTGCGGACATCAATGCCGCTTCACAGACGGATTAATAACTGCTTAATTTCTTATGTCGGTTCAAAGTTATGTGGGCAACAGGTGCCCGATTTTCAATCGGGATATCGGCTTATTTGTGATGAGGTTCTACGACAGGTTCACTTGGAAACAGAGCGTTATGAAACGGAATCTGAACTGCTGATAAAAGCAGGACGACTCGGGTTCCGGATTGAAAGTCTGCCAATTCAGACACGGTACGGCGACGAGGTCAGCCATATTAAACCGCTTCGAGAGATGTGGCTCTTTACAAAGTTATTCCTTCGCAGTTTGTGAAGAAGAGTCGTAGGAGGGTTATTCGTCATTGAATGCCCGGTGCGGTTACAAACCACACCTACCGGGCTTTAACTGGCAACTAATACATGAATTCACTCCGGCACTTTATTAACGGTTTTCTGATAGGCATCGCCAACATCATCCCCGGTATGAGTGGCGGAACCCTCGCTCTCGTTTTAGGTATCTATGAACGGCTCATCGGCGCATTACGGCGCATCGGGCTTTCAACGGTAAAAAAACTGTTAGGAGGCGCGACATTCAAAAAAAATGCTCTGGAAGCAGCACAAGCGGAGTTGCGTCGGATTGATTTCGGTTTCTTGGCATTGTTAGGAAGCGGTGCGATAGCCGCCCTACTGCTCACATCAAAACTGATTGTCTATCTGCTGAACGATCATCATGATGCGACTTACGGTTTCTTTAGCGGACTAATTCTAATCTCCATCCTGATACCCGTGCGGATGCTAAAGGCATTTCGTTGGAAAGAACTGTTAGTTCTACTGATTGCCGTCACACTGATACTCAGTTTGTCTGTCGGCACGGGCGCAAAACAGTTAGATCGGGTTGCGTATAAGTCTGGAATGGAGACAACGTTGGATAGTGAAGTATCTGAGCGCGTGCCTGGAGTCCCAACGTATTGGGAACTCGTACTCTTTTTCGGGAGCGGCGCGCTGGCGATTTCAGCAATGATTCTGCCCGGTATTAGCGGTTCGTTTCTGATGCTCGCCCTCGGTGTCTACTTCCCCCTCTTGACGGCAATAAATACAATATTAGAAGGCATTCCAGCATTGCTCAAAGGTATTTTCGAGCAGCCGATGCTCGGCAGTCTGCTAACAATGAGTGTTACGGCAGTTGGATGCTTGTTCGGACTTTTAGCATTCACACGGTTGCTCAACTATCTGCTGGAACGCTATCGCAACTTGACGATTTCCTTTCTTATAGGGTTGATGGTGGGTTCACTTTACGGATTATGGCCCTTTCGCGAGTTCGCAATGGTAGATGGGGAACGGATAGACACGGCTCACATCGTACCACAACTTGATATGAACCTGCTTATCACTATGGCGGCTTTTCTTGTCGGTTGTGGTGTTATATATTCATTTACGCGTTTGGAGAATTAGATAGCATGGCTATCGGCTGATAGCTGACGGTTGACCGCTACTAAAACAATGAAGAAAATAAAAAACGTCGGTTTATTTGTCAATACTACCAAAGCAAACGCCGGGGGTGTCGTCGAAGGTGTGTCTGCGTGGCTTCAAGAGCGAGGTATTGTCCCTTTTCTACCAGAGGAACAAGCGACCGAGTTAGGATGTCCGCGAATCGGTATTTCCAAAACGGAGTTAGTAGAACAGGCAGATGTGCTTCTCGTTCTTGGTGGAGATGGCACACTCCTGAGCGCAGCACATACACCGAAGATTGAAAATGTGCCTATCTTAGCAATCAACATCGGAACGCTTGGATTTTTGACGGACGCCTCACTCGATGAACTTTATCCGACACTGAACGCGCTTTTGACAGGGGCTTATCGGATAGAACATCGGATGATGTTAGAGGTTATCGTAAACAGTCAAGTTCAAACCGACCCGACCGAACCGCAAGAAGAAATTGCTGTTTCTAACAAAACCATAGTCCGTAATGAAATGGCGGGCGGATATAAGGACAGGAAAGTGAATGCCCAAACCCACTTTACCGAACCGCAAGGAACATTAAAAAAACCGTTTCGGGCTTTCGCACTCAACGATGTTGTGATTCGGCACTATACACATCTTATTGAATTAGATGCTTACGTCGATGGAGAACTCTTTATACCGTATAACGCTGATGGACTGATCATCGCAACGCCGAGCGGATCGACTGGATATTCGCTCTCTTGTGCGGGTACTATCATCTCGCCGCAACTGGAGGCGATTCTGCTGACACCCATCGCACCCCATAGCTTGACAGTGCGTCCTTTCATCGCCGATGGCGATGCGGAAATAACCGTGAAAATGCGTGCCGCATATCAGAGTGTAGATGTTTTTGTAGATGGCCAACGCGACACACACAGCCTCACCGCTGGGGCAGTCATCAGGGTAAAAAAAGCGGAACGAACAATTCAACTCATTCGTTCGCAGCACCATAGTTATTACAGAGCCTTGCGTGAAAAACTAATGTTGGGTGAAAGAATTAAACAGACATAGGGAATAGTTATCAGTTATCAGTCGTCGGTTTTCAGTTAAAGAGGAGTCTGGTTTAACAAAAACCTCTTTTAACTGATAGAGGACTTCGCAAAATCAGAGAATTCGGTCCATTTTCAGGTGATTGGTGCGGTTAGAAACCGCACCTACCGCGGAAGTGCGTAAGTCCTATGATAATTGGAAACCAACAACCAGAAAAAATGATTGAGACACTCTCTATCCGCAACATTGCTCTCATAGATGAACTTGATTTGGAACTGGCACCGGGTCTGAACATCTTCACGGGTGAGACAGGTGCTGGCAAATCAGTTATCCTCAAGTCGATCGGATTGGTCTTAGGTGAGAGAACCTCTGCCGATATTGTCCGCGAAGATGCTGGCTTTGCGGAGGTGGAGGTGAGTGTCGCACCTGACGACGAGCATCCGATATGGCAGACGAACTCGGATGAGACTGCTGATCCGATGCTGACGGGTTCCTTTAGCGAGGCGCTGGATCCGTCGGACGCACTGATTCTCTCCAGAAGAATTACAGCAAATGGTAGGAGTCGCAGCCAAGTTAACGGACGTTTGGTGAATTTGAAGCAGTTGCAGGCACTCGGAACATTTCTTGTAGATATCCACGGTCAACACGAGCATCAATCGTTATTTAGAACACAAACACACCTTAGGCTTTTAGACGATTTCGGCGGCAACAGTGAGGCACAACGGTACATTGGTAACATATACGCACAACTACGAGCCTTGCAACAAGAAGCGGCATCCCTCACGGAAACCTTGAAAGCATCAGAACGGGAAAAGGAACTCCTTGAATTTGAAATCAAAGAGCTGACTTCGGCAAATCTGGAGGAAGGCGAGGACGAAAAATTGGCGGATGAAGCGCGTATCCTGAAGAACGCAGAGGCATTGCGTAAGTCCGCCGATCACGTGCATCGACAATTGGAGAATGACACCTCTGGGATGGGAAGTTACGGCAGTCCTCTTGAACGTTTGAGAGATGCCGCGAAGGAACTGATAAAATTGTCCGAAATCGATGATAGTCTTTCGGAATTGGGAGATCGGTTGGAATCATCGCTTTACGAATTGGAGGACATCGCTTCACAGGTCCGCTACTATGCGGAAACGATTGAATCTAATTCAATGCGGTTAGACGAAGTTACGGATCGGTTAGCGTTGATAGCGAAACTCAAACGACGTTACGGGAACTCTATTCCAGAGATATTGGCTTACCACGCCGAGGCAGAGGAAAAATTAGAGACGTTACAACTCGGCACAGAGAAACAGGATTTGTTGCAGGCGGAGATCCACAAAACGATTCAAGAAGCACAGCACCTATGCACTACGCTCTCCGCGAAACGGCAGCATGTTGCTAAGCACCTTTCAGAACGGATTGAGAAGGAACTGCGTACACTCGGTATGGAGAAAGCGGAATTTCATGCCTCTGTTCAGCACATACCGGACGACCGTGGTCCGTTTCAGATAGACGGAAAACGTTACGCATTCCGCGCTGATGGGATGGACGATGTAGAGTTCTTAATTGCGCCGAATGTAGGATCCGAAGCGCGTCCGATCGCCAGAATTGCATCAGGTGGTGAAATCTCGCGTACCATGCTCGCGCTAAAGACAGTGCTGGTTCAAGTTGATGAGATTCCTACACTGCTTTTTGATGAAATCGACAGCGGTATTGGAGGCAAGGTTGCAGATGTAGTTGGCAAAAAGCTGAAGGAACTCTCGGCATTTTCTCAGGTCATTTGCATTACACACTTGCCACAGATTGCCCGTTTTGCAGATAGACATTTTCGGGTTGAAAAGAAGGTGATAGGTGAGCGCACACTGATTACGGCGAAACCGTTGACTGCAGAAGAACAGGTTAATGAAATCGCCCGAATGCACGGCGGCGAAGAAACCGAAATAGGTCTCGCACACGCACGAGAGTTATTGTCTGAAAAATAGGGGGAATAGCCGTTAGTGGTCAGCAGGATGGCGGTCAGCAGTCGGGTCGGGTGAATCAACGGTATGAAGTTTCCCTTATGGGCTTCCCCGTCTACAAAAACCCTTTTAGCAGTCAGGTAAGAAGATATTGTTTTACAAAAACCCTTTTACCCGATAGCCGACTGCCAATAGCCAATATGCCGACAGCCGACAGCCATTAAAAAAATGGATGAAAGGTTTACACAAGCCAGTGGAACGCATGTCTATACTGGATGCGAGTTATTAGTCAAGGGGGCCTTAGAGAGCGGCGTTAGCCTCCTTACAGGCTATCCGGGTTCCCCGATCGCTGAAGTATTTGACATCATCGAACGCAACGCCGAGTTGTTGAAAGCCAATGGCATCGTTGCGCAGATAGCCAACAACGAGGCGTTGAGTATCGCGCGACTTAACGGTTCGCAGATGGCTGATGTCCGCGCGATTACATTTATGAAAAGCGTCGGCTTTCATGTCGCCTCTGATGCCCTGGCGATTAGTAACCTTGCAGGAACAACCGGTGGTGCAGTTGTGGTCGTCGGCGACGACACATGGTCGCACAGCACACAGGTACCTGCCGATTCCCGATTTTTGGCACGACATGTTCAAACACCACTTGTTGAACCTGGGACCTTTCAGGAACTTAAGGACTGGATTAACTGTGCCTTCCAAATCTCCGCAGCATCGAACCTCTATGTCTGCTACTTAACTACCGAAAATCAGGCAAGTGGAGGTGGCAATGTTGAACTCCACCCAAATATTTATCCCGAAATTAGCGACTTGAAGCAAATCAGCTTGGATACTCAACTCATCGATGCCGATAAACGGGTCGTTTTACCGCCACATACTGCCCAGATCGAAGTGGAAGCGTTGAGAGAACGAATGCCCACTGCCCTTGAGACAGCACGGAACCTTGGGCTCAACACAATCGAGTTCATGGGCGCGGGCGAGGGGACCTCGCCCCTACGGAAGAGACACCGTTTTGGATTCGTCAGTGCTGGCTTAGCTTATACCTGCCTCCTTCACGCACTCAGGGAATTGCAATTGGACGGTGAGATTCCGATTCTCAAACTTGGTATGACCCACCCTATTGACAAGAACATCATCAGAGAGTTCGCGGCACAAGTTGACGAAATTTACGTCGTTGAGGAAAAACGCCCCCTTTTAGAAAACGAAATAAAAGCATTCATCACTCACGGGTATCAGAATGGAGACATTGATCGATACGTAAATGTGTGGGGCAAACAATTTCCCAACGGCATGTCAGGAATCCCGGTAACTTCTGGGTTAGATGCCTCCATTCTTATTCAAAAACTCATCCCTCTTCTCAAGCATCTTCTCGGCACAGGAAGCGCATCCGCCGTAAACGCAACAACCCACCACACTCCAAAAATCGATCTGGAACATCTCTCACGCGAAGAAACACTCCAAAAACAGGTATCCGACCAGCAAATAGACATTCCTCAACGGACACCGACCTTTTGTCCGGGCTGTCCGCATCGTGATTCTTCGAGCGTTTTCCTTGAAATTACCCAGCAATTCATGGACACCGACTATATGAAGAAGCACCACGATTCAGGACCGGTCGATCTCGTCTTTCATGGAGATATAGGTTGCTATTCAATGCTCAAATATGAACCGTTTCCACGCCTCATGCATAATCTTTCTGCAATGGCGTTAGGCGGCGGTGCAGGGGCTGGCATTGACCCATTTATTAAAAATAAGCAGGTCGTTTTCATGGGGGATTCAACCTTCTTCCACGGTGGAATGGCAGCGATTTCAGATTCAATCAAAAACAACCAAGACATCGCTTACATTATCTTAGACAACCAAACAACAGCAATGACGGGACATCAACCGACGCCTGCTGATGAAATTGACCTTCTCGGCAACCCGACGTTCGCACAAGATATTGAGCAAGTGGCACAAGGACTCGTCGGTAATTCCGACATAGAAATCGTACGTACCAACCCGGAAGACAGGGTGAACTACAAAAAATATCTGGAAAGAACCATTCTCAAATCCGGTGTCAAAATTGTCATTGCCGATAAAGAGTGTGCGATTACCTATCATCGTAGGATTCGTCGTGAACAACGGCAAACGATAGCCAAAGACGGCTTTCTTAAATACGAGAAACATATCAATATAACCCCTGAAGTGTGTGAGTTCTGCCGAGAATGCACCACTGCAACGGGATGCCCCGGTTTAAAAATAATTGATACCGATTACGGCGAGAAAATCGCCATCGATCAGTCAAATTGCGTCTCCGATGGTGCCTGTGCCCGGATTAAATACGCATGTCCCGCGTTTGAAGAGGTTATCGTTACACGCAAACGTCCTCCCCAAAAGCAAACAACAGAATCTGACAATCGTGTACTCTTAAGTGATGAGCCTTTACCACCGCCCCCACTACGGACGTTCGATCAGAGTTGGAACATGTACGCCGCAGGTGTTGGTGGCATGGGGATTGGGACGATCTCGAAAGTCCTTGTTGTCGCAGGCTATCTCCAAGGCTACAACGTGATGTTTTGTGATAGGAAAGGGCTGGCAATTCGCAATGGCGGCGTCTATACACACATCGTGTATACGCAGTCGGGCGTTCACGCTTCCCCTATGATCCCTTATGGTAAGGCAGATCTCCTATTAGGGCTTGATATTTTAGAGGCGGTCCGCGGGATTACCGCACAATCACTCTTCCGCATCGCATCATCGGATCGAACCGCTGCTGTAGTGAATACAGCGAAAACGGAAACGATCACTACACTTATCGGCAAAGATCATTTCGATCCTGAGACCCTTGAAGCATCACTTCAGACCTATACGAACGCAGACACATATTTTGGGACCGACCTATTTACAATCTCTGAGCAATTGTTCGGCAACAAGTTATACGCGAACATGATGCTTCTTGGGACCGCTTTCCAACGGCAATTGATACCTCTCGAATTGGAGCCGCTCCAGTTGGCACTTAAACAGATGGTGCCGCACGCCGATTTAGATACCAATATGAAAGCGTTCACCGTTGGGCGTCGTCTCGCATTAGCGCACGCTGGATCCCTCGTGGACGCAAATTCTGAAAAGCCTTTGGCAAACTACGCCGAAATGCTTTCAGCAAAACAACAGATCTTGAGAAAAAAACGTAATGGGAAACGTTTAGCGCGAGAATACGTAACAATAGTTAAAAGTACTATTAAGACGCTCAATATTGATGCAGACAGCATCCACCGAACTCTCGCACTTTATATCTATGATTTAATTCAGTTCGAGGATATCAACTACGCACGGATATACGCCGAAAAGATTAAACAGGTGCACGCACGCGACTCAGCAGTGCATGACTATCGCGCGACAAAAGCGACGATTCGCTATCTTCACAAGGTGATGCTAATCAAGGATGAAGTTTACGTCGCACATCTGCTAACGAGCGAAGAAAAATTGCAGCGGGATAAGGAGTTGTATCAGGTTGACACAGTAAACGGCGATAGGATTAAATACGTCCATCTCAATCGTCCACACTTTACCGTGATGGGGCTTGATTTTGAAGCGGACATTGACACACGAAATTGGCAATTGCATCTGATGAAACGGATGAAGTTTCTAAGACGTTGGCTCCCAGAGTGGCACGCTAAGGAAAAAGCGTTCCGAGAGTGGTATATTACCCGCGTGATCGATACCTTCTCGCCGACTGACACTGAGACGTACGAAAAGCACCTCCAAGCGTTGGAATGCGCCGAGGAAGTCCGTGGCTATCGAGAAATTCGCTATCCGAAAATGGAAGAGGCGAAACAGAAAGTTGAAGAATGGTTGTCGGCTGTCAGTCCTCAGTAGTCAGTGAGTTAGAAGGTCGGAAGGCTGGTGTATTCATTTTTCCTTTCTCTTAACTGATAACTGTTAACCGATAACTGAAGCCCATAAAAAATAATGCAGACACGACATATATTGACCGGACATACCCGCATTGTCGGCGTTATTGGTGATCCCGTTGAACACAGCCGTTCACCGCAAATGCACAACGCCGCTTTCGCCAAAGCAGATCTTGATTACGTATATGTCCCGTTTCATGTCCGTCCGGGCGATTTGGCAGATGCGATTGCTGGGTTTAAAGCGATTAATGTCGTTGGCATTAACGTAACACTCCCACACAAACAGGCAGTCATCCCGCATCTCACCTCAATCTCTCGGGAAGCGGAACTCATTGGTGCTGTGAATACGCTAACGTTTGTTGAAGGGAACATATATGGCGATAATACAGATGCTCCTGGTGTCTTAAAAGCCTTGGAAGAGGACGGGAACATGCCTGTCCCGGTGGGAGAGAACATTGTCGTCTTAGGAGCAGGCGGGGCTGCAAGGGCGGTCGTCGTTGCGTTGGCACTCAGAGGCGTAGCATCGATTACAATCGCCAATCGCACAGTCGAAAAGGCGATCTCTTTAGCAGAAGAGATGGATCAGAAGACAGGTGTTTCCATGCAAGGCATGGGGCTCACGGATGCACGATTGCCTCTATCTGTTAGCAGGAGCAAACTCCTTGTCAACACAGCGACGACGAGTATGGATGTAACACAACCCTTGCTCATTTCTGCCGACTGGCTTCAACCGAATACGATCGTTTACGACATTGTGTATACTCCGCCGGTAACACCTCTGATGCAAGCCGCAACCGAGCGCGGATGTCAGACCCTTGGCGGCATCGGGATGTTAGTTCATCAGGGGGCTATCGCTTTTGAGAAATGGACGGGTGTCATACCGTGTACTGAGACAATGCGTCATGCCCTATAAATATGGCTCTCCGCTGGAGAGCTTCAAAGGAATTCCTTTTAAGCACCGCAGCGGGGTGCAAGGTCTATAGAGTCATCTCACAACCCTATACGATTCACCAAGACATACGAAAGGGGTCAATCACGACATAATGAACCAGCAAGAACAGGATTTTATGCCGATTCGCTTCGTTATACTCGGCACACCTTATACCATAAAACCGACAGAAGAACTGACACCAGAAGCAATCCACGAACTGGTTGAATCCGTCAAAAGTTTAGTTGAATCCTATATCAGGAAAGGCTTTGACGAACAGAGGGTTCCGTTGTTGGTCGCTTTCCACATCGCCGATGAAAAACGTCGTCTTCAGGAAAAGTATGAATTGCCCTTGTACCGAATGGTAGAGCGGTTACAATTTGCGATTGAAGAGGAGATAGAGCCCGAGACGACCGAAGAATAGCCATCAGCAGTCAGTTAAAAAGGGTTTTAATAGTTCTGGAGAAACACCCAAGCGAAACACATCTTTTGCGACCGAAGGTTTCCGATAACCACTTGAGGCATCTGTCGCCTACTCTAACGGAGTAGCAGCACAGCGAGAATGCCAAATACCGGTAGCAAGGCAATTAAAACTTTGACTTCGATCAGATAATTTTTATAACGCTGAACTGTGGAATTCTGCTCTATCCACTGGTTGATGAATTCAATTCGTCGATGGATGGACGGATGTGTGTTGAAAATTTCAAAGAAACGCTGGATCGACCTCGGCACTGAATTCAGCACCGCAAGTTTCGCCAAGGCTCCTTTGAATGCTTCCGGTTTCTCTGTGAGTCTAACCGCATATAGGTCGGCTTGATGTTCGCAACGCCTCGACAAATACCGAAAAATAAAAATAAAATAAACGATTAGAAAGGTCAGCGAACATAATGTTGATACCATTGACAAAAAGGGTTGCGATTCTCCAAGGTATGTGACCAACGGCTCCTCAACCAGCAAATAAAAAAACGGATAATTCAAGAGATAGAAGAGTGCGAAAAGCATATATGTTGGAATGTGCCGATAGCGGATATGTCCAAGTTCGTGAGCAACAACAGTTTCAATTTCTTCATCTGTGAAGTATTCAAGAAGCGCGTCTGTGAGAAAAATGCGACGATTCCACGGAAAGGTCCCCGCGACAGCTGCGTTGGCTATTAACAACGAGCCAGTTTTCCACACGACAATCTCCCGATATTTTATTCCACTCTGCTTTGTCAACCGATCCAATTTCTCCTTCAGCACCGAATTCATCGCGAGCCGTTCTGTTTTCCACAGAAGCTGCATTAATAATGGGGCAAAGATATAAACGGAAACAATTACCGGCAGAATCAACCCAATTAGAATGTACGGATGTTCGACGATGAATACCTTTGCTGAATATGGAAGCCAGTGAACAGCGTCCATTATCACCAAGTAAAGGAACATCGGCAACAACGGAAAAAGCAAAAATTTGAATTGCAGGCTGAGAATCTCTCTGTAGTGCCCTGGTTGAAGTTTATTCACCCGATAAAACGCAAGTCGGATACAGATGAGCCCGATCAGTAGGGGAAGTAACGCGAGGGTCTGGCGTAAATGCGCCATCGGAAAGAATGCAAAGTATTTTTCAATCAGCATCGGCAGATTTAACAGATACAGATTGCAGAGGTACGCCGCTAAACTGAGACACTCAAAAACAATCATGAGGTGCCGCAGGCGATAAAGTTTTGGTAGGTTCTCCTCTTTGTGAGCAGGAAAGGTTCTCGCCACATAGGACGTCACGAAACACGTGATAAGAACAGGGAATCCCGTCAAGATAATTGTCCAGAGGACGACCTGCATATCACTGATATTCATGCTTATTTGCGACGGCTCAAAGGAAAAAAGAAAGAGGAGCCCGGCAATTAAGATGATACTTATTTGTCCCATTTTTTTAATTTTTCCTTGCGGTTAAACGACGTGGTATTGGGCCTTAACGTATCTTTTTCAAATCTTGAAGAAATTGAGGAAATTGAGGAAACACCCTATCAAAAACCCCAAGCAAAAACCCTGTGCCGATGTTGCAGGCTACGCACTTTGGGCGAATCTTGCGACGGAACCTTCGGACGCGCCATAGAATTTTAACGCATCTCGTATGAAAAATCAAGGACGTTTTAGAGCCGTGCTTCAGTTGCTTTAGCATCTGTGAAAAAAACTCTTGACTTTTTTTAAGAAAAAGTTGTATAATATAATATCAAATACACCTGTGAGGATAAATTGCTTGCAGGTCTCCCATATTGAAAAGTTCGTGATGCAGTTTCGGGCATTGAAAAACCGTTGTCTACGCGGGAGATGAATTGTCTCGTTCGCCTACATACGCTCATGGCGGGATTTGAGAAGAATTCCGGGGAAAATCATAGAGTATATCATAATTAGAAAGTTGACTTTTTGGCGTAATTTGAGAGCCGGCTTCTTGGTATCGGCTTGCAAGCAACGCATTAAATTGTTGTAAAAAACTTAGGAGGAATCCATGATAAGTAGAACCGCTTTCACAATAATCGCTCTTCTGGGTGTTGCACTCGCTGTGAGTAGTTGCGGCAAGTTGGATCAGGAAGAGTTCGAAATGTGGAAGAATGAACATGTCTCGAGCATGGAGCAAGCTAACGCAGACATGTCAAACAAGATTACAATGCTGGATAGCAAGGTCGATCAGCAGGGTAAAGATTTAATGGAGAACATCTCTAAAGCGAAGGATGAGGCGATTGCCGCGTCCCAGCAAGGGGATGCCGATACCATTGCTGCTGCGAATCAAAGTGCTAAAGAGGGTGACGCGCAACTCCGCGCCGATCTAACAGAGTCTATCGATATGCAAGGGCAAAAAGCGATGGACTTTGCCAAAGTCGAAGATGCCAAATTGCAAAAACAACTTGATGCCCAAGGGGAAGACCATAAAGCCCAAGACGCAGCAATAAAACAGCTTGAGTCTAAAGTCATGGCTTTGGAAGAAGGTTTAGCCATGGTGGCAGAAGAGGTTGCCGCAGCACCGACACTGCTGGTTACCGTCACTTTCGCCAGTGGTCGAACCAGTTTATCCAGCGATGGACAGCAGATGCTTGACGGTGTCGTTGAACAACTCATGGAAGCTTCGGACGCAAAGATAAAGGTTGTTGGACACGCTGATGGCATGCCAGTTCTGCGCGGAAGTTATAGAAGCAATTGGGACCTCTCACAGGCACGCGCGAACTCTGCCTCAAAGTACTTGCAATCCAAAGGAATCGATGCTGGTAGAATTGAGGCTGTTGGTAAAGCACACACCGATCCTGTTGCTCCACAGAACACTGCCGCAGGTAGAGCCATGAATCGCCGGGTTGAAGTCATTCTGATCCCTGCACATGGCCATTCACACTAATTCCAAATCATTCATTGGGTAAAAGCCGTTTTAGTTCCTCTGGCACAATGAGTGCAGCCCAAGTGTTTTTGTATCGACGTAAAGGCGGGTCATTCGACCCGCCTACTGCTATCATATTACTGTTCGATAGCGCGCGTTGGATGAGGACTTTATCACCTATGCGTTTGGTATTTGCCTGTTTCTTGCTTCTGCTGTTGATTCCCTGCCTAACACTTGCAGATACCGCCGATGTGCCACCCCTACGACCATCACCTGTCCGAGACTTTTTAGCAGAACACTTGCAATTCCCGTCGTTTCAGCTGTCTCTATTTTCATATAAACCGGAGTTGGGCAGTTTGACCGACATTCTCCAAAGTGTCGGCGTATCGCGGATTCCGGGTGCGCTGCTACCAACGGTTTCGGTTGTATTTGAACACAGTACCGAATTCGATTCACGTTTGGAACTTGGCTATTGGCAGATGGAGCTTGACATTCCACCGCCTACCTCAGCAAATCTCTCCACCACCCTTATCCCGATTTCGTACCAGTTTATCTATCGCCCGGTGCTTCTCGCCGAATACCTTCCAATTTACTTGGGGGGTGGCATCGGTTATTTGGGAGCAAGCTTTAGTGGTAGTGCAGTCGATCTAATTGAACAACAAGGTATCAGTTTTGATAATAGCACTTCAGGTCCGACCGGATACGTCCTCATTGGAGCAGAACTGCTACAGTGGGATCATAACCTCTCACTCACCTTCGAGGTGAAACGGATACTCAAAACAGTAGAAACAACTGGTACAATACCACTTGATTTGATTTTAGACGGTACTGCAATCGGCTTAGGTGTCAAAATGCGACTTTAAAATTGTAGGAGCGAATTTTACTCGCGAGTTTTTACTAACACCTCTTCTTGGGAGGATACGGGAGGCGCGTAGCCCGTAACATTGTCCCGCAGGTTCCTCTATAGGAGACCTGTGCAAGGAGGGCGGATATACGGAAAGGCACGTTATTCACCCAACTCGCCTCACCGAACCGCAAGGTAAAATTAAAAAGTATGGCAAGCGTATACTCCCATTTGTCGTCTGTCTCGTATTCGGCTATATCATCGGTGGTTACTCAGATACGCCACTCCCACTTTTCAGTTTGTTGGCTGCTACCTGTGCTTTCGTCTTTCTCGGTATGGAGATTGCGGTCTATCTGTTGTTAATCGCTCTACCATTTTCATTCCGCTACATCCTTCCAGGTCGCTTCGAGATCCAAACACCGACAGAACCACTCTTAGGAATGCTCGTTGCCGTTTACTGCGCACGGCGAATACTTGATCGGGTGATCCAGTCTGGAAGCGGAGTTCCTTCCTACAAGGATAAACCGGAAAATACTTTCCCTTTTTTTCTCCCAATCTGTTTCTACATTTTTGTTACATTCCTTTCTGCAATCAACACGCCAGATCTTTTTGGCACACTTAAAGGGGCACTCCGTGCGACAGTTTACATCCTGTTTAGTGTGGTAGTGCACGCTGCCATCGAAAATAGAGTTGCTCTGAAACGGTTTTTTATTGCCAGTTTTCCATCCGCCGCGGTTGCTGTTATCTGGACAGTTATTGTTCTCATTTACCATATAGATGCATGGCAATGGACGAGTGCGTATCGGAGCGCGCCGTTTACGAATTATTCTGTTTATGGTGCGTTTACTGCGCTCTTCTTCCTCGTTTGCCTCAGCCGTCTCCTCTTTGACAGTAGCGGGTATGACCGCGTGCTCTGGACAGCGTGGTTCTTGTGCTTCGGTGTGGGTCTCTTAATGTGCTTTTCACGTGGGGTTTGGTTATCGGTCATTGTTGCGATCGGTTTCATGCTGCTGCAACTGGGGAAAGGTGTTACACATAAAAAGATTCTGTTTATCGGTGCTGCATGCCTTATTTTCCTGATCTGTCTGAATTTGCCCGGTATCTACAACATTCTCGTTGAACGCATTACATCTGCAGTGGATCTTGGTTACGCTTCAAACCGAGCACGCCTCTTGCGGTGGGGACAGGCGTTCGTGATGTTCGCTGAAAGTCCTATTTTGGGTAAGGGTTATGGTGCGTTTGCGATGTTGTACGAGGAGGATGTCGCACTTGTTGGAAGTTATACGGCACAGTACCAACTCGGTGCACACAGCGAATACCTTCAAGTTATGGCGGAATTGGGAATTGTTGGATTAGGCACATGGATTTGGCTGAACCTTGCCTTCTTACGCTACGGCTTTCGTGCCCTCAAAACATTAGAAGATGGCTTTTACCGTGCGATTGTCATTGGATTGATGGCAGCAGAAATTTCATTGATGGTGCATTTCACAGTGAACAATCTGCTAAACGGCGACGCCATTGGGGTCCCTTTTTGGGGTATCTACGGATTATTGCCAGCTGTCGTGCAAATGGCGAATCGTGAAAAGACTACACCCGAAACTGGACCAGGATTTTAGTGATTTTAGTGATTTATTATGATAGAATGATGAGACCTCCAATACTCAATGGTAAATCTGATAATAACATCAGTCTTTTGTAGACTTTTATGGAGAAATCAATCAATATGAACATTATCCACATTATTTCAGACACATTTCGACGCGATAACCTCGCTATCTATGGTGGAAAGGGATATACGCCCGCCCTGAACGCCTTCGCGGAAAAATGTGTCGTTTTTGATAAGGCGTATGTCTGTGGTTTTCCGACTGTCCCGATCCGAGGCGAGCTCGTGACAGGGCAAGTCAGCATCTGTCGGCGAGGATGGGAACCACTCAAACGGGATGTCCCCGTCATTGCTGATGATTTAACCAATGCCGGGGTTGTGAGTATGATGATTGCGGATACGCCGCACCATATTAACAACGGTTTTTTTTACAACCGTGGGTTCACGGGATGGAAGTGGATTCGAGGACAAGAGGGTGATCATTTAGAGACGCAGCCCTACGATTATGAATCGAAAAAATCGTTGCAGTATCGCGAGTATACTCGAACGCATCCGAACAAATTGCCCGGTGGACTCGGTAACCACCTGAGAAATATGGCGTTTCGGCAGACGGAGGCAGACACTTACGTGGCACAGACTATGCAGACGGCTTGCGACTGGTTGGAGCGGAACCATCAGCACGAAAATTTCTATCTGATGGTGGATACCTTCGATCCGCACGAACCGTGGGATGCCCCCGAATGGTATCTAAGACGTTTCGATTCCAGCGATTATGACGGACCCGAACCGATCTATCCACCCTACGGTCCTAATCCGATGAATGAACGAGAAACGGAACGTCTCAACGCCCTCTACCGCGCAGAAGCATCACTGGTTGATAACTGGATCGGACAACTCTTGCGGAAAATTGACTATATGGGCTTGATGGAAAACACGATGGTGATTTTCATGGCGGACCACGGTTTCCTACTGGGTGAACACGGACTCCTCGCTAAGAACCTCAGCATGTATGAAGAGGTTATCCATATCCCACTCATGGTTTATCACCCTGATGCGACACCACGCCATACCGAGGCACTCACCAGTATTATCGATATTCCACCTACCGTCATTGATGTATTCGGTGCGGAACGCGGGGCACAAGTGGAAGGTAACAGCCTTCTCCCCGTTATCGTGGGAGATACCGACACAGGACGCGAGTATACTGTTACGCATGGAGCATGGGTCGGCGGTTGGAGTCCTGATGGCGGTAGTCCGCATGGAAGCATCACCGATGGCACATGGTCCCTGCTTTTAGAGAACCAAGGCGCACCGAAACAGTTATTCCATTTACCCTCCGATTCGGAGCAGATGCAGAATCGATTTGAATCGGATACGGCAGAGGCGCGTCGGCTCTACCAAGCGTTTTTGGACTTCTTAGCGCAGCACGGTGCCCCTGAAGCAATGGTGACAGAATTCCGGAGTCGGTGGCAATAGAGCTGTCAGTACGGCACTCCGTGCCTTTCAGTTGTCAGTCGTCAGTTACAAGAGGTGTGAGAACTATCACGCTTCTCTTTATGGTAATCGTAAGTTTGAGAGTATTCAGTAATACTGCCGGAATACTACGTCCAGTCCATGATGACGCCCAAGTATTCATCCTTGCGATCCGTCAATCCATCGTAGGCAGATTGTGCGGATACCTCTGGGTCAATCACATGCGTCAGTAATTCTTCCACCTTGAACTTGCCTTGACACATCAGTGAATACACCAAACGCGAATTGCGCTCAAGTGAATGTTTTGACTCACCAGAGTGCATCGTCGGGTAGACCCATTCATGCGCACTTCTGAGCGTAATCGCGCCTAAGCCAATACTGTGACTGTAGTTTAGAATTGCTGTTGCATCCGTGACGTACTCACCGCGCGGTGAACCCAATAAGATGACTTCTCCCTTGGTACCGGTCAATTGGTACGCCGTTTCAACGAGCCTCGGGTTTCCGATCGCTTCGACGGTGACTGCGGCTTTCTCGCCATTTGTCAATGCAAGAACGCGTCCCAGAGCATCTTCTTCGTCAGGATTAATCAGATGCTGGATACCACATTGACGGGCGATTTCAAGACGACGCGGCACGCGCTCGATACTGATGACTTTCATGCCTGCTAAATTGAACAGTTGGGATGCGGAGTTGCCGACCAGCCCCAAGCCGATAACCGCAACGGTATCCCCAAACTCGGCAGAAGATACCCGCAGAGAAGTCATTGCAACTGTTGCCATTCGGACGAAGGGAACCAGTTTCTCGTCTATGTCTAAAGGGGGTTTGAACCTAAAAGCACTGCCTCA
Source organism: Candidatus Poribacteria bacterium (assembly GCA_965208635.1). Lineage (GTDB taxonomy): Bacteria > Poribacteria > WGA-4E > WGA-4E > WGA-3G > WGA-3G. The sequence continues at coordinate 1,311,785 of OZ242349.1, forward strand.
GTTTTAGCGATAGAGGCGTGTGAACTATAGCAGAAAGCGAGGTCTCCGACGGCACATTTGGTGACGTTTTCACCGACTTTGAGAACTTCGCCAATCGCTGTATAGCCAGAGCCGTGTGGGAATCGTGTCCCACTTTCGAGTCCAGTATACCCTGCGCCTTCGGTGCCGGGACTAATCAAACTATAGTGCGTTTTTAACAGGATTTGGTTCGGTGTAAGCGTCTCGTCAAGTTCAAAATCTTCCAGCGTTGCTGAACGTTTCGCTGGCATCACAATCCGTCTACCTTTCATAGCGTTATGCTCCTTGTTGATTTTTTGCCACTATGGTATCATATTTCTCAACTTTAGACAATTCGTTTCAGATTTCGCTACAGAAACATGTCGCGAGCGCGAAGAAATTGAGGAAACACCCAAGCAAAAACACTCGCTCCGACAGAACAGAACCCTATCCCTTAAGAAGGAGAGACTTCCGTATGAAACTCACACCAGAGCAGTGCGAAACCTATTGGACACAAGGCGTTCTGATCGTCAAAAATGCCTTGACCGATGAAGACCTGCAGCCAGTAATTGATGAGATTTCGGATTGGATTTCGGAACGCGCCCTTGCCCTAAAGCAGGAAGGCCAAATCGAAAACCTTTACGAAGACGAACCCTTCGATAAGCGGTTTGGAAAATTACTGGCACAGTCCAACGAGATGGTAAGCGGTTTGGACATTATGCATTACCGAGGCAAAGCCATCTTTGAATTTCTGAAGAACGACAACCTCTTAGATGTCATTGAAGGAATTGTGGGTACTGAAATTACTTGCAATCCGATTCAGCATCTACGGGCAAAACCGCCTGTCATAGACGGAAACGCGAGTTGGGCAGGCGGTGTACCGTGGCATCAGGATGCCGGGGTCATGATGCCAGAAGCAGAAGGGTCCACTATTGTCACGTGCTGGCTTCCGTTGGGTGATAGTACAATAGAGATGGGGTGCCTTCAGGCATTACCGGGTATTACCGAGGAAAAGGGGTATCTGGTCCATCAGAAAGAGGGCGGGACTATGATCAAGCCGGAGCTAATGCCGGATGTCGAACCGCTCATGCTGGAATGTTACCGCGGTGACCTCATCTTACTGAGTCGCTTTACACCGCATCGTTCAGAACCGAATACGTCTGACCAATGCCGCTGGTCATTGGATTTGCGCTATCAGACTACGGGACATCACACTGGACGGACAGCGCACCCCGATTTCATTGTGCGGAGTCGCAAAAACCCTGAAACTGTTCTGTCTGAACACCAAGAATGGTGTGATATGTGGATAGATGCTTTTGAAAATCCGAGAGGCTTCGCAGGACATAGGTCGGTATAACCATCAGCGGTTGGCAGTCGATTATCGGTTATCGGAAAATTGTAGCACAATCTATATGAGGATTCAGGATTTAATTCGGTCATTTCTGAGCGTGCGATAAATCGCACTACTACGAACCAGCCTGTTATTTAGATTGTATAGGTTTAACAGTAATTGTAGCCGGCAACAACGGCGCAGGGTTTTTGCTGGGGTGTTTTTTCAAGATCTAAGGAACGCATCCGATAACTCTGACGCACGTTCCTCCTCTGCAAGGTAAATTTAAAAGATGCAAGCGATTATTCTGTGCGGCGGTCTCGCTACGCGGCTCGGTGAGACAACGAAAACGCTCCCGAAGATTTTGCTGGAGATCGCTGGGAAAACAGTGCTGGAATGGCAAATCCAATTGTTGACGGATGCTGGTGTTACTAGGGTTATCCTCGCGTCGGGGCACCTTCACGATACGCTTTACGAACGTGTAGGAGACACTTACGCCGGGATGTGCATTCGTTACGCCAAAGAGGAAAAGAGGCTCGGTACTGGTGGCGCGGTACAGAATGCGATGAAGCAGATCGATACATCACCCTTTTTTGTCTTAAATGGTGATATCTTGCTCGCGAACTTCTCACTGCGGGAAATGTTTCTTCGGTTTGACCAAGGAATGACAGGTGTGTTATTAAGCGTACATGTCCCCGACATCCGTCCCTATGGCGAGATTGTATCGGACGGTGCGGGAAAAATTCAGGCGTTTCGTGAGAAACAGCCTACCTGTCGTGCTGGGTATATCAACGGTGGGATGTATCTTTTCGATCAAAGCATTGCCGAGGCATTTCCAAGCGACCAAGAAAATTTTTCTATGGAACGAGATGTTTTTCCATACGTATCCAATCTCTATGCGTTACAAACGGACGCCGACTGGATCGATATCGGTGTTCCAGAACGGTTGACTTACGCGCGTGAAAATTTCCTACATCCCTAAAGCGAAGCCTGCAACATCGGCGCAGGGTTTTTGCGAATCAACGCTGGATTTAGCCTTTAAATAGGCTAAATCCGTTCCTTGTATTACATTTGCGCGTGTTGCCTCGCAGTGAGAGTCATCGGGGTGTTTCCCCCAGATATACGGAAAGAAACTTTATCCATCAAACCCACTGAACCGAACCACAAGGTAAAATTAAAATTCTGTCCGTAAGACGACATAACTCCGATACCGTTCTGTATGTATTTCACCGGCTTTAACGGCCTCTTGGATAGCACAATCGGGTTCCGCAACGTGGGCACAATCGTTGTATTTGCAGGTGCCGAGATAAGGTTCCATTTCTGGGAAATAGTGCTCCAAGTTTTCCGTGTCAACACCCCACAACCCAACTTCCCGTATACCGGGCGTGTCAGCGACCTCGCCGCCGATATCTAAAGGAAAGAGTTCGACCAAAGTTGTTGTATGCCGTCCCTTCTGAGTCCTCATACCGACCTCACCAATACGCAAGTCTAAACTCGGTTGGAGTGCGTTTAGTAGGCTCGATTTGCCAACACCAGACGCGCCAACAATTACACTCAATTTATCCTTTAGCGCGTCTCGGAGTGCGCCCAGACTCTCAGGAACATTGATGCTGGTATAGATGACTTGATAACCCAATTTTTCATAAACGGCAAAGGTCGCGGCGAGTTCTGCTCGTTCGGCTTCATCCACTAAATCCATCTTGTTGAGACATACCACTGCCTCCATATCCCCTGCCTCTGCCAAGATAAGAAACCTATCCAGCGTCCGAAAATTAAGGGGCGGCATAAGCGTAGCGACAACAGCTACGATTTGATGTGCATTCGCAACGATGACCTGTTCAATGTCCCCGTGTTTCCCAGCGTATTGCCGCGAGAACTTTGTCTGGCGAGGCAGAATATCTTCTATTATTCCCTCTTCCATATCAAGTTGCGTGAAGATGACCCAATCACCGACAGCAACTGGATCAGCATACAGTCTGCGTCCGGTTTCAGAACGGTGTCTCCGTTTGAGTGTGCCACGGAGCGTGCATCGCAGGGTAATATTATCGTGTTGGACATCATAAAACCCCGTCCGTGCCCGGATGACTCTGCCTTGTTCGCGTGTTAGGATAGGTTCCACCTCCCAAAAATGTGGAAGCAGTTGATATTGCGGAATAGTCGTCAATTATCGGTTTTACCCATCAACTCGTGCCTTCACATTTATAGCAGAGTCGAGTTGATGGTTAAGGTGAAGAGGTTTTCGTTTAACATATTCGTCTTGTGACGGAAAACTGATAACTGAAAGGTTTTTCGTAGACGGGGAAGTTTCCCATAAGGGAAACCTCATACCGTTGATTCACCGTACTGACAACATTCCTCAGATATAAGTTTTCATGGTTTCCAAAGCTACCTCAACATCTTCGTCGAAATTATCAAACTTGCACTCACACGAGACGCGACCGTCATAGCCCGCTTTTTGCAGTGCCGTGAAGAAATCTGTGAAATCGAAATCGTCGTTTCCGGGATAGGAACGTTTGACAGGTTCGGCTATGTGAACATGCGCGAGCCACTCAGCAGCATCAATGGTGTTTTGCATCGGTTCTTCTTCCTGATAGATGTGATAGAGATCTGCCAACGCCCTGATACCCGTACGATTCACGCGTTTCGCCATAGCGAGTCCATCTGCGACAGTCCGAAGGATATTACCCTCTCGCCAGCAAATTGGTTCAATGACAATCGTCATGTTATGCGCTTCGGCATGATCTGCCGCCATATCAAGGAACTCAGCGATTTGCGCCAATGCCCGTTCGCGCGAATAGCCCTCAGTTATACTCCGGGAACCGCTGCTGCCGTAGACGATAACTTCACCACCAATTTCACTGCCTCTCCGACACGCAGTCTCCACATAATGAGATAAACGTGGCAAATCGACAACATCACCCACGACCCGCAAGTCACCCGGAATAAACCCCGAGTACGACTCCGGCTTTAACGGTGCCTTCGCTACCTGTTCACGAATTTTCTGGAATTCAGCCTCATCCGCCTCGGGCATCAATCCCGGGCGCACGCCTAATTCAATGTAGTCATATCCAACTTCCGCGAGCCGATTGACATTTTCTAAACCTGTACAAACCCCAAATCTCATGCGTTCACTCCTTTGGTGATTAGCAATACTATGTCGAATTTTTACCTGCTATCTTTTATGTCCCGAATCGTCGTTTTCGTTGGCTATAAGCCCGCAAAGCACGGAGAAAGTCAATTTTTCGAAATGAGGGCCAGTATGTATCGCAGAAATAGAATTCCGAGTAAACGCTCTGCCAAAGCAAAAACCCTGATAATCGCACCTCGCCACTGGTGCGAATGATTAATTCAGGATCTGGAAGGTTTGAGGTGTAAAGATAAGGGGCGATTTTATCCACTGTGAGTTCGTCTGCAATCTGGTGGATAGGTTTATCGCTCTCACCCTCGGCTTTTAGGTGTCCCCGAAATGCTTCAATAATTTCCTCTCGACCTCCATAAGCGACAGCGACATTTAAGATAAATTTGTCGTAATGTTGCGTTGCTTCTTCCGCCTCCCGAATCGCTTCTTGCAGACTGGAGGGTAACAGGTCTATCTGCCCCATCGCGCGAACTTTGATCTGGTTCGTATGGAGTCCCTCAATTGTGACGAGCTCCCGCATTTTCCTTTCAATAAGCCCAAGAATTCCTTCAACTTCATGTGCCGCACGTTTGAAATTATCAAGGGAGAAAATCCAGATTGAGAAAATTTCAACGCCAAGTTCATCGCACCAATGGAGTACCTCTTCGAGTTTGTCTGCGCCCTCATAGTGCCCTTCAATGACATCGTCAAGTCCACTGGCTTTCGCATAGCGACGATTTCCATCTAAAATTACACCGATATGGCGTGGGATGTTCCACGCAGTGGCTTCGGATTCCAAACGTCGCTGATAGGCATTGTAAAAAAATCTTTCAACTCGATTTTTAATAGAGCGGAATGGCTTCATATATGTATCCTGAGCTGTTACAGATGTAATTTAGGCACAACCTACAGGTTTCCCATATTGCGGTATCTATTCTAACATGGAAGCGTTATTTAGAAAAGTCTCTAATCAGCAGAGATTTTAAAGTTGACGTGCTATAGAAAATGTGATAAATTTATTTCAAAATATTCACGGATGGCGGTCGGTATTTGCAGCGATCGGTAAAAAAATGCGTCTCCATCTACTATCAAGCTGGCAGTATATCTATGTGCAAATTCTTAATTACTGACGCGCAGCCCGTAACGAAGTGGAGGGCGGTTCTACGGAAAGGCACTTCATTCATCAAACCTGCCTCAACGAACCGCAAGGAATCATTAAAAAATTTGAAACTTCCTCTTCGCTAACATCATCACAAATCCCTGCCCACGGTGTCACACTCAAATCTATTCTTATTGCTGTTATTCTAATACCGATTAACTGCTACTGGGTTATTGAGATGGAGGTTATTCGGTATTCAGGTCATCCTGTGACCATTTCCCTCTTTTTCAATGTGATCTTTAGTCTGTTCACGGTTATCGGTGTCAACTCCCTATTGCGTCGGTTTGTCCCGAACTTGGCATTGGCACAAAGCGAGTTAGTCATTGTTTACCTAATGCTTTCCATCGCTTCGGGAATTACGGGTCACGATATGCTCGAGATTTTGGTGCCGATGTTAGGGCATGCATCCCGCTTTGCTACTCCAGAAAACGAATGGCAACAGTTGTTTGTCCCCTTTCTACCAAAGTGGCTCACTATTAGCGACCCGACCCTTCTACACGGTTATTATGAGGGTGAGCTACCCCTCTACAGCGTTGAAACATTGCTCGGCTGGGCAACGCCCGTACTTTGGTGGACTGCCTTCATTACTGTGTTGATTTTCGGCATGCTTTGCATCAATATAATTGTTCGTAAACAATGGATCGAACATGAAAAATTAAGCTATCCGATAATACAACTCCCACTTCAATTGACAGAAACACCGCAGAACCGCCTCTTTCAGAATAAATTGATGTGGCTCGGATTTGGAATTGCTGGTGCGCTCGCGCTGTGGAATGGTGTTAACTTTCTGTATCCGATTTTACCTGAACTACGGACACGAGTACGAAGTTTCCAAATCTTTACGGAGAGCCCTTGGAACGCTATGGGGCGAATTCCGTTTTCACTCTACCCGTTTGCAATCGGGCTCGGTTTCTTTATCCCCCTTGACCTTTCGTTTTCGTGCTGGTTCTTCTTCTGGTATTGGCGATTTATGCGGGTTCTCGGTGCCGCTTTGGGCCTGCGTAGTCTACCGCGTTTCCCTTACATGAACGAGCAAGCCGCAGGAGGTTACCTTGCGCTGTGCGTTTTGGCAATTTGGGCAAGTCGCAGACATCTATTGCATGTAGCGCAAACCGTTGTGGGACTAAATACCCAACAGGGTAATACTGTCATCAGTGCTTCAGGGCGCGAAACGCAGGAACCGATGTCTTATCGCGGGGCGACGCTCGGTCTTATCGCGGTAATGGTATTCCTCGTGCTTTTCTGTTACTACGGGGGTGCTGAACTTTGGGTGATGTTCGTATTTTTTGTCATCTATTACATGATTTCGATTGCCATAACCCGGATGCGCGCCGAACTGGGTACACCTGTGCACGATCTGCACTATTCTGGTCCCGATGAAATTCTGACTCGGACTGTTGGAACACGCCGATTGGGAAGAGACAACCTCATTATGTTCTCTATGTTCTGGTTTATTAACCGTGCACACCGGAGTCATCCAATGCCGCACCAGTTAGAAGGTTTCAAGATCGTAGAACGGACGAATATGACGATGAATCGCATCATTTTCGCTTTAACCCTCGCGACTATTCTGGGTTCGTTGGCAGGATTTTGGGCATTAATTGATCGAGGTTATCGACTCGGCATGGAGGTGCGTGCCTATTGGCCCTCTTTGAGTGCCTTCGGGATAGAACCATATCGGCGCCTTGCCCGGTGGATGCAAGCTCCAGAGGCAACGCTCATACCTGAAAGTGGATTTATGGGTATTGGGTTTCTGCTGACAACAGTGCTGATGTTCTTTCGGATGCGATTCGTTTGGTGGCCATTTCACCCCGCAGGGTTCGCTATCTCTACGAGTTGGGGTATGCATGTTACGTGGAGCTGCCTTTTCATGAGTTGGTTAATTAAATGGCTTATTCTTCAGTATGGTGGCGTCATTCGACATCGTAAGATAGCACCCTTTTTCTTAGGGTTAATCTTAGGGGAATTTACAGTTGGGAGTCTCTGGACAATCTTAGGAATTATCGCGGGTATTCCGACTTACGGATTTTGGGTATAGCAGGATTCTTAATGTTCCTTGCGGTTGGGTCAGGACGGTTAACAAATTGACGCTCCATCCCATATATCTGAAGAAACACTCAAGCAAAAATCCTTCCATTCCGTTTCAGGTTACGCGTTTTTCAATTGTCGTCTGGTCGCGAACCTATTGCTAAATTCAGGGGTAATAGAAGCAATGTTAGACTAAAGAGAAGCGTCCATTGCCATTCCCATTTGAGGCGCACCATTCCTAAAAGTTGCCCCACAGGTTCGACATAGAGTGTTGCCAAATGGAAAGCGATAATGACAAGTGAAATAATGATGAGCCGGGAGTTCGCGAACACCCTTTGAACGAGCGGTTCCCATGGGTAGCGTAAAGCCTGCCAGCATGTAGCCAGTTGTGTGAAAATAAGCGTAGTACACGCCGCCGTCCGCGCGATTGCGATATCCAGAGCATTTGGATTCCCGACATCTCCAACCGAAAGAACATCCCTCATTAATGTCGAAACACCGAATACGTCGGATAATGCAGGCGAACGCCACAAGATAAAGAAGAACGGAATGATTGTCATCAAACTAATAGTCACGGCACGGCAAACTATGTCCACGCTTGTCATCTTCAAAATGAAACGCGATCCCGAAAACAGCGTTGGACGGTGATGTTTTTCATCAGCAAATATCCGTTCCGTACCTATAACGAATGAGGGTAATAGCGTCAGGAGAAATTGGGTCCAAACTATCTGTGTTAACGTCAACGGCATAGGCATCTTATAGAGATAGTGTAGGACCGTCCCAAAGGTCAGGGTGAGGAGCAGCGAGAGCGTACAAGAGAAGTTCCACCGTAGAAAACCGGCGGCGTTATGATACGCCTCACGAGCATGAAGTAACACATCTCTTACAGATTGGAACCCCTGTTTGTTAATAAGTCCATCGGCGGCGGCTTGCACAACATGTGAGGCATCGGCTCTATTCGCAAGAGTAATATCCGCAACGGTCATTGCCCGGAGGTCTTCCCTACTTTGACCCAGAAAGCCGATTGCATGTCCTTGACGTTTTAAACTGAGGACGATATTTCGACGTTGATGCCACGTTGGTTGCGAATAAGCAATCCACTTTGCTGTTTCACTATCGAGTTGTTCACGCGAGAGACTGTCAAGTTCCTCCCTCGACACCACGGCTTTCCGGTTATGGATAAGCCCAAGATCCTTCGCAAGATCAACTGTCTCTTGTTCCTCATTTTCAGTGATGAGGATAATTTTAAGCCCAGTATCAAGACTGGACTTCAGGATTGCCTTTGTCCGTTCATCATTGTTGGCAGAAAAACTGATAAACCCTAAAAAGATAGGATTGTATTCCATTTCCTGCGGTTTCAGGATAACATCAGAGGAGTGAAAGGCTACGCCAGAGACCTGCGCTTTCGTACCCATTAGATAGTCTATAACCTCATGATATATCTCGTATCTGTCGTCTGATAAGGGTGTAGCTTCGCCATTAATGAGTACATAACCGCAAGTGTCAAGCACTGTTCGAGCGTCTCCAAAGATGATATTAAGATAATCCTCTGGTGCTGACTCGAATACTTGCATTTGATAAGGATAGTTACGCGTGAAGGGATAGGTGTTCACTAACGGAAGTCGAGCCTTCACACTTTCCAGTTGGTAGCCGAGTTTTTTCACATCCTTTTGGATGGCGAGCTGGGGGGACAGCTCCATCTCGGCAGACATGGAAACCTCTGAAGTTGACGGTGTGTCAAAGTGGTCGGTACCGCCCGCACTCTGCCTATCAGAAGTCCCGAGTCCTGCTGTAAACACCAAGTGTGGGGCACCCTGTGGAATTTTTCCACTGGGTGACATTGTCTCAATAGCCTTTTGCCGATCGGCAGGAGTTAACTCCTTGAGAGAATTTAACCACGCGTCCCATGTTTTACCATCAACGAGTTGTTCATCAACAAAAAGGCTTGAAATTGTTAGTGAGCGTGTGGTGGACAGTCCATTTTCATTCGCAAAAAAAGTGGTAATGCGACTCAGTTTTTCAAGGCTACGTGAATTTCGTAGCACAACCCCTTTTTCCACCAATCTTTGGGCGTGTTTAGAAAAGAATAAACGGAGCAGTTGAATTACATCTTGCGGAGCAGATGCGATAACAAATAGCAACCCTAAATGGATTAGAGATTGCCAGTCGGTAGCATGATTCTGATATTCAAACCACCACGCGATGGCGACAGCCACACCGCCCACAACCATACCTATAACTTTTATACTGGTGTATAAACCCCTTGTTTCACTTTCAGCACGGGTATTCATGACAAGTGTTGGACGTGCATTTGGACGTTGTCTCCATATTTCTAACTGCCGCCCTGTCTGCACAACAATTGCAAGCCCATGTCCGGCTACAACGTATGTCCCGCCGAACGCCATGTTTTTTTGTTTTTGAGGCGGTAAAGCACTATCTTGAATATCCACTCCGACCTTTTGCCCAGGTTCTTCGGTACCAAAGAGCACGGACTCGTCAATCATAAGGCCTTCCGATTCAATGATCCTGGCATCAGCAGGCACATAGTCCCCTGCGCTGAAAGGAAGTAGATCTCCAGGCACGATGTCCTCCGGCGCGCATTCATCTAATTTTCCTTGTCGAATAACCTTGATACTATGCCCCATAAGCCTATTATGGTGGCTATCACGGCTGCGAATGCGGTATTCCATCATGTATGCGGACGCGGCATGAATAACCAAAACTGCTCCGACAACGCTTACTGCATGGAGCGTAACGCTACTCGTACCGTCGACTAAGGAAGCACCAAGGATAACTGTCCCGACTAACAAAACAATTACACGCCACGTGAGCAATGATTTCAGAAACGCTTTAAAAGGAAACGCGTCTTCCTCTGGGGACATCTCGTTTTTACCGTGCCGTGCTTTCGCCCTCTGAAGGGCTTCGGCACTCAGTCCCTGCTCCATGTTGGAGTCGAATTTATTCAGGATTGAGGCAATGTTTTCCGCATGAAAATTTGACATTTTTTAATTATTCCTTGCGGTTAAACAACGTGGGTGTTTTTGCTTGGGTATTTCCCTTAGAACTTGACATGCCTTTCTTATATCCGTTCTCCATTTCATTACGAACTACGCACTTTGTTCTATAGACCTGAGGTTTCCCGCAAACGCTAAAAAATGGTTGCTCCGTGAGCATCCGGCTTTAAAATTTTAATATCCGCCACAATCTGGTGCTTCTTAAATGCAACTTGCATCTTCTCAGCAACCTGTTCTGTGTGCTCCAGACAATAGGCTGCGACAGTTGGTCCTGCTCCGCTCAACGCGACGCTCAGTGCTCCAGCGGTGGTAGCAGCTTCTACCACATCATCAAAACCTGGAATCAGTGAAGCCCGGTAAGGTTGATGCAACCTATCCTTCATTGCAACACGCAACATTTCAAATTGCCTCGTCGCAATGCTGGCGATTAGCAGTGTGCTTCGGCTTGTATTGTAGATTGCATCTGCAAAGCCCACTGATGTTGGTAGCACCCCTCGTGCTTGTTCTGTTGACAGTGGGAAATCGGGAATTGCCAGTACAATCGAAAGGAGGGACGGACACTCTAATCGAACAGTATGAACCTGAGCATCCTCCTGTGCTGAAACGACGAGTCCACCATACAATGAGGCGGCGACGTTATCGGGATGCCCTTCGAGTTCTGTCGCAAAATTGAGGAGTTCTGGGTTAGAAAATGGAGTACCGCAGAGTGCGTTTGCAGTGAGCAATCCGCCAAGAATGGCAGTTCCACTGCCACCGAGACCACGAATTGCAGGTATTCCATTTTCTATCTGCAATTTAAAGCCTTTCGGACGTTCCGCGCCACTTCGGTGGAAAACAAGTTCCGCCGCTTGAAACGCGACATGCTCCGGCGTACTTGGTATTTTATCAGCATCTACGCCACTTACAGAAAGACTGTCGGTTTCAGAAAGTTCTAACGTGACTGTGCTATAGAGTTGGAGAGCGAGCCCTAACACGTCGAATCCGGGTCCCAAATTCGTTGTGCTTGCCGGGATCCGCGCGGTAACTTTTCGGTTTTTTAAACTATTCAATCTGGTCATCGTTCCACTTCGTTTCACGATGGTATCTGGTTAATTCCAACCGAGATAGTAACATGCGCAATTTTTAAGCGGCTTCAGCCGCCAACTATAAAGCCGAGATTGCAGTTTCCATTCTGCCTAATGCCTCTTGGATATTATCTAACGAATTGGCATACGAAAGACGGAGGTACCCATCACCATATTTGCCGAAAGAGGTACCAGGCAATAAGGCGACATCTGCTGCCTCCATGAGATAATCAGCGAGTGCTTCACATGAAATCGGCAGTTGCGTAACATTGGGAAATACATAGAAGGCACCGAGCGGTTTGATGCAACTGACGCCTTCAATTGCATTCAGTCCATCTACAATTGCGTCACGTCGTTTCTGAAATTCTGAAACCATCTGAGTAACAGAGGCTTGCTGCCCCGTCAATGCCTCTATCCCAGCAAGTTGTGTGAAGGTAGCAGTACAGGAATTGGAGTTAATAGTTAACTGCGTGATTTTATCGGCAATCGCTTGCGGTGCGATACCGTAACCTAACCGCCAGCCTGTCATTGCATAGGTTTTAGAATGCCCTTCGATCAGGATTGTGCGTTCCTTCATACCGGGCAGACTGAGGACGCTGTGGTGTTTACCTTCATAGAGAATACGTGAATAGACTTCGTCTGTCAAGACATAAAAGTTGTGTTTCTGTGCGAGTTCGGCGATTGCTTCAAGGTCTTCAGTGGTTAGCGTACCACCTGTAGGATTCTGGGGTGAGTTGAGAATCAGCAATTTCGTCCGATCAGAGATCGCGGCTTCAAGATCTTCAAGCCGGAATCGGAAATCTACCTCCTCGCGAAGGGGTAGCGGTACGGCTTTTCCGCCGATGAAGTCGATAACAGATTCGTAAACGGGGAAACCCGGTTCGGGATAAATTACCTCATCACCATCATCGATTAACGCTAAAATAGTGAAGAAAATAATAGGTTTCGCTCCGGGTGTCACGGTGACTTCGTCAGGGTGTATGGTAACACCCCGCGTCTCTGTTATATGTTCTGCGACGACTTCGCGAAATTCCGGCACACCGGCAGATGGGCAGTAACCGGTATGCCCGTCCTTCATTGCTTTGTACGCCGCCTCAATAATATTAATGGGTGTTGGAAAATCCGGCTGTCCTATTTCCAAGTGGATGATGTCTTTGCCCTGTGCCTCTAACTGTTTGGCTTTAGCTAAGACCTCAAATGCGGATTCCGTGCCTAATCGACTCATCCGCGTTGCGAATGTGGATACTTCCAAAATTATACCTCCGCGTATTGGCTATCGGCTGTCGGCTGTCAGTAATCGTCGTAGATCCTACGAACGTTTTCACCTATCATAAGGGTTCATTAACTGATGGCTGAAAGCCGACCGCTGACGGCTATTCTGCTTGCATTATAGCTCCGGTGGAACTCGCTACCCACACGTTTTTTCCGTCAAGCACAAAAACTTTAACTAATTTTTCTTTGGAATCTTCAAGCTCCCAAGTGTCGCCACCATCACTGGTACGTAGGATGGCACCAACTCCAAAGTCGCCACCAACAGCCCAACCGTTTTTCTCATCTGCGAACCCAACACTTCGTAGTGTCTCTTCTGTGCCACTGACTTGATCTTTCCATGATTCGCCGCCGTCAGCGGTATGAAGAATTACACCATTTTCACCAACAGCCCAGCCCATTGACGCATCAAGGAAAAAGATGTCTTCAAGGATATCCTCTCTATTGGTCGACTGTGTGACCCAGGTCTGTGCCCCATCAGTCGTTTTCTGAATCAAGGCATGTTGCCCTTGCGTACTGGGACTCACGCGGACCCCGGCAACCCATCCGGTCTGTTCGTCAAGAAATTGGATGGCGTTGTACATATTTGCGTCATCATCGCCAACCGCACCGAGTTGTCCACCTTGAAGAACTTTCCATGAACGCCCGCCATTTTTCGTAGAAAGGATGGTGTCACTTTCTCCTACTGCATACCCGACCTCTTTATCAGCAAAATAGATGCCTTTAAGTCCGTTTCCAACCTTGCTGGTTTGCATTTCCCAGTCTCTACCGTTATTGGTACCGACAATTGTGCCGTTCGCGCCGACAGCCCAACCGTGTTTATCGTCAAGGAAGTACACTTCGGCTAAATCCGCAGGGATTTTGATTTCCGATTTTTGCCATGATTTACCACCATCCATAGTATATCCGATAAAGCCGGGATTTTCAAAGTCTTCAAATGACGCAGCACCGACTACCCAGCCGGTACTCTGCCCTGTAAAAGCGATTGACATGTAATCCCGAACTTCTGGATCACGTTCTTGTAAAACGCTCCAATTTCCTAACGCCGGTAGAACGGTCCCCAAAATGCCGAGGGTCGCGAGTAGCATCATTCCGATCAGTAGGCGTGACTCAAGCCTATTCATTGTGATTGTATCTCCTTTATTCGTAAAGATGTATATTAACAGCAGATTCTTTTGGATGCAGCTTGCAAATCTCCCAAAAACCTACCATCATAAAGCTGGTGCAGCTTAGCAAGCCAATGACTTGCCAATAAAATTATAATATAACCCTGAACTGAAAAATAGTCAATAAATTTTTCCTAAGCATCCGACGGACTGGAACGTTGAAAGCAATAGGGAGTCTACGTAGGAAAACTAAAACTCTGTACCGCTGCGAGGATGCGTCTTAATGTCATACCCCCCTACTTCGCAACAATTAAAGTTCCAGTCTTAAAACTCTCTCCCACCTGAAGTTGATAGACGTAAACACCGCTTTCCACAATTTCACCGGCTTCGTCGCGTCCATCCCAAATTAGCTCCGTTTCACCGGGTAGTGCAGTTAAAGTCTTCACAAGCATTCCGTCAATGTCAAATATGAGTACTGTGAATTCACCTGAAGTCTCTTCAAGTGCGCGCGCAGGGAAGACAATCCGATTGAAATCCTCGTCAGGCGAAAGTGGTGTAAAAGGATTCGGATAGGGTTTATCAAAAATACGAAGTTTCTTTTTAACAGGTGCCGACGCGTTATCCTCCTCGTCAATGGCGATGACAGCATAAGTAAAACTGCCTATAGACAATGGACGATCATCAATAAACCTATATTCCGTTTTTACCTCGCTTATCCTGCCATTAGCAAGTGGCTCAGGTTCACCGGATCCCGATCCAAATAAGACCTGATATGCTATCACGTCACGACTGACGCTCGGTTTCCATAAGACTTCGACCCCATCGCTTGAAGGAACGATGCTAAGCATCGTCGGCGGTTCCGGTGCGGCAGTATCCGGTGATACATTTACTGTTTGTATCGGTGAACGCTCCGATTGCAAGTGCCGCGTTTTGTAAGCGGTGATTTGATAGGTATGGTTTCCCGGAGGGACGTTTACGTCGCGAAACGTGGTTGACGATCGGTTTTCAACTTGAATAGTAGAATCGTCCTTATCCCTGTAGATGAGGTAACCGTTGACATCTGGATCCGTTGATTTCTGCCAGCGAAGGGTCACATCGTTTTCTCCGGTTTTATCGGCTTCAGCGGTGAAGCCGATAACTGGAGCAGGCGGCACATTCGGAATAACCTGTAAGGTAAAATCGTCGTTGTTAAGTTTTCCGTCTGCCTGCCCTGGTCGGATGAATTCACCGATAGGACTGTCTTGAAGGTTACGAAGACGTGCTCTGAAAACTGCCTCTGGAACAAGCGTATTCGGTGTCTGACATTCAAAAGTAATTTCATAGAGCGAGTTCTGAAAATCAACGATAACATCTGCAAGTTCAACGCGCAGCACACTGCCTCCTGAGACGACAGCCCTTGCTACAATTTGGTTGCCATCACGCAAGATACCTCTGAAAAAGGAGGTTTGGGTCAGAAATCCCCGTGGCATCGTGATTTCAATCGTTTTAATTTCCTCACCCGGCTCCGCCAGAGATCGGTCAATTACAAGCGTCACGAGCAAGGGGACGGTTGAACTCGCAGGAACAACGCCTTCCTTTTGCCCAGCGACGTTAATCTCTCCAACAGAGGTAACTGCTCCATAACTATTAGCGGAAACCAAGAGTAGACTACTGATAAGTATCAAAGCAATGGATATGTTTTTCATTTTTTAATTTTTAATTTTTCCTTGCGGAGGCATAACGTGCGTTTGAACTTTGACGTGCGTTCCTCATATCCGCCCTCCGCTACGCTTACGGGCTACAAACTTTGAGATTATTTTAAGAGGTGTCGTTTGTGAGACGACTTCCTCTTAACTGATAACTGAAAACTATCCCTCTGACACCTGATAACTATTAAAGCAGTAAATTGAGGGAGAATCGCTGTGTTATATTGTCCTGTAAATTTCCACTTAGCAGTTGAAACCCATAATCGAGTTGGAGGGTCGTACCACTGATTGGAAGTTTGGCACTTCCACCGAAACTCAGGGTTGTTGCCGAACTCCCTCCACTTTTCACGCCATAACCGCCGCGAACAGCGATGGAATTATTCAACCAGATTTCCATTCCTGTGCGTATATAAATTTCGCCATTGCGAGACGCGACCTCAAGACTCCCCAGGCTGCCTCTCAACAAGTTGCTGACTGCCGCGCCCTGTGCGCTCATCTCTGCGATAGAGGCAAGTCTGTATGCCAAACCCGCACGAATGTTTAACGGCACCGCATCTGTCTGCGTGTCAGATATACTCATATCTGCGGGGAGTAGGTTCTCTACGGATGCTCCAAGACTCAGACTCTGGAAAGGTTTTACAATCACGCCGAGATCGAAAGAAACGGCTGAACTGGAGGTCCTGACGAAATACGGATTCTCTGCGATGAATTCGTTTGTCTCATCAAAAGCGGTACGGAAGAGTTTCAGATTTGTCCCGATTGCGAATTGTTTGAAAAGAGCATTTCCATAAGAGAGGCGCAACGTCTGTTCACTATAAATTTCAGAATCTTCTGCTAAGCTCCCAAAACCTGCCCCTATTGACCCTATTCTTCCAAGCGAGATAACACCACTGATGGCATTATAGGTAATGAGCCCATTAAAGCGTTGTGCGTGCGTAGCACCGAGATGGACCCTATCAATATAACCCAACCCTGCGGCGTTGTAATCTGCGGCGTTACTATCATCGGCGAGTGCGACGAACGCTCCGCCTAAACCTAACGGTCTCGCGCCCACACCAATATTATTGAATGTCGCAGCGGCAACAGCTGGAAAAAGCAACACGATGAGAAGAATTAGACAGAATATATACTTCAATCTATTATTTCCTTTATAGTGATATACGTATCAACTCAATGGAATTCGGGGTTACAAACCCCTCTCACTTTAGTTGAGTCCACCTGTCATCGGTACAAAACGGACAGGGATAATCTCAGTGGTTTCGAGAGATTGTACTGAATTCTCATCAGTTTGAAGTCCTTTTCGAATTAAAAGGAGATTTTGTTCAGAACCACCGACAGGAATCACCAGCCTACCGCCCGGCTTGAGTTGCTGAATGAGTCGCTTCGGTACGTCGGTAGGTGCTGCCGCGACAAGCACGGCATCATAAGGGGCGTGTTCCTCCCAACCGTAATATCCATCCCCCATTTTGAGATGAATATTTCGATAGTTGAGTGCCTCTAATCGCGCTTTTGCCCTTTTGACTAGTCCGGGTATAATCTCAACAGAATAAACATCTCTCGCCAATTCTGCCAGTACTGCAGCTTGATAGCCACAACCCGTTCCAATCTCAAGGACTCTTGAAGTTGGGGTGAGCTCCAGCAAATCTGTCATCAACGCAACGATATACGGCTGCGAGATCGTTTGGTCACAATCGATCGGCAACGCTCCATCCTGATACGCCACATTGAGGTATTGCGGTTTTACAAACAGGTGCCGCTCTACCTTTCGCATAACAGCAAGCACTTGAGGATTGTGGATACCACGCGCTTCAATCTGGTTCCGAACCATTTTGCGACGTAGTGTCTTGTAGTTCCTGGCGAAGAGCATTTTTTCGTAGTAGTCAGTTTTCAGAGAGCGAGGTTTTTTATTTAAGGGTTTCCTCGCCAGCGGGGTTAAACACTCTATTTCACAAACAGGATATAAATGTGATATTAGTTACCTACGCTTATATGATAAGGCATGAGAAGAAATAACCGATGCTTTCTGATTGTGTTTAGGAGTCTCGCGGTGGTGCTCAAACCACCGTATCGTGCCATAAACTGCAGCGGCGATTCAGTTCCCACACCCCTACCCTCCACGCGCAAGTCAGTGGAGGCTTGCGGGATGACGTTTTCAACGGAATTCGGAGTTACAAATCCCTCCCACAACGAACCTAACGGAAGTCCAACGTTGTTGAGTAGTTGTGACATCCATGTTTTCTTCGGGAATTCGACTATTCCGACCGACTCTTTTTCCAATCCGGCGCGCTCTCGCGCGATTGCGATTGCGAGACTTAAACCGCCTAACTCATCTACAAGTCCATTTTCCTTTGCCTGTCTACCTGACCAGATACGCCCTTGTCCGAGTCTATCTACATCCTCGATCGTTAACTCGGTTCGCCCAAGAGCAACTTTTTCAATAAAATCGTCATAAATTTCTTTAATCTGTTTCCGTACAATTTCTTTCTCAGCAAGCGGATAGTCTCCGTAATCGGTGTAAAAATCGGCATGTTCGCCCCGTTTGAGAATCTCTTTATGGATGCCGAGTTTCTCATAAAGCCCCTTGAAACTATACTTGCCGCCAACAACACCGATAGACCCCGTAATCGTTCCGGGTTCAGCAACGATTGCATCGGCGGGAGCCGCGATGTAATAGCCTCCTGATGCCGCGACATCACCCATTGACACCACGAGTGGTTTAACCTCTTTGAGTTGTACTAATTCACGCCATATAGTGTCAGCGGCGACAACGAGCCCGCCACCGCTGTCAATTCGCAAGACAACGGCTTTTATAGAATCGTCGTCTTTTACCGCCTTGACACTACGTGCGATTGTGTCCGCGCCCATCACCTGAGTGCCCATAAACGGATCGACGAAACTATCCCCCGTCAACATCAATCCTTCAGCCTTAATGATTGCAACTTTCGGTTCTGGCACCTGCCAATCTTGCGCGTACAATCCACTTCGGACGTATTCACTAAGTGACACCAAATCGGTTTTGGTATCAGTCAGTTCGGTCACGACATCATGCAATTCATCTTCATAGACGAGTCTGTCCACCAGTTCAACGGCAAAGGCTTGACGTGCTGTGTAAGGTCCCTTGTCGATACGTTTTTTGACGCTTTCGCGCGTCCATCCACGCCCTTCTGCGATTGCCGCTACAAGTTGTTCGTACAGGTCATCCAAAATAATGTTTTGGATCTCGCGGTGTGCTTCGGACATCTCGCGCCGAGTGAATGCCTCGGATGCGGACTTGTACTTACCGAGATGCTCAAGATCCGCCCGAATGCCGAGCATGTCTAACGCACCCTTGTAGAAGGAACGCTCTGTGCGTATACCAATTAACCGGACCTCAGCAGACGGATGGATCAGGATACCTTCGCATGTGGACGCGACGATATAGTCGCCGGTGGAACAATTAGAGAGATAGCAAAGAACAACACGTCCGGATTCTCTAAAATCCAAGATGGCATCCGACATTTCTTGAAGCTGCGCGATACCGTAACCGCTCCCGTCAATACGGACAAGAACCCCAGCGACATTTTCATCCCATTTTGCGACAGGTAGGACCTGTTTGAGAGAGCGCATCGGTAGGTCGAGGAACGACCTACGGCGAGGCAGTGGTTTGGTTCTCGGAGTGTTGGAAAAATGAAAATAGCCGACACCCGACTGTGGTTCGCGATTGTTGTCAAAAGCGTTGCCCGATCCAAATCCCCAATTTCCGATATTCACACCGAAACGGATATCAAAACTCAGATCGTTATTTATCGTGCCGCGGAGCATGAATTCACGAATCGGGCGGACCTCCAAAGCATAGTGGAGGTCTACACCCGCAATCCCTTGAGTTTTCTGCATGTCAATTGAGAGTGTTGTGCGCCATGTGCCTGGACGGAGTGCCAACCCGAAACCATAGGTGCGTCCGAGTTTTTCTCCAAGCAATTTAGGACGATTGAGATCGCGTGCCGCCGCGCCAATTGAGAAATAACGTCGTCGATACATTAAACCCATGGAGAGCGAACGGAATCTGTCGTATCCCTTATCGTCCGAATTCATCCAGCTGTAACTTGTTCCCCAGTAGAGCGCGTTTCCGAGATGATAGCCACCCGAAAATGTATAGCGTGTGAAGTCGGTATCGGCATCGACGGTGCCGAATTCTATACCGAAACCTGCACCGGGAACAGCAAGGAAGAAAGCGTCATCGCCTGCCCAATCGCTTTGATATGTTCGGAGGTAGTATAGGTTTAGACCCTGTCCTGCGGCAAGTCCGGATGGATTAAAGAAGGTGGCGAGGGCGTCATCGCTCATAGCGATGGAACTTGAAGGCAAGTGGGTGCGCGCCTTTGGCGGTGCGGCGGCACAAAGCGTGCTTATCCCACAGATGAATGCTGCAGAGATAACACTTTTACCAATACGCTCTAAATGCTGGGAAAATAAAGATGGAACCATTTTTAGACTATAGGTCTTTGCGCCGTGTTCCAAGCGCAAGCCTATAGAGGCTTGCGGGACAATGTTTCAGACGGATTTCTGGTGAATTCCAACGGGGTTCAGCGCAAGCGCGCTCAATTCCTAAGGGATGCCCTACTTGCCGTATGAACCTATACTATAGAATACCACAAAAACATGGGGATTGCAATAGGAACACTAAGACCTATGAACGTCGGGCATATTGCGGGAACATTTCGTCATGAATGTCGCTACATTGCTGGAGATGGGTTTGTCGCTCCGCGTCTGCAGTGTCAACCATTGTTGGGAAATACATCCCTGCGCCCGTCTCAATTTTATATCCGCCTGCTGAATGGACGCTCAAGTACTGATGAAGCGTCTCCAAATCGGGCTCGGTTGTGCAATGTTGCGTGCAATTCATCGTGAACATCCGTCGCCGGGTCCCACCGCCAAATGCCGCGTGATAGGTGTCGTGGTTGAAAATCACGACATCGCCGGGTGTGCTCTCTAATGCGATGCTGGTCGGAAAATCACGCGGCGGTATACCGTATAATGCCTCTGATTGATTTGGGTCAATCTTTCCTGCTCTGACAAAGTGTGCTGGGTTTTGGCTGCCGGGAATGATGCGCAAGCATCCGGTGTCTTTTGTCAAAGGATCGAGGTAAAACGCTACCTTACAAGCGAAGAGGCGTCCCCACCCACCATCAGGATGCCAACCCGTATCACCGCTGTAATAGTTCCCGTCACCCCCAGCGTAGTTGAAGTCTTCACCGAGTACACCACCGATGAGTCCTTTAACTCGTTCATCATCAAGGAGGGTACAGAGTCGAGACCGATGCTCAATTGGACCGCCGAACATTGTACGGCTCGTCCCATCGTGATCTTTACCGCCTCCAAATTCCTGAATCGATATCTCAAACTCTTCGATGATCCATTCCATCTCGCTCGGTGAAAACATGCCCGGTATTGCGAGATAGCCAAACGTATTGAAAAAATTCACTTGATGTTCTGTCAGTTCCATTTTTTAAACTATTAGCTCCTGGACTGTGCTCCATTACATTACGCACAGGTTTTTGGTTAATTCCGAGCTGCATTCAGATCGGGAACGGTTTTTTAAGAATAAGGTTTATCTGGCTACTCCCATCGTGCCCAGACGTTTGGTGTAACATATCCTTCGTCAGTGTACGGATCTTCACCAGCGACGGTAATAACACCGCGATAATTCCGCTGTCCCTTCCAGCCTAACCACGATGCCGTTGAACAGTAGTGGCTCACAAGAATACGTCGGAATGCATCGCTTCGATTCTTTTTCGAGCGGTGCAAAAGGTAACCGTTAAAAAAGAGAACGCTACCGGCTGACATTTCAATCGGGACTTCGTCGGTATCATCAAAGCCAGCGGCTTCGTGACAACTGTCGAATTCATGACGTTTGTCGTGTGGGAAACGATCATAAATTACACCGGAGCGATGGCTATCCGGTAAAACCCAGAGACAACCATTTTCAACCGTGGCATCATCCAATGTAATCCATACGCCGAGCAGTGATCGGTCACGCGTCGGAATGGGGTGTTCGTCCTGATGCCATGGGTTACCCGTATGTCCCGGGACCTTACTCAACATCATCGACTGCATACATTTCACACCACCCTCCCAAAACGGGATGTGTGCCCCAACAATCACCCCGAGGACTTCACAGATCTTTGGATGTTCAACGTAACGTCGAACCAAGGGGCTAAAAACATGCGGTTCACCGACACACATGATTCTATCCAAAACTTCCATTTCGCTTGCCGTTTCCGGCATCGGTGGGATCGCCTCACACGGGTAATCCCCACGAAAGACTTTTAGCATTTCTGCTTTCAGGTCATTGCACTCTTCGAGTGTAATAACATCTGGAAGCAGTAAATATCCATCATTGATGTATGATTTTGCCCAAAGATTGGACTGCTCTTGTACCATCTTTTTAATCTACCTTCGGATAAGTAATAGAGTCAATAATTTCCGTCCCAACTCGCTGATAGAAACCGATAACTATTCTGCCCGGATAATACGCCATGTTTCCGCTTCACTCGCGAAAACCAACGTCAATTTGCCGGACATCTGTTCAACTTGACCGTTCGCTTTCGGGGCATATTGCAACGTATAGCCACCCGTTACAATCGCCGTATCGTCGGCTATGTTCGGATGGATGTCAATATCGGTCAGTGTCATGTCAATCTGATGATAAACATCAAAAAACTGGGATGCCTTTGTTTTAACGTCTTGGTATGTGCGTCCATTCGAGAGATACGCCTCTGAAAAACAGGACATAACCTTCGTCAGGTCTGCCATGTCGTATCCGAGTTCATATTGGTTTAAGACGTTCTGAATAATCTCTTTGATCGTCGGTTCGGTTTGAGATTTACCGTTTTGTGTCTCTGTTACTACAGGATGCGCCATTGATTCCGGCGGGATTCCTTGTGCAATCTGCTTAAGTGTATGCACTTCCGGGGCGGCATATCCCCAAACCTCCAACTCCATAACTCGCGCGATGCCGTCCACTGCATACACCGGTCGCCTTCCCGCCATGTGTTGGTAATTGAAAACCGTATCATTTGAGGAAACAGGGACGAGCCGGACTTTGCTTGCAATCAGGCGTTGGCGAACCTCATGAATCCGTTTCCCCTTGGTATTATCTCGCGCTGTATACTGTTTGTCTTTCGTATCACCTGACGGAATAAGCCCCCAACCGGTGCCGTGCCAATACTCAATTCGATAGTCTTTTAACCCGAATTGCGGAGCTGGATATTTCTCGGAGTTGATCGTCCACATAACAATTTTACGAATATCGACCGGTTTAGCAAGCGTCACAGATACATAAGGACGCTTGTTCAGATCGGAAGTGCGGAGATGTTCTAAACTGCTTCCCCATCCACTGCCCTCATCCCACGTCTCGGAATTGGTATCCCCATCGATTACCTCTCCTGCGCGATGGTTTGGAACGGATTGTGAAGCATTCGCGATTGCCCCATTTCGGCTCAATGCGAAATTGATAAGGGGTGGTGGCGGTTCCAAAAGATGATCCTGCAAAGTTTGTGATTTACAACCCATCACTGAAAGCAAAAGCATCAGGTATAGAACACATATACGAAGCATCGTTAACCTCCTTCTCGTTTTACCGTAACACTGCCAAGCGTCCGAGTGTCTGTGTTGTCTGGTCTCCAGCGATAGCGCGTATTATAAAAAAATAGACTCCATTGGCAAGTAATATACCATCAGCGTCTCGGGCATCCCACATAAACTCGTTGTAGCCTTCGTTTCCAGAAGCCCCTTTCAAAATATTTACTACCCGTCCAGATGTGGCGTAAATAGTGATAGAGACTTCATCTGCATCCAACGATAACTGATAGGTAAACGTTGTTTCTTCTTTCAAAGGATTCGGGTAGTTGTGAACATCCCAAATTCGGAACGGGGTTTCCTCTGGTGAGAAGCCCTCGTCGTGTTTCTGGAGCGTCATATAATCGAAACTCGTTAACCAAGCGACTTCTGCGTTTAAGGCACTCAGCAACTCCGCTTCAATGGTCCGATGCGAATATCCGAAAAGTGGGATAAACTCCTCAATCCCTTTGATATGTGGTTGTATGGACTTCGAGAATTCTACCGCGCTCGTTAACTTGGCACGGATTGCCTCTTCTGTACCTGGCTCATAACCGAGTGCTATTGCTTCTACTAACTTGGCTCGACTTTCAAAGAACAGGACCCACAACTCCATCAAGTGGATAGCATCGCGTAAATCCTCGGTCGCTTCCAGATCAAAGGGTTCTGCGATCTCACTTGCTACCCGTATCTCGTTTGCAGATTGCTGTTGTGGTGCCAAAAGTGCTGTGAACCGGTCCACAGCGAGTTTTGCAATGTCCAGTTCCGGGATAGCCAACGTATCTTCAACAGCCCGTGGTCCAATCAATGTCCAGAATCGCGTTGCGAGTCCTGCAGATCCGCTGCCGTATGTGCCACCTACGGTCAAAGATCCCGCATAATCCGTGAAATAACTTGCCATGTTCCATCCGTTCACCCGCAAGGCGTTTAGAATGCGTGGCGCGGCCTCGGTGCCGTATCGGGCTATCAACTCATTTCGGAGGAGTTGATAATGGTCAAGGTTGATATCCCAATTGAGACTTGCACTGACAAGACGGTCAAGGTATCCCAACCCTTGTGTTGCGCCTTGAACCGTAAATCCACCGAGCCCGACGACCTCTGGGTTATTGGCAAGTTGCCGGACGCCTTGCACAAACAGATCGCTCTCGAGCATCCAAAACGGCATGACCTCTTCTACTTCATGCGAAAGGACTATAAAACGATGCCCGATTTCTCCGAGTGCCCTGACTTGTGGGATAGGTAAGCCGGCACTCGCGACGGGTTCACCATCTGCGCCCCACTTTCGGGAGAAAATAGTACCTTTCGGCAACTGTTGGGCATAAACGCCTGCGGCATCTTTGAGCCAACTGCTGTCATACCCGGAGATATAAAATTTGAAGTCCGGACGCACCTCTCGTGCGGCGTTAATAATCGTAAAGTAGACCTGCCAAAGCTTTGCTTGTCCCTGTTCCGTCCTATCGCCACAATCAGGACAATCGCATGCGCGCGTCTCATGCCCCCAAGAACGTAGATGAAAACCGGCAAGCGAAGGGTAGGTGCGCACGATCGCTTGCGTCAGTTCCCTCGCGAGCGTATGAAACGCGGGTTTGGACCAACAGAATGGGCGATAAGATACTTCATTCCGAGAAGCGCCGTAAAGCACTCTCGGTCCAAGGACATCGGGACGTTGTTGAATCAGTGCTTCTGTTGGTTCGCCGGTCACATACATGAAAAGATAAGCATCAATGCCACGCCGTTCGAGCGCATTAAACCGACTTTGTAGTGTTGCGATGCGTTCCCGTCGCTGTCCTATCGGCTCATCCTGCAAGGCTTCAAACGCAGGCGTGTCAACATATTTAAACGCCGTTCCGAACCCATCTTCAATACCCGTGCCTGTCCAAACGCCTTCGCCGCCACTCATGTTGATACGGTGGCGTGCAAGCCAATCCGGATCCTCTATCTCCAACACAGCACGAACGGGATAAAATGGTGATGCGGTCTCGTTCATGAACGGCACGAGCAGTGCTTGTGCTTTTGCAACCGGTAACTCTGGATGTACGGGTTTCAAACCCGTCAATGCCGTAATACAGTTTTCAATGAAGGCATACGCGCCATAAACCACCCCGCGCTCGGTGTGCGCTGTCACAACAATGACGATCTCTGTACCGACCTCTACTGTTTTGATACGATAGCCTTCGTCTCCAAGTTCTTCTGCCAATGTCAGTTCTACATTCGCCTGTAATCCTGCAATCGTTGGATTCGATCTTGGGGTGCCAAGCACAATAACCGTTTGTGTTTCCGTTTGTTGGCGATTGGTCCGAATGTCGAGTTTGGCACCTGTGAATTGTTGAATAAAGGATTGGATTTCGGCGGCTGCGAACTGTTCCTGTTCCGAGGCGTTCGCTCCGACCTGAAGTGTTGCTCTCGGTGCACCGGAGACCGCAATCGGAATTTGATCGCTCCTCACTGGCAGGACGAACACGACAATACAGAAGATAGCCGTCAGCGTATTGACTATCAGCCATCGGCTTTCAGCTTTCAGATTTTGGTTGGAAGATTGGAAGGTTGGAAGATTGGGGGGCATTTCTCCTTCCATCCTTCCATCCCTCCATCCCAGTCTCTTGCTGACTGCGACGCAGGTTTCCGCGTGTGGGAGACCTGCGGGATAATGCTGACTGCTGACTGCTATTTCCGCCGATAGCCATTTAGTGAAGATGTTCACCCTCAAGTCCCTGAAAGAAATAGATAACGCAAAAGGTCAAGACGAATCCGATGACAAAAAGCACTTTGGCAAAGCGACTCAGGTTTCCTGTCTTCTCAACGGTATAGTTACCACGAAACCCATCCATCACGACGTGTAAGAGGGTACCGACAGCGAATGCTGTGAGGTAGTTTGTCAATTCGCCGAAAGCCCCGCGGAGTAGCTGCTCCCCCAGTGCCGCTCCAATAACCGGTCCAAGTATGAGTGGTGTCAGTTGGAGCAGTGTTTTCCTAAAATTTTGATTCCGGAGGAGCGCAACAGCGATAAGTATTCCGACCGGTAGGCGATGGATGAGTATGCCGAATGCGAGTGCGCCGCCAAGTATCTCTTCTCTCGCGGCGATAACCAAATTAAGTCCATCTGTCAGTGAGTGAAGTGAGAGTCCGAGAACGGTTAAGTTGATGCCCCATCTCTTGTCTGTATTGTTTGTATGCCTTCCCGTGTCCCGACGTTGATGTGTCGTGAGATATTCTACGCCTGAAATTAGGAAAAATCCACCCCACATCACAAGGATTGTGATGTAACCTACTTCGGTGAAAAGGTGCATCATCATAATCAAGACGATGCCGAGTACTGCCCCCGCTGTCAATCCAAAAATATGTCCGAAATGTTTTTGCTGCCCCCGCGAAACAAAAGCGACTCCCGCCCCGAGTGGAATCGTTACCACTGCAATTGCCAGATAGAATATAAGCATAGTGTAACTATAGCAGAATTTGGATCGTAATGCAATTTTTTAATTTTACCTTGCGGTTCGGTCAGGTGAGTTAGAGAATAAATTAAAAATCCACTTTCAAATTGCTGACAGGATTTATTTTTTTTCTTGACGCTTTTGCACATTAATGTTAGTATTAATCCCCCGACAAGCAAAAAAACGCGAACCAAGCCCGAGTGGGTATTATGTTCACAATTTGTTAAAAAGGACGCATAAAAATGTTAGACAAAATTTTTGATGTTATCGTTGGATGTATGCTTAATCGAGATTTGGATAAGGAAATTGGCACTCGGCGGAGCTTATTGAACGGTAAAATACTACAGATTCCTTCAAAAATCTTAGACAGAGTCATTGATTTTATGATGAGCACTCGGTATTCCTATTACTTGAAGATGCAAAGTAATATGCTTGAGGGTGGGACGGTTGAGATGCCCTCAAATATCTTCGATTGGAAAGCACTTGAACGCGCCAGTGACTATTTACGCGTCTATATGGAAGAGTGCCACGATCAGTTCAAGGAAGAATACGATGGAAATTTTCTTGCTGAAGATTTTAAAGAGTGGTTTCATTATTTTCATATCGAACGTCCGGAGCGTAAAGCGGCGAAGAAATCTGTTTCCGAGGCTTTACTCGCAGACGATTTGCCAAGGGTTTGAGGTTACAGTTCTAAGATACCGGCGGTGGCGAGAATTTCAAACCGATATCTCATTATAACTCGTTCACGATCCTTCTCTTTCGATTCGGTCTGTGGCTCATTTTTCAAAGGAAAACGGCTCTTTTATATCTGCACACTGATTGTGGATATTGGGTAGCCGTTTTCTTTATGTGCCTTCCATCATTTCCTTGTAAAATAATAGATAAAACCGATAAGTCCACCCACAACTGTGACACAATAGAAACCGTAATACAGCCATAGACTCAGCCAAAACGTCAAAAGTTGGATACCCGTGAAGACTACAATGACAAAGAGACTTAAGAGAAAAGGGATCCACCCTGCACCCGCTATCTGACTTTGGACGAATTCTCTGGCAAGTGGCAAGCCAGTGGACGGTTTTGGGAAAAGAATGACATAGTAGAGTAAAACGGTTAAGCATGGCAAAACGTGAAATATACCTAAAACTCCCCAAATAGCAGTGGCAATGCCAAACATCAAGAGTATACACGGCGCGACAATGTAGAGAAGAGCGGTTATCTGGACACCGCGCCACAAGTTATTAGGTGCTGAAAGTGGTGCGAGCCTTAACATCCAAGACGCTTTCCAATGTTCTGAATATCGAACCGGTAAAATAAAACCGCTAACAATGCCCGTTCCGATAAAGTAGAATATACCAGAGAAACCTGGACTGAGCCCAATAACGTCGGAGTGATGGGGCCATGTTAAATAAGACGAACTGTCCCGAAGCAATAAAACCACCAACATAATCATACTCCCAAGCGATCCAAAAAGCTGCCGCAACATGTGTTTATCGCGGCGCATATACACAGAACAGAGGCACAACCCCGCACGGATCGTCCGGTTTCGGAACATTCTCGCAAACAGCGGTATTCTCACCCGAAGTTTAGTCTTTTGCCTGCTGCCTGATTCCAGTAGATAAGAGAGGTATTCTGAATAGCTCTTTGCGATACTCCGAAGCGGAACCAGCACTAAAAAGAGGGTTGAAGCGATAGCCAATCCCGCTAAAATCACAAAAGGTCGTTCTATTTGTCCGAGTGCGAGTGAGACTGTTCCAGCGAACCAACCGTTCGGAAGCGCGTAGAACCATTTCAGCGCCGAAGTCAGTTTATCCTTTGGAATATCCGGTAATAGATGAGGAAGCGTAACCAATATTGCGGGGAAGAGCGCGGGAAATATAAACTGCGCGTATTGGGCGATATTTCGGAGGGCATGTCTGGTGTATAGTTTTGTTAAATATCCTGCGAAGGTCGTCATCATGCCGATTGTGAAAAGACCGGACATAAAGACGATGGGTAGGTAAACAAGAGGGAAAAGGAATTGGAACTGAGCAGATTCCGTCGGACGCACCCAGATACCCCCGATAGCAGGCATCAAATTGAGACAGACTAACAACCAGACAGTGTAGGTAGCAACCTGCGTTAACTTCACAAGAAAATAGGTCCGAGAGGACACAGGCGTATGTGCTATAACGGGGTAGTTTATAGGACTGAGAAGGATATCGAAATATGGGATGGTCCAGATGCCTATCATCATCATAGACATCGTTATGCCGGTAAACGCGTAAGTGAATGTATCCATCGGGAGAAGGAACGGCATAAGCGTAAGTAATACACTGATTACAAAACAGATAGCGCAGGTCACAGCAAGCGACATATTGGATAGGTCGTTTTTTCCCCCAAGTGCCCGCTTCTCTACCATCTTTTCCGTTTTCAGGAGGAGACTATATTGGATTGGAGAGGCACCGAGCCTTGCCACAACTTTTTGGCGCAGCTTGTAAGCCGAAAACTTGCTGTTAGACGTCTCAAGCATTCAAGGTGTTCTCCGTCACAATTCGAATGGCTTCCTCGGTTTTTTCATCAATCCCAGTTGTTTCTGTGAGTTGTGTGAAAATCTCGTTGAGTGCCATCTGATTCGTTTGCTCGCGCAGTTCCTGCACCGGTGCATCGGCGATGAGTTTTCCAGCGTTGATAATCATAATTCGTGGACAGAGGGTCTCAGCGACTTCAAGAATGTGTGTGCAGTAGAGGATCGTCTTTCCCACCTCGGCTAAGCGTTGTAACACTGTCTTCATGAGCGTCACCGTTGTTACATCCAGATTGGTAAAGGGTTCATCTAAAAAGAGGACATCGGGGTTATGTAGCAGCGCAGACATGATGAGGCACTTTTGGCGCATGCCTTGTGAGAAACCGCTTATTCTTTGGTTCGCCTGCGCTTCCATGTCGAACAGTCTTGCCAAGTCTTTTATTTTCTGAGCGATTAACGCTTCTTCTACCTCATAGAGTCTGCCCATTAATTGCAGGTGTTCTACCAAGGTGAGGTGTTCATAGAGTTGCGCTTCTTCTGGAACGTATCCGATGCGCTGCTTGAGTTCAAGCAATTCGGTTGCGGCATCATATTGAGCGACCGAGATCTTCCCCGATGTAGGTTGAAGCAAGCCGACGAGCATTTTAAGGGTTGTACTTTTCCCTGCGCCATTAGGACCGAGATAGCCGACGATTTCACCTTGTTGAATGTTGAAACTAATGTCGTCAACTGCCGTGGTCGCTCCATATTTTTTCGTGAGATGCGAAACGTGAATCATGTTTTTTGTTTGTCCTTGAAAGCGTAACTATCAACAATCAGGGGTTAGTTGTCAGAAAGCGTCGGGATTCGGAAATCCCTCCTACAGAAAGGTATTAGTAGACAGTAGTTTTAATTTATGATAGCATATTCAGAAGAAAACGTGCGAAATGCACGGTCTTTATAATACCAAGCACGTAGTTCGTAATGTAGTGGAGGACGGATTCGAGCAAGGAACGCCAAAGCTCGAATGTCGCCTGATTTAACCGCAAGGAAAATTAGAAAAATGGAATTCGTCCAGTTGACAAATGCACAGCGTGAAACATTTGAGGAGAACGGATACTTCATCGTGCGGTCGGTACTTGACAGCGACATGATAGATCGCTTGACGGAGGCAGGCGACCGGCTCATGGATTCGTTTGAATATAACGGCTATTATGCGCATAAACGGGACGGTTTGGTGCAGGAGCCTGTCTTTGCCGAGTTAACATCGCAGACAAAAGCGATTCCCTTAGTCATCCAACTGCTTGGTACAAATCTCCATATCACGAATACCGCGCTCATCTACAAGCATCCGCAACCGCCTCAGAAATTGGAAAGCCGTGGATGGCATCGAGATGCGGGTATATTTTTAGACCTCGGATACAAGAATTGCCCACGCGTCGGTTTGAAAGTCGGGTATTGCTTGACGGACTTCACCATGCCGAATTCCGGTGGGACGCTGTTTGTTCCAAAAAGCCATCTATCAGGCGAACCGTTGGGCATCCCTGAAGGCGAAATCGATCCAATCGAACCTTACGATGAACCTGTCTTGCGTGCAGGCGATGCGTTTTTCTTTGAAAACCGTATCTATCATACCGCCGGTGTCAACTTCACAGAGAATGTCGCTAAAGTCGTTATTTACGGATACCACTACGCATGGCTTAAGCCGGAACCCTATCTACTCTACTACAACGACACACTGCAACCTGAAGAGAAGGTAATGAAGAATCTCGATGATCTTGGTAAGCAATTTCTTGGTGGCGGCGGGGGTGCGGCTTCGGAGTGGGCAGCAGCGCACAATGTCCAGTTCAAGGAAGTTCCACACGTCGTGACAATCTGATTTTTTAATTTTCCTTGCGGTTAAGTGACGTGGTCTGAACACCGAAAGTTCCTGCCTTAGAAGTGAAGAAATCCGCAGAAGCACCCCACGGAATGCCACACGCGCATTCCGTGTTGATTCGCAAAAACCCCTCCATTTCATTACAGGCTTAGTTCCTACCGTAAGAGAAGATGAAGAGGTAGTTTTGACGGATTCCTATTTAGGTGGCTACCGAAACAGGCATCTTGTAGAGGGCGCGAGCGTTTTCCGCCATGATTTTGCGTTTGAGCGTTGGCGATAGACTTTTCGGAAGTGCTTGATCGGGAGAATCGAAGTCCCAGTGCGGATAGTCAGTTGCGAACATCAACCTATCATCTAAGCCGAGTTGCGCGAGCAGTTGATCGAAGTATTCCTGTTTAGGTGGCTCTTCAATCGGTTGCGTTGTAATCCAGAAATGTTCCCGGATGTACTCAGAAGGCAACCGTTTCAACTCAGGCACCTCATCCCGCAGTTTTTTCCATGCCCGGTCGAGTCGCCACATCAACGGAGGCAGCCACGCGAAACCGCCCTCAATGAGAGCGACCTTGAGCGTCGGGAATTGTTCAAAGACACCTTCACAAACGAGACTGGTTACCTGGGTCTGAAACGCCTGTGTCATTCCGGCGTGGTCTTCAATGTAGTGTGAAGGTCTACCGACAGCGGTAATCGGTCCGACACCGACACCGGTGAAGTGGATGCCGATAGGGAGGTCATGCTGGACTGCCGCTTCATACATTTTCCAATACCTCCGTCGTCCTAAAGGTTCCATCGTACGAGCGAGCAGTAGTATTTGCACAAACCCTGGGTGGTCTGCTAACCGATCAATCTCCGCGGTGGCGAATTCTGCGTCGTCGCATGCGACGATCATTGAGGCGCGGAGTCTCGGTTCCTTTTCAAGCCACTCTTCGATTTGCCAGTCGTTCACGGCACTTGCCCACGCCGCGGCGAACGTGAGATTCGGCATCTCACAGACGGGAGTCAAGCAGTTGAGAATGCCGTATTCGATGTTGAATGCATCGAGTAGTTGCTCACGTAGGAAATCAAGATCGGATCCGGGGCGATGTCCGGAGGGTGTCCACGCATCATATCTCGCACCGAAAGGGTGGGCACGAGGGATATACGCGCCGACGCGGTCGGTGGTACCGACCATGCCGTGATGCTTCCTCCACCGTTCAGAGAGATACGGGTACAACACCGTCTCTGACGCGAGGGTGTTATGCACATCACAGTCGATAACGGATGGTCTCTGCTGTTGTTGGGATATCTCTGTTTTTGCCATCTTTTTCCCCCTTTTTGTTAATTATACACCTTCCCCAGAAATATGTCAATTTTAGGGAATAAATAGGACAGAATTACTTATTTTTCTTGTAGAGGGATCTCCGAACCCGGACTTTTTTCGCCGTAGGAACAACCACCTACATGAAAGATTTCCAACCTTCTCCATTCATCCCTTTGTTGGCGAGGTTGAAAACCTCGCCTACCCACAGTTGATAACCGACAACTAATATAGGAGAGTTTCCAACCTCAACAACTCATGCTCTCTTAACTGGCATTTTTCTCAAAGTGTAGATTTCTGACCCGGTTTCCTGTCAACTTAAAACCTGTAACGCGTCCGGTATCATCTCTCAGAAAGTGAATCTCTGGAAAAAACCACGCATCCCCACGGAAATGACCGTCGACGTAGGTTAGCAATATATCATCGTGCCGTCTGTGTTGTGCCACAAGTCCATCTCCACGCACACCAATGGTGTAGGTTGTATCCAGTTCTTCGGTATAATAATCTCCCTCGAACTCTGCCAACTGTTCTGGTGATAGAGGTTCAGATTTAGTCTCCTTATCAGATTCCGCCATTTTCTCTGGTTCGGAGGCTTCTACCGGAGCAAGAACATCGACAAGATAGAGGTCTGCGACCTTCTCTGCCAAACTGAGTGGATTAAAGGTGTCCAGATTGCATAGGATGACCACGCCAAATTTCTGAGCCGGAAAACGCATCAAATGACTCCGAAATCCTCGCCATGATCCGCTGTGTCCGACTGTTTTCAATCCTCTGTATTCACCGATATTCAGACCGAAGGCGTAGTCAATTTGCTCTCCGTCATTCAGCACGCCGCGTTGGTGCATCTGTTCAATCACTGTTTGTTCGCCGATACGCGTGTCATCAAAGTTCATGATCCATTTCGCTAAATCCTCCACGGTTGAATAGAGGGAACTTGAACCGAGGGCGGTTGTATTGTTAACAGCGTGCTTAAATCCACCGTTTTCGACGGCTTGATACGAATACGCTCGGTTCTTCAGAATCATTTCGTGATCATCGTGAAAGTGGGAGTTTGTCATGCCGAGAGGCTTGAAGATATGAGTGTCCGTCCATTCCCTGAATGAATCCCCCGTCACCGTTTCGACAATTTCTGCCAGTAGATTGTAACCCGAATTGCTGTATAAAAACTCTGTCCCTGGTTTAAAATTGAGTACTTTCTGATGCCGGACCATCTTCAAGATGTGCTTAAACGAAATCACGTCATCCATCATGTCACCCGCGATGACAAGAGATTGCACCCAATCCCGTAGTCCGCTGGTGTGATGTAAGAGATGCCGAACTGTGATTGTGACTCCAAAATCTGGCACATCGGGCAGATACATCCGAATGTCGTCATCCAACGAAAGCTTCCCTTCGTCCGATAACGTGGCGATAGTGAACGCCGCGAATTGCTTAGACACTGAAGCGATATCGAAAATGGTCGTCGTTGTGATCGGGATGTCATATTCCAGATTTGCCATCCCGTAGCCCTGTTTATAGACGATTTCACCGTCTTTGACAACCGCTAAGGCGGCACCGGGGGAGTCCGGTTTGTTCCATTCTGCAAACAGTTGATCGACCTTTGCTTCAAGTCTCTTGTGAGTTGTCATAACCATCTCCTATCGACAAACGGCTTTGAAATTATTTTTCCAGCACTTCGTGCGGATTCAACCAGTAGTTGAGTTTAATCATGAATACGTTCTCCGCTGGCGTGTCAAAGAGTGTCCCGATGTCACTACCGAGGTTGAACTCCCCCATCGGATCAATGTGTTGACGTCCCTGCGACCAAACAACGAAAAGCGTTGAACCCAACCGGTATTCCCATCGCAGTACTACATTCGATCGGAATTGTTTGAAGTTAAAATCTGGATTGCGGATAAGTTCGGGTGTTCCGTCACCATCAACGTCCGCTTCGTAACCAAGGCTGATAATCTCGGTTTTAAGTGGCGTGAACCGGTCTGCGTAACGCTCTCCTTTCGGATCGGCAACCTGCTTGAACCCACTATAACGCCCAGAGGATACGAAGGGTTGGGCGTAGAGTTGCAGTGACAGGTTCGGTGTGAAGGCAAAGTCGAACCGTCCGATCAAGCCTACGGTTTGGCGTGCGATGCGGCTGAAGACGTAGTGGTCAAAGTCTTTGCGAATCCGTGTTACCCACTGCCTATCACTCTCACTGCTACTGTAGGAAGTCCCGATACTCGCTTGCACCCGACTTGCGGGTCTCCAGCGGAGCGTCGGTAAGACATTGAAGGACCAAGATTTACTTTCCGGTTGGAAGCGGGTGTCGGCTTTGAGTTCAAGCAATACTTTTTTACGGTTATCACTGGTGACATCCAGCATTCCGTTGATTGAATTTTCGGTCTGGAACGCAGGTCCACCACGGAGCATACTGGTGCTTAACAAGCCTAAAATATAACTCGTCGAAGCCGAAACGAGCCAGTAGTTCAGGAACTCAATATTTACTGAGAGCCGTGAACCGAAACTGTTCGATTCGCCACCGTAGGTTTGCCAACGCCAGTTGTGCCAGCGCATCTCCCATTGACGTAGATGTTGTGTCGGCAGGGAGTGATCGTAGCCGATACCTGCCCAACTGACGAGGAAGTCCGCACGGCTCATGAAGCCGATGTCGTTGGTTTCAAATTCAGGGGTCCGAGTGCGAAACCCGGCATAGTAACGCCAAAAACTACCACTGATCTTGCTGAAGTTTGCCGAGGCACTCAAACCACTGAGCGATGTACGGGTCGGGTCGAAAATGAGATGATCGGCATCGGGTCGGTGCATATACCGTCCGGGAGCTCGTTGTGTCTGCGCAATCGCGTCTTGGGATCCGGTGACGTGTGATGCGAGGGCATAACCGGAGAACCGAAAGTTATCGTTCCAGAAACGGTGGCGGAAGTCAAAGCCTCCCGTGATTGCACTGGCATGGGCATTCAACGCTTCCGCCTGTTCGCTGGGACGGAAGACCCCCGTGGCGATAGCACCGACGGCACTGTTGCCTTCCCGAAAATCTTTTTGAAGTCGTGCCAAGCTATACTGGGTCGCAGGTTCAACGATCTTGTCTAAGGCATCACCCTTATGCGTAACGATGTCCGCAGTCTCTCTCGCTGTTGAGGCGTGCAGTAAACCGACCGTCCATCCTGATTCCGTTTTACCGGAGAGTTTCTCAGCAATTTGGATCGTCGTAACGTCTGGAGCCTCGAAGTAGCCATCCCGCGGGTTAAGTCGTCTGCGTGGTGCTCTGCCGATGCGACGTGAGTGGAAAAGCTCATCTCTATCCCCGATATTGAGGCGAAATATATTAGAGCCTTCCACAAAGAACGGTCGGCGTTCAGGGAAAAAAGTTTCAAAATCGGTGAGGTTCACCCGCGCCGGATCTGCCTCAACTTGACCGAAATCCGGATTCATCGTGACATCTAAGGTAAAATTGCCAGTCAGCCCATACTTGAGATCCATTCCGAGCGTTGCAAACGGATCGTTTTCCTTGAAGAATGGGTCATCGGGATCGCCGATTGCTCGCTGAAGCCGTCCGAGTGAATACGGAGCCACTTCAAGCCGCCATTGTGACTGAATGCCTTTTAATCCGCGAAGCGTTCCGTATTTGGAAACGGTGCCGCTTTCTTGGCTGGAGAGCGGTGCCCAGTAAATGAGTTCTTTCTTACGTGCGATATCACGTGTGAACTGGATCCCCCAAATCATCTCTTCAGCATGAGGGAAACGGAGTTGGGTATAGGGGATGCGGAACTCCGCTGTCCAACCGTGTGGATCGACAGTGGTTGCCACATCCCAGACGGCATCCCAATCCGGATCTCGTCGGGTGTTGTCATAACGGTATGTATCTTGTTTGACACCTCTCGGATTCACACCGAACTGGAAAGCGGTGCGCTTGTCGTTGTATGAGTCGATCGCGACATGCACCCAATCGGAGAAGGACTCCCTGTCGCGCCGTGTCAGTTGCCCTTCGATTGCGCTTGAATCTGTATCATAAGCACGAAACCCAATATAGAGTGCGTCGTCGCCGTATAGAACACGGACCTCGGAACGCTCAGTCGCTGGTTTTCCCTCGTCTGGTAGGAGCTGCACGAAACCGGTTGCAACGGGTGCGTATTCCCATACATCTTCGTCAAGTTTACCGTCAATTTGGAGTGATGTGTCAGTTAGTTTCGCCGCTGTTAGCACCGGCGGGGGATTTGTAGTAGTATCGTCTTGTGCGATGCTTACTGGTTGTTGGATACAGAATAGGATTAAAAGGACTGTTCCGATGAATATGAAGTGTTCAAAGTTGTTATGAAAAGTCGGGAGTAGAAGCATTTCTGACAGTTTTCGGCATGATTGGATCTTAATTTTCGCATTATATAAGATCTTATCCGAAAGTCAAGAAAAAAGCGGATTGTAGCACGAGATAGTGTTACAATCCGCCATGTGTAAGGATCAGGTTAGAAAACACGCTCATAGAAACTGTGGTATGCCCTATTCACGTTTAATATCTCCCCAGGTTGTTGCCAATTTTCCAACAGGATCAATAGCAAGGGCACCAGCGGTTTCGTCGAAGAAACCTTTCTGATCTATCGCTTTGTCCGGATAGATGTCAACAGCGGTGGCAGCGCTTTATCATTGAATGGAATTAGTGAGGTCAAAAAGAGGCATGTCAGGATTGACGGTGTCCCATTTTTTGTCTCCTCTTTCGTGTAAACAGAAAAACCTATGGATTCCGTTGTAAAGCGCGGTGCGCGTCTTCATTGTTTGAGTTGTGCCCATGTCGTCGTAAGTTTTCCGTGGGGTTCGACTGCGAGTGGGATACCAGTCCTCGCCCCACCTATGCCCTCCAAGTGATATGCGTTGCCCGATGCATCTGAGAATTCCCGTGTGCCGCTCGGTTCATCAAAATGCCACAGCGCAATCGTCTTTGCGTCATTTCTGAACTTGCCATCTGGCATAAAGTCTTTTTTGTTGACATCGTAACGAGCCTTTGTTGAGATGCGCACCTCATCAATATACCCAGAGAAGTAACTCCAAAGCCACTTCTCTTTCGGACCAGCGCGTCTTTCAATTATTTTTCCAAACCCTCCAAGCACGAAGCCCAATGGAAACGAAGCATTGTGTCCGAGAGGACCCCTGTGTGGCCGTATCCATACGAAATCATTGACGATCATTGTTGTTTCTTTCCCATTTGACTGATAAGCGATGTGGTGCCATTGGTTCAGCGCAAGCGGGATCGAGGATAATCTCCGACCAAGCTTTCCCTCAATATAGGCAGTCATTAGCAAGATAAGGTCCCCCTTCGGTTGCTCGACTAGCGCCAATCCATGTTCATCGTTCACGATGGACATACTCACCTGTTGATGGAGTATCGTCAATAACGTGTTCTTGTTGTCGGGCGGTGTGGTGGGATAGACCCATGCTTCAACGGTGAACTTCTCCGTGCCTTTCGGTAAAGGCCTACCAAAGGTTTTAAAGTCTAAAACGGCGTAGTCATCGACCCCATCAAGGACTAAGTAGTTTCCACCTGCGGGTGAAGCGGGTGGAAACGCTTTGGTACTTAGCGGAATTAATGTAAGTAAGAAACATGTGAGGAGTTGTCGGTATATCATTTTTTATCTCCTTTTTCGTCTAAAAATCTATCTACTGTTCTTCGGAAACCAGGGACGTATGAAATATACCCTGTCTGCCGACGATACTATAGAGTTTATCGTTACTAATAGCGAGAGACCGAATTTCATCCGGCACGTCTGCAGAAATCTGTTTCCATCGATTACGGGCATCCAAGCGGTAGACCCCCGCACCGCCGATACTGTAAACCTTGTCCCCATCTACAGCAAACCTATCTATAATGGGACGCTCTCCTGCGTTATCAGTTAGCACGTGCCACTGTTCCCCAGTTTGGGAGACCATGACGCCATCATCTGTTGCGACGTAAAGAGTTGAGCCTACAAAGACCATATCGTTGAAGCGCGTGAAGCGGAGCGGCAGGTTTGGTGTGATATCTCTCCAACTCTCCCCTTCATCCAGCGATTGAAACAGCTCACCCTCCCGCTTTCCTACGTAGACGGTTTCTCCTAAAACCCCTAATTTGAATCCCTCTCCGAATTTCTCATCATATTGATAACCATCGTCTACTAACCCAGTGCTTATCCATTCTGGATCACCTATTTTCCATTTGTAGAGCTCACCTGCGTATTCTACATAAAAGGTATCACGACTCGCCGCAGCAGTCTCCGTTTTTAGACGAAACGTACGAATATACTCTCTATCTTCTGACTTATAATAAAATTTTTCATAGCCGATTTTTCTACGATCAAAAATTGGGACATCTCGAACTGGAATGAGCGTGTCTCTACCAGTCGACAAACGGAAAATTCCCACATTGTCTACGCCGGTTTCTGGACCTGCAAGAGAATAAAGAATGTCACGAACAGGTATCAATTTTGGCGCAATAATCGACCTGGTAGTGGGGATGTTAAGGACAGCTTCCCGCTCATGATTCCACAGTTTTTTCCAAGCCCCTCCGCCATCTGTCGATTGGTAAACGTCATAACCTGTATGGGCGTATAAACTATTGTTAAACGCGACGAGATCCTTTATAACAGTTCCCATCACCCCATTCATAAAGATATGCCATGATGTCCCACCATTCGTCGTGCGGTGAATGCCCCCTGCATTCGCTTTGTAGAACGTTTTCTCGTTAACCATTACAACTGGAAGGTGACTCGTGCCCACAAAATTAGGATCCATTTCAAGTGCTGTCCATGTTTGTCCGCCATCTGTTGAACGATATTGCTTGGAACTCAATGCCAAGAGCGTTTTACCCTTTGCTAAAACCGTTATACCTGCGGGTATAGTTTTGATATGTCCACTTCGAAATTTTATTTCAGTCCACGATGTTCCCAAGTCAGTCGAATGGAATATTTTGAAAAAATTCAACCTATCTTCCTGTGGTACCTGCTGTAATATCTCCGCCGGTGTTAACCTTACCAGCAGCTCAGAACCTATCCCAACATAAAGATCAGTTCCAGAGACTGCCAAGGAACAGACGGACCCCGATGTATCCAATGGCAGTTTTTCCCAGACCCCTGAATCGAGGCGGTAGAGACCGTTCTCCGTCCCCGCAAACACTGTTTTTTCAACAGCAGTCATTGCGGAAATTTTTTCTGCTGTTAATCCATCGTTTAGAGGACGCCAGCGCGCCCCACCATCTGTGGATTGGAAAATCCCTTCATCTCTCAGTGCGAGATACATCGTAATAGCTACTTGTGAACTGGACACCTGTTCGGCATCTGTAATGACAAGTTCAACGGCATTTCCCGAGGGTCGGGGACCGAGGGTCCTCCATGCCTCCCCTCTGTTATCTGAAGCAAATATCTCATC
Source organism: Candidatus Poribacteria bacterium (assembly GCA_965208635.1). Lineage (GTDB taxonomy): Bacteria > Poribacteria > WGA-4E > WGA-4E > WGA-3G > WGA-3G. Next base: position 1,351,614 of record OZ242349.1, read on the forward strand.
GGCAGCAACAATATAAAGCGTACCATTATGCTCCGCCATTGGCATCAAAGATTCGCCAATTGGAACACTCGTGTCGACGCGGGTCCACCCAGTCGCATCCACTGTCAATCTGTATATCCCTGTTTGTATGACAGCATAAACAGTCCCGTCAGATGCAGCAAAAATATTGTGTACAGGACCCGCTGGCGGTCCGTTTCCCTGCGACCATTGTGCGGTAGAGAACTTAGTGAAATTCTCCATCGTAGCAGATGTTGAGGTTGCATTAGAAACGTGTGTGCCGGCACGGCTGGCTTTACCGGGACTGGTATCCCGTCCAGCTTGATTTCGCACAGCGGGTTTCGCTACTATATCAAGAATGATTGGGGTATCAACGATTTCAATCGTGGGTTCAGATTTTGCATCAAAACTATACGGCTTCTGGAAACGGGTGAGGTATCGGTTGCTCGCGCCGAGCAGCAAGGCAATCAAAACCGCAGCTGCACCTAAAGCCATCCATGGGAGGAACGGTTTAGGAGCCGGAGTTGGTGCAGGGCTAATCTCAGAGACCTGCCGCATGATATTCTCAATGACACTTGTTGGTATTTGTACGCCGCCGAGAACCTCCTGAATTAACGCTTCCTGTTGTTCTTGCAAACGCTTTCGCGCTCGCTGGAGCCGGCTTGTAATCGTGTTCACGGATACACCTAAGAATTTGCTAATCTCCTTAGTCGTCATTTTACCGAGGTAATAGAGTGTCACCACTGTGCGTTCACTCTCCGGGAGTTTTGCGAGCAGTTTTTTGACGAGTTCATGGTGCTGCTCGGTGCGCTCTGTTTCTCGCTGTTCTGATATGTGATGTGTATAAGAGGATCTCTCGATTTCTTCCACAGGTGTGTCCTCCAGCGATTGCATAACAGATTTATTCTTTTCGAGCCATTTAAGACAAAGTCGATTGGCAATGACATACATCCAACCTAAGAGTTGATTCGGATTCCTTAACTGCGAGAGGTTCTTGTAGACTTGGAGAAAAGTGTCTTGCGTAATTTCTTCAGCGATGTGGAAATCCCCGATCTTCCGCCACGCAAGGGCATGAATACATCCTTGGTATTTTTGAACTAAGGTTTCAAATGCCGTATCGTCGCCTGATAAAATTCTACGAATGAGTTGAATATCGTCTTCTCTTTCCATCAGGATACTCCATGATTCATGAATAGATTGGATAGGTCGCGTCTTTCAATACCGAGTTTCTATAGACATAGCACCCCTACGGGGTGGGGAAATTACCTGAACACCTTGTTGAAATGTCGAAAATTTGTGAATAGCAACTTGGGTTTTTATAATTAAAGATACGCTTTTGGCATGGAAAACGTGCATAATCTGAAAAAAAAATGAATGAGATATGGAATTAATTATAATAAAGCCCATAATTTACTTGGACATTGACATAATGGGCGAGGTTAGAAACCTCGCCAGCAGTGGTAGGGTGTTTTTGCTGGGGTGTTCCCCTCGTTCGCTGAACAACCGTCTACATATTTTTCGGGCTTTACTATAAAAGGAGTTCTGGGGGAATTGGGTAGGAAACTCGCTAAATCGCCAATTGTGAGGAATACACAGAAACTACTCGGAAATGCATTTTAGTGGGCAACACTCAGTACACGCTCAAAAGCGATAGAATTCCTTCGCATTTTCGGACAAGATTTTGCGTGATAACGATTGGGGTAACTGCATAGGGAAGGCTTCGTCGGGTGTATCGAAATGCCAGTGCGGATAGTCACTCGAAAACATCAACATATCCTCGGAATCGAGTTGACCGACAATCTGAAGGAGTTCTGGCGCGGTTGGCGGGGCATCAATGGGTTGGAGCGTCATGCGCATGTGTTGACGGATATATGCCGATGGAGGTTGTTTGACCCAAGGGGTCAGATGTCGTAAACCGCGCCACTCTTTATCGAATCGCCACATGAGCGATGGCATCCAGGTGACACCCGTTTCGATGAGTGTGACGCGTAAGTCGGGAAATACCTCAAAGATGCCTTCTGAGACGAGACTCAACACCTGTGCCTGAAACACCTGCGACATACCGACGTATTCCTCCAGATAGGTCGAGGTCCATCCCACGGAGGTTGGTGGTAGTCCGGGTGCACCGCCGTAATGGATGCCGATTACCAATCCATGACGGACAGCCGCGGCGTAGATCGGATGATAACGCCTATTGCCGTAAGGTGCTTGTGATCGGGCAGGTAGCATGACCTGTACAAACCCCGGATGTCCTCCCAGACGCTCAATTTCCCTTGCAGCGAGTTCTGGGTTTTGGCTTGGCACAATCAATGAACCGCGTAGGCGGGGTTCAGGATCCAGCCAATGTTCAATCTGCCAATCGTTGATCGCCGAAGCGAGTGCCGCTGCGAAGTCTTCGTTGTGTACGCTCTGGACGCGATAGCCACAGGTGAGTATCCCGTATTCGACTTCCCAGTAATCAAGTGCGTGCTTACGTAGGAGTGCTAAATCCGATGCGGGACGATCTTCTGAAGGATGTATGATTTCCGGTCGTGATGAAGTCGGGACACCGTCAGGATAGTCGTCCGCATCGGGTCCAGGGAAGCCGGATTCCTCACAATAGTCGCACCAGTAATCGGGTAAGTACGGGTAGAGCATCTGATGTGACGGGAGCCGATTGTGGAGGTCGCAGTCGATTATAGGCATGTCCGCGCGAACAAAACCGGGTTTTCCATTCTCGTTTTCCATATATTTTTCCTTTTGGGTTTGGAATCGAATTATACACTATTTTGCTGAGTCTATCAAGTTTTCGTCTGGCAACTATAATTTAGCTAATGGTGTTTATCTGGAATCCGATGCGGTTACAAACCGCATCTACCGATTGATTTTCACGTTGTGCCATACGTGTTCCAGAACAGGACATGTTCGCCTTCACATCCCTGCTCTTTTATGTAGTGGGTCATCCCTGCTAAGGTCTTGCCCGTGTACGTATTCTCAAGCGTGATGCCTTCATGTTCAGCCATCATTGCGACTGCACGCGCGCCGGCTTCCGTTGGGATAGCATACCCTTTTCCAAAATCGCCGTGCCAAAGCTCAACACGGCGTGTGTGTTTGATGTCGTGAGCATCCACCGCGCCGATGAGACGCAGGATACGGCGCACCATACGGGAGATTGACCACGAATTTGCTACCACTGCGTCAGCAACACGGACACCGACGATTTGGGTGCGCAAGCCCGCGAGTCGCACACCGACGATCAAGCCCGCGATGGTCCCACAGGTGCCTACCGGCACAAAGATAAATCGAGGCTCTGGCAAAAGGTCCGCCTCAATTTGGGACTTCAGTTCTAAAACCGCTTTCACATAACCGACGGAACCGAGTGGCGAAGAACCTCCCGCTGGAATGAAGTAGCGTTCCTCTCCTATTCCAAGAACCGTTTTCATCTGTTCATAGGCGTAACGAGCGAACATCGTGCTCATACGCTTCACTTCGTAGACTCGGTAGGCATTTTCACAAGTCGTGCGATAGTTTGCTTCAGAATACTCAGTCGGCGGTTGCTTAAAGAGTAAGCACTCTACTCGAAAACCCGATGCTCGTCCATAAACGGCTGTCGCTCGGACGTGGTTGGAACCTGTTGGACCGATCGTAAAGAGCGTTTTTTTCTCCTCTCCGTTGGGGGATGCCTGCGCTGCTGCGAACATGTACTCCAATTTGCGGACTTTGTTACCACCACCTAAGGGACCACTGAGATCATCTCTTTTTATCCAGAGCGACTTGAAACCGAGGGCACGTTCAAGGTTTGAAAGATGCACCACGGGTGTTGGGAAATTACCAAGCGGAAGATATGGAATAGACTCAATCATTTTTTGTGGTGAATTCGGAACGTCAGGGATTCCATTACACGATACCGCTTTCTGTTATCCGACGGGCAACATGCGTAGCGAGCGCAGCGATCGTCAAGGTCGGTGGTACACCGACAGAGGTTGGAAAGAGACTCGCATCGGCAACAAATAAGCCTTTCACGGCGTGAGATTCCCCTGAAAGATTAACGACACTTCTGTTCGGATTTTCGCCCATCTGAAGGGTGCCTTGCGGATGACTGGAAGCCAACATGATGTCGTTTAGCACGATACCGCGTTGGCGGATAATCTCAAGGTCAGCCTCCGTTTTAATCGGGAAGTGTTGCGTGTAAGGCATCAGGATTTCCGTTGCTCCTGCGGCGAAAAGGAGTCGAGCGGCGTTGATTATCCCTTCCACCAATACCTTTCTATCCGATCGACGCAGTCGGTAGGCAATGTTCGGAGAACCTTTATAATTTATCGATACCCGTCCGGTTGTTCTGTCATGCAAAAGAACGAGAAGCGCGGCGATATGGCGATAGCGTCCCATCAATTCTCGATGATCTTCACCGAAACCCGGTAGACTCGCCGCGACTATCATCTGTGAACCGAAAGCCGGCATGAGCAGATAACCGCTGTCCGGTAGACGTTTCATATCCAGAAACTGATCAATATAGTAACTTTGCGGGATGCCGAGATGTCCGTCAATCGTTTCGTTAAAGATACCGCCGACAAAGGCAGCAGGATGCAGATGGAGATTTTTTCCGACCCGTTGATTTATATTGGAAAGTCGGCTTTTTAACCAAAGTTGTGGCGAGTTGATAGCTCCGGCGGCGAGTACCACTATATCGCTTTGCACATGTAGTTTGCCCGAGGGCACCTGCGCGGAAACACCAACGATTCGCCCTTTTTCCACGTGGATTTTCTCAGCCATGCAGTCGCTGTAGAGTTTCGCCCCTGCGGCAAGTGCCAACGGGATATACGTAACCGCCATGCTCTGCTTGCCCGTTCCTCTCGACTCGTTTTGTGCTGCTTTGGAAACAGGACATCCAAAAAGACACTGAACGCCACACGTAGGGCAGTCGCCGCGATTGTGTCTCTGAAGGGCACCACGCCACCGCATTGCCTCACACCCATGACGGATGACAGCATTCAATAGATTTACGTCTGTTTCTTGCATCTGCGTAACACCGAGAGCCTGTTCCACCTGATCGAAGTGGGACCAAATCTCTGGGACCTGCCACTTGTATAAGAGTGCTTGGGCTGGCCGGACCGCATAACAGAGATTATGGACCGTTGAACCGCCAACGCCTTTGCCTTGCGAAATGATAATCGCGTTGTCCCGTGTACACCGCAAACCGCTTTCCCAGAAAAGGCGACGCAGCATTTCGGGTTCGTAATTGCCGAAGGTACTTGGATCGTGATTTTCCCCTGCTTCTAAAATAATTACCGAGAGTCCGGCTTCAGCGAGCTCCTTCGCGACGACAGCACCCCCCGCACCAGAACCGATAACACACACGTCGGCACGCTCTTCCTGCTGTAAACTCTTTTTCCTCAACCATATGGGTCGAATATTGGTTTTTAATTTATTGAATCTGGGCATCGTTCCACGATGGTTTTCGGTTAAGTTAAGAAACCTACTTTAGGTTATGAAAGGTCTGTTCGCAATTGGGAATCCGCAAGGACAATGGACGCAGCGACTCAGATTCAATCGTTTAAAAGGCGGTAACGCCGATATGCCTGTTCCGCTTTCGCCTGTTCTCCGATCTGTCGATAGGCATTCGCCAAGTTTCGGTAAAGTTGGGGGTTCGTTGCGCCGAGGCGTGTCGCGGCTTCAAACTGAGCGATCGCCTGCCGAGGCCTTTTTTGCATCATATAGACAATACCGAGACTATTCCGATATATCGCGCTCTCTGGGTGTGTTTCAACGAGACCCCCATAGACCTCAAGTGCCTCTGGATACGCCTCTGTTTGTAGGTAGACGTACCCGAGCAATTCAGATGCTTTCTCATCGTGCGGCGCAATGGCGAGACACGCTTTAAGTTCCGCCGTAGCAAGCTCCCATTCCGTTCTCTTTATATGCAACTCCGCGAGTTCATAACGAGGCTGAAGACGCTGTGGATCGTTATGAACCAAACGCTGTAGCGATGCCAATTGTTCCTCTTCACGCGTGAGTTTCTCAAACGTGCGGAGTGCGGCGCGTCCTTCGGCGACTTTTCCCGTACGGAGATAACAATTCCCAAGATTGAAATACGCTTTTGCATGTCGACTTTCGCGCTTGATAACCGTCTCAAAGTGCGGTATGGCTTGCGTGAAATCCTCTTTTTGGAAGTGTGCCAGACCGAGGAGGTAACGGGCTTCACTATCCTTTACTAACTGTTTAAGGTGGTGGATTGCATCGTCGATTCGGTTCTGTCGGAGGTATGCGTCGCCTAAAAGCCTTCGCGCACGTGAGAGATCAGGCTGCAACTGTAGGGCGCGTTTCAAGGGTTCAATGGCATCTTTAGCACTCGCCATGCCGATAAGATGTGCCTCGCCAAGACGAACGTGTGCGTCAGCGAAATCGGGTGTGAGGCGAATCGCAGTCTGGAGCATATCAATGGCTGATTTCCATTGCGATTGTTTGCCGTAAAGCACCCCGAGTTGATAGTGCACTTCAGTGTGGGTTGGGTCCAATTTTACTGCCCGCTGAAACGCCGCAAAAGCATCGTGATCCTTTTTCCGATCAAGGGCTTGCAGACCTACCTCATAGGCGAGTGTTGCCTCGTCCGGTGGGTCTCCCTCTTCCCCTGGTGCAAGACACGCTATCGATAGGAAAATTACGAAAGAAAGGCAAAGAATATTCACTCTCATTTTTTTAATTATTGCAATAGACATCGTTTTGCGTTTATGATAGCATATTCCTAAATGTCTATCAAGACTCTATCAGGATGGAGTCAACTATTCAGTTTTACGGCTTCGTCGGACTTATCCGAAAAGTCGGGAATCGGAGTTTCCTCCCACTAAAGAAAACGCGCAGTTCGTAATGAAATGGAGAGCGGATATACGGAAAAGAACGTTAAGTACGAAACCAACTGATCGAACCCCAAGGAATAATTAAAAAATGGAATTTGTTCAATTGACAGAGACACAACGCCAAGACTTTGAAGAGAACGGTTACCTCATTGTACGCTCAGCAATTGATGACGAGATGATTCAACGTCTGACCGAGGCAGGTGACCGGCTTATGGAATCGTTTGAGTATCACAACTATTATGCACATCGGCGGGACGGATTGGTACAAGAATCCGCATTCGCTGACCTTGCGACACAGTCGAAAGCAGTGCCATTGATTCTGCAACTGCTCGGTACAAATATCCATATCACGAACACGGCACTCATCCACAAACACCCACAGGCACCTGAAACACCCGACAACCGCAATTGGCATCGAGACGTCGGTGTGCATCTGGACGTTGGGCACGCAGGCTGCCCACGCGTCGGCTTGAAGGTAGGCTACTGTTTAACGGACTTCAGCGTACCGAACTCAGGTGCGACGTGGTTTATCCGAAAGAGCCATAAACTGAGTAAACCGTTGGGTATCCGCGAAGGCGATGTTGACCCGCCTGTGTATGATGAACCGCTCCTCCACGCAGGAGATGCGTTTCTGTTTGAAAGTCGTATTTATCATGCGGCGGGACTGAACTTCAGAGAGAATATCTCTAAGGTCGTTATCTACGGGTACCATTATCGCTGGATTAAGCCGGATCATTATCTGCGCTATTACAACGATAGCCTACAACCAAATGAAACACTGGTGGAAAATCTGGACGATCTCGGCAGACAGTTTCTCGGTGCATCGATAGACACACAAGGCAGGCGCGATCCGAACGGCGTCCACTGGGCTGGTTCAGAATGGGCATCGGCGCATAATTTGAACTTGGAACAAGCTCCGCAAGTCGTGGCAATTTAAAATAAACGAAAGAGGAATAAAGATGAAAGAAATCAAGGTAGGTATTGTTGGTTGTGGTGGGATTGCCGGAGGTAAACACCTTCCGGGTCATAAAGGTGTCAAAGGCGTTTCGATTATCGCAGCATGTGATATCGACGAAGCCCGTGCGAAAGCATTTGCCAAAAAGCACGACATTCCGCACGTTTTCAGCGATTACGAGGAATTAGCGGCGATGGACGAGTTGGACGCGGTGAGCGTTTGTACGCCGAACAACTTCCACGCAGGTCCGACCATTGCAGCCTTGAACGCGGGAAAACACGTCATCTGTGAAAAGCCGATCGCTGCTAATGCTATTGACGGACAAGCAATGGTGGATGCACAAAAGGCAAGCGGCAAAGTTCTACAGATCGGGTTACAATCTCGGTTTCGTGCTGAGGCGCGCACCCTACGCAAACTCTATGACGAAGGCTTCTTTGGAGACATCTATTATGCCCGTGCAATGGCGATGCGACGACGTGGGGTTCCCGCTTCACCATCTTTTCTCAGTAAAGCCATTGCAGGCGGCGGACCCCTGATCGATATCGGCGTTCATATCCTTGATGTATTGCTCTGGATGATCGGTTCTCCGAAACCGATTGAGGCGTTCGGAATGACGACAACAAAGTTCGGACACAAAGAGAACGTCATCAACCCGTGGGGGAAATGGGATCCTGAAGAATTTGAGGTGGAAGATTTCGCGATGGGAACCATTCGTTTTGAGGGCGGATTGACGGTGACCTTAGAAACGGCGTGGGCATCGCATATTGAGAACATCGGCGGGACGTTCTTTATGGGAGATTTAGCGGGTGCGACCTATGAACCGCTTCAGATTTATCTCGATAAAAAAGATGAGATGGTGAATTATACCCCGAAACTCCTCACAGGGTTACCGAGTGAATTTGAATCGTTCCATACGGCTGTTCGAGAGGGATTACCGTCTCCCGTGCCTGCTGAAGAGGTGTTGAACGTCGCGAAAATCTTCGATGCGCTCTACGAATCCGCACGGATCGGTCGTTCCGTCCCAATATTTTAAGCTTTCCTTGCGGTTCGGTGAGGCAGGTTTGAACTTTGAAGTGCCTTTCCGTATATCCGCTTGCGCCGTTGTTGCAAGCTACGGATTTGGTGCTAAAGAAGCCCTCTCAACCAATAACCTTACCCCTGATAAGTCGCACGCACGACCGTTTTGATGCCGCCGCGGATGTTAAAGTCCCCGACAACTTCTGCCCTCCGCGGTTGGCACGCTTCAACAAAATCCTCAAGCACCTTATTCACGACGTGCTCATGGAAGATACCGACATCTCGATAAAAAAAGAAGTACTCCTTCAACGATTTCAGTTCGACACACTTCTGATCCGGCACATAAGTAATACAGAGGGTTGCGAAATCCGGGAGTCCCGTTTTAGGACATACCGCAGTGAACTCTAAGTTGGTAATCTCAATCGTGTAATCTCGGTGGCTATACTGATTTTCCCATGTCTCGATTGCAGGTGCTTTTAGTTGAGGGATATGATCTTGTAAATCATCATAGCCAGTACTTTGGTTCATTTGGTGTTTGGCTCCACTTTTCCCATTCGGCGCGTTTCCATGAAGAATCGCGAGCACAGCTTGCTCCTACAAATACTACTTAATCTTCATAGCAGCGCGCCTATTAGAAGGGGTTACTTTAGAATTACCATTCGGCGGGTGCGTTGGAAATCGCCAGCGGTAAACGTGTAAAAATAGACACCGCTCGCGACCTGTGTTCCATATTGGTCTTTCCCATCCCAATACGCCGCTTTCTCTTGGCTCCGATACCTGCCCGGTTCCTGTAACCCAATATTCAATTGGCGTACAAGTCCTCCACGGACATCATAGATTTTCAGGATAACTTCCGCCTCCTCTGCCAGATCGTAGGGCAACCACGTCTCTGGGTTAAAAGGATTCGGATAATTCTGAAGAATTGTTGTCTGTTTAATATATCCGAGCATCGAGAGTGCATGTGAATCTGGATCCACAGAGAAAGGGACATCCGCAGCGCGGAACCCAAGATCAATTGGATTATAGATAAACGCGGAGCCTGAGTTACCACCGGCATTGTCGCTACCTGATGCCCCGACGATAGCAAAAGAGCCCCTGATTGCAACAGATGACCCAAAAAGGTCCGACCGGTTTGCACCAGCAGCCTCAATTCGGCGTTTCTCTACCCAAGATAACCCATCGCGTAGGAAGGAGTAAGCCGAACCTCTGTCAATCTGGACTGTTGGATCGCCACGCGGATCAGGCATGGGATGGTTATCTTTCCATGCGCCAACGATCGCAGTATCTTCATGAATTGCGACAGCTGAGCCGAATTCATCTCCAGTATCGCCATCGGATGCGGTTAACTTTGCCTGTTGTACCCAAGAATCTCGCGTCTCCACAAAAACATAAGCGGCTCCGAGATCATCAATGTTTCTATCTTCTTTAGGAGCACCGATGATAGCGGCACCTTTGGTTAGATTGAGAGAGTAACCGAATTCGTCTCCGATACTAATATCATTTGGAATAAGTAGAAGGTCTTGTGTCCATGTACGACCATTGCGTGTAAAGAGATAGACGGCACCTGAATCTGGTCCCGCTGCGTCACTTCGATAGGCACCAACCAGAGCGTTATCTTCATACACACCCACAGCAAAGCCGAACAGATCCCCCGGTACAGCCGCTTGGTGTGTCAGTTTCGCCTGTTGTGTCCAAGAAGCTCCACTCCGGACAAAGACGTATGCGGCACCAGAATCCGTGCCGACTTCGTCTTTCCCGTGTGCCCCGATGATAGCAGTATCTCCGTGTACGGAGACGGCTGACCCGAACCGATCAAAGATTTCGAGGTCGTCCCCGATCAATCTTGCCTGTTGAATCCACTCCTCGCCGACCTGCACAAAAACATAAGCGGCACCGGCTTCGGGTCCTGCGTCATCAACACCGGGTGCGCCAACAAGGACCGTCGTGCCATCCATTGAAACAGCATTTCCGAACAGATCCCCCGCCTTTGCGTCGCCAGTGGTGAGTTTTGTGCGCTGTAGCCAGAGAATGCCGCTACGTTCAAAGATGTACGCGGCACCGGCGTTAGGTGCGATGTCATCGTCTTGTTGTGCACCGGAGATAGCAAAGTTGCCGCTTATGGCAACAGATACGCCGAACTGATCCTCTGAAGCGGTTTCACCATCACTCAACTTGCCGCTCTCTACCCACGAAGCATCCTCTCTTTGTTGAAAGATATATGCGGCACCGGAGGATAACCCACCGGCATTGTGCCGTGGTGCGCCGGCAATCACTTCATTTTCACCGATCGCGACAGCAAATCCGAGTTGGTCCCCACCGGCTCTATCGGCTGCGACTAATTTTGTGTGCTGGTTCCAAAACGGTGGCTCATTTTGTGTAAAGATATACGCCGCTCCCACGACATCCGCTCCAACGTTCCCCCCTGTCGCGCCAATGATTGCTGTATCCCCCTTGATGTCAACAGAAATACCGAAACCAGACGCGCCATCGGGATCAATCGGAATCATACGAAGCCGAACGCGGTTTCTTTTTTGCTCCCATACGGTTCCTTCGCGCTTATAGATGTATGCAGAACCCTCACCTCTGTTTTTAGGAGAGGTCACAATGGCAAAATCCCCATCAACATCGACTGCGTATCCGTAGTTATCATCCGCTTCGGTGTTGTTCCCGAAAAGTTTCGCCTGAGGTGCCCATCCGAATTGGCTCCGGACAAAAATATAAGCAGCACCGGCATCAATCCCGGCTTCATCGTCACGAGTCGCACCAATAATAGCGGTGTTTCCACTAATCCCAACGGAAAATCCAAAGTATGCGAAACTGTCGGGATCCGGCGCAGTAAGTTTGGCTGTCTGATTCCAATTTTCCCCAGTCCTCTCAAAAACGTAGACGGTACCGCAATCGGCTAAGGGTTCGTTCGTCCGATGCGCGCCAACGAGGGCGGTATCTCCATCAATCGCCACCGAGATACCGAAATAGTCGGCACGCATTTCGTCAGACGCAAGGAGTTTGGCTTGCTCTACCCATTCAGTCCCTTGTCGCCTAAAAACATAAGCGGCACCGGAGTTTCTTCCGACCCCGTCTTTTCTTGGCGCACCAACAATGACGTAATCGCCACTCATTGCAAGTGTCGTGCCGAATAAGTCTCCACCTGCTGCGTCGCTGGCGGTCAGTTTCTGATGTTGAACCCACCCAGTTTCAGTGCGAAGAAAAACTTGGAGCGATCCAACATTCACGCCGTGGTCGTTGTCATCTTTTGGAACACCTACGATCGCATAATCACCACTGATACCTACACTCGCACCGAGATTGTCTTGGAGGACAGCAGCACTCGTGTTGAGTTGCACCCGGTCGGCACTGCTTTGCATGACCCACCCAATCCCGAAGAATAGGGTTAGTATGGTTATTTGTAATTTTTTCAATTCTCTTTCCTTTCCCAAGCCGCGTGTGGGCTTGCGGGACAATATTGAACATTACCTGATGCACTGAACCGACAAAAACAGGCATGAGTTAAGGTGAATTGTTTTGATTCGTCACATTTTTTCTTGATTCTATCGTAATAAGCCTTCCTTGTCCTTATTTAAAGTGACACAATTTATAGACAAAAAGGGTGCATAATTTTAGAAAAATCGTTTTAACCACCAACTCGTGCTTTGCTGTCTTGTATCGGAGTCGAGTTGATGGTTAAAGTCGTCAATTAAGACACTTTCGTTTGGCAAACGCCTCTCTTAACCGATAACCATTGGACAGGACTGCCGGTCGACGTTAGTCTGATATGCTGAGTCTATGAATCTTTTTTGCCTTATCTTCGCCGTACCATAACGCCGTGCCATCCCAAGTAAGCCCATGCGGTTCACTTGGACATGCAACGCTATTGAGCACTTCACCCGATTCGGGATGGATTCGGTAAACGATATGGTCGTTTGTATCGGCGTTCCAAAGTGCTTCTCCATCCCATGCAAGCCCGTGTGCGCGACCTCCCGGTGTCTGAAACTCAGCAAGGATTTCACCGGTTTCTGGACACTGTTTTATGAACCGACTCGTATTCATGTCAACACTCCAGAGGTGTTCCCCATCCCATGCCAATCCGTGCGGTCCTTCCCCGGGCGATCGGAACGTCGTAACGACCTCCAATTCAGGAATTGTGAGTTTGTAAAAGGTTTGTTGCCATATACTGTTATACCAGAGATGCTCGCCGTCCGACTCTATGCCAGAACTACCGGGATAAGGAGGTGTAAGCGTTAGTTCAACCTCGCCAGTTTCAGGGTTGATTTTGTGGATGGGTCCAACCCCCTCAACACTCCAGAGCGATGTTTCGTGCCATGCGAGTCCATTCGTGCCAGCACCAGGTGCCGGGATTTGATGTCCATTTGTTTCACGCATTTTTTTCATCTCTCCTTGATAATCGCTTTGTCTCTAAGAGCGCGTCTTGAATTTCAGTGATAACATCCTGATCCGTCTCAACGGTGAGTCGTGTTTGCAATATGCGTTTGGCAGTTTCGCCTCCGATTCTTCCCAATGCCCAAGCGGCATGTCCCCGAACTAAAGGTTCGTGATCGGCTAACGCCCCTTCGAGTGCCGGAACAGCACGCTGTGCCCGCCAATTACCGATGGCAACGAGCACATTCCGCAAGAATCCTCGACGTTTCGCGCGTTTGACTGGACTCCGCTTGAATCGTCGGCTAAACTCCTGCTGCGTCATATCAACAAGCGAGAGTAACTCAGGTGCGAGGTTTCCATCGCGCGGTTGGAATGCCGGTTCGATCGTCGGTACCGCTTTACTGTTCCACGGACAGACTTCTTGACAGATGTCGCAGCCAAAAATCAAGTTCCCGATCTTGGGACGAAGTGCCTTCGGTATGCTCTCCTTTAATTCGATTGTCAGATAAGAAATACAAAGCCGAGAATCAAGCACATTCGGTTCGATAATTGCGTCTGTCGGGCATGCTTCAATACAGCGTGTGCAAGTGCCACAACTTCCTCGCAGATCCGGCGTGTCGGATTCCAATGCGACGCTGACGAGTACCTCCGCGAGAAAATACCAAGAACCGGAACGCCAATGAATCAAGTTCGTATTTTTGCCGATCCACCCGATGCCTGCCCGCTGTGCATACTCCCTTTCAATAATAGGTGCGGTATCAACGCATATACGGGTTCGTAATTCGCTTTCAGCGGTCTGCTTGATAAAAGTGACAAGTTCCAAAAGACGTTCGCGAATAAGTTCGTGATAATCATCACCCCACGCGTAGCGGGAGATCTGTCCACGTCCCGGATCCTGTGCGAGTGCCTCCGGTGGATCAAGCGTATAATAGTTCATCGCGAGGCTAATAACAGATTTCGCCTCTGATAGTAGTTGACGGACATCTGTCTTAAGGGAGAGATGCTTTTCAAGATAACCCATTTTCCCGGCGTAACCGCTCTCTATCCACTGCCGATACCGTGCAATCGTTTCACTCTGCGTGGCAGGTGTGATTCCGACGAGTTCAAATCCAAGGTCGTTTGCCCGCGCATGAATCTGCTCTTTAATTTTACCTTGCGGTTCGGTCAGGTGGGTTAAGAATTTCAAGTGCCTCTCCGTTCGTTTCTCCGCAAGGAAAAATTAAAAGGTTCCGCGTGGATAGGATCCGAGGACATTGACATGCCGACATAATTCTTCAAGACGCTCAAGCGCCACGATGACACTTTCGTCAGTGATATGCCCTTCCATCTCCGTAAAGAAAATATATTCCCACGGTTTGGCACGCGACGGCAAAGATTCTAAATAACTCAGATTCAATTGCGCCTTCTCTATAATACCCAAGGCTTGGTGTAGTGCCCCAACCTTGTCCGGAATTGCAAAAAACAGCGAAGTCCGATCATACCCACTTGGATCCGGGATGTGCTTCCCGATCACAAAGAAGCGTGTTGTGTTATCAGGATCATCCATAATAGAGTTTGCGGCGATTGGAACCTGATAAATTTCGCTCGCAAGTTCACTTGCAATGGCAGCTGATGACGGTTCTTGTGCAGCGCGTTCCGCCGCCTCAGATGTACTAATGACCTCGATCTGCTCAGCACCACCGAGATGTCGCTTTAGCCATGTCTTACATTGCGCGAAAGGTTGCGGATGCGAGTAGACACACCGAATTTCCGTGAGCAGGGACTTTGATAAAAGATGCTGTTTTATCGGCTGGAATGTCTCTGCGCAAATCCACAACGGCGTGCGCTGGAAGCGTTCCAAAACATCACGCACAGTGCCTTGTGCTGAATTTTCAATAGCCACCACACCGTAGTCCGCTCTACCAGATTCCACCTCAGTAAAAATGTCAACCTGTGGGCGGACGGGAATAAACTCTGTTGAGGTACCGAAGTGAGATAGAGCCGCCAAGTGTCCGAAACTGCCAACCGGTCCGAGGAAGGCTACCCGCTCTGGATCCTGCAAGGAACGGGACGCCGACAAAATCTCGGTCCAGATCGCCTCAAGTGCGGATTCTGGGAACCTGCCGTGATTTTGTTCCTTCAAACGTTCAATAATCTGCTTCTGCCGATGCGGAACATAGACCTCTGCAATGCCTGTTTTTGCTTTCACCGCACCGACCCGCTTGGAAACCTCAGCCCGTTTCTGTAACAGTGCTAAAATCTGGTCGTCAATCTCGTTGATTTGATCTCGGTACTTTGTTAAATCCATTTTTAATTCGTATAGACATGTCACCCCTACGGGGTTCAAGCAGGGATTCCTTTTAAGCACCCAGTAGGGGCGAGACGCCTATAGATTTCGATAGTTAGGAATCCAATTTCTTCATAGCGGCAATCATTTCGTCATCTGAGGGATTATTTTTCACCATCTCAGTGAAGTCCTCAGCACTGACCTTGTGTTCCTCCAGGAACATCTTATCTTGCGGTCACGGGTAAATATATTCACCGAGAATACCCTGCAGTTTTGCATTGGCTTTATCACTGATTCTGGCTAACCAAGGGATATCCCCGATAATCATGTCCCGGTGCCGTGGTTTCCAATCGAGAGCCATCTGTTTCACCTCCTTTAATAGTTTTCAGCACGGGTTGCTACGCAACCCTTTCAGTTATCAGTTACCAGTTAAGAGGTCTTCGTTTAACAACGCCTCTTGTGACTGATAACTATTCGGGTATATTTCCTTCAAGCTGACGTAAAGTTTCCTCTAAGAGTCGCTGATACCGTCCATATTCCGTCCAATTACCAGTACGTAATGCACTCTGTCCCTCATTGAAATAACGGTTTGCTTGATCAATGAGTCCTGACAGCGAGGTCTGATCTGTCCCAACATCAACTGCGCTAATGTCGTCAGTTATGGTTGTTGCAGAGGCGGTCTGGAACTCTGTTCCCTGTCCGAACATCTTGACGAGCGCTTCCTCAAGACTTTCACCCCATACGACTTCGTTCCCATATCCGATGACGACCCGCCGTAATTCGGGAATAGCGGTTTTTTCATCTTCGGATTGTATATAGATCGGTTCAACATAGAGGAGTGAGTTATTCATCGGCAGAATCAACAGATTTCCGCGTAAGACGCGGGACCCCTGCGTATTCCAGAGGCTAATTTGCTGTGAAATCTCCGGTTCTTGGCTAATAAAGTTCTCCACCTGCATCGGTCCTGCGACCTGCTTCCCTTTCGGGAATCGGTAAACGAGGAGCTGCCCATATTGGGGCAAGTCGCATCTCGCAGCGAGCCAAGCCGTCAGATTCGGTTTGTTGAGCGGTGTGAAAGGCAACATCAACATGAATTCCGATTGTTCCTGTCCCGGTAGCCTGATGATGACATAATAGGGTTCAACGGGTTGTCCATTTACGCCAGAATTTTGAGGGACCTGTTGCGGTGCGAACGGACTCCTTGGTTGCGGAGGAGCAGTTTGTCGCGTTTGGGCATCTGTATTGTCATAAAGTTCTCTACCGATCTCCCATTTATCTTCCCCTGCGTAAAAGGTTACCGGATCTTTCATGTGATAATCCCGATAGACACGGGCTTGGATAAGGAACATGGATGTCGGATATCGGATATGCGCTTTGAGCTCATCCGGCATCTCCTCGAACGACTTGAAAAGATTCGGGAAGATCTGTCGATAACATTCCGCGATCGGGTCCTGTTCTCGCTCCATAACGTAAAAATCGACAGTACCGTCGTAAGCATCAACAACAACTTTAACAGAATTTCGGATGTAGTTTCCCCACGGTTCATTGTCCCGCTGTGCATCTGCAATCTGTCGTCTTCTCTCGCTGACGAACTCTCGCATTGAAACGGAATAAGGATATCGGTGTGTGATGGTATAAGCATCAATCATCCAGACCAATCTGCCGTTATGGAGAATGATGTAAGGATCCCCATCGTATCGTAAGAAGGGTGCGATCTTTTGGATCCGCTTTTTGATGTTTCGTTCATAGAGGATTCGGCTTGTCGGTTCAATTTCACCGGGTAACACGAAGTTAATTTCGTTATCGAACTTAAGCATGTACACCATTTTACGCCAGAAAGAGTTCAGTTGTACCCCGCCCTTTCCTTGATATGCATATTCAGCGTATTGTTGCCCCTCCTGCGGATAGTCAAATTCAAGTCCTTGGCTCCGTTCCGGATGTACGATAACGTAGCGGTCTGTGCGTTCACCATAATAGATACGAGGTCCCGGTGTTTCGCTGAACCGGTGCTGCCACTGCTCGTCATAGTCAATGGGTGGCAAGCCTTGAATGTACATGTTAGGTTTGCCGTTATCAATTTCGTTAACGGGACTTACAACTGCCCCGTATCCGTGCGTATAGGTATAGGTCTGCTTATACCAGTCGTTTCTGATTTCGATGGGGAGTTCGTTGATATTGAGTTCCCGCCCAGAAAGCATTACCTGTCGAATCTCACCATCAACGACATAACGATCGATATCGACATCATTGAAATCATATTGTGTCCGCAATTCTTGGAGTTGTCGGAAAGTTCTGCGCAAGGGTCGCCAATCCCAGAGACGAATACTATTGAAAACAGAAGCGTTTTCGGGACTTCTTATGTCATCATAACTGAGTTGTTCTATCAGCGGATATTCTTCCTCCGTCACAGTGTTCTCAGCCAGCCCGTATGCTTGGAGCGTTGCTTTGATGTTGTAGTTGATATAGTCTGCTTCTAATACCTGTTTTCTGGGTTCAACCTGCCATCTCTGTATAGCAACTGGATAGATTTGTCCAAGGAATCCAGCAATCAGAAACACAGCGAGTCCGCCAAAGGCGAGGGTGTTGCGTCGGAGGAATATAGAAATGATGAAAATGAGAGCACACAGGATTGTAAGTCCAATTAAGAAATACAATATGGGAAGTCGTGCCTTCATTGCGGCATATCCACCACCGCCACGGACAACATCGTTCGTGGTATAAAGCAGGTCAAACATAGCAAAGCGGTAGTTCCACGCTCGGAATAGGAGAGTCAGCCCTACAAGCGTGAACAAATGCGCTTTCACGTTGAAAGGTGGACGGAATCGAAACTGGCTGGTATCTCCCGTGATTAGCCCGTGAAAAAAGTAGATGACGATTGCAAATATCGTCACTAACATAAAAATACCGAAAAGCGTCCCGCACACATAACGCTCTGCTGGCATCTTGAAGACGTAGTAAGCGACATCCTTATCAAAGATAGGATCGCGTGCGGGAGACGTGAAAAACGCTTTCTGTCCCGGCTCTATCTGAACAGCCGTATTCAAACGGATGGCGTTATTCAAAATTGCTTCAACCCGCGCCTCTTGGTTTGTTCCGTTCACCTGGACATTTACCTCATCTCCGACTCTTATATTTTTTGCTTGGAGTTCGAGTTGAGAGACAGGAATCTCGGCAGAATTGAGGTTTTCGTCTACGACAATAGGGGTGGCAGCGCGGAAAATGAGATTCTCGGAATTGGTGTAGCGTAAATAGATCTCCCACCGATCACTGGCGGCGTAACCCATCATGACGCTAAACAGAACAGCAAGCAATGTAAGCCCACCGTAAATCAGTTTTCGCGTATCACCGGGACTACTTGAGGCATCGCCCATGAAATCTGCACCGCCCATAAAAGCGGGACTCAGATGTGCTGGTGTGAATCGATAAATCAGGGCAATGTTTGTGAGAAGGATCGCCAAATAGCAGATCCCAACAATTACACCGACGAGGATTTTTGTTGTGAGAATTTTAGTGTAAACGCTGAAATAGTCTACCACCTTAAACCATAGGAAGTCGGGATAAAGGTTAACCCAGATGGCACCTAACCCGCCAACAACGGCGAGGACAGTGATAGTGATAATAAAGCGTTTGGTTCGTGAATCCATTTTTTAATTTTCCTTGCGGTTAAACAAAGATCATTCGGTCTTTGTAGTCCGTTGATGAAATCCGCCTGCGCCGTTGTTGCAGGCTACAATTCAGGTTTAATGCTTCCATGCTACTCTCTAAATTAACAGGAAACCGCTTTCCGACAACGGAGGAAAGCGACCAGCGTCCAATAGCTTAAAAAGCTTGTCCGAGTCCGAGATGGTATTTCATGCCGGGCTTCACACTCGTCAGGTCCGTATGCCACGCGGCGGCGAAGTCCACTGAAAACACACCGAGTTGCAAGCGCAATCCAGCACCGATAGCGGCTTTGACATCCTCAAGGCGAATACGGTTTTTATCGCGAACAAATATCTTGAAAGGATTCTCCGGTCCATATTGCCAATCTGACCATGCTCCTCCCAAATCTGCGAAGGCTATTCCGCGTATCCCGCCGAGCGTCCACTGGACGGGCCACCCGAAATGAAGTACATCTATGAAGGGGATACGGACTTCAAAATTGAGAAGTCCGATGCGTGTCCCGACCAATTCTTCATAATTATAGCCGCGTAGCGTATCGATTCCACCGAGATAAAAATAGGATCTATCCGCCCCGAAACTACCAGCAAGTAATAACCGAGCGGCAAAGTTAGACCGTCTGCCGACACCGAAATAACGTCGCGCATCAAAAATAACATTCGTCAGCGACAATTCACTACCCAGTGCCGGGAAGGATTGCTCAAGTTCAACGCGGTACCGCGAACCCGTATAAGGTGCCCACTCCCGCCACATCGTTGTATCCCCAACGAACGCAACGGAACCCATTGTGAGCAAACCTCTATCGTCGAATGGATCCAAAGGTTCGCGCGTTTGGAAGTTAAACGAGAATGGTTTCGAGTACATCGAGAACTCAAAGTCAAATCGATGGTATCTGTCAAATGGATAATTCACATACGCGCCAAGCCCGGTAATCCGTTGTAGAATCCCTCGCCTTCTCTGTATACCCCCCAAGATATGGTATTCATGATAGTTGTAAATCAATGCGCCAACATCGGTTCGGTGCGTTAAAAAACCGTATTGTGCGATAAAATCCGGTGCAAGGTAGCTGGATTGGTTCATCACGCTAACCCCGATACGATGGTTACCTAACATATCGCTGCCGATGACTTGCACTGTACTTCTTAGGATACCATCCGCCCCGAAACTGAAATCCGGGAAGATCGCATCTAAGGCAAAAGAAGATCTTGTACTGTATTTTCGCTTGGCAATCCTATAATTTTCTGGTGCTTCCTCCGTTAAAATCACAGAGGGTTCTGCCACGCTTGAAACCCCAATTGTTTCCTCAATCGTTTTGGCGATCTCCATGATACAGACATCATATTTTCCATTCTGGTAGGCACTAAACAGAAGGTGTCTACCGTCCGGCGCAAGGCTCGGATTGAAACAACCTGTCATCACATTGGTAAGGCGCGTCAGCTCAACTTCCACAGATCGAGAACCCACAGGTTCTACGTTACCATTCCGAGTCGAGACGACCTCTTCATTCGCGTCGCTTTCGGCACTCGGCTCTTGGCTATCAGGAGAAGAGTTATCAGTTAGCAGTTGTGGGTTATCAGTTGAGGGATCTGATTTAACCGAACCATCTTCTAACTGACGACTGTTAACTGACGACTGAGGACGAATTTCAAGTTTGTGTATATCGTAAATACCCTCTCGGTCCGAACAGAAAAGAATCGATGTTCCGTCTGGTGTCCAACTGGGACTGATAGCGTTATAGGTGGTATCGGTCAGCAGGCGTTCCGTACCTTGGATGAGATTTACCAGTACCAATCTATTCTTGGCACCTCGCTCGGAAGTGTAGACGATTTCGCCAGTTCTTGGGTGCCATGATGGATGCGTATCGTTAAATGGATCGAAGGTAAGCCTGTCCACTTCCCCCGTCAGCAATTCGACTACATAGAGATCCGTTTGCCCCTCTTTTAGTGCCGAAAAGACTATCCGTTCACCGCTGCCATCGTAGTCCGGTGAAGTGACGTTATCGAAATCAAGTTCAAGGTACTGTGTCAGTTCCCCAGTCAGGATGTTGACCTCACAGAGATAATTCGCATCGTGATGTTTGGCGATGAATGCGATCTTGTCGCCATCAGGTGCCCACGCGAGGCTTCTCCCAAATCCTCCGAAATCGGTACGGATTTCCTCATATTTCTCACGGAAAAACCGCTTTGTGACACGCTCAATACGTTCACCTGTTTTTGCGGACATGAGCACAATTTCCAGAAACCCTTCATTGCCTGTGACGTAAGCGATAAGATCACCACTCGGAGACCAGACGGGTTTAATGTTATGAGAGTATCGAGATTTTTCTGTAAGGTTCTTCGATACCAGATCCGGTAATTCCCTGTGCTCAACGAGGGGCCAATAGCGTTTTCGGACTGTCTGTCGCCACGCTTTATCAAACTCTTCGAGTTCTACCCCGAGCACTTCCCTGAAAACACGGTCAATGTCCTTTGTGCGACTTTGCCGTAAACCCTGCAAAATCTCAGCGATTTTCTCTCGTCCATAAGTCTCTGTGAGATACGCCACCGCCAATTGTCCTAACTTATATCCAATGAAGGGTGAACTGAGTCGGTTGAAATTGTGAAGTTGCGGTAGCGGCACAACATTGTTAGTCATGCTGGCGTCGCGGATTACCATCTCACCAATCGCATCATTATCTTCAGCGAAATAGTCCGCCATCCCCTCTATAAACCAGATCGGTGGGGAATAGAGAAACTCGCCGCTATAGATGCGGGCATGTGGTTTTTGATAGATAATATCGTATTGAAAAATATGAATGAGTTCGTGGAAAATTACTTCTCGGAACGCTTCCAAGGATCCAGTGAAGGGTATAACGATACGATGCTTAAAGAGTTCAGCGAAACCGCCAATACCTTCGTGAAGCTCCTGGAGAATTATGTTGGTTTCCTGAAAATCCTTGTGGGATTTGTAGAGGATGAGCGGTGTTCTGTCTTGCAATTCATGTTCAAAATCTTCGCTGTGTTTCTCGTAGGCTTCCTCAGCGATAGCCGCCATAATAGGCACAAGTTTCGCTTCACTTGGGTAGTAGTGGATATCAAAATGCTCCGTCCGATGGATGTGCCAATCGAAACGTTGTCCGGTAATCTTGTTTTTTCCAAAACTTTGCGACCACGCAACACAAGGCGATAACACTGCTAATATTATTGGCAGAACGACAAGTATCTGCAAAACAGTCATCAGCCGTCGGCTATCAGCCGTCAGGAAAGAGATTTTTTGCTGATTGCTAACCGCTGATCGCTGACTGCTATTCTGCCCTACTATATCGCGAGCGCGGTTTCTATACGTCCCTTTTGCAAATGAGGTTCTATTTTTACCTTGCTTCACACTATTCACCTTAGTAGCCGTCAGTTGTTAGTACGCTCACTGCGTTCGCTTTCAGTTTTCAGTTAAGAGATTTTCGTTTAATAAAAGTCTCTGGTAACTGATCACCGAAAGGGTTGCGTAGCAACCCGTGCTGAGAACTGACAACTCAATTGACTAAATATCTATCTTCGCTCTCATAATGTGGAGAGATTTGGCGTGTAAATTCTGCTACGGCACGTCTACCGAGTTCCCTAATCGTATTCGCTTGCGGTCCGACCTGTGAAAAAATGAACGATCCGATAGTATGCGCTTCAGCGGTGCTTCGCCGGTAAGACTCATCCCAGACGATCTGTTCGGTTTCAACATCAACAATCATTACACGGAGTGAGAGCAGATAGGTTTTCTGCATGTAATCCTGATAATCCAAGACGTAGCGTTGTCGTCGTACGGAGTAGCGTTCCCCATAATAACGTCTTGGACGACTGTCGGAATAAAATCGGAAGCTTCCGATGATAACTGCTTTTACCTCAAAATACTCACCGAGTTGACTCAGGTGCTTTGTATCAGAAAGCCAATCTTCTTCCACGGTTTCCCCAGTGAGCAGCCTCGCCGTTTCTTGTGTGCTGACGACCTCGAAATGTTTTTGGCGCGCTAAACCCCTCCGAAGTACTGAAGCGATCTCTTCGCCAACCTCTGGAGGTAACTTTTCATTCCGCTCCACCTGTTTCTCGCTGACAAACGGTAAAACGGCGAAGTTGGAGTAACGGGTGATGTCGATTTCAGATTCAACCTTCACCGGAATAGAAACACGCGTTACAGTATTGCTGCATCCACAAAGTGCTAAGATTCCTAACAGGATTCCTATTCTTCTCACTATCTTCACCCTATGTCCCCTCATTCGGTCAATGGCGGTTCGTCTAACTGCGGTGCCTCTTCATCGTTCCCTCCACTCCGCCGAAGGTGTATGCGGCACCGCCGATAGTTGAGTCTGTAGTATTTATTATTTGGTTCTAATTCCGCCGCGCGCTGGTAAGAGGCAATAGCCTCATCTATGTTCCCAAGCGCCTCGTAAGCGACACCGAGGTTATTATGTGCTTTAGAGTCCTCTGGATCGATACCGATAACCTGCTTCCACCGGAAGACGGCTTCATTCCAGAGCTGCGCTTCCGCCGCCTTGATTGCGAATCGATTGTAAGCTTCGGTACGTGTAACATCTCGCGATATTATAGCACATCCAGACAGGACCCAGCAGGAGAGAATAGCGATAGACGCGAGTTGACCATATCTTAGCACGGTTACCACCCCAAAATTTTGCGATATTGGTATGCAAGCCACATCCTATATATTACACCCTACATACCTTTTGCGTCAAGAGAAAATTGGGCATTTCGGGACATTATTTTTTGATGGGCGTTAGAACTGAAACACTGTTACTTTGGAAAAGGGACATCAGCTCAACGAAATCTCACCGTGTCGGATCGAAAATAAATGGTTCGGTGAATTCATCAGGATCTATCCCGTCCTTTTTCAGTTCGTCAATCCGTTCTTTCGTTTCTTTTATTGCTTCTTTCTGATGTTGAATCAGCTCATGACCGTAGCGGTTGTCTATAGCGATCTCAAGAAAGATCTCGTCTATAGCAAGTACCTGCGGTAGTGTCGCCACACCCGCGGTATCCATATCAAAGAGGAGTTTTGCATACTCGTCTGACTTCGGATGGTTATCGTGTAGGACGGATGCGGCGACTTTCAGTGCTTCAAAAGCGACATCGGGATCGGTCTCCTTGAGTTCAAGGTATTTATTGAGATGTTCTCTGGAGGCTACCTCCCGTGCTTTTAATGCTTCTAATGGGTCGTCTGTCCGTGCGACCTCCTCCGGTGAGACTTTGGGAACCAGCGTGGATTCTTCTGTATTTCCATCGCTACAACCGAGAAATCCAATAAAGACAGCCACGACTATTGTAAGATATACATGTGCTGGATATTTCAACTTTTTCCTCCTAATGTGCAGAATGTGAAAAAATGTGTGAGTTCTACGAGAACTCTCTATACGCACCGCCAATATCAATACGCCTATGCAGAAAAGACTGGAACTGTTAAATACACATTTCGCTAAACAACATACGTTACAGAGATGTCTTTCTCGGAAAAACGCTTGATACCTTGATACTCTAATTGTTGTTTAATTTAGAGTTTTTAATTATTTTAAATTGTTAAGGAGGATATTGAATGTCTAATACGACTCTACTCCGTCCGGTGATTATCGGGTGTGGTATGATAACAGCGGGAGGTTACCAACCGCCTATCGGCGATGGGACACCGTGGGACGATGTTTAGTGAGCGTCGGGAATCGGAGTTCCCTCCTACCGGAGAACTGGATGCCGCTGACTTTTTCCACTTTCTTCTTGAACAATATGCTAAAATCATCTAAAATACGGACTGGAGACCCTACCTTTAGGTTGGGGAGGAAAGTCCGACCTCGTGTATAAGGCCACAGCGTTTTTTTGAAAAAAACACTTGACAGTCTCAGTAAATTGTGGTTCAATATAGGCATCACATTGGAGACCAGCAGATTCAGCATTACCGCTTGGTAATGTGCTGGTTTCCTCCACTGAATCAGGGATAAAAGCGTGATACGTGAAGCTCCATGACGAAACGAAAAAAGAAAAAGAATCGCAGAACATACAAGTTCCAACTGCGCGAACACCCAAAGAATGTGCGTCTCGGTAATATGCTTGACGACCTTGCGGATGTCCATAATCACTTTCTGAAGTTGGAAAAGCGATATTACCGTAGATACGGGAAATATGCAGGACGTTTTCGCCTGCAACCGCACTTGACGAAGTTGCTTGGACGCACGAAGCAACACTGGACGTGGATACCCCGCGATACGCTTGACGAAGTGATTATCCGTATCCACATCACATACGACCGGTTCTTTGACGGACTTGGCGGACTTCCAAAGTTCAAGCGTAAAGACCGCTATCGTTCTGCGAAGTTCCAATCGGCGTATCTCCTTGAAGAAGGACGTGTCCGGCTTTCTTTCAAAGCGTGGGACGACAGGCAACAACGCTTGAAGTTCAATAAACGCTGGTTCTCTTTTCATCAACACCGCGACTACGAGGGTAAAGTTTGCTTTATCCAAATCCTTCGTGATCGTGTTGGCACCTATTGGACCTGACGTGGTTACAGATGCCTCCACTACCGAACCCTGTTCTGCTACAGGTGAGAGCGTAGGAATAGATTTTGGTATGGAGACCTACTTGACCTTTAGCAACAGCGAAAAGAAACACTCGCCAGAATTTTTCAAACACTCCTTGAAAGAACTTCGCACACTCAACAAAGCTATCAGCCGAAAGGTAAAAGGTTCTAACAATTGGTGGCGTTGTGTCAGAGAACTTGCGCGGTTGTATCAACATATCGCTAACCAACGCAAGGACTGGCACTACAAGGTTGCTACTGACCTGTGCGAAAGGTTTGATACGATCGTTACCGAGACGCTGAACCTTGAGGGTATGAAACGCCTCTGGGGCAGAAAAGTCTCTGACCTCGCCTTTTACCAGTTTGTTGAGATATTGAAGTATAAGTGTGGAAAACATAAGCGTGAGTTTCTTCAAGTGGGACCGTGGACACCGACAACGAAACCCTGTTCAGATTGTGGCTACCATAACAAAAATCTTTCTCTTTCAGATAGACAGTGGACGTGTCCCGAATGTGGTTCACACCACGACCGAGACATCAACGCTGCGATAAACATCTTGAGGGCCGCCTTGGGTCCCTCTGTGGAGACTGCCTAAGACGTTTCCTCGCAAACGCTGCGGTCTACGAAGCACAGGTTTCCCCACGCTTTAGCGTGTGGGTGCCTTGACTTATAGTAGATTACGGACGTACTTATACACTTTGCATCGGCGAGGTTAGGGGATGTAGTCTGGGGATAGACTGGATTTAGTCTGGGAATAGACTAAATCCGTTCCTTGTATTACATTTCCATTCCTTGTATTACATTCCGCGCCTACCAGGGGGTGGAGGTGTGTATTTATTTTCGGAATTCACTATAATCTATTAACCAAAATACGATATATGCGTTATTTTCATGTAGTAAAAACCAAAGTCAGGAGATCGACAATGCTAAATGGGCGAGCTATTCTACTCGGGATCCTTTGTGTTCTCTTCGTTACTGCTGCCTTTGGGCAGGAGCCGTCAGATTCGCTAACGACTGTTGAAAACATAAATGTAGCGGACCTGAACAATAATGTAAAGGAACTCAGTGCGGCTGTAAAGAAACTGACTGAAAACACAGAGAAACTTACCGAAAATGTAGAGAAACTTACCGAAAGTGTGAATAGCCTTAACACAAGGGTTGCGGTGCTTGAAGAAAGAACGCAGGGAACAGCTAAAACTTTACACGTGATTCTGGCATCATTCATAGGACCTCTGGTAGTAGCAATTATAGTTTATTTTTTTACTCGCAATCGAACAATACTTTCAAGCTCTCTCAGATTATGATGAGACTATCCGTCTAAATCCAAGTAACTCAAGTGTTTACAACACCCGAGGTGTTGTGAAAAACACTGGTGTCCTATCGTAAGGTTAGGGCACTTTTCTTTTAACACTGCTCATTAACTTAACTATCTTAGTTGGAAAGTCGCGATCAAGAGATCGCTCCTACAGCGAAAAGTCAGGAATCGAAGTGTTTTTACTTGGGTGTTTCTCCCTCCTACAGGAGAGTTGAAAGCCCTTGGCACCGATATAATATAGACTTGCAAGCAGTATACGAATCTGATAGACTTTATATCTCGAACATCATGACAAAATTGATACGTAACAAGGAGGATATTGAATGTCTAATACGACTCCACTCCGCACGGTGATTGTTGGATGCGGTATGATATCCGCAGGAGGTTATCAACCCCGTTGCCAAGCGTACCCACATCGTATTGAACTCGTTGGCTATTACGATCAAGATGAGGAACGCGCCTCAGCACTGGCAGCGCGAAACGGGGGACACGTCTACAAATCACTTGACGAAGTCCTGAACGATCCAAATGTAGAAGCGATTGTAAATTTGACGCTTCACATTTCTCATTATCCGGTTTCGTTGGCAGCACTGAAGGCAGGGAAACATGTCTATTCCGAGAAACCGATTTCTATCCGTACAGACGAGGCGAATGAACTCGTGGAAACGGCGGAAGCGATGGGTTTAAAACTCGCCTGCGCGCCATCGGCGATTCTCGGCTACGTTCAGCAGAACGTCTGGCAACGGATTCGTGAGGGTGAGATAGGTGATGTGATTTCAGCGATCGGGAACTTCGGAGGTCCTTTAGAACACTGGCATCCGAGTGCTGATGCGTTTCTGATGCATGCCGGTCCGTTCCGGGACGTCGCGCCTTATCCGTTAACGGCAATGACAACGATGATTGCCCCGGTCAAAACAGTGCACGGTTTCGCGCGGGTCGCTGTGCCAAAACGGACTTTACACCAAGGACCGCGCCAAGGCACTGAATTTGAGGTGAATGAGAAGGATCACGGATTTGCTGTGCTCGAATTTGAGAACGGTGCCCATGGGTTTATCTACCACAGTTTCACTGTCGCTTCTGGGATTCCGCCTTATGAGATTCACGGTACTGCAGGTGGATTCTCGCTTCAAGCACACGATGACGGACGCGGTATCCAAAAATTTACGCCTGGAGACGGATGGCAAGACGAACCCTCACCATCGAAAGCCTTTACTGGATTAGATTGGGGCAAAGGGGTTGCGGATTTCGCGGACGCGATTAGATCCAACCGAAACCCGCGTTGTAACGGCGCGCAAGCACGGCATGCGTTAGAGGTATGCGAACGAATCATCGAATCGTCGGATGTAGGGAGACCTGTTGACGTTGAGAGCCGCTTCCCGGCACCACAGCCAGTTGACGATGTGGCACCGTGGGAAGAAGCTTAGTGAGCGTCGAGAATAGGAGTTTCCCTACAGAAGCAGTGGACGGCACGCGGAGCGTGCCTACTACTTTTAAGATGTCGGGAATCGGAGGGTTTTTGCGAATTGATGCGAATTGATGCGAATTTCTTCAAGGTTACCTTGCGCTTATTTACCAAGCGTTAGCATGTTGATGAACAAGCGATACGCACCTGCTACACCCGCTGGCAGTTGCCTGTAAAAGGCGTAAGCGGCGTATGTGTAAGTGCCTTGTCCGTATTTCGCGGTGAGGAATCCGCCGTGTTGCGGCTCCTGCTCACGGTCGTTGCATGTGAGGAGTGCCTGATAGTTCGTGTCCCACTCGGTAAGAAATTTAGAACCGCGCTCCTCAACCCAGTCCTCGAAATCAGCCGCCGTAATCCGATTGGGATGATGGAAGATCGGATGGTCGGGCATCAAAATCGTTACTCGTGCGTACTCTTCGGAGACCTCCTCCGGTCGTCTGCCCATCGTATAAGGATAGGGACCAAAAGGAGCCGCATCAAATTCCGGGGTCTGATATTGGACGATGAGGTTGCCCCCCTTATGCACGTAATCAAGGAGTCTACCGTTATAGGCGATCAGATCCTGTCGAACTGCATACGCTCGGATACCAACGAGAATGGTATCAAACCGATTCAAATCACCGGTGCGGAGTTCCTCTCTATCAAGCATCTCCACATCGATACCGATCTGTTGCAGAGCCTCGGGCACTCTGTCACCTACCCCCATGATATAGCCGACGCTCACATTTGACGGGACTTTGAGGGGGATGCTATGAAGCGTCATGACAGCCGGGCGATACAGGTGCCGTGGTTCAAGGTCTGGGTGATCAATTGCCTGATAGCCGGTAGTATACGCTTCGCCATTGTATGTCGCGATTGCCTGGATCGTATACTCCGTGCCGGCTTCAACGTTCTTAGCGGATACCTGAAAAGAAAACGTTTTACTCGCGCCTTCGTGCGTAAAAGCAAACGGTGCGTTCTCAGGTGATGACCGCCATCCATCTGGTAGTTTGAGTGAAAGTGTCCCCTCGGCTTCACCCTTTACGTTATTTAGCATCTCTACTGTTGCAGTAAAGGTCGTGCCCCCACCTGCCACATCGGGTTCAGAGATCGGAATCACACCGATATGTGGGGAAACAGATACACTGATAGCAGGGGCGACCGTCAGCAAACGGCGTCTTTCGCCCCACGGTCTGTTAATTGAAACCGTTTGTGCGGGTTGCGTCAGGGTAAAGTCTACCCCATCTATGCGATAGGTTACAACACCATTGACCTCAGGCGGTGCGAAAGGGAGAAAGCGAAATTCTGGACGCTTCAGTGTATAGACGGCATCGTGGTACTCAGAGGCGCGGGTCCAATAAGGTTGCGTGTAATCTGCATCCCGTGCCACTTCCACTTCAAACATAACGGAGATGGGTTTGTTCGTCTGTATAGGTGTTATGCCTTCCCAATCCGAATCCTCCTGGACACGGTGTACGCTCCAGTCTTGGGGAGTGTGGAGTGAGGCATTGACGAGTTCAGCCGCGACCGGAGCAGGATTTACCATTCGCATCCCAATTGAAAACTTTTGCCCGGGAATCGCAACGGCAAAGGTTTCAGATGAACGGGTCGCTGTGGATTGAACGAGCACCTCTAAAGACAAACCGAGGGCGGCGTTCGCGGCGGTCATAAATTCCTGTTCTTTATTCCGAAGGAGAAAAAGAAGATGCGATCGGGTGTTATCGCCAAGGTCTATATGCTGGACGTTTTCGATTAAGTCGCGAGCCGTTTTTAACCCACTCGCAAGATGCGGAACGATTGTCCAAGGGCGACGCGCATCATAATTACGGACTGCGGCATCAACGCTTTCCTGAAGTTGTGCGAATTCTGCGTCCAATCCAGCGTTTGCCAACTTCGCCATGCCCATAATCGTCGTGTCCATCCCGTCAAAGAGACTCTCTTCGGGTTTTCCCTGCTCGGTAAGGATCGTATCTACTAACCGCAATTCTGTAACGGCAGAACCCTTGGATGCACGGGTCTGACCAACACCTTGTGAACGTTGGTAGCTGAGTCCTTGGCGTGCGATTTGGGAGTATGAGAGTCCTAACAAGGCATTATATTCGCCGGTATCAATTTTTAGCAGAGGCGCGTCGCTGGTTTCGGTGTTACTGCGTCGCCATCTGGAACGCGTGATATAGAGTTTCTTCGGTTGCCAAGGGTGTAGTCCTTCGGCGAGGTGTTCTGGGAATCGATTCTCATCACCTGCGGCACGGAATGCCTCCAAAGTTACAACTCCTGATACTTGGTGGTGCCCGTGTCCGTCTTGTCGGTTGCCTTGAAACCGGGAGAGGATAACATCTGGACGGTAGAGACGGATAATGCGAACCATATCCTCCAGAAGCATCTGATAGTCCCACTTTTCCAGCGTTTCGTCCAGTCGTTTGGAATAACCGAAATCGACAGCACCGCTGAAAAAGAGGTCAATGCCGTAGTAGCGAACAGCCGCGAGATGTTCCTCGGTTCGGACAATACCGAGCGCGTCAAACAATTCGGGTCCGATGAGGTTTGCACCGCCCTCACCACGCGTCGTGGAGTATAATCCGGTCCTGACACCGCGTGCTCGGCTGAGCCACGTCAACAACGCGCCGTTTTCGTCGTCAGGATGCGCGACGGTGTGTAGGACGGTGGCAGTTGTCTGCAGGCGTTGTAAGGTGCGCCAGACCTCTGAAGCGTTCGTTGCCCCCGCCATTTCTCCTGTGTCTGCCATAGCCATGTTCCCTCCTATTGTTCCGAGCAGCGCGAAAATCAAAATTGACACTACGATTTTTCTGAGCATTAGAAGATTCTCCAATTCTATCGGGGAAGGGCATCACGGAGCATTGCTACACTCTGTGGAACACCGATGTGTGCATCTGCCTTTCCTTCAAATTCAATGGATACGTACCCCCGAAATCCGGCATTTTTTAGAATATTGCCAATTTTAGCATAGTCCAAATCCAATGTATACCACTCACCCCCGCCGTAATAGGTTTTGGCGTGGACAAGTACTGCGTCATCCGCAATCCGTTCCAGTTTTTGGTATGGATCTGAAAGGAAATTCCCGCAATCCATTGTCACTTTTAACCAGTCTGAGTCGATAGCAGAAACGATGCGATTGACGCCTTCGGGGGTGCAGGTGAGTCCCCAATGGTTTTCAAGTCCGAGAACAACTCCGTATTTCTCAGCGTCCGGGAGACATTTTTCGATGGCGGCGATTACCCACTCAAACGCCTCGTCCTCTGTATGTCCGGGGAGTGTTGGTTCTTGACCTTCGGTTTTCATTAATTCATCGAAAGAGGGCACGGTGCCCCAACGTCCTGAATTAAGGCGGATTGACGGAATGCCGAGTTCGTGTGACAATCGGATGCAGTGGATGGTGTGATTGATGTTTTTTTGCCGTGTTGCTTCGTCTGGCGAAACGAAGCCTTGATGGATGGAGAGTGCGTATAGATCGAGCCCGTGAACAAATGCGAGTCGTTTCAGTTTCTGAAGATACGGATTGGCTTCGGATGCCATCTGTTGATGTAAAATTTCAACACCGTCGAGTTCGAGTCGTGCGGCTTCCTCAATAACGTGCTCAATTGGTACCCGTTCAGGTTCGAAATGCCAATAAGAATAGGTGGATACACCGAGTTTCAATTTATCACCTCAGTCAGAGTTCTTGTGCTCTTTATGATAGCATAACTCAGCATGCAATATCCACTTTTTTCATTGGTTATCGGTTATCAGTGTTGCGGAACGCGCGGTTTCCTAACCTCACCGTTTCAGTAAATATGACTATTGGTTCATAGGTGTGTCCTTGAGTGATTCCGACACCAAATGCTCTAACGCTGCTCCTCTGGCATCGGTCGAGATGAGTGTGCCATCTTTGGCGATGAGCCATGGTTCTGGAACACCGGTAACCTTATACTGTTGTACAACGGGGTCCCCCCATACCGCACCGCTGAAGACCTGGCGCCAAGGAATATCCTTCTTTTCCAAGTAGTCCTGTAGTTCGGATTTTTCATTATCAAGACTGACACCAATAACATCAAATCCCCGATCTTTATAAGTGTCGTAAACCTTTTTGACATTCGGCATCTCTAAGGCACAGAAACCGCACCAGACTGCCCAAAATCGAGTAAGACGACTTTCCCGCGATATTGCTCCAGCGAAATCGGATGACCGTCAAGGTCGGTTGCGGAAAAGTCGGGGACAGGCTTTCCAATTAATTCTAACTTGCTGGGATTAGCTTTGTGATGATACCGCTCTGCAAGTTTAGAATTACCGAGCCTCCAATGAATCTCAGCGAGTTTGTTGAGAACACGGTAACTATCCGAATCCTGCTTCTCAAGTTTCTCGAAAACCGCAAGTGTCTCTTCGTACCGCTCCATTAATTCAAACATCTCACCGAGAACAAATTGTGCTTTAAGGTCGTCAGATTTTATGAGTGCTTTGAAACGGATGATGAGAGCCTCAGCATCTTCTTTCCGTTCGATCTCGTTGTAGAAACGGACAAGCGAACGATAGAGTTCGGAAGCCCGTTCGGAGAAAAAGGAATGGGCAGAATCCGGCAGTCGCCGCAGTCCCGCTTCCAAAGCAGTAATGGCTTTTTCGGGAGACCCATACATTTCTTCCGGCGCGTATATACCGGTTGAGGGATATACCTTAAAGGAGAAACTTAAGTTTAGGCACTCAAACGGCTGATTCTCATGATGTCGGCAACGGACAAGCGGTATAACATCCCCATATATGCGTCGTTCCTCGGTTTTCTCTTCTCGATACTTCGGGTGAAACTGGTAGTCGTAACTCACAGGCATTTTCGGGTCTTCATTGATAGGATAAGCTGACTTCCCGCCTTCTTCATCCGCCGGACACAACAAGAGGCTCGCGTCTGGTAAGTATTTGGGATAAAGTTCTGAAAGCCACTTAGGGAAATCACCGTGTTCATTGTGGTAGGCTTGAATCGCTTTACCGATAGTAGTCAAGTTTCGGGTGCAGATTTCAACGTTTTTCTCGTCCTGTTTCGCTGTTTCTGCATTAGCGAAACCGACCAGCGAACTCAATACGATTCTCAAGGTCGAAATTACTTTCATTTGGTCTTTTCCCTCCTTATGGGTAGACATGGCTACCGATTCTCAGGTTTATCCTTCACTGCCTCTGCTATCAACTGTTCTAAATCTGCCTCCCTACCTTTGGGGGAGATCAATTTGTGCATGGCTTCATGGGCAATCAACTTGCCATCCCTATCAATAAGCCACCGTGCCGGAATAGAGCGCACGTCATACTGCTGCGCGAGTGGACTCTGGCGTTCCAGACCACTGTAAATCTGCCGCCACGGGATGTCCTTTTCCTCAAGGTAACTTCGCAACTTCGCTTCATCGGTGTCGAGACTAACGCCAATGACGTCAAACCCCTGATCCTTATAGGTATCGTAAATCTTTTTGACCCTCAGCACTTCTCCGACACAGAAACCGTTCCAGACCGCCCAGAAATCCAATAGAACGACTTTTCCGCGATATTGTTGGAGCGAAATGGATTTGCCATCGAGATCTGTTGTAGAAAAATCAGGTGCCGGTTCTCCAAATTTTTCATACGCCTCGGCAAGTCTACGGGATAGACCGTGCTTTCCATATTTCCTCGGCTTTTGTGCCGCAACTTCCACTCCTACAGATGACGTTAGCAATTCTAAATATCGGGGTATTCGCTCACTGCGGGGTAGATAATCGGGATGCAATAATCTTTTGCTGGGCAGATGTTCAATCACTTCCAATCCGGGGGTAAGAGTCAGGATGTCCACAGAATCGGAGTAATGCTGTCGAAGTTTCGTTGCCAAGGCAGCCGCTAATACTCCTTTGGCACCCGTCTGCAACTCGGGTAACTCCCTGTGCAGAACCCAGACGTTCACAAAGTGTGTGTTCAGCAATTCAATAATTTTCTGTGAGGAGAGCGGACCCGCTCCCAAAACTTTGCCCGTCCCTCAGCAGGACTCATCGTCAAGGACACCAAACAAAAGCACCGCGTGAATCGGACGGTTCGATGCTTTCGCGAGTTCGACCGCATCTTCAATCGGGGTCCATTCAATTTCAGCGAACTTGTAGAGTGCGTTCTGAAACTTTCTATCGGCTTCTTTCGCAGTGATAGCGGTTTCCCAAGTCATCGATTCCGGTTGCATCTCTGGTAAACTGCTGAGTTCCATGCGAGGCACAAACCCTATATCGTGAGTTCTAAAAGCACCGATATCTACATTACTGTTGCGATTGGGAAGCGATAGCGTCCATTGACAAATCGTTCCGCTGTTAAGATTAATGACCAGATGTCCAGCAAATTGTGCTGGTCTCAAATAGGCATCGATGGACGCGTCCAATATAAAGCGCGCATGAATTCGGAAGGCAATATCAGCATATTCAGATGAAAGTGCCCGTAAACATGCTTTCGTTCCGTTTCGACCATATCCGACATCCATTGTTGCGCTGGAATGAAACTGGCACAGAAACGGGAGAATCCTCTCTGGATCCAAGTCCCAAACATCTCCCACGTTAACGGTTGAGGGTGGAAGAAAGACTTGAAAATCCCTTGTGTTGTAGTTCTTCAGTGGATACGCGGGTCCGGGATTGAACAATACCAACCACTGTTCCCACGTCATATCCACCGGTTCTTGGCACTGTGCCTTGGATCGATTAAACTTTTCTTCTGTTGCCCAGTGCAGGTTATTCGCTGTATTCTCAATTGGATCCCAATGCGCCTGCACTGGGACAGTTGCTGAATTGCTTAGCACAGTACGAAGGTCTATCACTGTCTTTACTCCTATTGTTGGACGATTTAGAAAAGTGTTGGGTTTCACTCCTTACTTCTATGGAGAAGTTGTGCGGACAAAATGCTAACAGCCTTTAGGCTGCCAGCGTTCGGCATTATCCGTTCAACCCAACCTACGATGAAATCTTTTCTTGATGATAATCTCGTAAACGCCTTATTGGTTTGTGGATTTGTTTTTGAGTGCTTCCACGACGAGACGTTCTAAATCTTCACCTCTGGCTTTATGTGAAATTAATTTGCCATCTCTGGCAAGGAGCCATGGTGCCGGGATGGAATTGATGCCATACTGTTGGGCAAGTGGACTCTGCCACCCTTGTCCGCTGCAAATCTGCCGCCAAGGGATCTCATTCTCTTTGAGGTAATCGCGCAGTCTTGTTTCATCAGTGTCAAGACTAACACCAATAACGTCAAATCCCTGATCCTTATAGGTATCATAAACCTGTTTGACATTCGGCATCTCTCCGAGGCAGGGTCCACACCAGACTGCCCAGAAATCAAGTAGAACGACTTTCCCGCGATATTGCCGCAGCGAAATGGGATTCCCATCAAGGTCTGTTGCGGAAAAGTTGGGAACAGGCTTTCCAAATAATGCCAATACTGGCTCAGCCTTTTCCATGTATTCCTTTGCCAGTTCAGCGTTGCCCAACATCTCATGGATTTCGGCAAGCTTTCGGGCGACACTACGGTTTTCTGGTGCCCGTTCTTCAAGTTTTTCAAAGACTTGAAGCATTTCCTCATATCGGTGCATCATCTGAAGTATATCGCCAAGGTAAAAATAATGGCGAATATTACCAGGTTTCATGACTGCTTTGAAACGGTTAACGATGTTTTCGGCAGCCTCTGCTCGTCCAACTTCGCTGTAAAAACGAACGAGCGAATGATAGACATGGAAGAACCGTTCATTATCCGGCTGTCGCTGAAGTCCTTTTTCCAAAGCCTCAATGGCTGTTTCAGGGGTTTCATACATCTCATCGGGCGTGTATACATCGGATGAAGGATATACCTTAAAAGCGTAACTCAAGTTTAGACAGTCAAACTCTCGGTTCGCATGATGTCGGCAGCGGACGAGTGGTAAGACGTCGCCATACATGAGGCGTTCCTCAGTTTTTCCTTCCCGGTACTCCGGATGAAACTGGTAACCATAACTCACGGGCATTTTCGGGTCTATGTTCGACGAAAAGATTGCTTTGCCGCCCCTGCTATCTGCGGGACAAAGCAACACATCTGGATCCGGTAAATACTTGGGCTGATGCATATCTGAGAGCCACTCTGGATAATCGCC
This sequence comes from Candidatus Poribacteria bacterium, assembly GCA_965208635.1. Lineage (GTDB taxonomy): Bacteria > Poribacteria > WGA-4E > WGA-4E > WGA-3G > WGA-3G. The sequence goes on from OZ242349.1 coordinate 1,388,111, forward strand.
GTTTTCATTGTGGTAGGCTTGGATTGCCTTGCCGATCACAAGCAAATTTTGGGTGCAAATCTCAATGTTCTTCTCATGCCGTTCCGTAATCAGATCTTCGCTTGGCTTGTCTACAGACGTATCAGCGTTTGCAGAAGTTATCAGTAGACTCAGCACGATTGCTACAGTCAAAATTGCTTTCATTTTTGTATTCTCCTTTTCAGATTTCTTACTATGGTAAAATCCACAATCATAACTCAAGTTGCCCCCTATTTATAGACATAGCACCCCTAATGAAGATTAAGAATTTAATCGGATAATTTTTACCGATGCCCGGTGCGGTTAGGAAACCGCACCTACCGGGTTTGGGAGAACATAGAATTACCCAATTTATTTTTTAAACCTCATACGGGGTGCAATCGCTTGAACACGCCATTTTCTATAGACATGTCACCCTTAAGGGGTGGGGAGAGGGTCTGAAAAACCTTGTTGAAATTCGCAAGGAAACCTCGCCAGCAGAGATAGCGCGCTTGCCTCTCAAAAGGTGTTTGTGTAAGTCTCAGGCACGTTTAACTATTCATTCTTGATTTTGTCCCGAAGTGCTTCCACTACGAGTCGTTCTAACTTCACTCTTCTGGCTTCGCGCGAGATTAATGTACCATCTCTGGCAATGAGCCAAGGGGCAGGGATTGTCTGAATATGATACTGTTGCGCGAGAGGGCTTTTCCACTTTTGCCCACTGAAAATCTGCCGCCAAGAGATGTTATTGTTCTTGAGGTAGTTGCGCAGCCTCGTCTCATCCGTGTCAAGACTAACACCGATAACGTCAAATCCTTGGTCCTTATAGGTATCGTAAACCCTTTTGACATTCGGCATTTCCCCAATGCAGGGTCCGGACCAAACTGCCCAGAAATCAAGTAGAACGACTTTCCCGCGATACTGCTGAAGCGAAATCGGTTTGCCATCAAGGTCAATCGCAGAGAAGTCAGGAACAACCTTCCCAACTGCCTCTGACATAGGATCTGCCTTTCTTCGATATTCTCCTGCGAGTTCAAAATTGCCGAGTTCCTCGTGAATTCGGGCAAGTTCATCAAGAACGTAGTCGTTGTCAGGATATCGTTTCTCAAGTTTCTCGAAAACTTCAAGCACTTCTTTATCCCGATTCGCCATCTTAAGCATCGTGCCGAGGTCGAAATGTGCTTGAAGATCGTCAGGTTTCATAGTCGATTTGAAACGGTTAACGAGGTTATCAACATCCTTTTCGCGTCCGACTTCAATGTAAAGACGGGCAAGTGCACGATAGACATAGCGAGAGACCTGGAAGAACCGTTCATTATCTGCGTGTTGTTGAAGTCCCTTTTCCAAAGCCTTAATAGCTTCTTTAGGGGTTTCATACATCTCTTCAGGTGTGTATTCCCAAACCTGGGATGAGGGATATACTTTAAAGGCGAAACTCAAGTTTAGGCACTCAAACGGTTGATTCTCATGATGCCGACAACGGACAAGTGGTAGGACATCGCCGTACATCGCTCGGTTTTTCGGGGTGCTTTCTCGATACCCAGGGTGCAACCCGTACCCGTAACTCACGGGCATTTTCGGATCTATATTCGGCGGAAAGAGTGCTTTGCCGCCCACTTTATCCGCTGGACAAAGCAAGAGGTTTGCATCTGGCAAGTATCTCGGATGAAGCTCAGAGAGCCATTCGGGAAAATCACCATTTTCATCGTGGTAAGCTTGAATCGCCTTGCCAATTTCGACCAGATGCTGTTTGCAGATTTCAACGTTTTCGTCGATCTGTTCTGTATTCGAGGATTCATCAGAACGACTCTCGTTTGGTGTTGGTTGAAACGTGGATACCTCCTGAATTTTTTGATACGTGACTTCCGTTATGCTAACTGCTTGTGCTAAACGCATCGTGCCCATCGGGATAGCAAAGCAAATGAGGACGAGAAGTCCTATCCCCACAGCAATTTTTGTTATCGGGTGTCGATTCAGATTTTCGGCGAGAACGGTTCGGAGTCGGGTTTCAATCTTTGAGGAACGCGCTACCGCAACAGCGGCGAGTGAAGTCGTTTTTGCAATTTTCACGTTGCGTGTAATATCAAGTAGGTGTTGAGCGTAGTCGGTTGATTGATATCCAGCATTTAGGACGTGGTCATCACACGCTTGCTCTGCTTCTATGCGCATCCAACGCGCCACAAACCATACAAGCGGATTGAACCAGTAGACTGCACACGTTATCTGTGCAACCATTTGCATTGTCCAATCCCAGCGTTTGAGATGTGCCAATTCGTGTAGGAGAACGGCACGGAGTCGCTCGGTCTGCCAATGATTTGCATCAACCGGTAGTAAAATCACAGGACGTAAGAGACCCCATACCATTGGGACTGTAACCCTATTGCTGAGACGAACATTGATTCGTCGATTCCAATCGGATCGTAACTGCTCAACAGCACGACCAAAGTTGCTACTGCGAGCAGAGATGTGCCAAACAGCACAGAGGCCGACAATCAAACGGATAAACAGAAACAGTCCGAAACCAACCCAGACCATTGCTATCCAGCCTGTCCAATGTAGTGTAGTAAACGGACTGTTCTGATCGGGCACAGGGTCGGGTTTCGGGGGTGTCGGTATAATTGGTATTGACGATACCGGCTTTGTTGACAATTGGCTTGTTGCCATCAAAACGGGTGTTTCCGGTAGGATACCGAGTTCCCACTTCGGGAGCACGAGCGAAAACAGCGGTATGATGAGGCATCCGACGATTGCCATACTCCAAACGAAACCGCGCATCGCCGCCGATCTGCGACGGAGGCAGAACGCGAATACACCCGCAACGGCGAAAATCACGAAACTTTTCACCGTGGTGCCAACGAGAAATTTCAGCAATGGATCCGCATAGAGCACGTCAATGAATCGCATCATGATGAAGTGTCTCCTTTTTTTGCTTGCTCAATGCGTTGGCTTAAACGGTCGAGTTCCTCATCCGAGAGATCAGCCTCGGAAATCAACGTCATGACCGTTTTCTCAATGGATTTATCGAAAAACGTCTGAAAAATCTGTTTGAGTGCGGAACGTCCTGCCAGATGGCGCGGTTGCGTCGGACGGTAGATGTAGCGCTTGCCATCTTTTTTGTGGGTGAGATACCCTTTTTCCTCTAAGATCCGTAACAACGCGCGAACTGTAGAGTAGCTCGGTGGGTCAGGGAGGTCTTTGAGGACATCAGCAACGGAAACGCGACCGCGTTGATAGACGATATCCATTATTTGCCGTTCCCGACGACTCAGTTTAACAGTACCGTAATCTTCCATTTTGTCACCTCTTTTGGTGGTGTGCTAATATTTAGCATTTATGAAAACGATAAATCAAGAAAAAATGTTAAAAATTCAGCATAAATTAATTAGATTTCAACACGCACAAACGCGAGATAAGTACCCGCCAATAAAACGACGACAAACAGTGTCAACAGCATCAGCTCCGTCGCAGCGGTGTTGAAATCCTTGCCGATGTTGAGCGTATCTTCAAACCTCGGTACCGCCTCTGGATTGACGGATTTCTGGGACATCCCCTCGCGAACGCCCATGATATGGAGACTCTCCGGATCGCCTCTCTCCATATCGACGACGAATTCTCGGTATTCACGGGCGTAACGCTGAACATTCTCAGTAAATTGCTGGTGCCGATCAAGACCTGTTCCGGCGAACGACTCAAGCAGATGCTGGAGGAGTGCCGCTGGTGAGATGCTGGTGATCGTACGTGCACGTTGAACTTGGGAAATTTTAAAGGTTAAGTACGCGCCATTCAAGCGTTCTTCGCTTATTGCCATTTTGGTGTGCCACTCGCCTCTTATCCTTAGCATTTCTTCGTCATTTGACTGGTACCAAGCGTATCGCCAAGTTCTCCGAAGTTTGTGATAACTTTGGCCGTATCGGTCAAAATATTCATGGCGTGCCATAGATGATGAAAAGCCACTCGCAAGTGAGGCAAGCGTGCTGGGCATAAAAACGACAAAAGTGACCCATGTCAGCAGAAGTATCACAAGACTCACGGCACTCCGTTGCACGCGCGCCGAGACTAACAGTCCTAACGCCAGAAACAGACACGTGTACAAAAGTGCGATAAAGAGAATGATACCTAAGCGTCCCCACGCTTGGGTATTCAAATGAACGGCACTTGCGGTGGAAAGCATCAAAAGGTTCACCAACATAGCGAGCAGAAAGGGGATACTCACACTCATCAATGCCCCCAAAAACTTACCGATCAGCACCGTATGTCGTGGGATTGAATTTGCCAACATCAATCGGAGCGTGCCGTGCTCGCGTTCGCCGGAGATAGCATCAAAAGTGAAAATCAGTGCGATGAGACTCAAAATATAACCGATGATGAATACCCAATCGATTTGGGAAATGTCGGGTCCAACATTCTTCATATTTACGTTGACATCTGGATATTGCAGTTTCCAGAAGCTTCGACGATAAGCACTGTCAACCCTATCGGGTAAAAGAGTTTCACCTCCCTCCGCGCAAAAATGGAGCGGCGACGGTTTTTTGTAGAACGTTCCGGGTCCCTCATGTGCGAGTTTGTATAGACTATCATCGGCACGGGAAGTTAATTGGTTCATGGATTCAGTGACGGCGTCGTGATACTTCTGGACCCGCGTTGGATGTTCTCGGATATGTCTAACGGCATTGGTTACCATCAGTGCCAGCAGCAACACGGTTGTCAGCGCAAATCGGAGGCTATTCAAATTATTATAGAGTTCACGTTTCGTGATATGCCACATTGGTTGCCAGTTCTCGGTTGTCAGTTTTCAGTTTTAATGGTTATCAGTTATCAGTACGGTGGCTGCGCCACCTTTCAGTTTTCAGTTAAGGGATTGCGGCATTCAGAACTTACGTAACTACCAGAGGGATTAACTGAAGCGAACGCAGTGAGCGCACTGACAACTGACAACCATTCTACACTTCACTTTTGATAAAAACGAGAAATATTGCTATAAAGAGAAGAATATTTATCGTGAGCAGCAGAAACAGATCCGGCAATGCTCGTTTTGCATTGATGCCTATATCGCTTCTCTGAAAAGAGAACTGTGGGAATGTGTCCCAATCGACGGCACCCTGATCGGAAGAAAACCACTGTCGAGATGCAAATATCTTTTCATCATGAAAGTAATTGATGATTGCTTGTCGGTAGCGTTGTACCGCTCTGAAAAAATCCCGGGTGCCATTTAGATCGGTGCCTGCCCACGCTTCGGTTGCGAAATCATACAAACCCGCAGGTGAAAACTTCAACAACATTTGCCCTCTGTTCGCCGGTTCGACGTAGATCGTCTCAAGTGCCGGCTTTCGGATGAGCCATGTGCGTTCTGCGGTATTGACGGTTAGCGGTCCAAAGAAGCGGAAATAGTTCTGGAGGTGCGGTACATAGGGTTCAAATTTCGCGTCAATCGTTTCAAGGTCGCTTGAAGCATATCTGAGGTAGTAAGACAGTAAACGTGATGGATCGTCTGCCATCGTCCCATAAATATAATTTCTCCAATCTTCTGCGGATAGGACAGGGTCGTTGCGGAGAAACTGCTTGCTCTCTCTCTCAAATTCCTCCCAGATCCGTTTCACCTGATGGTAAGGGGCGGATTCCCTGTCCGTGCGTGGGGTAGTATCAACTGCAGCGAGAATCAGATTTGGGTAGACGAGTACTAAGAACCCCCAGACGAACATCGAGAGGATAAGCGCAGTACTGGTTCGCCGTGTGATGGCAGAAATGAGCATCCCGATGAGGTAGAACAGCGATAGATAGACGAGGGATGTCAGCACAATCCCACCGATACGCAGAAAATCATCGGTGTTCAAGGAAATCATGACGGATGTCGTCAGCAAAATGAGCATCAGGAGCAGACTCATCAACAACGGCACGAACAAGCAGACCATCGCACCAATATATTTGGCGACCAGGATGTACCCACGTCCCACGGGATGAGATAGCATCAAGCGTAGCGTGCCATGTTCATATTCTCCGGCGATGGCATCGTAGGCGAAGATAAGTGCCAGTAGGCTAAGAATCCCCTGAAAAATAAGGACAATATCAATTGAAGTGAGGATGTTGAATAATGGATTGTCCGCCTCGGACTTGTCGGCATCCCAAATTGTCGGCGTAAAAATGTAAGAAACTCTAATTTCGTTTCCCAATCGCTTATCTAAACCCGTGTTGAAAATACTCAACGGGTTCGGCGGACGGTCAACGTGCATCCCCCACGCTCCAAGCATCGCGTATGAATAGGTTTTGCTCTCCTGCAGGAGTTCCTGTCGATGGGTTTTGACAGCAGTGTTATAGTCTGCCAACCGCAGTTCATAGTCCTTGATGAGCACAACGGTATTCGCAACGACCAGTAACAGCATAATCACAACTGCTGCCGCAAATCGGAATGTCATTAGATTGTCGAGGAGTTCTCGCCGAATGAGTGTCAGAAACATCGCGTTATCACCGAAATCCCCTATTTTGCTTCCTCCTCAGGAAACATTTCGGCTGTCAGTCTCCATTGAGGATAATAAGCCTCCAAGCCCGAAATCAAGAGTTCTTGATCTTCCTGTAAACGCTTTCGCGCCCGATGGAGTTGGCTCTTAATCGTGTTCATCGACATACCTAAGAATTTGCCAATTTCCTTTATTGTCATTTCACCAAAATAGTAGAGTGTCATCACCGTGCGTTCAGTCTCCGGCAGTTTTTTCAGAAGCTTTTCGACGATTTCACAACGACGTTCGGTCGCTTCTAACTCGCGCTGCTCCGATACATAACGTTCATAAGTTAAATTATCTATTGCTTTCACAGATATGTCTGCCAGCGATTGCATCACAGGTTTTTGTTTCCGCAGCCAAACAATGCAAAGCCGATTCGCAATAACATAGAGCCATCCAGCAAATTGATTGGGATCTTTGAGCGTTGAGAGTTTTTCGTATACTTGGAGAAAAGTGTCTTGCGCAATCTCTTCAGCATAGTGAAAATCGCCGACCTTCCGCCACGCAAAGGCGTGAACGCTTTCTTGATACTTTTGGACTAAAGTGTTGAACGCTTTGTCGTCGTCTGATAAAATTTTGCGAATCAACTGAACATCATCTTTTTTTTCCACGAGGCTTCCTCCTAACAAACGAATTGCGGTGTGTTCGCATTCGCCAAAAGGCTTAATCAAATGCTAAGCCTTGGTAAATTGAACAACGCGACACAGCTTATATCGTCACATCATTATGGTGATTAAGACGCGATTTGGGGTGGGAAACGTGCCTTATGCTAATATTTTAGCATTTCCTAAAAATTGTGTCAAGCAAAAATGCTAAAAATTTAGCATAAATTGATGAAGCAGGCGATTGAACTATCTACAAGTGCCACGGTGACAGTTTTTGTTGATGAATAGAGACCAATACATTCTTTGTCCGTTTCTTGAATTCTCACCTATTGAAACGGTAAAAAAGACTGTCTAAACATCAACACGAAGGAACGAAAGAAACGCACCTGCGAACAATACTGCAAAAAATAGGAGTAGTAACAGGATGTCTGTAACTGCGGCGCTATAGGCACCCCTGAAGCTGATGTGATCTTCAAATTTCGGGATTGATTCAAAGCGCACAGGTTTTTGTGAGGTGCCTTCCTTGGGACCGATCGCGTGTGGACTCTCTGGATCCGCACGATCGGTTTCGATGAGAAATGACATGAATTCATTGGCGTATCGGCGCACCTGCTCCAAGAATTGAAGGTGCCGTGTGAAACCGGTTCCAGCCAAGGATTCAATGGCGTACCGGACGCTTGACGCGGGTGATATACGGGTTATGGATCTCGCAAGTTGAACCTGAGCAATCTGAGCGTCTAAGTGCTCTTCATTCAGTCTCCCGATGTCTCTTGCATGTTCGGTAAGGTATCTCGACCACAATAATGTTTCCTCTGTTGCTGGAATCTCTCGCGAAGGCACTTTGCTCCAAAGTTCGTCGTACTGCTGATAAAAATTATTGGCCAGGTGCTGCCGACGGGCAGCGAGTTCGTTACGGGTCATTGTCGGCTGTAAGCCGCTGGTGAGCGCGCCGATCGTTGAGGGTAACAAGACGACCCAAACAACCCAAACCAACAAGAGAACCGTGAGACTCGTCGATGAACTGCTTACACGAGAAGATATGAGTAGTCCGAGTGCGAGAAAGATAGAAATATAAGCAAAAGCGATAAAGACAATGACTCCCAGTCGTTCCCACTCGTTTGGTCCGAATGGAATACTTCCCGACGTGTAAAGTAGAAAAAGGTTAATGAATGCGGCGATTAAAAAAGGGATAGCGATGGTTATCAATGCGGCAAAAAACTTGCTGACCAATACCGTGCCACGTGAAATGCTGTTAGACAGTGTGAGTCGTAATGTCCCGCGTTCTTGTTCCGAGGTGATCGCATCGAAAGTGAATAGAATCGCAACTAAACTCAAAACCACTGAGATGATATCTCCCCAATCAACGTCCGTATAATCTGGCATAATATCCCATAGGTTTGGATTGGATTGCGGGTATTTCATTCGCCATAGCGTTCTAATTGAAAAACGACTCGATATTAAGAACAGACCTTCGCCAACTCCCTCAGCGGATTCGGGTATAAATGTTTCACCGCCGTTTGCACAAAAGGAAAGTGAACAAGGTTTTTTGTAAAGCGTGCCCGGTCCCTCTGTAAACAGGTTATACAGGCTGTCTGCGTTGGACCTCATTTTATTTAAAGACGCTGAAACCTTTTTTTGATATGCCGTCGATTGCGCTGCATATTCGCCAAGATATCCGATTGCATTGACAACCATCAGTGCGATAAGCAATACCGTTGTAAAGGCAAATCGTAGGCTATTCAAGTGGTCATAGAGCTCACGTTTTGTGATGTGCCAGATCATTCTTCTAATTTCCCTTGCGGTGTGGTCGAATGCACTTGCGCATAGGACGTTTCTTTTCCTAATCCGCCTCGGTCCGTTGGTTGGGGCTACAAATTTTGGCTAAGTTTTCCAAAGACTTTCTTAACCGACTACCAACCACCGTTTTTACACCTCCTGGCGCACGAAGATTAAAAATGTGGTCATAAACAGCACCAGATTGATGAGTAGTAAGCATGCAATATCCCCGCTGGCGTGCTGTATACCGTTCCATATATCTTTCCGACGATAAGAGAACTGAGGTAAATCGCTCCAATCGACCTCTCCTTGGTCAACAGCAAACCATTTCCGAGACGAAAAAGCGTTCTCATCATAGAAATAATCGATAATTGTTTGCCGATACCGTTGGACTGTTGTGATAAAATCCTCAATGCCCTGATAATCTGTTCCCGCCCATGCTTCGGTTGCGAAATCATACATCGCCGCCGGTGAGAAACGCATTAGGTTTTTCGCCACATTTGCCTTACGAACGTAGACCTGATCCAAAGCCTTTTGTCGAATTTGCCATGTCCTTTCTGCTGCGCGGATCCGTCGGGGTTCTGAGAATTGAAAGTAAGCCTTGACATGCGGAATTTGTGGTTCTGAATCTGGCTTGATACGCGTCCAAAGGCGGGTTTCTCTCTTAAAATGCTTGAGTGTTGTCGGATCGGAAATCAGGTGAATGCCTTCACTTCCTGAAGGAGGCACATTAAAATGCGGGTCTTCCCCCTCCACTCTATCATTTTTCATGAAATCTGTCTGCTCGCTTTCAAACGCTTCCCAAATCTGCTCAATTTCACGATAAGCGGTTTCCAATTGAGAAGGTGTGTCCCAAAACCGATTCACTACAAACACGCTCAGACTTGGATAGATCAGAACCAGAGTGCTCCATATCACCATTGACACCATCAAGGCGGTCGCGGTTCGGCGAGTGATTGTCGAGATTAACAATCCTATCAGGTAGAAAACGGAGAGATAGATAACCGAGGTTAGCAAAATACCACCGATTCGGAGCCAATCATCTCCACTCAGCGAAATCGACCCAGATGTAAAAAATAAGATGACCGCGAGTATCAAACTCATGACTACCGGAAGAATCAAACAGACCAGTGCGCTGATATACTTTGCCAACAGAATAATGGGACGACTGACGGGGTTTGTCATCGTCAAACGGAGCGTGCCTGCTTCCCGTTCTCCAGCGATAGCGTCGTGGGCAAACAGTAGTGCCAATAGACTGAGAATTACCTGAAAAATCAAAACCAAATCGACGCTGGAAAACAGGTTGAGGAAAGGATTATCGGCACTGTGTGATCGGGTGTCCCAGAGGGTTGGAACAAGGGTATGCCTGACAGTGATAGAGTTGCCGAGCCGTCGATCTAAACCTGCATTGAAAATGCTCAGTGGGTTGGGGGGTCGGTCTACGCGGATTTCTCCGTCTACTTCCGAATAGGTCCTTGCTCTGCTTAAAAACCGCTGATGGTGTTCCTTCACCGCGATATTGTAGCTTGTCAGACGGCGTTCGTAATCGGCAATCAGGACAACGGTATTCGCAACCACCAACGACAGCGTGACGACCATCGCAACGAGAAACCGAAACGTCATAAGGTTAGCGAGCAATTCTCGTCGAATAAGTATCAGAAACATGACAGTATCACCTAATCTGACAGGAGTGCTTCAATCATCCAAATCAAGGGCTGACCATTTATGAGATTCGAACTATTAAAAGTGTATTGCCAATTTCCAACTTTATCAATAAAAATAAAAAACGGGATTGCTTTTATTTCGTAAGCCTCCCTCACCTGCCGATGCGGATCCAGTAGAACAGGCCACGGGGGGTGATGGTGATTTAAAAACTCCCGAACTTTTTGAGAGGCTTCCCCGTCATTGATGCCCCAGATGACGACATCTTCGTTTTTGCGAAAGTGCTTATAGACGGTTTTGACCTCCGGGATCGCCAAGTTGCAGGGACCACACCACGATGCTCCAACATCAAGTAAAATAACCTTACCAACCATCGACGAGAGTGTGTAAGTCTCACCTTCCAAAGTTTCTAACCGAAAATCTACCGCTTTCTTATCCAGCTTGTTCGTGATAAGTTTCTGACGAATTTTTTCGAGATCCGCACCTTCTCGAATCCGGTATTCTGCTTCGGTGCCTCTGAGGAATACCTCAAATGTATCGGTGGCGGTTTTCTCTATTTGATGGAAAACGCGCTGGAGTCCTGCTTGAGCTTGGACGTGAGGGGTCAATGCAAAGTGAGCGTCAGCATAGTAGCGTCTCGCTGTTTCCCATTCTTCGAGTCCTTCTGCCGACCGTCCTAACATATAAAAATAATTGATACTACTCTCTTTAAACCTTGCCCAGAGAGACTCCAGAAAATCGGGGGCGTTTGCGACAAATCCATCATGCGCTTCTCTCCAGCGTTCCTGTCGAAGGTAGATTTCAGAGCGCAAACGCGAGTACGCCTCTTGCTCTTCTTCTACAGAGCCTTCGTTGGTTTCAATGAGCCATGTCTGTTCCTCTTGCTCTCCTAATCGGATTTCAGCACGCTCTAAAATTTCCAACGCCTTGTCTAATCGGACGTTAAACTTCAGTCGCCATTTTACCGATTCGGTGTAAGCCCAGCCGAGCCACTGCTGTGTCTCGTGGCAATAGAAAAGATGAGCTTTCAAGCATCCCTCAATTAATTCATCAAGCAAGTCGTCATTTGCCAAAGACCTATCGGTTTCGACTAACCTTAGCATCTCTGAATGTGCTGACCAATACCATGATAATACTGGAGCATCTGAGGCGGTAAACTCATCAATGACACGCTGGTAATAGTCCCATTTTTGACGCGTATTCTCGCTCCGATCGGCTAACACTAAGAGTGCGCTCTGATAATTTTCTGTTTTGGGGTATTGCAACATCTCATCAAACAAACTATTGGGGACATTCTTTCCACCGCCAGGAAGACGCATATATCCCCAGAAAGCAGTGCTTAAGGCTTCCGTTTTTTCCGGGTGTGTGCTCAGCACATATTCAATTTCAGGAAGAATTTTTTTTCGGGCATCCGCCTCTGACAGCATTTCAACTATGAGTTTCCATCGAGCACTGTAAGCCTTTAGGTCTGGCGGATTAGATTCCAGTACCTGTGCACTGATCTCTAAAGCCTTCTCAAATTCACCAGACTCGTAGTTTTTTTCAATCTGTGTTGCCAAATCCTGTTGATGCTTATCATCTGACATGTGTCTGTCCCCCTGTGGGTGTTCACAAGTAACTTATTGAACACACATTATAGGTGATATGCCAACATTTTAGCACTGGCGAAAAAATAGGACAAGCAAAAATGCTAAAAATTTAGCAGAAATCAATAGAAATTGGCAGAAAGAGGAAATTGTTATTGGGGAAGAATTGGGCTTTATGTTCAAATCACTGGGAAGCGACTGGAGTTGCAATATATAGGGCTGCTCAGTTGTCCTTAGAGGATAACTAAACAGCCCAAACAAAGTGCGAGGTTAAAAACCGCGCTTAGATACAAAAATCCTACTCGAAACCACTGACCTTCGCAGCTTCAGGTGCGCTCGTCGGCAGTTCTTTCTGAGCTAACGTATCTTCAGGCACATAACCGGAGTAGTCAGAAATCTGACCATGCGTCAACGCATACACCACAACGTTCGTCATGAAACGATAGACACCGGGTGAATAGTGGACACTCCGTGTCGGCAGACTGACAGACTCCATTGCGCACATGTAATCACGACGCACCATGATAACCGACAACTTTTCACCGACGGAGATACCTTCAAGGAAGTTCCGTTTCGGCGGACGTGTGCCCCACCAGAAGATGTCGTATCCGACAGGGGGACCACCCATTTCATAGAAGTTATCGTAAATCTCGTGCTCGTTAGCAATACGTTCAATCTGATACTCAGGCATGACGTAACGCATCTGTGCGAGGAAGAGACGAATCATCGCTTGCGCAGGAGCGTTTACACCGCAGTCGTCAAAGACGAGGAATCCACCTTTTTCAACGAGATAACGACGCATACCCGCGGCTTCAGTCTCGGTGAGACGGCTATCCATTTTACCACCACCATACTGCCGTCCGAGCAAGTTACGAGAACGGGTGAGTGACGGATCATGTCCTGTCATAAAGACGAAGGGTGTTTTGAAGAGGTTGGCATCGGTAAGTTTCAATGCGCCACCTTCAACGTTCATGTCGGTTTTGATTTTCGTACGTTCGTTGAGCCACTTCGTCAATGCGTTGAGGGAAGAAGCATCAGCCCACCAGTCAGAGAGACTGTGACGGATCCGTGTGAAACGGAATACACCGCGGATGTCCTTACCTTTACCGATAACGCGTCCACCGGGTTCGCCTCTGGGCAGGGGTGGCACTTCAACGTTACCAAGGGTAATGTTTTCAACGACATCGCCGAGAGCATCGCGTGCGGCACCGACGTTTTCAACCATTGCGAGTCCGGGTGGACGTTCAAAAGCGACTTTCACCTGCACGACGCTACCTGCGACACCACGACCGATGTTAGCGGGTCCAGCGGAGGGCGCAGTTGCGACGGGTGCGGAGAACGCCAAGGCACCGGGAGCATCCGAAACAGGTAAATCGGCGTGTGTTACAACTGTCGGCGCGGGTGCGTTCGGCGTAACCACTCTCGGTATATTCGGATTAATCGGGGCGTCCACTTTGACGGTTTGGTTTGAAAATTCGAGTACTGTCTGCGGTTGGAAATTCGACTTGGCAACAAACGCAGTCGTTACACGAGGTTGTACTTGAACCTGTTCGACGACAACGGTGTTCTGCGTGGGAACCGTCGGCTTAATAACAGGCTTTACAACAGGTTTTCGGACCTTAGGCTTCGGCGGCTCTTTGGGTTGGAGCACTTCAGCACCCACGAGATCTTTGAACTGTTCAGTTTGCGTGACGAGATAAATGCCAGCAATGAACGCTATGACCGCGTGAAGTACCAATGAAGTCATAAAGGCACCTGAGGTTCTTTTTGCACTCATTCGTTATTACCTCCAAGGGGTATTTGCGTATCCTACAGAAAATAAAAAAAGTTGTTGATACAGGGATATATGCAATTTCCGTGCCAATGCGAAAATACTGAATTAGCGATGAATCCCTGCATCAAATGGATTAAACTGCACAAAAAGGGGCAGTCCTTTTTAGCACTGCACAAAAAGGGGCAGTTTTTAACGAGGCATCTGGAACGTTATTCGGGGACTTTGTCGGCATCTGTCGAAAAGAAGCGGCCTGCCTCCTTAAGCCGGGGTTTGCCTTTGTGAAAGCCAAAGATGCCAAGGTTATTTTCCGTGCTGCTATCCAACTCGTGGATCTTCCACCCATCCTTCTCCTCTTTCACCAGATAGAGGGTCGTTTCTCCGGGAAACGAGCCTTTGTAGCAGTTGTAACCTATTGCGGAGGCTTCCAATTTTCTGCCTTTATAGCGAATCCAAAAATCTTTCAAAACATCGTCCCGACCCCATTTGGATCCCTTTGTCCCGATACCAATCCATAAACCTTCAATAGCGACTTTAACATTCGTCCAGCCGAAGGCGATTGGCACGGGTTCATTTCCGGCAAAGATTGTTCCGAAGGCAACCTTGGGGTCATTCGTCCGGAAGGTCTCCCCAATGGCTTTGAGATCGTTGTCGTTAAAGGCTTTGTAGAACTCACTATAAACCGCTTGGATTGCGGCTTTTTCTGCTGCGAAGTCAATAGGCGGTCTCGCAGCAACTGCTGGTGTATCAGAACTCGCGGATGAGGCACTTTCTGTCGGCTTTTCAGCGGACTCTTCCTCGGTGTCGCCACCACACCCTACAATGCTGACACTCATGATGCCTACTGCAAAGAGAACAAGCATGAGCCACGTTAATCTCGATTGCATTTTTCTAAATTCCTCCTTTAGATTCATCACATCGCTTGCAAACCAATATTGTCCAATTACATCCAAAAATTGTCCTTCCCAATTCTCTAAATGCACATAAGTCAAGAACCAGATGCTTAATGGATAAGACGATCATTTTACGGATGTTGTTTAAGACATATTATAACTTCTTTACAAAAATATGTCAAGTTAATTTGTTACCGCCGACGCTTACTCGCTGTTCAGGGTCAATTTTTCCAATTTTCGGCAAATATGCAGCCGCTTCAAGGGTCTGAATCACATCAGTAACCCGAATTTCGGACATACATCCCGTTTTTCCGAATCGACAGACCTCCCCTAAACATGGGCAGTCTGATCTCCGTCGAATTGTCTGACACTTTTCACCCGCTGGAGCGAAACGGGTCGGATCCCCGGGTCCATACAATCCAATCGTCTGGGTGCCCACGGCTGCAGCGAGATGCATCGGACCGCTATCGTTGCCGATAAACACATTACATGTATGCAAGATTGATGCCAATTGTGTCAGTGTCGTTTTGCCAGCGATATTGATTGACTCTCCTCGCATAAGTGCCTGAATTTCGGTGATGATCGGTATTTCATCTTCCACGCCGACAAACAGGATTTGTGCACGTTTTTGGGCAATCAGCCAATCTGCTAATTCTGCATACCGCTCAGGCAACCACCGTTTCCGTGGAATCGGAGAACCGGGATGGATAGCAATCAGCGGACGTTGCCTCTCAATCTGATATGTGGCAAGGAAATCGGATGCGCATTTTTTATCCGCCGCTGTTACTGAGAAGATCGCGGTTCGCTCGGGTGTGGGGATGCCTGCTTGCCTTAAGACTTCAAGGTTACGCGTCGTCTCATGGGTCCCACTGAATTGTGCAAAACCCAATTTGTTCGCAACTTGCAGGGCGGCACGACTGAGGCGTTTCGGTGTGAGCCGTAAGAACGCAAACCAGACAATACGCCAATCGCTGCGAAGTTCCACCATCAGATCGTATTTTTGGTAGCGCAACTGGCGATAGAGCCTAAACGTTTCTTTGAGCGACGTCGGCTGCCCTGTACGGCAAAAAGCGGGTGAATCGTATTCTACAATATTATTGACATCAGGATGCTTCTCCAACACCACGCGACTCCATGTACCGGTGAGCGCGTGCAGTTCGGCATTTGGATACCTCCGACGGAGATTGGAAAACACCGGTGTTGCTAACAGGACATCTCCGAGATGATCAAGTTTGACAACGAGAATCCGTTCAGGTGTGAAGTCCTTCGGAAACCAACGTTTCCGATAAAAGATCCACTGCCCGGCAGCAGAAACGATTAAAGTGAGGATTTCGATCGCGTTCTGAAACATCCTTTTGCAGTTTACCGAATCCGCGGGGATTTGTCAAAAGGAATTCTGCATCTTCCCAAACCCATTTGCATTCGGCAGATAGATTCTGATATACTATCTTCACTTGCTTCTAACCCACACAGACCAATCTAAATGCATGCAATTTATCAAACACTTCTCAGAAATTGATGATACTGATTTGCCCCACGTCGGCGGAAAAGGGTTGAATCTCGGAAAACTGACGAGGGCTGGGTTCTCAGTGCCGAACGGTTTTTGTGTCACTACAGATGCCTATCGCCTATCTGTTCAAGGTCTATCGGAACAGAATGAAGGAAGCATTAAAGACATTGAACTGTCGCCAAAGCTCATCGCAGAAATCCGGATAGCGGAAGAAAAATTGCAGGCAACTACGTTTGCAGTGCGTTCGAGTGCCACAGCGGAGGATCTGGCAGAAGCGAGTTTCGCGGGGCAACAGGATACGTTTCTGAATGTAACCCGCGAAGAACTTTTAGACGCGCTCAAAGCGTGCTGGGCATCACTCTGGTCGGAACGAGCCATCGCTTATCGGCAGACGCAGAGAATCGCTGATGAAGGATTGGCAATGGCAGTCGTCATTCAAGAAATGTGCGAAGCAGATGTCTCCGGCGTACTTTTTACCGTTGCTCCCTTTAATGAGAATGCCTCTATTATTGAATCGAACTGGGGGTTGGGTGAGTCGGTTGTATCGGGTGCTATCACACCTGATAGTTTTCAAGTGTCGCGGGAAACAGGCGAATTTTTGGAAAGAAACGTCGCCACGAAGTGCGAAATGGTAACTGCCGCTGGCGTCAGTGAGGTGCCCTCTACGCAGCAAGATGTTCCGAGTCTAACGGACACACAGCTGAAGGAACTTACGCAATTTGGCATGCGGATTGAAACCCACTATGGACAACCGATGGATATTGAATGGGCACTCGCAGACGGGCAGTTTGTGCTGTTGCAGTCCCGTTACATTACTACACCGCGGAAATCTATTACACATCGCGAGCAGGAGCTCACTCCTACAGGATTAAAAGAAGCTGTTGAGAAAGTTCGTCAGGAAGAGGTTGAGATATTGGCGGCGCGGGCTGAGGTCAATGGTACTGTCTGGTGTCATCACAACCTCGCGGAGGTCCTCCCGGCTCCACTCCCGATGACGTGGGAGATCATGAAGCAATTCATGTCGGGTGCCGGTGGATTAGGTAAAGCGTATCGAGACTTGGGGTTTTATCCAAGTGAGCGGGTCAACAATGAGGGGATTCTCGACCTGATTTGCGGACGAATTTACGTTAATTTGAACCGTGAGGCGGAACTCCACTTCGACGGCTTTCCCTTCGCTCATGATTTTAACGCCTTGAAGCAAAATCCACAAGAAGCGATGTATGCGCAGGCAGAAACTGATATTACGCGGAGTAACGCCTCATTTTGGTTGAAACTGCCGCTCCATATCATTCGTATGAGCAGAGCAGAGATGCGTCTACGTAAGTACCGCTCCGACTTTGCCCGATTGTTAACTGAAGAGGTGTTCCCAACGTTTCAGGAGGAAGTAGAAGCAGAACGAGATATTCCATATTCAGACCTGACAGATGTGGAATTAGTGACGAAGTTTGAAGAATGGCGTGTCAAAACACTGGACGACTTCGCACCGAAAGCCCTTACGACTACACTCCTTGCGGGGTTTTCACTTCAACGATTGGAGGCGGCACTTCAGAAGTGCTTCAGTGAAACAGAAACTAAAATCCTTGTGAACAGACTTATTAGTGAGACTGCTGGCAATCTCACGGTTGAAACCATTGTCTCGCAGGTTTCCCACCCGCGGCTGGCGTCGAAATTGTGGGAAGTGGCAACAGGAGAGATGACCCTTACCGATTTCCTAAAAGATTACGGACATCGCGCCGTTGACGAGTTTGAATTAGCACAGCCTCGTTGGCGCGAAGATACTACCTATATAGAACAGATTATTGCCTCTTTTCAGCAATCGGGGTTACAAACCCCTCCCACAGAATCCTTATTTCCTACGGATAATGGTCCGAAGCAACAGATAAAGCAACGTGAATCCGTAGAAAAGGAACTCACTACACGCCTCGGAAATAAAACGGGTTTAAGAAAACAGATTGAGAGTGAACTGGACTTCGCGAGAACATATATGCCTTTTAGGGAGACGGCGAAATTTTACCTAATGCTCGGCTATGAACAGATCCGACGCTCTCTGCTTGAACTGGATCGCCGTTATCAACTCGATGGCGGCATCTTTTATCTCATACCAGATGAATTACGACAACTCATAAACGGTGAGGTTCTCAGCAATGCCATCACCACACGCAAAATGAGGCGTGAATTGGTCATACAGATTGAGGTCCCAGATGTCATTTTCAGTGATGCGTTGGATCAGATTGGTGCCTCAACATCAATCGAAGCGGTTGATACACTCACAGGAGTGGGTGTTTCAGCGGGTGTTGCGACAGGAGAAGCCCGTGTGCTTTTGACACCGTCAGATGCGTGTCCATCTGACAGAGATTACATTCTGGTATGTCCGTCAACCGATCCGGCATGGACACCGCTTTTTTTGCAGGCAGCGGGCTTGGTGATGGAGCGTGGTGGGGTCTTGTCACACGGTGCAGTTGTTGCCAGAGAATATGGTGTACCTGCGGTCGCGAACATCCCGAACGCAACTCGCCGTATCGCTGACGGGCAGACGCTCCAAGTTGATGGGAATCAGGGAACGATCTCAATTTTGTAGTGGGAACGCACTGCAAGCAATACATTAAAAAATGCTGCCACTCAATATCTATTCAACCTATTCAGATAAATTTCAGTATTCCAGATACCATAGACGTAGGAAAACCCGGCGAGCGTTTCTATTTTCGTTGGTGCTACATGCCATTGCGACAGGAATTATAGGTCTCAGTTATATTCAGTGGTATCAACAGATGCAACCTTCGGAACCGCTTACTTCGGAAGCCATCTCAGTGGCATCTCTCCAACGTTTTCACGTAAGTAGTACTCGCAAACGTTCTATGCCGGCTAAGCGGCGGTCAACGCCTACGGGTTCAAAAACCTCACCCACTCTTAACCAAAACGTTGCAAAACTGACGCATTCGGCACCGCCAACCGCGTCCAGTGCCTCTATTCCCGTGCTGAGGACAGATGCCCGGTTACCGATGGCTGAGACATCTCTGCGCGAACAGACTACAGAGACCCTTGCATGGAAAACGATTGCGACTGCAAATGCACAGGCTCCGACAATCGCTCCCAAGCCCAAAACCGTCCAAGGAGAGACTACGCTGAACACAACGACGGATAATAGCCCTGCACCACCAATTGACAGAGATGCACGGATGGGAGAAGCATTAGAGGGTATCGCGGAGAGTGTCGCTGACAGCCAAACCGAAACTGCTGTCGATCTCGTTTTTCTGCTTGACATTAGTGGGAGTATGATAGATAATATCCGTGCAGTCGGCAGGCAACTGAATCGGATGGTATCGGTGTTTGAGGAAAAAGGGGTTGATTTCACGCTCGGCATCGTTATCTTTAGGTATCTTGAAGGCGATACGATTATCCATCCCCAAACGCGAGACAGTGAGAAATACAAACGGCTCTTGACTTCACATGTTGTTGCTGCTGCCGGTGATGAACGGGCACACAACGCGATTATAAAAACGATCCGCCGCGTCAATTTTCGCGAAGGCGTGAACCGTCGGTTCATTCTTGTCACCGATGAAGCAAGCAAGGGGTCTTACACGCTACCAGAGGTGTTAGCACAGTGCTTTCAGAACAACATCACCATAGATGTTATCGGCATTAATCATACAACCCATAGAGCGTTAACGACGAAAACTGGGGGGATATGGTTTCCCATTCCAATACAAAAATAGCGGTCAGCAATCAGAAGTCAGAAGTCAGAAGAATAATTTTTTGTTAAGTGTTTTACTCTTAACGAAAACTTAGCCCGTAATGCAATGGAGGGCGGATCTACGGAAAGGCATTTCAAAGATCTAACCCGCCTCAACGAACCGCAAGGAAAAATTAAAAAAGTGTTAAGGAATATGTTATAAAGTGAGCGTAGCCCGTAATGTAATGGAGGGCGGATCTACGGAAAGGCATTTCAAAGGTCCAACCTGCCTCAACGAACCGCAAGGAAAAATTAAAATATGAAATGGTCATTGAATACCTATCAAACCTGCCAAGAGTGGGAACTCGGACGTATACTTGACACCGCCGCCGCCACCGGCTATCACGGTGTCGAATTGTTAATGGACTACAAGCAGAAACACGGATTCGAGTGGGATACGCCAAGAGAGGCTTGGGACGGACTCAAGGCACAGGTCGACGCAAGTGATGTTGTTATTTCCTCACTCACGAGTTGCCAAAATTTTCACTCCGAAAACGCCGCCGACCGTGAGGAGACCGTCCGACGCGTCACACGCGTGATTGATATGGCGGAATTTATGGGCTGTGATCATGTCCGAGTGCTCGGGGACCGCTATACCGAGGAGAATCGAGACGCTATTGTGGGTTACGTCACTGATGGACTTAAGGCACTCGGTGCTTATGCGGCTGAAAAAGACATTACTGTCTCTATTGAAATGCACGGCTCATTCACAGATCCAGATTCGGCGATGGAAGTCATCGAAGGCGTGAATCTCCCGAACGTCGGCTTTGTTTTCAATTCGCAATTCATCGGTTGCGATGCGGGAAGTATCGATCCTCTTTTTTCGCGTGTAGGTCCGCACATTACTGCAGTTCATACACACCGAGTGGAAGAACCAGGGACGTTCGACCTTTACCGACAGATGTTTCAATGGCTCGACCGTAACGGTTTCTCAGGCTATATCTCCAATGAATGTGCTTATACGGGTCCCGATCCAGAGAAGGTACTCGCCCTCTATGTTGGGATTTTCAAGGCATTTGTTTAAAGATGGATACTCCACAATCAGCACACCTTTATAAACGGGTCGCAATTCCAGATGCATTTCTGAACGAAACAGATGGAAACACATGGGGCGGCGATATCCGAATCGGCGATCTGACTGGCGACGGAACAGTCGATTTTCTGGTATACAAATCGCTCGGTGGCATTCATCCGTGTTTCCTCGGGGCGTTCACACTGGAAGGCGAACCCTTATGGTCGGTCGGTGACAAGCATCTCGAAATCAGCGATGCAGACGCGAAGGATACCACTTTAACCACCCTTTCACCCGATCGACCCGGTCCTGTCGCTATTCACGATATAGATGCCGATGGACAAGCAGAGGTCATCTGTTTCTGGGTAGATACGGATGCTCCAGAAATGAGCAAATGGGATCTGTCCGCAATTCGTCTAATGATTTTAGACGGTGCTACAGGTGCTATCAAACACGCCTCAGCCCCAGATGCGTTACGGCAGTGTAATGCATACGCTGAAGGTGAACTTCATATCTCCAACTACGTCCACCAGCGATTGATGATTGCCAATCTCTGTGGAAATGCACAGCCACAAGATTTTGTCGTGAAAGTGGGGGTAAATCTGCTTGCCTTTAACCACAAATTGGAACTGCTCTGGCAGTATACCGATGCGTGGTTCCGCTATCCGAAGCATTCCGCATACATCCCGGCAGTCGGCGACTTTAATGGCGATGGACTTGATGAAGTCAACGGCGGCAATTTCGGACTCGCTGCCGACGGTAAGGTCCTCTGGAATCACTTTTTTGGCGACAACATGGACTCGGTTTTGGTTTCTGAATGGAACGGCAAGAATCGGGCTATCCTCTCCGGCGGTGGACAGGTACTTGATGCCGAGGGCAATCCAATCCTCTCACTCGGCTTTGACATTGTGCCGCATGGACAAGAAATTCGATGTGGTAGATTGTTACCCAATACCTCTGAGAATGCCCTGGTCGTCCGCTATAATGGACATCACACGGACCTGATAGTGGTAGACAACAATGGAGAAATTAAAAGCAGATTTAACGTCGATGAAACGCCGAACAATACAGGCTTGGAAGTTATCCGCTGGCACGGAGACGAAACCTGCGAATTGATTTACAGCCCGACTGCGCTTTACGATAGCGCGGGCGATAAGGTGGTGACGTTTCCTGAACTGCCGCCACCGAGTGGTGGAAAAATGGGATGGTATCACTGTTTTCCTGCGGATGTCTGCGGCGACACACGCGAAGAGGTTATCCTCTATGATCCGTACAGCAATGCCGTCTACATCTACACACCAACTCCTTTTCAACCCGATCTGTTCAGTGGATATCAGCATACCGAGCGACAATATAACACCCGTTTAATGGATTGAAGTATGGAAACCAACATGGTCAATAAATTTCTACTCATCTCAATTGATTGTTGGCGGTTCGATGCCCTCAGTCGGACGAACCCTCTTTTCAATACGCCGAAATTCGATCTGCTGACGCAGGATTTCTCGCTCGCAGAGGAGTTTTTCGTAACGGCACCCGCGACCCGTCCCTCCCATACCTCCTATTTTACTGGGCTTTATCCGTTTGAACACGGGGTCTATGGGCAAACCTACCTTAAGATGTTTGAGGGTATCCCGAACCTGTTCCAGATATTTAATGACGCAGGTTATCATATTACGGGACGTTCTGAACGTCCGGAAGTGTTCCGTTTTCTTGATTTTGAGCCGTTCATTACATCGGTAGACCCGAAGTCGGAAGCGCAACACCTCGGTTCACTTGAGGACTTGATTGCACAACTCAAGCAGCCCTCAGATATACCGCAATTCTGTTTTCTACATTTCTGGTATACACACGGCGGTTACGGTATGAGTGGGATCCCAGGCGCACCGAGTCTCAAATCACTTGTGGATCGTGGCAGGATAGATGAAGCATTGCGGTTCTATTACGCCGCTGCGACACATATACTTGAATTCAAGTTAGTTGAAATCTTGAAGCAACTTCAGATCTCAGACTGGGCGGTCTTTATTTTCGGCGATCACGGCGAAGGTATCTGTGAAGAGATTACCGATCACGGCGGCACACTCAATCAGAACGTGCTACACGTGCCACTGCTGGCACATATCCCCGGTGTGACAAATCTGGAATTCCCAAAACCACCGATTTCAGCGATCGATTTGTTCCCAACGATTCTGAACCTGGCGGGCATTGATGTGGACTACCACGGATACGGACGAGACCTATTGTCTCCATCGGAAATTGACCCAAACCGATTGGTATTATCAGAGTTGGATAGTCTCTTCGGGATCGGGTTTCTCAGTCGGGACAACTTGGAAATGCCGCACCATCGCGTGACATCTCGGACGACCGTCGATGACGTGGAAATTAATAGGTATTCGGACGGCGTGCGACTCTGGTCGTTGACGGATGGCGAGTATCTCTATCGCGAAGATGAGCAGACGGGTGAGTTTGTCTATCGGCATGTGCTGAGCGGCGAGGGTCTCGACTGTGAGGATCCAGATCGTTTTCGGGACGCTTACGATGAAATTTTGATGAATTCCAATTATCAGCACCTACTATCCCAAGAGTCCACAGCTGAAGAGACAGAGATTCTGGAAGGTCGGTTGCGGGATTTGGGATACGTTGAGTAGGGTCTATTTCAGTCCGCAACTTCATCAATTCGAGTATAAGGTTGTACCAAAATATCCGCTGGAATTCCGAGTCCCTTGTGCAATCTCCGAATCATGTCAAGCGATAAAGCGCGTTCCCGATTCAAGACTTCTGATACACACTTTTGCGAACCGAGATAGGGTTCAAGATCGGATTTGGATAACCCTTGGCTCTCCATGTAGTGAAAAATTGCCTCAATGGGATCTGGAGGTGGAATTGGGTAATGCTTCTCTTCATAGGCTTCCACAAGTGTAACAAGCACATCCAACTTATCCACTTCCGGTGAACCCTGTGGGGCATCCCAAAGCTGCTCAATGGTCTTCAGGGCAGCCTCGTAATCTACTTCGGATCGAATCGGTTTAATGTTCATAGTTGCTTATTAAATCGTTGAGGCATCAATTTTATCATAGACATTATGTGTCCCAATGAATCGAATATAAACGATGCCAGATTGATAATGGATAGCGGTTACCAGACGGTAATAATTCCCTTTGATGTTGAAGACTACCCGGTTGTTTTTGATAAGACTCGCATTTCGATAATCAACTTTTACATCGGATGGCGTTTTCCACTCAGCACGTTTCACACGGGTATACCACGTTTTTAGTGCTCCCTCTGCCTCAGGATGCTTCTCCCAAAATTCTTTCAAAGCTCTGCGCGAGATAATTCGCATGTAAGTATTATACTATAAAAGTGAGAATTAGTCTTGCTGAATAGTGAAGAGGTTGCAACATAAAAGTCTCATAGGAACCGCGTTTGGAATTACACAGAGAACCGTTTAATGTTTATTGACAGGAAAGACACTTTCACTATCGGGTTTGAAAGGGTTGTTGTTGACCAACGGGATATTCCCCTTTTTCCGTTCAACGAGTTCCCAATCGCCTGTTTTCCAGTGCTTTTCGTAGGCATAGATAACGGGGTGTTCACACCAATTTGGATCCTCAAATCCTAACCAGACACGCTTTGCCTGCGGGTGGATCTCATGGTCTACAGAGGCGACAGCGTGTTCATGATTCTCAGACCAGATAAGGCACTGTCGCTTGGGTTCTGGTGGGTGTAAGTTTTCCTGTGCTTCTCCGCTCGGTAGTGTGAACAGATCCCTGTATCTCATCTTTTCCACACCATCCCTACAATTCATGAATTGTTGCTTCAAGCGTTTCGAGATCGACAACGGCAACCGTTGCTCTCCCCGTCGTCCAACCGCCGGTTTCACCGGGATTGAGTAAGAGCGATTCCCCCTTTTGGATGTCTATCTCGTGGGTGTGTCCGTAGACGACAACATCGTAATTGCCACTCTTGGCGATCGGGATGGCGAGCTCAGGATAGTGCATCACGGCGATGTTTCTATCGCCGAGGGATACACTGGCAAGGTTGGGATGCACCTCACCGATTGCTTCAAATCGCTGTGCGAGGCCAACGCGTTCTCCGTCGTTGTTTCCAAAAACACCGACAACGCGGCAGTTTAGATCGGCTAACGGAGGGATAGCAAACGGGGCGATGAAATCGCCTGCATGGACGACGAGATCTACACCGATTTCATTGAAAAGTGCGACAGCGCGTTCGACGTTTGGAACATTGTCGTGGCTGTCAGACATAACACCAAGCCTCATACTTCAGTCCTCCCTGTTTAAGCAATTATCGAGACAGGTACCCTGTGAATGACATTTCCAAGGTAACCTTTTGGGTTCCAAGGTTGTGTGAAAGGCTGCGAGGCACCGGTATCGTCATACGCGCGTGCCCATATTTCATAATAGCCTCTATTTGTAAAAGTGAGCTCGGTTTCCCAATGATACCAAGCATACCTGTTTGATGGCGGAATCAATTCGGTTTCTTGCCACTGCAGACCGAAATCTGTGGAGACCATAACTTTATCAATCCGGTTTTCGCCTGCCCACGCGTGACCTCTCGCCTTTACAGGAACACCTGCACCGAATTCCAGATGCGGTTCGGGACGGGTAATAAGCGACTTAACCCGCCATGCAGTCGCGATGCGCATATCCTCGACCGGAGGCTTATCTCCCGGTGCTATTGAATAAGCCGGAATACGATAGGAATATCCACTCATTTTTTCGGAGTCGTGAACCTTATCCCGTACCCAGATACGGTTGAGCCATTTTTGCATCGCACTACCGATCCACCCAGGGACAATCAACCTCGCGGGGAACCCGTGGGCGGCTGGCAAGGTTTCTCCGTTCATCTTCAAAGCGATGAGTGTACTTTCATCCATCGCTTTCTCAATCGGAATCCCTCGCGAAAAGGGTTCACTTCCGTCATTAGGTACATCTCCGCCGTAGTTTCCAGTATAGACAGCCGTCGGCTTCAAACCGGCGGTTTGTAAGACATCACGCAGGCGGACACCCGTCCATTCGCTACAAGCGACTGCCCCACGTTGCCACGGGGTTCCACTCACCTTCGGTTCAAATAGGCTTCTCCCGTTCCCCGCACACTCCAATACGACTTCCATGGTGACCTGCGGAAAACGGACAAGGTCATCCATTGAGAGTGCCAGTTCTTTATGGACCTCGCCATCTACGACCAATTGCCATCCACGGAAATCCTGCTTTACTGCTCGTTCTGGAATGCCACTATTATTACGGAGGAAATGCCGCGCTGTGGGCGTAACATCGTCGTTGAGGAGGTGGGGTGCAAACTCGCCGTTAAAAGGACGCTCCGAATGGACGAGCATCTCAGGCTTCGGGAGTCCTGCCGCCTGCGCTTCCACTAAGACAATGGGCGTGAGTCCTCTACCCAGCAAGCCTCGATCCACGGCTTCACATCCTGCGCCAAACATTCCCAAACTCGCGAACAGCGCGCCCTTGCCTATTGTGGCAAGAAAGTCCCGCCTTGTTGCGTTAGGGACGGTTTCAAGCCAACCTGTAGAATCGAGTTTATGCCCTGTTTTTTGCATGATTGGAGTTCCACTTGACAAGAGGAATTTTTAACCCATTGAAGCACTATTTAGCGAACGCTAACAAATTTGCGAATGTTCTTCTTCAAAAGTTTACCTCTCTGTTTCTAACCCGCAATACTTTTTTGAAAAAAGGAGACGGGCTTCCGCCTACCACGAAAGTAGTGGGAAGCCCGAAACGTTAGAAACCGCTAAATCCATTTGATCGATATTAATCATCGTCGCGTTCGCTAAGCAACTCACCGCGCGCGAGACGTTCCGCGTTCTCAGTAGACCACAAAATGTTCTTCATCAGTTTCTGAGCCGTGATGTAACGTGTCGCGGCTAACAAATGCATCCGTTGTTCTTCAAAATCGTCTGACAATTCGTAATGTCGGAAGGCGACTTCGAGGACCTGGAACATGTGAAGCTCGGCGTCTTCACGTAGCAGAATGTGTGCGAGTGCTTGTTTCAGTGCACCAATGTCATGTCCTTCTTCGAGATACTGATTCACAAGAATTTCCGCCTCGTAAACCTTTTGGAAGTCGGCGAACTCTTGGAGTCGATCCAACATTTTGCCAACGGAGTCGTAAGTTTCATCAGGTATCCGTTGTCCGGGTCTCGGAACGCGGGCGGCAGGCATGTTCAACCAACGTAGATATGCCAAGTAAACGACACCATGAAAGATTCCGCGCAGGAGATTCGCACTTGGTGCATACTGGAAAGCGTGATAAAGGGCGTGGGCGTACGAGTAGATGTTCGCGACATCGTGCCAGTCTCCTTCGTTTTTGAGATGGAAACGGGCAGTACGCACCGCCGATGCATAGGTCATCGCGCGGCAGATATCGGTCAATTTGACCCCTTTACGAATGTTCCGCTCAACTTCCGCGACAATCGGTTCAAAATCGTCACCGAGCAGGGTCTGCGTAAAGTCCGAAATATCCAGCTCTGCTTCGTTGGCTTGATTGTCTTCCCATATACTATCGAGTCTCTCAAAGACAGGCTCTAAGACAGGTACAGCGTCAGCCCATCGAGAGGTCTCTTCATGCCGTGTTCTACTGACTAA
Organism: Candidatus Poribacteria bacterium; assembly: GCA_965208635.1. GTDB lineage: Bacteria > Poribacteria > WGA-4E > WGA-4E > WGA-3G > WGA-3G. The sequence continues at coordinate 1,415,764 of OZ242349.1, forward strand.
ATCAACAACAATCGGGCGTAAAATCTCGTGTGATCCTTCCCACTTGACGTAATCCAACGCTTCAAACATCTTGTTGGCAAAATCAAGGGCGTGCCCGTCGCCGGTGAAGTAGAAGTCCGTTGCTGCCGTGTATACGAAATCTGCGATGACCGATTTATCGTAGTCCCGATCATTAAGCGTTAGCAAAATGCGTTCCGCGGCACCAGCGTGGCGTTTATCGACAAAATAGCGGAACCATCGCTTCAATGTTTCCAAGTCGTGTTCCTCACTCACTCTTGGAAAGGGTGCGCGGTAGGGACGTGAACTTCCCGTTGTCCTACGGCTAATCTGGCTTAATCCGTGCACGAGAAACAGGTTATGGTCTTTCGGATCAATGTCATCCCAGAGGTTCGCGGCGAGGGTGAGGATAGCAACACCTGACGACCATCCATCACTACTTTTATGTGCGCCATAGTGGAGTCCCTGTTGAATAATCTCCGCTGGTGCCGCACCGGCATCACGCAGTGCTGTAACGGCTTTGGCGATAAAGAAGGTACTGCGGTCTTTGAGTCCACGCTCAAGTGCGCGTTTGCCACGCTCAATGACTCGCCGTTTTGCTGCTTCTCTCTCACCTTTTGCTAACCCGACGTACAAATAACCATCATCCCGCGCTTGAACCGGAAACGCTTTCAGGTCATCCCCGAATGCCAAAAAACACGCCCCTGACTTGAGATCGAATTCCCAGTGGTGCCAATGGCAAATCAGCACACCGTCTCGGACACTCCCTTTGGACATCGGATACCCCATATGTGGGCACCGATTGTCGACGGCGTAAAATTTGTCACCCGACTTGAAAACAGCCAGATGCGTACCGTTGATATGAAAGGGTTTCCCTTCCAGTTCCTGAAAATCATCAGCGGGACAGAGTTGGTGGTATACAAGTTCAGTTTCGTCTATTTCTATGGGTGGCAGTTCTTCAACGTGGATGGAACCGACGCTGGTTTCTTCAAGGGTAGGGGTTGAAGTATTCACAATGCACCTCCCGTTGTAGGTCCTCTGTTTCTTATCGCTACAGGTATTAAAAACCACTCTTTAGAATACAGATGTTAACTTAAGTTACCTTTAAAGCATACGTGGATTCGCAGAAAATTGCAAGAGAATTTTAGGACAGAAAAACCTTTTTAAACTCCACCAAAACCGACTTATCAAAAGGGTCAGAAAATCTATTCAAATAACGCTGCGTTGGGTTCACCGCGATAGAGAACAACCCGATACCGCAGATTCAAAGTTTCATCGGGGGCAAGCCGGAGCGGTTCGTAGTAGACAAGTGAGGGATGGATTAAACAGTAGTTCTCCCGGTTGCGTACCCACCACGTCGTCGGATAACGCGGATTATCGGGGTGATCAACGATAGCGACCCCGTAGGTTTCGTTATCAGCGGGGTGTTGTGAAGTGAAGCTGCACCAACGGCTCTGCTCACCGAAAATGTCCATCGGTTCGGTACGTCCATCGGCATCCAATAGGTTCCCCGGTGTGATGATATTGTCAAATCGGATCGCCATCCCGCTGTAGAATCTGCCGTCTGCACCGGGTTCACCGCGCCGTAAATCCAAAACGACCTCACGAGCGTTTGGATGCAACGTCAACGACACAGAAATCTGCATAGTATCCGCTGTCGGTGGATGAACGGTTATCTCGCGCTGTTCCGTTAGATGCGTCGTGCCTTGCCAATCTATCCAAGCATTCTCAGCCGTTAAACGCGCACTGTCGGCATCTGCAGCATGTGAAACAATCCGCTGATGGACGATTTTGCCGAAGCTAGTTGGATCGCTACCGGGTGCGGGTTGTTCCCAAAAATTGACTTCGTTCACCTTTTTCCACGCCACCCATAGACCTTGATGGTGGACGTGGTCCCCGGGTTCGTTCATCGTGAGTGGTGGGGCACCGGGTAGGTTCAATGGATGGCAAAAAGGACGGTTGCCGTCTTCAGGAAAATGGTAACCCAAGACCTGTTGTCCGTCCCAAGCAATAGTTAAACTGTTTTGTGTCTGTGAAAGTGTAAACATATTTTTATCCATAAACGGAAAGTCGTATGCAAACTGGATATGGCTATCTACCGAAAAAACGTTCGTAATCGTCGTGATGCCCTATCCAAAACCATGTGACCGTATCTTCTTTCAGGGTGCCGACAGCACGATAACCCCGAGTGATTCTTACAGCCCAAATACCTTCTTCGTTATTAATGCACTTGAAACGTAAAGAATTATGAAAGGGATTGGAAATCCACAATCGGTAGGCCTTTTTGGCTTGATCTCTAAGCGTTTCATCAAGAGTTCGATAAGCTGCCCAAAACGAAGGCAATGTTGCCGATTTCATAAACGATCCAAATCCATCGGCTCAGCTTTCCCTTCAGCGATTTCCTGTTTTGCACGACGAGCAGCCGCGACAAGTTGATCTTGCGTACTGTTAAAAGATGCTTCCCAACGAAGTTCATCCTCTAACTCTGCAATATACTCACGTAAATGCTCCACAATTTGATCCTGCAACGCTTCAGGTAGTGTTTCCACCATTCGGGTAATCGTAGTAATAGCATTAGAAACCATCGTTGGATCCTTCCAGTTCTAATTGAGGTATGGATTGACAACCTCACGCTCCAATGCCAAGCCTTCCCATTCGTCATCGCCAGGTCCGTCGTAAATGAGAGTATGGGGTCCAGCGAAACCGGCTTTCTGGGCGAGATCCAGGCATTGGACGTAATCTTCCTTGTCCATTTCACGCGGGGCGGCGAAATGTGCTTTGGTATGACACGACTCTGCCCACGAAGCGATCGCGGCGAGATTCTCATATTTTGTATCGCCACGCCAGTTGCCGAAGTCGAGACATAGCCCTACCTTACCGTCCAACCCATCTAAAATGGTGTTGACGTTTTCAGGCGTAGAAAAGATGGAGAACCAGTTTTCACTCATTAAACGGATGCCTGCGGTATCAGCGCGTTCGGTGAGTTGTGCGAGGACAGCGCGGCTCTGCGCCACGGTTTCCGCGGACGGATCGGCTTTACCACCAATGACGCGTGCACATTTCGCACCGAGTTCGCCAGCGATGTCAATCCATTTTTCAATCCACGCGATGTCGCGTGCGGCATCAGTAGGATGGGTAATGTCGCCGTCGTCAATCAACAGAGAGAAAAGCTCAACGTCCGCATCCGCGAGTGCGGCGCGAAGTTCCGTGAGATATGTTTTCTCGACAGAAGGTAGATGGAAATGGCAAATCTCTAAGGTGTGAATACCGAATTCGGCGATACGTGCAGGTAACTCCAGAAGTGAAATAGGTCCCTTGTTGTGGGTTTCAGCTGGGATTTGCATGCCGTGCGCGGGTCCGGTGAACCCGGGTTTCCCGAGTTGTCGATGCAAACTCCACGTTGAGACTGAAAGACGCGGTGCTGCCATAATTTTGTTCCTCCAAAGTTTGCGATCAGGAGATCGCTAAACATGATGTTCACCGAATAACAGATTGAAATACATATCTAATCCAGACGCAGCCTGTTGCTCGTCTACCGGATTTATCTGAAAATGCTTTTTTAAGAAAGGATGATGTCTAACAGTATCACTGATGAAACAGGGTTTATATTGTCTGAACAGGTCATGATCTATAAGAACATCACAATTCCCGAAATAGAAAGGAAGTCTATGCAGGTTTCTTTTGAACACATCTATGTATGCGTAATAATCAAGTTTTCGCTTGTCAATTACAATCGTATTTGCGCTATAACTTTCGACAAAAGTGCGATTTCTTTTTAATGCGTTGATGTCTCGCAGTGTCCAAAAAAATAGAGAATTGTCTTTTTCAGAGCGACAGACATCTCCATCCACCGATGAACACAAGGAATCATCAGATGTTGACCGATTCTTCTTCGGATATTTATCAACGTACTTGGCAATATAATCAAAATCGTCAAGACAGAAACCGTTTTTATTTCCTACACGGAAACGGAAGGAACGGATAAAATTATAGCCCATCCCTTGCATGTCCTTCTGGTAAAGCGCAAGAACAATTGGGAAAGGCGTGTGTTTCGCTGATTCAGGAAATTCCCAACTGCTGATTAGCAGGCCATCTATCAATTTGTAATTTTTAGTAAAATCTTTTAATACTCTAAAATTGGTAGGCTTTATCAAATAGGATAACGGATGTAAAACACAAATGAGGTCAGCTTCAAGTTTATTGTAGGAACGGAGAAATGATATACCTAAGTCCCGACTCGCTATATCTTCATCAACCTCAAAATCGACATCCTTGATGCTCTGACGGATAAGGGATGTTTTATCGTTATAGGGCGGGTTTCCAACGACTATCAAATCGGACTGCTGAGGAATACCGAATTTTGATCTTGAGACGTTGCATAAAGCGTTCGTTTGAAAGAACCGGACCTTATCACTGTTCTTTTTCGCTACACTGATTGCGGTCTCGTCTATATCACATCCAATTGTGATAGACTGCCCACAATTCCTCAGAAAATCCCCGTATCCACATGCACTATCAATGACAGTGGTCTGTGAATGAACATAAGGCGCGATCATCTCCCAAGCCACATCCACAATTTCAGTCGGCGTATAGTAGCTCCCTAAATTGACTCTGCTTTCATACGCTAAGTGCGCTTGACTCATTTTTATTTAATTACAGGTTTTGGTCAATCCATGTGACGACTTTTTCGACCATAATTGCAGTGGAGTCATCAGAAAAAACGTGGTCCACGCCCGGCAGTTCGAGGAGTTCTGTCTCTTCGTTTGCGTACTGTAGGATGTCGTGGCTATCTTCAGGTGGAACGATATCGTCCTCTGTGCCGTGAACCAAAAGCCACGGAACCGCAAATTTACTTGCACTTTTTGCGACACTGTCAATCGTTGCCATGTCATCTACATAAGCCTGTGAGAGCGGACAGTCAGGCTCATCCCACATAAAGCCTTCATCGGGTGTGACATCACCAAATTCACGTTCCGCAAACGCTTTCGTATGCACCATTCCCGCGAGCGAGACGAGGGTTTGTATGCGTTCATCGGTAGCGGCACGCAGGACACCAACCGCACCGCCCATGCTATGCCCGACATAGCAGACGTTATATCCATCAAGTGCGTCAATGACGTTTCCGAGGTCCGCTACCTCTTTTGTGATCGTCGAATCTGTAAATGCCCCCTCCGAATCACCGTTGCCGGAGAAGGAGAAACGCAGTGTAGAAATACCGGCAGCAGCGAGTCCCTCTGCTAAAGCGACAAGCGCAGGTCTGTCCTTGTTGCCGGTGACCCCGTGTCCAATCACCACAATTCTATCGCCCTCGCCCTCGTGAAAGGAGTAATCGAGGCGTTCACCGTGTCCGTTTTTAATTTCCCCAAACATTTTTTAATCTATGGCTCCTGAGAAATATATTAGCAGCAGCGCGAGAAGCCACGCTACTGCTAATTTTCGTCACTTTACAAGACGGATATCGGATTAGTGTCCATTGCCCTTCAATGCTTCAACAACCTTTTCTGGTTTGATCGGCAATTCGTTAATCCGCACACCGATGGCATCTTTGACGGCGTTTGCCATTGTTGCCAATGTCGGCGTGATAGGCGGTTCACCAACACCTTTCGCACCATAGGGACCGTTGGGAGCAGGCACTTCAACAATGACAGACTCGACCGTTGGGAGGTCTGCTGAGGTTGGGACGCGGTAATCGACAAAACCCGGATTGATGTTACCGTTTTCGCCGTACTGCATCTCTTCCATCATTGCCCATGCATACCCTTGCACCGTGCCACCTTCGATTTGCCCTTCAACAGCCATCGGGTTGATGGCGTAGCCGACATCTTGCGAAGCGACAAGTTTGAGGACCCTCGTTCTGCCGGTGCCCGGGTCTACTTCGACTTTCGCAATCTGCGCTGCGAGTGCCGGTGTGCTTGGTTGTCGGGCGAAGGAACCCTTTCCAACGATAGGACCACCGGTTGTGGATAAACTATACGCCGCAAGTTCACCCAACGAAATGGATTTCGGCGGATCTGCGGAAACAACATGGACCCCTCCATCCTTGAGTTCAAGGTTGTCCACATTCATATTGAGACGCTCTGAGGCGAGTTCGAGAATCCGTCGGTGTGCATCTTCAGCCGCCAATTTTGCGGTATTGCCCATTGTGAAGGTAACAACACTTCCACCGGAACCGGTAGAGTACGGAGCGGAATCTGTATCACCGCGCCGAATTGTAACGCTTTCATACGGCACTGTCAGGATTTCAGCGATAATCTGTGAAATCGCAGTATCCGTTCCAGTGATGTCCATAGATCCATGGAAGATACGAACACTCCCGTCTTCATGGACAGAGACATAAACACCACCCGGTCCACAACCGTTTGTCCAATCCCCAACAGCAACGCCCCATCCTTGGTTTTCACCCGCTTCCCGATCCCACCATCCAGCGGCATCAGCGACCGCTTCCAAAGTTTCTTTGTAACCCACTTTGGGTTCCGCAGCACCTGCGGGGACAAGGTCACCTTCTTCGCGCATATTCATCAGACGGAATTTAACGGGATCCATACCGATACGTTCAGCAATTTCGTCGAGCTGGGACTCACCTGCGAAAATGGCTTGCGGGGCACCTGGCGCTCTGTAGGCAGCAGTCCCAGATTTATTGGTGTGAACACCATAAGCGTCTACCTTGAGATTCGGAATTTTGTAGACCCCACGGACTCGAATCGTGCTACCGATCGATGCGCCGGAGACAGAACCGGAATCCCAAAAAGCGAGTGCTTCCCGTGCCATAAGACGTCCGTCTTTCGTAGCACCTGTCTTAATTTTAATAACACATCCGGGGGCTGGTCTACCATCAATGAATTCCTCTTCACGCGTCATTTGGACACGGACAGGACGTCCCGTTTTCTGCGAAAGCAATACGGCTGGAACGTGCGTAATAATAACACCAAAACGTCCACCAAAACCGCCGCCCATTGTTGTGCCGATGACATTAATTTGCGTCAACGGAATACCGAGCGTCCCCGCGATACCCGAACGGATCGCGAACGGACCTTGCGTGGATGCCCAAACAGTGATTTTGCCGGATGAGTCGGCACTGGCGACAGAGACGTGCGGCTCCATGTAAGTTTGGTGGACTCTCGGGATCACATAGGTATCTTCAACAACGACATCAGATTCAGCGAACCCTTTCTCAACATCACCCGCGTCGGAGTGGCTCTCGGCAGAGATGTTATAGTAAACCTCATCAGGGTATTCCTCTAATGCCGCTTCAAGTTTGCTGATTTCGTCGCTGTGATCGTTCTCTTTATCACGAGTGAGTCTCCGGATTTGTGTGCTGATTTCCCGGCGATTGGGACCATCTTTTGTTGCATCACCGTGCAAGCGTGGTGCTGATGGCTGAATCGCTTCCATAACATCTTGCACAACCGGTAGCACTTCGTATTCAATCTTAACGAGTTCAGCGGCTTCCTCGGCAATATCGGGATCGGTTGCCGCAACGGCAGCAAGCGGTTCGCCTAAGTAAAGCACCTTATCCGTTGCGAAAACTCTTCTACCGCTTGGCACGTCGTCTTGCGTAACAATCGCCCGGACACCCGGAAGTTTTTCGGCTTCGCTGGTGTCAATACTGAGTATGTTGGCGTGGGGATGTTTACTGCGGACGATTTTGCCGTAGAGCATACCGGGCGGATGAACATCGGCACCGTATTGGGCGGCACCCGTTACCTTTTCAACAGCATCAACGCGGGCAACCTTTTGTCCAACAACAGTATATTCTGACATCTAATTCTCCTTTTTTCATGGCTGTCGGCTGTCGGTTATCGGTTTCCATCAGCAAAGAGGTTTCTGGTGAAGATACGTCTTCCTGCTGATCGCTGACCGCTGACCGCCGATAACTTTTATGCAGATGTTTTGACTTCTTCCGCGGCATTCAAAATTGCCTCAAGAATTTTTGTGTATCCGGTGCAACGGCAGATATTCCCACCGAGTGCGTGCCTGAATTCTTCTTCGGTTCTGTCCGGATTTTCATCCAAGAGTGCTTTCGATGCCATGATGAAACCGGGGGTACAGAAACCACATTGATAGCCGCCTGTGTTAATAAACGCCTGTTGAACAGGATGGAGTTCACCGTCACTGGCTAAACCTTCAATAGTGGTAATCTCTTTTTCGGAAGCGGTGACACCGAGCACCATACAGGACGTAACGGCTTGACCCTCAACAATAACGGTGCAGGCACCGCAGTCGCCTGTACTACACCCTTCTTTCGTTCCCGTCAAACCGATTGTATCGCGAAGCACAGCCAACAGGGTTTTGCGCGGTTCAATGAGTAAATCGTATTCGTCCCCGTTAACCTTTAGACTGACAGGGTGTTTTGCCATATTTCTTCTCCTTTTTTATTTTAATTATTCCTTGCGGTTCGGTCAGGTGGGTTGGATAAATGAAGTCCCTCTCCGTATATTCGCCCTCCACTACGTTACGGGCTACGCGCTTCGGTTTAACAAAAACCTCTTAACTGACAACTATTTTTACCTTGCGGTTAAACAACGTAGGTTAATAGTTTGGCGTTATCTGCCCGGAAGCCGCCGACGCCGTTTTTGCAGGCTACCGTTCAGAGTGTAGGAGGAACTCCGATTCCCGACAGAATAACTGGGCTTACGCCCTCGCGACTGCCTCTTGTAAGGTTCGTCTCGTAAGTACATCGACCATCTCTCTGCGATGTTCTGCGGAGCATCGTAAATCGGATATCGGGCTGGAAGCGGCTGCTGCGGCTTCACCGGCTTGTTCCAAGAGTTCCGCTGTCGGTTCATTTCCCCTTAGAAGATTCTCTGCCTCCGTTGCACGAATTGGCGTAGGGGCAACGGCTGCGAGTCCGATTCGGGCATCCGTGATTGTTCCATTGTCGAGATTAACGGCAGCGGCAACACCGATGAATGCCAGATCCATTACTTCACGGATTTTATGCTTGATGTAGTGGGAGCCAGACGCAGGATTCGGTAGGCGAAAGCGTGTGATAATCTCACCGGGTGCTAAGACGGTCTGTCCGGGTCCCGTGAAAAGTTCATCAATCGATACGGTACGCTCGCCATTCGCACTTGCGATGTCGACCTGCGCATCGGCAACAAGTAAACCGGCAACAGTGTCCGCGGCAGGAGAAGCGTGCGCAATGTTCCCACCGATGGTTGCGAGGTTGCGAATCTGGATAGAACCGATTTCTGCGGCACCTTCTGCCAAAGCAGTGTGATGTTTCTGGATATCCGCTGATAACTCAATCTCCCGCACCTTCGTCATCGCACCCACGCTAATACTGCCATCGGCATCTGTAGTGACACCCGTCAATCCCGGAATTTTCTGCAAACTAATCACGGACTGTGGCGTTTCGGTGAGTGCTTTCATACCGATAACGAGGTCTGTCCCGCCTGCAAGGAGCTGCGCGTGTTCCTGTGCGAATAACCGAGATGCCTCCGCGAGGGTGGTAGGTTCAAAAAACTCAAAACCTTTCAAATCTAATCCTCCGTTTCATTCACGTTCTTTCAAGATAATATGTTCAACTTGCCCATGGTTCTGCACGCCCAACGACACCTTTTAAAGCATACCCGATTGAAGGGTAACTTGTCAACCTTAAATTCGCTGAATGCGCTCTTACGGAATGTGCCAACCGGGTATCGGTTCGGCGCGGAGTCCTTCCAATTCATAAAGCTCATCCACGCTGACTTCACGACCGAGTTTCGCTGACAAGAGTGCACCACTCATAATCTCCGTAACCTTCAGACCGATGTCCCCATTGCTGACAGGTTGCGCATCACTGTTACAAGCATCAAGGAAATCACGGAACTTATCGGGGATGGACCTATCTGGTAACTCCAACGGTGTTTCGACGAGATTGCCTTGATAGCGTCTGCGATTGCCCTGATCATCGGTATCCCACTCACCCTTTTCAAGGAAGAGTTTGTCGTTGCTAAACGAACCTTTGGATCCGAAAATGAAGATGCCCTGTGGTTGCCCTGCCATATTACTCGACCAACCGTTTTCATACGTGAACGACATTCCGTTCGTAAACCGGACAAACACGGAGGCGTGTTCTTCAACGTCGTTGATAGGCTCACCCGTATATTCAGGGAGCATACCGCGATAGGCAATACCACTGATAGTAGCGGGCTGTGGTGAACCGAGCAGATAGATAGAGCGGTTGATGAGGTAGACCCCTGTGTCGTATATGGTGCCGCCTCCACTGTAAACCGAATGGAGGAACCATCTGCCGTAACCGAACATATCTACATTCGGTCTGCCGCGGACCCGGTAACTGGTCAGTCTGCCGTAATAGACATCACCGAGTTTCCCAGAGGTGATATAGTTCCGAATGGCGTAACTTGTCGGATCCAGGCATGTCCCGCCGCTCTGGTATGCGAGTTTAACGCCAGCGGCATCACAGGCATCCCGCATATTTCTCGCCTCTGTTGCCGTGCGCGCCATCGGTTTTTCGCAGAAGACGTGCTTTCCAGCCTGAGCAGCTGCGACTGTGGCAGGCTCATGGACAAACGGCGGTAGGGCAAGACTGACGGCGTCTAAATCACACTCCCTCAACATTTCGTTGTAGTCGCTAAAGATTTTGACTCCGTTGTCGCTATATTCTGACCAGAGAGCAGCGTCTGCCTCCAACTGCTCGCGTGCTTCCGTTGTATCTGCCTTTTCTGCGTCGGCTCTTGCGGCTTCCGCGCGCGATGCAGCACCGGAAAGGGCTTCCGCATGTCGGCGCTTTACATTCGCTTCCACCGTATCGCAAACAGCAACGATTTCGGCATGCTGTGGATGATCAAGATACCCGTTGACATGTGAACCGGCTACCATACCGCATCCAATAATCCCGATTTTAATCCGTTTTGACATTATAATACTCCTTTCCAGGATAAAATTGCCTAAAGTTCATGCAATCGGGGTTAAAAACCCCTCCCACGGAGAATTAGACTTTACTCCTACAACCGCCCTGACGGTGTATGCCCCGCGCCTACCTTGACGTGGGTATCTGCGAGCTGCGTTTGCACGTGTGCAATGCACTCCTGAAGATTTTTAAATGGGGAACTCGGATACGATTCTATACTAAAATTCAGGTCGTTCTCACCGAAGGTTACCATATCCACGCCGGGTTTCGCGAATTTGCTGACGTTAATCACGGCATCCACAGATTCGATCTGTAAGATGAGGATGCCGGTGTTGTTCCACCACTCGGCGTATTCAAGGCGGTCCAAGCCCTGTTTTATGCCGTAAGCACTGCTGGGACCCCAACTCCGTTTTCCCTTCTGAGGATAGTAGAAAAAATCAATTGCTTCGTCCACCGTTTCAACGCTCTCTACCTGCGGCACGACAATCGCCTGGGGACCGAGATCCAATAGATTGCCGATGAGATACGCGTTGCGCGTGTGTTTGATGCGGAGTTGCACACCTACATCGAATTCACTCGCCATGGCACAATATTCAACGAGTTTGTCCTCATTTGCGGCTCCGTGCTGATGGTCGGTACTAATCAAATCGTAGTCGCCTTGACCGAGAACCGCTTCCATTTCGTCGCGGGTGCAACCGAAGGGGACACCGGATGCGATGTTAATCGCTTCTTTATTATGGATGCGTTGTTTTAAAGACACTGGAATGATCTCCTTGGGACTCAACTAAATTGTGAGGTTCATTATAGAGGTTTTGAGATTTTTGTCAAGTGTTTTTGAAATCACAAACCCGTCTGGCTGTCCTAAAAAACATGAAATTTAGAGAAGATCACAAATTCAATGGCTCTGTGAAATGCGAAACCTTGAAAATTTTGCCGAATTCTGTTAATCTGTATTCTTAGCAATAGGAGGAATCTGTCAATGAGACCCATACTAACTTATGCAGTGTTAGGAATGGTGTTGTTGCTCAGTAGTTTTCCGTTCGTCAGTAATGGATGGACGGCTGAGAGCGATGTCATCTCCTTCATTTCCAGAGACAATGGCAACTCTGACCTGTACCTCATGGATATTCGAGGGGAAGTGTTCCGCCATATCACATTCAGAACGGTAAATATATATGGTCATACTTGGTCGCCTGATGGTGGATCTTTTGCTTACGTATCCAGAAAGAACGGAGACCTTGAGATTTATGTAATGGACGTTAAAAGGAAAAAACACCGTCGATTGACACACCATTTTGGCAGAGATTCAGAGCCTGCTTGGTCTCCAAATGGGAAATGGATTACATTCATCTCGGATCGTGCTGGAGATACGGACATCTATAGAATGGACGCGAATGGAAAGAATGTGAAGAAACTGACGAACCAAGGGGAGTGCAACAAACCTACATGGTCCCCGGATAGTCAATCAATTGCCTTTACTTCGTCTTCGGAGGGAAGATATTTTGTATATGTGATGGGTGCCGATGGCAAAAGATTAAGACGACTCGTGGGGGGTATGTCTATCCCTGGATGCTCGTGGTCGCCGGACGGCAAACAAATTGCATTTATCTCCCGTGGTGCTGAAGGGGAAATGGATATTTTCAGCATTGACATAGATGGGAAAAACTTGCGTCAACTCACGTGGTTGGACCAAGGCGCATTCATTTTTAGGAGCCCCGCATGGTCGCCGAGTGGAAAATGGATTATCTATGTTTTGTCGGAACTGATAGGCCCCTTAAAACCCATTCTCCTTCCTGAAGATTTTGAGAAAGGTTTTGAGACTCCAGTCGTCTGCCTTGTAAATACAGTAGATGGTGGGGTTGGGAAACCGATTGAGGCGACGAGGAAATTAGGGGCTAGCGGGTCTATGAACTGGGTGCCGGAGGAGTTTTTTTTTGTTTCTCCAAGTTCGGAGAAGCAGACAACACTCTGGGGGAGACTTAAGCAAATGGAAGATGCTCCTAAGTAGTTGTCAGATTACAAGAGGGAGGTGTTGACATGGAACGCACGCGAAGTTATGTAATATTAAGGACGGTGCTGTTGCTAAGTGCTTGTCTGTTGTTCATAGCTAACTGGGCAGACGCAGCTAACAGCGAGTGGATCTCTTTCGCTTCCAATCGAACAGGAAACTTTGATATCTATGTCGTGGACACCAACGGCGAAAACCTCCGTAACTTGACAAACCATCCGGCACGTGAATTGGAACACGCATGGTCGCCTAATGGACGCTTCTTGGCTTATGTCTCCAACCGAGACAGAGATTTCAAGATATATGTCATGGACACAAGAACAGGAGAACATCGGCGACTCACAGATCACCACGAGAGCGAATGGGCACCGGCTTGGTCGCCTAATGGAAAATGGATTGCCTTTGTCTCTGGTAGTAGTGAATTTATTCCGGGGGTCAAATTCAAAATAACGAGCCACATCTATAGAATAGATGCCAACGGTGCAAATCTGGTACAGTTGACAGATCAAGGAAAAAACTTGCGACCAGCATGGTCTCCCGATAACAAACAAATCGCGTTCGTGTCCTACCATCGGGGTGAAGACAGGAAAGGTCTCTACATAATGGATGTCGATGGGAGAAAGTTGAGACGCGTCAATGACCAAAAGGTGCAGGCACTTAATGGCATATTTCAAAGTGAGTGCGCTTGGTCCCCCGATGGCAAACAGATCGCTTTTAGCATTGTTGTCCCCAGGGATAAACGAATGCACTTGGGCGTGATTGACATAGATGGAAAAAATTTCCGCCAACTCACCCAAGGTGGTCCCATATTAAGACCAGCAGCAGGGAAACAATTAAAACCAGTAATAGCAGGAGCAGAAAAACAGCCACCACCTACTTTTCCGTTCCCTGAGATTCGCCAACCTGCGTGGTCCCCCGATGGCAAACAGATCGCCTATGTCCATTCAACAGCCTTTTTTAAGGCTGATATCTATGTTATAGATGCGATGGGGAACGGACGCGGAACGCCGTTAGAGGATGCAGGCGTAAAGGATGTAGGACGAAACCTATCTCCTGCGTGGGTGCCGGAGGGGTTTCTCTCTGTTTCACCGAGTGCAGAGAAACAAAGGACGCTCTGGGGGGAACTTAAGCAGACTGACAAGTAAAAATTGCGGAGAAAATTAATGCATACCATCCATTCCACTTTGACGGAAGAGGAGAAGTGGTATTTCGATTTACACGGGTTCCTCGTTTTACGGAACGTTATCCCAAAAGATGAAATTGAAGAGATGCTAAAGGTCCTTCGGCATTGGTTGACAATTGATGAAACCGACATCCCACCGCCGTTGGACCGAGGACGACAGGAACCTTGCAAAACACACATCGGACACATCCAGTATGGGCATCGTCTTTTTGAAGACCTTGCGATGAATCCTGACATTATGCGAGTTGTGGCGGGGTTGACAATGAATGCTCCACGTCTATTTCACTGCAATTTTACGATGATGACGAAGCATGATGCTCCGCAACATTTTCATCGTGACGACAGTGGGTTCAAATTCCCACCAGGGTTCCGCAATCCACACAACGATTATCAAGCCGCCGCGGGACATATCTATTGCAGCCACATTGCGACGTGGGTCGCACTCGTGGATGTCCCATCCAGCACCGGCTTTTGTCTTGTCCCCGGCAGTCATAAATCTCTGTTTCAGACCCCAGAGAATCTACCCGTGAAGCACGATCCACCGACCTCAATTACGCTACCGATGAAAGCGGGTGATGTGGCGATCTTCTCGACGAATTTGCTCCACGATGCGAGTCCATGGACAGAGGATTACCCGCGGATGAATATCTTTCAACGCTATCAATTGAGTGCTTATTTCAATGAAACTGGAAAGGGTGGATATCCGCTTGACGAACATCGCGATAAAATTTCGGATGCACAATATGAATTGGAATCGCTGTCAAAAGAGGTGAAAGCGGCAGTGAAACCCATCTTACCCAATGGAGGAAAAGAATGCGTTTAGAAGGAAATGTTTGTATTATTACAGGGGGTGGCAGTGGTATTGGCCGCGGTGCCGCCCTCGCAATGGCACAAGAGGGTGCGACGGTTGTCATTAACGGTAGAACAGAATCGAAGTTGGTCTCCGTCAAGGCTGAAGTTGAAGCAGCAGGCGGGACAGCGGTGAGTTACGCATTCGATGTCGCCGACTATGATGCCGTCGAACAAATGGTTGCCGATGTGCTTGATAAATTCGGACGAATTGACGTACTTGTGAACAATGCCGGACACAGTTCACAGCATCGACGACTCCTCAACACACCGCCTGAAGAGATGCGCTCGGTTATCGATTCAAATCTAATGGGCACATTTTTCTGTACGAAAGCGGTTGTACCGGCGATGCTGGAAGCGAAATCGGGGACGATTATTAATATCTCGTCGCTTGCGGCGGTCACGCCCGGTCCGTTTAGCGGGTTTGCCTACGGCGCAGCGAAGGCGGCGGTTATCAACTTCACCGAATTCCTCAACGCCGATTTACGGAACACCGGTATCCGAGCAAGCGTTGTTGTCCCCGGTGAGGTAGCAACGCCGATTCTGGATAACCGCCCGGTTCCTCCAGATGCCGCCGCACGCGCGACGATGGTAGATGTTGATGAAACTACAGCGGCGATTCTGCTAATCGCGACGCTACCGCAGCGAAGCAACATTCCGGAATTAGTCATTCGCCCGACGATGCACCGCAATATGACAGGTGAAATCGTCGAATTAGATGATTAAAGTTCCTACGGTTGCCCGACTATGGTTAAATATAAAATATGCAGACATCTACCAGTAGGCGCGCTTTGATAAAGTTTCAATAAATAATTCGGTAATTTTATAGAGGTGCCCGGTGCGGTTAGGAAACCGCACCTACCGGACCTGGGGAAAATTAGAATTACCGGTAGATCGAGGTGTCAGGATGGTAGCGCGCCCACGCGAACCAATAAATATTGATAGCAGGCAGTCGCTCTAAACGCGCGCCTCCATCCTTACCCGATACTGCCTCACCTGTAATGAGATTCCAGTGTGTTCCGGTATCGTCGTCTGCAAAGTGTCTGTCTTCCTGGCTAAAGGTTCGGACTTTCCCTGCCACGTCCCGCTTGAAGACTGCTGTTGCGAACGACCTTTTATCATGAAAAATGAGCAGCGGCACCCCATCAAGTGTATCGTTGATGATAGCGGTTTCTGTGAAGTGTGTCAGTGGATATGCGCGAAACTGTGTATTGCCACCTTTCGCCGGTGCTTGAACACCGATCACAACGGATTTATTCGGCAGTCTATTATCGGTATATTCCATCCCGCTGACACCAGCACGCTGACTGGCATGGTAGTCTGCATAAGCATCTTGGTTTATGCTTTCGCGCATGCCACCTCTCGCAGGCACAGACAATACCTCGGTCTCTGGATAGTTTAACTGCCATGTTTTCCATGTGATCTGAGGCATGGAGGCGAGTGGTTTCAATTGCTTACCGGCGAGTGGACCCTGTATCGCCTCGCCAGTGATATGCGACCAGAGGGAACGTGTCTGATGGTCATACATCAACAACGCATCCCGCCACAATTTACCGCTGACACCAAATGTATACGTCTTACCGTCAAGATCCCGACTATACACGATAGCCGTATTGCAGAGCGGTCACCACGTGGTAGCGATGTGCATTCCGCCCACAACATCGTTGACGATCTCATGTCCATTCAACAGATAAAGCGAATAGGCATGGCTTTCACCGTTGAAGGTCACGCCGATGACGGGGGCATCTGCGTCTAATTTCGCCGCACCGGCAGAAACGAATTGCGGATCGGTGATAGCAGGGATTGCATCGAAGGGCAGTAGGGTCCGGATTTCGTCGTTGCTATAATCTTCAGAATCTTCGGCACCTGCGCAGGCGGTGGTGGCAAGTAGTAGTATGAGAATGAGCATATAGTCTTTCATGATTAAAGTCCTATTTAGAAGTTTGTGTTTTTAATTTAGTGCTTTAAATACGTCGTTTGGAAAATTATAACATAAACCCGAACCGCACGCCAATCTCATATCCTCGGACCCAACCACTTAAAAGTTGGCACAAAATCGGAGGCGTGCTATAATGCTCGAAAATAATAGCATAATTTTCAAAGGAATGCATAGATGAGCGAAACATCAATTGAACTGCTCAAATCATTGACACAAGCCGATGGAATCCCCGGTTACGAAACGGAAGTCCGCGAGATTTTTCGTGATTCTGTTTCCGATGTGGGTCCAATTGGGACGGACAGATTAGGGAGTATCTTCTGCACGCGCGCTGGAAATGCCGAACAGCCCCGAATTTTGCTGGATTCACATTTAGACGAGATCGGTTTTGTTGTGCAAAACGTCACGGATAACGGGTTCGTCAAGTTTCTACCCCTCGGTGGATGGTGGGCACACACACTCTTAGCACAACGTGTCACGATCACAACGAAGTTGGGTAAAGTGCCCGGAGTGGTCGGCTCTACACCACCGCATCTGCTCTCAGGATCGCGGGATAAGGTCTTAGACATGAAAGACCTTTTTATCGACATAGGTGCGGAGAGCGAAGAACAGGCGGCTGAGGAATTTGGGGTGTTACCGGGATGCCCAATTGCACCCTACGGACCTTTCATGCCGTTGAAAAATGATAAACTGTTCTCCGCCAAAGCGTTCGATAATCGTGTCGGTGTTGCGATTGTAATTGAGGCACTCTTGAGACTTGATGAACATCCGAATACTGTTATTGGGGCAGGAAGTGTGCAAGAAGAAGTAGGATTACGAGGGGCGAGGACGGTAGCCGCAAGTGTGGAACCCGATCTCGCAATTGTGCTTGAGGGACCGCCTGCTGATGATACCCCAGGATTAAGCGTCGGTGCGACACAAGGGAAACTTGGCGGCGGTGTACAAATTCGGATCATCGATTCCTCAATGATTGTCAATCCGAAGTTGGCAGATTTTGCGATTGAGACGGCAAAGCGGCATGAGATACCGTATCAACTTGGAGTGCGTCAGTCCGGTGGAACGGATGGTGGTGCAATTCATCAATCCGGCAGAGGTGTGCCGTCCGTCGTTCTCGGTGTGCCGTCGCGTTATATCCACAGTCATGTCTCAATAATTAATATTGATGACTACACCGCCGCATTGGATTTGACAATGCACCTTGTGCGTGAGATTGATGCATCTGCTCTGGAAGGATTTCTGTTCGGTTAAGCACTCGGTTCGTTCTGCTGTCAGTTTGTTTTAGTGTCACGCACTTCATTATCGGAGGATAAGTAATGGCAACCTTACCGAAAATCTCGTTTTGTGGACATCAAATCAGTAAGTTGGTGATTGGGGATAATCCAATCTATGGTTACTCCCACTTCAACCAACTCCTCTCGCAACATCAGCAGGAATACCATACCCCCGAACGAGTTGTGGCAACGCTGAAACGGGCAGAAGAGGCAGGACTTAATGCGTGGCAGAATAGCCTAACGGAACGCTCGCTCTCTGACTTGCTGCGGTACCGAAACGAAGGTGGTACATTGAACTGGTTCTGTCTCAGTCCGGGTGGACTTTGGTATGAGGAACCGGACGCTGTTTTTGAAGCGGCAAAGCACGACCCGTTCGGTATGGCACCACACGGTGGTGGCGTTGGTCACAGGTGCTTACGCGAAAACAGACTCGATCACCTGCAAGACATTCTCAAACGGGTCCGTGATACCGGAACTCTCGTTGGCTTATCCGTCCATGATCCGAGACTCCTGCATATCGCTGAAGACGAGGATTGGGATATAGACTATTACATGACTGGACTTTACAATCTTCACGGCGGTGCCGAAAAATTCAGGGAGAAATTCGGCTACGCGGCTCTGGGCGAAATTTACGCGCGCGAGGATCGCGATGAAATGTGTAAAGCGATACAGCGCACAGATAAGCCGTGCCTCATCTTCAAGGTCCTTGCAGCAGGCAGAACCATCGGAAACCCAGATCAGATTCGTGAAGAGGTAAAATTCGCAATAGACAATACCAAACCCATTGATCCACTTTTGCTCGGCATGTATCAACAATTTGGCGATCAGATCGGTCAGAACGCACAGCTGGTTACGGAGCTCTGTGAGGAATTGAGGTAGATCGTAAAATTAGCGGTCAGTTGTCAGCAGTCAGCAGTCGGTAAAGAGGTTTTCGGTTAACCGAATGTCTCTTCCACTGATTGTTGACTGCCACATATCATGGAGGCTGAAAAATGGAGATGCGGACGTGTGGAAAATCTGGAATTGAAATCTCAACGATGGGGATTGGATGCTGGTCATACGGTGGTGGCGACTACTGGGGACCGCAGGCACAATCAGACGTTACCGCTGTTGCCAACGCCGCATTGGACGCTGGCATCAATTTTTTCGATACAGCGGAAGGATATAACGAAGGACGAAGCGAGGAGGCACTCGCCGTCGCACTGAACGGTAGGAGACACGAAGCAGTCATCGGCACAAAGGTAAGCAGACCCGATCCCGCTACGATACGGGAACACTGCGAAGCGAGTCTCAGTCGGTTGCAGACAGATCATGTTGACATCTATATGATTCATTGGCCCGACGACGATATTGCTATCGAAGAAAGCATGGCTGAACTAATGCGCCTTGAAGAGGATGGGCTTATCCGTGCCATCGGTGTAAGCAACTTCGGAGTGGAGCAACTCACAGCGGCTCTTAACACAGGCGCGACGATTGCTGTGAATCAACTTTGCTATAATCTTTTGTCGCGGGCAATAGAACCGGAATTGCTTCCGCTGTGCCGAGAGCATAACGTCGGTATTTTGGGGTATATGCCCCTGCTACAGGGAATTTTGACGGGGCAGTACAAAAGCGCGGAGGAGATACCACCGGTGCATTCTCGATTTCGCCATTTTCGAGAGGACCGGGCGCAGGCTTCGCACGGCGAGGCAGGTGCCGAAGAAGAAATGTTTGAGACCTTAGAGGCCATTCGACACATCGCGGAAGCCGAACAGATTCCGATGAGTCGGCTGGCTATTGCTTGGGCGATGGCACGCCCCGGTATCACCTGTATGCTCGTTGGTACCCGAAACATAAATGAACTGACCCAAAACCTGCACGTTGCTGAATACACGCCGTCCGCTGATGTCATTGAGAGTCTTGACAGAGTGACAGCACCGCTTTTGGAAAAAATGGGAGCAAACCCAGACTATTTCACAGGGGCAAAGATTCATTAGTTTCGCACTTGTACAGTGCATTCTGTCCCTGTAGTCAGTTAGAGAGGGAGGAATTTGTGGTGGAACAGTTAGGTAAATTTAACAAAGACTTAGGAAGTCCGTTGGGAACAGCACCTGAGGATCTCACGCAAACAAATGCTGATGGCAAATCGGTTGTTCCTCTAACGCAGGAACAGAAATATCTGTTTGATAAGAACGGCTGGCTTTTGTTTCCAGGGGTCCTGACGGAGTCAGAGATCAAGGAGATGCGCGATTTCTGTTACCGATTAAAGCACGACCCCGAAACGATACCCCAACACCATCGCTCAACCTACGGGGGTCCTTTGGAGACATTGACAGACCATCCTGTCGTCGTGGCATTCGGAAACGAATTTCTCGCGTCGTCCTATCTCGCATCGGACACCTGTTACGGATTCCGCATGGAGATGAGCTTTTTGGCATTGCGCGCCACAACGGACGAAACGCCTTTCAAATTCCATGCCCATAACGGCAATGGTATGTTACGGATGCCGGGAGACTGTCATCAGTATTCATGCCTTCCCGGTCAAGCTTACAGCGGTTTGACGCGTGTTGTCTGGGAACTTAACCCCGTGGAGAAGGGTGACGGCGGCACAATGTTCATTACAGGAAGCCATAAGGCGGCTTATACGGCTCCAGAGGGTGCCCATACACAAGGTTGGGAATTCTGGGATACCTATTCCTGTCCCGCTGGATCTGTCATCATCTTTACAGAAGCAATCACACATAGCGGGCAGCCGTGGCAAAATCCCGACGTTGACCGAGTTGCAATTTTCAACGCTTATAACTCAGTAGACAAACGATGGAGCCTTGCAAAACCGCCACAGGCACAACTTGACGAAATGCCACCGAAACGTCAGACCCTCTTCCGTGATGCCTATGTAAAAGGCAACGTAACTGGTACGAAGTTCGACATGGCACTCTAATAATAGTAGTATGCACGCTCTCTGCGCCATAGTTTTCTATCTTTGCTAATCTGCGAGAACGTAGCCCGTAATGTAATGGAGGGCGGCTCCTGAGCGAGAAGCGTCAACGCACAAACCACGTTATTCAACCGCAAGGTATAATTAAAAAATGACACCGAAACAACGTTATCTATTTGATGTAACTGGATATCTCCATCTGGAAAATGTTATCACTGGCGATGCACTGGCGGAAGCTTCTGAAGCAGTCGATAGATATATAACAACGCCTCCTGATGAACTACCACCGGGCTTCGAGCAACAAGGCCTCCATCAGCACGGGTTCGCCTTTGATAAATCGCTTGAATGCTTAACGTCGCACAAGGCACTCTGGCCGATTATTAAAGAATTAACGGATGACCAACCCCGATTCGGTAGAGGTTCACTGAAGCACGATAAGCACGATTTGTGGGAAGCGGGAGAGCGGGCGACAGTGAATCCGGGTGGATTACACTGCGCTCGTGACGATTATGGATGGTATAGCACTCGCTATGAAATTGATAACGGACGTATCTACTGTGATAACTTCGTCTGTTTCCCGTATTTCACGGATGTCTATCCAGGCGATGGTGGACTCATCGTAATTCCGGGTTCGCATAAGAGCGAATTTAAGCGACCAGAGCAGCTACTGACACTTGACGAAGAGGATGGCATCGATCCACTTAACGATCCCGTTTTCATCAATATTACACCAAAGGCGGGCGACATCGTAATTATTTCCGAACTACTCACACACGGTGTACTGCGTTGGAAACCGAAGGATCGGGATCGACGGTTTCTCGTCTTGCGGTATTTCCCGCAATTTTCTGGTAAGCATAATTTTCCACAACCTATTCTGGATCGGCTGTCTCCAGAGACGTTGGAATTGGTGGAATCTGCGGCGTATGGACACATCAAGGAAATTGTGAAGCAGGATGAGGTTACACTGACGGCATAGACGCTCTAAACACGAGTTATTGAGAAGTGATACTTATGAACCGAATTACTTTCAATATCTTGAGATTATTTTCCTCAATATCTTTATCCCTTAAAGTTAGGTTCGCGCTTCTCAAAGAAAGCCTTGATACCTTCCGCTACTTCAGGACATTGTGCAGCATTTGTGAGCGTCCGTGTTTCTTGCTCCATCTGCGATTCCAGTCCTTCTGTCCATGCACTATGAAATAACCGCTTAGTTGCCCCGATTGCCTGCGTTGGTCCCGCCGCCAATTGTGCAGCGAGTATCTGGGTCTCCGATGCCAGTGCATCATCCGCCACCACTCGGTTGACCATTCCCCACGTCTCCGCTTCCGTCGCTGAGAGCATCCGATTGGTCGCATACAACTCAAACGCCCGGCGGAACCCCACAAGCCGAGGTAGGTAGTAGGTTACGGAACAATTCGGTGTCAGTGCGAGCCGCGAGTAAGCCATCCTAAAGCGCGCCGACTTCGCCGCCAATACCATATCCCCGATGAGTGCCAAACCCATCCCCGCGCCGGCTGCTGTCCCGTTGATGGCACAAATTAGTGGTGCGTCCATCCGTACGAAGCGTGAGATAGCGGCGTGTAAGCAAGTTGTGAGTAACTTAATTTCGGATGCCAACTTTGGTCCAGCTGGTGGAAATTGCCTTAGGTCTGCTCCGACGCAGAACATGCTTCCAGCACCCGTCAGCACCACTGCCCGCACTTCAGGATTGTTATCGCAGCAGATTGAGGCATCCATGAGTTCGCGTCCCATCTGTATTGTCAGTGCGTTCGCCGCTTGTGGTCGGTTGAGCGTGATTGTAGCCACTCCATCGTTCAAGCTCCAACCAAGCGTTTCATAGTTGGGCATATAGGGTTTTCCTCAATAGGACTTACGCAATTTTCCCGTCAGACGCCGCGTATTACGCGCCACTGGCGAGGTTTGAAACCTCGCCAGCAAAGGTGTTTGTGTAAGTATTTGGTAGGTGGAGTACTTTAGGACGTGCCTACTGGATATGTCAACTACAAATTACTTGCGACTTTGATCCGGTTCTGTGCCCGCGCGAGTGCCGCTTCTGCCCGCGGACGATTCAGATCCGGCGCATTTGCCGTGAGTTGTGCTTCTGCGCGTTCGAGCGCGTTTTCAGCACGCTCTACATCAATTTCCGATGCCCATTCCGCTGTTTCAACTAAGACAGTGACACCTGTACGGAGCACCTCAAAGACACCGCCGCTTGTCGCCATTAATTGCGGTGTTTCCGATTCACGAACGCGGATCTCACCGACCTCCAAGGCGGTCAGAAACGGAATGTGTCCGGCGAGAATCTGAAAGTTGCCTTCAACTCCCGGTGCGTTAACGCTCGTCACATCGCCTTCGTAAACCAGCTGTTCCGGTGTCCGAATTTCAAGATGAAAACTTCTGTTTAGCATGTCTACTTTGTTTTATGATAGATTTTAGAATTACTTGGGCACTGTGATCAGTGAGCTTGCGGGCATCCACAAGGGATGCCCCTACAAACCAATAACTGATAACCGATAACTGATAACTATTAGTCAGCTGCTTCTTCTAAGCCTGTGCTTTTTGCCTGTTCAAACGCCTCGTCAATCGTCCCGATATAGCGCAGTGACTGCTCAGGCAGTTCGTCGCAATCGCCGTTCAGAATCGCTTGGCAGCCTTGGACGGTATCCTCAATCTTGACATATTTGCCCGGTATCCCCGTAAAACGCGCTGCAACAAACATCGGTTGCGTCAGGAACATTTCTATTTTCCGTGCCCTGTTGACAACCAGTTTCTGCTCATCCGACAGTTCATCTACACCGAGGATAGCGATAATGTCTTGCAGGTCGCCGTATTCCTGTAATACCTGCTTGACTCTAAAGGCGGTCTGATAATGTTCTTCACCGATAATGTCTTCTGATAAGATACGCGAACTCGATGTCAGTGGATCCACTGCGGGATATCTCCCTTTCTGGACGATAGTCCGTTCCAATCTCGTCACAGCATCAAGGTGTGCGAAAACGGAGACGACAGCCGGATCTGTATAGTCATCAGCGGGAACATAGACGGCTTGGAATGAGGTGATCGAACCGTGTTGTGTCGAGGTAATCCGTTCCTGCAATTCACCCATTTCGGTTGCGAGTGTCGGCTGATACCCGACAGCGGAGGGCATCCGTCCGAGGAGTGCTGAGACCTCACCACCTGCGAGTGTGTAGCGGAAGACGTTGTCGATAAAGATGAGAACGTCTTGGCCCTGTTGGTCGCGGAAGTATTCTGCCATAGACAGTCCGGCAAGCCCGACACGGAGGCGTGCGCCCGGCGGCTCATTCATCTGTCCAAAGACCATCGCCGTTTTATCAATCACATCGTATTCATCAAGTTCAAGCCAGAATTGATTACCCTCGCGTGTCCGTTCACCAACGCCACAGAAGACGGAGTAACCACCGTGTTGTGTCGCGATGTTGTAAATCAGTTCAGCAACCAGCACCGTCTTACCCACGCCAGCACCGCCGAAGAACCCGACCTTTCCACCCCGAACAACGGGCTGAATCAGGTCGATGACTTTGATGCCGGTTTCTAACATTTCGGTAGTTGTACTGAGTTCTGATTGCGCGGGGGGTGGTCTGTGGATGGAGTATCGCTCGGATTCACCGACCTCACCTCTTTCATCAATAGGTTGACCTGTTACATCGAAAACTCTACCGAGTACAGCATCACCAACAGGGACGGTGATCGGTCCCCCTGTATCGGTTGCGAGGGTACCGCGGACTAAGCCGTCCGTTGTATCCATTGCCACTGCACGCACCCGATTTTCGCCTAAATGCTGCTGAACTTCGAGGACGAGTTCAGTTCCATCGTAACGTTGAACTTTAACAGCGTTTAGGATATCCGGCAATTCGCCTTCCGAAAAATCTATGTCCACTCGTGCACCGACAACTTCTAAAATTTTTCCTTGGTTCATGAGATGTTCCTTTTTAATTCAGAGTCGTTGACCTTTAGTTACACTCAAATTTCCTGGCATTTCTGTTTCGCACCAGAGATAAATACTGCACCATTCTATGAATAGTCAGAGACTTGGACACGCCTCCTGAAAGCAGTCAAGTGCCTGCGCCCGATTGATTAACGCATATTGCCGATTTCGAGTTGGCATAAGGAGATTCACGCGTTGAATTTTCCGATTCAGGTTTTCAAGTTTTTCACTATATTGCGCCATAGCGCGAGCCCGTTCCTGTTCAAAAGCCTGACTGATGGCACCACGCCGATGTGGATATTGTTGGACGATAGCCGACAACCGTTCTCGTCGGGCTTTCAGGTTTACGAGGATTCTTTCAAGTTGTGCGTTTTCTTGCTTGATTTCTTTTTGTAATTCAACCCACCGTGGCGCGAATCCGTTCTCTTTCAGGAGTCGGTTCACCATTCGAGTCTGGGGCGTGAGATAAGGATTCGTGTCTAATTTGAGTGGTTTACCTTTGCCGGGCAAATTTGCGAATTCGCCACGTTCCATCGCTTCCTTGATCTGTTTGTTGACATCGATCGGCATCTGAAACCTCCTCGGTTATATGAATAGTTGTCAGTTAACAAACCTCCGATAATCACCGTAAATCAGATAATCATATAAATCACAGTTCAGACTTTTTTAACCCTCCAGTGCGGCTGCCCCGCTTACGATTTCGGAAATTTCTGTCGTGATCTGTGTTTGACGTGCCCTGTTGCGTTGGAGAATCAGCTCATCGATTAACTCTTTTGCTTTCTGTGTGGCATTCTCCATGGCAGCCATTCGCGCGGCTTGCTCCGCCGCGTTGGAATCCAGAAGGACTTTCCACATTTGCATATTCAGGTGTTTGCCGAGTAGCATTTCAAAGAGTTCCACTTGTCCCGGTTCATAAATATAATCCAGAAAGAGTTCATCACCCTCTGGGATTTCGGGTTCTAACGGGAGAAGCTGCTCAACAAGCACCGTCTGAAGAATAGCGGACCTAAAGTTGTTATAGATAACCTCGACTTTATCGATTCTTTCATCCGTATAAAGATGTTCAAATTCGTGGACAACGTCAACAGCCGTTTGGAACTCAAGCTGGCGAAAAATATTGATGTAGGCATCGGTGATGTCGTAACCACGCCGAGCAAAATGCTCTTGCGATCGTCTACCGATACAGATAAGCGTTACATCTGCGCCACTCTCTTGATAATGTTCTATGCGTTGTGTCGTTGTTCGAATAACGTTACTGTTGAAACTCCCACACAGTCCTCGGTCTGCGGAGACGGAAATGATGCAGACATGCTGTATCTCACGCCTTTCAAGCAATGGGTGCGTCAGGGCTTCACTTTCAGTATCCATCTGCGAGATGAGGTGTCCCAAGATCGTGTTGAGTTTATCGGCGTAAGGACGCGTCGCATTAATATTCTCTTGGGCACGGCGGAGCCGCGCAGCAGCCACGACGCGCATTGCATCGGTGACTTGCTCAATATTTTGAATGCTGGTGATACGCCGTCGAATTTCTCGTAAAGTTGCCATTTTTTTTTAGTTATCAGTTGTCAGTTGTCAGTTATCAGTTAAGAGGGCATCTCACAAAAGACACCTCTTGAGATAGCATTAAACCCGTAGCCTGCAACAACGGCGCAGGCGGATTTGAGGAGCACACGTCAAAGTCCAAACGCACGTTGTTCCTCCGCAAGGTAAAATTAAAAATTTTCCTTGAAGGTTTTCACGGCAGCATGTAAGGTCTCCAGGAGTTCATCACCCAACAAACCCGTTTCCGCGACTTCTGTGAGAAGTTCAGGATGATTCCGGTCAAGGTATTGCAAAAATTCGGATTCAAACCTTGCCACTTCTGTCTCCTCAACATCGTCGAGATAGCCGTTGGTGCCACAGAAGATAGAGGCGACTTCACGCTCGACAGACATCGGTTCATATTGGGGTTGTTTCAGCAATTCAACAAGCCGCGTGCCGCGTAGAAGCAAGGATTGTGTCATCGCGTCCAAATCCGATCCAAATTGCGCAAATGCAGCGACTTCCCGGAAACTCGCGAGATCCAATTTAAGGGTACCCGCAACCTCATCGGATTTCATGGCTCTCACTTGCGCATCTCCGCCGACTCGCGAAACAGATAGACCAACATCAATCGCGGGTCTCACACCTTGGTTAAACAGGTCAGTTGTGAGGTATATCTGTCCATCGGTGATGGAGATTACATTCGTCGGGATATAGGTCGTCAAATCGCCTTCAAAGATTTCAATAATCGGTAGAGCAGTGAGAGAACCGCCACCCAATTCATCGCTCAATTTCGCGGCGCGTTCCAACAGACGCGAGTGCAGGTAGAAGACATCACCCGGATAGGCTTCCCTGCCTGGAGGTCTTCGTGAAAGCAAGGACATTTGACGGTATGCCCAGGCGTGCTTCGTCAGGTCATCATAGATAATGACGGCGTGTTTACCGTTATCTCTGAAGTATTCACCCATTGCAGTACCAGAATAGGGTGCGAGGTACTGAAGTGGTGACGGTGCACTTGCAGGCGCGGAGACGATCGTCGTATACTCCATCGCGTTATACTCACGAAGCGTAGCGGCAACTTGTGCTAAAGTGGAACCTTTTTGACCAATAGCGACATAGATACAATAAACGTCTGTATCTTTCTGACTCAAGATGGTATCCAAGGCAATGGCGGTTTTGCCAGTCCGACGGTCACCAATAATCAGTTCACGTTGCCCTCTCCCGATGGGTGTTAAGCTGTCAATCGCTTTTAAACCTGTGTAAAGAGGCTCGCTCACCGGTTGCCGTTGGACGATGCCGAGACCCTTCTGTTCGACTGGAAGTCGATGCTCTGTTTCAATATCACCCAAGCCGTCAATAGGTTGACCGAGTGCATCGACAATTCGTCCGAGAAGCGCTTCACCTACAGGGACTTCGGGGAGCCGTCCTGTGCGTTTGGCAGTATCACCTTCGTGTATGAGCTGATCTTCTCCGAACAGGACACAACCGACGTTGTCTTCTTCGAGGTTGAAAGCAATACCGTAGATGTCATTGGGAAATTCGATCATTTCACTTGCCATAGCGTTGGCAAGCCCATGTACCCGCGCGATGCCATCGCCGACCTCCAGCACTGTACCGGAGTCATAGACATCTACGTCCTGTTCAAACTGCTGCAGTTGTTGTTTAAGGATATTTGATATTTCGTCCGGTCGGACTTCTCTTGCCATTTTTAATTATTCCTTGCGGTTCGGTCAGGTGAATTAGAGGTTTGATCTTCTCTCCGTATATCTGGGGAAACACCCCAGCAAAAACCCTGCGCCGATGTTGCAGGCTACAAGTGCGGTTCACGCTTCCAAGATACACAAACCCATTTTTAATTATTCCTTGCGGTTCGGTCAGGTGAGTTAGAGGTTCGTTTAAGACCCCCTCGCAAGTTGTTGCTTTAAGCGTTGAAGTTGTGTTGCAACGCTTGCATCAAAAACGGTGTCATCTAACTGCACGATGAATCCACCCTGAATTTGTGGGTCAGTTATGGTTTCCAATCGCACCTGTTTTCCTGAATACGTGCTTAACTGCTGCGCGAGTCTTTCCTCTTGTTCCGCTGTTATCGGTACAGCCGTTGTCACTGTTGCGACGAGCCTACCGGCAGCTTCGTCAACGATTGCTGAAAATACATCCATTATCGCGACGAGATAACGTTCACGCTGCTTCAACGCGAGGAGTTGGAAAAAATTAACCGTCAGAGGTTGCATCGCATCGGCGAAAAGTTGCTGAAACGTCTCGCTCTTAAATTGCGGAGATAGAATAGGGTTGTGGATTAACTGCGTGAATTCCTCAGACCCTTCAATCAACTCTCGCAGTCTATCTACATCTGCGACGATAGGCACCAAGACGTTCTGTTCCACCGCTGCCTCGTATAGGGCGCGTGCATAAGGTTTTGCAACCCGAATGTCTCTCATATTTCTAATTATGTCCCACTGGGCTGCCCTCCACTTCGTTTCGGGCAGATTTCTGGTAAAGTTGCAGCTGGATTGGGTTCGCTGAAGCCTTCACAATCCAGGGACGGTTGGAATTAACCGAAAACCATCGTGAAACATTATCCTGCAAGCCTCTATAGGCTTGCAAAAGGAAGGATGACCAGATTTAATAGTTAAGAAATTGGCAACCTGCTAATAGATGCATCAATGATATGCTGATGTTTCTCTGCGTTGAGTTCTTCACTTATGATTTTGCTGGCGGCATCAATTGCGAGTTCAGCGACAACACCTCGCAGTTCCGAGATCGCCTCGTTCTTTTCACGCTGAATTTCCGATCTGGCTCTTGCGACTTCGTCGTCCGCCTCCTGTCGCGCTTGCGTGAGAATTTGCTGACGTTCAGCATTTCCCTGTTCAATCGCCGCCTGGATTTTGGCTTGTGCTTCGGTCTCAATATCGGCTAAGCGTTGGCGCGTCTCTGCGGTGAGTCGGTCCAACTCTTCTCGATCCGCCTTCAATTGTTCCGACTGCGTAGCGATTTCAGTGCGACGTTCCTCTAAAAGCCCACCTACCTTGCCGAAGACAAATTTCCAAAGCACCAAGAGCACAACAAGGAAACCGATGGCTTGGATGATAATCGTCTTCGGATCGATGCCGAGCAGTGCCAAAAGCCCACCTTCGCCGGCAGGAGCTTCAGCGGCGAAAGCACTACTGAGGCAGGTACTCATTAAAACAAAGCAGCAGCCATATAAAGTTATATAGCGAGCCGTTTGCAAGCGTTCCTTGCAGAGTGAAAGTCTATATTTGATGTTTCGCATAAATTTACCGTACTCTGTTGTTGAAATGGTTATCGGTCTTCGGTTTTCGGTAAAGAGAGCGTTGTGGCAGTTGCAAACGATTGTCAATACCACACGAGTCACTGACAACCGACAACTTTAACCATCAACTCGTGCTTTAACATTTATAAGGGAGGCGAGTTGATGGTTAAAACCGACAACCACTGAAGTCAAGCAATATATTAATTTCCGTCTCCGACATCTGTCGCAACTCGTTGCGCGTCTGCCTCAATCATCCCTCTCAGCATAGCATCTGCGGGGAGTTTTGCTTGCAAGATAAAGAACATTAAGAGCGCATAGATAACGAGCGACTCGATGAGTGCCAAACCGATAATCATTGCGGTTTGGATACGCGGCGCGGCATCGGGTTGACGTGCAATTCCTTCAAGAGCAGTACTTGTCGCCCTACCTTGCGCCGTTGAGGCAAAAATAACAGCGATTGGCAACCCTAAAGTTACACCAAACGCCAACACTGCTAAATAAATCATGAAATGTCCTCCTTGGACGGATAAGGGACAGTTTACACGTGTCCCACAAATTAGTGATGCGCTTCATGCGCTTCTTCATCGTGTTCTATGAAAAGCACGATATAGATAGATGTTAAAATAGTGAAAACGAACGCCTGCAGGAAGCCAGCAAACAGTCCGAAGAACAGCATAGGCACTTGCACCGGAATAATCGGTATGGCATCTGCAATCAGCACGATAAGTCCGAGTTTCGTCAGTTCAATAACAACCGATTTTTCGCCAAAAATGTTTCCGAAAAGCCTGACAGCAAGCGAGCCTGCACGCGATAATTGCGCAATTACCTCAAGTGGAAACATCAAAATACCCATCAACGGTGGATTACCGATGAGATGCTTGAGATACCCGATTATCCCATTCTCTTTAATAGCGATAATTTGAACGCCCAACACAGCCGTTATGCCGAGCGCAAGCGTTGTATTCAAATCTGCTGTTGGAGGTTGAAGCCCCGGAATGACACCAAGATAATTCAGGAAGAGAATGAAGATGAAGTAAGAGCCAACGAATGGAATATATTTTTTGCCGTGATCCCCTAAAATACCCCCGAAGAAGTCCATGATACCCCCAACAAACAACTCCAATAGAGTTTGTCCTTTCCCTTCAGGTATCCGTTTCAACTTCCGGGTAGCGAAGATAAAAAACAGCACTAAGACGAGAACAGCAAAGTATGTGTTGGGAATTAGATCGGGCTGATGCCACCGAGTCGGTTCAGGAATAATCTCATCTGGCAAAATTCTTGAAACCGGATAGAGCAAACTCCGGTGACCGTTCTCGGCTGCGAACCCCCCGGCTACTGCCGCCAAACTGAGTCCGACAACCAAGCAGATAAATGGTATTTTTTTCATATTTTGTTTATTTTAAACTATTAAATCTGATCATCGTTCCACTTCGTTTCACGATGGTGTCTGGTGAAGTCAGAAACCTCTGAGCACTTGGAACAGGTTGGAATTCATCCAAAACCGGGGACCCTGTCCGTTACTGGAGGCGCGAAATGTAATAGAGCAACACTTAAATTCCCATAGTTAGAAAATCACTTCAAGACTGATTCGGATCCTTATTTGACAGGATCGTCACCATCAAACCGATCGCTTTGATAATGATGGCGATTTGTACCAAAGCAATCCCACCAGCGAACGCGTATATATTCATCCACTCCATTTTAAACAAGAGATAGAGGAACCCAGCGAGTACTGTGTATTTACCGATCGCAATGAAACCGAGCAAGTACTTCGTGCGCTTCGTTTTCCCGGGTCGAACAAGTCGCCGAACCACAAATTCGATGGACCAGAAGAGACTCAGACTGATAGCACTACCGATCAGAAAACTGGGGAGCGCGTCGCGTTTAAATCCTAACAACGCTGCCGAAATGACGACCGTGAGACAGATTGTCAAGATATAGACGTGGCGGATAAATCGGTCACCAATTTCCAAAACCGGACCCATCCAAGCGACTCCTTTGTCAAAATTACAGCAAATTATGATTGCCGAAATTTCCGGATCTCGATTGTTTTCAGATTTTATCCTTCTTCAGTGTCCTGTGTTTGTTCTGAAGTGGCACGACGCCGTTGTTCCAGCCGTTCGAGTTGGCGGTTCCAGCGTGCTACCGCGCGAAACATCTCCATGAATCCAGCGGCAACCCCCATTCCGAAACCGATGTAGGATCCAACTGCTGCGTTGCCTAATTTTCCACCGATCCACTTGCCCCCGAAATAGCCAATACAAATCGCGAGCGCAAGTGTTATCCCGATGGAAGCGAGGTCAAACATTCCTATGTTGTCATTTTTCAACTGTTTCAGTCGATCCTTAAATATAAACATCGCTGTACCTTCAAAAAATGGAACATGTTTACAGATGGTAGCCGCTCATCAAACAACGGTATATATTATAACACGCAGATATAGGGAATGCAAAAAAAAATAGAATAGTTTCTGAATTAAGGGTTCGTCGGATGCAAGTAGAGAGGTTAGAGGGATTACAGTTATTGCAACTGAATCAAGACTGCCCAATGAGCTTCGGTTGGAGCAGATAATGTTATGCTATCTCCGAAGGGAATTTCCGCTTCCTGTGTCCATTCACTTTTAGCGATATTTAACCACTTTATCGCTACCATTTTGGTGCTTATCTCTTCACCTGTACTCAACTTGATGTCAACCGAGCCGTTATTCGGGAAGTAGACAGCGTATTCCCGTCCTGGATTTGCGATGATATACGCTTCGTTTTCTGCTCTGTTGGAAAGCAAGTCATTGTGAGGTTCGCACGTAAAAATGTCCATACTATCCGTGAGGATTCGCATACTCTTGATGTGTGCTTGTGCTATTTCATTCAAACCAACCCCGCTGTCGGGACGGTGAAACCGAGCTGATGCGAATCCGCCGAAAATATTTCGCCAAAACCGCTCCAACCCATCCTGCGTACTGCCAAACCGTCCGCCATCAGCACCGTAAATCTTAATATTATTGATGGGACGGATCGGTGAAAGCTTTGCTCGAATTTTCTGGGCGTTATCCCAATGCCGCTGCCGCTTCTGATGGTTATTCTGTGATATATCACAAAATGAATAGGTTTCAGGATGGTCGAATGTTGCTTTATGCATCTCGTGTGATAAATCCCAGGGATCCCACATCTCTGTCGTTTCAACGACTCGCCCAACTGCTGCTGCCTGTTTTTGGATATACGTTGCCCAGTACTCTCCCCAAGCAGGCGTGACAGAAGTCTCGTTGTCCATGCAGTAGAACACATGCCCGTACTGGAGCGTCTCGGAGAGAAGTTTATCCACGAATTTTTGCTGATATTTCAAGACGATCTGCTGATTGCGTTCCTTCGGCACAGACCAGAAAAAGTTGTTCTCCGTTGCAGTCGGATGGCTTTTGACAACGGTGGGTAATCCTGTTTCTTCCGCAGTATAGTTGCTGTTATTTTTTGGATTGAAAGGATTGGCATCCCAAGGCTCGCGGTAATAGTTGAAGGTCGCCCACACCTCAATCTGGACGATAATATCCATCTCGTGGGTCCACACCATGAAGTTCCGAAAACGTTCCCAAAATTCGTCGTTCCACTGATTTAAGTCATACTGATCGCCAACTTTTTTGAACGGCGGTACATCGCCTTCATCAACCCAACTCATCGTACTTCGCACATAATTGCCACCGATGGATTTCAACAGTTCGAGATGCGCTTTGAGGTTCGGAATCTGAAAGAGGTTATCTTCGACTGAACCGCCGATGAGCAGAATCGGTTTTCCTTTATACTGCCAGTAACGGGGGTTTTCTGTATAAACCTGGATCCGTTCTTTTTTCATTTTTGCATCTTCTTGGGATTTAGCTCCCGGTGCCGTTGAGTGGAGAAAAACAAATATGGACAGAATCAACACCAACTTGTGTGGTTTCCACAGGTTTTGCATAAAGTTGTCTTGAGAGTGATCCATGGGTATCAATTTAGAGGAGGGTGTTGTATCTACAGGTTAATATAGCCACTGTTTATCTGAATTGCAGATTATCAAAGAGGCAAGAATGCTGTGTTCCCGCCTCTTTGCGTAGATCCGTTACTTCTTTAGGACCGCCCATGTGGTAGTGAGTTTACCGTTGGCGGAAACGGCGAAAGCCTCTTCCAACCCATCATCCATGATACTTTGAATCTCATCCTGACTCAGAACCACGTTAAAGATAGCCACATCGTCAATGATGCCTCTATACTTACCCGCATAACCGGAACCGATGAGCAAATTAAGACCGCTGGGGCTGGAATCTCCGCAGGGGTGAGCCCCACACTTTAACCACTTATCCTCAGACGCGACCTCACCATCCTTATACATCTTATACTCACGTTTTTTGACATTACGCGTCTCAGCGACGTGCATCCATTCGTCATCTACAAAAGTTCCTGGGACGGGTCTTCTAACTTCCACATACGGCTGACAATTTCCGCCACAATCGCCCCAATAAAAACTCAACCGACCATCGGGTTCCTGTGTTAAGCAACCTTCGCCGCCATAAGATTTGCAAACGATGTTTTGGCGACCACTCGCTACGCTTTCAGGTTTAACCCAAAAAACAATTGTCACATCTCCGTGGAACTGCAGTGAATCGTCATTTCCCATATCCACAAAAGATGAGCCATCAAACTCAAGAGCTTTTCCAAATTTACCATCCACCCACTTCGGTTTATTCGTGAGTGTCCCGTCATTTCCATTTCCCGAGGAATCTTTTGTAGTATTCCCCTTACCTTCATCAAATTTCCATACGCCTACGAGGGTGTCAGGGTCCAACACCGCATAACTTGAAACGGCTAACGTCCCTACGATAAATAGGACGACTGTACCGATCCACAACAATCTGACCTTCATTTGGTTATTCCTCCTTAGTCCATAGTTGCGGAAATGATAACCGGTTCAGCGAAAATTGTCAAGAAGAAAGGAGGCAGTTGTGAAATCACGGCAAATGTTAATTCTCGCTCCGAAGTGCATCGACAGGTGAAAGCCGCGCCGCCCGCATCGCAGGATAGACCCCGAACCCTACACCCATGACAATCGAAAAAATAACAGAAGTCAACATCCATGGAAGGGAGAGGACGACGGGCCACACGTCCACAACGGGCACAATCCGTACCGCAAGCCATGCCATTCCGTGTGCTGCACCCCAACCGCCTGCAATACCGAGCACCCCACCGCAGAGACAGAGACAGATTGATTCCGTCAAAAATTGGCAAAAAATGTGAATTCGTTTCGCACCCACCGATCTCCGTAAACCTATCTCCCGCGTCTTTTCACCCACAGAGACGAGACAGATATTCATGATACCAACACCACTGACGAACAGCGAGAAACCCGCAAGGCTGCCCAAGGTGATTTTTATCACTTTTTGAATGTGGAAAAGTTGCTGAGCCGTCAGTTTCGCCATCCAAACACCGATAAATTCATCTTTTCCTCGGTGTCTTTTCCGCAGCGTATTTTTAACAGAATCAATAATACTGTCCATCTCCGCGCCTTTTCTAAAAAAGACGAGCAAGTAGTCAACGTAACGAAAGCCTTTCACCCGTTGTTGATAGGTCGTCAACGGCACAGAAATCGCATCATCTAAAGAATACGTGTCGCTGAGACTCATGCCTTTTGTTGCCATCACCCCGATAACGCGTAACCTGATCTGCGATTGCCGCCAATGATACCGAACCTTCACCTCTTGTCCAATGGGCGATGTCCCTCCAAAAAGCGCACTGGCGGTATTAGCACCGAGGACACAGACCTGCTTCGCATTTTCGATATCGCTGTCGGAAAAGAATCTGCCTGTGTGCATTTCCCACCCCATGCCGAGAGAATAGTCTGCTGTGATACCTTCTAAACGCGCTTTCGCTTGATTCCCGTTTCGGCTACTCACAAAGGTATTGAAGTCTTCTACTTTAGGCAAGACATACAGCACATCGGGGCATTCTGCCTCAACTGCAGAAGCGTCCTCAAGGGTATATCGCTCCGTAGTGCGCCGGACGAGCCGCGATCCTTTCCAAATGGAAGTCCGTGTCCAGAATGCGATTTGGTTGGCACCCCCCATCATTTCAAGGTTTTCAGCGATGATGCGTTTCCCACCATCGCCGATAGCGATCATGCACAACACACCCGCAATCCCGATGAAGATGCCGAGAATGGATAATCCAGCACGGAGTCTATTTTGCGCAAGGGGCTTTACGCCCGCAATGATAGCGTCACGAAGTTTCATTGTCGCACCTTCTCCTGCCTCAGAATCCGAAAAGACCTACCGATGTGCTTGAAATCCAACAGATCTTCCGGAATTACCAATCACCAAAATAAATGTTATCCTACTTCTGTCCGAGAACCTTCAGAAACGCTTCATCATCCTTTACATCTGAAAATTCAGGCGTCTCAAGAAAAGTCGGATAGTATGTATCCTGATTATAAGGAGTTACCACATAGCAGTCCTGAGCGATTTTTAAATGATGTAAAGTCTTCTCTCGATCCTTCTCAGAAGCCCAGGTACTCACAGCAAGTTGGAAATGCCCGTAATGGTTGTTATCTTCCAAATCAATGGCGATCTGTAGGAACCGTTTCGCCTCGTCATACTTCTTCAACCACAACAGACAGCAACCGACATCGTGAGCAAGCCACCAAAGATGGTCAAGATTTACAGGTTGACCTGCATCCCGTTTCTCCAACCCTCCTTCCAGGTACGCATTCACTTCCGTAAAGACTTGATCAAAACGATCCCAATCTTCCTGTCTACCGTAGACGAGAAGTCGATTTTCTTTCGCGATCAACCAGAATTGAAAATAGTGCTCCGAACCGAGGTCGTTGTTAGCACGTTCTAACTTTTCTATTTCAAGGAGCGCTTCATCAAACCGGTTGTTGCCCCGTAAGACATCTGCTCCGACTTGCAGGAACTCGCCACGACTGTAGTAACTCACTTCAGGGCTTTCCAAGCGTTCAGAGGCTTCATTATAGAGTTGAATCCAGTCATCAATACGACCTTCCGCCGTCCAACAACCATGCACACTCAGCTTAACAGCCTCCAACACATATTTATCTGACAAGTGCCGGCACGTCCAACGGTAAAGCCGAGAGTGTTCTTCAACGGTTTCTCGATTTCTCCCAAGAAAAGCGAGACTATCGATTAACTCATCATGTGCCCAGAAACGCTCTGTATTATCCAGTGTATCATTCATATACCTACGGAGTAGAGATAACCGTTTTTCCATGCCGAGTTTGCCCATATACGGGTATATCTCATCAACCGCAAGATGCACCAATTCGGGTGTGAGATCATCCTTAAGCGCATCTTCAATCTCGTTGCAGGCTTCTGTAAGAATATCCGCTCTGGATGCGGGGTCAGATTTCACGTTCTCCATGAATGTATTGAACGTGCTGCGAATTTCTTCTAATTGACTCATGATGTTCTCCTTGAGGTTATCTGATAGTTCTAAGTGACCAAAGAATTCTTGATTCAAGAATTCTGGATCTGTTTGCAGACGCTTTCGCGCCCGGTGGAGTCGACTCGTAATTGTATTCACCGACACCCCCATGAATCTGCCTATCTCTTTTGTTGACATTTCGTCGAGATAGAAGAGGGTTACAACTGCGCGTTCATTCTCCGGCAGTTTTTCCAGAAGTCTTTTCACGAGTTCATGGTAATGCTCGGTTCTCTCTGTCATCCGCTGTTCTGAGATATGGTGTGTATAAGAAGATTTCTCGACTTCTTCAACAGGTGTATCCTCCAAGGATTGCATCACAGACTTTTGGCTTCGCATCCAATCAATGCAAAGCCGATTTGCGATAACATGGAGCCACCCCGCAAATTGATCGGGGTTCTTGAGCGTCGGAAGTTTTTTGTATGCCCTAAGGAAGGTATCTTGCATAATTTCTTCCGCATAGTGGAAATCTTGGATCTTCCGCCATGCCAATGCGTGCACACTCTTTTGGTACTTTTCGACCAAGATGCTAAACGCGGCGTCGTCACCCGATAAAATTTTGTGAATCAATTGAACATCGTCTTCTCTTTCCACGAAACTTCCTCCTAATCAACAGATTGGATCGTGCTCGTCTTTGCCAAAAGATTTAATCAAATGCCAAACTTTGTAAAATTAAGCAACACAGTCCGATTCACACCTTCTATTGTTAAGGACGAAAGTTCAATCAAAAAACGTGCATCTTGTTGAAAAAAATGAAAGAAATCTGAATTTTTTACGGATGGAACAGCGAAAGGGGCAGCACAAATGTTTTTTGGTCGTACAGTGTTTGAAAAAAGGAACACTTGGCTCTTTGCAAGATGGGAACTTGAAAACTACGCGCTAAACTTCAACGCCTACAAAGGCAAGGAACGCCCCGGAAAGAAAAACAACGAAAAACAGCGTTAGCAACAGCAGATCTATTGCTGCAGCGTTGAAATCGCGACCGAGGCTGAGCGTGTCTTCAAACGTCGGTATTGATGCTGGACTGATGGGCTTTTTCGACATACCCTCATACGTCCCAATGATATGGGGACTCTCGGGATCTGCTCTATCCATATCCGTGACAAATTCGCGGTATTCACGGGCGTAACGCTGCACGTTCTCCACAAATTGTTGGTGCCGTTCAAACCCAGTGCCAGCAAAAACCTCAAGAAGGTGCTGAACAAGCACAACCGGTGAGACGCGGGTGACAGAACGCGCCAGTTGAATTTGGGCATGCTGCTGCGTTAAGTATTCGTGGATCAAACGTTCCCGCTCCGTCACATCTTTGATAACATATTCACCCGCGAACGCCATTTTTTGCGCTGGATGCTCATCCATGTCTTGCAAACGAGCGTCGTATTCACTCTTAAGTTCACTTACAAGGTGTATCGCGCGTTCGTTGAATTCATCATAAGTCATCGATGGTGAAAATCCGCTGGCAATAGAGGCAAGTGTACTCGGCATGAAAACCACGAAAGTGACCCACAGCAATAGAAGGATCACAAGGCTTGCGGCACTTTGCCGCACACGCGACGACACCAACAAACCTAACGCAAGAAACAGGCACAGGTACAGCATCGCAATGAAAAGGATAATGCCTAAGCGGCTCCACGCATCGGTACCAAGTTGGACCTCGCTGGCAGTGGAAATTACCAACAGGTTCATCAAAATCGCGAGCACAAACGGGACGCTAATACTCACCAACGCGCCTAAAAATTTCCCTATCAACACGGTATGACGCGGGACAGGGTTTGCCAATGTCAAACGTAGTGTGCCATGCTCGCGTTCGCCAGAAATCGAATCAAAGGTGAACAGAATCGCGATGAGACTCAAGACGTACCCGATCACAAACTCCCAATCTATTTTGATAGTGTCCGGACGAATATTTTGTCGATTGAGAGTCGCAGGCATATAATCTAACTGCCAGAAGCCTGCTAAGTCATCGGTGGCCCAAGCGTAAAATCCGCCGTGGACATTATCTGCCAAAAATGCCTCACCGCCATCTGCACAGAAATGGAGAGACGACGGCTTTTTGTAAAGATAGCCGGGACCCTCTTGTGCAATCTGATACAAATGTGTTCGAGATTTTAAGCGATTCAACGATTCTGTCGCGGCATCGTGATATTTCTGCATCCGCACAGGATGCTCCTGGAGATGCACAATCGCATTGATCAGCATCAAGCCGAGAAGCAATACTGTTGTCAGCGCAAACCGAAGGCTATTCAGATTGTCGTAAATTTCTCGTTTCGCAATATGCCACATTTTATTAGTTGTCAGTTATCAGTACGCAGGCTGCGCCTGCTTTCAGTTGTTAGTTAAAAGTTTGTGGCATTCAAAACTTACCTAACTGCCAGAGGTTTAACTGATAACCGATAACTGAAAGCGAACACAGTGAGCGTACTGACCACTATTCTACACCTCACTTCTTTGGAAAACCAGAAATATCCCGATGAATAGGACGAGGTTGATTATCAGCAGTAGACAAATATCTGGAAAAGCACGTGCTGCATTTATTGCGACATCGCTTCTCTGAAAAGAAAACTGCGGCAAACTATCCCAATCTACCGCACCGTTGTCAGCAGAAAACCATTGCTGAGCCCCGAACGCGTTCTTATCGTAGTAATAATCAATTAAGGCGCGTCGATACCTTCGCGCCGCTTCAAAAAAATCTCTGAGTCCGCGCAGGTCTGTCCCTACCCACGCCTGCGTTGCCGCGTCGTACATCCCGACCGGCGAGCCTCTCAAAAGGATGCGATCGACAATCGCGGGTTGAACAAAGATGGCTTCGAGTGCCTGTTTTCGGACAAGCCAGGTGCGTTCTGCGGCGTTGACGATCTGCGGTCCGAGGAAGCGGTAATAATCCTGCGCGTGCGGTACCTGAGGTTTAGAGGCTTCACTCAGTTTGTCAATGTATGAAACAGCGTGGTAATCATACCTAAGTGTTGATGAATCTTTATGAAAGTATTCGTAACTTGATCCCCATATCCAATTCGGATCTGCGTCTACCATACCAAAATCCGGATCTTCTCCTGGAAAGGCATCATTCGCAAGGAACTGCTTTCGCTCTCTGTCGAATGCCTCCCATATCTGTTTAATCTCCTCGTAAGCGGATACCATACGCGGTTGAGAAGTCTGCGGAGGCGCAATCACGGCAAGAACCGCGTTTGGATACACCAACACCCAAAATCCCCAGACAAACATAGCAAGCATCAACGCGGTACCGGTTCTGCGGGTTAGCGTCGAAATTAGCATGCCGATGAGGTAGAATACCGACAGATAGACAATTGAACTCAAGATAATCCCACCGATACGGAGAAAATCACCAGTACTCAGAGAAATAACGGTGGATGTTGTCAGCAAAATTATCGCGAGGAGCAGACTCATCAGCAACGGAACAAGCAAGCAGAGCATCGCGCTGATGTATTTCGCCAGCAGGATTTGACCGCGACGCACCGGATGTGTTACGACCAAACGCAATGTGCCGCGCTCGCGTTCCCCCGTAATGGCATCGTAGGCGAAAATAAGTGCGATTAGACTCAGAACGACTTCAAAGATGAAAACAATATCAATCGAAGTGAAAAGGTTGAGAAGTGGATTCATCAATTTATACGTGCCAGTATCCCACAGCGTCGGTACAAAACTGTGAGATATCCAAATCTCGTTGCCCAGCCGTTTATCCAATCCGACATTGAAAATACTCAACAGATTTGGTGGACGGGCAACGTTCAATCTTCCGCCCGAATAGGTTTTCAATTCCTGCGATCGCCGATCCTCGGTTTTGAGAGCAGTGTTATAAGCTTCTAACCGCCGCTCATAATCCTTGATGAGCACAGCAGTATTGGCGACCACAAGCAGCAACATAATGAGGACGGCTACAGCGAAGCGGAACGTCATCAGGTTGTCAAGGAGTTCTCGGCGGATAAGCGTTGTTAACATGGTTTCCTCTTAAAATCGAACTGGATACAGCATGATCCTACTTCTGCCCGAGAACCTTCAAAAATTCTGGATCGTCCTTTACATCCGAAAATTCGGGGGTTTCAAGGAAAGACGAGTAGTAGCCATCCAGATAATTGTAGGAAGTAACCACATACTCGTCCTGAGCGACTTTCAAATGGTGTAAAGTTTTCTCTCGATCTCTCTCAGATGCCCAGATGCTCACAGCAAGCATGAAGTGATTATAATCGTTGTAATTTCCCAAATCGATGGCGAGTTGTAGCAAACGTTTCCCCTCGTTATACCTCTTCGCCCATACCAGACAACAACCGATATTGTGGGCAGCACAAACAAGCTCGTAGATATTTACGGGATAACGAGCATTTCGTTTTTCTACCTCCCCTTCAATAAATGTCCGTGCATCTGTCCAGGCGTGATCGAAACGATCCCAATCTTCCTGTTTGCTATACACTCGAAGTCGATTCTCCTTTACAGCCAACCAGAATCTAAAATAACTCCGCCACCCGGGTTCACCATTGGCACGTTCCAACTTTTCTATTTCAAGGAGTGCCGCATCTAATCTATTATTTTTTATGAAGATATCTGCTCCGAATTGCAGAAAATCGCAACGACTGTCCTGACTCACTTCAGGGTTCTCTAAACGTTTAGATGCCTCATTGTAAAGTTGAATCCAGTCATCAAGACGATCTTCCGCCGCCCAATATCCAGACATGCCCAGATTGGAAATAATCCGCAACACATATTTTTCCGATTGCTTGCATGCCCAACGGTAAAGACGTATCTGTTCCTCAATAGCTTCTCGGTTTCTCCTAAGAAATCCAAGGCTATGCACTAAGGACTTGTGCGACCAGTAACGTTCTGTATCATTTGAGGCATCATCCATATACTTACGGAGTAGAGGCACCCGTTTTTCCATGCCGAGACTACCCATACGCGGGTACATCTCATCAACTGCAAGATGCACCAACTCAGGTGTGATTTCACCCTTAAGTGCCTCTTCAATCTCGTTGGCTGCCTTCTTAAGAATCTCCTCTCTTGATGCAGGGTCAGATTTTACTTGTTTCATGAATGCATCGAACGTGCTGCGCAGTTGCTCCAATGGATTCATAATATTCTCCTTCAGATTATCTGATAATTGTGAATGACCAAAGAGTTCTTGATCCAAGAGTTCCGGATCTGTTTGCAAACGTTTTCTTGCTCGGTGGAGTCGACTCGCAATTGTGTTCACCGGCACTCCCAAGTATTTGCCGATTTCTTTCGTTGACATTTCGTCAAGATAATAGAGCGTTACGACCGTTCGTTCATTTTCTGGCAGTTTTTCCAAAAACTTTTGGACAAGTTCATGGCAATACGCTGTTCTCTCTGCCATCCGCTGTTCCAACACATGCTGTGTGTAAGAGGATTCCTCAATTTCTTCCAGACGTGTGCCCTCCAGCGATTGCATGGTAGGCTTTTGCTTTTGTATCCGCTTTTGCTTTCGCATCCAATCAATGCAAAGCCGATTTGCGATGACATGGAGCCATCCCGCAAATTGATCGGGATTCTTGAGGGTCAAGAGTTTTTTGTATGCCTGAAGGAAGGCCTCTTGGGTAATATCCTCAGCGTCGTGATAATCGTCGACCTTCCGCCATACAAAGGCATGAACGCGCATTTGGTACTTTTCGACCAAAATACCAAATGCGGCGTCGTCACCCGATAAAATTTTGCGAATCAGTTGAACATCGTCTTCTTTTTCCACGAAATTTCCTCCCAATAAATAGATTGGATCCTGTATGACTTCGCCAAAGCGTTTAATCAAATGCCAAGTTTTGTGCAATGAAGCAATATGAGACAGTTTACCGCTCTATATATTAAAGACGAAATTTTGGGTAAAAAACTTGCATTCTGGAGAAAAAAATGAAAATCTGATTTTTTTAGAATTTGTTTTGTGAGTGTCAGGCAGCAAAAAAGGGAACCGGTAAAAACCAGTTCCCTTCGGACATTCTACTCAATTTCGGAAGCTAAGCTGACAATCCAGCAACAGCGGCGTCCTCACTGTCGAAATGTTCAAATAGATTAACCACACGACTCAGAACAATGAGATTTCTGATATGTTTCCCGACATTGATGACCCCTACGCGTCCCTGTTTTCGTGACGCAGCAGCGTCTGCCTCCATCAAGGTGCCAAGACCTGAACTATCGACCCGATTGACCTGCTCGAAATT
Source organism: Candidatus Poribacteria bacterium (assembly GCA_965208635.1). GTDB lineage: Bacteria > Poribacteria > WGA-4E > WGA-4E > WGA-3G > WGA-3G. The sequence goes on from OZ242349.1 coordinate 1,459,148, forward strand.
GATGAGGATCCGTGGGGTATCAGAAGCCTCTATTTGTGGCAAGATAACCTTCCGTAAGTCTGATACGGAACGTCCGCCCACCTTTCCAGTGGGTTTCAAAATCGAGATGCCATTTTGCTGGCGAATTTGCGTTGTCATTTTTTGCTCCTTTTTTTATTTTTGAATTTTGTCACTGTTAATTGTTTTTTAATACGATTCAAACGTTCAATTTTTTAAGGATGAATTGACTTAACCCGAACTCTATCAAAAAACCGTCTTTTTAATTCAAATCCAAGTCTGCGTCCGTTTTGAGGAGTTTATGGAATGTTTCAAGAGACGCTCCCAAGGTCTCCTCTGTATGAGGATCGCGCTGTTCAGTAGGCACGACAGTCTCATCACAACCGAAAGCGAGGTAACCGATGCCGAAGAGTAACAAACAGACGAGGAGTAGATTAATCATTAGGAAACGCATTTTTTCCTCCTTATTAGAATAGGACTTGCATTTGAGTTTGCAAGTGGCAATTTTGCTAAAATTTTATATCCGTTGATTTAGGTGACGCATCTTAGATGTCAAAAGGTTGCATTATTTTCAAAAAGGGTGTTGAAACCAAATGAACTCAATGTGAAAAATGGAGAGATAGAAGATACATTCTCCGAACCCCTCAACCTTTGCTGGTCTCCTCCTTTTGCCTACATAGAGTTCATTCACCTAAAAAAGATAGTAAAAAATTTGTCAGTCGTTGTTACTACAAATGAGTTCCAAAACAGTTGCATTTTTTTATCATGACTTTACCCTTTTATAATCAAAGATACGATTTTGAGACAGAAAGGGTGCATAATCCGAAAATAGTCCGAAAGAGCTATCACGGAGCAGCCCCTTTCTTGTATTTTAGTTAGGACTTACGTACTTCCCCAGGTAGAGTGCGGTTTCAAACCGCACCTACCGCGTAGGCATAGGCGTAATTCTGTGATTTTGCGTAAGTCCTATTTATTTAAAATTTTCAGAATATACAAACGTACAGAGGGTTCGTTTGCTGTTCACGCTCTCTAATATTAAAGACGAAAACCCGATCAGAAAACGTGCATTCTGGGGGGAGGGAAATTTAAAAAAGGATTTAAAATGCGCGGATTACCTTCGCAACGAAACGCTGTTTGAATTCCGAGGCATTAGGATCTCCAAGGATGATGAAAAAGTCGGTGCCAGCATAGCCAGAACGGCGCAATGCAAAATAAATATTAACGCCTTCTACTTGCCAGATTAATCGGCTACCGAGGCTTAAAGCAGGACTGAAATCATAAGTGAGGGTGAATATCTGTTGATAACGTCTCTCAAAGTGCCACTGGATTTGTGAGGAGAGTCCTGCAGTGAAACCGTAGGCGTGGAGATTCAGATTTCCGCTGATGCGGTGAATCGTCTCGCCTGCCTGTTGACCCCAATTGTAGGTAATACCAACATTATTGAACCTGTCAGAAGCACGCGCACGTAATCCGATGCTGAAAACACTATCGTTGAATTCTTCAAATTGCCCACCCCTCCAGCCAGCCGCAAGTGCGTAGTCACTATGCATTAGAACAAGAGAAGATACATAGAAGTCACGCCGGAAGACTTTACCTTCGTAAGTATTAGAGATCTGGCTTTGGATAGAAGCGGATGCTCTGCGAAAGAGTCCTTCGCGCCATTCGTTTCGGATGAAGCTACCCAAACCTATACCGCGGTAGCCGGTAAACGGACGGTATCCGAGTCTATTGACGAAATCCGGATCTACAAAAAACGCGGACAGGTAGGGTTGGAAGAGCGATCCGTTGTAGCCTAAACTAACGAATCCATTCCTCCCATCCGATTCGTCTGCCCAAGTTTGGGTGAGGTTAGAACCCACTGAAAATTTACCGTGGCGTACATCTCCAGAAAGATAACCAACATTATTAGCCCCAGTGTCACGGTGATGATGCGAAAGGAGTGCCGCGCTGATATTGGATGTTGCTGTGAGTGATTGTGAGGCTTGAAGAATAACGTTCTGGTTGTTTCGGTGATAGGTCCCTAAGGTGCCTACCGATGTATTTTTTCCGATTTTTCCAAAAAGTTTAAGCCCACCGTCCATATCCATTATCCGCCGCGAATGGAACAGGCGACCGAGGCGATAAACATTACCACCTTCCGAAAAGAATGGACGGCGATCAGGGACGTAGCGTTCTCCATAGGAAAAGTCGATACCTTCTACAGCCTGTTCAATATTGTCAAAATCAGGATTTGCTGTGCCGATGAGTCGCAGTTGAGGTGTAACCTCATAGCGGATGTCCGTGCCTGCGCGAGCCGTATATTCCCTTCGCGACCGGGAGGTCGCTCCTACAGAAGTTTCCGTTTCACTGATGCCCCCAATCAGATAGGGTAACACCTTGAATTCACGCTGACGAGGCGGGGGTAGCACATCGATCCAGTGTCCATCGTTCTCGCGAAACTCATTTACTCCCAAATTACACCACCAAGAGCGTTCTCCGGTGCGTTGTTGTAGCCTGTCAAAGTTGATACCCATCCGAATCGGTTTGGTTGTGTCGGGGTAATCCAGCATCTGCCACGGAATTTCCATTTCTACAATCCATCCATCTTCTACAATCCGTGCCGCGGTTTTCCATAGCCCAATCCACTCACTTTTCTCGGCGCGCCCCGTAGCGAGATGCGCGTATTTCGTGCCGAGCGGATTTACGATGAAGAAATTTCTGTCCGAAAACTGATGGGTGTGAAATGGGTCAAGACTAAAGGAGACCCAGTCCTCTCCGCGAATCCGCGTTTGGTCTTTAGTTTGGCGCGCCACAATTTTGTCGGGCATATTATCGTAGAGATGAAGTCCAACGTAGATGGCTGTGTCCGTATAAATAAGACGGCCGATGGATTGGTTCTTGGCTGGTTTTTCGGTGCGTTCGTCGGTGAAACCGATGGCTTGCGGTGCCTCTTGCCAGCAGACATCGTCAAGAACACCGTCAAGAGTAGGAGGTTGATCTGTTTTGACGGCGGGGAGCTCTTTCTGCACAGTCCGTATGTTTTCAGCAACCGAAGTTTGTAAACTTGTGATTAAGGTAAACGATAGCGTAATAAGCAATACTATCGCGCAATTTTTTTGTTTTATCTCTTCGTTTATGACACACTTGTGTGCCACGCGAGCCTTTGTCGTTGTAAACTTCGATGTCTTCATCAATTAATTTAATTTCCTCTGATTCAGATGTTAATTCCGCAGGGTGCTGGAGCAAATCACGGTTTTAATTCTTTTGTCTTTAGTTTACTCCGCACGCAACGCCTCAATCGGTGACAGCCGCATGGCTTTCACAGCAGGGTACAGTCCAAAACAGATGCCAAGCACTGCGGAGAAGGAAACCGCCATCAATATCCATTGCGTGGAGAACACCGCGGGCCATGTAGGAACGATTTTCACTATTCTCACGGCAAGATGCGTCATTTCCTTACCTACGAAGATACCCAGTCCAACACCGAGTAACCCACCGATACTACATAAACTAACAGATTCACTTAGAAATTGCAGCAGGATATCAGAATTTTTGGCACCGAGCGCCTTGCGTAAGCCGATTTCGCGTGTGCGTTCCCCTACGGCAACCAACATCATGTTCATAATACCAATGCCACCCACAAGAAGTGAAAATCCAGCGATACTGCCCAATGCAATCTTTAGGACAGTACTGATTTTCAAGAGACTTCCTAACCTATCTCGCACCTCAAAGATGCGGAAGAAGTCGTCTTCGTTCCGGTGGCGTCTGCGAATAACTGCTTTAACTTCCTCAATGGCTTTGGGAACTGCCGCTACAGTAGATGCATGAACGACAATCTGTAAAATTGTGTCGTCGCCAGTAAATCGTTGTTGCATCGTCGTCACGGGAATAAAGATCTGCTCATCGTAATTCGTGCCGAACTTCAGATTTCGTCCGCGTGGGACAAGCGTGCCAATGACAGTAAATCTTTCGGTGCGGCGTGTATACTTATATTGGTTATTGGTACTTCCGATTTTTATTTCTTTCCCGAGCGGCGATGTACTTCCAAAAAGCCCGGTGGCCACACCCGATCCGATAACAGCAACTTTCATTGCTTTGTCAACGTCATTTTCTGAGATGAACCGTCCTGCTTGTAAGTCCCACTTCATCAATCGGGTATAGTTTTCATTGACCCCGTAATAGCCAACACGCATGTTTGAACCATCTTCAGCAAGAACCAGCACTCGCGAAAAGGCTGGCAGACGCGGGGTGATTCCCTTCACAGATGGACATGTTGCTTCAATTGCCAAGACATCAGCGTAGGTAAAGTGTTCCTTACTCCGAATCGGTACGCGGCGACCACCTACTAATTTGGTAGAAACGCGGTAAAGCGTGAAAGTGTTAAGCCCGCCGAGTTTTTGAATATCCTCAAGAATTATTGCTTTGGCACCATCACCGATAGCAATCATGGCAAGTACAGATGCAATACCGATAATAATGCCAAGTGTTGTCAGCAAAGAACGCAGTTTATTCGCGAGAAGTGCTTTTATGCCAACGGAAATGCTGTCAAGGAAACGCATTGGAAGTTTGTAGATATATTTCCCTCACCTTCGTTTTCTTGCACGGCCCGAGAAAACTAAGTGATACTTCGCGTGATGTTGGCATGAAATTCCGAGATGCTTCTTTCAACACTTAGGCGCAGCGTCTCATCACTTAGATGAAACGCCTCGCGTATTGTCATTGACAGTTTCGGCTCTATCGAATCGAGCAATTGTTGGTTTGGCACGACAACGACAGTGTCAGCATTTTCTTGCATTTCCTGTAGCGAACGTTTCGCTTGTTCGGCGCGACGTTGACCTTCAAATTTGAATGGACAGGTCACAACACCTACAGCCAAAGCACCCTGTGCTTGCGCGAGAGATGCGATCAGCGGAGAAGCACCCGCTCCTGTTCCGCCGCCCATACCGGCTATAATAAAGACAATATCGGCGTCCGCAACGATGGCGTTGAGCGTTTCTTTGTCCTCTTCAGCCGCTCTTCTACCTATCTCTGGGTTCGCGCCACAACCAAGCCCTTGGGTGGTGTTGGCACCGATCTGTACCGGTGTTGCCGCAGGGTGTTTATCAAGTGCTTGCTGGTCTGTATTCACGGCATAAAATTCAATGTCCGTCAAACCGTCTTCAATCATTCGTTTAACGGCGTTGCCGCCCGCGCCACCGACACCAATAACCTTAATTCTGGATTGGATGCGTTTGGATTCTTCTCGTTTGGATGACATAGTTCTCCCTCTTTCAGGTTCGACACCGAACTCCTTGCGCAAGAGTTCACGCGTCTGTCTTAATTTGGTCTTGATTGTGCCTATCGCCAATCCGAGTTCAGTGTGGATCTCCTTGATGTTCCACAATTCGAGATAGTATAGGACCGCAACGCGGCGCACTTTATCCGGGAGGTGATGTACGGCTTCCCTGACATCGTCGTAGCGTTCCGTTTCCCTGAAGCGTGTGATTGCATCCTGGTCGATACGATCCGCCAGATCCGCATCACTATAAGGAATGTCATTTCTCGAACGACCAGCAGTAGCGTAGTACCGCTTGCAAGCGTTGTAAGCAATGCGATGCACCCATCCGCCAAAACTTTCAACACTTCTCAGTCCGCTGATATTTTCCCAGACGGTTCTCCAGACATCCATGAGAATTTCTTCGGCATCGCGGGGTTGTCTCGAATTTGCGATAATCACTTTCCAGATGCGTCGACTATAACGCGACATCAGTTCCGCAAATGCCAACTCATCACCGACTTGTGCAAGCCCAATGAGTTCTTCATCCGTTAGAGTGGTGTGCGTTGATAGATCGTATCGCATAAACAGTTTCCAATTGGATTTTAACCTAAAGAGTGAACTTTTTCGGGAGGCGGTTTAAAAAAAGTAAATTACCTAATTTTTCACTGTGTTTCTCACGGTGCCCTATACCTCCGAACGTAGGAAAACGAGGAACGCTCCTGAAAGAAACACACTGAGCAATAAAACCAGCAACAGTATATCCATTATTGCCGGGTTGAGTGTATCTTGAAAGGTTAACTTATCCTCAAATATCGGAATAGCCTCTGGTGAGACAAGCTTTTCCGACATGCCTTTTCGGACACCAATGAAGTGAAGACTTTCTGGATCTTCCCGATCCATTTCAACGATGAAGTTTCGGAACTGTTGGATATAAAGACGACACTGGTTTAAGTATTGTAAATGGCGATTAAAGCCTGTGCCTGCCATGGATTCAAGGGCGTATTGGACAACCGCCGCAGGAGAGCATCGGGTTATCCTTCTCGCGTGTAGGACTTGAGCACTTTGCGCCGCGAAATGCTGGCGGCTAATCCGCTCACGCATCTCCATATCTCTGTTGACGAACTCCTGCTGGATCTCCAATTCCGAAGTGTCTATTCCCGCGACCTCTTCCTGCGAGGTTTCTGCTGATTGACGGCGTTCTTTTAAATTTTCCCTTTTATTTAGGAAATCGCTTCTAATTTGGTCGAAGGCAGTCCCTCTTGTCATCTGAAATTGGTGATGCGTTTGAACGGGGGGCATCCATTCCGTTGAGAGGGTGCCGAGGGTTGATGGCGTAAACACCACGACGGTCACCCAGATGAGCAACAGGATAACGAGACTTAACCGGCTTTCTCGGGTCACAGCGGAGACGATAAGCCCAATTGCAACGAAGATACCAGCGTAGCAAGAAGCAATCAGAAGGATGAGTCCCACACGTCCCCAGTCCGCACCGCCGAGCTGCGTCCAACTCCCGGTAGAAATGATGGCGAGATTGAACAACACGGCACAATAGAAGGCGATGAGGACTGTGATGAGAGAACCGAGGAATTTACCTACTAACAGGGCAGTGCGCGAAATGGAATTTGCAAGGCACAGCCGCAGCGTTCCGCGTTCCCGTTCCCCCGAAAGCGCGTCAAAGGTAAAGAGGAGCGGAACAAAAGAGAGCAGATACGTGGTGATAAAAACCCAATCGATCACCGTGGTGTTAGGGCGAAGATTGCTGATTGCCTCTATATTCAGACGTGGAACGCCCATCGACCAAATATAGGCAAGCCCGTACAGCCTCCAGAAACCCCCGCTCACGCTTTCGTCTGGTAGAAGCGCATCGCCTCCATCGGCAATGAAAGCGAGGGATGAGGGACGTTTGTAAAGTTTACCGGGTCCCTTTTGCAGCAGCGCATACAATTCCGTTCGGGACTTCAACTCAGTCTGATACGCGTTAACCTTCTCGGAATACTTCCGAATCCGCTGTGGATGTGTCCGAAGATGCCCAACAGCGTTGGTTACCATCAATGCCACGAGGATGAACGTGGTTAAGCCAAAGCGGAGGCTCGTGAGATGGTCTAAAAGTTCACGTGTGACAATATGCCAAATCATTCTTTTAATGTTCCTTGCGGTTCGATTAGAGCAACTGTGGAAAGAACGATTCCCTCCGTATATCCAGCCCGCCCCTTCCCAGTAAAGGGTGGGACCCCGGTTGGGCTTACATGCCTTGGTCCCATCGGTTGAACCTAACCCCCAAGCCAACTAAAAACCGATGGCTGAAACCCAACAACGATTCTATACCTCAACTTTGATAAAAATCAGAAATGTTGCCATGAATAGGACAATATTGATGGATAACAGTAAAAACAGTTCAGGCAGGGCGCGCTCCGCGTTGATGCCGACATCTGCACGCTCATAGTGAAAGTGAGGCAAGATTGACCAGTCTATATCCCCTTGATTCGTGGAAAACCATCGCAGACTCGCAAATGCTTCTCTCTCATGAAAGGCATCAACGAGAGCGTGTCGATATGCTTGCGCGGCTCGGATATAATCCGCCATGCTGTCTAAATCAGTACCTGCCCACGCGGCGGTTGCAAATGTGTAGAGACTTGCAGGGCTGAGTTTCATGAGTCGTTCATCCCATCGTGCCTGCCGAAGGGATGTCAGCACTACCAGTTGCTGGACGACGAATCCGACCTTTTCAGCACTCTGGATTTCCAGTGTCGTTGCGAATTCATAATAACGGCGCAAGTGTGTTACCAGAAGGTCTTCGGTATCTCTCAATTCGACGTTCATCCGAGGCAAGTCCCCGAGATACCACCCTCCCTTTGTAAAGAAACCGGTACCTGAAAATGTATCAAAAAATAGTGGAGGGTCTCCCTTAAGCGGAGTATTGGCTAAGAACCGATCCCGCTCTCGATCTGCCTCTTCCCGAATCTGCGCTATTTGCTGGTCAGCAGATTTTTTTTCACCACGCATGTCGCCTCCCGGATTCAAGGCAAATCGGCTCCAGTTCGGATAGACGAGTACCAAAACCACCCACAAGAACATGCAGAGCATCAGGGATGTAGCAGCACGACGAGTTGTCGTGGAAATGAGCAAACCGATCAGGTAGAAAACGGACAGATAGACGATTGTCGTCAAAACAATGCCGCCAATTCGCAGAAAATCATCTTCAGTAAATTGCAGGGCGCGCGCGAAGGAACACTGAATCAGTGCCAGCAATAGACTCATCAACACAGGGAGTAGCAGGCAAACCATCGCCGCAATATATTTGGCAAGCAGAACACTCCCGCGTCCAACGGGGTGTGAGAGCACCAAACGTAAGGTACCGGTTTCCCAATCACCCGCAATCGCATCATAAGCGAAAAGCAGGGACAGTAGACTCAACACAACTTGAAAGATAAAGACAAGATCGATCTGTGAAAAGAGACGGAGATATGGGTTATTTAAACCGAGGGGTGCTCCGGGGCTTGAGACGGATGGCTCGCTGCCAAATGCCCACTGTTGTTCCTCCGGTCTAACATCAACTATGGGGTTTGAGAGGGACGGTACGCTGTCAAACGCTATGTCAACATCACTGCCAAAACGTGTCTCTAAGCCAGCACTAAAGAGACTCAACGGGTTGGGCGGACGTTGAACCTTCAACTTTAAATACGAATAGGTAGGTGTCGTGGCGATGATCTCTTGATTCACCGCCTCCCTCTGGCTATAGTCGGCGAGACGTTCCTTGTGCGCACCGATCAAGACGAACGTATTGGCAACAATAAGAAGAAGGGTAATGACGACCGCGGCAAAAAAACGCGCACTCATCAGATGAATCAAGAGCTCTTGGCATATCAGTGTCCGTAACATCGTTTTATGATTTCAAGAGCATCGGCATGATGAGGCAGATATGTCCTTCCTCACCCAGTGGTGTAACAGTGGCAGGTCCCAACTCATGCGAGAACTCCAGGACCACAGACTCCGTTCCAATATGCGTGAGTATCTCTATTAGCAACCGAGCATCAAAGCCGATACGGATGCTTCCAGTACTGGACTCTACTGCTAACGTTTCATGCTTCTCATCTGGATCAGAATCCCTCGGCGAAACCCGTATCTGTTGTTCATCTATCTCTAAACAGACCGTCGGCGAAACCCGTATCTGTTGTTCATCTATCTCTAAACAGACCGCAGGGCATTTCGGATCCGAAAGTGCCGACATCTGACGCGTCGCACGCAAAATTGGATCTTTCCGCACAACTGTACACACTTTAGTATGCTCTGGAATGATTTTTTCATAGTGCGGATATTCGGCATCCACCAATCGCGCCGTCAACGTAGCGCGCGCATCCGCGAAAAGAATCTGGTTCGCAACGCGTGAAATCTTTACCTCCGGGGAATCAGCAAACGTTCGTTCAATATCTTTGACGGCTTTGAGCGGGACGATAAACCCATCGTTATCCTCAGACAACCTTAAGGGTTCACACTGTGCGATGGCAAGTTGCTTGCCGTCGCACCCAACAACTTCGGTTCTGTCCTCAAAGAGATTAAAATAAAGCCCGTTTAGGAAGGTCCGCCGGACTTTCTCTGTGGACGCGGCAAATTCAGTTTTGTAGAGGACAGACCGCAAGGTTTCTCCATCAATAGTGAACGCTTCCTCGCCAAAGGAGGGGAGTTGGGGGAACTCTTTATCGGGAAGCCCAATAATTTTGTAAACGTCTTCCTGACCGGTGATTTCAACCCTATCGTTTGCCGTCGTGAAGTCTATCGGTTTCTCAGCGGGCCACGCTTTAACGATATCCTCCAACTTTTGGGCAGAGACCACAATGGCTCCTTCCTCCCTGACTGTCCCTTCAATTTTCATCCTAATGCCGATTTCCATGTCCGTCGCCATACATTCAATCGTGCTCCCTTCCGCATGGATGAGAACATTTGAGGGAATGGGTGAAGTATCCTGTCCACTTGCGATACTCTGGAGCACTTGTAAGGAGTACAAAAGCTCATCTCTCTCTAAAGTTAATTTCATTCCAAAATCTCCGTTCAAATGTTTTTGAGACCGATGTTCCCCTTCAATAGTGATGCCCAACGCTTCTTGCATCATGAATTCATACTTCTTCAACTGTTGCCGCGCACGGCGGAGACGACTTTTAATTGTATTTTTCGATACGCCTAAAAAACTACTGATTTCTGCGTACGTCATACCTTCAAGGTAATGAAGTGTGATGACTGTTCGATTGCCTTCCTTCAACTTCGCAAGCAACTCTTCCACCAAGTCGCGTCGCGCTTCCGCAAAAGTTTTCGCGTATTCCGACGCGACATATCGGGAATATGCCTCGGTCTCTACTTCAGAGATGTCAGCGTCTTCCAGCAGTTCGATGTGTCGCTGGTTCTTTCGGAGCCAAGCGATACAGAGGCGATCCGCAATGACATAAAGCCACCTTGGAAACCGCGTCGGATCTTCCAAGGTTTCCAATTTCTGATAGACTTGCAGGAAGGTTTCCTGTGTAATATCTTCGGCGACATGAAAATCCCGAATTTTCCGCCATGCGAGCGTGTGAACCTGTTTCTGGTACTTTTTCACCAAATACTCAAAGGCAATTGCGTCACCCGCAAGGATGCGTTGAATCAATACAATATCATCGTTTCTCACCGGACATCTCCAGAAAGGTCATTTTATCAAGGGAACTTACACAATTTCCATATTTCGTGGATAGGTGTGCCTATAAATCGCGAAGAGGCATCCTATCAATTGACTTCACCATAGTGACGCGAACGAAGAAAAAAAAGGGTGCATAATTCTGCCAAAAAACAAAAAATGAGGGCATCCTTTCAGAAACGTCCCACCGTTCTGAAAGGAAAATTAACAATTGCCCTCATTTCCTAACTACACATATCTTAACCCAATTCTGTGATTTACTCAAGAAAAATAATTTCGTGCTGTTTGGTGCGTTCCTCCTCTTTAGACTGGAATCCTGTAGACGTCCCAATAACCTGTAGGAGGGGTTTCTAACCCCGACTTTCTTCTGCAGGTGTCCGTTTCCGCTGACGAGGTTTCTTAACCTCGCCAACTATAATGTATAATCATAGGCTTTACCATAAATATTTTTGTCGTTCCAAATGCTACTCTTTGCGAAGGGCTTCAATCGGGGTAAGCGACGATGCCTTTATGGCGGGATACAAGCCAAACGAGATACCGATGATCGCTGAGACTGACACTGAAATGAGTATCCACTCCAAAGAGATAACCGCTGGCCATTCGGGAACAATTTTGACGATGTTAACGGCGAGCAGTGCCATCCCTTCACCGGCGAGAATGCCCAACCCAATGCCGATGGCACCGCCGACAGCACACATAATCACTGACTCTATGAGGAACTGAAGTAGAATATCCAATCGTTTTGCACCGAGTGCCTTCCGAAGTCCGATTTCACGAGTGCGTTCGGTAACAGCGACTAACATCATGTTCATAATCCCGATACCACCGACGAGGAGCGAGAATCCGGCGATGCTCCCTAAGGTGATTTTTATGATTTTACTGATTTTATCTAAATGCGCCATACCGGCGTGCATCTCAAAGATATCGATGAAATCGTCTTGATTTCTATGCCGTTTCCGGATGACGGTTCTGACTTCTTCAACTGCCTTAGGAACTTCCTTGACGGTGTGTGCATAGACGGTAATGTTCGGAATCTGGTCATTGCCGGTGAAACGTTCCTGGATGGTTGATACAGGAATAAAGACAAGGTTGTCAAAACTGACACCAAACCGAAGACTTGTGCCTCGTGGGACGAATGTTCCAACAACTGTAAAGCGTTCCGTGTAGCGTCTACCCTCTTTTTGTCCCCACCGGTTGTAATAGCCGCTGTTGCGTGCGATTTTAATCTCTTGCCCCAATGGAGACTTATCACCGAACAAGGCGGTTGCGATTTCATCTCCAAGCACACAAACTTTAGATGCGTTTTGAACGTCTTCATTGCTAAGAAAACGTCCCTCTTTAACGTCCCAGTCCATTGCGGTGTTATAGGTGGCATCTACGCCGTTCCAGCCTGCACGAACTTCAGAACCGCCTGAAGCTTGGATGAGCACGCCGCCCCAGTTCCAGATTTGTGGTGTGGCTGCACTCACAGTTGGACATTCCGCTTCGATTGCCAAAACATCTTCATATTTCAAATATTCATTGCTGCGGATACGGACCCAGCGATTGTTTACACGCTTGTACGAACTCCGGAACACAAAGAATTGATTTGCTCCACCTAACTTCTGGGCGTCTTGCCGGACAATCTCCTTGGCACCATCACCAATCGCTATCATCGCTAATACCGAAGCGATGCCGATGATAATGCCGAGCATCGTTAGCAATGAACGCATTTTGTTGCTACGCATCGCAGAAATTCCAACGGATACTGCTTCGACTATACGCATTTCATCCTCCCAATTACAGTGAAATCTGTTTTTACCGATTCCTGATTAGATTTTTCAGTTGTTTGTTGTATATTCGTAAAAAGTGTTCTTTCTTCTCGAGTATTATGGATACACTTTAATCGCGAAAAGATTGTCTTAATTTTATAGGACTTACGCACTTCACGGGTAGGTGCGGTTTGATGAAGTTTCAATAAATATTTCGGTAATGTTATCCCCAAAGAAATATTGTAGGGGCAGGTCTTGTGCCTGCCCGCATATTTATGTTGTCCAAAGACAGGGTCTCGGCTTAATTTGCGCAAGTTCTGTTGTTAATGACGCGGTTTAGGGACCAAAAGGGTGCATTACTTTTACGAAGTTTTACGCTAAACGCATGTTTTTAGTTTAGGAAGGGTCGCGCTTTCGCGGAGAGGGTCTTTGCGAATGACATCCTCTATGAAACGAGAAGCCTACTATCGCTTGTGTGAGGTGGCATGGACTCTCCAGCAACACCCCACATAAGGAAGGAAGTTAGATAGATCATTCGCTCAATCAGTTTCTTCGGATGCAGGTTTCTCTGCAGCGTCCGCATTCAGGTATCTGAGTGGATTTTCGATAATGTAATCCCCTGATTCCTCAAAAAACTGCTGAACCAGATAGACATGCCCAGCACCTATAATCAGCAAAATCCGGTCGTCAGCAGATTCGGTGATACGAGTGAGATTGACAGAAATCTTCAGATTCCGAGCATACCAAGAGTGGGCAACCCAATTGGCACCCGGATATTGGTCACCGAGTCCAACACGCGCAATAAACCGTAGATATTCCTGATGGTCTTTACGTATACTTTCGGGATCGTTATCCCGTATGTACATGTCAATGATCGAGATGTATTTCTCAGGTTCAATCCAAGTTGTGCCGTTTTCATCCTGAGTCACTTTCCCTTCACGCGTAGGCGGAGGAGGGAGAAGGTGTTCCTGATTGTGTGTCTTTGCGAATCCACGGTAGTCTATCAAATCCACGTTAAATTCACCCCAAGGAATGAAAGGGTCATCTTTTCGGTAATCAATTCGGTAGTCAACACAGTAAAGCTTTGGATGTCCCATCTGTTTTGCCAACCGAAACCCAATCTGGTGATGTTCCGATCGATTAAGTTCATACGTCCCGTTGAGATACCCTTGATAGTTTGTTTCAACTTCAGCGTCATATATTTCATCTACTTCAAGGGCTATCTTGGTAGGCTTAAATGCTTTGAGTTGTTCAACCAACTGTTCGATCTCACGTTGGCGTTTGGGAGCACGGACATCATCCATTTTCGTATTATAAACATCCAACCCATCATTCGCCAAGTGCGTGCTGCCGAGGATCATGATTGTCGGTTTTTTTGACATCTGATAGGTTGTTTCTGTGGATACATCTGTCTGATCACCAATTGCGGTTGGACTGACCGTGAATAACGCAGCAGCGAACAACATCATAAAATAAAATTCACATTTCACTAAGGATCTCATAAAATTTTCTCCTATTTTCTATTGAGTGGTTGATTGGGTTCCATCCTCGCATTTTCCTGATTTCCGAGTAGATAGAGGATGTGCTGAAACCTACTATTTTTATCTAATACTTAAATTTACAGACGCTTTAGGTCCCCTTCCGAGTAACGGTCGGGGACCCCGAGATGAAAGTCTACCCTCGTTTATGAATCCGAGGCGTTGATTGAAGGCACTAAAACGACCGGAGGACTTTTGCGGCGAATCTCTGTTTGAATTCCTGAGCGTTCGGGTCTCCGACGATGATGAAAAAGTCTGTGCCAGCGTAGCCACTTCTGCGAAGTGCGAAGTAGATGTTTCTGTCTTCTGCCCGCCATATAAGTCTACTACCGAGGCTCAGGGCAGGTGTGAAGTCATATGAGACAGTCAGTATGTTTTGATGTGTGACCTCAAAGTGGCGTTGGATTTGCGTCATGAGTGCGGCGGTGAAACCGTATGCGCGGAATTTCAGCTGAGCACCGATGCTATGAAGCGTTTCGCCCGCACTTTGTCCACCAGAGTAAAAAAGAACCAGTGTGTTGAATTGGTTGGTGGCATTTGCGGCGGCACCGATAGTGAAGATGCTATCGGTGAATTCCCCAAACCTTCCACCCTTCCAACTGGAGATAAGCGCGTGGTCGCTGCGGGTGAGGAGTCTTGCATCGAGGTAGAGCGTGCGTCGGAATACGTTGTCTGTTGTCGCGGACGTTTCCTGACCATAGGTGTTAGAAAGTTCTGTTTCTGCGTCAAGTTGGATACCGCGAACATATCCGTCCCGCCATTCGTTTAGAACCCGGCTACCGAGGACCACCCCGCGGTATCCTGTGAAAGGGTGGTAACCGAGGTGATTGACGAAATTAGGCGATACGAAGAAACTCTGAAGATAGGTTCGGGCAATCCGCCCATTATAACTCAGTTCGACACGTCCCGTGTTTTCGGATGTTTCGTCTGCCCAACTTTGGGCAAAGTAGGATTTCGCCGACACCCTGTTGTATCGCATATCCCCCGAAAGATAACCGACAGTGTTCGTCTCTCCGTCTTTAGTGTGGTGTGTCAGGACTGCGGCATTCGCATTGGCTGTCTCTGTGAGGGTCCGTGAGACGCGGAAGATGCCATTTTGGTTGTTTTTGTGATAGGTGCCGAGGACCCCGATGCTGGTGTTTTTCTCTACCTTGCCGAAGAGGTTAAGTCCGGCATCCATATCAGCGACGCGTCGGGAGTAGAAGAATCTGTCAAATCGGTATAGATTTCCGCCTTCGGAGAAGAAGGGACGTCGGTCCTCAACGTAGCGTTCGCCATAAGAGAAATCGATGCCTTCCACGGCTTGTTCGATGTTATCAAAATCGGGATTGGCAGTCCCGATGAGCCGTAGTTGCGGTGTGACTTCATACCGGACATCTCCGCCGATGCGTGCGGTGTATTCACTGGCATCTGTCCCCATTTCGCTGACACCCCCAATTATATACGGAAGCACCTTCAGATCGCGTTTTCGGGGTGGCGGTAAGACATCCACCCAATATCCATCGTTTTCCCGAAATTCGTGAACCCCTAAATTAGACCACCAAGATTTTTCGCCTGTCCGTTGCTGGAAGCGATCTATGTTGATACCCATCCCGATGGGTTCGGTTGTTTCGGGGTAATCAATCATCTGCCACGGGATTTCCATCTCCACGATCCAACCGTCTTCCACAATCTGTGCGGCAGTTTTCCATAACCCAATCCATTCGCTCTTTTCGGCGCGTCCGGTAGCGAGATGCGCATATTTCGTGCCGAGTGGATTTACGACGAAGAAATTTCTGTCGGACATCTGGTGTGTGTGAAACGGATCGAGACTAAAGGAGACGTAATCTTCTCCATTAAACATTGTTTGATCTTTGGTTTGGCGCCCGACAATTTTATCGGGTGCATCATCGTAGAGATGAAGCCCAACATAAATGGCTGTGTCTGTATAAACCAGATGCCCCATAGTTTGGTTCTTCGCCGGTTTTTCGGTGCGTTCATCAATGAAGGTATTCGCTTTCGGGGCACCCTGCCAGCATTTATCATCAAGAACACCGTCAATGGTAGGTGGGTGTTCCATTTTGATTGCTGGAAGTTCTTTTTTTACCGTTGTGTTGTTTGGAGCCGCCCATAGTTGAGAACTGATGATGAGTGTTAGGGTGATACTGATTAACAAATTCGCTTTCATGTGTTTACCTCTTTTGTTTTGTGTATTATATTGGATTTATACCCGATTGACCGTAACTTGTATAAGAGTAGGTTCCTATGCTTCGATTTCCCTACCCACCTTTAGCGGAGCATTCCCAAACAAAGATTAAATGTAAAGAAATACTCGGAGCCTGCCATGTCAATAGTGAAACAACATCTTGATTGGGTTGACTCACAAAAACATGGCAAGGAACTTATGGTTGGTACTACAAATGGAATGGGAAAAAGTTGCACTTTTTTCCATCAAAACGGAGAGGCTTAGGGTAGGGGTCGTGGATGTAGTTTTAGGGATTGATTGGGTCGGGAAAGTGTTATCAAATTTCTGTGTCTAAGCATACCATGAAGCTTGTGCGTTCCACATTTCGGCGTATAACTCGCCCCTGGCAAGCAGTTCTTCATGTGTGCCGTCTTCAACGAGTCGTCCTTCATCTAAAACGAGAATTCTGTCGCAGAGACGGGCGACGCCAAGTCGATGGGAGATGACAAGGGTGGCACGCGACGCGTCTTTGGTGAGCAGTTCGCGGATCATTTCAACTTCGGCAACCGGGTCGATGGCGGCAGTGGGTTCATCAAACACGACGAATTGGCTCTGTCGGAAAAGTCCACGTGCTACGGCGAGGCGCAGCCATTCTCCACCGGACACGTCGCGTCCGCCGAATTCGTGTCCGAGCCAAGTGTCGAGCTCTTGTGCGAAAGTAGAACCTGCTCTGTCGAGTGTGTGCCGCATAAAGGTGTCGTCTTGCATACGGTTCGGGTCAGCAAAGCCGACATTATCCCTAACAGGCAGTAGGAACTTCGTGAAGTCCTGAAAGACAGCACTCGTTGTGGGTTTTTCAGAAGCCGTAGCACCTTGTGAAAATGTGAGTGTTCCGCTATCTGGGACGTACAAACCGAGCAATATATTCGCGAGTGTTGTCTTTCCAGCACCATTTTTCCCGACGAGTGCGACGGTTTCGCCAGGCACTATTTTCGCGGTAATCCCCTTGAGGGTCTGCGTCGCTGCGCGTGGATACTGGAAAGAGAGATCGTTCATGGCGACTGTTATCTCTCCCGCTTCTGCGGCGAGTAGGGGCATCCCTTGTGGTTGCCCCTGATCCTCCTGATGTTTCTCCGTCGCATCAGAAACACTACTCTCCTGGGTGGATTGCGTTGTGAACAGCGTCGCAAGGTCACGTAAGACACCGCTCTGTTCGGCGAGATTCCCCATAGAGCGCGCCATATATGAGAGAAATCCTTGTAACCCAGCGGCAGCGGCAATTAAACCCGTGAAGATACCGGCGATTTTCTCAGGGTCGCCGTTATGTGCAACCCGTGCTGCGATGAAAACGATCACACAATATCCGAAGACAGAACTGAGGTTGGCGAGTGCGTTCCAGGTGGTTTTCCTTTTGAGGGATCCTATTTCCACCGTGGCGAGTTGACGATACGCGTTTTCCCATTTTGAAAGCAACCAACGTTGGAGTGTAAAGAGACGGACCTCTGGACTGTTGACACGTTCGTAGAGCCGAGCCGCCCACGCCGTCTGGGTTCGGTTGGGACGTGCCGCCGCCCGGTCCTGTTCGAGTTCAAGCCGCGCAATCGGTTTTCTTGTGAAGAGAATGATGGAAGAACTGACAAACAGAGCAATCATACACCATACATTACTACTTAAAATAAAGACTGCGCCTAACAGTCCACACACGCTCGCGACACTATGAATATTATCCAGAACACTCCCAAACCAACTGACAACGCGATCACTGAAACCTTGCGTTGCGCGGCTAAGATTATCGTGAAAGTCAGGGTCCAAAAAATGGAGCAGTGGCGTTTGTCCAGCTTGACGCAGAAGATCCTGCTGGAAATGGAGCACAGCCTTATTGGAGAACCACATCTGTGTTACACCGTTGAAAACATCGGTTAATATTTCCAAGGTCATTAGCACGAGATAAACACCCATCCAGAAAAAGAGTCCTTCAGCGTTTATTAATGCGTTTGTAAATCCGGCGATGATAATCGGTGTAAAACCGCGATTTCCAGCGTTTATCAAACGGAGTAGAAGGGTGACAAAGAGGGGGAAGGGTGCAATCCGTATAAATTGCCAAATTAAGCGAAGAACTGCGCGTCTCGGTAATGTGTTTGTGTTTCTCATCATTGATACCACTCACTTTGTGCAGCGAACATTTCGGCATATTTTCCATTCTGCTGTAGGAGTTCAGTGGGATTCCCGATTTCTACAATGTGTCCATCATCCAAAACAACCACGCGATCGGCAAGTCGTGTCGGTCCAAGCCGATGAGCGATGAGCAAGGCAGTCTTACCTTCTACCAATTCAACGAATTGCTGAAAAATTTCCAACTCAGCGAGTGGATCAAGTGCTGCCGTGGGTTCGTCAAAAATGACAAACTCACCCGCTTCTTTTATTAAACTCCGAGCAATAGCAACGCGTTGCCATTCGCCGCCGGAGAAATCTACACCCCCGAATTCAGGACCCAAAAACGTATCAAGTGGGAACCTTTCTGATTGCAATCCGACCTGGGTTAAGATCGCTGCAGCATGCGTATCGGAGGCAAGTAAGGACGAGGTGACCTCGTCCTTACTATCCAAAACCAGATTTTCGCGTAGGGTCGTCGGATAGCGTGCTGGATGCTGAAAAACTACGGTGCAAGCACGCCGTAGATCTTCGGATGAGATTGTGGCGGCATTTATACCGTCTATTGTGACGTGTCCTGCTGTTGGAGGACGCAAGCCTGCTAAGATGTGCGCCAAAGTCGTTTTTCCTGCGCCGTTTGCGCCGACAACAGCGAGGATTTCACCCGGACGAATGTGAACGTTAACATCGGAGAGTGCGTCTGTATCTGCACCCGGGTAACGATACGCGACGTTATGCAAACGGATACCCTCACGGACCGGATGCGGATAAGGCGTTCGTGTTTCGGAAGCGTCTTCATCCTGTTCCATTGCTAACAGATGACGCAGGTCTTCTCCGTAGCCAGCGTGTTGAACAAAGCCGATGACGAGATACTGCATGGAGTTCATCCCCATAGTAATGTTCCGAAGTGCCTCTAACACCAAGGCGGCGAGTCCGGCTTCGACCCGTCCCTGTGAAAGCGAGGTAACCAGTAATGCTCCAGCGATGATGGCTACGAAGATAAACACCTGAAAAATACCTTGGGATGCATTTTGAAAATCGATACCCAAGCGTTCTCGAAGATATTGTGCCAGGATCGTCCGCCAGCGTTGGAGAAGGGTTTCACCAATTCCCCATAAGCGGATTTCGGCAGCACTGCGGCGTTCTGTTAGAAGTTGGGCGTAGTAGTCCGCAAGCCGTCTGTTGCGTGTATTTTCCACCTCGAAGTGACGCACTCGCGTCCCCATCTGAATTTCAAAGACCCGCAGTAATATTGCACCGCTGATGATAATCAGGGGAATCCAAATTGAAATCAGTCCTAAAACGACAGCACTGGTGAGTAGGGCAGGGGTGTATTCGATAAAGGTTAAGCCGTTCTGCATCAATTGGACAACACTCGAATCCCCTCCAGTAACGACGCGATTGATGAGGTTGTGCGATTCGTCGTCATCGAATGCCTCCAGTGGCAGGTTGCCTGTCTTTTGCAAGGCAGCACGCTGCAAAGCGAAACCCGCTCGAATGCGGAGTTGTTCGCGCAAAAGTGGGAGGAGTGTTGAGATCGCCTGATCCACAAAAAAGAGGAAACAGAGCACCGCCAGCCATGGAACAACACTGTTTATAAGGTCTGCATCGACGAGGGTGTTAACGGTCTCTCGGATCACAAGCAGCTGGGCGGCACCGGCACCGGCATTGATGAGTACAAGGATTACCCACACAGCGGCGATAAAAGGCGATGCTTTCAACACCTGTGCGAACAACCAGAGTAAGTCCCGAAATGAAGGGCGGGTTAATGTTACTTTGTCCCACATGGTTTTTTGTCTACCTCCGATATAGGGGCTTTACGTCATACCTACTTCAAATCGCTTTTCATAAAAGAGACCTGTGCGATAATAAAGGATAGCAGATTAAAAAGGACTAACAAACCGACTTGGGATAACACACTGCGATAAGAGATCTGCTCTTCAAAAACCGGCACAGCATCCGGATCTACCGGTTTCTGAGATAACCCCTCCCTTACAGGATAGATATGGAGGCTTTCTGGATCACCCTGATCCGTCGTTTTAATGAAGCCTATGAACGTCTGCCGATAACGACGCGCTTGTTTGACAAAATTCATATAACTAACGATACCTGTATTCGCAAACCCTTCCATCGCATATTGGAAAGTCGCTATTGGAGAGATTTGGGTGAGGTCGCGGGCGAGTTGTACTTGTTTAAATTGCTGGTCGATATGCCCATCTGAAAATCGAGTTTTCGTCTCTACTTCTTTGGTGAAAAAGTCTGCCCAGAGGCGCGTCGCTTTAGGATTTTCGGCAGATGCTGCTTTGCTTAACTTAGGCGGAACATCTCCGGCATTATCAAAAGGATCGTATTCAGCGTACAACTGTCCTAATTGTGCGTCCTTCTGTCTCAAAATCTCGTCAACGGATGGAATCGGATTCAGATTGCCGACAAACGTTCCGAGTAGGCTCGGAAAGATAAACGCCAAAAAAACCCAAGTGAGCAAAAGCCATACCAAACTTGTAATGGCGTTTGAGACACAACTGGAGAAAAAAAGCCCGAGAAAGATAAAAATGGAAACGAGCAATGCAAATAACCCCACCATCCCCAAAATACGTAGCCAGTGCTCAGACGCAAACGGGATATTTCCGAAGAAATGGATGACGAGTAGATTGATTAGGATACTAATGATAAGCGGCACCATGAGCGTCACAAAAGCACCGAGATATTTTCCCAACAACATCTGTCCACGTGATACCGCATTCGACATCATCAGGCTCAGCGTACCACGCGCCCGTTCTCCGGCAATAGCATCGAAAGTGAATAAGATCGCAAAGAAACTCATCAGAATACCAATGAAGACCCAATCGATTTTGATGCGTTGTATCATGTTACCACCTTTATTCTCCAAGGGATACTCTAATATCCACGGCGGTATCCACTGGTAACCCTCAACAAATTCATCAAAACCGGCTCGACTGAGCATTCCGACATTCTGCATTGTGACAGAACGTGGGACCGATTTATCCGCCCCATCGGCACAGAAAGTCAACAGGTTAGGACGCTTTGAAATCTCCCCAGGTCCTATCAGTGCCAATGCCGCCAGCCCCTTATTCGCTAAATTTTCGATGTGATCCCTATTTTGTGCAATTTGCTGGTTATATGTATTAACCTGCGCAGTATAACCGTAACCCCCTAAACTGTATATGAGCGAGTTCGCCACAAACAGAACGGGCAATATAACGATTATCAAAGCGAACCGCAGCGTTGTGAGATTGTGGTATATTTCTTTGAATGCTATCTGCCAAATCATCTGTCTTGACTCCTCTTCTCAACCCAAATCATATCGTAAGAAGGCCACATAAGCCGCCATGAACAAAACGACATTCCATGCCAATAATATCAAAATATCTATGTAGGCGCGGGATAAACTTTCGGAAAGTGAGAGTCGTCGATGCTGGAAAACAGGCAGATCTGTTAGATCAGCGGCACTTTGATCACTGGAAAACCACGATCGAGAAGTAAACGCCTCTTTATCTTTCAAATATTCAACAATTCTACGCTTATAGGCTCTGGAGTCCTGAATAAAAGTGTTATAACTCTGTCGGTCTGTCCCCGCTATTGTCCCGACAGCGAAGTGGTATACATCCGCAAAGGAGATACGGGAAAGAGCATCTGCGAACTTGGCATTTCTCTCTCGTTCTTCCGCAGGTTTATTGAGAACTGCCTCCACTTTATCCGCATACGCAATCCGAAGCGGTTCCTGATACCCTAAAATCTCTTGAAAGATAGAGGTATCCGCTTTGTCAACATCCTTGACAATGTAACCTTCTAACAAATGTAAGTTATACAGCCCGTACGAAAAAAACGTAAAAAAACGGTTAGTTTCTTCATCCATCCCAGGTTTCCAAGAAATTGAATCCTTCAGGTTCTCGTAACCCCTCCGTTTGATATAGGTATCCCGTTCTCTTCTGAACTGATCCCACACATCACCAGCGGACTTGACAAGCTCTGCTTCAGGCTTGGATTGATAGGGTGGAAATTTCTCCACAACAATCGTCGCCATGTTTGAATGAACGATTGTTAGCATCACCCAAATAACCATCGAAAGGATTAAGGTTGTCGCAGGTGCCTTTGTCCAAATTGATAGAAGCAATCCTAAAAGATACCATGTTGACACGTACAACAGCGAGACAGCAAATATTAGCACGATATGTGAAATGTCGTTTCCATCAAAAGCAGTGACACGAGAAGAAAGCGCGATGACCAGTGCCACGATTAAACTTACCAAAACAATAGGGAACAGCGACAACATGCCGCCAAGGTATTTTCCCAGCACTATCACATCTCTCGGTACGGCGTTGGATAACACGAGCTTCAGTGTGCCATCCTCTCTTTCGCCTGAAATTGTATTGAAAGCAAATAGAATCGCTAATGCACTGAGAATGATTTTGAAGATAAAAACCACATCAATGGTTAGGAACATCGAAAGAAAAGAATTGTCTGAACCCCGTTTCTGCGCCGGTTCACCCATTATAGGGAAGGTGAGTTCAAAGATAGGCTTCGCCAATTCGATAGTGACCGTATTTGCGCCGGAGTTCTCCGCTCCTACGTTGAAGATACCCAAAGGATTCGGTTTCCGGTGTGTTTTCGGTTTGATGTTGTAATAGAGATCCCACTCCTGCGCTTCCGCCGCTGCTTCCCGGACAGCAGCGTTATACCCTACCAAACGTTTTTCGTAATCACCCACTTGGACGAAAACAGCAACAGCCGTTGAGAGCAGACACACGATAAACCCAATCATAAACCGGGAGGTTAACACATTTGAGACGAATTCTCGCTGGACAACCAGCCAAAGCGTATGCATTAATATACCTCACCACCTTTGTCGGTAAAAACGACTTGTGATTAAACGCCTCTGGATAACCGGTTAAGAAGTCTACATTCCCTCGTTATCCAAATATTTCAGTGGGCTTTCGATGATGTAATCCCCTGAATCTTCAAGAAATTGTTGGACGAGGAAGACATGCCCAACACCGATAATCAGTAGAATGCGATCGTCAGCAGATTCAGTGATGCGCGTCAGGTTCACAAAAATCTTGAGGTTTCGAGCATACCAAATATGGGCAAGCCAATCCGCACCCGGATATTTGTCGCCTAACCCAATACGCGCATCATGTAAGTATGCTCGCTGGCTCGCGCGGGTCCTTACGGGCTGATTGAAGCGTATGTACTTGTCAATTATCGGTTCATATTTCTCAATTTTTCCTGGATCTGTAGGATCTCCGAAACGGTGATCCTCAGGGGATCCGCGAAGGTGCTCCTGATTGTGAACTTTTGCAAACTCGCTGCGGTTTATCAAATGCCCCTTAATGCTTTCAAAGATCGGATCTCGTTTGGGCCAATAATCAACACAATACATCTTTGAATGTCCGAACTCTTTTGCTAATCTATATCCAATCTGATCTCCCTCATAGGGTCCGAGTGCGTATGTCTCGTTTAAATAACCTTGATAGCGTTTGTTTTCAGCGTCGCAACGGCTTGGATCCAACTCAACCGCTATCTTGGTTGGCTTAAATTTTTTGAGGTTTTCAACCACCTGTTCAAGCTCGCGTTGGCGTTTGGGCGCGAGGACATCATCCGAAAAGTGCCAACTACCAAGAATCATAATCGTCGGTTTTTTTGCCTTTTGCTTAACCTCTCCCGTAGATAACTCTGTTTGACTATCACTTGCAACTGTGCCGACTGTAAGTAACACAGCAGCGAGTAACATTATCGAATAGAATTTGCATTTCACTAAGGCTTTCATAAAATTTTCTCCTACTTGTAGTCGAGTTAAATCCCTCTCAAAAAGGATTACCAAATCCTCAACAATCTGAACAATAGGTTAAGGAGTTTCCACCTCGCTTGCATCCAAGTATTTAAGTGGGCTTTCGACGATGTAATCTCCTGAATCTTCAAGAAACTGCTGAATCAGAAAGGTATGTGCGGCACCGATAATCAGCAGGATTCGCTCATCGTCAGATTCGGTAATTCGCGTCAGATTCACATAAGTCTTGAGATTACGCGGATACCAGAAGTACCCCATCCAATTGGCACCTGGATATTGATCGCCTGACCCAATCCGCGCGCTCCGCAGATATTTCTGATGGTCTGAATGTATCCATTCAGGTTGATTGAGCCGTATGTACATATCAATAATTGGCTCGTACTCAGGTTCAGTCCGAGTTGTACGGTCTTCATCCTGAGTGGTTTTCTCTTTCGTAGAAGGGGGACGCAGGAGATGCTCTTGGCCGTGCGTTTTGGCAAACTTATAGTAATCTGTTAAATCGTCAGCAGGATCCCCTCCAAAGATTGGGTTCTCCTCAGCACTTCGGAAGTAATCCACGCAATGGATCTTCGGATGTCCCATCATTTTCGCCAATCGAAACCCGACTTGATGGACTTCATGGCGTTCAAGTTGAAACTCGTCTTTCAGATAGGCATCGTATTCCTGCTGAAGATTGGAGTCAAGATGGTCAACTTCAACAGCTACCTTCGTCGGCTGAAATTGAGCCAGTTGATCAGCAAGTTGTTGAAGTTCGCACTGACGTTTAGGTGCGCGCATATCATCTATATTATCTCCATCCCAACCTGCTAAGTGGTGACTCCCGAGGATCATGATTGTCGGTTTCATGTGCGTGTTTCTCCTATCTACACTGGGAGCACTGTCCTTTCAAGATTCCTGTGTCTCAGCGCATTACTGTTTTACGTAAGCTTATGTTGTCGCAAACTTGGGGATTTATCAATCGGTTGCTGCTGGATTTAAGTATTGCAACGGACTTTCAACGATGTAATCTCCCGAGTCCTCCAAAAACTGTTGAATCAGATAAACATGCCCAGCACCAACAATCAGTAGAATGCGATCATCGGTGGACTCCGTGATGCGCGTCAGATTCACAAAATTCTTGAGATTGTGCGCATACCACCAATGTGCAACCCAATTCGCACCAGGATATTGGTCTTTGAGTCCGATGCGTGCGATGCGCAGATATGATTCCTGTTCGGTGTACATCCGTTCAGGGTCGTTCATCCGTATGTACATGTCAATCAGAGGTTCGTATTCCTCATGTTCAACCCAGAGTGTTCCATCTGCCCCCCGCCGAATTTTATGTCCATCTGAGGACATGGTCGGTAGGAGATGCTCCTGATTGTGCATCTCCGCGAATGCGTTGAAGTCGATCAAGTGGTCATGAATTTTATCAAGGATCGGCCTATGTTTTGGAGAATCAGCAACACAGTACAGCTTCGCGTGTTCCATCTGTTTTGCTAACCGAAAGCCGATCTGCTCCTTATAGTTCCGTGTGAGTTCATAGGTGCCTTCCAGATAACCTTGATAGTTTGCGTTAAGTTCAGCGTCGTAGCTGTCGTCTGCATGAACGGCTATCTTGGTGGGGGCAAATGTTTTAATTTGAGACACCAACTGTTCTATTTCGCTTTGGCGTTTGGGCGCGAGTACATCATCCATTTTTGTATTGAATACATTGATTCCCGGATTTGTGAAGAAGTCACTGCCCAGAATCATGACCGTCGCTTTCTCTCGCGTGTCTTCCCTTCTCCACTGCCCCTTCAATTTGTCGCCAAAATCGATGTCCACCGCCCCGAAATTGCTGAGATTCCCGAGCAACTCCTCAATACGTTCCGGTGCGATCTCCCCAACAATATTGACAAAAGTGGCTTCTCCAGACCTTTTAGGGATGATGATAGCGAAAATCCCGTAAACTTTTTCCTCGTCAAACAGTAGATTGATCTCCACCGTTTCACTCCTCTCCTCAATCTTGACGAGGACTTCCCACTCATCTTCTTTGAGCTTTTCCTTGAAATAGTTAACCAATTTCTTCTCATCGATCGTTGCCCGATCGTAGGTGCGGACATAGATGCCGTCTAACATCTGGATCAGCTCGGTAACCTCGGGTTGATCGCTCACCGATTTGGTGACCAAACTGATGAGCTTCGCCGTTAAGTTAACTTCGACTTTCGCCTTAAGGGGCTCCGGGAAATCGAAGAGGATAAGTCCTTTTTGATCGGTTTTGTCCGATTTTTTCTGTTGCGCGACTGCTGAGTGCATCAGTGTTAACGATGCACCTAAAAACAGTAGCGTGAACAGTCCTATAAAGTGCTTTTGCAGTTTCATGGGTTCTACTCCTTACCTATTTTTTTTAACGGTTGGTTGCTGTAGATTCTGATTCCAGGATATGATCCGGTTTCTCGGCGTTGCGCTTTACTTCCCACCGGTGGGGCATCGGGGCGTTTATCCAATTGCGAACTGTTTTGGAGATCGCCTCCCCCGAATTAGATTCGAGAATCTGTCCGAAAAGTGTACCGAGTTTCTGAAAGTCAATCTCTCCATAGATGTTCACAAAGCCCGAATTGCCATCATCGGTGAACATAACGAAGATGCCGTGCACGACGCCCGATTTTTCCCCGTAAAGCAGACTGAGATCGAATTTATCCCTGATTTTGATGAGATGTTCCCACTTTTGGTTTTCAAGGATACCCCGATAGTGGTTCACCATCCCGTCGAGGTCTTTCATCTCTTGATCGTAAACCCGGATAGAGGCACCTTTTAGCATTTCGGCATACGCCGTATATTCTGACAGATCTATCGACCCATCTCCAGCAAGTTTCGGGTTACTTGCGATGCCGAAATTGATAAAAAGGCCCAAGAGACTCTTGTCCAAGTCAATTTCAACTTTCGGGGCAGGGGCATCTGGCAAACCCATTTCTATTTTACCGCGGACTGTCTCTGTTAGATTGTCGGTCCGGGCATACCCGTTGGTGAAGAAACAACAGACGACTAAAAAGGCTATACTTGTTAAAAGGGCTGTAAGGGTGAATTTTTTCACAGGGTTTTTCCTCCTTAATGTGAACGTTGATCGCTCCTTGTATCCAGAGCGTTCCGCGGTAACTGGTCAAGGCTATCCAGACTCCGATGGATCGCCGATGAAATATTTCTCTTCTGTTTTGACACGCGGCGGGAGACTGTTTCAATCTGAACAAAAGGACGACTTGAAACCTCATCAATTCGCACATCCGGGAGTTTCTCGTTAACGACGGTGCCGGTTCGCTCCACGGCGTAATTCAATTTACCGAGTGCATAAGCCAAGTCACGGGAGGCTTGCTGCACCTTCAGATGTTGTTGGTACTGATAGGTCCCGAACAGGACGATTCCGATGAGACATGCGAACGCGCCTGCGCGAGCGAGCGTCGAAGTTAAATCATCCGAGAACGTAAACAGTTGGAATATCCGATGTAGCCACCTCGGTTCCTTGCTGGGATGCGCGCGAACGTAAGCCTCAACGGCGTTGAAGATTTCCGGCGGTGGCTCTGGTTTCGGAAGTTCGTGCAATGCGCCGCTAATTGCTTGTGCGAAGCGAACTTCATCTTGACACATTGGGCACGACGCAATATGTGTCGCCATTGTCGCATGAAGATCTGCATCCAATTCATCGGCGAGATACGCCTCTAAATTATCTTGGACCTCCATGCAGGATGAATCTTGGTGAAGAGGAAAATCGTTCATTCTTCATTCCTCCAGTAGGGACGCAGTAGTTCCCGTAATCTCTTGCGGGCACGAAATGCTGTTGATTTTACAGTACCTTCGGGTTGTTCTAAGACTTCTGCAATCTCTTTGAAACTCATGCCATTCAGTTCCCGCATAATTATTACCGACCGCATCTCTGGCGGCAATTTTTTAATCGCACACTGGACGGAGTCTTTGAGTTCTTGTTGGATCACAATCTCATCTGGTGATGGATTCGACCGACCAGAATGCGTGTGCATCAAAGTTTCGAGTTCTGTTTCGGGATCTGCATCGTCTCCGCCTGTTAAATGCACCTGAAATTTGTCTCGTTTTAGCAGATTGAAACAGAGATTCTGCGCACACTTTAGCAACCATGAGCGTGCGGTCTTCGGACGCAATTTGTTACGGTGTTTCCACGCCGTGATAAACGTCTCTTGCGTTATATCCTCTGCATCTTCCCGATTTCCGAGTAGATAGAGGGTGTGTTGATAAACCCGAGCCTTGTGTTCATGGACAAGCTCAAGGAATTTATCTTCTGTCATGTTTCAACTCCGCGCATTTTGAGGTTGCTGTTACTACAAACGAGTTGCAAAAAAGTTGCACTTTTTTTATTTTAATATTTTTCGGAGGAATTTAGGCAGGATTAATTGAATGTGGTAGGTGAGGTAATATTCAAGTTCTGGATCCGAGATTGGATTAGAAAGTTGGAAGATTGGAAGGGTGGAAGATTGGGGAGACGGTGTTTCTTCCACCCTTCCTGCGCTTCCATCCTTCCTCCCTACTCCCATTGAAACACCGTCCCCAACACACGTATCGGTTCATCGCGTAGCCACCTATAGATTTGCGGTGCTTCGTCAACAGGCACCCGATGTCGGATGAGTGGAGCGATTTTGACAGAACCCTGACGGAGCAATCGACAGAGATTTTCCAGATCGTCACACGTGAAGTGACTACACTGAAGGATACCAATCTCTTTATGTTGTCCAACGTTAAAGGTGTAATTGACATCGAACCGTCCGGCAACTAAGAGCAATCGTCCCCGAACTTTGCAGGCGTGGATCATGGGTGTTACCATATCTGGAACACCCGCGAAGTCCATGACGGCATCGAAGGAACCCTCTTGAATTTGAGAATCCCAACCATCGCCACTCGTATTGAGAACCGCCTCCGCTACACCCAATTGGCGGATCTTTTCCAGTCGAGATTCCTCAATGTCGCATACCGTGACGCGGGCTCCCATGGCGTTGGCGATCTGCGCCGCGAACATACCGATGCAACCCTGTCCGACAATCAGTATTTTCTCTCCGATGCGCGGATCAACACGCCTGCAGCAATGCATCGCGACACCAGAGATACCGAAGAGGGCGGCTTCACCTGGATCAACGCCGTCTGGTAATTTGAACAAGAGTCCATCTTCTGGAATGGTGAACCGTTCGACATGATTCACACTGGCATAGATGAGGTCGCCGATTTGAAGTTGTGTTACGTCCGGTCCCGTTTCAATGACTCTGCCGACGTTCTGGTATCCATCGGTGGTTGGCAACCGGTTATTGGAGGCTGAATAGTTTCCACCGATCAGTTGATTCCGTTCTGTACCGTTCGTCAGTCCCGTGAAGACGGCTTGACACAGCACTTGATTTCCAGTAGGGGGTGCTGGTTCTTCCCAATCGGGGACAACGATTTTCTCGCGCTTTTCATCTGGCAATAATTTAACGACAAGTGCTCTCACAATTTTCACCGATCCTTAGAGAAATTTAATATGTGTAGGACTTACGCAACTTTGACCGTAGGATGCTCCGTTAGATAGGGATGCTCGAAAAAACGTAAACGGTCTTAGGCACAAACTAACAGTTTATGCTACAAAAGAGCAGCATGCGTAAGTCCTAATGTGATTCTCCTTTTAAGTTATTCAAAACCTACGGATTTGTCAAGGAATTTCAAAATTCTTTAGGACTATAGAGTCTCCATTTATCCGTTGTCAGAAAAACTGTTTAGTGATAAATAGAAATATTAACAACCCATAATTGTTCAGCATCCATTTTTCTTATATCATGATAAAAAAATAGATGCTCTCAGACGTATATGATGACTAAGTTGCATACAGATTAGTGAAAATAATGGAAGAAAAATAGGGTATAATTTTGTAACTTTTTTAAGGAAATCAACGATAAAATAAATAAAAATATAAATAAAATTAAATCCTCTCCAAAATTAAACTTTTCTGAAATTTCGGATCCAAACCGCGCCGCTCCCTTAAAAAATTATGTTGACAGAATTGTCACATTTCCTATACAATTCTAAATCATATTCCAGAACGGAATCGAAAGCGATCAAAACCATCTTTGATTAAAAATATTGTAATACTGTACACCAGTAAGGAGAATTCGCAATGCCGAAACGCGTTAATAAAGCGATTGAATTGTTAGTAGATGACCTGCCTGTCTTCTATACCGGCAGCCACACAGGCGCGGAACTGAATTATGACGCGGGCCGCGCGATGGCAAACACTTGGGCAGACTATATCAATGTCGGCATGGAGCATGGGAGTTTCGATCTCGCTGGATTGGATAGTTTCATGCGTGGGCTCGCCGACGCGGGTCCCACCAATAGCGGGCACCAAACCCCGGCTGTTGTTGTTGAATTGCCAGTAGATGGTATCAGTGCAGATGTGATTCGCGCCAACGGTTGGCAGATGCGGCAACTCCTCGCACGCGGTGTGCACGGCTTGCTACTTTGTCACGCTGAATCCCCAGAAGCCGTCAAAGCGTTTGTTGAAGCGTGCCGTTATCCATTCCAGACGATCGGCGTTGGGACACAATTGGATGTCGGAAGACGCGGTTCTGCTGGGCAAGGTTCTGCTGCACCCATTTGGGGCATCTCCGTTGACAAATACTTGGATGTCGCTGATCCATGGCCCCTGAACCCGGACGGCGAACTTTTCTTGGGTCTCAAATTCGAAAACAAGCGTGCGTTAGCGAATGTCGAAATCACGGCACAGGTTCCCGGAATCGCCTTTGCTGAATGGGGTCCCGGTGACATGAGCATGTCATTTGGCTACAAAAATTCACCGAATCCACGTCCACAAGAATTAGAAGATGCTCGAAATCGCGTCTTTAACGCTTGCAAAGCCGCAGGTATCGCGTTTTTGGAAAGCACTTCACCCGATACAATTGAGGCGAGCATCGACGCCGGTGTCCGGGTCACCGGTGGCGGCGAAGAAGCCGCACGCATCGGACGGGCGTACGCCGGTAGAACCATGCCTGTCTAAGGGGTTATCAGTTTTCAGTTTTCGGTTCTCAGTTAAGAGGTGTTCCTTAGTCCCAAACCTGTAGCTCGTAATGAAATTAGGTTTCCTTAAATGGCATAATTTGTCTTTGCTTTACATTTGGAGAGCGGATATAAGGAACGCACCTAAAAGCCCAAACGCACGTCGTTTAACCGCAAGGAATAATTAAAAATATGGCATTAACAGAGCAGGAAATGTTGGCGGAACTGCGCAAGTATGATACGCCTTCCATCACAAACGTGGTTGCTACCTACCCGGGGAGTCCTCATTGTCTTGGACTCTATAATCCGTGGACGGAGAATTGGTATACGGATACAACGATCCGCTGTATGTATCCAGAACTCGGAGCCATTGCAGGTTATGCGGTGACGTGCGTTTACAGCGTACCGGATCCGAACTATTCAGAACTCTCTTTCATGGATGTCATCGATGCGATGGGTGCTTCCAAGCAACCGACAATCTTCGCATTTGAGCAGAAGTTCCCGCCTGAACTTGCCAACAAGGTCGGTTTAGCAGGCGGCAATATGACAGCGGCAATGAAATCCATCGGCTGTCTGGGGGCAATCTCGAACGGTCCATCACGTGATATCGATGAAATTCGGCCAATGGAATTCCAGTATCTGTTAAGTGGCATCACACCCGGACACGGTGCAATGGCAGTTCAAGCTGTCAACGTTCCAGTTTCAATAGCGGGAATGGATGTCGCGCCCGGTGAAATTATCCACATGGACGAGAACGGTGCGTGCAAATTCCCAGCGGACAAACTGGAGGCGGTCCTGACGAACGTCAAGGCATTGCTTGAAGAAGAGGGGGATCGGATTGGGAAACTGCTTTCAGGTCCGAAAACAGCAAAGCAGGTCCGGGCAATTTTCGGCGGACACTCCTACGCCGAAGATGACGAGGAATAACACATTTTTGCAACCGGCAAACGCCTGTGCTTTAACGTTGAAACCGACACCAATCTGGAAATGATGAACCAAAAACGCATTGAACGCTGGCAGGCAGAATTTGAAACAGCAGATGCAGAGACAGTTCAACAAATGCTCGCTGAAGCACCAGAACTCGTGAACGTGAAAGTGAATCGGATATCACCGCTCCATAGTGCGAGTATCAGACTTAATGATCTCGATAAAGTCAAAGCACTCATAGCGGCAGGTGCCGACGTAAATAATAGTGACCTCGGCACGCATTGGCCAAGCAAAGATTACGAGATTAATCGGTATCTCATCAGTCAGGGAACTGCCGTCAATCAACCGTCTTACCTTGGGTTTCATGCCGTCGGTGTCACTAACTTCGATTCCTTTTTGCTCATGATCGAAAACGGATTGGATCCGAATTTCGCATGGCCCTACAACGGCGAAACCTTACTCCATGTGCAATCCCGCCATGATGACGATACGCATCTCGCACAAGCCTATATTCTGATTAAAGCAGGCGCGGATGTCAACGCACAAGCACTGAGTGGACTTGATGACGAACCTATCATGGATAACGAACATTTCGTTCAGTACGGCAAGGAAACACCGCTACATTTCGCCGTCCGGTTGGGCAATCTGCGGATGGTTCGGCTATTGTTAGACCACGGTGCCAATCCATCGCTCAAAACGATCAGTCGAATGCGTCATCCGAAACAGTTCACCGAATGGACAGAGGATGTCACATCACTTGTCTGGCCGCTACGTGAATTCAAGAGAGTCATATTCCAATCCTATGAAGGAGAGACACCTTTTGACATGGCGTTGCGTGCAGGCAACGAAGAAATTGTTAACACACTCAACAGACGCGTTGAGGTCGTTTCGGGTTAATCCCAAAAACTTGAAAAACGTCAAAAATCTCATAAAAATCATTTGTCAAGCATGCAAAAATTTTATATAATAATTGGGTGAGGATATTTCGCTAAGAAATGCTTTTCCTAATTTCTGCACTAATTAATGTAAGCAAAATCTGCTATCAAATTTCCGAATCCTTTTTTAGCAAAATGCATGCCTCCCCATGAGACAAAAGCGCGTAGCTTGAAACGAAGTGGAAAGCGGGTCTACGGAAAGGAACGTGAAAATACCTACACACCTAACCGAACCGCAAGGAAAATTTAAAAAAATGGATAATGTCTTTGAAGCCCTGAATGAGCGGGGTTTTATCAAACAAACTACGAATGCTGAACAGGTCGCGCGCTTGTTAGGTGAAGAACAGGTTACCTACTACGTCGGCTTTGACCCGACAGCACCGAGTCTGCACGTCGGGAGTCTTGTCCCCATTATGGCGATGGCACACCTGCAACGCGCAGGGCATAAGCCGATTGCAATCATTGGGGGCGGCACGACGATGATTGGCGACCCAACAGACAAGACTGAAATGCGCCCAATGTTATCGCAGGAACAAATCTCAACGAACAGCAAAGCGATCCTTGCACAGTTGCAACGTTACTTAAATCTTGATGACGGAATAGCAAATAACGAGGGATCCCAGACGGCATCAAAAGTGGGAAGATTCCTTAACAACGCCGACTGGTTGTTGTCTGTAAATTACATCGAATTTCTACGCGATATTGGCAAACACTTTCGGGTAAATGAGATGATCAAGGCAGAAGGCTATCGGCAACGCCTTGAACGTGAACTTGGACTTTCATTCCTCGAATTTAACTATCAACTCCTCCAAGCTTACGATTATTTATATCTTTTTCAGAAGTACGGGTGCCGTCTCCAACTCGGTGGGGACGACCAATGGGGCAATATTCTTGCGGGTGTCGATCTCGTCCGTCGAGTTGAAGGCGAACGTGTTCACGCAGTCACTTTTCCGCTGCTGACTACGGCAAGCGGCGCGAAGATGGGAAAAACCGCAAGCGGTGCAGTTTGGCTTGACGCTGAACGCACATCACCGTATGAATTCTATCAATACTGGATTAACGTGGACGACCGAGATGTCTCACGATTCTTAGCGTATTTCACCTTCCTTCCAATGGGCGAGATTCGACAACTCGGTAATTTGGAAGACGAAGCAATTCGAGAGGCAAAAGAAGTCCTCGCGTATGAAGCCACAAAACTTGCGCACGGAAAGGCAGAGGCAGACAAAGCACAAGAAGCATCACGCGCTGCGTTTGGTGGCGGGAACCTTGATGAAGTCGCAATGCCGACTTCGGTTATCGCACCAGAACGACTTGACAGCGGGATTCCGATCATGGAACTCTTCCATGAAGTCGGATTGGCAAATTCACGTAGCGAAGCGCGGCGGCTCGTTCAGCAAGGGGGTGCTTACATCAACGAAAAACAGTACCGCGCGATAGATATGGTGGTTGGTACCGACCTGCTTGAGGAGAATGCTTTGCTCCTCCGCGCCGGGAAGAAACGTTACCACCGAATCATTATTGAAAATTAATTATAACTATAGAAATTCTTACAGACGCGCTTTCGAGCGCATATTATCATAAAATGGTTATCAGTGTGTTTTCTTCGGGCATATTGACAACCAAAGGGGTATGAGTATGACGGTTGATAATCCGAAAGGGGTTGATGAAGAGGCGACCTCTCTAAAACAGTCAGACGAAGGTAAGCGGGCAGGGATCACCTTCACACCGTATTTTACCAAGTCCGGCGTTCATCCTTACGATTTGTTGGAATGGGAACGCCGCGACGCGGTCATCTACAACGAAAAGGGTGATGTCATCTTTAAACAGGAACAGGTCGAAATACCGGCAGACTGGACGCAGCTCGCGACAGATATTGCGGCATCGAAATACTTCCGAAAAGCTGGAGTTCCCGGGGCAGAATCGGAGGACAGTGCTCGCCAATTGGTTACCCGTGTGGCGCGTACGCTCCGTCGCGCAGGCGAAGAATTCGGTGGGTATTTTGCTACCCCCGAAGACGCAGAGACGTTTGAGATGGAATTGACGCATATCCTCGTTACACAACGGGGTGCTTTCAACTCGCCTGTTTGGTTTAACTGCGGTTTGTGGCACGAATATGGTATTGAGGGAGGTGGCGGCAACTACTATTGGGACCGAGATTCACAGGAAGTCAAGGTCACTACCAATGCATACCAACATCCGCAAAATTCCGCCTGCTTCATTCAAAAGGTTGACGATTCTCTGGACTCTATGTTGGATCTCCAGAGAGCTGAAGTGCGTCTCTTCAAATATGGCAGTGGCACAGGTTCCAACTTCAGCAAAGTTCGCGCGAAGGGTGAACTCCTCTCCGGTGGTGGTGAGAGTTCGGGGGTACTATCATTCCTCGAAGGCTTCGACCGATGGGCAGGCAGTATCAAATCTGGTGGCACCACAAGACGGGCAGCTAAAATGGTTATCCTCGATATGGATCACCCAGAAATCGCTGATTATATCGACTGGAAATTACGTGAAGAGGATAAAGCAAAAGCACTCATCGCCGCGGGATATCCAGCCGATTTCAATGGTGAAGCATACAGCACCGTCAGTGGACAGAACAGCAATAACTCTGTCCGGATCCCGGATGAGTTCATGAATGCCTACTTACAGGGAGATTCATGGAGAACTACTTACCGGACAAGCGGTCAAGTCGCAGACGAATATGATGCCAGAACACTGATGGAGAAGATCGCTTATGCCGCTTGGGCATGTGCGGATCCGGGTGTCCAGTTTGACAGCACGATTCAGAAATGGCATACATGTAAAAACTCAGGTAAGATTAATGCGAGTAATCCGTGCAGTGAATACCTCTTCTTAGACGATTCCGCTTGTAATCTTGCCAGTATCAACCTTGCCAAGTTTTTGAGAGACGATGATAGCTTCGACATTGAAGGCTTTCGCGCGACCGTCCGTGTGTTTGTCACCGCGATGGAGATTATAGTCAGTCTCTCTTCATACCCGACGAACGATATAGCGCAACGTTCTGATGAATATCGTCCACTTGGACTCGGCTATGCTAACTTGGGCGCACTCTTGATGCGTTTAGGTATTCCTTACGACAGCGACCAAGCGTGTGCCTACGCAGGTGCTATCACTGCCATCCTGAGCGGACAGGGATACCACACAAGTGCAGAGATCGCCGAAAGCATCGGAGCTTTTGATGGTTATGCGAAGAATCGGGACTCGATGTTAGATGTTATGCGGCTGCACCGCGATGCCGCTTACGACATTGACCCGATCACATGTCCGCCGGATCTTTTCAACGCAGCAAAGACAGATTGGGATGCCTGCCTTGAAAAAGGTGAACAGTGGGGCTATCGAAATTCCCAAATTAGCGTCATCGCTCCGACTGGAACGATCTCCTTCTTGATGGATTGTGATACAACGGGAATTGAACCCGAATTTGCCCTCGTCAAGTTCAAGAAGTTGGCGGGTGGTGGATACATGAAGATTGTCAACCAGAGCGTCCGCGATGCCTTGCACAACTTAGATTACACACTCCAGCAGACAGAGGCGATTATTACGTATATTGTCGGAACAGGTACTTTTGAAGGGACACCGAACATCAACGCGGATACATTGAAGCGAAAAGGCTTCACACAGGAGGACATCGCCCGCGTTGCGGAGATGTTACCGAGTGCGTTTGACCTGAACCTTGCCTTTGCCCCGGGATTTCTCGGAGAAGAGTGTCTTGAGCGGTTAGGTATTACCGAAGAAGAAGCAGCAGATTCGAGTTTTGATCTCCTTTCTGCAATTGGATTCAGCGAAGATGAAATTAGTATCGCTGAAGAGGTCATCTGTGGTACAGGCACGGTTGAGGGCGCACCACACCTTTCACCGATGCATTACGCCGTTTTCGATTGTGCTGTCCAATGTGGGAAGCACGGAACTCGTTATATAAATCACATGGGACCGTTGAAAATGATGGCGGCTGTGCAACCCTTTATCTCTGGTGCCATTTCCAAGACTGTCAACGTCCCACACGACGCAACGGTAGATGACATAAAAACGTTATACGTGGAAGCGTGGCGACGCGGTGTCAAATGTCTCGCCGTTTATCGTGATGGTAGCAAAGGGAGCCAACCGCTTTCAACCCGAAGCCAACAAGATGCGGAGAGTGAAACCGATGAGGCGATTGCTGGCACCTCGACTGAACGCCCGATCAGGAAACGTCTCTCTGACACGCGTTCCTCTATGACCCACAAATTTAGCGTTGGGGGTCATGAAGGCTACATTACTGTCGGGTTCTACGAAGATGGTAGCCCCGGAGAAGTTTTCCTCCGCATGAGCAAAGAAGGCACAGCCGTCTCTGGACTGATGGACTCTGTAGCGGTTCTCACCTCTATCGCGTTGCAATACGGTGTGCCGTTAGAGTCGCTCGTTAATAAGTTCAGCCACGTCCGGTTTGAACCGTCAGGCTTTACAACTAACCCTGACATTCCGATGGCGAAGTCGATTATAGATTACGTTTTCCGGTGGCTCGGTACGCAGTTCCTCACTCAGGAACCACGGGAAGAGTCCAACGTGATAGATATGGATGAAGAGATGGTGCCTCCTGAAGAACTCCATCCGTATGGGCACGGGAGTAACGGTGAAACAGATTCATGGTCGGCGCATGAGAAGCAGGTCGTTCTCCAATATGCGGATGCACCGCCATGTCTTGAGTGCGGTGCCCTGATGCAGAGAAGTGGGGTCTGCTATCGCTGTGCGAATTGTGGAACGACAAGTGGATGTTCGTAATTTCTTGTATTAACAAACAAATTGTATTGAAGGCGCGCCTTACGGGCGCGCCTCTTTTTTTGTCTTTTCAACACAGGCTCGCTTCAATTCCATTGCTTTAAGCTGACAGATAGGATATAATAGGGAGGCTTGAGTTGAGTAGATGGTCGCGTCCCGGTCGTAATTTTACCACCGGGATGAGGAAAGTCCGGACTCCACAGGGCAGGATGCTGGGTAACACCCAGGAGCGGCGACGCTATGGAAAGTGCAACAGAGAGTAGACTACAACGCCTCAAAGCGTTGTACAGGTGAAACGGTGCGGTAAAAGCGCACCAGTCCATAAGGTGACTTATGGAGCTTGGTAAACCCCATCTGGAGCAAGGTAAATGAGGGACATATACAGGTTTGCCCGCCTCGTCCCCAGGTAACCGCTTGAGGTGGATGGTAACATCCATCCCAGATGAATGATCGTCACATACAGAATCCGGCTTATTCTCAACTCAAGCTTTTTTAACGATTATGTCTGGGTGATGTTTCCATTGTCAACACGGATCTAAAACCGTTAAGAAACCCGCTTTAGGTTATAAAGGGTTTGTTAACAATTGGAATACTGCAAGAACAACGGACGCAGCAGCTGAGATTTAATTCTTTAAAAAACCGCCACCACCGGGTGTTTCTATACGAATAACATCGCCTTCGTGCGTAGAAACGGATACCTTGCCCGCTAACGGTTGTGCCTCTCCACCAGAAATTAGCACGTTACGTCCGGGTTCTCCTGGCTCACCGCCTCGCAAGCCGTAAGGACCCCGGTTTCGGCGTTCCGAAAGGATGGTGACCTCGGCATCCGTAAGAAGTCGCAGTGCCCGAATGACCCCTGCCCCCCCTCGGAATTTCCCCGTACCACCTGTTCCACGTCGAATTGCATACGCCACTACCTGCATCGGATAGTTTGTCTCAATTGCCTCTATAGGTGTGTTCATCGTATTGGTCATGTGCGTATGGATGGCATCAATTCCGTCTCGATTTGGGCGTGCGCCCATCCCACCTGCAATAGTCTCGTAATACGTAAATTCCTTCCCGCGCGAAACATCATATCCCCCTATTGTGAGGTTATTCATGGTGCCGGAACTCGCAGCGGGAATCCGGTCAGGACAGGCTTGCGCCAATGCCCCAAGTAGAACATCAACAATACGCTGCGACGTTTCTACATTTCCCCCTGCAACCGCTGCCGGAAACTTTGCGTTCACAACGGTGCCCTCTGGCGCGACGACTCGGATCGGTTCTAAACATCCAGCATTCGCAGGAACGTCTGCACCGGCGATGCATCGAAAGGCATAAAAAACAGCGGAGAGCGTAATCGCGTAAATCGCGTTAACTGAACCTCGGACCTGTTGAGCCGTGCCAGTGAAATCAACGAATGCGGTATCATCTTCAATCTCAATCGCAACCTGTATCTCAATAGGTTCATCAGTGATGCCGTCATTATCAAGCACATCAGTGTATGTATAGCGTCCATTCGGGATTTCTCGAAGGCGTGCCCTGACCATCCGACTCGCATACGCGCACAGTTCCTGCATGTATTCCGTTATCTCTGGTGCGCCATACTTACCCATCATCTCCTGGAGTCGTCGTTCGCCGACACGGTTTGCCGCCACCTGTGCTTCCATATCACCGCGACGTTCCCCAGGTGTGCGGACATTCGCGAGAATGAATTCCCAGAGATCGGTGTCCAATTCGCCGCCTCGGATGAGTTTAATGGGCGGAATTCGGATCCCCTCCTGAATTACACTCGTCGCAATCGGCATTGAACCGGGGGTCATTCCACCCACATCTGCGTGATGTGCGCGGTTTGCTACAAAGAAGACAGGCTTTTTAATTTTCCTTGCGGTTCGTTCAGTCGGGTTGTGTGAAGAAAAGTCCTTTCCGTATATCCGCCTTCCACTTCGTTTCAGGCTACGCACTTTTTTTGATTCTTCTTCAACAATATCTCCATTTGAGAAGACAGGAGCGACGAGTGTGATATCCGGTAAGTGGGTACCACCGCGGTATGGATCATTAAGAACAATCATATCGCCGGGCGCCATTTCTGTATGGGCAATAGCCGCGAGAACCGAAAGTGGCATGGAACCGAGATGTACAGGAATATGCGCGGCTTGTGCAACCATCTTACCGGTGTTATCAAAAACGGCACATGAAAAATCAAGCCGTTCCTTGATGTTGGGTGAGAACGCCGTTCGCTGTAGCGTTACACCCATCTCCTCGGCAACCGAGGTCAGCATATTTTTATAAAGCTCGAGTTTGATAGGGTCGGTATTCATTATGTTTTTGTTTCCCAGAACTGGCAAATCAGATGAGTGTTTAGTAGTTGTTGCATTTTAACACTCTCTCCTATAATATGCAAGGAAAGATTCGTTAGGAGGACTACAGATGGAAAAAGTCAATATTGCCCTAATCGGCGCGGGTGGGATGGCAAACAGTGTCCACTATCCGTCGCTCAGAGAGTGTGAAGATGTGAACCTTGTTGGATTGTGCGATATGGTCCCATCAAAACTTCAGGCAACAGCGGAACGTTTTGAGATTGAGGAAACATTCACTGACTATAAACAGATGCTTGAGAAGACGAGTCCCGACGCGGTGTATATCCTCATGCCGCCGCAACATCTATTTCCGCTCGTCATCCACTGTCTCTCGCAACAACATCACGTTTTTATTGAGAAACCGCCCGGTGTTACACTTCACCAAACCAAGGAGATGGCACGCGCCGCAGAGAAAAACGACTGTAAGTCAATGGTGGGTTTCAATCGTCGTTTTATTCCACTGTTGCGAGAAGTCAAAACGATCGTTGAGAAGCAAGGTCCGATCATTCAGTGCATGTCAACCTTCCACAAAAACACACCGGACGCACACTATTACGATGGTGTGATAGACGTTTTAACATGTGATGCGATTCACGCTGTGGACGCCCTCCGATGGCTTGGTGGCGGTGAAGTGAAAGCCGTTGCGAGCGACATCAATAGTTTCTACTCCGAGCGCGAAAACAGTTTCAACGCCCTTGTTAAATTTACCAGTGGTGCCTCAGGTTACCTTTGTACTAACTGGGCAGTTGGCGGACGTATCCATACATTTGAGATGCATGCGCGTGAGATTTCCGCCTATATCAACCCCGACCCTGGTGGACGCGCTATCCTTCATACACCTAATGGTACAACTGAAATCACCCCTGAAGACGCCGCGGGATCTGATGCCTCACATAGGGCTTACGGATTTTATGGAGAAAGCAGACATTTTGTCGACTCTATTCAACAGAACCAGCAACCGCTAACCTGCTTTGCGGACGCAGTCAAGACGATGGAACTCGTGACAGCTATCTATCAAAACCGGATAGATGCCTGACCAGCCAACACCGACCAGAACCTACGCGACTCCCTCTGCTGGCGAGGTGTTTTTGATAAGGAATCGCTAACAAGTGTCAGTTAAAATGTTTCTGACAAGTCTAAACGGTTTCTTTCACCAGAACCCTCTTAACTGTTAACTGACACCTGAAAACTGATAACTATAAAATTGGCATGTTTCTTGCTAAGAATTATATATAGATTATAATAGTAGGTCACTTGTGCAAGCTATAGATACACACCACATATCAGTTTTATGTGATAAAATGATTGACTTTCTCAATCCAAAATCGGACGGTGTTTATATAGATGGCACTGTCGGATTAGGGGGGCATAGTGCTGCTATTTTAGAGGCTTCCGCACCGAATGGACGTGTGATCGGAATTGATTTAGATGTTGAGGCTCTCACTATCGCGAAAGGTAGATTACACATCTTTGGGGAGCGTTATTCTCTCATCAACGGTAATTTTGCTGAGATGGATGTCTTACTGGAAACCAGACACTCGGTTCATGCCGTAGACGGTATCCTACTTGACTTAGGGGTGTCTTCCCTACAATTGGATGCACCACACCGTGGTTTCAGTTTTAATCATACCGGTCCGTTAGATATGCGCATGAATCCACGACAGGTGCTAAATAACGAGCGGGAAGCGGAAATCCTTACAGCCATGCAGGTAGTCAACAACAGTCCAATGGATGTACTGGTTGATATTTTCAAACGGTATGGCGAAGAGCGATTCGCGAAACGGATTGCCCATCGGATTATTCAGACGAGACGAGAAACACCGATAACGACGACAACGCAACTCGCAGAGATTGTCAAGCGAACCGTCCCCGAGGGTGTATCCAAGATCCATCCTGCGACTCGTATATTTCAGGCACTTCGCATTCATATCAACGCTGAATTGGAAAATCTTGAGACGGGTTTGGACGTTGCGATACAGCTTTTGAAACCGGGCGGTTGTCTGTGTGTCATCACGTTTCATTCACTTGAAGATAGAATCGTCAAACACCGTTTCCGGACATGTGCACGGGCGTGCGTCTGTCCACCGAAAATACCTATCTGTATTTGTGAACACACCGCATCTCTGGAAATTCTCACGAAGCGTCCTATATTACCAGACGCGGTTGAAGTTCAACAGAATCCGCGAGCGCGGAGCGCTAAATTGCGCGTCGCTCGCAAATTGTAGGGTAAGGTTTCTCTATTTCCTGTCCTATGAAAGAAAAAATGTATCTTAAATACAATATTCAACGTTTAAATATGAGAGTTTTTGCCACCTAAATAAATATGCGCGGAAAAGTTGTAAAAGGACGTAGAATTGAAGATAGCGTCCGCCCTTCAACGCCGTTTAGGTAGTTGAACAAATGCAAACATTACATAATAGTCATTCAACACGCATTACGAATACTGAAGACCCAAAACCGAAAAAGAGATTTCCGTTCGCGTATATTGTTCTGGTGCTATCTTTCTGTACCTTCGCTGGCAGTATCTGGTTCTCATCTTACGCCAAGAAGGTTGCTTTGCAACGACAGCCTACTTACGAGAGACAGAAGCGTCAAGTTCAGGATGAAATCCATCGACTTGAATTGAAAGAATCAACTTTAACGGGTGTGCAAAGGGTTCGGCAAATTGCGACTGAACTCGGAATGGTTGAACCCACTGAAGCCTCGCAGGTAATCTGGGATAAATAGTTTAAGCTTTCACGGTTAAGACACCATTTTTGCTCTATTGGAAGGCGTTCAAATCCACATTAATTGGACAGGAAAAACATGAAAAACAA
Source organism: Candidatus Poribacteria bacterium (assembly GCA_965208635.1). Taxonomy (GTDB): domain Bacteria; phylum Poribacteria; class WGA-4E; order WGA-4E; family WGA-3G; genus WGA-3G. The sequence continues at coordinate 1,502,242 of OZ242349.1, forward strand.
TTCGCATTTATCTATTCGTCGACTGGTTTTCGTGCTTATTATACTGCAGGTGGGTTTCCTGTTATTGGTTGGTAAACTGTTCAAAGTACAGCTCTCCAGCGATGCCGAACATCAGGGACCAACTGGTCACCCTTGGAACTCTCCGCGCACAGCCGCAATAAAACGAGGCAAAATTTTGGACAGACATGGGAATGTTTTAGCCCTGAGTCGTCACAGCCTCTCTGTCTATGCCGATCCGATGTATATGAAGACCGATCCAAGTGAAGCAGCGCGCAGACTCTCCCCGATTTTAGATATTCCCGAATCTGAACTGCTTACCCAACTTCGCCGCAAGGATAAGCGATTTGTATGGCTCAAAAAGGATATGGATTACGCGTTGCTTGACGACATTCGAGCAATTGAGAAAGATATCCGTGGCATAAAGCACGAGGTCGAACAGCAACGGACCTATCCGAAAGGGAAACTCGCCGCCCAAGTCATTGGACATATAAACGATCAAAATATGGGTGAGGGAATTGAGTATCAGTACAACAATTATCTCTTGAGCGCGAGGGAGCGACAAGCGGAGCGACGGGCAGAAGCCGCCCGTAATGAACCCATAAACCTGCTAACCAACGGTGACTCTACTGACGACTATGGGTATAGTGTCGTTTTGACGCTTGACGAATATATTCAGTACGTCGCCGAGAAGGAATTAGCAACAGCATGCCGAAAATGGAACGCCCAAGGGGGTACAGTCATCGTCCTGGCGTCAAAAACGGCAGAGATATTAGCACTTGCAAGCTACCCATCGTACGATTTGAATCATTACACGCTCGGGAGCGAGCAAGCAAAGAGGAATCTTGGTGTTTGGTTTGCGTATGAACCCGGTTCGATTTTTAAAATCATTGCATCTTCCGCTGTCCTAAACGAGGGCATTATGAGTCCTGAGTCAACGGTTTTTTGCGAGAATGGACGATACCGACTCTCAAATGGTAGAATCATCCGCGACGTATCGGGAAAAGGATGGCTGACCTTAGAACAAGTTCTCCACAAATCCAGTAATATCGGTATGATTAAAGTTGTGAAGGAATTGGGATATGAGAACTTCAGCACTTACATTGAAAAGTATGGCTTTGGGAGACCAACCGGTGTAGATCTGCCCTACGAACACAATGGAAGTCTTTATGCCGTAAAGTATTGGGATACGCATTCCCTTGGTGCCGTGCCCTTCGGACAAGGAATTATGGTGACACCTCTCCAGATGGTAAGCGCGTTAAACGTCCTTGCGAACGGCGGAAAACTTCTCCGTCCGCACATTACCCGGGAGATTCGGGACAATAGCGGGAAGGTGATTGAAAAGAAATACCCCATTGAAGTCCGACAGGTAATCCGTCCGATAGTAGCGAAACAGATGACAGAGATACTTGTGGGTGTGGTTGAAGATGGTAGTGGCAGGCGTGCACGTGTTGAAGGATATCGCGTGGCAGGCAAAACAGGAACAGCCCAAAAAGCTGAAAAACATGGCAAAGGCTACGCAGGAAAAGAGATCATGTCCTTTATGGGGTTCCTACCAGCTGAGAATCCTATGGTATCAATAATCGTTATGCTTGATGAACCGAGAGGAGCACGTTTCAGTGGACAAATCGCTGGACCTCTTTTTCAGCAAGTCGCTGCCCAAACAATGCAATACCTGAAACAAACCGAGTTCTTCGGACCTGAACCTCAAAAGTCCTCCGACTTTTCACCTGTTGTGACAACACAATCACCGACGCTGAAAGGAGAGGGGCTGTGAAGCTTCATGAACTGCTCCGCGGACTTAACATTACCACAAGTTCTGGATCGCTGGATATTGATATTACTGGTGTTGTCTGTGACAATCGGAAAGTCGAAGTTGGTAATGCTTTTGTCTGTTATCAAGGTATCAACGTGGATATCCACGACTTCATTCCAGGGGCACTTCAAAAAGGAGCAGGAGTTGTCATTGGTGAAAAACCGATAACAACTATAGAGACACAAGGAAAGTTTCCGATTACCTATGTGCAAGTCCCCTGCGGACGCCGAGCGATGTCCTTGATTGCCGCCAATTGGCACGGAAATCCTGCACAACGTCTTAAACTCATTGGTATTACAGGCACTAACGGTAAAACTTCAACGGCACACCTCATACATGCCATACTCAAGGCAAGTGGACGGAAAACAGCACTCATTGGAACAGTCGGACACCAGTACACGAGTGCCCAAGGCGAAGAAGAAATACTCCCCGCTTCTCTCACAACTCCCGATGCGTTCGCACTTCACGCTCTTTTCAAGCAGTTTACCGAAGACGGCGTAGAATACGTTACAATGGAGACCTCCTCACAAGGGTTAGCACTGCAGCGATTGGCAGGGCTTACCTTCGATACCGCTGTTTTTACCAATTTCACTCAGGACCATCTTGATTACCATCAAACGATGGAAGCATATTTAAAGGCGAAACTGATGTTGTTCGAGCAACTCGATAAGGAAGGAGTTGCAATCTTGAACAGCGACCTACCGGTAGCAGAGCGCATTGCCGACGCTTGCAAGGTTTCGGGGTTACAAACCCCTCCTACAATGTACGGACTTGGTGAAAAAGCGGATCTACATGCCGAAGATATCAATTTCTCTTATAATCGATTGGCGTTTACAGCGGTTACGCCAGACGGACGAATCCCCACTAAGTTACGACTCCTCGGAGAATACAACCTTTACAACGCCCTTGCCGCCATTGCTGTTGGACTCCGTTACGATTGTCCGATATCAGCAATTCAGGAGGGACTTGCCGCTACCGTAGTTCCCGGTCGGTTTGAGCTTATTGACCGAGGACAGGACTTCGCTGTCATCGTTGACTATGCCCATACACCCGACGGCTTAGAAAATGTGCTGACTGCCGCCAAGCGCGTTGCCGAACGTAATTTGATTTGTGTTTTCGGATGCGGCGGCGATAGGGATAACGGAAAGCGTCCTAAGATGGGAAATATTTCCGCCCAAATTGCGGATTATAGCCTGATTACTTCTGACAATCCGCGCACCGAAGACCCTGATGAAATCATCGCGCAAATTGTGTCAAATTTACCACATGACACCAAGTATATGTGTATTCCAGAGAGACGCGACGCTATCCACCACGCAATCGCGATGGCAAAATCCGGTGATGTTGTCGTAATAGCGGGTAAAGGACACGAGGATTATCAGGAAATTAATGGCAAAAAATTTCCATTTGACGATAGGATCGTGGCTTCAGATTTTTTAAACGATTCTGTTTGAGCGAGGTTTCCGTTGTCAACCTCGATCTAAAATTGATTAAAAAACCCGCTTTAGGATCCGAAGGGTTTCTTAATGATTCAAAATCTGCAAGGACGAAGGACGCAGCAGCTCATACTCAATAGTTTAAAAATCTCATATCAGGTTGCTGGAGACGGTGATGTCGTTCTCCTCCTGCATGGCTGGGGCGGGGAAGCTGCAAGTTTTCAACCGGTTTTTGATTGGCTCGCACAATCTCATAAAGTCTACGCACTTGATTTGCCGGGGTTCGGTAAGAGTCAGATTCCACCGATCGCGTGGAATACCTCCGACTATGCGCAGTTCGTTATAGCGTTTCTGGAAAAGTTTCGCATTCCGAAGGCTCACTTCATCGGTCACTCCTTTGGCGGTAGAATTTCTATTATCGTCTCAGCGGAACACCCTGAAAAAGTCGATAAACTTATCTTGGTTGACAGCGCAGGCATCAAACCGCGTCGAACCCTAAAATACCATCTTCGCGTAGGTTTGGCGAAAATCGGTAAATTGCTTCGTCGATGCGGGAAATATGGTGTTCTCGTTGCAGACGCGATGTCTGCACGTGCCGGTTCCAAAGACTATCAGAATGCTGGAGATATGCGCGGCACACTTGTTAAAGTCGTGAATCAAGACCTGCGCTCGCTCTTGCCTCGGATAACCGCTTCAACACTGTTAATCTGGGGTGAAGACGACAAGGATACACCCGTGTCTTTCGGACAAATTATGGAAAAAGAAATACCCGACGCAGGATTAGTGGTCCTAAAGGAAGCGGGACATTTTTCCTACCTTGATCAGTTCCCGCAGTTTTGCCGAATTGTCGCAAGCTTTCTAAACTATTAACTCTGAGCACCGTTCCATGGTGGTTTTTGGTAAAGTCAGAAACCTTTGAACCCCCAGAGCGGGTTGGAATTCAATGAATAACTATGGTAGATTTTAGAATTACCTTTACATCACACATCGGTAAGAAGAAGTCGCGATCGGGAGATCGCTCCTACACAAGAGATACACAAAGGTCAATATATTTTTCGCATTCACCATAAAAAAATGGAAACGATGAGTACTGTATTTTTTTATTTTGTGACGCTAACCTGTTTGGTAAGGGCTGTCGTCAGGACCACACGCGGGCTCCATATACTCCAACTCGATGGCTATAAGACGGGTCGGTACCTGAAGTGGATGGGTCAGCACCTGAAGAATTGTTTTGAAATTAAAGAGATTCTTGTTATTGGCGGGATTCTCATCCTGACGGCGTTCTACCCCCACTATAACGATACGTGGCTGTTTCCAGTGCTGTGCTTGGCTTGGGGAGGATTTCAAATCTACATGAGCACGCAAGGGAAAAAGGTTGAAGCAAAAAAGCCGCTCGTTTACACGGCACGAGCGAAACGGGTATTTGGGCTCTCAATTTGCTTGCTTATTGGCATCGCGACAACACTTGTGCTAATAACAAAGACCAGTGTTTTTGCTGGGGTGTTTCCTCAATGGCGAATCGCAATCTTCCTCTTTAGCGAAGTAACCGTCATTAATCTAACGATTGCTAATCTCCTTATCTATCCGTTGGAACGTACCATAAATGGAGCGTATCTTCTCTCAGCAAGAAAACGAATCAAGACGCTCCAGCCCAGAGTTATCGGGATTACAGGAAGTTACGGCAAGACGAGTACCAAATATATTCTACATCAGATTTTGTCCCAAAAATTTAACACGTTGATGACACCCGATAGTTACAATACACCAATGGGCATTTGTAAGGTCATCCGTGGGGACCTTACCGCCGAACATGAAATATTCATCGTTGAAATGGGGGCTTACAAACGCGGCGACATCCGAGAGTTGTGTAACTTAGCATCCCCCCAAATCGGCATTCTCACAGCCGTTGGACCTCAGCACTTAGAACGATTCAAAAGCATTGAGAATATTGCCAAAACGAAATATGAATTGATTGAGTCGCTCCCATCGGACGGACTCGCAGTCTTCAATTGCGACAATGAAATCTGCGCTGGACTTGCCGATAAACGGGAACATGATGGGAACCCAGTACGCCGGTATGCGACAGAACCCTTTCCTGTAACCTCGGCTTCCGAGCGTGCTGAGTTAACTGCCACGAACATTCAACACACCGACGCAGGTCTCGCTTTCACAATACATACATCTATCGATACCGCAGAAATTCGGACACAACTCTTAGGCAGACATAACGTATCTAACATCCTCGCTGCAACGGCAGTTGCAATAGAGTGTGGAATGACGCTTGAGGAAATTCGGATAGCAATCGCTAACGTTGTACCCGTACCCCACCGCTTACAATTGACCTCCACTGAAGGCAGCGTAACCATCATTGACGATAGTTTCAACTCGAATCCGGTCGGCGCGAAAGCGGCACTTGAAGTCCTCACCGAGATCCAAGGCGGTAAAAAGGTGTTAGTGACACCTGGGATGGTGGAACTTGGCGAAAGGGAATACGAAGAAAATAAGCGTCTCGGAGAACACGCAGCCGATGTCTGCGATTTGGTCATTTTAGTAGGACCCAAGCGGACTGTCCCGATTTTAGACGGTTTGAAAGCCGCCCAATATCCAAACCAGCAAATCATTGTCGCACTCAACCTCGAAGAAGTCAAACAACATTTAGCAACACAGGTGCAAGCCGGCGATGTTGTCCTTTTTGAAAACGACCTCCCGGACAGCTACAACGAGGAAAGAGTTGCCTCGTAACATCGGCTTCCAAACTTTGCTCTGTAACCGTGTCGTAAAAATCTTCCGAATTACCAGTCCGGCAATTGGAGCGGAGGCAAAAACAGAAAATGTCAAAATACAATATAGCCCTTATATTTGGTGGATGCACACCTGAACATGAAGTCTCAATCGTAACAGCACACCAAGTTTGCATCGCTTTACAAGACTTCAGTGACGGATCAGAGGGGCATCAGGTTATTCCTATTTATATCACAAAAACTGGCGAGTGGTTAACCGGCGATGCGCTTCGTGATTTGTCCACCTTTACTGATGGAAATTTGCCACATCCATCCGATTTCGATAAAGTCAGCGTTGAATTTCATCCAAACCCGCAATTTGTTGTTACCGCAAAACATTGGCTTGGTCAGAACGTCAGAAAAAGAACCGTTCTGCCGGTAGATGTTGTCTTCCCATCAATACACGGCATGCATGGCGAAGATGGAACGCTTCAAGGGTTACTTGAACTTATGAACGTGCCTTATGTTGGTGCACGAGTCGTTGGTTCCGCTGTTGGCATGGATAAAATCATGATGAAGGCGATTCTCAGCGAAAATGAACTGCCAGTACTTCCCTACTTATGTTGGAGCCATCATGACTGGGAGACGCGCCGTGAGGAACTCATCAAAAAGGTGGAAGCATCGCTTTCTTACCCATTGTTTGTTAAACCTGCAATGAGCGGCTCGAGTATCGGGGTCAGCCACGTTAAAAATCAGGATGAACTTTGCGCTGCTGCGGAAGTTGCGGGACATTATTCACGCAGAATTCTCGTCGAAAAAGCGGTTGAGAATCCTCTCGAAATCAATTGTGCTGTAATGGGGATGGATGATCCAACCGCCTCCGTCTGCGAGCAACCTGTGACACAAGCAAACTTTCTTAGCTTCGACGATAAATACATCCATCAGAATGGAGAATCATCAGGAATGGCAGGGGCAGACAGGAAAATTCCTGCACCCATTTCAGAAGAATTGACGTTACATATACAACATCTTGCGACACATACTTTTCGGGTCTTAGATTGTGCTGGTGTCGCGCGTATCGATTTTCTCGTAGATGCAAACGAGAAGGTTTATGTGAATGAAATCAACACCATTCCCGGATCATATAGTTACTACTTGTGGACGCACCAAGGCATTGAGTTTCCGCAACTTGTATCGGATCTCATCGATTTAGCGTTTACGGCACATGCAGAGAAAAATGCGTTAACCTATACATATACGACGAACCTCCTAAGCCAAGCAGGTGCGAGTCTTGCCAAATTGAAGAAGGGTGATAAGTTAGGTCTTTAAATTATAGACTCTCTGACTATGCTCCAAATGTAAAGCAAAGACAAATTATGCCATTTAAGGCATAATTTCATTCCGCACAGGTTCTCGCCAAGACCAAACAGAGCCTTTACCGTGATCGCGTCTTTGAAAAAACCGTTGCGGAACACAGTGAAGCAACGAGAGTTTAGCCCTAATAAAAAAAATGTTTTACCATCTGCTATATGAGAATCTCGTTGACGTTTTTTCGCCATTCAACATCTTTCGCTACATCAGTATTCGAGCGATTTATGCAACCGTAACATCGCTGATTATAGCACTTGTCTTGGGACCGTTTATGATAAATCGTCTCAAACAACTTCGGATTGGCGAGCACATACGCGAAGAGGGACCAAGAGATCACCAGAGCAAAGCAGGGACTCCAACAATGGGCGGCGTGCTTATTATCGTTTCCGTCCTGATATCGGTAGTGTTCTGGTCACGTTTGGATCAACCCTACATCTACTTGATGATTCTAACAACGCTCTGGTTCGGTGGACTCGGATTCTTAGATGATTACAGCAAATTGGTAAGACAACAGTCCTTAGGACTCCGAGGTTGGCATAAGATTGGACTTCAAACAGTAGGAGCATTAGTGATTGCGACTTATCTTTATCAGTGGGGTCCTGCACACACGGGAGATCTAACAACACGGACATCGTTGGCGCTTCCTTTTTTCAAAGATGTGCATCCTAATTTAGGGGTCCTGTTTATACCCTTTGCAACATTCATCATCGTTGGGACCTCTAATGCCGTTAATCTTACGGATGGGATGGATGGATTAGCAATTGGGTGTACCCTGTTTGTTGCGGGAACCTTAGGCATAGTCGGGTACATGACAAGTCACAGTGAGATTGCCGCGTACCTGAACATTTTTCATCTACCAGTGGGTGGAGAAGTCACAACAGTTTTCTGTGCAGCGTTAGTCGGAGCGGGTTTGGGATTTTTATGGTATAACGGGCATCCTGCCCAAGTCTTTATGGGAGACACTGGATCGCTGGCACTCGGCGCCACACTTGGAACGGTGGCAGTGCTGATAAAACAGGAATTTCTGCTCCTGATAGTCGGTGCCATTTTCGTTGCTGAAGTATTATCGGTTATCATCCAAGTTTGGTCATTCCGTACATTTGGCAAACGTGTATTCAAAATGTCTCCTATCCACTACCACTTCCTGCTCTCAGGGTGGAAGGAATCCAAAGTTGTCATCCGATTTTGGATTGTCGGACTTATTTTGGTATTAATAGCCTTAAGCACACTGAAACTTCGGTGAGGAATAGCGGTCAGTCGTCCGTGTGGCAGTTGCGGGTGTTTACTGCCACAAGTGAGTGCCTGAAAGCCGATGGCTGACACCCCACGACTATGATACAATTACAAGGAAAGCGGGTTACAGTTTTTGGCTTGAATCGAAGCGGGATCGCTGCGGCGAAATTATTACATGCGCGGGGTGCCGTTGTTACGCTTACAGACACGCGTTCTCGTGAAGCCCTCTCAGCAGAAATTGCTGCGCTCAATGAGACCTCAGAACCGGGCAAAGCGCAAACCGCTAACAGCAGGAATTTGAACACTTGCCACCCGTATCGAACATATTTTAGTGGACATCCTTTGGAATGCATTGCAGATGCAGATTTTATAGTGGTTTCCCCAGGTGTACCGCTTGATATTCCGATTTTGTGTGAAGCGCGGTCGAGAAACCTCTCAATTCTTGGAGAATTAGAGGTCGCCGCGAGCGTATGTCCGGCAACCATTGTCGCTATCACTGGTACGAAAGGTAAATCAACAACGACACTGCTCACGGCGGCTATACTAAAAGCCGGCGGTAGATTCCCAAACGTTCGCATTGCTGGCAATATCGGCGTGCCATTGGCAACGGAGGTTCAAAACCTTACAAATCGAGATATAGTTGTCGTTGAAGCAAGTAGTTTTCAGTTGGAAAGCACTGAAACCTTTCACCCGAAGGTGAGCGTCGTGCTTAATTTGTCCCGCGACCACTTGGACAGACACGGAACAATGTCTGCCTATCGCGAGGCAAAACAGAAAATCTCTGACAACCAGACAACTGCAGACTGGATAGTTCTCAACGATTCAGATGCATCTGTCAAGGATTTCGCCGCATCAACATCGGCGGAAGTGATCTATTTTTCAGACAAAGGTGCTCCCGAAAATTTGTCGTTCTCGGGAACATTTAGAGAGGGTTCGGGGCTTTTCGCGCAGCAGAATGGGATACGCGAGAAAATATGTGACATCGTGGACATTCCACTCCCAGGAGCACACAATGTACAGAATGTCCTCGCCGCTATCGCTGTAGGACAGATTTTTGGTATAACAGGGGCAGAAATCCGCGAAGCACTTCAACGCTTCGATCGGTCACACCCCGCTTTATCCCATGCTTTTGAGTTGGTGCGGACCTTAGAAGGGGTACGATTCATAAACGATTCAAAAGCGACAAACGTGGCGGCGGTCAAAGCCGCTCTTGAATCGTTAGTAGACTCTCAAATTTTACTAATAATGGGAGGATACGACAAAGGTAATGATTACACACCGTTGCGCGAAATCGTTCAAACTCAGGTTAAAAGCGCAGTAATGCTCGGCGAGTACACCCAACAGATTGAAAAGACCCTCGCCGATACCACAAAAATAATGAAAGCGAAAACAATGGCAGAAGCTGTGCAGGTGGCACATAAACACGCGTCCCCGGGTGATGTCGTCTTGTTGTCCCCGGCAAATGCCAGTTTTGACATGTATTCCGATTACAAAGCAAGAGGCGACGATTTTAAAGAAGCCGTTGACGCGCTCCAACCCAAAGGTACCGATCGCGAACCAAAACAGCAAGCCTGAGACATTTTTCTAATTATGGGCGCATGGACTGCCTCTTAGAGAAGGAAAATAAAAATGGCACGCAATTACCAAAACTCTGCCCGCAGCAATAGGAACCGTAAATCCAAACCAAAATCTGGGTTCAAATGGACAAACACGCGCGCCTATTCCGTTGTAGAGGACCAGCAGCAACAGGTAGCAGAACCACCCCCTCCGCAAAGATCGGGACGGATGGATAAAGGGTTGATTGCTATTACGTTCTGCCTTATTGCGATAGGCATTCTGATGGTATACAGTGCAAGCCATCTTCTCTCTTCAAGACACTATGATGGTTACAGTTATCGCTATTTACAGATACACATCATTGCCTGTGGGATCGGTTTTATCGGTATGTTCTTTGCTTCCCATCTACCTTACAGGTTCTATGCGAGGTTCGCAAACTTTTTCTTAATACTCGCCTTCATAGGATTACTATTGGTTTTCGTCCCCGGTTTAGGTGCAAGCGTACAAGGGGCAGAAGGTGGTAGATTTAAACGCTGGATCAATATAGGATTGCCTATCAATTTTCAACCCGTGGAATTTGCGAAAATAGCGTTGGTTATGCACATCGCAAATTTCATAAGCCGCAACCCAGAACGTGTTAAGAGTTTTTTCAATGGCGTACTTCCGAACATCTTAATTGTAGGTCTCGCTTTTGGTCTTGTGTACATCCAACCGGATTTCGGTTCGGCGTTCTTACTCGTAGTAACCCTCTGTATTGTGCTATTTGTCGGCGGTATGCGTATCTGGCACGTGCTCACACTTGGCGGTGTCGGCAGCGGACTTATAGGTTTGCTCATCATTCGGGACTCATATAAACTAAAGCGACTCATGGATTATCTGGCAATGTTGAAATCTCCCGATGCGACGAACTATCAGTTAACACGTTCACTGGACGCGCTCGAAAGTGGTGGACTTCTCGGTTTAGGAATCGATAGTAGCCTTCAGAAAATATCACGTCTTCCGTATCCACACACAGATTTTATTTTCGCAGTGTTAGGTGAAGAATTCGGATTTATCGGTGCCGTGACTGTGACGTTTATCTTTATGCTTTTTGTATGGCGAGGGCTTCACATTGCCCGACATGCGAGTGACCTCTTCGCTTCTTTGCTCGCCACCGGAATTACGACACTCATCGGTCTCCAAGCATTCATTAACATCGGTGTTGCGACAGGTTTACTGCCGACAAAAGGGATCACATTGCCATTTATCAGTTACGGCGGTTCATCAATCGTTCTGAGTCTGGTGAGTGTCGGGATCCTTTTGAATATATCACGTAGCAGCAATAAGGACATAGAATGAAACCCCAAACCCATCTCATCGAACCGCAAGGAACATTAAAAAATTCCAAGTGCTACGATAGAAATTTATCAGAAACCGACGACCGCAACTCATTGGCACTGCAACAGCGCGCGACAGAGAAAAAAATCGTTATCGCGGGCGGTGGAACAGGCGGCCATATCTATCCCGCGATTGGTATCGCTCAAGCACTGCAACGGTTGGATGCCAGTGTAGATATTGCGTTCATTGGTGGTTCGGACAAGCTGGAATCAACGCTTGTTCCACAGCATGGGTTTCGGTTCTTGCCTATTTCGGTTGCGGGGTTTCCGCGTCGCCTTACTTTACAGTGGTTACCCACTATTTGGAAGGTATTTCATGGACTGATTCAGTCATTGCGATATATGAAGGCGTTGAAACCAGATGTCGTTATAGGAACGGGAGGATATGTTTCAGGTCCGGTTCTGTTAGCCGGTCTCCTGTGCAAAATTCCGATTGCTATCCAAGAGCAAAATGCTTCTGTTGGCTTAACGAACGGTATATTGGCACGATGGGCAGATGTCGCCTATCTTGCCATGGAATCGATCGGCGAGAACAATTCGTTCCGACGAACCACACGTATCGAGATAACAGGAAACCCTATTCGTCCTGCCATCGCGGCATTTCCGAGGCGCGAGGAAACCTATAGGAAATTCGGATTGCATCCAGAGCGAAAAACTATTTTTGTGATGGGTGGAAGCCAAGGCGCGCATGCTATCAATGAAACGATTGTAGAGGCACTGCCACACTTAGTCGAATATGCCGATCAGATCCAGATAGTTCATCAAACGGGTGCGATGGAAGTGGAAAAGGTTCAAGATGCGTATGATCGGACACTCGCTTCGTATCCAACCGCCAACTCAACTCCCATACAAGACAGCAAAGCACAAGTTGGAGGTTCGGGGTTCCTCTACTGTGTCAAACCCTTCTTTGATACCGTTGAGGAAATTTATAGTATCGCAGACGTTATGGTGTGCAGAGCAGGGGGAATGACGATTGCTGAGGTCACGGCATGTGGTATCCCCGCAATTTTCATACCCTTACCGTCGCAAACTGGAAACAATCAAGTATTAAACGCTCACACCGTTGCGGAAAAGGGAGCCGCTGTTGTACTTGAACAAGGCACCTTCACAGTAGAGGTATTGGTTAAAAACCTAACGCACATAACCCTGGACGGAAATACGCACGAACGGATGGTAACCGCAAGTCGAGCACTCGGCAAACCAAATGCCAGCAATGACATTGCCAAGTCAATTTTTTTAACCGTTAATTAATAAGGCAGCCTGCAACAACGGCGCAGGCGATTCCTTAGTGAAGACCGTTATGGACCCAATCGCTTGATTTAACGCCTTGCGAATCGTTAAAAAATGTTTGGAAAAACACGACATATTCATATCATTGGCATAGGAGGTGCCGGATTAAGCGGCATCACTGAGATTCTATTGGACCTCGGATTCCATGTAACAGGCTCAGATATCCGTAAGTCGTATACCACGGAACATTTGCGTGGACGCGGAGCAACTATCTATTACGAGCATGCCGCATCACATATACAGGGTGCCGATGTCGTCGTTTTTTCCCCCGCTATTCCACCTGACAATCCAGAACTTCTCGCTGCAGAAACGCAGCAAATTCCGATTGTCAGGGGCGCGGAAATGCTGAATGAAATTACCCGAATGCGCTATAGCGTTGCCGTCAGCGGAACACACGGGAAAACAACTACAACCGCTATGACTGCAACAGTCCTTGCCAGTCTTGACCCGACGGTCGTTGTAGGTGGGAAACTCATGAATGGCAGTCATGCTCGAAGTGGCAAAGGCGACGTTATGGTGGTCGAAGCGGATGAGGCATATGGCTCAATTGAGATGTTTTATCCGACTGTTGCTGTTGTTACGTCAGTCGATGCCGACCACCTGGATTATTACAATAGCGTTGATGAGATTGGTGAAACCTTCCTCAAGTTCATCAATAAGGTCCCGTTTTACGGCACCGCAGTCCTCTGCTTAGATGCTGAGAATATTCAGAGGTTTATCCCGCGGATTGAGAAACGTTATATTACTTATGGACTCGAAACGCGAGCGGATCTGGTTGCTGAGGGTATTACGGTGGAAGGTCCCACATCTCGTTACCGAGTTCGCAAAAATGGACACCTATATGGCGAAATTCACCTTAAAATGCCGGGCCGCCATAATATCTCTAACTCTTTAGCAGCAACAGCCGTTGGACTCGAACTTGAGATTCCGTTCGATCAAATTCGGGAGAGTCTTGAATCATTTCAGGGTGTACATCGCCGCTTCGAAATACTTGGCGAAGTTAACAACATCATTGTCGTCGACGATTATGCACATAATCCAGCGAAGTTGAAAGCCGCACTAAGCGGGGCGCGCGACGGTTATAAGCGTCGTATCGTCGCCGTTTTTCAGCCACACCGATACCAACGGGTCAGAGATTTAGCAGATGAGTTCTCTCGCTCTTTTTACCAAGCGGATGTCCTCATTGTCACCTCAATCTATAGTGCTGGTGAGGAACCTATTGAAAACGTCACGGCTGAAAAACTGGCAGAAGCGATACAATCACACGGGCATCGCGATGTCTATTATGTACCAGACAGAGATGAAATTCCGGACATCCTGATGAAAATAACACAATCAGAAGACATTGTCATTACGCTGGGGGCAGGGGACATCAGTAAAGTAGGACACGAGTTCTTAAATAGACTTCAGGGGGGATAGTTATCATACTTCTCAGTAAGAACAACTTTTAGTTAAAAGAGGCTCTTGAAAGTCGTTATCCCTCTTGTAACTGACGACTGATAACTGATAACTGAAAACTAATGACAAGGTCCTCGTTCTTTGGTAAAAAGCGTAATGAACATATATGGCAAACTTCAATGCCTGCGCGACGGCTTGGTAAACATCCGAACGCCAAAATATATATGTGGCGGCGTATCATTCTCGTCATCGCGATTCTGGTTACTTTATCGTTTGCAGGAAAAATAGTGCTCGGTTTTTTTAGTGCTGAATACGTTTCACTTGAACTTTCAGGGAATATACACTATACTGATGTACAAATCTATGATGTATTGGGCGAGAAGTTAGAAAATATCGTCACAGATTCCGAAGAACAAACAGCTGACTATCTGAAGGAGAATTTGAGCTACATTAATGAAGTACATGTCGTTAAACATGTGATGAAGCGGATACTCACTATTGAAGTTACCGAACGTGAACCTTTCGCTCTTCTGGGGTTCGGTAATATCTCGCAGATTTCTCAAAGTCACATATTCAGTGTCCAAATGTTGGGTAATAAACCATCCACTGTAAGTGTGCCACTCAATGGTGATATTTCGTTTTTTCTGATAGATAGCGAAGGACATGTGTTAAAAAATATAGAAGTTAAAGAGACAGGTCAATGGAGATCCGAAGACCTTGAAGAAATGGCGATACTTCCAGTGGGGAGCAATGAACCCCCGAGAATTGGTGCTGCCGTTCAGAGTAGCGAGGTTAAATTGGGATTAAAGGTTTTAAAGGCTGCCCTGCTTCAGGAACCGGCACTTGCGGCACAAATACGGATTATAGACGCAAGTGATTTCCAAAAGATTAAGATACAGATTGACGCGCTACCTGTCCCAGTATGGCTTGCTGGAGACGCGATCGAATCCGGGCTTCATCATACTGCTCTGCTTCTAAAACAGCACAAAACTCGGATTCTTGAACTTATTGATGAGATCCCGAGTGCAAGGAAGCCATATCTTGACGTAAGGTACCAAGACACACTCTACCTGGGGGGTTACACTGAAAGCAAGTAGTGCTATCTTTATAACATCCAGAGAGACTTTAGAATATTGGCTCCACACCTGTTTACGGTTTCCCATGCTCCCTAAAGAAGAAGGAGGTGAAAACACCTAAATGCCAAAACAAAATATTATCGCAGGACTTGATATCGGTTCAAGCAAAATTTCGGTAGTTGTTGGGAATACACTGCACGGAGACACCCCAAAAATAGGAATTATCGGGGTTGGTCACGCGCTTTCCGAAGGACTCCGCAGGGGAGTTGTTGTTGATATCAACCAAACAGCCGAAGCCATCCGTAAAGCCATTTCCAGTGCTGAATTGATGGCAGGCGTGAAAATAGACTCCGTCTGCGTCGGTATTTCCGGCGAACATGTTATCGGGCAAACGTCACATGGGGTTGTTTCTGTAGCAGATACTGAGATTTCGCAAGACGATGTTGATCGAGCGATGATAGCGGCAAAGGCAATCTCCATTCCCGCAGACAGGGAAATATTGCATGTCATCCAACAGAATTTCGTCGTTGATGCCCAGAGTCGTATTCGGGAACCCATCGGTATGTCAGGAGCGCGTCTTGAGGCTTATGCCTACATTATTACAGGTGGCACAACGGCTATTCAGAATTTGCTCAATAGTATCGAAAAGGCAGGCGTGCCTATAGTTGAAACGCTTGTTGCTGCCCCGCTTGCAGCAACACAAGCTACCATCTCAAAGGATGAGCGTGAAGTCGGCATCGCGCTTGTTGATATTGGTGATGGAACAACTGAAATTATCGTCTACAAAGAGGATTCTATCGAACATACAGCAGTAATTCCTGTTGGAGGACAGCACGTCACCAACGACATTGCGCAATACTTAAAAGTCACCCTTCCCGAAGCGGAGGAACTTAAACTGCACCGAGGCTGCGCTTGGACAGAATTAGTGGATCCCAATGAAGTTAGATCCATCCCAGTCGCGAGTGATTCAACCCCACCGCGTTTCATCGATCGGATTGAACTTGCTCAAATTATTGAGTACCGTATGGCTGAAATTTTGGACGCAATCGGTGACGAATTAGGTGATATTCCACTTCCAGGTGGACTCGTGCTCACTGGTGGTACTGCACTCATGGACGGTTTGCAAGAACTCGCTGAAGTTATGCTTCAGCTGCGCGTCCAGATCGGATACCCGCGCGGCTTGCAAGGACTGACCGACCGGGTGAACCATCCAATGTACTCGACAGGAATAGGACTCGCTCTTTACGGTGAAACTCTGCGGCAGTTAGAACGTGAACACAATGCACGCCATGGAGGAAACGCCTTTGGATCATTTCTGCAACGCATCAAAGAATGGTTTGGATATTAAGCGTCCGTCGCGTTATTTAATAGGACGAATCCCATTGATGCCAAACTTGCCGCAATGCTTGACTTAACTCTGCTAATAGCGTATAATTTAATATGAAAAAGGAATCCATGAAAGTTATTAAGGAACCTCGGTCTGGAGATTGAGGCTACAATGATAGGAGGAATTAGGTTGCTGTGTCTTTGTTATAGTAACTGAAATCTAAGATGATAGAATTTGAACAGGAAGAATTTGAAAGTCTACGCGCAAAAATTAAAGTTATTGGGGTCGGTGGAGCAGGTGGAAACGCTGTGAAACGTATGATTGAAGCAGGACTTACTGGTATAGAATTCTATGCTGTCAATACTGACCAACAAGCACTCGTGACCTGCCGCGGCGCCACCCAAATCCAGATTGGTGTTAATACCACCGAAGGCTTAGGTTCCGGTGCAAATCCCGATATAGGCAGAAAAGCCGCCGAAGAAGACAGAGAACATCTTCAAACTATCGTAGAGAATGCAAATATGGTCTTCATCACCGCTGGCATGGGAGGGGGTACGGGTACCGGCGCGGCACCCCTTATTGCTACACAAGCAAAAGAGCGTGGAGCACTTACTATCGGGGTCGTGACACGTCCTTTCAACTTTGAGGGCCAACGTCGTTCCGCTACCGCCGAAGAAGGACTTGAGGAACTCCGGGAAGCCGCCGATTCCGTAATTGTTGTACCAAACCAACGTCTCATCGACACGATGGATAGGAAACTTCCCATCCGAGAAGCATTTCGTATGGGAGACCAGATTCTCTTACATGGTGTTAAAAGCATATCCGACATCGTCACTGAATCAGGTGAAATTAACGTTGACTTCGCCGATGTTGAGTCCATCATGCGAAACGCAGGAAGCGCATTGATGGGCATGGGGCACGCGACTGGGGACAACCGCGCGCAAATCGCCGCAGAACAGGCAATCAGCTCACCCCTGCTTGAACAAACTAATATTGCCGGTGCCGTCGGTATGATCGTCAACATTACCGCACCTCCTGATTTCATGATGCACGAACTCGATGATGCTATGGGTGTCATTCAGGATACCGCCCCTGATGCACAAATTATTTTTGGACTTGTTTACAAAGATGAATTGGAACTTGGAGATGAAGTCCTTGTAACTGTCATTGCAACAGGGTTTGATAGTGTTGGAGAGGAAGCCTACGGCACCGATGACAGAAGCACCGCCGCACGAAGTGATGATACAGATACCTATCAGAGGCAACCACAGGGTCCCCCACCAAACCCCAACAGGGTGCGACAGAATATCGCCAGAACGCCATCCGATAGAACAAGGGTTCCGGGTCGGGGCCGAAGGGGCACCAATGCCGAACCCCCTGTAGAAGAGGATAATGCCCCCCAAAACAACCAGCAGAAACCTTCCCGAGGACGAGACCAAGGCTCACGGCAACGTGAGACAGATTGGGAAATTCCCGCTTTTCTGCGCGTTCAAAAAAGACGGGGGAACGATAAATAGGAACTACCGCTAACTGACTCCTATCACTTGTATTTTTTTCAGTGTAGCTCCTGATTTTCTGATTGAGATTCCTTAAAAACTGACGCCGCACCGTGTTTTGATAACATAGTGCGGCGTGTATCGCTTTTTCATCTTTCGCTTACAAACACACTTTTTTAGCGCGGTCTTTTGCTCACGGGCATCTTTCAAGTAAAGGAATCGGGGTTAGAAACCCCTCCTACAAAACTGAGGCAACAGTGAACTTACATCAGCATTACCAACATTTGCGCAGTGAGGAACACGGCGCACATAACAATTTCAGAAAGCCCAACAGATTCGCCTTGGTCTATCCGAGCACGTATGCTCTCGGTATGTCAAGTCTCGGCGTTCAGGTTATGTACGCGACTCTCAACAGGCGAGCGGACACCGCTTGCGAACGCGTTTTTATTCCCGAACCTGACTACCTTCAAAAACTCACCTCTCAAAAAAAGGCTCTTTTCTCGTTTGAAACGCAGACCGCCCTGAACCAATTTGACATCATCGGGTTTTCAGTCTCCTTTGAATCAGATTATGTGAACATTCCGCGCACGTTAGAGTTGGCGAACATACCACCGCTTGCTGAAGCGCGAACAGAATGGGATCCGCTCGTCATTGCCGGTGGGATTAATATCTCCTACAACCCAGAACCGATCGCCGACTTTGTTGATGTTTTTGTCGTTGGTGAAGCCGAACTTGTTATCCATCAACTCATGGCACATTTCGACGAGTGGAAAAAATCCGGCGCACCGAAGAGCGAATTGCTTGAAACGCTCGCAACCGTTCCAGGGCTTTACGTACCAAGTTTTTACGACGTAACTTACCGCGACGATGGTACGATTGATGCCGTCTCCCCAAAGCCTGGCATATCGCCTCAGATCCGTGCAGGAGCTGTCCCAAAACTTGACGATGTCGAAACCTGCACGCACATCCACACACCCAATACCGAATTCTCGAATGCACATCTCATTGAAATTGTGCGTGGATGCGGTAGACAGTGCCGTTTTTGTGTCGCAGATTATGCCCGTCGATGGCCGAGACACCGCTCTGTAGAGAGCACACTCGCACTTGCGGAACGTGCCCGCGGTATTACAGATAGAATCGGACTCGTTGGAGCCTCTATCTCTGACCATCCACAGATCGACGAAATCGCTACAGGTCTCGTCGAACGTGGATTTCGTATCTCTTGTGCTTCACTCCGCGCTGAAACCGTTCGCACACCGCTGCTCGACGCACTCGCAGACAGTGAACAAGGGACCATCACTATCGCCCCAGAGGTCGCGACTGAAGAACTTCAAAAAGTTGTCAATAAAGCTATTCCACGTGAACGCCTTTATTATGTTTTTGAGGAAGCCTTGAAACGTGATATCCTCAACCTTCGCCTATACTTCCTCATCGGTGTCCCACATGAAACACCAGCAGACGTGGAAGCCATTGTTGATATGGCAAAGGAGATGCGAACCATACTTCTCCCGCATGCCAAGCGAACAGGGAAAATAGCCCGAATTAGTTTTACCATTTCACCTATGGTGCCGAAACCACATACACCTTTCCAATGGGTAGCGATGGAACCTCCTAAGACCATCTCTCGGAAACTTGATTTCCTGAAACGCGAAATTAATCAGCTTGGTAGCATAAAAGTTGGCTCCGCGAGTGCCAGACTCGCGCACCAAGAAGCCGTTTTCGCACGTGGCGATCGGCGACTCGGAAAAGTTATCCTTGAACTTGCACACGGTATGCCATGGAACCAAGCCTTTCGTAAGCACGAATTAGTCCCACATTTTTACGCGACACGTCAACGTCCACTACATGAGGTCAATCCGTGGGATCATCTTGATCTCAACGTTAAACCGCAGTTCCTAGAACTTGAGTTCCACAAGCACGAAAAAGGGTTCACGACCAGTGAATGTGATACGGCTGTTTGTAAAAAGTGTGGTGCTTGCTAATGGGTTATCAGTTAACAGTCGTCAGTTAAGAAGTGAATCCGTTGAACCAGCATGCTTTGTAACTGATAACCGAAAGGAAATCTGAATAGCAGATTTCCGAACTTTAACCATCAACTCGCCTTCGTTATAAGTGTTAAAGCACGAGTTGATGGTTAAAACTGATAACCATAAAAAGGAGAAATTCACTGTGCGCACATATAAAAAATTTATAGGCGGACTCGTCGCAATATGCGTCCTGTTCACCTTCACGATCCCTTTACATGCTGGGTTAGACGACAAATCTCTCGTCTTATACCTTTCCTTTGATGAAGGGAAGGGCGCGAAGGCTGCAGATGGCTCCATACATGGTCACGATGGCGAATTTGTCCAGAATCCCAAATGGGTAGATGGACAGTTCGGCAAAGCATTGGAGTTTGATGGGACCAAGGGAGAACACGTCATCGTGCCTATCAACGATACCTTACAACTCAGAGAACAGTTCTCTGTTGCTTTTTGGGTGAAACGCGGGAAAGCCCAAATCCGGGATTGGAATTACATGGTAGCCGCCGGTTCCTTGAAATGGGCAACAATTTTTCAGAATGGTAGCAGCAAAACTTTTTTCTGGTCAACTTCTGGTGGCACCTGGGCACAGAAAGCCGTCAGCACCGATGTTCAACCCGAAGATTGGGTGCACATGACAGTCACACATGATACCAAATCAAAAGTGGTCATCTATAACGACGGAAAAGAAGCCGGCGGCGGTGCTAAACCGCCCCCCGTTGATGAAATTGACGGTTCTATCATGGTCGGTGCTCGCCATCCCGGTCAAGAGTTTTTCACGGGTGTTATTGACGAGGTGTTTCTCTTTAATCGAATCATCACTCAAGCGGAAATTGATGACATTATGAATGGCGATTTCCTGCCAGTGGAACCCGCAGAGAAACTCGCGACGACATGGGGCAGCATTAAAACCGATCGCGATTAGAAATACGCTTGATAAGGGCGGTGCAACGCCGTCCTTACACCAACAGGAAAGCGTATGTTAAAATATCTCGCCATATTCATCCTTTGTAGTGTCTCTGTAAACACCGCCTTATCCGATCCTTCATCTGCTGAAGAGCATTATAAAGATGCCACCACCTACCACGATCTCGGAGAATTTGAACGAGCCATTACCGAATACAGGCAAGCCATTGCGCTTAATCCAAATTCCCCTATCATCTATAACAGACTCGGTGTTGCATATTCCGAACTGAAGCAATACGATGCCGCACTTGATGCTTATCAAAAAGCACTTGCGTTGTCTCCCCTGACGACTGAACTGCACTATAATGTGGGATTGGTCCACCTTAAGAAAGGCGATCTCCCGCGCGCCCTTGAGGCATTCAAACGTGCGATCACTCTCGACGCGGAGTGGGAAGACACCTATACGGCACTCGGTGAGGTCCACCTGAAGCAAGGCAATCTTAGACAAGCCGCTCACGCCTATAAACAAGCCACACGTCTCAATCCAAACGGAAATTCGAGTGCCACTTTAGGATTAGGTAAGGTCTATGCAAGGCAGGAACGCTGGGATGACGCAATCACGATCGTTGAGAAGGCAATTGAAATCCAGGTAGATAACACTGAAGCACACTATCAACTCGCCCAAATTTATATCAAACGCGGCGAAAAGAAAAAAGCCGCCTCAGCGATGGCGTTCTTCAAAGTCCTCCGTCAAACAGACCCACTTCTTCAAGAAGCCGAAATATGGGTGAAAAGACACCCCAATGACGCAAGAGGCTATAACAATCTTGGTATTGTTTATCTTGCACGCCGTCGTTCTGAGGACGCAATTGCGAGCTACAAACGCGCCATTTCTCTTGCCCCTAATTTAGCCACAGCACACTACAATTTAGGGCATGCCTACCATAAGCAAAGAAAATTGAATCCCGCTATCGCGGCTTACCAACAAGCCCTCACCATCGACACCACACTTGCAATTGCACATAATAATGTCGCTGTCTGCTATATAGAATTAGGGATAGATTTGGATCAAGCACTCACTCACGCCCAAACCGCTGTTCGCCTCGCCCCGACTGAGGCGAACTATTGGGACACACTGTCGCAAGTTTACACCGCTCTTGGGTTGGAAAGTGAGGCGCAACACGCACGTACCCGTTCGATAAAAGGGCAGAAAAAACACGCGAACGAACAATGAAACGCTTCTGTTATATTATCCTCTTTTCCGTTTTGAGCGTACCCACTTCCGCAGAAGTCCAATTCGTTGACACGACCACCGCTGCAGGAATCACGTTTCAGCATGTTGATGGCAGAACTGGTGAAAAATATCTCATCGAAACGCTCGGTTCCGGTGCACTCTTTTTCGATTTCGATGCTGATGGAGCATTGGATCTTTATGTAGTGAACGCTACGCACATTCCACCAACGAGCGAAAAAATCTCACAGACACATCCTACACTTCCAGAAAATAAACTCTACCGAAATAACGGTAACGGCACCTTTACTGATATTACAGACAGTGCGGGGGTTGGAGATACCGGTTATGGCGTCGGATGTGCAGCCGCCGATGTCAATAATGACGGTTATCCCGAAATTTATGTAACCAACTACGGACGCAACTGTCTCTATTCCAACAACGGTGATGGCACTTTTACGGATGTGACGCAAATAGCCGGAGTCGGTGATGAACGCTGGGGAACAAGTTGTGCCTTTCTGGATTACGACTTAGATGGGGATGTGGATCTATACGTCGTCAATTACATGAAGTTCTCTATCGCAGAGAACGAATGGTGGGAAACTCAGGGTATTCGAACATATTGCAGTCCTACAGATCAGATCGCTGGCAGCCATTTCGTCAGCGAACCTGATATCCTCTATCGCAACAATGGCAACGGAACCTTCACAGACATCACCAAAACTGCGGGGATCTCACATCGTGCCCTCGGTCTCGCTGTCGCAGTCGGAGATTACGATAACAATGGCTACCCGGACCTGCACATCGCTAACGACATGGAAGCAGACCTTTTTTACCACAACAACGGTGATGGCACCTTTACCGAAACTGCCGATTTCACCGGTACAGGATATGATGAAAACGGCTTCCCCGGCAGTGGTATGGGAAACGCATTCGGTGATTATAATAACGATGGTTATCTTGATCTCGTTGTCAGCAACGCCTCTGGACTGCCCGCGCTGCTCTATCGAAATGAAAATGCTGCGTTTTTTACCGATGTCTCTTTTGTCTCAGGAATTGGAGCAGTGACGCTCCCCTACTTTAAATGGGCGGTCGAATTTTTAGACTATGATAACGACGGTCTCCTTGACCTTTTCGTCGCGAACGGACATTTGCAAGAGAACATTTCGCTCTTTTCGGAGAGCACTTATCCACAGATGGATGTGATGTTCCGTAACCTGCACAGGCAGGATGGCACACATCATTTTATTGATATGTCTACCGAGGTCGGGTTGGCAAAACTTCCAAAAAAAGTCAGCCGTGCTGCCGCATTCGGAGACTATGACAATGATGGAGACATCGATATTTTTCTCAACAACTCCAATCAACACGCAACGCTCCTCCGAAACGAAGGCGGCAATAGCAGCCACTGGTTGACAGTTCAACCCATCGGGACCCGAAGCAACACGTCCGGTATTGGGACAAAAATAGTTGTGAAAGCGGGGAATTTATCTCTTACCAAAGAAGTCCGGAGCGGCGCGAGTTATCTGTCACAAAGCGACCTCCGTGTCCACTTTGGATTGGGGAAGAATGCCGTTGTTGAAACCCTTGAAATCTACTGGCAGAGCGGTCTTACAGAGCGGTTTTCTAATGTAAAATCGAATCAAATTCTTCGTATTAAAGAGGGACACGGGATTACGAATGGGCAGGAAACAAGATAAGGAGAGTGGTTATAAGTTAACGATCCAATTAGACAAAGATGTCACTTGATCTGGGTTTGTCAAGTTCGCTGCATTCTTCAACGTTCCATCTTCGAGTTGATTCCACATTTCTTGCGCCATGCTATCGGCGATAACAGCTCCAATAAAAAAGAGATCTGGCGATAAGTCTCGATTGGCAAAAGCAGTCCTGATGCGCGTTAATGCAGTTTGCGCGGTCTTCCAATGTTCATCTGCGCCCGCTGGATCTATTCCCCCTTTCAACTCACCGAAAGCAATGAATCGTTCAGGAATTCTGTAAGTCTCGGGCGTTATCTCATCCGGCGAGCAGTCAAGCAGGCACATGTCTATGTTTTTTCTTACGAGTGGGATTGTTCGATTGTAAACCAGTGTTCGTGTTTCCTTGTTCTTTTCCCAACTAAGTGCTTTGAGACTCAATTCTATGTCTGTATCAGCACTGCCTCCCGCAATCCATGTATTACTTACAGTGTCAAGCCACTGATAAGTTGTCCCACCTAAGGTTAGGACAGAAATAATTGATCGGGTAACTTTTCTTTCTGCCAGTTTACCCGCGATATTTCGCATCGAACCACCTAATGAATCTCCACGCGTTAACAGAAATCGATAAACCAATTCCTCAACAAAATTTGTGCCTGCCGGTTCTAAAAATTTCTCTATAAAACCTTGAATTTCGGCTGTCTTATCGGTCTCATTCATATGATTACTCGCCTTCTCTGAAAATCCCGCTGCAGTTAGTAATGCTGTTTGTATCCCTTCGATTTTCAGTAGGTCGTTAGGGTGTTCAGCAGACATTGCCGAAACTTTCAATGCACGCGCTTGTTCAACAAACGGCGTTGCCTGACGACTCCTTTCCAAAGCCAATGCCACAAAACCTGCGCGAATTTCCTCGGGAGCAGTTACGAGATCAGCACTGGTGGATAGATGTCGAAGATATGGCATTACCTCTTTCTCCAAACATACACACATTTCCGAAGTGGTACTCGGCCATACGCTCCCATTTGCTGACTGCTATTTCCTTTTTTGATCGGTACAACCAAGATGTTCTCAACCTCGAAGCCGAGGGATCGTGCAATGTCGGACAAGATCATGTCTACCGAGATGCCAACTCCCGCATATCGTACGTTGTCGTTTACCATAAAGAGATGTGCATTTGGTTTTAACACGCGAGCACACTCACCGATAACACATGCCATCTCAGAAAAATATCCTCGAACCATTCGTGGAATGCCGTTGTTATTTAATGTACCCACGGCTTTTTCGTGCTGGAGATAAGTATTTATTGCCTGTAGCAACTTCTGTTGGTTAACTACTTCTATAAAAGACCCCCACTGCGGACAGATTTTCAGTAAATCCTTTTCGCGATTTTCCACGGTGCAACTAAGCATCTCCTGCCTCAAATGAGAGACTTCCGCTTGTGTCAACTCTAACATAGCAAGTTCAAGGGCATAAGTCCGAGTGTAATCGTAACGGTTGCAATAAGGCGGTGACGTCATAACCGCAGCGTAAGCAGCTGTCTCAAGGCTCGGAAGCACTTCAAGACATGAGCCTCCAAATAACCGAATATCTTCCACAGATCGCTTAACAGGGAAAAGTGCTACAGGCATCTGAATATCGCGGATATCCGATAAAACTTCTTTGAGCTTAGCGGTTATAGCAGCATCAAAAGCGAGAATTTCACCCTTATCAAAAGCCTTTGTCCCCGGTCGCCGCTTGCCAGATCGGTCATCCCAGCGCAGGTACTGCCCATCTTTTCGGGTGTAACTAATGCTCTCCAAAATACACAGAAGTGCAAGTCTCAAAATTGCTTGAATCTTCTCATTTTCCCGTTGAAGGGCACCCCTGTACCGCTCAATCGCTTCTATCGTTTCTGGGGGATAAGCGTTCTCCGTAATCCGGATAGTGCTGAACGGAACTCTTCCCGAAAATTCCTTCCAAGGTAGAAATTTTATCCAGCGTTCAAGTGTTGCAATGTCATTTGATGTCAGATCTCTTTCTGACAAGAGACGGGCACGGACAATCTCCTGACCTATAGGTAATAATTCTATACCATCAGCAGGTATCCCTTGTGAACTTGCAGCGAACAAGGTTGTCCCTATCCCCGCAAACGGATCAAGTACCTTTCCCGATGCTTGACCTACGTAACTACCCAGAAAATATTCAACGAGTGCCGCTGAAAAGGCTTCTTTGTATTTGTACCAACTATAGGCGGGTCTACCTTTGTTCCCCTGAAAACTGACAATTTTTCGAGATAAAAACGGTGCCACCGAGAATTGGGTTTTAAAGTCCTTGGCGAGTTCAGCGTCCAGTGCGACGATTTCGTCGCGCAGTTCGGTAGTTTCTGGCTGAATTTCTTTTTTTTTAGATGTCATAAGGAATTTTATGTATCACCACCAGGGAGCTCTGGCCAATTGTGCTCCGGTGAATATCCTAAATCCTCTGCTGCCCGCCGCCACGCAAAACGGGAATCCGCGCGACCCGCGACAGCGTTATAAGCACCATACCGCACCGTCTTTGCTTCAATCGCGCGTGCAACACACTGCGCAACATCTCTCGGATCCACGTAAACGAACCAAGGATCCGTCACAACTTCAGGGGCTGTAGGTCCCGGATTCTGTCCGTCTCCATCTATGACCCCCGGACGGACATGGATCACGTCCAATCCATGCGCTTGATGATACGCCGCACCGATCTGCTCGCCGAGATACTTCGCCAACGCGTAGTAAAGATCCCCAGGACCGAACTGGAAGTCATCATCTACCTCGTATGGTAACTTTGCGCTTGGAGCAGGAGGACACGCCGAAATACTTGAGATGTTAACTAACTTCTGAATGCCTTGCTTTACACAGGCTTCCGCGACGTTCCATGTCCCTTTCACCATAACATCCGCAAACAACGAGGCAGGCTTATCAGACCGTCCCCGTACCAAAGCAACAAGATGGACGACAGCGTCTTGATTTGCACACGCCGCTTCGATTTCGGCAGCATTTGTCACATCTGCCTTGATAAAAGTCGCACCTTCAATCGCGCGATCCGGTTCAACAATGTCAGTTAGCGTAAGCGCATACTCGCCACGCAACCGATCAATGATAAACTGTGCGAGATACCCATTCGCACCGGTGATCAAAACCTTTTCGATCGACATTAATTTTCATCCTTGAGTGATCTAAGCGAAAGGGACTTCTGTCGTATAGAGTGTCTCGTTGAAGCCAACAAGAAACACATCTCCGCTTCGTACTGTAGGCGCACGCAGACTGCCGCTCCGTCCCATCACCGCTTTTAGGATCGATTCCTGTGTGTCTGCGGTTGGCACAAAGGTTTCGACGCGCCTCCCTTTCGCAACAACGATTCGCTCCGCACCGCCCATTAGATCCCACACGGCTGTTGCATCCATCCGCTCTTTTCGCGCATCAGTTTTGCTTTGCGGCTGTAAATTGCGTGTGTCAAGAAACTCTTGCACTTTCTTACACGACGTTCAGCTACTTCGAGAATAAATCCAATCCACCATCACAGTTCCTCCACATTGATAAATCTACCGGTGTCTCGGCTTTGGACAGCGGCATCAATGAGGGCGAGCGTCTCAACAGCATCAGCAAATGGCGAGCGAATCAGCGTCCTATCCCCTGTTTCAATGGCACGCAACCATGCCCCGGATTTGTCTAAGCCGAGACTGTTTTCTGAAACTCCCGATTCATTGACAACCTCACCGTTAAGGTATCCACGGATAGCGTTATCGGTCATATGCGCTTGTAGTCGCAGATGCGGTCCGACGACCTCAACCTCAAAACTGAATCCCTCGGTCCCACAGTGGTTCATGTGCGTTCCGAAAACACCGTTGTCCAATTGATAGGTCATTTGAATAGCGTTTTCGGCATCGAATTCGGTGCGTTCCAATGCCATATTCTTAGTGGCGAGCGCGTGTGCTTGTACCGGTTTCGGATTCCCCATCACAAAACGTGCACAATCTAACACATGCACCGCCTGTTCCGGCAAGGGACCACCGCTTATCTCATATTGCAGAAACCAAGGCGACATCCGGAAACTAAGGTAATAATTAACGGTACACACCGTTCGCACGAGATGGACCGTCTCCGAAGCGATTAACGCCTTCAGCCGCTCATAGAGCGGATGGTAGCGGAGTTGGAACCCAACAGCGGCGATGACATCCGCTTCTTCAATGCACGTGAGACACTTTCTGCCCTCATCCATGTTCAAGGCAGGCGGTTTTTCAACCATCACAGGAATACCGCGGTCGCATGCCATCCGGATCGGTTCAAGACGAATAGGGGGTGGTGTCGTGATAACCACCCCGTCCATATCTACGTCGAAAAAGGCATCCAACTCCGTAGTGGCAAGTGCTGATTCGGCATGTGTTGCGAGATCGCGTGCCGCTTCAAGTTGCATGTCATGAACTGCGACGACACGCGCCCCGTAATTGGCCACCGCCCCGTGGTGATGCCTTCCCATATTGCCAGCACCAATGATGCCTATTGCTAACGGTTTTTGAGGGTTCATTGTAGTTTGAGGTTTCCCCACGTCACCGCGAGTTTCTCACGCGGTTCAACGGGTGTTGGGTTAAAATCAGGTGTAACGACGACAATGTTATCGTATTGCGCGTGTTCACCAGCTCTATCCCCACCGGACATTCGGAAACCGATTTTTCCTTCTTTTTCCTTTATTCGTAGAATTGTTTCCATCCTCCGCAGGTGCGATTTGTCTATTTTTATAAAATCGCACCCACAGTCAACGGGATTACTCTGTTTTAACCTCTGCCCACGTTGTCGTCAGCTTCCCCTGTGGCTCAACATCCATCGGGTCCCTGCCGCCGTAGATTTCGATTTCATCAACGCGAGCACCACCATTGGTGCGAATATGAAGGCGCAACCACCGTGCCTCTACATCTTTGAAGGTAAACTCAGTGGTTTCACTAATTGGGTCTCCCTTATGGGTGTAAACCTTTTTCCATGTATTCGCATCGGAGTTTGGATCCGCTTTGGAGGTCGCGACAAGTATATCAAAATCAGCCGATGTCCGGTCAAGAAAACCCTGCGAATGATCGCTGCCGAAGTAGACGCGGTTCACATTGGCAACATCCCCTATATCAATCTGCGCCCAACCGGGTATCGCACCGATGATCCAACTCCGGCAGTTATTGTAAAAACCGTCATTGAGATATTCGATACAGTGCCTGCGAGGGCACCATCCCTCGAGCTGCGAAGAGGCTTCCGGTTTTGCATCTTTGAGAAGTGCCAAATTGGGTTCCTTGTCCCGAACCGTTGGCACAAATTCGGGTCCCGGCTTGCCTCCGGCATCACATTCATCTGTTGCCGCTTTTTTGTCCTGCTTCTTAAACTCGTAACGCCCGAACTTTTCAGGTCCCTGAGCTTCGTCATGGACCGCAAAAACAGCAAGCGTGCTTACCAGCATCGCTACTATCACAAGCCACCAATACTTTGTCCATTTCATTGTAGATTCCTCCGTTTTTGAGGTAGTCTTTACCATCATATTAGCACAAGTGAAAAATTGTTTCAAGAAAACGGGTTATTCCTTGACTTTTTTTTTCACGGGTGCTATCTTAAAATTGTGTTAACTGTTTAGAAACTTTCAATTTTAGTTGACACCTGAAAAGATGTCGCTTATAATTTCCTCTTAGGAGCTCGAAAATTGAAACAGCGTGCTATTCCTTGGTTACTCCCTCTCATCTTGATATGTGTTTCAACAGTTTGCGACGCTCAAGAGTTGGTGTTGCATCTCTCTTTTGACGTGTTAGAAGGAAAGGTTGCGAAGGACCGTTCGGAATTTGGTAACGATGCAACCTTCAAAGGTTCTCCAAAACTCATTGAAGGTGTTTTCGGAAAAGCATTGGAGTTCGACGGAAAAACCTCCGGACAAATTCCCGATCATGCGAGCCTTGATATTGTCGATGGAATCACCATCGAATTCTGGGCGATTGTCAAAGGCGGTGAGGCAATCCAGAGCGGGGTTGAAAAAGGAGTTGCTTGGGTTTCTGGCTTGTATAATCTCGCAGCCCTTTACAACGGCGGAACAATCCTTCAATTCTTTGACTTACCAGATGCATGTAACGATGAGAACAGCGGGCCCAGTATTCAGGATGACGAGTGGCATTTTCTCGCAGGAACGTGGGATGGAAAAACAATTCTGCTCTACATCGACGGCGAACTGGAAGCAGAAATGGCGTGTAAAGGTGAACTAAAGCCGAACAACGATCCCCTCTTTATCGGCGCCCGCGGCGGAAGTGGACGTTTTCTCACCGGTGCCTTAGATGAAATCAAAATGTATAATTACGCCCTAACCAAAGAGGAACTGCTCAAGGATATGGAAGAGCCTGTCACGTTGCATGTTGACGCAGAGGACAAATTAGCAACCGTTTGGGCACGTCTCAAAACCGACTAATCAGCACAACAAAGGAGGGTTAATGAAAACAACACGCTATTTTTTGGCGCAACTTACAAGCCAAAATTTGCTTCACATAAGTCCAACGTTTCTTCTTTTACTACTGACCCTAATCGGTTGCGCGCTTCCCTTCAGTCAGAACCCAACCTCTGAAGAACAGGTCGCAGTCGTCACAACCGACAAAGGCATATTCGTACTTGAGTTCTACCCCGATGCTGCCCCTGTGGCAGTGGATAACTTCATCAAGTTAATTAACCAGAAGTTTTACGATGGCTTAACATTTCATCGGAAAGTTGATACACGCGGTTTGAATATTATTCAGGGCGGGTGTCCAAAAGGCGATGGAACAGGTGGTCCCGGTTGGACTATTGTTGATGAGTACACAAACCCGAATCAACGCCCACATGTTAGAGGTACATTGGCAATGGCTCGACCATCCGTGCCGGACTCATCCGGGAGCCAATTCTATATCTGCTTGAAACCCCAACCCCATCTTGACGGAAACTACACCACTTTCGGTGGTGTAATTCAAGGGATGGATGTCGTCGATCAGTTATCGATAGGCGATGTCATGACTAAAATCCGATTGGAGGCGAAGTCAGAATATGTTAAGGCAACAGCAGAATAAGCAACATCGGCAGTTCGCATCCGCAGCACTCTTTGTTTTCGCGACATTCTTCGCTACCTTCGTGCTGAGTTGCGCACAAGAAGATCAGTCGGCACCTGTCCCGCGAGCGCGTCGCGCCGGCACAGGCACCGCAACAACCCAAGCGAAACCTCAGATTGACCCAGCAACGGTGGTCGCTGTCGTTGAAACAGCAAAAGGCACCATCGAATTTGAATTTCTCGCAGCCGAAGCACCCGAAACTTCTAAGAATTTCATCAAAAACGCGCGGGTGATGTATTACAAGGGTGAGAAATTTAATCGCGCAGAAGAACTACTCATCCAAGCAGGTTCAAAACTTGCCGCTGGAGACACACTCCCCATTGAGAACGGTTCGCAAGAGATGTCGCGAGGCGTTGTCGCTATGGCGAAAGAGGAAGGGGCAAGCGTTTCGTATGCATCCGAATTCTTTATCTGTCGAGGGGACACCATCCTTGACAGTGACTACACCGTTTTCGGAAACGTCATTAGCGGAATGGATGTCGTTGACAACATCATGGTCGATGACGTAATTACGAACATCACCATCCGAGACAAGTAATAGCAATCAGCAGTCAGTCGTCAGCAAAGAGATGGTCAGCAGTCGGCAGTCAGCGGTCAGCAAAGAGGTGGGTTTGTAACAATCTGCCCCAGTCTGGAATCCTCCAAGTTTGAGTGGATTGTTACCAAGAACCCTCTTACCGACGGTCTCCGACTGCCAATAGCCGATAGCCATTAAGCTGACAGCCGACTGCCGACTGCCAATATGGAGGTATATATGGCATTAACAGTTATCCGCACGGCTCGTCCAAGCCCGGTTTGGCAAGAAAGTTACGTGCGCGTGAAAAAAGGGCAACGACTTATTATTGACGCGGAAGGCGCATGGTCACCGGATTTACAAAATCGGACCGGATGGTGCGGGGCGGACGGTGTTCCCAAGACCCCAGGCTCCAGCGATTACCTGCTTCCCGGCACGAATATCGGTGCTCTCATTGCTCAGATTGGCAATGTCGTTTTCGCTGTCGGTTCACGCTACGACAATCCTGCCCCTGCCGACGGCGTTATTTTTCTCGCGATGAATGAAAGTCCAAACAACAACAATCAAGCAGGAAGTTTACTCGCACAAATCATTATCTTTGATGACGCATAGGGGAATTTCTCCTACAAATATTTACTGCCTATACCGGGCGAATCGGAATCAGGAGTCATACATGGAAGAAAACACGGCTCAGGAGGAAAGTCAACAAATTCCGCCTGTTGATTTTATTGGTTATCTTGCCAACCTCGTAGAAACAGGGCGACTCTACTTAGAGGGAATCCCGAACCCCGAAACGGACGAGGTCGTTACAAACCTTCCGCTCGTGAAACATATTATTGATACGATTGAGATGCTTGAGCAAAAGACGAAAGGCAACCTCACCGCTCCGGAAGCCAACTTCTTATCAAATACGCTCTATGAACTGAGAATGGGCTACGTCCGTGCCGTCAACAGACAGGAAACAGCTGCACAGGAAGAAAAATCAACTGAGAAAATCGAAGAAGAAACTCCCACTGAAGACACTGAAAACCCCTCTTAATTGAAGAGACAGCAATCATTGAGATACGCGACCCGCCATACAAACCTCAACACTGTCTTTTTTGATGAATTGTCTGCCATAAATCGGGTTAACTCCGTTAAACGCTCAAGGAGAATGGTTTATGGAATTTTATCATGGCACAACGTTAAACAGTGCGAGAGGGATTATTGAAAACGGGTTCCGTCCACGCGGCGGTGCCGTCTGGTTCACAAATAGTTGGGATTATGCTAAAAACCGCGCCGAACAAAAGGCACGACGGAAAAACGGTCGTCCAATCGTGATCAAAACCGAGTTGGATGGCGAAAAACTTCGTACGCATTGTGGTCCTGGAAAAATTCAAATACGGGGCGGTATCATAGCCGTTAATGAACACTTGCCCGTTCAACTCCTACAGTCTAACCTTTTTGAGTTGCTCGCGTGTCCGGTAGCACTCGCACAATGGATCAACCGCCAATTGGGGCTCTACTCCCACAACGGCGTGAGTCAAAACCATTGGGGCATCGTGCGGTTGGCACACTGGATGAATAACCGAATGCAATCGGGAACCGGAAACCGCATCGACAGACAAGAGTTTTTTATAAAAGGCAAACAATGGTTGCCCATGTACTTCGATAAAATTCCGTTTAGTCCCGAAGTACTTCCCATTCAGCATCTTCAGAATGACACTCTTGAAGTTAATGTGCTGTATCCAGATACGCAGGAAAAACCAATCCAGCCAGTGAAAGTTGATGTCCATTACACTAAAGCAATAGCCGACATCTCTGATCAGAATCCGAAGCGACGGGTACGTGGGCTTCAATCTCTCGAAAAAATCGGAACTGAGGACTTATTCGATTGGTGCGCCTTGCATCTTGAGGACGAATCGGTGGACGTGATATGCAACGCTTTGCGAACTATGCAACGATGTGATGAAGGCTACATCGCTCCTATTCTGGGGTATGCTGAATCTAAAAATAAACGCATCCGGGCGAGTGCTCTCGCAGCACTCGCAAAACATGATGCTGATGATGCTCAACGCTGGTTTGAACGAGGACTCAAAGACTCTGAGGCGTGCGTTCGTATGGAAGTGGCGAGACTTTTACCGCTGCTTGATAGACTCGAATATCGCACGCTCTTCGACATCGCGCGGCACGATCCGAATCCTGCTGTCAAACGCAGTGCTAAAAAGTAGCATTAAAACGAAAAGCGAGAATGAATTATCAACGCAAGATCCTCTTTGCCATGGCACTGCTCGTCGGTTTGATAGGGACAGGGACGGTCGGCTACCTATTGCTCGAAAGGGATAATCCAGCAGGGGAGTGGCAACTTCTCGACGCAATCTACATGACCGTCATCACCCTAACAACCGTTGGTTACGAGAACATGGGAATGAGCGATGCTGGACGAATTTTCACACTGTTCCTACTTATCGGTGGGTTCGGTGTGTTTACCTATAGTGTCACAATCGCCACTGCATTCCTAATTGAAGGGCAACTACAAAGCTTTTTCCGACAACAAAAAATGATTCGAACTGTCGATAAATTATTAAACCATTACATTGTCTGTGGACTCGGTGATACCGGCGTGCATGTGCTTGATGAGATGCTAAAAGCAGAAGTAGATTTCGTTGGTATCGAATTCGAGGAAGAACGGCTCATTCACCTCTCTGATACACGAGACTTTCTATACCTCCATGGCGACGCTACCGATGACGAATTGCTTATACGAGCGGGGATCGAGCGTGCCAAAGGGCTTGTCACATGCCTCAGCCGCGACCAAGATAATCTCTTCGTCGTGATCTCCGCAAGAAAAATCAATCCACGGTTAAGGATAGCCTCTAAAGCTGTTGAAGATAATTCTCCCGGAAAACTCATCACTGCAGGCGCCGATGAGGTCGTCCTACCCGACCACATCGGTGGACTTCGCCTCGCATCCGGCATCCTCCAACCGCAGCTCGTAGGATTCTTAGAAAATATCACCCAAAGTCAAGACGGTGCTCGGTTCACTGAATCTATTATTCGAGAAGGTTCCTCTCTGGACGGGATTTCACTCAAAGCCGCCAGTATTAAAGAACAAACCAACTTAGTTGTCATCGCAATCCATAATAACGACGGGACGTTCCTCTATAATCCTCCTGAAGATAAGAAAATTGCAGCCGGTGATGCCCTATTAGTAGTAGCCAACCAGAAGCAGCTCCAAACATTGCACAAACTTACCGGAGACTCCAGTTAGTGGAAAAGCGTTGACCATTATCCGCTGCCATGATATAATAGTGTCAGACTTTACTGGACGAGATCGAATCTCGCCGCTGTAAACACACTCACAAAACACAATATCGCAAAAGACTTTTAAATTATTGCAAATCGGAAGGAAATGCACGTATGCTCGCAACGGTCCTAAGCAGTGCAATGCTGGGAATTGA
The DNA here is from genome assembly GCA_965208635.1 of Candidatus Poribacteria bacterium. Lineage (GTDB taxonomy): Bacteria > Poribacteria > WGA-4E > WGA-4E > WGA-3G > WGA-3G. Next base: position 1,537,243 of record OZ242349.1, read on the forward strand.
CGCTTATATCGTGAAGGTTGAGGTAGATGTTGCCGGTGGAATGCCGTCCTTCAGTACTGTTGGCTTACCAGACAACGCCATCAAAGAGAGTCGGGATCGGGTTACCGCCGCCATTAAGAACTCCGGCTTCTACTTCCCACCAACCCGAATCACAGCGAATTTAGCACCTGCGGATATCCGAAAAGCGGGATCGGCGTTTGACCTTCCGATCGCAATCGGGGTCATGGCAGCCACCAATCAGGTGGCTCTCTCAAGGCTCGAAAACGTAATACTTTTGGGCGAACTCGCACTTGATGGAAGCATTCGCGGGATACAAGGCGCACTCCCTATCGCCATCGCCGCAAAAGAGAACGGCATCCAGGATCTCATCTTACCTGCTGAAAACGCGAAAGAGGCAGCGATTGTAGAAGGTGTGAACGTCTATTCAGTCGCAAGCTTAACAGAGGCTGCTGCCTTTCTCAATTCGGACAAAGAGATCACGCCAGAACCACACACGTCCAGCACTGACGGACACCCTGAACATCCTGAAGCCCATCTCGACCTGCTCGACGTGAAAGGGCAGGAACATGTTAAGCGTGCCATCGAAGTCGCCGCTGCAGGCGGACATAACCTCATCATGATAGGACCGCCCGGTTCTGGAAAAACCATGATAGCGAAGCGAATCCCGTCGATTCTGCCGAAACTATCCATGAATGAATCCTTAGAAACAACAAAAATCCAAAGTATCATCGGCATTTTGCCAAGCGATACGCCTTTGGTCGTGACGCGTCCATACCGCTCCCCACACCATACTATCTCGGACGCAGGCTTAATCGGAGGCGGAACAGTACCACGTCCTGGTGAGGTGAGTCTCGCACATAACGGTGTGCTCTTTTTAGATGAACTCCCTGAATTCCGGCGAAACGTTCTCGAAGTTATGCGACAACCGCTTGAAGACCGGCAAGTGACCATCTCTCGCGCATCTGCATCCCTCACTTATCCCGCGAACTTCATGCTCGTCGCTGCCATGAACCCTTGCCCTTGCGGGTTTTTCAGTGACCCTACCAGAGATTGTAAATGTTCACTCAATCAGATCCAAAACTACGTTTCCCGTATCTCTGGACCGCTCTTAGATAGAATCGATATCCAAGTTGAAGTACCAGCCGTGAAATATGCAGAACTCGCTAACGAAACAACAGGTGAACCCTCGGCACACGTCCAAGAACGGGTTGAAAAGGCACGCCACATCCAACAGCAACGCTTTTCAGACACAGTCATACACGCCAATGCAAATATGGAATCTAAACAGATACGAGAATACTGTAAAATTGATTCCCAAGCACAGGAACTCCTCCGGATCGCGATTAACCAATTAGGACTGAGTGCCCGTGCCTACGATCGGATTTTGAAGGTAGCACGCACCATTGCTGATTTAGAAGGAAACTCACATATAGAAGCAGTTCATGTTTCTGAAGCCATACAATATCGGAGCCTCGATCGAAGTTTCTGGAAAAAATAGGTCTACAAGGTAAGATTAGTTGTCAGTTAAGAGGTATTCGTTAGTCCCAAATCCATGAGTCCGTAAGCGTAGCGGAGGACGGGTATCAGAAACGCATACGATAGTTCAAACGCACGTTGTTCCTCCGCAAGGAAAAATTAAAAGATGCAACCTAATTTTATTATCTTCCTAACCGACGACCAAGGATACGGTGATCTGTCCTGCATGGGCGCGACTGATTTCAAAACGCCACACCTTGATAGAATGGCGGCAGAGGGCGCACGCTTCACAGACTGGTACTCAAATTCACCCGTTTGTTCGCCTTCGCGCGCAGCATTACTGACAGGACGGTACCCATGCCACGCTGGAGTCCGTTCTATTTTAGCAGGACATCGCACGGCGACTGGGTTACCACCTTCTGTGCCGTCACTCGCAACAGCCCTGAAGGAGCGAGGCTATTACACGGCGATGTCTGGAAAGTGGCATCTCGGACTCGCAGAAGGCTCACGTCCGGAACACCATGGGTTTGAAGATTGGTTCGGATTCATGGCAGGGTGCATTGATTTCTTCTCACACATCTTCTACTGGGGCTTAGGACAGCCTGGCATTGACCAGACACATGATCTCTGGGAAAACGGTGAAGAGATCTACCGCAACGGTGAATACTTCACAGAACTTATAACTGAATACGCCATCAGATATATCCGAAAGTCTGTCGCACTCGGCAAACCTTTTTTCCTTTATGTCCCTTACAACGCCCCGCACTATCCGATGCACGCGCCTCAGGAATACGTAGATCGGTTCCCGAACCTGCCTTGGGACAGACAGATTATGGCAGCGATGCTCAGCGCGGTCGACGACAGCGTCGGCGAAATTTTTGCCGAACTTGAAAGACTCGGACTCGCAGAAAACACCTTCTCCTATTTCCAGAGCGATAACGGTCCGTCGCGTGAAACTCGAAACTGGTTAGATGGCACACAGGATCCCTATTATGGCGGCACTGCTGGTAAACTGAAAGGACATAAATTCAGTCTCTACGAAGGCGGTATCCGTTCACCCGGAATTATGAACTGGCCCCAGCAAATCCCAGCAGGACAGGTCATCAATGAAGTCGGCGCAGCAATGGATGTGTTCCCGACCTTCCTCGCCGCTGCAGGTGAAGACCCCTATAGATACGAACTCGATGGACTCAATGTCCTACCTACAGTAACAAACGGTGAATCCATACCACATCGAGAAATCTATTGGGAGATGGGTAAGCAGACTGCTGTGCGTCGGGGTAATTGGAAATTGGTGCTTAACGGTCAATTGGTAGAAGGCACACCACCAGAAGATGATGTGCATCTCGCAAACCTCGACACCGATATGGGTGAAACACAGAATCTTAAAGATGAACACTCGGAACTCACTGCTGAATTGACAGAAGCCGCCCAAACATGGCGTGAAGGCATTGAAACGCATTGGGAGACTGAATGGGTCAATCCAAACGGTACAACAGGTTACATCAAGGAGCGGTAAAGTGCTAAGTGACATCCAAGATGCCTATGGGCATCTCCTCTCAGATTATCATAACGGTCAAGAAAACGTCGAAATCGTGGAGAGAGAAGACGGGTTCATTGATGTAAGTCAGCTGGGACCGCTTAACTATTTTGCTGAATATGAGGACTGGGCTGAACACCAAAGGCTTGCAATAGAACACGCTACAGGACGAATCTTGGATATCGGTTGTGGCGCAGGACGACACTGCCTCTATCTTCAAAAGCAAGGATATGATGTCTTAGGAACGGACATATCGCCGTTAGCCATCCAGACCTGTCAAAGCCGTGGGCTAAAAAATGCGCGTGTTACGCCTGTCACGCAGTTGAGTTCCAAAACCGGCACCTTTGACACCATCCTCATGATGGGACACAATTTCGGGCTTATTGGAAGCTACAAAAGGGCAAAATGGCTCTTGAGACGCTTCGCTGCTATGACAACAGATACCGCGAAAATTATCGCTGAGACGCTGGACCCTTACGAAACGACAAATCCAATTCACCTTGCCTATCATCAATTGAATCAAGATAGAGGACGGATGAGCGGCCAACTGAAACTACGCATCCGATACAAACAATACGCCACACCGTGGTTCGATTACCTGTTTGTTTCAAAGGCGGAGATTGAAGACATCCTTGACGGAACAGCGTGGCGAGTTGAACGCTACATTGACGCAGCTAACACACCGACTTACGTCGCAATTTTATCCAAACAAGTGCATTCCTGATTATAAGCGTATCGGTAGGCGCGTCGCTGGCGAGGCGAAAAATCTTGCCCGTCAAGAATATCTATATTAGTGAGATTGGAAGCCTCGCCGAAAGACGAGATATGTCATGATACTTTTTAAATTTGCTTTTATTACGGACACGCATCTGTACCTAAACGCGCCGCAGAACTTCGCAAGCGGACTCCAACAACAAAAAAAGAGTCTACAACTTTACGAAAAGTTGGTTGAACAACTGAACGCGTTCGAGCCTGCCTTTGTAATTCATGGCGGGGATATTGTGTGTGGTGGTCAAAGTTTCGGCATGTCCGTAGAAGAATACGAAACCACACTTGATGGCGCGCAACAACTCGGGCAACGTATAAATGCCCCCTGCTATTACATCCCCGGCAATCACGATTTGCATCCGGAAACCGGTTCCAAAGACGATTATTTGGCACGTTTCAGCACCAACGGCATGGGTTCCGTCAGTTTTGTGCACGAAAATATCCGGTTTATCCTCCTCGATTCGCAGGAGGTCCCCGAAGACCTTACACACGGGTATATCAGCACGAACCAACTGGCATGGGCGGAACGCGAATTAAAAAGAGCACGTGATTATGACCAAGAGGTTTTCATCTTCTCACACCAACTGCCGTTTCCCAGCGTCGAGTTCCAAGGGGTTGGTTCAAGAGTTGCCAACTCCGCAGAGGTGCTCGAAATTACCGCGCCTTTTGAGAGACAAATTTTGGCATTTTTTTGCGGACATTTGCATCTCAATCGTGTCTTCAGAGAACAAGGTATGCTGTGTGTCGTTTCCTCTGGTATTATCTGTTATCCGATGATGTGGCGACAGGTGCTGGTATACCCCGATAGAGTTGACGTGAAGTCGGTGGCGGTTGATTTACCGGAGGTCCTCGCTGAATCAGAAGCCGTCAATCCAGATAACAACCTTTATCTATTGGGCAGAGATCGGGACCTAAACTTTAGCATCCGTCGGCATTTTAGCGATCATCTCTGATCTATCCTTCCGTTTTATAGTGTCAGTTAACTCGTCCGGTAACTGGATTTTATGTGAATTCCACGCGCATCTCTTTAACCGACAACTGATAACTACAAGGGTGTTTTGCTTGGGTGTTTCCCCATCGTAGCAACCCGCACCGAAAACTATAAAGAATGATTGAAGTTCAAAACATCACCAAAAACTACGGTCCCTTTCAGGCACTCAAGGACATCTCCTTCCAAGTAGACCAGGGACAAATTGTCGGTTTTCTCGGTCCTAACGGAGCAGGAAAAACAACGACAATGCGAATCCTCACCTGCTTTATGCCAGCGAGTAGCGGACGCGTTACCGTCGCTGGATATGATGTTTTCAAAGAGTCACGAGAGGTTCGGAAACGTATCGGTTACCTCCCTGAAAACGTTCCTCTCTACCCAGAAATGACGGTGACGAAGTACCTGACGTACATGGCAAAGATCCGGAGTGTACCGCGTAGCAATGTCAAAGGGCAACTTGATAACACCATCGAGGCATGCGGCCTCACCGAACGCCGACACCAGATCATCGGACAACTATCTCGTGGTTTCCGACAACGTGTTGGCTTAGCACAAGCACTCATTCACGAGCCAGATGTTTTAATTCTCGATGAACCCACCTCCGGATTAGATCCACGCCAGATTGTCGAAATTCGAGAATTAATCAAAGCACTCGGCAAGGAACGGACGATTCTGTTCAGCACCCACATCTTACCTGAAGCCAGTCTCACATGCGAAAGATTGATTATCATCAGTCGCGGTGAAATTACTGGTGATGTTCTGTTGCAAGATGGACGCGCTGTCCCCAGACAGAGCAATGAACCTACCAGTAACACAGAGGATTTGCAAACCGCCTCCTCAATCCTCGCAGTTGAGGTAGCAGGGGCATCAGCAATCGATATATCAGCCGCACTCGACGACATACCAAACGTGATACAAGTTGAGCAGATCGATACCGACACGGATGACACGGCGAGGTTTCACCTTCACTATACATTGGCGACCGACATTCGTTCGGAAGTGGCAGCAACCATCGTCAAACATGGGTGGCAACTGCTTGAAATGCACACGACTGAAATGTCACTGGAGGAACTGTTTCTGTCCTTGACGGTATAGCGCGTTTTATCTGCTACGACACCGGCTCATCTCGCCCGTTGGAATGTCAATCATGCGTTTAATAACCCTCTGGATTATAGGCAATGTTGTCCTACTTCTCTTCGGGTGTGGTGAGGAAAGCATTGAAGAGATGCAACCCGAATCCGAACCAGAACACCTCACAGAGACTCTTAATCTCTTTACTGAGAACGAATGGGCAGTGATTGAAAGTTTATCACCGCTACCCGACAAACCACCGCCAAATCCCACAAATCGTGTCGCTGATAATCCAGATGCAGCGCAGTTAGGGCAGATGTTTTTCTTTGACGCACGATTCTCAAAGGAAGGCACAATTTCTTGTGCAACATGCCATTCACCCTTTCACGGATTCGCCGATGTTGAAGCCACCTCGTTGGGCAATGGGCGCGGCACAAGAAACACCCCAACCGTACTCAATGCCGCCTATAACAAATGGCAATTTTGGGATGGACGCGCCGAAACCCTCTGGGCACAAGCACTATTCGCACTTGAAGGTGAGGAAGAACAAGCCGGTACACGGCTCCAGTACGCACATCTCATTAAACGGCATTATGAAGCAGAATATGAAGCCATCTTCGGCACTCTTCCTGAACTCGAAGATGCCACACATTTCCCGCCTAATGGTAAACCCGGCGATCCAGCATTCGATAACATGTCCGAAACAGATCAGGTTGCTGTGAACACCATCTTTGCAAACATCGGTAAGGCAATTGAAGCCTACGAACGCCTTTTGATTCGTCGGAACGCACCCTTTGATCGGTACGTGGCTGGCGATGAAGCGGCGATCACACTTGAAGCGAAGCGCGGCTTAAAGATATTCATTGGAAAAGGGGTTTGTGTTCTCTGCCACGGGACGCCATATTTTAGAGATGACGATTTCCATAACCTTGGGATACCACAGGGACAGTTGCCAGAAGACACCGGACGTTTTCAAGGCATCACGGAACTCTTAACCGATCCGTTTAACAGTGCAGGCATTTATAGCGATTCAAGGGCGGATGCTACACACATGCTGAATCTCCTGGAACCGAGATTGGAACACCAAGGCGAATTCAAAACGCCAACCCTCCGTAATGTCGCATTGACACCGCCCTATTTCCACACCGGCGAATTTCCAACCCTTGCCTCCGTAATCGAATTCAATGACACAGGTGGCACAACTAACGAATTTGTAGGCAGAAGCACAGTACCAGTGGAACCCCTCCATCTCAGTGAACAGGAAAAAAGAGATCTTGTCGAGTTTTTAGAGACATTGACAGGGGAACCTCCACCCGCACATTTGCTAACAAAGCCTAAACTTCCTTAATTATTTGCCACATCAACTGGGAACTTCAACTGCTCACGCACGGCTCGCCGAACCTCATCACAGATGCCCACCGCAGACTCGGCATCGTCTGCTGTAGCGGAGGCACCGGGATAGCGAGTTGCCACCGCATGTTTAGAAAGCGATGAAAAGTCAGATTCCCACACCTGCCAAATCGGGACAGACGGAACAATCAACTCCAACAATTCCTTCAAATCGTGCGTCCTCGAAAACGGAATATTTGCCTCTTGCAGCCACGCCTTTAGATACTTCTCGACACATTGCTGGGCATGGAAACATACAATGTTATATAGCGGATGCTGCCCGTGATGAAGTTGCTGCATCCCAACATAATCTTCTTCGGCATTTTCCACCCATTCCACTGTCAATGGATTCATCGCATACTGTTCCTCTTTCGGGGGTTTCAAGAGAAAATTGGCAGATTCATAGAGCACCTCACCCTTTTCAGTGATCTCACGGAGAAACCAGTCGTTATATGAGAGACGATACGCAATCTCTTCAGGCGAACGCACGAGCAAATCCATACGAAAGCGGTGCGAAATACGCCCATAAATCTCTCTCTCACGCTTGCGAGTCTCTGATTTCGAACCCGGCATCACCACCAGCAAATCGACATCCGAGTATTCCCTCGGAGTGCCATACGCATAAGAACCGAACAGTATCACTTGCAGCGGTGCGAATTCGCGTACGATATCATCACATGTCGCTTGAATGTCTTGCCGAGTAACCATGTTCATTCCCTTTCCTGTTTCGATACGTCCACAACAGGAACAGACCGCAACTACAGGTAAAACGTATAAGGATAATTATGCCACATCTCCATCTCATAAGCAACGAAAATCCTTTCTCGAAAAAACCTTGATTTCTAAATGCATCTATCGTATAATTTGTGCTATAGAATCATTTTAACAGGGAGGCACAATCACCTAAAAACAGAACAATTATGAAACTCGTTACCTTTCAAACCAAATCGACGAACACTACACCAAAACTCGGCGCGTGGATCGACAGTGACCAGATTATTGACCTCACTGCAGTTGCCCCAGATATGTCCCAATTCTTTGAGCAGCATTGCATTGCCGACGCGCAAGGGTACATCGAACGTACAGACCTGTCCGATGTTGTCTTCCCTGTTGCTGATGTGCAGTTGCTCGCGCCGTTTCCACGTCCTGCAAGTCTGCGGGATTTCGGCGTATTCAAAACCCACATGGATGCCGCCGCGCGGATTACCGGTAAAGAGATCTCGCCTGAATGGTTCAAACTACCCAACTACTATCGCGGCAGCACGAGTCCATCCTCCATTACCGGACACGAAGCCGTTGTCACTTGGCCCAACTACACCCAAAAACTCGATTTTGAATTGGAGTGGGGCATCTATATCAGTAAAACTGGGAAAAACATCTCCGTCGCAGAAGCCTCTGAGTACATCGCTGGCTATACCATCTACAACGACATCAGTGCCCGGGATATTCAATTTCGGCACATGACCATGGCACTCGGTCCCGCGAAAGGAAAAGACTTTGACAACAGCAATATTATGGGACCCTGCCTCGTTACACCAGATGAAATCGGCGATCCGTACAACCTCCGAATGATCGCCAGAGTCAACGGTGAAGTTTGGGCAGACGGCAACACTTCGGATATGTATTACTCGTTTGAAGAAATGATTTCGTTCGTTTCACAATCAGAGACGCTCTATCCCGGCGAGTTTTTAGGCTCCGGCACCGTCGGCAAAGGGTGTGGATGGGAACTCGACCGCTGGATTCAACCGGGAGATGTTATTGAACTTGAGGTCGAAAACATCGGCGTTCTCAGCAACCAAATCGGCGAAATAGAAGTGAACCCCGCGGAATGGACGGAAAAAGGGCTGTAAAAATATGCGACTTAAAGACAAGGTAGCCATCACTACAGGTGCCGCATCCGGTATCGGAAAAGCCACAGCGATCCTTTTCGCTGAACACGGTGCGAAGGTAGTCGTCGCCGACATCGATGAAGACGGAGCGAACCAGACTGTTTCTACCATCCGAGATGCGGGCAACGAAGCGATCTATGTCCAAACCGATGTAACAACTTCAGCCAACACCGAGCGTATGGTGCAGGAGACCCTTAACAACTACGGAAAACTCGATATCTTGCTCAGCAGTGCCGGAATTGCGATGCGACTCCCTGTCGCCGATTTGCCAGAGGAAGACTGGCGTCGTTGTTTAGATGTTAATCTCACTGGTGTCTATCTCTGTGCCAAAGCCGCGATTCCTGCTATGTTGAAAAATGGGAGTGGTTCCATTATCAATTTGTCCTCTATCTACGGACTCGTCGGTGCGGACGTTCGCGCCGCGTACGTCGCCTCGAAAGGGGGTGTAACAAACCTCACCCGCGGGATGGCACTCGATTACGCCGAGGATAATATCCGCGTTAACTGCATCTGTCCGGGCTTCGTTGAAACGCCATTAGTCGCCGGTGTTATCAAAACGCCAGAGGAATACAAGGCACTCGCAGACAGACACCCGATGCGGCGGCTCGCGCAGCCCGAAGAGATCGCCTACGGCGCACTATATCTCGCCTCCGACGAGTCCGCCTTCGTTACAGGCATCGCTTTACCCATTGATGGGGGCTATACAGCAGGATAGAATCCTGTGCGTACAGGACAATCGAAAACTGAAGGTTATAGAAAAAATGCGAAAAATCTTCTTCTGCGCCTTCCTCATTCTACTCATAAACAGTGCCTACCTGTTCAGCTTCGGCGAACCGACGCTCTTTTACATTTTCAATGTTCTGTTCCACGTCGGACTCGGTGTCATTCTCATAATTCCATTTAGTATCTACACCTATCAATATTTACGGCGTAACTCGCAAACTCATATTCAGAAGAAGGAAATTTCAACACTCGGACAAGCAGGAAGTATTGGAATAATCGTTGGCATCATCAGTGGTGGCTATCTGATGGTTGTCGGTGCGACAACTCCGTATCGGTGGCTACTCATCACACACATCGTCAGCGTAAGCGCGGGGAGCATTCTACTCTGCGTTCACCTCTTAAGAGACAAAGAATTCCTCACGCCACTATTCAAAAAAATTAGCATCGGTGTGTTGGCTGTTGTTCTACTTTTCCCGATAGCCGCGAAACTCACACAACACTACCTGCCGAATGAAACGTACCTCGTTGAAAACCCTGCACTCCCACCCACGAGTATGTACGAGGAAGGCGGCGGCACAACAGGACACTTCTTCCCCGCATCCGTCGAAACAGAGACAGGTGCACTGATTCCAACTGATTTCTTTCTCACATCGGAGACCTGCGCCACCAAGGGATGCCATCCAGATATCTATCGGCAGTGGAACGAATCTGCCCACCATTTCTCTTCTTTCAATAACCAGTGGTATCGCAAGTCAATTATTTATATGCAAGAGGTCAACGGTATCCAATCCTCCAAATGGTGCGGGGGGTGCCACGATCCAGCAATCCTACTCAACGGTGTGATGGACAGACCCATTCGTGAAAACCTCCATACACCCGCCGCGCAAGCAGGACTCGCCTGTACGGCGTGCCACTCCATCGAAAAAGTCAAAGACACAATGGGGAACAGTGGATATGTGATTAAATATCCACCGCTTCACGACATCGCTGCCAGCGATAATCCTGTTATCCGAAATTTGCACAACTACCTCATTCGACTGGATCCAGAGCCTCACAAAAAGAGTTTCCTGAAACCGTTTCACCGTGAAAACACCGCCGAATTTTGCTCCACCTGTCATAAAGTACATCTCGACGAACCTGTCAACAACTTTCGATGGCTACGAGGCTTCAACGACTATGATCAGTGGCAGAAAAGCGGTGTCTCCCATCAAGGCGCGTTGTCCTTCTACTATCCCGAAACGGCGAAGAAGTGTGTCGATTGTCACATGCCACTCGTTGACTCCACAGATGCGGGAAATATCAACGGCAAGGTCCACAACCACCGATTCCCTGCTGCGAACACAGCACTACCCTTCGTGAATCAACATCCAGAGCAACTCAAAATCGTAACAGACTTTTTGCAGGACGACGTGGTAACGCTGGATCTCTTCGCAGATGGCACACCGATCCCCCGTGACGGCATTGAGGTCGTCCGAGGTGAGAACACACGGATTGATGTCGTCGTACGCACACGAGGTGTTGGGCACCGTTTTCCAACCGGCACGATTGACGCATTCGACATCTGGTTGGAAGTGAAAGCCACCGACGAAAACGGAAAAATCGTCTTCTGGAACGGCAGAATCGCCGCACCCGATGGAAACGGACCCGTTGATCCAAGCGCGCATTTTTACCGCGCTTATATGCTGGATGCACACGGGAACCTGATTAACAAACGAAATGCTTGGGCAACCCGAACCGTCCTCTATTCAAACACGATTCCACCGGGTGCCGCTGACACCGCGCGCTACCGACTCGAAATCCCACCGGATTGTGGAAATCTCCTTACAGTGGAGGCGAAACTCAATTACCGTAAATTCAATTGGTGGCATACACAGTGGGCTTATGCCGGCGTACGCGACCCAGAGGACACAGATTTCCAAGTAGATAAGGGCTACGATGACGGCAGATGGGTCTGGACGGGTGACACCTCAGATGTCGCAGGAAAAATTAAGGAGATCCCAAATCTACCCACCGTCGTAATGGCATCTACCAAAGCAACCTTAAAGGTATCGGTAGGAGCGGAAGAAACACCCCAGCAAAAACACTCCGATTCCCGACCTATAGACTCACAACCAAAGTCTGAAAATATACGCGAACGGTGGAACGACTATGGCATCGGGCTACTCCTGCAGGGCGATCTGAAAGCCGCAGAGACCGCATTCCTCAAAGTAACCGAGATAGAACCAGCATACCTCGATGGATGGGTGAACGTGGCAAGAGCCAGAATCGAAGAAGGAGATATGCAAGGCGCAGAAGAGATGCTTGAAAAGGCATTTGAAATTCAAAAGACATTGCAACCCGAAAATCCACATCGCGCGAAGGTTCACTACTTCTACGCACTCATTCAGGAGGCGTACGGTAATTACGACACAGCGATTGAACATCTCCAGCGTGCTACTTCGCAATTCCCACGCGATACCCGTGTCCGAAATAAACTCGGACGCATGCACTTTCTGAAACGCAACTACGAAACCGCATTGGCAGAATTCCAGAAGACGCTCACCGTCGATCCAGAAGATCTCGACGCACATTACAACATGATGCGCTGCTATCGTGCCCTCAAGAACCCTTCGCTCGCCGCCAAATCGCAAAAACTCTATCTACGTTTCAAGGCAGACGAATCCGTCGATGCAATCACGGGTATCCCTCGCCGCGCAGATGCAGATGTCAACCGCGAACGCCAACGAATTCATGAACACACCAATAGCTACGAATCTCTATCCAACCCCTGAACACCAGCACATAGCTTGAACTGAACGAAAACCCTTGAAACCCAACACGCCGCGCCGGGGCAAAGAGATATGACGATTAAATTGGAAAGTTAGCAATGTAGAACGGGAAAAATTAGACTTCTGCCAACAGACGAAAGTATTCCTCTCTGCTCATGTTGACGGTTCGCATATTATTTCTGATGATGGTAACCGGCACTTCATCATAGCGAGGAATGACCACAGCCCGTTTAGCATCAGGATGGTGGTAGATGAGATGTGTCCCTTTCTGTCGAATACGATGACACCCAAATCTTTCAAAGATTTTAACTTGAGTTCGCCAGTCTGTCGGCGAAAGTCTCGACATTAAGAAACTCCAATAGGTACAGTCCGTTGACTAAAGGCAACTACTTCCTTATTGAGCTGGAGGGTCGGCTGTGAAGTATCCAAATCATACCCGGCATCTTCTAAAAACGTCTCAAGTGTCCCGAGTCGAGCGGTTTCTTCCAGTTGAATTTCAATGACCTCAAGGAGATTTTTCTGTGCTTCTTCAATCGTCGTTCCACAACTCGCAACATCTAACTCTGGACAATAAGCCGTATACATATTGCCCTCTTTCCAAATTTCTTCCGTTATCACTAAATTTTTCATTAGGCACCATATTTGCAACGTTTGGATTCGTTAGAACATCAACGCAATATACACGAGAAATACAGTATATACCATTTTCCGCACAAAGTCAAGAAATACAGTCATGAATCTCTACCCAACCCCTGAGCATCAACACGCTGCTGAGAGGGTTGTTGACTTTTTCACCGCAGTTTCAGAAATTGAAGCCGTCTGTCTAATCTGCTCATGCGCCCGCGGCAAGGCAAGTCGAGACAGTTGTCTGGATATTCTTGTCCTCGGCAGACCTGAAGCCATGTCCACAGCACAAGCAGATATTCAGAAAATTTGGGACGAATTCTATACGACTGATCCTGTTTTTCAAAAACTCGCCGCCATCGGGAAATATGCACACGTCGATCTCGAATTCAGCGATGGATACTTCGCACCAACGGAACACTCTTGGGTCGGTGGACCGGACGAGTTTGAACTCGTGATTGGCAATTATTTAGTCTATAGCGTTCCGCTCTACCAGAGAAACAATTACCTCGACCAACTCAAGGCAAAGTGGTTGCCATACTACGATGAAAGCCTACGTCACGATCGGTTATCCATGGTGCGGAAGTATTGTCTCAACAATCTCGACCACATACCCCTTTACATTGATCGTGGACTTCACTTCCAGTGCTTTAACCGCTTTTACGATGCGTTTCGTGAATTCCTACAAGCACTTTTTATCGCTCGACGTACCTATCCGATCGCCTACGACAAGTGGATCCAAGAACAGATTGTAGAGATTTTGGGATTACCGAAACTCTATGAACGGCTACCACGTTTGTTTGAGATAGACAACTTTGAAAGCCACGAGATTTTGGACAAAACAAATACTTTAAGAAGTCTGCTGGACGAATATGCTCCGATGCCAGTGTAGAACTTGACAATCCACCTATAATATGCTATCCTACAAAACATGTTGCTCTAAAGTCACTCTCGTTTAAAAGAAACTGATTCCTTGGAAACTATTTTGACAAACATCGATACAAAGAATCTCCTACGGCACTTGCCCGCCATCGAAAAACTCCTGAACACACAGGAAATGCTTGACCTGCAAGCGACCTACGCCCGTTCGCTTGTGACGGAGGCATTGCGCACCGTCGTCGCTGATGTTCGAAACGACATTCTGAGTGGAACCCACACGCCATTACCGGAACAGACGGCATACGCCGAGCGGACACATCAGAAAATTCTGGAAAAGATAGGTGCCCGTATGCGTCCCGTCGTCAATGCGACAGGCACGGTCACACACACCAACTTAGGCAGATCCCTGTTAAGCACGGCTACCTGTGAAGCCATTCAGCAAGCCGCAGAAAACTACGTTAACCTCGAATACGACATCGCAACAGGTAATCGTGGACATCGAGACAGAATCACCGAACCTCTTTTACAGCAGTTGACGGGTTGCGAGGCATCCACAGTCGTCAACAACAACGCCGCGGCGGTTTTACTCGCACTCCAGACGATGGCACGCGGTAAAGAGGTCATCGTCTCACGAGGAGAACTCATTGAAATCGGTGGCGCGTTCCGAATTCCCGACGTGATGGCGGCAAGCGGTGCCATCCTCCGTGAAGTCGGTACCACCAACCGGACCCATCTCCGAGATTACGCCGATGCTATCAATGAAAACACAGGACTATTGCTCAAGGTGCATCCGAGCAACTACAAAATTCTCGGTTTCACTTCAACGCCATCAATGGAAGAATTGACGGAACTCGGCACACAGCACGGCATCCCGACGATGGAAGACCTTGGAAGCGGTGCCCTCATTGACATGACGACTTATGGACTCCCGCATGAACCGCTTGTCGGAGAACGGATCACCAGTGGTGTTGATATTGTCACTTTTAGCGGTGATAAACTGCTCGGTGGACCCCAAGCCGGAATTATTGTCGGTAAGGCAGAATGGATCGAAAAGATGCGTAAAAATCCGATGATGCGGGCACTTCGGGTCGATAAACTCATCATCGCCGGTCTGTCAGCGACATTGCAACTCTATCTCACAGAGGATACCGCTCTCACTGAACGATTCCCGATGCTCAACCGCTATACCCGATCCATAGAGGCACTTCACACCCTTGCAACCGAGCTTAAAGCGCAGTTAGAACCGCTCTTCGGCGAAAAAGTCGGCATTCAGATATCGGAAACCTATGGACAAATTGGGAGTGGTGCCCTTCCTGTTGAGACGCTACCGAGCATCGCACTTGTCCTCGAACCTTCGGAGTTTTCCGCTGAGATGCTCGCCGCGCAGTTCCGAAATGCCACAATCCCTGTCATTGGTAGAATCAAGGACGGTCTTTTTTGGTTGGATCTGCGGACGGTTTATGAAAGAGAGCAGGCTTGGATCGTCGAAACCGCTACACAGATCGCCAAAGCGTTATGAAAGCCGCGGGCATTCTTCTCATTAGTATCATCAGTGTCGGTATGTCCGCCTGCACACAAAGCGAGAAGAGGGCATCTGAACCAACAACAGAAATCATTTCTGAAGTCGATGGTGCCACAATGGTGCTGATCCCAGCAGGCACGTTTCAGATGGGCTCCACTACTGGGGATAGCGACGAACAACCCGTGCATACCGTCACTCTCGATGCATTTTACATGGACATACACGAAGTAACGAACGCACGCTATCAGAAATTCGTCCAGAGCACAGGCTACCCCCAGCCACCGCTGTCGCATAACCCACGGTTCAATGCCCCCGATGCCCCTGTTGTTCGCGTGAACTGGCGCGATGCGACTGCGTATGCGGCGTGGGCAAAGAAACGGTTGCCTACCGAAGCAGAGTGGGAATATGCCGCACGCGGCGGTCTGACTGGCAAACGATACCCGAATGGTGATATAATAACTTATGCAGATGCCAACTTCGGCAATGTAGGCGGAGCGGATAGATGGAAGTGGACAGCACCGGTTGGCAGCTTCCCACCCAACGGCTATAATCTCTACGATATGGCAGGCAATGCGTGGGAGTGGTGTTTTGATGAATACAACAGTGAATTCTATAGCATCAGCCCACAAAATAACCCGCGCTTCGGCAGAGAAATCGTCCCAGATACCGAAAACTTTCGTATCCTACGCGGTGGCGGTTGGGGCGGGAGTCCTAAAGATCTCCGTGTCGCAGATCGATGGTATCACCTCTCATCTGGAAGCACTATTGGATTTCGATGCGTAAAAGACTTTTAATTTTTACCCTAACGGGAGCTGTCAAGCCATCTTGTGTAATAGACGCTGCACTCAAGAATCCGCCTTCGCCTTCGGCTACAGGCTACCGTCATTGATTAAGTTCCTTCTCCATCAGTTATTAATTTTCACAAGAAAAATACTTCACCGACAACCGATAACCGACAACCAATAACTATTATGGCAGTTGCAGTTCAACTTACCCATGTTACAAAAGCATTCGACACGACGATTGCAGTCAACGACGTGAGCCTGAAAATCGAGGAGGGTGAATTCTTCTTCCTTCTCGGTCCGTCTGGATGCGGTAAATCGACCTTTCTCCGAATTGTCGCCGGGTTCTACAAGCCCGACACTGGCGAACTACGATTCGATGACACCGTCATGAACGACGTGCCCCCCCACCAGCGCAATACAGGGATGGTGTTCCAGAACTATGCCCTGTGGCCCCACATGTCCGTCGCCGAAAACATTGAATACGGGTTAACGCTACGGAAACTGGAAAAAACGGAACGAAACGAAAAAATCGCGCGTGCCCTTGAAATGGTACAGATGGAAGATTTCCGAGACCGTGCCGTCAACACACTCTCTGGCGGACAACAGCAGCGCATCGCCCTCGCCCGTGCCCTCGTTATTGAACCGAGTGTCCTACTCCTCGACGAACCGATTAGTAACCTTGATGCCGCCCTCCGACAGCAGATGCGCGACGAAATAAAGCAAATCCACGACCGCACTAACATTACAATGTTCTACGTCACGCACGATCAGGTGGATGCTCTCTCTATGGCGGATCGGATGGCAATTATGCAGGACGGTGTTATCATCCAAGTCGGCACTCCACGTGAAATATACCAGTTTCCAAAGAACGCTTTTGTTGCAAGCTTCGTCGGAGAAACCAACTTTATTTCAGGTACGGTCGAGCAGGCATCAAACGGTAGTGCTACAATAGCAACACCTACCGGAACACTCCAAGCTACAACCGTTTATCACGAACTCACACCCGGGACACCTGTGCAGTGTTCCATTCGACCAGAGGCACTCATTATTGACAGTGATCAGAATAGCGGAGACCTCATCGAAAACAGGATAACGGCGAAAGTTACTGCCGTCAACTATCTGGGCAGGATAGAGGAATATCAACTGATGGCTTCCGCAGACATTTCTCTTAAAGCCGTCCACTACAATCCCGGCATAGAAACAAAAAAGCCCGGAGACACCGTGCAATTATCAATATCAGCAGACGCAGTTATTCCACTCCCATGAGACTAACACCGAGTCAGCAACAAGCCCTTGAGATAGATAGACACATCTGTGTAACCGCCGGTGCTGGATCCGGAAAAACCACGGTATTGGTCGACCGTTACCTCAAAATTTTGCGTGAAGGGAACGTGGATCCGCAAGAAATTGTCGCCATCACCTTCACAGAGAAAGCCGCCGCCGAGATGAAGGAGCGAATTATTGAAGAACTGTCCCCTCAAGAAGACGGTGATGATTCAGAACAGAACAATTCGCTACACGGTTTTCGCGAAAAGATGAGTACGGCACACATCTCAACAATTCACGCATTCTGCTCACGTATCCTGCGAGAATTCCCGTTCCAAGCAGGTGTCCCAGCCAACTTCAGCATCCTACAAGGCATCGACCAGAAACTCTCACTACAGCAAATCATTCGGGAAACCCTCAGGGACATCGCCACAAACCTTAACGATCCACACCGCCCAGAACTCACTCGACTCTTACAACGCTACGGAGGTCAGCAGAGACTGGTGGATTTCTTCGCCACCATGATAAATCAACGTGATGTGGTAGCGCAACTCATGCGAGACATCTACGGTGAGCAGAACGAGGCGGAAATACGTGAATCCTGGAAACAAGGTATGCTTACAGAACTGATGTCGTTAGTTGATGTCGCAGAATTCATCCGATGTCTAAATACTGTTTTGCAGATCGCAAAAGGCAAAAAGGCAGAGGCCGTTAGAGACCTGACCCAACAATTAGAAATTGTATATGCGGAAAACCCGAATTCGTCTGAAGTGCCGAATTTACTCAAACAAATTGCGATTCCTATTACAATCAAAAATGGTAACATCGCGATATCCGCTTTCATCGGTACCGGTGTTGATACGACGGATATCGATACTGAAATCAATAGACTGGTATCCGCCGCGAAAAAAATTAAAGCACTACCACTCTCTGAAGAAGAAAAAGACGAAGTTGAAACCGACGACGACTTTTTAATTTCTACAACCCGTGACCTGCTCACGCTCTATAAAAGAATCTCCACCGAGTACCAAACAGCCAAACTCTCGCAAGGTAAGCTCGATTTTACTGACCTGCAACTGAGAACCCGTGATCTCCTCCGAAACAACAAAGAAATCCGACAGACGTTAATCAAACGGCATAAATACTACATGGTAGACGAATACCAAGATACAAATGAATTACAGTACGAGTTGGTGATGCTGCTGACAAACGAACTCCAAAGCGCGAACCTCTTCATCGTCGGCGACCCAAAACAGAGTATCTACGGGTTCCGCGGCGCAGATGTCCGCGTGTTTGAAAAGACAAAGCAAAAAATCATCGATGGCAACGAAAATAGCGATATCCGCCTCACAGAGAATTTCCGATCCTTGCGTGATCCTGTTGGGTTCGTCAATTACTTTTTCAACCACTTGATGGGTGATGGGAGTGAAAATGATTTTGAGGTGGAATATGAAGCCCTTACCCAAGCGCGACCGGTCAAAACAAACGGTGCAGTCGAAATTCTTCTCGGAAAACAGGGTGAGGATTCAGCAGATGAATACACGCTCATCGCACAGCACATCAAAAACATGAGAGGGAGTGGGGCTACCATTTCAGAACGAGGCAAGAATGGAGCGGAAGGAGAGCGTCCAATTGCGTACGGCGACATTGCTATCCTTATCCGAAGTAGAAGGCATCTCCCTGACATTGAAAACGCCCTGCTTGAAGCGGACATCCCGCATCTCACCACCGGCGGTGTTGGCTTCTATCAACGACAGGAAATCTACGATATCTGGAACTACCTCAATTTCCTTAATGAGCCAACAGAAAACCAAACCTCTCTTGCTGCCGTCCTCCGCAGCCCCGCTTTCGGGATCTCCGACACCGAACTCTACGAAATTTCACTACAGGAAGCGGCAAATTTCTGGGACAAAGCGCAGAAATACCAAATACACTCTGATAATCTTCGCACCGCGATAGCCACTTTAAAAAGGCACAGTCAGTTCGCGCACCGAATGCCTGTAAACCAACTCATCGTAACCATCGTTAATGAAACAGGAATGATCGGAACGTTGAAAACCGGGAAACAGGGACAACAACGGTGGTCAAACTACCAAAAACTCTTGGAACTTGCGAGAAATTTTGACGGAGATGAAAACAAACGGACCCTCCCAGATTTTATCGAATTTCTGGATATTTTAATAACGGAGGAACCTCAAGAGGGGCAGGCACCTATCGAGGCAAGCAGTGGCGCCGTGAGAATTATGACCATCCACGCCGCTAAAGGACTTCAATTTCCTATCGTCATACTTCCAAGACTTGATCGGGGAGCGCAGATCGACAGAGAACCTTTCATTGATGAGGTATTTGGTATCGGTTTTAGTCCGCTTAAGCCAGATGATGGATATAGGAAAACGGAACCGGAAATTGTCGCCCACATCAAAAATCGGGGTAGTGCGAGAGAGACCGCTGAAAAGAAGCGATTATTCTATGTAGGTGCGACACGCGCGCAAGATCGGCTCATCTTATCAGGAACCCTTCCAGCCACTGGTAAACCACAACAAATGCTTGAATGGCTTCACGAACACCTCAACATCGGCGAAGAAGACGGTTCACTGAGCCTACCCGTTGCTTTGGAAGTGTTCGCAGATAATCGCACAAGCGTTCTCTCTTTTCCACTTCAAATTCCGATTTCTCGAGCACTCGTTGACATTGGGTCCACGGACAAAACCTCTGACGAAATAACACCTGTTGATTTCCCTGAGCCACTACGGAAACTGGAATCAACCGGTACTTCCGCCGCGTTTTCTGTCTCTGAACTCGCTAATTATGCACGCTGTCCGCTGCGGTATCAATTGGAAAACGTGTTGCGAATTCCGGTAAATGGACAAGAAGAATTGGATCAAGATGAAGACGAGGCAGACGCCGCTCTCCGCTATACGCTCTCACAAATAAGACGGCGATCAGACATGGAAGACCTTGACACAACAATTGATGAAGCACTTGAAAATTATCCCGAAGTAACGGCTGAATCGAAAGTCGGGAATCGGAGTTCCCTTCTACAGCACGTTCATAATTTTATCAATTCCGAACTCGGTGAAACGGCATTCTCCGCATCCAGGACTCAAACCAATCAGCACATTCACGCAGCCATCAACGGACATATCGTTGATGGCAGGTTCGACAGACTCTTTAAAGATGAAACAGGAAACTATCAGATAATTAATTATAAAACCGACGAGACTCAAAATTTAGATACATCCGATCCAGAAATGGAACTTTACAGTCTACTCGTGCATCGGCGTTATCCAAATCAATCGACCGTGACAATTAATCTCTTTTTTACTGAGCACGGTCAGTGGGAGCAGATGCACTTTAGCCCAGCACAATTGCAAGAAGCTCAGAAACAGTGGCAGGAAAAAATCTTAGCCTTGCAGCGTGGGGTCTATGAAAAGAATCTCGAACACTGTTGTTCCTGTCCCTATGCAGATCCAGATGGACAGTGCATAATCACGGAGGAAACCTAAAATGAGAAAACTAACACCCATACTCGCAATCATTACAATCATCTGTTTTTCAGTCCAAGTCTGGCAACCCACTTTCGCGGGAACGTGGCGCGACGACTTTGAAGATAAAGACACCCGTGAATGGAAAATCTTTAATATCGACCGACAGGTTGAAAAATGGTGGATTGACGATGGAGAAGCCGTTGGCGAAATCTTTCTGCCCGGTTTCATGAGTCTGTGGATCACCGGTGAACTCACATGGAAAAACTATTCTCTCTCCTGCCGCGCAAAGTTAGTCGAAGATAAAAACGAACCGCCAAGTATCGGATTGACACTTCACGACAGAGGCGAGGAGGATACCCGTTATCTTTTTTTTATAGACTACGTCTTCGGCACCGCCCGAATTGTCAAAGCACTCCCAGATAACTGGTTTCCCGTCGTCTATGCATTTGATGCCGAAATCGATACGTGGTATGACCTAACTGCCACCGTTCACGAAGACGGCAGACTTGAATTTCAAATTGATGACGAGATATTCACTGTTATTGATGATGAACCCTTGAAAGGCGGACAAGCAGGACTTGTTGTCGCAGATGGGCAAGCTCACTTTGATGATGTCGAAATCACAGGTCCGAATATCAACGATGGCGGTCCGGGAAGAGCACGTCCCGTCGAGCCACAAACCAAACTCGCAACCACATGGGGGAAACTTAAGAAAAATTAGATCATGATCCCCGGATCTGGTAGGAGCGGTTTCCTAACCGCTCCGGACCGCCCAATACAACGCTCAAAATCTAATAAATGCTTAAAATTGAATGCCCTTGTGTTAACAAACACACGTGAGACAGGTTTCTCTCGCGCAAAGGAGAAAACCATGATTAAAAAATTTTTCATCTCCGGGCTTATTGTTTGCATCATCGCCCTGAACCAATTCGCGCTGGCAGGCACTTGGAAAGATAGCTTTGAGGACAATAACACTCAAGAATGGGAATCCATAGGATCGAATGAGGAAAAAGAATGGTGGATTGATACCGGTGAAGTTGTCGGAGAAAACGCTGAACACAATGTACTCAGTATTTGGGTGACAGGTGATGTTACCTGGCAGGACTATGCTGTAGCCTGCCGCGCGAAGTTAATAAAAGTTAAGGGACAATTTGCCATTTTGGGACTTGTACTCTACTATGAGAACAAAGAGCATTCCATGTATTTATTTGAAATTCTTTCGGATTGGAAAGAATTTGGTTTCATCACCATTAAAAAATTACCTCCAGCCCCAGCCCGAAGTGTGAAACTCGGGGAATTTAATTTCATTCCCGAGGCTAATAGGTGGTATCAACTGACTGCCTCCGTTTCGCGCCGCGTACTTGAATTTCAAATTGACGATGAGGTGTTTACCGCGATTGATCACAGTCCACTGAAATTTGGAAAAACTGGACTCCTTGTTGGAAATGGACAAGCCCACTTTGACGATGTCGAAATCACGGGTCCAAATATCCCGAATGGCGGGCCTGGAAAAGCACGGGCTGTCAATCCGAAAACTAAACTCGCAACCACATGGGGACGCTTGAAAAGCAAGTAACGAAGGCACACGAAAAATGGAGACTAAACAGACAATTGGCATCGGCATTATCGGCATGGGATGGATGGGCATGACACACGCCCGCGCATATCAACAAATCTGCGACCGTTTCCACGATAGTCCTCTCCAGCCTCAGCTCATCACCTGTGCAGATGATGTCATTGAACGCACAACTGAAGCGAAAACACGTTTCGGATTTGAACGCACAACGACTAACTACCGACACGTTATAGATGACGCAGACGTACAGGTCGTCAACATCGCTGCACCGAACAGTATGCACCTTGAAATCGTCGAAGCGGCGACAGCCGCAGGAAAACACGTTTTCTGTGAGAAACCCGTCGGACGGAACCCAACTGAAACGAAAGCAATCTATGCCGCTGCAGAGCGTGCAGGGGTACTCACCTGTGTCGGCTATAACTACAGATGGGCACCCGTCGTCCAATACGCACACCAACTGATTTCAGAGGGAAAACTCGGCACCTTAACCCACTATCGTGGTAGATTTCTTGCGGGGTATGCGAGTCATCCACGCGCAGTCCTTTCATGGCGATTTCAGAAGGAGATCGCCGGATTGGGAACGTTGGGCGATTTACTCTCTCACGTCATCGACATGGCACATTTCATCGTCGGTGGTATCGACAGCGTCGTTTCACAACAGGAGACATTTATCCCGGAACGTCCTGTAGCAACAGCAGGGAGTGGCACACACTTCACCCTCGGTACGGATGGCGAAACGGATGCCGTCACGAACGAAGATTACGTCGGGGCATTAGTACGCTTTAAGAACGGCGTCAGAGGCACATTGGAGGCGTGTAGGGTTATCACCGGTCCGAAATGCGAAATGGCGTTTGAGGTGCACGGTACAGAGGGTGCGTTGCGCTGGAACTTCGAGCAGATGAACGAACTTGAGGTGTACCTCCCTGCCGAGGAGGGTTACCCTGACGGATACACCCGCGTCTTAAGCGGTCCGAGCCACCCGTTTCACAGCTATTTTAATCCCGGTCCCGCCGTAGGATTAGGCTACGACGACCTGAAGACAATCGAAGCGTCCCAGTTTTTGCAAGCCATCCACACAGGAAAACAGGGAAACCCCAGTTTCCGAGAAGCCGCCGCAGTCGCTGACGTGCAAACTGCGATCCAAACCTCATGGGAAGAGGACAGGTGGGTGCCTGTATGAAGATGAAACAGATGCCGCACCCAGCGTTTCACACACTTTGCCCCGCTGGCGAGGTTTCCAACCTCGCCTTCTTCTGTATACTGATATTCTCCTGTTCCCTGCTCGTTACGCTAAGCACTACTGCACAAACCCTGCCACAGTTCACCGACATCACACACGAAGCAGGCATTGACTTCGTCCATAACACGGGTGCCTTTGGTAAAAAATATCTCCCCGAAACCATGGGCTCAGGATGCGCCTTCATCGATTACAACACTGACGGTTGGCAGGACATCCTACTCATCAATGGTAAGGATTGGGAAGGCAACTCAACCCAGAAACGGCAAACGATGGCACTCTACCGCAATAATCGGGATGGCACTTTCACCGATGTCACTGAATCCGCAGGTCTCGCGACACCGTTTTACGGTATGGGTGTCGCTGTCGCCGATTACGACAACGACGGTGATCCAGACATCTATATCAGCACTCTGGAAACCGATCGGCTCTTCCAAAACAACGGTGATGGTATATTTGTTGACGTTACAGAAGTCGCCGGTATCCACAACCCCGGTTTCGGCACAAGTTGCGCATGGTTCGATTACAACAAGGACGGCCACCTCGATCTCTACGTTGCCAACTACGTCGAGTGGAGTATAGAAAACGATCTGTTCTGCACTCTCGACGGTATCAATAAATCCTATTGTACGCCCGAATCCTATGTAGGACAGTCCAGCAAACTCTTCAGAAATCGGGGTAATGGCACCTTCGCCGATGTCTCCCGTATCGCACGGATTGAGGACGACACGAGCAAATCACTCGGTGTTTGCATCTTCGATTACAATGCCGATGGCTTACCGGACATCTTTGAGGCGAACGACACACAACCCAACAAACTCTATCAAAACAACGGCGACGGCACCTTTATCGAGACCGGAATGCTCGCAGGGATCGCCTACAACGAAAGCGGTGTCGCAACCGGTGCCATGGGTATCGATGCCGCAGACTATGATCACATCGGCAAGGAGAGCCTCGTCATCGGCAATTTCTCTAACGAGATGCTCAACCTTTATCACAACGAAGGTGATTTTTTCATCGACGATGCCCCTGCGGCGCATATCGGAAATGCAACTTTACTGACGCTTACCTTCGCATGCTTCTTCTTCGATTTTGATCTCGATGGCAACCTCGACATCTTCACCGCCAACGGGCACGTTGAAACCGACATCAATGCCATTCAGAGCCAAGTCACCTACGCGCAACCGCCACATCTATTTCACAACGATTCTCAAGGCAAATTCATCGATGCCATACATAAAGTCGGCTCGGATTTAGCAATCCCGATGGTTGGTAGGGGCGGTGCCTATGGCGATATCGACAACGACGGCGACTGGGACTTGCTCGTTACCACCTCCAACGGACCCGCGCATCTCTTCCGAAACGACGGTGGTAACCGCAACACATGGATTAAGATTCAACTCGTCGGTCAAACGAGTAACCGAGACGGCATCGGCGCGCAGATCCGCATAACATCCGCATTAGGGACACAGACACACACAGTCAAGAGCGGTTCCAGTTACTGCTCACAAAGCGAACTCACCGCCATCTTTGGCATAAACGACGATACTATCATTGAGACAATCGAAGTGAAGTGGCCCAGTGGTGCTATCAGCACACGCAAGAACATCAAACCCAACCAACAGATTCGCATTGAGGAATTTTAATTTTATCTTGCGGATGAATAACCGAAGCCTCCGTGGTAGCCCCATGATGAAACTCTCATGTTACGCACTTAGTGCATTCCTCGTTTTTGTTCCCCTCTCCGCCGTTCTTGCAAAAGCCCCAGAAACTCCCAAAGTCGTATTTACATCACGGCGTGATGGCAACTTTGAGATTTATCTTATGAATCCGGACGGTTCTGATCAGATAAACTTAACCCAGCACCGTGCCCGGGATTCCGCGCCTGTCTGGTCCCCGACGGGTGAGCAGATTCTTTTCACCTCGGATCGAGGCGGGATAGAGGAACTCTATCTTATGGATGCAGATGGAACCAATGCACACCAAGTATTCAAAAAATTAATAGGCAGAGAATTCCCAACGTGGTCGCCTGATGGAAAAGCACTGGCTTATCATCGATTTCACACATTCTCTATCTACACCGCCTCAATTGATGGAAAGGATGAGGAAGAACTCACGGACGGCTTATGGCCCGCGTGGTCTTCCAACGGTGCTGAGATCGCCTTTATGGCAGGCAAGTTTGCTTGGGCTGAAAACGGAAATCTCAGAATTCCGAACGTCCGGGTCCAGATTATCAATCTACAAACGCATGTAGAAGAGGAACTCCTTCTCGGAGGGATATGGATGTTTGACCCTGCCTGGTCCCCCGATAGTACTCAGATAGCCTTTGCTTCGGATGATACGATAGAGAAAGGTGAAAAGGTAGGGCATACTATCGGTATCTATATTGTGAACCGAGACGGGGGCGGACTCAGGAAAGTTATTGATGCTGGAGACCGACCAGCGGCAGTGTTTAACCCTACCTGGTCACCGGATGGGAATGAACTCATCTACAACAAGGGGGTTGGTGGCGTCAGAGACCTCTTCAAAGTCGCCTTGGAGGGCGGTGTCCCAGAACAACTCACACACCGTCAGGGAGATAATTTCAACGCCGATTGGTTCGATCCAGTGTTTGCTTTGCCGGTCTCACCCCAGTCGTCCCTTTTGACGACAATATGGGGGAAACTCAAAACACAAGACTAACGTTCTACAGAAAACTTCAGAGTAAATTTTCTAAAGGCATTTTAAAAAAACTCGAATAATTCAGTCACGACGCGGGTTCATAGCCTTTTCTTGTCATATCATTTTTTCACATTTACTCTGAATACTCTGAAAGTCGCGTATGTCAAACGCAAGTTAAAGTAGGAGGATTTCAATGCGTTTTCGACTTTTTATTTTACTCATATTCATAACAACAATGCTTTTAGGTTGCGAGAAGGCGCGACAAATCGCTACGCCAGAAAAAGGAACAGCCACGGGCACTTGTACCGATGGAACCCGCGTGTTGAAGGTCGGCTTTTATGCCCATTTCGCACCCATTAGTTACAGTGCCGAAGAAGACCCCGCCTCGACTGCGTTCAATACACACCTCGGTTACGAAGCGGATCTATTGACAGCCCTTGAAGCGATGGAAGGGGCGGGTTTGACGTTCTCTCGAACGGCTATCGCCGAATGGGACGGTATCTGGCTAAAGTCCGCTGAACCCACGTATGATATTATCGGGGGCGGCATCACCATTCTGGAATCTCGGAGGCAAGATGCCACAGGTATGCCCGCCGTCACCTTTACATCCGGACACATCAAGTTTCGGCAAACGCTTTTGGTTCGTGCTGAAGACGCGGAACGTCTCTCTACGCATGCAGCACTCAACAGTGAAGTTCGCGTTGGGGCATTGCCCGGCACGACGGGCGAGGCGCGTTTACTTCAACTCACCGGGTTCGTTGATGCTGACGGTGTCCTGCTATCGGGCACCCGGGTTGAGACGCGTGATAAGACTGTAGTTGCCGATGGCACAGCGGCTTACACGATTACAGCTGCTCATGCCTCTCCAAACCTATCGGATAGGCAACACCTCTATCCACCCACGGAATCCCTGCCACAGGTCATCTATCTTGGTGAGGTCTTGGGAGAGTCGGAGTTGCTTGAGGCACTCGTCGCGGGTCGTATTGATGCGATTGCGCGGGGTGAGGTTGGTAGTCAGGAGGCCGCGCACGCCTCACATGGCAAACTTATCGTCACCGCATTTGATGAGCAGATAGAGTATGGCGGATTTACGCTTGCCCTTGAAGATGCCGATCTCGCCACCTGTATTGATGAAAAACTTGACTACCTGACAGATAACAAAAACATCGGTTATGGAGAATGGTTGCAGGATCCGCTGGTATTCATGAAACGCGCTGAGCAGTGGAATACTGAGATCAAATAAAAAACTTGACAGCAGACGCAAAATAGATTAACATTATCAAATCATTGTCAGAACCAGTACGAGACTTCAAGTACAGAAACGTACAAATCCGCAGAAGCGTCACGAATTAATCAAAAACCTGCGCGTAATGGAATGGAGCGCAGTCCAGGAGCCCATAGTTAAAAAAATGAAAACTTATCGTGTTGCTATATTAGGGTGCAGGAGTCGCGGCACCTCAGCAGCAAAAGCATATCACGTACATCCACGCACTGAAATCGTCGCACTTTGCGACCTCGTCGAAGAGCGGTTAGAAACCCTCGGCAACATCGTGAACGTCTCCGCACATTTCACCGATTTAGATGAGATGATCCAGCAGACGGCTCCGGATATCGTCGCAATTCCCACAGCAACAGAGGCACACTATCCGCTCTGTATGCGTGTCCTTGAACACGGCGTTAACATTGAGGTAGAGAAACCACTCTGCATCGATCTCGTTCAAGCGGATGAAGTCCTCGCGAAGGCGAAAGAAAAAAATGCTCGCGTCGCTGTGCATCATCAACGGCGCACCAGCCCGTCGATGCAGGCAGTCGCAAAAGCATTAGACGAAGGAAAAATTGGCGACCTCCGTTACATCTACGCCAGCGGAAAAGGCTACTACGCCGGTTATGGATTAATGAACATCGGAACACATGTCGTCAACAACATGACGCGTTTCGGTGGGAGGTGTAGAAGTGTTGTAGCACAAGCGACGACAGGCGGACGTTCCATCGAACACGACGATGTGCTCCCTTCACCCGCTGGTATGGGCACAGTCGCAGGCGAATACGCCACAGCAACGCTCCAATTCGACGGAAATGTCACCGGTACCCTCATCCAGCACCGATTCCCGAAGGTGGACACCGATGCGTACGTCATGGAACTCTACGGTACCGAAGGCAGACTCTTCTGGTCGGAGTTGAAAGGTTCGTGGTGGCTACCTACACCGCATTTCGTCCCCGACGGCACGCACGACCAGTGGGAGACACTCGCATCTATCTATCCAGAGCACTTTGATCCGGACAAGGGAGCGAACGCCGACGATTACTGCTTCGTCGACGAATATGTGAACGCATTAGACGAGGACCGTGAACACGAATCTAACGGCGAAGAGGGTCGCCATGTCATTGAGATTCTCATGGGAATCTTTGAGTCCGCTGTCTACGGTACACGCGTCGAACTACCCCAAAAAAACCGAGAGCATCCACTGCTGCGGTGGCGCGCTGAAGCCGGTTTGGGTGAAATAAGGGATATGCCGCGCGATTACGGCACTTGGCTATCATTAGAAGACGAACGTTTGTATGAATAGTTATCAGTTGTCAGTACTCAGTTGTCAGTTAAAGAAGGGTTTTGACGAACCAGAGACCTCTTTTAACTGACAACCCATAAGTGATAACTAACAACTATTTCAACAAGGAAGAGAATCATGCCGAATCCTACGACGAATGCTGACAATCTACCACCGATCCCACTCACGGAAGAACAACGCTTTCTCTTTGATACCCGCGGATGGCTCCTGTTCCCAGGCGTACTCAGCGAAACCGAAGTTAAAGAGATGCGCGAATTCTGTTATCAACTCAAACAGGAACCCGAATCAATAATTCCTGAACACCACCGCTCCCCCATCGGTGGTCCTCTTGAGTCGCTGACCGATCATCCAGTTGTGCTCGGATTCATGAACGAATTCCTTACATCGGGTTATGCGAACGAAAACTGTTACGGATTCCGATTGGAAGGCACGTTCCTAACGATTCGTCCGAACGGACACGACAATTTCAGTCCACACGGCGGGCGTGGGATGCTCAACTTCCCCGGCAACTCGCATACCTACCATCTACACCATGACAGCGCACACAGTGGACTGACGCGCGTCGTCTGGGAACTCAACCCCGTCCAGAAAGGTGGCGGCGGAACGATGTTCCTCACGGGAAGTCACAAAGGCGCGTTTCCTGCACCCCAATCAACGAAAGATCGCAATTCACCGCTGTGGGAGGATTACACCTGTCCCGCCGGCTCCGTGCTTATCTTTACAGAGGCAATCACGCACACGGGTGCGAGATGGACAGATGAATCCATTGATCGGGTCGCGCTTTTCCACTGCTATAATACAGTCGGAAACAAATGGCATAAGTGGGAACCGCATCCGAATCATGTCGAAGAGATGCCGTTCAAACGCCAGACGCTCTTCCGTCCGGTTCACTGTCAGGACAATACACCGACATTGGATGCAGTGTAGGATTTTTAATTATACCTTGCGGTTTGGTAAAGTGGATTTGTTCATTCACGTGCCTCTCCCTATATCCGCCTGCGCCGTTGTTGCAGGCTATGGTTTGGGTTTAACGTTTCAAAGATAAAAGAAACGTCAAAACTCTCAAACCCAGTGGAAATTAACCAGAAACCCGCTCGTAGTGTAATGGAGAGCGGACCAGGAGCAACCAATTAAAAAATGAAGATTACGAATGTGAAATCTTTTGCTTCAGCGGACGGCTATTTTTTTGTGAAGGTCGAAACCGATGCCGGTATCTACGGTGTCGGTGAAGGCGGTCTCCGCCGTCGCGCACTCGCCTTAGCCGAAGTCGTTCGCTCATTTGAACCGTTTCTCATCGGCGAAGATCCGTTCCGAATCGAACACCTATGGCAAGTGATGTTCCGTGGTGGCTTCTTCCCCGGGGGTGTCGTCCAATCCGCGGCAGTGAGTGCTGTAGACATCGCACTTTGGGACATCAAAGGAAAGGCACTGAACGTCCCTGTCTACGAACTTTTGGGAGGACGCACGAGAGACAAAGTCGTCTGCTATCCGCATAACGGTGGTGGCTCAATTGATGCAATCATCGAGAGCTGCAGGCAAACCTACGAAGCCGGTTGGAAGTTCGTCCGCTGGAGTGTGGTTGATCATTCCGACAGCGGGGGACGGTTTGAACCCAGACGCGCCATCCGAAATACCCTTAAGCAGGTGGAAGCCGTTCGTCGGGCGTTAGGCGATGATCTCGAAATACTGATTGACGTGCATACCCGCCTCGATCCGGCAGACAGCCTCGATTTCTGTAACAAGGTCGCACAGTACAATCCATTTTTCATTGAGGACCCACTTCGAGCCGAGAACCCCGCGAGTCTCAGACGGCTTCGGCAGCAGACCTCTGTGCCACTCGCAGTCGGTGAACAATTTGACAGCAAGTGGACGTTCCGAGAAGTCATCGAGGAGGAACTCATGGATTATTGCCGTGTCGATCTCTGCATTGCTGGTGGGTTAACAGAGGCGCGTAAAATCGCTGGATGGTGCGAAACGCATTATATCTATATAGCACCACATAATCCGTTGGGACCTGTATCCGCTGCAGCGGGTCTGCATCTCTGTTTGTCATCGTCACTCGTCGGCGTGCAGGAACTCCCACGTGCCCCGATGTCCGCGCTAACCGATGCTTTTCCGGTTCAGGTGCCGTGGGAATCAGGCTATCTCCTACCGCCTGAACGCCCGGGACTCGGTATCGAATTCAACGAAGACGCACTCGCAGACGTCTCAACGCAAGAGTATGGACCGCCTCACGGCTACCAACGCGACGACGGTGCCTACACGAATTGGTAATTTTATAGAACTTATGCACCTCCTCTTAAAGTTTCCTGGATAAGGGAATTTAGGGGATTAAATCACTGAAATAACAACTTTTGTGGGGAAATATATTGCTTTTTCACGCAATTTGCGTAAGTCCTGTTTTAAAGACCCAGAAACGCACAAATCCCCAGAAGAATCACGGATTAACCAGAAACCTGCTCATTGTCCCGCAAGCCTCTATAGGCTTGCGCAAATGGAGAGCAGAACAGGAGGCCATAGTTAGAAAAATGACAACTGCTGAAATTAAAGAAATGGCGACGAAGTATATCATCAATACTTACGGTGACAGAAGTCTCGCATTCGTCAAAGGCGAGGGTCCCTACCTCTGGGATGCCGATGGCAAGAAATACCTCGACTTCCTCGGCGGACTCGCCGTCAACGGCTTAGGACACTGTCATCCGAAGGTTGTCGCCGCCATCCGCGAACAGGCAGGTAAACTGCTACACACATCCAATCTCTACTATATCCAACCGCAGGCAGAACTCGCGAAGTTGCTTATCGAAAACTCCGATATGGACCAATGCTTCTTCTGCAACAGCGGTGCCGAAGCAAATGAAGCGGGAATTAAGTTGGCGAGGAAATACGCCAAGGATAGTGGTAGAACAGATGCCTATGAAATCATCACGATGGATAATTCGTTCCATGGACGGACGATGGCGACTATCACTGCCACTGCACAAACGAAATATCACGTCGGATTTGAACCGATGCTCGAAGGTTTCAAATACGTACCGTTCGACGATCTCGAAGCAACCGAAGCCGCTATCAGTGAAAAGACGTGCGCCATTTTAGTTGAGCCGATCCAGTCCGAGGGGGGCGTTAACATCCCCAGTGATGGGTATCTCCAAGGGTTACGAGAATTGTGCGACAAACATAATCTGCTACTCATTTTCGACGAAGTCCAAACAGCGATGGGAAGATTAGGCACCTTTTTCGGATACCAAAGCTACGGCGTTGTGCCAGATGTAATTACGATGGCAAAGGCTCTCGGTAGCGGTGTACCGATCGGTGCGATGTTGGCGAAACGAAACATAGCAGAAAGTTTTGTGCCCGGGACCCACGCCGCGACATTCGGCGGAAATCCGTTAGTCTCCGCGGCGGCATCCACAACCATCAGAACCATTCTCGAAGAGAACCTCGCCGTGAACGCCGTTAAAATGGGGAATTACCTTGCTGGTGGGCTGATGGAACTAAAGGATAAGTATCCGATCAAAGAGGTACGCGGCAAAGGTTTGCTCCGTGGTTTAGTCATGGAAGTCGATGCGACACCGATCGCGGCGAAATGTATTGAGAACGGATTGGTCACCATTTGCACCAACGAATATGTCCTCCGGTTCTTACCACCGCTCAATATCAACACCGGTCATGTTGAAGAAGCCGTCAACATCGTCGAGAAATCGATGTCAGAAGTCCTTTAAGATGCTATATTTTGTATCACGAGTCGCGAAAACGAAGCCTGAAACATTGTCCCGCAGGTCTCCTATAGAGGCTTGCGCTCGGAGGTGCGACTCTACGGAAAGGCACTTCAAGTATGAAACTCGCCCAATCGACCCGCAAGGAAACTTTAAAAATCGAAAAGCGCAACGCAACTACATGGACAAAAATTTATGTGTTCTGTCTTCTCCTTGCGTTCGTAGGGTGCATCAGTAGTACGACCACGATTGAATTGTCACCCGCGACCCGTGCGGAATTGGATGCTATCCTCAACACACTGCAAGCAAGATACGATTTGACGGGCTCCCTAAAGATCACCCGAATGGCAGTAAGGATTGAGGAAGGTGAACGGAGCGAGGAACTCCGAGAATTGTTGTGGTATAAGAAATCGGAGAACGGTGGAGAACTGCTCCATATCCAAGCCCTTGGAGCAATGAACGAAACACGCGCCGTCGTGATTGCTAATCAGGACAAGAACCAGTTCGTACTCGTTCTTCTCAACGAACAGAAAGCGTATCCCGGACCCCTGTCGGACGGGGCACTGCGAGAAATTTTCGGTGTGGATCTACGTGTGTCAGATGTCCTGAGTGCGATCTTCGCCAATCCGTTCCTTGATGGACGCACTGCTGACTTTATATCCGTCGAAAGCTCAGGAGCAAAATTTGTCATTAAGCGTCCGGGTATTCAAACTGGACATGTGGAGACAATCACGCTTTTTATTCGCGAGGATGAACCACGAGTTACAGAGTGGTATATCCACGATGAGAACGGCACCCTTGAACAACGCGCCACTTTCGCTGACTATCGTGAGGTGAGCGGTATCCTCCGGCCCCACAAAGTAGAAATCGAACGCCCCCTTGAACAAACACGGGTCGCCGTGAAAATTGCCAAAGTTGAACTGAACGTCGAGATTAGCGATAGCAAGTTTGACCCCGAACCATTTCTAACAGAGGACATCGAAATCATTCCTTTGTCAGAATTACGGGAGTAGTGGACAGAAATTGTGCGAGAGATAAGGGTTCGTGCCCATGCGAAAATTAATCTCTATCTGGATGTCGTAGGTAAACGCGAGGATGGCTACCATAACCTCGAAACGATCTTCCATTCCATTGAATTGCACGACGATGTCATCATCCGCGAACAAGCAACAAAGGACCTAACAGTTCACTGTGAACACCCAGGGGTTCCATGTGATTCACGTAATTTGGCATATCGCGCGGCGAATCTCCTCGGTGATAGGGTAGGCGGGATCGGTGGAATCGCAATTGACATTCATAAGCGGATTCCGGTTGCGGCTGGACTTGCAGGCGGGAGCACAAACGCTGCTGCCGTTCTCCACGGCGTGAACGAACTTTTCGGGTTAGGCTTCACACAGGAAACATTAATGCAGTTTGGAGCACAGTTGGGGGCAGACGTCCCCTTTTGCTTGTATGGCGGTGCCGCCTTGGGAGTCGGCATCGGTGATCAGTTAACACGTCTTCCTGCACTCTCAGATGTACCGCTTCTCCTCCTAAATCCCGGTATCGAAATTTCGACAGCGACTGTATTTCAGAAATTGAATTTTTCCTTGACAACACGAGAAAAAAGAGGTATAATTATAAAGACTTTTTTGGAGAAGGGTGATGTCGTCGGCATCGGGGAAAACCTATATAACCTACTTGAGGTTCCAGTTTTTTCCCAATATCCTGAAATCGCTGCGCTAAAAACTGAGCTATCTACGCAGACTGGGTCTTGTGGCGCGCTGATGACCGGGAGCGGTGCTACGGTGTTTGCTGTGATGCACAACACTGACGCAGCACGTCAGAGTGAATCACACTTCAAAAACAGAGTCAGTTTTTGTACAACCACGGTAACCAGTCCCGTCGGTGTGCATGTATATTGACGATTAAAGGGCGGTGGCCAAGCGGTAAGGCACAGGTCTTTGGAACCTGCATGCGTAGGTTCGAATCCTACCCGCCCTGTCTCCTTTTTGACACGGCTACTGAAATAATGACCTATAAGGTGTTTTCAGGGACTACTTGATGTTCCCTTCATGAAACTAAAAGGGTAGCCTGCAACAACGGCGCAGGCGGATTTGAGAAAGGCACGCTAAAAATAGAACCCACGTCGTTTAACCGCAAGGGATAATTAAAAAATGCAACAAGCAAAATTAGAAGTTCAACAACGCAACGCCTTCGGAAAGCAGAGCGCTCGGGACCTTCGGAAAGAGGGCGGGGTCCCTGCTGTGCTGTACGGTCGCGCACAAGACACCGTGGCAATCCAACTCGACGCGCGAACCTTCAGGCAATTCCTACGAACGTACGGTGAAAACGTCATCATCAATATGGAAGTCAGTGCGGGCAACACCGAAACCGTAATTATCAAGGAAATTCAACGCCATCCGGTAGATAAACAAAGGCTTATCCACGCGGATTTTATCAGAATCTCTTTGGATGAGCCCGTCACATCAGCCGTACCAGTCGTTCTTGTAGGCAACCCACTCGGTGTTCAAGAGGGTGGAGTCCTTGAATTCCCTCTCCGCCAAGTGTCCCTGCACTGCCTACCGATGCAAATACCGAATGAGATCACTATTGACGTAGGTCATTTGGATATTGGTGACGCCGTCCATGTGAGCGAGTTAACCTTGGACGAGGAGATTGACATCTTAGATGAACCAGAACGGATTATTGCAACGGTGAGCCAACCACGCATCCAACTTGAAGATGAAATAACAGAGGCTGAAGATGGCGAAGGAGAAGAGGAAGAAGCCACTGAAGAACAACCGACGGAACCAGAAATTATCTCTCGTAGGCGCGATGATGACGACGAATAGCGTCGTCTGCACGAAAAAATAAAATCCAAAGCGCACTTAGTCTATAGGAACGATCTCCCGATCGCGACTCTTTCTAACAAAGCGCGCAGCTTGGAACGAAGTGGAAAGCGGATATACGGAAAGGAATGTGAAAGCTCTAAGTCTACCTAACCGAACCGCAAGGAACATTAGAAAAACGGTTAGCGTGCTTTTTTTAAGCATCCTCGCGTGGGTTATCGCGCCCAACAGCCCCGCTCAAGAAAACTCCGTTCGCTTCATTGATGCCAATGGAGAAACCATCGCTGAAACGCCTGCCCAACGCCAAGGGGAGCAGCTTTACCTATCCGTTGACGCGGTGAGACAAGTTTTCGATCCCGCGATGACGGATCAATACAATCATCCGCGAAAACGACTTATCCTGAAAACCAAAGACCAACAAATTCGCTTACAAATCGGACACCCGATTGTCGGTATCGATCCCAGTGGTCTGACACATACCCTTCCGACTCCCCCGATAATCATCGCACAACAGCCGATGTTACCTATTGCTTTTTTCACGCGGATCCTACCAGACTTCTATAACCTTGAAGCCCTCTACAATCCCAGTTTGCAAAGGGTTCAACTCAGACCCAAAGGAACATGGACTTTCTTCGCCAGGGCAAGCGATTCCGTCAATTGGGCAATTATTATTGATCCAGGACACGGTGGCGCAGATGATCGTGGATGCGAAAGTAGTACAGGTCTCCTTGAGAAAGACATTGTACTTGCGCTCGCAAAACGACTGCAGCGGATTAGTGAAGAGCAGGGGATAAAGGTCTATCTCACACGTCAGACAGATACCAAAAAAACACACTTTGAACGCATCCAGGTTGCAAAACGGAATCAAGGACGACTTTTTCTCAGCTTACACTGCAATGCATCTTTTTCACCACACGAAAAAGGAATTAAAATTTACCTCAACAATCCCAAAGGACAACTTCGATTCCCAAGTAACGTCCAGTCAGCACCTACAGGACAACGGTTAAAAATTCTTGCTCAAGCCAACTTCCTAAAGCAGAGCCAAGACTTCGCACACGCGCTGCAAACGGAATTGAATTTCCTTACGGAAACACCGGTGGAGATGACCGAACTACCGCTTATAGCGTTATCCGAAGCCTATATGCCAGCAGTCGTTCTGGAACTCGGCTACCTCTCCAATGTGGAGGACTTAGAGAAACTCTCCGATTCTGAATACATCGCAAATGTTGCCCAAGCAATCGTTCGCGCTTTCCAACGACACATTTCTTCTATTAACCCGCCTGTCCAATCAACAGCATTAGAACAAGAACAGTAACACATCAATCGGTTTAGGATAACCCTGTAGTTGTATACAAGGAAAATCTATGTCAGATAATCAAGAAACGGTGAAACATAACAGCAGTGCCGGATTTTCAAGACTCATAGTGATATGGGGAACAACCTTAATTCTCATTGCATTTGGGCTTGGTGTGACGTTATATCTGATTGAACGGTCAAAGCAATCGGCGGTTCCGACAGCACCGCCACCACTACCCATCGCCGCTAACCCGTCAGACATACCACCCCCTCCACAAGAGGTCAATCTATTCCTCCTCGATACTACCGCACTGACGCTGGTCCCGGTTAAAACCGAACGACGACTCCACGCCGAACTTACGAAACGCTTGAGCCAGATAATCACAGCACTCATTCAGGA
Organism: Candidatus Poribacteria bacterium; assembly: GCA_965208635.1. Classification (GTDB taxonomy): domain Bacteria; phylum Poribacteria; class WGA-4E; order WGA-4E; family WGA-3G; genus WGA-3G. The sequence goes on from OZ242349.1 coordinate 1,574,700, forward strand.
AACACCACCCAACTTTAGAAACACGATTCCGCGTGGAACCGTTCTGAATGAAGCCTACATTGATAGCCAACAAACCGCGTATTTGGACTTTTCAAATCATCTTACCGATGGGCATATCGGCGGGACAACAGCAGAACTTTTGACCATCACGGCAATTCTCAAAACCGTTTTCGACGCATTTCCTGAAGAAATTAAACAGGTTCAGATTTTAATTGATGGCGAGGAAGTAAGAACACTCGCTGGACACCTTAACCTTTTACAACCACTACATCTGTTTCAATAGACTTTTAATTTATGGCATCCTGGACTAACAAAAAACATAGCCTGCAACAACGGCGCAGGCGGAACTACGAGAACCACCGTCAAATTCCTAAAACTCCCTGACCGAACCGCAAGGAAAAATTAAAAGGTGAAACTCATTGTTGGACTCGGCAACCCAGGAATACGCTACGATCAGACTAAACATAATGTCGGCTTTCGCGTGATTGACGCTCTACAGACACGACTCTCCACTGGAGAGCTTCAAAGGAATTCAATTTGCAAATCACTCGTTATGCAGGCGACATGGCACGATGTCGCTATTATCCTCGCGAAACCGATGACATATATGAACAACAGTGGCACCGCTGTCGCCGCACTTATCAGACAGTTCGAGATTCCACTCTCGGAACTGTGTGTCGTCTACGATGATGTTCACTTAGACTTGGGTGTGCTTCGGATGCGGCAGAAGGGAAGTGATGGAGGCCAGAAGGGAATGAAGTCGATTATCCATCATTTGGGCACTACTGCATTTCCGCGCTTACGTATCGGCATCGGTGAACCCATCGGTGACTTAACCGATTATGTCCTTACGGGTTTTACAGAAGACGAAGAAATTGAGGTAATACATACCATTGATCGCGCCGCTGATGCCATTGACACTTTCGTCAAAGGTGATATTCTTACAGCAATGAACCAATTCAACAGACGCTGAATGGTTGTCAGTTGTCAGTGCGGTTTTTCTACGAAAAACCTTTCGGTTGTCGGTAAAGAAGTTTTCGTTTAACAAGGGAAACACCCAAGCAAAAACCCCCTCTTGTAACCGATAACTGATAACCGAAAGCATTGCGTAGCAATGTGAACCGAGAACCATTCCTCTGAAAACCGATGACCCAGACTCGCCCACGCCCTTCAAAAACTTGGCATCAGTAGGCCTGGGAAAGCCTGAACCGACAATTATTATCAAACCACACAGGAAACTAATGACGAACCAAAAATCCGCTTCGCTGCCAAAAGTACAAACCGCCATTGATGCTGTGATAAAAGCCATGCGACTCTGCGAACAGGTGCAAGCTGAGATGGTATCAACAGATGCAATCCAAAAGACAGATCGAAGCCCCGTGACTGTCGCAGATTTCGGGTCGCAGGCACTGATATGCAAAGCGATTGGCGATGCTTTTCCTGACGATGCTATCGTCGCTGAGGAGAGCGCGCAGGCACTGAAAGAGAACGCATCTCTTTTAGAACGCGTCACAGGTTACGTGAACCGATTTTGTCAAGATGCACCGTCCTCGGCAGAGACCGTCTGTGAATGGATTGATCAAGGGAGTGGTGAGGTCGGACAGAATTTCTGGACACTTGACCCGATTGACGGCACGAAAGGTTTCCTGCGTCGTGATCAGTACGCAATCGCCCTGGCTCACATCGTCAATGGCACCGTTCAACTTGGCGTTTTAGGTTGTCCAAATTTGCCGTACCGATTGAACACTGAAGGTGTAGAACGCGGATGCCTCTTTGTCGCCATCCGCGGTGAAGGCACGCGGCTCTACACTAAAGCGGGGGACTTCATAGAGCAAGTCCACGTATCGGAAACGGTACATCGCTTCGCAGAGAGCGTCGAATCCACGCACGGGGATAGTGACGCACACAGTAGTATTGCGAACGCCCTCGGAATTAAAGAATCGCCTGTTCGTATGGACAGCCAAGCGAAGTACGGCATCGTTTCCCGTGGCGAAGCATCGCTCTATATCCGTCTTCCGAACCCGAATTACCCAGATTACCGCGAATGCATCTGGGATCACGCCGCAGGATTAATCGTAGTCGAAGAAGCAGGCGGTACGGTAACAGACGCGAACGGCATTCCTCTCAACTTTCTGACAGGAAAGCGAATGCTTGAGAATCGAGGTATCGTCGCAACCAACGGAAAATTGCATCAACACGTTTTAATGGCGGTCAGCGGTCAGCAGTCGGCAATCGGTTAAGAGGTGTCTGGTGAACCAAAGGAGTGTTTTTGCTGGGGTGTTTCCCCCTACGCTGAAAGCCGATCGTTTCCGATAACCAATACACCGAAAACTATTATAGCAGGAGGCTAAAAATAAAAATATGAAAGCTGGGCAAATTGTTGCACCACGTCAGATCGAAATTGTTGACATAGAACAACCGAACCTCGTCGATTACCCCGATGGCACAGTGATGATAAAAACCGTCCATAGCGCCGTCTGCGGTACCGACATGCCGTCGTTCGTCCTTGAACATCCAGCGGAAAGTTATCCGCTTGGAGCGGGACTTTCGATCCACGAGGCAATCGGCATCGTTACAGAAAGCAAATCGGACAAATTCAAAGTAGGAGACGAGGTGCTCGCGCTTCCACGCTACATCGGTGGACTGTCAGAATACTTTCTATCGGATGAAAGCGTTACCTTACCATTGACGGATTACCCGAGAAAGGACTGCATTCTGATGTCCCAACCGCTTGGAACGGTTGTGTGGGCATGCCGGAAACTGCCGAACCTACTTAATCTCGACACTGTCGTTATCGGACAGGGACCGATGGGACTCCTCTTTACACACTTGTTGAGCAATCTCGGTGCGAAGACAGTGATTACGACAGATCTGGTCGATTTCAGACTCGCGGCTTCCAAGAAGATGCGTGCCACACACACGATTAACGCGGCTAAGGAAGATCCCGTCGCTGTCATCGAGGAAATTACGGAGGGCAGAATGGCAGATCTGGTTATTGAGGTCGTTGGGCACCAAACAGAAACCATCAACGAGTGTCTTCAACTCCTGAAGCGGGACGGGACACTCCTCGCTTTCGGCGTACCGGATGACCAAATCTACGATTTCCATTTCGCAGATTTCTTCCGGAAAAATATTAGATTCATCGGCTCCGTTGGACCGGATGCCCCGAACGACTTTCCACTGGCGATGGATATGATTGCTCAAGGACGCCTGGATGTGTCACCAATTATTACGCATCATCTGCCCTTTACGGAAGCACAACTCGGATTTGAAATGGCATTGAACAGGAAAGACGCGGCAATTAAGATAGTCTTTGACTATGAGTAGCCGTCGGCTATCAGTTGTCAGTTATCAGTAAGAGTGATTTGTAAAAATCCTCCGCAACTTGGAGTACTCCAGAGAGTGGTAAATTGTTACAGATAAGTTCTTAACCGAGAGCCGCGAACCGAAGACCGATAACCATTTACAACGGCAATTCAACGGGACGTCCTTCACGGCTGGACTGGTAGATAGCGAGGATAATTTCAACGGCTTTGCGTCCCTCGCGCCCATCAACGAGATGCGAGGCATCGTGTTCAAGACCATTAATGAGATTTTCCATCTGCCGTCTATGATTGGCATGGTTAATAGCTCTTGGGTCGGATGCTCCACCGCCTGTGTCTGTCCTTTGGGCGAATTTTTCTCGGATCTCCGCATCTTCAGGCAGTTCTGGGTCGAATTCCCAAGTCACAATGTCTTCTTCGGCTAAAACGACAGTTCCCTGTGTGCCAGAGATTTCAGTTTTCTTAAGCATACCGGGAAAAGCGGCAGTTGTGCCTTCAATAACACCGAGTGCTCCGTTTTCAAACCGGAGTGCAGCAACAGCGGCATCTTCGACCTCTATCCGTTCGTGCGCTAAGGTATCGGTAAAGGCTTGGACAGATTTAACGGGTCCCATAAAATACTGGAGCAGATCGATAGCGTGGATGGATTGGTTCATGAGCGCACCACCACCATCAAGATCCCACGTTCCTCGCCAGCCGCCGCTGTCGTAATACTCTTGAGAACGGTACCATTTGATGTAGGCATCGCCTAAGGTCAATTTGCCGAACCGCCCGCTCTCAATTGTCGATTTAACGAGTTGCGTACTTTCCGTGAAGCGGGAATTGAAGATAGCGCACAGCCGAACACCCGATGCGTCACACGCTTCAATAATCTGGTCGCACCGTGGCAGCGTGATTTCTAACGGTTTTTCAACGATGACGTGTTTGCCGGCTTCCGCTGCAGCGACGGCGGGTTCCAAATGCGCACCGCTCGGCGTACAGATGCAAACGATATCCAAGTCGTCCCGTTTGAGCATCTCCGCGTAGTCGGCGTAGCTGTCAACATTGTAGCGATCGGTGATCCGTTTAGCATTCTCAGCATTTCGTGAACTGACTGCGACCAACTGTCCGTGCTCTAATTCAGAAATTGCGGCGGAATGGAAATCGGAAATCATTCCGCACCCAATAATACCAAATCCGTAAGTCTTCATATTTTTAACGATCGTCCCTTATTATACGATCCGACCATAGGTCAGATCATTGGAAAAATTATGACCTCCAACGAAAACCAAGTTTCAGAACAAGTGCCCACAGAGGAGCAAGATACTGAGCAAACGCCGGGCAACAAAGCTTTCAGAATCGTCTGTATGACCTTTTGCCTCGCAGTGACGGTGCTGTTTCTCTGGGTCTGGCACCACCAAACCCAGTTCAACGATCACTACCGGAAGGCAACTTTCTTGATGCGCAATGGTGAAGCAGAACAGGCGATTGAAGCGTATCAGAAGGCAATCAAAAACAAGGCTCGTACAATCTTTTTCACGAAAGAACCGTCGGTTTATAATAACCTTGGGCAAGCGTATCTCTATGCCGAGGAATACGCTCAGGCTGTTGAAAACTTTAAAAAAGTGATTGTGATGGCACCGGATGTTGCTGAAGGCTATGTTAATTTGACCACTGCGTATCTCCGGCAGAACCTCCCTACCGACGCGCGTGAGTTATGCCTACACGCCCTCCAAACTTTCCCGACGACTGCCCTGCTCCATTACAATCTTGCGTGCGCTTACGCATTGATAGGTGAGTCACAAAAAGCGATAGACTCGCTCAGTCAAGCGGTCAATCTCAACCCAGAACTCAAAGCACTTGCAGAGCAAGAGGGGGCACTTAAGGGCGTTGTATCTGAACTCCCCTGAATGGAGAAACTAAGGCAGTACGCAGTTAAATCTTCAGCTTACTCCACACCGTTGCCAATTTGTCGCGGGCTGAGACATCAAGCGTGTCTCTGATGATTTTCTGGAGGTCTCCTTCGGAAAGCGGATAGTTGGCTAACATCAGCTCATCAACACGTCCTTGAAAGAAACGAGGACAGCATCCATTATTCTCACCGCCAAAACGCAACGGTCTATTCGCCATACTACGCCCCGGCCCCTTCTGGGCGATAACTTTGCCATCAGATTCTCCATTGATATAGAAACGGGCTTCCTTCCCATCCCACACAAGGGCAACATGGCTCCACTCTTTCGCTTTTACCTTACCATCAGAAATATGATAACCCGGGTTATTGGTATCGTAGAAGTAGTAAGCAAGCTTTCCGTCCCCCGGTTCAATCTGTAGATAGTAGGTGTTCTTGTAAAAAATGGTGAATTTGTTTTCCTGTCCACCCGCTGGAAGTTCGTCGGGGTAAATCCACGCCATCATCGTGATTGTTTCGTCTATATCAACCTCATCGGAGTGTGCGACCTCTATAAAATCGCCTTTACCGACTTTGCCAGCCATTTGCACGGCTTTCCCTGAAATACCTTCAGCCCACTTGACATCGCCGTTGAATTCACCGACCAAACCAGCAGTTTCATCTTTAGCCTCTTTCCCTTTGCCTTCGTCGAAATGCCAGATATATAACTTCTCGCCGAGTTGTTTTACGTTGCCTTTTCCACCCGCAGCGAATCCCACTTGATAGAGAAATAGACTAAGAACAACGCATAACATCACAAGTATTCGGGTTTTCACAGTTACTCCTCCTTACAGGATAAACATAAGGACGGGTCCAAGAACCCGCCCTTATGGCAAAATTTGGTAACGGGCAGGCATTCTGGTGCTACCCCTACAACAGAAAACAGAACGTACGTATCTGCCTCTACATCTTTAATTTCCCCCAGGTTGTGGCAAGCTTGTCTTTGGGGGATACAGCAAAGTAAACGCCGTTTTCCATATCTTGGTTAATCTCGTCAACAGTGAGGGCGCGATTGTAGATGGCTACTTCATCAACCAAGCCAACCATACCGGGCAATCCCGTTTGCGCCTTACCGATACGGAAGACCACCTCAATGCTATTAATTTCACCCTTCGGCGGCGCGAATTCAACATCTAATTTGCCGTCAATATACTGTCGGATCATATCACCGTCGTAAGTAGAAGAGACGTGATGCCATTTCTCCAAGTCGGGTTTAATGGTCTGTTTATTCCGTGAACCTTTCCACCCACCGATGTTAATCCACGTCTCAATTTGCGGGGAACCCGTAAACTGTGCACTCCACTGGAGACAATAGCCGCCGACGTTCGCCGAACTTCTGCGTCCCATCAGGTTAGAGTCACCTTGGGACTCTTCAGGAAAAAACCATGCTTGAATCGTGATTTCATCGGTAATGTCGAGTTCGGGGACCGCGTCTACCTCTACAAACTGTTCGGAATCTTCAAGATGCACAGCACCGCCGATTTTTCCGTCTGTCGACCAGACCGCACCCTCAAGGGTGCCCTCGATGTTATTACCAGTTACATCTACAACTTTGCCACCGTCGTCTTCGTCGAAAGTGAAATACAACATGAGCGCCTTGTCATCGTTTATTGCCCACGCATCGACACTAAGACTTAGTGCAATGAGGCAAAAAACTGTGATAACCGGTTTCATGATAGGAAACTCCTTTTTTAGGGTTATCAGTTGTCAGTACGATTTGCTACGCAAATCTTTCAGTTGTCAGTCACTCGCGTGGCAGTCTTTTAACTTTAACTATCTACCCGTCTCTGATACAATATCCAAAGGCGCGAGTAGATAGTTAAAACTGATAACCGAAGACCGATAACTATTTAGAATGAAGAAATCTGAATTTCCTTCGCCGTAATAAACTCAAGAAGTGCAGGAGTGCCTTCTTGTGTTTTCTGAATGCCGCGCTGAATAGCTGGAATAATCTGGTCAGGCGTTTCGACACGCTCACCGTAGCCCCCGAATGCCTTCGCCATGTCTGCGTAGTGACCAGAGATGTCTGTACTACGGAATTTTTCGGTAGACACGGGCATAATCGGAATTTCAATCGCCATGGAGAAATTGTTGAAAAGTACCGACAAAATCGGGATCCTCTCACGCACAGCGGTCTCAAAATCCATTCCAGTGAAGCCGATAGCGGCATCACCCCAGACGTTAACACAAAGCGCATCCGGTCTGGCAAGTTTTGCCCCCATAGCGAGTCCGAGACCGTAACCGAGCTGCGTCGTCTTGCCCCAACCGATATAGGTCAGCGGTGCAACAGACTGCCAGAAAGGTGACATTTGGTCGCGTGGACTTCCCGCATCGTGCGTAATAATCGTGTTTTCGACATCGACAGTGTGCAGTAGATCCGAAATAACGCGATACGGTGTCATCGGCACTTCATCCGAGGTGAGTTTAGCCTTCCACTGGTCGAGCCATTCCGCTTTAACCGCACTAATTTCTCCAGTAACGGCAGCGGTGCGCTCTTCGGATGCACCGTTAGAACGATCGCGAACGGCTTCTACCAATCCATCTAAAATTAAACCCGCATCGCCAACGAGAGCGGTTTCAACGGGGACATCTTTGTTGATGTCCGCTGGATCTAACGTCGCGTGAATAACCCGTTTTCCATCGGGAATCTTGACACCGAAGCCGGTTCGAGTAAAACTGCATCCGATACCCAAAATCAGATCCGCTTTTTGGAGAAAGTGATGTACCGGTTTCGGAATCGCCCGTCCACCGGAACCCAATGCTAATGGATGATTCTCAGGAAACGCGCTTTTGCCGCCTAAACTCGTTGTTACGGGTGCTCCGAGCAGCTCCGCTAACGCTTTCAAAGAATCCCACGCTTGGGCGTAATGCACACCTTGTCCCGCGTAGAGAACAGGACACTCGGCATCAAGCAGTGCCTCTGCCGCAGCTTCAATGGACGCGCTGTCAGGACCGTAGCACACCTTGGGTACAGGTTCCGGATCAAAGGAATCAGAAATCTCTTCACCAAACAGATCCGACGGAAATTCAACGAGGGCGGGACGCGGTCTCCCGTTTCTGACTTGGGTAAAAGCACGCCGCATCGCTTCTGGAACGGCTTCAGGCATCGTGACCTGCTCACACGACTTCGTTACGTGCCGATAGTTCAGGGCAGAATTAAAATTCGGTTGGATCTGGGTTACGCTTCGAGAATAGCCACCCGGCAAGACCACAATCGGTGCGGAATCGCCATAGGCTTGAGCGACACCCCCGAAGGCGTTTTCGGAACCGGGTCCGCTCTGCATACAGAACACACCAATCTTCTCCCCGGAAGTGATTCGGCTCATTGCATCCGCCATGTGAAGTCCAATACGTTCCTGCCTAACGATAATCGGACGGATGTCCAATTTCGCCGCCGCTTCGATGATCGGGTTAACAGGATAGGCGAATAGGTACTCTACCCCCTCTGCTTTTAGGACTTTTGCAACTGCATCAACAACTTTCATCTTTTTAATGTTCCTTGCGGTTCGTTTAGGAGGGTTATATCAAGGACAACCCCTTGCGTATATCCAGCCCTCCGGTTGGTTGGGCTTACACCCTCTCAAGATTATTAAATAAAACAGATTTATGTACTGCGGCTCGTAGGCACCCCTTCATCCATCACAATTGGAAAATGGTCGCCTGCTAATTTATCACCATCGTTGACGGTGACAAAAGGTTTCATAACATGGGTTCCGCTGGCATCGTATAGGGTCTCACCCGTCATATAATGCACCGCAATCGCGCGACGTGGACCATCACTGGTGTTGTCATGTGAACCGTGCCATGTCAAGGAGTGATGGTAATGGACATGACCCTTTGGCACTGGGCAAAGCTCGACCTCTAATTCATGTTCCTCAAAGCGATCCGGCATCGAATCGATGTCTTTGACGGAATGTAGGAACGCAATCTGATTGCCCCAATGATAAGAGCTCGGAACCATACGCATACATCCATTACTTTCATCAACATCATCCAACGCAACCCAAGCACTTACCTGACTCGTTTTTGGGGTAAGGATTGGCCAATAGGGTGAATCCTGATGCCACATGTTGACACCACCGACTTGCGGCGGTTTGTACTGGATCTGGTCGTGCCAGACGCGCAACTCTGTTGCTGACATCAATTGTCCAATCTCCTCCACAACAATCGGATTGTGAACGAGTCGGTGATAGGCTGAACTCGCTTCCCAAATATTAACGACCTGCCAGACTGGACTTTCCTCTTTGCCGCCAAGGTTGGCGATGTGCACCGGTTGCGGAACATCGGTTTTCTCGTAATCATCAATAACACGTGCCAATTCCGAACGCAGCTCTTCAACCTGTTCATCACTTAAAACACGGTTTCCGAGGAGAAAACCTTTCTCACGAAATGTGTCAACCTGGTTTTGGTTGAGCATATCTGTCTCCTATAGATAAAAAGATTTACACGTTGGCCTTCGTCGGTTCCCCATCATCCATTACAAGCGGAAAATGGTGACCTGCCAATTTATCACCACCCTTGACGGTAACGAAACGTTTCATGATGTGAGTACCATTTTCATCGTAAAGGGTTTCACTCGTCATATAATGCACCGCAATCGCACGCCTGGGTCCATCACTGGTGTTGTCGTGCGATCCGTGCCATGTCAAGGCGTGGTGATAGTGAACATGTCCTTTCGGTACAGGACAGAGTTCCACTTCCAATTCGTTACCTTCAAATTGATTTGGCATCGAATCGATGTCTGGAACCTCGCGCAAAAATGGCATCTGGCTCCCCCAGTGATAAGAGCCACGGACCATACGCATACATCCGTTGCTTTCATCGACATCGTCCAGTGCAACCCAAGCACTTACCTGACTCGTTTTCGGGGTGAGAATTCCCCATAACGGCGAATCCTGATGCCAACGATTGACACCACCGACCTGGGGCGGTTTGTACTGGATCTGGTCGTGCCAGACGCGCAACTCTGTCGCTGACATGAGTTGTCCAATCTCTTCCACAATCACTGGATTGTGAGTCAGTCGGTGGTAGGCAGAACTCGCCTCCCAAATATTAACGATCTGCCAGACCGGACTTTCTTCCTTACCACCGAGATTGGCAATGCGCACCGGCTGCGCGACTTCGTCTTTTTCATAATCATCAATAACACGTGCCAATTCTTCACGCAACTCGTCAACCTGTTCATCACTTAAAACACGGTTCCCGAGAAGAAAACCTTTTTCACGAAATGTGTCAACCTGAGTTTGATCAAGCATTTTTTAATGTTCCTTAAATTACCATTTTCTTTTACTTACCAACGATTCTATCTCTGAGTTCCACCCACTCTTCATCGGAGAGTTTAGGGGGCCACGCAATCCGTTCGCCGATAAGCGCGGAGCGATACGCCGCCATAATCAGATCAAAACCGAGCAGGGCATACTCCAATCTGTTTCGATGCGGTTGATTTTCATCATCAAGCCATGTAGCAACCGCTTGCGTAAAATCCCGCTGTCCGAATTTGTCATCTTCACCGAAGTGGGTTTCCTCAACAAAATGCTGTGCCATACCGTCAAACTGATAGCCCCATGAACCGTTTTCTCGCCACCACATTCTGCCTTTCGTCCCCCAAAAATCGAGGTTGCACCGAGGATTACTGCCGGGGAAATCAATGGTTCCGAACGCTGTCCGTGCGGATTCAAAAAAGACACGGGCACCGTTCTCGAACGTATAAATCGCCATCAAATCTTCGGGACATTGCCGATGCGGAATGTGATAGGTTTCTGCACCCTGAACGGCACCCCACACGTGCGTAATCGGGATGTCTTTAAGTGCGAAAAGCACGACATCCATCAGATGAGTATCCATATCGGTAATGTCGCCTTCGGTGCAGGCACGAATGAAGTGTATATCGCCGAGACTATCGTCAGCAAAGAACTCCAAGAGTTTCTCAGCGAAGGGCAGATAGCGCCGTTGGTGATTGACGATAATCTTCAAGCCTGTTTTCTCGTATGCGGCGGCGAGTGCTTCTGCTTCACTGGGTCTGAGCGCGAGTGGTTTCTCTATCACCAGTGCTTTAACACCCGCTTCAGCAGCAGGTTCTACCCAGATATGCCGTGGTACGGTCGGCTCAGTGACGGCGTGGATAATATCAGGTTTTTCCTTTTCCAGCATCTCAACGTAATCTGTGTACCCCGGAATGTTGAGTTCTTCCACCGCTGTTTTTAATCGTTCCTCGTCAATCTCGCAGATGGCAATTACCTTCATATTTTCGATGCCTTCATAACGTCGGGCATGGTGTACACCCCGCCTTCCACCAACGATCCCAGTTCGATACATCGCCATAATGTGCCTCCTCGTTGAAGCGTGCAACTTACAGGTTTCCGAAATTTGCTATTATATTAACATGCGCACAAATTTGTGTCAACCGTTCATTTGGAAGTACAGAACCATTCAATTCCCTCAGAGGAAACGTCTCCAAATCCCAACTTCCATCTCTGTAGGACTGCGGAAATTGAGGAAACACCGGATTTCGTCTGGAGAAAGACGAAATCCGTTCCTTGTATTACATTGCAAAAACCCTTCGATTCCTGACTTTCCATTAAATATCCTAATCCACCCGTTTTCTCTATTGTTAAATTCATGTCCTTGTGTTACAATGCAACAGACTAAGTTAATGCATTTTCTGTAGGAGGGATACATGAAAATTGATAAAATTGAGTCGTTTTTCATCGGAAACGGCTATGTGATTCGGATTCATACAGATACCGGTATCAGCGGTGTTGGACAGACCGCTTGCTGGGGCTACCCGGAAGCAGTTGATAGCATCATCAACACATTTAAGAAACACCTCATTGGACAGAACCCGTTGCGGATTGAGCATCACTGGCAATACCTCTACCGCATGGGTCCGTTCCGCGGGACTGCTCTGAGCGGTGCTATCAGTGCGGTAGATATCGCCTTATGGGACATCAAGGGCAAACATTTCGGTGTCCCGATCTGGGAACTGTTAGGCGGCAACTGTCGCGATAAAATTCGGCTGCACCTCCTCGGAGGCGGTAGCACACCCGAAACGATGTACGACGCAGCAAAAGCCGCTGTTGAAGAGGGCTTCACGGCACTTAAGTTTGATCCGGTGGTCGGCGGTTTTCAGGATATGACAGTCGATCGGCTCGTCAAGACTGCACGCGATATTGTCGCTGCAGCACGTGAAGGCGGCGGACCCGATCTCGACCTGATTGTTGAGGTACATCGGAAACTGACCCCGATGAATAGCATCGTCTTAGAATCCGCGCTGGCACCATTTAACCTCTATTTCATCGAAGACCCAATTCAGATAGATACGATTACAACACAAGCGGAATTAGCGAAACGGATGACAACCCCACTCGCCATCGGCGAACGCAATGTAAGCATCTGGGAATTCCGTGAACTTCTTGAAGCAGGTGGACCGCAATACGTGCGTCCCGATCTGGGTTTAGCAGGTGGTATATCACATTGTAAGAAAATCGCGGCACTTGCTGAAGCGTATCACAGTGCCGTTGTCACACACAATTTCCTCGGACCTCTCATTACTGCCGCATCGCTTCACTTAGATACGAGTATCCCCAACTTCATCACTCAGGAATATACGAAGGGAGACGAATCCGAAGCCTTCGCTGTCTATAAAGTCGCATATCAGCGGGAAGGTGGATACATCCCAATACCCGAAGCTCCGGGCTTGGGCATTGAACTTGACGACAGTTTAATCGAGAAGCATCCTTATCAACCGATGAACACTGGCACGACACCTTTGCGTGAAGACGGTTCCGTCGCTTACGCGGTGTAACAGCAGTCAGCCATCAGTAGTCGGCTATCAGACAAGAGATTTTTGGTGAAGTGTCCCTTTTTTTCTCATCGCTGACCTCTGAAGACTGATAGCCAATAAAGAGGTGGAGGAAATCGAACATGAACGCTGATGAAAAATATCTATTTGATCTGAACGGTTACCTCGTTGTCAAGAATGTGTTAACACCTGAAGAGGTAGCAATAGCGAATGAAGCGATTGACAAACATAGCGATCAAGCACGCATTCGTCCACGTGAACAGGCACTCGATGGCGGCTCCCCGGAATTAAAAGGTGAGCAGGGCAGAGGCGAACTCGGCGGTATGCTCAATTGGGAGGAACCGTGGTGTAATCCGTTTCGACACATGCTCGCACACCCGACACTCGTCCCGTATCTGAATGTAATATTGGGAAAAGGGTTTCGGATGGATCATCAGATGTTCCTGCTTTCAATGGACAAGGGGGCAGAGGGGCATACGTTCCATGGCTCCTCCGGTCCTAACTTCGATCCGAACCAATACTATATTTTTCGTGACGGACGCATGCACAACGGCTTGACTGTCGCCACATTCCAATTGACGGATGTGCCACCCGGCGTCGGTGGATTAATCGTTATACCCGGAAGCCATAAGAGCAACTACCCGTGTCCACAAAAGATGCGGCTCTACCGGGAACACCAAGAGCATATCCGACAGGTCGTCTGCAACGCCGGGGATGTCGTCATTTTCACAGAGGCGGTAACGCACGGAACACTCCCATGGACGGCTGAGCATCCGAGACGCTCAATTCTAACTCGGTATACCGCAGGCAATATGGCGTATGTCCCTGCCTATGAAATACCGGAATGGGCGAATGAGCGACAGCGTGCCGTCATGGAACCACCCTATCATTCACGATTAAATCGTCCAACCTTGGAGGCGTAGGAAGGTTTTTAATTGATGGGATCCTGGCTTGTACTCCGCTACGCTTACACGCGAGTTTCTGGTGAGATCGCAACTGAAATAAGGAAAGTTAAAAAATGAATGCTGATGAAAAATATCTATTTGATCTGAACGGTTATCTTATTATCAAGAATGTGCTAACACCTGAAGAGGTAGCACTCGCCAACGAAGCAATTGATAAACATAGTGATCAAGCACGCATTCGTCCACGCGATCAGACGCTTGATGGCGGTTCCCAAGAACTGAAAGGGGAACAAGGGAGAGGCGAACTCGGCGGTATGCTCAATTGGGAGGAACCGTGGTGTAATCCGTTCCGACACATGCTCGCGCATCCGACACTTGTTCCTTATCTCAACGAGATACTGGGGAAGGGTTTCCGCATGGATCATCAGATGTTCCTGCTTTCGATGGACAAAGGTGCCGAGGGTTTCATTTTCCACGGATCTTCCGGTCCCGGCTTCGATCCGAACCAGTACTACATTTTCCGCGATGGACGTATGCACAACGGTTTGACTGTTGTAACGTTCCAGTTAACCGATGTGCCACCGGGAGCGGGTGGGTTAATCGTTATACCGGGCAGCCATAAGAGCAACTACCCATGTCCACAAAAGATGCGACTCCATCAGGAACATCAAGAACATATCCGGCAACTCGTCTGCAACGCTGGCGATGTGGCGATCTTCACGGAGGCAGTAACGCACGGAACACTCCCGTGGACTGCTGAACATCCGAGACGCTCAATTCTGACGCGCTATACCGCAGGTAATATGGCGTATGTCCCTGCTTATGAAATACCGGAATGGGCGAATGAGCGACAGCGCGCTGTCATGGAGCCTCCCTATCATTCACGATTAAATCGTCCAGTATTAGAGACGTAAGTCTGATTCCAACCTTGGCTTGGCCAAAGCCAATAGCACTGCAACAACGGCGCAGTGCGGTTCTGGAAGTGTCACCCACAATGTCACACGAAACCTTATCACACGCTTGCCGCCGGTAAAAAAGGAATATTCGATATGTCTACTTCAACGAGTGCAATCCTGGGTCTAATTTTTTTAGGACTCGCGAATGCCTCCGTTTTCTTGATGTTTAAACTGTGGGGGTATCCATTTGACAAAGAGACGCATACGAGTGCCGCTCCACGGTCCTTGATGCTGCTCCACCGACTCATCGGCTATGCGTATGCGATACTCTATGTCTTCATGATGTGGCACATGGTGCCGCGCCTGTGGAATTACCAAGTTGAACTACCACCGCGCACCGTCGCACACCTGATGCTCGGCATTACGATCGGCGTGCTGATCCTCGTCAAGATTGCCATCCTTCGGTTCTTCCGGCACTTTGAAGAAGCAATGCCGTATATTGGTACGACGCTGCTGATTTGCACCTATCTATTGATCGGATTGTCGGTGCCGTTCACATTCCGAGAAGCGGCATTGCGAACACAGACCATGGCATTTAGTGAGGAGGGTATCGCACGAACCCGCAAGTTGCTTGAAAACGCTGGATTGCCGACGGAAGCACCGCTCGACCAACTTGCATCAAAACGAAAATTGCGGGAAGGTCAACATGTCTTACAGCGCAAATGTGTTGTCTGCCACGACTTACGCACGATCCTTGCGAAACCACGCATCCCAACAGATTGGGTCCGCCTCGTCAACCGTATGGCGATAAAGCCTATGATTGGCGAACCCATTCATCAGGAAGAAGAATGGAGCGTCTCAGCGTATCTCATCGCGATTACACCCGACATTCAGACTTCGGTTCGGCAACAACGGCAAGAACAGATGCGTGTGGATGAGGCGAGAGCAGCTGCCCAAATCGCAACTTTTGCTATGGAAATGGACGTAGAAGTTGAAACCGATGCAACGGAAATCGACACTTATGACGCAGTAGAAGCGCAAGCTCTCTTTGAGGACAGGTGCTCTCAATGTCATCCGATCACCGACGTTGAAGACTATCCACCCCGTTCTGAAGAGGAGACAATCGAACTCATAACACGGATGATAGAGATTGGGCTTTACCTTGAAGAAGAAGAAATTGAATTGATCTCGCGCTATATCAACGAGAACTACTTGGAAGAGTAAGAGGAAAGGAGAGAAGGCTGGAAGGTAGGAAGGATGGGTCCCCAATCCTCCAGTCTTCCAACCTTTTTTCTTAGCAAACCGAAACCTTTATAACCGAATCTTCTTAAATTCCTCAATCTGTGCTGTAATTGCGCGTTCTGTCGGGAGACGCTCTGCGCTTGACGCACCATAGAAGCCGACAACCCCTTCGGTATTTTCCAGAACGTACGTTGCATCCTCCGGCTCAGCGATCGGACCCCCGTGACAGATAACGAGAATCTCCGAGTTAACACCTTTCGCGGCGTCGTGAATCGCTTGCACCCGTTTAGCAGCGTCCGCAAGCGTGAGGGCAGTTTGTGCGCCAATAGAACCTTTCGTCGTCAATCCCATGTGCGCGACGAGGATGTCAGCACCCGCATCCGCCATCTGTTCCGCCTCGGTTTCGTTGAAAGCATAAGGTGTGGTAAGCATTCCCATCTGATGTGCCGTCCGGATCATCTCCACCTCAGGTCCGTATCCCATATCAGTTTCTTCAAGCAGTTGACGGAATGTACCGTCAATCAGACCCACTGTCGGAAAGTTTTGCACGCCAGAAAACCCGATCGCATCTATCTGACTCAAGAAAACATCCATCAAACGGAACGGATCCGTGCCGCAGACCCCTGCGAGTACAGGTGTGTCTGGCACGACGGGTAGGACTTCACTTGCCATCTCAACGACAATCTGGTTCGCGTCGCCGTAAGGCATCATCCCAGCGAGTGAACCTCTACCCGCCATTCTGAATCTGCCGGAGTTGTAGATAATAATCAGGTCAATACCGCCAGCGGCTTCACATTTAGCGGAGATACCCGTGCCAGCACCTGCCCCGATGATAGGTTTGCCTGCGTCAATGTTGTTGCGCAGTTGCGCTAAAATTTCTTCACGTTTGAATTTCATTAGTAGTTATCCTTCACGTATGATGGTTGGATGTGGTATATTATATACATTATAGCAAAACATCGAATTTCGCGTAATATTTTTAACTTCCTTCAGCACGACATCCTTAATAACGGCAATTTTAAAAAGAAAACATCTATGCATCCCTATCATTCTTGGCGAGATTTACAAACGACCATCCATAATTCACTTGCAATTCCGCTGCTACATTACTATCAAAAATCAACAAAGAAGTTTTGCTGCGCCTTGAAATATGGACAACAAACAAACTCTATTTTCTTAGGCTGTGTTGCCCTATTCATGATAACGCTCTGCTCTCCCGTTGAGGCTTACATAGAAGGACCCTGGCTATGGATGATTGCCAGTGGTGGAGACATAGATAGCGATCAGTTGGCTGTCGCCAGTCAGGGAACACTTAGTGAAAATCTTGTCGCTGTATACGGCGTAAACGAAGGGGATAGCGTAGGACAATTGCAATGGACACGTGGGCGGATTTTCCCAGAAATCGACTGCTTATTCTGGCAGTGGGGCTGCTACTCGGACAACGTTAACAGTGTTGTCAATAGAATAGGATTGAGCAATGATCGGGGGTTAAATTATCACTCTGCGTACGCTTTGATTAACATCATCTCATCGCGAGAACGGAGAAATGTCGCCATGGGCGTTGGAAGCGATGATGCCGTCAAAGTCTGGCTGAATGGCAAAGTTGTGCATATAAATAACGTGGATAGACGAACAACCGGCATTCAAGACCGATTCCGCGTCAACCTGAAAGCAGGGGATAATCTCTTGCTCGTTAAAGTGAGTGATCATCTATGGAACTGGGGCATGTTCTTTGAGATTTATCTTGAGGCAGGTGATTTTAGCACTATCCTCCCCACCAAGACTTCCGATATCTCTCTCGCTCTATACCTGTTTAAAAAATATAGTGTTACGCTCCAAGATCCCGAAATTCAAAAAGTGCTACCGACCGTCTTGGCACAGCTTCAAGAACCGGAGATACAAGTTCTTTTGACCCCTTTTACAATAGATACTGTTGCTGAGAATCCAGACCTCCTTGCCCAGTTCGGTGTGCGCGATGAAGCGGTAACATTCATTAAAGGGAACGTTGGTGTCAGAACAATGCTCCGCGATCCAGACTTTCAGATCTTGCTACAAAACCCAAAGGCTTTATCAGAATTCGCCGCACTCGTTACTGGAGAGGAATCTGCTGTTCTTCCCGAAGAACGTCCGTTAGCTGCAGATGTTGATGGAAACGGATCTGTAAATATCTTAGACCTGGTGCACATTGCAACGCGCTTGGGGAGAACGGGCCCTGATCCTGCGGATGTAAACCGTGATGGCACCGTTAATATTCGTGATATTGTCTTGGCTGCAGCTTTAATAGGTACAGAAGCAGGCGCGCCTTCCGCTTTTGCTGGTATAGGAGTAGGCCGCGGTCCGCTGCCCCTACGCCCTGAAGACATCCAACTTTGGCTAACTCAAATCCAAGGCATTGACCTACAAGACCCAACCTTCCAAAGAGGGGTAATAGTCCTAAAGCACCTGATGGAAGCGTTGACACCAAAAAAGACAGGTCTTCTGCCCAATTATCCCAACCCGTTCAACCCTGAAACGTGGATACCCTATCAACTCTCTAAACCTACTGATGTTAAAGTG
This sequence comes from Candidatus Poribacteria bacterium, assembly GCA_965208635.1. Lineage (GTDB taxonomy): Bacteria > Poribacteria > WGA-4E > WGA-4E > WGA-3G > WGA-3G. Next base: position 1,593,350 of record OZ242349.1, read on the forward strand.
ACTATCCATTCTGCGAACGGCACTTTGGTCCGCACCTTGGCATTAGGACATCAACCCGCGGGTATATACCAAAACCGTAGCCGTGCAGCACATTGGAACGGCAAAAATGAACTCGGCGAACCTGTAGCGAGTGGTGTTTATTTCTATACACTTTCAGCAGCGGACTTTACGGCTACTCGGAAGATGCTCGTAAGGAAATAAGTTTTCTCTATAGTACTGGATTCTGATTCTGCGTTGAAATAGGCGGGCGTGGGAACCTTGAAGAAATACCCAAGCAAAAATCCCCTACATTTTAACGCCTTGCGTGCTGTGATTCTGTAGGGGCGCGGTATTCGACATTAAGATGTGGTGTTTCCAAACGGATATGCCCCTGAATACGTGAGGTCAGACAACTCTCCAAGGCACCACTCACCAGTAACGTTCGCTCCGCTGGATACGGTGCGATCCCCGTTTCAAAAAGCTCCTCGATTTTGGCGATAAGACACGCAGAATAGGTAACATTCGGGGTCGGTGTTAAGAAGAATTGCGTGGACACCGGTATGGGTTCGTTCTTCAACTGCGCCGCGAAACAGTAATCCCGCACCGCACCGTTGAGCATCAGCAACGTTGCCCTCAATCCGTCGTTATATTCAATGAAATAGGCAGCGGGGTTTTCGACGAGCCGATAAATTTCACCATTACTGATCATATCTTGCGTTCTACCGTCTTCATCCGTTAAACCGCACGGCGTATCGCTTCGAGAGAGAGCGGCTTCCAGAAGTTGATACGACCAGCGTCCGTCCTTGCCTGCTTGCCAAACGGCATCGCCTTCAATGAGTTGCACCGCGGCGACTCCGGTTTCACCACCTTTTCGGCGTTCTATCATGCACTGCATCGCCTCCAAAGCATGATAATCCATCGGATCCGAGCCTCCAACGCCTACCATGAGTGCCTCCTCTATCTCGCACTCTAACGGCAATTCCACATCCGGCAATCGCCATGTGACGGGTAGCGAAGAACCTGAGAGCACCCCAAAACCGAGGCGGTGCCCATCATCCACCATTTCTTTTGCTTTCTCAAAACTGTAAGAGAGGTGCTTGTCGTTGAAGATAGGCACGGCACGTCCATCTTCCTCAAAGACCTTGACGCACTCCTTGAAAAACTCATACCGTGGATATAGTACCTGATTCTTTTCATTGTGCGGATAATCGCCGTGTTCACCGATCGAAAGAACCGCATCCACAGCGAGTTCATCACCACCGCACCGCAGTGCTTCGGCGATAGTGGGATACACTGAGAAACCGAACTCTCTGGCACGGTCGAGGCTTTGGTCGCCTTCTGGCTTCTGATCAACAAACAGCGAGACGACTTCCATATCCGGACGATGCCATCTGCCCTGCTTCGGGTAGCCAACAAGAAAACGATCTGCAAAATGTTGCGCATGCGATAGGTAACGGTAGATAGTCGTGATAACTGCGATTCGTTTCATTTTTTAATTTTTCCTTGCGGTTCGGTCAAGCGGGTTGGTGATTTCACGTGCTTTCCGGTATATCTGGCGGAAACACCCAAGCAAAAACCCTGCGCCGTTGTTGCAGGCTGCTATTTAGGGATACCTTCTAAGGTACGGTTTCCTAACCTATTATGCTACATCTTCTACGGCGACGGTAGTGTAGAATCAACGTGAGTTCATGTTCTCCAGAAAGTTGATTCTTCAGTGGGTTGATAAGCAATATCCAAATGAGGGGTCTCCTGCCGCGTGCTGTCAGTAAAGAGACTGTCAACACCTGCGGCAACAAGTCCCGTCGTCAACAACGTGCGTTCAACAGGATAGGTTGCTTCACTTGTTAAAAACATTTTTTCAATATTGTTAACCAGCGGCGAGAAAAAGTTCGCCAACGTCGTCCGTGCCGGTGGCATCGGGAGATACATCTGTGTTGAAAGAATCTCGCCGCCCGATCCGATATAAGCGGCAAAGTTGAAATCTTGCACCAATCCGTTCATCAGAATCATGGTAGATTTAAGTCCGTCCTCGTGTTCGTATTGATACGCTATCGGGTCTTGCACGATCTCCTTCAATTCATCAAGATTTGGGAACGGATTATTAAACCCGGAACGTGATGGTGTGAGGGTATGGCTCCGACAGAGGGCAGTTTCAAAGAGTTCCCGCGACCAGAGTTCGGTGTGATGTGCCTCCCAGAACGCATCGCCGCGATACGCTTGTAGCCATTTCACACCACTCTCACCGCCTTCGCGCCGCTCCACCATACATTGCAAGGTTTCCAGTGCGTGGAAGTCATAACTGTCCACACCACCGTAGCCGACACACACAGCCTCGGAGACCGGTACACCGAGCGGCATATCAATGGAAGGTGTGCGCCACGTAACCGGCAGAGACGAGCCTGCCATAAACGCGAAGCCCATAGATTGGGAGATGTCGTACATCTCGCGCGCCCACTCCCAATTCCATGAGAGATGTTTGTCGTTAAAGGTCGGCACGCCGCGACCACTCTTCTCAAAGACCTCAGCGATCTGCATGAAGTGTTCATAGCGCGGATAGAGGCGTTGCCCCTTCTCGTTAGTGGGATATTCACCGTGTTCACCGACAATTAGGACACCGTCAACTGCAAGTTCCTCACCGCCGAGGGTGAGTGCCTCTGCAATTGTAGGATACCCCTTCATTGACGGGAAACGTTCCAGTCGTTCGCGACTGAGGTCGTTGTCTTTGACCTGTTCAACGAAAAGGGAAACGAGATCCATCGGTGGATGATGGTGTCGGCTGTTCCACCCATAGCCTTCTAAGAATCGATCGACGATGTGCTGTGTATGCGAGTATTTGTGATAAATCGTCGCAATCGCGGCGATTTTAGGTCGTTTTTCCATTTTTTAACCTATTAAATCTGGTCGTTGCTCCATTACATTCCGCAACGGTTCGCGGTTAAGTTGAGTTGTGTTTTAGCCAATGCCCAGCTTAACTTAACTCGAAACCCTTGTGAACATAGTAGAATGAGGTCCAAGAACTAATTTTTAAAAACGTTTCTATAGTGATGATATTTTAGAATCAACATTTAGCGGTTTGTCAATACGTACAACCGGTGTCTGACAACACAGGACATTCAGTCTTCCTGTAGGAGGGATTTCCAAATTCGGTATATTACTTTTTATCTCCCTGTTTCTTGAGCTCTCCCCAGCGTCTCGGAAGTTTGCCTTTTGGGTTCACCGATAGAAAGCCGGTGTCATACGCCTCAACAATCGGCGAAAATACGCTATTCCTGTTGTCTAACCAAGCCCCCAAGAGATAGATGGTGCCGTTCACAACAACCGCTGTTGTTGATTTTGGAATTGTTAGGGGTTGTGCTTGGTGCCATTTGTTGACTACTGGATTATAAATATCTACCGCATCAATGTGTCTAAATCCATTGTTCGGATCGTAACCGCCTATTGTCCAAATCTCATTACCGACGACAACGGTTTCAAACCAACATTTCGGCATGGGTATATCAGGGCGTTTACGCCACGTGTTGAGTTTCGGATTATATTCTTCAATACTGTTAACAAGACGATCACCAAGAGGAAACGGTCCCGAAATTTCACCGCCGAGCACATAAATTTTACCGTCTATAACTTCAGCGTTCGCCCATTCTCGCTCTGTCGGCATGCTCGCCCGCTTCTCCCATTTATTGGTCAGCGGATCGTAAACCTCAACAAGACCTGTCGCCTCCCGTTTGCCGAGTTTTTTGTTCTGAATGCTCCCACCAATGATGTATATCTCTCCGTCAACGACTGCGGTGACGAAACCCTTACGGCGCGTTGGCATATCCCGTTTCTTGACCCATGTATCGGTGCGTGTGTCATACATCTCAACGATTTTTGTGTATTCGCCGCGCATCTTTTTTCGCCCCCCAAACACATAGATGTCGCTGGAAAAAACGGCAGTTCTGGCAGAAATCCGCGCTGTCGGTATACTTGCTGCTTTCCGCCATGTGTTCGTCCGTGTATCATAGACATCTACCGTTGAAAGTGCGGGGGCACCGCCTCCTAAATTTTCATGGTGATCGAAACCACCTGTCAGATAAATTTTACTCTTCACAGCCGCGGCTGCCATGCCTCTTCTCCATGTCGGCAGTTCGGATATCTGTTCCCAACCCCCAGCAAAACTATTAGAAACCCCAACGAGGAAGAGGATAATAACCCATTGCAAACACCTGTATTTTGCGAACATAGTTTTCTCCTCATACGTTTACTAAAGTTTAGGCAATTTCTGTCCGGTTCCTGACTTGTTTCCTAAGTCTGTCTACGGCGAGGGTATCGTAGAATCAACATTTAGCGGTTTCTCAATGAGTACAACCGGTGCCTGACAACAATCGCAATTTCCCGGAGCAACCGCTCGGATATAGCACGTGTCACAGTAGTAATAGAGTTCATGGACAACACCATCCTTGATAGAATAAAATCGGATGACCTCCAGTAGTTGCGTTTTAGGAAAGACGCGACTGTTGATAATCAGATCTTTCTCATGTAATTGCTCGTCCAGAAAGAGTGCCTCCGCCAGCGATGTCCGCAGAAGGGTGTAGTATTTTCCATCTTCAGTCTTGACACCATATAGATGATCATGGGTTTTAAAAAGTTCCACGGCATAATGCGTGTGCATCTCCTCCGCTAAGCAGACGATTTTGCCCCGGAGTTCAAGCTCAGTCGGTTTCTGTTCCTCGGTTACCAGTTTGGCTCCGCTCATCAGAAAGACCAGAATAATAAAAAATGGGGATAACCGTTTGAAATTACACATTTTTAATTTATTCCTCCTGGGCCGCTCTCCATTCCATTACGAGCGGGTTTCTGGTTAATTTAGACGATATTTGGAAATCTTGACGCTTTTTCCTCATTCTCAAAAAACCGCAGCCTGCAACAACGGCGCAGGCGGAACTACGGAGAAGCACATCATCCGCCCAACCCACCTCACCGAACCGCAAGGAATAATTAAGAAACCCACCGGTTTGGACCGGGACCGGGTTGATGTTCATCACGAACGCGCTTAAATTCATCAGGTGTGGTAACAACATCTTCAGGGTGTAACCGACTCCGAGCGAGAAAGCCTGCCTCCGGTTGATAGCCGGTCGGTTTCGCCGCGTCCTGATAGCGTGAATCAACACTCCACCTGACTTGATTGCTGACGTTCGGGATAGAGCGGTGCGGTGTGAGATTCGTAAGCAGGAGGATACTGCCAAACTTGACAGGAACCACAACCGGCTCGACTTCGGGTAATGCATCATCCGGGATTTCAAGATAAAAACGTTCAGAATGACGATGTCGGAACACACCCTCCCGATGGGCATGCGGGATGACTTCCAAACATCCGTTCTCAACGGTAGCATCTATCAATGGAATCCAAATTGTGAGTTGCAAGACAGAATCGCATTTAGGCTCCATATAGCCAGCGTCTTGATGCCATGGAACGAGAGTTCGATCGTGTTCAGGAAGCTTTGGACGCACCCGATAGGCGGGGTGACACATAATCTCCGGTCCAACGAGCGACTCAGCGATGTCAAGCAACTTCGGATTGATAAGCAGATCGAAGAGTGCCGGTCCCGTATGTGCCCCACTGAACACCTTCTGGAACACGACTGGGGATTGCGCCGTAATTTTTGCCAAACGGGTGTCAAATCCCTCCGCTTTGAATTCGGAGTTAATTTCACCCTCGGCGTAGAGTTCTGATGCACCAGTGTCGACAATTCCCTCAAACTCCCCGATGAGTGGGTTCAGGTCGTCCGGTGCCAGGGCATCTTCGATTAACAGATAGCCGTTTTCGTTAAAATCGTGAATTTGCGAATCCGTTAAGGTCTTCATATTGTGTCTTACACTATTTCTGAGAATAGATGTTGCATCTGCGACTTTTCTCACAGAGAAATAAGACTGCACAAACTAACAGTTTATGCTACAAGTCTTTTGAAGAGTGGTTCATTAGAAATGGTCTTATATTTGGACCAATTCAACCAGTATGCCATCCGGATCCTTCGCACACGCAACGCCAACTGCGTCGGGTGCGCCTATAGGTTCAGACAGAAATTCGACACCGTTCTGTTTTAAGGCTTCGACGGTTCCCTGAATGTCTTCTACAAAAAAGGTAAGCCAGCGAACACCTGCTGCGAATTCGCCCGCTGGTGTCGGCGGTGGCGATTCAATATCCATCAGTTTCAGAACGGATGCGCGTGTGGCATCCGAGGACAATGTGTTACCGGCTTGAAGTCGGACCTGGCGGAAGCCTGTCGGAGCAAGTCCTACACCGCGGGCAAGGTCATCTGGAATCTCCAACTCCAGCACGATTTCAAGTCCTAACTTGTTGTGGTAAAAATCTAAGGACGCGGCAAAGTCACTACAGGTAATAGCAATGTCAATAGTCGGATGCGATAAGTTTAGCACGAGTTTCTAACCTCCTGTCAGAACGAAGATTGCTTCTCGAAATTGACCGAGTGGACGCTCATCATAAGTAATGTCTACAGGAACGACAATTCTCTTCCCCAAAGCGTCGCGGTGCCTCGGTATCGGGATAGAAAAATCGATGTGACCATCCGATCGCGCTGGAATCGCTGTTTCCGCCGAGGGAAGTTCCACATTCCACACGCTCGGAAGAATCGGTTGGGCAATTGCCGTGCGTGGCTCAGATGAATGGTTCGTTATCTCCACGCTTACCTGTGCCACTTCCCCAAGCACGACCTCCTGTTCATAAGGATAACAGCGGACCCAATGTTCATCCATACCGTAGTTCGCATGGTCCCAAGGAACGAGATCAGTATAGCATTTTTCCCGTTCCGCGAGTGTGTCCAACATACACTGCATCTCGGCATCAGTAAAATCAAAGGCCGGATTGACATGGCAGTTAAAGATATGCGTCGGTTCGAGTTGCTGAATACGCCGCAGACATTTTTCATAACCGACATCTTTGCCGAGCAAATTCCGATTCCCGGAACAATAGTCATCTATTCCTGCCATCGTGAAAGAGTCACCTGCAAAGAACATCCGGACACCGCGTCCTTCAACAAGCAGTCCACCGTGATAATAGGTCTGCCCCGGAAAGTGGTATGCTGTCATCGTGAACTCATTCCACTGCCAAGAATCCCCATCACGGGTGATGCGATCCACGCGAGTAACCGAAGGCGAAATACAAGGGAGCCGGAAACCGATTGGGTTTGTGATGACGCGTGCCACAACCGAGTCTGTTATCGTTTCGCAAGGGAAAGTTGTCTGAAATTCAGGAATAGCATCAACGTGATCGTCATGGTAGTGCGTTACCCAAAACTGTGTGACCTCCGAAATTTCGTCATCCGCTTGTAACTGCTGGATCTGTTTGATAACATTCGGTGAACCGCAATCCATAACGAACGCTTCACCGCTTTCGGAGATAATTAACCACGTTGTGCCGAAGTGACGTAGGAATTCGGGAGGTGGCTTGCCTTCTCGAATAGGCATGTGCCCGGCGCGTCCCTCAAATTCAGCAAAGAGGTTCGGAAAGTAGTGCCGAAGAGCAGAGATTGCGACGTATTTATCGTAACAGTGTGTTAATTGTTGTAGGAGTGCGTCAATCGCTCTGTCTGGATCGGTCATAACAACGCCGTGCGTAGGAATGAGTGCCGTTGGCGATGCCTGGCGGACCTTCTCAAGGCTGTCAGTTAACTCGTCGCGTGCACCGAGAAAGCCATGATAGTCGCTCGTCTGTTGCCCTTTTTGTAAACTATAGAGATCCCACAACTGACCCTCGTCATAAATGAGATCACCGGAGAAGGCAAAGCGTTCACCATCAACATCAATAAGATAAGTGACGCTTCCATCGGTATGCCCTGGTGTTTCAAGAACCGTCAAGGATGCCGGACCCCATTCAAACCGTACACCCTCGGTATACGTATCCATCACAGAGATGGCATTGGCGAGCATGAGATTGTGGGGGTGGTAATTATAGAGGTGCCATCGATATTGTGGATCGTTCCAAAAGGTCTCGACCTCGCTAAACCACGCCGTTTCTTTCGCTGGAACTCCGACGCGAACATTATGAGATATCGGAAAGTCAGCAGTACTGTCCCGATGGTGATGCGTAAACAGAATTTGCTCGACGCTTGTGATTCCGAGTTCCGCGAGTGTGGCTTGGAGGGCAATTCCACTCGGATCGATGAGGAGCACGCGGTCGCCATGGCGGAGAATACCCGTATTGACATGCCCGTGATGAACGTATAGGTGATGGCTGAGTTGAGCAAGGCGGGTTTGCATTGAGCCTCCTTATTTTTTAGCGATTCATCAGACCCTGTAGGTGCGCTTTGCAAGCGCGCCTCGTGAAATTGCAGGCATCTTGAAAAGCTATGCCTCTGCGAACTGCGGTCTGCCGAGGGCATCCGTTCTCCCTTGGCGTTTGTAGTGAGGCAAGTGTCCACCCGCATCTGCCATGATCCGCTCCTTGGCAAGCGCGATCCGATCAGCACCTTGGTCAGCGATGTTGTGCTGACAGGCGACATCTGCTTCAAGGTCAAATAGCCGGACATCCTGCTCGAAGTCAACGCTGGAGAAATACCAACTCCTCGCATCTTTATACCAAACGGAGTTGACATAGCGACAGGTCAGGTATTCACGCGATGTCCAATCGCTTTTCCCTTCAACGAGCGGAAGCAAACTTTGTCCCTGAATCTCACCAGCAGGCTCAACTTGGCTCGCTGCCATAACGGTAGCAGGAACGTCAAGCGTATAGACGAATTCATCACACGTTGTGCCAGCATTTACGCCAGACGGGTGGCTAACCATCATAGGAATGTCCATCGTGCCGGGGTACATAAAGTTCGCCGGTTTTCCAGTGGCTTTGTCTGGATTCTCTGCGAAGTTTGTGCCGTGGTCTGCAAGGAAGATGATGAGTGTGTTCTCACGGAGTCCAAGTCGATCAATCGTATCCACCAATCTTCCGAACCATGTATCTACGAGTGTTACCAAGCCCGCGTAGTTGGCTTTAACGCTCGGCAACCGTTCCTCAAGTTCCGCATCGTTGAGTGAACCGTAGGGGAGGTTGAGACAGATAGGCTCGCGGTCTTCGCGTTTACCATAGAGATCATAGTAATGGATAGGAGCTTCCCATGTCTCGTGGGGTGTGAAGCTATCTACATAAAGATAAAAGGGTGTATTCTGATGATTGTGTTCAACGAATTCAATTGCGGAGCGGAATAACCTCGCGGCGTGCCACATCTCCTCTGGACGTTCAGGTTGGACGTTCACAATATGAGCACGGATACGTTCCGGATTCCCTCTATAACGAGAAACCAGAGCAGGATCAGCGTGAGCAGCACCCCGGTACCTATCTTCGGCTTGACCTCTGACGAACTCCCATTGCCGGAACCCGCGCGTGAAATTCATACCCGGCACAAAATAGTGCGGCACATCGGCAAAGAAGCCGGTATGATACCCATTTTGGACAAGCGATTCAGCGATTGCGGGTTCATCGGAAGACATAGGTTGCCAACCCGGGGTATAAACATTGTCCCACGGCACGGGGGTATAGGTACTGAATGGATAGGCACGCCTACCGGTGTGTAAGGTGCGGCGCGTCGGGATTGTCGGTAAACATTCCGGGTGCGCGTTCGTAAATCTGACGCTTTGATCGGCAAACCGTGCTAAATTCGGGGTCTGAATCCAATCGTTGCCATAAGGACTGAGATATTCGGTTCGCAGTGTATCTGAAACAACGACGACTATGTTCCAACTCATTTTTTTAATTTTCCTTACGATTCGGTTAGGTGAGTTCTGGTTAATTAGTTCTTTTCCGTACATCCGCTCTCTATACGGGCGAGGGGATTTAGTCTTTAAATAGACTAAATCCATTCCTTGTATTATATCCTCGCCCTTACGCCTTCCAAGCTACACACTTTAGTTACTGGTAGGCGCGGAGTAATCAAAAACAAGGACATCCTCAACAAGTGGACGGATCTGTTCGCTCGCGACTTGACGATGAAAAGGGTGTGGCAGATATGCGTCGCGTGCCGCTTCGTCTGTAAAGCGCACGATAAAACCGTATGCATATCCCTGACTTTTGCCCTCAGGACTGTTGTTCGTGCCGGCAGTTATGGATTCAATGCCGGAGATTTCATCAGCCATTCCCAAAAGAGCATCGGATAAAGTTTCCAACTGTGTTTCGGTAACGTCTGATTTTAACTTCAGTAAGACGATGTGTTCAACCATTCTTTTAACTATGACCTCCTAGGCTACCCTTCTTGCGCAAGTTTCTTATAGAGGAAACCTACGGGACAATGTTTCGGGTAGACTTTCGGTTAATTCGCGATGGGTTTCAGACCTTTCAAGTCTAAAGAGAGAGACCTTAAAAACGTAATTCCTTTTTCGGATCCGCGCAAATTTATTTTGTTTGGTAAATTGGGAAAAATTGTTATATAATCTAAGTATGGCACAAACGCTATTTTTTTTCAAGTTTCCACAAGACTTGCAAACAAAATGAAAAGGAGTATTGAAAATGAAACTAACTTATGTTTGTATCGCGGCACTATGTATGGTAGTTACGTTAACTGCCTTCGCCGCTGATCCAGTGGTGGTCACAGAAATAAAGGATAACAAGGGCGGGATTTACAAAGCCGTCGAGTTGGAAGAGGGTGGGAAATTTTTCCACGACAGAGACTATACGATTACGAATATCCCGAAAGAATTTCGTGGCTTAACGCAAGTCTCCACGTCAGCAGACTGTCCTGGCGGACAGGACTACCGACTCACGTTTGAAATCGACCGGCCGGCTTATATCTACCAAGCATGGGATAGCCGACATACACCCCCGGAGGATCGCGGACAGGATCCGAAAGGTTGGTTTACAAAGGGATATACCGATACCGGCGAAATCCTCATGCTGGATGCCCCACACGCCCCAACCGAGTACCACATCTACAAATCTAATGAACCGCATCCAGACGGAACCGTGGAATTGCTCGGGATTGACGAGGTCATCGGAGATCCGGTTCTCATGTGGACGATCTTTCTCGAAGAAGGTGTGCTCCCCGTTGATCCAGCTGGAAGTCTAACGACAACATGGGGTGAAATCAAATCGGATCAGTAGCGTCCCATTCAAACCGAATTCTACCACAAGCGGGCTTATCAGCCCGCCTTTTTTTTGCTGCTTCTTCAACACAGGTGACAGACACCTAATAGATAATACACGCCCCACCGGCACAGGCACTTCCTGCTTTCTGCGTTACATCACCAGCAACACTTTCAGCCTCGCCTGCCTCAAACTCGGCAACTATTGACATCGTTTCCTCTGCTGGCTCGGATATACTGAGCTGGAGGGTATCGCTTTGCGTGAAAGTTACGGTACATCCTGTCATCTGGAAAAGAGCGATCGCAACGATGAAGAGAATCAGAAGGGAAAATAAACTAAACTGTATGTGTTTCATTATTAAATCTCAACTCTCTGAAGATCAGCTTGGTCAAGCGTATTTGTGCCTAAACCGACCCCACTCGCCGTGTTAATATGGTTTGCTAACTTAGACACAGAATCCAACTCCATTTCCTCGCGCTTCTGGTTGACAGTCTGAAGGACAAGGACATCAAGGATAACAGGATCTGTACTGACAAAGAGGCTGCCATAGTTCCACGTACTTTCGGCGTGATACGTCGGTCCTCGGTCAAACGATGCCACCAACCCATCAACGATATTGAGGGCAAGTTTATCTTTCAGGACCTTATGCTCCAAAATCTCGGCGATAGCCGGATTGCAGTAGAGCGGTTTTGCATGGAACCGCCGTGTGTTATCAACACTACCAAACGCGAGGTTCTTTAAACATCCGCTGATCCCCGCCATTTCATGGTGTTTCAAAACAGGAACATTAATCAACACATTAACATGCTCCGTAACGATTCGGGAATACCGAGAACGAGTGCTTTCGTTTTCTCGGCGGTTAACACTATCTTTTTCGCTTTCGTAAAACACCTCGTCATCATACCCGATCCCCTCTGTGTCAGAGGCAATCGTCTGAACTTCGCCTTCATCTTGCCTGATAGGGTACCCAGCGTTTAAGAGGTGGCTTTCAAACCGGTCCCAGATAATAATTTGTTTTTTTAGGACACCTGCACCGTATAACCCCTCAATAATCTTATCAACAATGATAGGATGCGTGCTGAGTTCAGGTCCGCCAAGTGGGTTGATTTTTATCCCGACGATATCATCAGGCAGGACAATATCTCGCCACGCTTCTTTCGCGGAAGCCCGTCCAGTGAACTTCATCATCGCCTGATCAATCAGATCACTAACAGCATCTTCATCGAGTCGATCACCATCCCAGACGTTTTCACTGACAGCTTCAACGACAGGCGTCAGGGGTGTTGCTGTCGTGACGTCGGGCTGTAACTGCCCACTACTCAACTGAGCGAACGCCGGAAGAGCACCCAGTGCACCACCGATTCCCCCAACGCCAGCGGCGAGCCGGGTTAGGAATTGTCGGCGATCAAGCGCATCTCGGTGCTGTCTTGCCTCTTGGCTGTCGGCAATAATATTTTCTATAACTGTATCATGAGATTTCATCAGAGTTTACCTAATTCCGTGAGGATTTGCGCTGTCGGAACACGGACGGCTACCCCGTCAATGGATTTCCAAGCAATCGTTCCATCCTTGCGAAGAACATAGGAGGCAGGACGGGCTATTCTGTTGTTCCCGGGATCCGAGACATTGTAAGCCTTGATAACCTCTCTGTCCTTATCCGCGAGTACAGGGAATTCAAGTTTACTACCTTGGACTGTCTTTTTGGTATCGCCTTCATCATCGGAACTAATAGCGATGAGTTCCGCGCCTGCCGCCCGAATTTTAGCATAGTTTTTTTGCAACTCTCCGAGTTGTCCTCTACAGAACGGTCACCAGCCGCCGCGGTAAAATACAAGCACTACGTTCTTATTTCCGACATAATCAGCAAGTGCGTGCAATGTGCCATCGCCGTCCGGTAATTCAAAGGCGGGTGCCCGGCTTCCGAGACTCAAACCTTGACCCGGATCCAACTTGTCCGGTTCAGGCAATCGAGTGAGTCGAACCTGTAGCTCCAATGTCTCCGCCGCAGGTATTGGATGCACGGCGACTTCGGTCTCTTCGTAACCTGCATGCATGATTGCCAAGGTGAAGGCTTGCTCGACGGGTAGGTTTTCAAAGGTGAAAACACCAGCCCCTGTTGTCAGTGCTTCGTAAACTTCCCCCGCTTTATCCGTAAGCTGAAGGTTGACTTCACCGAGAGGTTCACCGGTTGTTTTATCCGTTAAAACACCGCGCAGATGCGAGACAGGGGTATCCAACGCCACAAGTGCCACCTTGTCCAGCGAGACAACTTGACCAGCGGTAACTGTGACATTTACCTCCTTAGTCTCATAACCTTTTGCCGATATTTGGAGTGTGTAGGTTCCAGCTTCGATGGATGGAAGTTCGTAGGTCGCTCGCGCTTCTATTTGCGTTAAGAGTTGCCCATCTCTTAGTAAACGGACCTGAATCAATGCCCCGTCAATAGATTGCACCTCTCCACGCAGCGTGCCTGTTAATGTCTCAACTGCGGAGGTGTCTACCGTTTCCTCAACAGGGTTCTCTGTTCCGCAATTTAACCCTGTGAGTAGTAAGAGTGCTAAAGCGAGAAATGCCTGCATCTGTTTCATTTTTTAATTTTTCCTTGCGGTTAAACGACGAGCGTACATCTGTGTAGTGCGTTCCTCAAATCTTAAAGAAACACCCCAGCAAAAACCCTGCTCCGTTGTTGCAGGCTCCGATTCGCATTATTCTTAACTTCTTCCTATTCGCTCATCCGTTGTTTAATTTTGCCCCATGTTGTTGTTAGTTTGTTCACGGGCTCAACCGCTGCGGCAGTTTCAACCCCGTTGTCCATGAGAAATTTCATATCGTCTTCTTCCAAAGCAACATTGAAGAGGGCAACATCGTCAATAATACCCTCAGTATACCGATCATAATGTCGTGCGATATGAAATACGCCTTCACCGGTGCCGTATCCATCTTTTTTGTTGAAATCAATCTCGGCTTCCATCTTGCCATCCACCCATATTGAGGCTTTGCCACTGGAAGCATCTGCCCGTCCCGCGATGAAGTGCCACTTGTCATCGGCGACAACTGTGGTGCCGTGGCAGGGGAAACTTGTTGACGCGCTATCACGCAAATAGAGACTCACGGTATTCTTGGCTCCATTGTCCCAAAGAAGATACCACGGCAATACCTGCGATGTATCCTCATAGTTTTTCCCGACGAGTGAGCCGCCAACCTTGCTGCCCTTGTAATAGAGGGTAATCGTGAAAGAGACACCCGCCTCAAACCCGACAGTGTCTGAGTGTGGAACTTCAACCCAATTGCTGGCGCCATCGAATTCAAGTGCTTTTCCGAATTTCCCGTCTACCCACTTTGCGCCATGAATCTCGCCATCGTTTCCGTTTTCTGACGAATCGGTGGCAACATTACCTTTTCCCTCCTCAAAAAGCCACATTCCCGTGATGCTCTTTGGGTCAATCTCAGCGAAACTGGGTAGTGCCGTCAGTAAAAAAACCGCCATAAAACTCGCCAGACGTATTCGTACATTTTTCAATAAAAACATTAGCGTTCCTCCTTATATAGCAGTCAGTAAAGAGGTTTCTCTGTAATCATCTCCTTCACCTTGAAGCACTCCCGTGCGCGGCAAACTGTTACAAACCCACATCTCCACTGAGAGCCGACGACCGATGGCTGATAGCCATTTACACAGATAAGCAATTTTCGTGCCATCCCATTTTCTATCTCAGGCGTGAGATTTCGCACGAAATGGGGCAACTTCTCGCTTCAGCATGCACAAAAAGGGGCAATTGCGAACGGCTGAAATATCAAACACACGTGCTAATCCCTATAGTATACCATCTATAAAGGCTCGTGTCAAATCGAAACGAAAGTCTATTTAGGATTTCATACGTCAAGTTCACCGAGACTCCGATTTGATTTGACCCCATGTGGTGGTGAGAGAGGTATTCAGAGGATTGACAGCGAGCGCGCCGCTGGTAGTCGCACCGTTCATCCCAATTAGAGTGTTCCCATTTCCTGAGGCATCTCGAAAGCGGTCCGCCCCAGCCGGCTCATCAAAGTTCCATAGAGCCAAGGTGTGTTCATCGCTCTCGAAACGATGCGGTGGATCGAAGGGTTCAATGCCTTTTTCAGCAGGTAAGTCATATCGAGCGATATTTGAGAATCTTATTGCATCAATTTTGCCATGAAAACGGGTCGTTTGGGATAATATTATGCCGTCCCTGATTCTAACCGAAACTTCATGATATCCACCGACAAAGAAATTTTTATATTCTTCGACCCAATTGAGCTCCGCAGCCACTCGATCCACCAAAGGGAACCGTGTTTGAAGGATGCGATTATTGTATGCGAAGTTAAAGGCACCATCTTTGAAAATGATTGCCAGATAGTTCCATTGGTCCTTCTCTATTTCAACGTCAAGTGCTATCACACCTTTAACTTTTCCTTCAAGATGCGCCACGCCATAACAACACAGTTGATTCTTATCAAGATTACAATCCTGAGTATTTGAGGTCAACCCGAAACGAACTTGCTGACTTAGTATGAGATTATTTTGTGTGAGATTATCCTTTCCATGCTCGGGTCCAGATTTCGGATAGAACCAGATCTCGACGGTAAAATCAAAGGTGTTTGCTGGGATCAGATACCTATGTTCGGCGAATGGAAGTATCGCATAATCATCATCACCATCCAAGACCAAGACACCGCCGGAAGGCTCGAAAGAGAAAACGGACAGAACCAAGTGAAATAACAGTATCACGATAAGTAGGAGCCTAAAACTAACAACCATGAAGACCTTCCTTTTATCAAAGACAATCGCACTTTAGTTTGGAAAATCTATCAACGTTATGGTGTGTTCACGTTTGCGTCGGAAAAGTCATTAGATTAGTTGTTCTATGCTGTAATTATCTTCAAGTTCTCATTCATGCGCGGACCTGGTAAACTCGCTAATTATAGGTTCATTGTAAATCCCATTGATTGACAAAGAAACACTGCTTTTGATAAAATAGTTTTGTTTCGCTATGCAACCCAGCCCTAAGGAGGTAGACGGACGAAAAACGCGAATCATTTTCTTTCTTCCACCATTAAACGCTCCCAATGTCTTCTGTTAACGCTAATTTTGTTGCTGAATGGATCGGTTAACGCGGCGTTCGAGAACATTGAACTCATGGCGGGACCCGCGGGGATGGGAAGCGCGTACTCGGCAGCAACACAGGATACCAGCGCACTGATATGGAATCCAGCAGGTTTGGCACGATTACCTACCCCTGAAATCGGCATCAGTTACATGGATCTACATGGTATATTGGGTTACAGTTTCGTTGGCGTGGCACATCCAATTCGGAGTGGACAAACCGTAGGCGCAGCAATTCTGAACTCAAGCGATGTAGAAGGTATCTCTCAAGAACGGATTGTGATGTTATCTTCTGCCATTCGTATATGGAAGGGGTTACACATCGGTATTAACGCCAAATATTTTAGCACTTCGGTCAATCTGGATCAGATACCGTTAGGGCGTGGTACTGGATGGGGCACCGATCTCGGCATCCAGTATGAGCTTATCACAGAGATTGTTAGAATTGGCATAGTCCTGCCGAATCTGTTCTCAAATCTGTCGTATCATCGACTTGAAGAGGCGACTTCCAAAAGCACCTACAACGAGTCACTGCTCCGTGAATGGCGTATCGGTGCTGCGGTAAAAGTCAACTTCGACTCTGGGACACCCAACCGAAAATCGGATGCTGTGTTAGCGGCTTTTGAGATCGCCAACGGTGTTCCGCTTATAGGTTGTGAGTACCGAAGCGGTATCCGGTACGGTGAATTCGCGTTGCGGTTGGGATGGCGTTTCGGCGATGGACTCACCGCTGGATTCGGCTACCAGCGCGGCAACATCGGCTTAGACTACGCTTTCGTGAATGAGCGGTACGGTTCGCAGACCTCGCTGTTTTCCGTTCGGCTTTTCTACTGAAAATGAACTCATAGAACGAAACACCTGAAACGCTCATCCATCCAGAACCCAGTGAAACCCAACGCAAGCTGTATCACATCAAGCCTTTGACGTGTTGGGTTTCGCTATAGTTCTCTCCAAGAATCGAACATCGCCAATGGATACTCTTCGTATAAACGAAAGGCTTTCGCACTTTTACCGCTCTACCTGGGGGAAATACCCCAGCAAAAACACCTACGGTAACACTTCAATTTTTATTATCAAACTGACCTTACTGGTAGATACTACACCAACAACAGATATGGGTCTTGAATATAGGCGGAGATTGTTTGTAGGAACTGCGCGGCAGGTGCACCATCTATTATACGATGGTCGAACGTCAAACTCAGCGTTAGCATGCTCCGAACAACAATTTCATCGTCGTGAACAACCGGCTTCTTCAGAATCCGTCCCACCCCAAGAATGGCACTCTCCGGTGGATTGATGATAGGTGTGAACGCATCAACCCCGAAGTTCCCGAGATTTGTGATGGTAAAAGTGCCGCCTTGAAGTTCACCGGGTGTCAGCTGATTACTGCGTGCCCGCTCTGCAAAACCCCTTACCTGTTCAGAAATTTCCGATAATCTCTCCTTGTCCGCATTCCGAATTACTGGCACTACCAGTCCATCGTCCAGTGCAACCGCCACACCGATATTAATTTCGGTTAATAGATGAATCCCTTCATCCGTGAGTGTTGCGTTGAGTCGCGGATGTTCCCCCAAAGCGTTTGCTACGACCTTAACGAGCAGATCGGTGTAGGTGAGACTCACCTCTCTCGCCTGCAGCTTATCGTTGAGCATCCCACGGAGTTCGACGAAAGCCGTTGCGTCAACCTCCGTGTGGAGTGTGACGCTTGCAGTGGTTTGAAGGCTCATGGTCATCCGTTCTGCGATAATTTGACGGATGCCATCCATAGGAATAACTTCTGTCTCTTGTTGGAGAGCAGGTGTCTCTATAACAGGGGCTTCGGCGGCGGCTGCGCTGGCTTGTAACACATCGTCACGGACAATTCTGCCATCGGGTCCCGAACCGACAATTGAAATCAGGTCAACGCCGTGCTCCTTCGCCAATCGCCGGGCAAGCGGTGATGCTTTCAAACGTGTCGTTTCCTCAACTGGAGCCGGTCCCCTCAAGTCGATATATCGCTGGACATCGCTTTCAAGGATACGTCCGCCGGGTCCAGAGGCTTTGACCTCGGTCAGATCAATAGCGAGTTTTTCGGCGAGTTGGCGTGCCGCTGGTGACGCTTTTGGTGCGACGGTCGTAGTCGGTGATGTTGCTCTCGGTTGTGCAGGTTGCACTGACGCTTGCGGTTCCGGTGGGGTGTCCACTTCAACGGGTTCGGGAGGCGTGTCCGCCGCAACGCGTGCGACTTCCTCTCCGGGTGCACCGATAATCGCTAACAGGGCGTTTACAGGCACATTGGCACCTTCCTCAGCAAGCAATTGCGCGATAACACCATCAGTTGGGGATTCCTGCTCATGGACGACCTTATCGGTTTCAATTTCCAGTAAGGGTTGCCCCTGTGTGACAGTATCGCCCTCCTTAACGAGCCATTTCCCGATTTTCCCCTTGGTCATCGTCTGATCCATCTGAAGCATTCTTAATTCAATTGCCATATTTTTAACTTTCCTTGCGGTTTTTTAATTATACCTTGCGGAGTAACAACGGACGTTTAGACTTTGAACTGCGTTTCTCAAATCCGCCTGCGCCGATGTTGCAGGCTGCTATCTTGGGTAAAGCAAAGACAAATTATGCCATTTAAGGAAACCCAATTTCATTACGGGCTACGGGTTTTGAATTATGAGGAATGGTCGTCGGTCAACTGATAACCATTCCTCCGACAACCGAGCCCCCTTATGCGTGTGCCTCGATCAATTCAATCAACAATTCAACATTCGCATCTTTTTCGAGAATAAGTGCGAATTTATGGTACTCGTCGCCCTTGAAAATCGCCTGAATAAACGGGCTAAACGCGATTAAAAGTTGACTTCCCAAAAAGTTAAGTGGTTTACCGGTCTCCAAAAAGAGAATTGCTGGCGCGGTCAAACCGCGCCGTACAATCCACGTTGCTGCCTTTTCAAGCAGGGCGCGTTGCTCGGACTCAGGAATATCTTCAAGGACACTCGGTATTTCGGGGGTTGGATTAAACATATTGTCCCGCAAGTTCCTCTATAGGCTTGCGCAGCACTTAAACCCTTGTGAATACACAATCCTAAACCTCTAAGTCGCTCAGGTAATCGACGATCTGTTTCGGTTGTCCATCAAGGGTTGTCTCCATTGCAGCGATGACAAGCACGAAACTTTTGATGTTGTCCTCAATTCGCGTATCAGAAGGCTCACCACCATCGAGCCAATTCAGGAATTCATCAAAGAGATGCTGATGCGCTTGATACGGAATTCCTGGTGCTTCATAGACTTCGGTCTCTCCACCAACACGGTGGATCGTCATCTGGTTGCCGCCAGCGATTTCCACAGCACCTTCCTCAAACTCAGCACGATAGTGTTCATGGTTCCAACAGTTGACGATACCCGCCGATGAACTGTTGCCTTCATAAGAGGTATGGACCCCATTATCCATCCGCATCACATAGAAACCACTGGAGTAATGTTGGAAACTTGACCATTCGGGATTCCATCCAAACCCGATCAAGGTTTCACAATCGCCTCCTGAGAGGAATCGCAGCATATCAAGGTGATGGACAGAGCCTTCAAAAAGAAGCCCGAAATCCATATCGTGTCGCCACGCTTTGCCCCATGAGAGATACCGCCGGTAATCACAGGCGTATCTCCCTACAATGTGTTGAAGCCGTCCCAATCTACCTTCATCGCGGATGCGAACCAATTCCTGTTTATTGTCTGCATAACGATAATTTTGAATAATAGCACAGGGCAATCCTGTTTTTTGGGCAGTGCGCACCATCGCTTTTGCCGCGTCTAAGGTGTCTGCAATCGGTTTTTCACAGATGACAGGCATCCCATTTTCCATAGCCGCAATCGCGGCAGGACTATGGAATTGCGGTGGAACTGCAATACCACAGAAGTCAGCCTTGACTTCTGCACACGCCTCGTTAAAGTCAGTGAAGAGTTGTGATGTTCCGAGCCCCAATGCCTCGCCCTGCGCGGTAAGAACATCTGTACTCACATCCGCTAAACCAACGATTTCGATCCGGTCGCTGAAATTACTCGTAAAATTGTTAATCCAGCCACCCGCCATTCCACTGCCACCAATCATTAAACATGTTCGTTTTGCCATATTTTAAATTTTCCTTGCGGTTCGATAAGGCTGGTTTTGCAGGAGCGATCTTCTCCGTATATCCAGCCTGGCGCGATGCTTGGGCTTACGCGCTCTGTTTAACTCTTAATTTTTCAATCATACATAAAAATAAAAAGTACTGTGCCTGAGGGCACCCCTATGCAGTAGATTTTTGCATCAATTTGCCACGTTCGACGTAATCATCCTTACCACGTCGGACGCGCTCAAGTTCTGCCTCGGTCGCCTCACGCCGCACTTTTGCTGGGACTCCCATTGCAACGGCACCTGGTGGGATCTCCTGTCCTTCGCGGACAAGCGTGCCAGCCGCGACAACGGCATTCTCGCCAATCACCGAACCCGTTAGGAGAATCGCCCCCATGCCGATCAGTGCTCCGTCTCCAATAGTGCAACTATGGAGGATAGCACCATGCCCGATCGTAACGTCATCGCCGATGAGACACGGAATCTCTTTGTCCATGTGTATCACTGCACCGTCCTGAACATTGGTACGACATCCGATTCGGATCGGTTCTAAATCCCCGCGGAGCACACTGTTAAACCAGATGCTCGATTCTTCTCCAATCGTGACATCGCCAATAATCATCGCCCCTGGAGCGACGAAAACAGAGGGATGCACATTTGGCATCACTCCCTCGTATTGTATCAACATTTTTCCTTCTTTCCTGCGAGCGAAACACCCCGGTGACTCTCACTGCGAGGCAACACGCGCAAATGTAATACATTGTCCCGCAAGTCCACATGTTGTCCTCGGATGCCACACGCGCATCCGTTCTGGCACTACGGATTTAGTCTATCCCCAGACGAAATCCAGCATTGATTCGCAAAACGCCTCGCTCGCAAAGATTCAGTCTAATTATCTTATCAACTTCATTACAGCGCAACTAACAACTTGCGGAGGTTTCCTATTCCCCATCTATAAGATATTACGAATATACCCGCAAGCAGGATTACCAACCCAATGAATGCAATGAAACTTTCCGTATACCACGCTATCACCGGCGCGAGAACAAGCGCGATATCAACGATAAGCGTCACTGTGAACGTTAAAACCCGCAAGATCGGCTTCGGTGTTTTTGCTTGGGTGTTTCCCCAATGTGTCAATTCTGCCATCCACGGCAACGTCCCAATCGTTGTATTCACTGCACACGCCGTCGGAAGTGTTAAGACAGGCGTTAGCATCACCGGTATCCAAGCGTCTCTTGGAATTCGGAGCAGACCCACAGCAAACACGGACCAGAATTCAGCATAAATCAACGCACAGAGAAGCGCGGTCAGGAATTTACTCGTGAATACCAACTTCGGCGTAACAGGGGAGACTTTCAGCATCCACCACGTTTTCGCTTCGTCTCGAAGGCCGTTACAACTGATACCGAAGGTAATAAGCATGCTATAAAGGACTATCTGCACAGTAAGAACCAGCCCAGCGTTCACATCCGCACTCCCTTCCTGCACGAACAAGATAGCGATGTGAACCCCTAAAAACAGTGTGAGCATCGCAATGGCGATGAGCCGACCACTGTGCCGGACGAAAATAAGAAAGTCCTTTAGCATCATAGACTGTATTCTGCCGCGTCCGAGCGTCCGCCACATGCGTTCCAAATGGGATGCCTTAGACTGACGCAAGTCTATAGAGGAAACCTGCGGGACAATGGTGCTCCGCACGGGTCTACGCTTGGAAACCTTCAACTGCCGAATATTCTCCCACCCGCGCTGATAAATCAGTTGTGCGACGAGTATTGCCAGCCCAGCAGCAGCGAGACTTCCGCCGATACCCCCGAGTGCCCATCTCAACCGCACTGCTATTGTGGATTCAGTCACCCAACTCAACAGAAGTTTCCCGATCCATTCATGCGGATACCACGAAGCGGTCGTATCCGCTTTCCTCTCAGAAGCCCAATTGAGCAAAAATTGCTTTATGTGGGTCGGTTCAAACTCGAAAAACAGTGTCAACGATAGCAGAAAACCCACCGTTACGCCGATTGCAGTGCCGAGTACCTTGAGTGTTGAGAGAAGCCACCCAGATGAAAAAAAACGCGCAATCAACATTACGATGATAGCAACATAACTCGTGATCATTACCAGCAGACACAAGCACACTGGGAATAGTACGGCGTAAAAATGCCACGGCAATTCAAATATTAGACCGAACGCTACCCATGGAGGTCCCAAAAAACAGAGGATACTCAGAAAGCGCGTGATAGTGAGATGAATGAACTTATATCCGAAAATTGTGACCGGTTGAATCGGGGCGGCGTGTAACAGCGCGGTGTCCGGTGCTTCGTATAGACTTTTTAGCGAACTTTCCATCAATTCCTTGGCAACAACGATAATCCCGAAGACCATGAACCCATTAATTACACCCAGCAGAAGCGTCGGCTCTGCCTCAGTGAGCCGCAAATGCGCGAAAAGCGAGTTACCCAACACCGACAAGGCAACAATGAAGACAAGGTAACCGATACCCTTTAAAACGGCTTTTCGCCACGCCTCTCCACCATGCCTGAGGCTATTCAACCACCCTTGCAAATCCGCCCTTAGCAGAATTATCACATTTTTTAACATCTTTTAACTATTGCTTTTGGGCCGCTGCGTCCGTTGTCCTTGCGGGTTTTCGGTCACTTCGCGACTAGACCTGAGAATCTTGACGAAAAAAAGCAGACCAAAGCACGCAGCCCGTAACGAAGTGGGGGCGGGTCAAACACGAAAATCGTCAAAGTACAAACAGCGTCGTTTATCCGCAAGGAAATTTAAAAATCCGCCGTAAGATCGAGAAAAATATCCTCAAGTGTCTCTGACCGGTTCTGGCTGTCATCAACGGGTCGTCCGTGGTATTGCTGTTTCTTCTGCTGCAATTCTGTGAGGGTTCCCACAGCAATCAGTTGTCCCTTACTGATAATACCGACTCGGTCGCAAATACGCTCGGCAATTTCAAGGATATGCGTTGTCATAAATACAGTAGAACCCTGCTCACAGCGCTCGCGCAAGATCTCCCTAACAGTGCGTGCACTTCTCGGATCCAGACCACTGGTCGGCTCATCAAGGAAAAGAATTCGAGGGTGATGTACAAGAACCGAGATGAGCAGAATCTTCTTCTGCATACCGTAGGAATACCCCTTGATCTGATCGTCGGCAGCATCGGTAAGCTCAAGTTGCTCAAGTAGCACGTCCATCTCATTTTCGGCTTGCTCCGGTGGCACTTCATATAAATCCGCTATCATACGGACAAACTGTCTACCGCTCAACGCTTCATAAAGTTGAGGTGTATCCGGCATCAATCCAAGAATCGCTTTCGCTTGTAAACTCTGCCCCTGAATGTCATAACCACCGAGCGTTGCAGTACCAGATGTTGGGCGGAGTAAGCCCGTCAGCATATTGATCGTCGTCGTCTTTCCTGCTCCATTAGGTCCGAGGAACCCAAATATTTCACCGGCATCTACCTCAAGTGTCAAGGCATCTACAGCACACAATTTACCGAAATATTTCGTCAAACTTAAGGTTTTAATCATTGTAATTAGTTGAATGATCGCCTAAGACATCTCTTTTAAGTTCTGCCAGAGACTGGTCGAGGTTGGAACTACCCGCATCTTTTTTCACATCAGCGGCATCGCGGCGATTTCGGTTTTCCCAAATTTCTGCTTTTTCCTCCGTCGTTTTCAATTTTTGTTCAGTCTGTGCCAAAACAGTGGAGATCGTACTTTCCGTAGCCGCGATTAATTTATAGAGTCCAGCGCGCGTCTCCGCCTGCTTCTGACGGTGGGATAGGGTTTCAGCGTGTCTTGTTGCGCTCTGGAATTGCTGATAAAATTCATGAAGTGCCGTTTTGAGGGACGTTACGACTGTTGTTTGCGCAGCAATTTGGCGTTTATAACCATCTGCGAGATTCAGATGGTGTCGCTTGCGTTGCTGTGCTTCGCTTGCCAGTGCTATATCCCGATTCTGCAAGGCAGTGTCAGCCTTTTCACCCCACATCTTCGCTGTATCGACAGCATCGCGATAGGCGTGTTTGAGCCTCTGCTCTTCTGCAATGGCTGCCGCCACGAGATCTTTTGCCTCATTGAGCCGCGCTTTCATGTCAACGACGGCTTTCTCAAGTAGCGATTCGGCACCGTCCACCGCTTCCAGAAATTGGTTTATATTTTCTCGAATCTGTTCTGAAATCTCCCTAAGCGTTTTCATTACCTACGCCTCCATTGTTCATTATATTTAGTTTCTCAATGAAAATCAAGTGGAAACTTTCACCTGCATGAAAATCCACTCTGCGCCTATCGCTATAATGCAGTCGTTACTCTTTAGAAACATGGGGATTTAAAAAGATAGGCACAGAAACAATTTCTGACTTTTGGCAGGGAATTAGGAAATCAAAGACCGCTATTCCACCCGATGTGTGGACAATTCGGTATAATCAGCATTGACGAGTTTGACCCCATAAAGAGCCAATCTATTCATAATCTGTTTAATTGCGGGAATATTATTATCGATTAAAATTGAGGAGCACTTGTGCAGGGCGGCAGACTCACCGAGAGTCCCGCTACCGGCAAAAAAATCTAAAAGGGTATCACCCGGTGACGAATGCACTTTGACAATACGATTGAGAATCCCAAGCGGTTTCTGCGTTGGGTAGCCAGTCTTCTCGTTTCCATTAGTGTTAACAATGGTATGCCACCAGACATCAGTCGGCGTTTTACCACGTGCAGCCTTCGCTTTGCCGACTAATCCAGGTGCCATATACGGAATTCTATCCATCTCCTCGAAATTAAAGGTGTAGTCCTCAGGCGTTTTGGCATACCACAAGATATTATCGTGTTTCGCGGGCCACCTCGATTTGGAGCGTCCCCCATAATCGTAAGCCCAAATAATTTCGTTGACGAAAGCTTCACGTCCAAAAATCTCATCAAGTATGACTTTACAATAATGCACCTCACGATAATCAATATGGAGGAAGAAACTACCGTGTGGATAAAGGACACGATATGCCTCTTCAAAACGAGGTCTCAAAAACTGTAAATACGCATCCGAACTTTCAAACTTATCGGTGTAATGTGTGGTTTTGCCTTTATGGGTTCGGTATGTTCTTCCTTGGAAGCCAACCCGATCACCAACGGCATCCTGTTCGACTTGGATCTCCGTCCGTTTTTGGAGTTTTCCTGTGTTAAACGGCGGATCAATATAAATCAGGTTGACGCTTTCATCAGGGACATACTGCTGAAGAATTTCAAGATTATCGCCATAATAAAGTTGATGTTTAGACATTGATCTCCTGTTCTGTACGCAATGGGGTGTGAGCGATCTTCCTTACTGCAAAACGCAAAAGGAAATCGATTCCAGTTCTCAACACCCCTTGTGATCTCTCTTCCCTTTCCCCCAGCAAATTATACCAGCGTTATGGTAATATATCAAGATTATGTTCATGAATGTTTGTATCCATGAGATTTTTCTTGACTCCATATAATTTTTCGTGTAAAATTCTAAAGAGCGGTATTGTCAGACTTATAAAGAGATAAAGCCCCATGCGTATTCTGAATCTGAATCGTAAACTCAAAAGTGCGAAACGTTTGCCTGAGATCGTTAGCATCCTTGCGAGACACGGCTTTGGACATATCATCTCTCAAATTTTTGAGCGTGGGCGGACACGCCGTTTCAGATTCAAAAGCGTGTTCGCGCGGAAGGCGAGAGAAGATACCCAACGCCAGAAATCGAGATGGTGGGATTTCCGAAATGTGAGAAAGGATTCAGATGAGAACACTTCAGGGACACTCCTATCTGTTCCAGAGCGTTTGCGACTTGCGTTTGAAGAGTTGGGACCAACATTCGTTAAATTAGGACAAGTTCTCAGCACTCGGGTCGACATTCTCTCTGAACTCGTCGGACAAGAAGAAGCATTGGCGTGGAGCACCGAGTTCCAGAAACTGCAACGACACGCACAACCGTTCGATTTCTCAGAGGTTCGCACTACTATTGAACAGGAATTTGAATTGCCGCTTGAGAGGGTTTTCTTAACCTACGAACATCAACCATTCGCGGCGGCTTCAATCGCGCAGGTGCACGCAGCAACGTTAGAGTCAGGTGAACCGGTAGTCGTTAAAGTCCAACGCCCACGCGTGGCAACGATCATCCAAACGGATCTCAACCTATTGATGGAGTTAGCAGAGCGGCTTGAGAATCGAGACCCAGAGATGCATCTCTTCAAACCGACTGAGCTTGTCCGCGAGTTTTCTCGCTCGATTCGGAAAGAGATCGATTTTACAATCGAAGCCGCAAATACAGATGCTTTCCACCAGAGGTTTGTAACGTCACCGAAAGTGAAAATTCCCAGAGTCTATTGGGAATTCACGAACCGCCGTGTTTTGACTTTGGAACGGATTGATGGTGTGCCAATCAACGCAATCGCCCAATTGGATGAGATGGGGTTCGATCGGACGGAACTCGCTGAGGCACTCGTGGAAATGTTCTATACACAGGTGCTGAACGACGGATTCTTTCACGCGGATCCGCATCCGGGGAATATCTTCGTTTTAGAGGATGGACGCATCGGATTGGTAGACTTCGGCATGGTAGGCAGAATAAGCAACGATATGCTTCGGCATATCTGTAGTTGGCTGAGTGCCGTGTTAACTAAGGATGTGGATGCGGTCGTTAGAAGCTACATCCGAATGGGTATTTTGGGGGACGGAACAGATATCGCAGCGTTAAAGTTAGAAATGAACGATTTTTTAGAGCGTCATTTCAATATGCCACCGAGTAGGCTCCGTCTCGGCGAGGTAATTCACGAAGTTTTTAACGCATCGTTGCGCCATCAAATTCATATGCCACCAGCTTTTTTAATGCTTGGCAAAACTGTTGCGACGGTTGAATCGGTTGTGATGAAACTGCATCCTGATTTCGATATTTTGAAATTCAGCCAACCGTATATCGCACAATTTCTCGTCCAAAATTTTGGAAGTAAACGATGGGAGCGGCAGATAGCAGATTCTATGGAAGATTTCACGGAATTGGTCCGCGACACGCCTCTCCAACTGCATCGTATTCTGCAAAAATTACAACGAGGCACTCTTAAATTTGAACTTGAGCATCTGAGCCTTGAAGCAGTGATCAAGGTATTCGATCGAGTCGTCAATCGGATTGCTTTTAGCCTCATCATTGCTTCATTGATTGTAGGCTCGTCGATCATCCTACAAGTCGCTGAAATCTGGGAATGGAAGTTTTTTCTCGGCATTATGGGTTATTTGACCGCAACTTTTTTTGGATTCGGATTGGTAATCTCTATTTTACGTTCAGGTCGTTTTTAATTTTCTGTTTCTTTGCTCAGGAGTTTCGTTTAAAAATGGCAATTTTACTCGGATTAGATGTCGGTGATACACGCATTGGTGTTGCGCTCAGCGATGCGCTTGGTATAGCGGCACATCCACTGTGTACACTAACCCGAAAAAATCGGCAGGTTGATTTAATTGCTATCTCGGATCTCGTCTCCATTCACAAGGTGGAACGTGTCGTCATCGGTTTGCCCATCTCTCTTGATGGCTCTATCGGCACGCAAGCGGAGAAGGTCCAGAAGTTCGCTCAACGCCTGGAGCACGTAATTGATGTCCCGATCGAATTTCAGGATGAACGCTTTACAACCGCTGAAGCGGAAGAGATTTTGCGCGAACTTAACAAAGACACAAAAGCACAGAAAGAACTTATTGACGAGGTAGCAGCAGTCATTATTCTCAAAGACTACTTGAATAGGGGTTAGCGGTCAGTCGTCAGTGAATCAACGGTATGAATGCCTTATGGCATTCACCGGGGTTTTCCACGAAAACCCTTTCAACGGTCAGTAAAGAGGTAGTTTTGCTTGGATGTTCCCTTTCGTTTAAAGAGACCCTCCTCTTGCTGATGGAAACCGACTGTTGGCCGCTATTATGAAAACACGAAAAATTAAGATAGGTATATTGACGCTCTGCTGTCTCGGTGTTCTCTGCCTCATTGTCCTATTGGTTGGCGTATTCTTGACGTTCCCACCGTCATCCTCAGAAGAGGTCGTCAGTTTCGACGTGCCAACTGGGAGCAGTTCACGCTTAATAGCTAAGCAATTAATTGAAGAAAAGTTGATACGCAGCGAATACGCCTTCCGTTTAGCTGTCCGATATAGAGGGACTGGTAAACACCTACGGGCTGGAACCTATGTGTTACGGCGGAACATGGCGTTGTGGGATCTACTCGATGAATTTGAAAAAGGGCAGGTTACGCTGGTCAGCTGGACAGTGCCAGAGGGTTTAACGACATCCGCTATTGCCGAACTTTGGGAAATAAGCGGCTTTGGTACAGCCGAGGCATTTCGGAATGCCTCTGAATCTCCGCATTTGTTGAAGCGGTATGGACTTAGAGATAAAACTGTGGAAGGCTATCTTTTTCCGAATACGTACAAATTCGCAAAAGGCACAACAACTGAGAAAGTTGTTGAGATGATGCTTGACGAATTTAAACAGCAATGGACGGAGAACTTCAGCGAGGAGGCACAAAATCTAGGGCGTACCCGCCACGAAATCGTAACGCTCGCTTCTGTCATTGAAAAAGAAGCACAATTTGGATTGGAACGTCCCCGTATTTCAAGTGTTTTCCACAACCGGCTTACACGAAAGTGGAAGCTTCAGGCAGACCCAACCGTGCTTTATGCCTTAGGGAACCCAGAAAGGCCCTTAACGAAAGCCGATCTGCGGGTTGATTCGCCTTATAACACGTACAAATATAAAGGTCTACCGCCTGGTCCCATTGCGAATCCGGGTATTGATTCAATTGTGGCTGCGTTGCGACCCGAAAAAACAGACTATCTCTACTTCGTGGCAATAGGCGAGGGAAAGCACCATTTTTCAAAGACGCTTTCAGAACACAATAGCATGATACGAAAAATGCGGCGCGCTTCTAAATAGTCATCGGTTATCAGTCACAGAAGACCTTTTAACCGATAGTTGAAGACTGCTTTCACTGCGAGGCATGATAACTACCAACAGAAAGTGACAAAATCGAATGGCAAAAGCTGATTCACAGCAAACAATTCAAAACGAAATAACAATGACAGGAAAAGGGTTAATGTTAGGGGAACCTGTGACGTTAACCCTGAAACCAGCACCAGCAGATGCCGGCATCGTCTTTCGGCGTATGGATATGGCTGGCGCGCCAGAAGTGAAGGTATGTCAGGAGAATTGGGCAGATATTCTGCCACGATGTACCAGTTTACGCAACGGCGACACAACGGTTAGCAGCGTCGAACACATCCTCTCAGCACTCGGTGGTCTCGGCATCGACAACGCGATAGTGGAACTTGACGCATCGGAACCGCCTGGGCTTGATGGGAGCGCGGCACCATACGTCGAAAATATTCAAGCAGTAGGACTTGTCTCACAAGATGCCCCACGGAAATTTATTGAGGTTACGGAACCGTTCGCGCTTTCTGTAGCGGATAAGCAACTCGTGTTGCTCCCTGCCGACGCGTTAGAGGTGACGTTTGTTTATGCGCATCCACAGACAAAACCACAAACAGCAACATTCAAAATAACGCCAGAATCATACGCTGGCGACATCGCGCCGGCGCGGAGCTTCTGTTTTGAAAACGAAATCGAAGCACTACAGGCACTCGGCATTGGGAAAGGGGCAAGCTACGATAACGTCGTTGTTATCAATGCTGCAGGTGAACCCAGCACACCGTTGCGGTTTGAAGACGAATTCGTTCGACACAAAATCCTTGATTTGATTGGCGACCTCTATTTAGCTGGACACCTACCGAAGGCACAGGTTCTCGCGATGCGAACTGGACACATGTTCCATGCGGAATTTGTGCAAGCCCTCGCTGAAGCGGGCTACCCCCAACAGGCACCAGCGCAAGAACCGATCGAGGTAATGGATATCTATGAAGTGTTGCCGCACCGACATCCGATGTGCATGGTCGATAGAGTTATTGAATACGAAAGCAAAAAGCGCGCCGTAGGCATCAAGAACGTGACCTATAACGAACCAATTTTTGAGGGGCATTTCCCGACGCGCCCTGTGATGCCGGGCGTGTTACAGATTGAAGCACTCGCACAACTCGCTGCATGGCTCGTGCTCCGAGACATCGGTAAGGAAGGTGAACTTGGCTATTTTCGTTCAATCAATAAGGCAACATTCCGACGCGCTGTCATTCCAGGGGACCAGCTCCGACTGGAAATAGAGGTGGCACAACTACGGAGCAGAATTGCACGCATCGAAGGACGCGTTTACGTAGGAGACGAACTCGCTACAGAGACGGAACTGTCAATCGTATTGGCATCTGTCTGATTTATGGTTATCAGTTAACAGTTAACAGTTGTCAGTTAAGAGCATGTGGCAGGTGCAAACGTTTTGCCCACCACAAGCGTCTCTTGCCCGAAAGCCGAAAACTGTCAAACTGGCCACTGAAAACTATTAAATGGAGGGACATCTGTGTTAGAAACCAACATTCACCCTACGGCTATTATCTCTCCAAAAGCAACGTTGGAAGAGGGGGTTAAGATTGGCCCCTACAGTCTTGTCGGTGAGGATGTTCATATAGGGCGCGGTACCGTGATCGGTCCTCATGTTCAGATTGAAAAGTGGACAACTATCGGCGAAGACTGCAAAGTCTTCTTCGGTGCTACCATCGGCAACGAATCCAAGGACCTGAAGTACGGGGGTTGGCGAAGTTACGTGAAAATCGGGAATCGTAATATACTACGCGAATACGTCTCCATCTCCAGGTCATCTTTTGAAGAGGAAGCAACTATCGTTGGAGACAACAATTTGCTGATGAATTGGGTTAACCTCGCACACGACACCATTGTCGGCAATAGAACAATCATGGCAAACTTCGTTTCGCTTGCAGGGCATGTCGTGATTGAAGATGATGTTCGACTGGGGGCGCACGCGGCACTGCACCAATACGTCCGCGTAGGTAAGATGGCAATGGCAGGAGGTTTCTCAAAGATCGTACAGGATATCCCCCCCTTTGCCCTCTCTGCCGGACAACCCGCTCGTGTTCGGGACCTCAACCGCATCGGTATCCGAACATCGCGGATTAACCCATTGTCCCAACTCACACCAGAAACACTCGCGGCGTTAAAGAAGGCGTTCCGCATCTTGTTCCGATCAGGACTCCCACTTAAGCACGCCGTCACGAGAGTCAGAGAAACACTTGAGCCAATGCCGGAAGTTGAATATTTACTCAAATTCATAGAAACCTCCAAACGCGGCATAGGTTTCAGTCAACCGAATCGGACATCTTTTTAATGTTCCTTGCGGTTCGGTTAGGAAATCAACGGTATGAAGCCCGTATGGGCTTCCCCGGGTTTTAAGTTTGACGTTCCTTTGCGTATACCTGAAGAAACACCCCGATGACTCTCACTGCGAAGCAACACGCGCAAATGTAATACAAGGAACGGATTTAGTCTATTCCCAGACGAAATCCAGCGTTGATTCGCAAAAACCCTGCGCCGGCGTTGCAGGCTGCTGTCTTGGGGAAACGAAAGCGCGGAGTTCGTAATGAAATGGAGAACGGATTTGAGCAACGCCCGTCAAAATCCTAACGTTTGTCGTTTCTCCGCAAGGTAAAATTAAAACATGGAAAAATTGGGTATCATTGCAGGCGCAGGTGAGTTACCGGTGCTATTAGCACATGCCGCTGTTGCCCATGAACGACACCCCGTTATCATCCAAATCACCAAGTCTGATGCGCAACGCTTTGCCGGAATCGGATGTGAACTTCATACTTATGGGGTGGGCCAGATTCAAAAAATCGCCCGAACACTTCTCAGTTCAGGCGTGAAAGAGGTTGTGATTATCGGGAAGGTCGAAAAAGACATCCTCCTTCGACCCTTTCAAATTGACACGACAACCATTAAAATCCTCGTACAGAACCGACGCGAAAAACCTTCCGTAATCGTCAACGCAGCACTTAACTATCTTGAATCCGCCGGACTTACGATCCTCACCCAAGATCAGTATCTCCAGGACCTCCTGCCACAACCCGGTGTATTAACAACTCGACAACCCACTGCGAGCCAATGGGTAGATATTGAACTCGGTATCAGTATCGCCCGCCAGATAGCAAATATGGATATAGGGCAAACAGTTGTCGTTAAAAATCAGATTGTTTTGGCTATGGAAGCCATTGAAGGAACAGATGCGACTATTCAGAGGGGAGGAAACTTGGGAAAGCAGGGAGTCGTTGTTGCGAAAGCCGCCGCTGAGAACCACGATTTTCGTATTGATGTACCGACGGTCGGGATGAAAACGCTTGAGGTGCTGCATCAAGTTAAAGCGAGCGCGTTAGCAGTGGAAGCACGGCGAACATTTGTGATGGATGCCGATATACTCACTCGGCAAGCAGACCGGTGGAAAATTGCGATCGTTGCTGTGGCATAAAAAAAGACGGGGGCATTATCCAGCAAGCCTCTATAGACTCACGCACTATAACCACCTCCGCCTTTCCTGAGACGCTGGCTATGCCGCTGCGTCCATTGCGGTTGTTATCTGCTCCGTCGTCGGAAACTGTCCGGTTTCTAATTTTGAATAGAGCAACGTTCCGTTTAAAGAAACTTCAAAAGCCCCACCACTACTGGAGATCAGGTCGACTGTCTTAATCGCCGTACCATACTTCTGTTTTAAGGCATCTGCCAAACTGGCTGCCCGTGGTTGGTAGTTTCAGGCGGAGCAGTATTCAATTCTCACTTCCATGATATTATCCTCCTCATCAATGCTGAGATTGCCTATCCGATGGATTCAATTGTCTATTATAGAATTTTACAACAAATATGGGAAAATTGCAAGTTTTTTTGCCCACTCCACAATGTAGCAGAAATTGGCATGGATTTTGCTACATTTAGTGTGAAGACTCGCTTGGTTTGCAGAAGCAAAGCTGTAAAGTACACACCCTCACTATGCTGAGTGTAACGCAGGGATACGAATACTTCGCAGTAAGAATAAATAGGTGTTTAAATTATGAACAGGTCTATCCAATTTCTGAACAAGTCTGTATCTTTATCTATCTGTGTTCACTTGATAGGTGTGGTAATCGCAGCTCTATCTATCGTTGGGACAGTAGATAAACACGGCGATGCGATTATGGCTGAATTTGTCTCGCTCTCAGAGACAAAACCGATGCTTGAGCCACGTCGGAAACCCAAAATGCCAGCGTTAACACAGCCGGATCTCATTCGCTCGCAACCCCAGCGTATTCGGACGATTTCAGAAGTCGCCCACACACCGCAAAGTCAGACCCAACTTTTCGTTGATACGCTTCCGGTTTCGACTATTCATCAGACAGTTCCAACAGAAATTGGAATAGGCAGCGAGAAAACACTTCAGCGTAATCTACCCCTCCGGTCACCGGATCGTGGTTCACAACCGATACGCCTGACCTCTAAAGGGATACCACGTCCAGAGTGGACATTGACACCAACTGTTATTGCGAGTGCTGAAGCCTCCGACCTTCCATCAGTTCAGGTCCTGCCGGACGAACCAACGCAAGATGCTCAATTCTTCCGTAAAGTCGATCCGATATATCCAGAATCTGCTCGCCTTTCCCACAAGGAGGGACTCGTTGTGCTTGAAGCGACAATCGGTACAGATGGTATAGCGAGAAACATCAAGGTTATCAAGGTGATCGAGATTAGTGGGTTAGGGTGTGAAGAAGCGGCAATTACGGCACTCAAAGCGTCCCGATTCGTGCCAGCGAAACGGGGCAAAGAGGTTGTCAGTCAGCGTCTTCGTATCCCTTATCGTTTTCAGTTTAAAAGTTAGCTACCTTGGCGATTCCCATCTGCATCGTAAACTCTATGTGCGCTTCCCTTGTGTCAAGTGATATATCGGGAATGAGAGTGTTTTTGCAAACGCTAAAATCCAATGCGAAGAAAGTGTTTCCACCCTCCTACCGAAGCGTTGAATGGCTCTGGTGTTAAGACAAAAAACTTGCACTATCAACACA
Organism: Candidatus Poribacteria bacterium; assembly: GCA_965208635.1. Classification (GTDB taxonomy): domain Bacteria; phylum Poribacteria; class WGA-4E; order WGA-4E; family WGA-3G; genus WGA-3G. The sequence continues at coordinate 1,627,587 of OZ242349.1, forward strand.
CTCCATCTATAATCTTTACTATTGTCCCGCAAGCCTTTATAGGCTTGCGCCTAATGATATGGAGACTATCTCTACCACTTCCAAGGAGATAAACTATGGATATTCGACTTAACGATAAGGTGGCTGTGATTACAGGCGGATCTACGGGTATTGGTGCAGCAACCGCGATTGAATATGCGAAAGCCGGCGCAAAAGTCGTCTTCGGCGACATCAATGAAGAAGACGCTCAAAAAACACTCAATACAATTGTTGAAGCAGGTGGGATTGCGAAGTTTCAACGTACCGATGTCACGGTCGAAACTGAAGTAGCGGATTTGATGGAAACTGCTGATAGGGAATACGGTGGGATTGACACCTTGGTAACTTCCGCAGGTGTTCTGCGTGGACCGAGTGTCCGTATTGACGATTTTGAAGCCACAACTTTTGATTCAGTCATCAACGTGAATCTCAAAGGGACTTTTTTTTCTCTTAAATATGCTGTCCCAATAATGAAGAGAGGTGGCGGTGTTATCCTATGTATCGCTTCTGGGGCCGGGGTTCGCGGCGGCAGTTCCTCGGTTGCTTACGCTTCCAGTAAAGGTGGTGTTAATGGACTTGTAATGACGGTAGAAAATCAAGTTGCATCAATGAATATCCGTATGCATACTATCTGTCCCGGCGGACTTGCAACCCCACTTAAATTGGGACAGATCGCAGAATCGGCGAAGCGGGATGGGCAAGATCCAGATGCGGCGGTTGCTAATGCCCGTAATTCACTTGGTGATCCAGCGGGGGTCGCACGGATACTCACGTTCCTCGCGTCCGATGCAGGTTCATACACCCGCGGACAGATTTTCACGAGATAATTCTTCAACGATCAGGTTTCTGATGGATCTGAACGACACCCATAGAAATTAGGGGACTTTAAGAATTTTCACATAGGGACACTAACGCGAAAAAATGTAATCGAGGTTCAGCCATAAACTCTTTGAATAACGATAGAAGAAAACGGGGAAGATCGCAGAAAATAGTGCCCACACACCTAAATTAACATAGAAAGGAATAGAAGTAAACTTCTCAAACAGGAAATAGCTCGGAAAAGCGGTGAGGACGGTCGCGCCGTAGTTAATGTACATCGCACCGATAAAGTAACCGGATTCTCGTTCAAACTTCAAATCACAGACTGCACAGTGGGTAAACATCCTGAAATACGTTTGAAATAGCGCGCCTTCACCACACTGTGGACATTTCAGTTGAAAACTACAGCGCAGAATTCTACCAAGGTCTCCGAACGTTATTTTCATTTTTAAATGTTCCTTACGGGTAAATGACGAGTAATAGAACCTTGACGTGCTTTCTCTAAAGGGTCGCATTCTATTTCGTTCTATATAAGGATGGACAGGAGATCAGAAACTCGATCAGAATACAGTGATGAGACGGGGAACACTCATAAGGAAAAAAATGATTGCGTTAATAGGTGTTGTTGTCCCAAAAGACCTTGAAGGTTCGGATAAGTATTTTGAAATCGTTCCAGAAGGACAGATTCTCAATGTATTCCAAATCAACAGAGATGCCCTCTCGAATTGCCCCTTGCCGACGCGGACTCAACTGCCAGAGACCTGTCATCCCCGGACGGACAAGGTGGCGTTGATTTTCCCACGACTCATAATGCTCAGCAAGAAAGGGCATTTCTGGACGCGGACCCACGAGACTCATCTCGCCTTTTATCACATTGAAAAGTTGGGGTAACTCATCCAAACTCGTTTTACGGAGCCATTTGCCGATCGGTGTAATGCGTTTGTCGTCAATTGCGCCAGGTTTCTCGGAATAGGAGGGTGTATCCACATGGAGACTTCGAAATTTGTGGATAACAAACAGTTGATTGTTTAAACCAATCCGCTTGTGTGAGAAAAAGATGTCCCCGCGTGAGGTGAGCTTAATTAGAATGGCAATCAGCACCATTAGAGGGGCAAAGATAATGATAAGGAAAAATGCGGCGATAGCATCGAACAAATGTTTGCCGCGCGTTGCGTAGAAAGAGGAGAGTCGTTCCACAAGAGTCCCTGTTTTTGATATTTTTGGCGAAGCTTGCAAGCCAGTTTTGCCTGCATCTTTTCCTATCTGGTCTATGCTTCTTGATAGGAATGGCATGGTTAATTCCTCTATCACAATCCAAATTTAGGCGTAGGTTTGCGAGGTTAGACTAACTTGCATAACACTGCCCTGACGAAATTCCCAGGGCTTTATACATATCACGGACAACCAATAAAAGTTAGTTCTGCTGAAGTTCTTCAAAAACATCAAGATATTGCTGTGCTATATTTTCCCAATTGAATCGCTTTCGGATCTGTTCCGGTGCGCGCCGTCGGAAATCTTCAACCTGCTCAGGATGTTGTTCCAACATCTGAATTTTTTCCGTGAGTGACGCAACGTTTTTATCAAAGAGCACTCCATAACGCCCACTTTCCAGCACTTCATCATTGAAGGGCGTATTTAGTGCAAGAATGCAGTTGGAAAACCCTAACGCCTTTAGAATAGAAGGATTAATGCCACCGAACTGGTGTCCATGGATGTAGGCAAAGCAGTGATGGTGAAGTTCTTTAATATGTTCAGAATCGTCAATATGTCCGAGAAACTTGACGTTTTCGTTAGCAATGTTTTTTAACTTCGACAGAAATTCGTTCTCAAGCTTGTTGCCTTTGTAATCAGCCCCCCCAGCTATAGCGAGTTGCTTTTGGCTCTTTGAAGCAACGAACGCCTCTAAAATGAGGTCAGCATTGTTATCCGGGACGAGCCGACTGGCAATCAGATAATAATCTCGGGGTTTAAGCCCATAGGTTTCCAGAATTTCTGGATGTTCTGACGGCTCAATGTTCGCACCATAAGCGATATAGGTAGTTTCTGCGCCTAATTCCTCAAGATAGAGCCGCTTCATTTCAGAAGCATCGGTAATAACAATTGGAAACGCCGCCGTCGCCATCTTTGCCGCCCACTTGAAGTAAAGTGCACCAATCCCTTTCCATTTTGGACGGAGCCATTCCATTCCATCAACGTTGATAACAGCGGTTTTGCCTGCGATACGGAAGAACCATCCAAATGGACCATTGCCAGCGTTCCATGTCAAAATGACATCAGATGCGGTAACCGAAGCGTGCATCGTTGCGAGAAAACTGTGGCTCAGGGTACTGAACATCTTATGCTCTATACTTGGCAGATAAACGAGCTTAATGCCTCTCCATTCCGCAGGTCTCTCCTTGAAAAGTGCCTTCCGGCAGTAGACGATAACCTCATGACCCGCTTCTACCCAGCGAGGGGCGAGTTCACCCATGATCGTTTCCAGTCCACTATAGGTAGCGGGGAGCCCGCGTATGCCCAACACCCTAATCCTCATTTTTTTAATTTTCCCTGCGGTTCAGAGAGATGAGTCTGTGAATCCATGTTCTATTCCGCATATCCGCTTTCCACTTCGTTTCAAGCTATGCACTTCGGCAAAAATTGTAGTCCAAGCATCGCACCGGACGGACACGACAGAAAAACTTCTTTTCGAGAACGCTCTGGCCGACCGCAAGATAAATTAAAAAGATAAAATTGCGCTATTAAAGCACAGTCTGTCCTCGTTTTAGATTGGGTTCCACATATATATTATACCCATTTTAAGCGCGAAAGTCCAATTTGTTTTACGCCCGGGAGCCCACAGGCAATGCTTTGTATCCTTTGATGATTGGAAGGGTACAAATCTTCAGTTTTTTATTAGGGAAACCGGTAGAGGAATTTGGCTTCAATTTCATTGGCATTTTCGCGGACATCCCTACGATTTCCCAAGTTTCGTCTCCACACACGTGCCCACTCTGCATAGAGCGAATAATGTCCGATAACAACCCAGTTAGCTCCAACCGAGAGGCGATGCTCACTTTCTGTGACACCAGATAACGGTGTCCAAACATCGTCTTTTGGGGCATCAGCGGGATGTTGTTTGTCAACATCACCGGATCCATGGCGTTCTAATTCGTAACCGAAAGTCGTTTCAAGCCTATCCGTCCACCGGCGACGCAACTCCACCCATAGATTGTCAGCATCAGAACCGATCTGATGTCCAATAGGTGTGGTAAAGTGTTTGTAAACATTCACAGGGTTCACGTGCGTATACGCGTATTGGTTTATAAAGGCGTATTCGGCATGGAAGTCGGTATCTGCGATGCCAAAAGGGTCTGTTAGATATATACCGCCGAGGATACCAAACTTCGTATCCCAATGCTTAAAATTCGCCGCCGGATTTCCATCATCAACCATCAGTTCGCCATAAATCTCAAAATCGTCCACAAGGCGAAGCCGCATATCAACACTCATAAGGACGTTGTCCCCACTACCGGGGACGCGTCCATCTGCTCGTGAAATCGGTTGCTCGTTAATCAGGTAGATATTAACTGGGTTCAGATACCCGGGTTCAAAACGGTCGCCGTAGACGACGACTTCAGAGAGCCCAAAGCCGAACCTATTCCAGAAGTACCCCTCAACCCTATGTCCTGAAATATACTTATGATTGATCTCCGGTGACATATCCTCCAGTATACCGGTGAACGCTGTGAAGGTAACGGGTTCATAGGAGGCTCGGAGCTTAATCATGTCCATGGCGAGCGGGTTTTTGGAGACTAAAAGACTGTCATGATAGCCAGGTCCCCACTGAAGTGTATCCTGTCCAATCTGCAGCTCAAACCACGGCAAGTCCAACTTTAGATAGGCGTTAATAGCAGTCCGATTTTTGAGTCCACCCTCCAATTGCCTAATTTTCGTTTCGTCAGGAAAGAAATCCTCAAACAATTCACCGTAGACGAACCTATGTGCTATATCGGTCGTAAAGGCGAACGTTTCCCCCACCTGCCCATAGAGATGTGGATAGATGGTGGTAACATGCATGTTTCCTTCAGTAGGCTGTTCCTCCGACAGATTATCAACAAGGTGCGCAATAACACGTTGTGAGGCTCTCAAATCAAAAGAGAAAAGATAGTCCTTGCCCTTCTTTTTCCCCTTCATTTTCATCAGGTGCAATCGTCGGTTTCCGGGCGGGTTTTGGGTTTCGGAATCAGGGTGTTTTTGCTTGGGTGTTTCCCCAGAAACCGCTCCTACATTTTCTATAACTTGCGTCGGATTAATCGGGGTGACAAACCCCTCCCACGCTTCGCGGTAAAATGTCAATAGGGTGTTGAGTCGTTCTTGATCAATAGCACTTAAGGCAATTTCGCCGTTTTTCTGTTTTTGATCCACCTCTAACAGATAAGACACAACCTGTTTACGGGTGAGAGGTAACGAACCGCGCCGTATGCCGGGCAAAACCCGCTTGTTAAGTAAACGATGAACAAAACGATAGGTTTCACGATTAAAGTCAGATAAATCCGGATTGAGCGGCACATTGATGAGCGAGGCACCCTCTACCGTTGCGGAAACTAATACTGAAACACAGACAATTAGCAGTTTTTCAACAATGGACCTTCGCGCATCATTCCACTTCTTTTTCTGATGATGTCTGGTCATGTCGCAACCGGATTTGAAACTTGTACGGTTTTTCCTAAGAATTTTCATTTTAAAATCACCATTTGGCGTGTGGCTTTAATTTGTCCCGTGCGAAGTGTATAAAAATAGACACCACTTGCCACAGGTTCACCCACAGCATTACGACCATCCCAATACGCCGCACGCGATCGCGTCCGATAGGTGCCAGCACCTTGAAAGCCAAGCGATAATTGACGCACAGTTTCACCTTTTAGGTTATAGATGTGGATCTTGACCTCCGCATCTTCTGCCAAATCGTACGGTATCCACGTCTCAGGATTAAAGGGATTCGGATAGTTCGGTAAAAGAACTGTTTCCATAGGTACCCCTATATCCATTAGACGTTCTAAGGCAGCAATACCCTCCTGAAAAGGAAGTGAACCATCATTCGCGAGATGTGCTTCAGTAAGCCATTGCTCCACCAAGTCAAAATGTTCCGTTAAGGTTTCGGGGTTAGAAACCCCTCCCACAGGCAATGGCGAAGCAGGCGTGCTGGATTCACCGAAATGCACAGCGACCAGAAGCAAATCAAGAATGTTCACTTTACCATCTTTGTTCACATCAACTTTCGGATGTGCTGGCGTGTCCTCACCAAAACTGTTGGAAACAAGAACGAGATCCCGGATATCAACAATCCCATCGTTATTTATGTCCCAAGATAGGGTTCGCGGAACAGGAATTTGGTGATGCCCCTCCGGCAAAGCCGCTTGCCATCCAGCATGAAGCCGTTCACTGAGATGTGTGACGAGTTCAGCATTTTCTGGTAGACCGGCTATATTAACGGTTTCATCCGGATCAATCTCATAATCGTAAAGTTCCGCGCCCCGGCCACCGTTTTGTCCCCACTCGGTATATCGATACCGCTGCGTCCGTATGGCGTAACCATGTAAATTACTACCCCTTTCGAGTTGACTAAACGCCGCAGTTTTCCATGTTCGTGTCGGCTGCTCAACAACAGGAATCATACTAATACCTTCCAGTTCCGTTGGAGTCGGTAGTTGACAGGCATCACACAACGTAGGGTAAATATCAACAAGTTCAACAAGGGCATCTGTTTTAGTATTCGGGGCGGTTTGTCCAGGTACGCTGACTATCAGCGGTGAACGGACCGAATCCTCAAAAAGGGTGTTTTTCCTCCAGAGCCCGTGTTCTCCGAGATGAAATCCATGGTCTCCCCAGAACACCACGACCGTGTTTTCAGCGAGACCCAGCGTATCCAATTGATTGAGGACCTGTCCCACTTGGGCATCAACGTAACTTGTCGTCGCTGCATATGCTCGAATTAACTCTAAAGTTTTCTCATCATCAAATGGCGGATACTTTGAGATATCTTGATACGCTTTTAATCCTTTGGGATTGGAGGCTATATTTGGGGCATTCTTTGGGAGACTTGAATCAACAGGTACCGAGAAAGTTTGAGGAGGATACAGGTCGAAATATTTGCTTGGGGCATAGAAGGGCAAATGCGGTTTATTGAAACCGACGGCGAGGAAAAATTCTCGGTCTTTAATCTGCTTTAAAACATCCACTGCTGCATCTGCAATCCTACCATCCTCTAATTCATTATCAGCAACATCAAGAGCCTGCCACGATGGATTCGTTGTTTTATCAATAGGTCTCCAGAACTCCCTCCAAATTGGCGCACTCCAAGAAAGTCGATCTAATAAGGCGCTAGGACCGTGAGTGATTTTACCGACAGAACGCGTATGATAGCCGTGAGCCTTGAAATGTTGTGGTAGCGTTACGGCTTCCGGCACCGTATCACGGAAGTTTTTGAAATTATCATACACACCAACCGTATCGGGTCTTAACCCGGTGAGCACGGAAGCCCGTGAGGGGTTGCAAACTGGGAATTGACAATAAGCACGATTGAAGAGCGTCCCGCGTTGAGCTAAAGCATCAATGTTCGGTGTGTGCATCTCCGGATAGCCGTAGCATCCAAGTAGCGGTCGTAAATCGTCAATAGCGATGAATAAAACATTATATTTCCCTTGAGCACTCACCTGTCGCTTCGGTAAGAGTCCGGTTGTGAAGGTGGCTGCACCTGTTTTCAAACTCGTTGAAAGAAACTGTCGTCGAGTAAATCGCCGCGAGACTGCTTTTTGATGTTTCATATCTTTCATGATTGCTTTCCTTACTTTACAATCGCCATTGGACGCGTAATCTTGATCTGCCCAGCCTGAAGCATATAGAAATACACACCACTCGACACAGGTTCACCCATAACATTTCGACCATCCCAATACGCCGCGCGAGAGCGTGTGCGATACGTGCCAGCGGCTTGAAAACCCATTTTCAGACATTGAATAGACTCCCCTTTTAGGTTATAGATGTGAATGTAGACATCCGAGTCTTTCGCCAAATCATAAGGTATCCATGTTTCTGGGTTAAAAGGGTTGGGATAGTTCGGCAGAAGCCCCGTTTCCGTCGGTAGTGCAGAATCAACTAATCCTTCCAAGGTCGCAATACCCTTACGAAAAATAGCAGAACCATCATTTGCGAGACGTGCTTCAATGAGCCATTGATTCACTAAGTCAAGATGTTTTGTATCGATATTGACGTGTGTCGGTGGAGCAGCAGGATCACCAGATTCACCCAAATGAGCAGCAACCAGAAGCAAGTCAATGATATCGACACTGCCATCTTGATTTACATCAGCCTTCAAATGTTTCGGTGCTGTACCAAGATTGCTTGATATAAGGACAAGGTCAAGGATATCAACAATACCATCGTCGTTTATATCCCACGGTAGCGAGGATTGTTTTTGGGTATCAGGTAAAGTTCTCTGCCAATGATCATAGAGTTTTTCCCTGAGATATGCGACAAGGTCCTCATTTTCAGGAAGATGGGCAATGTTAGCAGTTCCATCCGGATCCACGTGATAATTGTACAGTTCACGTCCAGTGTTTGCATCGACTTGCCATCGGGACAACTCTTCAGTATATCGGTACTGATCGGTGCGAACAGAAAGTTGATCTACCGCCAGAGACCTTGTTTGGCTATAAACTTCTGTTTTCCAAGAACGTGCGGACTGATTAATTAGAGGAACCAGACTGCCCCCTTCTAACCGTGCTGGGATGGGAAGTTGACACACTTCACACAAGGTCGGATAAAGGTCAACAAGCTCCACAAGTGCATTTGTTTTACCACTGAGTTCCCCAGGGACATTAACAACGAATGGAACGTGGAGAGACTCTTCAAAAAGGGTATCCTTACCCCATATCCCATGTTCTCCAAGATGATAACCGTGATCACTGCAAAAGATGATAACTGTCCTGTCAGTTAGTCCTAGAACATCAAGTTGATTTAAAACACGTCCTACTTGGGCATCCATGTAACTTATTGCTGCTAAGTACCCGCGAACTAACTCTGAAATCTTCTCTTCAGAAAGTGGACTGCCATTCGAGGGTATATCTGAATAGTGTGTTAGTTCATGCTGAAATGGCAGCAATATGTCCGGATATGTTCCGAAAGTGCCTGTATCGTACAAATTGAAATATTTCTTAGGAACGTTATACGGCAAATGAGGCTTCTCGAATCCAACAGCCAAAAAAAACGGCAAATCTTGAATTTCCTCTAAAACCTTTATTGCCTGCCCTGCGGTTTCGCCATCTCCGAGTTCATCGTCGGCAACGTTAAGTGCCTGCCAAGAAGGAAGCCCTTTATATGGCCGCCATCTCGGTCTCCAAATTGGCATACTCCAAGAAAGTTCATCATATAAAACTGCAGAACCGTGCTCAATTTTACCAACAGACCGAGTGTGGTAACCGTGGGCTTTGAAATATTGTGGTAACGTCACAACATCAGGTACTGTTTGTCGAAAGTCCGCATGATTATCTCGGACGCCATTTGTGTCTGGTCGCAATCCAGTAAGCATAGATGTCCGCGAAGGTTTACAAAGTGGGTATTGGCAATATGCACGGTTGAAAAGCGTGCCTTGCTCGGCAAGCCAGTCAATGTTAGGCGTTTGTATTTCCGGGTCGCCATAACACCCAAGCAAAGGTCGCAAGTCATCAGCAACGATGAACACCACATTGTATTGTTCTTTGGAAATAGCGCGGGGTTTAGGCAACACACCTGTTGTGAAGGCAGCAGCACCTACTTTCAAACTGGTTGAGAGGAAGTCCCGTCGTGTAAAAGGACGTGTTGTTGGAAAATGTCTCCCTGTTCGTCTAACTGGGTCTTTGGGCATTGTATGAATGAGTCCGATCTTAAATAATAGGCAAGAGCGTGAATCTCGCCATACGTAATTCAAAATTCATCTAAATATTATACCCCATTTCTCTCATGGTATCATGGAAAAGAGGAGCGATTTTTGGATGCACATCAAAAGATTCCTTAGGAGGCACGGGATGTAAAGTCTGCCGAGCATACTCACGGAATGTTGTGTCCGTTGGAAGTTCACAGAAGTCACATAAAGCTGAGAGCGTTTCATCGGGTTGTAATGTCAGATCCTCAAAACGGATGAGATGAATATAGTCAGGTGAGGTTTGCATTAAATGAAGTCCTTCCTGCATCGTGACTACCCATTCCACGGCGGCTCTATCAAGATGTCGCTTGAAATGTTTAACCTCATCAGCGATTTGAGAGAAAACAGGATCCGTTTTAACGAGCTGCTCAACCAAGAGCCTCCACTTTCGGTCATCTACGCCCCACCAGTCATGTTTCTCGCTATTAATCTGGACACCGAGCCGCTTCGACCATGTCGCAATTGAATGGCAGGTATCCCATCCATTGCGGACAAGGAAGATGAAACGAGCATCAGGAAACAACGCCCGAACGAAATCTACCCTGAAGATAAGTTCTGGATACTTATCGACAAGACGCTTTGAGCGGGTTGCCTTCAAATAAGCACCGAACATCTGGGAGGCGCGTTGACGCATTTCGTTTGTCGCATCTCCAGAAGTGAGACGATATTTGGCATCGGGAACCTGACTATAGTTTCCAATAATGTCCTCATGCGGATGGATGAGATGCCACATAGCCTTCGGTTCGTTAAGGTAGCCGATTTCTCTGTGCATAGACAGCACAATACCGAGTATCGTGGTGCCACTACGTCCGGTCCCCAAAATGAAGATCGGTTTTTCAACAGATTCATATTTGTTCGTGTTCGCAGCGAACCTCTTTAAAAGAGAAAAGACGACCGGATTTATCCAGCGACCCTTTGTGGTTACAGGACGCCCTTCAAAGAACGCGTAACTCATGAGACGTGTTAGGACCTTCGCCGGACGTGTTTTGATATAACGTGAATCTATTTGTGCGATCATTTTTTTAATTATGTGCTTCTGGTCGGCGTTTCCGTTGTCAACGCCGATATAAAATTGGTAAAGCACCTTCTAATCGTTAAAAATTCGTTTTTTTAGCGTTTGACGGATGCTTTTCATCCGATCAAGGTTAAACAGGAATGCCCCGACTAATTTCACAGGGAACGTCAATAGATGCAATGCCAAATTTGCAATATTAGGACGGATTGCCACAGGGTTATAGTCATGCATCTTCATGAAAGCTGCGGTTATAGTTTGGTTAAGATAGATTTCAGCGGAACTCAGTTCCCCGTCTTGCCAACTGTGTGCTCGGTGTGGGTTTATGCCGAGTTGCTGTGGCTGGTCTTCTGCAACAGAAGAGCCAACTTGTGGGACTTGGAGCATTGTATGCGTGTAGGTGATACCAACAAAATCACAGAGACGTTTGACAGTTGCTTCAGGGTGCGCGAGGAGTTCCTCAAAATAGATGGAGAGAACTCGTTCGTGTTGTAGAAACTGCTCAGCGGCGGTGACAGCGGTTCGCCAGATGTAACTGATGGTTATTGGGTGATAGTTTATCCAATCGCGGAAGGTTTCTCTCATAGGCATATCGCTCCCACCGAGAAACCGCCGTTTCCACTTCCTTTTTTGAGATAAAAGGACATCGCGCGGGTCACGGATCATGTTAATAATCCGTGCTTTTGGGTACAGTTGAAGGATATCGGCAATATAAAAGACATTACGCGGTGTTTGATCACAAGGGATAGTTCTACCATTCTCAGCAGCAATATAGTGAAGAAAAGCTTCAAAGAGTGCGGCTTGGGTTTCAGGATAAGTGGTTAAACGCTCCAGAAACGTCTGTGCTTCGCTTAAGAAATGGTGTGGATTGCCATGTGTGCGATATCCCTCTCGTTGAATACAATGCAACTGTGACGCGAGTTTTTCTATCTCCTCTTGACTCGATTCCGATGAAAACGGCGGTGCACACAACTGACCAAAGAAGTGAAGTTCACCAAAGGTATAAACACTGGGGTGTCTCCCTAAAATCCGCCCCATCATTGTTGTGCCACTGCGACTATTCCCTACAACAAATATTTTTAATTTTCCTTGCGGTTCGGTGAAATGAGTTAGAGAATTCACGTGCCTTCCCGTAGAGTCGCCTGCGCCGATGTTGCAGGCTACAGCAAAGAGAACATAATAAAAAACTTAAAGTGAGTCACGGACACTTATCTATTTTTCAATTTCAAAATGCCAAAACTGTTTTTAGGGATAACGAGTTTCGTCGACTCTCCACGCCATTCTTGGATACGGACTTCGATTTTAGCAGATCCCTCCATTTCGGCGTTCCCACCGTTCGATGCATTGAGTCTTTCATCAGCAACATAACGGTAGTTGATGTCACCCTTGTAACGTTTACCATCAATTAGGAGTTGCGGTTCGTATTGCTCACCTGTGCGATTGCTGACGAGGACAGTTAGGTATTCTGTAGTACGCCCACCGATGGCTTGTGCCTGAATACCGGGCATTTGTCTCTCCTTATATTCTATAGCTCCTGCAAGAAGAGGTTGATTTTGAATTGAAAGGTGGAACTGTGTGTCTGCCTCAGCGAATGCTTCACCGATAAGTTGAAAAGTAGGATAGACAGCACGCCGAATGGTGTTACCGAAATCGGATTCTGGTTCACCACCATATTTCCAAAACGTATTGGGGGTTGGAGGTGTTACACGCGAAAACACAGGAAACCCCTTTCCAGGACCAGCGAGGACGTGAAAGTTCGCCTGTGTGACGTTCGGCATTGCTAACATTTTTAGAAAAAAATCACCCACGTACATCGCATGAAGTTGTGTATTCGCGACTCGGTTTGCGGGATTGGCAATGTTCCACTCGGTTATCCACATCTCCTTATCGGGAAATAGCTTTTCATAGTAGTCGATTGCCTCCGCGACCGCAAAGTGAATCCATCCCATGAGGTAGCCTCGCATCTCTTCAATCTCTTTTTTTCGGACAGCCTTATAGGCATAGACATGGACGGTATAAGCATCGTAAAAACTGGTATCGGTTGCCAGACCTTCATCCCATCTCCGTTGTTGCTTATTTACCAACCAGCCCTCTTTATGGAAGGCGATTGGGGTAGCACAAACGGATATCTTTATATCTGGGTTAACGGCTTTCATTGCGGTAGCATGTTTTTTAGCGGCTGCTATGTAGGTTCCAACGGTCGGGTATTTGTTGAAGTAATGTGGTAGATAGTATTCGTTACCGAGTTCCCAATGTGTAATCTGATATCCCTTGTCTTTAGCATAGCGGACCCATGCCGCACTCTCTTCTGGACTGCCTGTCCATAAGTTCACAACAACAATAGGCGTTATATTCAGCGAGTTGCACACCTGCATGAAATCATCGAAAAGGATTTTACCGGCTCGCCGCCTTTGAAGTCTGACGTAATTTCCCTTCATCCGCCTATTAAGTTTCGTACTGAGCGTCGATACCATTTCATCCTTAAAAAAACCACCCGGTTCCCAATGATAGAAGTTCCCAACCGCACCACCCGGGAACCGTAGGGTCTTTGGTGCCAGTTCCTTCGTTAGGGCGATAAAATCGTTATCAAGGTAACCGTAATCACCGTTCATCATGTTTGTATTGAAGCCGTAGAGTGCTTGACGGAGCGGTTTTCTGTTCTGTGTATCAATTTCTAAAGACAGTGTATCAGGAAGCGTTTTCTGCTTTTGACACCCAAAACAGAGAAACAGTATCATTGGAATGGCTATCAGCCATCGACGGTCAGCGGTCAGTGGGAGATAGAAGAATGGAAGGGCGGAAAGATGGGTCCTCAACCTTCTAATTTTCCAACCTTCCATCCAAATACTGTATGCGACTCTTCTAACAGATATTAAAAACACCTTCATAACACTATCCTCAGCGGTCTATAGGTTGGAAGCGATCTATCACTGGCAAACATGAGACCCGCGCAGAGCCAGAAGTAGAATCCATAACCTCGAAATTCAAGGGTTCGATTAAAGAAGAGTAGGAATACGGTGACAGCGACAAGACAGAGCATAATGATTGCAATCCGCTGGGTTACACCTGAGCGAGCAGGCACAAGACCTGCCTCTACGGCAGATGATGGATTGATAGACCGTTTGTAAAGTTTCAGTGCGGCGCGAAAGAGTTGGTAAAATATCAGAGCGAAGAAACCCAAGCCCAATATGCCATAGAAACAGAGGATTGCTACCCAATACACATCCTTGAAGCCGTTTTTACTCAGGACTTTGAGGAGGTATGATCGTTTGCTCATATTCAGTTTTTCAATTGTCGTGTTCTGATCGGCGCCATACCCTAAGATCGGTTTGTTAACGAGTACCGTCGGAACATTCCCGATCAATGCGCCCAACCGCTGCTTTTGCGCGACACGGACATAGGATCCAGAAAACACCCCTGTTACGTTGCCAACGAGTCCAACTCTTGCCTTACGTGGGTTTATATATTCAAGGCTAAACGGGTTCACGACTGCCAATAGAATTCCGAAGATGAGGACAATCGCCACCGCCAAACGAAGTGTCTTTTCCCACCCGTGGTGGAAGTAGAACCAAGCCCCGCCGGCGAGAAGGGCAGAGAAGGTTGCAGCGCGTGAATACGAACGCGCGATAAAGAAAAACAGTATCACTGCACCGAGTAGATTCAGATATTCCAGTCGCCGAATACGAGAAAGATAGATAACAAGGACAAGGATCATGAAGACGCCGTAAATTACGGTATCCCCCAAGGTACCGTAGACGCTGCCAATCTCTCTACCGAGTTCAAGCAATCTGTACTCTTTGGTAAACCCACCGATGGTGAGTGTTGTTTCGCGAGGCAGAAAGAAATCGAACGCGGCGGGTCCGCCTACCCACTGAACTATACCCGCGACAAGTTGGAAGACTCCGACAACAAGAATTATGCGTAAAAGGGTTGTAATTCGTCTTTCCGACAGAGCGGAGTTCGCGACAAGATAGAAGAGCACAATATATCGAGCAAACGGTCGGATGTTATACAGACTTCCTATCAAGGGCGAACCGTTTACGAGTATTGAGAGCAGGACAACGCTGTAAAAGCCGATAATTGGCAAGTCAATGGCTGTTTTGACAAACGGAATGCCCCTGTGAAGTTTATGGATAACGAGTTTTCCAAAAGCAACATAGATGATTATTTCGCCAAAGAATCTTAAATAGGAATAGAGCGTATCGCTAACAGGTAAAAATTTCAATATAAACTCTTCGAAAGCAACGTATCCTGTCAAAAAGTAAATCATATTTTAATTTTACCTATCGGTTCGGTGAGGTAGGTTTGATACATAGAATCCCTCTCCGTATATCCGCCCTCTGCTACGCTTACGGGCTACGGGTTTTAGTTTACCCAAGATAGCCGCCTGCAACAACAGCGCAGGGTTCGTGCTGGGGTGTTTCTTTAAGATTTGAGAAACGCACGTCAGTTCTCCGCAAGGAATAATTAAGAACATTAAAAATTCCAAGAAGAAAGATCTCTGTCTAATAACTCAGCCAATTGCTCGTTGAATGGCTTAAAATACGCCATCTGGCGTTCACGCGTCTGCGGATTGAGCGGAGGAGGGATGTTTTTGCCTGGGTGTTCCCCCGAATCCATATTCTCCTTCGGTTTGTCATTCCAATCCAAGACTGCTTTTCTCAATTTGTAAGCGGTAGCATCCGGCAGTAATTTCCGAATGACCCTCCGCAGCGGATTGTGCGATGCCAGAAACTGTGTAAAAAGAAAGTTGAATTTTTCAGAACGTGGCAGCGTGGCTTGGTTATGTCGCTCACCTATTGTGGGGCTGAAATCGGCACTGACCCCCATACGATCAAAGAGTTGTTGGCAGACAGCTTCGGCGTTATCTTTCAAATCGTCAGTTAGGATGCAATGCACGTGGCTGGCACCAAATTGGGTTATCAAATTCTTGACATGTGGGTAATAGATGCCGTTGTACTGATAGGCGCATTGTCGCCATTTAAACCAGTCTTCCTTCAGGCGAGCTTCCTCGGCAGCGAGTGCCTCCTCATAAGTTTTGATGTTCTCCCAACCTCTCCGCCGAGCCCACCAATAGGCAGAATACGCCCGTGCCACAGGTTCCCGTAAGAGAACCACGAGGTGTATGTCAGGATTGTGTTCATAAATCCGTTGCATGACCTCCGATGAATGCATCACCATCACATTCTTAGCGATCAGATGTTTATCTGTAATATCGGTGTAGGTATTCTTTCCAGCAAAGTACTTCACAAATGCCCATTCATATCCTCGCGTGTATTCACGGTTCTGTAGGAAGAATGTCATTTCTGGTTGCGCATGCGTATGGATATCGGGATGCTGCGCCAAGTAGCGGAGCAGCGAAGAGGTCCCTGCCTTCTGTGCGCCAACGATCATCAACTGGATTCTTTTAATCATACTGACTTCCATTTACTCGTTAAAAAACCTTTGCCAAGGGTTAATAGCATTGCAACAACGGCAGCAATGCGGATCTGAAAGGTAAAGTTGTTCGTCCAGTCTTCCTGACAATTCGCTTGCGCCAACTTAGAAAAACCATGGTATCGGTTTCCCAATCAATTCGCCAAGTGCCTGAACATCCGGCGTATAATAATCGATCAAACGGTGTCGCGTTTCTTCTGACATTTGAATCTTTTCATCCGCCTGTGTGTTCAATCGGAGATAGAGTGGTTCAATTGTTCGCCTGATTGTCCGCAACGGGATATGAATGATCGGCTTGTTATGTGTCCACTGTCGCAATCGAAATCGGAAGTCTCTATATTTTCGATGCAATTCAGAATTTCGCATCTGCTGGGTCCGATTCGTTACTTTAAATCCATAATCACTATAGAAACTGGTGTCTATACCAGCGAAGTGGCACAACTCTGTCATAGTATCCGCCGGTTGTGCGGCAAGTTCCTCATAAAAGAGGATATGGATACGCTCTGGACCGAATCGGTCAAAATAGTGCTTCAGATAGATAGTATAACACCCTTGCTGGAGTGTTTGCAAGTGCTGTTCTGCCGTTTTTTTATCCTTATTCAGGGCAGCAAAAAGCGATTCAACATACGCGTCAAAACTCAAAGTTTGGGACAACTTGTCAATTTGCTTCGCAAATCGATACCAAGAGATTAACCTTGAAATCGGTTCACGGAGACTGAAGACTAATTTTGCATAGGGTAGCGATGCAGCGATTCTCTCACGGGCACTCTCACAATACAGATAGTCGGGAGTTGATTCCATCCGAAGCAAGGTTTCATCAGTATCAGAAAATAAAAGGTTGTATGTTTCGACATCACCCCCCTGTTGATCTTCTCTATATCGGTATTTTGAGGGAAGCGGATAATCGCTGCTGAGAAAAAACCGAGTCTCCTTGTAAGTGGCAGCGCAAATAGCGGGATGATCCGCCAAGTAGGTGAATAGCGACGTTGTCGCCGCCTTTGTGGTGCCTCCCACGATGAGATAGTCGTAATCCCGAACAGTTTTTGTCGATTTCTCTAAGATCGGAGATTCATTTGGGATTTTAACGTCTTTCATTTCTTCAGTTAAACTACATTTCACTTTAGAGTGGACGGCACAACGGAGTGTGCCTACTACTTTAAAGCCAAGATACCCGTGTTCTTCGGAGAAGGTATGTCAGGTTCCCAACAGCAAGAAGTGCGGTGATTGATACAGATAACGCAATAGATAGAAGCCACCATGTTTCGATCAATCCGTACGCCAGCAGAAAATTGAGAATCGCCATCGTCACCATATTTACGAAAACAGCACGGTACGCCTTTTGCGCGTATAGTCCAGCATTTAGCACCGGTATTAGACAGGAAAATATCATTCCCGCGCTGAGCCAAAAGAGGAGTTGTCCTATCAATTCAATTGACGCTTGATCAATTGACCCTCTTCCATACAAGATCCAACTGATCCTTTCATGGAATATCAACAGGACCAAGGTTACCGGGAATCCGATGATTATAGCCGTGCGCGCGTTTCTGTTGAGGGTACGCCCTAACCCTATTTTATCGTTTGTCGCGTCGTGCGTCGCCATATCGGGCAAGCCGGTTGTTGCGATACTGATACCGATAAGGGTCTGTAGTGCCGAAAAGATTTGGAAAGCAGACTTATAGAGCGTAATTGCCCCACTTCCAAGTTGCGAGACAAGATAGACCTCAACGAGTAAGCGGTTTACGATTTGCCTTATCCCGAAGCCAAGTGTCGGTAGGGTAATCGTGTTTTGCAAAGAACGGAGTGTGTCCACAGAAACACCCGTAAATTCATACCGATGCCCCGTTCGATATGCTCCGATGCATAACCATCCAAAGTACGCGATAAAGCCGCCTGTGTACGCCACTGCCACCCAGTTTTCGAGGCTCTGTGTTGTATTCCACGCGAACAGAAATATAAACGCCGCGGTACCAGCGGGTAGAGCGTTTCGGAGTGCAACCGTCTTAAAGCGTTGTTGGCTATTTAGGAAAGCACCGAGTACCGTGCTACCACATCCGAAGATAAGGAGTGGAGCACAAAACCGCAACAGGGTCGTAGCCCTCTTTACATCAACAGACGATTTCCATAACAACCCGCCTATTATCCACGGCGCAAAAAACTCAATTAGAATGAAAAGCCCGAAACCGACACCGAGCAACAAAATCAGGAGACTATTCGTGAAACTTTGGTATTCCGTGCGAGTCATCTCCTTCTCGCTCGTGACAAAGACCGGAACGAGGCTGAATTTGGCACCCTCTCGGACAACCGTATCCACTAACAATACGATTGTCAATGCAGTAATTAGTGCGTCCGCTGTATCGCTGAATCCGAAGCGTTTTGGAATCAATAGGCCCCGGACGAGCAGACTCAACCCCATTCCAGCAAGGGTAATCCCCATTACCCAAAACGTTTTTTTAATTTTACCTTGCGGTTCGGTCAGAGGAGTTGATAGTTTCACGTTCTTTTCCGTAGACCTGCAGAAATTGAGGAAATTGAGGAAATTGAGGAAACACCCAAGCAAAAACCCCAAGCAAAAACCCCGCGCCGATGTTGCAGGCTGCTGATTTTCAACTTACTGATAACTGAATTTCATTTCCAGCCTTCAGGCAAATTTTTGCGAATTTCAATGTCTGCAAATAATGAAGAAGCTCGCGGTCCGACGGATTTTGCCCACGTTGCCATCCTCTTTAATCCCTCTGGAAGTGAGACCTCGGATGTCGTCCCGAAGACCTTTTGAAACTTTTCGTGTGCGCAATATGCGTGCTTCACTTCTTCTCGCTCTCGAAGATATTTCACTGGCACTTCTTTTTCCATTGCCGTCATTACTAAATCCGCCAACTCATTTACCGAGACATGTTTATCCGACCCGACATTAAAAACCTCGCACGCTGCTTCGGATATATCCACAGAGCGTGCGATATGCGGGGCGACATCTGCAATATGTGTGAATGCGCGCGTCTGCTCACCATCCCCAAAAATGAGCAAGGGTTCACCTTGCATGATTTTATTCATGAAGATGCCGATAACGTTTCGATATTTGTCCCCGATATTTTGAAGTTCACCGTAGACGTTGTGCGGACGGAAAATGGTATAATCCAAATCGAAGAGTCGTTTTGCAGAGATAAGTTCCAGTTCAACGGCGTATTTGGCGATGCCGTAAGAATCCTCGGGCATAGGGGTAAGTGCCTCATGCATCGGAAGTTGGTTCGCACCGTAAACAGCAATAGAAGAGGTGAACACAAATCGCTTGACATCGTGGTTCACGGCTGCATTGATGAGATTTATACTTCCAATGAGATTGTTCTGGTAATTAAATCGTTTGATAAAGTGACTGAGTCCCTCCGCTGCATAAGCGGCGAGGTGATAGATATAGTCGAATTGATATTGCTCACAGAGCTGATTTATAAGTTGAGCATCAAGGATGCTTCCGTCAACAAAGGTTGCAGCAGGATTGAGGTTCCCATCGAAGCCGCCACTCAGATCATCAAGTGCGACAATGTCTGTGTTACCTTGGTCGAGAAGTTGATTAACGACGTGTGCGCCCATAAAGCCCGCACCGCCTGTGACTAATGCTGTTTTTTTCATTTTTTAATTTTACCTTACGGTTCGGTCAGGAAATCAACGGTATGAAGTTTCCCGTGTGGGCTTCCCCGGGTTTCAAGTTTGACGTTCCTTTCTGTAGATCTAGGGGAAATCCGCAGAAACACCCAAGCAAAACCCTTCCATTTCATTACGGGCTGCGCGCTCTATACGACCTTTAAGAGGTTCTTGCATGCCCAATTTTCTTTTATTTTAGTATCACGAGTTGTCTTGTCTGTCTGAACGTCGGGGTTGCCAATTCACAAATGTAAACCCCGCTCGCCACCTGCTCCCCCAACTCGTTTTTGCCATCCCAATACATCGCTTCACTACGGCTCAGGTAGTATCCAGCAGTTTGATGTCCAGCGAAGAGTGTCCGCACAATACGTCCTGAGGCATCATAGATGCGTATCGTGACATCGCTATCTTCGGCGAGTTGGTATGGAATCCAGGTTTCTGGATTAAACGGATTCGGATAGTTGGCATGGAGTTTTGTATCCATGGGTCCTTCAACAGACATTAACAGTTCCTTTAAGAAACTTATGACTAATTCCTTATGTGTGGCACTTGCTGATATTTCTTCAATCCTTTCGTAAAAGGAAGAGAGCAACGTAATGTCAGCATCTGAAAGGTAGATTGAATTTGACATACCCGTGGCACTTCCATCGGTCAAATGCCGACGATACGGTGCCGCTGCAACCGCTCGGTTCTTTTCAAGAGATCTGATAATCCAAACAAGATCTGAGATATTTACCTTACCATCTTTGTTGACATCTGTCCGAGGATTCGTAGGTGGATTTTCTCCAAAATGCTTAACGGTAAGAACAAGGTCAAGTATATCGACCTGACCATCCTGATTGACATCCACAGAGAGAGCCCCCCGTTCGCCAGGCTCAACAACACGTAATACTTGATTCACGGGTACATCTTTCAATTTCTGAACAGTGCCACTGGGCCAATGGATGACCAGTTCACTGACCGTTAAGTTCTGTGCGAGCCCAAAGTGGATGCGTTTCTGGTCCTGTTGGCACCAACGGATACCGCCGCTGTTTTCCCGCAGTTGCGTTTTGCCGTCAGGCGTAGTTGCGAAAAGTCTCGTGCCAATTCCATCCCGATTGGAAACGGTTCCTTCTAAATCAATCTGAAGCCAATTATTGCCACCACCGATATTGTGGAAGAGTTGATCCGGTCCGTCGTTAAAAGGATAGCCTCCATAACCATTGGTAACGAAAAGGTCAAGATACCCATCTCGATCATAGTCAGCCATTGTAACGCTGTGTCCCTTTCCCTGCGTGTTGGCTGCAGCTCCACCCGCATCAGGCACTTGAATGAAGGTACCATTCCCTTGGTTTTCATAAAGTTGGTTGGGAAGATTTCCAGCACTACTTAATCTCACGACATACAAATCTAAATCCATGTCGTTATCAAAATCGCCAGCCGTGACAGAGCGACCGCCGAGGAATTCGTTAGGTCCATTGGCAGTGATCTTTCTACGAAATCCACTTCCTGTATTGATTAAGAGAACAGATGCTGGATTGTAGAAAAGCTCGGTTGCAGAAAAGTTAATCCGTTCCATCTCGGATATCGCACTCTCCGCCGAAACAACGGCATCGAAACCCGTCCAATTGTTCGTATGCGACATCTTATAGTATAACAGCGTCCATCTCTCTGTCACAGGGTCATATCCTATGTAAATGCCAAATAAATCAAATTCAGGGCGCTCTTGCAAGCCGACAACCTTAGGATCTTTAGGAGACAACGTAAATTTAAAGGTTCCAGCATTGCGAACTGGATCGGCACCCATAAACTCACCATCAAATTCTGTCAACCTATGTCCGTCAGATCCAATGGAGATGAGAGATGGACGGGGTTCCCAAACTGAATAAATCTCAAAACGGACATCTCCGTCCGCTTTAAAACTGATTCCTTTTTCCCCTCGATTATTTCGAATATTGAGCCTTAAGGTATCGGCATCTACCTGTTCAACATAAGAGTTATAGACCCCTCGAACCAGAAAAGCATCAGAGCGCAAATCACCATTGAAATCAGCAAATACGGCGTCATAAACGCTGTATTGTTTAGGGAAATTAAACGTTGATCCCAATTCTTTCAAAGCGGCATCCGATATATCATATATCCCTCTTGGGTAGGGTCCACCGCTAACGATTAGGTCCATTTGCCCATCACCTGTTATATCAGAGAGATTTGCAAACTCCACACTCTCTTGAAATAACGCTTCATGGGGACTGCTTACAGTGACAAAACCGGTTTGTGTCTGTTGAAACAAAATTGAGGCGACAATCGGATCAATATCCGTTCTGAGTCTGCCTGTCAACATGAGATCTAATCTTCCGTCGCTATTGAAATCCATCCAAATAGGGGTCCGCCCTCGCATCAGTGGGAAGTCAACACCGAGTTCAGAACCTCGTTCAATGAGTATACCGTTCTCGTTGAGATAGAGATGATTGTCGCTCTTTGGATCGGGAGCTCTAACGCGTCCTCCGTAACTCCCGGATAGCAGAATCAGATCTTGGTCACCATCGTTGTCAAAATCCGCCCATGCCGCGCCGTGCGTATCCGCAGCTGGATTCGCATTCCAAACTTTGTCAATAATGTCTGTAAAAGTTCCATCACCATTGTTCCGATAGAGACTCGGCTTGTGTCTATGATTGGTAGCCCATAAATCCAGGTAACCATCGCCATCAAAGTCCGCCCAAGCGTTGCCCCAGCTTTCACCGATCCGTGTAATCCCCGCCTCTTGTGATACATCTTCAAATTGAATGTCCCCCGATGCAGGAGATAGAAAGCAGAAAATTGATAACAGTATTAAAACTCGCATTCCTTTTCCTCTAAAATCGCGTTGCGGCATACAACCGAGCAGAGAGGGTAGGCACAAGGCCTGTCCCTACAAAAACCGTTGGTAGACCTTCATAATTCTTTCATAGTGAAGGTCGGCATTAAACTCTGTCTCCATCTTTTGGCGACCAACACGCCCCATCTCTACAGCATCGTCCCTATGCTCAGAAATCCATAGGAGACGTTCTCGAAGTGCCTCTTGTCCGCTTGATGGAATGAGAAATCCATCAACACCATCTACGATGAGTTCTGGAATCCCACCTATATCCGCACCGATGACCGGTTTTCCGTAAGCATAAGATTCCAAGACAGACATCGGACAGTTTTCATACCACTCCGACGGCAAGACCGTACAGATACTATTCAGAATCAGTTCTCGGAGTTCATCGCCCTGTTTAAAGCCGAGGAGGTGAATATGATCACATTCGTTTTCTTCAATTATCCGCTGAACTTCGGGCATCGCTTCACCATCACCGACGATACAGAGCGGGACCTGTTTAAGGGGTGCCACCGCCTCTATCAACGTCAAAATTCCTTTGCTCCGATGCACCCGTCCGAAATAGAGAACATAACTTCCCACGTTGAAATTCGGTGTGATGTCAGAGACATCAACAAAGTTATGAACTGTTGAGATTTTGTCTTCTGGAATGCCGTGTGAGATCATCTTTTTCCGAAGGAAATGAGAGACGGAAATGAAATGGTCGAATTTCTTAACAGCACCGAGCATGCGTGACACATAAGACTCCGTAACACTTAACGCGGTCCGCGCAAGTGAACCTCTGTTGCATCGTTTCGGGAGTGCGCGCCAAAAGTGCTTACCTTCACACGCTTCACAAATCTCATCGTTTGAGAGATGACTATAAACCGGACAGGTCAGCTTGTACTCGTGTAATGTTTGGATGAGCGGAACTCCGTTCTTTTTCAGTACTTCCAAGATTGAAGTAGTGAGTTTACCGTAGTAGATATGGAAATGCGCGAGGTCGATGTCTGTGTCCTTCAACAAGCGTTGGACTGATTTAACGGCATCGTGCGAATATAAAAAGCGCAATAGGTCTCCTGCTCCGGGATGCTCGAAGTCGGCACCGCGTGGGAAATAGCGTTCCCACTCAGACGGCTCATTATTAGGGTTCGCCGCTGTAAACGGAATGACGCTGTGTCCGTGTTTCTGCAACAGCTCGGCGAGGGTAAAGAAGTACCGATCGGAACCGCCACGGACATAGTGGTTTTGCGAGACGTTTAGAATTTTCATTTTAATTTTTCCTTGCGGTTCGGTCAGATGGGTTGATCGTTCCATGTCCTTTAAGGGTTGTAAGTGCGGGTTGCTACGCAACCCTTTAGGTTGTAGGCGGTAAGTTAAGACGCAAGCGTTACCAAACACCTCTTAACCTACAACTCCTTAACTGATAACTGACAGTGAGCGTAGCGGACACTCTGACAACTATTCCTTTAGATCGGTGAGAAGCGTTGGATATGGAAAGCCAGCATCGGCGATCCGTGTATTCGCGAATGGCTCATAATAGACTGTGCCTATCTGTTTGATATTCAGAACAGGATCAGCGGCATCTACAATAACATCCGCTATCTTAGCAGTATCTGAATTTCCCCACCAATTGTTGGTTACCACCAAGTCAAATTTCACATTCAAACGGAGTGCGAAGATATTCGCGTTTAAATTATTGTCTCGAATAATAGATTGCACATTCTCACAGAAGATGCCAGTCTCGTTTTTGGTGATGTTATTTTTTTCAATTTTTGGTCGTGTTTGACGTCCGATCGTACGAATTCCGATATGATTGTCAAGAACATCGTTGTGTTGAATGAGAGCGTCACTCCCGTCGAGAGTGATGGCGGTTTCGTTTTGACGAAGGGTACATTCCGCGACAGTGGGTGATGTCGTTTGAATGTCAAGGGCAATCGTGGCATGTTCCAGAACCGCGCCTCTGATAAAACTCTCTAAATCGTGTGTGTGGTCGAAGAGGATACCGGTCCAATCACCGGATGTAGGTCCGACACTGTCGGATGTGAGATGCACAAGCCGAGTTACCCGATCTTGATCCAAAGGTGTTCCGATCTTCAGAACACCTCTCACTGTGAGAAGGGCATCCCGTCCAAATTTAACTGTCGTGCCGGGTGGTATGTTAAGGATTATATCCTGTGGAACTTCCAAGGTCCCATGTACAATATACGTCTTCTCAGGGTCCCACGTTTCATTTTCAGTCAGTCGATGGTCTTTAAGAACGATTTCGGAATTCTCTTCAGGTGATAGAGGATTAGGGGTTTCCTGCGTCGTACAACCTATACCTATCGCTAAACTAAGGGAAAAGATTAATAGGTAGCATATTAATCGAATTTTCATTTTTTATTTGCTATTCCAGTAAAGTTGCTACTTTGTAGTGTTTGTTGCAATTTTGGAGATTTTCATCAAAAAATTTGGGGACACGCAGGTTGATCTTAATGGTAATGCTTCAAAGTCTCGGATCAACCGCTTCGCTCTCAAGTGCCAGAACTCCGAAAACGCATTCATGAACACGGGACAACGGTTCACGGTGAACGAATCGCTCAAGTGCTTCAACGCCCAACGCAAACTCTCGAAGTGCGAGGGAACGTTTGTGAGAGAGTCCACGGGAACGTAAGCGTTCTAAGTTTTGAGGCAATGTATATTCAGGTCCATAGATTATCCGCAAGTATTCACGACCTCGGCACTTTATAGCGGGTTGGACCAATCCGCGCTTGCCTTGAACGACGAAATCCAGAGGTTTGATGACTGTCCCTTCACCGCCGTGCTCGGTGAGTTGCTCCCATTGACGGATTGCTTCAGTTTGGCTGGCGTTATCCGTCACATCAACGATCCCGTAGTGAGTTGCGAACAATAGGCTGTCCTCAGAATTGTGACAGAGTTTCGCAAGCATTTGCATGTGCCACAGATGGTCTTTGTCGAAATACACCGCACCTTCCGTCGCAAGCAGGTGGAACGGAGCCAGTTTCAGATCTGTAATGGATTGGACGTGCCAACAGTATTGCTGATATGCTTTAACATATGCGGTCACTGCTTCTGCGCGTTGACGGTAGTTATCTAATATACGATTTACATCGATGCCTCGTTCGGCGACAGTTTTCAGGGAGGCAAGCGTTTCTTCTAAAGCGACACGAGCCGATGCTCCTACTGGGGCATATTGCTGCTGTAATAATTCCTGAGCCTTAACTGACCAAGGCATCAATTCGCAATCAAAACAGATCCAATCTGTATTGAAAGTTTCCCAATAACCGACTTTGTCTATCGCAACTTTCACGTGTTCCAGTAGTTCGGCTTCAATCGTAGGATCGCTAAAGAAACGTCTACCGGTCCGTGTGTAACAGATACCAAGCGTATCGTCTGAGACACCAAATCGTCTTTTTGTGGTTTCTGGATCTCGGCAAACGACAACGATAGCGCGGGATCCCATGTGTTTTTCTTCCCAGATGACCTTGGATATACCCTGTTTTCGATAATAAGTGAATCCTTCCGCCGGATGTTCAAGCAAACCCGGATTGCGTGTTGTTTCAGTCGGCGACATCGTGGGTGGAAGATATATAAGCCATTTCGGGTTCACAGCGAAACGACTCATCACCTCAAGCGCGGTTATTGCATTCTCTTCACGGATCGTCACGTTGTGATGTAACCGGGTGCTGATACTGCGTCTTCCGAGTACATCATCAATGTTTAGGATATCACTGGCTATAGACATGGCTCTCCGCTGGAGAGTTTCAAAGGAATTCTTTTCAAGCACCCCTCCGGGGTGCAATGTCTTTAACGGCTTAGCCGGTTCATAATACGTTCGGTGCGCCGGGATAGACACGAGTTCTCTTTCAGGATATCGCAACGCTGTCAGTTCACCGCCGAAAACACAGCCGGTATCAATGTTGATTGTTCGGTTTACCCATTGTGGCTCGACGACTGGTGTGTGTCCATAAACAACCATCGCGGACCCACGATATTCGTCAGCCCAATTGCGTCGAATAGGTAAGCCGAATTCATCGGTTTCTCCGGTAGTTTCGCCATAGAGTGCGAACTCTCGCACGCGCCCTGATGCCCTGCCTTGTAATTCCTCCTTCATTCCGGCATGCGCGACGACCAACTTCCCGTTATCAAGTACATAGTGGCTTACCAAACCCTCCAGGAATTCTACGATTTGTGCTTTAAATCCATCTGATTCCTTCTCTAATTGAGACAGCGATTCCGCCAACCCGTGTTCCGTATTCACATTCCTGCCGCGAAGTGCCCGAACCAGTTTTAGGTCGTGATTCCCCGGGATGCAGAGAGCCCTTCCCCTCTTTTGCATCTCCATGACCAAGCGTAACACTTCGGTGACCTTTGGACCCCGATCAACTAAATCCCCGACGAAAACCGCCTTTCTGCCTTGTGGCGGCTCAACAATAGTGTTACCGTCTGGTTGTGTTGAGACCTTGTAACCGAGTTCTTTGAACAACTTAACAAGTTCATCAAAACAGCCGTGAATATCACCAATGATGTCAAAGGGTCCCTGCTCGTCCGTGCGGTTCACCCATAGCGGTTGCCGTTCTATACATGTGGATTCAACGGCTTCTGGCGTGGACATCACATAGACGAAGTGCCGAAAACCTTCGCGTTTGAGATTTCGCAGTGAACGGCGGAGTTGTTGGCTCTGTTGGCGGACGACGTGAGGTTTTAAATTTCGGTCAGGACGTGCTTCGTTCCGCTCCTGACAAAGTTTTGTGGGCATGTCAAACACAATAGCAACGGTTAAGTAGTGATATTCGCGCGCCAGTGCCAACAACGGTTTTCGTGCTTCAACCTGAACATTTGTGGCATCAATAACCGTCAATTTTCCGGCGGCGAGCCGTTTGGCTGCGATGAAGCGCAGTACTTCAAAGGCATCGTTCGTTGCTGTCTGGTCGGTTTCATCGTCTGAAACAAGTCCTCGGCAGAAATCCGACGAAAGAATTTCAGTCGGCTTAAAATGCTTACGGGCAAAGGTGGACTTGCCTGACCCAGAAGGTCCAATGAGGAGTACAAGGGACGGCTCAGGAATTTTAATTTTTCCTTGCGGTTCGGTCAGGGCGGTTTGAACTTTCATCTGTCTCTCCGTAGATCCGCCTGCGCCGATGTTGCAGGCTACTCCTTTAGGGTTTAACGAAAACCTCTTTACTGATAACTATAAGTATTCCTTGCGGTTCGGTCAGGGCGGTTTGGTAAGAGACGCGCCTTTCCGTAGAGTCATCTTTCATGTGATGACAGGCTTGCGGTTTCGGGCAAAGACTGCCATTTGTGTAGGCGGACCAACGTCTTCAGCCTCTGGTCCAATCGGATGAAACACAACGGTATAATCAAAGCGTTTAGAAACCCCTACTGCCCAAGACTGAAATTCGTCGCGTGTCCACTCAAAGCGGTGGTCTTTATGCCGATAGTTCCCAGCCTGTAGGTTCTCAAACTTCACATTGTATTCTATGTTCGGTGTCGTCAACACAACCGTCCGAGGAGAGGCAAACTCGAAAAGCACCCGCTCAAAAACTGATAGTTGTGGCAAATCTAAGTGCTCAATTACCTCCACAACAGCAGCCGCATCGTATCCACTCAAGCGTTTATCTCGGTATCCGAGCGATCCTTGGAACAGACGAATCCGTTCTTTCTGCTTTTCCGGCAAGGGGTCGTGGTGAAGTCGCTTTTGGGCAATTTTCAGTGCACGATGTGAAACGTCCATTCCGACAATCTCTTCAAACTGGCTTTCAGTCAACAACTTACGAAGAAGTTTTCCTTGACCGCATCCCAAATCAAGAACGCGTTTCGCGCCACACTCTTTAAGGACTGCACTCACCGCAGTCAAACGAACTTCATTCAGAGAGATACGTTCTTCAAACTGTTCTTCTTCATCTGCCTGAATTGCCTCGTCAGTTTCTTGAACATCCTCTTCGTGTAATTGGGCAAGTGCCTCACGAGTCAGTCGATGTTGATGTTTCAAGTAACGACGAACAATAGCTTCTTGTTCTGGATGCGCAATGAGCCAATCCTGCCCACGCCTTGAGAGTTTTTCGATCTCTGCCTCATCAACCCAGTAATGCTTTTCATCGTCAAGCACAGGAATTAGAATGTAAAGATGTGTGAGAAGTTCACTCAAACGACAGGTATTTTCAATCGTCACCGTAAAATAACGGCTCTGTCCCCACTGTGGGAATTGTGTGTCCAGTGCCTGGTGCTCCGTTGCTACGGTATAACCGAGCGGCTCGAACAGTCGCCGCAACAATTTCTCTCCGCCGCGACACGGTAGAATGGCTAACTTCGCGCTTAAAGGCATCGCGGTCTCTGCGAGTTCTGGACGTTCTTTGCTCCTGCCTGACAACGCACTACCAAACACCCGCGCGATTGCTACACTCAAAAACGACGAAGCAACGTAAGGACGATCACTGACGTACTGAGCCAACGCGAAATTTTCCACAAATTGCCCGCGAGGGCGGCGGATAAGTCCAACCGAATCCACATCAAGTAGCAGTGCGGCTGTGCATCGCTCGGTGCTCGCCTCTGGATAAAAGACATGTGCTTGCCCAAAGGAGAGTTCAAAGGATTGAATTCGAGATGGGTGTTTATGCAACAGATAACCGAGATCTGTTGCGGGAGAATACGTGGTTGATATTGTCAACAGCATATTTTAATTTATTGCCTCTGGGCACCGCTCCATTTCATTACGCGGTGGTCTCTGGTTCATCTGAGAACCCGCTTTGGATGATGAGAGGTTACTGACTTTACCAGAAACCTGCGTGAAACGAAATTAGATTTCTTTAAATGGCATAATTTGTCTTCGCTTTACTTACGGAACATAGCCCAGATTCAATCGTTAGAAAATCCTCAGCGGTGCAAGCATTAGACAATACGAATCAGCCCCTTAAGCCCGCCTATATTCCATTATACCTTCTTTCCTGCCTCTCGTCAAGTTTCTTGATGAGTCGATGGATTAGCAAAATTTGTTTTAAACCGCAAAAAGCAGTATAATAGAATCAATCTTTCTTACCTAACACTTTGCACCACCAAACACAATAGAGGCTACGCTCGGAGGATATTGTAAAATGGCAGATTTTGATTCTCATTCATATACACCGGTATACCCGGGCCCGAACGACGATCTGCTTGAGGCGCAAGCGCGAGTCTGTACGGGACCGCATCAGACGCGCCCATTAGGTATAAACGCTTCGGACTTTCCGCAACCGGAACCACTCCTTGAAACACTTCTGAAGTCCCTAAAGGGTGAACTCCCAGAATCAGAAGCAGCCTCAGAGGCGCAGATGGGTGCGTTCTTTGCGGCGATGACACTCCGAGCCTATTTCCCGAAAGCGACACAATGGAGTCCTGCAGAGCAAGCGGCGTTTCGTAAATACAATTCAGCACTCACAGAACAACTGCCTCTGGAAATTCAATATCTCGTGAACCCTGAGCACGGCTACGTTCCAGCGAATCCGACAGAGGCAGTCGTCGTGAATGCGTTAGAAAAGATTCTACGGGCAAAACATTTAGGCTATACCGAAACCCGTGAGATGTGTAAAGCCATCCTTAGCAACGACGTGAAACCTGCTTTTAAAGGTGCCGCGCTTATCGGACAAAGAATGAACCGCGAAACCTATCAGGAAGTGCGAGGCTATCTTGACGCGTTTTTTGAACCCGAAGCGGTCCAACCCATCGATGTTGCAACGTTAACACATTTTGGGCAACCCTATGACGGGGCAACACGTTACTTTCGTCCGACGCTGTTCGTCGCGGCGGTGCGTGCAGCACTCGGCGAAGCGTCGCTCCTTCACAGTGTCGATGCAATGCCTCCGAAAAACGGTGTGACAGAGGAAACCATTCTGAAGGCACTCGGCGCGAACACACACCTGTCGCTTGCACAAACGGCTTCACTGATTACAGACGGATCGGTGGGTTTCGGATACATCAGTCAGCGCGAGTATTGTCCTGCCGCCTATAACTTGCGCGAACTGCGTGTGCACATCAAGAAACGTCCACCTTGGGCAGCGACTGAGAAAGCACAACAATTTTTTTCGGCACGAGAGGCAAACTACATGGTGCTTGGCTACTATCACATCGGTTACGAGAAACCTCTCCTCCAATTGGCATGGGAGCGTGGGGTTGATGCCGCGGTTGCCGTGAAGGGGGAGGAAGGCACAAGCCATTACGCACTCCGACTTGGTAAACCTTCTACGAGCGATAGGATGGCAATCAACTACTCCCAAGGCTTCCGTCGCGTGAACGGTGTCCGTGAAGATTTCGCGTTGGATATAGATCCGGAGATTTATGGATTGGACTATACGAGAAGTCCACGTCCAGAGGTTGTCAGCGCGGGGGCATTTGCGGAGGCGGGTGTGGCGGCATTATCCGGTGAAAAAGGACATATCTATGACAGGATTCTCCTAAACACAGCGATGGTAGACTATCTGTTAGGGATCTGCCGAGAACCTGAAGATGCGATTGCCCGCGCGCAGTCAGTGATGGACGATGGGCGGGCGTTGAAGCATCTACAGGCGTATGTGTCAAGGAGCCATCAGCAATAATCGTTATCAGTTGTCAGTTGTCGGTTAAAGAAAGGTTTGTGGCAGGCAAAGCGTTTGCCACTGTCACACATCTTAACCCATAACCGATAACCGAAGACCGATTAAATATAGCCTGTTGAACCGTCGGGTCGGATGGGAGAGGTGCGTTGCCAATGGATGTATTCGTTGTCGGTGATTGCGGATTCGTTGACCTCTACCCCTAAACCTGGACGGTCACGCAATTCCAGATACCCGTCTTTTGGCAGATACGGTTCGTCTACCCAATCGTTCCATTCTGTCTCTGTCGGCAGGAGATACTCAAGGATTTTGAAATTCGGGGTTGCGGCGGAGAAATGGACATTAACTGCTGTTGCGAGCGGTCCCATCGGGTTGTGCGGTGCGATACTGACGTAGTGTGCTTCGGCAATTGCCGCGATCTTTCGCATCTCCAGTAATCCACCACAGACGCAAATGTCGGGTTGAATGATGTCTGCACCTTGTGCGGCGATGACATCCAGAAACTCAAAGCGCGTGTAGAGAGATTCGCCCGTTGCGAGCGGCACTTGCATCTGGGAGCGTAGACGTGCCCATGCGGGCATGTGTTCGGGTCGGAGCGGCTCTTCATAGAAATACGGATCATAGGGAGCGAGGGCATTTGCGAGTTGGAGTGCGCGAATCGGCTCGAAGATTTTGGCGTGTGGATCGAAGGCAAACTCCCACTCCGCGGGTGTATTGTCCCGAATTTGCTCAAAATAGGTGGCTGCTGCATCGCAAACGCGTCCCCAACGATCTGCGTCGGGATCGAGTTGGTAAGGACTCGTTTTGAACGCGGTGAATCCCCAATCTTCGTGGAGTTTGCGTGCCTGATCCGCGGCTTCGATGCCATCCCTGCCCCCGATACCACGATAGACTCGAATACGGTCTCTCGCGTGTCCACCGAGGAGCATGTAGACCGGTAAACCTACCGCTTTTCCACTGATGTCCCAGAGGGCATGGTCAACAGCAGAAATGACAGCAAGTCCAGCACCGCCTGGCGGGAACCGGAACTGTTGATGCAGTTTCATCATTATATATTCAATTCGTCTCGGGTCGTCCCCTTGAATCATCTCGAAGATGTAGTCAGCAATGGGTTCAACAGAAAGGTCGGGACCTGTAGAGTAGGCTTCACCCCATCCGTAGAGCCCTTCGTCTGTTTCGACTTTGATGAGACCGCGAGGTCGATTGCCAAACCGCGCCATAAAGGTTTTGATCGCTGTAATCTTCACGTTCTTAGCCCTTTTTATTCATAACGGCAGAACATATCTTGCCTATGAGTTTTGGATATCTTGCCTGAATGCTTCCAAGCTTTGTGATCGGGGTGCTGCGCGGAGCAACTCCTTTAGGCGTTCCAAATTTTCAATAGTTTCAAGTCTGGGCTTTAAGGCTTGCACGGCCTCCGACTGAAACCGGTCACTGAGGAGTGTCAGAATTGCGTCGATAGTCCCCGTTCTTCGTCCGCGCTCAAGCCCGCGTGCTTCTGCCTGTTGCACATATTCTTGAAAAAAAGGAGATTCTTGCATAATGCCCTCCGGTAAACGTTCTTCTATCAGTTGTTTATCGTAAATCAAACTACCGAAAATACCTAAAGCTGCTAACAAAAGCCTTACGTCCTCCGAACCCACACCCGAAATAGCCGTTGCCTCTACACATTTCTCTAACCACTGAACCGCGCTCATCTCGGAAGGCGGTTTCATCAATGGTGTCAGCGGTAGTAAACCCGGCTCCTGCAGCTCCAAAATTGATTGTCCCTCTATCTCAATTAGCCGAACCACTCTATACTGGTGTCTATACTCACAACCATGCCTCCGATATGCGTAGAAACCGGGATCATTCAGACCGGCACGAGGATGCAGATAGAGAACACTGCAATAAACATTCATCTGGTGTTCTCTAATCAGAAAACCGCTATAGCCTGCAAAACGGAACTGCATCGGTTCGCGACTATCATGGGTTTAGATCTCGTTGTGAAGGATAGCGACCTCATCTGGAAACTGCACTTTCAGTGTGCTATCGGTGTGGTGCGTTTTGAGTGTAATTTGCTCCGTTGCCAACTCCTCGAGCACTACCAGGTCTGGATATTCAAGAATGTGCTCAGTGAAGGGCTTTGGATAGCCCAGGGTCACAAATTTGGCGGCATTGTCGTAGCGTTGTCTCATAGAGATAGTATACCGCAGTGCCCCGAGTCCTGTCAACCTTTTTGGTTTTTACCATGGATGTGTGCGAAACGGTGAGGCGGGTAACCCTTCCTTGTTGATGAGATTCGGTTCCGCACTTTGATGCCAACCGAATCGAACCGCGACCGGATTCGCAACGGTATTGCTGGAGACGACAATTGTGTTGCCATCAACAGTTGCTTCCGCTTCGACGAATTGTTTGTTCTCGCCTGCGATTTCAAACCACGTGAGTGGTTTCTCGTCTCG
Source organism: Candidatus Poribacteria bacterium (assembly GCA_965208635.1). Taxonomy (GTDB): domain Bacteria; phylum Poribacteria; class WGA-4E; order WGA-4E; family WGA-3G; genus WGA-3G. The sequence continues at coordinate 1,661,269 of OZ242349.1, forward strand.
TACCATCAAACCACTCCCGATAAAATCAAAACTCAATCGAATCGTGTCCCCTTCTACAGCCATCGACTTGTAAATCGGACCGGAATAGGTTACATCCTCTCTGCCATAGGTTTTCGCAAGTGCCCACAGAGCAAGTCGTCTGCCCACCTCCTGCTTGTTTTGAGGATGGATGTCCTTGAGGTTACCCACATCCGTCGTTACAGCCATACCGGTATGCGGGACGGATAACGTCGCGGCCTGTGCTTCCCAAATTGCCGGTAGAGAAAATGGACTGGCTCCCCAACCGTAGTTAAACGGGGCAAGTTGCACGAAATAGAAGGGGAAATCTCCCTGTCCCCAAACCTCGCGCCATCCATTGATGAGTGCTTTCATCTTTTCATGGTAGAGCATTCCATCCTGAAGGTTTGACTCACCTTGGTACCAGATTGCTCCGCGGATAGCGTAAGGGACGATCGGATATACCATGCCGTTGTAGAGTCCGGTGGGTCTGGCGTGATGTCTCAGCGCGTGTCTATTTTCGGGTATCTGCGTAAGACGTGTATCAGTTTCTAATGCCTTCCGCGTCTCCGCGATCCACACCTCAATCTCCTTCATTTTTTGCGGGAGTTGTTCGCGGTAACTTGCGTCCGCCTCTTGGATCTCTTTGGATATGGATTCAAGGGCAGGGACAGTTGCAAAACCGACAGGTGGCGTCCACGGCTCAATACGTGTGCCGCCCCAATTGGTACTTATTAATCCAATCGGTACATTGAGGTTCTTGTAAAGTTTTCGTCCGAAATAGTAAGCAACCGCGGAGAAATTCTCGATTGTTTTTGGGTTGGTCTCATGCCAGTTCGCTTCTACATCTTGTTGAAGCAGTCCCGATGGTCTATGGGGGATATCAAACAGTCGAATCGTTGGATAATCCGCTGCGGCGATTTCTGTCTCACTGTCTTTTGACGCACGGACCGACCACTCCATATTCGATTGTCCGGAGCAGATCCAAACCTCCCCGAAAAGGACATTCGTCAATTCAAGGGTATTACTTCCAGTAACACGAAGTGTATAGGGACCCCCGGCTTCCATTGCTGGGAGCTTGATTCGCCAATCACCCTTCATATCAGCAACTGCGGTGGTCGAGAAAAGCGGTGTTTTTGCTTGGGTGTTTCCCTCACCTGCGGCACTGAGGGTTATCGCGATTTCTTCGTCCGGGGCTGCCCATCCCCAGATCGGACTGGGTATGTCGCGTTGTAGGACCATGTTACTGCCGATGACCCTTGGCAACGTAACCTCGGCATGTAAGAGCGGTTGTATGGACAGTAGTAGGAAACCGATAAAAAATAGCGTGATTCGTTTCATTTTTTTAATTTTCCTTGCGGTTCGGAGAGGCAAGTGTTTTGCTTGGGTGTTTCCTCAAAGGTGTTTACACGCCTCTCCATAGTGCCGCCCTGCGCGATGCTTGGGCTGGGTTAATCTCCTCGTTCTTGAAGGCGTTCGGCGAGGTAACTGTTGCGTTGCATGACCTGATTGTTACGGATACAGATGCCGAGTGCTCGTTTGGTGCCGACTATTACGACACGCTCTTTCGCACGGGTGATGCCGGTGTAAAGCAGATTCCGCTGTAACATGAGATAGTGTTGTGTGTGTAAGGGGATAACAACCACGGGATATTCACTTCCCTGCGCCTTGTGGACAGTCGTGGCATACGCTAAAACCAGCTCCCCAAGATCGGCAGTATCGTAAGCGACCTGTTTATCTGGGAACTGGATATACACCTTTTTGTCGATATGCGCAATGTTGACGACTCTGCCGATATCGCCGTTAAATACGTCATAGTCGTAGTTGTTACGGATCTGCATCACCTTATCACCGACGCGGAAACCGCCTGCGGTTCGAGATTGACTAGCGGGTTCGGACATCCGTTTGTGAGTCCGAGCACCGAACCTCGATTTTTCTAAGCGATGGGATACCGGGGAAACCACATATTCAGGGTTCAATACCTCTTGAAGACGCTTGTTGAAGCTTTCAGTGCCAAGCATCCCGCGCCGCATGGGGCATAAGAGTTGAATATCATCTATCGGGTGGTAATCGTAGTGCTGCGGTAGCCGATCGGCGATGAGGGAGCATATCAATTCGGTAATTGCGTCGGGATCTTCCTCCTCTATGAAGAAGAAGTTTCGGTCTGTGTCGCCAGTGAGTTCTGGGAAATCGCCCTTATTAATGCGATGGGCATTGGTGACGATCATGCTCTCCTGTGCTTGGCGGAATATTTCGGTGAGTTGAATGACGGGTATCTTATGGGAATCAATGAGTTCTCTGAGAACATTGCCTGCCCCGACGGAGGGAAGCTGATCTGTGTCCCCAATGAGGATGACGGTGGTGCTCGGACGGATCGCCTGCATCAAACGGTTCATCAGGACGAGGTCGACCATAGAGGTCTCATCAACAATGACGACATCTGTGTCCAAAGGGTTCTGACGATTACGCTTAAATCCATTGTTTTGCGGGGAGAATTCAAGGAGCCGATGAATGGTTTTGGCTTCGCGACCGGTTGTCTCACTGAGCCGTTTCGCTGCGCGGCCGGTGGGTGCTGTTAGGGTGATACGTCTGCCTTCTGCTTCAAACAGGCGAATCATGCCGACAACGGTTGTGGTTTTGCCTGTGCCGGGTCCGCCGGTAAGGATCATGGCGGGTGTGGTCATGGCGGTATAGATCGCCTTGCGTTGTTGTGGTGCGAAATGGAGGTCCATCTCATCCTCTAATTGCGTGAGGAATAGCGTGGTGTTAGGGGAGAGCAGAACGCGGCTTTGTTCTTGACTCGCTAAGAGCCTCAAAAACTGGTTTGCGACACCGAGTTCGGCGTAGTAAAAGGGTGCGAGATAGATGGTGGAATGGTCATCGGTTGTCGGTTCTCGGTTCTCGGTTGAAAGAGGTTCCTGATCTGTTTCGGAAATCTCATAGTTATCTTGTGTCTCGTCTATCGTAACCCGTTCGTCGGAATCCACTACATCTGTAAAACCGGGATTAATAATTTCCTCTTTTTCGACGAGGGCGGAGATACCGTGCTCAATCGCTTCCAGCTCCTGCTCAAGCATGGTTTGGCACGCTTCAATTAGTTCGGCACGGCGTTGGAAGACGTGTCCATCATCCGCTTTTTGGCTGAGAACATATTTGATTCCTGCTTGTACCCGTTGGGGGGCATCCTTATCAATGCCGAGTTTCTGTGCGATCGTGTCTGCCGTTACAAACCCAATACCGTAAATATCATCAGCGAGACGATACGGGTCTTCTGTGACGATCGGGATTGCGTCGTTTCCATAGGTTTTGTAAATTTTTGCGGCGTGCGCCGTGCTGACATCGTGCGATTGCAGGAAGATCATGACGTTTTTTATTTCGCGTTGCGCTTCCCACGCTTCTTTGATGATTTGTACCCGCTTCCGCCCGATACCGGGAACGCGCGCCAATTTTTCCGGTTCGTTTTCAATGACATCCATCGTATCCATACCGAACTTACGGACAATAAGTCCCGCCATCTTCGGTCCGATGCCTTTGATGAGACCTGAACCGAGATATTTTCTTAATCCGACGACGTTCGCGGGGAGGATGGTTTCATACTTCTCGATTTGAAACTGTCTGCCGTATTTGGGGTTATCTACCCACTCACCTTGTAGGAGCAGGCTCTCACCAGGGTTGATGGATGCCAAATTACCGACAACCGTGATGAGTTCGGCATAGTCGCGCGCCGAGAGTCTTCCGACTGTGTAGCCGGTGTCAGAGCTTTCATAGACGATGCGTTCGAGTATCCCCTGCAATGTCTCCATTTTAAACGATAGCGGGCGCAAACTGAAAGTTTACGCTACAAAACCTCCACGGATAATGGGGTCATTTAGATTTCGCTATTTTTCTGAATTTTCGGGAAGAGTCGCGTGCTGGATATCGCTCCGACTCTGATATGTCGGGAATCGGAGTTCCCTCCTACCCGAAAACTGAATAACTCTATACGGATAAGGAAGCCCTTTCACGAGAAACGGTGTCTATCTACCTAAAATCTTGCTCGCAGCAACGTGAGTCCAAATTACTCAAACAGGTGCGCGACTGGGCAGGAAAACTCAGGTACGACATCACCACCGGTGAGCGTATCATCACGCGTGAGTGTCTCAATATCCGTTTCAGAACGATATACCGTCACGGTTTGGGAAACAGGTTCAAGTACCCAGACAAGGCGGGTTCCAGCGTTCAAATATGCGAGTGCCTTCTCGGCAACACGAGATTGGACATCCGAGGGAGAAACAACTTCAACTGCCAGCTCGGGTGGTATAGGAAATCCCTTTGTTTTGTCGCCCGTCAACTGTGCAGTCGAAACAAATGCGACATCAGGTTTCATTATCCGTTCCCCAACCTGAAAGGTGGTCTCCGCAGTGTACAAGCGGCCCAGTTTCTGTTGATGAACATGCGAATACAAATAATGAATGACATTGACACTAATTTCACCATGCTCCCTTGACGGTGGTGGCATCGGTACTAATTCTCCCTTAACATATTCATATCCCTCTACATCATGCTCGAGAAATTCCTCCAACGTCATCTTGAGGCTTTCTGGTGGACGTATTCCTTGCTCAACTTCGTGGATTTCTTGTAATTTCATGCCTGTACCCCCTCCGGATAAGGGCGAGGTTACCGCGCCCCTACGATTCAATCTCGGTCATCAGTTTCCGAAAAGCGTTGAGTTGCGGGGCAATGATATGGGATGTATCCGTTTTGTTCTCAAGTGCTTCAACGGTTTTGAGTCCGTTGCCTGTGATGGCGAGAACCGTCGGTTCATCGGGTCGAATGTGTCCGCTCTCTATCAACTTTTTCGCGGCGGCGAGCGTTACACCGCCGGCAGTTTCGGTGAAGATACCTTCTGTGGAAGCGAGGAGTTTGATGGCATCCACGATCTCAATATCGGTAGCGTGCTCGCCGACACCCCCGGAGTTTCGGACTGTATCAACAGCATAGATACCGTCTGCAGGATTACCGATTGCCAGCGATTTAGCGATTGTGTTGGGTCTAACAGGCTTTACAAAATCGCCATTCTCTTTGTATGTATTGACGATGGGTCCACACCCCTCGGCTTGGGCAACATGTATTTTAGTGTTCGGTTTATCTATTAATCCCAAAATGTGGAATTCATTTAAAGCTTTGCCAATCTTTGTGATGAGAGAACCACCGGCGGCGGGTGCGACGATATGTGCAGGTGCCTTCCAACCGAGTTGTTCGATCAGTTCAAAGCAGAGGGTTTTCGAGCCTTCAGCGTAGAAAGGACGGATGTTGATGTTAACAAATGCCCACGGATAGACCCCGCCAATTTCACTACAGAGCCGGTTGACATCATCATAAGTGCCTGTGATACCAACGACTGTAGGACCGTAAACGAGAGAAGCAACGACCTTACCAACCTCGAGATCTGCGGGGATGAAAATGAAGCAATTCAGTTTCGCGATGGCAGCGTGTGCGGCTACAGCGTTGGCGAGGTTGCCAGTGGATGCACAAGAAACGGTGTCAAAATCGAGTTCTTTTGCTTTGCTTAAGGCAACTGCGACAACCCGATCTTTGAAGGAAAAGGTCGGATGGCAGACGGTGTCATCTTTGATATAGAGTTCCTTGACGCCAAGCGCGTCTCCGAGATTCTTCGCTCGAATAAGAGGCGTAAACCCGGTGTTGGCACCATCTGTTGGTTCACCATCTATCGGCAGGAGATCCGCATAACGCCACATGCTCTCTGGACCGTTTTCTATTGAACGCCTTGAAATAGATTTTCGTATCTCTTTATAGTTATAGTCTACTTCCAGGGGCCCGAAACAGAACTCGCAAACGTGAAGAGGTTCCTTGGGATACTTCTCCCCACATTCGCGGCATTTGAGCCCTAATACTTTTTCCATTTTTTTAATTTTCCTTATTTTTGAACTATTGAATCTGGGCATCGCTCCCTGTGCAAGCCTATAGAGGCTTGCAGGACAATGTTCCGCGATGGTGCCTGGTTAAATTTCGGCATGGATTGTGGGGCTACGATTTTTCGCGCATCTTCAATTTTTTCGGATTCTGTGCGTTACCTATTATGTTCAGTGGATTAGATTGTCAGTTTAACGCTAAATTCGTTCTTTCCAGATTGTAATGTGAGACGTATAAAAAGCGAATGCTCCCCTATCCACCTGACATCATCGACGTTGGACTCGGTTAATTGCAAACCTTCGTGGTCGCCCCACACCGCTATCCCATAAGGCATTGTCCTCGTTGACTCTACCATAATAGCGATGTGTAATTGCGTCCGGTGTCGCGTCGGTAAAAAGCCGGTTAGGACAGGTCTATTCGCCTCGGATTGTAACACCCGTTCGCCGGTATAGTTCTTGATTTCAACAGGATCCATAGCACCCTCAACAAAGGTGAATTCGCATGCCGCGTCGTAGTAAAACATATTTAACGCAGACTTCGGCTCAGCAGTTTCCTTTTGGATCTCTGTACTTGCGCCTACAACAACTGTCGGTTCGGTTTTCTGGCAACGTTTAATGTAATCGTCAACCATTTGAGAAAGGAGCAGCGGTTCTGTGTCTTGAATACTCACGACGTGTGCGAAATATGCATCCAGTCGCTCCAATCCCTCTTGTCCCAAGTGTGCAACGGTAAGCGGGTCGATGTGTTCCACATACCCAAGCCATTGATTCCACGCCGTGCTTTTTACATAGACATCATACTGCTGTTGTGCTGTTCCGTTTAAGAGTGCGGCGCGGAGATTATGTGCGTCTTCAGCAAGATGATCGGCGGTATGGTAGGGAAGACCAACAATCTTCTCAAATGATTGTGTGAGATCTACATCAGCGGTGCCACGCGTGACAATAGCGTCAATAGACGCTGAAGCCTCAAGCGGGTAAAAACACCCAAAACCGCCGCTGTCGGTTTCAATTTCAGGAAAGCTCGGGTCTGTATCATCAACGTTCGGCTGATTCCAGTGGTAACCCCAAAGTCCTCGGAAGCCGGTCTGTTCAAGTGCCCGCAGGAGAGCATCATTCTTGAAGACTGCCCCTGCAACGTTGGGTTCTGCCCAAGGCATTGCCCGCGTGAGTCTTTCCCGTTCTCTGATTACATATTCTGGCAACTTCTCTCGCATCGTGACGAGATGCGATGCCATGACTTCTGTGCTGGCACCTGGATTTGCGTTTCTTTCCCTCTCCCAGTTTGTTTCCCAGATCGGTCTGATGTCGAGCATCAACAAAGGAGCGTCGCCGTTCTCTGTGTGGAATGTTGTAAGTGCCTTCGCGACGATTGGAGCAGATTTAGTATCGACCGCCCATGTTATAGGTATACCGTGTTTGTGCGCAATTTCTGCTAACAGTCGTATGCCCTCAAGCAACCGCTCTCGGTCTTCCGCTCTTGCTGTGCTTACCAAGCCGTAACTCAGCATTACTATTCCAAAAAGACGGTAACGCCCATATCGGCGTACTTTTGACGGGTGCTGGGATTACCGTTCCTAAAGCAGACAGCGGTTGTCGTTCCTTCCAAAGCTCTTGCGACGTATTCAACACAGGCATCCACGGTTTGGAGTGCATGATTTGGATGACTCTCAATGCTGAATGTCAGATCAGCGGGACCGAAAGAGAGACAGTCAACACCCGGCTTGGCGAGATATTGGGCATGTGTGACGGCTTCTATGGATTCGATTTGCATCCAGAGGATACCATTGGAATTCCACCAGTCGGCGTACTCCAACCGTTCTTTACCTTCGGAATTCACTCGAGGAGCACCGCCCCAACTCCGAATGCCCTGTTGTGGGTAGTAGAAAGCAGCGACTGCTTCGTTTACGGTTTCGTCTAATTCGACCTGTGGCACCTCAATACCCGCGGGACCTAAATCAAGGTAGTTGCCGATGAGATACGCGTTTCGGGTGTGCTTAATCCGAAAGTTGACGAAAATCCCCAGTTCATTCGCCATATTACAGAAGGCGACGAGCCGATCCTCGTTGTATGGAGAGTGTTGGCTATCCACGGCGACAAAATCGTAGCCGCCTTCTTCGACTTTGGCGACGAGCGCGTCGGCAGATGCTGCCATAGAGACGTTAGCGCCATAGACGAGTTCTCCGTTATGTATCCGCTGTTTCAAATTTGCTGCTGACATTGTCATCCCTCGCTTTTTGTTGCAGCTTGCAGGTTTCCAAAACTTGCCGTTAAATAGTGTCTGTGGTGCGTGTAAGTTCAGTTTCATCATGCAAACGGCATAGCAGGTGCTATTCCGAAAGCAAGGCAGGCGTTTCAAACCACGCCTGAATCTTTATAATTATACCCTAAAAACCATTTCCTGTCAACGGATTTGTGTTTTGTATAGGGCATTCAGCAGTCAGCAATCAGTTGTTGTCATTTGCTTTTGCCGCGTTTCAGAGTATTCAGAGTAAAATCCGGAAAGTGATAGGTCTCAGAAAGGGTTGTAAACCTAAGCCATGACTGGGTTCTTGGCGATTTTTGTAGAGGGTGTTTTTCAGATTTACTCTGAAAGTTTATAAGGAAAGAATCGCGAGCACGGGGAAATACCCAAGCAAAAACACTCGCTCCTACAGAAGAAGTCGGGAATCGGAGTTCCCTCCTACCAGATTCAGCAATCAGCGAGTGTGAAAAATGTTACACCAGTGTAACATTTGGGTATGCAGAGGTTACGGGCGATAACCCAGTGGCCGTAAGGGTTTATGGACTTTTATTTTTCGATTTCTCGTTAAGAAAAAAGAATCTGGCGGGAAGTGTAACATTGCGTTACACTGGCTCCATCACGAGGCGGACCTCGCGTCCATCCAGTACGAGGAAAATATCGCACTCCAATTCCGATCCGAGTGTCTGTTTCATCGTCTCAATCACCTCTCGGACAAGCGGCGTAATCTTCGAGGCGAACTCCAAGGGTGATAGATCTGTTACAAAGTCTAATTCCATTTCCAATCTGCGTTTCATCGGATGACCTCAACTTCGTTGTCACGGTCGTAGCATATCACCGCGGCGGATACTTTCGGTGTGTGCCGAGGTGAAACCCATACCACAATAGGTTATGATATGTAGATTATTCTATCTATAGTATACTATATTTTGCGTCCAGAGCCAAATTTAGTTTTTCTCGGACGAACGCCTTTTTCTTTAAGGGGGAGTCTATATTATAGCGTAACATACGTCAGATGCAAAGTCAAGTGAAAAACATCAAATTTGGAGTGCCAAATTTGATGTAAGTTCAATTTGAGAATTCAATCCGGAGGGGTTCTAAACCGCTCCTACCAAACTTGAGAAAGCGTATAGATTCAAGAATTGACAACATCAGATTTTCAGGATATGATGCTTGGGAGCGAGAAAAATTATGACAATGGAGAATTAAATGAAACCTTATGAATATGTTGAACATACAGCCGATATGGGGCTGTTGGTTAGAGGGAAAAGTCTACCGGATCTCCTAAAAAACGCCGCACAGGGACTCTTTGAAACGATAGCGGTTGTGGATACTATCGATGAAACAGATTCGGTGGAGATCCACCTCACGGCTGAATCTGTGGAAGACCTTTTTGTGGCATGGCTTGACGAACTCATCTTCCAGCACGAAACACAGGAGACTTTCTTTAAACGTGCCGACATCCATCGATGTAGTGAAATAGAGGTATCAGCGACGGTCTACGGTGAACCGACAAATTTCGATAAACATGAGGTTTATACTGAAATTAAGAGTGTCACGTATCATCAGTTGCAAGTCGTGCGAAAGTGTGATGGTAGTTGGTTTGCTCAGGTAATTTTTGATCTGTGATACGTCGTTTTTTATGGGTAAAATTGATACATCGTGGTGTTGAGAAGGATGTTCAGGAGGCTCCATGTGCTCCCCATGAGATAATCACCGAGGACTAACCCTAAAAAGAAGGGGATGGCGCGCCGATAACTTTGGATACCACCGTGCCGAAGCATAAGCCATTTTAATGACAAAGCAATCAGCAACGGAATCCAGAGATCAGACATCTCTTGGTTGCTCGCCATCACATAACCGAGTGGATGCAGCGGCAGCCAAAAAAACTTGACCCGAAGATATGTAAGCACCATCATCACAGAAAATCCAATGCCCATGAATATCACGCCGAGCCAGTCTGTGTTGAGCGGATACGTAATCCAGTTCGTCAACCGTCCGAAGTATTCTCTCCCGTAGCCGAGTGCCCACGGTCCGAAATAGCCGGAATCTGCACCGAATTTGTAATAGAAATGTAATTGCACCCAGAGCGCGACAATCACACCGAAAACGGTGGCAATGATAACCGTCAAGAGCATCCGGCGTTGGTTAATATTGGCGAGTTCGGCGATTTTAAAAGCCTCCAATTGATGCGGCATCTGCTGCGGACGGTAATCTCGGTTAAAAAAGCAGACAGAGAGTGCCGTTAAGTTCCGGGCACCGAGGCGGTGTGTCCCCAAAATGGTGTTTAAAATGTATCGAGGTGCCTGCCAGTGATAGGCGTGGACAAAAATGCCGGATTCGGCACGGATGCGTGTTGTGACCAACGGTGTTATGAGGAACAGGACAGCGAAAGCGAGTGCAAGCCAGACCGCCATACCCGCCTTATAGAGGAGAAACGCAAACAACAGAACGCCAAGCACTAATCCCCAGACAGCCATTCGATACGACATCGGTTCGTCGTGCTGTTCGATTGACGGTTCTCGTCCACGTGCCGGTAGCGCGCTCCTCAAAACGGCACTGAAATGCCGTTTGCCGGTCCAACCAAAAAAGAAGCAGAGTCCGATAAAAGCACCAATCGTCTGTTCGTTGAGATAGGGAAAACGCGGAATGCTACTCCATCCAACGGCTTTTGCTAAAGCGACTTCGTTTCTATAGAGAAAATAGAAGAGGGTCGTCGAAAAGAGGACATCTAACGGCATGAGGAACATAATGCCGATAGCAAACGGATAAAAAGCCGTGATGATGGTGCCGTAAAGACTCAAGGGTGGCTCCTGAAACGAGAAAAAACGGCGCGTCACCGGGATATGTGGTATGACGGGATAGAGGTGGCTTAATCCGTTGAAGAGACTGATGCCAGCAGCGATTGCAAAGCCGATCCACATCCGCTTATTTCGGAAGAAACCGGACGCGGGATTCGTCATCGCAAGGGGGAGCTGAATAATCGGGAAGGTGAGACGTTCACGCTGTGCCCACTGCCGACGGAGGATCGTGTTGAGACAGAGAAAGATGAATGCTATCACCGAAAACAGCAATAACCACGCCCCTATGACTGGCACCCAAACCCGTAAGTGAAGGGGACGATACAGACTTGATTCCCCCAAGTAATAGCCACGGAGGGCATCTCTATCCGAAACAGTGAGCCATTCCGGGAGATGGTGCCAAAATAGGGTGCGCCACTCGTTCTCCTCTGTTGCAAACCAGAAACTATGTCCAAGGACAGATAGGATCGCTTGAAAGACATCGCACCCAGCCAAACTTGTGGCGAAACTGAGTGTTACATACAAAAACAGCAATTCGCCTTGCCCAAGGGCAAAATTGCTTCTTAGGAGCCGGATAACCCCGTTCATCAGCATCACGGCGGTGAGGATGAAAATGACATTGGACAGGGGGACGACCCATGTTGGAAAGGTATAGCGCACGAGTTCCATCTGGATGAGGAAATAGCAGTTGATGGGTGCGCTAATAGCGAAGATGCTTATGGCGCGCCAGGTGAAGGCGCGCTGTTGTGGGAGAGAAGTCAATGTTAATCCGCCTCAACAATGTCCATGCACAGGGGTCTCACGTGCTCTCTCGAAGAGGTCTGTCCATTCGTCAGTGCCATCGTCAAAGGTTAACGCCAGACGCGCACCTTCTACCTGTGCCTCACCGTTGCCGGCATTGAAATAACTCAAACCATCACCAGACATGTGGATGCAACTGCCATCGGGATAAACGGCGGTCTTGATGATACGCGGGACGGGATGGATTATGTAACCGTCAGCGTCTAATTTATCATCCGGCACGCGGAAGCGTTCAACTGCGTCTTCATCGACTTCAACGCCTAACCCAGGGGCATCGGGGATTTTGTGACATCCATCCGAGACCTGTATCGGTTGTGTGAGCAGATGGTCGCTGTAGAGATTAATACAGGTGATCGCGGGCCACGTCGCATGTGTGAGCACACTCCCGAGATGTCCTGCCCAGGTCGTTGTCAAGCCGTTTCCGACGATTTGGAGCCAAAAGGGCATATCCGCGGCTGCACTGAGTTGTCCCTCACGCATGACCTGCGATTTGCCGCCACCGATGACAAATCCCGTGCATACGTCCTCACGGATGCAGGTGGTATAGGGTGGTGACCCGAAGTGCATGGCGACCTGACACCCAACGGTTTGGCGAATTTGTTTGTTTCCGTCAACATCGCTCTGCGGGATGGGGGTCTCAAACATTGCCACGTTTGGGTGTGACGCGAGTTTTTGCAGGATCGGGATAGCGGTCTCTGCGTCGCGCCAAGAGCCGTTCGGATCGAGGTCGAGTTTGAAGTCCGATGGGACACCTTCTGCGACCGCCTCCACCTGTGCGGTGATATCCCACCAAGGACGGGGTTTGTTTTTGAAACTGGTATAACCGTTTTCCACGGCATCTGCGGCTTCCGCTGCCCAGTTTTCAGGCGACGAGTCGATACACCACCACGAAATCGGAACTGCCTCGCGACACTGCATACCGAGGAGTTGATAGACGGGTACTTCCAAAATTTTGCCGACGACATCGAAGAGTGCCATCTGTAAGCCTGCACCGAGCGAATCGTCGTTCATGAGTTCGGCAGGACTCTGTCCAAGCACACGTTCGACACTGGCATCGCTGACTCGGGAATAGGTATAGTGAACGACGGTCTCACCCCAACCGACATGCCCGGTATCCGTGGTAACCTTGCACAGCTCAAGGATCGACCAGTTGTAAACAGTGGAGACGCTTTGGGTGGTAATTTGTTGTTGGCGCGGGGTGAAGGGAACATCGACAAGCACACGTTCAACGTTCGTGACTTTCATGGGTAGACTCCTTATCGGCGAGGTTAGGAGGGAATCCCCCATCACAAACACCTCGCCAGCGGCGGTGGATAAGCCTCGCGATCGAGAGATCGCTCCTACAGAAGATAAGAATTAAAAAAAGGGCGAGGGATTCATAAAACCTTCTCCCTCGCCCTATTATATACCAATACCTACTAATACGCAACTTTAATCTCGCCCCAGAGGGTTGTGAGTTTGTCCTTGACATCGATGTCAAAACCGTTGGCATTTGTAACGAGAATACTGTCGATCCTTCCCATTCCCCAACTTTCGTGCCAGACACCGACGGAGCCAGCACTTTTGTTCGTGGCTTTGTCAGATTCAAGAATGGGATCACCGAGGTCTTCGGAAGGGGCGAATAGGTCTTTGACTTCTTCCAGTTTCATGTACCAGACTTTAACGTTGTTGCCTTTAACCTCAACACGCCCCAAATAAGCGACAGCATTGGTCTGGTCGAGTCCGCCCCCTAAGCCATGTGGCACACTGTCTATTTCTTTCCCACCATTTTCACAACCACATTGGTCGAGACATTGGCCGGAAGGACAGCATCCATCTTCCAGACTCATAAAAAGGACAGACGCAGTCTCATTATAGCCGAAAACAGCGAGATACCCTTTATCGTCTCCCTTTCTGCGGAATTGTACACCGAAACTATCATCATCGCCAAAGGAGAAAACGACTTGGACGATACCGTCAGTGAAGTTTGTCACGCCAGGCAGTGCTGTGTTCCCAGAGATGCCGCAGCCTTCAGCGGTTTGCTTCATGGATTTTTTGCCCCCGATTTTGCCGCCTTCAAAATCATCCGCAGCCCAAATGGTCCCAGCGTTCTCGGGTTTATATTTTTTGACGTCGTTCACACCGGCATCGGGTATTGCGTCCTTAGAGCCGTCCTCAAAATCGGCGTAAAACACAACTTGACCGCTGGCGTGGAACGAAACAAATAGACTTAAAACGAGAATCAAAAGAAAAAAACGTGTCTTCATGAATGTCTCCTCCGATTTCATAAAGAGTTGTGTTGCCGTTTATTTACAAGCAACAATATTGCGACAAGGTTTTTTAATTTACCTTGCGGGAGAACGACGCGGGTTTCAAATATAGCATTCCCTTCTCACAAGTTGAAGAAATTGAGGAAACACCCTATCAAAAACCCTAAGCAAAACCCCGCGCCGTTGTTGCGGGCTTACGGCTTCGCGGCTAATTTGAGGCCATAAAGCGTTGGTTAGAGACCCGCTCCAACAAAGGCACCTTGTCTTAAAACTAAAGTGGTTTTAGGTGAGGCACAAAGACCTCACCCACAAAGATGGGTAATGCGGTGCAGGTAGACTGAGGTAGGGTAACCTCGCCCTGCAACGCCAGTTGATTTTACGCTATTCGTCTATATTAGAGCAGAAGACTAATAGCTACTTTTCACATCGCCCCAGGTCGTGGAAAGTTTGGCGTGTGGATCGACATCAGTGGTGCCACCAGGACCGGTAACCAGGACGCTACTCATTCTTCCGTTGCCCCAACTTTCGTGCCAGATACCAGCGATACCGGGTCCTAAATCGTCTGCCCCATCGTATTCAGCGACCGGATCGCCGAGTTCACTGGAAGGCACAAAGAGACCGGGGGCATCGTCAAGTTCCATATACCAAACTTGGATAAGGCTGCCCGTGACTTCAACGCGTGCGAGATAAGCAACGCTGTTGTCTTGGGAGAGGCCTGCGCCTAAGCCGTGATCGACACCGACGAGTTCATTTCCGCCGTTTTCGCATGAACATTGGTCGAGACATTCACCGTTCCCACAGCAGCCGTCCGCAAGGCTACCGATAATAATTTGGGGGGTTTCGTTATAGCCGAATGCGACGAGATAGCCGCTGTCGTCGCCGACGCGTCGGAACTGGAAACCGACACCGTCGTCATCTTGCCACGAAAAAACGGCTTGGATGATACCGTCAGAGAAGTCATCGACACCGGGTATAGGTGTATTACCGGAGATGCCACATCCCTCAGCACTTTGATGTAAGGCACCAGTGCCATCGGGGAATTCATCTGACTCCACCCAAATGGTTCCAGCATTTTCCGGCACCCAATTTGCTGGATCATTAACGCTGACATCGGGGATCGCTTTAGAACCGCTTATTTCAAAATCAGCATAGAAAATTACCTGCGCGCTCGCGGGGCCAATCAGCATGATTGAAAAAAGTGTGATGAACACCATAAGGTGGGTTCTTGTCATTTTGTCACTCCTTTATTGGTTGATCTTTCACAAGTTAAGTAGTCTGCCCCAAAGCAATCTTGCCTGTTAAGGGCAGATTTTTATCAATAGGATGGTTTCTCCTGAAACCGATGCCTAAAATTTAGCAAAAATGTATATTTCTGTCAATATAAAATAATAAAAATAGGGAACAATTGCTTTCAGTGGACAGTTCGCCACATTCAGAGATAAAAAAGTATATGAAAATTTGGTGGTATGTGGTGTGGGGCAGAAGACGCAGTTCGTGCGTATACCCGGATAGGATTTCAGGCGGGAAAGCGCGAGGTTTTAAATCAGTGGTTTCAGTCAGAGACTATTATTTGCAAAAGAGGCGAGGTGCTTGCCTAGGTGTTTTCGCAAGCAAACCTCGCCAGCAGTGTGTTAATCAGCAGATAGTCTATACAATATAAGACTCACCCTTGTTTCTGAACAGGTAGTAGAAGGAAACGTAGACAGACCATTGCTATAGGTATAGCGGAGAGTGTGGAAGGGTCTCTAAAGTTACGAAACCTAAAGACCGTTTGATTTTTTATAGTCTTTCAACCTATTCTGCAACGTCCGAATACTAATTCCCAATATCTTCGCCGTTTTCGTCCGATTGCCGTTTTGCCACGCCAAAGTCGCAAGGATGAAGGCTTCCTCCACAGCTTTAAGGCTTGTACCGAGAGAAAAAGGCGTGTCTTGTTGGTTCTCAGGTGTGTGAATTACCGTTGAGGCACTCACCTGTAGTTTCTGGAATGCCAAAATTTCTTCAGGTAGATGAACGGGTAATATAGCCTCCCCGTCCGCCAAAATAACTGCGTGGATTAAGGCGTTTTCTAACTCTCGCACATTCCCGGGCCAAGGATAGTTTTGCAGGCGGGCGAGCGTCTCTGGAACAATTTTCCGTACCGGCTGCGAGTAGGTATTGCAATGTCTCTCCACAAAGTATTCCGCCAACATGCTAATGTCCTCTCGCCGTTCGCGTAAAGGTGGCAGAGAGAGAGAAACAGCATTCAATCGATAGTAAAGATCTTTTCGGAAAGTGCCATTCTCAACAGCCTCCGCGAGGTTACAGTGAGTAGCGACCACAATTCGGACATCTACTGGAATAGGTTTCGTTCCACCCAAACGTTCAATCTCACCGTTCTCGACTGCCCGTAACAACTTTGCCTGCAGGGCGAGAGGCATATCTCCAACTTCATCGAGAAAGAGTGTTCCATTATGTGCCCTTTCAAATTTTCCGATATGTTGCGTTTTCGCGTCCGTAAATGCTCCTTTTTCATGTCCAAACAGTTCGCTTTCAAGCAGCAGATCCGGTATCGCGGCACAGTTGACGGAAACCATCTCATTTTCCGCGCGATCGCTGTTTTGGTGTAAGGCACGTGCTATCAACTCTTTACCGGTCCCGGTCTCACCGCAAATAATTACCTTTGCTGGAGTACTCGCGATCTTATCAACCTGTTTGAGAACAGTAAAGAGCTGCGGACTTCTCCCAACGATGTTGTCATAGTTCCCCCGTAACGCATCTCTTGCGACGGCACGAGCATGGGAAAATTGCGGTACTTCCGCTTTTGGAACCAAGCTTGAATTATCTACCTGCTGCGGAATTGGACGCCGATCACCATCATCAGAAGCCAGTAAAACCGACTCGGACGTGGTGTCTGTAAACCGAGTCCCGTTGCCCTGTTTCTCTACAACAGCAGCACCGTAACCATCTCTCTCAAGAAGCATTTCTAAACTTCTTAGGGTCTCATGAGTTACGTCGCCTAAAATAAAAACGTTTCCCTTGTCATAGGGTCTACCTTCCTTGGTTTTGTGTCTCATTCCCTTCCCCTTTTTTGGTATAGACGTGATTCACTCTTCACACACTTTCCTACATAATAGGGACTTCACAATACAATAACGCGTATGAAAGAAGGGAAGGTTGCATAAAATGCAATAAAAATTGCATAAAATGCGGTAACAGGAAAAAATTGCACCAATTTATAGCATAATTTTCCTTATTTTTTTGTCATGTGTATGGTATAGGACTTACGCAAAAAGAGGACATTCTGTCTATAACCTTGGCAGAAGTTGTACCCAAGAGCATCAACTCGCGGCTCACGATATGGCACAAACTAAAAATTTATGCTACAGTGCGTAAATCTTATGGTATTTACAAGGATGCCTGTTTACTCCACGGGGAATTCTGTCGCGAGGTACTTGGGATTTGATCTGATGTCGGATGGATAGCGGATCTCCCACACTTTGACGAGTGCTTTTGCGAAATTATTTGTGGGGTATATTGGTATAAAGGCAGTGCTTGATTCCCCACGCAGAAAGGGGGCAGTAGCAGTTTCTTTACCGGTTAACATGAGATGGGTGGCACTGTGGGATCTCAGAAACTCCAACGCCTCGCGTTCGGTTTTAGCGAAGTTGACGTGCTGCCGATAGAGAACTATCCAATGGGGAATATAGTGGTCCTGATCGACAATGGTTTTCACACCAGCGATGACATTAAGTTGACTTCCATGGTTCCAATGCGCGGCAACAACAGCAGCAGACGGTAGATTGCCTTTCATCCAATCAAATGCGTGAGCGAGGCTGCCTCTCCCTGGTATAGCCCTACGAGATTTGATAGCAGTAGATAGCGCACGGTTTGCGTGTCCTCCCACAGGTGAATAGAACAGGATCAGGGTTAATATCAGGACAGGGATTGCTGTTCTTAATAGGAGTTGCGGTACACGGTATTTTACTTTATTGGCATAGAAAGTGGCTAAGAACAGGAGGAGATCTGCAGTAAAGAAGGCGAGGGATATCCCGACAAAAAAATTGTAGCGTTTCGCATCCCGTGCCAGTGCTACCCAAAAGAGAAACCATAGGACAAACGCAATGTAGATGAATTCATTCTTAACAGCACGTTGTCGCCGCCATGCAAGCACAAGGAATCCAATGACGCAGGTAGCAATCGCGATACTAAATAGCAAATCCACAACGGATGTTTCCAAAAGTGAATCAAGCACACTACGATAAAAGGTTGTTCCTGTGAAAAGTATCAGTGGTGCGGCGAACACCAATCCCCGTATTTTCCAAAAACGGAAGATTGTCATAGCGATCCCAAGACTCCCCAGGACAAAAACACTGCCGTAATGCGTCATCCAATAGATAAGAGAGGTACTTCCCAGCTCTTCAATGTTTTGCATAAGCGCATTTTGACTGAAAGGCACAGTCGTATCGGCAAAGGTTTTGTATTGTATTAGAATATAACCGAGCGCGAGCGTGATGCTGGCAAGGGTTAACCCAAACACAAGGGTGCGTGCGTGTGGACGAAGTTTCTCAGCAAAAGAAACTTTTGTAATGAGAAGGTAGCGGAGGTAACGGATAATTAAAAGGGCGAGTGGAGGCGCGAGCATTAGGGCGGCGATGTGCGTTGAAAAGCCCTGTCCACTTCGATAAGCAGGAGATACAAGGTACAGCAGTGGTACGAAAGTGCAAACCCAGATCAGGTATAACCCTAACCTGTCTTCAGTTTCAGAGGTGAGAAACCGCCAGATTTCAACCAGTAGAACGATACTGAGAAAAACGCCAAAGCCTTCCCAACTAACACCTCCAAGGAACATAGCAAAACCGCTCGCGAGTGTCCATAAAAGACATTTACGCGGCTGTTGTGATTGCAGTGAAACGAGATAGGTTGTGACGGTGAGGATACCGAGCATGAGACACCAACTGTCTCTATCTCCAAAACCTGCAGTACTGCGGGTAATCGCACCGGGGAGTGTTGCTAAAAGCACACCAACGATGCTTGAAAAGAGAATACCGAAAGTGCGATAGAAAAAGAGACAGAGTGCACCGAGTCCAATGCAGAAGCAGACGACGGGTGTGTAGACGATAACGTGATAGAGTGTAACATCCGGGAATATCCGAGCGATTCCTATATGAGCGTAGGCGAGGACGTACCCGTAGAGGTTGAGGGTTTGGGTTAAATCCCTACCGAGTGGAAGCCAGCGATTCATGTCCCGTTCTGGCAACTTTCCGTGTTCAGAGATGAGTTGTGCCTGCCAGTAGTAGAAGTAACCATCGGGTCCGGTTAACTGCCCTGCTGGAACATTTGTGGTCCCTTGAAGCCGAATGAAAGCGGCAATGCACAGGATGCTAACAATCAGAACAGCAGCACTTAATTTTTTAATTTTTATCATATCATCGATGAGATGCCTCCTTCTGTTGTGCGGCAGCCTTCCTACGCTTACGCTTCTCCATGAATTCTTTGAACTTCGCTAAGTTTTCCTTGCAACAGCCGCAACCTTTCTCGGCATTGGTGGAATCGGCGTTGACAGAAGCGGTCGTGCTTATCTGTCGCGGCGTATGGACGGGTAACCTGTCGGTCGCATAACCGATGAAGGTGACAGAGATACCAATAATAGCAAGTCCAGCAATAATGTATAGGAAATGTATATCCTTCATTGACTCGTTTCCTTATTCCGTTGAATCAACCGTTCGATATATATGGCGATCTCAGGATCAGACTCTTTGACCCTGCTGAGACCTTCTTGGGGTCCGTATTGACCCAGCGTTTGCACAGCGGCGTTAAACCGTTGGGGTGAAAACTGCTCACGCAATACCTTTTCAATATTCGACTGCGTGGGGAGTGTCCGTTCATCAGGGAAAAGTGTTTTGCGGAGTTCCGCCTCAATTTCCTCAATAGTTGGTGGTCCCAGCGTTACGTCCTCAATGGTCGGTGCTTCCTCGCTAAGCAGCAAGGGTTCTGGTTCATCGCCTGCGCTTTCTTCAGCTACGTCAATTGGTGTTGGCTCGTCAACAGTATCGGATTCTGTGAACGTGGGAAGAGAATCAACACTGTCTGCGTCTGTGCCAATACTGGCAGCATTTTCCCTCACTTCCTGTGCCCACTCTAAGTCACCAACATATCCGTTGAAATATCCGCGCATCCAGACACTGTTTGCCTCTGCTTCGCTTCGAAACTGCGAAAGGACACCGATCGTCTGCCTGACACTCGCTTCATCATTCGTTGCTGTTGAGGAGAGTCCCGTCTCAAGAAAAAGCTCGGCGAGACGTTTTCGCATCTCAGGCTCGTAATCGGCATATTCGCCGGTAGGAAAGTACTCGCGAAACCTTTCCTCTTGCGCCATCCGACCGGAACTGAGTCCCTTTGACTCAAGGAAACTCCACCACAGATCAAGATCTGTTCCAATCCGCTCATCCTGCTTTTTCTGGTATTCTAAATATTCTGGGGAATTAACAGCCTCGTAGAGTGCTTTCCAATACGGATCGTTGTCTGTGTCAACACCGACAAACTCCATTTGCGCGAGAAACGTCTCTTTTCCTTCCAGCGCAAGTTCTTCCGGTGTGATTTTTTTTCCGGATGCTGACGTTCCAGTTGCTCTGGTGTCCTCAGTTGGAGCACCTTCTTTAAGGGGTGCTACTACGTACCTCTTAATTGGCTCCATCTGCGTTGGTGGAAACATCATCCACATACCAACAGCGATTGCGATCACCATTGCAACAATGACTAGGACATACACCAGTCTCGTTTTCATTTTTCTGATTCCTACCTAACGCGGTAACCGCTCCTGCAATAAGCAGCCATCGCGATAAATTGAATATAAAAAAACGGTTCTTATAGATTATCTACAGGTCCTATAATATTCGTTACAAACCTGCATTCTATCATTCTTCGCATTTCTACACCGCTCTGCATTACCACTGTTGCATGCATTCGTCGCGTATTCTGTCTCTTGATCACAATTATATTCAAGATAATTACACTCTGCACCCGTAGCTTCCGCGTCCTGTGCCATCAGGTGGAACGTCACGAATCCAAATGCGAGTCCGAAGAGGACTATAAGTGCTGGAATGCTCGCAATCAAAGTAGATCTCATGGTTATTTCTCCTTTTTTCAATGGAGTATGGATTCACAAATCCTCTAAGAGAGAACCGGTCTTAAACTTCACATTATTTATCCAAAAGCAATTTATGTGCCAATTGGTAAGAAACCACGCCGTTACGGATGTCAGTGAAATTTATTTCCTCAAATCTTACAGTCTCTGTAAATCCTGCACACTTGATCAGCAAACCCTGCATACCTTCAAAATACAATGTCACGAGCGAGTAATGCTTCAAAAATGAACGCCAACAGGAACAAGGCGTAACTTATACCCAATCGGCATGTCCACTATCGACCATCATCTGATTGACGTACACGCCATCCGTATACTGCCAGACGTGAGCAACTACGCGACCGTAAACATCAGTAGCGACCGATTTGATTACAACCCGTTTCCCTTCTACGAGCATTTTTAAATAGTTAGTAGATTTTTGTCCTTGTGGGGTGCCGCTTTCAGGAGCGTTTATATTCGCTAAGCGAACCGTTTTGATTGAAGTGTTAATCGAAGTATTAAAGGTATCACCACCAATCACGGACGTGACATAGGTTGAATACTCATTCATCTTTCTACCTCTTTCTTCAACGCTTAGGTTATACCTTCATGCCATTAGATGCGACATTCGTAAACAGCCTATCCATAGTAAAACATACAATTACTATCTAACGTGAGTTTGATAGTAAACACGTAGAGAATCAACGGTATTCATGCCTTATGGCATGAACCGGGGTTGAACGGGAAACTCCTAAAGATCATACACTACAACTGGAAACCTACAGGAGCATCTGAAACGCTAAAATCACTAATATATGAGTGAAACCCAACGCTTTTTTTAAAGCATTGGGATTGTTGGGTTTCGCTGTCTTTATGTCTACCAACGGTGTATTGGAAAATAGGCATTTGGATATAAACACAGGGACTGGCAACGGACGCTCAACCCAACCTACATCTATATGGATATTTTTATTTTCAAACTCACGTTACCTAAGAAACTTGGCGGGGTTAGAGACCCCGCCAGTGCAGTAAGAAAGTGCTTCTACTGTTGCGTAAGATGCCTATGTATTCCACATTACTCAGGACATGTAAATATTTCCGAAACACCAGAAAACATAGCACCGACGTGATACTCTGAGCATCTTGATGAGGAGTTTCATCATATAGTAACGCGCATAAGTTGCAGGGAGGTTGCATAAAATGCAACCCTTGGGAAAGGATGTGTGTTTATGGTAGATTTTAGAATTACTTTGACATTGGGACTGGTGAGATTAGGGGCACCCACAAGGGGTGCCCTACAGGATGTAAACTCATTTTTAGAATTTACCATAATAACTGCAGAAAGACACACTTATTGGCAAATCAGAGGTTGTGCAAAGGGAAACGTAAGATCCCGCGATGTTCTGTGCCGATATAGAGGGTATTTCTGGTAACAACGAAAGAAGTCACGCGTCCGGGAATTTCCGATGCAATTTGTTCCCAGATACCTGTATTCCCGTTCAATTGGTAAGCACCTGTTTGGGAAACGCCGTAGAGGACTGTGCTATGGACTGCCAATTGGTGCATGGCAATCGGTGCATATCTTGAATCGGTGAGTATATACCAGTTTTCACCATCGTTTGACATCGCAACCCCATCATTCGTTGAAACGAATACCGTGTTACCCACAAAGATTATCTCTCTGAAGTGCGGTAACTGCTTTAGGAGCTGGTCTTGGGATTCTGCTCTATTAATCCGGAAGGGAAAATTCGGAGTAACATCTCTCCAAGTATCCCCACCATCCGACGATTGGAAGAGAGTGCCGTTGCTTTTTCCGAGGTAGACAACTTTCCCTGAGGCAGCGAATTGGAAACCGTCAGCGGTATAGAAGTCAGCGAATACAGGTGCATCTTGCATGCCGGTGTCGTGCCATTTGTGATCTTCGGGAGTCCAGCGGTAGAGTTTCCGTTCATATTCGATGTAGAATGTATTGTCGCTGACAGCGAACTCACCCGTCGTTCGGACAACGGCTTCTTCGATACCGAGTTGATAGTGAGAAAGGGCGGCTCGGTCTGTTTCATTGAGGTCAATAACAACTGTGGTTCCGATTGTTTTCTCCAACCATTCACCGTGGCTCGGATTCACATAAACCGGCATCCGTTCAATATGCAGTAGCTTATCGGTATTAGGACGTAAACAGAGCAGACAGTTTGTGCTTCCGCCCTGATTTGTTCTGACGTAGAGTGAATCACCCACGACTGTCATATTTGACAACTTTAACGCACCAAGCGGTTTATCTGCGGGGAGTGGCAGATTGGTACCAATCTGCGTCCATTGGTCGCCCCCATCGCTGGATTGAACAACGCCTTTATCCGTAACAGCATAAAGGGTGTTGTTAACCTGCGCGAGGTCAAGGATGTGAGGCTCCGCTATGCCCGCTGTGAACAGATGCCAGTTCCTGCCGCCATCGGTTGAACGTCCAAGTCCACCCATTCCCGCGAGGAAAAAAGTATCCTCATCTACAGCCACGGCAGGGAAAATACCGACTGTAAGGGCGTGTTTATGAAAACCGAGATACTCCCACGTGCTTCCAGCATCTCTTGAGCGTAAAACGCCAGCCCCAAGAACCAGGACAGTCTCCCCCACCGCCACAAGTTTGACAGATCCGATTGTCAGCGGAGACATTCCTATCCGTAGATCTGTGGGTGTTATATTAATCCACGACTCTCCGAAGTCGCTTGAGGCAAAAATCGAATCCGATTCCTGATCTTTTTGTTTTCCAGCACTGAGGTAAATTCTATCGCCAGCGACTGCTAACGAGTCAATAGATTGTGTCTGTGCGACAGACAGTTTTTCCCACACGTCCGAATTGCGTCGATAGACACCCTGTTTTGTTCCTAAGAAAGGGACGTTTTCAACGACGGCAGCATCCTGTATCTCTGGTGCGGTCAAGCCATCGTTAAAGGCGTGCCACGTATTACCAGTATCTGTCGAACGAAACACACCGTCTGCGAGGACGAGATATATCTCAGTCTCGGCATTCTGAGACCAGCGTAACCTGCTGGGGACAAGTAGCGCAACGGCACGTCCCTGTGGACGTGGGCCGAGAAGGCGCAATGTCACGCCGTGATCCGTTGATGTTAGTAGATCGGTCTCAGTGACAATATAGAGGGTGCCATCCTGTTCCACCATCGGTGTACTATGGGGTGTAAAAGGTATGGCAGCGTTGATGAGCGACCACTCCTCACTATTGTTATCTGCCAATCGGTAAAGCCGCGTGCTGCCAACAGCATAGACTTCCTTTTGAGATGTGACAAAGAGATCTTTGACTCTGTTACCTCCTGGTCCCTTCGCTGGAATCCAGCGTGGTTCTTCCGTCTTTAGTTCATCTACTGTATCGGCTTGTGCTACAGCTAATAATCCAGCATCGGCTTTCGGACCGGCACTTTCACCTCTCCCTTCAGTATCGGCACTACCAAATCGGTTTTTGACATCCGGTTTTCGACTCAAGTCTAACACAACAGGTGTATCAACGAACTCAATTGTCATCTCCGATGTTGCGTCCAAGTTGTAAGGCTGTTGGAAACGGGATAATGCCCGCGGACCGAATCCCATCATTAGGATAACTAAAAGCGTTGATGAGCAAGAGAGTCCCCACGGCACCCACGGTTTACTTACGGAAGGTGTAACGGGTTTGATGCGGACGATTTCTCGCATGATATTTTCAGTTAGGGTTGGTGGGAGTCGGAAGATGCCAGAGAGATCGTGGAGTAGGTGTTCCTGCTTTTCTAATCGTTTGCGGGCGCGGCGGAGTCTACTTCTAATTGTGTTCGGCGATACTCCCAAAAATGTGCTGATATCCTCACTCGTCATCTCCGCGAGATAGTAAAGCGTTACAACAGTGCGTTCGCTCTCCGGCAACGTCTGAAGAAGACGCTTGATGAGTTCACGCTGGTGTTCAAGGGATACCTCCTCGCCACGCGTTTCTTCATATTGCGTATAGCATAATTTCTCTAACTCGGCCGTGGGCATCGCATCCAAGGATGTCGCAGGTTGCCGTTTCTTTCGGAACCACGTCATGCAGTGGCGCGTTGCGATGACATAGAGCCATCCTGGAAAATTCTCCGGGGGTTTTAGGGTCGATAACTTTTTGTAAACCTTCAAGAAAATATCTTGTGTGATCTCTTCTGCAGTGTGAAAATCACCAATTTTTCGCCAGACAAGCGTGTGAACCCATTTCTGATATTTCTTGACGAGCACAGTAAACGCGCCTTCGTCACCATCCAAAATCCGTTGAATTAGGGTGATGTCATTCTCTTTCATCTGTCTTCCTCCCAAAAAATTAGGCTTCACAATATAGTAACGCCTACCAGAGACCAAAATGGTGCATAAAATGCAATCCTTCGGATGATTACGAGATTAATGAGATATAGTAAAGTCCATAATTACGTGAACACTTTCAGTGTAGCGTAGACTGTGAGTCTGCGCGCTAAAGAGGAAGCCCAAACTAACAGTTTATGCTACATTAGTCAATTATTTTTCGACTTTACTATAAAAGCGAGGTTGTAGATTTCGGTCATCTACAAATTGTGTAGGGGTAAATGTAAGATTCCACGACGTTCTGTGCCAATGTAGAGGGTGTTTCCGGCAACAGCGAGAGAGGTCACTCGTCCTGGGATTTCTGAAGCAATCTGTGTCCAAGTTCCCGTATCCTTGTCCAATCGATAGGCACCTGTTCGGGAAACACCGTAAAGCGTTGTGCCATTAATTGCCAATTGGCGCATACGGATTGGTGTAGACGTTGCATCAGTGAGCACACGCCAACTCACACCATCGTTTGACATCGCAACACCATCGCTTGTTGAAACGTACACCGTGCTATCCGAAAAGACTATCTCCTTGAAGTGCGGTAACTTCTTTAGGAGTTGATTCCGTGACTCTGTTCTATCAAGTTGAATGGGAAAATTCGGGGTAACATCTCTCCAAGTGTGCCCACCATTCAGCGATTGGAAGAGAGTGCCGTTGCTTTTGCCGAGGTAGATAATTTCTCCTGAAACAGCGAACTGGAAACCGTCAGTAGCGTAAAAGTCAGCGAATACAGGAGCGTCTTTCATGCCGGTGTCGTGCCATTTGTGATCTCCGTAGGTCCAGCGATAGAGTTTTCTTTCGTATTCGATGTAGAACGTCCCACCGCTCACGGCGAACTCTCCAGTTGTTTTTGTCGCTGCCTCTTCGATACCGAGTTGATAGCGCAAAAGGTTTGCTCGGTCCGTTTCATTCAAACCAAGTGTGCCTGGGGTGTACGCTACGTTTTCTAACCAGTTTCCGCGGTTTGAATCCACATAAACCGGCATACCTTTAATATGGAGTAATGTATCGGTATTAGGAAGTAGATGGAACAGAGAGTTTGTGCTTCCGCCCTGCTTGGCTCTGACATAAAGCGCATTCCCTACGGCTGTCATATTCGACAATTCCAACGTATCAAACGATTTACCCAAATGGGGTGACAATCCCGTTCCAACGGGCGTCCAGCGTTCGCCACCATCGGTGGATTTAGCGATGCCTTCATCAGTTACGGCATAGAGCACGTCGTTAACCTGTGCAAGATCACGGACGCGGAGTTCTGTTATACCTGTCATGAAAGAGTGCCATGTGTTTCCGCCATCAGTGGAACACCTAACACCGTTTGTTCCTACCACAAAAACAGTATTTTCGTCCAACGCGACTGCTGGATCAGTCCCAAGAGTAAACGCATGTCGGTCAAAACCGAGATATTTCCACGTATTGCCAGCATCGGTTGAACCCAACACACCAGTCCCAAGTGCCAAAACAGCTTCATCCACAGCGACAAGCTTGGTAAATCTCAACGTTAGGGGAAACAACTCTAAATCCTGATCTGAGGGTGTTATATTGACCCACGATTCTCCGCAGTCGTTCGAGGCAAAAAGTGACCTAGACTCTTGGTTCTCTGGTTTTTTAGCACTCAAGTAAATTCTGTTGTCAGTAACTGCCAACGAACCAATAGATTGTGCTTGCGCAACGAGCAATTTCTCCCATACACTTGACTTGAGTCGGTAAAGCCCGTGGTTTGTTCCTAAAAAGAGGATGTTTTCAATAGCGACGGCATCCTGTATTTCCGGCGCGATCAAGCCATCGTTAAAGGCGTGCCATGTGGCACCAGTATCTGTCGAACGAAACACTCCCTCTGTGAGGACAAGGTACATTTCAATCTGGACATCTCGCGGGTGGTGCTCCTCGTTTGGCTCAGTAATGAGTAACGCGATCGCACGTCCTTGTGGGCGCGGACCAACAGTGTTCCATGTTACACCGCGATCGGTGGATGCAAATAAACTCGTCCGCGTGGCGATATAGAGGGTTCCATCCCATTCTGCCATCGGTTCACTGTGCGGTGTTAAGGGCAGAGAATCGTTGATGAGAATCCATCCCGTGCTATTGTCGTCTGTTGTTAACCGATAGAGTCCCGTACTTCCAACGGCGTAAAGTGCCTTTTCGGACGTGAGAAAGAGGTTTTTTATATCTCCACCCGTTAGTTCCTTTGACCGAATCCACTGTGGTTCTGTATCCAGGACTTCCATTGCCTCTGCCTGCACAGCGACCAACGGTTGCCCATCGGTTCTTGAACCGGTCCTCCTATTTCTACCGATGGTATTCGTGTTACCGAGTTGTGTTCTCACATCAGGTTTTAATTGCAACGGAAGGACCACGGGTGCCTCTACCAGTTCGATTACCATCTCCGCTTCCGCGTCCAAATTGTAGGGCTGCTGAAAACGAAGGAGTGCGCGCGCACCGAAACCTATCATTAGAATAATGAGAAGAGCTGATGCCAGAGAGGCTCCCCACGGTAACCACGGTTTACTTACGGAAGGCGTAATCGGTTTGATACGAGCAACCTCTCGCATGATGTTTTCAGTTAGAGTTGGCGATAGATGGAAGATACCTGAGACATCGTGGAGCAGGTGTTCCTGGTTTTCCAATCGTTTACGGGCGCGGTGGAGTCGACTTTTAATGGTATTCGGCGATACCCCCAAAAATTCGCTAATATCTTCACAGGACATTTCTGAGAGATAGTGCAGCGTCATAACGGTGCGTTCGCTCTCTGGAAGTTTCTGGAGAAGTTGATTGACGATCTCGCGTTGGCGTTCAACAGCGGTTGCTTCACCACGTGATGCCTCATATTCTGCATAACAGAGTTCCTCAAGTTCAGGTGGCGGCATCGCATCGAGTGATGTTGTTGGTCGTCGTTTCTTTCGGAGCCATGCAATACAGTGTCGCGTGGTAATTACATAGAGCCATCCGGGAAAGTGCTCAGGCGGTTTCAGCGTCGACAATTTTTTGTAAACCTTCAAGAAAACATCTTGTGTGATTTCTTCTGCGATGTGAAAGTCGCCAATCTTCCGCCAGACAAGCGTGTGGACCCTTTTCTGATATTTATTTACGAGGGCGGTAAACGCGTTTTGGTCGCCTTCTAAAGTCCGTCGAATCAACGTAACGTCATTGGCTGTCATCTGTGCTCTCCAAAAATTTCTATAAAGCAAGCCATCTCACAAATAACCAAGTCGCTTATTGTCAATCTATGGAATTTCCTTTATAGCGTTTTTATCCAAATCATACAAAATGAGAATCTCATGAATCCAATTATTGTGTCTCAAGTTGCCATACAAGTACAAACACCACTTATAGTGGACCTTAGAATTACATGTACACTCTAAGGCGAGGTTCGGAAACTTCGCCAGCGGCGGTGGTGGGTTTTCGTTTCCATTGAAATGTAAACTTATTTCCATAATTCACCATAAACCCCAAAAGCCATATTAAGACAATTATATACATAATACTGATATAATTACACCCAGTCTCCATATAGGCGATTGTATCATATTTTAATCTATAAGTCAAGTTAAATTTGTAGCAAAAATACAAGGCATCGAAAAAATCCACGATTCTCCTACGTCGTCATATCACACTGATTTCACCGGCGGTATAAGATAGGCTCCAATACGATGTCAAGATGAAGTAAGGATATTTATAGTAGAGTCAACAATTAAGTGGACACTGGACAAATTGGCGAGGTTAGAAACCTTGAAGAAATTGAGGAAACACCCCAGCAAGGGAAACGCCCTATCAAAAACACCCCCAGCAAAAACCCTACCAGGGGCGGAGAGTGTCTATTTATTTTTATGGTCCACTATAATAAAGGTAGCAATTTGAATTATGTTAGTAAAAGGAGCCAGCAGTTTCTATTCCAGTGTTAGAGCAGTTAGATATATCGACCTGTGTGGAATAAAACGCCTGTGCTGTATGAAAGAGGACAATTTTGAGGGACTTAAGGAACAGGAAGATGGACGCGAAAGAAGGCACATGCATCATGCGCCTTCCAAGTATATCCAGTTTTTAGGACTTGACAGAACGGAGTAGAAATGCTACGCTACTGTAATATTAATTATTTTTGCCACCTTCATCAATCCAATCAATGAAAAGTTGGACTTGGTCTCCATCCAACGGTGGACCGCCGGGGGGCATACCGCCGCCATCAATGCGTTTGACGACAAGACTTCCTTTACCATCGCCAGCGTCAAATGCGGGACCGTTCGCGCCACCTTTCTTGAAGGTATCGTATTCGCTGAGATTAAGCCCTGCGACACCCGGGGCGGCGTGGCATCCTGGAACGGCGCACCGTTCAGCGAGTATAGGCTGAATATCGTCCTTGAAGGAAACTCCTGCAACAACGGGTTCTTCAACGACTGGCTGCTCTGCTGGTGGAACGGGTGTCTGCGCTGTAGGAGGCGTTGTAGTGGGCTGAAGGACATCAGCCATACCGGTGGTGTCCTCAGTGGTGTCACCTTCATCGCCGCAACTGGCGACGAAGATTGCAATGAGAAAGAGACTCATGGCAAAGATAGGAATAGAAACGGAATGAACGTATCTTTTACGTGTATGTATCAAAGACGAAGCAATCACGACAGGATTCTCCTTTTTTGAGAAATGTGTTTTTAGTAGAAATCTCGTTGTTTTGTATGTATATAGAATACCACGATACCAAGGAGATGTCAAATGAAAATCTTGATTAATACCGATATTACGCCCGAACAGCAGCAACAGATCGAATCGGTTTCCGACGATCTCTCCGTTGTGCTTCCACAGAATTCAGAAGAGGCACTGCGCGAGGTTGTAGACACCGATATTGTTCTCGGCGGGTTCAATCGTTCGCTTTTTGAAAATGCGAAACAACTGAAATGGGTACAAGTCCTTTCCGCTGGCGTTGATGGCTTGTTGTTTCCAGCGTTTGTTAAAAGCGATGTTATTCTAACGAGTGCGAAAGGATTTGTCGGTCCACATCTGGCAGATCAGACCTGGGCGTTACTCCTCGGTCTCCTCCGAGGTGTCGGACGTTCGGTCCGTGAGCGGACGTGGGAGAATCGGATGTCAATCCGTCTGGCGACATGGGAACTCAGCGAACGGACACTGGGGATTGTCGGACTCGGTGGAACAGGGATTGACGTTGCGCGTCGGGCACAAGGGTTCGATATGCGTGTCATCGCTGTAGATCCAGAGACGGTCGAAGCCCCCTCGTTTGTCCATGAAGTTTGGAAGATGGATCGGTTCCATGATCTCCTTGCGGCGTCAGACGTCGTTGCTGTCTGTGCCCCGCTAACTCCCGAGACGCACGGTATGTTCGACGATGCGGCGTTTGAACAGATGAGATCGCATGCCCTACTTATTAACGTCACACGTGGTAAGATTGTAGACGGACCGGCACTGCTCCGGGCACTCACTTCAGGGAGTATCGGCGGTGCAGGGTTGGATGTTACGCCGGAAGAGCCGTTACCTACCGACAGCCCGTTATGGGATCTGCCGAACGTAATTGTTACACCCCACGTTGCGGGTGGCTCGCCGATTCGTTTGGACCGGAGTGTTGGACTTTTTTGTGATAATCTGGAACGGCTTCTCGTTGGGAAACCGCTCTTGAGTATAATCGACAAAGAGAAAGGATACTAATTTTTAATTTTTAATTTATGGGATCCTGGGCACCGCTCCATTTCATTACGCGGTGGTTTTCGATGAATTAAAAAACCTATTTCAGATTAGAAATGGTTTCTTAACGATTGGAAATCTGCCCGTAATGTAATGGAGGGTAACTCAGAAGCAATGAATTAAAAGTCAGCGATTTTGACGAGTTGCTTCCCGATATTGCCGCCTTTTAGCATGCTAATGAACGCTGCGGGCGCGCTTTCAATCCCACCTTCTTCAATCGTCTCACGATATTTCAACCTACCCTGTTGCACCCATTCCGACATCTCAACGAGTGCTTCCGCATGCTGATCAGCGAACTCAGAGACGAGGAACCCTTCAATTCTCGCGCGCTTGGTGATCATATGCCAGAGGAAACGCGGTCCTGTCTCCGGCTTTTCTAAGTTATATTGCGAAATCTGTCCACATATCACGACGCGTCCTTTGATTCTTAAATTGAGGAAAACGGCATCCGTGACAGTGCCACCGACGTTGTCAAAATAGACATCAATGCCATCAGGAAGGAGTCTCTGGAGTTCCTCATGATAATCGTTAACCTCTTTATAATTAAAAGCATCATCAAAACCGAGTTCGTCAACGATGTAAGCGACTTTTTCATCGGTTCCCGCGGAACCGACAACCCGGCATCCTTTGATTTTTGCGATCTGTCCGACGACGGAACCGACGGCACCAGCGGCACCAGAGACAAACACAGTCTCTCGTTCTTGAAGGTCGCCAACCTTGAGCAAGCCGAAGTAGGCTGTTAGACCGGGCATACCGAGAATCCCGCCCGCCGTTGAGATGGGTGCGATTGTCGGATCAATTTTTCTTAAGCCATCGCCGGCAGCAACGCCGTATTCCTGCCATCCGATACCGGCGTTGACGATATCACCTACCTCAAAATTTGGATGCTTTGTGTCAATAACTTCAGCGATGACACTCCCCACCATCACCTCATCGATTTCCACATTGGCGGCATAAGATTTCGCGGCATTAATCCGCCCCCGCATATATGGATCAACCGAGAGGTAGAGCGTTTTTACCAATACCTCACCATCCCCAGGCGTTGGAATGGGCACCTCAACCAAGTTAAAGTCCGACTCCTTCGGGTACCCTGCGGGTCGGGAAGCGAGCGTAATTTGACGATTCATAAGCATTTCTCCTTTATTCGTTTTCAGTTATCAGATCGCGAGCGGGAGCTCGCTCCTACAGCGATGCGTCGGGCTGGGATTCCCTGTGATTAAATTGCACGGGATCTTCACCGTGAACGACGATGAGTTTGTGCTGAGGTGCATCCCAATCGAAAACTTTGACGATCGGTAGAATGACACGGACAGCTAAACCGATACGTCGTTTATCAGAGCGATTTGCTTCCGAGTGATGCAAGGTGCGTTCATTAAAGAGAACAAATTCACCGGGTTGCATCTCAAGGTTGACAATAGTCGTGGTATCAATGAACCCGAGATCGCCCATTTGATTGAACGCCATATCGGAAGTCGCTTTCACGTGCGGTACTACTTTACGGTGTGAACCGGGAACGATCTGGAGACAACTATTTTCTAATGTTGCGGAATCGACAGCAATCCATGCAGAAATAATAATAGGGGGTTCAAGGGGCCAATAGTTGAAATCTTGATGCCACGGAATCTCTTTCGCGCCCGGCTCTTTGATGAAAAAGTTCGTCCGCCATAGCAGTAGATCGGGCCCATAGAGAGATGCCATCCGTTTGATGATAGTCGGATGCGTGGCGAGATTATGAATTAATGTAGAGTCAAGATGGCGGTTATGCTCCACTTGGTTGTGATCCGGTGGTGCCGTCTCAAGGACTGTCTCGATTTCCGAATGCATGTTGAGCATTTCTTCAGAACTACAGAGTTTGTAAGGACCGAGGTAACCCTGCCGCCAAAACTGTTCTTTTTCTTCGATACTCAACGCATGATTTCCGTTCTGCATATTTTAATTTTACCTTGTGGTTCGGTCAGGTAGGTTGGACAACTGAAGTGCCTTTCCGTAGCCCTGAGACATTGAGGAAATTGAGGAAACACCCAAGCAAAAACCCCTATCAAGGGGAAATTGAGGAAATTGAGGAAACACCCAAGCAAAAACCCCAAGCAAAAACCCCAAGCAAAAACCCTGCGCCGCTGTTGCAGGCTACAATTTTGGTCTATAGTAAAAGCCACAATTCAGTTTACAATCTTTGACGTGGCGAGGTTCGGAAACCTCGCCGACCAAGGGTGTTTCTGTTATTACTGGCGAGATGTCAAACCCTACCAGCAAATCAATGATCTACTGTTCCTGAGAAACATGTACTTTAACTGCGCCGGAGGTTTTATCGGCGGACACTCGGAACGCTTCGACGATCTCTTCAAGTGGATAGGTGTGTGTCACCAATTTTGTAGCATCGACCTTACCGGAGTCAATCAACTCAATCGCCGCTTCAAAATCCGTCTCCATCCCACTATAACCGTAGCAGTTAGAGCCTGTAACGAATGCTTCTGACCAGACGATCTTGGAAAGATCGACTTCAAGCGGTTTGTAGTATCCTGCGACGAGGACAACAGCCCCCTGCTTCCGAACGATATTCATAGCGATGTCAAAGTTTTCCCCACCGCCTACGGTTTCAACCACTGCGTCAAAACCGATGCCGTTTGTGACATCCTTGACGTATTCTTGGACATCGGTGTCACTGACGTTTACGACATGATCTGCCCCGAGTGCTTTTGCCAGTTCTGCTTGCTGCTCATACTTGACGGTAATCAACGTCTCTTTCACACCAGCGGCGACTGCGTCCGCTAAAGCGAATTGTCCGATAGTCCCACCACCGATAATTGCGACGGTATCTCTGGAATTGGCACCTGTCCGCGCGATAGCACGATGTGAAACGGCGAGCGGTTCAACGAGTGCTCCCTGTTCAAACGTCATGCCTTTGGGTAATTTAAACAACCCGGAGTAGTGTGTTGATGTGTACTCAGCAAACCCACCGTGCATACCCGGCGAAATCCCACCTCTATTGACGCAGAGATTATACTGACCGGTTTCACAATACTTGCAGATGCCGCAGTGCGAGAAACATTCCACGGCGACCCTGTCGCCAATGTCAAACTTCGTTACACCATCACCGAGTGCCACGACCACACCACAGGTCTCATGCCCTGCGGCATATTCGTGCGACTGTCCCCAATTCCCGAAATAACTGTGCAGGTCGCTTCCACAGATACCGGTCTGTTTTGTGTCAACGAGTACAAAGCCCGGAGGGGGTTCGTTGCGTTCGACCTCACGAATTTCAATTCCTTCAATGCCTGTGTAGATAGCGGCTTTCATTCTCATGACAGTTTCTCCTTTGTTTCTGACATCAGCAGTTGTTTACGAAGTGCTCGCTTATCAGATTTTCCGACACTCGTTTTCGGGATTTCATCAACAATAACAAACTGATCAGGAATCCAAAATTTAGGAAACTCAACAGCGAGGTGTTGTCTAAGGGTATCTGAGATATCCTCATGTATCCGTTGTGAGAGGGTAACAACAGCGATCGGACGTTCGCCCCACTTTTCATCGGGCACACCGATAACTGCCACTTCCAGAACGGACGGATGCTTTAGGAGTGAAGCCTCTAAGGCAACACTTGAAATAGACTCTCCGCCACTTCGGATGAGTGCTTTGGCGCGGTCCACAATCTGCATGTAACCGTCTACGTCAACAGTAGCAATATCTCCTGTGCGTAACCACCCGTCGGCAGTGAAATGTTCCGTAGTAGGCTCAATGTTGTAGTAGCGACTTGCTGTCCATGGACTTCGCACTTGTAGTTCCCCGACGACCTCACCGTTCCAAGGGAGTTTCGTGAAACCGTTAGATGTTTCAGTTGCGAGGCGGAGTTCAACACCCGGTATTGGCCGTCCTTGCTTCGCTTTAATTCGCCATTTTTCAGCCTCCGATAAATTTTGATGTACCCCACGTAGTTTCGAGAACGTACCTGTTGGTGACATCTCCGTCATCCCCCAAGCGTGGCAGATCTCAACGCCGAGATTCTTTTCATAGGCTTCAATGAGCGTGGGTGGCATTGCTTCACCCCCAACTATCAATCGTCGCAGTGTGGAGATGTCCTGCTTCCTTCTCGATAATTCGGGATACAGTTTTGCCCAAATTGTCGGGACCCCTGCAGCAACGGTGACATCTGTCTCTGCAATGAGGTCTGCAATGCACACGGGGTTGGCACCGGGAAGCACCATATCGGCACCAGCGAACATGGACGCGTAGGGCAGTCCCCACGCCATCGCATGGAACATTGGAACGAGTGGCATCACGACATCCGCCTCTGTTAATCCAAAGACATCGGCTTGATTCACAGCCAGCGTGTGAAGAAACATGGAGCGATGGGTGTAGAGAACGCCTCTCGGTTCACCTTGCGTCCCACTGGTGTAACACAGTCCCATTGCCCGGTTTTCGTCAGGGATATCACACGAATAGACTGGATCGGCTTCAGAGAGCAACTGCTCATAAGCAATACCGGGATGCGCAGAACTTGTATTAAAGTGGACAATTTGTTTACATTCAATTTTCTCTCGTAGTTCATCAAACTGCTTGGTAAAGGCATCATCTACAAAAATAACCTTGTCTTCTGCCTCTTGCACGATCCGCGCCAATTGAACGGCAGTGAGACGGACATTGAGTGGATGTAGCACAGCACCTATGCACGGAATCGCATAGTAGAGTTCCAGATGTTGATAGGTATTGGAAGCGTACGTCCCAACTCTGTCCCCAGGTTGTATAACCCCGAGTTGCGTGATAGCGTTTGCTAACCGCTTTACACGCTCATATAACGCCGTATAGTTGTAACTATGGAACGTCTGATCAGGCAGAAGTGTCGTAACTTGTTTACTACCGTGTATATGGCGCGCATGCTCTAAAATCTGCGCAAGCGTCAAGGGATAGTTCATCATCATACCGTGCATGTTTTCCCGGTCCCTCACACAAACAATTGTCCAAGTTTCTTATGATTTTAGCATAAAAGCAGAGTTTGTGGTTAAAAAAACTGATACTTCACATTTTCACGACTTTAATTTGCATCTTAGGAAAAAAGAACACATAATTAAATCATTATTGTAAGCGGAAATACGCTTAGGCGTTTCTGCCCTCCGCACTACTTTATCAGCTTATAAATGAGGTTATACAAAATGACAATTTCAGATTTTCTAATTTTGCTTGCGCGCGGTATAGCAACTTTAGCACATAATGTTCCTTATTCCGTCCGCCCCGGCACTTTGTTTGGGACTACAACCTTTGGCTTTTTATTTACCATCGCGTCAGTACTACCAACGGTTGCCAGTGCTGATACACTTAAGGTAGTCGTTCAAGACCAGAATGATAATGCTATATCAGAAGCAAAAGTACAAATTGGAACCCAAGAACAAATAACTGACGAATCCGGAACTACCATGTTTAGCGACGTGACAGGCGCACAGTCGTTGACTGTAACAGCAATCGGATTTTCGAGCAAACGCATTAGCACCACTGCGGGACAAATCGAAGCAATAGTCAGTCTTGCTCCCATCCAGACGATTGAATCCGTTGTGGTCGTTGGAACCCGAAGTATCGGTAGGAGAGCTTTACAAGCCCCAGTCCCTATAGAAGTCGTTAACAGGGAACAACTCAGTCTTACCGGTCAATCTGAAACCGGGCGTGTCCTTCAGATGTTAGTTCCCTCCTTCAATTTCCCAAGTTCAACCATTAGCGACGGCACTGACGCTCTGAGGCCAGCGACTTTGCGCGGCTTGGGACCTGATCAGGTGTTGGTCCTGGTCAATGGTAAACGGCGGCACAAAAGTGCCTTACTTCACGTAAATAGCTCCGTCGGTCGTGGCACCGCTGGAACAGATTTCAACGCGATTCCATCAGCAGCGATAGAACGTATTGAAGTACTGCGGGATGGTGCGGCGGCACAATACGGCTCCGATGCTATCGCCGGGGTTATCAACATTGTGTTGAAAGATGATGTTGATACAGGTGATATTGACATCTATTGGGGACAAACCTATGAAGGTGATGGCGACACATGGACTGGAAATGGGAACTACGGAACGAAAGTAGGCGATTCTGGCTTTCTTAATCTAACTGTGGAATGGCGAGAACGCTATCGGACGAATCGTGCTGGACTTACCGGGACGCGACAATACGATTGGATAGAAGCAAATCCGGGCAGACCGCCTGATGCCACACTTGAGGCAAAGGATATAAACGGGAACGTAACGGGTGAAAAACAGGTCTGGTTTGACCCTCGCGAATACCATTTCAATCGGAAAAATTTTCGGGTCGGGGACTCCGACGCCTCACAGAAAGTTGGGGTTTACAATTTTGGGTTACCGCTGACGGAAGGATTGGAGCTATACGCATTCGGTGGTTACTCCACGCGCCAAAATAATAGCTCAGGTTTCTATCGCAACGCCAAAGATGTCAGCCGTAATGTGAAGTTGATCTATCCAGATGGCTTTCTTCCCGAAATTAATACAACGATTGAAGATGTATCCATCGCATTGGGAGTGGCTTGGAACCATGCCCCAACGGACTTAGATATTGACATCGGCATCAATCACGGTCTGAATACGTTTGACTTTTTCGTTTCTAACTCCCTGAACGCATCCTATGGCGCGAGCAGTCCGACCTCCGCAGATTCGGGCGGATTTCGGCTCGATCAAACCGCCTTTAACGTAGATGTTACCTACCCGCTTATGTATCAATCCTCGCTGGTAAACCTCGCAGGGGGCGTCGAGTTTCGGAGGGAAGGCTATGGGATCCGGGCGGGCGAACCTGTTTCTTGGTTCAACGCAGGTCTCGGTGCAGAAGGTGCCGCAGGGGGTATTCAGGTTTTTCCGGGCTTCCGACCCGACAATGAAGTGGACGAAAGTCGAACCAATATCGCAGGCTATGCCGACTTCGAATCCTATTTAAGTGGCAAACCGGGAACAGGCTTGCTCGTCGGGGCAGCGGTGCGTGGCGAGCAGTACAGCGATTTTGGTGCCACTGTCACAGGAAAAGCGACAACGCGCTACGATTTGACAGAACAGATTGCGGTCCGCGCTGCGGGCAGCACTGGTTTCCGTGCCCCCCTACTTCAACAACTCTATTTTAACAATATTAGCACACAATTCAAGGCGGACAACAACGATGCTGACGGCGATGGAGACACAACAGAACTGCTGCCATTTGAAATAGGGACCTTTCGGAACGATAGTGACACCGCACGCACGCTCAACATCCCAGAACTCAAAGAGGAAACTTCAGTCAATGTTTCAGGCGGCATTGTTGTCAAACCCATTCAAAATCTATGGCTGACGCTTGATGCATTCCAGATTAATATTGATGATCGGATTGTGCTGAGTGGTAGCTTCAAGGCTGATGCTGTCCCTGTCTTAGCACAGGCAGGCATCAACCAAGCACAAGTCTTTACGAATGTCGCGCAAACGCGTACCCGTGGTATTGACGTAGCCGCAGGTTACCTACACGCTTTTGACAACGAATCCATTTTGAATTTCAAATTCTCGGCAACTTGGGCAGATACTGAAGTTATCGGGGACGTGGAAGCTCCGGGTCCTATTTTGATTGGACTTGAAGAAATTCTCTTTCCGGAACGAGAACGCTCTATCATTGAGGAATGGCAACCCAATACGCGCATAAATTTCACAGCAGATTATATTATTGGTCCCCTTAAGATTGGATCTGCTTTACGCTACTTTGGGAGTTACAGTGTCCAAGAAGGAAGCGGAGCGAGTGCTCAGCGACAAACCTATGGCGGAAAATGGCTCAGCGATATCCAAGGGTTATATCAACTCAACGAATCTTTAACACTGACGTTAGGGATAAACAATTTCCTTAATCAACTGCCTGACCTGAACGAGGTGGGTCAAGCCCGTGGTGGCACCCTCATAGATAGTAATGGAACAGTCATTGCGGATTCACCGGGGGTTTTCACGTACGACCGTAGGGCGGCACCGTTCGGTTTCAACGGTGGATTTTACTACGCGAAACTCTCCTATCGCTTTTAATTTTACCTTGCGGTTCGCTAATTTTACCTTAAGGCAAGGAGCGGTTTTCAACTCTGCCTTTTTTATCAAAGTTTCCGAGACTAAAACCCAAGCCTTTAGGTTTGGGATACAGTCTCGCCCTCGTGTGTTAGACCAAAGCGTTGTCAAAACACAAGACTATTTTTTTAGTTTTTTTCCTATTGACAAAAAGTAGGGAAAATGCTATAATAGTGGTAGGAAAGTGGGGAGGGGCGAACCTCCCCGTGTCAAACTACTAAAACCACTTGCGATGGATTTTTCATCTTGACGCTTTTAATTCTACCACCCTTGAATTCTGATGTCAAGTTGAATGACCAACATTCACGGAGACTTGACATTGCGAACCTTGAAACTGAAAATCCCTCACACTGAACAATTGGATATCCTTAACGCGGCATCTGCCTCTGTTTGGAACGAGTGCCTAAACCTCAAAGCCGTTTGGGACTATGCGCACGGTTATCGAACCACTGGGCGCATTGACAAACAATGTGAGTTGTGGATGGATAAACAACTTTCAAAGTCCCAACCCCTACACTCACAGAGTATCCAAGCCGTGCGTGAGCGGTATTTCAAGAATAGGAAAGCCTACCGTGCGTTGCGGAGGAACGGCGATACAACCGCGAAACCTCCGCATAAGTCCAAACGCTTCCAAACGACGACTTGGAAGAAGTCGGCAATCCAATTCAAAGAAACGTTGTTCGGTCATATGGTAATCCTTTCTAATGGACGGGGCAACCCTCTCCTACAGATACCCCTTCCAAAGTTGTTTAACCTTTCTGTTGTCTCTAACATTGCGATTGTGAACCTCGTCTATACGCGTGGACACTATGAACTGCATTTTGTCTATAACACCGAGAAACCGGACGCCTCCAAAGCAGACGGCATTGTAGGCGTTGATATTGGCGAGATACACCCTATTGTCAGTCATGACGGGCAACGTACACTAATTTTCAATGGGCGGTATATCCGAAGCCTATACCGATTGAGAAACAAGGTGATTGCCTCCTTTGGTAAAAAGATTGATAGGTGCAAACGCCATTCAAAGCGTTGGTGGCATCTCGTGCGTAGGAAGTGGAAACGTATTCGACAGATTGACAATCAAATCAAGGATGCACTCCACAAGCACACC
This sequence comes from Candidatus Poribacteria bacterium, assembly GCA_965208635.1. GTDB lineage: Bacteria > Poribacteria > WGA-4E > WGA-4E > WGA-3G > WGA-3G. The sequence continues at coordinate 1,701,561 of OZ242349.1, forward strand.
ACAAAGTTTGTCAAACACTGCTCTGAGTCGGGCATTGGCACGATTGCTATAGGTGACCTCACGGGTATCCGTGAAAACATTGATTATGGCAAACGTGCGAATCAGAAACTTCACCAGTGGGCTTTCGGTAAGGTGACGGAGTTGATAACCTACAAAGCCAAAGCACTCGGTATCAAGGTTGAGTTGATAGATGAAGCATACACCTCACAAACTTGTCCGAAATGTGGAAATCGAAAGAAACCTACAAACCGAAACTACACCTGCAACTGCGGATTTCAATACCATCGCGACGGTGTAGGGGCTATCAACATTCGTAAAAAGTATCTTGGACACTTCGGTGTCCCCGTAGTGGCGGACACGGATACCCAAACCGTGAAAATGACACCGCCCGTTGGATTTCGTCTCGAAGTCAAACGTTGCTCTGCCTGAGCGGAGAATGTTCCTACAAGGAACAAAAGAACCCCAATGCTTTAGCTTTGGGAGTATGTCAGATTTTGATTGCATGTATTTGGAGAATTTGCTAAATTGGAGCGAGATTTGCACAGAACCCGAAATTCAAAGGAGAACCACTGAATGCATCGAAACCTCTTAATCTTTTGTGCGACGTTGCTTTTTATAGGTGCCATTATTGCGCTGAGTATCAACTCTGTTGAGAGCCAGAGTGATAGGGTGCAGCGCGGAAAATACCTCGTAGACACGGTGGGTGCGTGTGGGCATTGCCATACACCACGCGCCGGTGCTGAATACAACACGAATATGTATCTCGCCGGGCACCCAGCGAACGCGCCGTATCCTCGCTACAATTTCAGCATGATGCAACAGGGCATCTTCATTCTTACATCAACACAAATGACAGCGTTCTCCGGTCCGTTTGGAACGAGTTTCGCTTCAAACTTGACGCCGGACAAAGAGACTGGATTGGGTGAATGGACAGAGGAGATGTTTATCCAAGCAATGCGCACTGGACTCCATCAAGGCATGGCAGGCAATCGGAAAATATTTCCGCCAATGCCGACAAAGCATTACGCCCAAATGAACGATGAAGACCTGAAGGCGGTTTGGGCATATCTACGAACGATTAAACCCGTCAGAAACGAAGTGAGTCCACCGTTGAATTCACGAGGCCGACCGTATTGAAATGGTTATCGGTTATCAGTTATCAGTCATCAGTTAAAGAGGTTTCTGATAATACTCACATAAACTGAAAAAGGAGAGAGTCGGTTGATGCTTGTCAAGGAATGTTCACATTTTAATGGTTTTCGGTCAAAACGGACAACCATTTCTGATGTAACTGACAACTGACAACTGAAAACTACTATGGCATTAGCAAAAAATCCTGTCCGAATCGCCGTCGTCGGTATGGGTATAGGCAGACCCAATGGGATGGCACTCGCCAGTAATCCGCGAGGCACTGTTGTCGCACTCTGTGATTTGTTTGAAGATCGGATGAAAGCCTTCGCCAAAGATCTACCCGACGAGGTTAAATTCTATACAGACTACAAAGAGATGTGCAAAGCCGACGATATCGATGCCGTGTTTGTTGGCACACCGAATCAGTGGCATGTGCCGATAGCACTGGAAGCGGTGCGGAACGGCAAGCACGTCATGGTAACGAAACCGCTCGCCGATTCCGAGGAAGCGGCACAAAAGCTTGTTACGGAAGCGGAAGCGGCAGGTGTCGTCAATATGATGTCGCTCTCGACGCGCTTTGGAAATGATTGCCAGTATCTGGGTAATATCGCACGCGATAACTACTTCGGCGAACTCTACTATGCCCGGGCGCGGAGTGTCCGTCGAAACGGGATTCCGGCATGGAATCTCGGTTTCATTAAGAAGGGAGGCGGTGCGTTCCGTGATATGGGTGTCCACGTCCTTGATGCCGCTTGGTGGATTCTTGGATTGCCGAAACCGATCGCAGTGCTCGGTGCCGCTGGTGCGAAATTCGGACCGCGGGGTCGCGGTTACTGGAATCGTAGTCAACCGCCAAAGGAAACCTACGAACAGTACGAGTCAGACGACTATGCAGGCGGGTTCATTACCTTTGAAAATGGAGTCGGCTTACAAGTTGAAAGTTTTTGGGCATCACACCAACCCGACGAGTTCCAAATCGAATTATTCGGAACAGAGGCAGGCGCGACGCTAAAGCCGTTGCGACTTTTTCGGACGAACGAATCCGGCACATCTGAGGATATAAACGTTAATCTCGCCCCGAGTCAATACGACAAAACATGGGATGCCATCGCTGATCACTTCGTCGAGTGTATCTTGGACGACGTAACCTGCAAAGCACCCCTTCGCCACGGTCTGATTGTTCAACAGATGATGGAAGGGCTGCTCACAAGTGCCGAAACAGGACGTGAAGTCCACATTAAAGACACTGAATAGGTTTAAAAAATGATTCCCGACCTAACAACACTTCGCGACGATTTTTCAAGGGACGGTTTCGCTGTCGCACGGAATCTGTTTGAACGCGGCGAAGTCCAACGTCTCAAATTAGAATGTATCGACATTCTGGAAGCCGTTAAGGCGGAAACAGGTGCAGTCGCTGGGCACGGTGTTTACGTCGGTTTAGCAGCGCGGAGTCCCGTCTTTCAAACCGCTGTCGGTGATGAAAGGATCCTCGATATTTTAGAAAGCATTTACGCGCCGGATATAGAGTTCCTGAGCGATAAGGTGGTCTTTAAGAGCGAGACGACGACCTTCGCCAGTCCTTGGCACCAAGATTGGTCCTATTGGCACGGTGCACACAAACTCTCGATCTGGGTCGCGCTTGACGATGCGACTGTCGAGAACGGGTGTCTCAAACTCTTTCCGGGTTCCCACAAATCCGCTATTGTCCACGACGGTGATGCCAGTGATGGCAACGGATTCGGGAATCGACTCCAGCCGGGGGCAGTCGATGAAAACCGTGCCGTTACCGCAGAGATCGAAGCGGGTGGTGCCGTCTTTTTTCACGATTTGACGCTTCACGCCAGCCATCCGAATACATCCGGCGAAGAACGTTGGGTTTGGATCCCTACATATCGCGACGCAAAAGCAGAGGACACTGATTATCCGTGGGCTGTTGCGGCGAAAGTTTTACGGGGTGAAAAATCAAAGAAAGGAAAGAGCAGGATGGAAGGATAGAAGGCGTTGGAATGGAAGGATGGAAGGATGTCCCCAATCTTCCAACCTTCTAATCTTTTCTTCCAATCTTCCGCTATAAGTAAAGAAGGAGAAGTTATGTTTAAAAATTTGAGCACGGGTGCAATCGGCATCCAGGCAAATATGACAGAAGGTTTAGCATTAGCAAAAAATTCTGGTTTTGAAGGTCTCGACCTGAACATCGACGAAGCCAGTCAACTCGCACAGGAACACTCTGTTCAACACGTCAAAGACCTCTGGTCAGAGGCGGGTATCGCCATGGGCGGATGGGGATTCGGTGTCAACTGGCGCGGTCCCGAGTCTGACTACTATGCCGGTTTAGCCCAACTCCCCGAACGCGCAGCACTCGCCGCTGAACTCGGTTGTTATCGGTCAACGACTGTTGTCGGACCCGCTTCAAACGATATGACCTTTCAGGAGAACTGGGATTTCTCTGTCAAACGTCTCCGCCCTATCGCTGAGATTCTGAAAGACCACGGACATTCAGTCGGACTTGAGTTCATTGGACCGGCAACGAGTCGCCAAGGCTCCAAGTACCTCTTCACCTATTCAATGGATGCAATGTTAGGACTCGCCGCCGCGGTCGGCACAGGGAACGTTGGACTCCTATTCGATACATGGCACTGGTATACTTGCCGTTCTGCTATGGACGATGTTCGCAAACTCTCTGTATCAGATGTTGTTTACGTCCACATCAACGATGCCCCCGCTGGCATCGATCCGTATGATCAGATCGACAATATCAGGTGTCTTCCCGCCGAAACTGGGGTCATCCCACTCACCGAACTGATGCAAGTCCTGACGGAGATCGGCTATGAAGGACCCGTGACACCGGAACCGTTCAGCGAAAAAGTGAACGGCATGGAACCCGCAGATGCGGCGAAAGCGACTGCGGAATCGCTGGATCAGGTGTGGGCGAACGCGGGGCTGTAAGTATTTTGTCTACCATAGGCGCACTGCATGAAGACTCAGAATTTAATTCGGTCCTGTGGTGCGCCTATTGTCTGAATCAGAATTTGCAGGATTGAAAATTATCCTCCCATGGTTACCAATAGAGCAGATTTTACTAAGTACAGGAGTGTGACTTAACGTGCAACTTATCCACAAAGAGAGCATCCTCGCGATGACACATTTATGGGAAGGCGACCGATTCCCCGACGGACGTCCTCGCGTCCCGGACGATATTATTCAACGGATGAAGGCGATTAGTATCGAGCAGGCGTGGGGTGTCCTGCAGGGCAACGACTATAAATTCCAATTCGCTGGCGATTGGATGAATCTCCACCCGGATCGGGTCCTTGTCGGTAGAGCGGTAACATGCGCCTTTGTGCCGATCCGTCCTGACTTCAACGATGCCATCTCTGCGCAAGGTGAAAAAGAGGGACGCGTCGGTGGTCAAAACTCGTGGGTGATTGACACACTCGTCCGAGATGACGTCATCGTTGTTGATCTCTTCGGCAAAGTGAAGGACGGGACTTTCGCCGGGGACAATCTCGGCAACTCTATCTATGCGAAAACAGGAACGGGTATGGTCATTGAGGGTGGTATCCGAGATCTGGATGGTATCTACGAATTGCCCGATTTCGCTACGTTCGTGCGGGGTGTAGATCCGACAGGCATTGCGAACGTCACACTCACAGGTATCAACATCCCGATCCGTATTGCGGAGGCGACGGTTTTACCGGGAGACGTGGTTTTAGGGAGGCGTGGCGGGGTTATCTTTATTCCGCCGCACTTCGCACAACAGGTGGTTGAGCAAGGCGAGGAGGTGGCTCTCCGAGATCGGTTCGGGCATCAACGCCTCCGTGAAGGTGTATACACGCCGGGGGAAATAGATAGAAAGTGGTCGGAGGAGATCGAGGCAGATTTTGCGAAATGGCGCGAGGATCAGGAGTAGAAATGGGCGAAAGTAATGCCTCGTCCCAGCGTGTATCTGAAAACAGATTGATGTTTTAAGTCGGTGAAAAATTTGACTTTTTTGGGTGTTTATGGTATACTTTAAAGTGAAATTTTTTAGGCTATTACGCTTAAAATAGGGGTATGGCAGCGGTATCGTGCATTGCTATTTGGACGAAAAATGAGAATCGCCAAAAATTTGACAGACCTCATCGGGAATACGCCAATGATCCGTCTAAACACCTTGCCCGGTAAGGACGATGCGACTCTTTTTGCGAAATTGGAAGCCTATAACCCCGGCGGCAGTATTAAGGACAGGATTAGTTACGCGATGGTCGTTGATGCCGAAGAACGCGGTATCCTTAGAAAAGGAGATACCATCGTTGAACCGACAGCGGGTAACACAGGTTTAGGACTCTCCATCGTCGGTATAGCGAGAGGCTACCCTGTAATTTTGACGATGCCAGAAAACGTCAGTCGTGAGAAATACGAACTTCTCTCCGCCTTCGGTGCGAAAATCATACTAACGCCAGAACACGGTGGGATGGCGAGCGCCATTTGGGAGGCAGAAGAGATTGTCAGACGGCATTCGCGGCACTATATGCCGAATCAGTTCACAAATCCCGCGAACCCTGAGATCCATCGGCGCACGACTGCGGTCGAAATTCTCAAAGCAATCGGCAGTGATATTGATTTTATCGTTATCGGGGTTGGAACAGGTGGGACACTGACAGGCGTTGGGGAAGTGTTGAAGACAGAATGTCCGCATGTGAAAGTTGTCGCTGTGGAGCCGCGGGTTTCAGCCGTGCTTTCCGGGGGTCCTCCGAATCCGACGCGAATTGATGGGCTTGGTGCGGGAATGATCCCCGAAGTGCTCAATGTAGATGTCATTGATGAAGTTATCACAGTCTCCGAAGAAGAAGCCTATCAAATGATGAAATCAATTTCGACGAGCGAGGGTCTGTTAGTGGGCATGTCGTCGGGTGCGAATGTGTACGCTGCCTTACAGGTTGCAAAAGACCAAGGACCGGATAAAACCGTCGTTACGATTCTCCCCGATACAGGGGAACGTTATTTCAGTTTGAGTCGTTACTTTGAAATCGAATCGGACATCATGGAGGCACTCCCTTAAGCTCAGGACTTATGCCATTTTGACCATCTGACGCTTTATGAGAGGGAGAACCCTAAAAGAACATAGATATTCTTGTGGCACAACCTAACAGGTTATGCTACAAAAGAGCAGCAGAGTTCGTAGTCGCACGATTTATCGCATATCAAAAACGGGCAATAAATTGCCCTACTACAAACCGAAGTGGATATTACTAGCTTCGTGTGTCCTAAAGGGTATTGGCAATGATCGAGAAGCCAATTGGTGAAGAATTGAACTATTCAGTAGATCACGCTCTCTGTCAAGAAATTGCCTTGACGGAGGATCCTCAAGAAATTCTTTTCTCTCTGTTTAAGCGATTCAAAGGACGCGCCGCAATTGTCACAAGTGGACAACTTTCAGGCATGGTGCTACTTCATCTGGCGGCAGAAAACCAACTGCCATTTCGGGTCTGTACGCTTGATACGCTTCGACTCTTTCCTGAGACGTATACCTTCCTTGAACAGGTGGAAGCGCGTTACGGCATCCAGATCGAACAGATTCAGCCCGACCCCCAAGAAGTACAGCAGATGGTGACAGAACACGGCGAACATCTGTTTTTTGACAGCAAAGCGAAGCAGGAATACTGTTGTAACATCCGAAAAGTTCGTCCGATGCAACGACTCTTGGAAACGCTGGATGTTTGGATAACCGGCTTACGGCACGACCAGTCGGAAGCGAGGCAACAACTTCGGAAAGCGGAAATCATATCCTCAAAGACACACCCGGTGCTCAAGGTTAATCCCCTTGTTCAGTGGACAAGCGATCAAGTATGGCAGTTTGTCCGTGAAAACGAAATTCCTGTGAATCCGTTGCTTGAAGCGGATGACCGTGGTCATTATTATGAATCGCTTGGGTGCATCATCTGCACAACCCCCATAAAGCCGGGAGAACCGAAACGAGCAGGACGGTGGCGTTGGCAGAACGCGCCCTCTACAGAAGAAAACACCAAAGAGTGTGGATTGCATTACTCGATTTAAAGGTAAAATTCGAAAGGAGAAAATATATTTTATGGCTGTAACAGTTCGTATTCCAACCCCACTGAGACGTTTGACACAAAACTTGGCGGAGGTTGAAGCAGAAGGTGCCAATATTGAAGGCATTATTGATAACCTTGAAGTCAACTATCCAGGGATGAAAGAGCGTCTCTGTGATGACGGCGGAAACATCCGTCGATTTGTAAATATCTACCTCAACGATGAAGACATCCGCTTCCTCGATGGAAAAGCGACCGCCGTCGAAGATGATGCTGAAATCTCGATTATTCCCGCGATCGCTGGCGGATTCTTTTAACTATCTGCTAAAAAATAGTTATCAGTTATCAGTGGTCAGTGGTCAGTTAAGAGGTAGTTTGGTTGGACAAGATCTCTCTTGAACTGATAACTCTCACTGCGATCGCGGTAAACTGAAAACTATAAGACTGATGACTGTTAACTGATGACTGTAAAACCAGAGACCCTCAGTGAGATTTGTGAGCACGCGAAATCGGAGTTTCCCAATGAATGTTGTGGTGTCATTCTGGGCAACGAAGCACAAGATTTCGTCCGGAGATGTCGGAACATACAGAATGACCTGCATCAGGAAGACCCAGACACATATCCGCGCGATGCCCGCACAGCGTACGTCATACATCCCGACGATTTAATCGCCGTTCACAAAGAGGTTGACACACAGCAACGGCAGATTAAGGCGTTCTACCACTCACACCCAAACCACGAAGCGTACTTCTCCGAAAAAGATAAGGCAGATGCAACAGTATGGGGTGAACCCGCTTATCCAAGTGCCACATATCTGGTTATCTCAGTTTACGGTGCCGACATACGCGCGGTGAAGGCTTTCGCGTGGGACGAAACAGCGAAAGATTTTATTGAGATCAAGGCACCATTTGGAGAAATCTAACAGGAGGAAAGGGTTGTCGGTTATCAGTTAACAGTTATCGGTTCCAAGAGGGTTTTGTTAAACGAAAATCTCCTAATCACAAGCCTTACGCAACTTTTGATCGTAGCACGCTCCGTTAAATGGGGATTCTCGAAAAAACGCCAACACCCTTGACACAAACTAAAAGTTTGTGCTACAAAAGAGCAGCCTGCATAAGTCCTAAACCAAAGGCTGACAACCGAAGACCGAAAACCACTCAAATGCGAGACCTTTTGGTGAAGCTTGCAAACCAAAACTTGCTCTACAAATTCCAGCAATTGATGCCGGAGATGCGCGTTGTCAAAGCCCCTGTACTCCGACCATACGTTGGAGTTCTTACATTCTCCGCCGCTTCCCTCGCAATCGCCGTAGGAATAACCCTCCAAAAATACATTGTTTTTGAATATCACTCAAATTCTGGTGTCATTGGCTGGCTCAGTGCTAATGAATATCCGAAACAACAGGAATACTTTTTCTATCTGCTGGCACTGCTGGGGATCCCAGCGGTAATATATCTGTACTGGATAGGGTGGTGTGTCTATTCACACTGGTGTGCTCAACGAACCGCCCAACCGATACAGCGTGTCCTGAAAGCAAACGCGTTGGCATCCATTCCGTTATGGCTCTGTTGGCTACAGGTCTACAACAACGGTCAGGGTATGCTAACAGGTCTACTCCTACCGATAAGTCTATCCATTTTGTTTAAATTGGCACTGCTGTATAAGCGGTACTTTCCTACGTTGTGGAATTCAGATGTTTCTGATGATACAAACCTCGCCAGCGAAAAGGGTGATGTCTCCGCCCCTGGCAGCTACAGAACCACAAAGATTTGGCGCGGTGGACTTGAATACATTATCCTCCCGATTTTCATCTATCTCCTTACCTATTCTGGGGATATCCACGGTGCAATCGATTTATTTCACGAAGGTGAACGGCTCGCGCCTCTCAATGAAATGTTACACGGCGCGGTGCCGTTTCGTGACATCTACATCCAGCATGGACTCTTCCAAAACGCTTATTTGGCATGGGTTGGGAGTCAGCTCTTTGAACCGACCCTATTCGGCTTGCGTTCAATGGAAGACCTATTGGACCCACTCGGCTATGTTGCCCTTTACGTGCTCGGTTTACAAGTATTCCGAGGTAGATTTTTGACTGCTTTTATCTGTGTGGTTATTGCTTCTGGAACGGAGTTTTGGGTATCTGCCAGACATAGCCTCGGCTTAATTAGTTTCGCTTTCGTAGCGAATTCCCTGACGCACTTCCAAAGAACTCGCACAAACAAGGTTCCTACATTTGTATGGAAATTGCTCCTCGCTGGGATCTCCACGAGTTTGGCGTTCTGGTATAGCACTGAAATCGGGCTTTACACGCTCGGTGGCATCGGATTGTTTCTGATTATATATGTATACCAAGGCGGTTTTGGAACAGAGAGTGGAAGAGAACAAGGTTGGAAACCTCGCCAGCGGGAGAAGAGGGGAACAGAATACCTATTACCCTTAATCAGTTACAGTTGTGGGGTGTTATTAGGCTTTTTCTCGGTAGGCATTTACTTCCTCTTCCACGGTGCCTTTGACGACCTAATCTGGAATTCCTATATCCAGTGTCGCTATCAACTCGCAACGTGGGGGCTTGCTTTCCCATCTCTGTCGGAAACACTTACACTATTGTCAACGGACGGATGGCGTGTTTTCGCCTTAAGTGATGGCTTTCGATGGTACCTACCAATTTGTATTTTTCTGATTGTCGCGGCGTACCTGACCTATCGATGCTTATGTGGTACTGCATCGGCACCGAACACAATGAAGCTCCTACTCCTCTTGCTCGGTGGCATCGCATTCTTCCGAACTGCACTGGGGCGTTCAGACGATGGACATCTGATTTACGGCGCAACTTTTTTATGGCTGCTCTGTCTATTTTCATTAGAGAGCGGCATCTTCAGAATGTTTCGTGCGTGTCTATCGTTTTTAAGGGGCAATAGACATTGGTTGCCCGCATTGAAAGCAGCGTGGGTCCTGATTCCGACAGCAATATTCTGCTGGTATGTTGGGGCAATCCATCAGCCATTGGTAGGTTTTGATGAGAAATGGCAAAGGTTGCGTCAGAATCCGTTCAAACAACGCGCTGTAACGCAGGAATTAACGCGCGCAGGAAAGGTGGATATCCCGGACGATCAGGTTGAACAGGTTCAAAAGGTAGTCGCTTATATTCAGGAAAATACAGCAGAGAACGAAAAGATCTTCGATTTTACGAGTCAGGGTGCCTACTACTTCTTCGCAAACCGACTGAGCGTTACCCGATTCCATCAAGCCTCGTATGCATCGACACCGGAAATGCAGCAAGAGGTTATCTCGGCACTTGAACGGGACAAAACGCGTTTAGTAATCTTCAAAACGGGAGGTTGGTTCGATGCAGTTGACGCTATCCCCGTCGAGGAACGGCATCCCTTGATTGCGGCGTACTTGCAGGCGAACTATGAGCCGGCGGTGAACATTAATGAGACGGAGATTTTATTGCGGAAATAAATTTATTATAGTAGATTTTAGAATTACCTATACACCGCGCATCAACAAGAACACGTCGCGATCGGGAGATCGCTCCTACAGAAGAGATACGTAAATGTCAACGTATTTTCATAATTCACCATAATCACCAGTCTTTAACAGCTCATTTCACGGTAATAGGACTGACGCAATTCATTGGAAACTGCCTCATTTTAAACCGCCCTTACAAAGAGTCGGGGTTACAAACCGCACCTACCAGAATTGGGAAAATCAATGTTACTCGATTAAATTCCTAATTTTCATTAGATAGCTATTTCTGCTGTTCAACGAAGATTCGGTAGATGTCCTCAAAAAGTCTGACATCTGTGAGTGTATCTTCAGCTGAAGAGCGAAAAGGTTCATCGTTGCGGACATTCGCCACAAAGTATTCCGCTTCCCGATGATATGCCCAAGTCCAACTCGGTATTGGAATCGGACGGGTGATTTCCTGTTCTTCCCCAGCACGATAGATCTCGACCTCTGCAGGCGTGTTTTTCAAAAGCAACGGCGGCGCCCACGTATGAACCCATCCGTTCTCGAAGTAGATTTGACTATGCTCATCCCAGCGGTAGTGAGAGACATGTCCGGTCTCTAACGTCATACGGATGCCGTCCATATCGAAGATAACAACACCCATATATCCGTTCGCGTCCAAATCAACGGCTTTGACGCTCACTTTGTCGCCAGCATCAAGAAACCAACGCATCAGATTGATATTGTGTGTGTACTGTTGTAGGTACCCTAAATAGGAACCGCGCCACTGTTCGGGTATCCATTCTGGTGTTTTGACAGGTGCGCTCGGCTTTGTCTCTGTTGTCCCATCCATGTGAGTATCGAGATTACACACCCAATCCCCACCGAATCCGTGATTCCTGGCATACGTCAAGCGTCCGAGTTCGTTTGTTTCTCGGAACTGCGCGACTTTTGTCTTGACGATCTCGTTTCCGGCATCGTACCGTTTCATGTAGCCGACCATCAACTTTTTGCCAGACTTCTTTGATGCCGCCACAATAGCCTCGGCTTGCTCAACGGAAACAGCCATCGGCTTCTCCATAAAAACGTGCTTACCTGCTAAGAGAAGATCCCGCGCGATTTCACCTTGCAATGCGAAGTCAGCAGATACAGCGACTGCTTCAATATCAGCGTTTTGTGCAAGTTCACCGTGGTCCCGGTAAAGTTGGGGAATACCGAAACGGCTTTGGACTTTTTTTCCAAGCTCCGTACGGACCTCTGCAAGCCCTATAAGTTCACAGTCCGGGATGCTCGTAAAATTTGGGATGTGGACCTTCTGTGCCATGAACCCACAGCCAATATACCCCAGTCGAATTTTTTCCATTCTTTTAAATTTTCCTTGCGGTTCGATTAGGCGGGTTGTGTCAAGAACGATCCCTTCCGTATATCCAACCCTGCCCGTTGGTTGGGTTTTCGCGCGCCGACCAAAGATTGACGGCTAATAACCAATAGTTATTAAGACAGACGCGATTCTATCTGCTCAACTGCGGTTTTAGCACCTTCCCGCACGAGTGCGGAGGCATCGTCCCGGGCGAGTTGCTTCAGTTTTCCAAGACTCAGGCTCGCCTCCAGTTTACCAAGGGCAACTGCGACGAAATAGCGTACATCGGCATCTTCGTCGTCCAGCGCCTCTAAGAGTGCGTTCGCATCTGTTAAAGAGGCAAGGTGTCGGTCAGCGTCGCCGATATTAATCAACGCTTGCGCGGCGAGTCGCCGCGAATGGATGTCGCCGTGAAGGAGTGAGGAGAGCAATTCGTCGTTACTTGCTGGGATGACGACTAAGTTATCCCAGTCACAATCCAAGCAGAACCAGGAATTACCATCCAACCGACGGAGGTTCGTATTCCCACACGATGGACATTCCTCAAATTCCTGTTGTTGACTTATGATTTTGTCCATTGTCCTTGATTACGGCACACGCCGTGTGCCTCCTACTTTTCGCGCCGTATTGGGCGTGCATCAGTTCCCATTTTCAGCGGTCGTCACAGTTTCGTCAATCGTAGGGTTCCCTTCCAACTCAGGTAATTCACGCCAGATTTCAGGACCCTCGGGTTTGAAATTAATTGTCGCGATGAACTGCATACCGTGATAGAAGTTGATTTTGAATTTGCCGCCTCCGAAATTTTCTTTGAGATATTCCAGTGGGGCTTCAATCAACGGACCCATTTCGTCAGCATGATAGAAGGCGAGCGGTTTAAACCGTACTGTATTACCCACCGGTTCCTGCACGAGTAATTGTGCCGACGTAGCAGGAAAAAGCACTTGAAAGGCTTGCCAGAGGTCCGAAACAGTAGGTTCCTGTTTCCCAATGCGCTTTTTAAAGTCGTTCTCAAGATACTCTGAGAACGTGTTGAAAACCCATTCCATAGTAGTTATCAGTTATCTACAGCGGTGCCTTCAAGAAGTCCTTCCAATCAAAATTGGGCAGAGGAAACTCCTCTGAGGCTTTGCATTGTCAGAATGTCGCCGCTTTCTCAAAAAACTCAATATCCACACGTTCAACACCGGCTTGCCGGGCATTTTCAGCGACCCGTTGAACAACCATCTCGCGGACAAACGGGATAGGTATCCGCTTGACCCGGTGCTCGACTTCTTCAGTACAGGGCACTGTGGTGTTGTCAAGGTAGGGACCGTCCTGAAGTGCGACTTCATCAGGGTGATCACACGTTTCTGGTACGAGTTGTTGCAGTCGCATTGAGACATAACTCGTCACCCACTGCTTGAACTCTTCGGTTTTCTCGGTATCAACTTCGCCGATATCGGGACGCTGTTCCAACTTTTCGTTGATACTGACGAGCAGACTTTCCAGACGTGTCAGGCGTTCTTCTACATTTGTAAGCCGCTCGTGTGCAATTGTTTGCTCACTCATTTTTTAAATTTTCCTTGCGGTTCGGCTTTTAATCTTACCTTGCGGTTCGATCAGGGGGTTGATTGATGAAGTGCCTCCCCCGTAGACCTGGGGGAAACACCCCAGCAAAAACCCTGCGCCGATGTTGCAGGCTAAAGGTTTAATATTTTGTCCAAGAAGCGTCAACAACTCTTGCTCAAACAACCCAATATTTCCAAAGATCTTCTGGAATCTCATATTTAATTTCTTCGCGTTTTTTATGGGAGTAGCGTGCGAAGATCCCAAAACGAGGAATATCCCTTATATTCGCTGACCCGGTATGGCAGAGAAATGCGTGCCACAGCACAACATCACCCGCAGCCCCAATAAACTCACGAGGTCCTTCCGGTGATAAATCCGAAAGCAGATGCCAACCCCAGTCCTCAATATCGTAGAAACTGCCATCAATCTGCTCTGGATATTGGAGGAAGTACTTGTGCGTTGAATGGTGGCTCTGGGGCCAAAAGACGAAGGCACCGCCGCCGGGTTCGACATCATAAAGGTACGTTGTTGCCCCCAGCATAAAAGGACTCCAGCCACCCGGACCGTATGCGTCAATGTGTCCATTACCGGGCATTGTCCATCCCTCTTCAGGGTTGGGCCATTTGACGAGCGGTGAACCACCGCCCCCTGTAAATTGCCCGCCACCGAGCTGCTCGGTAATTTCCTGCATCACAGGCAATTGCCCGAACAATGGCGAGAAACTGAAGTTCTGCACCACGTAATCGTCGGGCCATGTCTCCGGCGTTTCCAAGTTGGAATCAAAATGTTCCCATATCTGTGCCCGCCATCCCTCAATTATTTCAGGATCGATTAAATTTTTAAGGATAAGATATCCATGTTTCTGAAAATATGCGATCTGTTCTGTTGTAAGCATCTGGGCTCCCTCTATCCGTAAAGGGTTAATGGCTGATAACCTTTTTTTAAATTGCCCAATATTTCCAAAGATCCTCTGGAATCTCGTATTTGAACTCTTCCTGTTGTTTGTGGGCATAGCGCGCAAAGAGACCAAAACGCGGAACGCTTCTTATATTTTCCGATCCGGTATGGCAAAGAAACGCGTGCCATAGCACAACATCACCCGCAGCACCGATAAACTCGCGGGGTCCCTCTGGCGATAAATCCGAAAGCACATGCCAATTCCAACCCTCAATATCGTAGAAACTGCCGTCAATCTGCTCTGGATATTGGAGGAAGTACTTGTGTGTTGAGTAGTGGCTTCGGGGCCAAAAGATGAAAGCACCACCCTTGGGTTCAGCATCATAGAGATAGGTTGTTGCCCCTACCATAAAAGGACTCCAACCAGCAACAGCACCATACGCGTCGATGTGCCCGTCCTTGGGCATTGCCCACTCTTCTTCAGGATTGGGCCATTTGATAATTGGTGAGCCGCCACCGCCTGTAAAAAATTGTCCGCCACCGAGTTGATCGGCAACCTTTTGCATCACAGGCAGATGTCCAAATACCGGCGAGAAACCGAAGCCCGGAATCTCGTAGTCGTTGGGCCACGTCTCTGGTGTTTCAAAGCTGGAATTAAAATGTTCCCAGACCTGGGTTCGCCATCCGTCAATTATCTCAGGTCCGATTAAATTCTTAAGGATTAAGTATCCGTGTTCTTGAAAAAATGCTATCTGCTTTGTTGTCAGCATAGGAGTTCTTTCCACAGTTGTTTGACGGCACAGCGGCGTGTGCCTACTACCTTGCATTAGCGTTTCGGTCTGAAGGATGGAATGCCAGTTTTATCAAATCGTTTTTTGACAGCCTGCATCAGTTCAGGGGTAACCTCGCGATGACCGTGTTCACGAGCGTATCTTTCAACACTTTTGACGACCATCCCACGCGCAAACGACGGCACACGTTTCAACCTTTTCTCTGCTGCCGGCGTCCACTGCAAATCATAATCGGTTTCCGACGCAAAAGCAATCTTTTTTTGAATTTGAACGGGAGGTGCATTGTGTTGCCCAGGCTGGTATTCACACGATGCGTCTTCGGCGAGATAGTTGCCGGTTGTAGCATAGGCACGCGCCCTACATCCGCCGCAGACCTCTCTGAATTCACACGCGCCGCATTTCCCTTCCAGCAAATCTCGGTTCCGTAAGTTTTGGAAGGTTTCCGATTCATTCCAGAGTTTAGCAAAACTCTCATCTTTGAGGTTCCCGACGCTAACAGGTAGATAGGGACATGGGGTCAGCTCACCTTCAGGGGTAATACGGCAGTAATAGATGCCACATGGACACGTGCCGCTGGGGTAGCCCTGAAGGAATGCAGAGTCAGACTGTTGTTCATAGATGACCCGTTTGTAATGCGGTGCACATTTCGCGGCGATGAGCATTTTTCCAGCATAAGCCGCCTGCAACTTGAAAAGCGTCTCAAGCATCTTCTCGTATTGCGTAGGCGTAATGTCCATCACCGTCTTACCCCTCCCGGTTCGGACGAGGAAATAGAGATTCAACACCTTTGCCCCGAGTTGATACGCGTATTCTACAATTTCTGGAATTTCATCGTAATTCCACTGCGTTACGGAGGTCTGAACGAGGAAGTCGAGTTGTGCGCGTTTGAGTGCCTCTACGCCGTTCATTGTCGCTTTCCACGCGCCCTCCATACCACGAAACCGATCATGGTTTGTCGGTTGGATAGAGTCAAGGCTAATACCTGCACCGGTAACACCGTGCTCTTGCATCTTTTCGACGACTTCGTCGTTCAACAAGACACCGTTTGTACCCATTACAACAAGAAACCCGGTATCGGAGGCATACTTCGATATCTCCAAGATATCCGGGCGTAATAGCGGTTCGCCACCAGTGAGAATAAGGAGGATGTGAGGATTGATTTCGGCGATTTCATCGATGACGCGAAAACATTGTGATTGGCTTAATTCCGCGTCCCTTGAATACTCGTGCGAATTTTGAATATCGGACAGGTTAAAGTTTTCGTTCGCCAACTCGTTCGTGTCTACAAATCCTGCGGGGAGATAGCAGTGCGTACACTTTAGATTGCACAATCGGGTGATATTCCATGAAACTGCCTGAATTTTAGTGTCTGTCATATTTTTAATTTTCCTTGCGGTTCGGTCAGGTGAGTTGAATAACCAACGCTCCTCTCCGTAGATCCGCCCTCCGCTACGCTTACGGGCTACAGTTTCGTTAAACCTGCAGAACCTACACAAACTAAAGGTGAAGTGGTTTGTAGTGCAAGGATTTCTAATGTTTTGAGATTAATTTTTCAACAGCATCGCGAGTGCGAAAATAATTAATCCCGCTATCAACATCAAATTTTTCCAGACGTTGATATAAAGGTTTTGATTAGACTGCCCATCTCCATCGGGTGGAGTGATTTCGAGGTGCCGCCGATAGACCGAACTGTACAACCCCCAAAAGAGGGTCATTACGCCAAACGCCGCGAGTTTCGCGACAAAAACTAACATATAGGATCTGAAATCATTGTTAGCATTCCCAGTAAAAAAGCCGTTATTCCATGCGACAATAAAAAATACCATCGCGCCTGTCGTCAGCAAAACATGAATCATTAATCGTATCAGGACCCGAAAACGATTGTGAATTGCTAACAGGTTTTGCGGCGGTAAGTTGCGCTGTAGAATGGGCATAGCGACGAAGGTAGAAAAAATAACACCACCGAACCAGACGATTGCCGCGAACAGATGGACACCTCGGATGACAAGTTCTACACTCTCCCGCATTCTTTTCCAGAATCCCTATTTTTTCATAAATGATACCACATTTTGCGTCCAAAGTCAAATTTGTCTTCGCTCTACACACTTGACCAGAGGTAGCAACAGCCTGCGGACAACGAGAGGCAATTATGAATCTCAAGACGGCGAGTCACGGTTTCAAATTGACGAAAATCAGTGCGACGATTGCGAGTAGCGCACCGATGAGAGGGAGCCGACCCAACCGCTCACGGAGGAATACCATACCAACGAACATCGTGAACAACACACCACCCGAACTTGACATCGGAAAGGCAATTAACGCACTCACCTTATCCAGCGCAATGAGGAGTGCCCAACTTCCGGCGACATTACAGATGCCTATTAGCGTGCCGTAGAAGACCTCCCACCAATTCGGCCATGTTTTCTGATAGAGGCATATCCCTAAATAAATAAGTGTAGCGACACCGAAAAGCAGACTCATATAGAGAGATTTCTCATCAATTGGACACATCTCGTTGAAGGCTTTCATAGTGAGTCGTGAGATACCGGTGACAATGAGAATTATAGCAGCAATAGCGAATCCTAAACCCTGAGGCACATCCGGTTTGTCAGGCGTAAATTTGTAGGTCGGTTCTTTTTCTCGTTGGCTGAGAAGTGGGATTGCCACGAAAGTTAAGAGAAGTCCTATGGCTTGCCAGAGATTGGGAATTTCTTTCCAAAATAGCATCGACACTATAATTGGAACTACGATCGATAGCCTAACGAGTGCCGCTGTGACAACAATTCCGCTGAGTTGGATTCCAAGCGTGAATAGCTCGAACCCAGCGGCGTACGTCACACCATTTGATATCCCCAATACGAAGGTTAACTTTGAGAACTCATAATCCTGTTCCTGGGACAGGACCCAGATGCTGATAAAGAAAGCAACGAGATAGTTGACAAAGCCGATCGGATTTAAGCGCTGTTGATTATCTTTGGCGTGCTTGAGGAAAAGCCCAAAGCCGGAGAGCAAAACGATGTTGAGTGCAAGGAAGAGCATTTTAATTTTACCTTGCGGTTCGGTCAAGTGAATTTGGGAAATAGCGTGTCTTCCCGTAGAATCGCCCTCCACTCCGTTACGGGCTTACTACTTGGTTTTATTTCTAATGCTGTAATTCGATTCCAATTTTTACCTTGCGATACCGATTGTTTGCATTACTCCATCGGTAGGGCGACCTTGGTTCCCTCTTTCGCAGATTGATAAGTTGCCAGAACGACTTCTACGGCATGTTTTCCGCCTCTACCGTCAATCATCGGGGTTCTGTTATCTCGGACACAATCGACAAAATGGGTTAGCTCACCGACGACCCCGTGGGGTCCCTCGCGATTTGGGACGATTTCTTCCCAATCGCCGCCGCGTTTTTTGAGATAGGCGAGGTCAGCTGACATATCTAAACGGAGCGAGCCTTCGGAGCCGTCAATAATGGTTTCGTTGGTGCCGCGTGCGCCGAGAAAGCCACCCCACCGTAGAATACCTACTGCTCCGGAATCGTAACGGATGAGCGAGACGGTGTAATCTTCCCAATCGTCATGCCCAGAAAAACTGCCTACTTCGGCAGCGACGGTAAGGGCAGTGCCACCGAACCAATTAATCAGATCGGATTTGTGAATGCCATTTTCTAACAGTCCACCGACAGTGCCGTACCAAGTTTCGGGTCGGTTGCGCGGAGCATTATAGGGACCCGTGTAATCGGTCTCAATGTAGGTAATGTCTCCGATATCGCCAGCATCGACCATCTGCCTACCGAGTTCGTGGACAGGGTAGAAACGTAACACCTGCCCTACCATCAAATGCGTTCCTGCCTTATCCGATGCCTCAATCATTGTATCTGCATCAGCGAGCGTCAACGACAGCGGTTTTTCGCAGAAAGCATGTATGCCCGCCTCAGCGGCATCAACGACTACCTGCGTATGCGCGACAGGCGGTGTTGCAACCACGACAGCGTCCACAACATCAAACAATTCGTGATAGTCTTGGAAGGCGCGAATTTGATGCCGTTGGGCGACGGCTTCCGCGGCATCCAAGCGGAGATCTGCGATACCTACAAATTCACAATTTTCAACATTAGGGAGCGAGTTACAATGGGCGTTTCCCATGCCACCGACTCCGACTACACCTACGCGAACCATTTTGAATCTCCTCTCTTTAATATTTGCAACCCCGGATTTGTGTGGGAGGGGTTTTCAACCCCGATCACTCTATAGAAGATCGGGCTTACAAAGCCCTCCTACAAGAAATTCGGGTTTTCATTAGCCACCTTATAATTGAGATTGCGATGACGATACCAAAACCGAAAAGAATCCATTTGATGTGCGGCGAGGCACTCTCACCGAGATAAGAATAAACCAAGGTTGCTGGCATTTGACCAATCCCGGTGGCAACCCAAAACCCAAGAAATCGCATCCGGGTTGCCCCTGCAAAATAACTGATAACATCAAAAGAGATGAACGGCACTAAGCGAGCAATAAGAATGGCGTAAGTGCCGTATTTTTCAACGAAATCGTTTGCCTTTTCAACTGCCGGTCGACTGATGAGCTGCGTAATCCGTTGGATACCGAGATAGCGAGCAATATAGAAGCAGAACGCCGCGCCAATCATCGAACTGCTCCACGACAAAAGTGAACCCCACCAAAATCCAAAGAGCGTGCCGTTTGCGAAGGTAATCAGAAACGCTGGCAAAGGCGCGATCACGCTCTGAAAGACCATGAGTATCGCCGATACAACAGGCGCGAGTGCACCATAACTTGCGATGTACTCCCGCGCTGTCTCAATACTCTGAAAAGCGGCGGTGAGCTCGAGAAAATACCCCCAAACTTGTCTATGGTAGACACCACCAAACACTAATCCAACCAGCATCACAAACAGCAATATAATACGATGCTTTTTATGGGCAGCAGAGCGGAGTGTGCTTATGATTTTAGACATTTTTCTGAATCGCACAGCGGGGTGTGCCTACTACTCTGCATTTTTCGCTTGCTGTATCAATGCGTGATTCATCCGATCCCGAAGTTGTTCTATCTTCTCATCCGTCCAACTATAGAAGCCTTCCTTAGATTTTACGCCGAGTTTCTCGGATTCAACCATCTGTCGGAGGAGCGGATTGATGTCAGGTGAACTATTGAGATCTTTATAGAGTTCCTCAAAAGCGGCAAGTACGAGATCCCACCCTGCCAACTCAAAGACCTCAAAGGGACCAGCGACGCTAAGCCGTCGCCCGAAACTGTTGCGCACAACGAGATCCACGGTCTCTGCACTGGCGATGCCTTGCTCAACGATGGCGAATGCTTCCCGAATCAAGGCGGCTTGCAACCTCGGTCCGACAAAACCGAGTGCTTCTTTTTCAATAATTGCAGGTGTTTTACCGATAGCTGTTAAGAGCTCAAACGTTACTTCAACCGTCTCATCAGAGGTATCAGGACCGCGAATCAGTTCAACGAGCGGGATCAGGTAGGGCGGATTAAAATAGTGGGTATTAAGTATTTGTCCCTTGCGACTCGCATTTACACCGATTTGGGTCGGCATCAACGCCGTCGTATTGCTCGCCAAAATTGTGTGCGGTGGACATATCGCGTCCAATCCTTCGAATATCTGCTGTTTTAATGTCAAATTCTCAGTAACAGCCTCCACTACGAAGTCAGCCTCTTCAGCGACTGTGGCGAGTTCCGTAGAGGTCTGAATTTGCTGTAGGGTATGGGAAATATGATCCTGTTGAATAATCGCATTTGAAGCGAGTACATTTAGATTCTGTTCAATTTGAGTGAGTGCGGTTTCGAGTTGTGCGTCTGTGACATCGTGCAAATAGACGCTATAGCCTGCGTTTGCGAACTCTTGTGCGATGCCGTGTCCCATCAATCCTGCACCGATAACAGCGATTTGGGAAACATCATGTATTGTCATATTTCCTCCTTGTACCAGCAATAAGAATTGTAAACTCTCCCCTCGGCTCGGTATCCTGGAATTTCCCCAGTGCCTCACTGACATTCCCACGAAATACCTCTTCAAACCGTTTCGTCAACTCGCGTGTGACGACAATGTCTCGTTCACCCATCACTTCAAGGACATCTGCGAGGAAACGTCGGAGCCGATGCGGGGATTCAAAGAGAATTAACGTTCTTTCTTCGTCAGCAAGTCCACCCAACTGACGCTTTCTTTTCCCAGACTTTGGAGAGAGGAAACCTTCAAAAACAAAGTTATGCAGGGGTAATCCAGAAATAGATGCCGCCGTGACGACCGCTGAAGCCCCAGGAACAGGAACGATCGGAATTTCTGCGTCGATGCATCCGCGTAAGAGTGGATACCCTGGATCAGAGATGATTGGTGTGCCAGCGTCTGAAACGAGCGCAATTGCCTCACCTGCCTCCAGGCGTTCTATCAACTTGTCTCCCTTCATCTGCTGGTTACCTTCAAAGTAACTTGTGAGCGGTGTTTGAATCCTGTAATGGGTTAGTAGGCGGCGTGTTTGACGGGTATCTTCAGCGGCGATAAGGTCCACCTCTTTGAGGATGCGGAGTGCGCGCAGAGTAATATCTTCTAAATTCCCAATGGGGGTGCTAACGAGGTAAAGCGTGCCGGACGATGCGTTCATTTTTTAATGGCTATCGGTTGTCGGTTATCGGCTGTCGGTTAAGAGATTCTCGTTTAAGAATACTCTCTTCTGGCTGATGGCTGACAACTATTCTTCCCCTTGCGATATTGTATATTTCATGCTAAATTATTCAGAATGAAAACGACCTACGCTATCATAAGTTTTCTCTGGTTGACAGTCCCAATATGTGCGGAGACGGTTCCTGACAAAAGACCCTTTGAATCGGCGCGCCCACTCTATGTCGGTGCGCGGGCATTAGCGATGGGCAATGCCTTTACTGCTGTCGCTGACGACGCCAGTGCAGGCTTTTGGAACCCAGCCGGACTCATTCAGTGGCAGGGCGTGAAACTCTTCGCAGTCAATAAGTTCCACGACCGAAGCGACTACCGATTCGACCCGAAGGGCATAGGTTATAGTTACCGTGGCTATAGCCTATTTTGGGGAAATAAAATCGCTCTCGGTGTCGATAGTGGCGTACCTGATTTCAACTACTACGGCATCGCTCGCCAATTCGGCCCGTATACCGCCGCTGGATTAAGCCTCAAGTTTAAACGCAGACACCCCTCCGATGTCTATCAATTCTTCGGCTACGAGATGTCGTATGATCTCGGATTGCTTTTCAAACCCCGTCCGAATCTTAAGTTCGGGTGCCTCGCCCAGAACCTCAAGGGCTACGGCATTCAATGGCTGACACTCGGCATCTCCTACCGTTACGCGAAGCATTGGTTGCAAAGCGCGCCTTGCGAATTTTCAATCGACTTCGCTCTACCTACCGAACGCAGAACACCAGAGTTATACATCGGTGCGGAGTGGCACCCTTTCCCCATACTTCCTATCCGCCTCGGCATCTCAAATGGATCACTTACGGGCGGAATAGGGATTATGTGGAAAGGGATTCATATCAATTACGCCCGAATTTTCGAGAGGGACTCCGCATCTGATTTTATTGAATTAGTTATCAGTTTTTAGCGATTAGCAATCAGCAATCAGTTAAGAGAGCCTATGGTTAACTCAAAATCTCTTTTAACTGATAACCGATAACTATTTATCACCCACCTCTTCCCAATCCAATGCCCCTTGATTCCATTCAAACTGCTGCAATGGACCAAACTTGAGGTTGACCGTCAAACTCTTCGGTGTCGGCGAACTATCGAACAGATTGAAATCTCGGACAACAACGTAGGTGTGCTGTCCATCGGTAATGGTCTTGCACGCCTCAATGAAGTCGTCAAGGTTACGAATCTGCTTTCCGTTTATATCAAGAATTACCACCTTAGAGTTCCCATTCCGCTCCTGTAAACCGACACGTGAGAAACTACTGCCTGCAGCGGCGTGCGGTAAATAAACGCCATCGGCTTCTAAGAAGAGTATCCGTCGGAGTTGCGGCGTAATATCGTGAAAGACAGCACCACCAAACCTGACGAATCGCTGCACCTTCTTCGCCTCCAAGTCTTCTACAGGGACATCAAGTTTCAGATTTTCGCCGTTCCGGTAGACTTCTAATGTGATACTTTTCCCGACGTTCCGGTTCAGGATAGCATCAAAGGTATAGAGGTCATCCCTGATAAGCTCATTACCAATACGATAGATAATATCGGATGCCCGGAGGATGGTTTCTCCTGTTGTGCGTGGGACCATGGATTCAACCTGAATCACCTTGGGGGTTCCTGCTTTGGAGGGACCTATCTCTTTTCGTAAGGCACTTGGGAAATTGAAGTGTTTGATGGCTTCGCCAATAGAGATCAGCTC
Organism: Candidatus Poribacteria bacterium; assembly: GCA_965208635.1. GTDB lineage: Bacteria > Poribacteria > WGA-4E > WGA-4E > WGA-3G > WGA-3G. The sequence goes on from OZ242349.1 coordinate 1,725,148, forward strand.
TAAATCGACACCGATTTCACCGCGTTGGATTGATATCTTGTTGCGAATCAATTCAAGGGCATCGTAGAGGTAATCAATCGGTAGTTCAAAACTGGAAGTATCCGTGCCGCGTGCGTGAATAGCAATAACTTCACCTTTGGTATTCCACACAGGACTTCCACTTGACCCACCCGTTCGGTCAAACGTCGTGTGGATATAACTGGAGTGACGGTCGCCTTTGTTGACGTTAAGATTCGTAATTCTTCCGAATTTGATCGTATATTCCTCTTTCTCGTTGTTTCCTATGAGTAGGAGTTCATCTCCGAGAGAGAGTGAATTCCATTCGCCAAGCTCAACGGCTTGAAGTTCAAAATCGACCTCAGCGGGATTAATCTGATAAAACCCGAAGTCGTGCGTCGGATCGTAGTAGAGGATACGGGCTTCTGTAAAACTACCGTCGTGAAAGTTGATTTTGATATAGGCGGGACTGCTACCGGTGACATGGCGGTTCGTGGCGATAATGCCGTGTTCCGCATCCACAACGAAACCCGTGGCAAAATTTGTGCCTTTTACTTCTGTTTCAAAGACTACTTCTGAGGAGGTTTCGACATTCACCACCATCGGTTTGTAGGCGGCAACCTGTTCTGTCCAATCATGCTGGGCATTGATGTTTGCAACCAAGGTAAAGAGGGTAAGAACCGGCAAAAGTGTTTTCTGAAGTATCTGTTTCATGATGATTCCTTTTAGATTTTTTAAGAGTTTAACACAGCGGCTTACGGATGTCAATTCGTTTTTGGAGACCTGCAGAGGTATTCAGTTGTCGGTTTTCTATCCGTTTTATGTTAGGTGTTTCAATCAGAAGACCTCTTCTACAAAAGAGGGAGTCGGGAATCGGAGTTCCCTCCTACAGAAGAGGGTGTTGATATAAGAATAGATTACGGCACACGGAGTGTGCCTACTACTTTTAAGCGGTTGGTTCTGTCAAAGGCGAGGTTACAAATCTTGACAGTGCCTTTCAAACGTGATATATTACTGGCATCGCTTTTTAATTTGTTGCTCATGGGCAAAGAAATCTCCAAGCAAACCCCTCCACTCCATTACGGGCAGATTTTTGGTTAAGTCTCAATGCTGCTTCGGAATTTTGACGTTAAACCAAAATTGTAGCCTGCAACAACGGCGCAGGCGGATATACGGCGAGTAACATTTATTTTTTAACCCACCTGACCGAACCGCAAGGAAAATTTAAAAAATGGCGACACATCACTTTGAACCGACAGTCTATTACACAGCGATTGGTGCGCACGAACCGGTGCTCCACATTGAGAGCGGTGACACCGTCTTCACAACTACCGTGGATAACGCGGGGTACGATGCCAACGATACACAGGTAACCGAAGGGGGCAACCCACAAACGGGTCCTTTTTATATTGAATCGGCAGAACCGGGGGATACGTTAGTCGTTCATTTCGATCGGATCGTTCCGAATCGAAAAATCGGACGGGCAGCTATGACTGTTGCGGCTAATGTCCTTGATCCCGACTATGTAGCATCCGAGATGCCGGAAGGCGATCGTGGTCGTGCAGAATGGCATGTGGATGTGGAGAAGTGGACAGCGACATTGATGACCCCAGAGACACAGTTAGGCGAACTCACGCTGCCGCTTGAACCGATGGTCGGATGTTTTGGCGTTGCACCGCCGCGTGGACAAGCGATCTCGACAGCGACCTCCTCCACACACGGCGGGAACATGGACTATCGCGGTTTTCAAGAAGGTGTCACCGTCTATTTCCCGGTCTTTGTCTCCGGCGCGCTCTTTTTTCTCGGTGATGGACACGCCGTGCAAGGTGATGGTGAAATCGTCGGGACTGGGATCGAAATCTCTTTCGATGTGCAGTTTACGGTCGAAGTGCTCAAGGGAAAAAGTATCAACTGGCCCCGTGCGGAAAACAACGATTACATTCTCGCAGCAGGCAACGCACGTCCATTGGATCAGGCAGTGCAACACGCGACGACGGAACTTCTGCGATGGTTGGATGAACTCGGTTTGGAGAAACGCGCAGCACACACCCTATTAGGACAAGCCGTAGAATACGATATGGGTAACGTGTTCGATCCAGCATATACGATGGTTTGCAAAATCAAAAAGTCAATATTACGGGACATCGGGATTATGTGACATGTGCACACAAGTTCTCCATGTGATAGATCCCGCTCTAAACGCTGCAGCGTCATATCCCCGATCTAAAGCTTCGGGATTCTATTAGATGCCAAGGGACTTTTGATACTCCGATCTTTGCGTCGCGCAGCAAAAATCGGACTTGTTTTTTCAATTTCTTTGACGCGATCGAGGAAGTACAACCGCATTTGTGGTGCTGTTTTGTAATGTGGATTGTCTACGAGCAGATCGGGTTCGCCCAGCAGGTCTTCTATTAATCCTTTCGTCCAGCCACGTTCAGAGATCAGGCGCGATTGTGTGATTTTCACTTTCTCACGGATTTCTTTGCGTCTTGCGGCTCTCTTTTCTTTTTCTCCCTGCCACAAAGCTTTATATTCTTCGGATCTCTCCACTCTGCGGACGGATGTCTTAGAATAAATTAGATATTCGATACGAACATCAAGAAGAGATGTGGAAAACGACTCTGGTTCTAAGAACGTGTTGATTCGTTCTTCCGTCCAGTGTCCGCGGTCTAACAACTCGGTTCTCGAAAAATGTGTCTCTGGGTGGCTGGGCATCTTTATGCCGTGAATCTCACAATAAATTTTTCGTAGCGTTCGATCGTGGATATTGAAAAGCATCTTTTCCCGCTCAGCCTCAACTATCGAATCGAAGTGGAAAAATCTTGGTTGGTTTAAGTCGTCAAGGGTTATGATGCCCGGTGTCTTCGGTTCTCTCCCCTGCTCAAACGCCATCAGTTCGCCCTCAGTCAGTATTGTGCCGCGATGGCGCAATTGGGATTTCGTGATGTGTCCACTTTTTCTGACGTGCCATCGATGCGGACGCATCGGACGACTGGGAAAATCAGACATCTCCGTCTCCTTTTGAATAATATATAGGACTTACGCACGATCTCTTAAAGTCCCCCTGATAAGGGGGATTTAGGGGGTTAAAAATATCAGTAAACTTAGGTGTCTGCCGTTTCACTGCCGAAAATTATTTCAGCGCTTCAATTCATCGTAAGTAGGCATTCCAAGTTCGATTAATGGAGTAAGCATATTCCTCAGAAACCCGCCAAAAATTATTTCTTTCAATTCATCGTAAGTAGGCATTCCAGGTTCGATTAATGGAGTAAGCATATTCCTCAGAAACCCGTGGTAGGTTTCCCCTACTCCCTGCACTCCCCAGTTATCTAATTTGTTACGGATTTGATTAGGAGCACCTTTAATATCTTTAGCATTGTTTCGCAATTCTATCAATTCGGCTACCTTTTCCTGATGAGATTCCAATTCCTTACTTCGACATAGTGCACACAACACATCATCCGCAAACAGGTAGTTTTCGATTTTTCCTTCTTTTAAAACTTTTACTCCTTCTTTCTCTAACCGGACTACATCTTCAGGTAATGAATTGACTTTATTTTCACACTAAAACCTCTATAATTTAGGATTTATGCAATTTTCACATTCTGACTGGATTGATCTTCAAGGGAGTACCCTCAATTATATTAAAACATAAACGTATACCTACAAAAATGTGCCTGATAACCATTTATTCCTCTTTATTCATATTTAATTCCGCCATGGAGCGAAGGTTCAACAAAGGTGTCATCACGCCGCCAGCGGCAGGGAGGACGACTCCGGTGTCGTAAAGTTTCATCGCAGAAATCGTGGCATGTGCGACATCCTCTGGTGCCCCGGCGCGAACCATAAAGATATAGCCTTTCTCTGCCGCTTCCTCATAATCCGGGATCCGGACGCGTGACAGGTCGGTATCAATCACACCTGCCGCGATCCCGTTGACCTTAATGCCGTGCGCCGCTAAGCGTCCAGCAAAGGCACGCATGCTCATCTCTAACCCCGCTTTTGAGATACAGTAAGCGGTTCGGTTATCGGATGCCATGATATCGGAAATCGAGAGTGTATAGATAATACACCCGCGAATCTCGTTTGCTACCATGTAGTTTGCGACGCGCTGCGTGAGAAAGTGGGTTGCCTTGAGATTGGTGTTGACAATTAGATCGAACTGTTCGGGTGTCTCTTCAAGAATGTCAGCGATACGGGTGATCCCGGCGTTGTTGATGAGGATGTCAACCTTCCCGAAAGCGTCATGTGCGGTATCGAGTAGTCTTTCGTGAGCATCGAGGTCACTGATGTCCGCTTGGATAATCACTGCTTTTCTGCCGAGTGCTTCCACTTCCTGTTGTACGGATTCGGCGGCACCCCGGTTCTGATTGTAGTTGATAAGTACGTCAGCACCTTGGCGCGCCAATTCAATGGCGATTGCGCGTCCGATACCACGACTGGAACCCGTCACGATTGCGGATTTGTCGGTGAATGAAACGTCTGTTGCGAAGAATCCGAGATCCTTTGGCATATTATTTCTCCGTCAATTTAGGATTTTACGGACGGCACACGAAGTGTGCCTAATACAATCAGGACTTCCGCAAATTGAGCAGATATTGGACATTTAAGTGCAAAAAGTGGAAGGTCTTCGTCCTTTAAACCCCCTCAATCCCCCTTATCAGGGGGACTTTAAGAGGGAATGCGTCAGTCCTAACAATGATAAGTTGTATAATTTTGTGAACGGCACACGGAGTGTGCCTGCTACTTTTAATCTGAATATGGGTCTGCGGCGTCGCGAAGGGCATCCCCCAAGAAGTTAAAGGCAATTACAACAATAAGCACCGGCACTGCGGGGAAAATGAGCCACGGATAATGGAGCAGAACGGTGACGCGCTGCGCCTCCTCCAGTAGTACTCCCCAACTCGTCATCGGTGGACGGATCCCTAATCCTAAGAAACTGAGTGCGGTCTCCCCCAGAATCATACCGGGGATAGCGAGTGTAGCGATAACGATAATATGGCTATAACACCCGGGTAGCAAATGTTTCGTGATGATGTGCCAATGCCCGGCACCAGAGGCACGTGCCGCCATCACGAAATCGCTCTCCCGATACGCTAAGACTTTTCCACGTACCTGCCGCGCCAATCCTCCCCAACGTATAATCGACAAAATAACGGTGATACCGAAGTAGATTTGGATACTTGACCAACCGGGTGGTAGTGCGGCACCGAGTGCCATCCACAACGGGATGTCCGGGAATGCTGAAAGGATTTCAATAACGCGTTGGATGAGATTGTCTACCCATCCGCCCCAGTATCCAGAGATAGTACCGAGGATAGAACCGAGAATAATGCTCAGAAAAACACCGACTAAGCCGAGCGTCATTGAGACGCGCGCTCCGTACATGATTCGTGAAAGCAGGTCACGTCCCATCCGATCAGTGCCTAACAGGAACATGGGACCCGCGGAACTGAAGAAGTGCCGTCTGCCATCCGCATCTTTGAAAAAGAATTCAACGGGATGACGTTGCGCCAAATCTTTGGTGAATTCTAACTCCAGACTCTCCGGGTTGCGGACGGATTTTAATCCGTGAACATAGAACCCGTCTTGGACTGAGAAATGGAGACGTTGTGGCGGTACGTGGCGCAATCGCATATTGATTTCGTTGTAATGATAGGGAGCGAAAAAGTCGGCACCAATGGCGAGAATGTAAAAGAGCAGCAGAAGCACACCCGCAATAACACCCATCCGATTTTTGCGAAATCGTCGCCATATCAGCTGGCGATAACTCAGTTGCCCTATTTCCGCAGCATCTTTAACTTCTTCAGTAATCTCGTCTACATGATCATCCATGCTTGGTATCTCATTCATAATAAATCTATAGAAAAAAATTAGACCTATGGAACACAACCGCAGGTCGCCAACAACATCGGCGCAGGCGGCTCGAACGCGGAAATCGTCAAACCACAAACCACACGACCTATCCGCAAGGTAAAATTAAAAATCATTCATAGCGGATTCTCGGATCTACCCAAGCAAGGGCTATGTCTGCAAGCAGATTGCCGATAACCAGAAGGAGGCTCAGCATCATAATCAACGTCCCTGCGAGATAGATGTCCTCGTTCAATAAACTGCGCAAGAGAATCGGTCCGACTGTTGGTAATCCCAAGACGATTGAGACGATGGCTGAACCGGAGAGGATACCGGGTAGACTCATCCCCAAAATACTGATGAGCGGATTGATTGCAATCCGCACGGCATGCTTACTCACCACAACGATCTCTTTAAGCCCTTTTGCTCTCGCCGTTTGGACGAAAGGCTGCCCCAAAACATCAAGAAGGTTACCACGCATAATCCGCATCAAACTCGCCGTTCCATTGATTCCGACGACGATAACAGGGATCCAGAGGTGCTTGAAGAGGTCGTTCAGTTTGCCCCAAGTCCACGGCGCGCCTTCATAGTACGCTGAGAACAGTCCAAACAGTGGCACACCGAAGATGTCAAACGCGAAGACCATCAAGGATAGTGCTAAGAGAAACGCCGGTATGGACATCCCGACAAAACTGAGGAAGGTGAGAAAATGATCCGACCATTTGTATTGATGCGTAGCGGAATAGACGCCGAGGGGAATAGCGACAACATAGGTGAAGATGAGCGACCCGACAGAGATAATCAGGGTGAAGGCGATTCTGTCCCATATCAGTTCATGAACCTCTCGTTTATACTCAAACGACTCACCGAAGTTACCACGCACAAAGCCGCCTATCCAGATAAAGTAGCGTTTCCAGAGCGGTTCGTTCAAGCCATAGCGTGCCCGCAATTCCTCAACATGCGCCAGCGAACTGCTATCGCCGAACTCCTCCTCTAATCGCTGAATTTCTCGATCGAGGTAATCGCCTTGCGGGAGCTGGATGATGATAAAAGAGATAATGGAAATCGCCATGAGTGTCGGAATTGCGATCAAACATCGGCGAATGATATAGGTAATTATGGGTGTGTCTCCTTTTCAGTGGTTATCAGTTGTCAGTTGTCGGTCGTCGGTTAAAGAGGGGAAGTCTTTTGTAACAATCTTCCCAAACTTGAAATATTCCAGAGAGCGGTGAATTGTTACAGGAAACCTTTTAACCGATAACTGATAACCGAAGACCGACGACTATTCTTTAGATATCCAACACTGTTCGGGATAACTGGTCGCAGGCGTAACAATTGCCCAAGGACCCAAAATGCCGTCGTTTGGGACGTTGTGAAAATGGTTTGCTACCACTAAGAGCGATGGCGAACGCGCCGCAGAACCGAGATGAAACGGTCCCTCGTCGATGTGAATTCTGACGGCATCGCGGACATATTGATGCCGTTGTTTTTCGTCGGGTTCCTTTTTAATTTCGTCGTATAAGTCGAGCAATTTTTTTAGCGGTCCGGTGGCGGGTTCACCCTTTTCACCACCTGTTTCATACCACTTCCCTACCTTCGGATGCCAGTACTTAGGGAGTGTCGGAAATACCCAATCGGGATACGTGAACAGATCCATCTCCGCCTCACCGTGCATACTGATTGTGAATTTACCGAGCGTGCGCCGTAAACTTAACTCCGCCCCCGGAGGCGTATAGAGCAGAGTCTTCAAACCGAGTTGCTCCCATCCTTCCTGAATAATCAGCCCGATGTCATTTTGTTGGCTGTTGAGATTAGAACTCGGAACGTCCATGAGTATATCAATCCGTTCACCATCCGGGCGTAGTCTATAACCGTCCTCATCACGTGCCGTGAGTCCCATTTCATCGAGCAGTCGATTTCCTGCATCAATATCAAAGTCTGCATCGGCGCGTTTCCACTCCTCAAAGAGGGTCTGCCCGTCTTCATCGGCGAAGTGCCACCCCTCTTGGCTGACGGTTGCCGCTTGGGGTTCCAACAAGCCGCGCCATGCGATTTCGTTACATTTCACGCGATCAATACCGTAAGCGAGCGCCTTACGGAAACGTTGATCCCGAATGATTTGTCTTAAAGCGGGGTCGGGATCGGTCCAGTTAATCAAAATTGCGGGTTGTGCCCCTGCCGTGCTTTTCCAGCGACGTACTTTATAGTTCCCTTTCTCCTGCCCCTTCAAATAGAGTGCGAGATCACGGAGTTCCATTCCGCGGTATTGGCAGTCGATCTCCCCCGCGAGGATTTTGAGCACACGCACCTGCGGTTCAGGCACCAAACTCGTTTTGACTCTGTCAATATACGGGAGCTGCCTGCCGAGTTCATCGACGACACAGTAATAGGGATTGCGCTCTAACTCAACACGGAAACCGCCTTTCTCATATTTCGTCACCCGCCAGGGCCATAACGTCGGACGCTCCGGGTTTTGATGTGGGATGTTCTCCTTCTCAAATTGGATGAAGTCCGTATATTTTGAGTTTTCATCTGGGTGGAACTGCATCATGTAGTGCTTAGGGATATTATATTGATTGCACCACCAAAAGCCGGTCGCCAACCAGAGTGGCACGAGCCAGTTGGGACCTGCGAATTTCATCACAATCGTGTAATCATCGGGCGTTTCGACTTCCATCGGGATGCCGTTTACCTTGCACCAAACCGGTGGACTGTACTTGTACCGTTCATCAAGGCAGAGATCATAATAGAAAGCAAACGAAGCAGAGGTATAGGGATGTCCATCCGACCATTTGACTCCCTTGCGGAGATGTAACGTTAACACACTCCCATCCTCATTAAACTCCCATGTTTCAGCAAGACCAGGTTCCAGACCAGAGGCATCAAATTTCCATCGGATGAGTGGTGCATAACCCGCTGTCATCTTCCACGTCCCTAAGTCTGGATGCGTATGGAACCGGTGCCACGTGCCACCATAGGGACCTGGACGCTCATAGCCATCGAAATTCGTCTTGGCGATGAGAGGATTTTCTGGAAGTCGTTCAGCGAGAGATGGGAGTTTGCCTTCGGCGACGCGTTTTGCCCACATCGGTGCCTCTTTCGCTTCAATCCCACGCGGAAAATCGGAGGTATCTTCCAGTGGGTTTCCTGAACATCCGACAATGAGAACCGAGAAGATAATCAACACTTTCATAAAAGCCAGAGCGGTTCGATTAAATCTCATTATTACTACACTCCCTGTAACTCCAACGTATCACTGTGATGACATGCCACCTGAACACCTGATGCTACCTGACGGAGTTCCGGCGTTTCCTGTTTGCATACATCGGTTGCGTAACGGCACCGAGGGTGGAAATAGCATCCGGTAGGCGGTTGAGACGGGTCGGGGACATCGCCTTCAAGACGGATATGTTCGCGCTCACGCTGCGCACTCGGATCTGGAAGCGGCACAGCGGATATTAACGCTTCGGTGTAGGGATGTTTCGGTGATTGATAGAGGGTTTCAGCGTCGCTAATCTCCACAATTTTACCGAGATACATGACCGCGACGCGGTCGCTGATATGCTCAACGACGCTTAAATCGTGCGCGATAAAGATATAAGAGAGGTGAAACTTTTCACGGAGTTCTGCCAATAGATTGAGAATTTGCGCTTGAACAGAAACATCCAATGCCGAGACCGGCTCATCTGCGACGATGAGTTCAGGCTGAAGTGCTAACGCCCGTGCGATACCGATGCGTTGACGCTGTCCACCGCTGAAGGCGTGTGGGTATCGGCGCATATCCTGAGACCTCAAGCCCACAGATTCCAACAGTTCAACAATTCGGTCTTGAAGTGCTGATCCCTTTTCGGTCTGATTGACGCGCATCGGCTCCCCGACGATGTCTCCGACCGTCATTCGAGGGTTGAGCGATGCGTGCGGGTCTTGGAAGATCATCTGAATACGTCTACGATACGGACGCATCTCATGGTGAGACAACTTCGCTAAATCTACCTCTTCCTCGCCGAAAATGAAACTCCCGCTTGTGGGTGGAATCAACCGGAGTAAGCATCGTCCTGCGGTGGTTTTCCCGCAGCCACTTTCGCCGACGAGACCGAGCGTTTCACCACGTTGGACGTCAAAACTGATACCATCGACCGCCTTGACATAACCGATAGTGCGTTGAAAGACACCTTTCTGTATCGGAAAATATTTTCTGAGGTCGTTCACCTCAAGCAATCTCATTTTTTAATTTTTCCTTGCGGTTCGGTCAGGTGTGAAGCCAGCATCGGACATCGTGTCCATCGGTTTCCGTTTTCCCATTGATTTCTGCGAGTTCCGGCATCCGCTCACATTCCGGCATCCGTTCCGAACACCGCGGTTGAAACGAGCATCCCGTTGGAAGTGTCAAGGGATGTGGCACTGTCCCGGGTATAGAGGGCAAGATTCTCTGCGGCGTCTTTCCAAGGGTGGGTATCGACTTTAGCAATCCCTGGGTGTACGGATGCAGAGGGTTATAGAAAATGTCATCAACGGTGCCTTTTTCGACGACGCGCCCTGCGTACATGACGACGACTTCATCAGCGAGATCGGCGATGACACCGAGGTCATGGGTAATGAGCATAATTGCCATCCCCATTTCCGCTTGGAGTTCCTGCATGAGACCGAGCACCTGTGCTTGGATCGTCACATCAAGGGCAGTTGTGGGTTCATCAGCAATGAGCAGGGTAGGTGAACAACAGAGTGCCATCGCAATCATGACACGCTGACGCATACCGCCGGAAAGTTGGTGCGGGTATTCATCGACGCGTTGGGTAGGGGCAGGTATACCGACACGCGCGATCATTTCAATTGCGCGTTCGCGCGCTGTCCTTTTATCAACCTGCTCGTGTAAGATAATCGCCTCAGCAATCTGGTTTCCAACAGTATAGACTGGATTGAGGGAAGTCATCGGTTCCTGGAAGATGATGGCAATTTCATTTCCACGGATTTGGCGCATCAATTCACTTTTCGGGGACACCTGTGCAATGTCTAAGGGGTCATCTTCACCGTTGCGATAAAATTGGATCTCACCGGCTTCAATACGTCCCGGTGACGGCACGAGTTGGAGCAGCGATAGCCCAGTGATGCTTTTCCCGCAACCACTTTCGCCAACAACGCCGACGGTCTGCCCGCGGGCAATTTTAAAACTGACATCGTTCACGGCATTTACGATGCCATCATCTGTTGGAAAGACTGTTTTTAAGCCCGAAATTTCCAGAAGCGGTTTTTCATTAACTGTTTTTTTTCCTGAAGTCATTCTCACGGATTACCTTAGGGGTATGCCAAATTTTAGGTGATTATACACAAAAAACTGTTGTGTGTCAAATGTTTTCTCCAAATTTTACTTGTGAAGCGATTTAAAAAGAAAAGCGCGGTTACTAAACCGCGCTTGTGTAACTGGAGGGATGTTCAGAGTCAATATCGAAAATAAATGCGCTTCCTGCAAAACAGGTGTGCATAAACCGAACTGACAACTCTACAACTCTGTTTTAATGTGATTCCAAAATACAGTTAACTTTTCGCTCGCAATATCGTGAGCATAGTTAACTACGCTGGCTTCGCCTGTCTGTTCTTCATAATCTATGGTATCGGTGCGCCATACCTTTGATGAATCCTGTGTTGGACTGAAGAAGTAATCAGGCGCATGCTGGGCAGCAATTACAGACTGCTGTGGTGTGTCTGGGTTCTCTACCCCCGTTTCAGTGTCTTTAATCAGTGCCCACGGAGAAGATGAGATCCTAACGTGCTGAAGTCGTGTCTTCTCCATTGCGGTCAAACCGAACTCCGGTTCCGGCGAATTTGTGAAGAATGCAAGTTTCATGACAAAACCGGAAGCGACAAGAAAGAAGAGTAGGACAATGGCGTTGACTAACCTTGGAGAGAGATCCAACTTTAATCGGTCAAGACACCATGCTAAGGGACTCGCGAAGAATGCGAGTTGCTGTTGTCGATGGAGTTGGCGGACACGCTGTTGAATGTTTCCGACCAATTCCGGCGGTGGAATCGGTGCCTCTGTATTCTCCAGTACATCTGCGGTGTGCCATAACGCTTCGTACTCCCTTTGGCATTCTGGACAGGTCCGTAGATGCTCCAAAAGCGTGCGTCGCGAAATTCCGCCAGAAATCGGCCCTGTTGTCCGGGCATCTCCCTGCGCGACGAGGTGTGGCAAATTCTTAAGAGTTTGTTCGCAATTCAAATTCATCAAGACCCTCCTTCCAAGAGATAATACTTGCTCAACTTCCGCTTGAGATTCTTCAGTGCCTGATTCAACCGTGACGCCACGGTGCCTTCTGAACATTTCAAAATCTCAGCGATCTCCCGGTACTTGAGGTGCTGCATATAGTATAGTGTGACGACTTCGCGCTGTTTCTGTGGTAACCGATCAATGGCACCTTGGACCATTTCGTTCTGCTCTGTATTCACCACTGCTCGTTCGGGTGAGTCCATCTCAGAAACAACACCATCCACTTCTGTTTCTCTGGTGTAAGCGGTAAGCTTGCGTTCGTGCGATTGCGATTTACGGATATACTGCTGGCACGTATTGATGCCGATACTATAGAGCCATGTCCCGAACTGCGATTGAAATCGAAACGCCTTAATTGACTTGTATGCCTCTAAAAACGTTTCCTGTGTCGCGTCAGCGGCATCTTCAGGATTGCCGAGCATTCGGTACGCAAGCCCATAAATCTTTGAATGATGCCGACTGACGAGTTCATTGAACGCTTCGGCATCGCCTTCCACTGTTTGGTGTACATACACATCATCAGGAATCATATTTTTAACTATGGGCCTCTGGGCCGCTCTCCATTACATTACGAGCGGGTTTCTGGTTAATTCCAGCCTTGGTCTGAGGAATCGGACCGTTTTTTCTCGTTTCCCCACGTCCTCACCTAATCATAAACTTTGGAGCATTCCGAGTGAGGTAGATAGTTCACCCCGCTGGGTTTAGGTTTTGGCGTGTGGCATTTTCGTAAATTGTGGTGTTGCCTGATTTGTTGCACCAAAATCGATTTCCCTTCACTTTTTTTCAAAAGCGGCAAAAATTGGGACGTTATCTGTTTTGTTGCATCGGACTCAATTTTTCTTTATTATTTTTTCAAAAAAAGAAACGATGCCCTAATTTTTTACGACTGACCTATTAAGTCTTGAACTTTTATACGGCTTCACATGCTTCACAGACTAAGGCGAAACGTTTGGTGCCGTTTGCCTCAAACTCGGTCTCGTAATCATAACTGACCGGCACGTTTGGCTCGCCACACCAATCACATCGTCCAGAAAAGGTATGCGCTTTTTGTCCCAACAAAACTTCCTTCTGCTCCTCAACCCTTCGGGTGGCAGCAATGAGGTCAAGGGCATTTTGGCGGAGCCTCGGATCGGTTTCTTCTTTGGCGATCCTTTCAAGGAGCGGTTGGAGTCTCGGATCGTTCGGATTTCCGCCGTCGTCAAGTGTGTGCCACGCGGCTTTCCGGACGCGCACGTCAGGGTCAACCAAGCCTTTGTAGAGTGCTACCCAGACTTTGTCGATGCTTTTCCGAACATGACAGGGACAGAGATTGTCCATCGCCTCGACGCGATCATCAGGATTTGAAGAATACGCGAGGGAGAGGTAGTATTCGACCTCATTACCGCGCAATCGGTCTTCACCCCGGCGATGTGCGTTCTTTTGATACTTGTTCATGCCTCTCATTTTTCTTTGCTTCGGAATTCCATGTTTTGGCATTTGTTTCCTCCAATTTTTAGAATTGTAACACAAACATCTCGGTTTTTCCCAGTTAAAATACAATTTCAAAAATCACTGAAAGGTCCAGGCGGGATGAACGGCACACGGAGTGTGTCTACCACTTTGTCGATTGGACAAGTGCTTCGACTTCGTCAATTTCTTTCGGGACACCGTCCGTTAGGACTTCGCAACCATCTTCAGTGATAAGGATATCGTCCTCTATGCGGACACCGATACCGAGATACGCGGGTGGAACATCCTTTGTCCCCTCAGCGACGTAGAGTCCCGGTTCAATTGTCATCACCATACCGGGCTGGAAGGTTTTGAAATCGCCGTTGGGTTCGTGGACACAATTGACATCGTGGACGTCTAAGCCGAGCATGTGTCCGATCCGGTACATGTAAAACTGCCGGTATGCCTCTTTCTTTATCAATTTCTTTGCCTTTCCCTCGAGAAGGCCGAGACTGAGCATTCCTTCCGTTAGTAACGCAATCGATTTTTGGTGAGGTTCGTCAATGGAAACCCCGGGGCGGATAGAATCAATAATGGCATAATGTGCGTCAAGGACGATCTGATAGATTTCTCTCTGCGCTTTCGTGAAGGTACCGTTTGCGGGAAAGGTACGGGTCACATCGCCAGCGTACCGACCATATTCCGCACCTGCGTCAATGAGCACGAGGGTTTCGTCTTCAATCCGGCAGTCATTTGTTGTATAGTGGAGTGTTGTCGCATTTCCACCACTCGCAACGATGGTCGGAAAGGCGATGCCGTTTGCGCCGTTCATGCGGAACGTGGATTCAACGAGAGCCTCGAGTTCGTATTCATACAACCCCGGACGGACTGCCTTCATCGCGGCGACATGCCCAGCTACGGTAATCTCTGTCGCCAGTCGGGTGCGCTGCAGTTCGGTCTCATTTTTGATTAACCGCAGTTCGCTGAGAATCGGACTCGGATCGACAAGCGTATCAAAGCCTTTCCCGGATCGGATTCTCGATCTGACGGACTGCGTGAAGCGCGCGAGGATTTCGGTGTCAACATCCTGATTAGAACCGAGGGTGTAGTAAAGCCGTTCGGCACCTTGCAGGTATTTCCCGATTTTCTCACTGAATTTCTCTATCGGATAGGCTTTATCTGCGCCGTAGCGTTTACGAGCGTCCTTAACCCCGACGCGTTTACCGTCCCAGATTTCCGCCTGCTTATCTTTCGGACGCACGAACAGGATATACTGATGTTTCGGATGATCGGGTGCGATGACACAGATCGAGTCTGGTTCTTCAAACCCCGTAAGGTAATAAAAATTCGGATCGGGACGATAATTATATTCGGTGTCGTGATTCCAGATGGCGGGGGGTGTACTGGCGAAGATAGCGACCCCGCCACGTCCCATTTTTTCGATAAAGGCTTCGCGATTCTGCTTATGCAATCCCTTTCCTCCTAAAGATAAAGCGATTTTTAGAGATATTCGATCGGTGTGCCGATTTTGCCGACGATCCCACCGCTGGCGACCATTGGATAGATGGGTTTTGCCCAGAAAACACCATCGACCGGTGCCCGGATAGATTCCCGCACATTGCCAAACACATCGCAGATGTCTGCTACCGGTTGATACATCGCGAGGTGGTCATATAATTTCGCTTTGTAATAGACAAATCCGCCTTCATTGCTGAGGATCGGTACGAACTGTTTGACAACGATTTGTCGTTGAGGAATCTGTGGGGTTCCGGCAATGAATTTATAATATTGGAGTACATTGAGCACACCGCGCACTCCTTTCTCAATGCTCTCTGCATCCCACCCGTGAGTGCCTCCTAATTCGGGGTCAATCGTTGGAATGCCAACCTCTGGTGCCGCTTGCGCGAGTTGCCCTTCGGGTCCCTTCTGATTGAGGATATGCCCTATACCGAAGACGCGTGCCAGTTCAAGGCAGTCACTATGAAGCGTGTGCTTCTCGTCGACGCGTACGCGTACCTCGTCAATCATCGGATGTACACCGCCTTGGTGGAGATCGAGACAGTAATCGGCTTGCTGGACGGCGCGCCGAAAGAGATGATATGCTATCCGTTCACTTGATGTTCCATCGCGCCTACCGGGAAAACAGCGGTTCATTTTGCGGTTGTCTACAGGGTTCAACGCCTGTTTCGTGTGAAACGCGTGGAAGTTGACGAGCGGTACAGCGATAATCTTCCCATACAACTGCTCCGGTGTGATCGTACAGAGTACTCTGTGAATAACGGCGATTCCGTTGAGTTCATCCCCATCGCTAATCGCTTGGATGTAGAGTGTTTTGCCGGGGTACCTCCCGTTGATGAGCACAACAGGCAGTCGGACAGCCGTTCCATCGGGCATGCTGCCGACCTTGATATGTCCTTCTGTTCGGGTTCCGGGTTCGGCGACTAATTGCCCAACTACCAACTGGCTATGGCGAATTTTGTTCCTCATAACGGTTATTTTACCAGAATCCGTGAAATAAGTCAAATGATTAGCGATCAGGGATCAACAAGCATCGTAGGCACAGATCACGCTTACAGCAGCATAGTCATCAGGCATCAAAGTTCGGATTATGGCTTGATTTCAAGACGATTCTCTGATAAACTTATATGTATGATGAACACAGAAAACCAAAAAAAAATTGCCGCAGAAAAAGCGACAGAGAGTGTCCAATCTGGTATGATTGTCGGATTAGGGACAGGTTCTACAGTCTACTACGCGCTCTTGAAACTTGGAGCGATGGTACGGGCAGGGCTTGATATCGTCGGCATTCCGACCTCCGCAGGCACTGAAAAAATTGCGACAGCACAACAGATACCCCTCGTGACACTCGCCACCCATCCGAGTATCGACTTGACGATTGACGGCGCCGATGAAGTTGACAAAGATCTAAACCTCATCAAAGGCGGCGGTGCGGCACTTGTCAGAGAAAAAATCATCGCCAACGCATCGAAAAAAATATTAATTGTTGTCGATGAAAGCAAAGTATCACGTGTCCTCGGCACGACCTTTCCGCTCCCTGTAGAAATTGTGCAGTTCGGATGGGAAGCGACACAAACCGAAGTCAACCGGATTTGTGGGAAATCGACTTTACGTGTCGCATCCACTCAGGACGGAAGACAAAATCCACTGATCACTGACAACGGGAACTATATCCTTGATTGCCCCTTTGATGGAATCCCTATCCCTGAAAAGATAGAGTTGCAACTGAACAATATTCCCGGCGTCGTGGAGAATGGGATCTTTGTCAATCGCGCCGACAAAATCATCATCGGCACGCCTTCCGGCATTCGGTATATGGAATAATACCAATGGTTATAGCAAAGCGCATAATTATTTGGACACCAACAGAAGGCGAGGTTAGAAACCTCGCCAGCGGGGGAGAGATATTTTGTGTTTCCTAAAGTGTCCACTTATTTTTAGGCTTTACTATAGATACCAAATCTTGCTCCTTCTGCTCCTCCTCGCCTTTATCACCATCCCCCATCGAGCTAGCGGAGAAATATTTACAGAGCGTGGATTGGTGGATATTCCAACGGGTGAAGTGCTAAGGCATGGGATATTCGGGGCAGGCACGTACGTTGCTTTCCAGCATCCCTCTGAAAACATGTCCTTACCTGCGCAGAATAACTCCCTCGTCAATCTCCTCGCGATTCGCCTTAACTTCGGACTGTTTGATCGTGTCGAATTCGGGTTAGAACATCTATGGAACGAACATGAATCCGAACCTTCCACTGAGCGAGCTATAAACCTGAAAGTCCAACTTTTAAAAGAGCAAGAGGTTGGGGTAATCCCAAGTGTAGCGATAGGGATTGAGGCCCTTAGCACTAAACTTTTTTTGGAGGACTCGGAAACAGAAGAGAATGAAAACCCGTCGGCGTTTCTCGTTGTCAGTAAGACCTTTAATCTGCCACGGATTCACCAATTTTCTGGACACATCGGCGTTGGTACTCAGCGATTTGCTTTCGGAGAAAATCCTATGGGTCTGTTTGTCGGTCTAAGGAAAGAATTTCAACCGGCTTTCGCGAGAGGCGACATCACAATGAACGTGGAATTCGACGGGATAGGTGTGAACGCCGGGATGCGATATATCACCACAAGTGGACTTCAACTTGCACTCGGTGCCGAGACCTTGAACAGTCCAGATGAATTGCGGTACCTCGCTGCTGTTTCGTGGACAAACGAGCAACTGGTCGACCAAATTGATGAAACGAGACGGTTGATTAAACAAGCGACAAAACTCGCTATTGAAGCAAAGCGAGCGATTTCAGGGCGTTCTAAATAGTAAACTGTGACAAAGAGACAGCAGAGTAGTTCTTCAACTTTGTGTTTGAGAGTTGGTTCTCGGATTCGATGAAGAATGCCTGAAGATGTCGGGTTTCGCTGACGCTCTACCCGACCTACGCATCATAAACTCAACATTGAACGACTAAGAGATTACTGAGACGCCTTCGTCGCAATAGATTCCATTACCTTTTGGAGGGATGTCAGCAGTTCGGATAAGAAATCCTGGGGTGGCACGAGTATAATCTCGATTCGTCGATTTTTGGCTTTCGCTTCGGCTGTGTCGGCAGTATCTATGGGTTGGTAGAACGCATATCCTGTCGCTGCCAAGCGTTGGGCATCGACCTCCGCATGTACTTGCAGATACTTCACGGCAGCGATTGCGCGCTCGGTTGAGAGGTTCCAATTTCGGAGTTCAGAACCACCAATGGGAGCGTTATCGGTATGCCCTTCAACCCGCACGGCGTAATCCGCATAATTCGTATTGAGTAGCACCTCCTCAGCAATCGCATCGAGGAGTGCCTTCCCCTCCGTGCTTAGGATTGCACTGCCTGTTTCAAACAGGATTTTCCCTTTAACATCAAGTCTCAATCGCCCTGCGTCATCCAAGACCGCGCCGACTGTATCCTTAAATTTCTCTTGGATAGCGACAATTGAACGTTGCGACTGCACCCGAATCCGTTGTAATTCCGATTCAATTTCGGTCAGTTTTGCTCGGAGACTCTCCTTCTCACGCTCAAGTGCGTTTTTGTCCTGCTGGAGTGCATTCCGTTCGGCAGCGATCTTTCGAGCAGCTACGCTTGCGTTCTGCAATATTTCCTGCGTTTGGCTGAGTTCTGAACGTGTTTCCTCCAGCGTGCTTTGGGTCTTTTCCAATGTGCTTTGGGTTTGGGTTAACTGTTTCTCCAGATCGGCTTTTGCGGTTTCAGTTCTCTGCAAGGTGATATTGGTAGCAGCCAGTTCCGCCTGTGTCTCTTTGAGTTTGCCTGAAGTTGAATAGAGTATTATTGCCAGAACGATAGCAGCAACAACAGCAACACAGATAGATACACTTGCGAGGATCCCTTTTTTAGACATTTAATTCCCCCTGTAGGCTAAGGATCGCCTTAAAGCTGTCATTTTTTGATGTTTTATTCTTTTTTTCTACACCACAAGTTGTGCAGCGGTGGGTTAGGATATAATCGCCGTGTTTTATAGTAAAGCCTATCGGTTCCATCAAGCCGTGACAGGACGCGGATCGGTCGCCGGGATTCACGTCAACGTGTTGGCTCCAGAGGCATTCTGGACAGTGATTGGTATAGCCGTTCCCCTTGACAGAGGCACCACAACGCGCGCAGATGAAATTTTCAATGTGGCGTTGGAATCTTTTCTTCAAGCGAGATCCTCCAAAACCTACTTGGTGGTGTGTTATCATGCGCACTGCCTTAAAGAGAATAACGTTGGAAACCTCACCAACAAAGAAACTGAAATCTTGAAAGGATTATTTTTTACAGTTCAGCGCGCGTCATGAAGGTTGCGTAGATAGCGGAGGTTCTGACCAGATCGGGAATATTCACACGTTCATTGATGGCGTGTCCGCCCTCGCCGCTTGGTCCGTAGCCAACTCCCGGTAAGCCTGTATTGACGAAATAGTGCAAGTCTGTAAATCCGGTAGTGCCCTTAAACCGCGGTTGATTGAAACGGACTGTACGCACTGCGTCAGCGAACGCCTGCGCTATCGGTGAAGCGGTATCTGTTAAACAGGGTTCAATTCGCAAGATGGCTCTCGCTTCTGCGACCAAATCGGGATAGTATTGGCACGCCCCGGAAATTGCCTCCCGCAATTCGAGTTCGGCAAATTCGAGTTCTTCGTTCGGCGTAATCCGTCTATCCATCGAGAAGGTGACACGCGCAGGAACGGTGTTGACCTTATCACCATCGGTTCCGCGGAACGTTCCGCCGATATTTAACGTTGGATGCCGGTCGCCGCCATCACTGAGTTTAAAGGCACGCTCAGGCGACTTCAGGTTCCGTTTAACCCGTTGGAGTGCCGTTACGAGCTCAGCCGCTTTCTCAAAGGCGTTTATCCCCTTATCTGGCTGTGCCCCGTGTGCCGCTTTGCCCTGCACCTCAACCTCCAACCAGAGCACACCGTTATGCCCGTTACCGATGTTCATTTCTGAACCGCCCTCGCAATTGACGACATAATCTGCATTAACTAACCCTTCCTCAACAACATATCCCGCCCCTAACTCTCCGCCGGTTTCTTCATCACAGGTGAAAGAACATTCGATGTTGAACTGCGGTTTGACTCCCGTTTCTTGGACAGCCTGAATTGCGAACAGGAGTGCAGCGATGGCATCTTTCATATCGTCGGCTCCGCGCCCGTATAGCCACTCACCATCAATCTCACCACTGAATGGATCATTGAAACGCCAGTCCCCTGCAACGGGGACTACATCGTAGTGTGCGTTGAAGTGTACCGTCTTCTCTGCCCCGACATCCCAACGAGCGATGAGGTTGAGTCGTGGATGGCTGTCGGCGTTCGGGATAACCTGTTCAGCACGTGCCGTGGGGACCCCGGCAATCTGTGTCTGCATCCCCAATGCCTGACACTTCGCGTCCAGTAGCCCAACAATCTCGGCATAATTTTCGCCGGGTGGGTTAACCGTAGGAATCCTGACGAGCTCCTGAAGCAAAGCACAGAGCGCGGCTTGATTGTCCTTAATATAGGTTTGAACGGACATTTTAGGTCTCCTCAGTCGTTGTTATTTGACAACCGCCTGATCGCCCGGTGACAAGTGTTCCACGGTTTCGCCTGTTTCTGTAAAGGTGCGGGTCACGCTAACAGAAGCATACGTCCATAGAATTTTCATGGGTGCATCGCTTTCATTCCAAAACCGATGCGGGATACCCGCGGGAACGAATGTCGTGTCAAAGGCTTTCATGGCGAAGACTTCACCATCAACCTCGCAGGAGGCTTCGCCTTCAAGAATCGTAACGGATTCATCGCAGTTGTGGTAGTGGCGTGCGATTGCGGCACCGGGGTCAAACATTGTCACGCCATTGGTGAGTGACGTGGAATCGATCCATTTACCGGCTAACGGCACGGTTTTCACACCGGTTCCCCGATCTATAGGGTTCTGTTTCTCAAAGTCGATGATATGTGCTTTTGTGCTCATTTCTGATCACCGTCTTTCTTAGGATTTGTTTTAGTTTAGCATGAAGCGGGAAAAAATTCAAGAGATGAAATTTAGGGAACGACTGCTGTAAATGCATCAATCGCACGTTGAATTTCCGTTTCCGTGTGGGTTGCCATGACGGTTAGTCTTAAGCGGCTCGTTTCAGGCGGCACAGCTGGAGGACGGATCGCTGGCGCGAATACTCCCTCAACAAGTAGCGATTCTGCTACGCGTGTCGCCCGTTGCGGACTCCGCAACACTACTGGTAGGATTTGTGTTTCACTCGGTAATAGGGTATATCCCAAATCGATTAACGCCGTTTTGAGGCACTTCGCATGGGAGAACAGGCGTTGGCGTAATTCGGGTGTAGATCGGATGAGGTCAAGTGCGGCATTCGCAGCAGCCAACGTCGCCGGTGGGAGTCCTGTCGTGAAGATGAAGCCGCGGGCACGATTAATAAGCAACTCAATCAGGGGACGACTCCCGGCGATATATCCACCGAGTGCGCCAACTGCTTTGCTGAGCGTGCCCATCTGAATAATATTTTCTCCTTCCAACCCGAAATGTGCAGCGGTGCCACCTCCATCCCTCCCTAATACACCAAATCCGTGCGCGTCATCTACCAACACCATTGCATCGTGCCCTGCAGCGAGGTCGCAAATATCGGGTAAGGGAACAATATCGCCATCCATGCTGAAAACACCATCTGTTACGATGAGCCGCCGCCGGAACGTAGAGGATTCTGATAGCAAGGTTTTAAGGTGTTCCACATCACAGTGCTGATAGACTTTTTTGGTGGCGCGACTGAGACGGCATCCATCTATGATACTGGCGTGATTGAGGGCATCGCTTAAGATGAGATCGCCTTCCTCGGCAAGCACAGGAATAACACTCGTATTGGCGGCATAGCCGGAACTGAAAACAAGCGCGGCTTCGGTTCCCTTTGCCTCCGCAAGATTGGCTTCCAAGGTTGTATAGAGTTCGCTATTTCCTGAAATGAGACGGGAACCACTTGATCCGGTGCCGAAAGTTCGTGTCGCCTCGACAGCAGCAGCGATAACTTTCGGATGCGTGCTTAATCCCAAATAGTTGTTTGAACCGAGCAATACAACGTCGCGTCCATCAAGATTAATTGTCCCCGTTGGGGCACTCCTGACGGTACGGAGGTGGCGGAGCAAGCCAACTTGCTCCAGTGCTTCACGTTCCGTGTCCAACCAGTTTTCTAACTTACCTTGCGGTTCGGTCAAGTGAGTCTTAGATTTCATCTTCCTTTGCGTAGATCTGAAGAAATGCCCAAGCAAAAACCCCTCTGCTTCGCTTACGGGCTTAGTCTTTGAGACTATACCGTACAGATTCGCCCCATAAACTGCCTTAGGAAGATATGGCTTTGGCTTAAAGCACGCTGCCGCATCTCCAACGTTTCCTCATAAGCCCGATCCTCTACCTCAACGCAGACTGCCCCGTCATAGCCGGTATCGCTCAAGACGGAGAAGAAGTTGCCCCAATTGACATCTCCTAATCCCGGCAGTTTCGGCGTATGATACGACAAAGGCGTTGCGAGGACGCCGACCTCATCAAGCTTTGCCCTATCCAACCGAGCGTCTTTTGCATGCACGTGGAAGATTCGATCAGCAAAGGTCACGAGCGGTTTAAGGTAGTCCATCTGGAGCCATATACAATGCGATGGATCGAAGTTAAGCCCGAAATTCGAGGAGGGAATCTCTTCAAACATTCGCTCCCAAACCGCGGGACAATAAGCGAGGTTTTGCCCAGCGGGCCATTCGTCTTCGGTGAAAAACATTGGGCAATTCTCAATCCCGATGCGGATACCGTGGTCGGCGGCGAATTGGATTATGGGTTTCCATACCTGTTTAAAACGGTGCCAATTCTCATCTATTGTGCGCGTTTGATCTCTGCCGATAAACGTATTTACGATGTCCACTGAGAGACATTCTGCTGCCAGAATCAGTTTTTTGAGATGTTCGCTATAGATAGCCGCTTCCGCCGCGTCAGATGTTAGTGGATTGGGATAGTAGCCCAACCCGCTGATCGTTATTCCCACATCCGAGACGCATTGCAGGATTTCATCCGCCTCTGTTTCGGAAAGTTCCGCCACATCAACATGCGTAACACCAGCGTAACGGCGTTCTGCCTTTCCTTTGGGCCAACACATCAATTCAACGCAGTCATAGCCGGTATCTGCGGCGAACTGGACAACTTCTGCCAACGTCTGCTCTGGCAAAATTGCACTCACAAATCCGAGTTTCATATACAACCTCTATTTCGTTTTCAGACATTTTAGTATAGAAAAGGGCAATTTGCAAGCGTATCTTCTGAGAAAAACAGAGTATGTCGGGAATCGGAGTGTTTTTGCGAATCAACGGTATGAATGCCGTGTGGCATTCCCCGGGGTGTTTCCGCCCCTCCTACAGGAGAATTGAATGCCTCTGATCACAAAAGACTTTTGACGAAAATCGGAATCGTGTGTATAATCTACGAAAAAGAGCATGTCCAGCTAATAAAGGGAGTGAAAAATGACACCAGAACAACGTTATCTGTTCGATGTCACAGGCTATTTACACATCAAGGGTGCGGTCAAAGGGGACGCTCTGAAGGAGGCACAAGAGGCTGTGGATAGGTACATCCACATGCCACTTGATGAGCGCCCTGAAGAATTTACGACGCGCCCTCGCGACTTAGACCCCGGTAAAGGTGGCAGATACGAACACGGATTCGCCTTCGACCGGTCCCTTGAAGCGATGACGGTGCATCCAACTATCTGGCCACTTATCAAAGAATTCACTTACGATAAACCGAGATTTGTCACTGGCACCCTCACACTCGAACAGCATAACCCGGACAGGCAACCGATGGGGACAAATCCGTCAGGCTTGCACTGTGCCCGCGAGGGACGACACTGGCTTACCCGCTATGAAGTTCAGAACAGCCACATCTACTGCAACGACTTTGTAGCGTTCTTTTATCTGACAGATGTGCAACCCGGCGACGGCGGACTCATTGTTATCCCCGGTTCGCACAAGAGCAAATTTGAGAGACCTGAAGATTTACTAACGCCGGGACCCGACGGTATCGACCCGGAACCCGATGACGTTTTCACCAATATCACTCCGAAGGCGGGTGATTTTGTCGTTATCTCTGAACTGTTGACACATGGTGTTTTGCGGTGGAAGCCGAAGGATAGGGATAGACGTTTCCTGATTCTCCGATACCGCCCGCAATATGAGGGTCAGATAAGTCTGCCGGAGCCAATTGTCAACCGTTTAACACCCGAAGTTCAAGAACTGGTGCAAACCGCATCTTATGGACATACGAAAGAAATCGTTAAACAAGATGCTGTAGCGTTAAGCGTTTAAGGTAAAAGATAGTTTTCAGTTATCAGTCGTCAGTTGTCAGTTAAGAGGGTTTCTTTAGAACCAAACTCGTAGCCTGCAACAACGGCGCAGGCGGATATAAGAAACGCACTTCAAAGTCCAAACGCACGTTGTTTAACCGCAAGGAATAATTAAAAAATGGGAACGAATCAATATCGTGTTTGCATTGTTGGCTGTGGTAGAATGGGCGGCACAATCGATGAAGAAGTCCGTGCAACACCGCACGGAGCGCTGCCGTATTCCCACGCCGCGGGATATACTGCCTTTGAGCGGACAAACATTGTCGCCGCTGCAGATGTCGTCGAAGAGAAGGCGCAATACGTCTGCGATAAATGGGATATCCCGAAGTACTATTTAGACTACCAAGAGATGATCCTTGAAGAGAAACCGGATATTGTCAGCATCGCTACACGTCCGGGTAACCATGCCGACATCACGCAATTCGCCGCAGAAAACGGTGTAAAAGGCATCTACTGCGATAAACCGCTTTGTGCCTCTATGGAAGAGGCAGATGCCATGGTAGAGGTATGCGAAAAATATAACGTCAAATTCAATCTCGGCACGCAGCGCCGTTATACCCCAGGCTATATTAAAATGCGCGAGATCCTCGAAAGTGGTGAACTTGGCGAAAGACGCTCTATTATCGCCTATAGCGGTGGCTCTGCTCTCTGGGGATATACGCATGCGGCGGATATGCTTCTCTTCCTGGCAAGCGATTCACCAATAGAATACGTGCAAGGCAACGTTGCGGTTGACGATGCCGATTTTGCGGATAATCGCACTGAAACCGATCCCAGTATTGTTATGGGATTTATCCGTTTCCAGAACGGTATTAACGGCATCAGCATTCCCGGCACGGCTTACGAATTTGAGGTGAATTGTAGCGAAGGCACAGTTCGGGCACTCAATAACGGGCTCGGTTTCTACCTCCGCAAACGGCAAGGACAGTTTAACGAGATTTTAGAAGCGCAATTCCCACCCTATGAACGGAAGAGTGGCACCGTGGGTTGTATTGAAGATATCGTCGATGCGATTGAGACCGATACCGAGACGCAAGGCAACATTCGCCTTGCACACCGAAGCACTGAGATGGTTTTCGCAATAGTTGACTCGCAACGACAGCAGGGGGTTCGGGTGCCGATGCCGATGGAAAATCGGGCACTTTACCTCGGAAGGTGGTAACGCGATGCTCAAAAATCGTTGGAAAGTTACAGCAGCGCGCCGCGGGTCTTTGAAGATCCCTAAACTCTCCCTAAGCATTATAGGTGTGTTGCTCCTGTTGAATCATGTGGCAACAGTGCCACGCGGTGAGTCGCAATCAGAAACCGAGCCTACGCGTCCAGCGAGTACAATCTATAAACAGGGCAAACGCAGTCCGGACGGCATTGGCAAATTTTACATGGGCCGCGAAATCTCTCGTGTAATGGGACACCAAGGCGCAGAATGGTTGGAACGTCCGGAACGTGAACACGAAGAAATGCCGATCCTCCTCGTTGAGTTACTGAAACTCAAAGAAGGAGATGTCGTCGCAGATATCGGTGTCGGCACGGGTTATATCGCTCGACGCATCTCGCCGAAAATCGGTGAGCCAGGCACCATCTACGGTGTTGAAATTCAGCAGGAGATGCTTGACATCCTTGCTGAAAAGATGGCAGAAGAAGGTATTACCAATATCAAAGGGGTGTTGGGCACGATTACCGATCCGAAACTGCCGCCGGAATCGGTAGATTTGGCGATTATGGTGGATGTCTATCACGAGTTTTCACATCCGTATGAGATGCTGCAGAACATCTGTCGTGGACTCAAAACGGGCGGTAGGGTCGTTTTTGTCGAATATCGTGCCGAAGATCGGAGTGTCCCGATCAAGCGTTTGCACAAGATGAGCGAGTTACAGGTGATTAAGGAGGCGACACCACACCCACTTGTGTGGGTAGAAACGCTTCACGACTTGCCGTGGCAGCATGTTATCATCTTTGAGAAGATCGGCACATAGTAGGACTTTTCTTAGGATTTAGTATAAACAAGATATTGACTCCAATGCGCGAAATATTTGACAAAAAAGCAACCTCACCGTAAAATTATAGGTGAAGTGCTAAACCTTTTGACAGATTTAGCGTCACAATTGCTAATTCTACTATGGCAAGTCGCGGCTTGTACTTTATTTGTAATCAGCCGACTTGCGAACTGCTGTCTACAACGCTGAAAGCTGGCCGTCGCTGTTCAATTTCCAATTGAAGGGCTTCGTCAGCAAAGGGAGAGAATACCAGTGAAGACTGCTAAGAATACGATTCCCCTCATGGGAACCTTGTTGGTATGTTTCTACCTCGCCGTCTTAGGACTTCCCACTGTCCTCGCGGAACAGAGCGAAACACCACAAACCCCCCTTAATTACAACCTTGACATCCGCCCTATTCTTTCGGATAACTGTTATGCGTGCCACGGACCAGACGCGAACACTCGGCAAGCGAACCTACGGATCGATACGAAAGAAGGGGCGTTCTCTGAACCGAGCGGATACCCTGTAATCGTTCCCGGTAAACCAAAAGAGAGCGAACTCCACCTTCGCATCATCTCCAACGATGACAATTATCGCATGCCGCCAGCAGATTTCAATAAAACGCTGACACCGGCACAAATTGAAGCGGTTACACAGTGGATTCGCGAAGGCGCGAAATGGGAAGAACACTGGGCATTTACGACACCCGTCCGTCCAATGCCACCAGCGGTCAAGAACGGAGATTGGGTACGAAACCCCATTGATGCGTTCATACTTTCACGCCTCGAAAAAGAGGGTCTACAACCCGCAAATGAAGCCGATAAACGAACGCTTATCCGACGTTTAAGTTTAGACCTCACTGGCTTACCACCGACGCGTGAGGAAATTCACGAGTTCCTTGCAGACGATTCACCCAACGCTTACGAAAAAGTTATTGAAGCCTTCATGGCAAAGCCGGAATATGGCGAACATCTCGGACGCTTCTGGTTAGATGTCGCACGGTACGGCGATACGCACGGACTCCACTTAGATAACTATCGTGAAATGTGGCCCTACCGTGATTGGGTTATCGAGGCATTCAATCAAAATATGCCTTTTGATCAGTTCACAACTGAGCAGTTAGCGGGAGATCTCCTGCCGGAACCAACACTTGAACAAAAGATCGCTACAGGCTTTAATAGGTGCCATGTCACGACGAGTGAAGGCGGTTCGATTGATGAGGAATACTATGTCCAATACGCGATTGACAGAGCCGACACAACCTCCACTGTCTGGATGGGATTAACTGTCGGATGCGCGCAGTGCCACGATCACAAATACGATCCGATCACGCAGAAGGAATTCTATCAACTCTACGCCTATTTCAACAACATCACTGAAAAGGCTATGGATGGCAACCGCAAGGATTCTCCGCCTGTTGTGAAGTTACCGACCCCGGAGCAGGAAGCTGAACTCGCCGCGTTCGATGAACAGATCGCCGAACTGGACGCGCAGACGAAAGCGTCTATCCCTGAAATAGATGCGACCCAAATCGCTTGGGAAAATAGGACACCGCACTGGACGACGCTGGAACCGACCTCACTCTACTCAAAAGGCGACGCGACACTCGAAGTTTTAGAGGACAACTCCATATTAGTCAGTGGCAACAACCCTGAACAGGAGATCTACGAGGTTACTGTTGAAATACCACCCGGAAACCAATGGAGTGCCGTTCGTTTAGAAGGTCTCACACATGAGTCCCTGCCAGAAAGTGGGTTCGGTAGGAGTGATAACGGCAATGTCGTTTTGACGGATTTCGCGCTCTTCATTGCGCCATCTGTAGAAGGCGATGCCTCTCCGACAGAGGAAGGCAGTGATAACGACGCTGAGACGCAGGTAGAAGGCGAAACCACCATTGATGTCGATACTGAGGCGGAAACGGGAAGTGCGCCTGTCGCTGATGCCGACACTGAGGCAGAAACCGGAAGCACACCCACCGTTGATGTCGATGCCGAAGCGCAAACGGAAAGCACATTAACAGGGGATGCAAGCGTAGAAGGCGAGACCGAAACTACCGATACCGACGATCCATGGACACGTATCCAAGTCGTGCATGCCTGGGCAGACCACGAGCAAGCACTTGGGGAAAACAACCTCGATGGTGTCGTTGCCAATGCGATTGACGATAAACCTGAAACCGGATGGGCACTTGACAGACAGAGTGAAAATCGGCAAGCCATCTTCCTTGTCGCTGCACCTTTTGGAATGGAGGGCGGTAGATTGAAAGTCCGCCTCAAGCACGAATATGACTTGCGGCACAAGCAACTTGGACGATTCCGACTCGCTCTTACGGATACCACAACGATTTATCCCATCGGTTCCAAAATTACCTTAGGTGACTGGCATTCCGCCGGTCCGTTCACTGCTGAGCACGGGAATCTCGCTTTCTATCAAATCTACGAACCTGAAACGAAAGACGTCAACACAGGCGATACATTTGAGGTGAACGGTAAAACCATCAAATGGGAGAAGCAGACACATTGGGTTGACGAACAGGTACATAACGACATCGTTGGCGAAAACAGTGCGACCTACCTCTCCCGCACCATAACCTCTGTTACACAACAGAAAGCACTTCTGTACATCGGAAGCAACGATGCCCTGAAGGTTTGGATGAATGGTACAGAACTTCTTGCCAAAAACGTTCAGCGGGATGCAGTTGTCGACCAAGAGCAGGTGCAGGTCAATCTCAAGCCCGGTAACAATACACTGCTCTTGAAAGTTGTCAACTACTCGGGTCCGTCCGGTTTCTACTTCCGTATTGAAAGCGCGCCACCGATGGTGCCAGCCAATATTGTCGATATCGCTGGGATGCCTCGCGGCGAACGCGAGACCGCACAGACGGAACAGATCCGAGATTTCTACAGGCAGAACATCACGCCAGATAAGAGCATCAACGAAAATACCAAGCGCGCCTTCGCGGATCTGAAAACGCTTTTTGCTGACTTATCAGAAGTTCAAGGGAAGCGGGACACACTCGATGCTTCGGTAACAACTACACTCGTCATGCAAGAGCGAGAGGAACCGAGAGGTGCCTACGTCTTAGCACGCGGTGAATACCAGCATCGGGAGGAACAGGTTTATCCCGAAACCCCGGCAGTGTTGTCACCTCTGCCAGAAGATGCAACACCGAACCGTCTCGGATTTGCAAAGTGGCTGCTCTCACCGGAACATCCGCTTACAGCGCGTGTCACGATTAACCGATTTTGGCAAAACGTCTTCGGGACGGGGATTGTGAAAACATCAGAAGATTTCGGGACACAAGGCATCCCACCGGTGCACCCAGAACTTCTCGATTGGCTTGCGACCGAATTTGTTGCATCGGGATGGGATATTCAAGCCATGCTCAAATTGATGCTCACCTCAGCAACATATCGTCAGAGCGCACAAGTTACTCCGGAAAAATTGGAACGCGATGCAGATAACGAACTCCTCTCTCGCAGTCCAAGGTACCGGCTTGATGCCGAAATTGTGCGAGATAACGCGCTTGCCCTCAGCGGCTTGTTGTATACTAAAATTGGCGGTCCAAGTGTCAAACCACCACAACCGGATGGACTTTGGAAAGCCGTCGGGTTTACCGGATCCAATACCGACACGTTCGTTAAAGATACCGGTGCTGATAAGGTATACCGCCGGAGTCTCTACACATTCTGGAAGCGCACCGCACCACCGCCACAGATGAACATCCTGGATGCGCCGTCACGTGAAGCCTGCACAATCCGCCGTGAACGTACCAACACGCCGATGCAGGCGTTAATGCTGATGAACGATCCACAGTTCTTTGAAGCGGCGCGTGCTTTCGCAGAGCGCACCATTAAGGAGGGAGGCGAAACAGTAGAAGCGCGTATCGCCTACATCTTTGAGGCGGCAACCGCTCGCCTTCCGAAGCCGAAGGAGGAAGCACTGCTACTGGAAACATTCCAAGCTCACTACCAAGAGTTGGAGGCAAATCCGGAAGCAGCCAAAGAACTCATCGCAGTCGGTGAATCGTCACCTGATGAGACTTTAGACGCAGTCGAAGTCGCTGCATGGACAATGATTGCAAACCTGATTCTCAACCTGGACGAAGTCCTGAATAAGGGGTAAAATGGTTGTCGGTTATTGGTTATCAGTTTTCAGTTAAGAGCCGTTTTTGTAACAATCACCCCAAACTTGGAGTACTCCAAGAAGTAGTGAATTGTTACACGGAGACCTCTGAGCGGACAACTGACAACCGACGACCAACAACTATTAAGCAAGGAGATAGATCATGGACCCAATTAAGGAATATTTGAAACTCGAAACCCGTCGCCAATTTTTTGGTAAATTCGCGTCAGGTCTCGGCGGTGTGGCACTTGCTTCACTACTACCAAATGCTGTTGTCAACGCTCTCGAAAGTCAAGCAAAACCGAGATTTGGCGGTTTACCAGAGTTACCGCACTTCGCACCGAAAGCAAAACGTGCTATTTATCTGTTCATGTCCGGTGCCCCGTCCCAGTTGGATCTCTACGACTACAAACCGAATATGGGGAAATGGTTCGATACGGATCTCCCAGAATCCGTCCGGATGGGTCAACGCCTTACAACAATGACTTCAGGACAGGATAAGTTCCCAATCGCGCCCTCTATATTTGAATTCAAGAAGCACGACAATGGTGGTGACGGTGTCTGGATGAGCGAACTGTTACCGCACACCGGATCGGTGGCGAAAGACCTTGCGGTTATCAAGACGGTTCACACTGAAGCGATTAACCACGACCCTGCTATCACCTTCTTCTGTACCGGCGATGAAAGTCCCGGCAAACCGAGTCTTGGTGCATGGCTGAGTTATGGACTCGGTAGTGAAAACAGGAATCTCCCCGCTTTTATTGTGATGAACGCTACGTGGAGCGGTCCGAAGGGCGCGCAGGCACTCTATAATCGGCTTTGGGGTTCCGGTTTCCTCCCCTCAGAACACCAAGGCGTGCTACTTCGCAGCCAAGGTGATCCTGTCCTATTCCTCTCGAACCCGGAAGGTATGAATGAAAAGACCAGGAAACGGATGTTAGACACCCTCGTTGAACTCAACAAGGAACTCTACGAGGAAGTCGGCGATCCTGAAACGCATGCCCGTATCTCACAATACGAAATGGCATTCCGTATGCAGACGAGTGTCCCTGAACTTGCGGACTTGTCTCAGGAACCTGAGCACGTCTTAGAGATGTATGGACCCGAGGTCAAAACTCCGGGTACATTCGCCAATTGTTGTATTCTCGCACGTCGGATGATGGAGCGCGATGTCCGCCTCGTTCAAGTCTTCCACCGTGGCTGGGATCAGCACGGCGAACTGCCCAAGAACATCCGCAATCAAGCTCGCGATATAGACCAACCCTCGGCTGGACTTATCAAGGATTTGAAACAACGTGGCATGCTGGACGAAACCTTAGTTGTCTGGGGCGGCGAATTCGGACGAACTGTCTACTGCCAAGGCAAACTCAGTCAGGATAACTACGGGCGTGACCATCATCCGAAATGCTTTACACGTTGGATGGCTGGCGGCGGTATTAAGGGGGGTGTCGTTCATGGCGAAACCGATGACTTTAGCTACAACATCGTCAAAGATCCTGTCTCTGCTCGGGACATAAATGCCACGATTCTCCATCTACTTGGCATCGACCACGAGCGGTTAACCTTTAAGTTCCAAGGGCTTGACCATCGGTTAACGGGCGTTGAGGAAAGAGCGCGCGTTGTCAGGGAGCTCCTGGCATAACCTGAAACATCTACTGTTAGGCGCGCTTTGTAAGCGCGCCTATTTGTTGAGGAACGGTTGGTGCGCTGCTGGTGAGGTGTTTTCCAAGAAACCTCGCTTCTTAAGCACTCGATTCAGACTTAGGGACTGGATGAAAAAATTAAAAGCGATTGTCGTTGGTGCTGGCTGGTCAGCCGAGGGTCACACAAAAGCGTTTCAATACTATGGTGTTGAAGTCTTGGCTATCTGTGCCCGCAAACCAGAGATCGTGCAAAAGGTTGCCTCTCGATTAGGTGTAGCTGAGGCTTCAACCGATTGGCGTAAAAGCCTGTTGAAACACAGACCGGATATTGTCGCACTCACAACACCCGCGATTCTGCGGACCGAAGTTATCGAATTAGCAGTGGACCTCGGATGCCACATCATTAGCGAAAAACCGTTAGCACTCACCGCGGAAGAAGCAGGATATATCTACGACCTCATCAAAGACACAGAACTGAAGCACGGCTTCGCGGCAACACATCTATATGATCCGAGTGTCGCCTATATGCATCGACTGCTGACGCAGCAAAAAGTCATCGGTGAAGTAAAAGAAGTTGACATTGGATATAACCGTCGGATTACAAATAGCACCTCTTCCGAGACAGTAAAACCGTGGAATTGGATGCATTCATTAGCCCATGGTGGCGGTGTCCTGAACAACGGACTCACGCATCAACTGGGTATGTTGGAGCGGATGACAGGTATGAAGATTGTCTCCGCTATAGGTGAAGCGAGAACAGTCATCAGAGAAGCCCCCGTTGTGCCGGAAATTCGCGACTTTCGAGTGTGGGCGCGTAAAGAACTCACGGTCAAGGAAGCATCCAAATTTGAGTGGCAGGTATGCGATGCAGAGGGTGATTTCTCGGCACTTTTCTGGATGGCACCGGATCCTACCAAGGCATCAAAGTTTTCACAAAAAATCTTGGTGACCATGCGGACGCATCCGGGTGTGCCAACGCAGACCCCTATCGGTGGGTGGTATTTCTACGGCAGTAACGGGACACTTGTCGGGCAAGGCAGACATATTTTATCTCCGATTGTGCTGTACACTATGGACTCGCAAACAACACCGAAAAATATTGACGATACAGCTGAAGAATTGCCCGTGCCGAAACGATTCACCGAGGCACTACCGCGCATTGGTGACGACATCCAAAACAAATGGGTCGCACTTGTTCGAGACTTTCTCGCGGCTATCGAGAACCGTCCACACGAACCCTATCTGACCTTTCAAGATGGTTGGCGTTATCAAATCGCCATTGATGCAATCCGGACAAGCAGGGGATGGACACAAATCCCCAGCTAACCACTCGGCAGTCACGCGATCAGGATCATCGTGATGGCGTACTGTGCGAAAGATTGCTTGTTATTCCGCTTGGAAACCGACCATTCAATCGGTTCGCAAGCGACATCCTATCCCTTCCTTGGAGGCTCCATGCCTAAACTGGTTGTCAAAAATTTCATAAATATCCGCGAAGCAGAAATCGATATGGATAAAACCTTGGTGGTTTTCATCGGTGAAACTGCCAGCGGAAAAAGCGTCCTCGCGAAGTTGCTCTACCTTTTCCAAGAGTTAATCCGTGATTTTCGTCAATACATCAGACAAATTAATTCCTACCCACCAGAACACCTGAAAACACCCGGACAAGAATTGTCAACAGTGTTTCGGACGCAAATTGCCCGTAAATTCCGTGAGTTTTTTGGGGATGCCACAGGGTTTCCAAAACCGAATAGCAGTCAGCAAGCGGACGTGAAAGTTGAACGAAAACCGACAGGGTCCCCGTCGATAGCCGATCGCCACTTTGAAATCACTTACTATTATACAGCCGAAAGTGCCATCAGGTTGACGTTAACCGATGAGAAATCGCTCCATATCGAATTACCCATCGTTATGGACGAAGTTGAAGATCTCTGTTACAATCTACTGGAGAGACTACAAAGCATTGATACAAAGCAGTCCGATAATGCCCCAACGGAACCCGACTCACCCGAAGAAACAGATGCACCTTCAGAGGATGATCCTGAAAAAAATAAAAACACCGATCAATTCCACTATATCCTGAATATGGCGATCGGAATGAGCGACATCACTGAGAAATTAGCCGGTAAACACCGTGACAGTCTTTTTATTCCGGCAGATAGGAATATTGCTACTAACTATCCAGATGCCCTTAAAAGAATCTTCTACGGTGGCATAAAAAGCGATCTTCATACACGTGCTGCAACCCGTTCACGTGCCAATCTTCATCTCATCGCACGCTTCTTGGAAAAAAATGAAGAATTCCTTGATGCCTTTAGCACACAGAATTTTCGGAACCTTTTTGATGAAAGAGCTGAGGAAGAATCGGAAGCAGTCGATAAACCGATAATAGAGTTTCTGCTCCAGAAGATTTCCCTCATCTTAAACGGTGAATATGAAACAATAGACAAAATTTCTCAATCCCGACTTTTTTCGCACCCAACCGGTGAGAACACAACTTTTTTAGAAAACGCATCGACAGGACAGCAAAATCTCCTTCGAATCCTACAAGATGCCTTCATGAGTATGCTCTACAACGAAATGGTTTTTCGTGTCATTGAAGAACCCGAAGCACACCTTCATCCAACAACCCAGAAACACCTCATGCACATCATTGCCTTGATGCGAAATCACATTGATAGCCAAATTGTTATGACAACCCATAGCCCGTACCTTTTGGCGGTCCTTAAAAAGCTCCTAACCGCCGGACGACGGTCAAAGAAGAATCCAGGAGCTGCTGCTGAAATGGAGCCGCGTGTCCCAAAGTTATGTTGGTTAATGCCTGAAGATGTGGAAGTTTATCATCTTAAAGATGGGATAAGCCGTTCCATTGTCCAACCCAAAAGGAAATCGATCCTCCAGAATCCACTTGCCGACCTTCTTTCAGATATTTAACACAACGCATACCGCCCACCCGATTATATGCAACACAAAATCAAGGTCAAAGAGACAGATGTACGAGAAGCACGGAGAAACAATCAAAGCACAAACCTTCCTTGACGCATTGCAAAGCGATGCCGTATCCGTTACTTTCACGAATTGCACGATCGAAGGGGTTGTTGATCTTTTTTTTCTGGAATTGGAGCGGGATGAAAAGGATCGGATCCTTCTGAATAAGAAACTCTCCTGCATCGGGTGTACGTTTAAAAACATCGTTAATTTCCGGACGGTCGTCTTCCAACAAGAGGTGGATTTTCGGCGTACCCTCTTTGAGGCAGACCTCGATTTCGATGAAGCGATTCTACACGGCACCTGTGCCTTCCGTGAAGCCATCTTTCAGAGACGTGCCGATTTTCACAGTGTGATTTTCCATAGGAGTGCCAGTTTTTGGCGGGCGAGATTTCACAATGTCGCTGATTTCCATAGGGTTCAATTCCGTGAAAACGCAGTTTTTCATGAGGCTAACTTCTTCACTGAAGCCAATTTTCGGCGTGTATTGTTCCAAGGCGTTCTTGACTGCACAGGGACCTGGTTTTCTGAAACGATAGCGTTCAACAACGCCACATGTTTCGGTACCGCCAACTTTACTGCCGCACAGTTTGTCTCTGTCGCTACTTTCCGCGACGTTAAGTATATCCCAAATACACTTTTCCACGCCGTGAAAGCCAAACTTAGCAGAAAACAGCATCGTCCGACTGAATTCTACTTAGACAGTCGCCATATAGACGAAGTTGCGAGTCCTTTTTTCAAGAGGTACGTCGCCGACCAGCAGTTCATACGTGAATTCAATCAGGCAAATCCAATATTGGCAAAGTTATGGCGATGGAGTTCTGACTACGGTCGGAGTCTGACACTTTGGGCGTTCTGGTCTCTTTTCTTTGCGTTTCTGTTCGCGCTTGCTTACATGCCACTTCCGGCGTGGGTGCCAGATTGGATGCAAAATTGGACCCCTCGTTTCTATCAATCGACGGGTACTTATAGTGGTGAGCCGCTAACGTTTTGGAACTGCTTCTATTTCAGCATTGTTACCTTCACAACGCTCGGTTTCGGAGATGTCGTCGCCGACAATGCCGCAGCGCGTTTTCTCGTTACATTGGAAGTCATTTTTGGGTATATGATGTTAGGTGGACTGATCAGCATCTTCTCAAACAAACTGGCAAGTCGGAGTTAGTCCATCGCGGAAAAGGAAAAAAGTTTTTATGCAAACCAGAACTTTACAAACATTTTTCGTTGTTACCTTCATAGTATTTGCTTTCACAACACCCGTAACAGCACAGGAAGCTCCTCTGTCACCTAACGTGGACTATTTCGACCACATTACACTCTTCTCTCAAGGAAGGATTACCCGTTTTACAGATATGCCGATTCGGGTATATATCTCCCCTATCCTAAGAGAGAGTCCATACCTACCTGAAATCCGATATGCTATGCAAGCATGGCACACCGCCAGTGATGGGGCTATCCTATTTGAAGAAACCGAGATACCTCAGAATGCAGACATTCGCGTCAGCTGGGGCTACACCGGTCTCCTCGCCGATTTTCAGGATACGAGACTCGGCAGTGCAGAGTTAACACGCCTCAAAGATAGCGTCCAAATCGGCACCTTTTCTAACGGATTAGAAGTAGGTTCTATCACTGCAGTTGAAGACCGATCGACCGAAACAGTAGAGGAGATCAGTTTTACAGTCGAGGTTATCCTCATGTTAGAAGGGGATGCAACTGTCGGGGAACTGTCGCAGGAAGAGATGCGAACAGTGTGCGTCCACGAATTCGGACACGCAATCGGCTTGTGGGGACACAGCCCGCATCCCGGAGACATCTGTTATCCGACAGCGACGGCACAACAGCCATCTGACCGCGATATCGTCACGCTGCGGAAACTCTATAACACGCCCCTGAATACACCACAACACGATGTCGCTATCGAGGTCCTGAAAACCGAGATTGAACAGAAACCCTATGCTGATCCTCAAATGAGACTGCGGACACACTATCTACTCGGAGCTATTTACTTCGATAAAGGCGATATAGCATCCGCAATCGACAGTTTTCAAACTTGCAGGCAGTTAGATGCTAAATTTCAACCCGCAATAGAGAAACTGATCCAAGTTTACCACGAAACAGACAGGACGCATGAGGCAATTGCCCTCCTCGAGAAACGGATAACTCAGAAGCCGTCGCCAACGGATTACAACACACTCGGCATCTTCTATTATGAGAAAAAAGATGCTGAGAAGGCAATACAAGCGTTTGAAAAAGCACTCCACATCGCGCCCTATCACAAAGCCGCACGGCGAAACCTACATCAACTCCTCCGAGCCAAAGGCTTCAAAGCACTGGCATCAAAAGACTTTGAGACTGCCACCACCACCTTTGAAAAGGTGCTACAGATAGAGCCTCTCAACGCGCCGACTTATCAACTCATGGGCAACGGATACGCCCAAGCCGGACAATTTGAAAAGGCGATCCGCTACTATCAGAAAGCGATTGACCTTAATCCTGTCGATGCACTGACACAACAAAACTTCGCACAATGCTATAACAATTACGGTGTATCGCTACGAAACCGTGAGAAATGGGACGAGGCGATTGATGCGTATCGCAACGCTTTGCGGTTGATGCCGACGCTCCAAATTGCCCGAGTCAATCTGAGTGACGCATTTACCCGAAAGGC
Organism: Candidatus Poribacteria bacterium; assembly: GCA_965208635.1. Classification (GTDB taxonomy): domain Bacteria; phylum Poribacteria; class WGA-4E; order WGA-4E; family WGA-3G; genus WGA-3G. The sequence continues at coordinate 1,762,981 of OZ242349.1, forward strand.
GAAGGCACATAGCGAAGCAGGTGAATTAGATGAAGCCGTGGCGGCGTATCTCGAATTGCAGAAACTCCATCCACACGAAATGCATATTCGCAATTTACTTGGGGAATTATATCTCAAAAAAGGCGATTATGCCGATGCCTTGTCGGTATTCCAGCACGTCTACAACGCCAATCCTAACGCCGAACATGCCTTACACAACCTCATCGCCGCCTATCATCACTATGCGCGAAGTCTCAGCGATGTGGGAGACTATACAACAGCGATCCAATTGCTTGAAGAGGCACTTCGACTCGTGCCTACCGATCTGAATTTACGGTTGAGTCTGGCGAACGCATACCAAGGTGTCGAAGCCTACGAGCGTGCCGCTATGGAAATATCGCGCGTTTTGGCACAAGCCCCAGAAAATCTACAGGCAAAGGAAGAACAGATTAACCTGAAAATCCGAAGAGGCAACGCTCTCATGCGGCAACGACAGCACGCCGAAGCGCTCGCTGAATTTGAGGCGATTCCGGAATCTGCGCGCGACATCGAAATTTATAACACTATTGGTTACCTCTATCTCGTGGAAGGTGAACATGCGAAAGCGTTCGCGGGTTTTGAAACAGTCCTGCGAAAAGACCCGATCAACATGCCTGCCTTCAGGAATCTATTGTCGTTAGAATCCCTGTTGATCCGTAGACGTGGGAATAAAATGAGAGAGGATACCCTCGTCGAGGTCCGATGCCTGCTTGCCATTGCCTTGATGCATCGAAAACAACCGACTGCCGCCGTTGAAAAATATCAACTTGCATTGACTTCTGTCAAAAAATCTGGTAAATCGAAAGAAATGAATTCGCGCCTCATTGAAACCGGCAGACAACTCGCCAATTGGTTCCAACAACACGGGGATACCGAAAACCGTGAGATGGTTCTCGATTGGGTTGAACAGCGCAGTGGTAATTAGCGATAACCGATTCCAGCCTACCCAGTTGAAGACGCTTCCAACCTCGCCTTCATCCGAACCTAAACAGCGGCTTAAAAGCAGTAAGGTCGGGCAAAAGCCCGACCGGAGTCCCACCCGTTACTGGGAAGGGGGAGTGTAGTAACGAATGAAATTTGCGCTTGCTACTGCGTGATGACTATTGACCGCCGCCACCGCCACCGCGGCGTCCGCCTTGCCAACGGTTCATACGTTGTTGCTGTTCCATCTGACGCTTTTTCGTCAATTCGTTGAGCTTGGTCACCTGCTCTTGAGTCAACACCTCTTTGAGGCCATTTTGGAACTCTTGACCGACGGTTGCAGCGAAACTTTGCATGTCCGCCATAGCTGCTCTCATATCGCCGGATGCTTGTGCCTCTTTCATCTTCGCTTGAAATTTATCGCGAGCCGTCTGATAGATAGGGCGTGCTTTCACAAGGGTCTCATCATCGACTTTCAACGTAAAAGTCAAATCAATCCAAGAATCATCGACTAAAGAAGCGGGGTTCATCATCCCCATCATTCCCCTGCCACCCCGGTCGCCGCCTTGACGGTTTCCACGTTGACCTTGTGCGTTCCGGTCGGGACGCTGTGCCGACGTTGCGTGTTCAAAAACAAACAAACCTACGATTGCGATAACTGCGATTGCACCGATTGTCAAAAATTTCTGCTTCATTTTCATTTCTCCTTTTTTTAATTATTGAATCTGAGCTGCTGCGTCCGTTGTCCTTGCAGATTCAAAATCGTTAAGAGTCCTTCATTGTCCAAAGTAGGTTTCTTAATAATTTTAGATTGTTGCATCCTATGTGCGCAATGCTCAGATATAATAGACCCAAAATTGGTTTCGCTTCTTTAGTCAGATTCTGTTCGGAAAAGGTTCGTTTTTTTAATCTTTCGCAAATGAGAGGATATGTTTATAGCATCTTATAGTAAAACATAGCAAGCGTTCTAAAGAATATGGTATAATAACTCAAGGTGCTACTTAGTAGGTTCTGTAGGTTTAATGACAAGTTTCTCAAGGAAATGCGTAAATTATCAAAAAGCCCACTGTGGTATCCAGGCGGTAAATCAAGAGCACTCAAACAGACTCTGCCGCTAATTCGGGTGAATATATCGGAATTCCGTGAGTCTTTTGTCGGTGGGGATCTGCCTTCTTTGCGATCCGCAGTCTCTTTCAAAACCGTATCACGAGATCGCTAAGCAGGGTCGTCTATTTTGGATTAGGAGATTGAAAGTGTTAAGGTTTTTAGTTTTACTCACATTGGTCGGATTAAACAGTGCCCACGGGCATAACCGACAAGTCGCCTCAGACGGTTGCCACAAGTCAGGTGATTCGTATCATTGCCATTCCGCGGACAAAACAATTCGATTCACATCGAATCAAGCGAGGTATTACGAAATAGCGGAAGTCGCAGATGGAGACACGATAGATTTCACCTACAGCGACCAAGGGGTCATCGAAACACGGCTTTACGGCATAGATAGCCCTGAAAACAGTCGCGGAACGAAACTTACTACAGATGCGAAAGCCATACTCAAAGCAAGAGGGGTTACGAAAGCCCACGAGGACTATGATACCCTTTTGGAAGATGAGAAAGCACGGCAACTTAGACTCGGAGCAGCGGCAAAAGAACACGTCAAAGACACACTCGACGGAAAGGACGTGTTCGTGCTTTTTGAGGATACACACACATTTCCATTTATCAAACAAGGAAAGTATGGAAGATATATGGTGTACGTATTTTATGCCGATACGACAGGGACACGAATGCTAAACCTTGAGATGATTGCCGAAGGTCATGCCGAAGTTGACTATCTTGATAATCCCTTTCGATACCGGTGGGCATTCATTGAGAACCTCAATGAGGCTCAAGAAGCATTCGCATCCGCGGTCCTCCCTATAAAGTCAGTGGCACTTTCACCGAGTCAACAATCGCTTACGACCTTATGGGGGGAACTCAAGATAGACGCTCCAATACGGGATGAACAATCACCGACAAGGGAACGCGCCAAAACGGAGAGAATTGTTCATTAAAAATCACTGAGAGGAATGGCGATATGGAGTGGAAAGAGGCACTGCTGGACATCGTAAAGGATTCAGGAAATACCCAAGCAAAAACACTCCGGTTTGGGGAACCCCTCGCAAAGCATACCTACTTCGGTATCGGCGGCAAAGCCACTGCCTACATCGAAGTTAGTACGGTAAGCGAATTGGCAGCGGTGGCTCGTTTTCATCGGCAATGGGACGTTCCGGTCGCAATCATTGGTCGTGGCTCAAATCTGTTGGTGAGCGATACCGGCTTCAACGGTATCGGGGTCAGATTAGTCGGGGAGTTAGCGAAACTACAGGTTGATGGGAAGGTTGTTTCGGTCGGCGCGGGTCTTTCATTGCCGCGACTCTCAAAAACAATGTCGCGACGCGGTCTGAGCGGTGTGGAATTCGCGCTCGGTATCCCCGGTTCCGTTGGCGGTGCCCTGATTATGAACGCCGGTGCATGGGGGAGTAGTTTTGGAGATGTCGTCACAGATGTCACGGTCATGAATGACACTGGCGAACTCGTCAACTTAACCCATGCCGAAGCAAAATTTGAATATCGACGCAGCGGTTTGGACGCCTATTTCTGTGTTACAGGCGCGACGCTGAGACTCGAACCCGGGGACGCTGACGCAATCACGGCACGGATGCAAGCGTTCTACAAACAGAAAGTTGAAACGCAACCCTTTGCCGAAGAGAACGCGGGATGTATGTTCAAAAATCCACCCGGCGATTCCGCTGGACGGCTGATCGACATCAGCGGTTTGAAAGGTCATCGTATCGGTGGCGCAGAGGTGTCCACGGTACACGGGAATTTTATTCTCAATATCGACAATGCAACAGCGGCTGATGTGCTGGATTTGGTTGCGTATATCCAAGAGCAGGTCCGTGAAAAGACGGGGATATCCCTACAAACAGAGGTAAAACGACTGGGGTTCGATGACTAATCAGCCGCTCCGTTGGGGGAATCCGGTGCGGTTGCAAACCGCACCTACCAGGTCTGGGGGAAATATCGCATTACCGAAATATTTAGTGAAACTTCATCAAACCGCACCTATTATGTCCGGGATCGAGACTTATACTTTTCCTAAAATTGACCCCTATGGTCGGATAACTGTACCGTCCATCCGTCGCACGGGTGCCCAACTGCCGTTGAGCGGATCCTCTGGAAATGGGAATCGCGCGGCAAGCTCTTCATCTAAATCAATGCCAAGTCCTGGCACCTCATTTACCCAAAAACAGCCATCTCGAATTTCGGGACAACCGGGGAAGACCTCTTTGGTGTTATCACCAAAAACATGCTGTTCCTGAATACCGAAGTTATAGCATGCAAGATCCAAGGCAACGTTGGCGGCATGACCGACCGGCGAGACATCACCAGGACCGTGCCATGCGGTGCGTATACCGAAGAATTCACAGAACGCGGCGAGTTTACGCGCAGGACTGATACCCCCGATTTGAGAGATATGCACTCGAATAAAATCGATAAGCCGATCCTTGATAAGGTGGACGTATTCATTCGGGTTATTGAACAATTCACCCATCGCAATTGGGATACTCGTTTGTTGACGCATCAACTGGAAATAGTCGACATCTTCGGGGGCAAACGGATCTTCAAGGAAGAAAAGGTTATACGGTTCGAGTCCTTTCGCGAGATTAATCGCTTGGATGGGCGGGATGCGTTCATGCACATCGTGTAAAAGTTCTACCTCGTCGCCGAGTTGTGTCCGCAAATGATCGAAAAGTTTGATGACGGTATTGACATAAGGGGTCGGTTCAAAAGCAGGTGAACTCCGCCTTCGACTGCCTGCACCATACGTCGAATAACCGGGTATTGCCACCTGTGCCCGGACATAGCGATAACCTTGCTCCATATAACGGCGGATGCTCTCCTCGACCTCCTCAAAAGTGCCACCGCCTGCGTGTGCGTAAAGCGTCGCCGCCTCACGACATTTACCACCGAGCAGTTGGTAGACAGGCATATTGGCACGTTTGCCCATGATGTCCCATAAAGCGATGTCCACACCGCTGAGTGCGTTGTTCAGCACCGGTCCATTCCGCCAATAGGAGCTGACGAAACTGGTCTGGAAGATGTCCTCTATGTTTGCCGGATCTTTCCCAATGAGAAAGGGTTTGAGATACTCATCGACAGCGGTTGCTACAGCGAGCGGACGCTGTGTAAATGTGGCACAACCGATGCCGTATAAACCGGGTTCGCTCGTTTCAATTTTAACAACGACAAGCCGAGTCCCATTCGGTGCCGTCAGAATCGTTTTTACATCTGTAATTTTCATGTTTTTAACTTTTCCTTTTAATAGTTGTCAGTGCGGGTTGCTCCGATGGGGAAATTGAGGAAACACCCAAGCAAGGGGAAATGCCCCAGCAAAAACACCCCTATCAAAAACACCCTTTCAGTTTGCCTCGCAGTGAGAGTTGTCAGTTAAGAGGTTTTCGTTTAATAAGGGAAACACCCAAGCAAAAACACCCTCTTGTAACTGAAAACTGATAACCGATAACGAATATAAGAAATTCTCCCACGTCTATTTCTTTGCCAAAATAAGATTTTGGTAGGTATCAACAACGGCGGAGAAATTTGGCGGGACTACAGTCGTCGCGCTAAATTCTGTTACAATCGCGGGACCTGCGATTCGATTGCCGGGACGCAACGCCTCACGGCGGTAGAAATCGGTTGGGAGTGCTTCACCTTCAAAGATAACAGGATTCTGGACAGTAAACGCTTCAGAGGCATCAGTATCGGCGAGTGAAACTGATTGGATGGGGGGTTTGTCGGTTTCCCCAGTGGCTGTAAGCCGAAGGTTCACCACCTCCACTGGCGCATCGGTTCGGGCATAACCAAACCGCAACTCATGCACAGCGTGAAATTTCGCAACAAGGGTTTCCACTATTTCGTTTGAAGACGTATGTTCCATCAACCCCCCATATCCCCCCTTATCAGGGGGGCAGGGGATATTCAACTCATAAGACTGTCCCTGATACCGTATATCAAGTGAACGGTCAATTTTAAGTTGGTGAGAGGCAAATCCCTCAATCTCCATTTCATTTTCTGCGCGGGTCAGGAGTGTGCCAAAACCGGTGTTCAACGCTTTAACAAGATTTTCGCTACCTTCGCGGCTCTTTTCAAACTGCCAGAGTACTGTCTGCGAATAATCTTTAACGACATCTGCAAAGAGCATTCCGTAAGCAGAGAGCAAACCGCCATTTGGTGGAATCAGCACCGTCCTGATACCGAGATTCTCCGCCATAAATGCGGCATGTAAACCGCCAGCACCACCAAAAGAGACGAGTGTGAAATCGCGCGTATCAAACCCACGTTCCACAGAGATGACCTTGATGGCGCGTTCCATCTCGGCGTTGGCAACCTTAAGAATACCATCTGCCGCTTGCAGTGGTGGTACACCAAGACGCTGCGCAAATTTTTCAATGTGTGTCCGCGTCTTATCGGCATCAAGAGACATAGCTCCCCCTAAAAACTGGGTTGCCGCGATGCGACCCAAGTAGAGATTTGCATCGGTTACTGTGACATCTTCTCCGTCGTTTCCGTAGCAGATAGGACCTGGATCTGCTCCCGCACTTTCGGGTCCGACGCGGAGCGCGCCACCGGCATCCACAGTCGCAATAGAACCGCCCCCTGCACCGACGGTGTGAATATCAATCAGTGGAACCTTGATCGGGAGTCCACTAATGGTGCTCTCGGTCGTGAAGGAGATACCGCTATTGCAGAGACTCACATCCGTTGAAGTGCCGCCCATATCAAATGTGACGATTTGGTCGTAGCCAGCGGTTTTGGCGACTTGATACGCTCCTATAACACCACCAGCGGGACCGGAAAGGACTGTGCGGATACCGGCGGACTCACCTCTGTATAGCAAGTTTTCAGCTTGCAAGCTACGCTGAAAAACCCTTGCAGACATACAACCCCCGTTGGAGAGCATTAAACGGAAGGAGGCTGGAAACTGCTCAGAATCAGTCAGGGTCGAGAGATGACGCTCCAAAGTCGGACGGATATACGCGTTCGCTACAGTCGTGCTAAAACGCGCGTACTCTCGATATTCCGGTAAGACTTCGTGGGAGCATGAGACAGGTATACCAAACCGTGCAAGGTGCTTCGCAACAATCTGTTCGTTCTGTGGGTTAACGTAAGCAAAGAGGAAACAAACTGCGATGGCATCAAGTTCCAATGTAGCGAGTTCGGAGGCGAGTGCCTCTAAATCGGTTGGTTCAATCTCAGTCTGGATTTCACCCGTGTGTAGTGTTCGTTCCGATAGACCGAAGCGTCTATCGGCAGGGACAAGAGGCGCGGGACGTTCCACGAAGAAATCATAGAGGTTTGGACGCGCCTGTCTGCCTATCTCTAAAATGTCCTCAAAATCTTTCGTCGTGACGAGGGCGATACGCGCACCTCTGCGCTCAAGGAGTGCGTTCGTTGCGACTGTCGATCCATGGACAATGTCTAACTGTTCAGCATCGGTAGAGACATCGGGGTTACAAACCCTTCCCACAATTTCACTGACCCCTTGGATAACAGCGAGAGCAGGATTCTGCGGCGTGGACAGAACTTTATGCGTGAACAGATCACTACCAATACGCATCACGATGTCGGTAAAAGTGCCACCCGTATCAACTCCGATATTTTTAATTATTAAATCTGATCGCTGCTCCATTTCATTACGCATCGGTTTCCGATGAATTCTAATCCTTTTTGGTCATTAGATTAAAAAGTCCGTTGTATCCGAAAGTCGTTTTTTTACCGATTTCAGATCGGGGTAGAAAGGAAACTCTCCGAGCCCTCATCGTTAAAAAATTAGACGACTACGTTCTGTGGTGTTTCTTGCAAAAAAGCGATGATATTGTCCACTGCGCCCTCATTCAGAAGTTCAACGCCTTCAGGGGTCATATCCGCACAATGCGGTGTCAAAATTACTTGCTCGCATTCCAGAAGTGGGTGGTTCGCCGGGGGTGGTTCTTGATCATAGACATCAATAGCCGCGCCACCGAGGTGCCCACCGTTCAAAGCCGCTACTAATGCATCTGTATCAACCACACCACCCCGTGCGACGTTGATTAGGAGCGCGTTCTGCTTCATCAAACCGAGCTCGCGTTCCCCAATGAGATGCTGACTCTCCTCTGTCAGCCTGACGTGCAGACTCACAACATCGGCAGTACGGAGCAACTCATCGAGAGAAACAAATTGAACCCCTAACGTCTCTGCACGTGCGACTGAAGGATGATACGTCCACGCGACAACGTTCATCCCGATCGCTCTTCCAAGGCGCGCCATTTCTGCCCCGATATGCCCAGTCCCTATAACCCCCAAAGTTTTCCCTTGAAGATAGATATTGTCCATACGGGGCCATCCACCTGTCTTCATAGCCGCTGTCAGGAATGCCGATCGTTTGGCGAGTGCGAACATCAGTCCAAACCCGTGTTCCGCTACAACTGGAGCGGTACGTCCGGGTTGATTGCAAACGGTAATTCCACGCTTTTTCGCTTCATCAAGCCCAATCATATCGGTGCCGATAGAGCAGAGCGAAATCAGTTGGAGCTTAGGGAGTTGGGACAGGATTTCCGCGGGCCATTTGACGATCCCACGTGAATTGATGAGGATATCTGCATCTTCGGCACGGCGAATTTGCTCTTCGGGGGTTTCCGGTCGGTCGGCGTAGAGCACAACATCGCCATAGGGTTCCAAACGTGCCAGATGCGGCGAGCCTTGGATTTGTGGTGGTGAATCACCGGGGACAACGATTTTTAATCTGTTCACAATTCATTCCTTTTGTCTATTCGGCACCCCAATCGTGCGTTTTCGTGTCACCATCATAGGTAACAGTGTGTTCGGCTTGCAGTAACGACCCATCCCTATTAATAACACAAGCATACTATCTCTTAAACGTGAACGGAGAACCCGACGGAGCAGCCTACTACTTTCTAAAAACACTGACGATACAGTGCGACGATCTCCTCAGCTGTCGCTTGTCGCGGATTGTTAGCAGGACTCCCGCTCGCGAGTGCATCCTTCGCCATCTGTTCAATGACATCCTCAAATTGCTGTTTGTCAATACCGATTTCACCGAGTCGTGGCATCTGAATGTCGGTGACAAGGCGTTCCACGGCATCAATTGCTGCGTCCGCTTGTTCCATTGGAGACAATCCGTCAATCGGCTCGCCCATGGCATACGCGATATCGGCAAAGCGAGCAGGTGCCCCGACGACACTAAATTCCATCACATCCCGTAACAACACCGAATTTGACAACCCGTGATGGATGTGGAAATACGCACCGATCGGACGAGACATCCCGTGAACTAAAGCCACAGATGAATTGCTGAACGCCATCCCTGCGATAGACGCACCGATCATCATATCCGTACGGGCAGGGATGTTTTCACCGTCCGCCCACGCCTGCCGAAGCGAACCGGAAATCATATCAATCGCTTTCAACGCGAGTGCGTCGGTTATCGGCTGAGCGCGTTTGGAGATGTATGCCTCTATGGCGTGCGTCAGTGCATCGACACCGACGGCTGCGGTCAGATGCGGCGGGGTCGTCAGGGATAGCAGCGGATCCACCAGTGCAACATGCGCCAATAGGCACGGGCTACTGAGCATCATCTTGACAGATCGAAGATCGTCAGTGATGACCGTAACTTTGGAGACTTCACTGCCCGTTCCGCCTGTGGTCGGTATCGCGATGAGCGGCGCGCCCGGATTTGGGACTTTGTCTACACCCATGTAATCGGCAAAGTCCCCGTCGTTTGTCAGCTTCATGGCGATGCCTTTCCCGCAGTCGATCGCACTTCCGCCACCGATGCTCACAATTACATCGCAGGCTTCGTCAGCATACTGCTTTAAGCCGTCTCGCACATTCTGTAGGGTTGGATCGGGTGTGACATCAGAGAAACATGAGGACGCTATCCCGGCATCATTTAAATTTTGGGCGATCTTGTCGGCGTATCCGATTTCGGCGATGCCCGGATCGGTGACGATAAGTGCCGCAGTTGCACCGAGCCGTTTCGCCTGTTCGCCGGCACTCTCGGACGCACCTGCGCCTGTAATGATTGTGGATGGGAGCATTAATGTAGTAGCCAAATTTCAATGTCCTATGATAATTTCCTGTTTAACTGAGTGTGAAGCGGGTTAAAGCAGCCCAAGACGCTCAAGATCTGTTTCCGTCCATTGTACTTGTCGCCCAATAATAGCCCTGAGAGTACCAGGAGCAAAAGTTTGGCTCATTTTGTGAAGATGAATAGTTGTTGTCCGTCCATCTGGATGCGCAAAAAAGTGGGTTGCCCCTTTTCTTCTGGATTCATAAAACCCGTCTTGTTTTAAAGCGCGTATTAATCTTCGCGCTGTCAGTGAACGTAAGCGACTATAATTAATGGGCATATTAAACAGTTACAGCGATTAGAGGTACATCACTAACCTGAATTTGCGAACGAGATTCAGACAGGCTTTCTTGTTGATTTGCCAACAGGGACTCAAAATCAATTTCTTCTCCTTGCTCCAATAGATACTCAACAAGCAACTCAACTGCGTCTTGCAGATTCTTTAAAGCCTCTCTTTGAGTATACCCCCAACTTGCCGCACCTTTATGCTCCAAAGCGGGAATATATGCTCGCCAGACAGCGTTTTCATCTGGCTCATCGGGCCATTTGTCCTTTTCTAAGACAACCTGAAATGAGTATGTTTTCATCTGTTTCTCCCACGTCGTATTTTCTTGGCATAGAATATCATAAAATTTATCGGATGTCCAATTTTACCACGCATATAAGACTATTCAGTTTTCGGAAATCTTCCCTCAGTTCTATGGAATAAATCGCGACCGGGAGGTCGCTCCTACAGCGAAGCATCGAGATTCGGGGATCCCACCTACAGAAAAACTAAATGATCCTAATACATATAGGTGTTAGTTCTGATCGCATCAGCACTATTAGTGTCGGAAATGTCGGACCCCTGTCAGTACCATCGCCATGCCGTAAGCGTCCGCTGTTTCAATTACAGGTGCGTCATTGACAGAACCGCCGGGCTGAATAATCGCACTGATGCCCGCCTCACCAGCGATTTCAACACCGTCAGGAAATGGGAAGTAGGCATCTGAGGCTAACACCGCACCCTTCGCCTTTTCACCCGCCTTGCGGATAGCGATGATAGCGGCATCGACGCGACTCATCTGACCTGCGCCGATACCGACGCTTTGTGTGCCATTGGCAAGCAGGATGCAATTCGATTTGACATGTTTGCATGCTTTCCACGCAAAAAGCAGGGATTCTATCTCCGCTTCTGTTGGCGCACGGGAGGTCGCGACTTCCAAATCGTCAGCATCTAAGTCGTGGACATCCGGGTCTTGGACCAGTACACCACCGGTAATATTGCGAATCTGCAAAACCGGTTCCGTTGCTGAGAGCGATCCGGCTTCAAGAATCGGTCGGCGTTTGACGCGAGACAAAGCCCGTAATGCCCTCTCGGTATAACTCGGTGCGATAATTGCGTCAATTTTCACACCCACATTTGCGGCTTCGCGAATGATGTTTGCTGTCTGGATCGTCACTCTACGATTTAAACCCACAATCGAACCGAAGGCAGAGGTTCGATCGCATTCCAATGCGTTCGTGAAAGCATCTTGCAGATTGTCTGCCGTTGCGAGTCCACACGGGTTATTATGCTTGATAATAGCACAAGCAGGGGTCTCGAAGTCCTTGACGATCTCTAAGGCGGCTTCTAAATCAAGGAGGTTATTGAAGGAGAGTGGCTGTCCACTCAATTGATTTGCCCACGCAGCGCACGCCCCTGGGCTGGTCTCAGTTTTATAGAAAGCGGCGCGTTGATGTGGGTTTTCGCCATAACGGAGTGTGCGTTCCTTCCTGAAACGGAGCGTCAGATCGGTGGCGAATTCGTCTGGTTCGGAGTCCTCTGCCTTATCACCCCCCCTAACCCCCCTTATCAAGGAGGAAGCATCGTTAGCGAGATAGGTGGCGATTGCGGTGTCATAGTGTGCGGTATGGACAAAGGCGGCCTTTGCCAACTCAAATCGCCTCTCTTCCGAAAGACAGCCGTCGCTGGCATCCAAATCGGCGATAATTTGCGGATATTGGCTTGACTCCGTGAGGACAGCGACATGCCGGTAATTTTTCGCTGCGGCGCGAATCATGGTTGGACCGCCAATGTCGATGTTCTCAATCGCTTCGGGAAGTGTCACGTCGGGCTTGGCGACTGTCGCCTCAAACGGATACAAATTGCATATCACCATGTCAATGGGAGTAATGCCGTGTGCTTCCGCTTGGGTATTATGTTCGGCACTATCCCGATCAGCGAGGAGCCCGCCATGAATTTTGGGATGGAGCGTCTTGACCCTACCATCCAGCATCTCAGGAAAACCGGTGTAGTCAGAAACATCAAGGATGTCGATTCCAGCGTCTCGAAGGTGCCGAGCAGTGCCACCGGTGGAGAGGATTTCCACACCACGTTGCGCAAGTGCATTGGCTATCTCTAAAAGGTTCGTTTTGTCGTAGACGCTTAGAAGTGCACGTTGTATTTTTCTCATTTTTTAATCATATAAATCTGGGCGGGGTTTCCGTTGTCAACCCCGATGTAAAATTAATAAAAAACTCACTTCAGGTTTGAAAAGGTCTCTTAAGGATTAGAAGACTGTAAGGACAATAGACGTTAATCAACGGGGAGTGCAGAATAAATTGCACAACCACGAACAGCGGACACTTAAGAGATCAGAAACGATTGTTAAAAACTCCTATGTAACGTATCGGGGAAACCCAAATCCGTCATTTGCGACGTGGCTTCGCGCCGGAATTTGTGAACGGTTGGGTATAATCAGATCCATTTCCGATGTATTCTCAATGACAGTGCCGTCTCCAATGCGCACCTCATCCCCTATATAGATTCTCCCGGGATGCTCCGCCGCGCCTCGGATCGTTCCGATAACGACCGATGAACCGATGCGACAGCGCTGTTCAATTTCAACGAACCCATAAATTTCGGTGTTTGTTCCGACAGTGGAATAGTCAGAAACCTGGACAGGTCCGAGCAGACTGGTATCTGTACCGATTTCAACAAAATCACCAATGACGGGGTGTCGTTGTTTTACCTTGACACTCAATCCACCGAACGTACTCGGATAGATAACGCACCCGGAACCGATAATGCCTGTCTGTCCGGTGGTTACACCGCGATGCGGATGCTCTAAGAAATTGGCATCGCCTATCTGTGTTTCTGGATGTAAATCGGCTTGATAGTAGCGCCCACCGAGTTCCGAGATAGCGCGCGGCAGCAATGGAACGGGTATTCTATGAATGTTTGGACTCTCCTCAAGATCATCGCTTCGTGTTAAAGCGTGTGCGACATCGTGGTAAAAGAGTACACGCCAACCGGGATACGTACTCCCTACCAATTGGAGTTGATAATCCAAAACAGATGCGAGATTCAAACTGCCCAGAAAGTCTTGGTAGGGTTCAAAGGTCCGTTCCTGAATTGCGGTATCAACCTGGGAACGGAAATCAAGTGCGGCGAGTTTCTCACGAGAGATACCGGTGTGGAGGAGGTAGGCATCCCAGACAGCGGGATCTTTCAGAGAGGCGAAGCGATTCCAGAGCGCGCGGCTCTTGAGCCGTGGTAATTCCCAGAGGAGCGAAAAAGCGGTTTCAAGCGCAGCACCGAGACGTGTTTCGTCTGTAACAGCCAAAAACGATTGTGCTACCATCGCATATAACTGGTCTGCCACCTCTTCAATTGCTTCTGAGAGTTCGCGCCTTTGGTTATGCAACTGTGGTGCGTTATGCGACCCCGGTGCGACACATTCCAATAAATTACCGAGTACCGTCTCAAGAATATCCCGATTGACAAATCCGCGCCCAGAGCGTTGTGCTAACCCCTCCCGACTCATACTATCAATACGTAAAGCGTCCAGTTCGGACTTGCTATAGATCGGACGCAGACGTTCCAGTGTTTGGGTCAATAGCGGTTTTTTTCGGTGTTCGTAAGAAGCATCAAAAAGTGTAGTTTCAGCCATTTTTTTTATTCGCTGTCGGTTATTGGTTGTCGGTCATCGGTTAAGAGCCATCTGTAACAATTTATCCAAACTTGACGCAGCCCAGAAATCGGTGAATTGTTACAGACTCCATCTTTAACTGATAACTGAAAACCGGCAACTGATAACTTTAAAAAATCTCCTGGGCAGCAGTAACGCCAGCACCGAGTGGGACATCATATCCGATGGAGCAGAGCCCTCGCTCAAAGGCAGAAATGGCGACGATAGCATCGTTCTCATTCATCCAACCGAGATGCGCGATCCGAACGATTTTGCCACTTAACTGACTCTGACCCCCCGCATAGGTAATGCCATATCTATCGCGCATCAAATTGACAAACGCTTTCCCATCAATTTCCGCTGGCAAGCGAATAGAGGTCAAGGTGTTCGCTGGAGACGTTGCAAAGAGGGAAAGACCCAGTGCTTTAACGGCACTTCGGGTTGCGACTGCCAAACGACTATGACGGGCAATGGTCGTGCGAATACCCTCTGTGCAGATGCGATTTAAGGCGCATTGGAGTGCCGTGAGCAGTGTTATCGCTGGCGTGTAGGGCACAGATCCCTCCAAACCGCTTTGGTGTGCTTTTCGGAAGTCGAGGTAGTACTTCGGAAGGTCAGAACACGCGACGGCCTCCCATGCCCGTTGATTAAGCGCAGCGAACGCCAGGCCGGGTGGTGTCATTAAGCCTTTCTGGGAGCAGGAGACAACAACGTCCACCCCCCAATTATCCATCTGTAAATCATCGGCGGCAAGCGCGCTGACAGCGTCAACAACTAAGAGCGTTGGACGGACTCGCGTTAAACGTGCCAACGCTTCAATATCGTGCAAGGCACCCGTCGATGTTTCGCAGAGCGTTGCGAACACCGCTTTCACATCGGGGTGTTCCGCTAAGCGTGCCTCAACTGCCTGTGGTTCAACAGAGTCGCCCCATGTCACGTCAATCAGGATCACTTCGATACCATAGGCGGTGCAGATGTCGTTCCACCGTTCCCCGAATTTACCGCTCTGAATGACAATTACTTTGTCTCCACGAGATAAAAGGTTGGCAACTGCGCCTTCCATAGCACCGGTTCCGGACGATGTTAGAAAGAGAACATCGTTCTCGGTTTGGAAAACGTGTTTGAGTTTTTCGAGAATGTCTTTGATTAAGGCGACAGTGTCCTCACTGCGGTGATAATCTATCGGTTGCGCCATCGCCAATAACGCTTCGGGTGGAATCGGGGTAGGACCGGGTGTAAAAAGCCATTCCTTTTTCATTTTTTAATTTTACCTTGCGGAGAAACAACGGACGTTTGAAAGTTGACGTGCGTTTCTCATATCCGCCTGCGCCGATGTTGCAGGCTGTGCGCTTAGAGTTACAGTGAATCACAGTCCATCACAGTTTTAAGCGGTGTTAACAGCCACAACCGTTTTGCCTTCAACGTTCACAATAACGTACTCTTGGTCGAGGAGTTCACACAATTCTATAATTGCGGCGCGCTGCGCTGTGCTATCCATCGGTACTTCAATGGTGAGCGTGGCGAATTCTTCTTTTTGTATTTCACCATCTTTATCGAATTTCATTGGTGTAATCTGAATTTTTCTCAATTTTGCATCCATTTTTTTAGTCATGGCCTCCTGGACTGCTGCGTCCGTTGTTCTTGCAGGTTTTCGGTTAATTTGCGACCGGGTTTGGGAATTTTTACGCTTCTAAAGAACCAAAAGATTGAAAAGCGGTTCTCCACCTTCGTCTCCATTCCTCCGTCAATACATCTCATCGATGAACGCCGCGACATCCATACACGCTCCGTCACGTCGGGAAGACTCCCACCCTGCTAAAATTGGGGCTAAAGAGAAGAGTCCATCGTGATAATCGCTTTGCAAGAGACTCGCGTCATCAGACTGAACGGCGCGGATAAAGGTTTTATCCTGTTCCAACCACGGATCGAATTCGTCGGCTTGATAAAGGACCTCACCATTCACGACAATCCTATCGTATCCGTGGATTTCGAGGCAGCCACCTTCATAGAAGATCGTAAACCGCGGTTCATTTTTCGGACCCGGACCGGCTGCGACAAAGTTAAGCGTCATCGTAGCACCGTTCTCAAAGCAGTAATTGAAACTGGTAGACAGAGCGGTTGCATAAGCGGGACGCTCACAATAAAACGCTTGGGATTTGGCGACGTTCAATCCAGTCATGAATCGGGTATAGTCGGTTGCGTGAACCCCCCAATCGAGGGCACTCCCTCCAGACTTGTCCATCTCTTCCCACCATGTTTTGGGTCCACCCTCTGTCGCCGGTGGTAAGCCGCCGAAACTTTGAAATCGGGCATGCACGATGTGTTTGTCCGTCAAATATCGGCGTGCTTCTTGAAAGATTGGACGATACCGCTCTCGAAACCCAACGGTGCTGATAACCCCTGCTTTCCGAATCGCATTATTGATTCGGTGTGCAATCTGCATCGTGAGTGCCTGAGGTTTCTCACTGAAGATGTGGATCCCCTTTTCTGCGGCGGTTGATTCAACGTTGGTTCGTACGTACGCCGGTACGATAGAGTATAGCACGTCAATTGTTTCGGTGTCAAGCATTTCATGTGCGTCTTGGTAGACACGCGGGATCTTGAAGCGTGCCGCTGTCTCTTGTGCGGTCTGTAAGCTGCTATCACACACAGCGACAATATCCACCGAATTTGTCTCTAATAGGTTCGGGATTCGGGTTCGATTCGCGAAGTTTCCACATCCATAGAAAGCGACGCGAACGCGCGATGTGGTTGACACAATAAACGTTCTCCAGTTTTAAAATAAAGCAGGACTTACGCAAAATAAGGCATTCCGTCTCTTACGATGGTAGGATCTGTAGACGCAAGTGTAAGTTAGCGACCCGCTACATAGCACAAACTGACAGTTTATGCTACAGTGCGTAAGTCCAATAAAGGCTTTAGCGATCCCTGTTAATCCTGCTCGAAATATGAGGCAACTAATACTAAATCTTGAACATTGACCATTCCATCCCCGTTCACATCCGCAATATTCACGCCGGTTTGCCCAAAATTCGATGCGACTAACACCAAATCTTGGATATTCACCACGCCATCACTATTGACATCCCCCGGTATTTCAAAGAGGAATGGCGTGAAATCCCACAGCAAAACCACGCCATCATCACTCCCACTGGCAAGTGTGCGACCATCAGGGGACAGCGCAAGCGTGTTAACTCTGTTCGCGTGTCCCGTCAAACTACCTAAGCGGCGCCCACTGTCCACATCCCACAACCGAATTGTGCCATTCCAACTCCCACTCACAAGTATGCGACCGTCCGCAGAAAACGCGAGGGATTTGATTGGGCCCATATTCCCCGCGAAAGTTGCTTTGGGTTGTTCCGTCTGCATATCCCACAATCGGATACGTCTATCCCGCCCTGTGCTAACAAGTGTATTGCCATCGGGACTAAATACGATAGCTTGAATAGGTTCTGTATGCCCTGTCAAGGTCGCTTGGCGTCTCGCCGTTCTTACATCCCATAAGTGAATTGTGGTGCTTCTCCCGCCACTGGCAAGTATACGACCCTCTGGACTGTAAGCAACAGCATAGACATCCTGTGTATCCGCCAGTATTGCTCTACTCCCGCCTATATTAGCATCCCACAAGCGAACCGTGTTGTCCCAACTCGCGCTGGCAAGGGTGTGACCGTCCGGGCTAAAGACGATAGCCCCCACCCCATACTTATGACCTGTGAGAGGCACTTTAGGTTGCGCTGTATGTGCATCCCATAAGTGAATCGTGGTGTCGGGGCGTCCTCCACCGCTGGCGAGTGTCTCACCATTTGGAGAAAACACAACCGACAAGACGCGTCCGCCATGCCCCGTAAGGGTATTTTGGAGGTGCCCTGTGTGTGCATCCCATAAATAGATTGATTTGTCATCATTCGCACTGGCGAGTGTATCGCCATCGGGGCTGAATGTAACGGAATTAACCGCCAGCGTGTGTCCAGTGAGGGTTGTCTTGTGCTGCCGAGTGATGTAATCCCAGAAATGAATCACCTGATCATCGCCTGCACTGACAAGTGTTTTGCCATCTGGACTGAACGCAACGGACTTCACCGAATGGGTATGCTCCGTCAAGGTCGCTTTGAGGTCGCCAGTGCCAACATCCCACACCCGAACGGTGTTGTCATCACTTGCACTTGCGAGCGTCTGTCCATCTTGGGAAAATGTCACCCAATTGATCGCTCTCGTATGTCCTGTGAGGGTTGCTTTGTGTTCACCGGTATGTGGGTTCCGCAATTGAATTGTGTTATCTCCACCTCCACTGGCAAGCGTTTGCCCATCTGGGCTGAAGGCAACCGACTCGACCAAATATTTATGCCCGGTGAACTCGATGATCGGATACCCGGTTTTCACATCCCATAATAGAATCCCGTTGTCTTGCCAGCCCCCACCGCTGGCAAGTCTCTCCCCATCAGGACTAAATACGACAGACGTAACATTTTCCTTATGCCGAATAAAAGTCGCAATATGGCTTCCGGTCTCCGTATCCCACAATCGAATTTTTGTGTCCCATCTCCCGCCGCCGCTTGCCAACGTCCTACCATCTGGCGAGAACGCAATGGATGTAACATCCCACATACCGTCTCTCACGAGGGTTCTCTTGTGTTGACCTGTAAACGGATTCCACAACCGAATTGTTCTGTCCCAACTTCCGCTCGCAAGCGTCTGTCCGTCCGACGAGAATGCAACACACAAAACCCTTGCCTGATGTCCAGCAAGTAAGTGAATTTCTTCATGGGTATCCGCATCGTAAAGCCAGACACCAATAGAGCCGCTAACTGCGAGCAGAGAGCCATCTGGGGAATACTGGACGTTCCCTGTGATTGCGCCCTTCCCAAGTCGCGCTTTGACACCTTCGGGTAAACGCCATTGGGTATAATCTTGGGCGAAGGCATTTGGGAGAGATACCGTGAAAATAAAAAGCATCCCCAAAATCGGCTTTCCAATATGGGCTTGCAAGCTGCGCCCTAATTGCGTCAGTTTCATTGATGGAACTCCTTGTTCCCAGAAAGCCTTTGGTGAGATTCTATTCCCGCCACGGTGGAACATCCCATGTGTTGAACCACTCCCATTTCCAGATAACCTGTTTCTTTGGCATCTTTACCTCGTATTCTATGCCGGCAGTGAAAGGCAGGAGGTGCGTTCTGTTGCCGACTATTTCACGGATGGCTTCGATAAATGCCATTTCATCGGTGACGTTGGGGGGCCAATGCCCCGCGGGTATCGGGTCGGATTTCCGATCGGTTCGGTAATGCGTCGGTATCACGAAGCGTGGTTGGATTAAGTCCACAAGTTCTATAAGCCGAGAGGAAAGCCCCTCACCGAGACCGAGTTTCATGTGAATCAGGAAATCGACCTTACCCTGAAGGTTCACTAACGCTGGATAGGGTTCGTGCAAATCGCCCGTATGTAAGACGGAGACATTTTTCGCCGTGTGTGTTATCAGGTAACCGTTTGTCGGGAGATTTGGCGTTTGGTTCTCGCCGCTTTCAATCGTTTCGACCTGAATACCGCCAAGATCAAGGGTATCTGAACCTTGAAAGGTGCGCGACAATCCCTGTTTTTCGTTGAGATGCTTCGGATAGAGAACCTGGACCTTATCGGCGGGGACATGCTTGGTAATCGGTAGGTCCCGCGCAAATGCGGCATCTCCGTATTTCTCAGCGATGGGTTGTGCGGGTGTCACACAACCGACGTTGACAAATAACTTTTTAAAACGCTCACCACGACACAATTTCTGTAAGGTTACGGGATGGCAATGGTCAAAGTGCTCGTGGGATATGAAGATGTAATCGTATATCGGTTCAGCATCCGCTAAGTTCTGGTCGAACAGATATGGATCGAAAGCGATATTGATGTCTCCAAATCGAATGTCAAACGCGCCGCATCCCCACCACCTTAAAAATATATTTTCCATAACGCGAACCTTCCTGCCTCAAGAGTTTAATAGGGTCGAACAATTGCTAATTCTGGAATCATGTGAAAGTGGCGCGTATTCTTAGTATAGAGAGGTAGATTGTGCTCGAAAGCTGTAGCTCCAAATCACGAGACCCCACAACCAATTCCATTGCGGATATGATGCTAATTTGAATTCCTACTGCCCGTTGCTCTATCAAAAACGCAATTGCATCTTTGCGTCCCTTTGTAGCATCAATAAGAATATCTGTATCAATTACCCCGTTCGTGTGACTCGTTCCATCCATTTTTCTCTCTGCTCCCGTACCCACCCTACACTGTCGCGCATATCCTCCCTGTCTGCCCACATTCCAAAGAAAGGGAGATTAGCAAATTCTTCCTGTTTACAGTTCCCCGCGTCTTGAGTCTCCTCAGGGTCAATGATTTTCTCTGCCTCAATAAGATTTATCTGGACGCGTACTTCGGTCCCTTCGGGCAATGACAAAGGCTTAGACAATATAATGTGTCCATTGTTTACCCTGCCTTTTTCTATTATTAAAGCCATTTTTTCTCCATTCTGTGTCTGTGTAGTTTGGCGTTTTGGATATTTTAGAGGGGAGTCAATCCCGCTTTATTCCGACGACCACATCCTCAGACGATACATCTTTCGGTATAACGACAAAAATCTTTCCAGATTTGTCACTTTCACTCTGTGTTTTCAGATACTGTGATATTTCAGCGTCGTCAAGAAGAACCGCCCCATCTGCAGCAGCATCAGGAGTGGGTCCGAGCGGTGTGCCGAATTTCCGAATCCATTTGAAGACGGTACTCGGCGATACTGAAAACATCCGCGCGATTGTGCTTATAGAAATCCCACGACAGTATAAGAAAACCGCTAAGGCTCTCTGCCACGGTGGCTTTCCACGAGACGTAAGTCGTGTAAACTGAAATCCACAAGATTTACATTTATAGCGTTGGCGTTCCCTGGCTTTCCCATTTTTGACAGCGTCTTCTCGTTTGCAGCGTGGACAGTGCATCGCGGCATCCCTCCTTGAAAATATAATAGGAAAAAGTATAACACAAAACCACTACTATGGCAATAAATCCTGTTTTAGGATCAAGGGCATCCCAGGACTTCCGTTCTACAGAAAAGCCATATTTTCCTTGTAAATATAAACCGCAAAAAACTTGAATTAGAAAGTGGATTTGTGGTAATATCTAATACACACCTTCCCTTACAGGACCTGCGTGTATCAAAGTACGTTCAATTTCGAGGTGTTGCTTGTGGATAACTATCAAGCGAAAACACGAGCGGAAGTCTAAAGATGAGAACAACCTATCAAATGCCGCGCTCTTATGAACTGACTATGAATTTCCTGAAAGATATCGTTCAACGCTGTCACCAACGGTATAAAAAGCCACTCCGCCAGCGGAAGACAAAGGTAACGCCTGCATTATATAAAGACCTTCCTTATCATTTCACGGTTCAATGTGCGTGGAAATATCCGATCCAGCTCTATGAACTCGAGCAGGCAGGCATCTCCTTTATGCCGATAGGACGCGCACCGAATCATGACTATGCCCCACCGAATTTTGGTGGTGAGCGATTCTTGAAACGGCAAGGGACGCGAGACTGGATACCCAGACGCTGGTTTGCGTCATGGGGTATTCAAGTATATACCGGAACCCCCTCCGAACGTGATAGTGCCCAATGGCACGATATTGATTTTACGTACGATGCCATCTGTGTTGCCTCCGATGCCGTTTTAGCCTGTATCGAGTCACTCATCAACGCCGTTGCCAATCCGCTTTTGACGATGACGAAGTCTGGCGGATTACGTTTTTCTTGCAGAGTACAGGATTACCTCCATCCAAACACCGAGGAGGCGAAACAGTATATCCATAAACACGCGCCAACAGCAGAAAATCCATACCATCGCAACGTGTACCTTGAAATCCGCGGTGCCGAAGGATACAGTTGCTGGGATGCTCGCTATGAGATTCTGCTTGGAAATCTGTTAGATCCGCCTGTGATCTCTAAAGAGGTCCTCTTTGTCATCATCGATGAACTTCGCGCTGCGCTACATGAATCGGCACCGAGATCGGCAAACAACTTGGGACCTACTTTTCAAGCGACCCCCGTTCCGTCCCTTGTGCCGGCACCTATAGATGAGAAAGTCGTCGCAGTACGGGAAGGAAAACTGAGTCCATTGGCGATAAAACGCCCATCTCCGGTGTTGTACAAGTCGGAAAATAGGGAATTGTCGCGACAGCCTCTTGGTTTGCGCGTTCTCGAACACGACCAAAAAACCGGATGGCTTTGCGCGGTCAACGAAGCGGGGATGTTTCTACGGTTCCACGAAATTAGTATATCTAAATCCATATTGGATGCGTGGAGTGTCAATGAACAACAGACCACCTTAAGGAATTTTGCGAGAGCCTTGTTGTATGCTTTAGAGAACAGAAGTGAACTGTATGAGAATCCGGTTGGACGAGTCCGCATGATAATGCGGGCATTTGAGGGACAACAGGAAACACTTATCCAGCAGATGCGCGAAGAGAGGAAGTTGTGGGATCAACTGAAACAGTTTTTTGCGTATTACCAGCGAAATGACGATGCCCCGATCATATGGGACCGAGACATGCTGCGGTTCTGGGTGCCATCAGCACCAGATGCAAGAAGGGTGCATCCAAATGGGGCGAAAAATGCCGAATCGAAACCGTGGTTGGTGGGAAATAGAGTTTTTCAGATTCGCACCGGTATTTATTCAATGCATCAAATTTTAAACTACGAAAATAGTTGGAATTACCTTGGATTTTCTGAAATCGGTAAGCGTTTTTTCGACGGTATCCGTGCAGAAATTGAGAAAGATTCGGCAGTTCAGCACGTGGTGATCTGCAGTGAGGGTGTTGCTGAATATTTCAGAAATATTGCCTTAAATGAAAACGCCCATTACCTGAGTCATATCAAAAGAGCCATAAATGTAGAAGGGGTGGCGAATGCGTTTGCAGTGGCAGATGTGATCTGGATAGTCGGGGCACCGTACTGGCCGCCGCATCTCATGTGGAAGCAAGCACGAGTTTTGTTTGGAGACGACGCGGAATCGCTTTGTTACGATGTAGACATGGATTCTTACCGCTATATAGACAAACGCATCCAAGAACTGTGTGAACAGAACATCATTGGTATCCTTACACAACTTGTAGGTCAAATGGAATTGAACCGTTTACCAAACAAGACCGTCGTATTGCTTACAGCCATGCCGCTTCCTGACCTCACCGATAGGTCCGAAACACTCCTCTTTGACTGGGAAGATTTTGAGGTCGCTGGCGGGCTGGACAAACTCTGTGAGGTGATAATCGAACGCCAACGTTTTGAGGCAGAACGAAACAATCTCACATCGGAATCGGCGCGCGAAAAAGTGGAACAGGTCTTGGGCATCTCAAAAAGTCAAGCGAACCGTGTGTTGATGAAGTTGAGGGGCGGGAAAATCCAACGCGTTCCCTTCCATGAGCAGATCCACTCTCTCCTTGAAGGCGGAGAAAAAAAGACAGCGGAACTTATTGCGGCTATTGAAGGACATCCAGGAGCCGTAAAAAATGAGCTTAAGCGTCTCGTGGATAGCGGTGAGATTGTAAAGGTCCGTCGCGGTGTGTATACTTCGCCAAAAGTATAGTTTCAGAAAAAAGATATGTGGAAAATCATTGCTTACTCCTGAATTTGTCTCTTCAGACACCGGGCAGGTCCCTTTCTCTCCATGACATCCGTTGTCGATCTACAACCGTCACGCTTTAGTTTAAGGAAGCTTTAGGAAAATTTTCCCTTGTTATTTTTTCCGGCATTGTATATTATATGTTTAGGTCGAAATTTGTAAGCCAATACAACAAACATAAGAAAAATTTTGAGCAGAAGGTTGTCAGTCTTCATCAGAACTTTGGTAGGAGCACATTGTGCTCACGACGCGCTCCAGCGCGTAAAGGAGAACACAATCATGGCAGGGAAACTGAAAGTAGCAGCAGTTGGGTGCGGTGGCATCGGGCATCGTCATCAACTGGGGTATCTTCAGCATCCGGGTGCGGAATTGGTGGCGGTATGCGATATAGACACTGCTAAAGCGAAGACACGTGCTGAAGAACTCGGCATAGAGAAGTGGTACCCTTCCATCAAAGAGATGCTTGCGAATGAAGAGTGCGACCTCGTAGACGTTGTAACCGCTGATTACCTGCACTTTGAACCCGTGATGGAATGTCTGGAAGCCGGGAAACATGTTATCTCTGAAAAACCGTTGTCCCTTTACATTAATGAAGCAGAACAGATGGTCGAAAAGGCTGAGGAAAAAGGTGTTCACCTGGCAATAGATTACAATCGTCGGTTTGCGCCCGGGTATGTCCAAGCACGGAAGTGGTTTGATGCGGGTGCGATCGGGCAGACTTACTACTTGGATATGAAATTATCTCAAGGTGGACCCGCTTCAACGTGGAAAGGCGAATATTACCTACTCTACGAACTGGAAACTCACGCGATTGACCTACTCCGATGGTTTGGCGGCGAAATTGTTGCTGTTTGTGTCCAAATGGCGAAACCGCGGGAACATGAAGCGCGTGAGGGTGAAGATGCGTGTTACACCAGCATGGCTATCTCTTGCCGCTATGAAACAGAAGCAGTTGCTACGTTGATGGCGAGTTGGGATAGTGATTTCATCCATCCTATCGAGCGACTTGAAATCTGCGGTTCCGATGGCGAAATTGTCGTTGATAATGTCCTCACACGAGCGACTTTGATGAGGCGGGATAATCAGGTCGTCGAAGAATATCGTCCCTCCATTTTTAGAGAGGAACAACTTGCGTTTGATGGAACATTCGCCTTGCGGGTGGCTGCCCTCGTTGATGACTTACTCGCTGATCGGTCGCCTGCCCCAACGGGAAGAGATGGTTTGCAAGCGTTACGGATTACTGAAGCTATTGTGGAATCATGGAAGGAAAAACGGGAAGTCGCAGTCAAGATTGATTAAAAACGACACGTAAACCATATCCGACGCAGACCGTTTCTATACGCAAGGAGGAATGAACCATGAAACATTACCTGTTTTATTTAAGAGAATTTCGCCAATCACTACTTACGGGTTCGTCACATTTAACGGTGAGCACTTGCGTTGCGTTGCTTGTGTTTGCGCTTCTGGCAATAAACTGTGGTCCGCCGCCTCAAGGGCAGTACCATGTCCCTGAAACGGCACTTGCCGCTGCCGAGAGGGACACGAAACCGCAATCCGGACAGAGCCAAGCCACCTTACCTGACAGTGCTACCATCCAGTTACAAAGACTGCCCTACGTCAGAAACGCCTTCAAAGCACCCCCACGCGTTGGAAGCAGAGGCGGCCTTGACGATTTCTACGCAACGACCCGTGGTACCGTGCAGCATGTTGCCGTTATCTCCAACTGCTCGCTTGATATTTTAAAGGCATTTGTTGCGAAAGGGTGGCCCCCTATTGTGATGGTTCAATTGCAAGGACGAAGCCCGGAAATTTTATCGTTGCCCGATTACAACGACCCGTTAAGTGAAATATCACTTCAAAATCCGAATAGTTCGACCAAACGTCGATTGAGTTACACGGATTTTGAGGCAGCCTGGAGTAAGGCTTCACGGAATAAATGTGTTTTAATCACACCGCAACGACTTTCGGACATAGACGTTCAGAAGGTATTAGGCAAATACTTACCTACGGAAGCGTTCCAAGGGGTTAGCGTAAGAAGTCGCTAAATAGTTGTCGGTTGTCAGTTCGCTCACTACGTTCGCTTTCAGTTGTCGGTTACAAGAGGGTTTTGGTAAACGATAACCTCTTAACTGATGACTGAAGACCGAAAGCATTGCGTAGCAATGCACACCGATAACCGCTACAGAATGAGGATAAAATCTTGAGAGCCCTTCCGTTCACAGCAGTTACGATTCGCGATCAGTTCTGGGCACCTCGGCAACAGACGAATTCCGAGGCAACGATCCCCCACGAATTGGCGCAGTGCCGAATAACAGGTAGAATCGATAACTTCGCGAAAGCCGCTGGCTCAATCTCTGGCGAATTTGAAGGCATTTTCTTCAACGATTCCGATGTCCACAAATGGGTGGAGGCGGCATCGTATACGCTTCAAACGCATCCGAACCCAGAGTGGGAATCGGATCTGGATGAGGTCATCTCAAAGATCGCCGCGAGTCAACAGCCTGATGGTTATCTGAATTCCTATTTTACGCTGGTTGAGCCAACGAAGCGGTGGCAAAACCTCGGCATCATGCACGAACTCTACTGTGCCGGACACCTGTTTGAAGCCGCTGTCGCGCACTATCAAGCGACCGGAAAGAGTATCCTGCTTGACGTTGCATGCCGATTCGCAGACCTCATTGACAGTATCTTTGGACCCGATAAACGGGACGGATTGCCCGGACATGAAGGCATCGAGCTTGCACTCGTGAAGTTGGCGGGTGTTACAGGTGAAACACGCTACTCGGCACTCGCGGAATACTTTGTGACCCGACGCGGATACTCTCCCTCGGTCTTTGAGAAGGAATTAGAGAATCCGGACATTCCCGGTGGACTCGAGGCGTATCGACACCACTTCACGCGCGATGGAAAATTTGAAGGGCATTACGCGCAAGCGCATCTCCCGATACAGGAACAGACAGAGTGTGTTGGACACGCCGTGCGTGCAATGTATCTCTACAGTGCCGCCGCCGACATCGCTTCTGAAACAGGCAATACTGGAATTATAAACGCTCTGGAAGCACTCTGGCGGAACGTAACAGAGAAACGCTTATATGTCACCGGTGGTGTGGGTCCTTCTGGACATAACGAAGGCTTCACAAACGACTATGAGTTACCGAATGTCTCTGCCTATGCCGAGACGTGTGCGTCTATCGGACTGATATTTTGGGCACACCGAATGTTTTTGCTGCAGGGTGAGTCACGTTTTGTGGATGTATTGGAGACAGCACTTTACAACGGTGCGCTCTCAGGGATCTCGCTCGATGGCACGGGGTTTTTCTATCAGAATCCACTGGCAAGCCACGGGGGGCGACATCGGCACGAGTGGTTCGGCTGTGCGTGTTGTCCGCCGAATATCGCGCGACTTCTCGCCTCCATCGGGCAGTACGCTTATGCCGAGTCGGACGAAGGCGTATGGGTGAACCTCTATATCGGTGGCAGTGCTGACGCAACTGTTGCTGGAGACGTTTCCGTGAAAGTGACGCAAGAAACGGATTACCCGTGGTCAGGCGATGTCAAGATAACGGTGGAGCCGGAAACGCCTGTAAGGTTCGGATTGAATTTACGTATCCCGGCGTGGTGTGACGCGTTTGAAGTACAGATCAATGGAGCAGTTCACAATCCAGAAAGGAACGCTAACGGGTATCTCTCCATTCAGCGACAGTGGCAGGCAAAAGACACGGTGCGCTTGACACTCGCCATGCCGATTGAGAAGGTCTACGCACACCCACTTGTTAAAGAAAACCTCGGAAGATTTGCGCTGCGCCGGGGTCCCCTGATCTACTGCTTTGAGGATGTGGACAATCCCGATGGCGTTTTCCAGACGTTGTCGTTGGTAGATGGTGCCCCTTTAGAAGCGGCGTTTGACAGTGAACTCTTAGGGGGTGTTACCCGCATCCATGGGACAGGGGCGGTCCTTGATGCCGCCGATTGGGGAAATGACCTCTATCTACGTTCAAAACCACGTTTGAAGCGCACAGATGTTACAGCGATCCCGTATTACGCGTGGTGCAATCGCGGCGCGGGACAGATGACTGTGTGGGTTTTGTAGTCTTATCATTTTTTATTTCCTTTTGCGTCAAAGGCACCGGCAACGCGGACAAGGTCCTGTATATTGACAATCCCATCCCCGTTAACATCCGCAGGATTGCTTCCCGCTTTCCCAAGATTCGATGCGACCGATACAAGGTCTTGGATGTTAACAATATTATCCCCAGTGACATCCTCTTTGCGTCTTATAGGTTCAGGGTCCTCTGATACAGGTTCTTCAGTGGCATCTGACATAGGGGAGGGATTGAGTTCCCATACGAGTACGGTGCCGTCATAACTCCCAGTTGCAAGGGCATTTCCATCGGGACTAAACGATATGCCGTTGACCTCAGCCGCATGTCCGGTGAGCGTGCGGAGTTCGCTACCCGTGTCCACATCCCAGACCCGGGCGGTGCGGTCCCAACTCGCGCTGGCGACGGTCGTTCCATCCGGACTATACGATACGCCGACGACTGCCCCCTTATGCCCGGTGAGCGTGTGGAGTTCGCTACCCGTATTCACATCCCACAGACGGACGGTGCCATCATAACTCCCACTTAGGACGATCGTCCCATCGGGACTAAACAATACGCTGGCGGCTCCAGCCCTATGCCCTTCAAGGGTGCGAAGATGGCTACCCGTGGTCGCATCCCACAGACGGACGGTATTGTCATAACTCCCACTGACGAGGGTCATCCCATCGGGACTAAACGATGCACTCCTGACCCAACTCGTATGCCCTTCAAGGGTGCGAAGATGACTACCCGTATTCACATCCCACAGACGGATGGTGTTGTCCCCACTCGCGGTTGCGAGGGTCGTCCCATCTGGACTAAACGATACATCTCTGATCCAATCGGTATGCCCGGTGAGTGTGCGGAGATGGCTACCTGTGTTCACATCCCACAGACGGGCAGTGTCGTCATAACTTCCGCTGGCGAGGATAGCACCATCCGGACTAAATGATAGGCTGTTGACTCGATCCCTATGCCCGTCGAGTGTACGAAGATGACTACCCGTGTTCGCATCCCAGAGATGCACGGCGTAGTCCCAACCTCCCCAACGGCCGAATCGGCCACCACTCCCACTGGCGATGATCGTCCCATCCGGACTAAACGATACGCCGATGACTCCTTCCGTATGCCCAGTGAGTGTGTGGAGGGGATCACCTGTGTTGGCATCCCACAGACGCACGGTGCCGTCTTCACCCGCGCTGGCGACGGTGGCACTATCCGGACTAAACGATACGCTGCGAATCGAATCTGTATGTCCAGTGAGCGTGCTAAGGGGATCACCTGTGTTGGCCTCCCAAAGGCGGACGGTGTTGTCTCCACTCCCGCTGGCGATCATCGTTCCATCCGGACTAAACGATACGCTGCTGATTGCCCTCCCATGCTCAGTGAGCGTGCGGAGAGGGCTACCCGTGTTCACATCCCACAGACGGATGATAAGGTCCCCAGCTGCGACGGTGCTGCCATCCGGACTAAACGATACGCTACTGACACCAAACCTTTGATGCCCGGTGAGCGTGTGAAGTTCGCTACCCGTGCTCGCATCCCACAGACGGACAGTGCGATCTTCACCTCCACTGGCGACGGTGGTCCCATCCGGACTAAACGATACGCTGAGAACCCCAGGCCTAAGAAGATTTCTGCCCGACCTCGTATGTCCGGTGAATGTGCGGAGAGGGCTACCTGTATTCGCATCCCAAAGGCGGACGGTATTGTCTCCACTCCCGCTGGCGACGGTACTGCCATCGGGACTAAAAGAGACGCTGAAAACCCTATCCGTATGCCCGTCGAGTGTGCGGAGAGGGCTACCTGTATTCGCATCCCAAAGGCGGACGGTGCGGTCTTCACCCCCACTGGCGAGAGTGCTGCCATCAGGGCTAAACGATACGCTGTTAACTTCAGACGTATGTCCTCTGATCAGTTCGAGTTCTTCGCCTGTCTGTGCGTCGTAGATCCAAATACCTATAGTACTTACGACTGATAGACGTGTGCCATCTGGGGAATACTTTACTTCATTTATCTTCCCTTTGCCAAGACGTGCTTTCGCACCTTCCGGTAGTCCCAAGATTGTATAGTCTTGTGCGAAGGTGTTTGCCACGACAGTAAATATCGCCAAAAGTACAACGAAAATCGAAAATAGTGTGGCTTTCATGTGTAATTTCTCCTTAGTTTATAGGTTATATCACCCCGATAGTTTCTATTTACCGTTCTTCGGAAATCAGGGACGTGTAAAATATTCCCTCTCCTTTGACGACCCCATAGAGCCTATCGTTAGTGATAGCGAGAGAAACAGTTTCATCGGGTACTTCTGTAGAAACCAACTTCCATCGATTCTGGGTATCCAAGCGGTAGACCCCCACATCACCGATACCATAAACTTTGCCCCCATCTACAGCAAAGTTATTTATAATGGGACGCGTGCCTGCACTATCGGTTAACACGTCCCATTGTTTCCCAGTTTGGGAGACCATAATGCCATTATTCGTTGCGACGTAAAGGGTTGACCCTACAAAGACCATATCTTTGAAGCGCGTGAAGCGGAATGGTAGACTGGATGTGATGTCTCTCCAACTCTCCCCTTCATCAAGCGACTGAAACAGTTTACCCTTCCGTTTGCCCACGTAGACGGTTCCTCCTAAAACCGCTAATTTGAATCCCTCTCTGAATGTTTTATTTTCATCCTGTTGATAACTATCATCTACTAACCCAGTGCCTGTCCACTCTGAATCACCCAACTTCCATTTGTAGAGCTCGCCTCCGTATTCTACATAAAAGGTATCACGACTCGCCGCCGCAGTCTCCGTTCTCAGGCGAAATATACGAATATACTCTCGATCCTCTGACTTATAATAAAATTTTTCATTGCCAATTTTTTTTCGATCAAAAATTGGGACATCTCGCACTGGAATGAGCGTATCACTATCCGTCGATAAACGGAAAATACCCACATTGTCTACGCCGGTTTCTGGACCTGAAAGAGAATACAGAATGTCGCCAACAGGTATCAGATTTGAAGCAAAAGTCGACCTGGTAGTGGGGATGTTGAGGACGGCTTCCCGCTCATGGTTCCACAGTTTTTTCCAAGACACACCCCCATCCGTTGATTGACAAACGTCATAACCGGTATGGGCATATAATCTATTGTTAAACGCGACGAGATCGACTATAGTAGTTCCGATCATCCCATCCATAAATATATGCCATGATGTCCCACCATCCGTCGTGCGGTGAATGCCCCATACACTCGCTTTGTAATAGGTCCTCTCATTGACCATTACAACTGGAAGGCGACTCTTGCGCGAAAAATTATAATCCTTTTCAAGTGCTGTCCACGTTTGTCCGCCATCCGTTGAACGAGATTGCGCCGAACTCAATGCCAAGAGCGTTTTACCTCTTGCTAAAACCGTTATACCGGCGGGTGAACGTTTGCGAAGATGTTCACCTCCAAGCTTTATTTCAGTCCACGATGCACCCAAGTCAGTTGAATGGAATATCTGGGTAAAATGTAAATCTCCGTGCTGTATCCCGTCCCACCCCGTTCGCGTTCCAAATCTCACCAACATCTCATGCCCTATCCCAGCATAAAGCTCAGTTCCAGAGACTGCTAAAGAACAGACAGCTCCCGGTGTATCCAATGGTAATTTTTTCCAAACATCCGAATCGAGACGATAGAGACCGTTCTCTGTACCCGTAAACACCCTTTTTCCAATAGCAGTCATTGCGGAAATTTTCTTGGAAACCGTCAATCCGTCGTTCAGCGGATGCCAGTGTGCGCCACCATCTGTGGATCGGAATATCCCTTCATCCCTAAGTGCAAGATACATCGTAAAAGACCCCCGTGAATTAGACGCTTGCTTGGTAGTTGTGATGACGAGTTCAACGGCATCTCCCTTGGGGCGGGGGCCCAGCGTCCTCCACGTTTCACCCCTGTTATCCGAAGCAAATATTTCATCAGCGGCAACAATATAAAGCGTACCTCCATGCGCTGCCATTGGCATCAAAGATTCGCCAATTGGAACACTCGTGTCGACGCGTGTCCACCCAGTCGCATCCGCTGTTAATCTGTATATTCCTGTTTGTATGACAGCATAGACAGTCCCGTCGGATGTGGCGAAGATATTGTGGACAGGACCTGATGGAGGTCCGTTTCCCTGCGACCATTGTGCGATAGAGAACTTAGTGGGATTCTCCATCGTAGCAGATGTTGAGGTTACATCAGAAACTTGCGTGCCAGTGCTACTGGTTTCGCTGGGAGTCGTAACGCGTCCAATTTGATTTCGCACAGCAGGATTCTCTACTATATCAAAGATGATAGGTGCGTCGACAATTTCAATCGTAGGTTCAGATTGCGCATCGAAACTATATGGTTTCTGGAAACGGGTGAGGTATTGACGACTCGCGCCGAGGAGTAAAGCAATCAAAACCGCCGCTGTACCTAAGGCTATCCACGGGAGGGTAGGTTTAGAAGCTGGAGACGATATAGGGTTTATGTCAGCGATTTGTCGCATGACGTTCTCGCCTAAACTCGCCGGTATTTGCACGCCGCCGAAAACTTCTTGAATCATGAGTTCCTCATCCTCTTGCAAACGCTTTCGCCCGCGACGGAGCCTACTTTTAATGGTATCCACGGACACGCCTAAGAATTTCCCAATCTCTTTGGTCGTCATTTCGCCGAGGTAATAGAGTGTCACCACTGTGCGTTCACTCTCTGGAAGCTTCGCGAGCAGCTTTTTGACGAGTTCATGGCGATGCTCAGCAATCTCTGTTTGCTGCTGTTCTGCTACGTGATGTGTATAAGAGGCTCTTTCGATTTCTTCCACAGGCGTGTCCTCCAGCGACTGCGTTGGGAGTCTTCTCTTTCGGCTCCAATCAATGCAAAGCCGATCCGCGATGACATACAGCCATCCTGCAAATTGATTGTGATTCTTCAGCGTTGAGAGTTTTTTGTAGGCTTGAAGGAAGGTGTCTTGGGTAATATCTTCAGCGGTGTGAAAATCCCCGATCTTCCGCCAGATGAGCGCGTGGACGCTTTTCTGGTGTCTTCGGAGCAGGATACCAAACGCCGTATCGTCCCCCGATAAGGTTCTCTGAATCAGTTGAACATCGTCTTCTCTCTCCACGAGATCCTCCCTGATGAAAAGATGAGGTTGTGCTATCACTCACTAAAAGACTGCATTTGATGTCAAGTCTTGAATAGTTGTCAGTTGTCGGTTAAGAGGTTTTTTGTAACAACCTTCGCTGGTGTTGGAATATGCCAAGCTTGGGAAAATTGTTACCAGTGCCCTCTTTAACTGAAAACCGATGACCGATAACCATTATAGTAGATTCCGTAATTACTTTTACACAGGACTCGGTGCGGTTGCAAACCGCACCTACCGGCGGGTGTGCAGATATTTTCGGGCTTTACTATAAAACTAAGCAATGCAATACAATTTAGGTCCTCTATTATTAAAGACGAATTTCAATGTCGAAAAGGTGCAACATCGGAAAAAAGTTTTCGGCGTTTCCTCCCCCACCCAAAGGCAAGGGTTTCCACGCCGAAAACTTTGATGAATTTGGATTGCAATCCAGAACGTCTATTTGAGAATTAACATCCGCCGCGTTGCTCTGAAGTTGTTCGCAGTGAGCGTATAGAAATAGAGACCACTCGAAACAGATTCTCCGAAAGCATTCTTACCATCCCAATACGCCGCACGGTTACGCGATTCATAGATGCCCACCCCTTGTGTGCCTAACGCCAAGCTTCGGACTAACTTCCCATCTGCGGCATAGATAGAGATTTTGGCATCCGCGGGGTTTGCCAACTGATACGGGATCCACGTTTCTGGGTTAAACGGATTCGGATAGTTCGGCAACAAAGCCGTCTGTTTCGGTGTTAATGTTGCGAGGAGTTGTTGTAGAATGAGAATACCGCGTTGAAGAGCCGGGTCTGTTAGGGGTAATTGTTGGGCTTCCTGCAGCCATTTTTCTACATCTGCAGCAGTGAACGTTTGGGGGACCTGAGCATTCAGAGCAGGCGCGGAAGCACTTGCGTCTAAGGCACCCGCAACGAGGACAAGGTCCTGTATATTGACAATTCCATCGCTGTTGACATCCGCAGGATTGCTTCCCGCTTTCCCAAGATTCGATGCGACCGATACAAGGTCTTGGATGTTAACAATATCATCCCCCGTGACATCCTCTTTGCGTCTTACAGGTTCAGTTGTAGATTCAGTGACATCTGGTATAGCGGAGGGATTGAGTTCCCATACGAGTACGGTGCCGTCCTTACTTCCGGTCGCGAGGGTATTGCTATCTGGACCAAACGATACGCTGTCAACGTCATCCGTATGCCCAGCGAACGTGCGGAGCTCGTTCCCCGTGTCCACATCCCAGACACGGGCGGTGCCGTCCCAACTTGCGGTTGCCACGATCGTTCCGTCCGGACTATACGATACGCCGACAATCGGACCCGTATGCCCAGCGAGTGTATGGAGTTTGCTACCCGTGTTGGCATCCCACAGACAGGCGGTGTCGTCATAACTCCCGGTTAGGATGATCGTCCCATCTGGACTAAACGATACGCTGGCGACTCCAGCCGTATGTCCGGTGAGCGTTCGAAGCTCGCTACCCGTGTTGGCATCCCACAGACGGGCGGTGTCGTCATAACTCCCGCTGACGAGGGTCATTCCATCCGGACTAAAGGATGCACTCCTGACCCAATGCGTATGCCCTTCAAGTGTGCGGAGATGACTCCCCGTGTTGACATCCCAGAGACGGATGGTGTTGTCACCACTCGCGGTTGCGATGATCGTCCCATCTGGACTGAACGATACATCTCTGATCCAATCCGCATGCCCGGTGAGCGTGTGGAGATGGTCACCTGTGTTCACATCCCACAGACGGGCGGTGTCGTCATAACTCCCGCTGGCGACGATCGTCCCATCTGGACTAAACGATAGGCTATTGACCCAATCTGTATGCCCGGTGAGTGTGTGGAGACGGTTATTCGTGTTCGCATCCCACAGACGAACAGCACCGTCTTCACTCCCACTGGCGAGGGTCGTTCCATCCGGACTAAACGATACAGCAATAACCCCACCCGTATAACCGGTGAGCGTGTGGAGCTCACCACCCGTGTTCACATCTCGAAGATGGACAGTCCCGTCTTCACTCCCGCTGGCAAGGGTCATTCCATCTGGACTAAATGACACATCGATGACCCGACTCGTATGCTCAGTGAGCACCCGAAGCTCGCTCCCTGTGTTGACATCCCAGAGACGGACCGTGTCATCCCAACTCCCGCTGGCGAGGGTCGTCCCATTCGGACTAAACGCTATGCTGTTGACCAAACCCCTATGCCCGGTGAGCGTGCGGAGATGGTCACCTGTGTTCGCATCCCACAGACGGACCGTGCGGTCACCGCTCGCAGTTGCGAGGGTCGTTCCATCTGGACTAAACGATACACTGGTAATCCGACTCGTATGCCCGGTGAGTGTGTGAAGTTCGCTTCCAGTGTTGACATCCCACAGACGGGCGGTGACATCCCAACTCCCGCTGGCGATCATCGTCCCATCTGGACTAAACGATACGCTGAGGATCGGAGCCGCATGCCCGGTGAGCACCCGGAGTTCGCTACCCGTGCTCGCATCCCACAGACGGACAGTATAGTCGTGACTCCCGCTGGCGATCATCGTCCCATCCGGACTAAACGATACGCTGTTGATCAAATCCCTATGTCCGGTGAGTTTGCGAAGCTCGCTACCCGTGCTCGCATCCCACAAATGGATAGTGCGGTCCTTACCACCACTGGCGATCATCGTCCCATCTGGACTAAACGATGCGCTGTTGACGCCAGATGTATGCCCTCCGATCAGTTCAAGTTCTTCGCCTGTCTGCGCGTCGTAGATCCAAGCCCCTATACTACTTACCACTGATAGATGTGTGTTGTCTGGAGAATACTTTATTTCTTTTATCTTTCCTTTGCCGAGACGTGCTTTAGCATTTTCGGGTAATGCCAACGTTGCGTCGTCTTGTGCGAAGGTGTTTGCCACGACAGTAAATACCGCCAAAAGTCCAACGAAAATCGAAAATAGTGTCGTTTTCACGCGTAATGTCTCCTTATAGGTTCGCCATATTCAGTTTTACCATTCCAGTCGGTCGCACGGCTTTTGCCCTTGTAGATACCGATTTCCTGATGCCCTAACTTTAATTTTCGCATCTTCTCTTTCCACAAGATTCCCTGATGAAAAGCTGAGGTTGCATTTTATCACTAAAAGACTGAATCCGATGTCAAGTCTTTTAACGTTTAACCTTAAGTCATGTAATAGGGTTTACATCCTCTACTATTATAGTAGATTCCGTAATTACTTTTACACAGGACTCGGTGTCCCTTCCCAGTAACGGGTGGGAACCCTGGTTGCAAACCGCACCTACCGACGGGTGTGCAGATATTTTCGGGCTTTACTATAAATGGACACTCAGGAGTTGGCGAGGTTAGGAGAAGAAATTGAAGAAACACCCAAGCAAAAACCCCAAGCAAGAAGAAATTGGGGAAACACCCAAGCAAGGGGAAACGCCCAAGCAAAAACACCCCTATCAAAAACACCCCCAGCAAAAACACCTCGCCAGCGGGGGTGAAGTATCAGATGCTGTTGTGTTCACATGTTTTTGGGCTTTACTATAAAGGCGGATTTCAGGTCAGAAAGGTGGAACATGGAAAAAATTGTATGCCTGACTATGAAATGTTGCGAAGGGAGGCTAACTTTCACGGAGGTTTTTACCGGGGTAGGTGTGGCGTGGGTCGCCAAAACGCCTTATACCGTTCCTCCGTGAAAAACAGATGTGAAAAAGGGTTGATGATTCACAGCCCAATTTCCTGTTTGATCTGCTCCCAAGATTCTCCGCCGCCGGCATCCAATTCCTGCTCCGCCTCAGCAATATCTGCCAAGACATCAGGTTCTGAATTGATCAAAGCCGTCTCACGCCATTCGGAGAGGAAAGTAGAAAGTGCCGAGGCATCTTTTTTCCCTTCCGAGATCGGCTTTACTAATTTGAGGAGACCAGCGAAAAACTCAACGAACTCTTCAGGTTCTAACCATTTGATCCAATCAAAGTGTTTTGAAGTGGTAATAGATTTGACGAGCAATTCGTCTTTCGTGAGGTGTCCAACGACAAGTTTAGGTTTCTTCATTTGGAGCCTCCGCGTGCGGGGATATTAAGCCTTCGTAAATTATACAGAATGAATCAAGAGGTTTCAAGTCTTTCCGATTACAGACGTTCCAGTTTTCTGTATGTGCTGTGCCGGACAGTCCTATAGGGATGGTTTACCGGTGGAATCGGCGTTCCAATTCATCGCGCCCCATCTCGACGATGATGGGACGTGAGTGCG
Organism: Candidatus Poribacteria bacterium; assembly: GCA_965208635.1. Classification (GTDB taxonomy): domain Bacteria; phylum Poribacteria; class WGA-4E; order WGA-4E; family WGA-3G; genus WGA-3G. The sequence goes on from OZ242349.1 coordinate 1,800,111, forward strand.
GACAATTGAAGGGGAGTTTCGCCTCGGAGAGCTCCTTGATGAGGTTCATCATCTCCTTGGTATCCAATGTATCCCCGGCTTTGACAGCCGACTTGCAGGCGAGCGTTATCAGGGCATTGTCGATCGCCTCTGGGATTTGTACGTCGGTATGGGGTGCTTCAGGAAGTTTGTCAAGCAGATCGGTGACGGTCTGCGCGGCGATGCGGGTTGGTAAAGGTGAGGGAATCGCACGAATGAGGATCGTATTCCCACCGAACTCCTCCAGATCAAAGCCGAGTTTCTTGAAGATGTCGCCGTGAATTTTGAGGACCCCAAGCTGCTGCGGTGTAACTTCTAAAGTTACAGGGAGTAGCAACCCCTGCACCGGAATCCCATCGGTTTTCACCTGATTGACGAAACGTTCATAAAGGACACGTTCAGCAGCGACGTGTTGGTCGATGAAGAATATTTTATCTCTCGCCTCAACGACAATATAGGTTTTAAAGAGATTCGTCTTGAGTTGGACGTTCTCAAAGTCGAGCAGACTGAGATTCGCATCATCAGGAATCTGTTGCTGTGGTGGCTGCACAACGACTTCAGTAGAGGTAGATGGCGTTTGCGTTTCCGAAGTGTCGATTACTTCTTGATCCCGGTTTTCTGTCTCCTGTGGCACTCTTGTAGGAGCGGTTTCCAACGGCGATTCCCTTCCTTGGGCAATAGGCGTTGTTCGTTGGGGTGTATGGTGCCCCCTCCCAGTAACGGGTGTGGAAACCCGGTGTGGTAGATTGGTATCGCGATTTTCAGTGTCCCTCTCGGATTGCGTCGGTTCAATGGGAGTTTCAATTTTGGGGATATATTTTGTTTTATGGAGCGCGTCACGCAGCATCCGGACGACCCCGCTATAAATCGTCCGCTCGTTCCGAAAGCGCACCTCGATTTTGGCGGGATGTACATTAACGTCAACCGTTTCTGGATCCAGCGTTAGGAAAAGCAGGGCAACGGGTTGCCTGTCTTTGGCAACCATCTGGTCAAGTGCTTCCGTCAATGCGGCACCGATGATACGGCTACGTATCGGTCGCTGGTTGAGGAAAAAGAGTTGATATTCTCGATTCGGCTTTGTGAATTCGGGTTTACCGAGCAAACCGTACATCTTCAGGTCGGGCAGTTCCTCGGTAAATTCGATAAGATTTTCAGCGAACTCTCTACCGTAGAGGAGGCGGGCGCGTTCGAGATATGCGTCACAGGCACGGACATCCAATATGGATCTGCCGTTGTGCGTCAGCGAAAAATGGATTTTTGGATGCGCGAGTGCCGCCCATGTCACCTGATTCGTGATATGGTTCATTTCGGTCGTATCGGTTTTGAGAAATTTCAGGCGTGCGGGGACATTGTAGAAGAGGTTGTTAATCGACATGTGGGTGCCGGGGGAACAGCCGCTCTCTTGCACAGAACGGAAAACGCCGCCTTCAACGTCCACCTTTGTTCCCTCAAGCGCGTCAGCGGTACGGGTGAGGAGTTCAAATTGCGAAACGGAAGCGATACTTGCCAAGGCTTCGCCGCGGAACCCAAAGGTTTGAATACGTTCAAGGTCCTCTATACGCCCCACTTTGCTCGTGGCGTGGCGTTCCAAGGCGAGGAGTGCGTCCTCGCGTTCCATACCGCTCCCGTTATCCGACACGCGGATGAGGCGTTTCCCGCCTGCCCGAATTTCGACGCGGATCGAGGTGCTTCCTGCATCTATAGCGTTTTCAATGAGTTCTTTGACGACTGACGCAGGACGCTCGACGACCTCGCCTGCGGCGATCTTATTTGCAACATCTGCGGAAAGTATCTTAATCTTTGGCATTTTTTAATTTTACCTTGCGGGTCGGACAGTTACGTAGGTTGGGTTGAACGGAATTGTGAAATACAATTTTGAACGTCCAAACGCTTTTGGAAGCCATATTCCATCATATCTTCTGAAAAAACAGTGAAACCCAACTCGATTTATATACACCCTTATATTCACATACCATCAAATACATCTATACCCTATATGTTGGGTTTCACTCTATATCTTTGCAAAAGTATCTTAATCTTTGGCATTTTTTTTAATTTATCTTGCGGGTCGATCAATCCTGTAGGTTGGGTTGAACGGAATTGTGAAATACAATTTTGAACGTCCAAACGCTTTTGGAAGCCATATTCCATCATATCTTCCGAAAAAACAGTGAAACCCAACTCGATTTATATACACCCTTATATTCACATACCATCAAACACATCTATACCCAATATGTTGGGTTTTACTCTATATCTTTGCAATCGAAGGTATATGCAAAAACACTCGTCCTTCTTGCATTAATAACATTTTGAGATGCCCCGTTCAACCCAACCTACGAGCACACATACTACCACCAACCCGATATTAATTTACTCATTACCGATCCCCGTGTGAAATAAGATTTCATCTCCTGAGCCCCACATCTCGTCATACAATCCAGATCGGACATAACGATGAAAACTGGAGTATTCCCAATCCTTTGGAGCATCCACCAAACCGTGTTTGACTGGATTGTAATGAATGTATTCAATATGGTTAACAAAATCCTTATCGTTTTGAATCACATGCTCCCAAAATCTACGTTGCCAGAAGGCTCGTTCCTGTTTATCTCGTCGCGATGTGGAAACAATGCCATCGTACTTGCCTTGACAATGCCGACTGAAGTAACTTTTGATTAACCGCCATCTCATTGAGAAATTGTGGTCATCGTCAGGTAAAGTCCAGATGCTGTGAAGATGGTCGGGCAGAAGAACAAAGGCATCAATTTTCATGGGATGCCGTTGCATTGTATACTGAAATGCTTGGCGTAATAATTCCACGTTGTCTGGGTAGCAGAGAAAAGGTCTGCGATTATGCGTAACGAGAGTAAAGAAATATATACTGCCTTTGACCTTTACACGGCGATATTTCATGCGCACCTCCAAAAATGTGTTGGGTTTCACTCTATATCACCGAGGCACCCTATAATGTTGGGTTTCATTCTATTCCTGATTGTATAGTTACGTAGGTTGGGTTGAACGGAATTGTGAAATACAATTTTGAACGTCCAAACGCTTTTGGAAGCGATATTCCATCATATCTTCTGAAAAAACAGTGAAACCCAACTCGATTTATATCTACCCTCATATTCACATACCATCAAATACATCTATACCCTATATGTTGGGTTTCACTCTATATCTTTGCAATCGAAGGTATATGCAAAAACACTCGTCCTTCTTGCATTAATAACATTTTGAGATGCCCCGTTCAACCCAACCTACGAGCTTTATTTATCGGTTTCACTCTAACTATCATCTTGATACAGATAACAGCGGCACGAATGCGTCTGTGTAAAATCGGTTGCACTCGGATATTCATCTTTACAAATCGACATCACTTCCGGACAGCGTGGGTGAAAATGACACCCCACCGGACGATTGATTGGCGAAGGCACATCCCCCTCCAATCGGATCTTTTCAACACCCGTCTGTTCATCCATCTTCGGTACCGCGGAGAGGAGTGCACGTGTATAAGGATGCTTGGGTGAATCGAAAATCTCCTCTGTTGTCCCGCGCTCAACGATTCTACCGAGGTACATCACCGCGACTTCATCCGCGAAGTACTCAACAACGGAAAGGTTATGCGTGATGAAAAGATAGGTGAGATTAAAATCAACCTGTAGCGATTTCAGCAGATTTAGTATTTGCGCTTGCACGGACACATCTAATGCACTGGTCGCCTCGTCACAGACAATAAACTCTGGATCGACAGCGAGACAGCGCGCGATACCGATGCGCTGCCTTTGACCCCCGGAAAATTCGTGTGGATAGCGTGTGACCATATCTGGAGACAAGCCAACACGACGCATCAATTCTGCGACTCGCGCCTGCCGTTCCCCGTCAGATGCGCCAATACCGTGTGTCTGCATTCCCTCCTGAATAATAGCGCCTACAGTCATTCGCGGGTTAAGGGACGCGTAGGGATCTTGGAAGATAATTTGCATTCTTTTCCGATAGGGATGCATCTGTTGACGGGTGGTCGTAGCGATGTTAACGCCATCATAAACGAGGTCGCCTTCAACAGGCACGCCCAATCGGAGAATAGCTTTGCCAAAGGAGGTTTTGCCGGATCCAGATTCTCCAACGAGTGCTAACGTTTTGCCGCGTGGGATATCAAGTGTAACATCATCAACGGCGTAGACATAACCGACCGTCCGTTTGAAGATACCCTTCTGAATAGGGTAATGGACACACAGGTCCTTCACCTGAAGCAGATTGGCAGTTTGGAAGTTTGGAAGACTGGAAGTTTGGAGACCCACTCTTCCATCCTTCCGTTCTTCCATTGCAGTCTCTTCCGTCCTTCCATCCGTGTTCTGGGTTTGTTTCGCATCCTTTTGTATAGCAAGTTTTCGGTTTGCAAGCTGCACCGACTTTTGTATAGCAAGTTTTCGGTTTGCAAGCTGCACCGAAAAAGGCGGTTCAGGATTGTAAAGATGACAAGCGACGTTGTGTTCGCTACCGTTGACAGCGTGTAACGTCGGAACAATGGCATCGCATCCGTCCATGACCTTTGGACACCGCTCCGCAAATCGACAACCATCATTATACTCGGTCGCTTTCGGGACTCTCCCAGTAATTGTGTGCAACGCCGTTCCGCGTTTATCCCGCGCCGGTGTGGATTCGAGGAGTTTTACCGTATAAGGGTGCTGTGGCGTTTCGTAGAGTTGTTCCCAGGTCCCCGTCTCAGCGATTTTTCCGGCGTACATAACAGCGACTCGGTCGGCGATGTTGGCAACGACCCCCAAATCATGCGTAATCAGGAGGACCGCCATCTGCAATTCTTGCTGTAGGCGTTGGATAAGTTCGAGGATCTGTGCCTGTATGGTAACATCAAGTGCGGTTGTGGGTTCATCGGCGATGAGGAGCCCTGGACGACAAGAGAGTGCCATAGCAATCATAACGCGCTGTTTCATACCGCCAGACATTTGGTGTGGATATTCGTCGTAACGGGCAGCAGGTTCTGGGATACCGACGAGGTCGAGCATCTCAATTGCCGCATTCCTTGCGGCAGAACCGCGAAGATCTTGATGTTCCTGGATTGCCTCTGAAATCTGGTTGCCGATGGTGAAAACTGGATTGAGACTGGTCATCGGTTCTTGGAATATCATGGCGATGTCGTTGCCTTGGACCTTCCGTTTCTCAACTTCAGACAAGCGAGTGATGTCTTGCCCTTTATAATAGATAGCACCATCAGCGATGAATCCAGCAGGTTGCGCGATGAGTTGAATGATAGAGAGCGCGGTGACGCTTTTACCACAACCAGACTCCCCGACGATCGCAAAAATTTCGTTCGGTTTGATGTCAAAAGAGATGCCGTCAACGGCACGGGCAAGTCCTTCGGGGGTGCGAAAATAGGTTTTGAGGTTTCGTACGCTAAGCAATGTGTCGTCCATGAGACTACTATAGCACAGAATTTGGTGAGCGTCAAGTGAAATCGAAACCCTAAATCAGGGTCATTTATGGTAAACCAAAAAAATAAACGGACATTTTCCCCAATCCGGTAGGCGAGGATTGTATCCTCGCCTCTTTCAGAGTGTCTAATTAATTCTAAGTTTTACCATAGTTTTAAGAATTTATTCGGGTTTTTACGCTTCTTTTGACGATTTGGAGCGGTTAGAAACCGCTCCTACCGAGTTGAGGGAGTTAAAAAGAGTAAAAATATTCACGGATATAAAGTAAATATATAAACTAAATGGCTCTGAAACCCTAAATTTTTTGTGGTTGACACCCAAACCCAAATATGTTTTAATATCCGCAAAAGGAGACACCTTAATGAAAATCATTCTTGCTTTTTTAATACTCTTTTGTGTGTTCACCTTGCCAACTTTTGCAGAGTTGACCGATGCAGATCTTAATAAGATCCGCTTGATTGTCACAGAAGCAATCCAAGCGGAAATCAAACCCATAAAAGCCGACATCGCAACGCTAAAGACCGATGTCGCAACGCTAAAGACCGACATGGCAGTGATGAAAACAGAAGTTGCAAACCTGAAAGAAACTGTTAATATCAAATTTGATAACGTCAATGGCAAATTTGACGATGTCAATAGAAAATTTGACGATATTCAGAAGAATTTTGACAGACAAAATAACATCATCATTGGCTGTATTGGTATCCCCATGGCGATCCTTGCCATCGGTGCGACGGTGTGGGGCATTTTAGGACAGAGGCGGAGTGGAAAAGATCACGAACAGGAAAGAATCAATCAAGAACTTCGAGCAGAAATCGAAACACTCAAGCAACAGCTGGTTACACGTCCTTAGCAACACAGTGTTCAGAAAAGTACTCACGACAGGAGAAACAGGATTATGGTCGCACGGCGTTTTTTGACAGCGGAGCAAGGTGTGGAACAACTTCTGAAAGCAACCCCACTGCTCCATTTCAATGGGACGACAAAAACGGAGTGGCAAGAATGGCGAAGAAGATTTCGGCGTAACCTCGTCAAGGACCTCGGACCTTCACCGGAAGCATTACCATTGGACGTCGAAATCTTGGAGGAGATAAAACGGGACGGCTACACACGGAAAAAGATAATTTTTAATCCAGATCCCTTTTCTTCAATCCCAGCGTATGTCTTAATCCCAGAAAGTGCAAGCGCGAAGAACCCAGCCCCCGCAGTGCTATGTGCTCACGGACACGGCGTTGGTAAAGACGGGGCAGTCGGGATTGTGGAGGACTATCAGAAACAGTACGCCGTGGAATTGGCGCGGCGCGGCTTTGTGACATTAGCACCCGACTGGCGGTGCTTCGGTGAACGAAAGGATAGAGACGAATGGGTACGCCGTCCCAGTCGCGACGGATGCAATGTGGCTTATCTCGCGTACGGGTACTTCGGTTATCAACTGATGCAACTGAACATTTCAGACGGACAACGGTGTTTGGACTACCTCCAGTCGCTCCCTGAAGTTGACGCGCGTCGTTTAGGATGTATGGGATGCTCATTCGGTGGCACGATGACGACCTATATTTCTGCCCTGGACCAGCGGGTGAAGGCGGCAGTTATTGTCTGTTACCTCAGCACATTGACGGATGCATTAAATGACAGGGGCCGTGGGAATACGTGCGGTTCGCAGTTTATGTTCGGGCTTCGGAAAGCAGGGGACATCGCGGACGTAGCGGGACTCATTGCCCCGAGAGCGTGCATGGTGCAGATCGGTTCCGATGATACGTGTTTTATCGAGTCTGATGCTTTGGCGGCGTTTGGACAACTGGAGAACATCTATACCGCATCAGGGCAACCGGATCACTTGGTGCTGGACCACTTTCAGGGTGAACACGAGATTGATTTGGAGATGGGCATTGTGTTTTTGGAAGAACGGTTGTGAGAATATAGGTGCGTTACAGCAAACAGGTCGTCAGTTATAAAGACGTAGGTTGGGTTGAGCAGTCAGGTCCACAAGCGCATTTTCGCTATATACAGTCGCGTTCTTCAATGAACTCTTTGGGTAGAGAGGTTAGAAACCCAACATCCGAAGTCGTGTCAGTATCTAATGCGTTGGGTTTCACTCAGTTTTTGGTGATTTCAGGTTTCTCTGTTCAGATAAAAACTCTGTGGTGTATGCGACTTTTGATAGGTCTCCCTTCAACCCAACCTACGGGCTATACTGGCATAACCATGATACATATCCATTCGAGGCGTTCATTCGTTTCCAACCAATCGAAGCATTGAAAAATGATGTCCGGGACCCCGGGGGTTGTCAGGAGAGGATTTCTGTTCTCGGTAGCAAGTGTCACGGAATAATAGGCACCCTGTATTGATTGCCTACCTTTGCGTAATTGATGGTGACCTTTGTTGGATATTTGGATCGTTTTATCCATTTTTTTCAAACGCTCGTCGGGAATCGGAGTTCCCTCCTACAGAAAGAGAATCGGAGTCGGGAATCGGAGTGTTTTTGCTGGGGTGTTTCTTCCCCTCCTACCGTTAAAAAACATCGAAAAGGCGCAGATAATCGTCGAGTGTCTCAACGCGGCGGATACAGGTCAAGGTATCGCCATCAACCAGATACTCCGGCGGACGCATCTTTAGATTGTAGTTGGAACTCATGGCGTGACAATAAGCCCCCGCATCACAAACGACAAGTCCGGCACCCTCATGAGGTGTAGGAAGTGTACGCGCTTTGCCGAGAAAATCTGCGGATTCGCAGACGGGACCGACGATGTCGTACGTTTCCATCGCACCGTCAACCGGTTCGATAAACTGGATATGCTGATAGGCATCGTAGAGGCTCGGTCGGATCAGTTCTGACATACTACCATCGGTGACGATGAAATGCTTGTTCCCGTTGGTCTTCACACCCGTGACACGGTTGACAAAGACAGAAGTGTTGCCAACGAGAGAACGCCCGGGTTCAATAATGAGCGTGATTTCCTTAGGTAGCAAATCACGGATGGAATCGATGAGGTCGGACGGCGTTGGAATCTCTTCACCGGTGCGTTCATAATCGATTCCCAAACCGCCGCCGATGTTGAGATACCTCGGCGAAAACCCTTCCGCTTGAATCCCACGTATGAAAGCGAGCATAATTTCAGTCGCGTCTCGGAAGATCCGCACCTTCTTAATCGTTGACCCTAAATGGCAATGGACACCGACTAAATTTAACAACTGATCCTTACGAATTTCGTTTAAAAACCAATCAAGCCGCTCATTACGGATACCGAACTTGGAATTTTTCATGCCGGTAGAGACATACGGATGCACCTGTGGATCGACATCGGGATTGATGCGGATGAGGACATTGGCAGGTTCATCGAGGGCTTTTGCCGTCTGCTGAATGTGTGCTAAATCGAATTCGCTGTCAATGTTAATCAGTACGCCGTGTTCAACGGCGAGGCTGAGTTCTTCAAGCGTTTTTCCGTTGCCGTTTAGGATTGTCCGCTTCAGATCGAACCCTGCCGCGAGCGACATCTGCAATTCGTTTCCGCTGACAAGGACAGCACCACTGCCCAGCGCACCGAGGCGTTTGAGGAGGGCAAGATTGTTGTTTGCCTTAATCGCATAGCCGATGATTGAATCGATACCTTCAAGTGCTTTCTGATACGCGTCGTAGTTCGCCTCCAACTGCGCGAGGCTGTAGAGGTAAAATGGACTGTAGGGCACCTGCTTTTGAATGTCTTTAACTCTCAATTCTTCGCAGTAGAGGTACCCATTTTTATAGTGAAAACTCATAATATTTTTACGATGCCTCATTTTATTCGGTAATTTTTTAAAGGGGCCCGGTGCGGTAATTCATTGGTGCAATCCAGTGCGGTTGCAAACCGCACCTACCCGACCGGGGGGCGAATTAGAATTACCGATTTAAATAATTAAACTTCATGAAACCGCACCTACCGGGACCGGGGTGCGGTTACCATGCATCTTCAATCCAGTCGTCACCGTGGTCCGGATTATAGATGAGCCCTTTTCTGATATCTAAGCAGAGGTCCAATTGTTCTAAGACCATGTGTCCAACCAGGACGGGTGCATCGGCTGGCAAGTTGGTTACCGGAAGCGATCCTTCCCGCTCCAATATCGTAAATCGAACTTCTGAATAAATGATCCGATCTACGATGCCAGCTGCGGTCCTTGCCCTCGCGTTGCCGAAGGGTGTCAATCCAAGTTGTTCGATGATCGGTTCTGGTAAGCAGAGCCGTGTTGCACCGGTATCAACGAGGGCATCTTTAACAGTGAGTCGGCGGACCTCTTCGGGGGTGATAACGCCCCTGTTTGCTAAAGCCACATCTTCGAGGTTTGCGAGTTCAATTTCTGTTGTATGTCTCATTTTCTTTCTTCCTAATATTCGCGTTTGTGCCAGTCGCTTTCAAAGAGGTTGAATGAACCTTCGCGATACGGATGTTCAGCGATGAGATCCTCATTCAACTCCATACCCAGTCCGGGTCCATTGGGTAGACTGAAATAGCCGTCAATAACTTCGGGACACCCAGTGGCAGCCTCTTTAACCCACGCTTCAGAGAAATCGTTGAAATGCTCTTGAATCTTGAAATTCGTGGTACACGCAGCAAAGTGCAAAGCGGTCGCTGTAGAGACAGGTCCACCGACGTTATGCGGTGCGACTGTCATATAACACATATCGCCCATCGCCGCGATCTTTTTGGTTTCCAAGAATCCGCCCGTCTGGGTAATGTCGGGCTGTAGGATATCTGCCGCCTGTAAGTTAATCAATTCTCGGTATTCATACTTGTTATGGAGCCGCTCCCCTGTAGCGACAGGGAGGTTAATTTTCTCAGAGGCTTTCGCGAGTGCGGCGATGTTGTCCGGCGGTACAGGTTCCTCAACCCAACTCGGTTGGTATTTCTCCAATTCCGCAGAAATTTCGATCGCCATATAGGGGCTAAACCGACCGTGCATCTCAACAAGAATTTCGACGTCAGGTCCGACGGCATCACGGACGGCTTCAACGAGTCCAACGGATTTCAATTTCTCTTCATAAGAAAGTTCATAATACCCGGCACCAAAGGGGTCGAACTTGAGTGCTCGGTAGCCTTTTTCAAGCACCCTTTTGGCGGCGGCGTGAAACTCCTCAGTCGTGCGTTCAACGCGATACCAGCCGTTGGCATACGCTTTGATTGTATCGCGGCAGGCTCCGCCGAGTAAGCGGTAGACGGGTTGGTTCAACGCTTTACCGATAATATCCCAGCATGCAATTTCAATAACGCTGATACCGGTTGCAACGATCTCACCGGCACGCCCGTAATCGTCGCGGAACAGGCGTTGATAGAGGTCCTCGGTGTTGAATGGATCGCTGCCAATGACGTGGCGGCGTTTCGCGCCATCAATATAGGCAACGAGTGCGTCGGTACGGTTGTTCATCCGCACTTCACTGACACCGGTTAAGCCTTCGTCGGTTTCAACTTTCACGAATGTTAGGTTGCGCCAACTGGTCCCCATGACAAGGGTTTTGACATCTGTAATCTTCATATTTTTAATTATAGTCCTTTGTTTATCTGTCTGAACTGTGATTTATGGTAAAATTTAGAATTAATTAGACACTCTAAAGCGGCGAGGATACAATCCTTGAAGAAATTGAGGCGACACCCAAGCAAAAACCCCAAGCAAAAACCCTACCGGATCGGAAGACCCTCTAAAGGGAGGTAGGTGCGGTTTCATGAAGTTTAAGAAAATATTTCGGTAATTTGATATTTCCCCCAGGCCCGGTAGGTGCGGTTTGTAACCGCACCGGACCTCGTTGGAAAATTACCGAATTAAATTTTGAATCTTCATGTAACCCCGCCTTCTTTTCAAAAATCCATCTCATATTTACATCGCCAATAGGGGATAATCTCCTGCTCTTAAGACCAATCCCTTGCGGATAGGGTTCGCATAGCAATAACGGATGGTGTCATTTAATGTCGCTTCCTTGCGAATGCCCCAATCCGTATAACCTTTCTGCCAGAAGGTACCGTCCCGCGATAAGTGTTTGTTAATCTCGCGTGCAGTATAGCGCTTCATCGAATGCAACACTTTCGAGAGCGTTTGATTGTCTTCAAGCTTGATGACCGTATGCACATGGTCGGGCATCACCATAATACATATCCATCTCTAAACGATTCTCCGCCTCAACCAATCAAATGCTTTGAAAATAATTGATGCGACCTTCTTATCCGCGAGGACCTGTCTCCGCTGATGCGTGCAAACGATGATATGGTAATATGCCTCCGGTATTGAGGTTCTCCCTTTGCGGAGATTATGGCTTCGGTATTTCATAGAGGCACCCCTACGGGGTGCTCATCGCATTTTCCACTGGTGCGGTTAATGAAGGTTACATAAAATGCGGTTTTGAAATAATTTATTGGTGCAATCCAGTGCGGTTGCAAACCGCACCTACCGGACCGGAAGGATGAAACTCGGATAATCAGGGTCAATCAGGATAACAGTTAAATCACTTCAGACGTTTTTTTCTTAACTTCTCGCTTCTGCTTCGGAGACGCTGCGTTGCCCACTTCGCTGTGCCGGTGCTGGCTCAATTGTGGGTGCTTCCTCGCCGACTTCTAACATCCGACGCATGAGCCGCTCCCGCATCACCGCTGTGACATTTTCGTGCGATTGCAATCCAACAAGATTTCGTAACTCGTAGGGATCGGCTTGGAGGTCATAGAGATACTGCTCGACATATCGGTCTGATCCAGCATCTGCGCCGCCATTCTTATGCGGGGCATCCACGCCGTATTTCCAGCGTTGCGTTCGGACCGCACGTCCGACTTGTGCCTCGCTGATTTGGACGAAGACTTCTTCTTCCCAGTCATCTGTCTCGCCACGCAACAGAGGCAGGACGGATTTACCCTGCATCTCACTCGGCACTTCCAAACCCGCGGCATCAAGGAGCGTCGGCGGGAGATCTACAAGGCTCACAAGCTCTTGGATCTGCCCACCCCCGATGAATCCGGGACCGTGGAACGCCGTTGGGACACGGATGGAACTCTCGTGACACGAGCGTTTGTATTCACCGTTGCGGGTTTTGAAATGACAACCGTGGTCAGAGGTAAAGAGGATGACAGTATTATCAAGCAGATGGAGACTCTTGAGAGCATCGAGCAGTCTGCCGAGTGCTTCGTCCAGCCTTTTCACCATACCGTAGTAACCCCCTAAGTGTTGGTGCGTCGAACCCCCGAGCGCGGCGAGATCCGGCGGTATCCACTTCCCAGCGTACCGTTCCCGATACCCATCCGGCGGCGGATAGTCATCCAGATGGTTTTGGTGGTGCGGTTCAATGTATGACGTAAAGAGATAAAACGGCTCATTCTGATGCCGATCAACGTACCGTATCACCGCATCCGTGAGCGCATCCACACGATAACCGGGGAGGTCAACGGGTTCGTTGTCGTTATCGTAAAGTGTGGTTTGGTAGGCATCGGAAGTGAATTCGAGGGTATTGGACGCTAACCAGTAGTCATACCCACCTCGATGCTCAGCTGGCACAGGTCCCGGACCGGTACCCCCGCTATAAAGATGCCATTTGCCAATGTATCCGGTGGCGTAACCCGCCTCACCGAAATGGTGTGCCAGGGTCTTGAGATTGGGCGATAGCGGGATGCCGTTTCGGAAACATCCAGTGCGGGTCGCGTATAATCCCGTTTGCAGGCATGAGCGGGCAGGTCCACAGACGGGTTGGCACGTAAAGGAGCGGTGGACATGTGTCCCGCGCTGCGCCATCCGATCGAAGTTAGGCATTAAGTCAAGTGGATTGCCGTGCAAGCCGGAGGTGTCCCACCGCTGCTGGTCGGTAAAAAAAACGATAACATTCGGTTGATTTGTATCACTTTGTGGCATATCTCTGTTCCTTCTCCTGTACAAGTTTGGCTCTTTTCATTTTATGGGATTTTTAGAGAGATGTCAAGTTAATTGTAGGATCATTTATAGTAATTGTAGATCATTTATAGTAAAGTTTAGAATTAATTAGACACTCCAAAGAGGCGAGGATACTTATGGAGTATGGTTGGATTCGAGAGAGGGGTTCGGGAAGCGAGAGGACAACGGGAGAGTTCCCTAAACTCTCCCGCTACCCTTTTAGTTTGATTAAATGGAGGAGATTAGCGTCGTCCTCAGGACGGGGTAGGTTTTACCTCTATCCAAGAGGCGTGCTTAATAAGTATACCCGATTTTACACCAAAAAGTCAAGTAAAATTGTAAATTGGTCAGGGGTATTTAGTTCATATATTTACTTTATATTTGTGAATATTTCTCAATCTTTTTTCCCTCCCTCAACCCGGTAGGAGCGGTTTGTAACCGCTCCGAGTCGTCAAAAAAGGCATAAAACCCGAATAAATTCTTAAAACTATGGTAGATTTTAGAATTACTTTGACATGCTGCATCGGCGAGGTTAGAAACCTTGAAGAAACACCCCAGCAAAAACCCTACCGTGATAGGGGGTGCGCTTCGGGTTGGAAGACCTAGGGAAACACCCAAGCAAAAACACCCCTACGAAAACTGTCCATATATTTTTCGGTTTTACTATTTAGGATGTTGGGTTTCGCTAAACCTATCTACCCCCCAAGGATTCATTGAAGAACAGAACGCTGTGTATAGCGAAAACGCGCTTGTGGACTTTACCGCTCAACCTGAGGGAAACACCCAAGCAAAAACACCTACATCCTGACCTTACATGTATCCCTATATATTAAAGTATAATCTTAGAATACTTTTGAATAATTTCAGCCATAATTTGTTCCCTTATACCTTAATATATACGGGCAGGCACAGAACCTGCCTCTACAATGTTTCAGAACTGTGATTTGACTGGTTCTGACGACATCCAATATTCCATTTTACACTTTTTTCCGAATTTCGCACGCTTTTTGGTAAGTTACGCGTTTTACCGTAATTTTAATGCGATAAATAGCATTTATAATAGTATATTTGTGAATTTATCACTTTTTTGACGAATTATGCGTTTTTTCGCAATAAAATGCATTTTTTTGTAATTTTAATTTGACATAAAGCGTTTAATAGGGTATAATTAACAGCATAAAGGGTTGAAACGCGATATTTTTACACATTTACGCAAGAAAATGCAAGATTCGCCCATTAAATGCATAAAACGATTTAGAAGCGCATTGATTAGCAACCCTTGAACATAGCACACGATGTCCAAAATGACATTAAGTGCAAAAGGTTAAGTTCAAATGAGGAATGGGTTTTCAATCCCTGGATCCGTTCTTTTATTGGTTATAGGTTGTTGGTTCGGATGCTACGCATCCTTTCGGTTATAGGTTAAGAGGTTTTCTTCACTTATAACTTATAACCAAAAGCGAACGCAGTGAGCGAACCAATAACCCCTAAGGTTTATGTTTCAAAATTTTATTCCACATAAGAACAAGGAGATTAAACGAATGTTGTCGAATAAAATGACAGTTTCGTTAATGAGTTTAATCACAATTTTAGCATTTGCTTTCGTGGTGACTCCAGTTATGGCGGGTGACTTTGGTGTGTCTCTTGATAAGACCAACGATGTCAGCACTGCCACGGACGATTTGGAATTGGAGCACCCGGGCGATGGTATGAAGATCACGCTAAGAGTCGAGTTTGCGAAAGCAGTCGTCTTGGCTAAAGAGAGCGTGCAGATCATTACCATAGATGACGACGGTAAACTGCTGTCGTTGCAGAAGTTCCCAGCCGCCGCAGAAACGGCAGCGAATGCGGGTAGAACCAAGTCCTTCATGCCTGTTGTTGAAGGCGGCGCAACGACTGTCAAGATCCTGATAGCGGCAGGTATTGCGTCTGCGGATCCCTTTAATGCGGATACGAGTGCGAAGTTGGAAGCGACGATCCATCTGATAGGTGCTGATGACGGTCCCCCAACGGTCTATTCTATTTCGAGAGCCGTTGATGATGACCACGCCTTTGCGAAGATTTCACCGAAAACGGATCCGACGATTGAAGTCCGTATCACGCTCAGTGAGTTGCCCAAAGAGTTCACGAAAGATCACATCAGCGTTACAGAGGCAGATGTGACGAGCGTTCGGCAGTTGCTTACCGAGTCGGGAACGAGTTTAGTGGATTATTTGGCAAGCGACGACGCGCCTGACAGTCTTCCCCGAAAGCGTATGATGTATGATGAGGACCTCAGTGATGTGGCGGATATAACAGATGTGATTACTAGTAACGCATTTGTCGCTCTAGCTGATACCGACACTGCCACCATAAGAAAAGCGAAAATGGATGCGCGTATGAAGTATGGCGGGATACACCGTGCTATCAACGAGGCCGCGCTTCTAACCGGCACGGCTTACAAGTATAAGAGTCAGCCTGATGCTTCCGCTACCGATCTGGTTCCCGACATGGTAGATGTAGAATTCGGTTTCGCTGACGCTGAGTATTCTCTTATGACTATGAAAGGTCAGACGGCTGTTGCTATAGGAACAGCCGGTGTTCAGGCTACCCCAAGTAAGCCTTCTAAGACGGTTGCCAAGCCTGCCCCACCTGATCCGACAGCATACGCGATCCAAGGATTGTATGACGCGGCGGTTACTGCCTATGTCACTAAGTTTAACGAATACGCGGCGAATGCGAACATGTGGGCGCAGTATAATGCGTATATGGCAGCTAAGATGAAAGAAGAGATGATGGATGCCGATGCCCGTGCAGAGGCGTTTGCGGAACTCGACATGTCCCGTGCAGCGCGTTTTACTACAGGCACGGACGCGATGCTGTATCCGTATCTTGTGGTGATCACACCGAAGTATGCGAACAAAAACGATGTCGTTGTGAAGGTCAAAGAGTTTGAAGACCGGACGCGTCCGACCTCGATGAAGTATATTCCACCCAGTCTTGAGAGTGATTATACAGAGGGTGTTGACAAGTTGACCATCATGGTCGCTGAAGCCAAAGTCGGCACACCTCTGGGTGCGGGTCTCGAGGTTGTGATCCCGAAAGAGAAACGGATTCCCGCGAGTGGTCACCTTGTTCTTACGACGAACGCCGCAGGTTCTGGGATCAAGAAGCCAGCGGGTTCTGATAAGGATGAGCCGAAACCTGCCGAGCGGACACCTGCTCAACTGAAGTATAACGTCGTTGAGTTAGGTCTACCGAACTTGGAAACCTTCCTCTCCAACGGTGGAACGATCGCACTGGTAGCACCCGCGGGTGTTTACATCAGCGAGATTATGTGGGGTTCGGATTCAAGTTTATCTCCGAACAACAACAGTCAGTGGATTGAGATCTCCAACAGCGGGGCGGCGAGCGTCCTGACAGGAGATAAGACGCATAAACTTATCTTCTATGGTCTCAACGAAACGCCTGCGAGTGGTGCGGTAGATACAGTTGGCACCGTGGGTACAGGTGGCTTCTGGTCGATTACGGGTAAAGGTCAAAGTGGTCGGACAGGCACCGGTGAACAAGCGGCAGACGTTGTAGCAGTTGTTCCGACGTTGGAACTTATCTCGATGCAGCGGACGATGAATGCCGATGGCACACCCGCCGATGGCACACTCGAAGGTAGTTGGGTACAATCTAAAGGACCCGGTGTCAACTTTGATTTAAGTCAAGTTGGCGTACGTGTCGGTTCGCCTGGCGCGCCTATAGACGCTGCCAAATACCCGACAACCCCAACACCTGCTACCCCAGCACCGACAGTACCCGCTGCGGCAGCCGCTGATATCATGATTACCGAAATCATGGTAGATACCGGCAACGGTAGGTCGCCACAGTGGATCGAGTTGACGTATTCGGGTATGGCGAAAGCGACCCTTGACGGCTGGGAAATGGTGATTGACAACGCCATCGATGCAGATGTTCTTGGTGGTGGCAATGCGATCACTGTGAGCCTCGGTGGTGTAATGGTGGATGTCAGCAAACACGCAGGCAATACTGGCAAAGGGCACTCCGTCTTGGTCACTGCCTGGCCAGCGACACGTAAGTCTGCGAACATCAGTGATGATCGCGTCATCAACTTGGCGACACAACTGAACCAGGTGAGCCGCTATCAACTGCTCAGCTACAGCGGTTTCCGAATCACGTTGGTACCGCCACGCACGGGTGCGACGATCGCATCGTTTGGCGATATTGCTGGCAACCTGCACGAAGATTGGGCAATCCCCATGTCTGAAGGTGCTGCCCGTAGTTCGATCATCCGTCGTGAGATGGTTGCTGGTGCTGCGACAATGGGCACGGATGCCGCCGGTTGGATGCTTGCTGATTCAACATCACTCACCACAGGACAGCCAAGCTTCTATGGCAACGACGAAGATGCTGGCACACCGGGACATGATTCTGGTGGACCGCTACCCGTCGAACTCTCACACTTCCGTCCTGCGCGCGACAAGACGACTGGCGCAGCGGTGATCACATGGTCGACCCAATCTGAGTTGAATAACGCTGGATTCTTTATCAAGCGTTCTCAGCAACGAGACGGCGAGTTCAAGGTCATCAATGCTACCATGATCCCTGGCGCAGGCACAACCAGTGAGAAGCAGTTCTATACCTTTACGGATACAACTGCTCAACCTAACGTCGTATACTACTACCAAATTGAAGACGTGTCCCTCGACGGAAACCGTCAGACGCTGACCCATGGCATCCGCCTGAAAGGGCATATCGGTGCGGCTGGTAAAGCGACGGTCACATGGGGTGAATTGAAGACGTCCAATGAGTAGTAGCAACAAAGAGGTTATTTCAGGGATAAAATTTGTTTGAACTAACCTTAACCACAAACACGGCGGTGGAGGGAACTTCATCGCCTTGTTTGTTTAAGCGTCTTAGAACACCTGCCTTGTTGGGGCGGCACTGCTAGGTCCTGTGCCAACAGGAACTGCCGCCCTCCCACCCTAGCAGGCGGAGACACAACAAGGACAAGGCATACATAGTTTTTTCATAGTTATCGGTTGTCGGTTCGCATTGCAAGGCAATGCTTTCAGTTGTCAGATAAGAGGCAGGTTTGTAACAATCTGCCATCGTTTGGAATACTCCAAAGTGCGGTGGCGTGTTACTGAAAAACCTCTTAACCGAAAACCGATGACTGATAACTGACAACTAAATAATGAGGTATATTTTTTCATGAAAGATTTAACGACGCGAAAAATTGTCCTTGGGCTGCTGATGGTGCTTGTTTTGGCGTTCAGTGTGCAAGGTATTGCAATTGCTCTGACCCTAACTAAGGGGACAGGCGACTTTCAGAATGCAAGCATGACCTTGATGTTTCAACCATTTACGATAACATTTACCCCAGGGTTAACCAGTACGGAAGTAGCCGGAAAAGCGCGTACACGTCGGCAGTTCGGGTTATACAACGGTCAGGGCAACCGATACAGGTGCTGATCTATATACCGTCCACTGAAACCGATTTTCCGTATTATCGATAAAGCATACAGGTACTGCCGGTTACACTGGTGACGAGCAGGATCAAGTAGTTCCGCAGCTAATTATTACAATAATGAAGCTGTTACAGGTTGTTGACGATTAGTGTCAGTGGTGCAAATATTACCCATATAGGGACCATGCGCTGACTACACCCAGAAGTTCACACACGTTGAGAGAAGATCCTTATGGAGACGGAGTGAATGAGTTAACTTCAAGCTGAAACTTTACTGTAAGATGCCTTGCTACCAGCCCAGGAAAAGTTACCATTACCGTGAGGGATGCAACACCAGCTGAAGACCTAAAGAGTACAGATTCCCGACCAGCAAACCTTGTTTTCACAACTTACGTCGTGAAAGCTCCTCTTGCTGTCGGTGTTTCAGACACTGTTAGCCTTCTCGGTGTTACCACTGGTATCGGATACCCTTACGATCATCTAAATGATGTGCAGATTTATAGGGGAGATGGCTTTAAACAATAGGGTTATATCAAGTACTGCGGGAACTGCGGGGACACTCTATATGAAGAAGGGAACCGTGCTGGAAGATTTACGGCTGCTGGTACTGACCTTGAAACATCCAGTTCTGGCAGTATATCTGAGTCTGGGTGCTAAAACTGCTCTGGATGATCGTCCAGTTACCGGGAGTACTAACACGGTTACCGTCTCGGTATCCGACAACGGACAGATCCAACCACCGGTATCTATATCTATAGACGACCTCAACTGTCAGACCCAACTGAAGCTACTGAACTTGATGCGGGACGAGCTGGTCTATTGGTTGGGAATGCCATTACGGTTACTGTGACGGATGGGGCGGGCGCAAATGTTGGAGGGGTCCCTGTTACGTTTAAAGTCGTCAATACAACCTCACAGGGGGGGCTCCTGCGTTATACAGCCGCCACTACGGCTACTCAAAAAATTGATGCTAACAACAAGGTCCTCGAAAATCCACCTGCTGCCGCGCGTACACTACATGTACGAACAGCTGCTAATGGTCAGGCTGTCGTTGACTTTGAATTCGGAAGTGCTGGTGGAGAACAGGAAATCACCGTTACTGCGGTGGGTATAACGAAAAAGGTTAAGGCAGTAGATACTGCTACATCCACACGGGACATTTCTATAGGAAGCGAGAAACGCAGTAACTCTAATACATATGATGTATATGCCACTGTAACGGATAATGGCATAGAAAAAGGAGATGTGCCGGTCACATTCACAGCAATTTCGGGTGGAGAGTTGACGAGTACACCTGCCACTGGTAGTGCTCCAACCCCTGCAGACTCAGTAATGGACATAACCAATCTATTGGGCATCGCTCAGGTCATTTACGATCCGCAGGGTATTTCAGGGACGCTGCAACTTTCTGTGAGTCTACCTGACGCAGGGACACAAACAACACCTGATAACACTGCGAAAACGATTCGGAGAACCTTTAACGTCAGAGGTGGCGCAAGTCCAGCACCGCCGCCCGAGGACGATGAAGACGAGGAGGACGATGAAGAGGAGGAGGACGAGGATGATACGACTCCGACAGGCAATACGATATCGGTTAGTACATCAAGTCTCACTGGTGGAACTGGCGAGGTAGTCGAGCTTCGTGTCCTCGCCGGCACTGCGGCTACACCTGTGACAGTCACCGGCGATCCTACTTTCATCACGGCGGGGGGTCTCGTCTCTGGAACGGGTGTTACTCGGAGCATTACACTTCCGACGACTGAAGGGTTCTACAGCCTGACGGTCAGCGCAACTAACTATGATCCCGAAACGGTCCTGGTTACCGTCTCAGGAGCAGCACCAGCAGGTCCCGGTTCAGCAGTAACGGGCACGCTCTCGATTACGCTGGCGGGGGCACGGAGCGGTAACCAGCAAGGGATTCAGGTGACTGCGCAACCTGCCCCGAGCAGTGCTTTGGTTGTCACATTGTCGGGTGTTATAAATCCGCCGACGCTAACGATCGATGCGGGTCAGAGTTCGGCGACACGGATTGCGACGTTACCGACCACGACAGCCGCCCATACGGTAACTGCCAGCGCGACGGGATATACTTCAGACTCAGTGGCAGTCCCTGCGTCGGGATCGCAACCACCACAACAACAACCGCAAGCTGTCGGACAGGCAAGTAGTATCCGGATTGCGAGTGAACCGTTTCCAAGCGGTACGGCGAACACACAACTCGCGCAACCGCTGCGTGTGCAAGTGCTTGATGCAAATAACAATGGTGTTGCAAATGTGAGAGTCATTTTCCGTGTTGTCTCTGGACAGGGTCGGCTTTCGCCGCGTGGGAACGGACGTGCAGTCGCCGTCCAGACGAATGTGAGCGGCGAGGCGCGTGCGATCTATACACCGCTAAGTGCTTCGAGTACGGTTCGTGCGACGGCTGCTGGCGTTTCGCAAACCGTCACCTTTACAATCAGTGCAGGTTCAGCACCTCCTTCGACAGAACCCCGAGACCCGGGCACGGACGTTACGCCGAGCAGGGAGATAAGTCCTGTTGTGCAGGTGAATGCGTCACAACGTCCGCCGATGTTGTGGGTAGACGGTGGCGCGATTTACGCACTCGTGGGTGCGAGTGTCCAAAAATTCGCATCGGGTGTGGATAACGCGCTGAACATCGCTGTCGGTGGCGGAAAAGTCTACTGGACGGAGAAAACCGGTGAGAGTGCTGGCACAATCAACAGCGCAAATCTCAACGGTTCAAATGTTCAGGAGCTGGCTTCCATCCTCGCTGTCCCGATGGGGATCGCCGTTGGTAGCGATAAACTCTACTGGACGAACTCCCGGGGTAGAATCCAGAGTGCGAATCTCGACGGTTCGGGTATCACGAACGTGATTCCGGGTGGCTTAGAGGGTGTGATGGATCTCGCCTTAGCGGGTGGCAATGCGTATTGGACGCAAGGCGGAAACGTCCGGTTTGTCAACCTCAGGGGTCAAAAACAGATTCGTAATATCTCGACAGGGACGGATACCACTAACAGTCTCGCGATTGGTGGTGGGAAAGTCTACTGGACAGAGATGACGGGTGAGAGTGCTGGCACGGTCAACAGTGCGAATCTCAACGGAGACCCAGGTGCGACCGAACTGGCTTCGATCCTTGCCGTGCCGAGTGGTATCGCTGTTGACGGTTCACGGAGCAAGCTCTATTGGACGAACTCCCGTGGCAGAGTCCAGAGTGCGAATCTCAACGGCAGTAAGATCCAGAACGTCGTCAACGGTTTAGGCAATCCGGGTGATATGGTGCTGAGCAACAGCATCACGGCACCTACGACGACCTCAACGACTACGACGACTGCGTCTAATAAGTATGATGTCAATGGAGATGGCTCCGTTGATAGTAAGGATGTTGATGCGCTCATCGTCGCCGTTGCCGCTGGCGTCACGGATGCCAAGTACGATGTCAATGGAGACGGCAAGGTTGATATTTTTGATGTCAGTGCGGTTTCTACGAATCGTGACAACGGTGCGGCGGCTGCGCCGGCACTGCTTGGGACGAAACTCAGTATCGTGCAGATAGATCGCCTCCAGGAACAGATCGATCTGTTGATTGCCTCGAACGATCGGTCGCCGGACGCGATGCGGATCCTGATTTATCTGCAGCAGCTGATTGTGATGGCGCGTCCCGAGAAGACGCAGTTGCTGGCGAACTATCCGAATCCGTTCAACCCAGAAACCTGGATTCCCTACGAGTTGGCGACGGATACGACTGTGAAGATCACGATTTACAACACACAAGGTGTTGTGATCCGGACGTTGGAGCTGGGGCATCAGGCAGCAGGCTACTACACGGGTCGGGATCGAGCGGCGTATTGGGATGGTCGGAATGCGCTTGGCGAACAGGTTGCGAGCGGAATTTATTTTTACCAATTCGAGACCGACGACATGTCGTCAATGCGCAAGATGGTAATATTGAAGTAGTTTTTAGTACGGATTTTCGTAGAAAATCCTTTTGGTTGTTGGTTGTTAGTAACCCCCCTCAAAATCAACGGTATGAAGCCCGTGTGGGCTTCCCCGCCCCTTATCAGGGGCAGAAGAGGGATTAGAAATAAACGAGGGAAAGGGCGCGGTGTAGAAGTCTCCGCGCCTTTTTCTTTATTGTCTGAACGGGGCATCCATGGCGCATCGAAACCCGACAACGTTCAGGCTGCTATCCGGATAATCACTAATGCGTTCAGCATTACGAATCGTATGCGCCGCACGGTACCATGTTCCGCCACGTAAAACGCGGCGTTCACCGGTATCGGGTCCCTTGGGGTTCCGAAAAGGACGCTCCACACTTTGTACATCGCTGTAGTAGGTTGGACTGTACCAGTCCGCGCACCATTCCCAGACATTCCCCGCCATATCATACAAACCGTAACCGTTGGGAGGAAACGTTCCAACAGGCGCGGTAAAAAGGAACCCGTCGTCTACATCGGGACTCCGCCATTCAAACTTCGTTTGGCTGTCAGCAAAGTTGGCACTTGTGTTATTCGGTTCGGCATCGCCCCATGAATAGCGTGCGCCTTCCAAGCCACCGCGTGCGGCTTTCTCCCATTCCGCCTCCGTCGGTAACCGTTTGCCTACCCATTTACAGTAAGCCGTCGCATCAAACCATGTCACGGTCGTGACGGGTTGGTTTGGGTGATTGAAATCCGTGTCATCCCACGGTTCATAATTGTGTTTAAGGCGTTCGTAGACAGCAGTGTAGCCGATCCCTCGCGGAGCAGGATGTCCTGTTGCAGCGACGAATGCTTGATACTCGGCGTTCGTTACTTCATACTGATCCATGTAAAACGCATCGAGCTCCACCGTGTGCACAGGTGCCTCATTGACATCTCCTGTGGTACTTCCCATTTGAAAGGCACCTGCGGGAATTAGGACCATACCTTCGGGCGGTTGTGCCACTTCCTCTTCGGAACAGGCAAGCCATAGAAAAATAAGGGCGAAATGGAGCAGACACCACATCGGACACCTCTGTTGAGCCCCATCACGCCCTTTTTTTAAATTAGAAATCGTTCTGACTACAACCATACAAGAAAGAAAAACAGGACTTACGCAAATTGAACAGAAAAGGGCATATTTCGTTGTATTTAACCCCCTAAATCCCCCTTATCAGGGGGACTTTAAGACGGAATACGTAAGTCCTAAAAAATAATACTTGAGATTTCAGGCTATCGTCCCGCCTTTACTTTACCCCAGACGGTTGCGAGTTTGCCGCGAGCTTCAACATTAAGTGCCTCATCAATGTTGCCACTGGCTTCTTTAACCTGATCCTCATCTAAAGCGACCGAAAATACTGCGATCTCATCGAGCAGCCCGTTGTACCAGTGACCACTTCCACCGCGATGACCGAGTCTCAA
This sequence comes from Candidatus Poribacteria bacterium, assembly GCA_965208635.1. GTDB lineage: Bacteria > Poribacteria > WGA-4E > WGA-4E > WGA-3G > WGA-3G. Next base: position 1,824,296 of record OZ242349.1, read on the forward strand.
ATCCTGCTCCCCAGCAATCAATTTGCCCCCATGTGGTGCCTGATTTATCAGATCGCCATCAATATAGATTTTGGCATCTTTGCCATCATAGGTACAAACACAGTGCGTCCACTTCTCAGGTTCGGTCGTACCGTTGCCAGAATTCATCACCTTATGGGCACCCTCGCCACCGACAGAGAGCGTAAAGTAAAAGTAGCGACTCCCACGGTTGACAAAGAGTCCATAGTTCTCCCAGGGTCCGCCCTGATTTCCGTTCGCCATCACACACAACCAGCCGTTGCCGGGGGCATCGTTCCAGCTCACCCAAGCGGAAATCGTGACTTCATCAGCAATCGAGAGCGAATCTGAACTTTTGATGAGGACATGATTATCTCCGCCTTCAAATTCCATTGCGTTGCCGTACTTCCCTTTGCCTTTCGCAACGGATGCCTTCTCAATCGTGCCATGATTTCCGTGTTCTGAACCGTCCATAACTTTGTTGCCTTGAACGTCGTCAAAAGACATATAGAGCACAAGATCGTCAAGGGGCAATTCTGCCCGCGTTGCCACCGGTAACAGGCAACAGAGCAAGACAGTTATGATTATCGTCAATCTCATTTGTCACGCCTCCTTGCGTTGATTTATGCCAATTTTAGCAAATTCTTGGATACCCGTCAAGCAAAAAATTAGCATAACGGAAAATATGGAACGCTTAGAAAAAACATGTGTTAAATCATGTAAAACCATATTAAGTCAACTATTAATTTACAATTTCTTGACATCAACAGAGGGTTTGTAGTATAATCGTCCACAGAGAGACCCCTATATTTATAACACAAATTTTTTCTAATAATTGGATTTTTATGACATTTGCTTAGTCCGGTTACGTCCTACAACTGAAGCCTCTACAATCTGCTTATTCATGATGTGGCTATGAACACGTTGAAAGATCTGATTAAACGCTGCCACCAACGGCACGAAAAACCGCTTAAGCAGCGGCGGACAGTGGTAACGTCTGCCCCGTATAAGGGTCTTCCTTATCATTTCACAGCCTATTGCGCATACAGGTATCCCGTGAAACTGTATGAACTCGAAGCGTCAGATATCTCTTTCATGCCAATAGGACATGCCCCTTGGAACGACAACGGTCCGAGGGATTCTGGCGGCGAACGGTTCCTGAAACGCCAAGGCATAGAGGATTGGCTCATCAGACATTGGCACAAATCTTGGGGAATTCAGGTATACACAGGTATTCCATCGGAAAGTGGTGGCGCGCGATGGCATGACATTGATTTCACATACAAAGCGTTATGTGCCGCATCCGATGCAGTTTTAGCCTGTATCGAGACACTCACCAACGCGGTTGTGAACCCACTGTTGACGATGACAAAGTCGGGTGGGCTTCGCTTCTCTTGCCGAATCCCTGATTATCTCCACCCAAAGACCGAGGCATCACAGCAGTATATCTATAAGCACACCCCGACGATAGAAGATTCATATCATCGAGACGTATATCTCGAAATTTCTGGAGAAGAGGGATATAACCGCTGGGATGCGCGCTACGAGATCCTGCTGGGGAATCTGTTAGATCCACCTGTTATCGCCAAAGAGGTTCTCTTTACCGTTATTGACGCGCTTCGCGCCGAACTTCACGATCCTGCCCCGCTTGGAGAAGAAAGACCTCAGTGTACACCAAAATCAGTTTCCGTTGTGTCCATGCCCCTCGGCTCACATAACCTTGATCTCGCAAAACTGGCATTCACGAAACGCGGGTTTTCCTATGTTCGAGAAGATAATGACTTTCATTACTGGTTACCAGCCGGTAGCAAAGATGACAACACACAAGTATCGTTATGGGAACGTGATGGCACTGTGTGGGTCCGCGCGTCCACATCTGGCGTTGGGTTGCCGATGGAACCTACGCCAATTACAGATGTCTGGGACGATACCGGCATCCTACCACTCACATCCACTGCTGAACTCCCTGTCTCTGAGACAGTACTCGCCGTACGGGAGGGTGAACTAAGTCCATTGGCGATCAAGCGACCATCTCCGGTCCTTCACAAGTTAGAACACACCGTTAAAGTTTACGAGACACTTGAAAAGACTGCTGTCCAGATCCAACGTGCATTCGATGGAACCGCACGCATTGCTGGACTCCTTGCCGAAAAAGGGGCTGGGAAAAGCCATGCGGTAGAATCCTATGTTCTCAACAATAATGCAATTAGCTTAAGTACGGGATTTTGGACAGCAGAAGAAACAGCACAGCACTTCCAAAAGCGAAACCTTTCATCGGTCGCACGCTGGAGAAATCGGATGCATTTGTGGGAACAGGTAAAAGATATACCTGTTGAGGTTCGAATGGCGACCCCCTTTCAACGCGGAAATGTCTGTGAGGACCCTGAGCGATGCGATACACTTGAGGAAAAAGGTGGAGATCCGTCTGAAAGTATCTGTCCAAAGTGTCCCGTTTATATGGAGTGTCAGGAACGCGGTTATTTATCACAACCCTCCAGACTACAACGCGCTAAGGTGCAACTATCGGGAGCACCTCACCTATTTTTCAATCCGAGACACGCCGGGCGCGTGGAAGAAATGCTCGGACAAGCAGATGAAACAGATCGACTCTGTATCGTTGATGAAATAAAAGCGTATGATCTGTTTTTTGAATGTAGAGTTCCGAAAGATATATTAGAGGAGTGGAGTGTCAACTGGCAAGGGAGTGCGTTAGGGAACTTTGCTAAAGCTTTATTGAACGTTTTAGAAACCAAAGGACAACCATACAGTAATGCTGTCAGACGGATCCGTACAACATTGCTGGCGTTTGAACAGCACAAAGAAGAACTCATCACACAAATGTGCCACGTCAGCGTGCGTGGTAAAGTCGTTTCACAGGGTATTATTGATGCTGAAACCGGAAAAGAGTTGGCACACTTTACCATTGAGTTTGAGGGTGGTGCCTTCGCTTACATTCCGCTCGACAACGACGCGGCAGACGGACTCAGAACAAAGGGATTCCCTTTTTTTTCGTTAGATTCCTTTGTACTTGATGCAGAGACAAAGATTTCCCTGCAGATGGCACGAGCGATTGCGTTAGGAATACTTGACACATCAACCGTTGAAAACATTCAGACCTTCCCGACGGTTTATCCGAACCCAAACTGGACCCTTTGGCATCATTTGAAGCATTTCTTCGCGTATTACAAACGGGATGATGATGTGCCGATGATGTGGTACAACAAAGCCCTGAGGTTCTGGGTACCACCAATGCTGCCTCCAGACGTCAAACGACTTTTGATTACGTCGTCTACCCTTTCCGAGCGAGATTTACGCAGGACATTCCCGGATGAAGAAATCGTTGTCACTCGTGTCGAACCCGCCGCTTGGGTTGCGGGAAATACGGTTTTTCAGATTCGCACAGGTACCTATTCGCCAGAGACACTCTTAGAACACTACAGCGACTGGAACGTTATAGGAATATCTAAAATAGGACAACGCTTTTTTTCCGGTATCTTCGCAGAAATTGAGAAAGATCCGAACGTTAACCATGCGATTATCACCTATACACCACTCATCGAACAACTCACAGATGTGGCAAAAAAAGAGAACGTCTGTTTCGTGACAGATTTCAAACAGTTAGGAAAACTGGAAGAAGCCTTTGAAAAAACACACGTCATCTGGATGATTGGCACACCGACTTGGGAACCCGGTATCATCTGGCGGCGAACGCAGATTTTGTTTGGAAACGAGGAAAAACCTTTTTGTTATGAGACAGACATAAATCCACGCCATTACAAAGACGAGCGGGTTCAGAGCGTTTATGAACAGCATGTAATTAGCACACTCAGAGAAATTATAGGGCGCATGGGATTGAACCGCTCGGCTGGCAAGAAAGTCGTATTGGTTACCAGCATAGCAATCCCTGATATTACCGACAGACCTGAGACCCTTCTATTCGATTGGGAAGACTTTGAGGTTGCCGGTGGATTAGATAAACTCCCCGAAGTGATAGCCACGCGTCAACGTTTTGAAACGGAACGTGATAATTTAACAGGGGAATCCAGCAGAAAGGAAGTGGAGCGCGTTCTGGGATGCTCGGCAAGGCAAGCGAACCGTGTGTTGCAAAAAATTAGGGGTGGGAATATCCCACGCGTGCTTTTCCGCGATCAGATTTATTCTCTTCTTTCCACCGGTGAAAAAACGACAGGAGAACTGGTTGCATCTATTGATGGGCATCCAACATCGGTCAGAAATGAACTCAAGCGTCTTATAGATACCGGTGAGATTGTAAAGGTCAGGTGGGGTGTGTATAGCTTACCCTCGCAAGCCAAACACTAACCGCCCCTGTTTCGCCTTCTTCGGCTTGCGAAAACTCCACGATTGTCAACACTACGATAGGCGTGATATGTCATGCGTAAGCCCTTAAATTCTTACGACAACGTCATATTCCATAGGTAATAAGAGGACGCTCATTAAACGACGAAAAACCGTTTAAGTTCATAGAATATAACTCATAGTGAAATTGCTTAACGATGTCTCAATACGGTTTTCCTTCCTAAAATCCTTGCCTGCATTGACTTTCCTTGCCTTCAATAAAAAATAAATTGGATTAAAAAGTAGATATATGATATTATATACTGTTAACTTTATAATAATGTTATTATTAGCATTGGAAGACCAGACTGGCAATGACAATGAATTCTTTGGAAACTCTCATTGAACGCTGCCACCAACGGCGCGAAAAGCCTCTGCGGCAGCGGAGAACAATAGTAACACCTGCCTTATATAATAAAAGTCATTCTTATCAGGTTACAGTTTATTGTGCGCAGAGATATCCCGTTTTGCTTGCTAACATGGAGCAGGCAGACATTTCATTTATGCCAATAGGACGCGCGCCAGAGTACGATCGCGGCCCGAGGGATTTTAATGGTGAGCGGCTCTTGGAACGCCAAGGTTTACAAAATTGGGGGATAAGACGATGGCACGCCTCGTGGGGACTCCAAATGTACACAGGAGTCCCCTCAGCACGCGACAGCGCATCATGGCACGACATTGATTTTAAATATGAAGCGATTTGTGCCGCCCCTGATGCCATTTTTACCTGTATCGAGGCACTTATCAATACCGTTTCAAACCCGTTGTTGACGATGTCAAAATCTGGTGGACTCCGTTTTTCTTGTAGAGTGCTTGATTACCTCCACCGCAACACCGAGGAAGAAAGATTATACATCTACAAACATATACCCACCTCAGAAACCCGAGACCAACGCGACGTATATCTTGAAATTCTTGGAGAAGAAGGATACAGCCGCTGGGATGCCCGCTACGAGATCCTGCTTGGAAACCTGTTGGATCCACCTATTATTGCCAAAGAGGTCCTCTTTGCACCCATTGACGCGCTCCGCGCTGAACTCCACGAACCTCTGCCCCTTGAAGACGAGCGTTTAACACCGGTTCCCGAAAATGAAACACAGGAGAGGAACATCGCTACTGCACCCGCATCTCTCGGTTCGCATAATCTCAATCTCGCGAAAGCGGCGTTTTTAAAGCACGGCTTTTCTTACGTCCGGCAAGAGAACGGGTATCACTACTGGGTATCCCTTGATGGCACTATTGGTAATGAACATATATCGCTATGGGAAAGCGACGGCATCGTATGGGTCCGCGCTTCTACACCTGACACTGGGCTACCTACAACATCAACGCCAATCACAGACATCTGGGACGACACAGGTATTCTACGCCCTATACCTGCTATGGCGGTGTCTGTCTCCGACGAGTTGAGTGCTGTACGGGAAGGAAAACTCAGCCCACTGGCGATAAAACGCCCGCCTCCGGTGTTGCAGAAACCAGAACATTCCAATGAAGTCCACGAAACCTTTGAAACGAATATCACCAAGGTACAGCGCAGTTTCAATGGAACTTCGCGCGTCCATGGGATCGTTACGCAGACAGAGAGAAAGAAGAACTACGGAATTGAATCCCTCGTCCGCAATGACGGTGCAACCTGCTTAAACTTACCAAATGTCAAACTGGCAGAGGAAGCAGCACAACGTTTCCGAGAACAAAATTTGCCAAGCGAGAAGATACAGATATCGGCGATTCCTCAACTGTTTTTCGATCCACAACATTCGGAAGCCGTGGAAGCAATACTTGAAAAGATAGATGATGCAGAGCAACTTTGTATCATCCCAAGGATGAAAGCACACAAACTCTTTCCCAAATGTGAGATATCTAAAAACGTATTAGAAGCGTGGAGTATAAACTGGAAGGGGAGTGCTTTAGGGAACTTCGCCAAAACTTTACTGTATGCAGTAGAAATCCAGGATAAACCCCACGCCGATTCTGTCAAACGGATCCGTACGGCGGTCCAGGTATTTGAATGGCAGGAAGAAGAACTTGTCAGACAGATGTGCGAGGTCAATGTAGAAGGCAAGAATCCATACTGGACGTATTGGCACCAACTCAAGCGTTTCTTCACGCATTACACGCGAGATGCTGACGCACCAATACGGTGGAATGGCGAAATCTTGAGGTTTTGGATACCGCCGGTGCTACATCCGCGCGTCAAACGCCTCTTGCTAACATCGCTAATCCTCCCTGAACGTCATGCTCGCAGGGCATTCCCCGATGAAGAAATCACGATCACTCGCACTGAACCAGTAGCATGGATGCCCGGAAATCAGGTATTTCAGATTCGCACGGGTATTTATCCACGAAATACAATTTTAAACTATAACAACAACCGAGATGTCATCGGTATGTCTAAAGTCGGACAGCGCTTCTTCGCCGGGATCCGTGCAGAAATTGATCGGGATCCGAGCGTTAAACATGCGATTCTTACCTACAAGTCAATTGCAGTGCGATTGGAAGATATCGCAGAAAAAGAAAATGTCTGTTTCGTGACAGATTTCTATAAAGTGAGAGGATTGAAGGCTGTTCTTAAAGAAGCACAAGTCGTTTGGATAGTTGGCACGCCACAATGGAATCCGAATCTCGTTTGGCGGAGTGCTCAGATTTTGTTTGGAAACGACAAGGAACCCCTCTCTTATGAGGAAGAAGAAACGGATACGCTCCGCTATAAGGATGAGCGGATCCAAGGCGTTTATGAACAAGCCGTTGCTCGCGTACTCATGAGAACCTTCCTACGTGTTAGACTGGACCGTCAGTCCGGTAAGAAAATCGTATTAATCTCCAGTTTGGCACTCCCTGACATCACCGACAGACCTGAAACGCTGCTTTTTGACTGGGAAGATTTTGAAGTTGCCGGTGGATTAGACAAACTCCCTGAGGTGATTGCCACACGTCAGCACTTTGAAACAGAACGTGACAATCTCATATCAGAATCCAGCCGGGAAAAAGTAGAGCAGGTCTTAGGATGTTCCTCAAGGCAGGCAAATCGTGTGTTGCAGAGGCTTAGGGGTGGAAGAACCTTACGTGTTCCATTCCGTCAGCAAATCCTCACGCTTCTGACTTCCGATGGCGAAAAAAGAACAGCCGAATTCGTTGCAGCTATTGAAGGACACCCAAAAGCGATAAAAAATGAGCTCAAGCGTCTTGTAGATGCAGGTGAAATCGTAAAGGTCCGGTGGGGTGTGTATTCCCTACCACAGAAGTAGGCATATTACGCACTGGTGAGAGAAGAAGCGTGCCTAATCGTAGGAGATTTTCTTATATCCTTTCGGCAATGGTTTTCCAGCAACAAGGGCAGATTTCAGTGGGCGGACGTGTCGGCAACTGCCTCGGTGCGTGAAACCAGGACAATCACACGTTACATCTACACCGACAACCTCCAGTGTATAAAACTTGCCCTTTTGCGATGAACTCTCGGCGTGATAGATGGTCTGTTCGGGTCCTGCAAGGACTTGGGCTAAGGTACGGATGGCTTCTTCGGAATATGGGCGAATTTGTGTACGCGTCGCTTCCTCAAGATGGGAGGCGTTCTCTTCAAGGTAGGCATCGCTCGCTTGTTGGAGTACATCCAGCAATTGGGGTTCTTCAACCTCGGCGGCATGCACAGAGAGCGCATTCATCATCCGCTTAAGTTCACTGAGCACATCGGGTTGGAGGGCACCGTCCTCACCGGGTATCAACAATGTACCTTCAACAAGCGCATCCATCAACGCGGCTTTCGTCTCCAATACAGTCTTGACGAATTCATCTACCGTGCCGCGTGCGATCATATAGGTGACGTTAACAGTCCCCGTCTGTCCAATACGATAGGCACGATCCTCTGCCTGCCAATGATTCGCTGGCACCCAATCTAAGTCGTTGAAGACAACCTGCCGCCCAGCCGTTAGATTGATTCCCACACCCGCGACGTGCATATTGGCGATGAAGAGTTTGACGTTCTCATCGTTCTGAAACTGATCCACTCGGTCCTGCCGTTCCTCGGCGGGAACTTCCCCAGAGACGAAAACCGCTCGGTCCCCGAAATGCTTGTGGAAACGTTCCAGTGTATTGAGGAATGCAGTGAAGAGAATGACCTTTTCGCCCTGTTCCAGTGCGTTTTCGACAAACTTGATCGTGTGTCGGCATTTGGCGAAAGCGAGTTTTCGACGCGCTGTCGTTAACCTGCCAACCGCGTGTCGCCGCTCCGAATTTTCCGATTCATCTTCAATCGTCCCAATGGATTCAGGTGCGTCAAATTTCGTTAGGAATTCGCGGACGGCGTTATTGAAGTGCTGTACCGCATAAGGATGCAATTCAACGTCCAACCATGTTCGGACTTTGGGTGGGAGATCCAATACCTCATTTTTGGTGCGCCGTAGCATCACCCCGTGTAACTGAACGGTCAGTTCCTCAATGTTGCTTGCGCCATCTGCCACCAATCCGAAGTCCCCCTGATAGGCATCACAGTACCGCTTGGCGAAACTGAGGAAACTCTTACCGAGAGGGTGATCCACCAACTGTAAAATCGGGAAAAGGTCACGAGGACGATTCGTCATCGGGGTCCCCGTTAACGCGTGGACGATCGGTTGACGTTGAATCGCTTTCACCAGTTTAGCGGCGTTTCGACTCCGCTGACTTTGGTAATTTTTCAAGTAATGTGCTTCGTCAAAGACAACACCTTTCCATTCAAACTCGAGAAGTCTTTTAAGGTGTTTACCGAGAATTTCATAGTTGATGATAACCCAATCTTGCCCTTCAACAAGGCTGGTAGTTGAAGGGAGGGGACCGGGACCCACGATGATAGGTTCGGCTATGGGGAACACAAGTTCGATTTCACGAACCCAATTCCGTTTAACAGAGGCGGGACAGATGACAAGATAGGGACCCTCTGCTTCTGCCTCAACCATTGCAATGATGGATTGTCGGGTTTTACCGAGTCCCATATCGTCAGCGAGAAGTGCCCGGCGACGACCCAGTAGAAAAGCAACACCCTCTATTTGATGTGGATAGAGACCTTCGGCAATCTCTTCAGCACGTTCTTTAATTTTGCCTTGCGGATTTTTTAATGATACCTTGCGGTAAAACAACATGGACTGAAACTTAAACAGTCTTTTCTTAAATCCGCCCTCCACTTCGTTACGGGCTATCGACTCCTACCTCTGTCAACAAGCCACAAATCTCCCTCACTGACGGTAGCGAGTCGTCTCAACATCACAGCCCCCGGAAAATTAGGTGCCATTCCGGTCCCCATCGCAAAGATGCGACCGTTGCCTGCCGCATGTTCACCAACGAGTGTGAGATCCGGTCCTGAAATCGTGGTAGGAATACCATCGCTAAAGAGAACAACGAGGGTAGGTGCGGTTTTGGCAATTTCGGTCAACGCCGATAGCATATCGTGGTCGGTCCCTTTCGTGTGGATTTGGGATTGGATGTCGGCGAGATAGTTTGACGACGCGGCGACTGTCGGCTCTGTTACAGGGATAAAGCCATCATTTTGGTAGACGATGAGTTCCGTGCTAAACGCTACGATGTTGAAACTGTCGTGGGGTTCAAGGAAGGTCAGCGAATTCCGCATGAGATCTATAACCCTTTTGAGCTTCCGCGGCGGAAGCGTTTGCATACTCGTAGATAGATCGATGCAGTAAACGATACGTTGCGGTCCCTCCTGTGCCTCAATGAACCTCACTAACCTACTTTTGAAACGTGTTTCGGCTTTTTTCTCCTTTTTGAAAGGACGTTCGATAACCCTTTGCACACGCGGGGCATTATCAAACTCGACATTGGTTGCGGTGGGTCCCACAGGCTCACCCACGTCTTCGGTGTCGAACGGTTGGAAAGGTGCGGGTTCTGCGGCGGAGACGACCCCTCGAGTGCTGGCAGGTTGATTGCTCGTGAGGATTTTCAGGCGGGGTTGGCTGACATCCCGCGTTTTCCTGTGCCTGACTTGCGTGCGTTTCGGAGGTGTCACGCGTCTGACTTTCGGCTTTTCTTCAATGACAAATAAGGCATTGATAGCGTCAGCATTTCGCTGCGGATGGGTACCAAACCAGTAGAAGAATCCAAGCATCCCAACGCCGAGATGCAACAGGACAGAGATGAGTAATGCTTTACTGGATTTTGACTTCATTTTTTTCCTTTTACCTTTTATCGCATCGACACCCGCACGGGTGTCTCTAATTTTCGGCGTAGGACAACACCCCACTGCCCAACAACCCACAACGCCTTACCGTCCTTGGAACGCGTGATGACATAGAGATTGTTGTCAATATCGGTGTGCTCCTGCTCCCACGTCTCACCCCCATCGGTTGAGCGGATAATTATTCCCTCTTCGCCGACAGCGTAAATCTCCTTTTCAGAGAGTGCGATGATGCCGTGGAGGTTCTTGGTGATCCCAGTCATTGTAGGTTGCCAATTAAAACCCCCATCGGTTGTCTTTAGGACAATACCCGCTTCGCCTACCGCCCATCCTGTGCGCTTAGCGACAAATGAAACCGCATTGAGATCGTAATTCGATTTGGTCTCATGCATCCGCCAATAGTCACCACCGTTGATGGTGCGCTGGGTTACCCCGCCTTGTCCAACTGCCCAACCGAGGGGTGCGAATTTCATATCGACATCCATAAGTGTATCGTTTGCAGTGGTGCGTTGAGGTGCCCATGTGGGCCCGCCATCTTTGTTATGGATGATGTATCCGAGTCTGCCGACAGCCCAGCCCTCAGAAAACTTACCGAAATCAACATCGTTCAGCGAGAACGTACCGGGTGAGTCGCCTTCCATGAAAGGCGGTTGCTCAGGTGTATCCCCAGGTGTCCAAATCGCGCCATCTGTCGTATAGAGGACGGTTCCGTCGCGCTGCATTGCCCACCCCCATTTCGGCTCAAGACTCGCAAAGTGCACACCGATGAGACGTTGACGCGTCCGACTTGGAAGCGTCTCCCACGTCTGTCCACCATCTTGGGTTTCCAATAGCACACCGCCGTCCCCTGCTATCCAACCGTTTTTGTCATCGTAGAAGAGGACCTCTCGGAAGTCATTGCGCTGCTGTTCACCGAGTTGCCGTTCCCATGTCTCCCCAGCGTCTGTAGTGTGATAGATACTGCCGCCACGTCCAACAGCCCATGCGTGTTCTGCATCTAAGAAGTATACACTGGCGATTCGGCGTGCCCCGCGTCTGCGGCGTCCTTCAGGTTCTGGTGGTGGCGGTGGTTGTTGCTGTCTCTGTGCCGTTGGAGGGGTCGCCTGTTCGGCGTTAGGTGGGAGTTCACCCTCAGGCGCGAAACGCCCTGGACGTTGCCGCTGTGCTCGCAGCCGATTTTGAATTTCCTCCGGCGTCTCGTCATAAGTTAGCGTCGGTCCTTCCGAAACCTCTTCTTCCTCTTCTTCCACTTCCTCGGATTCTTCGGATTCTTCGGGTAATAGTGGATTGAACAGTGGATTGAATTCTTCCACGGCGAACATGTCATCGCCTGCATCATCTCCTGTATCAACAGGAACCACCTTCCAAGTCAACCCCTGGTCCTCGGTGACATAAGCACCACTACCACCGAGTCCCCAAGCGTTGGTATGCGAATGGAAGGTGATGCGTCGCAAGCCTGATGTGCTCCGTGCCGTGGTCTGTAATCTCCATGTTTCACCACCGTCCTCAGTCAACAAAGAGTTGCCGTTGCCGAGAACCACCCAACCTCGGTTTTCGTCAGCGAAATGGACAGCGACACCGGGCTGATTCGTCTTCGCTTGGATTTTCCAGTAGTCGCCCCCATCAACGGTATGGAGTATAAACCCGCCATCTCGACGTTGAGGCGTGACTGCCCACCCTACCTGACTGTTGATAAAGTGTATATCGGTGATGTTTGCGAGTGTGGTTCCAGTCTTTTGGATTTTCCATGTTTTGCCACCATCCGCGGTATGCACGAATTGCCCAATCGTTGCGCCGAGCCATCCGACTTCGGCATTCAGGAAATGCATTGTGCTCACACGTGGTAGGTTCTGCTTAGTTGCTTGAAGAACTGGCTTCCACGTTTCACCACCATTATCGGTCTGAAGTAAGACACCAGCTCCAAGGATTCGCCCATGTTGTTTGTCAGAAAATTCGACTTGGCGCAAATCTTCATTGACACCACTGTGTTGCGGCAGCCACGTCTTACCGCCGTCTGTGGTATGCGCGATTGCGCCACCTGAGCCAACTGCCCATCCGTTCTGTGCATCTATGAAATATGTATCGGCAAAGTTCGTTCGCCACGTTGCTTGACGAATAATGTCCCAATGATAAGCAACGGGTTCAATAGGGGTTTCCTCTTCAGCCGTAATAATCTCTGGTTCTTCGGCGACAGGTGGCAATTTTGCTGGCAATTCTGCCTCTTCAATAGAGTAACGCATCGCGATTCCACCCTTACCAACAGCGACGACACCATCGGGTGAGAGTGCCAGTCCATATAGGTCATTATCGGTGCCGCTCTCTTGCATTTCCCACTTTTTGCCACCGTTGAGGGTGGTAAGCATCACACCGTTATCACCAACGATCAAGCCGTGTTGTGTCCCTGCAAAATAGAGTTTATTGAGGTTCTCTTGCGTGCCGCTACGCTGGAAATTCCAACGCTTTCCACCGTCTGTTGTATGTAGAATTTCGCCAAACTGCCCGATAATCCATCCTATGTTTTCATCTGCGAAGTAAACGGCATAGAGTTCATTAAAGGTGCCCGTCGTCTGCTGGTTCCATGTCAAACCGCCATCTTCTGTCGCGAGGCAAACACCGGGCCATCCAACAGCCCACCCCTTCTTTTCGTCAAGAAAAAACACACCCTTTAGCATCAAAGAGAGGAAATCCCCCGTGGCGGTTTGCGAGAGCCAAGTTTGTCCGCCATCAATTGTATGTATGATACTACCGAGGTCGCCAACAGCCCACCCCATTTGAGGACTAATGAAGTGAACAGAACGGAGTGTAAAGGCGGAAGGACCGCGCTGGCGTTCCCAGTTTGCGCCGCCATCGTTTGTATGAACGATGAGTCCACGCTCACCGACTGCCCAACCGTGTTTGTTCGTCGCGAAATAGATGTTCCAGATGCCATCCCAGATATCAGTTTCAATTTCGTTCCAAGTTTGTCCACCATCATTGCTCATCGCCATCGTGCCGCGCCTGCCGACCGCGATTGCGCGGTTCGCATCCGTAAACTGGACGTTCTGTAGGTCATTCGCGGTCGTTCCACTGGTCATCTCCCACGTCGCCCCTGCATCCGTCGTGTGCAAAATAGTGCCGTACCATCCAACTGCCCATGCCTCTGTCGGCGTCGTAAACTGAATTCCCGTTAAATTGTTTTCGGTGCCACTTTCCATCAATTGCCAGTTGTCGCCACCGTCTTCGGTCCGCGTAATAAAGCCGACATCCGCTACGGCGATCCCGTAATTTTCATCCGTGAAATGGATGCTATTGATGGTATCTCGGACATGCCCATTAATCAGAGGAATACGGCTGTCTTGACGCTCCCAATTGATACCAGCGTTCGCCGTGTGGAAGATAGAGCCGTCACTGCCGACAATCCAACCTTCATTATCGCTGACGAAGAAGACCTGTTTATTGTCATTGATCATCCGGTCGCGCTCACCTGCAAAGCGATTGCTCTGTTCGCGCCATGATTCACCACCGGTTTTGGTGTGAAGAATTCTATCATGGGTCCCGACAACCCACCCCATCGAATTATTAACGAACCAGACACCGTTGAGCATAAACTCGCTGACGTACTCGTACCGTTTCCACTCTTTTCCACCGTTCTTGGTGTAGAGGACATCCGAGTCTTCCCCAACAATCCAACCCTGTTTGGAATTGGCAAAAAAGACATCAAGAAGCATCGCGGAAGTGCCACTTCGTTGCAGTGTCCAGTGTTTACCACCATCGTCGGTTGCTGCAACTAACCCCTCATCGCCGACTGCCCAGCCGTTATTCGCATTGGTAAAGTAGACGGCTTTGAAATCCAACGAGGCATCAGGAATACGAAACCCTGGGCTTGTTGTATCAACTTCTTGTTGCTTCCACGTCTTCCCGCCATCTGTGGTATGGATAATCAGCCCCTGCTGCCCGACAATCCACCCCTGTTTATGATTGACGAAGTACAAATCTGTGAAATGTGTCTCCCAATCCGCCTTCCGGGTTGCCTCCATCTTCACACAACCGTTGAAAAGGATTAAAATACCCAGCAGAAACGCTACGATAGGAAAATTCAAATTACGTACCAGATTCATTTTTTCCTCCGATTGTTGTTCTTTTCACACTAAAAAAGCCGAGAAGACAGTTAGGATTTTTTGGTGCCACGACAAAAGAATCCACATTAGGTATTTAGACAGATTTCTCCAGGCTTTTGTTCATCTAAATCAATAATCGCCGCTACCACCAAAAAGACCGGAGTGCGCGATAGCAACACCGATCGCGATAAGAACTGGTAACGCTATCGCGGCTATCTGGACAAAGGCAGAACGTCGCATACCGAGTCTCTGAATTGCCTCTATCCGTCCGACATGCACAAAGAGCAGCGAAATTAATAACAGAATAGCACTCGCCGCTGGCACTTCCGCAAAAAAGTAACCGTTCATCCAGATACCAATCAGTAGAAGCGTCACAACCGGCGAGGTCCCATCTGGAAAAACGAATCGCTTCCTGTCCCGCTGTAGAATGAGCGGAATTATCCAACTTGCGGCAAAAAGTGCCACTAAAATCCCAGCGTGTTGTGCCAACCGCAAACTGCCCGAGAGTGCGAGAACCAGGGCGGTCCCTCCAGAGAGGCCACAATAAACGAACGGACCAGACGCACCAGCAGGTAAGGCACTAAAACTTCCTTCTACGATATGCCAAAATATGAAGATTACAACAGCAAGGCATATCCACCAGAGAATCCCTTCAGCGGGTCCCCATGTGTACTTGAATGTTGAAGTGAGAAGCAGCCGCGGTATCATTATAGAAATTGCTATCTGTGCTATCGGTCCCCACACCATGCGATGCCAAAAACACGCAACGATCAACCCAATGATAACGAGATAACAGAGCCAATGTGTTCCGAGGCGAGGCGGGAACACTGGCACGCCTTCCAAACCGAGATAGCCAATTATATAACCAGCCCCCAGTGCGGCAGCGACGAGCCACCCCGCAAATCCATCTTGCCTTTTCTCATATCTAACAGTTGCGTATTCTTTGGGAGCACGCGATCTCGCGAATATAAGAATCGCACTACCAACGACAGTGGGTAGGAGTAAACCGAGAAAAAGTTGCTTCATTGGCATCGCGGATCTCCTTCACCGGATCTATCTATCAGGACTTAGGCAGAGAGGCGATAAATCGCCCCACTACGACGAACACAGCCCTTTTGCAAGCGCATTTCACTAAGGCGTGCCGGTGTGTAGACGAAAAGACTGCGCATTGCGGAGGTCCTGTATCTACTCCTGCGTCGCTTCAATACTCACAGTCAGTTGGACATCATCACTGACGGAACCCGCGCCGTAAGTCATCCCGAATTCGCTCCGATTAATCGTAAAGACGCTCTGAAACCCGATCAGCGCTTCACCTTGTCGCCCTTTACCTCTCCCGGTAATTTCAACATCTACGGTGATAGATTTCTTGACACCGAGGAGTTCAAGATCACCCGTGACCTCCAACACATCTTCTTTCCCTTCCTTCATACCCGCTTTGGTGCTTTTGAAGGTAATAACAGGAAACTGCTTGGCACTGAAAAAGTCAGGACTTCTCAGATGCTGATCGCGTTTTTTGTTAGCAGTATCAACACTCGCTGTCTTGACCTCAAATTCCACCGTGCTTTTGGACACATCCTCATCCATTGTGATCTCGCCCGCGAACTCATTAAACCGTCCATAATTGTAGGTAATCCCATTATGTTTTGCTCGGAAAAGTATCATTGAATGTGCTGTGTCAATTTGGTATGTATCTGCGGCATCCGCGAGTTGTACGGTTCCAGTGAAGCCGATGATGAGTAAGGCTAAAGCGAGACCTGCAGTGCAGGGAATTCGTAGGTTACGTCCTAAGTCTGTTTTCATTGAGGAAAATCTCCTTAATCGATTTGATAGTTAAGTTTTGTAAGCGTATATTGCCTTATGTATTCGGCAAAAGAAGTATATCGTATT
The DNA here is from genome assembly GCA_965208635.1 of Candidatus Poribacteria bacterium. Taxonomy (GTDB): domain Bacteria; phylum Poribacteria; class WGA-4E; order WGA-4E; family WGA-3G; genus WGA-3G. The sequence goes on from OZ242349.1 coordinate 1,840,787, forward strand.
TTCTGACAGATGTCAACGTGAAATGTTCGGCACAAAATTTTCTTGAATTTCATTACAAAATTGTGATATAATTATTAAACAAAGTTATGTTAACTGCGACATCTCTGGTGCAGCTTACCAAAGTAGTGTAATGAGAGGGAGGGTTCCAATAAACATGAAAGTATCGCTATCAAGATTTACGATTTACTTAGGGGTGTATCTGCTCTGTTTTTTAGCGTTGAGTCCGTTCGTAAGGGCAGATGGGCACGCTACAGCTTCAAAAGTCAGTTTTCATTCCGAGATTGTCCCGCTCCTCAAACGGAGTTGTCAAGGATGTCATCACCCCGGCGATCCGAATGGTGATTTGATTGTGACAACTTACGCAGACCTCAAACAAGGTGGAATGGCAGGGGATGCAATTGTCCCCGGGAAACCGGATGAAAGTCTCCTGATTGAACTCATCTCCGGCGATGAGCCAGCAATGCCACAGAACATGGAACCACTCTCAGCCGAAGAAGTCGAACTGTTTCGACGCTGGATTCTCGAAGGTGCACACGACGACACCCCCGATGAAGTCGACGATATGGGTGAGGGGAACTATCCGACTTACACAGTGCCTCCCGTGGTTACGGCTTTGGCATATTCGCCTGATGGTAGCACACTCGCTGTGTCCGGATTCCGCGAAATTTTGTTGTACGACACAACGAATTTTGAACTCAAAGCAAGATTGGTCGGCAAAGCGCATCGCATAGAATCGCTGATGTATACGGCAGATGGAAAGATTTTAGGGATGGCAGGTGGTTCCCCAGCGCAATTTGGCGAAGTGCAGCTGTGGGATACAACGACGCATACGCTTATCAAGGCAATACGTTCCAGTTATGATACTGTGTATGGGCTCTCTTTCTCACCAGACGCAAGTCGTGTCGCTTTCGGATGCTCAGATCAGACGGTCCGCGTCCTGTCCGTTGAAGATGAGAAGGAACTGATTAAATTTGACAATCACAGTGACTGGGTTTTCGGCACGATTTTCTCTACCGATGGTTCCCATTTTGTGAGTGCAGGACGGGATACCGCCCTCAAGTTGGTTGAAGTGAATACAGGCTCTTTCGTTGACGATATCAACTCCAGTAACAAAGGCTATGGAGAGATCAACACCATTGCCCGGCACCCGACTGAAGACTGGGTTCTAAGTGGTGGTGAAGATCGGATTCCACGTCTCTATAAAATCTTTCGCGAAATACGGAGAGACGTAGGTAATACGGACTTTAATCTCATTCAAGCGTATGAAGCGCAATCGGGTACAATCGAAGGTGTCGCGTTTTCAGCAGACGGCAGTCAGGTTGCTACTGGCAGCACAGGCGGCGAGGCACGTATTTACAACACGGAAGACGGAAAGCGTTTAGCAAGCATGCAAGGCGATGCAGTTGGTATTTTCGCAGTCTCATTCCATCCGAACGGTAAACAACTCGCCACAGGCGGCTTTGATGGAAAGATTCGGATATTCGATACTGCCTCCGGTAAACTCCTGGATGCTTTTATGTCTGTCCCGATCGAACCCGCGGGAAGCGAGGATGTCGCGTTGGTAGTGACAGGTATGACGTGAGGGGCTTGCGTCGCAAGAGTGCAGGATGCACTCACACAGCACCAAAGTGTTATTAGCGTTGAAGTTTCTCTCCCCGATCAAGCCATCATTAAAGTCCGAAAAAATACCGCTACTGCAGATGACCTCGCAGATATCGTTAAAGCGACTGGATTTAGCGCGAAGGTAAAATAGGGCAGGAAGACTATCTGGAGTTTCTTATGACAGTCCAAGAACTTCAAGAAATTATGGTCCAGAGGTTTGAGGCATTGGAACGCCATATCGCTGAGCGGTTTGAGGCATTGGAACGCCATATCGCTGAGCGGTTTGAGGCGCAAGATAGGATTACCTCCGAGCGGTTTGAGGCACTTGAGAAACGCCAAGACCGCCTTGAGACGCGCATGGACCGCATGGAAACTAAACTCGATAAAGTGTTAGAATTTGTCGCGATTCAACACGGAGAGCGTGCGTTTGCCATGCGCTTTTGGAAGCATGCGGCGTGGATTGCCCCAACTGTTATTGCCCTTGCCGCCCTTATTAAAAGTTTTCTTCTTTAATCGACAGACACGTAAAGGCTGACGTATGGCTGCGAACACTCCAAATATCCTCTGGGTTTGCACAGATCAGCAGCGTTACGATACAATTGGCGCATTGGGTAACCCGTATGTGTCAACACCGAACATCGACAATTTAGTGGCGGAAGGTGTCGCGTTTACACATGCCTATTGTCAAAGTCCTATCTGCACACCCAGCCGAGCGAGTTTTCTCACGGGTATGTATCCAAACGCAACACACGCGATTCGCAATGGAAACGACTTTTTTCCTGATGCGTATCCGCTTGTAACGCGCACCCTTGCAGACATCGGTTATGATTGCGGACTGATCGGCAAACTCCACCTTGCGAGTGCTTATGGTCGGGTGGAACCACGCGTAAACGACGGTTACCGTTACTGGCAATACAGCCATGCCCCACGTGATGACTGGGAACAGGGACACGACTACGCCGATTGGGTACGCACGCAAGGGTACATTTTAGGTGAGTTGAACCAAAATCCGGAAGGTGTGCCAGCGGAGCTGCATCAGACGACATGGTGTGCGGAAAAGACGATTGCGTTCATTCGCGAAGATCGGGATTGTCCGTGGCTCGCGAGTGTCAATATCTACGATCCGCATCCGCCGTTCAATCCACCACAAACACACCGAGAACAATATAATCCGGCAGAAATGCCAGAGCCGCTTTTCCGAAACAGCGATCTGGAACAGCAGACCCGGCTACAAGCAGTCGATTTCCAATCCAAAGTGCGTACACCCGATGAATTGGATATTCGGAGTCCAATCTTACCGCAGACACCGCGTCAAGAAGCAGCGGCAGTCGGTGCGAGAGATGCCAAAACACTCATAGCCGCCTATTACGCGATGGTCCAACTGATTGACGAGCAGTTGGGCAGGATCCTTGAAACGCTCGACGAAACAGGACAGCGGGAAAACACTGTCATCATTTTCACCAGTGATCATGGCGAAACACTTGGCGACCACGGATTAATCCAAAAGGGTTGTAGGTTTTACGAAGGCTTGGTCAGAGTGCCACTGATTTTCTCATGGCAGGGTCAGTTTGCGAGCGGACTTAGGAGTGACGCGCTCGTCGAACTCGTCGACAAGGCACCGACACTGTTGGAATTGGCAGGCTTAAGGGTCCCCGAGGAGATGCACGGCAAATCGCTCTTGCCGATTCTCCGAGGTGAAGCGGATCCGAACCATCACCGCGATTTCGTCCGATGTGAGTACTACGACGCTGTAGATCTGCCGAATCACACTTTCGCAACAATGTACCGAAATGAACGTTACAAATTAGTAGTGTATCACGGACACGAAGAGGGTGAACTCTACGACCTCATCAATGATCCGGATGAGTTTGAGAACCTTTGGCATGCCGATGCGAAACAGGACGTTAAATTTGAACTTTTAAAACAAAGCTTTGATGCCTCCATGTTCGCGATGGACAGAGGATCCCGGCGTGTGGGACCGATGTGAGGAATTATAATGGAATGGGTTCCAATTTCCGCGCTTGTCGTGTTTCTTATTGGTCTTGGGATAGTCGCTGGAAAGGCGATACACCACGCCTACAAAGATTGAGATAAAACGGAATTATGCTTGAGCACAATACTATCCATTGCGGCGACACCTTCACTCTACTGAAAGAGGTAAAAGACGCTTCGGTAGATCTGATTGTGTGTGATGGACCGTATGGTGTAACAGATGAACCGTGGGATCAGATACCCTCAATTCAGGAATTTAACCTCGCGCTTATCAAAGATTTCGCACCCAAATTGAAGGACGGAGGCGCACTCTATCTGTTCGGAAAACCCGACTGCATCGACTTTATAGACTACCGAGAGCATTTAAACCTCCGTTCAAAGATTGTATGGTATCAGCCAAGTAGGCTTGCCCAGGGACGAGTCAGTTACACCAATAATTACGATATTATCTGCTATTTCATCAAGGGCAAAAAACCGCGGTGCTATAACTTAGATGCTATCAGAGTTGCTCAACTTGTTGAGTTAGTGCATCGGAGTCGGTGCGAAAATGTGCCATCGGTAACAAATGGCAAATTTGGCAAGACGAAATATAATCCGAAAGGAAAGAACCCAGGTGATGTCTGGGGCGATATAAAGCAATTAACCTACAAATCCAAGGAGTTGGTGAGTAGAAAAACCCTCAACACGATCCAGAAACCGGAGAGGCTCATTGAGCGGATTGTATTAGCGAGTTCACTACCGGGGGATTTGGTATTGGATCCCTTTGCTGGTGTCGGCACCTGTCCTGTGGTGTGTAAGCGACATCAACGGGATTTTATCGGATTTGAGATTGAACCGAGTTTCGTGAAAGCGGGCAACAAACGGCTTCATGCGTGCTATAACGATTCAGATTTGTCTTTATAGGAACAATATCGGCGAATTTACGCCAAAAACCTTGACAAAAACGCTATTGCATGATACCATTTATGGTAAATTAGAGGAAAGAGAAATCTGATACGAACATCAACGCCACTTATAGAGGAAACTATCAGTAGGGTAAGCATCTGCGCGTTGCTTTGCGTAAAGATATAAGGAGCACCCATGGAACGGATTTCTAAATGGCAATATTTGGCTCACACATTTCGTCAAATGGTATTTTGTTTGACGTTTCTTCTCCTTTGTGGTATAAGTATAGGCAATGCAGCAGTAGAAGTCGGGTTTATCTATCTTGGTGATAAGGGACCCTTTACCTCACCGGCGTTGGATTTTGCCAAAAAAGCATTCAAAACGAAACAACTCGCGAAAGCAGACTTGAAAAGCAACACATTCAAGGAATTCGGTGTTATCTGGTGGCATGAAGGCGACACCGATCCGGGTGAATTATCCCCTGCGGAAATTGGTGCGTTCATGGACTACGCCGAAAGCGGTGGAGCTGTCCTCTTAACAGGGTGGGCAATCCGACACGCGACTAACTTTGGACTCGAAAAAGCGGTGGCACGCCAATTCGGTCCTGTTCCAGCAGACGGTATTGCAGTCGGTATTACTGTGCTAAAAGAGACACTTGAGTTAGGATTAACAGAAGGGCTCAAGACTGTTGACAAGAAAGAACCACAGGTAGACGATAGGATTCAAGTGAATTCTACAGGTTATCCGAAGAGTGGAGACTACTACGACAAGATCTGGACGGAATTCATTACGCTCGCCAACGCTTGGGGACCCCCCGCAAACGATTGGGGTGATCGGATCGCGGCGTTCGGCTATTGGGAGGCAGGTGCTGGAAAGGTATTCAACATGAACTGGCGACTCCCGAATTACCATAAGAATAACGAGGATATCGAACAACTGGAGAAACTCACAGAAAACGTCATTAATTGGTTAGCAAGTGAATCGGAATATGCGGAGGTTTCCGCTGGCGGTAAGTTGCCAATCGTATGGGGACGACTGAAGGATAGCCATTAGCAGTCAGGTCGGATTTTTTAAAAAAAATCCTTTCGGTCCTCCATCAGTAAGATGGAACTCCAATTATTGATAGCTGACTGTGATTCACACTGTATTAGTAATTGCAAATCTACTACATTTTCCCGCAAGCCCACACGCGGCTTGCGTAGCAATAATAACGCATTTTTACTTAATACTCTAAAAAGGACACGCTATGCAAGCCTCTATAGGCTTACAAGACAATGAATAATCCAAACGCACAGACAGACGCACAATCGAATCTACCCGAAGGTGTCAAAGTACGCCTCGATCAAGGAAACTTAACCGGAGATATAGCATTTTCATCGGATAGCACACAACTCGCAGTCGCCTGTGACATCGGAGTTTGGGTCTATGATGTGGACAGTGGTCTCGGACTTAACCTTCTCGTTGAGCACAAGGAATACGTCAGATGCGTCGCTTATTCTCCTGATGGCAGCGCGATTGCCAGCGGAAGTATAGACAACACGGTCGTTTTATGGGACGCGATCAGTGGATCCCCGACAGCGACGCTTGCAGGACATACCGACGCTGTTAGGAGTGTTGCATATTCCGCCGATGGTGCCACGGTCGCGAGTGGAAGTCCTGATGGGACAGTGCGGTTGTGGGATACCAACACAGGAGAGGCGAAAGAGACACTCAAAGGGCGCGCAGACTCTATCAGATGTGTAAAATATTCTCCTGATGGGAGCACGCTCGCCGCTGGAACCGGAGACGACACAATAGAATTATGGGATGCGACTACCGGAAGGCACAAAGCAACACTTAAGGGGCATACACATATTGTCGATTCGATCGCCTATTCGCCCGATGGGGCATTTCTTGCGAGCGGAAGTATTGATGGCACGGTTCGGTTGTGGAATACAGACACGAGGAAATTGATAACAACACTTACAGGACATGCGGGTTATGTCTGGGGCATCGCTTACGCACCCGATGGCAAAACCGTCGCGAGTGGTGGGAATGACAATACCATCCGTTTATGGGATGTTGAGGCGGAGGAACTTAAAGAAACGCTTACAGGACATACAGGCAGTGTCAGGAACGTCGCGTATTCTCCTGATGGCAGTATTCTCGCCAGTGGAAGCGATGACCATACCGTATTAATCTGGGATCTCACGTAAATCAGAAACATAACATAAAGGCAGACAATCAGTTGACGAAAGTTTCAAAGTTGCAAAGTGTGCAAGTGTGCGAAAGTTTCTAACTTCCAAACCTTACAGATTTTAGGACACTTTACTGACTTTCTTAAGGTAAAATTTAAAAAGGAGGACGGCGTTTCCTCCGTCGATCACAGTCGGGGGTCCCACGCCGAGTTTTTTGATGAAACCCAGGTCTAACTTTGTAACAACATTCCTTGTTGCATTCTCTATCTTTCTCGCATTCCAATTGACGGCATCGAGCGAGATGGAGCAGCCTGTGAGTGCAGAAGTTCCGACGGTGCAAGCGTTGAAAGTTCATCCTGAGTCCCTGACACTGGAGCACGCGCGTGACGGTAGACGGGTGCTTGTGTCAGGAAAAACGAAAAGTGGTACATGGGTAGATGTCACACCATGGGCTGCGTTGACCCCCGCCGCAGGGGTGAAGGTATATGAAGATAATTATATCTTCCCGACGGCAGTGGGCACAACAAAAATTACGGTGACTGTCAAAGGTGTCAGCACTGAATTGCCCGTGAATGTTAAAAGTATGGACGCACCGCCCGTCAGTTTCGTGCGAGATGTCATGCCTCTTCTGAGCCATGCTGGATGTAACAACGGCACATGTCACGGTGCGGCAAAGGGCAAAAATGGGTTCAAACTCTCACTCCGTGGCTACGACCCCGATTTCGACTATGAACTCTTAATCGAGGACATATCCGGACGGCGGTTTAACCGGGCATTCCCCGAACAAAGTCTGATGTTGCTGAAACCGACATCCGAGGTGCCACACAAAGGCGGACAGGTAATCGTTCCCGGGAATCGGGATTATGAAATTATCCATCAATGGATAGCGGAAGGTGCTATTCCTGACGTTCACACCACAAAACGCGTCGAAAGGTTGGAGGTCATACCAGATTCGGCTGAACTCGCAATGCCGGGTATGAAGCAACAACTTATCGTGGTCGCTCACTATCCCGACGGCACAACACGGGATGTCACCCGTGAAGCGAAGTTCACAAGTAGCGTCAATGAGGTGGCAAAGGTCACAGACGAAGGTGTGGTCACCGCAGAACGCCGCGGCGAAACTGCCATTCTCACCCGATATGAAGGTGCTTATAGCACAAACGGCATCATCGTTATGGGCGACAGAAGCGGTTACAAGTGGGTCAAAACCCCTGAATACAACTATATTGATACGCACGTTCACAACAAATTGAAGCGGATGAAAGTCCTACCTTCTGAACTCTGCACAGATGAAGAGTTTGTACGGCGTATCTATTTCGATCTGACAGGTCTCCCACCGACTCCTGCCGAGGTGCGGAGTTTCTTGACCGATACCACAGCCTCTAAAGCCAAACGGGAAAAACTCATCGATACCCTCGCTGAGACATCGGAGTTTGTTGACCACTGGACGCACAAATGGGGCGATCTATTGCAGTCTAACCGTAAGTTCCTCGGCGAGCGCGGGATCTGGCTCTTCCAGCAGTGGATCTACCAAGCCATTGCCGAGAATCGTCCGTATGACGAGTTTGTCCGAAACCTGATTACCGCAACCGGTAGTACCTACACGAATCCTGCGGCGAACTATTTCCGTGTCTCGCGTGAATACACGGCGGCAGTGGAAAATACGACGCAACTTTTCTTAGGTGTCCGGTTCTCCTGCAATAAATGTCACGACCATCCGTTTGAAAAATGGACGCAAAACCAGTATTACGAACTCGGTGCATTTTTCGCAGATGTCAGGGTCAAACCGGGACAACTCGCAGGCGATGAAGTCGTCTATGCCAATTATACCACCGAACCTGTGAAACATCCGCGGACATTAGCAGTGGTTGAACCCTCCGTACCGTTCGGAGAAGTCGGAGCAGAAACGGACGATAAACGTGAAATGCTCGCGGAATGGCTCACCTCTGAAGAGAATCCGATGTTCGCTCGGGCAGGTGCGAACCGCATCTGGAGTTACTTCATGGGACGTGGGATTATCGAACCTGTAGATGATATCCGCACAAGTAACCCACCGACGAACCCTGAATTGCTTGATGCTTTGACAAAGGATTTCGTGGACAGTGGATTTGACATGAAACATATCATGAAGACAATCACACGTTCTCGAACCTATCAACAGAGTATCACAACGAATAAGTGGAACAAGGCTGATACGATTAACTTCTCGCACGCAGTCGCCAGACGCTTAACGGCAGAACAGCTGTTAGATGCCATCGGCATCGCGACAGGAAGCCGACCACGGTTTGAAGAGATGCCGAAAAAATTCCGTGCAGTGCAGTTGCCAGACAGCAAAGTCAAAGACGACGGATTCTTGAAGTTGTTTGGCAGACCTGAGCGCGAAACTTCGTGTGAATGTGAACGCACCACTGAGGTCAGCCTCGCACACGCAATGAATCTTATTAATGGACCGACGGTTGCAGAGTCACTCATCGATCCAGAAGGACGTATTGCGCAACTCATCCAAACGAATCACGATGACCGAGTTCTCGTCGAGGAACTCTATCTCGCAACGCTTTCTCGGTTACCGGAGAAGAACGAATACGCAGTGGCGATTGAACATCTTGCGAACGCCGAATCTAAGGAAGAAGGTGCGCAAGACTTGCTGTGGGCACTCATTAACAGTCCCGCCTTCTTATTCAATCGCTAATTAGTCATCAGTTTTCGGCTATCGGCTATCAGTTAAGAGAAGTTTGTAACAATTACCCAAACTTTGAGGACTTCAAAAAGCGGTAAATTGTTACACAGAACCTCTTAACCAACAACCGAAAGGGTTGCGTCAGCAACCCGTACTGGCAACCGACAACCCTAACGGAGGAAACAATAGATGTTATCGTTACCACAACTACCCGGACGCTTATGTGACGGGTTCTCACGTCGTGAATTTCTACGTGTCGGTGGTGCGGCGATGCTCGGCATTAGTTTGCCACAGGTATTGTCACTCCAAGCCAACGCGAATACAACAGTTGATCCCGCCAAACCACTCAATGGATGGGGAAAAGCCAACTCGGTCATCCTTCTTTTCTTGCAAGGCGGTCCGAGCCACCTTGACATCTGGGATCCGAAACCGGAAGCACCCTCGAACATCCGCGGCGAATTTAATCCGATCCCGACCAACGTGCCGGGAATCCAGTTATCTGAGACGATGCCGCGCTTGGCACAACAGATGGATAAAGCGTGCCTTATCCGTTCCGTAAGTTACACACCAGCGGGACTTTTCAACCACACCGCGGCGATGTACCAAATGGTAACCGGTGAAACGCCGGACAAGGTCGCGCCATCCGGACAACTCGATCCGCCGTCGCCAGCCGACCATCCGAATGCCGCATCGCATATCGCAAATTATCGTCCACCCGATGAACCGATGCTCGCGGCAGTGCAACTCCCGCGCCCGATGCAAGAGAGTAACATCATCGGTAAAGGCGGAAACGCTGGTTTCCTTGGCAGAGCATACGACCCGTATTTCCTCTTCCAAGATCCGAACGAAGCCATTAATCTCGACGATCTGAGTCTACGTCCAGAGGTGCCACCCGTGCGTCTGAAACGGCGTAAAAATCTCCTTGAGACGATTAACAAAGGGATGCCCGAAATTGATAAGGTTGCAGACTCCTACGCCTTGAACGAGTATTACGAGAAGGCGTATAACCTCATCTTGTCACAGCGGGCACGCAATGCGTTCGATCTGTCACAAGAACCGGATGAGATGCGAGATAAGTACGGTAGACACACGTTCGGGCAGAGCGCGCTCCTCGCTCGCCGTTTGGTGGAAGCAGGCACCCGTTTCGTGCAGGTGAACTGGCCCTCCGTCGCTAACGGTGATCCGAATACCACGGCATGGGATACGCACGCAACGAACTTCGGTCCATTGAAAAATCTTCACTGCCCGAAGTTAGACAGTGCCGTCTCCTCACTGCTGGAAGACTTAGACCAACGCGGTATGTTGGACGATACGCTCGTCTTAGCGATCGGTGAATTCGGACGCTCGCCGCGGATGGGTATCAGCACTTCCGGTAACAGCAACGCGCCTGATGGACGCGATCACTGGCCCTATTGCTACACAGGTCTGATTGCAGGTGCTGGCGTTAAAGGTGGACAGGTCTACGGGAAGTCCGATGCGACAGGCTCAACACCGCTTGAGAACCCGGTGCATCCAACAGACATTCTTGCTACGGTCTACCATACACTCGGTATCGACCCGCACACTATCGTGTACAACCATTTGGATCAGCCACGCGAATTGGTGAAAGGCGAACCGATTGCTGGCATATTCTAATTGGTTATCAGTGCATTGGCCATCGGCTTTCAGCTGTCAGCTTTCAGTAAAGGGGTTTTCTGATGAACCTATCCCCTCTTGCTGATTGTTGACCGCTGTTTGCTGACGGCTATTCTTCCGATAACCCTTCTACAAACATGAACCCAAACCCCGACAAAATTGCGCTCAATATTGATGGTGATGCCAAAGTTTCCGTCAAAGGTTTCATCGCTCCCATTGAACACACCCAATCTAACTACCACGTGGAGTTCGAGTGGGACGGGTTGGCGAATCTCCGAGTCGCTGTAGCAGAAAAGGCGTATTCGACATCCATTTTTCGCGCGTTCCTCCCAGACACAGCGGTGTCTGTTGGAAGTCCATGGGGGATTGAAGAAGCGGGTGTTCTTGAACTGCTCCGACAACTTCATCCGAACCCACGTTTGGATATGCGCGGTTACGGGGATCCCGGGTTGTGGGCATGCCTACGTGCCTACACCGATGAATTTGCGGACATTGTGTTTCGCATTCATACAGAATTCAAGTTAGGCGATGGCTGGTTCACGCCTTCACAGTTTACGGGACATCTCATTATCAACCGTCTGGAAGAGACGGTTTCGTTCTTTCAGATGCACGTTCCAGAAGGTCCGGTGAACTTTGAGGTTGCCTGGCAGGACGAAAGGAGTTGGGATGACTCCAACTGGATTATGGATACCGGTTTCTGCGCACAAATGGAACTCCGTGCTGGTGCCGAAGCCGTTCTGCGAGACATCACAACTCACTTGGAAAGCGTAACCAGCGGTTCTACCACCATTACGCAGGATAAAGCCGAGCGTGTGCTAAACCGCCAGTTTTACAAATCGGAGCAAATCGATTGGGTCTCAATGGAGTCGGCATTGGAATTAGCACAAGCACAGCAGAAACCGATTCACGCTATTTCTATAGATGGTCCTTTGGCAGACGAGGTCTGCTGAGGGAGTGGCAAAGCCCTGAGGTCAGGTGCTCTCTCCGACGAACAAAACATCAAATTCTTGAACGAACATTTTATCAACACATGGGTGTCCAATGTTGCCTTCGGGCGGACGCCGAACAAGCGCGCCTACCTTGCACAGAGAATCGAGTACGGCTTCAAAGCGGTTGATACAACACACCCGTTGGCACAAGCTATCATAAGCGGGTGGCAGCTACACTCGCCAGTAGATTCTCTGGTTATCTCACCTGAACTTGAAGTGATGGGTAGACAAGATGCCAATCGACTCCGCGGAGATAGCAAGGATCGGGGAGTCTCCGAAATGGAGGGATACCGTCTATTCCTGTCGGAAGCCTTAGAAGGAAAACGCCCTGGTTTGGATAGAATCGTCCTCACGCCCGTGTGCCCCTCAGTGGAGATAATGGACACCTTTCAGACGCCTATGGTCCCCCATCAAGACTACACCGTCGTAGAGATTGATAGCACGGCGTTTGAGGACGGTGGTACACTTACACTGGATATCGGTGTCGGGAGAGGTAAAGCGGCAGGGGCCTTTTACCTATTTGATGGCGACAAAGACCTCCCAACAGAAAAAACACCTGAAGGCGTATCTGCCTCTGTCTGGGAGGGTCAGGTAGGCGAGGTTTATCTGGAAGCTCTCGGTGCCCTCGCCACAGAATGGTATATCGGTCCCGAAGAAACAGGGAAAATCACGTCCTCTCTTGACCAAGGCAAACTGTTTCGCTTGTGCGTTACCGGGAGTCCGTACAGTGTGAAAGGGAGCCGCAACGCTTTCAGCCTCAAGATCTCCGTAAAAGAAAAAACGATCGAGATATCTTCTTGAGCACGTACAGATTCCTATACTGCTGTGTTTCACGAAAAACATACTTAAGAGGAATGGTTATCGGTTCTAAATTAAAAGAGGCTTACGATCTGCCCAATACCTCTTGTGACTTGACAACCGATGACCGATAACTACTAATGAGGTAATTAAAAATGCCGAATACGCTATTTCGGAAATATAGAAGACGCTCGAATGGAAGATTGGAAGACAGGAAGATTGGGTACCTATCTTTCCACCCTTCCACCCTTCCACCCAAGTCCTTTCTCGTGATAGCGATCTTTCTCCTAACGATTGGTTTCGCGCACGCGCAGGTACAACCTACCTTGACGACTGTCTTCCCACAAGGCGGTCAACAGGGACGCAGCGTAGAAGTCACACTCACAGGCACCAACCTCGGCACAGCAACAGCGGTTTGGTTCAGCGGGAAGGGTATTACCGCGGAAATTAGGGAAAAAACAGAGCAAGCCGCTGTCGTTTTCAACGGTGTTGGCGTTTCCGGAAGTATTCCGAGCGACGCGCAGGTGCTCGCAGTCGTGACGATTGCCTCGGATGCACCGTTAGGTATCCAGCAGATACGCGTCGTCACCCCTTATGGCGTTTCCAACGCAGGTAGCTTCGTTGTTGGAAATCTGCGAGAAATCACCGAAGAAAAGACAGAGGAATCAGGGTCGGAAGGCTCGTCTACAATGGAAGCCAACTGGCTTGCGCTGCCAGTTACCGTGAACGGTACAATCGCTTCAATTGACGATGAAGATAGTTTCACCTTTCAACTGAAAAAGGATACCCGGCTTATTTGCGAAGTAGCAGCACAGCAAATAGGCTCGCTGCTTGATTCCTACCTCGTTCTCCGAGATGCTAACGAGACTGAGGTTGCGAACAGCGGACTTGGTGATGGCTTTGACTCTGTTTTGGATTACACTGCCCTTGAAACTGGGAAATATACGCTTTACATTCGAGATATTCGTTACAAAGGCGGAGATGGCTACGGTTATCGCCTGAGCATCGGCGAATTGCCGTATCTGGAGACAATTTTCCCCCTTGGTGGACAACGGGGTACCGAGAATACGATCACCGTCAGCGGCGCGAACCTCGATACAGTAGAATCCATACAGATTTCAATAGGTGCTGAAACACCGGAAGGCGAGCAATCCCTACGGGTCCAGACACCCTCTGGGTTGGCTACCAATCCACACCCGTTCACTATCGGAAATTGGACGGAAATGATGGAGACTGAACCTAACAACACGACTGGCAACGCGAATGCCGTAACCACACCGATAACGCTCAATGGGAAAATCGACAAATCCGGTGATGTTGACTGGTTTTCGTTTGAGATTGAAGAACCACAGCTCCTCGTTTTTGAGGTAGAAGGCAATAAACTGTCATCAAACCTCGATGCCCTGCTCACGCTCTACGGACCCGGAAAACCGATGGAAGGTTCGGAAGAAATGGCATGGAATGACGACAAAGAACAGGTCTTAATGGTCAACGACGATGCTGTCAGCGGTGCCGATGCCCGTATTGACTGGAATTTTGAAGAAGCCGGAAAGTATTCTGTCGCCATTCGAGATCTGAACAAGCAAGGCGGTGAAACCTATCCGTATCGATTAAACATCCGTCCGTTGGAACCAGACTGTCAACTCAGTGTAGTTGCGCTTGACATTCGGAATCAAGCGACCGCTATGGATAACCCGCGCGTCAGCAGAGGCAGCAGTGTTACATTACAAGTCGATGTTACTCGTCTCGATCTATTTGATGGTCCAATCCGTCTACTGTGTCCAGACCTTCCGAAATCATTTGATGTGAGTCCGACTATCATTGGCGCAGATCAAAACCGGGCAATGCTTACGATAACGGCTCCATCGGATGCCCCACTCGGACTCATGCCGCTCTCCATCGTTGGGGTTTGTGCCGTTGGAGGTCGCCAGATAGAGCGCATTGCTACACCGTCTCCAATCCTACTTACTGTGATGGATGCGCCGGAATTTACGCTGACGCTCGCAGAGATCGGCTTAAGTGCTGTGCACAACAAGACGGTTGACTTACACGTGACGGCGAGTCGAAGCGATGACTTCCCCGGTCCGATCGCATTATCGGTATCAGGACTTCCAAATCGCGTTTCGGCACTTCCTGACCCTGTTTCTGAAAAACCCGTCACCATCGCAGAAGGCGAAACAGAAGCAATGATTTCGGTTAAAGCTGGGACTTTTGAACGGAGGGAGGAATTCTCCGTCCTGCCGACACCCGGCACAAGTTATATTTCAGTTACCGGAACGGCGACTGTCAATGGTGAAGCGGTCAAACAATCGACACCTGCCATCCCTTTGACAATCGTCGAGGCACCTTTTATTGTAACGGTTGAACCTCTGCGCTTTAGCATTGTCTTCCCCGCAACGGCATCCGCAAAAAGCGATGCAACCGCAGGGTCGGAAGTCGAGACCGTGGCACTTGCAGCAAAGCCAGCAGCAGACACCGAAACTCCGCAGACAAAGGAAGCGATATTGACGTTAACGATAGTCCGGCAAGGTGGCTTCACAGGTGAAGTTACGTTGACACCGATCAATGTCCCGGAAGGCTTCACCACTGAAGCGGTTACCATCCCGGCAAACGAGACAGAGGCAAAAGTCCCACTAAAGGCACTCAGCTCCTTAACGCCGGAGACCTACGAGTTTAAATTCCAAGGCTCTGTGATGATTAACGATAAACCCTTTGTACAGGATAGTCCTCCCGTCAAGGTAAAGATTATTCATTAATTGGTTATCAGTTATTGGTTATCGGTTGTTGGTTAAAGAGGGATATGATTTAATCAAACCTCTCTTAACCGAAGACCGATAACCATTAATGCCCTCTGCCATCCTTCTGAAACACCTTCCAACATGACAGAATCCCCCTATACGCTTACGCATCAAGACAAAGCAACTTCAGCCCGAGTCGGAAAGATTCAAACGGCGCACGGTGTTGTGAACACACCGATATTTATGCCCGTCGGGACACGCGGTACGGTGAAAGCATGCACACCCGAAACACTATCCGAGCAAATTCAGGCGGAAATTATTCTTGCGAATACCTATCACCTCTACCTACGTCCTGGACACGAGATTGTCCACGAAGCGGGTGGTTTGCATTCCTTCATGGGATGGCATAAACCCATTCTTACGGATAGCGGCGGATTTCAGGTCTTTAGCCTCGGTCCGTTGCGTAAGATTACAGAAGAAGGTGTAGCGTTCCGTTCCACGATAGACGGAACTGAACATTTTATCAGCCCGGAACGTTCCATCGAGATTCAAAACGCTCTCGGCGCGGACATCATCATGGCATTCGACGAATGCCCCGCGCTACCGAACGATTACACATATCTCAAGGATTCGATGGAGATGACTTTGCGATGGGCAGAGCGGTGTCGAAAGGCACATCAGAATCCGGATCAGATGCTTTTTGGGATTGTGCAGGGTGGTATGGAACGTGATCTGCGCCAGGCAAGTATCGATGGGACTGTATCGATCGGCTTCCCGGGATACGCGATCGGTGGCTTAAGCGTGGGTGAGGAAAAGAATTTGATGTATGAGACACTCGCATACGTCGCGCCGCTCTTACCAGAAGAGAAACCGCGCTATCTCATGGGTGTCGGTACACCTGAAGATTTAGTCTACGGGGTGCGCTGCGGGGTTGACATGTTCGACTGTGTGATGCCGACCCGGAATGCGCGCAATGGTTCTCTATTCACGACAGCAGGCATCATCCGTATCCGCAACACGAAATATAAGAATGATTTCAGTCCACTGGATGCGGCGTGTACCTGTTACACCTGTCAAAATTTCACACGTGCCTATCTCCGACACCTACACATCGAAAATGAGATTCTCGGTTCACAACTGCACACATTACACAATTTGCATTTTTATGTCAGTTTAATGCGCGGGATTCGGCGCGCCATCTGTGACGGAAGTTTTGCAGCATTAGCAGACAACGGACCCGATATCGGACAGTTCGTGAAATTGGGGCAACCCATGGAAGTCTGATTCGGCGGGAAATCGTCTGAATCAGGATTTTAGGATTTGTAGACTTCTTCGATCTCGCGAGTAAAACTCGCTCCTACAAAAAACTACCCTACAAGATATTTAAACACAGAAGAGAGATTATCATCAGGTGAATAGAGTTGGGAAACACTCAATTCGTTTTCGATGAGAAGTTCGGGGAGCCGCGCATAGAAGGCATCGGGTTTGGCGGTTTCTATGATAATATCGCCTGATTCTTTTTCTTCTTGTGATTCGCTGACAGCCCCATCGCCATCAACAAAAGTAACGCTCAGAATATCTTCAAAGGGGAGACAGACTTGCGCTAAACGACGGGGTTCATCCGTGCTCAAGTAGACTTTGTGGGGGTGTTCATCAATGAGTTCCCGGATATCGGAGATGGTGCCTTCAGCGAGAATACGCCCTTGATGGATGAGCAGTATCGTCTCTGTCAACGCCTCAATCTCATAGAGGATATGACTCGAAACGATGATGCTAATCTCCTGAGCCGCAAGTTCCTGTAGAAGCGTGAGAACATGCCGTCTTCCATTCGGATCTAAGCCGGTGAGGGGTTCGTCAAGGAAGAGGAGTTCCGGGGCATGTACTAATGCCTGCGCAAGTTTGACCCGCTGTCGCATTCCCTTACTATAGGAGGCGATAGGACGATCCTTTGCCGGTAGCATATCCACCGTTTCAAGTACGCGTAGACTCCGAGATTCAACCTCCGATTTATCGTATCCGCTCAACGTGGCAAAAAAAGTGATAAACTCAAAGCCAGTCATGAATTGATACGCCAACTCTATATCTGGGCAGTAGCCGACCTGCCGTGTGAGTTCTGGGTTATTCCATACTGGCTGGTTCAGGACCCTGACTTCGCCTTGGTTGGGTTTGAGTTGTCCCGTCATGAGTTTCATCAAACTCGTTTTTCCCGCACCGTTCGGACCCAGCAAGCCAGTTATTCCGGGATGAATTGTGAGGGTTACATCGTTTACCCCCATCACTTCGCCATACCATTTGGATACGTTTTCCGTTTGAACGATCATATTTTAATTTTACCTTGCGGTTCGGTTAGGTCAATTGTGGAAATAACGCCACTCGCCGTATATTCGCCTGCGCCGATGTTGCAGGCTACTTTTCGTAGCACAAACTATCGGTCGCCTGTGCCAGGAAACCGTGTGCATTTTTATCGGATCGTCCTCTCAGAAACCTTGGTATTGTCAAAATCGCGTAAGTCTTGTAATTTTTAGAGTCTCTTCAAGGTTTTGGATGCCGTCAGTTGTCCCGATGGCGGTGACACAAGCGGCACCGGTTGCGGAAGCCAATTCTGCTGTCGCCTTTAGATCCCAACCCATGATAGTACCCGCGAGGAACCCAGCAACATAAGCGTCCCCTGCGCCTGTTGCATCAACGACATCCACAGGATATGCTGGTGCGAAGTGTTCCGCTTCTGGTGTAGAGGCATAACTACCGTTTTCACCCATCTTAATGACGATGGTGTGGATACCGTAGCGACTCCGCAAAAATTGGACGATTTCGCGGGCATCAGATATACCGGTGAGATGTTGTGCCTCAACAATACTTGGCATAAACATATCTACGTAGGATAGGCACGGTTCGAGCGTCTCTAACCATTTCCCAGTAGCATCATACGCTGTGTCAAGCGAGGTGGTTATCCCCAAAGACTTCGCTTTCCGCAGGACGTTCGCCATTGGTGCGCCATCAAAACGCGGCATAACAAGCGCACCAGCGACGTGCAAAATTTTGGCACGCTTTATGACCTCCCAATCAAGGTCCGCCTCACAGAGTTCACCGTTCGCACCGATGTAATGGTAGAAAGTTCGTTCACCATCAGAGGCAACCGCGACGAATGTGAAGGAAGTGCTGGCACTCGGATCTTGTTGCATGCCCGCCGTGTTGACACTATTATCCACAAGGCCTTGTAGGATTAGGTCGCCAAAAGCATCAGTGCCAACCTTACCCATCGCGCCAGCAGAGATACCTAAGCGTGTGAGTGCAATAGCCGTGTTGTTCGCACAACCCCCAGTATGGATTCCGAGTTCATCAAAGAGGGCTAACTTCCCCTTCTCGGGAAACTGATCTATGGGTCGTCCCAACACATCAACGACATAAATGCCAAGCGATAGCACATCCATTTTTTAATTATTCCTTGCGGTTCGTTCAGGCAAGTTAACTACTGAACGCGTCTCTCCGTAGAACCTGCTTCGCAGTGAGAACCACTTCGTTACGGACTACGCGTTTTGTATAACACCAAGAACTGCGCATAAGTGTAGCGGAACGTGGCCCAAGAGCCCACAAATCAAAAAGCATCAGGACGAAAAATTACTAAAGTTTCATTTTTGTCTTCTTTCCGATCCGTTATCGCACCAACAACACTCTGAGAAATCCACCCAATGAAATAGGGCGAGGGATTCAGGCTCGCCTCTGTCGCCAGATACCGCAACACGTAATCCCGCCTTAGGATTTGCGCAAAGGTCTTTCGGACACCAGCCAACTCCTCATCAGGCGGCATTTTTGGTGTCACTTGCAACCGAAGACGTGCCATTGAAGGTTCGGACGCCTCCAACGCGCTCGCATTTCTCAACGCGACGTTTCCTAAGTAAGTCATCTCTTTTCCAGCAATATGCCATGTGTTTTCAAGGGTTTGCGGAAGGTCCTGGGTATCCAACGCCAAAAATTTTTCTTCTACATAAGTCGTTGGATGCCACGGCTCCACCGATACGTCTCGTAGTTGAACACGTGAACCTTGAACCAACGTCCCGATCTTTTGAAGGGGCTTACCCTTCGACTCTTCGACCCTCTGATGACGAACGAAAGTTCCTTCTGTGAAATCAATAGACGTTTCGGCACGCGATGCGGCTCTGAGAGAAACATAACTTAATAAGTGTGCGCGCTGCCGTTCAGGATAAACCGATAAAACCGACAATCTATCCGCTGTGACGGTGTTCGGAAACCAGACTTTTTGCATTGCCACAATCGTAATCACCGAAAGCAGGACGAAGAGACATCCTCCTATCCAATAGGTGCGTGATTTTTGTCTCGACTTCCCGAAATAGAGCAAGAAACCACCAAAACCGAGCAGATATACCGGCAAAACTATAGCCAACAGTTTAATGAGCGGGACTCGGGTAGGCATCTCTGATAGAAAGTGCTTATGAATTTCCGCCTCATGTTGGAGTGCAAGTGCGTACCGATCCGCGAGGTGTCGCGGAGATTTACCGTGTTTATTCAGTAATCCGTGCCAGAACGTTTCAGCGAGAGAGGAATCGGAATGTTTTGGCAATGTAATACGAGGAATGGATTTAGTCTCTCCCCAGACTAAATCCGGTGTTTCTTCAGAAACCCCTCCCACACTGTTTTTTTCGCGGACACCAAAGGGAGGCGCATTGTAATCAAAGGCAAAGCAGATAATCTGTCCATCTCCAAAGTCCCGTCTTGCGACATAAATCTGCTCCTCCGTGCCTATCAACACCTCACAACCTGCTCTCGGAGCAAACTGGATATACTCAAAATGGCTGTCAGTAGAGGGGTTGTCGGTTGTCAGTTGTCGGTTGTCAGTTACTCGTGTGGCAGCTGCATTCATTTTGCTCGCTACAAACCCCTCTTTAGTCGATAACCACTCTTTCAAAACAGCTGGAAGCGTATTCGTTTTTCCTATACCCTTTAATTCAACAGGAAGAAAAGGCTCTATAAAACTGCCTTGCAGGTAGTTAAAACTACTGCCGCCAGAGACAATAAGCGTACCGCCACGCTGTATCCAATCGAGCATCGCTGTCTGTTGTGCTTTAAGGATACGTCGTTCGGTTAATCGGGTCTCACGAACAACGAGTACATCAACAGCACTGTAGCCTATCCAGTCGCGAGGCAGCGATATCGGATTCGGAAGGTACTTGACATGCACTTGTGCACCACCAGAAACCGCTAACTGTTTCTTATCAACAAATCGTTTCAACTTGTCACCGCTCGGTGCCAATACCAGCACGAAGTAGTCTTTACGAGCCAGGGGTGTTGGGAGCAGTATATCTTCTACCAGCTCGGTCGCTGTCCTGCGTAACCCTTCCACCTCTGAGGGTGTGATGGGAACGAGTTGAATGATAAGCTGCGTAGCATTTTTCGGGCAGTAAACATAGAGGTTTTTCTGTTGTGCCCCGGTCCCAATAAGGTGCAGCGGCGTAGCGTAACGCTCAATAGGAACGTCCGAAGAGAAGTTGCGTATCTCCACAACCAACTCGCCACTAAACACAGCACCTTCATCTTGATTCTGTACAGTTACTGTTAAGGGTGCCCATGTGCCTATTCTGTAACCATCACCGAATCCGAATGTCACATCCTCAATTTCCACCGCACCAACAGATACTGCAAACAAAGTCAGAACCGAGATTTTTATGATATGTCTGATTACCATGATGATCATTGGCTATCGGAAACCTTCGGAAATCTTCGGTTAATAGATTTTCGTTTAATAAAACCATCTTGCTTACTGCCAACCGCTATTCGGCTATATGAGACGCGCTGGATTATGAACAAGTTTTGTTTCCACTGCCTCCTCAAATGGATGCGTGCTAAAAACGCCGTTCCCCAACATAATCATCGAAGCGACACCGCCCTCCTCTTCAATCTGTTCGATTGTCTCTATCACGCGTGCATCGCTAAGCAAGCCGCTCTCCACCGAAAACCGCTTTGATACCTCAAAACATGCGTTAAAGAGTCCGGCATCGGGCTTGGAACTGGTAAGCGTTTGCAAAACGCTTAATGCAGCATCAGCGGCGCGATTGATACGGATCGTCTGCGCTCTGTTCCCGAGCACCTCACTCGTCTGAATCGGTCCGAAGTAGCGGTAATAGATAGGTCGTTCTGTTATCGGTAACCTATCGGCAACCAATGGCGCGCCTTCCTTCAACTTGACGAGCCAACCCCCGTGATATTGCGAACAGACATCGCCTAATCCGGTGCGATTTTCAACCTCTGCAACGTGTGCTACCATCGCGAGTGTCTCCGTATCTTTGCCCAGATGCAGCAATTCATTGAGTGCGTAGGCTGTTGCGAGCGAAGCGGCACCGCTGAGTCCAAAGCCGCAGCCGAGAGGCAATGGAGACGTAAGGTCTACTTTCACACCCGCTGCACCTGCGTCTTGGGTTAGCCGATCAACAACAGCCTGCACCGTCGGAAAATCGATGCTTTCGCCGTTAAACAGCACGCCTGTTTCACGGTGCTCAGAAACGATGACTTCTACACCTTCTTTAACGGTGAACCCCATGCCGAGCGAGTGCATACGGGTCGCATCGGCATGCGGAATAACTTTGAAAACACACGAAATATTGCCGGGGGCAAAGGCTTTTGAATTCAAATCTTCTCCGGGTCTAATTCTTGCGTTTGCCCACGGCGATGTTCATCAAGTGCCTCCGATGCGAGCGTTCGCAAGACATCTTGGGACTCGGCGAAGAGTTGATTCCAACGTTTTTCAGAGGCGAGCTCGGCAAGTAACCATTCTGCAAGACGATCCTGTTCCTTCGGTGGCAGTTTAGCTGCTTCCGCGAAAGCCAATTCCAATTGCTTAGTCATAGCCTCCTCCTATTTTGCTGATTTGTTAGAGAACATACATTCGTTGTTTCCATTTACGCAACAAACTGCCTCCTATATATCCCGGCGAGGTGGGGCATATCTGGAATGGAAGGCACCTTCACCACAGTGTCCCGCCTCTATCTTTGCCGCTTGCCCGCCACCGGTAACGGAACACCTCGCGCCATCTAATTCCGGTAAGACGTATCGCTGAAACCATGCTCCCATTTGCTGTTTCATGTCAGCTATGCGGGCATTCTGAGACTTGTCGTCTATCAGATTTTTCCGTTCATCTGGGTCGTTTACCAAGTCATACAACTCATGCGGACCATAAGGGTACCGATGGACGTATTTCCATTCCTGTGTCCGGATCATACGGACGGGACCGTACTCATCAAAGACAACGATCTCATCCTTCGCGTCGTTCGTCTCACCAGAAAGCGCGGACACAAAACTGCTGCCCGGGGACATATCGTCATTCGGATCAGGCAATCCAAGATAATCAAGGAGTGTCGGCATGAAGTCGTATTGGCTCACCATCGCTTCGCTGACACGACCTTCTGGGATACTGCCGGGTTGGCTGATAATGAACGGAACTTTGACAGAGTTTTCGTACATATTCAGTGGGAATGTTCCGTTTCCTTTATGCCAGAACCCATGATGTCCACACGAATAGCCGTTGTCACTACTGAAAACAACGAGCGTATTCTCACGGATCCCTAACTGTGCCAGCCTTTCTAAAATGCGTCCGACGTTCAAATCAAGTGCGGTAATCGCTGCGAAATAGCCTTTTAGCGACTCACGATTGCCCATGTGCACAGCGGCACCTTGCACAGCCCACGGGTGTAACGCCTCCTGCGGACAGGTTTTGAAGGGGCAATCGTCATAGGAGTCAACGATGTCTTGAGGGTGTCCCGTAAACGGTGTATGAGGTGCGTTATAGTTGACGCTGAGATAGAAGGGTCCCTCCCGATTCGCTGAGATAAAGTCCAACGCATCATCGGTGATGACATCGGTAAGATAGCCGGGTTGCATTTCAACCTGGCCTTCTGAAGTGGGGGTGGCTCGGATCATATCTGCATCGTTATACTTGCTCCCACCCGTAGGTAAAGCGAACCAGTGGCTGAACCCATGCTGTGGAGTCAAGCTATCGCCGAGGTGCCACTTGCCGCTTAATCCGACAGTATAGTCGTTGTCGGCTAAAACATCGGTATAACAGGTCAATCCATCAAGGTATTGGGCGGGATCTGGTGGCATATTTCCGTCGCGGATCCAGTCGTGGACACCGTGTGCTGAAGGGATGCGACCCGTCATGAGACTTGCACGCGCCGGTGAACAAACAGGGCTTGTGCAGAAGAAATTGGGGAAGCGCGTCCCCTCTGCGGCTAATTGGTCAAGATAGGGGGTTCGGACTTCATCGTTGCCGCAACAGCCCGCCGCCCACGGTCCTTGGTCGTCGGTTAAAACAAAGATGACATTTGGTTTGTTTTCCATATAGAATCCTCCCTTTTAGAAATAAAGCGGGCGCGATCAATTATATTCTATTTTTATCCCTGTTCACTGGTTAAGCCACTTGCCTGTCGTAATTCCTCCAAGAGGCGAACAATGTCCCGATAGCATTTGTCAAACGAACCCACGTGACGTGCCTGTTCTATGTTAAAACGTGCTGTGAGTGCAGGCTGGTCGTGTGTTTCACTATACGTTCTGCTGCCCTCCATTCGATGGGTCAACCATTCCTTTGCCCCGCGGATTGTCTCTGGATTGTTGGGAGGCTGAATATTATCTTTTAACCCTCTTTGCCCGCGGAGTGACTCAGCTGATGCCAGGAACCATGCCTCAAACTCATATTTTGCCAACACAACGGCAATTGGTAGATCGCTGCGAGCTTGTGATGCCCGATTAAGCAGTTCAGGACCTAGCTGTGCAGGACAAGCATCGTCAGCGTCGAGGATAATAAATATGGCACCCTGTCCGCCAATTCTCTGAACTGCTAATTCAACCCTCCGCTCAAACTTATCCGCTTGAACAACCTGATTTCTATGAACACGAACCGGGCGTGGCGTTTCAATCACCAAGTCTGGATGAAGTTCTGCCGCGATGCGGCGAATCAGAAGTGGCACAGCTACTACATCACCAGGTCCTTCAACAATGCAACCGACTTTGACCGTCATCCGCGTCTTTCCTCATCCTTCGTTTTGCCAGAATTTCTTCTCTCAAAATCGAACAAACGGAGTTGTTTTGCTTTCTCAGCGGAAACCACGGATGTCTCATCAGGTTGCAATTGATCTATACGTAGTAGCTCCCCTATTGTAAACAGTTTGTCGTGCACGACAGACCTTCCAACTTCGTCCACAGGAGCGATTGTTGTATTCCCACCATGTGCTTCAACTGCGAGAATGGATTCCACATCCAAGTGCTTGTCCTCAAGCAAGTCTGGACTATGGGTGGTGACAATAACCTGTGTCCTATGGGCGGCATCTCGAAGCCCATCTAACAATACACCTGCTGCTGCTGGATGAAGAGCGATTTCCGGTTCTTCAATCCCGACGAGCACCACGCGTTTTTGTCCTTCATAATTTCCTTGGAATAGTGCTACCAGAATCCCCAAGGCGCGGAGCGTGCCATCAGACATATTGTTTGCAAGAAATCGCCATGGGTGTTTATCGCCCGTGACAGCCTGCCTGAATTCCAATGTTTCTTTCGGTCCAAAATCTTTGACATCTACCGCATGAACACCAGGGACAACCACGGACAGATACTCCTCAATATTTTTCTTTACAACGGAGGAAAGTTGGGTAAGAATACTTGTCAGGTTACTCCCATCACGCATGAGTACCTCGCCCGGTTCTGGTGCCTGAAGATCTCGGATTCTATCGGGATTAAGGTTATAAAACCCCATCCGAGAAAAGGCTTCATAGGCAGGGCGAAACTCCGGCAGACCGGAAGCATTTACTAAGTAGAGTCGATCGGTTGCAGCCGCCGGCATTACCCCCACACTTTTGTCTGTCACAGTCCCATCCTCAACACGGAAATATTCCTCCGGTGTGAGGCATAACTCATTTTGAATTCTACATTCCTCAGTCTGGACCTCGTACCCACCCGGCGAGCGCGTCCCGATTCGAAAGGCATAGTGTCCCGTAACACCTTCAGGCAGGGCGAACTCAAGACGAATGTTGAAATGATTTGGATGCCCACGGGAACGACGGCGAACATCATTGATGCCCCCGCGATCGCGTATCGCGTGGTCGAGTGATGTATTCAACGCATCCGCAACAAATCGCAACGCATCCAGAAAATTGCTCTTACCCGAACCGTTACGTCCTACAAGGAACGTTAACGGTCCCAACCGGACATCACACGCGGCGATACTCTTATAGTTTTTCAGAACAACTCTTGTAATAAACGTTGAATCTTTCATGTCACTAAACCTTACCTCCGCACCTCTGCTGTAGGAGGGGTTTGTAACCCCGATTCGATGCAGAGTTACGCCACTGGAAATGCGTCACCAACGAGCGGCTCACCATCCGCGACCTCGATTGTTGGAACGAGGACATGGTTCGGCGATTGCGCGTTGTTATAGCAGACATCTTGCGCCATGAAAATCATGACGAAGGCACGGCGTTGACGTTCCGTAACATTCGGTGGCGTGCCGTGGAAGTTGAGGCAATGATGAAACATACACTCACCGGCTTTCAATTCCACAGGAATGCCGTGATCAATGCTCAATTCTCCCCTTTCCGCCCACTGATTATGGGGCGGTTCTCGCCCTTCTTCGCGCGCCTTCGCCGCTGCCGCATCTGCCGCCGCTCTTGCTGTAATGGAGAAGCGTTCGTCTCTGTGGCTCTTCGGCATAACATGCATGCACCCGCTATCCACCGTTGCATCGTCTAAAGCGAGCCAGCAACTTACAATGTTCGGTGGACTGAGTGGCCAAAAGAAGAAATCGTGATGGAATGCGAAATGTCCATTATCATGCGGCGGTTTGGAAATGACCTGATCGTGCCAGAGACGGACCTCAGGCGTATCCAGCAGCGCACGCGCCGTCCCAGCGATGAGCGGGTGATGAATGGTTGCCTCATAATGTGGTTCCCGCTTCCACATGTTCACGTACTGATGAATCGCACGCGGGTGACCGCTTCCCCGACTGAGTCGGTTTTCGCGTCGGTCGTGTCCATACTTGAACTCCGGTGAGGAATCGTCGCCTTCGTTAAGTTCCAATTCAATGACCGCATCTAACCCCGCGCGCATGGCTTCAACGCCATCGCTCTCTAAAACTCTCCCAAACTTGAGATAGCCGTTTTCCTGAAAAAAATCGACCTGTTCTTGCGTTGCCATTGTGCTCCTCCATGTGTCAATTGTTCTGCGACTGAACTAAATGTGTCTTTCCATCAACGGTCAGATCGGAAATTGGTGATTGCCTGCTGTCAACCCACCATCAATAACGAAGACTGCACCCGTTGCAAAATTGGCTTCATCGGATGCGAGGAAGAGCGCGGCATTCGCGATGTCAATAGGTTGCCCAATCCGTCCCAACGGATACCACGGGGTGATTTCGTCGAGGATCTGTGGGTTACGTTCAATCATCGGTTCCCAGACTTCGGTTTGAATCGTTCCGGGACAGATACAGTTGATACGGATGTTGTCTTTACCGTGTGCGACTGCCATCGAGCGGGTCAAGGCAATAACGCCGCCTTTCGCAGCAGAATACGCGTGGATCGCCTGTAACCCGATGAGACCATTGACAGAAGCGATATTAACGATGCTACCGCCGCCAGCCGCTTGCATCACAGGGATTACTGCGTTAGAACAGTGGCTGGTGCCTTGGAGTGCGACCGCTAAGTTTGCTTCCCAGTTATTGTTCAGCACGTCGGCAGTGGAACAGATAGCGTTATTCACCAAGATGTCAACAGTGCCGTAGGTATCAACGGTCTCAGTAACGAGTCTTTGGGCATCCGCAGCATTGGAGACATCGGCGTTGATAAACAGGGCTTCACCCCCCGCATCGGTTATCGCAGTGACCGTTGCTGTCCCGAGGTCATCGTTTACGTCATCGACGACGACTTTCGCACCCTCTTCGGCGAATCGAAGGGCAACGGCTCTGCCGATACCGCGTCCACCTCCTGTGACAATGGCTATTTTGTTATCCAACCGCATGAAGCAATACTCCGTCTGCTTATTGGATGCTCTGAATCAACTGAATATTGCGGCGGAGCAACTCATTAACGAGTTCGCCAACATCTTTCCCTTTGGTATCAGCGAGGTGACGCATGAAGTCATCAACATCTTTTTCCAGATAGATGGGAGTCTGAAAGACGGCTTCTGCATTGTAGAATTTACCCCGTTCACCCTTTGAAAAATCATATTCTGCTTTCATCAGTTAAATTCCTCATATTTTTTGCTCTCGGTTCGGGTGGCTTTACGAGCAGAAATGACGCGAATATTCACATCATGTCCTGTTTGCTCGAAAGTGTGTACAACAACAAGTAAAATACCGTTTTTGTCAACACCTAAGGTCAGCCAACGATCTTCATCATAACTATGATCTTCATCAAAAATAGAAATCTGATTCGGATCTCGAAAAACGGTTGTTGCCTGTACGAAAGAGACTTTGTGTTTTTGGCATTTTGCTTTTCTTTTTCAATATTCCATTCAAAATTGTATAGCAACTTTGATCCCCAACCTGAATTCTAATGCTGTAGTGTTTGCGAGATGAAAAGCTTCGTGCGTTCGTGCTGTGGGTTATCAAAGAAATCTGCGGGTGCTGCGTCCTCGACAATCGCCCCCTCATCAAAAAAGAGGATCCGATCAGCGACTTCACGTGCAAACCCCATTTCATGCGTCACGACAAGCATCGTCATGCCAGAGCGCGCGAGTTCACGCATCACGTCCAAAACTTCCGTAATCATCTCCGGGTCAAGGGCACTTGTCGGTTCATCAAAGAGCATAATTTTCGGTTCCATCGCCAATGCCCTTGCGATTGCGACCCGCTGCTGTTGACCGCCCGAAATTTCTGAGGGATACTTATACGCCTGATCTGCGATATCCACCCGTTCTAAAAGTGATAAAGCGACCTCTTCGGCTTCACTTTTCGTCATCTTCCTGACCCGAATGGGACCCAAGGTGATATTCTGTAAGTTCGTCAGGTGAGGAAACAGGTTGAACTGCTGGAACACCATGCCGACTTCCTGTCGGATAAGATTGATATTGCGGAGATCATCGCTGAGTTCAACGCCATCGACGATAATCGTGCCACGCTGATGCTCCTCCAAACGGTTCAAGGTTCGGATAAATGTAGACTTCCCAGAGCCAGAGGGACCGCATATCACCGCCCTTTCGCCTTTTTGGAATGAAGTCGTAATTCCTTTGAGGACGTGGAAATCGTCAAACCATTTATGGACATCTTCGCACATAATAATCGGATCATTCAACGCGTTTTCTTGTGCTGCCATTCTTTTGATTCCTTGTTAGATATTTCCAAGTTGGTCCTGAACCTACAAGTTTTAGTGCTTTACAATGCCCAAGTCTGTCTCAACGTCCTGGCTGGCATAGGACATCGCATAACAGAAAACAAAATAGATAACTGCAGCGAACAGGTAGACCTCGGCTTGCAGTCCGAGCCAATCCGGATTAGCGATGACGCTTTTAGCGACACCTAAGAGGTCGATAAGCCCGATGATAGCAACTAAGGATGTGTCCTTAAACAACGCGATGAATTGCCCAACAATCGCTGGAATGACCGACCGGAGTGCTTGCGGTAAGACAATAAATAGCATTGTCTGCACGTAGTTAAGTCCTATCGCTTGTGCCGCCTCGTGTTGTCCGCGTGGAATCCCTTGGAGTCCTCCACGAACGTTCTCTGCCATGTAGGCAGCAGAGAAGAAGGTGATTGCAAGCCCCATCCGTAAAACCTGGTTAATATCAAGATCCGGTATGAAGATCGGTATCAAGATATTCCCCATGAATAGGATTGTTATCAACGGTACACCGCGAACCGTCTCAATATAAGCCGTTGAAACCCATCGGATAGCAGGAAGATCGCTCTGACGGCAGAGTGCTAAAAACACACCGAGCGGAAAAGAGACGACGATCCCTACAACCGCTAAAATCAGGGTCAATAGAAGTCCACCCCAATTGCTTGTGAGAACACCATTCTCCCCGAACCCACGTAACACTACCATGATTACTGGGAAAGAGAGTATCCACCCCCCCAAAATCCAGGGGCGTAACCCTGTTCTGCCACGTCCGAGGAAGAACGAAACCCCTACTATAGCGATCGCGACTAAACACCAGCCCCGCGTTAAGAGTTCAAAGGGGAGAAGCGCACTGATAAACCAAACACCACTGAGAACAACAGCAAATCGGAGTACCAAACCGCCCCAGAGCCCAGCACTCAAACCTATGAGCACACTTAAGATATAAATCGCGCTCCATACGCGCCACATCTGTTCTTGTGGGTAAGACCCAACCATAAAGAGCCGAAAATTCGCTGGGATCACACCCCACTTCGCTTCGGTGAACGCCCAAATTAGAAACCCTTTAAAAGCAAAGAATAAGAGCACAAGTGCCAAACAGGTCAAGAGCGCGTTGTACCAAGTGTTAAATAAATTGTTCTTGAGCCATCGCGCAGGCCCCTTTGTGCTAACCGGAGGTTTAATTTCTTGTGTAAGCCCTCGTTCTTCCACTGAGTAGTGTGCCTTCCTTATTAGTTTTCAGTTATCGGTTTTCGGTTGTCCGTCAGAAATATGTTGTGGAAGTTACGTATAAAGCAACTGCCACGAGTTATTAACTGACTACTGATGACTGAAAACTATTCTCCAATCATCGACCAATTCGGGTAACCCAACGGTTGTACCAATTCATGGCGGCTGATGTTGTCAAACTCATCACCAGATAACTGACCATAACCATGGCAAAAACGGGAATTGATTGTCCCGTCTGAGTCATCATTGTATCTCCTACACTCACCAGATCGGGGAAAGCGATTGCAGTAGCCAGACTTGAATTTTTCGCGAGGTTCAGATACTGACTTGTCAGCGGTGGCACAATGATAGGGATAGATTGGGGGAGAACGATTAGCCGTAATGTCTGCGATTCATTCAAACCGACGGCTCTCGCGGCTTCCCGTTGCCCCTTAACGACCGATTGTATACCGCTTCTCACGATTTCGGCAATAAAAGCACTTGTATACACAGAAAGTGCAATTAAAAGGGCAGAAAACTCTGGTGAAAAGCGCAACCCCCCTTTAAAGTTGAAACCTTGTAACGCCGGTAAATCCAGGGTGAACGGTCTGCCCGGGGTGAGAAACCATCCACACAGTGCCACAATCAGGAAGGCAGGCAGCGCCCACTTGGCACGAAAACCGGGGCGATCCAACTGTTGGAGCTTCCGCCACCGCACAACATAGAGAATCACCGCCAAGAGAAAACCTGCACCAAGAAAACCGAGCCAAATTTTCAGACCTGAGGTAGGCTCAGGCGACGGTAGGTATATCCCCCGGTTGTTAATGAACACGCCTCCGAAAAGAGCTATACTCTCTCTAACTCTGGGGAGTTGACCGACGACGGCAGTGTACCAAAACAGAATCTGAAGCAGGAGCGGAATGTTTCGGAAACATTCAACATAAGCGGTCGCTATCGTCCGGATTAACCAGTTACTCGACAGTCGAGCGATACCGAAAAGGAGTCCCAGTACCGTCGCACAGACGACCCCTATGAGGCTGACTTTAAGGGTGTTCACGATCCCAACCCAGAACGCTTTGAGATACATATCCGAAGGCTTATACGGAATACCCTCCGAAATGTCAAACCCAGCTTCGTCCTGAAGAAAATCGAGGTTCAGTGTTAACCCAAGCCCACGGAGCCCCTTTAGCATGTTGGTGTAAAGAATGACCAACAACAGAATCACACCGAGCAAGAAAATAACCTGAAACAGGACCCGTAAAACTCGGATATCTCGCCAGAAGGGGATTTTTCCCGATACACCTTTAGGTGTATTATTTTCCATCTTTAACGGAACGGCATCGCATAGAGTAAACCGCCTTGTGTCCACGGCTTATTGACCCCACGCGGCAGCCCCAACGGTGTCAGATTACGGTCAAAAATCTCGCCATAGTTGCCGACAGCCGCGATGACTTGGCGTGCCCAATCCTTTGACAGCCCGAGTTTTTCACCCATACCCGCACTTTCATCTAAACCCAAGAACCGCTTGATTTCCGGATTCTTTGCATTCTCTGGTCTAAAGGTGCTGACGTTGGCTTGCGTAATGCCGTACTCCTCAGCGGAAAACGTGGCATAAACAACCCAACTCACGATGTCATTCCACTTGTTATCCCCGTGGACGGTGACAGGACCCAAAGGTTCTTTTGAAATGGTTACGTCAAGAATAACGTGGTCGTCTGGATTCTTTAAGGATTGGCGGCGGGAGACTAATTGCGACTTGTCGCTTGTCACCGCATCGCAACGTCCCTGATCGTAACTCTGGTAAAGCGTTTCAGTTTCCTGAAAAACAATAGACTCAACTTCGATTCCCAAGGCGCGTGTTGTATCGGCGAGGTTTAACTCGGTCGTACTGCCAGCAGTGACACCGATAGTCGCACCAGCCAGCTCCTTAAGTGATGTTATCCCCAACTCTTTGCGGAGCATGAACCCTTGACCGTCGTAAAAGGTTGGTGGGCAGAAGTCAGCACCGAGATCGGTATCGCGAGTCAGCGTCCAAGTGGTGTTACGGATGAGAACATCTATTTCGCCTGTCTGGAGAGCGGGGAAACGTTCAGCAGCCTTTAAGGGACGAAACTCCACTTTGTCTGGATCACCCAAAACGGCGGCGGCAATTGCCCGACCGTAATCTACGTCAAACCCCTTCCATTCACCATTTTGACCAAGGAAACCGAAACCGGGCAATTCCTTGTTCACACCACATATCAACCGACCTCTATTTTTCACTCTGTCCAGAATACTTTCCTCACCTTCGGCGAGTAATGGGACTACCAATGCAATTGCTAACATTAATGCAGAAACGCGAAACAAAAATTTACGCACAGAAATCCTCTCTTTTCAATGTGATCCCTACCATAAGGATCGTTTAACGAGATACCTTAGAATTAAAGTTTGTTATAATTGCCAACAATTCTACTAAAGTCTCTTTTATGCCTTTCTTTTAAGAAGAAAAGCGACGTTATACTTTTATACATTTTATCAAACCGCCCTCATGTTGTCAAGCAAATTAAAGGCTTGGTCAATTTGCCCCATTCCGTGCAACTCAACACAAGGTATGCCCTATTTCGTGCAGTATCTTCTCGGTATTTGACTAAAAATCACAGCATTCGATATGGTGCAACTCGGCACAAAATTTGCTAAAGTAAAAGGCATATACTTCAGAATTCCACTATAAACTATTCTTGACATATTTCAAAAACCTTGTTAGTATAATTTGAACCAATACTTACCAAGGAGAAGAAAGATGAAGAAGTTCATAATTGCAGAAATTTGTGTCGTGATCGCACTTATTGTTGGATTTTGGCTCGGACGCATCACAAGCGGCGATAAGAGTTACGAAAACTATTACGATAACGCCGACAAAGCATGGACAGCAGCACAACAAATTGATAATCCACCGATAACACTCGATGAACCAGATAAAAGCCGTTTACGCAAAGTCCGAGCTGCGTACCGCGAAGTCTTTGATAAATACCCCGACAGTCTATGGGCAGACGATTCCATCTATCAACTCGCTTCTCGTATTCCACGTACCGACGAAGAGGCTTTCGCGCTCTTCCGCCGACTTATCAACAATTATCCAGATAGCGAATGGGCAGACGATTCGATGTACGCCATCGCCTTCGCCTCTTATCAGATCGCGGAGCAGTTAAAAAAGACCGGCACGCTTGAATCCGTGGAGGCTTACTATGACCGTGCGCTCGCGCTTTACAACCAATTAACTGCAATATATCCGGGCAGTGAACTCTCAGATCAGGCGGAATTTAATAAAGCAATGTGCTACTATGGAAAGGGTGAATTGAACCTCGCGCTTGCCCAGTTTGATGCGCTCAGAGAGCCGTTCAGTGACAGCCCGTTGCTCTATCAGATTCTATACGTCACCGGCGAAATTTACCTCAGGAAGCAGGATTATGAAAGCGCGCGAGTGGAATTTACAAACGTCGTTGATTCCGGAGATCCGGACCTTTCACCGCTTGCGAGTTTCGGTATCCCTCAAACGCACCTCGCCGAAGGGCAATACCAAGAAGCGATTGATGGCTACCAGAGAGTCATAGATCTCTACCCAGACACCAAGGTGGGTCAGGATGCGTACTTTTATATGGGGTGGGCGTACGAGCGGCTTGGCAAATATGACGAAGCCATCGCGCGACTTGAGGAAGCCATTGACTTGTATCCGCGCAATGAAAACGCCGCCAATTCACAGATTTATATCGGGCAAATTGCCTACGCCAATAACGATATGGCGAGTGCTATCGACGCGTACCAGAAGGTCGCAGATAATAGCACTTACGATTACGATAACCGGCGGCAAGCACAGTACTGGGTAGGCAAAATCCATGAGGACGGCGGTGATACGGATTCAGCAGTAGACGCATATCAGAAACTGATCACAGAATTCCCGGAACCCCACAAAGAGGCAACCCATCCATCGAATAATATCAACGAGAATTACATCCAAAATTTAAGGAGTGCAGGACTCTAACGCTTGTCCGAGGTCGGCGACAATATCTTCAGCATCTTCCAGCCCAATGGAAATTCTGACTAAGCCATCCGTAATGCCCGTTCGTCGACGGATCTCTGCGGGAACATGTGAATGCGTTGTTGACGCAGGATGGCAGATAAGGGTGCGAACGTCTCCCAAACTGACTGCCAGCGAACAGAGTTGTAGATGATCAACGAGGTGTTCACCCGCGGCGCGCCCATCTTTCAACTCCAACGTTATCATACCACCAAACGCGTCCATCTGGCGTTTGGCGAGTTCGTGTTGCGGGTGACTCGTTAAACCGGGGTGGCGGACCCATGCCACTGCCGGATGTGCCTCAAGAAACGTTGCGACACGCGTGGCGTTTTCACTGTGTCGTGTAAACCGCAGCGGTAGCGTCGTGAGACCGTGAAGCGTTAACCACGCGTTGAACGGACTGATAACGGCTCCAAAGTTGCGAAGTGCCCCTTCCTTGGCATGCACAATGAATTCCTTTTCCCCAATAATCGCACCAGCGATAACAGCTCCAGAACCACTCATGTATTTTGTCATGCTGTGAGCGACGACATCAATGCCAAAGGTTATCGGTTGTTGGCCACATGGCGTGGCGAAGGTGTTGTCAATGATTGAGGTTAAGCCGTGTGCTTTTGCGATCTCAGCAGCTGCCTGTAAATCAACGAGCTTTAGGAGTGGGTTTGTTGGGCTTTCAAGATAAAGGACTTTGGTATCCGCTCGGATCGCGCGTTCAATTTGTGCAGGGTCTGTCGCATCAACAAACGTCGTCTCAATCCCGAATCGTGGGAACTCTTCATTGAGGATTTGGAACGTAGCGGAATAGAGGTTCTCCATCGCGACGACATGTCCACCATCCGCTAAGGCAGTAAGCAGTGCCGTGCTGACCGCCCCCATCCCCGACGCAGTAGCGAGTGCCGCTTCACCGGCTTCAAGGACAGCGAGTTTCTGTTCCAATACCTCTTGCGTCGGGTTCCCCCAGCGCGTATATACATAACCGCTTTCCTCGTCTTGGAACGCCTCTGCGAATTCAGCGGCTGTTGCGAAACGGAAAGTGCTGTTCTGATAGATAGGCGGTAACAAAGGCATCCCCGTCTTTTCAGCAGAAGATGTCCGAGCCTCGCCCGCATGGATGGCTTGGGTGGCTTTACCTAAACTTTTTCGAGTCATATTTTAATTTTTCCTTGCGGAGAAATAGCGTGCGTTTGGACTTGAACGTGCGTCCCTCAAATCTTAAAGAAACACCCCAGCAAAAACCCTGCGCCGTTGTTGCAGGCTACAGG
The DNA here is from genome assembly GCA_965208635.1 of Candidatus Poribacteria bacterium. Classification (GTDB taxonomy): domain Bacteria; phylum Poribacteria; class WGA-4E; order WGA-4E; family WGA-3G; genus WGA-3G. Next base: position 1,876,127 of record OZ242349.1, read on the forward strand.
TTTGGAGCTAGCAAAAACCTCTTAACTGATAACTGACAACTGGCAACTCTTTTTCCCTTGCGGAGGTAGGAACTCACACGTTTTAATAACTCACCTTAATTCCTCAATAGGATGACCTTCAAGTGCCAACAACTGACGTTTCCGTTCCAGACCACCACCGTAGCCGCCCAACGCGCCATTGCTTCTGATGACACGATGACAGGGGTTGAGAATAACCGCAGCGTTTGCCCCGACTGCACCGCCCACAGCCCGAACTGCTTTCGGATGCCCTATCTGTTCTGCAATCCATTTGTAACTACGCACCTCTCCATAAGGAATCTGCCGAATCGTCTCCCACACGCTGTTCTGAAAATCTGTTCCCCAGTTGAATCGGATTGACACCTTAGAAAACTTAAGCGGTTCGCCAGCGAAATATTGGTCGAGCAGTTCCTGTGCATACGTCAGTACAGGATATTGCATTTGGATGGATGATGATTCACCGAACGGAAAATCATCGGAAAAGAAAACATACGAAATACTCTCTTGATCTGCCGCGACTATGCCCATACGCCCTATTGGAGATTCGTAGGTGACAGTCCGAGAAGTGAGGTACTCCCGCGCATTCTCATAAGATTGCGCATCAACAGACGTTTTCTTGGAGATTTCCTCACGAAATAGTTTGACTGGATTCATTCTCATTTTTTATTTGACCTCTAATCTATTATACAGTATGCTATATCGCAAACTATGGCTATCTTTGAAACACCCGATCAACTCTATAGTTATATCAGCGAACTGTTTGAAGAAATTGCTACGTTACCGGAAGCAAAAGAGGCACTGAAGTCGGTGACGCTGAATGTTCAATTTAACTACAGCGTGCCCGATTGCCAGATGACCCTAACGGCAGCAAATGGCGAATATACCATCGCCCGCGGCACCTGTGACGATACTTCCCCAGATGTTGAACTCACTATGACGGGGGATGTCGCCTACAAATTTTGGACAGGTGAACTCAACGTTATGGGAGCGATAACCACACGCGAGATCGGTGTTATCGGTTCCCTGGGTAAGGTGATGCGGCTCGCACCGCTCATCAAAACAGCAGTCCGTTACAACCGCGAGCGAGAAACAGGTTTCAATTCCTAAAACCCAAGGAGGCATCAATGTCAGACAATCTATTAGAAGCACTTGAACCTTATGTCACGCAAATACGGGAAGAAGGCTGGTGCGTCTTGGAAAACGTTATTCCTGCCGATGTGGTTGATGAGGTGCGTGAAGAGGTCGAAACCTCTGAAGCGGACTATAACGAATTCAGAAAAGAGCACGGCGTATGGGGACGCAACGTTATCAGTTTCATGCCGAAGTTCGCCGCGCACCTTGCGAGCGAGCGGCTCCTCACCACTCTCCAGCAGTTACTCGGACCACAAGTACGCATTTCACAGACTGAGTATAAGATCCGACCGCCACATTACGAATTAGTGCGTGCATACCACTCCGATTTTCCGTATGATCTGAACCAGAAATGGCACATTCCACAACCGTTTCCGAGTGCTGTCATCGGTATCACGACCCTCTGGATGCTTTCCGATTTCACGACAGAAAACGGCGGGACCTGGATTGTTCCCAAAACACACGTGGACCTCCGGAACCCCAGAGGCAAAGAAGACAACATTGGTGACCGGAATCCAATTGATGGGGAAATGCAAGCCGTTGGCGGTGCGGGCAGTGTACTCATCATGGACAGCCGGATTTGGCACTCCAACGCAGAAAATCCGAGTGCCGGTAAACGAACTGCGGTCGTCGTCAGATACGCACCGTGGTGGTTGAATTTAGAACTTTTTGGTGCGAATACCGCCACGATTCCCGGCGAAACGTTTGACAAGTTACCGGACGATGTCAAACTGCTCTATGAGCACCGAGCAGAAAATCGGGAACCGACTGTCTGGATTTAAAGCAGTAGGCATACTCCGTATGCCGTAACAAAAAAGGAACCCTTTTATGTCAACAACACTTGTACACATCGGCGTCCGTACGACCGATTTAGAAAAAAGTATCCGTTTCTGGCGCGATGCGCTCGGATTGCGAGTTTTCTCAACGATGAATGGATGTTATGATCTTACGGACGGTTATCACAACTTCCGAGTGTTTCAGCACCGTGGTCCCGACCGTCCGGAACATGTCGGTGGGATGTTAGACTACCTCCACATCGGCGTTCGTGTTCCGAACCTACGGGAAGCAGCACAGCGATGTGAGGATCTCGGTTTCACAATCACCTGGGAAGGATTAGGTGGTGATAAACCTTACGACCCAAATTCGGACGAGTTGCCTTCAGAAGCCTTCAAGATAGAAGACCCAGACGGCATCGTCGTTGATATTACTGAGCAAGACGACCAGTGGCCCGGTGTAGATATTGATAGCAAGTCTTAAAAGTGATATTCACGGCAACATTGATAGGCGCGGTTCACGCCGCGCCACTATAATTACTCGTCACCACCACCCAACAGTCCCAACCGGAATAGGTAATAGAGCAGTGTGAGAAGGCTTGTCACTGCCGCCGCGAGATACGTCAAAAATGCGGCGTTGAGCACTTTACTCGCGTGTTGATTCTCTTCTTGCGTGAGCATGCCTGCTTCCGCCATTGCAACCTTGGCGCGTTTACTCGCATCCCACTCAACGGGAAGCGTTATCAACGAAAAGACGACACCGACTGCAAAGAGTCCGACCCCGAACAGCAGGAAGGGTTGAATAAAGAAACCCACCATTATTAGGATATAAGAGAATATCGAACTAAAGTTCGTCGCCGGGACAAGGGCGGTACGAAGGTTTAGCATCGCATACCCGTGTGCGTCCTGCATCGCATGTCCGGCTTCATGGCACGCGACCCCTATTGCGGAAAGTGATTGACTTGAATAGACATCGTCGGACAACCTAAGTGCTTTCTGACCCGGATCGTAGTGGTCACTTAACCACCCACTTGAGCGTTCGATCCGTACGCCGCTAACGCCGTGCCGTTTTAGCATTAGATCGGCGGCTTGCGCGCCCGTCATCCCGCTACGCGATCCGACTTGTGAATATTTGGAGAATGTCGATTTTGTGCGAAACGTCGCGTAGAGGGACAGTGCCAGCCCCGGTGCGAGGAACACAAAATAAAGCGGGTCAAAGAAACCCAAAAACATGATAAACACCTCTTTTTAATTTTATTTTGCGGATTTCTAATTTTATCTTGCGGTTAAACAACGTGAGTATTATCTTTCACGTGCATTTCTCAAATCTTGAAGAAATTGAGGAAATTGAGGAAATTGAGGAAACACCCTATCAAGTGGAAACGCCCAAGCAAAAACACTCCAAGCAAAAACCCTGCGCCGGTGTTGCAGGCTTGCGGTCCGATTTTAATTGGTTAAGAAATTATACAGAATATCTTGACGAAATTCAAATCATTTTTCAGACGAGGAACAATAGATGCTTAAAATAATTGATACCCACCAACACCTTTGGGATACCTCTAATTTGGAATACCCTTGGTTAGAAGGGTTCGACCTATTGGGAAAACGATACACCGCAGAAGATTATCGTGAGGCGATTGGGGACCTTAACGTCGTCAGATCGGCACACGTTGAAGGAGATCCTGCTGAAGCGGACGTTGTCAAAGAGGTCGAGTGGCTCACACAGATATCCGAGACAGATGGGATGATAGGCGCGATAGCGGCGGCGGCACCCCTTGAAAAACCGAATGCCGAGGCGATTCTTGAGCAACTCACAGGATTCGGGCTTGTCGTCGGGGTGCGTCGAATGGCATGGCATCATCCCGATCCGCAATTTTACGCCACACCTGAACTGATTAACGGCGTGAAATTGCTGACGAAATTCGATCTCTCTTTTGAACTCTGTGCGAATCATGCACAACTTCCGGCGGCAATCGAACTCGTCAAGGCGACACCGGACGTCCGGCACGCTCTTAACCACTGCGGCGGACCCGACATAAAAGGCGGACAATTCGAGTCGTGGGCAACACACATCAACGCACTCGCCGCCTTTGAGAACGTCCATTGCAAGGTATCTGGGATTGTGACGACTGCAAGTGAGGACTGGACGCGTGAGGAATTGAAGCCGTATATCCTACATCTGGTGGAGGCGTTCGGTTATGAACGGCTGATGTTTGGGAGCGATTGGCCCGTGTGTACCTTAGCGGCGACATATCAGGAATGGGTCGCGGCACTTTCATGGGCTATTGAGGATGCGTCGGATGCGGAGAAAAACAGACTCTTTTATGAAAACGCTGCGGAATTCTATTCCATTTCGTTTGAATGACCGTTTTATCTGTGCTATAATTTCTTCGATGTTCTACCTATCTTACTTTAAATCTCTTTCTCGAAGAGGACTACCTTATGAAAAAAACAGATCTTGCACCAGAGAAACTTTCTGCCGAAGTTCCAGAATCCAAATTGCGTGGTAAAAAGACTGGGATAACACCTCGTAGTAAAGAAAGGCGCAGACCTATACCGCGTCCGAATTATACAATAGAAGAACTTTTAGCCAAGGTCCCAGAACCCAAAGTCGAAGCTCGAAAACCTGGCCTTTCGGAAGAGACAGATACCGGACCACCAGTGGGCAAGGAGGCCTGGTAAACGCCACTATGTATGTTCCACAACACGGAGATATCGTGTGGATTGACTTTGAACCTCACGCTGGACATGAGCAAGCAAAAGAGCGTCCAGCTCTTGTACTCTCTGAAGAAATCTATAATCGCAGATTGTGGTTGGCAATTATGTGTCCAATCACGACCAGTCGAAAACCCTACCGCGCAGATCTTGATATTCCGATCCCACCAGGAGTAGAAATTCGCAGTAAGGACCTCACCCGAATTATTGAGCTTGACGGAGTCATCCAAGCAGATCATATCAAAATCTTGATTGGTGGGAAAGACGCGCACGGTACGCAGGCGACATGCCAGATGAAACCGTTGTTCAGGTTTTACAAATCGTTGCCACGCTTGTGAAAATCTGGTAGTTTTACAAATGCTGGGGCAAGGGCGAGGTTAGAGCCCTTGCCAGTGGAGAGGAACCGATACGTTGAAGAACATATCCGATGCGGTTAGAAACCGCACCTACCAGATTGGAGTAACACAATTAGAAACCGTACCTACCATTGCTTAGAGCAAAGGCGAGGATGTCATTGGAGGGAAATCAACACAGGTTCGATACCGAGGGTCTCTTGAATGTGCTGCTTCAATGTTACTGATTCTGCCCGCGTGCTGAATTCACCGATCGTTACGCGATGCACAGTTCTTCCATCAACAGTGGCGACAAGGAGAGCGACCTTCTCATTCGGGTTCTGCAACCGTAATCTCTCCTCCATCGCTTCAGCGTAGTATCGCTCCACAAATGAACCCACCATGAGTGTCATCCTACTGGATACCGACGCTCTTTTTACCTGACTGCTCACCCCAAACTGTAACTGCGCTTGTTCCGTGCTCCGATTGCCAGCAATGTCCTGAACGTGTAACTTGCCAGTGTAAACAGCATTCGGATTCGCTTGAACCTTGCTTAAAACGACCTCAGTGGGAGGCGAACCGTTTCCCTCCGCCTGCTCGATAAGCGCGTTTCCCGTATCGAAAAGTTCGAATTTCCAATGGGTAAGTGGATTGATGTCCCACGCCTTCAAACCAACAGTTGTCGGTGTTTTCGCGAAAAGTTCCAATGCCGTCGGAATGAGGTCTACGGTCACTGTCCCGGTATCTACGAAGTGTGGCGTGTCCTGTGTGTCAAGCACGTGGAGTTGAACCTCATAATTTCCATCAGGCACTAAGTTACCGGTATCTGCGAATCCATCCCAAACGACACCTTCCGCTGGCACACCTGTCCCAGATTTTTTCCAAACGATTTCGGTATATTCATCCTGGATGTCTAACTGCCATCGTAAAGGAGCAGTGCTATCTTCTCCGAGGCTCAAGCGAAATGTGGTGCTATCCGAAACACCATCACCATTCGGCGAAATTGCGGGTTCGGAGAGTTCCAATGTTCCATCAAGTGTTTCGGGATCTATTTCGAGTGTCTCCGGCATTAAAATTGGTCCAAATTCATCGACATCAGATGGCTCGGTGCGGGTTGCCATCAATACGGGTGCTGTATCGTCTCCACCCCAGCGTAACGTCGCCGAGATCCAATGCACACCTTGCTCCAGCTCACTACCGCTCACATAGGCATAATCGAGTTGTCCGGAGGAATTTCGGAAACTCAGCCCCCGCGCCAACTCACCACTCCAGAACCTTTCAGAAGCGGTCAAAGCAGTATAACCGAAACGCAACCCGATGTGTCCATCAATGAACCAATGTTCTGCACCGAAGTGCAATCGGAGCCGTTCACCCCAGTCTACGTCATTCGCACCCCGGACGGCGAGATCTGTCGAAAAAAGTGTATTTCCACCGACCTCATAAGTCGTCCCGAAGCGTGCGGCTAAAGGCGCGCTCTCAAGAAGTACACCGTTCTCACGAATGCCGCTGCTCAATTCAGCAAGGTTCATTCCCACAGTTAGCGAATCACCCCATTTTTGCAATGGATAGGCGAACTGCATCCCTAAATCCACACTCCATAGAAAATTGGTTCTGATGGGTGTGTTGTTCTGATAGTAGCGTAGATTCGCACCCGCCGAGGCACGCTGTCCGAGCGCAAGTCCGTATCCGAGAAGGACAATCTGTGTAGACTCCGTCGTGTTATTTTTCCACCCATCAAGCCATGTTGCGAAGGAGACATTCCCTAAATTTCTGTTCGTCACACCGAACGTCTGTGGATTCGCGGCGACTGAAAACGCCTGATCGCGGCTTGAGAAGTTGCCCGGAAACGGCATCCCACCCATATTAACTTCCACACCATCCATAAATCCTAATGAAGACGGGTTCCATAGAAAACCGTTGGTCGCGGAGGGACCTGCGGTGAACGCACTGCCCATACCGACGGCGCGGGCACTCGCCCCCACAAAAATATCGCGTTGGCTTATGCTGGAAGTACCCGCAGAAACGGATACAGCCGCCAACATCATTCCGACGATACCGATTTTTGGGACGATTCGCAGCAGGCGTTGCTTACTCCATCGAAAAAAATTGAATTGCATCTTTTTAATTTATGGCCTCCTGAACTGCTCTCCACTTCGTTACGAGCAGGTTTTCGGTGAGTCTTGGTGCTTCTTAGAACCTGGTCAGGCTCACACAACGCGCTGTAACTTCGTTGTGATATATGTATCTACACCGTTTAACGTTGAATTAATGGAAATGGGTACAGGAGGGGTGGTTTCGTTTTGTATAGATAGGACAGGCTGACAAATCTAAAGAACCGTGAGTTGCGTGCAAATCACGTGAGGTTCGAGAATAAATGTAGGTGTTTTTGCTTGGGTGTTCCCCAGGTTGAGCGGTAAGAGGCAGCGATATATTTCGGTTATACGGAGATTTCTGCTTTCCAATGTCTCATTAATGTAGATGGACTATAGCGAAACCCAACAATCTAAACGCTGTCGGTGCGAGAAGGTGTTGGGTTTCACTCGTGTTTTGGCACCTTTAAATTTCTGAGTGGTTCTAAAAGCCATTTTCTCCATGTAATTTTTAGAAGGTCCCCGTTCAACCCAACCTACGTGCTGGATTATTGGTTAGTCCGTTGGTTGGGTGGCATACTTGAGGACTCCTTCTGCGTCCGTGAATCGCAAATAGAGCCCCCACGACCAGCCGAGATCGACTTTCTCGCACAAAACCGTATTCCATCCCACCTTCAGTTGACACGGAATCGCATCTGCATCCGCCCATGCGCCAGCGTCAATACTTTTCCGATGAATTTCAGTTCCGTTTAACCAAACAGCGATTTCGTCATCGCTTCCAATCAACATCACAGAATCGATTGCTTTCGAGGCGTGGAGGTATACCAACGTGTACCCGACAGTCCTTGGGGTAGGACTGAGGTCTCTGCGTAAATCGAGATAACCGTCCTCTCTGGTAGTCATTTCTTGCCAGCGGACGGGTTTGCCATCAACACCTGCGTAAGTCTTCTCCAAGTCCAACCGACCACCGGATTGCAACAATTCATCAACTATAGCAACATCCGCTTTGGGAAACGGACCCAAAACCGTGTAGCGTTTCACAAATGGAGAGGCGTTCAATACCTGATAGGAGTCGACACCAATTTTATAGCCTGTGGCTTCAGACGCCTTTCCAACAATACTGAACACAATCCGATTTTCACCGGCATTTAAAGGAGCTGTCCCAAACGAAACCAACGTCCCAGCTATCGGTTCGAAAGAATAACAATCGTAGGGGACACCGACCTCCGTGTCGTCTATAGACAATTGGACATGCGCATACGCCTGTCCACGCATTAAAATGGCACGAATTTCATAAACATCCGTGTAAGGCACCTCAATTGGGACAGTCAAGGATGTCGCTCTGCCAGCAGTTTCCGGCGTGAAAGTGACATGGCTTCCACCAATATCAACACCCTCCGCTCGGTAACTTTCTGTCTGAACTACTACGCCGTTTGCTGTTGTCTTAGGTAATAGGTCAATAGCCGAGTGGGTGTCTTTGGGTGGCAATGTCCACTCCTTCTCATACCAAAATTGAGGGAGATAGTAGATGTCTCTCGACTCATTTGTCAAGACGAGGTCGTAGCCATCAAAGCAGACGGCTTCCCCAAAAAAATAGTGAGGCAAGGACCACGGTGTGCGCTGGATCATCTGTGCTAAATCACCCGCTGTGCCGTGATATACCCAGAGTGCGTCGTAAGTACAGACGGCAAGACGCGTTCCGTCTTCGGAGACTCCAGCACCCGTCACGAACTTTGCTTCGGTGAACTCGCCAACCCTTTCTAATACCTGTTTTTTATCTGGTTTTAGAGCCGGAAAGCGGTAAAGTATGGCGCGCTCGCGTTCTTTCGAGACGATATAAGGGACACCTTCGAGAATAAAGAGTCCTTCGGCATCCACATTCTCATTGGGGTACCGATACGGATAACTTGCGATGACCTCCGCCTCTGTCTCATTGAACGGATCCGGCTCCGCGACGACAACCACCTTCAGATCGAACCGCAATCTACTGTTATTTCCAATTTCACCGATCCAGAGTTGATTTTTGTCGTCAATACCGAATGCTTCCCAATCGAAGTTCCCGGAACCGTTTATTTTAATCTTTTGAATTAATTCGCCATTGAGTTTTGTAGCGTAAAGTGCCGCGGGGTTTCCAGAGTCGTTGAGGGTCCAATAGACCCCTTCAAACTGCCGACTCGCGACGATACCGGAGCTCTCTCGGATATCGGGATGTGTGTATTGTCCTGTGGGTTGCCACGGGGGTGTGTCAATAGTATCTTGGGGTGCCGCCACTGCGGTGCATAATCCGACACCAATCGTGAAAATCAGCAGAAGGGATGGTAATTTCATTAGGCGTTCTCCTTTGATATTACTTTAACATTTTACCACTTTTATGGAGAGAAATCAAATAGGTTTTGAGAAAAAATATGGACAAACCCGACATTTTGTGGTATCATTAAGTACACACATTGTGAAAGACAGTTAATACCTCGATTGTCCTCAAGATCATCGAGGGACAAGTTTTCAAAAGGAGTACTCGTTTTGCATCGACAATCTGCAAAGAAACACGCACGCGCGGACAACACAAAGCGGATACGCAATCGACACCGTAAAGCAACGCTTCGGACAGTAATGAAACAGACAGAAACAGCCATTGCGGAGGGGAACGTCGAAACGGCGCAGGAATTGTGCCGATCCTTGACAAGCCTCTTAGATAGAGCTGCCTCTAAAGGTGTTATCAAAAAAGGGACAGCGAACCGTCAAAAGTCCCGACTTATCCGCAAAGTGCATGCCCTCACTGCAGAAGCCGCGTAATTTTGGCTTTCTGATAGACGAATTGCTGCCAAAACAAAGGAGACTCGCGAGGCATCGGGATAATAGATCCGAGACCTCGCGTTATCGCGAGATATGAATGCGCGCAGTGTCGCCTTAGAATGCCTATTGACCCTCTCGCACAGCAGCGCGTCAATAGCATCCGTTGTTGACAGTACATTCGGACGGAGACCCGCAATTGATGGGCGTGAACGCCGATTGGTAAACGGGCTGGTCTACGGCGTTATCCGGTGGCGGAAGCAACTGGACTGGATACTCGATCAGTTCATCAATCCCAAATTTCGGTTAGACGCGAGACATCGCAATATCTTACGACTCGGCGCGTTCCAACTGTTACATCTCGATGGGATACCGGCACACGCAGCAATCTTTGAAACCGTCCAACTCGCTACTCCCCACCCACGCAAATCTTCAGGTGGACGGAAGACCGCAGGGTTTATCAATGCGGTACTTCGTTCGGTGCAACGCAAGGGCACAACAGTAACCTATCCATCGCTTGATGCAAACCCGACCAAGCACATCGCGCTCTCGCTGTCCTATCCGACGTGGTTAGTAAAACAATGGCTTCAAACGCGCGGCGTTGAGTGGACGCTGGCGTTCTGCCGTGCAAGCAATCAAACCGCACCGCTCGCGTTCCGTGTAAATACCCTCCTGACACAGCGCGAAGAAGTTTGTCAATCTCTGGAAATGAAAGGCTTACCGGCGTCCCTTTCCAAAATCGCCCCCGATGGGATAGTACTTGAAAATCGCACCATCACCACTTTTGACACTGATGGCAAACTGACACTCAAGGATATCCTTAACCGAAATGACATCTATGTCCAAGACGAGAGTGCCATGTTAGTGGGACATCTACTTTCACCGGAAGACGCGGGATTTATAGTGGACCTCTGTGCTGCCCCGGGTGGTAAGACGACGCACTTAGCACATCTCATGCGGAATACCGGGAAAATTATCGCCGTGGACGCCTCAGTAGAAAAAATAGCATTGTTGCAAAAGAACTGCCGACGCGTCGATGCGCATAACGTTGAGACCCGTGTTATGGACGCGATGAAAGCCGACTTAGCGTTTATTAAAACAGCAGATGCTGTGCTTATCGATGCGCCGTGTTCAGGGTTCGGAACGCTTCGACGGCATCCTGACATCCGATGGAACAAAACGCTTGAACAGATTCGCGCCCTCAGCGAGATACAATATAACCTACTGAAGAACGCAGCACCACATATTAAACCCGGAGGGATTCTCGTCTACAGCACGTGTAGCATAGAACCGATGGAAAACGAGAAGGTCATCCAGCGATTTTTGGAAAATTTCCCGATGTACACGATAGAAAACGCTCAACGCTTCTTGCCCGATGTTCCGCCGAGTGCAATAACACCGCAAGGCTTTGTCCAGACATTTCCACACGAACACGGGGTTGACGGCGCGTTTGCGGTACGCCTCCGACGCGTTCCAACAGAATATAGTAAAGTTAAAAATTAAAAAGACGTTTCAACGTTCCAACATGCATATCCGACCTCGTAGGGGACAGGTTTCCTGTCCCGCTGTCAAATGTTCTATGAATGGTAAGCTTTACTGTAAAACAAGAGTCGGGAATCGGAGTTCCCTCCTACAAACGTTTTATTTATAGGTGTATCGTTAATTGTAGGTTTTACTATAAATGATAGACTTTAGGCTGTACGCCATTACCGATAGACACCGATGCACGCCCACTCCATTAGTCGATGTCGTCTCGGAACTGCTGGATGCAGGCATCACTGCTTTCCAATTGCGTGAGAAAGATTTAAATGATACCGAGTTGATTAAATTAGCACAATCGATTGCAGAGTTGTGTCACAATTACGAAGCAAATCTTTTTATCAATACACATACGTGTATTGCCCGTGATGTCGGTGCCGCTGGAGTTCATCTCCCAGCGAATGCAGAACCCGTAAACTCCATAAAGGAAACCGAGACAGGCGATAACTTCTATATCGGGTGCTCGGTGCACTCTTTTGATGCGGCACAGAAACGGGAAGCAGAAGGTGCCGATTTTCTGACCTACAGTCCTATCTACGCCACAGCAAGCAAACCCGGATACGGTCCGGCTGTCGGCACAGCGAATCTTGCTGAGGTGGTCAAAGGCATGAAATTGCCGGTCTTCGCATTGGGAGGCATTACACCCGCACGAGTGTCTGAATGCTTAACTGCGGGAGCGTTCGGAGTGGCTGTGATGTCAGGTGTTATGGCACCTAAAGGTGCAGGCATACAAGCGAAATACTATCTTGATTTTTTAACGAGTGCTTCTGATTCGGTTTCTAAGGTAAAGTAAAAGAATGAAACAGATTTTAACGATTGCAGGTTCAGATTCAGGTGGTGGGGCTGGCATACAGGCGGACATCAAAGCGATCTCGGCGAATGGTGGGTTCGCTATGTCAGCGATTACTTCCGTTACAGCGCAGAACACAGTCGCGGTTACAGACGCTTTTGATTTGCCTATTCCGTTGATTGAAGCGCAGTTAGACGCGGTTTTCACGGATTTTGAGGTCGCCAGCGTCAAAACGGGGATGCTCTCCTCACCAGCGATTGTCGAGGCGGTTGCGGGGAAATTGAGGGAATATACACCACCAGCTATCGTTGTAGACCCAGTGATGATCTCCAAAAGCAAATTCCCACTGTTGAAAGAGGAAGCAATTGACAGTCTCAAAACAGCACTGATTCCGCTTGCGACAGTGATTACGCCCAACGTCTACGAGGCAGAACTCCTCGCGCAACAGGATATCCGAAACACAGACGACGCGAAAAGTGCCGCAAAAGTGATCGCGGAACTCGGTTGTCACGCCGTCCTTGTCAAAGGCGGACATCTTATTGGAAACAAGGCAACCGATGTGCTTTACTGTGATGGGCAATGGACTTTTTTTGAGGCGGAACGGGTCGAGACAGAAAACACGCACGGTACAGGCTGTACCTACTCGGCGGCAATCGCGACACAATTCGCACACGGGAAAGATTTGAGCGACGCTATCAGGTCAGCAAAGGCGTATATCACCGGTGCCATCCAGCACGCCTTGGACATCGGGCACGGACACGGTCCGACGAACCATTTCTTCAGGTCATAGGTGCACTGACTACAGCGGCTGTCGTCCTTCAAATCCGTCCTCAATTTCATGCCAGTAGCGGATCTTCTTTTCACCCATCCGCCAACAGAGGTAGACCTCTTTGCCGTTGCGGAGGTGTGGGAAATCGACCAACCCTGGGTCGAGCCCTTTCAGATGACACCCGCGTGCCTCAATCCGATCCAGAATTTCCTGAAAGCGTTTCGTTGCGTTGAGCAGCGCGGCTGTATGCTTACTGCCACCGTTAGAGGAAACCACCTCTAAGAGTGGCGTAATTTCTGCGTGGAGTCCTGCAAGTTGCGCTCTTATTGCTCTTAACAGTGAAATTTCATCAACTAATTCGGGGATGCATTGATTTGCCTCTTCAAGCGTAAAATATCGCTTCTCCTGCATCTTTTAGTCTCCTTATGTCCATAGCGAGAATGTGTATTAAATTTATGCTAACGCTGCCCTAAAATTTACACTGAAATGGAAGCGATGTCAAGGAGAAGTGGTTTTCAGTTTTCGGTTGTCGGTCTTCGGTTAAGAGGTTTTCGTTTAACAAACCCTCTTGTAACTGATAACTGATAACCAACAGGACTTACGCAAATTGAACAAAGAAAGATATACTTTGCTGAAAAATGCCTCGCAGTGAGAGTATTTTGGTATTTTTAACCCCCTAAATCCCCCTTATCAGGGGGACTTTAAGAGGAAGTGCGTAAGTCCTAACCAATATAAAATGGAAAACGAAACGAAACCCACAGAGCAACAGCATCGGAACGTCACCCGTGCAGTAGGGGTTGTCAGCATTGCCGTGATGGTATCTCGGATATTGGGTCTCGCCCGCGAAACGGCGATAGGTTACTACTTCCCTTCAAAAACCAGCGCGGACCCTTTTTACCTTGCCTTCCGTATACCGAACTTTCTACGCGATATGTTCGGCGAAGGCATCTTGAGCAAGGCATTTATTACGACATTCCTCGCGACAGAGGCTGAAGACGGCAAAGAAGCGGCGTGGAATCTTACGAACCGCATCTTTAACCTAACATTCCTCGTTTTAATGGGTATCATAGCACTCGGTATCATTTTCGCTCCCATTGTTGTCGATGTGCTGGCACGAGACAACTTTGATAGAAATTTAGACGCCATCGAACATTTCGGATTTGACAACAAGATTGAACTGACAATTTATCTCACGCAATTGATGTTCCCGTATCTACTCTTTGTGTCATTTGCGGCAATTGCCATGGGATTACTGAACAGCAAGGGCAAATTTGGTATCCCTGCGTGTGCATCTGCTTTCTTCAATGTGAGTTCTCTGGCGATCGGGATAAGCGGTTACTATTTGTGCCCATTGATAGAGATTCACCCGATAACGGGTATGGCTATCGGTGTAATTGTCGGGGGTATCGCCCAATTCTTAATTCAGGTACCCTCTATGTATCGCGTCGGGTTTCGGTACCGCCCACTGCTGAGTCTGCGAGATCCGAGAGTGCTTCAAGTTGCTCATCTCATAGGACCCGCTGTGTTAGGGGTCGCGGCGGTGCAGGTAAATCTACTGACGAACACATTTTTTATTACCTCAGATTCCGGATGGTTGACATGGATTAGTAGAGCCTATCGCGTGATGCATCTCCCGATTGGGATCTTCGGCGTTGCGATTTCAACAGTGGCACTGCCACAACTCGCAAGACTCGTAACAGCAGGAGAGACGGAGAATTTTCGCAACGCACTCTCTTACGCACTCCGCTTAATGCTTGCCCTGACAATTCCCGCAGGAATCGGACTCATGGTTCTCTCAGAACCGATCTGCCGTTTGCTTTACGAATGGGGTGTAACTGTCGAAGAAGACACAATCGGGACAGCAGGGCTTCTGTTCGTTTATGCGTTCGGATTGTGTGGGTTCTCGACGCTGAAAATTGTTACAGATGGTTTTTACGCCTATAGAGATATTCGCGCACCCGTTATCGTTAGTATCTGCGCTGTTGTGCTCAATATCTGCCTCAACTATCTGTTCATTTATCGCGGATTATTCCTGGACCCGCGTGCTGTGGTATTTTCAACTGTCTTGACAGTAACGTTGAACTGTGCCGTCCTACTGCTACTGCTCCGCCGCAAGGTTGGAGGGTTGGGACTTCGATCACTCATCTCGCTGACGCTCAAAATCCTAACCGCTTCAGGGGTGATGGGGTTCATTTGCTGGCTGACAAATGGTGTCATTGAAGGGGATTGGCTCGGCACGGTAGGCATCATTCCACGCATTATCGGGGTGTTTGTCCCGATTGGATTGAGCCTATTGATACTTGCGGCACTGTATAAGATTTTGAAGGTGTCAGAATTTGACGATATTCTGCATGCATTCAAACAGCGATTTGGAAATTAACCAGTTTTTCACAGGAGGACACTTTGCTAACGAAACGGATAATTCCATGTTTAGATGTACGCGCGGGAAAGGTCACCAAAGGCATCGCCTTCCAAGGTAATGTCGATGTCGGCGACCCAGTCGAGATGGCGCGGTTTTACTACGAAGGGGGTGCCGATGAACTCGTCTTTTACGATATCACGGCAAGCAACGAACGACGCGATATTATGATTGACGTTGTTTCCGCAGTCGCCGCCGAAATTTTTATCCCGTTTTCTGTCGGTGGTGGGTTGCGTACACTTGAGGATATGCGCCGCGTCCTACTCGCAGGTGCAGAGAAGGTGAGCATAGACTCCGGGGCCGTGCGAAATCCCGAAATCATTGCGGAGGGCGCACGGGCGTTCGGGAGTCAGTGCGTCGTGTTGAGTATGCAGGTGAAGCGGGTCCCGAAAAGCGAAGAAATTCCAAGCGGCTATGAAATTTACATAGACGGCGGGAGAACACCGGTCGGCTGGGATGCGCTGGAATGGTCGGCACGTGGGGTCGATTTAGGTGCAGGCGAAATTGTCGTCAATAGTATCGATGCAGACGGTACGAAAGCAGGATATGAACTCGAATTGACGGGTGCTATCGCAGATTTGGTGCCGGTGCCTGTGATTGCTTCCGGTGGTGCGGGAAACCCGCAACACCTACGGGACGTTTTTGTTGAAAGCAACGCCGATGCCGCGATTGTCGCGTCTATCACACATTACGGCGAATTTACGATTGAGAACATCAAGACCCATCTGGCGGATGAAGGTGTGAGCGTCCGAGATACATGGTAGTACTGGCGGTCAGCCGTCGGCAGGAATAGCAGTTGATTAGTCGGCAGCTGGCAGCCATTAAGGAAGAATTATGATTGTGAATATATCTCACACGCATAAGAAACCTGAAACATGCTGTATTCAAAATTAGTATAGTCTGAAACGTAGTGGAAGACGGATTTACGAGCAGTCAGGTCAAAATCTCCAACCCGCCTGAACGAACCGCAAGGAAAAATTAAAAAATGGAACCGAAATTACCTGATTCAAGAAATGAAAACATATTAATCCACGTTAACGGTGAATTGTTACCTCGTGAAGACGCGAAGATATCCGTGTTCGACAGCCTCGTCCAAGGTGGCGATGGCGTATGGGAAGGCTTACGCGTCTATAACGGAAAGATCTTCGCACTGGACCCACACCTGGATCGACTCATAGACTCGGCGCACGCCATGGCGTTCGCAGATATCCCGACACGCGATGAGATCAAACAAGCGATCTTTGAGACGCTTGAAGCCAACGGTATGCGGGACGGTGTCCATATCCGTCTAACGCTGAGTCGCGGGAAAAAGGTTACCTCCAGCATGGACGCACGCGTCAACCAGTACGGGACTACCTTAATTGTGCTCGCAGAGTGGAAGCCACCTATCTACGCGAAGAGCGGTATCCGTTTAATCACCTCAGCAATCCGACGGAATCCGCCGCAGTGCGTTGACTCCAAGATCCATCACAACAACCTGATTAACAACATCCTCGCGAAGATTGAGGCAAACGTCGCTGGTGTGGACGATGCGATTATGCTCGACATCTTCGGCTACGTTTCAGAGACGAACGCGACGAACATCTTTCTGATAAAACGTGGGGAGGTCCTGACACCACACGCCGATAGTTGTTTACCGGGGATCACGCGCGGCACAGTCATCGGTATCGCTCGCGAGGCGGGTATCCCGCTAACGGAGCGCAACGTTTCATTGACGGAGGTCTACACCGCGGATGAAGTCTTCACGACTGGAACTGTGGGTGAACTGAGTCCAGTCTTAGAAGTCGATGGCAGGAAGATCGGGGACGAAGGAATCAGACCCATCACCACTCGGTTGCAGGAACTTTACGCGGAACTGACTGCTAACGAAGGTGAACCGTTACCACGAGCGTAGCTTGATAATTCAACACGAGAATATGGGCTGTCCATCGCCTCAACAGCCGAAAAAATTGCATCCAAGAATGTTTAGAGGTGAGTTATATAACGGAGGAAAACCAGTGATAGATCTGAATAATGTCTTGAAGAATTCAGCATCCTTAGAGGTACACGCACATTGGGACCCGATCGCCGATTCGACTTACAACTTACACAAAAAATCACCAGAAAATGTTGAACTTTTTGATCTGTCGCCACACGAACCCATTAGAAAATATAAGGGAGAGGTTTTCAACGCTTTTCTTCCACCGTCAACTGTGGCGGTAGGAGATGTTTGGGAACTGGATCTGTACAAGGTGATTCCGTTTCTTTCTCAGTTCCACCCGGGTGCTACAGGGGAGTTGCGTCACGGTCAGAAGGGTGCTTTCGCTTGCTTACGCGCACTTTCGACAGACTATGCAGACATCACATTCCGAATTCATGCGGAGTTTACTTTGGCAACGCGTCCTAACCCGGACTGGAAACCGGGAAGTGATGAGAGGCAGGAATATTTAGCCCGCTTTATTCCATCACAATATACCGGACGATTACACATCAATCTGAAGACAGATTCTATTTGCGATTTTTCGCTCGCGCTTCCACCGCGCAATAGCAATGTAGATATCAACGACTTCGGATATGCTGACATGGTCTTCGTGCCACGTATGGAACTCCTCGCCACACCGACAAAAACATCGGACGACATTGAGTGGGCGGATGCTATCACATCCGAAGAAGCACACAAAAGATTGGAATTGAAGTTCTACAAGTTTGCTGAAATCAACTGGCGATGCCTTGAAGAAGCAATCATGGAATCCGAGGCAACGCATCGTCCGATTCATGTAGTCCTCGCTTGGGGTCCTTTAGACGATGAATCCTGCTGAGCGAACGGTAAAAACTTGAGAGCGGGTCCGCTCTCGAATTCAGAAGTGATACAAATACTCAACGAAAAGTTCATAAATACTTGGGTAACGCCGCGCGACTTGCCAGAATTGATAGAGGGCGCAAAAGACGAACGCGTTCGTCTCTTCGCTACATCACTCAAAGATCACTACGTCTATCCAGTCGACATTCAAATCCTGAATCCCGAAGCCACAGTCATCATGCACCAACCAGAGAGCAAATTCCCTGGCAACAATCGGGCACAAGGATATTTAACGTTATTAGCGCATGCGTTGGAAGAGAAGCCTTCACTGGAATCAGACGATCCCAATTTGCGTAAGCAGTTGATGGCGGTTTCAAACACCTTTCGCGCGCCCGGAGCAGGCTATCAGGATTATACACCTATTGAGATCGACACAACCCCATTTGAACACGGCGGCACCCTCATCATTAATATAGAGGTAGGTGAAGGTGAAGCGACAGGTTCGTTCGATCTGTTTGGTCCCGATGTTGAACTGCCGACAGAGGGGTACCCGAATGACGCGTTGGCTTCCGTATGGGACATCCCGCCCGGGATCACTGGGCAAATTATTCACCGATTCGCACGCGGTCAGCGGTTTAAGTTAGGGGCAACGGGTAATTGGTTCTGTGAAAAGGGCAGTACCAACACTTTTCTTGCCAAAATCTCTGTGGTGCCAGCGGAAAATGAAGAAACGGAAGAACGGAGAGGTGGAAAAAAATTCAGTTAATTCACCAATATTTCTTACGATTTAAACAAACTACAGCAGCACAAATAATCCCCGATCTGCGTCTCTTGCAAAGGCTTGGATATTCGAGTAATGATCTCTCAAGTTATTTTCGACAGTTCGTGTTGCACAATTCCCTAAACCGATCCAAATTACTTTCGGGGGAGGTCCGTAAACAGTGCTTCTATGCCTAAAGTCTGCATCTTTTGATACGATAAGATAGTCGTTGTTACGAGCGTAATCCCATAACTCGGTATCTTCTGCCGCATCCAATCCCGTATCCTGAACATGAGTGGAATTAGGAAACAGATCCGCCAGGAGATTCACAAGATTCGGCGATAGGTTCTGATCGAATAGAAGTTTCATCCGTATAAACAACCGTCTGTGATTTTTTCCAGTTGGCAGCATACGCAAAACAGGCGCGAATGTCGGTTTCAGTTAAATAGGGAAAATCATCAAGAATTTCCGCCACGGTCATACCGGATGCAAGATATTCAAAAATATCGTAAACGGTAATCCGCATGCCTCGAATACACGGTTGCCCGCTGCGTTTGCCCGGTTCAATGGTAATAATGCCTGTGTAGTCGTTCATTGCTATTTCCTCGTTGATAAGTTTCAAGTTTACTTACTCTAAAGTATATACGAAAAATTTTGAAAAAGCAAGCACTCCAAGTTTCTAAGCAGCACCATCCAGTCTCCTATCCCGATTCAAATCTCAAGGCGAACAAAGGCGAGATACGTCCCTGACACGAGCACTGCCAAAAACAGTACCAATAGCAATAAATCCGTCGCCGCGGTGTTGAAATCACGGTTGAGGCTGAGCGTATCTTTAAATTTGGGGATCGCCTCTGGACTGACAGGCTTCTGCGACATACCCTCCTGAACCCCAACGACATGGAGACTCTCTGGATCTGCTCTATCGGTATCAATAACGAATTCTCGGTATTCACGGGCATAACGCTGCACATTCTCAATAAATTGCAGATGCCGTTCAAACCCCGTTCCAGCAAAAGATTCAAAGAGGCGTTGCGTAATTGCTGTCGGTGAAATACGAGTTATCGCACGCGCCCGCTTTCCTTGTGCAATCTGTTGTTTTAAATATGTCTCATTATAGCGTTCATACTCTTCGGCTTCTGTGGTAACATACTCGCCGAGTACGTGCACCGGTGGCGGCGTTTGTAAGTCCCCATATTTATCTCGGTATGCCGCACGCGCCTCATCTGCCAACCGGATACGCTGGGTCCAAAATTTTTCGTACGCTATCGGTACCGACGTTCGACTCCCAATAGATGCCAGGGTATTCGGCATAAACACCACAAAACTCACCCAGATTAACAACAGCACAACGAGACTCACACCACTCTCTCGTACCGCGGCTGAGACGAGAAGACCTAAAGCAATAAAGAGACAGGTATAGAGAACAACGATACCGTACAAGATACCTAAGCGTCCCCACGCCTCGGCATTGAGCCGCACTGCATCTGAGGTAGAAATCAGGAGTAGGTTCATCAATACTGCAGCCGCAAATGGAATGTTGATGCTGATGAACGCACCTAAAAATTTCCCGACCAAGACAATGTGCCGTGGGATGGGGTTTGCCAATGCCAACCGCAATGTCCCGCGTTCCAGTTCGCCGGAAATTGAATCAAAGGTGAACAGCAGCGCGATGAAACTCAGCACATAGCCGACGATGAATGTCCAATCGAGTGTTGTGAAATCAGGACGAATATTGAATAGATTTGGTGTCTCTTGTGGATACCCCATCCGCCAGACAGGTGTCATGTTGGCGATCTTGCGAGCGAAGTTTGCTCCGCTGGCGTGCGTCGGTAGGAACGCCTCATCACCTTCAGCACAGAAACGGAGCGGTGAGGAGGCTTTATGGAGATCGCCAGGTCCTTGCGTCGCGAGGCGATATAGACTGGTGCCGCGCGATTCTAATGTCTTTACAGCATCAGCAGCCGCGTTGTGGTATGCCTGTGCCCGCGCTGGATGTTCGCGCAGATACAGGATCGCGTTGGTCAGCATCAATGCCAACAGCAGCACCGTCGCTAATGCGAAACGGAGGCTATTCAGATTATCGTAGAGCTCACGCTTTGCAATATGCCACATTGGTTATTGGTTGTCGGTTGTCAGTGCGGTTTTTCTACGAAAAACCTTTCAGTTTTCGGTTAAGAGGTGTTTTTGCTTGGGTGTTTTCCCTCGTTTAACAACCCCTCTTGTGACCGATAACCGAAAGGATTGTGTAGCAATCCGAACCGAAAGCGAAGCGAACTGATAACCATTCTATACTTCACTTTTGATAAAAATAAAAACTATTCCCATGAACAAGACAAGGTTGGCGATAAGCAGAAGAAACAGGTCTGGTAATGCCCGTTTTGCATTCGTCCCAACATCACTTCTTTGAAAAGTAAACTGAGGGAGTGTGCTCCAATCCACAGCACCTTTATCGGCGACAAACCATTCTCTTGACGAAAACGCATCTTTCGCGTAGAGATAGTCAATCACAACTTTTCGGTAACGTCGCGCTGCATCGAAAAAATCTCTGAGTCCTGATAGATCCGTCCCTGCCCATGCCTGCGTCGCAGCGTCATAGATACCTACGGGTGAAAGTTTCAACAATATCTTATCAGTTGTGGCTTGTCGGACGTAAATTTCATCAAGTGCATGCTTGCGGACGCGCCACGCCTTTTCTACTGTTTGGATAACCAACGGTTCAACGAAATTGTAATATCGCTTAGCGGCGGGAACGTACTTCTCAAAGTCCGGACGAATTTCTGAAATAACACTCATATTTTCAATATAAGTCGTCAGGGTTACTGGATTCACATCCGCCTGGTGATAAAATCCCAATGCCTTGCTGAATTCCGACATCTCGCCAGCGATTCCCTCTTTTTCAAGAAATTTTTGACGTTCCCTTTCATACGTATCTAAAATCTGTTGAA
The DNA here is from genome assembly GCA_965208635.1 of Candidatus Poribacteria bacterium. Taxonomy (GTDB): domain Bacteria; phylum Poribacteria; class WGA-4E; order WGA-4E; family WGA-3G; genus WGA-3G. Next base: position 1,897,977 of record OZ242349.1, read on the forward strand.
TCTGGTTCTGGGCAGTCTTCATACGCGCCTGGATGTCGCCGCCAGGATTAACCGTTACCCGAATCAAATTCGGATACACGAGTACCAAAAACCCCCATACAAACATCGCGAGCATCAACGCCGTTCCGGTCCTACGCGTCGCCACGGAAATCAGCAATCCAATGAGATAGAATAGCGACAGATACGCGAATGAGGCGAAAACAATTCCAGCAATACGGAGAAAATCAGCAGTTGAGAACGGAATCGAACGCGTTAACAGCAATAGGGCAAAAAGTAGACTCAATACCAAGGGAACCAACAGACACACCATCGCACTGATATATTTCGCAAGCAAAATCTGCCCGCGTTGGATGGGCTGTGCCAGAACGAGACGTAACGTGCCGCGTTCACGTTCTCCCGCAATCGCGTCGTAAGCGAATATTAACCCCATTAGGCTGAGGATAACTTCAAAGACAAAGACAATATCGATCGAAGAAAAGAAGGCGATAAACGGGTTGTCCGTGCCGTGCATTTGGGCATCCCAGAGTGTTGGCATAAATCCGTGATAGATACCGATAAGGTTTCCCAAACGTTTATCTAATCCGATATTGAAAATACTCAACGGATTCGGTGACCGGTCAACGAACAGATATGCAGTAGAATAGGTTTTGGAATTGCGTAGGTCCTGACGATGCATTTTGACGGCATCATTGTAACTCTCCAAACGTTGTTCGTAATCTTGGACAAGCACGACTGTGTTTGCAACAACGAGCAACAGCGTGATGAGCAGGACTGCCGCGAAACGGAAGGTCATTAGATTGTCAAGCAGTTCCCTGCCAATGAGTGTTTTAAGCATTTTCTATCACACCTCAACGCGCACAAACGCCAGATACGCACCCGAGAAAAGAACCACGAAAAACAGCATCAACAACAATAAATCTATTGCTGCCGTGTTAAAATCTTTACTCAGGCTGATCGTATCTTCAAAAATCGGGATTGATTCTGGACTCACGGATTTCTGAGACATGGCTCTCCGAACACCTATGAGATGGAGGCTTTCTGGATCTCCTCTATCGGTGTCAACGATAAACTTGCGGTATTCGTTGGCGTAACGCTGTGCGTTATCTAAAAATTGTAGATGTCGCTCAAAACCGGTTCCGGCAAAAGATTCAAGCAGATGTTGAAGAACCGCAGTCGGTGAGATGCGAATTATAGAGCGTGCATGTTGAACTTGTGCGATCTGCTCGTCTAACCGTTTTTCGATCAAGCGTTCCTGCTCTACCGCTTCTTGCGTGACATACTCGCTCCCCGCCTGCCAAGTTTCTGATTTGGATCTACCCATTCCGCGGTAGTATTCCGCGAGGTATTTTTCATTAATCTGTTTCTGGCGTATCCGCACTTCATCGCTCGACATGGGTGTGGAGAAGCCGCTGGCAATTAGGGCGAGAACGCTGGGCATAAAAACCACAAGCGTAACCCACGTCAGCAGAAGCATAACAAGACTTACTGCGCTGCGCTGCACACGCGTAGAGACAAGCAAACCCAGTGCCAGAAACAGACATGTGTACAGGAGCGCAACAAAGAAGATGATGCCTAAGCGTCCCCATGCATCAGCACCGAGGTAGACTGTACTCGATGTGGATAATACGAGAAGATTTATCAAGACAGATAGTGCGAAGGGGATACTAATACTCATCAACGCCCCTAAAAACTTGCCGATCAAGACAGTGTGGCGCGGCACTGAATTGGCTAACATCAATCGAAGCGTGCCGCTCTCGCGTTCCCCCGCAACAGAATCGAACGTAAACAGAAGCGCTATCAGACTTAGTACATAACCAATTATGAATGCCCAATCTATTTTGGTAACATCCGGACGAATATTGGTCAGATTCGGGGTTGCAGCTGGATACCGCATTTGCCAGAAACTTTTTAGATTTAGGTCTTCCGAAGAGCTTTCCCAAAAGTAGTGCTGTGACTCAACAGTACCTGACAGAAAGGGATCGCCGCCTTGGGCACAGAAATGGAGTGCGGAGGGTTTTTTGTGAAACTGCCCGGGTCCCTTTTGTGCGAGTTCATACAAACTGTCCGCCCGCGCTTCTAAAGTATTACGTGCATCTGCGACAGAAGTCAGGTACTTCTGTATTCTCACGGGTTGCTCTCCGAGATGCACAACTGCGTTGGTGAGCATCAAACTGAGAAGTAACACGGTTGTTAGTGCAAACCGGAGACTATTAAGATTATCGTAGAGTTCACGTTTCGCAATATGCCACATTTTATGACTTGTCAGCTATCAGTACACAGGCTGCGCCTGCTTTCAGTTGTTAGTTAAGAGTTTCTGGCATTCAAAACTTACGTAACTGCCAGAGGCTTAACTGATAACCGATAACTGAAAGCGAACACAGTGAGCGGACTGACAACTATTTTATACCTCACTCTTGATGAAAATCAGAAATATCACCACAAATAGGACTATGTTGATTGCCAACAACAGGAACAAATCTGGAAATGCTCGCTTGGCATTTATGCCTATCTCACTTCTTTGAAAGGAAAACTGAGGCAGCGTGTCCCAGTTCACTTTCCCCCTGTCCGCAGCGAGCCACTGCCGAGAGCTGAACGCTTTCCTATCGTATAGATAGGCGACGACTGCTTGTCGGTATTCTCGAACCGTGTGGAAAAAATCTTGAATACCTCTCAAATCGGTGCCTGCCCACGCCTGTGTCGTGGCATCGTACATTCCGACTGGCGAAAGTTTCAACAATATTCTATCAACGAACGCTGGCTTTACGAAGATTTCCTGTAGCACCTGTTTTCGGATAAGCCATGCCCGGTTTGCTGTATCAACCATGCGAGGTCCGAGGAAACCGTAGTAACTTTGGGCATATTGGACTTTAGGGAGATATCTATCATAGAAGTCTTTATAGGATATGACACTCCAATAATAATACAACAGGGTCAATTGATTCTCTGTAAATCCACCACCACCCGTCCATCCACTGGGACCATCCATATCGAACATCGGGTCCTCTCCTGGAACCGGGTCGTTCACCAAGAAGTTTTTTCGCTCTCTGTCGAGTTCTTCATATATCTGTTTTATCTGATTGAAAGCAGATGCGGTGCGTGCGCCTGAGGGGTCTTGCGCAACATTCGTGGTAAGAATCATATTCGGATAAACCAACACCAAGAATCCCCACACAAACATTGACAGCATCAGCGCGGTGCTGGTGCGGCGCGTTAGTGATGAAATCAGGAGTCCTATGAGGTAAAATACTGAGAGATACATAAGCGATGAGAGAACGATCCCACCCATGCGGAGAAAATCCGCGGCACTCACGGAAATCGAGGTGGAGGTCGTTAGCAAAATCACGGCGAGGAGAAGGCTCATGAGCAACGGAACAAGCAAACAGAGCATCGCACTGACGTATTTCGCAATCAGGATATTTCCGCGTCGGACAGGATGCGTGAGAACGAGGCGTAACGTGCCGCGCTCGCGTTCGCCAGCGAGGGCATCGTAGGCGAATATGAGTGCGAGTAGACTGAGAACCACTTCAAAAATAAAGACGATATCAATCGAAGAGAAGATATTGAGAAACGAATTATCCGAACTATCCATTTGGGCATCCCATAGGGACGGAACAAACCAAGGCGACACTCGAATTTTGTTCCCCAATCGCTTATCCAACCCAACATTGAACAAACTCAAGGGATTTGGGGGTCGATCGACGTTCAATCTTCCCATCCCGGGCGAATAGGTGTGCCACTTATGTAATCTCTGCCGATGTGTCTCAATAGAGGTATTGTAACTCTCCAATCGACGCTCGTAATCTTGGATGAGTACAGCGGTAGCGGCAACAACGAGCAAGAGTGTGATGAAAACTGCTGCTGCGAAACGGAAGGTCATGAGATTGTCGAGGAGTTCCCGACGGATGAGTGTCATCAGCATTTTGTATTATACCTCAACACGCACAAACGCAAGATACGCACCCGACAGAAGCACCACAACGAACAACGCCAACAGAAGTATCTCTATTGCTCTGGCATTGAAGTCTTTACTGAGGCTTAAAGTGTCTTCAAATCTCGGAACCGCTTCTGGACTGATAGGCTTCTGCGACATACCTTCACGAACACCGATAATGTGGAGACTTTCGGGATCCCCCCTATCGGTGTCAACGACGAATTCACGAAGCTGTTGGGAATAACGTTGTACGTTCTCCACAAATTGCAAATGCCGCTCAAATCCGGTTCCCGCAAACGCTTCAATAAGATGCTGCAGAAGCGTAGCAGGTGAGATGCTGGTGATGGCATGGGCGCGGTGTACCTGAGAAGCCCGATACTTTAATCGTTCTTCGCGCCAGCGTTCGGATCTTTCAACGTGTTCGGTGTAAAAGCCGCTTTTCGCTCTCAATGTCTCTGCATCGGATTCCTCCGACCAGAGCCGATTCCCGTATTTATCCCATAAATCCTCTTGCGCTGGGTTCCGCTGCTGCCAAAATTCATCAAAGGACCTGGCAGGCGAGAAACTACTTGCGATTGCAGCGAGGGTGCTCGGCATAAAAACGACAAAGGTTACCCACATCAAAAGAAGTATCATCAAACTCACCGAGCTCCGTTGCACGCGCGTGGAGACCAACAGCCCTAACGCCAGAAACAGACTCGTGTATAAAAGTGCGAGCAAGAAAATGATACCTAAACGTCCCCATGCTTCTGCTGTCAGGTGAACAGTATTTGCCGTAGAAATCAGTAAAAGGTTCACCAACACAGCAAGTATAAACGGGATGCTAACACTGACCAATGCCCCTAAGAATTTACCGATAAGGACAGTGTGTCGGGGGATTGCGTTTGCTAACATCAATCGGAGTGTCCCGTGCTCGCGTTCACCAGAGAAGGCATCAAAGGTAAACAAGAGGGCTATCAAACTCAAGATGTAACCGATGATGAATGCCCAATCTACTTGTGAAACGTCCGGTCCAACATCCTTATTCTGGAGGTTGGCATCTGGATAGGACAGGGTCCAGATACCGTGGAGGACTACCTTTTCTTCGTATGAATCGGACACGCCTATCGTCCCGAACACAATGGGTTCGTCCACTTCTACCGTATCTGGTAGAACGGGTTCACTTCCGTTTGCACAGAAGTGAAGGGGAGACGGCTTTTTGTAGAAATTCCCCGGTCCGTATTGCGCCAATTTATAGAGACTGTGGTCGGCGCGATCCGTTAAGTGGTTCAAAGATTCGGTAACAGCACTTTGATACCTCTGTACCCGTTTTGGATGCTCTCGGAGATGCCTAACGGCATTGGTTACCATCAGTGCCAACAACAACACTGTCGTTAAGGCGAATCGGAGGCTATTCAGGTTATCGTAGATTTCACGTTTTGTAATATGCCACATTTTAGTAGTTGTCAGTTATCAGTACGCAGGCTGCGCCTGCTTTCAGTTGTTAGTTAAGAGTTTCTGGCATTCAAAACTTACGTAACTGCCAGAGGTTTAACTGATAACCGATAACTGAAAGCGAACACAGTGAGCGCACTGACAACTATTCTATACTTCACTCCTGACAAAAATCAGAAATATTATTGTGAACAGGATTAGGTTAATCGTCAACAATAGGAATAAATCTGGTAACGCTCGTTTTGCATTGATGTCTATACCACTTCTCTGAAAAGAAAACTGAGGGAGGGCGTCCCAGTCAGCTGTGCCTTCGTCGGCAGCAAACCATTGTCGCGATTCAAATATTTTTTCGTCATCGAAATAGTCAAGAACAGAGCGCCGGTAACGTCGAACCGCGATGAAAAAGTCTTCAAGCCCCTTCAAGTCGGTGCCTGCCCACGCTTCTGTTGCTGCATCATACAACCCGACAGGCGAAAACTTTAGGAGCATTCGCCCGAGATTTGCGGGTTGGATGTAGATAGCTTCAAGCGCCGGTTTCCGGACGAGCCACGTTTTGTTTACAGCATTGAGGGTGCCTCTATTGTAGAAGCCGTAATAATCTTGGACGAGTGGTACCTGTGGCTCAGATTCTACGCCAATTTTTCCGGCGTGGAATCCGGTTTGGTAGAAATAGAGTAATCTTGAAGGTTTGTCTACACGCGGTCCGAAGGTGTATTCAACACCTTTCAACTTAAATCCCCACCCTTCTCCGTTCTGCGATAGGGGACCTAAGACGGAGTCGTTGCGGAGAAACTGCTTGCGTTCTCTCTCCCATTCTTCCCACATCTGTTTGATTTGCTGATAGTCCGAGATGTACGCCTCCGGTTGTGGTGTGGTTTCAACAGCCGTGAGAATCAGATTTGGATACACGAGCACTAAAAACCCCCAGACGAACATGCACAGCATGAGCGCGGTGCTGGTTCGACGCGTCATTATGGAGATGCATAAGCCGATGAGGTAGAACAGCGATATATAGAGAAGCGATGTCAAGACAATCCCACCGATGCGAAGAAATTCAGCCGTGTTCAAGGAAATCACAGGAGATGTTGTCAACAAGATGATGGACAGGAGAAGGCTGATCAGCAGCGGCACAAGTAGACAGAGCATCGCGCTGATATACTTAGCAAATAGGATGTATCCCCGCCGGACGGGGTGTGTCAGGACGAGGCGTAACGTCCCGCGTTCCCGTTCCCCTGCGAGTGCATCGTAAGCGAAGATCAGTGCCAGGAGACTGAGGACCGCCTGCAAAATAAGCGCGATATCAATTGAAGTGAAGAGATTGAGGAATGGATTATCGGTGCCGTGTTTCTCTGCATCCCAAATTGTCGGCACAAAGGCGTGGTATACGGTAATTTTGTTCCCGACCCGTTTATCCAATCCGAGATTGAAAATACTTAACGGATTCGGCGCACGGTGGGCAATTAATCTCCCAATATAATAGGAATAGGTTTGTTGCTTGTGCAATCGCTGGTGACTTTCCTCGGTAGCCGTGTTGTAGGCGGTTAGGCGCTGTTCATAATCCTTGAGGAGGACAACGGTATTGGCAACCACAAGCAAGAGTGTGATGAAAACTGCTGCTGCGAATCGGAAGGTCATGAGATTGTCGAGGAGTTCTCGACGGATGAGTGTTATCAACATTTTGTATTATACCTCAACACGCACAAATGCGAGGTATGCCCCGGATAATAGTACTATGACAAACAGCGTCAATAACAGCAAATCAACCACCGCAGCGTTGAAATCCTTGCTGAGACTGAGTGTATCTTCAAATTTAGGAACTGCTTCTGAGCTGACAGGCTTCTCGGACATACCTTCACGGATACCTATGAAATGAGGACTCTCCGGATCGGCTCTGTCCGTATCGACGATGAATATCCGGAATTGATGGGCGTAAGCTTTCACATTCTCTAAGAATTGCAGATGTCGCTCGAAACCCGTTCCTGCAAAGGATTCCAAGAGGTGCTGGACAATCGTAACAGGTGAAATTCGAGTGATAGCGCGCGCTCGGTTCACCTGAGAAATCCGTTGTTTTAAGATTCCCTCGTGCAACTGTTCCTGCTGTTCAACATCTTCGATAACGTATTCGCCTGACGCTTGCATTCTTTCCATCAAACTTACACGCTCATCAAACCGGCGAGGATAATATTTTTTCTCAAGCTCCTCCTGAAGTTGCCAAGTACGTTCCCAAAATCCACTGGTAGATTTGAGCGGTGCAGAGCCACCCGCAATCGAAACGAGCGTACTGGGCATAAAAACAACAAAGGTGACCCAAGCCAACAGCAGGATTACAAGGCTGACTGCGCTCCGTTGCACACGCGCCGATACGAGTAAACCCAATGCCAGAAAAAGACAAGTGTATAGGATCGCAATAAAGAGGATGATGCCTAAACGGCTCCACTCTTCCGCATTGAGATGGACATCCCTCGACGTAGAAATCACTAAAAGGTTCACCAATACGGCAAGCGTAAACGGGATGCTAATACTGAGCAAAGCCCCTAAGAACTTACCAATCAGGACAGTATGCCGTGGGATGGAATTCGCTAACATTAATCGCAATGTGCCTTGTTCACGCTCAGTGGAAATCGAATCGAAGGTGAACAGAAGTGCGACGAGACTTAAGACGTAGCCAATTATAAATCCCCAATCCACTTTCGTGACATCTGGGTCAACATTGTCCAAATTGGGGGTGGATGATGGATATGTTAGTCTCCAGAAACTCTGTACATCGCCGCCACCCCACCATTGGTAGTCCCCCTCCGCACGTTCTGACAAAAATGTCTCACCGCCCTCTGTACAGAAACGCAGAGGTGATGGTTTTTTGTAAAGCTTCCCGGGTCCTTTTCGTGCGAGTATATACAAACCTTCATCCGCCTGAGACCTTAAGTAATTTTGATGTTCAGCAACAACGTTGCGATACTCACGTATCCGCTTGGGATGGTCTTTGAGATGTACAACTGCATTAGTGAGCATCAATGCCAGCAACAACACGGTTGCAAGCGCAAATCGGAGACTGTTAAGATTATCGTAAAGTTCACGTTTTGCGATATGCCACATTCTTTTATACCACAGTTCTGATGAAAATCAGAAATATTACAATAAAAAGAGCGACATTAATCATAAACAAAAGGCAGACATCTGGTAGTGCCCGCTTTGCATGCGTATTGATATCTACCCCTTGAAAATAAAATTGAGGTAGGCCGCCCCAATCCACTGACCCTTTGTCCGCAGAGAACCATTGTCGAGCACCGAAGACCTTTTTATCGTAGAAATAGTCAATTACCCGTCGTCTATATTGTCTTGCGGTATCGAAAAAATCTCTGACCCCGCGCAAGTCAGTGCCTGCCCACGCTTGTGTTGCCGCATCATACAAACCAACTGGCGAGAGTTTCAACCAAGTTCTTTTTACATTTGCGGGTTGAATGAAGATGTCTTCCAGTGCCGATTTCCGAATGAACCATGTCTGGTCGGCTGTATCGGTAGTCAGCGAACCGAGGAAGCGGAAATGATTCCGCGCGTAAGGGACTCGGGACTCATCTTCCTCACCAAGTTCATCAAACTCCATAGCACTTTCATAGGTATACAGTAGAGTCCGAGGATTATCCTTAAAGTTAGCACCACGGAGTCCGGATCCCATTATGTTAAGACCCCAATCTTCCCCTGGTACCGCATCGGTAGTAAGGAAGCGTATCCGTTTCCTGTCAAAGTCCTCCCACATCTGTTCAATTTGACTGAAAGCGGATGTCGTGCGCGCCCGTGGAGTATCGTGTCGTGGAATTGCAGCAAGAATCGCATTTGGATAAACTAGCACCAAAAATCCCCAGACGAACATGGACAGCATCAATGCGGTGCCAGTTCTACGCGTCGCTGCCGAAATCAGCAGTCCGATGAGATAGAATACGGAAAGATAGGCGATGGATGCGGAAATAATACCGCCGATTTGCAGAAAATCATCGGTATTCAGGGAAATAGAAGCGGATGTTGTTAGCAAAATCATTGCGAGCAGCAGACTCATTAAAAACGGGATGAGCAGACAAAGCATCGCACCGATGTATTTAGCGAACAGGATATATCCACGACCAACCGGATGCGTTAGTACTAAACGTAGTGTACCCCGTTCGTATTCTCCCGCAAGTGCATCGTAGGCGAAAATCAGTGCCAGCAAACTCAGAATAACTTCAAGGATAAAGACAATATCCATTGAGGCGAAAATATTCATGAACGGATTGTCCGACCCGTGCATGCTGGCATCCCAGAGTGCTGGAACAAACCCGTGTGATATCGAGACCTCATTTCCAAGCCGCTTATCGAACCCAATATTGAAAATGCTTAACGGGTTAGGGGACCGGTCAACGGATAATCTCTCCATCCCTGCGGAGTAGGTTTTTGTCTCTTGCAATTGCTGTCGATGCCTTTTAACAGCGTCGTTGTAGCCTACCAAACGGCTTTCGTAGTCCTTAATAAGGACAGCTGTATTCACAACGATAAGCAAGAGTGTGATGAAAACTGCTGCTGCGAATCGGAAGGTCATGAGATTGTTGAGGAGTTCTCGACGGATGAGTGTTATCAACATTTTGTATTATACCTCAACACGCACAAATGCGAGGTATGCCCCGGATAATAGTACTATGACAAACAGCGTCAACAACAGCAAATCAACCACCGCAGCGTTGAAATCCCGACTGAGATTGAGTGTGTCTTCAAATTTTGGGATTGCCGCTGGACTGACAGGTTTCTGCGACATACCCTTAGGAACACCAGAGATATGGAGGCTGTCCGGATCTGCGCTATCGGTGTCGGCGATAAATATCCGAAATTGCCGAGCATAAGATTGAACATTTTCTAAAAATTGCAGGTGCCGCTCAAAGCCCGTTCCAGCGTAAACTTCAAGGAGATGCTGCACAATCGCTACGGGTGAGATACGCGTTGTGGTCCGTGCGAATTTAACCTGCGCAATTTGCTGTGTTAAGTGTTCTTCATGTATACGTCCCTGTGCTTCGGCATCTTTCATAACAAATTCACCTTCTATTTCTATTTTTTTCGATGGCGCCCCACGTGTGTCCTCTGGACGAGAATAATATTCATCTAAACGATCATAGTATTCGTCCCAAGCGTCATCGCCAAGTTTATTGGTGCGTTCGTGAAATTCGTCTGAAGACATCGGTTGCGAAAATCCGCCTGCAATCGAAGCGAGGGTACTCGGCATAAAAACAACGAGTAGCACCCAAGCCAACAGCAGTATTATAAGGCTCACTGCGCTCCGTTGCACGCGCGATGACACCAGTAAACCTAACCCAAGAAAGAGGCACGTGTAGAGAAGGGCAATACAGAAGATAATACCTAAACGCACCCATGCATCCGTCCCGAGATGGACATCACTTGATGTGGAGATTACTAATAGGTTCATCAATACAGCAAACGTGAAGGGGATAGCAATACTAATCAACGCCCCTAAAAATTTGCCGAACAGCAAAGTGTGTCGTGGCACTGAATTTGACAACGCCAATCGTAGGGTACCACGCTCGCGTTCACCGGAGACAGAATCAAAACTAAAAAGAAGCGCGACCAGGCTTAAAACGTATCCGATGATGAACCCCCAATCCACTTTGGTCACAGTTGGATTTATATTCCGTAAATTGGGGGTAACCGATGGATATGACAGTATCCAGAAGCCTGCTAACGTGTCAGTGCTCCAACGATTATAGCCTGCCCATACATGGTATGATAAAAATTGGTCGCCGCCTTCGGCGCAAAAATGGAGAGCGGAGGGTTTTTTCCAAAGTCGTCCAGGCCCTTTTTGTGCAAGTCTGTATAAACTGTCTTCGGCATGAGCGGTTAATTCATTGTGAGAATTGGCAACCGCCTTGCGATAGTTTTGGACTCGCTCCGGGTGTTCGCGGAGGTGCACAACGGCGTTGGTCAACATCAATGCTAACAGCAGTACTGTTGTCAATGCAAATCGGAGACTATGGAGGTTATCGTAGAGTTCGCGTCTTGCAATATGCCACATTTTACACTTCACTCTTGATAAAAATCAGAAATATTACGATGAATAGAACGACATTAATCATTAGCAATAGGCATATATCCAGAAACGCACGTTTTGCATTTGTGCCTATATCGCTTCTTCGGAAAGAAAATTCCGGCAACGAGTCCCACGCAGCCGCCCCTTCATCGCCAGCGAACCACTGCCGAGTCTCGAACACCTTTTTATCATAGAAGTGGTCAACGACCTGTTGTCTGTAGCGTCTTGCAGCGGCAAAAAAATCTCTGATGCCGTGCAGGTCTGTGCCAGCATAGGCTTGCGTTGCGGCATCATAGAGCCCAACGGGCGAGAGTCTTAATAGCACTCTATTAGCCGTTGCTGGCTGGACGAAGAGTTCCTCAAGTGCCGGCTGCCGGATGTTCCATGTTTGATCTGCTATGTCAACGGTCAATGGTACGAGGAATTGGTAATAACGCTGAGCAAGTGGTACCATAGGTTCGGATTTTTCATTGAGATCCTCAATGTGGACGACTCTTCTGTAGTAAGACAGCAGTCCTGATGAGTCTTCCCTAAGACTCCTCGAAGACCACCCCGCCCAATGCATACCATATCCCGAATCCTCTCCTGGGTGGGCATCGTTTTTGAGATACTGTATCCGTTCTCTTTCAAACTCGTCCCACAACCGTTCAATTCGATTGAAAACAGATGTCGTGTGTACCCTCGAAGACGCTTTGGGGGCAAAAGCAGCAAGAATTACATTCGGATAGACCAGCACCAAAAATCCCCACATGAACATCGACAACATCAAGGCGGTACTCGTTCGGCGCGTCATTGCTGAAATCAGGAGTCCGATGAGATAGAACACAGACAAATAAGCAACAGAGGCAAAGACAATTCCACCGATTCGTAGAAAATCGTCTGCACTCAGAGAAATGGAAGTGGATGTCGTTAGCAAAATTACTCCGAAGAGCAGACTCATTATCAGTGGCACAAGTAGACAGAGCATTGCACTGATATATTTGGCGAGTAATATATGTCCACGACGGACGAAATGGGTCAGAACAAGACGTAGCGTGCCCTGTTCATGTTCCCCCGCAAGCGCGTCATGGGCGAAGATAAGTGCCAATAGACTCAGGACCACCTGAAAAATAAAGACAATATCAATTGAAGAGAAGATAGCCATCATGGAACTATCTGAACCGTGTCTTACGGCATCCCATAAAGTCGGTATAAATCCGTGATAGATTTCGACTTGGTTTCCGAGTTGTTTGTCTAACCCTACATTGAATAGACTTAAAGGATTGGGCGGACGGTCAAGCATCAAGTTGATCGCTGAATACGTCTGTCGCTCCTGCAGTTGCCGCTGATGCGTTTTGACAGCGGTGTCGTAGTCTGCCAAACGCCGTTCATAATCCTTGAGGAGCACGACGGTATTCGCAACTACAAGCAGCAGCGTAATGAAAACTGCCGCCGCAAATCGGAATGTCATGAGATTGTCAAGGAGTTCCCGACGAATGAGTGTTACCAACATGTGATTTTTCTCAACAAATTGTTTTCGTGTGAATGCAAAGCATTTGAACTGACGAAGTATCGAGTCATACAACGCTGACACAGAGATATTAGGTCGGTAATATTGATATATTATAACCGAACTTACCTATTTGTGTTCACTGAAATTTCTCTCTACGCTTCGTCACAACTGTTGGGAAAGCGTTTTTTTACAGGTAAGGGGTAATTTGTGGGTTGCCAAAAAGCGAAAGGAGTCCGCGAATCTACGAGAGGATACGCGCACGAATTGTCAGTAATCAGTTAGGGATGTTAAAAAAGGAGATAGGAAAAATGGGCTTACCTGGAGTCGAACCAGGGACCTCGCGCTTATCAGGCGCGCGCTCTAACCGTCTGAGCTATAAGCCCACAAAAAGGAGAGATGCTCGCGAAAAAACAGTTTTGCTCTCGTTTCTCAACAAGCATTATTAAGTATACACGCTAAAAGAAGATTTGTCAAATTAATTTGTCAGAATCTGGTTTTGATGACTCCCCACGTCGCTGCTAACTTAAGACGGGGTGAAACAGGACGAACCTTGTCAATATCGGCGATACTTTCGACAACAACCATATTATCAAAATAACTGACACCAGAGGTAATCCCCATCATACCAACGGGACCCGTTTTGAAAGTGTCGTTATCAACTTCCACAACAGGCTTTTCATTGAGATGCCAATCGGCGGGCGGCAATTCTTTCCCCCGTTTCCTAAGATACATCTGGTGTTGTCCGCCTTTCATAACCAGTCGATGGGTATACCATACATTGTTCTCATTGGGAAACTGTCCGGTTCCAAGCAAAGCCCAAGCCCCAGCCTTGCGCGTATAAATCTGAATATTCGACCCGCCGACGCGACGCGTGCCGTGAAAATGCGACTCAGCTCCTTTAAGCCCGCCTTCCGCCCGGTAGATAGTGCCTACAAAACTGTCATTTTCCCACAACCAGTCAAAGTCCCAAATGTAATCCCGCCATCCTTCCCTTCCGTCCACCTTCGGGATGTAAAGCCCGATACCAGTGGTTTTGGCGGTTTTATTTTGGGGATCAGCAGGGTCCTTTTCAATAAGGATTTTTGCGTTGCCTGAGTTAAAGTTGAGGTGTTCCCATTTCGAGGGTTCCTCGCCAATTTTATCCTGTTCAAAGTCATCAACAAAAAGAATTTCCGCGTTGGCGATACCAAGTCCCGTTAGAAAGAGGAGCGTTACAACAAATACCACAGTTCTCATTTCACTTCTCCCTCGGTTGTGTCAGTGGTTCAGCCGCTGACTAACAAAAAAAATTGGGAAACGTAGAAATTAAACTTAAAATTCTTCTTTCGTGAGTAACAGTAAGGAAATTTAGATTGGAAATAAAAGGAAAATCGGATTGGTTAGTATAGCAAAAGGCTTGCTGTAGGTTGTAGAAGATGTTCTTGAAAGTTAAACAGTTTGGGTGCGTGTCTTATAAGGTAAAGAGCGTAATGAACAGGCGGACTGTGTTAGAATCCATCTGTTAATGCTCCTTAGAAAGGAGGTGATCCAGCCGCAGGTTCCCCTACGGCTACCTTGTTACGACTTCGCCCCGGTCATCGGTTTCATTTTAGAAAGCTCCCTCCCGAAGGTTGGGTCACCTGCTTCGAATGCTACCAACTCCCATGGCGTGACGGGCGGTGTGTACAAGGGCCGGGAACGTATTCACCGCGACCTGCTGATTCGCGATTACTAGCGATTCCAACTTCATGCAGTCGAGTTGCAGACTGCAATCCGAACTGGGGTCGGCTTTTTGGGATTTGCTCCACCTCACGGTTTGGCGTCCCTCTGTACCGACCATTGTAGCACGTGTGCAGCCCAGGGCATAAGGGCCATGCGGACTTGACGTCATCCCCACCTTCCTCTGGCTCGTCACCAGCGGTCTCTTTAGAGTGCTCAGCGTTACCTGATGGCAACTAAAGACAGGGGTTGCGCTCGTTGCGGGACTTAACCCAACATCTCACGACACGAGCTGACGACAGCCATGCAGCACCTGTCATAGTGTCCCGAAGGAAAACTATATTTCTATAGCGGTCACTGCGATGTCAAGCCCTGGATAAGGTTCTTCGCGTTGCTTCGAATTAAGCGACATGCTCCACCGCTTGTGCGGCCCCCCGTCAATTACCTTGAGTTTTAACCTTGCGGCCGTACTCCCCAGGCGGGGTACTTAATGCGTTAGCTACAGCACAGAGGGAATCAACACCCCCTACACTTAGTACCCATCGTTTACAGTAAGGACTAGCGGGGTATCTAATCCCGGTTGCTCCCCAAACTTTCGCGCATGAGCGTCAGTCTTAGACCAGAAAGCCGCCTTCGCCACGGGTGTTCTATATGATATCTAAGCATTCCACCGCTACACCATACATTCCACTTTCCTCTTCTAGACTCAAGTGAAGCAGTATCAAACGCAATGGCTCGGTTGAGCCGAACCCTTTCACGTCTGACTTACTCCACCGCCTGCGCGCGCTTTACGCCCAGTGATTCCGGACAACGCTTGCCCCCTACGTATTACCGCAGCTGCTGGCACGTAGTTAGCTGGGGCTTTCTACTACGGTAACGTCAAAAACGCTGCGTTATCAGCAACGCTCAATTCATCCCGTAACACAGAGGTTTACAACCCGAAGGCCTTCATCCCCCACGCGGCGTCGCATCGTCAGGGTTTCCCCCATTGCGAAATATTCTCGACTGCAGCCTCCCGTAGGAGTTTGGGCAGTGTCTCAGTCCCAATGTGGCTGACCATCCTCTCAGACCAGCTACCCATCGTTGCCTTGGTGAGCCGTTACCTCACCAACAAGCTAATAGGACGCGGGCTTATCTCCGAGCGGCAGCCGAAGCCACCTTTCATTCGGCCGACCGAAGTCAACCGAATCGTATTTGGTATTAGCAACCCTTTCGAGTTGTTATCCCCATCTCAGAGGCAAATTACCCACGCGTTACTCACCCTTTCGCCACTTTCCATCGAGCCGAAGCTCGACTTCTCGTTCGGCTTGCATGCCTAATCCACGCCGCCAGCGTTCGTCCTGAGCCGGTATCATACTCTCCACAAAAGTATTGAAGTACATCTCCAAAAAATTGAAGTATACTCACAAGTATTGAAGTACATCTTCAAAAAATTGAAGTGCACTCACAAGCTATTAATAGGCACGTCACGTTCACTATTTAACTTTCAAAGAACAAATTCACCTCTCTTGTTGAAAGGTAATGTTAATTATACCCGCTAAAAAAAAGTTTGTCAAATAAAATTGTAAAAAAAATGTATAATTTCGCCCCTAAAAGCCTGTTTTTATAACAATTTTATCACTTTTTTATAGAAAAAAGTCTCTTTCAGGAGGTTTCGGCATTTTTGCCTAATTTTTACGCGATTTCGCGCCTCACGCGCATCGTTTACTCCATCCTTCTGGATCTTTACGGCCAATACGTTATGCTTTTTCCAGCCGATTCCGATGGGTCAACGTATTTCGCCAGATCGCGCAACGCAACAACAGTACAACCGCTGTCCCGAAGATAATCCATGTAAGTTTCAAACTGTTCGGGAGAGACATCAACCCACGGATGTTCAAGTGCAGGCACACCGTGAAACGTCAGGACGGCGATTTTCCCATCCTTTGCCTGTTCAATTGCCCAGACCAAATCCTCAAATTCGTAATTCGGACCGGGGACACCTGTTGACGGAACAACCAACGGATGATAGACATCTGGATCGTAAGCCGGTCCACGTCCGCCTTCTGGATGAAATGGAAACTCCGGTCCAATGCCTCGCCGCGCGAAACGATACCCTTTTTCTGACAACACTTCTATCGCTTCCGGTCCGCGACAATCCGCCGGATAGCCAAAGGTCTCAGGGATAGGAATACCGTATTCCTCACATCGTTTATCAATGTGTATCAAGTCCGCCAGCAATTCCTCTTTCGATTGTGTGTTGGTATGCGTATGATGACGGGTGTGGTTACCTATCTCAAAACCCTCGTCGTGCAATTGACGGATCTCTTCCCAGGTGACATAGTGTGCCTTACTATTGAGGAAATTTAGACCTTCAGTGATAAAAAAAGTCGCCCCAAAACCGTAACGCTTCAATAGCGGTCCAACATAAGCATAATCCGACTTGTTACCGTCATCAAAAGTGAGGACCACCAACCCGTCGGGGATGGGTTGGAGGGATTCAGTTTCAGACAATTTCTGATTTTCTTTTTTCATTTTTACACCTAACAATTTTCGGATTTTGTCTTGCGGCGATGGAAAGCCGACTGGACATCCATGTCAATTGCGTTCCAGTAATATTTCAGCGGATCGTCGGTTTCCCACTCCGAATAGACCTCGTCCCATTTCGCACACCCCAGATGAACGGTGAGAGCGTCCTCATCAACGGGTTCACTGACCGACTGGTAACGAGCACTCGTTGCGAGCCGTATGCGGTCCTCGGTCATGTTATCACGACCTCGGTGAATCGTTAAACTATGAAACATGAGGACATCTCCGCACTTAAAGGGGTTCGAGACCCACTCCGTACTGTCCTTAATCAACTCCCAGGAACGGACACCGCCGTCCTCCAGCAACCCACGACGGTTTGATCCACGGGCAATCGCCAAGCCACCCAACTCAGCATCACAGTCTCCTAAAGGTGTCCATACCGTCCATGTTTCCTGCGAGCCACGAACCGGACTGAAGTCCTGATGCGGTGGGGTAGTATACTGATGTTCTCCAGGGAAGATAGCATGACATATATGACGGGGATGGATGAAAACAGACGCACCAAACAGGACTTCCAGAACATACACGATACGCTCGTGATGCGGTAGTGCGTGGAAAAGTCGGAGCTTCTGGACATCAACGTAAAAATTTATGAAAGTCTCAGATCTATCCTGTTCACAGATGAAAACACCTTTCCGGCGGATACCAGCATCTGGATCAGTGTCCGGTGCAAGGAGTTCGTGCTGCTCTGCCACATGAAGCACCTGCCGCCGTAATTCAAGCAACGGTTCTGTCGGGAGAAGTCCAGGAAAGAACAAATATCCGTTTTGGTGGACGTGCTCAAGAAGCCGATCCCGGTCGCTGATGAAGTCTGTGCAATCTACAAATGGCAATTCGGTGTGCATTAAAATTGCTCCTTCTGAACCTGTTATCGCATCTTGAGTTTTCCCCATGTGACCGGTAGGGCATCAGCGGGATTCACCGCAAAACTGTGTCCCACGGTTGTAACTAACAGATTGTCATACAGAGAATGTTCACCGGCACTTGCTCTGAAACCTATACCGCCCTTATTATGCGTGTCATCCTCCCATGTGCAAGACAATTCCAATTCCTCACCCTGTTCACTCAGATAGAGGTCGTAACGCCCACCTTCGGCAATGATTTTTATTGTATACCACTCGCCAAGCTCAGCGTGCACACCTGATTCATTGTCCAACTTATCCTCTTCATTAACGATATAGTTACCGCCGACTCTTGTAAACCACCAAAATTGATTACGATTATCTGCCACAATTTGAACCAGCGTACAATTGTTTGGGTCTTCCGCACGCACGACCCAATTCGATGCCCAGAGCGGGTTTATCATGTGAAAATCGACAGAGAACTCAAAGTCGGTGAAGTCATCTTTGATGGACATCCCGACTTCTCCGCCGTTAACTTCCAGTGTCCCGCCATCCAAGTCCCAGCCTGCTGTCGGTGCCCATTTACCCTTGTCAATGTCTGCCTTCTCAAAGTCATCCTCAAACAGCACCTCGCCAATACAAAGCGGCGCGTACACCGAGATGAGTAAGAAAAAAAAGAGTGCGAAACTGCTGAATCTCATCACAGCTTCTCCTTTCCGGTTTGAATCAGAAAACACATTTGTCTGGTTAAAATGTTTTAAAACGTTATAGAGGTTCAGTTAGAGGGTTCTGCAACGCCGCCGCCGATGGCAGGGAGGAAATGAATTTCTGCGTCGGCGTCAACGCGTTCAAGGAAGGATCCCCGAGTGAGGAGACCATTGATATATATGGCGATGCCGGGCTTAAGACGGTCTTCTTCACACAACCGGTCTTTGATACCCGGGTAGCGGCTTTCTAAATTATCAATCACTTCACGGACAGTTGCACCGGGGAGCGTAATGTTCTCTTCGCCGCCTGTAAACTTACGCATGAGGGGTGGAATAACTACGGTTGGCATGTTTTAGTGGCTATCGGTTTTCAGTTATCGGCTATCGGTTGCCAATTCGGTAAAGGGCATTTCAACGAAAACCTGTCACGACTTGGAGATCATAGGGGTAGGCACAAGGCCTACCCCTACGGAATCGGGATTTTAAACCTCTTCGACGTTAAATTTTGCCCATGGCTTTCAGGAGCCGATCAGGCGACATCGGGAGTTCTGTCATCCGAACACCGATTGCATCGTAGATAGCATTGGCGATGGCAGCCATCGGTGGCACAATCGGCACTTCACCGACACCACGCACACCATACGGATGCCCCGGATTCGGGACTTCAACGATGACAGCATCGATCATAGGTAAATCTAAACAGGTCGGCATCCGGTAATCGAGGAAACTGGCGTTGGTCATGGTACCTTCGTCATTGTAGATGTATTCCTCATTCAATGCCCATCCGATACCTTGAACAGCACCACCCTGTATTTGTCCTTCAACGTAACTGGGATGGATGGCTCTTCCGGCATCCTGGACTGCGGTATAGCGGAGGATCTCGACCTTGCCGGTCTCCTCGTCCACCACCACATCTACTATATGTGTTGCGTAGGCACCACCGGCACCACCGGGATTCACTGTCCCGCTCCCTACAACTGGACCGCCGGTTTGACCGAGCCTGCCACAGAGATCGCGGAAACTAATCTGCTCCTCTTTGCCGTTGATGCATGAAAATTCGCCATCTGCGAACTGCACGTTGTCTTCGTCAACTTCCCAGAGTTTCGCGGCGCGAGCGATCATCTTCTGCTTGACATCCTGTGCGGCTTCATAAGCAGCGTAGCCGGTTGCATAGGTTGTGCGGCTACCGCCCGTTACAGCGGTGTAACCGACAGAATTGGTGTCAACGACACTTGGGTTGACCGATTCAGCAGGTATACCGAGGACTTCTGCCGCCTGCATAGCGATCGAAGAGCGAGTGCCACCGATATCTGTGGAACCTTCAATGAGGTTAATCGTGCCATCGGAGTTGACATTAATCGTCACGCTCGACTCCAAGCCGATATTGAACCAGTAACCGGAAGCGACACCGCGACCGTGGTGCTTCTGTCCATTCGGTGCGGTATAGTGTGGGTGCGCTTTCGCCACTTCAACTGTCTCAATACAGCCGATGCGTGGGTGAACGGGTCCGTCTGCGCGTCGGTCGCCTTCTTTTGCACCGTTGATTAACCGGAATTCCAGTGGATCGATGTCGAGTTTTTCGGCGATCTCGTCGACAACTGTCTCTGAACCGAAAGCGGCATTTGGTGCTCCAGGAGCGCGGTAGGGAGCGGTTTTCGGTTTATTGACAACGACATCGTAGCCGTCAATGATGACGTTTTCAATGTTGTAGGGTGCAAAGATACACATTGCGCCAGGCCCAACGGGGGCACCTGGGTAGGCACCTGCTTCAAAAGCGAGATATGCTTCAGCGGCGGTTATCTTACCCTCTTTGGTCGCGCCCATCTTGACACGGACGTAGGAAGCGGGTGTCGGTCCTGTGCCTTCAAACACATCCGCACGGCTCATGAGCACCTTGACAGGTTTACCCGTTTTCTTTGCGAGCAACGCGGCGACCGGTTTGATGTAAACGCTAATCTTGCCACCAAAACCACCGCCAATTTCCATCGGAACGACCTTAATCTTGGAAATGGGGTATTGGAGAATTTCGGCGACCTGTTCACGAACGGTAAACGCCCCTTGTGTGCTACACCAAATGGTCAGCTGGCCATCTTGGTTGAAATGTGCCGTGGCGTTGTGGGGTTCAATATAGCCTTGATGGACAGTGCCTGTAACGAAATCACGTTCAACAATGACATCCGCTTCGGCGAATCCTTTCTCAGGATCACCCAACTGATGCTGGATATGACTTGCGACGTTGCTCGGTTCGTCAGCCGTCTCACCCATTGAGGTGGTTTTCAGAGTGTCGTGCAGGATTGGTGCGTCCGCCTCCATCGCTTGGCGTACCTCCAAGACAGGTGGGAGCACCTCGTATTCAACATCAATGAGCGTGCAAGCTTCCTCTGCGATATGTGGACTGGTCGCCGCAACGGCGGCAACGGCGTGTCCCTTGTATAACACCTTGTCGCTTGCCAAGATGTTATCGCAGAGATACTTGAGATTGACCGCCCCTTCGCCTAAGTCTGCGACTCTGTCTTCAGCTTCAGGCAAGTCTTGTGCGGTAACAACGCCTTTAACGCCCGGATAGGCTTCGGCACGACTGGTGTCAATCGATACAATTCGCGCATGGGCGTGTGGGCTACGCAGGACTCTACCGTGCAGAAGTCCTGTCATTTGAAAATCTGCCCCGTAAAGTGCACGACCGGTGACTTTGTCGACCCCATCATGGCGGATGGGACGGGTGCCGATGACTTTGTATTCTTTTTTCTCAGTCATTACGCATATTCCTCCGATTTATGAGACTGCGTTTGTATGAAGTTAAGCAGAGGCTTCTTTAGCGGCATCCATCACCGCTTTGACAATTTTATCATAGCCGGTACAGCGACAGAGGTTACCCGCTAACCAGTACCGAATTTCATGTTCGGTTGGATTCGGGTTGCTATCCAGCAGTGCCTTAGCACTCATGATAAAGCCGGGTGTGCAAATACCGCACTGGAGCGCGGCGTTTTCCAAGAACGCGTCTTGGATCGGGTGAAGCTTGTCGGGTTCCGCGAGACCCTCTATGGTTTCGACAGATTTGCCTTCAGTCTCTACACCGAGGACGAGACACGAATTGACGAGTCTGCCGTCGAGGATGACACTGCAAGCACCGCAATTTCCGTTGTTGCACCCCTCTTTAGCACCTGTAAGGGAAAGTTCATCCCTGAGAACTTCGAGTAGGCTTTGCCGGGATTCGCAGAGAAATTCTACTGTTTCACCGTTTATAGTGGTTTGAACGTGCGATTTTCTCGCCATAATATGGTTCCTTTCATTTTTTTAATCACGGGCTTCTGGGCCGCTGCGTCCGTTGTCCTTGCGGGCTTCCAATGAATTCACGATGCCCTAAAAACTTGCGAGCCTTAATTTTTTAATTTATTAAGTAGGGCTGCTGTCGCAGTTCTACACATGATGATTACCAGAAACTTGCGCGGAACAAAATAGAGCGCAGCCCAGCAGGAGCAATAAATCAAAAAAACAGACAAAAATCTACACTGCGTCTCAGATTCTCTGGATTGCGCCGTTGAGGGCACGCCGCGTCAGCACACCGACGAGGTGTGTCCGTTGCTCGGCGGTCCCACGCATATCGCTAATCGGACGTGCGATGGCTTGCGCGGCCTGTGCGGCATCATCAATCGCGGCATCAGAGACCTCGCGACCTGCGAGTAGCGCGCTCGCTTCCTCAGCAAAGAGCGGCGTCGGGGCAACAGCAGCGAGTGAAATGCGCGCAGAGACAATTGTCTGCTTCGCATCATCAAGTGTTACAGATGCGCCGGCACCAACGACAGCAATATCCATCTCATTGCGCGGGATAAACCGGAGATAGAAGGAACTGGAATTGCTTGCGGGTGCGGGTATCTTTAGAGAGACAAGCATCTCGCCGTTTTCCAGAGCGGTCTGCCCGGGCCCTGTGCAGAACTGTTCGACAGGTAGTTCACGCTCGCCGTTTGGACCGGTAATGACACAGGTAGCACCCAGCACAATCAGCGGCGGTATGCAATCCGCAGCGGGTGAGGCGTTACACAAATTACCGCCAACGCTGGCGCGTCCTTGGATGGCGGTGCCACCAATAATTTTGGTTGCATCGATCAAACCGGGATAGGCACGACAAATAGCATCAACGGCATAAATTTTATAACACTCAACTGCGGCACCGAGTGTCAAGCCGGTGTCAGCATCGTAATCTAAGACGTTAACCTCTGGAACGGATTTGACATCAACTACCAAATTAACGTCGCGACGTCCCTCTCGGACATTAACGATGAGATCGGTCCCACCCGCTAAGATACGAGCCTTTTCTCCGTTTTCATCAAGCAGTGCAACGGCTTCCGATAGCGTTTGCGCGGCAACATACGAAAAATCTTGCATAAACGGAATTTCCTTTCATTACTCTATATATAAGTGGACTTCACACTTCATAAAAAGTTGGGAGGCTGAGGCGCGGAGACCCCGCCACAGAAATCGGTATTTATGAGACAGGTTTTAGAGATATTTCTTTTAAACCGTACTATAGCAAAAATTCAGTTTTAAGGCAAGTTTTTTATCTTCTGGTTTCAGTTTGTTGGTAGGGCGAGGTGTTTTTGCTTGGGTGTTTCCCCAAGGAAACCTCGCCAGCGGAGAAAGGATAGGCTAAACCTGTTCAACGCTCAAGGTTGCAGGCTCGCCGTTCAGTTTTTGTGCGACAATGAAAGCATTTTCACTCGGCGCGTCCACAACTATCGTCGTGAGGGTCTCTTGGAGGATATACTCCCGATGCGTCTGAAACGCCTCATCTACAAGCGAAGAAGTGGTATCGAGGCTGAGTTTAATCCGATCAGAGACGTTAAAATCGGCTTCCTTGCGCATATTTTGGATCTTATTGACGAACTCGCGCGCCAAGCCTTCCAGTGTCAACTCGTGCGTCAACTCCGTTGACAATGCGACGAATTTCTTCGCATCCGCTTCCACAAAGAAACCCTCCCGATTCTGGGTCTGCACATCAACTTCGGACGGCTCAAGGGTGTATGTCTCACCCGACGCTTCAACTTGCAAACTTCCTGTGGCTTCCAACTCCGCTTTCAACACGACTGCGTCTGTGGAGGCAAGTGCTTTGGCAATGGCTTGCACGCCCTTGCCATATTTGGGTCCCAATACCCTGAAGTTGGGTTTGAGTGTCACCTGTGCGAAAGTGTCCAATTCCTCTGTGAAGCCCATCGCTTTGACATTGAGTTCATCGTAGATGAGGTCTGCCAAACGATTCACGGTTGCTTTCTCTGCGTCAGAGAGTCCGCCGAGGGTGATCTCTGCCAATGGTTGACGCGTCTTAATACCAGAACGGTTGCGAGCGGCATGCCCCATGCTAATTACTTCGCGTGTGAAATCCATATCTGCTTCTAACTGCGCATCTTTGAATGCGGCATCCGAGACCGGATATTCCGCGAGATGCACACTCAGGGGTGCCTCAGTATCCAGCGAACACACCAAGTTACGATAGAGTTCATCCGCAAAAAATGGGACGAAGGGTGCTGCGAGTTTCGCAACGGTTACGAGGACTTCATAAAGCGTGGCGTAGGCGGCATGCTTGTCGGGTCCGGCTTCCGCGCCCCAGAAGCGATCACGGGAGCGACGGACATACCAGTTGCTGAGATCGTCCACAAACGTCTCAATGGCGCGCGGGGCATTCGTGAGATGATAATTTTCCATCTCGTCGCGCACCCTGTCAATGAGGGTGTGGAGACGAGACAAGATCCATCTGTCTACCGTTGCGCGTTCCGAAACAGGTGGCGCACCTCGCAGGACATCGACCTGTTCCAGATTGGCGTACATAACGAAGAAACTATAGACGTTCTGGAGCGTTCCCATGAACTTCTTCAACGCTTCATCAATGCCCTCTATTTTGAAAGCGCGCGGCGTCCACGGTGTGGTTGCGGTGAACATATACCAGCGCATTGCATCTGCGCCTTGTGCATTCAGAATTGTCCACGGATCTATCGTGTTCCCTCGGCTCTTACTCATCTTTTGGCCATCGGGTCCCATAATTAGCTCAAGACAGAGGCAGTTTTTGTAGGCAGGTTTATCGTAAAGGAGCGTTCCAGTCGCTAAGAGACTATAGAACCACCCACGGGTCTGATCGATGGCTTCGGAGATGAAATCGGCGGGATATGCCTGCTCCAGCATCTCCTTGTTCTCAAAGGGATAGTGCCACTGTGCCGTGTGCGCACAACCGGAGTCAAACCAGCAATCAATGACATCTTGCACGCGATACATTGTGCCATTGCATTTCTCACACGAGAGCGCAACTTCGTCTACATAAGGACGATGCAGCTCAATATCATCTGGTACATCGGTTCCGAGTTCCTGCAATTCAGCGATACTGCCGACACAATGCTGGTGTCCACAGTCGTCACATACCCAGACTGGCAAAGGGGTGCCCCAATAACGTTCACGACTCAATCCCCAGTCGATATTGTTTTCTAACCAATTGCCGAAGCGTCCATTTTTGATATGTTCCGGATACCAGTTGATTTGCTGATTGTGTTGATGCATCCGATCTCGGATGGCGGTCGTCCGGATAAACCACGATTCGCGGGCATAGTAGAGCAAGGGGTTATCACACCGCCAACAGAACGGATATTGGTGGGTATACTCGGCAGCCTTAAATAACAAGCCACGTCCGTCCAAGTTTTCGATGATTTTTGGATCAGCGTCTTTGACGTATTCACCCGCCCACGCGTCTTTAACTCCTGGGACAAATCTACCATCGGGACCGACCAATTGCACGAGTGGCAGACCGTGTTTCTGTCCGATATCGTAGTCATCCTGTCCGAAAGCGGGGGCAATATGCACCAAGCCGCTTCCCTCCGTCGTCGTCACGAAATCAGCAGTAACGATATAGTGGGATCTTTCAGAATGCTGTCCGCCATCAAACAAGGGTTCGTATTCCCAATCGTGGAGGTCACTGCCCTTATAATTTTCGACGATTTGCGGCGGTTCATCTCCGAATAAATCGGGTATACACTCTTTTGCGAGAATGAGATGCTGTCCGTTGCTTTCTTCAACGGACACGTAATCGTAATCTTCACCGACAGCGACAGCGACGTTAGAAGGTAACGTCCACGGTGTCGTCGTCCAGACGAGGAGGTAGGTATTCTCTCTGTTTTTCAGCGGGAAGCGGACAAAGATAGACGGATCGGCAACCTCTTGGTAACCGAGTGCGACTTCGTGGCTCGCTAAGGTTGTCCCGCACCGATAACAATACGGTTGTACCTTATGCCCTTGATACAGGAGTTCTTTGTCCCACGCTTGCCGAAGAACCCACCAGACGCTCTCAATGTAATCGTTTGATAACGTGATATAGGCTTCATCGAGATTGACCCAGAATCCGATGCGTTCTGTCATCTGTCGCCAATCCTGCTCGTATTGGAAGACGTTCTCCTTACATTTTTCGATGAAATTCTGAACGCCGTAAGCCTCCAGTTCGGCTTTGTTTGTAATATTGAGTTGCTTTTCGACCTGATATTCAACGGGAAGTCCGTGCGTGTCCCAACCCGCTTTACGATGGACGTAATGCCCCGTCATCGTCTTGTAACGGCAGACGGCATCTTTCATGATACGTGCGAGGACGTGATGCACACCGGGCGGCGCGTTCGCAAACGGGGGTCCTTCGAGAAAAACAAACGGCGGCGCGTCTTTGTATATCTCCATACTCTTCTGAAAGATGTCATTTTCACGCCAGAATTCTAAAATCTGTTTCTCCTTCTCAGCAAACGTGAATTGGGAGGATACCTCTTTAAACATTTTTTAAACTATTCGCCTCCTGGATTTGTTTTGTTAGGATCATTTAAAAGTCGGGAACGGAGTTCCTCCTACAGAAAAACTAAATGCCCCGATCTACTACTTACTTTAAATAAAAAAACACCCTCACTGAAATCGTCTGCTTCAGTGATGGGCGTTGTAATAGAAACTTCTTCTCTGTGCGTGATTAGCCCACCACAGCACGACGAATAACAATAATAATGGATATGGCGCGCGAACCCGTGACAATCCGAAGGTTGTCTTGATGTAGGGCGTTGTGGCGCATAGGTTCCTTATATTGCGACGTCGGTGTCGTAAGCATTTTCCTGTCCATGTCCCGTTTGAACGATATGTGATGTCTTTGTAGATGCGGAGCCTTTCTCAGACTCGGCTAAGACTCACCTTTATAATTATGATACCATATTCTATGGGAGATGTCAAATCTTTTTTGTAACCATTTCACTCCTGATGATATGTGACATCCATTGTCAGAATCAGGATTTACGGGATTATAGGATTTTCAGGATGAGAGGGGGGTCTACCGCACCTACCGCGGTTAGGGATAAGGCGAGGTTAGAAATCTCGCCATCTGTTGATTGGATAGGATATGTCGGGATTCGGAAATCCCTCCTACAGGAAAACAACGCTTTACATTCGCCTGAATCGCGTGTATAATTGGAAAGAAAAACAAAGATAAAGGAGTGGAGTTCGCTCCGCTCGAATGGAGAAAATATTTTATGGAACTTTATGAAGCCGTCAGTCCGTTGGATTTTAGATACTACGGCAGTGACCCCACTTTTATGAAACGGTTATTGCCGTATGTCTCTGAGGCAGGATATGTCACATATCAGGCGAAGGTGGAGGCGGCGTTGGTACGCACCTTGGCAAACTACGGGGTCTGCACTTCCGCGATCGCTGATGAGGTGGAGCAAGCGGTAGACATGGTAACGGCGGAAGAGGTCTACGAGGAACAGTCCCGTATCCGACACAATATCCGCTCACTCGTCAATGTGATTCGGCGGAACATTAGTCCCGAAGCGCGCCCTTACGTCCATTTGTTCGCTACTTCTGCGGATATCCTGGATACCGCGACTTCATTGCGGTTTAAAGCACTCACCGAAAACGTCATCATTCCTGACTTGGTCGCTCTGGAACAGCAATTGATTGCTCTGGCGCGTGAGCATGCGGAGACAGTGCAAATCGGTAGGACACACGGTCAGCACGCCGAACCGACGACATTCGGTTATGCGCTGGCACTTTATGTGAGTCGTCTCGGCACCCGAATCGAAGAGATCCACAGAGCGGGACAAAACCTGCGTGGTCAATTTTCAGGGGCGGTTGGTGCGTTCAACGGACTGACGTTGATTCATGAACACCCCGAACAGATTGAGGCGGATTTCCTTGAATTGCTCGGCTTGAAGCCGTCGGATACACATACTTCAACGCAGTGTGTCGAGCCGGAGTTTATCTCTGATCTTGCTTATCAGATTACGGCGGCGTACACCGTGCTTGCGAACTTCGCAGACGATATGCGACACCTCTATCGGACTGAAATCGCTGAGGTCGGCAGGAAGTACAATCCCCAATTGGTAGGTTCATCGACGATGCCGCATAAAGTGAACCCAGAGGCTTATGAGAATATCAAAAGTTTGTGGAAGGCGTTTGTGCCACGCATGCAGACCGTCTTTATGGATAGCATCCTCGAACATCAACGCGACCTGACGAATTCGGCATCAAGCCGTTTTGTGACGGAACTGTTCACGGCGTTTGATTATTCTATCTATCGGCTTCGGCGGGCGTTGGAGGAAATGGATGTCAAAGCGGATAACATGCGGCGTAACCTCGCCCTGAGCGCAGAGGATACGATTGCAGAACCCATCTATCTGCTGATGGCATATTACGGATTTCCCGATGCCTACGACCATACCCGAAAGTTAATCGGACAGGTACACGAGACTGGAAAGAGTTTAACGACATTATTGTGGGAAGATGAAACGTTTCGTCCGTTCCTTGACAAGTTGACGGAACCGCAGCGTGAGGCACTTCGAGATCCGACGAACTATATAGGTGCCTCGGTGCGGCGTACCCACGCAACATGCGATGAATGGGAGGAACGGATTTCTAATTTACTTTTTTAATTTACCTTGCGGGTAAATAACGGGCGTTAGAACTATCGGATGCGTCCCCTAAATTCGCCTGCGCCGTTGTTGCAGGCTACAATTTTGGTTTACGAAGAAAAGAATCGTCAATATTCACAAACCCAGTAAAAATTTGCCGAAAACCTGCCCGTAAGCGTAGCGGAGGGCAGCTCAGAAACCCAATAGTTAAAAAGTGTTTGATATTGCCTATTTAGGACGGCGATGCTTCCGTTTCATCAGAGGTTATCCGCGCACGTGGACAATCGTTGGTTTTCTGCTGATCCTCGGTATCGGTATTCGGTTAGGACAGACGGGAGCCGTCAACAAAATAACCGATTATTTCCGTTCCTTTACGGATCGTGAACAAACGGATGTGACAAAATCGGTTGCGCGAGGAATTACCCACCGACAAATACAGGACAAGGGAATGCTGACGAACATTCTCTCGGTATCGCCAGAGGCTGTGGACATCCGTCCATACCGAGCGTTGAGTGCGGGGATCGGGACTGAAACACTGGTGTCGCTTGCGCGGCGGCACAAGGCACTCGCTGCGATAAACGGCGGTTTTTTTGAGATGGCGGGTACGTTTCGTGGCGAGTCCGTTGGCGCGCTGAAGATTGAAGGTGAATGGAGAAGTGAACCGGAACAGGGCAGAGCGGTGATCGGACTTCAAACGTTTGACGGAAGAATCGAAGCGTACATCGACCGAATAGCACTGCGGCTGGAACTCGTCTTACCGAACGGAAAAATAGTACCAGTTGACGGTATGAACCGGAGCCGCGGCAGAAACGAATTGGTAATTTATCACCCGCATTTTCACGTAGTGACCTTGACGATGCCCGATGGCGTAGAAGCCGTTGTGAGAAACGGCGAGATCGTCAGCATCCACAACGGACAGGGGAGTTCGCGTATTCCTGCTGACGGTTACGTTTTGTCTGCGAGTGGTAAAAGGCGCGAGGATCTCTTAACCCATATCGCAGAAGGCGATGCGGTGCAGATTCATGAGGCAATTATCCCTGAACGTGTCGGGGACAGCGAGTTATGGTCAAGTTTCACACATATTGTCGGCGGTGGTCCATTACTACTACAGGATGGCATCGCACTTTCTACGAAAGCGTATGAACAAGAAGGCTTTGATCGGGCGTTTCACAGTTTCTGGCATCCACGGACAGCCGTCGGTAAAAAGGCGGACGGGACGCTTCTCTTTGTGACGATCACAGCAACAGAAGCAGGCGTCCGCCGCGGTGTTATGTTATCACGGCTTGCAGAACTGTTTCTGGAATGGGGTGCGACAGACGCTCTCAATCTCGATGGGGGCAATTCATCAATGCTCGTAATTCGAGATGAGATTGTGAGCGTTAAACAGAAAAATGCTGACAAGCTCGAATCCAAAGATGGATTGAAATCGGTTTCTCGTGATAAACTGGAACTGAAAAAGGCACGAGCAGAGAGGAATACGAAGACCGCCCGCGGGAATCGTCGGGTACGTCCAATACCGAGACAACAGGGACGTGCAATTTCGGATGCGATCTTGATTTTCTCGCGGTTTTAAGTTACAATAGGGTGAAAATATTGTTAAACACAATAAACCGTTGTGAGTGGGTAGCAGAAGAAAAGATACGCTTGGCTACAATAGGAATCGAAACAGGAGGAAAGGTCATGTCAAATAACAATGGACACCCGGAACCCCGAAAGAAATCGGATGCTGGTAACGAACATCGGAAATCCATATCCGGCACGGAATCGAAATCGACACCGCTGTCGAGACGCTCCTTTTTCAAAGGCTCCGTTGGACTTGCCGCCTCCGCACTCGCCGCGGATAAGCTGATTCTGCCTGCATACCCTCAGTGGCGGTTCCGAGAATATCTCCCTTATGATGCCGCAGGGGACTATCACTACGGACGATATGGGAGAATCGATCATCATTATCCTGAGATGAATCCGACAGGCGAGAAGTTTACATTCGTTCGACTCAAATACCCCGGTGGCGATTGGTATACAAATATTGTCAACTACTATTACTGGCAATCGGACTTGCAATTCTCTAAGATCCTCGCTGAAAGTACGACAATTGATGTGGAGGTAAGAGAAAATCCGCAATATGTTGACATTGACGATGAAGGTTTATTCGCGTATCCATTCCTCTATATGACAGGACATACCGGGATTCGGCTTTCTCCGCAACAGATCCGAAAGTTGAGAGATTATTTTGAACGGGGAGGCTTCCTTCACGTCGAAGATTGTGATGTACGACTCAACAATCTTCGCGGCGGTTTGCGCCCACATATTTATCAAACGATGCGGCAGGTCTATCCGGAAAAGAATTTTGAACGACTGGAGATGAGTCATCCGATTTACCATACTCTCTATGATCACGATGAGTACCTCGGCGGTGATAAGCGTATTCCCGACATCTCGGATTACGACGAAGCGATCATGGATGACGACCGCGTGATTGTTTATTTTTCTCCGAGCGACCTGAATTGTGCGTGGGAAGGTAGACCGTGTGAACCCGGTGGTGAGGAACAACGAACTTGGGCATTTAAACAGGGAATGAACGTCGTCGCATACGCGTTGACACGATAATTTTTAATTTTTCCTTGCGGTTCGGAGAAGAAGCATGGAACTTTAGTGTTACTTTCCGTAGACCCGCTCTCCACTACGTTACGAGCTACGGTTTTTTAGGTTGCCCTGCGATCTTCCTTTGTGTTTCGGTAAGGGGGTAGGATGGTTAGAAAATGTGCCTACAGATGCGAAAGTAACTTCTCTCGAAGGCGTTCATACGCAAGGCTCGCGCCAGCGATGTTGCCTGAAGCCGGACCTACCTGAAGTTGCGCGATCGTGCCAGACCCGAATAGATTTTCGATGGGATGGAGTTGTAAATCGGCATCAAGTCGTGGGTGTTCGCAGACAAGCGGGACCTGGTGGTGTGTGAGTAATTCCGTTAAAAATCCGTAACGACGCAGATTGAACCTATACCCCGTCGCAAGGATGATACGTGACACATTCGTCATAACACCACGCGTCGTTTCAATCCGCAGCCTTTGGACAGGTAAACATTCGTCCGCCGTGGTAATGTTATGGACACGGGTCTCAGAATAGATGTCAACCTTCGGGGTATTCAGTAAAGCCTCCATAATATCGGGAGTGATGCTCCCTTCCCCCCTGTTCTGTTGAATCGTCTCATAACGCCGCTGAAAATCGGTTTCGCTTGCAAATTCGGCGAGTGCTTTGGGACCCAACCACACGGGTGGGAAATCGAACTGCTCCGTCTTCAACTGCTTCCGAGCAATCAGTGCCACGTTATGCCCGCGTTCGCTGAGACTTTTGGCAAGCGTCCCCGCCGTCAAACCACTACCAACGATAACAATTTGGTTTCCCTTATCGTCTCGCTTATCCTCACAACCCACAGTAAATTCGGAAGCGTGTAAAACCTGATCGGGATATCGGTGTCGCCACTGGACAAACTCAGGTGGAACGTAAGCGCAGTCGTCGGTTCCGATGGCGAGGATAACACAACGGCTCCGAAACCCTTCACTATTTGTTGAGATGAGGCGGAATGGAAACCTGCCTGCCCCTTTATCCCACCGCAATTCCGCTACATCAAACTGGTAATAGACGCTGTTCTTTGTAGGAGCGATTTGTAATCCCGATTCCGCAAGCGCGCCGTTGCAGAAATCCCAGAAAAGTTGTGTAGAGGGTTGCGAATACGGGGGTGCTAATTCATTGGTTCGGTTGTGACGTTCGGCGTATTCCACGATACCCAGCGCATCGGAAGTAATGTGATGAACAGCGGGTGAGCGGAGAAATTTCATGCCTTGGCGTTCTGTTTTACACCGCCATTGGGTAAGGGGCTGCGGATGTCGGTCGACAATCGCGAGGCTTTTCGCTGCCGCTGGTACATCACGGATCAATCGAATTGCGATAGACACACCGTGTATCCCGCCGCCGATGATGGTAATCGGGACGTTTCTATGTGATAGGTGGCTATTCATTGTGCAGAAACCTAATCCGTATTCGGTAGCGGTAGATGTACACTTTTCAAAGCGAAGGTTCGTGATGACGGTTCACCGCTGGCACGGTAGATGCTGTAACGATACTGGACAACCCCAACGGATGGCGCAATCCAATAAATTGCGGGTGGACTAATCAAGAAAACCGATGGCTCTGGACTATCCCCGTAAACGACCTCTTCGTGAACGACATAAGTCGTGTAACTACCCGCGGGAACGGTAACCCGTTCATTATCGCTCACGACAAAGCGTGTAACCGTGACCGGTATTCCAGCAGTCTTTTCAAAAACTACCCACTCTTTCCCGACTTCCAACGGAAAATCCAATAGACGACGCGACGGAAAATGCTTTCGGTGAGATATTTGGAGGAAGCCCGGACTATCGACGCTCGGCAGATACATGTCAAACGCGGATTCCATCAACGCTTGATGGGTCTTAAAAAAGTAGGTAGCAAAAATTGGGAACGGAAATCCGTCAAAAAACTCGGTGTCTATCCGCAAATAATATGCATTCGCTACCAAGTGGTCAACAGCGTCAACCCTGAGTTGGTCAGGGTCATCGGTGGTAATCCCACTGATGGTCAACTGTCGATGCGTTGTGCCACCGATATCGCGTGTGCCTTCAACTCGGAGCGTAAATTCCTGATCGGTGTCAACATTGACATAAGTCCACGCGGAACCCGGAGCCGTTGGGAGATCGATCGCTTGGAAACCCGTTGTCTTAGGTGGTGGAAGCGTTGTTTCGCCGTGCGGGTCAACGAGTCCCTCATCTCCACAACTACAGAGGAACAGCAAGAAAAATAAAATGGCTATCGGTTTTCGGTTTTCAGGTTTAGGGTTATAAGTGGATACAGGTGGTAAGTTATAACTTTTCATCATTTCACCACACAGAATTTGCCGGTGCTTTGGAACCCGTTCCCATCGGTTGCCCGGAAGAAGTATAATCCGGTGCAGACCATTTCGCCGCGCGCGTTCGTGCAATCCCACTCGGAAGCACCATCCAGCACTTTAATTAAGTTTCCCAAAGCATCGTAAATTTCAACGGTTAAGCCCTTCGGATAGAAGGTGAGATGTTTACCCTGTCCGGCATAAAGCGGGTTCGGCGCGACGATGACATTTCGGTTCTGACTGTTTGCGACATAATTGAAGGTCTGTCCCTGCCAAATCCGAGTGCCTGTTATGCCAGCAGCAGTTTGTCCCTGAATTTTATAGAGATAGATACCCGTCGGTGGAAAACCGTTCGTGTGGAGTGTCCCGAACCATTTCGTCTCGGTTTTTTGTGTCAGAAAGACAGTGTATTCATTTCTATTCGGACCCTCCACCGTCAAGTGCGGTGAAGCCTGCAGCGGCTGCGTGCTTTGGACTTCAACATTCCATTCTCCCACGCCGTGTGGTTGGGTATGAATAAAGAAAGAAGGTGCGCCACTCACGGTGTCCACACTTGGCGTGATGCTGTTCGGCACAATATTCGGTGTACCCATAAACCCCATTGCGTCGACAGGCACAACAGCATAATAGTAGTGGAGGTTGTTCGGATCAAAAAACTCGCTGGTGACATCAATTCCCTCAAAGACAGTAGGATCTTCAAATTGTGTTTGTGTGACATCAACCCGTCCAACGATGGTTATATCGTCTTCGGGGATACCGTTTCCATCTCGGTCGGCAGCAGCAAGCACTTCATCGGGATTCTGAAAAGGCAACGGGACATCGGTTTCATTCTGTAGCATATACCGTTTTCGCACGATTGCAACCTCCCGAATCCCCGATGGATTATCAACATCCCACTTCACAAGGGGTCCATTCGTCCCTTGAACGACCTGCGCATCTGAAAGCGTACCCGTTGGTGGAGCACCTGCCATATAACTGACAAAACCACCGAAACTCCCACCCGGAATCACAACGCGCTCAACATCGGGATGCATATTAATTAAGATGAGCGCAATCTCCTGAATGTCTCCACCGAAATCTTTGAAGGTTATCTGTGCTTCTTGGGAACGGTGATAGGTAAACGCCTCTCTGATCTCAGTGGTCCCATCCCGTTTCTTGAGGATAAACTTGGCAGCCCATCCGCGTAAACCGGTCGCTGCGTGTCGCTGCAATTCACTTTGAATGTTCTGTCGATCATCAGGTGCGAGGTGTTGGAGGTTTATTGGCGCGAGATCGGCACCATCAATCTTGACCGCGAATTCCGGCATAATCCCCGCAGGACGGAAGACGATATAGCGTGACGAGAAATGCTCAGGCATCGATTCCGAATCGAAATCGGCGCGAACTGGATAACTTGTGTGCACATCATTAGGATGAATAGCGATCGGTGGGAAACGATGTGCGTTTCTGTAGCCGCGCATCCCGGTTGCCGTATTGGCACGGGTATGCGTGAAATAGTTCCATACCGTGAAGGTCTTGAACGCCTCAGCGAGGGTTGTGCCGTTGTCGGTAAAAACGTCGTAGAAATTGCCCATTTCGCGATAAGTGCCATCGGTGGTGTTTCTGTAAAATTGGCGGATGATGTCGTACCCGAACCGTTCTGCCATATATAACGCCCAGATGACAGAACCATACTCATGGTCACCGATGCGACTCTCAAGGGAAATGTCTGGGATGAGAAACCAGCGGCGGAGTTGATGGATATAGTAGTTATAGGAATTGGTTTCGTTGGGTTCATCGGGATCCGGGAGCGTATCGCCATCATCAATAAGTCCGCCATCGTAAGTCATGACTTCTATCCAAGTTGCGGATGCTTCCATGAACCATGTCGGCATATAGGCGTTATATCCGAACTGGACCCCGTGCAGGAATTCATGTGTACAGGTTGTCTCAAGATAGCGGATCCCCTCCGCTTTTCCGACGTAATCATAGATACGGGAGTTGATCATGAAATAGGGTGCGACCGTCAGTGCGGTAGACAAGACGCGTCCTTCAAACCAATCCGCAGTCGTGATCCCGAGTGCGGGAAAGGTAAAGAGATAGACATCATATTTATGATCGCCGCCGTTTTGTGCCGCCCAAAAGTCGATGTAAGGGATTTTGAATCCCATTAGGTCGATTTGGACGTGATATGCGCGTTCCATTGCATCGGCACAGAGATCGATATAATCGGGAACGCCATTGCGCGGGTGGAAATCCTCAAGTGGTGGTGCATGCGGTCCGACCCGCGTGTAATGGAATTTAAAATGTGGCGTGTCGAACCTTTCTGGCAGTACTATTTCACCGAAGAAACTCCCCGGAAGTCCGGGTCGAAGGAAAAGTCCTTTCAGCTTCTGTCGATGCACGGAGGGTAAGTTTCGCCAATTCTTGGCAATGGTAACAAAACTATCGGTCACACATTCCGTTATTTCACTTGAGGTATATCTCGATTTGAGATTGGCGAACTGTTGAGCAGTTTGGATCGCGCTTTGGAGTTCGGGATCCGGTGGAAGTGCGTGTGTGACAGATGAGAGTGATATAAGGAATGCGATGATGACAGTAAGCGATAATCTCATTTTTTATCTATGGGTCTCTTGATTCTTCCTCGCTGGCGAAAAGATTGATGAGATATGAAATCCCACCTCTTTAGATCGGTACGGTTGGAAACCGTACCTACCTCGGTTGGGGATCGACACAAGTTGCTAAGCGAAACGGGTCGGTTTCCCATCAAGGCTGGTATGATTGGTTTCTTTCCAATATGTTTCCACACCTTCTTCACCCTTTTTCGCTGCCCACGCGTTTAGTTGTTCCCTTTCACCGATATAATCATAAAGCGGGACAGCCATCCCACAAGAGGTTTGCACAAGGTCAATACTGAGGTCAAAGATTTGTCTTGCCCCCGGCAGCGGCTTGAACAACGGAAAGAGTAGTTGCCATTCGGCATCATCTTTGTGGATAGCCTTCGCAGTGCCGTAGAGTCGGAGGATCGTGGGGTTATCCTGAAAGGCGGTAAACATAAGCGTCATTCGAGGATTTTCCTGAACGTGTGCGGCGGTTTCATTCCCACTTCCCGTTACGTTTAACCAAGCGACACGGTTTGGACCCAAAACACGCAACGAATCCATGCCCTTGGGAGATAGATTGATTCTGCTATCGGCTGTTGCTGTTGCGACGAAGAAGATTTTCTGTTCGCTGATAAATTGCTGCAGTTTTTGAGGGATTTCAGTGTATAATTTTGACATCGTATGAAGCCTCTGCTGCTTTGAAGGCGACCAAGGTAAGATGCGATCTACTCAGCCGCCGATTCAAAAAACTTAATGCGCTTTGATTGCACCCCATGTGACAGCGAGTTTCCCTGCGGGTTCAACATCAAAGGCGATTTGGTAATTTTCCATGACCTCTTTGTCATCCAAGGCACGATGATAGACTGCGACATCGTCAATCAGACCGTCAAAATAGAACGGTTTGATAAAGGCATTGCGATCGTGCCCGACTGCAACAACAACATGGCTGCGCGTATCGCGACTGTTTATCTTCCCATCCGCCTCGGCATCAAGCTCACCATTGAGGTAGAGGAACTTTTTCTCGTCTTCGCCAGCAGCAACAAACGTTACGTGCGTCCATTCGTCCGCTTCGACAGCGGTCTCAGTTTTGAAAACACCGAACCCATCGCCACCTCTTTGGGTTTGTATCGTGCCATCCGCTAAAAGTTCCAGCCACGAATCACCACCGCCTTGTGGATCATCGTCCCAGATAATAACCTTCGGACCTTCGGGTAGGGCGGCAGGTTTAATCCACATTGCATAGGTAAGATCCTGCCCTGTGGTGGCGGCTCCCATGACGACATAATCTTCCTTACCGTTAAAACTGAGTGCGTCTCCGACAATGCCTTCTACAATTTTCGGGGCACCCTTAATCTCTCCATCGTTTTCACCGAGGGCATCTTTGGCGACCTTGGCATCGGTATCGCCCTTATCAAAAGTCCAATGTCCTCCTAACCCGTCTTCAAGGGATTGTGCATGTGTCATCTCTATAGGCGCGGACGCGAAAAAAACAGATGCCACGCAAAAGAGCGTAAAAAATAAACCAAGTTTCATCGGTTCACCTCCTGGATTTGCAAACTCATGATGGGCAATTATTCTTCCGGTAGGAGCAAAACAACTCGCTACTTCCATTTGACACCGATATACATTATATAATGTTTTGGACGCAGATGCAAGGGAAATGGAATTGGGTATAGCGGTCAGCAGTTAGCAAGCGTCGCGATCGGGAGATCGCTCCTACAACGTTCTGAGGGCTGCCCAAGTGGTTGTTAATTTGTCTGCGGGTTCAACGGGTTGTGGTTCTGCACCTTCAATATCGCTGATGAACTCGCCTTCATAGAGCCGGATATGATCGAGCCAGACATCCACTTTTTGTCCACCCATAATAATGCCGGCGCGTGTATTCACATCATCTGCTGTCATTTTGAAGGTGATGAAGAATTCCTTCCACGTTTCAGACAGATTGATTGTTTGCCGAGCATATTCATTCCACGGAGCCCCTTGATGAAGGATGCGCATTACGACAGTTCTCGGCTTTTCGCTTTTTGCCCACAAACTGTAGGTATAGGTGGTGCCTTTCTCCAGCGTGAAGGGTTGCTGATAGAACTGGACATGCCACACGGCGTTACCTGCCTTACTGATTTTGATATAAGCGACTTTTTTCCCGACGATTGGCTCTGCCCTTTTGCCCTCGGTTTGAAAAAGCGCGGCGGCATCGGCGTGTGTCCAGTGGTGCCACCCTTCAAGGTTGAGATCGAAATCGCCGTTTTTGAGGATACTTTCAGGGAGCTTTGCAGCAGATGCCAGTGTTGGAATCCCGAACAGTAATATTAATGTAAGGAGGGAAGCGTAATATCGTTCTGGGGTGTAATACTGTGTTAGTTTCATGGAAGTTTTAGGACAAAACAGTAGGTAGGGCGGAGACGCGAAGTCGCTGCCCTACCACGCTGGGACCTTAGAGAACTTACTTGTGTCCACTTTCACCTTCTCGTTCATGTTCGCCGCGCCCTTCACTGCTACCGTGTTCGTTGCTTTCTCGGTCGTGTTCACCGCGCCCTTCACCACTACCGTGTTCGCCGTCACCAACCTCAGGATGTGCTGTCCACTTGTCGAAGTTAGGACTTGTTGCGGCGAGCAGGACTTCCCGTTTCTGACCGGGAGCGAGGTCTCCAGGTGTCGTCGGACCGAGTTCTTTTCCGTTCGACAAGTGAACTTCCACACGGACGCGTTTCAAAGTTTCACTCGTCGTGTTTTCTACGGTGCCTTTAAAGGAATTACTTTGTGCGTCGTAATTTAAAATGAGTCGGGCACCGTTGCGAATTTTATCG
This sequence comes from Candidatus Poribacteria bacterium, assembly GCA_965208635.1. Classification (GTDB taxonomy): domain Bacteria; phylum Poribacteria; class WGA-4E; order WGA-4E; family WGA-3G; genus WGA-3G. The sequence goes on from OZ242349.1 coordinate 1,936,925, forward strand.
TATTGATCGTTCAATGTGAGCTCAACGTTAGATTCCTCACCCTCATCGCGCGCAGAGAGTTCTTCTTTCTTTGAACATCCCATTAGACTCACCATTAACAGGATAACACTTGTAGCAAGAATATTGCAAGTAGGATTCATGGCTGAGTATCTCCTTCTGAAAAATAAGAAAAAGGGAGCAATTGGTGTATTGCTCCCTTTCCGAACGGAAGTGCTTGGCTTAATTACCGCCGCCTTCAGGTCCTTCGCCGTGTTCACCACCGCCTTCACCATCCCCAGCACCTTCAGTCCCTTCGGGTCCTTCAGCACCGCCTTCACCACCCCCAGCACTCATTGGGCCGACTTCGGAGTGTGCTACCCACTCGGTAAAGGAGTGGCCCATGGCTGGAAGTGTGACAGCGTGCGATTCACCGGGCATGAGGTCAATGTTCGGCACGTTCGGCGTTAGCATTGGACCGAGTTCATCAACGGTGACTGTACCGTCATATAGATGAACTTCGACGCGAACTTGCGTTAAGATCCCATTGGTCGTATTTGTGACATCACCTGTAAAGGCATCCATCGCCGCATCATAGGACAGAACCAGATGGGCACCGTTTCGGACCTGGTCATAAGTATCGGTAAGACCGTATCGGACTGACGACTCTTCGTCGTCTGCCGGCCCCATGGGCATCGTTTCATCCGATGGTCCTACGGGTATCATTTGCTGGTTTGTCCGTTCACAACCGATAGTTGCTGCCATCAATATGACAGATAGGAGTAGGGTGAGGGTTCCAAAACTGCGTTTCACGGGTATGCTCCTTTTTAAACGCATGCGTTGTATGAGTTAGTCAAGGCACCCACAACCTAAAGGTTGGGGCTTGTGCTTCATAGCAGTTTGCCTTCTTGCGAAGGTCTTATGTCTGCTCCACAGAGGGACCCAAGGCGGCCCTCAAGATATTTATCGCAGCGTTGACATCCCGATCGTGGTCTGATCCACATTCAGGACAGGTCCACTGCCGATCCGAAAGTGAAAGATTTTCGTTGGGATGTCCACAATCCGAACACGGTTTCGTGGTAGGTGTCCACTGTCCGACTTGAACAAACTCACGATTATGTTTGATACACTTGAACGCCAATATCTCAACAAATTGACCGAAGGCAAGGTCAGAGACTTTGCGTCCCCAAAGACGTTTCATTGCCTCAAGGTTCAGTGTCTCGGTCACAATCGTATCAAACCGGCGGCAGAGGTCGGTCGCACGTTTGTAGTGCCAGTCCTTGCGTTGATTGGCTATCTTGGTGTAAATCCGTGCGAGGTCTCTCACCGCACGCCACCAATTCCCAGAACCTTTAACCTTTCGGCTCACAGCTTTGTTGAGTTTTCGGAGTTGGGTCAAGGAGTGTTTCAGGGGTTGGGGATGTTGGATTCTCTCGCCTGTATTGAGTGTCAGATATGTCTCCATACCGAAGTCTACCCCTACGCTTTCACCTGTAGCGGACAGCACTTCTTTGGATGTATTATCTGTCACGACATACAGCCAATACTCACCGGCAGCATCCCTGCCGACTTGGATATAACGGACGTTCCCATGCCAATCGCGGTGATGGTGGTACAAGATATCCCTGCGAACAAAACAAACTTCTGTTTATCTTCCGACCATTCTTTGAAAGACAGGCGAACCGTGCCTTTAGGAATTGGAGAGTTTTCTCCGTCTTGGGGTTTCACCCAAACCTTGTAGCCTGTTTGGAACTTCGCAGAACGGAGTTTGCCGCGGCGTTTGAACTTCGGGGGGCCGACACGTCGGTTTCCGCGTCTACCCTTTTTTATCCACTCAACGAACCTTTCGTAACTGATATGGATACGGATAATCACAGCGTCGAGCGTATCCCTCGGTATCCATGCCCAATGTTGATGCGTGCGTTCGAGCAACTTCGTCAAGTGCGGTTGCAACCGATACCTACCGGCGTACTTACCATAGATTCGGTAGTATCGCTTCCCCACTGCCAAGAAGTGGTTATGGACATCTTCAAGGTCATCGAACATATTGCCCAAACGCATATTCTGAGGATGTTCGCGTATCTGATATTGATACGTTCTGCGATTCTGTTTTCGTTTTTTCATGGAGTTTCACGTCTCACGTCTTTAACCCCTGTTCAGTGGGTAGGACCAGCACGCCACCTTGCGGTGACGCTGAACATGCTGGTCCAACGTGATACATCTATTAGACCACAATAGACTGAGAATGTCAAGTGTTTTTTGAAAAAAACGCTGTAGCTTTACACACGAGGGCGGATTTTCCTCCCCCACCTAAAGGTCGGAGGTCTCCAATCCGTATTTTTTCATGAAAATGAAATATAATATATTATGATTTGCCTCTACAGAAAAGCCGTAATTAATATATAGTGCTTCTCTGAAGAGGCATTCCAACTACACTACGATCAATTGCCGCCGCCTTCGTCGTGTTCGCCTTCGCCGCCTTCACCGCCGTGTTCGCCTTCGCCTTCACCACCACCTTCGCCGCCGCTGCCGACTTCGGGGTGAGCCGTCCACCTGTCAAAGGGTGGCCCCTCTGCCATCAGCGTAACGGGTATTTGTTCACCGGGAGCGAGGTCTGTGGGTGTTGTCGGTCCGAGTTCTACACCGTTCGATAAGTGAACTTCGACGCGAACTTGGGGTAAAATTGCACCGGTGGTATTTTTAACAGTGCCTTTAAAGGAATTGGTCGCTGCATCGTAAGCGAGAATAAGATGTGCCCCAGCTCGGATACTATCATATGTATCGGTAAGGCCGAGTTGCACTGCTGATTCTTCGTCACCTGCGTCAACTGCGATTGGATTTGCTGAGGCGAGATTTCCATCTGTATCACCGAATTGGTGGGTATGTTCGTCGGTATCTGAACATCCGATAATACCGGCTATCAACACGGAAACGATTGCTATGAGGCTTCCACAATAGGATTTCATGGGTATGCTCCTTTTAATATATGGGTAAACGTTAATTCATGAAGAATTAGGTAAACTTTCCATGTTCGTTGACGAGACTTCAACGCCTGCCAACTGTTCATGCGTAGATGTTTCGATTCAGTAAGGTCAACTTCAGTTTACGTCTCATAATTTTATGCATCCTGTGGTATAGAAACGATTTGCTTGAAAGATAGTTTACTTATAAAGTTATAATAAGCCAATATATCCTTTAATTTTTTTTATTCTTTTATAGTCTTTTTAGAACTTAATTGTGCATTATAATCAACCAAAAAGTCAAAATATGGTAGATTTTAGAATGACTTAGACACTCTAAAGAGGCGAGGTGTTTTTGCTGGGGTGTTTCTGGTCCTACAGAAAAACTGAATGACCCTGAAATTGATGGAAGGACTCAAAAAAAAAGGCAGGTGATGAACCTGCCTTTCGAGAGGATTCCCGGCAACGACCTACTTTCCCGCGGGGTCGCCCCCGAAGTATCATCAGCGCTGAAGGGCTTAACTACCGTGTTCGGGATGGGTACGGGTGGTTCCCCTTCGCTATAGCCACCGGAAAATTGTTTGTATGGCTCAGTTTTATATCTGAGCCGTTACAAGAATATTTGACAATTGTATATGTGTGAGGGGTCGGTAGAATGAAAGAAGTTATCAAGCCCTCGGCTTATTAGTACCAGTTAGCTGAACCGCTCACACGGTGTACACATCTGGCCTATCAACCTTCTTATCTCGAAGGAGCCTTACCAACTTAACGTTGTGGGATATCTTATCTTGAGGTGGGCTTCACGCTTAGATGCATTCAGCGTTTCTCCACTCCGTACATAGCTACCCAGCGGTGCCACTGGCGTGACAACTGGCACACTAGAGGTACGTCCACCCCGGTCTTCTCATACTAGGGGCAGCATCTCTCAAATATCCTGCGCCCATACCAGATAGGGACCGAACTGTCTTACGACGTTCTAAACCCAGCTCGCGTGCCACTTTAATCGGCGGACAGCCGAACCCTTGGGACATGCTTCTGCCCCAGGATGTGACGAGCCGACATCGAGGTGCCGAACCGCCCCGTTGATATGAGCTCTTGGGGGCGACTAGCCTGTTATCCCCGGAGTACCTTTTATCCAATGAGTTACGGCCTTTCCACACAGCACCGTAAGATCACTAAGCCCTGCTTTCGCATCTGCTCGACGCGTCCGTCTCGCAGTTAAGCTCCCTTCTGCCTTTACACTCTACGCGCGGTTTCCAATCGCACTGAGGGAACCTTAGGGTGCCTCCGTTACATTTTGGGAGGCGACCGTCCCAGTCAAACTACCCATCTGACACTGTCCTCGGCACGGATTCACGTGCCGGAGTTAGAATTCCAATGCAACAAGAGTGGTATTTCAAGATCGACTCCACTGAAGCTGGCGCCCCAGTTTCAAAGTCTCCCACCTATCCTACACATGCAACATTAAAACCCAATATCAAACTATAGTAAAGGTTCACGGGGTCTTTCCGTCTTGGTATGGGTAACCGGCATCTTCACCGGTATTACAATTTCACCGAGTCTCTCGCCGAGACAGTGCCCATGTCGTTACGCCATTCGTGCAGGTCGGAACTTACCCGACAAGGAATTTCGCTACCTTAGGACCGTTATAGTTACGGCCGCCGTTTACCAGAGCTTCAGTTCGGAGCTTCCAGTTACCCTTCACTCCTCACCTTAACTTTTTGGCACCGGGCAGGCGTCAGTCCCTATACATCATCTTACGATTTAGCAGAGACCTGTGTTTTTAGTAAACAGTCGCATGGGCCATTTCACTGCGGCTTTTTTCGGTATCGCGCAGAACGCGGCACTTACTCAAAGCACCCCTTCTCCCGAAGTTACGGGGTAATTTTGCCGAGTTCCTTAGCGAGAGTTCTCTCGAGCGCCTTAGGATTCTCTCCTCGCCTACCTGTGTCGGTTTACGGTACGGTCACCATGAGTTGTCAACTCGAGGTTCTTTTCTTGGCAGACCGTGGGGACAGTTTGCATCCTTACGGAATCCTGTTCACCCTGGGGAGCATATTGCACCGGATTTGCCTGGTGCGCTCCGACGGGCTTAACCCAGCATATCCATCAGCTGGTAGTCCTTAATGTCTGCGTCTCCCCTAGTTTCATCCGCGTCATGGTGGTGCAGGAATATTACGCCTGCTTCCCATCGCCTACGCCTTTCGGCCTCGGCTTAGGATCCGACTAACCCTGAGAGGATTTACCTTGCTCAGGAATCCTTAGGCTTTCGGCGAACAAGCTTTTAACTTGTTTTATCGTTACTCATGCCGGCATAATCACTTCTAATTCGTCCAGAGCGCCTTACGATTCTCCTTCAGTCCTACTATAGAACGCTCCCCTACCACACCCCATACGGAACCCTGACGGGCCCCTGCTGGAGTATCCACAGCTTCGGTAACACGCTTAGCCCCGGAAATTTTCGGTGCAAAGTCGCTCAACCAGTGAGTTATTACACACTCTTTAAATGATTGCCACTTCTACGCCAACATCCTGGCTGTCTCAGCAACAAAACATCCTTTACCACTTAGCGTGTATTTAGGGACCTTAGCTGGTGGTCTGGGCTGTTTCCCTTTCGTCAATAGAGCTTATCCCCTACTGACTGACTCCCATGCTTAGGACAATGGCATTTGTAGTTTAACTGGAGTTGCTAACCTGGTGGGGCCGCGAGTCCAATTAGAGCTCTACCGCCACTGCCAAACGCATAAGGCTAGCCCTAAAGCTATTTCGGGGAGAACCAGCTATCACCAAGTTTGATTAGCCTTTCACTCCGATCCACGGGTCATCCCCCAATTTTTCAGCATTGGTGGGTTCAGGCCTCCACATATTTTTACATATGCTTCACCTTGCCTATGGATAGATCACTTGGTTTCGGGTCTACTCCATGCAACTATACGCCCTATTCAGACTCGCTTTCGCTACGACTCCACATCAAAAATGTTTAATCTTGCTACACAGAGTAAGTCGCCGGCTCATTATGCAAAAGGCACGCGGTCATGCATGTCACTTGCGTGACTTAGCACTACCACAGCTTGTAGGCTATACGGTTTCAGGGGCTTTTCACTTCCCTAATGGGGGAACTTTTCACCACTTCCTTCACAGTACTTCGTTCACTATCGGTCGCCAGGGAGTATTTAGCCTTAGGAGGTGGTCCTCCTGGATTCCTACAGGTTTGTCTATCCCGTAGTACTTGGGGTACTCATTGAAAGGCGCCACTTCTTTCGTCCACGGGACTTTTACCCGCTCCGGTTGCTCTTTCCAGAGACATTAGACTAGAAGCACGGTCCTTCCCGGCGTGGCTGTATCCACACCTAATGAACCCCACAACCCCCGATATACAACGCATACAGGCTTGAACATATACCGGGTTTGGGCTGTTCCCTTTTCGCTCGCCGCTACTGGGGGAATCGAGGTTTTCTTTCTGTTCCTCAGGGTACTGAGATGTTTCACTTCTCCTGGTTGTCCCTCGTGTAAACACGAGTAGCAGGGATTAACCTGCTCGGTTGCCCGATTCGGGAATCTTCGGATCAAAGCCTATTAAACGGCTCCCCGAAGCTTATCGCAGTCTGTCACGCCCTTCGTCGTCTCCTGGCACCAAGGCATCCACCGTAAGCCCTTAGTAGCTTGATAAGTAATCTTATTCTTCTACCGATTTACCCTCTATATACAATTGTCAAAGAACAGCACCTATTCAATTATAGGTGATGGAGATGAACGGGATCGAACCGTTTTCTGCCATACGCAGGACAGATGCTCGCCGAAATGAGCTACTCCGATGTTGTCAGTGATATGTAGTATACCACAAAAAATTAACTTTGTCAAATTTATTTTGCAAAAAAACCTAATTTTCGCCAAATTTGACTTATTATCGCTTTTACAGCATGAAAATCGAGTCTGCTAACCCGGATGGAGATGAGCGGATTTGAACCGCTGACCTTCTGGTTGCAAACCAGATGCTCTCCCAACTGAGCTACACCCCCAAACGACAGTATGTAGTATACTACAAAAAACGATAAATGTCAATTCTTTTTTTGCAACAGAGTTAAGTATACTACAAAAAATAATAAATGTCAAATTTATTTTTACTTTAATACAATGTTTTCGTTCGCGCCCACGTCGAGGCTAATTTTTCTTCGGGATCTACAGCCAATTCGGGAATCCCTGGTCCTGTGATGCTTACATCGTCAAAACGGGAGCTCCCCTGCCATACCAGAAGCCCGACCCTGCCCTGTTTGTGATCCTTATGCTTCATGGTTGTAACTAACTTATCGTTGTAATACCCTTCAAAGACATCGCCTTTGACGACGACTTTAAGTTTATATTTTTCCTTATTTAATTTAATCGCGCCAACATCCTGTTGAGCATACGCCCCAGCTTTAACCCACCATTCAGCCGTGCTATTCCCGAGATTCACCCACAACCCATAGTGGTTGTTAACATCCACCCATCGCACAACCAATGCCATCCAGTTGCCTTCAGCCTTCCGAACCGTCGCTTCAATGGTAAGGTCGCTCCAGTCTTCTTCACCAATCAAGGTGACACCTTCTACAGCGTTGAGTTCTTCTCCAACATACATACCGTTTTCAACCTTCCATTTTCCACCCTCTTCCTTCCATTCTTGCGGTTTCTCGTTATCATCAAAGTCAAAAAATAACGCGAAAGAGGGAATAACAGAAAATAGCGTCAGAAGAAATACCAATGTCGTCAGAGTTTTCGGTGAATCCACTTTCATTTCGACAGCCTGTTCCATAATCGACTCCTTTCATATCAAAAAGGAAATTAATCCCACGCTTCACTGGGGATGTTCCACCCCAATACAGGTTCATCCGTTAAGATACCCAGTCTTTCGTATCGTTCTTTGTCCTTCTTCCACCTTTTTAAGTTCGATTTTGTGGCATCTGAGGGATAGAGATGGACTTCTGCTGTATAGAGTTCTACTGCCTCATTAATGTTGAGACCGATGCCGTATCGGAATTTTTGCTGGAGTCGGATATAGGTGCGGACTTCCGGAATATCTCCAAACTTCTTGACGAGGGGATTGTGCGGATTCGGATTGTCTGGATCATCCGTGAAAGGGTTAACAAAGACAAAATCTGCGGACTCCTGTTTATCACCGACAGGTGGATTTTGATAAAGCTCACTACTGGCATCAACGACGGCATCAAGGATGTAGGAGGGTAAATGCCGACGCACCGGGATTCCGAGTCTTTCGTATCGCTTTTTGTCAACTTTCAGATCTTTTAGCATTTCCTTTGCGACAGGGGTGGGATAGAGATGGACTTCTGCAGTATAGAGTTCTATTGCCTCATCAATGCTCAGTCCGATGCCACGTCCGAGTTTTTGCTTCAATCGGAGATAGGTGCGGACTTCTGGAACATTTCCGAACTCCTTGATGAGCGGGTTGTTCGGACTCGGACTGTTCGGATTATCCGTGAGAGGGTTAACGAGGACAATATCTGGGGACTCCTGTTTATCAGGGACGGCTGTTGTGTTCTGGAGGGGTTCATTGACGTGCCTTCCGCTGCAACCGGATAGTAAGGTTATGAGAATAAGAAATCCGAGTAAAGTGTTCAAAGTTCTCATAGGGGTACCTCACGATTCAAGTGTTTTCTCAGTTTCCAGACATTGCCAGACATTGTAAGTGGCGAGGTTAGAAAACCTCGCCAGCGGCAATAGAGAGTTGGTTCACTGAACACCTATCTACACATTTTTCGGGCTTTACCATAAAGTCTAATTTCCGCCGAGTATCGCATCTTGATCCGAATTTCTGGGGCTTCCAAGCCATAGTTTGATGGCAGGACTGCTTGCGACAATTCTTCGACCAACCGAGGCGTTGATGACAACAGTATATGGGAACGTCTGCTGTGTGCCGATGAAAGGGTTACGACGCAACTGATTGGAGGTAGTGCCTGCAGTAATAATATTCGGTATCAGCCTCAAAGTGGTTTCGGTCTCATGCTTTCGGAGGACAGTCGTTCGCTGTTGGAGCCGCACACCAAAGGGTAGACCGACAGCAGTTAGATTCAGGTTCTGTCGATTGCCACTTGGTCTCCGCTCAACTTTGACGGGGATATCAATCGGTGTGTCTGGGGTTACCACAATCTCCTCCAGTTCCGTTGACAGTATAATAGAAGCAGCCTCCGTAACGCTGACCACAACGTTTTTCCGTTGCACAGTCTGGTCATTGTTTTGAATGCGATAGACTTCAACGGGTGTTGCCGCTCGACGGAATTCATTGCCAGTGGCGGTCGTGACGACACCAACGACCTGAACAACACGATGCGTCAACTCGGCATTGGGCGTAGCAGTGAGGGTTATGTATCCTTGTGTTACACCTGTACTGGAGAGAATTGCGCTTTTGCTGGCAGTAATGTCAGGAGGTAAGTTTTCAACCGAGAGTCGTATCGGTTCTGTAAAACCGACGCGGCGTTGCAGGATCACCTCCAATAGGACGGTTCCACCACGTCCGATATTCGGGTTATCGGGTGTAACGGAGATAGCGAAATCCGGCGTTGTCGGGCGTGCATCTAAATGGTAGACGTACCCGGGTCCCCCATTGCCAGCGATGTCCTCAATGCGAACAGCGTATACACCGGGTTCATCGAAACTGTAATCAATGATGGCATTACGCCTCCCACCAACCCCGGCATTGTTTGCTAACACCTCGCCGCCGGCATTGAGTAAGGTGAGTGAGGGACTCAGCGGCGAATTGAGGCGTTCTGCGGAAACAGTCAACGAATAACCGCCTATATCTGCGAAAAATCCCCACGGTCCATATCCATTGGTAACTTTAACCAGAATCTTGTTTCTGCCCTTAGAGACTGGCAACTGGATAACATCATCAGCACGGCGGAGCGGGCGGTGGACGTATTTGCTAAAAATAAGCGTGTCGTTCACCCAAATCTTGATCGTATCGTCAGAACCGAGGGATAAGAGATAGTTCTGGTCGCGGTCAGATTCGAGGTAGGTTAAGGCATAGCCCGTGACATCGTCTTCCGGGACATTCGAGAAGACATTTTCGCCCCTACTTTCGGTCTTATACCACCCGATCTTCCGTCCCTCTTTGCCGGTGTATTCCTTATTGAAATCTATCTCAACTTCAGGCGGGTAGACGGTATCAAATCCCTGCTCGTCAACATTATCAAACGGAAAGATCACCCACCACGGACCGAGGCTTGTTCCTTCGGAGATGGTAAATCGATAGTGGTCTACCTCACCGGGTTCTGAGATGCGTCCGCTGAGTGCGCCCGGGGTCTTGAGATGCTGTGCGTGTTCGAGTTGGCGCGCGACGAGCCCCGCCAAACGTTGTGCTTCTTGGGCAACGAAAGCGATGATGCGGTCTCGCTCGGTCGGCGTAATGTCGGCGTTCTCCTTATTCGACATGCGTGTAACGGTGCGTTCCCATTCCTCGGCAGAGAGTGCACGATTGCTCGGTGAACGGAGTTCATGGCACGCCGTACATTTCGCTTGAAACAGAATCTCAGATTCTCTAATTTTCCTTGCGGTTCGGTCAGGCAGGTGTTTTTGCTTGGGTGTTTCCGCAGGATTTTGAGGGGACTTTCCGTAGAGTCGCCTTCCACTCCGTTTCAGGCTGCGCGCTTCGGGTGTTATTTCTTGCGCAGATTGGATTGCCGGATTTTCTTCGACCGCTTCCGGGTGTATGTTGATGATGAAGGGGAAAATACCGTAAGGTGTGCGAATCTGCTTGAGTCCTGGCTGTTCATCTGCAGCCAATTCAACCTGCCACTCGGTTTGGGGGAGATTCTCGCCGCCAATAACACACTGAACGATATTTGCTTCCGGAGGTGTGGGGGGTCCGTAGAAGCGTTCAGCTTCCTCTTTGGACAAATGATCTTCATTAGGGAGCGTGCCACCTGCGGGGAAAAGATAGGTATTGTAAGGCAGGACGCCGCCCGTTAATCGATAAACGGAATCCGGGTTGCCGCGATGCAACAGATCTCGGATGCGCAACACATAAAACGCGTCAACAGGAAGTGTAACATCAAGAAGTGGATCTAAACTGTAGAACCCGTTACTCCGTGCCAATTCAACCCCTTTTGCATCGAAAAGAGAGAGTGTGGGATTGAAAAATTGCTGGCTAATGTTGTTGAGACGATACGCGTTGACACTGAACACACACCGTTGTCCCTTCTCGCCTTCAAAAACGTAATAATCTTCATCTCCACCCGGATTAATTAGCCCGTTAATGAGACTCGGCAATTTAATAATGGTAGCGGTCTCTGGCGTGTTATTCGACTCTGTTTCAAGGACATCAGGGGTCTGGCTAACCTCAAAGGGCCACGCCGTGGAGGTGCCGTGCTTACCGACGACCCGAATTTCGCGCATTCCGATCGAGGCATCCGATGCGATTGACAATTCAGCGGTTAACCCACCACTTGCTCTCGCCGCCGACGTCAGATAAGCGATAATTTGGGACTGTGCTTCTGTATCGATCTCCGCGCCTTTCTCTGTAACCATCCGTCGGACAGTGGTTTCCCACTGTGCTGGCGTCATTGATCGGTTATTTGGCGATCGGAGTTCGTGGCATTGTCCACAATTCGCCTCAAAGACGGGTTCATACGTGTCATCAACCGCGCCACCACCAGGATGAAGTTGGGCGGTGATACCGGGTTCACCTTCAATGATAAGGGTGTGTGCTCCTTCTAAATCGGAGCCTTGGATTGCAATCTCGATAGTCGTTCCGAGTTGCCCGCCTGCCGGAAACAGTGAATTGAGCCGTGGGACATCTTGCGCAAAGGTAGGGACACCGATTGAAAGGAAAAGCACCGTGAAAAGAGTCTGGGTTATGTTTGCGAAGCTGTATCGACCCGTAAAAAATAACCTCGGATTGGTTCGCATAGTGAGACCTCCCAAAACATCCTCAGAACTCGTGGATTAGGGCACGCTTACGGAGATTATAGAGTCGAACTTTGCCATCTCTGCCACCCGCGGCGACAAATTCGCCATCTGGGCTGAATCGGACAGCGTAAACAGCATCCGTTGACGCATCGAAAGTCTCATAACGGTTGCCGGATCGGAGACTCCAGATAATTACCGAAGTATCTGCGCTACCGGACGCAATCAGTGTCATCCGATTATTTGCGGATCTAAGCGGGATGAACCCAGAATCAACACTATAGACGGCACCTTGATGCCCATTGTATTCACGAACGAGTGCCCCTGTCATCTCCAGCGAATTTCGCCCCGCGGCACCTTGATCGCCATCTCCTGCCGGTGTAACACGCCACGTCCGAACAGTATTATCGGCAGAACCAGAGACAATCACATCTTCCTCGGCTGAATACGCGAGACTATAGACGGCATCATCGTTGGCGTCCAAGTTAACCAAAACAGTGCAAGTGATCGGATCCCAGACCTTCACCGTCTTATCTTCGCTACCAGTGACAAAGTAAGTACCCTCTGGATGATACAAAGTACAGAGGACCCTGCCAACGTGCTGGGTGAGCCATTTCGATACCTGTGTATCTATCGAAAAGTTAGTATCATCGAGCCGTGTTAAGTCGATAACAGCACTATACTCATCCATGCTCGCAGTAATCAGCGTCGTGTTACGTGGACTGAGTGAGATGGATTCAATGGTATCGCCGTGAATCTCGAAACTTTTAATGAGTTCTTCAGAGGAGACATCCCAAACTCGGACTTCGCCGCTCCGAGAAGCGAGACCACTGCTTGTATAGAGTGCTCTGCCATCTGAAGAAAATGTGAGGCTCCGCACCTCACCGGCATGCGGTTCATACGTGTATATGACGCGCTGCGTTTCCAGATCCCAGATTTCAACCCACTGATATTTGCCGACAGCAAGTGTCTTGCCATCGGGACTAAATTCAAGGGACCAGATCGGGGAAAGAGGAGCTGCTGAAAAACAGAGGGACGTTGCAAAGATGATGTAGGACGCTGCTAATAACGTTCTTATACTGCGAAGCCTTCTACCCATGCTTAGACCTCGGTAATGGTTATCGGCTATCAGGTCGCTCACTTCGCTCGCTTTCAGGTGTCAGTATGGGTTGCCTCGCAACCCTTTCAGCAATCCGTAAAGAAGTGTTTGATTTAATCAGAAACCTCCTGTACTGACCACTAATTGCCGACTGCCGATTGCTAATTACGCGAGAACCCCGCGAATGGGTTTACCGCCACGTGAGAGAACAATGCGAACGCCATCCGGCGATTCCAGGTGCTGATTATAATCAATACCGAGGCATCGATAGAGCGTTGCTGACAAATCTTCCGGGCGTACTGGGGTCTCTGCGGGTTCCATGCCGAGCGGATCTGAAGCACCAACGACTTGCCCACCCCGGACTCCACCGCCAGCTAACATAATCGAGAAAACACGGGAATGATGGTCGCGTCCGCCGTCGCGGTTAATGACCGGAGTTCTCCCAAATTCACCCATAGCCAAAACGAGGGTTGTTTCCAACAATCCGCGATCACTCAAGTCTTCGATTAAGGTAGCCATTGTCCGATCAAAAGCGGTGAGCTTCCCCGGTAACGATGCGAAGATGTTGTTGTGGTTGTCCCATCCACCATTACTGACAGTGACGAAGTTAACCCCTGCCTCAACGAGTCTTCTGGCAAGGAGGCAACTCTGTCCGAAGGTATTCCGTTGATACGCATCGCGCGTTTTACGGGATTCGTTGCTGAGATCAAACGCAGCCCGTGCATCGGTGGAACTCATGAGGTCGTAAGCGGAAGTATAGAAACTATCAACTGCTTCAGCAGCCGGATTGCCTGCCTCATATTTCTTAAAAGCGGCATCAACGGCTTGGCGTAATGAGCGGCGACGTTCAACGCGTTCAAAGGAAACTTCCTTCGGAGGTTCTAAATCCCGCACTTTGAAATTCTTGCTTGCCGGGTTTCCTCCGGGTGAGAAAGGTGCGAGCGACGCGCCTAAAAATCCGCCGCCCCCATAAGCAACCGGAGCCGGCACAGCAATATAGGGAGGTAAAGCACTCCGCTGTTCTTTGAGCTTGGAGACAACAGCACCATATCCTGGGACAGCAAAACCCGGTAAGGGTTGATAGCCTGTCATCATATAGTGCGTTCCACGCTCATGTGCCGCCTCTGGCGAGGTCATCGAGCGGATAATGCAGAGTTTATCGGTCTGTTGTGCGAGTCTGGGGAGATGCTCGCTAATCTGAATACCGGTAACGTTTGTCGATATCGGTTTGAAAAGCCCACGAATTTCTTCAGGGGCATCCGGCTTGAGATCCCACATATCAAGGTGGCTGGGACCGCCTCCTAACCAGACGAGGATAACGGAGGTAGCAGTTTCCCTGCCCTGAAATGTGGTCGCACCGTGCGCTTTGAGTCGGAAGAGGTCAGTGAGGCTGAGACCGAACAAACCGAGGGCACCGGCTTTGAGAAAATCTCGGCGGTAAAATCCCTCACAATCTGTATGTACGCATCTGTCTTCTGCCATGGTCCTTCTCCTTTCATGGTTATTAGTACGGGTTTTCTACGAAAACCCTTTCGGTTATCAGTTTTCGGTAACAAGAGGTTTCTGGTAACAATTCACCTCTCGCTGGAATATTCCAAGTTTGCGAAGATTGTTACAAAACGCCTTTTAACTGACAACTGACAACTGATAACTGACAACCATTAAAAAATCAGGTTCGCGCGGGTCGCTTCCGTAGTCTTTTCATCCATCTTTGCGCCTTCGTGATGTTGGTGTCAAACGGTTCTTTCATCTCAAAATATTCCGTGTGTCCAGCATATATTTGATGCCAATCAACAATACAAGGCATTCGGTTTTGGGTGAGCGTACGCATCAGGAACGACCGAACCTTGGCACGGGTATCTTGCGGTGCGTTGTCTACGGCGTGTTGAATATGTTCATCGGTGACAACCCTTTGCACCTGCCCCTGTTCCTGAAGTGCGTAGTAGAGTCCACTCTCAGTATGGATGTTATGGTATTCTAAATCTTGACTTTTAATCCAAGGATCTTCCCAATCTAATTTCTCTTCATCAATGAAAGCTTCAAGTAGCCATTTTTTTGCCGCCCAATCAACGCGATCAATAACATTTAGCCAATCATCTTCGAGTTCGTCAAGGATAGACTCCCACGCCGCAAGCACCCACTCGGTCTCCTCGTCCCGTTCAGTAATCAAAGCCTGAACGAAGTCAAGATACTCTCTCTGCAAATCAACAGCAGAGATAGTTTTTCCAGACTTCAATTCGACGCGCCACGTGAAAGTATTATCGCGTGAGATGTGTCGGATTGCGTAGACCGGATCAGCGAGTTCAAAGCCCGGAAGCGGCAATTTTTCGCCATGCATCTCGTGGAACGTTTCAATAGCAGAGAGTAAAAGTGCAGTGGTGCCTACCTTCAACGCCGTTGCGTACTCCGACATATTGGAATCGCCAACGAGAAGATGAAGACGCCGGTATTTCGTGTAATCGCTGAGGGGTTCGTCCCGTGTATTGATGATTGCACGACTGAACTGGATCCATTCATAAATCTCGGTGACGATGTGATCGGCGCGTTGTGAAATCTGATAGTACTGTTGTTCGCCAAGTTCATCTTGAAAATCACCGAATTCAATCATTTCATCATAAGCCCCGACTCTACCCGCCCCTGCGTAAATCTGGCGTGTAACGAAGAAAGGCATCAGCGTCGGGATGACAACACGGTAAAAGGGAACGTCTCGACTGATTTGGAAGTTTTCATGACATCCAAAGGTGGCACCCGTAAAATGATCAATATTGTTTTTGAAGAAAGCTGTAGGCAATCCAGTATCCGTCAGGATACCGTTGATGACATGTTCAATGGCTTTATCGTAAGCGATAAGGTCAAAGAGCGTGCCACATTCGGGTGTTGCGTATTCGAGATGCCCCATATCGATGTAGAGACGACCGCCATTGAAGAGGAACCCGCCGTTGCCTGGGGGTTCGCCCCAGTCTCGGTAGTGAATGTCCCGAAGACCGAGTTCCAATACATCGAAGACATAATCGCGCACGCGTGCCGCAACCCCCTCAGAGGTGCCACGAATCCGTTCGGCATCCGTCATGCATCCGAATTCCGTTTCGATCCCAAAAATTCTTTTCTTCATTTTTTAATTTTACCTTGCGGAGGAACGACGGGGTTTGGAAAGAGAAATTATGGGAGGGCAGTTTCAATTTCTTGAGAGGTTAACAGACGAAACTTACTTGCGCCGCGTTGGGTCGACTCTAAAACACCTGCTTCAATCTCACCGTCTTCCCGTGCAACATTAATAATTTCGTGCATCTGCGCAGTATCTATCTGGGCCTCCTCCGATTCAGTCTCCTCCGGTTCCCGCGAACTCAATTCTTTACCAACTGCCCACGCTTCTAAACCCAACTGGAGTGCAGCGGTTAAATCTCTATCGGTACCTGTAGAAGCAGTAGCGAGATAGTTTTGCATTCCTGTCTCAATTGCTTCTGTACCGCCGATAACAGTAGAGGTCATATCTGTTCGGACATTACCGTCATAATTGATACAGGTAAAACGGTTTTTATCACCAGTGCTGCCGAGTTCGGCGAGCAACATTTTAATAATATACGCTTCACCGACAATGGACTCAAAAGCCTGTTTGAAGGTATGTGCTAAGACGAAGTTCGTGAGTCGGTGTAGGTTTACATCTTCGGTAGCATTTTGAAAACCTTGGACGCTGGCGGTGTCGGTAACAAGCATTCGAAGCCGTTCAATATCGGCAGGATGTCCGATTGCGGAGAGCGCAATTCGGTCATGAACTTCAAAGATTTTGCGTTGTCCCCTACCAATCGTGAGCAGCACCATGCCGTCGTCATAAGTCAATCCTACAACAGGGCTACCGACCCGGAGCTGGTCTTCAATGTAATCTCGTCGGTCCTGAATCGCTTCTATCCAGCGATACGGCTCATCTCTCATATTTCTAATTTTCCTTGCGGTTCGGTTAGGTATAGACGAGCGGCTAAACCATGTCTCCGTCCGGTTGTGCTTCAGCGTAACACGTCTCTAATTCAGCATCAGCAATATCTTCAACACCGGGGCGTGTCACAGTCTTAACATTTGGAAATATTTGTGCTCTTGCGTTGTAACCACTTGTTGCGGCATCGTACTCGCTCGCTGTATCCAAAAGACGCAAGATCGTGATAGTCGCCTGCCGTTCATCCATCTCCTGCAAGGGTGTATCACCGAATCGGGAGAGATAGCGTAAAACACCGCGGATCCAGATGGAGCCGGAACCGGTTGTGGCAAAATTTACGTTTTCAAAATGCGCACCGAGTGCATCATAAAAGAAAATCTTTCCGCCATTCTCGTCGTCAGCGGCATTCAAATCGTAGAGCGCAAAGATCGGAATAACACCTCCGATACCTTGGAGTGCCATCGGCAGATTCTCCCGGATGAGTCGCGATAACATTCGGAGCTTACCTTCAAGACTCAACTCTTGGAGCTGACTGCGACGAAAGTATTGAAACGAGTGCTCCAATATCCTTGCAATTTCGTATGCAATCGCGGGCGAACCTGAAATCGCGAGCACAGAATGCCTATCAATTTGCAAAACCTTCTCAGCCCGATCATAGATAACAGAAGTGCCAGCGGTCGCGCGCCGATCCCCCGCGATCATGACACCATCTCGGTAACGAACAGCGACAACAGTCGTACTGTGTGCTAT
Source organism: Candidatus Poribacteria bacterium (assembly GCA_965208635.1). GTDB lineage: Bacteria > Poribacteria > WGA-4E > WGA-4E > WGA-3G > WGA-3G. Next base: position 1,954,533 of record OZ242349.1, read on the forward strand.
CTCAATATCAGCACCGTGCTGCGTCTTTTCCGATGGCAAATCTATTTTTAGGGGATAGTTCGTGTGTTTTAAAAGGTTTAGGAAGTCGCCCTTATGGTTCATGACTTCCTTGAGTGCAAACGCTTCATGCTCGGTCCGCATTCGGTTCAGGAAATTGCCGTTATCGCTCATTACTCCCCCGTTCTTTGGCGGTAACGTCTGGACTGATCTTTGTCAACACGACGCATCCGTTTGAGCAGTTCCTGTGTATCGGGCCGGCTGACTTTCTGTCGTTTGGGTCCCTCATTATCGCCATCGCCATCACCGGGTCCGATGGGCTTGGTATCTCTTTGCTTCCGTTCAAGTTGAGCAATCATCTTGGCTGTCATTCTGTATCTCCTTTTTTATTGATGCAACTTTTCAATGAGCGTCTCAACGTTCGGCGATTGATCGAGTGCCTCGTTATATTGACGTGCGATCGCTGCATCCGCGAGGGCATTTAGATTGATTTCGCGAGTGCGTCCGTTTACAGTGAAGGTAATACTATCCCACTGGATAGCCTTTATAGAGTTACTGAACCGATCTACCGCGCGTCCCCGGAAATATGCCCGTGTATTGGCAGGCGGATTATGGAGCGCAGCATCAACCTGTTCGTCTGTGACGACACGCCGCATCGGAATCCCATAGTATAGCCCTTCATCGAGATCAATGTTGTGATATTCTAAATCCAAACTTTGGAGCCACGGGTCATCCCACGCGACTCCCTCTTCCTCAGCAAACGTTTCAAGCAACCATTTCTTTGCGACCCAATCAAGTCGGTCAGTGAGCGACATTGGATCGGCTTCAAGTGCGTTGAGGGTATCCTCCCACTCGGTGAGCACCCAATCAATTTCAAGCCCCACGGCTTCACTGAGATGCTTCTGTGCGAGTGCGAGGTACTCACGCTGATGGTCGATAGCGGACATCGTTTTCCCTTCTGCCGTCATTACTATCCAACGATACGTCTGGTCATGCGATACAGTTTTGATGGTATCAATCGGGTTAACGAGTGCTAAACTTTCTGGAATCCTGCGCTGTTCAATCAAGGTAATCACGAGTGCCGTCGTGCCGACTTTGAGTGCTGTCGCGTATTCGGACATATTTGCGTCCCCAGCGATGCCGTGCAACCTACGGTATTTGGATGCATCGGCGTGCGGTTCATCTCGCGTGTTGACGATGGGACGATTGTGCATCGTATCCACACTCGCCTCGACGTGAAAGAAATCGGAGCGTTGAGATAACTGGTAGTGCCCTGGGGTTGCGAGTCCGGCTTCTGTTTCAATGCCGATTTTTCCTGAGCCTGCGAAGATCTGACGTGTGATAAAGAACGGCATGATACCTTGCTTGAGCGTTTCAAAGGGGACTTCGCGTGCCATCAGATAGTTATCATGGCACCCGTAACTATGCCCATGGAAATCGGTATTATTTTTATATAAGAGCACCCGCTTTCCGAGTTTCTGGCTGCGTGTTTCGGCGCACCGTTGAAGGATGCGTTCACCGGCTTTATCGTGTGCGACAAGGTCAAAGAGACTGCTGCATTCAGGCGTTGAATACTCTGGGTGTGCGTGGTCGTTGTAGAGCCGGGCACCGTTGGTAAGAATGTGATCGCTCTTGATCTCAGCAAAAGAGAGCCGTTCTTTAATATTGCGTTTCCGGTCGCGTTTTTCCTCTTCTTTTTCATCAGGATGATTGGAAAGCGCGTTTGCTCGAAAGCCGCGTTCATCCCGAAACGGATCCTCGCCGCGGTAGTCCCACACAGGTCGAAAATCTTCTTGTCGGTAACTTTTTATCAGCTCAATTGACTGTTTGACGGCATCAATGTGCGCTTCATTTTCGAGTGTTATTCCGTATTCAGTTTCAATTCCAAAAAGTCTTTCCATATTTTTAAAACCATCAACGGTCGGTTTCCATCAGCAAAGAGGCAAACGTCTCAGAAAGACGCTTCTCTTTGCCGACTGCCGATAGCCGATAGCCATTCCTAAATAACGCGGGATCCGGAGGCTTTGCGTCGCTCCTGCTTTTCAGCCTTGATAGGTGTAACTTTGACGACATTCGCTGGATCGTAATCAAGGAGCTTGAGCCAGTCTTCTGTCGCCTCGGTCGGCGGGAAGATTTCGCTTTCGCTATACTCTGCGGCGAGTGCGTCTAACAGATCGGCACGTGTGATGCCACTCTCTTTCTCTGGGTTCTGAATCGCACGCTTGAGTGCGGACTCTTTGGCTCGTTGCACAATCGACTCAATAATTGCACCGCTGCACAGATGTCCCTTATAGAGGATATCTCGTCTCCCACTCCTGAGAGAAACTTCGAGGAATCGGTTGTCTTCGTCTTCACGGAACATCTCATCAACTGCCTGCGCGATAAGATCTGCGACGGCTTTCTCAGCCGGGATAACTTCGGGAGGTGTTTCACCTTCTGCTGTTTGAGTATCGTTCTCCTGATCAAGGAGTGAAGCGATGGGTAGCTCAGGGGTGAGATAGATACGGAAAATATCCTTCGCAGCCTCTGCATCTGGCCGTGTTACTTTGATTTTCCTATCAATACGTCCTGGACGTAAAATGGCAGGGTCAATCAGGTCAGGACGGTTTGTCGCCAAGATGATGACGACATCCTGCAGAGATTCAATACCGTCCATCTCGGCACAAAACATCGGGACAAGCGTATTCGAGATACTGTGGGATCTGAGTGCACGCCGTGTACCCAATATCGACTCCGCTTCATCTATAAAGACAAACGCCAACTTGCCATCTTCTTTTTTCTCACGGGCGATCTGAAAAATCTCTCGCACCTTCCGTTCAGATTCACCGAGCCACATATTGAGAATCTCAGGACCCTTGATATGTAGGAAACAGCCTTCAACATCTTCACCGCTTTCCCTTCGGAGTCGCTGGGTTAAGTTGTAAGCCGTCGCTTTACCGATGAGTGTTTTCCCACATCCCGGGGGACCGTGGAGAAGGAAACCTTTCGGCGCGTTATATTGGAACCGTTCAAAAAGTTTAGGATGTAGGATCGGGAGTTCAATTGTGTCCTTAATACGTTGGATGGTATCATCAAGCCCACCGACTTTGGACCACGGTATATTCGGCACCGCCTCAAGTGCGTAAGCATCTGTCTCTTTCGCGGCGATATGTTCAACGGCAACACGGAAGTTGGAGTCAATCCGAACCTCATCACCGGGCTTCAGTTTCGCATCTACGAGGTCAGTGGAGCGTTCAAGGATGACGGATTGAGCGTTCGGTTCTTGACCGATACGGAGCCGCCCATCTGGCATAACATCGGCTATTTTTGCGATAGGACCCGCATCGTTGTATCCAAGTTCACCGACAACGACAAAAGCGTCGTTCAACAGGACACTGAACCCTTTTTTAAGGTCGGACGCTTCGAGCTCCGTATCAATGTTCGCATAGTATTCGGAGCCACCGACGATGACGCGGGCGATGTCCTCCTTCGGCAATCCGAGTAAGGTTCCGATCCGATTCGCGGGTGCGGTGAGTTTCTCAATCTGCTCCTCCATCTCGGCGTGGATACGGAGTGCCTCCTGCTGAATCGAGCGAACCCTCTCCTGAAATTCACCTTCGTCGTTGAGAATGGAGCGACGGAGTTCCATGAGCCAACGACGGCGCCGATCATCTACTGGCGTCTCGGCAATAATGTGGTGAATTAACTGCAACGAATAGCCAGAACTCATTGCCTCCTCTTCGGGAGTGAGTTCCTCTTCAAGTTCCTCGTCATCTTCAATAAACAGGTCGTTCCCATCGGGACCTGGACCATCAATTTTACGATTCTTCTTATCGTACATTTGAACGTCTCCTCAGACAGCAACGGATGACTTTACGATAGAGTTTACCACATTTCCCACAATTTTGCGAATATTTATTCAGATCCCACTTAAATTGCGGTCTACTGCGATAATTTTCAATAGTTTAGCACAATCTGCAACACGAATGCAATAAAAAAACACGTTTAGGTAGAATTTCGTTTAACTTGACTTCTGTCAGTCCGTATGTTAGGATAGGGGCAAATAACAGCAGGAGAAGGACTTTTATGACACTCATATCTCTGTTAGAACACTCAATCCAGCACTACGGTAGTAAATCGGCATTGGCACATAAACCGAAAGGTGGCACCTATCAAGACATCTCTTACACTGAACTCGGCGAATCGGTGGACACCTTTAGTAAAGGGTTAAATGCTTTAGGGGTGCAAAAGGACGATCGGGTGGCGTTGCTCTCTGAGAACCGTCCCGAATGGGCAATCACGGATTTTGGTAGCCTCAAAGCGGGTGCGGTAACCGTACCGATGTTCTCAACGCTGACCGCGGCACAGGTCGGTTACATCCTGAAAGATTCTGGATCAAAAATTATCTGCGTCTCCACGAGCAGGCAGTTGGAGAAGGTAACCGCTATCCGAGACGAGGTGCCGACACTTGAACAGATAATTGTCTTTGACCCGATTGAAGGTGAACCCCCAGAGGGTGTTATCCAATTTGAGGCGGTCTGTGAACTGGAGGGACAGGAAGCAGATGCCGCCGCGAACGAAGACGACATCGCAACGATTATCTATACCTCAGGAACAACAGGAGATCCGAAGGGCGTCATGCTGACACATGCGAATTTCATTTCAAATTTGCAGGCGTGCAAATCGCTTATTGATGTCAGCGATGCAGATGTGTTGTTGTCGTTCCTACCCTTATCGCATGTATTTGAACGGCTCGGCGGGCATTACGTGCCGTTGTTCTCTGGCGCGAAGGTGGCTTATGCGGAAAGCACATTCACAGTCGCACAGAATATGCGGGAGATCGCTCCGACAGTGATGCTCAGTGTGCCGAGACTCTATGAAACCATGCACGACAGAATTCTGCGTGCCGTGCAGGAAGGCTCACCGATCAAACAAAAGATTTTCCACTGGGGCGTTTCCGTCGGTTCATCCGTCAGTTCAGCAATTCAAAAGGGGAAAAAGCCGTCCGCAATTTTGCAATTACAGCAAAACATCGCGGATAAACTGGTTTTCGCGAAATTGAAGGCAGCGACGGGGGGACGGCTCCGCTTTTTCGTCTCTGGTGGTGCGGCATTACCCCAATCGATCGCTGAATTTTTCCACGCCGCGGGGATACTGATTCTGGAAGGGTACGGCTTAACGGAAACTTCGCCTGTCATTAGTATGAACCATCCAGCGCAATGGAAGTTCGGAACCGTCGGTGTGCCTGTCCCTGGGGTGGAGGTGCACATCGCTGAAGACGGTGAGATTTTAACCCGCGGTCCACACGTCATGAAGGGTTATTTTAGCAACGAATCCGCGACAGCAGAGGTTATCGATGAAGAAGGTTGGTTCTACACGGGCGACATAGGGATCATTGATGCGGACGGGTTCGTTAAGATTACCGATCGGAAGAAGAACATCATTGTACTCTCCAACGGTAAGAACGTTGCACCGCAACCGATAGAAAGCGAGTTGGTGCAAAGCCCCTATATCGATCAGATTCTATTGGTTGGCAACGAACGCAAGAATCTCGCCGCTCTGATCGTTCCGAATTTCGATGCGATCAAGGCGTGGGCTTCAGAGAATAACGTTACGACGGATGATCTGGCAACGATGCTTGAGACGCGCGAGGTGCAACAACTCATTCAAGGCGAAATCCGGAGCCGTTTAACCGATTTCTCGGACTTTGAACAGGTGCGACGGTTCACGCTGCTCGATAAGGAATTTTCTCAAGAAGCCGATGAGATGACACCTACGCTGAAGTTAAAGCGGAATGTTATTATTGAGCGATACGGGGAGAGGATTGAGGAGATGTATCCAGAAGATTCCTAAGCATAAGGAAATATGGAGTATCAGCGCGGTGCCATTACAGCGAGTCCATGCTTGATGATCTCAATTGTGGCAGGGGTTTCACACATCGGTTCGCCATCGGCATATAACAGTATAGGGGGGTCGGTCTCAATGGTTAAAGTGCGGGTCTGGTGCATGGAGACGGCAGGATGCGAAACATGTCCACCCCAGAAGAGCGTCACCATGAGCCGCAACACCGTTAGATGAGGACACTGGACGGATAATACAGACATCGAAAAGTCCATCGTCGATGCGGGCGTTCGGGACAATCTGGAATCCACCGCCGTATCGGTTTGTGATGCCTGTCGCAGCGAGGAGGATAGGACCCTCATGGACACCGAAGTCGCCTTCAAGACGTACGAACGGCGGCTCGTAATAGAAAAGCGTCTCTACCGCGGCATACGCATAGGAGGCAGTGCCTGCAAACAGCGGTGTTCCCTTCGCGGCACGGCGACTCACTTCCGTATCGTAACCGCAGGTGGCGATGGTGGTGAAGTAATTGTCAGTTGTCGGTTGTCGGTTATCAGCATTTGGTTGGAAGGTTGGAAGGTTAGAAGGTTGGGGGGCATCCATTCTTCCATTCTTCCATTCTTCCATTCCCTCCTGCTGACCGCTATTATAGCAACATCCTAAATCTACGCGGATAGGGGTGCCAGATACGAGCGTTGCGATTGCGGCTTCAGGTTTCAGGGGGAGACCGATTGCCGCCGCAAAATCGTTGCCACGCCCACACGGAAGCACACCCAAAGTTACATCTGGAACCGTCGCGATGCCGTTGACGACTTCGTGGAGCGTTCCATCGCCCCCGCACGCAATTACGGATCGAATTCCATCAGAAACGGCTTCCTGTGCGAAACGCTTGGCATCGCCGGACGCCGAAGTGAAGGTCAATTGTCCCTGAGCACCAGATTCAGTGAGGGCAGTATACGCCTGTTCAGCAACGTTTCTCGCGTGTCCCTTACCGGAAATGGGGTTTGCGATGAGAATGAAATTGTTCATTGGTTGTCGGTTGTCGGTTGACTGATAACTACTTTATCACCGCGATTTTGCCGATCTTTTTTTCTGTGTCAAATTCCAGGACATAGATATAGATACCCGTTGATACATCTGCGGTGTTATTGCTCGTAAGCCACCACTCCTTGCGGTTGTGATCCTGATCGGTCACATCCAATGTCTCAAGCAACTCGCCACCTGCGGTAAAGAGCCGAATGCGTGTACCAGCAGGCAACCTATCGAAAGTGACGGATCCCTTGTCAGTGACGTTGGGACGCACTGGATTCGGATAGACCCGCACCTGTGTCAGATCCGACACCGCGGCTCCGAGAACATCAAACGGTATTTCAAGAGGTTGTGTAGAAGCACGGATCGGGTTTTCATCAATATCGACGACGTTGGATACGGTAATCTCATATTGATCCGTTGTATCGGTGAGCGATTGCCCGAAGTGCTCAAGAAGACTGTCTGTCTCAAATGCCAAGAGGGCGCGTCTGCCCATCCGGTCCCGGATTGCAGACACCGGACTCACACCCCCAATCCGCTCTGCGGCTCGTAAGACATACCGGTTTTCGTTCCCAATCCCGGGATCCATCCGTCGGTCAAAGGTAACGAGTACCCAGAAATTTCCATTCATAGAGACCCCATTCGGTGTTTGAATCCCAGATTCAGGCTGTGTTGGATGTCCATCATCCCCTGGACGGTGATAGGTTGCCCCAATCAACTGCGGTGGATCCCGCGGTGTAGCAGAAACAGGCTCGGTGCGTTTCGTTTCGTTACCCTTTTCGTCCTTCGCCGTGATAGCGTACCAGTAGGTATTATCCTTTATAACACGTCTGTCGAGAAATCTTGTGACGGTGAGGTTTTCCGCCATCTTTTCATAAGCGTCAGAGTCGGGTTCCTCCTTCTTTTCGCCGTGTGCGCGGTAGACAGTAAAATAGCGCGTCCGACCTGATTGCTCGCCATCTGTCTCGTCGTTCTCCTCGGCATCCCATGTAACGTGAACCGCTTTCTGTGTCAGCGGTCTCGCTTCAACATTCCACGGCATAAGCGTAGCAATAGCATCCGGATCCGTTGCGAAAATGGACTCAAAGCGGTAAATACCATCTTCAAGGTTAACGTAAAACTCGTCAAACCCGTTTTGATTGAGTTCCGCAGTAAGAAGAGCAGGGGTTTCCTCCATCTTTCGGTGCCAGAGCGGTAACATCGCCGCGCCATCCCACTGCATCACATAAAGATTCGGATAGGCGGCAATGACCAACTTATTGTGACCATCACCTTCTACATCTGCGATTGCGAGACTGTTCCCGTTTCGTCGGTGTGGCGCGATCGAGACTGTCGCATTACGCGTCCCGTCCGAGAGCAGCGCGTAGCCATTTGGCGTGTGTGTGAAGACGAAAAACTTCCAGATTTGCGGTCCCGAAGGGTTATCCGGTAGCGATAGTAAACCCCCAACAACAAACTCAGGCATACCATCACCGGTGAGGTCCCCAGCCGTGAGTTGCGTGATGTCCTTAAGGGGAAGTTGCATTTGCCATTCAAGGCGGAACGTGTTACGGATAGAAGTAGATTCATAAACGAAAAGATCTCCCTCGCTATCCGCCGCTACCAGTTCCACGCTTCCATCACCATCAAAATCGCTAATAGCGAAGTTCTGCGAGAATACGTTAGAGCCGGCGGATTCGTTAACCAACACAGCCCTTTCGACATAGGTGCTCGTCGCAGCGTCATATTCAAAAATAAGGAGTCGGTCATTGTTATTATCGGCACCGATAATTTCTTTTTGCCCATCACCATCTAAATCAGCGATCGTACCACCGGAGAGAAATGGCGTTTCCCAGATGATTTGGGTAGGGTACCCTCTCGGTTCAAGGCTCTCAATGAGAAAGGTTCTCGCATCGTCGGTAGCCAAGACTTCGAGCAAACCGTCGTTATCGGTGTCATCCACTGCCCACGTAACGAATTTTTCGAGATTAGAGAGTCCAGCCACACTTTCAAGGGTATGCGTCAATTCATATCTTCCGCTTGGAAGACGTTCATAGACCGCAAGGATAGCCGCCTGCAACTCGGTATCTGTGAGTGTCTCCGAGGACAATGGACTCCCGACGATTTCAAGCTGACCGTCTCTGTCGAAGTCAGTGGTGCCGCTCGCGATATGGAGGGGTGGAATATCGAGAAATTTTTCAGTGAATCCGCTTGGTGATATATACCCAGCAACAACGTCAGCAGTATAAAACGCCCCACCGTTATCCTCTCTCGTCTTGAGGCTTGTCGTATTCTCTGCTTCAACATAAAACTGATACGTTCCACGCTCCAAACCTAAAAATAGGAAATGCTCTACTCCGAGATCGGTTGTCTCAATAGGAGCGAAAGGCGCGAGACTCCCCTTTCGCCGGTAATAGAGTGTATTCAGGCTAATATCATCTGTTGCCCATGTAAAAATCGTAAGCGGTCGCTCACCGTAAAGTGTGTCCGTTGCGGTGAGGGAGATAATTTGAGGAGGTGTACGGTCTACACTCAAAACGACTTGATCGTGCAACTGTTGCCCATCCGTGGCGGTTGCTGTTAAACGGACGGTGTAAATCCCCTCTGGAACCGTAGTGGTATCCCAAACAGCCAATGTTTCACCGATTTTTTGTGTGCTGGAAGATTGTGTGAAAGGCGTAAATTCGGTTGGGACTGTAGAGGCACCATAACTGAGCTGCCAAGCGTGGAACTTATAACCGCCCGCGGTCCCGACGACGGTGATTGAATCTGCACCACCGCTATTGGTTTCAGGTGCGAGGATACGTGCCCGCAACGCCCCGCTTGCGAAGAGTGCGCGTTCAGCATTGACAGTGCCCGCTCCTACAAATTTCTCGTCCAATGCATCGCTATCCTCTTGATAGACAGGATCAGCAGTACTCATGAGGATGTGTCGCACCTCTTCATGCGTTAGTGCGGGACGTTTGGCGAGGATTAACGCCGCAACACCCGCCACATGTGGCGATGCCATCGACGTACCCGTAAGGAGCCGATATTGGTTATTAATTTGTGTACTGAGAATTACGTTGCCGGGAGCACCGATGTCTACAGACGCACCGAAATTAGATTGGTAGAACCGCTGCTGATTCTGCTCAGTAGATGCGACAGCGATGACCTTTCGATAGGCAGCGGGAAAGATTGCGGTAGGTTTCTGAGAATTACCAGCAGCAGCGACCAGAACAGCACCCCGAGCATAAGCATAATCGATTGCGTCCTGAATAACGAAAGAGCGACGTTCACTGCCCCAACTCATGTTGACGACGCTCGCGCCGTTGTCAACGGCATAGACAATCGCCGCGGCGGAGTCATCATCCTGTAGCCGAGAACTGCCACCGAGGGAGAGTCCGGCGCGTATTGCCATGAGCGGACATTCCCATGCCACGCCAGCGACCCCGATCCCGTTATCAGGCATAGCCCCTGCGATCCCCGCGACGTGTGTACCGTGTCCTTTCTCATCAATCGGTTCATTATCGCCTTCAAGGTAATCACCTTCCGCTTGCAAATTAGGGGCATCGGTAAAGTCCCAACCATAGACATCGTCAACGTAACCGTTGCCGTCGTCGTCTAATCCGTTTTCAGGCACCTCGCCGGGATTTATCCACGCCTTGGGTGCCAAATCCTCGTGTCTGTAGTCGATACCGGAATCTATAATGGCGATTACAACGCCCCTGTCGCCTTTTTCGACTGCCCACGCTTGTGGCAACTTCATCAGGGGTAGGTTCCACTGCTCAGGATACATCGGATCATTGGGAATGACTGGATCCGCGAGGGTTGGACGGAGGTAGTTATACTCGACAACCTCTATGAGCGGACTCTGTTCGTAGACAGCCCTGAGATCCTCCAGCGGTGCGTCAGGGGCAAATCGCAACAGATAGGTCCGTTTTAGGTTTGGATTCAGGGACGGACGCGCGACGTAGGAAAACACGGGATGTAAGGACTCCACCTTATGCTGGACGTGTAGAATAGAGATTGGCGCGTTCGCCTGCAATCGCTCAAGATCCGCGGCGGCATCCGGTGTCAAACGGATGAGCAACTCACCGGGGGTTACTTCAGAAACGATGGGGGAAGCGAGGTCCGCGAAGGGTAAATTTTCTGGAGCGGATTCGGTATCGCGAACCTGAAAAAACACCCCAGCAAAAACACTCGCTCCTACAAGCAGGATGCCTATGAATAAAATTCTTAAGTATTTCATAATGGCTATCGGTGTGTTAGCAATCGGCTGTCTCGGTGTGAAGAACTCACCTCCTGCTTATTATTCCATAGTCGAGTGTCATTGTCAACCCGAAAAACTGTTATAACCAGAGACATTCGGTTGCATTTTTTATTCTAAAACTCACGTTTTAAAACGAAAAAGCCTGTCACCAGCGTGGAACTGATGACAGGCTTTGGTTATATCTATCCAATGGTGAGGTTATTCAAAAAGCTGAAGTTCGCCGTCTTTGACCATCAGAACAATCGGGTCATAGACCGCTTCACCGTTGGGGTCGAAAGAGAAATTGCCCAAAATTGTCGGGAAATCCATCGTCTGCGCTAACGCGTCACGAATCGCAGCGGAATCTGTCGATCCTGCTTTTGCAATTGCCGCGGCGAGAATATGGAACGTCGCATACGATTGTGCCGCCCAAGGTTCAGCATCAATACCGTATTTCGCCTGATACTTCTGGATGAAGTCTTGGTTTCCAGGTATGTTAGACAGACTCGTCCAGCCCGTAAAAGCGATCGCACCCTCAGCAGCGTCCCCCGCATCTTGGATCTCTTTTGCAGTCAAATCAGGCACAATCAGTTGGATACCGAGATCTCCCGCTTGAATGACGACCTGCGTCATCTCTACTGACAGTGCAGAGACAAAGAGTGCGTCAGGTTCCATGTTCATGATATTCGTTAGTTGCTCAGTAAAATCGGTGTCACCGGTCTGGATGGTTTCCGCTATCAGAATTTCGACACCGCTCGCCTCGAGTGCTTTCTTCAACTCCTCGTTGCTACTTCTGGAGTAGGTATCGGCGGCATCGTATATCAGTGCCACTTTCTCATAACCGAGTTTCGCGTGAGTGATCATCACACCATTGGGATTCGCTATGTCTACAGCGAGACCGGCGCGGAAGACATAATCCCCAATCGAACTCAAGCCTGCTGCGGACGAAACCGAACTAAAAGCGACTACCCCACCGTCTTGCGCAATCGGAAAAGCATCTTCAAGGTAATCTGATATAGCGATTCCGACGATAGCAGGCACGCCTTGATCGACCAATTGTTGCACGGCTGCGATTGCCCCTGCCTCGGAACTCTGATCGTCTGCAGTAACGAACATGAGAGGCGTAGGACTGAGCATGTTAATCTCTTCGCGTGCCAACTCAAAGCCGCGTTGCATTGGAAGTCCATACGGCTCGGCATCTTTCCCTGTTAGGGATACGACCATACCGATCGGAATCGTTGTAGGAGTAGCCATCATTTCAGGTGCTGTCGCTTCAAGGGTGTGAAGCTCTCCATCCTTAGCGTTAGCGACAAGTACAATCGGGTCATACATCGCCTCGCCGTTCGGATCAAAGGAGAAATTCCCTAAAATCGTTGGAAAATCCATCGTCTGCGCCAGGGCGTCCCGAATCGCAGCGGAATCTGCCGATTGCGCGTTCGCAATCGCGTTGGCGAGAATATAGAGCGTCGCATACGACTGTGCCGCCCACGGTTCAGGTTCGATTCCGTATTTCGCTCTATAGTTTTGAACGAAGGCTTGGTTTCCGGGCGCGTCAGACGTACTGGACCAGTTCGTGAAAGTTATCGCACCGTCGGCAGCAGCTCCTGCTTTTTGCACTTCATCTCTGGTCAAATCAGGAACGATCAAATGAACGGAATTAGGAATACCGATTTCTCGGGCTTGAACGATAATCTGCACCATCTCCGGGGACAGCGCAGAGATAAAGAGCGCTTCAGGCTCCATACCCATGATACTGGTTAATTGTGTAGAGAAATCGGTATCACCGGTTTGGAAGGTTTCTGCCGTCAGGATCTCTACACCGATTGCCTCAAGTGCTTTCGTATTTTCCTCGTTGCTACTTGTGGAGTAGGCATCGGCGGCATCATATATCGTTGCGACTTTTGTATAGCCGAGCTTCTCATGCGTCGCCATCACACCACTCGGATTCAGTAGATTTGTAGCGAGACCGGCGCGGAAGACATAATCCCCAATCGAGCTTAAACCCGCAGCAGAGGAGATCGAGCTAAAAGCGACGACCCCATTCTCATTCGCAATCGGAAAAGCCTCTTTGAGTTGTGTTGAAATACCAACCCCGACGATGGCGGGTACGCCTTGATCGACCAATCCCTGGACGGCGGCAACTGCGCCCTCTACAGTGCTATGAGTGTCCGCAGGGACGAACATGAGGTTCGCATCGGTGAGCATATTAATCTCTTCGCGTGCCAACTCAAAGCCGCGTTGCATTGGGAGTCCATACGGCTCGGCAAAGGGTCCTGTCAGTGCTACCGCCAGACCGATGGGAATTTCTGCATCCATCATCTCAGGCATTGTCGTTGTGTCGTCGGGCACCATCGGCGCGATCTTTTCGCAACCCGAAAGCCCGATAACTAAGGCAACAATTGCGAATACAAACGCGAATGTTGCAATTCTTCTAAGGTTCATGTTGAATCTCCTTTATTTTTAATGATATTAAAAGCCACAATTTTAATCCAAGTTGCTACCTACAAGATTTTAGGTATACAAGGTCTTCTTTTTTCATGAAAAGGTCGCCGCACTACAGGTTTTGTAGCGTATCCTGTTAGGGTACGCACAGCCTTTTGCCCACGCTAACGGTTTCCTACGCCACCCAAATGGTAACTTGCGTTAATTTACGCTAATTTATGTAATAGGATACATTATCAAAAACCTTATTCGCAGTCAAGGTTTAAATCGGCATAAAGTCAATAACCACAAGGGATTAATCAGAAGTTGTGCCAGGACATTATATTTCTTAATTCAGTAATTATTCGGCAATATCCTAATCAAACTTTTGAGATTTATCTCAATACCAAACCGCTCCCACCGGGATTGGGAATGCCTACGTCCAAAACTTTCAGAGTTTTTGCGCTAATAATTACAGTAGCAAGGTTCCCGCGACTGTGATTTGAGAAATTCACTATCCACGCGAACCCTTGAAATGACGGATATGCGTGAACTCCATTTTGATCGACTAAAATCGTTTTTACTCGCGCATCCGCCTTTGCAATCTGAATGATAGTATCTACTGTTTGTTGAGAAGGGGTATCCAGCGTTTGCAATGAACCCAGGATCTGTTTACCTGCGTCTACCTCTGGTGGTAACGTCGTTGGATTTTGCTGCGCGAGTTGGCGAAGGTACAGTGCATGTCGGAGATAGGTATCTCGAAATTTCTCATAATGTTTGCGTCCGTATGCGATTAGAATTTGCTGATACTGCGCGGCACACATCTCCGCGGCATCTGCTTCAAGGTGAAGCACTTTTACATAATCGCCCTTCTGTTCTGCTAACGTCCGCTGTTTCTTGAAAAAGGTGGGATAGATACCAAATTCGTAGAACCGATTCGGGTAGCGCGGTAGCCACGTTGTGATATATTTTGCGATATTTTTGCGCTCGACATTCAGGCTATATTCTGATGTTTCCGATCGCTTCCATGCGGTCTTGGCACGCCTGCGGTGATATTGGTGCAGTTTCTGAATCTCACGCGCTTCTTTCTCGGCGCGTGCTGCCCATTTTTCGCACCCGTGCCTTTTGTAGTAAGCGTGTGCAATCTCGTTCATCGGAACAGAGATGCGCGTGAGACATTCTGCGGCGGCTTCGTGCCAGAGGGCAAGTCTACCAAAATCGCCGGACTGCCTGTAGCGTCTGATAAAGACATCCGCGGTCGCTGTGCCCTCTCGGATTGCCATAGACGACTGCGCCGTTAGCAGCAAAATCGGAAAAAGTAGCAGTGCGATAGGTTTCATTGCAGCATGAATCGGACGGTTCCAGAGAAGGTTTCATCGGGAGCAAGCACTATCACACCTGCGGGAATGCCTCTTGCCTCTAAATTGATGGCATCTGTTGGGCAGGTATAAGGCTCAAAACAGATGGCATCTCTATCAGGAGGCGTATAAACAACGAGTTCCCTGAACTGTGCATCCGATTCCATCACCATGCCGTATCCGGTATCTTTATTTTCAATGCGGCATCGACTGACACCCTCAACCCACTGCACGTCCGTAAAAACATGATCGAGTTTTAGTTTCGCGAACGGTTGCCCATTTTGGAGATCCAATGTGTCAGCGACAGTGTGTTGTGTACCCGTTGGCACGAGGACCTCGTCCAATTCCCAATATTTCGCAGCAGGCACGGTAATTATCGCTTCGGCGGCATTCGCCTCGGTGCCGAGGTCCACGCTAAAATACGGATGGATACCAAACCCCATCGGCATGTTCTTGTCCCCCGTGTTCTTGATGGAAATTCCCATCGTTAGCACGGCATCTTTGACCGTATAGGTAATCTCAATTCTGAAAGGGAACGGATACTGACGGCTGACATCGGGAAAATCTTGAGAATTCAGTGAGCATACGAGTATTGCTCCGTTTTCATCGGCGATATGGCTTTCAACCTGATACGGCAGATTCAATAACAGACCGTGGATTGTCGTTGGAGAGTTCGGTTCTTTGTCGAACTGATAGGTTTCTCCCTCAAATTGCCACGTACCGTTGCGGATTCGGTTGGGGAAGGGAAACAGAATCGGATTACCGTAAGCGGTCGGACGTTCCTCTAAGGTGGCGAGATCCGGCGGAGCATCTATCAGGTTCAACCACGTATCCCCATCTGCGACCTTGAAGGCGTAGCAGTTATTACCAAGTGCAGGAACGATCTCAGCGACAGCCTTTCCATCTTGCTGGATGTAGTAAACTTGGTATTCTGACCCAAGGGCACTTACTGTTTCTACGGCTACTGAATATGTTGTATGCGCCATTGTTTTCTCTCCATCTGCGTTTGCAAGTATCGTCGAAAGTCCGAAAAGAGCACAACCGATTCCAATGTGGAGCGCGCGATGCCATGTCCTCTCTCCAGATCGACGAAAAGAAAAAATGCCCATTATTGATTCGCACCTTTCTTATGTTTTACGGCACATCGGAGCATGCCTACTACTTTTGAGCACACCAGTGAATCCCCCGCCTGAGTACTTCCCGAAAGTTCGGATTAGAGAAGGTAACATCGTCGTGTCCACTCTGGAAACAGAAGATGCGAGAATTGCCGTATTCACGTGCCCAACCGAGGACATCCATACTGTTTGGATGATCGACTCTCAACAGAATGGAACTATCATCGCCAGCGGATTTCATGGTATAGGTCTCGTCACCCATCTCCCATTCGGTGAGACCTTCTGTGATTGGATGCGTCGCGTCAGCGATTTGCACCTGTAGCGTCTGCCGAGGATAATATCCAAAGTCTCGTTCATGGATGCCGCACATTTCGGAATAGGCATCCCACTCTGGAAACGCTAAGATGGCGTGATGTAGAATTACCATGCCCTGTCCACGCTCCGTTATACCGAGAATCGCCTGTGCCTGCGCATCCGTCGGATACGGACGGTGAAAGTTGTAAAAGACAACGGTATCGTAGTCCTTCTGGCTTGGGTCGTCCACAAAATCGTCCAGATCTTCGCGGACGAATTGAACGCCTTCCATACTCTCAAATACGGCATCAAATTGTTGTTCCTGAAATCCGTGTTCACCGGTTACGACTGCAATTTTCATGATTTTTCTCCTTTCAAAATTAATACCGCGCCCACTGCCATAATTGCCTCAAGGTGGGACGTTTGCCGTACATTAGAATCCCAACCCGATAGATTTTCCCGCTGATAAGTGTGACGAGCAGGACAGTCGCACACATCAAGGAGATGTTCAGTAGAATCTCCCATAAAGGCGGCATTAGCACGTTGATGCGCATGAACATCAGTATCGGCGAGAAAAAGGGGACATGTGAGAGCAGGACACTGACGGTCGAATCGGGGATTCTAAACAATTGGAACATCAGTATGAAGGGAACAACGATGAGCATCGTGAGCGGTCCTCCTGTCTGCTGCGCCTCCTCTTCACTGCCGCAAATCGCACCCACAACAGCATAAAGCGTCGAATACATGAAGAAACCGACAATGAAATAGACGAAGAAATAGGTAAGTATCTCGGTACTACTCGCTTTGATAGTCCCAATTACCAGGGTAAACTGTATCGGCAGGCTATCAATGCCAAAGATGCCGAGCAGTGGCTCTATGTTCATGACCAACAACACACCAAATAGGACCCAGATCACAAACATTGTCAAACAGACAGAGCAGACGCCAATGAGTTTTCCGAGTAGCAGTTGATGCGGTTTTACCGATGAAACGATTACCTCCACAATTCGGGTTGTTTTTTCTTCAAGCACACTCCGCATGACCGAGTTGGCGTAGATAATGACAAACAGGTAAAGCACGAAAACAAGAAGGTAGCCGAGTCCGATCCGTGCCCCTGTCTGTATAGGACTTTCAACCTCTGCTCCTCCGTCCTTCCCTTTGCTGCTCTTAACGGCGTAAGCGTTGAATCTGACGGAACGCATCAGTTGACTGACTTCACGCCGAGAATATCCACTTTCAGCGAACCGTTTGTCGCGGACGATGTCTGAAATGATACGGCGGAGCGCGTTTTGCACCTCAAAATTCGTTGCTGTTCGGGCATAGAAGCGGACTTCCCCGTTTGCCAAAACATCTTCCGGGATTTCGAGATAGGCGTAAAGATCTTTTGTGTTGACGCGTTCTCGGAATGCGGCTTTTTCCTCTTCCGTCGTAGCAGACGCCTCCTGGAGTTGATAAACGAGTTCCCCTTTATGTTGAAAGGTGGAACGCCTTGCAATAGCTGCCTGCATCTCCGTAAAGATTTCACCCGTCTCATCAACAACTGCGAGTTTTCTCATCTCTTTGGTTCTGTCCTGCATGATGGCAAGAAAACTGGACAGGAATACTAACCCACACATCAACACCGGCATCAGAAACAGGGAAACAACAAATCCCTTAGATTTAACGCGGGTCGTGTATTCACGTTTAATGACGGTAACAATCTTATTCGGCATCTTGCACGACCCCTCCGTGTGCTTCAACGCTTTGGACGAAAATTTCGTGCAACGTCGGTTCAACCAATTCAAATCGTGTCACATCAACGCCTCTTTCAATCAACTCGCGAAGAAATGGACGATAATCCTCCGGTGTCTTCAACCTGACTTCAGCATATTGACCAAAATCGTTGATCCCTTGGATCCAGGCGGAATTGCGAATCGGTTCAAGGCTACCGAGGTATTCAATCTCAACGGAATTTTTGCCGAATGCCTGTTTAACAGCGCGAAGTTCACCTTCAAGTAATACCTTGCCCTGATGAATGAGACAAATGTGATCACAGAGTTTCTCCACCTGTTCCATCACGTGGGTTGAGAAAATAATTGTACTGCCATTATCACGCAGTTCAAGCATCAAATCTTTGAGGAGTGTCATGTTAATCGGGTCCAACCCAGAAAAGGGTTCATCAAGGATAATCAACTCCGGTTTGTGGATAACGGTGGTGATGAATTGAATTTTCTGTGCCATCCCTTTAGAAAGTTCATCAACTCGCTTATCGCCCCACTCCGACAGTTGCATTTTCTCCAACCATCGTTCAATCTCGCTGAGTGCTTGTTGCTTGTATAAGCCTTTTAACTCGGCGATAAAAAGGATGACATCCCGCACCTTCATTTTGCGGTACAAACCCCGTTCTTCTGGAAGATACCCAATCTGGTTTAAAAAATCTCGGATGTGCCGATTGCCACTGAACGTAATGCTGCCTGCATCCGGCGCAATAATGTCCATTATCATACGAAGCGTGGTTGTTTTTCCTGCACCGTTGGGACCCAGAAGTCCGTATATACTTCCTTTTTCAATACTGAAGGAGATATCCGATACAGCAGTGAAATCGCCAAATCGTTTATGAACATTTTCGAGTTGAAGGAGGTTCATTACTTTTATTCCGAAATTAGATAAATGTTGGCTTCATTCACGTCTAACCCATAAGTCCGGTGCGGTTGGAAACCGCACCTACCGGGAATGGTACAGCAATTACAAATCTAATCGGTAATTGCTTGATAGGTTAGCACGCGGAATTGGGCGTGAAACGGTGAGTCACCTATTAATTGCGTCATTAGGATGCCGATTAAATCTTCCACAGGATCAATCCAAAACGTCGTGCTTGCGAGTCCGCCCCAACTGTACGTGCCCTCAGAACTGGGACCGTGGGTCTCAGCGACATCGGTAACGACGGCAAACCCAAGTCCGAAACCGCATCCTGTTCTCTCAAGCGGCTGCCAATCGTCAGAGATATGATTGATTCTGATGAGTTCGACGGTTTTCCTTCCAAGCAATCGAACGCCATCAAGTTCACCATCGTTGAGTAGCATTTGGCAGAAGCGGAGGTAATCCGCCGCGGTTGACTGGAGTCCGGCACCACCGGAATGGAAGAAACTACGCGGTCCACTGGAAACAGGTGCATTCTCAATCACCTGAATACCACCATCCTCAGCAGGTTCATATAACGTTGGGTACCGATCCGCCTTTTCATCCGGCACCGAAAAAGCGGTATCCCTCATCCCCAACGGATCCAAAATCTGGGTTTTCAGAAATTCCTCAAACGGCATGCCGGATACGACTTCCACGAGATAGCCGAGAACATCGGTAGACATACCGTAATTCCATGCGGCACCCGGATCGTGCAAGAGCGGGATATTGCCGAGCTCGTTTGCCATGTTTGCGAGGTCTCCCCGGTAGTAATTCGCGTCTCTATATCGCTGATGAATCGGGTGATCCCCATCCCCGCCATAGATAAGTCCAGAGGTATGTGTGAGCAGATGCTTTATTGTCATTTCGGTTTCCGCGTCAACAATATCCTCCCCCCCTTCCGTGTAAATCTGCATGTCTTTGAAAGCGGGAATCAATTCGGAGACGGGAGTGCCGAGCTGGAAATGTCCTTCCTCGTAGAGCATCATCACTGCGATGCTGGTAATCGGCTTCGTCATTGAATAGATGCGGAAGATAGTATCAAATTCCAGCGGTTTCCCAGTGGCGACATCCTGCACACCGAATTTTTCAAAATGGACAAGCCTGCCCTCACGCGCGATCATCGTCAATGCGCCAGGGATTTTGCCAGCATCAACCCAGCGTTGCATGACCGGTGCGATGCGTTCCAACCGCGATGTTGACATGCCCACATCTTCAGGCACTGCGCGCGGTAATCCATCATATTCATATCTTGCCATAAAAATCTCCTATTACTCCGTAAGCGCTTGATAGGTAAGGACCCGGAATTGGGCGTGGAACGGTGAATCGGCACCGACCAATTGTGTCATAAAAACGCCGATCAACGCTTCCACAGGATCAATCCAAAACGTGGTACTTGCCATACCGCCCCAGCCGCAAGTGCCTAAGGAACCGAGCGTGTGGGTTTCAGCGACATCCGTAACAACGGCGAACCCAAGTCCGAAACCGGATCCGGTTCTCTGATTGGGTTGCCAACCCTTAGAAATATGGTCCATCGTGATGAGTTCAACCGTCTTTCTTCCAAGCAATCGCACGCCATCAAGTTCACCACCGTTGAGTACCATTTGGCAGAAACGGAGGTAATCCGGTGCGGTCGATTGTAGCCCTCCGCCACCAGAGTGAAAAAAAGTTAGCGGTCCAGTTGCCGCATGGACCTTTTCAATTGCCTGAAGTGCACCCTCTTCCCCGAATTCATATACTTTCGAATATCGGTCAGCATTTTTAAATGGCACCGAAAAACCGGTGTCGTTCATGCCTAAAGGTTCAAAGATACGAGTCTTCAAAAACGTCTCAAACGGCATACCGGAGACGATCCCTACAAGATAGCCGAGTACATCAGTAGACATGCCGTATTTCCATGCGTCGCCTGGATGGTGAAAGAGCGGAATACGCCCGAGCTTTTGTATCATATTCGCGAGGTCGCCGCCGTAAAGATCCGCCTCTTCATATTGCTGATCAATCGGGTGATCCTCCCGATCGCTCTCATAGATAAGTCCAGCCGTATGTGTGAGCAAATGTTTGATTGTCACCTCGCGCTCGGCATCAACAATAGCACTGCCGTCTTCAGCGTAAACCTTCATGTCCTTGAAAGCGGGAACAAATTCGGCAACGGGTGTACTGAGTTGAAAATGCCCTTCCTCATAGAGCATCATCACTGCGATGCTGGTAATCGGTTTCGTCATCGAATAGATGCGGAAAATGGTGTTATATTCCACCGGTTTGGCGGCAGCGATATCCTGCATGCCAAATTTTTCAAAATGGACGAGTTTTCCTTTACGCGCGATCATTGTCAAGGCACAAGGGATCTTTCCGTTGTCAACATAGCCTTGCATGATCGGCGTAATACGTTCCAACCGCGAGGTCGATATGCCCACATCTTCAGGAATCGCTCGCGGTAATCCTTCACATATCGTCATTAAGATCTCCTATGAGATAGTTATCGTTTATCAGTTGTCGGCTGTCAGCGGAAGCGGTTCGGAAATAGGGACTACCCGAGTAAGAATTCCTGTCATTTGGTTAACGCCTCATAGGTCAGCACTTTAAATTGGTGGTGAAACGGATACGGGTTATTATGAATCTGCGTCATAAGCACCCCGATTAACTCTTCAACAGGATCGATCCAGAAGATGGTTGCGGCGGCACCACTCCAACTGAAACTTCCGACCGACTCCGGCGTGTCTTTGGATTCTTCATCATCCTTTTCATCTTTATCATCGAGGTCTTTTTTATCATCGTCATCATCTTTATCATCGAGGTCTTTCGAGTCCTTATCATTTACGACAGAAAAACCGAGTCCAAACCAACCGTCGTGATGCGGATACCGCATTAATTCGACCGTCTCCTTCGCTAATATACGGGCACCGTCGAGTTCACCCCCATTGAGCAGCATTTGAGAAAACCGCATGTAATCCGCAGCTGTTGAGACGAGTCCGCCACCGCCGGAAGGGAAAAAAGTGAATTCACCGTCTGCGTCGGCTTTCTTTCCAATACGCTCGAGCCCATCTTCTTTACTAAAACTATACAGAGCGGCAAACCTGTCGCGTTTCTCCGGTGGTATGGAAAATGCGGTGTCCACCATGCCAATCGGTTCAAAGAGTCGTGTTTGGAGGAATTCTTCAAACGGCATTTTGGAAACGACTTCTACCAGATAACCGAGTACATCCGTAGAGACCCCGTAGGTCCATCTTTCGCCGGGTTCGTGAACGAGTGGGATGTCGCCGAGTGTTTTCACCATATCCACTAACGTCGCGTTGGCTCCAGACATTTTCAGAGCCTTATAGCGTTCATCGACGGGTTTATTCCCCCAGCCGTAAGTCAACCCAGCGGTATGCATGAGGAGGTGCTTGATCGATATCTCGTTTTTCGCGTCCGAGATTTCGGTCTGATCCCCGTTGTAGACCTTCATGTTTTCAAATTCAGGAATAAACTTGGAGACGGGTGTGTCGAGTTGAAAATGTCCTTCCTCATAGAGTATCATCACCGCGACGCTGGTAATCGGTTTCGACATGGAATAGATACGGAAGATTGTATCGAACGCAATGGGTTTCTTATTTTCGATATCTCGCATGCCGACAGTTTCAAAATGGACGATCTTCCCGCGTCTCGCTACAACCGTCAGGAATCCGGGGAGATGTTCGTCATCGACATAACTCTGCAGCATAGGACGGATGCGTTCGAGACGTTCGCCAGAAACACCGACCTCCTCTGGTGCTGCCATTGGTAGTCCTTGTCCGAAAGCGAGTATAGTGCCACAAAACACCAGTAAATATATGCAGATTAATAATTTCCTCAATCTATTTTTTCCTTTCTCCTAAAGATCCCGTAGGTTGGGTAGAGCGGTAAAACGCAGAACCGTCTGTTGGCACCCAAACACCCGTTTATCCAAACACCTCGCTTGTAGACAGATACAGCGAAACCCAACACACCCAGGACCTTGAGAAAAACAACGTTGGGTTTCACTCAGACCTTGAGGTATTTACAGGTGCCTTTGGACTTTCGAGGGGCGTGTCTGTGTCGGATGTTTCGGTGCCACTCGTTCTACCCAACCTACAGTGTGCTTATAGTAGCAACTTGGGTTACCTACCAGTTTTGAAGCGTCTTACGGTACACGTTTAAGGTATCCCCAACGTGTTGCGAGTTTACCACTGGGTTCAACATTGAGAATTGCGGCTAACCCGACATCCATCGCTTCCTGTATTTCCGCTTCGGTTCGTGCGACATTGGAGATGCGTATCTCGTCAATAACGCCTTTCAATCCATTTGCGTTATTGAGGTTCGGCACACCGATTGTAATCGGATCTGCACTCTGAAACGTCGTACCATTGGGTGCTTCGACTTCCAATTCACCATCGACATAAGCACGTCCCATTTTGCCATCGTAGGTAAAGGCGAGATGATGCCATTTGTCGTCGGTAATTTTGGTCGTACCATCTATACTAAATCCACATGCCCCATTCGCTCCGATTTCCGAATGCAACACATGTTGATCCACATGGACCCAGATACCGTAGTTCCGATTGCCGCACCCTGCTTGTTGTTTGCAGACGATGCCCTGCCATTTCCCTGTGCCTTCTGCTACCTTGACCCACGCTTCAATACTGAGCGTTTCCAATTCCAGTTTCTTGGTGGACTTGACGACGACGTATCCACTATCATTCCCGGGAAATTCCAATCCGCCTCCGAACTTTGCCTTGACCCACTTCGGTTTTCCCGCGAACTCGCCATCGTGTCCGTTACCGGAAGCGTCTTTCGCTACATCACCACTACCTTCCTCAAAGAGCCAAACAGCGACGGTGTTTTCATCAACCGCTGCCTCTGTAGACAAACCACTGAGCAACACGAAGAAGGCAATTGCGACGAGGCTATAGATGAATCTTGTATCTGTAGTTTGCATAGTCATATCCCCCTTTATCGCGGCATTCTACCAGAAGAAAAATCTTAAGTCAAGCATTTGGTCGTATGCCGGAGGACTATTAGTTTTTCATGCCTCAGGTTCACTGGTTCTTAGTAGGGAAACCATGCGCAAGTCGCGTGTGGACTTGCCGGACAATGCCCGTTATATACACCTTTGGAACGTGCGATGAATCGCACGACTACAAACACTCCTAATGTGTTGCAAGTCGAAGATCACTCTTACATGAATCACCCAGAGATAAAAATGTTGACATGAGACTATGTATCGCATATAATTCCGCATGTTCACTTGTTGAAGCGTGTTGGGTACGTGTAAATTACAAGAGACACATAAGGAGGCTTTTATATGGCAGAACGAATTAAAATGGGATTGGTCGGATGCGGTGGTATGTCCGGTGCGCACATGGGTGGGTATCGTGAACTCTGGTCGAAAGGCATCAGGGATTATGAGATCGTGGCGGCGTGCGACATCGCAGTGGAACGCGCCGAAGAACGGGCAAATCAGGCACACGAGTTCCAAGGCGGTACGAAACCCGCGGTCTACACAGAACTCGATAAGATGCTGGCGAAGCATCCCGATCTGGAGTGTGTTGACATCTGTGCCCTCCACAGTGCCCATCACACACTCGCCGTACCTGCGCTCGACGCTGGAAAACACGTTATCATTGAAAAGCCGTTCGGTATCACAATGCGGGCATGTAAACTGATGATGGACGCCGCGGATCGCAACGACAGAATTATCTCCGTCGCTGAAAACTATCGTCTGGCGCGTATCCAACGCACCCGTAGTTGGGCAATCGCTCAAGGACGTATCGGTGATCCACGCATGTTCTTCTGGATAGAAGCCAGCGAAGGCTTAGGGAAATGGGGGTGGCGCAACTTCAAGATGGACGCAGGCGGCGGTTGGGCATTAGATGGCGGTGTGCATTTCACGGATCTGATGCGCTATATCCTCGGTATGGAAGCCGAGGAGGTCTATGCAATCAACAAGGCTTATGAACCTTTCCGCTACGATAACCCAGCGGAAAGAGAAGGTGGTTACGCTGTTGACGTTGAGGATGCGATGATCGCTACCATCAAGTTTGAGCAGGGCGTTACAGCGCAGTGGACATGGGTCGGCTCTGCCCCGGGACACGGTTTCCGTCAACACACCGTTTACGGCAGCGAAGGCTCGCTCGATTGGAACCAAGGGTTGACCCCGCGTAGCGGCGAACCGATCTCCAACGATGACCTCATGCAGGAGTTCACGAATAGCCTCAGCGACTCGGAACGGGAATACTACTTCCCAAGCGGTGTGGAAGATACCGTCGCGATTGAACTGAAATACTTCGCCGATGCCATTCGGAGCGGTGGTAAACCGGAAGTGGATGCCGTCGAAGGCATGCGGTCAGAAGCCATCTGCATGGCGGTCTATGAATCGGGATGGTTCGGTCGTCCAGTGACGATCGAAGAGATCGAAAACTGCGAATTGGAAGGCTATCAGAAGGAAATTAACGATAAGTTGGGAATTCTTTAATTATTCCTTGCGGTTCGTTCAGATAGACTTAGAACACTCACGTTTCTTTCCGTATATCTCGGGGAAACACCCCGATGACTCTCACTGCGAGGCAACACGCGCAAATGTAATACAAGGAACGGATTTAGCCTATTTAAAGGCTAAATCCAGCGTTGATTCGCAAAAACCCTGCGCCGTTGTTGCAGGCTTGGTTTTTGAAAGGATACTGTCCATAAATAGTGTCTTCAGAAATGTGTCGCGTGTATTTTTCAGGGTCGGCGAGGTTTTTGTAGCATAATCTGTTAGATTGTGCATCTTTTAGCGCAGACTAACAGTCTACGCTACAAATATCAAACTCATGTTACATATCCTTATTTCAGTTGCGGATTCACCAAGAACCTGCGCGTAATGTCATGGAGCGCAGACCAGGAGGCCATAAATTAAAAAATGGATCGATTGAATGGGAAAGTTGCAATTGTTACAGGTGCCGGCAAAAAAGGGGAAGTCGACGGCACCGGCTATGCGACCTCAATGCTCTTCGCGAGAGAGGGTGCAAAAGTTCTGTTGGCGGACCTCTCCCCCGAGAATGCCAACGCCACGCTTGCAGAGATTGAGGCGGAAGGCGGCGAAGCATCGGTATTCATCGGAGATGTGTCCACAGAAGATGCCTGTGCTGGAATGGTAGAAGCCGCTGTCGAACGTTTTGGGAAAGTGAACGTTCTCTTTAACAACGTTGGTCTTGGCGGCTCCGGGGTCGTCACGCAGGTGGACGAAGAGAAGTGGGACAGAGTCATGGATGTCAATCTCAAAAGCATGATTCTGGCGTGCAAACACGCTGTGCCTCGGATGGCTGAGGCGGGAGGCGGTTCCATTATCAACGTCTCGTCCATCGACGCGTTGCGTGCGGGTTCCTCTCGAAATCTGCCGTATGCAGCTGCGAAGGGTGGGATGATCTCCGCGACAACAGTGATGGCGGTTCATCACGGACGAGATAATATCCGGGTGAATTGCATCGCGCCCGGACATCTCTATGCTTCATTTCCTGCACCGTATTTGAGCGAAGCCGAACGGGAACGGCGGCGGCTTATCGGACCCCTCGGAACGGAGGGAACCGCGTGGGATGTCGCTTGGGCAACCGTTTTCCTCGCCAGTGACGAATCGAAATGGATCTCCGGTGTCACGTTTCCGATTGATGCGGGTCTACTTGCCGCAACGCCACTCGCCGTTGTGCATCAACTTGATGAATAAATGTGCCGTCCCAGAGGAATACATTGCGAACTGGAGTCCGCTCCTACAGAAGATCGCGAGCACAGCTCGCTCCTACAGCACAGAGGAAAGGTTGAACCGATTGAGACGGTAAAACAGATACAGATAGCAGAAAAAGAAACGGGCAACGGACCGAAGTCCATTGCCCGTTGGTTGTTTCAGGGAACGCTTTTAGAATATGCGTTGGTTGGTTAATCCCGCGAGCGTTTCAATTGTCCCCACTGCGTCGTCAATTTACCTGCAGCGGAAACAAATCCTCTCAGGCGGACTGTCGCCAATGTCTGACGTTCGCCATCCAGAGATACGTCTTCAATTTGGTAGTAATAGACGACGTTCGGCTTCGCTGTCGTGTCTGTCCACGTGTAGGCATTCCGTTCAGCAGTCGTGCCTGCCCCCGGAATCAACTGAGCGTTGATGACCTTGAATTCACCCGTCTTCGTTTCACTTCGCAATATATTGAATCCGGCGTTGTCCACCTCGGACTCGGTCGCCCAGTTAATGACAACCGTGCCAGTGTCGGTAAGGTCTGGACGGAATTGAGACAGCTGGACCGGAAGTGCCCGTCCTGCTCGGACACCGGGACTTCCTTGGTCGGTTCTGAGGCCGTACCAAGTTTCGATCCTCTTCTCTAATAGGTACAAGAACGAGGTTTCTGCTGCGGCGATCCATCCATCCAATCGGGTGCCATCGTCTGCTGTACCTCTGCGGTACCGACGGATGATCGAGGTACGGTTCCCACCGTCCGTCCACCCGCTCGGCAATTCCCATGCGGGTTCATCAACAGTTCGGATTCTACCATCCAGATTCCCAACTTCATCGACGATATTGTTACTTCCATCGACAAGCTGGATGTGGAACCCCTCGGTCGGATGTAAGAACGGATCCCCCGCGGTGCGCATCCCAAATTCAGCGGCGAGTGCTGGGTAAACCTTGAAGACACGGGTCGCTACGAACAGTTGTCCTTTCGCATGCGTGGTAGCAGAATTTCTGCCATTCGCTGAGACGACTAACACTGCCTGCTCCGGGGGGATCGTTTTCACGCGACCACTATCCTTAAAATTAATTGTTCCAGACAGGGGATCTCTACCTGCGCGCCGATCGTTGTAATTTTCAATGATCAACTCCCACCCACTACCCGCATCCAAGGCAACGGCTGCGGTCTTAGAATTATTGGAAAGTTCAATCCACTGGATTTCATTCGCACGCCCATCCGTAGCGAACATAATTTCGCTAATCGTCACGCCGCCTTGTCGTGGCGTGGTGCCTGACGGACCGAGTGGCGGTTGCGGCGACTCTAAAGGTGTGTGCGGGGGAAGGCGTTGCTACGTTTGCTACACCGCCTGCGTCGGTGACTGCGTTGGCGTTGACCTGCACCGTCACACTTGTCGCACTGGGATTCGGTGTGAGCGTTGCGACGTAACTGTTTGTATTGGGGATTGCGAAGAGGGCGGTGATTGAACCGCCGATGACGGTAATCTCAGCTGGAAGTAGAGCGGCACCCGTCTGAAGGGGTTCATCAAAAGTGATTGTTATGGGAAACACACCGCCGCCTACCGGGGGTGTCCCTGTAATCGTGGCGATGGGTCCGGTCGTATCTACAGTAAACGTGCCTTTGTCGAAGATATATGCACCCGTAGCCGAGGGTTCCACTGTTATCTGTGTGATGCCTACCCGCGGGACGAATTGTCACCGTCCAGACTTTCTGGCGCGGTATCAGATGTGATACCTATCAATAGAATCCACCGGTGACCTTGAGATCGGCACGCGTCAGTGTAATTGCTTGTGTTGAGGTCAGCGTCACCGTAAATGGCGCATTGCCACCAATGGACCTATCAGGGGACAGTGTGAGCGGGGGTGCCGCACTCCGAACTATGTGGACAACTATCTGCTTACCTTCGCCAATAGCCTCGTCCCCTTGAACTACAGGGGGATTTGCAGTAAGGTCCACCGTACCAACCGTCCTGACATCCTCCTCTGCTACAGTCTGGGCCACTGGAATGTTTATAAGGACTGTATTAATATTTCCCTTGACAGTGATTGTCGTCGTGTACACGCTGCCAGCAGCGTTAGAACGAACAGGAGACGGCTGTTGCACCAAGAGGAACAATCCCTCCGCTGCTATCTACAGCGATCAACTTAATATCACTGGCATCAAATCCGGTTACTGGCGGTATTAACTGGATTATTCGGCGGATTATTTAGATCAGGGATATTCTGAAACGTGATGGTCAGTTCAAAAGAAACGGGTTCAGCTCTGATACCGTATACCTGTATGCCTTGTGTGTTCTCGTTCCCCTCACCCGCAACATCTGCTAACTCATCTGGGACTGACAGGACTGGTTTCACATCCTCATTGGCGGCGACTGCAGGTATGGCAACGAAAGACAAATCCAGCAACGAGCAGCACAGAAAAAACTAAGAGATATGTCAATTTATTAAAGAACATTCGTAATTTTCCTCCTTCAAGCGAATTCAAACGCAGGAACATGTTTTGGAGTTTTTTCGTCGGGTTCGGTTTTCAACGCGAATTTTCAAAAATTTCTCTCCTGAAGGGGTTAACGTCATTTCGCTTAAGGGCGTTACGGAAAAGTGCAGTCAAAGAAGGATCGTGTGTCAGGTGAGATGTGGTGTGTAGTGTCTGAAATCGCGGATTTTACAGATTGCGCGGATTTTAAGAGTTTTCGTGTCCGAGGCGTTGTTGGTTGTGGGGGGATGCTATTTACAAGATTTTAGGTATGTCAACACTGTTTTCTTCGTAGCGTAAACTGACGAATGCGCGTATGGCATTCGCAAAGACTTTGCGCACGGATATGCACAATCTAAAAGATTATGCTACAAACATGGCAACTTGGGTTACTCCTACTATTCCTTCAGGCATCTGTGTATTTCTCGTAAAAGTTTACACCGACACGCTGAATCTGTGCGACCATCGCAGGGTTGTCAATCTGATGGAAAATAGAGAGATCAATGGTATAGGGCAGGAGGAGATCGTCTAATTCGGTGTCAATTCGGGACAGGACGCTGTGTGTTAGCGCATTCCCACAAAGGGTCAGGTCAATGTCGGATCCGTTTCGATAGGTGCCTATGGCGCGTGAACCGTATAAAATCGCCTTCTCCACTTGTGGATAATGGCTGAAAACGCCTCGGATTTTTTCAAGGGTGCGGTCTGATAACCCGTACTTCATAGCAATTGTTCCTGTTTTAGGTGCTCTATTTTTCCCAGCAACGTCTCAAATTCAGAGAAATATGTATTGAGAATCGCAGAAACAACCTCATTAGCAACACTTTCGTTGTAGGTATGGGTGGTTAAATTACGGTGACGAATCATCTCCATCCACGCTTCTCCGTTTTCGATTAACCCTTCCTTGAAAGCGGCGCGGGCTGTATCTCTTGAACCATATAACTTAAATTCTTGCGTCTGAAGAAAATCCTTTAGGGTATTCCACGCCAATTCATGCGTGTACTCAAATCCCTGTATCAATCCTTGTGCTTCCAAGTCCGACAACTCACGTTGTCGTGCCAAATCCACTCCTTCTTTCAATCGTAAAAACGCCCTGTAAAAACTATTGGCTCTTTGTATCCAGCGACTGTCTTGATGGTCCATCGGGTGCGCTCCAGACAAAATCGCGAGTCAAACTCGCTCCTACAATCAGAAATTGAGGAATGCAAAGAAGAACTAAATCAAGGCTGACGCAACACTAAAACTGTGCGGGGAAATTCCCGCGTGCGGCATCCATGACTTCGCCTGTAATCTCGTCATGTCCGTTGTCTTTGGCAAAACTCTCGATCCCCATCTTCGCCATGGGACGGACAAACGCTGGAATTCGCTCTAAGCGTTCGAGTGCCTCTGCTGACCAGACGGGACCGCTCGGTTCGACGGCGGGTTCAGTCTCTTCCTGAAACGCGTCCGAGATGACCCCGGTAAACGGGCATTTGCCGCCTTCAGCGGTTTCACCGGAACCCATCATTCCCGGAGAAAACTCGTTCGGCATCGCTCCGGTCTTTGCCGTCTCTAACTGTGAACGGACCATCTGCATCGGTTGCGCGACTTCGTTGTTCCCGCCGAGTTTGAGATCCAAGGATTTTAACATCTGGGTCTCCGACGGATTGAGGAACATGGCGATCTCTGTGAAGCAGTCCGGACATTCAAAAAGTGCTGTCACGGAGCCTTGTGCGGGACGGGTTACGTCCTTAAATTTCATCGCTGTATCACAGTCTGTACATAAAAACTTCATATTTTAATTATACCTTGCGGTTCGGTGAGACGGGTAAAGAATTTTACCTGCCTCTCCGTAGAACCGTCCTCCATTTCATTACGGACTACGCGTTTTGTAACTAAGATACTACGAATTCTAAATTTTCCTTGCAGTTTTTTAATTATACCTTGCGGTTCGGTCAAGTAGGTCTGATAAATCAAGGACTTTTCCGTAGACCCGCCTGCGCCGTTGTTGCAGGCTACACGCATGGCACCACCAATTTTTTACACCTTGCGGACTATGGGGTTTGAAACTAACGTGTTGCAAAGCGCACAAACTAACAGTCCGTGCTACATTCAAAAAACGCTTGAACTTTCTCAGCCACTTGCAGGAGTGCCTTGCTCGTGGGAGCGTCCGAGTATTCATCAAGATAAAGTGTTCCGTCGTCACCAGAACGGGAGAGTCTCGGATCAAAGGGAACACTGCCCAAAAGGTCCTGCTGGAATGCGGTGTCCAGTGATTCGTCGGTGGAAAAGAGCGGTCCCTCCTCGCCGCAGTGCTGGCAGATATAGGAAGCCATATTTTCGACAACACCGATGATTGGGACTTTGAGAATGTCTCTCGCCATTGTTACGGATTTTTTGACGATGAGTTGCGATACCTCAGATGGAATCGTCACCACGACGACACCGCCGAGGTCAGGGATAAGTTCTACCACGTTTGGAAGTCGATCGGTTCCGGGTGGCAAATCCAGCAGCAGATAATCCAGTGCTCCCCATTCGGTATCAGCGATGAACTCTCGGAGTGCGCTGACCTCCATCGTGCTACGCCACGTGAACGCATCTTTTTGGGTGTGTGCATTCCAGAGGACCGGGGCATCGTCTTCCGCTAAGAGTAGGTCCATAGAGATAAGTTTGGTGCCGAGTGCGGTAATAGCAGGCTTGACACCAGCGGGTGTGTACCCCAGCGTAGCATCACGCACCCCCATCATCTTGGCAAGCGTCGGTCCATTGATGTCAGCATCGACGACACCGACGGTATTCCCCTTCAGCGTGAGTGCGGTGGCGAGGTTCGCAGTGAGTGCACTCTTACCGACACCGCCTTTCCCACTCATAATCGCGACGGTGTGCTTGACCGAAGCGAGTCGTTTCTGGACTCGGTTCGCCTGTGCCGTGACTTGCCCGATAATGTTGGAACCTGCATCGCTTGGGAGTTCTTTATAAGTCTTCATTTATCGCAAATAATCCAAGTTGTCACCTAAAAAATATAGGTATTCAAAGACAATTTGTGCTGAAAAATCACTGATATTTCCAGCGATACACATGTCGCCCCGCTGGGGCTTGATTTTTTATAATAATCCGATTCTACACACATGTCGCCCCGCCGGGGCTAAAGAAGGTTTCGAGGTCGTATGGTTTACGGCTAAGACCCCGTGCGGTTAGAAACCGCACCTACCGGCTCTGAAGGTCTACTTTGAGGAACCGATGGCATAGAGTGCCTGATAACTGCGCAGATAGAGCGTGCCATCCGCGAGAACGGGAGATGCGGCGATGACTTCACCCATCGAGTTGCTGGCAACAACTTCAAATTCACGTCCCGCCTTCACAACGGTGATAACACCGTCCCGAGACGTAAGATAGACGAATCCGTTCGCATAGATCGGTGAGGCGCGATGTCGGTGGCGGTGCGTCCGCTTACGATAGAGCTGTTTGCCAGTCTCGGCATCAAGACATATCAGATCCCCGTTTTCCCGACAGAGATAAACCAAACCGTCGTGGATAAGCGGAGAGGGGACATCCGGTGTACCTTGTCGAAGTTTCCAACGTTGCCATTTGCCGTTTGTAATATCACCCTGTGCCGCTGGATCAATACCCACAACAGGTCCATTTTTCGCCGAGGGAACGACGATGAGTCCCTCCATTGCAACGGGAGACGCGACGAATCGGAGGGTGTAGTTATACCTATCTTTTGGGTTCAGGTCTCCACACCGCCAAATTTCACTCCCGTCCTCAAGGCTGTGAGCAGTAACATAGTCTGCGCCGTGTACAACGAGATATTCACGTTCTGAATCACGATAGAGAATAGGAGAGGTATAGGCGTGCTCACATTCCTCGGTTGCGTCGCTTTTGCGATTATGCTTCCAGATCTCTTTTCCCGTCATTTTGTCGAGTGCCAGCACGAGCCATGCATTGCTATGGATGAGTTGGATGTAAAGCCGATCCTTATCCAGCAATGGCGTTGTTGACATGACGAAATAGAGGTTAAACCTACCGTAACGGTCGGCAAGATTGGTGTGCCACACCTCATTGCCATCGAAATCGTAGCAAGCGAGATCCCCTGTGCCAAGGAATGCCCAGACATGTTCGCCATCCGTCACGGGAGACGGAGCGGCAGAATTGCCTTCGCCACCGCGGACGACACGGTTGCCGTGTCCTAAAGTCCGCTTCCAGCGTTCTTCGCCTTCGGTACTGATACACATCAAAACAAGTGCGTTGCCTTCAGCAGAAGTGAGGAAAATTTTATCTTCCCAGATAACAGGGGTAGAGGCGGCATCACCGGGAAGTGGCAAACGCCATCGGATATTCTCGGTTTGGCTCCATTGGATAGGCGCATCCGTCTCTTGGCTGACACCGTCGTTGTCCGGTCCTCGCCACTGGTGCCAGTTGCCAGCAAAACCATTCGCGACAAGGATAAACACCCCAAGTAGGAGTGTGAGTGTATTTCTTAAAATATGTTGCATGATGAACCTGCTCCTCAGTGATCCTCGTTGAGGTGATAGACCCCCGAATGAATTCGGGGGCTTCTGCAAAAGTTAAGCAGAAGCATTTGTGGATTTCAGAAGCGGACTACACGCTTCAACGGAGATGCCTACGATTTTGTTGAACAAAACAATAGGTCTGACTTCTCCTAAGCCAAAGGAGGCTACCCCCTCCTTAAGAATGTTCATCGCAGCGTTCTGGTCGCGATCGAGATGTGTATGACATTCAGGACACGTCCAGTCTCTATCTGCGAGTGTGAGCGTATCATTTTTATGGCCACAAACACAGCAGCATTTTGTGGTGGGAGTCCACCGCCGAATCTTCAACACAGAGCGGCTCCGTTTTTTTCCTTGGTGCTTGAGTTTCTGATAGAACTCCCCAAGTGCCAGGTCAGAGACCTGTTTTCCCCACAGGCGTTTCATACCCGCAAGGTTCAGGTCTTCAAAGAACAGAATATCGGACTCACGGCACAACTCTATCGCGAGTTTCCAATGATGATCGGTTCTCTGATTTTCCGTTTTCTTATGAATGCGTCCGACTTGCTTTCTCGCACGTTCTCGGTTGTGAGATCCCTTGACCTTGCGGGAATGCTCCCGTTGTGCTATTGTCAATTTCTCGGCGTTGTGTTTGTAGAACATAGGAGACGTTTTTCGTGTGCCGTCAGAGGTAGTCAGGAAATCTTTGATACCAAAGTCAAACCCTTCGGCTTTACCCGTCTTAGGTTCGTATCGGATTTCCGTAAAGTCTTCAGTGAGCGTGATATACACGTCTTCGAGCGCATCCCTTGTAACTTGAACGCGCGTGATTTCGCCTTGTATAGCACGGTGACAGGCGAAACGATACCAGCGTCCATTCAAACGGATTCTATACGTAGGGTGGTTTCTTTCGTGTTTCTGTTTATCCAAAACTTTTTCAAGTGGTGCTTGCCCGCCGTCAAACGTCATTCCCTTGTGTTTCTTGCACGCTTTGAATTGCGGGTGTCCACGTCCAAGCGTTTTCATTTCTCGAAAGGACTGTGCCAAACGTTTGAGCATGTTTTGCAACGCCCACGAGTAGGGGATATTCCAATACTCATACTTCTGAAGTTTCTTGAGTTTCGTCAGGTGTTTGGACAGTTTCTTATAGGAAATCCCCTTCCCATAGCGACGGTAATATCGCATAGAAAGTGCAATGAAGTGGTTAC
The DNA here is from genome assembly GCA_965208635.1 of Candidatus Poribacteria bacterium. GTDB lineage: Bacteria > Poribacteria > WGA-4E > WGA-4E > WGA-3G > WGA-3G. The sequence continues at coordinate 1,989,287 of OZ242349.1, forward strand.
GCACAATCCCTATGATATTCAAGTCGTCGTGGATATGTTTCAAGGATTTATCGTGAAAAAGTTTGTGTGTTGTGTTTCGCATGGTATATCAAGTCTCAAGTCTTTAACCCCTTGTAAGTGGGTAGGCAGACACGTAACCTTGCGATTACGCTCGTTATGTCTGCCAGCGTGATAGGACTAAGTATACCACATTTTTTCGTGTTTATCAAATGTTTCTTGAACGACAAACCCAACGCCCGCCTACATCCCACAAGCTAAAGCATGGGGGCTTGGCGGGAAGAGTGATAATTTATTCCTATTTTGAGGAAACAGTCGGGAATCGGAGTGTTTTTGCTTGGGTGTTTCCACCCTCTTACAGAAATCGCTATTCTTGATTCGATTGTTGATAGTATTGACCAAGCACCTCATTGGCAAGACTTCTGCCATCCTCAATGACGCGGGCGGCGAAATCAAGCGTAACTTGGGTAAGGTTGTTCTCCTGTGCTCGCTGTTCAATCCGAGTTTGCGTGATATTCCGCATAAATCCAGCTGGAACTAAGTTCAAACGCTCGATTGCCTCCTCGGTCCACTGAACGGGACTTTCAAAACCCTGAACGACTTCAGCGTCCCGAGTGTCGGTCTGTGCCTGCACGGCTCTGAGTTCCGGGGCATCTTCACGGACAGCCGCCGCTTCACCCATACTGTCGTTGACAATCTGGGTCGCAAAGTCGTTTGTGATCGTGGCAATCTTTTGAGAACGCGCCGATTTCTCAATACGCGCTTTGACGTTTCGGCGCATATAACCGCGGGGAACACGCCGTATTGCCTTTTTCGCCTGTTCTGACCATTGGAGTCGCACGCCGTCAAAGGTCTCTTCTTCGGCAGCACCGCCTTCGTCTACGGCAACATGCTGCAATGATCCCTTGTCAACCATCTGGAAACGCTCCGGCGGTGAACTACAAACGGGGCATTTCACGGGCTGTTGGTTGTGGGCGGCGTAGCCACATTCGCCACAGATATATGTCTGCACAGCATCTGAATCCAGCACCTTCTGTTCGGCGATTTCCTTCGCAACGCGGGTCAACTGTTCAGACGCACGCTGCGGCATAATCGCTTCCATCGCCATATCAATGACGCTCTCGGTAATTACGGAATGCCCACGCTCTATGGCAAACCGATGAACGGCGGTTTTCGCGATACCACGAACGAGGGGCGGTGCTTTCTCCATTCTATCTAAAGCTTCCTGCGTCCAAACAAGCGTCTCCTCCGCTTTCACATCGATTTGTGGGAAATAACGTTGACTCGATAGGAGGACGTTGCAAGGTGCGAGACGCAACAGATTCTCGGCGGTGCTACCGATGTCCATCTCCTGCTCACTGTGGACACCAATTCTGCCTAAGACCAAGAGCCATGGGTTTGTCTTTCGTGCGTATTGTAGAATTTTTTCGTAGGCTTTGCCGTCAAGTAGGGTAATTTTTAGGGCGTAATCGTGTTCCTCTTTTGCGATAGAGCGTGCAACCTCCAGATGGGACTGATAAATTTTTGCCAAGCCTGTATCTATTACCTCTTCGTGGAGTTGCTCCTGCTCTTTAAATCTGAAAGTTCTTGCGGCGCGTTCCGTGAGTACATTCACAACAGAATTGAAGACGATGTAGTGTAGATACGGATCATAGACACCAACGGCTTCGACCTGTTTATTAAACTTACGTCCGAGTTGTATAGCGGTTTTCAAGCCTGAGAAAGATTCTGGACTCCCATCAATCCCGACAAGAATATTTCCTTCACTTTCTTCAACGGGTTCAAGGTCCCGGACGACGAGCGTATCGGTATTGATACGGCGGACGACGCGCTCACAGACACCACCGATGAGACTATCCTTGACGGCACCCATACCGAGTGCCCCTATAATCACAAGATCGTAATCGCCTTCCTGAATGTCCTCAACGAGTTTTATGAAGTGTTTGCCTTCCGGCATCCTCGGTTCAAACGGGATCCCGAATTCAGTGCACTTCTCCTTCATCACCTCAAGATAGGAATCTGAGATGAGTTGCAGTCCCATCGTAATGAGCGTATCGTGGATACGACGTTGTTTCTCAAGTTCGACCTCGTCCTGATATTCCTCTGGCAGGGTGTACTCCATCTGTTTAAAACGAACATCGTGCATTTTTGCGGCGTAAACGTGTGAACCTACCAATTGGGAGCCGAACTTCCTCGCGAATGCAACTGCCAGAGCGATACTTGCGTCCGAGTAATCCGAATTGTCAACGGGTACGTATATTTTTTTGACCATTTTTTAATTTTCCTTTTCATCCCTTCTGTAACGAGCCCCCAAAAAGCCACCGAGGATATGTGCAATCAACGTTGCGGGCCATAGGTAAATCATCGCGGTTTGCCAGTCCCAGTGGAGAACAAAACGCCGCACAACGATGTTGATAACAATCGGTATGTAGAGGCATCTGCTCCACGGACGACTAAATCTCTCAAATTGCCCACGATAAAACCCGAACGTGAAATGAACCACAAAAGCCACTACCGAAATCAATAAACTTGGAACACTGCTTATCATTTACCTCTAAACAAACCGATTGACTAAAGCGTGTAGTCCGATCTGTATGAAGATTAAAATAACGTGAGTTTGAAAATAAAAATTGAAGCGTCTCGTAGGGAATCAACGCTGAATGCGCGTGTGGCATTCAACGGGGTTGAACGGAGATTTACTAAAAATCGCACACACCACAGAGTGTTCAAGGGAGCAGAGAAGCCTATAATCACCAAAAACTGAGTGAAACCCAACACATTGTGATACCCACACGGTTTAGGATGTTGGGTTTCGCTAAACCTATCTACCCGAAGGATTCATTGAAGAACACAACGCTGTGTATAGCGAAAATGCGCTTGTGGACCTGACCGCTCAACCCAACCTACATCCATATTTGTATTTCATTTTCCAACCCATGTTTAATTATCAAACCCACGTTAAAATATTAATTCGGTAATTTCATAACAATATCCAGTGCGGTTACAAACCGCACCTACCGGTCCAGGAGAAAAAATCGAATTAACGAAATATTTTCTTAACCCTTACTTTCCGAGGAGTGTCTTGACATCCCGCCGTAGGCGCAGGAGTGCCGGTTTGCTTCGGCTATCGTAGTAATCATAGATGTTCCCATCCGATGTGATGAGAACAAACCGCGCGCTATGAAGGAGTTCAGTGCCGTTGTGTCCTGCTGCTAAACTGAATCCGTCCTCGGCTAACTCGTAGATATCCGCCTTGTTCCCAGTAAGAAAGTGCCAACGTCTATCGTCAGCACCATAAGCCTTTGCGTAGCGTGAGAGGACCCTTGACGTATCCCGCTCTGGATCCACGGAGAAGGAGACGAAATAGACCGGATCTGCAACAAATTCCGACTGAAGGCGCGCCATCTCCTGCGTCATCGCCGGACAGATGGTTGGGCAATTAGTGAAGATAAAGTCTGCGACCCAAATTTTGCCCTTCATATCGGACAGCGTTAACGGCGTCCCCTGTTGCGTTATTAGACGAAAGTCTGGCACGCGAACAGCGGCAGTTTTAGAGGTCTGCACCTCCGATTTGGTGTCAAATACCGACCACAAATTGATGCCCGCGATGCCGATAATGATGACACCGAGTACCACCCAGATGAGGGTGCTTTTATCAAGCTTTTTAACTATTAAATCTGAGCTGCTGCGTCCTTCGTTCTTGCAGTATTTCAATTGTTAAGAAACCTCTCATAGCCCAGAGACGGTTGGAATTAACCAGAAATCACCGCGAAACGAAGTGGAGCGGTGCCCAGAGTTAATTAGTTAAAAATTAGTGAGCCGAGGTATCAACGACTTCCGCAGGTTTTTCTATACCTTCATGCCGAGCATCTGATGTGAGATCAGGCATCAGTGCAAACACGAGAAAAACACAGATAATAAAAGGTGTCAGCACGATAGCCACCAATGTTTTTCGCTCAAACTTCAGATGCATGAAATAATTAGCAACCAAGATAGCTTTGCCACACGCAAGCCCGATCAACAGTATCGCTTTCAGGACGATAGAGTATTCAGGGATTGCTACCCCAATTTCAATAACGGTCAGCGCAGCCAGCCAGTAAAAAATATTCATGTATTTCGGATGTTCTTTATGCCCGTTCCCTGCCATTTCCAGCTCCTCCTACAATAGATAGATGAAGGTGAAGACCATAATCCAAATAAGGTCAACGAAGTGCCAGTAGAGTCCGACAATTTCCACCTCATGGTTAAATTCAGCGGTATATCTACCGCGCAAGCCGTGTATCAAGATAACAATGAGATAAATGACACCACCGGTTACGTGCATCCCGTGGAAACCTGTGATAGCGTAAAAAGTGGGACCAAAAAGCGTTGAGCCACTAATTGCGGCACCTGATAACCCGTGGTCGGGAATACCCGTAAGTGTCAATCCGTGGGTGATCAGATGATACCATTCATAAGCCTGTAACCCAAGGAAGATTATACCTCCGCCGATCGTCAAGCCAAGGAACATGCACATGCGTGAGACATTGCCGTTCTGAATCGACTCCAGTGCTTTCACCATCGTGACACTACTGCATATCAACAGGAATGTCATAAACGCGGTTAGGTTAATACCGAGAATCTCACTCGGCGGGACCCAGCCAATTACACCTGCACCTGCCCGGATAGCGGCATAAGCCGCCAGCAACGCACCAAACGACATGGTATCCCCGACGAGGAAAATCCACATACCGAGTTTACCGAGGCTATCCGGCGTAAGCGAAGGTTCATATACGTCTTCAGTATGATCCGAAGTGGTAGCGTGTTCCACTATATTTAAACTCCTTTGTTAATTGTCAGTTGCTGGTTGTCTGTTAAGGAAATTTCTGATGCGGAGAAAATCTTTCTTTAACCGACTACCGACTACCGATAACCGATAACCGTTCCATTGTAAGAAAATCGTGCCGCCGATGAGACCGAAAACCGTAAAAGGCATCGCTATCATAAAAAGGATACTCCAATTAAAACCTTTACCGATAGGGTCATCAAGGTCTTTACAGCCCGGACATGCCTCAAGGGACATCGGTGCCACAAGCATAACAAGTATCAAAACAGAAGCCCATACAGCGTTTGTATAAAACGATTTGTTCATTTAACACTTCCTTTTTATAGTTATGAGTTGTTAGGTCTCAGGTTCAGTTAAAGAGGGCTCTGATTTAATAGATCCACCTCTTAACCGACAACTGATAACCGATAACTGACAACCATTAAAAGAGATACACTAAAGCGTAGAGAATTGGCCAGAGCGCAACAACAAAAATCCAGTAGATCGTACACGTATCAATACCAACGTACCGTTCAGCAGAAAAACGACCTGCCATCGCCATACCAAAAACGATGAACAGCCAGATAACAGCACTCAGCACGTGAACGGCATGGCACCCGATGAGTACATAAAAGATGCCACCATACACCCCAGATTGGAGCGTAAGTCCGTTGCGAATCAGCTGCACCCATTCGCTGCCCTGCACACCAAGGAAAAGCAAACCAAGCCCTCCTGTCAGCAAAAGCCAACTGCGGAGTTGCTTCACTCGGTCCTTCTGAATTGCGCGGCGTGCTTGAAACATCGTGTAGCCGCTCAATAAGAGAAGTACAGTATTGATGCCGGTTACGGCGCGCGGGAGTTCAATCCCGATATGCGAGGGTGGGGGCCAGGTGACATTTCCGACTCGAAAAACGAGAAATGTACCGATAAGCCCTGAAAACAGCATCGTCTCCGCACCCAGCAGGACTAATATACCCAATCGCGCGTTGCTCAACGGTGGACGTTCGTGTATTTCAGCGTTATTACGGGTTTCCATCATCCACTTGCTCTATTTCGGACAATCCGAAGAACGACCTCAACGATTGCTACGACAATCAGTAGTAATCCAATAGCTCCCAAAACTGGTGTGCTAATACCCTTGGCGGCCTCTTCAACAATTGGCGGTGCTTTGCTGCCTGTAACAATCACGGCTGTCACCATAGCAAATAATCCCACAAATAGCAGAACCAAGATAATACCGAGGCGACGATTTCGCTTATGATGCGCTGGTGCGTTCATGTTTTTTAACTATGTGCTTTTGTCTCAGATTCAATAGTTTAAAAAGTCTTGTCTAACGCCATTGTGATATATACCAACGGTAGATAGACCAGTGAAGCATAGAGCAGATAGCGGGCGGCTTTCACCGAACGTGTGCGTGCTAAATAGATACCAATTGCCAGAAAACCTACACCCGCCAGTAGTGCTGTGAAGAAATAGACGCTACCGGCGATGTTATATAACGTCGGTAACAAGCCTATTCCGATGAGTGCGACGCAGTTAACCACAATCTGACGGCACGTGCTCGTCCCATTCGGATGAATGACCGGCAACAAACGGAACCCCGCTTTTGCGTAGTCTTCGCGATAGATGTAGGCTATTGCGAGAGAGTGCGGTATCTGCCACAGAAAGAGTATCGTAAATAGCACCCACGCCTCACCGGTTAGCGAACCTCGAGCCGCAACCCATCCGACGACAGGTGGAAGTGCTCCCGGCACAGCACCAATAAGCGTACACAGTGAGGTCTTCCGCTTGAGCGGTGTATAGAGAAACAGGTAACTCACGACTATCAGCGAAATGACAAAACCACTCAGCACATTGACGATAAACGTCAAGTAAAGCATCCCACCGCCCGTGAGAAGTGCGCCGACAAGAAGCGCGGTCAAGGGATTCATTCTACCACCAGGGAGGGGTCTCTCCTGCGTCCGTTTCATCCGAGCGTCTACATCGCGTTCAAGGTACTGGTTAAGTCCTAAGACACCTGCGGCGGTCAACCCTGCACCGACAAGTGTATGTAGGCATCGGAGCCAATCAACTGTCTGCTGTGCACCGAGATAGAAACCCGCGGCGGTCGTAATGAGTATCATCACCACCAACCTCGGCTTGACAAGTTCGATAAAGTCTGCGGCACTTGGTGCCGAAACAGCTTGCCTCGATGGTTGATTCGCCGTATCTCTATCGTCTGGTAACGTTATCGTTGTTGAACGCATTTTTTAAACTATTAAATCTGGGCATCGCTTCATTACATTTCGCGATGGTTTCTGATTAAATCAACTGGGTTTGGATTACGCTTTGGGCTATTCGGTTTTTCATACTTCAAATTCATTGGTTTGCCGTAGGAAAACTATACGCAAGTCGCGTGTGGACTTGCGGGACAATGCCCGTTATACGCGCCTTCAGAACGTGCGATGAATCGCACTACTACGAACATACTCACTACGCTTGTCTTACTCTGTTAGCAGGGCATCACTCGCGGGGCACCGACAACTACCGATGCATCATTCTCCCACCAAGCCTATAGAGGCTTGCGCTATTCGGTAGATTTTCAGGGTAAGCACAAAACTGCTCACCAACATCAGTGCACCGACTGCGACATGCGCAGTCGTGATCGTGACTGTAAGTCCGGTTGCGAATGTTTCTCCGAATGCCGTAAGTTTCGCGAAAAACGCCCCAGTGCCGAGCATCAACTGAACAGCAAGCAAACCGATCAATCCCAACGGCATCAATTGCCCCATTCCCCGTGCATCCCCATTTACCCCAAGCACACGTCTTGCCAACAAAAAGATGTGTAGTGCGACCAAGAACGCAAAGAGAAGATGTGCATCAAGTCTGCTGCCGGTATGTCGCAAAATCGCGCCAAAGATGAGTTGCACATAAATAAGGCACGTCGTAATCAGACTCAACCGGCGTAACTTCTGTGCTGACTCGACCAGAGGCTCATCTCTATTCCGCCACCAATCACGAGAGGTGAACCAAGCAATCCCACAAAGTAGGGCAAAGAACGCTTGCGCAAGGCAGGCATGAACTATCGCAAAGTTGCGATTAATCTGCGTGACCCGAAGTCCACCGAGAACACCTTGAACAATGACAGCGACCAAAGCCGCAAGCCCAAGCCATTTCAGCCATTTGCGTGAATCTCTCACCAAAAGAAAAACAAAGAGACCGACTGTCAAAAGTCCGACGAGGGAGCCCATGAGCCGATGACTGTGTTCGTATAGGATGCCCCCTACCATCTCCGAGAGTGGATAGAGAAACATATTGTATCCAAAGGTTGTCGGCCAATCAGGAACAGCCAATCCGGACTCGGTACTTGTGACAATCCCGCCAATGACAATTAATAAAAACGTCGCGCCTGCGGTGAAGCGTGCTATTCTGTGAAGCCATGGGCTATAATTAGGTGGAAGATTGGAAAATTGGGTATCCACCCTTCCCCCCTTCCATCTTTCCAGTCTTCTCTTCCATCCTTCCATCTACCTCCGTTAATCACCGCCCGTCGCGGGTGCATGTTCAGGTTCTGCCTGAGGAAGCCAATCCCTTTCTTCACCCGGAACACTATATTCATACGGACCGCGGTAGACAGTCGGAATTTGACCGAAATTACCGTGCGGTACAGGTGTAGGTGCCTCCCACTCCAAGGTGTTCACGTGCCAAGGATTCTGTTCAGCAACTTTACCACGATACATACTCCAGATGAAGTTAAAGACCAGTATCAATTGTGCAAACCCAAGGGTAAACGCACTCATCGTGATAAAGATGTTCATACCTTCAAACCCTTGCAGGAATTCATACTGCGTCGGGTTAGAGATACGCCGCATGTGCCCGCCTATACCGAGAATATGCATCGGGAAGAAGGTACAGTTGAACGCGACGAACGTCAGCCAAAAATGGATTTTGGAGAGCACATCGTTCATATAGCGTCCGTACATCTTCGGGAACCAGAAGATGATGCCACCGAACATAGCGAACAGACTTCCGCCGAACACCACGTAGTGAATATGTGCGACAATATAGTAGGTGTCGTGGATGAAGATGTCAACCGGCGTGTTTGCCATGTAGATACCGCTCAATCCGCCGATCACAAACATTGAGACGAAAGCGATACCGTGGAGCATCGGTGTCGTGAATTGGATCGCACCTCGGAACATTGTGCCGAGCCAGTTAAATGTCTTGATAGCTGAAGGCACCGCAATGAGCATCGTTGTCGTCATAAATATAGAGCCGAGTCCGGGTCGCATACCACTTTGGAACATGTGGTGTCCCCAAACAATCCATCCTAAAAACGCGATGGCGATCATTGCGTAGACCATCGATCGGTATCCGAAGATCGGTTTCCGTGAAAAGACAGCAATCAACTCGGAAGCGATACCCATGCCGGGTAAGATGAGGATATAGACCTCAGGGTGTCCGAAGAACCAGAAGAGGTGCTGCCACAAGAGCGGATCGCCGCCACCTTCTGCTGTTGCAGAGAAGAACGTCGTTCCCGCAAGTCTATCAAAGATGAGAAGTGCGAGTGCGGACGAAAGCACAGGGAAAGCGAGTAGCAACAGGATCGCAACGATGAAAAGCGACCAGATGACTAATGGAAGTCGGAAGAATGTCATCCCGGGTGCGCGCATATTGATAATCGTCGTGATGTAGTTAATAGACCCGACCAACGAGGAGAATCCTTGAATGAGGAGACTAATCGCCCAGAGGTTTTGTCCCCAGTCAACACCTGTCCACTGCGCATCAGAGGAAAGCGGCGCGTAGCCTGTCCACCCTGCTGCAGCATGTCCACCGGGTACAAAGAACCCGATCACCATAATAATTGCCGCAAGGACTGCCAGCCAAAAGGAGAGCATATTGAGGACAGGAAATGCCATATCCCGTGTGCCGATCATCAATGGAATTAGGAAATTTCCGAAAGCACCCACCAAGATCGGAACCACGACGAAGAACACCATGAGCGTGGCATGCATCGTAAACAGCATGTTGTAAAATGCCGGTTCAACAACCCCGTTGGGCATGTGCACCTCAAGCCATTCCTCTTTCTCGGATTCATAAATTTTCTCCCACATTCTATCAGCACCGGTGACAACTTCACCTTCATCCATGTACTGTTGCGATGCGCCGATGATAGGCAGTGGTCTTTCAGGGTAGGCGAGTTGCCATCTAAAGAGGAGTGCAAGCCCGCCACCGAGGAAAAGCATGATTAGTCCGTAGATGAGGAACTGCTTGCCGATCATCTTGTGGTCGAGTGAAAAGACGTATTTGCGAATAAAACTTTCTTCGTGATGGTGTGACGCATGTTCGTTATCGTGCATCGTTATTGTCCTCCTTCAGCCTACTGAGGCCATCTTTCTTGCACCCAGGCATCATAGTCTTCTTGCGTATGCACATTGAGATACCCGAGCATTCCGGAGTGTCCAAATCCACACAATTCAGCGCACGGAATTTCATAACGACCTGCCTTTGTTGCCTCGAACCAGACATTGATAAACCGGTTGGGCAGGCTATCCTGTTTCAGTCGCAATTGAGGCACAAAAAAACTGTGGATGACATCCTCAGAGGTTAAGCGGATATGCACGACCGCATTGACCGGCACATGCAACTCGTTTTCCAAGTCCAAGTCATCATCCGTCCCGAACTCGTTATCGGGACCGGGGTAGGTCATATCCCAGTTAAACTGTTTTCCACTGACCTGGACAACAACATCTGGATTCTCAGGAAATTGTGTGGGCGACTTAATATTGTTCCACTGCGGGTAACTGAGCATCGCGAGTCCAAAGACAATTACCGTTGTGGCGGCTGTCCAGACAATTTCCAGCGTTGTGCTACCTTCAATATAGTCCGCCCTTTTTCCTTCCTGATGGCGGTACTTAATCAGGAAAACGATAAGGGTTCCCATCACAAGGATAAACACAACAAGGGTAAGATAGTAAATACCGTAAAAGAGGTTATCAACGCTTTGCCCGAACGTTGATACGTTCTCTGGGAGCCATTGCAGCATAAGTCCTCCTTAACAGCGATCTCACTTATTGACAAGCGAAAACGCGTGAAATTTTTGTTTTTTTAACTATGGGCTTCGGGTCGAGGTTTCCGTTGTCAACCCCGATCTAAAATCGTTAAGAAACCTACTTTAGATTACGAGAGGCTTGTTAACAATTCAAAGACTGCCAGGACAACGGACGTAGCAGCCCAGACTTAATCGTTTAAAAAACTAATTCGTTTGTGCAGACGCGGTAAGCGTTGCCCCCACGGACGTCAAAGCACAAAACAGACCGGTAATTAGCAAAGAAAGTGCCCAAGTCGGTCCCTCTCCAATTGCTTTCACGGTGGTGTCAAGATAGAGACTCTGCCGAAAAGCGGCGAGCCCATACGTTAACGGATTGAGTTTCATTGTCCATTCTAACCAACCGGGCACACCCGTACTCGGAAAAAACGCGCCAGAGAGCAGCCATATCGGAATCAGCAGGAGATTCATAATTGCATGAAACCCTTGTGTTGAGTCCATCCGCCACGCGATGAGTAGCCCGAGATTTGTCAAGCCAAACGCTAAAAGTGCCATCACGCCGAGCGTGGCAAAGAGCGATGCTACGCCAAATCGGATGCCCGTTATGGGCGCGAGTATGAGGAGCAACACCCCTTGTAAAAGTGCTAACGTCGTCCCCCCTAACGCTTGGGCAAGCACAATGCGCCACCTTGGCACCGGAGCGACGAGTATCCCCTGCAAGAAGCCTTCACGCCGATCATTCACGACAGAGATTGTAGCGAAAATGGACGTAAAAAGCAAGACTAAAACAACGATACCGGGATAAAAGTACGCAATATAACTGAGACCGTCTGCCGTACCAGAGGGTTGAAAAGAAGCACTCAAACCACTCCCGATGAGGAGCCAAAATACCAAGGGTTGCGCAATAGCACTGAAGAGTCGGCTCCGTTGGCGATAGAATCTAACGATTTCACGCCACCATATCGTTCCAATTGGTAGCAGATTTTTAATTATCACTTCTGAGCTGCCGCGTCCGTTGTCCTTGCAGATTTCCAATTGTTAACAAACCCTTTATATCCTAAAGCAGGTTTCTTAATGATTTTAGATCGATGCCGACAACGAAGGCATCGCCCAGGCATACATAGTTAAAAAACCAATTTTAGATCGGGATTGACAACGGAAACCCCGCTCAGACATAATCGCTAAAAAAATGGATTGCCCGTTAATTTTGTGAACACATCCTCCAGTGTGGGTTTCCCAAACCGAACCGATTGAATCTCATCTGGAAATGCCGCAACTAAGTCTCGGACGAACTCATGTCCCCGTTCACATTCAACACGAAGAAGGTTATCAGTCAGCACCGGCGAAACGCCAAATCTCTCAGTCATTTCGGTGCAGAGGACCTTGTTGTCTATGCACTCTATGAGGACAACATCGCCACTGACTTGCGCCTTGAGTTCATCAGGCTCTCCAAGGGCGACCAATTTGCCTGCATCCAGAACACCCACTCTGTTGCACGCCTCGGCATCATCCAGTAGGTGCGTTGTGAGGAGAACGAGAATATTCTCTGTATCCGCGAGTGCGCCGAGATAGTCATTGAGTTGCCGGCGTCCCCCTACATCCAACCCACTTGTCGGTTCGTCAAGGAGTAGAATACGGGGGGAATGGAGCATGGCTTTCGCGATTTCAACCCGTCTTTGTAAACCACCGGATAAGAGTTCAACACGCTCCTTCGCTCTATCCGCGACTCCAAAACGCTCAAGAAGTTCCGAAATTCGGTAGCGCAGGGATTTACCAGCAAGCCCATAGAGGTGTCCGTGGTGCCGCAAATTCTCAACAACGGTGAGCTTGCCATCCAGCCCTGGGTGTTGGAAAACAACTCCCAAGAGACTCCGAACTGCTTTCACCTCGGTGGTTAAGTCGTGCCCGAGGACACAAACCGCGCCGGAGGTGACCGGCATCAGTGTAGACAGGATTCTAAAAAGAGTGGTTTTTCCACTCCCGTTCGGTCCGAGGAGTCCAAAAATCTCGCCGCATGAGACGCTAAAACTGACACTGTCGAGTGCGCGCCGTGTTTGATATGCATGCGAAAGATTTTTCACCTCAATTTGGTTGCTGGTAGTTGTCTGAACCCGGATTCTTGTGATTTTATGATTTTCCATGATGATAAACAGATTCAATCCCGGTAAATCTGGTAATCCTATAAATCACAGTTCAGACTTCTGGTGATGGCTACTTAAGTTTCAATGTGAAATTCTGCGTAGCAGTGCCGCCAGCTTCCACGGTAACAGAGGCAGGAGAACCGCTGTTTGTGCCACACGTCTCATGCCAATAACCGAGTTTATAGGTCCCCGCGGGAACATCTTCAAGTGTGAATTCACCTTTTTCGTTCGTCACAGCAAAATATGGATGTGGAACGTAAGCGATCCAAGCAGACATCCATCCGTGAATGTCACATTTTACAGACACGGGTCCTTCTGCCTTTTTCACACCCGCAAGCGGCATTTTCCTGCGGTTTTTCGTCTGTTGTTTGTTAACCGGCTTGTTGATACTACTGAAGATATGGACGTTGTGATTCACTTTATCGGTATTGAGCATCGTCAACCGCGTCCCGAGGGGGACAATCTGAACATGCGGAGTGAACTTGCAGCCCTTTTGGTCCATTTCCAGTTTGGTGGCTTTGTCAAAATCTTTGCCTTTTGAAACGTCGATGAGGTAGACAATGGTATTTTTTAAAGCGTTGCCTTCACCAACGACAAGCGATTCATCATATTTATCGGTAGCACCACAGACTGCCTGATCTTTTGTGATTTCAAGCTTTTTCATTTCAGGCATGTCGCCTTCAAACGTTACGACGCCGCTAATTGTGCCGCCACCGCTAACGCTTCCAGCAGCATAAGACTTAGGAAATACCAACATTTCCACTTCTGCATCGCTGTCAGCCGCAAAAGCATTACCAACATAGCAACATGCGAGAAGCAGGGCGAACCCTGCTAACAGATAGGTTTTCATTTTTTCTCCTTTATTATTTATAGTTATCGGTTTTAAGCTTCTACTCGTCTCCGATACAATATCCAAAAGTACGAGTAGAAGGGTAAAGTTATTGGTTATTCTTACGAATTTCTTCGCTGTACGACTGCCCTTAAACCGAAGAGCAAGCCGAGAGAGAGAACCGCAATCAAAGGTGGATACACGAACCGTCTTGAAGACGGAACGGGTTCAAGTACAAAAGTATACCAACTGGACATGACCCGTTTTGTGTCAACATCGCCGTTCGCACCATCCCATGCGGAGAAAGCGATAGGTACAAAGACACCGGGTTCAAGTTGTAAATCCTTCTTGTCATCGGTCTTCAAGGCACGTTTCACCCACAATTTGTATTGCCCTTCAGTATAGGCACCTTGTGCTTGTAATGCGCCTTGTGCATCCTGAACTTCAGCACTATTGATTCCCTTAGCAGTGAGCTCGACCACCTGTTCAGGTGCGGAGGCTTTCCAATGCCACAGATAGACGGGTAGTCTACCACCCCCCAAAAAATAAGGCTTCGGTGCGGTGGGACCTTGCGGCACCTTCACCGGAAATTGAATCGCCAAGGCATCCTCAAGGGGTTTCCCTGTTGTCTCATCGGTTTCGTCACCCGTCGTGTGCGTCCGATCATCCCAGATGAAAAGGAATGCGACCTCTGTGTCATTGTAAAACGACTTAATGTTCACGGAATCAATTGTCGGATTAAACTGTCGCGGTTCGATGACCACCTGCCCAACAAGGGGGAAGTGACTGGATTGAAGCGTTTCCCACGCCGCGTCCTCCATTCCCGGCAGTTCACCTTGAACGTATTGCGAGCGGAGGACGTTTTTCCCGATCGCAGGTTCGGGACGTTCTTCAGGCGCGAGAGATTTCACGTAGTTTGCCAAATGCCAACTCTTTTCATAGACGACCTGCATCGCGTCATTGTATGTCTGCTGCTCAACCGCGGTCAGCTCTATACCTTCTACGCGGTTGAGTGCGATGTTAACAGCCTCATCCATTTTTTCGTAAAACTGCTCGGATTCCGCTTCCTCTGCTTCCGTCATTTCGTCTTTGTTTTCCAATTCGGTGAGGCGTTTGGATTCCTCTGAAGTCAATCCGAAATGCAGAAAACTATCGCCTTCAAACGCCGGCATAGGTGATCCTGCGATTCCGCCGATGAATCGTTTGAAAATGGCTTCGGTGTCCGCACCACCTCGGAAATTCCAACTTTGGGCGAGATTCGCGGGCCAGGTCTGGAAGCCCCACTCATCTGTCAGCGTAGGGGCAGACGTCCCGTCCCCTCGCCCAACGTTACCGTGGCATTCCACACAGCCGAGCTCGACATAAAGTCCCTTTCCGGTTTCCACGCTCTCCTCAGAGTAAGCGATTTTACCTACCAGACTGATTTCCCGTGGCGGTGCCTCACTCTCTTTAAACCCATCATAGAAGGTCTTGATATACGCCACCACTTCCCAGCGATCATCAGCACTTAGGGAGGTTTCCCAACCGGGCATCGACGATCCAGGCATCCCTATAGTAATAATGTCAAAGAGATCCTGATCCGTCGGGAGTTGACCGCTCTCTGTCGACCGAATCTTATACAAACCGCGTGTGAAATCCCTCGGTTTTGGAAGAAGATTCTCAGCAGCAGAACCGTCGCCCCTACCTTCGGTTCCATGGCAGTGCGCGCAACTCTGCTCATACACCACTTTCCCTTTCTCAGAAGCCTCTGGCGCATTCTGGGCGTGTGTCACGGAAACCCAGCAGAATGAACCAACAGCTATTCCGAAGATCAGCATCAAGACAACTACATTACGGATTTCCAGTCCCTGTCGGGAATTAACCGAAAACCTGCCTGTAATGAAATGGAGGGCAGCCCAGGAACAATAAATTAAAAATCTCATTTTAGTGTGCCTCCCCAAAGGTTCGTGGCTGATAGCCGGTGTATTCGGATAGAAAGAGAATCACGTCCCAAATTTCGTCCTTTGTCAAGTAGTTTTCCCAGATAGGCATCGCTGAATCCCAAGGCGTTCCCGCCGCAGGTAATCCGGGTCCGCCCTTCGCTATCCGCCAAAAGAAGAAAGACTCTTGGAAGTTCGGGATAATCCCAGGATCTTGGAAATTCGCGGGAAGTGGCTGGAGATACGGAGCGAAATGCCCCTGTCCATCCAAATGATCTCCGTGGCAGTAAAAACAGTTATCATAATAGACGCGTCTACCGTTTTCAACATGCGCTTTGAACGCCTCCGGATCATCCTTTTCATAGTGCCGGAAGGGGTTCACGACATCTTGCATCGTGCCAATAACCTCATCTTTGTAGGTTAATTCCAGTGGCGGCGATGGATGTGCGTCACGCGGGCTGCCAGGCGGATTTGCTCGCTGGGCAATAATTGAATAGGTATAACCCAGTAAGAACAGCGGGATTAACACCGCAATCACGCGGCGGCGGACACGGCGATTGTTATCGACGAGTGTTTCATGGATGGGGCGCAAAAATTCGCGAAAGAGTGAATCCTCAACGGAGATATGCACCAAGACGGCGATGATAATCAACCCCATATACATCGCAATCACGCTGCCCGGTATCGGCACTGAGACGATACCACCAATGGCAAACCGCAGTAGGACCCAAGAACCAACCAGAATTATGAGACATATTGTGAAGAGCGACAGTCTTTTCATTTTTTTATTTTTAACTATGTGCTTCGGGGCGGGGTTTCCGTTGTCAACCCCGATCTAAAATCGTTAAGAAACCTATTTTAGGTTATGACAGGTTTGCTAACAATTGGAACACTGCCCTGACAACGGAAGAGCAGCTCATATTTAATTGTTAAAATTATTCGGCGGAAGCGTCATCCGTCTCTACCGGTGCTACTTCCGCTGTAGCACCAGTAAGCGTGCTTAAGAAGGAGAGCAAATTGCTCATATCCAATACCGATAATAGGAGCGGGAAGTTTTCGGGCATCGGTGATGTGACGAACAACTTTTTACCAGCAGCACGGGTAAAATTAGCTTCATTTAGATCGAATGTATCAAATACCTCTTCACTCCCATCAACCATTAGGACGATTTCTTCGTCATCCATCGTGCCTGAAACATACTCGCCAACAATTTCATCGTCATCAAAAGTGATAACGGTCATCTGGCTTTTCACATCTGTTTTAGAAAATGTTCGATCTTCACCGTTGACCTTCAGTGTTACGGTGTCAGCAGTTTCCGAAACGATTTCACCGCTTACGGGAGCATCCGAATCCGTAGGCGTTAGCGTCAACGTAAAATAACCTCTCGCTTGCAGATTGCTAAGTTCTTCAATCGGTTCATCATCGAGTTCACTCAATAAGAGGGTATGCTCCTCTTCAACACCATCCGCTGTTTTGGTTCGGACGACAATCTGTTCCGTATCCTGCGAGACAAGCGTCCCTTGATAGGTCGTTCCGTTAGCACGAACCGTAACGGCACCGTAACCACTTACAATTTGCTCACTCGGAAGCAGGATTGACTCTTCAAGATACCGCATGTCGTTAAAGGCGGCAATTTCAGAGAGGTCTGGCGCAGTGACGACTTCAAAATCTGTAGTCGTCTCACCTGCGGCTGGACTTTCTATACCCGTCACAGCGTGGCAGGAGATACACGCCGCAGTCACAAAAACCTTTTTGCCGAGTTCTGGATCACCCGTAAGCAAAGGTGGGAGTGCTGCAGCGGCTGTTGCGGTGTCTGCGCGATCTATCGGTTCATCAAACGGGGTCGGATCAATTTCGCCACCGAGACTCTGGAGGTAAGCGATAACCGCCTCAATTTCCAATTTTGAGAGAGCGATAGGTGCCTTCCAAATCTCTGGCATAATCTTGCCGTATCCGGGTACAAGATATTTGTGAGGTTCATAAAGCGATTCAATGAGATAGGTTTTTGCATCTGTGCCGGGTACGCGACTGGCGGCGTTAATGCCTATGTCTGTTAGGTCGGGACATCTCCCTTGCGGTGCGGAGGTATCGACGGTGTGGCACGCGCTACACTGTCCCTTCCCATTAAATACCAAGGCACCTTGCTCAGCAACCGCCTCTGGATCGCTCCAATCTAACTCAGTCAGATTCACCGCTGTGGAACTTTCTGGAACAAGCCCTGCAACAAAGGCGTAAAACCATATCACGGCAAGCGAAAACGTCAACAGTTTCATGACGTTCGACCACAAAACGATGTTTACGATCACCGAGATAAGAAACCAGACCGACCAAGGCAGTAAATTCTCTGAAGCAACCGGAAACGCCGATGCCCCCGCAATATAGGCGATGAAACTCACCACCATTAAGATAAGACTCGCAATTTTTATGAGTGTGTTCTTTGACATTTTTTAAACTATGGGTCCCTGGGCACCGTTCCACTTCGTTTTACGGTGGTTTTCGGTTAATTCCAACCGTCTTTGCATGACGAAAGGTTTGCTAACAACTTTAAACGACTATACCTATTTAAAGGATTATACCTGAGTAGTGTTCCACGGTACTGTTTTCCGTTAATCATCACCTTCAGCCGTAGCAACTGCTTCGGTGGTAGCTGCTTTCTCTTCCTTCTTCTTCTCCCCCCACAAACCGAGCCAGAAGATAAACCCAACGAGTGCGAAGAAAGCCACCATGATGATTGCTACCATGTTCACTGCCTCGCTGAGAAGCGGTGTAAAGGCATCAGGGGATGTATCCTGCATCACCCCGAAGATATGCCACGCTTCTCGAAGTCCTGAGCGTGCGTATCCCATCAGTCCCATCAGGGACGTAAACGTAATTGCCACGAGAATTAACACGTACTGTGAGCGATCCGTCATCTCCCCCCATTTGATAGTGCCAGATGTTGTCGCCTTGCGGTACATGAAAATATCGACGATTGTAACGACCCCCATCACTGCAAGTGCAATCAGGACCTGATAAGGGGTCAGAATATTGACACGCAAATCTGTCGGAACGCTAAATCCGACAATACCGATAACGATTATTGAGACCGTCGCGAGGAAGAAGACCGCAGAGATACCAATGTTGCCAATTTTTTTCCAATTTGCCGTAGGTACCTTACCTGAACGTCGATAAAATAGGAAACTCAAGAAAGTCGTGAGAATAATGATATTAACAGCCGTATTTTTGGCAGTCATCAAGCCGAACAATCCGAGGTGTGGGTGGTTTGCGCCGCCCATCGCGCTCAACTCACTGGCAGTTGAGATCTTAGAGAGTGTCCGCGGTGTCATCCAGATTGCGACACAGATGATAATAACGGTGATCATATACGGACGGTACCGAGCATAGATCTCCGCCCCTTCAATCCGCCCCATGCCGGACCAGAGGTAGTAGTTCGCACCGATAAATAGGACACCAATCATGACTGCCTGAATGATAAATAGCCAAGAGAACAGACTCCCCATCATGTTAATGCCCATCGTGTTATTGAACATGTAGATTTCTCTACCGAGCCAATAACCGAGGAAAGGCAGCGGTATCAGTCCGCAAAGTGCGATGAAATTTCCGGTATACCCCATCCAATCGTAATGTGCTTTGTCCTCTTTCGTCTTGGCGACGAGGAAACGGAACGCCGCGTACGCGGCTACAATGGAACCTCCGAACGCGATATTACCGACGAGGCGATGGATATTAACGGGCATCCATGTAAAGTTGTTGACAGCATCCCAAACCGTCCCCATGAACTCGCCAGTTGTCTCGTTGTGGAGAGGCACCATCGTATGGCTTGTGACACCTTCCATAGCGGTTTCAGGTGTGAGTGCTGGATCTGCCGCCAATTTCTCCTCAATCCAAGATTTCCGTCTTCCTTCAGAAAGCACGCCGTATTGCGTTGCAGGACTGGTTTGGTAACTCAACCATGCGTTAGAAACGAACATAATCGCAGTGCCGAACACATTCAGAAGCACACCGAGGAAGAGGTGCCATCCTTTATGACGTCCCTGCATCTTATCCCATCCATAGGAATAAAGATAAAGCGTAAAGGTTTCTCCGAAGAATAGGATGACGTAAAAAATCATCGTGGGTCCGAATATCCCACTGAGTTTCGTCATCACTTTCGGATAACACCAGATGAGGATGAAGACGAGAACGCCACCGAGTAAGGCTGTCGTCGAAAACGCGCCCATACAGAGTTTAATGAACTCTTGCGCCATCCGATCATATCGCATGTCCTTCGTCTTCCAACCGATAAATTCGATGATAACGGCGAACATCGGGACACCGAGAATAAAAGATCCGAACAACAAGTGGAGTTGGGCAGCGATCCATGCGGCACTTCGGCTACCGATCTTCGGGAAGGCGCGATATTCTGCTTCGGTCGCGTCCTGTGCAAACACCGGTGCAACGAATATCAACGCCGCATA
Organism: Candidatus Poribacteria bacterium; assembly: GCA_965208635.1. Classification (GTDB taxonomy): domain Bacteria; phylum Poribacteria; class WGA-4E; order WGA-4E; family WGA-3G; genus WGA-3G. The sequence goes on from OZ242349.1 coordinate 2,009,462, forward strand.
AGCGAAGAGTACACAACCAAGTATAAGATAGAGTCTCTTTTTAGACATTTTCGTTTTTCTGCGCAAGCCGCGTATGGGCTTGCGGGATAATATGTGCTTCTGAGCGATGCCTCCGTTGTTGGCATCGATCCAAAATTGTTAAGAAACCTACTTTAGATTACAAAAGGTTTGTTAACGATTGAAATACTGCAAGGACAACGGACGCAGCAGCCCAGACTTAATCATTTAAAATTTATTTGGCGCGTTTCTTAAAGTCAGCACTTGTGAAATTTACGGCGATATCGCCACTTGCTGGCACTTCAACAGTTTTGTTTGCTGAACCGAGTTCTTCATGCCATGCAATGACACGTACTCTACCGGCTGGCACCTCAGCGATTGAATAAGCACCGGCATCCGCGGATTTCTCATAGTCATCTGAACTGATCCATGTGCCATCAGCATTTTTGTAACCGGTAACCGTGAAAAAGTTGTTAGGAACAGCGACGATGTAACCGGTCATCCAGGCGTGAATATCGCATGTGAACTTAATTTCCTCAGCCTTGGCGACTTTGTGCGGGATAACTTTGCCGGGTTGCGGAATCTGGTAGTTTATCGCCTCATTCTTTTTCGCGTGAGAGTGGACGTTGTGTGCGACCGGATCGCTGGAGGTAAGATCAACAGTAGAACCAGCAACGACCGCGAGGACGTGCGGGTAGTAAGCGCATCCCTTCTGGTCCATTACTGGGTTCTTATCCGGGACGGTCGGTTTCGCGCCACGAACACGGGCGTAAATAACGACGTTTTTAATACCTTTGCCCTTTGAAACAATGAGTGCCTCGGACTTCGTGCCTGTTACAGCGTCAATGCAATGCTGGTCCTTAGTTGCCGTTAATGCAGGACGCGCGGGGGCGTCGCCTTCATACATTACGGTACCGGTGATATTGCCTGCAAACGCAACACTCGCCAGCATTCCAAAGACAAGCAAAGCAACTAAAACTTTCATAATTTGATTTCTCCTTTATACTTTAAAAAATTTAGCCTGCAATATATTAACACCCTAAAGTTTCAGGATGCAAACAAATTTTCTAATTTACCTTACGGTTCGGTAAAGTAGGTTTGTGCATTACGAGCATATTGCCGTATATTTAAAAAAACACCCAAGCAAAGACCCCTCCATTACATTACGGGCTACGCGCTTTGGTTTACCTATTTTCCACCAAAACCCTCATATAACGTAGTGGAGCAGTGCCCAAGGCCTCCAGAGTTTAAAACAACAAGTTACGGACGAAACATCTCCTTAATATAGGCGAGAATCTCGCGTTGCTCTTCGTCATCAAGGTAGTAGTAGAACGCCGGCATATCATTTTTCCCGGTGTTGATACTCTCCAGCAATTGTTCATCGCTGTGCATGGCCCACAGGTTATTGTCCGTTAGATCTGCTGGATCCAACTTTTTAAATCGTCCGATGCGTCCACTGCCTTCCCCATTGTTTCCATGACACCCCGCGCAGTATCGAGCGTATTTGTATTCTACCTCTGACTGATACTTCGTGCTCGGGTCAATCTGCTTACCCAGCCAGATTAAGCCGTTGAGCCACACCATAATCATGACGATAATGACCACAAGGTGTCTCATATTTTTAATTTATGGGTTTTTTCCTATAGACATTGTACCCCGCTGGGGTGCTTAAAAAGAATTCCTTCTTGAACCCCGTAGGGGGTTTTTGCGAATCAACGCTGGATTTCGTCTGGGAATAGACGAAATCCGTCGCGCCAGAACGGATGCGCGTGTGGCATCCGAGGACAACGTGTGGACTGGCGGGACAATGTATTACATTTGCGCGTGTTGCCTCGCAGTGAGAGTCATCGAGGTGGTTCTTCAAAATGTCTGTAGAGGAACAATGCCCAAATTCCGAATAATTAACGTCCTAAGGAGATGAGATAATCTCGGACGAGTCGAATCTGTTTTTCAGCGTCATTGCCAGCATAACCATCGAGTGGCATGTGTTGTCCACCCACAAGTGGCCACGCTTGCGGCATCGCCGTTCCCGGTTGGAACGTCTGCGGATCCTTCATCCAGTCAATGAGCCAATCCGCCTTGAGTCGTTCTTTCGCCAACGCAAGATCCGGTCGTCCGGCTTTGTCACTCCCTTCAGGAATTACCTCACCCTGTGAAGGGTGGCAGGAGATACACTGAAGCGTGTCAAAAATCTGCTTACCGACCCGTAATTCAGCACTCGTCGGTGTTGGCGTTTCGAGCGTCTCATAAGGGAACGGTTCATCGTCAAGCGCGGAGAAATACTTGACAAAAGTTGTCGCCTCATCATCAGATAATCCAAACGTCGGCATCCGTACCTTGAGTCCGTATCGGATTTCCGAGGGTTCTTTGAGGAACGTAAATAACCAGTCTGGATAAACCCTTGCACCCTCCGCTTTCAAAGGTGGCGGTGCCAATTGCTTGGCAATCATTTCACTCAATCCTTCGTGCGCGATGATAACATCCTGATAATCGCCGCCCGCGCCTTCAATCTCGTGGCATCCGGTGCAGTTATATCTCTTCACCAATCGCCTACCCGCGTCAATGTCGTTCAATTTCTCGGATCGGTTATGGATATAACTCAGCGGATACTTCTCCGGTTGGAAACTCTTCAACAGTACGGCGAGTGCCCTCGCGTCTTCATCGCTAACCTGGAAGACCGGCATCCGAGAAACGATACGACGAGTTTGATAACGCCGTGGATCGGTAACCTTACCGACCGTCCATCCCGTCCAACTGTGTTCAACGTCTACTGTGTCGCCAAAGTCAAGTTCATCAGCCAATTTCGCGCCGAACTCGCCGAGATCCGCTCCGACCTTTGACTCATTCTCAAAACCGGGAATCGTATGACAACCGAAACATCCATAAGTCCTGACGAGTGCCTCACCTTCCGCTACATCTACTTCGCCGATGGAGTCCGTATCCACGTTTGTCGTTGCTTGTTGCAAACTCATCAGATAGGCGACGACGTTGTCAACCTCGCTGGTACTTAACCGCAAACTCGGCATGCTGGTATCTGGGTCGTATGCTTTTGGGTCACTTATCCACTGGTGCAGATAATTCGCTGTAACTTTTGTACCGACACTGTCGAGTGCTGGCGCAAAATCACTCCCTAAACCCTCAACAGCATGACATGTGAGGCAACCAACGGTTTTGACGGTTTCCTCGCCTGCCTTAATAGCACTTTCGGATGTAGAATAATCGGAATTGGATTCATCAAGGCTCGTATCGCTCATCCCGGCAAGGTATGCGGCGATAGATTTTACCTCATCAACAATGCGGAGGACATAGTTATCGGGGTAAGGGTATTCTGTGCCATCGTCCGTTTTAATGATGATACCAGTGGCTGTCTTCGTAACAACGCCAGTGCGCTGTCCACCGTTCTTAAGGTAAACGACCTGTGTCATACCATCAACAGGGAAGAAATTCGGCATTGTTGACTCTGCCAGATATGCTTCGGGTTTCTTAATCCAACTTTCAAGCCAAGCTGTATCTTTCACCTTACTGCCGACTTTCGCAAGTGATGGACCGACTTTCGGAATGTTTTCAATCGCACTATATCCTTCAACAGCATGACATCCGTGGCATCCAAGGTCTTCAAAGAGAGCCAAGCCCTTCGTCAAATTCGGTGCGTAGTCCTGCGGTTCATCTGTTTCGGGCTTCACGCCGTAATCTAACATCATCACGCCATCGTGGCAGCGACGACAATTAGATTCCATATACCCTTTCGTCTCTTCAGATGTTCTGCCGGTATGTTCATCTAATCCGAGGACAGGGGTGAGCCAGTATTCCGCGTGTGTCAAGGCATGGGCGGATTTCGCCGTGAGTGCCTGACCCTGCCCTCCGTGGCACAGCGTACACCCAAATTCATCAACCGGGTGTTTGTCGAGCAGGACATCGCGGTGCGGATGCGTCTGAAGGACAGAACGATAGCCCGTCTCATAAGAGACTTCAATTTCACCGAAAACATCCACGTCACTGAAGGTAAGCGTCCCGTTTTCTTCTAATGTATATTCATCGGCTTCTGCCTCAAATCCATCTATGATAACATTCTCGCTACCGACCTTAACACTTGCGTGCTTGAGACGATGCACGACTGGATTTTCGCCATCACCTTCCACCTCAAACATCTCTTCTCCGGACTGTTCGTAACCCGCTTTATCAGCCGAGAAGTGGCAGGTAGCACACCTGTCTGCGGTGTGACTAAAGTCTTCAAGATAGTATTGAACGATGGTTCGTGTTTCACGGAAAGGATTTTCTAACAGACTCCCCAAGAAGGTCCGCTTGATACCGCCTACTGAATGCAATTTTTCTTCAAGGCGCGCAACTTCGTCGTGTTTTGCTTTGTCTGTTTGCAAGGATTGAAGGGATGCTTGTGCAGCGGTGATACCCGCAGTAATTTCCGGATCTGTAGGATTATATTTCTGGGCAGTGAGATAAGTGCTGAGGGCACTCGGCGTGTCTCCGCTGGTTTGATAAAATTGCGCTAAAGCCTTGTTCGCATTTGCAAAGGTTGCTTCTGCGTTCAAAACGGCTTCGGTGAGTTCGCCTTCAATTTGGGACTCATAATCTGCTAATTTTTTCTGCCATTTGTCAACGGTAGCATTATGTTTACCCTTTGCTTCATGGAGACTATGCTGGTATTTATAGTTAATGGCATCGGATTCGCTCTGACGGAATTTGCGTTCTTGCAGTGCTTCCTCTACGGCGACCTGAGCGTTCCTGACCTCCTTCGTTAACCGACCAAGTTCCTTTGCGTCAGGTTCTTGAGGGGTCGGGAGTTCAGGCAAAGCCAACTTGGCATTCTCTAATTCCGCGCTTGTTTTTTCATACTCATATTGATAAAATTGCTGCTGGATCTGCTTCCACGGACGCCGAGTAATCATTTCATCCCAGAATCCCCATATCGTCACCAGTCCTAACAATCCGGACAAAATAAAGAACAAAGCAGAATACGACTTACTCTCAGCAGGAATTTCCTTTTTGCTCCTCACGAAATTTTCTCCCTTTTTCTATTTTTCCTTGCGGTTCGTTCAAGCGGGCTTGGACTCTGATGTTCCTTTCCGTAAAGCCAGCCCGGCCCGTTGGTTGAGCTTACGTTCTCTCGGCTAAGAAGAAGAAAGACGTTAGAACTTTCACAAATTTCTTTGCTAACAGCCGATGGCTACTAACTATTTTTAGATGTTGAACCACGGGGATACCCAGATGTATTTTACATTCAAAACCACACGCAAAACCATTTTTATCGGCAGAGCGAGCATGGTTAAGAACAGAAAAGAGACGATGATATACCGGACAAGACCGAGTTCTTGTAAGAATTGACTACTCTTACGCTTCCATAAGTAAAAAACGGGACCGATCGCGAAATAGCCTGCAACCACCACGAACCCGAAAAAGTTCGCGGTATCTGCCTCGCGGATGCCGAAAAGATACGACAAATTCACATTGGTCAACGGAACAACAAGATGTGGATCCCACGCTTCCCACGGTGCAAAGAAGTTCCATCCAGGTCCTCTGAGGAATGTACCGACGACCATTAAGACAATCCATAAAACGATGAATCCAAAGGAGAATACTGCAAGCGCGAAGGGACGTTCTTTTATTGTGTAATACCCCTTACCCTTCGGATTAATGTCAATGTAGGGAATAGCAATCAAGCCCGCGATGATTAGCCCTGGGAGCACGACACCAGCGATCCACGGATCGAAGTAAACGAGCATCTCTTGAAGGGCAAGGAAATACCACGGTGCTTTAGAGGGGTTTGGTGTCTTCGTCGGATCACTGGGTTCCTCAAGCGGCGCATCAATCATAATCGACCATACACCGAGCACGAGCATCACGATAATAGCGCAGATAAACTCATTCCGGCACAGATAGGGCCATACATAAACCTTATCGTTAAGAGCGGCATCCGAAGGAACACCTGTTTTGTCCGTCTGGCGTGCCTGCCGGTATGAAAGCCAGATGAAATAAGGTATCAAAAAGAGAATAGCAACAATGGGGACATTATCCGGCTTCGTCACCAGTGCTATAAAATGCTCCATATTTTTCTGCTCCTTTTTATTGGTTATCGGGGCGGTTTTTTCTTACAAAAAAACCTTTCAGTTTTCGGTTCTTCGGTAACAAGAGACTTATGTTAGACGAAAACCTCTTAACCGATAACCGACAACCGACAACCATTTTACAGAGGTCCAGAGATACCGCCATCTTTACGGACACGCCAGAAATGTAAAGCCATCAGAACGCTTGCCAACAGCGGTACCGCAACGCAGTGCAAAATATAGAACCTCAACAACGTCGAGGGACCTACGATTGTACCCGCCAGCAGCGCGAATCGGACATCGTTCGATTGTGTGATGTCTTGCGGGGCGAATGGACCTTCATGCCCCAAGACCGGTGTTGCACGTGCCATGTTCGTACCGACAGTCACCGCCCAAAACGCCAACTGATCCCACGGCAACAGATAGCCCGTGAAACTCAGGAAAAATGTCACAAGCAACAAAATAACCCCAACTGCCCAGTTGAATTCTCGAGGCTTCTTATATGAACCTGTCAAGAACACCCTGAACATATGTAGCATCACCGAGATAACCATCCCGTGTGCTGCCCAGCGATGCATGTTCCGCAGGAGCATCCCGAACGGAATGTCAAATTCGAGGTATTGGACATCGTGGAAGGCATATTCAGCTGTTGGACGATAATAGAACATCAGGAGTACACCGGTGACGGCTGTCACGAGGAACATGAGGAAAGTGATGCCGCCCATGCACCATGTGAATCGGAAGTTCAACGCGTGGCGAGAAATCCGGGGAGGATGGAGATGTAACCAGACGTTTTGGAGGACCTGTAAGGTATAACGGCGCCCAGTGTTTTCATATCCGTGGCGGAACATAGAGCGCCAAATGTCGGAATTCGTAATCTTTTCTTTGAGCCCTTTACGTTCTTCGTTCATACTTTTTCTTGCAAGTTTCGACGGGGACGTTGCGATACGCAATTCCAAACCGCGTCCTATAACGCCGAAACGCCTTTTCTACCTGACGGGAGCCAGGCACAAATGCTCTCCTTTCTTCAGACCTTCAAAAAGGAGCCTGGGTCGGTCCACTGCCCCTTCTCACCTAAAAACTTCACAGACTTGTCAATTTCGATCTGTCCATCTTCTGCCAAAGTAATCTTAACACGTTCCAAGGGCCGTGGGGCAGGACCTTCATAGTTAATGCCCTCTCGGTCGAAACCGCTACCGTGACACGGGCACTTGAATTTGTTTTCAGAACCCAGCCAGCGCGGCGTGCATCCGAGGTGTGTGCAAATCGTTAAGAGCGCGTAGAATTCACCGTCTTGTTGCCGGACAATCCAAACACCAAACGGCTCTTTTTTGAACTTTTCACTAACGCTACCCGGTGGATATTCTGCTGGAAATCCTGCTTTAAATACAGAGGAGGGTTCAAACAGCACACGTGGATACAGATACCGAACCAATCCCGGTCCGAAGGTCAAGCCCAATGCCGCAACGAAATTCCCCCAGCCGAGAAATTTAAAAAATTTACGTCGAGATACCACTTATACCCCCGATCTTGTAAGGCAACGCTTACGCGCCACACCCACGAACTAAAGACGAATCGCAAACATTATAACCCAAATTTCAAATAAATGTCACCAAAATTTTCCTACATTTGAAAGTCTATCCCACACAAACAAGACTGGCGCATTGATTCCAGATGGGTTCGATTGAAAACCGTACAAAACTCATCGGAAACAATTTCGCGCAATGAGCGTTAATTATTATAACATGTCTTCAAAAGTTTGTCAACCAATTTTTCAATTATGGCAAATTTAAATTAATAGAAAACAGCAGGACGGGTCATCTGTTCGTAACTTCTATCTCACCTCGGGATCAAGTCGCCCATCACATCTGCACCCTCCAATATGAAATTCGTAAAATTATGTTCAATTTCCCAACCATTTATGATAGAATCCAACGCAGTATTTTCCCAGTTTTCAGGAATCAATAACCCACAAACAAAGGAGAAGTGAGATGACACGCCTTACAATTAGTTTAATCATGGTAGGTTTTATGTTTGCACACGTCAGTATCGCTGAAGTCGATCCGGGATCCATTGTCGGCGCGTGGTTGTTTGATGAAACGGGTGGAAAAGTCGCCAAAGATTCATCTGACAGTGGGAACGACGGCGACCTTGTCGGTGGTGCGAAATGGGTGAAGGGTAAATTCGGCAATGCCATCGAACTCAATGGTAAAGATGCTTGGGTCACTGTGCCAGAGATTGGACCGCTTGATGACTTTACACTCATGAAATGGTTCAATGCGACGGGGAGGGTCGGACTCTGGAGATGCTTCTTCAACCGTGACGGTTGGGCACCTGGATTTGTCCACTATCAATTCCGTCCAGACAACAAGATGGAAATGGCTATCCACTCTAACAACCCAGTCCGACATCCCGGTTGGCCGAACTCAGATTTCACGGCAGGCAAAGACATCTTGGATAAATGGTTCCATCTCGCAGTTGCCTATAGTAGCACGGATGAATTCGTTCGCGTCTACTTCGATGGTGAACTTGATGCAGAGGGTAAATGGGGACCCTTGCCCGGGGAATTTGGACCCGGACGGATCGGCTCATGGGACGGTGGCGGAAGAGAGTGGGAGGGTCTGTTCGATGAAATGCTACTTTTCGATGTCGCACTCGAGGAAGAAGACATCCAGATGCTTATGGAAAACGGATTAGAAGACACGCTTGCTGTCGAACCAGCGGGTAAACTTACAACAAATTGGGGGAAACTCAAATTAGGGCGAACGTACAGTAGATAGGTAGGAACAAGGTATAGACAATCTCCGAAAGGCGCGCCCGCACGCGCGCCCGGAGGTATCATTAAGCCTCTAAAAAAGAGTCAGTTGTGGAATATCGACCGCCTCTTGTAACTTTCGCGTCGCCTCGGCGATGTCGTCAACAACGGCTTGTCGGAGTGCCGTAAAATTCTCACCCTCCTGCCGTAGGACATACGCAGGGTTAAACGTCGCCATAGCGAACGGAGCATACGTGGTATCCGTAAACCAGACACCCCGTTCTTCTGTAATGCGAAAACTACGATGGATAAGCACTTTCGCGGCAGGCGCGCCCATGCACAAAATCACCGAAGGTTGCATCAAAGTCAGCTCACCATCAAGCCATTTGGAACACGCCTTAATCTCTGATGCCTTCGGTGGACGGTTCTTCAACACACCGCTTTTAGGACTCGCGGCACGACACTTAATGATATTCGTGAGCCAGATGTCGCTACGTGTTAACCCGTTCGCTGCCAAAACATCATCAAGCATATCCCCAGCGGGACCTGAAAATGGAAGTGTCGTCCGATTATCAGCAGCCGAGGGTCCCTCCGCGACAATCGCTAACTTTGCGGTGACATCGCCGCTACCGAAAACAACATTCGCACGGGTTTTCGCTAAACCACAGGCTGTACAAACACTTGCCTGCGCTTTAAGGGCTTGCATCTGTGTATGAACGTCACTCATTTTTCCCACCAACTTCTCTACAGATCATCTCATCGTCAAAGGGATTCTTCTTTCCGACAGGGTGCGGTTGGGAACCGCACCTACCCGGGTTGGAGATGGAACAAGATTAAAGCTACAGGGTGCCGCCCGAGGTTTTCGCGAAGTGAACGCTGGCGTGCACTAACTGATCGGATTGTGTTCCTGTAAACGTTAGTTTATAAATCGGTTTGTCCCAATCATACTGATAGTCGCTTCCATAGGTCGCCACATTTATCGGTAGGTAATCATCGGGTACATGAATAAAGCAGGTTCCCTCAGCCTGTCTAAGCGGTTTACAGACGAGCATGTAACTTTGGCTGTGCCCATCCCAACCCGCAGATAAAATCTCAACGCCGCCCTGTGTATAGTGCATATCCGTAGCGAGCAATTGCGGTACATCCTGTTCTTCACGGAAGCAGAGCAATTTCGCAGAACGAGGCGGGATGTTCAACAAGGTTACACTCTGTGAAACCTTTCCGAGATATTGACGCATCCAGAAGTCATGGACGAGGAATTCTTTAGATTTGGGTAATCCAAGTGCTTCCAGTTCAAAATAGGCGTCAGCCTCGTAGTCATCCCAGTTGAAAACCGCGGCGATATGCCACGCTTCACGCGGCGTTGACACCGATAGGCTCCATATTTTCGGAAAAGGTTCATCGTAAAGATCTACAGGTGTAGCGGCTTTGCCTGTGAGTGGAAAGATCTTCGCTAAGTATCCCGCACGCGACGACGTCAGTGTCGAAAATTGGTCCGCACAGAAGACTGTTCCACCACTCAATGCCGCCGCTGTCATTTCCACAATTGCCTCGTTGACAGGACGTGGTTCATCAACTGCAATCTCACCAAAGACGTGTCCCCAGAGAACGTTATGCTCCCTCATATGTGCCGCATACCTACTCAGGCGATGCTTTGTGCCACGCTGATGATGCCACGTGTCGCTTGCCCGGTTAGAAGCCGTGCTCACAGTGGAAAGAGTAGAGTTGAGGAGCGGGGTATTGACATCAATACTACCAATGCATGGACCAGGTACGGCATTGTACCCTGCGAGGAGGACCTCATCTTTCTGAAGCACATTTTCCGACCGCGTCTCACTGATAGCATCTCTGAGCAATGTTCCAGCGAGACGATAAAGTTGGACTGAGGTTAAGGTGCTATCATGCCAATGCAAGTTGTGTGAAGCATTCGTGAGCCCCATCGTATAAGCTGTAAAGTCGGCATTAATGAGTGAATACCCACATTCGCTAACGACCTGTTTAATTTGTTCACGGATACGTGACTGCACCTCTGGGTGCGAAACATCCAAGAGGGCGACCTCTTTACCACTCTCTGGTAAATGAACTGTGGCAGGTTTGTAGCCATTACGCGCTGGACGGTTACGGGAATATCTTCTTCCGCCACGAGACGTAGTTCTCTCTCGTATACAATAGTCTGGATGGCTTTGGACAAGCTCCGAATCAAGTGCTGCACAGAATGGATTGAACCGGATCCCCGCTTTGAACCCTTTTGCCCGGATGTGGCTGGTAATCGCTCGTATTTCCTCACGGTTTTGCGATACCGAAACCTCTGAGCTTTGCGTAAAAATCCCCAATTCTGATTCCGAGACCGCGTCCAACTGAATACAATCAATACCACCTGGACAGTTCGGTTGAAACAGTGGATTTTCTGCGAGCGCGTCTGCTTGTGTTAAGATAGCATCGGCATTGAGTGTCCCTTCTGTATCCGAAAGCGTCCATACAGCAGTTGGCGCGCCATATTTGAATGTTGACTCAGCCTCAATACGATTGCCCTCGTGCGCGACATTCCGTGCCGCGACAAGCGAAGTATAATGTTCATAAGCTACAGACGCTTTACCTGCAAAGTTGATATAAGCGGTTTCAGAGGTGATTTCCTCACCGGAATTGCACTGCTGCCGACACTCGTGATAAAGTGCCCACGGATTAACATCCGATGCAGATGACTTCTTACCATGCCCCTGCGAGCCGCGCCCACCATTTTTTTCACAGCCAACTTGAATTCGGGGCCACCATTTCTCAGTCGTCAGAAAACCGAAGACGAGTGCCTTCCCGCCCTTTGTATCGCAAATCACACCATCATTACTCGGATGCATAGCGTCGGTCTCACTCAGTAGAAACCCTTCATAGAGTTTTTTACTGACACCGGGGGAAACAGGCGGCATGTTAATAAAGAGATGGTAATCCGATGGAAGTCCTCCAAGCGACACAGCACCACGGTTGGCTGAAACTCCAAGCACCGTTATACTATCGAGTCGCAACGGTTCCGATTTTAGGTTTTCAACGCCAACTTTGAGGTGTATCGCCGGATGTGCGGCGTAGCACTTGAGGTAGGTGTTTATTCGAACCCCCTTACCTGCCGCTTCATGAGAGAAGCGAATTTGGTGATAACTGCCGAACGCATCGGTCTTCGGAGGCTCAGTGATAAATTCGCGAGTGCCAGTGTCTTCAGTTTTGACGACACTCCCATTGTTAAGGGTTATTTGTGTGCACCCATCTCGGATAATTGTGTCGCCACTCTCATCAATATAATCCCATGTTCCTTTTGAAAGGTTAAACTTAATCTCAAACTTAGTGTGGTTTATCACGGCAAGGTTACCCTGCCGTGAAACCGTTATCACATCTGATCTCATTTTTTCTAATTTTCCTTTAATTCCCGGAAGCGGCAACTGCCCAACACGATATTATCGCCGCGGGTCCATCCCCTGCTTGAGAGAGTGAAAAGGTGTCTCCAGGGGCGAGGAAGAGGACATCATGTCGTTCCAAAGCACTTGTCTCTCCAGCATCCGTTGTCACTTCAGCAGATCCATCTCTCAGCACATAAATCGATTCGCTGTCTATCGGTTCATGTGCAAAGCCTTCACCTTCGTTGAGATAGATGTAATCTAAGGAGAGGTGTACAGAGCCTTTCTGTGGAGAGACCACACTTCGCCATTCGGCAGATTTCCCAAAAACAGGACCGCTGCGCGCCATATTGATGACTTGGACGTTACTTCGATGTCCATCTTGAGGTGTAGGGGCTGTATTGGGTGTATCCCGTTCACCCCGGTAGAGTGCCATATCCGGCGGTGCTTGGAAACTAATTAAACGCGCCATGTTCGGTGTCGTATTCACCGTTCCATGCACCTCGCCTGCTGGCACAAAGATGACATCGCCCGCAGCAATCGGTGTATAGACCGCTCCTTGGCGGATAGCACCACCGCCTTCTAAAACGACAATTGCGTCTTCCGATGCATCGTGATAATGCTGTGTAAACTCTTGACCGGGGGCATGAACGCCGTGGTTTAAGGTCAATTGTTTGGAACCCATATCGGGATGCACGACACGCCAATTCTTACCTTTGCCCATCTGAAAGGGCGTTCCGGATTGAAGATTCAAAATTTTCATGTTTTTAATTTACCTTGCGGAGGAACAACGTGCGTTTTGACTTTGATGTGCGTCCCTTAAATCCGCTCTCCATTATATTACGAACTACGGAGTTTGAGGCTATTGAAAAGTGAGTTTGAAAATAAAAATTGAAGCGTCTCGTAGGTTGGGTTGAACGGAGATCTACTAAAAATCGCACACAGTACAGAGTGTTCAAGAGAGTAGAGAAGCCTGGAATCACCAAAAACTGAGTGAAACCCAACACATTGTCATACCGACACGGTTTAGGATGTTGGGTTTCGCTAAACCTATCTACCCGAAGGATTCATTGAAGAACAGAACGCTGTGTATAGCGAAAATGCGCTTGTGGACCTGACCGCTCAACCCAACCTACATCCATATTTGTATTTCATTTTCCAACCCATGTTTAATTATCAAACTCACGTTATTGTAGCATAACCTGTTGGGTTGTGCATCTTCAGACGCAGAAAACCAACGGTCTCCTACGCTACAAAATACCGCAGATAGCAAACCTTTTTACCGAAAAACATTACTTGCCGGCTCAAAGTCCTGTCCGTAGTAACTTGCGTTAGTAATACTTAAAGCTTTTTTTCATAAAACGATACAACCGTCTCCCCGTAACGAGCTTGCCGACTTCGCTTCATACTCCCTACTATATCCGGCAGAATAACCCGTTTGGCATGCTCAACAAGTAGAATACCACCGATACAGAGTAATGAACCCTTGGCAAGCAGTCGTAAACAGGTCGTATACAGTTGCGATCCCCCTGCTAAATCAACAAGGTATGGAGGATCGAAATAGATAATTTCAAATATAACAGATCGCTTACAGAGGTCCGTAATCCCTTTCACAACATCGCGACGGAACAGATGATACCGAGCGTCGGATTCAGAAAGCAGGCCGCATGCGTGAAGGTTTCGTTCTATACTCTCGATGCACCGCGGGTCGCGCTCCAAAAACGTGACATGTTTCGCACCACGGCTCAACGCTTCAATGCCCATACTCCCGGTCCCTGCACAAAGGTCCAGGAAATTCGCATCGACTATCCGTTCCTGTAAAATACTAAAGATCGATTCTTTCACCCGATCGGCAGTAGGACGGACGAGACGTTTCCCTTTCGGAGCCGTCAAACGTCTGCCTCTGAACGCGCCAGCAATCACTCTCATTTTTAGGGGTTGTCAGTTTTCCAGTCTTCAACTAAGAGGTTTTTCGGTAACAATTCACCCGTGTCTTGGAATATTCCAAACTGGAGGCGTGAGATTTCTTTATGCCACAATTCGGGTGTGTCGTATTCTGGACCCATAATTTCGCGTCCATTTCCACGCTCTCCTCAATCATTCATTCCTACCATTTTAACACGTGAGTCTCTTTTAAACAAGGAAAAAACGCAAGCGTTAGGGTCAGTGTATGGGCGTCTGATCGCTGCCGTTAGCACCATTCTCCATTGGATGAGGTCATAGGGGTATTGCGTTTGAAGAGTACTTAAAGAGGGTGGAAGTCTATGATCCAGGGACAGAGAGATGGGAGGAGAGTCCACCGATGCCAACAGGAAATAGCCCATTTGGTACTGAGGCAGTCAACGGCAAGATATATATTCTTGGTAGCGAAAGAGAAAACGGAGAACTTTCTCTGGATGTTGAGGTATTTGATACGGGTTTTCGCGCCGTCACAGCAACAGGCAAACTCTCCACGCGCTGGGGCGAACTCAAAGCAGAACCCCAAAGTCAACCTTAGCATTGGAAATCTGTCCTCATTCACTTGTCACTGGATTCTAAACTCTCCCCTTTCGAGCAGTTTTATCGATTTTTAGATTAAAGTGCAGGTTTTTCATTTTTTTGACGAAATTGCACCTTTTTAGATTAAAATTGTGTCTTTAACACTCACGAGGCACTACTAAGCCATCCAATTGCGAAATATCGCTATGAACTGCTGAAGTTTGCCTTTATTCAATAACCAAAAGGAGATAAAATCTCAGGCAGACTCATGTAGTCGAACTCACGAAACAGCGTCTCAGTGATTTCTTCGTCAAAGAAGACGGTCATGTGGCGCATAAGAATGCCTTGGTCGCCGGAACGGTCGCGACAGGAGCCGTCTTCGCTGCATTAATGCTCGCACCCAATACCACAGAGGCTCATTGGGATCCCTATCCATGTGGTACCATTCCGGAATGTGACCATCACAAGCTTTGTATATCAGGTCAACACCTAGACGAGACCTGGTGGTATCAATGCATATAATGGGTGCTGAGTAAGTAATTCCCACTCAGGGGCGGGAAAAGTCTGAGAAGGTAGCACTTCTCTATTTTCCCGCACACACCTGACCTCCTATTTGTGTTGATATGAGGAACTAACGATGTTCAAAATACTTCAACATCTACGATGGATTGTTGTTGGTTTCGCTGCTGTTGTTCTATTCCATGGAGTTATAGAAAACAGTGCTGCGGAAGAATGGGAAGTTATCTCTCAACTTCCAACAGAGAGATGGGCATTCTCGACCGCAGTCGTTGACGGTAAAATTTATCTCATCGGCGGCACCCCCTTTAAAGACGAGAACGGGGGTCCCCTCGGGCTTTCAACTGTGGAAGTCCACGACACGAAAAACAATAGTTGGCAACGCCTCGCAGATATGCAAACGCCTCGATTATCCTCAGAGGCAACCGTCGTGGATGGAAAAATCTATGTCGTTGGTGGCTACAGTCTCGGTGTAGATATGAAGATGCTGAACGTCGTCGAGATGTATGACCCACAAACCGATACTTGGAGCAGAAGACAGGATATGTCCACTCCGCGTAGACAGTTCGGCACTGGTGTGGTTGACGGTAAAATCTATGCCATTGGCGGCGAGAATCTCTTTGAAGAGCCACAGCGACTTGATCTCGTGGAAGTCTACGACCCTATCAGCGATACCTGGGCAAAGCGAGCCGACATGCCGACAAGACGCGATGACGTTAAAGCAGCGGTCGTTCGGGACACCATTTACGTCCTCGGTGGAGCTGGATGGCCCCGAGTGGGTTGGGGTCCCGTTCTGGCGACCCTTGAAGCGTATCACCCTAAAACGAATCACTGGCAGAAGAAATCGGACATGCCGAATCTCATAGCTGGCTTTTCGACGGTCGTCGTTGATGATAAAATCTACCTCATTGGAGGTCATGGAGGTGTAGCGTTTGAAAAGTACTTAAAGACGGTGGAAATCTATGATCCAGAGACAGAGAGATGGGACACGGGTCCGCCGATGCCAGCTGGAAATAGCCCATTTGGTGCTGAGGCAGTCAACGGCAAGATTTATATCCTTGGTAGCCAAAGAGGAGACAGAGAATTCTCTCTGGATGTTGAGGTATTTGATACCGGGTTTCGTGCCGTCACAGCAACAGACAAACTCTCCACGCGCTGGGGTCAACTCAAAGCAGAACAGCAGCGATAACCTTAAAAAGACTAACAATCGTTTACAATGACCCGAATTTTGAGAAAATGAGACATTCGGTTTGTATTTGGAAGGAGGTATCAATAATGTTCAGCATATTTCGTTTCTTACAATGGAGTATGGTTGGATTCGCTGTTGTGGTGCTCTCTCATTTTGCAATGGAAAATGCTGCTGCGAACGAGTGGCGGATCATCTCCGAACTCCCAACACCGCGAGGTGAATTCGCAACCGCTGTAGTAGAGGGTAAGATTTATCTCATCGGTGGCACGCCCCTTGAAAATCTGCGGGGTGTTCGGCGTGAAAATGAACCTGGTATTTGGAAGGGGCCTTATGGGATGACCCTGGTGGAGGTCTATGACCCAGAAACCAACACGTGGGAGAGACTCCCAGATATGCCGACTGTCCGTTCCGGTGCTAAGGCGGCAGTTGTTAATGGCAAGATCTATGTCTTGTCAGGAAGAGTGGGGAAGGATAGGCAGGCGGTGAATCTCAAAGTTCTGAAAGTCGTCGAGATGTACGACCCGGAAACTGACACGTGGATCAGAAAACAGGACATGTCCCGTCACCGTATGGCATTCGGCATCGGGGTGATTGCTGGCAAAATCTATGCCATTGGTGGGACTGCTGATGTTCAACCTGAGGCTCCGTGGCGCGTCGATCTTGTGGAAGTCTATGATCCTGCCACCGATACGTGGGCAAAGCGAGCCGACATGCCGACACGACGCCGTGCCGTTAAGGCAGCGGTTATTCGGGACACCCTTTACGCCATCGGTGGGGGTGGGTGGCCACCAGCTGGGGGTGGAGGTCCCTTCCTTGGGACGATTGAGGTCTATGAACCGAGAATCAACCGATGGACGAAGAGACCAGATATGCCCAATCCGAGAATGGTCTTTTTTTCAGTCGTTATTGACGAGAAAATCTATCTCATTGGAGGGTTGCGAGCGGGTGATAGGCACCCTGCCCCTGTTGAAGTGTATGAGCCGGCCACTGAGAGATGGCGTTTGGTTTCTGCGAGGTCAACCATAAAGTCGCCATTTGGTGTAGCGGCGGCCAACGGCAAGATTTATATCTTTGGAGGCAAGACGGAAGATCGGGAACTTTTCTCCAATCGTTGAAGTCTTTGATACGGGTTTTCGTAAGGTCGAGGCGCGCGGAAAACTCCCCACACGCTGGGGTCAACTCAAAGCAGAATACCACGGACAATCTCAAAGAGATTAACAATTGCTACAGCTCTAAATTTTGAGAACTGAGGATTTTTTTGAAAAAATACATATTACTTACATTGATTCTGACTGTTATTGTTATCGGTCCCTTTGCTTACCAAAAATGGAGTGAAGCGAAACGGTTACAACACATTAGAGAGACAAAACAACTCGCTTCTCAGATTCAGGCGGCCTCTTTGGGGGACTATCTCCACCAGTTGAAACAGGTTTCACCAGAAGACACACCCCTCCTTCTCTTCACGGGTAATACACAATCACAACTGGAGCCGTGCGGTTGCTTCATCGGGCAATCCGGCGGACTACCGAGGCGTGCAAAAGCGATCTCCCGTATCCGAGGAACAGGGTTCTCTCCGCTGTTGGTAGATCTCGGTGGCATCCAACCTTTTCAGTCCCAAAGTATGAAACCCCACTCGTTTGAATCGGATAACCTGTCAACTGAAAGTGAGGTTCATAGCCGAGACCAACATCGCGTGCAAACAACCCTGACAGCGATGGAAATAATGGGGTATGACGCGTTTTTTCCTTTTGCTGCAGAGACTGAAATTGTTCAGAATCAGGGAGCTGACTTATCTTTTACATTTTTAGATTCGGGTTTGACTCAAGATTCTGGCTCATACTTCATAAAAAGGGTTAACGGAAAACGCATTGGTGTGGTTGGTCTCAGCATCAACGACACGAATGAAATAGGATCTGTCTCTGACAAACTCCATTCGCTTCTCTCTGAAGTCCAAAAACAATCCGATTTCGTTGTTGCCCTGAGTCATTCACCTATAGAAGTCAATAGGGAATTGGCAGAGAAGTATCCGAGTTTTTCAGCGATTTTGAGTCCCTACTAACATCGTGTTTGTGATTGATAAGGAGGGATTAAGAATGTTCAAAACACTTCAACACATACGATGGCTTGTGGTTTTGGTGGTTATTGTTTTATGCCTTGTAACCACAGAGAACATTGGCGGAGAAAAATGGCAAGTAATTTCTGAACTTCCAACGGGGAGATTGGCGTTCTCGACCGCAGTCGTTGATGGTAAAATTTATCTCATCGGCGGCACCCTCTTTGAAAACGAGAATGGTCCCTTTGGACTGTCAACTGTTGAGGTGTACGATCCGAAAACCAGCACATGGCGGAGAGTCGCCGATATGCCAACCTCCCGCGCAGTGCCTGCAACAGCAGTTGTTGATAATAAAATCTACGTCATCGGGGGTTATAGTGGAATAGACAGACTCATTGTGAATCTCAAAAATCTGGACGTTGTTGAAATGTACGATCCACAAACCGATACGTGGGTCAGGAAACAGGGCATGTCGATTCCTCGTAAACAGTTCGGTGTGGGTGTGGTTGCTGGCAAAATCTATGCCATTGGCGGGTATGTCCACCCAAGGGATCAGAAACCTGGGGCTCCGTGGCGCATTGATCTCGTGGAAGCCTATGACCCTGCCACCGATACGTGGGTGAAGCGCGCAAACATGCCGACGAAACGTGATGGGTTTGGTGTGGGCGTTGTCAACAATCACATTTATGCGATCGGGGGACGTGGGTGGCCGCAAGTGGGTCCTGGAGGTCCCTTTTTAAAAATCATTGAAGAATATGATCCAAAAATCAACCGCTGGCAAAAAAAGAATGAGATGCCAGCCCTCAGGCTTTCATTTTCGACAGTTAATTTCGGGGGTGCAATCTATCTGGTTGGGGGTTTCATTTGGCAGAACAGAACCCCTCAGTATCTGGCAACTGTGGATGTCTATAATCCAGAGACAGACGAATGGAGTGATATTCCACCAATGCCAATACCGCTTATACCTTTTAGCGCAGCGGTGGTCAACGGTAAAATCTATGTCTTCGGTGGCAAAGGAGAAAACAGGGAACGTTTTACCAGTGTAATGGTATTCGGGATGGGCTTTCGTGCGGTTGAGGCGGTCGGGAAACTCTCCACACATTGGGGTGCGTTGAAAATGGAACACGAGAACCAACCTTAAGGAATTGAAAAATGCTCAGTTACCAGAATTTGTTTATCAGTCTTCTTTTATTTTTCTGTTGCTATGCTACTTATACAGATCTGCGAGAAAGGAAGATTAAGAATCTTTGCAGCTACGGGCTCATCTACGCTGGCATTCTCAGTCAAGTTATCGCTGTTTTGTAAAGAGATTGCTGCGACACCAAATTGTTGACAGCACCGCCATCATTGAACAGAAAACAGGAATTCCGTGTGGGAAACAGGATCACTACGCCAGCCTACTCGGTGGCATCAATTTCTTGCGATGTCAAGGCGAATCGGTAGAGGCGACCTCTCTTCAACTGACTCAGGAAAGCCTTGAAGAACTTCACAGCTCTTTGCTACTTGTTTACACCGGGGAATCGCATTTTTCAGGCGATATTCTTCGGAATGTCCTTGACGCATATCAAGCAGGAAATCGAGGGACGCATGATGCCCTGAAAGCACTTCGTCGGATTGCCAATGAGATGAAACAGATGTTTCAGACTCGCAATCTCTCCGACTTCGGTCAATTGCTTGATGAGAACTGGTGTTTCCAAAAACAGTTACATCCTTCAATAAACACCGGACGTATTGATGAGTTGTTCAACATTGCGAAAGCAAATGGATGTAGCGGTGGAAAAGCGTGTGGTGCGGGTGGTGGTGGATGTCTACTGTTTCACTGTAATCCAGATCGTGTTAAATCCACAAGAAACGCATTGGAAGGGGTTGGTGCGCGAGTAATTCCTTTCCGTTTTGATCTTCAAGGGCTTCGCATGTGGTCTCCTGAATAGCAGCATCATGTTATAGATGAAGTGAACCCCTCTGTGAGGCTAAGACCCTGTGTCTCCTACATCTTCGTTATTTGCCAATAAACACACAAAGTCCTTTTTTCCCACCGAAATCACGTTCCCACTATATCCGTTTTGCTTTTCTATTCATCCGAGTTCGCTCGTATTCCGTGATTTTCGTCATCATCGACTTCACGGATGAGGGATCGCGAAGTCTGCACGACTTCCTTTTCGGGATTTTATCGGAATGCTGGATTATCCTTTTCACCCAGTATTTGATAGTATTTGATTCTCGGTTTTCATTCTCCATAGCGAAAAATCTTGAAAGTCTTTCCGCAATTTCATGCAACTTCGCTAACTTTCGGAGGCAAAATCAACCTTTTTCAATTTTTTTACGATTTTGCACGTTTTCTGCCGAAATGTTAAGTCTTTAAGTATAGCAGTGGGAGTTTGACGTATTTATTACTGCACGGAAAGGAGTCTGAATTGTCGGATAAGAATCGAGATATTGATGATGAAATTTTAACGCTTATCATCGTCCATGAACCGTTGCTGAGACACATTATTGGCCTGAACGTTGATGATCCATATGATAGAGACGATGCTTATCAAGAGACGGTGGTTGCGATCCTCGAAGGTTTTCGTAAGGGAAAGTCGGTGGAACACCCAAAAGCGTGGATGGCAGGGATTGCAAAAAATAAGTGTGCTGATTTTCATCGTCGGGATAAAAGAGATACACACCGAGATATTGATTTATCGTCTACTATCAGTCATACTGCGTTCGGTGGCGGTGTGAGTATCGCCGATGACCAGCATCAGGCGGTCGTCGTCAAAGAGATTCGCACTGTGATTTCGAAGATGAAGTCTATCTATAGAGATGTAGGGAAGTTGCATATCCAAGGGCACACCGCGTGTGAGATTTCGGAGCAGTTGAAGATCTCCGAAGGGACAGTGAAATCTCGGCTTCGCAAGTTTCGGCAATTGATAAACGAATATCTGCAGATGGATACACTCCTGCCGAAATAGCAGACCTTACAAGATTGGAAATTTAATTGTTTGTTCTAAGCCAGAGACATAGTACCCTGCGCAACGGAGAGAAATCTGTGGGAAAAAGAAAAGAAAAGTTCATTTTTCTGAAAAAATCATTTTTTTCTCCTAAAAGTGACCGTTTTGCCGTGGTTATACGACTTATATAACGAGAGTTCAATATCGCTTTCTTGCATCTGTCTGTTTTTTTAAGGAGATAGGTTTTGAGTAGCATAGTAGTTATCTTTTATGAACGCTTTGAGGAAATTAAGACTACTGATAAACGATACAAAAAGGAGTCTATTGATGAAAGTGGTAAGTATTGGATGGCTTATTTTTTCCCCCTTCTTAGTACAGGCAGGTACGTTCTTGGAAACCTTTGATGACGGACTTCTTGAAGGTTGGCAGGAATTTTTTCCGCATGATGTCCCTCCAGGTTCTTGGGAGATCATTGATTTTGAACTTCGTGCGGTAAATAAGACGGGGTTACTTCACTCACTTACAACGGGTGATGAGACGTGGCACGATTACACGATTGAATTTGATGTTAAACCCCTGAAAAAACACCGTCCCGGGGGTATTGCGATTGTCGCGCGGATCAACGGAACCTCGGCCCTATGGTGTATCATTGGTGATTCGATATTTCCAATTGCTAAACATGAAGCCAAAACAAGTTGTTTTGGCAGCGATCTTCGCAATCTAATTCTTCACCTCAGCAGCGAAAATAGTACTCTTTTGGAATTGAAGAAATGGTCTACGCTGAAGTTGAGCGTTCAGGGAAACAATGTGACGTTCTGGATTAATGGTAAGATGCCCGTAGACCGCATGAAAATTCCGGTGATCCTCGGAAAACCAAATGTGGATATTGAAGAAGTCCCGGAACACCTCAGGGGAAACTTCGTGGAACTCGACGAATTCCCAGACTTTTCTACAGGGGGTGCTGGTTTCGGTCTATCAGGTTATACGGCACTCTTTGATAATGTTATTATCACTGGCAATGGCATTCCGAACCGAGGTGGGTTATCGGTAGCACCGCGGGCGAAACTCGCAACAACGTGGGGTAATTTAAAACGGCATCTATCTGAAAACTAAACCCTAAAACGAGAAGGAATCCAAAGATTAATGTTTTACGAAGCATTATAGATTTTCTCCTTTTTATTTTTATATTTAGGTGCATTCGGGGCAATCTTGTCATTTGTAAAATCTAACAAAGTATAGCAAAAGATGTTTTCAATAATGCAGATTCGATTTTCCTATACTCATAAACCCTCGCGGAAATCCAAAGAAACTAAAATTCCATGAAAATAACCTCCCAGATATTCACAGAATAGTTCCTACCACTTCGCAATTATTTATGAGACAGAGCGTAATTTCCTTCCTCAAGCGAGATGTGGAACATCCCATCCTGTTGGGTTACAACATAAAGTTTGTCCCCGTTGACGACAAGCGAGTGAACCTTACCCGGAACCCTTGAAGAAACCTGTCTCCACTTACCATGAGCATCCAAATGGTAGACCCCCGTATCACCAGCACCATACACGTGGGTATGGTCTATAGCGAATCGGTCTATAACGATACGCTCCCCTGTCTCATCGGTTAGCACTCGCCAGTGTGTACCGGTTTGTGAGCTCAAGACCCCTTTATCCGTGGCAACGTAAACCGTCGAGCCTGCAAAGACGATCTCCTTGAAACGGGTAAAGGGAAGTGGAAGGTTTGAGGTAATGTCCCTCCAACTGGCCCCGCCATCAAGCGATTGAAACAACTTGCCATCTTGTTTACCTACATAGATAACTTTCCTTGAAACCGCTAACTTGAATCCATTTTTCGTATCCTCGCTGGTGTCTACCAATCCAGTATTTTTCCATTCTGCATCCCCGGGTCCCCATTTGAAAAGCGTCCCCTTATATTCGGCGTAAAACGTCTTGCCACTGACCGTAAACGCGCCAACTTCTATAAGGTCCCTAATCGTGTTCAACATAGTTTTCAGTTGGTCGCCTTTTTTTACGCCATCAGACAAGTAAACCCACCTTGTTTCTTCAGTATCTGCTTGTAGATTCTTGGATCGAACTTCTCTATCAAAAGCAGGCACACCTTGAATTGGAATAAATACATTGCGTTCCACAGAAAAATAAAAAACGCGCAAGTTTTCCACTTCAGGCACAACTCCGTAAAGAACACCATCTGCCACGACTAACTTTGAATTAAATGGGAAATCAACGCGAGATTTCTCCTTTGATATCGGTTCAGGCGTGGGGTCATTAACATCCCTACCCACACTTTTCCAAGACTCGCCACCATCCGTTGATTGCATAATGTCATTGCCAATATGTGCGTAAAGCCTACTATTGAACGCAACCAAATTCAGTATCCCGGTTCCCACCATCCCATCCATAAAGGGATGCCACGATTTACCACCATCAGTTGTGCGATGAATACCCAAGGCACCCCCTTTATAAAACGTCCTCTCGTCTACAGCCACAATTGGAAATCTACTTACCATAAATGAATTCATATCAACCCCAAGACTTGTCCACGTTTGTCCGCGATTTGTTGAGTAGAAATTGGTAGTACCCGTCACCAAAAGTGCTTCGCCAGCAACCGAAATGTTTATACCAGATGGTAGCCTCATAAACGGGGATTTACTCGTGGGCGTTATTTCAGTCCATCTCTCTCCTAAGTCAGTCGATCGGAAAATACGCTTTGAATCTGAACCGTCAACACGCACCATCTCTCCCATCTTCTGTGGATTTAATTCACGTGGTTTCACGATAGAAAAATCATGTGCTGTTGCAACATAGAGGTCGTTTTTCATGACCTCCAAGGAATGAATGGCTTCCGATGGAATCACGGGTAATTGGTACCAAATACCCGAGTCGAAACGGTAAAGTCCTCTGTTTGTGCCAGCAAATAGTGTGTTTCCAATCGCCGTCACTGCTAAAATCCTTTTGTCGGTCAATCCATTGTTAATAGGGGTCCAATGTGTGCCGGCATCCGTAGAGCGGAAGACTCCTTTGTTTTCAAAGGCAAGATACATTGCAATATCTATTTGCGAATTATTCGATCGTGTCTCATGTGTTACAATGAGTCCTACGGCCTGTCCCCTTGGTCGTGGGCAAAATGCTTTCCACGTCTCACCACTATCAGTAGAAGCGAATATCTCATCGGTAGCGACAATATAAGAAGTGCCTTCATACTCCGCCATAGGCATCCTGTTCCCTTTGATCGATGCATCGATGTTGACTGGCATCCAGGTAATTGCATCCGCTGACAACCTGTAGACTCCTGTGGACGTGGCAAAAATGTCAAAAGCAGGACCAGTTTGCGGTGCGATTGTCTGGGTCCATTGCGAAGTAGAGGACTTAGAGAAATCCACTCCTTCAGCGGGTGTTAGAACGGTATTAGAAATCTGCGTACCGGTGCTGACGTTTTTATCGGTGGGGACAGCACGTCCAATTTGATTTCGCACATCCGGTTTTGATTCACTATCAAGAACAATAGGTGCATCAATAATTTCAATTGTGGGCTCAGACTGTGCCTCGAAACTATATGGTTTCTGAAAATAGTTGAGGTATTGGTTGCTCAAACCCAACAGGAGCAGCGTCACCAAAACCACAGCTGCCCCGAAAGCCGCCCATGGCAGTAGCGGCTTTCCAGTCGCAGGTGGCGTTAATTTAATATCGGCGACCTTCTGCACAATGCTCTCTGTTAGACTGGCTGATAATGGCACACCTCCAAGCACTTCTTGCACTAAGAGTTCTTCACCCTGTTTTAAACGTTCTCGCGCCCGTTGAAGTCGACTCGTGATCGTGTGCACCGAGACCCCTAAAAATTTGCTAATTTCCTTTGTCGTCATTTCACCGAGATAGTAAAGCGTCATGACCGTGCGTTCACTCTCCGGCAGTTTTTCCAGAAGTTTCTTAACGAGGTCCTGACGGTGTTCACGAAAGCCCCTTTCCTGTTGCTCCGAAATATAGCGTTCGTAAGACGTTCTCTGTATCTCTACCACGGGGACATCCTCCACTGATCCTATGAGAGATTTGTTTTCTTGGAGCCAAGTACTACAGAGTCGATCCGTAATGACATAAAGCCAGCCAGAAAACTGACTGGGGTCCTTTAGTTTTGGGAGGTGCTTGTATACTCGAACAAAGACATCCTGGGTAATCTCTTCGGCATAATGGAAATCACCGATCTTCCGCCAAGCCAAAGCGTGAACACGTTTTTGATGCTTTCTGACTAAAGCAGTGAATGCTTCAGCGTCTCCTGACAAAATCCTGCGGATGAGTTGAACATCATCTTCTACCATTAGAATTCTCCATCATGAACAGATTTATAATGAATTATGAAGAATTA
The DNA here is from genome assembly GCA_965208635.1 of Candidatus Poribacteria bacterium. Taxonomy (GTDB): domain Bacteria; phylum Poribacteria; class WGA-4E; order WGA-4E; family WGA-3G; genus WGA-3G. The sequence goes on from OZ242349.1 coordinate 2,035,193, forward strand.
TGAAAATATATCAGGACTTACGCAAAATGAGGCATTCCCTCCATTACAACGGTAGCACCTATAGACGTAAGTGTGAATTAGCAACTCCCTACATGGAAACCCAAACTGACAGTTTATGCTACAATGCGTAAGTCCCATATAAACATTTTGTAGGGGTTTAGTATACCAAACATAGTAGCAAACCGAAACTCTTAATTGATTGTTTCTTTTAAAGACTGCATTTTTTAGCAAAAAACGTGCATAATCTGCAAAAAAATGAAAATTTATTTTTTATCTCCGAGTTTATAGCAACGCGTGAATACCTCCCGAATTCCCACACCATAAGACTTAGATACATTTTTCTCCTAATGAGGTTTAATAAATAAATGAGGTAATTGACGGGCAATAAATTGCCCTACTATAAACGGGCCCGCTCGTAGTAGTGCGATTTATCGCACGTTGAGAAATTACCCGATTAAATTTTTCATCTTTATACGGAGAAAAGATTGCCGAGACCCGCGGCGTAGATACTTTTGTGAAAGTCATTGAAAAAATCGGGGTAGAAAAGGTAAAGGCACTTGGAATTACAGCCGTCCAGCGTCGTCGGTTGCCTCTCATTGCAGACTATGAAGATGCAATACATACACAAAGACCATCGGGTCGCTATTACATTGCCTCAGGAAACTCTACACCCCAAAAGAAAAGATGGCTCGATGAAATAGCATCGCGTCTTCAACTGAAGATACAGGTAATTGCCGCCCATAGGGTGAGAAGTAACCAGAGTTAGGCGGTGCTTTAAAAGCGGGCATATTCTGAAGGCGCAAAAAGAGGGTGGCACATACCACCCTCTTTTGTAATTTCTGTAAAGGAAAAATGAGGTGTATTATCTTTGGTTTTACGATTGCGGGTTGGTCCGTCTCGCTTCTACCAAGATTTGGAATCCTTCTGCCAACGTCTCAAATATTTGAATGCGACTGACACCCATCAACGTTCACACAGGCACCCGTTACAAGACTTGCGCGTTCCGATGCGAGAAACACGACGACATTCGCGATTTCTTCCGGTTTTCCGAACCTACCGAGCGGCATATCGCTTTTTACAAAAGCCTCCATCGCCTCCGGGTCTGCCGCGATGCGGCGCGCCCAACCTCCACCGGGAAAGAGAATCGAACCCGGGGCGACGCTATTGACGCGGATATTGTCCGGTGCAAGCTCCCTTGCCAACGACTTTGTCATACTGATCTCGGCGGCTTTCGCGGCGTTGTAGGTGATGTGCCCACCGCCTTCCCTGCCGTAGATGGAGGTTATCATCAGAATCACACCACTCCCCCGCTTTTTCATTTCAGGGATCGCGCCTTGGTTCACCCGCGCTGCAGAAACAAGATTCAGATCGAGGATCTCGTGCCATTCGGTATCCGAAATCTCTTCCAGAGGCGTCCACCGACTACCACCGACATTGTTCACAACGACATCAATTCCGCCATAAGTCTTCACTGTTTCTGATATGAAGGCGTTAACCTGTTCACCATCCGTAACGTCTGTGAGTTTGGCGAAGACCTCCGCACCTTTTGCCGTCAGTTCATCTGCTACACTTTGGAGTGTATCTTGGGTCCTGCCGCAGATACTCAACCGTGCGCCTTCTTCAGCAAACCCGTGTGCGATAGCACGTCCGATACCGCGAGTCGCGCCTGTTACAACGACCACTTTGTCTTTTAGTCCTAAGTCCATTGGATCTCCCATTTCCTTTTATAGTATGGGCTTATAGTAAAGCCCGAAAATATCTGCACACCCGTCGGTAGGTGCGGTTTGCAACCGCACCGAGTCCTGTGTAAAAGTAATTACGGAATCTACTATAAAAACAAGTCCTAACATTTCTATGTCGGTATTATAGCGGGTAACCCTGAAAAATATCAACGGGATAGTTTCAGTCGTCAGCAAGCAGGAGTCAGTTGTCAGTCATCAGCAAGAATCGCGAGCATGCGGAAATTGGAAGAAATTGGGGAAACACCCAAGCAAGGGAAACGCCCCAGCAAAAACACCCCAAGCAAAAACACTCGCTTCTACAGGAAAATTGAATGCCCCTGTTTGAAATAAAAACATGCTTGACAATTAACAAAGATTGTGTTAAAATATATGTATTAAGTGTATGAGTAAAGATTCTGCCCGATTTTAGAATAGCACGTTCAGCCCCTTCCCTGTAACGGGTGGGGACCCCGGCGTTGCAAGCTGCGCCAAAAACAGGAAAAAGATTCATGGCATACTATATCACTGACGAGTGTATCGGGTGCATGGCGTGTTTGACGAACTGCCCAGTTGACGCAATCACGGGCGATCGAAACATGCTACACATCATCGATCCGAATATTTGCATTGATTGCAGTGCCTGCGGAATGGTCTGTCCCGTCGAGGCAATCCGTGACCAATTCGGAGAAGTGTGCAAATTCATTCGTCGTCCCACACATCGACCTATCGCCGTTATCTATGAAGAACTCTGCTCTGGCTGCGACTTCTGTGTCCATATTTGCCCTTGGGATTGTCTTGAACTCAAGGACCCAGAGACCGGCGAACACGCCGAAAGCTTCTTCGGTATCTGCGAACTGGTTAAACCCAAAGACTGTGTCGGCTGCAAGTTGTGCGAAGAGGTCTGTATCAAGGACGCTATCCGCGTTGAATCCCCCGTGCTTGTGGAACTCGCTGAAGCTGAAGCCGCAGACTAATATTTTTAACGATTATGTCTGGGCGGGGTGTCCGTTGTCCACCCCGATCTAAAATTGGTACGACACCTGTTTGAGGTTGCGAGAGGTTTCTTAACAATTCGGAATCTGTACTGATAAGGGAAGGGTAGCCCAGAAGCGATCCTTAAAAAGCCTGGTCTGAGGTTTAAAAAGGCCTTTTAACAATTGAAGGACTGCAAGAACAGCGGACGCAGCAGCTCAGAAGCAATCGTTAAAAAATGGCGAACACACATCTCTATAAACCGCACCTCGTCATCGTCATCTCCGGTCCCTCTGGTTCAGGGAAAAGCACCGTCATCAATGCCCTCTGCGAAACGGATGAAACCCTCCAATTATCTGTCTCTGCGACGACGCGTAAGCCACGCCCCGGTGAGAAAGATGGCGTTGATTATCACTTCCTGTCAAAAGCAGAATTCAAAAAGTCTATTCAGCAGGACAAATTCTTAGAATGGGCAGAATATGGCGACAACCTCTACGGTACGCTCAAATCTGAAATTACCGATGCCCGTGAAGCAGGGAAAGATGCTATCTTAGAGATTGAGGTAAAGGGGTCCTTGCAAATCCGAAAGCAAGAACAAGGTCTCGCCCCGGCAAGAAGTATTCTCATCTTTATCGTCCCACCATCGTTCGCTACCTTGGAGAAACGTCTCCGCCGCAGAGATACAGAATCGGAGACGGAACTGAAACAACGATTGGATATAGCAAAATCCGAAGTCCGCGAGATTCAGCACTATGATTACTGGGTGAGCAACCCACAAGGCGGCATCCAACAGGCAGTTCAACAAATTCAGACGATTATCACCGCCGAACGATCTCGCATTGATGCCAAACTCATTGAGACCATCAACCCCTCACTCGGTATTGACAGTGAACCCGATTTTGACAACGGAAAAATCGGTCCAGAAACCCAATAGTTAAAAATTTAGAAACCGCACAGATCCCTAAAAGAGAAAAGAAAAAAATCGGTATCAGTCCCAAACCCAGTCAAAATTAAGCGTGAACCCGATTTTTTGACCTTCAAAAGGAAAATCAAGCCCGTAATGAAATGGAGGGCGGATATACGGAGAGGATCGCTGTTCCTTCAATCTACCTCACCGAACCGCAAGGAAAAATTAAAAATATTATCTTAGGTGTTACAGGCGGCATCGCCATCCACAAATCGATTGACGTGGCAAGCCAACTCGTCAAAGAGGGTGCATCTGTCCACGTTGTTATGACGGAAAACGCCACGCGTCTCGTGCAGCCATTGCAATTCCAAGTCATCTCTCGGAATCCTGTCCTCCTGAACTTATTTGATGCCGGAACAGACTGGAAACCTCCGCATATCGACCTCTCTGACCGTGCAGACCTACTCGCAATTATCCCTGCGACAGCGAACATTATCGGTAAGATGGCAAACGGCATCGCTGACGACGCACTTTCCACCGTTGCTGTTTCCGTTCACTGCCCAGTCCTCCTCGCACCAGCGATGAATGGGCACATGTACCACAATCCGTTTGTGCAACGGAATATCGACACTTTGAAAACACACGGGATCCATTTCATTGAACCCGCCAGTGGTGACTTAGCATGCGGCTATGAAGGAACGGGACGACTGAATACAGTGGAGGCAATCCTGCAACGGATCCGTGATCTTCTCGCCTCAAAATCGGACACGACACCCACAGTTGAAGCACACGATTTACGAGGAACACGCGTTCTCGTCACAGCAGGGGCAACGCGTGAATATATCGATCCTGTCCGATTCATTACCAATCGTTCCAGCGGCAAGATGGGATACGCCATTGCTGAAGCGGCTGCACAGCGCGGTGCAGAGGTGCGTCTGATCAGTGGCACGGCCACTGTCCCTGCCCCTATCGGCATTGAGACCCAGCACATCGAGACGACACTTGAGATGTACGATGTACTCCTGCAAGCTTTTAAAGAAACAGACATCGTTATCATGGCAGGCGCGCCCGCTGATTACCGACCGAGCGAATTTACACCCCACAAAATCAAAAAAACTACCGAAACCTTGACACTCCCTCTTGAAAGGAATCCGGACATCGCGCAGGCTCTTGGTGAACAGAAAACCGACCAAACCCTCGTTTGCTTCGCCGCCGAAACGAACGACATTCTTGAGAACGCCCAAAAGAAGTTGGTACGCAAAAATTGCGATCTCATTGTCGCGAATGACATCCTTGCGGAGGGAGCGGGATTTGGAGTCGATACGAATATCGTAACCTTGCTGGACCGAGACGGCACCTGCGAACAACTCCCACGTTCTTCAAAACGCGACGTGGCAGACGCCATTCTAACAAAGGTTGTTTCCCTCAGGACGCGAAAGAAGTAAGTCCCTTGAGAATAAGGATTTACTAACTCTTCCGAAAAATCAATCAAATCTTCAAAATAGCAACGAAACCATAGCCCGTAACAAAGTGGAGGGCGGATCTACGGAGAGACACGTGAACACACAAATTCGCTTCATCGAACCGCAAGGTAAATTAGAAAGATGAACTACCGACAGGTTCGCGACTTTTTTGCTCTACATCACACCCGCCCCAAAAAACAATTAGGACAAAATTTCCTCGTTAACCCAGAAGTTCTCGAAATTATCGTTCGAGCAGGAGAACTCGCAGACACCGATACAGTCATAGAAATTGGTGCCGGTTTAGGATGCCTTACGGATGTCTTGGCACGACGTGCCAAACGCGTAATTGCCGTTGAGGTAGACGAGTTATTATACAAAGCGTTAGCAAGTCAATTCTCAACAGATTCACACATTCAACTCCTTAACGCCGACATCCTCAAGCTGGAACTCCATTCACTATTGTGTAGAGACACAACGAACGCGCCCACTACATTTAAAGTCATAGCGAACCTGCCCTATAGCATTACGACCCCAATCTTGTGGAAACTGCTCGAGCATCCCAAACAAATTCATAGCTGCGTATTGATGATGCAGAAGGAAGTCGCTGAAAGAATTGTTGCTGAACCGGGAGGAAAGGATTACGGCGCATTGACAATCGGTGTCGCTTATCGTACGGATGCGACCCTCATCGCCACGCTGTCGCCAGAAAATTTTTATCCGGCACCCAAAGTAGACTCTGCACTCCTAAAACTGACAATGCGCGAAAATCCAAAGGTTCGGGTTGAAAATGAGGAATTTTTCTTTAAAGTCGTACGGACAGCGTTCCGAACACGGCGGAAGATGCTAAAAAACACATTGGTTAGAAGTAGACTCGCATCGGCACAGGTATTGAAAACCGCCTTTGAGGAACTCGGTATAGCACCAGAGCGGCGTGCCGAAACATTAGACATTACGGAATTTGCCGCCCTCGCAAATTTTTTGTTTTTTAATTATTACTCACCCGCAAGGTAAAATTAAAGACGGATATCTAATTCAAACAGTTGCCAATACACAATCTTCCAATCCCTCTCTTCACGACGGAATTCAAACTTACAACTGGCTTTGAGCTCCCTTAGGTCACGCTCTTCCCCTTTTTCTGCGTTAACATCCAGTTGAAGCGTCGCTGCCGCTTTCCGAGCATGCATTATATCCATTTCTATATCTTGGAATAGGAATTGAAGCGAGACGTACTCCTCAAAAAGTTGTGTCATTGCCGGAACGACATCCGCATAATTTTCAGGAATAATCCCGGATGCCACACCGAAAAGTGTGGCTGGATCGTCCGCGGCGACATAGGTTTCCGAGAAGAGTGCTTCAATCGCTTCAATGTTTTCCATATCCACCGATTCAAGCAGAGCTGCGAAGCTATCAAAAAATTCCTGTAACTCTACGACTGGATCCTTCAACGGTGTCAACATAATATCTACAACCAACCGTTCCTGTTTAAGCACAACCGGCTGGCTATACGGTTTGTAATCCGGATCGATAACGGTCAAGGTATGAACATCGTCGTAAAGAATACCCTGAAACGTGTAATTGCCATCTATGCCAGTTTCAATGGATTGTCCGAGTAGCATCACAGTTGACCCGGGAATACGATTTCCGGTCCCAGCATCGGTGATGGATCCAGAGACCGTGCCGTATTCGAGCATTGCCGGTTTTTCAGATTCCGATTCAGTCGTCTCTTCCGCTTCTCCACACGCGAAAATGCAAGTCATCAGCAGGAAAAGCGAGATATTTATTTTAAGCATCACGGTTTATTTACCATCCCTTTTTAATTTTGCTTGCGCGGTCAAAGTATTTTCGTCAAGAGGTCGTTTTGTCGGTTCCGCACGCGCCGCCGTTGCGTGCTACGCGCTTTGGAAATCCTTAACGATGTGCTTCTGAACTGCTGCGCCCGCTGAAGTGCCGCGATCGGGGGACCAATCCTACAGCGAAAAGACGGTGACCCCAAGTCTTCGTATCTCGTTAGCGATCCTCATTCATTAAAAAACTTCTCAAGCGTTCGTAATTCTGGCGGTTTCGTGAGCAAAGAAACAATTATCAGCACCACAGACGAAACAGCGACCAAAATCGCAGCAGGCATAATCCCAACACCGCCGACACTATACCCCGGTGTCTGCCAGTTTTGGAGAAAGAAATAGAACCATAACACGATTACACTGATGATTGCGGCGAACACGCCCTGTTTTGTGCTACGCTGCCAGAACAACGCCGCAACTACAATCGGAAAGAGACCCGCAAACCCAGTGAACGACCAAACAGCGAGTCTAAAAATGCTGGGTGTCGCGATGAGCGAGATGAGATAGGTAACGCAAAGCACGCCGCTCACAAATAACCGTCCTACCCACACCCGTTGCCGATCCGAAAAGGCTTCCCGACGATAATGTCCAACAATATCGTGCGTGAACATACTCCCAATAGCAAGCGATTGCGAATCCAACGATGACATAATCGCCGCGAAGACACCGGCTCCTAAAAACCCAGCTAAAACACCAGGAGCGTGTATATGAATCATTTGAATTAGCACATTGTTCGCTTGTGCTCCCTGCAAATTCGGGACATCCACGTTTCCCAATATTCCCAGTAGTACACTCGGAATCCATACAACCGCAATACATAACGGATACAGAATAATCGCATAACGGAACGTCCCGACATCTTTCGCCGTTAGGAAGTGTGAAAAGATATGTGGAAACATGCCGACACAGAGCGGAACACAGAGATACGTCAAAAGTTCCAACGGTTTGATATGCTCCGCCTGCATCAACAAACCTGTGTCCACCTTAGCGATAGCATTTGAAAACCCACCCATCCGATCCGTGATGACAAAAAAGGTGATGCCTCCAAGGGTCATGAAAACGAGCGTTTGGAATGTGTTCACCCAAGCAGTGCCTCGCATACCGCTGTAGGTAACATAACACAGAACGACAGCACAAATGAGTAAACCCCCCATCCATTGTGGAATTTGACCATCTGTGAGTGTCGCCAATGTTCCGCCACCGCCCATCACACCGATAAGCAGATACGGGATAAGCAGCAACACAAACACAACGAAGAGGAGCAGTCCCAAACCATCGGACTCCCATCGGTCGCGGAAGTACTGCACTTGTGTCACATAGCCAAACCGCTTTCCAAGTCGCCATAGACGAGTCCCAACAAAGAGAAATACACACGGCACGACTATCGCTGAAGAAGACGCCATCAGTGCAAAAACACCGATCCCCCTATGGTAGGCCTCACCTGACGCACCGAGGATCGAGAACGCCGTCATATTCGTTCCGAAAAGCGTCATCAACAAGATAAACCAATTAATCGTCCGACTCGCGACAAAGTAATCTTCTCCGGTATTTCGGAAAAGTTTATGGCTCAGCGCACCGAGAACCAAGACCGCAGCAAGATAAACAAAAATGACCGCAAGGCTCATCGTTCTCCCCAATCCCCCCGTGCTTTAACGAAAGCCGCCATCAGCAATGTCGCTACAACACAGAACCCTATATGATAGAGCAATCCTATCGGTACCCCTAAAACAAGCCGTGGGGTTTCCCAGAGCCAAAAATCGTTGTGAAGCAAGAATAATAGTACGAGTAAACAATACAATAACCATCTAATCGGACGCTTCATAATGTCCCTCTTTTTTAATGGCTATCAGCTTTCAGCAGCCAGAAGAGATATTAGGATTATTATATCCGTCTTTACTAATAGTTACTGATCGCTGATCGGTGACCGCTGACGGCTGTTAAGGTAGAAAATCTCAGCACTCACACTTATTGCTATCCCATGAATCCAGATAAATTGTATATCCGTCGGCGCAAAAAAGAGAACCAGTGCCGCAACAAACAGAATGCAGCGCGCCCACAGCGATAATCTGTTAAAGACATAACCCGCGATAGCAGTCGCCAAGACAACCGTCCCGATGAGCGTCAGCGAAAAATTCACGGAAACGTCCCATATCACCGGCGAACCACCACTCTCATTCAGCCAGAGCAATGCAGGTCGCAAAACGAACGCGTAAGGCAGTGCGAAACCGACGAGCGCGAACCTGAACGCCGCGAATCCAGTCGCCATGATTCCCGAACCCGCGATGGCAGATGCCGCATACGCCGCCAATGCGACAGGTGGGGTCACCATCGACATCATCCCAAAATAGAAAATAAAAAAATGCGCCGCAAGCGGAACGACTCCCAAATCCAGAAGCACGGGACCTACTAAGATCGCCATCAGTAGATAACAGACCGATGAAGGCAGCCCCATCCCCAGAATAATTGTTGAAATCATGAGGAAAAACAGTGCCAACAGCAGGTTCGTAGCCGCCAGCGGTAAGAGTGCCGACGGCAACTTACCACCGATGCCCGTCAGCGTCACCACACCTAAGATGATACCGACACATGCCGCAGCCGCAATCAATGATACACCGCTCTGCGCTGCCCGCTCACAAGGCGATACTAAGAAGTTTATCCCTTGTCGTAGGGGCGAGGGAACCTCGCCCTCTTCCGAAACACCAACACCGGTAGGGGGCGTACCCTCCGAATCGCGATGTCTGTCAGTTACTGAATGTCGTCCGCGGATTCGGCGGATCAAGAAGTCTAACAAGCTGATCGCGATGACCACCAACAGACTCCAACTCACGGCGCGGAACGCCGTAGCACCCATTAACAGAACCCCAATGAGCGTAACAAACGCCGCAAGAAAGATACCCCCTTGCAATGTCAAAAATTTTCCGTGCTTCTCCTCCTGTGTGGAAGGGGTTTTCAATGCTTCTTCAGAACTGTGAACGGCATCTGGCGCATGCCCACGACTTTTCGCCACAAAGTGTACCATACACAGCATTCCGGTATAGTAAAGAACTGCTGGGAGCAGTGCCGCCTTGATAATCTCCAGATACGTAACCGCAGGCTCTACGATCTCCAGCATCATATACGCCGCTGCGCCCATAATAGGCGGAACCAACGCCCCACCAGAACTCGCTGCGGCTTCTATTCCGCCTGCTATTGCGGGTTGAAACCCGGCGCGTTGCATCAACGGAATCGTGAACGTTCCAGTCGTTGCTGTGTTCGCCACAGCCGAACCCGACAGCGATCCCATCATGCCGCTACTCAGGACAGCGACCTTCGCAGGTGCCCCCGTACTCGAACCGAACACGCGCCTCGCTAAATCCAAGACGTAATTAGTCGCGCCTGTTCGCTCCAACAACGTCCCAAACAACACAAACAGAAACACATAGGTGAACATCACCCGAAGTGCGATGCCAAACGCGCCCTGACTGTGTAAAAATGTCTGGCTGACGATGCGTTGGACGGAATACCCACGATGCGGGAACAACCAATCCGGCATAAACTGTCCAAAACCGGCATAGAGGAGAAAGGCAAGCGAGAGCAGTGGAAGCGTTACCCCGATAGAACGGCGGGTCGCTTCTAAGATTAAGAGAAGTCCAAGCCCGCCGATGATGTAATCCAGTGGCACCTCCGCCCCCGCCCGGTCACCAAGAGATTTACCGTCTAACCAGAACGCTTGAAAAATCGGTTCCGTCTGACTGAAAACATAGCCGAAACAGACAATAACACTCCCTATCAACACAACATCCAGAAACCGAAAAGCACGATTGTCCGCAAAACGGGGATGAACAGGGTATCTCAGAAATACCACTATTAACCCCAGCATCGCGAAGACTGCTAACTCCGATTGCGGTGTCAGCTGCGGATAGTTGACCTCGGCTAAGATAAAGAGGCACAGCAGCACCGAAACTATAGGAAGGATGTAATTTTTTGATTTTTGTTTCAATGCCTTGAGTGAATTTGTTATCCGAGACGAAGGGTTTTAGCGGTTCCCGCAAGAGCGCGCTAAACCATGAGCAATAAAAACTATCCGATAACCGCTTTAAGTCTAACAGGAAATGAGCCAGAAGTCAAGGAAAAGGAAGGATTCACGCCGAGTTATCTTCAACTTGCTCCGTCTTCCGAGCCGCCCCCTTGAACACAGCGTAGAGATACCAGAACGCAGGCACCAACAGCACACCGCCCACAACCAGCACAATCAACAATGGTCGTAGTACGGCATCCGGTGCTGCTGTATTTGAAAAGGTCAAGTCCGGCGTGACGAGATACGGATATTGCGCCAAACCCCAACCGAAGACGATCAGCGTAACCTGTATCGGGACAAGGATACATGCAAGACGAAATTGGCGTTTCCAAATTGCCCAGATTGCCCACAGCGCAACTGCCCCCGTCAACATTTGAAAAGGGATTGACCAAGGGGCATTACTGAGTCCATATCGAATTGCGGGTGCTCCCTCAGCAGAGAAGATAAAACTCAGGCCTGCCATCGCGCCGACACTCACTGCGGCGATGAGGGCACGTCGCCGAAAATCTTCCTGCAATGCAGGGTCCTCGGCCTCAAGCGTGAGATACGCCGCCGCAAGCAAGGCACACAGCGTCAAAGTGAAAAAACCGATCGCAAATGGGAACGGCGCAAACCATGCCGAGATGAAATCCGTCTCTACCAGTCCACTTTCCACGTCAACGTGAATCGTACCGGACGCGACCGCGCCCAACGTAATGCCTAACATTATAGGTGTGATGACACTCGCAACGGCAAATACTCGGCTCCAGCGGCGATGTATTGTATCCGACTGGACATCATAGGTGCGAAATACAAACGCCGTGCCGCGAAACACAATACCGATGAGCATTAACGTCAGCGGAATATGCAAAGCCGTGCTAATTGCTGCGAAGGCGACAGGAAACGCCACGAAAAGCAGAACGACAATCACAATCAACCAAACATGGTTCGCTTCCCAGATCGGTCCGATAGCCTGTGCGATAAGTGAGCGTTGCGCTTTCGCACGCGGACGCGTCGCGAATAGATCCCAAATGCCGCCGCCAAAATCCGCGCCACCTGTCAACACATAGATAATCAGGGAGATAAGCATCACGCATGCGATGCAGAATTCGAGACTCAGCATAGTATTAGCAGTCGGCTATCAGCAACAGGTTTTTGTGGTAGCACCTTGTCAATCTTGAGTTGAGGGTAGGTTCGTAGTAGTGCGATTTATCGCACGTTCCAAACGGGAGACCCTGAAGGGTTTCCCTACTACAAACAGATAGACCTATCAGTTGAAACTTGACAAAGCAGTAGGTGAGAACGCTCACAACAGCCACACGCCCTACCCATAGCCGATCCTCCATAAGTTGTCCGCACTTTAATTTACGCTTGGCGTCAACTTAAAAATATCTGGCGACGTAATAGGATAACCACGATAATTGAGAGGAAAATATAAAGCACTGTAAAACCGATAAACGGAACAACGAGGTTCGGCATTGGGGTTACCGCTTCTGCTGTGCGCATGTAATTATAGATAATCCACGGTTGTCGTCCGACTTCCGTGACCGTCCAACCGGCTTCAATGGCGATAAACCCAAGTGGTGCACAGAACGTAACAAGCCGAAGATACCAGCGTTGCGTTGGCAAACTTTTGTGTTTCCACGCCAGCCAGCCACCGAGAACACCAGTGATAATCAAAACCATCCCACACGCGACCATAATCTGAAACGCGAAATGCACGATTGTCACAGGCGGACGATCTTCGCGTGGCACCGCCTTGAGTCCCATAATCTCAGCGTTGAAGTCAGAATGTGCAAGAAAACTGAGTGCCTTTGGAATCTCAAGCGCATATCGGGTTTCCTCAGTGTCCTCGTTAGGGATACCGCCGATGCGTAAGGGCGCGCCGCGTTCGGTTTCCCACTGCGCTTCCATCGCCGCGAGTTTGACAGGTTGGTGCTTCGCAAGTTTTTTTGCACTGATGTCTCCCGAAATCGGCTGGAGGAGCGCGAACACACCGCCGACACTCAAGGCGATAGCGAACGCTCGGCGATGGAAAAGATTATCTGGATCGCGTCTGAGAAAATAGGCGTGGATGCCAGCCACTGCGAACCCGACGGTCAGGAACGCCGCGATGGTCATGTGAAGGGTTTGACTGAACGACGACGGATTCAACATCGCCGCAATCGGATCGACGTTTGTCACTTCACCATTAACAACCGAAAATCCGGTAGGTGTGTTCATCCAAGCATTCGCAGTGACGACGAAGATACCCGACAACGTGCCGCCGAGCAGCACCATCACACCAGCGAACCAGTGTGCAGATTTTGGGATGCGGTCCCAACCGTAGAGGTAAAGCCCCAAGAAGATTGCCTCGAGGAAGAACGCAAACCCCTCCAACGAGAACGGCATGCCGATAATCGGACCGGCGTAAGCCATGAAATTGGGCCACAACAAACCGAGTTCAAAAGACAAAACGGTGCCAGAGACCGCGCCAACAGCGAACATAATCGCAGTCCCTTTTGCCCACCGCTTCGCAAGCGTCAGGTAGACCTCTTCCCGCGTTTTGAGCCATAACCCTTCGGCAATCACCATCAACAACGGCATCGCTATCCCGATGACTGCAAAAATAATGTGAAACGCGAGTGACATCGCCATCTGTGCGCGTGCTGCCAACAAATCCGTCATGAGAGAAACCTCCGTTAGGCACCAGCTGCACACCGGTGAGTGGGTCAGAAACCCACCCTATCTATTACAGTAAAGCCCGCAATTACCTATACACATTTTACAGTTGGCGAGGTTAGGAAACCTCGCCAGCGATGCGGGAGTAAGCTCAGCGTGGTTTGGTGAAAAACCCCACCGTAGTCTAAGCACCCCACGATTCAAGCCCAAGCAGCTTTTTCCCTAAAGGACTCAACTCGGCTGTTTTACCTTGGTGGTGCTCTTTCTCTTTTGTCTCTCTTCCGAGCCCTGTTAAACGTTCACGCCACCCTTTAATCCGGGACTCAGCATTGCCATCCTCTGGTGCTGGCGACATCGTGATGTATTGCGCCATTCGGGGACGCACAGCGGAGTTCGGGCTACTCCCGTGTGGCAATGCACTATGCCAGATAACCAAATCTCCAGCTTTCCCAGCAACTGGCACCGCTTCGGCTTGATAATCTCGCACGACTTCCCGCGGGTTCGCGTCATCAGGCAAGTCCTTCAACCATTCTTCCAATTTCCGATGAAACCCCGGAATACAAGTGAATGCGCCTTGATTCCCAGGGGTATCCGCCAGATATAAAACCCCTTGCACCTTTAAGCGCACCGGCATATTGTCCAACGACATATCCCAATGCAAATAGGGACCCGTGAACTCATAATCCGGACGTTCAGGCGGGTTCATACTTGCCCGATCAAAACTCACCCAGAGTTTCTCAGTATCCCAAATCTCTGAGAACGCCTGATGGACACGAGGATATTGGCGATTGTCCCATAACGCTTGGTGTTGATAAATTTCCACCATGATGCTTCGGCGCGGTGGATCGGGATACCAACTGTCTGGATCGTCACGGTCCATTTCAAGAAAATCCCAGACCGCCTGCTCCGCGGCGCGGCAATTCTCAAGCGGGACAGCCTCCGGCACAACAACGTAACCGTTCTCTTCCCAAAATTCTAAGGCTTCTGCGTCAAAAACTGGCATGAGTCTCTCCTTATCTATCGCTTCAGTTTTGAGGTACTCTGTAAACAGAGAAAGGTCTTGACTACTCAATGTAGTGTTAAGAATACCACAAAAGATTGCGAAAATCAAACTTTTCAACGATAGGCGAGCATCACCCAATATTTAAAAATTTCCTTGCAATCGATTGAACCTTGTGCTAAAGTACGGATACTCCGACCCAGAAAATTGAGTGAATATTGAGACGAAGGAGCAGCACAATGCTTAAAGCAGGATTTATCGGTGCAGGGGGACGCAGTCAAGGCGCACATTATCCCAGCGTGAATCGGCTGGAAGATGATGTCGAGATGCTCGGAGCCTGTGAACTCGACGAGGAGAAACTCGCACAGGTTGCCCAGAAATATGAGTTTCCGCACACCTTCACAGACCATAGGAAGATGTTGGATACCTTAGACTTAGATGTCGTTTATTGTGTGATGAACGAGAAGTGGATTTTGCAACCCGCCCTGGATTGCCTGAACGCAGGCAAGCATCTGTTCATCGAAAAACCGCCGGGGGCAAATAGCGACGAAACGCAACAACTTCTTGAGGCGGCAGTCGCCAACGATGTCTATTGTATGGTAGGGTTTCAGCGCAGATATGCCGCTGTTACGCGCGAAGCCATGCGACGCGTCGCAGAAAAGGGACCTGTCACATTAGCCGTCACCACCTTTAACAAGCAAATGATCGGGCAGAACCGAGAATTTACGACAACGCTTTGGAACGATGTTTGCCACGTCGTCGATTTACTCCGCTATATGGCAGGTGGTGAGCCAGTGGAAGTCACAGCGCATCGCGACACATTTGCTGCGGAACAACGCAATTTCTACACCGCCTTCGTCCGTTTCGATAACAACGTCACAGGCGTGCTTTTTGGGAGTCGCGCATCAGGTGGACGCGTCCTGCGTTCCGAATTGCACGGTGTCGGCATCGGCTGCTACATGAAAATCCCAGAAGAAATCGAAATTCATGAGGACAACAACAAAAGTGTTATGGGAGGTTGGGAAGTTGACGGTGTCGACGAGCGCGACACACCGAACTATGAAGGGGTGCTGACCATGCATCGCCATTTCGCCGATTCTGTCCGCAACCGGCAAGTCCCGCTGACAGACCTCCGTGATGTTATACATTCTATTCGTTTTGTTGACCAAATAGAGGGCCCGCTACCGGATTAACAGATTCGTGTCCTTGGATAAACATCACACATTGGAGATTAACCTATGCTTGACGAACGCCATCTACAACACCAGATTACTGACGAGCAACTCCGCGAGCTAAACGAAAACGGGCATTTTACCGTTGAAGGTGCGCTTCCGCCAGATCTCGTCGAACGGCTTGAAACAAAGGTAGACTCCATCTACCAGAACCATCTTGACGCTGGCTACGATCCATATAGCAAGAATCAACTCACTGAGCATAACAACTTCTTCTATCCGAATTTTCTCGGCACAGACCAAGTTTTCGTGAATATTTTAGATTGGTATAAAACGTTCCCGAAGGTCTGGGGAATCTTGGGATGGAATATCTACTCCTACCACAGCCATTTCATTATCACGCCACCGCGACCCGATGAGGTACGCGGTAAACCTGCCCCACTCGGTTGGCATCAGGATAGTGGACGCGTTAACTTTGAGATCGAAAGTTCACCGCGACCCCGCTTGTCCATAAAAGTCGTTTATTGGTTATCCGATTGCTCCGAAGTAGGGCGCGGGAATTTCTACGTCATACCGGGAAGCCATCTCTGGGATAAACTCGATCGACCAGAAGACGGTGCGATGCCGGAGGGTGCAACGCCAGTTTGTTGCAAACCCGGTGACGCAGTCTTTTTCGACCGACGGATATGGCACGCCCGTAGCGAAAACGATTCAGACATCACCCGAAAGGGACTTTTTTACGGATACGGCTACCGGTGGCTACGGAGTAAGGACGACATGACCATACCCGCAGAGATGTTTGAGCGGAACGATCCGATTCGACAGCAGTTGCTCGGTGGTGGTACCAACGCAAACGGGCATTTTACACCCAAAGATGCAGATGTGCCGCTGAAGGTATGGCTTGAAGAAAAAGGCATCATTTCTAACTGAAATCACGAGGTTACTGAAACACAAAACGGTGCGATGCTAAACGCAAATTTACTTGACACCTATAGCAAAATAGCGTATAATTTCATTAACAACGTATCTAACGGAGGCATAACGCGATGTTTCAAACGCGACTGAATGCAAGCGTCTGGGCTGTTATCCTCATAACAGCGATTTTGATTCCAGCAGCTTCAGGGGAGGAAGCAGTGACAACGCCAAACACACTAAAAGTCGGCATGGTCGCCCCCGATTTCACACTGAAAGACGAAGAAGGCACCGAGCGAAGCCTTAGCGACTATTTAGGGAAAAAGAATATCGTTCTCGCTTTCTATCCAAAAGATTTTACAGGCGGATGAACGACTGAACTTTGCTCGCTCCGGGATAATTTGAGCGAGATAGAAGCCACCGAGAGTGTCCTTTTCGGTGTCAGTGTTGATTCCGTCGAATCGCATAAGCGGTTCCGGACAGAACAGAAATTCGGATTCTCACTCTTAGCCGACACCGAATTTCAGGTGAGCAACCAGTACAGTGGTATCATTGAAAGCTTTAACGCCTCAAAACGGACAACTTTCATCATCGATAAAGCCGGGTACATCCGTGCCATTGATACAGATGTCAATGTCAAAACGCACGGTGAAGATGTCGCTGTATTGCTTAAGGAAGTCCTACCAAAGATAGAGGTCGGGCAACCCGCTCCAGATTTTATTGCGACCGATGGAACCGGTGAAACGCATCAACTCAGCGAATTGCATCAGGAAAAGAACGTCGTATTGGCATTTTACCCACGCGATTTTGGGCGTGGCTGAACGGCTCAAGTTTGCTCACTCCGTGATGAGTCGAGTCATTTTGCGAAATACGATGCCCAAGTTTTTGGGATTACAGCGAATGATGCGGATTCGCACCAAAAATTTTCGGAAGAAAATCAGTTGAACTTCCCGCTTTTGGTAGACACCGGACGCAATCTCGCACTCCTCTTCGGTGCGACGAATGCCCCAGATGGAAAAATCCAACGGTTAGCCGTTATTATTGATAAAACAGGGAAGATTCTTGAAATTGATAAAGAGGTTAACGCAAGCACACACGGTGCAGACTTAGTTGATTTCTTCAAAACTCTCGATTAAAAAACCAAAGGACCCTGAAAATCCCAGGTCCCGTATAGAATTAACCAGAAACCTGCCCGAAACGTAGTGGAGGGCAGCCCAGGTTCAATCGTTTAAAAAATTGATGGAGCATAGCGACTTATCGACAATTCCGGCTCGCATCGCGTGGGGCACCTCCGTTCTCTTCAGCCCATTTTTGGTCCCAATCGCAACCGCTGTTGGTGTCATCCAAAAACATGCGGCTCCCCAAGACGCACTCCGCTGGCTGGTAATTGTTGTCCTATTTGTTACCGTGCTACCGGTACTCTCGATTGCAGCGATGGTCCGGTATGCTAAAGTCAGCGATCTGCACTTGCATAACAGGGAAGAACGACTCTTACCTCTATGCTGTACACTTGTCAGTATGATTGTAGGGACCGTCCTATTGCACCAACTCGGTGCGGCACGGGAAATCGTGTGGGCAGGTATCGCTTACATTGTAAACAGCCTTATTTTTTCTGCAATTACCCCGATGTGGAAAATAAGTTTTCACAGCAGTGTCGCCACTGGATGTGTTACCGTCCTTGTCATGCTTGTCAATCCACAATTCGGTTGGCTATTTCTGCTGATCCCACTGATTGTTTGGGCGCGAGTTTACCGAAAACGACACACACTTCTCCAAACCATCGTCGGCGCAGTGCTCGCTGTTGGCAATACGGTATTTATTTTGAATATGGCGAAACTGGGGGGACACAGTTAAAGGATAAGAACGTTCATCTTTACTGCTTCATTAATCATCAGCAGTTAGCAGTTAGCAATCAGCAAAGAGGTTTCGTTTAAAGATTTCCTCTTTACCGACCGCTGAAAGGACTTTTGAAAAAATCTAAGGGAAATACCCAAGCAAAAACACCTAACCGCCATTTATCGTGGATGTTTCAGGGGTGGTAGGTTATCCCAATCACACTCAAGGCAGAAAATGCCTTCTCTACCGAGTTGGCGTACACGCCCGCCACACTCAGGACATTTTACAAGACGAACGGAGTTCGCTTCTTCGGTACTCGGTGGAAACATGAGCAATTGCTCTATCGGCAAAGCCTGTCCGCGTTCTCCCACGAGCTCCAATTGCACATTTTCAATTATATCACGGGTATCCAGTTTAAACGGCGGCGGTGAATTTCGAGTGAGATTGATAAAATCGCTACGGTAGACCCGAATTGTGTCATCCTCCCGCACCTGTCGTATAAAAAGCGTATATTTATCCGGTGCTACCAAATAAGCCGCGGTGTCTAAAATGTATCTGCGCGGTTTGATGGCTATCTCATAGCCTCCGTAGTGCAGGATAGAAGGACTCGTATCGGGTTGCATCTGACAGATTTCAAAGAGCTCATGAGAACGGGACGCAGAGAGAATCAATGCATATTGTCGACAAGGATGTTCAGAGAGGCGTTCAAACGGCAGAAAAGCCTCCGACTCCGCATTATCCCGGAGGAACGTAATAAATGTCGTATAAGCGTTCTCAGTGGCTTCTTGCAAGATTAACTGGCTTAACCGCCGAGGTTGCGCTGTCCGTTCCATATCGGTGCCGCCAATTTCCCGCGAGTAAAGCTCCACTTGCACATCAACATCAATAGGTTGATTTTCATCATTGATACGCTGTAAACGCTCTACGGGTTGGTCTGCGATTTTCAGAATAAAAGGTAACATAGCAACCTACATAAACTCCTTAACCGAAGAATGTAATAAGTTTAGCACAGATTTCGTGTTTTGTCCAATTTTTTTTCAAAACCGTAACACCATACACAGCATAGATTTTAGTTTCATCTTTTTCCATCTTATGCTATATTAATTAAATCAGAAAGGATACACACCATGTCAGGACACTCCAAGTGGTCAACAATTAAACACAAAAAAGCCGCAAACGATTCCAGACGGGGCAAACTCTTCTCAAAACTGGTGAAAGAGATTACCGCATCAGCACGCGGCGGCGGCGGCGATGTGGACATGAATCCAAGACTCCGCACTGCAATTGCAGCAGCAAAATCAAGCAACGTCCCTAACGATAACATTGAGAAAGCCATCCTTCGAGGCACCGGTGAACTTGAGGGTGAAACCTACGAGGAAATCCTTTATGAGGGCTACGGACCCGGGGGTGTCGCAGTAATGATAGAAGTTCTGACCGATAACCGCAATCGGGCAGTTGCGGAGATTCGACACACGTTCACCAAACATGAAGGAAGAATCGGAGAGCGTGGATGCGTCGCATGGGGCTTTGATAAATGCGGATTGATCGTCGTTACGCCTGATAGCATCGATGAAGAAGAACTGTTCCTCATCGCGGTCGAAGTCGGTGCGGAAGATGTAACCGCTTCCGAAACAGGTATGGAAATCGTTACACCCTTTGAGATGTTTGATAGTGTTTTAACGGCAGTTCAAGAAACATCCGCTGAAATCCAACTCGCTGAAATCAGTATGATTCCACAAAACACCGTTAAACTTGATGGAAAAGAAGCCGAACGGATGCTCCGCCTCATGGATGCCCTCGACGAACTCGATGATGTACAGAAAGTCTACGCCAATTTCGATATTCCCGATAACCTTTTAGAAGCCGCAGCTTAATTACCGCATCTAAATCGTAGCCTGTAACAACGACGCAGGGTTTTTGCTGGGGTGTTTCCCCCAGATATACGGGAAAGTACATGAAGCTCCCAACTCACCTGACCGAACCGCAACGGATAAGTAAAAGAATAATTCTTGGCATTGATCCGGGCATTGCGAATACTGGATACGGCGTGGTTGAAGCGCACGCGAATCGTCTCATTTCGCGGGGCTTCGGAAACATCAGAACCAGCCCAAAAACAGCACCAGAGGTACGGTTGAAACAAATTTACGATGCCGTAACCGATCTGATTGCCAAATTCACTATCGAGAGTATAGTGCTTGAAGATATTTTCTTTAGTAAAAATATAAGCAGTGCGTTCGCTGTAGGTGAAGTTAAAGGTATTGTGAAACTCGCGGCGGCGAATGCGGATCGTCCCGTTACTGTGTATACACCGACCCAAGTCAAACAGGCAGTTGTTGGTTACGGAAAAGCCACGAAATCCCAGATGCAGAAGATGACACAAGCACTGCTTAAACTCAAGGAACCACCTCGCCCTGATCACGCAGCAGATGCCCTTGCGCTCGCGCTCTGCCATGCCCGCTCCTACAAAGTCCTTCAACTCCGTGAAAAATACACTCGTCGCAATTGATTACATTTGCCCAAAGAAAACCAGAAGGAAAATTAAAATACGGCTGTCAGCCGTCAGTCGTCAGCAATCAGCAAAGAGAGAGTATTAAACCCAAACCCGTAGCCTGCAACAATACACAGACGGATTTGAGGAACGCACGTAAAAGTTGAGATGTCCGTTGTTCCTCCGCAAGGGAAAATTAAAAAATGATTTCTTATATCAAAGGGGTTCTCGCAGATAAGGAAACCACACAGATCATTGTAGACGTAAATGGTATTGGATATACGATCGACGTGTCACCGAGAACTGTAACGGATTTACCCCCTATCGGCGATACTGTTACGCTTTACACCTACTATCATCAAAACCGAGACAACAAAATTACGCTCTACGGGTTCACCTCAAAGGACGGACGCAAAGTTTTTGAATTGGCTCTGACGGTCTCCGGTGTAGGACCCGCCCTTGCACAAAACATCGTCGCGCGGCTATCACCTTCACAATTCCAACGCGCTGTCCATCGCGGAGACGCAACGACCCTCATGCGGGTGCCTCGTTTAGGCAAAGACATCGCCCAAGTCATCATCACCAAACTCAAAAAGAACATTATGAAATTGAAACTCGAAGGTGATGTCGATCTCGGAAAACCCGCTGGGGTGCCAGCTGCAGAGGCAATCCAAATTCTCGTCAATACCCTCGGGGCATCGGAACTTGAAGCAGAGCAAGCCATCGATAAGGCACAACAAGTTCTCGGGGAGTCTGCGCAACGAGAAAACCTCATCGCGCAAGCCCTCCGATATATCCGAAATTAGTTTTTAACTATGGTTGTCGGGGCGGGTTTCTACGCAACCCTTTCAGTTTAAACCATCAACTCGCCTCAGTTATAAATGTTAAAGCACGAGTTGATGATTAAAGTTTTCGGTCACAAGAGAGTTCTACTCAACGCGAACCTCTTAACTGAAAACCGATCACTGACAACTGATAACTGTCCGTGTTAGGACACCAAAATGGATAATCACGAAATACAAGATTTCGACCGGATGCAAGATTTGGCGGAAGAAGATGACGACTTTGGATACAGCCTCCGTCCGGAAACGCTCAGCGAATTCATCGGACAGGAAAAAGCAAAAGAGCAGCTTCGTATCCATATTGAAGCCGCCAAAAAGCGCGGGGACGCACTTGAGCATGTGCTGCTTGTGGGTCCACCGGGGCTTGGGAAGACCACACTTGCACGTATCATCGCCAATGAAATTCAGAGCAGCTATAAACAGGCGATCGGTCCCGTTATGGAGAAACTCGACCTCGCCTCAACCTTGATGAACCTCGACCAAGGGGATATTCTGTTTATTGACGAAATCCATCGGATGAAAGGATATGTTCAGGAACTGCTCTACCCTGCGATGGAGGATTATCAATTAGATTTAGCCATCGGTCAAGGTCCCGCATCGGATGTTGTGCAAATGCCCCTTAAGCAATTCACACTCGTTGGTGCGACAACACGTGAAGGTTTGCTTACGGGACCCTTTCGCGACAGGTTCGGCATCCGTATCCATCTCGATTACTATGAACCAGAAGACATCCAACAAGCGATTCGCATTAACAGCGCAAAACTTAACATCAATATCGATGAACATGCGGAATACACATTAGCGTGCCGCTCGCGTGGCACGATGCGGATCGCGAACAAACTGCTCGCTAACGTTAGAGACTACGCCCAAGTCGAAGCAGACGGTGCTCTCTCACTTGAGGTTGTGGAAGAGGCACTCAAATTCTTTGACATTGATGAACGTGGATTAAACGCACAAGACTACGCTTATTTTCAGACACTTATTGAAAAATTCAATGGACGTGCGGGGCTCAAGGCACTCGCTGTCGCCCTGAGTGAAGATGAACGCACTATTGCAGAGGTTTACGAACCCTACTACATTAAAGAGGGATTTTTGATGCTAACACCCGGCGGACGTGTCGCAACCGACGCCGCCCATGAGTACTTCGACTATCCTGTAGGGTCTCAACAATCACTGTTCTATTAATAGCCTTCGGTTATTAGTCATCGGTTTTCAGTTAAAAGGTTTTCGTTTGGCAAAACTCTCTTGTGACCGACAACTGAAAACTGAAAACTGAAAACTATAATATGAAACTCACAGATTTTGACTACCATCTACCCGCTGACCGGATCGCGCAAAACCCACTTCAACAGCGTGATGGATCACGACTCTTGGTAGTCGATCGCGACACCTGTGCTATCCACCATACGCAGTTTTCAGAGATTGGGAAATACCTGCCCGACGATGCGTTGTTAGTCCTAAACGATACGAAGGTTATTCCAGCACGGTTAATTGGCAACAAACGCGAAACCGGCGGACAGATTGAACTCCTTCTTATCCGCGAAAAAGAGACAGACA
This sequence comes from Candidatus Poribacteria bacterium, assembly GCA_965208635.1. Classification (GTDB taxonomy): domain Bacteria; phylum Poribacteria; class WGA-4E; order WGA-4E; family WGA-3G; genus WGA-3G. Next base: position 2,058,601 of record OZ242349.1, read on the forward strand.
CATGGGAGGTACTCGCCAAACCGCGGCGGAGTCTCCAAATCGGTACACAGATTGTCTTCGGTGATAGTGCCTTAACAGCAGAGGTCCTTGCGAAACCGGATGACGGACACTGTATCGTCCGCTTCGACTATATCGGTGAGTTTTCAGTTATTCTTGCAGATATAGGTATGATGCCTCTGCCGCCTTATATTCGTCGCCCACCGAACGCTGAAGATAAGGTTCGCTATCAGTCAGTTTATGCCGCCACTGAAGGCGCAATTGCAGCCCCTACGGCAGGTTTGCACTTTACACAAGAATTATTGGAGGAATTGAAAAACAGCGGGATAGAAACAGCGATGCTAACGCTACATGTTGGACCTGGAACGTTCCAACCCGTGAAAGTGGAAAATATTACGACGCATAAGATGCATGCCGAATATATCCACCTCACCGAAACAGAAGCGGATCGGATTCACATCGCGCGGGAGGCAGGAAGAAAAATCGTTGCTATTGGGACCACTGTCGTGCGCGCCTTGGAAACCGCAGGCACGATGGGTACTGTTCATCCTTATAGCGGCTACAGTGAACTGTTTATCTATCCTGGGCACCGATTTAATGCAGTAGATGCGTTGGTTACCAACTTCCATCTACCCAAATCAACCTTACTTATGCTCGTGAGTGCCTTCGCAGGAAGGGATTTGATCCAGCAGGCTTATCAAGCGGCACTCCAACATAATTACCGTTTTTACAGCTATGGCGATGCCATGCTGATTCTTTGATTTTTTAACATCAAGTTTTGACTTACAAGCTACGTCAAAAGAGAAGGAGAGACTTTATGGACCAGATAACCGGTTTGCTTGTTCCATTCATAGCGATGGGTGCTATTATGTATTTTTTGTTATGGCGTCCGGAACAAGCTAAACGTAAAAAACATCAGAACATGCTGGAGAATCTAACCAAAGGCGACGAAATCGTAACGAATGGCGGGTTACACGGCAAAATTCTTGGACTGAGTAACGATAAGAATATTATTCTCATCGCCGTTGGAGAAGTGAACAGTCAAGAGGTAAAGGTTCAAATCTCGCGGAGTTCTGTCGCTTTTCTCAAGAAGGGTGGCGAACTCATTGAAGGTGAATAGTTTTCTAACGATGGGAATCTGGCTGCACCCACAACTGGTAGCCGACTCCCTCGGAAGTCAATGCCACAATGTTATCCTGTTCCGGAACCGCTAATACATCGTTGTGATACAATTGCACGCGTACCGTTCCCACGGTGCGCGTGATGTCGAAAGTAGCAAAGCCATCCGCATCTCGGAACCTGTGCAGACAGATTGCTTCCTCTCCCGTAAGCATCACGTGCGCATTCCGTGTACCTACATCTGCCTCCGCCGATAAGGCACCTTCCCATATCCTGAGGTGCGTCTCACTTTCATCTATTGTCTCCCCTGCCTCTAAAATAATTGCAGCGGATTCGGCATAAGATGGCACTTTACAAACTGCGATTTCAATTCCGGCTTCGCCTGCAAGGATTTCATAAGTGGTATGATGTGGAATATACGCTACACACGCCTCGCCCTGAAAAACGTCTGGACGCTCGCCCAAAACCCCGTTCGCTTTGTTGCCGTTATGTCCCACCAGCAAGGTGCAATGTCCACCTAACGCAATCAACGCGACTTCGGTATCTTCAGAATGGTCAAAGAAGGTTGTTTCGGGGGTGAGATTAAGAATTCCGAAATGGAGTTTCGTGATGCCCATTTCGCCGGGCGTTACAATTTCAGTGTAGCCCTCGGTAAATCTTTTAATTTTACCTGGCGGTTCGGTCAGGTGTGTTGGGTGAATAACGTTCATTTCCGTATATCCGTCCTTCACTTCGTTACGGACTATACGCTTAAGTACAATTAACTTAAGACAGCAGCCTGCAACAATACGCAGAAATGCCCAAGCAAAAACACGCAGGCGGATTTAAGGAATGCACGCAAGGGTCTAAACGCACGTTGTTTCTCCGCAAGGTAAATTAAAAAGGTGTTCAACAAGGCTCGCCAACGGAAGTCCAACGACATTAAAATAACATCCCTCAATACGTCGAACGAAAACTGCGCCCCGTCCTTGGATTCCGTACGCGCCAGCCTTATCTGATGCTTCGCCACTTGCAATATAGGCATCTATCTCGGTACTCTGTAACTCCCGAAAGTAAACCTGCGTTGTTTCTGACCAGACGACTTCGCGTTCCGTCTGGGTGTCAACCAAGGCGACACCTGTAACAACTTCGTGGCAGGTGCCACTCAGGTGTGTCAACATCTTGAACGCGTCTGCATCGTCAGTCGGTTTACCGAGAAGTTCTCCATCCAGCGATACCAAAGTATCCGCACCGATAATTAGAGCATCATCAAAGTGCTGTGAAACAGCCGCTGCCTTCAATAAGGCAAGTTTTTGTGTTACTTCACTTGCAGGATCATTTGAATATGTGGTGTGTGGTGGTTCAACAATATCACTCGGGCGCACCTCGAACGTTAGTCCAATCTGCGATAATAAAGCAGAACGGCGAGGTGACGCAGATGCAAGAACCAATCGCGGGATTTTTAAAGGGGACTCGGGCGTTTGCATGCTACTTCAGGTAGTACAACCGTGTACCTTGTTCTGTGCGGATTTGCAATAAATCCACCTGGACCAGCTCTTGCAAAGCGTTCCTAAGACCCCGCTTAGAAAACCCGATATTCTTAAGACGCTGGTCAGATTCCGGCACGTGAAACCACCCCGGCTTCCCACCAGAACAATATTCCTTTTTAAAAACCGCCAACGCGCTATATAAGCGCAAAGTTTTCGGAGGTAGCCCAACAAGGGGATTAATTTTAGCAAAGGATTGAAGTGATCCATTCCGCATTGCTTCAGTCCATAAAGAAACAGAATTACTCATATTTTGAATAACGCTTTCATTTACGAATCGGTTACAAAAAAATAAACTCATGACATTTTTTTTTAGATACACAAGCGTTGTAGCCTATTAGGATACAGCAACCTTGTTAAGTTGGATTTGACAAATCCAGGACATCATGATAAAATCCATCAAACTTCATAGAGGACAGTGCAATATTGCTTCCTATTAATGAAAATCGTCTCTCAGGACGTTCCTTCCTGCTTGGCACCTGTTTCGTTATCGCTATATGTTGCATCGTCTCCTACGCCGAATTAGTAATTACCTACATCCAAATCGGGTTTTTACAGTTGCCACCAGCGGTTATCGGGCTATTCTTCTTTCTCGTATTAGGGAATCGGCTGCTTGAAAGACTGAACGCCCGTTTTGGGTTGTCGCCTCGCGAATTGATGTGCATCTACTGCATGATGCTCGTTGCTTCAATGATCTCATCGCGCGGCGTCATGGAAAAACTCATCCCCGCACTTATCGCCGTCAACTACTTTACCAACGAAACCAACAGTTGGGACACCCTCTTTTTCCCACACATCAAACCGTGGTTGATCCCTTTTTCACCTGAACAAAAAGGACAAGCCGCCATTGCCATCAGTTTCTATGAGGGTATACAAACAGGTGACAGTATTCCGTGGCGCGCATGGATTGAGCCGTTATGCGTCTGGGGTGTGCTTGTTTTTTTCCTGTTCACTGCTTTCCTCTGCTTAGCAGCAATTCTACGCAAACAGTGGATTGAAAACGAAAAACTTACATTCCCGTTAGTCTCACTACCACTTGAGTTTGTACACGAGGGGCGCGGCTTCCTTCGGAATCGCCTCATGTGGTTAGGGTTTACCCTGCCTGCCCTCATCTTTACGTTGAATGGACTTCACGAAATTTGGCCCCAAATCCCGAATCTCCCGTTGCGGTACATACTCAATCAATACTTTACAGAACGACCCTTCAACGCTATGGTTTACACACCGATTTTCTTGTCCTTCGCGGCGATAGGGTTCTTTTATTTACTCCCCACCCAACTCCTTTTCAGTCTATGGTTCTTTTTTCTCCTCACACGGTTCCAAGATGTTGTCGCTGCGGTGTTTGGTTGGCGAGTCAGCACGATGCCGCTCTACCCAACTCGACTCTATATCGGTTATCAAGTTGCTGGGGCTTATATGGTACTCGTAATTTCGTTTATCTATATGGGGTTCCCACACTTTCGGCAGGTGTTCCGTCGCGCCTTTACTGCGACGAAAGCGGATGACAAGGAGGAACTTTTGTCTTACCGCACGGCAGTTTGGGGACTCATCATCAGTTTAATCCTCGCGATAGGGTGGTGCTATACAGCAGGACTGAATTTAGGATTCGCGGCGTTCGAGATACTGGTTTATGTATGTATTGTTGCTGTGGTGATGGCACGTAGCACAGCGGAAGGTGGGTTGCTGATGACAGAGACATCGTTCCGACCCCTGGATCTCTATCAACTCGTCTCAACCAAAGCCGCACTGGGCGCGCAGAGCCTCACTGTGCTGTCACTTCTCGATGCAATCTTCACTCGCGATCAGCGCGGACTCATCCTCACAGGATTTTTAGACGGTTTAAAAATTAGGGATCGGGTGGGAATGTCTCACCGTTCGTTGGTAGGGGTGTTCGTGTTAGGCAGTACGCTCGCATTCCTATGTGCGGCAGCCATCCATCTATGGCTTCCCTATACCCACGGTGCCAATTACATGTATAGTTACACCTACCGCGGCAACCCATTATGGGCATTTCAGGACAATGTTGCGGCGATGGAAGGGTTAGGGACAGATCTCCGCACAACAGGAGGATTCTTTTTTGGCATTGGGGCATTAGTGACAACAGGTTTAGTCATCTTGAGGATGCTATATTGGTGGTGGCCCCTCCATCCACTTGGGTATGCCCTATCAGCCTCGTGGACACTGATTGTATTCTGGTTTCCCGTTTTCATCGCATGGGGTATCAAAACGCCGCTCCTCCGTTACAGCGGTATCCGACAATATCAGCGGCTCCGTCCGTTCTTCTTAGGCATGGTTTTCGGAGAATTCAGTATGGCAGTTCTATGGACGCTCATCAGTTGGGGTGCGAACGTACCAGCACCCTTCTTTCCGTGGCCCTGAGCGTTCTTTATACTACACTTAGAATTAATGGGAAACGCCGAACCGGCGAGGTTAGATGCGGTTTAATAAAATATTTCGGTAATTTGATACTTCCCCCAAGTCCGGTAGGTGCGGTTTGTAACCGCACTGGACCTTGTTAGAAAATTACCGAATTAAATTCTTAATCTTCATGAAACCTCGCCTACCAGGGGAAGTGCAAACGTCTATCTATTTTTCAGTTTAAGGTAAAATTAAAAAGTTCGATTACGCGCCGTGACCTCCCATGTCCCCCGACAATACCCATCGGCATCTACAAGATAATAAAAAGGGTGTAGCGCAACACACGGACAGATATGTGTCGGACAGACATAAATCTCTTGTCCGATGTGCATCGGCGAACTGTCAGGGACGTTAACCGCCCAATGTTCCTCATGCTGCGTGGTCACTTCAGCACCGTCAACATCCAAAACGATCCCGCGCACACCCTCAGGATCTGCAGCGATGGCTTTGTGCCCCAAATCAAGGGTAATCCTATGCGGCGTAGGAATACTAATCACACGGCTCAGAAGCAGTGCCGCGGGAGTAAAACCGAGATCGGGATAGCGGGTCGAGTAACCGTAATCATGAAAAACGAAAGTGCCAGGGGATGCCTCCACACCCGGAGTTTTCGCATAAATAGGGAAGGTCGGTGTACCACCCATCACGATCAAGGGCACCTCAAGCCCTTTAGCAGCAAGCCTGTCCTTCATCTCTTCTACCTGCACGAGACTCTTATCACAGGATGCCTTCCGCTCAGCGACATCTTCATCGTGGATATGTCCATCGTAGACGTGCAGTCCCCACGGTTGCAATCCATCTGCCGCTTCAATCTGCGCATAGACATCCACAGCGGTATCACCGACGGGTACACCTGTGCGGTGCATCCCGACATCCAAATCCAGCATGACTTTGACGCTCAAGCCGTACTTTGCTACCGCTGATGAGAGTGCCGTTACCGCCTCTTGATGATCGACGACGACCTTGAAATCAGCCTCTGGATACTTCAACTGTAGCGATGCGAAACGGCTGACGTTAGGTCCTACCATCTGATAGGCAATCAAAATATCCTCTATACCGTTCTGTGCCAGCATCTCTGCTTCCCGTAATGTCGCGCATTTGTGCTTAAGGATACCAGCATCACGTTCCATCGCGATAATTTCAGCGGTTTTATGCGTTTTCGCATGCGGTCTGAGTTTCGAGACATCTCCGTCGACAGTCGCAATCGCATGGTCAATGTTATATTGAACCTGTGCGAGATAGACTACCAGCGATGGACTCGGTATCGTTTCAACGTTCTGAACACGGTATTTCTTATCCATAACCTCACCTCTTTCAGCGTTAAAATACTAGGGCATTTCTTAACATTTACCACATCAGTGATTAGGTCAACGTTGCAGTCCGCAGGATAATCCGATCCTTTGTCCAATTATCGCGATACCACGTACACGCTTCAAAGGTATCGTTAATCGCATTCATGCGCTGCTGCAAGAGAATTCGGAATTGATCTCGGAGTCCGGGCGATTCGGGTTCATCAATCAGATTCCGGGTTTGGAACGGGTCATCAACATTATCGAAGAGTTTCTCACTTCGATCCGGACGATGGATGGCGTAAGTATATCGTTTCGTACGGAGGGCGCGCCACTCATACCCGTCCTCCCACTTGGCAGTACATCCCATTCCTTGCATGAACGCCGCATCCGGTTCATCAGCGGGTTGGTGAAATGGGGTGTTGCTGAGATCCCTCCCTTCAACCTCTCCCGGAATCGGAAGACCCATCATCGACAACAGCGTCGGCATGATGTCTGGCGTGTTCAAGCATGCATCTGATACATGACCTTTCGGAATCTGATCCTGCCACCGAACCAGAAACGGCACGCGCACCGCCTCTTCATAAAAGATATTCTTTGCACGACGACCTTGCGCACCAAACATCTCACCGTGATCGGAGGTAAACACAAAGATCGTATTATCACGCAATCCGAGGTCATCAACGGCTTGCAGCAACCGCCCTATATTCCGATCCAGATTTGCAGTCATGGCGTAATAGACGCGCATCCACTCAGGGAGCGCAGCGCGTTCGGCGGGGGACATAACTGCCCATGTGTCGCTATAAGGATCGTTTTCGTCTCGATAGTTCGGCGGACGTGGGAAGTAAACGTCCTTGAACATCTCATAATCAGTGGCTGGAACGTTGTCCTGTGTCCACGGATCGTGCGGTGTCCCGATTGAGAGGAAAAGCGCGAACGGATCATCGCTCGTTGATGCCCGCTGCAGGTAATCGATTGCCATATCGGTTTGACCGTCCGGTTCATAACCCGGAATCACGATCTTTTCAGGCGAGTCTTTGTGATAATATGTGTCAAAGTACAGGTGATGAAAATTGTAAGCCGACCATTCCCCATCGAAACCGAGCCGATGTTGTCCCGGCGGAATGTAAGAATTCTCCGGATCGTTGTGTCTCCCTAATTGATTTGCCCACAGATGCCATTTCCCGATGTAGCTTGTCTGGTAACCGTTACGATGTAAAACATGACCGAAACAGTCATGATTCGGGTTCATGCGAAGCTCATTAATCGCCATACCGGTGCTACTGGCGTATTTACCGGTGAAGAGTGAGGCACGATAGGGGGCACACATCGGGCTACCGGAGACAGCGTTGCAGAAATTCGTACCCTCTGTCGCAAGCCGATCGATATTAGGGGTCCGTGCGCGGGTATCGCCAGCATAGCCACACGACTGGTAGCGGAGCTGATCGGCGAAAACATAAACGAGGTTCGGTTGCCGAGTTGTTGAATGAGACATCAAAGGACTCCGATGCAAAAATTGTTATGACTTATGATACCTGTAGCATAGCATATTCCAGCAAATCGTTCAAGAAAAAATTGATACCGAGACTGCACACAACAGTAAAGAAAGTGTATTATTTTTAGTTATATTCAGGCTTTGTAACTTTTAATTTGAAAAATAATTATAATCCACCTATTATAACCAATACGGGTTGATAGTGTGTAGCAGAAGTGAAATAACCCGCGCCAGTAGCACAGAAGATTTAAACACGAGTCAAAAAACGCTACAAATTTGATTAATAAATTAATAAGGAGTATTTTTTGATGCAGAAGAAGGAACCTTTCGTTCCGAATGTTATAGGGCTGAAAGCCCACATTACAAAAATAGTTTTCTCAATTTTACTGTTAGGTATTCTCTCACCTGCCTTCTCCCAAAACGAAGAGGCCCCCTCGTCTAAAATTACACTGCAACTGCTCCACGCAGCAGACATGGAGGGTGGTATTGAGGCACTCGAAAACGCCCCTCGCTTCTCATCAGTACTGAATGCGCTCAAAGCCGAGGTTGAAAATACAGTCATCATCGGGGCTGGCGATAGCTACATTCCCGGTCCGTTTTTCGCAGCTGCCAATAACGGGAGTCTTCGTGAAGTATTGGGAAGAGAAGGTTCAGGACGCGCCGACATTCTGATGCTCAACGCGATGGGCTTCATGGCAGGCGCACTTGGAAACCATGAATTTGACGCAGGGACTGGTACGCTTGCTGGACTGATTAAAGTAGATAGAGACTATGTTGGCACAGCCTTCCCATTCTTGAGTGCGAACTTAGATTTCAGTCCTGATAGCAATCTCGCGCCTTTAGTTGTTGACTCTGGCCAAGAAGCGAGCACAATCCCGAACAGTATCACCAAAAGCGTGGTCATCACGACCCCTTCAGGCGAAAAAGTGGGCGTTGTCGGCATGACGACACCGTTGCTCGGAAGCCTTTCTTTATCTGGAAACGTCGGAATTGCCCCCGCACACCCAAACGATATGGCAGCATTGGCAACTATCATTCAAGAATCCGTTGACGCATTGACAGCAACCGGCATTCATAAGATTATTCTTACCGGACACCTTCAACAAATTAGCCTTGATGAAACGATCGCAATGCATCTGAAAGATGTTGACATTATCATTGCTGGAGGTTCAAATACTCTACTCGCCGATGGAACAGATCGCCTCCATCCTGGGGATACTGCGGAACGTCCCTATCCGATTTTGACCCAATCCTCTACGAATGAACCGATTGCAATCGTGGGGACAGATGGAAATTACCGATACGTTGGGCGGTTAGTCGTCGATTTTGACGCAGCAGGTGTCTTAATTCCTGAATCGATTGACGCTACAGTTAGCGGTGCTTTCGTTACCGACGAACAGGGTGTTGCGGATACCGGCAATGCGGAACCCGCAGCACCTGTCGTTGAGATTACAGAGGCGGTCCGGAATGTTGTGATCGCAAAGGACGGCAACCTCTTTGGACAAACAAGCGTCTATCTGAACGGTAACCGTGGCTCCGTCCGTACGGAAGAAACAAACATCGGTAACCTAATCGCCGAGGCAAACCTCGCCGCGGGGCAACAGGTTGACCCGAATGTAGTTGTGTCTTTGAAAAATGGCGGAGGCATCCGCGCCCCGATCGGTGTCACTATAGGCAGCGACCTGTTCCCACCCCCTGCAAACGCTTTAGTTGGTAAAGCGATGGGTCAGATTTCACAGATCGACATCGAAAATACACTCCGATTCAACAACGGATTGACGCTTTTGACCTTGAGCGCAGCGGAACTGCTCGAAGTCATCGAACACACAGTTGCCGCCTCCGGTGGCGGCTCAACGCCCGGGCGTTTCCCCCAAATCGCAGGAATGGCGTTCAGTTTTGATAACTCGCTGCCGGAGGGTTCAAGGGTTCAGTCGCTTATCATCACCGACGCAGATGGAAATCTGACGGACACAATTGCCCAGAATGGTGAAATCGTGGGGGATGCAACTCGCACTTTCCGAATGGTCACAATCACTTTCCTTGTCGATGGCGGAGACGACTATCCGTATGCTAATTTCCCGAATACCAATCGCGTTGACCTTACTGAAGTGATGACGGAGGAACAATCTGGTGGGCAAGCCACCTTTGCCGACCCCGGCACGGAGCAAGATGCACTCGCGGAATACCTCGTAGCGAACTTCTCTGAGACACCGTTTGCGATTGCGGATGTTGGTCCCGAAAGCGATGAACGTATACAGAATCTCACATTCCGTGCCGACAGCCTGATTATGCCGATGACAGGCGAGAACCTATTTAATATAGAACTCAGCGCGGGTTTGAACATGATCGGTCTACCCTTGATGCCGAGCGAACCTTACGCAGCACGTTCCCTCATGGAAAAAATCGGAGCCACCACCGTCATCGAATACAATTCAGCGACTGGACGTTACATCGGGTTCACGGCAAATTCTGACGGCAACGGATTCCCGATTGAAGGTGGAAAGGGCTATATTGTCAATGTTACCGCACCGAAAAATGTCAGTTTCATAGGCAGTGGATGGAAGAACACAGCACCAGCAGCACCAGCGGCACCGACACAGAGATTAACTCAGCAGGTGTGGGCATTTGTCCTACGTGCGCAGCTTGAAGGAATCAGCGGTGTGGAACTAACCGTCTACAACAGGCACACCAGAGTTGCTGAAGCGGTTGACACTAACAATTTCCACGCCGTCTGGGCAGATATGAACCGCCAGGTCTCCGTTGTTTCTGCCGGTGATATACTGACGATTGAAGTCCGGGACACAACAGACAACCTGATCCGTACACTCCAGCACGAAATCAGTGTGGCAGACATCCACCGAGCGTTCACCGAAGTTCGGCTCACACCCGCTGACCTCATCCCGAAATCGACAGTTCTCCTTGCGAATTATCCGAACCCTTTCAATCCAGAAACGTGGTTGCCCTATCAACTCGCAAATGACGCTGAGGTTACCATTCGTATCTATTCATCCGCGGGACACCTCGTTCGGCATCTGGACCTCGGATTCCAGCAGGCGGGTTATTACATCGGCAAGTCGCGTGCCGCTTATTGGAACGGGCGCAATGATTTGGGGGAAAGACTCGCTTCGGGCGTTTATTTTTACCAACTGAGCACCGGTGAGTTGCCGAAAACTATTCGAAAAATGGTTATAAGGAAATAACAGCCGCCTTACAGCAAAAATTGGAAAATTGGAGGGTTGGAAGAACTTGATGAATTCGGAGGATTGAGAGTAAAATGTTCAAACTTACACGAAGACAATTTATAGAAAGAATATCTGCCGCCGGGCTTGCCATAAGCAGCGGTATTGCACTCCCAGGATGTGATGAGCCTTTCAAAATCATTTCACCACCTTCAACACCGGTAGAACTTGAAGACGACATCCCAGCGCTGATTATCGGAAGCGGATTTGGGGGTGCGGTGACGGCTTTACGACTCGGGGAAGCCGGTATACGGACAATGGTCTTAGAACAGGGAAGACGCTGGGATAACGGATTAGCTCCGTTCAGTCGCTCTTTACCACCCGACGGTCGTTCAACGTGGTTGCGAAGCGAAACCGCTCTGCCGTTCGGCCCCTCATTGCCTATCCGTAAATACACCGGTGTCTTAGATCGCATAGATTACCCAAACATGCATGTCTATCGAGGCACAGCCGTTGGGGGTGGCTCCATCGTATACGGTGGTATTAGTGTAAAACCAACGGAAGATCTGTTTTATAAGATTTTCCCAACAGGGATATCCTATCAGGAACTCCTACCCCATTATGAACGCGTCCGCCATATGCTGAATATCACAACGGTTCCTGAAGATGTTTACAACAGTCCTCCCTACCATTACGCCCGTGTCTTTGCCAAGCATGCATCCAATGCTGGACTCGAAGTCGTAGATGTAGAACAAGCCACGGATTGGGACATTATTCGTAGCGAGCTCGCTGGAACGACAGCACCTTCGGCGACCCTCGGAGAATTTTTTTATGGTAATAATAGCCTATGTAAAAACACCCTAGATCGCAACTATCTCCCGATGGCAGAAGCGACAGGGTTTGTCTCTATTCATCCGTTGCATCGCGTTATTGGCATCACGAAAGAAAAGAGTGGAAAATATGCTGTAACGGTTGAACAGATAGATGAAACCGGCAAGGTAATCGAGAGAAAAAAAATTACCACGACCTACCTCTTTTTTGCAGCGGGCACCGTTGGCACAACGGAGTTACTGGTAAAAGCTCAAGCGCTCGGAAATTTACGAAACCTCAACGAAGAAGTTGGACAAGGTTTTGGAACGAATGGAAATATACTATTCACATCTATTGTGAACGAATTAACCGGAAAGCAGCAAGCCTATCCCGTTATCAAAGGAATAAAAAACTATAAGAATGCAGAGACATTCGCAAGAATTGAATCTCTCTTCTTTCCTACAGGATTTGAATGTAACTGTTTGTTCTATCTTTTACTCGCTTTAGATACCGAGCGCGGACATTTTTCCTACAATGCAGGGACTAATACGGTGGAATTGATGTGGCCAGCCGGAGGAAACGAGACTGCCGTCCGGGCAGCAATGGATTTCGCCGAGCGCATGAATGCTGCGAATGAGGGGTATCTCGGTTTACCAGAAGGCTTTCCCATTCCACTTCCAGAAAAGCTATTAAAAGATCACACCTATCACCCTCTGGGTGGAATGGTGATGGATAAAGCGTGTGATTTGTATGGACGCGTACACGGCTATTCGCGGATGTATGTTATGGATGGTTCCTTGTTACCAGGGTCGTGTGCAACTGCGAATCCGTCCTGGACAATTGCAGCACTCGCTGAGCGAAATATCCAAAGAATCCTATCAGAGGACTTTGAATCTTCGCAGAGAAGTGAACGCGACCCTGAACGTAAACGTTAAAAATATTCTTGATTCTTTAACCCATATATGTTATAGTTTTTGCTAACTGGCTGCAAACCGAAGATTGGGAGATCTATATTTTTAGAATATATGGTTCGCAGCCAAGATCTCCTCGCCTCTCTTTCACCCTCTAATGATGTCCTTAAGAGTGCTGCTGTACAGGTTCCTATTCAAGAGTCAGACGATGAATAAAGTAAACACTCTGCTAAAGTAGGTAAAATTTGTGTCGGACGCCGGCAAGTATTGTTTTTTCACTCGCACCCTACATTTTCACCCGCACACGGCGCAGTGAGAGTGTACACTAATTTCTGAGTTCCATCTGCCCAAGTGACTCTCAACTCAACTTCGCCGACTGTATAGAACGGAGTGACGACAATACGATTCTCAATGACTTCAAAATTACCTCTGTTTATAGAGACTTTACTCGGGATACCGTCAAAAGTAATGGTAATCGTAGCAGTTGCACCAATCACCGAGCCGGAGGGTGGAACTGCTGAGAGCAAATTGACGGGGATATCTTCTATAACCTCGACCTCGTCTTCGTCAGCACCGCAACCGCTGATGTAAAGTAGCACCAAGACCATAAAGGACGTAAAGACTTTCGACATATCGTTTCCCCATAGATTTCATAATAAACGTGAAAGGTTAAAAATGCAAACTGAAAATGGTAAACTCAAACCGATTGTCCTAACGCCGTGACACTCTGTAAACGCGACTACAATTTAGGGTCTCTGACAGATTTCTAATCCTTTTCGCCCACCGAGTCTAACTTTAACATATCAGTGTACTCAAACACAAGATCCACACGTCCACCTTTCCATTTGACGGTATAGGGCTTTTTATACCGATCTCCGGGAGTGATGTTATTGATCATAACCTTATTACCCGCAATCGTAACATCACCGAAAGTCGCACTAACATCTATAGGAGTCTTATCAAAGTAAAGAATGATAGGTTCTTCAGATAAAAACGTTATTTTTTTGGGATAATACTCAAGGAGCTCGGGGGGTTGGACTTCTTGGGTAACATCCATTTCAATCGCATCCAGCGATTCATGATCATTAAGCCTAAAATCAACAGGTATTCTGATTTCCAGACTTATCGGTTTTCCACCCTTCATGGCCGGACGAAAAGTACTCTTCCTTAACATCCGAATTGCCGCCTCCTCAAGTCCATATCCGAGACTTGTAAGAGCTGCGATGTCGCGTGGCATACCGTTTTCATCAATAGTCGCTTTCAGAATAACCCTGCCTTCTTTCTCTGCTTTCTTGGCAATATCAGGATACTTCTTTTTTGAGAGATACTTAATCTTCGGCGCGATGACTCCAGATTCAATCGCATCCAGCGATTCGTGATCATCCGGTCATAGCGTGGCATGTTCATATTCGCTAAGAAATTCGTGAAGTGGATTGTTCTTCGTCATATCAGAAAACTCCGCTCCTCCCACTGAATCGATATCATCAAGCGTCCAAGCCGTCCTTTTCCCTATGGGTCGAAGGGAACGCTTCTCAATCTTTACCATTGGCTGTTCTTCAACGACGACTTCTTTTTCGGCATTCTTAGGAGTTGTGCTGGAGGCGGCTACGTTTCCTTCGGTTTTAACAGAATCACAGCCGTTGATACAAATAGCAAATACACCAAGCATCAAAAAAACTAAGACTTTCAACGGTATTCCCTCCTTCTGTAAATCAATGTAACGCGGTCCGATACTTTCACGTGAACTCCTAAAGTAAGTTGCTACATATAGAACTCTTTTTCAGCATCTTTAAGCACAGACAAGACATCACAGAAGAACGTAAATGGGGCCTTCAATGTCTTGTCATCCCAGATGATGAGCCTCGTCTGTTCGGTTTGCACCAATCAGGCACCTTCGAAATCGCAGATATTGAATACCAACCCGCAGATGTAAATGGTGTCGAACAATCCAAGACGGTATCCTTTTCTTTCCCCGCTTTCACTTATCAGGTAGCTCTCTCCACTGTCCCTCAGTGATCTGATCTATCAGAATACGGGCTTTCTGACTTGCCCGAACCTGCTTTTCAATCTCAACAGGATCCCACTCCGCTAACAGTTGCGCTTCAAGTTCTCGACAAATTACTTGATACGCCTCGTCATTGGCAAGATTCCGAAATTCGTTCGGATCTTCGACAATGTCATAAAGTTCTGGGTCGTCCCCGAGGCTATAGTTGAATTTATATCGTCCTTTCCGCACCATCGCCATTGGGCGTTCGACACCGTGTGCGAGATATTCGGAGAACGCGAAATCTTTCCAATCGCTTGCGGTATCCTGTATCAAAGGCAACAGACTGTCTCCATCCAACTGATTTAAAGGTTCTACTCCGGCAATATCCACAAGCGTCGCCGTTAGGTCCACGAGCGAAACCACTTCCTCAATACGTTTGCCTGCGGATAATCGGTCAGGAAACATAATCTGTAGCGGCACGCGCGCGGATGCTTCGTAGAAATTCGACTTACGCCACATACCGTGCTCACCGTTCATCTCACCGTGGTCACTGGTATAGACAACAACTGTATTCTCTAACTGATCGGTTTCCTCAAGCGTCTTGAGCAAGTTGCCAATTTTCTCATCAAGATAGGTAATCAATCCATAATAGCCAGCGCGCCCACGGCGAACCAGTTCTTCGGGGAAGTCAACACAACCGAACATACGCCGCATCCGTTGATACACAGGATGTTGGTTTTCGAGGTGTCCTTCTGGAATATCGGGGAGATCAATTTCATCAAGCGGATAGAGATCCCAAAACCGTTGCGGCACAACGAGCGGAAAATGGGGTGCGATAAACGAGACATTGAGTGCCCAGGGTTGTTCCTGCCGTGCTGGATCTCGGAGATACGCCAGAGCCTCTGTCTCTGCGAGGTTGTCCACCTCTATTTCCACCGTCGTTCCCGGACGTGCCTGTGTGAGACCTTGCCAGGGGCGCGGTGCTGGTGGTGTGCCGTTATCCCAATCTGTAAGTCCGTGCTGTCGTTCTGCGTGCAGATCCCGGGCGAGTTGCGCCCGAAACCCGTGAAGTTGGTCCATCCCACCGAAGTGCTGTTTCCCAGAGAGCACGACATCGTAGCCTGCTGCCCGCAAGAGGTGTGCCCATGTGACAGCATCTGGACGCAAGGGAGCGGCGTTGTCCCACGCGCCGATGTGATGGATGTACTTACCCGTCATGAAGGACATCCGGGACGGCATACAGAGCGGTGAATTGCAGTAAGCATTCGTGAAGGTAACACCCTCTTCGGCGAGTCTATCCATGTGAGGGGTTTGGACGAGTGGGTGTCCATAGGGACCACTATACATCGGTGCGTGTTCGTCGGACATGATGATGAGGAGATTGGGGTGTTGTTTTGAAGGCATGGTGATCCTAAATTTCAGAGCTTTCAGAGTAAATACGAAAGAACAATACGTCAAAAAATGGGCGAAACCTCACGTCAGACGTGGCTTTGTGTGGTTTTGGAATAAATTGGCACTCGGAACTACTCTGAAATTAACGAAGCATTCGCGATGCCTCAAGTTTCAGAGCGATCATCCCTCTTATTGCTTATCGCTTTCAGCATTCTAATCGGTTACTTTCGCCCAAAATTCTAATCTGATGCCTCCACTTTGGAAAGTAATTCAAGAAGATGGATTGAAGGAATTACCAAGTTACGATTCTGATGCTGAAGATGTTTCTCTATGAACATTTCCTTTGCTGCAACACCTATAACTTGTCCTTTCCTGTTCAGTACAGGACACCCGTTACATCCATCAGGAATCGGCGCGGTAATTTCAAAAAAATTCCTTTCATAAAGACGACTGATAATACCTTGTGAAAACGTATCCGGGCTACTTGCGACGTAAATGGTATCACCTATTTGAACATCCTCGTTGCTGAGATACAGAGGTTGTACATCAGTATTCGACACCTTTAGTATCGCTAATTGATCGTCAATAGCAGCTATACCTTCAACTTCAATACAAGGAACTTCATAACTGTCTTTCCGCTGATCGTGGTACAGTGTCAATGAATCGTCTTTATAAATAATATTATCAATCTTCTGAATAATTGCATTAATCCAACTGGATGCGAATCTCCTGGAGTTGGTCCGTTTCCATACGAACGAAGTATTGCTTTCCAGATCGTATAACTTGCCGAATCTTTTTCGCCTGAAGTATCCTGGGGGTGTTGCAAGAAAACGATGTGTAGCAATTAGATTCTGTTTAACGAAAAAGCCATTACCGGAAGCATGGTTATATTCTCTGGTATATTCCATAATTCCCAATGTACTCCTGGGTGGGCGTGCTCCTTTTTCCACCATTAGTACTATGCTATCCAATACGCGCCGGGCTATCTGCTTAGAAGTTTGTGGTGTTTTCGTAATATCCCATAGAAGAATTGTGCCATCATCACTCCCACTCGCGAGGGTGCGGCCATCAGGACTGAAGGCTACCCAACTAATATAACCAGTATGCCCTTTGAGAGTGGCCTTGTGGCGACCTGTCGTATTAAACCAAGTCGGATATATACGTGTATCGTCGTGAGATTGATGGAGGATTCTGTGCACATTCCACAAAGTTACATCCTTACTTCCTACAGCAAGGGCAGAACCATCAGGACTAAAGGCAACACTTGAAACACCGTCAAGTCTATTAAGGGACGCTTTACATTCTTCACTGACCACATCCCACAAATATACCTCTCCATCTCCCGAACTTCTAGCTCCACTGGCGAGAGTCCGCCCATCAGGAGAAAACGCAATGCTAAAAACATATTCCTTCCCATGTCCCGCGAGTGTGGTTTTAAGTTCCCCATTGGTGGCATCCCACAGATACACCGTGCCATTTCCACTCCCGCCAGCGACAGTAAGACTATCAGGAGAAAACGCCACACTCAAGATAGTTTCATAATGTTCAGTGGTTAGCGTGGCTTTATTTTTGCAAGTAACGGCATCCCACAATTGAATTGTAGTGTCCTTTGCCAAATCATCTCTACTGCCGGTCGCGAGCGTTTTCCCATCAGGGGAATAGGCTAATACGAAGCCATCAATAGAATATTCTCGTAATGGTTCACTCGTTTGAACGCCTCTACGCCCTTCAAAAGTGGTAGCTCGAGGTTTCCCAGATTCCACATCCCAAAGCCGGATGGTACCATCTTCACTCGCACTCGCAAGGGTTTTTCCATCAGGGGAATAGGAGACAGCATCAGCAAACATTTTGAAGTCGTCTTTTATCCATCGTCCCAAAGGCACCTTGAACGTGCTTTGAAGGCACCCTGATCGCACATTCCAAATGCGAATTATCTTATCACCCACTTTGCCGTGTCCACTTCCACTAGCGATTGTACTGCCATCAGGATCGAATGATATGGAAGAAACAGATCTTGTATGCCCTGTGATCGTTTGCAAGTGTTCTCCAGTGACAGCGTTCCATAACCGGATAGTGCTGTCACCACCTATACCTGCAAATGCTCTGCTATCAGGGTTGAAAACAAGGCTATAAACTTCATCAGTATGTTCAGTGAGGGTTAACTTGTGCTCACCACTAACAGCATTCCACAATCTAATTTTCTTGTCTCGATCTGCAATAGCAAGTGTGCTGCTATCGGGACTGAAGGCAATAGCATCTGAATATCCTGTAAGTTCTGCCTTGAGTTGGTACGTGGCGGTATCCCACAGAAGAATTTTGTCATCCTTACTCGCACTGACAAAAGAAGCACCATTGGGGGAGTATGCTACCGTAAAGACACTGTTTGTATGCTGCTCTGTGAGTGTTTCTTTATGTTCACCTGTGGCAGCATCCCATAATTGAACAGTACCCGGCCATAGATCTCTATCAATATTGTTGTCCCAACCTCCAGTAGCGATTGTGTCTCCATCTGGACTGAATGCGATGGAATTGGCGCGAAAATCAGGATTCTCAAGGGTAATGTGTTGACCAGTTTCTATATTCCACAATCGAATCATTTCAACATTTTTCATAGGCCCCCCGAAAAAACCACCACTATCTGCACTTGCGAGCGTTTGACCATCAGGACTGAATACCATCAATTTATATCCACCTGTATGTCCTTTGAGTGTCGCTTTGCGTTTACCGGTAACAACGTCCCACAATCGTATCGTTCCGTCTCCACGTGGGTCTACATTTCCACTGGCGAGGATACTACCATCGGGACTGAATTCTACACAGGTTACACGTTCCTCATGCTCACCAAGCGTTACTTTGTGTTCTCCAGTGTTTGGATCCCACAAGCAAACCGTACCAGCATACAAGGAACCATCGGGGGAATACGCAATCAACTCCGGCCAAACTGCCCCACCGCTAGCTAAGGTATGACCATCGGGGGAGTACGCAATCAACTCCGGTCCCTTTATATGTCCTGTGAGAAGATTCAATTCTTTGCCCGTATGGGCATTGTATATCCATATCCCAATGGAACTACCGACTGCAAGTTGCGTACCATCTGGAGAATACCTGATTTGACCTATTATTCCCTTCCCAAGGCGTGATCTGGGCTCTTCGGAGACATACCATTCAGCATTGTTTTGGGTAGGGTCATTTGGAAAAAACATAGTGGCGATTTTCTTTTTAGGTAGCCTTTGGGTAGCATAATCTCAGCGTATCCAAGTGTTCACACAAATAAATCTGGAGTTAACCCACTTTAACACCTTAACTTGCAAATAGGTTGGGTGATGTTTGGCTTGGAGGTTGGAGCAAGTTAATTGGTATAGATGGTGTTTGGGGTTGCTCTGCCTGTTGTAGAGACATTGCGGTGAAGGTTTCAAGTGAGTAAAGTTCCATTCCACTTTGAAATTCAGACGGATTTTTCTCTACAGGTGAGGTGTAAATCTGTTCCTTTTTCTCTCTTAATATTGCAGCAATATCTTTTGGCAATTTAACGCCAGCCTTTTTCTCAAAACCCTCCACGCTTTGATAAGATTTACTAAAAACGGTAGGAATATCTATGCCTTCGTTTGCTGCACTTGTTAAGCTAATTCTGGCTTTCTCCCATTCTTGCTGGTGCAACCGAGCCATTGCGCGATTGTAATAGGCTGGTGCATAATCGGGATCTAACCTTAGTGCTTTTGTATAGTCTTTAAGGGCTTGATTAAACTCGTCATTGTTGAAGTAAGCCAGTCCACGATTGTGATAAAATATTGCCTCATCTCGACTCAGGTCTATCGCCTTACTGTAATTTTCAATAGCCTCGTCAAAATCGCCGCCGTTACTATAAACGTTGCCAAGGTTATTATAAGCTGCAGCATTGTCTCGTTCCAATTCCAGTGCTTTTTTTAAGTCATCAATTGCTAGACTTACCTCGCCAATGTCCCCATAGGCAACACCGCGATTGACATAAGCTCTGACATGCTTGGGATTAAGTTCTATCGTCTCAGTATAGTCCCTTATAGCCAAATCAAGTTTTCCCACGCTATTGTAACCAATGGCGCGATTGAAATAGATATTCGCATGGTTGAGCCCCAGTTCTATCGCCTTTGTACAGTCATCTAAGGCCTTGTCAACTTTGCCAATAATACCGTAAGCGGCCCCGCGACTAGCATAGGCTTCTACAGCCTGGGGATCAATTTGTACAACTGTCGTGTAATCGGCAATGGCTGAGTCAAGATCGCCTTTGAACAAGTAAACATTACCACGATTATGATAAGGTGCGGCAAACTTTGGATCAATTTGTATTGCCATTGTATAATCAGCGATAGCTTTGTCAAAGCTGCCTTTGTTACTATAAGCAATACCGCGATTGATATAAGATGGAATGTGGTTAGATTGGACCCGAAGCACTTCCGTATAATCCACAATAGCCCTATCAAATTCACTTCTTGCGCTGTAGGCGATGCCGCGATTAAAATAGCATTCGACGTGACGTGGATTTAGTTCTATCACTTTCGTATAGTCCGTTATGGCTCTGTCAAAATCGCCATTGCTACTATAAGCATTGCCTCGTTCATAATACGCGTTGAGATAATCGGGTTGTAGTTTTACTGCTTTTGTGTAACTTTCAATTGCCGAATTCACTTCGCCTTTGTTGTCGAAAGCCATACCCAGAATCAGATGCGCATCCGCAGCGTTGGAATTGCGTTCCAACGCTTTTTCACAGTCTGTAATAGCGGAGTCAAAATCCTCCTTAAGACTATAAGCAGTTGCGCGGGTGATATAAGGATGAGCAGCATTCGGATTGAGTTCTATCACCTTTTGGAAGTCTGCGATAGCGGAGTCAAAATCCCTTTTAAGTAAGTGAATGTGGCCTCGCATAATATAGACTGGTGGGTAATTCGGTTTCAGTTTTATCGCCCTGCTATAGTCTGCAATAGCTTTATCACCCTCACCTTTGCTGCTATAAATATTACCACGAATAGCGTAGACTTCAGCAAAATCAGGCTTGATTCGTATCGCTTTGCTATAGTCCATAATCGCGAAGTCAAGTTCACTTTTGTCTCCGTAAGCGTTGCCTCGAATGAGATAGGCCTCAGCAACATCAGGATTAAGCTGTATCGCCTTATCACAATCTTCAATGGCACGATCGAACTCTTTCTTGCCAACATAAGCATGAGCGCGGTGGTAATAGGCCTCAGCGTAGTCCGGTTGGTATTGGATCGCCTTGGTGAAGTCTTCAATTGCCTTATCAATTTCACCATTAGCCCCATACGCCATACCGCGCCCGTGATAAGCTCTCGCGGGTTGGCGAGTCCAGAAAACCGCTTGGGTATAATCGTCAATCGCGAGATCAAACTTGCCCATCTTATGGTAAACTTCGCCTCGGTAAACATAGGGCATAACAAAACCGGGGCTCAGTTCAATAGCATTGCTAAAATGCTTGACAGCTTCTTCATAGTGTGCCATCTTCGCTTTGTTAGCCATCTTCTGAATCTCCTCTTTGTTTTTCCGCTAAGCCCTTGTAAATTGTTTTATAGGTCTCCAATTTAAGACTCTGATGCCTAATAAACCCATGGATGTCATTGTAGATGGTTTCAGCAGATATACCGTGTGCTCTTTCGAGATGCTCCAGCATCGGCTGCTTGAGATCTGCAGGAACGTTAATAACATCGTCTTCATTAGGCTGAATAAAGCCATCCGGATGCCTAACGAATACACTCTTCTGAGCAATGATACGATTTAGTGGCTCATAAGCGTCCTTAATGTAAGAGGCTATCAGTTCCTTTTTCTGCATAATAATCCTACCATCTTTACTAAGAGAAGTGTTACAAGCCATGAAGAGTGCGACGAGATAGTCTTCCGTGAAATCAATGAGGTTGGTTTTACCCCCGTAGTGTTGAATCTCATCAAGACGCTCAAGTTCAACAGGTGTTCTTCGGGCAAAAAGTTTAGCTACTTCCAACATTTCTGATTGGACAACTTCTATATCAAAGTGTTCTGTTTCAACGTCAAATTCTTCATCCTCAAGGAAAACGCGATAGAGATTTGAGGAGACCTTCCCATAATAAGGAGCTTCCTGATAGTGTTCAGGTTCACCGCGATAAAGATACTCTCCAGTATCCGCTTTTACTTCTATTCTTCGGAGTATTCCATCAACCGAACTTAGATCGTTTTGATTTTCGCTGTTCATCCACTTTCCTTTACGATCACAATGCTGTCTACAAGAATAACACGTTTGGCACGGGATGTCAACCGAATTTAATCGAAAGATTAGCGGCATTAGTTTTCTGCTATGTTTGTATGAACAGTCGCGATCAGAAGATCGCTCCTACAGCATCCTTCTTGAATAATTCTTTGTAAAGTGATATGCTGATTCCATCAACAAATACAAGGTAAAGGAAACAATATGCCTGAAACCAGACCTAATATCCTACTTATTACGAGCGATCAGCAACATTGGAATACCTTGGGCTGCCTCAACGCTGAAATTCAGACCCCGCACTTAGATGCATTGGCACAGCAAGGCACACTTTTCAATAGAGCCTACTGCCCGAACCCGACCTGCACCCCTACACGCGCCTCTATTATTACCGGAAAATATCCGAGCCAACACGGTGCCTGGTCCCTCGGCACGAAACTCTCTGAAGATGAGCATACCGTCGGTGAAGATTTCACGGATGCGGGGTATCGCACTGCCCTCGTCGGCAAGGCGCATTTTCAACCGCTCCACGGTACTGAGGAATTCCCGTCTCTCGAATCCTATCCGATCCTCCAAGATTTGGACTTTTGGCGCAGTTTCAATGAACCGTTTTACGGGTTTGAACACGTTGAACTCGCACGCAACCACGCCGACGAAGCGCACGTTGGACAACACTACGCTATCTGGATGGAGGAAAACGGCTGCCCCAATTGGCGCGACTACTTCGCGCCGCCGACAGGGAACGCTCGCGGGCAGTATCGGAAATGGCACATTCCAGAAGAATATCATTACGATACATGGATTGCGGAACGCACCAACGCACTCATGGAAACATATCAGCAGAATGGCGAAAACTTTTTCCTTTGGGCGAGCTTCTTCGATCCACATCCAAAATATCTCGTGCCAGAGCCGTGGGATACGATGTACGACCCAACGGCATTGACAGTGCCTTCCGTAACCGAGGGAGAACATGATAACAATCCACCGCATTTTCAGCTAACACAACAAGAAAAGCCTGACTTCTCGGCTTGGCGTGAAAGTGGAAAGGGTGCCCACGGCTTCAACTCACATTTACGCGATCAAGATGAACTCGCCAAAGACATCGCTGTCTATTACGGGATGGTGACGCTGATGGACAAATACATCGGGAAAATCTTGGCGAAACTCGATGAACTCGGACTTGCAGAGAACACACTGGTTGTCTTCACATCCGACCACGGACACTTCTACGGACAGCACGGACTTGTGGCGAAGGGTGCATTTCACTATGAAGACGTGATCCGAGTGCCGTTTATCGTGCGGCATCCGGGGATCGTACCTGCGGGAAGACACTCTGACGCGTTGCAAACATTGGTAGATTTAGCACCTACATTCCTCAGTGCCGCCGGTATCGACGTACCACTACCGATGACGGGTGTCGATCAGATGCCGGTCTGGTCGGGAGAAGCAGAACAGGCGCGCGACCATATCATCGTTGAAAACCACCATGAACCGACAACAGTACACGTTAAAACCTATGTTAACGATCGTTATAAACTCACTGTCTACTACAACCGAGAGTATGGGGAATTGTTTGATTTGCAAGAGGATCCGGGAGAGGTCAAGAACTTGTGGGATTCTGCCGAACACTCAGCACTAAAGGCGGATCTGGTGATGAAGTTATTGTTCGCAGAGATGGGGAAGGAACCGTTGTGGATGCCGCGAACTTCGGGGGCGTAGGAGTCCCAAAAAATAATCCAAAGCGCGTAGCATGCAACAACGGCGCAGGCGGGTTCTCTGAAAGAATTGTAAAGTTTCTGACGACGTTGTGCTTCCGCAAGGAAAATTAGAAAATCAATACCGTCGTTTCCAGTGCCAACTGTCGCTGCCTGAAATAAGCGGACGGATGTCCTCTGGCAATGTCTCAACAAATTCGGGACTGACCTCGTTGCCGGGCCATTCGCGCACCATCGGAGGTGTGTAACCGGAGATGAGGATGACACGTTCCTTATCGCTACGGATAGCAGTCGTACTGTGGATCAACGCCTCGGCAAAAAGAAGGACGGAACCGGCTGACGCTTCGACTTGGTAGATGAGTTTGTCGTCAGAGAGTGCCGCTTCGATCATCTCTTTATGATCCCACGTTAAGCGATGACTTCCGGGTATAACGCATGTCCCACCGTCGTCTGGACCGACATCGGTGAGGTAGGCGAGCGTCTTCACGAAGATGCAGTGGAACTTATTCTGTTCGATGTACGTGCCCCATCCGTGTTGCGTCCCACGATGAAACCCCGTCGGGTTATAGCGGCGTTTATAGAGTTCATCCAATTCCATCTCTGGATTCCGACTATTAATGATCGCTTCGGTTTCCTCAAGACGTACTGCACCCCCTACCACTTCCTCAACGAGAGGCACCAATTGCGGATGCGCGGCGTATTCCAACAGTGCTGGATCATACGCAACAAGATTCCCGAAAAGCACATGGTGTTCACTTTTCCCACGGGCATAGACCCGCTTGGCATCCAGATCCTCGTCGGCTTTCATCCTATAGAGCGCGCCTTTCATACGCGCAATTTCATCATCGTTCAGGACGTTCTCCAACAACACAAACCCGTAGATGTCGAAGTGGAGTCGTTGCGCTGGTGTCAGGCAAACCTTTTCACTGTTTTTCATTTTTTTCTCCAAGACCAAGAGATATTCCCTACCTGGCGCAAACTAACAGTTTACGCTACAAATACCGAACCTATGTTTTCTTATAACCCGTGTTTGACCTGTCCCCAGAGTGTCGCGAGTTTTCCGTTCGGATCAACGGCAAGGTCGAGTGGATCTTCCCCTTCATAGACCAGTAAATCATCAACGTAACCGGGAGCAGTTATTCCCCATGTATAGAAAGCGACCCACTTGGGGACGGGACCGAGTGCCGCATTCCGAAACGGGAGTCCCTTTTCCGGCTTGGCACCCAATGCATCGTTTCTGTCGTCTCCTACGTAAAAATCGAATTCGCTTTTATCGACATTGGCAATAATTCGAACGTATTTCCATGTATCGGTTTCAAAGTCGCCAATAAGTTGCCACGCCGCGCCATCGTAAAGCCGGACAATGCCAGCGTCCCAGTTGATGTAGGTGCACCCGTTGTTTTCGCCAATGCCATCAGCAGTAGCGACTTTGAAATTGAAAGACCTACCGCCACTCTCAATGTAAATCCAGAATTCAACCGAAATAATAGGATTCTCGGTTTCTATAGGCACACCGAGTCCATCTCCGTCTCCACCGCCCAAAATAGCGAGTGCTTTTTTATCCGTTTTGACAGTGTCGCCAGAAATTTCAAAGTCCCCGCCAATTACCTCCCAATCTTTGGGCGGATTGCCGACAGCGAATTCCTCAAACCCAGTCTGCACATAAACTTCTTGTGCGATTGTGGTCTTCAGGACAGCGAAACTCAAAACAATAACGAGCGTTAGCAAGATATATTGGTAATGGGCAATGCGTTTATCTTCGATCATCGTTCACGCCTCCATCAAATCTTCATCACGGCATCCAGAGATTCCACTCCCCTTTTTTCTCCCATTTGCGACATGCGAGGCATAAGCACATATATCGGATTGCGAAACGCGGGGCAGAACCGACATTCATTGCGCCACAATGCGGCAATAGGTGGTGGAAAAACAGGACATCTCCCTGTTTGGCAACAACTTCCATCGGTTCGCCTAAATCCATCTTTGGAAAATGTGCACCAACATCACGAACATGGTTTGAAAATCCTGGGTTTTTCTTACGGAATTCTCGAATCCGTTGTGTACCCTCGGGCCATATCACAGTCGCTCCGCCGTGCACATTCACGTCCGTGAGGTAGGTTAAACTGGTTGCTCGGAAGGTCCCAGGATCCAGCCGCAAATCCCGAAAGCCGCCATCCAAGTGAGGGGACGGACATTTCCACTCGGAATCCGAAATAGGAAATTGATTGAGTGCCCAGATACCATCCGGATGTTGACTCTTACAATGCGGAATCTCCGGATATCGGGAGGCGAGTTGCTTAATAATGGTGAGATACTCAGGTGTACAACACGCTAAGACATCCAGGTGGGTAACGCCGTAAAGTTCAACACGCCTTCCGTCTGCCATCTTCTCCATATAAAAACCGGCGAGCGGCGGACGCTTGAAATGTCCCCACGAGTCTGGGTTATCCGCATCCATGCCCATCATCTTCCACATCGCTGCCTCTGCTTTTGTGACAGTCTCCTGCGGAATCAATCCGGAGAGCAGTAGATAACCCTCTTCTTCAAATTGCGTTAATTGTTCCTTTGAGAGCATTGAATACTCCTTATTGTATCAATCTCCAATCGTGAATTTGGTAATATCAACAGAAGGTTCGGGATACCTCATGTCCAGTTTTCTGAGCGTCTCAACGATGCATTCCGTGATAACGAGATTCCGATACCACTTCTTATTCGCAGGGATTACATACCAAGGTGCCCAGTCAGTACTACACTTTTCGAGCATCACCTCGTACGCTTGCATATAATCGTCCCAGTAGGCACGTTCACGAACATCGGATTCCTCGACTTTCCAATGTTTCGTCGGATCGCTAATCCGAGATTCAAGACGCGCTTTCTGTTCATCTTTTGAGATATGAAGGAAAAATTTCAGGACGATCGTTCCATTTTCAACGAGCATCTTCTCAAAATGGTTAATCTGCTGATAGCGCTGCGACCAGACCTCCTCTGGCACCAGATCATGCACCCGAACAACAAGGACATCTTCATAGTGCGAACGGTTAAATATACCGATTTTTCCTTTCTGTGGAACGGCTCTATGCGCACGCCATAAGAAATCGCGGGAAAGCTCATCCGTAGAAGGAACTTTGAAGCTAACAACATCGCAACCTTGGACGTTGATGCCAGCCATTACCCTCCGAATGGTGCCATCTTTACCGCATGTATCCATGCCTTGCAGAATGATGAGAAGTGCATGCTGATTTCCAGCATAAAGTAGCTCCTGAAGTTTCAGGAGTTGCTTATGAAGTTTTTTCAGCCTGCGCTTCGTCTGACCTTTTTTTTCGTAATCCCCAGTGAAATCGGGGGGATAATCGTTCAGACCGACGAGTTCGCCGGGTTTAATAATATTTTTAGTCTCAAGTTCCATATTTTTAATAGTTGTCAGTTATCGGTTGTCGGTTATCGGAAGAATAGTTATAGGTCTTCGGTAGAGCGATTGCCGGTTTTAACCATCAACTCGCTTCCGGTTACAGTTACAAGAGGATTTCGTTAAACGAAAATCTCTTAACTGAAAACCGACTACCGAAAGGGTTGCGTAGCAACCCCGGTGAATGCCACACGGCATTCATACCGTTGATTTGCCGAAAACCACTTATTGCGATAAAAACTCGTAGTAATCGTCAACGAGTCTACGGTACTCAGGCGGGACATCCTCCTTTGCGACCTGAGCGAGCCGTTTCTTCTCCTGTAGCGTGTTAAGCCGCTCTTCAAGTGCGGACTCCAACTTATCAAGGTCTCTAATAACGAATTCGTAGTTAGGAAATGGATTTGAGCGATTCCCGGGTCGGTAGTCCATTGTATCAAGCATACCGAGCCAGAGTCTATCAATCTCCCTGTTTGACTCCCTGCCCCCAACACGTGCTTCCTGATCTGAGGGTTCATCGGGATTTCCAGGTTGGTTCCCATCCCGACGCTGCCTCGCCTCTTGTGCGCGCTGCATCTGTTCTTGAATCTGTTGTTGTTGCTGCGCGAGCTGTTCCCGACGCTGCTGTTGCTCTTCCGTCTGCTCCTGACCTTCCATCGCTTGAAGTTCGCGTTCGATGTCCTGCATCCGTTCCCGAGCTTGTTGGAGTTGTTCAAGTTCGGCTTCGAGTTGCTCTTCTTCGGTATTCGCCATATTGGCTCGCGCCTGCTGCAGATCCCCTTGTGTCTGCTCCAATGTATCTAAGACCGCTTGCTGATTCTGGTTAGCGGCTCGGAAACTACGCCATTGTAAGGCACGTTGCGCAGTCGCCATATCTTCCGCAGTCTGCTCTTCAGCGAGACGTCTTGTCGCCTCTGCTACATTCTGGGCTGCCTCCGGATTGTCCGGAGTGAGTTGCTCCTGAATGTCTCTCAGTGTGCGGTCAAGTGTCTCCAGATTCCGTTGAAGTTCGCGCTGCTGATTGGCAAGTTCAGACGCCCTTCGGAAATCTTCAGGACGCATCTCTGATGCCTGAGAACGACCCCTGAGTTCCTGTGTCTGCTGCTGAACATCAGATTGCGCTTCTGTCAACTCCTGAAGTTGTTGAGAGGCTCTATCCAGCGCAGCATCTGTGTACTCTGCCGCGACCTTTTCCAACTGCTCAATGGCTTCCTGAAGTCTCTCCTCCGCCTTTTGTCCCTTGGCGGCACTCAACTGCGGTTCCTCCTGTTGCATGCCCTGCGAGGCTTCTTCCATCTGTTCACTTGCTTGTTGCATCGCCTCTCCAGCTTGGTTTAGGCGTTGCCCTTGGGTGCCTTGTCCACTCTGTTGCATGGTGCTGAGTTGCTGTGCCATCTGCTGCGCTTGTTGTGACAACTGCCCCTGTTGCTGGCTGTTCTGTTGCATTTCACTTGGCGAGGGTTGGTTTTCACGTCCTAACTGTTGGCTTTGTTCACTCAACTGCTGCTGTTCCCCCAGCATCTGACGCGCTTGATCCAACATCTCCTGCGTTTGCTCCTGCATTTCCATGTCGAGTTCGTTCTGCTGATTCTCAAGCTCGCTTTGCAACTCCTCCATCTCAAGTTCAAGCTCCTCGGCGAGTTGGGGATTACTATTCCGCATCTGCATCAGCACTTTGGGAATCTCAAGGCTAACTTTTATGAGCAATTCAAGTGCTGCCTGTTCCGGCGGAATTGCTTCATCAGGACGGACAGCGTTTAGACTATCACTCGCTTCACCCATTTTGTCTATTGCGTCCTCAAGGTTCATCAGAATCTCGGGCGTGACGGCTGATTCCCCTTGCATCGCAGCACTAAATTCATCTACAACCCGTTGCGTCTTATCCTTTAATTCGGTTTGTTTTTCGCCCGTTTTCCTAACGGCAGCCTGATATTTCTGGGTAACCGCCACAGGTTTCGCACGAATGTGCTTTGATGTCTCTCGGATAATCTCCTTCTGGGAACTAATTACATCCGAAAGTGGATTCGGTTCAGTTGGTCCGGGTTCCCCCTCACTTTCGCCTTCGTGGAAATTCTCATTAAAGGGACGGATTTCAATGAAGTAAAGGTCGCTACTATCTTCGCCGGGACCGGTGCGTGTGTTATTATCAGTAGCGTGGGCGTAGTAGGAGATAATATCGCCCGGTTCAATGTCAAATTCCTCCAAGTAGAAGGTATAGGCACCCTCTGCATATTGGCTTTCGGCTGACTGCGACGCAGGTTTCCGCGTACGGGAGTCCTGCGGGACAATGCTGACTGCTTCTTTCGACGATTCCATCACAAGTGCCTGTAATTCATCAGATCCGATGCGATACATGAGTTTTAATTCTGCAACGCCGTAGTCATCTGTTGCTTCAGCGATGATCTCCACCTCATCTAACTTCGTAGCTTTCACATCTCGACCGGGTTCCTTGATAACGACTTCTGGAACAGCATCTGGAATGGCTCTGATCATGTATTCAATCGGTATCTCGTTGTTAAACCCATCAATACACAACAACTGAATATCATAACTTCCGTCCTCAACAACATCTATAGTGGTCGTAAGCGTATTTCCATCAGAGATAGTCATTTGCGTTGAAACAGGTTCTGGGGTCGCACTCAATTCTTGGGCAGTGGAAACCTGTAAGTCGTTCACTACATCAGTTCTATGGGAGAACGTCGCAGTTTGAATCGCTTTATTTGTCATAAGCCTTATTTCTGCTTGAGTACCAACGACAGCATGAATATCCCCTGTCCCTGTTTGCACAACAGGCTTAAGACCGGTGTAGTCAGGGTAAGTGTAAGCGACCGAAATTTCAGTCACTTTTGGCATTTCAAAGACCTCAACAGTATAGCGTTCTGAAGTCGCCTCGTTTGCAACGACAGAGTATTCCATATCGGCATCAATGTTGAAAATTTCATACGCAAACCCGCGCTTATCGTCCGGATTTTGCAGCATGTTAATTTGTTGTTCGCCTTTGTTGACATCGGATGTCGAGAGTTGCTGCACACCAATATCTCTATACGTCAAAACGACCTTATCCGCGGATTTACCGGTGACAGTGATATAAATCGGCAGGCTCTTGCCGCGGAGGATACGCGCATTTCCCGGCTCAACAGCCAGTTTGGTTGTCAGAATAGGATCTGTTTTCTCCCAAGGGACCAACACCCGGAGGAGGCTCGTATGAATTTCCGTCGGAAACAACAATGAAAGGATAACACACCCGACAACAACCAAAGCAGCAATGCCGACATGCTTACGGGTTCGACTTTGATCGATCGTTGCTTTGAAATTGATGCCTTTTACCCGCTCAGTGGTATCCTCAAGCAAGCGTTGAAGCATGTGTGTCTCAATCGGATCCGCCGATTCTCGGTTTCCGAATTCAATGGCACTCACCAACCTATCTTCAAGGTCCGGATGATTGCGTTCAACGTTGAGGGCGACATCACGAAGCGTGAGCGATGCTCGGAGCGGTTGAACGAGATACTTATACAACAGGTAACCCATAACACCTGCACCGACCCCTAATAAAGTGATGCGTACAGTGCCAGGGAGCGGCATCAGCCAATCAATGATCGCTTCCCCCACAAGTAAAGCAATAACACCCGTCAAGACAATAGCAAACCCTGTCCAGAAGAGACTTCGTTTCCAGACCCGCCGTGCTCCTGAAATTCTCGCTTGTAATTCCGCGTAACCTTCTCTTGTATTCATCATTTTTTTAATTTTCCTTGCGGTTCGGTCAGAGGAATTGGGTCCATCGTGTCATTCTGCGTAGACCCGCCTGCGCCGTTGTTGCAGGCTATATCCTTTGGATCTTTAAAAGAGCCATCGGAGGAATAGCATATTTCTAAGAAGAAGAACCCACTTGGAATAAAGTATCAACACCGATTCTTAATAGCCAAATGATGACTGCCGTAAGACATGCTTTTGTTCTACTGACTTCCGCGAGTGTAGAAATCGCCACAGTTAAAACAAAGATAATCCATATACCCAAGATATCTATATAACTGAAAAAAAACAGAAGATACAGATTTTCGACAGATGGCACCAACATGTGGACCGCGGGAATAATTCTCATATCAACAACTGTTTCAATATCCTCAAGCCGTTTAAAAACTGGAAGAAATGCGATATTGATAAAAAATGTCACTGGATTAATCAAGATAGTGTGCCACCAAGCCGCGAAGATGTGTTTAAATTTGAGTGCCTCATTTACCTTGAAAACTCGCGATGCCACGGTGAGTGCAACACTAAACACAACAGCACAGAGAATCCCAAGGATAATCCCACCCATCGCAACAAACACCATAGATGCCGCTTTGGTAGATCCAAACAACTCAATACCGGCGAAACTACCCACATATTGTGGATTAATGAACTTCTGCGTAAACGGGAAAACTATCCATGCCAATACTACGACGAGAAAACAGAAGACACCGAACGCAACTCCCCATTTTGGTTTAGATTGCAGCCGCGTAAATGTAGCTTTCGGGTTCGCAACGAGATCAATGAGATTTTGCCAACTCTCTCTCATAATTCCGAACGAGTAGCCATAAGACCTACCTCCCTTAGGAGGCAAAGACAACCTCAATCAGAATACTGATTCCCCACAGGATGACCGCTGCCACACGAGCCCTATTTTTTTCTAAATCGGCAAGCACCGCGATTGCTATTGCTATCACTGCGATTAGCCATAGACTCAGCGGATTAATGTGACTGAGGAACACCAGTAACTTAGCGTTTGCCCCAGAATCAACCAGCATGTGTAGCCCCGGAATCATTTTGAAGTCCGCCGTGCTTTTGACATCGCCTGCGTCTCTAAAAACGAGCAAAAGCGCGGTGTTGACGAGCTGTATGAGGCAATTAATCAGCCAAATATGGATAACAGCGGCGTAGATATGCTTAAATCTTAACGTATCGTTCTTCACCAGAAACCGGGCCGCTAATCGGAGGAGCGCACTGCCAATGATAAATCCCAAAATCGCAAAGATAGGAAAGAGAAAGATACCAATGTTCTTGAAAATCTGAGCGATATTTTCCGCAGCTTCAAGTTGTTCTGCCTGTAAATCGTTTTCCTGAAGTTGTACCTCTATGAGTGCTTCAGTGTATGGCATGACAGCCCAGCCGATAAGAACAGAGAACAGATAGAACA
Source organism: Candidatus Poribacteria bacterium (assembly GCA_965208635.1). Lineage (GTDB taxonomy): Bacteria > Poribacteria > WGA-4E > WGA-4E > WGA-3G > WGA-3G. Next base: position 2,091,232 of record OZ242349.1, read on the forward strand.
CAATAAACGCTATTCCTGACCTCGGTTGCAATTTGAGCTGCGAAAACGCCGCACTCGGCTCAGCGATGATGTTACCAATGTTCTGAAAACTCTCTTTCATTTCTCTTTCCTCTTAGACCCAATTCTCTTGGAATAGTTCTTTAAAGAAGTGTCAGGTTGATGTGAACGTTAGACACCACTCGTTCAAGCGTCCGGATAGCATAGCAAACTCGATACAAAATAGTGAAACATCGCAATTTGGAAATCGTCCCTACTGCTTCGTTTTTTCTTTCTCAAGCTGTGACTTCTGCCAACCGTAATCAACGCCACCCTCGTAGAATTTGTCCGGATGCTCCACTGCCCAAATTTGTTTATGGATAATCCAGTTCTGCGGGTCTAATGCCAAAGCCTTCCGCCATTCTGCCATTGCTTCCTCTTTTTTACCGACCTCCAATAAGACCAAGCCAAGTTGAAAACGCGCAGAGGCTTCGGTGGTAACCTGAGCGTTTACCGCATTCAAGAGTTTCACATCACGAAGCAATTTCACATTATAATCGGGGTCCGATACCCACTTTTCAAGCATCGTGAGGGTTTTCTGATCCGCAACATTGATGTTGAAAGGTCCTTTTACCAACCGTCCTGCCTCATCAATCATAACGCCATAGGGAATAGCTTTGAGGTCATAGCGGGTACCGAATGTATTTTGTGAATCAACGAGCGTGACAAAATCGGCATCTGCCGCATCATGCCAAGGACGCACGACGGATGCGCCTTGTGCATCAAGTGCAATGGAGACAAGGTTTAACTTCTCCCAGTGTTTAGCATAAAACGCCTGCCAGCCTGGCAGCTGTTCACGACACCCTCACCACGAACCCCAAACATAGAGTAGTGTCTTTTTCCCTCTGAAATCTTGTAAGTGTCTGGGTGTCCCTTCAAGGTCGGGAAGTGTGAATTCGGGTGCGAGATGCATAGGTTGAATAATCTCTAATCGGTTTACTGATACTTCGTAGATTTCAAAGCCGAAGGGTTCTGTAACCAGCACCGGTTGGACATAAGTTACGCCATCAATATCAACAACACCCTTGTGCGAGCCTATAGAGGAGCCCTGTGGGGCAATATCTTGGAATTCGAGAGGTACACACAATTCTGATGCCCCACCACAGAGAACCGCCATCTTCGCACCTTCTGGGTACTCGACTTTTAAGCCGAGCTGTTTGGCGAAAGGTTCCAAAGGCACGAACCATTTATCCTCTCTGAGAATAGGAGGTGCGGCAAATGTGACACGTTGTGCCTCTATCGTAATCTGCAGATCCTCTCTACTCATATTCTCCTCTTCGGCTAACCCTACCCGTAAGTCCACTGCACAGAACAGAGCCGTTGTCAACATTATGAACCCCACTATACGCCCCAGTCTGCGAACTGATATTGCGAGAATCATTGTGTACCCTTCTCCCTGTGTTCTGAATCATAAATCAGGAATTTAATAATCTTTTCCGTGGTCTTGAGATTAAGCCCCGAACCCGGTTTCCGCATCATCTTATAGACATACTTTCGCCATTCCTCTGCGTTAAAAGTAGAATTAATCGGGCGTGCAACGGTATGGCACCGGCTACATTTACGGGTAAAAAGTTCGTAAGCCTCCTGCATCTCAGGTGAATAGGTGGTAACATCAATAAAGTTAGGTCCTTTATCTGCTGGATAGGTTTTAGGGACCGCACGCGGGGCGCGCAAGGCGTAGATCATCCCAATCCCAACGAGAAAAATAACACCCAGGACAGCAATCCAAACAATAGGTTGTTTCATCTGTTAGTGAGCTTAGATCCCCGCAACATCACCTGAATTAGGGCATCGCGTTAATACTTACATCACCGCCGTTTATAACATCCAATATCACGCGACTTCCATAAAGCAAAGACATTCCGACCAAGGGACCACCGTCTGTTTGCAGAGTGGACACGTTGTGTTCTTCGCCATGCCACAGGACGGACAAGAGGTACTTCTCTAAAACTACCTCAGTTCCATCCCCAAGAATTACCGCTTGATTATCAATCTGTCGGAGTTTGAGCAGGTTGATTAAATCGCCTGGCAAAGCCAAATAGCCAGAAAAGCCTGTATCAACGACAGCCTCAATTTTTTCACGCCTATTTAATCCTATGACAACCAATTCGATGACCACTTCCAGATCGGTTGTAACTTTTCCTATAATCATTATTTTTGTGCTGAAAATTTAAAGCCAATTCGATGGGCAGCTCGATACCCGATGCGTAAACTATAAATAAGAGCTTCAGGTCTCTTAGCAAGGAGACGCATAGACGGAGATAAATCGTCGGTGTCAACTTCATAATCCCCTGTTTCGATGTCAACAGACAAAAACTTGCCTTTATGCTGTGGTTCAACCTTTTCACGTATTTGCTGTTGATATATCTCTTTGCCGCGAGCAGCAATAACTTCGGGAGTATAATTAGGACGTGGCATAGTCAATTTCCTTTAGTTTTAAACCCCACCCAAGGCTTCAACTGACGCGCTTCACCTGCTGAATAATAGCATTTGCGCTAATGCCGTGATGTTCCAAGAGTTCCTCCGGTTTCCCAGACCTTGGCACTCCTGTAACAGCAAGTTTATGGACACAGACCCCTTTCGTTGCCACAGCCTCAAGGACAGCATCACCCAGACCGCCCTCAGGATAATGATCTTCGACGGTGATTAAGGTATTGTTCGTCTCGGATGCCGCCTTTTGGAGTGCCTCTTTATCAATCGGCTTGACGGAATACAGATCAATAATCCTGACAGCAATCCCTTCTTTAGCGAGTATTTCGTATGCTTTCAACGCCTCGTGAAGGGCAACACCTGCGGCGACAATGGTTACTTTATCTTCACGACTTTCCCGAATAACTTTACATCCACCGATTGGAAAACGCTCGTCAGCATCGTAGAGAATAGGGGTTTTTGGACGTGAGGTGCGGAGATAAACGATACCTTCATAAGCAGCGGCTTCCACGACAAGCCGTTCGGCGGCGACTGCATCGCTTGGATACAGCACGACTGCACCCGGAATTGCACGGAACATCGCGATGTCTTCTAAACCCATCTGTGAGGGACCGTCTTCGCCAATTGAGACCCCACAGTGTGAACCTGCATATTTGATGTTCGCCTGTGAGATCGCGGACATCCGAATCTGATCATAGGCACGCGATAAAAACGCCGCAAATGTCGAGACAAACGGAATCTTCCCGCGTTTTGCCAAGCCGATGCCAGCACCGACCAAATTTTGCTCCGCGATGAACATCTCGAAATAGCGGTTCGGATGGAGCGTCATAAATTCCTCAGCGTAAGTGGAGTTTTTAGTGTCTCCATCCAATGCAACAACATTGGGATTCACGCTGCCGAGTTTCGCAAGCCCCTCGCCGTAGCCACTACGCGTCGCGATCTCTTCGTCCGCCGGATAGTCAGGAGGTTCACATTTAGTCACGGCAGGACGATCGGCACTCCCATTTACAGCGTTTGGCGATTTAATCTGAATCGGGACATCTAACTGTAACGGTCCAAGTTCAGCCAAAGCCTTATCAAGTTCCTCGCCTTGTTCAAGTGCCTTTCCGTGCCAGTTGTCGGCGTTCTCAAGAAACGAAATCCCTTTTCCCTTAAAAGTTTTCGCGACTATCATCGTCGGTTTCTCGTCCGAAGCCTTCGCTTGGTCGAGGGCAGGAAGGATTTCATCAAAATCGTGCCCATCAATGCCGATGGCTTGCCAACCAAACGCTTCAAAACGCTGACAATATGTATCAACATCGAAAGCATACATCGTTCGCTGGCTCTGTCCAAGCGCGTTGACATCCACGATCCCAATCAAATTATTAAGCTTGTAGTGTGACGCCAAAGCCGCCGCCTCCCAGACCCCACCTTCGGCTGTTTCGCCATCGCCAAGCAGGACATAGACACGGTAGTCAGAATCGTCTAAGTATTTACCGTTGAGAGCCATGCCGAGTCCAAGCGATAAACCCTGCCCAAGTGAACCCGTTGCGACCTCTGTCCATTCAAATCGAGGGGTCGGATGTCCCTCCAAGATGCTGTCAATTTGTCGCAGTGTACGTAGTTTCTCGATTGGGATAATGCCTGCTTCCGCATAAGCAGCATAAAGAAGCGGTGCCGCATGTCCCTTGGACAAGATGAATCTATCGTTATTCGGGTTCTGAGCATCGGTCGTGTCATAACGCATGGCGTGAAAGAAAAGTGCCGAGACGATATCCGCCGCCGAAAGACACGTGGTCGGATGCCCAGAACCTGCCTCCGATGTGGAGATAACCGAATGAATGCGTAGGTTCGTCGCTTTCTGTTTGAGAAAATCTTTCATGTTTTTAATTGTTGCCTCCTGGCAATCGCTCCACTGCCCATAATTAAGAAAGCAGCGCGAAGGCTAATTATCTAACGCCAGTTTGAAAATAAATCTGTAGGTGTTTTTGCTTGGGTGTTTCCCCAGGTAGAGCGGTAAATACACCGAAAAAATCGCTGAATGTAGAGAGGTCTGACGCTTTTCAAGACCCTTTCTGTGTCAATAACGGTAGCGAAACCCAACTTGACACTTTTATCAAACTCACGTTAATTATCTAAGAATCTTCTGGGTTCAACTGAGCTGTTCTCCGCTCTGCGGCTAACGAAAGATAATGTTCTCGATGAGACTGGATGAGACTCTCAAAAGTTACAACGGCTTGCGGAATGTCTTGCAGTTTGACGTACGCTTCTGCTTGCCAGTACATCGCCTTCGCCACAATCGAATTGGAATCTGTCACGCTTCCGTCGATCTGCTGGACTTCGTTTTCTATAGCCTCTCCAAATTTTTCGATTGCACGTTGATAATCTTTGTCCTCATGGTAGGCTGTCACAGCATCTGCATAAGCGAGATTGCCTTGCTCTTGTGGTCGGAAAAACTCAACTTCCAACGAAGATACTTCCAACGGGGGGACAACTACTTCTAAATCTTCTGCCTCCGGCAATGCCTCTACTGCTTCAGCAAGTCGTTGCTCGTATGCTTCAGTGTCAGCGTCATCTGCTTTTTCCGCACTGTCCTCTTTATCTTCTTCGTCTTCTTCATCTTCTTCATCTTCTTCGTCTTCTTCGTCTTCTTCGTCTTCTTCGACTGTCTCAACTGCTACAGCTTCACGAAATGCCTGAGAAAGAGCAGTATCAGTATCCTCCAAATCATCTTCTAAATCAACGGAATCGTCATCTTCTTCACCCAGAAATGAATCTTGTGGTTCATCATCAAAATCGTCTGTTTCGTCAAAGTCATCTGTTTCGTCATAACTAAATTTCATTGATTCCTCCGCATTTCTGTTTCTTATGAATATGCTTCGTAGTGAGAACGGCAGCCAGCAAGAAAATCGCTTTACTGACTGCCGAGAGTGGAAGCCACTCCGCTTAGTACTTGATTTTCACCTCTGCCCAAGTGGTCGCCATCTTGTCAGCAGGATCAACCCCTAAGGCTGCATGCATACCGTCCAACATCGTTTCAATGTCGGCTTGCTCCAAAGCGACATCGAAGATTACAACCTCGTCAATAGTCGCTGCACCAAAGCGTGCGCCACCGCAGCAGTCATCAAATCCGATATTGACGGGACCGCTATCGGCATCAAGAGGATTTTTGGCGATATCCATTGTGCTCGCCTCTTCTGCATCAATATAGATGGCCCACTTACCGGTCTTACTATCAAAAGTAGTCGTGTACATGTGCCACTTAGTAATATCTTTGGTACCAACATTACCGTCATTCCAACCGCCAGGTTTATTCCAGCAGCCTCCGTTGCAGATGGGCCAAGCAATATTTTTCGTTCCTTGGTTGGGATGGATGATATAAGCGTTCCGTTTTTCAACCATCCAGCCGTGTTGGTTCCAAGTATCACCTGCGCTCTTCGCCCAAGCTGAGACCGTGATTGCTTTCGTTGGGTTATCATGCTCGGCGATCCGAACGAAAGCACCTTTCCCATCAAACTCAAGTGCTTGCCCAAACTGCCCCTTAACCCATTTCGGTTTACCTTCAAACTCACCGTCCAGTCCACCGCCGGTCTCGTCGGTAGCGACATTTCCTTTGCCTTCATCAAAAAGCCACATCCCCATAATAGTATCAGGGTCGATTTCGGCAGGGGCGGTGGAGACACACAATACACCCACTCCAAAAAGACTGAAACACACGAGGACGAAGCTCACAAGCAAAAACTTGCTGCCAGAAATAATACTGAAATTCATTTTTACCTCCTGCTCAATACTACGAATTCAAGGACTTTATATACAGAACCGTACGACTTATACGGACACCACAACTGTGCATAAGCATAAATCGCTGCTAAAACATCACATACATTTATCGTATCAAATTCACAGGCGCATGTCAAGGAAAAATTGAATTTCAAGGCGACTTTAATTTCTCTAAAAAGGTTCTACGCACGATTGATGTCACCATGGGTCAGTTCTTCTCTCATACGAAAATTATGAACTCAATCTAAGCGGTGGACTCATGCGGCAGGCACTGATCCGAAGAGGTCATGTCAGTTCATTGACGCGAGGAACTACATTAAAAAAACCGTTGACACGAAAGGAATCTTCATCTATAATGTTTTTATACATCCATCTCAATGTGAAGCGTAGGAAAGTATGAAGGGAATAGGATTCATTTTTTTACTCTTGGTCTTTGGTATTCCGCCCGTCTCTGGGCAGATCTCAAATAACACCCTGCAAGCTTTAGACTCGCAACAACCCCATTTTAAACATGGAAAACCAGCGAGAAGTGTTCTTATTGCACAAGCCGTAACAGCACAGAATTTGGAAGCGGAAACCTCTGAGGTATCTACAAAGCAAAGTGATGTTGTCGATTCGGAGAACGGGGAAGAAACCACCGGAGACGGACTCGCTCAGTCGGAAAAGACACGGCGGATATTCAAGATTATTAACGACTATCAGTTAGCAGAGGATGAGGTGCTAACAACACTCGTTATCATTGCGGCAGACGCAAAATTACAAGGGCGCGTAGCCGGCAACGCATTGGTCATCGGCGGAGACGTTCAACTGTCGCCAGAGGCGCAAGTGAACGGAACGCTTCACATCATCGGCGGACAGATTGCGGGGAATACACAAGGCGTAACCAACCTTCAAGTAAGCAACGACTGGCAAATGGTACCCGCTGCGGTACATCTTGTAATGTCTCCACACGCTTTCTGGGGGTCTTTCACGAATCTTCGCCTAACACTCGTCAAGTTTGGCATCTCCCTTTTGATGTATCTGTTGATAGCAGCCGTGCTTTCAAAGCCGATAAACGAGGTAAGTGCCCTTTTCGCGAGGAGACCTATCGGTAGTATACTCTTTGGCATCCTGATGTTAATCATGATACCGCTTCTCCTTACGCTGCTGACCTTGTCAATCATCGGTGTGCCGTTCATGCTATTGATCCTTTCGCTCTTGGTTCCCTTGGCAATCTGTGGTAAGGCAGCGATCTTCCTGACACTCGGTAGTACCCTCTTTTCAGGACGATGGAGACCGCTCGCAGTTATATTTGGGTATATCCTCTATTTCATGGCAACATCCCTGCCGTATATTGACTGGGTGGCGTTCCTCCTTGTTAACAACATTGCTATTGGACTCTGCTTGCTAAGCAGCATCAGTATGATACGTTCGCAAGAACCGCGTAGAAACATCACCCCCTTCCCTGTAACGGGTGGGGACCCCGGTCAGAAAGGATATAGTTAGCATGCAGTTAGCGTCCCCTCTCTTCCTTAGTTTGTTCATCGTAGTCCCACTACTGATAATCGCTTTGCGGTGGCTCCGTGGACAGACAAGTGTTCCGGTCGTGCGTTTCTCTGACTTCAAACACGGATTCGCCGCGGGTATTCAGCAGATGCAGGATACACTTTCGGTAAAAGCACTGCCGATACTCAGAATAACCCGATTTACTGTTCTTGCGCTCCTCATTGTCACCCTTGCCCGTCCGCAACTCTCCCAAAGCCGTGAACATAAATTCACCGAAGGCATTGATATTCTCTTAGTACTCGACATCTCGGAAAGCATGCGGGCAGAGGATTTTGAAGGGTCTAATCGCATCCAAACCGCTAAATCAGTCGTTAACGCCATGCTTGAAAAAAGACTGACGCACCGCCAAAATGATCGCATCGGTTTAGTTGTTTTTGCCGGTGAAAGTTTTACGCTCTGTCCTCTAACGTCGGATTATTCGGTGTTAGTCGAATTGCTCCGCGATATAGAGATCGGGCAGTTGGAGGATGGCACGGCTATCGGCGATGCGCTTGCAACTGCTACCCATCGGTTACGCACCTCGGAATCGAAAACGAAGATTGTTATTCTCTTAACCGACGGTGAAAATAACGCCGGTAGCATTGAACCCGGAACTGCGGCTTCCTTTGCACAATCCTTCGAGATTAAGGTCTACACTATCGGTATGGGAAAAGAAGGCGGTGCACGCATTCCTTACGCCGATACAACCTTTGGCAAACGCTATCGCGAGGTTCTAACCTACCTCGACGAAGATACCCTAAAACAGATTGCCAACATAACAGGAGGTCGCTATTTTCGCGCCACAGACACGCAATCCCTGAAACAAATCTACGCAGAAATTGATCGTTTTGAAAAGACGGAATTTGAGACCATCAACGTCGTTGCCCACAAGGAGTTGATGGCATACTTCCTCATACCCGCAGTGCTCCTACTGGGAACCGAGATCTTATTGAGCAATACGGTGTTACGGAAAATCCCTTAGAAGGATTATTGGTTAACGGTAAAAGTTTTCGTTAAAAAGAATAACAGTGATGTAAGCCTGCAACAACGGCGCAGGCGGATATACGGATAGAAACATTACTTAACCAATTCAACTGAACGAACCGCAAGGAAAATTTAAAAACCTGCAACAACGGCGCAGGCGGGTATACGGATAGAAACATTACTTAACCAATTCAACTGAACGAACCGCAAGGTAAAATTAAAAAATGGAAAATATTATTGCTTGTAATTTGGGAAGCTACCGACAGTTTCATGCTGGAGCGTATGCCCACTTAGCGGAAATCGGTTTGACGAACGTGGAAATCGGTGTGCCTGCACCTGAATCTGTCGATTCCCTTCGTGCGGAATTGAACGCACACGGACTCACTGCTACCAGTCTGCTCGGCAGTTGTGATGTCCAGTCCGAAACGGTCGTATCAGATTTCCAGACGACACTGGACACTGCCGACAAGATGGGTGTAAAGGTCATTTTTGCGAGTGTGCACGCGGGGGACACCGACCTGAACGCCGTCTATGATCGACTTCGCGCCATCGGCGAAAATGCGGCACCCGCAGGTATCAAAGTATGTCTGGAAACACACCCAGACATGGCACATAACGGCGATATCGCACTTAAAACGATGCAAGCCGTGAATCATCCGAATATATGCATCAACTTCGACACCGGCAACGTTTACTATTATAATCACAATGTGACGGCTGTTACGGAAATTCAGAAGGTCCTCGGACATGTCGGTGCTGTCCATTTGAAGGATACAAACGGCGGCTATCGAACATGGAATTTCCCGGCACTCGGTGAGGGTGTGGTCGATTTTAAAGCAGTATTTCAGACCGTGAACGATGCGGGTTTTTACGGTCCCTTCACAATGGAATTGGAAGGCATCGAGGGCGAAAACCTTGATGAAGTAGGTGCCAAGGCACGGGTCGCAGATTCGCTGCAACACCTAAAAAATATTGGTGTTTTGTAGCGTAAACTTTCAGTTTGCGCACGGATACGCACAATCTAAAAGATTATGCTACAAACTGGCAACTTGCGTTAGCATAGGAGTATCAGAACATGGATACGAATCTTTGTGTTATTCGACTCAGTGAAGGGGAACGCATCGGCGATGTGCTGGGAAAAGTCTTGGGGACCCCAGACATGACAACGATTGGGGCTTTCGCTGTCTCAAAGGAAAACCCCACCGAACTTCACTTTCACGATTTCGACGAGTACTGGTATTTCACGGAAGGCATGACGACTGTGACGCTCCGAACTCCCGATGGACAGTCCGAGTTCTACCGCATCGGTCCTGGAGATCTGGTCGTCACTCCCAAAGGGGTCGAGCATGGACACACCCCAGACGATGTTGTTAAAGGGGTACAGTGGGTGAGCGTAATCCCCTCTGATGCCCGCCGTGGACATTTGCACCGCGATTTTCCAGAGGAGAATTAATCATGTCAACAAATCAAAACGTTTTACCGCGCAGACGTTTAGGGAGGACAGAATTAGAGGTTACATGCCTCGGTATGGGAGGCGCAGGTGTCGGTAGAGGTGATGTTACCGATGATGAAGCAATTGAAGCGGTACACCGAGCCATCGACTTAGGGATAAACTACCTTGACACCGCACCACTCTACGGTGAGAGTGAAAGACGGGTGGGACTCGCACTCGCCGACGGCTGGCGTGAGAAAATTTATCTCGCCACGAAGATAGGAACGCACCCCGAATGGCGCGGCGATTTTAGTGCTTCGGGGACCCGCCGAAGTGTCGAAAATAGTATGCGTCTACTCGGCACCGATTGTCTCGATGTCTGCTTAGTGCACGATCCAGACAGCATGGATCCCGTCGTGGCAAAAGACGGGGCATTCGACGAACTCCAACGGATGCGCGAGGAGGGATTGCTTAAGTTTATCGGACTCGGGATTCGACAGCACGAATTTCACAAAATCGCCATCGAAACAGGTGTCGTCGACGTGATTTTAACATATTTGGATTACACGCTCCTGAGTCAAACCGCAAACGATTGGCTGTTACCGCTTGCCGCTGAAAATGACATCGGGATTATCAACGGAAGTCCCATCGCAATGGGATTGCTTTCAGGGATTGAACCGGATATATCCGTCGAAAGGATGCACTTAGACACATCCGATGCTGAAAAGGCACATCGACTCTATCAGTGGGCAACCGACAATAATCTGAATGTCCTGAATCTTGCCATTCAATTCTGTTTTCGTCAACCTCGCATCGCTATGAGTCTAACGGGTTCTAAGAATGCGGCAGAAGTAGAGCAGAATTTCGCCGCCGCCACGACCCCGGTCCCCGACGATGTATGGGAACAACTACAAGCACTGTTATAGGAAACCAGATCAAAACTCGATAGTAGGGAGGTTCATTAACACTGATGAGATTTCAGGGAAGGGTCGCATTGGTAACCGGCGCAAGCCGTGGGATCGGAAAGGCAACCGCAATCAAACTTGCCAGTGAAGGTGCGACTGTCGCTGTCCACTATTCTCGCGCCGTTGAGAAAGCCGAAACCGTCTGTGATCAGATTCGTGCTTTAGGACAAAAAGCAATCCCTGTCCAAGCCGATATCGCAGATAGAAACGCTGTGAACAGTATGGTCACGACGGTGACAGAAGAACTTGGGACAATCGAATTGCTTATAAATAACGCCGGGGATGTCGGCGATATGGTGTTTGACGAACTCGCGCCCGAACACTGGGACCGGATTATCGCGATCAACCTAACAGGTCCCTTCAATGTGTTATGGGCAATCAAACCCGGGATGGTTGCACAACAGTTTGGACGTATTGTTAACGTGTCATCCATCGCGGCGTTGGCAGTCCGTCCGAACCAGTTACCCTACGCCGCAGCGAAAGCCGGTGTCATTGCGCTGACGAAATCGTGCTGTGGACCGCTTGCACCGCACAACATCCGTATCAATTCGGTTGCACCCGGGGCAATTGCGACAGATATGTTAGGTGAAGTCTCAGCAGAGATGGTGGAACAACTTCGGTCTACGACACCCCTCGGCAGGCTCGGCGAACCGGAAGAGATGGCAGATGTGATAGCGTTCCTTTTAAGCGAGGAATCGAGTTTTATGACGGGTTCTACGGTAATTGCCAGTGGGGGCAGGATTCTCATTCCGTAACCGAAAGAATTGTGTTGCCGACCTCTAAATCGAACGCAACGAAGGTCTGTTTTCCTTCAATGAGAAATGTATCTCTTTGAAAATCGCGTCGGGAATAAACTTCGCGGAGGTCCCACCCGTTAACCTGAACGTGGCGTATCGGTGTATCAAGAGCCAGTGTAAAGTTTGCTGTTGGGAATTGGGTAGATAGGTGGATCTCGTGCTGTTCCTCCATCACGGTAATCTCGGTAAGTTCACGCGCCATCCAGTAGTGACCAATCTCCGAATTCTTCATCCAGAGCGTTCTCGTACCATCCGGGTCATAAGCGTCGAGCCGTGACTTGACGGTTTTTAGTATATCAAACCCAGATTTTTCACCGTTGAAATAGAACCCGGGCCAATGCCCGACGAGGACACAGGGAAGCTCTTTTTCGAGAATCGGTGGCAAGCGACCCCCCTGTAAATCTTCTGTAATGAACCGGTCAGCATCTCCCAAATCGTAGCCTGTCCAGCCACCGAACCAGTCACCCGCACACGAGACAATACTGGCAATCGCAACCCCTTTCTCCTTCTCAGGATACCAGATGGGCACATCCGGCAGTTCATCATGCTTGAGCCAGAGGAAGTAGAACGGACGCGGGTTGTTATTGACGTGCTGAGAAGCGGTGAGCACGGCTTTCGCATACGCCGCCTCTTGACGTTTTCCAAAAGCACCGGGACTCGTCACGCCCTCACACGGAATGCCGACATTATCCAGCATTTCCATCGCTGTGATGATGTAGTCCGTGAGCCTGTTATCAACAGGAGGATCCACCCATTCCACCTGTTCCCATGCTTCGGTGAGTGTGAATGTGTCCAGATCAACGACAGCGGTATGCGTGAGCATCTCTGGTGTCAAGTCGAAACTCGGCCAAATCAGCTCCCTGTAGATGCGCAGCCACACCTGATATTCGTGTGTTGGAAACTCCGGAAACCCTTCGTCGACGCGTCCGACACCTGCCGGGTAGGGAATCAAGCTAAATTTGCCTTTCACACCGTTCTCCCAGCACCATTCTGCCCACTCCCACGCGAAATCTGAGGGGATTGTAGGCGGTATTTTTTTAAGTTGAATGGCATTGCCTTCCCAACGTTCTGGGGCGATATTCGGCTGATGTCGTGCTTTCCACGCGTGCCGCTGATGTATCCAGTAGTAGGTGAGATTGACCACCGGACACGAATCGTCAACGATCAGTGACAAAGGGGTTCTTAACAATGGGTTGCAGACAGTAACATTCATAAGTAGTCTGAACTATGATTTATGTGATTCAATGATTTACTATGATTGTCAGAGACCTTATCATCAGAGGAATCATCATAACCATAAGAATCTTGGTTTAACCTTAACACATTCTCCGCAAAACAGCAAGGCAAATTAGAAGTTAACAGTAAGTTTTCATGGAATATTACTGACAACAGACAACTATCTCTGCTACTTAACCTCGCTCATCAGGAACGAGACCTGCGCCATAATGAAGAACAGTAGATTAAATAGCACCAATAAACCGACTTGGGATAATACACTGCGGTAGGAAATCTGCTCCGAAAATACCGGCACAGCGTCAGGATCCACAGATTTTTGGGACAATCCCTCTTTCACAGGATAGATATGGAGACTCTCTGGATCACTCTGATCTTCCGCCTTGATGAAGTCTATGAACGTTTGTCGATAGCGGCGTGCCTGTTTGACAAAATTCATATAACTGACGATACCTGTATTCGCAAGTCCTTCCATCGCATATTGAAAAGTCGCTATTGGAGAGATTTGGGTGAGATCGCGTGCGAGTTGCACCTGCCTAAACTGCTGATCGATGTGTTCATCAATACTTTTTGTTTCTATTCCTTTCTGCGTTGTAAAGTATGTTGCCCACCGTCGCGTCGCCGATGGATTTTCAGTGGAGGGTGCTTGGTTCAACTTACTCGATGGTTCACCAGATGCGCCCCAAGGCTGAAATTGATCGCTAATTTGCTCTAATTGTGCCATTCTCCCTAATGAGACCTCGTCAACCGATGGAATTGGGTTCAGGTTGCCGACAAAGATCCCGAGTAAGTTCGGAAAGACGAACGCCAGGAAAACCCAAGTGAGTAAGAGCCATACTAAACTCGTAATCGGGTTTGAAACGCGACTTGAAAAAAAGAATCCAAGAAAAATAAAGATAGAAACGAGCAGCCCAAAAAGTCCGACCATCCCCAGAATTCTGAGAGAGGTCCCCGAATCAAAGGAAAGACTCCCCGAAAGTTGGATAACCAATAGATTCATCAGAATGCCAATTATGAGTGGCACCATGAGCGTCAAAAACGCACCGAGGTATTTCCCCAACAACACCTGACTGCGCGAGACCGTGTTCGACATTATCAGGCTTAGCGTGCCACGCGACCGTTCCCCAGCGATGGCATCGAAAGTGAATAAAATCGCGAAAAAACTCATTAGCATACCGATGAAAACCCAATCTATTTTGATACGACGGGTTGCATTTCCTTCATCAAAACTATTCAACGGATACCTTAACGTCCAAGGTCCCTTCCACGCATAAGCTTCAAATTGACCAGATCTACCACTGCGACTGACAGTGCCGTATTCCTGCATGATGACAGAACGCGGTATCACTTCATCAGCACCATTAGCGCAGAATTTCAGAGGACTCGGACGCTTCGGCATATCCCCAGGGCCCATTACCGCCAATTCTCCTAAACCCTGAGCGGCATACGTTTCAACATGAGATAACTTTTTTTCTATTTGCCTATTGTAAGCATTGACCTGTGTTACGTATCCATCATCCCCATAACCGTATATCAACGCGTTCGCTATCATCAAAAGAGGTAGCAGAATTATCATCAACGCAAACCGGAGCGTTGTGAGATTGTGATGAATCTCTTTCTTCGCAATCTGCAAAATCATCTGTTTCTCCTTTTCAACTCATCTCATATCTCAGAAAAGACACATAAGCCAACATAAATAGAACAATATTCCACGCCAACAAGATCAGAATATCCACCGAAGCGCGTGAGAAACTTTCTGAGAGGGAGAGCCGCTGCTGTCGATAAACCGGCAGATCCGCTAAATCCGCAGTACCCTGGTCATCGGAAAACCATGCTCGCGAAGAAAATGCTTTTTTATCTTTCAAATATTCAACGACCTCACGCTTATAGGCTCTGGAACTCTCAAGAAAAGCACTATAGCTTTCGCTGTCGGTCCCCGCTATTGCACCGACAGCGAAGTGATACACGTCTGCAAACGAGATACGGGAGAGAAGGTCTGCGAACTTCACGTTCCGCTCTCGATCATCCGCAGGTTTTCTGAGAATTTCTTCCGCCCTATCCGTATACGCAATCCGAAGTGGTTCCTGATAACTTAAAAATTCCTGGAGAACAGAAACGTCGGCGTACTTCATATTTCCAATGCGATAACTCTCCGTAACAAACCATTCCGCAGACATAGAGAAAGTGCCAGCAGATCCACGACGTTTTCTACCTTTTTCATCGCGCCGCCAAGAGACCGTCTCCGTTGGACTCTCGTAGCCCCTCTTTTTTAGATAATCGTCGCGTTCCTTTCTGAAATCGTTCCAGAGTTGAATAGTCTGTTGAAAAACTTTTTTTTCCGAGTCGGGTTTATGTGGCGAAAATTTCGTCACCGCAAATGTCGCCACGTTCGCATGAACACTTGTCAGAACTACCCAAAGAAACATTGAAAGAATCAATGTGGTTGCTGCCTCTTTCGTCCAGACAGACAAGAGCAGTCCCAAAAGATACCACGTTGACACGTACAACAGCGAAACAGCGAATATCAGGACGATATGGGCAATATCGCTTCCATCAAAGCCAGTAACTGGAGAAGAGACAGCGATTAAAAGTGCTACGATTAGACTCACCACAACAATCGGGAACAGCGATAACATACCACCGAGGTATTTCCCCAAAACGACTGTGTCCCTCGGTATCGAATTGGATAACACGAGCTTCAGTGTGCCATCCTCTCTTTCGCCCGAAATTGTGTTGTAAGCAAACAGAATCGCTAACGCACTGAGTACGATCTTAAAGATGAAAACCACATCAACGGAGAGAAACATCGCGAGAAAAGGGTTGTCTGCTCCCATCTTTTGAGTCGTTTCGCCCCAACCGGGGGAACGACTATCCCGTATCCAAATCGGTTTATCAGGCTCAACAACGACCGTATTTACACCAGAGGTTTCCATCCCGATGTCAAAAATGCCGAGCGGATTCGGTTTTCTGTGCACCTTTGCACTAATATCGGTGTAGAGTTTCCAATTTTTGGGTTCTGCTTGGGATTCTCGGATAGCCGTGTTATATCCGACCAACCGCTTTTCGTGATCATCCACCTGAACGAAAACGGCGACAGCCGTTGAAAGCAGACACACGATAAACCCGATCATGAATCGGGAGGTTAGCACATTTGAGACGAATTCTCGTTGGATAACAAGCCAAAGCGTATGCATTTAATACACCTCATTCGCAGAATGACATCTGCAGCGGTTTCCTAAAGACAGCGCATCATGAAATATTGCCATTCTGATACTTGATTGGCGATAGCTGGAAAGTTATCTATCTGCCTTTAGAATCAGTAGATTTGACTTCATACCTCTTTAATTCAAGGGCTTTAACCGTGGTTGAAGCCTTAACTTGAGAGTGCGTTATAATTGTCAGAAGGATATCCTCCGCTTCTTGGTGAAATTTGACAATTCCGACGTTGGGGGCTACCCACAGCGTTGCAACGGATTCGCCGGACGGATTTGGCACCTCACTCGGAGGGGACACTTCCACTTCTGTCTTTGTCTGATATACAATTTTCAAACAATCTTCAAAAGTGCCGGCGGACGTTTCAACACTTTCCGTGCCTAGGACTTTGCCTGTTTCAACAATAGTGAACTCAGATATGATTTCTTCAGGATCTTGCGGCGGATCAGGTGTCATCGTGACTTTGGCTTTTATCTGTGCTGCGTCCCACTCTTCGTTGAAGGTAACAGACCTTGGAAGCACATAGAACGAGTCTGCCGCCTCCACTTCGATCTCGTAAAGGAGATCGAAATTCGCCTCATGTATTTTGCCGAAGGCCTCCACCTCTTTGGTAAGACGCGCCTTGACCGCTTTCTCTACATCATCACCGACCCAGAACGTAACCCGCTCTTCACCAATTTGATAGAGATGCGGGTGGATGTGATAGTCATAATCTGCCCAATCCTCTAAAGCAGGTTCATAACTGAAGGCATGATACGTCTCTCCGTCGATATCTTTGTTTTTAATGACACGACGTGTTAATTCGTTTCCATCTTGATCTTCGTAAACCCAGTAGCTTCCCAGCGCGTGTGGGAAATAGGTGTCTGCCTCTTCTTTCCCGACCAGCGTTACACTAAAGCCGAAAATGAGTAACAAACTCAAAACGACACGAAATATTTTCAACATGATAGATTCCTCGAATTTTTCGTTTTTTTAATCTAACCTATAGGAGCGATCTTCAAGCGTGTTTCCTGAAATGAATTGCTCCAATCCTCTCCGCGCATTTTGAGGTTGTTGTTACTACAAACGAGTTTCAAAAAAGTTGCATTTTATTCTCAAATTTTCAGAGAGGTTCGGTTAGAAGGAGAAATTTTTCTTTCACTATCAATTTGACTTAAATAGGATTATTGATAGGCAATGAATCGCCCTACTACAAACGGGGCTGCTTGTAGTAGGGCGATTTATCGTAAGTTCGGAAATTACTACTCAATGAAATCTCACTAACGAACGTCTCTCCATGTTTTTGGACTTTATGATAACCTGCGTCTAACCGTACCGAAAACACACAAACCCGCTAAGTTGTAAACGTATCACTTAACCTCGCTCATTAAAAACGAGACCTGCGCCATAATGAAGAAGAGTAGGTTAAACAACACCAATAAACCGACTTGAGATAACACACTGCGATAGGAAATCTGCTCCGAAAACACGGGAACAGCATTCGGATCTACAGGTTTCTGAGACAATCCCTCTTTCACAGGATAGATATGGAGGCTCTCTGGATCACTCTGGTCTTCCGTTTGAACGAAGTCTATAAACGTCTGCCGATAGCGGCGTGCCTGCTTGACAAAATTCATATAACCGACGATACTCGTGTTCGCAAGTCCTTCCATTGCATATTGAAAAGTCGCTATTGGAGAAATTTGGGTGAGATCACGGGCGAGTTGTACCTGTTGAAGTTGCTGGTCGATGTGTCCATCGGCGATCTGGGTCTCCGTGTCACTGATTTCGGTGAAGTATGTCGCCCAGAGGCGCGCCACGGCTGGTCTTTCAATGGCAGGTGATTTTCTTAACTTCTTTTTCGGCTCCCGTTGCCATTGGTCCTCGATTTGGTCCAATTGTGCCCGTCTTCGCATGGAAACCTCATCAACAGATGGAATCGGATTCAGATTACCGACAAAGATCCCGAGCAGACTCGGAAACACAAACGCCAAAAAAACCCAAGTGAGTAAGAGCCACACTAAACTTGTAATGGCATTTGAGACGCGACTTGAGAAAAAAAGCCCGAGAAAAATAAAAATAGAAACGAGCAACGCAAACAATCCAACCATCCCCAAAATGCACAGCCAATCACTTCCGTCAAATGGAATACCTCCAATGAGGAGAACGACTAAGAGGTTCATGAGAACACCCATAACAAGCGGCAGAAAGACTGTTACAAATGCACCGAGATATTTACCTAACAATACCTGTCCGCGCGAGACCGTGTTCGACATTATCAGACTTAGCGTCCCGCGCATCCGTTCCCCAGCGATAGTGTCAAATGTGAACAAGATCGCAAAGAAACTCATCAGGACACCAATGAAGACCCAGTTGATTTTGACGCGTCCCGTTGAATTGCTGCCAGAACTGACAACCTCATACTCCAATCTCAATGGATGTCGCCACGCGTAATCCTCATCCTCAATACCGCTACTTCGACTAATATTGTAATCGCTTTTCAATTTAATAGAACGCGACACGACTTCATTAACACCACCGGCACAGAATATCAGACGGCTCGGACGTTTCGGGATATCTCCAGGTCCCCTCAGTGCTAACTCCGCTAAACTTACGCTCGCCTGCTCTGTAATATGATCCCGATTCTGTGTCACCTGTTGGTTATAGGCATTAATCTGCGTGGTATAACCATTATCGCCAAGGCTATAGATTAGCGCATTCGCCACAAACAAAACGGGTAGTAGGATTATCATCAACGCAAACCGGAGTGTCGTGAGATTGTGATGAATTTCTTTTTTTGCAATGTGTAATATCATTTTCCACCCCTTTTCAACTCATATCGTATCGAAGGAACGACACATAAGCCGTCATGAATAGAAGAATATTCCACGCGAATAAAATCAAAATATCCACCGACGCACGGGCGAAACTTTCTGAGAGAGAAAGCCTTTTATGCTTAAAAACAGGCAGATCTGCCAAATCCGCAGTCCCCTTATCCGTGGAGAACCACGCCCGCGATGAAAACGCTCCCTTATCCTTCAGATATTCAACAATCTCACGTTTATAGGCTCTGGAGCCTTCAATAAAGTCATTATAACTTTGCCGGTCAGTCCCGGCTATCGTCCCGACAGCGAAGTGATATACGTCCGCGAAGGAGATACGGGAGAGGGCGTCTGCGAACTTGGCATCCTTTTCGCGCGCTTCCGCAGGTTTGTTAAGAATTTCTTCTGCTTTACCCGCATATTCACTCCGAAGCCGTTCTTGATACCCTAAAAGTTCTTGGAAGATAGTGGTATCTGCCTTGTCAACACTTGTAACGCTATAACGCCTTATTCTGAAATAGCCTCCAGTATAGGAATGCGAGCCTAACCCTGTTGAACTCGTCTCAGGTTCCCAAGTAATTGACGCTTGCAAATCGTCGTAGCCTCTCTGTTTGAAGTAGGCATCCCGTTCCCTTTTGTACTCGTCCCAGACATCGAAGGCAGGTTGGAGAAATGTCCCTTCAGATTGCGACTGATAGGGCGAGAATTTATCCACCGCAAAAGTTACGACATTTGCGTGAACACTCGTCAGAACCACCCAGACGAACATCGAAAGGATTAGCGTCGTCGCGGCTTCCCTTGTCCAAACTGACAAGAGCAGTCCCAGAAGATACCACGTTGACACGTACAACAATGAGACTCCAAATATCAGGACGATGTGGGCAATATCGTTCCCATCAAAGCCAGTGACCGGAGAGGAAACAGCGATTAGCAGTGCCACAATTAAACTCACCACAACAATCGGGAACAGCGACAGCATCCCGCCGAGATATTTTCCTAAAACGACTGTGTCTCTCGGTATCGCATTGGACAACACAAGTTTCAGCGTGCCATCTTCCCTCTCTCCTGAAATAGTATTGTAAGCGAATAGAATCGCTAACGCACTCAGCACGATTTTGAAAATAAAAACCACATCAACGGAAAGAAACATCGCAAGGAAAGGGTTGTCTGAACCTCGCTTCTGCGTCGGTGCTGCCCACATAGGGGAGGAGAATTCAAAGATAGGCATTCCCAACTGGACGGTGACCGTATTCGCACCGTCATTCTCCGTTCCGACGTTAAAGATACTCAAAGGATTCGGTTTTCGGTGCGCTTGCGGCTTGATGTCGACATAGAGATCCCACTCCCCTGCTTCCGCCTCCGCCTCCCGGACGGCAGTATTATACCCCGACAAACGCTTCTCATAATCATCCACTTGAACAAAAACGGCAACGGCGGTTGAAAGCACACACACGATAAACCCAATCATAAACCGGGATGTTAACACATTTGAAACGAATTCGCGTTGGATAACGAGCCATAGTGTCCGCATAAACTTATCTTATCCCATAGTAGTAGGCACGCTCCGTCGTGCCGTAACAATATTGTCCTTCTACCTGTTTTCCAAAGGTTTATCAAGGCGATCAACCTCTTTTTCAAGGAGTGCAATGCCAACACCTTGCAAACTCTCAGGTGTCCCGATACGCCATTTCCCATCTATCATGCTCACAAATACGCGCGCATCCCGAGTCGTGGCCAATCCCCGAAGTGCCCAGTTGGTGTAGGTAACTGGTTCTCCACTCGTCCACTGCCATTCGGTCTGATTTTCCAGACGCGTCAGTCCAATCAAAAACGGATCCCGTCCGAATACCTCCACGAGCCACTTCTGCTCCGCTTCATTGTTAATCGACACGAGATGTGCTTCTTCAGCAACCGCCATTGCGCGGGCATCCTTCCACGTCTTACATTGAATCCTTTTGTAAGCATGTCCGTTGGTAGGATTCACCACCCACGTCCCTATCGAGTCAGGCATCCGTGGGACTGGCGGGGCTTGAACCTCTTTTGGTATAGATGGGGCTGATGGCGGTACTTGGACATCCTTCAGAGGTGGCGTTGGCGCATCCGGAACAGGCGGCATTGAAGCCTTGCTCAATTGGAAAACCAAATCATGACGGCGTTGTCCCTCCCCGATCTTAAACGTTTCCCCCATTGCCGTGTCCCCTTGATATTCTATAGATACTGTGCAAAACGCGGGCAAATTCATATACATCACAATGTAGCCATCCGAATCTGTATAGGTTGGACTTCTGCTGCCCTCCCGCTATTCACACCATCTAAACTCCGATAGTTTAGGTGCAACGTTACGGCTGCGTCGGTTAACGGTGTTCCATCCGCCAAAAGGACTCGACAGCGGACGCGCATTCGGGGACGCACCGTTACGGTTATGTCTTTGATAGCCATCCCTGACTTGATGTAAAGCGGGATGCCACCGATGGTTGACACTTTCTTCGGTTCGACTTCAAAAGTAGAAAGGAACCTAATACGCTGCTCATGCGATATCTGGAAATTAGGATGGTCAATTGGCAAGAAACGCAAGCCTCCAATCTCAATAGCGTGAATCTCTTTATCGGATTCAAAGGTTCCTGTTTTTGGGACCACCACCAATTTCGCGCGTCCCGGAACGATGTCGTTGATTCGGAAGTTCCCCGCTGCATCGGTCCGTGATTGTTGCATTGGTGTGGGCATCTGCCACATTTCACCCTCAATCATGTCAATCGGCTGAATTCCCAACGTGAGCTCGGAAACGGGATGTCCCTCCATATCGACAACGTGTCCGGAGAGAGTGCTCGCGTTCTCCTCAGCACCACTGGACAAGGATGCAACAAGTAAAAGTGCCAAAACCCCAACGAAAGCCATAAGCGGGTGTTTGAAGTTTGGAAATCTCATGATTGTTTTCTCCCCTTGAAAGATTTTAGTATCAATTCTCCCATACCGAACGCTTTATAGCACCCCAAGCGGTGGTAACTTTGTCTTTGGGTAAAACCGCGAGAAAACTTTTCATCGCCTCTTCAATTTCGGCTTGGGTGAGAGCGCGTCGCCAGAGACCAATTTGGTCAATCGAACCGTTCTTGAAGGTATACTGCGGATGAGCCTTGGCACACCCAATGCGAAGGTCCAGATCATTAGTTCCAGAGAACTCAAATACCGCGTCAACTTTGGAGCGGATTTTGCCATCCAAGTAGATTTTTGCAGTCTCACCATCGTAGGTCCCAGCGATATGATGCCACCTCTTATCTACCATTGGGCCCGAAGTAGTGAAGCTCCACACACCTTGGATTCCGCCTAATAACATGCTGATATTTGGGCCCTTGAATGCCCCAACATCATTGAAAAGTCCCATACCATAGGATTTCTTCTCTATCTCTATGACCTGGCTACCTTTGTCAAACCATTGCCCCGAATTCTTGACCCAATCCTCATTATATACCCACGCCATCATTGTTATCTCATTTTCGATTTTCAAGGCATCGGTAGCGCGGATATGGACGCAATTATCATCTTCCGGTTCAGCAGCAATATGCATAGCGTTGCCATACTTGCCTTCGACAAAATCTACATTTGCAATGACATCGGCATCCAGATTGTTACCAGAGGCATCCAGAATTTTCTTACCTTTTACCTTGTCAAAGGTAAAGTAAAGGACGAGGTCATCTTGCAGTTCAGCAGTCCCTTGGTTTGTTGCGCACAGTACAGCGATAAAAAGAAATGCTATCCATCTCATTGGTATTACCTCCGATTCGTATTGTGAATATCCCTGTTTTAACTTTGAAAAATCCGTAAGGATCATTAACATAGGCAAAAGAACGAAACTGCTCGTCGTCTCTTGATTCCCTCAATTTGGTTTATATAGCACTACCTTGATAAATCATATTCTATATGCGCCGAATTAGATCAGCGCCGTCCTTTTTCATGTTTATCTTCCGCGCTTTTCTGCTTTAGGCGTATTTCCCCCAGAGATGTCCGAAGCTTCAGCAACGGTCCACCACCATTGAGAGCTCCCTTCAATTTATCTTCTGTCAAAAGACCTTGAACTTGAATCGGAATGTCGCTTGAAATGGATCCACGCGTTTCGGCATCTATGTTTACAGCAGTGCTGGAACTGAGCACAACCTCTATCTTTCCAGGACCCGATGTCCGTAAAGTCCATGGATACATCAGCTGTGTTGGAATTTCAGCGTGGATGTTCCCAATGCCAGACGCTGCGTCTACACCACTTTGACACTCTTTTAGCACAACCTTGCCAGGACCACCCGTCTTGGCAATGACCTCTCCTGTTATCGAACCTAACTCAATATTTCCAACACCAGATTCTACATTTACATCACTCTGACACTCTCTTAGCATAACCTTACCAGGACCACCCGTCTTGGCAATGACCCTTCCAGCAACAGAAACCAACTCAATATTCCCAACACCAGATTCTACATTTACATCACTCTGACACTCTTTTAGCACAACTTTGCCAGGACCACCCGTCTTGGCAATGACCTCTCCTGTTATCGAACCTAACTCGATATTTCCAACGCCAGACTCTACATTTATATCACTCCGACACTCTTTTAGCACAATCTTGCCAGGACCACCCGTCTTAGCGACGACCTTTCCAGCAACAGAAACCAACTCAATATTCCCAACACCAGATTCTAAATCTATATCACTCTGACTCCCTTTTAAGGTGATACTACCAGGCCCCCCTGTTTTTCCCCAGACGGTACCTTGGATCTCACCAAAACGGAGGTTGCCAATAGAAGTCTCCGCTCTCACAGTACCCTCAAGGTTGTCAACGTGAATAGCTCCGGTAGATGTGGTTTTCAGATCAACGTTAAATTGATACGGCACTGTCGCCTGAAAATGAAGCCGCAATGGGTGCCCTTCTTTCATCCAGTATTGACGATCGCGTTTAAACTCTCCTTGAATGTGGATATCGGAATTGTTCTGTTCAAGTGTTACTTCAAAATCATCAAGTGCTTTTTGAGCGACACTGTCCAGTTTTCCTTCAACTTCTTTCGTGACGATAACTTTAACCTCATCCGTGTCTGCAGTTTGCACGTTAATTGTGCCAATTTCTGAATCAATCGTTAATTTGCCACCCGGTTTGACATCTCCAACATCAATCCTCGTGATACGTTGCGGGATATCCTGGGCAAAAGCGGCAGTTATCCCCCAATCCAGGTTAATCATCAAATTTTGCAAGAATTCCAGGCTGGTCGGCGACCACAGCATCCACAAAGTCATTCCGCAACCCAGGTTAATTAACAAAGCGGCAATCCCCACTAAAAGACTCTTCTGATTTTTCATCTTTTTGACCTCCATCCCGACGGTTTGAAAACCATCGGAAAATGTTAAATATAAAAGAAAGATCAATCTTGCTTATCATAGACAAAATTGGTATTGCGGTTTTCAATTCGTTAGGTTTCAAATTCAGCATGTTTAAGTATGTTTAAGTTGTTTCCTATTCTTTCCCATACTGCCTTTTTCTTGCCTATTTTCCTAAGTAAACTGCCTCTACGGTGTAATGTCGCGTTTTAAGGGAGGAAAGGTTGCATAAAATGAATTTTATGCCAATTTTTTGCTATTTATAACGTAAATTCCATAAAAGCATGGTATAAAGAGAACCCCTTTGGTATAATGAGATAAGCTTAAACCTTTATAGAATTCCCGTTAATTTTTGTAAATTTCAGAATGACTTGGACATTACGACCCGTGAGTTTTCGGGCACCCACAAAGGGGTTTCCGCTACAAGGTGTTTACTTAGTTTCATAATCCACCCTAAACAACCTGAATTTTCGCGGCAAAGGAGGCGTGAATGGATACCTTATCTACGCATAACTATTCCCCAGAAAACCGTGTGGACGATCTGTTACGATCAGAAGTGCTTCAGGCGTTTGATCGTGCTACGTTTGAACGCGATGGATATTGGGTGTGGGAAGGGATACTGACGGACGCTGCCCGTAAACGGTGGACAGATAGCTTGCAGAAGTTACAGCAGATGAACGATGCGATCCTCATGGATACGGAGTGGAGTGCTATCGACTTTGAGGCGCGAGGATTTCCTCCACCTTTGCCAGAACAAATCACACCGGAGTTTCTGGCAGCGTGCTGTGGAGGTTCAGAGCAAATGCCGGGTTTCCTCAGAACCGCTGAGTTGCGTCGATATATGCACACCCACGGGCTATTCGGACCGGGAGCCGCGTTGGTCACACATGGGTTCGAGTCGCAAGGCGTTATGCCGGAATACTTCCCTGCTGGATATGACGACTTTATCATGGATGTGACCAGTGCTCACCCGCAAATGATGGCACTCTTCACGAAACTTTTCGGGGACCGATTCATACTTGACCACTGTTTTATGCTCAACCGGGCGATCGGTTCAAAAGGGCGTCGATGGCATGCACATCAGTATCGGGATGGGCAGTACGAAGTTGAGGACCCCATTGGAACTGGAAACGCCCTGACCACTGAATTTCTAAAACGACAGTGTATTCGGACGCTGTGCTATCCAGAAGGGGCAACCATCGAAGATGGTGGAGAACTCGCAATTATTCCTGGCGCGCATCTCTATCGCATTCCGTACAAATGGAGCACAGAACGGCCCGATGATGACGCTGCCATGAAAGCAGGGTGGTTGAAGGGTAAGATCCACGCCTTTACAAGGAAACCATTAGAAATTGTACACCTCTCGCTACCGCCCGGAAGCATGGTGTCCTTTGTCCATCACATGCCGCATTATGTGGGTTATCGAAAACCGGGAACGACGACTCGATGGGGACTCCTTATGGCGTATCGAACGCCCGACCCGGATGCAGAACCGGAAAAGTGGACAAATGGTATTCCCACCCATTGGGTGGAACAGACCGCAGCCCAAGGAAAACTGTCTGCGGCGCAGTGTGTGTTTGAGGCGGATAATCCCACCCACAAGCATCTACAGAACTGAATCATTTGGCGATCTAAAATTTACCATGACTGTTGCCCAACATTCCTGACCAGATGGCGTGTTGCAAATCACTCCGCTCGGTCCCCCTCGTGATGGTAACATCAATAGTATCCGCCTCCAACGGTGGTTTCTTAGACGCGTCCCCTCTTAAGGTGACAGGTAGGACAATCTCTTCGCCCTCCCTTACAAGGGTCAGTTCCACAACATCACCGACTTTCCAATCCTTGGCAACCCTTCTGATGTCGTCAAACGTTTTCACTGGCGTGCCATCAAGGGCTACCAACTGATCGTTGTCTTGATACTGGAGTGAACTGTCGATAAACATACCTCCACCCGGAGGTCCCCCAAATCCACCAATACCGAGCATTTCATGCACGATATAACCTAAACGAGGCAGTCTTTCACCAAATTCTATCTTAGTATCCACACCCGCCTCTTTAAGGTATTCCTCTAAAGGCAACTGTTCCGTCCCGGTCACATATTTGCGGAAGAACGGCTTAAAATCCTTACCCGTGATTCGACTCACAATCCTGATGACATCGGTCATTGTATACGGAACACCGGTGAGACCAAATTTCCGATACATCTGTTCCATTACATCGTCTAAACTGCGCCGATTTTCTGTGAGTGAACGAATCTGTAAGTCCAAAGCCGCAGCAATCAGACTCCCACCGTCATAGACGAGTTCTCGGTTGGCGGATTTGTCTTCCCCTGCCTCGTAGATAGAAAGCTGTCCCTGTCGAGACAGATACGCCTCCCACGTCCGTTCCAAATTTCTGAGAAAATCGGTTTCGGAAGTAAGTCCCAGGCGAACAGAGACGACTTCTGAATAGTACTGCGTAAAACCGGCACAAAACCAGTATTCTTGTTCCTTAAAACCGATGGCACCTGTTCCTTCCCGAATATCAATATAACTTCCATTCCAGAGATAGCAAACCAAGCGTGCTATCAGCGGTAGCCAAAAACCTCTGTTGGCTTCGTCTAAGGTCTCACCTATCAGAATACTCATGCTACGTCGGGAAGCACCACCGCTCCTATATCCTTTTTCGCCATAAGGGTTTGCGGCAAACAGCAGTTGATCTTTTGGAGCACCGCCGAAAATCCCTGAATACATACGGAGAAGTGCCCCAACAATTTGCGCTATTTCATCCATAGCCCCTTTAAGATGCCCACCAAGAGCAAGTACAATCTTGGTTTCCGCCTCAGTTTCTACCAGACGTTCAGCATGTTCGCCGAACACGAGATACGCATACATCAGGTCGTTCTGATCTGTGATAATGAAACGATGTCTATTAGGCTCACTCCGTTCCCAAGGGACTGAGACCGACCAATTATCAGGCACATCAACACACAATTCAACATCGTCTACTTCACCAACAATAAACAGCGCATATCCGGGCCAGAAAACACAGTCATCCTGGGCATAAGGGGCTTCATCCCGACCCCAATGCCATTCCCGCTCATCGTGATTGAGTTGTGCTTTGTAGTGCAGTGTTACAGGCGATTCATCGCGCGTTTGAATCGCCCACTGCGTTTTATCGATCTCCTCAATAACCAATGCCTTTCCATTCGCATCGGTAACAGTCAAGTCCTGCAGATAATGACCATATCCACCATCCAGCCATTCAGTCCCAAAACGGCTCATGGATAGCAGCAACGGTTTTTGCTCCCCTTCTGTGTCGCTGTTAACTTTCGGTGTAAGTACACATTTGACGGTCGCTACGCGCGGTTCATCAGCATCAATTTTGACCTCATACCTTGCCGAGGCAAGTTCCATCGGGTCTTCAAGATTCTCTAACCGCCGGAAATTCCTGATGACGCGCCACTGCTCAATAACGGCTTCCTTGCGATAGGTGTTATGCCATTTGTATGTCCACTGTGTACCTATTTGTGCGGGGAGATACCCCTCGTCTCGGAGGTCACCCGACACATTGTCCCGAGAGTCCACACGCGACTCTCGTACTGTGTGCGGTGCCTCCGACTGAAGCGGAATTTCATGCTTAATCAATTCGGCTTCCGTGACAACACCATTCGAGTGCTCATAGCGCATCTTCACAAGTCCAACACCCTTGGCGAACCAGAGATAACGCGTCCCGTTTACAAGCGCGTCTCGCAATTCAGCATCGGCCCCCTCAACGATCTCAACGTCAGCGTCCGTGAAAACAGTTTTGTGCTTCAGGCACGCCGAGAAAGTACCCGCGGCGACACTTACCGTTTCGCAGTCCTCTAAGGTTGACGTCGCCTCTGATTTCCAAGCACCTCCCTGCTCCCAAGAACTGCCGACCACCAAAGGAAATCTAAAGATGTCAATTCCACCGTGGTTAAGATAGTGCAGCAGCATATACATCGGTGACGGATCCCCATCACTGCGTCCTCTCGTATGGAAGCCAGAAGACGTAAAAACCTTATCGGTATGGTTGAAATTGAAACCACCCTCTGCTAAGTGTTTTCCGGTTTCCGTTGCCGCAGTCGCTTGAAAGTCAACGCACCGCCGTTCGCTTTTTAAGATATTTGTGTCTAAGGTCTCACGAAGCATTGATTCCTCCGTTTCCAATCGTTTTCGAGCGCGATACAACCGACTTTTTACCGTATTCAGCGATACATCCAAAAGCGCGCTCACTTCTTCACACGTCAAACCTTTGTAATAGTGCAATACCATCACAGAACGCTCATTAACAGGCAGTTTTTGGAGGAGACGCTCCACGACTTCACGCAGTCCATCTGTTGAGGCTTGCGCCTGTTCTTCGTCAAGATATCGCGCATAGGATAGCCTCTCTAATTCGGCATTCGGCATCGCATCCAGTGACTGCATCATCATCGGCTTCCGCCGTAGCCATTCAATACATTGACGCTTTGCTATGACGTGTAACCAGCCTGAAAAACGATTCAGGTCTCTCAAACTTGGAAGCGACTTATGCGCCTGAATGAAGGTGTCTTGCGTAATTTCTTGTGCGGCATGGAAATCACCGATCTCACGCCACGCGAGCGAATGTACCCATTTTCGGTGTCTTTCCACCAGGGCAGTAAACGCCCTTTCATCGCCCGATAAGACGCGTTGAACCAAATCAACATCTTCGTTTTTCACAATTACCCTCCAGTCATCTGATAGCAAGTTTCAGTTTACAAGCTTCGCCGAAATGCCTTGTGACGCTATGTCGTATTTTAAGGGGGGTAAGGTTGCATAAAATGCATTTTATCTAAAATTTTTTGTTTTAGGGAAAAATAAAGGAAGGTATCCGTGGGGTTACGGTATCTTTAATCAATACCGCCAACTTTCATGCGCCAGCGGTGCGCGGTTGAGTGTATCCCGATAGGTCCGCCATTGCGGTAGAAACCCGTCCATCAGCTCACGGAACCGATCGTTATGCTTCCGCTCCAAGAGATGCACCATCTCATGCACCAAGATATACACCAGACATGACTCAGATTTCCTCGCCAACTCAAGGTTCAGCCAGATACGTTTTGCCTCAATATTGCAAGACCCCCAGAGCGTTTTCATCTTCTTAATCCGTACTTCATTGACCGACACGCCCATTTTCGGCTCCCATTTCTCAAGGAGCGGCGGAATCTGCGCCTGAAGATGCTGGCGATACCAGCGATGCATGACCGCCTCCCGTGTGTCCTGATCAGAGTCAGGACGCACACTGAGTGCAATCTTTGTGTTGTTGGGGAGCCAGACTTTCGGTGGAGCATCTCGCTCTACAACATCAAGTCGGTAGCGTCTGCCAGCAAAATAGTGGCTTTCCCCTGTCACAAATTCGCGTTGCGATTGCCGGTCTTGCTTTGTGAATGTGGCTTGTTGCCGCTCGCGCGTTGTCAGTTTCCTGAAGCCCTGAAACGTCTGGAACTATATTGTCGAACAACGCTCGCTGTGCCTGAGTGCAGATCTCGGGCGGATATGCTCCCTGTGTTTCTGATTGACCAATCTTTTCAGTCAAGTCTAAGATCCGCGCCAAATACGCTTCGTATTCTATGGCTTCTTGCCGACGACGACGGATGAGTGCATCGATCACTTCCGACAACTCCTCGTAATACTTCGGGTTTTCTGGGGTCTTCTCAACGATGACCTGTCGGACGTTGTTTTCGATGGTCTCTGGGGTTGCGGTTTCGCTGTTACGGATACTTTCAGGGAGCAGGTCGAGTGCCGTTCTTCCCTGCTCAACGATCAACTCCACCAGTGTCATATCCTCAAACGCCGAGAGTGTCTGGCTCTCCTCCGCCCGGATGTAGGTATCCAGCAGGTGCCGCATTGCGGCTTCGTCTTCGGATTGGTTGAAGTGTGCGGCGAGCATCTTTCGGTAAATCTCATTTTTGAGGAGTCTCTCGGTGAGTCCCTCGCCTGTCTCCTCACCTTTGATGGAATTTGGCGTCGGTTTGTAAGATGTCACGATGGCGCACTTCCCTGCGAGTTCCGTCCGTTGAAACAGTTCAAAGAGTCGGCAGGCGGAATAGATGCTATCAGAAACAAGCATGGCATTGCCGCGTCCGCTTTTCAGACGCGGGTATCGCTCCATGTCGAACTCAATATCGGCGACGATTTTGTTGAGTCGATCGGCTGAACTGAAGACTCCCCGCATGGTGCCCCACCGCTTTTTGAGATGCGCCTTGGCGATGTCAGTCAACCCTTGGGTCTTGAGTTCAAAGAGTTGATCGAGTCTTCTCTGTGAGGTGACCTGTTGGTCGATGTCGCGTGCCTCGTAACGTAGGTCTAACACGACCTTATCGGCGACTGCCTCGTCGTATTTGTAGGTGTGGATGTATTGACCGAAGGTCTCAAGACTCAGGGGCTTGTCGCTTTTCAGCAGCGGTGTGCCTGTGAACCCGATAAAGACGGCTTCGGGTAAGAGGGTCTTCATGGCTTTGTGGAGTTTACCCGACTGGGTGCGGTGACACTCATCGACGAAAACGAAGAATTCGTCGCTCGGTTGAAGGGCATCCGAACGGTTTCGCTGGATGTCACCAATAAAAGATACGGATAAAGGGCATTGCTTACCTTCCGCACTGCCGGCACTTACGCCTTTGTCCCTTGTATCGGCTCAGATACATGACGAGTCAGGTATTCTAAAACTTCCTCTTGCATCTTTTCTATTTCCGCTCGGTACCCACTTGAGACGAGCGAAAATTCTTCTGCGGAGGCGTTAACACGCAATTGCAAGAGTAAGTCTTGAAAATAGACAATACGTTGTTGACTTGTTTTGAGTTCTTTATCGTTTTGAATCATTCTCTCACCTCTATAATACCACGGCGAGTTCCATCACGTTTAACTTGCCAACCTGCTATAAACTCATCAATCGTTTCTAAAAACAGTAATGATGGACGTATCCAGAAAACACTGGCACCAAATTCGGTTGCTGCTTGTTGATGGCTCAAGAGTTTTTTGACATCTTCACTACAAGCTGCTATATCAAAATCGTCGTCAAAGATAATAACGATATCTATATCGTTGGGGTTAGATTTTGCCGTAATATAGCTCCCAAAAATAAGTAATTGCTGAAGGTGCCCTGTTTCTTTAGTTAGTTGATAGATGCGTTTCAAACGCTCAGTCACAATTATCCGTTGTTCTGTTCCGCTACCGAATTGAGCAATGACTTCATCAATCGTTGCCTGGTGTATCCCTTCCGGCAATTCACCCTCATGATTCAGATTAGGTAATGGCATTTAATACCTCAACGTTGCTACTCCATTTGACATACACGAGAGTTTTCTTGTTGACAGGCGCACTTTGGAAGCACATCTGTCAAGTGTTGCTTCCAGGACTTCGTGGGTTTTTGTCATTTACATTCCTTATCTAAATTGAGGTTCAAAATTTTGATAGATAACAAACTTTTAAGATCTCTACGTGCAACCTTGGATGCAGTAAATCCCAAGTGTTTTATGGTATTCATGAAGTGAAAGAAATCCTCTTCTTTTAGGATTTCTATCTCGCCGGGAGATGCTAATGCTTCCTGTGGATTTACAATTAGAGCCACCATCTATATTTTTATAGTTGGTAACTACATCAATACCATAGTCCGCAAGGACCTGATCAAGAAACCTAACAATCGGTTCATTTTCTTTCACGTACAAAAGAAAAGCTTTAGGTGAACTCATTTACTTTCTCCATTTATAGTGAATTATAAAGATATGTAAATATCTCAGTAAAATCGTAGGTTGGTTGAACTTGCGAAACCCATAGGTGTCAATTTTAGAAAAAACGGCATCGTAGCATTGTAGGTTGGGTTGAATGGATAATACCAGAGAGCTATCGCCTCACGGAAAATAAGTTGTCTGTCCATACACTTACCGTTGTAAAGCAATGGAGTGAAACCCAACGATCCTCAATACCAGTTCCGAGCATCTCAGTATCAAGTTGGGTTTCGCTGTGTCTCTAATGTCGTTTAATGTCCTCTGTTGTTGTTGAAAAATATTTGGGGTGTTGCGACCGCCTTTCTCTATTTCGCTCAACCCAACCTACGGGACTGCAACGGCGGATCATGTCTAATGTTCCTATCCCCATCTCTTCAATAATTCTCTTTGCTCCAGCGGAGCAATATGTCTATAGAAAATGGTGTCCTCAACTCCCGCACGGAGCAATATGTCTATAGAAAATGGTGTCCTCAACTCCCGCACTCCAGCGGAGTGCTATGTTCGTTTATTTTCCTCATAAATATATAAAATCATCCATTGGATAGAGCAAAGCGAAACCCAACGAATCCTGAAAATCCTATAATCCTCATTCAGACAGAGGACACGACAAATACCAATGTTCCTAATCCGCGTTAATTCGCATCATCCGTGCAAATCCGCGATTCAGACAACCGCACCCGCCCTGTGAGGAGCTGCTGCATCATGCCCTGTTTGATGGCATGGGTCTTGTCTCGACGCTCCTCCAACGCGACAATCTCAGCATCCATATCTGAGAGGACAGCGGCGATGGCGCGTTGTTCCTGAATTTCCGGTAAGGAAATTTCAAAATTTCGCATTACGTTCCAATCCGCCCGTGGCATACGTGTTCCGTAAGAGATGCTCGCTGCTGCAATGAACGGATCGCTTTGCACAATACCATATAGAAAACCACTATCTATTTGATTCCTATTGACCATTAGTGGCCATATTTCAGTCGTACAAATACCATCCCGATCAGCATGCCAGAACTTACGAAGGTATGGACGAAGCCGGCCGAAAAGAACATCGCCAGCACAAAAATGGTATTTGGATGATGTCGAATTTCGTGCCATTGCATACTCCAACACCGGCAACGAATCCGCATAGCGTTCTTCCAGTTCTTGGACGCGCGCTGTGAGTATCTGCGTCAGCCGCTGAACTTCACTCGTAATTGCCGATTGAACACTGGCGACCCATTTATCTTCAACGACAATCTCCTTGATTTCGTCCTCGGTGAGCGTGACGTAGTGTGCCAATACCTCTGTATCCAGTGCGAGCTGGGCATCCTTTACGGCTTTGTCCGCTTTGGATTTCGCATCAAGGAGGGAGAGGCAATGCGTCAAGGCGTTCCGTTCCCCGTCGTCGTCCTGTGTCTCTTGGAGCGTCATCAAATCGGGTGTGAGTGCCTTGAGTCGTGCTTTGACGCTACCCGCCGTGATGTTGCCACTGTCGTTGAGGGCATCGGCAAGCAATCCGTCCTCACCGGTGTGTTCCTCGATGTATTCTTCTAACGCACTCACAGCCGCCGCTTGCTTTGCCTTCATGACTTCAATAGCGATTTGCGTTTTCGGGAGATAGCGCGCAACGATCAAGGACGGTGGAATCAGGTCCATTTTGTATTTGTTCTTCTTGATAACGAGATCGGGGGCTTGTTGCAGTAGGCTAAAATATAATCAAATTTATACATATCTATACATATCTAATTATTCTATACATTGTAAGATTTTACTTGACAAATACTATAAAAGTGTGGTATAATTATAGTATGAATGATAGATTTGTTAAGATTGGCGAAGCTGCTAAAATACTCGGTGTTAATCCTCAAACCCTTCGGCGTTGGGAGGAAGGTGGTGTTATCCAACCTGCCAAACGAACACCGAAAGGCACTCGCCTCTATAGTCTCCAAGAGTTATTAGGTGTAAATGATTTAGCCTATCCTACGATTGCTTATGCCCGCGTCTCGAGTTCTGATCAAAAGGAAGATTTAGAACGTCAGCACGCTGTCCTTGAAGCGTTTTGCAATAAGAATGGGTGGCAAACTGAAATCATAAGAGACCTTGGCAGTGGCATGAACTATAACAAGAAAGGCTTACTTCACCTCCTTGAGTTAATAGTACATGGTCAAATATCCCGTCTTGTTCTCACCCACAAAGACCGACTCCTGCGTTTTGGTGCGGAGATCGTTTTCCGTATCTGTGAACTCAAAGGTATAGAAGTCGTCATTATCAATAAAGGTGAGCAGCCTTCTTTTGAAGAAGAACTCACACGTGACGTAATGGAAATCATGACTGTATTTTGTGCGAAACTCTATGGGCGACGTTCTCAGAAGTCAAAGAAAATAGCAGAAGAAATAGAGAATATCGTTGCCGAAGAAAAACAACAGTTGGAACTCACTTTTGGAACTCCGCACACAGAAGATAGAACTCAATCCGAATAATAAGGAAGCCACGCTCATGTCTCAACACGCTGGCTATGCCCGTGTTGCGTTCAACTGGTCCCTGTCGTCTTTCAAAGCAGGACTCGATACAGACGAATGGCGAGATTATCGCGAGATAAAGCGTGCATTCAATACTGTTAAGCGTGAGAAGTTCCCTTGGTGTTCAGAGTTATCACAGAATGCCTCCAAGAATGCGATACACAATCTTGGTGACGCTGTCACGTGTTGGAAAAAAGGACGAAACCGTTTCCCCGTCTATAAGCACCGATCTGGTAAATGCTCCTACCAAGCAGACAATGGACAAGGAACTGTTGATGTCTATAAAAAGCGTATCAACTTGCCTAAAATCGGGTGGATACGCATGCGTGAAGAACTCAAATGGACTGGCGAAATCACCAAAGTTGTTGTGTCCAAACATAATGGTAAATGGTATGCGTCTATCACTGTTAGACGGCTGGATAGCAACAACTATAAGCACCAACCGCCCCTATTCAACGATAAGCCTCGTATCGGTGTTGACGTGGGTATCAATACACTTGCTACATGCTCTAATGGCGATACCTACAAGAACCCGCGTCCTTTAAAACGATATGAACGCAAGTTAGCACGTGCCAACCGTCGTCTCTCTCGGAGACAGAAAGGCAGTCAGAATTGGTATAAAGCCAAGGCTGTGTTGTCCGCTGTCCATGCCCGTATCGGCAATATCCGTGAGGACGCTCACCACCAAGCCACACTCCGGATTGTCCGTAAAGCAAGTGCTATCGGTATTGAGACGCTCAAGATCACCAATATGCTCAAGAACCGTAAACTTGCCAAGGCACTCTCGGATTCAGCACTCGGTGGCTTTCTCGTCAAACTCAAATACAAGGCAGATCGCCGCGGTATACCGATAGCCGAAGCACCACAATTCTTCGCCAGTTCCAAGACCTGTAGCCACTGCGGACACAAGAAAGCAGAGTTAGACCTCTCTGAACGGACGTATCACTGCCACGAATGTGGTATCTCTATAGATAGAGACCTCAACGCTGCTATCAATCTGTGTCCCGCTTGACCTCTCATCGTCGCCACGAGTTGCGAGGAGACGTAAAACGCCTGTGGAGTTTCTCTAAGACCTCGTTGAGAGGCACGAAACAACGAAGCAGGAAGTCGGCAACAGTCAAACAACTCTGATAGATTTGTATAGATTCAAATACATTTTAACAGATTTGTGAGATTTGTTTAAGTCCTACACAACGGCGACATTTATTAGGACTTACGCAGTTCTTCTTAAAGTCCCCCTGATAAGGGGCGGGGAATGCCATAAGGCATTCATACCGTTGATTCTTTAGGGGGTTAAATCACTGAAATAACACCTTTTTGGGTGAAATATATTGCTTTTTTACGCAATTTGCGTAAGTCCTGATAAAGACACAGCAACCAAATATCCTGAGAAACGCCTAAATTGATACCTATGGTGCTCTTCGGTAGCATAACCTGTTAGGTTGTGTCAAAGTACAATATGCGTTTTTTGGCGGTTCGTCCTCTGAGTCTCCGCGCTACCCTCAAAATTGCGTCCGTCCTGATACTTCTAATAATCGGCGATGGAGCCATCTGCCAATCGACTATCGGGCCAAGTGAAACGTCTACCCTCTTCCTGTCCGACTTCAATCACTTTCGCTTCATCCACAGTAACCCCTAAGCCGGGTCCCTCTGGAAGTGAAACATAACCCTCTTCGTCCATCTCCCACGTTTTGTGGGCAACACCGTCTGGAAGGACGTTCTCATAGCCCTCGTGGATAAGGAAAAACGGCACAGCCGCCGATAAGTGGAAACTCGCAGTGAGACCGAGATAGGACATCGTGCAATGCGGCGCGATCGGGACATGATGCGCTTCGGCGAGTGCTGCGACTTTCTTGACCTGCGTAATACCTCCGCCGTGTCCAACATCGGGTTGAAGGATGTCAATCACCTGCGCTTCAAGGATCTCGCGAACTTCCCATATTGTGCGGTCGCGCTCTCCGGTGGCGAGCGGGACAGGAACGGATTCCCGAATTTTGCGCATCACTTCAATATTGCCCGGAACCCAGGCTTCCTCTAAGAAGAGTAGGTCGTCTGGCTGCAGATAACTCGCGAATTGTTTAACAATCGGTGGCGGCAGGCAACTATGTGCGTCAAACATCACGGCACCATCGGAACCGACCTGCTCCCGTGCATCCCGCACGCGCTGGACGAGATCAGCGATTTCATCCGGGGAACCAGCAAACGGCTTAGAGCCTCCAGGTCCCGTCTTAATCGCCTTTGGACTCGGATACTTCCAAATCTTATCGCGGCAGGGACCGCCGAGTAGACGATAGACAGGCACGCCCCAGAGTTTCCCGGCAATATCCCACAACGCCATATCAATAGCGGAGATGGTATGCACCATCAATCCGCCGCCCCGGATGTTGCGGTGTGCCCGGAACAACCGCTGCCAGTGATGCTCAATGCGCGTCGGATTTTCCCCGATAATCAGCTCCGACAAGGAACGCGCCAACGCACAGGTGACGGTTGTCTCCATATTGTTGATCTCGCCCCATCCCGTAACACCCATGTTCGTTTCAATCTTGACGTAGGCTTTCACACCCATCGGAAAAGCCTCAAGGTTGGTCACTCGAATCTGCGAACCTTTATCTTCATAATCTGCCATACAAAAACTCCCTTCCGTTTTCCCTTATGTTTTCACACATCCGAAAGTTTGTCAACGTTTCCGACTTTGTCAAGATCTTAGGAAGATTCTAGTTCTTCAATAGATTTTGCCAGTAGGACTCTTCACAGTCCACGTGCTTGGGACACTTTAGCAGAATAACTGTTTCACTGCACACTCTTTAAAATTGTTTTAAGTTTCCCCATACGTCGCTGCAAGCTTCGCCCGAGGCGATACTGATAACCCACCCTTGTTTGGGATACTGTTACCAGTGATGGTAATATTATCGAATCTCGCTGTATAATTTGCGAGACCAAAACCTGCACCGCCCATTAGAAAGTCGGGGAATTCATTGAAATCCGGATGTAGAGCCCCTTTGAAGTTGGGAATTTCCGTAGGTTCTATAATCTGCTTTCCATTAATCGAGAAGGCAGTGGTATTCTGATGAACAGTTAACTTCAGATTTGACCATTTATTCAATCTCAACGAAGTGCGTGAGGCTCTCGAGCGTAAGACCATATGAATACGCTCTGCCATGCAAATCACCACCAAAACATTCCGCCGTGATCCGGGGCGAGCTTTGCCATCAACTATCTCTATCCTGTCCTCAATACTGCAATACACCACCCACGTTTCTTTAACCCGCGCGGCAATCGCTATAACGCCAATACCATGCTTTTCTAGCGGCTTGACATCAAATTCAAGTGTGTAATTCTTCCACGTGTCATCCCCGGTTATGAGGAAGCGAATAAAGAGGTCAAGACTTACCGAGTGAAGCTCATCATCAATAATCTTCCAAGAACCGGGGGCGTTATTCAACTGGACAAGTTCCTGCCACCCTTCAAGGTCTCCGTCATCAAAAGTATCCAAAAATGTCCCTGCCACAGCAGGAAAAGCGAGAGAAAATATGCCTAACCCGATGAACACTAATTTCATTGGAATCGCCTCCAGAAAATTTACCAAAGTTCATTTAACGAACACTCGGTAGCGTTGCATCTCGTGTGATACACACCTATCCAAGAAATCCAAAACCACCAAGAGCCATTAGAATCCTTTTATACTTAAAGATACTGTGTTGAAACGGAAAAGGTGCATAACCTTGAAAAAATAACAGAAATTTGAAAACTGATCACCGATGACTGAAAATCAACTGTCTCTTTTTTATTGACCGAAAGGATAAAAATTGATAGAATCCTTGCTAATATAGAAGGAGGCTAAACAGATGGCAAATCGAACATACCGAGTCGGAATCATTGGTTGCGGCGGAATGGGCAGATCCCACTCCAGGGCATGGACCGCACAGCCCAAGGCACAGGTCGTAGCCGCAATGGACATCTATGAAGAAGCCGCGCAACGCGTCTCGGACGAATACGATGTCCCCGCTACCTATACCGACGTTGACGAAATGTTGGCAAAAGAGGATTTGGACATCGTCAGTATCACAACATGGCAGGGACCGAGGGCGGAAGCCACCGTCGCCGCGGCGAAAGCAGGTGTGAAAGGCATTATCGGCGAGAAACCGATGGCAGCCTCACTCGGACAAGCCGACGCTATGATTGCTGCCTGTGAAGAAAACGATGTCAAACTTATCATCGGACACCAAGGTAGATACGCCCCGGCAAATATAGAGACCCGCAGACTCGTCGCTGCAGGGGCGATCGGTGAACCGACAACTGTCCATCACAGCGCGAAAAGGCATGCCGGACTGCTGAATACAGGCACACACGCAATCGACGGCTGGCGTTTCATTCTCTCCGATCCTGAAACACTCTGGGTCATTGGACAGACCTCCCGGACGACCGATCGCTGGGAACGCCGCACAATTTGTGAAGACCTCTGTATGGGCTTAGTCTGCTTTGAAGGTGGCGCACGCGGGATCTATGAAGGTGATCTGCCGGAACCTTCAGTCTCCCACCCCAAAATCGCTGGAACCGAGGGACAAATAAGCAACGGACCCGACGGCACGCTTCTGCTCC
The DNA here is from genome assembly GCA_965208635.1 of Candidatus Poribacteria bacterium. Classification (GTDB taxonomy): domain Bacteria; phylum Poribacteria; class WGA-4E; order WGA-4E; family WGA-3G; genus WGA-3G. The sequence continues at coordinate 2,130,598 of OZ242349.1, forward strand.
AAAACGGGGACGCGAAGGGCTGGCAAACCATTACGCCGCCACCACAAACTAAAAACCAGTACGATGAATTCATCGAATGGATCGAAGGTGAAATTCCTGACCATCGCGGCAGTGGTATTCAGGCACGCTATACGCTTGAAATCATGATGGCTATCTATGAATCCTTGCGTATCAAGGACGTCGTCCATATCCCGATGGAAACCAAGGAACTACCGCTCGAACTCATGGTTAACGACGGCACGCTTCCTGTCTTGGTAGAAGGAAAATACGATTTGCGGAAACCCTTTGAAGGACAAACCTGGAAGAAGCCTTAAGAGTTATAAGTCATTAGTTCGCATTGCTGCGCAATGCTTTCGGTTTTCAGTTAAGAGGTTTTCGTTTAACGAATCTCTCTTGTAACCGACAACCAACAACTATTCCTCTGAAAGGGTTTGCGCAGAAAACCCATACTGATAACCATAAAAAAAGGAGAACTCCGATGGAGAAGGGAAGCCGACGCTCGTTTTTAGAAGTTGCAACAGCACTTATCGGGGGAGTGCTGAGCCTCGCCGCCGGTATCCCTCTCATCGGCTTTGCGATTTCGCCTGCCTTCAAAAAAGGGGAGTCAAAATGGGTTGACTTGGGCCTCGCTGACCGACTCAAAAACAGCCGTTTTAAAAAGGTAGACTATACCTTTACCGCAAAAGACGGTTGGGTCAAAGCGACAAAAAAACGTTCTGTCTATGTAACTGACGCAGGTAACGGACAGTGGAGCGTCTTTTCGCGAACCTGTTCACACCTCGGTTGCCTCGTCCGATGGGATGATCAGAAAGAATCTTTTCTCTGTCCGTGTCACGGCGCGGTGTTCGACCAAAACGGGATCGTTGTTGCCGGACCGCCGCCACGTCCCTTGCAGAAACTCCAAACGAAAGTCGAAGCCGGCATTCTGTACGTAAAGGATTTTTAACTATTATGTCTGGTCGGGGTTTCCGTTGTCAACCCCGATCTACAATTGTTAAACACTCTTTTTTTGGTTATGAATTTACCGAAAACCCGGTTTCCGACAACAGAGGAAACAGTCCCAGAAACTAATCGTTAAAAATGCAATTTCTCAACGAACGTCTTCCTTTAACGGAGTTCTCCGCGCATTTACGCAAACCTCTGCCGAAACACATCAATCTGCTCTTCTCATTGGGCAGTTTGGCGATGTTTCTGCTCTTACTTCAGGCGGCTACGGGGGCATTTCTGGCGTTATATTATTCGCCTTCACCAGAGCATGCCCATAACGCGGTAACGTATATCAGTGAAGAGGTTCCGTTCGGGTCATTCGTGCGCGGTCTGCACCATTGGGGTGCGAGCGCGATGGTTGTCATTGTCTTCGTGCATCTGCTTCGCGTCGTTATCTACAGTTCATACAAAGCCCCTCGTGAACTTACATGGATCGTCGGCGTTCTCTTGTTGCTGGTCGTCCTCGGCTTCGGATTCACGGGCTACCTCCTCCCGTGGGACGAAAAGGCGTATTGGGCGACAGTCGTCGGCGTCGAAATCGCCAGTACTGCCCCCATATTAGGCGATTTTGTCGCGAAAGTTCTACGCGGCGGAAACGAGATAGGTGCGGTGACACTGTCTCGATTCTACGCCCTCCACACGATCTGGTTGCCATGGCTGGCTTTCGGTCTGGTCGGTGTGCACCTCTTCTTCGTCCGGTACTACGGCTCTTCAGGCACGCCACAGAACACCCCAGAAGAGATGAAAACCGGGAAACCGTTCTATCCGGATCAGGTCTTTGAAGACGTTGTCGGCATGCTCATCCTCTTTATAGTCCTGGCAGCCGTTGCCCTGTTCATTCCCGTCCCACTTGAAGACATCGCCGATCCGACGAATGCGAATTACGATCCGCGACCTGAATGGTACTTCCTATTCCTGTTTCAACTATTGAAGTATTTCCAAGGTCCCCTCGAAATCGTCGGAACGTTTGTAATTCCGACAGTCGGCATAGTGCTGTTACTATTCCTCCCATTCTTAGATAGAAGTGAACGTGCCGTCCTTTGGAAACGCCCAATCGCGTTGACAGTCACGACAGTCTGTGTTGCGGGGATTGTAGGGTTAACGCTTCTCGGTGCAAGCTCTCCGAAACTTGAAACCGAGGAAACACCGCAAGCCACAGAACAGCCCCAAAGCACTGTGCCCTCGGATACAGAGATGGAAGCGGTTGAGGAAGGAGAGGAAGTCTTTGATTTCCAGCTAACGGAAGAAGAGACTGAAGGAACTGGAGAAGGGGAAGAAGTCTTCGATTTTCAACTAACAGAGGAAGAATTGCAATAGGGTGTTTCAAAGCGACTTATGGAAATTACAGCCTGAAAACGCTATCTGTCAAACATCTCCTCAGCGGTGCGAATCTGCTCTTCAAGATAAGGGATCCCCTCAGCACGTTTCAAGAAAATCTCCAGATAGCGACGCATCATGAGCGGATCCTCATTTTTCTTATACGCCTGGGCGAGGCGATAATAAGCCTCTGCATCGCTGTCATCAAGGGATAAACCTTTTTCATAGGATTGGATGGCGCGAAGAAATTCCTCGGTCTCCTCGTAAGCGAGACCAAGATTAAAATAGATATCAGCGTCGCCTTCCTCTATTTCAAGGGCAGCCTCGTAATTTTGGATAGCATCTTGGTACATTTCGTGGTGGAGGTAGGCGCTCGCCATGTTGTAGTAGGCATCAACAAAAGTGGGTTCCGTCTCAATTGCGTTTTGAAAAGCATCAAGAGCCTCCTCAAACCGATCTGTCATATCGTAAGCATAGCCGAGATTGTTGTAGAAGGCGGGGTTTCCCGGTGATAACTCAAGCGCAGCGAGAAACATATCAGTCGCATGTTCAAACATACGTAGGTCGGTGTAAACTAAACCGAGGTCGTTATAGGCGTGATAGTGCTCATCATCAAGTGCGATGGCGTTTTGGAGAGCCTCTATCGCGTTATCATACTCACCCAATTCACGATAGGCTTTACCGAGTTGAATATACCCTTCCGCATCTGTCGGATTGAGTGCCTGTCCCATCCGGAGCTTCAACACATCACGTTGAAGTTCTCGCTTTTGTTGCTGGGTCTGATCGGAAGGATTACATCCCGACAGCAGATAGGTTAAGAGCCCTATTACGATAAAACATCTAACGTTTTTTAATTTATGTGCCACTGTCCTGCCCTCCTTTACATTTCGGGCAGATTTTCGGTGAAGGGATTTTCGTCTCACAAAGGGTTTTTCTTAAGATAACCCCAAAACCCTTAACCCGTAAGCGTAGCGGAGGAGTTTTTGCTTGGGGTGTTTTTGCTTGGGCGTTTCCCCTTGATAGGGTGTTTTCTCAATTTCCCCTTGATACGGTGTTTCCTCAATTTTTTTAGATATACGTAAAGGAAACCCATTATTCTTCAAACCCACCTGACCGAACCGCAAGGAATAATTAAAAAATGATTATTGATACACATACACATTTCTATGATCCAACGCGTCCCGAAGGCGTACCCTGGCCGAATCCAGATGATGATGTGCTCTATCGAAAGGTGATGCCAGAAGATTTCAAAGCACTCGCAGTCCCCGAAGGCGCGACGGGTACCGTCGTCGTTGAGGCGAGCAAATGGCTTGAGGACAATCAATGGATTCTGGACCTCGCCGCAGATGAGCCTTTCATTGTAGGGTTTGTTGGACATTTAGAACCCGACGACGCCGATTTTGAAGAATCTTTGGCAAGGTTTTCTGCGAATCCACTCTTTCGCGGGATACGCCTCGGTGGAGGACACCTACGCGCAATCGGTGATGATATATTCTTAGCGAATATTGAAAAGTTGGCAGCGAAAGATCTCACCTTGGATCTGTTGATTAATCCAGAAATGTTATCAACGATACCAACCTTAGTTGAACATACACCTGAGATACGCATCGTCATAAACCACATCGCAGGCGCGCGAATATCGGAACAGCCACCCGACCCGGGATGGGTTTCCGCAATCCATGAAGTGGCTCGCTACCCTAACATCTATTGCAAAGTATCTGGACTCGCAGAACACACAGGACAAATTCCCGCACCGACAGATGCCGCCTATTACACCCCAACGATAGACGTTTTATGGGACGCGTTTGGTGAGGATAGGCTTATCTACGGGAGCAATTGGCCCGTATCTGAACGCTTCGCGCCCTATAAAGTTGTGCAGCAGATCGTGGACGACTACTTTAGTGCAAAAGGCGATGCAGTCAAGGCAAAATTCTTCTATCAGAATGCCAAAGCAGTGTATCAGCTTAACATATAGCTGTCAGTTATCAGTCGTTAGTAGGACTATAGTGATTGGGTTCTGTTTGCATGCCATATACCGCGTTTGTTTGATCACCGCTAACCCATCACCATTAAACCGAGCGATTAACTGAAAACTGATAACCGAAAGTGAGCGTAGCGAACGTACTGATAACTACTAAGCCACCCAGCGGATAAACTCGCCTGCAGGTTGTCGTTTCGGTGCGCCGATGTCGGCGGGATAACCCGTGTAGAAGAAGCCGATGATGTATTCCTGTGACGAATCGATGCCGAGCAACTGATACGTCTGTTCTTCCAGGGTGATTCTGCCCGTGCTCCACTGCATCCCGACGCCTGCATCCCATGCGGCGAGCTGGACGTTCTGCACCGCACAGCAAGCAGCGGCGTAATCTTCGCGTCGGCGTTGCTCATCACCCTCTTGGACACACGAAACGGCGATAATCGTCGGTTTGGACATGAATTTCTCGTAAGCCAATTCACCGATTTTGGCGAGATTCTCGGCATCAACGTGGTCGGGCGTATCCTCAATCTTAATCTCGCGGTAGCGGTCTGCGAGGGTTAGTTTTGTTTTCTCGCCGATCACGATGAAACGCCACGGCTCGGTGACATGGTGGTTGGGTGCCCATATCCCAAAACTGAAAACCTGTTCGATGACATCGTTCGGCACGGGTTCCGGTTTGAACTTAAAAATGGTGCGTCGTGAAAGAATCGCGTCTTTAACATCCATTATGTCAGATCCTCCTTATGGGATTTAATTATATCGTATTAAGCCGTTAATTGCAAGAGGTCGGCTTTTTCACAATTTGCCAATTCTGTACTAAGGTGTTACAGGCTTAACACAACGGAAACCCCGAGCTTTGTTGGTAACTCGTGGCGTGAACCTTGTGCGATCAGAAACCCTCAAAAACTTGGCGTTACTTATCCAAGAACCGCCCCGTAACACACGGACGCTTCTAACATCTCTCCAATTGGATAAAATACCATTTACAGTTCCACCTGCCAGAGGATTCCGAGACGGAGAGATAGCATAGAAATCTGCATCGTATTCATCCAGACACCATTCCCACACATTGCCTGTCATATCGTATAAACCGTATCCATTCATATCGTAGGTACCAACAGGGGTTGTATCGCCAATGTTCTCACCATAGTTCGCCTTATTGGAATCAAGGGAATCGCCCCACGCGTAATCTCTACCGTACCGATCTCCACGCGCAGCCTTCTCCCATTCCGCTTCCGTCGGAAGACGTTTCCCACGCCACTCGGCGTATGCCATTGCCGCGTACCAACTCACATAAACAACCGGGTGCTTCCCTTTGTCAGGTGGGTAATTGTTTCCGTTCCAATGTTTCAGATAATCTCCATCGTGGTACTTTTCAGGAATACGATCTTTTTCCCACTGCGGATTCGCATCAACAAATTTCTTATAGTGTGCATTTGTTACTTCGTATCTGTCTATATGGAACGCATCAAGATAAACAGTGTGCCTGGGCTTTTCATCGTCTTCGGCATCGTTGGCATTGCTTCTGCTTCCCATATCGAAATTACCAGCAGGAATGAATATCGTGTCAGGATCGGACGGACTTAACGGATTTCCCACCTCTCGCAGTATACCTTCTATCATCCTATAGTGTTTCGCTACTGCTTTTTTCGGGTCATGGAAGGGCTTACCCTTTTTAATCTCTCTCCTAATATAGGTGATCGTCACAGTATCCCTATGTGCATCAGCCAAAGCAATCTTTTCAATGCGCGAGCGATCTCCCAGGCCAACTTCCTCAACGGTTCTGAGTGTTTTTTTATCCACTACATTGAGATTCCAAAAGGTTCCTGAGCCCCCGCCATTCACTCCTAAAGGCACAAAAATATACCGATCCCCTTCAACAGCATATTTAGATAGAAGCGTATAATAACTGTTGTACACCTCTTCGGTCCACCGAAGTTTTATTGGTTTCTTGAGTTTTATGTAGTCTTTCTCCCGGGTTACACCCTCACCTTCAAAAACGATCGCTCCGATCAAGTCACCGCTTTTTAAACTTGGATACATGAAAGTAATTTTGGTAAGTGCTCCTTCCAGAGGCATTCCCAATTCAACAAAACCTTCGGCAGATTCTGCCGTCGGTTCTGTCGCAGACGGCTGTTGTGCATACACAACCTGTTGGCTCAAGGCTAACATCAGTAGACAAGTGACCACGCAAAAAATTTGCATATTTTCTCCATAGCTACGGCACACGCCGTGTGCCTGATCGGGATTACAAATTAACTCCAACCAACAAATTGCAAATATATATGCCAGAGTTCATCTCCCCATAAAAGTACAAGCACAGCGGCACCTGCGAGGAAGGGACCATACGGGATAGGACTCTGCCGATTTTTCCGTCCAGAGAGAATCAAGGCACTCCCGACAATCGCGCCACTCAGGGCAGAGAAAGCTATCACCATCACAAGTTGGGGCCACGCACCAAGGAACAATCCGATGAGTGTCATCAACTTAATGTCCCCACCACCCATCGCTGTTTTCCGTAGGACCGCGCTTCCAATTACTGCAATCAACCATAACGCCATCCCGCCAGCAACAGCACCGATGAGGCGCGTGAGCAGATACCAAACATCGGCACGTTGATACGCGATTGCACAGACAAGAATCACACCGAGAATCAATCCCGTCGCGATGATGACGTTTGGAATAATGTAGAGCCTGGCATCAATCACAGAGATCGGTAACAGCACAGCAATGAAGGCGAGCGCGAGCAGAAGTTCGAGGGTCAATCCGAAATGGTAGAACATGAGCAGAAACAGTGTTCCTGTTGCCAACTCAACCAACGGGTATATAACCGAAATTCTCGCCTTGCAATACCGACACTTTCCCCACAAAATCAGATAACTTAAAACAGGGATGTTGTCATAAACCTTTATCGTTTCATGACATTCAGGGCAAAAAGAACGACGTGGCGAATGAATCGACACGTCTGGAAGCGGAATGCGATAGATACATACATTGAGAAAACTACCGACTGCTACACCGAAGAAAAAAATAATTACCCACATATTCTTCTATGGTGTTATAGCTATCGGTTTACACGAGGCTGCTATGAAACGAAAACCTCTTACCGAAAACCGACTACTGAAAGCCCGCGTAGCAGGCGAACCGATAACTAAATTACCACCAATACTTTTCACCCAGACGGGCATCCGCATGATAGACTCTGCTAATCTCCGCGACACCGCCGATCCGATATTTTTCGGGGACACGCGGATGATTTTTTGCAATTCCTACCTTATAGGTATCTTGATGGAGAACATAGTTCCCACCCCAAGGTGTCTCAGGAATGGATTCCAGATAGTTCCCGCGCCACCCCTCAATACCAGAATCCTTTACCAAGGCATCTAAATTTGTTGGATACCCACCGGTGTGCTTGAAGTACTTCTGGATAGCAACGGTAATGGTTTCGACATCTATATCTGCTGTGCCCACTTTTCGATATTCCTGCCACGGTGGAAAAGAAAGTGCCACAATAGCCATGGTTATAATAACAAGGATGAGCAATTGAAGTCGAGTCATCCCGCTGTTTTTTTTGATGTTTTTTCGTAGCATGGTAACAGTCGGGAATCGGAGTTCCCTCCTACAATTTAACTCGCGGAATTTGGTCGAGAAATGCCATACCGGTTCATTTTTTTGTACAAGTTGCTCCGCTCAACCTCTAATGCTTCTGCGGTACGACGGATATTCCACTTATTCTCTTCCAAAGCCGCAAGGATGCATTCCGCCTCGGCAGTGTCCATCATCTTACTCAGAGCCATTCCAGGTTTGTAGAGCGGCATCCCCATAGAAGATTGCAAGGCACCTGGATCCAGAGTCGCATTTGGCGATGAATACGGCAAAGAGGGCTGAGGAATCAAAGACAAAGCCTCGGCAACATCGGGTGCCATCACGACATCTCGATTTACCATAATAAGGAGACGTTCAACGATGTTTTTTAACTCCCGGATATTTCCAGGCCAATTGTAACTTTGAAATATAGTATAAGCCCCTGGATCAATGACTTTCGGAGGGGATGCAATATTGAGTTGTAAACGCTCAGCAAAGTATTTAACTAACAGCGGAATATCCTCTGTCCGCTCTCGGAGAGGCGGAACGGTAATCGGCACAACATTGAGCCGATAGAAAAGATCGCGTCGGAACCGTCCTTTCTCAATTTCTTCGGGGAGATGTTTGTTCGTCGCGGCGATAATTCGCACATCTACCGTCCGAATCTGATTTCCCCCGAGACGTTCAACCTCGCCGGTTTCAATGACACGAAGGACCTTTGCTTGTGCCTTTAAACTCATATCTCCAATTTCATCAAGAAAGATAGTTCCACCGTGAGCGAGTTCAAAGCGTCCCTGTCTTCGTGAATCTGCGCCAGTGAACGCGCCGCGTTCATGTCCAAAGAGTTCACTCTCAATGAGTTCATCGGGCAAGGCAGCACAGTTGAGAGGGATAAAGGTTTTCGCAGCCCGACGGCTCTGTCGATGGATCGCATTGGCAACAAGCTGCTTACCCGTGCCGTTTTCGCCAGAGATGAGGACACCGAGTTTGCTTCCCGCGACCCGCTCAATTTGCGAGCGGAGGTGCGAAATAACAGAACTCTCACCTACCATTTCGTCGGTGGGTGTAATTTGTGATTTCAGAATCTCATTTTCTTGCGATAAACGCGATATATCTAAAAACGGCTGAACACTTGAGAGAATTTTGTCAATACTAATCGGTTTGGTGATATATCGCTTCGCGCCGAGTTCCATTGTCTTAACAGCAATTTCGATATCTTGTTGCGCAGACATCATTACCACATTTAACTCAGGATAACGTTCACGAAGTTTTACAAGCGTCTGAACACCATCCATCCCATTTTCCATGCGGATATCTAACAACACAAGATCCACATCGGACTTGACGCACTGTTGTAACGCCGCCTCGCCACTCGCAGCCGTGAGAGCTTGATACCCACGCATTTTGAGTCCTTGGGACAACATCTTAAGCGTATTTTTTTCGTCATCTACAATCAAAAAAGTTTCCATTTTCTAATTTTACCTTGCAGATAAATTTCATGATAAAAATTTTGGGAGTTTCCATGTTAGATCGGATCTTCGGTTTCCAGTTCAGTAACCAAACCCGTGCGTGATGTTAATTCTTCAGATCCCGATACAAATTCCTCAGAGTGAGCATCTTGATTGTGGTGAAAATGGATACGGATGGTAGTGCCTTTGCCTTCAGCACTTTGAAAGTCTATCTCGGCACCGTGCTCCGTGACAATCCTTCTAACAATTGGCATGCCGAGTCCTCTACCATTCGCCTCCGACTTGGTCGTGTAGTACGGCACAAAGAGATTCGTCATCGTCTCCTCGGACATACCGTGCCCAGTATCTTGGATCTCCAGTGAAACTGTACCATTAACGGCTTTCGGTACATGGCGGGTGCTATCGCTTTCATCTGCCACAAGATTCACTTGCTGACTGCTACTTGGTGGATGGCGATTGCTATCACCTTCTCCTATCGTAACGTGCTCTGATCGACTGCCGACGGCTGATGGCGACGCACGCCGCGTGTGGGAAACCTGCGGGACAATGCCATTTGGTGTGAAATAGGTTTTTACCTTAAGCAACCCGCCGTCAGGCATAGCCTCAATCGCATTTTTTAGAAGGTTGCCAAGTGCCTGGGTAATCTGCTCAGGATCAACCAAGAGTTGTGGAATCGGAGCTAACTCGGTCTTAACCTTAATTTTCGAGATGTTTTCAAGCCAAAACTCCTCATTAGAATTTTGTAGGACTGAGTCCACCTGCTCTGAACTCATCAAGGCAACTTCATTGTCCTGCTCAAGATCCGGTATGTGTCTGCCGGTGTACAGCGTCAGAACAGATCTCACAATGTCATTCAACTGGCTCCATTTTCGCTGCGGCTTCGGCATCCGAGCGAACTGATGGAACTCGTCAATGAGTTTACCAATCCGATCAACTTCTTCAATGACCGTGTCCGTACATTCACTGAATATTTGTTCAAAAACCTCAGGGTTGGATTTCGCCTGTTGTAAGTTTTCAACGGAGAGTCGAATCGGAAAGAGCGGGTTTTTAACTTCATGCGCCACCTGCCGTGCGGCATCTCTCCAAGTCGCCGCACGCTCTGCCGCCATACGTTCCTCCAAGCTCTGTTTCAGGTCCTGCGCCATTTGATTGAAACCCTCAGCAAGCTGCCCCACCTCATTACGCGATTGGATTTTAACGCGATGATCGAGATCACCCGCCGCGATGTGACTCACCCCCTCGCGTAGGACTGCGATAGGACGGGTAATCCGACGACTAATGATATAACTGATGAGATAAACTAACGCAAGCCCACCGATACCACTCAAAAGCAGCGTGATCGTAAGTTGTCGCTGCCATTTCATCTGACGTTCATGCGAATAGGCAACGATTAAGCCAACAGCCGGTGTCTCGCGCGTCGTCACGAAGGGTGAGTTGAAGGGTGTTATCCGAAAAGTCGTAAAAGATTGACCTCCGGTTTCCTCCGTTCCCTGCAAAAAGACTTTGCCCTCTGGAAGCCAATCCGGAACCGATTTAAACCATCCTCTCTGTGCCGTTTGAGAGGCGTAATTTAACGGCAGCCAATCCTCCGCTGCCGTCTTCGATTCCGGATCGAAGAATCCTGTATCTGACATTTGAGACCTTCCCGCAAGGAAGATCGGATGCTCATCCGATTGGATGCTCGTTTGGGTTGTCTCCAGCCACGTTTGCAAGAGGTAGCCTCCTGTCACAAATCCCCATTCGCCTGCTTCTGTTACCTGAACTACATACTGCAACCCCAGATCACTCTGTTGCGGAATATATCTGAGTTGTATATGTCCCTCCTCCTCGTCCGATGACCTATATGCTCGTGTCCTTCTTCCGACTCTTGTGTCAGGATATAGGAGCCTTCCATCCGGGGCACCATATTCTAAGAGATCAAATTCCGGGGCGGGTAGATATGGAAACGAACCCGATTCCCTTTCTATGACCCCGTGCAACCTTACATCATTCGCTGTGGCGTGGACTTCTTTCTGAATCTGGTTGAGCAATTTTTGATAATTGTTTGAAATCTGCGCTTGAACCGTCTCAACATAAGTGTCAATTTCCCTTTTAAAAGCGAGTCGAATCAGGAAACTGGTACTCCCAAAGACAACGCCAAACATGACAAGGAAGACGAAGCCGTAAGCGATAAAAATTTTATCATGGAATCGTAAACCGGAGAGTCTATTCCTCATTTTTTATGGTTTTCAGCTTTCAGTTAAGAGCTTTCCGTTTAAGAATCCTCTTGTGACCGTTAACTGTTTACTCCTAAAAAAGATCGGAAATTCCGTTTATAACCCTCAACCCCATCTTGCAGGTATGTTAACTCACTCCCGTCATCATTGTCAAGATGTAACCCCTGGAGTCTACCTTTTACGGCAATAGTGTCCATTAAAAGACGCATCAACCGGCAAACAGACTGAATATCTCGCTTGGAGACGGTTAGCGTTGCATTGGGGACACCCTTCTCACCAAAATCTAAAGCAGTCCCGCGATACGAAGCCGTCTGCATGTGCATCATGGATAAACCTTCAAACTCGGTTAATTTACTGTCCATTCCAGTTTCTTTCGGCAGTTGCACATCGGGACCCAGTTCCTCCCAATGGATAAATAAAACGATTTTATCCCTTGGACCGGCGATAATACCGTTGAGAATAGAATGATTGCTTGTGGGTCCCTTCGCATTTATGACATTAGCACCGCCCCCGCGCTCCTGAATAGATTCTGTATAAAGTTGGACGAGCCATTCACCGAGGCAACTACTGTCAGCATAGTTGTAAAAAACAATATTTAAACTATCTCTACAGGATTCAGTTGACCGCTGATCGTTGACGGTTTCTTCACCGACAGCTTCCTCAGAAAGATGAATCCATCGCGCCAATCGATAGGCAATGTTATCCTGATGATTATAAGCGAGATTAAAGCCTTCATGCGCCTGATTCACACCTTCGACAGCGGCACGAATTCGGGTGTCGGGAGTTTCACCCTTTCCTGCTGTCATAGCAAGAAAGAACAAACCAACTGGAGAAAACGCTGAAAACCGTCCACCAACCCCATCAGGAACAGGAAGCAGCGTGTCCCCGTAGAAAGGTGATTGCTCATGTATTCGGAAGAGCACACTGTCGGCGGTTAACCCAGTAGTGGCGAGGACTTGTTGCCGCCAGTTTTCATCCCCAAGCGCATCACGGATAACCATCAACGAAGCCATAGTTTCGGTTGTTGTTCCAGATTTGCTAATGACATTGAAAAGCGTCTTATCAAGGAGGTTTCTCGCTTTGAGCATCTCAAGTAAGCCGATAAGCTTGCGCGGATCGAAAGTATCGCCTGTGAAATAGACTTCGGGGGCACCCCCGCGTTCCTCAATCGACAGTAAGTTATGATAGGGATGGTTGAAAGAATCATGAAAGACGCGGGCACTCAGATCAGAACCCCCTACACCAATAGTAACCAACACCGAAAACGCCGCACGGGCGCGTGTGGCTAATGCCGCGACTTGGGCAATATCTTCGGACTGGAGATGACTACGGGTCCACGCACGAAGCCCGTGCTCCAATTCGGCAAGCGGTGCTTCTGTTTCACGTTGAAATAGAAGATGAATCCCCTGCAAAACTTTATCAACGTCCTGTTGTGCCGCCTGCGGGAACGAACCCACCGACGCATCATTAACTAAAAAACGTAACTTACTGTCCAATTTTTAATTATTCCTTGCGGAGAAACGACGGGCGTTTGGACTCTGACGTGCGTTGCTCAAATCCGTTCTCCATTTCATTACGAACTATACGCTCTGGTTGACCTAAAACAGCAGCCTGCAACAACGGCGCAGGGTTTTTGCGAATCAACGCTGGATTTAGCCTTTAAATAGGCTAAATCCGTTCCTTGTATTACATTTGCGCGTGTTGCCTCGCAGTGAGAGTCATCGGGGTGTTTCCCCCAAGTCTACGGAAGAGACCGTGAAGTCCCAAACCTACCTCAACGAACCGCGAGGTAAAATTAAAAGCCTACATTCTGCCATACTTGTCTGAAAGACGAACGATATCTTCCTCGTCAAAATGACCAAACGCAATTTCGAGTATCCGATAGTCTTTAGATTCTCCGATGAGCTGATGCTTAGCACCTTGTGGAATAAATACGGGTTCCATAGGCGCGGGACGCTGAATCGTGCCATCAAGGTTTATACAAGCACCCTCATCAAGCGGAACCCACAACTCACTTCGGTGATGGTGATACTGATAACTCACCTGCTCACCTGCCCGAATTTCTAAAATTTTGACGGTAACGGGCTGATTAAGGACGTATTGTATGAAACGACCCCAAGGTTTTTCAGTTGTCACGATTTCCTGAAGTTCTTTCGGGCACAAAGACATGATTAAATTCTCCGAATTGCGGGATAGATTCGTCAAAATAATGTAAGGCAAAGATAGACCCTAACCTCCCTGACGGTCAAAAAGTGCTTACAAAAACTCAATAGTAGTGTATCATATAAACAGTCCAGCGTCAACGCAAAAGAGGCACGCCTGCTCCTTTGACTTTAATCGCTTATCCTACCAAAAAACAGAATTGCACTTAATATTAATCTATTAGGAAACAAAATTGCTTAAACAAAAAATTTCAAGGCTTTTTGAGAATAGCATCTCTGAAAAGGTGTTCCCCGGTGCCGTCGCCTATATTCTTGCGGGTAAAAAAGTGCTTTATCACGAAGCTTTTGGCTATCGATGTGTGAAACCGAAAAGGCTACCGATGCTTCACACGACAATATTCGATTTAGCATCACTGACGAAACCGATTGTCGTAGGGACCCTTTGCATGCAACTCGTTGAGAGAGGCAAACTCTCTTTGGATTCCCCCGTAGAGAAATATCTACCGGAGTTTAAACAGACAGGGGTGACGCTTAAACATTTACTAACACATACCTCAGGACTTCCTGCATGGTTACCTGTATACCTGCGTGCACCATCACGAGAAGATATAATCTCCTATCTCGGAGGCGTACCACTGGAATCTCAACCCGGAAAGAAAGCCGTGTATAGTTGCTTGGGGTATATCGTGTTAGGGGCACTGCTTGAAAGAGTAACAGCACAATCGCTGGATAAATTGGCACAAGATCAGATTTTCGCGCCGCTCGATATGGAATCAACGCGGTTCAATCCACCGCAAGCATGGCGTGAGAACTGCGCAGCCACCGAAGATTCCAACAGTTTTGAACGCCGGATGGTAGGTTACGAACGCTATGACTGGCGAGAAGGTGTAATCATCGGACAAGTCCACGATGAGAACGCACATTTCCTCGGTGGCGTTTCCGGTAATGCGGGACTCTTCTCTACATCAACAGACCTCAGTAATTTCTGCCGAACACTGATGGACACCGGTGGGGGACTGTTACGCCCGGAGACCCTTCGTACGATGCAACAAGTCGCTTCAACAGAAGGAGAACGTCGGTGCATCGGTTGGGCTGTAACAGATGACGGCTGTCTCTACCACACCGGATTCACTGGCACTTCAATACGAATATGTTTAAAAAGGAAACTTGCGGCGATTCTGTTGACAAATCGGGTGCATCCTAATGCAGATCAGCGTGGTATTATCGAATTCCGAAAAATTTTCCACTCAATAGTTTTCAGTTAAAACGTTTTCGTTTAACAAACCCCCTTGTAACTGATAACCGATAGCGATAAAAAATGTCTTCTACAGCACAACAGCAAAAAGTTGAATTAGGGTTGAATGCCCTGCTTACAGAGAAACGCGACTGGATTCAAGGAAAATCAATTGGTCTGATTACAAATCACACCGGGGTTGATGTCACTTTACGGAGCAATTATCGGTTGTTCACGGAGGAACCATCGTGTCGACTTTCTGCGATCTTTTCTCCAGAGCACGGATTCTGGGGCGCAGTCCAAGACGGTATCGCTGTCGATAGCCTCAATGTCTTAGATGAAAACGCATCGCAGTCGCACCTCGCAAGCGTCCCAGTCTATAGTCTATACGGACAATCAATCCGTCCAACAGCGAACCAACTTGAAGGCATTGATTTGATCGTCTACGATATGCAGGATATCGGTGCGCGTTATTATACCTATATTTCGACGCTCCTGCATGCAATGGAAGCCGCCAGTGAACATGGAATAGAGTTCGTCGTCGCGGACCGACCGAACCCGATTACGTGTAATGTCGTGGAAGGACCAATATTGGAGCGAGGGTGTGAATCGTTCGTCGGTATACATACGGTGCCCATCCGTTACGGATTGACAACCGGCGAATTGGCAACCCTATTGAAGGCAGAACGTGTGCCATCGTGTCGTCTCAAGGTTGCGTGGATGTCCGGATATGAACGCGGCATGTGGTACGATGACACCGGCTTGCAGTGGGTACCGCCCTCGCCCAATATGCCGACACTCACAACCGCAATCCTTTATCCAGGTTTATGCCTGTTTGAAGGAACAAATATGAGTGAAGGTAGAGGAACGACGAAGCCCTTTGAATACATCGGCGCGCCTTGGTGTCATGGTGAAATGTGGGCTGAAACACTCAATGCCTTGCATCTACCCGGTGTCCTGTTCCGTCCAGTCGTCTTTACACCTGCCCCAGTCGCTGAAAGCACAAAGCACGCGAAACAGACATGCGGGGGTGTCGCAATTCACGTTACCGATAGAGAACGCTTCCTTCCGGTAGAAACGGTTCTCCACATGTTATCCATTTTAATCACCGAATACAGAGACCATTTTGCGTTCCGACCCGCGCATTTTGATAGGTTGGCAGGAAACAATTGGCTCCGAGACGCGCTATTGGATACGGAGTCACTGGACAATATTCAGGCACAGTGGAATGACGAACTTCACATATGGCGTGAAAAGGCAAAACAGTTTTTTAATTATACCTTGCGGAGAAACGACGGGCGTTAGGACTTTGACGTACGTTGCTCAAATCCGCCTGCGCCGATGTTGCAGGCTGTTGTCTTGGGTAAACCAAAGCGGATAGTTCGTAATGAAATGGAGAACGGATCTACGAAAAGGCACTTCAGCCATCAAACCCACCTGACCGAACCGCAAGGGAAAATTAAAGTATGATAGAATTTTATGAACTCCTCAAAAAACAGAAAAAGCATATTATCGGCTTGATGTCTGGTACATCAGTCGATGGCATTGATGCAGCCGTTGTTGAAATTACGGGGCACGGTCTGGAAACGACAGTGAACTTGATCGCTTTTGAGACCTTTCCCTTTCCACCTGGCGTGCCACAACGCATCCTCGCTCTCTGTCAACCCGATACGAGCCGCGTTGACGACATTTGTGAGATGAACTTTTACATCGGACACCTCTTCGCGGAGGCTGCTAAACATACCCTACAAAAAAATGGAATACACGCCGGCGATATTGACCTCATCGGTTCACACGGTCAAACGATTCACCACTTACCCCTCTTCACCGAACCGCAAGGCAAAATTAAAATACCGTCGACCTTGCAGATTGGCGAACCTGCGGTCATCGCACACGAAACCGGTATTCCAACCATCGCTGACTTTCGGGTGGCAGATATGGCAGCGGGCGGGCAAGGTGCTCCATTGGTATCATATCCAGATTATCTGCTATTTCATAGTAGTGTTAAAACAGTGGGACTTCTGAACATCGGGGGGATCGCGAACCTCACAGTACTCCCCGCAAATGGAGCATTCGATTCGGTTTTCGCGGCAGATACAGGACCGGGAAATATGTGTATTGATGCAGCCGTGGGCGAGATAACGGACGGAAGAGAACGTTATGACAAAGCCGGGCACCGTGCCGCGCGGGGTACGCCTTACCGACCTCTCATTGATAAGTGGTTACAGCACCCTTTTTTCCAACTGACACCACCGAAAACGACTGGACGCGAGATGTTCGGATACACCTTCGCAATGGAATGTTTGTCGGCATGCCGTCAGTACAATCTCGCGGATAATGACGTTATCGCAACATTGACCGAATTGACAGTCCAGACGGTCGCCCTTTATATTTCGCAATTTGCGACGGAGCAGAACCCGATAGATATACTCTATGTGAGTGGTGGTGGGGTACATAACCAGACTATCATGCGGCGACTCAACGAAGTTTTAGTGAATACTACTGTTGAACCTGTGGATAACTCAGGCATCTCGGCGGATGCCAAAGAGGCGATAGCATTTGCAATCCTCGCGAATGAATCACTTCACGGACAAGCCGGAAACCTACCATCTGCGACTGGCGCGTCTGTGCGAAAAATTCTGGGGAAATTCGTGTGTCCATGATAATGAAAACAATCTCCACTCAAGACTTGTCCCACATCACCATTGAAGTTGCTAATAAGAGGGGGGTTTACAGTGTCGCGTTCAACCCGGATGGCTCAACACTCGCAAGCGACAGGGATAACACCGTCCAACTCTGGAACGTTGCCACCGGACAAGAAGTAAAAATGAAGCAAACGTTCTGGGTAGATATTGCGGGGAACTTTACCGCCGACATCAATAGCGTCGCCTTCAGTCCGGATGGACGAATGATTGCCGGCGGGATTGAGGAGCGCGAAACTATCTGCATCTGGGACGCTGCCACCGGCGGGCAACTCAGAGCAATAAGAGAAAAAACAACGAATGCTTTGCATTGGGTCAATACTGTTGCCTTCAGTGCTGACAGCAAGATACTCGCAAGTGGTAGTGAAGATGGAAACCTCTATCTTTGGGATGTAGCAACCGGTAGAAAGATGAAAACCCTTACTGAAAATACGGCGAATATTTTTAGCGTCGTGTTTAGTTGGGAAGGAAAGACGTTAGCAAGTGGAAGCGGTCATACCATCCAACTTTGGGATATTGCCACAGGTGAACAATTGACAGCACTCACGGGACATACAGACTGGGTCCGTAGTGTCGCCTTCAACCCCGATGGACGAACGCTCGTGAGTGGAAGTCAGGACAAAACTGTCCGACTTTGGGATACAACCACAGGACAACACCTGAAAACTCTTACTGGACACACCTCTGTGGTTTGGAGTGTTGCCTTCAGTCCCGATGGACGAACACTCGCAAGTGGCAGCGAGGACAAGACAATCCGTCTCTGGAATACCGCAACAGGTGAACAACGTGCGATCCTTACAGGGCACACGGCACCTGTCAAGAGCGTTGCCTTCAGTCCGGATGGTGTAACGCTCGCAAGTGGCAGCGAAGATAGCACAATCCGTCTCTGGGACCTCACGTCTCCCATGCTTCTGCAAAAAGACTAACGGGAATAGAAGTTAAGTCGGATGATAGATTACATCAGCAAAACGGAATTTCAACGCTTTATCCAAACACACCGTTATTTTCTTTCCGGAATTATGCACCCGTTTCACTCCTAAGTAGCGTCACCAGATACAAATGCCTATGATGTAACCATCTTTTTTTCGAGGAGACTCATGAAAAACGACGACACTAAACTCATCCAACGTGTCCTTGCAGGCGATGATAACGCTTTCTCTGTGCTGGTGAGAAAATACCAAAAACAGGTTCATGCCCTCGCGTGGCGAAAAATCGGGGACTTCCATATCGCCGAGGAAATCACACAGGATACTTTCCTGCAAGCATACAGGAGACTCCCAACACTGAAGAAGCCCCAACGTTTCGTAAGTTGGCTTTACGTCATTGCCGCAAACCGATGCAGCTCGTGGCTCCGAAAAAAGCGGTTGTGGACACAGCCGCTGGAGACGTTGGAGGAAACGGACAACGAGCAGCAACAAAAAGCAACGTATTCTGGGTATGTCATCGAGGAAAACGAGCGCACAGCCGTAGCCGCACAACGCGATGTCGTGAAAAAATTGCTTGCGAAACTCCAAGAGAGTGAACGCACGGTTATCACGCTCCATTACTTCGGCGAGATGTCGTGTACAGAGATTGGTGCGTTCTTAGGTGTATCCGCAAACACGATTAAGAGTAGGCTTCGCCGAGCACAACTGCGCTTAAGGAAAGAGGAACCGATGATAAGAGAGGCTTTAGATAACTTCCAAATCACACCGAGTCTCACGGAGAACGTCATGCGAGAAATCGCACGTATCAAACCCATGTCATCTTCCAACGCTAAACCGATCATGCCGTGGGCAATTGCTACTTCCACGATCGCAGTCGTTTTGCTGATGCTGGGTATTGGAAACCATCAATACTTAGGACGCTTCCAAAAGCCATACAATTTCGATGCGACTTCAGAGATGACGATTGAACTCATTGAGGCACCAATTGTGATGAACCTTGTCTCCAAAACGGATAAGCAAATACAACTCGGAAATCCAGACGCGCTCAATAAGATCAGGATCCCTGAACGGAAATCCAATGATACCCCAGCGTTATCTGCAGAAGCACAAACGGATGAAACCCTTAAAGATTACACACAATGGGCACTCCCGAAAGAGGCGAAGGCGCGTCTCGGAAAGAGTGGAATCAACGTACTTCAATTTTCACCAGATGGCACACAACTCGCGGTCGGGAGTAAAATTGGTATATGGCTCTATGATGTAGAAACAGGTAAGGAACTATCGTTGTTTGAGGGTATGTGTCAATCCCTCGCATTCTCACCTGATGGTCGTTACCTTGCTAACGGCGGCGGTAGGTTCGGTGGAAAGGAACTCCAGTTGTGGGAGGTCGCTACCGGTCGGAAAGTATCACTCATTAATGGTCCGCCTCCTGCATCAGCGTTGCGATTTTCTGAAGATGGCAAAACGCTTGTCAGTTTGGGTAACCAGGCAGACTCAATTGGCACATTGGATGTTAAGACCAGACGTGGAAATGTAATGAATATCAAAGAACGATCTTGGGATGAGACAGCGCATAGACATACTCCTGAACCCTACGCGCTCACGCATGATAAATTTGCCGTTGGGGAAAGCGCGGGGCAAATTGAGTTGTGGGATACAGCAACAGGTAAAAAACTATCCACTCTCAGAGGGCACCCAGAGAAGATTCAGACCCCACTACTTGAGGGGATAGATGAAACGTTTCAGTTAGATATAGATAATAGAAAACTTAATGTAGAGATAGTTCCAATGGATCAGGTGAACTTTGTCTCGGCATTGGCATTTTCACCCAATGGCACACGACTCGCCAGTGGTAGTGCGGATACAACTGTGCGATTATGGGATACTGCCACCAACAACGAAGTGGCTATCCTTCAAAAACATACCAGTTTTATAAACGTGTTAGCGTTCTCTCCTGATGGAAAAATGCTTGCAAGTGGAAGCAGCGATGAAACCGTGATGCTGTGGAATACCAGCACTGGGGCATTACTTGCGACGCTTACTGGACATGTCAACAGTATTAATACATTAGCGTTTTCACCCGACGGTAGTACACTTGCAGGTGGAAGCACAGACGGTACGATTCGGTTCTGGAATACAGAAACCGGAGATTTGCTGCCTCCGCGTATCACAGAACACACGGATTGGGTGGAAGTAGCGTTCTCTAAAGATGGTACTACGCTTGCAGGTGTCAACCTTAAGGGGGTAATTACTTCTTGGGATCTGAAAACATTGCTAAAAACTGGTTCTCACACTACAGGAGATCAGGGTTTCTTAATGACTTCAGCGTTTTCGCCTGATGGAACAAAACTTGCCAGTATAGGGGGAACACCAGACCGAGACCGGATGATTCGCTTGACTGACGTTAATACAGGAAGCGAGTTAGCGAGTTTGACAGAACCAAGTGTCAACGCTGTCTCACACCTGACCTTTTCACCTGACGGAAAAACGGTAGCCTACGGGAGGTTCGGCAACATTATCTTCTGTGATGTAGAAACAGGGAAAAGTCTCGATATATCTCTGGTAGACGAAAGCAATGTCCAAAATGAGCATCACAACGCGAATATTATAAAGGATGCGTTAGAGGTCCCACCAGGTTTTTTGCTGCTTCCACAAGGCATGATACCACATCAAATACTTCTAATCGGCACTTTAGCATTTTCACCAGACGGGCGAAAACTTGTTAGCGGAACTATGGGAGGAAAGGTTCAGATGTGGAACGCGGAAACTGGGGCTCCGTTAGCTACTCTTCTTGCGGCGGAGGATTCTGATAATGCGATTGCAAGAAAGGGACCTGACAATTCTATCATCACGTACCAAGAGCCCATTACAGCATTAGCGTTCTCTTCAGATGGTGTCTTACTCGCTGTGGGAAGTAGTAAGCGAATCCGTATGATGGGAAGTCACAAACAAACTCGTCTTAAGGAAGTACCTCATGGGACCAAAGCATTAGTATTTTCACCAGATAATGCCATGCTTATTACTGGGCTTATATTCGGCGACATTGAGTTATGGGATATAGCAACGGGAGATAAACTTACGACGCTTGATGGACATACAGGCCAGGTAGAGACGTTGCATTTTTCACCCGATGGCAACACACTCGTCAGTGCAGGACAAGACGGAACAATTCTCTTATGGGACTGGGACGAAATCCTCAACGGTTTGCCTGTACAGGATAAATAGTGCTATAATAGTCATCGGTTATCGGTTGTCAAAGGAATATCCTAAAGAAACGAAATCTCTTTTGACGGTTGACCACCATCCAACACCTAATTCTATGAGATACGCAATAACTGCCGCCTTCGGATCTGCTCAATCTCGCATAGCAGTGTTTAAGAGGGAGAAACCGATGATAAGAAACACTTTAGGCAATTTTCAAATCACACCGAATTTCACCAAGAACGCCATCCCACGGACAACCGCAGTCTCCACAATAGCAGTTATCTTGCTAATGCTAAGTATTGGAAATTACCCTGTAGAAGCACAGACAGATGAAGCCGTCAAAGATTACACAAAATGGGAACTACCCAAAGAGGCAAAAGCGCGTCTGGGAAAGGGCGGAATCAATGCAATTCAATTCTCACCCGATGGCACACGACTCGCAGTTGGCAGCAATATCGGGGTTTGGCTCTATGATGTGGAGACAGGCAAAGAACTATCCCTGTTTGCAGGCATGTGCCGAGCGATTGCATTCTCACCCGATGGACGCTATCTTGCCAACGGTGGTGGGAAGTATACAATGGCCGAACTTCAAGTGTGGGACATAACGACTGGGCATAAAGTCCGGCTCGTTGATGGGATTTCTTCTGCCTCAGCACTGCGGTTTTCCTCAGACAGTAAAACGCTTGTCAGTTTGAGAAGTTGGGGAGACACTATCAGCCAGTTGGATATTGAGACTGGACAAGAAAATGTAAAACATCTCATAGAACGGCAATTTACTGGGAGCCGTGGTACTGAAGTCTACGCACTCACGCATGACAAATTCGCTGTTGGAAATACAGATGGGAAGATTCAGTTGTATGACACATCAACGGGCAAAATGTTATCGACGCTCAGAGGACACGCAGACTTATCCCTTCAGCCATTAGATGCCGTGCCGAATCAACCTGCATTTCCGCCACCGCATAGGAGTAAAAGTCAAGTCTTAGCGTTGGCATTTTCACCCGATGGCACAACGCTCGCAAGTGGCAGTCAGGATAAAACAGTCCGACTCTGGGATCTCGCCAACAACGATAAATGGATTACTCTCCAAAAACATACCGGTTGGACAAACGTATTAGCATTCTCTCCTGATGGAAAAATGCTTGCCAGCGGAAGCACTGACAAGACGGTGCAGTTATGGGACACCGCTACGGGTGATCCACTTGCGAAACTTACCGCGCATATCAATGGTATTGCTGCTTTGGCGTTTTCACCCAATGGAGAAACGCTTGCAAGCGCAAGTGCAGATGGCACAGTCCGATTTTGGAACACAGAAAGCGGAGATCCGATATCCGAACCTATCATTGGACACACTGAGAGGGTGAAAGCAGTCGCTTTCTCTAACGGTGGTGCTACGCTTGCCAGTGTAGCGTTTAACGGCATAATTACATTCTGGGATATGAAAACATCGAAAAAATCCAATAGTCAGGTTGCCGGACACCGAGATATGTTTAGAACTTTAACCCTTTCTCCTGATGGCACGAAACTTGCCAGTGTCGGAGCAGACGGGAGCATCATTTTTGGGCTTATTTCTTCTTGGCGACCGGATCCATTAATCCGTTTGACAGAGACGAGCACAGGCAACGAGATAATGACGCTCACGGATCGCTTGGATCCTTCAAACCTGACTTTTTCACCCGATGGGAAGACAGTCGCTTTTGGCAGTTTTGGGAAAATTCGCTTATGGAACACGGAAACAGGTATTAGCCTTGATATTCCACTCGTAGATCAGGAGGAAGGTCATAAAGTCCCTGGTCATGACCATGGAGATGGTGCCGTGGCTATGCCGCGAGGTATGAGACCGCACCAAATGCCAAAAATCAGTGCTTTGGCGTTCTCACCAGATAGCACACGAATTGTTAGCGCAACTATGGAAGGACAGATCCAAATGTGGGATACGGAGATGGGCATCGAACTCACTTCTCTCGTAGAGCAAGAGCCGGACGGTGCAGAATATGAGGTGAAAAACGGAGGGATGACGGTGACAACCTCATATAAAGATCCTATCTTCGCGCTGGCATTCTCTCCAAATGGTAGACGACTTGCCGCGGGAAGTGAGGAACGGATTCGTTTGTGGAACATGGAAACTGGGAATTGGGGAAAAGGAATTTCTTCAATTAACAGCCATGAAGAGGGCAGAGTAGTTTTTCAGGGTTCTCAGGCATTGGTGTTCTCGCCGGATAATATGATCCTTGTGAATGGTGATAGACACGGCAAACTCCAGCTGTGGGACATAACGACAGGAAACCAACTCACCACTCTCAACGGACACACAGCAGAGGTGGAGATATTATATTTCTCGCCCGATGGCAACACACTCGTCAGCGCAGGACAGGACGGAACAATTCTCTTGTGGGATTGGGATGAAATCATCAACGGTTCATCTGAAATGAATAAGAAATTAACTGATAACTGACAACTACTAAAACCTAATTCTAAGCGATATTCGATGGCTGCCACCTAACGCCGGATGGTTCGCAAACGCATAGTCTAACCCCGCTCCTGCACCTGTGACGAATCGGAGGTTCAACCCAACCCCCGCAGTCAACTGGCGAATACTCTCAAGACTTCCACTCCGTTCTGCCATCCCAATCCGTAAGGCAAGCAGATCGAAGAGTGTCCACTCGGCACCCACATGCAACTCAACGGGACTCCCCTGTGGTGCCTCGACATCGGATTTGGTCCCAGAGCCACCCCGATTTTGGATATAGGTATCCAGTGCCAGGACGAGTGTGCTTCGGAAGATAGGAAGCGCATGTATCGTGGCGATACCAATTTTCAGCTGCGGCAGTATCGTTTCGGTGTGAGACGTAAGATCCGTCGATGGGGGCGGTGTATTCCAATAGAGTTTCGTTGTAAAAGCATCGCTCGCCTGAAGTCCGAGCAGGAGTTGATGGGATTTTTCTGGGTTGGTCATTGCGATAATACCGACATCCGCCCCACCACCGATGGCATTTGTGCTTCGATACCCACTCATATAGAGGAGTTTGAGCGTTCCACCAAGCCGTAAATTAATACCACGAAAAGCGGGGAGTCTCCAGCCGTGAGCAAAGAGAAAGGCGTTATCGGTGTTGCTAAAAGACCCGACGACCTCTGGACGGTTTGCGGGTCCGACAGGACGGCTGACCACGGGTAGACTGGTAATAGGGATATCGTCAACGCCGACGCGGAGCCAACTGACACCGATCGCACCGCGCTTTTTCAACGGGTGGATATAACTAACAAAATCGTAAGCATCCTCCCCATTGAGCGTGGAGTGCATAAAACTGACCTCATATCGAGTGAGTTGCCCCAATCCAGCGGGATTCCAATAGGGGGCGTAAGCATTGTCACTCAGAGCGGTCCCTGCTCCTCCCATAGCAAGCGCCCGGGCTCCAACCCCAAGCGTTAGGAAATCAGCAGTGTATCTCGCATCAACGGATTGGAGCGTTCCCACGCAGAACGTAATTATAGTCACAATGAGGTAGAAATTATTTTTTTTACGATGTTTCATTTTTTCGTTATCGGTTATCGGTTATCGGTTTTCAGTTAAAGAGGGCTACTGTGTCAGTAAAGTCTCCTGTAATATCCACAAGGAGTCTTTTAACTTTAACCATCAACTCGCCTCGGTTATAAGTGTTAAAGCACGAGTTGATGGTTAAGACTGACAACTGAAAGGATTTTTTCTCACGAAAAAATCCGAAATGACAACCATTAACGCAATTTCATCATTTTGAGGATTTCGGTTATATCTTTTTCACCGTCGCGCCGGACTCGGAGTTTAGCATAGTAAACGCCATTTGCGACTTCAACCCCATCAGCATCTCTGCCGTCCCATTCCACCATAAGAAATCCAGGAGTCGCCGGGAGCGAAAGTTCCCGGATGAGTCGTCCACTCAGCGTATAGATTTTCACAACAAGTGAGTCGGCGGGTGCTGTTAATTCGCAAGTGAGCGTCGTTTTACGTGGAAAAGGATTCGGATAGTTGAGAAACGACAGCAGTTGCAAAGCGTCATGAACTCTGAATGTAATCTGATTTGTATCCGTGTTTCCATGGACATCGCTCGCGGTCAGGCGCACCTCATATTCTCGCGGTTCAAGTTCTGGAGACGGATACGTCAACACGAGTTGATTTGAGCCCGGATGATGTGTCACCTGATACGCCTCTGGATTGATGCGTTCATACTCACCGAACGCGTCTCCAATTTCCAACAATAGCGGACGGGTGAGGTAATCAAGTCCACTCGGGTCAGTTAATGTTGCTCCGATGAGGGGTTCCGAATCCGTGGCATCTCCCGAAATAAAGTGTTGTTGATTGCCAATGGTGAGCTGTATATCTGGTGGCACAGCATCGTCAGTATACAACAGTGTAATCGGTCCGAGCTGATCCGTTGTAGCCCGAATTGTGCCGACGGGTCGGGTTTGAAACCGAAATCTATCCCCAGGAGCAAAGGAACGTTCGCCTTGCGTGAGTTGAAAACGCAAGCCGTAGGGTTTGTAGGAAAACGGTTCTTCGACTGTTCCACGCAACGGTTGGTTTCCATCGGTCTGGGAACGCAAAATACCGGTTCTCTCACCTTCAACCTGAAATTCAGTATCAGTCAGGAAGAAGATAGTCCACTTATCTTCGGGCATAGCGGTGTCAGGTGGAAGTTCAATGTAACTGACGGTCCCCGTCCCTTGGTTATCGTCCCTGAACCCAGATGCATACCAACGCCGTTCTTGTTGCGGGGAATCGAGGTCGGTTTCCACCTCCACAGATTGTGTAAGGGCAGTTATGTTGAATGTCAGGACATCCCCGAATGCCAAAGGTTTTTCAAAATTAAATTCTACATTCACCGAGAAGCCGTGTCTAAAACTTGGGAAGTCTGTACTAAAGTTCGCAAGCTGCTCCACTGATGAAATAACTTCCAACGATCCAAGTTCCCGTGTATTTCCATTGTCCCGCAAGCCCACACGCGGCTTGCGTGGTGCAAGGAAAAGCCGATAGGTTTGCGGACCTGTAAAAAAAAGGACATATTTGCCAGTTCGCGTGCCTTCGGGGTGGATACGAACATCGCGGAGTGCACTGTCCCCAATGTTTTCTTCACTGACATTTGTTGCATGCATGCGCTGCTGTAACGCGCCTGTAGCGTCGGCGAGTTGTTGGGAAGGGAGTCTTGTCCAACTTCCGAGTGTCGAGCTAAATATATAGATACCCAACTCACGTGCCCGGGATGCGACAGCAGTGTCAATTGTATCCGCGACCCCCAAATTATTGGGTTCCTCTTCTAAAGGTGTCTCCTCAGATTCCGTACCACCCAATAATTCTCGCGTGAGTTGTGACCTGAGCGCACTGAGGTCAAAGTTCAAGTCGATCGCTACCGGAGAGGCAAGTTTAATGTTGTTATCAACCATTAAGAGGTTCTTGGGATTGACAGCTGATAACTGATCGCCGACAACGATTTCATAACCGTGAGCGGTGGCTCCAGGAAGCGGCGCGCGGTTGGACATTCCGTTAGATGAGGGTTTCGCAGTTGTATCGGCGGAACTCTGCCCCACGGTGGCAAACTCCTGTTCATCTAAGGAGCGAACTGCCAGTACTGCTGTTTCTTGAAAGCTACCCGGTGGAACAGTGATAACGCAGTTTCGGTCCAAACTGGTAATCTGACCTGAAGCGGCTGTTTCTGCCACACCCATATCAACAAAGAGTCGTCGGTAGGAAATATTATCTTCCTCATCGTTTTCAAGGACATTACCCGGTTGATCCGCCTCGGTCCTTGTCACATCGATATAGACAAATATGTCGTGTGTACCGAGAGGCAGTTGGTCTTTTAGATTTAAAGTAGCAGTTGCAATTGGGAGTGTATTCAGCGGATCTGGTTCATAAACATCCTTCCCGTTATCGGAGTCCGCCAACGGCGTGCGTTGTACCCAGTCATTGGGGCGGATGTGAGTCGTCCCGAGGAGATTTACATCGTCGTCAACAAGCATATCATCGTCAACATCTGGGTTACCACTGAAAAAAGCAACTTCAATCGGGGTGTTTTTGCTGGGGGGGTTCCCGCTTTCCCCTTCCACCTGTACATCCGCCGAGAGGTACCACTGCTCCGTTTTGGAGTTGTAGCCGTATCCAATCCTGCTGGTTCTGTTGACCTCCACAATCGTAAGATTAGGATATACGTAAGGGTAATATTGAAGCCTGTCGCTCGTAACCGTATTGTTATCTATATCCGTGACTTGCAGGTTATACCGGATAGCCGAACCGTCCGTAGGTGCGTTTAGTGGCTCAGGCACCGTCCACCATCCGTCTTCTGTCTTAGGAGACTGAGGGGGCGGATCTGCCGGAACGAGCCGGACATTCTCCCATTCTCGGCTTTGTGGATTACGCCATTCCAAAAGGACAAGGAACAGCTGTTCTTTTTCATCGGAAACCTGAACAGAGATGCGGAATTTGTCCTCACCGACTAATTCGGGCTTAATATCGAGGATTTTTGGGATATTCACGGTAAACCCGTCGCCACCGACAGCAACAGTCGTGTCACTTTGGGCGTAATACTCGACATGAGCATCACCGCTGGCAATGTTTTTCGGGACGGAGAAAGTCACCGCAGGATAGGCACCGCGGTTAACAGTAAGCGTCTTTGTGAGAATAACATCTCCGGTATAGTATCTAACCGGACCCGAAACGCCTTGGGCGACGGCTGTTTTCCCCGGAAATAGTGCTTTGACGGTGAGTGAGCCGTTAAAAGTGGTATCAGTAACAAAACGTTTTGTTCGGGTCGCTGCATCGTAAGTGGCTGTTTTTACATGACCTGAAGCAATTCGGAGGGTGTCCCCTGGTGCAACTGTTTTCGTCTCAATAGTAGGCTGAATTTCACCATTGGCAATAGCGATTTGCAAGGCAGGATCCCCGAAAAGGGTATATTCCATCATAATGTCGATCTGACCCGTGCCCTCTGTCATCAGCAGTTCGACTTTTGAGTCGAAACTCAAGGGACCGAGTTGTCGGATGTTCCGTTTAAAGAGCATGTCGAAAATGATGCGGTTGAGTGCATCGTTTCCGCTACCATAGGTGAGGCGGGTCGCGCTCAACATGCCGATGATACCGCCCCTCTCTTTGCGTAACAATTTCTCTGCCATACTCGGTTCACCGGGCTTGTCGAAATAGCCGTTGTAACAACTCAGGACTAACATGAAAGGAATCTTTGAGGTTTCCTCAACCTGATCAACAGAAGCATTATCAAAGATTGCTTCGTGTGCCCAAACGATTCTCCCCCCGTGTCCGGCATATTGTGCGAGTACAGCACCCTCTCCAAGTGCCTCAATGATTTTATCTTTTGCAACACGTTGTGGCAGGAGTCCAGGATAGTCCGCCGGATGTGCTTCTACTTGGTCGATAACATCTTCAAGGAATACCTCAACGGTCTCGTATCCAAGACGGGTGTGATCTTTCGCAATTTCATCGAGGCTTTTCTTAAAAATAAAATCTCCAGAGTTGCTAACTTCGTCGTCAGCAACAGAAATAATCCTTCTTCGCCAGTCCCCGTTGGGAGGTGTCTGTTCGTAATTGATGATCTTGTCAACGACCGCATCAGCTTGGTTTATGTTCTCAATACTGAGCCTACCTATATAGAAATCGGTGAATTCATCGTGTCCAGAGACGGTTGCATACCAGTGGTCTGCCGCGGTCCGTCCGAAGGAATCGGTGCGAATATAATGGGTAGGGATGTATCCAGTCAATTCAGGCGGTTCAGCATGAATGTCTGTGTCAATGCCGCGAAAATCGAAGGTACCATCGCCGAAAAGGACTACGTACGTCGGTGCTGGCGGGGTCCAAGACTGATACGCATGCTTTAGAAACGCCTTAATTGCCTTTGAACTCACACCACCATCACTAAAGGTATTGTAAATATCATCGGTTGTAACAACTTTCGTGCGGTATCCGCCGCCACCAGGAGTCATACGCCACGCCGCCAATCTTTGCGCTGCAGATAGGAAGTTAGGGTGGGTCACAATCAGATAATCAGCACCGTGCACCCCCGTCGCTAAGTCTGTAGGCGCAACGACCTCAATACGATCAGGTTGACGCAACGCCGTATTGGAAACAGCAATAAATTGTGTGCTTCGGGTATCAAGCACTTGGAAAAGTGCATTATAGGAATCGGCGTTAGAAACCCCTCCCACATCTGATTCCACGTTCACACCCTGCATCCGAGCGGTGAGATGTGTACCATCCGTCTCAAAGATATGTATCCCGGGGTCACGGAACGCTTCAATTTTATACTGGAGTTTACGTCCTCCGGGAAGTTGCTTTTGGGAGGTTGTATCGGTAGTGGGTGATCTGAACCATAACTCGTCAGCAACGGCTCGGAAGAGGCGAGTATATTCGACAGAAAAACGGTTGAGGTAGACATGATATGGATATCGGGTAGTATCGTCATCAACGTTGCTGTCAACTCTGGCTAAAGACAACACATTTTGCTCACCTTTGGTGCTGTCCTTGAGCGTATCCCAAGTGCGCAAGGTACGTCCGATAGTGAGTGTGTCTTGCTGTTCCCACTTGGCAAAGTCAATCCGAACCCCATTAATAGCGACCAGAATTTCATGCGATACCGGCGTACCGCCCTGCAAATCAACGGAAATACGGGGTGGATCGAAACTTTTTGCGACATCGTAAAGCGGAAATTCGAGACGCATCTCGGCGGCATCGCCTCCATTTTTGATACCATCCCAGTACCAGAAATCTAAGGCATCAAACCAACCGTGTTTGTCACCAGGTGAAACGTCCTCAGTATGGACAAATTCGAGGTTACTCGTCAGGTAATCCTCTTCAAAATCCACTTTAGAACGGAAGGTGGGAACCTGTGTTGCTGTCTGGTCTGTGGGGCTGGCGGTCATCTGCGGCACCCGCGTGGGAATGCGTCCACCGCTTTCAACTGTGAGCCAATAGATATTCCAACGGCTGTATCGATTTTTAGACTTATGACCCAAAAAAAAGATAGCATCGTTCGGGTCGAAACTTCCATCCGCTGCACCACTAATGTAGACAGGAACATCTCTGTTCCCTTGTGTAAGTCGAAGTTTCGTAGGATGCGTACCAATGAGATCTACACCCCAATCGTTTTGCAGAGATGCCGCTGTCACTGCGTAGATACCTGTCCCTTGAATAAACAGCTTATAGCGTGTTCCATCGCCTCCGTTAGGGATAAGCGTTGGTGCGGCAGGATTTCCCCGATTTTGGGGGGCTCGGAAGTGAGCGGCTTGTTCAGCATTGAGGAGCTGATGCGAGAACGCACGCTCAAAAGCTTCTGATTCTGGTACAACGATCCCTTGATCAGGAAAAGTTTGTGAACCGCTCCGTTTCGCTGTCAGCGGTCCTCCCTGTTTTGCATAAGAGAAACGTATGTTCACTGTGAAACGCGAATACAAACGCAGTTGGCGAGTGTTCGGCAGATATTGCACAGGATATAGTGCCACTGCGATAACACGTTGGCTACGAATATAGCCTTCCCGCACGATCCGAGCAAGAGGCTGCCCAGGGTATGAGCGATTTCCGGCAAATGAGCCATTCCCCTTTAAATACGCGCTACCGCTTTCCGACCAGCGCTGTGAAGCTGAGTGTTGTGAATCTTTGTGAGAGGGATCTCCGGATCCCGATTCATATATATCAAAAACAGGAACGGGGACGAGGCGCACACCGGTGCGTGTCTCAGCAGGCGCGGCGGAGACATCAACTGCTTCAATTGTAGCCGCCGCCGGTATACCTAACATGAGGCGAGTGACAGGAACTTTAGGGTTTCCCGGTTCGTTAGTGAAACGGCAGTTAGCGTAATGCACCTCTTGGTAGCGAATATTATCTCGGATTACCTCGGATATAGTCAGTTCCGGCAAGGTAAATTGAAGGGTGATTCCGTCTATTGATGTAGTTTGAGTAATCTCTGCGAAGGAATCGGGGTGTTCTTGCTGGGGTGTTTCCCCACAAACCCCTCCTACGAAGGTGAGAACTTGGATGCTGAGTATAATACCAAACCTGAATAAAGCGTATACAGGTCTGTACTCCGCCCCTATTCGTTTTGAGAACAGCATTCAGTTTTCAGTTTTCAGTTTTCAGTAGCCTTTGTAACAGTAACGGTTATTTTTTACCTTCACATCCTCTTTACTGACTGCTGACAACTAACAACTATTCCTCCGATATCTTGAATACAAAACTTTGTGTTATAGGTGTTATGCAAAGGGCATATCCTTCATTTTTTAATTGTTGAATTAGACGAATGTCAAATCTTTTTAAGGAAATTCGCCTCCCAGAATCTTCTTGTCTCTCGGATGCCCAGATCCCAAACCCAGTTGCGACTTCACCGAAAACCGTTGCGTATTGTCCCGCAGGTCTCCCACACACGGCTTGCGCATGGAGCAACCCCCAGATTTAATAGCTTAAAAAACCTTCAAAATAATTTTTCCGAAATTGCGATTCGCTTCCATATACTCATGTGCTTGCTGTGCTTGCGCTAACGGGAAAACCGTATCAATAATAGGTCGGATTTTACCGCGCTTCAATTCAGGTAGCCAACGATCCATAAAACGTTGCGTGATGGCGATTTTCTCGTCAATGGACTGAGGGCGCATGACTGAGCCTATCAGTTGAAGTCTATTACGCATCACTGTGTTGAGATTAATCTCTGTAGCTGAACCACCGATTAACCCGACTTGCAACAGTCTACCCTTTGTTTTAAGTATGGAGAGATTTCGTTCAAAGTAGGGTGCTCCGATAAAATCCAAAACAACGTCCACACCCTGTTCATCTGTCAAACGTAGAATCTCGGCAACGAAGTCACTTTCTTTGTAGTTGATGCCCTCTACTGCACCGAGTGCTTTACAATTTTCAATTTTCTCCGAGGTCCCTGCGGTGACAAAGACTTTGGCACCGGCATGATGCGAGATTTGAACACCAGCACTGCCAACCCCACTGCCACCGGCATGAATCAGGATTGTCTCACCCGCTGATAATCTGCCCAAGGTGAAAATGTTCTCGTTTGCGGTAAAAAATACCTCAGGCACTGCGGCGGCTTGTTCAAAAGTCCACTCGTCAGGCATCGGCATTGCCATGCGGTAATCAATGACGGCTTGCTCGGCATAACCGCCACCGCCGACGAGTCCAAAGACGCGGTCTCCTTCCGACACACCTTTTACAGCACTACCCATTGCTGAAATAGTGCCAGCGATCTCCAAGCCGAGTACCTCAGAATCACCTGGCGGCGGCGGATATCCACCACGTCGTTGAATCATATCGGCTCGATTTAAGGCAGTCGCATGGACATCCACCAAGACTTGTGTTTCTGTTGGATTTGGCGATGGGACTTCGCCTAATTGCAAGACTTCCGGTCCGCCATCGCCTGTTCTAATAATAGCTTTCAATGTTTTTACCCCGTTTTCTGCTTTTAAATATTACACCTAATTTTACCATATTTAGAAAGGTTACACCAACTTTTAGTGGCAACGGATACCTTGTTCACTCTTTAAAAATTAAATAAGAAGGTTACAACCTTTTAAGGCTACCAACGTCTAAAAGAATTGAGTACCTCAGAAGAGCAAAAAACTATACAAGAAGAGGAAGAGAAAATGGGAAAAAGGAATGTGAGAAACCCAAAGAAAACTGCGAATCGCCGATTCAATCCGGTAAAAGCAAAGTTGGAATCCATAAATGAATGTTTTGACCAATTACGGCATGGACTGCCAGCGAATCAAGAAGAATATATCGAAGCGGACAGGATTACACATTCTTATATTAAAAGCTGTTTCCTTATGATTATCCAACGCGCTGTGGACATCAACAATGTGATTATCGAATTTAGCGGACAAACACCCCCACAGCAAAAGCACCACAGTTTCCGAGCCTTACATCAAAGTAGTGCTATTGATCGAGAAACCATGGATTTTTTCATGAAGGCTTTGGATTGCTACGAGAAGATCGCGAATCCCTACCAAGAACTCGCTCCTTCAGAACTCTATGATACCGCTCTCCAACTTCTGGAGTACGGTGAAGCCTACACCCACCAACTCGAGAATTTCTTCGTGAATCGTTCACCTTCATAAAAATAGGCGCGGTTACTAACCGCGCCTATTCTACTGGATGATTGGGTATAAACCGTATCTATCCGATTTAGTTAAACTCAACAATACCGCCTGTCCCTTTGAGCACCATATCTGGTTTAAGCAGAATCTGCTCTTCGGATTCCAACTTTAACCCAGTTGGATAGAGAACGTAAGCAATTCTGAGCGGGAGATATTTACCTAAATCGGCAAGCCTATCCATACGGCTCTTAAATATTTGCTGTTCGCTCTGCTGGGTCTGATAGGCGTACCAATACTTGAGATACGATCCAATACGATTGTTAAAAATCATCTCACCGGAGTTTGCGTCAATGACCCTGACGCGGGTAAGCCCTCTCGCAGTAAGGCGGGTGCGAATATAGGTGGATGTGCCGGAGATTCCGCCTTGTCTACCCTGTTTCATAAGAAGTTGGTTGTAGTCCTGATCGGTTATCTTCGGTTCTTCCACCCTTCCGATGATAACCATATCAGCACTGAGTTCCTGTCCGAGCTTCGCTGCCAAGGCAGGATCTGCGTAGACCTGCTCCACCGTTAATCCTAACTCTGTGAGTTTATCATCAACCGGTTTAACTTTGTTTGAGATGTCGTAAACCCACTCTGCCTCTTTGAATATCAACTCCAAGCGGGTTGCGAGGTTCACGCCAACTCGTCCAGCTAACTTGCCAACGTCCTCTGCTGCTCCTGCTTTAGCAAAGAATGGAACAATTGCAATGCGTTTTGCATCACTAATCGGGGGTGGGGTATCAATGTCAATGTGACCATCCTCTGAACCACCAATACAGCCCGCCATTGCGATGCAGAGAAGCGATATAAATAGAAGTGTAAAGAAACGTGCCACTGAAGTGCCTCCTATAATTTTCTTTCGGCGTAATTTGAAAGCCGTTGGGGAAGTTGCAAAGTATGCTAAAATTTTGAAGCGCATCGTGACTTTTCAAACCCTTTTGAATGTTACAAGGACTTTAGGCACCTCGCGACTTTAGATTTTACTTTACAACCCCCTACATTTCCTAACAACATACCATAAATTACAGAAATAAGTCAAGCATTTATCCAATCGCTAATGCTCGAACTTCTCCAAATTCGTGGGCGAGCTTGTCCCATGAATCGCCAGAATCTGTACTACGATATAACTGTCCACTCACGCTGCAAGCGATGAGAAGGTCGTTGAACTGCGGATTGTGAGCAAAACACCAAATTGTACTATTTGCTGTTCTACCGATGTCAGCGCGGTTCCACGTCTGCCCAGCATCACGTGTCGAGAAGATACCGCCCTGATCACCCGGAGGACCGTTCCCGGCACCGATAAAGACCCGACCAGCATCGCCATTGAGGAAAAACGCCGCACGACAATAGGGCCACGGATAGTGTGCCTTGACATTTAGTGGAGTCCACTGTTGTCCCATGTCTGTCGTTACAC
This sequence comes from Candidatus Poribacteria bacterium, assembly GCA_965208635.1. Taxonomy (GTDB): domain Bacteria; phylum Poribacteria; class WGA-4E; order WGA-4E; family WGA-3G; genus WGA-3G. Next base: position 2,165,903 of record OZ242349.1, read on the forward strand.
AGACATCGTTGTTTGTCGCCGCGATGATCGTTTTAGGTGAACCGGGGACTACACAGAGTCCGTGGATGTCAAGGCTACTAAGACCCTCACTGCGCTCAACCCATGTTTCACCGCCATCTCTACTGAGGCGCATTCCATCAATCTCAATTCCAGCATAGAGCGTTTCCGAATCTTCCGGATCGACCACGAACGTTGTGACGCGCGGGATAATCGGAACACCTTCACATTCTTGTGCGAGATCGACGTTGAGTTGATTCCAGTTATCACCACCATCAGTGGATTTGAAAAGCGCAGAGGGACACGTACCCGCATAGAGTGTGTTCGGTGTCCTTGGATCAACAGTGATTGCCCAAACTTCCAATTCATCCATAGGACTTGAGAGACGATGCCATGATTCAGCGGCATCGTTTGATCGGAAGATACCTTTTTCAGTCCCGGCATAGAGGATGTCCGAGTTACTTGGATTAACCGCTATGGCACGAACGTCGGCTTCTGGAAACAGCTCATTACTCGCCCTGCGCCATGTGTCTCCGTTGTCAGTACTGCGCCAGACGCTTTGTCCAATGGTTCCGGCATAGAGTGTAGGTTGCATTTTTTAACTATTGCCTCCTGATCTGCCCTCCATTATATTTCGGGCAGGTTTAACGTTAAAGTTTTAAACCACTTTACTTATCCGCAAGGTAAATTAAAGAACCTGTACCAACAGGTCTCGAATCAAGCGAAACCTGATATATCATAGACTTCGGTTCTATTTCTGGTTCAAGAAGGAACGAGAATCGATACAGCCGGTTATCCTGTGAATCCTGTGTTATGAGATACATCGGCTGTGCTTCCTGATAGAGCCGTTCCGTCTTGCTGTCAGAGAGTTTGAGTGTCACAGTGGGCGTTAGCCCGACAAGGGGTTCAGCCGATTCAGCGATGATGTCCCAGTAACGCGGATGTACTGGATTCGGAAGCGCGGCGGTAATGAAGGTAATATGCGCGCCGCGGGTTGCACTATATTGGTATGTCGAGTCGTGCGCTTGGAGGTTGATTGACTCCATATGCAAACTGGGGACAAGAAGCACTTCTGTAGCAGTACTCGCCAACACAAGAGAGCCAGCATTACCAGCTGATAATTTTATCTCCTTGATGTCAATGTTGCCAGTGTTGTGAAATTCAATTGCATGAACGGCACTACTCGCTGGGGAACTACTTGAGAATCCAAGTGTTAACCCCTCGGCATCTCTAAAGCCGATATAATCCGCAGAAAAATTACTCAACTGTCCCCGTTGCGCGCCACTTGGATAGGAGTAATGCCAGCGGCGAGGCGTAAGAGAAAGTCTGACAGCCCGATACTCAGATAGATAGTTCGCTAATTTCCATTCGATGAAGATGTCGGAAATTGTCTCGGTTACCCCTCGAGATGCGAGAGCGTCTGAGATACCAGTGAGCGATGTACCACGATTTTGGACAATTTCGATCAGCGTTCCAATACCTCCGTACTGCTCGTGAAGATAAAGCATCCACAAGAAGGCAGCACCGTAGTGTGGTAACGAATCCGCATCTCCGTCCGGCCACGTTACAAGCGAGACAGATGGCATCCTTTCAAATGCCGCTATATGTTCTTGCAAAGAATAACCGCAGAGAAATGCGGCATACGTTGCACATCCCTCATCAACCCAGGTTACTTCCCTCGAATCATGGCGCCAATTGAGGAGATGTTGAAATTCATGTGCAATAACACTGTGTGCTCTTTCGCTGTTCGGATTGAGAGGTTGCGTATCAATATATAACATCTCCGCTTCGTTACTACGAATCGGAAACCCCCGGAAACCTGGATTTCGAAGTAAACCCCGTTGCTGGTCCGCTGGATTAAAAAAACCTGCTGTGTAACGATCCGCGCCGCGAGCATCTTGAATATTGAGTAGAAGTAAGATAACCCTGCCGTTTTCATCAATATCCGGTGGGGCTCCGAAAAACTTCGTCAATGTCGGATAAATCCCTTGCTGTGGATTCGCTGGCGTGGTAGCGTCAAAAGCGCGGATTATCGTCTGCACGGTTCTGGCGGTAACCCGTGTGTTCCACTCAGCCTCTTCCACAAAAACATAGCAGAAACTACCTACACCACGTAGAACGGCGGAGACAGTGTACTGTTGCATACTCCTGAAATCAGGGGCGAAGAAGGTTCGTTCTGTGCCAATTGGCAAAGCAGGAGCAGCAGGCAAGGCAGGAGCAGTTCGGTTTCCCGGTGGAAAAAGTTGCTGTGGAACGTTTGTAGCATCAATCGCAAACTTTGGATTTGACAGATGTGGTGTCCCGCAGAGATATGCTGAACTGCTGTAGGGATACCCCAAAAGCAATAATACCAAGATGACAAGATATGGGCGCGACAAACGACTCGGATGGAGGCTAAGTTGAGCTGCTCGCTTGCGTATTAAACGTATCATTTTTCTAACTATGGGAATCTGGGCAATGTAATGGAGTAACGCCCAAGAGTAATAAATTAAAAAATAGTTTAAAAATCGGATTTAACAGCATCAAGTCTCTGGCGCAGTTCAGCGTTGTTTGGTTCAAGTAGAACCGCTTGCTCCAAAGTTTGCAGTGCCTTCTGCTTCAAGCCTTTCCCAAGATAAGCCTCAGCGAGATGCAAGAGAATTTCAGGTGTATTGGGCAGATAGCGGAGAGCTTGCTCCAAATTTTCTATTGCCGCATCAAGTTTTCCCTGTTTAAAGTAGATGAGCCCCAAGCTATCAAGATATGCCCCAGATTTCGGTACGCTTTTGAGCGCACGACGAACCAAAGCTGCGGCTTCATCTAAATTAATGCCCTGCTCTGCATAGAGGTATCCTAATGCGTTGTATGCGTCCGGCAATTCTTCTTCAGCAGATAACTCAATTGCCCTGCGGAGATAAGTTTCTGCGCGTTTCACATCGTCTTGCATCTGATACGCCATTCCTATACCAGAAAGGGCGGGGACATATTTATCATCAACTGCCAGAATCCTTGTGAAAGTTCGTACAGCTTTCCGGGGTACGTTGAATTTGAGGTAAATTTGTCCGAGGGTATAGCGTGCTTCTTGGATCTGTTTAGTTAATTCAGCGCGTTCTCTATTTCTGGTACGCCAACCGGTTTGGATCCGCTTTGCCCGTTCCTCCAGCAAATTGATTACACGCGTGATATGGAATTCAGATCGCTCAAAATCATCTTGTGCCTGATACGCGAGACTAATACCGTGATGTGCTTCAATTTCAGCTTCACTGACATTACTCGGGGTACGTCCCGCTACATTGTTAGTCCCCGCCTGTTCTTCAAGCGGCGACAAAACGAAGAGAAAAGTTTTTATAGCTGCAGGATAATCGCCGGTTTGCAGGTAAAGTTGTCCCAGATGGTTCCGAGTACTTTTCTGTTCAGGTCGAATAGTGACGACTCTCTCATAGGACTGCAAAGCCTCATCAAGCCGATTTTGGGCGACATAGAGTTCAGCAAGTTCCCTATGATGTCGGTCATCGTAAGGTATAATGCGTGTAAGTGCCTTGAAGGACGTAATTGCAAGTTCAATTTCGCCGAGATCACGTGCCATACTGCCAAGATAGAAGTAAGCCCTATCGTGGTCAGGATCTAACTCAACCACACGGTTTAAAGTATTAAACATTTTCTTTTGTAGGGTATCAGGTATTTTGCCATTCCTACTCCGTTCCATATAATAAATGAATCGGTTTGTCACTATTTGAGCGAGGACCCATGTTGCTTTTACATTCTCAGGATTAAGTTTAATGGCTATCTCAGCATCCTCTTCCGCACCTGCGGGGTCTTGCAATTTAGGAAATCGAAGTGACGCACGCTCGGCATAAATAAAACTTATCTCGCGCGCAGATAGAAGTCCCTTTTTAACGATCGTGGAGGAGTCATCAATTTCCTCGATTAAGGCATCATAGAGGGCTTTGCTTCTTGGGATGCCTCGCTCCCCTGTTCTGTTTCTGTGATATACTGCCCACATGAGTTGGGTGTAGAGTTCTGCTACGCGGGTCATGTCAGCGTTTAATCCTGTATCAGCATCACGGAGTGCCACTAACTCCGGTGTTTCACCCCCGGTTTGAGCTTGCAAATTGGAGCTCAAAGGGAAACAGACCGCGATTAGAACAAGGATCAAGAACCCTATAGATATGTTGCTCCGCTGAAGCAAAGGGTTTCCTTCTTGACAGGTAAAATATTCCATTTGATCCGCCTCATTTAATTCTCAGTCTTCGGTCTTCACGCCAGAAGCGTGATATGTCTATAGCAGGGAGGACGAGAGTTCGATCTTGGCTGCGTCAACAAGCTTTTCGTCTGCTTGGAGTGCCATTATTCGTACACCTTGGGTGTTCCGCCCAATACGCCGAATGTCACCGACTGCTGTTCGAGTGACATATCCATTTGAACTAATAAGAACAAGTTCATCAACATTTGCGACACGTTTGGCAGCGACAACTGCCCCGTTTCGGGTAGATTTTCCGATGGCGATAATACCTTTTCCACCACGTTTCTGCGAGCGATAAGCAGAGACAGCCGTCCGCTTACCGTATCCATTTTCTGTGACAATTAACAGCGTATCACTTCCTTTTTTAGAAGAACGTGTCCCTTCTGCTTCCGATGATTCACTGTTAACGATAGCCATTTGTGCGACGAAGTCATCGTCACCCAAGGTTATTCCACGCATGCCTCGTGTATTGCGCCCGAGAGGTCTGACATCTTTTTCGCTGAAGCGTATAGCAACACCCTTGTGGGTAACAAGGATGACATCGGAATCGCCGTCAGTTACCTGTGCCCCGATAAGTTTATCGCCATCATCAAGGTTAACAGCAATAATGCCACTTGATAGCGTGTTTTCAAAACTGGAAAGTTTTGTCTTTTTGACAATACCTTGTTGCGTCGCCATAAAAACAAATTCATTCACCAGAACCTCGCCGGCATCTGCTTCCGCAATCTCATTGGTTTCCGTAACTTCATCGACATCCGTCTCTTCAATTTCCTCGGTTTCTTGATTGGCGGCTTTTGGACGGACCGTAACATAGGCTGTTATATTTTCGCCTTGCGATAAACGAAGCAGATTCACTACAGCGCGTCCAGCCGACTGACGACTGGCTTCAGGAATTTGATGGACTTTCAGTGTATAACATTTTCCCAAATCTGTAAAGAACAGAATGCTCTGATGGGCAGTAGCGACAAAGATGTGTTCCAGAAAATCGCCATCCTTTGCCGCAGCCCCCCTGATTCCGACCCCACCGCGATGCTGTTTCCTATAGGTGTCCATAGGTAATCGCTTGATATAGCCGGAATGCGATAGCGTGACGACCATCTCCTCGTCGGCAATCAAATCTTCGACCTCAAATTCTTTGATCTCACCCGTGATTTCGGTGCGGCGTTCATCACCATATTTTTCTTTCAGGGTTTCGAGCTCCGTTCGAACAATATCCGTTATCAACGTTTCATTGGCAAGAATTGCTCGAAATTCAGCAATCTGATCAAGTAACTCCGTATACTCATCATGAATTCGCTGACGTTCCAATCCTGTCAACTGTCGGAGCGTCATAGTGAGGATTTCCCTCGCTTGTTGCTCAGTGAGTTGATAAGTGTCTTGGAGCTCCCGTTCCGCCACTTGCGGTGATTCTGCCGTTTGAACGAGTTCGATAATCGCTTCGAGATTTTGTAGTGCTAACAGGTATCCTTCTAAAATGTGATTTCTACGCTCAGCGCGTGCGAGTTCAAACTCTGTCCGCCGCCGAATCACATCTCTCCGATGTTCAAGATAGTGGTGAACGATCTCCTCAAGCGTTAAAATCTTCGGAAGTCCCTCTACGAGGCAGAGAAGACTCGCGCTGAAATTCACCTGCATTTGTGTGTGCTTATACAGTTGGTTCAGGATAACTTGCGCAATTTCGCCGCGTTTGAGGGGTATGACAATGCGAATTTCTTCGTCTGACTCATCTCGAATGTCGTTGATTCCAGTAATAGTTTTACTGACAACCAGTTGATACATCCGCTCTAATAACTGGTTTTTCTTTACTTGATATGGAATTTCCGTTATAACGATCTGTTCCCGTTCCGACCCGCGTATGGAAACTCTCTCTATGACCGCTTTGGCTCGGATGGTGATGCTTCCCCTACCAGTGGTATACATCTGCTCAATACCACTGGTGCCGACAATAATACCTGCAGTAGGAAAGTCGGGGCCAGGGATGTGTTCCATGAGAACTTCTGAGGTAGCATCTGGATCCGAGAGCTTATGAAGTAGGGCATCAACAACCTCGGTGAGGTTGTGCGGCGGTATACGGGTAAGGTAACCAACACCTATACCTGTTGTGCCATTGATCAGCAGATTCGGTAGTAGCCCTGGAAGAACTACCGGTTCTTCAAGAGAGTCTTTGTAATTGGGCTGGAAATCAACCACCTGCTTTTCAATGTCAACGAGCATCTCGTTGGCAATGAGTGCGAGGCGACATTCCGTATAGCGCATCGCACCCGGCGGGTCATCATCAATACTCCCAAAGTTTCCCTGTCCGTCCACTAATGGATAGCGCGTGCTAAACGGTTGTGCCAATCCAACGAGGGTGCCGTAAATCGGACCGTCACCGTGCGGATGATAGTTCTTCATCACCTCCCCAACAACAGCAGCGCATTTGTCGTAAGGTCGATTGGCAGTGAGATTTATCTGTCCCATCGCGTAGATAATCCGACGGGTACTCGGTTTGAGACCATCACGAACATCAGGTATTGCTCGGTTGGTGTTGACACTCATCGCGTAGGTGAGATACGATGTCGTCAGTTCATTTTCTATGTTGCGTTCTTGGATGTTTTCCATTCTTTTAACTTTCCCTGCGGTTCGGTGAAGTAGGTTTGGATGTTGAAGTGCCTTTCTGTATATCTAAAGAAATGCCCCAGCAAAAACCCCTTCATTACATTACGGGCTACGGTTTTCGTATTATATAGGATTTAGTAGCCTGCAACAACGGCGCAGGCAGATTTGAGAAACGCATGCAGAAATTCTAACGCACGCAATTTCTCCGCAAGGCATAATTATAAAAATTTAGGCACCGTATAAATCAAGATTTACCTGAGTCCCATAACGCTCTATGAATTCGCGTCGAGGTTCAACGGTATCCCCCATGAGTAGTGTAAAGATACGGTCAGCTTCGACGGCATCCTCAAGTGTCACTCTGAGGAGACTCCGCTCGTCCTGACGCATAGTTGTATCACGTAACTGCTCAGCATTCATTTCTGCTAAACCTTTATATCGGGTAATAGTAAGTCCACGGTGTTCTATCTCGAAGAGATGTCGAACAAGCGAAAAAATATCACCTGCCTGATAAGTCTCTCCACTTTCCGACTGAACGCTAAACAATTTTTGGCTCTCTAATGCTCCTGAATCATTTGTCGCTTCCAAGGCGCGGAAATCCGTGTCTTGGATGTCAAACTCAGCAAGTTTCTCCAGTTCACGCCGAAGTTCGTGATGCCATGTCCGTGGGGTGTGATCCCCGACATTCGTCCTGCTAACCTTCTCATCGATTGCACCGTGCCCAGCATCCCCAAAAAGCGTCGTTTGTAGATTGGTGGAAACGGCGTTTTCAGAAGTTTCTTGTCCTGCAGTGAGAGGATCATCCACGTGAATAGGCGACACATTAAGCATTTCAAGGAGCCTGTCTACATTATCGGATGTATCCGCTGTTGGATTTTCACTTCCCAAACTTGAAAGTGGTATATTGCTTCGTTTGATTTGATCGAGGAGACTTTGAATCTTGCGAACAGAACTGGCGATATCTCGATACTCTGATGCCGTGTAAGGCGTGCCCCTCCGAGAGTTTGTTATCTGAACAGTGTCAAGTGCCAAGGTGAGGAGATAATCTTCCATTTCCTCGTCATCTTGCAAGTATTGTGAACTCCTACCTTTTCTGACTTGATAAAGCGGCGGTTGGGCGATATAGAGGTGTCCAGCCGCGATGAGTTCAGGCATCTGCCGGAAAAAGAAAGTTAAAAGCAACGTCCGAATGTGAGCACCATCAACATCGGCATCCGCCATAATGATAATTTTGGCGTAACGGAGCTTTTCGAGAGTGAATTCTTCGGCACCGATCCCTGTTCCTAACGCCGTGACAATATCGATGACTTGGGCGTTTTTCAGAATCTTGTCAAGCCTTGATTTGTCTACGTTGATGCCTTTGCCTTTAAGGGGAAGGACAGCTTGGTTTTGCCGATCCCTTCCTTGTTTGGCGGTACCGCCAGCAGAATCTCCTTCCACGAGGAAGAGTTCAGTTAAGGCGGAATCACGCTCAGAACAGTCGGCAAGTTTTCCGGGCATAGAAGCGGAGTCAAGGACACTTTTGCGGCGAATCACTTCACGTGCACTGCGGGCGGCTTCGCGAGCTTGAGCGGCTTGGATTGCCTTTTGGATGATGCGCTTGGAAACAGACGGATTTTCTTCCAGAAGTATTTTGAGCCGGGAGCCAACAAAACTCTGGACGATTCCTTCGACCTCTGTATTTCCAAGTTTCGACTTTGTCTGTCCCTCAAATTGTGGATCCGGGACCTTGACGCTGATGACCGCAGTCATTCCCTCACGGATGTCATCGCCGGTGAGATTTACCTTGACGCTTCGCAGGAGGTCGTTGGCGGTAGCATACGTTTTGAAGGCACGGGTGAGAGCACTCTTAAAACCACTCTCGTGAAACCCACCTTCAGCGGTACGGATGTTGTTGGCGTAAGAACTAATGTTTTCTGTGTAGGTGGTATTGAACTGGAAAGCGATTTCTACTGCGATCTCCGACTCAATACCCTCTATGTAAATCGGTTCGGAATGCAAGACTTCTTTGTTTTGGTTATGGTAGGTAACGAAAGAAGCAATGCCGCCATCGTATTGAAAAGTGATCGGTTCCGAATTTTCTTCATCGCGAACGTCGTGAAATTGGATGCGTACGCCTTTGTTAAGGAAGGCGAGTTCTCTAAGCCGATCCCGAAGGATGTCGTGTGAAAAGTCGAGTGTGTCAAATATTTCGGAATCAGGCATAAATGTGGTTTGGGTGCCTGTTTTTCTGCTTTTACCGGTTTTCTCTACAGATGTCTGTGGGATACCACGGGCGTAGCGTTGTTCGTAGATGGTGCCGTCTTGATAGACTTGAACGTGGAGCCATTCAGAGAGGGCATTCACACAAGAGGCACCAACACCGTGCAAGCCACCAGCGGTCTGGTAGCCGACCTGTTCCCGACCATCAAATTTACCGCCAGCGTGCAGTGTCGTCATAACGACTTCGAGGGCAGAGACTCCTGTTGCGTGAGTATCCACAGGGATGCCTCGCCCATCATCAGTGACGGTTACACTGCCATCGCGATGGAGCTTAACTTCGACTTGTGTCCCGTAACCGGCACCGATTTCGTCTATGGAGTTGTCAACCAGTTCTGTGACAAGATGGTGTAATCCAGCGGGACCGGTGCTGCCGATGTACATGCTTGGACGTTTTCTGACAGCTTCAAGTCCTTCAAGAATTTGTATATCGCTCGCTGTATATGTTCGTGCTTTTTTTGACATTTTTAATTATGGCACCTCGCTTAAGTTACCCTAACGGGTATGATTGGCTTTGCAGTGAGAATCTTTAGTAGGATTGGTACCCATTTGTTGGGAAATCCCTTGTGTACCTCCTTGCAAGTACGTTACTTAACGGAATTAATAATAGCACGTTACTTAACGGAATTAAGAGGAACATTAGCAGGGACGCTAACGATTGCATTTCCTCTCATGGTGGTAAAGGTATTATATCACTTTACGATGCTTTTTGTCAAGGGAAAAATGAACTTTTTCGCACAAGACACGCGGGGCGAACCCAAACCTGAAGCATTGGAATTGTCAAGGTTTATCCTTGCTTTGTGTGGTGAATAATTGCCACAAGGATTTTTTGAGTTCTGCGTCCGGTACGCTTGCGAGAGCCTGCTCAATTTTTTCTAATTGTTCAGGTGGAACTTGGTGGGTGTTACCGACGATGGCATCTTCTTTTGGCGTTTTTGAGTTTGAGGACCCGTCTTCGGTCTCGTGGAGGTGCGCTGCATGCCCTGGGCGGAGTTCTACTCGAAGGTCTGTGAGAACGGATTTTCCTAATTCGGCATTCAAATCGGCTAAGATCTTTGGTTTGTGAAGTGATAGTTCTGTTATGTAAGGCGAGTATTCTGTGTAAATCTTCAGGACCCCATTCGACAACGATACAGGAACGGTTTTCGTACCAAGCGGCGTGCCAAGATGTTTTCGCCAGAGAGCGAAGACTTTTTGTTCAAGTATCTTGGGTTCAAGGTCGTGTGTTCGGATGAGTTCGGTGAGAAGGGAGCGTAGGTTATGGGTTTTGTCCATTTTTTTACTGTTGATTTCTGATTTAGATTTACATTTGGAGTGATGCCTAAGAACCGATCATTCGAGAGTAGTTTCGGAGGTATGGTTTATCTGGGCATCTTCTACTCTTAAGACGTTTGGCTGCTCGAGATGCTGCACGAGGGGATCAGCATGAGTCGCAGTGATAAAAGTTTGCGCACTCAGATTTTGGAGGACGTTTAATAGGTACTCTGTTCGCTTATAATCTAATTCTGAAGTGACATCGTCCAGGAGGACGATCGGATCTTGCCCCGTCACAGCCCGGATTAACTCTAACTCTGCCAGTTTAAGTGCTAACGCTATTGTCCGTTGCTGACCCTGAGACCCGTAAGCTCGCGCGCCCTCTCGGAATGTTTCGATTTCAGGTTTTGCGACGTAGTTCGCCTCATCTTTCTCAGCGTCCATGGCTTCAGGACAGTTTTCGCTTTCGGGATCGAAATTGGATGTTCCGAGTCCGAGCGCGTTCTCCAGTTCAATGAGAAAGTCGTCGCGATGTGGTCCGACGAGTGTTGTGCCTCTCTGTAAATCTGCCCCGCGCGATGCATTTAAAGTTGTGTCGAATTGCGCTGCTATCTCGGCTTCAGTTTTGGTCTCAAGGAAACCAATCTCTGATGCGTCTATTGGGTTTTGGGTATCTTCATCCTCTTTATTGTGTGTATTATGCCTTGACGTATTGTTCCGCACCAATGCGGAACAATACGTCAAGGCGAGGCTTTCTTTGCCACCCGTAAGTTTTTGGTGATTCTGCATAGCGTAGACTTTTAATTCGTGAAAAATTTCTAACCGCTTTATGATAACCGCAGTACCGTGTGCAACCAAAAGTTTGTCCCAGACATCTAACTGTACCGCATCCGCTAACGTCGTGCGAATTTGTTTAAGAAGTTCGTTCCGTTGCCTGAGAACCAGTTTATATTCCTGCAAATTTTTTAAATAAATGCTGTCGATTTGCGAAATGAGCAGGTCCAAAAACCTGCGGCGCTCCGCGGGTCCGCCCTTCACCAATACCAGTGATTCTGGTGAGAAGAGTACGGCGTTAAACTGCCCAATCCATTCAGAGCGTTTCGTTTGAAGGACCCCATTTTTTTTTAGTTTAAACTGTCCACGCGCGCGCTTCGTTGCCTCCAGCGACATCACATCGTCACTACCGTTTCCCAACGTTCCTCTCAGATAAAACCCTGCTTCATTGTGCCGAATAAGTTCGCCATCACGAGTGGCTCGGTGTGATTCGGCAGTACAAAGGAAATAGATTGCCTCAAGTAAACTGGTTTTCCCTTGGGCGTTCCCACCAATAATTAGATTGACAGGCTTGGAAAAACTGATTTCGCAATCAATATAGTTGCGGAAGTTGCGGAGAACAATATGATTGAGCAGCATCTGTTTTATATTCGGCTATCAACAAGTAAGTAAATTGTTGTTTGTGAAGTTAGGAAACCGAGAGTTGCTAAGGGAAAGGAAATTGGTGCGTATTGTTTGATTGAAATATTTATCTATTTGTGTTAACCAATTTAACTTTTGATCCTTGCTTGAAAATTTTCTTCGTTTGTTTGATAGTTTTTCTTTTCTTTGCGATTTTTGAGTTATCCACAATTCTAATATTAGTACTAATTACGATATATATATTTAATTCTGTAGTAGTAGTAATAGGGGCTGTGGATAAGTGGATAACTCCCTTAAACCCTTATGTCCATTGACTTTATCCTGTGGATAACCTGTGGATAACTTTTTGAGTTATCCACAGGTTATCCACATTTTTTTTTAACTTCTAATTTATCCACAATTTATCCACAAAGACTAACAGACTTATCCACAGGTTATCCACAGGTTATCCACAGGTTTAAAGGGCTTCATAAATCGGAAAAAGGGATGATTTCGCGTTGAAAAGTGGAAACTGGGGACGATATACCTTTCGGAATTAAGTTAAATTAAGTTAACGGAATTGATTGATTAGTAGGAGAATCATTCGTTTCTCTTCGCCATCTTCCTCAATAATTTTTTCTATCTGTCTACAGGCATGGATGACAGTGGTATGATCTCCCCTATTAAATGCTTGGGCAATATCTGAATATGACATTGCTGTGAGTTCTCTGCACATATACATAGCGATCTGACGCGGTTGCACCAGTGCCTTTGTCCGTTTCTGAGATACAAGATCCTCTGTTTCGATTCCAAAGTAATCGGCGACAGCTGTTTGTATGGCTCTCGACGTGGCGGTTTTTCGATGTCGAATGGGTGCCGGGGGCCCGATATCACTCAGGACCTGTCGTGCGAAGTCCAAGGTCAAATCTTCTTTGAGTATTGTCGATTGCGCAATTAACCGCACGAGGGTTCCTTCGAGTTCTCGGATATTAGTTCTAACGACTTCAGCGATGTAACTGAGTACATCATCGGGGAGGTTGTCTAACCCTTGGTCTCGGCATTTCTGCCGGAGAATAGCGATGCGTATTTCGTATTGTGGCATGCTAATTTCGGCTACCATGCCCGATTGGAACCGAGATTGGAGGCGTTCTTCAAGGTTTACGAGGTTGTCTGGTGTCCGGTCGCTGCTCATGACTATCTGGTTTTGATTTATGTGCAGGGCGTTGAAGGTATTAAAGAATTCCTCTTGTGTACCCTCCTTGGCTTGTAAGAACTGTATGTCATCAATCAGGAGCATATCTGCAGTTCGGTATTTTGTCCGGAATCCTTGCGCCGATCCGCGGTTGACGATAGACTCGACGTACTCATTCATGAAGGTTTCTGATGTGACGTAGAGGACTTTCTTATTGGGTTGGTTTGCTAAAAGTCGATTACCGATGGCATGTAGCAGATGGGTTTTTCCCAACCCTACACCACCATATATAAAGAGCGGATTATAGTCACGTCCGGGGTTTTCTGAAACCGCTAAGGCTGTTGCGTGACAAATCATATTGCTGGAACCGACGATGAATCTATCGAACCGATAGTTAGGGTTCAACCCCGTCTCATTCTGTATAGAGGGCACAGGTGCATGAGTGTCCGATGCTCGCCTTGAGTCAGGTAATTGGTTAAAATCCCCTTCGGTCTGTGCTTCTCCCAAGTCTTCATCGCCTTGGGAGGCCGGTTCGTCTACGGTAAGAATTAGTGCACATTGTGCCCCGATGAGTGTCGCTAACACCCGTTGGATATCAGCACGAAAACGCTCCTCAATCCTTGCGCGCGTATACGCCGATGGAACGGCTATGTTCAGTGCTTCTGCTGTAATTGAAAGCGGGACAGCTTGGTGAAGATAGACATCCTGTCTCGCTGTATCACTGAGTTTTTCTAAGATTTCCAGCCAGATTTCATTTGGGGTGTGCCGCATGAGCATATTTCCTGTAAAAAATTATGATAAAATCATAAATACCACTTTTATGAGAATTATAAGAAATATCGTATCATTATATTGCAGAAATGTCAACATTTTTTGTAGAAAACTTTCGGGGGTTTTACAATTTATGTTGCAACTCCCGCTGACAAAATATTCTGGACTGAAATCGAAATTTTATCAACTTGATTTTTTAATCCAGTATAGGTGACAGCGAAAAATTTGACAAACATCCGTAAATGAGGTATCATTTTAAAGCCAAGTATAACATCATTCTGGTAAACACATTTTTTAATTAGCCTCTACAGAAATTTCACCCCTATAGGGTTCAGATTCCGTTGAAATTCACCGAAGACCTGTCCGAAATGAAATGGAGAGGTTTTTGCTTGGTGTTTCTTTAGTCCAGAGGCGCATAGTTAGGAAAAGGATAAATTAAAATATGAAGCGCACATATCAACCGCATCGTCGGAAACGGAAAAATAAACTGGGCTTCCGTAAACGGATGTCCACGCGGCACGGAAGGCAGACGATTGCTCGCCGCCGCGCCAAGGGACGGAAAGTCCTGAGTGCCTAACAGTGGTTATCGGTTCGGGTTGCTACGCAGTCTTTCAGTTATGGGTTACTTCATAGCTATAAACCAAAGTGGTAGCCTGCAACATCGGCGCAGGGTTTTTGCTGGGGTGTTTCTTTAAGATATGAGGAACGTACGTCAACGTTCATAAGGACGTTATTTCTCCGCAAGGAATAATTAAAAAAACCGCAAGGTAAAATTAAAAAATGCCGCGGACTTTTAAGCTCCCTCACTTCTATCACAGTCCGGTGATCTCTGTCGTTAAACACGCCCGTCGTGAAACGGATGCTCGAAAGCGAGACCTTTCACCGACCTTATTGGATTTCGGACCTGTCCGTTTTAAAATCGCTCGCCATTTTGGGTTCTGCTACGGTGTTGAAAATGCTATTGAAATTGCCTATCAGGCGTTAGCAGAAAACCCGGACAAACGTATCTTTCTACTCTCCGAAATTATCCACAACCCGCACGTCAACGAAAACCTGAAACACCGAGGGGTCCGGTTCCTCATGGATACCGCCGGGACACCCCTCCTTCCCTTCGATATTTTAATGCCTGATGATGTGGTCATCGTTCCTGCCTTTGGGACAACCCTTGAGATAGAACAGACTCTCAAAGCGCGCGGTGTTACCCTCACATCTTATAACACGACGTGTCCGTTCGTTGAAAAAGTTTGGCGGCGAAGTGAGGAGATCGGCAAACAAGATTACACTGTCGTCATTCACGGAAAACGCTACCATGAAGAAACCCGGGCGACATTTTCCCATGCACAAGCAGGCGCGCCTGTTGTCGTCGTTCGTGACCTTTCGGAAGCACAAGCTTTAGCCAAGGTGATAGCAGGTGAAGAAGATGCGGCGTTCTTCTTTGAAAAGTTTGCAGACCGATTTTCTCCCGGCTTTGATCCGACTGTCCACCTCAAGCGCATCGGTGTTGTCAATCAGACAACAATGCTTGCCACCGAAACACAAGCAATTGCCGATTTACTGCGAGAGGCGATCCAGACGACATACGGAGAGGCTGAAGACGCTGACATAGGGGCACATTTCGCCGATACGAGAGACACGCTCTGTTATGCCACCAAGGAAAACCAAGACGCAACGCTCGCACTCATTGCGGATGGTGGTGACATTGCCGTTGTCGTCGGGGGCTATAATTCGTCGAATACGAGCCATCTTGTGGAGTTGTGTCAACAACGTCTCCCTACCTATTTCATTCGAGATGCAGACGAGCTCCTGAGTCCGAAAGAGATTCGGCACCTTGAGTTGGAAACAAAACAGGTGAAAACTACGAAGGATTGGCTTTTTTCAGAAGCTGAGGCGACACAGAAGACTTCTACTGATATTGTATTAACTGCTGGTGCCTCTTGCCCTGATGTGTTGCTGGACGAGGTGTTACAGAAGATCGTCGGATGGTTTCCAAATACCCGCTCCGTAGAAGAAGTCTTGGAGATGTATCAACATGAATGCTAACATCGCTGAAACGGTTTTTCCCTCCCCCATATCCCTGGGTTAACAATGCCCACCCTTATCTTTCAACCGAACCCACCTTAATTTTGAGGTAATACCTCATATTTCGTAATTTTTTCACATTTTGCACGTTTTTTGCCCAAAAATGTGTCTTTAATAACCAACTGATTTTTCATTTTTTTCCATTTTGCACGTTTTCCGCGCAAAACTGCAGTCTTTAACTTTAACGCACAGTTGTGTGAAGGTTTAAATTTAACCGTTCATTCAACACTGATGACTATATTAAGAATTGTAGGAGGGAACTCCGATTCCCGACTTCCTCACGTTAAATTTTTTAAGAATGCACCCTTTTGACTGAAACGTGTGTCCTTAAATTATAAAGGAAGTACGCACATCGTAGGTTGGGTTGAACGACTGCCTCCGAAACATCGGACATAGGCAAGCAACTTCAGTGCATGAGGATCCCTGAAAACCCCCAAGGTTCCAGTGAAACCCAACGTTGTTTTTCTCAAAGCGGTAGGTTTGTTGGGTTTCGCTGTATCCGTTTACAAGAAAGGCGTATTGACGAGATGCAGTTTCGTTCGTCACAGAAGGGACTGAGTTTTTATCGCTCAACCCAACCTACGGCCCTTCCTGACGGTTGATTGCTACGAGAACTTGTCCAAAGTTTAGTGATATGTTGGATTATCGCAGGTAGGTAGGAGGACTTCAAGTTAGGTGACGAGACATACATTGCATGGCGACTATAGTGAAATCATCGGCGACAGTCCGCAGATTTTTGAAGTCCTACAGCAAATTGAACGTTTCGCAGCGGCATCGACGAGAGTCCTCATTTCTGGCGAAACAGGGACAGGTAAAGGCATGGTGGCGCGTGCGCTGCACAAAAACAGCAATAGATCGGGAGAACTGGTTTCTGTCAACTGTGCGGCAATACAGGAGACTTTACTGGAGAGTGAGTTGTTTGGACATGAGAAAGGCGCGTTTACAAGTGCCGAGGCACGGCGTATCGGGAAGTTTGAAAGGGCGCACAACGGGACCCTCTTCCTTGATGAAATCGCAGAGATGCCGCTTTCCATGCAATCGAAACTACTACATGCGGTTGAAGAATCTGAGATTGAACGCCTCGGTGGCGAAAAGCCGATTCCGATAGATGTCCGAATCGTAACGGCGACCAACAAAGATCTGGAACAAGCCATTAGAGATGGGAAGTTTCGTGAAGACCTCTATTATCGCTTAAATGTTGCCTCAATTTCCGTGCCGACGCTGCCGGCGCGACGCGAAGACATGGAAGCGTTGGTTCTGCACTTTCTTGAGAAACATCTCCGAGTCGATGCATCAGAAATTCCACAGGTAGCACCGAGGACCTTGGTTCTTCTCAAAAGTTATCCGTGGCCCGGCAATGTGCGGGAGTTAGAAAATGTGATTGAAAATGCCTCTCACTTTGTTAAGGGGCAGATGCTCTTACCGGAACACTTGCCGGATCACCTATTGCACATCTCTGAAAAACCATCTACACCGGAAAATGACCGAAGCCTAACAGTTTCGCTTGACATGACGCTTGAAGAGGTGCAAGAAACGTTCATCCGTAAAATGTTAGCATCGCTTGATGGAAATCGGAGCCACGCTGCCAAAAATTTAGGGATTGGCAGAAGCACCTTGCAAAGGAAGTTGAAAAAATATGAGATTTATTTAGGTGATGTTGACTCTTGAGGATGGAGGCGTTTCCGTAGTTTTCTGGGCTTATGGCAATATAGCACTTCCGTAAAACACGCGAGTGTGGAAACACAGATAGAATGACGCGGGTTCCATGTATCAATATGATGCACTGTATCAAAATGAATAGTTCAAAATGGGTCTGCATTCGACATGGCAATTAGGGGTATTGAGAATAGGGAGAAGATTCTATTCTTCGGGACAGTTTTCGGTAAACCGAGTGTATGCCTATATTTTGGAGGTGTTTTAATAGATAGGGTTCTCTTGATTTCAGTGGATTTGACAGGGCGTGTATTTTATTTTAGGGATTGGCACGAAACTTGCTCTCTAATGTGAGTTTCGACGCAAAGGCGTCGGTTTTCATACCGAGTTCACATTTCTTGTAATGGCAGTCTCTCTATTTTGAGGTGCGCCGAGGGTGGTATCAGCACCCATCAGCGCGAAGAATCCTGCCATAGATGGAATATGACAATGCTAACTGGAATTATATCACCCGCTGGATGCAGTTTGTGAGATTTTTTGGTTGGTACCTTAATTGGAAACACGAAGATTGCCAAAGAACGCAAATACCCGCTCTCTTTTGCCTTCCTACCGCAATTCTTCTTAGAAAATAGCGTCTTAACATAGTTTGGGTGAATTTTCATGTTCAAACATTTCAAGTCCTTCATGAAAGTGCTACTTTTTCTCAGTGCTTTTTTCACAGCCTCCGTGAGTTCTGCTGCCCTAACGCTGCTGTATTCCGGTGAAGAACATGGACAACTCGGCTTACACGGCTGCGGTACCGAGCAAGTCGGCGGGTTAGCACACAGACAGACGCTTCTGAATGATCTCCGCAGAAAACATGGAGCGGTGTTGAACATCCATACAGGGAATCTTATCGACGCGTCGGACCCGAATGCCGAATGGGTTTACCAGATAGGACTTTCCGCTCTTGAGGCGATGCAAGTAGATGCCTTCTGTCTGGGCCCTAACGAATTATCCCTTTCACAAGAAATGCTTGCAGCAGCGTACGCAAATCATCCGGACATCGCGTTTGTTTGTGCAAATCTAATAAATACAATTACAACGCCGTATCTGATACGTGAAACATCCGTTGTCTCTACCTCTGGAGAGGCAACGCTTCGACAGAAGGTCGCAATCGTCGGTTTGGTCTCTGAAGTCCACGCGTCTGAATTTCCGACAACTCAGTTACTTCCGCCCGAAAATACCTTAGCCGAACTCAAAGCAGAACTTGTCAATGAAAGTGATGTTGTTGTCGTAGTCTTTCACGCCACACACGCAGAAGCAATGATCTTAGCCGAAAACGTGCCGTGGATAGACGTTCTGATTGTTGCAGGAGATATCCCAAAGGATCCGGCTTCGCCCCACAAAGTCACTGTTTTTCGCGGTGAAACCGCAATTGTGATAAATGCTGGACAAGGGACAGCCGTCGGTGTTTTAGAAATGGAACACGATTCGGTACTGCAAGAAGACACATTCACAAACGCATATCAGCCGGTCTCTGAAAAGATAGCACCCCATGCAGACATCGCGCGTCTGTTGGAAGCCTACGAAGGTCTCATCGGAACAACGGATTCTTTTGACCCCGTGGAGCCGAGTGCCGTTGAGAATGCGATTCATATCCTTTACTTTCACACACCGGGATGTCAGAAATGTGCCCGCGCCGTGAAACGCCTGAAAACGCTCAAGGGCAAGTATCCGAGCATCGTGATCGAACAGCGAGATGCCAAAACGGAGCAGGCCCGCTTGGAAGCGATGGGTGTCCTTTACGGTGTCCCCGAAACGAAACGCCTCACAACCCCCGCGGTTTTTATCGCCGATACTGCGTTGATAGGGGAACTGGATGCAGAACGCCTTGAGAGAGTTGTCGAAAGACACCTTCAAACAGGTGTCGCCTCCCGGTTAGAGGCAGCCGAAACACAATTGGACACCGCTGAATCCGAGATTGTCCATCGTTTTTTAGGGTTCGGTGCCTTGGCCGTCGCAGGGGCGGGGTTACTGGATGGCATCAATCCGTGTGCGTTTGCTACAATCGTGTTCTTCATTTCCTATATGAACCTGGTTGGCCGGGGTCGGAAAGAGATGCTTATCGCTGGCGGTGCGTTCGCCCTTGCGGTCTTTCTGACGTACTTCCTGCTCGGACTTGGAACACTCTCGTTCATGAAATATCTCCATCAGTTTTCGGGGATCGGCAAATGTGTCTACCTTCTCGCTGCGACAGCGACTTTTGCCTTGGCGGGGCTGAGTCTCTACGATGCTCTGAAGGCGAAACAAGGGAAAACAAAAGAGATTCTGTTGCAGCTCCCCCGCTCGCTAAAACTGCGGATTCACAAGGTCATCCGGGAACAGACGCGGACCTCTGGGATTGTCATAGGGGCCTTGACTATCGGGTTTATTATCTCAGTGTTGGAGTTAGTCTGCACGGGACAGGTTTACCTTCCGACGATAACCTTTGTCGCCGGTATTGATGGGATGCGTGTTGACGCAATCGCCTACCTGCTCTTGTATAACGGGATGTTTATTGTGCCGCTGATAGTTGTGTTTGGATGTGTCTATTGGGGGACGACGAGTCTGCAACTCGGTGGTGTTTTACAGAGACATCTCGTGACTGTGAAAGTGGCGATAGGATTCCTACTTTTCGGACTTGGCACCTGGTTGATTGTGAGTGTTGTCTAAGGAGTCTAAAAGATGAAACGTATTCTTATTTTTTTATTTTTCTACCTGATACAGGGTGATGCGCTGAGCAACCCTCCAGAGGGAATGGTATTGGTCCCTGCAGGTGAGTTTACGATGGGAACCGATGATCCACAAGCCCCTATCAACCAACGCCCCGCACGCACAGTTCACTTGGGTGACTTCTACATTGATAAACATGAAGTCACCAACGCCCAATTTGAGGAATTCATCTTTGCAGGGGGCTACAACGAACCGGAATATTGGACGAAAGAAGGCTGGGACTTCGTTCAGAAAAGGCGGTTTTATTATATCTATCCTGTTAAGGAGATGTATCGCATCGAGACGCCATTGGGTTTTGGTACAAATACGGTCTCCACGGCTCCCGACCATCCCGTTATCGGTGTCAGTTGGTATGAAGCCGCCGCTTACGCGAAATGGGCAGGGAAAAGACTCCCCACGGAAGCAGAATGGGAGAAAGCCGCACGCGGTGTATCCGCACGCCGATACCCGTGGGGCAATAAGATGGACTTTAAAAAACTGCTCTATTTCCCTCATCAAAAGAAGTTGTTACCTGTCGGGAGTTTTCCGAAAGGGGCAAGTCCTTTCGGCGCGATGGATATGGCGGGCAGCGTCTGGGAATGGTGTGCGGATTGGTACAATGAAAACGACTCTGTTGACGATCCAGAGACGAATCCGTTAGAGAGTGCCTCAGGCACCAGAAAGGTTTTGCGAGGGGGGAGTTGGGATTCCCCCCGGCTGTTGCTCCGCTGTACACATCGTGCTGCTGAGCCGCCTATGCATCGTGCGTACACCATCGGTTTCCGGTGTGCTAAGGATGTGAATTAAATCAACGCGCTGCTTCCTTGATCCATTTCTTGCGAAGGAGGTCGAAAATGCGAAAATGGTTTTTCATCTGCAGTGGCTTTGTGTTTGTGATGATAGCCTTTTCAGTCTACGTGATATATGACACAAAGCAGTTTATTGATAACTTGCCGCAACTGCCGCCACAAGGGAATGATTCGTCTCAACAACCTACTTTGAGGAATGAAGTCGAATTAGAACCACACCCGCCAGCTGAAGTAGTGGAGGACAGCCTATCGTCTCCTTCGGACGCATCGGATTCTGCCGAGGGCTTTATGGAAGATAACGTGACGACGCGCGAAGATGCGTTTTTAATTGTGGAGGACCTTGCAGAACCATATGAGAACCAACTCTCAGTCGAGTTGGAAGAACTCTTTTTCAAGTACTATGTGCTGGATGAAGAGAGACGAGCAATAGTCAAAGTCCTTGAACCGATGCACGAGGAGCATGTTGCTATTATCGATCGACATCACGAGATTTCGCATGCCCTGAGTTCAGGCCCCGACCCAGAAACACAGCAGGCATTAAATAAGGAACGGGAGGCTCTACTAGCCAGGGAACAGGAACTACAACCGAGAATATTTGAAGTTCAATATGAGAAAGAACGGATTGTTGAGCAATTAGAATCCCTCGTCCAAGAATACGGTTTTTCGTCTTGGGAAGAATTTCGTGGAATGTATAAGGAAGACTATAAGACGTGGCGAACATCGCAATAATATCTTGACACGAAGACACCGTAATGCGGTGAATTCGTGATTGTGGCCGGAGAGACTTCGGCAACCCCTTGCGCAGAGGGCATCATGATTCCTGAAAGCGTCAGCATTTTGTGCGCAGTGCTGAGGGATACCTTTAATTTTCATTTCCAAAAAGGAGTAACGCATGAAAGCATTATTTTACACCGCCATGGCCTTGGTACTCTGTGGTGCAGGCGTTATGGCTTATGACAGCTTAGAAATGTCAGACGAACTCGTCCAGTTGCGTGATAGCGACATGGCACAGCAAACCGGTGGTAGTACTCTGTATACCCGTTCTCTCGCTACTGCAGGTAACGGTAGTTTTGCAAGTTGTAGTCCTTCCAATTGTCCGGGTGGCAAGAAGACGTACTATCATGCCAGATATAATTGTCATTCCTGTGTGTCGGGTGAAAGGGGCGTTTACAGAGTATCCGACTATTATACCGAAGAAACATGGTGTGATGACGCTGGAGGCCAGGCCGACTGTGTAACTAGAGTCAATCACCCGGATCGACAGACGCATTGCAAACAGGGTGGTCCCACTTGCTCTTAGATTCTGACACCCTGAATGAACACGGCGGAGAGGGAGATCACTCTCCGCCTTATTTTCACCTTATTTGCAAGGCGAGGATAAAAATATGACGAGACGGACTTTGCTATTTGGCTTAATACTCTTTTGCGTTAGCTCGGTGTGCTACTCAGATGAATTGACTGTAACGGAACTCATTCGGGGCGTGAACCAAGCTCGACAGACAATCCAAAGTGGTGAACTTGTCGTTCAGGTCACAGTCATCTATCCTCCTGAAAAATCCGAAGCGGAGATTGATGCGTGGATTCAAGCAGAAACGAAAAAAGAAATGGAAAACATCCGGAAGGGGATCTTTCACAAAGATCTTTCTATACCCTACACCGATCCGAACGATTTTCAAAAAATATATCTCATCCCGTATTTAAACTACCGATCCAATGGGTTTCGGCAGCGCACTATCGTTGAAAAGTCTCACGTTGCATTTCAACTTCAAGGCATAGACGCTGGAGTGCCACCCTATAAGATGACGGTTGTGGAAAATCCAAGGCGTTATCTGGGAAGTATTGAAGCAGAAAATCATCAGGCAGGTAATTTCTACCTTCTTGCTTATGATACCCAATCACAGATAAGAGAACATATAGGAGACATTGTTTCTCCTGCTCCATCGGCTGGCTCCGTTTCTCTCTCTCGTTCAAATTATTTCGCCGGATACCGTCCCTTTGAGTCGTACGGACGTTCTCCTGGCAGTGTCCCCATTTCCGCTAAACGGGTCGGGAAAGAGATCGTTGATGAGGCAGCATGTGAGATACTTACCTATGAAGTGGCAACAGGGGAAAATATAAAAATTTGGGTGGATCCCTCCATAGATTTTTGCATTCGCCGAACCGAAGTAAAGGAAAGCCGAGACACACCTGTCATCGTTCACCTCTCGGAATACAAGCAATTCCGACAATTCGGAGATGTCTGGTATCCCGAGGTGACGCAGATGACCTATTGTGACGCAGATGGCAGTCGCCGCAAAAAGACGAGCGTTGAGGTTGTGGTTTGCGAATTTAATATTAACTTCCCAAAGGATTTCTTTAAGATTGACAGGGATTTTTATGAGGGGCATGGGAGGCGTGTCCGTGATATAGAAACGCCTCGATTTGGAAGGGATGGATCCCTCCCTTCTACAGATTCCGAGGAACTCCTGCTGCTCTGTGGGCCGCAAAGCCTGCTACGGATTTGTAAAATTCTCAATATTAAAACGAATCTCAACGAACTCAAAAAACTGACTCAATTTACCCCCACCCGCGGCACCACCATGCTTGGACTCAAAGATGCCGCGACATACAAAGGCTTGGTACCAATAGGTGTCAAGGCTACCCTAAAATTACTAAAAAAGGAAAAGGTGCCGCTGCCCGCTATCGCTTATGTGGATGAGAATCATTTCCTCGTTTTTGAGGCAGTGACCCAAAGCGGGATCAAAATATCAGATTCTGCCCATAAATATAACCCGCACCTCTCCTGGGATGAACTCGCTGAGATATGGGATGGCGAACTCCTCATTTTTGATACAAAGAAGGGTCCCAAAAGAAAGCCCCAGCAGATACCTCTAGCGTTCGCCGAAACCCCTGAATACGATTTCGGAAAAGTACTCGGAGGCAGTGAAATCAAACACACCTTTACTATCAAAAACATCGGACAAAAGCCTCTAAAAATTCTGTCGGTGACAGAAACTTGCGCTTGTACTGCCTCCGTTCTCTCACAAGACGAGATTCCTGTGGCGGGGACAGGGCGAATCTCCGCTGTACTCACCGTCCCTTCTGCAAACAAACAGGTGCAGGAAAGCCTGCTCGTACTAACCAATGATCCGACGCAAAGCACATTGACTTTTACACTAACAGGACAAGCGTTTATCCCATTGACAACGTTCCCGGAACGTCTCGCTTTAGGGAATCAAAACCTGCTTCAAAGTCCGTTAACGAAACGGGTTTCTTTGCACGTGCAGAAGGATGTTCGGATTCTTGGCGTACGAACGACTTCTGAACACCTCAAAGTAAAACTGGAAGATGGGCAAATTCCGCAGATGGAAGTACAAGTCCTGTCCTCTATTCCTGTTGGCCCGTTTTCTGATTATCTGTTAGTAGATTATAGGTATAATGGACAGAAAACAACGCACAAGGTTCCTATTTTCGGCGAGGTTTTAGGGGATTTCCGGGTGACACCGAAACGTCTATTTTTTGGACTGATAAAAGACCCCGAAACATTTTCAAAAAATATTGCAATTTTCCCGACTCGCGCTCACCTTTTCAAAATCACATCCGTGGAATCAAGTTCAAAAGCAGTTATCGCAAAAGTAACAAAGACAGATGATGAGACACCTTATCAGGTGACAGTCACAATTGTGCCATACGCAGAACCCGATGAAGTGTCAGGTGAAATTTTTGTTAAGACATCTAGTCCCACCCAACCGTTTCTTCGGGTGCCGTTTTTCGGTATTGTGGCAGGCTCAAAATGACGTTCAAGGACGTTTGGCATGAAGAAATTGATTTTGACGACCATTCTTATTGTCGGAATTGTGGGGTGTATCTTTCTTCCTCGTATGCTTCCTCCGTCAGGAAGCTGGTCTTCTGATGAAACTTTGTGGTTAGAACGTTCTCGACAATTTGCACTTGCGTGTCAAAATAGGGATTTCGTTCACACGTTGACTAGTTACCACCCGGGTGTGACAACCACAGTGCTGGGAGGTTTGGCATTATGGTGGGAATACGGTTCAGTCTTATCGATAGCTCCAAAACTCGTAGTAAAAAAGTTTCTTTCGCCCCAACGTCTGGCTCATGCGCGTCTCTTCATTGCTGCCACTACCGGACTGACACTTCTACTAGCCGGGGTATTATTGAGGCGTTTGTTCGGTAATCTCGTTGCAACAGTAGGTACACTTTTTCTCGCACTTGACCCCTTCTGGCTTTCAGAGAGTCGGCGACTGCACACGGATGCATTAGCCACGGGCTTTCTTTTACTCTCGCTACTTTGCTGGCTCATTTACCTTGAGGACGAAAAACAGCCTCTCCGTGGTTTAATCGGCGCGGGGGTGAGTTTTGAACTTGCATGCCTCTCCAAAAGTAGCGCTGGCGGTTTTCTGTTTTTTTTACCGTTGCTGCTGGTATGGTATGCGACGCAATCCCCGCTTTCGGTGTTGTGTCTTCTGTGGGGAGCCATCTTCTGGTTTGCTGTTTCTTTGATCACTGTCCTTCTCCTCTGGCCGTATATGTGGACGTTGCATTTAGGGAAGGTTCCACTGTTTCCTTTTTTTCTCATAGGCGGGATTATAGCAGCCGTCACAGCAAGACAACAACATCAGGCAATATATTTCCGCAGGTCCTTCGAGTTTAAGGGTGGGTGGGGAATTCTTGTCCCCTTGGCACTCAGTGGAATGGTCGTCCTGTTACTTTCAACATCATCTCTTGTACCTGAAAGCATTTATTGGGCCCTGACAACACCGCATGAAGTCCCCCAGTTATTCTTAGGAAAAATCTACTACGCCCCCAATCTACTATACTATCCGATATATGGGATCATCTGGAGTGCGCCATTAACCCTTCCTCTCATCATTTATGCAATGTGGCACTTATGGAGGAAACGCGCCTCTGAATCGAAAGTCTTCCGGGTCGGCATCATTCTCTTTTTATTCGGAGTATTCTATATTTTGGGGCTAACCCTTTTTGCAAAGAAAATCGCCCGCTATCTGGTGATCTGTTTTCCCGTCTGGAACATATTGGCTGCAATCGGTGTTACGACCCTCATACGTAGTTTGTGTCACTTTCGGCGGCACATCGCTTATGGGCTGCTTGCCGTTCTGCTATTTATACAAGCGATTCCTGTCCTAGCACTTCACCCACATTATAGAGCTTATCATCACCCATTGCTGTCTAACTCTTGGATAGCAGAAAATGTATCCCTCGGTGGCGGAATAGGACTGGACAGAGCCGCAGTGTATTTGAACAGAAAACAGAATGCAGAGCAAGTAAGTGTTCGGGTAACACCCTTCGGGCACTTTTTTCAGCATTATTTTATTGGGCAGACACATGTCCGTGAACATTTCCTACATATACATACAGCCGAAAGACAACAACGTCCTGATTACGACATTGTGTACATTCGAGACAAACAGGTTGCTGGAACCCCTATGGATACACCTCCTCCAAATGGAATACCTATTGGCTCACTTCAACTTGCTGAAGAATGGACTCGCGAGTTAGAACATGTCGTCAGTTTTAACGGTATCGACTATGTCTGGATTTATCGCGTCCTCCCCGTAGAAACACCCTAACCATGCTGTTTCTTGTCATCCGTGCCTATAACAAAGTCGAGTCTTTGCCGCTTTTACTCATAAAGTATCTCCGCACCTGTCCAGATGCCCAGATGCCCCGCAGACGTTATTTTTATTAACAATGGCAGCACCGACGCAAGCGCAGAAGTCTTAGTCCGACTCGCAGAAAACACACAGGTGCCTATCCAGGTCATCTATTTCAGATGCCTTGTGGCAAAGCGGAAGCACTCACAGCGAGGTTTCAAAAAGCCACTGGCGACATCGGGATCGCGGGAGAAAAGAATGAAACCCCTCCGTCAATATATCGGTCTTCTCATCGCGGGACTTCTGATGTTTTTTATCATCAGGAACTTTGTGCAAACACACAATCCTCTGAAAGATGGTGCGTTTCAGATACACTGTGGCTGGCTTTTTTGTTCCTTTGGCGTGCTTCTCTTTTACCGGAGCGTTTACACTGCCCCATTTGCGACACTCCTGAGCGTCATCACGCAAAAAAACGTCTCTTTTCGCGATGCCTTTACGCTCTTCCACCTCGCCAACATCACGCGCTACCTCCCTGGACGGATCTGGGGTGTCGTGAGACTCCTCACACTGAGTCGGCGTTTCGGATTGAGCAAAACCAACACCGCCAGCAGTCTGACCTTACACGTCGGTATCGAAACAGCCCTCGGAGGGTTTATCGCAATGATACTCCTGTTTTCAAAACAGATGCGACAGACGGTTATAGATGTCCTTGAAACCTTCTCAGCACACACCTTACTTTTGACGATCGCTGTGATGGGGATCATGGCAAGTCTGGTCTTTTTGATCCCGAAACTTGCCCACCATGCCCGGGAGTTTCTCAAAACACTCACACCGCTGCTGAAAACATCGCGCGTGTGGGGGACTGTCCTTACCGCCCATAGTCTCTTGTGGCTTTGTCAAGGACTTGCCTTTTTTCTCTTTGTCCGAAGCCTGGCACCTATGCCGTGGGCAGGCGCTGGCGTTCTCACCGCGAGTTATGCGTTTGCTTGGATTGTCGGATTCTTGAGTTTTTTGACCCCTAGCGGGTTAGGGATACGCGAAGGGCTGCTCGGACTGTTATTAGCAAACTATATGCCGACCTCAAAGGCAACACTCGTTGCCCTGCTGTGTCGCCTCTGGATGTTCAGTGTCGAGATTCTCTTGGCTGGTACGGCGTTTTTACTTCACAGGAAAAGGAAAACACAATGTCAAGAAACTATCTAAAACACTGGAGGATCTTCGCCATTTTTTTCGGAAGAACCTACACCGTTTCCCTCGGCGAGATGCTTGGCACCGACACTACTGTTGTTGACATCCAGCCGAAACAGGTGACACTGGAAAAGGCAGGCGTGCGACGAACCCTTCGGCTCAACACCACACCCTTGCTGAAATGAAAGGAAGTTCTAAACTTTGTTGACGCTGGACGAAAAACACCACCACACCCTTGCTGAAATGAAAGGAAGTTCTAAACTTTGTTGACACTGGACGAAAAACACCTCATCGAACGCACACAAGCCGGCGACCCTGAAGCCTTTACCCCCTTCGTCGGGAAGTATCAAGACCGCCTATATCGTCACATCAACGGACGCGTTGTAGACCCTGAACTCGCCAAGGACTTGACGCAAGAGACGTGGCTTCGTGCATTTCGCGCCATCAGCAATTTCCGAGGCGACTCCACTTTCTATTCTTGGCTGTATCGGATTGCTGAAAACGTCTGTACCGACCATTTCCGTAGACAAAAGTATAACACCGAACCGCTGCAGCTCATTGACGAGAACCGCATCACCGAGACTGTCCCGTGTCCGAGTCAGGATGTGGAACGCGCAGAACTCCGAGAGCACCTTCAGAAAGCCTTAACGGCACTCACCCCTATCCGCCGACGCGTCTTTCTGCTCTACTACCACCACGAACTGCCCATCAAAGCCATCGCTGCAGAGATCGGACGCTCCGAAGGCACGATCAAAACACACCTCCGCAATGCCCGCCTGCAGCTCCAAGAGTTCCTCATACCCTACCTGAGAAATCAACATGTGCCTTGGCTTGCATGAATGTCTGCGTTTTACGTGTTTCAGGGATATTCGGTTTTCGGAGGCATGGTCATCGATTAAGAGGGACTTTGTAACAATTCACGCAGTCTTGGAAAATTTCAAGTTTGGGTTGAGTGTTACTAAAACCTCTTAACTGATAACTGAAAACCGACAACCCTTCTTCTGATTACTGTGAACCGACAACTTCTAATGCATCTAAAAGAGCCGATGTCTGTGACGGTTTACCGACGCTGATCCGAACGTGATCTTGGAGGCGAGGTGTGCTAAAATATCGGATAAGAATACCTCTTTCAGCTAATGCCGCTTTCAATCCCGCCGCATCTCTTCCAACAACCCTTGACAGAATGAAATTCGCCTCACTCGGATAAGGCTCTAAAAAATCAAAATTTCGCAATGCTGAATAGAGGCGTTCACGCTCTTCCACAATTTTCCTGATATTCACCTGTAATTGACGGACATCTGCCAGCGAAGCCACTGCCGCCGCTGACCCGGCGACGTTTACATTGTAGGGTTGCTTAATCTTCAACAGGTGCGAAATTATCCAATGCGGGAAGATACCGTAGCCTACCCGTAACCCCGCAAGTCCTGCCCACTTACTAAACGTCCGAAGCACAACCAAGTTTTCGTGTTCCAAAACCCAATCTACACGACTGCCACCGGCGAATTCGATATAGGCTTCATCTAATACCACAATTAGGGGCAACTGCAGCACTTGCCGAAGGCATGCATCACTAAGAACACTACCGTCAGGATTGTTCGGGCTTGTGATAAAAAGGATTTTAGTGTTTTGGTCTCCACTATTAGCAATTTCAACTATTGATTCAGTATCTAATGAAAAATCTACCTTTCGTTCAACGTCAATAATTTTCCCCCCGTTAAGTTCCGTGTCGAAACGGTACATTCCAAACGTTGGAGGACAGTTGATGACGGCGTCTCCAGGGGTGACGAACAATCGAACGATAAGATCAATCAATTCATCTGCACCCTGTCCGGCGATGATATGTGTCGCGTCAATACCTGTGTACTGGCTGAGTGCTTCACGGAGCGCAGTGCTATCCGGGTCTGGATATATGTGGTAATCCTTTTCATTGGCAAGGGCACTGTAGACGGAAGGAGATGGACCGTAGGGGTTCTCGTTCGCATCAAGTTTTACGATGTCTTCAACAGGAATCCCAAGGCGTTTGCTCAGGACATCGAAAGGAACAATCGGCGTATACGGTGCCATATCCGCGATGTTTGAACGAACGAGATTTTGATAGAGGGACTTAGATGACATTTTTTTATCGATGTTAGCTGTCATAGTGGTCTGTCCAGTTTCAAATTAGAGGTTTCTGTTTTCGTTTGTAGTAGGGCAATTCATTGCCCGTTCTTGATTTAAAGACATGCGATAAATCGCACTACTACGAACCTATCCTCAAGTTTAAGATGGACAGAGCAGTAGGGCGAGGAATGTAATACAAGGAACGGATTTAGTCTATTCTC
Organism: Candidatus Poribacteria bacterium; assembly: GCA_965208635.1. Taxonomy (GTDB): domain Bacteria; phylum Poribacteria; class WGA-4E; order WGA-4E; family WGA-3G; genus WGA-3G. The sequence continues at coordinate 2,195,983 of OZ242349.1, forward strand.
AGAGGAAATCCCTCGTCCTACTGATGGCTATTCTATTGACTCGGAGTGGGTGAAGTTCTCACCTCAACCGCTTTCGGTGTCAACGCACCGATGGGTGCCTCACCGTTTAGGACCCGCACAAAATCGTCCACGGTCATATCTGCCACGCGTAAATTGGAATCTTCCGTTCTACCTGCGATATGCGGTGTGTGAACAACGTTGTCCCGGTTGCGCAGTTCATCGTCGATCGGAACCGGTTCCTTATCGTAAACGTCGAATGCCCCTGCGAGTTCGTCCTTCACGATACGTTCCCGTAAGGCGTCCATGTCAACGGCAAAGGCGCGCGTAATTACAACAACCAAACTTCCCTTCTTCAAGTGGTATATCCGTTCTCGATTCAACAGATGTTTGGCTGAAGGTGTCGGTGGAACCGCCACAAAAACGATGTCGGAAGTATCGGCGAGCGTGTCCATATCGGCGCGTTGGACGTTCCATTCTTGGAGAAGTTCGTCCGGTACATAAGGGTCGAAACCCCTCACCGTCGCGCCGAAGACACTGCACCATTTTGCGATTTTTCCGCCGATTTGCCCGAGTCCGATAACACCAATATTTTTTGTGCCGAGGTCCCCGTTGACGAAATCGGGGTCGTCACAGAACTGATGTGCGGCGGGGAGTTTATCGAGGGGGGTGCCGCTTTCACGGGCGTTGAGCGAACCCCACATCGGGTTCTCCCAATCCCAGAGTTTTTCGCCCTGTGCCATCCGCAGATGCCATTGTGCTGTCCGGCGCAGTGAAGACAGTGCGAGACCGAAAGCGCATTCTGCTACAGATTGCGACCACGCTCGTGTCGATTCAATCACGGGGATACCGCGTGCCTGAAGTGCCTGATATGGGATACCATGCCCAGAATTATCGGTCATTGCTCCGAACACTTTCAGTTTCGGGGCTGCCGCGATACAGTCTTCGGTCAGGTTTCCACCGAAGTGGGATAGACCGATGGTTTCGCTTAAGTCGACCTGTTCGTGAATAGGGGCTCGGTTATCTGTGTTGAGAACGAGTGTCACACCTAATTCTTCGAGTCGGCTCACCATCCGTTCGTGTACGTAGGGCCAGGAAATTTCTAAATTGGGGTAACGTGTGAATACAAATTCAGGGCTTGCCATTTTTTAAAAGTTCCTTGCGGTTCGGTCAGGTTGGTTTTATAGATGAAGTGTCTTTCCGTAGACCTTGGGGAAATGCCCAAGCAAAAACCCCTCCGCTACGCTTACGGGCTACGTGCTTTTGCCTAATTTTAAAGATGGATGCGCAGATGGGGGCCAGTCGGGTATCTACCCATACGTGCACCGTAGAGTGCGAACCCCCCTTTCGCCGTAGCACCTGCTTTCACTTCATATCGGACTGTTAATGTGTCTGCCTCGTTCTCAAAAACGAGGGCCGGGTCTACTTTGACCCTGTAAAGGTAACCGTAGTTTCCGGGTTGCCCGTGGATATAAGAGAGGACACCGCGGGCATCCGCCGGGCAATCAGGGATGCGGATCGTCTCAATTTCAACGCCGTTGACAGAGATCGTCACATCGGATGGATGTTTTTCAGGTTCCGTTTGACGTGCACCACCGTATGAGCTGGATGCTTCAAAAATCAGTTCCATCTCTGCGGAATTTGCTGGATCGATCCCTTCTGGCAATGTAATCTCATATTCGACGTAACCGCTTCCTTCTGCGGCAAACAGATATTCGTCACGTGTTGGTTCATCCCAAGACGATTTGGACGCGTCTCCCGGGGCGTAGTTAATGCTGACTAACCCTGAATCGCCTGATTCGACTGTTGGATTCGCTTCGGGGATACAATCCCCTCCCACATGCTCGAAATTGATGAAATTACGGGCGACAACGGAACCCATGCCATCTGTTATCCAGACGTAGAGCGTACCGACCGCAGGGTGAACATCAGGCATCGTCAGCACAAGCTGATGCACATTTTGCACTTGGTACTGCGGAAATGGAATATCAACGCTTCCTGAAACGCATCCACGTGTAATGTCTCCCGTCGCTGACATCGTATCCAATTGCCAATGGAGTGTTGTGTCTGTGATGGTTTTGTGTGAGAAATGGCTCGTGTAGATATCAGCCTTTATCTTTTCACCCGGTGTAACTGTTGTCCCAGGTGGATAATCAATGGCGATAAAATCTAAGGCGTTAATATCGAGGTAGTCGTATCCGAATGCCTTTATCGACCGGTCGTAGTTCATAAAACCGTTGTGTTCCCACTCGATATCCTGCAACTCGGTGTAGACGTAACCACAAATTTTCGGATGGAGGCGGAGTTCGTTGGTAAGATATTTGAAACACCATGAGACATCCTTATCCCCCGCACCTGCTGAAATACCACCATATTCACTATTAATCAGAGGGGCATCACTCTGAACGTTCCCACCCACGTAATTGAACGCTGAACCGGGATATGTTTCTTCCACAACATTGGCGATATGTTCTTTCGCTTGTTCATAATCGTTAATGTAGAAGTGCCATGAATTGATGTCTGTTTCTACATGGTCGTACAGGCAAGGCGAGTTATCCTCAATGAGGCGGGTGGTATCAAGAGATTTGGCAAGGTGGTACATCTCGCGCACCCATTCTTGCCGTTCGTGCATGTCCTTGTATTCCCTGCCCCCGAGTCCCCAAGTTTCGTTGAAATTGCACCATGAGATGATTGACGGATGGTTGTAGTCCCGCGCAACGTTTCCACGAAGCGTTTGCTCAAATCGTGCCTTCGCTTTCTCCGTATAGTCGCCGAAATTCGGGATGTCGCACATAAAAAGCAAACCCAACTTGTCAGCCCAATAGTAGAGGCGAGGTTCATCTACCTTGATGTGGAGTCGGAGGAAGTTGAATCCGAATTCTTTTGCGCGTTCGATGTCCCTGCGAATCGCTTCATCTGTCAGGAACGTATACACGCTTTCCGGATTAAACGACTGATTGAGCGCGCCCAGCAAATAGATAGGGCGGTTGTTGAGGTAGATATACTGATAATCTCCACCCGGAGCTTTCGCAATGGAAACCTTCCGCATTCCGAAGTAGGTGAAAATTCTGTCCGTGACGGTATTTTCTGCTACCAATTCAAGCGTCACATCGTAGAGATTTGGCGTGTCCACGTCCCACAAGCGAAGTTGTTCTGGAGGGATAGTAATGGTCCAGTGTGTATCGCTTCCAGAAACTTCAACTGTCCCGCCCAGTCCGTCGCACGTCCAACGTAGGTTGATTCCTGTATTTTCTGTGTGTCCATCCACCTTAACGGCGAATGTAGCGGAGGCGTTGTCGATGTCAGGCGTGATGTGGCATTGCGCGATGTACGTTTCGTTTCTCGGTTCCAAATAAACGGATTGCCAGATACCGCTGGTACGAACATACCAACCTATCTGCTTGCCTGCGAGTTGCTCGCCGTGGTCCTGTGCGTCGTAAGCCCGAACGACGATACGTGCAGGTTCGCCTGGTGTGAGGGCATCCGTGATGTCAAATTCAAACGGCAGATACCCATTATCATGCTGGTTTCCGATTATTTGACCGTTCACCCAGACGGTCGTTTCCCAATCGACGGCACCAAATTTCAGAATAACTCGTTTATCACCCCAATTCTCAGGGATAGAGACGGTTTTGCGGTACCAACCGATTGTATGTCTCGGTTCGTCTCGGTAATTTCCTTCACGGGTCAAACCACCGCAGGTAACCCCTTCGGGATTAAGATATGCATTCTTGCTTAAATAGGTTGCGTTATCTGCTTGTTCTTCGTCGCCCCATGCCGCAAGGCTTTCCCAAGGATAAGGGACCTGTATTTGCAATGTCCATGGTGAATCAGCGGTGTTTTTGCTTGGGTGTTCCTCCAAGACAAACCATTGATTTTGTTCGCCGATATCGTCAGGATCGAAAGCGAATTCCCATGTACCATTCAGACAGATCCAATCAATGCCTTCTGACGTTCCGCGTTGAAAATCTGGACGCGGATACTCTGGACGCGGTATATCTGTGTTGTGGTTTCCTCTCATGTCTTTCCTTTTTTTACAGTTTTCGGTTTTAACCATCAACTCGTGCCTTAACATTTATAACGAAGGCGAGTTGATGGTTAAAGTTTCCAGTTGTCAGTTAAGGGTTTGTGGCGGTGGCACATCAGGTAACGTCCACAAGCATCTCTTTAACTAATAACTGAAAGCCTGCGTAGCAGGCGAACCGAAAACTACTATATCATAAATCGCTTTTCTTTCCAATTTTTTTCTATGCTTGTTTGGATGGGTCGGCGAATCCGCTGTCAGGTTTTCTATTGGATTTCGCCGCGGACGGTGAGGGCGGTCGCAATGGAGAGGAAGTCTCTACCTTCTTCGACCCTATCGTGGTTGTAGCTAAGGCCGAGATGAAAATTCGCTGTAATATGGGTGCTGACTTTGTAACCGACGCGTAGGGTCGTCTCATACCTTTCTGAACGCTCCTCAAGGTTCGCGCCGTACTGTTCTCTTCGGATAGCCCAAGAAAGGGTATTGGTTAGATCGAGATCGTGTTTCAGGGGAATTCTACCGAAAAACGGTACCCGTATGCCATTTTCTGTACTGTATCTGTAGTCGACGCTCAAGTTTGGCGTAACGATGATCGCGTTGCTCTGAATACCGCTCCTGAGTTGGTCCCGAATCGTAGTCCGTACACCCAAAGATGTCCGGGTCTCTTTGCCCCATGTCTGTATCCAACTCAGTGACGGAGTGTGTGCTTTGCTATCGCCGAGTACAGCGTCCAGCGTCCCGTTATTTCGCGTTGTATAACTATAGCGGAGTTGGAAACTGGAGGTTTCCCGCGCTTTCAGTTTTACGTCGGCTTCGTACGCATTGGTGTTCTGTACATAGGTTGTACCTGAACTTTTGCGGAAACTGTCGGAGGTGCTGACGTTTGTTCCGAAAGATGCCCAATTCCACGGATCTACTGAGCTTCGTACCGTATAACGGTTGCTGCGTCGAGAGTTCGTCCGTTCCTTCGCATCCTCCGCAAGCGAATAGATTTCTAACATTGATAGCCCAGATGCAAGTTGCCGATACGATTCAGTAGCGGTGAAGTTTGCGTTGGTGCTAACAGTGAAACTTTTCAAAGTCCGGGACAGGATCCCATCCTTGTGTTGGCTATCGGAAACCGTTGACTGACTGCTATTCTTACTGACGGCTGACGGCTGACTGCTGATTGCTGTCTTATCGCGCTCGATCCAATCCCCTCGGTTCTCTTCCAATTCCTGGATTTGTGTTTCGTCAATACCATTTTCCCGCAATTGTTCAGTATAGTCATCGGTTGTAGGAGCGGGTGTTTTTGCTTGGGTGTTTCCCCCGGCTCGCGATCCGGTTGGAAGGCTGCCAACTTCATCCTTCCCTTCTACCTTTCTTCCATCCCCCTCTTGAGTGGAGGGTTCGGAGGTTGGAAGGCTGCCGACTCCATCCTTCCCTGCTTCCTTTCTTCCATCCCCCTCTCTGAGGAGCCATCCGAACCATTTTTGAACGCGGAGGTTCACGCCGAAGCTGACATTTCCATTGAGTGAAGCGTTTTTCTGTTCACGGAACCAGTTCTCACGAAAGCTCAGACGGCTTGTTACGGTGGGGCGCATGCCGAGCAGATCCCGGTTTAGGCGTGGAGTAAGCGACAACCGGTGTTCTCGCTCAGCAATCGACCATTTGATGTCTTCGGCTGATTCCTCTTCTTCAGATACCGGAGTTTCCGGTTCTGTCGTTATGTTACCAGCAAATGCGGACCTCGGGTCTTGGTCTTCTCGTCTTTCAAGCGTCCGGCGGACATCGTAACTCGGGTTCAGACTGAAGATACTCGTTGGGTTGATATTAAATGTGATGGTACCGCTATCCGTTTTTTCGTCTCGATTTCTGCCGTAACCGTAACTATAGAAGGATGTTGAGGTTCCCGAGGATGTCTCTGTTGCCGTTTCGGGTTTGGCGAGTATATCTTCGTGCCGATACTGCGCATTGACCCCGAGTTTTGAACCGAGTTCATACCGAAAGCTACCCGTATAGAGGTGGCTAATTTGCGTGCCTTGGCGTTCGTTCCAAAAGTCTTGGTAGTTGTAAGCGAAGCCGAGATTCGGATACGGGTTTTGAATGAACTGCACAGAAATATCTCGAGTACGGATTTCGCTTTTCCCACTCTGGAAACTGCTGTAGCTACCCCGCTGGCTTTCGGTTTCCGTATCTTGGTGTCGGATCCCGTACCGGATCGGCAGCCACGGGAATAGCGTGACATCTGCATCGATATTGAAGTCATTGTTTGTCGTGCTGTACCCGCGTGAGGAGAGCCGTTGTCTACCGACTTCACCCGCACCGCTCTCAAAATCTTTGTCTTGGCTTGCGTAGCCGCCGCGTAATTTAACGATTCTACCGAGAGATACCGACATATTTCCGCGACGTGCCCATCCAGCACGTACGAGCGGATCGCCAAGATGAATCTCGTTTACCCAGATTTCTCCACTGATCTCACGTCCAGTGTCGTTACGTATACCCAGAAGAATGCCGCCGATGTTTTTAATAGAAAGCCGAGTGCTATTCGTACCTCTAATCGTGAAACCGTCGGGCTGTCCATCGGGCACATTCTCTGCCTTTTCGACGGGTGGCGGTGTGGGAGGGGTTTCTACCCCAGGCGTAACCCCTTGCTGATTGCCGACTGCTGACGGTTGATCGCGGTTAACATCTGGATAGTCATTTCCGCGTAGGTCCCGCAAATCAATTTCAATTAACTGCCAACCCTCAAAGTCGATTAGGACTGTATATTCGTAGTAGTCTGTGAGATTCTCGAAAACGTTGATGTCTTCTTCCTGTTGTGTCTGATCGACAAACGGATCTGAACTATAGAAAGAACTGCGATAGCCGGTTCGGACGGTGGGTGCGAGTTGTAAAACGAAGGTTGTATCACTTTTGTCTCCGTAAAGCCAAAAACGGAGTGTATCGTGTTTGCTAAAATCTTGTCCTTCACTTTGTGTTAAGCCCTTCAGTTGCTTCGAGGTGACACCGTAGGAGCCGGGAAAGAGATAGTATTCAAGGCTGAGTGTCTGTTCACGTTGCTGTTGTGTTTGGAAACCGAGCGAAGTGGCTGTGAATGGATGTAATTTTTTGAAAAGCTCGTTATCTTCGATATCCAGGTACGCACTTTGATACGCATCATAACTGAAGTTATCCCGCGTTCCGACGATAAATTTTTCCAGTGTATCTTCTACAATTGTACTCGTTGACAACGTCTCTCCACTGGCGGCGAGTGCTGGGTTGTTCGTGATGGATTCGCCCGTGGTGGGGTCGATAGCAGGTTGAGATCTTGAACGGGTTATAACCCCTTGTTTCCATTTGTTGCCAACAATTTCGATATCCGCCCACTGTAGTAGACCTTCTACGTTGCCGGGTGCGTTTTTGCTTAACCAGAGTCGGAAGTGTTGCACAAAAACAAGACTCGGCAGGCGGGAACCTGATGGCGTAAATTTAGAGAGTGGAATACTGAGGAACATCCAACCGTTTGCATTTTTGCTTTTAACCCATTCTTTCGGAATCTCATTCAGTGGTATTGCAATCTCAAAATATGCATTTATACTGTCAAGTACGCCGTCTCCGTTGAGATCTTCGCTGTCCAGAATCTGGTTACCTACGCCGATAGATGTTCTTTCAAGCGGACCGTTGAGTCCCCATCCTACGTCCTCACCTGTATCGAGCGCGCCGTTTCCGCGATAGCGATCGATATCTGAGAGATTCTCCAGGTCTAAATCCAATGCATCAATCCTTCCGTCTCCATTTATATCCGTTAGTGTTTCTGGAAGATCTTCGCTATCCAATCGCTCATCAGCATCTACATCTTCGTTCACGACGCCAAGGTTTAGGTGTAGGGTCACGTTGTCGTCGCCTTGAACGCGCATCCAGATTTCAACGAAGCCGCGTTCCGAATAGTCTGCCCCGGAGGCAGAGAGTCCATTTGAAAATCCTCCCCACTCGGCGATCACGTCTGTAAAATTATAGCCAATCTCCATAATGAGACGTTCTTCGGTTGAGAGAGAGAGCGGTTGAATGGACGAGGCTGGGACGTCGCGGTTCCGCATGTAGTTTCCTATGGCTTCCGTCTCATTTTTGTCTTTCAGCACGACGTTAAAGACCGCTCTATTCTCATGAGTCGGTATAACACGGTAAGTAGGATCTCCAGAGGGTGTTGACGCATTCTCCGATACATGCGGCACACTGCTTGGTTTCCAATTATATTTCAATGTCGGGATGGTCGTTGATTCCTTTGCCCCTTCCATACTATCGATAAGCGCGACACCAATACTGTTTGGGTTGTTATGTGAATAAGCCGCCTCGCCGCTGAAGTCAAGTGAGAGCGGCAGATTTCTCACATTAATGAAGGGCAACAGGTTTAAAATACCAGCGGCGTTAAACTCCCTTCCAAAACTTGTATTCACGTTGAACGCTTGCAAGCGGTTTGGGACGCTATTCACATCTGGTATTTCTGCTGGTTTTTGTCCGGTGTTCAGAATATAACCCGTTGAGAGTGAGAATCCTTTTTCAAAGACGGGGTTGAAATAGTTCATCGCGCCGCCGTAACTACCGTAGTAACTTCGCGATCTGCCTCCTAAACTGCTGTAACCGCCATAACCACCACCATAACCGCTGCCACCGAATCCACCACCGAAACCGCCTCTACCGAAGCGAGAACTGCTCCCGAAACCCCCGAAGCTCCCACTCCTCCGTTGTAATCCGCCTGACAGTCCCTGACCGAAGGCATCCGTTCCTTCACCGAGCCTATCCCCATCCATCGTTTGTATACCCCCTAACCGATTAAATCTATCCTCAAGGCTCTGTTCTCTATCGGACTTGGGCTTCGGTTTATGAGAATACTCCAACCAAACGCCAGCTACAGCTTGTTGTGATGACCCACCGAAGGGAGTCTTTTCAAATTCCACAACGATCTCATCGAACTCGTCGAGTTGTCTAAAGAATCGGATGGTCCCTACCTCATAAAGCATCATATAGTCGGTATCGCGAGTCAGGAGTTGTCCGTTCAGTCGGACCGTCTCACTGTTTGGGATCACAAACAAACCTACGTTGTACGTTTCTGATTGATACGCGTAATCTGCTATAATTGTGTAGGTTTGGGCATCTGTTCGTCTGCCTTCGAGGTAGATAGCCGTGTTATTGAGCGAATCTCGATAGTCGTAATATGGGTGACCTGCGTCGTTGATTTCAAACGGATCTGTTGTAGGGAAACGGAGTAAGCCTCTGTCGTAGTCAATAAACTGTGCATCCACTATACCATCCCTGTTTTGATCCAATCCAAAAATTTCGATGTACGGGACAGAGCCGGTGTTCGTCTGAAAGGTTTCGTTCTGTCCTTGTCGGAGGATTATAAGTGTGAAATCTCGTGGGTTAATATTGCGATTGCCAAGACTATAAACGTGGGTTGCCTCTGTACCGCGAAATCCCTTCTCTTTTAGCACAACGTAGCCGATTTCCTCACCTTCTTCGTCAATCCTCCCGTCTCCGTTTTCGTCAACAAAAACGTTTTCAGTGTTACCAGTGTTACCAACGGTGCCGCCGCCGTCTCCTAAGTATTCATACGCAACAATGATGGTATAATTTGCAGAAACCGGGGACAGGAATTCTATTTCGCCGGTCTCGTAGTCGATATTGTAGTCCTGACCGGAAAATTGTGGGTTAAAGTAGCCTCGACTCGTTCTTTGACCCCCCTGATTGTTCCCTACGACACCGTCGTCAATGTAAATTTGCTCACTCCCTGATTTGATCGGGAGGTATGCCTCATGTAGGAGTCCATCTTCATCTGTGTGGATGTGATAGAACCTATTTTTAACGTAGTTGGTGTCCGGTATCTGGATCCCGCGCGGTCCATAGCCGTAGCCGCCACCAGCACGCCGCGACTGTCCACGGAAGGTACGCACCTCGCGTATCCCCTTACTTCGTGAATAGAACGCCGTAAGACGACTTTTTTTCCATTCAAAAACGCCCTCAAGTCCGAACAAATTCCGGTTGATGTTCAGAAAGCGAGTGTTCGGCAGACTGAGTGTTATATCACCGAAGGAGATAGTTTTTATGATGCTTTCTGGTGTGCCTTCATACCAAATTTTAATCTTCTGTTCCTTTGTGCCGCCGATGCCGTATCCACCACCATATCCGCCGCCATATCCACCACCATATCCACCACTACCGAAACCACTGCCACCGGCACTATAGTCCATGGCGATATGTATCCGTTGCCCCACGCGACCGTGTAACCCGAATTGCTGTATTTGACGCAGATTAAACCCGCTGGCGCGTGGGACACCACCACTGCCGTAGCCGCCGCCATAACTACCATAACTTGAACCATAACTTGAGCCATAACTGCTGTAACCGCTCCCAAAACCTGAACCGTACCCTCCACCACCGAAGCCACTACTGCCGTAGCCGAAGTCGTCATAACCGTAAGACGAGGTGAGCCCTAAGTCAAGTCCTGATGAGTAGCTGCCATATCCGCCGCCATAACCATAGCCACCATAACGGTTCAGGTCCCCTTCACCGAAATAGTGGGTTTTGTTCGCCTCTACAGTTACAGATTGTAAGCCTGTTATCCTGAGATTGGAGTCCATCGGAAGCGCAATACCTTTTTCATCGCGCTTCGGCTTCGGTTTCCAGTCATAGAGTTTGTTGAGATCGGTTAAATCGGGGGGATTCCGCCAACGTCGGAGACTGTCTAAGTAGGGTAGTATAAGACGCTCACTATCGGTGATCGGCTCCTGGTCTTCAGTGGGTTCTGTGGTGTCCTCCTGCGCCGTATCCGTCTCCCACCATCCTTGCTGACGGCTGACGGCTGACGGCTGATCGCCACTTTGCCAGATGAAGTGCTTTGATTCGGTGTTGTTGTCGAAGGGATTGCGGGTGAATAAACCGAAGTCAGTGGAACGTTGATTTACCGGTGGTGTTTCGGGCTCGTCGGAATCGAGGGCGGTGGAGCGATTGTCAGGTGTTGTAGGGTCTGTTTGGGTTTGCTTTTTGGGTTCAGTCTCTTCTTCAGCGATACGACTTACGGCAATTTCGGACGTTGAACAGAGAACGGTAATGAGAATGATCCCAGTTTTTAACAGCGGGTTTAGCCTTTTTATTTTTAAGGTTAACTGGCTTACGAAATTCGACAAAAAGTGTATCTGCACGTTTTTTAATTTTACCTTGCGGTTCAGTGAAGTGGATTTGATCTTTGATGTGCGTTTCCGTATATCCGCTCTCCATTCCATTACGAGTTACGCACTGTGGATGATTCTTAATTTTACCTTAGACTTGAAAGTAAAATAGGACTTACGCACGACTTCTTAAAGTCCCCCTGATAAGGGGGATTGAGGGGGTTAAAAATATGACAAATGCTGCTTTTTTCTCTCCAAATGCCCGATACTTGATCCATTTGCGTAAGTCCTAAACGATAAATTCGGTCTTCCTGTTTACATAAGTTTTTAAATGGCTATCGGTTAGCGGTTATCGATCTCCGTCGGAAACCAGAGGGCTTTGGATTCACCAGACTCCTCTTTACTGATTGCTAATTGCTAATTACTGACCGCTATTTTAGCAGATTCAGGGCGAAGCTGCACATCTTTTTCTATTGACATCTTCGACACCTTTAGATAAAATAGTGGATATTTCAAACGATGGAGGAAATTGTTGTGCGAAAACTATTTATTTTGGCAGTAGTTTGTCTAATGGCTATTCCAGTGATATTTGCACCCGTGAGCGATGCGGCAATTGATACAAAAAATATCGTTGGCGTATGGCTCTTTGATGAGGTCAATAACAAAGACATGTCTCCCGATTCCACGGGGAACGGCAACGATGCTGAATTGCTGAAAGGTGCCGAATTGGTAGATGATGGGAAATTTGATAGAGCGTTGAGTCTCTCAGGTGATGACGATTTTCAGATTGCGAGGGTTGAGAGTTCTAAAAGTTTGGACAGTTGTGCTGAGGAATACACCGCTACGACATGGGTGAAACTCAAGAAAAAAGAGAAAGTCGTTCTGGGTGGCTGTTGTAACGACGACCATGCCATCATTAATTTCATGTATACCTGCCTGTTGAACATCTTTGGACCCGGACGAGGCGGCGGGCACGGTAAAGTTGAAATCGGCAGTGGGCAACTCGCACCGGCATGGGTTGCTGGTCCGACGCTTGTCAACGACGATAAATGGCATCACATCGCCTTCACTTACGATAGTAAGAAGATGATCGCCTATGTAGATGGCAAAGTTGATGCTCAAGCCAATACCGGCGGCGTTTTTGGGTTGACGGGACAAGCCCTTAACATTGGCGGTATGCCAGATCAGCGGCCCGGATGGGGACTCATGGATGATGTTGCTGTCTTCAACACCGCGTTAAGTGAAGCCGACATCAATGACATCATGAATGAAGGACTTGGTAAACTCTTTGGGTTTACGCCTGTGTCACCTGAAGGTCGTTTGGCGACGGTATGGGCACGCCTGAAAAGGTAGAGAAAGACTCATAGCCCGTAAGCGTAGCGGAGGGCGGATTTGAGAGATGTCCTTGATAGTTTTTAACCGACTTGATTTCTCCGCAAGGAATAATTAAAAATCCGCAAGGAAAAATTAAAAAGTATAGAAGTGCAATTATTGGCTGCGGCGGTAGAGCTTATGGTCATGCGAATGCTTATCAACATGTCTCGAGCGGTGAGTTAGTCGCATGCGCCAACCGTTCAGATGTCGCCCGACGTAAAAAATTTGTTGAAACCTTCAGTATCACCGGCTATGCAGATGCTGAACAGATGCTCCGCGAAGAGAAACCTGACTTGGTTCACCTCGTCGCAATGCCCGACCAGTGGCGTGAGCTTATGCCGATGGTATCAGACTTGGGCGTTCCAGCGTGCCTCGTTGAGAAACCGATTGCCTGTGGTGTCGAAGATTGGCGTTTCCTATGTGAGTTGGAGGCGCAAACCTCTACAAAATTCGGTGTCGGCAAACAGTACCGATGGCATCCCGATTTCATCAATTGCAGGCAGGCAGTGGCGCGCGGTGAATTGGGAAAAATTCGATTTTTAGATTTTTCGTGTGGTATGAACCTCACCGCCCAAGGCACGCATATCATTGATTGGGCGATGTCCCTAAACAACGATTCACCTATTGTCAGGGTCTTCGGCACTGCGAGCGGGGCTGAGTTGCTTGATAGTGACTATCCTGCTCCCGATACATCGTCGTGTCAGGTTGTGTTTGAAAACGGGGTCCACGGATTCTGGAATACCGGCTTTACCTCTCCACGCGTCATAGATGACGATACTGTCTACAAGCACTGTCGCGTCGCCGCCTACGGTGAGAACGGGCATGTACTCTTTGAGGAGTTCAGTGGATGGGAAATAATCACCACGCGGTTAACCGAGAACGGCGTGCAAACCCCCGATTCTTGGCGCGCAAAAAACGATCTCGCGCAAGCCAATCTGACGCAGGCGATGTTCGACTGGATTGAAGACGATACCCGTCCAGTCGAAACGAATCTAAAACTCGCGTTGCACCAGTTCAATGCAATTTTGGGCATCTATGCGAGTGCTATTTTTCACAAACCGATCGACCTCCCTTTTGATCCTCCCGCAGACTTGGATTCACAACTCCGCGAAACTTTGGCATATTCTTGACCTCGCGTGCTGTGCAAAAATTTGACAAATTCTTCGTTTTGTGCTATACTATTAACGGTTTCATTTGCAAGCCTACCTTGGGGAAAGCATAGTAATTTCAGGACTTGGGAGTGCTATTTTGTCTGTCGTAAATACAGCATTTTCGGAACCGGACATCCACATTGCACCATCGGTGATGTGTGCGGATCTATGCAACTTAGAAACGGATATTCGGGAATTGGAAACCGCTGGTATTAACATGCTACATTTTGACTTAATGGACGCGCATTTTGTTCCGAATATGCCGATCGGACTCGCACTTATTCAACAATTACGCCCAAAAACTGACTGTGCTTTTGACATTCACCTTATGGTAGAAAACAACGATTTTTTTGTCGATGCGGTCGCTGAGATTGGTGTTCAGCAGATAGCCGTTCACGTTGAGTCAGCAACGCATCTTGATAGAACGTTGTCTCTTATTCAGGCGCACGGGATCAAGGCGGGTGCCGCTCTCAATCCAGCAACGCCGCTCTCTGCAGTGGCGTATGTTCTGGAACGACTCGATTTTGTGCTGATTATGACGGTGAATCCGGGGTTTGCGGGACAGAAATTAGTGCCAGCGACCCTCCGAAAAATCGCGGAATGTCGCGCTTTTTTGAACGAACACGGTGCCGATCTACCGATTGAAGTTGATGGAAACGTGAGTTTTGAAAATATCCCCAAGATGGTATCCGCAGGCGCGGATATCTTGGTCGGCGGGACCAGTAGCGTTTTTCAAAAATCGGGGTCCCGGCTCGAGAACGTTCAACGGGCACAGAAAGCGATTACGATTGGACTTGCAGAGCGAGAAGACGGGTCGCGAGTATAGGCGCACCTTATACGTAGGTCCTTGATGCTACCAAGGTAGGAGCCTGCAACAACGGCGCAGGCGGTTCTAGGGAGAGGCACCTGAAGTTCTCTAACCGACTTGACCGACCCGCAAGGTAGAATTAAAAAATGGAAGCACTTGTCCTTCATGGAATTGGAGATTTACGGTTAGAGCAAATCCCAGTACCACATCTCGCTGAAGGGGAGGTGCGCGTCCGAATTGGGTTCTGTGGGGTCTGTGGTTCCGATATTCCAAGAATCTTTGTCAAAGGCACCTATAGTTTTCCAACGGTTTGTGGACACGAATTCGCTGGTGTTGTTGATATGTGTGGTCCTGGCGTTGAAGATTTCGCACCAGGGGATCCTGTCGTCGTTTTTCCATTGCTCTGGTGTGGTAGGTGTCCGGCGTGTGAACAGGCGAAATATGTCCAATGCCATGATTATGATTATCTCGGTTCGCGAAGCGATGGTGCTTTCGCTGAATTCGTCGTCGCACCGAAGGCGAATTTGATACCTGTACCGCAGGGAGTGACGCTCGAAGAAGCATCAATGACGGAACCCGCCGCAGTTGCGTTGCACGCTCTCCGTCGTGTTGAGACCTCGCTTGCAGGAAAGGTCGTCGCTATTTTCGGTGCCGGACCAATCGGGTTGATGGTAGCGCAATGGGCGAGAATCATGGGTGCCGCAGAGGTCCTTCTCTTTGATATTGTTGCCGAAAAACTGGAACTGGCGAAGCGACTCGGTTTCGACAAAGCCTTCAATAGCGCGACGCAAGAGCCAATTGAAGTCGTGAATGCCCGGACTGATGAAAAGGGGGCACATGTTTGTATTGAAGCGGCGGGGGTCCCGGCTACCTATCGGAATGCTCTGGGGAGTGTAGGACGTGAGGGAAGTGTCGTTTTTCTCGGAAATCCCGCTGCAGATGTGACGCTTCCAGCGTCTCTGATCTCGCAATTAATGCGGCGTGAGGTATCTGTCTTCGGAACTTGGAATTCCGATTACAGTGCGGCGGGCAACGACGATGACTGGCGCACTGTTCTCCAAGCGATTGCCGCTGGTATGCTAACGCTTACGCCCCTCATCACGCACAAAGTTCCACTGCTTGACAGTGCCGACATGTTACATAGGATGAGAGACAAAAGTGAATTTTACGCAAAGGTCTTAATTCATCCATAAGGAAAAATTAAAAAACCGCAACCCTATTTCTCTATAACCAAAACCCGTAGCCTGTAATGAAATGGAAGGGTTTTTGCTTGGGCGGTTCTTCAGATTTAAGGAACGAACTTCATAGTTTTAACGTCTGTCATTTAACCGCAAGGAATAATTAAAAATATGAAAGCGGCTATACTTGAAAGTCTTGATAACTTAAGTGTGAAAGAGGTACCTGAACCCGAAATTGGCGATGATGCCGCTTTGATGCGCATTGAAGCCGTCAGTATATGTGGCTCTGATGTTCGTATTCTCCATCACGGTAACCCAAGAGTCAAACCCCCCACCATCATTGGACATGAAAACTCCGGTGTCATCGTTAAAACAGGCAAAAATGTGACGCGCGTCAAAGAAGGCGATCGTGTTTCAATCGGTGCTGATGTCCCCTGCGGTCAATGTCATTGGTGCCGAGATGGACTCGGAAACAATTGTGACATCAACTACGCTATCGGTTACCAAATCCCCGGTGCTTTCGCACAGTATATGAAACTTCCACGCCTCGTTCTAGAGGAGGGACCTGTTACACCCTTCGATACGACGCTGAGCTTTGATGAAGCCGCACTTGCTGAACCGCTCGCGTGTGCTATCAACGGACTTGAACTCGTTAACATGTCTCTTGGGAAAACCGTCGTCATCATCGGTCTCGGACCGATTGGGTGTATGATGATTGATCTCGCTCGGGTGATGGGTGCGACGAAGGTAATTGGTGTACAACGCAGCAAACTCCGAATGGAAATCGCAAAATTCTATGAGGCAGATGCTTATATCGCCTCCGAAGAAGAAGATGTCATTGAGAGATGCAAGGAGGAAACAGGAGGCGAGGGACCCGATATCGTCGTTACCACATGTGCTTCTGTTGAGGCACACGAACAAGCCGTTGAGATGGTAGCGCACCGCGGGTACGTCAATCTATTTGGTGGACTACCAAAGACCATGCGTCCGATGAGCGTCCTCTCCAATGTGATCCATTATAAAGAGTGTTTTGTCACGGGTTCACACGGCTGTGTGCCACGCCACCATGAGTTGGCTGTCCGACTCCTTGAGAAAGGATTGGTGCGTGTGAAACCACTCATCACACACCATTTTCCCCTTGTTGAAATCGACAAAGCGTTTGAGGCAATGGAATCCCGACAAGGGATGAAGATTATGATACACCCGCATCAGGAGGAGAAACGGACGTAATGCACGATTTTTCACGATTTATTCGAAACATACCCGATTTTCCGAAAGCGGGTATTATATTTAAAGATATCACGCCACTTATAGGAAATGCAAACGCATTTCATAGGGTACTTGATGAGTTCGCGCGCCGTTATAAATCTGAGACGATTGATGTTGTTGCTGGAACAGAGGCACGCGGTTTCATTTTCGGTACGGCACTCGCGTATCGATTCGGTGTCGGTTTTGTCCCTATCCGAAAAAAAGGCAAATTGCCTTACAATACGCACGAAGCTGCTTATGATCTTGAGTACGGAAGTGATACGCTTGAAATTCATCAAGACGCATTTCCAAAGGACAGCAGAGTTCTGCTCTGTGATGATCTGTTAGCAACTGGCGGCACACTTTCTGCATCGGTCGATCTCATTGAAAAATTGGGAGGTCACATCGTGAGCATTGCTGTTTTAATTGAGTTGACGGAACTCAATGGCAGAGAGAGGATTCCAAACCACGATATTTTTTCGCTCATTAAATATTAAAATTAGTGCATGCGCCTGTAGCTCAGGGGATAGAGCAGGGGCTTCCTAAGCCTCGTGTCGGGGGTTCGATTCCTCCCAGGCGCGTTTTTAACGATGGGGGTCCGGCTGCCCTCTCTTAACGAAACCGTAGCCTGTAACACAGTGGAAAGGTTTTGCTTGGGGGTTTCCCGCCTAACCTCGCTAAGAAGGAAGGTGCGTAAATCCTATATAAAAAGCCTGCAACAACGGCGCAGGCGGATATACGGAGAAAGGCTTCCAAGTTCCAATTCACCTGACCGAACCGCAAGGAATAATTAAAATACCGCAAGGAATAATTAAAAAATGTACAGATTCAGTATCTGGAAAATTGTTTTAATCCTCGGAGTCTTTCTGTTTTCCGTGCTCTATCTCATTCCTACCCCGGATGACTTCTATAATCCGTTGTATGGAAACCTGCCGCTCTGGATGCAGGAAAAACTCCCACCCTTTGAAGTCACTGAAGACAACGCTTTGAAGGTGAGTCTCGCAGAAGTCGAGTACCCCGAAGGAATCAACTTCCAGGATGCAACCTTTGAACTTCAGGATGTCTTCCGGGTCCACTTAGGGAAACTTGAACTTGAGGAAACGCTTGATTACGAATTTGATACCACTGAAGCACGCGAATTTTATGTTCGACTCATCTCAGAGAAGGCACGTCAGAACCCACGTGCAACGCTTGACAATTTGCACCTATACGGGAGCCTCCCGACAGTCCTTCGGCGACTCATACCCGATAGCCGATTGAAGTTGGGATTAGACCTCAAGGGAGGTGTCCACCTTGTACTTGAAGTGGATTTGGAAACCTCCAAAACGGAGCTGCTCCGTGAACACACCCTTTCAATCCCCGAACGACTTCGGACAGACGATGTTTTATGCCGAGAAGTTAAGCAGGTAGAAGGACAAGACACACTCAATATATTCGTCGGGATCCCTTCCAGACTTCGGTCGGATGCTGATGAAAAGACAAAGTACCTCGAGAAAGCCGAACGTCTCCTCAACGAAATCGAATTTTTTGAAGACGCACAGGTTAGTACCGAAACAGAGACACAGTCTACATATCAAATAACACTCAGCGAACGTGGTATTCAGAGGTATAGTGAACAGGCGATCGAGCAGGTGCTTATTGTTTTGCGAAACCGCGTTGATGCATTCGGCGTTTCAGAACCCTCTATCCGACGAGAGGCAAATCACCCGAGAATCATTGTCGAACTCCCCGGTGCCAAAGACTCCTCGAAGCCTCTACAAATTGTGAAGACCATGGGCAGGCTCGAATTTAAACTTGTTAAGAAATCACCGACTGGTGGAAGTTTATGGAGCGGCACCTCGGATACACCGATACCGGATAATATTCCCGATGATAGTGAAGTCCGCTATCACTACGAGACCGGCAACTGGTACGTGCTTGAAAGCCCCGTTCTCCTGAGCGGTGACCGTATCAACGATGCTGGACCCTCTACAGGCAGAACCAGTTTTGACATCGTCGTTTCAATGAGTTTTGATAGTATCGGCAGACGCAAATTCGCGCAGGTCACTGGGGATCATATTGGTGAACATTTAGCGATTCTCCTTGACAGTAAAGTGCAATCTGCCCCTGTCATCCAAGATCAGATTATCGGAAACGCCATTATTCAAGGAAATTTCACTTATGAGGAAGCGAGTTATCTTTCCAATATCCTGAAAGCAGGCGCGTTTCCAGTGGGTGTTCAGATCGCCGAGGAACGCACCGTCGGTCCCACGCTTGGACAGGAATCTATTGACGATGGCGTTCTCGCTGTCCTCATTGGGTTGGGCGGGGTTCTCATTTTCATGATGATTTACTACCGATTGTCTGGAATTGTCGCTATCATTGCTCTCGTCTTTAATATGCTCATCATCCTTGGGGCATTAGCAGGCTTCGGCGCGGCGTTGACACTTCCCGGTATTGCTGGGCTTGTCCTGACGATCGGTATGTCTGTTGATGCGAATGTGCTAATCTTCGAGCGAATTCGCGAGGAATTGCGAACTGGTAAAACCGTCTGGTCGGCTATCACCAGCGGCTATCAGCGCGCATTTATAACCATTTTAGATGCCAACCTTACGACGTTCTTTACGGCACTTGTCCTCTATCATTTCGGGACGGGTCCGATTAAAGGGTTTGCGTTAACGCTCGGTATCGGTATCCTCGCGAGTATGTTCACGGCGATTATCGTCACGCGTGAGATATACGGCTTGACGATTGGAAACAGAGACGTGCAGAAACTTAGTATTTAGGGATTATTAGTTTTTAGTTGTCAGTCGTCGGAGAAAATGGTTCTCGTTTAACAAAACCCTCTTTTAAGCGATACGCTATGTTTTTCAGGTTCCTAAACCGTGAGCCTGCAACAACGGCGCAGGCGGATATACGGAGGGCACGTGAAGGTCTCTCACCGACCTGACCGACCCGCAAGGAAAATTAAAAAAATGGAATTACTTAAAAATACAAACTTCGATTTTATCAGCAAACACCGGACGGGATTTGTCTTCTCAGCGATAATCATCGTTATCGGTTTGGTTTTCCTTGTAATTCATCAAGGACCCAATTTCGGAATTGATTTCCGCGGCGGCGTTGAGATCCAAGCCAAGTTCAACAGAGCAGTTACTGAAACTGAATTACAAACCAAACTCACTGAGGTCGGTTATGAACGCGCCAAAATCCGGGTAGATGCAAGCAAAAATGAAGCATTCGTTTCTATGGGGCATCGTCCTGAATTTCAGCGACAGGGCACAAGTGTCGGAAGAATTCTCACAGATGCCTTACTTGAAGGCGGCAGTGGTTGGCAGGCACTCGCGGGCGGTGTTAATATTTCTGAAGTCTTACCGAGTGTTGGACGCGACCTTAAATTGGCGGCACTCTGGTCAGTGCTGGGTGCGATTGCTATCTTGCTAATGTATATCTCTTGGCGATTTGAGTTCCGTTTCGCCATCGGTGCAATCGCCGCACTCGTCCACGATGTCCTCATTACTTTGGGTGTCTTTGCCGTTCTATCAAAGGAGATTAATCTACCAACTGTTGCCGCATTCCTTACAATCATTGGCTATTCGCTCAACGACACAATCGTCGTATTTGACCGAATTCGGGAAAATTCACAAACCTTACGCGGCACTGACTACATTACAGTTTTGAACAGGAGCATCAATCAGTCGCTGAGTCGAACCGTTATCACATCTTTGACAACACTGTTTGTTGTTCTCGTTATTTTTCTCATCACTGGTTCGGGCGAGGAGATTAACACGTTCGCCTTGGCACTCATCGTCGGTATATTGGTAGGGACATACTCTTCAGTCTTCATCGCGAGTCCGATCCTATATCTCTGGAATCGAGGACGACCACAAGAAGCTTAATAGCGATCAGCAAAGAGGCAGTCGGCAATTAGTAAGAAGTGGTCACTTCACCAGAAACCTCTTTACTGACAGAAACCGACAGCCGATAGCCAAAAGCCATTTATGAAAATATTGGTTTTAAGTCCTTACACAACGGGACAAAAATATAAACCCGATAATCCCCTTCGAGCTGAAGATTGCAATTCGCCTGCGCATCTTGAACAGCGGATAAAAGAGCTCTGCGGTGACGACGATGCCGGGCGATATGATGAAAGTAAAGACTATAGCGCACCTGCTGGAGAGATGTTTACAGGACCTTTAAACACGCAATTGCGGGAAGGGTTAAAACAGATTCGGGAACATACGCAGTATGGTGAGACAACGCTGGATCTATATTTTCCGTGGTATTTCTGCCGCGTTGATGGGAAAGAGAGCCCGGTTAACGAAGAAGATGTTATCGTGCCTTTCGACACTGCACCACTTCACGAGCTTGAGGTTTTAGAATTTGGTGAGAGTGGAGTGCCTGAGCGGACGGTAGATTTAATAGAGCGTTACGATCTCGTTTTCTCACTGTTGAGACCCGATGATATTCTATCGCTACAACGCGTTTTTGAGGTAGAGCGGGTGACAACGCTGATTTTCCTACTCGCACCGAGCCACAAGCACGCCGTGAACGAAGAATTGTCGAACCTCCATGTTGTTGAAACTGGAAGGACTTTGCAGAGAAGTCTGCGCACCACGAATTGGGCGTTGAAAGGGGTTGTTATGAGACGGTTGTGTGAAGCCGCGTGTCGTGATGGCTTCGGTGTGTTTGAGCAAGTCAAACAAGACCCCCAGCAGTTAATTGAAATTGCACAGAATCAGTAGTAATGACTGGATTTATGCGCATATTGGTTATTACCTCTTGCACAGGTCGGAAAATACACAAACCCCCGAATCAACTCACGTATGAAGATTTTGCTTCACCTGAGCGTCTTCATCGGCGAACAGCAGAGTTGAAAGATGTCAAAGCCGCTGCCGCAGAGATGTACACCGGTCAACAACATCGCTACCTGATGGCGGGATTGGAAAGAGTTCGGGATGTTTATGGATCGGTGGTTGTTGATTTACATATTGTTTCTGCTGGGTACGGGTTACTTGCTGAAGATGATGATATTGTTCCTTACAACGTCACATTTTCAGGGCTTAACAAAGTTGATCTTTTAGCGCGTAGCAATGGGCTTCAAATCCATGAACGCGTAGAAGCCTTAATCGTTGGTTATGACTTGGTGTTCTTTTTATTAGGTAAAGAATACGTCCAAGCCTTACAGCTTCCCTTTGAGGTGCCAGATACGGTTACCCAAGTTTTTCTGCTTGGCACAGGCTACAGGAAATTAATACCTGATTCACCACCAAATGTACATTTCGTCCCGACTGGCAGCGGTTTAGCACGTGAGCTTGGAGTCATGGGTGTTGCTCTGAAAGGGTTCGTGTTCAAAAGAATATGTGAGCGTGTGTGTCACAATGGATTACCGGTTTTCGAGAAAATCAGGCATGATCCACAACTAATACCAGACATTGCACGTATGAGTGTGTCTGAACAAAAATAGTAATCTCAGTAGTAAAGAAATGAATCTCCCTGCACCTCTTACCAACGATAATTCACGACGCATCATCGGCGAATCCGCACCGATGCAGGCGGTTTTGCGTCAAGTCGAGCAGGTCGCACCCACGAAAGCGACTGTCCTCATCACGGGCGAAACGGGTGTTGGCAAAGATGTCATCGCGCAGGCGAT
This sequence comes from Candidatus Poribacteria bacterium, assembly GCA_965208635.1. Classification (GTDB taxonomy): domain Bacteria; phylum Poribacteria; class WGA-4E; order WGA-4E; family WGA-3G; genus WGA-3G. The sequence continues at coordinate 2,218,516 of OZ242349.1, forward strand.
CCATAAAAGTGGTCCCCGTAAAAACCGAGCCTTCAAAGCCGTCAACTGCGGCGCGTTTTACCAAGACCTCCTTCAAAGTGAACTCTTCGGTCATGAAAGGGGATCTTTTACAGGAGCAACGAGCCAACGGCGGGGTGTGTTTGAACAAGCAGATGGTGGTACACTCTTTTTGGATGAGGTCGGCGAGATGTCGCCTGAGGTGCAGGTGAAATTCCTGCGTGTCCTCGAGACACAGGAATTCACAAGGCTCGGTGGCGAAAAAAATATTAAAGTCGATGTCCGAATTATCGCCGCCACAAATATTGACCTTGCGACATCAGTGAGGCAAAAGAAATTTAGGCAAGATCTTTACTACCGACTGAACCTTTTTCGTATCCAGATTCCACCATTGCGCGATCGGCGCGAGGATATCCCGCTTTTCGTCTCTGCATTCATCTCCGAATTAAGCGCAGAACACGGTAAACCCATTACCGGTATAACCCAAGAAGCACGCAATTATCTCCAAAATGCTGACTGGCACGGCAATGTTCGTGAACTGAGGAATGCCGTAGAAACCGCTGTTATTCTCTCCACCACTGAAGAACTACAACTTAAAGATTTCCCACTGGATTCGGAATCTGAGCGGGGTGGCTCCCTCCTTCCTGTGCAAACCTCAGGCACGCAACTCGCACCTACACAGGTGGTTGACGCTACCACTGAAGAAGCTGAACTTCTTAATGTGCCGGGCGGTTCCTTGCAGGTTGTTGATACCGCTGGTAGTGCAATCGCCACAGAAAACATGGCGATTTACAAGACAATCTTAGGGCTTATCCTCTCTGCAATCCGTTTGCTTGAACCAACTGCTGTCACGAGCGATAAGATGCCGTTTCTAATACCAGATGAAGATACCAGTTGGCTGCAAATTAGCGAAACTGACGACGCGGCGGGCGTTCTCAAAAAGGCGTTGGAAGTACTTTCAACAATAGCCAAGGTGCTTGAGGATCGGGCACAGAACGGGATCTTGGCGACGCTTGCAAGCCAACCTTCAAAAGTGCCGATAGGGGCACCCGTAGAACAGCGCGGTGGTTCACAAGGGGCGGGCGAGTATCTACCTGTGCTTGATGATGAGGAAGTCATCGGCAGGGTCGGTATGACAATGGCGGAAATTGAGCGAGTGGCTATCCAAAAGACGCTCGCAGAAGTAGGCGGCAATAAAACAGAAGCGGCGAAAATTCTCGACATCGGAGTCCGAACACTCCACCGCAAGTTGGACGCTTACCGGCAGGCAATTGATGCTGCAGATGATGATTTAAATCAGAAATAGCGTTTGCAATGCCGCTTATACATATAATGTAAGTTCGATAAAGATTCTCTGCTAATACTAATGTCTTGTGTGCCTTCCGGAACTCTTTAGATACATATCACTTTCTTCGGCTTGTTATCCGTCGCCAATCGCTTTTCTACTCTCACTGCGAGGCGACGATTTTTAAACGAATAGATCCCTAACTTTACACTGAAACCCCTCAATCACATCGCCACCTTCCAGGATGTCATCTCCACGCAAAACGGTCATATCCTCAGGAGATCGGTACACCTCTACAGTTTCTCGACGCGGATTCACCACCCACACCATCGCACATCCCGCATTTAACCATTCGTCTACCTTTTCTGCGACTTCAGTGTAGGTATCGCCTGGAGAGATGACTTCAACCGCAAGATCGGGGGCTCCTTCCCAATATCCCTTTGAAATACCCCGTTCATCAATTGTGGCTTGACGAACAAACGCAGCGTCTGGTGCCCGCACAGTGTCTGGGTTTTGCGCGATCTTAAATCCTGTTTCGGCACCACAAACATAGCCTAATTTATGTCGTTCAACGTGAGCATCGAGATGTCTTCCAATTTTAGCCGATCGGATCCCGTGTTCAAATCCAGCGGGTGGCATTCTACGTATGACCCCTTTCACCAATTCGTACCGATACCCATCATCAGGCTGTTTCCACAGGTCTTCGGCTGTTAAGAGTATAGGTTGAGCGGATAGCAATTTTGATTTTGATTGATTCCGTTGTGTTTCTGCCATTTTGTCTTCCTTGTTTTGCTTGCCTGAAAGCAACAGGGTTGGTATTGCTTGATACTTATATCAAATTAATTTTAATCCATTTAATCTTTTTTAACAAGGGAAAAATTCACTCCCATCTGCCTAAATCCTTGACAGCGATAATGGTGGTATGCCAGACGAATGGAAAAAAGGACGGGCGTGATCCTCGTGATCCACCTAATGCCTCAAACGACAATGACAACGACAGATATACCAACATTGAGGAATACCTCAACGGAACCGATCCGACGGAGTATGTGGACTATACCCAGCCCGAGAACAACATAAACACGCTGAAGTAACGGGGGTCTATGTAGTGTTTACATTGTGTGGGGTGATTGACATCGTGCTTAGGTTTTGGTATGCTGTTTTCTATGAAAACTGAAAGTGGATAGTAATATATTTTTTCCATTCTGCACGTTTTCTATTGAAAAATATTGTCTTTAATAGTACGGGGGATAAACTGTATCGCTAACTTCGACAACCATTTTGACGAAGGCAACACATTTCAACCTGCTAATTAGGAGAAAACCTCATGGACAAAACAGACGATGTTCAATTGATTCACAGAGTTTTATCAGGCGACGACGCAGCGTTCAATACCTTAATCGAAAAACACAAAAAAAGCGTTCACGCTTTGGTGTGGCGGAAGGTCGGTGATTTTCACTACGCTGAGGAGATCACGCAAGACACCTTTTTGAGAGCGTACAAGAAACTCTCGACGCTGAAAAATCCGCATCAGTTTGCTGGATGGCTTTATGTTATCGCGAATCGACTTTGCCTCAATTGGATACGAAAGCAGAAGCCTGCGATGCAATCGCTGGATGCTATGTCTGTGAAAGAAATTGAGAAATTATCTTATGAGAAATATATATCCGAACAAAGAGAAACACAAGCTCACGAACGGCAGTATGATATCGTCAAAAAACTTCTGGCACAGCTCCCAGAAAGCGAACGCACAGTGGTAACCCTCTACTATCTTGCTGAAATGACAACCACAGAGATTAGCAAATTCTTGGGAGTTTCGATAAACACCATTACGAGTCGGCTCCAGCGTGGACGAAGGCGTCTACAGGAACTGCAGGAAGAAACTTGGATTCAAGAAGTTCTCGGCGGCGTACAAATACCTGCGAATTTAGCCCAGAACATCATGCAACAAATCGCTGACATTAAACCCACACCTCCTTCAACGGTAAAACCGTTACTCCCGTGGAAGGCGTTTGGTGCAGCTGCCGTTTTGATTGTGTTGCTATTGAGTGGGAGCGCGCAATATCTCGACCGCTTTCAGAAACCGTATAGTTTTGAAGCGGAATCTGAACCTACCATTGAAATCATTGATGCGCTTATTACCCTTGATGTTGTTGTGAAACCCACTGTGCAAAATCGAGTCGGACGGGCTACCACGTCCGGTAAGAGCATTGGGAATAGCGCGCAAATTTCTGATGAAGTTTCAGCATCTGTTACATCGGAGAACCATGCCAAGTTTTCTACCGCACTCTGGACGCAGGGAGACACACCGCCAGGTGGGCAAGTCCACAATATATTCGCTGGACCTGAAGGAACCCTCTATGCTGTTTCACCAACAGGGATGTACAGATTGGCAGTAGATGCGACGACATGGACACGCATCAATGCAAATATCCCGATTGGTAAATCTCGTATGCCAATGGCAGCGCATGAAGGTGTGCTTTATATCGCCTCTGCTGATGAGATATTTACTTCTAATGATAGCGGTGAAACGTGGAATTCGATAGGCATTCGCCCCAAAGGATATGTCATTGGATTCATCATCGGCACGGCACAAGCACACCTCTCGCAGGCATCTATTACGATGTATCTTGCCCTTGAAAATAAAGGAATTTATCGATCGACAGACGGCGGTGTACAATGGAACCCTCTCAACGAAGGACTGAGAAACGAAAGAATCACTGCAACAGCGGCTGTAAAAAAAATAGTACATGCCCTTCAGGATAAAGGGGTTTACCGAGCCACTGATGGTGGCGCACAATGGAACTCTCTTGATGACGAACTGAGAAATGAAAGGATCACTGCAATAGCGGCTGTCGGGAAAATAGTATTTGTAGGCACGAACAGTGGTCTCTACCGTCTCGATTCAGATATCTGGAAAAATCTGCCGATAGGCGGATCACAAACCGTTCACTCCTTGGCAGCGTTTGATAACAATCTTTATGTCGCGACGGGTCCTGATCCGCACCGACTCAATTCAGATACCCGAAAAAATCTGCCGGTAGGTGCATCACAAACCGTTCACTCCTTGGCAGCGTTTAATAATAATCTTTATGTTGAAACAGGTCCCGATTTACTGGGATTCACGCCAATAGAGGCAGCGCAAGCGGTGCCGAAAAGCGAGAAGCATTCAGTCGCTATTTTTCATTCATCTGATTTGGGAGCATCGTGGACCGAAATAATGCATATGGATAAACCTGACGTGGAGGCGGGACCCTCGGATATAACGGTCATAGCTGCGGGCGAAACGATCTTAACTTTGGGAGCTGCCCAATCTCGTTCAACAGATGGTGGGCAAACCTGGACAGATCTCGAACTCGACACGCATAGGCACACGATGGGTAACCCGCCAGCTGTAGCCGTGAACGAGAGAACATTTTACAAAGCTGATGCCTTCGGAGTTCATCGCACAACTGACAGCGGTAAGTCGTGGCATCTATTTATGGATGGAATAGTAGGAACAAAGGCAAACGACCTTGTTGTTTTCAACAACAGACTATACACGCATACCGGTTATGAGGTTTATCAATCAACAGATGAAGGTGGGTCTTGGAAAAAACTTTCCATTTCCGGTGACTTTGCTGTGGAGCAGACCGCGCTTGAACCCTTAAAGCAGGACAGGTTACGTGTCCATGCCCCTCTCAATTCAAAATTGATGGTAGATGGTAGCAATCTTTATTTTCTTTCACCTGAAAGGCACATCTTGCGAATTTACCGTTTATCTGCAGATGGCGATACACTAATTCCAGTTCAAGAAATTTCTACTTTTGATCATGAATCGTTACCTCCCGCATCTGAAAAAGAGGCGAAAATCAAAGCCATTCTCGTCAGCAATAATGTGTTCTATGCGGAGTACAAGCGAAGACTTTTCAAGTGGAAACTCGGTGATCCAAAGTGGACGGATACTGGACTGGTAGATACCGGTAAACAAACTGATGCAGATTTGAAAAACAGTTTCACGTTAGCGGTTTCGGCGGAGACTCTCTACGTGGGGATGCGGAATGGTAAGTTGTTTCAGTCCGTTGATGAAGGAGACACCTGGAGAGATGTCACGTCTAGTCTTCCCCTCCACTTCACTTATTTCAATGAGATAATCTTTGTAGGGGCATCGCTTTACGTTGCAACGGACGGTGGGGTCTTAATTTCACATACCGGAGAACATTGGCGCGTGCTAACCGATAGCGTGGGAGAGCGTCCCATTATAAATAAATTTGCTATAGATGATAACAAAATTTATGGTATTGGCGATGCGGGCGTCTATCGTCTGAATACTCCCAGGCGATGGAAACAGATTTCTTCAGAAGTATTAGGTGAAGTTACTTCTCTCGCTGTCATTAACAATCGACTCTATAGTGCAGTTAATGAGCAAGGGATATTTCACATCTCACTTGAAGAAAAATAGATACTATCTGTTTTTTTCAGACTTAATGAATAACTAATTCGGAACCTCTCATTAAATGCGTTTCGCGGCTTGCGAACATATCCTCAAACGGTTTTCAGCGACATTCCTTGCGAGATAACGTTCCAGTCCTCTCCCTAATTAGCTACTTATCCAGCGTCCAACCCCGGGCATTCACAGAATAATCTCTAAAAAATTGAGATTTATTTCACGCTCTGCACTAATTCTGCTCCAAAACCGTGTCTTTAATATCAGTACGGGAAGAATGTTCTTCCTTCAGTCAAGAATTTTATCGTTCCCATTATATAATCAAGCGGTTAATTAAGAGCCCATAGAATTTAAGCTGCCAACTTAGGTTACAACCAGATGACATAATATTGTTTGCAGTTTTCCAGAATTTGCTGTTGAGAACAAGGAGGTCTAAAAAATGTCAACAGAGAATCCAAAGAATGTCGGAAGACGATTTTTAAAGGGTGTTCTCCGATATTGGCCCCAAATCGTTAAGACCTTGTTGTGCATGATCGCAATGGTCGGCTTTTCACTCCTAATACCTTTTTTCACAAAGTTGGTAATAGATGAGGCAATTCCGCAAGAAAATCGAAATTGGCTTTGGTTAGTCTGTCTCGGAGGCATTGGTACTATCGGTGTGTATGTCCTGCTTTCTCTGATACGCGACCGATTCTACATCTATACAACAAGACGTATACTTCTCGATTTTCGGAATCGTTTTTTTCAGCACCTCCTGCGTCTTCCAATGCGGAGCTTAACAAAAAGACAAACAGGCGAACTCGGATCCATGGTCCTCAACGATGTAGAGGCTATTCTTACGAGTGCAACGTATAATGTCCTTCATTTTTTTACGGACACTTTGTCAGCAGTTGCCATTATTGCCATAATGTTTTACCTCAATTGGCGGTTAGCACTGATTGCCCTTGTCGTTGTTCCCCTTAATGGGCTTACTTATGTCTATTTTCGACCGCTTTTTCATAAAGCAACCTTGAAGCGTCAAGAAGCCACAGCAGCAACCCTTTCATATGTGCAACAAACCTTGTCGGGGATCCGGCTGGTGAAATTCTTTGCGGCTGAGAAACATCACGACCGTTTCTTCTTTCGGGAATCAAAGGAATTACTTTTTTCCCAAGCAAAAGTCTCAGTTTTAGAGTCAATTGCTGGCAACATTAGTCAGTTTGTCGTCCGAATTCAACCCATCGCGATTCTCTGTTTTGGCGGCATAGAAGCCATAAAAGGTCGATTGACAATCGGTGAACTGGTCGCCTTCTCGGCGTATCTTGAATACTTGTCTGCTCCTGTATATCGTATACTCCATTTCCATCTTGGACTTGCTGCGACTAAAGCCGTGCTACAACGGCTTTTCCAAGTGCTTGACTTAACAGATGAGCACAGCGAGGACAGAAATCAACAAAAGGATAGACCTGAAAATGTAATAGGACACATTCAGTTTCAGGCTGTGGGTTTTGCCTATGACAAACTTGACGTTCTCAAAGATATCAATTTGGATGTCCCGCCAGGGACCACTGTTGCGCTTGTTGGACCCTCAGGCTCCGGCAAAACAACGCTAACCAACTTGATTCCACGCTTGTATGAGCCTAATACTGGGCGTCTTCTATTGGACGGTCGTGATTTTCAAGCGTTGGAGTTGAAATTCCTAAGAAAGCAGATTGGAATCGTTCCACAAGAACCTATTTTATTTGACATCAGCATCAAAGACAACATTCGCTATGGACGTTCCTCGGCAACAGACGCGGAGATCCACGCAGCAGCAGAAGCCGCTAATATTCATGAATTCATTATGTCTCTACCAGATCAATATGAGACACTTGTTGGAGAGCGCGGCTTTAAGTTGTCTGGCGGTCAAAAGCAGCGCGTCGCCATCGCCATGGCAATCTTGAAAGATCCCAAAATTTTAATCTTGGATGAAGCAACCAGTGCTTTGGATTCACAATCCGAGTCACTTATTCAAGAGGCACTTCAAAATGTCATGAAACAACGCACAACTTTTGTCATTGCACACCGTCTGTCCACAATCCGTAATGCAGACCAGATAGTCGTTATGGATCAGGGACGGATTGTTGAGGTTGGAAGTCATTCCGACCTGTTAGCAGCCGGTAATCTCTATAGTCAATTATATAATGAACAGTTCAAATCTCTCTTAAATTCACCCGATACGGAAGCTTAGCTGAAAACTTATAACGCATCAATAGAAATAAGAAATCCTTACGGAAATTAAAAAACACTTGCTTTTATTCGACGCAAATTATTTGTAAAAGGAGTATATCCTCATGGGTACCAGTATTATTAATCAATCTTGGAAAGTTTTACTGAGTTCTATAGGTTTTTTTATGATGACGCATCTTGTTGCCGATTCTCAGACCATAGAAGCTGTTAAATTTCAAACACCTCCTATCATTGATGGAAACCTTGTCGACGATTGTTGGCAACACGCGGCGGTGGTTGATACGTTCATGATCGCTGAGTTGAAAATGACGGTTCCAGATAAAACCGAAGTATTTCTCGGATATGATGAGGAAGCGTTTTACGCCGGTTTTCGTTGCGTTCAAGAAGAACCATCCATAATTGCGAATCAGACGCGAAGGGATGGGAGTTTTCAGTATGAGGACCATGTTGCCCTATATCTTGATACACACCATGATCGACGCCGTTCCTATTGCTTTGCTGTGAGTCCACTGGGTACACAGCAAGATGAGAAACAGGGAGATTTAGGGTGGGATGGTGAATGGATCGCCGCTGCAATCGTAGAACCATCTGTGTGGACAGTTGAGATGAAAATTCCATTTGACATACTTGATCTACCGCAATCTGTAAAACAGACATGGGGGCTTAACCTCGTGCGTCGACATCAAAGTCTTGATCGGACCAGCATTTGGGCGGACACCGGGGTCAATGTTTCGGACGCGAATCAATTCGGAACGTTGACAAACCTTGAGATTAATCCAAAGGATGCGGGCAGGAAGATTCAACTCGGTGGATACTTTTCCGGCAAATATGGAGATACCGCTGCATCGGGGAGTCTCTCAGAACGATTAACGGCAGCGATAGGCGGTGATATTGCTTATAAATTGACGACCAGTACCTCTGTTATTGGCACCCTCAATCCTGACTTCAGCCATATTGAATCAGAGGTGCAGGGGATCGTTTTATCTGATCTGGAACAACGGTTAACCGACCGACGCCCTTTCTTTCAAGAGGACGGGCGAATTTTTAGAGCACCTATTTCTCTCTTTTATAGTCGTCGCATTGGCGAGATGGCTTACGGGGCAAAACTGATCGGTAAAACCGGCAGAGTAACGTATGGATTGATGAATGTCAAGGAGAAATCTGATGACAGTCACAATATGTTGCTACGAGGACTTTGGGACGTAGGCAATGCCTCCTCACTCGGTCTTTTTCTTGCGTCGAAAGAAATGCCGGGAACGTATAACAGGTCGATAGCCTTTGACAGCTCCATTCGTTTACCAAAGGCATTGAACTTTGTTACATCCTATGCAGGAAATTGGGAATCAGAGAAAGAAAACACACGTGCTTTTCTCGCAGAAATAAAACGCAAAGGCAATCCGATTCTCAGTCTCGTCTATCGCGACTTTACAGCAGGCTTCAATCCCGCCAACGGATACGTTCGGCTCACAGATATACGACAACCCAGTTTCTGGGGTGTATATCGCTGGCCCGTTGAGAAAGGCTTTTTGCGGAGCGTTAACTTTGAGTCTGTCCAATCCGTAACTTGGAACCAAAGCGGAGAAAAAACACGAGGCAACCATTTCCAACTTGTTGGTTTCGATTTAGGAGAAAAGATAGAAACGGGGTTTTTCTACAGAAACTGGTCTTATGATGTCTATTCAAATTGGGTGGTCGCAGCACAAGCAACGTATAATCGGCAGAGTCCGGATCGTATTTTCGTTGTTTATCAACATGGCGAGTTTGAGGGTGCCGAGGCAACATTTGTCACTACCGCAATGAACCTGATCCCATTCCGCTTTTTGTCGATAGGTATAGAAGGTGAAAATCTCTGGCAGACTTTCCCAGATGGACAGACAACTCGCGAGTTTTCCCTTCGTGCGAGTATGAATATTGAAATAGGAACCGAAAAATGGATAACAGTTCGACTGCGTTCCGGCGGCAATCACAAACCTAATTTCAATGCCGTTTTTAAATATACCTTCATTGAAAATCTCGTTTTATATCTTGTCTACGGAGACCAGTACGCCAAGGAGACAACCAATCAGCTGTTTACAAAAATTGCATTCAGTTGGTAAGATGCTTGCTATGTTGATTCCCGCGATAGTCGGCATGAGTGCGCATATTCTCTCGGTAGGGACAAAGTAAGCTGAAATAATCGATCAAGAAAGGAATTTTCTAAGCTATGAATATCATCTGTACGGGTGTGAGTTGTTCAGGTCGCAGAGAATTAATGGAGGATTTTCAGGCTTTCTGCGTACAAAAGGAATTGAACATTGGTTTTTTCAACGTTGGTGATTTTATTCACCGTATTGCAGCGAAGGCTGGTGTCCATTTCACAGAAAAGGTTCTTGATGCAGATCCTGTAGTTCTGTCGTTGGCACGACGCAACGCTTTCTATGAAATCGCACAATGTGCTGAAGCCTATGAACATGCTATCATTGGGTTACATACCTGCTTTAGATGGCGTGGCATCCTCATTGAAGGATTTTCTTTTGAAGATATTGAAATTCTACCACCCGATCTCTTTATTAATGTGGTTGATAATATCAGCGATATATCCGCACGGATGCAAAAAACGATACAGTGGGCGGGCATGGGAAAAGGGACCCTTAATGTTTGGCTAGACGAGGAAGAGTTACTGACCAGACAACTCGCAAATTTTGCAAAAAAGCGACATTACACTATTACTGCACAGCAGGAACCTGACAATTTTTATCAACTGCTCTTTTCTCGTAAACCAAAATTTTATCTGAGTTATCCGATTATGATGTTGGAGGATACACCGGAGAAGATTCAGAAAATCCGAGAACTCGGAGAAAAACTGCGTCACTCTTTTATTGTCTTTGATCCCCTCTCAATCCAGGATATGGAACTTATTGTCTCAGCAGGGAATAAGGGTGACGGGAAACAGAGTCTGCCAACAACTATAGGTGAAATGGACCAGTATGTGGATGTGGTCGAGCAGATTAAAACGCGAACCATTTCGCGGGATTACCAATTTATCCACCAAAGTGATTTTATGGTTGTCATCTATCCCACGGACAAGTTGTCGCCCGGTGTTCTCAGTGAAATGAACTATGCCGCCCATCATAACAAGCCAGTGTATGCAGTTTATACTGGAGCAAGAAGCATCTTCTTTGAAAAATTATGTGAACGTATCTTTGATACCTTTGAGGAGTTGGTAGACTTTCTGAATAAAACCTATCATACACCGGAAGGATGATACAAGACAGTAGAAAACTACCAACGTCGGCGATCTCAAAGAAACAACATCTGCATCCTCAGTTCATTTTACAATGGGCGACCCACCTGATGAATGGTTATCATTTATTTTAACTCACATTTGAGGAACGATAATTGTGCGGCGATAAAGAACAGGAGATTGAAAAGGATCAGCAGTCCAAGCGGAAAAATGATGTTCTGATGCGAGATGTGTTCTTTAAACCTCGGCACAGCGTCGGGATTCACCCGTTTTTGAGATAACCCCTCCCTCACAGGATAGATATGGAGGCTTTCTGGATCATCTCTATCTTCCGATTTAATAAAATCTATAAATGTGTTTTTGAAACGCCTTTTTTTCAAACTCTTTCAATCCACCTTCTTTGGAGGATTTTTTGGAATTAATCGTTTTGGACTTGACAAAAAACACAAAAAATTGTACAATACTTAAAATGCCATTTGGTAGCGAATTTCATCTGCCTCGTTTGGGGCAGTCGCTATATCTGCTGAGTGAAATCGGAATGGCGTTTTCATCCCAAACCTGAAGGATTGGGCTTTCACACCGAAGATAGCCAACCACAAGAGCAACCCAACGAATAACCCCGCTCTTATACATCATAAAAGAAAGCCGTTGACTACACCAATTGACAGCTTTTTTTTCTCCGGGCGAAAATCAGCAGCTGTAGCCAGGAATTTCAACTGGAATGGTCCTCCTTTCAACCCACGAATTCTTGCCTCTATAATGGGGATTTCATGTGAGAAATCTGGAAAATTATCTCATAGTGATGACGCGGACAGGAAGTCATTCTACAGAAGTTCTCACACGCTGTTTATAAGAGACAGGAAAAACGAAACGTGAGAACCCATAAATCCGACTTACCCATCAAGAGGAGAAAAATGAAAAGACTTTCCAAAAGCATCTGTATCATCGTATGCCTTTGTGCCACCGTCGCGTCCGCCGAATGGTTGCAATGGCGCGGAGAAAACCGGGATGGTATCTTGACGCAATTCTCTGCCCCAGAGGTTTGGCCGAAACAACTTAAAAAACTATGGCATGTGGAGTTGGGGAGCGGTGACGCTTCGCCTATCGTTGCGGAAGGTCGAATTTACACGCACACACGGCAGAAAGAAAACGAAGTCGTTACCGCACTTGATCTCGAAACGGGTGAGATACTTTGGCAGAACTCCTATGGACCGGTGCCTTACATGTGGCCCTGGCATGGTGCAGAGTCGCGGGGTCAAGGTCCCTTTTCCACGCCAGTGTTCCACGATGGGGTTGTCTATACTTTAGGCGTCACGCAAGCCCTCTCTGCATTCGATGCCGAAACGGGTCAACTGCTTTGGCATAAAGATTTCAAAAAACACCTCGGCTTTGGGAGTTCAACATCGCCGATTGTGGCATCAGGTTACTGCATCGTCCATGTGGGTGAACCGAAGAACGGTGCATTGACTGCATTTGATGCACGGACAGGTGATGTCGCGTGGGAATGGACTGAAGATGGACCGTCCTACGCATCGCCAATCTGTGTTGAGTTTGACGGCATAAAACAACTTGTCACACTCACTCGGAAATACTGCATCGGCATCTCACCAACCACCGGCAAACTCCATTGGAAAACACCTTTTGAACAGGTATGGGACGAGACCGTTCCTACTCCAGTTCGTTATAAAGATACCGTCGTGCTTTCGGCTGCAGAGGCGGGAACACGTGCGATCCGGGTACGTAGAGAGGATGATGAATGGGCAACTGAACAGGTATGGGACAATTCAAAGATTCACATGTATACCGCATCGTTTGTTTTGAACGGTAACTTGTTGTATGGATTTTCTATGCAGCGTAAAGGTCAATTCTTCTGCCTCGACCCGCGGACAGGAGAGGTCCTTTGGACAAGCGAGGGACGGCAGGGGGAATATGCGTCGATTGTGAGTGCGGGTGAGTTATTATTCTGTTTAACAGGTGATGCGGAACTGATTATCGTCAAGCCGAGTCCCGAAGCGTTTGAGCCGGTTGCTCAGTATTCAATTGCGGATAGCACAACTTGGGCGCATCCAGTCATCTTGAATAAACGCATCCTAATCAAAGACGCTTCACATCTTACGCTCTGGAGTCTGGAAGGATTGGATCCGACGGGTGTTGAGCCTGAGCAGCTTACAACCGTTGCACCATCGGAACAAGCAAACATGATGCCGCTTGAAACCATCGTTTGGGAGAAGGATGAAGCAGAGATGGTGCTTATTCCTGCGGGTGAGTTTCAGATGGGCAGCGACATGGGTGATCCAGATGAAAAACCGATCCATACTGTTCACCTTGATGCTTTCTATATTGATAAATATGAAGTGACAGTAGCGCAATACAAACAGTTCATCTCATCCACAGGACACCCGGAACCGACAAAACGCTGGGATGACCCACAATATAATCAACCCAACTATCCGGTTATCGGGGTGACGTGGTATGATGCGATGGCGTATGCGGAATGGGCAGGAAAACGGTTACCTACTGAAGCGGAATGGGAGAAGGCGGCGCGCGGTGGTTTGGTTGGGAAGAAATATCCGTGGGGCAACACGGCACCGGAAAATGATAAGCAACACTGGGCAAACTACGATTTTCTGGGAGCCAGTGATGGAAAAACAACGTTCCCTGTTGGCAGTTTTCCACCCAATGGTTATGGGCTTTACGACATGGCAGGCAACGCTTGGGAGTGGTGTCTTGATGAATATCAACAGGATTTCTACGCTTCCAGTCCGGGAGAGAATCCCTTAGCAGGTAAGAGATTGGCAAACTACAAAGCGATAACATCAGCACGTGTGATACGCGGGGGGAGTTGGGAAAACTATGATAACCTCATCCGCGTGAGTAACCGCAACAGAGAGCAGCCTACGCAGAGTTACTATCTCGGATTTAGGTGTGTGGCGCAACCCTCTCGTTGACTTGATCTGCTACCTCTGATGGATGATACAATACTGGATAGCCAGTTGCTCGACGCATCACAATATCCTCCTGAAATTCCTTCACTGGTAACTGTAAGGTCTGCGCAACTTCGGTGTGTGAAGGGCGACCTGAGTCGAATTCTGAGATAAGTGTTTCAAATAAGTCGAAGACGACTACCTTTACACCTCTAGGATCGTTCATATCTTTTCAAAACCTATTCCAAAGACAGATAAAGTCCTATTTAGCCGATGACTTTTCCTGATATCCTTACCTCATTAGTCTTGTGCGCTGTAAAAAATCGCATTGAAAAGCAGTTTAAAGGTCCCTTGAGATTGCCCTCGGTGCTGCGGTTTGAAGCCGAAAAGAACCACGCGTCCATCGCCTAAAATAACTTCCAGAAGTGCCGCTTTCTGCCGAATCCGTTTCTCGCCTTCGAGCCAACCGCTCATCAACGGGTTAAACTCAGGATATGTCGCCACGACGTTCGTGCCGCCGCGCCCTGCTTCAAAGACAGGTCCAAATTTAAAAAAGATTGCCATCTCTGTGTCCAGTCCATGTCCAATGGGATGTTTCGTGTTTATCCGAACCCGTAGTAACGAGCCGGGACAGAAAAACGCACCTTCCTTCGGTTGATTCTCTTTCTTGACTACGTTGACGATGCCCTTTTCAGCAAGCCCGAAGTATTTCAAAGGGAGTTCTGTCGCGCGATTCAAGCAGATAAGCGTACCACCGTTCTCCACGAACGCTCGTAAATTCGCCAACCCTTCTGTGCCGATCCCACTGACATACTCCGGCGGTAGTTTCCCTGTTGCATGCCCGTTGAGGATACCGGAAGCACCCAGATCCGGCAGAATGATTGCATCGTAACGCGCCGCCAAATCCCCCGCACGCATTTCCGCGTTCGTGAGGCTGCTGTAATCGAACGCATGTGTATCCAAAACCCAGCGTGTCCAACCTTCGTCCATGTTTGCTGTCCACGGCTTATACAGACCGAGGCGCGGGGCGTTTACTCTTGAGAATTCTCGATTGGAGGTATCTTCGTCGATAGAGGTGTCGGCGTGGATGTGGATACCGAATTCCGAGGCAAGGGCTCGTATCTCCTCTCTCTGTTGTAACGGCGGTTCTGCCGTTCTAATCAAGATAGTTCCATGTGGAAACGTCTTACCAGCGAGTTCTACGGCCCGTTGTGCTGAATGGAGTGTGTATCTCGAACTGTTGTCTGCGAATCTCGCTTTTAACAGACGGTTGATTACAATTGCTTCGGTGTTCGTTCGATTCTCAAACAGATAACCGGTCGGTTCGGGGGCACCTGTTAGCGTACCTTCCACTTGTGATAGTGTTGCAAGTTTCGTTAAATCCGCCTCAAAAGGGTGCACAACGGCGATTGTTCTTACGTCCATCTGTAAAGGCAGGGTCCAACCTGCTATATCGTAAGGACGTTCGGGCGCTGATTCCGGCGAAGGACGACGTTCCGGATAGCGTTGCACCTCAAGCAAATCCTTCGCGTGTGCCCGAAACGGTTGGGACATCGAAACAACATAGGTTTCCGCGGGATATTCTACGCCATCAGCGATAAACGACGCGTTCGCTTGATGAATCTCCACCCCGCCGCGTCGCAAAATATCTAACATCTTCAGTGTTGTGTGGATGTCGCGTTGTTGTGTTGGAATCAGGAATGCGCGTGGGGGTTCATCTTTCCCTTTTGCTATGGCATTGAGTCCCATCTTGTAAAAATTGGTCTTCAGTGTTATCCGATGCTCCGCGGCGAAGGAGAGAATTGACAATGCCGCGGCCTTCTCATATTCTACGATGTCTCGTAGTCGCCACCAACCTCCGGGCCACGGTTCTGGAAAGTTTGTGCGGAGTGTATACTTATCAAGCCCGCGTCGATAGCCTTTCAGAGTATGATGCGGTTGGAAAATAGGCGTTGCTATCTCCACGCGTGCCGCTTCCGTCAAAATACCTACCATATTATGGCGATACGGCACCGTCCGAAACCCGCCGTGCCACCATGTGTCGTAAACGGCACTCGAAAGCACACCCGTAAAACCTTCACTCGTCAAATCGAAAGCGAGTTGCGCACCAATCAGCGAAAGCGTCCGTTGTAGAAGCGGCGGGATATTCGGATTGACCGGCTCAAAGTAGGGTGGGATCACAAACCGGGGTCCGCGGTAACTCATCTCATGCACATCGTAGACGACCTCTGGGAACCACTCCTCATAAAGCACTTGCGTCAATATCTGCGTCTCTGTCTGTGTCAACATAAACCAATCGCGATTGTTATCGTGCCCCGTATATTTATGATACAACCACGGGATTTCCGATCCTTCATAAGGCGTGCCGACAGTGCGATTATACCAATCCACCACGATGTTCAAACCGTCAGGATTCGCCGAGGGAATGAGCAAAATTATCACGTTTTCAAGAATCTCTTTGATTTCGGGTGTCTCAGTAGTTGCAAATTGATGCGCAAGCTCCATCGACATCTGTGAAGAGGCGATCTCTGTGGAATGCAGGTTACAGTTAATCAGCACGACTGATTTACCCTCTTCTGCAAGCGCGTCCAATTCTGACCCATTGTCTCCTTTTGTAGGTAGACTCGGCATTGCGAGTTGCCTTTGAATCTGCTGATAGTGCGCCAAATTCTCTAAGTTCTCTGGCGCAGAAATCAACAGCATCAGAAAATCGTTATCCTCTGTCGTTTTTCCCAGTTCTTCCAACAGGACCCGATCTGAATTCGCCGCCACATGCCGCATGTAATCGGAGACTGTCTGCCATCCTGCCACCTGATAGTCAGAGCCGACTTGGAATCCGAGCACCTCTTCAGGGGACATCAGTTGCGCGTGTACCGGTTCCTGTAGCAACACAACGCACATTATTATTATTAGCAACACACTAAGTATGCTCCATGGTGTTGTAGTGTTGGTTTCCTGTGCATCTGTTTTTTGTTGGTAATATGGAGGTATGGACTTGGCGTAAAAGATGCCAAAAATTTTCATGAGAGATTCCCTTTCTATAGGCGCGTGCGGCTTAATCTTCACTGTTAAACTTATTGTGTACACACTGTCCTTAGCGGATTTTGTTATTTAGTATAATCATAGCCTGTGCCTATGTCAAGTCATTCGTTCTCTCGTAGAAAAGCTTCTTTTTTTCTCACTGCGAGGCAGGCCGATAACTGAAAACCGGCAACCATATATACACTTGACATTTTTCTAATTTTGTGGTATTGTTACAGGTGGGATATTTTAAGAGTCACAACGTGTCGTAGCACACCGTTGTATTCGACGCGCATTCCTAAAAAACGCCATCTTATCTACAAAAGCCAAGAGGGAAGGGGAACATAATGAAAAGGGTTGTGATTATTCCGCTCGTTGTCCTACTGCTCGCGGGTATTGGGTGTGAGACAAAGCAGAAAGGTCCGAGCAACCTATCTGTAGGCAGGAGTAAATTGATTGACAGCGGTAACGCCTTAGAAGCCGTCGAGCACCTCGAAAAGGCGGAGCAGGAAGAAGTTAACAAACTGGAACCCCGTGCTCTACTCGTTATCGCTTACTCTCACGGACTTTCCACGGGAAGTGCAAGTAGCCACGGTGTTGAAGCCAAGTTCAAAAACCAACGAGAACAGCGGATACAAGAACTTACCGAGGCTGAGATAAAGCAAGTCCTACAAATTCTCAGCAGACCATCGCGGGTCCAGAAAGATGGCTTACAGGCACTTGTAGACAAGGGACCTGAGGTATCAACAATTATTCTCGACAGTCTCATCAAAGGGAGATATCCGGCACTTCATGCAAATTTCACAGAAATGCTTGTTCAGATAGGTTCTGACGGTCTTGATTTGGTTTTAGCAAAACTGACGGATGAAACGACGCCACCTGTTGTCAAAGTGCAACTCGTTCAGGTCCTCACTGGAATCGGCGATGCGAAAGCCATAGATGCGTTAAAAACAGTTCAAAGTGGGACGAGTGAAGTTGGTTTGGCAATGGAAATTAATACGACGCTCTATCAGCTCGGTGAGGAATCCTATAAGAAGGACATCATCGCTGGCTTAAATCATAGTGATGTTGCTGTCCGACGCGCCGCTGCAAAAGCCATGGTCAATATCAGCGATGTACCATCCAAAACACTCATTGCGGGGTTAAAAGATACCGACTCTGAAGTCGTTGCATCACTTGTGGAAGCACTCGCAGTGCATCGGGATGCTGACGCTGTCGATGAACTCGTGAATATTCTTATCGGTGGATTGAGCAAAGATCCGAAGCAGGCAGCAATTGATACGCTCGACGTTTATGGAGAAAATAAACTTGCGAGAGGCTTGGCAAAGCGCATTACAATGCTGCTCATTGGCGGAACCGTTAGCGAAGCAGACAATCGGCTCCATCTTGTGCAACTTCTGAAAAGGGAACCGTTTGTAAAGCAGATTCAGGTGACGGAATTGTACGACAATCTTGAGTTCAAGCTCTACGAATATCACAAGGAAAAGGAAGAGAGCGAACTCGTCAAAACGTCGCTTAAGCAACTCCTTGATGCACTTCAGTAGCTCTACAGGTCGTCTCTCGTCTGTTTTTTCCGAAAAATGCATTCGTTTTATAGGAAAAGTCGCAACTCGGCGATTGGAGGATACTCGTTACTACAAAAGGATTAACACGGTTTTCATGGGAAACGGAACCCCTTTGCTGGTTACACCTTAAATTGTTGACATAAAAATGTATTTATTTTAGAATATTCTTTACATCAGTACTTGCCCAGACGTGTAATTCCTGTTTGGTGGGTGTCAAACACTTCGCGATATGCAAAATCTGTGGTTTTCCCTGCCAAACTCTACTGAAAAGTATTGGATCGGCACTTTTTTCTCTGCTTGCAAGTTGCGCACTATTCTATCAAGCGCACTGTTTTTATGAAGCATGTGAGCGACAGGCGATACGGACGGGTGAGTCTAATCGAGATTCCAGGAGGAAAAGATAAACGGAACATGAAAAAACTTTTGCTGATATTACTACTGATAGGAGCCGTGAGTTTCGGCTGTAAGCAGGAACAGGTCATCACCCAACTTGAAGTTGGCAGGGGTAAATTGTACGCTGGGCTCTCGCTGGAAGCCGTCCAGCATCTTGAGAACGCTGAACAGGAAGAGGATAATAAGGTTGAACCTCGTGCGCTCCTGATTCTGGCTTATAGTAACGCCATTTCGACGGGCGCGGCAAGAATGCATAATGTGGAAGCCGACTATCAAACGAAACGTGACCGTCGTGTCGGTGAATTGGGCGAGTATGAGATGAAGAGGATTCTGCATATCCTTGGAGAACGCCATAGGGTCCAGAAAGATGCCATACAGGTCCTCATTGATAAAGGCGCGCCCGCTGTGCCTTTCGTTTTGGAAGATCTTGTTAAAAACCGATATCGCAATGTCCATGGTGACTTCGTTCAAATCTTGATGGGAATCGGAGGCGAAGGTATTAACGAAATCCTGAAGGCAGTTAGTGATAGCAAGACACCACCTGCTGTGAGGATTCAGCTCGTCCGTATCGTTGGCGATATAGGAGACACATCCGCTGCCGCTGAGTTAGAGGCACTCCATAATGCAACCACTGATGAAGGGTTGAAGATGGAAATTAACACCGCACTCTATCACCTCGGAAACGAAGGTGCCGAAGCAAAGATCGTCCAAGGCTTGACCGACGCGAACCCTGCTGTCCGACGCTCCGCCGCGAAATCTATGATGTACCTCAAGGAACATCCAACTGACATGTTGATTGATGCGCTTGACGATTCCGATGACACTGTACGTATGGACATTACTAAAGCACTGCGGAAATATCCTGACGCAGGGGCTGTTGACGGTCTCGTCGCGATCCTCACAGACGGCTCAAGTCTTGCCACGAAGCAATCCGCTATTGATACGTTGAACCATTACGCCGAAAACGGATTCGCGGACGGATTAGCTGGGCGTTTGATCGTTTTGTTAGCCAATCCTGAGGTCGTCAATCATGAAGACAGACTCCGTATTGTTCAACTTCTCAAGAAACCTGCTTTGATAAAACAGATTCAGGAGGCTGACCAGTACGATAACCTGCCCCATAAACTTGACGTTTACTTCAGGGAGACCGAAACCAACGATATGGTGAAAGACGCACTCAATGAACTGCTCCTTGTCCTTGAGTAGATACTTTTAGTTATTCGCGAGGTGTTAAATGAGGGACCTGTGTGTATTGAATGTTTTCTCTTTCATCTACCTGCACCTGCTTCGCAGTGAGAATGCAGACTGCTGTCTTAAGATTTTCGTGACTATAGCCCGTAAGCGTAGCGGAGGGCGGATTAACGTGTGGTTACCTTGACGTACCAATTCACCTGACCGACCTGCGGGTAAAATTAAAATATGCAAAGTTATCCAACGGGAATCAAGATTACCAAAGTTGAACAGGTTACGGTCGAAATTGATCAGCCTGCTATTGGTTGTAACTCCCGCGCAACGGAGATTCACCAGCCTGACCCGAACGGGAAATGGAATGAGCGTATTATCCGCATCCATACCAACGATGGTACACTCGGTTGGGGGGCTGGCAGTTGGGGAACAACAACCGCTGAAGATGCAGAAGGCGTGCTCAACCAAAACCCGTTTGAACTCTTAAACCCTGAGGACGGAGTTGTTGAAGAATTTCGCGGGCTTGAGAATGCCCTCTGGGACACGATCGGCAAAATCCTCGAAAAGCCTGCTTATCGGCTCATCGGTGGCGATGTTTTTTCAAACGGATTGCCCGCTTACGACAGCACCATCTATTTCAACGATCTCCTATATGAGACGAAAGCCGAAGGACTCGAACGGATCGAGAATGATGTCAAAAGCAGTCTCGCCAATGGGTTTACCGCATGCAAAATGAAAATCGGACGCGGTAGCTATCTCATGGAACGCAAGGCAGGACTGCAACGAGACATAGAGCTCGTCCAACTTGCCCGTAGCACAGCCGGGGAAGGCTTCAATATTCTCGTTGATGCAAACAACGGCTACACCTACGATGAAGTCATCACCTTTTTGAACGAGACGAGCAATTGTGAGGTCTTTTGGATAGAAGAGATGTTTGAGGAAGATGTTGAATTGTACCGTAACCTCAAAGCCTTCATCCAAGAAAAGGGATTGAAAACCTTCATTGCCGATGGCGAAACCCGAACGCGCGACCCGCTTGAATTCTATGATCCTTTCTTTGAAGCGGGTGTTATTGATGTCATTCAGCACGATATGAAGGGACTCGGCGTTACTGGCTGGCGACGACTCGCCGATATGGCTGCTGCCCACAACGTCCGGTGTGCACCCCATAACTGGGGCTCCCTGCTCGGCTTCTTCCTCAGTCTCCAATTCGGCAAAACGATTCCCCACTTCCTCTATGGCGAAGTCGCAACCCTCACGAGTGATGTAATTGATACATCTAACTATGACTTCACCGGTGGAACGTTCACGGTGCCAGATGCCCCCGGACTTGGGTTGGAACTCAATGAAAATGTGTACGATGACCGATACGCTGGAAAAGAGGACTGGCAAATCGGCTGATTCTTTATCCCGTCCTGATCAACGATGGACTTTCAAACCAGACCCCTATCAGAAAATTTCGGTGCTGAGGTCCTGAACGTAGATCTAATACAGATTGATGAAGATATGGCGGAAGCCATCTTATCGGCTGTCCAGAAGCACGCACTCCTTCTTTTTCGTCGACAGGCCCTTCACGACGATGACATCCACCGACTCAGTAAAGCACTGGGACCCGTTGAGGAACCTCCCGCCGCTAAAGACAACCACAGTCCGGGGTTCAAGTCTGTCATCTATCTCGCCAATATCAATAGCCTCGACGGAACGCTCATCAGAGGAAATTTTGTTGACAATACGGATGGCGGGTGGCATTCCGATCAAGCATATCGACAAAATCCAGCCACCCTATCTACACTCTTCTGCGTAATTTCGCCGGAGTCTGGTGGGAGTACGAGTTTCTGTAGCACTCGGATGGGGTACGAATCCCTGCCATCTGCGCTCAAGGACCGTGTTGACGACATGAAGGTGCTATACAGTCCGGGTAAAAAGCATGGTGTCCCGGATATTGAAGTCGCACATCCTGTTGTCCTTACAAATCCTGAAACCGGTGTCAAAACGCTCTACGTCAGTCCGAGTGCCCGCGGCTTTGAAGGACTGGGAATCGAAGAAGGCAAGGCATTTAAAGATGAGTTGCTTTCATATCAGTTTCGTCCTGAGCATATCTACCAGCACAAATGGCGCATGGGAGATATGCTGATTTACGATAACGCCCAGTTCCTCCACAAACGGGATGCGTATGAAGGCATCCGGTTTTTAAAAGCAACACGCCTCTACCTCTCTCCCAAACGCTTTGCGGTCCCCGACTAACCGAGCCATGGTCAATCCCATCATCTCACTCTCGGTAGGCGAGGTTTCCTAACCTCGCCGGTCCTCCATTTAAGGTATCTTCGCTGTAGGAGCGATCTCCGGATCGCGACTCTTCGCTAAAGCTCCAGAGGTATGCTATGTCTGTCCGCTACCACTTTTCCCTGACAAATCCCCTTTTATGTGTTATAATTATTAACATGAATTCAGTTTCAGCAGCGTAGGTTGGATTGAGCGGAACGTCAAAAACCAAACGCTTATGACACAGGAAATTTCCATTCCAAAGGGCTTGGATACTCCGAAATTCCAGCGAAACCCAACACTTCAACTGCTTGTAGCAGTATATGAAAAGAAAAAAGGAGAAGTGTCCTATGTATATCAAAAGATTAGCGTGTTTAATTTTCCCTTTTTTTATCTTGGTGTCTTTTTATCTTCCTAAAGTTCAGGCACAGGATGTAGTCGTTGAGGATATAGAGGTCAGTGATCTCGAATCGAGGAGTGTTGTCGGCGACTACATTGTCGGTGAAGAGGGCCTTGAGATAGGTAGTGTTTATCTCATTGATAGGGATTATTTCGTCAAGGATATGTCAAAAGAGTTAGAAGGCGCGACATTTATCATGACGGCAATGGACGATGAAGGCTCTAAGGGTGCTGATTTCATCACATTTAAAGTTGATGTGCCTGTAGTCGTTTGGTTAGCGACTGACAAAAGATGGGGAAGTCCGCCAAAATGGGCTTCAGACGGTGAAGGATGGGCAGAGCAGCCCGATTATTTAGTTCAAACCAATGAAGGAGATACGGATATTTTCGTCCTTCGGAACAAGGAGTTTCCCGCGGGTGACATCTCTCTCGCTGGTAACAACGATGCACCCGCGAACTTGGCTCCCATGTACTGGATATTCCTAACGCGTGGCTCTGGAGCGGCGGCTGTGGAAGCAACGGACAAGCTCACGACGACATGGGGTAAATTGAAGAGTGCTCGCTAAAGAAAACTAAACTTTGGACAATTTTAAGGGCATATCGTTGTTGAACCGATTGATTGGTTTAACGCTTTGCGGATCGTTTAAAAAATGAAAAAGATTCTTGTCGCAATGAGCGGTGGCGTAGACAGTTCTGTCACCGCTGCCATGATGGTAGACGCAGGTTATGATGTCACCGGCATCACGATGCGCCTCGGCGCGCCCGATACCATTGAGGTAGAACCGGAACGTCCCAACTGCTGTTCGCTTGAAGGCATTGAGGATGCACGCCGTGTCGCCACACAACTCGGTATCCCGTTCTACGGCGTGAATTACGAGGACGCTTTCCGCGAACAGATTATCGACTATTTCGTGGAGGAATACCTTGTCGGCAGAACCCCCAGTCCTTGTATGGTATGTAACCGTGAACTGAAGTTTGGCAGACTCCTTGATCTCGCCAAGACCTTGGAGTGCGATGCCATCGCCACGGGACATTATGCCCGCGTTGAACAGCACCCAGAGACAGGACGCTATCTCTTACGCAAAGCACGTGATGTCAGCAAGGACCAATCCTATTTCCTCGCCGCACTCACGCAGGAACAATTGCGCTGTGCGATGATGCCACTCGGTGAATACACAAAAGCCGAGGTTCGGGACCTCGCCCGAAAGTATCAACTGCGAACCGCTGAAAAGATTGAGAGCCAAGAACTCTGTTTCGTTGCCGATACCAACTATCGACGCTTCCTTCAGGACAGGGTCCCTGAGAAAATTCAGGGCGGTGATATTGTAGACGAGAAGGGCAGTGTTCTCGGTAAGCATGACGGTGTACCGTTTTATACCGTCGGACAGCGTCGTGGCTTAGGGATCGCAGTCGGAAAACCGCTCTATGTAACGCAGCTTAACGCCTCAGAGAATACCGTTGTTGTCGGTGAATCCGATGCCCTTCTTGAGGATACAATGCATGTGGAACGGATCAATCTCATCGCCATTGAGAAGTTGACGGAACCGATTCGTGCGCACGTCAAAATCCGATCCCGTGACGACGGTGGTCCCGCGACAATCTCACCTATCAGCGATACAGAAGCAGTCGTGAAGTTTGATGAATCCCGCCGTGCCATTACACCCGGACAAGCCACCGTCTTTTACGATGGAGAATACGTCCTCGGCGGCGGTTGGATTGTCGATGCCCGCGATGCCACTGTAGGAGGGGTTTGTAACCCCGATCTTCCGTCGTAAAACCCGAAATGACATTAAAACTCATCTGCCTTCTCGGTCCCACAGCAGTTGGCAAAACAGAGATAGCCATTCAACTCGCGCAACGTCTCAATGCCGAGATCGTCTCTGTCGATTCCCGCCAAATCTATCGACAGATGGACATTGGCACCGCCAAACCCACCGCTGAAGAACAGCAGGCGGCACGACATCACCTCATAGACTGCGTGGACATTTCTCAACCCTTCTCCGTTGCCGACTATCAATCCCTCGCGGACACAGCGATCGCCGACATCCAAAACAGAGGCAAGCGGGTGTTGCTTGTTGGCGGTGCCGGTCTCTACTTTCGAGCGACTGTTGATGGGTTATTTGAGGGACCCGGAGCAGATCCTGCATTCCGAAAACGACTTGAGGGAGAAGCGGCACGGTTCGGTGTTGATGCACTCCACAAGCAACTCCAAACCTACGATCCAGAATCTGCTGAGCGAATCCATCCCAACAACGTCGTCCGCGTCATCCGTGCTTTGGAAGTCTATGAATTGACAGGCACTCCGATGTCCGAACTCCAGCAGCAGTGGCATCTGGAAAAACAGCGGTATCCGTTCATCGCCTTTGGATTGACAATGCCGCGTGCGCTGCTCTACCGTCGTATCGAACAACGCGTAGACGTGATGCTTGCGAACGGGTTGATAGCAGAGGTTGAGTCGTTGTTGAGGGAGGGCTATGCGCGGGATTCGGTCGCGCTCCAAAGTTTCGGTTATAGGGAGTTGATTGCGTATCTGAACGGGGACTGTACGTATACAGAAGCGATCTCGCAACTGAAACAGAACACCCGTCGGTTCGCCAAACGACAGTTGACATGGTTCCGCAAAGACACCCGCGTTGGATGGCTGGATCGGGAATCAACATCCGACGTTATTTCGCATATTTTGGAAGGAATTAGCGGTATTTAGCGTTGATGTCATTCCTCCGATGTGCTACACTCAATTGCCGACGCGTTGAGCGAAAAGGAGAAAAAATGAGACGTTTTGGGACCCAAGGACCCGTTAATCCTCAAGAGCACTACGTTGTTTCACGGACCGAAGAGATCGCCGATTTCATCAACCGCGTTGAACAAGGTAAATATATCGTTCTGTTTGCCCCACGCCAAACAGGTAAAACCACCTTCTTTCAGGCTGCGTTAGAAACGCTCGTTATCGGTAATACTGCTGCCGCTCAACGGGAATCCCCTTCGGGGTTAACCTACTTCCCGATTCAACTGAATTTTGATATTTATAAAAACCTCGCCTTGTCTGTGTTCTATGGGCATCTCTATGAACAGATCCGGGAAGAAATAGAGACAGTTTTTCAGAAACGCGGTGCTATGTCGTCTGAGGCTTTACATCAATTTCTGGAAGACACTACGTTAACAGATCATCTCTCAATGCTGTCGTTCTTTAAACGGTTCGCACGTTTTCTCGGGAATCAACAGGTTGTGCTTGTTATTGACGAATTTGATGGTATTCCACAAGTCGCCGTAAGCGATTTTCTTCATACGCTCCGCCATATCTACATTGCCGGTAAACCCCGATGTCCGCACAGTGTTGGTATCATCGGGGTTAAGAGTATTGCGCAGCTTAACTACGACCGGTCTATTTCTCCCTTCAATATCCAAGATGAGTTCCATCTACCTAACTTCACCCTTGAACAGGTACAAGAACTGCTTGGACAATATACTGAAGAAGTCGGGCAACCCTTCGTGCCGGAGGTTATAGCAGCTATTCATAAGCAGACTGCTGGGCAACCTGTGCTTGTCAACCGGTTCGCACAGATTCTCACCGAAGAACTGGAGGTTCCGAAAACCGAGCCGATTACCATGGCACACTTTTCAGAGGCACATGCCCAACTCCTTGAAGAAGATAACGTTAACTTTACACATCTACTGACCAATATCAGGAAAGACCCTCGCTTTGAAAGTCTTTTGATGCGAATTATGGCGCATGAGGAAGGTGTTGATTTCAATCTACGCAGTGAGATTATCAGTGAACTCGCCATGTATGGAGTCATCAAAAGAGCCGCTAATGGTATGTGTGAGATTCTCAACCCCATCTATC
Source organism: Candidatus Poribacteria bacterium (assembly GCA_965208635.1). Taxonomy (GTDB): domain Bacteria; phylum Poribacteria; class WGA-4E; order WGA-4E; family WGA-3G; genus WGA-3G. The sequence continues at coordinate 2,245,248 of OZ242349.1, forward strand.
TCTATCGTATCATGAGAACTTTTAAACCGACAGTGAATGGGTAGGAGCATGCGTACCTTTCCAGTGGGAATAGTGAAGACTTTCTCAATTATATTACGCCGACTGGACAGATTGATATGACGGCGTTGCTTGACAACTTTCGAGATTTCATTGTCCGTGTTGGGTTCCAAATTTTACAGGTCACCGATACACTCAAAGAGTCTGTGGGCAGGCATCTTCTGCTGGCATATCTTGATCAGTTTATCGTCTTTCGGTGTCAAAATCCCCGCAATTCATTCGGGGGATGTAGATGCTGCCCTCTTGGAAAGGACCAAAGCGTTTTTTGAAAAACACTTGACATTTTTAGTAAAATGTGGTTTAATAGATGTATCAAGTTGGAGACCAGCATACGACGCGTTACCGCTTGGTAACGTGCTGGTTTCCTCCCACGTCGTAGGGGATAAACGCTTGATACTTGATAATCTATGAAAACGTATAAGTATAAGTTTGGCGATCAATCGAATTGTATCCGTATTGGGAATCTGCTTGACGATATGTGGCAGGTGCATGACTATTTCCATAGATGGCAGGACAAAAGGTATAGAGATGGACTGCCCTATGCGGACTATCATGCCATGTCTGCACACGTGACCGATTTGAAACGCACCACACACTCGCATTGGAATGCCTTGCCAAGCCAAGCGATTCAAGAGGAACTGAGACGGATACATCTTGCCTACGATCGTTTTTTCAAAAAACTGGGTGGGAAACCGAAAAGGAAACCCAGACACAAGTTCAAATCTATAACATACCCTGGAAGTGCGGGGTGGTCTCTGAAAAACAATCGTATCACACTGACTTTCCGTAAATGGAATCCTAAGACATGCAAATGGAGTTTTGATAAAGTTCCTTACACTTTTCATAAGCACCGCCAGTGGCACGGGACTCTCAGTCGTATCACAATCAAACGTGACAGTTGCGGAGACTATTGGCTTTACATCACAACAACCTACACAGATTTTAAACCGCTGCCGGCAACAGGTAAGAGCGTTGGGGCAGACTTCGGTATGAAAGACGCATATTTGACGCTGAACACGGGTGAGAAAAAACAGCACCCACAACCTTTGAAACAGTCCTTGAAGAAACTTCGGTCTCTCAACAAAGCATTGAGCCGCAAACAAAAAGGTTCTAACGGTTGGTGGCGGTGTGTGAGACAACTCACACGTCTCTATCGGAAAATCAGCAACCAACGCAAAGATTTTCAGTGGCAACTTGCTTCTGAACTTTGTAAGAGATTCGACACCATCGCCATTGAAACCTTGAACCTTGCGGGTATGAAACGACTTTGGGGACGCAAGGTCTCCGACCTCGCCTTCTATCAGTTTGTTGAGATATTGAAGTATAAGTGTCAAAAACATAAGCGTGAGTTGCGTCAAGTCGGTCAATGGACTGCGACAACAAAACCGTGTAGCGACTGCGGTTTTCATAACGAAAACCTAACATTGAAAGATAGGCAGTGGATATGCCCTGAATGTAGCTCTCACCATGACAGAGACATCAACGCTGCGATAAACATATTGCGGGCAGGGATAGCCGTTACCTAACGATATGCCCTGTATCCACGCGATATAGGGGAAATGCCCGCGGGTGGAGCGACAGTCAGACGGTGGACTCTTTGAGAAAACCGCAGTTGTGATGAAACCGAAGCCCCGCGATTTATCGCGTGGGTGCTATCACTAAACTTATTGGTGGTTTTATGGACATTGAGGTCCAAACCGGCCGCGGTAGGATGGACATCATTATCACTCATAACCAGCAAAAATACATCGTAGAAACGAAAATTTGGAGAGGCGACAGTCGTTATCAGTCAGGCAAGAAGCAGCTCGCAGCCTATCTCAGTACTGAAGGCGTAAGGGAAGGCTATTATATCGTCTTTGATCATCGACAGGACCCAGAGTCGCGGGTAGAGACGGAAACGATAGAGGGATTAACGATTCGGAGTTACGTCATTCCTGTGATGCAGGAACCACCTTCAGGCCTCCGTCCACTTTTTGTAGCGTAGACTGTTAGTCTGCGTGTTATGATGCACAATCTAACAGATTATACTACAAAGATGGCAATTTATGTTAAAGTACCATATGTTCATATACTTATGGAAGTGGGTTCCGCTTCGATTTTTTAGCCCCATAGCGTTGGCATGTATATAACCACCCATCTACCTGCTGGCGAGGTTTCCAATTTCATCTCGTTCTTACACCTACCCTTCCGCTGTAGGAGGGAACTCCGATTCCCGACTTCTCGCTGTAGGAGCGAGCTATGCTCGCGATCTTCTTTGTCTTTTATGTTTTCATCAGATCTTACCTCTCCATCCTTCTTCTTCAGTCCCGTAGGGACGAAACGTTTATAGAAAGAGATTCGTCCTGCCTCTTAGCCCTGTAAGGGTGGCATGTGCCTACCAATTTATTCTGCCCACTGTGTTAGGCGCGGTTTCCAACCCCACCAGTATGATCTCAACTGTCTATTTAGTCCCGTAGGAATTTTTGCTTGGGGTTTTGCTTGGGCGTTTCTGCGGATTTCTTCAACATCTGTAGAGAAAAATGTTTGTGTCCTGCTATCAATCTCCGTGGGGCGGCATCTGTATAGCAAATCAACTTTCAATTTGACAAACCATGTTGGATATTTTATGATCATATTAATATTCCTAAATAAAGTAGCAGGTAGGTACAAGTGGGAAGCAACCAAATTGACTTTCTTCACATTGGAGAGCAGAAGGGCTATATTGAATTCCTCAATGAGCGTACAACAATCCACTATGTCGCTCCGGACAAAAAATACAAATTCACTGACCCCGAAGAACAGATCCGCGCAAGATTTTACGTCGAATTAATCGAACATTTTCAATACTCCGAAAACCGAATAGATTTAGAGGTGCGTGTCCCACGCAGAATTCCCTCCGATCAATGTTCCAATTGGCATTAACGAAGAAATGCTTAGCGAACTTAGTCGCGAGCGATCGGAATTAATTAAAAGCCACGATGAATATTCAGATGGAGATACTAACGATGAGGAAATCACAGAAAATTAAGTCGGTCATAGTGTTCGATGAGCCAGAGTTGGAGTTTCGCTACGAGCAGAAAATGGCGGATCCTCGGGATGGACTCTCTCTTCGGGCCTTTTGATGCCGATTTGCCATCGGGACCGGGACAGTTATCTTACATCGTTATTGGGACGGGCGAAGGAATCTTTCAGTTTAAAAAATGGTCAAATGCTATGAATCGCCCTGCTATTTTTGCCCCAAAAGAAAACCAGCGGCTTTGGCCTCCATTTCCTGGATTTGAGGTGGCATTCCATTCACATTGGAATAGTGAGCCAGTAAGATCCTATCAAATTAATCGGGACCAACTCGTTGGAACTTCTCGTTATCCAGATAGATACGATCGAGTGTTCAAGGTTGTTAACTATTATCTTGAAGAGCTTAAAAAAGCGAGCAAACTTGATGAAAATATAGGTGTGGCTATCTGTGTAATTCCGAAGGAAATTTGGCAGAATTGTCGTCCAGAGTCTCATGTTACCGAGCCTATTGGTCACGGTGTTTCTTCTAAAACAATACAGAGTAGAAAAGCTGGACAGATTGATTTGTTCGATGACTATGACCCGCGGCCTTACCATCTTTCATCTGATTTCCGGCGACAGCTTAAGGCGCGCTCAATGGAATACGGAATTCCTTTGCAAATTCTACGTGAATCCACATTGCGATTGACAGACCATAATGTATTTGGTGAACGTTCACTTACTCCGCTGTCAGATCGTATGTGGAACATTAGTACTACGCTCTATTACAAATGCGGTGGAAAACCCTGGAAGCTTATTACCGCGCGCGACGGTGTTTGTTACATAGGCATCGCCTTCCGTCGAACTGATACGCAAGAAAAAGGTGAAACTGCCTGTTGTGCTGCCCAAATGTTTCTCAATACCGGGGATGGTATAGTATTTTTGGGTGAAGATGAACCATGGTATTCATCTAAAGACAAGCAATTCCATTTAAGCGAGTCTGCTGCATGCAAGCTTTTAGACAGTGTTCTAAACACTTATAAGGATCTTGAAGGTAAGCCGATTAAGGAGATTTTTTTGCATTCACGATCGGTTATTAATGATGAGGAATTTTCTGGTTATCAGAAAGCGTGTCCAAAGGGTGTTAAGCTCGTTGGAGTAAGGGTGCGTGCAGATCGGCACCGTACACCGCGCTTATTCCGAATAGGCGATATGCCAGTCCTTAGAGGAACATTCTGGAGGATTAGTAACCGATCAGGTTTGTTATGGGGAAGTGGATTCAAGCCGCGAATTGCAACTTATGACGGGTGGGAAACTCCTGTTCCCTTACGCATTGATATTCAGCACGGAGATGCTCCCATAGAAAGAGTGGCACAGGACATCTTTGGTTTAACAAAATTGAACTATAATGCGTGCCATCTTGGAGAATCACAACCTGTTACTGTTGGTTTTTCTGACGCCGTTGGAGAAATCTTGATCTCAAACCCCACAGTTGCCCATCGTAAACCGCAGTTCAAATTCTACATTTAACTGCTTGAGAAAACAAATGCGCCAGAACTACACTGCTGTCATCCAACAAAGCAACGGTTGGTGGATCGGATGGGTGCAAGAAATCCCCGGTGTCAATTGTCAAGAACGGACCAGAGATGAGTTGCTGGTTGCTTTGAAAATTACACTTCGCGAAACGATAGCCTACAATCGGGAAGAAGCTCTCCGTGCAGCAGAACGTCAACATGAGGAAGTGATCATCCAAATTTAGTTCGCGCGGAGAATCAGATCTGTTTTGCTGAACGTTTATGAGACGAAGAGCGCTAATTAAACATCTCAGAGAACAAGGTTGCTATTTTATTCGGGAAGATGGCTGACGCTCGCGGTGGGGAAATTCCGTACAGGGTATCAAAGCTTCAACTTCCGTGCCGGAACATAACGAGATTTCCGAGTCGCTTGTCGCTAAAATTTGCAAAGATTTAAAAATCCCAAGACCATAACTTACCAACATCTCAAACCCTCTCTGATATTCCATGTTCCTCGCAATACGCACGGATAATCGGTAAAAAAGCATCAGCGTATTTTTCGGCTTTCGCGGGAGTGACATGCTGAATTTGCATAAACTCTTCTTCAGTTTGGGGAAAATGGATTGCCATTTCTCGCAACATCCTGTCCCAAAAGATGCTAAACGCCCGAACTCCTTCCTCATCAGCAATCATTTTGCGCTTTTCTCGAAGTTGAGTTCTTGGTCATATTCATTTTCTTCTTCAGGTTCCTGTTCATGAGTATGTGGAGTTTCATTTACACTTTCAACTGAATCTGCCTCGTGTTGCTTGCAATATTCACGGATAATTGGTAAGAAGATATCAGCGTATCTTTCGGTTCTCACTCTCCCTATTCCGCGAATCTGCCCAAATTCTTCCACTGTCTGCGGTAATTCGGCTGCCATCTCTTTCAATGAATCACGCGGCAAAACTCGCGATGCCTGTATCAGTTCTTCCTCTGCTATATTTCTTCGCTTATGGCAAAGTCTCTCAAACAGCCCCGGATCGTAATCGTAGGGTTCATCGAAGACTGACTCGTAAGTATCCAATTCTACAATTACACTATTTTCCGAATCCATATCTACCGAATCCACTGGAAACCGCCAGAACCGATCAGCTGGTGTAATTTGTGTTGTGTTGACTTTCCGACCGTTATCTGTCAAATGAAGGCTTCCATCTTCCCTATCGCGTTCATAAAGATTATTTTGGAAGAATTGCAGGGCAAGGTAACACCACTGTGCTTTGCTGTATTCCTTGCCTTTTCCCCAGGTCCTAATAAGTTTGTGATGCTTATTCTTAATAATTTTTTCTTCCTTCTCACCTCGTAGAATGTCAATGATATACAAAGCCCCAGCTGGCAAGCAAATTGGAATACTCGTATTTTCGCCTTGCAAAGTGCCAACGAAATATGCTTTATCGAAAACCTCTTCTGGCGTTGTGCTGTTTTTATTCACCCAATCGAGAATCCGATGGAGACAAGATAGGAACTTTTGGGCTGGAATTGTCAAATCCACTTGCTCCATTTTTGCTTTACGACAGTTATCACACATCCCACAATTTTCGTGTTCGTATGGCTCTCCAAAATAATCCAATAATGCTTTCCGGCGGCACTCGTCTGAGGTTGTCCACGCAATGAGTTTTTGCAGTGCTTCAATCCGTCCTTCGCGTTGTGCCGGATGTCCATCATCAATGAATTCGTTGATGGTATCTTCATCATCCGGACTAAACAACAAGAGACATTCTGCACGTTCACCGTCGCGCCCAGAGCGACCGATTTCCTGATAATAAGATTCCAGATCCTTCGGCAGCCACGCATGCAAGACAAATCGAACATCTGGCTTATCAATGCCCATTCCGAAGGCAATTGTAGCGACTATTACACGGGTATCACCGTTGAGAAAAGCGTCTTGATTTTGCTTGCGGGTTTCGTTATCCAGACCTGCACGATAGGGCAGTGCCGAAATTCCATGGGCGACTAATTGCTCGCATAACCAGTCTACATGTTTCCTCCTTTGACAGTAGATGATACCTGACTCGTTAGCGTGTTTTTTCAGAAATGCCAATGTCTGTCCGAGCAACTCAAACCGTGGTTCAACGGAAATGAATAGGTTTTCTCTGTCAAAACTGTCAATGAACGCATTGCTTTCAGGAAAATTGAGCGATTGTTTAATATCTATTTGGACTCGTGGAGTCGCGGTTGCTGTTAAGGCAATACATACAGCATTTGGAAATTGCTCACGAACCCAGTCCAACTCACGATAATTCGGACGAAAATCGTGTCCCCACTGAGCGATACAGTGTGCTTCATCAATCGCAAGACATGCAACACTTGCGTCATGAAGCATTACATGGATTTCAGGTCGTTGTACAAGAGTTTCAGGCGCAATGTAAAGCAACTTAATTTTACCACTCCTGACCTCTTGCATTGTGGCGATATATTCTTCTTCCTCAACTGTGTGATTAAGGAAAGCTGCGTGGATTCCCTTTTGTTCCAACTGTATTACCTGATCTTGCATGAGTGCAATTAGCGGTGAAACAACAACGGTTAATCCATTAAAAATACACGCGGGTAATTGGTAACAGAGCGACTTCCCACCCCCTGTCGGTAGAACAACCAAGGTATCTTCCCCGTTACGAATGTGTTCAATGATCTCTTCTTGGAACGGAAGAAATTGTTCATGTCCAAAAATATCCCTGAGGATCTCTAAAGAAGACGTATTTGTTTGGAAGGGTAGTTGTCTCGTTTCGGGGGGAGGCATCCGTTCTTCTTGGGCTTCCTCTTCAGGAAACCAACCTGAAAGTTGGACGTAGCAACGTAGTTCAGCGTGTGGTCTATTTTTTGGTCGCCACCAATGTGCAAGTGAAACACGTAGAAGTGTACCTGCTGGAATGGTTTCAAGTGGTTTTTGAAAACCGACGAAGGTGAGCGTACAACCCCCATTTTCAGTGGGATAGCGATAACGCAGTTTTCGCGTCTCCTTTTCAAGGACAAGTGGTTGGTCCGTTTGCCAAAACGCGGTGCTGTAGGACGGAACGTCATCTCCAGGAGAGATATACAAGGAACCGTTCTCTGTAGTTTTCAATAACCCTTCATAGAGGTTTCGCGGATCTCCAACCTTCGGCGGCATTAACAGTTCAATTGCACTTATCAGGTCTCTGGTGTCTTTTGCGGTGTGAAGACGCGATTTTTTATCCACAACGAAGTTTTCATTATGCGGCGAAGTCAATGAAGTCTCTGGCTTACCTGTAATCTTCCAAATCTCGCCAACCTTGTATTCTTTGTTCGCACCGTCATGTGGATCTGCATTGAACGGAACCAGTCGAACACTTTCACCTTTTTCTGTAATCGCGCCGATACACGCGCCGCTTCCCATTCGCGTTTTCGCAACAATGAGGACTCTCACGGTAAAATATCTTCGACCTCCAGATTAAAAGTTTTCGCCAATGTAGCAGCTACCAATGAGCGGTGACATGCCTCCGGTGTAGTTTCCACACAAAAGAGGGCAACAACTTTGGCATCCGATTTCAGTTCATCCAGCAGACTTTGGGGCTCAAACTCGGCAAGACATTCGGTATGATACGCTTCAATAAATGCTTCCCCCAATGTGGTGCGTTTGCGTTTAGCGGTTTTGCTTGCTTTATCTGCCGCTGCTTGTTTGTCTCGGACAGTTTTCGTTGGACCGAGATCCTTTCGGTAAATATATCGGATGCCGAGTTCTGACAGACGCGCTTGCAATCGCACACTGTTGGCGAAGGCATAAGTCCCACCGCGGAGGCCGCGCCGACTACGGATATCGCAAAACGTATCGACCTCTGCCTTGCAGAGTGCGTCAAAAAAACTGGATTCGTCAAAGCCGTATACGCCAATGGTAACAATTTTAATTTTCATAGTGGATAGAATTAAGTGTATTTTTTCCGAGAATGAAACGTCTCTTCGCCAAACATCGACAATTGCCCACCCGTCAGACGTTCAATGACCTTCTCCTGTGGCACTTGCTCATCATTCTCGTCGATATGGGTGACCGGTATATCCTGGGTTACAAGGGTTGCGCCGATGAGTTTGCATCGGTGGCACTCCTCCGGTTTCCCCTCACTGCACATCAGGACAACAGAGTGTTGTTGCGAGAAGGCAGTCTGCAGGCGTTCAATGCCGTGTTGGTAGTATTCTCTCTCCTTAACCTTTTCATAATCAAGTCTGCCGTTGACGTAACAGGTTTCATCGTCGGGTCTACCGCCGAGTGTATCTCCCATGAACACATAGCGGATGCCGTGCTGTTCGAGTTCATTCGCGAGTGATGCCTTGGAGAATTCCGGCTTATAGCGTGAATAGGGGGCGGAGCGAACATCGATGAGGTAAGCGATCTCATGCTGATGTAGCACTGTGACGAATTCCTCAATCGAACGACTCCCGTAGCCTATGGTGTAAATTGGAATGGGGACAGGTGATCTTTCCATGATGAATAAATAATATCACACGCCTACCAGAAAAGCAATTACTTTTGTGCAGCTGCAGCGGCATTCAATTGTCGGTTTTACAAGATAATTCGCGAGTCCGAAAAAAACGCCTCGCTGGCTGTGGGAGCAGGAGTTTTTAAAATCCGCGTCATCCGCGCAATCCGCGTAAATCCGCGATTCAGACAATCATCTGAAGGTGCAGGGAAAAAACTGTGCGATAAGATACATAAATATATCAATATGTTTTACAAAAATCAACAAAACAATACTTTTATATTCTTCCGTAGGAGGGATCTCCGAATCCCGACTCCTTACTGCTCGCGACCAATAAAGTTTCAGAGTAAACTTCCAAGCATACTCCAGTAAAACCGTCTAAAGGCCAGTCATAGTTTGGATTCAAGGGACCTCTCTGAAATCTTCAATTGCTCAGTTTACTCTGAATACTCTGAAAGTGTAGTAGATTTTGCCATTACAAAAATGCAGAGACTGCTATCCGAAAGCCGATGTCTACCGACCAGACTAACACGACTAACCATTCCACCCTTTTTCTTTTCAGATCGGCAACAATTGCGACACCCACTGAAAGGACAATAAGATACCAGATAGCGAATGGAGTGACCTGACTGAGAAGCGTCAGTTTCAGAACTCCGAGTGCGTGATCCCCAAACAGAAGATGGAGTCCCGGGATCATTTGGAGGTCTATAGATTTTTGGACATCGCTAATATCCTTGAAACATAACAACAGTGCTGCGTTGATGAGAGCTGAAAAGATTAAGATGAGTTCCGAGTAGACCACCGCTGCGAACATAGATTTAAATGTCGACGCCTTGGAACTCCCCAGTAATTGGACACCGAGGTAGAAAAGTCCAGCAAAAACCAGCCATTTGATGAGTAATGGAAGCGGTGTCAAGAAAAGACCTATGGAACTAAATAATTTTGTCATTGCTTGACCTTGTTCCATCTGAGCCGCATCCATACCGGATTCGAGCATTTTGGTGTGTCCCATCTGTTCTGAAAATGGCAGAATTGCCCACGCAATGCCAATTGACACAACAGCAATAGTGATGAATCCCGTGAACCAACTCGGTTGCTCTTTTAATGCCGTAAACGCTTTGCTGGGCGCGCCGAAAATATTTCCGATAATCCGCAATGTCCGTTTCATAAAAACCTCCTTGCTAATTCATTGAGCGAACCTTTGCACGGTGTTCTTTCTTTTAGAGAGAATGACTCCCATCCAATTGTGAGCGTATATACGGTGATGTAGAAATAGATGTGGAACTGATACGCAACATAATGAATGCCGAAAATCCCGCCGAAAATAATCAAACCGAGTGCAAAGGTCAGAATGTCGTCCATCCCTTTTTTCTCTCGAGGTTCTCGTGAAAAAGGAAGTATCGCCGTTGAGTTCCAGTAGAATGAGAGGTAACACAGGCAACCGATGAGACTCGGTAGCATATAAACCACCGCCAGAAGAGGGTTCCAAAGAAAGACAGAGATGCCGGTGAAAATAATAAAGTAGGGAACGATGAAGTAAGCGATAATTGCTAACTTCACACCCTTAAAGAAATGAGCATGGGATTCCATCGGAGCGATTGTGAAAATCCATGTTGCTTTCCAATCTTCTGAGTACTTGAGAACACTGAGAAGATAACTTAGAAGAAACGCACAAATATAGAACGAATAGATAGAAACGCCGACCGCCACCCCGATGCGAAACGGAAGACCCATGAGTTCAGGAATCATCTGAATCATAGGAATGATGGAAGCCAAGGGAATCCCGATCATCGCGCAGGATCTAACTTTTACATTACGGTCCCTTTTCAGATAGATAGATACCAGTTGAAAACCCGCTCGCGTCTCGGTATTTTTCAGGAACGATGTTAAACGGTTACCTACCCTGTTTACCTTCCGTATAGTATTCGGCGACTCCAACAAGAACGAAACATGTTCGGCGTATTTCAGCGAGATCTGTCCCAATGGGATGACGACGAATAAAACCGTCGAGAGAACAGATAGAATCGATAGATATGAAAAAACGGATCGCGTCTCTCCGAGTATAAAGTGGACAAGTCCAGCAAACCAACTGCACGGCAGGATGTAAACCCATTTCAATTCTCCAATCTGATTCCAATCAACGAGAGCAACGCGAAAAATTGAGATGAGATGAGGTAGCAGATAAAAACATAGTGGCACCAAAATCGCAAGAACCAGCTGCGAGTATGCAACGAGGTCTCGGAATCTCTCCCACCGATACAGTTTTATCAAATATCCATAGAACGCTGAAATGAATCCGACAACGAAGAACGCTGCCATGAAGGATACAGGTAAATAAATTGCTGGAAAGAAAATCGGGGCGTTTTTCGACCATATCCCTAAGATGGCTGGCGGAAGGTTCAATACCCCTGCGAAAACAACGATGTAAAGCAGGACATGCGTGAATTTCACAAGAAAGTAGGTGCGCGATGAAACGGGGAAATGCGCCAATATTCGATAGTCTGTTGGGTTGATAATCACCTCAAGTCGGGAGATGACAGTGAACGCCAGCATCGTCATTGAGACGAACAGCGTGAGGAGCGTGAAACTGAAACTATCGAGTGCAAAAGCGGAAAAGGATACAAATGTACTTGAAATCGCATACAAGCCTACCAATAGGGCAGGAGAATCACTGAGAAAAGATTTTGAGGATTCCTTCCGAGCATTCACACGCCTATCGGTCTTCAGCAACAGTCTATAGTGATGGGGTTCAGCACCAAGGATTTTAAGGAATCTGTTAAACATCTCTGTGTTCCGTCATGGTATGAATGATGCCAGCAGATTTTACACCCACTTCGTCTGCTTCCGTCAGGAGCGCGAAGATCTCCTCAAGAGAGGTCCGATGTGCCATCTCTCGAAGTTCATCAATACTCCCGTCAGCCACAATTTTTCCGCGATTTAGAATCAGAACACGGTGGCAGATGTTCTCAGCAACGTCCAGAATATGGGTGCAATAGAGAACCGTTTTTCCGATACCAGCGAGGTCTTGCAAAATTTTCTTCATCAGTGTCACCGTTGAGACATCAAGGTTGCTGAACGGCTCATCAAGGAAAAGGACATCGGGATTATGGAGGAGCGCGGAGATAATCAGCACCTTCTGCCGCATCCCTTTTGACAAACTGCTAATTCGTTGGTGTGCCACCCTTGTGAGTTGAAATACCTGAAGAAAATCGTCTATTTTCTCAGCAATCAATTTTTCAGACATGTGATAGAGTTGACCAACCAGTTGTAGATATTCAATAGGTGTGAGCGTCTCGTAGAGGATTGCGTCTTCAGGAACATACCCGATGCGTCTTTTGAGTTCAATGTTGTCTGTCTGACTATCACATCCCGCAACAACGACTTGTCCACGCGTCGGTTGTAGCATACCAACCAACATTCTGACAGTGGTCGATTTACCTGCCCCGTTTGGACCCAGGTAGCCGACGATTTGACCCGGCGGGATTTCAAAACTAATGTTGTCAACAGCGACGGTGCGACCATAAGTTTTCGTAAGTTCGGACACACAAATCATGACGATGCCCTCCATTTACCTGCGCCGTCAACGACGAATAGACCATTAAATGTGATAGCACACGGCGTATGCCTTCTACTTTTAACTATAGACATGAAATCGAAAAAGTTAATACCTAATTTCACTTTTTTGCAGAATTTTTAGGAATTTAAGCAATTTTTTTCATTTTTCTGCTTTCTTTCCTAAAAATCAGTGAAATATTTGCATAATACTCCAAATCTAACAAAAAACAGGTGATACTTCAACACAATCCGATATGGTTTTGAACCAGATACCGCTATTCCAAAATATCCTTGCCGTTTTTCTGGGGTGTATGCTATATTACCATCAATAAAAACAGTCTTTCAAGACTTCATCTTCCGCACTCCCACGCCTAATATGAAGAATTATAGTGTCAGAATGATTCGTGAAAACATGGAGAACATCCCGCAATTCCCGATTCCAGATGGGTATGCTATCCGGAACTTTCGTCGGAATGAAGGACATATCTGGACGCGGATTCTGCAAGCGGGGGAACCGTACGCTGAAATTGACGACGGACTTTTCAATCGCGAGTTTAAACGTCATCTTTCAGTGATGGAGGATAGAAGTTTTTATCTGACGACGGACACAGGCGAGGAAATAGGCACAATCACGGCGTGGTGGCAAGATATAGATGGAGAAGTGTGGGGACAGATCCACTGGGTCGTGATTCATCCCGACTACCAAGGAAACGGACTTTCCAAACCGATGATGACCGTAGCGATGGAGCGTCTGAAACAATCCCACGAACGCTGTTTTCTCGGCACGTCAACCGGACGTATTCCAGCGATCAAAGTTTATCTTGACTTTGGCTTCACACCCGACAGGTCACATGAGAATAGCAAAGAAGCTTGGACAGAGGTCGCGTCCGTTTTGGAGCATCCCCTTTTAGAGGAGTTTGTGAGTTAAAACTTACTTGTAAAAAGTGGAGGAGGTTGAATTATGAATGGGACGATAACCCCAACTCTCAGCGAGCAACAGATCGCCGACTACCATGAGGATGGCTACGTAATCGTACGCAATGCCTTGTCCGCGAAGGAAGCGGATGAACTTCGACGTGTCGTCCAAAAACAGGTGAAACGCGATGCCTATCCATCGACGCTTAAATATCCTGAGCCAGCGAAGTATACGGTGAGTGGCAACCGTCTTGCTGATCCCGGACTCACAGCAGATTGCCGAACACCCGACGGTTATCGGTGCCGTGGAATCTGCACTCGGTCAACCCGCACATCTCACTGCATACGTCGCGTATTTGCGGACACCCGGTGATAAAGGGGGTAGAGCGCATTGCGATTACAAACGCTGGCGACCTGTCGGTTCATCGATGAACTGGGTATTCGCTATCATCCCGCTGACCGATTTCGATACGGCGTACGGTCCCTTTCTCGTGTCTCCCAAATCGCATAAGTTAACACAGGTGATTGATCCGGACGCACACATCTTAGACGTAACTCGTCCCGATCCCGAACAATTGCCCCCTTTCATCGATCCTGAACTCAAAGCAGGAGACTTGCTGGTCGTCAACGAGCATGTCTGGCACGAGGCACCTCCTGGCACTACCACTGAGGACCGGTGTGGGATTTTCAATAAGTATTGTGCAATAGACGCACCACCCGCCGCGGGATATTATCCTTACAATCCCGCCGCGTTGGACGCATTGAGCGACGATGGAAAGCGTCTCATTCCCGTCTGTTTTGACGAGCCGATTGCAACGACACGCCTGCTTATTGAGGATTCATCAGGTCAGGAATCGAAATTCTTGCTCCACCGCGATACTGAAACAAATTCTTGGGAGTTACCGGGAGGTGAAGGTTGGGAAGAGGAGAAAGGTGTCGGTTGGGATGTCGGCGCACGGATCGGTTCACTTCAAGATCTCACCCAAACCCAACTCGGTTTAGATGTCTCTTGGATGTCGTATATTGAGGATGTTGAAGGGGAAGAGGGCATCTGTCGTATCTACGGCTTTTCTGATGAAAACTTAGACATCGATGCGCTCGCTGATAACGGTTGTGAATGGTTCACAAAATCTGAACTGAAGCAACGTCTCGGTGAGAGTGATACTGTTTTCGGTGCTGTTGATACGTGGCAGCAAGCGGATGTAATTAGAGGTAAGGGCACAGCGTGTCATCAGAGTCGACACCAGTTTGATGCCTAAACTATAGATGTAGATGCGGTTTCCAACCACACCGATGTGGTCATTTTGATGTAAACCATAGAAAGAGATTTCTCGTTGTCAATAGAACTATGGTGAATTATCAAAAAAGGAAGGTTGGAAAATGAACCGCGTTTTCACAGCAAACTCATTTATGTTCTTCGGAGGTCTGACCTGTCTTTTCCTCATCGGTTGTGCATTCTTATATCAGCCACTTCCCAAACGGATAGCCGCCTCACATCTGTCATGTGAGGCGTATCCAAGACTCGTTGATGGTAACCTCGCCACGACCGGTATCTTCAAAGTAAAGGGTATGGTTGAAAAGGATTACACTGAGGTCATTACTCCGAGACGGTATGACGACTGGTTGGAAGGCACAAATAAGGCGGCGGCATGGATTCAACTTGACACGCTGACCCCTGTTGCCTACATTGAGGTGCATCCCGTTTCAAACATTTACCGGCTTTTGGTACACACGACGACCGCAGAACTTAAATCCGAAAGACCGCGATCTCTCCTAGACCCTCGCTTTGAGCCTGTCAAAAGCCATAAAATCGCGAGATCCGAGAATGGGGCGGTCATCCGCATTGATATCGACAGACCCGTGCGTTGGCTTCGACTCACTATCCATGCGAATCGGGATTTAGCACACGCCGAGCGAGAACCTCTGACGCAGAAAATTAAAGTGCCCTTTGAGGACATTGTGATCCGAGAAGTCAAATTCTATGGGCAACACGAGGTGCCTGCACATTGAGAACCGCGCTGTCTTTTCATCAACTATTGGAATTGGCTTCGAGTCGCTTTTTCTGCTCTTCGAGCATCTTCTGCTGACGTTTGACGCGCTCTGGTACTAAACGTTCACGCTCTGCTGTCGGTTTGAAGTCCAATCGGTCTTTCCCTAATCCGTGCAGCACTGCTAACTCTACCGGTGAAAAATCATCAGGGTTTTCACGATTGAAATTCATCGGTTCTTTGAGGGAAACTGGTGGATTCGTGATGAAACGGGCGCGTCCCGAAGGATTCTGCGAAGCGGCGTGCAAGATGAACGGGTGCAGTAGCACAACATCGCCTGCTTTTCCGGTGACTTCCACAAAATCTTCGCATTTGTCAATGAGTTGACCAAAACCGCCAGGCAACAATCCTTCTGGATGTTCGTACAACCGTTGTGCGACATGCTGAACTGAATCGCACGCCACAAACGTCCCGCCGCTTTCTGGGTAGATATCCGACCAGACGACGATTGTAAGCAAACCCTGCTCTGGACTATCTAAGAAATGACGGAAGAAATCGCCATCTTTATGCCACCCACCGACTTCTGGAGAAGGCGGTTGCCATGGTGTGTCCGCGCCTAATGCGAAGTTAATAATGAAACCGTCACCCCATCCCGGCTTTGAGTCACCCCAAAAATTGACAATCCGGTCTTCACCGCCGAGCAGATCACAAATAGCATCCCACGCTCTCGGTGCAACATCTTCAATCAGTACCCTGTTCATAGAGGGCAGATGAATGCGGGGTTCCTCCCAAGTCGTCGGATCGTCTGGATCATAACCGAGCCGTTTGAAAGCGAAAGCTCGCCATTCTTTCGCCAGTTCGCGCGGAAAGCAGTCTTTCAGAATAACATGCCCCTTCTCAATGAAGTGATTAACATCTGTATCGGTAAGTGTCTTATAGGTTCTTGCCATTTTTTAATTTTTCCTTACAGAGTAATAACACAGGTTCATTGAATACTTTCTAACAACGTTTCTACGAGTTTCGTTGCGAACTCGTCGTCGTTAATGTGAGCGTCCATCTCAATAACCGTAACATTATCCCCGATGTGTGCCTTCAGATTCTCGATCCATGCCACTCGCGCTTCGGGGGAATCAAAGGGTTGTCCTGTTTGATCGATCGCCGATACACCCTGTGTCGGAATAATAACCGTTGTAGGTCCCTGTGCTTCGCTGAGTTTACGAGCCATGATACGTCCGAGTTCGGCGGTTTCTTCAGCGGTTGTTCGCATGAGTGTCACTGTCGGGTTGTGCTGATAGAACAATCGATCGCTGAACTGCTCTGGCACTGTGTCAGGTGGACCGAAATTCACCATATCCAGCGCGCCCGGAGCGACAACTTGCGGCAGTCCAGATTTTCCTGCGGCTTCTAACCGATCAGGACCGGCACTCAGGACCCCACCGACCAATTCGTCGGCAAGTTCGGTTGTTGTCACGTCTAACACCCCAGCGAGGAAACCTCCTTTGACAAGATCTTCCATCGCTTGCCCACCGGTACCCGTTGCGTGAAAGACGAGAACTTCATAGCCTGCGTCTTCAAGGATCTCCATCGCTTTTGTGACACATGGCGTTGTCACGCCGAACATTGTCGCTGCAATTAGAGGCTTATCTGCTGTTACCTCTGGCATTTCCGCGTTCACCATTCCAACGATTGCACCAGCGGCGTTGGCGAGAATCTGCCGAGACAATCGGTTGATACCAGCGATGTCCACAACAGAGTACATCATAGTTATGTCTTTAGATTGGACATACGGACTTGTGTCACCCGATGCCAGAGTTGACACCATAATTTTCGGAACACCCACTGGAACTGCTTGCATCGCTGTCGTGCCGATGGTAGTTCCTGCGGAACCACCGAGTGAGATGATCCCGTCAATCTCGCCTGCTTCCTGTTTTTCAGCAGTGAGCGCGGCGGCACCCTGTGCCATCACAGCGACGCTGTTCCCTCGGTCGCCTTCATCTCTCAAAGCCTGAAGGGATGAACCTCCAGCTTGTGCGACTTCATCCGCAGAGATGTCCGGTGTTAATCCCGGTTCTCCCAGTATACCCGTATTAATAACACATGTTGAGGTGCCGGTTGATTCTATCTGCGTTTTGATAAATGAAAATTCCAAACCCTTCGTGTCCATTGTGCCGACAATGCAAACCGTTTTCGACATGCCCGAATTCCTCCACTGTCTCATAATTTTGGGACTTACGCTATTGAGTGTGTTCTAACCTTGCCTGGATTCAGTCCTGCGTAAATCTAATAGGTTATTATAGGGCGCGTCGTAAAGTCTGTCAAGAGAATTTTCATGAAAAAGTTGACACAATTCGCGGGATGTGATACATTAAAAAATGGCTGTCGGCTAGCCAATTTGCTATGTCAGGTTAGTGGAGGAAATACGTGAAATCAATCGATTCTAAACAAGCAGGATTAACATCAATACAAATCTTAGTTGTCGTCATCGTTCTCGGAATTATTGCGGCTGTTCTTTTGGCACCTCGATTGCTCGGACAGGCGGGGCGCGCCTTGCAGGCACAAGCCGCTGAGGATATCGAAACGCTTGGTATCGCTCTTGATAGATACGCCAAGGATAACGGCGATTATCCTTCGACTGAACAGGGTTTAAAGGCACTTTGGGAGATACCCGAAGCACCACCAAAACCTATAAACTGGTTAGAACCCTATATTCAAATTCCGATTACGGAAGACCCGTGGGGAAATCCTTATGTCTATGTTCGTCCGGGTAACCACGACCGGTACGGATACGATCTCATCTCTTTCGGAAGCGATGGCGTTGAGGGCGGTACAGGTGAAGCGGAGGATGTTGTTAGTTGGATCCGGCGCGATGAATAATTTAATTTTACCTTCAGGAGAACGACGTAGGTTTGAGCCATTGACGTGCCTTCCTGAATATCCGCTCTCCCTTTCATTATGAACTGCGGATCCGACTGTAGGAGGGAACTCCGATTCCCGATAGAATAACCGAAAACTTGGGCGTAATGAAATTAGGTTTCCTTAAATGGCATAATTTGTCCCCCATACACTATTCGCTATGGGATGGCTTCGGCTTTCTGCATTTACATTTGGAGCGCAGTCCAGGAGCCCAAAATTAAAAATATGAAGATTACTCAGATTGACGTTATCAAAGTGAGAGTGCCGTATCACGAGGGTATTTATGAACTCATGACGCGTCGTAATCTTTACCAGATTGATTACGTCTACAAGGTGCACACCGATGTAGGACTCGTTGGAATTGGTGATGGGGCGTTTCAGGCGGAGGATGTCGTTGAGTGTTACATCGGTAGAAATCCATTTGAATTTATGAATGGTTGGGCACCGACTCCTCTCCAGCAGGCTTTTTACGACATCATCGGGAAGGCACTTGGTCTGCCGGTGCATCAACTTTTAGGTGAAAAGGTTCACGACAAAACGCAATTCGGCTACTGGTCGATTGACATGACCCCCGAGGAATGGGCGGCAGAGGCACAGCACGCTTATGCCCTCGGCTATCGGCTCCACAAAATCAAAGCCCGTCCGTGGTTTGAAGTCCTTGAGCAGGTGGAAGCAATTGCAAGTGTTGTACCAGATGATTATCAACTCCGCGTCGATGCAAATGACTCTTTTGAGACCCCGGCACGCACCCTTGAAGTTGTACGTCAGATCCAAGATTACAATATAGAGTCGTTTGAAACGCCGATCCCACAAGCCGATATTGCTGGATACCAAGAGATTAAGCGACATACTGACATGCCGATAACGATCCACTTCGGCAACCCCGACCCGATCGAAGCGATACGGGCAAATATGAACGATTCGTTTATTATCGCTTACCCGGACTCGCGCGCTGCCAATGCTCTACGGGAGGCGGTTATTTCAAACGCTGCTCATCTTCCCGTCTGGATACAGATTGTCGGACTCGGTGTGACGACCTGTTATGTTATGCATCTCGCTGCGGTAATGCCGAATGCAACCATGTCGGCGATTACGCTAAATGCTTTGCGCGCTTTTGATCTTGTTACGCCTTCAACGATTCCGCTTGTTGACGGATACGCAACTATTCCAGATAAACCGGGATTAGGGGTTGAATTGGACGAGAACGCACTTGATAATTGTCGAGTCTGAGGAGAAGGAAAAAGAACTCAATGATGTTGTAGAGAACGGGTTAACCGGTTATGCCGCTGTTGATACGGTTGGCAAATTGGCAGCAACTTGGGCTTTACTAAAAACGAGAAGATAAATAACAGGCACATCCGTGTGCTGAAGCAGAAATGGAGAAAACGCATTATGCAAATGCACGTAGGTGGAGAATGGATTGATAAATCCGATAAAATTGATGTCCTCAGTCCCTTTGACGGTTCGGTCGTTGATACTGTACCCAGAGGGGACGCAGCCGACGTTGAAACCGCTATTCAAACCGCAGAACGCGGCGCAAAGATCATGGCAGGGATGACCGGCTATGAGCGCTACGAGATCCTGCGTAAAGTTGCGGACTTGATGGTAGAACGGGCTGGTGAACTCGCCGAAGTTATCACCCGCGAGGAGGGAAAAATCCTCGCCGAGGCGACAATTGAAGCGACGCGCGCTTCCGAGATTATCGCTCTCTCCGCAGAAGAAGCAAAGCGGTTGACCGGTGAAACGATTCCCCTTGAAGGTGCTCCCGGTGTCAAAGACAAACTCGGTTTTACAGTGCGCATGCCGTGTGGTATTGTTGCTGGTATTAGTCCCTTCAATTTCCCGCTGCACCTTGTCTGCCACAAAGCGGGTCCCGCGATTGCCGGTGGAAACGCAATTATCATCAAACCTGCGACAGACACACCGCTCTCCGCCTTGAAACTGGTGGAACTCTTTTTAGAAGCAGGGACACCGCCTGAGGCAATTCAATGTGTGACGGGACCCGGCGGCGAAATCGGTGATACGCTCTGTGCGGATCAGCGTGTCCGAAAAATTACCTTTACCGGTAGCCGTGATGTCGGCGAGCATATCTGCAAGGTCGCAGGGTTGAAGCGTGTCACGATGGAACTTGGGTCTAACTCACCGCTCATCGTCATGCCAGACGCGGATCCCGAAAAAGTCGCGCGGGCAGCGGCGGCATCCGGTTATTCTAATGCAGGACAGGTCTGTATCTCAACGCAGCGGGTCATCGCACATGAAAAAATCTACGGTGATTTCTTAGATGCGTTCCAAGCCGAAGTTACCCAAATTAACACTGGTAATCCACTCGCAGAAGGAACGCGGATGGGACCGATGATTCGAGAAGGAGATGCCACCCGTGTTGCCGAATGGATTCAGGAGGCTGTCGCGGATGGCGCGGAACTCCTCACCGGTGGAGAGAAGCAAGATCAGTTTGTCACGCCTGCTATCCTCGCTGACGTCAAGCCGGAGATGAAGATTTCCTGTGATGAGGTCTTCGGACCGGCTGTCGGTGTGACGCGCGTCAACGACATTGACGAAGCGATCGCCCTTGCCAACGATACGAATTACGGGCTGAGTGCCGCGATTTTCACACAGAACGTCGATTGGGCAATGAAGTTTGTCCGTGAGGTCGAATCTGGTAACCTAATGGTGAATTGGGGTACGCAGTGGCGCGCGGATCTGATGCCGTATGGCGGGGTCAAAGAAAGCGGTATGGGCAAAGAAGGTCCGAAATACGCCATAGAAGAGATGACCGAATTGAAGATGGCAATCTTCCATTTGGATAGTTAATAAAAACGTTGGACAATCTAACGTATAAAAATAAACCCGCTGCTGATTTGTATCAACAGCGGGTTTATCTTTTGTCTGTATATACGCTTTAGAACGTTCTGTATTGAGACGATGTCAAGTATTACGACAGCGGTGCATCTGCAAGGAGAGGAAAGGAAAACCAATCATGGAATTTCCGATAGATAGTCTACTCTTCCTCTTCGGTTTTCGACGCAGCGATTACCTTCTGTGCAACATCGTCAGGTGTGATCTCGTAGTGTGAGAACTCCATCGCGAAGGTGCCACGGGCACTCGTCATCGACTTGAGATCAATTGAATATCGAAGCATCTCCGAGAGGGGAACGTGTGCCTGAATTATCTGCTTCCTCCCGGTCTGTTCAACACCCATTACCTGTCCACGTCGTCCATTCAGGTCGCCAATAATGCTTCCCATGAACTGTTCGGGCACCGTAATATCGACGCTCATCACGGGTTCGAGCAAACACGCTTCTGCTTGTTCAGCGGCGGCAGCAAAAGCGATAGAGCCAGCAATCTGAAACGCCATATCCGAAGAGTCGACAGGGTGATACTTGCCGTCATAGAGGTCAATTTGGATATCGACGACAGGGAAACCTGCGAGTAGACCTCTGTCCATTCTCTCGCGGATGCCTTTTTCGACAGCTGGGATATAGTTGCGCGGGATCGCTCCGCCGACGATGTTGTTAACAAACTCAAACCCCTCACCGCGTTGTAAGGGAGCGAGATTAATCGTGACATCGCCAAACTGTCCCCTTCCACCGGATTGACGTTTATGTCTGCCTTGAATACTCCGAACACTGCGACGAATTGTTTCCCGATAGGGCACTTTCGGCGGTGAGACTTCCGTCTCGACCCCGAATTTGTCTGCCATTCGTTCCCGATTGATGTTGATGTGCAAGTCTCCGAGTCCGGAGATGAGAAGTTGTTTGGTGACTTCGTTACGCTCAATCCTGAAGGTCGGATCTTCTTCGGACATCCTTGTGAGTGATGTCATCAACTTTTCATCGTCGCCTTCGCGCGTCGGATGAATGGCATAAGAGATGGTGGAATTCGGGAACTCGATCCCTGGGAGTTGAATGGATGCGTCTCTATCGCAGAGCGTGTCCCCCGTTTGGGTCGCGGCGAGCTTCGTAAGTGCGCCAATATCTCCTGCTGCCACATGTGGCGTACTGATCGAATCCTTACCGTTCATGAACGCTGTTTTTCCGAGGCGTTCAACTTGTCCTCGCGTCGAATTGCTGACTTGGGTATCCCCTTCCAGTATACCGGAATAGACACGGAAGAAGCTCAACTGCCCTGCAAACGGGTCGGCAATCGATTTGAATACGATAGCGGACATTGAGGCATCCGGTGAGGGTTCGCGATTATCTTCTTCATTCTCTGCGGATGTAACTACGCCTATATCGGCGGGGGATGGACAGCCAGTCAGCAGTGTATCCATCAATTGTTGCACGCCGATATTGTTCAAGACAGCACCGCAGAGTATAGGGGTAAACTGATTCTCGAAAATTCCAAGTTGCAAGCCGTTCTGAATCTCTTCGTCCGATAGTTCGCCTTCAAAAAACTTCTCAATGAGTTCATCGTCACTTTCTGCCGCGACTTCAACGAGTGCTTCGCGAGTTTCTTCAGCCTCTGTCTCCAAGTCTGCGGGTATTTCGGATTTCGCTGCGCGCTTGCTTCCATCGGGTTGTAGATAAGCCGCCATCTGTATGACATCGACGACACCGGCGAACTGATCCTCTTGACCGATTGGGAGTTGGATAGGGATCGCCCGAGTCTCTAAAATTTCTTCAACACTTGCGAGTGCGTTTTCAAAACTGGCGTTCTCTTTATCCATTTTGTTGATAAAGATAAGGCGCGGCAGTTCATATTTGTCCGCGACTTCCCAGACCTTTTCTGTTCCACCCTCGACGCCAGTTGTGGCATCAACAACGACAACGACGGCGTCGACGACGCGGAGTACACTGTGGAGGTCACCATAAAAATCTTCAGCACCCGGAGTATCAATCAGATTTAGTTTATATCCTTCCCATTCTGCAATGCAGACTGAACAGTTGAGGGTCGTTTTGCGTTCAATCTCGTCAGCGGCATAGTCAGCTACAGAAGTTCCGCTATCGACAGCCCCCATTCGCTCAATGGCACCCCCGTTGTAAAGCATCGCTTCAACGAGTGATGTTTTGCCTGCTCCTGAATGCGCGATAATTGCAATGTTTCGGATCTGATCTGTCCTGTATTCTTTCATACGTCCAAAAATTTCTCCTTTTACTATTAACCACACGGAATAGAGCGAGCTACGCCGTTTAAAACTAAATCTTAGCACAATATGGCAAAAATGTCAAGAAAATATTTCTATCAATACTCTAACGGGTAAAAACGCCTGACATAATATGCTTGGTTTAAGTTATAATTAACGTGAGTTTGAAATAAAAATCTGGGTAGGTCCGTAGGTTGGGGTAAGCGGTAAAAGACCAAGAATCCGTCAGTTTATATGGGAAATAAGGAGGCATCCATGCAAAATCTTTTCTTTGCGCTCGGTTCAGGTTTGAGTCTACTCGGTGTCGTTTTTGGGGCGTTTGGGGCACATGCGCTGCGATCAAAACTCTCGCCGGAGATGCTTGAGACATTTGAAGTAGCAGTTCGATATCAGATGTATCACAGCCTCGGACTCATTGCTGCGGCGTGGGCGGTATCGCAGTGGCAGAACCAACTCACGGCTGCATCGGGCTGGTGCTTTTTCGCTGGCATCCTAATTTTTTCGGGGAGTCTTTATGTGCTAAGTCTTACGGGTATCCGATGGCTCGGTGCAATTACACCCATCGGTGGCTTGGCATTTATTGTCGGTTGGGGCTGCCTGACGCTCGCTGCGATCAGGGGTGGCTGAAATTGGTTGGACGTAGGAGTGTGATACAGGTATTGTTACGTCCGAGAATTGGTTAATGGCAAAGCAGGCGGATACCGAAATCCGCCGATGCCGAGAAGTTGCCTTTTGGATTAGCATTTTCTTTTCCT
Organism: Candidatus Poribacteria bacterium; assembly: GCA_965208635.1. Classification (GTDB taxonomy): domain Bacteria; phylum Poribacteria; class WGA-4E; order WGA-4E; family WGA-3G; genus WGA-3G. The sequence goes on from OZ242349.1 coordinate 2,269,468, forward strand.
TATGCTGATGGGTGATGTCCGAATGGCAAAGTCCATCCACTGAATAGACAACCACGTTTTCCGCTGCTACTGTGAAAAGGTAGACAGCGCAATGCCGACAGTTAGTGTGCTGTCGGTGACAACATCTTCAATATTTGAACCATCGAGGTTGGCACGCTGAACCTTATGTCTATGTGGAGTTGTCCAATATATTTTTCCACCCGAAATGTCTAAGGCAATACTGATCGGACTATACGCATAATATATTTTTAGACCTAAAATATCTAACGGGATATTTATGGCAGTACCGATAAACTTACCATATCTAACAAAGAGAGTCTTGAGATTTGAACCATCAAGATTCGCACACTGAATTTTACCACTGAACTCATCTGCCCAATAAATTTTATTTCCATCCAAGTCCAGAGCGATACCGTTTGGACCCATTAAACCGGTGATGATGTCTTCAACATCTGAACCGTTGAGATTCGCACGTTGAATCTTACCCGCACCAAGGTCTCCCCAGTACATTTTCCTATTGGGAATGTCCGCGGCGTGGACTTTGCAAACCGGTGATGATGTCTTCAACGTCTGAACCATCAAGGTTGGCGCGTTGAATCTTATTCGTCGTAGCGTTCCAGACGCTCCAGTACATCTTATTTTCATCAATATCCAGTGCAATGCCTTCCTTTATTCCTTTACTGGGTGGAACAAGTTCCTCAACGTTTGAGCCGTCCAAGTTGGCACGTTGAATCTTACAGCCGCTCGTCCAGTACATCTGACTGCTGGAGATGTCTAATGCTATATCAATTGGAGAGCATACGTCAGTAACGAGGTTTTCAATGTCTGAACTACCGGAGCGAATGCGCCGAATTTTACCTAATCTGTTTGTCCAATAAATTAGGACGTCTTCAGTTTCGATTTTCTGTTCAGCAGATGGTTCTTCGGAGAATGTGTCTTGTGACATTTTCTGGTCTGCTTCACAACCGGCGAAAAAACCGACACATCCAATTCCAATTAAAACAGTAGCAAGTATTGCTTTTTTTACCATATTTTGTTATTCCTTAGTTTTAGATAATTATTATGCCCTAAGTTAGTGCCGCGGTAAAATACGGATTAAATCAAAAACCGCATAAACGGACATAGAATCAATTCTATATATTATGCGTTACTCTGGTTAAATTATACTTTGTTCCCATTTAGCCGTCGACTTGATGGGGGCATTTATAGTGGATCCGAAAAATAAATAGACATGTTCCCTTCCCCGGTAGGCGAGGTTTCTAACCTCGCCGGTGTGGAGTGTCCAATTAATTCTAAACTTTACTATAGTTTTAAGCATTAACTAAATTGAGGAGAGGGTTGACAGATTACGCAGTGTTGTGTAAAATAATTAGAATTAAGAGCAGTTGATAGATTTCCAGAGTTGACTGTGAAATTCGTAAGAAAACCGGGCGAAAGATTTCGTGTTTGGAACACCTATAAGGAGAAAATTCATGAAGCAGTTAAACATTCAGTGCCTTTGTATATGTGTCTGTTTTGCTTTCATATTAGCGATACACCCAGCGGTAGCGATTCGTTACGAGTTTGATAGCGACAAAGAGATTGCGGATTGGGAGTTGGGACCGCAGGCAACCGCAAAAGTGAAAGACGGTATGCTTGAACTGACTGTCGCCGGTGGGCAGAATTCAGGTATCTACTTTGGGGAGGAAAACTGGACGGATTACCGAATGGAGGTCAAGGCACGGAAACTTGCTGGACCCTATTTCCATCTGTTTGTTCGGACGGAAGAACCCGCGGTGGATTTCTATTTTATGGAAATCAGCTACAACTCGCATACCACTTCGGTTTTCATGTTTAGTGGTGGTGCCGCGAATGAGATTACCGGCGGTCCGCGCCCGAAACGTCCTGACTCAAAGGACGACAAAGGTGGCGATGCCTATACGATAGTCTTTGAAATAGAAGGGGAAACCCTCAGAACCTACATTGATGGAGAACTGATGGTTGAAACCGAGGATGGGACTTACGATAAGGGGCGTCCCGGCTTAGGGGGCAGGGATTCAACCGTTGCGTATGAATATGTTGAAATTAATGGTAAAGGTGTCCCACCGACAGCAGTTGAACCCGCAGACAAATTGGCTACACTGTGGGGTGAGTTGAAAAGTAGATAGACATGGGGCGGGTCGACGTGCCCGCCTACAACATATAGGAGAAAGACATTGAAGAAACTGGCTATTCTTTTTTTTACGGTTTTGATTTCTACGCAGGTTGAAGCCAATTACAATTTCGCGCTGCATACCGACTCACATCCTTGGGCGCGTGAAGATGCCAAAGGTGCCCAAGAGGAAATTGACACCGTAATTAAGATTATTGAGAATAAGGTAAACCTAACGGCTTTTGACCCTAAGGATATTAAGGGATTAGCGGATTGGGTCAAGGCACACACAGAGGGTGGCGGAAATACCTTGATTCTGACAGGTATCACCCCTTCAACAATTTATCCGATTGCGAACGCGAAACCCGATGGCTCAATTCTCGAAGAGTTCCTTGATGCGGGTAATACGATTTTCAATACGGGTGAGTACACCTTTTATACGTCGGAAGGACCCGATGAAACGAACGGACAGGTGGCATTAGGTCATATTGTTGATGTCCCAGAAGCTTTCGTGTGGCAAGGCAGAGGTCCGGACGCTTGGCAAGGCAATCCGGTTGAAATGACCCCAACGCAGGAGGGCAAAGACCTCATACCGAGTCTGAAAAAGTATAACACCTCTTATCCGTTCCATCTTAAGGATTACAACGGAAGCCCTTGGGAGTTAGAGATCGCGCTCGCTGAGAATGACGATCAAGATCCGCGGGTTGATCCGGCTGTGCTGTACAATGAAGACACCGGCGGTCGCCTCGGCATCTTCGTCCAGACCTATGTGGGTGATGTCCCACACCCGGGTGTTTCGTGGGGCGCGATTATGGGTGAATTCATCGTTAACTATTATCTACCAGAGGTTTTATCGGTTGAACCGATCGGTAAGCTAACAACGACTTGGGGAAACCTGAAATCCCCGAAATAGCAATCAGCTATCAGCAGTTGCCAGAAATCCTCTTGGTTTCTGATTGCTAATAGTCAAAGAATTGGAGGAAAAGTGTGAAGGTGGCACTACGGATGAGCATGTCTGTGTGATGCTTTCACATGGAATAAAAATGAAAAAATTAGCATATCTTTTAACGGCTGCAGCGTTTTTGATGAGTTGTGTACTCGCTCACGCAGTCGATCCAGATAAGGATTTACTTATCTATTTACCTTTTGATGAGGGTAAAGGGAACACGACGGAAGATGTTGGGCCTAATGGATTCGTTGGTGATGTAAAGAACGCAAAATGGGTAGAGGGCGTCTCAGGTCAAGCACTCCAATTTAAGGGCGGAAGTGTCAACTTTGATCCACTCAAAATTGATCAACCCGAGGAGATGACGATCGAATTCTGGTTCAAACCGGACGAGAAAATTGACAGTGGTGCTCGCATTGATCTGCTCTATCGTTTGCAAGGTGGCGGACGGCCTCATGTTACGTTCAACCGTGGCGGCATTTTATTCGGGTACTACTTTGCGACACAAGGTGTGGAGTTACCGATACACACGAATTATGATGCGTTTGAATCCGAATGGTACTACTTCGTCGGGACGCAGAGTAAAAAGACCGGATGGATGTATATTAATGGGGAGCTTGATAACGAAACGGAAGCCGGTGGGGATGCCCGCATGGATTTCGGGACCCAAGGTATGTGCATCGCAGCGAGTCAGGGCAACGCCAACTTCTTCAATGGCATGATTGACGAATTTAAGATGTGGAGTGTCGCTTTCACTGCTGACGATGTCACAGCCAGTATGGAAGCAACGCTTGCAGTGCAAGCGGAAGGTAAGTTAACAACGACGTGGGGTAAGCTGAAATCCGGTTCTGATGGAATCAGGTTTTAAGCTCCTACCTAACACGCCTACCGAATTGATGAGATATGGAGCGGACGGGTTGCTGAGCGACCCTCCGCATCCACACAAGTTAACACATGTTTCCCTCTGGCAGGCGTAAGCCAGTATTGCTCTCCTGCGTTCCCTTGAAAAATTAACTCACCATCCAAAAACCAGAACAGATCCTGTGTCCGACTCGAAGCCGAAGCGGTCAGTCGGATTTTTTGATTTTCCAGCGGTATCCCTTCCCGAATGTAATAGATAGTATCTTCTGCTGGAGATAAAATGACCGGAGCGTTCCCCGCTATTGTTCCGGTGCACAGAGGGTTATGCTCTGGTAGGACAGACACAGCGAAACCGTTCTCTGCCAACCAAGTCGCCGCATCGGCGGGCCACTCCTCGAATATTTTTAAACTATGAACGCTAGTCCTCGTTCCACTTCGTTTCACGAGGGTATCTGATGAAGTCAGAACCCTTTGAGCCCCTGGAACGGGTCGAACTTCACCGGAAACCACTGCGGAATGTAATGGAGCAGTGCCCAAATTCCCATAATTAGAAGAACGATCTGCTGTCGGGAGATTCCGGCAATGGGAGCAGAGACTGTACCCTGTCGCTTCGTCAACATAGATGCGTTTGTGTATTGTGCAGACCGCTACAGATGAGATACCCGGGATATACATATCCTCTTTATGGACCGGACAGTGTGATGAAACTGGTGCACCACTCAGGGCACATACTTGTCGTGTTTTCAGTTGTTCCGGTTTCGTAAACCAGCGGTGTGTGTTTTGTCCTGTTAAGGCAGTGAAGAGCGCGAATAGGATAGGGGTTGCCGCATCTGTACCGCTCAGCATCGGAGCACCTTTTCCATCGAAATTACCGAGCCATACACCAATTGTTAATTTCGGTGAATATCCGATGCACCATGCATCCCGGTGTCCATAAGAGGTTCCTGTCTTCCACGCAATTTTCGGTAGATTCATTGTCCTTTCAAAGGCTTCTGGGTTTCTAACGGTATTGGTAGGCAGTTGTGAGTTTGTTAGCATCTCAGTTATGATGAAGCTTGTCTCTTTTCGAAGTAGACGTTGCGAGAAATAGTTTTCGGGGCGTTCGCTGCGCTCACTTTCGGCTGTCGGCTGTCGGTTAAGAGGTATTGAACGTTCAGATCCTTCTTGTGCCTGACGACTATTTCTTGGGAGCGTTAATTGATAAGGTCCAAATTCTCCCATATTTGCCAACCCAGCGTAAAGTGTTGTTAATTCAAGCAGATTCACTTCGCATCCACCGAGAACCATAGAAAGTCCGTACTTTTGGGCAGGCGCGAGTGTAGAGATGCCAGCTTGTTTGAGGAAGGCGTGTAGTGTGACGTTTTTTAAGCGCGCATTAAGATTAACGGCGGGGACGTTGAGAGAACGTGCCAATGCCTGACGGGCGGTGACATAACCGTTATATTTCCCATCATAGTTCACTGGCTCATATCCAGCGTAAGTGACAGGGACATCGAATAATAGGATTTCTGGTGTAATCAAGCCTTCTTCCATTGCCAGCGCATAGACGAAAGGTTTGAGGGCAGAGCCGGGAGAACGCGGGGCGAGTGTTCCATTTATCTGTCCTAATGCACTCCGATCGAAAAAGTCGTGGGAACCTACCATTGCTAAGACATGCCGATTTTGGGTATCCATGACGATGATTGCACCTGTGCTGGTGCTATGAGACCCGCGCAAACTGGGTTTACGCTCTGCATCCAAGTATTCACGAAGAATGCGGGCTGCAGTCGCCTGAACCTTCGCGTCTATCGTTGTATATATCCTGCCATTTATTGTCGATTTTGCGTGTTTAGCCAACATTCTTGAGAGATGCGGGGCTTTGAATGGAAGTGGGTGGCGTTTGTGGGGAATCGGTTCTCGTACTGCCTCCTGCCACTGCTGTTCGGAAATTAGCCGACGAGCAAGGAGGCGGTTCAGGACTTTTTCGCGTGCTTTTCGCGCGTTTTCTGGGAACCTGTCAGGTCGCAAACGTTCTGGGGCGTTCGGAATGACGGCGAGAAGTGCGGCTTCACCAAGACTAAGCGCATGTTGGGGTTTGTTGAAGTAGAATCTCGAGGCTGCTGCCGTTCCGACTATATTCCCGCCATAGGGGAGCATGTTAAAGTAAAACGTTAAAATCTCTGGTTTGGAATAAGTATGTTCAAGTTGAAGTGCACGGAACATCTCAATGAGTTTGTTCGGAATGGTACGCGCTTTGGGTTCCATCAGTCGAGCGAGTTGCATGGTGATAGTTGAACCGCCGCGCACCACTTCACCCGCTTTCAAATTGTCATAAAAGGCTGTTGCAATCGACACAGGATTGATACCGTAGTGATAGTAAAACCACTTGTCCTCTGATGTGAGTATCGCTTGGTGTAGTAGATAGTTATCAGGTAAAGAGGGGTCTGGTTTATCAAAAACCTCTTGTGACTGATAACTGATAACTGACGACTGACGACTAAATCGCCACATGCCATCGTCAGCTAAAAATGCTCGAAGCCACTCGCCGTTTCTGTCCAATACAATCTGAGATACGGGTGGATGGAGACGTGCTTTGGGTAGCGGGAAACACCAGTTTGCGAGTATAAAGAGAATGGCAGTCAACACGAAAGGAAACAGCCAAACTATCTTTTTGCATTTTTTTTGGTAATCGGCTGTCAACAGCATGCCCGTCAGGTGTCGGAAATCATCAGCAGAGGGATCCGCCTTTTGGGCGAATAGATCCCTAATTGCGTTGACACACACCAGATACCATTGTGAAACGTAGTGGAACAATGCCCAGATTCCCATAGTTAAAAAATCATTCTGCAACTACTGCGATGCGCGTGCTACCCGTTACAGCAGATTTTGTTGTATCGTACATCGCCTCAGCGACAATAGGGGGTAAGGTAAATTCGCCTTGTGTGACGGCGCGTAGCGCATAATAGAATTTACGTTCGCGTTGGCGTGGAAACGTGCCGAAGAAGATGAGCCTGTCGTCACGAATATCAATATAATCCGGTTTGAAATCCTGTGCTTTCAACCATGGGATACCTGCTCGGGACTCTAACCGTGGGTTCTCGATTTCGAATCCTGTAGGCAACATATCGACGACGACAACGTTTTCGAGATTGGCGGTGAGGGCTTTAACGTTTACCTCAGCGATGAGCAGTTCCCCGTGTACGAAGGTGCCCGTACGTTCTTCACCATCTTTGTTAAAATAGCGTCTGCGCACCTGTAGTTCGCGTTCGTATTCTTCGATGAAGGAATCGCGTTGGATACCAAACGCACTCCAATAGTAATAGCAACTTCCTTCACCTTTGACAGAGAGTTGGACCCGTATCCCATCCCACGCTTTATCGGCGTAACGGGTCTCCGTTGCGTCGAAGTCAGCGAAATGTTCACCGTTGAGCGTCAGGATACCGGTGTAGTTTCTATCCATCTGTTTCTTCAGGATCTTGCCGAGTGCCAGAAAGGCAAAGGCGTTTTCTTGTGTTGTTGCCCATCGGTTCCCCTCAGATGCTGCTTCACTTAGATTTTGAACGAGCATCGGGATTGATGGATGATTTTCGTTAACTTCGGCAAGAACGTCTAACATGATGGCTTGGGCTCGAATCGGAGAATCGAGCGTTCCACCTGTCTCGCGTTTTCCGTTACCCTTATTAAAATTGGGCGATACTGACCCCGGTAGCATTGATAGTGCGGTTTCCAGTTCGCCGCTGAGAGCGAACGCTCCTGCAAGTTGGAAATGACTGTAATCGCTAAGCCCGCTTAAGCCTCTATTTTTCAGGTAATGCATCGTGCCTCGGTCGGGGTGTCCGGCAGCAGCTAAGACGTAGGCGGCATAGGTGGCTAATGAAATCTGTTTTCTTATCTCTTGGGCTTCCCCAGATGGGCTTCTGAAGTCGTTTTCCGTGTTTGGTGAGAATTTCGCCTCTGTTTTTAAACCTTCCAGCATTGCATCGTAAACCCGATCTGATACCTCATAGCCTGCCTTTCGTGCCTCGACGAGAAAGTGAGACGCATAGATACTGCTCCATGGGTTCACGTAAGTCCCACCGGGCCAGTAAGCAAAACGATCATCTGACTTCAACATACTTTCGATTTTCGTGATACCCGACGTAATATGGTGGTCCACTGAGTCTTCTGATGCCAGCATCGGTTCAACGCTTCGCGCCAAGTCGCTGAAGTAGAGCAGTGGAAAAACCTTGCTCGTTGTTTGTTCCAGACAGCCGTGTGGGTAACGTATAAGGTAGCGGAGACTGTCCGCAAACCTAATATTTGGGAATGGCGATAACGTGAGATTAAACTCTGACGAATCGGGTATTAAATTCGACGGGAAGATGAAATCAACAGGTTCACCTGCGCGCACCACTCCCTGTCCTGTTTTCGTGATAGGTGGTGCAACGGAACGCAGTGGGATTTTTACATCCAGTTGTGATGTTTGGGTATTACCGTGCGCGGAAAGATTGAAATGGGCTTCCCCTATTGCATCCTGAACGAGAATATCGAAAAAGACTTGTGCTTCTGCGCCTGCGTCAACCCTCTTGTCTATACTGAGTTTGTCTACTATGTTTGTAGGAGGGATTTGCAACCCCGATTCCTTCTCTGAATCCTTCTGAGGTGACATTTGGAGCGGGTTGACCTCGCTTGCTGAAAGGAGTCTTACGTCACCTGATGCTTGCAATTCGACCCTAAATTCCCCTTCCTCACCTGTGCCGTTAAAGAGAGTAACAGGTACGCGAACTTTATCACCACCTGCGAGAAACCGTGGGAATGTCGGCGTTAAAACAATAGGTTCGCGGACAGTCAGATACGCTTCCGTGCCACCGTAATCTCCACGCGCGAATGCGACTGCCATCAATCTCAATGTCCCGTTGAACTGTGGGATCTTGAATTGAACAGTACCGCGGCCATTTCCATCGGTTTTCACGAATCCCGACCAGAGTGAAATCGGCTTTACTCGCCGGATGCTACCTGTACTCAATCGCTTCCGCAGTTCCGCCTGCCGGGTCGTGGACGCATCGCCCCCTGTACTTGAATTGTCGGTGACATCTGCGATTTCAGGGAGGATCCCGCCATACAGGTCAAAGGAGCGCGTCTTGAGCCCGCGCTGTCGATAGAAGTAGTCGTGTGGGTTGGGTGTTTTGAAGTCGGTTAACGCAAGGATCCCTTCATCAACGGCTGCGATACAGACATCATATTTTTGCCAAGAACGTCTACCGCGGACTCGGAATGCTATGGTCACTTCGCTGTTCGGTAGGACTGTCACTGACGCAAGCCGCGTGTGGGAGACTTGCGGGACAATATCTTCAGACTGAGAGACTTCTGCAGACGCTATGTTCCTTTCTGGACTGGTGAGTGGAATCTTCTGCATATCCCCGGCATGGTTTGTCTGATTAAGCGACATCTCTATCGAAAGCCGCCTCCGTGTTTCATCTATCTTTAATGGAATTACCCCAAACGCGCGCGCAGGGAGAGGCGACTTCTTATCAGTCACAGTCCCTTCCATTGGGATAGCGCGGACCAGTGTGGCAGAGAGATATACGTTCGGTCTATAGGCGTACCGGACTGGGATTGATAAAGTTGTAGTGTTGTTTTTCATCACTATCGTCCGGTAGCTCAACACCTTTTCCCGTTCGACAGTCAGCAAAAGGGTGCCCGGAAACGGTGCCTTAATATATAGTTTTGCTGTTTGACCCGGACGGTAAGCAGGCTTATTAAGCGTCAGTTCCAGTCGAGTGGGATGTTCCAGAGAAACTGGCGTGTTTCCCCATCCACTGACATAAAATCCGAGCTCTGTAGTCGCCGTTGAGACGAGGTCCTCAAGACGGACGCGGTATTCACCATAGCCTGATGGCGTTAAGGTCACCGTCTGCACGGTCTCTGCCGAAGTTAATGATACGGTTTCCACTTCTGTTGTTTGAGGTTCGGAGACGTACTCGTAACGCCCCGCACTATTCTGACGAAGTATCGTGTTCCAGTGGATTTTGTAGAGGCTTAGTTTTAGGTCTCTTCCCGATGCAACTGCCATTGCATCGTCAACAGCAATGTAGTCAAATCGAAGCGGTTGGTTAATTTTTACGTCCGCTGTCGTTGTTTGTCGGAGTCCAACATAGTGCGAATACGGATGGATCACAACTCGGTGGGAAGCGGTGACGGATCTGCCACCGGCTTCGCTGACGGTCGCTGTCAGGGTGCCGTTTAGTAGAGAAGGTGCTTTCAGCGTTTCAGGAACCGTGAATTGATAGTACGCCTTACCTGCTGTGTCGGTTTTGGCTTCTCCCAATCCAATTCTCTGTTTTTCAAAATTGGAACGATCATTCCCAAAGACAAACGAATCCCATTGTGTTGCGCCTGTGTTGGGTACTGTGTTCTTCTTTACAAATGGAACTGCTTCCAATTCACAAGAAGCTTCCACCTTGCGACCTATTGCTGGAGGACCGAATAGATTGATAGCCGACACCTCAATGTCAAGTCCCTCTCCAAGTTTGTAAGTAGATTTATCCGCTGTTACAGCAACTTTTATCCGATCGGGCATAAATTCTTCAACCTGAAATTGGACTCTTCCAACGACCCGGTCAGCGATCCGCATCTTAGCAATATAATTGCCAGTCAGAGCGTAGTCAGGAATGGGAATTTTCACATCGCAGGCACCGCTTTTATTTGTTTGTAGTCTTAACTCTCGCATAATCCTGCCATTCGGGGAGAGCACTTCAATCCGCGCCGGAAGTGGTTGAGGTGTTACCTGCTTTGGTCCTCGAATAATTCCAGCAAGTTGGACGGTTTCACCGGGGCGGTAAACGCCTCTACTTGTGTAGAGAAACGCCTCATAACCTTTTTGCAGGTAAGCAGAACCAGCAATGTTGAAGTCTGCTGTCGCAATTTCGTGCCGATTGAGTTGAATGAAAGCAAGATCGTCCCGTTTCGCGACGGTAATCATAAACGGTGTGAAGTCTTCTATCTTCTCTGTAACATCTGTAAACTCGGCATATCCTGCCCAGTTAGTTGTTCCGTCGAGCAGGGTCTGGTTGTTATCGCTGATAAGTTTGACGCGCGCGCTTGGAACTGGCGAGCCAGTAGCGAGCGATTTCACCCAAACGTATAGTCTGTCTCCTGTACGTTTGGCACTGATACCCAAATCTGTGATAAGCACCCATTGATGCGCACTATCCCACTCCCTCTGTGCGTTTCGTGCCACAACTTTGAAGATACCGACATGTTCGTCTGAGAGGTATTCTTCCAAGGAGATAGGGGTTGTTACCTCTTCGTTCAATTGGGAGGAGATGTCAAGTTCCTCTGTATGAATCGGTTTGCCTAAGTTTCTGCTCCAGCGACTCCATCGCTCCAATTTCGATACATAGATAAGATTGTTCGCGAAAACTTTTTCAATATTGAGTTTCACGCGTTTAACGTTAATTGTTGCGAGACCTAAGTTCAGTTGTCCCTTTCTCGCGAGAAAGAAACCGTCGCCCAGAAACCGAAGTTGAGGTCGAATATCCGGAATTTTCAAGCGCGTCATGTAATCTTGTTTTAAGACGGCATCGTTCCGAGCTGTTAGACCGCGCCGAATCTTCAACGTGTAGGTAGTCCGCCGCTTGAAGTTGCCATGAATTTGCACGTTTCGGTAATCGGATGTCACCTGATATGCTACCGCTGGTGCGAGTTCTATATACGGCTCGATAGCATCACTGAGCACCGGTGCACTGAAACTAACCGAAATATAAGGGGTTCCATCACTTTCCCAAACGTCCGAATATGTTACGCCAAGTGTTCCCCTCCCTCGGAGTATTACCGGTGTAACACTTGCTTTTTCTAAACCAATTTTTCCGCCTGTACATTTGAACCCTTTTTCAATCTTAATCTTTATTTCTCGGTCTGCAGTGCCGCGTTTTATGCGTTTAGTCTCGAATCTTACCGTTCTCGCTGTTGCTGTAGTGGTTTCAATTTGATATGGGATTTCTGTTTCGTCATCCAGTTCGATAGAGAGGTGTGCCTTTAAATCGACAATGGTCACGGGATAATTAAATGCTATCGTGCCGAAACCCGTTGCGTGTTCACGGGCATCATCAGAGGTAAATTCCATGCGTGCTTGCTGCACCGCGAAAGGATCAGTCGCAAATTTAAACTCGTTTTGTCCAGTTAGTTGGAATGTTTCGGATGGGTTGAGTTCTGGTGTGAGTTGAACAGTATATTTTGCGGAGGGTGCTAAAGGTGCATCTAAAAAGAAACCGACTCTATCGCGGGCAATCCAACGGGCAGTGCCTTGGACAGCTGGCGTAAACCGAAGTGCCTCTGCTGGAACTTCAGTTCCGACACGCGACTTATCTATAATCGCTTCCGAGAACGTAATCGAAAAATCGACCCATTGTGGCACTTCACCTTGTGGAGCGAAGGTTTTGACACTGTATCGTGTCCGGGCACGCACATCGCTCTGTACAATGTAGAGGATACAGGCGACAAGGAGTAGGGACATCAACCCGATTACGCCGATTAAACTTTTTAAGAGCAAGTTTCGGTTCCCAGACTTCGCCGAAAGATTTTTGGAAAGTTTGGCTGCCATTTTTTAATTTTACCTTTTAACAAATATTAAAGGAGCAAAGGCACTTAAATTCCAACCAATTTTCATGAGCAATTTTTATGCCAATCGAGCTGAGTTATTATGTTAAGCGTTTAAGGTGTAGTAGTCAAGTCTAATCATTACCGGAAAGGATGAAAAAGATGTCTTTAGGTGACATTATGTGTAAATATAAACACATAGGGACGGATATGGAGATCCGTCCCTACATGTGAAGTTTTTTCGATTGGTATTTGAGCCGAAACGTGTTCTAAATAGAACTGAACACCTTGCTATCGGCGCGAAAGCCGTTAGAACCAGAATCGTGACATCAAGATAATCTGATCTGTACCTTGAAGTTGGCGTAATGTGCCTTTGTCTTTGGTAGTATCATCGGAAACCGTGTGATCAGCGTTAGCGAGGTTTGCCCAGTAAAAGAGAGAAATTGCCCCGTTTTCGATGAAATTGTACTGCGCACTGAGAGTGACCCGTTGGCTGGCATCTCCCTTAACCATTCGATCTGGGTCAAACAGACCGTAGCGCCCCGCAACGGTGAGTTGGGGGAGAATACGATATTTTGCACCGACGTAGTACCCCTTTGAGTCAACAGCATCTGGTGTGAAAGAGGCTACCTCTCCATTATTTCCAAGATTGAATTCACCCTCGATACTCACACCTGCGTAGGAGGCAGTGAGAAATGCACCGATGAGTCGTTCCCAGTCTTCGCTTGGTTTTTCAAGTATTGCGGATACGCCTGCTCGAATCGGTCCGAGTTGGGCACCAAGGGTCCCGAGTCCACCTTTCGCTGTGGTGTTGTTGGCATTAAAGAAAGCGGCATTGTAGAAAATTTTTCCGGCACTTCCACCGATTTCAACGCCGACATCCCGTTTATTAGAACCGAGTCCATACCCTTCCCGAACAAGGATATTATGGTCCTTCTGTTTGATAGCAAATGGCAGTCGAAATTGTCCGACTTTGACATAGAGATGTTTTGGAATAGCATCTACTGTCGCAAATGCATTCATCGTTGTTCCAGCGTTGTTAGAAAGGGTAAGCCGAACGTGTTCAGAAGCTTCTGCGTTGAAGGTTACTTCCGCCTGCATGAGCAGAAATCTGTCGACCGAAGAGTGGCATGAATTACAACCAGCAATTGTGTTTTCCTCTTCATTGACATGCGTCGTCTTAATAAAAGCGGTCTGGAAATCAAGGGAAGTTGTGAGTCGTTTGACAACTTCTTTAACTTCTTCAGTCACGGCTTCCATATCGAAGTCTTCTGGAAATTCGAAATAGTTCTCTTCGAAAATTTCGCCGACCCGATTTCGGGGTCCGCCGCCAGCCGGATCGAGATGACAAAAGCTACACTCTTTTTCAAGTTCGGTGGCAAACTCAGGTCGTGCCTCCACAACGATCGGAAAAAAAAGACTGAGTGAAATACTGGAAACCATGAGCGCGAGCCATAGAAGCAATGATACACTTCTGGATATATCCAAAGGTCTTGATTGTAGGAGCGAGTGTTTTTGCTTGGGTGTTTCCCCATGCTCGCGATTCCCATATTTCAGATATCTCACCCAATCTTTGTAGTGTGAATTCAAAAGATTCTCCTTATCTTTTACTCAAGTTCTGTGAAAACGTAATCAATGTCTTCGACTTGGGCATGGCATCCCCAACAGATACGCCCTTGAAATTTGAGGCTGAACTCAGCATCTGGCGCGTCTCGGAGGTATTCAGTGAACTCCCAATCATTGTGCTCGGGATTCGCGCCTGCCTTTTTCCGCATAATCGCGATAAGTCCGATATAATCCTTGCCCGGACGAGTCGCATCTTTTACGACGATACTTCCATCTGGATATGGGAACTGCTGGGTCCCATTCGGTGCGATGGTGTCCCGTGTTTGATTAACGTAAACGTTTTTTGTCCCGTTGTGCGGGTCACCGCCACCCTGCGGAGGGATAGGTTCTGCGTTCAATTTAAGCCATTGTGTGTAACCTGCCACATCATCGGGCAAACCGGGAAGTGCTACTACCGGTTCTTCGGGGTGGGTAGATTCTTCCCAATTCGTGGTTTCTTCTTCTTCGGATTGTTGAATGATTTCTTCCAATTGCTTTTCGCTGGCACAGGCAGTGAAGAGTAGAGTTATCGCCAGTACAGCCAGCAGGTTGCGTGTGTACATTTTCATGATGAATACCTCATTTTTTTAGAGTAGATGACTTCTTATATTCCTTGGTGAGGTCTCTTTAGAAAATGCTCTATCAAAAACACCTCACCTATTTCCAACTTAATTTTTCAAAGTGATGTTCTAACAGTGTAATATGTAACGAAGGAAGATTGTATTTTGATGACACAATTTAGTATACAACAAGATAGCGAAGGTTTCAAGAATATCTATATGCCTCTATTTTCGTTTGCCTTTTTGCGGGTTGTTACTGTATTATATCAAAAAGGTGGATATGGTTTCTGCTCATAAAAGCGGCGCAATTGACTGTCTTTACTGACTGCGACGCAGGTTTCCGCGTGTCGGAGACCTGCGGGACAATGCTGACTGCTATTAAAAAAGGAAAGATAATGCTCAGGAATTTATTTAAAGGTAATGATAAAACCCACGATGAATCTGCCGCTGTGGATAAGCAAGGAAACTGGTTTAATCGGCTTAAGTCCGGTTTGACGAAAACCCGAGACCAGTTTCTGTCTCAGTTGTCAGGGCTCCTTCGGGTTGGAAGAAGAATTGACGAGGATTTGATGGAAGAAATCGAGGAGATTTTGATCCAGTCAGATGTAGGTGTCGATACAACCTTGACCTTAATGGATAATGTTAGAGAAAGGGTGAAGTCAGAAGGGTTGAGCGATTCTTCAGAGTTGGCATCCGTCCTAAAATCGGAGATTCTAAATTTGCTTGGAGAGGATATGCCGCTGAAAATTAAGGATGAGAAACCCTATACGATTTTAGTTTTGGGTGTGAACGGTGCGGGAAAAACAACAACTATCGGTAAACTCGCAAGTCGCTTTACTACGAGCGGACACCGCGTGCTTGTTGCCGCGGGTGATACGTTCCGCGCGGCAGCGGAGGATCAACTCGGTATTTGGTGTGAGCGTGCTGGAGCAGAACTCATTCGGGGCGGTGAAAATGCTGAACCCGCCTCTGTCGTTTTCGATGCAATTCACGCAGCGAAGCATCGTGATGCGGATGTACTCATTGTAGACACTGCTGGCAGGCTGCATACCAAAAAACCGCTGATGGATGAATTGTCGAAAATTGGACGTGTGATGGGACGAGCACACACCGGCGCGCCACATGAGGTACTACTTGTCGTTGATGGAACTGTTGGTCAAAACGCCCTGATGCAGGCGAAGATTTTTAATGATGCAGTGCCGATTACGGGGGTAGCAGTTACAAAACTCGATGGCACTGCTAAGGGGGGGATTGTCATCGCGGTGAATGCGGAAATCGGCGCACCCGTCAAACTTATCGGCATTGGTGAGAAGCTCGACGATTTGCGAGATTTCGCGGGGACAGATTTCGTTGAAGCGCTCTTTGCAGATGAGACGGCAGACGCTTAAAAAACGCCGAGTTTTGTGGTCTACATATAAGGCGTTTGAAACCTGATGCCTTCTTATCTACATCATAGAGGTATGCGCGCTGAGTAAGCGCGCATACAACAGTTCTTAGGAATCTGTTTCTCGCAGGTAAGATCGGAGATGTTTGCGGAGGTTACGATGTGCGTGGAGCAGGTGGGCTTTGACTGTTCCATCGGATCGTCCAACGGTAGCCGCGATGTCTTTAAGCGATAATCCGTCCCAGTGTCGTAAAATGAAGATTTGTCGTTGCTTTGGCGGAAGCCGACGGACTGCTTTCCGGATATGGACTCTCAATTCCTTATTTTCAATTGCTTTTGCTGGTGATTCTGAGCGGGGATCCGGAATATTGGACATCGGCGGTTCCTCGGATTCGTCGGAGTCGTACAGGAGGACTTCCGATCTCGCTTTTTTCCGTAGGAAATCGATACAGAGATTCACCGTGATTCGGTAAAGCCAACTGTAAAACTGACACTGACTCTTGAAGTCGCCTAAGCCTTGATATGCACGTATAAAGGCGTCTTGGGTCAGATCCGATGCATCTTCTGGGTTTGGGACGAAACGTTGCACCAAACGGTAGGTGCGTTTTTGGTAGCGGGTAAAGAGCATATCAAATGCGGCGGTGTCGCCTTGTTGAAATCGCTCAATTAATTCAACATCCTCGTTACATTCTGGAGGGATGCTTTCTGGGCTTTGGGACTGCATGTTCTCCTCTTAAGCGTCATTGACCGGGAAAGTGGTTTCTGACTTTTTAGTTATACAACGTCGCTAAACCGTCATCAGAAACTCGAGTGGTCATTGACAAAATGGAAGTCACTGATTCGTTTGTATGTGGACACTGCGAAACCAACGTTTATATCTTTGGCTATCTTGAACCATCTGTTGTAGAACGATTAATTCGTCATCTTCTTCGACATGGGGGTTCGTCTCGAGCAACGATAACAACTCCTCATAGACCAGCGCATCTTCGTGGATGAGTGATGAGAGGAGTCTGTCGAAATTCTCACCATGTCCGAGCATTCCTAACAATTGGTTCGTATGGCGTATCTCCTCAGAAGCAGCTTGATTCAAGTACGCTGCAAGTTCATGTTCATTACGTTTTTCGGCGATTTGCGCGAGAATCAATCGCATCCCGACAAGTTTGAGTTTTGCTTGGGCAAGTTCGTCCACATCCGCTTCAAACCGTTGTTGTAGGTGGTCTGCGTCACGTGGATGTAACTGTGCATAACTTGGCCACACCGGCTTTGCCATCACCTGTTTCAGCCGTTTTAGGCTTTCAATCAGGTTTTCCTGCTCTTGTGTGGATAACTGCCCAAAGGTGCTTTCCCAAAAGTTTGTCGCGTGCTTTACGCGCTCTCGGAAAAGTTGTTCGGACTGTGGCGTGAGTTGAATCCGCGCACGTCTCCGATCCTGATCACATTTACGACGGATTACCCAACCGTGCCGTTCAAGACGACTGACTAAGGCGGATGTCGTATTATGAGCAAGACCCAAGTGCTCGCCGAGTTCACTCACTGACATACCAGCCTCACGTCCATACCAATGCAGGTGTTGGAGAGCATTGAACTGGACAATCGTCAGACGATTGGGGACGACTTCTTGAATAAACCTGGATTTGACAGCCGCCTGCGCATGGCGCATCACACGCATCACGACATCAATTTCATTATGGAGTTCCTTGTCTTTAGACATTTTTTGGCGATATTTGCAAGCCAAACTTACTATTGAATGAAAGTCGGCGGTGTAGGGTGTTATTTTTTAAGCCGTGTTAAATCATAAATCGTTAATATATCCTATATAGGATATATTTTCCGTCGTATACGATAATTATACACCGACTTTATCTATATGTCAAATTAAACTGCAAAAAAATGGTAATTTTCGGCGTTTTTCCAGCCAAACTCGGTAGTTTGCTAAAATTATCTGCATTTTTCACAAAATTAGCACTTTTTTAGTTGCTGCCGACGAGACGCTGTGCCTTCATTTTTCGCTTTCGCTTTGATTTCGACTTAGATTTCGGTGAGCTAGTTTGGGCATTTTGGGTTTCTTGGTTGTTTTCACGCGGTTGATTTGCTTGAAGTACTTGCTGTTGCTGTGCGACATACTCAGCATAGTTGCCTTCAAAAAGTTCAGCAGTCCCTTCCTGTTTGCCGTCAAAGATTAGCAATTTTGTTGCAAGGTTATTTAGCAGGTACCGGTCGTGCGAGATAATAAAAAGTGTTGCTGGATATTCCGATAGTGCCGCTTCCAATGCCTCACGTGCTGGGATGTCGAGATGGTTCGTTGGCTCATCAAGGAGTAAGACATTCGCGTTCGCTAATAGCAACTTCGCGAGTAACACACGGCTCTGCTCTCCACCACTTAGGTTTCCGATCTTTTTGAATACATCATCACCGAAGAATAGAAACTTGCTCAAGAAACTGCGTATTTCGCCGTGTGTATGCCTTGGTCGAAGTGCCCAGATTTCATCAATAATTTCGTTGTCCGGGTTGAGTCCTTCCAATTCTTGTGCATAGTATCCAAACTTGAGCGTGGGACCTACCCACATTTCACCCGCGGTTGGTGCTTCGTCGCCTAAAATCATTCGGAAGAGCGTTGTTTTTCCAGTGCCGTTCGCCCCGATAATCCCGATAACATCACGGCGATATACCTCAAAATTCATATCCCTGAAAATGACCTTGTCCCCGAATGCTTTGCCAACGTTTTGGCATCGAAGGATATCATTTCCACCGCGAGTTTCAGGTGTAAAACTAAGGTTGAGGGTAGGGGCATCAGATTTCGGTTTTTCGACTCTTTCCAAGCGGTCCAGTTTTTTCTGTCTACCTTGTGCTTCTCGTGTACGTTGTCCCGCAATGTTGCGGCGGATAAAGTCCTCTTCGTGTTCAACAAACGCCTGTTGCTTTTTGAATGCTCGTTCTGTGACTAATTGTTCAACCCTTTTGGTTTCGACGTACTTGGAGTAGTTTCCCCGGTAGATTTTTATCTTGTGTTCTTCGAGTTCCCAAACCTTTCGGACAACCTTGTCTAAGAAATACCGATCGTGAGAAACGACGAGGACTGCGCCGTTGTATTCGATGTTGAGGTAGTTTTCGAGCCACTCAATCCCGTTGATGTCGAGATGATTCGTCGGTTCATCGAAAAGCAGTAGGTCTGGTTTTTCAAGAAGTAGTTTCGCGAGTGTAGCTCGGCTTTTCTGTCCGCCGCTCAAGACACGAATCGGGAGATTGAAGTCCAGTTCGCTGAAACCTAAGCCGCCGAGGATACGATTAATCTCGTGTTCATAATCGTAACCGCCGAGTTGTTCGTGCTGTTCTTGAATCCGAGCGTACGTTGCCAAGAGGTTTGGTGCCTCTTCTGTCTCCATTTCCTCGGCGAGTAGGAGCATCTTATCTTCAAGCGCGCGGCGTTTTTCAAAAACCTTGAGCATCTCTTGTCTTAGGGTACAGTCGCGTGCGAGTTCCGGTTCTTGACTGAGGTATCCGATGCGCAATCCCTTCGCGGCGACGACTTTCCCTTTAAAATTGGCAAGCAGACCATTTATAATTTTAAGTAACGTTGTTTTTCCAGTTCCGTTACGGCCAATTAACCCAAGTCGGTCGCCGTGCTCAATTGAGACCGAAATATCGTCGAGAATCAGGTCCGGATCGTACAATTTGGTGACGTGTTCTAATCGTATTAAAGACATATTTTAATTTTACCTTGCGGAGGAACTTCGGACGCTTAGGCTTTGACGTGCGTTCCGTATACCCGCCCTCCATTACATTACGGGCTACGCGTTTTGAGGCTACCTTCATCGGAGTGTTTTTGCAAACGCTAAAATCCAATGCGAAGAAAGTGTTTCCCTCTCCTACACTGTGATAATGTAATGTTAATTCTAAAGTCGACCATAAATGTCCGACCTATGACGCTTAAATTGAGCACTACGGGTAATCATTTCCTGATAGGTGTTGGCGCGGTGTGCGTCTGGACGCCGGATGTTAAATTGCCTGAATCGCCAGAATGCTATAGAGAGAGCGGCGTAATGAACGAAACCGTCTAAGTATTGCCACTCATTTTCTGTCAAAGGGCGCGATGCATTGTAAGCGTCTAAAAATCGCTGCGCAGCCTCAAGATTTAACTGATGCCGCGGTGTATAACAACAACCAATGATCGTCATTCCAACGTCGATTAACAGTGTGTCGTAACATCCCTCCTCGAAATCGAGAATCGCGACCATCTGATCGTCATCGAAAAGGGTGTTATCCAAGAAGAGATCTCCATGTAGAAGCCCCATCGGAAGTGGGGCATTGAGTTGTGGTTCCATCGATTCTAATTGCGATTTCAACGATTCAACAAAAGGATGCGTGGCGAATTGTGTGCCTTGGACCTCCTCGAAAAACGGGGTCATTTGTGAAATCCCCATTGCAAAACGGGGCAGTCCCACGATTGGTGGAATGCAGTGCAATTTTGCCAACGCTTCACCGAGTTGTGCCAGCGTCCTTGGTGAGGATTGTGGTTGTTCCCCTTGCAAGAATGGATAGAGCATCACACTGCCAAAGGTTTCGTGTATGAGTTGTTTCTGGTCTTTCGTTGGGATAGGATATACCGTTGGGTAAGCATGTTGCTGGAGATGTTGTAGCAGTGCGATTTGCGTGTTGAGTTCTGCTAAGTCTTTCTCATCGCAAATTTTGAGCAGAAACTCTCCGTCTGTCGTCGTCAGTTTAAAGTTGCTGTTCCCAAATCCACCAGGGATTTCCTCAAGTTTCAGCGGGGTACCGATCGAATATTGTACGACTATGTGCGCGAGCTCTGTAGGTGAAAGGGTTGTGTAACGTGCCATATTTCGCCGCTGAGGCTTTACTCATTTGATTCAGTGCTTTTTTCTAATTCTTGGAACTCCGGGGAGTTACGAATGTTGTTAAATGCGGGTTCCGTTTTCGCCGCGGAAAGTGCCGCCTTGTCTACGCGAATTGCCTCACGCAACGCGGCAATTGAGAGACCTTTCTCCGCCTTATGTGAATAGGCGACAGCGAGATTGTAATGTGCTCTTGCGAAATCAGCATCTAACTGCGTGGCGCGCTCCCACACTTGAATGGCTTTGTCGAGTTCTCCCAAATTTCCGTAGACAACCCCTAATGTAAAAAATGGCATCACCCATCCAGGTTCATTCTCGATTGCCAAACTGAGTTCCATGATGGCTTGTCCAAAATTGCCGTCGTTGGCGTATGCCATGCCCCAATTATAGTGGGCGACAGCAACGTCATTTGGTTCAGGCGCGTCTGTGCTTTGTGAATAGGGAATCGCTTTCGGACCGCATGCAGTGAAACAAAGCATCAAACCTATAATTAATATTAACCCACTAAGGCGTAGTTTGTTCAGTCCGTGTAGAACAGCCATAATTTTCCTCCATCTTTCCGTTAAATATTAGCAGAAGATAGGATTGAAATCAAGGTATCCCTGCTTTTTCCACGTAGATAGCGTAGACTTTCGGATCTTCTGGACGGATGCCGGTGTAATTCAGCCTAATTCGGATTGTGCCATTTCTCTCGTCAATCCGTTCTCCGTTTTTCCATGCTACTGTCTGATGAAACCCCGATCTGAGGGGCAGACAGTCTTCGCTGGTATATCCGTTGATAGGTCGGAAACGCTCGTCTAAGATGTCAAGTGTAACCTGACTGTATTCCGACAGGCCGTCAACATTCAGTGCAACTGTGCAAGGTTGTCCTTCGAGGTCAATAGGCGCCGAAATCACGTGACGCGGCTGTTCTGTTTTCCGGCTCATGTCCGCTGCTTGGAAGTAGCCGAGTCGATCGCGCTTCCATGTTGCAATCCGTACCCCGTTGCTCAGTTGCTCTGGCCACGGAGCATACCAAAAAAGTGTCTCATCGCCGACATTCTCAAAACCTTGTCCCTGCATAAGTGCGGCGTGTTTAAAATTCATCGGTGTTGGTAGGTGTTCAAAGTCGTCTTCTGCCGCTTCTACCATCTGAAAATCCGGAATTGGCTCGCGATAGTGCAGGGCGTTGTTACTGACGACTAAGCCGAGATCCATCGTTACGTGCCGTCGATCATTATTTTCCGGACCGTGCCACTGCCCATAGAAGCCGAGAACCACATTCCCGCGATTCCATAATGCCGCACCGAGATGGACCTGCTCGCCTTGGTGTGCCCCTGACACCAAGGGTCTTGGTGGGATGTTACCTCGCCTGAATCCCAAACACGAGGCTTCGATCCAGTGTTCAAAGTCGTAGGATGCATACATCACCATCTGTCGTGTAGGACCGATATGACTTCCACCGTGCGCGCTCAGATAGTAGCATCCGTTAAATTTCGTGATACCGGACATTTCGCAGGATGGTGGATTCGGATGCCGTTCAGCTTCGTGCCATTGAAGTCCGTCTTCACTGAACATAACTGCAAATTTCGGAGAGTATTTGGATGTTTCGATAATCGCTTTGAATCGGCGCGTGGGATCAGGATCGTCTGGCTCATAATACACCACACATGCTTGGATGTGATATTGTCCGCCTTGGATATCGACAAGATTGTTTCGGGTGGAACCGTTATATTCTACCAATCCGAGTTCCGGTTTCTCCCAGTTGTATCCGTCCGAACTTTTTGCGAAACACACCCGTTGGTGCCAGCTATCGTCGTCCCCGTGTCCGAGATACCACATCCAGAGTTCGTCGCCGACACGGTGGACAGACCCGTAGTAAATGACGCGAGCACTGTCTGGCGCGCCGGGCCGACCGGGAGACACCACAATTCGGGTCCGATCGACCCCAGCTCTATAAGGCACAAGTTGTAAACGGACACCGTGTTGAAACGGGACGCTGTAATCGTCAAAGGGAAACAGCACTATCTGATCAGTGCTGACGTGTTCAGGATTGTTTTTGATAATCATGTTTTAGTAGTTGTCGGTTATCGGTTCTCAGTTATCGGTTAAAGAGGTTTCTGGTGTACATCAGACGTTTCTTTTATAGTAAAGCTCATAATTAAGTTTACATCTCTTCTGTAGGAGCGATCTCCGAATCGCGACCTAATCCATTGACAGTCGGGAGTCGGAGTGTTTTTGTGGGGGTATTTCCACCCTCCTACACTTCAATAATGTAACGTTAATTGTGAAATCTACTATAAAATCGCTGCATAGACGAGTGGTTTAACTTTCTCGCTCAGTTCGGAAAAAGGGATATGCTGTGCAAGGGTGATCGCCACCAATTCGTCTCGCGGTGAGATCCAGAATTCCGTGCTTGTCCCACCGATCCAGCCGTATTCGTCGACTTGGGAAGCGGGTATCCAGTCCGTCTGTCGGACACGAACCGAGACACCCAGTCCGAAACCGAGTCCGGAATAACGTTCATCCGGTTTTTTGTCGAGTGGTATCAAATACTCTGGTAAGTGATTTCGTGTCATCAATCCGACAGATTCCGATTTCATTAAGGCTTTTCCGTCAAGTGTGCCTCTCCCTGAGAGCATCAGACAAAAGCGAGCGAAGTCAGCGGCGGTAGAGACCAAGCCACCACCCGCAGATAGAAATTTCGGTCTCTGTATGAAACTGGTATTGGATACGTGACCTGTTCCACCCTCTGGCGCATCTATCGTTTGCAGACCGCCCTCCGGTTTTGGACCATACATTCTTGCGAAACGATCTATTTTCTCTTCTGGTACATAAAATCCGGTATCGTGCATGCCTAACGGTTGAAAGATCCGTTCGGCTAAAAACACATCAAAGGGTTGACCGGAAACCACTTCAATCAGTCTTC
Source organism: Candidatus Poribacteria bacterium (assembly GCA_965208635.1). GTDB lineage: Bacteria > Poribacteria > WGA-4E > WGA-4E > WGA-3G > WGA-3G. The sequence continues at coordinate 2,293,272 of OZ242349.1, forward strand.
CCAAGACATCTGCGGCGATACTATAGTGCCATTTTGTTCCGGGTTGGTACAGCAACGGAATCTTACCAAGCCTCTTAACCATTTCCTGTAGGTCACACGCATGCAAGCGGTGCAAACCCGCCTCTCGGTAGTTTTTGTCGATGGCTGTTTGCCCTGCCATGTATCGGATGGCACCGGGTAGTCCAGCGGTGTGTCGCATCAGGTCGCGGACGGTCATCTCCCGATCTGCTTCAACCAACGTGAGCGATTCATCCTCTGCATCCGCTGCTACTTTCAGTTCACCTAATTCGGGTAGGTACACTGAAGTTGGGGCATCCAAGTCCAGTTTTCCTTCCTCACAGAGTATCATGACTGCCGCGGCGGCGATCGGCTTGGTCATTGAATAGATGCGAAAGATAGTATCTTTTTGCATCGGTTTATTTGCTTCAAGGTCCATCATGCCAGACGCCTCGAAGTATGCCGCTTTACCGCGCCGTGCCACAACCGTGACCGCACCCGCGAGTTGCTTTTCATCAATAAGTTTTTGCGATGTCGTGGATATACACGCAAGTCGTTTCGCTGAAAGTCCCACCTCGTGAGGTGCGGCGATTAGGTTAGGGTTTAGTTTTGTGCTGTCCATGATGGTGTCCTGCTTTTTTCAGGAGAGTTCACGTACTAAGGATTTAGGAGTTTCTCCCGTTAAGGATACCATATCACCGGTAGAATGTCATATTTTTTGAACGATATGCGTTGTTAGTTTACACGAGTGCGTTCAGGATCGGGAGCAAGGTGCGTATGGTAGGGACATCTCTAAATATGAAACCGAACTGTGAGAAATAGGCAGATGCCGCGAGTGCTTCAGCGATAAGCGGCTTTTTTTCCAACTCCTTTGAGACACCGAGGATAAGGGACACATCCATCTGTTCAGCGAGTGTGTTGAGTCGTGCGATGAGATGTCCTTGATGCCACGGATGAAATAATTCGATGGCGGTCTCTACACCGCTTTTGTGAACGAGTTGATAGTCTGGAAAGCAGTAGAGATCCCCTCGTAAAGGGATGAACTGACTTCCGGGATGGATCTGCCAGTCGTCGGTTTTATTCTGGAGCATTGTCTGGAAGAGTTGAATATCTTCGGGGATATAAGCGAGAAATTGTTGCGAAATCGGTTTAATCCCACACGACTCATCGAGAGATAACCGCCAGCCACTATTTCTGGGCTGTTTATTCCGAAACTGGATCTCGGCAGTGAGTTCCCATCTGGGTTGATGCAGCACTGCAACGAAGAAATTCGCCAAGTTCATACCGTATCGTTTTGTTTTATAAAAGAGATTGAGGGGTCCATCCACCGAAATTTGATAGAGTTCTTCTTCTTTCCGAATTGTGGAGAGGAGTTGATTGAATCTGAGATACTTAAACAGTTGACGGAGTTCGGCTGTCATAGCGTCAGTGAGTTTTAGTGTGAGAGTGTCGCTATGGAGAAGTAACCCTTGAACCTGTGCGGTGTTGTAGCGGTGGAGCAGGTGTTCAGCAGAAAGCGTTTTGAATGCCAAGACCGGTTGACAACTCGGCAGATCTGCGTAGAGTTTCGCAGCCAGATCCTTCTCTGTGGGAGCAACCTCTAATAGCGGTTCCTCTGCCATCTTCCCTAACACTTTACGCTGATAATCCGCGTGGTTCTCAAACTGTTCCTGTGAAAGCAGGCGACTCGTTTCTGTGAAGAGTTTTTGTCGGAACGCGATTAGTTCTTCATTAGGAGCCGTATCAAACTCTGTCCGATCTAACAGGAGTTTTTCGAGTCCACGCTTGACTATGGGTGCTCCCGGTGTGCTATCAACAATATGCTTGCTGGTTTCCAAGAGCGTCGCACGTGGTTTATCTGGCGATTTTTCAAAAACGGCGATCAATTGCTCGGCGATTGCCAATAACTTCGTATCGGTAGGCTTTACAAATTGTGGGTAAATTTGCCCATTCTGAGTTTTGTAACGGAGTAAGTCTTTAGTTAGCATTTTTTAATTATACCTTGCGGAGGGATAACGTGCGTTTAGACATTAACGTTCTTCTCTCAAATCTACCTGCGCCGTTGTTGCAGGCTACGGATTTGGGTCTAAAGCAACCCCTTTAACCGATTGAAAGGCTGGTAGGCGTGGTGTTGTCTGCGCCGCTTGTTAACGAAATGTTCGCCGGTCTGTTTGGAGATGAGTTCGTAGAGCACTGCCTGTTTGCCTTCCCGCTTGCGGAGGATGCGTCCTAATCGTTGAACATGTTCCCGGACACTTCCACTTCCAGAGACGATGATACCAACATTCGCTTCTGGGACATCTACGCCTTCATTTAGGACTTTAGAAGTGACGAGGATGGAATAGGTGCCATCACGGAATTTGTTCAAAAAATCGTTTCGCTCCTTGAGTTTCGTCTGATGCGTTAGTACTGGCAGCAAGAAACGCGTGCCGAGTTGATACGCCGTATCGTTGTCTTGTGTAAAGATGAGGATTCGATCCCCGCTGTGCCTCTGAATGAGCTTCCACACCCATTCCTGTTTTGTCGTTGAAGCAAAACTGAGTTGCTTCTGCGCGAGATACGCTTTAAAAGCGTCGCGTCCTTCCTCCGTTTGCGAGGCTTTCCAGAGGAAAAAATGCCAACCGCGCGGTGTCCCCATGCTAATGCGTTCCTGTTTAAGGAAGTTTAAATAGGTGCGGCGGGCTTCTTCGTACTGAACCCGCTCTGTATCTTCCATCTCAACCGCAATGGTGACAACCCGGTACTCGGAGAGCGTTTTCCCAGAGAGTTCTTGCACCTTCGCTTCATAACACGGTTCACCAACAAGCGCATAGAGCCTGCTCTCTTTTCCATCCGTGCGTTCTGGTGTGGCTGTTAATCCCAATCGAAAAGGGGCAATGCTGCTGATTGCTGCGTATTGATACTGATCACTCGGTAGATGGTGACATTCGTCGAAAATGGTGAAGCCGAACCGATTGCCATAGTATGGTGCATGCATAACGGCCGATTGATATGTCGTCACAGTGAGATCTTTCAGTTCGTGATAGCCACCGCCATAAAGTCCGACCTCTTGTCCGAAGTGTTCCTTCAATACGGTGTACCATTGGTGCATCAAGTCAATTGTCGGCACATGTACAAGTGTGGGACGCTGCGTATCAGCGATAAGCAGAATCGCGATAAAGGTTTTACCAGCACCGGTAGGGAGGATCACCACACCACGTTTGCCGTTGGCGTGCCATGCGTCTATCGCCTCGGTCTGATAAGGATAGGGGGACATTGTTTGCTGGTGTGTAAAGGGTTCGACTGAAAATTGTCGTGCTGTGTCCTCATACAAAATATCATGTGCGCGTAACTGCGAGATAATATGTCGATAGCGGTAAGCGGGCGCGCGGAAGGTGAGAGTACGTTCATCCCAGCGGGTGTCTGGCAATTGTGTTTGGAGTGGCTCTGGGACGTTCTGTAGGATGAGGGTGCCTTTGTCAAAATTGATTTTGAGTGGCGAGGACATAATGCTTCTCAACGCTTTAAATTGGAGTTTTCCACTAATTGCTAATACCTCTATTATACCGAAATCCGGAGGGTATTCAAGCATTTTTTTAATATAATTAGGTCTTGATCTTCTGATGTCCCTGTGCTAAAATGGACTATCTTTGACCTTAAATCTACAGAGAGGAATAAAACCCGTGCCAAAACTTATAATCATGCCGCCACAGGATGCCGAGTTACGCGAATGGGCTGAACGTCTCCAAAACGAATTATCCGTATACACCGTCGTTTTACCGGAAACAGACGAGGCAGTAGCGGAACACCTTCCCGATGCAGATGCTGTCTATGGTTGGGTGTCACCAGAACAACTACCGTTGGCGAAAAATTTGCGATGGCTACAGAACCCCGCTGCGGGTCCCTTCCCCGGTTATTATTATCCGGCGTTGATTGAGCATCCCGTCGTCGCCTGTAACCCACGTGGCATTTACAACGACCATATTTCGCAGCATATCATGATGTTCGTCCTCGCGCTTTCTCGTGGGCTACCCTATTATATGGATGCACAGCGTGAAGGCGTTTGGGAGAAAGATGCCCGTAAGAATGGATACATCGACCTCGCACAAGCAACAGCATTAATCGTCGGCGTTGGTGGGATCGGACATGAAACCGCACGACTCTGCCATCAGTTCGGGATGAAAGTGATCGGTGTTGATCCGAGGTGGGAGTATGAAGTGCCTTTTGTAGAGAAACACGACTCCGCAGAACTCGACACGCTCCTTCCACGCGCCGATTTTGTGATAACGACGACACCCCACACACCTGAAACCGAAGGGATGTGGCACAAAGACCGTTTCGCACTGATGAAACAGACGGCTTACTTCATTAACATCGGACGCGGTAAGACGACGAAGCTCGCCGACCTTATTGACGCCCTTGAGCAGGGGGGCATTGCGGGATGTGGCTTGGATGTATTTGAGGTAGAACCGCTACCAGCCGAAAGTCCGTTGTGGCATCTGCCCAATGTGTTAATAACACCACATATCGCTGTGAAAGATGCAGAAAACCTTCCGGGACGACGGTTTGAGATTCTTTTGGAAAACGCGCGTCGGTTCGCCGACGGGGCACCGTTGCAGAACGTCGTCAATAAGGCAGCATGGTATTAAAAAAACTTTTAATTTATGGGCATCTGCCTGCGCTTTATTACGCGCAGGTTCTTGATACGCAGCCCGTAACGAAGTGGAGGGCGGATATACGGGAAGGCTCTTGATAGGTGAAACCCAGCTGACCGAACCGCAAGGAAAAATTAAATTAAACGATGAACAGATTCGCCATTTTATTGTGAACGGGTATGTCAACGTCACCGCCGACGTGCCGACACATATCCACGAAACCATCTACGACAAAACCGACGAACTCTTTGCTGGGGCGACGGATTTCCGAGGCGAGAGGCAACACAACCCGCTCAATAACATTTTGCCGTTGGTACCGGAACTTCAGGTAGTCTTGGAGTCCCCAGAGGTGCGCGGTGCACTCACCAGCATTTTGGGGAACGGGTATGTCATGCACCCGCATCGGCATTGCCATCCCAATTTTGCAGGAAGCACTCCGAGTGGAAAAGAAAGTGGCGAAGAACGATTAATGATGCCGCTTCATAAGGATGGACACGCCGGTGGAAAACGACCACGACACCGAACGCCTCGCTGGGCGATTCTCTTTTATTATCCGCAATCTTGCCTCGCTGAGCAGGGACCGACCTGTATCATTCCAGGGACGCAATATGTCCGAGAATTTATGCTGGATGGCGAACGTCAACGGCATGAGATGCATGCACAGGGTGGGAACGGGACACGACTGCTTTCCGAGAATTTCCTAAATCGTAATCTCGTTCCGATGTCCGGTGAACTCGGTAGGGTGTGGATTATGCACTTCGATATGGTGCATTCGTTCCTACAGAATTATGTTCCTCTGAATCGCTACGGCATGAAATTCGTCTTTATGCGTACCGAGCAACCGACAGTACCTTCATGGAACAGTGACACCTCTATGTGGCAACCACCTGAAGTCAACCATGTCCCTTACGATGCAGAGATTCTCTGGACATATATCTGGAATTGGATGTACGGAAAAACCGATCTATATGACACTGACCGTCCAGATACCACGATGGATGTAGCATCAGCGGTTGCGGCATTGAAAACAGGTGATCCGAACGGACGTATGAAAGCGGCGAATGAATTAGGTTTTATGCGCACGGATGGTGCCGAGGCTGTCCCCGCACTGGTAGATGCGCTTGAAGATAGTTATGAACCCGTCCGTCGGAATGCCATCTATGCCCTCGGTGCGATTGGGAAACCCGCCGTTGAACCGCTCGCTGACGCTCTTGATTCAGAGAAAGAGGCGTTTGATATGGAACCGATTCTCCATATCTGTGATGCCGCACACGGGCTCGCGGCAACGGGGGCATCGGAAACCGTGCCTGCGCTCATCACGGCTTTGCAGGACGAACGCGAGAACGTACGCGCTTCAGCGGCGTATGCATTAGCCGAAATGGGTCCTGTCGCCGCAGAAGCAGTTGATGGGCTTATTGCGTTATTAACCGATGAATCGGAAGAAGTGCGTCGTCATGCAACCTCGGCATTGGGTATGATTAAAGTACCGGTATCGAAAACAGTCCCCGCGTTGATAGAAATTCTGGAGGATCGCGAAGATACAGATTTAGCGTTCTTCGCGGCACAGGCGTTAACCCGTATTGGACCAGATGCCACAGAGGCTATCCCCGCATTAGGCGAGGCTTTGATGAGCGAGTCGGCGTATGTGCGTGGCTTCTCCTCAGAGGCGTTGGGTCGTATTGGCACTCCTGAAGCACTGCAGGCGCTCGTGCCGTTCCTACGGACTGCGCGTTGGTTTAACTACGTTAAGAAGAGCATGCCGGCTTTCACCATCGAGTTGAAGGACGCAAAATCCGCACCGAGCGACACCGATGCTCTTACGAAATTGATTCAGGAGTGGGCGAAGCAGAAGGATATCCCGTTGCCGACGACAGAGAAGATCTCACAGGACTCCGATACACAGTTTCAGGTGACCTTCAGCGATGGCAGACAGGTGACTGCACGTGTTGAGGGTAATGTGCTGAACCTCTATCGTAAAACGCGTGTGGAGGCTGGATTTAAAACATATCGTTAGGGAAGTTGATCCTCTGTCCCGAATTTGCCAAAATAATGGAAAGATGATATTCTTTTTAGACCGAGTGTCTTAACCGTACAAATTCCCAGATCCAGTCGCGACGTGACCAAAAACCTGCCTGTATTGTCCCGCAAGCCCACACGCGGCTTGGGCCAATGGAAGGCAGTCCAGGAGGCCATAAATTAAAAAATGGATTGTATCTTTTGTTCGATTGTCGCTGGTGACATTCCGGCAGCCACGGTGTATGAAGATGAATATGTTTTCGCTTTTATGGATATTGCCCCCGCGAACCCGGGGCATACCCTTGTTATACCGAAGCAGCACTATCGAAATATCTATGATATGCCTACAGAAGTAGGCAGTAAAATTATGCAAACCGCGATTCTGCTCGCAAACGCGATCCGGACTGCATTGAACCCTGACGGGCTTAATCTATTTCAGTCAAATGAAGCCGCGGGATTTCAGACTGTTTTCCATTTCCATCTCCACCTGATCCCACGATGGGAAGGCGACCCGCTTCGGTTACCGTGGCGACCGAGCGAAGGGAATATGGAGGAAATCGGCAGCATCGCGGCAAAAATTCGAGGAGCCTTGTAGAGTTGTTTTGCGCATAGAGTTTTAAACTTTTAATGATACCGATACTACTTGCCAAGGAATAATTGAAAAATGAATATCTTGATGACCTCCGCTGGTTCTGAACTGGCGCGCAACGTAGCGGGAGCATTGGCGGAAGAACACACGCTCCGCTTGACAGAGTTGTATCCTGTTGACAATGTTGAGGGAACGTTCGTACAAAGCGCACTTGGACACGATGAGTCAACCAACGATCTGGTACGCGGCATAGATACCATTATCCACATCGCTGAAATACCCTCTGATCTCCTTGCTGAAGCCGACCAGCCCAACAATTACGCTATCGATTATCAAACGCGCTGCACTTATAACCTACTGATGGCTGCATCGGAAGAGGGCGTGAAACACGCCATTTACGCGAGCACGCTCCGTCTCTTTGAGCAACACGGTGAGGACTGGACGGTTACAGAGAGTTGGCGACCTCGTCCTTCTGTCGACGGTTTCGTGCTTTCAAAGCATCTTGGCGAGTTCACGTGTAGAGAGTTCGGTCGCGAAGGCAAACTCAACGTGACGTGTCTTCGTCTCGGTAATCTCGTTACTGCTAATGCTGCAGCAACCGCCGAACCGGATTCAATGTGGCTTGAGATGAACGATGCAGTCGCTGCCTTTCAAGGTGCGCTTGAATCGTCCTCGCCGTGGCGAATCTTTCACATCCAGTCGGAATTCCCCGGTTCCCGTTTCTCGATCGGGAAAGCCAAGGGGCATCTGAAGTTTGATCCGCAATTCGTGCCATAGCCGATAGGTAGCCTTCCCTGCTGTTTCTAAACCAAAATTGTAGCCCGTAATATAATGGAGGGCGACTCTACGTAAAGGAACGTCAATCCCAAATCCTATCTGAGCGAACCGCAAGGAAAATTAAAAAATGAAAGTTCTTATTTTAGGTGGTAACGGGTATCTTGGACCGCATGTCGTCAAGGCGTTGGAACCTTACTATACGTTGCGCGTCACAGACATCAACGAGATTGAAACGAAACATGAATCGATGCACATTGATGTCGGTTCACTGGATCAGGTGATGCGAGCGGCTGAGGGGATGGACGCGATTCTCAATTGCTCCGTCCTACGACACGATCGGCAATTGGCTTTTGATGTGAGTACGCGTGGATGTTACAATACAATGCGCGCCGCTGTCGAACACGGTATCCGTCGCGTTATCAATACGGGACCACATTTCACCATCCAAGGGGATGACTATACCACCTACGATTACGAGATTAACCCTGATGTTCCACCACACACAAGCACCGGACTCTATCCGTTAACCAAGGGGTTAGGACAGGAAATCTGTAAGGTCTTCACTGAGCATTACGACATATATGTCCTCTGCTATCTGTTCCTCAGTTTCCGGGAGCACGACGATCAAGCAGACGGCACCGATCTCAATCCGTTTTCTGTCAGTTGGAGGGACGCAGGTGAAGCCTTCCGACTGGGTTTGGAGATTGATTTGGAAGCCCTCCCATCACGCTGTGAGATTTTCAATATCTTCGCAGATTTACCGCATCAGCAGTTCTCGAATGTCAAAACGAAACGTATCTTGGGTTTTGCTCCCCAAGATAACTTTGAGCGAATGTGGCACAAAAAGGTTCTTTAACTACGGACTTCTGGACTGTGTTCCATAAAAGCGAAAACCAAACCATGTAGCCTGCAACATCGGCGCAGGCGGCTCTACGCGGAAGCACTTCATCCGCGCAGCCCACCTGATCGAACCGCAAGGTAAAATTAAAAAATGGAGATTAAACTCTTGGCACATCGAGGCGGCATGGGACGTGCTCCCGAAAACACCCTTGCTTCCTTCAGGCGGGCGTTGGCGGACGGTGCTGATGGATATGAGTGTGATGTCTGTCTCACCCAAGATAAACAGCCTGTCCTAATTCACGTTGGCTTCAACCAACACAGTATTCAGAAAGCTACAGGGTGCTCCAAATCCCTCAGTGAACTCACTTGGAAAGAGGTACAGCAACTAACAATGGAGGCATCTAATGAACCTGTTGCTCACCTTGATGACGCACTCCATTTCGCACGGGAAAACCAAATGCCGTGCTTCGTTGAGCCGAAGGCGGACACACCAGAATTACTCCCAATCATCGTGGAACGGATTCGCCATTTTGAAGTCGTTCACCTTGTCAATATTCTCACTTTTTACTTACGAAAACATCTACTTGTAGATACTAAACGTTTAGAACCGAAGTTGCAGACAAGCGCGATTCTCATTAATCCTGCTGCGAATTTCCTCAAGGCGGCGACTGCTATTGATGCGAACCGCATTATTTTAGGCTGGAGTGGAATTAATCACTTTGAACTTTATAACACTTTCACGCGGACTGTTACGCGCCAAGTCAAGCAACTCCAAGCGAACGGGATTGTTGTAGATGCGGGATTTATTCAGACGGCGAAAGATGTCGCTTGGGCGGTCTCGTCGCAGAAATCAGGTGGTGTTAATGGCTTGTGGGTGGACGATGTGCCTTACATCAGACAGTGTCTCCAAGAAATTTTTTAAAAAATTGGATTCAAGTTTCCGTGTACCAGGCGAGAGATTCATTTCGTAGGTAGGGAAGCAGCAGACTCTGGAGTTTCCGACGTGCGTGGTATAGGTATGTTTTAACAGTGTTCTCTGACTTGCCCAAACGTGATGCAATCTCTTTTATCGGGAGTTCCTCCCAGTGACGTAGGTAAAAGGCACGGCGTTGGGTAAGAGGCAACTGGTGGATAGCTTTACGGATGATGTGTTCGAGTTCTTTCTTTTCGAGAAGGGCGCAAGGCGAAGGTTGCACCTCGGTCATTTGAAGTGTATCGTCTGCGTTCTGAGGTAATTCCTCGAATCCTATAACATGCCGCCTATTTCGTTTGCGGAGGAAATCAATACTACGATTAACAGCAATCTGGTAAAGCCAACTGTAAAATACGGATTCTCCCTTGAAGTTGGGCAGTGCCTGCCATGCTGTCAAGAACACTTCTTGACAGAGGTCTTTCGCTGTCTCACGGTCACGAACCTTTCGATAAATCAGATTGTAGATTTTTTGCTGATATTTGTACACGAGTGGGTTAAACGCCTCCGTATCTCCATTTTGGGCACGGGCAACGAGTTCCTGCTCATCGAAATCGTTGAGTTCAGTGTGTATTGTTAAATCACTTCTCATTTTTTTAATTATGGCCTCTTGGGCTGTGCTCCATTACATTCCGCACAGGTCTTCGGTAAGGTCAAAATCCTTTTCAAACCTTGAGCAGGTTTTTGACTTTAACAAAAACCATCGTGGAACGTAGTGGAACGATGACCAGATTAAATAGTTAAAAAACTATTCGATCCATTGCATTGTTTCTCGGAGCTGTTCCTTTGCCTTAGCGTAATCTCGACGTGTTTGATAAAAGACACGTTGTGCCACTGTAAATTGTGCTTGTGTTTCAAACGCATCATTGTAGGTCATATTTTGGTATCCCGGTATTTCAACCGTGACTTCATCCAGCACGCGTTCTATGGTTCGTAACCTTTGCTCAAAAATCCTCACCCGTGTTTCTTCGATCTCCGCCCGTTCTTTAGCATTCGCCACCGCACGATAGGCACGTCGCACCTCTACACGGATTGACTTTGTTTTTTCGATATATTCTAACTGGAGCCGTTCTAATTCTGCGAGTTCTACGGCGCGAAGATGCTTAGTTCTGTTTCCATCGTAGAGTGGGATATTGAAGTTGAAACGCAGTTCCCACCCATCTTGTGTCCGTGGGTTGGTTTGAAAAATACTTGATGCATCTCGCTCGCGATCGAGTATCACTGGATCGTAGAGTGCCTTTGCGTCCCATGTTTGGTTCCGTTCGTGTTGTTCCAGCAACACGTGAAGATCTTTGTAGCGCGCTTCGGCAGAAAGTTCAGGAAATCGGTTCCAGATTGTCTCTGCGGCGAGCCGCTCTTGACGCACGATATCGCCTTGTAAGTCGCGTAAATCAAGGTTGTTTGCGAGTGCGAGTTCAACGGCACTTTCCAGTGTTACGTCATCATCGGGAAGAGGTTGGGAGAGTGTAACTTGTGCCAGTGGATCAAGTCCGGTGAGACGAATGAGTTCCGCAGTGTCCACATCGAGTCTGCGTTGCAACTCATTGAGAGCGAGTTGCTGTTCGGAGAGTTCAAGTTCCGTATTGAGGCGACTGAGGAAAGGGATGCGTTTTTCTGCGTGCCTGATTTGTGTGCCTTTCAGTTTTTTATTCAGTTCCACCTCAATCGCACGACGTTCCTGAATCTCTTCCTGTGTGAGGATGATATTGTGCCAGAGATTGCGGACATCGTGAACGCTCTGCTTTTTCGCGCGTTCGTATTCAATCTCTACCTTGCGGACATCCTCCTGGGCAGCATCGAGACCTTCAGGGATTTCGCCGAATTGTGCAAGGAGCACGCTCATCTGGGCACGAGTCAGATAATCTCTGTCATCAATATCGCCATCTTTTTGGCGTTGATATTCGCCGGTGACACCCACCTGTGGTAGATAAATGGCTTTGGACACGCGGAGGTTTGCCTTGGCGTGTTCCACCACTTTTTCCGCCTTTTTCACCGCCTCGTTGTTCTGTAGCGCGAGTTCGATTGCGCGTGCTGGCTGAAGTATGACCAGCCGCTGCGCTGAAATGGTGCTACCCATAATAAAAAATAGGCAGACCGCTAATACTTTTGCTAACCTTTTGCTCACTACAATCTCCACTTGGTAGTTGTCGGTTAACAGTTATCAGTTAAAGAGGGTTTTGGTAGTTCTAACACCTCTTGTGACTGATAACTGAACACTGAAAGGAAAACCCGAAAGGTTTTCCGTACTGACGACTATTTCTCAACGTCGACTGATACGGATTGTGACGATAACAATCCCAATCATCAGCAGGATCAACGCACCGAACAACAACGTCGTCACCGACATTTGTGTTTGAGACTCCACTTGCACTGTGATCGAACGGTCGCGTGCCTCAAACTTACGGTTATCGACGGTGACTTCAGCGTTCAACTTCGCTTGATATTCTCCCACACCGATGTCCGCAGGCGGACTCAACGTCAGTTGGATCTCTGTCTCCTCGTTGCGTGCCAATGTGCTAACAACTTCGGGGATGACCGTGTATTTCCAATCCGTATTAACGTCGACAAGCATACGAATGTCAACGAGATCGCGGGTGCCGATGTTCTTCAACGTCGCTGTCATGTTCACCTCTTCGCCGATCTTGATCGTCTGGAAGGCGTTCGGCACGAATACCTCAATCTCCGGCACTCCCTTTGGAATCAGTTCAAACCGTTCCACACCCCCTTGAATACCCGCAATCCTATCAGCAGATAAATCCAAACGATTGTTGACACCCCCGAGTTCATTTGCCTCCGCCTCATCAAGCACTGCCACGTAGAACTCAAGCGTGCTATCGAGGTAGGACGCATCCAGCTCCTCTGGAAGATAGACAATCAACGATAGGTTCCGTTTTGATTGTTCCTGTGTAAATTTCACCTGCGACTGCCGAGACTTTGTCTCCGGGTCTTGGAACTCAAAGGAGAGCCGATTCAGGAGGTTAATGACGCGCAACTGGAAGGTATTCTCCGTCTCCGCTAACCGATCGAGCGTCAAATCGTAGGTGACGCTGCTCCCTAAGTTGCCTTCCTGTGAAAAACGCAGCGAACTGACATTGACGACGTCCAACGCAGACTCTTTTTGCAGATAAATCAAGCGCATATCGGGTTCGTCAAGCTCAGGATAATCTAACGATACCTTCAGGCTCTCAACATCTTTCTGGAGTTGGAACGTCAGATCTACGGCTTCATTGTAACCCAGGACTGCGATCTTCTCTTCATACGGCTTGACGATGTTCGTGTCATCGGTGACATCCAGTAAGGAGACATAAATTCCACGAATCTCGTTTGCGGCGGCAATCTCTTCAGGCGTCGCATCACTCGACATCGCTTCGGTTGTCGACGTGTTCTGCAACTGAATTGTCACCATCATCTGGTTGTCAACACGAAACTTCTTCGCACTCAGGATAGAGATGTAGCGCGTGTCCTCCTCAAGATGGATTTTGTAGGAAATATCCTCATCAAGGTATTTGAGATTAACGATGATGTTGTCCACATTCCGCCGCAGTTCAAAGTCAAGGGTTTTTTCCTGTCCGTCTTTCATCGTCGGAATCCGAGGTTCATAAGGATAACCGATGATAGATTCCGTCTCGTCTTTGATAGAGACATAGACGTTGTTGATTTCTTGTGCTGTGTTAGCATCTGCTTCCTCTGTCTCGCTTTTCAGTGCCCCATAGATCAGGACGACTTCCAGACGCCGTCGGTCGCCCTCCTTGTAACGCCTCGCGGACACCACAGAGATATACGGATCTTCTTGTTTGAGGTGAATGTTTTTCTCGTCAACTTCACCTGAGTACGTCAACTCAACGACGACATCGCGCACATTCTCTTTTATGAGTTCAAACTCCAGCGTGACGGATTCACCCTCTTTGAGCGTTTCAATGCGTTGTTCATAAGGTTCGGTGATGGTTGCTCCGCTTGTACCAAAACCTTCCTGCTCTTTAATCGCAACGAAGATGTTGTCAATCTGTGCGCTGATGATAATCTCGCGTCCGAGCACTTTTGAACTTTCAACAAGTTTGACGGGAGACGAACTATTCCGTAAGGTAATTGAGAACAACTCCCGACCATCGGCAGATTCATAGAGTCTTGTTGTTTCAACGGTGATATGCCATTCATCTTTCAATGAGTCAAGCTCCGTCTGTTGCAGCGTCAATTTTGCCTGTTCATATTCATCGACGGCGCGTTCGTAAGCCTCCTCGGCTTTATTCACTTCGGAGACGGTGACGATATTGTTTTCCTCCATCATCATCGCCTTGAGATTTTCGAGGTCCACCTTCTTTTTCTTCATCAGCTTTTCTGCCAATTCCATCGTCAGGCGATCGATTTCTATCAGGATTTGACGGTTCTGTTCCTCTTTGGTTTTCGGAATGTTATCATTGCTAACAGGTGGGATCTCCTCGGACTCCCCTGCCAATAGAGTGGGCAGCAATAACCCTATCGCGCTCATGAATATCAGCACAAGCTTCCATCCATCCATATTTTTACCCTTCTAAAACAGTTCGGTTTAAACTTCTTCAGGTTCGTATCCAGCAACATAGTGCAGATACAACGCTTCGAGGTCCTCTGCTTGAATCTCTTCGCGCGTTAACTCACGCTCAAGGTTGCCTTGCACCAGAATCCCTATCCTGTCGGCAATCTCTTTCGCTCGGAAAATGTCGTGTGTTGACATGAAAATCGCTTTCCCTTCCTCCTTCAACTCACGCAGCAGATTCAGGAAATCAGCACCACCTTTGGGGTCCAACCCTGAAGTCGGTTCATCAAGCAGGACGGCTTGTGCGTTTTTCATAATCGCAATGGCAATACCTAAACGTTGCCGCATCCCTTTAGAGAAGGTCTTGACGCGTCGCGTGAAGGCTTCTTCCGGTAGACCAACGCGTCCAAGCGTAGCATCGAGTTCCTCATTGGATACCTTCTTGCGTCCGCCGAGTTTTGCGAAAAAGGAGAGATTTTGCCGCGCTGTAAAGTTGCGGTAGAGTTCGACGTTCTCCGAAACATAAGCGAGATGTTTCTTCGCTTCGAGTGGGAACTTGGGGATCTCAATATCGCCTATCAGCGCAGTGCCGCTCGTCGGTTCGATGAAGTTCAGTAGCATAGAGATGGTCGTGCTTTTCCCGGCACCGTTCGCGCCGAGAACGACATAGATTTCACCATCCTCCACTTTCATGTTCAATTTGTTGACGGCTAAAACGCTTTCATTATAGACTTTCGTAAGATCACGGGTTTCTAACATGGGATTCCTCCTATCATTGATTTTTTCTGTATGGTACTGGAAATCTAAGGAATTTTCAAGGAAGAGTTTTATCAGTTTCTGCTTCGCCAGCGTAAAAGTTCTCAATAATATTGACAGAGTGAAAGGGTCCATTCTCGCTGCGACCAGAGTGTTCTGTCGTTTTCAGAAGCTTAATAGGGGCACTTACCAACTTATCAATATAAGCCACTTTGTAAGCTTCCCAATCGTCCATCGGTGGAATATCGAAAATGCCTGACTGCCGCAGATTTGGATTGTCTTCAAGAAGTGCCAAAGTGTGCCGTTTTGATAGGTAGCGTGAGTAATCACCGAAATTTTCTATGGTGACACCTCTGTCCAGAAGATGTTGAAGCCATTCCTCTCGTGCGTATCTTGCATCTATCTCGCGCTCTGTAAAGGTGCTGCCATAATTTGTCGTTTTTATCCCAGTGCCTTTATGATGAATGCTCACCTCGGTCTTTGAATGCCCACGGTTGTAGTCTGTATTCAATGCTTGCATAAGTTCACGTGCGTTTTGGGCCCCAGTATACTTTTTGTGATTGGGGGCTGCTGACCAGTTGAATTCAATATATTCACGCAATCGGATATTCGGTGTTTCGCTTGTAAAAGTGTGTCTCTGGGTGTGCGAGTAGGTCGAACACCCGAAAAAAATAGCGAGTCCCAAAACTGTGAAAAGTGGAAGTCTGAAGAGAACGCCTACACTGTAAAGAGGACTTTTCATTTTTAGGCATCTCCTTTATTCTTTTAACCCGAGAGGAATTGTATTCCTTCATCCTATTTTTCAGGTTTAGCCTCCAAACGATATTTGGCTTATGTCATAGTGACGCGTTTTAAGGGCAGAAAGGTTGCATAATTTGAAAAAAATTGTAAAAAGTCTAAATTCTAATCTAAACAAACTGAAGGTTTTGTCTATTAGAAACCCTTCACCGAAAAAAGATAGTAAAAACTTCTGTTACTTTACACTTAGTTATACACCATTTCTTCAAAGAAGTTCCTAAATCGGTGTCGCCCATAAGACAAATCAAGTTCTCACAGGTCGGATGTGGAGGTTCATACATCGGAACGGATGAAGACGAGAAAGGCACCTGAAAGAAACACACCCAACAATAAAATGAGTAGCAGCATATCCACTATCGCTGCATTGAAGGTATCCCTAAAAGTGATCTTATCCGCAAAGCTTGGAAGTGCTTGGGGTGAAATCGGCTTTTGAGACATTCCTTCAGGGACTCCGAGGATATGGAGGCTCTCTGTATCGGCACTATCGGTTTCAGTGATGAAGTTTCGAAACTGTCTGATATGAAGATGTACACCTTCAAGGAATTGCAAGTGCCGGTTCAATCCTGTGCCAGTCATTGATTCAAGGGCGTATTGGACAATCGCTGCCGGCGAGAACCGAGTTACCATTCTTGCACGCTGGACCTGTGCGAGTTGTGCCGTTAGATGCTCGCGGTTCAACCGTTCCCGAATCTCAACATCTTTGTTGACGAGTTCAGCCCTAATGCGCAATTCCTCCGCATCTGCCTTTTGGGATTCCAATTGCGCCATTGCTAATCTGAGTTCTTCCTCGTTCTCCTTCGCCAATTTTTCTGCCTCTTCCGGCGAGGTTTTCCAGAGTTCCTCGAGTCTATTGAGAAGATTGGCTACTGGCAACCGCGCCTCTCGCGCCTCTCGTTTCTTCCGCATTTGCTCGTCAAAATCATCGTTAATCTGATCGAGCGCGCTCCTTTTTGCCATTTCTCGTTGGTGAGCGGTCTGGACAGGAGACATCCATTTTGTGGCAAGTGTGCCGAGGGTAGAAGGCATAAAGACAACGAGTCCGACCCAAACAATCAGTAACACAACAAGACTCACTCGACTATCGCGCGTGCTGGCGGACACCATCAACCCGACTGCGATGAAGATACTGGCATAGCCTGAAGCGATCAGCAGAATCATTCCCAAACGTCCCCAGTCCGCCACCTCGAACTGTGTCCAGCTATCTAAAGAAATCACTGTTAGATTCAACAGTACCGCGAAATAGAACGGAATGAGAACGGTTATCAGGGTGCCTAAGAACTTTCCGACCAACAGCGCGGGGCGAGAAATTGAGTTCGCGAGGCACAACCGAAGCGTTCCCCTTTCTCTTTCACCAGAGAGCGCGTCAAACGTAAACAGAAGTGGGATGAAAGAGAGCAGATAGGTGATGATAAATACCCAGTCTATCTTTGTTGCTTTCGGACGCAGGTCTCGCGCATTCGGGTTAGCGGTCGGATAATCCAACGACCAGATGCTTTTTACCTGTCCGCTAAATCCCGCAGTTCTACTCCAAGATCCCCAACTTGTTGTTCCCGACCCCGGCAGAAAAGCATCGCCTCCGTCTGCAATGAAAGTCAGCGCGGAGGGGTGTTTGTAAAGTCTACCGGGCCCTTTTTTCAGCAACTGATAGAGGTCCGTCTGCGATTGCAATTTGTTTTGGTCGGTGACAACTTTCTCGGAATACCTTCGAATCTTGCCTGGATGACTCTGAAGATGCACCACGGCGTTGGTTATCATCAATGCCGCCATGATGAGAACAGTCAGAGCAAAGCGGAGACTGTTGAGATGGTCAAAGAATTCTCTTTTAACGATATGTCCGATCATCGTGTTTTCTCCTTCGGAGGGTCGAGGAATGTAATACAAGGAACGGATTTAGTCTCTCCTCAGACTAAATCCTTCACGGCTACACTTCAGCTTTAATGAAAATCAGAAATGTCACCATAAACAGGATCAGATTCATGAGGAAAAGGAGGGACACATCTGCTAAGGCGCGTTGTGCGTTTTCCGAGACATCCGCCCGCTCAAAGCGAAACCTTGGCAAGTCCCACCAATCCACAGCCCCTTGGTCAGAAGCAAACCATTGTCGACTGGCAAACGCGTCTTTATCGTGAAAATAGTCAATCAGCATCTGGCGGTATCCTTGGGTAGCACGACTAAAATCTAACATCCCATCTAAATCGGTGCCTGCCCAGGCGGAGGTTGCAAAAGTATAAAGACTTGCAGGACTGAATTTCATCAACCATTTATCCCACGTTGCTTGCCGGATGTCTGTCCGCGCTAAGCGTTGTTCGCGTATCAACGCAACTTTTTCTGCCAGGCGGATGTGCGTCGCATTGATGAATGCCTGATAGTTTTGGAAATGTGGGATGGACGGTTCTGAATCCGCGTCCACTTTGGTCATATTAAACCCATACCTTCTGCCGCTACGGGAGCTTGACCCTGAATATCCTATGTTAAACCTGGGGGGATCCCCCTCAAGGGGACTGTTTGCTAAGAACCGCTGTTCTTCCCTGTCGGCTTCTTCCCAAATCTGTTCAATCTGTTGACTTGTAGACTGTCCCTCGGCGCGCATATCGCCCACTGGGTTGATGGCGGACCGACTCCAGTTCGGATAGACGAGCACTAAAGCTACCCATAAAAACATACAGAACATCAGTGAAGTGGCAGTGCGGCGGGTTGTTGTAGAAATCAGCAGGCCGATGAGGTAGAAAACGGATAAGTAGACAATCGTTGTCCAGACTATCCCTCCAATCCGGAGCAGATCCGTTGTACTGAGTTGGATCGAACTGGCGAGGGAGCACAAAATCAGTACCATCAGCAGACTCATTAGCACAGGCAGCAGCAAGCATATCATGGCAGCGATATATTTCGCAAACAGAATAGACCCACGCCGCACCGGATGTGAGATAACCAAACGCAAGGTGCCTCTTTCCCAATCGCCTGCAATTGCATCGTAAGCGAAAAGTAAGGCGAGTAGGCTTAATACGATTTGAAAGATGGATACCAAATCAATCTGTGAAAAGAGATTTAGATAAGGATTTTCCAAGTTTCGTGCGGAGATACTTGAAATCATCGGCACGTCTCCGTGATAAATTTCGACGGTGGTTCCCAGTCGCTTGTCCAATCCCGCACTAAAAGGACTTAGGGAGTTCGGAGGGCGTTCAACAAAAAGTTCCAACCTCGAATAGGTTTCCGCTGCTACCGCCTTCTCACGATGAACTTTTTCTTGCTGGCTGTAACTCGCTACTCGGTTTTTATGGTCGTCAATTAACACAATCGTATTGGCAACAACGAGCAGAAGCGTAATCACAATAGCGGCAAGGAATCGCGCGCTCATCAGATGGGCTAAAAGTTCTTGGTGTATCAGTGTGCGTAACATGTTTCAACCTCAATTTAATTAAAAGAATCTTTCCTTGTAAATGCACGTAACTATTTGGTTTGATTGATGGATTACCGAATGGAGATTCGTGCTCGAAAAGCGTTGATACTTTCCTTCTCATCAACCCAACCACCGGTAGCCCTCAATTGAAAAACCGGTCCTTTATCAAATCGATATGTGATTGTTCCTGTTTCATCGGGTTGAATCCCCCATGCGTGTGCAAGTGCTCTTTCAGGCATTCCTTCTGTAGAAGATTCGTTATTATCATCGAAAAGATCAAACGAACCTACTGGAGCTGTCCTGCCGACTTGAATATCAATAGTGAGGATGCCACCGTTTTCAAACGCTGTGGCATCAATTTCTACGATAGTATAATCTTGAGAGCCTGCCTCAGGTATCTGAAAAGTGTCTAATATCTCTATGGAGGATTGCATAGGGGTCAGAGAAATATTACGGTTGCTTGCCAAACGGGTCGGGTCTTTCTTACCCAATCCCGGACGTTTTCCTGCTAATGATTCTATAAGGAACAACCGGTAGTGTTCTGCCCTCTTGTGTCTGTTATGCCGCGAGAGTTCATTGATGGGTTGCCTGCCCATGAGTTCAAGAGCAGGCGAGATAATTAAACAATCTACAGGTGAGAGTCTTTTCCACGCCCGAACGATTGTTTGGGTCAAAGGCGGCATTGCGTCAATACCTTTGGCATCGCGCAAGCGTTTCATATCGGTATTGAGCACCCATGTGTTAATGAAATTCTCGTTTAAAAATTCGATGTTCCGGTCATCAGAGAGAGCAACTGCCCTCAAATTTTTGCCGCTCCCTCAGCATGCTTCGTCATCAAGCGGACCATCTGTGGAAACAACGTGAATCGGCTTCTGTTGTGCCTGTGCCATTTCCAACGCTTCGTCTGCCGGTATCCAGTTGATTTGTTGTGATTTGTAAAAACGGAGTATCAAGGCATGCTTGGCTTCCGCTAAGGTTATTGCTTCAGAAAATTGGGTGTCTTGAACTATATCCTTTACACCGGCACGGAGTTCGATTTGTGGACAAAAGCCGATATCTGTACCAAAAGAGGGACCTGCACCATGATAGCGGTTGACATCGAAGTTGAGTGTCCCCTCAGGAACGTACATCCGAAAGAAGGCGACTTTCTCTTCGGTTCGATTGATGATAAGATGCCCAGTAAATTGTGAGGGTGTAAACCAGCCGTTCTCTAACTTAAACTCTGCATGAATACGGAATACAATATCCGCAAATTCGGCGTTGTAAGCGCGCAGGCACGCCCACGCCCCACGCGAATCTCCCGGATTGAGGTGCATATCCAAATTTGGATTGGGGTGAAGTTGTCTCAGCAATTCCAGTAATTCGTCCTCTTCAATCTGCCAGACTTCGCCAACAGAAACACTCTTTCCTTTTCTTGTAGGATTTTCGTGAAGAAGTCTCTGCAATTCCTGCAAAAACGGTTTTTCTCTTGCCTTCTGCAAACGCGCTTCGGTCGGGAGAAATGCCTGAAACACTGAAGCAGAATGGGACTTTTCAGGCTCAGCGACTCGTAGATTCGCCAGTGCATCCCACGTCACATGGAAGTTGTCTTGGGTGTACTCGATCGGGGCAATGAATCCTTTAACAAGCGTTTTGGAGGTATTGTCAAGGGTGAGTACGATCCTGTTAGCGGTAAGCGTCTCATCCGAGAATCCATATTGCAAAGACAGCACAAAAATCAAGCAACCGATACCTAACGTTTTCATTTTCAAATCTCCTGACAAAAATTGAAGGGATTGGGAAGCCAAGTATTACGTTATTAAGGCGTAACTACGGAGAGTTCCCGAATAGAAATTCGCGCGTGAAAAGCGTTAACGCTCCCCTTTTCGCTGAACCAGTCACCAGTAGCACCTAATTGAAAGACTTGACCTTGATCGAACCGATAGGCGATTATTGCTGTTTCACCGGGTGAAATTCCCCACTCATGTGCAAGGGTGTTGTCCGGTGTTCCTTCTGTAGGCAGCTCACTGTTTCCATGAAACAGATCAAACGAACCTGCCGCTTTGCCACTACCGACCCGGATCTCAATGGTGAGCATGCCGCCGTTTTCAAACGCCGTGGCATCGATTCTTACAACAGTATAATCCTGATGCCCTCTCTCTGGTGTCCGAAAAAAGTCTAAGACCTCTGTTTGAATTAGCTGTGTTTCTCCCATCGATTCTGCTGTTTCCTGTATTTGCGGACCTGTAAACCGGTACATATCTGTCTGTGAATTGGATTGGTTGTTCTTACCCGACATGTTCATTTTACCGAGTTGTGTTCTCACGACGGGTTTAACCTGGATGGCAGGGTTCGCGATTGCCTCCACAATATCGACTTTTATCTCAGAGGCTGCCTCCAAACTATACGGCTGCTGGAAACGGGATAGATATTTATTGCTGATTCCGAGAGTAAGTGTAGCCAAAATAGCGACTGACGCGGCTATCGCCCATGGCACTACGGGTTTGCCATTTGTGGAAGGAACAGGTTTGATGCGATTGGCTTCTCGTATGATGTTCTCGGTTAGGTTGACGGGCAATTGTACGCTACCGAGCACTTCACTAACCAAGAGTTCTTCGCCTTGTGCCTGCAAACGCTTTCGTGCACGGCTGAGCCGACTCTTAATTGTGTTCGCCGATACACCCAAAAATTTGCTAATATCCTTCACTTTCATTTCGCCGAGATAGTGAAGCGTCACCACTGTACGTTCGCTCTCCGGCAACCTTTCCAGAAGTCTTTTGACGATTTTACGCCGTTGTTCAGTCGTTTCCATGTCTAATTGCTCCGATACGTGATGTGTGTAAGAGGCTTCTTCTATTTCGTCCATAGGTGTGTCCTCCAGCGATTGCATCACATATCTGTTCCTTTGAATCCAATTAATGCAAAGTCGATCTACAATAACATAAAGCCATCCAGCAAACTGATTGGGATCTTTTAGTGTTGAGAGGCTTTTATATACTCGAAGGAAGGCATCTTGCGTAATTTCTTCGGCAAGATGAAAGTCCCCAAGTTTGCGCCACGCCAGCGCGTGAACGCTCTTCTGATGTTTTCGGACTAATGCACCGAATGCCTCTTCGTCTCCTGACAAGATTTTGTGAATCAGTTGAGCATCATTTTCTTCCATCGGAATACTCCCTTGGTGGATGAATTAACTTGTTCGCCTGCTGCATCCTTTTTAGATGGAGAATATCTAATAGGATAGCAGCAGGAGAACTAAATTTTGAAATTTGAATCGCTTGACATCATAAATGAGTGACATCATAAATGAGCCAAATACCTTCCACTTTTCGCATCTTAACCATTTTTTCCATCTTAACTACCTTTAATCGGAAGTGGAATTCATCACCCACATATTCGCTGCTCACAATCTCCATCTGACGCAACATTTGACGTATCTGAGGACGCATATCCTCTGGCATCTCCTCAAAATCACTATCGAATGTTTCTCTGGCATCTCCTGTAAGCATCGAGCGTGTTGTCTCTAAATCGAAATTCTTAAATGCTTCCACGAAAGCGTTCATTACATCTTCCGCTGAAGTTCGCTGAACATCGAGAACGTTGAGTGCGACGTGTCGACTACTCCCGTTTCCGGGGTGTTTCTCTTTCTTAAGTACCGCCAAAGCATCCTTTAGAAATGTCTCGTACCTTTTCTTGTCAATATGGGACTCGCCCGGTTTTCGATAGGGTAAGTGACTTATCAACTCTAACTCGGGTGAGAGTATAAAAGTGTTTACCGAGCGACCTATTTTGTGTTGTGCCACAGCCTCTTCAAGTGTTGTGGAAATCGTGCTCGCCAATCTACTGACTGGTTCTCCCTTCGTACCGCTCTGAAATTCAGGAAGGTCCCCTAAAAGAACGAATACATTGACAAATTGTTCGTTGAGAAGTCTTATGATTTTTGAATTGGAGAGGACACCTGTCCTCAAAGTTTTGCCACTCGCTCAGCACGATTCATCGTCAAATACACCCCATGTCATCAGCACATGAATAGGGCGATCCTTCGCTTGTGCCTGCGCGATGACCTCTTCAATAGGGAACCTCTCGATCTCGGCAGACTTGTAGAAGGCAGCCATTAACATCGCTTTCGTCTCTTCTTCTGTAATGGTAGTTTCCCAGACAATATCACTCTGATCATCTGCGTTCTGTCCGATAAGTTCCATGCGTGGGACAAAAACCATATCCGCTGCGTTAAAGGCATTGATGTCAACATTGGTATTGCGAGAAGGGAGATAAAGCCAAAACTCTCGAATCGTCCCGCTGTTCCGATTCAGTACCAATCGTCCAGTAAATTGTGCCGGTGTAAAGTAAGCGGAAGCATCCTTATCTAATAGGAATTCCGCATGAACTCTGAAGACAATTTCCGCATAACCGGACGACAGTGCTCGTAGACAAGCGATGCCACCGTCTGACTCCATACCAATTACAGCTCTACGATGATCTGCTGTTGTATACCAGCCATGCGGATTTATATGCATTTCAGCAGTTGCCCCGGGGTGAAATTGACGAAGAAGGGGGATAACCTTGTTAACATCAAGTTCCCATAGGTCTCCCACGGTAACATCTGCGTTGGGGAAGAAGACTGTGAAAGCGTCTGCCTCATATTCCTGACTCGGATGCGCCGGTGAAAGATTGTTGAAAATGGCTGCATTTTCCGGCGAATAATTGGGCAGATCCAGTGCTGAATCTGCAATAGGTTCCCAATAGGCACGCACCTGTAAAGTTGCCTTCTCATCCAATGTATCCTCCATGTTTATCTTATCAGCACCACTTTGAGAGGCTAAGTTCAACCCCAAAACCCATATTGCTAACACTGAGACAATCAACCAATTCCTTTTCATTGTTAACTCCTTTCTACTTTTCAAAAGCTGTAATTCACGGTTACCTCAAACTCTGATCGGAAAACGAGAGTATCTGGACCCCTCCTTTTGAAAACCAAAGGACTGTCTGTCTTGAGACGCATCTCTTTTGTACCGTAATCTGTATGAAGTTTCAGAAAATAGTTCGGTAATTTGATATTCCCCCAGGCCCGGTAGGTGCGGTTTGTAACCGCACCGGATCTCATTAGGAAATTACCGAATTAAAAAATTAATCTTCATTTAGATTGCGTCTTCGGGTGTGCAAACTGAAAGTTTACACTACGAATTATGTCTATAGAAGATCACCCTTTTATTATTAAAGACCCAGTTTTCGGCAAAAAGGTTGCATAATGTCAAAAAATGGGAAAATTTCAATTTTAACAGGGCTTACGCACAACGCAGATATTGATGGATGAAAGAATAGGTGCCTCCCTCGACGCTTCCAATTTTCCATTTTTTCAATTCCGCCAGCAACAATGGGATTTTGCGTAAGTCCTATTTAGTCTAAAAGTTGGGAATTTTGTTTATGAGGAACTGTACGTTTGCATCAGGTGGGATTTGTAGACTCAACTCTTACCGTTCCTACCTATTATCAATGTGAATGTCTCTATGAGATACGGTTTCGAGTGTGACGTTATACTGACGAGGCACTGTCACTTGGACTTCAACCTTCAACCACTCCAGTCCTTCTTGCCAGTGTTCCCGTCCACGATTGAACCTTGCTTCAACTCGGGCACCTAATCTGCTATCTGAATGGTCGTGTTCAATTGTGAACTCTAAATCTTTGAGCATTTCTCGAATCCATTTAATTGACTTAGGTTGAAATATTAACTTCTTTGATGTCCACCTCTTTTCGATGGCGATATGAACACGGGGTTGATCTGTGGTTTCGATATGGACCGTATCGAACGCCGCGTCAACTGTTAGATGTAAATGTCCATTAGGGTCAACATCATCGTGACTCATACTTTCCGATTGTGAGATTTCCATTTCACTTGTGGTTAGGGTAAGGATAAGCAGTAATAGAAACAGGAGAGGAAAGATCACAAAAGCGACGAACCGCTTGGACTTTGTCATCCGAAACTCCTTTTGTTGGTATCCAATTTACCAATCGGATAATTATGGGTTATTCAATACTATTCCCATCTAGCATACTTGTCAAGAAGATAAGCGATGCCACTCTTGCAACTGCATCAAGAAGCCTTCCTGTCCCTCTTATGCGAGGATTCGGGACAAGAAGGCTCCTTCTACAAATATTAACCCAAGTTGCCGCTTGGGTTTTCAAACAGCACCTCAATTGATGATGGACCGG
This sequence comes from Candidatus Poribacteria bacterium, assembly GCA_965208635.1. GTDB lineage: Bacteria > Poribacteria > WGA-4E > WGA-4E > WGA-3G > WGA-3G. The sequence continues at coordinate 2,318,742 of OZ242349.1, forward strand.
AAGTTACTTATTCGCCCTCCGAATCAGCAGATTTGACTTCATACGCCTTTAATTCAAGGGTTTTGATCGTGGTTGAAACCTTAAATAGAGGATGTGGAGGTGGAGGAAGAGTTTTCAGAACGGTATCCTCCCTTTTTTGGTGAAACTTGACGATTCCGACGTTGGGGGCTACCCACAGCGTTGTAACCGATTCGCCAGGCGGATTCATGGTCTGGTCAGGAGGGGATGTTTCCACTTTCGTCTCCGTCTGGTATTCAATCTTCAAACAGTTTTCAAAAGTACCAGCCGATGTCTCAACATTTTCCCTGCCTAACACTTTGCCTGTTTCGACGATAGTGATTTCAAATATGATTTCTTCAGGATCTTGTGGTGGATCAGATCGCATCGTAATTTTGGCGTTTATCTGCAGTGCCTCCCAGGCTACGTTGGAAGTGCCAGACGTTGGAAGCGCATAGAACGTGTCTTCCGTCTCTGCTTCGATCTCGTAGAGGAGATCAAATCCTTCCATCATCAGTCGTAAAATCGTCCGGAAGACCCCCATCTCTTTGGTAAGGCGTGCCTTGATCGCTTTCTGTGCCGCATCTCCCATCAAGAACGTAATCCGCTCTTCACCCACTTGGTAGAAATTCGGATGGATGTGATAGTCATAATCTGCCCAATCCTCCAAGGCGGGTTCATAGCTGAAGCTGCTATACGTCTCACCCTCAATTTCTTTTTTCTCTGCAGCCGACCGTGTTAATTCATTTCCATCCTGATCCTCGTAAACCCAGTAATTCCCGGGCACGTGTGGGAAATAGGTATCTTTGCTTTCCGCCGCGAACAGCGTTGTACTGAAGCCAAAAATGAGCAGTAGACTCAAAACGACGCGAAATTTGTTCAACATGATAGATTCCTTTCTGTGCGTAAGAATGATTTTTGATAACGACCCTCAATGAAGATTTCGTTATCTCTATATCAGAGATAGGCTGTTGATAATTTGGGGTTACAAATCTCTTCTACACTCTCAGTGTGAGACATGAACATTTATACCTCTGAACGTATAAAAATAAGAAATGCTCCCGAAAAAAATACGCCGAGCAGTAGAACGAGTAACAGCAGATCCAAAGTCGCAGTGTTGAACGTATCGCTGAAGGCGATCTTATCCTCAAATTTCGGAATCGCTTCATTCGAGAAGGGCTTCTCGGACATTCCTTCAGGGATGCCGATAAGGTGGCGACTTTCGGTGTCTGCTCTATCGGTTTCTACGATGAATTGTCGAAATTGTCTTGTGTAATCATGTACATGTTCTAAGTATTGCAGGTGTCGATTAAAACCCGTGCCAGCCATTGATTCGAGTGCGTATTGGACAATCGCTGCCGGTGAAAATCGGGTCACCCCCCGTGCGCGCTGGACCTGTGCGATTTGTGCCTCTAAATACTCGCGGTTAAAGCGTTCTCGAGTTTCTACATCTCTGTTGACGAGTTCCGCCTTGAGTGCCAGTTCTTCGTCACCTTCGATTTCCCACGCTGCCATGAGCTTTTCTGCTTCGGCTCTGGCAGTTTCAGGTGAGGTTTCAAATAGTTTCTGAAGTTCATCTAAGCTTAGAAGGTTAGGGGTCTTTTTTTCTTTGATTGCGTTCAATCGGTCATTATAGTCTGTGTCAATCTGCTTAAGGGCAGCGTCTCTTGAGGCATGAAATTGATCGATCGTTTGAAGCGGTGGCATCCATTTTGTGGAGAGGGTACCGAGGGTCGACGGCATAAAAACCACGGTGGCTACCCAAATCAGTAGCAGAATAACAAGACTCACCCGAGGCTCTCGCGTGCCGGCGGAGATCATCAACCCCAATCCAACAAAGATACCGGCGTAACTGAAAGCAATTAGCAGAATCAACCCCAAACGTCCCCAATCGGCTGCGCTCAGTTGTGTCCAGCTGTCGACAGAGATCACTGTTAAATTCAGCAATACCGCAAAAATGAAAGGGATGAGGACGGTTATTAAGGTGCCGAGGAATTTACCGATTAACAGAACCGGACGCGAAATCGGATTCGCCAGACACAATCGCAAGGTTCCCTGCTGTCGCTCGCCAGAAAGGGCATCGAAGGTGAACAGGAGCGGAATGAAGGAGAGCAGATAGGTGATAATGAATACCCAATCTATCTGTGTTGCCTGCGGATGTAGATCTTTTGCATCTGGATTCGCGGATCCGTAACTCAGCCACCAATTGCTTCTTACCTTCCACCCCGGACCGCTTTTGGACCAAGACCCTTCGTTCCCTATATTTCCCGGCAGATAAGCATTGCCGCCATCCGCGATGAAAGCAAGCGAAGATGGGCGTTTGTGAAGTTGACTGGGTCCCTTTTGTGCTAAGGTGTACAAATCCGCCCGAGATTTCAACTTGTTGAGGGAGCCAGTAACATTCTCGGAATAATCACGGACCCTTTCTGGGTGTGTCCGAAGATGCACAACAGCATTGGTAACCATTAAGATAGAGAGTATCACAACGGTTAGAATGAAACGTAGGCTATTGATGTGGTCAAAGAGTTCGCGTTTGATGATATGCCAAATCATATTTTTAACTTTCCTTGCGGTTTAGTGAGGTTCGTTTGGTAATTGAGGTCCATCTCCCTTAAGCCAGCCCGTCGCGTTGCTTGGGCTTACGGTCTCTAACTAATGCGTGTAGCGGACACAACAAGAAAACACATTCACTTGAATACTTTGATCGCGCGCAAGCAACATTTAGACTTCAATTTTGGTGAAAATCAGAAATGTCACCGTGAACACAAATAGGTTGATGAGTAGAAGCAAAAACAGTTCGGGCAGTGCCCGTGTTGCGTTTTCCGAAACATCCGCCCGTGCGAAACGGAACTGGGGCAGATCCCACCAATCTACTGCGCCTTTGTCAGAGGCGAACCATTGCCGACTACCGAACGCATTTTTATCATGGAAATAGTCAATGAGGGTGCGACGGTAACCTTGGACGGCTTGGACGAAATCAGACATACCGTCCAGATCGGTACCTACCCACGCCGCAGTTGCAAACGTGTACAGACTTGCAGGACTGAGTTTCATCAGGCGTTCATGCCATATCGCTCTCCGGAGAGAGGTGCTATCTAAAGTCTGTTTTCGGACTAAAGCGATCTGTTCTGCCGAACGGATGTACAAGGCACCCATGGTCGCATGATACTTTTGAACATGAGGCACAAGGGGATCTGATTGGTTTGCCAATTTCATATCGATTCCATACCGTCTGCTTAAGTGCCCCGGCGACGAGAAACTATTTGACTGCGCGGTATTTAGATTGAACTTTTGGGGTTCACCTTCAAGTGGACTGTTTGCTAAAAATTGATCTTCCTCCCTATCAACCTCTTCCCATATCTGCTCAATCTGTTGATCGCTTGATGACCGTATGGCGCGCGTGTCCCCCACCGGATTGATAGCAAATCGGCTCCAGTTCGGATAGACGAGTACCAAAGCTACCCACAGAAACATACAGAGCATCAGGGATGTAGCAGTGCGACGCGTTGTTGTGGAAATCAACAGTCCAATCAGATAGAATACGGATAGGTAGATGGTTGTGGTCAAAACGATCCCGCCAATCCTGAGAAAATCCGCTCCATCCAATTGGATCGAACCGACAGTGGATAACAGAATCAGGACCATCAGGAGACTCATCAGCACTGGAAGCAGCAGACAAACCATTGCCCCAATATATTTGGCAAGCAGAATGGTCCCGCGTCGCACTGGGTGGGAGATCACCAAACGCAAGGTGCCGTTTTCCCAATCTCCTGCAATTGCGTCGTAAGCGAAAAGCAGTGCCATCAGACTCAAGACGACTTGAAAAATGAGAACGAGATCGATCTTTGAAAAGAGGTTAAGAAACGCGTTATCGAGACTTCGCGCCGAGCCGTCCGAAATCATCGGGACGAAACCGTAATAAATTTCAAAGGTGCTTCCAAGCCGCTTATCCAATCCCGCACTAAAGAGGCTTAAGGGGTTCGGCGGACGTTCCACAGACAATTTTAAAGTTGAGTAGGTTTTCGCTTCCTGAACTTTCTGACGATGTGTATTTTCTTGCTGACTGTATCTCACCAATCGACGCTCATAATCCTCAAGAAGGACGACGGCATTGGCGACGACAAGCAGGAGCGTAATCACGACAGCGGCAAGAAAGCGCGCGCTCATCAGATGCGATAGGAGTTCTTGACGGATAAGATTTCGGAACATGGTATCTCCTTAAAAGTTTAGAGACGTTGTATCCCTTCACTCTATTTTTTTAAGGTCGAGCCGCTAAACGGCACTTTGACTTATGTCATGGTGTCGTGTTTTAAAGACAGAAAGGTTGCATAATTGAAAAAAATCATGAAAATCTGAATTTCGATTTAAAAATTGCAGGTTTTAGGGGTTTGTCTATTAGAGACACTTGAGATGAGAAGGATAGTAGAAACTACGAGGAATAGGAAGATAGGAAGATTTTTCTGGCTGTGATGTGCGCAGTGCGGACGTTGGATTAAATGTCAGAACGGAAGAATTTCAGGAAGGCAACGGTCGTCAACACGACCGCTAAGAAACAGAGCAGCAATAGATCTATCACGGAGTGACGGAGGGTTTCTGATAACGGGATTTCTGTCATGTCTGGCGGTGGGGCAATTTTCTTGGGTTCCGCTTTACCAGATATAAATCGCGCCATCGTCGCAAAGTCATCGTCCGTAATTTCGCTGAAATATTCTTCCTCAAGTTGAACGTAATAGCGGGTGCCTGCTTGAAAGTAGGTGTTTCTTTTTATTTTTCCGGTCTCTGCTAAATTCATAGCGAGATAAATTAAGGAAGATGTAGGCGTGATTCGGGAAAGGGTTTCTCCGACCGATTCCTGCCGCTTTTTTTCACGCTGGTATTCTCGCTCGACTTTGTCGACCTGTTCCTGAAATTTCTGTCGATACTCGGCATCAATCGGTTCCCTGAGTTCAGTGATTTTGGGAAGAGCTTCGTTGAGACTAAACGAAGTCCCTAAAGTTTCTGTTATTTTTTTACCAAGCACTTGCTCCTTTTCTGAATTAAGGTTATTGCGAATCGCAGTTTTTTCCATGTGGACGCTCTGGATCGCGCGTGTCGGTGCGATAAGTTTAGCCGTAAGGAACCCGACGCGTGGCGCAATCAACACGGCAAGCACCCAAACAGTAAACGCGACGATGAGGGCAGTCTTGGAGTTATCTAAGTAGGTGGAAATGACGGTCCCTATCGCAAAAAATACACTTATGTAGAGCAGCGAGACTAACGTCAAACTGAACACTCGTGCGGAGATGTCAGACTCACCCAAGGGAAACCCTTGTGAAACGAGCAGTAGCAAACCTAAGAGAAACGCTACGAGGAATGGAACAACGAAGACAATGTATCCTCCAATCAACTTGCTCCATAAGAAGAGATCACGAGGGAGGGCATTTGCCAAGGTTATCCGAAGCGTTCCTGCCTCTCTTTCGCCCGCGACAGCATCAAATGTAAACAACAACGCAAGTAGACTAAAGACAGTACTGACCACGAATAGAAAATCAAGATTCCCTAAAGCAGAGGAAAGGGGGGCTTCCGCGAGTGATGTTGACCCCTGTTTTACGCCGTTGCGGGTCATCCCGAGATAACTCGGAAGTGATTCCTCTAAACCTTTCGCAAACACGCTTAAAGGGGTCGGTTCAAGAAAGAGTTTAGAAACTTCCATGTCTGGGGCTGGGGAGTCTGACGGTTTCTCTTCGGTTTCTGTGACTGAGAGTTTGATGGATTCTTGATAATTTACCTGATTTTGGAGATAGTTACGGTAATTAATGTGCAGAGTGAGCGGAATAAGCAAGAGACACATCAAAAGCAGCGCGACAAACCGGACACTCAGAATATGATGCATCATCTCTTTCTGAATGAGCGTCATTAACATCTGGTATTCCTCTTATGCGATCAACAAAACTATCTTTTCTCTATAGCGGTGGATAGGGGGACCTCTTCCGCATGTTCCGATTTGGTTGCTGAGGCGGTATCGGTTTTTGGAAACGTTCTAAAGCCTCTTGTGCACGCTTGAGCTGTTCCCTTGCCTCCTCAAGTTGTTTAGCGTATTCAAACTGTTGTGAATGGGACTGTTTCTTAGCACGTTCAATTTTTTTCTTGACGCGTTCAATTCGTTTCTGGGTGTCTTCAATTTTTTTCTTGACGCGTTCAATTCGTTTGGCTACCAACTTATCAATATAAGCGACTTTATAAGCGGCTCGATCATCCGTTAAAGGCATGCCAAGAAACCCGATTTCTTGTAAATCCGGATTGTCCTCCAAAAATGCCAACGTATGTCGCTTTGACAAGTAGATCCGATAATCGTCGAAATTCTCTATAGTGATACCTCTCTGCAAAAGCATTTGGAGCCACTCTGCTCGTGAATGTCTCGCGTCTATTTCACCCCTAATTGCAAGTTCACTGCTATAAACAACACCATCCTCACCGTCCTCAAACAACGCTATCACCCTCGCCTTTGAATACCTTTGGTTGTACACCGCATCAAAGGCGTTCATCAACCCCTTCACGGTTTGTGGTCCATCATATGCTTCAGGAGTGCTATCTGGTGCTGAAGGCCTGCTTTCTATTGATTCTATGAAGGTCTTGACTGTTTGCGAATTTGCTTGGAATCCAAGAAGAGTGGTGATACCAAGAACCGTCAAAAGTGCGAATGTTCGCGCAATGTTTTTGCGTTTCATTTCCATTACGTCTCCTTACGTTAACGGAATATTGCTCCTAAAATGGAGGTTTCAATTATTAATGATCCAATTTATAGACAGAAAGGGTGCATAATTTCGGATTTATGAGATAACTTGTAAGAAATTCGACGGATAATATGCGAAATGGTGTGCATCAAATATCCAATCTGAAGAATTTCAGGAACGCTACGGTTGTCAACGCGACTGCAAAGAAACAGAGCAATAGGACATCTACCATTGATTGGCGAAATGTTTCCCCCAAAGTTGTTATCTCCAAAGGCGGTGGCTGTGTAATGTTGACAATATCGGTAGCCGGGTTCCACATTCTTGCGGAGGCATGATCCACAATTTTACTGAACAGATCCGTATGGAGTTCATTATAGTAACGCTCACCCGCTTGAAAGTAATTGTGCCTTTTTCGCTTCCCCGTCTGTGTCAAGTTCGTGGCGAGATAGATGAGCGAAGAGGTGGGTGTGATTCGGGAAAGCGTCTCACCCACTTGTTCTTGCCGTTCTGTTTCACGTTTATAGCCCCGATTAAGTTTGTTAGTATGATCTTGAAATTTCTGTCGATATTCCGCTTCAAAAGGTTTCATGCGTTCATCAATTTTGTTCGCAACCTCCCCGGCTATTACACGCATGCCCCGTTCATCCGGGGGTGTCTCCATGACAATTTTCTTTTTTATCTCTGACAGTTCCGCATCAAAATTGTCTCGCATGGCTGTTTTTTCCATGTAGACGCTCTGTGAAGTTCGCGTCGGTGCAATAACCTTCGCTGCAAGAAAACCGATGCGTGGCGTAATCAACACGGCGAACACCCAAAGGGTGAAAGCGATGATAAGTGCCGTCTTAGCACTGTCTAAATAGGTAGAAATCACCGTTCCTATTGCAAAAAACACGCCGATGTAGAGCAGTGAGACGAGAGTTAGGCTGAGGACGCGTGAAGAAATGTCCGATTCACCCAGAGGAAAGCCTTGCCAGACAAGCAGAAGTAACCCGAATAGAAACGACACCAAGAACGGAACGACGAACACAAGGTACCCACCGATCAACTTACTCCACAAGAGGAGGTCACGCGGCAGGGAATTGGCTAAGGTAATCCGAATCGTGCCTGCCTCTCGCTCTCCAGCAACGGCATCAAATGTGAATAACAGGGCAAGCAGACTGAAGACAGTCCCTACCACGAATAGAAAGTCGAGGTGTCCTAAAAGCTGAGAGAGAGGTGCTGAAAATGTAGCGGGGGGTCCCTGTGTAATTCCGTTACGCGTCATCCCAAGGTAGCTGGGAAGTGAGTCTCCTAATCCTTTCGCAAAGATACTCAAAGGTGTCGGTTTAAGAATAAGTTTGGAGACCTCAATCTCCGGTTCCAGCGGCATCTTCGGGTTCACCGTCTTCTCTTCAATGTTCGCCAGTTTCACGGCTTCTTGATAGTCCACTAAGTTTTGGCGATAACTTTGATAATTGATAGAGAGCGTGAGTGGAATGAGTAAAACACACATCAAAAGGAGCGCGACAAACCGAACACTGAGAACATGATGCATCATCTCTTTCTGAATGAGCGTTAGTAGCATATTTTTACCTCTAACCCCGAAAATCTTAGTTCAGACAATTAAGACCGACATTACCGAATTAAATTTTTAATCTTCGTTGAAAGATTCCTTGGATCGAAATCTATAAGCACGTCTTTAACAACCAGTTCCCGATCTAAAAGAAGTGTTATGAGCTCGGTCTGTGGTTCGGATGCGTCTCTATTGAGAAGCGACTGTATGTTGAGGAACGTTTGCATCTGATCGTTTTTATCCATCCAGATAGGCATTGAGAGTTGGTGTTTCTCTTTGAACGCTTCAATAGCCTTCATGGAATTGTTGGTGCTAATACCAACCGCTTGCAATTGAGCCGTATCATAATTTTCAAGCAACTTCTCTATCTGCTTTAATTTCGGTCCACAGGTGTTAGAATCTGTTGAAAAAAGGTTCACAAGGACAAACTTGTCACGGAGTGTTTCTAATCTGACAGGTTTCCCTGAAGGGTTCGTCAGTGCGATGTCTGGCATCGGTTTTCCCAATAGGAGTGCCAGTTCCTCCTGATCAATAGATACAGGCGTTAATTGATTGAGCAGTGCTTTTCCCTCTGGTGATTCAAGAAACGCCTCGCCAAGGTGTTCTTTAAGTTTCGCGTCTAAGTCGTCCGATGGATTGATTTGGAATTGAAAGATGTTTCTTTTTACATTATTATCGTCTTTGAGAAGTTGCTCTTCCATCTGCTTCCTGATCTGTGGCGGTAAGTCTGCCGGCAATTGCGTCTGTATGGTCACAAATGTTGCTGTTTCGTTGTAGATATTTCTTTGCGGGCCATTGCGGTAAAGTTTTCCACTGAGGCTTAGATTGAGCAGATGGTGTTGGCAGCGTACGATAGGGACCATGTCCCCCTCTATGTCCAATAGAAATTCCTGCCCTACCTTCTGCTCAGGACGAAATTCATAGAGATAGCTGCACGGTAGCGTTGGGTCCGGTGCACCTTCGGTGAGAACCCCGGGGACGCCTGCTGTTGGATCTGCAGGGCAGAGCAGCACTTTTTTCTCCAGATATTGAGGGGAAAGTTCGGAGAGCCATTGGGGTTCCCCACCTACCTCAGCACGGTGGTTTTCGAGTGCCAGTTTTATTTGCCTTAAATTCTCTCGGCATGTCTGAATCTCTTTGGAAGCATCAGCGATTTCTTTTTCCGAGGGTGAGGCTAACTCGTAGGGGTAGACATCTGCCAAAACGAATCGGTTTAGACGAACCAATGCTTCTCCGTTTTGGGGATTTTGCGCAAGGAGTTCTTGGGTCTGTTCACTGAGTTTGATATTCGCGAGGTGCTGTGCATCGTATAGGGAGGGAACGTGGAGCAACCGGTTCAAATCGTCGAGCAGTGCTTTCTGAAGTGCCGCGGAGGGTTTACTTATACCATCATATTCGCCTAACAGTTGCTGTGTGCCAGGAGATAGTTGTGCGACTATAGGTTTGGATACCGCAGCGCGTGTGTCTTGAAGTTTCACTGCCAAACTGCCGGGGTCCTTGAAATCTTTAAGGTGAAACAGAAGTTGATTTCCATCTGCAAAAGTAGCAGAAGTCAAGATTGATAGAGTCGTAATCAGGAGGAATATGATTGTGTACAAGAGGGCGCGAACCTTCAATCGTGAGATTGTTTTCGGCATATTCAAATCTCCTTAGCACTTACAATTTTGTAAAGCGCAGTATCGTATTATCGGATTGCACACCCCCTTTCCAAGAAAGTTCCGAAAAAGTATACGTGTAAAGACAGCATCCTACGTACCTAACAGCTCAGTCTTATATTCCTCAACAATTGCCTCTAAAATGGACGCTGGGATATCCTCCAACTGTGACGCTAACTCTTCTTCAACGTTAACCATCAGGCTGTGGTCAAACGTTTCGCGTTCGGCACAAGGGTCGAAATATTCACCGTGCGTTTCCAGCAAAACTCCCAAACGTGCAGGCGTTAAACCCTCAGAGATACCGTGCAAACTCCATGCTGTCCCTCGGTAGCCTTTCTCGTAATCGGTACCGAGATGTTTTTTTAAGATTTCTTCTCTTTCAGTGCCTTGTGCACCGCTATTTTCAAGTTCTTCTGCTGCAGCAATTGCGCGTGGATCCAATTCCACTTGAAAAGCGGTTGAAGCGTCCGCCGCTGGAACAGGATAGATTTTGTAGATTTCCATGTTGTTCTCCATGAGTAGGAAAATATAAGGGCGGTCCAAGGGATTAGAACCGCCCAGTCTTTTTATACCTACGAGATGCTTCTCTATACAACGGCTGAGAGTCCACCATCAATGTTGATAGCGGTTCCAGTAATAAACGATGCACATTCCGAAACAAGGAACGCCACGAGGTTCCCTACCTCACCCGGTTCACCTAAACGTCCGAGCGGGTGTTCTGCACCCTGTTCCTCCCAATATTCCTCAAGCGTTCCGGGAGAACCTGCCGCTTTCCATGCACGTTCTCCCTGGGCACTCTTAATCGAGGTGAGGCAGACCGTATTAACCAAGATTTTGTGAGGTAGGAGTTCTTTAGAGAGTGCTTTCGTCAGGGCGATACCTGCCGCTCGGCTGACGGAGGTTGGACAGGAACCCGCACTTGGCTGTTTGCCGCCCGGATGCGTGATGTTGATGATCCTGCCGCTGCCGTTGCTTTTCATGTGCGGGATTACCAATCGCGCACAGCGGATAGCACCCATCAGTTTGAGATCGAGATCCTCGTACCACGCTTCATCGCTCATGGTTTCAAACTCCCCACCTGCTGAACGGCCGGCGTTATTGACTAAAATATCGATTTTTCCGAAGTGGGTCGCGGTTTGTCCGATAAAATTCTCCAGTGTCCCTGGTACCGTTACGTCTGCGGGGATTGCGAGGACTTCACCGCCAGCTTGTGAGCGTATCTCTTCAGCCGCATCTGTTAAGACTTCTTCACGTCTCCCACAAATTGAGACTTTCACACCCTCTTCACATAAACGTAGCGCGATACCTTTGCCGATCCCCTCACTCCCGCCAGTAATAACAGCGACTTTTCCAGTTAATCCAAGTTCCATGTTTTTAACCTATTAAATCTGGTCCGTGCCTCCGTTGTCGGCACAGGTATAAAATTGATGAGAATCCTGTTTAGATTATGAATGTTTTTTAATGATCCTGAATCTATCTTGACAACGGAAAGGTAGTTCAGAAGTGATCGTTAAAAAGTCTAACACCAAAGCTATTGTGTCAGCGAAGAAATTGCTCCTGGGACAGCCTTTAGCACATCGCTGGCGATGAGTCCATGTCTTCCTAACTTCTCGGCGACGATGTCTCCTGCTAAGCCGTGTAGGTAGACCCCAAGCGCAGCTGCATTTTCACTCGATATGCCTTGTGCCATTAACCCCGCGATGATACCTGTCAGCACGTCGCCCATACCCCCTGTTGCCATGCCGGGGTTACCCGTTGAATTTACCCATAGGTTACCGTTTGGGGTACTGATAACAGTTGGTGCCCCTTTAAATACAAGTGTTACACCGTGTTCACTTGCAAACTGTTGCGCAGTGCTGATCCTGTCTTTTTCTAATACAGGCACTGAAGTGCTTGTTAACCGCGCCATCTCACCGGGATGCGGTGTAAGCACCGCATCACTATTGAGTAATGAGAGGGTTTCTCTAACTTGCGCGAGGGCATTCAATCCATCCGCGTCAATAACTATCCGTAGATCGAGTCCCTGTTCCCAGTTCTCGCGTATCAGTTGATGAACGAATGATACTGTTTCGGGGTGTTGAGAAAGTCCTGGGCCGATTGCCAGAACAGATTTCGTTTTTATCGCAAATTCAAGGATAGTTGAGGTCGCGGATACTGATAAACTCCCCGCGTCCGTTTCTGGTAGCGGTAGGGTCATCACCTCAGGCAAAAGACCCTCTAAAATTGGGTTGAGATGTTTCGGTATGGCAAGCGTCACCAACCCCGCCCCAGCGCGCAAAGCCGCTTCGCTTGCGAGTGCGGCAGCCCCTGTCATACCTGTAGAACCGGCAATGACAAGAACGCGCCCATAACTCCCTTTATGAGAAAATGGTGGACGCAGTGGCATCCATTGCGCCGCTTCTGCTGCTGTTGTCCAGTTTACCTTGATGTTTTGTGCGTCTACAACCTGTTCTGGGAAACCGATATCGACGACTTCCAGTTTTCCTGCGAGTTCGGCACCGGGGTGCATTAACAACCCTCTTTTAGGTAAACCTATCGTTACCGTTCGATCCGCTTGAACACAGGTGCCTAAGCAATATCCCGTGTCGGCATCCAGACCGGAGGGTAGATCGACGGAAAGGATGGGTGTGGAAAGCCTATTGATAGCATTAATTACGGTGGCGATTGGATCGCGCACGGCACCGCGCAACCCTGTACCGAAGATCGCATCCACAAGAAGTTCGCAACTCGCGATGTGAGTCAAAGAAGTGCTTCGTTCCACAAAGAAGTCGGAACCGAGTGCCGCATCTGTCAGCATTTCCTCAATTCGCAATCCAAGATTTTTTGCGATTTGGAGATTGGTCTGTGCTTCGCCGGTGAAGCTATCTCGCGGAGAGACAAGCAAGAGACGCACATCGCGTCCTATATGAGCAAGTTGGCGTGCGATAACGATGCCATCGCCGCCATTGTTACCCTTACCCGCAAAAATACCAATCCGTTGGCATGTCGGGTAGTATTGTTCGATCGCGCGGACGATGGCACTCCCAGCGGTTTCCATAAGAACGATGCCGGGAATGCCAATGCCTTCAATAGTATCCTGATCGATCTGGCGCATTTCCGCCGCGGTCACGACTTTCATGCAGCATCGCTCTGTAACTTTTCAGCGAGCACTAACAGGTGTGCTTCCATTTGCGGGATTGCCTGTTCTAAGGTTTCCTGCTCTATCTGTACCTCTTGAACCCTCTCATCTTGGTGGGTTTGGAGACAGAAATTCAAATTCGTGCGGAGATCGAACAGGCTCTGCTGAATGTGGTCTTGGAAAGAGCCTTCCGGGTACATCCACCGTCTCCCGCGGGTCTGCCGCAGATTAAAATGGCAATGCCCATTATCACCACCGAAGCAGTCGAAACGCATGATTTCATCGTCATAAACAAATAACGAAGCCGCAGGACCGCGTCCACCAGCATCGTCACGCCAGTATGATTCTAACCGGACGTTCTCCTGGATAGGGTATTCAACCAGGTCGTGTTTTTCATTCGCCATCTGTAGGACCTCCTTGGGTGTTTCTGCGTGGTTAAAAGAACCGCGCCTACAGTAGGAGTTAAAAAGTACTTGCCAAATACATCTTGACAGTCAACCAAATTTGCGGTAAAGTATAGCAAACCCAAAAATAGAAGTCAATAAGCAATTTATGGTGGATTATAAAAATAAGTTTACATTTCAAAAGAAGCGAAAATCCACCAGTTGCTGGCGAGGTTTCCTTAAGGAAACACCCTATCAAAAACACCTCGCCTTAAAGTGGATGGGTAATTCTAAAATCTACCATATATCATGAAGGATGGAGCGACAACGTGCATATTTCCATCACTGATGCGCGGCAGCTCGCGGAAACTTTTTTGGCAAAGGGTGGCATAGCACCAACGGATGCCGCTATTATTGCAGATGTACTATTGGAAGCAGAACTCCGCGGGCGAAAAACGCACGGCTTTATCCGATTGACCGGAATTAAAAGCCGCTATGAACAGGGTGAACGGACTGACATTCAGGTTGACGAGGAGAAAGGACCCTGCGTACGGATTGATGGTGGAAATCAACCCGGCTACCTCGTCGCGTATCGTGCAATGGAGCTTGCCATTGCACGCGCAAAACAGAGCGGTGCGAGTATTGTCGGTGTTTACAATACATCGCATTGTGGTATGGCAGGATACTATGTTGATATGGCGCGAAAGGCGGATGTCATAGGACTTCTCTTTGTTGATTGTCTACCCCGAATTACGCCTGAGGGCGGAACCGAAGCCATTTTAGGCACCAATCCAATCGCTGTTGGAATCCCATCCAACACAGTTCCACTCCTATTTGATATGTCTACTGCTGCGATTACCAATGGAGATCTGCTTGTCGCTATGCAGGAGGGCACTCCAATCGCTGAAGGGATCGCCTTTGATTCGGAGGGTGAACCAACTACAGATGCTGATGCAGCATTGCAGGGGAGTGTTCGTCCCTTCGGTGGACATAAAGGGTTTGGGCTTGCGCTCATCACCCAGATCCTTGCGGGTGTCTTGGTCAACGCCGCTACAATTCCACCTCCCGGCAAAAACTACGGCTTGCTCATTGTTGTGATAGACCCAACGAGTTTTGTTCCATTGGCACAGTTTAAAACGGAAGTCGATACCCTCATTGCGCGTGTCAAAGAGAATCGACGAGAAGCAGGGGTTGCAGAAATCCTTATCCCAGGCGAACGGGCGTACCGTCAAAGGGAGGTACACCTCGCGAACGGTATCCACTTAGAGGACACACTCGTGAATCAATTAACGTATTAGATTGTGTAGGCTGTTATTTAACCAATCCACTTGATCGAACCGCAAGGAATAGTTAAAAGAGGGTAGGGTTCAAAATCGCGTAGTCCGTAACGAAGTGGAGGTGTTTTTGCTTGGGTGTTTCTGCAGATATACGTTGATTCGTGTTATTTAACCAATTCACTTGATCGAACCGCAAGGAATAATTAAAAAATGGAAACCACTTTTAAAGCAGGAATTATCGGTTGTGGCGGGCGTGGACGCTCGCATGCACGCGGGTATCAGGCATCCCCAGATGTGGACATCGTCGCCTGTTCTGATCCGGTTGAAGATGCCCGAAACGCCTTCGCCGAGGAGTTTAAGGTGTCTAACACCTATGAAAGTTATCAGGAGATGCTGGATACAGAATCCCTTGATTTCGTCAGCGTCTGCACTTGGATTGAACTGCATAAGGACATGGTAATCGCTGCCGCCAATAGTGGGATTAAAGCCATTCATTGTGAGAAACCGATGGCACCCACTTGGGGCGATGCTAAGGCACTTTATCAAGCCTGTGTTGATAACAACGTGGTCATAACGTTCTGTCATCAACGCCGTTTCGGTGCGCAGTTCGTCAAGGCGAAACGCTTGGCAAATGAAGGCGCAATCGGTGAGTTGCAGCGACTCGAAGCCGCTTGCCCGAACTTGCTTGATTGGGGGACGCACTGGTTTGATATGTTCCTTTTCTACAATAATGACGAACCTGTTGACTGGGTTATCGGTCAAATAGATGTAGCAGAAGAAAAGACTGTCTTCGGTGTTCAGGTTGAAACGAGTGGAGTCTCGTGGATTCGCTGGAAGAACGGCGTAGAAGGCTTGCTCACGACGGGTGATGCGTCTTTAGGAGGCTTCGGCAACCGTCTCATCGGTACGGAAGGCATCATTGATGTTGGGGGGCGTGGTACGCCGTTGCGGATGCTCCGCGAGGGCGGAGACGGATGGGAAGAGCCTGATTTAAGCGGCTTAGTCGCTGAGAGCGACGCGACAATACTCTCTATACTTGACCTTATCCACGGTGTAAAGACGGGACGTGAGCCGGAACTCAGCGGTCGCAAGGCACTTCAGGCGACTGAACTCATTTTTGCAACGTATCAGTCGAGCCGACAGCGTGCAAAGGTTAATTTGCCGCTTACGGTGAACGATTCCGCGTTGCTGACCATGGTTGCCAATGGCGATATCGGTTAGACGCTATACCTACAAGTTACAATACGCGGTTGACTGTCAACCGCGTATTGTAACAGTGTTTTGTTTCGCTGGAGTCTCTATAATTTTATCAACCTAATTGAAGTTTCTGCGTCTAATCAAAATAGAGGGGATTCTTACGCATCTATTCCCCAAGAACGTGAAATTAAATAATCGGATAAGAGTCATCAGTTAACAGTCTTCAGTTGTCAGTTAAGAAAATTTGTGGCAGTTAGTCGGGACATTCTATGGAAGGTTACTGATAACTGTTAACTTCTAACCGGGAGAAACGAGTGGCAAAAAATAAATATATATACGGCACAGTTTGTAAGAGCCGACCGGTCCCCAATCCCAGTACCGCATTAACCGAAAATCTACCTGAAACGAGGTGGAAAGCAGCCCAGAAGCGATCCATTAAAAAAACGAATTTTCTCTTTTTTCTCAGTTTTGTCTCTCTTGTAATCTTAACCATGCCTACGACCCTTTGGGCGGATCTCATCAGTCTGACGGTTGATTCAGGCGGGGATAACGTTTTCAGAGGGGAAGTGGATAGATTGCGTATTATTTTTAGAGTTGATGATAGTGACGACGAGGATCCCTATATTGTTCAGGTGAAGAAAGACACTGCCGTCCTAGGGGTCATTGATCAAGGGGTCGTGTCGGCAGATGAGACGGTAAACGTGTTCTGGGACGGCACCATTGACGGCGCAAAACTTCCAGACGACACCTATATGATTCGCGTTACTGTTGATGATGGTGATCCTGCGGCAGAGGAGGTTTTGGAAGCAGAAGCAACTTTGGATTCGAGTGCCCCACGGGTTTCCGGTGTCTTGGCAAAAGTGATACAAGTCTGCCGATTACCGATGGCAGTTTTATCAACGTGCCACTCCAATCAATTACGGTAACAGGGGCAGATGACGGTGGCGCTCTGGATCTCGCCAATCCGCGAAACACTGTTTTCCTGAGAAATGCACAGCAGGCTGTGGTGCAAGGAACCCTCCTTTATAGTCCTGGACGGGCGCCTGGAGAAAACCAGCCAGGGGAAGATGCCAGTCTAACCTTTACTTTAGTAGATCCCTTAGACATCCCCGCTGAAAATGGAACGTACACCCTTATTCTCATCTTAATAGATAAAGCCGGGAATGTAGTCCAAAGTTTGAGGGAATTTACCTTTGACAACGTCGCACCCCGCTTGAGAAGGGTCTCCACCAACAGAGGGGGACTCATTCCGGGTGGAGGTGTGAGTCAACGCCTCAATTATGTTGAAGCCGTACTCGCTGATAACCTTGAAGACGGTATAGATCTCTTTGCTTCCGAAATACGTCTTGTAAAATCCGATGATACTCCTGAGGGTAGTCCTATACCGGGAGAAAAAATAGAGGATCCTGAAAACAGTAAAATCCGGTGGGAACTCTTCACCCCCTTATTAGGCAGAGATGATTCCCAAGATGGTGAGTATCGTATTGAGGTTACAGCGGTTGACAAGGCAGGTAACAGGGCTGTACTAGTTTCGCTGACGTTCTTTTACGATAACCGGGCACCGAGCCCCGTATCGGTACGCCCTATGGGCAGTCCCGCAGACTTTACCTTTAATCCCTTTCCCAATACTAATTATTACAATGACCTCATCACCGGGTTTGTTGTCACTTTTGAAGATGCGGGAATAGACCTTGCCGACAGGCGGCAATCTACGCAGATTGTGTTTGGGACGCCGAAAGAATCTGAGGAGGGTGTGAATGTCCTTGAAGGACGGGTCGTCACAGATGACGATAGCGGAACATTAACTTACATCCTAAATCAGCCGATCGTGAGTCGGGATGGCACCCAAGATGGACACTATCTACTCAACCTTCAAGCCGTAGATACCGCTGGCAATACCAAGAGTTACGATTACCAAATTGTCTACGATACGCAGCGGCCAACACTCGTTTCTACAACGCCAGCCTCCAATGAGACCGTCTCAGCGTTATCAGAGGTTGAAGTCAAACTTGATGAGAAAACCAGCGGCATCGATTTCGTTCAGGACAGCTTTCGACTCTGGAAAGGGAGAGCGACAGATGTTCTCCAAGACGAGCCGTCTGAAGCAAGAGCAGTGCCCGTAAATGTCAACAGTAACGGCATGGATACAGTTACGCTGACGCTCTTGAAACCGATTGCGTTGGACGGTTCAGATGATGGTACCTACACAATTGAAGTCACTCCCACTGACCGCGCAGGCAACACAAGTGGGGCTGCCGTGCGGGAGTTCTATCTTGTCAGCCAAAAGCATGAGCCCGAAATCCGATTGGCAACACCCCAAACAACAAGAGTCAATAGTTTGATGACGGTTGGTGTTGAACTGATTGGTTATGTCGGTGCGGGTATAGATTTTGATGCCTCAACGGTGTCTGTCACAAATTCCCAAGGCGTTTTAATCTCGCAAGAGGAACTTGAGCATACTGTAGGAGGGGTTTCCAACCCCGATTCCTTAACGTGGACGGCTGCGGTCCCCGTTGCCCGTGATGGAAGTGCGGATGGTGAGTACATCGTAACGGCGACGTTTGTCGATTTTACAGAACGACGTTTCACACAGGAATTTTCCATCGTTTTAGACACCCAAATTCCCGCCCTCGTTTCTACAGTGCCAGCCGCGAATGAAACCGTCTCGGAATTATCACAGATTGAGGTAAAACTCAGTGAGTTAACGAGTGGTATTGATTTTCTGCAGAGTACGTTCCAACTCACTCACGGTGATACAGAGGTGCCTGTAAATATAACGAGTAACGGCACGGATACAGTCACGCTGACACTCGCCGAACCGATTGCGTTAGATGGTTCGGATGATGGCACCTACGCAATTAAAGTATCTCCTACTGACCGGGCAGGCAATACGGGTGTACCTATTGTGCGGGAGTTTTATCTCGTCAGCCAGAAGCATGAACCCGAAATCCGATTGACAATGCCTGAAACTTCAGTAGTCAGCGGTTTACCGACGGTTGTTGTTGAGTTAATAGATTATGTCGGTGCGGGTATAGATTTTGATGCCTCAACGGTGTCTGTCACAAATTCCCAAGACGTTCTGATTCCACACAAAGAACTTGAACACACTGTAGGAGAGGCTTCCAACCCTGATGCCTTAACGTGGGCGACTGAAGTGGTTGTCCCGCGTGATGGGAGCGCAGATGGTGAATACACCATAACGGCGACATTTGTGGATTTTACAGAAAGACGCTTCACACGCGAATTCTCTTTCGTTTTGGATACCCTATTTCCCACGGTTAAAGATGTCCAAGTAACAACCGGATCCCAAACACCGCGTATTGAAGATCGCACTGTATACACCGCCGAACCTACCGTTCGGGTGACCGTTGTGTTTGATGAAACATCTAATGATGTTGATTTCGCGGCAACCGTTGTATCGTTGGTAAACTCGGATGGAGCCAGTATTCCTATCACCACAGTTAATGATGGGCAAACTGTATTGACGGTCAGTTCCGATGCCTTGACTCAGGACGGTGAATACGTTCTCACGATTACGCCGCGAGATCGAGTTGGCAACGAAGGCGGTGTCATCTATCGTAAATTCGTGTACGACACAGAAGAGCCTCGCATCACCACATCAACACCAACAACACCGTTAGTGTTCAACCAACAACCTGTTACTTATCTTGGTAGGGCTTTAAGTCAATTTCAGTTTCCATTCATTATTGAAGATGTAGGTCCAGCCGGTCTGTATTTAGAAGAGCAAACCGTTGAGGTGTTGGATGCTTCTGGAGCAAATATCCCAATTGCTCTGACACGTGACGAGTTGACAAGCCAACTTTTTTTGGCACTTCCTGCCTCGATCCCTCGAGACGGAAGTGCGGATGGTGAATATACAGCAAAAATATCACTCGTCGACAAAGCGGGGAATCGTTCGGATTCGGAATACACCATCGTTTATGATTCTAAAGCACCTCAGTTGGGTTCGGTCACGGTTAACACCGATCCACCGATGGAACTTGTCCCGAATCGGATTGCCGAGATCGTAGAATCTATAAACAGCATCACCATTCAATTTGAAGAGGCGACGCGAATTAATTTTGCCAATACCCAGGTTACATTGATGGGTCCAGATCCATCTGGCGCAACTGATCCTGATTCTGGGGCACCTATTGAATTTGAATTTCCACTCACACTGGAAGATGATGGTGTATCTCAAATGACCATCAGTTTCTTAAACTTGGAACTTCTTGGGACGTATACCTTATCTGTCACACCGCAAGATGTAGCGGGTAATGCCGCAGCAGGTCCTACTGATTATAGATTCATTTTGGAGATACCACTGCCACGTGTCAGTTCTGTTGTTATTGGCGGGATAGAAACAGAGACGAGTAGTGATGTTATTTATGTCAACGCAGACAATACGGTTATTGGAGCATTCCTTCTTGATCCAACGGAGACAGGGTTGTCCTTCGGGAGTGAAGGATCGGATATCACCGTGGTGGATTCTGCTAACACAGTCGTAGCGGGGGCAACAGGTTCCGACGGAGAAAATTTGATCGTTTGGGAACCGATAACCCTTACATCGGATGGAACCACGGATGGAAGATACAAGGTGTACGTTATACCCATCGATAAAGCTGGACGGCGGGGCAGCACGGTGTATCGTGAATTTATTTATGACACGCAGGAACCGGAGATAATAGCGGCGGGTCCGATCGACTTAAGTCAACCCATTTCCTATATCAGCCAGAGTTTAACACAATTCAACTTCACTGTCGCGGATATCGGTCCCGCAGACCTTGAACTATCGGATCAAAAAGTCACCCTCCGCGATGCAAGTGGTGATTTAGTTCCGGCACAGCTTACTAACGATACTGAAAACCGACTCTTTCTCACATTGGATCAACCCTTACCGCTTGATGGCAGTATGGATGGAGAATACACCGTTCTTGTTGAGTTGGCTGATAAGGCGAGAAATCCCTACACGGTCGAACACTTGATTGTCTATGATACCCAAGCCCCCACATTGGTGAGTACGGTGCCAGCGGATGGTGCCCTACTTACAGAAGATGTTACAGAGATACAGGTAACACTCAACGATGAAGGCGGTAGTGGTATTGACTGGGAAGAGACGACTGTAACCTTGATTGATCCGAATGGCACTCAAATAGCAGGTGAGCTCGTCAGTGACGGCGAGACGGAGTTGACCCTTACGACAAATCAGCTTGTTGAGGACGGTCGATACGTCATCCGTGTACAAGCCGTCGACCGCGCAGGCAACGGAGACGCAGTCGACTTTGAGCGGAGTTTTCTCTTGTCAAGATACTTGCCCACCATCATCTCGACTGAACCAACGACAGCACCGGCGGATGAAGCCTTTACGAATGAAGAACTTGAACGGATAGAGGTAACCCTCGAAACCGAGGATGAGAATCACTTGTCAACACTGCGATTACTGAATCCTTCCACTGAGATCGTTGCAGGACAACAAGAGCGAGAAGGGGACCGGTTAATCTATAATCTCATCCGTCCACTCGCTACCGATGGATCTGAAGATGGCGTTTACACGATTGAGTTTACGCCAATCAGTGCGTCTGGACGAAGTGGTGACGTTCAACGATTAAGTTTCACCCACGACACACAGGCACCGGAGGTTGAGCTTGATGAAGCGATTCGTCTCGTTGTCGCACAGCCTGAGGTTAATAATAATTCTCTAACGGAGATTCACGTCACTCTTACCGATGAAACTACCGATGAAACGTCCGGAATTGATTGGGAAAATCTTGATGAGAAATGGTTAACCTTTGAACGTCTCTCACCGAATCCAGCCAAGATTTCGGGACGGGTCTCTGACGATGGACAAGGCAACCTCACTTTCCGGCTTACTGTTCCACTCGCAGACAACGGTTCCGCGGATGGTGAATATCAAATTACCCTTAATCCTAAAGATCGGGCAGGTAACAGCGATGAACCTTATGAGAAGATCTTTATCTATGATACCAGTCCGCCGATGATTGATCCAAGCACATTGCTTATCAATGACGCACCACTTCTTGTTGACATCAATGCAGAAAATTATCCGACTGCAGTTTCGACAACTGGCGGTGTTGTCATCCAAGCGAATATCTTTGACACGGGCTTAGGGGTCAACTTGGCGCAATCGAAGATTATTGTGACAAGCCCGGATGGATCGGACATTTCAGGGAGTACACAGCAGAATGGCGTGGACACTCTCATTTTCAAATCCGATGGGCTTACAATTCAAGGTGTTTATAGGGTCACAGTTACGAGTATTGGAAATGACTCCGAACTCCTCGGATTCGCACCGATTGATTCACTGACCACTGAATTTTTGTATGAGACTACCGCACCGACTGCTGCTATAACAAGTGATGGTGGTGAAACCGAACTCACCGATAAAGCATTGCCGTTAGAGGGCACAGCCTCTGATCCAAGTGGTACGCAGCGGATCGGTGAGGGCGAAATTCAAGTCCCGGCATCTGGTGTATGGCTCGTTGAGATCGTCGGTACTGGACCCGACAAGCAACCCATAGATCCTGTTGCGGCTGTTGATGATAGCGATGCAGAACAGGAACCCTGGAGCGTCTGGTCTATTGACTATCTGCCTACACGTTCCGGTGAATACGACTTGGATGTCCGGGTCACTGACAATGCAGGAAACTACGAGATTTACGACATTGGCGAGTATACTATGTCTGTGTCTCTCACTTTTCGAGGTACGACCTTTGGATGGCCAAACCCACTCCGACTTTCAAAACGGGATGTTGCCTTCTTCTCCTTTGATGTCAATGTACCGCGCGGAGACACAATTGAACTCACGCTGAGTATCTACGATTGGAGTGGTGACATGGTGCTCTCACAAACGTATCCCGATGTTGTATCAGGACAACGCAATGATCAGTTAGTGAAATGGAATTTGGAGAATCAAGCGGGCACCCCTGTCGCACGAGGAATTTATGTCTTCCGATTGGAAGCCATCAATGCGGCGGGAAATCGAGCGAACGTTGTCGGCAAAGTGTTGGTCGTGGAATAGTTTTAACCCTACGAGGAGACCATGATAAAAAAAATGAAAATAAACGGCTCGCCTTGGAACATAATTAAAAAAATCGCAATAGTGTTTCTCATAGTCATCGCGACCGCCCCGGGTGCACGCGCAATTAGTATCCACGATGGAGCGGGAACCGCCGGTGCCGCTTTCCTAAAAATTGAAGGTGGAAGTCGGCCCGTTGGAATGGGGGGAGCCTTCGCTGGACTTGCTAATGACGTTAACACTATCTTTTGGAATCCAGCGGGGCTAACTGCTGTCCACGATCAGGAACTGACCGCAATGCAGCACTTCTCATTTGCGGACATTAACAATCAAACCATCGGATACGCCCAGCGGATAGATCGGCTCGTCTGGGGAGCGAGTTTCCTCGGAAGTTTCACTGAAATTGAACGCCGACAAGGACCGACGGAAGACCCAGATAGTACTGTAACAGTCGGAGGCTTCGCTACGGGGTTGTCTCTCGCATACCCGCTTGGCACAGCGATGTCAGTCGGTGGTACGGCGAAGATGATTTCACAACAATTGGACATTCAGAATGCCTATGGTGTTGCCGCAGATGTCGGTGTGATCTTACGTTTGCTTGACAATCATCTCGGAATCGGGGTTGCTGTCCAAAATGCTGGGGTTTTAGATGGTGGAGAAAATCTGCCGATGGCACTCCGCGCAGGACTGGCTTATAGGACTTGGAAACAACCCGCGACAGAAGGAGAGGAAGCAATGCCGCCACGTGAGGTGTGGGCGTTCGTCGCAGACGCAAACCTTCCGCTCATTGATGCAAATCCGAGTTTTCACATCGGGGCAGAACGGTGGTTTTACGAAAGCGTTGCTGCGCGGGTCGGATACCGGATTGGAATGAATGAGAATCCCAGCGATGGGTTAGCACTCGGTATCGGTGTACGACGTAGCGGTGAAGATGCGTTAGCGAACATTGATTTCCAATTTGACTACGCTTTCGTACCGGACGCGTATGTCGGCAATGCGCATCGCGTCTCCTTTATCACTCGGTTTTAGATAGTTATCAGTGCTCAGCCGTCAGTATGTTTGTTGCGGTTTTCAGATGACTTGTGACACCTACGAGAAAACTAACTGCCACAAAAGCGCGACTGAAAGCCGATTGCTGACGGCTGATGGCTATTAAACACTCGCTTCGAGCATTCGCTCGATCGGCGTGCGCGCTTTATCGATAATATCAGGACTCAGTGTAACTTCGTACTCACCGAGGTCCGCGTTCTGATCGATCGCTTCCAGAATGTTCGCTATTTTACCCAAACTCACCTGTGCCATGTGTGAGCATCGGACTGAGCAGGCTGTCCAGAACTGAACTTCTGGGAACTCCTGTGCCAGATTTGAGGTTAATTCACACTCCGAAGCAACAAAGGCGCGCTCAAGTTGGTTCGCCGCAACACGTTCCGCTATATCCTTCATAATCTGACTGGTACTGCCGTAGAAATCTGCTTCCTGTAAAACGTTTGGACGGCATTCCCAGTGGGCGTATAGTTTGCGGCGCGGATGCCCTGTCGGAATTTCAAAGGATTCACGGATTCCGAGCAGGTCATCAAGTGTAAATCTTTCATGAACTTCGCAGACTGCGCCGCGCGCTGTGTTATCTTTGCCGGGGTAAACGACATTTTTCTCGCCCTTCAATTCTTCCTCTAAATTCTGTGCAAAGAAGATATCGGGCACAAAGATCACTGTATCCCCTGGCATTGTTTTCGCAATGTGTGCTGCGTTCGCCGACGTGCAACAGATATCCGATTCTGCCTTCGCGTCGGCGTAACTATTAACATAAATCATCACCGGCGCACCCGGATAAAGAGCTTTCAACTGCTTGACATCTTCGGCACCGAAGTTATCGGCGAGTGAGCATCCTGCTGTTTTATCTGCGACCAGCACTGTTTTGCTCGGATTTAAAATTTTCGCTGTTTCTGCCATGAACGGTACGCCGTTAAAGATGAGATATGGTGCTTCTGTTTTTGCGGCGTACATGCTCAGCCCGAGCGAATCGCCCTGTTCCTCTTTTTCAGAAAGTCCAAAAACCAGTGGCTCCATATAGTTGTGACCGAGCATCACAACGTTGTGTTTCTGTTTCAGGGTCCGTATCTTGTGAATAGTCTTCGCATGGGCTTCTATATCGAGAAACGTTAAACTCGGATGGTGACGGCTATATAATTCCTGTTTAACGTCCTCAAGACTCAGTTCTGTCGTACAATTCGGTGCATCTGTTGTGTCGGGAGTCTCTCCCTTAGAATGCATGACAGTCATTTTTTTGCACGCTCCGTTTAGAAGTTAACAGTTAACGGTCATCAGTTAAGAAATTTCTCATGAGTCTAAAGGCTCACTTTTAACAGAGGTCTCTTAACTGGTAACTGACCACTGAAAACTGATAACTCTTTTTATTCGTTCCAATTAGGATACTCCCAAAATATTTTTTTGTCAAGCCCCAATATATTCAAAAGAACATACAAATGTTAAATTTATGTCATATTTCCTCTCTAAAACGACAAAAGGTCTGTGCCTTTGTTCTTATTGTATGCTTAATTTCGGGGGTAACACCAACTGCAGAGAGTGTTTCAGTCAAATTAAGAGGAAAAATAGTTTTAGGAGGGATTCTTTCGGGTTTAGCGTATGCGACGTATACACTTGTTAAACGCAACAAGCAGGCAGTGGAGCAGTTACAACTTCACCTCGGCCCGCCTGATCGTGTTATCCTGTTTGAACGTGGTTTTGACAGATGGCAAGTCAACTATTACGGAGAGCAGTGCTATCTGTTTCGCAACAACTTGTTCATCGAAACTGTGCCCTGCACCAATCTGCTTTTTAAGCTTACCTCGCGGGGTAACGACGCGCGTTTGGGCTTTAACGTGCGTTCCTTAAATCCGCCTGCGCCGGTGTTTCAGGCTACTGTCTTGGGTAAACTCAAACCTGTAACCCGTAATGTAATGGAGGGCGATTTTACGGAGAAGTACTTCATCCGTCAAACCGACCTGACCGAACCGCAAGGTAAGCTTAAAAACACGTTTCTTATTGATACACCTGTTTCAGGGAGCCCCACGTGGTTGCGGCTTTACCTTTTGCGTCCACAGCGAGTCCCTCAATTTGTATCTTCCTGTCTTTATCGGTTGGAAGACGAACGTTTGCTTGGTCTGCAGCTGTTGCTTTCACGTTAGTCGTCACGAATATCGCATCCAACATCGTGGCATCTTCCCGCACTGCGATACGTAGGAGCGTTTCTCCTGCTTTGTTGAATTTCCATTCTCGGTCGAAGGTTCCGCCGTCTAACCAGTGATTGATGCGGTCCCAATGCCAAGCGGCACCTTGCCCAACGCCCCAACGGAACTGTGTATTCTGGGTTGCTTGTGCATCTTCCTTTGGGTCGGCGGGTTCCCATGTTACCCAGAACGAATCGCTGTTGCCGTCCCATGCGATAACATGCCCCCAGAGTGCATACTTTCCAGGTTCCGGGATGTTAACGATAAAGTCCGCATGACCTGCACCACCGCCACCAGCAACGGGCTCACCTTCCATCCAGATGAATTTTCCATCAGAGGCACCTTTTGCATGTTTGCCGTCATCGATGACCATCGGTTCTACAATTTCTTGTGCCAGTTCAGCTTCAAGTGCAATTTCTACCTGAGCACCAAGCCCCACGATACCACATAAAAACGCTGTCAGTATAATCAGTGGAAAAATTATTCCGTACTTCACCAAGACACTCCTTTCTCTTCTCTGGAATGCGGGCGGATTTGCCCATCCGCCCAACATTGAGTTACCTATCTGCTGGCTTTGAGTCGACCCCACGTTGTAGTGAGTTTGTCCTGTGGTTCGACAGGCGTTAGGGAATCTTCAGGAATTGGATCCCGCGGACTTACTTCCGCTTCGTCTTCAGAGAGATTATCAGTAATATATATTACGTCCAGCATCGTTGCATCTTCCCGAACAGCGATACGCAACGTGGTGTCTCCAGCTGCCTCTATCTCCCATTCCCGTTCAAAGGTGCCACCGTCTAACCAATGGTTGATCCGATCCCAATGCCAGTCGTTGCCTTGGGCGACACCCCAGCGAAACTCTGTGTTCTGAGTTGCTTGTGCGTCTTCGTCCGGATCTGCGGGTTGCCATGTCACCCAGAAGGAATCGCTATTGCCGTCCCATGCGATGACTTTGCCCCAGAGTGCGTAGGTGCCGGGTGCGGGGATATGCAGTGTGTATTCCGCCCAACCTTCACCACCGCCGCCAGCAACGGGCTCACCTTCCATCCATATAAACTGTCCCCCGGAAGCGTCTGCATCGTCGGCAACTACCATCGGTGCTTCGATCGCATCCGCCATCTCTGCCTCTATCGCACGCTCATAGCCGTAACTGGTACCGCTTGTTAGCAGTAAACCAAACATGAAAAGCATACCTAATACTAACGTTTTGAAACGCATAAAATATCTCCTTTTGTGAGTTTTTAGTTATCAGGTGTCAGCGATCAGTAAAAGAGGTGTTAGAACTATCGTAACCCTCTTGTAACTAACAACTAATGACTGATAAGCATTCTTCTATGGAGTTCGAATTTTGCCCCATTGCTGAATCTGTAATGTTGACGGTTCTATAGGCAGGACATCCGAGTTTCCACTAAACCATTTCGGTTGTGCCGCCCATGCCTCATTGTTAATCAATTCACGTCGTTGGGTTCCATCGATATGCATCAGGTGGATAACCCATCTGCCATCCTTCTCAAATTGAAAAGCAAGCGTTTTGCCATTAGGTGCCCAAGCAGGGACCGCCTCATCAGTTGGTGTGTCGGTGAGTGCTTGCTTGTTCCCACCATCAATTGCGTCCATAAGGTACAAGTCGAAATCAGCAAGTTCTAACTCTCGATGCATAGACGCATATACAATCCGTGTACCATCGGGTGACCAAGCGGGATAGGTGTCCATCAGCGGCTGATGTGTCAATCGTCGTTCCACCCGACTGCTCACATCAATCGCATAGATATCCCAGTTAAGTTCCCGTTTTGAGTGGAAAACTAACGTATTTCCATCGGGTGCCCACGAAGGGGCTTCATCTTCAAATGGATTTTCGGTGAGGTGGGTCACCTCGCCGTTATTGAGATGGAGCAAGTAAATATTAAAATGTCCATCGCGATTTGACGTGAAAGCAAGACGCTTACCATCGGGTGACCAAGCAGGAGCCTTATCTGTCGCCGGGTGATGTGTTAAACGTCGCTGATTGCTTCCATCAGCCTGCATCACATAAATTTCGTGATTCCCATCGCGCCGAGAGAAGAAAGCGATCTGAACGCCATCAGGTGCCCACGTCGGATAGTAATCCGCAGCCGGGTTGTGTGTAAGATTCACCGGTCGCTGGTTTCCGGTTGTATCTGTCAGGTAAATTTCCCAATCACCGCTCACGTCCGAAGCAAAAGCGATGGTCACCGGTGGATGCGGTTGACATAAAGCACTACCGATTAAAAGGGCAAACATCACAAAAACAACTACGTAGATGTCACCCCTACGGAGTTCAAAGGTGCTGTGCCCTTTTTGGTGTTTCCTCTGATATGCTAACAAAATTCGCATTTTTTGTCTATGTCGTTTTTTGGCAGTCTGGGACAAAATATCAAAATTTTCCGTCGCGCACCTCGAAATGCGTCGGTTTTCGGAGTGTTGTGCCACCTATCCGAACCCATTCTCCCACCCACTCGATCATCTGCTCCAAGGAGACACGCGGGTATCCAAACAATCGATGACACCGAGACGCGTTACTGAGTAGTGCCGTCTCTGCCTCTTCACCCTCGAACCGTAGCGATTTATTGAAAAGCGCGCCGAAACGTCCAGCGAGATATCGGATAGAAACAGTCTCAGGTCCCGTCACATTGAGGATCAACGGTGGGCTTTGACAGTGTGCGAAAATCCGCAAAGCCACAGCGTTAGCGTCTCCTTGCCATATCACGTTCACATTGCCCATCTCAAGAGGAATCGGTTGTTCTGTATAAACTTTTTCGGCGATATCCAGTAGTATCCCGTAGCGGAGGTCGATCGCGTAATTTAACCGCAAAATCGCCATCTGTGTACCGAATTGCGATGAAAAGTAGGTACATATACGCTCACGGCTCAGGCACGATTGCGCGTATTCACCAGTTGGAACAGGTGATAAGCATTCTGTCGCACCACCGTGGGAGATTGGGGTCAGTGGGTAGACGTTCCCTGTCGAAAAAACGACCAGCCGAGAATCTCTAAACTTATCTGCTACGCGCCCCGGCATGTAACTATTCATCGCCCAAGTTAGACTTTCATTATCTGTGGAACCGAACTTCCTACCTGCCATCAAGATCACATTTTGAATGTTAGGCAGGTTTTGCAAACAATCTTCGGATAGCAAATCCGCGGCAATCGTTTCAATACCGGCTTCGTGTAAACTTTCTTGCACATCCGGCGTCGAAAAACGGGATACACCGATGACCTTTTTGGTTATCCCTGCGAGATCGATTGCACGTTTCGCCTGTTTGGCGAGCGTCGGTCCCATCTTCCCACCAACACCGAGAATAAGGATATCCCCCGCCAACGCAGTCATTGACGTTATCACCTCGTCTGTCGGTTTAGATAGATATGATTCTAATTGGATTTCTGTTTTTATCAAGGGAGGTTAACAATTTAACGACAATTAGAAAGTTTCGTCGTCTGTCTCTGAAACAGGTGTGTTTAAGGGCATTATCGCCTGTTTGCGTAGGTCCTGAAACCTGCCCTATGACTGACGACTCTGGTCTAATACTCAGCCTTAATTGCTGCCCAGGTAGTGCTCAATTTTTCCGCAGGATCGACAGCAAATAGAACGCCGTCGTTCATGTCGGCATTAATTTCATCCTCACTTAGTGCGCGCGTGTAGAAGGCAAACTCATCAATAAACCCGTTTAGGTATTGAATATCTGCCTCATTGTCTTTACCGAGGACGATGGCACCCGTTGGTGCGGCGAAGATCGTGAATTTACCGCTCCAATCCGTTTCACCCACCACTTTACCGTTAAAATAGGATTTCTGGACTTTGCCGTCATACGTACCGGCAATATGCACCCATTTTTTAACAGGGAGTTCTGGAATCGGTGTCCGATGTTCCGTGTTTTTGGTGTCGTAAATGTAAAACACCATGTCAGCGGTCCCTTCGATGAAGGTTTCTGCGGGCCATGCCCCCGCGGCGTTTAATGCTTCCCAAACTTGCTGCGTGTCGCCGGTCTGTGCGCTAATCATTACCCAATGCTCCACGGTCATTGCTGTTAACTCAACATCGGTAAGCCCCGGAATTTCTTGTGGGCTTTTGATAGCACTTCCGCCGTCAAATTCCATTGCGCCGCCGTGTTTGCCTTCCTTTGCCCAGTCTGCTCCTGAGACTTCACCGTCAAACCCGTTGCCGCTGTCGTCCGCCACCTCTTTTCCATCTTTGTCGAAGGAGTAATAGATTATCAGGTCTGCGTCGTTCCGAATTGCTTCAACGTTCATAGAAAGCACGAAGATCGCGCTAAAGGGAACCAACCAAAATAACAACGTTCTCATGATGACCTCCTTGTTCGTATATCAGCAGAAGGACTGGTGCCTAAGCCTCAGCCCTTCGGAAACTTAGCACAAAATTGAGTGATTCGTTTGTAGATTATCTGTTCGACTTAATGTTCGCCCATGTCGTGGCGAGTTTACCTTGCGGCTCTACCGGGGTTAGACTTTGATCCATGATCGCTTTAATCTCGTCTGCCGAGAGCGCACGGTTCCAAAGTAGAACCTCGTCAACGCTCCCAGTCCACGCTTCACCGCCCCAAGTACCGATCGTCACCGCACTCGTATTTTCGGCAGGAGCAACGGGATTTCCGGATTCCTCCGAGTGTGTTACCTCACCATCTACATAAATCTCCACCAAGCCGTTGCTATCGTCTGTGTGGGTATAGGCAAGGTGATACCATTTACCTGTTTCCAGTTCTGTTTCGTTATCGTTGATGTCTTTGAATCCACCGGCTGCACCGTTGGTCCAGACTTTAATGCCATTCGCTGGATTCATACCAAACCCGAAACCGATATGTCGAGTTGCACCACCCTGCCGAGTACCGAAGATAATGGCATGTGCGCCCGGCAATCTGTCCAACTGGACCCAGGCGGCTTGTGTAATTGCACCTTCAAGATGAAAGGCGGCATCATCTTCAATGAGGACGTGATCTGCCGCCGCCTCAAATTGAAGTGCCTTTCCGAACTGCCCGTCAATCCATTTGGCACCACCCTTTACTTCGCCTTCAAAACCGTTTTCGGATAGGTCCTGCGTTGCGGTTCCAGAACCTTCGTCAAGAGGCATATATAAAACAAGTCCCTCCGTTAAGTCGGCGTGCGAAAATGCCGCACAGATGAGCAAACAGAGCGTGATTACTGAAAAGATTCTCATTGAGTCTCCTTCGCTGAAAAGTGAAAAATAGCTTAACGTTATACAAAATGCGAAAAGCAGAAAATAACGGATATCCTTTTCTACTTGAACTACATTCTAACAGATTTTCGTTTTTCTCTCAACACACAAAATTTTATGTCGTGAATCAGATTAGGGGTATGCTAAGGTGATATAGATTTCGCACAACGAAATCCGAGAGCACCAATGCCAGCGTATGCTGGACTTGTCCCGTGGCGGTTCGCCGCGCGTAGCCATTCAGGGTTACTGTTCCACCCGCCTCCCCGGATTACGCGAAAGTCTGCAATATTCTCGAAATCGCTGACGATCTCTTCGATATTGTTCGCGCCTGCTGTGGGATTTCGACGCGGAGAGTTGGCATAGAAATCCGCCTCATATCCGTCAAGACACCATTCCCATACGTTTCCAGCAATGTCATATATGCCATAATCGTTCGGAGGGTAATCCTCGATGGGGGTTGTCTCGCCAAGATGCTTACCGTAGTTTGCTCTGTTGAGATTAATACCGTTACCCCACGGATACTGTTTTTTATCTAATCCACCGCGTGCGGCTTTCTCCCATTCCGCTTCTGTCGGTAAACGTTTGTCTACCCACACCGCGTAAGCCATCGCCACATACCAACTTACATAGCGTACCGGATGATCCCGTTCACCGAGGGGGTGGTTATTTCCGTTCCAATCTTTCAGATAACTGCCGTCGTGAAACTTTTCATTAATACGATCTTTTTGCCATCTGGGATTCGCGAGAACGAAATCCTTAAATTCTCCGTTGGTTACCTCGTTTGCGTCTATATAGAACGCATTAAGGTGGACAGTGTGCACGGGTTGTTCATCAGCATCAGCACCACCATCGTTACTGCCCATCTTAAACTCGCCTTCTGGAATCAGGACCATTCCATCTGGAATAATGGGTTCGGGCTCAAGGATTGGTTCCTGTTCAGTTTCAGGGATCGGTTCAGTCGTGCCTGACTTAGGTGTTGCGACAGTATAAGTGAGTGTTTGCGCGCCATTCTCCCAAGTAATTGTCAGTGCCAGTGGACCCAGGTTGAAAGGTCCTGAGATTGTGATCGTTGTTCCTGTGCTTTTAACGATACCTACATTCACTGACACGTTTCCGGGAATATCGCTAAAAATAACAGTAATAATTCCGTTTGCTTCAATAGTACTCCCATCTGTCGGCTCTACACTCACCAATCCAACTGGCGTAATCTCGTCATCATCTTCACGCGTTCCACAACTAACAATATAAACAATGGACAGACACGCAAGGACAATGCCGAGCAGTCCGAATAAGATTTTCATTTTTTAATTTGTGGACTCCTGATTAATAGACTTCCAAGTAGTTATCAGTCTCCCATTGGCTAACGCTCCAATGGTAGTTGCGCCATTCCTCGCGTTTGACCTGAATGTAGTAATCAGCATATTCCATTCCGAGGGCGTTCTTGATGACCTCATCTTTTTCAAGGGCATCTGCCGCTTCGCCGAGCGTCGCCGGTAGAGAACCGATACCCCGCTGTTGCAATTCGTCCTCCGGCACCTCATAAAGGTTATCCTCGTTCTGTACCCCCGGATCGGTCTGATTTTCGATACCGTCCAGACCAGCGGCAAGGAGAACCGTTGCAGCGAGGTAAGGGTTTGCCGCTCCATCGCCTAATCGGTTTTCGATGCGTCCGGGTGCGGGGATCCGAATCATCTGTGTCCGATTGTTCGCCCCATAAGTGACGTAAACCGGTGCCCACGATGAACCCGAACGCGGTGGTCTGCGAACTAAACGTTTGTAACTGTTCACAAGCGGATTCGTAACCGCCGTTACTGCTTCCGCATGTTTCAGGATACCACCTGCAAACCAGTAGGCGAGTTGGGACAAGCCGTTTCTATCATCCTCATCCAGGAACAGATTTGTTTGATTTCCCTCATCCCAGAGGCTCATGTGGAAGTGAGCACCGTTGCCTGTCAAATTGGTGAACGGTTTCGGCATAAACGTTGCCAGCAGTCCGCGTTCCTCCGCGAGGGTTTTGACCATCCACTTGAAGAAGGTATGCCGATCCGCTGTCGTAAGTGCGTCCGAATAGGTCCAGTTCGCCTCGAACTGACAGGTTCCGTCTTCATGATCGTTTGCGTAAGGTTCCCATCCCAATTCTTGCATGTATTTAATCAGAGTCGTCATCGTGTCAAGGTTACGATGGAGTGCCCTTAGATCGTAGCAAGGCTTATCCAACGTATCAAGTTTATCCCATGGGGCATAGGAACCTGTTTCATCTTGTTTCAATAGCATGAATTCCGCCTCGATGCCTACATTAAAGATATAACCTTTTTCGCTCGCTTTTTCCAATTGCCGTCTCAGAATAGTTCTCGGACAGTAGTGCCATGCTTCGCCTTCAACATACATGTCTCCTGCTACCCACGCTATGTTTTTCCGCCACGGCACAATTGTCAGCGAGTTAAAGTCGGGAATACTTGCCATCTCCGGGTCGTGGGGATATTGCCCAATTTCACCTGCAGCGAAACCTCCGAAACCCGCACCTTCTTCTGCCATATCTTCAAGGTGTGTCGATGGAATGACCTTTGCTTTCGGGGCACCGCTCATCTCTACGAAAGAGCAGAGAAAAAACTCAATATTCTTCTCTTCAACGAAACGTTTGACGTCATCTTGATTCATGAGATTGTTCTCCAATGGTTTGCACCTGGAAAAAATAATGATAATAATTCCGAAAAAAGCCGATTTTATTTGCTAAGGTACAATGCGACTGATATACTTTGTGTCAAAAATGCTATTTACAAAGCGTCGAAACGTGGTAGCATTATAACTGAAGTCCCAAAAATTTCAATTTTTTTAATTATAGGATCCCGGGTTGCCCTTAATTTCGCTTCGGGCGGGTTTCTGAGCAATTTCAACCTATTTATAGTTATTGCCAACATAGTTCGCTCCTACACGTAAAACCGTTGGTGAAAGATCGTAGCACGCAACATCGGCGCGTGCGGAACCAACTCAAAAACTTTTCCGCCAAAGTGCCGAAACCGACCGCAAGGAAAATTAAAAAAGGAAAGTGATGACATTCTTTTCTCGCTTCTACGCACTTCTGCATAAAAGAGAATCGCTTTTGATTGGTGCGCTAATTGTCGTCTATTTACTACCGATATGGTTGTTCCCCTATTTTCCAACACAAGATGGAGTGAGCCATGTCTATAACTCGCAGATTTTGACTGAGTACAACAACTCAGAATATCAGTTTCGCGACTATTATGAAATTAACTGGTACCCTTTCCCGAACTGGCTTTCCCACTTTTCGTTAGCGGTGTTGATATTCGTCTTTCCGCCCCTCATCGCTGAAAAGATATTTCTGAGTCTCTATGTCATCCTGTTCCCTCTTGCAATCCGCTATTTTCTTGATGCTGTTCAACGCGGACGACATCCTCTCGTGATACTCAGTTTCACCTTTATCTACAATTATCTCTTTCTCATGGGCTTCTACAATTTCGCCGTCAGTGTGCCCCTCTTTTTCCTCGCACTTGGTTACTGGTGGAAACACAAGGATGCGATGAGTAAAACCCGGATTATTCTGCTCAACCTGCTTATCGTTATTACCTATTTTGCGCACCTCATCTCTTACGCTTTCATTCTGTTCTCTATCGCCTTGTTGGCACTGTTCCATTTCAGACGGAACCTCAAGCAGATCCTGATTACAGGATGTTATCTGCTACCTGCGGCTGTACTCATCCTTGTCTATCTGCCTACCTCTGATCTCCTTGCAGGAGAGCCTCCCGAATTTGGAATTGGACGGATTGGAGAGTTATTCAATAACTTAATCGGTATGCACGTGCTTGTTGCTTACGCCGATCCTCCGAATTGGATTTCCACTTTGGTCTCTGTTCTCTTATTCTTTTTTGCTGCTGGAACAATCTGGCAAAATAAGAAAGACCCCGAAAAAAGTCCTCTTGGACAAAGGGCGTTTCTTTGTCTTGCGGGTGTGCTTTTCGGACTCTATTTTATCTTACCAAACTCTATAGGTCCCGGAGGGTGGGTTAATGACAGGCTCGCTATTTTGGCGACCCTTACTATGTTTGCATGGTTTCGTATCCCCGATCTACTCTCATGGAGACGCGTATTTGCAGCGATAGTTGTGCTTCTCGCGCTCCTTAACATCCTCTATGTTGGCATTCTCTTCAAGAATCTCAATGCCGAGATACGCGAGTTTAACGCTTTTGTGGAGCGGGTGGGGAAGAACAAGGTTATCCTTCCGCTCCACTTTGATCCGAGGGGCAGTTCTAAACGTGTGGGCATATTTGTCAACGCCGCTAATTACTACTGCCTTGACAATGGATGCATCAACCTCGGCAACTATGAAATACAGTTTGATTACTTTCCAATCCGATTCAATGCCAATTTTGAGACACCATTGGAAGAAAAGGAGTGGGTACAGGTCGTGCACTGGCAGCCCGAAAGAATTGACCTCTGCGACTATGCTGACAATGTAGATTATCTATTGTTATGGGACACTCCGGACGAACCTATCGTTGCCGAGGCGATTGAGGCGTGTTATACATTGGTGGCATCTGAGGGAAAGCTGAAATTGTTTAAGGGGAAGCGGTAACAAGAGGCTGAACTGAGGATACGAATCAGTACTGACCGCGAAGTGTGACAGTAGCGATGGTATGCGTGTAGTTGAGAAAATCGAGGAACGGATCTATCTCGTTCGTGCGGTTTTGGTTGATCTGATAATCGGCGTTGAGTGTGAGATGTGGGTTGAATTCCCAGTTCAACTGCACATTCGCACCTATCTGTGTGTCCCGACGATTTGGAGCGTCCTCCTGTATTAATCCAATCTCGTCTGGAATCTGTCTACCTTCAAACTGTACCCACAATCTGGAAAGCCGAATCCGAATCCATCGTCCCGTTTCGAGTCGGTAAAAAGAACTCGCGGCTACCTCGGTACTGACGAAGTTAAAAAAATCGACGTTGGAACGGTTCAGAAATAGGTTAACCTCTTCCTGGAACACCAATCTATCCATTGCTACCTGTATGAGTTTGGCAGAGCTGATGTGTCGCCAATCGTTTCGATGTTCATTGTCGTCGAGTCCTGTTATACCTAAGATAAGGTTGTTCAAATTGGTTTGGTAGCTACTCTGCTCTATCCCATACTCCAATTTACCAAGGATCTGTTTAAGAATCCCAAATTGCAAACGGGCAGTCATTTTATGACTGGTAGAGCCGACAAGTAGAAAGTCCTCTCTTCGAGAGTCTTCATCGTCAAATCGGTGGAAGCGCAGATTATATTCCAGGATGCGCCCGAAGCGGAGACCGAGTTGTCGGTCGGTGTTATTGTAGACGTTTGAAGTTCGCACGAAGCGTTGCAGTTGGTGGGAGGCGACAAGAGGTGGCAAATTCGCAGCGGGTTGGAAACTGAATTCTGTTAGAAATATGTCGCTGAACGCATCGAATTCGTTGAGTTTTCCGTCAGCCCCAGTGTAGTTTTCAACTTGTGGCGCGTATTGCAATTTGAGCCTGAGTTTATCAATTACCGGTAAATCCCCCAGCAGATTAACACCGAATCGGTTAATCATACCTTCAAGTTGTGGGTCTTCCTCACCGGCGAGACCACTGGTGTAAGGATCTACACTCAGACCGAGTTCAATGTGGTTGTTAAATGTATTGGAGAAATGGGAATCAATTGTAATCTCTGCGG
This sequence comes from Candidatus Poribacteria bacterium, assembly GCA_965208635.1. Taxonomy (GTDB): domain Bacteria; phylum Poribacteria; class WGA-4E; order WGA-4E; family WGA-3G; genus WGA-3G. Next base: position 2,355,783 of record OZ242349.1, read on the forward strand.
GATCAGAAGTTTCGGGTTTTCTTTCGAGAAGGCTCTGTCCAAATTCAGTCTGAAGTTGTGCAAAAGCACTTTGTGTCTCGGATAAAAGAACGCTGCCTACGAATTGCGTAGAAATAATCAGGCATATCCAGAAAAAGTGGGATATTTTTTTCACACACCGACTCCAATTCTATGACGGACTAACATACATGCTAACGCTACGAGGTTCATTGTTATTCCGTGCGGATGTAATATATAAACTCGGGTCTTACGCAATCATTCCGTCCTGTGGGCTTGAAGCAGTCGCGTAAAGTTTCCGCGGGATGCGTCCAGCCAAAAACGCCGCTCTACCGGCTTCAACTGCTTTTTTCATCGCCTCCGCCATCAGCACCGGACGGTGGGCTTTTGCTACCGCTGTGTTGAGCAGAACACCATCACAGCCTAATTCCATCGCTATGGCTGCGTCTGATGCCGTGCCAACGCCGGCATCCACTATGAGCGGCACTTGCACAAGGTCTCGGATAATCTGGATATTATACGGGTTACGGATCCCCATCCCTGAGCCGATCGGGGCACCTAACGGCATCACTGCCGCACAGCCGATGTCTTCTAATTTCTTGCAAGTGATCGGATCGTCGTTACAATACGGGAGCACAGTAAAGCCATCTTTCACGAGTGATTCCGCAGCACTCAGCAGCTGCTCTACATCCGGAAATAGTGTCTCTTCGTCCCCGATAACTTCGAGTTTGATGAGCGATGTCCCAAGTGCTTCTCTCGCGAGGTTCGCTGTTAGAATCGCGTCCTTTGCTGTGAAGCAACCTGCGGTATTTGGAAGGATTGTCATACCCCGCTCACGTAGAAGTGCAAATAGGTTTTCACTGGATGTATCCGTAAATTTCACGCGACGCATCGACACTGTTGCGATTTCGGCACCACTCGCGGCGATGGACTCCGTCATTATGTGGAAATTCGGATACCCTGCCGTTCCGATAAGCAGTCTTGATGTATATATCTGATCAGCGATTTTAAAATCTTTCATTTTTTGTTGTTTCCAGTGCCAAGCCTATTTTTTTCATAGCGTGTTACACGTCTCTGAGTTTCCAATTTAGTATAACACTTTCAAAACCTCTTTATCAAGCGTTAAACCCGTATCTTCATTTCCCCGCGAGTGTGTCATGTGGCGGTGTTACCCACCTTGAACGGCGCGAATAATCTCGACTTCACTGTTCTCGCGTAGTTTCGTGGCTTGCCATGCCGTTTTTGGGATAACCTCTCGATCCACGGCGACAGCGATGCCCGACTGCCTTGGATCCATTTCTAAAGCGATGAGCAGATCGTGGACATTTGAATTCGGACGAACCGTTGTTTCTTCGCCGTTAACGCGTATTTTCATAATCTTTGACGTATGGTTACGGCACACGGAGTGTGCCTACTACCCTAAAAATCTGTCTAACCCAAACGAGGCGATTGTCTCTGAAGTTTCATCGGTCAAAATCAGTTTGGAGATCTCATAAGCCGTAATAGGTGTAAGTAAGATGCCGTTGCGATAATGTCCCGTGGCGTATATCAAGTTCTCAATGGACGTTTTGCCAAGTATAGGAGCATTGTCTCTGCTACCGGGACGTAAACCTGTCCATGTTTCCAGGAGCGGAAGTTCATAAATACCCGGCACCGCTTCCCATGCTCCGCGGAGCAGTTCAAACACTCCGCCAGCCGTCAAGCGCGTGTCAAATCCCATCTCCTCACTTGTCGCACCGACGATGAGCCTACCATCGGTTCTCGGCACCAAATATACCGATGTCGGATACCTTGCTCTGACAGTACGGATAACGTTTTTAACCGTGATACCGGATTCCATCTGCAACGCCAGCATCTGGCCTTTTACGGGGCGCACCGGCGGACGGACGTCATCTGGAAGTCCCTGAATTTGGGCAGATTCACATCCTGCCGACAGCACGATAACATCCCCATTGTGTTTCTCATTGTCTCGCGTCTTTATTCCAGTCGCGATCCCATTTTCGATTTGAATGGTTTCGACGGCGTTGTTTTCATGCAAGGCACCACCGCATCTCTGATAGGCGCGCTGCAATGCTTTTACCATCAGTCGGTTATCGACCTGATGATCGCTTTCGCATCGGATGGCGGCAGTCACGCGAGGCGAAAGGGCGGGTTCGATTTCACGCGCCGCTCGTCCTGTCAACCATTCGACATCCAGCCCTAAATCTTGTTGTGAGGTGTGAAGATGCCGAAGTTGGTGTGTATCATCAGGCTCTAAGCCGACGATGAGAGTGCCTTCCACCCGATACCCGATAGACATCCCGGCATCCGCCTCTAATTCCTGAACCCATTGCGGATAGAGTGCTAAACTTTGGCACCCCAATTTCAACAATTCTGGTTCTTCGGTGTGTGCTTCGGCGAGTGGAGCAAGCATTCCGGCGGCTGCCCAAGAGGCAGCACGTCCAGCTTCAGCTTGTTCGTAAATACTAACAGAGGCGCCCGCTTTCGCCAACTGCCATCCGATACCCAGGCCAATCACACCGCCACCGATGATGAGAATCTTTTTGTTTTCCATTTTCTAACTATTGCTTCTGAGCTGCTGCGTCCGTTGTCTTTGCAGTTTTCTGATCTTTAAGAAACCCTTCATGACCTAAAAAAGGATTCAAACCAGTTTTGGATCAGGGTTGACAACGGAAACCCTGTCCAGACATAATCGTTAAAAAGATTCTGCCAACACATTGATGAAACAGTCTTTTGCTTCGACTGTTTTGGAAATCAAGCCTTTTTCATAGGCGAATTTTGCGAAGGCTGCCCATTTTTCTGCGGATTGCACCTGCGTTGTCGCGAACACATCCAGTGTATCCCGAAAAGCGAGTTCTTCTAATTCTTTAGTGGCATCAGGGTTTGCCTTAAAAAAAAGTTGAAGGGCATCATCGGGTTTTTCCTTCGTAAATTTAATCGCTTCTTGAATTGCCATCATCAGTTTTTTAGCAGTTTCTGGATGGTTTTTCAAATAAGCGTCATAAGTGATAATTACTAATTCATAATAGTCCGGAATACCGTGCTTCTCGAGTGCGAAATAATCGGCTTCTGCGCCTTCAAGTTTCAGCATGTTAATTTCGTAATTCCGAAAGGGTCCGATCACTGCATCAATCTGACCACTGAGAAGAGGTGCCACAATATTCGTACCTACGTTTATTAATTCATAATCGTCTTCGGATAATCCGGCATTCGCCCCGATGGCATTAAACAGAAGCACGTCCAGCGGTGCGACTGTATATCCAATTTTTTTCCCTTTAAAATCTGCTGGCGTTTTAATGCCGGTCTTTTTCAGGAAAGTAATCGTGTTAAGCGGGTGCTCCACAAGTAGACCGATTGATTTAACAGGCAAAACCTCTTCACCTGCCCGCGCAATTGTTACGCTCTGTTGGTAACTCACAGCAAACGGGTATTCCCCTGCCGCCACCAGTTTAAGTGGAGCATCTGGATCGCCGCCCCAGAGGAGTTCGACTTCTAATCCGTGTTTGCCGAAAATCTTATTCTCTTGTGCGACGTAAAGTGGTACGTGATCTACGTTAGGAAACCAATCGAGGAGCAGTGTGACCTTCTCCATTTCAGATTTCTGGTGGCTGTCTGCACGGCTGTCAATTTCTGTCAAAAGTATACTACAACTGATGAGAAACATTAAGCAAATTGCTATTTTCATGTTTTTAATTTATTCCTCCTGGGCGTTGTTCCATTCCATTACGCAACGGTCTCCAGTGAGATCAGAAACCGTTGAGTATCTGGAATGGGTTGGAATTCACTATTCCCATAGTTAGAAAATCGTTAGAAATTTGGTTTTTCGTATTGATGCTGTCGCCACGGCATTGCATACCGCTCCAACAGCGTCATCAATCCAAAGAGACCTAAACCTAAAAGTGTTAAACAGAGGATAGCCGCAAATACCAGTGAAACTTGGAGTGTTCCGTTCGCATATAACATAAGGTATCCGAGTCCCGCCTTTGCGCCGACCCATTCACCGATAACCGCGCCAATCGTAGAGATAGAAATGCCTATCTTTGCACCTGAAAAAATGAACGGCAATGCCGACGGGATGCGTACTTTCCAAAGTATCTGCCATCGCGTTGCCCGCAAGATTCGGAACAGGTTTACTGTGTCCGGATCGGTGGATTTCAAGCCATCGAGTGTGTTTAGCACAATTGCGAAGAATACAATCAGTGCCGCCATAATGACTTTTGAAGCAATGCCGAAACCGAACCATAGCACCAGTAGTGGCGCGATAGCAAACACTGGAACCGTTTGTGAACCGATAACATACGGATAGAAGGCTTTCTCTAATGCAGGGAACTCGAACATCAGCACGGCTAACGGAACACCAATGCTAACGGCGAGGAGAAATCCAAGGACCATCTCTTGCAGTGTCACAAGCGTGTGTTTCAGTAATTGTGCATGTTCCGCAAATAGTGTTATCACAATTTTTGAAGGAGCCGGTAGAATGTAGCGTGGCATCTCGAAAATATAGACAACACCTTCCCATACGCCTACGACTATCAATAGAATCGCCACCGGCACCGTAAATTTGCTGAGCATTGGTATCTGTTCCTTAACAACAAAAAGCCGTCTTCTTGTTTGGCACAACTTGCAAGCCAAAAACTTGCTTGAGAAAAGCGGGTATGGGAAACATGCCCGCCGCCAGTGGCTCTATTCACAGCCGTGGCAATACCAAAAAGGAGCGGCTTTGATAGGTATCAGTTTTCAGTCTCCATTTTACAACTAAGAGGTTCCGTTTAGAATACACCTCTCGTAACTGTTAACTGATCGCTGACAACTATTCTCGCATATTTCCCTACGCTGGTATGATCCAGATCAGGTTCAATGGGTGTTTTCTCAGCTCTCAAGCAGATAAGAGCACCCCACAATGTCACTTCATTATTTTACCATATTCTCCGTTTTTAAAGCAAATTTTGAGACGGTAACAGTTTTCCTTAATCCATTGGGATCGCATGCGCTGGAATTTCCACACCCTGTGCACTCCAAAATTTGTGTCCCTCTTGGTGTAATAGAATTACAAAGGCTTTGGGTCCATTTTCTATCATCATAACTACTTTGAAAACCTGTCTAATTGGAACGGGGCGATTGTCTCTGAAGTCTCATCAGTCAGAATCAGTTTGGATATCTCGTAGGCTGTGATGGGTGTGAGTAAGATACCGTTGCGATAGTGCCCTGTTGCGTATATTAGGTTCTCGACAGATGTTTTACCGAGTATGGGAGCATTGTCTCTGCTACCGGGACGTAAACCTGTCCAAGTTTCGATAATTGGCAGTTCATAAATGTCCGGCACAGCTTCACATGCCCCGTGGAGAAGCTCATATATACCGCCAACGGTCAGATCCGTGTCAAACCCCAGTTCCTCAGTTGTTGCACCGACGATAAGTCTACCATCGGTTCTCGGGACTAAATATACCGGTATCGGGTACCTCGCCTTGACGGTACGGATGACGTTTTTGATCATAATGTCTTCTCGCATTTTCAACGCCAACATCTGTCCCTTCACGGGACGCACGGGAGGGATAATAGTATCCGGTAACCCATCGATCTGCCCAGACCAACATCCTGCGGCGAGAATCAGCGTATCTGCTGCTTGAAAACCGTCTTGTGTTTGAACACCAGTTGCGGTTCCGTTTTCTATGATAATTCTTTCAACAGTGCTATTCTGATGCAACACGCCGCCGCGCCCCTGATAGGCACGCTGAAGTGCCTGAGCCATCAGTCGGTTATCGACTTGATGGTCAGTTTCACAACGAACTGCTGCAGTCACATATGGTGAGAGTGCCCCTTCAATTTCGCGTGCTTCTTGTCCGCTCAACCACTCGACATTCAACCCTAAATCTTGTTGTAAGTCATAGGCATGCCGGAGTTGATATGCATCATCAGGTTCAATTCCTATAATGAGCGTGCCTTCTGCTCGGTAACCGATTGACATTTCTGTTTCTGTCTCTAACTCATCGACCCATTCTGGATAGCGTGCTAAACTTTGATTGCTGAGTTTGAGAAGGTCGAGTTCGTCGATATGTGCTTCAGCAATTGGACCGAGCATACCGGCGGCTGCCCAAGAGGCACCGCGTCCGGCTTGTCCGCGCTCATAAATAGTGACAGCGGAAACCCCCGCTTTCGCCAGTTGCCACCCGATGCCAAGTCCAATTACACCGCCACCAATGATGACAATCTTCTTATTTTTCATTGTTCACCTCTAATCCACTGGCATCGCATGCCCTGGGATTTCCACACCCTGTTCGCTCCAGAATTTGTATGCCCCCGGGTGTAGCGGAATAACAAACGCCTTTGGTCCATTCTCTATCGTCATGTCCGCGGCGGCTTGATTTGTTTGAAGCATCGCCTGATGTCCCTCTGAGGAGTAAACGTGCTTTAGAAGTTTGTAGATAGTCTCCTCACTCACGGCTTTGTTTGAGATGAGTACTGTTGGCATCAGAATCGTATTCACCGGTTCAACTTTGCCTTCATACGCACCCTCTGGCAGAGATCCGGGGAGGTAAAACGGGTACTTTTCGTAGAATCCATACTTCTTCGCAACTACGTCAAGATCGATCATCCGAATAGATTTAATCGCTGTCAACTGGATAACAGCACTGTTCGGCACACTAACGAGCCATTGGAAAGCCGCGACCTGTCCGTCTTGGAGAGCCTCGGCGGCGGCACTCCCGCCTTTATAGATTGGTGTAAACTTTCCCCAGATACCCGCCAATTTTGACAGGCGTTCTAACGTCTGTGCGGTGCCGGATCCACTCGCTCCAGAAGCAATCTTTTTCCCAACAATATCTTCAAATCGATGGATATCGCTGTTCGCCAACGTTGAGAACTGGTCGTAAGCGATGAAAAGCAACGTCACCATGCGGATATTGGTTTTCGGTCCCTCTTCTGCGAAAATTTCTTCACCGTGATAGCCAAGGTAACTTTCGGCGGCGAAGACGACGCCAAGGGCTTCTGGATCGTTATTTACACGCCGCGTATTTTCGACCGAACCTGCGGAAGCATCAACTGATATTTTTAGATGTGGTTCTTTGTGTGTCAAAACACGGCTAACGCCTCCGGCGAATTGTGAAAAACTACCCCCTATCACACCACCTAAAATCGAGAGCCATTCCCTTTGCTGGGGTGGGGCATCACCCGTTTTGGATTGTTCACCGGACTGCTTATCGCTACATCCGTAGAATGCAATGAGTACGACCAATGCCGCGGATATAAATATATGTAATAAATTATGGTGCGCGATTTTGTTTTTTGTAAACATAGCGTTTCCTTTTTCGTTTGTGTTTTGTATAGTAGCGAGTTGCCGCTTACAAACGGTGTCCGCTAACTCATACTAATGATACCAGATATGTTCTGGGGTTTCAAGTGATTTCTTGTTAAAGAAACAATCTCCAAAAAACTTAAATTTTCTTGATAAATCTTCACGGGACTGCTAAACTATAGGTGTGAAGGATAAATGGAGAAAAAAAGGAGGGTACAAAAGAGTGAAACGCTTCTTTTCATATATCTACGTGGCAGGACTCAGCCTGTGTTTTATGATTGGCACTATTGCTGTTAGCGATGCAACGCCAAAGAAACGCATTGCTGTTCTCTATTTTGAGGATCACAGTCGCTTTGATTCTCCTACCGGATGTGGCTGTGTCCCTACCTTCATCGGCAACCTATTCAGCACAAAGAAACGATGGGATCTGGAGGCAGGATTTGCTAAAATGCTCAATCGGAAACTCGTCGAAACGAATGTGTATGAACCCGTCAGCAAAGATGAACTTCTCGATGCTATGGCGATTATGACGCTCTCACGACAGAACCTGAAAAAGCTGGATCAGGCGCAGTTTACAACGCTTGCAAAGCATCTCAATGTCGATGTAATTGTCGTGGGCGATATCCGTCGGTTTAATCAGGAGCGGTTGAGAACTAACGCTTCACGTACACTACGAGAAGGTGGGCGCGAAGCGCAGCGAGGAACTGCGAGTGCGAGTTACCTTGCCCCTGTTATTTTGCGAGGATCTTTACACCGTGCCACCATTAAACTGAATATGAAATTCTACAACGCATCCGGCAGTGTCGTGGCTGAACCTCGAATCTCCGCCAGCCGCGATCATTCCTACCTCGGCACAAAAGTCGCTTCCCTTGAAGCCAGTAGGACGGAGGAAGGGATGAATCTCTCTTTTGGTCAAACGAAGGACGCTCAACGGAAGAATCCACGCCCCGTTGTTAGACCCACCGAACTTAATCAGATCCAGTTTGCGAGTGCCGAATACGACAGAACCCTTTTCGGAATGGTAACCAACGAGGCGTTAATCAAAGTGGTGTTGGCACTTCGAGATAACGTCGGTCCCAATTTCATTACGCCTTGGGAACCGAAGACCGCAACCGCCAAAGACGGACAGGAAACTCCGACACTGGCACCTGGGGAACCTGTCAAAGGCAAGATTCAGTATGTGGACAATGAGCATCCCGATAAGATTTATGTCAATATCGGTTCCAGCAAAAGGATAGCTATCAACCAAGAGTTCGCTGTCTATACCAGAGGCAAGCCAGTACGAGATTTAGATACGGGTGAAATTCTAACCTATGTACCCAAGGAGATTGGACGCGTGGCGGTCTCTGACATCCTAAACGATAAGGTTTCTATCTTCCGAGTTATTGAGACGACGGAACCCGTCAAAATCGGCGATGCTGTTCGTGAGATTACACCTGATGCTGATGCACCTGAGGAATCTACTTCAGAGGCAGATTCGTCTGAAGAATAACAATGAATCTCAAAAGGAGTGACATGATGCGCCTTCCGACTTTTAATGGTAACCTTTGGCTTCTGAGTGCTACCAAAAACAAGGTTTGTGTGAAAACTACATCGCTTTTTTGTGTTTTAACGGCGTGTCTCGTCTTGCTATTTGGATGTGCTGACCCGGGCACACAAGAGAAGAGCGAAAGCGCGGGTGCTACTGCCACCAAGAAAATCAAAATCGGCTTGTCTATGGATTCCTTACGTGTGGAACGATGGCAGAAGGACCGAGATATTTTCACGGCTGAAGCAGAAAAACTCGGTGCCGAAGTTATCGTCCAATCTGCTGATGGAGATGAACGTCGACAGAACGAGCAAGCCGAGAACATGATTACCCAAGGTGTGGATGTGCTCGTTGTTATTCCGAAGGATAGCGTCGCTGCCGCCCAGATCGTCCAAGCCGCGCACGCCGAGGGAATCAAAGTCATCGCCTATGATCGGTTAATCCGTGAGAGTTCACCTGATCTCTATATCTCTTTCGACAACGAAAAGGTTGGATATCTGCAAGCCGAATACCTACTGCGTCAGAAGCCAGAGGGTGCTTACTTCCTGCTCGGTGGTGCACCAACTGACAATAACGCACAACTCCTCAGACAGGGCCAACTCCGTGCCTTGCAATCTGCAATTGACAGTGGTGCTATTCGTTTGGTGGCAGGCGGAGAACATTGGGCGGTTAATTGGGATCCGCGCGACGCCCTGAAAAAAGCGGAGCAGGTCTTAACGCAGACGAATAACCAAATAGACGCTGTCGTTGCGTCAAATGATGGCACGGCTGGCGGTGTTATACAAGCACTTGAGGGACAGAATTTAGCAGGAAGCGTCCTTGTTTCAGGTCAGGATGCGGAACTCGCCGCGTGCCAACGGATTGTTAAAGGCACGCAGACCATGACAGTTTACAAACCGATCCACCTCATCGCAACGAAGGCGGCACAAGCCGCTGTTGCACTCGCAAAAGGTGAAGCAATCGCTGAAGCTACACAGACCGTTAACAACGGCAAAATTGACGTGTCATCGATCCTGCTGACACCTATCCAAGTTGACCAAGAGAACTTGGATGAAGTTGTCATTAAAGATGGATTCCATACACGCCAAGCCGTTTATCAGGAATAGTTATCAGTAGTTGGTTCGGTTTTTCTGATGAAGATTAGGAATTTAATCGGGTAATTTCTCAACGTGCGATAAATCGCACGACTACGAGCGGCCCCGTTTGTAGTAGGGCAATTTATTGCCCGTCAATTACCTAATTTATTTATTAAACCTCATGCGAAAAACCTTTTAGTCATCAGTTAAGAGGTTTTCGTTTAATGATGCCCTCTTGCCGACTACCGAAAGGGGCGCAGCCCCGTACCGAGAACTGATAACCATTAATATGCCTATTTTTCTTATCGGAACAAACACTCCAGACATCGGAATCGATGATCGGCTGAGTTGGGTTTGGCGTTCCGATGCCTATCAAAATCTCATTGTCATCGCATGCCTCGTCGGTGCGGCGTGGCTCCTCCGATACGCCTCACAGCAAGAGTATTGGCGAAACGCCGCTCGGCAGATTCGCAGGAACCGACTCGCTATTGTCTGTCTTTTCGTTCTCTTAGGGTACCTTCTTGTCGGTGTATTGGATAGCATCGGTTGGCGCGACCCACTCATACGGCAGACCGACCAAACGCTTACCCGAAATGAGAGTGGTGCCATTGTCTATAAACCGAGAGGTTTGAGTCTCTTTGATAGATTTTGTACACCGCTTCGGGAGCGCACCGAAAAAACCTATTCTGCCCCGTTGGCAACACATCTGTATGCGAAAAGCACCCGCCAAACCCCCGATGGACGTACAGTTCGTGACTATCCACCACTTCAGCATCCGCGTAGTCATATCCTTGGCACCGACAAGGTGGGTAGTGATGTCCTCTACCGTGCGCTGAAAGGTATCCGTACCGGACTCGTTATCGGTGGATTTACCACCTTAATTGCTGTTCCATTCGCCATATTTTTCGGTGTTATCGCGGGTTATTTTGGCGGTTGGATAGATGATGTCGTTCAGTACATCTACGCCACCCTCGATTCCATTCCCTCCATCCTTCTTATTGTTGCCTTCATGCTCCTCTTCGGACAAGGGTTATTCAATCTCTGTCTCATCATGGGCATCAAAAGTTGGACGGGATTGTGTCGTATCCTACGCGGTGAAACCTTGAAACTCCGGGAATTGGAGTACATCCAAGCCTCCGAAGCCTTTGGTGTACACCGTGGACTCATTATTCTCAAGCATCTCGTTCCGAACCTCATGCATATCGTGTTGATCTCCACGATTTTACGATTTAGTGGGTTGGTGCTGGCAGAAGCGTTGCTGAGTTATCTCCAGATCGGTGTTGAACCGACGACAGGGAGTTGGGGAAACATGATTAACACGGCGCGCTTAGAACTCGCTCGCGACCCGGTTGTTTGGTGGAATCTCACCGCCGCGTTTGTATTTATGTTTGGATTGGTACTACCTGCGAACCTCTTCGGCGATGCCGTCCGTGATGCCTTAGATCCGAGACTGCGAACGGAGTAGATAGTTTATAAGAGAAACGTTAAAAGCAAACAACGGGCAGTGGTGCCCGTTGTTCTTTTTTTGGGTATGTTCTAATGAGATTAGTCTTTTTCATATTCCTTGAGAAATCCTCTGAACTCCCTACGATGTTTCTCCTCATCGGCAAGAAGTTTGATACAGAGGTCCTGCGTGACGTAGTCAATCCCATCGCACATGCGGATAATCTTATTGTATTGCTCAATCGCCATATTTTCCGCTTCAATAACCCCATGAATCGTCGAGATAAGATCTGTGGAATCTTCTGGGGGTTGAAGCGAGGCTTGTTCGGGTTTAAAGGCGAACGATCCGGGAACTCGCCCGTCGATCTCCTTGATACGGGCGGCAAGTTCCTGAGCGTGTGTAATTTCTGTTTGAATATCCGTTGCCAAAGACTTCTTAATCTCTTCAGCACGAATGCCGTCCAAATCCACGGAAATGGCGAGATAGTTGATGGTCGCCTCTAACTCTAACCAGTAGGCGCGAGTGAGTTCTTTTATGATTGCGTCATTTGTTGCTTGATTCATGATGATGTCTCCTATCACGAAATATTAGAATTTCAGTTTTTTATTACTACACCTAATAGTATACCACACGTTAGAACGGATTGCCATCCTATCTCGTTACAAGAATATAGATGAATTGCTATGAAGGATGCAGACTCGGCATCACCCACGGATAGCCTTTTGGATGTGGCAGAACTTCAAAAGGGATACCATAGGTCGCTGATAGCAGATCCAGGGTTAGCACAGCTTCAGGTGTGCCATACGCGACAGAAATTCCATCTTTCAATAGCAAAAGTTGGTCGGCATACATTGACGCGAGATTCAAATCGTGAATTGCCGTGATAGCAGTTTTACCGTGCCTACAAATCGTTTTACATAGGTTGAGTATCTGCACTTGGTGTCTCGGATCTAGATGATTTGTCGGTTCATCTAACAGAAACAGTTCAGGTGCCTGTGTGAGGATTCGCGCAACGTCAACACGACTCGCCTCACCACCAGATAACGTTGGGTAGAGCCGTTCCGAAAACTGATGGGCTTCAACCTGCCGCAATGCTTCCTTAGCAATTAAGAGATCCGCTGTGGTTTCTTTTCTGCCCTTAAGGTATGGATGTCGCCCAAAAAGTGCAATTTCCAAGCTGGTGAATGGAAAGTTTATGTCCCTTTTTTGTTGGAGATAGGCTCGGAGGCGTGCCAATTTTTGGGGCGTGTAACTATGAATCGGTTTGCCGAGGATCCGAATTTCCCCAGTCGTTGGCAAAAGTTCCCCTGAGATCAGACGTAGGAGTGTCGATTTACCCGCGCCGTTGGGACCGACGAAACCCCAAAGCATCCCCTTTTCAATTGTGATATTGATGTCGCGAACTAACCAATTCCCATCAATACGGAAACCAACCCCTTTCAACTCAATCATCTTTACCTCCAAACACCCTTATAGATGAGTTTTCCTATAGAAAAACCTCACGTTTGAATCTGAGCAGTAACCACAGAAAAAATGGACCGCCGATCAGCGCGGTGACAATGCCAACAGGCAATTCGGCAGGAGCGACAACGGTTCGTGAAAATAGGTCTGCCGAGACGAGTAGTATCGCGCCGCCGACTGCTGAACCGGGTAGGACATACCGATGATCTGCTCCGCCTAAGAGTCTCAAAAGGTGTGGAACAACGAGCCCTACAAAACCGATGCCACCTGCGGCGGAGACCGCGGCTCCTACCGTTAGCGCGACCCCGAAGACTGACCACCTTTTCAAAGTTTCCGTTGAAACGCCGAGGTGATATGCTTCAGATTCTCCCAGACTCATCGCATTCAATGCGGCTGCCTGCCGTAACAACACGGGTAATCCTATAATCGCAATCGGCAGTGTTACGAAAACAACGGGCCATGTTGCGCCGCCGAAGCCACCGAGCAGCCAAAAAGTCAGACTGCGTAGTTGCTCATCGTCGGCAAGGAATGTCATTAAACCGATACCTGCCCCAGCGAAACTGTTAAGTGCAATGCCAGCCAGTAGTAGCGTCAGCGTACGAACTCTTCCTCGTTCCTCCGCGATTTTCCACACACTAATAGTCACAAGTACGCCGCATCCAAACGCCGCTATAGGAAGCCCCCACACACCTAACGCGCCTCCGCCGATCAGGACAATCCAGAGTGTTGCCCCTAACCCCGCACCTGCTGTGACGCCGATTAATCCCGGATCCGCCAGTGGATTGCGGAAAATACCTTGCAGTGTCGCTCCCGAAATGGCTAACATTGCGCCAACAACAGCGGATAGAATAACGCGAGGGAAACGCACGTGGACCAGAACTGCAAAGCCGTCCTCTCGGAAAAACAGGATTTCAGGGATACACCATGGTAGAATTTGATAGGCACCTGTCCCCGCCGCGACGCACATTGATATTGGAAGTAAACCGGTGAGTGTTAAGAGAATCTTGGTTCGTTTATGCATTTTTCACATTGGCAGAAGGCATTTAAAGGTCTGTGCTAAAACGATTATTCTCCTGTTGCAACGAAATATCCATCAGTTTCATAGATACCTTGAAACAGATCGAGTGCAGCACGCCCACAACGGGGACCGAATCCGGATAGATATTGTCCATCCAGTGTCACGACGCGCCTGTTTTGCCCGGCGGGTGTATGTGCCAAGCCCGGCAGCTTAAGCAGTCCATCAACGCCACCAACGGATTTCAGACTTGTGGTGAATAGCACATACACGTCCGGTTGTGCCGCGATCACCGCTTCCGCTGTCATCGGTTTGTTTCCTATAATACTTCCTGCGGCGTTTGCCACTCCAATAATATCAAACATTGCTCCGGTGATCGAAAAATTTGCATTGTGTCCTCCTTTTGAAAATAAGGTGTTGGGCATGGAATCCGTTTAAGCGAAAGGAGATTCTTATACGAAATTGTGCCATTAAGGCACAATTTGTCTTTGCCTTACATTTATTCCATGCCCAACATCTCATGAACTCGTTGTTCGGTTGTTCAGTGTAAAGTTCTTTATTCTGCTGACTTTAGAAATTTTGACTTCCGTCGGGTTGATGGACATATTCAAACGTCACGAAGCCACTGTCCTTCTTGTTTTCGTTATCTTTGTAATATCCGATGAAGCGAACCTTGGCAAACGTCCCATCAGCGGCTTTGATCACAAATACTCGATCTTCCAAAGGGAGAATCCAGTGTGCTGGTGGTCCCGTGTAGATATACCAGCCTTTTTCACTTTGTGGGACGATTGCGAGTGTGTCCTCTGTGTCAGCGAGGTAACCTTCCGCCGGAGCTTCGGTTACTGCCTCAAATGTTGTTTCAGTGAGCATAACAACACTCCCGATGCCCGGTCCACTGATACCACCGTTAAGTTTGACTTGTGTCCGCTGGAATCCGATGTCCCATGCTTCCGAATTTTCGGCATCTTCAACACTGACAGTGTCACCAGGCGCAAAAGAGAAGTATGTCCACGCCTCTCTATTCGTCGCGTCGATCGTGAACGTTAATGGCTCTAACCCTATGGGTTCGTCAACTGGAACTTGGGCATCAGTTCCAGTGATTGCGGATGACGTTGCGTCAGTAGTTTCTTCCGGGTGAAGCAACCGATTGATATTGTTCTCGTCAGCGCGATCGCAGCTGAAACTGAAAAGGATGACAACACCTAACATTAGCGTAAAAAAAGTGGTGATGTATCGATTGACAAAATCTCTGGTTTTTTTCATGTTAATTCTCCTTTGACTAAACTTTCACGTGCGTATCCATATTTTCTAAATCGCTCTCCTCAGTTGCAGGATCTTCAACCTTCCGTAAAATACGCAATGCTTCGATAAAAACTTCAGCGACTTGACAGAAATCGCGGGTATCCATAGCGATGTCCAGGGTACGATATTTCAGGTGAATATGACCATCAAGACACTGGTAGATGGCGCATACTTCGGCTTGCGATAAAAATTCGGCTTTATAACCCATTACTAATCTCCTGACAGCACGGCGAAACATGCCGATACTATGGCTTAATCGCTGCCCACGTTGTCGTTAACTTTCCTTTCGGATCGACACTCGTGGGTGCAGATTCAACAAAGAAGTGGGTACCATCATCTTGCAAAACGTATTCTATAGTGATGTGTCCCGAACCTTCTTTGGTTTCGTTGTTCTCGTAATAGCTAATGAAACGGACCTTCGCATAGTTATATGGGCTTGCAGGCTGCCCTTTTGGATCGCGAACAATCCGCAAAACATAGACTTTCGGATTCGGTAGAACCCAGTGATTTGGTGGTCCCGTGTAGGTATACCAACCATCGCCTCGCGCAAATGTCGTAATTTGGTCGGTATCGGAAACGTAGTCCTCTTCTGGGGCTTCAAGGACATCTTCAAAAGAGATGTCCTTTAAAGCCAATGCCCTGGTTTTCCCAGGACCGCTAACACCCCCATTGACGATGACCGCGGTTCGCTTAAAACCGAGGTCCCACGCCAATGAGGATGCCGCATCAGCAATATCAACCATTTCACCTTCGGTGAGGTTGATATATGCCCAATTCTCACGATCGGTCGCATCAACCGTGAGTGTGTTTTGATGAAGTTCAGCAGACACTGTAAACACAGCGATGCTGACGGTGAAAACCATAATTGAAGTTGTGTAGACCATGAGCCGTGTCATGTCTTTCGTATCCTTTCCAGTATTAATAGGTTAAAGAGAGACCGCCATAAAATGAACGGCCCGTAAAGGTATAAAATGTCGGATTTTTAAAATCAAAGATATTGTTGCATCCGATTGAGGCTTTGAACATTTTAAAAAGTGTCTTGGAAGCGCGAAGGTTCCAAACCCAATAACTTGGCGCGAGTGAAGTTTTCGATTTCACCGAGCCTGTCAAATGCAATAGGACCGTTTTCGCTGATTCCTTCCTGCTCCTGTGTAAAGTATTGCCCAGAGAACACGAGATTGCTCGCAGATGTAAGTTGGTATTCGGTCCGTGCGGAACCTGTCACGTTGGCATAGCCGTCGATTGTAGTTGTCAGATCGGACGTATCCAAATCAATTGGACTTCGACGATTATGGCTGAGTGTTAAGAGCGTGTTTAATTTGTCGCGCCGTAATTCAAGCGTGCCTCGACTGTCGAGGGTACTGTTTTGCTCAAAATTTTGGGAAATTTGAACTGAAAAGGGAACCGTTGCTTTACGGGTGATGATGTTAATAACGCCGCCGAGTGCAGCGTTTCCGAAAAGGGAGGCGGTCGCGCCTTTGACGATTTCTATCCGCTCAACGTTTTCAACAGCAAGTCGTGCCATGTCGAGTTTACCCGCAATACGTCCAACCTGCGGTTCACCGTCCACGAGAATTAGCACATATTCGGAGTTAAGCCCTTGAAGTTGCACACCATCGCCGTGTCCATCGCGATGGATAATGATACCCGCCGTGTGCTCTAACACCTCTCCGATATTCTCCGCTCCCGTTGCTTCGATCTCGGCACGTGTAATGAGATTTGTAATAACCGGGGTGTCTTTCAAGCGTTGAGGGGTCCTTGTTGCTGTCACTACGACTGGCTCTAACGCCACGGCACCGTCGGTTTCAAGGGTATTCTCCTTACTCTCTGCTGAACTCAATATTGCAAATAGAAGCAATCCGAATACAAACTGTATTAGGACCCGTAAAAGCCATATAGTAGTAGTGCTTGTGCTGCGATGACTAACTGTTCTGTTTGAAAGCATAATCTCTTCCTTGGAATTTATCAGAAGGCTCGCCAAACAAAGAAAATGGCAAGGGTTAGTGATCCAAACCCAAGCCCTGCCGCGAGTAGCCGCGGTCCATGTAAGCGCGTCCAGAGCAATATGCCGCTGATGGCAAGGATAATTAGACTGCCGGCAATCGTATCAGCAAGAAGAATCCATGCAACGCCCATGCCGCTCGCCATATGCAGCCGATTGAGAAAGGCGAATATATTCCTATCAAACTGCCTGACAGTCGTATAAGCATTGCCGACCCAATATTCTGCGCTGTAACTCCGTTTTGGATTGCTAAAGTTAACACTCCATCTTTCAGGTTGCGTGACGGACTTTCCATCCCAACTAATTTCTCGAGGTTCCTGTGAGCGCGCCCGGCTCCATTTCTTATCGAGTTCAAGTTCGACTTGCAACCATGCTGCGAACGCCTCGACATTTTCAAATTTGTAATCTGGCAGTAGGAGTTCCCGTTTCGTCTGATCGGTTTTGGCGGCGTTAATTTTCAGAGTTCCTCGGTGGTTGAGTAGGATCCCGGTCACACCGAACAAGATGCCCAAAGTCGCACCCCATAGCCCAAGCCATGCGTGTGTTCGCCGAAGCCATTTGAGGAACGCTCCTCTGCTCCACGCCAGAGGTAGGAAGGCATATGGCGAACGTTGACGCTGTTTCTCCAGTTTTTTCGTTGTTTTTTCAACTGATCCTGAATTTATAGGACTTGGTATGTTAGCCTCTGAATTCTCTTGACAATTCCAGTGCTGATGACGTAATCTAATTAAGGCAGAAAAGGCATCGGGCACGAAACGCGCTAACGAAAAAGCGTGAAAAGTCCACGGTACGCAAAATGCTGTCGATGTCAATCGATATGTGTTGATTTCCCTCAGAAACATGGACATTAGCTAACAATTGGCAGTTGGGAGCATGTCCTGTTTCTTGCGTCGCTTTTTCTGCTATTATTTTTTTAGTGAACCTTGAATGGACCTCCGTGGGGTTCCGCCTTCAACTCAGGTCGATCGGAATCAAGGAACACCTCATGAAGTTCGAGTTTGTTTGATTGTGTGAACGCCTCTTTCGGCAACGTCCCGGATTGGGCATGTCCCTTACGAAATTCCTCGGATTCTACCCAATTTTCAAAATCCTTTCGCGATTCCCAGAGTGTGAAAACAATGTATGGATCGCTGTCATTGACGGGGCGTAGGACCTGATTGGAGATGAACCCCGGCATTCCGTCAACGAGACGCGCCCGGTTTCGGAACCGCTTTTCAAATTCGTCTTGGTATTCAGGCGCGACATAGATTCGGTTCGCAACTGTTATCATAAAGGTTCTCCTTCATTATTGAGAATGAGATTCGTTATCAAATTTATGGTAAGGCGGGGTATCCTGTTCCCCGCCAACTCGATTCAACGTTTCGTAATAAGTGGATGTAGAAATTCACTCTACGATCTTCTGTGACTTACTCTTATAGTGATTCTAAAAACGCAATGAGCGCATCGCGTTCTACTTTTGACATCTGTTCAACGGCTTGTCGTGATGCTTCTGCTTCCCCGCCATGCCAGAGGATCGCTTCCATTAAATCCCGCGCCCTGCCATCGTGAAGGAAGTTGGTATGACCGTTAACCCTTCTCACTAAACCGATACCCCACAACGGTGGTGTCCGCCATTCGCGACCGTTGGCACGGAAATCCGAACGATTGTCCGCTAATTCCGGTCCCATGTCGTGTAACAGCATATCTGTGAACGGTTGAATTGTCTGGTTGCTCACCGAAGGTACGCCTGCTAAAACACCGGTTCTTAACGTCGGAACATGACAACTGGCGCATTGTGCTTTAGCGAAAAGTAACTCGCCCTGTTTAACCTGTGGATCGTTCACGTTGCGTCGTGCTGGCACTGCCAGTGTTTGAACGTAGAACGTCACCACATCTAAAATCTCGTCGCTAACTTCTGGTGTTGCGCTGTGTCCAGTGAGTTGCGTTTGTCCTGCCGAGTTTTCGGTTGAGAACAGTGAGGTCGTTACGCCCATATCATCGTGATATGCCGCCGCGACTTGCTGGATAAGTGTTGGTTGATTCGCCTTCCATCCGAAACGCCCCAGCGCGTAACGTTTCTTGACAACATCCCATACGTAATTTGGTTTGCCTGAGATACCATCTCCATCGACGTCGGCTTCATCCGCATAGGCAAGGATAGTTTCTTCAGGGATCGCTTCCAATAAACCGAGTCCAAAGACAGCTGGTGCGACACGTGGCGATACTTCAACGTTTTCTGGCAGCGGCTGATAGGTTTCCGTAATAGTGTAGTTCGGATAGCGTAAATGCACACGCGTACCATCTGCTGTTGTCAGCGTCTGGTCGGTGTACTCAATTTTAACCTTGCCTTCAGGATCTGCATCCACAATGGAGCGATTGTTAAGTTGTGTACCAAAACCAGGCACTGGAATCGGCGGTTTTCCGTCTATTGAATCCTCCGCCTTTGGGAGACTGAGTCTAAAGAGCAGTGACACAAGTCCTTCGTCAGCACCCGGCGGTCGCCCGCGACCATCACGTGAATGACAATTGATGCACGAAACATTGTTATAGATGGGTCCGAGTCCAGGGTTTACCACGGCAGGTGCTGTCACAAAAACAGCCTCAAATTCGACATCACCTTCCAAATGCTTCGCAAGTGCTGACGACGACAGATTAGGCGCAGGGATTGAGAATGCATGGCTTGAAGCATCGAAGACAGTCGTCTCACCACCGGAAAGTTCGCTTGTGGAAAATACGGGTGTCGATTCTACAGCCACGGGCGACTCGGAATCACACGCGCTTAGTAGAATTGACATCAAAAGAATTAAATAGAAAAAACTCAGGAAATGTTTCATTTTTTCGCTATTCAAGTCACAATAGGACTATGGATTTTATGGTAAGGGAACAACTGCTTGTGCTGTTCCCCGCCAAAACGGAATGGTTCCCTTCCGTGTTTACATCTTTCGCAATTAAAACGCTTTACAAAATATATTAGTTGAACTCACTCGATTGGGTAAGCGGGAGTATATTTTGTTCGAGTGTCAGTTGAATCTTGCTGACTGCATCAATCGCGGCTTGGACGGCACCGCGATTCGCAGTAATAGAATCACGAAAGGGGTCTGGAATCGCGCCGATAGCATCAATCGCTGCCTGCACTTCTTGCTGGAAGCGGACATCTAAATCAGGATCCTGACTGTTCACGAATTCGTTCAATCCCTGTCCATCCGTCATAAATTTCCCCATGTAGACGTTCTGAATCCCACGGATGTTGTCTTGAAAATCCGAGATGGAGTTGAAACTAAACTGAGATTCAACGAGGGTTGTGTCCGATTCGTTGTAAGGGTCAGATATTTTACCGTTCGCAACTTCATCAGAGATGGTAATCATACCGTTAACCATCTCTTGTACCGCTGCGCTCTGCGACGGATAGACAACACTACCCGTGCCAGCTTGTGCAACTGCACTGCTGAAATTTTCACCTTCTGGTGCCCACGCTAACCGTAATTGAGAGGTACTCACCTTGAGGGACTCGGTCGTCGAAACGAGATACTCCAGTTCACGATCGGTTATATCTGATGCTTGGCGTTGGTTACCTTCGCGGAACAGCAGGAATTCAATTGTGTGAAATCCTTTCTGTGTATCTTCTAATCCAGTGACGAAGTCCACCGTTAAGGAATCACCGCTGTCCAGAACGGATTGTAGATTTACGTGATCGACGGGCCAACTGTCTAACGCTGGGTCGAGGCCTTGCGTGTCAACAGGACCGAACAGAAACGCCTCGCTCTGTTCCCACGGTGTTCGAGTCGCTTTCCACGCCTGTTGTGCTTTTTCGAGATTCCCTTGCGTGGTGTCTGCTTCTAATGCTTTAACGGCTGACAAGAGTTCACCCGCCTTGTTATCTAAATCAGTGTATGTAGCTAACACAACAGTATTGGCGAAATCGTTAAGCATCGTACTTGCATCAAACACTGCCCCCTGTGTATCGCCAAATTCATCTGTTTCATCGTCGCTCCCACACCCGACAATAAGAGCAGATGCGAGTAACAGACAACACATTCCTGTAGCAAGTTTTGACTTGCAAGCTGCGTCAAAAAGTGCCCAAATCTTATAGAGTTTCATAGGGACCTCCATGGTATGGTTATTCGTCTTCAGTTAGTTAGAAAAGAAGGGACTGCTTATCAATCGCCTCTTTAACTGATAGCCGATAACTATTATCAGTATTGAAAACCGAGACCGAGCGCAAAGGTATTTTCCTTGTTTTTGTCCTTTGTCGCTAACTGCCTCAGTGAGTAGTGACTCTTGAAAACGAGTTGCGGGTGGACGTGGTAGTTGACCCCAAAAGTCCACGTCATTCTTTCCCATCGCGGATTGTCGAAGATAATACCTTCAACACTCGCCATCGTATCGTAAAAATCGTAACGCGCGAAGACATCTAAGACCTTGTCTGAGGAAGTATCCTTCGGATCATGATGCTCCGTGCTACTATTTGGTTGTCTGAAAAATGATAAGATATCGTAACCTGCCTCAATGTACCAACCCACAGCTGAACTCCCTATCGGTGTTCGCTTCACATTGAGGTTATTGGAGAGAGCCCGGTTGACTTTAGACAACCGATCCGCATTTTCGAGTGCTCCCCAGAGAAATAATCCTCGTACCTTCACCGCATTCATCTCATAAAATCCGTGAAGACTCACAATCCCGACATGTGCATCGAAGTCTACATCGGGTTTCGGTCGGTTCGCCGCGGTGTCTCCGTAGTAACCGGAAATACCGATGGTCGCGTTTTTATGAAACGCATAATCAAGTCGTCCGACGAATGCGGGTGCCTCAGCATTCACAGTTTCAAACCGTAGTTGGTGTCCGCGAACGATCCAGTGCCGAGAGCTGAAACCCGTTGAATCCAGGCCGTTAACAATTTGTGCCTGATAGTTCAGTGAACCAAGTGATCCGAAAATTTCGACACCTGTTTCATGCCAGATGGTTGGGATAATATGTACTTCCGCTTCGGGACGCGTTGTCGTAAAATAGTGTTGCGGTCGATGCCGTTTCGCAACAAGCCCTACTGGAACAATAATGTGTCCGACGCGGAGGTTATAGGAGGGTTGAAAGGAAAAAACAACGGCGAGTTTTTCGACAATAACTTCGCCGCCTTTTTCGATTTCTGTCTCAAATTCCCCAAACTCTTCAAATTTGTCGAATTCCATAGTACTACCGGTGCCGCCATGCTCGAACTCAAGCTCCGATTCAAGTCGAATGGTATCGTTAATGCGGTATTTTGGAGCAACGACGAAACGTTCTATGTCAATAGCGGCGCGCCTACCTGGATCGAGTTCCCAATCGAAATGGGAGTAGTGAATCACGCCGTATCCAGAGACCGAAAATGGATTCGGTTCAGCAATAGCACTACTATTTAGTGAAATAAACATTCCACAAACCGTAAGAAACCTAATGAAATTTGCCAGTTGTTTCTTCATGGAAAGAATTTTATAAATATGATATTGAGACTCATTATCATATTTAGGTATTTAGCCACTCGGTAGTCTGAATATTATTGGAGATTACGCTTCTAAAAATTGATAACGAATCTCATTATCTATAATTATACACAAAATTTTTGCGAATGTCAAAAAAATCGCAAATAATTACGGGAATTTCATTAATTATACGCGCAATTTCCGTGAATGTCAAAAAAATCTGCAAAAAATATCGAAATTTCTAAGTTAAATCAATATTTGCTGTTGATAGTAGGTCGATTGCGGCAAGATATAACGCTCTGTTCTCATTCTTAAACGGTCCCGATTTATTAGACGGGTTTTCTGGAAAGGACGAAAACAATTTCGCTTCACTGACTTCGTTAAGGTCGAGTGGATTCCCTAACGCTTTGATCTCTCCCAAGTAAGCGATTCCCCAATATTCGAGATTGAACATGAAGCAGTGGATGTAACACAGAACTTCAAGATTTTTCAGCGTTGCCCCCGTTTCCTCCAGTAGTTCTCGGCGTGCAGTCTCTTCAGCCGCTTCTCCGGGTTCCACACGTCCGCCGGGTATGACCCAAATGTCTTCATCGCGCCACTTACAGAAAAGTATTCGGTTTTGTTGATGCGCAACACAATTGACAAACTCGATTTCCCCTACGTCTGCTGGGGGATCTCCAAAATGGAGGAACATGTATCCATCCTGTTCCTCAATTCTTTGAACCACTTTTACTACCTCACTGTTTCTCCCAGATTTGCACGTTATGTCCCGGCAAATCGAAAGGGTATTCCCCGTACGCAAGCGTCGGCAATCCCTTATCGTCTACTGTAACAACAACATAGAGTCGGTGTGGTGAGACGCTTGTGTCAACCCGCTCAAGGAACTGCCATTGGTCGCCTTTGTGTGTTGTTATTCTCACCCTTGTCCAGAGGATACCCTCACTATCTGTATATGTTCCATCGGATATCAGAACCTTGTGTGGTGGATCCGGTGGTAAGGTAAAACTTTCGCCTATCGTAGAGGTTGAGTTTAGGTTCGTGTGTGACACAAGCACCCAGGTCCCCGGTACAGGCACCTCAACGCCGTTCTGATCAACAGCCCAGACGTGATCGCGTTCTTCCATGGGAATTGAGGGGTCTGTCTGAGAGATGCTTGGTTGTGCTACTTGCTGAGCCCGATCGCATGAGGGAAGTCCTGTAACTAAAGTAATAATAACCAGTATAGATGCGAATTTTGTAATTTTAATTTTCATGTTGAATTCCTTTTCCTGAATTGCAAAAACACATACAATGATTTTTTTTACGTAAAAAGATAAAACTAATATAAGGGTAAGCCAATATATAAGGTTCACAAGTTATAGAAATCATAGAATGTCCCAATCGAACATTCAGGTCTCAGCACTTGGTATGGAAAACATTGGAGGCAACCCTCAACGGTTTTTTGCTCGTTGAGACATTCCAAAAACTGGGCAGCAGCGGGTTGTCGAATGGATCCCTTGCGGGCAACAAACTGTCCCCACAATGCCCAAAAAGATGTTTCATAACCAACCCGTTTCGCTGTCTTAATGTAGTCTGGTGGAAAGAGTCTAAGGTATGCGGGTATGTTGTAAAGCCAGGAACCACCCCGCACCGTTTCCACCTCAGGATGATTCGCTTGGATATGTCGAAACATCGCTGATAACTCCGATTTTCGGATGGACATTCTATCTTTACTCAATGCACCATATTCGGAGGTATCACGATTTTCAAAATGGAGCCGAAGTTTATGTGTGTTGCGCCACGGATAGACATAGGAAAAACACCCAAAAAATCGCCGCTCCTCAGAAGCATCTGATGCCACACCTATTCGCTGGCGGTAGAAGTCGTATGTCCAATCTTCGGGGTTGTCGGATGTACGAAGACCCTCAATAAACGCGTCCCATAGTGGGTTGGGAAGATCATGGGAGACACGTAAGTTAAACAGGTTTCGCAACATTGTGTAGTCGATCAACACATCTTCCAAAGCCTGATGGGAGACTTCAGCGATTTTCTGGGCGAACCTAATTTGTAATGTAAAAAAATCCTTGGCATATTGTATCAGGGGTCCTACCTCATTTCTGTTTAACCGACTGTCTTGTCCTTTCGCTGGTGTATGATGACACGATTGCCATCGGGATCTTCGATAATCGCCCAAAAACATACAGCGGATTCACCTAAAGGCGAGAGGGCATGAATTCCTGCTTGTTCTAATTCCTCTACGGCAGCCTTCGCGTCCTTGACAGCAAGCGCGACCATCCCTCCACCGGGTTGTGTAAAACCATGACCCTGCCCTAACACCAATGTGCCGGGATTTATCTCAAACTCTGCCCATGTACCTTCATACACCAAACATGCCAGTGGGATTCCAAGCAAGTCACGATAAAAGGTGAGCGATTTCTGCATATCGCTCACCGCAAAGAAAGTAAAGTCAATCCCCAGTACATTCATAGTTAATATTTCCTCAACACCAGCCAAAATGAGGCACTAAGCAACAAGGGTCTGGATGGGATATTCAAGGAGATGGGACAGAGAATACTCGTCGGACGGTGGCTGGTACTTACCATCGTATTCGGGAGCTGTCCAGAAAGCACGCCAATTTGTGGCTCGATCCTGACCGATGTATAGCGTCTTTCCAATCACTGCCCATGCTGTTCCATCGGATGTAAACGCGATACAACCCGTGCTAATCCGATCAGTGGGTTCTGTGAGTTGATCGTTGAGTTGCGTCCAGGTCGCGCCGCTATTCTCAGAACGACAAAGCCAAGCACCACCGCCTCTCGGTCCGTTTTGGACTGTGGCGATCAGTAGGTCTGGGTCTGTTGGATGTACAGCAATAGCGGTGCCGTAGCGACGCGGTAAACCTTCGATCCGATTCTCCCAGGAGTGCCCACGGTCGGCACTGACATAAACACCGTTTTGTGTGTTCGCATAAACTCGATTATCGTCCACAGGACACGTAGCGACTTGGTGTACATCTTTATGAAGTTCCGGTGTGACGGGTTCCCAAGAGATCCCTTCATCGTTGGAACGCATGATACTGCCGACATGAATATCTGCGTAACAAAAACCGTCTTGGGTTTTGGCAAGAGTCCGGACGGCTGGTGGACCACCCCACGGCGTATACCAATCTTTCCGACACTCTAATTCGTCAAACGCGACGACCCGTTCTGCCGGTCCTTCTTCTCCAACAAGGCGATAGACATAAGCACCCTCATCCGTTCCGATGAGCAGTGTCAACGGATCCTCACGGACAACGAGCAACGAAGCGATTGGATCCTCTATACCTGTTGGGATTCGTTTCTCACCATCCTCCGATAAAACCAGTAGTGTTCCATCCGACAAGGCAGACACCACAGCTTCGCCGCTTGACAGTGAAATCATTGCCCCATGAGGTGCCATTCCGCCGAGTGTGCCTTCATAGGCGAGGGTAGGTTTACTATTTCCATCATCTCCAACAGCATAGATAGCGTTGTAAGTGGCAATAAACATGATGTTCCCTCCTTAAGTCTTTAGTGGAAGTGTTGTCACTGAAAGGTCAATGTATTTTCGGATTTTACCATACTTTTATGAATCCGACAAGGTATCTATAAGCAATTCGCGATCGTTCAAAGGTTGTACAGGTCTGTTGTTACCGTACAGGATCGCTTTGAACGCTTCTATTTGCGAATGAGACATCTCGATCGGTGTCGTCATCACAAACCATTTGACGCCTTCCGAGCAGGGCGGTGTTGTCAACGAGCCAGTATAACGATAGGTATGCTTCGCGCTTGGTAACAAATTGAGAACATTTAAGGTGACATCTTTAATTTTAATCTCTTCGGATTCGCCCGGAACGGAGGGCAGATAGTGCCAAAGAGGGGCGAACGCTGTGTTGATGCTCCCCGCTTTAATGAGTACGCCAATAACAGCCAACAGACCCTCTTCGCTTTTATGAACGAGGTGCATCTCCATGTCATACTGGTTTCCTGACACCGTATGTTCGCTGGGTGCGTGGAAATGGAATTGTAGAAGGTGATATTTCGTTCCATCAACCTCAATCCAACTCCCCTCTGGATGCACGACTTCGATTGTGTTACCGGTATTGCGGATATTTATAGATATTGGCTGGTAGTTGAAAGTAATAACCGGAAGTTTCGTTGGTGTCGGATTCACAATGTCAATCGGCGATTGGTGTGTTCCTGCACCACAGAGTCTGTATTCTGGGTTGAGTGCTCCCCAAACGTCCGGTCCGTTCTCTGCTTCGTAGCCCCAGCATACCGTCTCAGTATACTGGACAATTTTCTTTGTTTGTTTCCGACGGTTCATGGGCGTATCAGCAAATGATAAAAAATACAGGTATGGTTGTCTGTTTTTACCCGTTTGTTTATCAAGTCAGCTGGTCTATTTTCCTTTCTACTTTATGTTTACTCGAATTGAGGTGGATGTAAGCTGTGCCTAAGACTTCCTGAATTAAGGGGTTTCTTGTGAGAATAGCGAAAATATGATGGTATCCGAACCGCCTTCCTCGCTCGACGAACTATTTCTCACGCTTTTCTTCTCAGAGGGATTGAGTTTTTCAGCGACTCGTACACTCGGAATGTTGCCAATTGAAGTCACCACATCAATACGTTTGAGTCGAAGTTGCTCAAACCCGAAGCGAACGAGAAGTTTAGAGGCGGCAGTTGCTACACCTTCCTGTGTTCGAGAAGTTCTGACCCAATACCCAAGGTTCGCTGTTTGGTTGACCCAATTGACTTGGTCCAAACCACACCCGCCCAGAACGCTACCGGTTACTACCTCGGTAATGACGAAGTGATATTCACTCTGTTGTTCCCAGAGTTTTGGGACCACTTTTTCAATCCACATTCGAGTTTCTTCGATTGAGTATTCTTGATGAAGCCACGGTAGATGACGCGATACCTCTGCAATTGACTCCCGTGCAGCCTCAAAACAGGGATGAACATCACAGGGTTGATAAGTGCGAATCGCGATCGTTCCATCGCTAAGATCCATTGGGATTTCGACAGAGACTGTCATTCAAAAATTACGGATTGGAAACCCCCGAATTCATTCGGGGGTTTCCAATCCGCCCTCGTGTGTTAGACCAAAACGTTTTTTGAAAAAAATACTTGACATTCTAATCAAATTGTGGTTTAATATACGTATCTCGTTGGCAGACATTCACAGCATTACCGCCCCCTTCCCAGTAACGGGTGGGGACCCCGGTAATGTGTCTGCCTCCCACTGTGAAGGGGATAAAGACGGGATACGAGATATACCATGAGATTGACCTTTGAGTATCCTGTGTATCCTACGAAAACACAGGAACAAACATTGTTCGTGTGGTTTGCCCGCTTGTGCGAACTTCAGAACTCTGCGCGCAATAATCGGAAGTTTGCGCATGAGACAGAAGGTCGTTTCGTCACACAGTCTGATCAACAAGCACTTTTGACGGTAGCCCGTGAGAAATATGACGATTTTCGTGAAGTGCCTCAAGACTTTCAAGTTTCTATACTCAAACGCGTTGACAAAGCCTTTGCTGCGTTTCGCAAGCGTTGTAAAGAAGGTGCAGAGAAAAAAGGGTACCCTCGCTACAAAACGCGCGTTCGTTCTCTGACGTGGTGTTTGCGAAAGCACAGAGTCAAGGACAAAGCCACAGGTGGATTTAAACGTGTCCGCCAAAATCCGATAATAGAAACCGAGTTTCGCCATAATCGCTTGAAAGTGCCAAAGTTAGGTGAAATCAAGATATACATGCACCGTCCCATAGAAGGTGATCCCAAAGAAGTAACGATCGTCAAAAAAGCGTCGGGGTGGTATGCCCATATCTCCTGTGAGATACCCGACACGTCAAAAGTTGAACCGACGGACGCTGTCGCAGTTGACGTTGGCACGACACACTACCTAACGACTTCTGAAGGCGAAAAAGAGGAGAACCCCCGCTGGTATCGTCAAGCAGAAGGATTGCTCCGAAAACACTCCAGAGACCTTTCCCGAAAGAAAAAAGGGAGTAACCGTAGAAAGAAACAACAACACAAACTCGCAATGCACCATGAGCGAACTGCTAACAAACGCAAAGACTTTATCGGTAAACTCGTCTATAAACTCTACCACCACAAAGAAAACACTGTCTTAGTGGCAGAGGATTTAAGCGTATCCAACATGGTAAAGAACAAACACCTCAGCAAGAGCATCAGCGACGCATCTTGGGGTATCTTCTTTCAGTGGTGTGCAGACATAGCCGAAAGAGACGGTTTGCACTTCCACCAAGTCAACCCCAAAGATACTTCGCAAACCTGCTCGTGTTGTGGTATCAAGTCGCCAAAGAAACTCTCGCTGGCGATACGCACCTTTGATTGTCAGTTTTGTGGTACATCTCTCAACCGGGACCACAACGCTGCGCTGAACATACTTTTCAGGGCTGCTACGGCCCTTCGTGGAGAGCGGTGGGTTACCACCCTCTGTGAAACGAGAAACAACTCGAATGAAGCGTTTAGCTTTAAGAACCTTAATCAGCTCTCGCTGTTTGACGGTCTCACACAAGCCTCGCGCTTTAGCGCGAGGTAGTTGACAAATGTATCCTGGCACGAAAAATCTTCAACCCAAAATTCACATTTTCCCTTTAACCGTGCTCCTACGCCTATGAAATGCCATCCCAGTTCTTGGGTCGCCTGTATATCCCATTCGGCATCGCCTACATATACGATGCGATGAAAGTCATTCCCTAACGCAAATAGACATTTCTTCATAATCTCTACACGCTTATCGCCATCATCACTGGAAGTCAAGACCATATTTCTCAAGTTAAATCCTGCATGCTGAAGTTTCATTTTCGCGGTATGTCTCCAACCCCCTGTCGCGAATCCAACTTCATAGCCCTCCGTGGTGAGAAGTTTGTCAATCAGGCGAGTAGCCCCTTTTTTGGGACAGCATTTACCACCGTTTTGAAGATGCTGCCGAATCAATTCGCCGAATATCGTGCGAACTTCCTTAATTTGTTCCTTTTCCTGAATCTTATTCTCTTCCATGATTTGTCGCAAACTACCTGTGTCGGTTACGTTTATGTATTTATTCCAATCATCATGGATGTGAACTTCACCCAAAACTTCTCTTATTGCGGAGATGTAACAAGCATCATCGAAACCGAAACTTTCGACCAAGGTGCCGTCGATATCAAATATCGTTGCAATCATTTATTGTCTTCCGTTTAGCATTTGAGCAATGAAATGACATACCCTCTGTTCTTATCATTCCTATTCTTGGTTTTCGTCTCTGGGCACTTCTGAGGGCGATCGCGGTGGGAAAATGAGCGTATCAGTTGTAGATAATTGTTGATAGGCTTTCAGGACCTCTTGCAACTGATTGTAGAATCGCTCGCATTCTTCTTTCGTGCCGAGCAGCTCTATACTGGGCGAATTTGACAGATTAATATGCAACTCATACGAACGATGCCTCCCTTTGATTATCTGAATCTGGTGTACGTACTGAATATTTACCATCCCTTGATAGGAAGAGTTATACTTCCCATCTTGGTTGATGATCTCAATAAACATTATGAATCTCCTTTAGTTTCTATCGTGACTGCAAGTAATAGATAATTGCGACTTCTATATTCTGAGTGTATGCGAGACTAAAAAACATTTGCGATGGCCTTCAAAATCCGTTCGTTCCATGCCGAGGTTCCTAAAGATTGGAACACACGCCTATGTCAACGCTTCATACACGCAAAATTGTGTGAAGATAATATTATATGTGTAATAAATTTATAATTTATTATTCCTGATATGATAATAATAGCGGAACCCAAGAATTATCCATAAGCCATTTCAGGATGTTTCCCAAGAATACGCATCAGACGTTCATCTGCACCTTCCAAAACGTAGTCGGGCATACGGTAGTTTAAGTAGGGCCAGAAACGCTGTGCAACAAAGCGTTGCCCGTAGACTTGGTGGAATAGATAACGAACCCGATCTGACTGATTCGGTGCACCTCGATGCCAAGTTTGTCCGTTGAGCAAGTAGAGGTCGCCTGCTTTCATGAGGAGTGAAACAGGTAATTTGCCCTCAAAGGTTGGATGTTCCGAGTTATCGGGTTGTCGTCCAGAGTAGTGACTACCTGGGACGAATTGGGACGGACCGTATTTGACTTCATCTTGGTCGGTCAGGGCAATTTGCACGGACATACGGAGCACAGGCATCCGTAGTCTTGGGTCATGCCTTTCCATCTCTGGCGTGATCGGAAATTCCACACCATCGTCGATATGAAATCGGTTGATCCCTAAATCTTTCCGGTTGAGGATACACCCTTGAGCGATACAGTGACAATGCTCGCCTAATACATTTTCGGCGATGCTGATAATTGGTTCGCGTACCAATAAGTCGCGGAACATGAGATCGCACTCAAAAAGGCGATGCACCACTATAGGATCTTTACCATCTTGTCGATTGCCTTTGACGTTGCGCATCTGCATAAAGTACGGCTCGGCGAAGATTTCGTCGACGCGATCAACTATCTGATCGCACTCTTCGCGTGAGAGCACATTTCGAACAATCGTTACACCATTTTGATAAAAATCCTCCAAGATGGTATTCAAAGTATCTGGAGGTAGAGGTTCAGCGGGAAGCACTTGTTCTTTGGTGTCCATAGTTCTAAATCCTAATGTGTAGGTTCGACGGTGGTTTCTGCACCCTATTGATATTCCCTGACGATCAACGGGAGTTTCTCGCGGCCTTTACCTAACTCAGCACAGACACCGTTTGGGTTCAACACCGTTATCGTTCCTGTAGTATCATGAAGCGGGAAGTCGCTCTCCGGTTGGGTAAATTCGATGGCGGGACGGTCGCGATTATCCTCGACAAAACAGTTGATGAAATCAATACCGCCCATCGTCTGGACTAACTCCGGTTTGGGCAGGGACAACGAAATCGGCGACCACTCACCACCGAACTGCCGATCAGAAGCAGCATGAATGACCTTGCAATCCGTGAACGTCACTCGCGCCCCTTTCAACGACTTTTCTTGAACTTTAATGCCGTAACCGACGGTGTTCTCAACTGTGCAGTTATCAAATTCAATACTGCCACCAGGACCGTTGTCTCCGATTTTTGACACGCGAATACCCGTTCCGTGTTGACTGCTAATGTAGCAGTTCTCGAAGCGCAATGTCACGTCATCGGATTCGTCGCTGGTGTGTGCTAAGAACACTTCAATACCGTCACCGACGTTATCGACAAACTTACAACCGGAAAATACCACATTCTTTATCCGTTGTTCGATTTTGTCCGGTTCAATATCCACGCCTGATGCGGGTGGCGTTCCCCAGGTATTTGAAAACGTGCAGTTCTCGACTTTAAGGTTTTCAGCACTAATAACGCTGATCCCCTGCCGGTAATGGTTGTCGCAGGCAATGTCACGCAAGACCACATTTTCAGAGGCACGTCGTTCTGTGCCGCCATCAACGTAAATGCCGTCTCCGCCGCTATCTTTGAGCGTTAAGCCAGACACATGGATATTTTTACTACCTCGGATTGCCAGGGTCATGCGCCACTCCGCCTTTGGGTATTGTCCATACCAGCGGTGCCAGCCAAACTGTTCAAGTACAAGCCCGTTGATATAATCCTGTTTCCACATACGAAAGGTTGCGCCGTAGCCACGGATGTTGAGATTCTCAACATCTTGGGCAGTGAACATCGAATCGCCTCTGCCGCGGTACTCGCCCCGTTTCGCTGTGATAACTGTCCCACGCTCAAAAATCAACTCTTGATTTCCGACAAGTTTAATCGGCTGAATTACCCAATCAGAGTACATATTCGGGACAACTACCCGTTTCGCGCCAGAGTCAATTGCGGCTTGCAATCCTAAGGTTGCGTCTTCTGGGTCAAATCCCCACCATGCCGCGTTCGCAACTATCCTTTTTCCAGAACGAACATCCGCAATCGCTTCGAGATTTTTCATGGTTTATGCTCCATAGAGAGGCTGCGCCAAAACAAAGGAAGCTGCCCGCTTGTCACAAACCGGACGTACTGACAGCTTTATCAATCTCTCAATGTCCTATTTACAGAGCAAAGGTCTTCTCATCGTCAAGTTCCATCAGTGCGAACCATGTATTGATGTCCGTACGCTCTGGAGCAATTCGGCTGATCATCTTCGTCATGAGTGCCTTGTAGCGTTCATCCGTGGGACCCATCTGGATCATCCGTTCGTTATAGGCTTCAATATCCGCATCGCTTTTCGGATGATTCGCTTTCAGCCACGCCTCAACTTCTGCATCGGTTGCTGACGTTTTCAATGCTTCAGCAAATTCTGCCGCAGATATACCAAGAAAATTGAGCGTTGCCCGATCAATCCCCGAATCTTCACCGTAAAAATAAGCACCAAGTGTGTTACTATTGGATGCTCTGCCTTTGTCAATTAACCGTGCGAGTTGAACCATTCCGTAGACATTGGTGTTGTAGGGACTCCGTGGCGCGCGGCGGTTGAGATCGACAATACCGAAACTCAATTGATCGTCCACGTCCTGAAGCATAACCCATGTGGTAATATCTGTGCGGGTCGGATCTACTTCTTGACAGCGCGCTTCAAACCGTTCCCGTGTTGCCTCATTGGGTCCGTAATTTACCAACGTTTCGTTGAATTCATCAATCTCGTCCTGCGATTTGCCGCAGTTTTCCAGAACCCATGCACCGAGTTCGAGATTATTCGGATTGTTGACCGCCGCTTCCTGAAAATCCGCATGTGAAATACCGAGGAATGTTAAAATGCGTACATCTTGCCCGGAATTGTCGCCGTATAGGTACTCACCGATTTTCTCTGCGCGTTCAGCACGTGCTTTGTCTGTCATACGCGCGACACCGCAGATGCCACCGACATCTTTGGCACGTGCGCTGCGGGGTGGACCAGCAGTCAAGTCGACCTGCCAGAAACTCCCCCAATCGTCAAGTTCCATCGATTGTAATACCGTTGTGATATCGGTTCTACCTGGAGCAAAGCGAGCGAGTCGCTCCTTCAAGCGTTGTTTGTGTCCCTCCGTGTCGGGCAGTTGACTAAGGGCGGCATCGTTAAACTCGGCAATCTCTGCTGCTGTCTTTCCACTTGTTTCAAGGATCCAGTGTCCGAGTGCCGCATCATCGTATTCGTCAGCCGCTTCGGCGTAAGCATCATCGGAAATCCCTAAGAACGTTAAAACGCGCTGATCCAAACCGGAACTCTCACCGTAGATATAATCACCGAGAGTTTCCGCGTTATGTGCGCGTGCCTTGTCTGTCATCCGTGCCACTCCGACAATCCCAGCGATTCCGAGATTTGAAGGGCGACGTGGTGGTTGGCGTGTCAAATCCATAATTTATGTCCTTCCAGTTCAAGAGATGAGGTGTTATGACTTTTGGCAGTATTTTATCACGCTTACAAAGAGTGTCAAGAGAAAAGTACGCCGATCCTCTAATTTGCCTTGCCAATTTTCGTGGGACATTATATATTTGTGTCAAAAATCCATGGAGGCATACGATGGGATTTCCTGTTTACGATTACCGCACAGATATACGGAACGTGTTGGTGACACCGCAAATTCGCTCTCGGTTTTTGAGGATGGAACCCGGGCAAAGTGCCCAACTTCATAGTCATGACTTGGGACATGAAATCTTCCTAATTCTGGAAGGACGTGTTGAATTTGAGATTGACGGTGAAACTGAAGAATTAGGACCAGGACAGATGTGTATCGCTCTGGCAGACCAGCCACACACGGTGAGAGTTCTCGGTGATGAACCGATCACAATGTATCTGTCTGTTACGCCACATATTCACCCGACACACACGCCACGTACAGAAGAAGGTGAACGACTCCCGCACAACTTTACCCCATCTCGCGCTTACGATGTTGAACCGGATATGCAGAAGTCAGTAGCGGAACTCGTTGCGCGCCAGATACATGCCGCACAATTGTTGGAAGAACTTGCCCACACCTGTGCAGCGGTTCAGCAGGAGATGGGCACTCAGCTGAAGACAGCACTCGATGAGGGCGACGCCGACACTGCCACCGCAGCGCGTAAAGCAATGTGGGAAGCCATCTATCCCGTTTACAAGGCTGTTGCTGAACTGGGTGATGTCTGGAATGCGCTTGCGCCCCGCATAACCCAATAGGCTATTTTTAATTTGCTTTGTTTTCGTGTTTATGCTATACTTAAAATAACAAAGGATACGGTCGCCTAATTTACGGAAAATTATCTAAATTTGAACCGAATTTGATTTGACAACGTTTTAAAATTAGGATAAACTTATCTTTTAACCTTAAAAGTCCCGTTTGAGAGACTCGCCTTGTGCTCTGATTCCAATGTGCTGTGCAGAAGAATCTCCCATATTTATTACGGTTGAAATCTTTTGTCAAACGCGGGCCTATAATCTTTACCGAAAGGTAAGGAACGTCAGAATATAAATGAATTATGAAGGAGTGTCTTATGAAAGACCAGCTTTTTAATAGGAAAGTCCTTTTTTCCTTATTAGCTGTTGTATTGTGTTTGGGGTTTACAGCGATGAGTTATGGGCAAGCCGTTGTTTCTGTGGACCCAGCTGAAGTAGAATCCCCAGCAGCCGGGGAAGAACTCATGATAAACGTTAACATAATGGGCGGCGCGGATGTCGCAGGCTACCAAGTTCACGTGAACTTTGACACAACCGCACTTGAGTATGTTTCCAGTGCCAATGGAAGTTATGTGTCCGATGTTTTACTCAGTGATGCGGGAACAGCTGCAGACGCATCCGATGGTAATTTTCGGATCTATGCAGCTGCTAAGCCAGGTGTAGTGTCGGACGGTGATGGCACGCTCGCTACCGTAACGTTTAAGGTCCTTGAAGCAAAAGCATCTGCTATCAGCCTGACAGATGTTATTATCTCTGATTCCGCTTCTGACCCTTTAGATATCACAGTCATGGACGGTATGGTTACTGTCGATGGTGCTGG
This sequence comes from Candidatus Poribacteria bacterium, assembly GCA_965208635.1. GTDB lineage: Bacteria > Poribacteria > WGA-4E > WGA-4E > WGA-3G > WGA-3G. Next base: position 2,391,280 of record OZ242349.1, read on the forward strand.
TCCAGCCGCCGAGGAAGAGGTTGCTGAGGAACCAGCCGCCGAAGAAGAAGCCGCCGAGGAAGAAGAAGAAGTTGCTGAAGAGCCAACCGAAGAGACGCCTTCTGAGGAAGCCGCTCCTGAAATGCCAGTGAGCCAGATGTTCGAGATTACCCTCACGAACCTTACCACGGGTGATCCCGGAATGGGCGGACAGATCCTTTCCCACCCGATCTTTGTAACACACGCTGCCGGTATAAATCTCGCAGCTGTTGGTGAAGCGGCGAGCCCCGCACTTGTTGCGTTGGCTGAGAATGGAGATACTTCAGGGCTCGTTGCGCTCGCAGCCGCAGCTGGCGCGAACAGCATGGTCGCTGAGAATGTGGTTCCCCCCGGTGGATCCGTTACCGTCACCGTGACGGCTGATATGGTAAACTCTTCGCTTTCTGTCGGCTCTATGCTTGTGTCAACCAACGACGCATTCATCGCCGCTACCGATGTCCCACTGTTTGATGAGAATGGTGACCCTGTTGAAGCGAGTCTCGATTTGATGGCGTATGATGCAGGGAGTGAAGAAAACACAGAAATGGCTTCCGATATTCCGGGACCGCTCGGTTTAGATGAGGCTGCAGATCCGCCAATGAGTAATGAACGTGTTCCGACCGAAGGTGGTGTTATAGCCGCTCACGAAGGTATCCAAGGTGTTGGTGAGGTCGGTGAAGCGTTTGCCTGGGAAGAACCGACGGCGATGTTGACGATCATGCCGGTTTCAGCACCTGCGGAACCGGTTGTAGAAGAACCGACGATTCCCGAAGGTCCTGGTTTTACTGTGATGCTTGAAGCGGGTTTGAACATGATTTCGATCCCGTTGATGCCAGCGGAACCCTATACAGCCAAATCCTTGGCAGACATGCTGGGCGCGACGGTTGTAATCCAACTCGATGCGGCAACGCAGAGTTTCACGGGTTACACAGTAGCCGACGAAGGTGATGGCTTTGGTATTGACGGTGGTAAAGGTTATATCGTGAATACTCCTGCTGGTGGCATGGTAAAGTTCACAGGTGATGCGTGGGACAACCAGCCTGAACCTGAAGAAGTACCTGTTGAAGAAGCACCTGCCGAGGAAGTTGCTGAAGAAGAAGCTGCTGAGGAAGAGGTCGCTGAGGAAGAAGCTGAAGAAGCTGCTGAAGAAGAAGCTGCTGAGGAAGAAGTCGCTGAAGAAGAAATCGCTGATGCTGGCGATGCTGCTGATGCCGCTCCCGCCGCTCCCTCACTCTCAACCTATAAAAGCGCATGGGCGTTCATCGTTACCTCCGACATCCACGGCATGGAAACCGGAACCGCCTATACCCTCGTCGCAGAGAACCTCCGCACCGGCATTAGTGCCTCGGAGAACATCACGAGCACAGCAAGACGTTCCTCTGCCGTCTGGGCAGACCTGAACCGGAAAAGCGTCGTTGAAGCGGGTGATAAACTCAAAGTCGCCCTTTACGACGACCGTGGTAGAATCGTCTCAGGTCCGTTCCAACGCACGGTGACGACTCGTGACATCCGCAATGCGTTTTTGAGCCTACAACTCAATGTTGGCGATGTGCACCCGCAAGACACGTTACTTGCGCAGAACTACCCGAATCCGTTCAATCCAGAAACGTGGATTCCGTATCAGTTGAGCGCATCGACGCAAGTGCAGATAGATATCTATAATGTATCGGGTCAGTTGGTTCGTTCGTTGGATTTGGGTTGGCAGCCGACCGGTTCGTATATGACGCCCTCGAGTGCTGCGTACTGGGATGGTAAGAATGCTGTAGGCGAACGTGTTGCGAGTGGTATCTACTTCTATACGTTACAGACATCAGATTTCACTGCCACCCGACGCATGGTTATCCTCAAATAAGTATAGCAGCAATTTTTTAACAATTGCACATCGTTAAAAGATTGAAAAGTAAAACGCCCCCCCGTGTGCTATTCGGAAGTGCCGGTTGAGCTAACCGCGAATCAACGCCGATTAGCAATCGGCGTTGGGGCGTTTTTTAATGTGTACACAAGGGAGAAGTTTTTTTGAGTTATCTAAAGAATGTTTTACCTATTTGCGGGTTGTTTCTACTGTTTTTTGTTGCAAGCAGTAGCAGCGTATTTGCTTTCTCTTCCGGGCCGCCGGATGAGAAGACAGGAGCCCCCAATGAAAATACTTGTGCTCAGATAGGATGTCATACTGCTAATGATCTTAACGTCTCAGGTGGTTCACTGATATTAACTGTTCCCGAAACCTATGTCCCGAGTGAAGTGTATACGATTGTCGTAGATTTGTCGCGGACTGGGCAAAGTCGTTGGGGATTTGAAATGACTGCACTGGATGCCGATGGTGCGCGCGCTGGTTCGTTTGCTGTTGATGCTGCAGGGGCTACGCAGTTATCGGAAGCAAATAGTAAGCAGTACATTAAACACACTTCTATTGGAACTGCTCAAGGCACAAACGATACCCACAGTTGGGAATTCCAATGGACCGCCCCTGATGCGGATATAGGTCCCATTACCTTCTATGCCGCTGGAAACGCTTCCAATGGGAATTTCAATCCTATAGATGATTATATCTATACAGAACAGGCAGAATCGACACCTCCAATTCCCATAGTTGCGGGTGTATCCTTGGAAGTCGTCGGAGACACTGCCCTCTCTACTATGGATACCGTTGCAGGTGTAAACTATACCCTCAAAGTCACGAATACCGGTAACATGATGGACACGATAGCGCTTGAAGCCTCGGCAGAGGTTGGCATTGAAGGTAGCGTGCTTGGTGCCCTCAGCGACAGATCGCTTGAACTCGAAGCCGGTGCAGATGTGGAAGTAACGTTGACGGTTGCAGGAGATTTGTTCACAAAACCCGGTAATTACGAGATCAGTGTGACGGCAACTTCCGAAACAGATGACACAATGACAGCCAAAATTACAACCGCAACGACTATAGAAACGCCGCCACCACCTCCAACACCAGAAACACCACCCCCACCCCCAACACCTTGGGATGTCAATAGTGATGGGATTGTGAATATTCAAGACTTAGTCTTGGTCGCGAGCGAATTCGGTCAGTCTGGAGAATCCCTTAAAGGGGATGTAAACGGTGATGGCACCGTGAATATTCAAGACTTAGTGCTGGTCGCCTCACATTTCGGTGAAGATATGAATGCTGGTCAGTAAAGCATATTTCATGGAAGATCGCGAAAACCGAGCCTGAAACGAAGTGGAAGGCGACTCTATAGAAAGGCATGTTGATTTTCTAACCCACGTTACTTAACCGCAAGGAATAATTAAAAAATGGCATCTAAATATCGCGTTGGAATTATTGGATGTGGTGGTATTGCTAATGCTCATGCACGCGGCTATCAGGGTGTTGAGCAAACGGAAATTGTCGCGCTTGCCGATCCAGTTCAAGTAGCTCTTGATAAGTTTGCAGAAACCTACGGCGTATCCGCTGAAAACTGTTATTTGGATGCGCGCGAGATGCTGGATAACGAAGACCTTGATATCGTCAGTGTCGCGACGTGGCATAAACTCCATGCACCAATGACAATTGCAGCATGTGCACGGAGTCCGAAGGCAGTGCTCTGTGAGAAACCGATGGGTGTAAGCCTCGGCGAATGCGATGACATGTTAATCGCCGCGAACCGAAGTCGTGTCAAGGTCGTCATTGGGCATCAACGCCGCTTCAATTCCGCATGGACGGATGCCCGAAACCTCATTGCTGAAGGGGCAATCGGTGAACCCCAACAGATTGTTTGTCAGGGTGGTCAAGGGTTACTGAATGACTGCTCACACCTCTTTGATATGATGCGTTATGTCATCGGCGACCCCGATCCACGATGGGTTATCGGCAACGTTGAACGGAAAACGGAACGTTACGAACGTGATATTCAAATTGAGGACCGGAGTGCTGGAGTCATCGGCTTTTCAAACGGTTGTATCGGTATGCTCTTGCAGGAAATCGGTAGACCGAACTATCAAGGGGGCATCGTCTACGGAACGGATGGTATCGCAGATGTAACGGAAGGACGCGTCCGTCTCCTGAACAATAAGGCTACAGACTGGGAAGAACGACCCTCTGATGGAAGAGATCAACACGTCGCACAAGCAACCGAGTTGGTTGAATGGATTGAGGGCGGTCCCGAACACCGAGGTGAGGCGAAACATGGACGCGCTGCTGTTGAGATTATAATGGCGATCTATGAATCCGCACGTATGCACGAAGTCGTTCAATTGCCGCTGCGGACGCATGCCAATCCACTGGATTTAATGATCGAAAGCGGGGATTTGCCTATTGAACGCCCAGGGCGTTACGACATCCGTGCGTTTTTATTACATGGCGAATCCATGAAACCTGAAGAATAGTTTTAACCATCAACTAACAACCGAACTGACAACTATTATGCAGATTACACAAGGGGTTACTGTCGGTTTGTCGGCATTGCAGCGTAACAAATTACGCTCTGTGTTGACAACCCTCGGAATTATCATCGGTATCGCAGCAGTAGTGGCTGTAGTTTCTGTTGGTGGTGGTGCCGAACATCTTATGCTCGCTGAATTAGAACGGATCGGCGGTGCTGGACTGATTGTTTGCTTTAGGAAAGATGCATTTCGTAGGGAGGATGGTGCGTATATCGAGAATAAGCATCCAGAATACATTGAATACGAGGATCTGGGCTTTCTCCTTGAGAATTGTCCCTCTCTTAAAGCAGCTACAGCACTGTCAGAGTGGACGCTCACCGTATCGCACAAGCACGTGAATCAATCGCTTCAGATCGTGGGGGCTACACCTTTCTATGAAGAGGTGAATAACTGGTACGTTCAAGCCGGTAGATTTATTACGCAGAGCGACATGGAGCGGAGAGAACCCGTCTGTATCATCGGTTCTGAAGTCCGCAAGGACCTGTTTGAGAGGGAAGACCCGGTTGGGCTTGAATTGAGAGTCGGCGAGGAACGATTCACCGTCATCGGAGTCATGGAGGAGAAGGGCAATAGTATGGCGAGTGAGGGATGGGATAACCGGGTAATTATCCCCATCACGACAATGGAAATTCGGTTTATCGGGCAGCAGAAAGGCTGGATGTACTTATGGGCGCAAGCCGAGAGTTACGAAAAGGTTGAACAAGCCGTTGCTGAAATCAAAGTCGCTATGCGGCAGCAACACGGTGATGAAAAATATTTTGAATTTTTCACTGCTAAAGAGATTATAAAGCAGGTAGGTAACGTCAGTCGGATTGTACAGATACTCTTGGGGGGCGTTGCGAGTGTTGCCCTGTTCGTTGGCGGCATCGGAATCATGAATATTATGTTAGTCTCCGTAACAGAGAGAACCCGTGAAATTGGCTTGCGCAAAGCCCTTGGTGCGAAACGTCGCGACATCCTGATCCAATTCCTCATTGAAGCCATCGTTTTGAGCATTTGTGGCGGGCTTATCGGTATTTTTATCGGGAGCAGTCTCGCCTCTGTTTCAGGTTTGGTTATTTCAAAACTGATGCAGGCGAGTTGGCCCGCCGTTGTTTCTGTCCAAGCCGCTTTAGTCGCGTTTAGCGTCTCGGCATTAATCGGTATATTTTTTGGACTCTATCCGGCGAACAAAGCCGCAGGTCTCACCCCAACAGAGGCACTGCGTCATGACTAAAATTACATAATTTCACGCCTCCCTCGCGAAATCAAAGTTTACGGGAAATTAGAATAGCAAATTTTGACTTGCAGGTCACGCCCAAAGGAAAAGGAGCACATGCTGTGTCAAATCGAACAACGAAAGTCCACGCCGCTGTCGTCGGGCTTGGTTGGCCCGGGATGCAACATCTCAAAGGTTATACCGCCGATCCGCGTTCAGAAGTGATTGCTGTCTGCGATTTAGATAAGAAGCATGTCATGCAGGTAGCATCAGAACATAAAATACCGAATACGTATACCAACCACTTGGAAATGTTAAAAAATAAGGATATTGATGCCGTTAGCGTCTGTCTGCCGAACTTCCTTCACGCGCCTATCTCTATTGACGCATTGAACGCTGGCAAGCATGTACTTTGTGAGAAACCTCCTGCTCGAAGTGCTCAGGAAGCGAAGGCTATGGCGGATGCCGCCACCGAAAATGAAAAGACCTTAATGTACGCCCTCGTACAACGGTTTGATGGAAGTACCCAACGGCTCAAGCAGCTAATACGGGAAGGCGAACTTGGCGAAATTTACTTCGGCAAAGCCGGCTATGTTCGACGGCGCGGCATTCCTATCGGTAAGGAGGGCTGGTTTGTTGATAAAGAACGCGCAGGTGGCGGTGCCCTCATTGATATTGGGGTCCATGCCTTGGATTGTGTCTGGTGGCTCATGAATTCTCCGAGACCCGTTGAGGTTATGGGAACGTCGTATACTCACTTCAAGCATCTCGTGCCTGATGACGTTAAATATGATGTAGATGATGCAACCTTTGCCCAGATCCGCTTTGAAAACGGCGCAACTATTATCCTTGAGACAACGTGGGCACTGAACCTGCCGGGCGATAATTACATTAAAGTGGCAGGAACAAAAGCAGGAGCGACTCTCAGTCCCTTCACCCTTTACACGGAGGAAGCTGGCAAGGAGTTGGATAAACCGCTTAGCGCACCTTCGATTAACAGCTTTGACGAAGAGGTAAAACACTTCGTCGAGTGCATTGTTGATGGCAAAGAGCCTATCTCATCGGCAGAACAGGGAATCATGTTGATGCAGATGCTTGACGGCATCTACGAATCCGCAGAAAAGGGACGATCTGTGCCTATCGCAGATTTAAGTTTCTAACTGTGTAAATCTGATCCCTATAGACATTGCACCCCGTTGGGGTGCCTCAAAAGGAATCCCTTCTTAAACCCCGTAGGGGTGATATGTCTGTAGAGGAACAACGCCCGTATTCAATAGCTTAAGAAGATGAAAGCCCTCTATTTGGCATTCCAGATCTATCTGGCGTTTGCAAAGAAATCGTTTCAGAGGCTGATGCAATATCGGGTTGCAAACCTTGCAGGTTTGACGACCAATTTCTTTTTTCTGCTGGTGCATATCTTTGTCTATACCGCTTTCTACGCAGCGCGTACCGCTCCCCAACCCCTGAATCTGGATGAAATTATCACCTATTTCGTTCTGTGTCAGGTTTCTTTCATGCTCATGCCGTTTTGGGGAACGCGCTCTGAAATTACGAGCGCGATTAAGGACGGCAGCGTTGCACTCCAATTAACCAAACCTGTTGACTTCCAGACATATTGGTTTGCCGATGAGTGCGGTAGAGCCTTCTATTACTTACTCATGCGGGGATTGCCGACCTTTCTTATCAGTATTCTCTTCTTCACGGTCACAATTCCGCAGCAGCCCACCGTTTTGATGACGTTTGCAGTTTCAATGACGCTCGCTATTTTCATGAGTAATGCGATCACGATAGCAATTTTTAGTTCTGGGTTCTGGACGCTGGATACAACAGGGATTGCTGGAATGTCTTATTCCATAATCACCTTATTTTCTGGAATGTTAGTCCCGATTGCGCTATGGCCCGAATGGTTGGCACACGTCGCCAGATGGCTGCCGTTTGAAGGCTTGATTGACATCCCGTTTAGTATCTATTTGGGCAAGATTACAGGGGTTGAGGTCTGGATTGCTATAGGCAAACAGATGGTATGGAACCTCTTTTTTATTGGGTTGGGACGTTTTCTTTTAACCCGTGGCTTTTCAAAGTTGGTTATACAGGGCGGGTAGTAGGTATCACCAAGAAATGCGCCATCTTTCACTCTACTTCCATTTCGTCAAACTCCGCATCCGGTCACAGATGGAATACCGACTCTCCTTTGTCTTTGACGTATTTGCTCAAGCGAGCATCTCTGTCATTGACTTTTTCATGATTGCCCTTCTCTTTAACCGCTTCAAAGAGTTAGCCGGATGGAGTTTATGGGAAGTAGGCTTCCTTTACGGTATGATTGGCGTCTGCTTTGCTCTTGCTGAAATGTTTGGGAGAGGCTTTGATGTTTTTCAGAGAAATATTGTACGTGGCCACTTTGACACGGTACTCATCCGTCCTCTTGGTACTTTCTTTCAAGTGTTTTCGCACGAATTTCTACTCCGTCGGTTAGGCAGGATAGCACAAGCCCTCGTTGTATTTCTCATTGCTAATTCACAGTTGACTGTAGCTTGGTCCATTACCAAGGTAGGGTATCTGTTGATTTCGCTGGTGAGCGGAACCTGTTTTTTTATTGGTCTCTTCGTAATCGGCGCGACAAGTTGCTTTTGGACTGTCCAATCCATTGAGATTATTAATATTTTTACGAATGGCGGCGTTTTCATGGGAAGTTACCCATTTTCCATTTATCGGTGGTGGTTTCGGCATTTTTTCACCTTTATTGTCCCGTTGGCGTGTGTTAACTATTTTCCGTCCCTTTTTCTGCTCGGAAAAATTGAATTATCAGGTGCTTCACCGATTGGTACACAGTTAGCACCTTTTGCAGGCTTCCTTTTTCTCGGTGTCACAATGCTATTTTGGAGATGGGGGGTCTTGCACTATCAAAGCACAGGACACTAATTTTTAAAAGACCTTTCATAACCTAAAACAGGTGTTCTACCAATTGTAGATCGGGGTTGACAACGGAAACCCGCTCAGACATAATCGTTAAAAAAATGATTCAAGTTGATAATCTTAGCAAAATTTTCAAAGTCTATCATCACCGTAAAGGGTTTTTCGGGAGTTTTGTGAACCTCTTTTCTCGAAAACATCACGTTGTCCAAGCGGTGGACGAGGTTTCATTCACTGTCGAACGCGGTGAGATTGTGGGATATTTGGGGCCAAATGGTGCGGGAAAGTCAACGACTATCAAAATGCTGACTGGTATTTTGGTGCCGACATCGGGCAGTGTGACTGTGAATGGATATATCCCACATCGGCAGCGGAAGGAAAATGCCAAACACATTGGGGTCGTGTTTGGACAAAGATCACATCTGTGGTTCGATTTACCTGTTCAAGAGTCGTTTGAACTCCTACAACGTATCTATCGGATTCCAGAGACACAATATCGCTACAACGTCGAGATGTTCAACGAATTGCTCAATCTTGGCGATTTTTTCCAGACCCCTGTCCGTCAGTTGAGCCTCGGTCAGCGAATGCGTGCCGACATCGCCGCCGCCCTGCTTCATAATCCAGATGTTTTATTTCTTGATGAACCGACGATCGGTTTGGATGTCGTCGCCAAGGCGCGTATTCGGCAGTTTATTCAGAAAATTAACGCTGAACGACAGGTCACGGTTGTGCTGACAACACACGATTTAGACGATGTTGAGAAACTCTGCAAACGTGTCATTCTCATTGACAACGCGCGTCTCTGTTTTGATGGAGAGCTCGCCACACTTCGGCGTTTGCTTTCAACAGAGCGGCTTTTGAGTGTTGATTACGCTGAAGTCTACCCAGACATCAGCATCCCCAACGCACACGTTATCTATCGAGAGGGGGCTCGCGCGCAGTATCGATTCTCACCAGAGGAAATTAGCACGGCGGATCTCATCGGTGCAATCCTTCAGAAATTCAAGATTGTAGACATATCCGTTCAGGAACCTGATATTGAGGAGTTAATCAAAACCGTTTATGAAGATAATCTCACGCTTGAACGGAAATTGACAAAGCCGATATCTTCAGATACACAGGCAAATTGACTTGACAGACCCGAAATCTATAAGTTAAAATGTATAAAAGTTTTCACGAAACCTTATTTCTATAACTAAAAGGAGAAATTAAAAATGCGTCTAAGGAATATCAGAATAATCTGTGTACTCGCCGCACTCCTCACTCTGCTCTGCTATGTGACGGCGGCTGATGCACAAGATTTCGTAATAGATGGGCTCGTTGCCATGTGGACCCTCAATGAAGCGGATATTGACGGTAAAACCGTCAAAGACGTCTTTGGTGGCAAAGATGCGAAGATCGAAGGCACCCTTAAATCCGTTGAGGGTGCAGCTGATGGCACGGGAGAAGCGCTGGAATTTGAAGGGGATAGTTACATCGAAATCCCAGCGATGGGTGAGTTTGAGCATGTAAGTATTGAATGCTATGCACTTGAAGGACAATTCGGTGGCATTCAAGGCATCGTATCTACATGGCAGTGGGCGGCTGGCAAAGTCCACTTCAAATTTGAGGGCAACCAAATCCAAGTTCATAAGAACGATGGTGTGAAAATCCGCTTAAATGCTGAGGAGGAGAGGTGGTATCACATCATTTACACCAGCAATACCAAGGACAATGAGTTGAAACTCTATGTTGATGGTGAATTGGTTGATGAAGGGAACGCCGGCGCAACCCCTGAACTGATGGACGAACGCCGTATCGGTAGCGAACACGACGGTAGATTCCTGATCGGTATGATTGATAACGTCCGTATTTATGACCGGATCCTTGACGAAGACGAGGTTGCACAGAATTTTGAGTCGCAGAGCGACCAATTGCCTGTTGAACCTGCTGGCAAACTCTCAGCCACTTGGGGCTACCTCAAGGCATTGAGAAACTAAAAGCGACTTGTTGAATTAAAAGTAGTAGGCACACTCGGTGTGCCGTAACAAGTTAGTTTCATGTGAAAGGTAACCCATCTTTTTGAAAACGGAAAAATGGAGCGGAACCCATCATTAAAAAAGCGATTATTCCTATTGCTGGATACGGGACACGCCTTTTCCCCGCAACAAAAGCCGTACCGAAAGCACTTTTTCCAATTATCGCTCAGGATGGTATTGCGAAGCCGATCATTCAGTTGATTATTGAGGAAGCGTTAACGGCGGGTGTGGAGGAGGTGTGTCTCGTTGCCCAACCCCAGCAGGTGGAGCCGATTGCTACCTATTTTTCCGGCACCGTTGCGGATGCGATTCGCGAGAAGGCGGAATTAGCAGCACAGGCGGATCGGTTGAGAGAAATAGGCGAGCGGTTGCATTTCGCGATTCAAGCAGAACCGGAAGGCTTTGGACACGCCATCTATTGTGCAAGGGATTTCGCCGCTGGTGAACCGGTTATGGTTCTGCTCGGGGATCATCTCTATATTTCTGAGTCAGATGTCTCTTGCGCAAAGCAATTGGCGGATGTCTACTCACAGGTTGGGCAATCTGTCACAAGTCTTGATCTCTGCCACGAGAGTGAACTCTCGCTCAACGGTATCGTTCACGGCAGTCCTTCTATCGAATCCTCGTATCTTTTTTCTTTAGCACAAATCTCAGAAAAGCCAACAGTCGAGTTCGCGCAGAAACACCTCCGCGTTGAAGGGGTTCCCGACCAACAGTACCTCTGCAACTTCGGCATTGATCTCCTCAACCCCCTCCTCTTTGATATACTCGACTATAACTACAGACACCAAATTGTGACGCATGGAGAGATTCAACTACGGGATGCAATGTCGGAGATGATAAAACGGGAAGGCATGTACGGGTATCGCGTCGCTGGTAAGCGTTATGATACGGGAAACCCACAGGACCTGCTGAAGACCATGAACGCTTTTGGTCTCCAGGGTCCTTATCGGAGTATTTTAGTCTAACGTTTCCCCAACCTCTAACGAAATAATTTCTACATCCTGAGATGCCGTCAACTTACGGAGTTCCTCCGGCGTTCCCGTCAGTAGTGGGAAAGTGCCGTAATGGATGGGCAGAATCGCGGGGACATTGAGTAATTGCGCGGCATAGGCGGCTTCTCGCGGTCCCATCGTGAAATGGTCACCGATGGGAAGCAACGCAAGGTCGGGTTGGTAAATCTCACCGATAATCCGCATGTCCCCAAACACGTTCGTATCCCCGGCGTGGTAGATTTTGTAGCCGTTCCCGAATTCAATCACGTAACCTGCGGGTTCACCGAGATAAACTGTTGTGCCGTTTTCCTCTGTGAAACTGCTACTATGGTTTGCTGAGACCATCGTTGCTTTCACGTTGCCGACGGTGACAGTCCCACCCTTGTTCATACCAATCGTATTCTCGACTCCCTGTTTACCAAGCCATCCTGCGATTTCAACGATAGACACAACTATCGGTGTATGTTCTTTCGCCAGCGGTACCGCATCGCTGATGTGATCCGCGTGCCCGTGCGTTATGAGGATAACATCGAGACTGTCGAAGGTCTTGAGTGCCTCAGGACACACTGGGTTGTTGATTACCCATGGGTCTATGAGGAGCGTTTGTCCATCTGATTCGATTTTAAAGGTGGAGTGTCCGAGCCATGTCAGGCGAATACCATTGTTAAGTTCCATTTTTTTAATTATTCCTTGCGGTTCGGTCAATCGGGTTAGATATTTAACGCGTCTCTCCGTAGATCCTGCTTCGCAGTGAGAACCACTTCGTTACGGACTACGCGCTTGGGTTTCAAAGTTTCAAGATGAAAGAACCGCCAATGTACCCGCCGCTGGCGAGGTGTTTTTGCTTGGAGTGTTTTTGCTTGGGGTTTTTGATAGGGTGTTTCCTCAATTTCCGTCCTAACCTCGCCTACTGCCGATGTCCAAGTAATTACGGACTTTACTATAAAAGAATTGCCTTTAGTCTTTCAGCGATGATTTCTACTTCTCCCGGCATTAGTGTTTGTCCATTGATGATGACACCGTTTTCCCCTGATCCTGAGATGTCAATGGAAGGTTCACCTGCTGCGAGTTGCTGAAGGATTTCGTTCCGTGTGATGCCGAGTTGTTCCGCATCAAATCGGATTTCGGTGCGAGGCATAGGTTGTCCGGCTTCGGAGGGAAAGATACGATGGACTGTAACGCCTTGGATATCTGCGAACACTTCGTCGTAGTAGGTAACCTGATCCTCGTAAGATTGCTGTAATTGGTCGTGGTCTTGATTTAAGTACCATTCAACAGCAGCAAGTAGACCGACCAGTTCTTCTTTTCCCACTTTCATTCCCCTGCCGATAAAAGGGTGCGGTGGTCCGTTGAAGGCGATAGCCTCAATCAACGATTTTTTTCCGACGATTAACCCACTACTTTGCGGTCCGCACAAGCCTTTTCCGCCGCTAAAGAGTGCCAAATCAGCACCCATCTGTGTGAAACGCCAAAGGTTTTCTGGGGGTGGTAACTGTGCGGCGGCATCAACGATGAGCGGAACGTTGTGCCTTTTCGCAATTGAGATGGCTTCCTCGTAAGGTACCCAGAGGTGTTCTCGACTGGGGTTTGCGAAGTAGAAGATTGCGGCAGTCTTCTCCGTAATGGCGTTTTCTAATTCGTCAGGAGTTGTCCCGTTTTCGTCCCCTATCTCTACAAATGTGACACCGACCTGCCGAACAGCGAAATCGTATCCGACACGACCGTGTCGATGCACAATGACTTCACTGCGCAAGTCGCGTGTGGGCTTGCCGGACAATGACGCATCAAGGTGGGGCAATTTTTCACGTTTGTCAGAGTCAAGTCCAGTGATACACGCTGCAGTACTGAGCGTCAAAGCGGCGGCGGCACCACAGGAGACATACGCCGCTTCATTGTGGGTGAGTTTCGCAATCTCTTCCCCGACCCGCTTTTGGAGTTCAATGATATCTACAAAGTGCTTGGCAGCGTCTGCCATCGCCGCGACAACTTCAGGTGGCATGATCGAACCACCGAGCCGTGTGAGCGTCGCGTTGCCGTTGATAACTGTAGGGATTCCTAAGCGTTTGTAAATGCTCATTTTTGGTGGTTATCAGTTAACGGTTGTCAGTTATCAGTTAAGACATGTGACATGTGATGGTTGCGTTTTGCGTGATCCCACCAGAATCTCTTTAACTGAAAACTGAAGACTGAAAGCCTGCGCAGCAGGCGTACTGAAAACTATTTACCCGACTTCTTCACCATCTAATTTACCGACGTGGAGGTCGATTTCATCACGCGACTCAATCTTGTCCACCTTACCGTCTGCCATGTGGAAGATACGGTCAGAGACATCTAACATTTTGTGATCGTGCGTTGCGGTGATGATGGTTACACCGTTTTCAGCGTTGAGTCGGCGGAGTAGAGCGATAATTTCGAGTCCGGTTTTGGTGTCCAAGTTTCCCGTCGGTTCATCGGCGAGAACAATTGCGGGGTCGTTTGCAAGCGAACGTGCGATTGCAACGCGCTGTTGTTGTCCACCGGAGAGTTCTAACGGTTTGTGTTGCACGCGATCACCCAGTCCGACGAGTGTAAGAAGGTCAACGCCTTTTTCTCTGCTTTCGTCGGCACTCATACCGGCGAAAATCATCGGGAGTGAGACGTTTTCGAGTGCCGTCATAACAGGGATGAGATTGAACGATTGGAAGATATAGCCGATCTTTCGACAGCGGAGCCATGCGAGTTCATACGCGTCAAGTTGTGCGATGTCCACCTCGTCAATGTAGACTCTACCTTCGGTCGGTTTATCTAAACCACCAATCATGTTGAAAAGTGTTGACTTCCCTGAACCGGAGGGACCCATAATGGAGATGTACTCACCGCGCTGGATTTGGAAATTGACACCGCGGAGGGCATCCACGGTCTGTGTTCCCATTTCATATCGCTTGATGAGGTTCCGAACGCGAACAGTGTTTTCCTTGGGGAGGATGCGTTGGAACTTTTCTGGAGTTTCGGAGAGAATGGCGTTAACATCGCCGATTTCTGTTGGTATATTCATTTTTTAATTATTCCTTGCGGTTCGGTGAGGTGAGTTGAATGACCAACGCTCCTCTCCGTATATCCGCCTGCGCCGTTGTTGCAGGCTACAATTTCATTAAAACTGCACAATATGGAATGGAGTGCAGTATAGGTGACCATAAGTTAAAAAAACAACTTAGCGTCTCTGCAGGAACCCAAAGAATCCCGATTTTTCAGGTTCAGGTTCGGGCGTTACGGGAGCGTTCTGTTGAGGGTTGGGAATAGCGAACCCTATGAAGTTTCGCTTGCCAAGTTGCTGCATGAACGTAAAGAGCGACGTCTCTGCTTCTTTCCGAGTCAACTGGTACTGTTTTTGGACTCCCTTTATAATCTGCGTAATGGTATGCTTACCGTCGCACATCTGCCACACATAAGTTCCGATGGAATCTAATACAATAACCCTTTTATTTGGGAGCATAAAAAGCTTACTGGCGAGTCGGATCCAGAGTTTATCTGTCTGTGGAACGACGAGTGAGGCTTCGCCTTTGTCGTCTATTTCCCAAGTTATCAACTGGTTCCGAACGGGGAATGACTTCATTACCCGGGTCCGATCCATATCGGGACGTTTCTTAAGTTTGAGAGCGTATAGAATTCTATTTAGCATTTGTTTAATAGTTTTCGGTTTTCGGTAATCAGTTTTCAGGCAGCCTAATAACGGGCGGGACCCGGTAAAATCTCACTCTATTTGAAGTCTCCAAATAAGGGCAAATTGTTACCCAAATCCTCTTAACTGACAACCGACAACTGATAACTGAAAACTCTTAATGGCATTCAATACTTTCAGTAACCTTTTGGACGGTCGAATGCCCATCGGTACTGCCGATGGACTGGATGACATAGATACGGTTAGACTGATTGCATCGCCATAGATGGAACACGAGCGTTGTCCGTTTAGAAAGCTTATCGAGCATCAATACGGGTGTAAGCGGCACACCATCATAGAGCCGCGTTTGTTGTCCAATGAGGGTCAGGCGTTCATCTTCTGAATCTATATGGGACGTTACTTCAAATCCGTAACCACGGATCGCTTTTGCGTATTTGGCGCGGAACCATGCCTCTAATGGGTTCGGAGCATCTTTATAGTCGCTCAGCATCACCTCTGCTGGTCCGTACCGTTCGACGCTAAGTTTTCCTATATCGGGTGGAGGAGTATCTAAGTCTTCTACAGAACCATTATTCCGTAAACGGTTGGATGCCATTTTCGCAAGTCGGACTGTGTTCTGAAAGCGGACAGGCTTTGCAACGAAGGTAAACAACAGGTAGCCACTGAGCAATTTCTGACGTTCCAACTTGTATTCTGTTGGAACACCTAACTTAAGTCCATAAGCACTCCACAGCGTCAATGGGGCGTCGCCACGATCTGTAATTGATTCAAAAACCCGAAGTACCGTGGGTCTCCAATTCTCCTTGAGCCGTCCCATCACCTGCACGATCGTAATCCGTTTCCCTGTGTGGAAAATCAGTCCATTCGCACGGATACTCCCCTTCCAACTGAAACCGAGAACGGTGCGTCCCTTAAAGAATTCCTCTTCTTTGATGAGATTAACGTTCCGACGGAAGGAGAGTTCAGTGCCTTTCTTATAAGTCTTGCGAATCAACTTGAAGTATTCGTCGAGCGTTGCATGAAGGTCTGGCTTTTTGCGTCGGGTATGCGCCCATTTGAGTTCAAGGCGAGGCATCTCTGCATCGTCAAGTCGGAGATACCCTGTTTTCTGATCTCCGCTGAGTCCGCTGAGTTCCCATGTCGTGGGGATTTCCAGTTCTATGCCTGCCCAACCAAAAACAGTCCAGTCCATATTTTTAATTTTCCTTGCGGTTCGGTCAGGTGGGTTTGATACATAAGGTGTCTTTCCGTATATCTGGGTGTTCCTCAAATTTGAGAAACGCCCATCAAAGTCCAAACGCCCGTGTTTTTGCTTGGGTGTTTCTGCGTATTACGCCGCAAGGTATAACTAAAAATCTAAATCCTTTTCAAACCTAAAATAGGTTTTTGACTTTACCGGAAATCGTTACGAAATGTAATGGAGCAACGCCCAGATTTAATAGCTTAAAATGGTTTGACGATTACGGCTTTAGAGACAAGGGCAATTGCCACAGTTCCCATACCAATCAAACCGACGCCGCAGGCAAATCCTGCTGCAAGTACTGGATTGAACATATACCAGCGCCGCATTCCAAATCGCTTAATCATGTAGAACCGTCCAATAATCGCACCCAGTAGCCGGGCAACCATGCCTCCCGGATCCGCGCCGATACCCCCAATAATTCCGTAGAACCACATGGAGGGTAGTTTAAACACCCACAACATCCCGTAGATTGCGAGGCTTGAGGTGAGCCCAGCGGAGACATAGTCACCGCGAATCGCTTGAAGCATTTGGCTGTTTCCATCCCGCAGCGACGTTTTCCAGAGACATTCATTTGTGGCGTTAATCGGCCACATCATCTGGGCAAACGGATACTGCGCGCTGGGGATAGGTGCAATCTTCCAGATGAAGTGAAGCACCACAATTCCACTGACAAGCAGAATCGGCATAATCAGCAGTGTGCCAGCGAGATTTGAAGTGAAGGTCGTCCCTGTTAGTTCAAGGACTCGCCAACTCTGGGTACCGCGTCCATAATCTTCGTCTGGGAGTGGCGCAAACCAGATATCTATCTCTTCATAGCGACTCAAAATAAAGGTAATTTCGTGTAGATACGGTATTTCAAAGAGGTCACGTCCCAAGACACCGAAGGTCCGTGCGGTAACATATGAATTAATCGGTGTGTATAGGAATGCATAACCAAGCAAGAAACTCAGCGGAAAATTTGGGACCATCCAGTGGATGAGCCAGATAAATCCACCCATACCGACTAGCCACATTAATCCCATCAACCATATCGGGAAATCGCCACGGTTCGGAGGTGTCGCGAAGGATCCCCGTTCGCCAGCGGCTTTTTGGGTCTTCCGTAGTTTGATGACCATCGGAATTGAAGCTGCCATTCCAACGATAGCAAGACTAAAATTCTTACCCATACCGTAACTAATCCAGAAATCCAGACCGTTGAACAAACCAACACCGCGGACATCCAGACCTGGAGTCCACTGGTGGAGAATCTCATACCGGTACAGAATTTGTGGGTTCAAGATAAATTGCGTCGCCATTGCAGTGATAAACTCTGTCATGACAACCGGGAACGGCAGCACGAACCCAAAGAGCATCTGTCCGAAGTCGGTTCGGAAAGCAAAAACGCCTGTTGGTGCGAAGCCTTCAATGCTCTGCGTGAAATCTATCCACGGGATCTTCAGAATCTGAATCGGCTGGCTCATCATAACACCGGTGAGCGAAGGCACACCGATATAGAGGAAGCCCCAGATTAACCCAGCCATAGAACCGATAGAGAAGACGCGCCATCGCCATGTTTCTTCTTTGCCTGTTGTTTCTGCGAGCGCGGTTGCCCCCTGAGCACTAATCGGTGCCATCGGGTATGGGAGTCGTTCAAGATCCGCCGTGAGCCGGAACAAGATATACTGTCCACTAACAAAACGCAACGTGCCGAGCAATTTCCCGATGAGGTAGATACCGATAGGCAGGAACCAGTCTGGGTGGATCAAAGTTCGCGTAAGCACGCCGACGGAATCGCCTGCCGGTACAATCCAGTCTGGAATTTTGTCTGCGATTTCGTAGGAGGCGGCTTGTGGAGTGTTGACAAAGTAAGCGTACCAGATAAAGTTCCGGTACTGAAGCCCACTTCCGACAGCTGCACCTGTTAACCCGAGGAGCATATAAAGCTCCTGCCGTCGGGCAGTTGTAAAGGAACGCCTCGCGAGTTCAGTAAATAGAATAACGGCAACCCAAGGTGCTGCGCCAGCACCGGATTCACCGGATACATAACTGAGATAAATGGAACCCGGCATCATTAGCAAACCAACGAAAAGTGCTCCAACGAACACCTTAACTGTTAGCCCTGACTCGAAGGTACGAATACCACCTTCAATGTCGTATCGCTGTGCCCAAGCTTGCCATTCATCTGCTTGTGATACTCTTTCTCTCGCCAAATTGAATGTTCTCCTTTCTTGGCTGTCGGCTTTAGTCGTTTTCAGTAAGTGGAGCGTAACGGAACGTTCTGAAAACTATTCCTCGCCTGATTCTTCGGTGTCATCAGTGTCTCGTAGTTCTTCCCAGAAATGCGCCCAGAAAATGCCAACTATCAGCACAAGAGCTGAGAACATCTGCCATTGCCAGCGCCCTTCGAGGGCAAGAACGCTGAACAGCCATAAGAAGGTGCCAAGGATGATGATAAAACTTGCTACTTTTTCCATTTTTCTAACTATGTACTCCTGGTCGTTGCTCCACTTCGTTACGCAACGGTTTCTGGTTATGTTTCGACTGGGTTCGGGAATTTTGATGTTCCTTGCCTCCCCAGTAAACGTAAATTAACTGAAAACCCGCAAGGACAACGGACGCAGCGGCCCAGGAACAATAAATTAAAAATCAATCTGCGGGTGTCGGTACGGGATCCATCTGTCCTGCTTCTTCTGTTGATGTCTCCATACCTTCAGTTCTGCCGCGTTCGTGGAACTCTGCCCGGATATCGACACTGAAAGTCCGCCAAATCAGAAGTTGTTTCCGTAGCAGATTGAGGAATCGCCGGTTGACTCGTTTCCAAGAGGCGATCTCACCACTCTCGCGATGGACATCCAACGTGATCTTGTAGAGATCCTCTTCTTCACCACCCACCGGAGACGTAATGAACTGGATAGACTGGCTCACACCTAAGTCGTAAGGTGCCAGCCATACCATCATCCCGATCTGATAGGAATCTTCAGCTTCCACTTGACTGAACGCAACCTGATCTGTATAGAAGTCGCTGGCGGATTCGTCTGCATGTGCCTCAAAATAGTCCCGCATAAAGACGTTCAACCCGAGTGCTTCTTCTTCAAGGACGGTAAAGGGCAGATTAAAGTGCCATACGTCCCCTTCAGGTTCCGGAAGTTTCCACTTACGTTCGATATCAGGGACTGCCATCCGTGAAGCCTTGATTGCCGGATACATGGTACTCAGTAAAACGACAAGCATGACAATAATCGTTGCAACGACGGTTGACATCGACGAATAGTTAAGCGTCAGTCCAGCAAGCCAGCCAAAATGCACGAGGGTTGTTGCTATCGCTTGTCCCATGAGATAGCCTAACACCGCACCAACGATGGCGTACACGCATGCCTCTGCAAGGAAGAGGAAGGCGATATGCACAGGCGCGAGTCCGACGGAACTGTAAATGCCGATTTCACGTACCCGTTCATAAACGGCACCAAGCATGGTGTTAAGAACGATAAGTGCCGCAATCAGGATCGGTACAAACAAGTTGCCCATCCCGCTGAAACTCGTCATTCCGATACTACTGTAGAGGTATGTATCTTTATCACGCCCCACAAAGAAGTCAAGAGCAATACGGTTCATAAGCGGTGCCATAATGAGATCCAACTTATCTATTGCACCTAACAACTTTGGATCGTCTTCTCTTGGTTCCATGTTAACGGCAACGCTTCGGAGTGTCCCGCCTTGGTTCATGACCACCTCGTATGGCAGGATGGCGACACTGTCTGGTGTGAGATGGAGGTACTTTTGTAATTCACCTTCAAGCGTTTCATCGCCTGTAGCACCACGGCTTCGTTGCTGTTGCATCAACTGATAATCGACAGGTGTAAGTTCTTCGCCATCGTTATCGGTAAGGTCCTTGAAACCGATACCGAGGACACCAACGACAGTAAAGTCGGCACCGTAAACAGAGACGGTGGCTTTACCCATGTCGCTTTCGGTGATTTTGAGCAACTCTGCCATTCCTTTGGGTAACACAATAGCATAGGGCCACTCTGTCGGCCATTCGTTGGCATCTGCTGGATCAAACCATTTTCCGTATTGGAGGTATCTATTGATACCACTGACACCGGGTTCAGATTCGTTCATACCTACGAGCATGTTTGCCGCGAAGGTTAACGCTTCACCCGTGAGTTGGTGCGTCGGAGGCGATGGATCTGCTGTGTTTGCCGTACGGGTGAGTTGGACAAATGATTGGTCACCAGTTCCTGACGATTGATACCATGCGCGCGGTGCAACGACATTCCGGACGAATAGGACGGATTCTTTATCTCCCTGTTCGATAAACCCACCTTCTTCTAAAGCCTTGCGTGCTTCCGCGAGGTCAATCGGTTGTTGCCCTTGCTTGGCTAAGAGTTCGTTTTTACGTTCCAAAAGTCGTTCTAAAGCGGTGAGTGTGATTTGCGTCTTTTGCATGTCGTTCAGCACGGAGGTAAGCACCGGTTCCTCAAGTGGACGCCAATACTGGTCACGGATGAGGAGTCCAGTATAGCGCGGTGTCACTTGCGGGAGACTTGTTCTATTCGGATGCATAAACGTCCGCACGGAGGTAAACGATATGACAGTAAAGGTAAGGATTACCAACGTGCAGCATGTCAGGATCGTTCGTCCTTTCCGCTTCCGCATGTTGGAAATACCTAAACTAAATGCGGCAGCACTCGCACTCAACCTACCGACATCAGCTTTATAAACCTTACTGCCCTCTTGCCGGATCTTTTCGAGTTGCTCCTCAAATTTTCGGACAATGATACTGATGACGATAACCGTCAAGGCAAGCACTACGAACGCGATCAGGATAATCACAGGTGTGGTGGTAATCTGGAATGCGGGGTGAACTTGGCTGAGGAAGAAAAATACAAGTAAAAAGATACCAAAGGATCCCAAAATCTGCTTGTGAATATTCGGGAATCCGAAAATGAGCCGCTCCATAAAGTACGCAAATGGCATGAGTAAAGCGAGATAGAACATTACACCATTAACGACATCATTACCGGTCTGTTTGACATCTGGATATGCCCGTGATTCATAGCCCCACGCTGCACGAGCGAGTTTGAGGGCTTGTTGATAGTCGCTTTGGAGCAATTCAGTCTCCGCGCGTGCGAGATAATCGTTCGCAAATTGATGGAGTTTGTCAAGCCGGTCACTGGAAATACCAAACCGTTTATAAAGTCGTGAGCGGTTCTCATCGAGCCACCACATATCTCGGACAACGACGTACGGCGTGAGGCGAATTTGCCCGTTTTCTCGAACGACAAATCCTTCACCGGTATAAAGCGTCGGATTTTTCATACCGCTCTTGGTTGCTTTGATGAGAAGGAGACGTTTACCGATCTGTCCGTATGCCATCCCGACTTTAATACGGGTGTTAGGTTCACTATACACGAGTGCAATGGGTTCGGCTGCAGACACACCTTCCTGCTGCCACGGTTTGGACATCCCGTACTTCTCTGGCGCACTATCGGTGAGCGCGTCGTAGACTTCGAGTTCCCGCAACGTCCGCAGATACCGCTGATCCACGAGGTCATAGATAGTTGTAGATACGCACGGAAATGTAACGACCCGACAACCGCGTCTACGAGTATTGATAGGAATTTCATTAGGAAGCAGTTTGGCACCGTAATTCCCTAAATCAGGTGCGTAGATGATGTCTCCAGAATCTGGATCGAGAATATATGCTTCGACTTCTTGTTTCCCCTTAAGACGTCGTGTGGCTCTACCTTCCATGGCTAACCCGGCAACTTCAAAATTTCCCTTGTTGTCGCCCATCACAAACAGATCTCCACGGACACCCATCATGCTCTTATGCTTCCTACGAAGTGTTATGATAGGATAGGGGACGGGTTTATTCGGTAGTGCGGACTCGCGTGCATCAAATTCAACGACATCTCCAAAGAGGTTACAGTAGAAATTCCCGACGCGTGCCGCGGTAGGCATTTCTTCGTCTCGGAGTGCTTGGATGAGCAACGATGCCAATGTCTGTGCTTGCTGATGGAGGTTGCCATCTTCGTGCAAATCAACGCGTTCAATCGTATCAAGGGGTGTGTCCGTTAAAACGCGGGCATCCTCAATAGTTGCGAAAGCGATTCCGGTTTTTCCAACAAGCGTTGCGACTTCACTGTCAAAAGCAATTTTACCGGGGATGTAGGTTTTCCAAGTCTTTCCGCCGCTTGCGGAAATAGCGTTAACGAAGTTTGATTCGCCACCAAGTCCCGCGATCGAGATAAGTGTTTTGATATCCTCAATTTCTTCATCGGAGAAAGTTTCCGGATCTTCATGTCGAAGTTGGAGCATTGCGTCCAACTGCTCACGTGTACGGATGTTGTTCTTTCGATTCTTCTTTGCAGTGCGGACATCGTTTCGGATGAAACGCTCGACCTCCTTGCGGATGTAATCCATATCCTTGAGCATATCCTCAGAGGGTTCGCCTTGATTGCGCCACTGCTCAAACTGCATTTTCATCAGTCGACTCACACCGCTGAGATCGGTGAGTTTATTAAAGTGCGAACTCAGTAGCGTTTCAAGCGTCTTTCCTTCAAGGGCGGCTTTATCAGATATCCCGTTAGCAACTGTCCATTGACGTGCCATAACGGCTTGTCGAATTTGGTCATCTGTCCACTGCCAAAGTTTACGGACGCGGACACCAAAATCAGCATCTTCGGCGTAAGCAGCAAGTTTATTGCCGATACTTGCAAACTCGCGACGTAATACAAATTCGGGTTGCTGATCGTAGAACCATCCCTTGTTGAATACCCCGAACTGATTCGATTGTGAGGAGAGGTCAATACTAATATAGAGGGAGGTATAATACCGGTTGAACAGGTCTTGAAGTGCGATAGCCGCCTCGATCTGTCCAAGCTTCCGGTTGTATTCATTGGTGTCAATGCGCAACATCTTTTCAACGCGGCTTTGAATGTTACGGAAACGTGCGTTGCGGAGTGTCAACATGTTATCGCGTAGGAGCACTTTGGTCTCTTCATCCAAATCGGTATCTAATGTGGGTAACCGTTCAACGAGGTTTCCGAGTGCTACGATATCTGTGTCCGCACGCTTTTTGACGATCTCTAACAATTCTTTTTCGATAATGTGTGATGAGATGCGGGAGCGCAATGAAAGTACCTGTTCGACTTCGTCGTCTGATAGGTAATTCTCCAAAATGAGGCGTTCTTCATCCAAGTATTCCCGCCCTAACGTTCCTGATGTCGCGATCAAGTTCTGGATGCGTGTTTGTTCCAATCGAGCGTTCCGGAGTGCAATTTCAAAGATGCTTTGTTTGTCTTTAAGAAGATCTGCTATCAATATAGCAGCATCAACAGCGTCTTCAGATTCGTTTAATCGCTGTCGAAGTTGGGTGTCGATAGTAGTGAGGCGTTCTATCCCGGCTTTCGACAAAAACTTGCCGCCATAGATCAGAGAATCACCGCTTGGTTTCCCCATCGGCGTTTCCTTGAGTTGCCGAATGCTACCTTTGATCTCATCTTCAATGGGTTGGCTGTCAGGTATTTGTGCCAGAACCTTTTCAAGGAATTGGATCTCTCGTTGAATCGCGACTTCTTGGGAATCGTTGGCATCACGTAAAACACTGCGTGCTTCTTTCGCTTCGTTGAGTGAGTGTAGGTCGAGATGCCGGTCGAGTATTTTCTCAGGTGTCCACATCAGGGCAAATTTGCGTTTGTCACTCATCTCCCAGTTTGCGAGTGTATTGTTAAGAAGTTCGATATCAGGGATGAGTTCTTGTGGAAGGTCTCCGGGTATTGGGATTTGCCAGTCTGAACCCTGTTCCACTGGAATAAGGTATGCATCATTTGGGTGCGTGTTATATTCGTCGGCACTGCCGGTCTCTATAGCGTGAATAAGTTTCTTTACCGCCCATGTATCAAGCCGGGCAATCGGTAGCCCAAGTGTTTCGATTAATTCGCGCTGCGCGGATCGGCTCGTATCGAGTGCCACAGCGCGAACCTCAGCTAACCTACCGACAATATCTCGGAGGAAATGTGTCGTTTGCAGAGCCTCTTTCTTCGAGCGAGCAAGATTTGCTAACAACCGACTCTTCTCTTCACCTGTGAAGCCTTGCTTTTCACGTTTTCGATTCCTATCTGCCTGCTTCTTCTGGCGTTCTGAAAAGTCCCGCTGTTGCTCCGTAAGGGATTCAATTTCAGACCGCGTTTCTGCCAAGCCATCCAGTGTCGTTGTGAGAGAGTGCAAATCAGACTTTACGTTATGTATGCCGTGGAAAAAGTCGGCAGGGAGATCAACGAGGACGCTCCGATCAATGGAGAGTAGAAGCCTTCTGCCCAATTCTTCAAATTCGAGGACATCTGTAGAAAGCCCACGGCGAAGTCCGTGCATCGTTGGTGTACCCGGGGAATCAGTATCAGAACCAACAATATCTTGTCCAATACCTTCCATGAAGGCACGCATGCCAGCAAGCCCTTGAAAGTGTCCATCAACTGCAACAAAGAGGACAGAATAGCCAGGTCGATATTGCGGCTGACTAAAAAGGCGGGCAAGTTCCATGAGGGTCGCGATACCACAAGTTGGATCAGCACCGGGTGCCATTGCGGGGACAACGGACATGGAGTCGTAATAAGCTGTAAGCACAATGAGTTCATCGCGTAAGGTAGGATCTCCACCTTCCAAAAATCCACGTATATTTTGCCCTACGCGGCGTTCCCACGTCATCTTACCTCTGACACGAACGTTAACTTGATTACCCTGAGCGTGTTGTTCTTCCAACAAATCCGTTAGAACAGCAGCATCTTCTTTGGATATCCAGAATCGCGGTATGTTGGCAGGAACGGTACCGAACTTATTTTCTGCTTCCCCCCGGATGGTTGTTTCGGGTTGGATAAAGATGACGGCGGTGCCACCGAGCATTGCCGCATTGATATAACGAGTGCTGGAGTTAAAATCGAGAAGGACTATTGCACCTTTTGGGATAAAGATGTGTGATTCACTCGCGGCGACAAACTCGCCGGATTCATCGACTTCCCCATTGTTGTTGTTGTCAATTCCATCAGTAGCATCACCTGGAGTTTCGTCTGTCCAACCATCAGCATCGTTATCAATGCCATCTGTTGCCCACCCAAGGATTTCAGATAGCAGAGGAATTTCACCGTATTCATCAATGGTGCCATCCTCATCATTATCAATGCCATCGGACGCTTTTTGAAGGTGTTCATTGAGTATATCATCGGTGATACTGGCTTCGGTGATACGGTAGCGTCGGGCGAGCGTTGTGAGCGTATCCCCGTCTTGGAGTCTATACCAGAATCCGCCAATGTTGGTGCCGTTGAAATCGGCAAGTTCGCTATCATCGCCATAAAGGAGGGGACCAGATAAACCCCCTGTTGGAATAAACACTGTGCTTCCTTCGACGACTGGAGTCGCCAGGAATTTGTTCCGATCATCTGCGCGGATAGTCGTCTCGTCAACTTGGTAACTTTCTGCGATGTCTTCGAGTGTTTCCCCTGCTAACGCAGTATGTTTAATGCCGTCTGCTAACAGGGAGGTACGTACAAGGTTCGGCCAGAGTGGAGTGAGTTTAAAGGTGTGTAGTAGGTTGGCTTCTGGGGAGAGTACTTCAATGACACTGTCACCGTGGTCGATCGGCACCGTGACGGAGAAATCACGGCTTTCCACGTTTTGCAAGCCGATCTCGACGAAACGGTCAAAAATGTATTTGCTGCCACTCGCGGCTTGTGGATAGCCGGTTACTCGACTGTCGAGGCTTGAGAGGCGTGCAATGTCCTTTCGGAGGTTGCCAATAGAGAGGTCATCCCGAATTTGAATGGCTGCAGATTTCAGGTTTCCGGTACTGGAAACTGCCTGTGCGTATGCAGTATCGGGCAGTGGGTTCCCAGTGACAAGCAAAACGGAAAGGAAAAACGTTAATACATTTGTTACCGCACTAAAGCGTCGTAAGCGGCACTCGTGCCTACTATGAATTTTCATGTTGTGAAGTCTCCCGCCTTTTTCTGGTTTTTCAGATTTTCTCCTCGGTGCGCAATTGGGTATTTCTGAGACGATACGCGAAAAAACAGCGCGCGAAGAGAATACATCCCCAGCTTCCGCTCATTCTTACAAGGTAGAATGCAGTTTATATATCTTTTTCGTGTTGGCTCCGTTGTTCTTTAGGTTCGGTGGTCGCGTTTATGCTGCCTCTTTGTAAGTGCCGATCAGTAACATACGCGCATGAAGTCGTCGATTTTCACTATAAATTCCCGTTTTTGGAGCCTGCTGGCGTAATTTTACCAAACAGTATGTATATTGTATATTATTATTGCAATTTTTGTCAAATTAAAATTTGCATTTAACGCTTTTTGAGGTTAAAATATATTTAACGCTTTTGCCTCTCATCGAAGCAGAATTCTCTTCAAACTGCATTTCACTGCAATACTGCAGCAATACTAAAAAATTTAGAAAAACTCAGCGGCACTCTAACAATAATTTCGCTGTCTGATGTTAAGGAGCCAAACGTGGGCAAAGAACCAAAAGACGCGAACACGGATAAAGTCGTCTCACGTATAAAACTACGTCGTCGTGAACTGAAGTTAACACAAACAGAGCTTGCAAAGGTGGCAAATCTAACGCCTGCTGCGATCTCTCAATTTGAATCAGGAGCCCGAAAACCCTCGTTTAAAACACTTTCAAGTCTTTCCGATGCTTTAAAAGTCACTACCGATTACCTACTTGGAAAAGCCGACAAAAGCTACGATGATCTCTTAGCCGACCCAAAGATTAGTGCTATGTTCAAGGGGATGATGGAATTTACGGAAAAAGACAAGGAAACGCTCTACGAGTTCTATGAATTTCTTAAGATGAAAGCGGAAAAATCTTCGACTCCATAGTGGATTGTTTGGTGTTGAACGAAATCTAACTGGGTCTGCGAAAATTCGGTTCTGTTAGTAAAAAGATCTAGGGAACATCCAGGCAAGATACCTTTTAAACTTAAAGATTTGGACAGAGGCAGATTTTCCCGAAATTTTGACGATTTTCTAATAACAGGTGCGCCTCACCCGCACGATGAAGCGGTAAAATCCTGTCAATAATAGGTTCCAATTTTCCTTGTCCAGCGAGATCAATAAGCGTTCGAAGTTCAGGGACTGTGCCAAGGGCGGAACCCATCACTGTTAGTTGCTTTTGATACATCTTTCGGATGTTAATTGTTCCAATATTGCCTGTCGTCACACCGCACGAGACGAGCCTTCCATTTTTAGCGAGACTCGCGATACTCTGATCCCAAGTTGCAGCACCAACATGCTCAAGGACAACATCCACACCTCGTCCGTTGGTTACATCAAGTACGACTTCTGAAAAGTCTGTGTCTTTGTAGTTAATGGTAACATCTGCCCCCATTTGTCGTGCGCGTTCAAGTTTCTCATCGCTGCTCGCTGTGGCAAAAACTCTGGCACCTGTTAATTTTGCGATTTGTAATCCCGCGCTTCCGACGCCACCCCCTACGCCGAGAATTAAGACATCGTCCTCAGGACGAAGTTGTGCACGCGTCATTAGCATATGCCAGGCTGTGAGATACGCTATCGGCATTGCAGCAGCGTGAACAAATGACAGGGTTTCCGCTGGCATCTGAATAGCGTTTGGGGAAGGGGCTTTTACGTATTCCGCGTATCCACCATTTGTTTGGAAGCCAATGAGTTCTTGTGTGTCACACAAGTTTTCGGCACCGCGATGGCAGTCACTGCAGATACCACACGGAATGCAGGGTGCGAGAACGACTCGATCCCCGATCGCAACACCGTGGACTGCGTCACCAATCTCGGCTATTGTTCCAGCAATGTCGGAGCCGAGTATGTGTGGCGTATCTCCCCGACGGAGTTTCGCTTCTATCTCAGGACGGTTCCGCCGAGCATGAATATCCAGATAGTTCACCGCACAGGCTTCGACTTTAACCAGCACCTCATTCGTATCAAGCGTTGGTTTGGGTACGTCCGTGTACTGAAGTACCTCTGCGCTGCCCTGTTCTGAGAAAACAATTGCCTTCATATTTTTCGTTGGGTGGTGGACAAGAAAACGGACAATAGATAGAACAAACTTCCTGATTCATGCTATTTAAAGGCTATGTGACTCATCTAAGCAATCAGAAAGTCCTAATATCTGTAATTCTCTGGAGATATAATTAAGGACAGCCTTTTCCAATGCCAACGGATAAACGACGCCGTGCTGTTTGGCAATATCCGGTCCGTACCGTTGCATAATCGCTGTTAACCGGAGATGTGCTTTTGCAATGCCTTCTCTATCAATACTCTGCATTGTTAGGGCAGTTTCGATTTCTTCTCTGAGAACTTGCGATACAAAAGCATTAATGTTTTTTACACCTCTGTCTCTTTGCTTCCCACTCCCTATGATGAGTACTTCTGTCAACGACATCACAGCAAATGTAGTGCCCATACATCCTGCAATGCGCTCCTCGCGTCCCAAGACTGTAGGAAGGATAGAAAGCACACGCCAAAACTCGTTGAAATGCTGCTTTAGTACTGAACTAACATCTTTTGATTCTTGGTCTCTATACGTTTCCTTGAATTGAATACATCCTTCAGTGGCAGACAGGACGCGAACTTTAGTACGTTCAAGGGTAATTGTATCTCCTGTATGTAACCAAACATCAACTCGCAAGCCTGCTGTGGTGATGCAGGTCATCATCTGTCCAGGAAACGTGTTTTTGAAGAGAACCAACGGTTGAATATCGGATAGCCAAGATTCTAATCCGTGTTGGAAAGTTTCTTTATTCGCTTCGGCGACCAATAGATGAATGTCAATATCTGAATATCTGTCGGCAGTGCCTTTTGCGAAACTCCCTTCAAGCCATGTCCCTAATACGCGCACGTCCGGCACGGCTTTATCTGCAAATGCTTTCAGATATTCTTGATGCATTTCCAATCCTTTGCAACAAATTGCTCAGACATGCGTCGACATGGCGCGGAGATCTATCCGTAGGCACCGTGATTCAGAAAACCGAGTAGTCGGCGTAGACGAGGACTCGCATCTTTGTGTACAGACTCCGGCATATTGTAGTTCATAAACGGATAGTATTTATGCCCAACAAGACGGCGCCCATATGTCACTTGTGTAATATATCGGATGCGCTGGCTCTGGTTAGGACCCCCGCGATGCCAGACCTGATTGTTGAACATGATAACGCTTCCCGCTTTTCCGAGATTATACTGAACTTTGTCCTCCCACTCCGTTCCTTCTATCGGATTCGGAGGCGATGCACCGAAGAGATGTGAACCAGGGACAACCTCTGTGCCACCGTGTTCAATTTCAGTGACATCGGTGAGGTAATAATTCGCTGTAAAGAGCAGCACCGGCAGTCGGACGTTCTTTGGGGGTTCACCCTCGGTCACGATGTAGTGAGGGGCATCATCTTGATGCCACGATGTAATTCCACCGCCAGGGAACGTCTGAAACGAATTGTTATGAATGACGTGACAGTTTTCTGCCACGAGTGCTTCCGCGAAGGAAACAATCGGTTCAAGGTCGAACAAGCGACGATTCGCTTCGCTATGTTCAAACATCCGATGGCTTAAGTGCATACGACGCTCAGGACCTCCACCGTTTAAGTCATTCGGATCGTTTTTAAGTGCCCATTCTAAGTCTTGTCGAAGTTGCGCGCAGTGATCAGGTGTCAAGACATTTTGCAAAAACAGACAGCCTCGCTGGTGAAATGTCTCTACCCATTCTTGGATTTGTGCCTCGCTAACGACCTGATCTGCCAAGTAGGTTGTTTGTGTCATTTTTCCACCCTCCATGGAATGGCTATCAGCCGTCGGCTATTCTTGCTAACCCATCGCTGCGGCGACGATAATGCCGAGTGAGATGAGAACGCCCGCAACCGCAATACCAGCAGCGGTGTTGTTTTCTTCGGCAATCTGACGGTTTAAGTCGTACGGGGTCGCCATATCGAAGACTTTGTAGCCTACCATTAAGATGATTAAACCGACGATACTGAAGACAATGCCTTCAATGATAAAACCACCTAAAACTTTGAAATCTATCATCGGACCGTCTCCAGACGCAGCCGCGTCAGATTGCGCAACGGCGTTATGTGAAAACAGGACAAAGGCAGTAATTGCTACAGTAACCAAGATGAGCGTAGTGAATACAATTTTTTTAGCCATTTGGGAATCTCCTTATTTGCGGTTGGACTTATGAAAGTTCCATCCGCGCGTATATCCGCCTTAACGTAACGGCACACGGCGTGTGCCTACTACTATGCCAAAATTTCAAACTGCACATCCGTGGTGGTGTGCTGGTACTTTACCAATATAGCGTCCTTATCTTCTATATAAAGCCATCCGGATTCGACATCTTCAAGCGTTTGCACACTCGCAATCTCGATTTCTGCATATTTATCCGATATGTTGACGGATTCCGAGTCGCCAACCGATGTATCCGCATCGGTAGTTGAGGGCTCATCCGGGCGTGATGAAAGCTGATAGCGTGCCCGAAGTGCTTGTGGCGCGCGTCCATAACCAGCGATAAGGGTGTAACTCGTTTCGTTAACGGCATAACTGAGTTGCCAGTTCAGTTGACCATTGTTGGTTAAGGTAAGTCCGTCTACCATTGCCCCAGAGCTGAGGTGTATCTCCCCAGTGATAGCAGTTTTAATTCCTGGATCGAGCCCTCGGAGTGTATAAACGTTCACCATAATATCCTCGGGATTCAAATGTGGTCCCTTGCCTTCGGTACAGAAACCATAAAATCCATCCGGATAGGTGCCTTTGAACTCACCGTCTTCCCACTGTTGGTACATCGCACTTACTGTAGTACCCTCAGCAATTTGAAGCCATCTGTCATCGTCGGTGTGCCGGTTCAAGCGTTGTAGGTAATACGCGAGAACTAATCCGTTCCATTGAACGGGGACACCGAACCAAGGATGCGTGTAGAAAGATGTCCCGAAAACGGGTATTGAGGCGAACAGCATACCGGGTCGGTCTGGGAGATGCCAATGGTAGAGGAATGGCAACGCTGTTGCCGCCCAATACGTTGCGCGTTTAAGATATTTTTTTTCTGCTGTTAGTTCGTAAGCCTCAACATAGGCACCGATCGCATGCGCAGCCGCGAGAACGTCTGGTTGATACATTGGGCATTCCCACATTTGTGCCCCGCGTGGTAGGGAGAATTGCTGAGTGAACTCAAGGGCTTTTAAACCTGCTTCACGCGAAGTTTTATTTCCGGTAATCCGAGCATGTTTAAGGAGTAGAAGTGCTGATTCGGCACAGGTGCCAAGTACTGCTTCACCTGCCTGTCCGAGGGAAGTAGTTTTCGCGTTTGTCGGTTGCCACCGCCAACTTCCATCCGATTCTTGTGTGGCAATGCGTTGCTGCGCTTCTTCTTCCATGTAAGATAATGCTGCCTTGATATTACCGATATAGAATGGGAATTCCCATCTTAAAATATGGCACGAACCGCGTGCGGCCAAACTGCCTGCTCCAGATTCGGTTGTGGTGTTTTTGGCTATTTCCAACACCCGTTCCTTCACATGCTCCTCTTTTGTAGCAAGGTAGTCGTACCAAAGGAGGGTGCCGAAGCCCGGTTCATTGTGAGGTGCCCAGTCTACGCAGTGACGGGATTTTCGAGTGACTGCGTCCCATGTTGTCTGCATAAATCCATGTCGCGAAAGTAAAACCTCTTCCTCATCGCTACGGGGTGATGATAATGGTTCAGGAGCACCGTAGGCATCGTTCCAATGCGCTATGGCATCTAAGATAGAGGCATTCCCATCCACGATGATTTCAGTTTTGATGGACACCGGACGCGACGGCGTTAATGGATACGGGATAGAAGCCTCTGTCTGGTTTTCTGGAACCCACGCTGGCACAGTTGGGACGAATACACCGAGGGCATGGTTTTTCTGGTACTGATGCCAATTAGGCGAAGCGAATACTGCAGAGAGCATCTGATTCTCACCATCCCAAGTTTGCAGAGGATTCCAGATGATACCGACTACTGATTTCTGCATCTCTACTGCTATGACTGGCACTGTAATTTTATAGGGGTGCGGGACAAGGCGGTTGTCGAACGGTGGGGCTGCGTCCCGTGTGCTTGAAGAACGTTCATCGTTTTCCAAGAATTCGAGCCCGGGGAAAAGTGCTGCCGTTTTCCTCTCGCGATTGCGTCCTTGCCCTGCATAAAGCATCGGACCCCGAAAAGCGAGCAGTTCTCTGTTCCCATCCGTTTGCAACTGATATTCCGTTTTCACTCGCGTCGCACTTTCACCGAGCGTCCATTGCATCTCATAGGTCCACTCAACACCATCTACATCCCTGTCCGAGCCACTTAGACGGACAATTGATTCCCCTTGATTATTCCCAGCAAGTTGATAATCTGTAGGCGAAAGTTGCGACGTCTGACGGTTTTGTGATGCATCTAAGTAAACAACCTCGGAAAGTGCCGGACAGGTTGCTACCTGCTGGTAGTTACCACCTTTTGCCGCAAAGATTATGTAGTACTCAAACCCTCCCTCAACCTTTTCGTCAAGGAGATGAGTTTCTTGGTTGTTTTTATTCTTGGTTTTCGATGTTACTTCGGTTCCACGGACAAAAACAATACGAAGATGTCTATTCCCCAGCACAACGCTACCATTTTCCGTGTAGGTGTGCAATTCTTTCATCACCTTGGCGGTGAGTTTAGGTGGCTCAGGGAGAACCGAAACGCTTTCCTGAACTGTTTGACGTTCTTCGCCTGCTGAGGTTTGACATTTGAGCGAGACAGAAAGTGAAGCTACGGTCGGATTTGGAAAACGGCGGGCTATCCAAAAGACGGAGGCTTCTTCACCCGGTTCGATTTCTTTAATGGTTTGTCTGGGGCGTCCACGTCGTAGTTTTATGCCGTTGATAGAGATTCGCGCTGTGTCCGCTTTACCAAGTGGCGCGGTCCCGATATTCCGAAGTGTGCATTGCACTTCAAAATCTTCGCCCGCAGCGACAACTGCAGCTGTCGCACCTACGTTGACAATTTCTAATTTCGGCTGTGCCGCGTAAAGCGATATTTTGACAGGAGGCTCCTCTGATTCGTGTGACTCAAGACAAATGTTCACTAAATCGGAAACGGTTGTTGACGTGGTTTGGCTAAACTCACGTAGTTGCATCGTGTCGTTGCTGGCGTGTAAGATAGCAATTCCACATCGTAGTTCCGGTTCGGGAGTTCTTTTCCCTTTCCGAAGGCGCGTCTGTTTGAGTTTGCGTAACTGCGGCTTACCCCACAAAGCCCACGCGTAATTACTATTACCTTCTATGTTACATTCCGTCAAGAATGAGACGACGATCTTTTTACCAGCGTAGGACGTAAGTTCGATACTTTCTTCTACCCACTGACATTCAGTTGATACAGATTCAAAGCATCTTTCAGGGGTAGCTTCTAAAGTTGTATTAAGAAGATCGAAAATTTCGATGGCGAACTTTACGCCACCAGGCTTTCGGTCCGCATCGTCAAAAACAACACCGTCCCGTAATCCAGTAGAGAAATGTAGAAAGAGTTTCTCTTTTTTATCGACATCTGGAAGTGACAGCGTGTAGTCGATTTTTGCGGTTTCGGTTGGGGTCGGATGTTCAAAGATAGCGGGTTTTGTCACGCCACCGGAACAATCTGTTCCGCTGACGGATGCCTGATCTGTCCCGGAAACAGTACTTTGTCCAAACATTTCCACGAAGTCATAAATCTCTTCAATAATGCCGAGTTCTAACGGCGTTGTTTTTTTCTCTGCTTCGGGGACCGTTGCTTCTGTTTCGGTATCGTCGCTTCCGCCTGTTTCCTGCGTTTCAGTTGCTACGGCTTCAACATCGGAAATCTGTGCGTGCTGCGCTATAGCACCCTCACTTTTCTGTTCAGATATTACAATCTCTGTTGGGAGTTCTGTCTCACCTTCGGGAGCAGGATCGGTGTCTTCCGATGACTCAGTTGTTTCATCATCGGACGGCGCGAGATTGGCGATCTCGACAACAGATGTTTCTTCTGCGTTGGGTGTGTCGGGGATGTCGTCCCCGCTGGCGTGAGTCTCTTCGTCTATAGAGATAGGCAAGACCTCCGGTGCATCGTCTTCAGAGGGTGTTTCCTCCGACTCAGACGGCGCGTCGGTGTTTTCGATTTCTGAGGGCTCGGAAACCGGGGCATCGGAACTATCTGATGCTGCGGATTCAGTATCCTTCGTGGAATTATCGTCAGTTGCGACTTCCAATTCCGTTTGGTGTTCGTCACTCTGCTGTGGATCGGTCTCTTCTTTCGTGTTTCCGATACAAGCGGCTAAAAACTGTTGAACGATATAGGGGGCGGTGAGCATTTATTCCTTCTCACTCCATTTCTGTTTCATCTGCTTCATCTCATCATTGAGCACGAGTTCCACTGAAGGGGTCTGGGCAGAAGCCTCAATTTGCCAGGCACCAGATTCATCCTTCAGTACCGGCTTGCGTTGCGCAACGGGCAATATACCAAAGGGCGCGTGCGGCTCAATTTGATACCAGTATGCCACAGAAGACGTCTCATTGCTAAGATGGTTCCCGTGTCCATGCTCTATTGTAACGCGTATCTCTTTCTCAAAGTGGATCGGGTTTTCGATGTGATAGACATAGGAAGTCTGATAACCGTCGGTATTATTCTCATGGATAGAGGAACCGTTGTGTGCATACGCGTTCTCTTGCATTCCCCAAGCTTGGTTGAGGTAATCTTCTGAGCCTGTGCCGTGCAGATCTGGGGGCCACTTATAGCCATCGACCCAGATCATATCATCGCCTTCACCCCACCATGTGCCTTGAAAGTTGGTAATCGACAGGTTGCAACCAATATAATGCCCTCTGCCTTCGGCGGACAGAATCAGATAATTGTTGTCCCACGCGAGCCGTTCCTCATTGATAATATTGGCTTCTGGGGTATTCACAGTAATTTCATGTCCCCATCCATCACACGGGTTTTCACGATGGAATTGGGCATGAAAATAGGCAATATCATCACCGTGTGGCTCGGTGTACTGCTCATAATCGATATAGAAGTATTGGCGGTGGGTTGTATCACCTTCGTTGACGAGTTCGATCCTTGCGCTACGGTTAAAGGGCATCTGCAAATAGCAATTGAGCGCGCATCCTGTATTGAACTGATTGTTCTGGTGTGTGGAGGCAGAGAACGGGATGGAATCGTATGAGTTAACAATTTCGTTACCAAGTCCAAAAAAGTCGCCTAACGGACATAGAACACTCGGATGCTCCTCATCGTCCCAAAACATTCGGATCAGTACGTCTCGATAACCGTTTGGCTGCGTCATCCAAATATGATTGATACAGCCGGGTCCTTGAAGGTCTGCGATAACACGGGTTTCGCCGGGTTCGACATTCCATGCATCACTATTTCTGCCTGTTATATCCCATGAAGAAGCGCGTAATGAACGTGCTTTTTTAACGCGCGTCAGCGATGACAATAATCCGTCAACGTAAGTCATTCAGCTTTCCCTTGTTAAGTGTTTTAAAGTCCCACTCAGAAGCGCGAGGGGACATGTAAGATATTCTTACTATTATTATACCATATACGCGTGGAAAATCAATACGGTTTTTGGCTTCTGTGATTTCTGGATCGCGACTAAGAATCAGACAAGACCCAGTTCGATTAGGAGCCGGATCTCTCGGGCTTAGTCTAAGAATCAGAAAGAACAGCTTTCGTCTTTTCCAATCCGATGCGTGCGACTTCTGCGGGATCTTGCTCCCAATAGCTTGGATTGAACAATTCTAATGAGATAACACCTTCATATCCCGCGTCTTTCAGAATAGAGATCATCTGTCCGAGATCGAGAATACCGTCGCCTGGGTAAACCCTATCAGCGTCTGTTTGTTCCGCACGCGCAGGTTCGGCAGGCGCGTCATTGAAATGGAAGACAGCGATTTTGTCGCCGGGGATGCCTCGCATATCGTCTATTTCGCCACCACCGCGATAGATATGGAACGGATCGAGGACAATTGTGCTGTCCGGATGGTCTGCGACTTCCATGACTTCCCATGCATGTTTGACTTGATTGACACCGTCAACGAAACCGAGAAATTCCATAGCAGGTTTAACGCCGAATTCGCGTCCGAGTTCAAGCAATTCTCGGTAATTCTCACCACCTAACTGGAGGTCTGCGACTTCACGCGGCGGACTTGAGACGATGTAGGTCGATCCAACAGCGGCGGCTTGTGCCATGCGCCGTTTTGCCTCTTCAACCGCTTCCTGATGTTCTTCACCGGTCGTGTTGAGCCAGCCGTGCAAGGCGATAACGCTGGGCACTGAAAGCCCCTGATCATCGAGTGCTTTTTTAACCTCCGAGAGAGAGCCACCCTGTTCCTCGTGAGCCGTTAAGTCGTCGTTCCATAACTCGATCGCTGTATAGCCGGTTTCGGCAGCGATCCGAATCTTATCCATGAGTCCGGCTGGACGGATTGTACTGGTATTTAAACCCAATTGAAATTGTGCCATTTTTTTAATAATTATGTCTGAGCGTTGTCTCCGTTGTCGACAACGATCTAAAATTGATGAGAAAACCTCTTTCAGGTTATGAAAAGTTTCTTAACGATTCCACATCTGCATTCTCACTACGAGGCAAACGGACACAGTAGTTTAGATTGAATCCTTAAAAAACCTATTTGTCCAACAAATTTCTAATGAACCGGACATCTATACGCGCAAGGTCGATAACGGTGTCTACGGGTTCTCCGCTGTATTCGCTGTGGAAACTCACGGGACCTGAAAATTCCATTGTTTGTAGTGTATCCACTGCCGTTTCCCAGTCAACGAACCCTTTTCCCATTCGGACGACGCTACCGCCGCGCATACCGGGCGAGCGCGCCAGATCCTTGAACGCCATAACTGCGAGATGCGATTTAACGATATCCAGTGCCATGTTGATCGGTTCCCCAACGATGGAGAGATGTCCTGTATCGGCAAAAACGCCGACGTGCTGCGCGTCGAAACCTCTCACGAGGTTCATCACTGCACACGAATTCAGCCCCATGGAGGTGCCAGAGTGGTTGTGGATACAGGTCCGGGGTCCGTATTGGGCGGAGAGTTTCGCGAACCCATCCAATTGCTTACGGATAAAATCGACCTGTGCCCAGTAGCCACCATCTTCTGCGTGCCAGTGCCAGTATCCGAGTTTGATGTTTTCAACACCGGCTTCACCTGCAGCGGCGTAGACGCGACGCGTCTCTTCCTGTCCTGGATCAAGAAAATCACCCGGTGTTGTGACAAGTGGGATGGATAAGCCTGCGGCGGCGAACTGCTTTGCGGCGGCGGGCAGTGCTTCCGTCGCGTTTTCTGGGTTCACTGGATAGCCGGGACGCACACACAGATCGGCACCGCTGACGCCGACCGATTGTAACGCCGTGATAATATCTGGAATTTCTAAACCTTCCAGATGTTTCGTGAACATAATAAATTTCATATTTTTCTAACTATGGCCTCCTGGGCACCGCTCCATTTCATTACGCGATGGTGTCTGGTTAACCCGCGACTGAAATAAGGATCTGTACAGTTTTAAAGACTTGAGCCACTCTTTTCCATCGGGTTTGTAGCACATCGGAGCGTGCCTGCTACTTTACCAGTCAACAACAGAACCGTCGTCAGGATGGTATGTCACGGGATTCTGCCAATCGTGGTCAATCTTATCTTCGAGCGCGTCTTCATCGAGTTCGATGCCGAGTCCGGGACCGGTGGGCAATTCAACGAACCCATCTTTAAAGACGAAGGGGTTCTTGAGATACCCCTCACCGAGAGTCGTATGTTCCTGCATCAAAAAGTTCGGGATGGAGGCATCCAATTGAATACACGCCGCTAAAGAGATGGGACCGAGAGGGTTATGCGGGGCAATACCACCATAGTAGGCTTCTGCCATACCGGCGATGATGCGTACCTCATTGATACCCCCAGCATGACAGAGGTCGGGTTGGAGGATAGACGCAGCCTGTTTCTCTAAGATTTCACGGAAACCCCATTTTGTGAACACACGTTCACCTGTCGCAATCGGGATGTGAGTACTCCGCGCGATTTCAGCGAGGGTGTCCACATTCTGGCACTGAATCGGTTCTTCGATGAACATCGGTTGGTAGGGTTCTAACGCTTTAATCAGAACTTTCGCGGTTTGCGGACTGACTGCACCGTGGAAGTCAATTGCGAGATCAACTTCTGTGCCTGCGGCTTCGCGCAACGCTGCGAAATGATCCACGGCTCTGTCGATAAAGGCTTTGTTTTCGATGATACGTGCGGGTCTGCCACCTGCGGGACCTGTTTTGAATGCGGTGAACCCTTTGTCAATCCACTCTTTAATCCCATCTGGATCGCCACCACCTTTATAGAGCCTAATACGGTCGCGTGTCGGTCCACCGAAGAGTTGATAAACAGGGACACCGAGCGATTTCCCTGCGAGATCCCAGAGTGCTTGCTCTACACCGCTCAATGCGCTTGTGAGGATGGGACCGCCGCGGTAGAATGCGTGGCGATACATCGCTTGCCAGTGGTGGACAACGCGTCTCGGATCTTGACCGATGAGGTAGGGCGCGAGTTCGTCAACGGCTTGTGCACACGTTTTCGCACGTCCTTCCAGAATAGGCTCGCCGAGTCCAACCAAACCCTCATCCGTATGGATCTTTAGAAAAAGCCAACGCGGTTGCACCAGAAAAGTTTCCAATTTTGTTATCTTCATTTTTTAATTGTTCCTTGCGGTTCGGTCAGGGGAGTTAGGACTTTATGCTACCTTCCCGTAGACCCACCCTCCGCTACGCTTACGGGCTACGCGCTTAGGCCTAACAAGCACCTCTTTACCGACTGCTGATTGCTGACTGCCAATCCTTTCCTTGCGGTTAAATGACACGGGTTTGAGTGTTAGCGTTCCTTTCTTGAATCCGCTCTTCATTTCATTACGAACTACGGTTTCTATTTTACGGACACCTTGAAGGTTAATAGGTGCTTGCAAGCGACAGTTCCCACTTGAAACAGATTGTTTTCTATATTACGATGTTATGTTACCATTTTCCCTTAATTTTTTCAAGGGAATAATCGGCGCGGGGTTCGTCGCGCGGTCGGGAAAAATGTGAAATTTACCCTAAACTTTTTCAATTTCATTTCTATAGTTAAAATTAAGGACGTAAATCAGCTGAATTGCGTGAGTTCCATAATATTGTTGAAAAGAATTTCGGATGCCCAAAGGGAGACTTTTACAATGCGTCGATCTTACGTTTCTTCTCTTGTAGTTTGTATTAGCAGTATTATACTTTTGTTTTCAGGGTCTTTCAAGAGTGTCGCAACGACATTTTCCGGTCGCGTTGTTGATGAAGCGGGAAAACCCGTTTCTGGCGTTGAGGTGGCTCTACCTGGGTTCAGAGTGACCACACCTCAAGACCAAGATGAACCTGTGTTTCTTCCTTCTCAACAAGCTGAGACGAATGAAATGGGTGAGTTCCTAATTAGCGACATTACTTCGTCTTCGGTTCAATTGGCGTTACTACCCTTCCGTGCAGCGGCGTATGAAATTCGCACCGTCAAAATTGAGGGTATATCCTTCTATATTGATGAACAGCGAGGTCCTTATGGCGGTCTCACGTTCGCTATTGCTCCCGGGGCAGATGTCGAAGATGTGGAGATAATTGTTCGTCCAAGGATGCGGATTCGTGGACGGGTTCTTTCTGCAGACGGCACCCCCCTTCGCAATGAACGAGTTGGTTTCAGGATAGAGCGGCGCAGGATAGAAGGTAGAGGTGGAGGCGGTGGTGGTGGCACGAGAGACCTTGATGCCGATGGTTACTTTGTGGAGTACGTGGAAAGACCTGCCTATTATACCGTTTCTGTAGCATATCAAGGACAGTCCGCAACGTCCGAAGAAATATTACTTGAAGACGGGGAACGTCATGATGAACTCGTCTTGACGCTCGACGATAAACCGCCGCTGAAGCCTGAGCGGGCGGTCGCTCGCGTCCCCGACAGAAAACGCTTTGAAGCGGCGTGGAACCGCGACCGCCAAGGAATGTGGGCGATCAATCCTGAAAACCGGCATGCCTACAAAAGAATTTATTGTGAAAGCCGTGAGGAGGCACACACTCGCGCTATTGAACAAGAGGCACATCTCGTTGCTATCAACGATGCAGCAGAACAGGAATGGCTCCTTGAAGTCTTTGGACGAGAAAACTATTGGATTGGACTGACCGACGCTTCAAAGGTGGAGAGTCCACACTGGGATAACGGCGAACCTGTCACGTATACCAACTGGAGTCAACCGGAAAAGACTGCTGGCGGTGAAGAGGTTGGTCAAGCCGATGAAGCAGACCAGAATTATACTGTTCTCATTGGATTGACAGGGAAATGGCAGGAGGCACGCCAAGGCAGTCCCCTCGCACGCCTGACGCAACGAGCGATTCTGGAAAAAGAGCATTTCACCGTTGGAACACCTGAATCAGACAGCGACGTTGAGGAGCGTTAAGTACATCAAGACACGAGGAGGTATTGAAGATGAACCGGACCTATGTTATACCAAAGTTAGTCGCCCTTGCATTGATACTTTTCTTTAACGTGGTAGGCATTGAAGCGGCGGCAGAAGGGCTTAGTGGACTTTCAGGGAAAGTCGTCGATTTAGAGGGAAACGCCATCCCTGGCTTTACACTTGCTGTTCGACCCGTCCAACTGCACGACGGTTTTCTGGAACCCGAGCGAGGTGACCCAACCGCTTTATCCAAGGGGGAAACGGATTCAACGGGAGCTTTCACTGTCAATGATATCCAGCAGGGACTTGTTCAATTAATCGCAATTCCAGCCCCCTTGTTGAATGCGTTTGAGATGTTTGACCCAGAGAGATTTCCGCCAGAAAGCGAGATTCCACCCGAATTGATGAGCCGTGGCGGACTTAAGCCGGATCAGAAGATTTTCTCTATTCAAGTCGGAACGGTCACCTTCTTCAATATAGGAGATCACCACTTTTCTGAGGGACTTACGTTTGCACTCGAACCCGGTGTGATTATTGAGGATGTCAAAGTTACCGTCAAGCCGCGGCTTCGGATTCGCGGACGCGTTATTTACGCTGATGGTACACCCCTCACCAACGCCGAAGCGGATCTCACGATGGAACAGAGTCATGAAACCCGTCCGAATCATGGTGGAACCCTTGGCACCAACTTTTTTACGGATGCCGGTGGTTACTTTACGGAATATGTAGAGGAACCTGGGTTCTATACACTCTCTGTAGAATATAACGACCTTTCTGCGGGCGTGGGTCCCTTTCTACTCAAGGACGGCGTACAGCCTGAGGAGGTTGTCCTAACGCTTGAAGGTAAACCAGAGCCTGTTGAACTCCCCGCTGACGACATTCCAGCTCCCGGTAACATTAAATTCCGTCAGCCATCCGTACCGCCACCAGCAAAAAGCGTGTGGATCATTAATCCCACGAATGGACACGCTTACAAGAAAGTTCTTTGTGAAGACTGGCAGGATGCTCAACGCAAGGCTGTTGCGGAAGGCGCGCACCTCGTCTCTATCAACGACGAAGCCGAGCAACATTGGCTTGAGGTCATCTTTAGGCACAAACCCTTTTGGATCGGACTCACCGATGTGGAAAAAGAGGGAGAATGGCAGTGGGATAGCGGTGAACCCGTCACCTATACCAACTGGGCAACCCATCCGAGTTTCCCTGATAGACTTCCGGATGCCGAGAAGGACTATGTTGTGGTCACCTTTAGACAGGGTGGATGGCAATCCGCTGGTCCTGAAAGTCCGCTCTGGCGTATGGCACGATGGGCGGTCATCGAAAAAGATGGATTGGTTTCTACGATAGACGAATAGGGGATCTTTATATGCCTTTCTAAGGAGATGAGAGCGATGAAGCGTTTGTATTTCAGAAGGGAAATCTTCATACTTTTCATTGAAGTTGTAGTACTTTTCCTCTTAGGTACGTTGGAGAGCGGCGCGCAGGAGGGTGCGTTAACCACTTTCACTGGTCGTGTTATTGATGAAGAAGAACATCCGATTGCCGGACTGACGATAGTCCTTGTGCCTGTCCAAGACGGTCATGGCGCGTGGTTTCCAATTAAGTTTGAGGTTGAAGAAGGTGGAGGGCAAGGCGATCCGATGGCGTTCCAAGGGAAAACTGATGCAGAGGGACGTTTCGTTATTACTGATGCCATTACCGGTCCGGTATTGTTAGGGTTGTTTCCGTATAATGAGCCAGAGATGGAAATTTTGAAGGTCCAAATTGGCGATATGTGTCTCTATGCGCCTGATGAATCGTGGGGACGTGGCGTTGTATTTTCTGCAGAACCGGGTGAGCGCATTGAAGACGTTGAGGTTACAGTGCAACGGTTTCTACAGCTCCGAGCGAAAGTTCTAAGGATGGACGGGACTCCACTCGCCAATGCACAACGTATCAGGGGCGGGTTAAGGCGACTCAGTTTAGATGGAGAATATGATGGTAGTGGGAGATGGAGCGCGGAAACGGATGACGAAGGAAACTTTGTACAATATATGACGAGATATATGAATGGTCCCATATTTTACTTCATGTCTGTGACATATCAGGAGCATCAAGTACAGTTAGATCCAATTGTGGTCAAACCCGAAGATCTAATTCAGGAGGTGGTCTTCACGTTTGAAGTCCCACTGCCGCCTGATATACCTGAAAATGCTCCTCGCGGTTTCCATGCTGGTGCACCCGCGCGATTTGGGGGCGGGCTTAACGCTAAAGGTGTATGGGTTATCAATCCAACAAATGGGCACGCCTACAAAAAAATCCGTTTTAACGGCGTGGAAGATGCTTTCGCGCAAGCAGCCAAGGAAGATGCTTATCTCGTCACGATTAACGATGAAGCGGAACAAAACTGGTTGGATCAAGTTTTTGTTGCACATCGCGCCTTAATTGGGCTTAGTGATGTTGAGGAAGAGGGGCAGTGGCAATGGCACAGTGGGGAACCCGTCACATATACAAATTGGGCAATGTATGAACCACAGGATACTGACAAAGGTGATGAAGATTATGTCATCCTGTTCGCCGACCAGTGGGTGGACGTTGGTCCCGGAGATATCCAATGGCGTTTTATTCAGTCCGTCCTTCTTGAAAAAGAGGAACTGCCTGTGAGGGAATGAACGTTACACGTCATTCTATAGAGGCTGTTTCCAACAGTGCTTTGTGAGGAGAAAACTATGAAATGTTCGGAGTCTAAAAGGCAAACTTTGTTATTCCTAATGACGATAGTTGCATCTCTCATCAGTTTCGTTTCGTCCGCTGTTGCTCAGAAAGATACGGGGAGCGTTACCGGACGCGTTGTCGATCTCAGTGGAAACCCAGTTGTCGAGTTACCGATATTTATTGCTCCTCTTTATGTTGATGGCACTGGATACATGCAGACAGTAATTTTACCGTATGAGCATGCACAGTTGCGCCGTGCACGCACAGACCGAGAAGGTCGATTTTCCATAACGGATGTTCCCTCGGGTCCC
Organism: Candidatus Poribacteria bacterium; assembly: GCA_965208635.1. GTDB lineage: Bacteria > Poribacteria > WGA-4E > WGA-4E > WGA-3G > WGA-3G. The sequence goes on from OZ242349.1 coordinate 2,435,171, forward strand.
GTGCACATCGGTGCCCTTCCGGACGACATAGATAAACGCCTGCCTGAAGACTTTGAAAAGATTGTAGATGAGTTTACATCCGGCAGAGATTGGGGGGAGACCACAGCAGACGAGATAGAGGCATTCGATTCCAGTAACTTCGGCATGGGCCAAGGTGATTTTGAACCAGATGTTGAAATTTTATTCATTCGCGTCCAAGGATTAACCCTATATCCGCGCACCGATTCTGCTGAAATAGCGTTCGGGGTCAAATCGGGTGCACATATTGATGTGGAAGTCACAGTGCAACCGCGGATGCGGGTTCGCGGACGCGTCCTTTTCAAAGACGGAACACCACTTGCCAATACGCGCGTCGGCCTCTACACACATGCTCGTATTGTAAGTGGTGGCTCCATGGGCTCCGGTGGAAACTTGTGGACAGACACTGAAGGCTATTTTGTCTTTTATATAGATGAGAAGGATTTTCATGCGTTCTACACGTTTTCGGTGGAATACCAAGGTCTTTCTGTGGAGGCTGAGCCGATTCGGCTTGATCCAGGGGACCGATTTGATGGGTTGACATTGACGTTTGACAGTGAACCGATTCCACCCAAGCAACTACCTCAAAAAATCGAAACTGACGAGTTGGAACCGCTTTCACCGGCATGGGAAGTGCCGTCAGTACCAGCAGTATCTCATGACGTATGGGTCGTCAATCCCGAAAATGGGCACGCCTATAAACGGGTTCACTGTGAAACTCGCGACGCTGCGATTGCCCAAGCCATCGAGGAGAAAGCGCATCTTGTTGTGATTAATAACGCAGAGGAGCAGGCATGGTTGGAAGCAGTTTTTGGACGTAAATTCTATTGGATCGGACTCAAGCGTGTCCCCGCGACGGGTGCCCGTTCTAAACGGACAAAAGAGTGGTGGCAATGGGATAACGGCGATCCTATCACCTACGCAAACTGGTTACCCAACGATTTCTTTTCTGAGTCCTTGGATGCCAGTGAAAGGGACTATGTCGTTATGACCCTCCCTGATGGAAAATGGTATGCCGTGAGTCCCGACAGTGTTATCTGGCGTATGACAGAAATGGCGATTCTCGAAAAAGCAGATATATTTGATAGCTCCCCTGCCCAACAGAAATGATCGTTTGAAATCTACGGCCGTTCGATTTCTCCCAAGTAATTTTTCCAATTAATTTGCTAATCCTCACCACAAACTCTATGATGCGTTAGTGTTAGGCATGTATTTTTCAATTTGATGCGCTAACTTGGGCAGAGTATGGGAAATATTCTGCTCGTCTAAAAAGGAGATGGCTTGTGGATTGCCAAAACCTTTTGTATAGAATTGTGGTAATTCCGCTCGTGATTTGCACCCTACTGGCTTGTGGTGAAACTGAAGATACGTCCTCTGTCGCGTTATCCGAAACCGTGATAGGAGGAGACACAGCGAGTTTTTCGGGGCGCGTTGTTGATGAAGCGGGAAATCCGGTTACTGGTCTTGCGTTAGGCATTCAGCCGTTCAAAGTTGACGATAATACTGGAGCGTGGACCTATCTTTCGGTTTTAGAAGTAGAGACCGATGATACAGGAGGTTTCTCCATCACGGATATTCATCCCGGAGAATTTCAATTTATGCTGGTACCTGAATATTGGGATAGTCTGTCTCCTGAGATGGAATATCAACTTCTGTCTATCAGAATCGGGGCTTTTGTCCACCATCCGAAGGATTTGCTTCCTTCGCCTTTCACTCGGGATACCTTTTCTATCACGCCAGGCGTGCGAATCGAAAACGTAGAGGTCACGGTGCGGCTTCGAATGCGGATTCGCGCGAAAATCATTTTTGCAGACGACGCACCCTTGGCAAACAAAGAAATTAGCATCAATATAAGAGCACAAGGTCTACATGAAAATAATGTTGGGGGCATCCAAGGGTCAGTGCAAACCGATGCTCATGGATACTTTGTGCAGTATGTAGATAGGAACAAGACGACCCGCTACAGAGTGTCAGTTGAATATAAGGGGCTTTGCGCAACGTCGGAGATATTTGTGCTGAAAGTTGGGGAGCGTCGCGAAGATCTGATTTTGGAGTTACCAGGTCCGCCCCGATGAGGTGGTCAGAACCGCAAAGAAACGTATAAATTGCATGTGATCGTCCTATGAAAACAGGTTTCCGCAATAGGCGCAAGCGTTCAACTTGATATCCCCCTTAAACGTTTCACGTTCAGGAGTTAGGTAGGTCTCGTGATTCGTGACGCAGTTTGTGTTTTCACACGTCCGTGTAGTAGGAGCGATGTCTCGCTCTGGAGGTTGTGTCAAGATGAGTTGTTCCAGCCCCACAAGGCTTGCAATCAGTGCCATCCGAACCGGCACCGCGTTCGCCGATTGCTCAAAATACGCCGCACGCGGGTCGTCATCTAATTCATAGGCGAGTTCGTTGACACGCGGAAGTGGGTGCATAATCATCGCATCAGGTTTTGCATTCTTCATGACGGCTGCGTTTAACAGATAGCTTCCACGTACGGCAGCGGCATCCATATTCGGCGGGAGTCGCTCCTCTTGAAGTCGGTTGACGTAGATGACATCGAGTCTATCAATCACTTCTGTAATGCTTTCTACCTCAAGCGGTATCTGCCCGTAACACTGTTCCAGTTGCGCGAGGACCCACGGTGGCATTTGTAGCGGTTTCGGCGCGATGTGAATCAGGTTCCCACCGAATCGTGCGACTGCAAGGGCAAAGGAGTGTGCCGCCCGTCCAAACTGAAGATCGCCACAAATGCCAATGGTTAGCCCCTCTATCTTCGATTTTCGCTGTATAATGGTATAAAGATCCGCGAGTGCCTGCGTCGGATGTGTATGGCTTCCATCACCACCGTTAATGACTGGGATATGTGTATGCTGTGCAATGACGCGCGCCGCACCTGCCCAGTTGTGCCGAACGACAATGAGATCGGCATAGTTCGTCACCATCCGAGCAGTGTCGGCGAGAGTTTCCCCTTTGGTGACAGAAGTCGCTTGTGGATCGGCGAAGCCGAGAGTGCCGCCGTTGAGGCGTCCCATCGCACTTTCAAATGAAAGCCGGGTCCGAGTGCTCGGTTCATAAAAGAGGGTTGCCAGCAATTTACTTCGACAAATCCCTGCCCATGTTTCCAATTGCGACTGCATGCCTGACGCGAGTCGAAAGATTTGTTCAATCTCAAAATTCGACAAATCGTCGAGTGTTACCAGATGCCGCATGTTCCTCCTCTGAGTGCCTGTTGTAAACTTGCCTTATCTCCTTATCATATACCACTTTTTTCAAAAACGATCACGAATCAATCTGCAAACTACCCACCAATTCCTTGATTGATCCCATGTCTGCTTCCTTGAGGTAGGTGTAGATGCCTTTCACCACTTCCATCGATGCTTGTGGATTGACGAAGTTTACTGTCCCGACCGCTACGGCAGACGACCCAGCGATGAAAAATTCAACAGCGTCTGTGGCAGTCATAATGCCTCCCATTCCGACGATAGGGATAGAAACACTTTTGTAAACCTCCCAGACCAATCTTAATGCCACCGGCTTTATCGCGGGACCTGAGAGTCCACCCGTCACGTTTGCGAGTTCCGGTCGCCGTGTTTCCGCGTTAATCGCCATACCGAGGAGCGTGTTGATAGCGGAAAGCGCGTTCGCACCGGCATCCTCAACAGCACGAGCAATCACCGTAATATCTGTGACATTTGGGGAAAGTTTGACCAGTATTGGTAGGTGGGTTGCTGCTCTAACCTCTTTGACGAGTTGGTGCGCCAGTGTTGCATCAACACCGAAACTCATACCACCACAGTCTAAGTTCGGACAGGAAATATTAAGCTCTATACCAGCAACACCATCCGTGCTGTTCAGTTTTTCGGTTACGATGAGGTATTCTTCGACGGTTTTGCCACAGACGTTGACAATCACTGGCACATCGAAATCACGCAGATAGGGTAGTTTCTCCGAGATAAAACCGTCTACGCCGACGTTTTGGAGTCCGATCGCGTTCAGCATGCCGGACGGGGTTTCCATGATGCGTTGCATCGGGTTGCCGGGCCACGGCACACTCGTAACGCCTTTGACGACCACTGCACCGAGTCGGTTCAGATCCACGAAATCGACGTATTCACTACCGTAGCCGAAGGTGCCAGATGCCGTCATGACAGGATTTCGCATCTGGATTCCACCGATATTCACACTGAGGGACACATCTGTTATATCCATCGTAAGTAATGATAGCAGGTTTAGATAGAAATTTCAAGACTGCATTTCTGTTTCGTTTCATAGATAGAGTTTCGACAGCAGTTATTCTTTCTTTACCGATCAGGAGGTATCACCAGCTCAGATAGACGACGCGAAAATCGAAAATCAGTCCCAAAATGCTAATAATAGAAGCAACGATTACATCTCCGATAACCAGACCGATGAAAAACGGAATAGAACGTCTATATAAGCGAACACCGCCTGTTGAAAGTAAAATCCGTTTAATAATCCAGCTGATGAGGAGTGGAAACCAGAGTCCAGTAAACGTCCACCAACTTGAAACGACATACCCGACGGGGTGTAGGGGCCACTGAACGAATCGCCATCGCAAGAGCAAAAGACTGACAGCGAAAGCAAATCCACCGGTGGTATAGAGCATACCGCTGATGCTCGTTTCGCTGGGGTTATAGAGCCATCCCGCGAGCCTGTTGAACGCGGCGCGTGCATACCACGAACGCGCTTGTTCTAAGCCGATTTGGTAGGAGAGGTGTAGATGTCCCCAAGCGGCAGAGAGTGCGCCCACAAAAATAGCGATCGCTAATACCCATAGCAGTTGGGTCGGATTGAAACGGGTTTGATGTGCGAGTTTCAAGCCTTCCAGTTGATGCGGCATCGGATGTGCGCGGTAAGAGAGGTGGTTCAACCAAAAAAAGAGCGACATCACCGAGAGATTCCGATTCCCAATGCGTCGTGTGCCCAACGCATCTGTCAGGAGTAAATCTGGACCGGCGTTGTAAAGGTCGTGCGCGGGCGGTCCCAACTCGGCGCGGATGCGGGTAATTGTTATCGACATCGCGAAATAGAGGGCGAAAAATAGACCGGCAAACCAGAGCGACATCCCTGCCTTGAGGCAGAACCCCATAATTAAGATAAATCCGACGAGTACCCCGATTCCCGCTGTTCTGTAGCGTAAAGCTTCACCTTCATCGTTCTTCGTAGGGGGTTTTTGCTTGGGTGTTTCCCCAGGGTTTCCCTGTCCGTCCGGACGAGGGGATTTGGTCTTTGAATAGACCAAATCCGTTCCTTGTATTACATTCCTCGTCCCTACGAAAATCGTCTGTAGCACTACCTTAACGTGTGCGCGTCCCATCCACAAGGTCCAGAGGAATAGTGCCATCCATACACCCCGAATTTGTGCCATCTCTCGCGGGAATCCGATCGCCCCGCGCCAACCGAACATCTCACCGACAATCCGTTGGAAATGCCAAAACAGATGAAAGAACCAGCAGGAGAACCCTAAATCCAGCGGAATCAGGAAACCTACGCCAATCGCAAACGGGAAGAAACTGATACGGAAACCGGGATTGTTCATCGCGCTCCATGGTTTATCGGGAAGTCGGAATCCACGATACAGCGGAATTGTAGGGAAAACGGGATCAATTTGGTGTAAACTATAGAGTAGGTTCAGGACAGCCGCGATGCATAAGCCGACAACCATCATCCGTTTATTAAAAAATAGATGAGATGTCGTTCCCACGGAGTTTCCTACATTTGAAGCGGCGCGTGTGATTTCGTAAGGAAGTTGTGCGATCGGATAGGTGAGTCGTTCATGTTCCTGCCACTGCTTGCGTAAGAGCACGTTGAGACAGAGCATTGTCACCCCGATGACGAGACAGAAGCCCACCCAGATCAGTGTTGGCAACAGCCATGCTTCTATGTTTGTCTGAAGATAGAATGTGGATTCGCCTTTGTAGAAGCCTTGTAGGACTTCTTGTTTTCCGACGACAAGCCATTCGGGGAGATGCTGATGAAAAAGTTGTGCCCATTCGTTTTCGGTTGTTGCGTACCAAAAACCGTTACCCATCAACGGCACCAAGACCTGTAGCATATCGCGACCTGCGAAAACGGAGGCTTGGCACAACATCGCATAGATGGTTAACAACTCGCTCTGTGTAAACGCCAATGTTGGACGTAAACGACGCAGAACCGCGCTGAATCCGATAAGGACAAGCAACGTAAATAGGACATTAAACAGTAATGCTAAACTCGTAGGTCGGTTGGAATCCCAGATATAACTGAGATGTAGAACCCAGTAGCTATTAAAGGGGATGAGAAGGATGCCGATCAGCGTCGCGCGTAGCGTGATCGGACTTTTTGATTTTTTAACGATTGAATCCGGGCTGCTGCGTCTGTTGTCCTTGCAGTATTCCAATTGTGAAGGAACCTCTCATAACCTAAAGCAGATGAAGGAGATAACCAGAGATGGTGATGGCGATTATATTTAGTCTCGTTGTTGTAATTATGATATGTGGTGGTGTGTTGATCGCACGGATGGCAACGGTTGCCAAATCCAAAAAGTCGTGGATGTGGGGGGCTTTCATTCTCATCGTGCTTATCTGTGTTCCACTTTTTCTGTTAGGTCTCGGTGTATGGTTTCTTTTCTTCGGTGGTATGTCATCGGTGCGTTTTAGTCCGTTCGGTTAATATGGAGTTCCTAAATCGATGTGCACATCGACCCTCAGTGTCCCTATAAATTAGAGATTTCCTCGGTATTTTCTTCGGTAGATGTTTGTTGGGCAGTTGAGGTTTTGCCGGAGAGGTAGAGGAACCATAAAGTGAGTCCAATAGCAATGAGAATCCATAGAACACCCCAAACCTCAGTCGGGATACCTGTTATCTCCGAGAGCATTCGAGCATCCGAGCGGAGGTTGGATCTGTCCAAGACATCGCTTTTGATGTCGAGAATCGCGTAGAGGCAACTCGTCACGCCGATAATACGGAGTACCCAATCGTTGACTGCCTCGGGGAGGTAGAAACCGATGGCGATCAGAGCAACGCCAAAGCCGATGCCGAACAGATAAGTGAATGTACTCTCGCCATAGCCGATAGAGATAGCCACCATGCCGATGCCGATAAGGATACTAATCGCTTTATCGAGGCGGGTTCTCGCTGCCAAGAGTAGGATGAGTCCACCCCACAGCAGGCTTCCGAGATAACCTGCGGTCAACGTCAAAAATCGAGAGCCTCCTTGGGTCAAGGCGTGCCCGCCCTGCTGTGGATTGATCTGAATCTCTACGATACGACCACCAGTTGCGATCGCCGCAAGCCCGTGACTTACCTCATGCATAAAGACAACAAAGATTTTGAGTGGGTATACAAACGGCGTGTTCCATAAAAACCCGATGCCTATAAAAATCAGAAGTAGCGCGATATAGCGTTTAAAAATCGACAGCATCTTTTAATTTTTCCTTGTGGTTAAATGGTGTGGCTTTGGAACTGTAACGTGCCTTTCTCAAGGTCCGCCCTCCATTACATTAGGGGCTTGTGGTTCGATTTTAAATAGGTAGATTAACTTCGCGAAGGAAAGGAGCAAGTTCATAAGTACCATAGTTTTGATATGCTAAGATTCCATCTACTTCCAGCTGCCGCAACCTTTGGTAAAATCTCCTCGGCGATTGTTGTAGTTCCTCCACGGAAAGCTTTACCGTGTGAATTCCTGGGGCAATTTTTTCTGCTATCTCCCCGGACAGATAGATATCGGCAAACTGTGAGAGACTTTGCATGGTATAATATAAAGCGATGTCCGTCCCGCCAGAAATTGATTCGGGATCTAAAAACCATTATCCATTTCTCTAAAACTGCTTCAAACTGCTCCACATTGTCGCGAGTTTCGTTTGAGGCAGTACCGATAACTTCCCTTTGCTTGGAATGCCATCGCCCGTGATGACAATATTATCGAAGCGCGCCGTGTAATTCGATAGACCGAAACCGGCACCACCAGTAGGAAAATTTAAAAGCCTTCCTGCCTTTTCTCTAATTTGCTGATCACCGAATAAAAAAATAAAGGGCTCACCTGTTTCGATAATTTTCTTGCCATTTATCCAGAAAATGAAGGTTTCGTCCTTAACACTTAACCTCAGAGTAGACCATGTCTCTAATTTCAACAGGGGGGTAGCTGTAAAACCAAAAACCTCAAATCTATTGCCCAGAAAATCGCCGACCCAACAGATTGCACTTGATCCCGGGGTAGGAATGGGTATAGGTGAGTCACCAATCGTACAAGCTAACCCGACTGATTCCTTAAGCCGCGCAGCAATCCCAATCCTTCCGGGACCGTGTTTTTCAAGGGGTTTGACATCCAATTCGATGACGTAATTGCGCCACCTCTCATCCTCCATCATTAGGAAAGTCATTAATCCACTATGATATATTCCCTGAAGTTCACCATCAATAACCTCCCAAGTCCCAGGCATAATCTTAAAATCCAACAAGATGATTTCCTGCCACTCATCCAAATCCCGACCATCGAATGTCTCCACAAATGTCCCCGCAGAGACAGAGAAAGGAAAAAGCAGAATGCCTCCTACAACAAGGACTATTTTCATCAGGCTCCCCCCAACTTCTTGTAATACCTCTCCCGATATTTCTCGTAACTGTTCTAAACCTACTAAAGTTTGGACAATTTCCGGTAGCGTTCAGCATTCAGAGGATCCCGTAGGTGTTTTTGCTTGGGTGTTTCCGCCAGGTTGAGCCGTAAAAAACTCAGTCCGTCTTCTTGCGACTGAAACCGAAAATCGCCAATACACCTGCTTATAGGCAGATATAGCGAAACCCAACAAAGACACCGCTTTGAGTGGAAAACAGCGTTGGGTTTCACTCGGGCTTTGGAACGCTCAGGGATTCCTTGGACTTTGAAACGGAGAGGCTTTGTCCGATTTTTACGAGGTAACCGTTCAACCCAACCTACGATGAGCCGTTTTCTCTGCGCTCTGCGGATATGTGCAACTCTCGGAAAAATGTGTGGCACCTTGGAAACTCTACTTCAATGGAATACGAATTGTCCAAAGTTTAGTAAACCTACTAAAGTTTGGACAATATTAAGAATTAAGGTGATTGAAAGCAAAAAAAGAGGTATCCTTTCATAAACACACAACCCTTTTGAAAGGAATGTAAAAATGGACATCTTTTTCTGCTTAGAAGGTATTTTAAACGAAATTATTTGCTTTTTGCGATGAAATTTGATACAGTATACCATAAGATGTTCAGAATATACAATACTAAGTATTAGTTATCAGTTATCGGTTTTCAGTTTTCAATTATTTCAATTAAGAGGTCTCCGTGTAACAGTTCACCTCTTCTTGGAGTACTCCAAGTATGAGAAGATTACTACAAAACACCCTCTTATCCGACAACCGACGACTTATAACCGGCAACCAATAAAAGAAATGAATACGTTCGGTCATCTTTTTCGGATTACGACCTGGGGCGAATCGCACGGTGGGGCTGTTGGCGTTGTCGTTGACGGGTGTCCACCGCAAATCGACCTGGATATATCCACAATACAATTTGAACTGGATCGACGGAGGCCGGGTCAGAGCCACCTCACGACACCGCGTCAGGAGAGTGATACCGTTGAAATACTTTCCGGGGTCTTTGAGGGCAAGACGCTTGGGACACCTATCTCCATGCTGGTGTGGAATAAAGACGCGCGTCCGTCAGCCTACGATCACCTGAAAGACCTTTACAGACCTTCACACGCCGATTTTACGTACCAGCAGAAATACGGTATCCGTAACTGGCAAGGGGGCGGTAGAGCGAGCGCACGGGAAACCATCGGACGCGTCGCGGCAGGGGCAATCGCCAAGCAAATCTTGCGCGAAGTATCCGGAACCGAGACACTTGCTTACGTCAAGCGGATTCACACATTGGAAGCCGAAGTGGATGCAGATATGGTGACGCTTGAAGAGATAGAAGCGAGTCCTGTGCGATGTCCGGATCCGATTGTTGGTCCAAAAATGGTAGAACGCATTGATCAGGCACGGCGTGATCAGGACTCCCTCGGTGGTATCATCGAATCAGTTGCTCGTAATGTCCCTATGGGGCTTGGCGAACCGGTATTCGACAAACTCAAAGCGGATTTGGCGAAAGCAATGATGTCTCTTCCCGCAACGATGGGATTCCAGATCGGCTCTGGTTTTGAGGGAACTGCAATGACCGGCTCCGAACACAACGACCCTTTTTATATCGAAAAAGGCGGCGAGACCGACCGAATTCGGACCCGCACGAACAATTCCGGTGGCACACAGGGCGGTATTTCAAACGGCGAAAATATTCTGTTCCAAGTCGCTTTCAAGCCGACAGCGACAATCGGTAAACCGCAACAGACTGTTGATATACAGGGGAATGAGGTGACGTTAGAGGCAAGCGGACGACATGATCCCTGTGTTTTAGTGCGAGCACCCGCTATTGTTGAAGCAATGGCGGCTCTCGTCCTCACGGATCATCTACTCCGCCAGCGCGCAAAATCTTAATAGCCGCAGGTTTCCATTCAAGGTTCCGAAATTCTCCAATAGTTATTAGCAAATCTTTCATAACCCAGCGGAGTGAACTTAATCAGAAACCGGGTCCCCACCCGTTACTGGGAAGGGGTAAGTAATGAAATGGGCAGTGCCCAGATTCCTGTAATTAAAAAAATGGCTACAGAACCAGCAATTAAAGGCATATCGCCTGACGAAACGTTGGAAGCCTGTGCTCGGCAGATAATCGTGAACTATTTTCACGAGATGATGTCCTACAAAGAGGGTGCTAAAGAGGGTGCTGATATTGAGTTTGTCCACGAGATGCGAGTCACCTCGCGCCGCTTACGAGCCGCAATGGACAATTTTGCCGACTGTTTTCCGAAGAGGTCTCCGTTCAAGAAACATTACAAAAAGATAAGAGCGATAACCCGAACGATGGGAGCCGTGCGAGATCTGGATGTCCTCATCGTTCGTTTTCAAAACGAATTAACACATCTGACTGAAGTGGAGCAGGCTGACATTCGCGGATTGATTGAGCATCTACAACGGAAACGGAAAGAAGCACGGGAACCGATGTTGATACTCTTTGAGGAATTGGAAGAAACCGATTTTGAAACCGAGTTTTTAGATTTCTTTAGGGGATAGGTTTCTAACGTCGCTTACCTACAAAAATGTGGTCCATAATGTAATGGAGAGCGGTTTCTTGATGAGCCATAAGTAGTAGCCTGCAACACCGGCGCAGGCGGATATGCGGAAAGGCACTTTAAATACGAAACCGACTTAATTGCACTGCAAGGAAAATTAAAAAGCCGCAAGGAAAAATTAAGGTATGGCGAAGGCACATAAGGTCATCGGCGTTGCGCCGCTGCGGAGTTATTATGAGAATGCCCGTATCATTCTTCCGCAAAGGCTTGAAGAGGTCTACACGTGGGAGCCGTTCATTCGGGATGAGACCAGACGCGAGGAACTCCACAATATGCGGATTTCCATTAAACGCCTCCGGTATACGATGGAACTTTTTCGCGTGGCTTACCAAAATGGGAGTCAGCAGTCAGCAGTCGACAGTTACACTGAATTTCTCGCGATGATCGTTGATTTACAAGAGATACTCGGCGATATTCATGACGCTGATGTCGTCTTAGAGGTTTTAGCGGATTATGCCTCTCAATTGGGGAATCGAGAAAGACAAATTGCTGTGCTTCCTGGTATTGTTAGGTTCATCGCTCGGACAGAGAAGACCCGCGAAGCGGATTATGAAACGTTTTTGGAAAAGTGGGATCAGCTCTCCGTCGCAGGTTTCAAACAGGAATTGTTATCAGCTATCGGTTGTCGGTAAAGCGTTCTGTGTTATCCCAAACCTGTAGCCTGCAACACCGGCGCAGGGTTTTTGCGAATCAATGCTGGATTTCGTCTGGGAATAGACTAAATCCAGCGCGCCAGAACGGATGCACGTGTGGCATCCGAGGACAACATGTGGACTTGCGGGACAATGTATTACATTTGCGCGTGTTGCCTCGCAGTGAGAGTCAGCGGGGTGTTTCTTCGGATTTGAGAAACGCACGTGATAGTTGAAACGCATGTTATTTAACCGCAAAGAAAAAATAAAAAACGAACCGCAAGGAAAGTTAAAAATTATGAGCACGAATGTTATCGGTGTAGATATGGGCGGCACCAAAATTCTGTCGGCTGTTATCGGTCCAGAAGGTAATATCTTAGGGACAGCCAAGGTCCCAACCAAAGCAGACAGAGGTCCATCTGTTGTAATTGATCGAATCGCCGACAGTATCCGAAAGGCTATTGACAAGTCAGGTGTTGCCGCTGCATCAATTCAGTCTGTCGGCATCGGCGCACCAGGACCACTTGATCCAGCAACCGGGGTTGTCATTTTCGCTCCCAACCTCCGATGGAAAAACGTTCGATTGAAGGAGGAGTTGGAAGCGCGCGTCAACTTTCCAACCTTTGTTGACAATGATGTGAACGTGGGGACACTTGGTGAACATGTGTTCGGTGCAGGGCAAGGTTTTCAGAACGTCGTTGGGATTTTTGTTGGGACTGGCATTGGTGGTGGAATTATTTTACAGGGTGAATTGTTCCACGGGGCGAGTAAGACAGCCGGTGAAATCGGACATATCATCGTCAAAGCGGGGGGGCCTCGCTGCGGCTGCGGCACACGGGGCTGCTTGGAAGCGATCGCCAGCCGCACGGCGATGACAAAGCAGTTCCGGAAGGCTATTCTAAAAAAAGGAAAAAAGAGTATAATTTCCGAACTCACCGGTGGTGATCTTAGTGCGATTCGGAGTGGGGTTTTGGCGAAGGCGATTCGCGCAAACGACAAATTGACCCTCAAAATTTTCAAAAGAGTAACGAAGTATCTTGGAATTGGCATTGGTTCCATTGTAAATTTCTTGAATCCGGAGATGATTGTACTGGGTGGCGGTGTCGTTGAAGCACTGGATGATACGTTCTTGGACAATATCCGTGATGCCGCGGAAAAATACGCGTTGCCCAATACGCTAAGTGGGGTTCAGATTGTGCCAGCAAAACTGGGGGACAATGCCGGTATCCTTGGTGCAGCTGCCTTAGCACGACAAAGGTTTGAAGCGGCGTAGCGAAACTGAGACCCGACGGTATCGTTTTATAAGTTCGGGAGGGTAGAGCCATGTTAGTTGATGATAACAGAGAAGAACATCGGATGATAATTTTCGGCAACGATAGCCAGCTCGTTCAAGAGCGGTTAATCGTGGAAAATGACACAAAGCCGGACGGAATCCTTGCACAGAAGGTTCACGCCGACTCCTATACCGTCACGCTGTATGTGTTGCTGAAGGATTACGGTCTCACACCGGTCTTCCGTATCAAACCGCGCATCCGCTTCCATCGTTCTAACTACGATAATCTCTCTTCGAGTGCCCCTCTACAATATCGTCTTGATGACATTATCCATTTCGCTGAATTAAAACGTGGCATTGACTTGACGGAGAAGATTGATGATGTCAAGCTCGCAGAAATCCTCGGCGATGCCCCCGCACTCAAGGATGTAACATCTGATCCGGCGTTACATCTTGTCTCACAGCGCGACGTTTCCCTCCGAAACCCGCCTTTTAAAACCAAAACCAAGGTTTTTGGTAAAAATGAAGATGAAGGTGTAGAAGAAGGCGGGATTCAGATTGGAACGTTCCTTGATGCACTCAATCAACCGAAACGCACCGAGCAAATTTTCAAACGTTTCGCACGAGGAAAAGAATTTGCTCATGATTTACGCGAAGCCTTAGGACCCTACGAAGATTTTGAATTTCAGTTTGGACTCTATTCTCGGTATGAACGACGAGATTGCGTGTTAGCGGATGGGGATGCGGAAGCCAGCGGGAACTACCGTGCGACATTCGATCCATGGACAGCACTCGGCTATATCCGAACCGCCGGTGACGCACAGCAGTTCCAAATTTTAATGCATGAACGCGGTACACGATGGGAGCACAAGGTTATGTTGGAGCAGTTAGATGCCCCAACGCTTGAACGACTTGCAACGGAGATCCCTGGGCTCCGCCGCCAATATCTGATCGGACGGGTTCTGTCGAAAAGCCAGACGGCTTTGACTCGCTTGGCTGAACTTCAGCAGTCCCAGTTGAATCTCACGACCGATTTACATACCGGATATACACTCCAGTTAGAGATGCCGGTCACTAAAAAGCGATTTTCTGTCATAGAACATCGTCGAAAATTGCGCAGTATCTTTAACGGGGGGGCTGCTTATCGTCTGCATCCATTGAACGAAGAGTTTGTTGAGAGGCATCATAATATGGCGAAAGGCATTCGAGATGGCATCGTCTGGACTTTAGATTCCGTTGATTTGTTTACAGGACAACCGCCATTAAAAGACGAAAATGAAGAGTTTCTTATTATCAAAACGCCTCATCAGAACAAGTTCGTGGTCCGTTCTGCTGAAGAACTTCGCGAACGCCTCCCTAAAAATGGGTTCGAGAAGTGTTGGAATGAAGCAGTCGATGTGGGAGGGTATACCATCCTCAGTCGAATGAGTGGTAGGGTCTATCTCGTGAGTTACGGGCGAAGGAATACCGGCAGTATCAGCGAAGGCAACATTACGCAAGAAAAGGCTGCGCATTATCTCTCAATTGAATACTTAGGGATGGATCCTGATCGTATTGGAACTTCACGTTTCGGGGTGCCGCTCCATGTCCGGCAAGGTTTCTTTGAAAGGCTTTTCAGCAGGCAACCTCTCCCACCCATCTTTAATCAGTTGATGCAGACCGAGGCGCAGGTCATCGCAGAAATGAAAATCCTCGCTCGGCACTGTAAAGAAAAACTGGAGATTCAGTAAGCCTATATATTGGATTGAACCGCCGCCTCACCTCCGCTGGCGAGGTTTCCCAACCTCGCCTCTTTATAGCCTATAGGTTGGGTTAAACCGCAAGTGAAACTCAATAGATAGCTGTAGTCAATTAAAAAAAGGATACCCAAAAATGGAGAACCGCAGAAAAGTCCTTATCACTGGAGCCGCCGGCTATATCGCCGGACGGATGCTCCCCGAATTTCGTCAACGCTACGAACTCGTCCTGTTAGACGTGAAAACCACGAATCGACAAGGAGAAACGGTCGAAGGTGTTCAAACTGCTGAACTGACCGACCCCAATCGGGACGCGTATCGTCACCATTTTGAAGGCGTTGATGCAGTTGTCCATTGTGCTTTTAAGGGCGGTAGTTTCGAGAATGAGCTTGCCAACATCCAAATGGCATATAACCTGTACCAGACCTGTCTTGAAACCGGTGTCCGGCGTGTCGTCGTCTGTAGTTCTAACCACGCCGCCGACTATTATGAACGTCTCATCTGGGCAGATAAATGGGATGTGGTGACACCGGAAATGCGTCCGCTCTCCGATAACTTCTACGGATGGGCAAAAGAGGCGTATGAGCACCTCGGCTTTGTCTTTGCGACGGGACACGTTGACGGCAAGAAATTAGAGAACGTCCAGTTGCGTATCGGTGGACCGCGTGAGACGGATATGGCGAATTCTTCAGCGGACGATTTAAAGGCAATGCACCGCGGACTCGGCGCGTATTTGAGCATCCGGGATCAGGTCCAACTCTTCGTCAAGAGCATTGAGACGGAGAACATAGAGGACGAAAACGGGATCCCCTTCCAAATCTTCTACGGCATCAGTGACAATTCGCATAAGTTCTGGAGTATCGCCAACGCACGGAAGGTCATAGACTACGCACCAGAGGACGACAGCCAACTCCGTTTTGCTGACCGATTGGCAGAATTGTTGCAGCAGGCGAAAGACAAGTAATTCCCTTCCTTAAGGATTCCCATGATGCTGACCTTTACAGCAGAAGAACTCACCGAAATTTGCCTAAATGTCTTCCAAAAATTAAATATCCCGACAGCCGAAGCAAAAGTCGTAACCAAGTCTATGGTGGATGCCAATCGCGTCGGACACGATTCACACGGTGTGATCCATCTCCCGAAATATGTCCGTGAATTGGAAGAGGGATTAATCCAGCCCGATGCACCAACGGAAATCTTACACGAATCCGCTTCGGTCGCGGTTTTAGATGGAAATTGGGGCTTCGGTCCTGTCATTGCAACCCGTGCCGTGGAGTTGGCAATCCAAAAAGCGAAGCAAACAGATATAAGTTCGGTTGCTGTTTCGCGGTGCAATGAGGCTGGGAGGTTAGGTGGATACGCGTGCCTCGCCGCGGATGCGGAGATGATTGGATTGCTCATGGCGAACGACCATGGCGGTGGCACATGTGTCGCACCGCACGGTGGGGTTGAAGGTAGGCTCTCAACCAATCCGGTCGCGTGTGCAGTGCCGGTTGAAGGGCAAGATCCGATTGTGTTGGATATGTCCACGAGTGTTGTCGCATCGGGGAAGCTTCGGGTTAAACAGCATCGGAACGAGGCACTCCCTCATGGATGGCTCATTGACACAGAAGGAGCGTCAACAACGAATGCCGACGATTTTTATGGCATGCCACCCGCCGCCTTACTCCCGTTCGGTGGATCGGTTTCTGCGCACAAAGGATTTGGACTGAGCGTTATCGTTGACATCCTGTCGGGCGCGCTCACGGGGGCTGGGTGCAGTCAGGGTGAAGATGCTCGCGTCGGGAACGGGTTATTTGTGCTGGTGATTAACGTTGCCAGTTTTAGGGGGTTTCCGGGGTTTAGCGCGGAGATAGAACGTTTTGTTGGGTATCTCAAATCGGCAAAGCGCGCCGCTGGAGTTGATGCAATTCGGGTGCCGGGGGAACGCGGTTGGGAGGAACAACGCAAACGGGAACAAGAGGGCATTCCAATAGATACAGAGACGTGGACACAAATTCAGGAATTAAAGTAGTGGGCACGCAGAGCGTGCCGTCCACTTGTGCCAGAATATATTTTGACCTTTTTGGGTAGGTTCTCCCTTTAGATCAGAAATATATTTTGATGCCTTTTCATAGGAGCGACCGGGAGGTTGCTCCTACAGAAGATATATGATATGCTATCCTACCGTCAACGATTCACCTGTTTCTGGGTGAAATAGGTGCGCTTTGTCCATGTTGAAGTTGACCGTTATTTGGGCGTTATGTTGTGGCACGTTGACAAGATCAGATTGTGCAACGAAGTTGCTTTTTTCTGTCCGTAGATATAAGAGCGCATGGTTTCCGAGCGGCTCAACCAATTCCACCTGTGTACCGATGCTGTTATTCCCGTTTTCACCGACGTGAATGTCCTCTGGGCGAATGCCGAGTGTCACTGAGTCCCCTGAAAGTTTGCCGAGTGCCGACTGGAGTTGGTCATTCAGTTCCACTTTGAAGGTTTCAAATCGGAGTGTCGGATCACCACCGTTATTCACAATCTGTGTCTCTATAAAGTTCATGGGCGGGGTGCCAATAAATCCGCCGACGAACTGGTTTGCGGGTTTGTGATAGAGTGTCCCAGGATCAGCGATCTGCTGGATTTTTCCCTCATTGAGCACCACAATCTGATCCCCCATCGTCATCGCTTCAACCTGATCGTGTGTGACGTAGACGATAGTCGCGTTGAGTCGGTCATGCAGACGACTGATTTCCATCCGCATTTGCACGCGTAGCTTCGCATCGAGGTTACTCAACGGTTCATCGAACAGGAATACTTTGGGGTGTCGGACGATCGCCCTGCCGACGGCGACGCGTTGACGTTCGCCACCGGAAAGATGCTTCGGTTTTCGGTTCAGAAGGTGCGAGATGCTCAGAATCTCTGCCGCCTCTTTGACACGCTGTTCGATCTCTGCCTTCGGATATTTGCGAAGTTTCAGTCCAAACGCCATGTTTTTATACACCGTCATGTGTGGATAGAGGGCATAATTTTGGAAGACCATGGCGATATCCCGATCTTTGGGCGGCGTATCGTTAATCCGTTCATCGTCGATGTAGATATCGCCTTCCGTTATCTCTTCCAATCCAGCGATCATCCGCAAGATTGTCGATTTCCCACATCCTGACGGACCGACAAGCACAGTAAACGACTCATCGGGAATTTGAAAATCTGCCTGTTCGACTGCGAGGACATCACCGTCGTAAATTTTGGTGACATCTTTCAAACTAAGGTGTGCCATTGCCGCTCCTTGAAGCCTTTTACTGAGGGGCTACATCCTCTTTTTTCTCCACGGTTCTCGCAAGATTTTCCCTCACCAGGTCCGCGACGGCATGTTCAAGCGCGTGTCCACGAAGATTCGTCTTGCGGATGATACCCTCACCGTCAATCAGGAAGGTTGACGGGATTCCCCGCACCTTATACATAGTGCTCACCAGGCGGCTTTTGTCCCAATAGTGAAGCCATCCCAGTTCCTCTTTTTTAATGTAAGCCTCAAGCGGTTCTGCTGACCTGTCCAGACTGATACCGATAATCTGGAACTTCTGATCTTTATACTTCGCGTAAGTCTTCTTAACGTTTGGCATCTCTGCGATGCAAGGTCCACACCACGTTGCCCAGAAATCGAGCAACACAACCTGTCCTCGGAGGTCTTTCAAGGAGAGTTCTTCGCCCTTCAAATCCGTCACCTGAAAGTCCTGTGCTGGCTTACCGATCCACGCCCTTGAACTCATGTTTGCCGCGGGTGGTCTGGGTAATTCACCCTTTCGTTCAGTTTTATCCTGTTCGAGAATCTTCTTTGCAAGTTTCGCCTGCGATCGCGAACCATATTTCGGGTGGTTTATCAATTTCTGGTAAGCACTGTCTGCCGCGTCGTGATTGCCGAGTTTGTCATGTGCCAATCCCAAATCCAACAAAAAACGTTCAACGTAGCGAGCCTCTGGGTACTTCTTGATGGCTTCTTCAAAAATCGTAATACCTTCTTCAACACGTTCCAACTGGACCAAGGCGTTGCCGAGCAGGTAATAGATCTCATCTACCCGTTTGTATTCCGGGTGTGCGGCAACAAATTCTTCAGATTTCTTAACTAATTTCTCTAAATCTTCCTGTTTCTTTTGCTTCTTGAGCCTCTTAGAAATTGCCTTAATTTCCTGATATTTGTAAACTGCCTTCACCGGGGCGGCACCGACGAGATTCGCACAAAAGCCTATGAACACGAGACTGGTGAGCGCGCAAATGAGATGAGCACAGAGGGTTCTATTTCTGTGTGCGTTTTGTTGTGAGGTTATTTTATTTTGGAAGAACATCGTCAACCTCCTCTGTTAAAAGTAGTAGGCACACTCCGTGTGCCGTAACCCTTCGCTCCAGCGGGGCGGCATGTTTATAGAACTTCGGGCACCCTACTCTTCTAAAGCCCCAGAAGGGCGACATCTTTCTTTCTGTATGGAATTCTTAATTCCCCAAATTTTCCCGCACGAGTTCCGCAACCGCACTTTCAAGTGCGAGACCACGGAGATTCACCCTACGAACAATCCCCGTGCCGTCAATTAGAAACGTAGACGGGATCGCACGCACATTGTACAAACCACTGATCTTACCGGTGCTGTCCAAATATTGTCGCCACTCAATTCTCTCTCTTTGAATGTATGCCTCCAGCGGTGCTATTGAGCTATCTAAGCTAATCCCGATGATTTGGAACTTTCGATTTCTGTGTTTGGCATAAGCCAACTTAACGTTCGGCATCTCGGCGATACAGGGTCCGCACCACGTTGCCCAGAAATCGAGCAGCACCACCTGTCCTCGATACTGTTCCAGTGTGAGTTCCTCACCCCTTGTATCCATTACTCGGAAATCTGGCGCGGGCCTATTTACGAATTGGTTCCGGCTCGGGGTTGGATTCATTCCAGGCGAACTTGATATTTCGCCTGTTCGCTGCGTTTTATCCTGTTCGAGAAGTTGCTGCGCTGTTGCAGCGTATCTGCCGCTACGGTACTTTGGGTGATTTGCCAGCTTTTCGTAGAGGGTATCCGCTTTATTGTGCTCACTGATTTTGTCGTAGGCTAATCCTAACGTTAACAGACTCGATTCGACATAGGTGGCAAAAGGATAGTCCTTAATAAGTTCTTCAAGGACCTCTATACCCTCTTCAGTGCGCTGTAGTTCAACTAAGATGCTCCCGAGAAAATAGTAGGCTTCATCTACCTGTCTGTATTTCGGATAGGTTTTGATGAAAACCCTTAATTTCTCAATCAACGCATCATAATCAGCCGGTTCACCACCCTTTGAAAGTTCATCGAGAGCGGTTTTAATTTCGCTATACGCGCGGTTGGCTGGAACGGAATCCGAAATCGTTGCGGTAAGCGTTGAATTCACACAGGAAGCCATCAGTAGCAATCCCATCAGCACGATGGCAAGGGAGTACCAGTCTCCATGTATTCTGATACGCTCGCTTCGCGGAAACATCGCCTGTCTCCTTCAGGTGAATTGGCGTGTGCTAAACGGCGTTACGGTAGGAGTACGCCAGTAACAGTTTGATCTCTTCCGCCTGCACCTGTTGCAAGAAACGGGTTACATCCGAATCGGAGTCGCTTTCGGCGGCTTGGCACCAGTCAACAAATTGGTAAGAATCCCAATTTTCTTGCACTGTGATAGCCTCTCCGATTTCTGTGAGGGTGTCCGATGGGTTCGCTATTTCTTTGAAAAGTTCGAGAGCGCGTTCACGCAGTGCTGGGAAAATCGGATGTGTCCCAACCCTGCCGAACCAATACTTGGAGTTGGGGTAATCCGGCTCACGGCGGTGCATGATGCCGTGCCAGTAGCTACCGGTCTGATCTGCCAACCCCTGCGAGATGGTATGCGATTCATCCAGCGCGTCGTTCCAAAGAAGTAGACCGCTCTTAATGGCTTCAGCAAACGTCGTGTTTTTCAGCG
Source organism: Candidatus Poribacteria bacterium (assembly GCA_965208635.1). Lineage (GTDB taxonomy): Bacteria > Poribacteria > WGA-4E > WGA-4E > WGA-3G > WGA-3G. The sequence continues at coordinate 2,455,952 of OZ242349.1, forward strand.
ATGCTCCATCAAAAAGTTCATCGAGGGATGCCGCTTCCAAAGTATCCGTGAGTTCACTATTCCACGCCTTCTGTGGCACGAGTGTCGGGAGCGGGTTACCCGTTTCTAATTTTCCGATAACTTCGGCAATTGCTGATGTATATGTTACGTCCATGAGAAAACTCCTTAGCGTCCAAATTAGTCTAATTTGCAAGTAATTTACCATCTTTCTCCAAATAAATCAAGCGTTTTCAGATTTTTCGTCAGAGCCATTCGTTTGCTTTGACTTCTTGCTTTATATATGCTATACTTAAAATATGTTATATTTTCCAGAAGAAAAGTAAACCTAAAAACTATTGACGACGAGAGTTCTATGAATCTTTAGCAAAATGTTACACTTTCTGCCCAAATTATTTTTTTCTAACAGAGAATCGCAACCGAGGAACATCCAAGAACCTCACGCCCCCACTGGACTCTCAACCGAAAATCCGCACAGAAATGCCGATTTAAAAATGTTATAAAAACGTAACATTTTTAAGGAGAATTTTCCTGAAGATGGGAACTGCCTTTAAAAAAGCCTTCATTGTTTTCATCGGTTTTATTGTCGTGTTGGGAGGTGTTTTGATCGGTGTCATCCAACGCTTTGCCCAATACGGATCGCTTCCAGAAACGATACAGATGGTAGACTTCTCTGGAATGTTAGTAGCGGTTTTAGGGGCGTGCATCCTGAGTTTAGTCAGTGTTGCGTTAACCTTCTGGTTAGCGCGAGCATGGATAAGTGAACAACCAGAACTTGGTGAACGGATTATCCGTCTCGCGCTTGCAATCAGCATCAGTTTTATAGTCGTTTTCGGCGGGTTGGCAGGTGGGTTGATTGTTTTGCGAACTTTGTGGACGATCGGCTTTTTTTAACTTGCATTTTTCTTATCGATATGGTATAATTAATTAATTCACTCAGACAAACATTGCGAATCACGCGTGTGGCGTGCTTTGTAACGTCCGAGTCGGTAGGGCATTTAGTTCTCCTGTAGGAAGGGGCTTCGAGTCTCGACGTATCCTACGGAATCAACAGAAAATCAGAACTAAGTGTACCTACAAACGAATACAAAACGTTTTGTAGACAGAGTTATTTTTTTATATCGGAGCGTAACAAATCAGTTGTTCGCTTTCGTTATTATTATATAGGCTTGTAAACGGTACCTATCATGAGTTCATGAGTTTATACCGGCTTACAAGCGGCGCACTGCAGCGCTTTGACTTGGGGGTGTGAAAAATACACTACAAAGGCAGACGTACTCAGAGGACGAAGGAAAGACAAAGTCGTTCCAATTATCAGATTCGAGCCAAAGAGATTTTACTGATAGATCACGAGAACAAGCAACTGGGGGTCATGACACCTCGCGATGCAATGAAACTCGCTGAAGAAGTTGGATTGGATTTGGTAGAAGTTTCGCCGAATGCCAAGCCTCCCGTTTGTAAGATCATGGATTACGGGAAGTATCAGTATGAGAAAAACAAACGCGCACGCGAGGCTCGAAAAAAGCAGTCGAAAGTTGTCCTGAAAGGAATGCAGTTCCGTCCAGATACCGCCGAACACGACTATCAGTTCAAAAAACGACATGTTGAGGACTTCCTGAAAAATGGATGGAAGGTTCGCGCAACCGTGCGGTTCCGAGGACGTGAGATGCTCCATACCGAACTTGGGAGAAGTTTGCTTTCACGGCTCAAAGACGAATTGGAAGAGATTGCCGATGTGGAACAGCCGCCACGGATGGAAACCCGCATCATGTCAATGATCCTCTCACCAAAATCTGTGTAATGTTTTTGTCGTCGCACATGTGTTCCTCTTATAACTTTTCGTAGAGGTTGCCTCTGGGTTACGACATTTTTTCGCTCTTTTTTTAGTAGCGATACTTCTCAAGGATATTTTTATGCCAAAAATTAAAACGCATAAGGGTGCGGCAAAGCGTTTCAAGTTCACATCGAAAGGCAAAATTCGCCGCAATCGCGCGTACGCCGGACACTTGTTCATTTCAAAGTCTTCGAAGCGAAAACGGAGATTGCGACAGGCAACCCTCGTTGATCCGAGCAATGAGAAACGCTTAAAACGCCTCATTCATCGATAAAAAAATAAAAGTAAATCCCCGGCACATACGATGACAATGACATATCCCGGGTGAAATAGTGGACGCGATCGCTGATAGCACTGTTGATCGCAATAGGAGTTTTAAATGGCACGAGTAAAAACAGGGAGTGTGCGACGCAAACGCCGTAGCCGGATGCTTAAGCATTCTAAAGGTTACCGGGGTGGGCGGAACAATCTCAAACGTACCGCTACAGAAGCAGTAGAGAAGGGATGGAACCACGCCTACGCACATAGACGCGCACGCAAACGAGATTTCCGACGACTTTGGATCGCAAGAATTAACGCCGCCGCCAGATTGCACGGACTCACCTATAGTCGATTCATACACGGACTCAAATCCGCTGGTATTGAACTTGATCGGAAAGTTCTCGCCGACATTGCTGTGAATGACGAAGCCGGTTTTGGACAACTTGCTACCCTCGCAAAAGGTTAGGTGTAGATTCGCCTCTCTCTTCCTATAGAAACGATCTTTGATCGCGATAGGTATTGGTAGAGGCTATACTACCCTTGCAGAGTAGCCTTGGGAGCAATCGAAAGGAACACTTAATAGTAGCAAGGCGATGAAAGGGCACACGTAAGCAGTTGGGGCCTCTCAATCAGAGAGACAGCGTCATCGGCTGGAAGCGCTGTTTTGAGAGCAACTGCCGAATTTCACCCTGGAGCCAAAGACCCCACCTGTTAATAGGAAGGGGAAAAGAAAAATGAAGCGGGCAGATTTTAGGAGCGACCTCTCGGTTGCGATGATCTGCCAAGCGGGGTGGTACCGCGGAAGTCGATGCCTGTCGTTTTCGTCCCCAGAAGGAGATAACCTTTATGGAGACGAAGAGATAGGCGTTTTTTGTTGATAGCTACCTTCGTAACCTCGAACACCCAGCCAGTAGCCTGCAACACCGGCGCAGGGTTTTTGCAATGTAATACAAGGGATGGATTTAGTCTATTCCCAGACTAAATCCGGTGTTTCTTTAAGATTGGAGGAACGCACGTCAAAGTCCAAACGTCCGTTGTTCCTCCACAAGGTAAAATTAAAAAATGAAAGAAGAATTGCAAGCGATTCAAGCGGAGGCACTTGAGGCTTTAAAAGCCGTGAAAACCCCAGACGCGCTTGAGTCGCTCCGAATCACATATTTTGGACGCAGGGGAAAACTCACCGATGTCATGAAAGGCATGGGTAAACTTTCCAAAGAGGAACGTCCGATAATAGGCAAACTTGCAAATGAGGTGCGTGCCACACTTACAGATGCGTTTGAAGCCGCGACGCAAGCATTGCATCGGCAGCAGCAGGAACAGCAGCTTGAGGCAGAAGCCGTTGACATCACGCTTCCCGGACGAAAGCCTGCCTACGGAAAAGCACACCCCATCATGCAAACGTTGGAGCGGATTGAAGCGATTTTCGGTCAAATGGGGTTTGAAGTGGTGACAGGACCCGATGTTGAGACCGAGTATTACAATTTTGATGCCCTGAACACGCCTGCCGATCATCCCGCTCGCGACTTACACGATACCTTTTACCTAACCGATGGACACCTTTTGCGTACCCATACCTCGCCCGTTCAGATCCGCACCATGGAGAACCAAAAACCACCGATCCGAATTATCGTGCCGGGGAAGTGCTATCGGGTGGACTATGATGTCTCACACACACCGATGTTCCATCAGGTAGAGGGCTTGTTGGTTGATACGCACGCCACTTTCAGCGAACTCAAGGGGGTTTTGACCTCCTTTGCTCGACAAATGTTCGGTGATCAGACACAAATGCGTTTCCGTCCTCACTTCTTCCCTTTTACGGAACCGAGTGCGGAGATGGATATTTCCTGTGCCGTCTGTCGAGGAAAAGGGTGTCGGAGTTGTGGCGGCACAGGCTGGGTCGAGATCATGGGGGCTGGGGCTGTTGACCCCGCGGTATTTGAAGCCGTGAACTATGACCCAGATGAAGTTACCGGATTTGCCTTCGGTATGGGAGTGGAAAGGATTGCGAATCTCCAGTTCCGCATCCCAGACATCCGTACCCTCTACGAAAACGATCTGCGTTTCCTCCGCCAATTCTAATGGGATGACATAGATGAAACGCGCCTGTTTTACGATTGTTATACTCACGCTTATTCTCCATAACACTTCCGCTGTTTCCGAAGTTAGCAGTGCCGCCCAACAGGTCCTCGCCACTATAGAATGGGTCTCGATTCCCGAAGGCACTTTTCTCATGGGTTCAACACCTGAAGAGGCAAAAGCCGCCTACGAGGACGCGAAATTGCGAAGTTCTATGCTGGAGCAACACACCTTTGATGCTGAACTGCCACGACACCCAGTTTACCTAAGCACTTACGAAATATCGCGGTATGAAATCACCAACGCGCAATATCGCGTCTTCATTGAGGCAACAAACCGTCCTACACCCCGCGGACACGACGGTGAGGAGACATGGACAGATGAAACGCTCAACGGCGACACGCAACCCGTCGTCGGTGTGACATGGTTTGATGCACAGGCGTTTGCGGAGTGGATCGGCGGAAGCCTACCGACCGAAGCCCAATGGGAACGAGCGGCACGTGGAGCAGAGGGACGAACATACCCGTGGGGGGCCGTTCCACCAAAAGCGCGCCAACACGCTAACTTCGCGCGTCGTTATAATCGTCCGATGCCGGTAGGTCAGTTCCCGGAAGGCGAATCTCCGAACGGTATCGCAGATCTTGCCGGAAACGTGTGGGAATGGTGCCTTGATGAATACAGTCCCACTTTCTATCAACAACACAACGGTGGAACCTCCCAAAATCCTCTGAATCTCCGATTCCGAGATGTCCTGCGCGCAAGGGTCATTCGAGGTGGTGCATGGGATGTGGGGAGAGCGTTTCTCCGTTCAAGTCTACGGTTTAAATTTTATCCATTGGATTCAACACATACAATCGGATTTCGGGTCGTCCGTCCGCGCCCAGCACTAAAAGAATAGTCCTCCCATGACCATGTCCCAGTGGAAATACCACCAATCTCATCTTCTGTTCCTCATGATACAAATCTTTCTCCTTTTCATGCATCCGCTACTCGGTAGTGCTGCTCCCTATTTTCGAGACGTGACCGACGTGATGCAACTCGACTTTCGGCATATCAATGGGTTTTCTGCGGAACGCCGACTCGTTGAAACCATGGGGAGCGGTGGCGCGCTCTTTGACTTCGACAACGATGGCGACTTGGATCTCTACCTCGTTCAAGGCAATTCGCTCTCGGCATCGGCAGAGCCAGTTCCCACAAACCGCCTCTATCGAAACGATACTGGTGTTTTCGTTGACATCACAGCATCCGCAAATGTTGGCGATACCGGCTATGGTCTTGGTGCTGTCGCCGCAGATTATGATTCTGATGGGTATCGCGATCTGTACGTGACAAACTTAGGCAAAAATGTCCTCTACCGAAACAACGGAGACGGCACCTTTACCGATGTAACCGAAGATGCACAGGTAGGCTGTCCTCTGTTAAGTGCGAGTGCCGCATTCGCCGACATTGACCGGGATGGTGACTTGGATCTTTACGTGTGTAACTACGTCGAATACGCCTTGGAGACCGATATTCCATGCTATTACAAAAACACCCTGCGTATCTACTGCGGTCCCAACGAATATCAGGGTATTGACGATGTGCTTTACCGGAACAACGGAGACGGCACGTTCACAGACATAACGAAAGCCGCGGGTGTCTATGAACCGACGACGCGTGGTCTCGGTGTCGTCTTCACGGACGTAAACACTGACGGTTGGGTGGACATCTACGTCGCAAACGATATGTCTCCGAATACGCTTTTCATCAATCAGGGTGATGGCACTTTTCGAGAAGAGGGCGTGCTGCGCGGCGTTGCCTACAACGGGGACGGCATAGCAAACGGTTCTATGGGCATAGACGCTGGTGACTATGACAACGACGGCGATATCGACCTCTGGGTATCCAACTTTTCGTTGGAGGCGAACTGCCTCATGCAAAACGATGGTGATGGCTATTTTGAGGACGTGACGTTTGACACAAACCTCGCCGATCTTTCTTTCTACGCGCTCGGTTTCGGCACCCGTTTCATTGACTTTGATAACGACGGTTGGTTAGATTTGCTCGTCGGAAATGGACATATCTGGGATAACGTGAAGCAGATTGACGCGAAGATGAGTTACGCACAACCTGTGCAACTGTTTCGCAATCAAGGCGGCACCCGACAAAACTACACCAATTTCACCGAGATTACCGCTGAAGCGGGATTGGATAAAACATCTTACGTCGTCCGTGGGATGCTTTTTGGAGATATAGATACCGATGGCGACGTGGACGTTGTGCTTTGTCAATCCAACCGTCCCGCAGTCGTTCTCAGCAATGAGATCGGCAGTGAAAACACATGGCTGACGGTGAAGTTGGTAGGGACAGATGGAAATACGGATGCGATCGGCGCGCAGGTTCAACTGGAAACGGACAGTATGACCCTCTTGCGGGAAGTGATCTGCGGCGCAAGTTACCTGTCGGGTAACGATCTGCATCTCACTTTTGGATTGGGAAATGCCTCACAGATAAATAACCTTCAGGTCCGATGGCACAACGGAGAGGTTCAGCAAATAGGTAAAGTGCCAATCCGTCAAATTGTTACATTTTCGCAGGATTGACACTTTTTGCCGTTAATACTACAATAGACGATGTTGTATAATGCGATGTCTCCAATCCACCTGACCGAACCGCAAGGTATAATTAAAGAATGAAAATCGTTGAAGAAAGAGAAGCGTGGATTCACACACACTTCATCCTTGATAGTTTCTTCGTCACCGAACAGGAACGCCGGCAGATCTCTATCAGTGTTGAACCGGAACTGATGCATCTCGGACTTCAGTACGGGCTAACGTATGACATCGCGCCTTCAAAACATCGCGCCATCATCGTCCTTGAATGTATACCCTTCGACCCGGTCAAAGCGGAAATTAAAAAACTGATTAACGATGTCATCGAAGATTTTCCTGTCCGACTCCCTGAGCAACGGAACGTCGTTACCAATATTACTGTCGCGGACCCAGAGAGTGAGACTGAGAGTCCATCATTGCAATGATCTCCAACGGCGGACCAAGGAATCATCGCAAGGAATAATTAAAAAAAGTGACCAAGTCCGTGTGCAGTAAGGGCATGCGTTCCGACAGTACCATCAGTGATGTTAAAAATTGAGGGGAATTCGTCCTGCCAACCGTCATTGGCACTCGGGCAAAATTGGCGGGCGTTGCCTTCAATAGCCGTTACACCCGGGATCCGTGCGGCAAGTCCAGCGGAGTGTAAAAACGATGCTCCCGGGCACGTCAGATCCTGCACAGCGAGGAACATATCATATCCTGCGGCGGCGGCACCCATCAGCAATGCCTGAGACTGCCCTTTACACGCCTTGAGCGCAACACCGGAATACCCTTGCTCACGTGCCAGTAGAAAAGTCTCAAAATCGGTGAGCGATTCGTCGATGACCACAGGTTTTATCTCAGCAGCTTTGTGCATCTTATTTTCGGGATGCGCCTTCAAATCGCGATCCGTCGGTTGCTCGATGTAGGCGAGTCTTTGGAAGGCATTACGCTCTGTCTCTTGAATTTGGCTGAGAAACGCTAACAGGTATTCTACGTCCTGACAGGTTTCGTTGAAATCAGCCGAGTAGTGCCAGGTGTCAACACCGCGTTTCGCTTGTGTTTCAGCAGTGACTTTGTCGATTGCGAGGACGCGTGCGACATCCCACGCCAAGTCGTCGCCGTTCAGTTTAATTTTTAGATGTGTCAGCCCATCGGCAACAATCCATTCAGGGAGCGTTTCTGGGAGACCGTCATTGAGACGTTCTGGGATGTCCGCGTCGGTGAGCGGATCCAGGGCACCAACGAGATGATAGAGCGGCATATTCGGCTTTGGTTGGCGAGTGGTATATTGGTCAAGATATTGTCCAGTGAACCGTTCATTCAAAAAGTGCGATAGATCCGCTTGAATAAAGTCTGAGCCTAATCCGTCGTAACTATTGATCCCGTTCGCTTTGCCGAAGGCATCGTGGATTGCCGCATCAATAGGACTCGTCGTGACCACGGTGCAGAGTTTCGGCATCGGCGACGCGAGTTGCATAGTATGAGACAAATCATCGGCGATTTTTAAAAATTCTGGCTCCAGCACTTCAGAAAGTTCAAGCGGGTGTGCACAGAGTGTGCAATCCCGTGTTGCCGCTACCGCCAATTCAGCAAGTTTTTTCATCGCGGCAAGACTCTGGTCGAAAGGCGCGTAGCGCGGTGGAAATGCCCAAACGTTACCGAGCGGCATGGAGCCTCTTCCTTCTGCCTCTTGGTTTCCATCGCGCGTCTGAACTCGCACCCGGACATTAAAGAGGACACAGTGATCCGTCGGCACGCCACCGAACTTGAGCGGCGTGCGGTATTGGTGTTCTTCAAAATCGTAATGAACGTCAAGGATACGGATGTCTGTCGATTTTGTCATAACTTTTAATTTTACCTTGCGGTTCGGTCAGGTGAATTAGATATATCGTGTTACGTAACGTAGGCCTGGGGGAAATACCCAAGCAAAAACCCTGCGCCGTTGTTGCAGGCTCCCGTTTTGGTGATAAAATTCAAGATAACGCAAAATGCGTAGCCCGTAATAGAATGGAGGGATTTTGGCTTGGGCGTTTCTTCAAATTTAAGAGATGCACGTCCAAAATTCAAATTCCCGTCATTTCTCCGCGAGGTAAGTTTAAAAGATTTCCGACAGTACGTCAAGCAATTTCTCTGCTCCTTATACCTGCAACCAAATGGAGGTTTTTGTCAATGGCATACAACACAAGAGTCCAAAAACTCACTTCACTTCTTGATAAACATCAAACATATCGGGACACCTGTCTCAATCTTATCGCTTCGGAGAACACGCCTTCGCCATTGGTAGAAGAACTTTTTGACGAACGGTTAGCGCGGCGATATGGGAATTATTCTGGCGTTGACATCTACCAACGGAATTACAAAGGCAATCGCTATATCGCCGAAATAGAGGGGTACACGCAGGAGTTGGCAAAGGAACTTTTCGGTGCAGCGCATGTCGATTTCCGACCGTTATCGGGGAACATCGCCGGAATTGCGACGACATTTGCATTAGCAAAACCGGGCGATACGGCATTAGAAGTTCATAACGGACACCACTATGCCCAAAAACTATTATCCTCACCACTCAAGATAGAACTACAGTCGATTCCTATTCCGTGGGACGGACGACGTTCAAACATCGACCTTGAAGCAACGCTTGAGTTGATTGCAAAGCACAAACCCAGCATCATCAACATCGGTTCGGGTGTGTTTCTTTTTCCGCAACCCGTACAGGAACTGAAAGATGCGATGCACCAAGCGAATCCAGATGCCTACCTTATCTACGATGCCTCGCACGTCATTGGGCTTATCGCCGGTGGACGGTTTCAATCGCCGTTTGATGAAGGAGCGGATGTCATCATCTCCAGCACGCATAAAACACTTGCAGGACCGCAGGGTGGGATGGTTCTAACGAACGATGCATCCATTGCCGAGCGAGTGGCAAGGGGTGTCTATCCTTTGCTGATGAGCAATCACCACTTGAATCGACTTCCAGCGTTAGCAGGGACATTTATAGAGTGGATGGAATGTGGTACGGCACAAGCGGATGCGATTGTTACGAATGCGAAGGCACTCGGACAGGCGTTAGCCGAACGCGGTGTTCCGATACTCGGTGCCGAACTCGGCTTCACGGAGTCGCATACCTTGATACTGATTGTAGATAAATATGGGGAAGGCAGCGCGCTCGCAAACCATCTGGAAGCGTGCCATATTATCGCAGGAGCCGCAGGATTGGCACCGGAAGTCGGCACATCTGGATTGCGTATGGGCGTTCAGGAGGTCACCCGATGGGGCATGACCCCGAGGGATGCACCAGACATCGCGGAATGTATTGTCGCAGCACTCTCTGGTGGGACGCCTGAAGAACTCAAGCCGAAGGTCGCAGAAGTCGCGCGGCGTTTCGGCACAATCCAGTTCACCGTCGATTAAAGAGAAAAGCACATAACTAAAGTAGGACTTGACTTCACTTCACCGCTGGCGAGGATTGTAGCCTCGCCTAAATTGTAGGTTTTACTATAACATACCATGTAAAGTTCTGCGTTCGCTCCTGAAAGCATGCTATTTCCGCTTCAATTCCCCCCACATTGTGGTTAATAATTCTATATTGGGTTGGACAGGTAGCGTTCTTGGATCAAACCAATCCGCACTATTATTACGCCCGGTGTCGGTGAGTTGTTCTGGTCTACCACCCTCTACAGGAATTTTGAAAATCTGGTATTGATTTAATTGATTTCCAACTTGCTGTTTGTAAAGAAGTTCGTCTCCAAGCGGTGACCATGCTGGTTCGAGCGCATAGGGCCCCTCCTCGGAAACGAGTTGTTGAAACTCGCCTCCATCGCGCAATGCAATATAGATAGTTTGGGCATCAAATACGTGTTTTCCCCATTTGTCATGGACCCATTTTGCCCATAGGTCCCTGTCCATCCAAGAAAAGGCGAGCCGCTCTCCATCGGGGGACCACGCTGGATTTTCCATTATTGGCAATTCTTTCGCATATAGCGTCTGCATCGCACCGCTGTTTAGATTGACGACACGAAGTTGTCGACTGTTAGATAAGCGCATGCCGAATTTCTCTGCTGTCCCTGCTAGTGTAAAGACTATTTCCGTCCCATCGGGGGACCACGCTGGACTTCCGCCATCTTCGCCTGTATCAGCAATTTTCTCAACCGTTTTTCCATCTATTGTTGCAGTGTAGATCGCCCATTCGTCAACCTTTAGGTAAGCGATCTGTTTTCCGTCGGGAGACCATGTCGGCTGGCGTCTATCTGCTGATTTTGTAAATACCTTTCGCACCTTCTTTCCATCCACATCCATAAAGTAGAGGTCCCGTTTGCCATCACGGTTGGAATTGAAAAGAATCTGCTCACCTGTCGGGGACCAAACAGGATCAAAGTCGGCAGCAGGATGCTCGGTTAAATTTACCTGCTGACTCCCATCGGGGTTCATCACATAGATTTCGCTATTCCCATCTCGATTCGATGTAAATACGATTTTAGCAGTTGTCGGTGCCTTGGCCGATATAGTTACACCGCCGTTGAACAGTAGGAAACTGATACAACAAAATAGGGCAAAAAGTTTAACGTTCATAATTTTTCTCCTTTCGGATTTGGAATTCTTCATTTTGATAAAACTGATTATTGTTCCTTGGATTGGACACGCAACGCCAGAGGCACAAACCAGTCTGCTCCACTATTGCTACCCACGTCCGTCAGTTGGGTCTTCATCCGGCTATTCACATCAATCTTGAAAAGTTGCCGGATGTCTCCAACTTCCGGTAGATGTATTCCTTGTTGATAGATGATTTCATTGCCATCTGGAGACCACGTTGGATGAAGCGCGTCCGGTCCCTTTTCTGAAATCAATTGACGTAAGTTACTCCCATCCCGGTTGATAAGGTAAATTGTTTCTTCATCCTGCCAGTTTGCCGCGTCTATAAAATTTAATATAGTTCTCCATTTGTGTAGGACGAAAGCAATTTGCGCTCCATCTGGAGACCACGCCGGATCGGACTTAACTGGATACTTATTTAGTTCACCGAGCAGAATAGTTTGTTTGAGCGTTTCAACGTTGAGAAGACGAAGTTCATAACCTTGTTTTGATTTATAGTAAATGAAGGCAATTTCCTTTCCGTCGGGAGACCAAGCCGGATCACCGACACTTTCAAAGCCAGTCTGTGCTACGGGTTCAACCGATTTACCATCTATCGTTGCAATGTAAAGCACAGCGTCGCTCACAGACGCAATTCGCTTCCCATCCGGAGACCATGTCGCATTGGATCTACTGTGCCAATTATCAAGCACACGCCGTATATTGCTCCCATCGGCATCCATAAGATATAAACTTTCTCCACCTTCTCGGAAGGATACGAATAGAATTTGTTCGCCTGTTGGAGACCAGGTTGGCTTAAAATCGCTTGCCGCATCTCGTGTCAGATTTACAGGATCGTTGCCATCGGGGTTCATCGTCCAGATGTCCCAATTGCCGTCTCGATTGGACGAAAATACGACTTTCCCTGTTTTCGGTGCTTTCGTCGCGATGTCACCTTCGGCACTGGACGGCAGTCCGGAACGGTTTGGGTAATGATACCCGATGCCCAGTATCAATAATACCACAGCAACAACGGAAACGCCTATCACCCACGGCACAGATGATTGACTCCCACCAGTAGGAGAAATAGGGATGATGCGAGAAACCTCGCGCATCACGTTCTCCGTGAAATTCGGCGCGATTTGGAAACCGCTTAAAGCCTCTCGAACCATCGGTTCTTCTCTCTTTAAACGCTGCTGTGCACGACGGAGCCGGCTCTTAATCGTGCCCACCGAGATCCCTAAGAACTCGCTGATCTCTTCATGCGTCATTTCTCCAAAGTAATGTAGTGTAATAACAATGCGTTCCTTATCACGTAATTTCGCAAGCAACTTTTGAACGACTTCATGTTGCGCTTCCGCTGTCATCCGCTCGTTTTCCTGAATCACATATCCCGAATACGTCGCTTTCTCTAATTGGGCGTGACTTGTATCTTCCAGCGACTGTGTCGATAAACGTTTCTTACGCAGCCACGCAATACAACCACGGGTCGCTATCACAGACAGCCAACGAGCAAAACGGTCCGGTTTCTTCAATGTTGCCAACTCCTTGTATGCTTGCAGAAAGGCATCCTGCGCGATCTCTTCAGCGATGTGGAAGTCTCCGACTTTCCGCCACACAAGCGCGTGAACCGGTTTCTCGTATTTTCTCACGAGCGTGGAGAAGGCGTTTTCATCGCCTGCGAGAACGCGTTGAATTAATTCAACATCGTCGTTTTTCATGAGCCACCTCCCAGAAAGGGATAATTTCGTGATGTCGCAATTAAACGTATAATGACGCGACTTACGGATGAAATAGATGCATAATTCCGCAAAAAAACGGGAGAAATTTATAGAAAACTCAAAATTAAACGTCCATCTCAAGGTTTAATTTTACTTGACACTTGATAATCTAATAGGGTATAATAATTAAACTATATTTAGCAAAAACACATGCAGAAAAAGGAAATATTCATGAATAATAAACAAACCTTTATTACAGCAGTACAGGATGGCGACATAGGGACAGTCAAGCACCTATTGGCGACTGATGAGACGCTCACTTCACAAATCGACGCGCCATGGTTGAGTTTCGATGCCCCCGCGATTGTATTTGCCGCCGCCTCCGGCAACCGAGGACTTATTGAAGTGCTACTCGATGCTGGCGCGAACGTCCATGTCAAAAGCAGTTGGTGGGCGGGTGGCACCTCGGCGTTACAACACACTACCGGCTCCATGCTAAACTACGACAGGGAACTCGCCGAGTATCTGATTGAACGAGGCGCGACCATTGACGCTCATGCCGCCGCAGGATTGGACCTGCTTGAGAAACTCGCCGAACTGATCCGCGAAAGCCCTGAAGTCGTCAACGCACCAGGAAGCGATGGTATGTCTCCACTCCATTTCGCCGCGACCCCCAGAATTGCTAAACTTCTACTCACACACGGCGCGGACATAAACCTCCGAGATCGCGACCACAACGGCACGCCAGCACAATGGACGATGAGAAGACGACCTGAGGTATGCCGTTATCTCCTTGAACAGGGTGCCGAGGCGGATGTTGTCCTCTATTGTGCGATGGGTGATGTTGAGCGAGCAAAGGCGGAATTTGAAAAGAATCCGGGACTTCTCAAACTCCGAATTAATGTGAAATCCCCTAAAGGCTACATTATACCGCCACTGAAGGCATCGGATCTTGACAGTCAACAAACGGATGAAGTCCCCGGTGGACATGTCTATGCTTATCAGGTCGGACCTACTATGCCACTGCTTGAGATCGCGCTTCAATCCCAACAACCAGCAATCGTTGATCTGCTCGTTGACGCAGGTTATGAAATCAACCTTCGGGATTGGTATGTGCTTGTTGGGCAGGGACCGAAGCGGTTCGATACGTTGCTAAAAGGGTTTCTTACCAAAGGCTGGGACATCAATGCCCGTCAGAAACATCGGCATGGAATGTGGGCACCCTTGCATTGGGTAGCGCAGCGCGGTCTGACCGTTGGTATCCTGTATCTGTTAGAGAATGGTGCGGATCCGAATATCACCGATGACAAGGGACGGACCCCGATGCATATCATCGCGCAAAAAGGAGTCGGAAAAAACCAGATGCAATTGCTCATAGAACACGGCGGCGATGTTAACAGCCGCGATGCGGACGGCAAAACGCCACTCGACTACGCGCGAAAATCAAAACGAAAATCTGTTGCAAATTTCCTCACGGAATATGCAAATCAGGCGGCGAAAAATGTTTAATTTCGCCAGAATATTTTGTAACACTTGTCTATTTTTTATCGTGTATTTCATCGGAAAGTGCCTCCCAAAAATTAGTTTTTTAAGACAGCAGAAATTGGGAAGTAAACTCAATAAATTGCGTGTGATGTAGCGTAACAACAGCCTTTAACGAAGACAGCATACGCACGATTGACTTTAAGAATTTGAATAACATTAAACCTCATTTTTTGTTTTTAAGTTTTAGTATACCGAATGGAATTAGGAGGAACATAGAATCATGGGGCATCAAACACAAAACTGGGTGAAAGTCGCTGAGTTGAGCGAGGTTTCTGAAGGAAAACCGAAAGCAGTTCAGATGGGAGAAGGCCGTAGCATTGCCCTCTTCAATGTTGGCGGAAAAATTTACGCGACGGATAATCAGTGTCCACACATGGGATATCCGCTAACACGGGGAACGGTTCGCAATGGTATCCTAACATGTGATTGGCACCGTCGCAGTTTCGATTTGGAAGGTGGTGGTTGTTTTCATGTTGAATGCGATGACTTGCGCACTTTTCCGGTTGACATCCGCGGTAATGAGATTTGGATAGAACCGGGAGATTTGACGTATCGGCGTGCCGAAGAGCATAAACAACTGCTTCGGGAAGGGCTTTTAAGCGAAGATCGCTGGACGATGTCCAAGGCAATTTCGCTTCTATTGAAAGGTGGTGTGCCAGAAGAAGAGGTAATGGGAACAATTCTGGAACACGTCAGTCGCCACATCGCCAGTTCCCACGGGGCAGAAGGCGGTGGTGATGTCTCTCGACTCATCAACGGACTCAGAGTGGGTCGCAGATATACGGATGCCGATAGACTTATCGCCGTTACGACTTCGGCTTGCTCCGCCGCGGGACCCGCATCGGAACGCCTTGAAGTTGTCCCGTTGCCAGAACCGGTCACATGGGAGAAAATAAGTCAATGGGTCCGTAATTTCTCTTATGAAGGACAATCCGGGCGGATCGAGCGATGCTTATTTACAGCATATCATAAGGGTGACGCAGAAAAGTTGCGTCCATTGCTCTTTGAGTGTGCTGTTGAACCTCATTTTATCGATCTGTCTCATATTCCGCTCTATGTCAGTTATCTCTCGGAAGTTATCGATGAATTCGGATGGGAGCGTGCTGCGGAACTCGTATTCTATCTCGGTGCCCAGCTCATTGGACATCGACCAGAAGAGCCAGAACGTTACCGTAGAGACGCAATTCAGCTTATGCGTCAGATGCTTCCTACCCTTGAGAGTGCTAACTTAGAGCAAACTGATGAATTTGACGAAGATGCTTTCGTCGAAGCACTCACAAGCGTCAATCTCCAGCGATCGTTTGGGGCGGTGCAAACCGTCTTGACTGACGGTGTAAAGTTAGAAAGACTTATTACAACGCTTGTCCTCCTCGCCGCAGATAGGATGGCACACACACCTGTGAATGTGGATGCCGGTTGGGAGAACTTAACAACGGAGCTCAACCTCGCTGCATCTTTACGGAGTGCGCAACAGGTTGGTGGAAACAAGGTCGCCGCAAAAGGGGTTTTCCACGTCGCATGGCAAATCTTCGCTGATCGCTGGATAAACATTCCCGCACGACCTCTCAGTCAACCGCTGAATCAAGAAAAATTGGATGTCGCGAATGAGGCAGAGGGAATCAAGCATATTGTTGACACCATTGAGACACTCAATGTCCAAGAGGTCGGAACACGGGTCCTTGGCTATCTAAATGCTGGTTACTGTGCCGATCGATTGATTGAACAGATCGGACACACAGCACTTTGGGATGATACGGGGAGTGAAGTCCTCCCGACATTGCGCACTGTATTTGAAGAATGGAAGCGCGCCGAAGGGCATCCCGCACAGTCTCAACTCTTGGTCGGATTGGCTCGCTACATCACAGATATACGATCAAACACGGATAACAAATCTGCCGCTACCACCGCTATGCGTTTCGCCGAAGGTAGAACAACAATCGAGGTCTTTGAAGAGTAATCTCTTATGAGCTCAAGGAAGTGTCATGGATGAGGGAAAATCGACATTCAATAGATTTCTCATTCACTCGCTTTTTTGTGAATCAAGTGTTAGGGGTATATGAGCATGCAATATGATGACAATTCACCATTCTATAGGTTGCTTGCTATGAAATATAAAAAAGAAGATGAGGCTCTTGGTATTGCCATGGTCGAGGCGCAGCCGGAAGTCGCGAAACTGGAGTGGCACGGTCCTGATGAACAAGGACAGCCGTTTGTCAAAGGCAGTACCGCGCTGCATTACGCTGCCAATGACGGAAAAGATCAGCTGGTTCTTAAGCTTCTTGAACACGGTTCGGATATTAATGCAAGTGGTGCACACTGGTACCGTTCTGTTCTTTCTTGGGCAGCAAATAATGCGCAAATTTCAACGATCCAGTTACTTCTTGAAAACGGAGCAGATCCAACATCCTTAGATGCGCTACATGCCGCTGCGTTTGGCGGTTCTTCTCGCGGTGAAGGCAGGGAACGAGAATACGCAGAAACGCTGCGAATCCTGATTGATGCGGGTGCCGATATGAACGATCGCCGCCATTTTGAGAACCAAACCCCACTTGGAATTGCTTTAAAAAGCGGAAACAGCAACGCGATTGACTATTTGCGCGGGATTGGTGCCGCGGAAGTATAGAATCCAGCGGTGTGCTTGACAACAAGGGTTTGTCCGGTAAGGACAATTACACTCATAACCGTAGGCGCGATCACGGAGTCGTGCCCTATAGGAGAAATATACAATGTTAAAAGAGAATTCCAATTTCGTCAAAGTTGCTGCCCTCAGCGATGTAGCAGAGGGAAAACCGAGAGCAGTCAGAGTTGAAGGACATAGCATTGCCCTCTTCCAGCACGAAGGTGCTGTCTACGCCACGGATAACCAATGTCCACACATGGGCTACCCACTCGTGAGGGGACGCGTCAGGAACGGAGTTTTATCCTGCGATTGGCACGGCTGGAGCTACGACATGGAAGGCGGTGGATGCTTCACGGGTGGTTGTGATGACCTCGCCACGTTTCCCGTCGAAGTTCGGGACGGTGATATCTATATAGATGTCGCCAGCGGCGGAATGAAACGCGATGATGCCCATTTCCTCCTGTTGAAGGAGGGTTTACTCTCTACAGACAACTGGACACTTTCTAAAGCTATCGCCATTATGTTAGCCAAAGGCGTTTCGGAAGAAGAAACGTTGGAACTGATGGTGAAGCACATGGGACGACATATCTCTACAGATAGGGGCGCATTCGAGGGTGGCACAAAACTGGCAATGATGATGAACGGCGTAAAGGTCGCGCATATGTACCAACCTGAAGATCGGCTCATCCCATTGATGATGGCTGCCGATGGCGCATCGGGCAGACTCGGTGATCGACCGGATCGTCAACCGCTCCCACCTCCAGTTGACTGGCAGAAACTACAAGACTGGATTCGCGTGTTCACTGCCGATAAAGAGTGGGAGGGTATTGAAAAATGCCTGATTACTGCACGGCGGTTGGGAGGGCACGATGAAAAAATCATTCCGTTTCTTTTTCAATGCGCCGTTGAACCCTTCTTCCTCAACCATTACAGAAACCTCATTGATCTCACACACTTGGCTGAATTATTAGAACAATTTGGTTGGGAGTTGGCTGGGGAGTTGGTCTGTAGTCTTGGGGCAAAGATCCTTGGGCAAGGACGAGGTAGACCCGGCGAACTTCACCGTGAAGCCATCCAAAAATTGGAAGAAATCAATCCGATTTTTGATGAACTTCCACAGGAAACATCAACTCAGAGTTCTGTTAATTACGACGAAGATAAGTTTTCAGCGGCTCTCGTGAGTGGTGATCTCGACGAGGTTTTTGATGCTGTAACGGAAATGCTTACGGCGGGGGTTCCCATTAACACGCTCGCTACGACTATGGTCATGACAGCAGGTGATAGGATGGCACGCACACCTGTGAACATGAGTCCCGGTTGGTGGGATCTACAAGAAGAAATGGAAATCGCTTCAACGGTGAGAAAGGTGCTGCGGCACGGCGGAACGAAGGTCGCTGCTAAGGCGCTCTACCACGCCGCATGGCGATTTTTCAACAACCGATGGCTTAACATCCGCCACCAATCGATTACAGCATCAAGAGCACCTTCAACGTCTGGGACTCTTGATGAAGACTCGGCACTTTCCGAAATTATGGACGGTATTGAATCCGTCCGTATCCAGGAAATCGGGCGGCGTACTCGCGAGTATCTCAACGCTGGGTGTTCCGCTGAGCGGTTGATGTCTGAAATGGGGTTATGTATCCTCAAAGATGACAACGGAGACAATCTCCTCAGTTCGATTCGCATGGTGTCCGAGGAATGGAAAACATGTGAAGCACATCCTGCCAGAAATCAGTTGATCGTCGGCTTGGCACGATGGGCAACGGATATTCGTAGAAATGCTGGAAACGATTCCGCTGTCCAAACTGCTCACCGTTTCGCTCGCGGTGAAACCGCAACGGAACTCTATGAATAGTACCAATTTATTGGTATAATGGGGTGAGGTTTCTGTGTCTCACCCTACTTATCTTTCTTTTATGAAAAACTTGCTTATCGCTCTTCTATTCAATTTATTATGCCTGTCAGTCCAAAGCGCGACGTTGGATTTCGCTTTTCAATTCGGCGAGAAGCAGGAGCCGCGGCTTGACAAGTTGCTCCCCGATGTTGCGCGCCAAATGGCGTTCAGCGGTGATAACACGAAATTGGTAGCAAAAGGAATGGGCGGCATCGTAGTAAAATGGGATGTCCACACTCAACGAAAACTGGAGATAAGCCATATCCAAGCGAAACGGTGGTTCGCCTATTCCACCAGAGCGAATCAAATGTTGGTTCAAGACGTGGGTGACAACATCACTATCCTTTCGCTGGGGAATGGTGATAAAACATTACTGACGAGTGGGCAATATGAGAGCGGGAGTCTGTCTGCGGAAGGCACGCTTGCAGTGCTGTCAAAAGGTGATAACGAAGTTGAAGTTTGGCAACTTCCGAAGCAGGGTCCAAAAACCGTTAAAAGTGAGGGATCTGTTCGTAAGTTGAAGGTACTTCAGACAAATCTTCCCGTTAGGAACGGTCTCACGTTTTCTGATGATGGTCGGTTCATCGCTGCCGCGGAAGGAACTTACCGAGACGGTGAGGGACATCGGACGGCTATCGAGGTTTGGAACACAACCGATGAACATCCGATGAGAGTCTTCAACACAGGCGAGATTTTAGGCGTCTGGAATGTGCTGTTCTCACCCGATGCGACGCTGTTAGCCGTTGACACGCAAAAGAACGCACAATCTGGAATCCGGATTTGGGAAGTCAAAACGGGTAGACAGCTCCTCATGAAGTCCGGGTTTGAAGCGTATTGGACACGGGCACTCGCCTTCTCGCCAACTTCAGACTATCTCGCTTCGGGTGATGAAGGCGGTAATCTTCGGATATGGGACATTTCCGAAGGCGAATCGGTGATTTGGGAAACCTACCCCACTGGCGTTCAAGCGTTAGCCTTCTCGCCAAATGGTGGGTATTTGGCAGTCGCACTTTGGGATGCCACAATCCAGATTCTACACTGGAGGGAAGAATGATGAGCGATGAGAAAAATTTAGAAGAGGGGTCTTACATTGATGCAAAAGGACGCACACGCTGGCATAAGAACGATGAGATTGCGCTGAAATTCTTGGAACTTCACACTTTTCTGATTATTGCCGACTATCCAGAAGACCATGCCTCGCGATATCCATGGTTGGCGAATTATATCTCTCGGTTCCCGGAACCGATGTCGGATCTCATCGCCCAAGGACGACTAATAGAGGAGATTCCGGGGGCTGGCGAAGTCGTGGAAAACATTGTTAAGGAATTTCTGGACACGGGTACAAGTGCGAAATTGGAGGAGTTTGCCGGCGATACGCCACGGACTGTTATAGAACTTGTGCCTATCCCCGGACTGGGTGCCAAGACGATTAAGAGACTCTACGAGGAAGTCGATGTGGATAGTCTTGTTTCACTCCGAGCAGCGATTAACGAAGGAAGACTCAAAGGTTTCAAAGGCATCGGCAAAAAGACGTTAGAGAAAATTGAGGCATATCTTGATGAAACGTTATAGGCTTTAGGACTTACGCATGTCCTCTTAAAGTCCCCCCTGATAAGGGACAGGGAACGCCATACCGGGAAGCCACACGGGAAACCTCATACCGTTGATTCTGATTCTTTAGGGGGTTAAATCACTGAAATAACGGCTTTTTAGGTGAATCTATCGCTTTTTTATTTAATTTGCGTAAGTCCTGAGGCTCATTAAGGTCTGTAAGGGGAATCTCCGAAAACTGAATAGCTCTTAGAAATGGACTGATTTTTGATTTCTTTTGCGATGTGTGCTATCCTTTTAAGAATTGATGGGCGCATCGGTACTGATTTGGCTACCCCAACAGAAATACACACGATGGTTATCTGTGGAGCTGAGGGATATGCGGGATAATAAGGTCCAATTTGCCGTCGTCAGAGAAGATCCGATGGTGGAGGCGGAGTTGGTTCGTTTAACAAATGCAAACAACATCCTGTTGATTGCTTCTGGCGGATGTACTGCCTTAACACTACAAGCATTGTTCCCTGATTTGCATATTACTCTATTTGATTTTAATCCCGCACAGTTAGAGCGGGTTCGGGAAAAGATGAGTGCCTTGCGGGATGTTGATGAGACGAGGCGGCATCGGAGATTTAATATTGGGAGCAGCGATCCAAAAGGACTCAATCAGAATGGTAACTTTGAGTCACTGTTCCGAGGTTTGCGAGAGTTCATCTTTGATCTGGTTGCTGAGGAAGCGGAAATCAATCTGTTGTTTGAAGAGGAAGGCCGACTCGACAGTGTTTCGGAGGTGCTCTTCTCCAGTAAGTATTGGCGAGTCGCGTTCGATCTATATTTCAGTAACTCGCTTCTGAATGCGATGTTTGGTCCAGATGCGACACAGCACGCTGAACCTGGGAGTTATCCGCGTTACTTTCAAACGTTATTTGAAAGAGGGTTGACTGCTGCGCAGGCGTTTGATAATTACTTCCTTCACCATGTGTTTCTTGGATACTATATCCAACGTCCGAATAGTTTGCCCCACTACCTCTTAGCACCATCAACGGATTATCATTTTCAGATGATCGAAGGTACATTGGATCAAGTACCGGAGTTGCAACGTTTTGATCTAATATCTCTCTCCAACATCATGGATTGGATGCCGTTAGCTGAGATCAACTCCCTTATCGGTCATCTTCAAAACGAAATGAGATCGGGCGCGAGCGTTTTGTATCGTCAACTCAATAATGGCACCGATCTTTCAACTTACTTTGGCAATTCATTCGAGTTCAATTCAGCATTGGGAGTCCGATTCCACGACACTGAACGTAGTTTATTTTATTCCAGCGTTCATGTAGGGAAAAGGAGGTAACTGCCAGTGAACGCAAGTATTGACAACATCTTGGAAGAGACGAATGTGTGGATGAATCCCTACTTTCAATCTTTACGAGACGGAACTTTTGATTTTGATGATTTTGTGGAAACACAAATTCAATTCTATTTTGCCGTCGTGTTCTTCAATCGTCCGATGGCGGCACTCGCTGCCAAGATCCCGACATCAGAATTGCGTTTAGAGGTTATTCGCAATGTTTGGGAGGAACATGGTGAAGGCAATACGTCACTCATGCACGAGAAAACATTTCTCGCTTTTCTTGACAGGTTAGCCGAAATTAAACCCGAAGATATTGCCAAACGTGCAATGTGGCCCGAAGTTCGCGCCTTTAATACAGTGCTTGTCGGTGCTTGTGTGATGGATGAATACTTAATTGGTGCTGGTGTCATGGGAATCATTGAGCGGATGTTTTCAGACATTGCAGGATGGCTCGGCGAACAGGTTGTGAGTCATGCCTGGATCCCTGTGGAAAAACTGATTCACTATAATCTCCATGAAGACCTTGATATTAAACATGCGGACGATTTCTTTGATGTGCTGGGTCCCGCATGGGAGGCTGATGTCGAAAATAGATACTACATTGAACAGGGATTGCGTCTTGGGGCATGCGTCTTCGATTCGCTCTATGAAGGTCTTTACAAGGCACGAAAACGTCGCATCTATCGCGATGTACGCGGACCCCATACACGCGCATCGTAGCGATATTGAGGTATCCGATGCGGATAAACCGTTCTTTGAATATCAAAGAATTACACAGTGAGGAATGGAAAGTTTTCCAATCTCAGATCGCGGGCTTAGAAAAGGGAACAAGTTATCCGTTGGGTGAAGATCGATTTGAGATTGACCACGGTGAAGATTATTTTGCTTTCTTCACGCGTCTGGGGCAGCTTCACTACTACGTGGTGCTTGATGGAGATCGAGTGGTAGCGGTAGTTGCTGCGATCTTGCGCCGGGTCCCCCTAGCGAGCCGTGAAGAGCTAAAGACGGTGTGGTATCTTTGTGACTTGAAAGTTCATCCTGAATACCGCGGACGATATCTTCCTGTCTCAATATTTGTCCACGCCTTTCCAAAACTGTATCCGCTCTCCCCGCACGTGTATGCCATCTCCATGGATGCGGATAGAGAGCGTCCGAACCGCGTTGCACTCATGCTAAAACGTTTTCCACTCGCGCCGATGTCAATCGCAACAAAATTGGCGATTGTCTTCTTAGATGCCAAGAGAATGCAAAAAGTTGAACCAATCTTACGAGAACACCTTGGGTGTGTTTCTTATTTATCGTTAGAAGGCAAAAAGGACATCATCTTGCAAAGCACTCGCGCCCCGATGCCACTGTTACACGTTCAGTTTGGTCCGTGTGCAGAGCAGGGGCTAACCCAACCGATCGATGGTTCTCTCCACATGTTCTGTGTTTCGATGGATCATCCACTGATTGAGGTCTTGAAACATCAAGCGATTTATCCATCAGCCACAGCCACGGTCGTTCATCATCGTATGGAGAAATGGGATTGGGGGTTTATCCTCACCAGCGACATCTAATAAGACTTACGTACTTGAAAAAAATCGGTGCAAGGTAGTAGGCACGCTCCGTCGTGCCGTCCACAGATAAACAACTTCAAGGATCAACACCGAGACTTACTCGGACACACTTTTGTATCGAAATTGTGTGGATCCTATTTGACAATGTAACGTCCGTGACTTGTAAGAGTGATTCTTGAATCTTAAAATCGATAGGAGGCGTTGGAACGCGCTGTCACAGCGTTTTTTGCAAGCACATGCCGGACATGTCGCGTCCCATAAATGCAATTATGGCGAGATCACTCACCGATGGTGAAATGGTAGATGGCAAGAAGCATGGGTATTGGGTTACCTATTATGCCAACGGATTTAGACGAAGCGAAGGTAACTACATTCACGGTAAAAAGGACGGAGCTTGGATCAATTATCACAAAAATGGGAACAAGTCAGGCGAATCCTCCTTCCGCGATGGAAAATACGAAGGTCCTTGTTTCACCTATTATGAAAATGGAAACCTCAGATCCAGTGGTGTTTTTCCTACACATGTAGGCAAATCCTACGATGGTAAAAAAGAGGGTCCCTTTTACAGTTACGAGGACGATGGCAAGACGGTGTGGCTAATCGTAACATACAAAAAGGGCGGAAGTCGCGCGAAACCGGATGAACACCCGCTGGGTGTCTGCGAAGTTTGCGGCGAAGGTAGACGTTTGAGGTGGGGAAATACGTGTCCGCAGTGCGGTAACGAACTGGAACCTCTTGACAGTTGCCAGTAACACTTGGGGTATTCAAAGAAAACGCAACCGTTCCAAACGCCTACTGATAACTGACAACTGATAACTGTTAAAAAAAGGAGGCTAAAACGATGAAAGTTATGAATGCTTTGATTGCTATGACGGTTCTCTTTATTGCAGGAATATGGGTTCAGGAAAGCACAGCGAAAATTGATCCAGAAACCCTTATGGGAATGTGGCTCTTTGATCACGGAAAAGGGGATGTGGTTAAAGATGCCTCACCGAACGGGAACGACGGAGAAATTGTTGATGCGAAACGGGTCGAAGGAAAGGAAGGCATGGGCATCGAATTTGACGGAGCCAGTCATGTGGTTATTCCAGCGAGTAAGACCACCGATGACTTCCTTGACGGATTTACATATCTGCTCTGGGCAAAACCGCTTCGTAACCCTTCCGGTCCGCACGTTCGACTCATAGAACGGGATTGGCATAATCCGAACATTCTTATCGGTCCGACTGACTTTTATGGCAGTTTCCTCAAAGGCGGAATAGACAGTAGTCAAATCCGCGGTGGTACTTGGGAGATGGACGAGTGGAGTTTTGTCGCCTTAACACACGACGGTAAGACGCTTATCCTCTATGTTGATGGCGAGGCGGTCGCGGATTTAGGTGTAGGAAAACCCGATTTCAGTCAGCAACACGATGGTGGTTCGATCTGGTTAACCCGTTGGAAAGGTGGAGCGGGATGGGACTTTACGGGGGTCCTTGACGAAGTCGCTATCTTCAATACTGCTCTCAGCGAAGAAGACCTGAATACCATCATGGAAAAAGGACTTGAGAAAGCACTATCCGTTTCCCCACTTGATAGATTGACAACAACTTGGGGAAACATCAGAAGAATAGCAGTCAGCGGTCAGTAGTCAGTAAGACTTTTAGCAGGAACGGTTCTCGTTTGAGTTGTGCGTCCTCTTTACTGACGGCTGATTGCTGATAACTGATTGCCCTTAAAACCGCAAGGAAAATTAGAAAAATGGCGAAATCACTTATAGAGGGTGAGATGCTCAATGGCAAGAAACACGGCTATTGGGTTACTTATTACGCCAATGGATTCAAGCGCAGCGAAGGTCGCTACATTGAAGGTAAAAAAGAAGGGCTTTGGATCCAGTACCACAAAAACGGAAACACGGCAAGCGAAGCCTCCTTTCGTGATGGCAAGAACGAAGGCGAGTACATGTGCTATTACGAGAACGGGAACCGCAAATGGGGTGGTCCCTATCGGGAACATGATGGTAGCTCCGCCGATGGCAGAAAAGAAGGTGTTTGGCTCTGCTACGAAGAGGATGGTGAGACGGTGTGGCGTATCATCACCTACAAGAAAGGCGGTGCTCGGGCGAAACCCGATGAATATCCACTCGGTGTCTGTGATGTTTGCGGCGAAGGCAAACGCTCAACGTGGGGCGACACCTGTCCACAATGCGGAGCAGAGGTTTCTGACTAATTCTCAGAAATTCTGAAGTTTTTTAGCCGAATCGGGTTTCAATATTCATTATACCTTGATAGAGGTGCTCAATCGTCTCACTACGAACCCTTCTTCTCGTAATTTATAGTAAAATCCAGAAGTACATGGACCCTCTAAAAACACAAAACACCTCTCCTTCGCTGGCGAGGTTTGCAACCTTACCCTTCCATAAATCCAAATTGCTACTTAACGAGTCCTACACGTTTGAATGATGATATACCACTTTAGCGAGGAGCCAGACATCTCCTACTTTGAACCGCGGTTCTCAACGCCTGAGTTGGGAGCAGTTGTGTGGGGTATATCCGAGGTAGCTATGTATAAATATCTCCTACCCCGCGACTGCCCCCGCGTGACCTTCCGCGCTGACGAACAGACTTCCGCACGAGACGTTCAATTGTTTTTTGGGCATAGTAGTGTGCGGTGTGTTGTGGCCATTGAAAGTTGCTGGTTCGAAACAGTGCGAAGGACTAAAATCTATCGTTACCACCTTTCTGCTGATAAGTTTAAACTTGCTCTTGAAGATGAAAGAACACAATACTATATCTCGCATCAACGTGTTACCCCGTTATCTGTTGTTTGCATCGATGATCTGTTGAAAGCCTTAATCGACTTCGGCGTTGAATTAAGGATTATGCCCTCTTTATGGCCCCTTTACGATGCAGTCGTCAATTCAACGTTAACATTTTCAATAATTCGCATGCGGAATGCGCAACCACGGGACCTCGCTATAGCGTTCCATCCTTCTCATCAAACACCAAGGTAAATGGCTCCTAAAAAATCCAATTTTTTTCTCCAAATTCGGGTTTAATTGGGTAAACCATCCTGAAAAGGGAGAGGAAAAATCATTGGCAATTGAATGGAACTCTCGGAACTTCTGGACATTCATCATCGTTTTTTGTGTTGTACAACTCAACGACATATCCTTATAGGATTATTTGAGAACCATTGACGGAAATGTATCCTGATTGACGGGATACTTGATGGGTATCACGGAGCAGCATTCGTTGATTCATTAACCGACCCGCAAGTCGCGCAGTTAATGCTTCCCCCCTACACCCTGTTTGGTGGGAATCCAAACCATCCCTTTGCCCGCAGATTGATACGCAATTTGCCCAAACACACCAGAACATGGATTGTCTCTGAAACCGACCTATGGCAGAGTTTGATACTCTCCGAGCATGGTGTTTATTGGCGCGCTTGCAAAGCGCGAAGAAATACCCAATCAAAATCCTAACAAGACGGGATTATACATTATTAGATTTCACCATAAAATATGGAGAACTGAATCACGAAAACGATAAAGTCTGCTGTACTCACTGGACATACCCGATCTGTTCGTTCCGTGATTTTCTCTCTGGACGGTGCTACGCTTGTAAGTGCAAGTTTGGACACCACTATAAAACTGTGGGATTCAACGAATGGCACTCACAAAGAAACGCTCACTGAACATACATCGCCTGTCAATAGTGTGGTTTTCAAACCTGATAGTAGCGTGTTTGCGAGTGCAAGTGAGGATGGAACAATACGATTGTGGGATACTGGAACTGGGAAAGTAAGGAGAGTGCTCACAGGACACACCGATTGGGTGTGGAGTGTCGCCTTCAGTCCTAATGGTAATACAATCGCAAGTGGGAGTTTGGACAACACAGTGCGGTTATGGGACCTTGCCAGTGGTGCTCACAAAGCGACCTCACGGGACATACGGGCAGCGTTTTGAGCGTTGCTTTCAACCCTGATGGGAGCCTTCTCGCAAGTGGGAGTGCTGATAGCACAATCGTCTTATGGGAGATAGCAAAATAATTTTCAGGCATCTCATTTGTTGGTTAACACCCTCAAATCGAGATAAACAGGTAAACGGAAACCAGAAATATAGTGGTGGTCTTGCTACACAAGGACGACGGTTTCCGAAAAATAGTTCAAAACAGGAGAATCAATTATGAACGAGATTCCAAGTGTCGCTTTTCAAATACTCGCCCCCAGCGAGGGCATTGCGGATGGCTCACTCAACGGCTTATGGTTTAAAGTAAAATCAGATCCCCACCCAACCGACGATCTTATAGTCGGTTTGAGAGTGTGCGCATCCGACGGAAGCGTTAGACAGTCTGGTGTGATCGTGATTTCAAAACATGAAAGCCATTCCTCAGAATTTTTTTACAAAACAGTGGCAGGTGAGCAGGAGGTACGGCTGGAGATCGAACCCTATGATTCTCTCGCCAAATTAGAGTTCCCTATCCTTACGAATGAGGGTTACATTATAGAGGCAGGGCATAAGTTTCCAGCATATAAATTAGGAAACTTGTCAAAAATAGTCCCTTATCAGAAGAATGAGTCCCATCAATGCTTATGGACGGACGAGAATCGCTGAAACGTCGAGTTTCGATATTCGCTTATTGTCAGGGGAGGAAATCTGTGAAAATTGATTTGAGGTTTTGGAATATCTGGACGCTTGTTTTAATTTTCGGGGTGGCTTACCTCCCAGGTGATGTGTTAGCTGAAAGCGAAGAAATTCCATTTCATAGAACCGCAACCGCGATCCGTATGAGTGGTCCGCCACCACGGTTGGATGGTGTTTTAGATGACGAAATTTGGAAAATCGCTCCACTTCACGAAGGTTTCCGGCAACGCGACCCCGATGAAGGCAAACCAGCAACCGAACGCACTACCTTCCAAGTCGCTTATGATGACGAGGCACTCTATTTTGGGATCATGTGCTATGATAGTGAACCCGATAAAATCGTTGCCCAATTAGTTAGGCGGGATAATGTATTTGTTGACTCAGATAAAGTCAACATTAACCTTGATCCGCACTACAACCGGCAGAGTGCCTATTGGTTTACAGTTCATCCTTCTGGGTCTGTTACAGATGGGATCATTTCGGATAACAAACAGCCCGATAGAACATGGGATGGTGTATGGGATGCTAAGACGCAGATTCACTCAGATGGCTGGTCAGTCGAGTATAAAATCCCGTTCCATATATTGCGCTTTTCCCCAAAGGATGAATATATTTGGGGACTCCAAGTCAATCGGACTATCAGCAGAAAGAAAGAGGAGACCCATTGGCGTTTGATTAAGAAAGATGAACCAGGGTGGGTAGCCCGTTTAGGTGACTTGGCTGGCATCAAAGACATCCATCCGTCCCGTCATCTGGAGTTTATGCCTTACGCCATGGGACGTACAACTCTCAATAGCGGAACCGATTTATGGGGGAATGTTGGTACCGATATCCAATATGGAATCACCACCGGAACGACACTTAATGCCACCATCAATCCCGATTTTGGACAGGTAGAAGCAGATCCAGCGACTCTAAACCTCTCGGCATACGAAGAATTTTTTGAAGAACGCCGTCCGTTCTTTGTCAGAGGCGCATCCATCTTTCAAACCGACGACTATCGTTTCTTTTACTCCCGCCGAATCGGACGGCTCCCAGGATATTTTGATATTCCTGACGGAGTGAAGGAGTTCAGCCGTCCTGAATCGACAACAATTCTCGGTGCAGCTAAGATTGTGGGCAGAACGCAAGGCGGAACATCTTTCGGCATCATGGAAGCAGTTACTGCCCCAGAGTATGCACAGATTGAGGAAACAGGTCTCCCCGCACGGATTGAGGAAACGGGCGACCGCCGCGAATATCTCATTGAGCCCTTAACTAACTACTTTGTCGGCAGAATCAACCAGGATGTACTCAAAGGGAATTCCCGTGTTGGCGTGATAACGACGGCGGTCAATCGACAATCATCCACTGCTGCGTATGTCGGTGGTCTTGATTGGGATTTGAAGTTCACAAAAGAGCGGTACCAGATAGGTGGCACTCTTGCAGGGAGTCAAGCAGGAAAACTGGATGCACAGAAATCGGGATACCTCACCCACCTTGAATTTAGGAAACGTGGGGGGTGGTTGAGGTTTGATACCAATTTTAGGGCACTCTCCCCTAATTTCGAGATAAACGACCTCGGCTATCGGCGACGGAGTGACATTGTAGAATGGAATTACGATCTTACAATACGGAAAGAACAGCCGTTTAGTATCTTTCGCTATATGCGATTTGGACTTTATGGCTGGCGGACTTGGAATTATGACAGAGTCAATATCAATAGTTACTCAGAGATATGGACAATCGGCCGCTTAAAAAACTATTGGAACTATGACTTGTGGGTGGGTCGCAACTTAGAATCGTTTTCTGATGAGGATACAAGACGTGGGGGAACACTTATTAAGAACCCTCCGGGCTGGTGGGTATACACACGTCTCGCTACGGATAGTCGCAAAATGGTACATCTCGAACTCAATCCAATTTTCTCATGGGATGACGATAAACGTTCGTACGCCTACGATGTTCGACTCCGCGTACGCATTCGGCTGGCATCAAACATTGAGGTTACCCTGGGACCAAGGTATAACTATCAAATGCGCGATGCACAATGGGTGAAGCAGATTGAACAAAATCACAATGGGCAGATGAAGAAACACTATATCTACGGTGAACTTAAAACCCGAACCTTGGATTTCACGACCCGTGCAGATGTTAGTTTTACATCAACGTTGAGTCTTCAATTCTACGTGCAACCCTTTATCACGATTGGGGATTATACCAACTTCAAGGAGTTAATCGAACCGAAATCCTATCAGTTCAAACCATATCCCTTGAACGAAAACCGCGACTTCCATCGGCGGTCGCTACGGGGGAACACTGTTCTACGCTGGGAATTCCGTCCCGGCAGCACGCTATTTTTGGTCTGGTCTCAATCGCGTGAGGCTGCCTTGGAATCCATTCGGGAATCGGATCTTGATTTTCGTCCGTTGCATCGCTTAGGCAGCAGTTTCACAGATGAAGGCACAAACATCTTCCTCATTAAATGTCGGTATTGGTTTGGCATGTGATATGAAAAAATAGAATCGGATGAACCACCAGTTTTCGGAGAGATGAAATGCACATAGCTGAGGGAATATCCATTGGAATCTCTGCGATCCGTAGCAACAAACTGCGCTCCTTGTTGACGACGCTTGGTATTATCATTGGTGTTGCAGCAGTCCTTGCGATGATAGCAATTGGTGATGGTGCCAAGATGCTCGTGCTTGACGAGGTAGAAAGATTTGGTGGTGCTAACATGTTCAAACTTTATTACAGTTCCTGGAAACGAGTTGAGAACAGATGGGTGCGTAATCGGAGTAATGAGTACTTTAAATATGAAGATGCCCTGGCAATTGAGGCTGAATGTCCCTCAGTAAAACTGGCTGTTCCAAGACTCGCGGAGTGGGAACGTGTGCTTATTCAAGCGGAAGACGGGACCGAGACTCGAAGCGTATATTATGGGGTGACACCTGTTTATAGAGAGGCGATGAACCGGAACGTTCACAGAGGTCGTTTTATTACTGACGAAGATATTACCAATGCTACGAGAGTCTGTGTGTTAGGTATTGAGACCGCTGAGGCTTTATTTCCTAACGAATCACCATTGGGAAAAGAGATTAAAATCGGCACGGGCCGTAGGAGAGAACGGCACCAACGAAAAACAGAGCGCTTTACGGTTGTCGGGACATTGACACCTCGCGGGCATAGCCTTCGGTATGGGCACAGTTTTGACCAAGTCGTATATCTTCCCCTCACAACAGTACAACAACGCTTCACTGGAAATGATCGGGTAAGAGTACTCGATATTCACGCGCATGCCGTGGAAGATGTCCCTAAAGCCATTGAAGAAGTGAAAACAGTGATAAG
This sequence comes from Candidatus Poribacteria bacterium, assembly GCA_965208635.1. Lineage (GTDB taxonomy): Bacteria > Poribacteria > WGA-4E > WGA-4E > WGA-3G > WGA-3G. The sequence continues at coordinate 2,487,448 of OZ242349.1, forward strand.
GAAACGACACAAGAACCAAGATGACTTCTTCCGACTCTGGGTCATGAAAGACAGTATGGGACAACTCGAAAAGATTAGTAAAGTGATAAAAATAGCCTTGGGGAGCATCGCCGGATTTTCGCTCCTTGTCGGCGGTATCGGGATTATGAACATGATGTTAGTTGCTGTCAACGAACGCACCCGTGAAATCGGACTCCGAAAAGCAGTCGGTGCGAAGTCTTTGGATATCCTACTTCAGTTTCTAATAGAGGCAGTAATAATGTGTAGTGTAGGCGGCGCAATCGGCATTGGATTGGGCATTCTGGCAGGTGAAGGTATGGCAATTCTTGCTGTTAAAATCGCTAAAGTCGTCCCCGAATGGCCCGCTGTCATCTCCTTGGAATGGATACTGATCTCTGTATCATTTTCGGCGGTAATCGGTATCTCATTTGGACTGTATCCCGCAATTAAAGCCTCCACGCTTTCCCCGATTGAAGCACTCCGCAAAGATTAAATACAACTATTTACCCAATATAAGCCTGCTTTCTATTGCTGTTGCCAAACCGATGTTCAACGTAGGGCGACCTCTACTCACAATGCGGAACAGAAATTTCTGACCAATCCCAAGAATTCTGAAGTTTTTGATCCGAATTAGGTTTCAGTGTATAGATTAATCACTCTATCGGGAACAGAGGTAAAACGATTGAAAATTATCTCGATCTTTTGGCGTGTTTGGGTATTATCTTCAGCGTTTTCTACTTTACTATTCCCAAGCACCCTGCAAGCTGAAACAGAAACAGAATCCGCTCATAGAGTCGCAACAGCCGTCCGAATTAACGGGGCACCGCCGAAGTTAGACGGTGTTTTGGATGATGACATCTGGAAAACCGCACCGTTCCATGAAGGGTTTCGTCAACTCGATCCCGATGAAGGGAAACCCGCCTCTGAACGCACCACGTTCCAAGTCGCCTACGATAACGAGGCGATCTATTTTGGAATCATGTGCTACGACAGTGAACCCGATAAAATCGTTTCCCAACTCGTCAGGCGCGACAATTACGTTGAATCGGATAAAATCCACATTCAACTTGATCCGCATTACAATCGACAGCGTGCTTTCTGGTTTACTGCCTATCCTTCTGGTTCTGTGACAGACGGTATCGCTGGCGACAGTGGTTGGTGGGACAGCACATGGGACGGTGTGTGGGAAGTAAAGACACAAACTCATGAAAATGGGTGGGCGGCGGAATACAAAATCCCTTTTCATGTATTACGTTTTTCGCCGAAAGATGAATACACCTGGGGACTCCAGGTAACGCGAGATATTAGTCGAAAAAAAGAAAATGACCATTGGCGTTTGGTTAAAAAGGATGAACCTGGTTGGATTTCTCGCTTTGGAGACCTAATCGGCATCAAAGATATCCATCCGTCCCGTCATTTGGAATTGCTGCCTTACGCCATGGGGCGGACGACCCTCAACCGCGAAACCAAACTATGGGGGAATGTTGGCACTGACATCCAATATGGGATTACCACCGGAACGACACTCAACGCCACCATCAATCCTGATTTTGGACAGGTAGAGGCAGATCCTGCCACTTTAAATCTTTCTGCTTATGAGGAATTTTTTCGGGAGCGTCGTCCGTTCTTTGTCAAAGGGGCATCCATCTTTGGAAATAACGACTATAGTTTCTTTTACTCACGCCGGATTGGACGACAGCCGGGGTATTTTGACCTGCCCGAAGGCACCGACGAACTGAGTCGTCCAGAAGCGACAACGATTCTCGGTGCTGCCAAAATTGTGGGCAGAACGCAAGGTGGAACTTCCTTTGGCATCATGGAAGCCGTCACTGCGCCGGAATACGCCCAAATCGAGAAGGGCGGCAATCGTAGTGATTACCTCGTTGAACCCTTAACCAACTACTTTGTCGGGCGACTCAATCAAGATGTGCTGAAGGGGAATTCGCAGGTCGGTCTGATAACCACGGCAGTCAATCGACGAGCGTCCGATGCTGCTTATGTCGGTGGACTTGATTGGGATTTGAAGTTTGCGAAGGAACGATACCAGATAGCTGGCACCTTGGCAACGAGTCAAGCGGCGAAGTTGGATGCACGTAAGTCAGGGTATCTCGCGCATCTTGAGTTAGACAAACGCGGTGGGTGGTTGAGGTTTGAAACCAATTTAAGCGTACTCTCTCCTGATTTTGAAATTAACGACCTCGGCTACCATCGACGTTCCGACATGATCCAGTGGAATTACGACTTCACCGTGAGGAAGGAGAAACCGTTCAGCATTTTCCGGCGTGTCGTTTTTGGACTCTACGGCTGGCGACACTGGAATTACAACAGAATCAGTATCAGTCGCTACTCCGAGGTGTGGACAGACGGACGCTTGAAAAACTATTGGGACTATGACCTGTGGGTGGGTCGCGTCTTAGAATCCTTTAATGATGATGATGTTAGGCGCGGTGGCACCCTGATTAAGAATCCGCCGGGTTGGTGGGTTTTTACACGGATTTCTACAGACAGCCGAAAAATGATTCGGTTGGAATTGAATCCTGTGTTTGCTTGGAATGACGATGGGCGATCGTATGACTACAATGTGGATGTTGGCCTTCGTATCCGAGCCGCATCTAACATTGAGTTTAGTATTGGTCCCAGTTATGCTTATCAGGTCAAGGATGCCCAGTGGGTAGAACTGATCGAAGAAAATATCAATGGACACCTCAAGAAACATTACGTCTATGGAGAGTTAATAACCCGAACGCTCGATTTCACGACACGTGCGAACATCAGTTTTACGCCAACACTGAGTCTTCAATTCTATGTACAACCCTTCATTACCGTCGGGGACTATAAAAATTTCAAAGAATTGATAGAACCGATGTCTTACAAATTCAAGCCTTACGCGCTAAACGAAAATCGTAATTTCCATCGTCGGTCTTTGCGTGGCAACACCGTCCTCCGTTGGGAATTCCAACCTGGCAGCACGCTATTTCTGGTCTGGACTCAATCCCGTGAAGCGGCTTTAGAGTCAGTGAGGGAAGCAGATCTCGATTTTCGCCCCTTGCACCGCTTGGGGAGCAGTTTCACAGACGAAGGGAAAAACATCTTTCTCATCAAATGTCGGTATTGGTTTGGGATGTAGTATTAAGACGTGAACTCAATGTAGTTAAAGATCTGCAAAGTTGAGGTGTCAAAAAATTAAGATGGGAACTCCTATATACCCCACTGCACATAGCCGATTAAGACTTGAACTCGCGCGAGAAGTAACCTCGCTTTTTCTAAAAAGAGACGATATTATCGCTGTAGTAGTAGGCGGATCAGTCGGGCGTGGATGTGCAGATGAATACTCAGATCTGGAAATCTGCCCTATCTGGACAGATACGCCTACCCCTACAGATCGTTGCACGCTTTTCAGTGCTATAGGGACACCTGTTGATGATGAGACAGTCCTCATTGGAGGTAGTTCAATGATTGATGCTTTCAAGATTGACTTTATCCCCGCGACATTGGATGAGGTTCATGAAGCAATGGAAGACGGTGAAAGATTCGGGGAGTTAAGAAATTTTCTATGGGCATGTGTCCCTATACACAATCCGGACCCAGTGAAAAACTGGCAAAGGACACTGCGCCAGCAATTTGAAGTTCGCAGATTGGATTGGTTGAAAGTTCAGTTGCGTCGGTTGGTCAACAATTGGGAGAAAGTAGCAAGCACGCCGACTGATGAATATATCATCTGTAGGGATCAACAGGCAGATATCATCGCAGCACTTATCAATATAATCTGTTTAGTCCATCACGAATTGGCGAATGTGAAATGGATTCAGTGGTCGATCAGCCAGGTCGAACATAACTTCACGGACCTTCATGAGAGGCTATGGTCAGTTTTCGATCGCAATCCCACAGCGGGGTTTGAAGTGCTACGTGAGCTCTGTTTGGAAACTCTGGACTTTATTGCAGGAGTCCAGAATGACATTGGGTTGGATGCAGTAAAGAAAGTTATTGAAGACAGTACACCGGATTCATCTATCATTTATTCTCCTAAGATCGAACGATGTAACACTCGCATAGCAGCAGAACTTCTGATTGAGCATTTGGACGCACCATGGTTCGCTTGGAACCGTGCTATTTTCTACGCAGTCCGCCAAGAACCTTGCTTTTTCTGGCAAGAAATGGAAGCATACGCAGATTTCGTTTTGCGTGCATTATGCTTGACGAATGGCATCAAACTTCCACTGGATGCTGATCCGTACCTGATACAGCTGATACCTCATCTAAAGATAGCTCCCATAAACCTCGGACTTCGGCTTGAACGCGCTTTTTTTACGCCACCATCAGAAGGGCTGGACATGATGCACGAATTGATTGAGGAGACTTTTGACGTGTTGGAGACAAATATGCCCGGAGTAGACTGCACCGAATCCCGCTATCGCTTCCGACATGATCGCCGCAAACCGTGGCAAAAGCTCCCATCTTTGTGATAGCATCCACTACCTAAAGGTAGGGAAACCTCAGATTCGTAGACAATAGCGGTTTTCCCGAAGGTCGGTTTCCGTCTTACATTGTCTCCACCAGCAGGCAATTCCCTGAAACTCTGAAGCGAGCATCAGGCATATCATGTTTAGGTCACGGCTATCCCTGCCCGTAAAATGTTTATCGCAGCGTTGATGTCTCTATCGTGGCGAGACCTACATTCGGGACATGTCCACCACCTATCAGAGAGAGTGCTGATAGCTTCGTCAATCTTTTGTAGATGAGGCGCGCTTCCCAAGCGTGTCTTATCTGTAAAAATCCTCTGAGGATACAATTGTAATGATTAAAATTCAAAAGCACGGTGCCGTCCTAAGCACTGATAAAGATGGATATCTCATTCCCGATGTCAGTTTGGACAAAATCGTCCCACCTTGGGATGAAGCAGTCAATTTCATTAAAAGAGCATACATCAAACACCTCGGCAAACGCCTTCACAGTGTTTATATCCGAGGGTCCGTTGCGCGAGGACTGGCTGTTGAAGGCATATCCGACCTTGATTCTTTCGCGCTACTTCGTGGAAATCCCCCTAAAAAGAAAAATGAATTGGACTGGACAAAGCAGGTCAGCGAGCAATACATGAAACGCTTTCCGTTTTCTGCGCGTCCGGAAATCTGGTTCAATCGAGAGGAACCCTTCTGTAAAAACCTTGAAGGAAAATGGTGGCTAAAACTTAACGCAGTCTGTGTGCATGGGGAAAATCTGATTCCTCGTATTCCCCCCGTTAAACTTGAAACGATTGCGGCTAATTTAAAGTTCCAGAGCGACTATATCTCCGAGATCGTCTCCTACTTTCATGAGGGTATAAAGGACCCTGAGCCGGAACAGACCAAGGCGTACTGCACATGGATCTGTAAGCGGTTTCTACGAGCCGGTATGGCACTCGTAGTGTCGCGTGCTAAGGTCTTCTCTCGCGATCTGTATTACTGCTATGAACTGTTTGCCAAATTCTATCCACAAGAGGAGGCAACCATGCGGCAGGCATTGGAATATGCCTTAAATCCAACAGAAAATACAGAGATACTTCTTCCTTTTGTTGAAAGACTGGGTGGATTTCTCTCGCAAGAGGCAGATGTTGATCGCTGAAGAGTGGGCAGGAATTTTGAAGTTTTTCGTTCACATTGGATTTTAATTTTAGTTTCACGTTACACACAAACTTAACCAAAATTCTCGGAGGAATGAAGTGCGTATAATCGCGGGGATATTCATCGGGATTGCTGCAATTCGTTCAAACAAACTGCGCTCCCTACTAACAATGCTTGGGATTATCATCGGGATTGCTTCGGTTCTGGCAATGATAGCAATTGGCGATGGTGCCAAGGAGATTGTCCGGCAAGACGTACAAAAACTGGGGGGTGCTAATAAACTTGTAATGTACCGCATGGGGTGGAAACGCGTAAATAATCGATGGGTCCGCAACCGTAGCAATGAATATCTGGAATATGGAGATGTCTTGGCAATCGAGACAGAGTGTCCATCCGTTAAAGCTGTCACGTCGAAAATCGTGAACTGGTCAGGGGTCCTTATCCAGGCTCCAGGCGGCACTGAAACCCGGGCGGGCTGGGCCGGTGTAGATACTGCCTATGACACCGCAATGGACTGGGATCTCAAAGAGGGACGTTTTATCACAGATAAAGACGTTGAAAACGCAGCGAAAATCTGTGTGCTCGGAGATGAGGTCGCAACCGCCTTGTTCGGTGATAAATCTCCTTTAGGGCAAGAAATTAAAATCGCAAGGAGAAATAATTATTCTCACGGTCAATGGGGACGGAAAAAAGCGGAGCGATTCACAGAACGCTTTATAGTCGTTGGCACGCTCATGCAGAGAGGGACAAGTCTTCGATTCGGTTGGAGTTTCGACAATATTGCCTTTATTCCTATATCAACCGCGCAAGAACGCTTCACTGGTAATGACCATATTGAGTATATCTTGATCTTTGCAAATACTGTTGAGGATGTTCCCACGGCAATTGAAGAGGTGAAAACTGTCGTGAGAAAAAGGCACAAAAATCAAGACGACTTCATCGGAATCTTTGAGATGCACGCCGGCATGGCGCAATTAGAGAAAATCAGTAAAGTCATAAAAATCACTCTGGGAAGCATTGCAGGGTTCTCACTCCTTGTCGGCGGTATCGGAATCATGAACATGATGCTCGTTGCTGTCACCGAACGCACGCGAGAAATTGGACTCCGAAAAGCACTCGGTGCGAAATCCTTTGATATCTTACTTCAATTTCTGATAGAAGCAATCATAATGTGTGGGATCGGCGGTGCAATCGGCATTGGGTTGGGCATGTTCGCGGGTGAAGGTATGGCGGTACTCGCCGTCAAAATCGTTAAGATCGTCCCCGAATGGCCCGCCGTTATCTCTTGGCGATGGGTTCTGATTTCCGTATCGTTTTCAGCGATAATCGGTATCTCGTTTGGTCTATATCCCGCAATTAAAGCATCCTCGCTTCCTCCGATTGAAGCATTACGCAAAAGTTAAAACGCAATAAATAGTTTTGGGATGAAAATACATCAAATGAAGAAGCCTTGGACAATATTATCGGCGAAAACATTAACGCTATTCACTGTTTATGGGACGAAACAGACTCGGACGGTGGTGAACCCACTCGGTTATTACTCGATGTCGTTGAGCAGGAATCTCGTGAGGTTGGCCGAGGTGTCTCCTTGGTAGGACATCGCATGAGAGACTTATTAATTCAGCGCGGTTATAGAATTACCAACGATCCAGGACAGCTTTACTTTCTTGCAGTGAAGGCTTTTAAATCCAATCAGAATGCGTCGCTAATACCTCGCATGAGGACGATACCACAAGTAGAGCTTATCAAGGGTAAGGTTGTTCTGGATGTATTCTGGGATGTCCAATGTTCTAACTGCGGTCACGGACTCAGCGGACTTGAATGGGTTCGGCATGTGGTTAAGGCGGCTGTAGCAGAGGTCGGTGATATCGTTATTCTTCGCGAGCATCAACTTAAACGCGCTGACCGGGTCAACTACTGGATTGGAGACGAAATGCTTGGACTGATTAATGGAAAGAAATGGTTGGATCCTCGTGACTTTGATATCGGTGAAGATCCGGAACAATATCTCCAGGAAATTATCGAACTTGCCTTAAAATGCTTAAACACAAAGATCCTAAATGATGAAACCGATGAAGTTTAAAAAGGTCCTCAAAGCAGCAACGAAAGATTCTTAAAGGCACGTTCGTGCTGCAACTGAAACCCAGCCCCTCAATCGTCGAAGATCCTGACGGCAATCGTATCATTATACACCAACGGAAGGATAGAACGGTTGGTTGAGGGATCGAGACGCAATTAGCACCTGCCTACCTCTGTCCTTATCGGGCACAATGTGCCAGTTGCTCCTCAAAAAATCTGAATTCTTTAACAGAAATCGGATTTCAATGGAGAAATGATTCGGATCTTGATTTTCGTCCCCTGCATCGCTTGGGGAACAGTTTCACAGACGAAGGGAAAAACATTTTCCTAATAAAATGCCGGTATTGGTTCGGAATGTAACAGAGTGAAAAAGCCAAACAGAAATCTAAGTTAGATCCCCTGATTGAAAAACTCACCTATAATTCAAATGAACAGTATTAGGAGGATACTATGGTAACCACCGTGTCTGAAAAAGAAGGAGTCATTATTTTCAAGCTGAGCGGCAGAATTATCACCCCAGGTGTCAAAGAAGTTTCGGAAACTATAGAGGAAACACTTGCCACGCACGTCTCACCTCCGAGATTGGTATTTGACTTTAAAGAGGTAACTGGAATGGATAGTTCTGGACTTGGGGCCCTCATGAAAATCTATTCTAACATTCATCCGTGCGGTGGACAGATCGCAATCATTAATGTGAACAAACATGTCAAGAACCTCATTGTCATGGCACGATTAGTCACCGTCTTTAAAAGTTTTGAAAGCGAAGACGACGCTGTTGCTGCTTTCAGGAAAAAATCATGAAAAACGATTTAAAAACCAGAACAGATAAATACTATCAACTCAGTACGCGTCTCGTATACCTTGATAACGAACACTTAAATTCCTTCTTTGAGAGTAAAGGAAACACACGCGGTTGGGGTGAAAACCATATCATCAAATTAGGAAAATCAAAAGTATTCGTTAAGAAGATCCCACTCACCGACCTTGAATACAATCACATGTTCTCGACGAAGAATCTATACGATTTGCCGACCTACTACAACTATGGCGTTGGCTCCGCTGGCTTTGGGGTTTTTCGCGAACTTCTGACACATATCCGAACGACCAATTGGGTGCTGCAAGGCGTAATTGAGAATTTTCCGTTGATGTATCATTACCGAATCATGCCTCGCTCTACGGGAGAAGCCGACCTGGACATGCAATGGTACAACAGATATGTTAAATACTGGAATAGCAATAAAAATATTGGAAGGTACATCGTTGACAGAACGAATGCGAAATATGAGGTGGCATTGTTTTTAGAGTATATCCCTTACCAGTTTTCAAAATGGTTTAGAAAAAACATAGACCAGTTAGACGCGTTCATCGACGAAATACCGAATGCCATAACGTTTCTACGCGAAAATGGAATTATCCATTTCGATGTTCATTTCAATAACATCCTCACAGACGGAAGTAAACCGTATTTAACAGATTTCGGATTGGCACTTGACAAACGTTTCGATTTGACCGAAGCCGAACGGACGTTTTTCAGGAAAAACACGCACTATGACTATGGCGAATACCTGTTATGTTTTGGGGAACATCTTTTGTCTGTTTATCGGGGGCTTACAGAAACTAAAAAGAAAAAAGTTATGCAGAAATATGGTCTCGAAGATGAGACCCAATACCCTAAAGATTTTATTATCTTGCTGGAAAATATCGCTGAAATCTATGCCGAAGGACTCATGAAGTTGGACAAAAATTATGTTGAAGTCGTCATAGAGTATCGCGCCATTATTGTCTTGATGGCTGAGTTTTTTGCGGATATGCAGCAAAATAATAAAAAAGGTACGAAATACAGCCACGCAAAGTTAAGGCGTTTACTTGGAGAGACGAACATCCTTTATGGAAAAACCTCTTAACCTGCCCGAATCGAATCTGGGGCGAGCAATGAATGGAGGGAAGAAGACTTGAAAATTATATCGGACTTTTGGTGCGCTTTGGTGTTGTTGGCGGCGTTTTTTGCTTTACAACTTCCAAACGCAACAAAAGCCGAAACGCAAACAGAATCTGCTCACAGAGTTGCAACTGCCATCCGCATTAAAGGCGCGCTGCCGCAATTAGACGGCATTTTAGATGATGACATCTGGAAGATCGCGCCCCTCCACGAGGGATTCCGTCAGCGCGATCCCGATGAAGGCGAACCTGCTTCCCAACGCACAACGTTCCAAATCGCCTATGATGATGAAGCGGTCTATTTCGCGGTCATGTGTTATGACGAAGAACCCCATAAAATCGTTTCTCGTCTCGTCAGACGCGACGATTACGTTGAATCCGATAAAGTCCAGATTCTCCTTGATCCGCACTACAATCGGCAGCGAGCCTTCTCGTTTACGATCTATCCTTCCGGTTCTGTAATAGATGGTATTACCGGAGGGGGCGGCTGGAGAGGCTGGAACAACGCCTGGGATGGAGTCTGGGACGCAAAAACTCGGATTCACGAAAACGGATGGGCAGTAGAGTGTAAAATCCCCTTTTACATGTTCCGCTTTTCACCGAAAGACAAATATACATGGGGACTACAGGTAGAGCGGGAAATCAGTCGTAGAAAAGAACGTGCCCATTGGCGTTTGATTAAAAAAGGTGAAGCGGGGTGGTTATCGCATTTCGGGGATTTAATAGGGATTGAGAATATCCAGCCGTCTCGTCATTTGGAATTAATACCCTATGCGATGGGTAGAACGACCCTAAACAGAGAGACTGATTTATGGGGAAATGTTGGCGGTGATGTCCAATATGGAATTACCACTGGGACAACCCTCAACGCCACAATCAACCCTGATTTTGGACAGGTGGAGGCAGATCCTGCCACCTTAAATCTCTCTGCTTACGAGGAGTTTTTCGAGGAACGGAGACCCTTTTTCGTCAAAGGATCATCCATTTTTAACTTCGGGGAAGGCGAAAATCAATTTTTTTACTCGCGGCGGATCGGACGCCAACCGAGGCATTTTGAAATTCCAGACGGGACGACTGAATTGAGCCGTCCAGAAGCAACAACGATTCTCGGTGCCGCCAAAATCGTCGGGAGAACCAACAGCAACACCTCTTTCGGTATCATGGAGGCTGTTACAGTGCCGGAGTATGCGCGGATTAAGGAAAAAGGCAAGAACCGTGATCATCTCGTTGAGCCGTTGACGAATTACTTTGTCGGTCGGGTGACACAAGACATTTTAGAAGGAAATTCCCGCGTCGGACTGATAGCAACATCGGTAAATCGGCGCGCTTCCAATGCCGCGTATGTCGGTGGACTCGACTGGGACTTGAGGTTTGCAAAGGAACGGTACAAGATAAGCGGAATGCTCGCCGCAAGCCAAGCCGGAAAACTTGAGTCGCGTAAGTCAGGTTATCTTGCACATATTGAATTTGATAAACAGGGCGGATGGTGGCGACTTGATACCGATTTTAATGTTCGTTCCCCAGGTTTAGACATAAATGACATAGGATATACACAGCGCGGCGATATGATGCGGTGGTTCTATGACCTCATGTTCAAGAAAGAGCAACCCTTCAGCATTTTCCGAGAAGTGACTTTAGGCTTATACGGTTGGCGAGAATGGAATTATGATGGTGTTAGCATCGGTCGTTACTCCGAAATATGGACATACGGCAAACTCAAGAACTATTGGGAATATGACCTGTGGGCCGGTCGGAATTTGGAGTCGTTTCGGGATGAGGATGTTCGACGCGGTGGGACACTGATTAAGAATCCCGCGGGTTGGTGGATTTTTACCCAACTTAGAACTGACAGTCGTAAAATGGTTCAACTTGAGTTGAATCCGATCTTCGCATGGGATGATGATACCAAGAGTTCTGAAAAAGAGGTCAGTCTTCGCCTGAACATTCGTCCTGTGTCGAACATTGAGTTGAGCATTGGACCGATGTATCGTTACCGAATTTACGATGCCCAGTGGGTCGAGTTGGTTGAAGAAAACGTCGGTGGACACATCAAAAAACACTACGTCTATGGGGAGTTGACAGCTCAAACGCTTGACTTCACGACGCGAGCGAACATCAGTTTTACCCCGACGCTGAGTCTTCAATTCTATGTGCAACCTTTCATTACCATTGGAGACTATACCAATTTCAAGGAATTGATTGAGCCGAAGTCCTATCAATTCAAGCCGTATCCACTGAAACGAAACCCCGATTTCCACATGCGTTCGCTGAGAGGTAACACCGTCCTCCGCTGGGAATTCCGCCCTGGAAGTACACTCTTTTTGGTCTGGTCTCAGTCGCGTGAGATTGCGTTGGAAGATATTGGAGAAGCTGACCTTGAGTTTCGACCTATCCATCGCTTGAGAGACAGTTTCACGGATCCTGGGAAGAATATCTTCCTGATTAAATGTCGATATTGGTTCGGAATCTGACATTTTTTAGGCATTCAGAAGCATAAAACTTGACAGATAGTATAGAAATTGCTAATATAATGTGAGTTGGACATAAATATTGGGAGAATTCTCTCAGGAAAATCGTTGGTTTTATCAAACCTCTTTCACTTTCGTAAAATTATGCACCCTTTCCGCCCTGAAATTGTGTCTTTAATAATCAGAGGGGTTCTTTTTTGACCTCACTTACGTCGAATTCACGTTAAGAATATAAATGAGAGAAAAATCAGATGTAACAACACGTTAAAGCGCGAACGCTTAACCACATAGGAGGTGCGTACTTATGAAATCGCGCCGTATACCTCATATATGGATGGTATCGCTTCTCTTACACGTCTGCTTCGCGGTCGTCGTAGGGTACATGGCGATCTCATCTAAACAACTGAAGGCACAAGATACTATCGATCTGAGTTTCTTCATTGTTACACCACCACAAGCAGCGAAAAGGGATGTTATTCAAAAACCAGCCGTTGTAACAACCCCTGTTCCAGATTTGAGAGTCGTTCCACAAACTGAGACCACACAGCGTCGGACAACAGTCGCACGCGCAGTGAGATCGTCCACAACTGCAGCACCTGCGGCGTCACTGACGGCAGGCGCACCAGCCGCCCCGAGAGGACAGCAAGTCAAAGTTCCAAGCACGTCTCCCGTGATTCAGCATACTCCCCAACCGTTGTCCACCGCTGCAGAACTGCCAACAGCATCAGATGGGTTACCCACTGCCGGCTTGCCCAATAGCGGGGCAGTGACGGATGGCATAGGCGTAGGTGTTGGTGACGGTTTAGGTAGCGGTACCGGACGTGGGACTTTCGGTTCAGGATCCGGTCTTGGACAAGGACGAACACAAGGCAATGGCAGTCTGAACTCACTCGTAGCGGGCGCAGGTGCCGCAAATATTAGCGCATCACTGTCGGATGTCGAACAGAACATGGTGCTCGGTAACGGGGTCCCAGAACTGCCGAAGGGAAGTCCAGGTGCCATCATTCAAGGTCGGGGAACAGAGATTATTGGAAGACTCAACCTCGTCCGTCTTGATGACCCGTTGCATCCGAACTTTGATTTCTGAGGCAGCGGCATCGGACACCTCCGATTCGGGGCAGGTCTGCCCTATTTAGTCCAGTCGCTGAATGCAGAAACAGGTATCAAAACTGAAATGGTTGACGCAGTCCAAATTACGGATGCAGCGTTTTTTGAGTCACCCATTATCTTTATGGAACCGATTCCCAATTTCTCAGGAGAACTCCAGAACGGATTGTTGCGTGGTCAGGCTATCTGGCAAACGAAAGGGGATCGCCCTTCCTTCGGTTATACCGACCGGGAGGCGCAACGGATTCGCGAATATGTCATCAACCGCGGTGGGTTCATCTATATGCCGACACACGGAAACACGGAAGCGGCAATGCAGCCCGCACTGCGGGTCTTGCGCCAGATTCTTCCTGAATATCATCTCGTGACTATCCCGCAAGATCACGAGATTTACAACAGTTACTATGGGTTGAGCGGACCCCTCCGTTTTCCCGTTCGGAAAATTGGTTCTACCATTCTCCATCACGGTCCCTATCGTCAGCTGCAAGGCGTTTTCATTGATGATCGGTTGGCTGTTCTTGTTGATACAGAAGCGATGATCCACGTGATGGATGGGGCTGTACAGAAACCTTTCTTCGGTCACTATCAGGATCGGAATAGAATCTTAGATGAATTCGCTCCGGCCGCCGCACGGCAACTTATTAACATCGTCGTCTATGCGGTGACACACGGAAGTATCTCGGATTACAGCAACTATATTCCCGCAAGTGCTCTCGTCGATGGCGAGATAGATAGTGCCCCGAAAAAGGCACCGAATGCTACCAGTCGGTTGTAAAAATTCTCGTGGGAAATGGTATGTAACTACCTAATGAACAATGAGCCGCGTCAAGTTTTTGACGCGGCTCATTTTTTATTTTTTACTTCTATCCTTTCTTTTTCCCTTCTAATCTCTATCTTATCAATTATGAGTTTATCGAGTAACCGGATGTATCCACGGCTTAACCCATTTTTGTCCCAAGCCCTTGATAAATCCCGCGAAAATACACAAGATGATAGTAAAATTGCGTTTCCATTTGACAAATCAGGGTTGGGTATGTATAATATAAACAAGAATCGTCTTTTTAGGGCACAGTTTATTTGCCCATACAAAGAAGTCTTAACACGGATACAATTAGGAGGCTTAACACAAAAATGGCTGATTACGCAAATCCTGATGTTTTGGTAAGTACGGAATGGGTCGCTGCGCACGGTGGTGATGCTGGCATCCGACTGCTTGAGGTTGATGTGGATACCTCAGCGTATGCTGCGGGACATATCGCTGGTGCAGTGGGACTCAATTGGCAGACACAACTGTGCGATCAAGTTCGGCGCGATATTCTCACAAGAGAACAGTTCGAGGCACTCTGTAATGACAGCGGCATCTCTAACGATACCACTGTTATTTTTTATGGGGATAACAATAACTGGTTCGCAACGTATGCTTTGTGGCAATTCCGCTATTATGGACACGATGAAAGCTTGTTGAAAGTGATGAACGGTGGTCGTCAAAAGTGGCTTGATGAAGGCAGAGAACTTGTCACTGATGTTCCAGATCACTCGAGCACAGGATATCAGGCGAAATTTCCCGATGACAACGTTCGTGCCACAATGCTCAACGTTATATCCACGCTTGCGCAAGGCGATGTCAATCTTGTTGATGTCCGTTCGCCTGCTGAATTCACCGGCGAAGTTATCGCACCTCCCGGTATGAGCGAGACGGCGCAACGGGGCGGACATATTCCGGGGGCAGCGAATATCCCGTGGGCGACAGCAGTCGCTGAAGACGGCACTTTTAAGTCTCATGATGAACTCCAAGCCATCTACGGCGGTGCAGGCGTTGATGAGAGTAAGGAAACAATCGCTTATTGTCGTATCGGTGAACGCTCATCGCATACTTGGTTTGTGCTGAAGTATCTACTTGGTTATGAGAAGGTCCGCAATTACGATGGCAGTTGGACAGAATGGGGTAATGTGGTCGGAGCACCCATTGCACGCGACTAAGAAAATACCTGTCAGCTCTCGACTTGCTTCACCGGTGACGATGCCTGCTACGCGCTTGAACCCAAAGTCGTAATCCCAAGCATCGCGCCGGGACGGATATACGCCAAGGCGCGTTTTAACACGACCTATCTCATCGAACCGCAAGGAATAATTAGCAGTCAGTTATCGGTTGTTGGTTATCAGTAAAGAGGTTTTCGTTAACTCCAAAGTGATAGCCTGCAACAACGACGCAGGCGGGTACACGGAGAGGCACGCTATTTTTCAGACCCACTTGAACGAACCGCAAGGAAAGTTAAAAATGCCTAAATTTGTTTCCGCCCATGTTATTGCCTGCATGACGCGCCAAGACGTTTCAAGGTTGCTAAAGCGTTTTAAAGAAGAAGGAAATGCCGATGTGATCAATATCCGAGTCCTGTGCGATACGTTGTCCGGACGAATGGTCTGTGAATGGGAAGCACGCGACAGTGTCACCTTAATCGAGTGGTTGAAAAAGTGCAACGTCCAGATACGCGGGACGGGTGAATGGCTCATGGCGGTCCAGTATGAATCAATTGATGATGAACTCGTAGTCCCTCCGCGGCACAATACTTAGATCCTTAGGCACCCAACGTAACACTACGAAACCGATGTACTACTTAACTCGGCAGACAGCGTTTGAAGCATCACATTACAATCGTATCCCTGAATTGAGCGATGCAGAGAACTTTGAGTTGTTTGGTGCCGCCGCAAATCCAAATAGCCACGGGCATAATTATGTGCTTGAGGTAATGGTGAAAGGCAGTGTAGACGTAGATGACGGTATGGTCATCAATTTAGTGACCTTGGATGCGTTGTTGAAAAGCGAAGTGCTTGCCAATTACGATCATAAACATCTAAACCGTCAACATCCCGTTTTCGCAAAGAACCCGCATCTACAACCGACGTGTGAGAATATTACTATAGAGATTTGGCATCGGCTTGTCCCTTCTTTATCGGACGGAATGTTGCACAGGGTACGCCTCTATGAAAATGCGGCAAATTTTGCAGACTATTATGGGGAAGGACCTATGGTTTATCATACGAAAGTCTACGAATTTAGCGCAGCTCACCGTTTGCACAGCCATGCTCTCAGTGATGAGGAAAACCAAGATATTTTCGGAAAATGCAATAATCCGGCTGGACATGGACATAACTACGTACTCGAAGTTACTGTAAAGGGCGATGTGGATGCGAGAACTGGGTTAGTTGCGGGTTTGAATCTTCTTGACGAAGTCGTTCAAAAACAGGTTTATGCGCGTTTTGATTACAAACATTTGAATCTCGACACGCCTGAGTTTGAGACGCTCAATCCGACTTCGGAGAACTTTGTCAAGGTGCTTTGGGAAGTGTTAGAACCGAATTTGCGTCCAGTGGTTCTACACCGCCTTCGCTTACGAGAAACACCCAAAAACCATTTCGACTACTATGGCGAGTAAGCCATTTTTCTTTCCAGTAAGCATGTAAATACACAGCCATTGGAGGCATATTTTAACATAATGGAGATTAATCAGGCTAACGTTACCCCTGAGTTGGAAGGTCTCTTTACCAAAATCCTTGAAGGTTTAGGTGAGGATCCGAGTCGTCAAGGTTTGGTGAAAACACCACTTCGTGCCGCGAAAGCGATGGAATTTTTGACAAGCGGCTATCATCAAAGCGTTGATGAAATTTTGAATGGAGCCATCTTTGACGAAGATTATGACGAGATGGTGATTGTAAAAGAGATTGAATTTTACAGTCTTTGTGAACACCATATCCTCCCCTTTTGGGGTAAATGCCACGTGGGGTATCTCCCACGGAAACGAATTGTGGGTTTGAGTAAAATCCCGCGCATTGTGGATATGTTTTCCCGTCGGTTGCAGGTTCAAGAGCGTCTGACGCGCGAGATTGCCGAATCACTCGAAACCGCTCTTGACCCGCAAGGGGTCGCGGTTGTGATGGAGGGGCGACACCTGTGCATGATGGCACGTGGTGTCGAAAAGCAAGCACCGGTAATGACAACGAATGTCATGCGCGGAACGTTCCGTGAGGATAGTGCAACGCGAGCAGAGTTTCTGAGGTGCATTCAAGTAGCCTAAGGAAATTGGAAAGAACCGTAAGGAAAATTAAAAAAATGTCAGAAATGGGAAGACTCGACGGTAAGGTCGTGGTGGTTACCGGAGCGTCAAAAGGGATTGGTAAGGCAATCGCTTTCGCTTTCGCAGCAGCAGGCGCGAAGGTTGTGCTTGCTGCCCGAACACGTGAGACCCTTGAACAGGTCGCAGAGGAACTTAGAGTAGGAGGGGTTTCTAACCCCGATTCCATACTCGCTGTTCCAACAGACGTTACTAACGTCGATGCTGTGAAGCAACTCATCCAACGAACATTAGACGCTTACCAACACGTCGATATTCTCATCAACAATGCAGGGATCGGTCATTTCGGACCAGTTGTCGATTTCGATCCTGATGACTGGGATGCAGTGCTCAATTCCAATTTAAAGGCTGTTTATCTCTGCGCAAAGTATGCACTTCCGTCCATGTTGGAGCAAGGCAGTGGGCAGATTATTAATGTGCTTTCAATCGCCGCGAAAGTCGCTTTTCAAGCTTCAAGTGCGTATTGTGCCGCGAAAGCAGGGGCATTGGCACTGACAAAGGTTTTAGCCAGTGAAGTCCGCCAACAGAATATACGGGTTACCGCTGTGTTACCTGGGTCGGTGCACACTCCATTTTGGGACGATGTGCCGGAACACCCAGACTTTGAACAGATGTTGACACCAGAGCATGTTGCTGATACGGTTGTCTCCGTTTGTCAGCAACCATCGGGTATGGTGACTGAGGAAATTGTTGTAATGCCACCGCTCGGAATTCTCTAATTTCTAACTATGGGAATCTGGTCACTGATCCATTACATTCCGCAGTGGTTTTTGGTGAAGTTAGGAACTTCTCATATCCTAAAAAGGTTTTTCGACTTAGACGGAGACCGTTGTGGAACGAAGTGGAACAACGCCTGTATTCAATAGTTTAAAAAGCGTCCGAGGCGTCGTCGAATGCGGATCTTGCGGATAGCGCGTGCGTCAGCATCTATAACTGTGATTATAGAATCATCCAGGTCAAGTTCAGCACCAATTTCTGGAATGGTACCCGTCCGATCCAGAATATAGCCAGCAACCGTTTCATAATCACCTTCAGGAATTGCGAGTCCGTAGTGTTCTTTGAGCAAATCTACTTCAGTTCTCGCATCACACTCAAGGATTTGAGGTGTAATCAAACGGATAAATTCGGGGGCATCACGTTCATCAGCGAATTCGCCAACAATTTCTTCAACAAGGTCTTCGATGGTGACAAGACCAACAGTGCCGCCATATTCATCAACGGCAAATACCATTGTATGCCGAGTATGCTGGATCTCTTTGAGAAGATCATTAATATTTTTAGATGCGGGGACGTGCAACACTGTTCGGATGAAAGGTTCAATTGTGTTAGGTAGGGTATCTGGTTTGTCACGAAGATTTAAATTCGCCTCTGATTCAGTGTCATTATAGATAACATCCAGGAGGCTAACAATCCCAAAGATATTATAGATTTGTTCTTCGTAGACTGGAATCCTTGAAAAGCCCGAGTCAGCAGCAATTTGCAAAAAATCTTCACATTTTGTATTTTTCTCGATTGCAACGATATCGACGAGCGGCACCATGACCTGTGCGACCGTCCGGTTTTGTAGATTGAGCAGACTATGAATCATACGCCGTTGGTCGGTGTGCAGGTTGCCGGAACGTTCTCCCATTGTTGCGAGAAGTCGTAGTTCTTCACGCTGTGCATCAGGACTCGGTGTACTTGCCCCTCTATCTGTAAGTTTGACGATAAACTGCGTCAAAGTTTGCACAAAGTAGATAAGAGGAGCTAAAACTATTTCAGAGAGGCGTAGGAGATAGGCATAGCGGAGTGTCAAGACATCTGCCTTGACACGAAAGATAGTTTTCGGTAAGATTTCTCCAAAGATGAGGAGCAAAGTGGTTATACCAGCCGTTGCAATGAGTCCCTGTAGACTTACCGCAAGATTCGGAAGTCCTCGGACAACAAGTCCTTCACCGAGTTGCGCAATAAGCACATTGGCAAGATTCGTCCCGACCAGTGTGAGGGCAAGCATTCTTTGGGGCGATTCTACTAAACGATGAATGATGCCCGCTCTGGCATTTTTGTCTTCGACAAGCTGATTAAGTCGGAGTTTGTTCACCGAAACAAGTGCTGTTTCCGAACCGGAATAAAAAGCTGACAGCACAAGGCAAACGAGAACTGCCAGGGCAAGTGAACCTAACACAGTTATTTGTCCTGTGCTGCCCGCACCGATTAAAAAGATTGATAAGAGAAGAATTTTCAATTGATTCGTATCCGATATCGGTTGTTTTTACACGTCAGTTTGGTTTCCATCGGTCCCCGGCATTTTGATAGATAGACCTGTGATAGCATTGCCTTCTGTAGCGGTAATTTTGAATTCGATACCGTTCTCGTCAGTGTAAGATTCGCCAACCGAGGGAATGCGACCAGAGAGTCCGAGGACATAGCCACCGATAGTGTCTACGTCATCTTCACTGAGTTTGAGTTCAGCAAATTGCTGATTGAGCTCGCGAATACTCATACGCCCGGAAGTTTCAAGTAACAACGGTGCTTCAGAGTGTTTGACAAGATCAGGTGGAGAATCGTCTCTATCGTGTTCATCGACGATGTCTCCGACGACCTGCTCAAAGACATCTTCGATAGTGACAATACCTGAAACGCCACCGTACTCATCTTGAAGAATCGCCGTTTTAGTTTTTTCACGAGTGAGTTGTAGTAGCAATACCCCAATTTTACGCGTCTCAAGGACGAAGAAGGGTTCACGAATAAGAGGAGCGTTAGCGGGGGCTTCTGAAATCTGGTCCCGTTTTTCGAGGAATGCATCAATTGTGAGTGAGTGCACATCGGCGTGTCGCCAGAGTGCTAAATCTTTGACATAGAAGATGCCACAGATATTATCAATTTGCTCTTGATAGACCGGAATACGTGAGAATCCATATTCCTTTGCTTGTTTTAATGTTTCTTGAATAGTGTTTGATGTTGGAACTGCGATGACTTCGGGCCGCGGCACCATAATCTCTTTTGCCTCAATGTCACGTAATTGGAGAATATTGCTCACAATTTCCCGTTCGTTGCTTGGAAGTGCTTCTTCGTGGTAGGTGTCGACAATATTCCTAAAGTCTGTCGTCGTGAGGTGTTCAGTCGGTGACGAATGTCCACCAAATATTGGAACGAGGAAGTCAATGATTCTGCGTAGCAAGCCACGTAGCGGCGAAATGATAATGGAGAATATCCATAACGGTGGCGCGGCGACTTTTGAAAAAAATTCCGCATGCTTAATCGCGAAGGTTTTCGGAGTCATCTCACCGAAAATAAGCATGAGGACGACGCTGGTGGCGGTGGCGGTGACAAACTGAATCACTTCTGTGTATTGCGGAAGCACTCGTTTAACGAGCCATAGCATTAGGATCGCAAACGAGACATTGACAAGATTATTACCAAGGAGGACGGTGATAAAGAGTCTGCGGGGGTTGTCAACAAAACTGACAATTGCAGACGCGCTGCCCTTTTCAAGACGGAGCCTTTCAATTTGGACGCGAGTAAGTGCGCATAAAGCCGTCTCGGAGCCAGAGAAAAAGCCTGAGAGTACGAGTAACCCTGTTAAACTAATCAGATAGGGGAGTAGTGGAACAACTTCCATTCTTTTTTCAGAACAACTTTTCGGTGAAACTACAAACCGAAAATTGATATTAAGTGCACTGAATCAGCGGTGATTTTTATAATCTGGGCTTCCTTGCCCACTTAATAATAGCATATTGACAAAAAAAACGCAACAAAAATATTACCTTTTGTAGATGTTGTTCCTAAGCCAATGTTAAGATACGCCTTAACCTCAAACGAATAGTGTTAATTTTCAGGAGGTCCATGACAAAGTTAGAGCAGATGCAACAGATCGAAGCTTGTGGTATTGTCGCTATCATTCGTGCCAATAGTGCAGATGAATTGATTGAAGCAGCAGCGGCGATTCATGCAGGTGGTGTTGACGTAATTGAAGTGACGATGACAACACCGAATGCGTTACAAGTAATTAACGACGTTTCATCCACTTATGGAGATAAAGTTCTCGTAGGTGCTGGATCGGTATTGGATGCGGAAACCGCACGCGCTGTGATGTTATCAGGTGCTGATTTTGTCGTCAGTCCGGCTACAAAACCAGATGTAATCGAGATTTGTAACCGCTACGGTAAAGTTGTTATCCCCGGGGCATTTACGCCGACAGAAATCTTGATGGCATGGGAAATAGGAGCGGACTATGTGAAGGTGTTCCCATCAAGCAGCGTCGGTGCCGACTATATAAAGGATGTGAAAGCTCCGCTGCCACAGATCCCACTGGTTCCAACAGGTGGGATCAATGCGGAAAACGCCGCTGATTTTATCACAGCCGGTGCAACCGCTTTGGGAGTCGGGAGTGCTCTCGTTAACAATCAACTCATTGCAGCTGGTGAATTCGAAACTCTCACTGAGAGGGCTGAGAGACTAGTCAAGGAGGTACAACGCGCCCGTTCAGGCTCTAATTTAGTTTAGAGTTGTTAAAAATGTGTTTTTATGTTGACAATTAATCTTAATTCTGTTAATTTTGTTACTTAAGACATATACCCTCTCCCCTTTGAGTGCCAACTATGCAGATTGATCAACTAATCTTAGGTAAATATAGATTGCTTGAGTTTCTCAATTCAGGGGGATTCTCCTCGGTTTTTCGCGCCCGCGAAGAAATGACAAATCGAATTGTCGCGATTAAAGCCTTAGCGAAAACCGCCTATCCTGCCAGCAGAATGAAGTTTTTGCTGACCGAGTTTCAAGCAATGTCAAAGATTTGGGGACATCCAAATATTGTTTCTATTCATACCGTCGAACCCGGCGAAAATGACTATGTCGCATGGATAGTGATGGAATATGTTGAGGGCAAGAGTCTTCACGATCTAATGCAGGAAGGGGCACTCAGTCTAACAGATACCCTCAATATCGGCTTAGACATTTGTCGTGGACTAAAAACAGCGCATGCTCACAAGATTATGCATCGCGATATCAAGCCGCAAAATATCTTACTCACAACCGAAAAAGAGGCAAAAGTCGCCGACTTTAGTATCGCTCGCATATTCGGTGAAACCACCGAATTCGCTGAAACCATGGCTGGCACTCGACGTTACATGGCACCCGAACAACACTACGGTGCTTATGACTATCGTGCAGATCTTTATTCCACAGCACTCATCTTGTATCAGGCTGTAACCGGGCGATTCCCATTTTCAGGTGAAAACAAAGAAATTGATAAAAAGAAAGCCGCTGGAGAAATAGAAGAGATCCATAGATGTCCCGAAGTACTCCGTAATTTCCTACAGAAAGCACTTCACCGACAACTCTCAGAACGCCATCAGAGTGCTGATGAGATGTACGAGGAACTGGATCGGATTCGTCAAGATGAGTATGTTAAACAGGCTTCCCAACTTATTGATGCGAGCATTAATTCCAATAATCCAAGATTAGCCGAAGCACTTGAACGATACCGTAAAACGTTCCGCCTCTCGCTTGCAGACGCCGAACGGATGAATCAAAATCTCTTTTTTCTACGACGGCAGAAAGAGGAAAATAGTAAGCGCGAGAAGTTGGCAACCGATGTTCAAAGGCACTATACACTCGCCACCCGCCACATTGAGAACCAAGACTTTCGAAGCGTACTCTTAGAACTCCACAAGGCAAGCCGTCTCTATATTGACAATCAGGATTTAAACGAAACTATAGACAATTTATTTCAAGAACTCAACGCCGCGAACATGGTCTTTCCAGCGAACCCGACGGTTGAGGAAATTGTTGCACTCATTCAGAAATTGCCCGAGAATGAAGGAACTGTCCTTCGTACATGGCTCGAACATCAAATGCCAGCACCAGAAGAAACAACAGATATAACCCCCATACAACCTCGCGTTAGGGCAACCGGCAGTTATCGACTCGTGATTGAGGAAGCCTCACCGGAATTCCTGCTCGATCAGGTTCACAGCGACATCCAATATCCACATGAAGTAGAAGCATTCCGTATCTTCCGGCAAATTCATATCTATGAACAGCAGGGGCGGACCCGGCAGTGCCACATACTGTATAGGAAACTCGGTCGGTTCTATCAAAAACAGGCTAACAACTTTGTCAAGAAAGACGATTTAGAACTCGTCGCCAACTGTTATACGCGCGCTCGCTTCGCTTACACAGTCGCGGAGCGGCATCGTCTCGCTAAGAAAAACGCCAAAAAAGGTGGGATTTACTACACCCGCTTGGCGCGTCAATTTGAACTACAACGTTCATGGGAAGAAGCCGGAAAATCTTATATCCTCGCCGCTTACAACCACGGCTACGCGAATTTGCCATCACTCGTTGAAGAATGCCATCGAATGGCAACCGTCTGTTATTTTAACGCTGCTGAAAGTGCTCATCTCAATAATGAATTACAAACAGCTTATGACTATTACACGTTAATCTTGGCAGTTGGTGAAAAAATGTCTACACCGACAAAAATGGTAAGCGAAGCTCAAAAATTAATGTCGGAGATCCCGGTCGAAAGTTAAAGGAACTACATCGGTGAAAGCAGCTTTGAAGCGCGGAGAAGTGCTTGTCGGAACATTTGTACTTGAATTTGCTGGCTCCGCTATTGCCACACTTCTCGCAAGTGCCGGGGCAGACTTTGTTATCGCAGATTTGGAGCACAGTTCCTTCTCCGTAGAAACTATTGGACGGACAATTCGGAACGCACGTGGTTCAAATCTTCCCTGTATTGTTCGTGTCCCCACACTTGAACGCCATTTTGTCTCTCGGGTCCTTGACGCTGGTGCCACCGGTGTTATGATTCCTCGGGTCGAGTCCTGTGAAGACATTGAAAAAATTAAAAAATGGACAAAATACGCCCCCGAAGGTGACCGAGGCGTCGCTTTTGGCATTGGACATACCGATTATGGGGACTTCACAAAACTCAATACCAGAGAATATGTCCGCAACGCAAATCAGGAAATCCTCACTATCGGACAAATTGAAACCATCCAAGCCGTTGAAAACCTAAATGCAATCCTTGATGCCGGTGAGTTAGATGTTGTGTTTATTGGTCCCTACGACCTATCCACATCTATGGGTATCTCTGGTGAACTCGACCATCCACTTCTTTTAGAAGCCATAAAAAATATTGTCAGCGTTACGCAGACGCATAATATTCCTTTAGGCTGTTATGTCAACGACTTTGAGAGCGGTGAACAGTGGTTAAATCTTGGTATTCAACTGATTGCCTGCGGAAATGATGCTTTTCTCTTAACTCGTAAATTTGCTGAGGAACATCAAAAATTCAAAAATGCGGTAAAAGCTTCAAACACTCATAAATAAGAGGTTGGTCGATCTTTATTTTTTTAACAATACACGCACTGCAAAAAGAAAATGGAAACTTACGATATTCTCTCAATCGGACGGAGTTCTTTAGACCTCTACGCGAACGACATCGGTGCCGCATTTCCAGATATTAAAAGTTTTGGTGCCTTTGTTGGCGGATGTCCTACTAATATCAGCGTTGGTGTCCAGCGACTTGGACTTCAGGCGGCACTTCTCACCGCCATCGGTGAAGATCCGGTTGGAGAGTTTCTACTCAAATTTTTGGAGAATGAGGGCGTTGAAACCCAATTTATTCCGCAAAAATCGGGGTACCGAACAAGTGCTGTCGTGCTCGGTATTGAACCGCCAGATCGGTTCCCGTTAATCTATTACCGCGATAACTGTGCGGATATTGAACTCACTATTGACGATGTTCTCGCCGCGCCGATCGCTGAGAGTCGAGCGGTGCTGATATCTGGGACTGGGTTGAGTAAGGAGCCGAGTCGCAGCGCAACACTCTACGCTGCAGAACAGGCACAAGCACTCGGCAAACATGTCTTTTTGGACCTTGATTTCCGGGCAGATCAGTGGCATGATCCAAGAGCATTCGGTGTTGTCATGCGATCGGCTTTGCGTTATATAGATATTGCTATCGGGACAGAGGAAGAAATCAAAGCAGCAACGCTTACGAGTCTTTCGCAACTCACAATTGAACACTCTCAAATCTCAAATCCTACGATTGAAGGGGATATGGCACTTGCCATTGAGACGCTTTTAAATGCCGGTCCAGATGCTCTAATAGTAAAGCGTGGGATTGAAGGTGCGGAGGTTCATTTAACAAACGGAGAAATCATTCACGCGAAACCCTTCCCTGTCGAAGTTTACAATACGCTCGGTGCCGGTGATGCTTTCGCGAGCGGTTTCATTTATGGTCATCTCAGTGGTTGGAGTTGGGAAAGGTCTGCCCGTCTCGGCAATGCCACGGGGGCAATTGTTGTAACACGACATGGTTGTGCCAACTTTATGCCAACAATGCCCGAAGTTGACGAATTTGTCGACGAACGTGGCGGATGGTAAACACAACTTTGGCTTTGGTTCCATACCGTAGCCATACACTACTTTGTCAAAGGAGCAGCATTTCCTTGCGGAAAATGCACAGCAATTTTCATGAAAACACAAAAACTCACGATGGGACAAGCCATCGTTCAATTTCTCCGACAACAATATGTCGAACGAGATGGAAATGAAACCCAATTTTTTGCCGGTATGTTCGGAATCTTCGGGCACGGAAACGTTGCTGGTATCGGACAGGCGTTGCATCAGTATTCCGATTCCTTCCGTTTCTACCAGACCCGGAACGAACAATCGATGGTGCACACCGCCGCGGCATTTGCCAAAATGAGCAATCGCCTACGGACTGTTGCTTGCACAACATCCATTGGACCAGGGGCAACCAACATGGTTACAGGTGCTGCGGGAGCAACTATTAACCGACTGCCGGTCCTCTTACTACCAGGGGACATTTTTTCCACTCGATTGGTCGCCCCAGTTTTACAACAGTTGGAGTCCTCCAGTTCACAAGATTATTCAGTGAACGATTGTTTCAAGCCGATTTCACGTTATTGGGATCGGATTAATCGTCCAGAACAGATAATTACTGCCCTACCGGAGGCAATGCGAGTGCTGACATCGCAGGCTGATACCGGGACAGTAACCTTAGCACTTCCACAGGACGTTCAGGCTGAGGCGTATGATTATCCTTCACAACTTTTTGAGAAACGTGTTTATACCATATCTCGTCCTCGTGCCGATGCCAGCCTGCTTAATCGCGCAACCTCATGGATTCGCGAGAGTGAATCTCCTTTAATTATCGCTGGTGGTGGTGTTATCTATGGCGAAGCCACAGCACAACTCGCTCAATTCGCAGAGCAAACCGGTATTCCTGTCGGTGAAACTTTCGCCGGAAAAGGTTCACTGCCCTACAACCACCCGCAGAATCTCGGAGCAATAGGCGCGACTGGAACGCCAGGGGCGAATATCACCGCCCGCGAGGCAGATTTGGTGATTGCCATCGGCACACGCTTGAGTGATTTCACGACGGCTTCCAAGACTGCTTTCCAAAACCCCAACGTTCGTTTTATCAACATTAATGTTGCTGAGTTCGATGCTTTTAAACATGCCGCCTTACCACTCGTCGCGGATGCGCGCGTTACACTTGAAGAACTCGCTACCGTCGTAGGGAACTATCACGTCGATGCCGCTTATGCGACACAAATCGAGAATTATCGCCGCGAATGGGAAGAAGAAGTGGATCGGCTTTATCACCTTGGTCACGGTCCCTTACCGAGCCAAAGTGAGGTTATCGGTGTGGTTAACGAATTTTCGCGTCCCGAAGATGTTATGGTTTGCGCTGCAGGGAGCCTTCCTGGCGACTTGCACAAGTTATGGCGAACCCGTAACCCGAAACAATACCACTTAGAATACGGGTACTCGTGTATGGGCTACGAAATTGCCGGTGGATTGGGCATCAAAATGGCAGATCCTAACCGCGATGTCTACGTCATGGTAGGTGATGGTTCGTATTTAATGCTGGCACAAGAAATCATCACATCAATTCAAGAAGGTTTTAAACTCATTATCGTGCTTGTGAATAACGAGGGACATAGTAGCATCGGCGGATTGTCGCGGGCAACCGGGGCGCAAGGCTTCGCTACTCGCTTCCGTTATCGCGACAAAGAAACGGGTGAACTTGAAGGCGACTTTTTACCAGTAGATCTCGCCGCGAATGCTGCCAGTCTTGGTGCCAAGGTAATTGAAGCAACAACCTTGCAAAGCCTAAAAGCTGCTCTCCATGAGGCACGGGAAGCCGAGCACACGACCGTTGTGAAGATTGATGTCGACTATTACCAAGGAGTTCCGCGCTATGAATCGTGGTGGGATGTACCTATCGCGGAAGTCTCCGAGGTAGATACAGCACAAGAGGCATACAAGGAATACGAATTGGAGAAACAAAAGGAGCGATACTTCCTATAAGCCAATTTAAGGGAGGCTGACGAAAACAAGGTCATGAAAGCATCAGAACTTTTAGCAAAAGTCAACTCAGGAGCAGCTATTCCCTGCGATTCATGTGATGAGAGGATTCCAGCAACTGACATTTTAGGGTTTGTGTTTAAGTTGGGAACACTCGCGCCTCGCATGGAAAACGCAAACGTCGGTGATATTACCTGCGTTAAATGCCAAATTGCAGATCCAGATATTAATATTGAACCGCGCGGACCAGATGTTAAATTCGTTCGGGGTGGTTGATCTGTAGGGGTTAGTATCCTGATTCGTCCACACTTTGATATGTCCGAATACATTGTTGGTAGAAATCCAGTTATAGAACATCTACAGCGCGGAACTCAAGCCATAGAAAAAATCTGGATTGCCAAAGGGAATACCCACTCGCGCATCCGACATATTGTCACAATGGCAGAAAAGGCGGGTGTTCCTATAAAACGCTGTACACGACGTGAACTGGATAGGCTTGAGCCGTCTGTGCCACACCAAGGTGTTATCGCCCTTATCAGTTCAACACGTCACAGTGATCTGTCATTAATACTCGCGCAGATAGAACACAACGAGCGCAACGCACTGTTAATTGTATTAGATAATGTTCAAGACCCAAGGAACCTTGGGGCGGTTCTCCGTACTGCTGAGGCTGTGAATGCCGATGCTGTTATCATTCCAAAAAATCGTGCTGTCGGCATCACGGCGGCTGTCCACAAAGCATCAGCCGGTGCTTCCACATATGTGCCTATCGTCAAAGTGGCAAACATTGCACATACCATAGACACGCTTAAAGACAGAGGAATCTGGGTTGCCGGTACCGCTGAGGATGCTTCTTATTTGTATACAGATGCTGACTTTAGTGTGCCATTGTGTCTCGTCTTAGGAAGTGAAGGTAAGGGGCTCCGGCGGCTCGTCAAGCAGAAATGTGATTATCTTGTTCATCTGCCGATGTTAGGGAAGATTGACTCTCTCAACGTTTCAGTTGCAGCGGGTGTTCTGTTATATGAAGTAATTCGGCAACGCGATGTGAAATGAATCGGCATACTTCAAATGAAGTTTTCTTCCTTCAGGCTAACAAAAATCCCATCACCGATGATAATGTGATCCAACACTTTTATCCCGATTTGATTTCCAGCCTCAATCAGCTGTTTTGTTGCCCGAATGTCTTCTTGACTCGGCTGAGGATCCCCAGATGGATGATTGTGAACGAGGATAATTGAATTCGCTGATTCCTCAATAGCGAATCGGAAAATTTCGCGTGGGTGGAAAACACTGGCGTTTAGCGTGCCTTCAAAGACTGTTCCTTCTGACAATTTCTTGCCCCAGGCCACATCGTCACTGAGATTACCAGTGATACCTTTGGTTGTTACACCACCCTTCGTATCGAGACACAGGACACAAACGATTTCCTTCTGTAGATACCGCATTCTGGACATCATCAGATCGGCGACATCAGCCGGGGATGTAATTTTATCGCGATCGGCGTGGAACCGTGCCAATCGTTTTCCGAGTTCAAGTGCCGCGACGATCTGTGCGGCTTTTGCCTCACCAACGCCTTTAATCTTCTCAAATTGTTTGGACCTGTGATCCGCCATCCGCTTCAAATCACCTTCAAACGCCATAAGAATCTGCTCACCCAGCTGGATAGCGGTCGTTCCTTGGAAACCATTTCTGAGAATGATAGCCAGTAGGTCAGAATCTCTCAGGCTCTCCGGCCCATGTTTCCGAAGTCTTTCACGGGGACGTTCATCTTCGGGAAGGTCCTTAATTCGTACTTTATACATTGCTTTCCTTTCCAGTCATAGAAATTCGCCAACATTATACTCTATTTCAGCGATAAAAACAAACAAAATCTGATAGGGCGTGTGAAGTTTTTGGCATTACCGTTCATGCCAAAATATTTACACACTCAAACTTAAATTGCAAGTTGACAAATATTTTCAAATAGTGTAAAATTAGAGGTGTGGATCGAAATCTCAATTTTCCAGCAAATAAAAAAGGAGACAATCATGGCAACCACGATTCGCCAGAAAGATGGTGTTGCAATCTTAGAACCGAGTGGAAAAATAATGGGATCCTCAGTATCGGAATTACGGGAGGCAATCACTTCACAGATAGATGCCTCCGATGAGCCACGCATTCTCATTAATTTCGATCGCGTCAACATGATGGATAGTTCGGGTCTCGGCACGCTGATGGGGGCACATGTCGCCGCAACGCGAAAGAAGGGACGTATCGGTGTCATCAATGTCGGAACAAATATCAAAAATCTGATTGTCCGCAGTCGGCTTGTCAGTATCTTTGAACATTTCGAGACCGAGGATGCCGCAGTTTCGGCGCTGTCAAGTGAAAGTTAAGTGCCGTGATTCGGGAAGTCTACCCATAACCTAAAAGCGTAGTAGTATTAGGAGTACGTAAACTATGGCAATCACCGTGTCTGAGAAAGAAGGGGTCGTTATTTTCAGACTGAGCGGCAGAATTATCACCCCAGGGGTCAAAGAAGTCTCGGAAACCATAGAGGAGGCACTTGCAGTGCACTCCTCACCCCCGAGGATTGTGTTTGACTTCAAAGAAGTAACTGGAATGGACAGTTCTGGGCTTGGCGTGCTTATGAAAATCTATTCCGATATCCATCCGCACGGGGGGGAAATGGCAGTGATTAATGTGAACAAACAGGTCAAGAACCTTATTGTCATGGCGCGGTTAATCACCGTCTTTAAAAACTTTGAAAGTGAAGATGATGCTATTGCCGCTTTGCTGCAGCACCCCGAGTGAAATTCAGGTTAATCTTAGTTTTATTGCAGCGAGAGGGGTTTTGCTAACCTCGGGAGCGTGTGAGTAAAACCCTACTGCCTCGCATTTATAAGGGAATGCCTCATGATAAAAAATATCCTCGTTGCCATCGGCGATACGGATTACGAGAAAAATGCGTTTGAGTACGCCGGACAATTGGCAGTTCTGTTAGGAACACATTTATCGTGTGTTTTCTTTCAAGACAGCCAGCACGGTGGGAACGCTGATGTTGCAGCGACCGTCATACGTCGAACAGAGGCGGAGTGCGCGCTCTACGATTTCTTGGATTACCACGTTGAAGCTGTCGCTGGCAACCCGCGACAGATGATTTGCGAAAAAGCCCATTCCGCGGATCTCGTTGTTGTCGGGCTCCCTGAAGATGTAAGAAAGCGTCGCCTCCAACTTATCCAGAGCCAGATCGATGACGTGTTACTCCATATCACAAGACCTATTATTGTCGTGCACGAGCAGTGCACACTCTTGCGGAAAATTCTCGCTGTACATCATGGAGATACCTACTCTGATCATGCCTTAGGGCTCGTCGCTGAAATCGGGGAATTAACAAAAGCCGGAATTTTAGGACTCGCTCTTTCAAGCACACAACAGGAGGCAACCCAGATTAAGCAGCAAATGGAAGCGTATCTGAAATATTATGACGTTCAAACCGACTTCCTCACTGCTCGTGGCTTTACGGTAACAAACATCCTGGAAAACGCAGAGGAAAATGATTGCGACCTTATTGCACTGAGTGCGAGTCATCACGGGAGATTGTACGAGCTTGTTTTCCAAAGCACTACGCAAACTGTTGTAAAACTCGCAAACCGCGCAGTCCTCGTAACAACATAGATTCAGGCGACTCACGAGGTGCTCTTGCCTCGCATCTTGTGGAGGTAACTATGAAACCTAAAGGCACAACTCGCAAGCACATATTAGCGGATGAAATCATTAAACCAAACTGCTTCTTAGAGATTTCCACGGATATGTTCGGGTATATCAATTGTGACGGTAGCTTCGTCGCGCTCAACTCGGTATGGGAAGAAATTCTTGGATTCACACGATCAGAACTTCAAAACTCCGAGTGGGCCACGTTCATACACCCAGAAGAACGGGAAGAGGTGCTTGCCGAAATCGAAAAGGTGAAGACAGGGAAACGCGATATTGTCGCCTTTGAAAACCGGTTTCAGCGCAAAGACGCTTCCTACGGATGGTTAAGATGGCGCGCAATAAAAGATGCCGAAAAACATATCTGTTACGTCGTCGCAACAGATATAACGCCGCAAAAGCAGTTAGAAGCGAGATTAAAAGAGAGTGAAACCCGATTCCAGCAATTGGCGGCAAAACATGTTCAAGAAGCAGATCTGTTGCATACGCTGATGGAGAACACCCCTGACCATATCTATTTTAAAGATACAGAGAGTAGATTTATACGAATCAATCGCTCTTTAGCAGATCGGTTCGGTTTAAAAAATCCTGCAGAGGCAGTCCATAAAACCGACTTTGACTTCTTCACTCGCGAACATGCACAACAGGCATATCAGGACGAACAAGATGTCATTGAATCTGGAAAACCAATTGAAGCGAAACAGGAAAGAGAGACCTGGCCCCATGAGCAGGATACGTGGGTATCAACGACTAAAGTCCCGATTCGAGATAGAGAAGGACGCATAGTAGGAACATGTGGTATTTCACGGGACATAACTGAGTACTATCGCGCCCAACAAGCCGTTGAGTATGCCAGCCGTGCAAAAAGCGACTTCCTCGCAAACATGAGTCACGAACTGCGCACACCTTTGAATGCGATTATCGGATTTGCCGAAATCCTGCGGGATGAACTCGTCGGAAGCATTAACGATGAGCAAAGGGAATGCATCAATGATATTCACATTAGCGGTGAACATTTGCTCGAAATGATCAATGACATCCTTGACCTTTCAAAAATCGAAGCCGGAAAAATGGCACTACAATTAGAGACGTTCTCTATTGTTGAAGCAGTCGAAGAGGTCAACGCTATTATCACTGCACTCGCTGTAAAGAAAGATCTGGACCTGACCTTGAACTACAACCAAAATGGTATGATTGAAGCTGACCGGGTTAAATTCAAGCAGATTTTCTATAACCTACTCTCCAATGCAGTGAAATTTACCTCAGAAGGTGGTAAAGTATCAACAAAACTGGAAGTTGGAACAACAGAACTGCGAGCTGAGGTTGTTGATACAGGTATAGGTATCTCCGAAGCAGATCAAGCGAAACTCTTCGCTCCGTTTACACAGATCGATACGTCAAAATCTCGGCGGTATGGTGGAACAGGTCTCGGTTTAGCCTTGACACACAGGCTTATCGTGTTGCACGGGGGCGAGATTAGTGTGACAAGCCAAGAAGGAGAAGGAAGTAATTTCGCTCTGAGAATCCCCCTTCAGCAATTAAAGCGTGAATCCAACATAGGTCTGGTAAAGTGACATAGGACAAACAGGGCAGAAGATTGGGCTCCGCACTTCGGTTCATTTTATAACTGCTGGTTTGAAGAAAAGGCAACCTGTGAATACTGAAAACCCACCCCCAGCCGAAGAACAGACAGAAACGCAAAAGCGGATCCTCGTGATTGAAGACCAAGAGTTGAACCGCAAAGTTGTGCGGATTGTCCTGCAATCAAAGGGCTATACAGTCGTTGAAGCAACTGATGCTACGGAAGCGATCGCAAGTTTGGAAGACGCAATACCACAACTCATTCTCATGGATATTGCCTTACCCGGACAAAGCGGCGAAGATTTAACAAGACAGATTAAAGCGAATCTGGCGTGGGTAGATATACCCATTATTGCCCTGACTGCCGCGGCGATGTCTGGTGACAGGGAACGCATCCTCAAAGCTGGATGCGATGATTATCTCAGTAAACCTATTGACATCAAAGTTTTGGTGGAACGTGTAGAGACTCACATCAAGAGGACAGAGATATGAGCGAGGAAGTGACTTCCGAACAGCAAGAAGGTGCGAAAATCCTTGTTGTTGATGATGAACCCAGAAATGTCAGAATTCTCCAAATTCAACTCAACGCACGCGGGTATATAGTCTACACAGCGGCAGATGGACTTGAGGCACTTGATGCTGTCGAAAAAGAAATGCCAGATCTCATCTTGTTGGACATCAACATGCCAAGAATGGATGGGTTTGAGGTTGTTAAACGAATCCGATCAAACGAGGCTACCGAATTCATTCCGATTGTGATGATAACTGCGCTACGGGACACCCGTGAAAATCGAATTAAGTCCATTGAAGCGGGTGCTGATGATTTTATTGAGAAGCCTTTTGATAGTTTAGAGGTGCTCGCCCGCGTGCGTTCACTCTTGCGAATTAAACGCTACCAAGATACACTCGCAGAATATAATACCCGCTTGCAAGAAGAACTCCAAATGGCACGAAGCATTCAGGAAATTCTGATTCCTCAGGATGGCGTACAGGAATTATCGGGATTTCGAATCGCTTCACATTGCCGTCCTGAAATGGCGGTCGGTGGGGATTTTTTTGATGTCTGGGAAATCGCACCGAATCGACTCGGTGTTTTTATTT
Organism: Candidatus Poribacteria bacterium; assembly: GCA_965208635.1. Lineage (GTDB taxonomy): Bacteria > Poribacteria > WGA-4E > WGA-4E > WGA-3G > WGA-3G. The sequence goes on from OZ242349.1 coordinate 2,521,474, forward strand.
CTGATGTTATGGGACATGGCGTTTCAGCGGCTTTCGTAACAGTCTTCATTAAAACAATTTTGGCGGAATTCCAGCAACAAGTCGAAGATAACCCAGGGTATCTGCTTGAAATACTAAACACCCGTTTTAATGATTTGATTAGTTCGCGACTGTTTATGTTTGCAACAGCCTTTTGTGGTATCATTGACCTCGATAAAGGCAAACTCATCTGCGCAAACGCCGGACATTCATTTCCATTTTTGTACAACGTACATCAACAGACATATCAAGCCATTGGCGATCAGCAGACAGGAAATGGATTGGGCATTTGGCGAGATTCGGTTTATGAAACGATACATTATCCATTCGATCGCTCAAGCAGAATGTTCCTGTATACCGACGGTGTTTACGAAGCCAAAAACCTACAGGGTGAGGAATTTACAGTAGATCGCCTCCAAAAGTTAGTATGTACCTGCGCAAAAAGATCCGCAGCGGGACTCATCACCAGTGTCTCGGAAGCTATTGATACCTTCACCGATAACTGCCCGAAAGATGACGATCTAACACTTATTGCCATTGAGGTTTCAGGGGAAAATTAAATTTCGATATCTCTTGGTTTTGAAAGGCGAAAGACAACTCGGACATCGGTTCCGCCCGCCTCATTCGGTTGCATGTCGTGCATATCCGCGAGAGATTTAGCGATGAAGATACCGTGGCCGCTCTCGTTGTTTGGAGAACGGCTCATCTCAATCTCTGAGAGTCTTTCGTGTGTTAGCCAATTCTTTTCTCCTGTGTGCCGTCCACCGGTATCCCTTACTAAAATTTCAAGGGCATGTGTATCAATACGGATACACAATTTAACGCCAACTGTAGCATCAACCGAGCCGTGGTGTACTGCATTGCTACAGATTTCGTCGAGCACGAGTTGAATGTCTGCTACACGTTTTCTGGAGAATCCGAGGCTTTGTGCAAGATTACCAACAAATGCCCGAACAGGTTCTATGTAAAAGGCAGCACTCGGAATTTGAAGTTGAATATCTGATTGCGCCATGTACTCAATTTACTCTGATTAAAACGCTGCAAGGGCACTATTTTCTGATTCGTAGATTTCGACGACGCTGGATGCACCGATGAGATTAAAGGTCCGTGTTAAATTGTCCGCAAGTGCGCAAATTTTAAGGTCGCCACCACTCTGGCGGAGCCGCTTTGCAACACCTACCAAGGCACCTACAGCCGTGCTGTTTATATGACTCACTTGACTCAGGTTGACAACAACCTTCTCAACTTTTTCCGCTAAGAGCCCCTCAAGGACCTTTCGTAAATCAGATGCTGCGTAACTACTCAAGTCTGTTTTTATTTCAATTACTTTAATACCGGATTCCTCTCGGAGTTTCATTAATTTTGTCGAATCCATAGAAATCACCTCTTATAGATTAAAGCCGGTCCTGACTCAAGGAACCGTTTTTAAATTCTATCTTAAATTCATAAAAAAATCAAACAAAATTTTGTGTTTGAAGCGCAAATCAAAAAGATGTTTTCCAATAGAAGATTTTTCTCGAAATTAAATCGTGTCGGTAAAAAAATTATTATTGATTTTCTTTCTGCATTTATGATATACTATTATGCAACCGATTTGAAAGTGCGAAAAGCACTTTGAATATAAGGAGGAACTGGCGGATTAACGCGGCTACGCGTTTTTAAATGGACCAGGTATCTTAATGAACAACGAACAGGCAAATACAAATGTGTCCACTGTTGATGTGGAAGAGGAAAAACATCCAACTGAAGGTTCAGTTGAAGTTAATCAGGAAGTAGCGAGCGAGATAGAGACTTCAGAAGTCGTTTCTGCAACCAACGCAGACGCTGAGAAGCATGAAGAAGCCACAAATGGTGAAGTGGAAGCGACTGCTGACGACCCTGATGTTGAAGAAGCCACAACGCTTACTGATGAAAATGCCCCTGAAGGGGTGGCAGAAGTGGCTGATAGTGATGCTGATTCCGAACAAACTGACGAAACCGTCCCCGAAGAGACAGTAGAAGTGGCTGATGGTGATGCTGAAGAAACAGCACCGCCCACTGGTGAAACCATCTCTGAAGAGGTAGCGGCAGCATCCGAAGAACCAGCGGAACCAATGAGTGCTGAATCTCTTGAAGAGGCGTATGATAATTCGATCAAGGCGTTTACGGATGGCGAAATTGTTAAAGGTGTCGTCGTTGATGTCAACCGCGATGAAGTCATGATTGACATCGGCTTTAAGTCCGAAGGTTATATTCCAGCATCTGAATTCGATGCTGGACAGGACGATTTACCTACTGTTCAGGCGGGCGATGAGATCGATGTCTATATTGTGCGGCGCGAAGACTCCGAAGGGCAGATAGTCCTTTCGAAAAAGATCGCCGATCAAACACTCATTTGGGATGAAATTGCGACCGCATACGAAACGGGTACACCCGTCATGGGGCGTATCACCGAACGGATTAAGGGAGGGCTACGAGTCAGTGTTGGGTCGCTCCGAGGTTTTTTACCGGCTTCGCAAGTTGAGTTGCGTCCTATCCAGAACCTTGAACAGTATGTAGGACAAACGCTTGAAATGAAGGTTATCAGCCTGAGCAAGCGACGGCATAACATTGTTCTGTCGCGACGTGCTTGGTTGGAAGCCGAACTTGTCCAAAAACGCTCAGAAGTGCTTAATACACTTGAAGTGGGACAACAGGTGGTAGGAGTGGTGAAAAATATCACTGCTTTTGGTGCTTTTGTTGACCTTGGTGGCGTTGATGGATTACTTCACAAGACAGATATGGCATGGAAACGGATACATCATCCGTCTGATGTCGTCTCCGTTGGAGAAGAGATCGCAGTCCAAGTCATCGGTATCAATCAAGAGAATGAGAAAATTTCCTTGGGCTTGAAGCAGAAAACTCCCGATCCATGGACAGATATTGAGGCAAAATATCCAGTTGGCTCCACCGTTCGTGGCGTTGTTGTTAATATTGTCAATTATGGTGCGTTCCTACAACTCGAAGAGGGCGTTGAAGGCTTAATTCATGTCTCTGAGATGGCATGGACTCGCCGTAACGTTGCTCCATCGAGAATTGTCAATAAGGGTGATGAAATTGAAGCCATTGTGCTTGAAATCTCGAGAGAAGATAAGCGTATTTCACTTGGACTCAAGCAGTTACAGCAAAACCCTTGGGAACTTTTGGCAGAGAGATCCCCTGTTGGTAGCAAGATTACTGGACGTATCCGAAATTTGACGAGTTTTGGGGCGTTTGTTGAAATCGAACCAGGAATTGACGGTTTAATCCATACCTCAGACCTCTCATGGACCAAACGTGGTGCTGCAGCCAATGAAGAACTTAAGGAAGGCAGTGAGATTGAGGTAGTCGTGTTGCAGATTGACGCGGCTGAACGTAGAGTTTCATTGGGACTCAAGCAGACACAGCCGGATCCATGGGCAGAGGTACCCGAGAAGTACAAGGTCGGTTCCGTCGTCCGAGGCAAGGTTGTCAATCTCACGAGTTTTGGAGCATTCACCAAACTTGAGGAAGGTATTGAAGGCTTAATTCACATTTCTGAACTCGCAGACCGGCGGATTGAAAAACCAGAAGAGGTGGTTTCCGTAGGCGACGAGTTGGATTTGAAAGTAATTAATCTGTCTCCAAAAGACCGACGGATCGGACTAAGTTTGAAAGCACTCCTTGCTGAGCAGGAACGCGCTGTGGCAACTGAAGAAGAACAGCCAACCAGAACGCGATCCGAGCGACCACCTCGATCACGGCGTGAACGGGAACCGCGGCGGCAAATGCCAGCACACGAAGAGACTGTCACCACATTAGGGGCATTGCTCAAAGAGGAGATGGGTAAGTCAAACGCAGAGAGTTCTGAAGAAGTCGCAAGTGTAGAGAACTCCGAAGAGGTCATGAGCACGGAGAGTTCTGAGGAAGTCCCAAGTGTGGAGAATTCCGAAGACACCGCAAACATTGAAGATCCTAAAGACGCGGAGAACTCTGAAAATTAATTTTTCGTGTCTTTGTCCGAAATTACGTCCAAACTTTCGGCGCGGAGGCGAAAATACAAAACGAAAAGTCTCGTTACAGAGTGTATCTACGTTTGAAACGTAGGTGTGGGTTTTTGCGCGCGTTTCGTTATTTCACCTACATGGGTGGGCACGAATGCCCACCCGTCCTCTCTTGCACAAAAGGCTCGACGAGGCACAAAACTCTTGCTCCGCAAGACAGAGTGAGAGTAGACACGTAGACTTAGGAGACGTGGAATTGAGCAAAAATTTTCTGTTTACGTCCGAGTCCGTTACTGAAGGACATCCGGACAAAATCGCAGACCAGATTTCTGACGCGGTACTTGATAACATATTCACAACCGACCCTATGGCGAGAGTCGCTTGTGAAACCTTGGTCACAACAGGACTCGCAGTCATTACTGGTGAAATCACAACTACAGCAAACTACGATGCCCAACAAATTGCACGAAAAGTAATCGCTGATATCGGTTACACCGATATTGAATATGGTTTTGATGCGGAACGGAGTGCTGTGTTGAGCATCATTGATAAACAATCACCTGATATTGCAATGGGTGTGAATCCTGGCGGTGCAGGCGATCAAGGATTAATGTTTGGATACGCATGTACCGAAACGCCAGAATTGATGCCACTGCCGATTACGCTCGCCCATCAATTAACCCAGCGTTTGGCTAAAGTTCGCAAAGATCGTACCCTCCCTTTTATCCGTCCCGATGGAAAATCTCAAGTAACAGTGGAATATGTTGACAGTAAACCTAAGGCTGTCACCACGGTTGTCATTTCTTCACAACACGATCCTGATGTTACGGATGGCGAACTACGTGAAGCAATTATTGAAGAGGTCATCAAAAAAATTATCCCTGAAAATCTCCAAAACCCGGATATTAAATATCATATCAATCCGACCGGACGTTTTGTGACCGGGGGTCCCCAAGGTGATGCCGGATTAACCGGACGAAAAATTATTGTTGATACATATGGAGGAATGGGACGGCATGGTGGAGGCGCGCTTTCTGGAAAAGATCCTACCAAAGTAGATCGGAGTGCGACTTATGCAGCACGACACGTTGCTAAAAACCTTGTTGCCGCTGGTCTCGCAGAACGGTGCGAAATTCAGATCTCCTATGCAATCGGTAGGAAAGACCCCACTTCTGTCATGGTAGATACGTTTGGTACTGGCGATGCGGAGGCTCTCACTAAACTTGTCAACACACACTTCGATTTAACACCGGCAGGCATCATAGAACGGTTGAAATTACGCCAGCCTATTTATCAAAATACTGCCGCATATGGACACTTCGGACGTGAAGAACCCGGTTTCACTTGGGAAGAGACCGACTACGTCGAAAAACTCCAGTAAATTGTAAAAAATTAAGGATACCGATAAACAAAAAGGATAGTAATGAACTACGATATAAAAACAACGGAACTCGCATCAATAGGTAAACAGCGAATTGACTGGGCAAATCGGTTCATGCCCGTTTTGGATTCCATCCGCGACCGGTTTCAAAATGAACGTCCGTTGGAGGGTTTGAGAGTAGCGGCGTGCCTACATGTCACAACTGAAACAGCCAACTTGATGAAAACCCTGAAGGCAGGCGGGGCAGAAGCGGTCGTCTGTGCGTCAAATCCACTTAGTACACAGGACGATGTTGCGGCCTCTCTTGTTGTTGATGAAGAGATAGGTGTTTTTGCGATTAATGGAGAAGATACAGAAACTTATTACAAACATATTGATGCTACACTTGATTTGCAACCGATGATTACCATGGATGACGGTGCTGATCTCGTTTCAAGACTCCATTCTGAAGAAACAAATCCAGCTTTAGTAGAGCAAGTCGTTGCGGGAACAGAGGAAACAACAACCGGAGTTATCCGACTTAAGAGTATGGCAACCGAAGGTGTGTTGAGATATCCGATCATCGCTGTGAACGACGCACAGACGAAGCATTTTTTTGATAACCGATACGGCACTGGACAAAGTACATTAGACGGTATTATCAGAGCGACAAATTTGCTCATTGCCGGAACGACCGTTGTTGTCGCAGGCTATGGTTGGTGTGGTAGAGGGGTTGCTAACCGAGCACGCGGCTTGGGCGCGAACGTCATTGTAACGGAAGTCACCCCTATAAAAGCATTAGAAGCAGTGATGGACGGATTTCGAGTGATGCCGATGCAGAAAGCGGTTCGGGAAGCAGATTTAGTTGTAACACTCACAGGGGATATTCACGTCTTACGTCAGGAGCATTTTGAATCGATGAAGGACGGTGCGATTATAGCGAACTCGGGGCATTTCAACGTTGAAATTGACATTCCGGCACTTGAAGAATTGAGCGTCGATAAAGGAAATGCGCGCCCCTATGTAGATGTATATACCCTCGCAGATGGCAGGAAACTCTATCTTGTCGGCGAAGGCAGATTGGTAAACTTGGCTGCTGCTGAGGGGCATCCGGCGAGTGTTATGGACATGAGTTTCGCGAATCAAGCGTTGTGTCTTGAGTACATTGCCCAAAATCGGGATAATCTTGAAAATCGTGTATATGATGTCCCCGAATCTATAGATGAAACCGTAGCGCAGCTCAAGCTGGAAGCATTCGGTGTTGAAATTGATACACTCACCGCAGAACAGGAAAAATATCTCAACTCGTGGGAAATGGGGACTTAGTGCCGTATTTCCAGAACTCTTTCTTGGATACCACTCTTTTGTGAGGGCACCTATGAAAAAATCAGAGATTTTGGAGGGCGTGATATTACTCGTGTCGGCGGTGCTATTATTACCGATTTGGATGGCATCCTCTCAACAGATACAACTTCCACCGACCCTGCTAAAAGTGTTGAGTTTTTTGCAGTATCCAGTCATCATTGTGCTAAGTGTTATTTTCATTCGCCGACTCCGACGGGTTATCCGCGCACTACGGGAAAACAAGAATCGCCCGGGTCCCTTCTCATTTTGAAAAATCCTATCTACACATATGGGGGACACAAGTTTAAAATATGGGAGTGTTGGTCGTTGGGACAGTTACTTTAGATACAGTAGAAACGCCGAGTGTGCGGGTTGAAGACGTGCTTGGCGGTTCTGGTGTCTATGCTGCTGTCGCCGCGAGTTTTTTTAAAGGGGCTGTCCAACTTGTTGGTGTTGTTGGTGCTGATTTTCCGCACACATACACCGACTTTCTTAAGACCCAAGGTATTGATCTCCAAGGTTTAAAGTGGGTTGATAACGGCAAATCATTTCGATGGGGTGGTCGTTATGCCAAAGACTTTAACGTGCGAGATACACTTTTTACAGAATTAAATGTTGTTGCTGATTTCCATCCTATTTTGCCTGAAGCTTACAAAGATACTCCCTATCTCTTTTTGGCAAATAACTCCCCGGTATTACAGTTGAGCATCATTGAGCAAGCAGCGGATCCGAAACTTGTTGTATGTGATACGATGGACTTTTGGATTAACGAGGCGCGAGAGGCATTAGAGGCACTCTTAGCACGTGTGGATATTCTCATCTTGAACGATAGCGAGGCATTATTGTTCACTGGTGATACCAATTTGATGCGGGCAGCACAAACAATTTTACGTTATGGTCCAGAACGAGTGATCGTCAAGAAGGGCGAGCATGGAGCAATCAGCGTAACGAAATCATCTTTTTTTAGTGCTCCAGCATATCCGCTCACACAGGTAACTGATCCTACGGGGGCAGGTGATAGTTTCGCTGGTGGTATGATGGGTTACCTCGCATCTATTGGAGATACCTCTGAGGAAGCGATACGCAGTGCTATGGTATATGGCGCAGTTGTTGCCTCTTTTAATATTGAGGATTTCAGTATCAATCGGCAAAGAGATGTTCAGTTTTCCGAGATCTCCTCCCGTTATCGTGAACTTCAAGAAGCCGTCCGTTTTTAGTGTAAACTGTGAATTGCTCTATCATACGCGGCTTCAGCGGATTCCATCACCATTTCTGCGAGGGTTGGATGCGCATGCACGGTCCCCGCTATGTCCATCGCAGTCGCGCCCGTGCGAATCGCGACGGCGGCTTCATGAATGAGGATTGAAGCGTGGGCACCAACAATATGAACGCCAAGAATATCCCCGCTATCGGCATCAGAAACGGTCTTAACAAACCCATCCGTCTCGCGTAGCCCCAATGCCTTCCCGTTCGCGGCGTACGGAAATCGTCCTATCTTCACTTCGTAACCCTCATCCGTTGCCTCTTGTTCTGTCATCCCGACGTGCCCAATTTCAGGTAAGGTGAAAACACACCACGGAATAACCTGATAATCCATCTCAACGCTGTTTCTAAGGCAGTTCTGTGCCGCAACCTTTCCCTCTGCCGAGGCAACGTGCGCCAACAGATACCGACTCGCGACGTCTCCGACCGCATAGATACCCGCAACGTTCGTTTGCATTCGGGCATCTGCGACGATTTTACCAGCCTCTGTACGAACACCAACCTTTTCTAAACCTATTCCATCTGTATTGTAACGCCTTCCAATTGAGACGAGCATCTTTTGCGCCGTCAACTCCTCACCAGATTCAAGCGTTGCTGTGACACCCGCATCCGATTTTTTGACATGAGTGAGTTTCGCGCCAGTATGGATAGTAATACCTTTCCGCTTCATAAAGAGTTGGATATGCCGGATAACCTGAATATCTTCAGTCGCCAAAATTGTAGGGAGCAGTTCCAACACAGTTACGCGGCAACCGAGTGCATTGAAGATAGAAGCAAACTCACATCCTGAAACGCCACCGCCAACGATCAGTAGGCTTTCAGGGAGTTCTGTGAGATTGAGGATACCAGTTGTCGTCAAGACTTGGTTCTCGTCAATTTCAAAGACAGGCGGTTCCGCAGGTTCGGAACCTGTGGCAATGATAATATTTTTTGCGTGTAATGGTTCGGTTGTACCATCGGGTTTGCTGACGGCAATGGTATTTCTGTCAGTGAGTGTCGCTGTCCCGTTGAAAGTATCAACCCCGTTTGCTTTCAGCAGTTGCGCAATGCCTCCTGTGAGTTGCTGGATGACCGAGGTTTTGTGAGTCAATACCTGAGAATAGTCGATTGCTGCCTCACTGTTGATATTCACACCGAAGGCAGATGCTTCTTGAACCTGTGTCGCTAAGTTGGCAACTGCGAAGAGGGTTTTCGTTGGAATGCACCCTCGATTCAAACAGGTGCCCCCCCACTCTCCCTTTTCTACCAGGCAGACGCTGCCGCCAAGTTGCGCCGCTTTAATAGCCGCGACGTAACCTCCTGGTCCTCCACCTATTATTCCGAGATCATACGTAGACATAAGTACTCCTGTTTTGTGGGATGAATTGAATTTTATCACAAAAACTGAGGGTTGTCAAGATGGGACGATTTAAGAGCAACACCATCCAGTCCTTGAAAATTGACGCTCCTATACAATGCTTCCACTGAGATCAAGTGTGATTTTGGTGCTAAATTTGACAAAATGTATGAGGTGTGCTACAGTGATACCAGTCTGAAAATAGGAGAGAATAGATGTTTGATGGGTACTCCCCAAACCAATTTGGACCTGGACGTTCAGCTGTCATCTGCCAGCATGGGGCGGTTGCAACGAGTCAACCGCTCGCGGCGCAAGGTGGGTTGCAGATTTTACAGAAGGGTGGAAACGCCGTTGATGCAGCAGTCGCAACTGCCGCAATACTTAACGTTGTTGAGCCTATGTCAACTGGCATAGGCGGGGATGCCTTTATGCTCGTTTATCAACCCAAAGATGGTGTGATCCGAGGCTTAAATGCGAGCGGTAGAGCACCTTACGCTGCAGAGCCAGAGGTCTTTGCCAAGCAGGGGTTGATGAGTATTCCCGCTTTTGGGAGTATGCATCCAGTCACGGTCCCGGGTACAATTGACGGGTGGGCAACACTCCTTGACGAATGTGGAACAATGACGTTAGCAGAGGTCCTTCAGCCTGCCATCAATTACGCGGAAAATGGATTTCCTGTCAGTCCACAGATTAGTCTCGCATGGCAAGAAAGCACTCAGATGTTGGCGCAGCACCCCGACACAGCACGGACATATCTTCAGAATGGGAAAGCACCCTCACCAGGGGAAATATTTTATCAACCAAACTTGGCACGGACATTTCGGTTAATTGCAGAAGGCGGGCGCGATGCCTTCTATCAAGGGGAAATTGCTGACAAAATCGTGAAATTCTCCGATGAAAATGGAGGTTTATTTACGCAACGCGACTTTGCGGAGCACAGATCAGATTGGGTAGAGCCGATTTCTGCCAATTATCGAGGCTACGATGTTTATGAGATACCGCCGAATGGACAGGGCATCGCCGCACTTCTCGCACTCAACATTGTTGAAGGATTTGAACTCAAAACGATGGGGCATAACAGTCCTGAACATCTACACCATGCAATTGAGGCAATGAAATTAGGGTTCGCAGATCTCTATGAATACGTGACAGATCCGACGTTTGTGGATGTGCCAGTAGATGGACTGCTTTCCGACGACTATACAGAAAGTCAGCGAGCGCGCATCTCACCAGAACGGGCAAACGCGCAGCCAAACCCTGGTCTGCCCGCCATGGGAAGCGACACGGTGTACCTCTGCGCAGTTGACAGTGAGCGAAATGTTGTATCCTTTATCAACAGTCTCTTCGCGGGTTTTGGTTCAGGTTTAGTTGCTGGCGATACGGGTATTATGTTACAAAATCGGGGCGCAGGTTTCTCGCTTAATCCCGACCATGCAAATTGTATTGCTCCGCATAAACGGACACTGCATACCATTATCCCCGGTATGATTGCCCAAAACGGTGTTCCATTGGTTACCTTTGGGGTCATGGGTGGACAAATGCAAGCGCAAGGACATTTGCAATTTGTATGCAATCTCGTGGATTTCAATATGGACGTACAGAATGCCTTAGATGCACCTCGGTTTCGAGTGATAGACGACTCGCGAATTATGTTAGAAACAGGCATTCCAATGAATGCACAAGCCTCATTGGCACAAAAAGGACATCACATCATACTGGGGAATACTTTTTTTGGGGGTGGACAAGCAATTTTTATCAATCCATCCTTTAATACACTGATCGCGGGTTCGGATCCGAGACGGGATGGATGCGCAGTCGGCTATTGAGACAAAGGTAATTTTTTTGACTTTTGGCGTAAATTAAGGTATAATATTAAAACCAATAGGCGGTTTCGGCTCAAGGATTGAGAGCGGAACCGAAGCATACAAGCCCACCAAGCCGATCGCGAATCACCGTTGATGCGATCGCGGATCGCTGTTGATGCCAAGGGTTCTCTTACCTTGAAGCGCGCTATCTCTGGTAGGATATGAGTAGCCAGCGTCCGACTTAAGCCGTACAAAACATCCTATCCAGCCTTGAAAGCGAAATCCGCTTTCTGATTGTTTGTGTACCCTTGATAAAAGGGAGTGGGGCTAAGACGCGTAAACCTCGCCCCGTAGATTCAATACAAAATGCTGAGGGATAAAGAGCCCACTCTACAATGCCAATGTAAAAGAAATATAGAAGAATGTATGGAGAATCAGTTTAGAAATGTATAATGATTTAAAAGAAAAAGATGCCTGCGGCGTTGGTTTTGTCGCGAATCGTTTTGGAAGTCGAAGCCACGATATTATCAAGATGGCGACGCAAGCGGTCACGAACTTGACGCACCGAGGCGCGGTGGCGGCTGATGCAAAAACGGGTGACGGAGCAGGTATTTTAACACAAATCCCAGAAAAATTATTTCAAAAAGAACTTCAGAGACTCGGAGTCCACCTTGATTCAATAAATGATTTGGGTGTCGGGATGATTTTCCTGCCGAGGCACGACCGAGATGCACAGGCACGCGGACGCGCGATCGTTGAAGAGATATTACAGCAATACGGTGTTCCCCTCCTTGGATGGCGTTCCGTTCCTCAGGATTTTTCCGCTCTTGGTGCTACGGCACTGGAAACTCTACCGGAAATCCAACAGGTATTGGTGGGATGTCCAGAGGTGCTTGCCGATGATGCCTTTGAACAGCAATTGTATCTGATATGTAAAGAATTAGAGCATCGTGTTGCAGCGGCAGCACTTGACGAATTCCATATTGCCTCTTTTTCGCATCGGACGATTGTCTATAAAGGACTGCTGGTAGCACCCCAGCTTTCCCAGTTCTATTCGGATTTAAAAGACCCTGATTTTCAGGCAGCACTTGCCGTTTTCCATCAACGCTACAGTACAAACACCTCGTCCACATGGATGCTTGCCCAACCTTTTCATACCCTTGCACATAATGGCGAAATCAACACCTTGATGGGCAATCGGAACTGGATGCGGGCGCGCGAATCCGACTTGCAGTCACCCCTCTGGAACGAGCGCATCCGAAAACTCGTTCCGATTATCAACCCACATGGAAGCGATTCAATGAGCTTGGATAACGTATTAGAGTTGTTAACGCACTCTGGTCGCGATATTCTACATGCTATGATGTGTCTAATTCCCGAAGCCTATGAGCAGATTCCCGATATGTCGGACGAGTTGAAAGCCTGTTACGAGTATCTCTCATGTGTCAGCGAACCTTGGGATGGACCGGCGGCGGTTGCATTTACAGATGGCGTTATCGCCGGTGCAAGTTTGGATAGAAACGGTCTACGACCCGCACGCTATAAGGTCACCGAAGACGGTACGGTTGTCATGGGCTCCGAAGTTGGCATTATTGAACTTGATGATAGTCGGGTCGTGGAAAAGGGACGTTTGGGACCTGGGCAGATGATTGCTGTCGATACAGCACAAGGGAAATTACTGAAAGATTCCGAGATTAAGCATAATGTTGCCAAACGAAAGCCTTATGCCGAGTGGGTGCAAAAAGGCGTCGTGAAACTCTCAACTGAAAAAAATGGGGCATCTGTCATGACAGATGTTGTTCCTGAACAATTGGCGACATATCAGAAAGCTTTCGGCTATATGATTGAAGACGTGGAACGCTTTATTAAACCCATGGTAACCGAAGCCAAGGAAGCAGTCGGTTCAATGGGCGATGACACACCACCCTCTGTGATTTCTCGGCATCCGCGTTTACTCTATAGCTACTTCAAACAACGTTTCGCGCAGGTTACGAATCCACCTATTGATTCGATCCGAGAACGTTTGGTGATGTCGCTGACAACACACCTCGGAAAACAACAGAGTTTACTCACGGAAACTCCAGCACATGCACGACTTATTCGGTTGCACTCTCCAATTTTGACGAACGCAGACTTACAAACATTGTGTGAGTTGAATATACCTGATTTTCAGATAACAACACTTTCTGTCTGCTTTCCAGTAGCCTCTGGTAAACAAGGCTTGGAAGAGGCTTTACAAACGCTATGTCAACGCGCTTCCGAGGCAATTGATGCCGGAATAACGCTCTTAATCTTAAGTGACAAAGAGGTGAGTCCCGACCTTGCTCCGATTCCGATGGCACTCGCTGTTGGTGCTGTTCACCATCATTTGATTCGGGAAGGAACGCGAATGCGAGCAAGTCTTATCGCTGAAACCGGGGATGCCAGAGAGGAACACCACTTCGCTGTTCTTCTCGGTTACGGCGCGACTGCAATCAACCCTTACCTTGCTCTGTCAACAATCGTTCAGCTTGCTGAGGACGGTGAATTCGCAGAACTCTCTGCACCCAAAGCCATTGAAACCTATAAAGCGACCGTCGAAAAAGGTATTTTAAAAATTATGGCAAAAATGGGAATTTCGACGGTATCAAGTTATCACGGTGCCCAGATTTTTGAAGCACTTGGTATCAATTCAACAGTTATTGATAAATGCTTTACAGGCACGACTTCACGCTTAAGTGGCATTGGCTTTGCTGAAATCGCAGCAGAGATGCTCCACTTCCACACAAAAGCGTTCTCTGGAAGTGAGGGCGACGCGTCCTTGGAGGAAGCGGGCTATTTCCGATTCCGCAGAAACGGTGAATTCCATGCCTTTAATCCGACGGTGTTTAAATCGCTTCACCGGTTTGTGAAGGGTGGTAAGCCGGAAGACTACGAAAAATATGCTGCCGCTGTTGAGGATGGAGAACCTTCCAGTTTACGAGATCTGCTTGCCTTCAAGCCCAGTATCCCTATTCCTATTGAAGAGGTGGAGCCGGCGGAAGATATTGTTCGGCGTTTTACAACGGGTAGTATGTCTTTCGGCGCGCTAAGTCGCGAGACGCATGAAACTTTGGCAATCGCGATGAACCGCCTCGGGGCAAAATCGGGGAGTGGAGAAGGCGGTGAAAGCAGCACGCGCTTCAAGCGGCAACCCAATGGCGATCTTGCTTCCAGTGCCATCAAACAGGTGGCATCCGGGCGTTTCGGTGTGACACCAACGTACCTCATATCGGCGAAGGAACTGGAAATTAAAATGGCGCAAGGTTCAAAGCCGGGAGAAGGTGGTCAAATTCCAGGACATAAGGTGACAGCCGAAATTGCTTCTCTTCGACATTCTGTGCCAGGAGTGCCACTGATCTCGCCACCCCCACATCATGACATCTACTCCATCGAGGATTTAGCGCAGCTCATCTACGATCTGAAACAAGCGAACCCGCAGGCAAAAGTAGCTGTAAAACTGGTATCCGAATTCCTCGTTGGAACGATTGCGTCAGGAGTCGCAAAAGGCTATGCTGATGTAATACAAATAAGTGGACATGAAGGAGGCACCGGAGCATCCCCGCTCAGTTCCATTAAGAATGCAGGGACCCCTTGGGAGCTCGGACTTGCTGAGACACAGCGCGCACTCGTGGCTAATGAATTGCGGGATCGTGTCGTTTTACGGGCTGATGGTGGCATGCGTTCCGGACGCGACATTGTCATTGCCGCAATGTTGGGAGCAGAAGAATATGGGTTTGGAACGATAGCGATGGTCGCGACAGGATGTGTGATGGCACGCCAATGCCACTTAAATACGTGTCCAGTTGGTGTAGCTACCCAAGATCCGGCACTCCGTGCGAAATATCCGGGCACCCCTGAAATGGTTGTCAATTTCATGCTCGGTGTGGCGAATGAAGTACGAGCTATTCTCGCCAACCTCGGGCACAGGAGTCTCAACGACATTATCGGACGCCCGGAATTACTTCAACCAGTCGATTTGGCAGATTACCCGAAAACGGGGACGCTGGATTTGAGCGAAATCCTGATGCCTGCCGATCCAACAGGAACACAACCGCGTTACCACCTACAAAAGCGAAACAATCGAGATGACATTTCTCTTGACGACCAGATTCTGGTGGATGCTAAGGAAGCAATCTCACAGAAAACATCGATACAACTCTCTTATCCTATCCGAAATACGCACCGGACAGTAGGTGCGAGATTATCCGGTGAAATTGCGATGCGCTATGGCGATGCTGGCTTGCCTGACAGAACGATCCAGTGCAACTTTAGAGGTAGTGCCGGACAGAGCTTCGGTGCGTTCTGTATCAGCGGTGTGCAATTCGTGTTGACAGGTGAAGCCAATGACTATGTAGGCAAAGGTATGGCAGGTGGAGAAATTGTTATTAAGCCCGCACCAACTGCTCAATTTCCAACTTATGAAAATACAATTATCGGAAATACGGTGTTGTACGGTGCCACTGGTGGTTCGCTTTACGCAGCAGGCAGAGCCGGCGAACGGTTTTGCGTCCGAAATAGCGGTGCAACTGCTATCATTGAAGGTGTAGGGGACCACGGCTGTGAGTATATGACGGCGGGAACAGTTGTAATTCTCGGTGAAACGGGTAGGAACTTTGGGGCTGGAATGACAGGCGGCACTGCCTACGTTCTCGACGAAAAGCAGCAGTTCGAGAAGAAGTACAACTCGGATTGGGTGAAGTTAGAAAAGGTAACCGGTGAGACAGATATTAAGAATTTGATGGCGCTTATACAAAATCATGTGGCATATACCGGTAGTGAATATGCTGAAAAAATTCTCACCAATTGGGAGGCGTTCCTTTCACACTTCTGGAAAGTTGTAACACCGCCGCCGCCACCGCCGCCAGCACCTGTCCAGCTTAAAAGAAGAGCCGCTGGACGTAGAAGACAAAAACGCTAAAAAACCAACTACGAGATAGACATCAAGAGTCTACCTTACAGTTGGATTATCACGTACTATATTATCTCAAAAAAAAAGGCAGCCGAAGCTGCCTTTTTTCTTAACTGCATTACAGTCTTCAGTCTTCTTCCGAGACCGCGAAAGCGATTTCAAGCCCCTCCGTTTTACTGGAGCGCTGTTTCGCTCGTTCCACTACATCAATGACGTCACCGTGTTTAGCACGCTTATCCGCCTTGATAATTAGAGTGCTGATCTGGTTCTCATGCGCTGCAATAAAAAGCTCCATATCTTCCAGTGTCAACATCTCTTGGTCATCAATCGAAATCCGTCCGTCAGTGCTAATGAAGAGATTGTACTTCTTCCGTGTGAACTCGTGTTTGGTTGCGGAATCGGGTAAGGTGACAGTGAAAGGCGGGGGAACCCGCATGACAGCAGACACCATGAAGAAGATAAGCAACAAGAAAACACAATCGATCATTGGTGCCATCGGGATGTCATCATCGTCGCCTGTTTTCTTCCGTCGAGACATGTTCAAAGCCATCTGAATTCTCCTTCTATAGAGAGTGGAGTGCTATTATCGTCGCGCGAGATAAATCAATCTCTCGCGACAATAGCGAACCCGATTTTATCTATACCTGCCTGTTTCGCGATATCCATCACTTGTACGATCTGCTCATGTAGCACATCTCGTTCAGATTGGATAATAAGCATGCTTGTTGCTTCCTCAGGCGCATTGATGAATCGGTTGAACATTTCATCAATCTGGACCACCTCATCGTTCAGCACCATGGTGCCTCTGTCAGCACCGGGTTCCGGGTTTGCAATTCGGACAGTCAGCCCTTTAGGTTTATCGGGTGACGGTTTTCCCGGTGGGGGCAGTTGCACTCGGAGGCCTGGAATCGGCGAAAAGGTCGTCGACACCATGAAGAAAATCAGGAGCAGGAACACGCAATCAATCATAGGTGCCATACTGAGTGTTGGTGGTTTGCGTTCCCGGATCTTGGTCGCAAGTAGACTCAATTTGACTTCACCAGCTTGTGCTTGCATTTCAAAGTCTCCTTTCTCGTAATGAGACTAGGGTTAAGGCATAAGGACCTGACACCCTACAAAGCCTATTAGGAGGAGAGGGCGAGTGAACACCCGCCCATTCCATTCCAAGATTAGGCGTCACCGCCTTCACCAACAATCAGCTGGTTCACAATCTCGGTAGAAACCTGGGAGATTTCAACCATGTGTCTGTTGACCCAACTATCAAAGAGCTGGAAGAAAATCAAGCAGGGAATAGCAACTGTCAAGCCAGCAGCGGTTGTGAGAAGTGCCTGTGAGATACCACCGGCGAGCTGCTGCGGGTCACCAGTACCTTCAAGTGCGATTGTCGTAAATGCACTAATCATACCTGTAACTGTTCCGAGCAAGCCAAACAACGGAGATACGACTGCAACTGTACCGAGGACGGGTAGATTTCTTTCGAGTTCAGGGATTTCAAGGAGACTTGCTTCCTCAATAGCTTCCTGAATTTCCTCTTTGGTAATATCGCGTTCCTCAATTTGGGCTTGGCTGTATCGTAGCAATCCCGCTTTAAGAACGTTAGCGAGTGGTCCACCGGCTTCTTCACAAGTCGAGACGGCTTCCATGATGTTCTCTTTCCGCAGTGAATCAGCAATACTGGCGATAAACTGTTCAGTTCCAATCCGCGAACGGCTCCGAACGAAGGTGAAAAGTCTTTCAATAATGAAAGTCAACGCTGTAATAGAACAGAGCGCGAGGGGCCAGAAGACGAATCCAAACTTCTGGAAGAAGGTAACAATATTATCTTTTTTCGTCATCTTGAGTGGGACAAAGTGGTCGCCGCCATTAACAACTGTAACGGGTTTACCAAGCCTATCACCGTATCCTTCCCTATAGATACTGATGAGGTAACGACCCGCGGGAACACCGGAGCGTTCATAATCACCGTTCGCATCCGTTGATGCTGCAAATTCTTCACCACTTTGGGCAACAATTTTAACTTCAACGCCTTCAATTGGGCTTTGTGCTGTGGTTGTATCGACGATCTGACCCCGGACGGTTCCGCCACTATCTTGTGCAAAAACAACACCGGCAGACATACCGACGCAAGCAACCAGCATTAACACCAAACTTAAACGAGTCATTCGTTCTGATCCTCCTTAGGATAACTTGCCGAATACGCTGGCAAGTTTTTACAAGTCATCTCATAAAATATTGTCGGCACCTTGCCCGACAACTCAATTTTACTAACACTTGAGTATTTCAAAAACCAAATAAGTTTTTAGGTTGGGTAAGAGCAGTGAGGAAACCGCGCCCACCGTTTACAATACCATTCTCGTTAATAACACCTGAGCGTTTAAGAAGTTACGCGTTATATTCAAACCCTACGGAAAATGGAAGCACAGATGATATAGCGAGACGCGAAATCGCTGGACACGATTCTTCGTGTCCAGCGATCCAAACATCATTTAGAAACCCATCATCGCTCGCACAAACGTCGTGTTACTCGTCGTGTGATCAAGCAGGATGGTGGTTCGCCTGTAACCCGCGAGGATAACAATGTTAAACCCAAGCCATTCACCACGGTTGATTGCTTGGACTTCAAATATCCGTGTTCGTAGGTCGGGTCGGAAAAGGACTGGGACATCCTCATCTTCCGGGAAGTTCGTCAAATATTGTTTGAAGTTATTATCCCGGTTGGTGAATTTCCTGTACTGGAAACCACCAAGAATGTTCATTCTTTGCGTGAACTGATAATCAAGCCGCACGCCGAGAACATCTTCACGACTTCTACGGTTGAAGCGCAAGTATTCAATGGGTTCGTCATCAGTCGGAACAAACAGACGTGGGTTAAGAGCGTCCCCAATTTCCTCTGCGCCGCGGTCGAAAGCGCGGTCCCAAATGTACTTCACCATCGGTGTAAGCGTTAAATCTTCACCGATTCTGTCGACGAAGGGGAGATCACCCAGTGGAATCTCGTATCTGGCTTTGAGAATCGTCTGCTGATTGCGAATATCTCGTTCTGGATAACGACGCTTCTTCCAGTTTTCAGCATCATAGATTAAGCCCGGATCCTCAGGGTTCAAAGCGTTAATTCCGTGATCTGGATAGAATGGGAATTCCCGTCTGTCACCGGCGGCTCGAACCTGCTCAACCGGTACCATAAAGTCAACGCGCTGATCGGCATTGAGGGGATCGCCATCTTCTCCTGATCCCTCGACATCCAAGAAAATCGCGCCTTGCTCATCCTGCTCAAACTGTTTTTGGAGCACAACGAGGAATTTCGCTTCAAGGGTGAGGTTAGGAACAGCAGTGTAGAGGAACTGCAGCGTTGTCGTATTCACGCGAGCATTGTAGAAATCAAGTTCGTCGGAAATTTGGACAGGCTCCAATTCACCAACACGTAGTGTAATCGTGTAATCTGGAATATCGTCTCGTACGCGGACGAATCGGTTTTGGAAAAGGACGGTTCCAAAATCAGGGATGTCACGTTGATAGGTAACATGTAGATATTTGGAATCATTTTTCCGGCGGCTTGAGACTTCGTTTTCATTGAGCCAGCCAACTTTGAGTGAAAGGTTATCAAGGAGGTCATATTCAGCGAAGACATGGTATCCTTGCCTGTCTACCCCGTACTCATATTGTGGTTCAAAGTCGTCCTCAAGAGAATCGATGGTGCCATTGTTGTTCAGATCGACGAGGTCGGTGAACACCGGTGGATCGGCATCAAAGATGAGAAAGTCTTCTTGGAAATCCAAAACGCCGTTCTGGTCTCTATCATCAGCGCGTGGTAGGACACCGTCGAAGTCAATGTCATCGGGCCAGTCGTCATCATCATCATCATCTTCAACGAGGGCATAATTGACTTCATCCCAAGGATCTCTTTCAGCCTGAGATTCAGGAGTTCGCTCCAGCGAGTAGGGCTGGTCTCTGTCGGTATTCGCACCGAAGTTGAGATAGGTTGTAGTATACCCAGGATCAATATGGTAGTAGACACCTTCAAGGTACAACTTCCCAAATCGGGATTTGAGTTGGACGAACCAAGCGGTTTCTCTGCCCATTTCTCCGTCGCCGCTTTCGTCGGTTCCGTCACCACCCAATCTTGCTTCAAACTTCTCACCCTCGGTCTCCGAATAGGTGGGTATACCATTTCGGTCTAATGGTAAGCCTGTTTCCGGAGAGATGGAGATACCGGTTTCTTCCTCGCCATCCTCACCTATAATCGTCGGGGTAAGTCTGCTAAATCCAGTCTGATCTTTGGGGATCGTCGGATACTGCTTATATTTACCGTTAATGGAATAATGAGCACGAACGAAAACGTTGCCGATCGTACCTTCTAAGTCAAGACCGTAGAGGAGTGCCGCACGTGCCGCGCCGTAACGATAGCGGATTTTACGCGGTCTGCCTTCACCTGTCCAGCTATCCGGATTATCATGGCGACTCTCACGATTTTGGACGTAATCATCGGATTGTCCATAGTTACCGGGTGCTTGAATAACATCACGATATGGCATTTCAATATGCCCATCTTCGGTTTTAATCCACTCTTCAACGAATGGATCAGCACCTTCAGCAGCTTTGTTAGCATCACTGAATCCAATGACAGCAATGTTATAATCACCCGCTACGACTATATCAAAAACGATCGATTGGACAGTTCGTGGCTCAATGTCATGGTCGGCAAAAACGAGATCGTACTTCATTTTGTTGAAGCCGTCCACAATTGCCCAGTCCCCAGATGTACGAATATCAGAGGGAAGTCCACCTACATCTATCGGAGTGACATCAGTAGAGAAGATGTCAATCTTTTGAGTTTGTGCAGGTTGCGCTTTCGGTTCAACACCCTCTTCGATTTCATCGGGTGTTAAGTCTTCCAACTCTTGCGTGATGACTGTCGCTGTCATTTTCTTGAAAGCTGCACCGACACCACCTTGAATATTGCCGCTATGTTTGCCTTCATCATAGCCAGAGAATTGGGTGACGGAACCGTGATTGTCTTCAGGCGAATCATCACGGAAAACAACAGAGATCACTTCTGGCGGTGTATTCGCCACAGTACCCATGATCGGATTCTCAACGCGTTCAGGGTGTTCTTTATGAAGGTTAATATAAGTAAACCCAACACGGAAAATGTCGCCCAAAAGCCCTTGGGCTCGGAAGCCGATGAGTCGTGAGTTTTCAATATGCCGAACGCCAGCATCTTCGTTTAAGCCATTTCGACGTCCGAGAGTCGGCGCGAGGTTCGCCGCTGCGTCTGTTAGCTGAACGGGGTTCGAGATACGTGAGTTAATAAGCGTAAAAAGGTGTCGTTCCTGGGCGAAAGAGATATCCCAACGAAGTCCATCAAACTCTGTTTTGTAAAGGATATAGCGGTTCGGGAACAATGTAGAGGGCTTGAAACGCATGCTATCACCAATAGCAAACTCGGTGTATCTACCACGGAAACTGTCTTCTGTCAAGACGGTTCTATCCAGCTGCGCTGAGAATCTTTCGCTATCAAGCTGACCTGTCCGACCAACAATCAATGTACCAGCTTGGTCAAACTCTTTCTCCTCAACATAGTTATAGACCTCGTTACCCTCAAGCAGCTCTTTTCCAAACAGGTCATAGAAGAACTGGGGTTCTTCTTCCAACTGGAACCGTGCTGAAAATTTAGAACTCCCCTCAATTGTTGGCAATAGGGGTTCTTGTGGACCAAGGCTCTGTGCACCACAACCGTAAAGCACAAAAGCACTCAGGATACAGGTCGCTACAAGTAAAACATCAAATGATTGTTTTAGCCTGTTCATTACTTTGTTTTTCCTCCTTGGAAATAATGAATCGGATGTCTGGGGCGACGGAACTGCGATATGAATTTTTCACATTTCGCTGTCCCTACCTCGGTTTCCGACAAAAAACCTTAAAAATGGATGAAAACTGTTTTACATGTAAACGAGAAGTCCCAAAATCTTGTTAATGTAACCAACATCACTTCAATTTCGTTTTTTCGTGTTACTGCTAAACATGTATCCCAAAGCTGTGGACACCATGCAAAGCCTGTAAAGAGTGAGTCTTCCTCCAACAAATTAAGGGTTTGTTTTGCGAGAATTCTTAGTAAACGGGTGATAAAACGCCCGCAAAACTGTTCTTAAGCATTTAAAATAGCACTGATTCAAATTTCTGTCAAGTTTTTAACAGAAAAAACGCATGCTTTGGAGTGGTAATTTCACATAATCATACCACAAACGTCATATTTTTCAAGTTTAATTATATCAGTGCCATTTTATTTTCGGTTTTTCGCCCATCTTTAAGGATGAGTCACAATCTACAAATCACTCCTGTATGCACCCAAGTAATTATCCCGCAAAGTGCCGTGCGGGGTGGGGCATCCCTAATATGAGGATCATTTTGACAACTACTGTCTCCTGAAGACACCTGAAGACAGTAGAAAATAGATAATAGAGTTGTATTGTCCTAGGACCCAAGTAAAATATTGATAGGTCCTCGTATGAATTTGTTAGTATCCTCACAATGGCAATAAACAAATCATGCAACTCTGCACATTGGGCGTACTATAATTATACTACATTTTAAGAAAAATTGACATTTTTTTTTCATGATGCCATCAATATAGACTTCTAAACCTGAAAATTGGCTATAAAATTTTGAAATTAGGACATCGAGTTTTTTAGATTTTCAGGATTCCTGTTGAAATATTCGATCAGCAAGGCAGTTGTAACACCTAAGGACAAACCGGCAATTCCGGCGATGACTAAGACAAATCTCAGTTGAGGACTAACGGGGATTTTTCTTGGGACCGCACGGTCAATGATTTCAATACCACCTATCTGGTTGCGAGTGGTATTTAACTTGGATTCAGCATATAATATTTCAGCTTCAAGGGACCGTTTCGCAATCTCTTCAGCAAGTTCATTGGTTTTCTGAAGTTTGGCGACCATCTGCGTAAGAATTATCTGGTTTTCTGGGATTTGTTCGAGTGTTTGCGTCAATTCAGTTTCCAACGTGCCCAGTTCCTGCTTAAGACGTTCTGTAGCGTTTTCATAACGCGTGAGGTTCGGAACATACGTCAGTAACTGATTCTTTATATAGGTATAATGGGCAGAGGTGCCGGAAGTAACGGTAGTAGCCGTAGGGGAGGTTTGAGCGTTTTTTTTCCGGATTTCAGCAATTTGTGCGTCGAGACCCTTTAATTCTGAGGCGGTTTTGCCCACCTTTTCCACATCCGCAGTACGCTGCGATTCGAGATTGAAGAGCTTTTCCTGTTGAAAAAGCCAAACCGGATCGTAGGATGTAGTTTCTGATATTTTCGTCTGCTCTGGTAGGAGTTTTAATTGTTCCTGTAGGTAGGCAATGTGGACGCGCGTCGCATAGAGCTGCTGCTGGCTCGTTTCAAGCCTTTCTTGGATACTGGTATAACGTTCAAACAGATTGGTGAGAGTCGGGACCCAAGTTTCTGGACTGCCCTTTTGGCGAGCAAAGAAGAGGAGTGCGTCTAAATCTTTCTCTATTTCGGTTTGGATGTCTCGTCGTTTATCTTCGAGAAATTCCATCCGCCTTTTGAGTTTTGTTTCTTCATCTCCGTGCCTCAGTGTTTTCATAACCTCGACGAGTTGGTTAACAAGAAGAGCCGCATTTCGTTCCCCTCCCTCCGCCTCGGTCAAAGCGATCGAAAGATTGATATAGTCGGAATCTGGGTTCAGCTGAGCCTTCAGCATTCGTTTGAGTTTGCCTACTGGTGGGAGGAAAGAAACCGCCTCAGCGTTGCCACTCTCTTCAAGGTTTTCGATTGCCGTTTTTAGCATTGATTCTGTGGAAAATCGAGCACTGATTGTCTCCATTTCCCGTCGGTCAACACCACCAGAGAGTACGCTTTGAAACAGGTTCGTTGAAGGAAGGGCAGAGGTTGTATTAGGTTGGACGAGTAACATTAAAGTGGAGGCGGCATACGTTTTAGGTAAGCGGAGTGAAATAATCAGGGCGGTTCCTAATACCAACAAAATACTTAGGCAGAGCGTAAAATCATGCTTTCGGATAAGTTGAAAATAATCGCGGAGATGTTCCTCCTGTTGCGGCATGAACGTGCGGTATTCCCGCCCAATTTTTGGACTGGAAATTGCCCCTCCTTTTCTTAAACCTATAGATTGTTGGCAATACGAATTTCTTCTTCGTTAAAGGCTTCGTCATGCCATTCAACTATACGCCATTCATCGTTTCTTTTTTCAAAGATAAAGAGGTTGTCCCCTTCGGCGTACACACCACTAAATCCACCCTCAAGCGAGTGTCCATCGGATATAAAAAGTTGGATTCTATAGTGATTCCGCACTTCCGCCTGATTGCCATCCTCATTCATAGAGATCTCTGGTGGTACAGAGAGTTCTATCTCAATATCCTGAAACTTCTCAAAGACCCGAGTCGCGGCATCCCGCTCCTGTCGAATGTCGTCAAACTCCAAATCGTCTGTTTTGTCTCCATCTGTTCCCATATCAGAGACATAAAGGAAACCTTCTTCCCAAAAAGTGTTGATGTAAGAGTTAACATCTTCGGTTTCATAACCTTGCCGCCACTGATCTAAGATTTTATTGATCTGAAGGAGTTCTTCAGGCGGAACCTGACCAACTTTATCGGCGTCCCCACACCCCATAAAACCTATGAGTAAGATGAGTACGCCGGTGACTGTGGCAAAAGCCCTGAACATAATAAGTACCCTCCTTATTTTAAAAGGTTTTAACAATACCCAAATAAAGACGTGATGGGGTTGCTCCAACCTCAACCCCCAATTTTTCAATATCCTTTGCATCCTGTTCAATAGACTGAATTAATGTAGTGGCGTTGTAGAAGTTTGCACCAACATAAGAATCAATAAGGCTGTAAACCCAGATACCGATACCAGTGTACATAAAAAACGTCCTGAGTTTGTAGCGCTGATTCGCATATGCGTACTGTTCTAACACACCTTTATCATCATTAGGATATAAGCTTGCGTACGTCGCGTAGGCATTGTAACGATCCTTAAAAGATTGCTGTGCCAACAGGGCACCGACAACAGAACCACCTATTCCCAGAATAGTAAGACTGCCACGGATGTAACCACGGCTATAAAATTGTCCCCATCCCGGGAAAACGGCAGAACGCACCATAGCCCCAATCGGCGAAACGAGTTTATCCTCTTCCACCACTTCAGGTGCTTGCTGCTCGGTATCTGCACCGTTTTTAGCCTCCTGCGCGAAACTGGCATGGAGGCTAAACAACAGTAGTGGTAAAATTAGCAGAAATCGCATCTGAATATAAAGGCTTTACATACTCAAGAAGCGCGTAAAGCCTGTGCTACTCCTAATATAATGTACTAACGTCTCCGTTTCGTCCGTTCCGTTGTTCGACTCCGATTATCATCGTCGTCACTGCTGCTTGAGCTACTACGCGATGAACTCGAACTTGATGTCTTCGGGCGTGACCGAGACTTTGTAGAAGAAGAGGAACGGCTTATGCTTGAACGTGAGCGCGTCGAACTCGAGCTTGATGTCGAACTCGAACGACTGATGCGAGACCTCTCAGTTGAACGACTAACACTTGAACGTGAGCGCGTCGAACTCGAGCTTGATGTCGAACTCCTATACTTTGAACGCGAGTTATTACTTGTACCAGACGAGTATGACCGGTTTGAAGAAGGGGTCGAGCGTCTATAAAGTGGCGTAGTCCGCCGTGTCTCTATAGAACTTCTATAACTCCTTGCGTTCTGTGCTGTCGAACCCGAGTAACGTCGCTGTTTGCTAAGCGCATTTCCAGCGTATGTGCTCCGTCTTACATTATCATTTCGTTGGGATGTTGATGCGGAAGCAAGTGAACGCTGTTTCTCGAAAATAATTGACTGGCGCGCAATCCGTTCCGTTGTCGCTGGTGTCTGCTTTCGGTGGTTTTCAAGCGCAGTACGGATGTTTCTCCTAACCGCTGTGCGTTCTCCTTGGCGACTGTTTGCAGCCAATCGACTACGGCTATATTGTCGACGCGCGGTTTCATGCTGACCACTCCACCGATTCAAACGCGTTCGTCGCTGATGGACCTTCGGGGTGCTACGGTAGCGACCATGGTAATGACCATAATACGGCGAATAGCCGCGATAGTAGGCACCTGAATAATACCTACGGTAACGTCCAAGGTATCCACCATAATACGAACGAATTGAGAGATAGTGGTGATCGTAAATAGGGTAACTCCAACGGAGATAGTAGTCGTAGTCTGTCGCGTAATAAATCGGACCATCGTAAAAATAGAGATAGGTGTAGTTATGCCACGGACGCCAACGATAAGTCGGTGTATACCGCTGAATCACTTTAACCTTCGGTTGTCTCCGATAGGTAGATACCTCAAGATGTTCTACGTCAATCTGTTCGCCACCTTCTGCGACTATATGGAGTTCCATCCATCCACTTTTGACATGACCCACTGCGGGAATCTTAATAAGTTCAGAACGGTTTTTCGCTCGCAGGACAAAGGTGTCACCATAGCGTGTCTCTTTAGCGTTCTCGTCGTGGTAGCCGCGGCGTGTCGCCTCACGCTGGGTATTACGAATCCAAACACGTCCCGCGATCGGTTCTTCGTAGTCTTCAATCTCCAGGCGATGGGGTTCCCCCCGATACCTCACCAAAATTTCAATGTACTGTGCCTCTGTTGGAATTTCAAAGAGATATACCGCGCTGGCAATCGCGAATTCGTAGTTATTGGCGTCCTCGGCAGCATTTGCCCAAGCGGTGAGTCGAACACCGTCTTCAAAACGCGGGCTGGCGGTTATTGTCGCATTCCCACGTTCTATCCATTCATCGACATCGTTCGCAACGCGATGCTCTCGACTCAATCGGTCCGCGTAGTAATCATAATCCGCAGCAGCAGGGGTTAACAACCCGGCAATTGCAAAGCAACTGATGAGGCATACTGCACTTAAAATAGAAATACGGGTCTTCATGAGAATTCTCCTCCTATGTTCATGTCCTTCATTTGGCATTGCCAATAGGTCTCTACCCACCGAGCGCGGTGATGTGTGAGTATCAAAGGAACTCTCTTAATCAAATTGTCATAGAAATGATACAATTTTCTTTAAGAATTATCAAGGATTAATCAACACCGTTTAATAGTTCAGACACCCTAAGCACGACTCACCCTTTAAGAACCAACAGGCTTCTTAATATATTGGGAAAACTAAACGGTTTTACCAGTACTCAGTTCTTAGGTATCAGTTCAATACCTCTTTTTTTTGCGTGCTCACGGGCAAGTGGCGTAATAATCGCTGGATTTGCATAAACTAATTCTCGTACATCCGCATCCAGATTTGAGATAGTTGTTGTGCTAATTAAAGTTTTTTCCACAATAGCACGCGAACCGCTCACTCTCTCTATGACCGACTCGGCGATTTGGGTCATTGGTACCAATTGAACGCCGAGTTCAGACAAAGCGTTTACATAATCGTTTTCAAATTTACTAAAAATAGGACCCGTCTTTACGGAAACTTCACCCTGATTAAGCGCATCAGAGGCTGCTATAACTTTCTTCCCGTTAGAGAGTGCTTCAAACACAAGGTAGGTACACGGCGTGTCCACCAATCTTAACGCGAGTTTCGCAGCCATCGGATGTGAGAAGACAGGGAGCACAATTTGCTGATAAGCTTCCAAAAAAGTTACTATATTGCTTAGGGCATTCTCCTGCAAAACATTCTCTTCGCCAAATGCGGCATGAATCGGTTCGAGGTTTATAACTTTAGTTGCGAGATCGGACAGAATTATTGTAATTTTCCATCCATTTTGTCTGCAAGTATGGAGCTGCTGGATGGGTTCATCCAACTCAAGTTGTGTTGCCCCAAAAATAGCGAGTAGTCGTTTTTCGTGTGTAATTTGTGTGGAAATCGGCGTTTGTTCTTGCAGGACCCTCTCCACAATTCTTTTAATCTGATCAATCAGCTCCTGATTCATACTGCCTCAAAATATTAAGAACCCTATATATCTCAACTGGCATCGCGTACGATTTCAACGGGTTCACCGCCTTTTAAACCTGCTGCATTGGCATCATCGGTATCTAAGTGCATCTGAAGCACATAATCTTCATGAATTTTGGGACGGACGTTTTCAAAGGTTAAAGCACGCTCTCCACGGAAGTGTACTTTTAAGAGGTCGTCCTCGCGAATACCGAGTGCGTTAGCATCTCCGGGGGTCATGTGAATATGTCGCGTCGCACAGATTGCCCCCTCCTCCAAATAAATACTTCCGGCGGGACCAACGAGGGTAATTGGGTCCGCACCGATAAGGTCCCCTGAGTCTCGAATGGGTGGATTTAATCCGAGCCGGATCGCTTCTGTTTGAGCAACTTCGACTTGGGAGTAATCTCGCACGGGACCAAGGATACGAACCGCTTCAATGGCACGCATCCGTTTCCCAACGATGGTTAACGTCTCATTCGCAGCAAATGCTTCCGGCTGATAGAGTGGCGCGTAGACACTCAGTTGGTGTCCGGCACCGTATAGAATTTCGAGGTGCTCCTGTGTTACATGAGCATGCCGTGCTGAAACCCCAACCGGAATCTGCTGCTGCTGTGCGACGGCATCGCAAGCGCGGTTCCCTGCATCGCAAGTCCGCAAAGCACAGCCGCTACATGCCTGGTCTGTCGTCAGTCTACTAACAACACGCTGGGTAATCAACTCAACAAGGGCACGATCTGGCATCTATGTTCTGCCTTCTTGGTTAGGATATACTGAACGCCATGGAACAAGGAACGTTCAATGCATCCGTGGGCTACCTAATTTAAGATTTTGGCAACATAGTTTCGACTTCAGCGTGTGGACGTGGAATCACATGAACTGAAACCACTTCGCCGACACGCGCCGCCGCCTCGGCACCAACATCCGTTGCCGCTTTCACAGCACCAACGTCACCACGAACCATAACAGTCACGTAGCCAGCACCAATTTGCTGATAACCAATAAGATGAACATTTGCCGCTTTCACCATAGCATCGGCAGCTTCAATGCTCCCAACTAACCCTCTTGTTTCAACTAAACCCAATGCCTCTCCGGTCATATTATTCTAATAGCCTCCTATTGAAAATTAATTCAAAAATGAAACCAAGTTTTTAATGTGTGAGTCGTACAGTAGAAGCAATTTTCTGATCACGAATCCGCGCAGAAAAAAAGGGAAAAATCAAGCGAAGTGCTAAAATCTCACCCTTTTACCTCACCCTTATAGTATATCACAATTTCTGACTTTTTTCAAGAAAAAACTAAAAACGCGTTTATAGGTTTCATGGACATCTGTTTCTGCTTTACCAATTTCACCCAATTTTTGGTAAGCGAAGGCGCGCCATAGGTAAACCTGTGTGAGCGCCTTCGGTTCACCTTGCCATGTGCGAATTGTTTCGGTCAAAAGTTCTACAACCTTCCTATAATCGGCAATTGCCAATGCTTGTTTCCCCGAACGGACGTAAACTTGGGCGCGACTGGTATAAGCACCAGCAAAGTGCTGCTCCAAACCAACAGCCTTGTTTAGATCTGCCAAAGCGAGTCTTAAAGGATCTTCGTCACTTTCGGTGGAAAGCCGTAGGTAGGCATTACCACGTGCGTAGTAAGCCACGGCACTCGGTTGCCGCTTAATTGCAGTATTGTAGTCGGCAAGCGCATTTTGAACGTTGCCTTGTTCAAGATAAGTTTGTGCTCGTCTTCGCATGACGCGGGCGTTCCATCTTTTTTCCAACGAAGCTGAGTAATCCGCAATCGCCTGTTGTCCGTTCCCTAATGCTCGATAGGCATCGCCACGACTCGCGTACGCGTCGGCGTGATACCGATTCAGGTCTAACGTTCGGGTGTAATCCCCGATAGCTAATTTGTACTGTCCCGCACGGTAATAGGCGAGTCCACGTTTCACGTAAGCTTCGGCATATTTGGGTTCAGTCTCAATGGCGCGTGTAAATGCCGCTATTGCGTCTGGAATCTTCCATGTCCTCAACGATACCGTCCCTTCCCGTACGTCCGCTTGTGCCTGTGGCTTTTCCCCCTTTATCGCATCCCATGTTACAAAACGGGAAGCGAGGATGATAGTAAGAATCAAGACCGGGGTCATAATGTAAGCGAGTGGTCGCATGATGGGTGTCTTTCTGAAGAGAATATCCCTTTAATCTGATTTTGGCTTTCGAGTTTTGCTATAGAGGTGATGGATATTTCTACCTAACTTCAGCACATTTACTGACGGATACGTCTCCGCCAAGTCAATTTCAATATATGTAGGGATTCCAGGTCGGCCGCTGTAGCCTGTCGAAAAAATGAGTTGGCTTTCACCGAAGGTCGCTATACCATCTCTGACATTCCGTCTTGGAAAATAACGAATCGGGGT
The DNA here is from genome assembly GCA_965208635.1 of Candidatus Poribacteria bacterium. Classification (GTDB taxonomy): domain Bacteria; phylum Poribacteria; class WGA-4E; order WGA-4E; family WGA-3G; genus WGA-3G. Next base: position 2,551,891 of record OZ242349.1, read on the forward strand.
ATGTCCAACGATAAGGATATTCCCGCGGATGACTTCAAGGAAATTTTTAATATGCGTTAAGGTGTATCCACCACTATAGGCGATCTCTGGGCGATGCCAAAGGAGTTCCTCAAGAGTTTTGGGGTTCGGATTGACCAGATCAGCGAGGCTTGTAACAAAACGCGCGGGACCCGCATGGATGCCGACAAAGCCGTTTTTTCCAACAACCACCGTCGGGAGGTTCATCAGAAATTCATAATGTGCGTCCGTCATTCTTTCAATAAAATTGAACTGCTCGTAATAGGAACCGAGAGGACTCTCATATAAAGCACGAATAAAGTGCTTCCGATTCTGTGCCGTCATCCCTTGCCTTTTGAGCATTGCATAGGCATCTGCAGCCGCGAATTCGTGGTTTCCTCGGAGATAGATGATCCTTTTACCCTGATCGCCAAGTTGTCTTTGGAGTTCCATGACCCGATCAACGATGAGTGTATCCCCATAAGGCGGATGTCTCGGTTCATCGGGTTTGTAATCGACCGCATCACCAAGTATCAATCCGTAGACATCTTCGTCCGCTTGGATTCGTTCAACCAGTTTCGTGAGTTGTAACCATTGGTTAAAGTCGTCCCAATGGGCATGCAGATCGGAAACGATATAGAGGGTGCCGTGATCGGGTAGAACGACGATGTGCCCATCGCGCGTCAGTTGGTTAGGGTACTGCGCGAGGGGTTTGGGTTGAGCGATCGCCGCGGAAGTAAAACAAATTAAGCAGAGTGCGAGGTCAATTAGAGAGACGTTCATCGGTTTTAAGTTCTAAAGAATGGGTCTATAGAATTTTCTTGCTGTGCGAGTCTATTTAGGTGCCGTCGTCTACGATTCCAGCAGACGAGATAACCAATGAGGGCAAGTCCACCGAAGCCGCCCCACAGCACATAGGAATTAGAAAAGAGAGATGCCCATTGATAACGTTCCGTCAGCGATTCGCGCCAAAGAATATCGTATGTGGCAAGGTCCCATCCAACCACAGTTTCAAAAGCAGTACTGAAATTGCTGCCAGCATGGAGTTCAGCAATCAGTGAGAACAATATATCTCTACCTTTGACTTCGACCAGCCAACGAACCGTGTCTTGGCTTTCAGCATACGCCAAGTCCGCACCGGCTTGCGTACGTGGAAAACTCCGCTCCAGTTCTTGAAGTGGTAGAATAGATCTTGAAAAAATATGCCTCAACAATGTTTCGTGGCGACTCGGTACCCACTCCTCAGCAAAATAGATTGCAATGCCCTCTATGAACCAGAGTGGGATTTCTCTGACGGCTTTACGGGTACATTGTCCAAAGAGGACATGTGCGATTTCGTGACGGAGAACTTGCACCAACTGCAACTTCGCAAGGGCAATATGCTTCGGGTTTAGGATAACGATACGCCGACTCAACGGAAAGGCGCATCCAACCGCCCAATCCTGAATCGGCGCATGAACGGAAGTCTGAAACTCCTTTTGTGTATCGCAGACCCAGATGTCGATCATTCCCGCTGGCATACGGCTGGTCAACTGCGGCAATTCGGCGTAGAAGTCCTCGGAAATCTGAAGAATTGACACTGGATCCACTGTTCCTTCTTTATAGTAAACTCGAAAGTGTGGGCTTTCCACTGACTGCCAGTCTGCCGATGTTGAGAATATAGGCAATAGTAGGAGGAGGAAAATAAGACTTTTGAACACTCCCACATCTGAAGAAGTGGGATTCTTGCTTCTCAATTTTTTGCCTCCCTTGTGGAGGTCTTACAAAAACTCCACAAGCGTTTTAACTCTCCGAGTGACCCGCGGCGAACTTCTTTAAGTTGATAGCAGCATTGACATCACGGTCTTTGGTGAACCCGCAAGACTCGCAGGTATATTGCCGTTGCGATAACAATAAGTCTGCTTTCTTCTCTCCACAGTTGCTACACGTTTTACTTGATGCGAAAAATTGCGGTGCTTGAATAATCGGGATACCCGCAACTTCCGCTTTAGACTTCAACTTTTCAAGGAAACCGCCTAACGCTGAATCCGATAACGCTTTCGCAAGATTTCGGTTCTTGAGAAGGTTCGTTATCTTCAGCGTCTCAATCCCGATAACACTTGCTTTCTTGAGAATCTGCGTTGTGGTGTTATGGTGTTCGTGTTCACGGATGCACGCAATCCGATAGTGGATGCGTTCTACCTTCCGCTTCTGTTTATACCAATTGTTAGAGCCAAACACTTTCTTGCTTAACTTCCGTTGTTCTCGTGCTAACTTTCGCTCATAGCGTTTCAGAGGTCTTGGATTGTGATACTTCGTGCCATCGTCAAGGGTTGCTAACGTATTGATGCCAACATCTACGCCGATAATAGGGTGTCCACGTGTGTCGCGTGGAGCATTCGGTTTTCCTGTTTCGACAAGGATACTGATAAACCAACGATGAGCCGCCTTGAAATCGTAACCCGCTTGATTTTCCCCTCAAACCGAAGTTCTTGGAACATTCGCACCCACCCTAACTTGGGTATCCTGATGCGTTTGCCCTCTATTTTTATAGACTGCTCATCTGTGGTATAAGACTGACGACACCCGCGTCTTTTAAACTTTGGGAACCCCGCGCGTTTCTCTTTCCAGTTCTCTATCGCAGAGCCAAGATTTTTGATTGCGTAAAGCCCCGCGCGCTGGTCTTGTGCTTTTACCCAGTCGTGTTCGTGTTTTCGTTGATTCCATCGATTGTTAAGGTCAATCTCTGAACGAAACACGTCCTCTGACAAACCCACTTTGAAGTCTGAAAGAGCATTGTTATACGCAAACCGCGCATAACCGCATTGCTGGGCAAACCAAAGTCGGTGTGCGTCTGTTGGACGCAACGCTATCTTGTGTGATTTTAACGCCATTGAGGTATATCTCGTATCTCGCCTTTAACCGCTAATCAGAGTCGGTAGAGGGGCAAGGCTGCACAGGCGTGCAGGTGATTAGTTACCCCTCACGAGATACTATAATTATACCACAATTCAGACGGAATTCCAAACGTTTTTTGACTCCTGCGAGGGATTGACGGGGTTGGACCCAACGCTAAAGCATTGGGATTGTTAAGCAATTCCATTCATATGTATCCCACCTAAGGGGCTGGATCTACAACAACACCCATAAAGAGTACCGTTTCTGTTTGATCGTCACGAATCGCAAAGAAAAACGGACGGTCTGCAGTAAAAGGAATGGGGGGCGGCGGCACACTCGTAGCCCTAACCCCAACACTGGTCACCGCTGCGGCTTCAGTCCCTTCCTCGTTGATCTCGACGAAGGTTTTATGAAGCACTTCTCCGATATACAAATTTTCGCCCAAGTTCTCTAAAGGTGCCATACGACTGAAATCTGCGCGTCCTGAATCAAACGCTACACCCATGCCCAATACTTTCAGTGGATTGTTAAGCATCCTTTCATATTCCAACTTAAATTTGGGCATAACGAGGGACACGTCTTGTCCATGAAACTGTGACATCCAATTCTCCCAACTTTCGGCGTTCAAATTTTCTAAAAAGCTGTTGAGGTCAGATTCACGATCGGGCAGAAAAATATACATACTCATTTGCCCATCGCCATAAGCGAGACGAATTGCTTGAAATCTCTCTCCCCGATAGTATGGATACCGACGCTCCTGCCTCATCATTGGCACCTGTTTTACATCACCGTTTACGAGATGGAAAGGACCCTCTCGTGTCTTCGATGGGTCAAACTCTTCCTGCCATGTTCCTTTGAAGTAGATAGCGTTGATAAGGAACAATACCGCCGCTGGGTTGATTTCATCAAAGATTTTTGTAATTTTCCCATTGGTATTGGTATCCACCCACTGATTAATCGTTTCTACAGTACGTGGATCCGTAAAATCTAATGTTGAGATTTCTGCACCAAAAAATTGGGCATTTCGCTGCAGGAAACTCTGATTGAATGGGACCCCTTGGCGCGCCCAAAGCGAGTTGGCAATCGCGAGTGTCACTTTCGGATCTGCCGTCAAAAGTGTGTGACGCAATGCGGCATAGCCAATGTTAATCGCTTCGGTGTCTAAGCCTTGCAATTGCAATGTGCCGGTCATTGCCTGTTCAGTTTCACCGGCTGCACCGTTGAGCGTCATTGCTAAGGCAAGAGAAACACTGAACGGCGAAATAAAAATATTCGTATCCTGCTCAGTTTTACGGATTTCATCGAACAGGTTAAAGCCAAATTGTGTATTCGCTGTGACAACACTACCATCAATCGGACCAATCTCAGGTTCAGGTTCTTTCTTATCAAACATGTCAAGACGCATCTCATCACATCCGGCAAGTAGTAGCAGAACTGAACATAAGGGTCCAAGGAAAGTTTTTGTGGCTGTCTGTTTTCTATCCATCTGTTTCCTTTGCCGTTTTGAAAAATGTGCTTTAATAGAGATGTGCGACATAACTGCCATAACCGTTGTAAATTTTCGTTGGGTGTCTTTCATTCGTTCCAATCATCCGTTCGCGGGCTTGCGACCAACGTGGATGCGGCACATTGGGGTTGACGTTTGCGTCAAAACCATACTCTCTCGGCGCGAGCGTATTCCAAAAAGTCCGCGGCTTCTGATCGGTTAATTCGATACTAACAATAGACTTGATACTTTTAAACCCATACTTCCAAGGCACGATGAGCCGAATAGGTGCCCCGTGCTGCGGCGGCAAGATATGCCCATAGATACCGACAGTGAGTAGCGTCAAGTCGTTCATTGCCTCGTCGAGCGTGAGTCCTTCGAAGTAGGGCCACGGCATACTCAGATCGTTTTGTTCCGGTGCCATGTCAGGATCCAAAAATGTAAGCATCCGAACGTATTTAGCTTCAGCCTGAGGTTGAACCTTTTCAAGTAACGCTTTCATTGGAAAGCCGATCCAAGGCACTACCATCGCCCACGCTTCAACACACCGGAATCGGTAGATCCGCTCTTCAATAGGCATCTGTTTAATTAAATCATCTACATCAAGGGTCATTGGCTTTTCGACTAATCCCGATATTTCAACTTCCCAGGGGCGTGTTCTGAATTTATCCACCTTTTTCCAAACGGTGCTTTTCCTATTGGTAAACTCGTAGTAATTGTTGTAGGTGGCGGCAATTATTTCATCGGTCATCTGTCTTTTTACAGTGAAGTCGGCATTATTTTCGACATCAAGTTTTTGGGCACGGAAAGGTTCTAACTGCTTTGCGACCCCTTTATTCTGCGCGCACGCGTTTGAACTCGAAAAAAGCAACGCACCCGCGCCTGCTATTCCCAAATCTTTGATGAATTTCCGGCGATTGATATAGTCTGACTCAGATGTGGCCTGGTTTTCGGGGATTTCCCATCCCTTTGGGATTTTGATATAGGTCATGATATTTTCCTCCGTGTTCGAAAGTCTGTTGTGGGCTCTTTCAAGATGGCGGATCTAAAAGTTCTGATCCGTTGACGGGAAATTCAAATCCACACCGCTCAACTATCAAACTAACCGTTTTTGTAACCCATTCGTCAGCGTGTGGTGATACAATTACTTCGCTATTTTTATCAATTAGCGTTTTAACATTGATTTCAAGGGGTATACCAAATTCATAGGGATCATTATGTAGAATCGATAAAACATCAATGATTGCACGTACTTCTTGTTCGTACCTAAAAGGGTTTCTCTTATAGAAGTAAGGGGAATGCACTAAACTCTCTATTGATGGATTTTCAGGCATCTCAATTTGATTATGATTCTCAATGTACTCTATTCCACCAATAAATACATTAGGTTTATCCGGCAGGCAATTTTTCAAATTCCCCATAGTCGTTTTGATTGCTATACCGTTACTACGTAGGTGATATTTGTCCCACATTGCCATTGATTCTTCTGTCCCTTGATGCCAACAGTTACACATGATGTATTGACGAAAATTACTTGGATCAATACCGCTGATGGCGGATTCGTAAGACAACTTCGTTGATTCGGGGATGTATCCTTCAAACTTATCATCGTACCTATCGGCTCTTGTAAAAAATAAAGATTCTGTCACTAAAATATTGGCAAACTTCTCAAAACTCATATATCGCCATAACGTGGCGTTATCTACGGGTTGTCCGATGCCTTTTAGTTCCTGAGACATAAATTCTTCTTTCAAAGTGAATGTGCCAATTTGTTGTTCTTCGCTTGCAATATAGAGGCGAATACTTTGCTCCTTGATGGCTTACACTTCACTGTCCCTGAAAATCTTTGAACGCCTCACGAGTTTTCAGGGCGATAGATTCAATGGTGCCGACATCAAATATCATCATATCCGTTTCTTCATCATCAGTCCTTATGCTTCTTGACATCATGGCATATATGAACTTATGAGATCTGAACCAATCATCTATATTATCTATATCAGGGATTTCAGTTTCTACCACTCGCATTCTAACTGTGTATTTATCAAGAGTCATAGGCAGGTCAGTCAGCAGTGTAGACTGATAGCATACGGATTCGATGTCTACTAATGGCCATTTTATTCCAAAACCTTTCGATTCCTTTTTCAAAATTTTTTCAAATTTCTTCTCAAAATTAACTTTCATAATGACCTCCGTTTTCTTGAGAGTATCCCTGATACGCTAAAACAGGATCTTGATTTCTTTATTCTGTCTTCCGCAGCGCGTTCTCTTTTGTTTTTTTATCTTCCCGTCGCTTCTATATAAAAGGATAACATGCACGAAAAAGAAAATCAATTGAGAAAAAGAGAGAGGCTCCCCAAAGTATCGGGCTTTCCAATTCTTCTGTGGAGGAAGGCTCTCCGAATCCCGATTTCTCACGCTGTATTTTCCGTGTGAACAAACACGCGAGTTTCAGAGTAAAATCGGAAAAAGGATGGGTTTCAAAGAGGTGCGTGAACGTAGAGAATGATTGGGTTTTGAATGGTTTGATAGGCGATTTTTGAAATACTTACTCTGAAATTTCAGAATGGAAGGTAGATTAAATCCACTGATGCACTATTCATCCCGCGCATGATAGGCAGATTATCACCCGTAAATATCGTCTTGGACTTAATATTTGAAGTCATTGCGATGTTCCGATTCTCAAGAGAAATCAGAAAAAGATGAAGCGTTTTTTCTTTTTAGGTTTTGGGGAATCGTGTCCCGGCGGTGGCTCTGTAAAAGTTTCGCCACGTGCTTCGGCTTCAAGACGGCGACGGTTCCAGTCGGACACTTCTTGGTAAGCTTCTTGGCGACCCTGTTCTTTGATTTCTCTTTCTTCTTTTAGAGCGAGTCTGATTCGGTAAAACATGAGACTGATTCCTTCTTCAAGTATCGTCAGCAGTGTTGCTGCTGACAGAATGTTTGAAACATTACCAAGAACAACACTGACGGATTTTAAGGTGCTATTCCCTAAGATGAGAAGATTGCATAAAAAGACTCCAGCGATAACAGCAATTGAGAAACTTGTCAACGCGATCATCGCGCTTTCAGCGTCTCGGACTGTGAACATAGAAGATCTATTCTGTTCGCTTTCACGGTTGTCTTTCAAAAGTATCTATTGGCTCTCACGTTCACGCTTTTATCCGCTATCAAGTGGGAGGCAGGCACGTGGTTTCCAAGCGGCTACGCTCGATATGTCTGTCAACGTGATATAGGTGATAGCACCCACACGCTAAAGCGTGGGGCTTCGGTTTCATAGCGACTGCGGTTTTCTCAAAAGAGTCTACCGTCTGACTGTCGCTCCACCTGCGGGCGTTTCCCTGTAGGTTTCTACAGGCACATCGTTAGGGAACGGCTATCCCCGCCCGCAATATGTTTATCGCAGCGTTTATGTCTCTGTCATGCTGAGAACCACATTCAGGACATATCCACTGCCTATCATTTAGTGTTAGGGCTTCGTTATGAAAACCGCAATCGGAGCATGGTTTTGTAGTAGGTGTCCATTGCCCGATTTGTTTTAAAAGACGCTTATGTTTACTGCATTTATACTTCAATATTTCAACGAACTGGTAGAACCCAAGATCGGAGACTTTACGACCCCAAAGCCGTTTCATGCCGTCAAGATTCAAAGTTTCAATAACGATTGTGTCAAACTTCTCGCAAAGTTCAGAGGCGAGTTGCCAATGAAAATCTTTGCGTTGATTGCTAATTTTCCGATACAGACGTGCGATGTGTCTCACACACCGCCACCAACCGTTAGAACCTTTTTGTTTACGGCTCAATGCTTTGTTGAGAGACCGAAGTTTCTTCAAGGACTGTTTCAAAGGTTGTGGGTGCTGTTTTTTCTCACCCGTGCTGAGCGTCAAATATGCGTCTTTCATGCCGGATTTGGTCTGGGAATAGACCAAATCCATTCCTTGTATTACATTGTCTGCCCCAACGCTTTGACCTGTTGTCGGCAGCGGTCTAAAATCTGTGTAGGTTGTTAGGATCTAAAGCCAATAGTCTCCGCAATTATCACGTTTGATTGTAATACGGCTGAGAGTCCCATGCCACTGGCGGTGTTTATGAAAAGTGTATGGCACTTTATCAAAACTCCATTTGCGGGTCTTCGGATTCCACTTACGGAAAGTCAGCGTGATACGATTGTTCTTCAGAGACCACCCCGCGTGTCCGGGAAAGGTGATAGACTTGAACTTATGTCGTTTTTTGATTTTCGGTCTACCCCCAAGTTTTTTGAGAAATCGCTGATACGCCGCGTCAATCCGTCTCAGTTCCTCTTGAATTGCTTGACTCGGTAAAGCGTTCCAATGCGGGTAAGTCGTCCGTTTCAAATCGGTAAGGTGTGCGGACATAGCGTTATAGTTGGCATACGGCAATCCATCTTTATACCGTTGACGTTGCCATTTATGAAAATACGCATGCACTTGCCACATGTCGTCCAGCAAGTTACCAATGCGGATTGTATTCGATTGACTACCGAACTTATACTTATAGGCTTTCATGGTATATCAAGTATCAAGTCTTTAACCCCGTTTCAGTGGGTGGGACCGACACAGAACCTTGCGATTCTGCTGAAACTGTCGGTCCAACTTGATATATCTATTAAACCACATTTTACTAAAAATGTCAAGTGTTTTTTCAAAAAACGCTTTGGTTCTTTCCAATAGGGCGGTGTCTACATCCCAAACCTAAAGGATGGGGTCTTGACACCGAAAGAGATAATATAGCGGTTGATATGCTTTTTTCAAGAGAAATTGGGAAACAAAAAGACGGGGTCGCGATCACGAACCACGTCTGGATCTTCTACTCGTCTGAAATACGATGGATGTTGTACGGAAGCTGGCAGAAAGTGATATCCATGTCCGTTAACTCCTTCTGACTGACGAACTTCTGAGCGGCATAGACATACGCCTTTTTACCCGTCTCTTGGCACGCGTTAGCAATCTGATCGGCACGCGCTCGATCTAACGCAGACGCGTTGCTCTCTAAAAATTCTAAGGTCGGTTCATAGATGAGATAGAAACGGATGTCGTCCGTTTCGCCGAAGTAGTAATCTTCCTGTTTTCTGGCAGCGGTTAACGCGCGACCCGTTGCGGTATAAGCGATATAATCGGCTAAGGTTTCGTAGGTGGGGAGATTTTCACCGGTGAGCATGCCTTCCTCTTCAATCGGTTCGCCGAGGGTGCCATAGGTGAAGGTGCCACCGAGCCCGTTTTGGAGGGTCTCATCTGTTGCATTTTCAATGCCATTGATGACGCGTCGGACGCGTTCAGCTGTGATTGTATCTGCATAGTCTTCACATTCAACGAGGATAAACTTTCGGTTCCCGCCATCCTCTTTGTTGAGTGCGAGGACAGCGTGGGCAGTAGTGCCGCTGCCAGCAAAGGAGTCCAGAACGATAGTGTCATTTTTGTTTGATACACCTTCGGCAATCTCTATTAAATTAGCAATCAATCTCGTCGGTTTAGGATTGTTGAACTCAAGGGCTGCCCTTTGGAAAACAGCCTGTAGTTGTTTTGTTCCTTCGTCAGTGGTACCTGCAGTATCTGCTAACATTAAATCAATTGGGACAATACCTTTTTCTTTAGACTCACTAAGAAAATTTTTGAGACGAGGATAGCGCAAATTTCCATTTATCCCCCACCAAAGTCTGTTTTCCCTAACATGATTCTCATAAGTATTTCGGCTGTACTTCCAAGCATGCGTAGGGTGATTTATGGCCTCTCCTGTATATGGATTTATTACCGCATAAACCAGATTTGGACGTTGTTCTTTCAGTGCGGGATTGACGTATGAACTAGACACCCAACTCCCGCGTGGATCATCATCAGGATTAGAATATGTTTCATTAAGTTTTTCATCCCGCTTAACCCGAATGTGAGAGACAATATCGGATTTTCTATATACAATGACATGTTCACGCTGGTTTGAAAATAATTTAGCATTATTACTTCTGCCATAGCGGTGTTGCCAAATAATGTCCGAAAGAAAGTTTTCCGCTCCCCAAATTTCGTCCATCAGCAAGCGCAGATGGTGCTGTTCATTGTCATCAATGGATATAAAAATGATCCCATCGTCAGATAGCAATTCATACAACAAATGGAGCCGAGGCCACATCATACATAACCACTTATCGTGGCGTTCTAAATCCTCAAGATCAACCGGACTGTGTTTCGACAGCCACATTTGCATCAGCGGACTGTTGACGTTGTCGTTGTAGACCCAGTTTTCGTTGCCGGTGTTATACGGCGGATCAATGTAGATACACTTGACTTTGCCAGCATATCTCGGCAGAAGTGCCTTCAGGGCGTGTAGGTTATCACCGTGGATAATCAGATTATCCTCCAACGGAGATTTGAGAGGAGATAACTCTCTGTTCAGCGATTTCTTCTTGTCTATCTTGAGTGTACGGACAGGGACGGTGAGATGGTATCCGTAAATGAACTGTTTCCCTTTGAAATCGAGTGTGGGCATAAGGATTCCTTAAAAAATCTCATTTATATTGACAGGACAACCTACCTTTTCATCAAGTTCTTCGGGTTGGCACCCTCTTCTTTTTATAAACCGAGGAACCAACATCCCATCATAACATGCATTATTATAGCATAAAAACGCATAATAATGCTATATATAGTATATTATGCATTATTATAGCATAAAAACGCATATCATAGCATTAATGCCTCAATCTCAGTTACCCTATTTTTTATGGGAGTCGTGTTGTGAAAGGCATTTGAAGAAAAAAGTATGAGAACGTTAGGGATGTTCTGAATGAAGTATAATAAAATACTTCGGTGATTCTATAAACGCCAATTCTCAACCAAGAAGCGTCTGTTATCCTGCAAATCCTTGAATCCTGTAAATCCTGATTCAGACGATAAACAAGGAGACGCAATGCTCAACAAAGGACGCTGGATACACAGAGGTCCCCAGAAATCCGCGAAATCTGTAAAATCCGCGTCAATCCGCGATTCAGACTTAAATGAGCCGTCCGCTTTTTTTTTTGCAACTTTTTGAGACTTTGGTGTATAATACTCTAAAGTGTGTTATTCGATTTTCACTTTCTGACGAAATAGCGGAGTCTATTGAGCAGTGTTGCGAAAACATCAGCAAATTCTCATTCTACTTGTGGGGCTATTGTACGTTCATTCGGTATGTCCGTTTCTATGTGCAACTTTAGAGCAAAAGTCCTGCCACGACGCACTTCAAAGAGTTCTGAGTGGAGATATCGATACCCAATCAACCTGCTGCCAACGTACCAAAACAAGCACAGCGGGTGAAGCCGGAACTCCATCAGAGGGCGATAATTCGTGCTGCTCAAAGGATTTGGAACTTGTTTTCCCAGACGATAGATACAGCGCGCATGAATTGCGTGAATCGATTGCGCAGTCCCTTGTCTCAATTCTCCCGCTCTCAGTAACTTCACCTGTTGCGCCATCGGAATTGTTCAAGAATGCCCCCGCACCCCTAACCTCCATATTTTTCCCCGACCACTCTCTATCCCATAGAGGTCCTCCATTTATCCAGTGCTAAGTGAGTTCCGCCAGGAATTTTTCAAGCACTCACCTATTGCTTGATCCCATTACTTTTTTCATAGTGTTTTTCCGCGCTTTCTTTTCATGGAGGTCTGCAGGGAAAACTCTTAATAGACTTGTAGCGCGAGGTTTCGTGTCTTGATGCGCTACCATACTTTTCAAATGAGAGAATTACAATTATGAAAATCCGTCTGTTTTTATATGCGATGTTGTTCAATTGGATGTTTATCTCTTTCGGGTTTGCACAAGAAAGTTGTCCCGCTTGAAGCAATCCCGTCTTACCGCCCAGCGGTTTGATGAATGAAGTCAGTTTGGCTTCACAAGAGATAGATCAGTTTAGAGTCAATATCAATATGTTAATGTCCCCTGATGCACAAGGTGGACATCTTGAAGCAAGGGGACTTTCGCCAACAGGCGAGGTTATTGACGCGCCTTTACATAGACACCATGTGGCGTTGAGCACTTACCGAATTGATGTTGGATTACAATACTTGTTGAGCGATCAGTGGACACTGCAGGCAAATGTTCCGTATGCGGTTAGAAACCAGGAAGCAAGTATTGAGTGGATTGATCCCGTCAGTCCTGAAGACAAGCAAGCCATTTTGCGGAGTCGGGATATCCATCACCGAAATGAAACCTACACCGGACTTACCGATTTGGATCTATTCTTAGGCTATAAGGTGCGTGGATTCTTTAAGAACAACGATCTACTGTTTCTTCGGTTGGGTTCAACGATTCCGACTGGTAAGACCGAGGAAAATCCGTGGATACTCGGAGATGCAGGCATTGAACACCTCCATATCCAGTTCGGTACGGGTACCTTTAATCCGACTGCCAATTTGCAATACAACCTACCGCTCTATCGCGGTATGACGATTACGGCTTCTACCCGTGGAACGTTTCCATTCTATCAAAACAGCAAGACGTATCGCGGATCGGTAGAGTTAACTTATACGGCTGGCTTTACATATCGACTTTTCGATTGGCTTGCCTTTAACGGAAACTATCTTGGATTTTATCAATCCCCTGCCTCTTGGGCTGGAGAACGTGATATCAACACAGGGTTGCGTTACAGTATGGCAGCACTTGGCATGTCCTTGGTAACGCTAAGCGATATTGCCGTGTCTGCCAACGTCATGTTCCCATTAACGCAAGAAACCCTTTATGATGGGAGCGATGCAATCGAATTTGGCAATTTGGTCTCTTTGACCACGACCTATTCATTTTAATTTGATGGAGGAACAACCGATGCAATCCCAGAATTTCATGTTTTTCTCGATTTTTCGTCCTATGACGAAGCTTGCCTATCTGTATTGCACAATGGCAATAGTGGTTGGTATGCTGTTTTTTGTTCGGGTAGGTTATACGGAAGAACATAAGACGCACGATGCTCATGAAATGCATAACACCGCATCTCTCAATGTCGCGCTTCATACTGAACCGCAAACCGTTCAGGCAGGGATGTCTGCAGAGCTGACCTTCCATCTCACCGACGCGAAAGATGAACCCGTTAGCGACCTTTTGGTGCATCATGCCCGTGTGCTGCATGTGCTCGTCGTCAGCGAGAATTTGCAGATTATTGGGCATATTCACCCTGAAGATTTTGAATCTCGCGACATCATGGCTGAATTAGAGGGACGGTATACGGTTCACTTCACATTTCCTACAGCAGGGAGATACATTCTCGCTGTTGATGTTATGACCGCGGATGCTGAATTCGCGAAATACCTATATGTAGATGTCGCAGGCGAAGGGAAATTGGCTGACATAGCACAAGATTTTCGCCGTGAAAAAGTCGTTCTCAGTTATACTGACGAAGGCGGTGATCGGTATAGGAAAGCCGTTTCTCTAACCGATGAAAAGGGTGCGTCCACGTATCACGCAAGAATAGAGGCACCAGAGCGGATTAAAGCGGGCGAGATGGTACACATTACCTACCATTTTTCGCACAATGGAGAACCACTTACCGACCTCGTTCCATTTCTGGATGCCCCAATGCATTTTGCTATTGTCAGCACGCGCTTGGATGGTGTTGTGCATACACACGGAACGGTCCCAAGGGGTGATGATACCCGCAAGATGATGAAAGATCCACACGCCGGACACAAAATGAAAAAGTCCGCTATGACTGGGTCTCATCAACATTACGGCATCACACCGGAAAAATTTGGGCCCACTGTGATGCTAATGACAACGTTTCCTGACGCTGGAATTTATCAAATCTTCGGACAGTTGAAGCATGCCGATCAAATTCTATGGCCCAGTTTCATGGTTGAAGTTGAAAAGTAAAATGAATCTGTTGTCCCAATATACTTGTCGGGACAGCAGACCTGTTTATAACAAGGAGATTACAGATGTTTTTCCAAACCTATCGCCAGCCTCGTGCAGGCATCCTATTAGCACTTGTTTTTTTTATAACAAGCGCGCCACTACTCGGTAACGCCCATGAAACGGAGTGGCCCGGTCAAAAATTAGCGGCTATTTTCCCGAAAGCAAAGAAATTCGTGCAACGCAATGCTGTGCTGACCTCAGACAAAATAGCCTCCATTGAAAAGGAACTTGGAACGAAACTCCGAGCAGAAGACCAGAAACCGATCTTCTATATTCCAATCAGCGAAGAAAAGAAGCCTATGGGCTTGGTGTTTTTCGCTGATGCCAAAGGACCATTGGGTGTTATTGAGGGTGCGGTTGGACTTGATATGAAGGGGAAAGTCGTAAAAGTAGCAGTCTATGAACACAAGGAATCGGACGCAATTGCCAGAGATGAATTTCTCGAGCAGTTCATCGGTATGGGCATAGACGATACTTTCAAGGTTGGAGAAGATATTGAGGCGGCTGAAGGACATGAGGCTGCTTCAAACGCGGTTGCTCTGATCCCGAAAAAGACGTTGGTAATGAGTTATGCTCTCTTTCTCAAACGGAAGCCGAAACCTGATGTGGAAAAAGTACCAGAGCCTGATGCACCAGAGGAAGAAATGCCTGAAGCCGAAGACTTGAAAGCTCTCATGGCGTTGATGATAGATGATTATTTTGTTATTGTTGACTATTTTGATGAAAAGGAGAGCAAGGCGAAAGCCATTAAAGCGGCGAAACGACTTGCTAAATATGCGAAGGGTATCTCCAATTTCGAGCCACCCAAAAACGCAGATCAGACCGAGGAGTATACCTACTTACAAGACACATTTAGCGAAAATCTCCTTAAATTCGCTGAAGCACTTGAGACAGAGGGTATCTCTGACGAAACGCGTAAGCAGTGGGATGCCATTGTGACTGTCGTCAATCAGGCACACCTCCGGTTTAGTGAGGAAGAAATTGACTTAGATACGTATTAACGACAGGTAGACTGTGTGAGGGTTCCGCCCTACATCCACTTTTAGAAGGAATTTATCATGCGCAAAACTTTACTTTTCTGCTTAATAGCCCTTTTCTGGGTTTCCTTGATCGCTGAGAATTCCGCGTTCGCACTACCTGCCTTTTACAAGATGTTCCGCGGCGAATATAGATGGGCGAGCGGATGTAATGTCTGCCACGCATCAAAGAAAGGCGGCGATGCACCTAATCCTTACGGCAGAGCATTTTTACATAATGGGATGAATCCATCAACGTTCATCCGAATCGCCGAGGAAGATTCCGATAAAGATGGATTTAGCAATATCGCTGAGATCATTGCCCGGTCCTATCCTGGTGACCCAGCGAGTACACCTGAAAATGTCGAGCCTTTAGAAAAAACCGCCGAAACAGATGATCCGCTCATGGAAGACGATGAAAGTATATTTAGTTTCGACGAGCCAGATGAGCCACAAGAAACAGATACTTCTGGATTTTTTGACGATGCCTTCGGCAATCTCGTCTTTGGCGGGGCATTGGATATTCGTCGAATCACTCGTGGGGGCGATTTACTGCCTGATAGAAACAATTGGGGTACCGGTACAACACTCATCCACGTCGCAGAGTTCGTCATGACAACAAATATAGGCGACCATGTGGGTATATTAGGGGAGCAGCTCCTGACAACCTCTCCCCTTGGTACACAGGTCGCAGATGATCATGGGTTTGTCTACGCCATTCTCACAGGGCTTCCAGTCTTACCGAAAGGCGCGTCCCTAAAAATTGGACGCTTTCGACACGCTTTCGGCATTGATACAAAGTCGGATGCCGCCGCAAATCCGTTGTATAATTTGGTCCGAAAAAATATCGGTTTCATTTCTGATCGCGGATTACAGTTGAATGGATACGTTGGACCCGTTGCTTACGTTTTATCACTCGCAGATGGACCAGATTCGCTACGCACGATTACTGATGGCACGGTAGAGTCTGGTATCCGAATTGGTCCACACGGCAGTGGTGGCGGCGTTTTGAAACCCATCCAAAACAACAGTCCACCTGTGTTTCTACATGTCAATGGATCGTTGTCGCTCTTAGGTAAGCGAATTTGGCTTGGGGGTTCCTATTTCGATGGCAATAGTTATCCTTTCAATCCAAATAACGGCGATGTGGATCCGTCCACCTTATTCTACAAACGCCGCGTTGGACTCGCAACGAGTTTTAAAATTTGGCGATTTAATCTTGCTGCTGAATGGGTCCGCGGAATAGATACGCATCTCTCGAAATACGTTCAGACATCAATAGTGCCAAGCAATCGCACGAGAACGGTGGAGGGGTATTATCTACACGCAGAAATTCCCTTGACAGAAACCGTAGATGTTCGGTTAAAATATGACGTATGGAATCCAGACACCGAGAGGTATGGAACATTCAATTTCAACCGAACGGATAACGACCAAACTTGGACAACGCTCGGTGGAGCATTGACATGGCATTTTATAGAAGGGGCATCGGCACGGATTGTTTACCAAATGAACAACATTGAAAAGCCTGGACGGAGTGCTGCAATTGTGCCGCAACTACTGGTTGAGTTTTGATTGGAGACGATATGAGAAAATGGATATATTGTTTGTGTGTGATCGGTCTGTTAGTATGCACGTTGCAAGCATCGGCACAGGTGCGTCCGCCTCGACGGAAACACAGGATCATGGTAGATCCGGGGGCGAAGAAGGAAAAAGATACTCTCAAAGCAGATATAGGTGCAAGCCTTAAAGACATCGCGAAACGCGCAACGCAACATACCCAGAACCAGAAAATAGATGTAGTATTCGTCGTTGATGGTGGCAGACAGATGTTGGGGCATCTCGCCGATCTTGAAAAGAGATTCGTTGACATCCTCGCTATTATAGAGACGAAAACGATGGACTACAGATTTGCGTTGGTGAGTTTTCATTCAGTATACGGAGAACCACGCGTCAATTTCCATCAATGGACGTTTGATTATCTCAAAATTGAGAATGCTTTCCGGGATATGCGAGTCGAATCCGGAAACAATATTGAATCTGGGTATGGACTTGATGCTGTGATAAAAGGCTTGAATGAGTTGGAATTCCGAGAAGACGCAATAACACAGTTTGTCGTGGTGACCGACTCTCGGCTGCGCACCTCATGGACAGAAGCAAAGGCGAAAAGTAAAATTAGCCAACAGATTATCGACCTTTGTCGAAGAAACGACGTGCAACTCAACTGCATCGGTATTAGCGAAAAGGTTCAAGCGGAACTGACTGATGAAACGAACGGTATGTGGTACCCAATTGATTCAAACCAACGACGGATGGATGGACAGCGCATTCGGAGCGGTGCGACAATTGCGGACAAAGCACTACTCAGAATTGATGGCTTGTTTAAACGCATTGCCGAGAATCTGGTTGCGAGTAACCCCGGTAAAGTAGACGTTGTGTTCGTCTTTGATTACAGTTTAAGTATGCAAACCAAGACGGAGCCCGCATGCGACGGTTTGGATCTCATGGTTTCAGTGTTCAACGCAACCGGATTGGATTACCAGTTTGGGATGATCCGGTTCTGGGCAGCAGTCGGCGGCGGCGAAAGTACTATCGTTGTAACCAAGCCCCCATTGGAACCAGAGCAGGTAAAATCACTCTTTCGCCTCCCAAAAAATGGCGATGAACATCTATTGGATGCCATCATTGAGGGAGTGCCAAAACTCCGCACTGAAGAAGAGCGCAACCTCGTCCTCATCATCGTCACAGATGAACCAACGAGCAAACGGTCAGAAAAAGGGTATACTGCTGGCAAAGCGGTTTCAGTATGTAGAGGTGCGTTTGCGCGGGTTTACGTCATCGGCGGGGTTACCTCCATGCGAAGCAACTCCATCGGAGATAATTTCCAACGGCAGGTCGCTCAGGTAACCAAAGGTGAACACTATATTATGCCGGGGGCATTGGCAAGGCAGGGCATTGGAGCTGATGAACGGAGGTAAATGCGCCGCTTTCCGCCCTGAGTGATATGTCTGTCACTGTAAATTCAGTTCATCTGCTGTCTTGGCATGGATGGCGATAAGCACAAAACAGGTTGACTGTAAATTGGCAGTCGGTTTCGACAGTTCAATCGGTGTATTGCTGACGAAGCTGCCATCTTCCTGCCGCACATTTGTTAAATAGTTGATGGCAATCCGGCGGGTGTTGAGTGGATCGTTTCCAGCGGTAAGTGCCATAATTGCGATCGCTGTGATTTCTGGGTCACTGGGACTGCCCTTATATCTTCCGAATCCGCCATCCTTATTCTGGAACTGCTTTAGCCATGCAATTTGGACATCAATATCGTAAACGGTTTCCAAGGCTTGAACCACCCAGGACGTTATGAAAACATCGGACCTTCCTCCACGTTCTAACGCCCAGCCCCCATCGAAATTAATGCCCCCAGCCAGCCAGTCTGCACCTTTGGATACCGGTTCAAAATTTTGTTTGAAGCCGAGACTTCTGAATCCAGCTAATACAGCAGCAGTATAAAGAACGTTATCAGGACTCCGTTCTTTTTTGCCCCATCCGCCACTACGATTCTGTGCTTTTTTTAACCAGCGCAGTCCATTAAAACGGACTTCCGGATCGGTTTCCGCCATCGCTAAGGCAACAAGCGCGAAAGTGGTATGTGCAGTATTGTTGTTCCAACTCCCGTTATCCCACTGCGTATTTCTGAGGTACTGAACCCCCATTCGGATTACCTGTGATCCTGTGCCCCATCCCGCATCAATCAACGCCCAAACAGCAAACGCAGTGTTCTCCACATTGCTATCTCCGCCAGGGATTAGGGGCCAGCCACCATCTGTGTTCTGGTGTTGCACGATGTAAGTTTTCGCACCCTCTATGGTTTTGAAGAGTGGTGGTCCCTCTACCGGCAATTCTTCCGGAACGGGACCTTCGCTATCCGCAGCAGCACTTCCTCTAATCCCGATAACGAAGTTCAACAGGATATAACAACAGATTACCATGAAAACGCTTTTGTGGTTTTTCATCTAACGTCTCTCCATTTGTGCTATTGTTAGCTTTAAAACACCTGAGGATTTGTGGAGTTACGCGCGTTTTTCAAACGGATCTCTCTTTTTAGAAGAGTATTGATTATCATAGACCTTGCTATAGCTGAATTAAGGCAGTTTCATCTTTCCACTTCGTTAATAACTTTGGCACACACTACGACTGCGGTTCAACCACAACCTTGTAAACCCCTTCTTGCCCAAGCATATCAATACCTTTTTCCAATTGGTGCAACGGTAGGTGATGCGTTATCAATTCATGCAGCGGGGCACGCGTTATCTGAAGGAAATCCAATGCCGTTTGAAACTGAATCTGAGGATATGCCCATACCCCACAAACATCCAGATCTTTGTTACAAAGTTGGTAAGGTCGGATTTGAGTATCCCCGGAATCTGTGTAGTGTCCGACTTCGATAACCTTCCCACCGCGTCTCACCACGTCCAATGCCTCGGAGAAAACTGCTGGCAATCCAGCACACTCAATCGCGATGTCTACACCGACACCATTCGTGAGGTCCTGAATCTGCTCCACCCGCTCTTCGGGTGTTGTCTCTCCGACATTAATAACCACATCCGCCCCCATTTGTTTTGCCATGTCTAATCGACTGTCAACGAGGTCGCTGGCAATAATAGTCCCGGCACCGCTATCCCGTAGCACAGCAATGACAAGGAGGCCAATTGGGCCACAGCCAAGAACCGCTACCCGACTCCCAATGCCGTATCCATCTCCCACTTGCGGTAGACCGGGAGCATACGCGCGCCCAACAACGCGCGTCGCTACTGCCACAGGTTCTGTTAAGACACCAATCTCTTCCGGGATACCCTCTGGCATTTTGTACACCCAAGAATTGCCGTGAATATAGGTATACTCAGCGAAGTCGCCATTTAGATAGGGCGGGGTCTCACTGTTGCCAAAGCCGTATATCTTTCTGTTGGAACACAAGGTCGGACGACCCGGCACATGCAAACAGTAGTAGCATCCACCACAATTTTTTGAGCCAGGCACCACAGTTACACGGTCGCCAGCTTTGATAGGACCGCCCATCACATTCATTACCTGATTCGCATTTTTGCCGATCTCAGCAACCGTACCAACGACTTCGTGTCCTGGGATGACGGGAAATGGCAGGTCAACGTGCCCGAGATACATATGCTTATCAGTCCCACAAATACCGACTCGATCGACCTGTAAAAGGAACGCGTCATCTGCAGGAGACGGTTTCTCAAATTCACGGATTTCTATCTGCCCCGGCTGGAGCAGCACTGCCGCTTGAACTTGCATAGTTAGATTTCCTTATTTTAATTTTCGGGTTCGTGGGCACCGTTCATCGTGCCCAAAGCGGAATCAATATCCTTGTCAACTGTGCCAAACTCTCTAAATTGTGCGCTGGAAGGAAATAGTCCACGTATGGCAATGCCGTACGGATACCTCGGCAGATTGGTTGATAGCCATCACTACCGAGCAACGGATTCAGCCAGATGAGTCGGTAGGCATGCCGATGGATCATCTCCATAGAACGGCGCAACACGTCTACATCGCCGCGATCCCAACCATCACTAATGAGGATAACGACTGAACGATATGCCGAGAAAGATGGCGCGAACTGCCGATAGAATTCCAGCAAACTTTCCCCAATCTTCGTTCCACCTGACCAATCCGGTACGACATTCGCGACCTCATTCAAACCTTCCGCCAATCCCTTCCGCCGGAGGAGTCCTGTGATGTTTGTCAGGTGTGTGCTAAAAACTGCGACGTCCACCTCTCTCAGCTCCTGCTGCATGCCGTAGATGAATTGAATGAGAAACTTGGCATAACAATCCATTGAGCCGCTCACATCACAGAGAAGCAGAATCTTGGTTTTCTTGATTTTCTGCTGTTTCCGAATTAATTCAAGCGGTTCACCGCCATGTACGAGACTTTGCCGCCAGCTGCGTCGAAAGTCAATGGTTTTGCCTTTTTTACCGACAACCTTTCGACGACTGAGTTTTGTCGCCAACACTGCTGCTAATTTTGCGACGATCTCCCGTGCCTTTTCCATATCCTCCTTTGTGAATTCGCTAAAATCCTTCCGACTCAGAAGATCCTCAGCACTATAAGCGGTTGAATCGTCCTCCTGTCCTTCCTCACTATCCTCTGCCTCCTCGGTATCCAACCACTGCTCCACGATGTCCTGCTCGTCGGCTGCATCGGAGAGATCTTGAAGACTGGTCGGTTCGGGCGTCTGCTCCTCCATATCCACGGCTTGGAATTCGGGGCGCGGATATCGCCAAAACAGATCGAAGGCGGTGTCAAACGTCTCTCGTTCAGCTTCTCCAGCGATGAGGTTCGTGCGCGCCGTATGATAAAACGCCTCCCGCTCACCGATGTCGATCAGTTGAACGCTCTCACACCAACTTAATTGATTGGTCGTCGTCACATTGACGCCCATCTGTCGGAGCAGACGACAGAAATCTGTAATTTGTTGGAGAAGGGTCTGTTCAATCATTTTCATTTTTCTCTAAATAAGCGATGAACGTATCCAGTTCTCTGGAAAGATTGCCAAACAATTTGTCAATCTGTCTTGCGTTTTTCTCTGTTCTTTCGTAAACCAGTTCTTCTCCATAGATGTTATTGAAGACATGGCGAAACTCTAAAAGTTCCTCTAAAATCTCAAAGGTCTCTTGGGAAATCACAGGTTGACGCTCCGCTTGTGGTTCTGCCATTTGGGTTAGTAATTCTTTATGCCATCTACTCCCGTCAGGTATGCGTAAGTCAACGTCAAGGGCAATTCGTCTAAAAATGTTTTCCATTCCTCTATAGCAGTCAACGAGATTTTTGGCAATTGTCGTTTCTATCTCTTCTCTGTATTCAACAGGGGCTTTTTTGATTTTTTCTAATCTTTCCTCAATCTTTTTTAGAGTTCCTTCTATTTTACTGCGTTCGTCGGAGATACGTTGGATGAGTTCGCTTCTGTCCACTTCGTAGGTTTCTCCTTTTTGAATAAGAATTAGTTGACTCTGAATTCTCTCGCGAAACAGCCCTTTACAACTTTCAAAATCGACTAAGTCAACCTTAAACAATCCGCTGATGTCCGACGCTATTGATGATGCCCGAAAATATTTGTCATTGGGAATTCCCCAAACAGCAATATCAATATCCGACCATTTCGAGAACGCCTCTGGTTCAGCAAGCGAACCGAAAACGGCAACCTGTGTTGCGTCAAAATCTTCATAAAGCATTGACGCAATCCGGTGCACGGTGTGCCAAGCGCGCTGCAGCAACATTCTATCCCCTTTCCGACTTTGAAGGTGGTATTGTGCTGACGCTTCGGGCGATAAATCTTTCGTTGTGTGATAGGTGTCTGTGGGTTGATGCATACCACTATCTCCTTAGAGAATAGCATAGCACGAAACGGTTGGGCATGCAACAAAAAAGAGACGGGAAGACCTTTTCGGCTTTCCCGTCTCAATCTAAAATCGAAGGTATTATCTCATCCTATGGCCAGAAATTATACATCGGTTGCTGTGTCACAACACTGACGAGACTCCAAATACCACCGACAGTGAAATCGCCTAACATCAAGCCAATCGCAAACATCACCAACTGCTGCGATGCTCGCGGTCCACTGATTTTCAAGACTGCCCATTTGATAATCGAACTCACCAGCATACAACTCCACAAATACCGCATGCCCCAATCGCTGGAGACAACGAACCCGATTGGATGGAAGGGCCACCAGAAAAAACGCGCCCGCATAAACATTAAAAGTGTCGAAAAGAGTAAGCCAAACACGATACCGCCGGTGGCGTAGAGATTCGGTTCGGTGGGGTAATAGATCCACCGTTGGAGTCCGTTGAAAACACGTCCACCAAAACCTGTTGCCCAACCACTACCACCACCCATGTTTAAGGCACCGTGGGTATAAAAGATGTAGAGGATAACGCCGAACACCATCACGGCAGCAAACGCCGAAACCCCCAACAGCGCGAAGAACAACCGGCTGGGTGTAATACCAGAGCGTTCCGAGAGTTTAAAGCCTTCTAATTGGTGCGGCATCGGATTGCTCGTGTAACTCCGATTGAACCAACGATAAAGCGTCAGAGCAACGAGATTGTTTGTGCCTAATATCCGTGTGCCGAAACCGTCAACGAGGATATGATGATTCGGCATATTTTCCATCGCATGTACGGGAAACCCCTGTTCTGCTCGCATCCGGGTGAGGACCAGGACGATAATAAAATAGATTGCAAAAAACAGCGGGATCAGCCAGAAGGACATACCGATGCGCTTGGAAAAAATAAAGAGTCCTGCGAGTCCTACAACAATGCCCCAAAGCGCAAGCCTGTAGGAAATTGGTTCGTCGGCATCCTCACCTGTGCGGTGACGTGCGATACGAAGGACACCGCGAAAGTGGCGTAGGTTTAGGACTACAACAGAAATGAAAATCCCGATGGCGGCACCGAAACATTGTCTATCAATATACGGAAATCCCGGCAGGCTGGACACGCCAGCGGCACTTGCTAAGACTAATTGTGCCTTGTAAAAAATAAAGAAGAACCAACTGGAGAAGGATAGGTCGAGCGGCATTAACAACCCAAGCCCGATAACGAACGGGTAATAAGACATACTGATGCCACCGACAGCGTTCCACGGCTTTTCTGTGAACAGATGTCCGAACCCCCGCCAGCCACCGATCCGTTTAATCGGTAAAGTCGGCAGCGTCGGGTACAGGAAACTCAAGCCGTTCAAAATCGCAATGGATGCCGCAATCCCGAATCCGAGCCATGTGATGCGATGCGAAAACAGCGATTTCGTGTTGTGAGTAACATGAAACGCAATCTGCGTTATAGGATAGGCGAGCCGTTCGCGTTCCACCCACTGCTTCCGCAGAATGACGTTGATACACAACATCACGAGTACCAGAACCGTCATGAACCCTGCCCAAGATAGGGTTGGCACTATCCATACACCGATTATGTCTACGATAGAGAGACTGGATTCTCCTGTATAATAACCTGCCAGTGCTTTGGGCTCGTCGACAAGAAGCCATCTCGGAAGATAGTCATAGAAGAGTTGTTTCCATTCATTTTCGGGAGTCGCAAAATAGAAGGCGTGACCAACGGTCGTGACGAGAATCGTCATCAGTGTAATGGAGGGGAAAGCGCACGCCGTGCTGAGCAGGATGTATATCGTGAGGAGTTCCGCATCGGTGAATAAGCGACGGCGGACCGAGAGATTGACAAGCGTAAAAGCAAACACCACGAAGACAACATTGTAAAACGGCACGGCGTAGGTATTCAGCGCATAACCGACAAGCCCGACTTCACCCGCAATGATCCAGTAGAAATTAAACGGAATCAGCACGAGCGTAATGGTAATAGACTTCCATGTAACACCGTGCGATTTCGGGCGTTCGTCTTCTCTCATGAGTGCCTTAGATTCTGGAAAAAAAAGGCGAGGTTATAAACCTCGCCAGCAGATGTGGATCCTTTAACTATAATAGACTTGACGATAATTACGGCTGAATGGAACCGGCATAAAGATCGTTCAAGGCATCTTCTGGATGAGGCTCTGGGCTACTCTTGGCGAACTCAAGTGCCGCCTCAAGTTCATTTGCGAGTTCGGTCTCAAGTGCTGAGAGTTCATCTTGGCTCATACCCTCTTCTTCGGTGAGGACCTCGGCGAGTCTCCGAATCGGATCGCGTTGCCGTTCTTGCTCTTGAACTTCCTCTCGGTCGCGGTAAGATGTCCCCGGATCGCCGATGTGGTGCCCGCGGAATCTGTAAGTATCGCAGTTAAGGAGCGTCGGTCCACCGCCTTCACGTGCGCGTGTGACGGCTTCGTCCGCTGCAGCGAAAACCTTGAGAACATTGTTGCCATCAACGGTAATACCCGGCATATCGTAGGCAGGTGCACGGACAGCCGCGATATCCTCGACCCGCTGATGCTCTCGTTGCGGCGTTCCCATGCCGAATCGGTTGTTTTCACACACAAAGATAACAGGCAATTCCCATACAGCCGCGAGGTTGAGCGTTTCATGGAATACGCCTTGGTTCGTCGCACCGTCACCAAAAAACGACACTGCGACCTGCTGTGTCCCACGGAGTTTAGCAGAGAGTCCTGCACCCGCCGCCAGCGGAATGCCCGCACCGACAACGCCGTTGGCACCCAGAATACCGGTCTCTTTATCGGCGATATGCATCGAACCTCCCTTGCCTTTACAATATCCAGTCGTACGTGCAAACAACTCCGCCATCATCCGGTCGCGTTTGCCACCCTTCGCAATAAGATGACCGTGACCCCGGTGTGTACTCGTGATGTAGTCATCATCTTGCAAGTGGGCGCAAACCCCTACGGCTGTGGCTTCTTCGCCTATATAAAGATGCAAGAAACCCGGAAGTTGACCACTCTGGTAAAGCGTACCAGCGGCTTCTTCAAATTGACGAATCTCTAACATCTTACGATACATGTAAAGCATCTGATCTTTAGTCGGTTTTGACATAATTGCTTTCCTTCTTTTTAGAGTATCTATAGTCCATAATGAAATGGAGGGGTTTTTGCGAATCAACGCTGAATGCGCGTGTGGCATTCAGCGGGGTGTTTCCCCCAGGTCTACGGAGAGGTACTTTGTTCATCAAACCCACTTCACCGAACCGCAAGGAAAAATTAAAAATCTAAACGCCCCTGACCGAACCGCTAAGGAAAAATTAAAAATAGGGCGCGATACATTCCGGCGAATCGTTCGTAGGACGGTTGACGAACCTTGACACCGGGTACGCCTCCATCTCCTCATCGGAGTAGGGAATAAGGAGCGGTTGAAGGGTATCTGCCGATTGTTGATTCGGTGCAAGCCACTCCGCATAAGCGTCTTGCGGTAGAATTACAGGCATTCTATGATGAATTTCCGCCAACATAGCGTTAGGCGGACATGTAATAATGGTGCAGGAGCGAAGAGGTTCATCCATCCCGTCCGCCTGCCATACCTCCCATAACCCTGCGAGTGCAAATGGCTTCTGCGATTTGAGACGAATGTACACCGGTTGTTTGCTTCTGTCACCAGGGATCTGTTTCCATTCATAGTAGCCGTCCGCCAAGATGAGACATCGCCTGCGTTTGTAAGCATTCCGGAAGGAGGGTTTTTCTGAGAGGGTTTCCGAACGAGCATTGATCATCCGATTTCCGATTTTCGGGTCTTTCGCCCAAGACGGAATAAGTCCCCAATGAAAGAATTCCACCTGTCCGGTTTCTTGACTCTCCCCCGCATCAGTCGACATGTTTGCAATAACAGCCACATCTTGTGTCGGTGAGATATTGTAGCGCGGGTGCAGGTCCATTGGTTCCCCAAAATCGAAGAAAGTTTGATTCAACGCTTCCGCATCACTTGCGAGGGTAAATCGTCCACACATTTTCTATCTCCTGAAACGGAGCAGGCACGGCGTGTCTGCTTCTATAAAACAACAATTTGCTCTACATATCCTTTTTCGCTTGCGGAACGAGAATATCATCTCTCCAACGAAGACGGAAGGATGGACGCACGAGTGCTTCTGGAGACTGAAGCGTCAAACCACCATCGGCGGTCAAGACGATTCCAGTAACGAAATCAGCCTCGTCAGATGCCAAAAAGAGCGCAGCGTTGGCAATGTCTTCAGGTTTTCCATAGCGACCGATCGGATAACAATCACGAGAGGCGTGTTCTTCAAGTGAATCCTCAGCAAGAGAGATTTCACCTCTTTCGCCAACAATCTGGCCCGGTGCGATGGCGTTCGCACGGATACCGTCTCTACCGTAATCAAGCGCAATGCTTCGCGTCAGGGCATTCAAACCACCCTTTCCAGCACCGTAAAGCCCAAACCCTGGATTTGTAATTGTAGCGTTGACCGTGGAGATGAAAACCAAGGTGCCGCCACCATTACGGATCATTTCGGGAATACAATACTTCGCACCGAGCCACGGTCCCCCGAGTGTCACGCCAAGGCTTTCGTTCCATTCCTCGGTCGTAAATTCAATTGCTTTTTTAGTGTAGGAATGGGCAGCGTTATGAACAAGAGTTGTTATTTTTCCGTAGTTCGACAAGGCGGTTTCGATAAGTGTCTGCCAAGTCTTTTCATCGGCGACATCGCCCATGACGGAGACTGCTTGTCCACCGGCATCTTGAATGCGATGGACGGTTTCATCAAGTTTTTCCTTGCGGCGGCGCGTATTAACAACCACTTTCGCACCTTCACAAGCGAACCTATAAGCAGTCGCCGCCCCAATGCCACCCCAGGCAGCACCCGCGACAATCGCAACTTTTCCTTCCAGTCTCATAGTAAGTCCTTTCG
The DNA here is from genome assembly GCA_965208635.1 of Candidatus Poribacteria bacterium. Classification (GTDB taxonomy): domain Bacteria; phylum Poribacteria; class WGA-4E; order WGA-4E; family WGA-3G; genus WGA-3G. The sequence goes on from OZ242349.1 coordinate 2,579,486, forward strand.
TTATGCCTCTACAATTTCTCAACTATTATAACATATTTTCCACTTTTGTGCTACAATCATAATAACCGTAACAAAGGGGGAAGCACGTGTGAAACCAGCGATGAAAGAATGGCTCGACAATTGCATCGAAAAACTTAAGGCAGGCGAGTTGACCGAGGCTGATCTGCGCGGTGTAACTACCGCTCTGGATTCCGAGAAACAACTGCTCCTTTATCTCTATTCTAAATCAACGAACTTACGCTCATCACTTGGCGGGTGGGCATTATATGACGCAACCGCGCCGGATGAGCCAGTACTCCCGTCGCAAGATACACCCTATACATCAGTCCTTGATGCGGTTAACGACGGGTGGCGGATCGTCCAATTTCCGCGTCCTGAACTTTACAACTTTACAGATGTTGACAATGCCTATCTTACTTATGAGTTTATTTTAGAAAAACTTGTATAGAAGGAAGCGCGCAATGATTAACGTTAAACCAACGCTAAACGACCATCAGGTCATGCAGTTTATTCACAACGGCTATATCACATTAGAAAGCATCGTAGATGCCGACTTTAACCAGGAATGTGATTTGGTGGAGGGTGGACATCTCAGCGATTTCGTTCTCACAGATGAATTTCGTCGGAACGTATTGCTCCATCCAGAAGTTGCCGGGGTTGTTCGCTCTCTCTTAGGTGAGGATTTCCTCGTGCCGACGAGTGCTCATCATCACCTTTTTGAAGCACCACACCGTGGGCAAACGTGGCACTCCGATGGAATCACGGAATACGGATACGGTATCACGCATCTCCAGTGCTACTATTACCCGAAAGAGGTCAAGATTGAGGATGGACCGACAATGATATTGCCCGGCTCCCACCATCGGCTTGTGGATAGGGAAGCGATCGCACATTACGGCGATATCCTTGGACAACTCTCCCTTACTGTTCCAGCAGGCACCGTCGCCATGACACGCTATGGTATCTGGCATAAGGCAGGTCCAAAACTTAATGCTGATAGACGTGGAATGATTAAGTTCTCCTACTTCCGGACGACGATGCCCAAACGGGATTGGGCGCGTGATTCCGATGAGATTCCGCCATATCAACACGCTGGTAGACATCCTTATGTCACCGAAATAGAATCCTATCGCGACCGACGCAGGGGTGAATTGACATGGAACTGGCTATGCGGATTGGCAGAAGTGGAGGAGGAAATTCCACCGACACAGATGTTTGACAGCGGAATTCCCTTATCGGAAATTCAACTTCAGTAGAAAGACAATTCGGTTCTCATTGCCGCTCCGAACGCACTATTTAAATTGGAGTAGCAAGTTTTCAATATTGCCTTCCAGTTTTACATTGCCCGCCTGTTTTGCGAGTTCTAAGGCAGCTTGAAAATCCTGTTTTGCCTCTGAAGTCTTGTTGAGAGACCTCTTTACCAATCCTCGGCTGAGGTAGGCTTTGGTATACTCAGGGTTGAACTGAATCGCGGCATCATAATCCGTGATCGCAGCATTGTATTGATCGAGTTCTGCCTTTGCGGTCCCTCGATTGTAATAGGCATTCACGTAATCCGGTCTCAGACGGATGGCGGTGTCATAGTCGGCGATTGCCGCCTCGTAATCACCGAGATTTTTCATTATAATCCCACGATTGTTGTAAGGTGTCCCCAGATCAGGAGCAAGGCGTATCGCGGTGTCATAATCGGCGATTGCTGCCTCGAATCTACCGAGCCTTTTCTTTGCCACTCCCCGATTGTTGTAGGCTTCTGCGTAATCGGGATCCAGAAGAATAGCAGCACTATACATCTCAATTGCCTCTTGGTATTCGCCGCTCTTTGCCTTTGCCAACCCACGATTGTTGTAGACCTGAGCTTTCTCCGATGCTTTCTCTGAGGTTTTATCTGATGCACAACTGGCAGAAAAGCAGACGAGGCACACCAGAAACACAGTCAACAGACTCCTATCTTTGAACACTCCCACATCTGAAGAAGTGGGATTCTTGCTTCTCAATTTTTTGCCTCCCTTGTGGAGGTCTTACAAAAACTCCACAAGCGTTTTAACTCTCCGAGTGACCCGCGGCGAGTTGCCTTAAGTTGATAGCAGCATTGACATCACGGTCTTTGGTGAACCCGCAAGACTCGCAGGTATACTGCCGTTGCGATAACAATAAGTCTGCTTTCTTCTCTCCACAGTTGCTACACGTTTTACTTGATGCGAAAAATTGCGGTGCTTGAATAATCGGGATACCCGCGACTTCCGCTTTAGACTTCAACTTTTCAAGGAAACCGCCTAACGCTGAGTCGGATAATGCTTTGGCAAGATTTCGGTTCTTGAGAAGGTTCTTTATCTTCAGCGTCTCAATCCCGATAACACTTGCTTTCTTGACAATCTGCGTTGTGGTGTTATGGTGTTCGTGTTCACGGATGCAGGTTATCCGATAGTGGATACGGTCTACCTTCCGCTTCTGTTTATACCAGTTGTTAGACCGAAACACTTTCTTGCTTAACTTCCGTTGCTCTCGCTTAAGTTTCCGCTCATAGCATCTCAGCGGTCTTGGGTTATCATACTTCGTTCCATCGTCAAGGGTTGCTAACGTGTTGATACCAACATCTACGCCGATAACAGGGAGTCCACGTCTGTCGCGTGGAGCATTCGGTATTCCTGTTTCGACAAGGATACTGACAAACCAACGATGTGCCTGCCTTGAAATCGTAACCCGCTTGATTTTCCCCTCAAACCGAAGTTCTTGGAACATTCGCACCCACCCTAACTTGGGTATCCTGATGCGTTTGCCCTCTATTTTTACAGACTGCTCATCTGTGGTATAAGACTGACGACACCCGCGTCTCTTAAACTTTGGGAACCCCGCGCGTTTCTCTTTCCATCTCTCTATCGCACAGCCGAGATTTTTGATTGCGTAAAGCCCAGCGCGCTGGTCTTGTGCTTTCACCCAGTCGTGTTCATATTTTCGTTGATTCCAACGAGTGTTAAGGTCAATCTCTGAACGAAACACGTCATCTGACAAACCTGCTTTGAAGTCCGAAAGCGCATTGTTATACGCAAACCGCGCATAACCGCATTGCTGGGCAAACCAAAGTCCGTGTTTCTCTGTCGCACGCAACGCTATCTTGTGTGATTTTAATGCCATTAGGGTATATCTCGTATCTCGTTTTAACCGCTTATCACAGTCGGTCGGCGAGGAGACCGCACTTGCGTGCGGGTGATAAGTCCTCGCCACGAGATACTATAATTATACCTCAAAAACATAGAGATGTCAAGAGAAAAATAGAAAAAGCACTATTTAGGAACTACTCCTCCGTTCTATTTTATACCAAATCTGAAAAATAAATTCGCGTTTCAGAGATTTTGAAATGCATAGGACGTTTCCGCATGTCAGAGGCGCAATTCATTGCGCCACTACAAACGGGTTTTTCGTTAATGAGAAACTGTTATTCAGAAATGGTATTAGAGGGTATCAGGTATTCTCAATCGTGTCATCAATTTTATTTTATCTACCCACCTACTCAACTCTATAGGTTAACGCGCACCACACGCTTGCAAACATGCCTGCATGTGCCCACGCGATTCTGCCGCAATTGTGCAGCACTGCGCTAAACTATACTCTTTCGCACCGATGACTTCAAGGTTCAGCGGACCGGTATAGCCATTCTCATGAAGGACGCGGATATAGCCGACAAGGTCGATATCCCCGCGTCCGTTTGCCTGCAACTCAGGATCACCAGGACCGCGTTGTGTGCCTTTGCAGTCTCGAATATGTACGTGTTTCACACGCGAGATAACAGCCGCGATCGCCTCGACAGGATTCTCATCTGCACGATGAATATGGGACGGATCCATATCAATTCCAAACGCAGGTGATGAAATCGCTTCCATGATACGGAGCGTCGTCGGTGTGTTATAGATGCTCGCGCCCACATGCGCCTTGACACAGAGTGTCACGCCGTAGTGTTCCGCACGTTCGGAGAGACTACCCAATGAATCGACGACTTCGGGCCAGGCAGATTCATCGTCCGACGCACCGCCGGGACCGCAGTTAATAATGGGAACACCTATCTCAGCCGCGGCTTGGAATGCCTGCTCCATGCGTTCTGGATCGCGCGAGGGTTGTTCCATTGCCAATAGGTCGAGTTCGTATTCTTTCGCGAATCGCTTGATGTCGGCAGCAAGTTCCTGCCAGTCCCCTAACACGAGATGTTGGCTCATTCCGTCGATTGCTGAAAGTTCAATGCCATCGTAACCAGCCATCGCGATATGCTTGAAGGCGGTTTCCATATCGTAACCGCCGAACAGCACCGAATTTGCTCCTAATTTCAAATGTAATTTCTCCTTCTGTAAAAGTAAATATTGTGTTGTTCTTTCTGCTACCCTTTTAATGGTGGCAGCGGATGCGGACGGACTATGATACCGCCCTGTTCATAAGACTCTATCGCTGCCCACGTGTATTCAAGTGTGGCAAGGGCATCTCTACCGGAGGCGCGTAACTGCTCTTTTGGCACGCCGTTCGTGACATCTTCTAAAAATGCATGAATTCTCAGTGGAAAGGTTTGAGCGAAGTCATTGATGCCGGACTCTGTGACAATAGGTTCGTCAGAGAAATCAGGAGCACCAGGGGAGGGCCAATACGTCACTTTTTCGATGCAGTTTTCGATGCAGAAGGTGCCACGTGTGCCTGCGAGTTCGACACTCCACCAACCGCCGAGACCGAATGTAGCATCGCCACGATGGCTCAATAGGTAGCCGATACACCCATTTTCAAAACGGAGGTGTATGCTGTTAATGGAGACCATCACATCTCCAGCACCGCGTCTGAAATGCGGACGATTCATGAAGGCTTGGACGTGGCTTATATCGCCACAGAAATGACGCATCACACTGAAGGGGTGCGCCAGGAAGGCTTTCACATGGAAATAGGGAAATCCGTCTGACCGAGGGGCTTTCGAGTAACTATAGCCAAACTCACCGCCAGGAAATCCCATTTTGTGCAGACAATAAACTTGTTCTCCGATATGTCCATCGTCAATATATTTTTTTGCTTGCTCTGCGGGTGGCGTGAAATTGTGGTTCAGGTTACAGCCGAGATAGAGGTCCTCTTTCGTGGCTTTCGCTACCATCTCTCGCGCCTGTCCGATATCGTTAGAGAGCGGTTTCTCAACGAGTACGTGTTTTCCCTTATCGAGAGCCTCCATTGTGGGTTCATAGTGCCAGCTACCGTTCTCGTATCCACCGGTGCCGACATCGACGATATCCAAGTCGGGTTCGCCATCAATCATATCCGCTACGCTATAGTATGCCTTTACACCGAGACGTTCCGCCGCACTGTCTGCGCGCTCTTTCGCGATATCGCACACCGCAACCAGTTCCGCTAAGTCGTCATTTGCGTGACAGTTCGCATGATTATTGCCAATTCCACTCATGCCAACAACGCCAACTTTTAATGCCATTTGTAGTTAATCCTTCCAATGATGAAGTTGATTTCGTCTATAGGGAAAACGTGCAGTTTAAATTTACGCTTGCCCGTAACACCCCACAGCGACTTTAGCATTTATTATAAGATTATTCGTGCTTTTGTCAACAAATATCTTCAAAATATACTTGACAAGTAATTCCTATGTGTGCTATCTTCTCACCATAGAATTTATGCACCTCAATCCCCACAGGCGCGCCTTGTAAGCGTGGAGGAGGAAACGACAGATGAGTATCAGTGTCGGAATGGTAGGCTTAGGAATGTTTGGACCCTCGTTTATTCAATCGTATAAGTCACATCCAGATGTGCATCGTCTTGCGCTATGTGATTTACATGAGGATCGACTCACAAAATATGCAAAGCAATTTGGGATTTCCGAAACCTACTCAAGCCTTGACGACATCTGCAAATCAGATTTAGATGCTCTTGTGATTATCACGCAACACTGGATGCACGCACCACAGGCGATTCAAGCGATGGAAGCGGGGAAGCACGTCTATACCGCTGTTCCTGCCGCCGCGTCGTTGGATGAATGCGAGGCTCTTATCAGAACCGTTGAGCGGACCGGAATGATTTATATGAATGGTGAGACGAGTTATTTCCGTCCAGAAACCGCCTTCTGCCGTCAGAAAGCCGCAGAGGGTGCGTTCGGGGAATTTGTTCATTGTCGAGCTGAATATTTTCATGACATGGACCACGGACTTTATGACGTGGCGAAGAATCGGTGGGGTGCGCTCTGGGGGCGTGATAAGAGTGGGAACATCCCGATGTACTATCCTACCCATTCAACCTGCTTTCCTATCTCCGTAATGAAGGCGCACGCAACATCTGTCTCTGCACAAGGGTACATCTATCCAAATGATGATTGGTTTCGGACAGACACCATTCACAAAAATCCGTACTCCAACGAAGTCGGGCTTTTTACAATGAGTAACGGTGCAACCATGCAAATCTGTGAATTCCGACGGATCGGGCATCCCGGATCTGAACGTGTCAGCGGTATCTACGGAACGGAAGGCAGTTACGAGCAGAGTCTGGCAGGTTGCGTTTGGGCAAGTAAACGCGAGAGAGAAATTGTCCAGCCTTCGCAAACACACGAGGAGCTTCCAGAGGCACTCGCCGCGGATCTCGGTGGACATGGTGGCTCACACGCCTATCTCGTACACGAATTCGTGGATTCTGTCAATCGTCAACGCTTGCCACGCGTCAACGTTTGGGAAGCCGTTCGGTACTGCGCCCCCGGATTCGTCGCACACGAATCTGCGCTACGAGACGGAGAATTACTCCCAATTCCGGATTGGGGAGATGCCCCAGAAGCTTAAAGCAGAAATTAGACTTGATTTTTATTGCATTTTACGGTATACTATACTATTTAAAGGGCTTCTAATGGCTGGATACCATGCGAAGCGGCACGCAAACTTCGGCTAAATAGAAAGCAATCGGACATTAATTAACGCACACTACGAATCTGAGGTCAACAAGGAGTAAAGAATGGCTACTGAATACGCGGGAGCCTTTGATGTGTCGGCAATCCCGTCTGATGTTGCCCGCGAAATTGAAATTTATGAGATACAACTTGGTCGAGTTCAAGCTGGCCAAGTGGAAGAAACTCTGTTTACCGAATTTAGACTCCGCCACGGGGTTTACGGGCAGCGCGATGATAGATCACAGATGATCCGTGTTAAAATCCCATTTGGTGGACTCACAGCAGTACAACTCGAAATGCTGGCAGATGTGGCTGAAGAATTCTCGGACAATATCATCCATATTACAACACGTCAAGATGTACAATACCATTATGTAGACATCAACAATACCCCTGAGTTGATGCGCCGTCTCGCGAGCGTTGACATTACCACGAAAGAGGCGTGTGGTAATGTTGTGCGAAACGTTACAGCATGTCCGCTCAGCGGTGTGTGCCAAGATGAGACCTTTGATGTAACGCCCTATTCTAAGGCGTTGTCTGCATTCCTTTTGGGGCACCCGGATGCCCAAGATTTTGGGCGTAAGTTCAAAATCGCGTTTTCTGGATGTGAAGAACACGCTTGCGGCTTAGCAAATATGCACGACATCGGTGCCGTCGCTGCCGTTAAAGAGGTGGACGGTGAAGTCAAGCGCGGTTTTAAACTCTATGTCGGCGGCGGACTCGGCGCGGTACCCCATCAGGCGAAAGTGTTTGATGATTTCGTTTCTGCAGAGGAACTCCTGCCGATTTCACAATCAATTTGTAGAGTTTTCACCCGTTTGGGTGAGCGCAGAAATCGAAATAAGGCGCGTTTAAAGTTTGTCGTCGCTAAATACGGCATTGAGGAATTCCGTAGACAGGTGCTTGAAGATCGGGAAACGCTACGTCACGATCCGGCATGGACAGCGTATCTGGACAATCTCGACGCTTACAACGAAAGTCCTCTCAAAGCACCCACGCAGCTCAATGGTGCCTCACAACCTGACGGGTTTGAAGAATGGTACCAATCCAACGTGCAGTTACAGAGCCAACCCGGCTACGCTTTTGTAACGATTACGCTGCCTCTCGGCGATATTACGGCGGATCAGACGCGGGCTTTGGCAGACATTTCACGGAAATACGTTAAAGACACCATCCGCGCCACGGTCGAGCAGAACATCGTTCTCCGCTGGGTAACAATGACGGATTTACCGGCACTCTATCGTGAACTCAAGGCGATTGGTCTCGGCGATCCGGGGGCGGAATCCATGGTGGATATTACCGCTTGTCCCGGTACTGACTCTTGTAAACTCGGTGTTTCTTCTTCACGTGGGTTGGCAGCGCATCTCCGGAACCATTTCATTGAAGCCGGTGTGCAGAATGAAATCAAAGACTTTCGGATTAAGATTAGCGGCTGCCCCAATTCCTGCGGACAACACCACATCGCGAATATTGGTTTCTTCGGCTCCTCGCGCCGGATGGGTGAACATATCGCACCCTACTATCAGGTGCTACTCGGTGGACACATGACCGAGAACGCCAATTCTTACGGGCTTGCCACTGGTAAAATCCACGGCAAATATATTCCGACGTTCATTGAAGAGTTGACCGGTAAGTACACGGCGGAACGAAATGAAGAGGAATCCTTCACCGATTACGTCGCACGGCTCGGTAAGGCGGAGATCAAGCAGATCTTGTCCAAGTACGATAAGATTCCTTCTTATGAGGAAGCACCAGAATTCTATGTGGATACCGGCGATACGAAAGATTACCAACTCAAGACGGGTGTCGGTGAATGTGCAGGCGAGGTCGTCGCACTTGTCTCCATGAAGTTAGAAGAAGCGGATCGGCTTATCTATGAATCTGGCTTGAACTTGGAGAAGGGTGAATATCAGGATTCCGCGGAGTTGGCTTTTGGTGCAATGATCAGAGCCGCAGACGGACTTCTGACAACGGTGGGTTTGCAATATATTGACGACGCGACCACTGTCAGCGAATTTCGCCCCCATTTCTTTGAACCCGGTAACTTCTTCCCCGGTTACGGTGCACACATCTTCAAGGCAACAGAGGAAGATGCTTCTACGTTTGACCACGAATTGGCACACCGTCGGGTTGAAGAGGCTACACTCTTCGTCGAAGAATCGCATAACGTGTATAATCGCATGCGTATCAAACAGGAAGAAGAGGAAGAAAGCCGTCGCAAAGCACGTCGCTCGCGACGACCGGCACGGAAACCGAGGGTCGTCAGGAAAGCGAAACCCGTTGAGGAAATCGTGGATAGCCTCGATCTCAAAGGTGTTGCTTGCCCGTTCAACTATGTCCAAGCCAAGATTCGGTTGGAAACGATGGACCTCGGTCAGCTTCTCGAAGTCACCATCGACGATGGCGAACCGATTGAGAACGTCCCGAAAAGCCTCACCAACGATGGGCATGAGATCGTTGACACGAAGAAGATTGGAAAGCACTATCGCCTCACCGTTCGGAAGGGTGAGTAGCGTCTAAGATTGCGGTTCATCAGAACCAAGTTTTATATACTGGCGATTGCCGCCCGCACTCAGAACGGGTGTGGGCTGGCAAACGCCCTAATTTTTTTCAAAATTCACACTGGACAGAGCCAAGTATTTATCAAAGGTTGTCCAGGAGAAATGAATGAATAAATAATGCGCGATCTACATCCAAAAGAATTGCGCGTCTACCGGACGCTAAATGGTAGAGAACCTTTCACCGAATGGTTGGAATCACTTCAAGACCAAAGGACACGGAGGAAGATCCGAGCAAGGCTTGAACAACTCAAATTTGGCAATTTTGGAGATCACAAACTTGTTGGTGAAGGTGTCCTTGAACTACGTTTCCATTTTGGAGCGGGTTATCGAATCTATTTTGGACAGATAGGTAGTACAATTGTCCTCCTGCTCTGTGGTGGTAGTAAATCATCACAGCCTCGAGATATAGAACGTGCAAAATCCTATTGGTTAGAATACAAGGAGGCGCATCTATGAGAAAAATGAGAACATGGAACGAGTACCTCATTGAAGTGCTTGCTGACCGAGATGAGGCAATTGGTCATCTTGAAGCAATCCTTGAGGACTATCAGATCTTTCGGAATCCTGCTGTGGTCAGGGGGGCACTCCAAACTGTCGTTGAGGCACAAGGCGGGGTTTCCAAAATTGCCAAGCAGGTTGATATGGATCCGCAACTTCTTTCAAAGTTCCTCTCCAACGAGGATACACCTCTAATTGATGCTCTTGGAATTGTTCTTAAAGCACTCGGATATCAACTTTCAATCAAACCGCTGGAATGTGAAAACCGGGATCTTGAAGCGGATGCGGATGATTTAGAGGTACAAAACACAACAGCACACGTAGCGGAAAGCCCTACCTCGTTACAATAAATTGACTTTCTCACCAAATTACGGTATAATAAAGACAGCAGATTATAGTGAATCCAGCCGGAATAGTGTGCTGGTAATTCTAAGGCGTGGGACTAAAATATCGCGGGTAAACCCTGCTCTTACAAAGAAAAAGCCCCATTGGGCATTATGTTTATAGGACATTTTTAGCAGAATGGATTTACAACAAATTAACGTCAAGGTCTTTACAACCGAAGATAGCAAAATCAACTATACCAACTTCATTAAGGTTTTCAACCGTTGGATGGAGGAAGCGGATTCGGAAGATTACTTGAACTACGCCGACTATTCGCACGTCGATGCAGGACCGGGTGTACTGTTGATTTTGAAGCAAGCCAACTATAGCATCGACAATGCTTACCATGAGGACGGGTTCCTCTACAACCGGAAGCATGCAGTCGAAGGCGACAATGCTGACAAGATTCGCCAGGCACTCACAGAAGTGCTTTCCAAATGCGAACAGCTCGAAGTGTCGGCAGAGTTAGAGAACACAGTGCATTTCAACGGTGCAAATCTCCTGTTTATGATAAACAATCGGCATGTCGCACCGAATACATCGGAAACAGCGGCATCCGTTCAGGCCGAATTGACACCTATCCTGCAGCAGATGTACGGCAATGACGATTTCACGGTGGAACGCACCTCCGAAGACGCACGCGAACGGTTCGCTTTGCGAATCTCGGCGAATTCAGATAAACCGATTTCAGAACTCCTCTCTAATCTGGGAGCCTAAGATGTTTAACTTCAGCAACGAACAGATTGAACGCTACAGCCGACATATTATTCTCAACGAAGTCGGTGGGATGGGGCAGACGCGGTTGCTTGAATCGAAAGTGCTACTCATCGGGGCAGGCGGACTCGGCTCCCCTATTGCAATGTACCTCGCAGCGGCAGGGGTCGGCACGCTCGGCATCGTTGACGACGACGTCGTCGATCTCAGTAATTTGCAACGTCAAATATTGCACGGCGTCAGCGACATCGGCGTTTTGAAGACGAAATCCGCAGGCACCACTATCGCAGAGATGAACCCTGATATCAAGGTGATTCCCTACAACGAGCGCATTACCTCGGAAAACGCCTTCCAGATTCTGGAACAGTATGATTTGATTGTTGATGGCTGCGATAACTTTCCGACCCGCTATCTTCTCAATGACGCATGTGTTATGCTTGGCAAGCCGATTGTGCACGGCAGCATTTCCCAATTTGAAGGACAGGTCACCGTCCTTTACCCGGGCAAAGGACCGTGTTATCGATGTATCTTTCCCGAACCGCCACCTCCAGGGATGGCGCCGAGTTGCCAAGAAGCTGGGGTCTTTGGTGTGTTACCCGGCATTATCGGCACAATCCAAGCCGTTGAAGCACTTAAAGTTCTGCTGGACGTTGGTGAACCGCTCATTGGGAGTCTTCTGCTTTTCGACGCGTTATCGATGGATTTCAACAAACTCAAACTCCGCCAGAATTGCGATTGCCCGATGTGCGGTGAAAATCCAACCATCCATGAACTCATTGATTATGAGGAATTCTGTCAGGTACAGTGGTAGTCCAACGAATTTTGCTCTAAGGCGAGGTCTGTATGCCTCGCCTATTTTGGATTAAAGGGTTTTCGGATTAATCCCGCTACGCCAAAAATCCCCGCCGAATTGGCGAATCAATGAACAGCGAATCGCCACCATCGATTGTCAACTCCAAACCCGTAACCCACGCTGCTTCATCTGAACAAAGCCATAGTGCCGCATAAGCCACATCAATCGGGTTTCCAAGCCGTTCCAGTTGTGTTGCTACTGGGGCAATTTCTCCGTCTGGTAACGGATCCCAAATAATACCCGGTGACAACGCATGGACGCGGATGTTTTTCTCATATAATTCCTTCGCGAGGTTTTTAGCTGCCGCGACCATCCCTGCTTTCGCAACGGCGTAAGCACTGTTTGCGTCCTGTCGCACCCGTTCACCCGCAGAAATGGTAATAAGACACCCGCCGCCACGCGCTTCTAAAATCGGTACGATCCGACGCACAGGATTGAACAGCGTCTGCAGGTTATTTTGTAGTGCGCCATCCCAATACGCTGGGTCCATCTTGGTAATATCGTGTTCCGTTGAGAAAAACCCACCTGCCGCATGGATAAAACAGTCAACGCCACCAAACTCCGCCACCGCCGCGTCAATAAGTGCGTCTACCTGTACCGCATCTGTCAAATCGGTTTGATATGCCAGTACGTCACCATCCTTGGCACGAATGCGTTTCGCTGTCTCTTCCATTGTTTCTGTTGTGCGTGCAGCGAGTACGATCCTCGCGCCCTCTTGTGCAAAAAGCAGAGCACTCGCACGGCTCATATTTGAACCGGCACCACCGAACAACACAACTTTGTCCTTCAATCGCATTTTTCTATTTCCTTTCTGGGGACGCGTCTCATGAACCCACTTATCGGAGATTATGAATTTTCATTACTGTAGACTACCGCGAATTTCATGTGTTTCAACGCCGCGTGAATCTGAGGCAGTTCCTCAAATCCGTAGGATATACGGAACTGCCGTTTTCCAATCTCAACCATCTCACCATCTGGATGGACACAATGTTCACCCGGAATGTAAATCACTTTCGGATACTGGGAACCCAGCGGTCCATCGAATGCTTCTCGTCCAGTTGTTCGTGTCAAAAACTTGAAAAAGTCAGAGGTCGTATCTGTTGCGACACTCGCCAGTGTCAAGTAGTAATAGAATCCAGCGCTTCCACCCCGGTATTCTTGAACGGTATCACCCAGTAATTCTGTCATCCAAGTTTTGACCTGTTTCGCCTTCTGGCGATACCCGTTATTAACTTTTTGGATTTGCTCTTCAATACCATGGTCGAGCAAGTAGCTTGCAATTTCTTGATTAATTAACGGGGCACTGAAACCGATGTCGCTTGTGCGTTGGATAATGCTATCGAAAAACCGACCTTTCGGACCGATAAGATAACCGATACGTAACCCAGGGGCGAGAATCTTTGACAACGTGCCAATTTCATAGACAATGCCGAGTGTATCGTGGCAGAGAGCAGACTCCAGAGGTTCAATGGCACTGTCATGCACGAGGTCGCTATAAGCATTGTCGAAAAAAATGGGGATTTTACGTCCAACTTCGTGGGAAAGTCGGGTGACAATATCGACGAGTTCTCTCTTACGGTTATTGGATAGAATTGTGCAGGTTGGATTGTTAACCGTTACAACATAGAAAAAGCGGATAGCCTCTTTTTCGTTGCCGAGCATCGTTAGTTGCGTCCTCAAACGTTCGGCATCGAGTCCTTCGTTATCCTCAGGTATCGCTGTAACGCGAAAACCTTTCCTGCCCAAATCGTTGCAATAGATATAATACATCGGATCCGCGGTTAGCACAATACCCGCAGGGAGTAGGTGGGTGATGCTCTCTAACAAACTCGTCGCGCCGTTTGCCCCGATAACAATGTCTCGGTTGTTCAAGGTCTGTTCAGTGATTCCACCAATCCTGTTTTCAATGTGGAACCTCCTGAGCGATTCAATCAGGTTTGGCGACCCTTGTGCACCACCGTAATTGAGAGAGGCGCGGTATTTTTTCGGATGGGCGAGGACTTTTTCACAGGCGTGTTGAATCTGCTGATGCGGGATTGTCCGTTCATTGACATATCCGACACCGAGATTGATGTCGCGTCCGTCTCGAAAACCGACAGCAAAATCGGTCATCAGCTGATTAACTGGGGAGGGTATACTTGAGGCTTTTCCGTAATCAGAAAGCAGAACATCTTGAATCTTCATATTTCATCAGAATTCTGCGTGTTTATAGCAGATCTCTCAAAGCAGGTTCAAGCGTCCGATAGCGAAATTCGTAACCGCTTACTTCCGTTTTTTCCGGAAGTACGTTCTGACTCAGCACCACGAAGTCAGCGAATTCGCCCATCATCAACCTCAAGCCGAACGTCGGGACAGGAAGCAGTGTTGGTCGCCGTAGCACAGTACCGAGGGTTTTCGTGAACTCCATATTTCTGACAGGGACAGGTGCAGTCGCATTCAGAGGACCCCGAATCTCTTCATTCTCTAATGCGTGTATCACAATACCAACTACGTCGTCGACATGAATCCAAGACATCCACTGCCGACCACTACCAAGTACGCCACCAACTCCCATTTTAAAGGGGGGAAGCACCTGTGTCAACAATCCACCACCTAACCCAAGCACAAGCCCAATACGAACCATAACGACCCGAATCCCAAACGCATCTGCTTTTTGAGCTTCTGTTTCCCATTCTTGGCAGACTTTGGCGAGAAAGTCGGTCCCGACGGGCGATACTTCCGTAAAGTGATCATCACCACTATCGCCATAGTATCCGATTGCGGAAGCACAGACAAGCACGTCAGGTTTTATAGATACTTCAGCAAGCGATTCGACAAGGTTCCGCGTCGAAAGAATTCGGCTATCTCGTATCCGCCGTTTTTTTTCGGCGTTCCATCTACCGGCGATGGTTTCACCTGCCAGATGAACAACCGCCTTCACATCTGATGTAGCTTCTGAAGGAAGTTTCTCGGTTTCAGGGTTCCAACCGTAGACTGCTCTTGCGGATTTCAATTTCGTTTGTGCACGGGTCGGATTGCGAGATAGCACATGCACAGTATCGCCCTGTTCGTGGAGGGCAGTGCAGACTCGACTGCCGATGAACCCAGTGCCACCGGAGACCAATACATTTGCCATTTTTTCTCCTTACGTTCCCTATTTTGACAACTCAGTGATGACCGTTTCTAACTTCCGATAGTCATCAACAACAGCGTCGCTCAATGTGTCGTCTCCTTCTCCTTTATTGAAGCCTGCGAAACGAATCGCTTTCATTCCCGCATTTTTCGCGCCGACAATATCCGTTCGAAAAATATCACCGACGTGCACCGCTTCCGCGGGTTTGGCGTTCAGTTGTGCTAAAGTTGAATGGAATTGTACCACTTGAGGTTTTGTATAATCGGTTTCGTCGGAGAATGTGAAAGCTGTAAAGTATTGTAAAATGCCATCACGCGCCATCAGTTTTCGAGCAAAACTGCCAGGCGTTAGTGCTGAGTCTGAGATAATTCCGAGCGGATAACTTTCACTTAACCGAGAAATGACCGGTTTGACATGTGGCATCATAATTGGAGGTGCCTCCAAAAAAGCCGCACCAAGGCACTCAATTAACTGATCGAGATCTTCCTCTTCAAGCTGAAGATGAAGCACCTCAGCGAATCGCTGCATGCATCGCTTCACTGAGACTCCTTGGTGTTGATGCCATAGAGAGGATACCAAGTCGTATGCCTCTTCAAGTCCGAATCTCACGTCATCCAATGTGCAAGTGTAGTCGTGACTTTCGAGGTACGTATGGCATAGCTGAATACGTATCGCCTGACGCCTTCGCCAGTTGCTGTCAGAATCAGCATAAAGGGTTTGCCAATAATCGAATGTAATCGCTTTAAGCATCAAGTGTTTCCATTTCTAATTTCCGGTTTCATTTTACTGTAGAGGCGACTCGTATTACAAGACACAATTCCATTTTAACCGATTTATCTGAAAAAATCAAGCGAGAATGACTGGGTGTATAACCGCAAGGAATAATTAAAAAGTAGTCCAAGATGTGTAGTCCGTAGCGTAGTGGAGGACGGGTATAAAAAAGGTACGTTGAGGTCCAAACTCCCGTTGTGTAACCGCAAGGAATAATTAAAGAGTCGAAATAGACTTGCAATTTCCTTTTAAAAGTGATATTATTAATTAACAGATGGGCAATCAATAGGCAGACATATTGCGTCCGATGTGTGCGGAGGAATACGAAGTTGCGGTTGAATCGTCGAATTATCCCTGGGTATACGACCACCCGTTTGATACTCGTTTACTTCATCGTCGGATTGGGCACACTGATATTTGGGTTCTTCCATTATACTCGGCAGATTTCTCGACTGAACGCCGACATAGAAGCCCAGATAGATCTTTTCGCCGATCTGGCAGCGGAACTCCCCGGCGTGGAAAACCGTGGATTGCAACAGAAGTTAATTACGATTGTCAGAAAATCATTCGCTGAAGACAGATCGCGCACATTCTCGTTTATCATCACGGATGCACAGGAGAAAGTCTTAATTGCGCGAGGAGTTGACCCACAATTAGACGCAAAGATTGACAGTTTGGATATCAATGTCAACGAAAATGAGGAGATCTCGTTAACACAAAATGAGCGCGCTTTGTTAGAGTCAACGTTAGCGCGCATGAAGAAAAAACATCTACCTCGTGAAATACACATGCTCCTTGAAGACCGGCAGTTAAAGGGGTATACTTACTATGGGGATGCCGCACCCAGTGAAATGGCACAGATGCCTTTTGTGATGACCGATACCACCGGCACACCTCAGAAATGGCAGATATGGGGCGATGTTATTACTGCCGATCAAGCAACTGCGGAGGAGCGGGAACGAGCAAAAATTTTCGTTCAAAACGCACCAGCATCCTCCCCGATTGAAACAACACCCGAATGGCACAAGGGCTACTTCTACTATGAAAGTAAGCGATACTATGGATTGGTGGTGCCTCTTATAGCACCGGTGGTCCTATTAGCGTTTGGGACTGTTTGTTTCCTCGTCTATCAACGCATAAAGTCTTATGAACACTCGGCAATCTGGGGAGGCTTAGCCAAAGAGACCGCTCATCAACTCGGAACACCTATCTCGTCGCTGTTGGCATGGACGGAACTTCTGCATGAACGAAGTAAAGAAAAAGATGATGTAGCACTCGCTGAACTCTCCGAGAGTATGAGAAACGATCTGGAGCGTTTGCAGAAAACAACGGCGCGCTTCGGTATGATTGGCACGCAGCCACCACTTACCGAAGTCAATATGGGTGAAGTATTTGAAGAAGTCCGAGCATATTTTGAAAAACGGCTGCCGCACATTAGTCGACGCGTTGAAATCCAATTGAAACTGCATGAAACACCGCCTATACTCGCAAACGCGCAATTACTGCACTGGGTGTTTGAAAACTTAATTCGTAATTCGTTGGACGCAATGGACAAAGCAGACGGATGGATCCAGATTGAACCAACGCATGACAAACGACACAGCGATGTTGTTATCCAGTATGCAGACAATGGAAGCGGGATCACCCGCGAAAATCAGCGAAAGATCTTTGAACCGGGGATGTCTACCAAGGCACACGGATGGGGACTCGGATTAACTGTCGTACAGCGGATCATCCGTGAGTACCATCACGGAAGTATCCGCATGATTAAAACGAGTCCTGACGGAACAACTTTTGAAATTCGGCTGCCGGTCGCATAGCCCATATTAACGGTTGTTGTAGGCAAATAATTGCCTGGGCATTTTTTCTACTTCCACTGAGGTGAAAGTTTTCACTCGCGTTAATTGGACATAATGTGCACATGAGCAGATTTTGAAAACTTACGTATGTCACAAACACACCAAATCCTATGGATTGATGATGAAATAGAAGCGTTGCAACCACATATCCTTGTGCTACGCGACCGAGGTTACGCGGTCACACCCGTGACAAATGGCGAAGATGGCATCGCGCTTCTAACGCGCGGTGACACGCAGTATAGTGCTATCCTACTTGACCAGGTTATGCCCGGTAAAGATGGAATGGCAACGCTCGATGCGATCCGTACCTTCAATACACAAATTCCAGTCATTCTCGTTACCCAATCCAGCGATGAACAATTTGTTGAGGTTGCTCTCGGCAAACAGGTAACCGATTTCTTGGTGAAACCGATTGGTGTAGCCCAGATCGTCTCAACACTAAAGCGTGTCCTTGATCAGCCGCAGATAGTTGTTAATCAGATTCCGAGTCGGTACACCACAGATTTCAACGCTATCCGCGCGATGAAGGATTCATCACCAAGTTGGCAAGACTGGGTCAATATCTATGTGAAACTTTTACAGTGGGATCTGGTATCTGAAAAGTTAGCCGAGGGTGGGTTAGAAGAAACACATCTTGCACAGAAAAAAGAGTGCAATACCGAATTCTCTGACTTCGTCGCAATGCATTACCCTGATTGGGTCGCAGGTAGCTCAGACGCGCCCCCCTTATCGGTCAACGTTCTGGACCAGCATGTTATCCCTCAACTTCAAGATGGAAAATCTGTTTATTTTATTGTGGTTGACTGTTTCCGCTTAGACCATTGGTTGGCAGTCGAATCACTCTTGTACCCTTATTTCTCTATCGAACGTCAATATAGTTTTTCAATCCTACCGAGTGCGACAATGTACGCACGAAATGCCCTTTTCAGCGGCTTGTTCCCAATAGAGATTGCCGAACGCTATCCACAGTACTGGCAGGAAGAATCTGATGGGGACACAAGTACAAATCGGTACGAACGCCAGCTCCTTGAAGCACATCTGAAGCGCAGGGGGGTCAAACTGAAGCCCGGAATCCAGTACTTCAAGATTTTTGACACCCGAGGTGGCAACACCTATAAAAAACGGGTCGCGGCGAACACGCGCGTGAGTCTCTCTGCACTGGTCATCAATTTCATTGATATTTTGACCCATCAGCGCTCACAATCCGATGTTCTACAGCAACTCGCTCCTGATGAATCCGCTTTTCGAGCTCTGGCGCGCTCGTGGTTCTCGCATTCGGTACTTTTCGATATTTTACGCATTATTGCGGCACAAAAAGCAACTGTGGTCCTCACCAGCGATCATGGCTCTGTCTTCTGTAACCGAGCAACCCGCGCTTACGGTAATCGTGAGACTACCACCAGCCTTCGGTTTAAAATCGGTGCTAACTTGGGATGCGAAGAAGGCGAAGCGGTATATCTCCGAAACCCAAAGGAATACCGACTACCGGCGGAAAACGCAAGCAAGGACTACATTCTCGCAAAAGACGATTATTATTTCGTCTATCCGAACGATTTTTATAAGTATAAACGGCAGTTTCAAGGAGGGTTCCAGCACGGCGGTATCTCGATGGGTGAACTAATAACGCCTGTCGTGACGTTGACACCGCGGCTGTGAGTCGCAGCTTGCAAGCCCAGATGAAATAGAGAGTACGCCACGCGCTATAGTTATATCAAGGTAACTGCACCAGTTTCCAGAGCCATTCGGTTCTTCTGTAGGAACGTGTGTTTTTGCAATGGAATACAAGGGATGAATTGAGTCTATTCCCAGACTCAATCCAGTGTTTACCCCTGCTCGCGATTCTTACCGACGACTGGTTGGTTGCTGACAGTTGGCTGGGACTTGATACCACTCCCACGGGGGACAACCGTACACTCGCTGATTTGGCTGAAGGGTCCTACTCAAAGATATCTACGCTTCGCATCGCATCAACGAAACGTAGGACACATTTCTGCAAAGCCCTCACTGCTTTTTGCAATGCTGCCGATTTTTGACACGACAATTAACCGAGGTGCCTTTTGAAAAAAAGGTGCGATAGGAGGTAATGATGGAAAAGGAGATACTTATTTCTGATGATGAGTATGAAACGCGCTGTGCGGTACTTGAGGAGGGGGTGCTGAATGAAATTTACATTGAACGGAAAGCGGCGACGCAAACATTGGGGAATCTCTACAAAGGACGCGTTGAAAACGTACTACCCGGAATGCAGGTAGCATTCGTTGACATCGGATTGGAACGGCATGCCTTTCTACATATTTCCGATCTCAAATATGAACATGCTGACGAAGATGAGGACGAAAATAGGAAGCAGAACGGAGACCGAGGATCCAACAAAAATACCGCAATATTGGATCTGAAGGGGAAGCAATCCAAGCAGACTCGCGGTGGACGCGGGTTCCCATTTCTCATAAGTGACCTCATTTCAAAGAGGCAGGAACTCCTCGTTCAGGTCGGCAAGGAGCCTATCGGAACAAAGGGGGCACGGGTTACCAGTAATATCACACTCCCCGGACGTTATGTCGTTTACATGCCCAATTCCTCGAATATCGGTGTATCACGTCGCATTGAGGCTGCCACTGAAAGAGACAGACTGCGTAATATGGCAAAGGCAGTGAAAGCCGACGTTGAAGGTGGGTTTATCATCCGTACTGCCGCTGAAGGGTTGAACGAAACCGAATTCGCAGCCGAAATCCGATACCTTATCGATCAGTGGAAACAGGTGTGTGCACGCGCAGATAGAAAATCCGCACCCAGCCTCGTGAGTAAAGACCTCAGTTTCACCAATAGGATCGTCAGGGATATGCTCACCAAGGAGGTCAAGCAACTGTTTATTGATTCAGAGACGGGGTACAAGGAGACAATGGAATATGTCTCCTCCGTCATGCCCAATCTGCAATCTCGTGTTTCCCTTTATCGAGAGGATCCAACACTCTTTGATGCTTATGGCGTTGAACGCGCGCTCAAGGAGGCACTCAGTGAGAAAATTTGGCTCAAATGTGGAGGACATATTATCATCCAACAAACTGAAGCCATGGTCTCGATTGATGTCAACACCGGTCGATTCGTTGGAAAATCTGACCCAGATAACACTATTCTCAGTGCTAACCTTGAGGCTGTCGAGGAAGTCGTCCGCCAAATTCAATTACGAGATTTAGGTGGGATTATCGTCGTTGATTTTATTGATATGGAAGAGGCTGCGCACCGGAAACGAGTCTTTAAAATGCTACAGGAAGCACTCAGGAAAGACCGTGCCCGCACAAATATCCTGCATTTTTCAGATTTAGGACTCGTCGAAATGACACGCCAGCGTACCCGTCCAAGTCTCTCTACCCTACTGATGGAGGAGTGTCCCTACTGCGGCGGACATGGCACTGTGCTATCCGTCGAAACCGTCGTTATTCAATTACTACGTGCGATAAAGACGGCGCATAAACAAACACGTCAGTCCCAACTACGTGTGACTGCTAATGACTATGTCGTTTCGCATATAAAGTCGCAGATGTCGAAAAAATTACGGGAACTTAAGAAGTCATTAAAATTGGAACTTATCCTGGAACCCGATGCCGACTTGCATCTCGAAGATTACCGAATCTTCGTCGGAAAAGGTGAAGAATTGTTTCTCGATTAACGCAATGGAAGGCACCTTCTAAGGCGGACGTATAACGAATTGCAAATCTGAATTGACATCGACGCGTTTTTAGGGTATAATTTAAGCAGAAAGGAGTGGTATATAAAAATGTATGCAGTCTTTGCGAGCGGAGGGAAGCAGCATCGGGTAGAAGTAGGAAGCCTGATTGATGTTGAAAAACTCGATGCAGAGATCGGTGACAGCGTCACGTTCTCATCCGTTCTGGCTGTTGCTGACGATGATGGTCAGTTACAAGCCGGCTCGCCCTATCTTGACAATACTTCAGTTACAGCTGAAGTGGTTCAACAAGCACGCGCAAAAAAGATGGTTGTGTTCAAATCGAAACGCCGTAAAGGTTACAAACGCAAGTTAGGGCACCGTCAATCGTTTACACGCGTGAAAATTACCGCAATCGGCGCGGTGGAGGAACAATCTGATGGCTCATAAGAAAGGCGGCGGAAGCACCCGAAACGGACGCGACAGTATCGGAAAGCGGCTCGGTGTCAAAAGGTTTTCTGGAAATTATGTCACCGCAGGAAGCATTCTCACTCGACAGCGTGGAACGCACATCCACCCCGGAAACAACGTTGGGGTCGGAAAGGACTATACGCTCTTCTCGAAAATTGATGGATATGTATGGTTTGAGCGAAAAGACAAATATCGCCGGAAGGTGAGTGTCTATACAGAGCGTCCTGAATTTTAGCGGATTTACCCGTCTCAGGAATCAACGACCAGAAGCCTCGCCTTAGGGTGTTGCAGCGCGCACCACCCCAAGCGAGGCTTTTTTACTCCAAAAACCTGTAGGTTCGTACGCATTGTAGGTGCAGGTCTTGTGCCTGCCCATTGTAGGGGTAGGTCTCGTGCCTACCCAACCAAATTTGAGGCAGATGGGAAAAAATTAACAATGAAGCGGACAATCTGGTTCATAATGCTGACAGTCGTGATCGGCTGTGGCGGACAGTTACAACAACTCGCTGTGGAAACGATGGAGAACGCTCAGGTAGCGC
The DNA here is from genome assembly GCA_965208635.1 of Candidatus Poribacteria bacterium. Classification (GTDB taxonomy): domain Bacteria; phylum Poribacteria; class WGA-4E; order WGA-4E; family WGA-3G; genus WGA-3G. The sequence continues at coordinate 2,601,807 of OZ242349.1, forward strand.
TCACCTCCGCCAACGCGATGGGAGCACAGGAGGCTGCCGAGACCCCGTTACGCACTGCGCAAGAGATGCTTATCACGGCTGAAAACGCAATGAATGCTGGTGATGTGGAACAGGCATATCGACTCGCATTACGCGCATATCTCCACGCGCGAATCGCAACTGAAATCGCCATCGCGATTCGCGAGGAAGCAAACGCTCAAGAGGTACAAGCGCAGCTCACTCTTGCTGAGCAGAACGTTGAAGAAGTCCTCCAAAGGCTTGAGGCTATGAAAGCTGAACTTGAGGCGTTACAGAAATTCTAAGGAGATCAGGTCTTATAACTGCATCGCGGTGGATTGTTACCAAAAGACCTCTTAACCGATAACTGAAGACTGAAAGGGTTGCGTAGCAACCCGAACCGATAACCCTCTATCTGACAACTATAAACATGAAGTACTATGGATTGCTACTTTTAGCTACGTGCTTTATCGCATCCGGATGCCCCACACCAGAAATTGATGAAGTCATGCTCGCGACACAACTCCAAGACGCGCAGCAGGCGATCAGCGATGCAGCGGCATTGGATGCTGAACCTTTGGTGCCAGAGGAATACGGGCGCGCAGTGAAGCTTCTGAATTTTGCTCGGAACTCGCAAGAAAGGGGGGACATCCCTCAGAGTGCTGAATTTGCGTATCAGGCGGAATTAGTCGCACAGATCGCCAGTGCAAAAGCGAGGCAACACAACGCTCGACAAAATGCCGTTACCCTCCGAGAACAGATATACCAACAGATTATAAAGGCACACGAACATGAACTCGAAATTGCACGTATCCGTGAGGCTATCCTTGAGGAACAGCTCTCCCGTACGCTGAGTTCTCGCGACCAAGGACAGCAGCAGGCAGAACAACTTTCAACGGAAATCACGCATTTAAAAACATCGCTACGTCAAACGGAACTTCGTCTCTCACTCACAGGCATAGAATCGCTTGTTAACATTTCAAAATATACCTATCCAGAGATCGAAACAACTGCGGACTATGAGCGCGCCCAAGCATCGATCGCTTCAATAGCCAACCTCATTGAACAAGAGGCGTTTGTCGAAGCAGAAACAGTTATCTCGGATACACAGAGGCTGGTTGATAACCTTTACCAATCGGCGCAGGCGAGCCAGAAGGCGGAGACAGAAGCAAAGACGACTGCACATATTTCGATAGCAAAGGCGGAAGTAATCGTCCAGCGTGCGCAATACCTCAATGCCAGCCAACACGCGCCGGAACAATTCCAAGAGGCGGCTGAACAACTGAAACGCGCAAGGCAGGAATTAACCGCCGGTCGCTACGAACCGGCACAACAATTTGCGCAACGCGCACAGCAAACCGCCGACAAGACGGTCGTGATCGCAGAGGCGGCGGAATTTAGACAACGCGCACAGAGGGAATTAGACCGGCGTGCCGCGGCGGCACAACAAGCGGTTGATACCCTAAAAAGAAAACTCACAGCACAAGCAAGGACGCAGGTCCCGCAGTTAGAAGCACGACTCTATGAACTCGCCAATACGGCTCACGTAAAGGCAAAAACCGCATTAGCAAACAAAGAATATGAAGTGGCTGTCAAAGTTTCCGCGGAGGGCAACGATTATCTGGAACGCGCTATTGCCAACACACAGCGGATAACGTCGGCGAAGTCAGATTTACTAAAGGCGGCAAGACAAATCCCTAAAGCCATCGTTATAGAGCAGACGGATAGTATCCTCATCCGTATCAGAGGCAACGCGTTTGCCCACGGCAGCACGCAACTGCAAAAAGAGTTTGCCCCGACGTTTGAGCAACTCGCAAGAGTCTTACGTAGAGATGGTTTCAGTAGTTACCCCGTCCGAATTGAAGTACACACGAGTGCTTTAGGAAATGCGAACGTCAATCGAAATGTAAGTATGGGACGCGCTGACACAATCAAGGGGTTCCTCGTTGAAGAGCGTGTCAATTCAGAACGCCTCACAGCTGTAGGTTTGGGGGAAACCCAGCCTATCGTCGAAGAGGGGCCCAACAAAGAGGTACAGAACCGCAGGATTGATATAATTATCAAGACTAACTGAAAACTCGTGCAACACAAAGACCCGTATCTCATCAATCAGGTCGCAATCAGTTTGTTCGGAGATAGGTATATTATCATTTACGGAAATACGATTCAGTTCCACAACCACTGTTACCATCTGCGGACCATCAATACGCCAGGGCATCCGCACCGTGGGTGCTGCTACTTAGAGGACGCGAACACAGGTTTGGCTATGTCAAGCGATGTCGATTTCGCACCTCCTGGCGCATACGGCGCGATTTTCGAGCCGCTGACGGGTGACATTATCGATTGCGAAATAGTACCTTATGACGCACGCCTCTGACTGTAGGAGCGAGTTTTACTCGCGATTCCGATAGCGGGCAACGCGACCGATTGCCGAATTATTTTTTTCATCTGAAACTGTAACCCTATGACGAACACCGACACCACAAACACAGCATCCACACAGCAGGAGACGATCCTCATTTTGGATTTCGGCTCACAATACACGCAGCTTATCGCTCGACGTATCCGTGAGCAAAATGTCTACTGTGAAATTTATCCACACACGCTATCTCTATCACAGATAGAAGCGATTGCACCAAAAGGGATTATTCTCAGTGGTGGACCCGCAAGCGTCTACGAGACCGATGCCCCAACAATTGATCCGAAACTCTTCGATTTAGAAACACCGATCTTGGGCATCTGTTACGGTATGCAACTCATGGCGGCACTGTTAGCAGGTGGGAAGGTCCATCCAGCGACACAGCGGGAATACGGACACGCCCCCCTCCAAGTGCTTAATGCGAATGATCCACTTTTCTCAGGACTGCCCTCACAATTTTCTGCTTGGATGAGCCACGGCGATCGTATTGAGGCATCACCCGTTGGGTTCCAAACAATCGCACAAACACAGAACGCTCCCATTGCTGCTATGGCGGATTCCACACGCGCGTTTTACGGATTACAATTCCACCCTGAGGTTGAACATACCGAGGATGCTGACCAGATTCTGGCGAACTTCACGCGTAATATCTGTGGGTGTCGTAACGCGTGGACAATGCGTGCCTTTATTGCCCGTACCACAGCGCAAATACAGGAACAGGTCGGAAATGAACGTGTTCTGTGTGCTGTGAGTGGTGGTATTGATTCAATGGTGCTGGCGACGCTTTTGCATCAGGCAATCGGAGATGCGCTTGTACCTGTTTTTGTTGACAATGGTCTCCTCAGGGAAAACGAAGCCGCTGAAGTGCTTAAAACCTCTAAGCAACTCGGAATTCCTCTCGTTGCTGTTGACGCAATGAAGTCGTTTCTCGACGGGTTGGCGGGAGTGACCGATCCAGAAAAGAAACGGAAAGTGATTGGGGCCCAATTCATCGAAACCTTCAAAACAACAGTGAAAAAATTAGGACACAACTTCCGATTCCTCGCGCAAGGCACACTCTATCCCGATGTTATAGAGAGTGTCTCTGTGAAGGGACCGTCGGCTACGATTAAAACGCACCATAATGTTGGAGGGCTTCCATCCGACATGCCGTTTGAGTTGCTCGAACCCTTTAGGGAACTTTTCAAGGACGAAGTGCGAGCGGTTGGAGCGGAACTGGACATGCCGGCGCACGTCCTTGGACGACACCCATTTCCGGGACCGGGGCTCGCTGTCCGCATTTTGGGTGAGGTTACGCATGAACGTTTGGAGGTGCTCCGTTCAGCAGATGCTATCTTTATCTCTGAAATCAAAAAAGCGGGATTGTATGACGAAATTTGGCAGGCTTTGGCTGTTCTTCTACCCGTCAAAAGCGTTGGTGTGATGGGGGACGCACGAACGTATGAAAACGCGGTCGCGCTCCGCGCTGTCACGAGTAGTGATGCGATGACGGCGGATTGGGCGCGCATCCCAACCGATGTACTCGCCAGAATCTCCAACCGTATCATCAATGAAGTGCAAGGCATCAACCGTGTCGTCTACGATATTAGTTCAAAACCGCCCAGCACGATTGAATGGGAATAGCTTACTGTAGGAGCGAGTTTTACTCGCGACAATTTCCGTAGGTCCAGTAGGTGCGGTTTCTAACCGCACCGGTCATCGTAAAGTTTCTGACCGCTGATCACTGATAACCATTACACTGAATAAACTTGTGCTGCAGCGTGAACAGCCGCCCCACGCTCCACCCTATGCCCTGACTCAATGAGGAGTTTCTCTAACGCACTCAGGACAAGCATAACATTCTTTTCGTTTGAAGATTCACCCATCAGCCCAATTCGCCATGCCTTCCCAGCAAAAACACCCAAACCTGCCCCGATTTCTATACCGTAGTCGGCAATTAGACGTGTCCGAATCGTCGCGTCGTCAATGCCGTCAGGAATACGGAGTGTGGTAAGCATAGGTGCGCGGTAGCCTTCTTCGGCTGCGGGTTGTAGACCGATCGCTTTTGCCCCCGCGAGGAGGGCGCGGGCATTGTGCACATGCCGTTTATAGCGGACATCCAACCCTTCTTCCAAAACAACCCGCAATGCTTCTCGCAATGCGTAGATCAGGGATATTGAGACCGTGTGATGATAACGTCGCTTTTCCTTCTCACCGTGCCAATAGTTTTCGAGGAGCGTCATATCAAGATAGAAACTCTGGATAGGTGCTTTTCGGTTCCGGATCACTTCAGCGGCCCGATCGCTGAAACTGATAGGTGAGAGTCCAGGCGGACCGGCAAGGCATTTTTGGGTACAACTATAGGCGATATCAATGCCGAGAGCATCCATATTTACAGGTTGCCCTCCGAGACTGGTCACACAGTCTGCGAGAAAAAGGGCACCGCTTTGATGCGCAATCTCAACGGCATCTTTCAGGGGTTGCAGAACACCCGTAGATGTCTCCCCATGTACCAACGCAACCAGTTTTGGGGTAGACTCTTTCGCGACGGCTTTAGCGATTTTTTCGGCAGGAATGTGTGTGCCCCATTCCGCTTCTACCTTTGTTACAACACCACCGCACCGCGCTGCAATATCGGCGATCCGCTCGCCGAAATACCCTTTGACACCAACAACGACACCATCACCAGGTTCAACAACGTTGGCAAGCGCGGCTTCCATTCCGGCGGTACCCGTACCGGAGACGGGTAGCGTTAACCTATTTTCGGTTCCAAAAACCCGGCGGAGCAATCCGACTGTGTCGTCCATCACTTGAACAAATTCGGTATCTAAATACCCCAACATCGGGGTTGTCATTGCTTTAAGAACCCGCGCGTTGGCTTCACTCGGTCCCGGACCGAGTAGCACGCGCGGGGACACTATTAATTCATCATACACTTTTTAATTTTTCCTTGCGGTTAAATAACGTGCGTTAGAACTTTAACGTGTGTTCCTTATATCCGCCTGCGCTGTTGTTGCAGGCTCCCGTAAATAAGTTTACACCTCTTCCGTAGGAGCGATCTCCAGATCGCGACCTAACTTTGACAGGCAGTGGAGACACAAACGCCCATCTCCGATGGCGGGGTTTCCTAACCTCGCCTCTTTAGGGTGTGTAGGTGATTCTAAAATCTACCATAAACAGTCTTGGCGTGAGGGGAATAAATCATAAAAAGGGAGGGTGCTATACCGCACCCTCCTTTCAGGGGAAGCCCCGCTCAGGCGAGCGAGGCTATGGGAACAGAATGTGGCAATTACTCACCACCACCACCGCCACCACCGACAGTACCACCACGAATTTCCAGATTATTCGCCTGCATATAGCTTATAATCGTCTGGACCTGACTGATTGCATACGTGAGTGCCTGATTGACCTTCGTGTCTACAGGTGGCGTTGTTTCATATTTTGCCCACAAACGGTTGAAGTAATCCAACGCGTCGTTGAAATACGCATCGTCGCTATCGGCTAACACCATGTATGCCTCACCGATCTGCACGAGACCGAGGTCTGCATACTTGCTCCCCGGATACGCTTCAATGATCTTCTGGTACTCAGCGATGGCGGCTTCAACAGCAGGTTTCTGCTCGTCACCCTTCGCGAGTTTCGATTCATTCAGCAGATTCGTTGCGACCTCATACTCGTAGAAAGCAAGCGCGTTTGCGGTGTCGTTGAGATAGCCCTGTGCTGTCGATTTCGACTCCGCACCGATGCCGGGCGTATTGATTGCATTCTGATAGTTTTCTATCGCCATCTGGTAGAGACGGATCCGTTCCGCTTGCTCTAAGGCTTGCTCGGAGCCTGCGTTGTAGTACTTGTTACCGATATTAATAAGCGCATCGGCAGTGTACTGACTGTTCGGATACTCAGCGGCGAGAACTTCGTTCGCCTCAAAGAGTCGATCATACCAACGTTGCCTTGCTTCTTCGTCGCCAGACTTTTCGGCGGCTTCACTGAGAAGCTGCGCACATGTCGAGATAGCATACAACGATTCAGCCGCACTCTTGTGAGTCATATTCACATTGCGCACCTTCTCGTATTCTTCAATCGCTTTCTCAAACTGTTGCGCGGCGTAGTAGGATTCACCGACATGATATTGCCAGAAAGCGGCATCATTCGCGCTCGGATAACGACGCACCATATCACGGAAGACATTACCAGCGGCGATGAAATAACTCACCGCTTTTTCGGACATCTCACCATCAATTCCTACCTGCATCCGCCCGAGCTCAAAGTTCGCAGCGGCAGTATAGTTCAGGGCGGTCTCCGTATTCTTGCGGAGTCCATCCGATTTCGGGAAGAGCCCCTTATCGACGTAACTCACGAATGTCGTGAGGGGTGTCAGCGCACTCGTTAAGTCTTGCGGAAGTTTCACGCCAATACCGACAGAATAGTAAATCTGACCGGATTGGAACAGCGAATTCTGAACATACGGGATAACCGTCTGTTTATCTGCCTGTTCAACCGGTGCAGCGATCGAAGCGACCTCAAAGAATGCACCTGCAGCGTTCCGACTCGCATCAATGTAGGGCTGCAAATCTGTGCCTGCCTCTGTGGAGAAGAGGGAACGCGCTTTGTCGGAATAGAGGAAACCGAGATTGTATTGCGCAGCGGCTTTCTCTGCTACACTTGCACTCGCATTTCCTTTCGTCCGATCCAGAGCTTCAACCGCTTCGGCGATCGCTTCATCCAAACGTCCCAACTCAACGTAGAGGGTCGAGCGACGGATACCAGCATCTGCCACCATTGAGGCAATATTTGAGTCGTCCGAACCGCTATGTTCTCCGATGAGGGTTTGGAAAGTGTCCAACGCCTTAGCCGGTTGTTTCAGCTGATCTTGATAAATCAAGCCTATCCGATAGTAGGATTGTGCTTTGACGAGTGTGTCTTCTACTAACTCAATGGCGTTCTGGTAACTCATCAATGCGTCCTGATAAGCTTTCAGTTGCTCCTCTTGGGCAAATGCCATTGCGAAGTAAGAACGTCCCTTCATGTCTGCCTCATCCGTGTTCTCAATAATATATTGATACTCTTGCACCGCTGCGGCGTAGTCGCCGAGGGTTCCGTTGAGTTCAGCAAGACGGGAGTGTGCTTGGAAGATTAGCGATTTGCGCGCCTCGTCTTCGGTCTGTCCTTCTAATGCTGTAACCGCTTTGAATGCGTCTGCAGCACCTCTGTTGTCATCCAGTCCGAGCAACGCCAAACCGGCAGTGTAGTTAGCACTGATGAGATTGTTCGCATCTTCCGTCAGTGTAGCCACTTTTTCCGCCGCACTTACAGCATTCTGCAGGCTCAACTGCTTGCTACCCGCATCCGTCGCAGATTGCGCGATCTGATAATGACAAACTGCCGCTTGGTACTGCGCGTTCGGTGCGAGTTCGCTATTCGGGAATGTTTGCACAAAGAGGAGATACTCCGCAAGTGCTTCGTCATAACGTTTCGCACTATAGTAAGTGTGACCGATCTTCAGTTGCGAACGACTACGTGCCTCTTCCGGAGCACCAGTGTTATCAACAATTCGCTTGAGCGAAGCCACCAGGGCATCAATATCGACCTCTTCACTACTATTTTCTATGGCAGTGGCTTTAATCAAGTCGATGTGTCCGAGTGTCTTGAGAACAAGCTCATTGTCACTGGCTGAATACTTATCGCTTGCTTCGTCGGCGAGTTGCAGGATAAGGGGCCATTTTTCGGCATCATCCTGCTTTTGTGCCGCATCACGATAGGCGAGTGCCAAGCCGTAATACGCTTCAACTGCGTTCGGACTATCGGCATAGTCAGAAATCACGCTTTTGAACGCCGTTTCGGAGGATTCCAAAAGTGCCGGATTTTCGGAAGCGGCTTGGTAATAGCAAAGTCCGACGAGGTAGAGCGCATCATCTGCGTATTCACCAGTCGGATTCCCATCAACCACAGCTTGATACTGGACAGCCGCTTCTTCAAACCGTTCCTCTGCGCGGAGGAGGTCAGCGAGTTTAATTTCGGCTAACGAACGGTTGTCAGCGTCGGCAAGCTTATCTAAAATGCTATTGTAGTAGCTAATCGCACCCTCTTTATCACCTTCTTTGACATGACTATTCGCAACCAGAAGGAGTGCGCGTTCGTAGTATTCACTCGTGTCAGGAATAGATGCGTAGCGGTCGCGGGCTTGCGTCCAGTCACCAAGCATTTCGTGGGAAAGTGCTTCGTTCATGATACACGCTTCCACCTGAGCGATACGCTCACTGAAGTCGTCGTAACGTTCCTCGGCAACACCGGGTAGGAATGCATCGTCATTGAACATGGCGATAGCTTCCTGATATGCCGAAACAGACTTCTGCAAGTGTCCCTGATTGAAGTCCTCGCCTGCATCTCCTTCCTGATAACCTTCAGGTTTGGCGGCTTCGTAGTAGGAACGTCCTTCAAAGAATTTACCCATCAACTTGACGAGATGGAACTTCGGTAGTGGACGGTAATCCCACAATTTCGCATATTCTTCAGCGGCTTCAACGTACTGTTTGAATTCAGTCCGCTTGATGTCGGCGAAACGGAGCTGCACCTCAGCGGCGAGGATGTCAAACTCGTTATCGTTTTTGTTCTTCTCAATAAACTCGCGTGCGATTGTTTCCAACTCATCTTTGCGTCCAAGATCGTTGAGTGCCCAAATTGCGCCGTAGAGCGCATGCGGGGCAACCGGATCCTGCGGATAGTCGTCAACCGTTTTTTGGTACCATTGCAATGCGAGTTCAAGCGTCGCCATTCCGGTGTCAGTTTCCCCGGCTTTTATCTGATCGCTACCGAGTTTGTAGTAGGCTTCCCCAATCTGATAGGAGCAGTAGGGAATAAAATCGGTGGCTTCCTCGTGTTCATTGATAACACGTTCATACGCTACAGTGGCTTCGCTCCAATTCGATAAGCGGAAGTGGCTATCGGCGATACCAAGTTTCGCCTCGGCGATAAAGTCGCTCTCCGGGTATTCTTCGAGGAGCGTCTTATAGGAAGCAATAGCGTTTTCATAGTCGCCTTGGTCGAAGTAGGTGCGCCCGATGGCAGACTGAATTTCTGCCTGAAGCGTCCGATCTGCAGTGTTTTGAAGTGCCAACTCGTAGTTAACGCGTGCGTTGTCATAGTCCTTCTGCCGGGAGTAAATCGCACCTTGGTCGAAGTATGCCGCTGTGACGTATTGGCTTTCCGGGAACTGCGTGATGAAGTTGGTATAACGACCGATAGCCTCATCGTCCCTACCGAGTTGGTTCAAGCTATAAGCGGCTTTATACATCGCTTCGGCTTGCAGATCCGGGTAGTTCTTGAATTCCTCCGTAGCGATTTTATCGAATTCCTGATACGCCTGCTCGTAGTTGGATTCGTTGAGGAACGATTGCGCAATCAGGTGCTGTGCATCATCTTTAAAATCAGAATTTGGGAAACCGTCAAGAACAGCTTTGAATGCCTGTCGGGAGTCCTCATAGTTCTGAAGTTTATAGTTGAGCTGCCCGATAGCATACCAAGCGTTTTCGACGAAAAGGCTGTTCGGGAAGTTCTCAATGAGCTGCGTGAACTTCGGCTCCGCCAATTCAAACTGCTCCGTCCGATAGAGGATGTGTCCCCAGAGGTAGGTTAACCCCTCTTGGTGTTTGGGAATCGTTGCTGTCGGAGCAACCTTTTCGATGTACTCGATCGCAGTGTCGTAATGATTTACATCGCCTGATTGTTCAGCGAGACGTGAGTAGCTAACTGCGATCTTATAATTGGCGAGGGTCGGGAAATCCTTGTCAATAACTTCGGTTTTCACGCCACGCTTTGTTGATTCTTCGAGTGCCTCTGCATACTTTTCGATTGCGCCTTCATAATCCGCCTGTCCATACAAATCTTCAGCGGATTGGAAGAGTTGCTCCACCTTTTTGGAGCTACCCATCATGAAAGGTGAAAGGAGCGCAACTATTAAAGCGAGACCACCAATAATGCCCAAAATCCTTGGGTTCATTGTTTTCTCCTTGTTTACATCGTGCGCGCTGAAAACGCGTCCACGAGATTATTTCTACACAGATGTCACCCCTACGGGGTTGCGTTGCTGTGTTCTGCGTTTTTCTACTTAGATACCGCCCCGCTGGGGCTTCTAACAATTGATTTCTACACGGATATTACCCCTACGACGGGGTTGTGTTGTTGTACGCTACGTTCTTCTACATAAATGCCGCCCCACTCATTATTGGGGCTACTGACGGCTGACCGCTGATGGTTTCCGACGGCTAATACCTACAACTCTCTGGAATCGTAGACTTCTGAAATAGACAATGTTTCCAACGGGACATCTAACAATTTCTGTGAGAAGCCTTTAAACCCGATCCTCTTTCGCTCATACTGTTGGAGAGCATGCTGTCCGGCATCCATACCCTGCAACAACAGCAGTGCGTACCTATTTTCGGTCAATACGTCGCGACCCGTGAGACGTGCCCAGAACGCTCCCTGTGTCGGAATTTCGGCATAAGCGAGCAGTTCCGAGTCAATGTCTAACGCGACACTCGGGACTGTATCAGAATCATTCTCTTGAAGGGCGGTGAAGATATATCCCTCTGTCATCGGTTCATCGGTGAATAGCCAGACCTCGGACCCTGAATCAATGACAGGGGGCTCTGTCGTACGCCCACTACTGACATTTCGGCGGATGTCAGTAGGTTGAGTGCCCGCCTTATCCTGTTTGATGGCAAGTGCTGCGGTGGGTTGAACCGAGGTGGATGAATCGGCAGAGAAAAACCGAATTTTCGCCGCTGCATACAAACGTCCGAGCACATGACTACTGTCATCGTGTGTCGAGACCTGGTTTAGCAGAAGTGGCGCGACTACTAACATCGTCAGCGTTAACCCGAAAATATAATACGGAAAAGCGTGTTGTCTTATGGAGAGAAACCCGCCCAAACGGGAATGGTCAATACGTCGATGGAGTTGGGTGAGTAGGTGCCATCCAAGACGCGTAGCGACTGCAAAGAACCGTTGATGGAGCGCAGTTGGCGCACTCTGTTCAATACGTTGTTGGAGTCGCGTCGTGAACCGGGCGTAATAGGCATCGGATGCCTCCGGTTTAACGTAAAAGTTTTCGAGGAGGTGGTTCGTTTTCTTCAGGGCTACGACTTCTCGTCTGCACGATCCGCAGGAGCGGAGATGCAATGCGACATCGGCTGTTTGCCGTTCGGAAAGCGTCCCATCTATGTAGTCAGATAAAAGGCGTTCTATTTTGTCACACTTCGATCTCATTGATATTCTCCTCGAGATTGTGTGTTCTACACGTCTATAAACCCATGAAACTCAACTAATTTCGGTTACCGAAATTTTCCTTCAGTCGAAACCTAAACGTTACTCGCATCTACATACGATTTGAGCAGAGTTCGGAGCTTTTTGCGTGCGTAGTGCAAGCGGGAACGAACTGTCCCTTCGGAGCAATTTAGGATTGAAGCAATCTCCGCGTGTGTTAAGCCTTCAAATTCATGAAGGATAACAACTGTCCGATGTTTCAGTGAGAGATTATTGACTGCCTCTGTGACGTGATGTCGCAGTTCAGCTTTTTCAGCATGGGCATGTGGGTCATTGTCGATCTGAGCGCGGTATCGCGTAATCGCCTCATACTCCGCTTCCGATGCTGTCTCAAGCGTGGACTCTCGCTGACGCTCTCTACGCTTGACAAAGTTCAGTGCTTCGTTAACCGCTATTCGGTAGAGCCATGTCTCAAAAGCCGCATCCTTCCGGAACGTCCGAATTGAGCGATACACCTTAATAAAGGTCTCTTGCATGACATCATCGGCATCCGCGTGGTTCTTGGTGATCTGCATCGCGAGACGGTATACCATCCGCTTATATTTTTTCACCAACGGTGCCAATGCTGTCTCGTCGCCTTCGCAGAGGTCGGCAATGAGCAAGGCTTCAGTTCTTTCCACCGAACTTTCTCCTTCAGGTTCCTAACTGATTAATGGGTTAGACAACGCCTTTTTGAAAATCGTTCAAAAAAATTTTGGTTATTCTGATTATTAGTTATTGATTATGTCAGTTCTTAGATCCATTATAGCATTATTCCCAAAATTGTGTAAAGAAAATTTTGGTATAATATAAAAAAGGGCAACGTATTGAAAATACGCCGCCCTTTTTGTCGAAATAGCCTCAATTTTACTCTTTACCCTTGGTTACAAAGGTTACACTGACATCAGTAGAGTTGCCAGCAGCGTCTGAGACTTTGCCTTTAATAACGTAAGTCGTTTCGTTGCCAATCTCTTTGCCTTTGACAACTTCGAGAGTCGCTTTATTGCCTTCAACTTTGCCGAGCCAACCAACGTCATCGCCGCCTTCGGTCTGCAGCGCAACGTTACCGGAGACATCTTCACTGAACTCAATCTCGATCGCTCCAGCAGTGTTGATAGCTTCGGGATCAACATCCTTGTCGCCATCTTTGACGGTGCCACCAGTGACTGCGGGCGGATCGGTATCCGGTGCGGTAACCGTATAGTTCAGTGCCTGGGTTCCATCAGCCCAAGTGATCGTCAATGCGAGAGGACCCGGGGTGAAAGGACCCGCGATAGTCGCTGTTTTACCTGCAACTGTGACAGTACCAGCACTTACCGTGACATCAGCGGGTGCGTTGTCAAAGGTAACCGTAATACTCCCATTCGCAGCAATCTCGCCCCCCGGCGGGGCTGCGCTTACGAAGGCAGCTGGTGCAGCTGCATCACCGTTTTCATCATCGCCGCCACCGCAGCCGACTATCAGCGAAAGGGCGAACAAGGCTGACAGTAATAAAGCGAAGGTTCTAAACAATTTTGTCATTAGAGTTAACTCCTTAAATTGTAAAGTTTATCAAAATACACCCTGTAGATAGGGTGTCCTAACAACTTTCGGTCCTTTCCCGTAGACACTCGCAAAAGCACTCGGGAAAGTCGGTTTCAGTTACGCTGCTGCTTGTACAATTCAGCAACGCCTCAAAACCTATGATCATATTCTCGTTAAGTCAAGTAACGTAAGGCTATTTCGTTTGTTGTTCTCTCCGCCATGCGTAAAGAACAAACCGACACGTTGAGAACAGAATTCTGCGAGGGCAGTTAACAGAGTAAAACACCATTGGATTGTTGCACCCCTCGCCCGAAAGTCAATATCTAAACGAGTACCTTAAAGTTTAGCAAAAATTGCAAACTTTGTAAAGGTAAAATTACGGATTTGCTCAAAATTATATGAAAATTAGTCTCTTTTGTCAAGAGAAAACTTCATTTTAACGCAAATTTACCATAAATTTTAACGGTGTCAAGAAAAAAATTGATACGCGTACTCGCAAAATCAAGTTTAAGGACATTATATAGTATATCACAAATTGGAAAAAAAAGCAATTTTTTTACTGGCTATCGACGTTCTCTCTTCTGTAGGTGGGAGTTCCAATTCCCGACTTCTGATAGCCGATTGCTATTCCTCAAACAATCCCATCTGTTCGCTCGTGGCTCCGCTGGCGTACGTCTCAAGACGTTCTGGATGTGTGAGTACATCGATCACTTTGTCAACCTCGGTCGGTGCAAACGGAAACGCGCCTGTCCCTATCAATTCTTGAGGTCCCTCGCGCTGCGTGTGCGCTGTGTCCCAGCGGCATGCAAGTACCGATCTGTCCTGACGTTGCGCATACCGTGCCGTGTGCATCGCACCACCAGTCTTTCGTGCTTCAATCACAATTGTTGCGACAGAAAGTCCACTGATAATACGATTTCTCTGCACGAGATTACCGGGTGAAGGGGCTGTCGGGAATGGATGCTCTGAAAACAGACATCCGTGCTCATAAATCTTCACTGCGAGTGGATTATTCCGTCCCGGATAGATAGAAGACAGATCTGTTCCGACAACGCCAATCGTCTTTCCCATACCCGCGAGCGCACCAGAGTGAGCGTACGTGTCAATACCAGTTGCCAACCCGCTGACGACCGTAAATCCGGCGAGTGCGAGTTGCGTCGCCAACGAAAGCGTCAACTCAATTCCCTCTATGCTCGGATTCTGGCTCCCCACAATTGAGACACACCGATCACCGATTTCGGTTAACGTGCCGACCCTACAGAGAACCCCTGGGGCATCGGGCAAGTTTTTAAGTTGTGCCGGATAATCTGGGTCTTCAAGGCACATTACCCTGACGTCCTGATCTGCGAGGGCACTGAGTCTCTCACGAAAGGTCGGAAAATTACCGGAGACTGTGAGTATGCGAGATGCGAGTACTGGATTGAAGGAGGGTAACCGCGCGATTTCGGGGAGTTCCGCTTCAAAAATTGCCTGCGCGCTACCGAAACGTGTTATCAGCCGTCTAATTCGCACACTGCCGAGTCCTTCAACAGAGGCGAGTGCCAACCAGTATTCGAGGGGAGTGTTCTTTTTTTTTGAATCTGTCATACTGATGTATATGGAGAACGTTCCTTTATACCTTAATATATAAGGAAGTATAGCATAGTATCCGAGCAGATGTCAAATTAGTCCCAATTCCCTAATTCCGGTAGGTGCGGTTTGATGAGGTTTAGTAAATAAATTAGGTAATTGACGGGAGACCATGAATGGTTTCCCTACTACAAACAGAGGTGTTCGTAGTAGGGCGATTTATCGCACCTTGAGAAATTACCCGATTAAATTCTTAATCTTCACGTAACCGCATTGGGTATCTGCAAAACCCGTAGGAGTCATCTCTTGATTGTTTATTTTCGCAGGCGAGGTTTCCGAACCTCGCCTACTGATGACTGACTGCTGAAAAAACAAATTGACACCTCCCGTTAATTAAAGGTATACTTTATACCAGACAATCGAACGAGGAGAGGAAAATGGAAAATACCCCCATACGCCTGCTCTCAACAGACGGACTCAGCCGGCATTATGGTGGCGTTATTGCATTGTCGGAAGTGACAATGGCTGTACACCCCGGACAAATCTTCAGCTTGATTGGACCCAACGGTGCAGGAAAGACAACACTCTTCAACTGCGTTACCGGTTTGGATAAACCGACGTTTGGTGTTGTTAATTTCTTGGGACAATCTATTACTGGGCTCCGCCCGGACGAAGTTACGAAACTCGGTGTGAGTAGGACATTTCAGAACATACGACTTTTCGCAGAACTCACGGTCCTTGATAACGTCAAAATCGGGAGACATCCCCGCACCAACAGCACGTTTGTCGGGGCAGTCTTCCGTACGAATCGACAAAAAAGTGAGGAAGAGGCGATTGCCATGCGCGCACACGATATGCTCGAATTTGTTGGGTTAGGCGACATCAGTGATCAGACGGCAGGGAACCTCTCCTACGGGGACCAACGACGTGTCGAAATCGCCAGAGCCTTGGCAACCGAACCGAGACTCCTGCTCCTCGACGAACCCGCTGCCGGAATGAACCCGCAAGAGACGCAAGAACTCATTGATCTCATTTACGCGATACGAGAGCAAGGGGTCACCGTACTTCTCATTGAACACGACGTAAAACTGGTGATGCAAATCTCCGACTGGGTTACCGTGTTAGACCACGGTGAAAAAATCAGCGAAGGGGTACCCGCGGACGTGCAAAACGACGAACGCGTCATTGAAGCATACTTAGGAACAGCGGAAGAATAGCAGTCGGCAGCCAACAGCCACTTAGGAACGATAATGCTTGAACTTCGAGACATTCATACCTATTACGGAAATATACGCGCCGTTCGAGGCATCTCCGTCACTGTCAACGAAAATGAGATGGTCTGTTTGATCGGTGCCAACGGTGCCGGGAAATCGACGACACTTATGACGGTATCCGGTATACACACCCCCGTCGAAGGCAGTATACACTTTGATGGCAACGACATTACATCAACATCGGCAGAAGAACGCGTCACGCTCGGGATCTCGCAGGTCCCGGAGGGACGGCTCATCTTCCCGGATATGAGCGTTCTCGAAAATCTCGAGCTCGGTGCCTATTCAAGAACCGATACAAGTGGCATCAGGGACGATTTAGAAAGAATTTTTCAGTTTTTCCCCGTCCTGCAGGACCGGCAGAAACAGCGTGGCGGCAGTCTCAGCGGCGGTGAACAACAGATGCTCGCAATCGGACGCGCCCTGATGTCCAAACCGAAGTTGCTTTTGTTAGATGAACCCTCCTTAGGGCTCGCACCCCTGATCGTAAAACAGATTTTCGAGATTATCCAGCAGATTAACACCGATGGCACGACCATCCTCCTCGTTGAGCAGAACGCACAAATCGCACTGCAAGTGACCGATAGAGGCTATGTTATGGAGACAGGTGAGATTACAATTGAAGGCACCTCTGCCGACCTGTTAGCCGATGAACGGGTGCGACAGGCTTATCTCGGAGAATAAATATTAATGTATCCAACGATTATTGATTTCGGTCCTGTCGGTATCCATTCTTACGGGTTGATGTTAGCCACGGCGTTTATTACAGTCGTCTTTGTTATACAATCCGAATTGAAGCGGCGCGGTTTCGTTCCGGAGTTTGCCTCGACCATCGTCATGGCTGCGGCGATTGGCGGCATTGTCGGGGCGAAAATCTATTCCGCGTTACTCGACGGTCAAATCACTTTCCAAGAAATCTTCTCAACAAGTGGATTAGTCTGGTATGGTGGTTTCATCGGTGGGTGTCTCGCCGTTATTATTGTAGTCTTCCGTTCCCCGAACCCGTTCCTACCTACAATCGACATCGTCGGTCCGACAGTTATCCTCGGATACGGTATCGGTCGAATCGGGTGTCTCCTCGCTGGCGATGGTGACTATGGTCCGCCATCGGATCTACCGTGGGCGATGGCGTTCCCCAACGGCACTGTCCCAACCGATGTCCCTGTCCATCCGACCCCTATATACGAGACGCTCCTGTCATTTACATTTTTCGGTATTCTCTGGTCGCAACGCCGTAAGTTTGAAGCGACGCCCGGTGCCCTGTTCGGCGCGAGTCTTGTTGCGTTAGGGGTGGAACGGTTTATTGCCGAGTTTTGGCGGATTACGCCACGCGTGCTTGGTTGGATGTCAGCGGCGCAAATTTTAAGTATCGCGGCATTCATTATAGGTATTGCGTTGATCCTCTGGATGCGATCCCGGCCCCGCGTAGCGGAAGGCGAAGTGAGCAGTAACCTCGCCAGCGAAACCGGAGAAGGCGAGGGTCGAAAGTCGCGTCAACGGGGTAGACGGGGTAGACGCCGGCAGCGACGGTAATCTTTTAAAAGTAGCAGGCACGCTCCGCGTGCCGTTACATCGTAAAGCCTCAAATCTGCTATAATAACGCAGGTTGCCACTTACAAGATTTTCGGCATACAAAGACCATTTTTCATTTATATAAAGGGCACACAACTTGAACACGAAACGCATCTGCCTCTGGTCAGGACCGCGCAACGTCTCAACCGCACTTATGTACGCCTTCGCGCAACGCAGCGATACCCACGTCATTGACGAACCCCTCTACGCGCATTATCTCTATACAAAATACGGTGCACAGGCACTCGATAGTACACATCCCGCTACTGCAGAGGTGATGGCATCCATGTCAACCGACGGCGCACAAATCATCGAACAGGTCATCCTCGGTCCCTGCGGGAAGCCAGTGCTGTTCATGAAACAGATGGCGCACCATCTCATCAACATCGACCGTAGTTTCCTTCAGCAAACCTGCAACGTCCTACTCATCCGCGACCCGCGAGAGATGCTCCCGTCTCTCGCAAAAGTCATCGGAACACCGACACTTGCCGACACCGGATTTAAGACACAACACGACCTCTTAATCGATCTACGCGCTGTGGGTCAATCTCCTCCAATACTTGATGCGCGACTGTTATTAGAAAACCCGTCCAGTGTTTTATCGCAATTATGTGAGCGGATTGGGTTGCAATTTGAGCGTGCGATGCTGTCTTGGGAAGCAGGTGGAAACTCTGCCGATGGCGTATGGGCACCGTATTGGTATCAGAACGTGCATCGGAGCACAGCGTTTGCGCCGTATCGTCCGAAATCGGAACCCTTTCCCGTAGAATTGGAGGCGTTATTGGCGGTATGCTTGGAGTATTATGAGGCTTTGCGTAAAGAAGCAATTAGTTGACAGGATTTTCGGTAGGTTGGGTTGAACGGATAGTGAAACCCAACGTATTGGTACAAGTAGATATAACAGCAATTGGGTTTCACTCTGTTTTTGAGGGGTGCGATGGGATATTGCGTTTGAGAGATATTTAGGCATTCAAAGTCATATTCTCAGTTCCGTTCAACCCAACCTACGAGCGATGTTCTGCGTAAAGATGCACTTCGTCCTCCTATCGATCGTCTTCTGCCATCTTCTCAAGAATCTGCTCAAGGAGCCGGTCGCTATCGGCTTCGCGCTCACGATATTGCTGGACTAACTCCGCCAACGTTGACGGCTTCTCACCATTCGTCGGAGTTTCACCATTCGTCGGGATCCCCAGCAACAGCATATTCAACGCCTGATCAAACGTCTGCGCCTCCACCGCCGCAAGTTCATTCGATCCCGCCTTCAAGACCACCATCTCCAACTTCGGACGCCGCGGTTTATCATCGTCACTATCTTCGCCTTCCGGCTTTTTCGCTTGCAGATAAATCGCCTCAAGATAGAACAGGGCGTCCTCAATCGGGATAATCAACAGATTGCCCCGAATCACATCGTTTGCCGCTTGCCAGCCGCGCTGTTGATCGCCAGTCTTCTTGTTAATATCGTCCTCGACCTGCGTCGGGCCCGCGACCCCTGCGTTCTCAGGTAGCACATAAACGATGCGCTCACCATAATGTGGTGGATCGCAACGTGCCACCATCCACGCCTTCAACTGCTTCTCCCGAACCCGTGGCGCGAATGGGATCACATTCACGAATTCGACTTTTTCCTCACCCGGCAACTTCAGCATAGCGTAGTAAGGCATCATCTCCTGATCCGCTTCCGAGGAGTAATATGCCTCTTTCGGTATCGACCACGGGTTCGTATTATCATAAAACCCGCTCGCTTGTCGGTAGTAATCACCGTAGAGTTTCGCTTGAATCCGGGTCAGGTAGTCGGGATACCGCAAGTGCGCCGCCAGTCCAGCCGGCATCTCCGATAGTGATTTAAAGAGGTTTGGAAACGCTTTCTGGTAGGTCTGCCTCACGACTTCGTCTGCCTCATCTTTCTTGATAGCATAGAAATCGACTGCACCGGTATAAGCATTGACGACAGCGACACCGGCATTTCGGATGTAGTTGAACGTATCAAAATCCGGCTCTTCATATAACTCGCTGTCTGTGAGTTGTGTCTTATCGTCTACATACATCTGCGCGTTCGGATAATACCGACTCGTCACATAGAAGTCGATGATCCAGTACAACTGTTCGTCGTTAATCACAATATACGGGTCAGGATCGTAATTCAGGAAGGGTGCTATATATGAAACACGATCTTTGACAAGGCGGTCATTTCGTCGGGTGCCGATCCTTCGGCGGAACATAATTCGGCTCTCCGGTGTCAACTTCTCCGAAATAAGGATCGGTAAGAAATCGAATCGGAGTGCGAAACAGAGACGGCGGAACCAGCCCCCTAACGGCACACCTCCATCACCGTCATAAGTATGCTGCATCCATTCAGGTATTTCTGGGGCTCCCGCAACATTGTCAACACTTTCAGTATAGGCACTCAGTCCGGCACTATTTGCCTCGCGGTCGGTGTTCACAATCATGTAATTGCGGATCATCTCACCGTAGTATATCTGCGGATATGCTACCTTCAGTTCTTCATATTCGCTATCTATCGGTGTATCCTTAACCCAAAGTTTCGGTAATCCTTCGCCGACAAACTCATTCACTGGTGCGACGCACACACCGTAACCGTGCGTAAATGAGCGCAGATCGGTTTTCAGACGGTCCCACCCTGTAATCTCGGCACCCGGATCAATCTCACGAGCGGCTATCAGGACCTGCCGATATTCACCATCTACTGTGTATCTATCGACATCGGTATAAGGATGGAAGTTGTAATGCGGTTTAATTTGCGTCTCTCGGAGTGCTTCGTACAGTACGCGTCGATCCCAAATCTGGATATTCTTCCTGACTTCAGCGTTCTCCGTTATCATTTCCAGCGTTGCAGTCCCAGGCTCGCGGTCGACTCTCACAATCTCGTCGAGATCAAAGGCGCGACGTGTCTCTTCGATATGCCTCTGCAAGTACCGTCCCTCCTTGAGAAACGGTTCCACACGCATGCGCGCCACGTGGAGCCCCAACGGATATACATGAATCAGCAGCACGTAACTCAATCCCCATGTAGCCACGGTTACGTACCACAACAGCCGTTTCCGCCAGAAAATGTTGAGCACAATAACGACTGCGATACCTATCAACACACCACAATAAATCTGCGTAGCACTGGCAAGATGAAAGTCCACGTAAAACAAACCGTGGAGTGTCCGGAGTCCGTTCGTTAGCGGTTTCGTGTAGACCTTGTTCCAGAGGTGCACATAACCCCGCCATCCTCCGACGATCAGCAGCAGCAGCCATAAAACCGAGCCGTGGAAAATGATATGTCGCTTCACGCGTGCCATCGTGTGCGCGTCTCGACGATAATAGAAATTATACAGCAACCCGACAACAACACACGTTACCCACAGCGTTATCTCTATCCAGAGACTCACCCATCGGTGAAGCGGGAAACTAAAGAGATAGAAATTCCGGTCCATCCCGAAATGGAGAGAACTCTCTGCCGCGCCCCCTTCTTCGCTGGCGGAGTTTCCTAACCCCGCTACTGCTGCGTCGGGCTGGTTTAAGTACCGGAGCACTATATCGTCCAACAGCAGCATCGGTACCGCAAGCAAGAGTGCCGCAATTAGCGTGATACATACCACCATCCGATGGAAAGAGAAGGTTTGTGTATGGGTCCACCGTCGAAACTCGCGAGATTCCGGGCACAATATATGCGCGATTGCCGCGTTGGCATTCATAAATCCAGCGGCGACGATGAAGCAGACACCGAAGATACCCCACCGGACCTTCTGAAGTCCCCAGAATACATCGGCGTATCCGATGTTTTCAAACCAGAGGTGTTCTGTATAGAGATGCGCCAAGGGGAAAAAGCAGCTGAGTGTGATCAGCGCGCTCAGCGTCCAGAGCAGATACGCCTGCAATTTGCTGTGGACACCGCGCCGCCAGTAACCGCTCCGTCGATACCGAAAGATACCCCATATTAAGGTAACACCGATCAAGAGTGTACTTAAAAGTAACTGTGCGATGGCAAGGTCTGCTGTCATCGTGAATACCTCCTGTGAGACATTATAGCACAGTTGTGGCGGTTGCGCAAATTTGGCTGCCCTGTAAGCCCAAAATGGTCGGTACGGTTTCCTAACCGCACTGGAACGCTGCCAAGATTAGGATTAAAGGAGGTGGGTCCTTGTTCTTGGTAGGTGCGAAGTGTCTAATTAATTCTAAACTTTACTATAAATCGGTAATTCTAATTCACTCCCAGGCCCGGTAAGTGCGATTTGCAACCGGGGTCCCCACCCGTTACTGGGAAGGGACACCGGACTTCGCTCATAAATTACCGATAAATCCTGATTCTGACAAAAATTATTTGACAAAAAGCACTTCCTATGCTATAATTAATATCAATATTAACCGCAAAAACGCCGAAATGCGCGCTTTTTGCGCCGTGATGGCCGTGATAAAAGAAAATACTTGACAAAAACACCCAATTTCGGTAAAATCGCCGTGCGCAAAAAATAATGTTGACTTTTTTTCGTAACTATTTTACAATTATAGGTGTTAAATAGGGCATAGAAGATAAGGAGACCGAGTTCTCGCCAAAAACCTGAGAGTCGGAACGCTCCAGCCCCAAACACATTTTTCAAGAAAAACTTGACAAAAAATGCAACTTGGTATACAATTAATTTATTAATTGTATGCAAAATCGTGATGCTCAGGAAATCCAACAAGATTTTCTTTAAGGTTTATTTACACTTAACAACGTTTATACAAATGGTTTGGCGCAATCTATGGCGATGTCCACACACCGCCATAAACGAGAACCCCAAACCCAAATTTCCAAGCGTGTTTTGAAACTTAAATGGTAGATGCGGTTTTGAACCGCATCGGGTTTCCCTAACCCTACCGATTTCAAAGGCACGCACTCTAAGGTTAGTTCAGAATAGATTTCATCCCTGAAAATCTGTTCTTTCTGTTTGATACTGAAGCACACGATGTGAGGTGTGCGGGGGCATGAATCTCTACTGTCCCACGATATTTGATACGAATGTATTTTAGTTTGATTTAAATGGAGGAAAATTAGTAATATTGTCTAATAAATGGACATTTTCCTTAACAAGTTTAGTTGTAATATTGGCATTCGCTTTGGTCGCGCCTGCGATGGCATAGTTTGAGATAAAGCTCAACACAGATGCTGAAGATGTGAGTTTCGCCGATGGCAACCAAGGGGTCTATGGTGAAGCGACGACCCAGCTATGACGGGCATTGATGTTCCAACCAATGCCGATGTTGATGATAACTCACCCAAAGCGACTGAGCGGACACCTGCTGAGTTGTTGTATAACGTCATTTGATACTTCTGTGATGATGCCAGCAGTGGGTCAATCTATATCAGTGAGATCATGTTTGCTGGTGGCACATTGCCACAGTGGATAGAGATCTCCAACGGTTCCCGGACGGAGCAAGTCAACCTGAGCGGTTGGACGCTGACGGTCAATAACGCCGCTGTGGATGCCGATGTCTCTGTGGGCGCGTCTATCAAGTTCACGATCCCCGAAGGCATGAAGATTGATCCGAGTGGTCAGAACGATACCCCCTCAACGATCCTTGTTGTCACCGAAGCGGGTCGGAACAACCTGCCGGCAGGTGCTCCGATGCTTGATCTCTGGCAATCTAGCCAGACGGAACTGATTCTGGCAATTGTTTCAATTGTTGCTTTACGGAAAAAACGACCCACAAGATCACACCGAACACAAAACCCTCAAAAGGCAGCGTCTCAATAAAACAATCTTAAACCTCGGAGTATCCTCGTTTGTAGTAGGGAACTATTCATAGTCTCCCCTGGACTACCGAAAATATTTCGGTAATTCTATGAGCACAATTTTCAGTCACGGAGGACATCCAATCCTGCAAATCCCTTAATCCTGCAAATCCTGATTCAGACGGTAACAGAAAAATTTGACAAAAAATGCAACCTACGGTATAATTAACTGTATATTACGACTGGTGTTAGTTAATCTTGGGTATAATTATATTTCACATTTATGAAATATAAGGGTTTGATTTTTGAGTATTTCCACCCTTATGTTATCCTTTATCGTAAACCCGTAGAAAAAGGAAACATGAGGTGTTTATCGTTGATTCTTTTCCAATGCCATTGTGCGATTTCAAACGTGCCCATGGTTCTCAATCATCTTTCAAAGATTCCTAATTAGCACCAGGCGTGTATATTGGTAAGAGGGACTTTTGAATCCTAATTTGGGCGATTCCCGACCGCTCTTTGTAGGAGGGAACTCCGATTCCCGACGCTTTGGTAAGGGACGCGGAATACCATACGGGGAAGCCCATACGGGAGACTTTATACCCTTGATTCTTTAGGGAGTTTATTACTCCCAAAGACTCGCTACACATTATTTTTAAAGAAAAATTTGACACCACACCACAAATATGGTATAATAATTACGTAACTGCGGTAGGAGAGGGAAACGCCCAAGCAAAAACACCCGATTCCTTACGCAAATAAAAACTTGACATCTTTTCGTAACTCGTTTACAATTAACAACGTTTATACAAGTGGTTTGGCGTAATCTGTGGCAATGTGCTACACACCGCCATACAACGAGAACTTCAATCCCAAATTTCCAAGCGTGTTTTGAAAACTAACGGGTAGATGCGGTTTCAAACCGCATCGGGTTTCCCTAACCCTACCGACTTCAAAGACACGCACTCAAGGTTAGTTCAGAATAGATTTCATCCCTGAAAATCTGTTCTTTCTGTTTGATACTGAAAGCACACGATGTGAGGTGTGCGGGGCAAGAATCCCTACTGCCCCACGATATTTGATACGAACGTATTTTAGTTTGATTTAAATGGAGGAAAATTAGTAATATTGTCTAATAAATGGACATTTTCCTTGAAAATTTTAGTTGTAATATTGGTACTCGGTTTCGTCGCGTCGTCTGCGATGGCAACCAAGGGGTCTATGGTGCGGCGACTACCATCAAGATCATGTCTGCGAAGGTGGTCAACAGTGTTACCAATGTAGATCTAGCGGCGGATCCTGCCGTTACTAGTGGAACCAGTCTTGGAATAGATGATTTCACGATTATTGCCTACAATAAGTTTGGCGGCACGTAAACTGCTCCAACCTTAGATGATACAAATACCACAGGGGAAATACAGCCAAACGAACCAATGTAAAACTTGGGCAAAATGGGCCTTTGTGGCAGAAGAACTATTATGAGCACGGTATCCGACGCGATGAATCCTTGAGCAAAATTGTCCGCTACTGCTACGAAAATCCTGTCAGAAAAGGACTGGTAGAAAACGCGCAAGATTATCGGTATTGGCGGTGTAAATATGAGATGGAATGAGTCCACTGTAGGAGCGATCTCCTGATCGCGATCCTTTGGTTTGTAGTAGTGCGATTCATCGCACATTCCCCAATCCTGAAAATCCTAAAATCCTGTAAATCCTGATTCTGACAACTATTTCCCTTGACCATATTCCCAAAACGTGCTATACTATGGTAGATTTTAGCATTACCTATACATCGCACATCATCAAGAAGAAGTCGCGATCAGGAGATCGCTCCTACACAAGAGATACCCAGAGGTCAATGTATTTTCATAATTCACCATAAAACAAGAAAAACATCAACAAGAGGTCCATAATGAAACCGCATCTACCAATAATACTACTTCTTATACTCGCACTACCCTTCACAGGACACACAGCATCCAAATGGACGATCACAAAAAAACATCGCGTCATCCAAGAGGCATCCCTACAGCCGAGCAACGTTCCCATCGGCACAAAAATTTCGTACCTCACCTTCACGACCCTCCGCGGCGATACACATAATTTAGACACCCTCACCGCGCAAGGGCCCGTCGTGTTCACATTCCTCGCCACCGAATGTCCTGTCGCACAACGCTACACAATGCGTTTGAAACGGTTGCACGCCGAATTCGCGCCTAAAAATACCACCTTCATCGCAGTCTATGCCAACGAAAACGATTCCGAAGACGACGTAAAAAACTACATCATCAAAGCAGACTATCCGTTTCCGGTCGTAAAGGATGCGACAGGCAAACTCGCACATCTCCTCGGCGCAACTATGACCCCACAAGCCGTTCTCGTTGACACGACCCATACGGTCGCCTACCGCGGTGCTATTGACGATAACCGCTACGAGCCACGCGTCAAGCACCACTACCTACGAGACGCACTTCTCGCAACGCATACCGATACACCTATCCCCGTGCAAGAGACACCGGCGTTCGGATGCACGATCCATCTCCCCGAAGCGGATCTTCTCGCAGAGATTACCTACAGTGAGCACATCGCGCCGATTCTCCAGAAAAATTGCCAAACGTGTCATCGACACGGCGAAGTCGCACCTTTCACACTCACCGACTACGGCGACGCAAAAGCGTGGGCTACCGAAATCGCTGAATACACACAGGCACGTCTCATGCCGCCGTGGAAACCCGCCTCCGGCTATGGCGACTTCAAGCACGAACGACGACTCACGGACACCGAAATCCAGGTGATCGCACACTGGGTAGAAGCCGGTGCCCCCGCTGGCGACCTCAATGCCGTTCCACCCGCACCCGAGTTCCCTGAAGGATGGGCACTCGGTGAACCCGATTGGATCGCTGAAATGCCGGTCGAATATGAGATTGAACCCGAAGGCGAAGACGAATATCGGCAGTTCATCATACCCACCAACTTCGAGACGGA
Source organism: Candidatus Poribacteria bacterium (assembly GCA_965208635.1). GTDB lineage: Bacteria > Poribacteria > WGA-4E > WGA-4E > WGA-3G > WGA-3G. The sequence goes on from OZ242349.1 coordinate 2,628,141, forward strand.
CATGTACGTCCAAGCCGTCGACGTGCAACCCGGTAATCGCAAGACTGTGCACCACGTCATCGCCTACTTAGACGTGAACGGTGAAGCGCGTAAACTCGACGCACAAGACCCGAAACCGGGCTATGTTACAGAGGGTACAGGACCGGGATTTGATAGCGCAGGAACAGTCGGAGGTTGGGCACCGGGTGTTACACCGTTGGTCTTACCGGAGGGTGTCGGTTATCTCTTACCGAAAGGCGCAGACATCGTTATGCAGGTACACTACTATCGCACGGGGCATCTCGAACGGGACCGTTCACGGTTGGGACTATACTTCTCCGAAACAGCGAAAACCACCAAACTGCGTATCGGAGACGCTATCAACACGGATTTCGTTATCCCTGCTGGTGAAAATTGGTATGAGGTCTTAGCATATGAGAAGTTCAAGAAAGATGTTTATCTTTTAGCGACGATGCCGCACATGCACCTTCTCGGACGCGATATGCGACTTGTTGCCACAACACCCTCCGGTGATAAACACGACCTCATCTGGATTCAAGATTGGGATTTCAATTGGCAGGATGTCTACCACTATCGCGAGCCGATCTTCTTACCCGCTGGCACCCGTGTAGATCTGGTCGCGCATTTCGATAATTCGGCTCAGAACCCAGCGAACCCGCATGACCCGCCGATCCCTGTCGGTTGGGGCGAAAAAACGACGGACGAGATGTGTATCGGGTTTTTGTATTACGTCAAAGCCAGCGAATTTTCCCCGAATCTCACAACAACGACGCGACCGTAACCTTCTCCAAACATTCCCGCTGAGACTGCTGAAGCGTCCCCAATACACGCGCACCCGACTCAGACGGTAGTCCTTGCGCAAAATGCGTCGTCATCTCACCCTCAACCGCATCCACAAGCATTGCCAACGTAATATCCTCTAACGCACGTGCCGGGAGATACCCATCCGTATCCCCTTCAACCTCATAGATTAATCCTGCCGCCTTAAACCGTTCAAAACTCTGATGCACAACCTCTTCCGATACACTCGAACGCGCAGCGACCTCTTCGACCAAGCACGCACCCTCACCCTTAGCAAAACGCTCCGCAACGATCAGAAACAACGTAATAACGCCGGAAGCGTTCAGATAACCGTTAGTCTCATAACGAAACCGCCCACGCGTACCATCTTGCTGACGGAAATGCTGGACAGAATTCGACACCTCCGCACCCAGCAAAATCACTACCCATGCCACGTATACCCAGATAGCAAAGGTAACCAACATCGCCAGCGCACCGTAGATGTCGCTATAGTTCTGCCATAACAGTTCCAGATAACGCCCAAACGCAATCCTCGCGATCTGGAAGAACGTCCCAGCAACGAATGTACCGAGCAGGGCAGCACTCCACTTCACGAACGTATTCGGCATTGCGATGTACATCAGGAAAAACACGCAGTAGACCAACGCCCATGGGAATACATGACCGAACACCCAGTTGGTGGCATTTGAGAAAAAGAGCCAAATCAACAGCGGTCCCACGGAGAGCAATGTATAGAAAACGGCGTATTTTTGGAACGCTTGCACCACCGGTAACCGCCGCCGTGCTCCCCAAATGTCGTTAAAATGCTGCTCCACCGACATGAACAGCATCGTCGAGACCAGCAGGAATAGCAGAAACCCGCCCACACTCAGCCCACCGAGATTTCTATTGGCAAATCCTGAGAGTTCTGATACAATTTCCTGGGCACTGTAGCGCGGTAGAAAGTTGTCACGGAGCACCGCGATCAACGGCGAGTTATCATCTTCCACAACACCAAACGTTTTCAGCAAAAACAGCGCAACCGCCGACAACGGCACAAGACATAGCAAGGTGTTAAACGCCAGCGACGATGCCTGCTGGAGACATTTATGCTCCATGAATTGATGCCAGACGTTCACGCCGAGACGCAAAACAGACACCCGGGCACCGCGAAAATATCCCTCATATTTTTCGGAAAGGTTGTGTATCATCGGCTTTTGCTGGCGAGGTTTCTAACCTCGTCTTCCAAACTGCGTTCCTGTCGCTGGCGAGGTTTCTAACCTCGCCCAGTTTTTTCAGAAAGGTTATGTATCAGTATATCTTATGACAGACTCGAAACCGGATTTGATTTCACGCATAAAACGCAAACTTAGACAAAACCCGTTCTTATCTTACCTCATCGGATGCCCGTATCCCGCCCCAAGATGGAATCGATGTATCAGAAAAATCCTCCAACGTCTCGGTCCCGACGCGAAGATTTTGGATCTCGGTGCCGGTACTCGCCGCCGCGCCCCAAACGTCATCAACCTCGAAATTGAGATCACGCCTGAAGTCGATATTGTCGCCGATGGACACTTGTTGCCGTTCAGCGATGCCACCTTTGATGTGGTAATCTCCGAAGCCGTCCTTGAGCATGTCCACTCACCGAATCTCGTTGTCTCGGAGATTTATCGTGTACTAAAACCTGGAGGCAATATCTGCATCGCCGTCCCGTTCCTGCAAGGCTACCACGCCTCTCCGCACGATTATCAGCGCTGGACAGTCCCCGGCATCGTCCAGCTCTGCGCCGCCTTCTCTGAACTTGAGAGTGGTCCCTGCGCCGGTCCGACGACCTCTTTCCACTGGGTCTTCCGGGAATACGTCGGACTGATCTGCTCGTTCGGTAGCCTGCTCCTCGCGAAAGCTATCTCTCTTATCGTCGGATGGCTGACATTTCCGATCCTACTATTAGATGTACCACTCTCCCTACATAAAGATGCCCATATTTTGGCATCAGCCGTTTATTTCGTCGGAAGGAAGCCGTAAGCACGTCCGTTTCCGGCATTGGCAAGGTTTCTGAATCCATCCTCTCCAGAGGCACCATTCACCGCTGGCGAGGTTTCCTAACCTCGCTCTGTACGCAGGAATATTCTCCCCGTATTATATAGCACTTCACTACGGAATGTCAAAAAAAAACGCCCTGTTGGCGAAGTTGCCGAATCCCGCCCTCCCCAAAGGGACCGTTTCGTTCACCGCTGGCGAGGTTTCCAAACCTCGCCCTCTGATGGTTGATGACTGACGATTGAGCAAAAAAAACGGCGAGGTTTTCTAACCTCGCCTACTGACTGTTGATCGCTGACTGCTGATTGCCCCCATCACTGAAACGTGATCTGATCCTCCTCTGCCCTCTCAAGCAGGCTCCGGACAATCTCTAACGTCAGTTTGGAAAGTTTTTGCGAAAATTCGGCATCTGTAAGCGTTCGGTACCGTGAAGGTTGCGATGTGGTCAGCCGTTCATTTGCAATCGTCAGTGCACTTGACACGAGCGGTATAGGGACTTCAAGCGGTGCAGATGGTTCTGCAGCAGGTTCCGAAATAAGCGCAGGGACGGCATTGACTGTATCACCCGCTAAGAAACTTTCGCGCCGCGAATTGATTTCGTCTAACACCTGCTGTGCGGCTACTTGGTGCGCAAATTTTTTTGAACCAGGAATCGGCTCCGGTGTTTCATGAACCCAGTCGCCATAAGACACTGTGACTTGCCATTGTGGAGAATCCGCCGGTCCGTGCTGCGTTTCAGCATAAGTCGGTTGGCGCAACCCACGTTCCTGGCAGTATTGAATCAAAAGCCCTTTATAATTCTCCAAAGCCTCGCCAGTAGCCAAATCTGCCATGCATCCCTCCTCAAACTATTTATCGGCTGCTACCACTGCCACCGCCGTTGTAAAACTGTGAACGTTCGCCCCCCATTCTGCGGGGTTTTACCTTCCGCTGCCGTTTCATCTCAATTCTACGACGCTTCTCGCTCGGCTTCTCGTAAAAACTCCGTTTTTTAATCTCTGTGACGATACCGGCTTTTCCACACATCTTCTTAAAGCGTGCCAGGGCGCGATCAAACGCCTCACCTGAGTCGACGCTCACTTCTACTTGAACCATTTTTTTAGCCTCCATTAGAATTTAGAATTACAAAAACATCTCATAAATTATATCATATCTCACACCGAATGTCAAATATTTCTTCTGTTGGCATAGGGGCATTTAGGTTTTCTGTAGGAGGGATCTCCGAATCCCGACCCCTGACGGAAACCGACCGCTGATGGCTGATCGCCGATATACCCTTGACAATCTACCAACCGCCTGCTATACTCACCTCACCAAAAAGGAGGCAGCACCATCTACGAAATCATCGTCCTCTGCTTCGGGGCATGGCTCACCGGTGTGAGCAAAGCCGGCTTCGGCGGCGGCATCGGGATGATTGTCGTCCCCATGTTCACGCATTTCCGTAGTGCTCGAAACGTCATCGGGTTGATGCTCCCGCTTCTGTTCTCAACAGACATCTTCTCGCTCAGCCATTACTGGAAGCGATGGCATCGCCAAAGTGTCACACGGCTGATCCTCGGTTCCCTGCTCGGTATCACCTTCGCAAGCCTAATTTTGAAGGACATCTCTGATGTCCATCTGAAAAAGGTTATCGGTGGCATCGCCAGTTTATTTGCGATATTAGAATTCCTGCGTCCGTATTGGCAACCACTGCTCGGAAATTCTGGACAACCCGTCCAAACAGCACTTCAATTCAAAACGTGGCAAGGACTCCTTGCAGGAGTGTTCGCTGGTGCGTTTTCAACCCTCGCACACATGGGAGGGCTTGTCGTCGTCATGTACCTACTCCCACAACGCTTGGGCAATAATGCCTTCGTCGCAACCACAACCGCCACGTATTTCCTACTCAACTTCATCAAAATTCCGTTCTATTTCCAGTTACAGCTTTTCTCATTCGAGATTCTCATTGAAGCAGTCGCGCTTCTCCCATTCATCGGATTAGGCGTGCTAACGGGTATCTCGCTCAACAACCGCGTGCCGGAACTCCTCTTTTCAAGAATCGTCCTCTTCTGCCTATTCGCAACCGGTGTGCATCTCTTGTTGAGTAATTAGTGGGCTTGTAGGTTGGGTTGAGCGGTAAACCTCTGGCTCCTCTTGCCACTCCGAAACTTCAACTCCACAATACACGTTTCTGGAAAAAATATACAACGAAACCCAACAAACTTAACTAATTGCTGAAAGCCAACTTGAAATATATCCTAAAATCCCCTATAATAACCCAAGTTGCCACTTACAAGATTTTAGGTATACGAAGACCGTTTTCATTTCCCAAAGAACCCTTGTAGGGGCAGGTCTTGTGCCTGCCCGCACATTACTCATCACCTCTGTTGGGCGAGGTCCCTGTGCCTCGACCCCTCGGAAAAACAACAAAACAGATGAGGTCGAAAAACAATGAGCTTAAAATGGGGTGTGTTAGGCGCAGGCAGCGTCGCACAACGTAGAGCAATGCCAGCGATTAAAAAGGCGGATGGCGCAGAACTTCACGCCTTGCTTTCACGCGACGCTACGCGGGCAGAACGATTGGCACAGGAATACGGCGCAACCCATGCCTACACCACCGTCGAGGCACTCCTTGCAGACGATGCCCTCGATGCAATCTACGTCTCAACACCCGTTCACCTACACTATGAGCAAGTAATCGCCGCCGCGGAACGCGGCTTGCACGTGCTTTGCGATAAACCGATGGCGCTCACACCACAAGAATGTACGGAAATGATCGACGCTTGCAGAACGAACCGGGTACACCTGCAAGTCTGCTTCCTCTTCCGGTTTCATTCCTGCTTCCAACAGATCCGGACTTGGATAGAGGAAGGACGTTTCGGAACGATAGTTCATGGACGTATGCCGTTTCTGAAACAGTACCAACTCACGCCAGACGAATGGCGCGCACAACCGGAAAAGGGTGGAGGTGGATGTTTCATGGACCTCGGTCCGCATAGTATAGATCTGCTCCGCTATCTCATCGGCGAGGTAAACGCTGTCAGCGCGTTTTACAACACCACAACCCAAGACACTGCCGTCGAAGAAACCGGTGGCATCTTCATGCGCTTTGATAACGGTGCACAAGCTTTCACTGACCTCAGTTTTTCGGTGCCGCAATGCGATATCGTTTTAGAACTCTACGGCACAGAAGGCACCGCATGGGTCTACAACGACGACGGTTGGAAAATCAAAACCTACTTTGAGGGCGAACAGCAATTAATCCCTTCACAATACGAGGACCTATATCAATATCAATTTGAGCATTTCGCCGCATGTGTACACCAAGGTGTAGCACCCATCACGACGGGAAACGATGGATTGAGGGCAAACGAGATTCTTGCCGCCGCATATCGAGCAGGCAAAACCGGACAGTTAGTTCCGTGTCCCGCTACATAAAAATATGTGCCAGAATGACACAGTTGCATCCATGTGCGTTTTATATACGACAAATTGTCGCTTCAGAAAACCTGCCAAAATGTCACATTCTTCTGTGTAACCCTGATGATATGGCAGTTTTAGAGATTGGCACGAAAATTGCTAATGTAGGATTAGATAAATCCAAGTAGGAGCGAGTTTCACTCGCGACTCACAATTTTCACGCCATACTTAAGGAGGAATTCAGCGACATGGCACTTGTACCCCTTGGCGATAGAATTCTCGTCAAACGTTCAGATAACGATGAACAAACAACGAGCGGCGGGATTATCATCCCCGACACCGCCAAAGAGAAACCACAAGAAGGCGAAGTTGTTGCCGTTGGAAACGGTAGACTTCTCGATAGCGGAGACCGACAGCCCGTTGACGTGGCAGTGGGCGACCTCGTCCTGTTCGCCAAATACGGCGGCACCGAAGTTACATATGACAACAATGAATATCTCATCTTGCGCGAAGATGATATCTTAGCCAAGGTTAACTAAGAAAAGGAGTTAAACACATGGCAGCAAAACAACTAGCGTTTGATGAAGAAGCACGGAGCGCCATTAAACAAGGCGTTGACAAGCTCGCGGACGCAGTAAAAGTCACGTTAGGTCCCAAAGGACGGAACGTCGTGCTCGATAAGAAATTCGGCGCACCGACGATCACCAAAGATGGTGTTACCGTCGCAAAAGAGGTGGAACTCGAAGACGCCTACGAAAATATGGGCGCGCAGATGGTCAAAGAAGTCGCATCTAAAACCAGCGATGTCGCTGGAGACGGGACCACTACCGCAACGATCCTCGCACAATCGATCTATCGCGAAGGCTTGAAAAACGTCGCCGCAGGGCATAACCCCATGGCACTCAAACGCGGTATTGAAAAAGCCGTCGAGGCAGTCGTCGACGCAATTCACGGCTTGAGCAAAGAGGTCTCCGAGAAAACTGAGATCGCACAAGTCGCCGCTATTTCCGCAAACAACGACAACGCTATTGGCGATCTTATCGCTGACGCTATGGAAAAAGTCGGAAAAGATGGCGTTATCACCGTCGAAGAAGCAAAAAGCCTCGAAACTACTCTCGATGTCGTCGAAGGTATGCAGTTCGATCGCGGCTACCTCTCGCCTTACTTCGTCACCGATGCCGATCGGATGGAAGCGGTTTTAGAAGACGCCGCAATCCTCATCCACGAAAAGAAAATCAGCAACCTCAAGGACCTTGTCCCTGTATTAGAACGGACCGCACAACAGGGTAAACCGCTGTTGATCATTGCTGAAGATGTTGAAGGCGAAGCGCTCGCAACTATCGTCGTCAACAAGATTCGGGGAACACTTCGTTGTTCCGCCGTCAAGGCACCCGGCTACGGCGACCGCCGCAAAGCCATGCTCGAAGACATTGCCGTCTTGACAAACGGGCGCGTCATTTCCGAAGATCTCGGAATTAACCTCGAAAACATCACATTGAACGACCTCGGTAGTGCCAAGCGCGTCGTTATCGACAAAGATAACACAACCATCGTCGAAGGTGAAGGCACAACCGAAGCCATCCAAGGTCGTATCGACCAGATCCGTAGACAGATCGAAGACACAACATCCGACTACGACCGTGAGAAATTGCAAGAACGCCTCGCAAAGCTCGCCGGTGGTGTTGCCGTCATTAACGTCGGTGCCGCTACAGAAGTCGAGATGAAAGAGAAGAAAGCACGCGTTGAAGACGCAATGCACGCCACACGTGCTGCTGTTGAAGAGGGGGTCGTTGTCGGCGGGGGTGTCGCTCTCGTGAGATCACAAGCCGCTCTCGATGCGCTTGAACTCAGCGATGCCACGGAAGAGGTTGGGGTCTCTATCGTTCGCCGGGCACTCGAAGATCCGCTCCGTCAGATCGCGAGGAATGCCGGACAGGAAGACTCTGTCATTATCGCTAAAGTCAAGGACGAAGGCGGAAACGTTGGCTACGATGCGCATCAAGAACGTTTCATCGACATGTTTGAAGCCGGTATCCCCGATCCGACCAAGGTCGTGCGGGTCGCGTTGCAAAACGCCGCCAGTATCGCAGCGTTGATGATCACCACCGAAACGCTCATCGCAGAACTGCCTGAAGCGGAAGCACCGGCGCCTCCGATGCCGCCGGGTGGTGACATGCCTTACTAAACCCTTAGTACCACGAAAGGCGAGGTTTTTACACCTCGCCTTTTTCATTTCTGACGACTGACAACTGATTACTAACAACTATTCTCCAACAACCCTTCGCACTCCCGAAGCACAGCCGCAACCGCAACCGTGTGCATACACGGCGATGTCCCATCAGGAAATGCTTGACACCCGTACTCAAATCCCAAATTAAGACACGGACTACACGGTATCCGCGCACGCACAATGCTCGCATTACGACTCCAAGGACCCCATTGCGCGAAGTTTGTGGGACCATGCAATCCGATAACCGGTGTTCCGACTGCTGCTGCGAGGTGCATCGGACCACAATTGCCACTCACTACCAACGTCGCATCCGCAAAAAGTGCCGCGAGTTGGTTGACATCCGTCCGTCCAGCAAGTATGGCTGCTTGATGCTTCGTCCGCTCGGCAATCTCTTCAGAGACTATTACCTCATCGGGCGCGCCCGTCAAAACGATCTGTGCGTCATATCTCGCAACGAGTGCATTCGCCAACGCCACGTAGCGTCCCTGTGGCCACCTTCTGCGTGGCTCGCCGCGTCTACCCGCCTCTGGGTGTAGCACAATGATCGGCTTCTCCAGCGAGATACCCTCTTCTGCCAAAACTTCGCGCACCCATACACGCTCCTTTTCACGCCACCAAACCTCAAGCCCAAGTTCTTGGGCTGAACAGTTCAGTTGCGTCGCAAGGTTCAAGAAGTTGCGAACCTCATGCCGTCCTTGGATGTGAGGCACCGTCTCCGTGAAAAGGAAATGCCGATATTGTCCAGTCGTCGAGAACCCGATTCGCATCGGGGCACCCGTCGCATAAGCGAGTAGTGCGCTCAATCGGGCCCAATGCTCTAAGTCGATTGCCCAATCAAACCCTTCGCGATGCAGCAGCGAAATTAACCGGACTCCCGGTTTATGGAATGGGATACGTCTGTCAATATAGGGACACGCCGCTAAATAATTTAAGTTTGTTGGAGATGCTAACATCGTGACTTCGGCATCAGGAAAGGCGTGTCGTATCGCCCGAATCGTGGGGATCGCTAAAATCGTGTCGCCCAGGGCAGAGAGTTGGATGAAAAGAATCTTTTTCGGAGTGGGTTTTGTCGGTGCTTGCTTAGAAAATAGACGTAGCAAAACACAAAGCGGGATGCCAAGGTATCGGTCTAAGTGCTGTTGAAGCCGAGTGGACTGCATACTGAATTCCCTGCCTCAACGCGGTAGGTGCGATTTTTGTACCGCAAACTGTTAGTTTGCGGCTTTCCGAAGGTAGAATAGATATAGCAGGGGAACCAGGTTTCCCCATGGAGCGGTGTCTCTAATTCTGCAAATCCTAAAATCCTGATTCTGACAATTACCAACTAATTCGCGTAACCGTACAGCTCAATCTCTGCAATCTTCGCGAGTGCCGTTGTCGGTCCTGTTATATGATAGCGTAAACGTCCACGCCGCACCTGTCCTTCTTTGATTTCCACATTTTCGCGTCGTATCTGGACATTCTCCCGTCTCCGAGCAGCGTCCTCTGTCGTCCGATGCACGACCAGTTTGATGCCCGTTGTCGTGACCGCTTTGTTGAGACGGATATCGATGATCGGATCCTTATTACTCCGTTGATCATAGATTTTGTCCCACTCTCCACGTGAGTTGTACGCCATCAATTCGAACTCTTCCAAATTTGTCGAGTGAATCACAATCCGATAGACTGATTTCTTCGCCGACAAGTAAATAATTGCCTCCGATGGAATATCAAGGTCGGTTACGACACTGCCCGACCCCTTTTTACGTTGGGATTGCCCAATCGTCTCAGGTTTTCCGTCAATGATTGCCGGATCGCTGGCGGTGACACCCGGCAGGAGCGCGTAGTTCTCGCTCCACTGTTGAGCGAGGTTACAACCGTAATATAGACACATCAACCCCAATAATACGGCTGCGTGCCCTCTGCATGATTTGAATTTAACAGGCATTATCATCTCCGATGTCCGCTACAAAGCCCTGTTTTCGCTGGCGGGGTTTCTAACACTGCCAATCGTCTAAAGCACCTCATCATTTCTGACGCGGGCTATTCGCTTCAATCTGATTCAGGATGTCCTCTTTTGTCAATTTACGCACCTTGAAATGCAGTTTCCTAAAGAACGGCACCAGATCCTCGCCCGCTGCTTCGCTGAAGTAATAAACCAAGAAACTGGTCTTCATGGTCCCCACCAGTCTTTGATGCAGACCGTCCGCTTCCATCAACCGAAAAACTCGAATATAAAAATCTGTACCGTATCGCTCCCACAACTCAGCAACGAGCGTATAGGCATATCTATACCGCCAATGCGTCAGCGGATTGCTTTCAGTATGCCCCGTCCAACTCTCCAATTGGTTCACACCATCGAGATCGACTCGCAGATCCACTTCAAGACTATCAAGCTTTGGGTGCGTGCCACCTTTCGCATATTCCGTCTGAATCAGGACAGCAATGCCTTCCGAGAACCATACCGGTAAAAAATAGATATTCGTAAAGGCATGTGTCAGTTCATGGACGCGCACCCCATGTTTTTCATACATCCGTATTGGGAAATCCATCTGAATACCGTTAATGAACTTCACATAGCGTCCGTCCAGAACCCCAGAACGGTAATCCGTGCGTGTAACCGCCGAGAGATTCGTGCCTCTATAGAGGTGATGCAGCGTCACGTGAATCTTATGCTTTGGCTGAAAACCGAAGAGTCGATTCATGGCATCGTAAAGGCTTTCCATGTAACCGAGCGCACTTCGTGTGAATATCTCCCGTTCCGCGGCTTCGTTGAATTCTTCCAGCACTCGCAAATCGTCAGCAAATTTGAGGGTATAGTGATCACTTTCACCGAATAACGCGTCCGGCGTAATCTCAATCGTCGCATTCGAGGGTCTGAGCATGAGCGAAGTGGCATTTCGTTCTTCGAGTATCCGTTTCTCGCGCCGTTGTTGCGCTTCCTGTAACGCAGTTAACGCAGGGCAACCGTTAAAAATGAACATCAATGCAAGCGGCACAAGCACTGCTCGTATTCGCATCAGGCTATAGAAGGAACGACTCAAAATCGCACCAACAGAGCACAATCTACCTCTATTTTTCACGATATTTCCCTTTAAAGCGGCACTGCTTTAGACTTATCACCGATGCGTCGCATGGTAATATCTTGTTCAACCGTTGGATCAGGCAGACCTGTTTCAGCAAGTCGGCGTTGCAGAAAAGCCTCCATATCCGCTCTCAAACGCGCAACAACATCGTCCGCCTCTTCAGCCAGATTGTAAACCTCATCAGGGTCCTCTTCAAGATCGTAGAGTTCCAAATCCGGTGTCCCGTAGACGGCAGGCGTACCACCAGTTTCAACAATCAATTTCCACTTCTGGGTCTGCCATCCACGCTTTTTCATCCACCCGCACTCGGTGAGATAGACCGCCTCAGTTGTCCCATCGTGTGACTTATTTTCCATCAAAGCCCGTAGGCTTGTGCCCTCCATCTTTTCACGCGACGCCACCGTTGTCAACCCCGCATAATCAAGGAGTGTCGGGGCAATATCGGTGAGACGAACGAGACCCCTAAGCCGCTGTCCTTCAGGAAGAAGTGCCGGACAGTGAACAATTAAAGGCACATGGCAATTCGTCTCATAAAGCCCATGATGGTCATACCAGAGTTCGTGTTCATCGAGTTCCTCACCGTGGTCGGCGGTAATAATCAAGAGCGTCTCCTCCAGTTGTCCACAGTCATGCAGGTATTGGAACAACTGCGCGAGGCACGCGTCCATGTAGGCGATTGAGGCATCGTATTGCGCGTTTACATACCGCCTGTCTGTCCAGAGCCGTTTCTTTGCGATGTTGTCCGGGTCCGCTGGGTCTGGCGTACACATCCACTGCCGGAAGTAGTCCGTAAAAGGTTCGCATGCGTAAACGGTGTCCATGCTTCGATTGTTCGAGTCACATTCGTCTCCGCTATAAAACATCCGTTCAAACGGCAACGGTGGGAGATATGGTGTGTGCGGATCCCAATAGTGAAGAAAAGCGAACCAAGGCTTATCCTGTGCCTGCGCGAGGTCCAAAAGTTCAATCGCTGTTTCGTTAACTGCTTCCGCCTTCCGAGCATTGCGGTAACCCGTTTCCCATTGATAGCCACGATACTGCGCCTCAGGAAAACCGCGCTGAAACCAGCGTCCCAAATTATCCGCAGCAACCGTGAAGTAGTCCGCCTCACTCAGCAACTCAGGAGCCGTCTTTATATCCGTTGCCAAGTTGAGTGTCCCACCCTGTGTAATAATTTGGTGGGACAGGACATCCTTGCCCGTGAACATCGTCGTATGGGCAGGGTGTGTCGGGATATGCGGGCTGATACACTTCTCAAAAAGCGTCGCCTTCTCTGTGAGCGCATCGAGGTGTGGTGTTGTCAGGTTACGATGCCCGTAACAACTCATGCTCGATGCCCGTAGCGTATCTAACGAGATGAGGATGATATTACGCAAAAAATCGGCTCCTTGTTGGTCTCGTCCGTCCCCCTGATAAGGGGGGTTGAGGGGGTTTAAAATAAGATGATCGCGTCCTCCACTCAAATTGCGTAAGTTCCTAAACTGTAACGTCTATATCTGAATCGTGGATGACACGAATAGCAAAAATTTTTCGTCTCTACCCCGCTGGCGAGGTGTTTTTGATAGGGTGTTTCCGTCCTAACCTCGCCTTCTGATCGCCGATGGCTGACGGCTATTCCCTAATCCCCTGCCGCAACATCTGCTGAGGTCACTTGCGCCGCACGAATCGCTTCACACAGATAAGTAATCCCTTCGGGAATATCATCCACATGGCAGTAGGCATACGCCAGTCGGATCGCCTTTACGGGTTCGTTTGCATAGTGGAAAGCACTTCCGTTGCTATATCCGACCCCTTTTGCCGAGGCGAGTTCCTGTAACTTGTTGAGATCCGTGGTCTCCGGTAAATCTATCCAGAGGAAGAGTCCACCGCGGGGGCGTGTCCATGTGCAGAGATCACTGACATGTTTCTCAAGCGTCTCCACCACTGCACGACATTTCGCACCCACAGCCGCGTTCGTTTTCACGAGGTGCGCTTCCAAGTGTTCCATGAAGAATTCAGCAACAATCGCACTCGCCAAAGCACTCGTCCCACCGTCCCAACGGTTCTGGTGAATTTGTCCCCAATAAGGCTCTCTCGCCACAAAGTAACCCTGGCGAACGCCTGCGCCTAAAATCTTGGAGAAGGTCGCGATGAAGATCACCCGATTTGAAGTGTCCAGCTTAAAAAGCGAAGCCGGTGTCGGTGTCGATGTAAAGTCAATATCGCCGTAGCAATCATCTTCAACGATGAGTGTATCATATTCTTCCGCCAAGGCTAACATCCGATGACGACGCTCAAGCGAAAGAATTGCCCCTGTTGGGTTCTGATGGTTCGATGTTGTATAGATGAACGATGGGCGGATATTCTGACGTTTGAACTCCGCAAGTTTCGACTCCAGGGCATCCATATTCATGCCATCGGTATAGTCCATCGGCACTCCCACGATATTCGCCTTGAAGTGCCGCATGATACCCAAGGTGCCGCTGTAAGTATATTCCTCTGTCAGTACCGTATCGCCCGGATTAATCAACGTCCCCAGGACCAATTCCAGTGCCTGCATAGAGCCTGAGGTAATTGAGATATTATCAATCGGCAGCGGAACACCTTCGCGTCTTTCAAACCGCATGGATGCCAGTTCCCGCAATCCTTGATAGCCTGATTCACCCGGATAGTTAACCAGATCGCCACCCAACTTACGAAGAGCCTTTTCACTCGCCGCAATTAAACCCTCCGTCGGAAATGTATACGGATCCGGTCGTCCGCCTGTAAAACCAAAATCTTTCATAGTATGCTCCTTCTTCTTGGCAGATTCCACATAAATGCATTATAACAGACTCCCTGAAAAAAGGCAACACCGAAAAACGTACGGACAGACCCTTTTAGTTCTTCTGTAGGAGGGAACTCCGATTCCCGACCTCTTCCTGTAGGAAGAAGCTCCAGTTCGCGACACTTACTGACCGCCGATGATTGACTACTGTGATAAATCCGAAAAATAAATAGACATGTCAATAATTTGTGGGAGGGGTTTTCAACCCCGACTTTCTTAATGGGTTCACCCTCTACGCTGGTGAGGTTTCTAATCTCGCCGATGCAGCATGGCAAACTAATTCTAAAATCTACTATAAAAACTGAAAAGCATCTCAATTGACATCAAACTCCACATCGTGCTATACTTTGGTATCTTTATAAGAGCCACACTAACTCTGATTCTCTTTGGTTTTCCTACACACGTTGACGCTGATGATAACCCAAAACCCGCTCCCAGACCTCACGTTTGAACCGATGCGCTTGTGTGATCTGCAGGAAGTACAAAAAATCGAAAACGAGTGCTTTGAGGACCCATGGAGCAAAACCTATTACGCATTGTCTCTGAAACGACCTCGATCATACGAACATTTTTACGTGGCACGGCGAGAGGACACCATCGTGGGTTACATCGTGTTCAGTGTTCTTCATGAAGAGGCGCATATCCTGAACCTCGCAGTGCCGATTGTCTATCGGCGGCAAGGCATCGGCAAATATCTGCTCGCATTAGCCCTAAAAATGATACAGGCACATGATGCGCACGAGGTGTTTTTGGAAGTCGCCGTCAGCAATCTACCGGCACAGTATCTCTACCGACAATTCGGGTTCCGCATCTGTGGCATCCGAAAGAACTACTACGGACGTTATAAAGACGCTTACGTTTTCCGAAAAGGAGTAGAAATTCATGCTGTTTAACTTATTGAGTCAGACCTTTTCAGCGACGACAAACCTGTCGCTCTCAATCCGCCGACAGGAAGCACGGACGGTCGGCAGAAATGGTTGGCGGGTCATCGAAGAAGAGGTCAACTGGAACACCTCTGAAACCGCCATCGTTGTCGTTGATATGTGGAACGAACATTGGTCGTGGGGAGCAACAGAACGGGTCAACGTGATGGCACCCCGGATGAACATCGTACTCGGACGGGCGCGAGATCAGGGGATACAGATTATCCACGCGCCATCCGATACAATGGACTTCTACGAGGCGCATCCAGCGCGCCGCGGAGTCTTAGAATTACCGCACGCCGATCCACCCTCAGAACGCGAACTGCCTGATCCTCCTTTACCTGTAGATGCTTCCGATGGCGGCTCAGATACCGGCGAAACTGATGGTTACAAAGCATGGCACCGCCAACACCCGGCTATTGAAATCTCTGATATAGATGCTATCAGTGACAATGGGCAGGAGGTATATAATCTGCTGGATCACAAAGGTATTAAAAATATCATTTTCATGGGGGTCCACACCAACATGTGCGTCCTCGGACGTTCCTTCGCCATTAAACAGATGGTGCGTTGGGGGCTGAACGCTGTTCTCGCACGCGATCTCACAGATGCGATGTACAATCCGTTCAAACCGCCTTACGTCAGCCACGAAGAGGGCACACAACTCATCATTGAATACATTGAAAAATTCTGGTGTCCTACAATACTAAGCGGTGATTTGACGACCCCTAAAGTATGATATTCCTCTCGACTGCTGACGACTAAAACGGTAGGTGCGGTTTCCCAACCGCACCCGCATTTATCGATGCAGAAAAAAATGCCCACGGTAACGAGAATACCGCGGACATTTTAATTTCGGTGTGTCTTTACTGATGGCTGTCTTTCAGCGCACCCCACGTTGTCGTGAGTTTCGCCTTCGGATCTACAGCAGTACCTACAGCCGCCACAACCTCCAAAGCACTGAACATTGCGTTCAGATCGCCTGCACCCGTCTCCGCGTTTCCTGCAAAGTGGAGATCAAGCGTGCCATCGCTGACTTCAATCCCGGGATACATTTTGATGTCAATCTCATCTTTACCGGGTGTCACGTAAAGCGGCTCAACGTTGTCCTCTTCAATGAAAATGTCGAAACCGCGATTATTTGGTGACCAGTGCTCACCCACGAGATAGGTAACATCGAAAACACCATCGCCGGTTTTGAACTGGTACTTAACGGTGTCAGGGAACTGCGCCCAACTCACAGCATAGAAAAGTTCCACATCGTAGCCAGCGGCTTCTGCCTGTGCTTGTGCATCCGCTGTCAAGGTTTGGACTTCAGCAATACGGGGAAGTTTTTCAATCCATCCACCCCAGGATTGGTTCTCCTGCTGCGCCCCGTGCCAGACGCGCCCTTTGGAATCCGTGAAGTCATCTGTCTTGCCACCCCACACCCGAAATTCTTCAGCCGGTAGCAACGACGGGACTGCGAGAATCCCCAGAAAAGCGACAACCATCAAAATACTTAATAATCTCATCAAAATACCTCCCATTATTCGTTAATTCCGCTCCCCTTTCAGAGCTCCCCAGGTCGTAGCGAGTTTCTGTTTCGGATCAACGGCTAATACGGGGGTTACCTCTATCGCACTGAACATCGCATTGAGATCGCCCTTGCCAGTCTTCTGATTGCCAGCAAACTCAAGACTCATGACCTTGTCTTTAACCTCAATGCCCTCATATCGCTTAATATCTATCTCGTCTTTGCCGGGGGTGACATAAAGCGGCTCGACAATCTCTTCTTCAATAATAATATCGAAACCACGATTGTTCGGAGACCAGTGTTCACCCACGAGATAGGTGACATTGAAAGTGCCTTTACCCGTATTCAGATCGACCTTGACGACATCAGGGAACTTCGCCCAACTCACAGCGTAGAAGAGTTCTTCATCGTACCCTTCTTTCTTTGCCAATTTCTGGGCATCTTTCGTAAGGTTTCGGACTTCAGCGATGCGAGGCTGCAGATCGATCCATCCGCCCCACTTCTCTTTCTCGTTCTGTCCACCGTGCCAAATACGGCCATCGGAATCTTTGAAATCCTCCAGTTTGCCACCCCATACTCGAATCTCTTCGGCTGAACCCGCATCGTGGATAATCGTTACCGCAACATATACGGCAATCAGAACCAATAAAAATAAACTTCGTCGCATGTTTTCCTCCTTATAGTAATTTAAGAAACGTGAACATATTGAATTAAGAATAACACATCCGCTTCGTAATTGCAACATTTTCGTATCATTCCGACAGAGCCATTCAATTGTCACAAATCACTCTGTGGGAGGGGTTTGTAACCCCGATGCTTGCGGATAGCATCGCGCACCTATTCGCAAGAATGGACTCAAAGAACCGAAAACTGAATGGCTCTGATCATTCCGAGGGTTCAACCACAACAAGCCGCTGATTCGCTCGCACATCGGTCAAAGTTTGTACAATACCACTCGGCCACTGAATAACAACTCGATCCACCGTCTTGTGGTGTGCAAGCCCAAACTCGACATCAATACTGCTCTGAGAAAGATAACTGTCGCCTGCCGCCACCTGCTGAATCTGATGAAGATCGCCAGCACTCACTCTCACGAGTGCGCCAACACCGTCCCGATTGCTCACTGTGCCGACCGTGCGAATCTGAAGCCACTGCTGTTGATTTCCACCATCGTTTCGGAGCAACATCGGCTTTCCACCACTGTTGACGATAAAGAGATCCAGATCGCCATCGGTGTCGTAATCCGCAACCGCTACACCTCTACCAACCCCGTGCGAGCTGGATTGCCGAAGTCCCACAGCATCAGAAATATCAAGAAAGGTGCCGTCACCGTTGTTCTGGAGAAAGACATCCGCTTGTCCATGTGCTTCCCATGAAGCCGGATCGATGTGTCCTGCCGAGAAAAAGAGATCCAGATCGCCATCGTTATCCGCGTCGAACAAGGCAGTCCCCCAACATGTTTTACCAAGTCCTGACTCAAAAACGCCGCTCCGGGCAGAAACATCGGTAAAAGTGCCATCACCATTATTTTTGTAAAGGACATTGTTTTCATCCAGCCAGTTTGTAACAAAGAGATCCAAATCGTTGTCGGCATCGTAATCGCCCCAAGCAACACCCATACCACTCCGTATATCGCCGGTGCGACTCCTCGCATCTGGACGGTTCGTATTCGTGAACGTTAGTTCCCCATCATTGCGATAGAGGATATTCTGATCGGTATCGTTGGCGAGATACAGATCCAGATCGCCATCGGCATCGTAATCCGCCGCCGCGACACCAAGCGTCAGATGAAACCCACCATTCACCTTAGCGGCATCCGTAATGTTGATGAAACCGCCATCCCCTTTATTTAAATAGAGAAGATTTGCCTGTCCGAAGAAATCATACGGGAAAAAGACTTCATCCCCTTGTGGAACTTTGGTATATTCGATGTAGTTGCCGACGTAAAGATCGAGGTAGCCATCGCGATCATAATCACCCCAAGCGATCCCTGCACCGAAACCGTCATGACCGATGCCGCCAGCCCCAGATGAGAAACGTTTGAAAGTCCCATCGCCGTTGTTCCGATAGAACTGATTCGCTTTATAGTTCGTGACATAAAGATCGGAATCGCCATCGTTGTCGTAATCTGCGAAGGCACATCCCATCCCCCAACCCGTATCGCCGACCCCAGCGGTATCCGTTACATCAGTAAAGGTTCCATCGCCGTTATTTCGATAGAGGGCATTCTTCGGTAGTACCGTATTTGATGCCGGTCGCACCAAGGCACTGTTGACAATATAAAGATCTAACTTGCCATCGTTGTCATAGTCGCACCACGCTGCACCCGAACCGACGAGCGCAGGTACCACACGCAAGTCGATACCACCAGCGTGCTGAAAATGAATGCCCGCCTGTTCAGTGATGTCCACGAATCGAATATCAGATGCATAACTGCTAAAAATAAACGTAAGACTCAAAACCGCAATAGCGTCTCGCAACCTATTGTGCATTCAAATTCCTCTCAGATTAGAACTACTCCACGCCTTCCCTGGCGAGGTTTCCCAACCTCGCCTACCTAACTTGTGTTCTATAGACATTATACACAAAATTGTGCGTCAGGTGTATCTTTATTTCCCTTGCTATAGGATCATTTAATTTTAAAAAACGAATCGGATTGTTCAGACGAACGGGTAATAAATAGTTCTGGATTATGAGCAAATACGTTTGTAGTAGTGCGATTCATCGCACGTTCTTACTGTCAACTGAAAGGGCGCGTAGCACCCGCCCTGACCGCTGACCGCTATTCTTCTGCCTACTGACAACGGAGATTTTAGTTGCAATTACCCTGAAAATGTGTTAAAATTTATAGGAGTTAGTGTGGTTAAAGATAGTTGTCTAAGTTAGAGGGAATGCACGTGGAAATATCTGTCTTAGTACTTAACGCCAGCTACGAAGCAATCAACGTTTGCAACCTCAGGCGCGCTATGAAAATGGTCTTTAAGGGCACTGCACAGACTGAAGAAGTCTCTGATGTTGAGATTCATTCACCGAGTGCCGCGATGAAAGTCCCACATGTAATTCGGTTAGTAAACTACGTCCACGTCCCGCGCAGCGTCGTCAAATTTTCACGGAGGAATGTTCTCGTCCGAGACGAGTATACATGTCAATACTGTCATAGCGAGTTCCCAGCAGCGCAGCTCACGATGGACCATGTGGTACCCATCTCTCGCGGTGGAGAAACAACATGGGAGAACGTTGTGACAGCCTGCAAAAAATGTAATAACAAAAAGGGCAGTAAAATGCTCTACGAAGCACGACTGAAACTGCAGCGTCAACCGAAAACACCCTCAATTTTGACCTATTTGCAACTCAATCGTCATTTTCGCGGGTGCCACCCATCGTGGAGAAAATATCTGTATATCAACTGAATCATGCAAGATCCAAAAAAACTGAAAAAGCGTTGGGAATTCCAACGTGCCTATCAAAAGGGCAGTAAGTATTGGAATCGCTACTTTGTGATATACGTGTTTCACACCCATTTCAATAGCCTCCGATTAGGGATAACCGTCAGCAAAAAAGTCGGAAAAAGCGTTCAACGGAATCGGGTCAAAAGACTCATCCGTGAATCGTTTCGACAGTTACACCCGAAAATAAAAACGGAATACGACATCGTAGTCGTTGGAAGAACCCAAGCGCGTCAACTCACGTGTCAAGAAGCAAAAGATGGATTGTTTCACCTCTTTCGCAAAGCATCTATTTTAAAAAAACCAGCCAGTAACATGCTAAGGCAAGGTAGAAACGATAGAAATCAGTAAGGATAGGGGCATGCCGCGTTGCAAGCACCACGAAGAAGATGTAAACCAAAATAAGAACCAGCGGACCCGCTATAAGTTGGATGGGACAATGATATTTCTACAACCCATCCGCTTTTATCGACGCTTTATTTCGCCGCTGCTGCCACCGTCCTGCCGATTCTATCCGACCTGCTCGCAATATGCACTCCAAGCCTTGAAACGCTACGGCACGCTTAAAGGGTGTTGGCTCACAATTAAACGACTTTCAAAATGCCATCCTTACCATCCAGGGGGTTTTGATCCTCTAAAATAGCAGGTATGCCAATTAGCAGTCAGTTTTCAGTTAAGAGGTTTTTGTTAAACCGAAGCGCGTAGCCCGTAACGTAGTGGAGGGCGGATATGAGGAACGCACATCAAAGTTCCAACGCACGCTGTTCCTCCGCAAGGTAAAATTAAAAATCCGCAAGGTAAAATTAAAAAATAAAAAACACAAAAAGTGAGGAGTATTTAATCTCCATGGGAGCACGTTACATTCTTGCATTGGTTCTAATGATTGCTGTGATGATCGGATGGAGCCTATTTTTCGGCAACCGTTTTGCCCCTCAACCCGATGATCCCGCAACTACCGAGACACCGACGGCACCAGGTCCAGGCGAAACACAACCGGATACCGCGGCGCGGGAAACGCTTGATGGAACCGATGCATCCGTCAGCCCTGACCTCTGGACACCGGTTGAGGAAAGTCCAGACGACGCAAAAGTCAACGTCCAAACCGATAACTACACTATTGTTTTTAACGAAAAACTCGCAATCGCTAAACAGTGGCAATTAAATCACTTTCCAGACCGAACGGATGCTGACAAAAGCCCTTTGAACCTGATTCCTGAAAACGCACTTAACTGCCTTGCACTTCGTTTCGGAAATTCTCAGTTACAACTCGATTCAATCCGCGCTACATGGAGGGCAGACAAATCCGAAGTTGATATTACAAACGGACAAAAAACTGGCACACTCGTCTTTGGGACAACAATCGGAGAGAAACTACAAGTCGCAAAGCAGTTCACCTTCAATCCAGACAGTTACTTCGTTGACATGACGCTAACCTTCCAAAATGTCTCTGACGAACCACTGCTTATGGGTGGGACCGAACCCACAAACGGATACCAAATTCAGTGGGGACGGGGTATCAATGCCGATCTGCTCCCACATGAAAAGAAGAGCGGCAAGCGTGGGCGACGCGGCAGTGAAGGCGCAAAAGCGTATATCGGTGAGGACAAACCGAGACGAGAACTCAAATCTGAACAGGCTTTAGCGACGGTGCTCTGGGCAGGGATGGACAGCCAGTACTTCAGCGCATTGATGATTCCAGATCAGCAACTTGCCGCTACATATAAATTTATAGAAACGCCACAGGCAAATGTTACAACTAACATCGCTGTCACCGCACCGACGGAGACCGCTGCACTCGTACTCCCCAGTTTTTACCTCGCTGCGCAGGAAAAAAGGACGGATGTTTTTCGGCTCTACGTCGGACCCAAGGACGATACAATTCTAAAGAGTATAGAAGCACCGAATGCACCTGAAAATCCAGTGCGTCTCTCGAAAATCATCGACTTCGGATTCTTCTGGCCCCTCGCATGGGGAATGCTCTGGGTATTCAAGGGCTTGCACAGTATCTTTGGGAACTACGGCATCGCGATTATCCTCCTGACCGCTTTGGTGAAGGTAATTTCTTATCCCTTCACACGCAAAGCACATAAATCTATGAAGGAGATGCAGAAACTTCAACCGCAGTTGGTGGAATTGAAGGAGAAGTACAGGGATGACCCACAGAAACTCAATCGTGCCACGATGCGACTCTACAAGGAACACGGTGTCAATCCGTTAGGGGGCTGTATACCATGGCTGCCACAGATTCCGATTTTTTGGGCACTCTTCGCACTTCTCGGAAGCGCAGTCGAACTCCGTGGAGCACCTTTCCTTTTATGGATTGATGACCTTTCTGCTCCTGACACTTTAATTAATCTACCTTTTACAATTCCATTGATTGTCACGCAAATAGATGCCGTCCGCCTGTTGCCTATAATAAACGGATTAACAACTTGGCTCCAACAGAAATTCGTCGGCAATATGGCACCGACAACGGACAACATGCAAGCGAAATTAATGCAGTTTATGCCGCTCATTTTTATTTTCATCTTTTATAACTGGGCATCCGGGTTTGTGTTGTATTGGCTATGCAATAATGTGTTCACAATAGCGCAACAATACTTACAAAACCGAAGCGAAACTGACGAGGATCAATCCGCACCAGCGGACACGAAAAAAAGGAACAACTCCAAACGAAAGTAGGACTATCCTGAGAGTTGTAGGAGCGAGCTGTGCTCGCGATTCCCACAATTGGTGAACATGAAGAATTGTGTATGGAAGCAATCATGTGAGGAGAATATTAATTTATGCAGCACTACATCGAAACCGAAGGCGATACAGTGGAGGAAGCGATTGAACACGCGCTCACCGAACTCGAAGCCACTCGGGATCAGGTCACCATTGACATCGTCAACGAACCTACGAAAGGAATTTTAAACTTCGGTGCTAAACCGGCGAAAATCCGCGCAACGCTCAAACAAGATGTCTCTTCCGCACCGGAGACAATCCTAAAGGAGATGCTCAGCCGGATGGGGATTGATGCAGAGGTCGAATCAAACTTTGTTGACGGAAGCACGCACCTCAATATCCTTACTGACAGCCCCGCACTGCTCATCGGGAAACACGGACAGACCCTCGATGCAATCGAACGTTTGCTTAATTGTATCGTTAATAAAGCCTCGCTTGTGAAAAGACGCGTTTTCGTCAACACAGAGGGCTATCGGGAACGCCGAGAAGAACGACTCATCGAAATGGCACACCAAGTCGCTGAAAAGGTCAGATATACCGATCGAGAAGTTGTCCTCGCACCGATGTCCGCACGCGATCGGCGTATCATTCATGTCACCTTAAAAGCGGACGAAGTCGTGTCTACCTACAGTCAAGGCGACGGTGAAATGCGACGCGTCGTCGTCACAACGCAACAACCTTAAAAGGATTGTCAGTTATCGGTTCGGATTTTCTCCGAAAATCCTTTCAGTCTTCAGTTTTCGGTGAAGAGGTGTTTTTGCTTGGGTGTTTCCCCTCGTTTAGCAGATGCCTCTTGTAACTGACAACTGATAACTGACAGTGGAGCGAAGCGGAACGCACCAACAACCACTACTCCGACTGCTGACAACTATCCTATGAAATTCCATGATACGATTGTTGCCATCGCAACAGCACGGGGTGAAGCTGGCATCGGCATCGTTCGAGTGAGTGGTGACCTTGCTCTACCAATCGCTGCTGAGTTGTTCCGATCGCCGCGCGGCGTGTCTCCCACAGAATTGTCAACACATACGCTTACGTACGGACACGTTGTGGATACAGATGCCTCTGGCGAAACCATCGACGAAGTGTTACTCGGCATCATGCACGCACCGAAGACATATACCGGTGAGGACATCGTCGAATTTAACTGCCACGGCGGTCCGGTGACACTCATAGCGGTGTTAGACTTGGTGGTGAAGAACGGGGCGCGGGTCGCCGAACCGGGAGAATTTACGAAACGTGCCTTCCTCAACGGAAGACTGGATTTAGCACAAGCGGAAGCAGTCGCCGAACTCATCGCCTCAAAAACAGATCTTAGCCGAAAAATCGCTATAGAGGCACTCGCCGGAAAACTCTCTGATACTGTAAATTCCCTTAGCGACCGACTCGCTGACTTGCTCGCAGAAATTGAGGCATCTATTGACTTTCCCGAGGAAGATCTGGATTTCATGCAGGTGGAGACACAACTCAAGACGGCGCGGGCTGTTCAGACCGACTTGACAGCACTGCTCGACACTGCCGACGAAGGGAGAATTATCACAGAAGGTGTCAATGTCGCTATATTGGGTAAACCCAACGTCGGAAAATCAAGTCTGCTCAATGCGCTCGTTGGAATGACACGCGCAATCGTTACAGACATACCCGGCACAACACGCGATACAATTGAAGAAACAATTAACGTCAACGGTATCCCCTTGAAACTCATTGATACCGCTGGGATTCGACACACAGATGACATTGTAGAACAGCAGGGCGTTGAACGGAGCAAAGCGGTGATTGACAGGGCAGAATTGTTACTGTTAATGTTCGATGCCTCGCAACCGTTGAACGACGCAGATCTCGAACTCTTACAAATAGCACAATCAGCCAAGGGAATTCTTATCCTTAACAAGGTGGATCTACCGGTTGTAACACCGTCAACGACGTTGCTTGTACACTGTCCTAAAAAGCGGGTTGTCGAGACAGTGATTCCTGAGGGCAAAGGGCTTGATGCCCTAAAATCTGTGATCTGTGAGGAATTGCTTGGGGGTGAATTGGTCGTCGGTGAATCGCCGATTGTGACAAACGCTCGTCACCAAGAAGCACTCCGACGCGCGGGCGAAGGACTCGGTTATGCGATAGAGAGTCTCGAAAACGGTATGCCTCCTGATCTCGTCGCTGTTGATCTGCGAATCAGTTTGGACGGTCTCGGAGACATCGTCGGTAGGACGACAACTGAAGATATTTTGGATAGAATCTTCTCTCAGTTCTGTGTCGGAAAGTGAACAAAATTAGAACTTTTATCGTAATTAGGTGTGTCTATTTCCTGCATGCGAGCAGAGGGCATTGGTTCTGAGAACAACATCACAAAGGGAGAATTAGGGGCATTCAGTTTTCCGAGATTTTCGGTTTTAGGAATCCCTTGTAGGAGCGATCTCCTGATCGCGACCTTTCGTGTAAATCGGAGCAAAACCTTAGAACTAAATAGCCCTGACGGAGAATCATGTTAGGAGCAAAACAACCAGCGCAGCTGCACTTGAGCAAAGCGAAGAAGAGACTCCGACTGAATAGTAATGCAAATGCACCAAGAGTCCTACTGAGATTAATGGAATCGTAAATTAAGGTGTTCTTAAACAAAAAAGGAGAAGAATAATGTTCAATTCTGTTTTTCGCCGCATGTCATTCGGTGTCCTACTGCTGATGGTAGGGACAGTACCGATACTCATCGCGAGCGAAGAGGTCCAATGGAGTCAGTCAATCGAAGAGAGTATGTCAGAAGCCAAAACGACCGGCAAACCGATGATGATGGACTTCTACACCGATTGGTGAGGGTTCTGTAAGCGGCTGGATGCCGAAACGTTTACGGATGCACACATTATCGAGCTTTCTGAAAAGTTTGTTCCCGTCAAGGTGAACCCAGAGGATAAGGAACGTCCAATCAATGAAGAGACGCGGAGTCGGTATGGTGTCACTGCTTACCCAGCGGTCCTGTTCGTCAGTCCGGATGGCGGTCTTATCCAAAGGGCTTCAGGATTTCTCACACCCGATCAATTTTCACCGATTATGGAAGATGCCTTGAAAAAAGAGGCGGAATTTCAAGAGAAATTGGAAAAATTGAAGGCGAAATCGGATGATGCCAAACTCAACGCTCAAGTCGCGCTAACCTACCTCCAACGGATGCAGCTTGAAGAAGCAGTCTTGTTCAGTGAGAAAGCGTTTGCGCATGACCCAAAAAATCGCACGAAACTCATCCCGAACCTGCACAACCAATTGGGACTCGCTTATGGCGCGCTCGTTGAAGGGGCTATGCTTGAAAACAGTGAAAAAGCGGAAACGCACTTTGAAAAGGCTGTCTGGCACTTCAAAACCGTCATAGACACATACCCGAAGAGCAAGGCACATGAACCCGCCCAATACTATCTCGGCGTAACGTATGCCATCAAAGGGAATTATGAAGATGCGATCGCGACGCTTGAGAAATTATCCCACCATGCTAAGGACGAGAACATAAGACAGAACGCCGAAGCGATGCTGGAACGGGTCAAAGATTTGGCGAAGTCTCACTAACAATCCCCGGTAGGTGCGGTTTTATATCGCACCTACGGCATCAACTTGGAGATCTCCTCTGAGGTTAGAAATCGATACCCTCCAGATGGAAGATTGCCTAACCTCAAATTACCGATTCGGACCCGTTTCAAACGGATTACCGGATGCCCCACGGCTTTAAACATTAAACGTACCTGTCGTTTCTTCCCCTCGTGAATTACTATCTCAAATTTCGTTGTCGTGCTATCTTTACTTACTTTTAAACGTTTGACCTTCGCTGGTGCCGTTGTGCCGCTCGGAATCGTGACACCTTGACGCAACCTTTGAACCGCATCGTCGCTCGGCACACCCTTCACCCACACGAGATAAATTTTCTCTACTTCATGGCTCGGATGTAGCAACCGATAAGCAAAGTCTCCATCGTTTGTGAAAAGAAGAAGTCCTTCGGTCTCCAAGTCCAAGCGTCCGACAGGATAGATGGTATCAGACAGATCTGCGACGAGATCCATGACGGTAGGTCGCCTGCGTTCATCGCGGCGCGTCGTTAGGTAGCCTGCGGGTTTGTTCAGCATCAGATAGATGTGTTCTGATAAGGGTTCAACCCGTTTCCCCTCGAATTCAACAGCATCGATTCCTATGTTAACTGGGTGTCCCGGAACCAAAACGGGTTCGCCGTTGATGGTGACTAAACCGGCTTGGATGCTCTTTTTCACCGACCGCCGAGAGGCGATTCCTGAGGTAGCAATATACTTTTCAAGTCTCATTTTTCTATGTCCCAACCCTTTTCCGTCGCAATGCGCCTGAGTTGTTGGTCTGGATTGACGGCAACAGGATGTCCGAACAATTCCAGTTTGTATGCATCCGTGCGGTGATTTCCGTATGCATAAGAATCACTCAGGTCAAAACCGTGTTTAGTCGCGAGTTGCTGGGCAAGTTTCGCTTTGTTTTCTGCGAAAGGATGCAGTCCGATGCGTTTTCCCGTAAACCTTCCATCGACCACCTCCAATTCGTGAGCGACCATCATATCGGTTTGAAAATACTCATGAAATGGCTGGACGAGGAACGACAACGAACCCGACATGAGAATGACTGTCCTACCTTCGGCGCGGTGGGCATGGATCAAATCGGAAATGTGGGGCGCGATACTCGCACGCAATGCGTCAACAAAACAGCGGCGTGCAATCTCATGGATGTGATCTTCTTCTAAACCGCGGAGATAAATTTTGTTAGATTTCGCCACGGGTAGGGACTTAACCCTCAGGAAATTGGATGTCCACGCAAGCAAATTCGGTATAGGAATCTCGCCGTGGTTCAACAGATATGTCAGAAAAACCTGCTCTGAGGAGAGACGGATGATTGTGCCATCTAAGTCGAAGATGGCACATGTTTTGGATGCTGTCATGTCGTCTGCTGCCCCAACGCACGTCGATAGGCTTTGACGGCGGCTTCCAATCCGATATAGAGCGCGTCTGCCATCAAATGATGCCCAATAGAAACTTCAAGGAGTCCCGTTAATTTCTGCATCAATGGTAAATTGTCAAGATTCAGATCGTGTCCTGCGTTGACTCCAAGCCCTAAATCCATTGCTTTCACCGCCGCAGTTTCCAGAAGCGCGAACTCGTGTTCGATTTCCGTCTTTGTCTCTGCCATCGCATAAGGGGCAGTATACAGTTCAATTCTATCTGCGCCGATGTCATGCGTCCTTGCTATCTGTTCCACATCGGTTCCACTAAATAGGCTCACACGGATATCCGCATTTTTCAACGCTTCGATGATCGGTTTCAGCATATCGCCATCTTTGCGGATATCCCAGACGGTGTGGCTCGTTATCTCGCCCGTGACAACAGGGACAAGCGTGCATTGCGTCGGTTTAGTGCGTAGCACCATATCAATAAGATCGGGTCTCGGATCGCCTTCAATGTTATATTCAATGTTGGGTATTTTTTGGGTATTGATTTCTATTAACCGTTCGGCGATGTCTTGCACATCTGTAGGTCTGATATGACGCTGATCCTCACGCGGATGCACAGTAATACCTTGCGCACCAGCGGCGACACAGGTGTCAACAGCGGTGAGAACATCCGGAATATCACCACCTCGCGAATTCCGCAATGTTGCAATTTTATTTACATTCACACTTAACGCTATCATTTTTTCTCCAGTAGCGGTCGCTCGAAGGTCTCACGCTTTTTGAGCGACCATGTTCGTAAGGATACCGAAAATTTTATCACATTGTGCAATTGGGTAGATAGTCAAATCAACGTGCACGGACTTTTCTACCAATTTAAGGAATAGCCAGTCTGTCCCTGAAGTAACAACTCCATAAATGCAAGGAATGTTATTTCCTTTTCCTGCGTTAAAGCGTTGAGCGGCGAGCATCTCCGCTATGCATTGTCCGAGACCTCCGATCAAGTTTTCTTTCTTTGCTTCGACAAGGACAATGACCGGTGCATCTACCAGCAATTGCCCTGGAGATAGGCTTATTAGAAAATCGCATACACCTGTCAGGTCATTCTCAGCGTCAACGCTGAAATCAATTCCAGAAAAAAGACTGATGCGGCTGTTTAAATGCTTACGAAGTTCAAATAGCACGTCGGCGACAATCAATTCTGAACGGGCTTTCTCTGTTCCAATAGTAGCAGCTAAGATCGCCTTTTCTTCTAATTCGGCTTTGAAATGTGGACGCGGTGCCACCGGCTCTATTTCAGAAAAAAGCCTGACCGATTCAACCTTTTCCAGTTGAAAGGTTGACAATACCCCTTCTAATGTAAAGTTGCTATAGGCCATTTGTATCCCTCCTTTCGCGAATCGCAACGTGATTATTCAGAAAAAACGCGATCTCTCCATTCCTTTTACGGGAAAATACCTAACTGCATATAGGACTGTGCGATCCTATGAATAGCATTGATAAATGCCGCCGTTCGGTAATCCACAGGACCATTTTTGCTGCCGTACTGTATGCGGGTTTCACGTATCTCTTGATACGCAGTTATCATTGTATCTTGGAGTCCAGAGTTTACGAGATCCTCCTCATCGGCACCGTGTATCAACTCAAGTTCGTCTTCTGAGAACTTATAGCCAGTCGCTTTCTCAATAGCATGGCGCATCGCGTGTTGGGTTTGGTCTTCAAAACGTTTACCGAGTCTCCCCAATTGTACATGCGATAGATTCCGAAGCCATTCGAAATACGAAACAGTAACACCGCCCGCGTTGAGGAAAGTGTCCGGTATAATCATAGTCCCTCGTTCTTGGAGAATTTCATCGGCAGTCGGGGTCGTGGGTCCATTCGCAGCTTCAGCGATAATAGCGGCTTTGATTCGGGGCGCATTTTCTGCTGTGAGTTGATTTTCAAGCGCAGCGGGGATTAGAATATCACATGCTAATTCCAGACCATCATTCGGATTCTCAATGCGTTCAGCACCCGGGTACCCGCGAATCGATCCGGTTTCCGAACGATACACGGCGACTTTTTCGACATCAAATCCCTGTGGATCATAGATGCCGCCGTTTCGCTCAATAATCCCAATGATGCGTGCATCCGCCTCCATCAGAAATTTTGCCGCATGGTAGCCGACGTTACCGAATCCTTGGACTATGATGCTTTTTCCGTCTAAACCGGGAGATAGCCCAAGCGGTTTCATATCCTCTGCAAAACTGCATGCTTCTTGTAAACCGAAGGCGACCCCGCGTCCAGTCGCACCTTTCCGCCCATGAATTCCGTTTTGTTCGATCGGCTTACCTGTTACACAGGCAGTGGCATTCAGCTTGTCAGGTGCCATTGTGATGTAGGTATCCAGGATCCACGCCATCTCGGTCTCACCAGTACCGAAATCCGGTGCCGGCACATCTATCCCGGGTCCGATGTAATTCTTCTGGATCAGTTCGTATGTGTAACGACGAGTAATGCGCTCCAGTTCGCTTTCGGAATATTCGCGTCTATCCAGTTGAATGCCACCCTTAGCACCACCGAAGGGCACGTCAACAAGCGCGCACTTGTAGGTCATCAACGCCGCAAGTGCCATTATCTCGTCTTCGTTAACGAGAGTGCTGTAGCGGATGCCACCTTTCGTTGGGAGAATATGGTGGCTATGCTCTGCACGCCAGCCGTGTATGGTTTGAATTGTCCCGTCATCCCGTTTGATTGGAAACGTGAAATGGCAGGAGCTATTACAAATCTTTATCTGCTCCAAAAGCCCGCGCGGATAGCCAGTGAATCGGGCAGCCTTGTCAAAATCCTTATTCACTTTCTGGAAAAACGAGAAGCCTTCTGCCATGATGCTCAACCTGAATGTAGGAACGGGCGAGGCACAGAGACCTCGCCCTTTTATGGTGATCAGTTCTCGGTAACAAAAGGGTGTTTTTGCAATGTAATACATTGTCCTCGGATGCCACACGCGCATCCGTTCTGGCGCGACGGATTTCGTCTATTCCCAGACGAAATCCGCTATTTCCCTTGTTAAACGAAAACCTCTTAACCGATAACTGACAACTAAAAGCCTGCGTAGCAGGCGTACTGAAAACTACTCTTGCTACCGTTGTCGAATGAATTTTTGGAGACGTGCGTCTGCTTGAACTTCGCCGACGTACATATCGCCGTGCGAATCCAACCAGATCCCATGTGGGCATGCCATAAATTCACCGGGGACGGAGCTACCGCGTTCGCTACCCCATTGAGAGACTACCTCGCCATCCAACGTCATGATTGTGATACGTTGATCCAACTCGGCGATATAAACGAGTTCCTCTTCGTCGATGTAGATCGTATCTGGATGTGCCAAGCCTCCCCATTCCTCAATGTACTCACCATCAAGGGTGAAGAATTGGATGCGGTTGTTTTCCCTGTCGGCGACCATAAGCCTATTACGCGGATCAACTCTCACACAATGCGGGAGGTCAAACTCACTGGGACCTGTGCCGGGCTGTCCCCACGATTTAATCAACTCACCCTCGGGCGAGTATTTGTGGACGCGGGCGTTGCCGTAACCGTCGGTGATATAAAGTTCACCATCGGGGCCGACTGCCAAGTCTGTCGGCTTATTAAAGGGTTCGCCTTCCGCCCCGGGGACATCCGGTGTACCGAGCGTCATCAGGAGTTCACCATCCGTAGTGAACTTCCGCATAACGTGTGTGTCACGTTCCGTACAATAGATATTATCGTCGTCATCAATGAAAATCCCGTGAGCGTCCTTGAGAATATCATCGCCCCAAGAGTCAATAAAATTGCCGTCTCGATCGAAGACGACCATCGGGTGTTCACTGCGACTGTAAACATAGATACGGTCCTGTGAATCAACAGCGACAGCGGGGACCCAACCAAATTCCCAACCCTCAGGAAGTGTCCACCAATCTTCTTGCACAGTATATTGATGTGTGCCTTGTCCGTAAACCATAAATTTCTTCTCCCTACTCCAAAATGAATTGGCATCTATTTTAGCAAGTTCATCGCGATTTCTCAAGGAAAATTTACAGGCGTTTTTTCTGTAGGAGCGACCTCCCGATCGCGATTCTTCCATTCTTCAATCCTGCTGATCCTGATTCGGACGATATTTGTTGATATTTGTAAGTTGCGCAGAGCGCAGTGAAATCCAACAACTGATTACCGAAAGGGTTGCGTAACAACCCGTACTGACAACCGATGACTATGCCGTAGGAGCGATCTCCTGATCGCGACACCTCCCATGCAAGAAAAAGGAAACTGAAAATTGAACGCCTCTTGTGAGCGAATCTATTCCCAAATTCAATGAGACGGGAATCCTACTACCTTAATAAGGTCTGTATTGTTCATGATGCCTCTCACCCGTTCAGCATTTCTACCCCAACCGTAAAGCGGGACATTGCTGACAGTGTGCCCCCCTGTGCTCCAAGAAATTTCAGGAACGTATCCCTTCCCGTTATTTTTATGAACTTTCAAACCCCCCGTTTCGTGGTCAGCAGTAACAAGAATAAGGGTGTCGTCTCGTCGAGAAACGCGGTCAATAATGGTTTGAACTGTTTTGGAAAACTCAATGGTCTCCAAAATGTTGCGTTCAATGTCATTAGAGTGGCCAGCATGATCAATACGCCCGCCCTCAACAAGCAAGAAGAAACCTTCTTGCGCATTAGAGAGGATGTCCAATGCCACCGTCACCATCTCTGACAGGTGGGGCAAAGCATTGGGACCATCGAACATGTATGGAATATTCGTATCGCCGAACTGTCCGGAAACACGATCTTCAGTGCCGGTATCAAGGTGCAACAATGCCTCTCGATCGGTCACGACGGTATATCCTACGGCTTCGGCATCTTTCTCAGTGAGTCCATTGCCACCACCACCCAAAAGGACGTTTGGGCGAGTGAGATGAAGATAATCATGTGCAATATCAGCGAGGTTGTTGCGTTGGGGGTTATGTGCAGCAAATGCCGCAGGGGTTGCATGGGTGATGTAGGTAGTTGACACAAGTCCGGTCCATCTGCCTTGTGCCTTGGAAATTTCTAAGAGCGTCTTCAATGGAGCACCGCTACCGGGAAATTCCATGCTGATGACACCGTTGTTAACTTTGTGTCCCGTTGCCATAGCGGTTGCAGCGGCGGCGGAGTCTGTCATGGGTGAATCTGCTGCATAAGTCGCCATTTCTGCATGGTGTGGAAATGCTTCAAAAGACAGAGTGCCTGTTTCACCATAGGCGTAATATCCCGCGGCTTTGACTGCTTCAAACCCCATACCGTCCCCTATGCAAAAGATTACATTCTTCGGGGAGCGGGTGTCAAAAAATGGCAATTCGGATACCATGAATGCCTCCTCAGCGTTGTATGGTTGATGTCAATTCGGTGTCACAATCACAAAACGGATACCCTACAGTTTAAAGGCTAATGGGCGTGTATCACTATGCTATCTATTGCACAAGAATTTCATTGAAAAGGGCACGAGTTATCTCGGTCCACTTTCCGTAATCCTGTAAGAACGCTTCTGCCGCGGGTTTGTCGTCACTGCCTGTATATCCGAGACGGCGTGCCAGCTGTCCCAGTTCCGCACGATTTTTGGGAAGCTCATCCAGTGCTCGATCGTGTACAATCCGTAAGGCGTTTTCAACGCGTCTAAGAAATTGATACGCTTCCGTTAATCCATCGCGTTGTTCCTCTGTCAGCACCCCAATCTTATACAATCTTTCAATCGCGAGGGGTGTGTTTTGCACACGCACAGAAGTTTCTCCGCCACCATGCACCAATTGAAGGATTTGAACAACAAATTCTATATCCACAAGTCCGCCGTATCCTGACTTGACATTAACTGTAGATGTCTGTGCTTTGCCACCCCTTCTACGTCGAGTAGATGTCCTTCGAGTCGCTTGTGCTTCTTTTCGTTGACGTGTATGTACGATCTCAGCGATCTCCTCAGACGTTAGGGCATCCGCATAACAGAAGGCGTGGGCGATTTCCAAAAATCGGTTTCCGAGGTGTTCTATGTCTCCGGCGACGACGCGTGCACGTGTTAATGCCTGACGTTCCCAAACTTCTGCGGTGCTATTGTAGTAATTCTGGTAGCCTGCCAACGGCAGGGCAATCGCACCACCTGTCCCGTGCGGACGAAGCCGCAAATCGACTTCATAGATACCCATCCCCTGATTTCCAGCAAGTCGATTTACTAACTCCAAACCGACGGCTGAAAAATACTCCACGTTTGGCATACCTTGTGTCGTTTCACCGTCTGCCGAGTAGACGTACATAACGTCTAAGTCTGAGCTGAAGTTCAATTCTCGTCCGCCGAATTTACCCATTGCAATGATAGAGAACGTTACAGGTGTCCCATCGGGAGCAAGTGGCGTGCCGTGCGTCTCGCGGAGTTCTGCTTCAATTTCTGGATAGAGGGCTTGCAAAATAGCCTCAGCCAAATCAGAAAGTTCTTGCGTTGTATCCGGCAATGTCGCGTTCCCAAGGATGTTTCGTAGGGCGATACGCCAAATCTCGTCGTTCTTATACCGACGGAGGAGTGACAGCATTTTATCTCGTGGCGAGTCTGTTACAACTTTCAATGCCTCTGCTTGTTTTTCCACGAGTGTCTTAGACTGTTCTACGAGCTCGGGCACCGTCAGTAAATCGAAAAGTTCAGGACTCCTGATGAGTAATTCTGCAAGGTAAAGGCTCGTCCCACAGACCCCCGCAAGTGCCTCAAGCGTTGACGGTTTTTCCATAAACATCGTGTAATAACTGCTACGCGCACCCACCTTATCCGTGAATGCCGAAAGATAACGGAGCGCCATGTCAGGGTTAGGCGAATCGCGTAAGATAGTGAGGAGCGTCGGGGCAAGTTGAAAAAAGATGCGACGTATCCCGGGCGAAAATTGGACACCATCGCCACCGTTTGCCAATCGGTTCAGTAGGCGGTGTGCCTCGCGGGCATCCATAAAACCGAACGGTCCCAAAGCCGCTTCAATTTGCTCGGATTCGTCCGTTGCGAGGAGTAAGGCGATGTCAAGTCCACGCTCTGTTTGAAGGGGAGTCGCTGTGATTCTTTCAAAAATTTGACGAACCTGTGTAACGTGATTGTGATAATCCTCCCGAAATGCTGTCAGGGCATTCTTTTCAACTGTATCACGGTAACCGGCGCGTCGAGCGAGCTGCAACTCTTCGCTCTCTTTATCTGGAATAGAGTAACGTTGTTGGTCTCCTTCGATTTGAATACGATGCTCAATGGTTCGTAGGAACCGATAGGCATTCGCAAGTGTATCGGCATCTGCCTCACTTAACAAGGCATTTACCTGCAGTGCCGCAAGCGTCTCCAACGTATTCTGTGAACAGAGAGATTTCTTCTTTCCACCGTGAATCATCTGGAGACACTGTGCCGTAAATTCAATATCACGAATGGCTCCTGGACCGAGTTTAACGTGTTTGTCAAGGTCTAAATTCTCACGAACGAGTTGCTCTTCTATACGTCCTTTCGTGCCCCGGATGTCCGCTTTAATTTCACTGAGCGTTACGCCATCTAAATAGCGTTGATACACAAAGGGTTGGATCATACGGATGAACGTGTCGCCAAATGCCATATCTCCAGCGACAGAACGCGCTTTAATGAGGGCTTGACGTTCCCACAGTTCGCCCCAACCTTCGTAATAACTTTCATAACTTTCCATAGAGCGGATGATGACCCCAGCACTGCTTTCTGGGCGTAAACGGACATCTACACGAAAAACATATCCCTCCGCTGTTATCTCGCTCATCGCCTTAATAATGAATTCACACAATCGGGAGTAGTATTCATGATTGTCTGTCCCCGTATCCGTTTTACCTTCATCGGAATAGACGAAAATCAGGTCAATGTCAGAACTAAAATTGAGTTCATAACCCCCAAGTTTTCCCATACCGATGATAGCGAACTGGCAAGGTCCCGTTCCTTCCTCGTTCATCGCCGTTCCAAAACGGGGTTTCATTATCTCATCACATCCGAGTTCATAACAGTGCTGTAAACTGGCTTCTGCCAAGTTGCTGAGTTCTAACGTCGTCGTCTCCAAATCAGCGAGTTCCAATAGATCGCGTAACCCGATTCGGAAACTTTCCTGCCGTTTATAGCGACGCATCTCCCCTAACTTCTGATCTAAATTACTGAGCTCCATGAACACTTCTGCTAATTCATTATACATCAGCTGCCGAGTCTTGGGCGCATCAATGATACTCGGATTCAGAACATCAAAGAAAAATTCAGGATTACGGACAAGAATATCTGATAAATAAGACGACGAACCGAAACTCAGCATCATCCGCCGCATAAGGATCGGAACATCCGCTAACACTTCATACAGCCATTTTTGGCTCAACGCCGCTTGTGCGAACCGCACGAAATGATTCAGGGCTGTATATAAATTCGGAGAATCCAAAGCTTCTTGTACGAGTTTAGAAGCGATCTTAGCGAAGGCAACTTGGGTTTCCTCATCCGCACTCGCAAGTATCTGTAGTTGCTGATATATGGCTGCCTGATCGGAGCAATCGGCGAGAAGGGCCTCAATCTTCTCTCGCTCTGATTCTGGGACGGGCAATTGTGTACTGGGCATTTTTCCTCCGTAAAAGTATATATAAGTAGGACTTACGTATGATGCTCTTTTGTAGTATAACCTGTTAGGTTGTGTCAAGACACCGCGTGCGTTTTTTTCTCGGTTCGTCTTCTCAGAGGGCGCACTATCGTCAAAATTACGTCCATTCTATATTGTTCCTTATTTTATCATACTTACCACGCGTATTGCAACAGTTATACAGGAAGACGTGCCAATTTCTGCTTGATTTATTTCTTGAAAGTTGCTACCATACTGCCATGCTGGAACGTAGCCATGAACTCGACTGACGCATATATTATGATAGATTTTAGCATTAAGGGGACACTGTGAATGGACACGGTTTCATCCGATACACGCATCGCCACGGAATCTTCTGCGTCTACCACGGTAAGTTTTCTATGTAAAGGCATACATATTTGATAATTTACAGGAGACAAGCGATTATGTTTAAACTCGGCGTTATCAACGACGAAGTTTCACAAGACTTCGCCACTGTTGTCAATTTTGTAAAAGAATTCAATCTACACTCTATCGAAATTCGCTCTGTCTGGGACAAACTCCCGCATGAACTCACCGATACCGACATCGACGAGATAAAACGCTTGCTTGATGGCACCGACATTGAGATTATTGGCGTCGCATCTCCGTTCTTTAAATGCGATATGGACAACGCCGCAGAACGGAAGGAACATCTTGATATACTCAAAGGGTCTATCCGGACAGCAAAGGCGTTTGATACAAATCTCATCCGTACTTTCGTCTTTTGGGACACCGGTGAAACCGAGGAACGGTGGGATGACATTATCGCTTCTTACGATGAACCGCGTAGAATGATAGACGGTGAAGGGATCGTCCTCGGCATGGAAAACGAATCCACGACCTCGCTCCGCACTGCCAAACTTACAGCGGAATTTATTGAGCAGATTGACGCTTCGAACATCCGCGGTATCTGGGATCCTGCCAATGAAGCACACGCCAAAGGTGGCGAGACCCCGTATCCTGATGCCTACAATCGTATGAAACCGACGATGATTCACGCACACCTCAAGGACGCAGGTCCAAACCCCGATACAGGCGAAATAGAATCCGTTCCCGTCGGCGACGGCATCATCGACTGGCAAGGGCAACTACAAGCCCTCATTGACGACGGTTACGAAGGGCATCTTACCCTTGAAACGCATTGGCGACCCTCACTGAAAATTGACGAAGCCATTCTCAACCGTCCAGCAGGACAGGCATTCTCTGAAGCCGGGGAGGAAGCCTCGCGCATCTGTATCCAAAACTTACTGGCGATGATTGAGAACTTAAAGCAATAGGCGAAATTCAATGAAAATTAAAGCTGTTCGGACATCCCTTTACGACATCCCACCCGAAGTTGAGCGCGTCGATGCCATCCAAACTTTCGTCTCTATGGAGTTCCCTTTCATCGAGATTGAAGATGTAGATGGTGTTGTGGGGACTGGGTTCTCCTACACTATCGGTAAGGGTGGAGAAGCGATTAAGCAGACGATGGATGCCTACCTCACACCTATCCTGCTCGAAGAGGATGCCTCTAATATCGATCGAATTTGGAATCGGATGTGGATGGAGACACACTGGGTAGGCAGAGGTGGCATTGTCGGTTTAGGTATGGCAGCAGTGGACATCGCCCTCTGGGATCTCATGGCAAAGCGCGCAGGGGTGCCACTCTACCAACTCCTCGGTGGAGCAAGATCCGCTGTCCCCGTTTACAATACAGATGGTGGCTGGCTACACCTTTCCGAGGAAGAACTCGTTCGGCAATCCGTGGAATTTGTGGAGCAAGGCTTCAAAGGTATCAAGATTAAGGTCGGACGGGACAGCCTCCACGAAGACGTGGCACGAATCTTCGCTGTCAGAAAAGCAATCGGACAGGAACCCTATCTCATGATTGATGCCAATATGAAATGGAACGCACGCGAAGCCATTCAACTCGCATGTCGTGTTGAAGAAGCAGACCTCTTCTGGTTTGAAGAACCCATCGAGGCAGATGATGTGGCCAGCCATGTGACACTGCGCGAGAAAACCACTATCCCGATTGCTATCGGCGAGACTCTCTACAATAAATACGTCTTTAAGGAATACATTGCACAGGGTGCCGCCGATATTATACAAGTTGACGCTGTCCGCGTCGGCGGTATCTCTGAATGGATAAAGGTCGCACACATGGCGGAATGTTTCGGTCTTTCCGTCTCCCCACACTTCCTGATGGATTTGCACGTTCATCTCTCTGCCGCTGTGCCACATTCGCTTTTTGTTGAGTATATTCCTTCGTTGGATCCAGTGCTTGACGATACCTTGACACTCAGAGACGGACACTTTTCGCCGCCTGAGCGTCCGGGGCACGGTATTCTGTTCAATAAGGAGAAACTCGCGCCCTATCAAATTTTTTAAATTTTCCTTGCGGTTCGGTCAGTTGGGTTTGGGTATTGACGTGTCTTTCCGTATATCTGAAGAAATGCCCAAGCAAAAACCCCTCCGCTACGCTTACGGGCTACATTTTTGCGGGCACATAAGAGAGAGGTGCGGTGATTAGCGTGTATATTACAATCTTTGACCGAAGATGGTAGCCTGCAACAACGGCGCAGGCGGATATGAGAGAAAACCGTCAATGAACAAATGGCTTCATTTAACGCTTTTTGCGAGTAATTAAAAATATGAAACTTGAAAACCGTATTGCAATTATCACAGGCGGCGGACGCGGCATCGGTCGCTCGACCGCCTTAGCATTTGCCAGAGAAGGTGCAGACATTGTGCTTGCCGCACGGACGGACACCGAGATAACCACTGTCGCTGAAGAGGTGAAGCAACTCGGTAGACGCGCACTCGCCATCAAAACCGATATCCAATCGAAAACGGATGTCGATGCTATGGTCGCCCAAACGCTTGACACCTTCGGTAAGGTGGACATCCTTGTCAACAACGCAGGAGTCGCAATCCACAACCCAATCCCGAAAATCCGAGAAGAAGATTGGGACCTGACAATGGCAGTCAATCTCAAGGGCGTGTTCCTCGGCACACAAGCCGTTTTCAGCCACATGTGCGAGCAAAAGTACGGACACATTGTCAATGTCTCCTCAGTCTCCGGCAAATTTGGACACGTCAACGGTGGCGCGTATTGTGCCTCTAAATTCGCCGTTGTTGGTTTCACCGAGACGACGAACAACGAAGGGAGACCGCACGGTGTAAAGGCGTCGGTTGTCTGTCCCGGTCCTGTGGATACCAAGATGCGCCGCGATAACCATCCAGACGATGTGATTGAACATCTCACACTTCCAGAAGATGTCGCAGATCTGATTCTGTTTCTGGTAACACAGCCACCCCGCGCGCACACACTTGAGACCGTCATCCGAACGCCCTTGATGTAAATTTTTGAGTTTTAGCCTCCCTTTCAGATCCGGGGCGGTTAGAAACCGCACCTACCCAGATTACAGACAGAAATGTTTATTGACTCACACGCACACATCCAACTCTCCCAATTTAACCGTGATCGCGACGCAACGCTAAAACGGGCACGCGACGCCTCAGTCTCCTGTATTCTTGTCATAGGGTTTGACATGGAGACCAGTCTCGGTGCTGTGAAATTAGCAGAGGAACACACGCATATCTATGCCACCGTTGGGATGCATCCGCACGACGCAAAGGATCTGACCTCCGATGCGCTAAAGATTTTTTGTGAACTCGCCACACATCCGAAGGTGATTGCACTCGGTGAAATGGGATTAGACTATTATCGCAACCTCTCGCCGCGCCCAGTGCAAAAAGAGGCATTTGAAAAACAGTTGGATCTCGCCGAAGAGATGCAGATGCCGATTGTCATCCACAATCGCGATGCCTATATGGACATCCTCCCCATTTTAGAAGCACGACAAGGGAAAATCCAAGGCGTATTGCACTGCTTTACCGGCGATGTCGAATTAATGCACAGAAGTCTCGCCATCGGCTTTCACATCGGTATCGGAGGGATTGTAACATACCCGAATGCCAGAGATGTCCAAGCAGTCGCGCGAGAAGTGCCATCAGATAAATTCCTGATAGAAACCGATTGTCCGTGGCTGACCCCACAATTTCGACGTGGAAAGCGGAACGAACCGGCTTATGTCCGTGCCGTAGCGGAAAAAATTGCGGAACTCCGCGGCACCTCTATAGAAACAATCGGCGAAACAACGGCAGAAAATTTCCAGAAACTCTTTATACATTAGCCCACGCACATGAGGAACTTCCATGGAACGAAATAACCGGTTAGTGGCTACAATGCGCAGAAACCTGAAGGGAAATTCTCTCCGCTACCTTTTTCTACTCCTTCCGATGTTGGCTCTGTTTTCCAGTTGTGCGGTAAAGCATACCTTTGAATTAGCAGGATTCATGAAGGGTATGTTCGCACAACTTGAGGAGCGGGAGGCGTTCTTAACAGAATCTGCGGAAAAACCTCTAACAGAAGACCAGGAAAAACTCTTAACGCAACTTCTTCAGGAAGAGGGGAACTTGGATACGGTTTTGTCGAGTCAACCGTATTTGAGGTATCTGGAAGAGCAGGACGGCGCAGCCTATAAAGATTATCCGACCTATCTCGCCGCGGTCCCCACTACCGAACAGAAATCAGCGACTGTGCTTACGCTTAAAGAAATTCTTCCTGCAGAATCAACGAATGAGCAAATTCAAATTTGCACAGATTTCTATTTCCAATGCCGTGAACTGACCGTGAACGAACCGCATATTGCCTCCGACTCAGAGGAGATGGAAGCATTTATCAAGGTGCACTTGGTTGATCCGTTAATGGATACATATTCATCAAAAATGTCCACTTCCGATGCGATGAACGTAGCGAAGATAGCTGTAGTGCCGAGTCGTATGGTTCCACTGGATACAGACGTATTTCGTAAAATCTGGCTTAAGAATTTGGAAGTTTACGGTTCCCGGGAAGGGCTGCTACGCTGTGCTATCTCGACACCCTACGAATTTGCCCTCATGCGCTCGTTTTTTGAGGATGCCGCTGCCCTTGAAAAATGGATTAGGCTTCCACCCAAACAGGAGTGATTCCTGACATATTTGTAGCACAAACTGTGAGTTTGTGCCCTTTTGGTAGACGATAACGAAGACCTTAGGAACTGTTTGAAAGCGTCCAATAATTCTAAAATCTACTATAAAATCCTTTCCACATGAAGCATCTAAATCTCCGCATGTACGCGATGGTGCTTGCCCTCGTTTGTGTTTGGGTGATTTTCACGCTCCTGACCGGCGGCACCTTCCTCAGCACTCGAAACCTCTCTAATCTCTCTCGCCAAGCCGCGGTCACAGCCATCCTCGCCGTTGGCATGACCTTAGTCATCGTTTCTGCGAATATCGATCTCTCTGTCGGCTACGGTGCCGGGTTGCTCGGTGCCATTGCCGCGATTATACACGTCTGGTGGGGGCAACCGATCCTTGTGACACTCATCGCTGTCATTTGCATCGGTATGCTGATGGGGTTGATGCAAGGTTACCTCGTGGCGTATCAGCGAATCCCAGCGTTCATCGTCACCTTAGGCGGATTTTTGGCGTATCGCGGGTTGATGTTAGCATTTACCAAAGGTGAGACCATCCTACTTCCAGACAACTGGCTCAAAGCGATCGGGAACGCCTATCTCTCGTCAACACTCGGATGGGGACTCATGGTCATTGGATTGAGTATCAATGGCTACCGCTTTTACCGACAGCGAACCGCCCAACTCCAGTACGGTACTGAGCAAACATCCTTAAGAGTTCTTCTATTGAAGGTCATAGGAACATCCGCACTCATTGTAGCCTTCATCTCCGTAATGAATACTCACAAGGGGATTCCCTTTCCGGTCTGCATTCTATTCGGATTGGCGTTCGTATTCCATTTCATCGCCAACCATACCCGTTTCGGGCGTTATGTGTATGCAGTCGGTGGAAACGCGGAGGCGGCGTACCTCTCTGGGATCAACGTCCGTGGGATTACGCTGCGCGTGTTTGCAACGATGGGTGCGCTGATGGCAATTGCTGGAGTTGTTATGACAGCGCGTGTCGGAAGTGCCAGCCCAGAAGCCGGGCGACTGCTGGAGCTAGATGCTATTGCTGCATGTGTTATTGGCGGTGCCAGTTTGATGGGTGGACGCGGGAGCATCTTCGGTGCAATCTTAGGCGCGTTTGTTATGGAAAGCCTCAACAACGGAATGAGTATGGCAAACATGGACGCCTCATGGCAAGACATAATCAAAGGGGTTGTGCTTGTTGCCGCAGTTGGATTTGATATGGCATCCCGGCGGCGATAAAAGGTTCCTACGACAAGCATCGTTCACAAAATTCCACTATTTACAGAAGAAATTTAAACCTTTTCCCCAAAAATTCCCCTCTTTATAACCAAATCTTATTGAGAATTTGTCTATGCGATACGATTCATCAATGTACACAGACTTGACAGATGAAAAACTCATTCAGCTCGTGCAAGACGGGGATGAGGAGGCATTCGCCCAACTCGCCGCACGCCACAGTTCCAGAATTTGGCAACTGGTTGTCTTGAACTCTCGCCAGATCCGCGATGCTGAAGAGATTTTTCAAGATATCTGGGTAGCAGTTTGGGAAAATATCAGAAGTTTACGCGAAGTCAGCAGTTTCGGTGCCTGGCTCAGGAAGGTAGCATACACGGCTTGTAGAAGGTACTACACCGCCAACTCACGCACCAGAGTTGAAATTCTTCAGAGCGCAGAGCAACTCGCTGAAACCATTGATCGGGATGTGCTTGCCCGGTTTCGAGAAACGGAACTTCGCGTCGCTGTAACAGAAGCGGTACATCACCTTCCAGAAAAGGTGCGCACTGTCGCAGTACTGTATTACTTAGAGATGTGGACGATCAAAGAGATTGCGACGGAACTTGGTTTGGCGGTTGGCACTGTTAAGACAAGACTCAGCCAAATTCGGGTGCTCCTGCGCGAGGAATTTGGGGTTGAAGAAGTTAAGGGGGGAAGAACTATGACGGAGAAAAAAGAAGCATCCAAGCCATCAGGAAATATAATTAAGGTCTTCGGTGTCGGCGACGCAGGTGGCAACATTGTCAAACGAATGATTGCATCTGGCTTGAAAGGTATTGAATTTTATGCTGTGAATACGGATTTAGAAGCACTCCGCATGTGCGATGGAGCAACACAGGTGCAGATCGGTGCTGAAACTACACAAGGGCTTGGTGCGGATGCAAATCCTGAAATCGGTAGAAGGGCAGCTGAAGAAGATTTGGAAACGCTTGATGCCGCCGTTGCAGATGCTCGTATGGTTTTCGTTACAGCAGGCATGGGCGGTGGAACAGGGACAGGTGCCGCTCCATTGATTGCATCCGTCGCTCGGGAACAAGGCGCTTTAACGATAGGTGTTGCGACACGTCCATTTGA
This sequence comes from Candidatus Poribacteria bacterium, assembly GCA_965208635.1. Taxonomy (GTDB): domain Bacteria; phylum Poribacteria; class WGA-4E; order WGA-4E; family WGA-3G; genus WGA-3G. The sequence continues at coordinate 2,672,023 of OZ242349.1, forward strand.
TTCTGAGGAACAACGTCGCTCCGAGCAAGCAGAACATGGACTCCATGAACTGCAGGAGAGCACCGATGCCATTATCGTGATACCGAATCAGCGACTCCTTGATACCGTGGATTTGGAATTACCAACGAGCGAAGTCTTCCGTATGAGTGATGAAACCGTGTTACTTGGCGTTAAAAGCGTCGCCGATATTGTTACGGATTCAGGCGAGGTTAGCATTGACTTCGCCGATATAGAGAGTATCATGAAGAATGCTGGCACGGTGTTGATGGGCATAGGGCAAGCATCGGGTGAAAACAGAGCGCGGATTGCTATGGAAAACGCTATCACCTCACCACTGCTGGATGGAAGAAACATCGGGAACGCGACTGGGTTGATTGTTAATATTACTGCCCCGCAGGACTTCGTGATGAATGAATTGGATACGGCGATGAAGGTGCTGCAAGACGAAGCATTCGACGCGCAAATTATCTTTGGACTGGTCTACAGAGACGACGATCCTGAACCTAAAGGCACGGTTTATATTACCATCCTTGCCGCGGGCATTGAGTCGCAAAGCAAATCTGCTGTTGCACCGTCTACCCAGCAGCGTGGGAGTTCTCCGGGGGGTGGCACTCGCGTTTCGTCTGTAGCCAATTCCGAATTTGTTCATCTACACAACCACAGTGAGTATAGCATGCTTGATGGTGCGTGCCGTATTCCAGACATGGTAGATTGGGCAATTGAGAATAGTGTGCCTGCTGTCGCACTCACCGACCACGGAAACATGTTCGGTGCTTATGAACTATACAACAAGGCAACAGAGGCAGGCATCAACCCAATTATCGGTTGTGAGGTGTATGTCGCACAGGAGGGTCGAAAGACGCGTGGTCAAGAACACGGAGATCCATATCACCTCACGCTGCTCGCAGAGGATGCAACCGGTTATCAAAACCTCTTGGAATTGGTATCACTTGGGTACACGGAGGGTTTCAATTGCAAACCGCGCATCGACATGGAAATCTTACGTGAGCATCGAGACGGAATTATCGCACTAACGGGATGTATTCAAGGACAAGTGCCGCAACTCCTTTGTGAAAATCGACGCGACGAAGCAATTCAGAACCTCAAAACGCTGATGGAAATAATGGGAAAAGGTAATCTCTATGTTGAGGTGCAAAACCACTACATCGACAAGGAACTTGAGGCATATCCAGTGATGGTACAACTGGCAAACGAGTTCAATCTTCCCATCGTCGGCACAAACGATTGCCACTACCTTCATAAGTCAGATCACAGGATGCACGACATCCTTCTCTGTATCCAGACGAAGAAAACTGTCAACGATCCGGAACGGCTCCGCTATGATAACCACTTCTATTTTAAAAGTGTTGACGAGATGCGAGAGGTACTAAAGGATTACCCGCCGGAGGCTATCAGCAACACACTTGAAATTGCCAATCGGTGTAACCTTGAACTTGACTATCAACCCGATCCGATGCCGAAATACGAGGTGCCCGAAGGACATACACACGATGGTTATCTCAGAGAATTGTGCTACAACGGCTTACGTGAGAAGTCTGGTGAACTCTCCGAACCCATCCGACAACGCGTTGATTACGAACTGGATATCATCAGACAGGGGAATCATGCCAACTATTTTCTGATTGTGGGAGATTATGTCAACTACGCTCGCAAACAGGGCTATCCGCTTTCCGCCCGCGGTTCTGCTGCCGGAAGTCTGGTGCTTTATGCACTCGGTGTAATTAGTTTTAATCCGATGGATCACGGTTGTCTGTTTGAACGATTTTTAAACAGTGAACGTCTCAGTACTCCGGATATTGATATAGATTTCGCCGACCGCGCCCGTGAACCTGTAATTAAATATCTCGCGGAAAAATACGGAGCAGATTCCGTCAGCAAGGTCGCTACCTTTTCGACATTGGGTGCGAAAGCCGCTATCAAGGATGTCGGCCGCGCACTTGATGTACCTTCCCAAACTGTTGAAAAGTTGACGGAACTCATTCCGCGGATGCCCTACATCACGCTTGATGAAGCCTTGGAACAGGTCCCTGAATTTCAGGCACTCGCGGAACTCCCAGAAAATAAAGAGTTGATTGAGATGAGTAAAGCCGTTGAAGGGATGAAACGCCACGTCTCCTGCCATGCCTCCGCAATTGTCGTCTCAGACGGTCCGTTGACAAATTACGTCCCGCTCTTCAAGGATAGACATGACCAAATCGCGACGCAATTTGAAGGGAAAACCGTCGAAGATGTGGGTATCGTCAAATTTGATTCCCTCGGATTACAGAGCCTGAGCGAGACACACGACTGTCTCCAGATGATTGAGGCGAACCATGGTGTCAAGATTAAACTGGAGGATATCCCTTTCGACGATAAGGAAACCTATTCACTGGTTAGCAATGGACTCATTGCTGGTTTATTCCAGTTGGGAGCCGCTCCCGGTATGCATCGGGTTGTCACAGAACTCAAACCCGACAATTTTGAGGAGTTCTCTGCGATTATTGCCCTCTATCGCCCAGGTCTGATAGAAAATGGAGATATACAACGGTACATGGATAGGAAGAATGGACTGCATCCCATAGAATATATGCATCCCTCACTTGAGAGGATACTCGAAAGTACTTACGGTGTGTGCCTCTATCAAGAGCAGGTGATGCAAATCGCTCACGATATGGCAGGCTTTACGCTCGCTGAGGCGGACATACTCCGCCACGCAATGAGCAGGAAAATGGACGCGAAAAACGAGGGGATACTTGCCGCACAGCGTGAGAAATTTGTTGAGGGGGCAGTGAAGAAAGGTCTCCGTAAAAAAGAGACTGAAGAAGTCTTCGAGCGGCTTGAACTTTCTGGACGTTATGCCTTTAACAAGGCGCATGCCGTCGCCTACTCCATATTAGCGTATCGCATGGCATACCTGAAAACACATTATCCGCACGATTTCATGGCGGTGGTGATGACGGGTGAGGCAAGCGATTCAGCGAAAACTGCCTACTACCGAGAGGAGTGTGAAAAACTCTCTGACTTCTTAGGTGTAGCAATTGACCTGCCTTCGCTTGCCGCGAATAAGTCTTGACTCATGCCAGACTATTTTGCCAGATTTCGTGCCTCTTTGAATTTCTCCTTAGCGAACTGTCCCCATTCCTTACGTTTTTCGTTCCGAATTGTCGGGTCCTTCCAGTCGCTACGTGCCATTTTCATCGCTTCTTCTTCAGTTATCGGCATCTGCGTTAATACCGCGATCGCGGCATCGCGTTTTGCTGGGTCCTTACACTTCCGGATTGCCTTCCACGCGTTGATGAGGTCCTTATGCGAATCGATAATCAAAACACCGAAGAGACCGTTGACAATATCCCATCGGGTACTGCCTTTATCTGAGTTGTATTGGAAGGGAGTGCCCTCCATCGCAAATGGATTCGGAACGATGCATCGCTCGCCTAATTTGTCATAAAGGGCTGGTAGAACACTCGCACGGTTCAAACCCCCCTTCCATTTAGGTCCCTCCGAGTCGGTGTCGCGGAGCATCCAGAGTTTCTGGGCATCTTCCGATAAAACGAATTCAAGGAACTTTTGTGCGACGGGCAGGTTCGGAGCACCTTTGAGGATTGCAATAGGATCGGCATTGACGACCGCGCCATCGCCTGGAACAACATATTTAATCTTATCCGCACCCACAACCGCAATTTGACCGTAGGCGTAAAAATCAATTGCGAGTCCATAAATGACTTGTCCAGCGACAACATCCGTCGGAATAGCGTTGGCACCAGCCGAGAAACCGCGGACATTACCACCAATCTTTGTCAGGAGAGCGAACCCTTCTTCCCATCCAAGGGTTTGAAGAATGATCTCATATACCATGTGCGCCGAACCGCTCTCTCTTGGATCGGCTGCGCCGATCTTGCCGAGCAACGCCACATCACCCAAATCCTCCCATGCAGAGACTGTCGGGAGATTGAGCATCTCACGCAGTTCCTCATTGTACATAATGCCGAAACTCGATAATGCTGCACCGTACCACTGATGTTCGACATCGTAGAGCGGGATCCCTTGAAACAATTGCGTCATCTGCACAAGTTGTGCCTCAGGGAGTTTGTAGGAGTGCAACCAACCGTTATTTGAAAGGCGGAGGTAATTGTCAGTGCCACCACCAAAGAAAATATCAACACCAATACCCTCCGGCACGCGCTTAAACTCCGATTCAATGAACCGATAATTGGAAGAGGTGCCCCCCACATCTCGCCAGTCGGTTTTGACTGTTCTACCGGTTTGTTCCTCGTACCATTTCTCGAAATTGTTTCCAAACTCCGTCTCGATACCCTCTGGATGTGGCGAAATAATGATAAGTTCGTCTTGGGCAAACAGAACAGTAGATAGTGCCAAGAGGCATAATACAATCCCCCACGTCACAAGATGTACCCTGCAGCGTCCGAGGGGTTTTAAATAGGACATATTTTTCACGCTCCTTTTTAATAGCGACAGTAATACTGAAGACATGCAATTATGGTGAAAATGTTGGTTGCTGATCTAAAATATATCTAATCGGATTCACCCACCTCTTTTGTTTCACATCATAAACGCCATAGTGTAGGTGTGCCCCCGTGCTACGACCGGTATTGCCGACGTAGCCAATAATCTGATCGCGCGTCACTTTGTGCCCAACTTTGAGGCCGGCGGCGTAATCTTTCAAATGTGCGTATAACGTTTTGAACTCGTCTCCGTCGTGGTCAATCTCAATGGTCTTCCCTAAATAGCCGCTTCTTTCAATCTTCACAACCCTGCCATCAGCAGCAGCGATAACAGGAACCCCGGATCGGGTTTTAATGTCCAATCCTTGGTGAAATTCGCGTTTCTTCGTCAGTGGGTGGATGCGCCACCCAAAACCAGAAGAATACCAGTAACCGTATTTCTCTCCGTTTTCCTGTTGAAGTTTCACGGGCAGAATTGAAGGATAGCCATCAAGAACTTTTTGAAGTTCACTGACATAGTCATAGAGGGGCAGAATCTCGTGCTTCAGGATATTCGGCGTTAGAACTTCCTGTTTTTCGTGTGTATCATCCCAAGTATCATCAGTCGCTGAGACATTTTCCTGCCGAGTGTCATCTGACCCCTCAGTTCCATTGGATGCCCCAGAAACACTACTATCCCCACCGCCTTGACCGAGGATCCCCAAAGCCTGCTGAATCTTTTCAGCCATCTGGCGAATATCTTCCATCTCTTCATTAATACCAGCAAGTTCTAATTCAACCTGAAGTTTTTCCTTCATTAATTTATCATTTTCTTCCAGACTTGCCTGTAGTTGTTTCTCGGCACCCGCTTCATGGAACTTCTGGAAAAGTCCGTAGCCAATCCCGCTGATCCCTCCTAATAATAAAGCTGAGAAAAGTAGGATGTGCCCTTTGCCGATTACGTACTGACGAACTGAGTTTCCATGGGATGACATCATAATGACGGTGTACATCAAATTAATCCTCCTTTACAATCTAAAAATCTATCAGGTGTACGAAAGTCATAATACTCAAATTAACACCAATTGGTGTCGTTCTTCTTACGGTTTACCCGGTTCGCCTGTTTTTGAAGGTCAGAAATTTGTAATCACCCAATCTGACGCATCAAAATTTTCGCACTGTTCGTGTTAGATTGTCTTACAAGCGCGAAACAATCGCCGGCATTTTCCAAACAAGAACGATGATACCCCCAAGTAAAATGAGGTACCACACAATTAATGCTCGAATGCGCGTTCTTTTGAAAATGTGACGGCGAGAGCGTTTCAACCTCATGATTTCTCTTTTGCTTTTTCCGTTATTCAACTCAGCCTCTTCATCGCCGGGTTCTCCCTACAGCTTTTTTTATAATTCGGATACCAGAAATACGATATTTGAAAACTTGGTCTATATTAAATTCAAAGTCTTCATATTCAACTGTTTCGCCTGTCTGTGGCAATCGCCCGAGTAACAAAAGAATAAAGCCGCCGATGGTATCACACTGATCTGTGGGAATTTGGGTATCTAATGCCATATTGACTTCAGAAATTAACACGCGGGCATCAATGTGCCATTCGTTACTGCTGAGTTGTTCAACGCGAGGCATATCGCGTTTCCGATTTGCCGTTATTTCCCCTACAACTTTTTCCAAAATATCCATTAATTCTACAATCCCGACGCAACTCCCATGCTCGTTAACCACAATTGCGGCAGGGATTTCGGATTGCCGCAGCTCATTCAATAAATCCAATGCAGACTTCAGTGTAGGTACATAGCGTACCTCCCTTACAAATCGTGATAAATCCCCCTCATGTTGCTCAGTTATGAGTACTTCCATCGCATCAATCACTCCGAGCAACCGGTCAACGCGCTCATTATATATAGGAATGTAACAATAATTGGAAGCGCGACAATATTTGGAGATTTCAGAACACGGCGACCCCGCTGTCAGCGGAACTATCTCTGACAAGGGAACCATCACCTCCTGCACCGTCAATGTTTTCAAATCAAAAATTGCCCGGAACAATTGAACTTCGTCTTCGGAAAATGTCTCGATATTCTTCAGAAGTAACTGCACAAGTTGTCCGTGAGACGATGTCGACTGTCGTCGCGATTTTCGGAAGAACCCCTTTTTTTCACGAGCGATTTCCTGTTTCTCGTAAACAACGAGAGCATTCGATTTCGCCAGTTCTACTTGCGTTCCACTCTGCTTATTAACAACAGGCACCTGGCTCTTGTTTTCTTCCGAAATGTCTTTGGTAGTTTTGTCCATAGTCATAGCAGTATAGACCTCCACAGAATGTGGAATTTCCACTTAGTACGTGCTTTCCTATAAGGGCAACATCAACGTGCGAATACCTATCTGTTGTAGGAGTAGATGTCACGCCTTCACTCGAGACGAAAAATCAAACGTCACAATTTTAGAATTCTGTGAACACCTTAGCGAATTTTCTGGTTGTTTGAAGATTCTCTATGTTTGGGCAACGAGCGTCAGTTCCGTTTTGCCACCGAGTCCTGCAACAACGGGAAATGTTTTCTCACCCGGCTTTCCATCTTTCGGGACGTACCGGACTTGCGGTGAGAAGTAGGCATATAACGCCGTGTTCCGCGGGTGAGGCGTAGCGTTTGGACCGGAACCGTGTACCATCAAACTATGGAAAAATAAAGCACTTCCCGCAGAAAGTGGGACATCCATCTGTTGTTCCGCGACTTCCTTCCGATCGGTGAGTTCTGCACCCTGCTGACGTGCAATATGTCCCCATGACTGCATTCCCCACAAGTGGCTTCTTGGAATTACCTTGAAACAACCGTTTTCAACTGTAGCGTTGTTGAGGGCAATACTCACGGTAACAAGGCTCGGAGGGTCCATGGGCCAATACGCTGAGTCTTGGTGCAACCCGTGCGAAGATCCATGAAACGCCGGTTTAAACATCAGCGTACTTCTAAAGAGCAACAGGTCGTCTGTTCCAATGAGTTTTTGAACGACTCTGATGAGTTTCGGATGTTGTGCGAGGTCTCGAAATACTTCGGAGTACTGACGCGTATTTTCTGCCTTCCGCAGCACGGGTAAATTGTCCCCTTGTGTTTCGTCTTTAGCAAATGGTTCATGCTGTACATGCCGACGTGCGACATCTGCCTGTTCTTTCTCCGCATCGGACTCCTGTCCTGCCGCAAACTGATGCAGACGGTGGATCTCCGCTTGGCACGCTTCAATTTCTGCTGCCGATAATAGGTCCTCGACAACGAGATAACCTTCCTTTTCAAAAAAGGCTTTTCGCTCCTTCAAATCCATTTTAGCCTCCAGTTAATTGTTGAATTTCCCAAACAATACTTGAAATCGCAAATCCGATATAAACACATGAAGCTATTGTCATCATGGTGGTAGAAAGTTTTTTCGGCTTTGCGAAATCAGGTAGAAAGCGATAGTTCATGTAGAGAGTCAACGGCACATAAATCGCCATTGCAAAACCACCCATATACGCCGCATTAAAGAGAAATCCTAATTCGCTGACGTTTAACTGCTCCATAACGAAGGTGATCACACACCCACCGACAATCCAGATGCCTGCGATGAGGAGGTACCACCAACTTAAGCTTCGTTTTTGTGCCCCTCGGAAGTTGGTATAGATAATATCAGAAATAGAGCGTGACACACCATCAACCAGCGCGAGTTGCGTGCCAAAAAGCGTCGCAACACCAACCAATAAGAAGATCCTCTGCCCCGCCACACCCCATATTTCGCCTAATATTCGTGCTTCGTCGTAGATGAGTTTGCCTTGTTCAGGAACAATTCCTTGAGGATGTAAGACTGCGAGCGCACCGAAAATAAAAAGCAGGATTGTGAACGTGTTGAGTGCCCAAAAAAACAGTATCTGATCCTTTTTCACATACTGCCACCATGCTGTGAAACGTTTTCGGTTTTCCTCCGTCACCTCAAAAAGAAACCCCGTCGCAGGCACCTTTTCACTCCTGCCTCGAAGAGGATTTTGTAAGCCCGGCAACTGTGCACCCATACCAATGTTTTTGTCTCGCAGATAGAAGGTGTAAAAGAGATTGGCTGTTCCTCCCGCACCTGCGAAAACCAACGCACTAAACAATTTTTTTACCGACATACCAGGGTCTATATATCCAACATTTATCAGACCAGAACCGAGTTTCTGCCATGTTTCCATTGAGCCGACAGCGATGGCAACCAGAATTAACCCAATTGTTACAATGGCGACGAGCACCTCAACCGTCCGTTCGACGGATTGGTAAACCATCTTCGGTCCGAAGAGAATGAGAGCGACTCCAGCAAACGTCACTATTGTCCAGAAGGTATCAGAACCCCAGCCACCAGGCCCAAGCATGAGTGCTTTGAGTGCAAGTCCCGATGTCCGTGCCCATCCAGGTGCTATCCAACCCACCACGGTCAGTAGGATGAACACCGGAGCAAAACCTCGCCAGATACGGTTGTACCCTGTATACACTGTCTCGCCTGTGGCGATCGTCCAGCGGCCCACTTCAAAATTTATCCAAAGTTGAAGGAATACACCCAGCACCGCCGCCCAGATCATACTCCCCCCGTACTCAGCGGCGATGAGAGGCCAAATCACACTCTCACCCGCACCAATAGACAGACCGACTAAGATAGCACCAGGACCCGCTATTTTCCAAAAAGGTAACTGTTTCTCTGGTAATTCAACGATCCTGAAATCGTCGAGCGGTTGATAAATCTTAGACATTTTTTAATTTTACCTTGCGGAGTAATGAAGTAATGTGGAACTTTGACGCGTATTCCTCAAATCCGTCCTCCACTACGTTACGGACTCACGGTTTGGTTTTATCTTTAATTCTGCGTCCGAAGACAGCAGCCTGCAACAACGGCGCAGGCGGGTATGAGAGAAAACCATCAATAAACAAATCACTTCATTTAACGCCTTGCGAATCATTAAAGTAACGCCTCACGTAAGATTTCAACAGGGTGTTTCGGTTGCACACCCGTCCCATGTTCCAGTTGATGTCTACAAGAAAAGCCCGCAGCACTTAGCGCAAAGCTGTCCGGTGGTCGCTCACGAACAGCCTCGAAAAGTCTCAATTCGCCGATTTTCATAGAGAGGTCATAGTGTGCCTTCTCGTATCCGAACGCGCCCGCCATGCCACAACAACTCGAATCAATCACAGTGACATTGTGTTCCGATGGCAAGCTTAACATCTTCACAGTCGGCTGAGTCCCGACGAGTGCTCGCTGATGGCAATGTCCGTGCAACAAGATGTCACGGGATTCTGTCGTGAATTCCAAGGGCAACTCGCCTATATCAGCAAGTTGGATAAGGAACTCCTCAAACGAACAGGTTGCCTCAGCAACACGTTTCGCGTCGGGCGTGCCGATCAACTCAACATAATCATCGGTGATCGCAGAAGTACAACTCGGTTCACACCCAACAATCGGAATTCCCGCGTCAGCATAACCGCGAAGCACTTCAATATTGTAACTCGCATTCGCAACGGCTCGGTCAAGCATTCCCTCGGAGATAAGAGGTCGTCCACAACACCTTTTTTTCGGCAGTAACACTTCAAATCCACACGCTTCGAGCAATTCCACCGCAGCTTTACCAATAGAGGGTTCGCTGTAGTTCGTAAAGGTATCCGAAAAAAGAACCACCTTTTTGTCCGATATGCGTCGGGACTTTCGCTTTCGGAACCACTGTTCGTGGGTAGGACGCACGAAGGTCGGCATATCGCGCCGCCGATCAACACCAATGAGTTTCTCGGCAATCCATTTGGAAAGTTCGTTATTGACTGCCCAGTTAGAGAAGGGGGAGAACATTGATCCAAATGGCGCGAGCGCGCCGATTTCACCGAATAAACGCCGATGTAAAGGTAAACCGTTTTCTTTGTGATAGTGGGCAAGGACTTCATACTTAATCTTTGCCATATCTACATTAGATGGACATTCCGCCTTGCACGCTTTGCAGCCCAGACATAAATCCAACACCTCTTGGAGCCGTTCACCTCTGAGTTCCGTATGTGGCAACGCGCCTGAAATAATAGATCGGAGCGCATTGGCACGCCCACGTGTCGAGTGCTCCTCTTCACGTGTACCGATAAAGGAGGGACACATAGTGCCGGTCAATGTCTTTCGACACGCGCCAACACCGTTGCACATTTCAATCGCCCCACCAAATCCATCTTGACTGGAGAAATCGAAGTAAGTGTCGATTTTAATGGTATTGTAGTCTGTACCGAAACGGAGATTTTCTGTCATTGATGGGGCATCGACGATTTTACCCGGATTCATAATCCCGTTCGGATCAAACGCTTTTTTCACTTCAGCGAGTGCTTGATATATCTGCGGACCGAACATGCTCTCTATCCACTCACTACGGACGAGACCATCGCCGTGTTCACCACTCATGGCACCATCTAATTCCATGAGCAGATCTCGAACCTCGCGGGCAATGTCGTGCATCTTCTGGATGTCGGTTTCGGATTTAAGATTGACAATAGGACGGTTGTGCAATAGCCCAACACTCGCATGCGCATAGTAGGCGGCGGTGGTATCATGTGATGTAACAATCTCGTCAAATCGGCGGACGTATTCCGGTAAATTCTCTATCGGCACCGCAGCATCTTCGACGAAACCAACCGGCTTAGCATCGCCTTTCATACCCATTAATAAGCCAAGTCCAGCTTTCCGGGTCTCCCAGACGCGTGACTTCTCCTCAGCGGTGAAACAGCGCACGAATGCATAGCCGAAACCGGCACTTTTCAACGTTTTTTCAAGTCTGTCTAACTGCGACTCCAATTCCGCTTGTGTTTCACCGTAAAATTCAACGGCAAGCAGGGCAGCAGGTTCGCCTTGTATGAAAGTCGTAAGCCGTGAAAATTCCAATGAACCCCGCGCCATATCAAGGATTGTCTTGTCTATAAGTTCTACGGCAGTCGGGTTGCATTCCAGGATAGCTTGCATCGCTTCCATAGAACCAACAAGTGACTCAAACTCGACGACACACAGAGCAGTTAATTTAGGAATCGGGACGAGGTTCACTGTCGCCTCGGTAGTCGTTGCAAGTGTGCCTTCAGAGCCGACAAGGATTTTCGTCAGACTAAAAGGATGATCTTCATCACATCCATCACGGCGATAGGGCGTAACCTCTTTTGAACCAGCGTTAGGGACGAATTCATCGAGATTGTAACCCGCAACGCGACGCAAGATACGAGGATAACGTTTACGGATCTCGGCCTCGTTGTCCGCACACACACGACAAAGCTCGCGATAGATGTTCGCTTCTAATGTGTTTTCCTGTTTTTTCGTTTCTAATTCTGCAAGGGAAATGGGGGATGCTGTGATTTCATCGGCGTTGGAGAGTACTAAGTCAAGCGACATGACGTGATCAACGGTTTTGCCGTAGATGAGCGAATGCGAACCCGCGGAGTTGTTTCCAATGGTGCCGCCGACGTTTGCTCGACTGCTCGTGGCGACATCGGGGGCATACATCAAACCGTGAGGTTTTAACTTATGGTTCAATTCGTCTAAGACGATACCGGGTTGCACGCGCGCCCAGTGCTCGGCAACATTAACCTCAAGAACTTGATTCATGTATTTGGACATGTCCAACACGATTGCCTCACCGACGCTTTGTCCAGCGAGACTCGTGCCACCACCGCGTGGAAGAATCGGAATGTTGCCTTCTGCTGCGATTTGCACAGTCTTGATAACATCTTGACGATCTTTCGGAATGACAACACCTATCGGCTGTATTTGGTAGAGGCTCGCGTCTGTGCTGTAGAGTGCTTTAGAATACAGATCGAAGCGGACCTCTCCTGCAAGCGTATTAGATAATTGTTGTTCAAGGGTTTCCGATATAGAAGGATCCATATTTGTAATTCAAAAATACTGTAAACATCGCGAAAATAATCGCGACCGTTGTTTTTTAAATCCTCCCCAAAAAAATTTGACATTGCTATCCAAGTAAAGTATAATTAACCATGCAATGCCCCTGTGGTGGAATTTGGTATACACAGCAGGTTGAGGGCCTGTGCCTTAATTGGCATGCTGGTTCGAGTCCAGTCGGGGGCATTTTCCTTTTTCTCATTTCCAGATTCTAATTCCAGTCGCTAACCTGCGAAGTACCCGCAAGTAGTTCCTGATACGCCTGATAGGTCTGTTCCGCAATCGTCTCCCAAGTAAAATCCTTAACGCGATCAAGTCCACGCACAATCAAGTCGTTCTGCAGACAGGTATCGTGTGCGATACGATGTATCCGTTCTGCCAAAGCCTCTGTGTTACCTTCAGGAAAGATAAGTCCTGCGCTATCAATCACGTGCGGAATTTCGCCAGAATCTGAACCGACAACCGGCACTTCGCATGCCATTCCCTCAATAAGCACCCTACCGAAGAATTCTACCCATCCGCTTGTTGTCCGAGAGGGCAGGACCAGCGTATCCATACAATTAATATAGGTGGCTACCTCTTCAGGAGGTACAGCGTCTATCCACGCAATATGTCCAGAAATTCCAAGGATTTCGGCAGTTTTTTGAAAACTCGGTTTATCCTCACCTTGCCCGAGAATTAAAAGTTTATATGTACGCGTCGTCTCTTGGCTTACAAGGTGTGCTAAAGCTTTAAGGAGCGTATCTACTCCCTTCATCTGAAGCAATCTACCGACATAACCAACCACAAAACAGTCGCTGAGCTGCAAAGAATCCCTCAGCTGACTGACATCCATTTTATAGAAATGCCGCACATCAACGCCATTCGGGAACGGGGTTTGTTGCCCCGTGTAACCGCGTTGGGTTAGAATCTTGCCAGCATTCACACTCAGCGGGAAAGCTCTATCCGTTTCTTGAAAGACATGGCGTTCAATCCATACAGGCAAAAAGCCAAACCGCTGTTTGGTCGGTATACTCAATGATGTACGAAAAATAAAACGGCTATTTGGGCAATATTTCCGTTTCAACCGAACTGCCTGTAGGGCGTTGAGGCTCCACGCCTCCTCCTCCAAATGGATAATATCTGGCTGGAAATCTCGGAAGTGGGACTTCACACCCTGGCGGTAGTAGAAACGGCTACCGTATCCCGAGAATCGGATTGGGCACGGAAATTCTTCACACGGCGTGTCCGAGTCTGGTTCAAAAACAATATCTTGGAAACTTTCATACCAACACTCAGGAACCACAACCCGTAGTGTGACATCCGGACGTTCCGCAATAAGAGCGAACTTTCGTCGGTACGGCTTCATAATATAGGAATGAGAAAGGATTAAGACACGCACGAGTAATTAAGTCTCTATATACCCGCAAAGCCTCTGGGAACCACTGACTCTTCAGCTTCAACTGTCTCCGCGTCCGATTCATCATATTCCACCTCAAAATCGATTTCGCCTTCCGCATTCTCTGAATCTCCATCTGAGGCAATGAGGACATCCATCAAACCCTCAAGTCTCTCGCGGATTTCTGATCGTTCATTTGAAGTGGCTGTCCGCTCTGCGTCCAGCTCTTCCCTAAGATCACTATTACCATCTTCAAGATCCTGAATCTGTGCATCACGTTGTAGTAAATCACTATTGAGTCGAGCAATTTCAGCCTCAAGTTCCAACTTTTCTGTTCTCAATTGTTGGACGGTTGAAATGGCAAGCTCAACACGTTCCTCCAGCAGCGACACGATACTTTGTTCATCAGACATAATTAATTCCTCCAAAGTGATATGTTTATGAATTCGCGGCGGATTTAAGATTCTCTACCACAGTAGTAACACTCGTTTCAATCAGAGCTAAGTGCTCAGCATCCGCCCAATTTGGACATTCATGGACGTAATGAAAAAGGTACTGCTGTGCATACCCCACGCGATCCCCGAAATAGGCGTGCGCAAACTCACGTATCTCATGATACGTAGCACGCCGACGCAAATAAAGTGTCTCAAAGATTCGTTTTATCCAAACATCAATCGGTAATGCTGTAAGATGTCCAAGCGAAAATAGACAGATACAATCGGCTACCTTCTCACCTATACCTTTTCGGCGCATTAATTCACGCTTTGCCTCAGGATACGACATCTCCTTCACCGCCGTGAGTGCGAGTTCACCACTAACAACCGCAGCAGCAGCATCCCGAAGGTAGCTCGCTCGATAGCCGACACCACAAGCGAGAAGTTCATCCTCTGTTGTCGTTGCGAGTGCCTCTGGACTCGGGAAACTATAATCTACGTAACGTGCAAGCGTCAACTGTTCACCAAAACGCTCGGAAAGCCGGCGGATAATCCCACGAATCCGGGATACATTGTTGTTTTGAGATAGAATAAACGATGCCACCGTTTCCCAGAGTTCTTGGTTGAGAATGCGCATCCCCCAAAGTTTCTCAATTGTTCGATGGATATAAGCGTCATTGTTTACTTCGGCAAGGATCTTTGGAACATCGCGCCCAAGGTCAAGATAGTGTTGGAGAAATGGTACGAAAGTAGTCTTATCCTCGGTGGCAGAACTCTCAACACACAAAGTAGTTCCTACTTGACAAATTTTGAGGACGCGACCCTCCACGACACCGTAATAGGCATCATCTATTCGATTCCATCGAAACGACTGTCCCGATTCTAAGGTATATTTCAAACTAAAATCTGTTACATCCGGAATCCGCATCGTGTGTCTTGTTAAGTTAGATAAGGACATACAAGCGGTGTCCTTAGATATTTGCTAATTAGTATATAGCAAATTCCAAAAATTAGCAAATTTTTATTGTGAATCTCCGAAATCCGCTTATTTTCAGCGACCGGATTTGACATTTCGCCTGTTTAGGGGTATAATATTAACACCTTTGTCTAAAAATAATAACAACCGAATTTGGTCTGCGGATAGACCCAATTCATTCCTTAGTATTACATTCAGGAGATATCTTTAAGACATGATTATCTTTCTACGCGAAAAATTTATCGCGCAACTCTTTATGTGGATAATCGCTATTGTGTTCTTGGTAGGGACAGTCTTTCTCTATAGTAACACACGTGGCGGCGGTGAAGGTCCCGAGGGAGAAGTCGTTATCAGGATTAATAACACAGAAGTCAAACGCGGAGAATTTGAAAGTGCTGTCGCCAATGACTTGGAATCTCAAAGACGAAACCAGAGATTTGGTGCTCCTGATCGGGAGGAAACCCAAAAATCGGTAATTGATCGCCTGGTACAACAAACCATACTTGGAAGTGTGGATATCGGTCCTGCTGAAATAGAGCGCTACATCCGAAGTGACACCACCCGAGTCGAGCAATACAACCTTTATCAGCAATTCGGGGCGGCAGACCTCTACACAGAGAATGTTCGTTTACAACTCAGTTCCACTGCACTCCGAGATAGTGTCCAATCACTTGAGTTGGTAACCGATACTGAAGCAGAACAAGCATATCGACTTGAATCAGACAAGGCAAAAGTTAAATTTATTGAATTTAAGCATAGCGATTATGTTGCAACAACCGAGGTAGATGACGCAGAAGTAGAAGCGTACTTTGAGAAAAATCGGAACAACTATAAATCGGAAGAACAGGTGAATGTAAAGTTTATCAGGGTGGATCCTGCCGATCTCGTTTCTGACGAAGAGATTGCTACGTATTACGAGGAAAACAAAGCAGAGTATACGACACCAGAGGTTGTTAAAGCGCGCCATATCTTGAAAAAGTTTCCTGACAACGCAACTGACGAACAAAAGGCAGAAACCAAAACCGCTGCAGAGGAGCTCCTCGAAACTATCAACACAGAACTCGCAGCCGGTGCAGACTTCGCTGAACTTGCGATGACACATTCAGAAGGACCTTCCGGTGTCCAAGGCGGAGCATTAAGAGGCGGAAACCCAAAGCTTCCACCCGGGGACTATTTCGCACGTGGTGATATGGTAAAACCCTTTGAGGAAACAGCCTTTGACATCTTGGAACCGGGGGAAGTCAGTGGTTTAGTCGAAACATCATTTGGGTACCACATCATCAAGTTGGAGGAAAAGAGAGCACCAGAGGTTCAACCTTTCGATCAGGTCCAATACGACATCCGACAAAAACTCGTTCAAGTCAGCGGCGTTGATGAGGCAAAAAAAGTTGCATCTGACCTTCTGTATGAAATTGAGATTCAGGACTATGAAGCGGCTCTTGCACTTGAAAGATATAAAGAGCTTTCGCTCATTGTACTGGAAACCGGGTTCTTCAGCCGTAACGCTACGACTATTCCACAAATCGGTGCAAGATGGGGCTATCAAGGATTAATCAAAGAATTCTTTGACATGGAAGTGAACGTGATAAAAGTTGTTGAAGCAAAAAGATCAAACGGGGAACAGGTAGATGCCGTTTTTGTCGCCACCGTTCTTGAAAAAAAACCGGCGACTTTCCCACCTTTTTTGGAAATCAAGGCAAAGGTGTTCAGCGACCTGAAGGTAGAAAAATCCAAGGAGCGCGCCTTTACGGATGCACAAAATCTGCTCAATAAACGGGCAGACACCACATCATTGGATGCCTTGTTGGAAAAGTATGATGCACCTGGAGACTTGGCGACAGACCGGCTTTCTGTCCAAGAAAGTAACTTATTCGCGCTCAGCCCAAGCAGTGCTTATATTGCCGGGATGGGAAGTTCAGCTGAAACTATGTTTGCCGCATTTCGGATGAAGGTTGATGAGATTGGTGGTCCCTTTGAAGGTGACAATTCTGTCTATATTGTTCAACTCGTTGAAAGGGAAGAACCTGACATTGAAACATTCCAAATGGATCCGGCTGAGAAGGCTCGACATCGCCAAGCCCTCATTCAAGCAAAAAAACGGGAAACATATTTAAATTGGTTCGCCGCACGCAAAAAGGCGAGTGAACTCTGGATACATCCAGATTATCGCTAAACACCCAGGTCCGTGGTGTGATTAAAAAATTAACGTGAGTTCAACGTAAGGCATTCCATCTGTGCTTAAGTTGAACTCACGTTGTTTATAAGTAGGAATAGTTGGCATCGGGTTGATAATCCGGCAGCAAGGCATCATGCGTTTGCCCCGCTATGAGATTTGCGCCATCGGTAAAGCCTTCTGGGCGGTGACGAAGGAACTCAATCAAACGGCTCCGCCAAGGGTTTAGAAGGGTTTCCGATCCAGCCAGATCATGAGTTTCATGGGGATCGTCCTGTAGATTGAAGAGATGTTCCTGACCGGTTTGGGAATACCACACGTACTTGTGATGTCCGTCGGTTACATAGTGGTTACCATGATTGTAGTCGTAACAACCGGAGTGTTCTCCGTGCAGATAGTCCCTCACCCGGTCGGTATTACCTCGCATGATGGGTAGGAGACTTCTACCGGTGCAGGTACTGGGAATCTCAATTCCGACAGCGTCTAAAATAGTGGGCATGATGTCCTGTAGACCGACAGGACTTTGGCAGATGGATTCTTTGGGGTAACCCCATTGCGCCGGTGCCCGCATCAGAAAAGGCACTCGTGCCGAGGCTTCATAGGGCCAGGTTTTGCGGTACAGATTGTGATCTCCGAGCATCTCACCGTGGTCCGAGGTAAAAACAATCAAACAGTCCGCCAGTCCACCCATGGATTGGATTAATCGGCCGATCTGATCGTCGATAAAATTGATCATCCCGTAATAAGCCGCACGAGCACACTGCATATCGTGGTCGTCGAGGCAGATTTCCCAAGCGTTTGGATCCAACCCTTTCTCAGACCTCTCGAATTCTGGTGCCCAGTCACCAATCACAGGTGAAGGAAGATCCCGTTGGATGTAGCGCTGGTAATAATGTGCCGGTGGAGTTAACGGTGGGTGCGGATCTATAAAAGAGATGTTGAGAAAAAAGGGCACAGTTGGGTCCCGCTTTTGCAAGAAATGGAGGGCGCGATCGATGCACCAGAAAGTGTGCATCTGCTCTTCCGGTAGATGGTGTGGGCGACCGACCCACCCGTTGGCGGAGACACCGTGGGCAACCCCCGGATGAACATCATTGCGGCCGTGATATTGCCGCAACCAGTCGACGTAGTCGTTATTATCTCCACGGGTAGCATCAGCCAGTTGGAGGTGATCGAAACCGTACCGTTTACGCGGTGGAGTCAGGTGGAGTTTGCCGATCATTTCGGTTTGGTAACCGGCTTCAGACAGTTCGCCTGCCAAAGTATGGGACGGGTTCCATGGCGCACCTTTAAACCCAACCCCGCCGTTAGCGGCTGGCGCGGTCCCCGTCATCAAGCTGCGTCGAGCCGGAATACAACTCGGGCATTCAGCATATCCACGGCGAAAATGCGTGCCGGTGCGACCGATCCAATCCAAGTTTGGGGTTTGTAAACAATCGGGGCCGTCCGGATCCAAGCCCAGACAGTCACCACGTTGTTGATCGGTGGTAATTAAAAGGATGTTGGGACGGGTATCAGGCATCTCAAACTCTGAGCAGGAAAATCTTACTGTTGTGGTTCGGCACTTTATCGGATAGAAGATGCCAGTGGCAATTAATTAAGGTGTTCGTAGAAGAAATTGCGACGTTTGGGAGTATAGCCTAACTCGGCTATAGTGCGTTCGATTTCCTCGATCGGCATGCAATAGACCGTTCCAGCTTTGCTGACAACGTTCTCTTCTATCATTGTTCCACCCATATCATTCGCGCCAAATTTAAGCGATAGTTGTCCGATCTTCGGACCTTGGGTTACCCATGAAGATTGAAAGTTGTCGAAGTTATCCAAGAACAATCGCGAAATGGCAAGCGTTTTGAGGTATTCAAAACTTCCTGCCGGTGGTATGTGGTCCATACGGGTATTGGCGGGTTGTAGCGACCAGCAAATAAACGCCGTGAATCCACCCGTTTCGTCTTGCAAATCCCGTAGCCTGTCAAGGTGCTCAACACGTTCGGCATAACTTTCTACATGCCCATACATCATCGTCGCACTTGACTTGAGTCCGACTAAGTGTCCCTGACGCATGACCTCCAGCCATTCATCAGCCGTGCACTTCTTAGGGCTAATTTCATTGCGGGCGTGATCCGTGAGAATCTCTGCACCTCCGCCAGGAATCGAATCAAGCCCGGCATCTCGCAGTCGGATGAGCATCTCTCGCAACGACATACGGTTTATCTTGGCGAACCAGTCCAACTCTGGCGGGGAAAACCCATGGATATGAATAGGATAATTTGCTTTGATCCAGCGGAGGAGATCTTCGTACCAATCAAGTTTAAGTTTCGGATGCAATCCGCCTTGCATGAGAATCAACTCACCACCGAGATCCAGTGTTTCCTGTATCTTTTTCCCCAGTTCTTCCCGCTCCATAACATAAGCGTCGGGATCTCGACGGTGACGATAGAAAGCACAAAAATCACAGTCAACATAACACCAATTGGTATAGTTGATATTTCGGTCAACAATGTAAGTGACGTAGCCTTCTGGATGCTTACGTTGCCGGACAATATCCGCGGCGTGCCCCAGAGCAAGCAGGTCGTGACTCTTGAAAAGCGTTAGGCAGTCGTCAAAGTCTAACCGTTCTCCCGCAAAAGATTTCTCAAGAATAGGTTGGATATTTGTATCCATTTACAAGTTTCCTCGGTGTAATTCATTGAAAGCATGCTGGTGCCAAATCTAATATTCCAATTCTAACATTTTGTAACCTATTTGTCAACTTTTCTGCCATTTTAATTCAGAGCCGTTCAATTTTTCTGTAGGAGGGGGGAAACATCCAAGCAAAACACTCCAATTCCCGACTCCTCTGCATTTTAATTTGACTTTTGGGTGAAATTAAGTATAATTATAATACACTTGATCTGAATCTATATTTTAATGAGGAGAGACGAAATGAACGAAGTGGTTTACAATGAGGACTTAGTGAAACGCGTATCAAATAAATACCTCGCAGTGAATGTTGCCGCAAAACGTGCCAGAGATATAAATGCAGACGGTTTGCCTATTGCACCTTCAAATGCTGCAGATAAGAAAAAGAAACCTGTCGCCATTGCCACACAAGAGTTGGTTGAAGGTAAACTTCACTTTGAGAAAAGCGAAGCCAAAACACCGGTCCAGAGTACACCGTCGATTTTTACCGACTCGCAAGGTTCAGATGACGGGAGTGATATATTCGGTGAAGAACTCCTCGAACGCGAAAGCGATGCTGACCCAGAGGAGCGCGAGGAAGGTCTTTAAATCACATCAATGGCGAAAATTGCTCCTACCAAAACAACCTCTCGCCAATAAAATCCAAAATCACTTGACAATTGCCAATAAAGTGAGTATAATTAAAAATGCTGCTGACGTGGCTCAATGGTAGAGCAAGTGATTTGTAATCACTAGGTTGGAGGTTCGATTCCTCTCGTCAGCTTTTTTAATGGGGGCGTGCTTGAGCGGTCAAAAAGGGCAGACTGTAAATCTGTTGGCTATGCCTACGGTGGTTCGAATCCATCCGCCCCCATCTGCTTTTATGCGAAGGAGCATCGCAGCGGGATCTGCTCAAGGGGCAAGTCTACACAACGGCTTGCAGAGTTTCCATACTACATAGCACATCTGTTGTAGCTTCTTGATTATCATGTTTCAGTAGTATGGCAGTTCCTCTGCGGATTATGCGGGAGTAGCTCAGCTGGTAGAGCATTGGCCTTCCAAGCCATGTGTCGCGGGTTCGATTCCCGTCTCCCGCTTGTTGATGTTTTTATCTTTGCCGATGTAGCTCAGTCGGTAGAGCGCGTCCTTGGTAAGGACGAGGTCACCGGTTCAATCCCGGTCATCGGCTCCACTTATCGAAAGTAGAGTACTTATTATGCCCAGAGACATTGTAACATTAGCATGTGATGTATGTAGTCAACGAAATTATGTGACAACTCGGAATCGCCGGACAAATCAGAACCGGTACGAACGGAAGAAATACTGTCGCTTCTGTCGAAAGCATACATCCCACAAGGAAACCCGATAACCTTTTGAGTAGGGGACGCGGACAGCACCGATTAACCGTTAAATACGTAGGTGTGTGATCTCCCGCGCAAAACTTGCAGGCCAGTAGCTCCAACGGCTAGAGCGTCGGTCTCCAAAACCGAATGTTGGGGGTTCGAATCCCTCCTGGCCTGCCTTTTAATCTTATGATAGCTCGTTTCAAAAATTACATTCAGGGAATTAATCAAGAATGGCAGAGGGTGTCTAAACCGGATGCCAAAGAAGTCCAAGGTAGCACTATTACTGTTATTGTGGCTTCTGGCGTGTTAGGACTTTTCATCGGGTTAGTCGATGGCAACTCCGCTTTTCCAAAGTGGAACAACCCTCTGGGTTGGATCTTTCTGGCCGCTCTCCCAATTGTTGTTTTCTTTATTGTCCGAAGTTGGGAGAATCAGCCACAAAGTAGTCGAGAAGCCGAATCGTCTGATGGAAACGAGGGAAGTCGGAAAGTGATAGCGGCAGCAATAGCCTGTATCCCCTTAATTGCTGTACTTGTCAGCCAATATGTCCTGAGTAATTCCCTTGAAGGTTTCGGCATGGCTTTCCTCAGAACTCTCTTTATTCGTTAACGATAATGTGCATACACTGGTGAATCGGAATATGGATGGATACTGGTACGTCGTTCAAGTATACACTGGACATGAGAAAAAGGTTAAACTTAACCTCGACAGCATGATCACGAGGGAAGAGTTACAGGACGAAATTCTGCAAGTTAACATCCCGGAGACTGAGGTGATAGAGGTGAAAGACGGGCAGCGGAAACCGAGTCGCCGGCTTTCTTACCCAGGGTACGTCCTTGTGAATACCACCCATGAACTCGGTCCACATGTCGACAATCCGATTGGGACGAGAAGTTGGGAACTCATCAAAGACACACCCCAAGTCATGAACTTCTTAGGTCCCCCTTCACATCCATCGCCTCTGAGTCCTACTGATGTTGAAGCAATGCTTCAGATGTCAACTGAAGAAGAGGAAGCCCCACCAGTACCCGCAATGGAATATGAAATAGGCGATAAGGTCAAGGTGATTAATGGACCCTTCAGTGGATTCCCCGGCGAAATCGAGGAAATTGATATGGAACACCAGCGGTTACGCCTCAGCATTTCGCTTTTTGGTCGCTCCACCTCCGTTGACTTGGGCTTACTCGAAGTGGAAGAGTTGAATTGAACTCAGACGGTGTTGTTTAAATAAAGAACCGTGATTGTGGGCACTCGCTGTAAAATGTGATTGGAATGCTCACAACCCAAAATAGGAAAAAACAATGGCAAAGCAAGTAGCAGGTGAAGTTAAACTCCAGTTGGTATCCGGACAGGCGACACCACAACCGCCCGTTGGTCCCAGTCTCGCACCGTACATGATTAATCTACAGGAGTTTATCAAATCGTTTAACGCCCAGACGCAGCATCAAACCGGAATGGTGGTGACAACCGTCATTACCTGTTATAGTGACCGATCGTTTAGTTTCAGCGTAAAGTCACCACCTGCCGCAGTCTTACTCAAATCCGCAGCGAAGATTGCCAAAGGTTCTGGTGAACCTAATCGGAACAAGGTCGCTTCTGTTACAATGGACCAAATTCGAGAAATCGCACAGACGAAATTGCCTGACTTAAATACGACAGACTTAGATGCAGCAATGCGGATGGTAGAAGGAACCGCTCGTAGCATGGGACTAACGATTGATTAGCCATGCTTATCCATCTGACCAAGCATAGCTTGAAACTTCTTCTGTAGGAGCGAGTGCTACTCGCGATCCTTACTTGAAAACGGGGCTATAGAGATGTGCCCCATGGAGAACAACATGGCGAAAAGAGGGAAGCGATACCGCGGCATCAACGAACATGTAGATAGACTACAGCTTTACACGGTAGACGAGGCTGTCTCGCTGGTCAAAAAAACAGGCAGCGCGAAGTTTGATGAAACCGTGGATTTAGCATCACGTCTCGGCGTAGACCCCCGACAATCAGATCAGAACATCCGAGGGACTGTCACACTGCCACATGGAACAGGGAAATCTGTCCGTGTTGTCGTCTTCGCCCAAGGCGATCTGGCACGGCAAGCCGAAGAAGCCGGGGCAGATTTCGTTGGAACGGATGATCTTGTTGATAAAATCGTTGACGGATGGCTCGATTTTGACGCGACAATTGCAACACCGGACCTAATGCGAAGTATCATGCCCAAACTCGGGCGAGTCCTTGGACCACGAGGCTTAATGCCTAACGCCAAGGCAGGGACTGTCACAACGGATGTTACCGAAACCCTCCAAAATATCAAAGCAGGACAAATCGAATACCGAGTAGAACGCTCCTCCGGTGTCGTTCAGGTTCCAATCGGCAAGGTTTCATTCGAGGAAGAAAGTATTAAACAAAACCTCAACGCAGTGATGAGCGCACTCGTTGCCGCTCGTCCGTCCGCAGTGAAAGGTCGGTACATTCGGAGTATTGCTATATCAGCAACAATGGGAGCTGGTATTCGGATAGATCCACAGCAATTTGCATAATCCGTATGGGATACGATATGGAATAGTCCTACAACTGAATAGAGTCGTAGAACGTAGGTGCCATCGGCTTAATTGCCTACTGAGGCTTGAATGGAACAGAACGAGTAATGTACGATTGAAGCGTCCGTGAAATCTCGTTGCTCGCTGTTCATCCTTCTTTGGATGTGAGCCTCCAGGTGCCTGGGGGCTTTTTGCATGCAATCGTATATCCAATTAACAAGTTTATAGGTAACAGGTTTATAGGGAAACCAGGATCCCAAGTTATGGTTACTATACAACCTACATAGAAAGGAACTGAAACATGCCGAATCAGGCAAATGTTCAGCAAACAGAACAAATTCGTGAGATTTTTGACAATGCCGATGTGGTTCTGCTAACAGACTTTCAGGGACTTACCGTCGCAGAAATCAACGAACTGCGGAACCAACTCCGAGCAGCTGATGTGGGCTATAAGGTCTGTAAGAACACATTGGTAAACGTCGTCGCTCAAGAGAGAGGTATTGATGACTTAGCACCTTATCTTAAAGGGAATACGGCTCTTGCTACTGGTACAGATCCGGCGACATCTTCAAAAATCTTGCTTGAATTTGGTGAGGCACACGAAAATTTTAAGGTTAAAGGTGGCATTCTTGGAACGCGAGTCATCAATGCCGCAGGTGTTGAAGCCCTGAAGGATATGCCATCACGAGATGTTTTGATTGCCCGCACTGTCGGGATTATCGGCGCACCTCTCACCGGACTCGTCAACACCTTAAATCAGGGTTCACCTATTACAGGAATGGTGAACGTACTCAGTGGAACTATACGTCAGGTAACCTCCGTACTAACACAGGTTGCCGACCAAAAGAAAGAGGCGGAAGACGCCTAAAGTAAAGCGTATACCACGCTTATATCAATATCGCAGGGTACCCCCTTGCACGACTTGATCAGAAAATCTCTAATCAAGTTAATTTGATACTACATATAGAAAGGATACAAACATGGCTGCAGATATGGAAAAATTGATTGACGAAATTAGTAATATGACCGTTCTGGAACTTTCTGAACTGGTCAAAGCCTTAGAGGATAAATTCGGAGTCAGCGCATCAGCCGCACCGGCAATCGCTATGCCTGGGATGATGCCAGTAGCCCCTGCTGCAGATGGGGAAGAAGCCGCCGAAGCTGAAGAGCAAACAGAATTCGACGTTCAGCTCAAAGACTTTGGTTCCAAGAAGATTCCTGTTATCAAAGAGGTTCGCGCGATTACTGGACTCGGATTGAAAGAAGCAAAAGAGAAAGTGGAATCCGCGCCGGTCGTCATTCAAGAAGGCATTGCCAAAGAGGAAGCCGAGAAAACGAAAGAGCAACTCGAAGATCTCGGTGCCGAAGTCGAAATTATATAGACGGAAGCATACCCTCTTATATCGCAAACATCGCGGTTTAAAACCGCGCACAACAGGTAAACCCATTATGGTTCTTGAGCATAGCGATGCTCCAATTCATCGCTCTACAGCGGACTATAATGGGTTGCCATATTTTACCCGCAAGGGATGATTAAAAATCAGTATTGTTGATGTCTTCTATCTCGTTTTCAGTCAACTCGCAGTTGGAGGGTTCGTTCTCCTCCTCTTAGTACCACAAGGATTAGTGGGTGCGAATTTCTACCGTTTGATGGGTAGCATCTATCTACTCGTGGGTGGGTTATCACGGTGCGCAAACCTCGCGCTCCATCAGCAACCTGTTACATTTCGCAACTTCTTCGGATCTTGGCAAAATCCCGAGTCTATTTCTGTTATCTGTTTCGTCCTCATCGTCCTGATCTATACACTGAGTTGGTGGTTCAAAACCCTGCTTCTCACACGGCTCTTCTTCTTCAGTGGACTTATTTCCGGTGTAGTGTGGCTGATTTTGAGTGCCCAGCGGTATTTTCATATCGTCCAACTTCCCGGTGAGATGTTCCTGTTACCCCTTCAATTCTTAACAGCCGCTGCCCTGCTCGGTGCGGTCCACAGCGGGATGTGGTTTGGTCATTGGTACCTCGTGGTCCCTGATTTACCGGTGGTCTACCTGAAACGATTTAATACCGTTCTACTCTGCACGCTTTCGGGCGTGACACTGCTGCTCTGCCTGAACCTCTTTTTCAGACAGCAAGCCACGGATATTGTCTCCTTTAATCTCTTCTATCAAATCATCTTCAGCATGCGAGTCCTTATAGGTATCGTTGGTACGTTGTTCCTCTACTTCATTACATGGGACTGTTTACGTCCGAAATCTGTCGCCCGTGATGTGCTCGGGGCGACACGGGCTGCGACTGGCTTTCTCTTTATTGCCATCATCACGGTGCTTCTCGGCGAGTTCTGCAGTCGACTCTTGTTTCTGGAAATGCGATTTATCTTCTGAGTACGGATATAAAAAAGACCCCTAAAAGTCTAAACCCACTTCGTTCCTCTGCAAGGAATAATTAAAAATTGTAATTTAAATTTCAGATATGCTAAAATAGCTACATTACAGAACTTAAGGAGGCAGATAGTCAAGGCACCCATAACCTAAAGGTTAGGGTTTGTGCTTCGTAGCAGTTCGCCTTCCGAAGAAGGTCTTACATCTGCTCCACAATGGGACCCAGGCAGCCCATTCAACCGAAGTTGACGCTTTGTTTTTGAGAGTGCGTTTTTTTGGATCGGCAATTTTACCTGCTCGTATCCATTACACTCAATCGGGGTGTCTATAGTGTGAAAGCGAATATATCTTTTTCAATTTTACACTCCGCAAGATATGGTCCTATAGACTGCGGACAACCTCACACACAACTGCTGTGTGATCGAACTTTGCTAAGTCTATTTTACCATTTTTAGTAGGTTTTTTCAAGAAAAAAAGGAGGCGGGCATTCCTCCTCAACCTAAAGGATGGGGGCTCCTGCCCGAATATAAGAGATGAAATCCCAAATTTTCTATGAACCCGAATCAATGAGCCTTGAAGATCGACCCGTGCCAGCAGCCGGGGACAATGATCTGCTCGTCCAAGTCCGTTCGGTAGGCATCTGTGGTTCGGACGTAGCATATTATTTTGGCAATAGTTCGCTTGAAACCGACGACGGGAAAGGACCACTTATCCTTGGACACGAATTTACCGGTGAAGTCGTTGAGGTCGGCAGCGAAGCGGGAAACACAGGTGGATTCAAAGTAGGTGATCGGGTTGTCGTTAATCCTGTTCAATCAAATCCAGATTCCTTCTGGAGTCAGAAGGGATTGTCCAACTTATGTCCCGAAAAACGCGTCTTAGGTGTAGGTGTTGATGGTGGCTTCGCGGAGTACGCAGTCTCAGACTATCGTTGGACAGTCAAGTTACCCGAAAATGTAACGTACGATCAAGGCGCGCTAACTGAGCCGCTGGCATGCGGACTCTATGCTGTCAACAATCTTAACGCCGAAGAAGGGCAAACTGCCGTCGTTTTCGGACCCGGTCCCATCGGCTTGATGATGGTGCAAGTTCTAAAAAGTCGCGGCTTGAAAAACGTCCTACTCGTCGGAACCCGTGATTATCGCTTGGACTGCGGGAAAGATCTCGGTGCTGACGTAGTCGTCAACGTTAGCGATACTAACTCTCCACACTATGTGGAAGACTTGGGGGCTATGATTCAGGAACTTAACGATGGCGAATTGGCAGATCGTGCAATTACGGCTACCAGCTCGCTCGACGCGATTCACACCGCCTTAGAAGTTACAGGCAGACACGCAACTGTCGTTATCTTCGGACTTCCCGGTGATACAGATGTCATGCAAGTTCCCATCCTTGATACAATCCTTATGGATAAAACCATCAGATTCTCTTGGCTGGCACCCGATACGTGGGAAGAGGCAGTGCAGCTCATTTCGGCTGGCGATGTCAACATGGACAAAATCATCAGCCATGAGTTCCCACTTGAATCACTCGTTGAGGGAATAACAAAGGTCCGCAATCGTGAAGACGGTTGTACCAAGGGGTTGATAAAAGTCGCTGATTAACCTGCAAGTAACATGGGCATCCCATTTTTCATCCTTTTTGTCCTTTCAATCGCTTTCTTATCTCTCGGAATAACTGGGTGGGGTGGCTTCGTTTCGGTGGAATGGCCTCAGCAGGACGCTGCTGAAGTAGAGACCGGCACCGTAGCTGTCACCCCTTACCTGAGTTTTCAACCAAACTATTGGGCAATCGCACAGTGTTTCACAGGATTTCTCCTGTTTTTAGCAAGTCTCTATTTTATGGGTTTTTTTCTCTACCTTGAAGAACGAGAGAGCGGTAGGATCATGAAAAACGTTAAAAGTTTCGCCAAACTCAGGCAGTTTCTTGAGCGATACCAGAAGGGGGACCTCTCACAATGAATTTTCTCACAAGATTCCTTGCTAACAAACCGCATCACTATTGGATGCTAATAGGTTTCGGATTTGCATTCCTCACCCTATACTCTGCTACGACAAGCAACGCCAAAATTGACCCAAAAGCAGTCGTCGGAATTTGGCTTTTCGATGAAGGTAGCGGGAAAATTGCCGAAGATTTGTCCGGGAACGACAACGATGGTGAACTCAAAGAAGGCACGAAATGGGAAGCTGGACAATTCGGGCAAGCCGTCATATTCGACGGAAAAGATGATTACGTTGAAATCGCTCCCTCACCTCTATTCAATCCCGAGACGTTCACAGTCACTTTCTGGATGCATCCGACGACTGTTGGCGGCAACAATCCAGGAGGTAAAGGATCTGCAACCCTCATCATCGCAAACGGTAACCCGGGTGACGGTGGGGGCGCGAATTGGTGGTTTGAGTACTGGAACGGCGGCAACTTTGAGTTCAAAAGTTGCCAAGCCGGTTGTGCCGCCGCGAACACACCGGTAAATACGCCAAACAAATGGTATTTTGTCGCCGGTATCTACAACGGCACTGAATACGAACTCTACATTGATGGTGAATTTAAGGCGAAGGGACCGAATAAGGTCGGGGAACCTGAAAAAGGCTTACTCATCGGGAGTGGGCTCTGCCCGGCAGGCCACGGATGTGACGGTGGCTACTTCAAAGGCATCGTTGACGATGTGGCGATGTTCAGCGATACCTTGAGCGAAGCGGATATTAAAACGCTCATGGATGAAGGTGTAGGCAAAGTACTCGGTGTTGCTCCTGTGGAACCTGCAGGCAAATTGGCAACGATGTGGGGCAATTTGAAAATGCGCTAAAGAGGTAATCCCTGCCAACATGAAACGACAATTCAAGAATGACTTACTTCTGCGCGCATCGAAATGTCTGCCTGTAGAACGCGTCCCAGTGTGGATGATGCGGCAGGCAGGCAGATCAGATCCCGTTTACCGTCAAATTCGACGTGACCTTAACCTCCCGTTGGAACGACTCTTTCGGACCTGCCCCGCCCCGATGTCCCAAGCAGAGGTCGAATCAGCGGTCAAAATATCACTTCTTCCCAAACGTATCGGTGTCGATGCCATCATTGTCTACAAGGACATTCTCACCCCCCTCGCACCCATGGGTGCACATTTCCGATTCGATCCCGGACCCATTTTAAATCCGCCAATCCGCACGCAGGCACAAGTGGACGCCCTTCAACCCGTCGATGAACCCCTTACACAATTGGCGTTCACAGGAAATGTCATCCGCAAACTGCGCGAAACCTTGAACGAAGAACTGCCGCTCATCGGTTTCGCCGGGGCACCTTTGACCCTCGCTTTTTTCCTCATCGCAGGGGAAAGTCCGATCAAACGGGGTTCTGGCGTATCTGAAAAAGCGGCTCCTGTCTTCAGAATGATGGAAGAAGCTCCCACACTCTTACATCGTTTACTGAACAAGTTGACCGAAATGACTATTAACTACTTGAACTATCAAATCAGCGAGGGTGTTCAAATAGTGCAACTTTTCGAGTCCATCGCTGATGTCTTACCCAGGCAGGTATATGAAGAGTTCGCTTTTCCTTATCATCAGCAAATTTTCGCTGAACTCAATCCAGAGGCACCAGGGATCTTGTTCGCAAAAGAATGCAACTATGTAGATTTAATGCATCGGAGTGGAGCGAATGTCCTAAGCATTGGGAAATGTGTGGATCTTGGTAGAGCCAAGGCAAACACAAATGGTTCCGTTGCCTTCCAAGGAAACGTTGATAATGACATCCTTCGCGATGGTACACCTGCCGACATCACGGAAGCCGTTGAGATCTGTCTTAGACAGGGTGGGAAAACCGGACATATTTTGAACCTGAGCCATGGTCTGCACAGAGATACGCCATTTGAAAATGTTAAGCATTTCGTAAATATCGCAAAAACTTTTTAATTAAAAAAATGAGAAACATCCTCGAAAATCCCTTTGCACCACGACAATACGGACAACTCGCTAAAGTCACAGAACGCGTGTATCTCTTTCGCAATATTGTAAACTCCTCTATTATCATTGGAGATAAAGGGGTTGCGGTAATTGATACACAGGTGAACCAAATGATGGCACGGCGATTGCGTAATGCGATCCGGACCATTACTGATAAACCAATACTATATGCAATTAACACCCATTACCATTGGGATCATACCAACGGAAACACTGTCTTTCATGAAGTCGGCGCAACCGTTATCGCTCGCGAGATGACCAAGGATTTTATGGTGAACAGATCGCCACGGCAGGAGGCATTCCTGCGTTCTCGCGGTTTTACGCTCGGCGATCCTCCTTTTCTACCACAACAAACCTTCACACACGAAACCGAGCTCGATTTAGGCAATCAACCGTTACATCTCGTTCACTTAGGAAAAGCAGAAACGGATGATGCCACTGCCATCAGGGTCCCCGCAGAAGATTGCATTATTTCTGGTGACACCGTTATGACAGGGAGTTTTCCCATCTTTGGACAGCCTGTTATGAACGAAGGGCTCATGGCGAACCACGATTGGATTAACACAATTAAAGAACTCCGGACATACGAACCTCAATCTGTCCTACCCGGACATGGACCCTTAGCGCGTGATGCCGAAATTGACCTCTTGCTTGAAATTGAGGCCTATTTCCTAACAGAAGTCCGAAAACGTGTTGAGCAAGGCATGTCCTTAAACACACTTCTCACTGAAATGGAAGCCAACTTACCTGACTGGATTCATTCTATTGCTGAAGTATGGGGAACACCCCGTTATGCGATTTTAAGGGTATACCGTGGGTTGATCGACGATCCAGAGCCGGGTTGGCAACATCTGAAACCTTCGGCTATTCCGACTGCGGATACCGAAAAACTTCACCGAAAAACACAGGCACTTGAAGACTTTCAGGCTTACAAAGAAACCGCCGAAGAGGTCGCCGAAGGCAATGACTTTGGCTTAGCGATTGCCATCTTGAAAACCGCAACCGAAAAATATCCGAATTTACCCGACGTGTGGACGGAATACGCGAATTTGCTCACACAAGCCTCTCGCACCGTGTCAAGTGTCCTTGAGAAGGGGGACTTCTTCGCCGAAGCCAAAAACGCACTCAATGTTGCACTCGAATTGAATCCTGACCACGCGCCGGCACATCTTTTGCAGGGCTACAACCATATTCTCTCTGCTTATCGCAATGGCGACGAAACCAAAATAGGACTGGAATCCGTCTATAAAGCACTCGTTATCGGAATTCAAGAGACACAACTCGCGCAGGCATACTTCTGTATCGGACTCGCACATCGCACGAATGGGGACGAGACACTCGCACGTGAAGCTTTCGCGAAAGCAATCACCGCTGACCCAAGGTATATGCCAGCACAGTTAGCGAATATGGCATAGGAGGAAATAAAAAATGGAATATGATAGCGTCTTACTTGTTGCGTTCGGTGGACCAACACCCGGCTGCTGTCAAAAATACAATAATGATATGTGTCCCGGCGAAGCCTACTGTTTTGTCGAAGGAATCGCTGGGGAGGCTGAATCTCAAAAAGAACGCGTAAAAGACATCTCAGCCCACTACGTAAAATTGGGCGGATTTTCGCCATTCAACGAATTGACTTTCAAACAAGCCGACGCGTTAGAAACCGCACTGAAAGCGCGCAATCTACCACTACCTGTTTACGCTGGATTCAGACATTGGAGTCCCTATTTAAAAGAAGTCATCGCGGAGATGGCACAAAAAGGACACCGCAAAATACTCGGCATTATCATGGCACCTCACCAATCCAAAGTCAGTTGGGAGTGGTACCAACAAGAAGTCAAAAAGGGAATCGACGCAGTCGATGGTGAGAAACTGACGATTGATTACCTCGACCCATGGTACACGCACAAAGGTTACGTGGGTGCTATCGCCGAAATCATCGAAACCGCATGTGGTGACAGGCTTGAACACGCTGAACTTGTTTTCACAGCACACGCAATTCCCCAAGCTGCGGCGGATACTTCACCCTATACACAACAATTCGAGAAAACAGGCGAAGCAGTCGCTAAACAAATTGGAAAAACCCGATTCGGTTTAGCATACCAAAGTGAGGTAGAAAATAGTCCGATCCCATGGACACAGCCGGATATCAATGATTGGCTTAAAGCGCAAAAGGAAGAAGGCATTGATACCGTCGTCGCTTCACCGATCGGCTTTCTCTGCGACCATGTTGAAGTACTCTACGATTTGGACATAGAGGCGATAGAAACCGCAGAGGCGTGTGGCATCGACTTCATTCGGGCAGGCACGGTCGGGGACCATCCCAAATTCATCAACATGTTAGCAGACTTTGTGTCTAAAAAGACTGAAAAAGAAAAGTAAATTAGAACTTATATACTTCATTGGTAGGTGCGGTTTCTAACGCACCGAGCCGAGATTTGCCCTATCTTCGCCAACTATCTGGTGCACACTTATATTAGAGTATTAGGGCTTGGATGAAACCTTATGTCGGAAAACTCGCGTAGAAAACATGCCATTGTTATCGGAGGCGGCATCACCGGTTTAGCCACGTGCTACCGCTTACAGCGCGAGTCTGCTACACGCGATATTCCGCTTGACATTACACTCCTTGAAGCCAGTGGACGTGTCGGGGGTGTCGTTGAAACCGAACACCGCGATGGATTTCTCATTGAACACGGTCCCGATGCTTTTATTTCCACCAAACCTGCGGCGAAGGCGTTATGCGAAGAACTCGGTATCGCGGATCAATTCATTGGGACTAACCCGAAGGTCCGTCGGAGTTTTGTGATCCGAAACGGGACGTTGCATCCTGTCCCTGAGGGTTTTTACATGATGGCACCAGGGGCGTTCATGCCGTTTTTAAAAACGCCGCTCTTCAGTTGGCGAGGGAAGCTGCGGATGGCACTCGACCTCTTTATTCCGCGCAGGGAAAGAGATACGGATGAAGCTGTAGCACACTTCGTCAGGCGTCGCCTCGGCACTGAGGCTTTCACACGGATGGCTCAACCTATGATAGGAGGCATTTATACCTCGGATGCCGAAAATTTAAGCCTAAAGGCAACATTTCCAAGATTCATGGAAATGGAAAAAGCACATGGTAGCATTATCAAGGCACTTCGTGCACAGAAAAAGCAAGCCGCCCAAACCAGCCGAGACACAAGCGGACCCCGTTACAGCCTTTTTCTTTCTTTTAAATCTGGAATGCAGACACTGACAAATACGCTTACCCAAGTGTTATCCGATAGTATCAGGTTAGATGCGAAAGTGGAACATATCCAACAAACGAGCAATGGAAACAGGTGGCACGTTTCGCTTGCTAACCGAGAAACCCTAAACGCCGAACTTCTCTGTATTGCCCTTCCAGCACCACAAGCCGCAGTGCTCATCGGAAACCTATCAAGTCCACTTACCTCAAAACTCAACGAGATCCCGTACGCCTCCTCGGCAACAGTCAATTTAGCATTCCGTCGTGAAGATGTCACACACCCGTTAGATGGCATGGGATTCGTTGTCCCTGCTACGGAAAACCTGTCTCTCATCGGATGTTCTTTCAGTAGCGTTAAATTTGAAAACCGCGCCCCAACCGATCATGTTCTTTTTCGCGCTTTCGTTGGCGAACCCACGTCCAAAAAGACTGAAGTGGAACTCATCGAATTATGTCAGTCAGATTTAACGCCACTTCTCGGGCTCAAAAACGCCCCGCAGTTTGCCATGGTTAGTAAGCATTCACAAGCAATGGCACAGTATCAGGTGGGGCATCAGGATGTTGTGAGTCGTATCGAGCAGTTCACGGGTGAATTGCGAGGATTAGCACTCGCAGGAAATGGTTACCATGGCGTTGGTATTCCAGACTGTATTCGGAGCGGAGAAGAGGCGGCACTTACACTCTTAAATGCACTATAGGGTTCTTTAGTTTTCTTGCAGGAGGGAACTCCGATTCCCGACTTTCCTTTGTAGGAGCGAGCTCCATCTCGTGATGCTTTATGAGAACGTGTCAACGCAGAGTTACCATTGGCTTGGGACTCTTCGGATGTGTATTGGTGACATTAATCGGAAGTCTTGCCCCTCGTGCTGAGGATCCTGCAAATCGCGTGACACAAGCGTATCAAGGGTTTCAAGAGGGAAAGTGTAAAAGTTGTCACCCCGCAATCTGGAGAGAGTGGGAAAATTCGATGCACGCCAAGGCGTGGGTTGACGAAATTTATCAGGAACTCGCAAATCAAATTAAGGATAGAGAAACCAAATGTGACCAGTGCCACGCACCGCAACCGATCCTCACTACAGGCGTTGGGAAAATGCCAAAGTTGAGAGATGAACAACGGGAAGCGGGCGTTTCGTGCCTTGTTTGTCATCTTGATGCTGAAGGCGCGATGCACGGGCCACCAGCAAGTGCAGAGACCTATTTCCACGCGAACGTAACCAACCCCATCTATACCGCACCAACAACGCTCTGTAGTACCTGCCATGGGCAACCGACCGTTCCTGAGCACGATCAGGTCTCCAGTTTTCTAAATAGCAAATTCGCTGAGGAAAATAAGAGTTGTGCGACATGTCACATGCCGGTTGTGAACCGATTACAAAGCACAGCCAGTTATGAAAGCATCAAAGGCAGGAAGCATACGTGGCGCGGAAGCCGTAGTGTTGCACAACTCAGGCGTGCTGCAACGCTTCAACTTGAAATCACACCTGGGAAAGTGAATGTGAGACTACAGAGCAAAACCGGGCACATCTTGCCGGGGGGTACATTGCGAACCATCATTCTTGAAGCGATGCTTCTCTCTTCAGATGGAACTGAACGGCAGAAGGAACAAATCCCAATTTCGGCGAAAGAGCAGAACCGTCTCCTCCCAAATGAGGAGAGAGTTTACATTTTCGACACTTTATCCAGTGCGACGGGTGACACAATCGCAGTCCGGTTGATGTACCAATTAACACCGAAAACACCAGAATCCGAATGGATATTGATGGCGAAAAAAATTCAGGTTGTCCATTAAAGTACTAAGCTAAAGTACTAAGTGTTCATATTCGGCAACGAATCGAAACCCAGCAACCGTCTTAAGGTAGGTGTCGCACGTGATACAACGTCATCCGATACCAATTCAAGGTGTGCTTGCTGCGGTTTCAAGATAGAACGACAGAAAAAACCGAGTAACCCAACACGCGGTTCATTCGTTCTATTTTCTGAAGAACCGTGCCATATTGCCCCGTTGACGATTAAAACGGAGCCACGGGGTGCACAAATCTGCAACTCATCGTCATATTCCACATAGGGTTCAGGTAGTGCTTCAAGCCTTCGATGACTTCCCGGCACACAACTGGTTGCCCCATTTTCAAGCGTCCAATCATCTAAAAACCATACGCTGTTGGCAACTATAGGAAAATTTGGACGTGGGGTAGGAAGCCCAGATAACGGATAGTCAATATGGAGACCAGTATCAGGCGCACCGGGGTAAAGCACATTTACCGTAAAGGAACTCAGCGTGCAATCGGCACCGAGTAAATATTCCATCGCGGCAAGCATCTTTGGATGTTGGATAGCTTCTTCAAATATCTCGCCTTTGTCAACGAGATTCCAGACGCGTTGTGCAGTGTCATTCGCAAGGTATAAATGACCCTTGTCGTCTTTTTGCTCTGCTGCAGCCAGTGATAAGGAACGTTCTCGAAGCCGGGTCGTTGTATCTGAGGGTATAAGACTTTCCAGCAGTAAAAAACCGTGCTGGTCCAATTGATTCTTTTCAAATTCAGTCAAGAGTGCCATTTTTTTCTCCGGCGTTATTTTTCTTGACAGTTTAAGCGTTTTTTGGTAATATGTCAAACAGATTGTGGATTTCTACGAAAATAGCCAGAAATCTTCAGGAAAATTTGAAATTTTGATTTGACATATTTTAAGAGTTGTGGTATCATTATATAGGCGGACTGCAATTTAATCGATGATATACCGATGCGGCGGGAACAAATTTTTCACCGATTGCACAAAACATCACGTAACTGCAGGACGATTCTGTTTACGGGTTTTGCCCGTGTAAC
Source organism: Candidatus Poribacteria bacterium (assembly GCA_965208635.1). Lineage (GTDB taxonomy): Bacteria > Poribacteria > WGA-4E > WGA-4E > WGA-3G > WGA-3G. The sequence continues at coordinate 2,708,256 of OZ242349.1, forward strand.
GTAATGTCTCTGACACTTCACGATTAAATGTTTGCTTAATTTTGCTACTTTATGTTAAAATAATAAAAAAATTCCCGCAGGGTCAAATCACTAAAGTCAGATGCCCGCTTTTCATTTGCTTTTGACCTGTGCCATAGGCTATACTAACGCTATCCCATGGTTACATCGGTATCGGGAAATTTTAACGCTCGTTGGTAGGATGTTAATTGGATGGGCAGACATCTACCCCAGTCGTCTTTGTTGTATTCTCGCTTGCCCATCTAAGAAACTCAGTACTTAGTCTTGCGAGCGCGCAGACTTAATCAGGAGGATGAGTTAATGAAAAAACGAACACTCGTTTGTTTTTTGATTTTTACATTGTGTGTTCTTTACACTTCAATCCCGAACACGGTTTTCGGGCAAGAAGCTTCTCTCGCAGAACAGGTAGCTGCAAAACACAGCGAGACGCTTCAACGTGAGGATATTCTGGGGGTTTTGCCAAGCGTTCTGGTGGGGTTGAAAGCACCAGGTATTCAAGCCGTTTTAAACCCCACGACCATTAACCTTGTCGTTGATAATCCAGATGTTCTACTGACTTTTGAACCGGATACACCTCCACAGTTCATAGAACTTCTGAAAACAGATGAGGAACTCCAAGCACTGCTTAGGGATCCAATCGTACAGGAATTGCTTCAAGACCCAGCAGCGATTGATGAGCTCGCAGGGTTGTTGAATGTTGGTGCACCGGAACCAACGCCAGAACCGACTCCGGAACCAACGCCAGAACCGACACCTGAGCCGGTGCCCACACCAGAACCAACGCCAGAACCAGTGCCGACACCAGAACCAACACCTGAGCCAACCCCGGAACCTATGCCCGCAGAGAGAATGCCGATGGCAGATCCATTTGCGCAGATAATGCCCGAAAATGAGGCTCTCTTCGGCAAATCGCGTCTCGGTGGTCTCTCTCTAAATGCATCTTCTGGAAAGCAGTTTGTAAATCAGATGGCTGCTGCATTGGGAGTGCCTCCTGAGATAGCAGTGGATGCAATTCTTCAATTGGTGCCGGAAGGTATGCTCCCCAAAAGGCAGATAAAGCAGATTCGTCAGACATTACTGGCAGAGCGTATCCCACCTCCCTTCAACACGGGAACAGGTCAGTTAGATTTTGAGAACTTCGGGAATGCGATAACGCCGAATTTCACTGATTTCGCCTACTTAGAAACAGGCGGTAAATACCTCACCAGAGATAGTTTGCACGTTTATACGCGTGTCCCATCGGCGAACGTTGGAGGCGTTAAGTTTAACCTTTCTGGGGGTAAAACCATCGCAGGGACGAGGGTCACGCCAGGTGAATTCCAAGCGGATACTATCCCTTATACTTTCCGGCTGGAAGAAACACTCGCTGCTACGAACCTACCCGCATGGCCCAGTTTAGACACGCAGTTGTTCTCTGCAGTTGATCTCCGCTATTCACAAACAGGTCCGAAAGGTCCGTATGATAAGCATAGTATGTCGTCTGTGAATGGGAAAAACGGTGTTGTTTGGGAGATAGACATAGACATCCCAGCTGGAAGAACCGTCTACTACTACTTTGAAGTAACACTCACTGAACCCGTGGGATTCACGACCTTGAGTCGCGAAAAACTTGCTGAAATATCCCAGGATCCGAACAATGTATCTTTGGCAGCGATCCTGAACGCAACGACAACACTCGATATTCCGGGATGGGCGATGCCTGACCCGCGTAACCTTCAGTTAGTGGATCGCGGTATTATTGACGAATTATTTACCTCTGATATACAGGTTGAACTTCTCAGTATTTTGGCGTCCCCCCGAGCCGCTCCTTTAATTCAAAAGGTTCTAAGTGGTCAACCCGTGAGCCCAGATGAAGTTTTTGGTGTAATGACACCGAAGCAACAACGCAGACTTCAGAATCTATTGCTCCGCAATACGAACAAACTGATGGAAGATTTCGAGGCCTCATTTGATCCGTTGTTGGCTTCTGTCTTCACTGTGCCACGCATCAATCCAGAAACGGAGTCACTCTGGGTCGCAAGCATTGATGGTATTGCCGATGGCAACTATTACTTAGAGGCTCTGGTACAGGATACTGCCGGAAATCCGGTGGATCAGATTCAAGAGACCTTCACCGTTGACACCAGCGCACCCGAGGCAGACATTCAAATTACACCCGGTGATGCCAATACTGCTGGTTATGAGAATAGCGAAGGTATCTATGTTGCCACCGCCCATACCCCTGGCAATGTAATCCTCAACATTACAGGCATGCCGAAACCGGCTTACGCAGGTCAAGGGGTCGGTCCAGGCGAAGGATACCTCTTCTATCAAGAAGTTGGACTTGATGCCCATGGTATACCAACAAGCAATTGGATGCCGTTGACAGTTGAGAATACGATGCTGTCCAACAGAATTTGGCTGTCTGTCCTTGAACGCAATGGAAATCAAATTCTTCAATTAGTGAAGCAACTCGCCCCACAGGTCGCTGGTGGGCTTGATGATGCATCAGTACTTGCTCTCCTTAAGGCTAACAGTCCTAAAGGGCACTTAGACACACTGATTGCCTTAGGGGCAATCGAAAACGCCGCGAACGCATTTTTCAGAAGTAATTTCGGGTTCACGCTATCGGATGCCCAAGCTGAAATGATAAACCAAGCCTTAGGGGCTTCGATAGACATCGTTGATCACCTCGTGCCAGTGACGATAGAGTCAGGCGAACACGTGGTAATGCCTATTCCGCAAGGGATGTATGGCGACTACGGCATTCGCGCAATGGGAATCGATACCCTCTTCAACGTCGGCTCCTACGCTGAACCGACTCGACTCAGAATCGTCATGCCAGAAGCTGACAAAGCGAGCGTTACAGCCGCCAGTATTGGTGACCGGAACGGTGATGGCGATGCCGATGAACCCTATGAAAGCGGAACCATCTACTCGAATACCACTGATGGCGTGATGCTCATGGTCGGCGTTGATCACCGCACAGCTCACCCTGCATCCATCCATGTGGAATACATGGACGCAAACGGTGCATGGCAGCCAATCGGTGAAGCGCGGATGTTCGCTGAAGGCGAAGATGTGTCAACCTTTGAAGTGAGTTGGGATGTCACCGATTTTGATGCGTTAGTAAGCGCAGGTGATTCTGTCATGGTACGTGCTGTGGCAACCAATGCACTTCAACTTACACACATGTCGGAACCGTTCTCAATTAACTTAGATGCTGGTGTTCATCCGGTGGATATTGAGATTCTGGCGCTCGTTCTTGACACTGAGTCCATTACGAAAACAAATCCAGATAGTGGTGGTCCGCAAGGTACAGTCGTTATCAATGGATATACACCACAACGGACATATCCAGAGATTGCTTCCCTTAAGCTGATGATTGACGATGAAGTCGTTGGTACAGCCGATACAGGTGTTCTCGCTACCGCGGAAGAAATAGCGGCGTTACAACAGAATACCGACTTCATCACGGATCTCGTGGCGGTCGCAGCTGAGGCGACAGCCATGGATGCGTTGTCAGGTAAACCAATCCACTACCCAACCTACCTGAAATGGTCAGTTGAGGTGGATACAACGGCTCTGGAAGATACTATCACAGCCGAGAGTGATGCCGCACGCGATGCTTCCAAGGATGACAGCCAGTATATGGTCAACGCAACCGCAATTACCAGCGGTGCTGAGGAAGTCCCGGGACGTCCGGGTGCGAAGACGTATCTATCGGTTGACAACGTTGACGATGTCGCACCGTTAGGTCCCACAAACATTATCGCTGTGGCAGATGTCGCTGGAATGATTGAAGCAGACGCAGATGGTAACTACACGGTTGGTGGAATCGTTGATGAAACCGTTCCGTCACCGATAGCAACTTATACCGCTGAACCGACTGCTGATCCGAGCACGTATGACTCGATTCAGTTAGTGCAAGTCGATGCCGATGGCAACGAGACCATGATCGATGGTGAAGCCGGAATGCTGGACGTTACCACCGATGTCGGGATGCTTGGGAATGGGGCTTATATGATCCATGCCCTTGCAGTTGACGAATTCGGTAATGTACAAACCGATGAGTCTCCACAAATCACGGTGAACGTGCTAAACTTCCGAGTCGCTGATGTCACACAATTGAAAGTTACAGCCGTTGACGGTGTAGACGTTCCAAGAACGCCACAGGAACCGATTCCGCTTCGGAATTCACTGACTATAGGCTTTAATGTTGACAACGGTTCGTTGGATGCCGCAGAACTCAGCGGTTCTGTTGATGGAAGTGACGTGCCAACTGAAAGTGACGAAAATCCTGAAAATACCTTCTCACTCAAGGTAGATGTTTCAGCGTTGTCCGACGGAATGTATACACCCAATGCTGTTGTTACCAAACGAAACGGCTCGGTGGGTTTCCCATTGAAAGAAATCAATTTGGATAACACCGGTCCGATGGTCGAAATTCAAACGCCTTCGGAAGACCATACCGTAGCGAGTTTGCCAACCGTTCACGCAACCTATAACGATGGTGAAGGCAGTGGTACCGATAGTAACGGTCAGGAAGTCTTAGCGTGGGCAACTACGGAACTTCCTACCGGTCCAACAGTCGGTATAGTACGCATCCACCCCGAAGCAGGGGATGTTGATGTCGCAGTGGATCAGGAGGCTATTGAAACGGATAACGGCACGTTGGTCTACACCCGCACTGAAAAACTCGGTGGTGGTGCGTATCGAGTGACCGTACGAGTTGCTGATGTCCTCGGAAACATCGGTGAGGCCTCCCGTGAGTTCGCTATAGAAGGGACTCCCGCAGACACAACACCGCCAGTCATCACCGAGGCGGCTCCATCTGGAACCATCAAGGGTGAAAGTTGGGTGACGATTTCAGCAGTTGTTAACGATGCGGAATCTAAGGTTATAAGTGTGAAGTTTGGTATAAACGACCAGCCACTTCGTTCCATAGCACCCGCACAGATCGCTGATGGGCGACTCCAGGTTGCCGATAGCTTCACAGCAGGAACGCACACCGTCAAAGTTATCGCTATCAGCGAAGGCGGTAAAAGAGAGCATTCATGGACCTTCACACTGGAAGTTGATAACGTCGCACCTACGATCACCTCAATTACACCAACAGGAACTATTCGTGCTGGACTCCCGGTAATCTCCGCGAGTGCCAACGATGAATCAGGCGTTGACGATATGGATATCGTCCTGATGGGTAGCGATGGTAAAGAGGTGAAAGGTGACACCGAAGATGATGGCGAAGACGATGTCGAAGGTATCACACGCTTGGATTTCATTCCTGAAGAGCCTCTGGATGAGGGAACTTACACGATTTCAGTCCGAGCAACCGATACGATTGGCAACTCCGCCACAGCAAAGGGTAGTTTCACAATCGACTTTGATACTGCCGCTCCGGTTATCACGATGTCGTCGCCACAGAATGAGGCACGACTGACTGAACGCCGTCCGCAGATTTCGATAACCTATGCCGATGCTGAATCTGGTGTAGATGTTGATTCTATCCGCTTCGTTTTCGATGACCGGCTGATTAACCTCAAACCGAATCAGAAATCGGCATCACAGGTGCTATACACACCAGATGTCCCTCTCGCTTTCGGACAGCATACGGTTAAACTTGAAGTATCTGACATGGCGCATAAAGAGGGTAACGTTTCTGAAAAGAGTACTGGTGCCCGTAAAGCGAACATGGCGGTTCATGAGTTTACCTTCTTTGTTGAGAGTGAGGAAGGCCCAGTATTGGCATCGCGTCCGATTAACGCACCCAACCCGTTCAAGGACAATACGCGTATTTCCTTCACATTGACTCGACAATCTACAGTGAGCATCGTCATTTATGATATGACGCTCCGTCCAGTTCGAGTCCTTGTAGATAACGAGGTTTGGGATGCAGGCGAGTACGTTGGCAAAGGCGCAATCGGTTGGGACGGAACGTCCACCGCTGGCGAAGACTTAGCTCGAGGCGTTTACTTCTGTCAAATTATGGTCGCAGACGGTTTCGAGCCAGAATATGCCATTCTCAAACTCGCACTGACGCGCTAAGTATACCGCAGTCTGCATATCGGGAATTGGACATCCGTCCAGTTCCCGATGTGGACAGTCTTTTGGAGGATATAATGTTAATGACAAAGCAAATTGCTAAATGGGCTTCCAGACAGGGCCCGAAATTGCTATGTGGTTTAATACCCCTTTTCTTTCTTATCCTAGCGGTGTCACCGGTCAGCTTTGCCGGAGTCGATGCCATGCCGCACCTACGGCTTGGTGCCGGCGCGCGCTCGATCGGCATGGGCGGTGCCTTCACAGCAATCGCCGATGATGCCACCGCAACCGTTTGGAACCCAGCAGGACTCGGCTCCGCAGCGGATTTAAGTCTCAATTTTTCAACACAGCAACTCGATCTGGATAGAAGCCATAACTTCATCGCATTGACGAAAGCACTCGGTTCAGCCGGATCTATCGGACTTGCTGTTACAAATGCAGGTGTCAGTGGTATCCAACAATATGATGCCAAGGAACGATACGGCGGCACATTTAACTATAGTGCAAACGCCTATTCCCTCTCCTACGGCATTGGGTTCGGAAACTTCGGTGTCGGTCTAACAGGGCGCATGCTGGCGGATAACTTTGGTGCAGAGGGTGTTGAAAGCCAGAGTGGGTTTGGTGGTGTTGATGTCGGACTCATGGGACATGCCCTGCACATAGATGTCGGCGAAGAAAAGGTCCCGACTTTCCATTACGGACTCGCCGTGAAATATTTGGGGGCAGCTCTTGGTGAAGATACTGTGCCGATGGTGATTAGCGTCGGGGCAGCCTATAATCTCTATGTTGGTAACGTCGTCACATTCGCAGCCGATCTCGAGCAAGAGATGGTCAACCTTGACGAGAGCGCGACAAGCCTAAGACTCGGTACTGAATATACCATTGTCACTTACAAGTCCACCGCGCTTGCCATCCGAGGTGGCATCCGAGCATCACGCGACACCCAGAACCTCTTCGGAGGATTTGGTGTGAACATCGGCGGCTTGCAAATTGACTATGCCATTCAAGACGGCATGGCGAGTGAAATTAACGGCGTCGGATCAACTCACTTTGCGTCCCTCTCTTATAGATTTTAAAGGAGATAACTGATGAAAATGATAAGAGGCACACTGAAGTTGACACTGGTTCTGTACATTTGCGCAGCACTCAGTGGAGTTTACGTGTTATCCGCATCTGCGAAAATCACACCGCACGACGGGGATGATAGCACCCAGCTCATCACCATTGTGAAGGGTGATACCCTCTGGGATCTCTGCCAAGAGCACCTCAAGGACCCACTCCGGTGGCGCGAACTGAGCAAATATAACGATTTCACCAACCCCCACCTCATCTATCCCGGTGAATCATTACGCATTCCAGTCGCTATGATGAAAGAGGTAAAGGACGATACTGAAGAAGAACTTGCAGCACAGCAGGCAGAGCTTGAACAGCTAAGGGCGGAATTAGCCGAATCCGAAGCAACGCGGGATAAACTCGAAGCAGAAATTAACGGACTCAACAAGAGTATGGACGAACTCAAGGCACAAATCGAAGCACTTGAGGCAAGCCTAAAATCACAAGAAAAGTTAATGGCTGCTGTGAGTCAATCTAGTGACGCAGTCTCTTCCAGTATCAAAGAAGCCTTGGCAGCCAACAAATCTGCTATCCTTCAGGAAATCGCTCATCTTGACGAGCATCTCGCAGGAATCGAGAAGACGATCAAAGAGCACAAGATGGCAGAGGAAGCAACAAGCAAACTCGTTGAGTCAACCGCAGAGAACGTGAAAATGTTTTTGGCGAGCATTGAAGCCAACCAGAAGGCAATCAATGAAATCAAGATGATACTTGAGGATGCCAAAGGTGTCCACGAGGAAATCTCCTCATCCAAGCGCGCTTTGGTGTTTCTGACGACTGTGGCAGCAGGTGTCGGCTTGTTTGCTATCAACGCCATCGGTGGACGTGAATAAGCGAAACCCATCACCTTTTAGGCAGGGAGCGTGTTTCATGCACCTCCCTGCCTTTTTTATACAATTCGCTACCGATCAAGGTCCTGGGTATATGTCATCAAGTATCGCTAAATATCCTCAGCCACCCTTCACTCAGGCAATCAAACTTTACGGCGATAGAACCGGAAGTAAAGGAACATTTAAGTTCGCCGGTCTCGCGTGGATACAGGATACCAGAGTTATTCTTATACACGGTGATGCACAAAGCCTGAACGGTGCTGCGGAGTGGCGATGTTTTCTACGGCTGATAACATTGGCGCATCGCCTCAAAAAGCCTATTGTTTTGTGGAATCTGCCCGTCGTACACATTGCTACAGTCCAACGTCGAACCTCGTTAGATTGTGCACAGGCAATTCAGAACGCTGAATTGGAATTGCTGAAATTGCCGCACCCTATCATCACGATTTTCGATGAAGCTTATGACAGCACTTACGCGTATCCGGAACTTATATGGAGTGACGGAGTTGTGCTCGTGACACCACCAGATGCACAATTTTCTGAACACGAGAAAGTGAAAATCGCACGACACCCAATGGACATTGAATCCGCAATTTTGGAACTCCTCTGTCAAATAGAACCGATTCCTGCCTCAGAATTAGTCAAAAATCGGCAAGAGTCCTTACGGTTCGCAGCGAAAAGCAGGGAATCATTGTCAGTTGCTTCTCAATGAGAGTTATCAAGAGCGTGTAGCCCGTAGCGTAGTGGAGGGGTTTTTGCCAATCAACGCTGAATGCGCGTGTTGCCTCGCAGTGAGAGTCAGCGGGGTGTTTCTTCAGGTCTACGGAGAAGTTTTTCGTTTCCGGGACCGACCTGACCGAACCGCAAGGAACAATTAAAAAATGTTTGAAGCGAAATTGAAACCCCGGCTTGAAATGATTCTGTCTGTCGTGGCAAATAAGATGGTCGCAATCGGTATTACAGCGAATATGGTGACACTCTTCGGGTTCGTTGTGAACCTCATCGCAGCCTTTTACTTTGCGACAGGTCGTCTCGTCACCGGTGGGGTCTTGATTCTGTTTGGGGGAAGTTTTGATATGATAGACGGGGCAGTGGCGCGCGCACAGAGGAGCCCGCGCGCATCGGGCGCACTCTTGGACTCCGTCATTGATCGATACTCGGAAGGATTTCTTCTCCTTGGAGCCCTCATCTACTTTTATAGTTTAGAAAGTCTACTCGGGATAATTCTCGCCTTCAGTGCATGGTTCGGTTCGATACTCGTCAGTTATGTAAGGGCAAGAGCCGAGGGACTTCAGGTGACCTGCAAGGTAGGACTCATGCAACGACCAGAGCGCATTATTTTACTCGGGGCTGGAACTGTACTACAAGGCGCGCTCTCGCACAAGTATCCCTTCCTCCAAAGTACAGGCATGATTCTACTCTGTACACTTGGTATCCTCACACTCACTTCACACATTACCGCTATCCACCGCCTCATCTTTTCGTATCAAGAGTTGAGTCGCTAACCTCCACTCACACTCATCCAAACGAGACGGATAGCGAAAGCCAGAACAGCGACAATCAGCACCACTTTAATCCACTTATCGCCTTTTTCAACTGCCCAATGGCTTCCAAGCCATGCGCCGCACGCGTTCCCAATTGCCAATGTTGGTCCCAAATACCAATTGACTTTGTCTTTTATGATAAAAATGCCGAGTGCGACCACAGTATAAAAAAAGATAACAAACACTTTAATCGCATTCGTCCGAACTAAGTCTATACCCGTAAGCAGACGCAGCGCAGTTATAACAAGCAAGCCTACGCCGGCTTGGATGAACCCACCATAAATTCCGATAAAAAAGAAAATAACCATTGCGATGATCTTAGAGCGCGTATCTTTGCTCTCAATCCTGTCCTTTAACCGCTCTGTCGGGTTGATCAGTGTTAAAACCAGCATCGTGATCATCACAACAGCAAGGATTAGGTTAAATACTGCGTCTTTAATGTCAACCGCGATTGTAGCACCTATCACGGCACCAATAACCGCTGGTATGGCGAGCAGGATGCTGTAGTTAAAATCAGAGACCCCTTTACGGCGAAAGCCCACAATGGCACTGAAGTTTTGGCAGAAAATGGCGATTCTATTGGTACCGTTTGCGACTGCAGTGGGAAGTCCAAGGAAGATGAGCACGGGTAGAGCGAGCAGTGAGCCACCGAAAGCGACTGTGTTTAAAAAACCCGCGGCAATACCTGTACCAAACAGTAAGAGGACATGCAAAAGATTAAATTCCATTTTTTAAATAATTGCTCCTGGGCATCGTGCCACCTCGTTTCACGATGGTATTTGTCAAATTCTCACAGTGTAAAGAACCGTGGCGTTCCTTTTAAAGTTTCTCCGTTTCAGATTCCTGTGACTTTCTTTTTCTGGAAGGATTGGATAGCGTCTGGCGATATTTCGCAAGACCGATGAGAGCGAGAGCAACAATATTACCGAAAATAATGGCACTTCCAAACCCTGCAATTACCAAAAAACTACCGATCCGAAGAATTCCATCGCCAAACGGACACTGCCAGCCTAAAATAAAAATAGCCACGACAGGAATCAGCGTGCCAAGTATGAACCCTATTCCCGCAGCAGCACCAGCAACGTTCTGAAATTTTTTTAACATCGGCAGTTGAACTTCAAACATCTGTGTCCTTTTGTTGCGATGTCCATTTTCGTTAAGTAAGTCCCAAATACTTATCTCTGCCTTGTACAAGTGCCTCTATCTTTCGATCGACCACAGAGCGTTGGAGCATCCAAAAGCCACAATCGGGATGCACCCAGCCAATCCGTCCGGCACCCAATATCTTTTCAGCTGTCTCGATACTGGCTGCCACGTCATCCGGGGTCTCAATCGGATTGACTTTCACATCAATCACCCCAATACCGAGCACGATATCTGATCTAACTTCCCTGAGTGCCTCAAGGTCTGCCTCAGGACGATGTTTCAGTTCCAAAACCAAGTGGTCGCATCGGAGTGTGTTCAAGAAGTCCACCAGGGCACTCCAGTTCCCTTTTTGGATCACCTGACCACCGTAGTTGCCAAAACAGAAATGGACTGCTTTCTCCCCGCTAAAAGCGTCAAGGACAATATTAATCGCCTCAGCAGCGCGAGGTCCATCTTGTGGATTGCCCGGTATATTCGCCTCATCAATTTGAAGACAGGCACAATCCAGTTCTCGGACCTGTGTCGCTAACACTTCTGCTAAAGCGGTCAGCAGCGAATCAAAGTCGCCGTAATATTTATCCAACAGCGTCCGTGCGAGCATGTAAGGACTCGTTACCGTAAATTTGATATCCTTTCCAGAAACACTCACCGCGCGCTCGCAATCAGAAACGAGGTTTAACGTGCCTTCTCCGAGGGCATTCTCAACGACCCCTGCCGGTTTTGCACGGAACGACATCGTTTGCATCTGCCGAAATTCATGCCATTCCTGCCTCCCCACTTCAGCTCTCACACCAGAAAGCGGACGGATGAAATAATCAATCATTCCGTTGGTATCTGGGTGGTTGGCATCAAAGCGGTAGAGTTCGCCATCTGTTGGTAGATCAATACCCCGCTGTCGCTGAATGTCTACGACAACCCGCGTTGCATCAAGCAGTGTCTGCTCTGTTGGCATTGACAGGAGCCATGCCGGTACAGGATAAGAGCCGACAGTCGAGGTTAAAATTTCTGGTTTTTTTGTTGTATTCTTCACAAATTTAATTTCCGACTAACTCAAAGGACTCAAGTTCAAAAACCGTATCAACAGTCACATCACCTCGAGTCTGTGATTGTGTAAATTTGATAATCCCGACATCCGGGGCAACCCATTTTTTTACGACAGTGATGTCAAGTGGAACATTCTGATTTTCAATATCAAATCCCCACTGAAAGGATTCCTGAACTTGGAAGACATGTTCAAAAGTTCCAGCTGGCACGGTCACGGTCTCTTCTGAAATCACTTCAAATTCGTCGAGTCCACCGCCAAGAGGAAAGAGTTCAGGAACTAATTGTGCCTGAAAGTTAACTTCCCATCTCTCGCCCGGAATGAGTGGGAATTGGTATAGTGGCAGATACGGCACAAATAGAATCGTATCACCTGTGCCGGATGTGGTGTTCTGTGCGTGCTGGACAACCGCTGAAACCTCACCTTTTTCATCAAGGCTCGTTCCGAGGTAAGAGTAGTTTACAACGTTCTCTAAACCTTCAGCCTTACTCGATTTCTGGAGGACAAAACTCTCGATAGTTTCCCCACCTGCGCGTTGAATCTGGATGGTATCCACAATCTCGAAAGTAATCTCAGCACCACTTGTGTCGCGGTAGTGCCAAACATTCCCTACAGCCAACGGATAATAGTCTCCGGGACGGGTTCGCCACACTTGGATGTCAAGTGTACTTCTCGTAGTGTTTTCCCCATCGCTGACCGTAACTTCAATCTGGTACCTCCGTTCAGTTTGCGGAGCCCGCCAGAGTGCACCAGAGGCGTTCTCTGTTAGGTCGCCACCCGTAACTCTCCATGTGTATGATAGGGAATGTCCTTCAAGGTCAGCGGCTTCCAGTCGAATCGGCACCTCTGCCCCTGGCGGAACTATATCTGATTCTGCTTCAAACACCAGAATGTGTGGTGCAACGTTTATACCACTGGTTTCATCACCGCCGCAACCTACCGCAACACTAATAAGCAAGAACCAAAGAATTTTCCAGACATCCGTTACTTTTTTCATGTGCTAAGTGATTTCCCGCGTAAGACTTCCCGACATTGGGTCTCACCGTTTCCAGTTACATTGTAAGCAAACGTGTTCATCAGCCGGTCGTTCACCGAATTATTTGGGGCAGATCCATGAATAATCAGGGCATTAAAAAAGACCCCGTCCCCCGGTTCCATCTCCACAGCAACGGCGTCTTCCCGTTCTTGATAGTGTCCCGGTAGAAACACTCCAAACGTCTGATGTTTCCGTTCATGCTCTTGTAAACCCCAATTATGGCTGCCAGGTACAAACTGAATGCAACCGTTCTCAAGGTTTGCCTCGTTGATAGCCAATTGGCAGTTAATCATAACCGGTTTGTTGTTATCATTTTTCCAATAGGCATAATCTTGATGCCATGGGATGGCTGTCCCATCGCCGCCCGCTTTTGGAAGTAATTTGCTATGATAGAGCGATATATTTTTACCCATCAACACTTCCAATATATCTAACACTGCGTCAGAGCGAAGCAGACGGTTCAGCGTTGAGCTCACCAACTCACTGTGCATCAACTGTTTGATACGAGGCGGATGCTCATCCGAATCGTAGACTTCCCAAGAGATCCCAATGCCCTCAGTAGGTTGTTCCGCCATACGATTGTGTATGTCTTCAATCTCTTCCTCAATTCGCGCAATGTCTTCTGAAGAGACAAGCCCCTTTTTCAGGAAATAGCCGTTTTCTATGTAAAATTGCTGTTCATTACTCGTAAGTCCCATACGATTTCTCCTTGATTCCATTTAGCACACCAGCGTTCAAACTTTGGCTCACCAGACTAAATGGTACCGATTTCGCCTCCTAAATAAGTTGTGATATTAAAGTATACACCAAGCGTTAGGAAAAATCAAAGGGTTTTCATCTGACTGTCTGGTTAAACACGTTTTAGCAAAAAAAGGTTTACTTCTGTTACAAATCTTGCTAAAATGTTAAGAGTTAAATTTAAATGTAACTACTTTGAAGACACTACTGTGCCTTCAAGGCACGTTGTTGCGCGCCTCGTAAGTTGTGAGTAGATTATCAATGGAGCCAAAACTAATATGGACTATACACTCGAAAATTGTCAAAAACTTGTAGACGACTGGGTTCGTACTTTTGGAGTTCGCTATTTTTCAGAGTTAACCAATACCACTATCCTGATGGAAGAAGTTGGTGAATTAGCACGAATTATGGCGCGTCAGTATGGGGAACAGAGTTTCAAGGAAAATGAGAAAGACTTGGATCTTGGAGACGAGATGGCGGATATCCTTTTCGTACTTATCTGTCTCGCGAATCAAACAGGCATCAAACTTGAAGACGCATTCAAAAAATCAATGGAAAAAAAGACACGCCGAGATAAGGAACGTCACAGTCAAAATCCTAAACTTCTGAAAAACCGAGGGGCAGACACCTAACCGCCGAAGGAGGCGGACAATGATACTCTATAGAGACAACATACTTTTCGTCTTAATTTTGCTTTTTATTATCGGTGGATGTGCTATTTTCCCAAAAAGTACATCTACTCCCTTGACGGTTGATCCACTCATTGAACGGAATCGCGAGTGGCGCGAGCAGGTTGAACTTGGCAATACTGAACTACAACGCAAAAACTTGCGAGCCGCGCTTACCGCTTACGAAACCGCTGTCGCAATTCGTCCAGATGCAAGCGACGTACAACGCAAAATCGCTGAGATATATTTCCAACTTGAAGAGTATGAAAACGCGCGAAACGCATTTGTAGCGTTTTTGGCATTAGAACCGAAAAATATTACGGCTCTAAACTACGCAGGGTACATCTCTGAAAAATTGCATGACTATACAGCCGCCGCCGGATACTACGAACAGGTCCTTGACATTTCAGTGGATAATCTCTACGCATTGAATCACCTCGGTTTAGCTTACAAGCAGTTACAACGTTTCGATGAAGCGATTGCGGTGCTCCACAAGGCATTGTCATACGATCCGAAATGTGAACGACCTGAAAGCGAAAATTTACATAACTACTTGGGATTAATCTACTTGGAGCGTGGTGAAATAGGTGAATCCATTGCAGAACTACGGGAGTCAATTCGATTATTTCCAAACGATATTTGGGCAAGGGAACAACTCGCTACACTTTATGAGAATCAGCAACGTTACTTTGAGGCGCAGCTCCAATACCAGCAGATTTTGGAAGTCGACCCAGACAATCTGCTTGCTTTAACACGACTTCAAGCACTCGCCCGACAAAACTTGGATCCGACAGAGATTGTTGATGTGCCCCCCGTTACACTTCTCAATCCAGATGTTGAGTACATTATCGCGAATGCCCCAGACGCAAGCGACTATCCGGATGCGGATACCTTAGTCCTCTTCAACCATTTCAGCCACGATGTCCTACCGACAGGACAGTCCCGTTATACAACGCATCAGGTCGTTAAAATTCTTACCGAAAGAGGTATCCAAAAATACGGGGATATTGCCATTCCTTACCAACCCACAGCACAAAGCATTGGTGTTAATATAGCAAGAACGATTACCACAGACGGCACGGTACTGTACCCGCCTGATGAGGCATTTAACGACGCAACACCACCAGGGCTATTGTCCCAAAATCTCTATTCTGATGCGATGTGGAAGGTCATCTCTATGGTCGGTCTCGCACCGGGAGTCTGTGTTGAGTATCAAGTAACACTTGAAGATAAAGTCCCTGGAGGCGAAACATGGATTACAGGGGGCTACAATTTTCAGTCAACAGAGGTTGCCCTTGAGACAAGTTACGCCCTTCAAATGCCTAAGATGTGGCATCTGCAGTGGAAAATTGCCAACGACCCGTTAAATACAAGCGCGCAAAGTCCTGAGGTGTCTTATACAGAAAACGACACTGTTGTATATATTTGGAAATACGGCGAAACACCCCCATTGGCGATAGAGGAAGGCATGCCACATATTAATGACATCGCTCCACGTTTGCGCTACTCGTCGATTGCCGGCTGGAACGATGTCTACTTATGGTATAAAGAACTCGCGAAGGGTAGATACACGCCGGATGCAAAGATTGCGGAAAAGGTCCAGCTGCTAACCCAAGATCTGGCGACAGAAGAGGCAAAGATACGCGCCATCTACCATTTCGTCGCCGCAGATATCCGTTACGTTGGTATTGAACTTGGACAGAGTGCTTATCAACCTTCGTCTGCCACTGAAGTCTTTCAAGTGCAATACGGCGACTGCAAGGATAAAACAACACTCTTGATTTCAATGTTAGATCTGGTTGGGATCAAAGCTTACCCTGTTATGATGAGTATGGCACCCTACGAGCGAATTGATACGGCACTCCCGGCACTTAACCAATTTAATCACATGATAGCCGCAATCCCTACAGGATCAGATACCTATATTTGGTTAGATCCCACCTCGGCGACTTGTAGTTACGGGGACCTGCCTTATAACACACAAGGACGCACGGGATTTCTCATTTCCGATACACACGGTAAATTTGTGGAAACGCCTGTTTTCCCACCCGAATCCAATAGACTCGTGAGTACGACAGATTTGACCCTGAACAACCAAGGCACTGTAGAGGGGACACTCCACGTTCAGACGAGCGGGCAATATGACCTAAATACGCGGTGGGCATATCAGCAGATACAGCCTCGTGCGGTGAAAGACACTTTGGCAACTGAACTCAGCCAACAATTTCCCGGCATTCGGATAATATGGCACGAGATGTCGGACCTCAGTGAACTTGATGTACCAATGGAAATTAGACTCGGTTTTCGCGTTGAGAATTACGCTACACCTTTGAGCAACAACATGTTGATGCCTTTACCAATTGATGAATTTGGGGAGTACGCTGAAGCGTTTGCTAACGACCAGCGCGTCTATTCATTGGACTTCGGGTATCCAACGCAAGTTGAGAAAACGATTCGTATTCAGGTTCCAGATGGGTGGGGGGCTGAACTGCCGGAGGACAGTCATCATACTATGGAGAGCGCAGAATTTACTCGACAGTATCGGCAGGTTGAGAATATTATCACCTACCGACTGATGTTTACTCTTAAAAATAAGATACTCCCAGCGGTTACATACCCAGCGGCAAAATTGCTTTTTACTTCGCTTGCGAGTGAAGATAAAAGTCATTTGCTGCTAAATATGGGTAGTTACGGTCGCATGTCAAAACGGTGACAACTCTCGAATTAACCCTTGACGTATTTCCAGCCGTCGACCAAAACAGGAAGACCCCGTATTAGGCACATAGCAACAACCACAGTAGATAGAATCACGCCTGCTAATTCCAGTCCGATAACTAATTCGGGAAAGACACCCGAGTTTTTGAAGGCAATGATCCCACCGAGGTAAAGAAAGGCGAGGGTTTTCGTGATACCATAAATACTACGACTCGCTCGTGAACTGGTGAGCGCGCGCGTCCATTTGGAGGACATCATCGTGTTTTCACCAAAGGCGGTTTTGCCTTGCGCAAAAGCAGCACTTCGCAAACCATCTGTAAAAAAGCCCCGAGCAATTACGATGACTGGAATCCAGAACGGAATTAGCCCAACAACGGCGAAATATACCCAAAAAATACATTCGACAATCCGATCGCCAACGATGTCGAATAACGCACCGAAATCAGAAGTCTGGTTCAGGCGTCGGGCAACGTAACCGTCAACCGCGTCAAGAAATAGGATTAAACCTATGAGTCCCACGAGCAGAATGTCTAAGTAAACATGAACACCAAAGAGGGAGATCACAACGAAAACCAGTATCAATCGGAAGAGTGTAATCAAATTTGCAATCATTTTTTTACCTCCAGAGATCTGTGAGACGTTTATTCCTTCTACAACGCTCCATTGAATAAAGCCTTCAGGCTTTTGTGGTTCCTGTATATTTTCGGGTTAGGTGTCTTTTTTCAAATGGATCTCTTTTATGGTAAACCAGAAAAATAAACGGACATTTTCCCCAATCCGGTAGGGTTTTTGCTTGGGTGTTTCTTCAAGGATTGTATCCTCGCCTCTTTAGAGTGTCTAATTAATTCTAAGTTTTACCATAGTTTATAGTAACATACCGTATCACTGAAAGCAATACCAATTTTGAAAACGATCGGGTCACTTAGTTTTCCGTTCTTTAGAAGGATTTTGAAGAACCAGACTCGGTAGGTGCGGTTATAAACCGCACCGAACCGCCAAAAAAGGCGTCAAATCCGATGATTTTCTAAAACTAATGACTCTGTGAAAACGAAAAGGATAGTTATTTGATGAATGAAAATAAAAAACCCAACATTGTCCTTATCCTGAACGACGATATGGGTTTCTCTGACTTAGGTTGCTACGGAGGCGAAGTTCATACCCCGAATCTGGATCGGCTTGCCACAGCTGGACTGAGGTTTACACAATTTTACAACACCGCACGTTGTTGTCCATCCCGTGCTTCCATGCTTACTGGGCTACACCCTCACCAAACTGGGGTCGGGCACATGATGGGCGACGATGGATTAGAAGGCTATCGTGGCGATCTGAATGACCGTTGTATCACCATTGCTGATGCTGTCCGTTCAGAGGGGTACGGGACCTATATGAGCGGCAAGTGGCATATCTCTCGGCATACCGGTGCTGAGGCACCTAAACACAGTTGGCCCTGCCAGCGCGGATTCGACCAATACTACGGTATTATCACGGGTGCCGCAAATTTTTGGAAACCGAACACACTGACGCGCAATAACACACGCATCCGACACGACGAACTCCCTGAAGGTTACTTCCTCACAGATGCTATCAGCGACGAAGCAACGACCTTTATCCGTAATCACACCGAAAAGAACCCCGACAGTCCGTTTTTCACCTATGTCGCTTACACCGCACCGCATTGGCCCCTCCACGCCCACGAAGAAGACATCGCCTACTACAATGGACGTTTCGCGGTGGGATGGGACGAATTACGGGAGGAAAGACTCTCACGGATGCGGGAAATGAAGATTTTAGACGAGGCATGGCAACTCACGGCGCGCGATCCCTCACAGTTACCTTGGAGCGATGCGCAATACAAGGAATGGAATCAACGTCGTATGGAGGTTTACGCCGCGCAAATCACCCGCATGGATGCAGGTATTGGGAGAATTATCAGCACATTGGAGGAGACGGGTGAACTCGACAACACACTCATCCTGTTTTTAGCCGATAACGGTGGTTGTGCTGAAGAACTCGGAGGACCGCCCGCAATACGCGATAGCGATTCACTCATCAGTACCGAAACGACCTCCGATGGGCAACCCGTCTATCGTGGCAATGATCCGAGCATCATGCCCGGTCCCGAGACGACCTATCAAAGTTACGGGGTACCATGGGCAAATCTGTCCAATACGCCGTTTCGCGAGTACAAACACTGGGTACATGAAGGTGGTATCGCTACGCCACTGATCGCACATTGGCCAGACGCTATAAAATCGGCTGGGGAGTTACGCCATCAACCCGGACAATTACCGGACATCATGGCGACATGTCTTGAGGTCTCAGGAGCAACCTACCCTGAAGAACACAACGGGAAACCAATTTTGCCTTTAGAGGGAACCAGTTTAGTGCCGGTTTTCGATGGGAAAAATAACGGTAAGGACGTTCTTTATTGGGAACACGAAGGCAATTGTGCAGTCCGTCAGGATAAATGGAAACTGGTTTGCAAGTACCCCGGTGAGTGGGAACTCTACGACGTGCAAGCTGAACGGACAGAAATCAACAATCTTGCCGCCAGGCATCCAAAAAAATTAAATGAGCTTGTTGGGCTTTACCGAGACTGGGCGGATCGCTGTTTCATCTATCCGTGGGATCGACTCCAAGAGAAACGTAGGCAGCAACGCCAATAGTATAATTCAACCTACACATGTTCGGGTAGGTCCCTGTGCCTGCCCGCTACCTACCATGTTCGGGCGGGTTCTCTACCCGCCCGTCGTCACGAAAAACTAAGCACACGGTAGCATCTTCAAACAGACCGGTGTTGGCACCTCTGCTACGTCTCCTGTCGCACTTAATTCACCCGTTTCAGTGTCGATTGCGAACGTAACAACCGTATCAGTCTGCTGGTTAGCGGCAAAGAGGAATGTTCCTTCTGGATTCAATCCGAAGTTCCGCGGTGTCTGTCCTTGTGTTGATTCATAACCGATGGAACTCAGCGTTCCCGTCTCTGAATCAATGGTGCAAATCGCGATGCTATCATGTCCTCGGTTCGATCCGTACAAGAATTTCCCAGAAGGATGAACGTGGATATCGGCACAATGGCTGGTGCCATCGAAATCGTCAGGAAGCGTTGAGACTGTCTGGAATTCAGCCAGCGTTCCCGTGCTCGCGTCGTATCGAAAGGCAGTGAACGTGGAGTCTATCTCGTTAATCACGTATGCGTACTGTCCGTTCGGATGAAAATCGAAATGTCGTGGTCCCGCACCCGGTTGCACGCGGACCCACGGTTGCGTGTTGGGCGTGAGCGTCCCGTTTTCGGCATTCAACTGATAGATGAGAACTTTATCGAGTCCCAAATCAGGCGAAAAGGCGTAACGATTCCCTGGGTCAATCATAATCGCGTGCGCGTGAGGTTCCATCTGCCGTTGTGGATTGATGCTGGATCCTTCATGTTGCACAAAATCGGAGGCTTCACCGAGTCTGCCATCTGATCCTATGGGGAAAGCGGCAACGCTCCCACCACCGTAATTCGCCACGAGCAGACATTTGCCGGTAGCGTCTGCACTCAGATGACACGGAGCACCACCACCGGTAGCACGTTGGTTGAGGTAACTCAGCTCCCCTGTCTCTTTATGAATGTAAAATGCCGTGACTGCGCCGCTATCTTCACCCTCAAACTCACCCAGTTCATTGACGGCATAGAGATACTGTCCACTGGGATGTATCTCTAAAAACGACGGATTCTCAACGCCTGTTATCTTACTGCTGTATTCCAAGGCACCGGTCGCTCCGTCTAAGCGATAGACGTAAATTCCTTCGCTGTCCCCTTGCGTATAGGTACCGACATAAACGAAATAGTCTTGGCTGTTCTGTTGCGCCATTATTTATAATTCTCCTTTTTTAAATGATTGCTCCTGAACATTGCTCCTTTATGTTCCGCAGTGGTTTTGGGTTAATTCCAATCCACTCTAGGTGCTTAAAGGGTTCTGACTTCACTGGAAACCGCCATGAAATGTAATGGAATGGTGCCCAGATTCAATAGTTTAAAAATGTTTTCTCTTCGCTTTCACCATAGCCGATGCGGATTGCTTTTGCGCGCACGGTAGTTTCGCCTTCCGATAGTCGCAGTGGTTCAGTATACAATCGCCAGTGTGCATCATCTCCCTGCTCCGTTGTGTAAGCAATTGATGCCCCTTGCGTGGAACAGTGAAGTTGCAAAATGAGCGGAGTTGCCCACTCGCCACCTTCGTGTGCCACCTCCGTACCGGGATTTTCGGCGTTAATAGGAATAAAGATTGGATCCGCCGTTTGAGGTTGTGTGCCATCAGGGTACCACGTCGCAACCATCTGCTCTTCCGGTGTATCCCCCATGTCCCCGAATTCGGATTGCCACTGTGTCAGGGTGCCACGCATCCTTTCCAGCACGTCGTGATGTCCGGCATTATCCGCCAAATTGTTGAGTTCATACCTGTCATTTTCAACGTCGTAAAGTTCTTCAGCGGGACGCGGATGACGAAACATAACCGCTTGATCGCCCTCCAACTCGCCTGCGGCGTGCAACCGCCACATCTCCTGCATGATCGGGTGCCGATTACGATAGGGAATCCAGAGCAAATACGGTTTTTCAGGATAGTAATTTCTGATGTATTTATACCGCTTGTCGCGCACAGCACGGACCATATCGTAAGACTCGTCGTAACGGTCGCGGGTCGCAAAAATGTAGTCGCGTTCTACTTTATCCGGTCCGAGGAAGGGTTGTCCCTGTAGATGTTCCGGTGCCTGCACACCACAAAGTGAGAGCACCGTTGGACCGAGATCTATCAGACTCACGAGTTGCTCACTCACACTGTCAGCAGAAAGTGAACCGGGCCACCGCACAATCAACGGTATGCGGATACCAGCGTCGTAGGGCCACCGTTTGCCGCGTGGGAGTCCTTCACCGTGATCGCTCCAGAGAAAGACGATCGTATTCTCCGCAAGTCCATCTTCTTCCAGTTGATCTAACAACTCTCCGACACGTGCATCAGCAGTGGCGAGGTTATCGTATTGACGTGCCAACGCCTGTCGTGCTTTCGGTGTATCCGGTAAATAGGGTGGTAACTGTACGTCATCTGGATCCGTAGTTGTGGTCAACGGACGATCCTCCCGTTCCCACATACCGCTCTCGTGCGTAACAGTCGGATTAAAGACTGAGAAGAAGGATTGCCCCGCCTCACGATTTCGCCAATGCGCGGTGTTGTTACACGCATCCCAAGCCGTAATTGGCGGGGTAAACTGGTAATCGGTCTTACTGTTGTTCGTGCAGTAATAACCGGCACCCCTGAGATATTCGGTGAATGTTTTAACGTAAGGCGGTGGCACAGCGGAATACGGTGTCGGCATGTCGGGCGTGTTTTCGTTCGTATGCGTCGTGCGCATGTGATGCGTACCAATGGAGGTCTGGTACATGCCGGTAATGATTGCGGAACGGCTCGGTGCACAGACACCAGCGGTCGAAAACGCATTCGGAAACCGACAGCCGCCAGCAGCAAGTCGGTCGATATTTGGTGTCCTCGCGACCGTATCTCCGTAACAACCAAAGCGTGGGGTCGTATCTTCTACAGAGATCCAAAGAATGTTCGGGCGATCTGATGTGCTCATTTTAACTCCCTGTTTTTGATAAGATTGTACCCCAAGTGGCGGTTTAAGTCAACAGGGTCGTCTAAGCATTCAGGGTCATGAAACTGTGAATTTTAGAGATTTTTCATCGCTCTCTTTGTAACCGATCCGAATTGCTTTTGCTCTTATAACGGTTTCACCTTTCGGTAAACGCAAAGGTTCTGTATACAACTGCCATCGGACGTCTTCACCTTGTTCGGTTGTATACGCAATTGAGGCACCTTGTGTTGAGCAGTAGAGTTGCAGAAGCAGCGGTGCGTCCCATTCTCCATCTTCATGAGCAGGCTCTATGCCGAAGTTAGACGCGTTAATCGGAATGAAAAGTGGTGATGCCGTTTGTGGTTGTGTGCCATTAGGATACCAGTTCGCCACCATTTGTTCTTCAGATATATTCCCCATATCCCCGAATTCCGATTGCCATGCTATCAACGCTTCTCGCATCCGTTTAAGCACATTTGCGTGTGCTGCATTCTCTGCTAAGTTGTTGAGTTCATACTTGTCATTTTCCACATCGTAGAGTTCTTCAGTGGGGCACGGTGACTGGAACATGACCAATTGATCTCCCTCTAATTTACCTTCGACATAAAGTCGCCACATCTCCTGCATCACGGGATGGCTATTGCGGTAAGGATCCCAACGGAGATACGGCTTTTCGGGATAATAATTTCGGATGTATTTATACTTTTTATCCCGTACAGCACGCAGCATGTGATACGATAAATCAAGGCGGTCGCGCGTCGCAAAAATATATTCACGTTCTACTTTTTCTGGTCCAAGAAAGGGTTGTCCTTGTAGGTGCTGCGGTGCTTGAACACCACATAACGAAAGCACAGTGGGACCGAGGTCAATCAAACTCACCAATTGATCACTTTCACTCCCTGGATTAAGTTCTTCGTGCCACCGCACAATCAACGGGATACGGATACCAGCATCATAGGGCCACCGTTTACCGCGGGGAAGTCCTTCGCCGTGATCGCTCCAGAGAAAGACGATCGTATTCTCCGCAAGTCCATCTTCTTCCAACTGATCAAGGAGTTCACCGACGCGGGCATCGGCAGTGGCGAGGTTATCGTATTGACGTGCCAACGCCTGTCGTGCCTTCGGTGTATTCGGTAGATAGGGCGGTAACTCTACATCATCTGGATTCGTAGTTGTACTCAATGGACGATTTTCCTTTTCCCACATACCGCTTTCGTGTGTAACGATTGGGTTAAAAACGGAAAAGAAGGGTTGCCCTTCCGCACGATTTCGCCAGTGTCCTTGATTGCTATTGTCATCCCACGCTGTGATAGGTGGTGTAAACTGATAGTCTGTTTTACTATTGTTGGTGCAATAATAGCCTGCCCCTCTCAGGTATTCGGTGAAGGTTTTCACATAAGGTGGAGGAACAGCAGAATACGGCGTAGGTAGGTCAGGTGTACTTTGATCTGTATGCGTTGTCCGATGGTGATGTGTTCCGATGGACGTCTGATACATACCCGTGATAATAGCGGAACGACTGGGTGCACAGACTCCGGCAGTCGAGAATGCATTTGGAAACCGACAACCACCAGCAGCGAGTCGGTCAATATTCGGCGTCCGTGCGACCGTATCCCCGTAACAACCGAAGCGCGGGGTTGTATCTTCCACAGAGATCCAAAGAATGTTCGGACGATCTGATGTGCTCATTTTAACTCCCTGTTTTTGGCAACGATTCTACCGCAAACAGTGATTTAAGTCAATAAGATCGCCAAAGCCATTTCTCTGTAGGAGGGAACTCCGATTCCCGACTCTTACGAACCATTCCCCGCTGGCGGAGGTTTCTAACCTCGCCTTCTAATCGCTGATGGCTGTCTGCTAACTCAGCTCCAACACCCTTCTGTATACGCCTCACGGTCAAATAGTTTTTGACGGAACGGTGTCGCGCTTGCCATCCATTCCTCAGGGATCTCCTGCGTGTAGCGGTGTGGTGGTCCCGCTTCCTTGAAAATGTCGATAGCGAAAATACGATAAAGTTGCGAGGAATCTACAGGTTTCGCCTCCACCGCGTGGAAGATGCGAGCATTAATATAGACCATACTCCCTGGTGGCAATTCAAGCCGTTTCTCTGCCAGTTTCTGCCCAGCTTCCCCATCGAAATCACCTGCGAGCATCCGTTCCGGTGTTGCCTCTTGCGTCGGTGCGACCTTATGGCTGCCGGAGATCACTTTGAGGTTCCGATCACCGCGTGTAAAGCCGTTCGGATAGTACAAAATCTGTATATAGTAGTTATCACGCTCTGCGAGGTTAACAGGGTTCTCATGTTTCCAATGGTGATGGTCCTGATGATAGCCAAGGGGACCGATCCCGCGGGGTGCGATGTTGAGAGCAGAATGGCAGAAGTGGTATGCGTCGCCAATGGTCGCACGTATGAGTGCCGTAATGAAGGGATCGTCAATGAGTCTATCACTGTATTCACCGCGATCGTTCCATGGACGGGTAAAATAGGAGCGTGCCTGTTCCTCACCGTTACGCAACGCCTCAATGAACTGGCGCGCCGGTTCGAAACGCTGCGTGATTTCCTCAATCAATCCTTCTCTACCGTCATCCGTGAACACATCTGGATATGCAATGTAGCCGTTATTGTGAAAAGAATCGATATCCGCCTGTGACGGACCAGACAATCGGAAAAGCGAATCAGATATGGGTGTCATAGATGTTACTCCTTTTGTGATGGAACGCAGTTGGAAGTCGTGTGACATTCGCCGAAATTTGCTTGACTTTTTGGTTTCTTTGGACCTATAATTACTTATGTATCTTCAGGCACTGCCCAAGAACTTTAGAACGAAATAACAGGAGGAAAACAATGCAGAAACTCGACCGTATAACATTTAATCCGAATGTTATGGGAGGCAAGCCTTGTATTCGTGGCATGCGGGTTACTGTCGGAATGATCGTTGGTTTGGTTGCCTCTGGTTGTTCCAATGCTGAGATTTTGGAGGCATACCCTTATTTAGAAGAAGAAGATATTCGTCAATCCCTTTCCTATGCCGCGTGGCGAGTTCAAGAAATTGAAGTGCCAGTGGGCCCATAGTGAAAGTGCTAATTGATATGAACCTTTCTATGAAATGGGTTCCCGTTTTTGAACAGTACGGATGGCGTGCGGTTCATTGGAGGAATATAGGTGAACCACACGCGTCAGATAGCACGATTATGGCTTGGGCACGTGAAAACGGCTATGTTGTGTTCACCCAAGATCTTGATTTTGGAACCTTACTTGCAACTACCTATGTTCAAAAACCCAGTGTGATTCAGGTTCGCATACAGAACGCACTACCGGAAAACTTGGGACCTTGGTTAGTAGGAATTCTTCAGCAACACCAAGCATCCTTAGAAAGCGGTGCTTTACTTACGGTAACCGAGGATCGGACTCGAGTACGTATACTCCCATTCAAAACGGACAATTCATAGTCTCCTTACATCCGACTGTGTCCGTCTTCTTTAAACTTTTCCAGCAATCCCGTCAGGCGTTCCACAATCTCTGGGTGTTTGTCCCACAGGTCGTTCGTTTCACTCGGATCCTCGTAAATCTGATACAATTGTCCAGGGACATCCGGTTTTGGACTGCCGTCACGCGGTGGGGGCCATCCCCCTGAACCTTGCGTACCCAATATCAACTTCCACTCGTCGTGACGGATAGAAAAAACACCCGTACTGGAGTGATGCACGATAGCCTCCCGCAACGGACTTTCCACTTCTTCACCTAACAGCGTAGGTAAAACATTACAACTGTCCTGTCCGGCATCGTCGGGGACTTCTGTTCCAACAATAGCGGCGCACGTCGCCATCAGGTCCGTGAGACAAGTCAATGCGTCGGTTTGCGTATTGGGTGCGATAACCCCGGGCCAACGTGCAATCAAAGGCTCACGGTGTCCACCTTCCCAGATATGTGCCTTATAGCCGCGCCAGTCGCCGCACGACTTGTGATCATAGAGGTGGTACGGCATTGGACTATTGTCGCCTTGGATTCGGTCGCCTGGCAATGCACCGTTATCGCTTGTGACAAAGATAAGCGTCTCATCGGTTTTGCCGGTACGTTCTAAGGCATCTATCACCTCGCCTACCATCCAATCGACAAGCCACACCAGATCCCCGCGAGGACCCGCACTGCTTTTCCCACGTGCGAAATCTGGAACAACTGCCTCTGTACAGGGTTCATGCGGGGCGGAAGGAGTCAAATAGAGGAAGAAGGGGACATCTGCATCGGCTTGTCTCTCAATGTATTCAACCGCCTTCTGCGCGATAATCGGATCGGCATCCTTATGTTCCCACCCTGGAACCATCATTCCGCGGCGGCTCGTAAACTCTGGCACATCGTGATAGACGCTCGGAATCTCGACAAATGTGTCGTTCTCAATGAAGCCGTAAGGAGGTTGGCAAGTCGGACAACCAGCGTTTCCATAGAAATAGTCAAAGCCAAGATCTATTGGACCACCGGTTAATGGCGCAGTGAAGTCAATATGCTCTTCCAATTCGCGTTCTGCATTCTGCCACGGCAGAGGCGCATGGAAATCGAAATCGTATCCCGGGACCGTAGAGAATTCAAGACCTAAATGCCATTTACCGACGCATGCAGTGTTATAACCCGTATCTTTCAGCAATTGAGGGACCGTTAGACGTTCGGGTTCGATAAGAGGTGGCTCATACCCATAGAGCACACCGTGTTTGAGACGACTTCGCCAGCAATACCGTCCTGTTAAGACACCATATCGGGTCGGCGTGCAAACTGCAGAGGGGGAGTGTGCATCGGTAAAGCGAATTCCCTCCTGCGCGAGTTTATCCATATTCGGGGTGGGAATCTTTGAATCGGGGTTGTAGCAGCCGACATCACCGTATCCCATGTCATCTGCCATGATAAAGACAATATTTGGAGAACTGTGTGTATCCATATAATTCCTAAAGGGGGCTGGCGATTATAGGCTCGCCTATTGTAATTTCGCCTTTAATTCAGCGAGGTCCTTATCAAGCGATGCCTCTTCAGCATAACTCGAAAATTCACGCTCCAATTTCGCATCCTGATACGCGACATCCACCTCAGCCGCTGTCTTTGCCAAGGTCGCTGCTTCAGTCGCGTCCTGATCCATTTTCGTAAGCGTTTCAAGTGCCTTACTGTCCTGTATCTCTTTCAGCATCTCGCGGAGATGTGCTTCGGCATCAACGTTCCTGTGTTTCGCGACGACGGCTGTCTTTTTCCCCTCCGCTTCCATCATTTTCTGCTGAAGGTGTTCGAGGAGATCACTGAGATCCCGGACGATTTGTTTCTGATCTTCCCACTGTGTTTTATATTGAGCTGATAACCGGCGGTATTCGTTTCGTTTTTCCAAATCTCCGCGTGCCAGATCTTCGCGTCCGGCTTTAAGAGCAATGAGTGCGCGTTCTTGCCACTGTTCTGCTTGAACAACCGCACTTTCATAAGCGTCCTGAAACTGTTTTTCGACTTTCTTCGATCCCAGCACCTTCTCCCGTGCCTCTGAAAGTCGGTTTTTCATCTCAATGATAACGTTCTCTAATACACTCTCCGGATCTTCAGTTTCAACCTCGGGCTCTTCCGATTCCGGTTCGTATTGCACAACAACCGTCTCTGCGAATTTATCCCCGAGCCGTTGCTGTTTTTCCCCAAGGAACCAGAGTAAATCAAATGGTTGGAAGATGCCTGCGAATCGGCGAACGAAAGCATCCTTGAAGGTACACGGTTTACCGTCTTTCAGACGAACCACTTGTAGCGACAACAACTTTTTCCCTATGCCTTGACCCTTCCTGAATCCATCGATAAAAAACAGACCGAATATCCACAAGACAGCACTGAACAAAGCGACAAAGGTGCCGAGTCCAAGTCCCGTTAGCAACGATCGGGATACATCGGAGGGTCCTGTCGGGAGAAACAGAATCATTACAACCGATAAAAGCAGTCCGAAAACTGATTGCACGGCACCTAAGATTGCAATATCTATAAAGAGCGCGTATAATCGTGTCAGTCGGGATGCCAATTTGAACTTTTTTCCCACAATTTTAATTGACTTCATTTTCAAATCCTGAAAATCTTTTTGTGTTTTTTCCACATATCCACTGGACTATCACTTCGGCAATTTCGCCTTTAGTTCAGCGATATCCTTGTCAATTGATGCCTCTTCAGCATAGCTCGAAAATTCACGCTCTAATTTCATATCTTGATATGCGACATCCACCTCAGCCGCCGCTTTTGCCAAAGTGGTCGCCTCAGTCGCATCCTGCTCCGTCTTTACAAGCACATCAAATGCTTTACTATCCTGTATCTCTTTGAGCATCTCACGCAGATGTACTTCCGCATCAATGTTTCTGTGTTGTGCCATGACAACCGCTTTCTTGCTTTCCGCCTCCATCATTCTCTGTTGAAGATGCTCAAGAAGATCACTGAGATCCCGGGCGATCTGTTTCTGACCTTCCCATTGCTTTTTGTATTGATCTGCTAATCGTCGGTATTCGTTTCGCTTTTCGATGTCTTCGCGTGCCAGATCTTCACGTCCGGCTTCAAGAGAGATAATCGCGCGTTCTTGCCACTGTTCTGCTTGAGCAACCGCCCCTTCATAGGCATCCTGAAATTGTTTCTCGATGCCGACAGAGGCATCAACCTTCTCCCGCGCGTCTGAAAGCCGACTCCTCATCTCAACGATAGCACTCTCCAAGATCTTCTCAGGATCTTCGGTTTCTGTTTCGATCTGTTCTGGTTCAGTCTCAAACTTCACCACAACTGTTTCGGCAAATTTGTCCCCCATCCGCTGCCGGTTTTTTCCAAGGGTCCAGAGGGAATCCAGTGGTTGAAAGACGCTTGTGAGTCGGCGAATAAAAGACTCTTTGAAGGTGCACGGTTTACCATCTTTCAGTTTTAACACCTGTAAGGACAGCAGTTTCTTGCCAAGCCCCTGTCCGTTTTTGAAACCGTCCATGAGAGACATACCGGTTCCCCACAGAGCGATACCGCCTAAGGCTAAAGTATCCGGATTGTTATTTCCCAGCGGTCCTAAAAGAAAAACTAAAAGCACTTGCGCGGCAACCAATACGTTTATTGGCAGTTTCGTTTTCGGTCCTAATATCCACAATAAGGCACTGAGCAATCCAATATGAAAAGGAAACCCCACTGTTTCGATAAGAAGGAATAGAACCAATAGGATACTCGCTAAGAGCGTTCCATCGATGAAAAACGCAAATAAGCGCGCGAATCGAGACCCTAATGCGAATTCTCTTTCCGCAATTTTAATGGACTTCATCTTGAAAACCTCTGTCCGTTTTACGGGGAACACCTCACCAAAGCATGGGTTGCAGTTGAACATGGACGTGTGAATTCCGTCGCGTTCTGGACATACTATATAGAGTCTATGAGGGTGACAAAAGATAGTAACCCAAGCACCAGAAACCGGCAGCAAGGTAGAGAGATCTCGTTATGCAGTATTACAGCGTTGGCACGGTCACCGCGACTTCACGTCCGCCAGCGTTCGAGGAGTCGATGACACCTTGAATGATAACGTTTGAGAGCATTACACTGTAAGGATCAATCGGTGACGGTTTCCCTTCGCGGACAGCGTCAATAAACGCAGTGTCCTCCTCATGGAATACACTCACCGATTCAAACTCCGTGAACTCCTGATCAAAGATTTCACCATCTTTGTCGCCATAAACGCGTACACCGTCCTGCGGTCCACGGACTTCGCCAATACCAAGTCGGAGTCCCGCTTTTTTGCCGAGGAAAATCGTTCCGCCAAGCGAATCCATGTTCATGCACCAGCACGTTTTGAAGACCATGCGCGCACCGTTCTCGAAAACCACCCAGCCGACACCGAAATCTTCAACTTCGGTCTCTTTAAGCGCAGGATTCCACGTGTTGTGTAGGCTCAGATAGTTAGAGGTAATACCAGAGACCGCTACAGGCTTGGGATGTCCCATTAGATAGAGGGCGGTATCCAACGCGTAAACACCGATGTCTGCAGACGCGCCTAAACCGGCTGTCGCCTTACGGATAAAACTACCACCTGGATTCCCACGCCGCCGGTCTGCAACTGTTTCGACGTAGTAAATATCGCCAAGAGTGCCAGCGTCAACAATCTCTTTCGCTTTAATGACCTGTGGTGAATAACGGAGTTTCAAACCGATCATGAGGATTTTATCGTTTTCTTTTGCAGCACGCCACATTGAAGCGGCAGCGTCCAACGTCGCTTCCATCGGTTTCTCGCAAAAGACATGTTTGTCAGCGTTCAGCGCGGCGACGGTAGGTGCCGCATGCACACCTGTGGGGGTACAAACGTACACCGCCTCAATCTCATCCATTTTGAGCATTTCGTTGTAATCGGTAAACGTCCGCTTGATGCCCCACTGTTCTTGCGCACGCTCCAGGTTTGCAGGGACGAGGTCGGCGGCGGCAATAATTTCGGCACCTTCAATCTCAGCAAGCGTTCGACAGTGTGCGCCTGAGATACCACCCGCCCCAATCAAGCCTAATTTAACTGTTCTCATTTTTATCTCCTCGTCAGCGTTATATCTCCTTGATTTTAACGCATCTATGATTCACAAGTCAAGAGAAATTCTTTACGTTTCAGGGACATTCAATTTTCGTGTAGGAGGGATCTCAGATTCTCGACGCTGACGGCTGATGGCTAATCGCCGAAACTCGTATTGACACAATCCCCAATATATGCTATATTCCAAACACACTATTATAGTAAAACCCGAAAATATCTGCACACCCGTCGGTAGGTGCATTTTGTAACCGGGGTCCCCACCCGTTACTGGGAAGGGACACCGAGTCCTGTGTAAAAGTAATTACGGAATCTACTATAACATTCGAGGAGATTACTGTGAAAGCAGCACAATTTTACGGTGGAAAAGACATAAGGGTCGAAACCGTTCCAGACCCAACACCTGAAGAAGGACAAGTGTTGGTCCAAGTAGAAGCAGCGGGGATCTGTGGTAGCGATCTGCACGGGTATCATCATCAACCAGAGAAGCCCCTATCGCCGCGTATTGGTGGACATGAATTGACGGGAGAAATTATCGACATAGGTAGAGACGTTACAACGTATGAAAAAGGGACTCGTGTAGCCGTTGAACCGATCACGCCCTGTAACGACTGTCCCGAATGCTTCAATGGCTATTACAATATCTGTGGGAATCTACGGCACGGGGGCGGTGGTTTTGCCGAGTTTATGGTCGCCCGGACACCAAACGTATACACACTACCGGATAGTGTCTCTGCGGAAGGCGGGGCATTAGCGGAGGTTTACGCAGTCGCTGTCCATGCCGTCAACAGAGCGATGGTATCACCTGGAGACCGTGTCGCTATTATCGGGAGCGGTCCCGTTGGTTTGACAATCGCTCAGGTAGCCGATGTTGCAGGGGCAACCTCTATCGCTATGTTGGGCAAGCCGGACGGTCCGATACAGATTGCACACGAGGCAGTCGGAGCCTTGCCTATCAACGTCGATAAGACGGATGCTGTTGAGGCTATCGAGGAGTGGAGCGACGGCAGAGGGGCGGATGTCGTCTTTGAGGCAGTTGGTGGAAGTGCAAATACGTTGGAACAGGCGACAGAAATCGCCGCAAAACGGGGGCGTATCTGTATGGTAGGCGGACATCGGACCCCGCTCTCTTTTTCAGAACGGTTCGCACGGAGTCGAGAACTCACTGTGATCTGGTCGTTCTGTTACGGCAGACGGGGCGGAAAAACGGAGTTCCAAATCGCCATCGACTTACTCGCTGCTGGCAAACTCGATCCGAATCCACTGATTACGCATCAGTTCGACTTAGACGACGTTGCACAAGCATTCGCAGTCGCCGCTGGACGTGATGAACACGGATCGGTCAAAGTTCTCGTGTTGCCTAATCATTAGCGGCGGTAAAACTATGGTGAATTATGAAAATACGTTGGCATTTGCGTATCTCTTCTGTAGGAGCGATCTCCCGATCGCGATGTATTCGTGCGGATGTGCAATGTATAGGTAATTCTAAAATCTACCATAGAAATCCGCAAGGAAAAATTAGAATTTGTAGTGTCGAAAACGAGGCTCGTATTGTCCCGCAGGTTTCCCACACGCGGCTTGCGCATGGAGAGCGGGTCTACGGAAAGGCACTTCATTCATCAAAGTTCACGGATTGGAAACCCCTGTCTTTATAGGCAGGGGAGGAAATCCGCCCTCTTGGAAAGGACCAAAACGCAAAAATATATTTGAATTTCAGCCCAAAATTGTGTGTTTTTTCCTTGACAAAAAGCATCAAAAAATGCTACAATAAGTACTATCGCTTGGAGGCAACTTTCTACCCGCACGCTTGTGCGGTCTTGCCTCCGACCGACTGTAGAAAGCGGTTAAAAAAGCGATAAGCGATAGTCCAATGAAACGTACTTACAAATATCGGGCATACCCGACCCGTGAACAGGAACGCTATCTGTATGCTGAATTCAAGCATCAGAAACGCTTGTATAACTATATGCTCCAGATGCGTTCGCAGATGTATAATTACGGCTCTATCTCTGTGTCGATGTATGACCAGATCAACCATCTGAAGAACCTTCGTGAGAATACTTACTATTCGGAGCATCCGCAGGATATGCAAGTGTCTACAATCAAACGTCTTGATAGGGCATACGACCACTTCTTTAGCCGATGTAAAGACCTGAAATCGAAAAAGAAAGGACACCCGAAGTTCAAGGGATATGTCCGCTCGGTGTCGTGGTGTCTGCGAAAAACGAAACTCAAGACAGGTGAACGCGTTCGCCAAAGTCCGATCCGCGAAACAGGCAAACGGCAGAACATGCTGAAAGTCCCGAAACTCGGTGAAGTTCGTATCCGCCAGCACCGTCCGCTCAGTGGAGACCCGAAAGAAGTCACGCTGAAAAAGACGGCACGCGGCTGGTATTGCTTTATCGTTTGCGAAGTCCCTGATACCCTGAAATGTATCCCGAAGTCTGCTGTCGGTGTCGACGTTGGCACAAAGGACTTTCTCACCGATTCCGATGCTGACCCGGTTGCGAACCCTCGCTTTCGTCAGAAAGAGGAACAGAAGTTGGCAGAACTTCAACGCCAACTCGCTCGTAAGCAGAAGGGTAGCAAACGCTACTATAAGGCACGCAATGCCCTTGCGAAACAACACGATAAGGTGGCACGCCAACGCCTTGACTTCATCGCAAAGACGGCTTACAAACTTTTCCACCACAAAGGCTATGATGCCGTTGTTGCCGAAAACCTTGATGTCAAGAATATGGTCAAGCATAAAGGATTTTCCAAGTCTATCTCCGATACGGCGTGGGGCATGTTCTTTGAGTGGTGCAAGTGGGTTGCCAAACGAGATGGCAAACACTTCCACACCGTGCCGCCTGAGCATACCAGTAAGACCTGTTCTAACTGCTGTCAGCGCGTGAAAAAGAAAATGCATGTGAGTATTAGAACCTTTGAATGCAAACATTGTGGATTTACCATTGACCGCGACCATAACGCGGCGATTAATATTCTTAACAGGGCGGCTTGCGCCCTTCGTGAATCAGAGTTTTGGGCAACCTTGCTTTGTGAAACGAGAAACCCGTTGTTACAACAGGCTTGTTGGGGCTAACCTCCTAACAAGCCCCGTCCTTTAGGGCGGGGTACATTGACCAAACCTGTTTAATCGAACAGCAAGGAAAAATTAAAAGATGGAGACTCTTAAACTGCTCATATTTGTCGGGACGGAAGGGATTTACCACGATCATGCCCGGAACGGACAGTTCTTGACGACGATGCTCAACGACACCGATAATATTGAAGCCGATTTCTCGCAAGACTACGGCGTGCTTGCCAATGGCCTTGACAAATACGACACCGTGCTCTTCTATACCGATGTCGGGGAACTCACAACGGCACAAGAAACCGGTCTGCTCACCTATATCGAAACGGGCGGCGGATTTTTTGGACTGCACACCGCAGCCGCTTCGTTCAGGGAAGCCGAAGGTTACCACGGTATGCTCAACGGATTCTTTGACGGACACAGTCCTTATATGGACTTCACCGTGAATGTGAGCGGTACCGAGCATCCGATTACTGAAGGATTGGTCGATTTTGAGGTGACCGATGAACTCTATTATCTAAAGCACAATCCCGATGCATCACATCATCTCATGCACGCCTATGACGAGACCAAAGATGAGACACATGTCATGGCGTTTCACCATACGTATGGCGAGGGCAGAGTGTTCTACTTCGCGCTCGGACACGATATGGCAGTCCTTGAGAATCCGAGTTTTCAGAGGGTTATCCAACGCGGTGCACTCTGGGCTGGAAACCGAATTTGAAGAAAAGTAGTGTTGCCCCAAGCCCGGTAGGTGCGGTTTTTAACCGCACCGGGTCTTCAACACAAACTCTGTATAGACTAAGATCGTTCTTTAGTCCCGTAGGGACGGAATGTTTATAGAATGGCTACAGCATATCACGTGCCGGGTAATGCGGATCCCCCGGTGATATATCCGTCGGATCGTTCGACACAGCCGTCTCCGGGGGCACCATAACCTGATTTTCGTTCACCGGATCATCGGTTTCCGTCCGCCACTGCTCTAAACGGTCTCGCATCTCCGCCAAAACTTCCGCATAGTTGTGGTTCCCCGCGAGGTTGTGTGCTTCCGATGGGTCGAACACGACATCGTACAATCTTTCCGATTCAACCGGATCATCACCCCAACCGTGCTCCATCATAAAGGTTTTACTGATGCTGTCATCGCAGTTCGGCAGTGCCCATTTTTCCGCATCGTCATAGCGGCGGATATATTTCCATCGCTTGGCTCGGATCGCGCGTTGCGGTTCATAACAGCAGTGATAGTTGACTTCAGCGAAAATAGCATCGCGAACATCTTCCGCCTCACCACGAACTAACGGGAGCACAGAGTGACCCTGTAGCCACGCCGGTGCTTCAATTCCTGTCAATTCGCAAATAGTCGGGAAAAGGTCAATTTGACTGACCAATCCGTCCACAACTTGCCCTCCGCTAAACCCACCTGGACCGCGGACGATAAGCATGATACCGATGCCGTGATCACTGAGATGGCATTTCATACGAGGGAAGGCAAGTCCGTGATCAGTCGTGCATATCACAAGCGTATTCTCAGCAAGCCCGTTCTCTTCCAATGCGTCAAAAACCACACCCATTTTCTTATCAAGCGTCCGAGCTGCGTCTATGTATTCCGCCATATCTTGTCGAGTAACAGGGGTGTCAGGGAACGGGGCAGGGGGTTTCACATAACGCGGGTCGGTTTTCGGTTCTCCATCCGGCGGTGGATCAAATCCCTTCGCGCGGCGATGCGTTTCACCGAACCCGACATCCAAAAAGAAAGGAGCATCATGTTTCTCCGAAATGAAATCGCGGGCGCGTTCTTCTGCTCCTGCTCGCACAGTGCCTTCGGATAAAAGCCGTTGATATCCTGTCTCCTTGAGATCTCGGACGACATGCTGGAATCCCGCCAAGGCGGTGGTATATCCAGCCTGATTCAAGGTGTAGGTGATGAGATGCTCCGGGACCGGAAGGCTCCACCCTCGATTTGCCAGACCACCCATACCGCAGCTATGGGCCCACTGTCCGGTGAGGAGTGCGGCGCGAGAGGGTGAACAGGTTGGATTCGCACAGAATGCGTTCCGAAACACAACACCCTCTTCCGCAAGTTTCTGGATGTTCGGTGTCGGGATCGCATGCCCATAAGGTTGAACGTATCGGCCTGTGTCGTGTGAATGAATGTATACTATATTTGGTTTGTTCATACAGTACCCTTAATATAAAGTAGGCGCGCTTCACAAGCGCGCCGATTCTGAAAAATACTACTTTATTCACCAAGAACTCTTGTGCATAAGCCGGAAGTTACTCCGGCTGGAGGTGTGACCGGGCAGCATCTTCCTCCAAAAGATGCCAGTCTCGCG
This sequence comes from Candidatus Poribacteria bacterium, assembly GCA_965208635.1. Classification (GTDB taxonomy): domain Bacteria; phylum Poribacteria; class WGA-4E; order WGA-4E; family WGA-3G; genus WGA-3G. Next base: position 2,744,677 of record OZ242349.1, read on the forward strand.
TAAGCATAGATTCACTTAACAAGGCGATTTCAGGAACTCGGAGTTCCTCGCTGAAAATTGTCGCAAATGCTCGTCTAAGTCTCGGCAACCGATTGGGTCGAGTTAATTTCGTATTGTTCCGCGCATCGATTGTCGTTTCAACAATTTTTGACATGGGACACCTCCTATAAACATGCCGCTCCACCAAAACTGAGAGCGAATAGGAAAAACAATGCCTATCTGGTTAATGCTGTGTAACCCCAGTATACTTTAAAATTCGCAAAAATGTCAAGGATTTTTTTCTACATTCTGTTGACAGCAAATTGAGCCTATCGTATTATGTCAGAAAATGTATTGTTCTTCCGTAAGGTATAATTAAAAATTTCCAGCCCAAAGGAGAATACCCATGGCACAACGAGAAACGCTACCCTTTGTGGAATCGACTGGCAGTTTTGCGAACGCAAGATACCGCGGCACCCGCATGCCGCCACCAGAATGGGTTGAAAATCCCGATGAACGGAAAAGCATGTATGTAAGGGAATCGATCAACGTTTACAACGGGCGTCTGTTGCAACCACCTCCAAACCTTGAGGCGAACGGCTTCCAGTTGATAGACGCGGACACACAGGTGAGGAATCTGCACGATCAGGACGCCGTTACGACCCACTTCTATCAGGAATGCTCTGATCTCATCACAGCGATTACAGGTTGCAGCGAAACACGAATGCTGCAACACCAATATCGAAATGGATTTGGTGGACTTCCTGAAGACCACCCGCGTGGTAACAAACCTACGGCAAATGGAAGCGAAGGAACGTATGGCGGCATCCATTCAGATGTCAGTCCCTACTCTGAAGATGGGTTTGAAAAGATTGCTGATGGAAGGCACTTTCAGATGTACAATGTGTGGCGGAGCACTAACTTGGAGCAGGACATTTTCGTCATGCCACTTGCTATTTGCGACATGGCAACGGTTGCCGCAGGGGATATAATTGCCGCTGACGCCTGGTCGCAGACGGAAACGCCGAGGCGACTTGTCAGTTTACGACTCGTACATAGCCCAAACCAGCGTTGGTATTACTTTCCACGAATGACACCACAGGAAACACTGATTTTCAAGCAGTACGACACTCGCCAAGAAAAGTCGAACATGCGTACAGCCTTCCACGGTGCGATAGACGATCCGACGACACCGGAAGACGCGCCACTTCGCGAAACAATTGAAGTGCGTTTACTTGCCTTGTTCGATGAGGATACAGATCGCGAGGCAAGGAAGGCGAGGTTCCAAGCCGAGGTCCCCGAGAGCCACACTGACGGCAAAGTTTCTAATTGGGTAGAGCGATAACCGGGACCGTAGGTTGAGTTGAACGGAGTTCAGAAGATTGATACAAGAATTCCTAATTCCCTTGAGTCCAATAGAGGAACGTATACGTCCAAAAAACGAGGGAAACCCAACTTCAATGGAAATCCGAAGTTTCTTAGGAAAAATGATACCCAATTAGCGATTTGCCGCCGCTTGTTTCGCTTTGTTAATTTCCGTCAACACGTTCATGGAGTGCAATGACTCCTCTTTATCGTATTGCGGACACTGACGCAAACCAGCCGCGAGACAGCGGTGGACTGCTTCAGCTTGGTAGAGAAAACCGTGTTGATTCGGAGAGGATCTCGCCATCGCCACAGACCCCGGCAGCGGATACTCAAAGTAATGCAGCGGGGCAGGTGCGTTTCGTGTCCTGTATTGCGAAGGCACGCCATTCGGTGGTGGGATTCGGATAGAAACACGCGTTGGACAATGTGCGGGTCGCTCAAGCGTGATACGTCCCTCGGTGCCGACGAGTTCTGTCACTTCTGGGAGCTCAGAGTTACGCGGCGGAAATGTCAGGACGGCGTACTTATCGTCCCCGTAATCCACAATCGCGCCACCGACTCTATTACCCAAAGCCATGACCGCTCTTGGCACTGCCGACGCACCGAACGCCAGCGGTGCCGCTTGTATGGTATAGATCGGGTCAAAAAAGTCGGACTGCGTTAGCACAACCTCTCCGATCGTGCCTGCTTCAATGGCGGCGCGAGCATGCTCCACTGCAGGAAAGAAACGCGTCCACATGCCATCCTGCATCATCACATCCTTCTCTTCGGCTGCTGCATACATCTCTTGAGCATCGGAAAGGGTCTCGGTGAGTGGTTTCTCACAGAGCACATGCTTGCCCGCTTCAATCGCGAGAAGCGTGTGTTCCTTGTGCAGTGGGTTGATTGTGCCGATGTATACAATATCTACGTCATCGGCTGCGACCATTTCGCTGTAGTCGCCGTAAGCAGTAGCGATGCCATATTGTCTCGCAAATTCCTCCGCTCGATCAATTTCCCGTGCCGCCACAGCGGTTAGACTTGCTCCTTCGCAGGCGTGTAAAGCCCACACCCACTGTGCGGAGATGTTACCGGCACCGAGGATACCCCAACGCAACGGAAAAGCGACATCTGCCGCATCTGTAACCCCTCGGCGAACATCCAGTGGTGTTGACAGAGGCATGTCATTTACCATCGAATTCATAGCGGTCCCCTTTCGTCAAAGCAGGTCAGGTTAATTTTATTTCCACGCGCCAAGAACGACTTTCCCGCAATCATGTGTACACTGCAACGCCCACGCATCTTGAATCTGACTCATAGGAAAGGTGTGCGTGATGAATGTATCCAGCTGCTCCTTCACTTGCGTAATCATCCGCAGCATGGCAGGTGTGTCTGCGAGATTGTAATGCCGTGTGCCGTGTAATGTCAAGCCTTTATTGATAATACTACTGCCCTGAATGTCCACTTCGCCAATTCCACCGATCAATGAAATGTGTCCTTTCGGGCGTGTTACCTCAATCAGTAATCGGACTGCGGCGGAAGCCGCTGAGCACTCCACACCTTTGTCTGTGCCTCTACCACCTGTCAAATCCAGAATCTGATCGACGGCATCCGCGTCGTGCGGATTGACGACTTCCGCCGCACCGAGTTTTTTCGCCAAGTCTGCCCGATACGGATGGCTCTCAACAGCGATGACACGCGCGCCTCTATACACTGCGTTAATCACGCCACCAAGCCCAATAGGTCCCATCCCCGTAATCAGAACAGTATCAAACGCGTTGACATTCATCAACCGCATGGCATTAGATGTTGATCCAAGCCCACAACATGCCATTCCAGCGTGATCATAGGACATCCCGTCCGGAATCGGCACCAGTAGCCAGTCCTGTTTAAGGACGTACTGCGCAAAAGTCGCCGTCACACCCGTCTGTTCGGTGGCGTGTAGGATCTTATTGTCATCCGGACAGTGCGCATATTCGCCTGTTAAGCAAAGATGACACTTTCCACAGGGAAAGTGTGGCATCACGACAACGCGGTCGCCTACCTTAACAGTGCCCTCCTGTGCGATTTCTACCACTTCACCGGCGGCTTCGTGACCGAAACTGTCGTTCTTACCTTCTGTTTTGAAGCCTTTATATTCTGTACACATGGGGACCGAATGAATCTTAACGACGACGAACTCACCCTTGGCAATCGGATCGGGCTTATCTATTAAGCCCGCGCTTTCGGGACCGAATTTTGCAACAACTTTCATCCAAACCTCCATTTCCATCCATCTATCCTCCGCTACGCGGACGGACTGTGATCTTTTTGTTATACGTTGCACGGTGTTTCCTGGGCATGAAAAAATCTGCTTTAGGTGAAAAATGGTTTCTGAGCGATTGTAAATCTGCTTGTAACGTAGTGGAGGGCAGCTCAGAGGCCCATAAATTAAAAATCGTCAGTTTCCTCTGCCATCTCATCTTCGTGCATAATTTCCTTTAACTGTAATCCAATGCGAAAGGCGGCGAGGCAGATACCTACCGATATAGCGAACAACCACTGATAGCCGATATGAGGGGCAAGAAATCCAGCAAGAAGAGGTCCGAAACTCACGGGCATGAGCAACGTGTTCATGAAACCGATGTAACTCGGACGGTTCCGAGGCGGCGCGATATTCAACATATATGCCATAAAACCTACCATCATGCCGTTTGACAGTACACCTCCAACAATGAAAATCAGGAGGAAGGCGGGCATCTGTAATGAAATCGGCAGTATCCCCGATGAAAAAGCAAGGGCAGGAGGGATACCCATCAACCCTGCCGTGATAATCAACAACCATCGCACACCATATTTTTCCCCGATGTGTCCCCAAAGTGTGTTTGAAACGACACCACTTAGCGCGGAACAGACAATGAAAAATCCCATTGTTGCCTCTGAAAATCCCAATTCATTCAACGCATAAGGCATATAAAAGGGGGCTGCCATACCAGAGAAATGTGCAAAGACACGGAAGAGAATAAAACGCCGATAATTTGTGTCTGTCCGTAGGAAGTACGCCCCGTGTTTTAAATGTTGCCACATCGGTTGACGCCTCGGATGGACAGGATGAATAGGCTCGCGCACACCCAAGAAACTCACGAAAGAGAGGAACGCTGAGGTCACCGAGCAGATAAAGAGAAAGGCGTAGTTATATGGGAACCCCAGATCGGTATCCAGACGACAGACGGAACCGATAAAAAACATCGTGGACGCTTTGAAAGTCTGTGTAATACTACCGAGTATACCGGTAAATTCGGATTCGTCCCCGAGCACCGCACGAACAAGAAACCCAACCCAGATAGCGAAAAAACCACCATAGAGTTGTCGCACACTAAAGAAACGGGCGCGCTGCTGTGGCGCTATCGCTTTGGAAACGATGTCCATGTACGGAAGTGTCGAAACGCCCATGGCGGAGGAGGATATGAAATAGAGACACAGAAAGGAGACGGCAAGCAACATCGGTTTTTGCTCACCAATTGTGATAGTGCAGAAAAAGACAGCAAGCCACGCTAAAACGCGAACGCTCATACCGAGCGCGTAGAACGGCATTTTTCTCGGACGATGTTCAAGTAGGTTTGACATCAGCAGTTGGGGCCACATCCAGCCTGCTGTCATCATTGAACCCGTTAAACCCACCAGAATATCGGAGCCACTTAATTTATAAATAAAAGCAGGGAGTACCGTCGATGAATCCGCAAACGCTAAGTTGATACGCATAAAGGTGCCTTGGATCACCCCAAATCGGAAGTTTCGCCGTTGGTCACCTACTTTCTTAGGCATGCTCTTTTTTGTTCCTATCCAAACTTTTTGTATCTATAGAGTTGTCAGCCATCAGTTATCAGTCTGCTTCGCAGTGAGAATCAAAGAACTTTATCAGTACTATAGTCCTTAACAATTACCACACAAGTCACTGACTGCTGAAGGCTATTTTATATTTTGACACAATTTTCGCAATTAGGTTGAATCAAAATTTGCAATCTACCACTGATGTAAAAACAAAAATTACTTTACAGGAATCCGAAGGTCTGCTAAATTGCCTACAAACCTTAATAGTACTAAACTTTGGACAGTTTTTTGAATTTTCTCTGGGAATTGAGGAGAAAGAGGACTAAAGATTGTAGCAGTCAACATCGTTGACTGCGGACACAACTCACGGACGTTTTGACATCAGCCTTCTTACCGTCCGCAAGGAATAATTAAAATATGGAACCTCTTCGGATTGGATTTCTCGGTGCCGGCGGTTTCGCAAGGCACACCATTTATCCCGCATTACATCTCGCTCCCGTCGCATTACAAGCTGTTTGCGATGCCGATGAAGATCGGGCAAAAGACGCCGCTGGTAAATTCGGTACAGGCAGATACTACACCGATCGACACGACATGTTTGAAAAAGAAGACTTGGAAGCAGTCATCATATCCATGGGACCCGACCCAAGGCAGCCACTTGTGCTTGAGACGCTCGCAGCAGGATACCACGTCTTCGTACCGAAACCGCCCGCGCCATCGCTCGCGGAAACACTCACACTGGCGGAAACCGCAGAACAGCACAACAAGACGCTAATGGTAAACTTCCAACGTCGGTTCAGCCTCGGTGTGCGAGAAGCAAGGCAAATTATGCAGACCGAATCCTTCGGGCAACTCACCCAACTCTTCTGTTCGTTCTGCAGTGGGAAATATCCGACAGTCAAAAGTTATCTGCTTGATTTCGCTATTCACCACTTCGATTTGGCTCGGCACATCGCCGGTGCCGATGTGAAGGAACTTAGCGTTTTTCACAACGAGGTCGATGGGCAAGGTGCCTTTGCTGTCGCTGTAGAATACACCAACGGCGCGGTGGGAAGTTTGCAGTTGACCAGTCAACGGTTATGGCAGCGTAACTATGACTACATCGAAATTACCGGACAACACGAATACATCGTTTTAGATGGATTGTGGGGGGCGCAACACTTCACGGAATCCGGGAATACCTTCACCTCAAACTTCTCTGATCAACGCAACGGAGAACTAACTGGCGACGGCATCAGTCTCACCGAGTTCGTCAACGCTATTCGTGAAGATCGAGAGCCAATATCCAGTATACACGACTGTGTTGGCACGATGCGGTTCTATGATGCCGTCCTTCAACGGAAAAAAGGCGTTATCTCCTTAGTCGATTAGTGCGACCGATACCCGCACTTCCAACTCGCTGGCGAGGTTTCCCAACCTCGCCATCAAACCGCTTTGTCATCAATACTTGCTAATACCTCAAGACACGTCTCCCCATTGACCAAACGATGATAATATTGCCCAACGCGCACCATAAAGTCCCGATTCCCGTCCAAACCGCTCGGCGACGTAGCACCGGCAGGTGACCACAATGCCGCATTTGAGAAAATGGCCGAAAGCCGTTTATCTACATCTGATCGGCTTGTGCCAAACGCTCCCTTCAGAACGTCCTGTATCGTCCGGTCGGGGTCACGGATTTCATACGTCTCGCCAGTGTCGGTGACACCCTTATAGTCGTCGACACCTGACACTGTATGCCCCTTCCCAGTAACGGGTGGGGACCCCGGGGTCAGAAACCGGAGCACTGTTGCGAAGGAATATGCGAAGTCAGATTTGAAAAGTTCTGTGCTCGTATCATAGTGCGGTGAGCGGACGATATCGGCGGCGCGTTCGCGCAGCTTCACGGTTTCAATGATGTTAATCCGGGCATTGTCGTCTTTGACTCGACGAATACGGTCAACGAATTCCAACGAGTATGCACGAGCACTTTTCCCGGCTATCGGAATGTCTGCTTCCACAATCTCGGCGTACCCATCCATCAGACGTTCGAGGTGAGGAGCAAACGTTGGATGTACTGCTGCCTCGTTGACATATTCAATACCAGAAAGCACGCCCTTGTGTGTAATCCCCGGCACATGCACGGAATTCACCAAAAGCAGTTTCCAATCGTGATACGGTTCGATGCTCTCCTGACTCACAATAACGCCACGGTCCTGAAGTTCACTGAACGGCACGCGTAACATATCCTCCAAGTCTTCAAGAATAAGTGATGTTGCTGGCATTGCTTCTGCATAAGTTATGAGTGCATCTTGACCTTCGATCTGTGCACGTGCCGCCTCTTTAATCTCGTCAGGCACAGCGTAGACCTGCGGTACAAGCCGGTCCCCCATTTCGTTGAGGAACCCGACGTTTGTTTCCAACCACGCCGCGTAATCATCAGACCGTCTCGGATATTCATGACAGAGAATATCGCGGATAATATCGCCGTTATTGCGGAGGTTATCCGTGTTGATGACACACAGCGTCGCATCCACACCGTGATGACAGAAGTACCGATAGAGGGTCTCTTCCAACACATCCATCGCCAGTTCACCCTTGGCGATCCCTGCTTCAGTTACACCGATAAGGAGGAGATCCAGCGGATTTTCCGTCTGCGCGTAGAACTGCTCGCGTCCGGTCTCTGTCGCAAGTGTCGTCGCACCGACGACGCTTGAAATTTGTTGGATGTCGTGGATACCGCTCATATCGAACGTGACAACATGGTATACGCCGCCTTGTTGATTGAAGGCATCGGCTTTCTCAGTGCCGCGCGGCTGCCCGATAAAGATACCGCCGTCATAAAGATTTCGTTGGTTCAGGATATGTACAAATTCATGGGTTAAGGCGCGTTGTAAACCACCCGCTCCGATAGCAAGTATTTTCGTTGGCAGCATGTATGTTTTCTCCTTTTCCTAAAATAACCCAAGTTTTTACCTTTGTTGCACAATCTGTATAAAGATCAGAATTTAATTCGGTAATGTAGGAGGGGTTTGTAACCCCGAATTTCTTCGTAGGTTGGGTGAACGTAAAAGGACTCTCAAGACCAATCAAGAACCCTAAAACTGCCAAAGTACGAGTGAAACCCAACGCATACTCGCACAGGGGGTGGTTGATGAAGTTATACCCTCTTGCTGACGACTGAATACTATAAAATATCATCATAAAGAGCTAAATAAGCGTCGGCGATGTGTTTCCAATCGTAGGGCTTAACACGTTCAACACTCGCTTTGCCCATCTCGATACGACCTTCACCGGCGTTAATCAGTTTGACAAGCGAGTGTGCAAGTCCATCGATATCACCCGCGTCGAACAACGCACCGTTAACATCTTCTACGACGAGTTCATCAATACCTTGAACACGACTGGCAACGATCGGCAATCCCGTCCCCATCGCTTCCAAAACGACAAGCGGCATCCCCTCAGCCAGCGATGGCAAGATAAAAACGTCGGCATCGCGATACTTTTGTGGCAGTTCGGAATACGGTACTGAACCCGCAAAGCGGATATATGACGATACACCAAGGTCTTCTGACAATCTTAGGAGTTCACCATGATACGGTCCATCGCCGACAATTTCGATTTCAAAGTTATGGGTTTCCGTGTTTTCGATAATTTGTGGAAGCGCACGGATCAAAAATTGGAAACCTTTGCGCGGTATCAGTCTCCCGATTGTGAGCACTTGGACCTTTTCGGGACAGGGATCGCGTTGAACCGGCTCAAAACGCCCTAAATCCAAACCGTCGGGAATCACGTCCATCTTTACATCTGTCTCCGTCTCTCGCGCAAGTTCACGTAAACCGTCGCTACACGCCACAACCGCTGATGCCTTGCCCCAAATCGCTCGGATGATGGGCTTCAGGAGTAGGTATAGCCACCGATAATACGGCGGGTCGGGGTTACGGCTCGGCACATCACGCCCCCCTAAAAATACCACATACGGCACCTTGCGGAGTTTCTGCAGGAGATACGCACCACCCCCCGCAGGGATACCAAAAAAGACCTGAACAATGTCCGGTTGAAACCGCTTCGCAAACCGCAACCCGTAGAGACTTGAACTTACGGCGTAAGTCAGCATTTCGTGGACCGCGCACACATCACGGTTCTTCCGAAGTGCCCGTACGCGATGCACGTGAAAGCCCTCCACCGTCTCATCTATCGGACAATCGCGAAACTGAGACGTAATCAGGTGGACTTCATGTCCCGCCGCCGCGAAGTGTTTACCTAAGAAGTAGCTAACCCAGCCACCACCCCCACCAATCGGTGGGAATTCGTGGTTGAACATCAAAATTTTCTTTTTAATTTTTCCTTGCGGTTCGGTCAGGCGAATCTAAATATTAGCGTGCCTCCCCGTAGATCCGCCCTCCATTTCATTACGGGCTACGCGCTTTGGATTATCTTGGTAATCACATAAATCAGAAAAATCAGAGTTTAGACTTTTCTTTTTTGGATCACATACGACGTTACAAATTCGATAATCACACCAGCAATATCAATTCCTGTGACCGACTCCAACGCCTCAAATCCCGGAGATGGATTGACTTCCAGAACAACGGGTCCCTCATTCGCCAGAAGCAGATCCACACCGGCTATCTCCAATTCAAGTGCTGCTGCTGCTTCTATAGCCAAGTGAGTGTATTCGTCTATCAGTGCTATAGCCTCTCCAGACGCGCCTTTGTGAATATTCGCTCGGAATTCACCCGGAGGCGCGCTCCTTTTCATCGCCGCAACGGCTTCACCTCCTACCACAAGAACACGGATGTCAACGCCACCTGCTTCCGCAATAAAGGACTGGATGACATAATCCTGATGAAGATCACACAGCGCATCCACAGTTGAAGTGAGCGATGTAGGTGTATCTAATAACATAACACCCGTGCCGTGTGTGCCGTGAAACGGTTTTAAAATAAACGGATAATCTCCTACGTCCGCCACAGCGTCCTCTAAAAACGTGGCGGAACCGACGGTAAGACTCGATGGGACAGGTAAGCCGTGCTGCGCAAGGATGCGCAAGGAATGGAATTTGTGTCGCGCCGCCACAATCGCTTTTGCCCGATTCACCACAGGCGTTCCGATCCATTCAAAATGCGCTAAGACCTCTTCGCCGTACTGTGCTGTCGTCCGACTGAGCCGTGGCACGATAACATCAAAGTCTTCTGCCGGTTTCCCGTGATATGTAATACGGTTGCCGGTGCCACCGATATGAAGATAGAAACCGAAGGGATCTAAAATTTCTGCGGCGTGTCCTGCAGTGAGGGCTGTTTCGCTAAGCCTACGTGTGGAGTGGTTCTGAGGTCCCCGCGAGAGGATACCGATTTTCATAGTAACGTCTTGAAATCTTCAACCTTTATTTGTCTTATACGTCGTAGTTAGAAAATCCGCCAACTCCTCATACGTGTCAAAGATCCGGTCACATAGGTTCTCAAAGAAAATACTCCGTGTCCCAGGGTAAACAGCATACACCGGTTTGTTGTGACGGGTCGCGTAATTCATCTCACTGAGAACGCCGGGCGATAATTTATCCGTCGGATAGATGACAACCACGAAATCGCTCTGGTGAACGAACTGATAATCCCGTGAGATCGTCCGTGTTTGAATCTGTTCAATCACTTCCGCACCCATTTCACTCACACGCGGTGCGTCAGCACTCTCATCTTTCGTGAGGGTAACGAGTTCCATATCCTTGATTGTGAGTGGATCGAAGACGATGAATGAACGGCTCAGTTTTTCCCCAATTTCGCGGATCTTCTCAATTTCCTGCGGTGTATCTCTTAGGAGTGTAATTGGATAACTGAGGTAAAATTTCGGCTTCGGTGAAAAAAGGAGTTCATAAAAATTCTCGAGGTCGTGTTGCCGTGCGACCGTGTAATGTGGCTTCTCCGTGAAATGGGCGAGTTGTCTCGTTAGAAACTCTTCTTCATCCAGCCAAACATTGAGTGCCGCTTTCCCCATCCCTTCCCATTGCGACGTTTTTTTCATCCGTTCCGATATATCCGTGATGTTATCGACAACGTTAATCAAGAGGTCCGGTAGGAGAATTTCAATGTCTCTAAAAGAAAACCCTTCAATGAGACTTCCACGCCAGCGAAAGCAGGCATGTAAACCGATAACGGCATGTTCATAATCTTCGGCGCGCCGAGCGATTTCATAGAAAGCCGTGCGCCGTGCCAATGATAAAACCGCTGGATCCGAATCAAGCACTTTGTCTGTAAAATGGACACGCGCCTCCGCGGCAGCACGGTGCATAACATCGCCAACGTTGAAGAAGCCGATGTTCAGCTTCCGTTTCATGCAAAGTATCTTAAAATTCGCCATCAGTTCTTTACGACCTGAACAACTGATACCAGTACAAATGATCTTCATAACATTTCCCTATATTCTTTATCTACTTATGACCTCTCCGCGGCTAACGATTTCAGCCCTGAAAGTGCCTCCTGCTCCTCCGTTTGCCACGGGCGGTGCGCCGGTGTATCCAGTTTTTTGGGAGGACCACTGAACACAAGAATATACGCTCTACGTGCTTCTGCCGTACTGTTCGGTGCAGAATAGTGCAGTGTCCGACAGTGATGGAACGTCGCACCCCCTGCCGGGATCGGACATGCAACCGCCTCTGATACGTCAACATCATCCGTCACCAACCCGTGTACGAGCGGATCGTCGTCAATGTGGCGATGCCAGCGCACCGCTCCTTTGTGTGATTTCGGGATAAATTGGAGACAGCCACTCTCGATCGTCGCCTTGTCAAGCGGAAGCCAAACACTCAAGCTGTGCGGCAGTACCTCTGGATTCCAGTATGCCTCATCTTGATGCCAAGGTGTTTCATTGCCGTAATGTGCAGGCTTCAAAATCATGTGTCCACCACCGCTCACTTTATCGGTTGCTACACGGAGCAACTTCGCGGCGAGTCGCTGCGCATTTCGGAAATAGACAGTCTCACGGAGTTCCGGGAATTGTGCCTCTGGACCTAACACTTGCGGCAACGTTTCCCGTCCCTGATGCGCACGTGGACCAGCGAGATCAAAGTACCGTCCCTCCGCTTCTCCAGTCCGTCCTGTAAAGAGTTCATCGTAGATGCCTTTAAGCCATTCCACTTCTTCATCTGTCGTGATGCATGGAATGCTCAGGTATCCATTCTCTTGAAAAAAGGCGATCTGTTCGTCAGTTAAATCGACGTGACTGTTATCAAGCAAATTTCGGCTTGCAAGCTGCGCCGAAGGGGCATTATTGGATTTCATAAATCACCGAATCAAAACGTCATAAGGTAAAATTGTTAAAACTTGTGTTCCATCTTCAAAACCAAATAGGCTCAACCACGTGACGACATGTTGCCATCGATGGTTTCCGAACATAGATAGCACAGACTGACTCGCTGTCAATTCGAGGGGTAACTGAATTGAACCTTCCATGTCCTCAACCATCCGTTCCAGAAACTCTTCCAAAAAGGGTTTCTGTTTCGGTAGCACAATAAGGTTAACTTCGTCATCCTCAGTAAAACCCGCCTGCTCTTTGGCAATAGACAGCGCGGTATCAAGCCCTCCGAATTCATCAACAAGTCCGAGTGCTTTTGCCTGCTTACCCGTCCAAACACGTCCCTGCGCAATCTCATCAATTTCATCATAGGTTTTACCTCTACCTTCTGCCGCCTTACTGACAAAATCTTTGTAGATCGTTTTCATCATCTTTTCGACGCGTGCCCGTTCCGTCGGTGTAAAACCGCCGTAGTCCGAATAGAGCGTGGCGTTCTGACCGTGTGCAATGATCTCTTTTGTTAAACCGATTTTGTTGTAGAACCCCTTCATGTTCAGTTTGCCACCGAACACACCGATTGAACCTGTCAGCGTGCTTGGATGTGCGACGATTGTCCCCGCCGCCATCGCTATGTAATAGCCACCAGACGCGGCAATATCTCCCATAGAAACAACGACTGGCTTTTCGCGTTGGGTGAGCATCACTTCCCGCCAAATCAGGTCCGAGGCGAGTGCAGAACCACCGGGACTATCTATACGCAACACGACCGCTTGAACGGAATCGTCGGTGCGTGCTTTCTCAAACGCTTCCTTTAACGTCTCTGGCGTAATCACCGGCATTGAAGCGAAGAACGACTCAATATTCGGTAAAATGGGACCATTCGCATAGATAAGTGCAATCTGATTTTCCGCCGTGTCGCTCCGTGTCTGTCGCGGTGGATTTAACATACTCAATAGCTGCATGAGTCCAGCGAAACTATTCATATCTGGCACTTTTCGTTTACGCTCGTAGTCCGGCTTGACGACCTGAACATCTTCGTCTGGAGATGCTGTTTTTAGGGTATCGAGTAGTTCGTCGTAGTATTGCAATGCGTCGACCAATTGCGCCTGCTGTGCTTCTTCTGCCGTGAACGGACCGCGGTTAACCAAATCTGACACACCTTCTGCTGTAATACCGTCTCGATTCTCAGCGATGTGATCCAGCAGTTGGGCATATAGATCGTCCAGTAATGCAGTCATCGACTCACGAAAGGCATCAGACATGTCATCCCGCATGTAAGGCTCGACACCCGACTTATATTTTCCCATCGCCAACATATCCGCTTGGATGTCCAACTTCTCCAGCAACCCTTTATAGAAGAGGACTTCGGCGCGTAACCCTGTTAAATTAAGGCTTCCAGTAGGCATCAGGACAACGCGTTCCATCGCAGCGGCGAGAAGATACTCCGCATTACCACCGCTTTCCAAATATCCGATTGTCTCTTTTTGAGTTTCCCGGAATTCGTGAAGTTTATTGCGAATTTCTTGGAGCGTTGCCCACCCCACGCTGACATTCTCTATTTTGAAGAGAATCCCAGCAATTTCATCATCTGTTTTGAGCGTATCTAATTTCTTAAAAAGCCCCCGCAGTGTCTTTGTTGAGGAGGTGCCGAAGGTGCCAACTGTTTTAGTATCGGTGTAGGTACCGTCCAGTGTGAACTCAACATATTTTTTAACAGGAAGAACGGTTTCTTCTGCCGCGTGTTCCTCAGCAAATACGGGCGAGACGAGAAAAAGCAACGCCAGTAGAAACGTGTATTTTTGTAAGAATCTCATCAGTTTCTCCTTCTTTTCCAGTGTCCAATTTGACTATGCTATTCTATCATAAGATGGCAAGTGTGTCAAGTTGCAAATCCTTTCGCATCAGCGCCATTTGGTTCTCCGTTTTATAGCACAAACCAACAATTCCGCTACAACATCTCTGTAAAATTTATTGGTCCTTTTCACTTTCCAATACGATTTGCAACGAGGGTCAAATCCAAAATGTTGACGACACCGTCCCCGTTGAGATCGGGCGAATCCTGCCCAAAACGCGACGCGATAAACGTCATATCCAGGATATTCACGACACCATCGGCATTGACATCAGCAGGTTCTCGTTTATTTTCCTCAAAATGCTCAGCGATAAACGTTAAATCTAAGGCGTCGACGATGCCATCGCCGTTGGCATCCCACGGAACTTGCGATGGTTCAGATGTAAGCTCCCAGAGTAGAATCGTGCCGTCCCAACTCCCACTCGCAAGTGTCTCACTATCGGGTGAAAAGGTCAACTGCGTTATATCGTCTGTATGCCCTTTGAGCATAGCAGTCGGCGATGCTTGAGGTTCTTCAGTCCGGAAAGTGGTTGCATCCCAGAGTAGAATCGTGCCGTCCCAACTCCCACTCGCAAGCGTCCTACCATCCGACGAAAATGCTAACGCACCAACCTCGCCTGTATGCCCTCTGAGCGTCGAAAGCCGCTCAGCAGTGTCGGCATCCCATAGCTGAATCGGTCCGTAAGTCCCGCTACTCGCCAACGTCTTATTATCCGGCGAGAACGCTAACCCAAACACATCATCCCTGCGCCCACGCGTCGAGTCCTGTTTACCAAGCGTCGCGCGGTGTTGTTCTGAATCAACATCCCACAAGAGAACGGCACTATCTCCACCGCCACTTGCCAACGTCTTGCCGTCCGGCGAAAACGCCAACTCAAAAATCCAGTGTATATGCCCTTCAAGCGTGGCACGGCGTTCTCCGGTTGCTAAATCCCACAGAAGAATTGTATCGTGGTCATGCACACTCGCAAGGATTTTACCGTTTGGAGAAAACGTCGCTGTGCCAAAGAAATTTGGCAACGTGAGGAGGACCTGTCTTTCACCAGTTGCATGCCAGAGATGAACTGTGTCTTCAGAACTTGCCCTATTGACAGAAGCGATACCATCCTGTGAAAACGTCGCTGCCCGAATCCAACGCTCATGTCCCATGAAGAGAGGTTCCTGCTGTTGCGCCGTTTCTGCATTCCATAGGCGAAGAACACCGTCCCCGCTTCCACTCACGAGCGTGTTGCCATCTGGTGAATACGCAAGGGCAGAAACAAACTTTGGGTGGACATGGAGGGTAGCCTTCGGTTCTGAATCAATAGCGGTTGGGATCCCCTGAGGGTCAATATTCCACAACCGAACTGTATTATCATCACCAACACTGGCAAGTGTTCTACCATCCGGCGAGAACGCAAGGGAATCGATGTGCCATCTATGTGCCGCAAGCGTTCCCCGCTGTCCTCCGGTGTCTGCATCCCACAAATGGATTGTGCCATTTCCACCCCCACTGGCAAGGCGTGTGCCATCGGGTGAGAACGCAAGGGCAGAAACAAGATGGGTATGCCCAGTCAGATCCTCACGGTGTTGGTGCGTGTCCATATCCCACAGGCGAATTGTATTGGTACTGTCCCCACTGACGAGGGTTGCACCATCTGGTGAGAATGCCAAACTCCATACGCGAGCTCTCCTAAAAATAATATCGTGTTCACCAGTATTGACATCCCATAACCGAACCGTGCCGTCCCGACTCCCACTGGCAAGCGTTCTGCCATCTGGTGAAAATTTCACAGTTCTGAGGCCTTCCGTGTGTCCCGTAAAGGTCGCCTGATGTTGGGCAGTCGTGGCATCCCACAACTGAACGATATCTTCATAATCCGCGCCACTCGCAAGCATGCTACCATCGGGGGAAAACGTCAGCGTTACGATCGGTCGCTCATGTCCTTTGCGTGTAGCGCGCAGCTGACCGGTAGCGACATCCCATAGGAGAAGCGTCCCATCAGTCCCGCCACCGGCAAGGACCGTCCCATCGGGCGAATACGCACATGACCGAGTGCCACGCGTCCGATCCGTGAGCAGATCAATCTCTTGGTTCGTTTGTGCATCATAAAGCCAGATACCTATGGAACTCGCTACTGCGATTTGGGTGCCATCCGGCGAGAACTGGACATCAGCAGGGCTACCTTTACTCAACCGTGCCCTCGCACCTTCGGGTAAATGCCATCGCGCCGAATCTGCAGTGAAACCTTCGTGCAAAAATGGAACGAAAGTGAATAGCAGAGAGGTGAAAAAAAAGAGAATCTTTGTCTTTTGCATTTTCTACTCCACCTCCTCAGAAAGATGACTCGCTATGGATGTCAAATCCAAAATATTGACGACACCATCGCCGTTAACATCCGCCGGTGCGTGCTCCAAACGTGAGGCAACCAATGTCAAATCCAAAATATTAACGACACCATCGCCGTTAACATCGGGTGAATCCTGCCCGAAACCACTGGCAACCAGCGTCAAGTCTTGAACATTGATGACACCATCACCGTTGACATCCCACGGCGTTTGTGAAACCGGCACTAACCACGAATCACGCTCGCCAAGTGTAAGGTCCCAAAGAAGGATCGTACCATCCCAACTCCCGCTTACAAGCGTCCCACCCTCTGGTGTAAACGCTAAGGCAATGATGCCCTGTGTATGTCCTTCAAGGGCATGCCGGTAGTTACCCGTAGCGACATCCCACAGGATAACCGTTCTATCCTTGCCTCCGCTGGCAAGCGTTTTACCGTCGGGTGAGAACGCTACGCAATAGACATCATCCGTATGCCCGCCACTGAACGTGAAGAGATGGCTACCCGTATTTGCATCCCACAATTGAAGCCCATAATAGTCCGAACAACTGGCGAGAATTTCCCCATTTGGTGAGAAAGTGACAGTCCTAACCCGATGTCCTGAGCGAGAAATCTCTCTAACCATAGTCTTCAGTTTCCCAGTCTCTGTGTTCCATAACCGAAGCACGCCGTCCCAACTGCCACTGACAAGGGTGCTGCCATCAGGAGAAAACGCTACAGAATAGATGGGTTTTGGAGATTCTTCAAAGATTATTTGTTGTTGACCGGTGTGGGCATCCCATAACTGAATCGAATCTGTTCCACCGCCGCTGGCGAGGGTTCCGCCATCTGGAGAAAATGCCAATGCAAGAACTCCGTCAGTATGCTCTGTAAGAATCGCCCGTGGTTGGAAATCAATAACCGATGGTGATTGCTCAGTGTTTACGTCCCATAACCGAATCGTTTTGTCGTCACTCGCGCTGGCGAGGATTTTCCCATTTGGGGAGAACACCACTGCATTAACCTGCCTTGTATGTCCTTTTAACACTGTTTCCGATCGTTGTGTATCTACATTCCACAGAAAAATCGGGGCTTCCCAACTGCCACTGGCAAGTCTGCGACCGTAAGTTCCACTCGCAAGCATCTGACTGTTTGGAGAGAGTGCCATCGCAGTAATCCCATCCGTATGTCCTTTGAGTGTGGCTTCTTGGAGGCGACCGCCACTCGCGTCCCACGATCGAATTGTCCCGTCACGACTCGCACTGATGAAGGTCGCTCCATCCACCGAAAACACAATATCAGCGACTTCAGTCGGATGTGCCTTGAGTGTCTCGATATGTTGTCCAGTGCTCGCATCCCACAAGCGGACTTCACCGCGTCGACTGCCACTGATAAGGCTTTTCCCATCTGGAGAAAACGCAACCGAGGTGAGCCAATCCGAACTGCCCATGAAGGTTGAGAGTTGATCTCCGGTATTCACATCCCACGATCGAATTGTGCGGTCCCAGCTTGCACTCACGAGTGTTTCGCCATCAGCGGAAAACGCAACCGCTTCAATCTCAGACGTGTGTCCTTCAAGCGTCACAAGGTGTTGGCTCGTGGTGGCATCCCACAACTGAATCAGATAATTATTACTTGTGAGTGGTAACTCTTGCCCGCTATTGGCAAGGATTCTGCCATCGGGCGAGAACGCAAGAGCCTTCGCCCGACCTGTCTGGGCATTCAGGCGTGCTTTGTGCCGCCCGGTTTCTACATCCCACAATCGCACAGATCCATAATTGCTACTGGCGAGGGTCTTGCCATCGGGTGAAAATACCACAGCCCAGATGCCGTGTGCATGCTGCGTAAGAGAAACTTTGTGTTGCTGGGTTTCCACATCCCATAAGCGGACCGTGGTGTCCCAACTACCACTGGCGAGAGTCTTGCTATCCGGCGAGAATGCCACGCTCAAGACGGACTGCGTATGCCCCGTGAGCAATGTGATCTCTGCACCGGTCTGCGCATTATAGAGCCAAACGCCGATAGAGCCAGCAACTGCAACCAAGTTTCCATCGGATGAAAACTTTATATCGTTTATATCCCCTTTTCCGATACGGGCTTTTGCACCTTCGGGTAACTGCAATTGGGTATAATCTTGGGCATGGACGGTGGGTACAAAGAGGATAGCCGCTAATAAGAAAACCGAAATGAGAAAATAGGTCTGAAGGGTGCTGTGCAGACATGCGCGTGTAGAAAATTCCGACATGCGGAAACGCAGTTTTTTGGTCTTCATAGCTTGACTCCTATTGTCCAATATGTTGTGCAACGAGGGTCAAATCCAAAATGTTGACGACACCGTCCCCGTTGAGATCCGGTGATGCCTGCCCAAAACGCGAGGCAATAAAGGTCAAATCTAAGATATTCACGACACCGTCGGCATTGACATCCGATGGGATCCCCGTGAGAGACGCGGTCAGCCGTCTCAGTTGGATTGTGCCATCAAGACTCACGCTCGCAAGTGTTTTTCCATCAGAACCGTTGGCATCCGATAGGAACGCTAAAGCGATGACGGGAGCAGTAGTATCTCCAAAAATTGCCTGTAATTCTCCTGTGTGCAGATCCCACATACGGATAGCGTTATCCCAGCCCGCACTCACAAGGGTGCTCTCATTAACACCGTAGACATCCATGGCAAATGTTAGGGCAAAAACTGGCATAGTGTGGTGCTCAAAGGTTGTCAAGAGTTGACCGGTCTGTGTATTCCACACGCGAATTGTGCTCTCCGCATCCGAGTTCCAGTATCCGCCACTTGCCAACATCTGGTTATCCGGCGAAAATGTAAGTGCCAGAATTGAGTCGGTATGTGCGGAGAGCCTGTGTCGGAGTTGAGAAGTGTCTAAATCCCATAACAAGATTGTGCCGTAAAAGCTCGCACTCGCAAGCGTCTTACTATCCGGTGAAAATGCCAACGTGGTAACCATATCCCGATGTCCGTGCAGGACTGTGGGATGGCTTATCTGTCCCAAGGTCAAATCCCACAAACGGATTTCTTTGAGACTTCCACCAGCGAGCGTGTTACCATCGGGTGAGAACGCTAACGCTACAACCGGATCGGTAGGGTTTGTAAACTCTGTTATGTGTTCACTGGTATGTACGTTCCAGAGGTGGAGGGTCGCATCTTCAGTCGCACTTGCGACGATTCGGCTGTCGGGTGAGAATGCCAACGCCGTTACATGGCGCATTGATGAGGGTAGCAGCGCAACGGCTTCACCAGTATAGGTGTCATATACGGTAATACCATTTACACTTGCAACAGCGAGTCGTGTACCATCAGGGGAGAAAGTTATGGCATTTATTGCCGTTGGACTGAGGGATGCCTCGTTATCTGTGAGCACGCGCCATTGCGTCACACCCTCGGCGAAACTGCTTGATAGAAATAGGGTATAGACGAATAGAGAGATAAAAATTCGGTACTGTTTCACCATGTTTACGGGCAGGAGGTCTCCCTACCCTTTAGGGTTGGGAGGAACGGAAAAACATGGCGTAGCCATTAGTTTCCGCCGTCCTCGTGTGTAAGGCCAAGGCGTTTTTTTGAAAAAAACACTTGACATTTTCAGTAATTTGTGGTTTAATAGATGTATCAGGTTGGCAGACATACAGAGCGTTACCGCTTGGTAACGTGTCTGCCTCCCACTCTGTAGGGGATAAATGCCTGATACCTGATATACCATGAAATTGACCTTTCAGTATCCTGTGTATCCTACGAAAACACAGGAAGAAACATTGTTAGACTGGCTTGATCACCTTTGCGAACTTCAGAACTCGGCGCGCAACAATCGTAAGTATGTCTACGAGGAAGAAGGGCGTTTTGTTTCTCAGGGTGAACAAGAGAAACTTTTGACGGCAGCGCGTGAAAAATATGACGATTTTCGTCAAGTCCCTCAAGATTTCCAAGTTTCTGTCCTCAAACGTGTTGAGAAAGCCTTTGATGCGTTCCGTAGGCGGTGTCGCGAAGCAGCAGAGAAAAAAGGGTATCCTCGCTACAAAATGCGTGTGCGTTCTCTGACATGGTGCTTACGAAAACACAAAGTCAAGGACAAAGCGACAGGCGGATTAAAACGTGTCCGCCAAAATCCGATACGTGAAACAGGAACTCGACTTAACCGCTTGAAAGTGCCAAAACTCGGTGAAGTCAAGATACGTATGCATCGTCCCTTACAAGGCGATCCGAAAGAGGTCACGATCGTCAAAAAAGCCAGCGGTTGGTATGCCCATATCTCCTGTGAGCTACCCGACCCACCAAAAGTTGAACCGACTGCTGCAATCGCTGTTGATGTCGGCACGACAGACTACCTAACGACTTCTGAAGGCGAAAAAGAAGATAACCCTCGTTGGTATCGCCAAGCAGAAGGATTACTGCGAAAACACTCCAAAGACTTCTCTCGAAAGAAAAAAGGCAGCCAGCGTTGGCAGAAACAACACCACAAACTCGCATTACACCATGAACGGACAACAAACAAACGCAAAGACTTTATCGGCAAACTCGTCTATAAACTCTACCACCATAAAGAAAACAATGTTTTAGTAGCAGAGGATTTAGGCGTATCTAACATGGTAAAGAACAAACACCTCAGCAAGAGCATCAGCGACGCGTCTTGGGGAAAGTTCTTTGAGTGGTGTGGGAACATAGCCGAAAGAGACGGTTTCCACTTCCACCAAGTTGACCCCAAGAATACTTCGCAAACTTGCTCAGCTTGTGGTAAGAAGTCGCCAAAGACACTTTCGCTGGCGATACGAACTTATGATTGTAGTTTTTGTGGCACGTCTCTCGAGCGAGACCACAACGCTGCGCTCAACATACTCTTCCGGGCGGCTTGCGCCCATCGTGGAGAGCGGTGGGTTACCACCCTCGATGAAACGAGAAACACGAACAAAGCACCAGACGCGGGCTTAGAGAACGCCAAACAACTCCTATTGTTTGATGACCTCTTAACAAGCCCAAGTCTTTAGGCTTGGGTACTATGACGGTTTTAATAGGTGTAGGTTGTCAGTACGGGTTTTCTAATGAAGTTTAATAAAATATTTGGGTAATTCTATGTTCCCCCAAGCCCGGTAGGGGCGGTTTGCAACCGCACCGGGCATCGAAAAAATTACCCGATTAAATTCTTAATCTTCATACGAAACCCTTTCAGTTTTTGGTTAAGAGGTGTTCGTTTAATAACACCCTCTTTTAACTGATAACTGACAACTGAAGACCGATGACTATTAAAGAATGTACCGACTCAGATCTTGATCTTTAACAATTTCCGACAATTCCGATCTGACGTACGCCGCATCGATAGTGATGTGCTTTTTTTCGAGATTAGGTGCGTCAAAAAAAAGATTCTCAAAGAGTTTTTCCATGATGGTATGCAAGCGGCGTGCACCGATATCCTCGACCGACTCATTAACTTGGAAAGCAAGCGCAGCGATTTCGTCAATCGCATCATCGGTAATAGTCGCCTCAACACCTTCAGTACTTAGTAGTGCCGTGTATTGTTTCACCAACGCGTTTTTCGGTTCCGTCAGAATAGATTTAAAGTCATCCTTATTTAGGCTCTTGAGTTCTACTCGAATCGGAAACCTGCCCTGTAATTCCGGAATAAGGTCAGACGGGCTTGAGACATGGAACGCACCAGCAGCAATGAACAGGATGTGGTGCGTACGCACAGCACCATATTTCGAGGTCACTGTGCTGCCTTCGATAATAGGAAGGATATCCCGTTGCACGCCTTCACGCGAGATGTCGGGTCCATGCCGGGATTCTCTTCCGGCAATCTTGTCAATTTCGTCCAAAAAAACGATGCCCGAATCTTCGACCCGTTGAATCGCTTCGCTGATGACGGCATCCATATCGATAAGTTTTTCGGACTCCTCCAGCATCAAGATAGTTCGCGCTTCGGAGACTGGAACTCTGCGTTTCTTCGTCTGATTCGGTAGGATGTTATTGAACATATCCTTGAAATTGATGTCCATCTCCTCTATACCGCCGGGGGAGAAGATTTCCACAAAGGGCATGTTCTGATGCTTGACATTGATTTCAACCGGTTTATCCTCGAGTCTACCTTCTCTTAGCCACTCCCTAAATTTCTCTCGGGTTTTGAGATAACGTTCACGCTCCTGCTCTCTGGCTTCTTCGGCTTCGGTGCCTACGTCGGGACCCATATCGAACGGGAGTTGCAGAACCCCATCATCCTCTTCATCTGGTTCGTCAAGCGGGTCTTCATCTGGTAAACGAGGGCGTCGCTGGAGCGAGCGTGGAACGGGAAAAATGCAATCAAGTAACCGTTCTTCTGTTGATTCCCGTGCTTTTTCTTCTACCGCCTCCGTTTGCTCGGCTTTCACACGGCTAATGGCAGTTTCAGTGAGATCGCGGATCATAGATTCAACATCTCGACCCACGTAACCGATTTCGGTATACTTTGATGCCTCTACTTTGATGAAAGGCGCGTCAACGAGGCGCGCAAGTCTACGTGCGATTTCAGTTTTCCCCACACCCGTTGAACCTATCATAATAATGTTTTTCGGCGACACTTCGTCCTGCATGTCTTCTACCAGCATCTGTCGCCGCGCTCGGTTACGAAGGGCAATCGCGACACAACGTTTCGCCTCAAACTGCCCAACAATGTACTTATCTAATTCCTCAACAATCTGCCTCGGTGTGAGAGCAGATGCCAAGGTGTTTTCCCCGCGCCTTGCTTTCGGTTTGTCCAAAGGTAAACCTCCGTAAAATGGCTATCGGCTATCAGCGATCAGGAACTTGTGACAGTTATCAGAAACGATACTCGCACAAGGGGGACTACTGACGGCTGATGGCTGACCGCTGATGGCTATTTCTCTATCGTATCAACTTCAATTTTAGCATTCGTGTAGATACAGATTTCACTCGTAAGTTGCAGTGATTCTGAAATAATCTCTTTTGCAGTCAAATCTGAGTATTTAAGCAGAGCTTTCGCTGCCGCCAGAGCAATAGACCCACCGGAACCGATTGCAAGGACATCGTCGTCCGGAGAAATCACGTCGCCACTCCCGGAAATGAGGTAACTATCGCTGGCATCCGCGGCGATTAATAGCGCGTCTACCTGTCTGAGTACTCTATCGCTGCGCCATTCCCGTGCAAGTTCCACCGCAGATTTTTGAAGATTTCCACGGTACTGCTCCAGTTTCTTCTCCAGATTTTCATAGAGGGTGATCGCATCCGACGCGGAACCGGCGAAACCGATCAGGACCTTGTCGTTATGAATTTTGCGTACTTTGCGGGCACCGTGTTTAATCGCCGTATCTCCTAAAGTGACCTGACCATCACCCCCAATAGCTACCTCACTGTCGCGGCGAACAGCTAAAATCGTTGTTGAACGAATACGCATGTTTAATGTATTGCTCCTGAACTGCGCTTCTGTACGGGTTGGGTTACCCAATCCCTGTGTGTTCCGCGCAGGTTTTCGATGATCCTATACGTTATTCTTAAAATCGAACGGGAACGCATTGATGAAATGAATCGGCATTTTACCAATCCGCCCCTATTTCCAGACATAAAACAGCAGAAAACCAAAGAACTGCAGTGCTCCCATAAAGATGCCGCATCGTATTCCAGCGACACCCGCGTGTTGCTCCCTTGGAAACCCGCCAGCTACCCCAAAAAAGTAAGGACACAGCAGAAAAGTTACCAGAAAAGAAACCGGCACAAAAACCGGTACAGACGCAATGTGTGGTATCTGATCCACCTGCGTGGCATTCCACACCCATAGATGCGATTCCCCAAACGCGTAAATTATGTTACTGCCCACCGCCGCGCCGATGCCGGTAACACCCGCCGCCAACATCGCAGTTCCCATGGAACCAGTTCTTGAATCTGCTGCCTCAGACGCAAAGCGGGTTCGGAAAATCAGCGCAAGCCGCTGATAGCAGTATGCTGCCAGCGTCGCAAACACTATCCAATTTAGGATTATTCCAATCGGGGTCGTCAGGTCCGCCAGAAAATCTGAACGCAGATAAAAAACTAAGTGTACCTTTCGCGAGAATAGCCAGTCCATCGGCACGTACGTCAGTGTCGTCGCTATCCCAAAAATGGCACTACTTAAAAGCAGCGAAGCATCTTCATCAATCTGACAGATACAATAGACACACAAAGCAGTCGCAACTAATACGTTCGGATAAAGTATCCAGATAGTCCCGATGCGGCTTGCTATTAAGAACGTTAAAAGCGTCGTCCCTGTTACAGCGAAAGCCGCTCTGTCCGTTTTGCTGCTCATACGCCTCAGGTCCGATGCTCTCCCTCAAATTTAATCACGAGTTGGTCGCCGGTGAGTTTCGCGCGGGTCGTTTTTTTATTTGAAAGAGTCCGCGGCAGTGCGACATGTTGCTTGAAACCACCAACTGTGACAATTAACTCATCGCCGTGTTTTGTCAATCCGATTTCCTCTTTGCTCAGAAACGGGAGACGCATAGACAATTGATAGACATCTCCTATCTTTTGGAATTGATAGGGACTTTCTTTACAAAACTGATCTGCCGGATCAATCTCCGAATAGAGCGTGTCTGCTAACCGGTGCAGTCCCGATTCCCCCACGATTTCTTCCCTGAAGAGGTTCACCTTCCAAATCGGTACATCTGAAAAATAGTCTATTGCCTCCTCAATATAGTGCTGTTGGGACCGTTTCCAAGCTTCAAAGTATGCCGCATCAACGCCATCAGGAAAGATACGATTGATAATTACGGCGTCAATACACAACCCGTAAAGGCAAAAATACATAAATGCCCGCTGCGTTTCTTTGATAACAATTTTTTCCGGGTTCGTTACTAACCGGACAGTCGTGATATTCGGATCCGTCAGGACATCATCAATCCCTTCCAATTTATCGAATAAATCTTGAATATTCTGGAAGTAATTATCTCGTGGAATCGGGACGGAACTCACGCGTTCGATGACTGGACCCGCAACTCTCGCAAGATTGCGTTCCAGTTTGAAAATATGGCTCATGTACCACTCCAGTGTCGTAGGGATACTGACAAACCGAAGCGATTCACCGGTGGGGGCACAATCAAGGATGATTACATCATAACTTTTTTCGCGGATATATTGGTTGATATACAGGAGCGCACAAATCTCCTCCATTCCCGGAAACACTGCTATCTCTTCAGCGACGAGGCTATCCAGTCCGGAACGGTTAAGCAGCGAACGGATATAGCCATATACATCGTTCCAGTATTCAACAATTGCTTCCTGAACGTTAATTTCCTGTATCCAGAGATTGTCTTTAATTTGGATCTGTTTCTCTTCACTCTGGCGAACGAGTTTTTCGTGGTTATCAAAGGCATCTCGTAGCGAATGCGCCACGTCAAGCGAAATCACGATCGTTTTGTAACCGAGTTCTGCGAGTTTAATACCCGTAGCCGCGGCAATCGTTGTTTTGCCGACACCTCCTTTACCTGTGTAGAGAATAATTCGCATTATTTTTGAATTTCCTATAACTTATTTTCAGTTTTTTCAGTTTTCATCTGTATATTAAGTATAACACAAAAAAAGGAAAATGTCCAACGCAGAATTACACGTTCTTTCAAGTAAATCGGAGTTTCTCTGATTCATCTGACTTGTGTCCTTTTAGGATGTGTTAAAAACTAATTTACATTATCAATATAATGAGTAATATAATGCGCCTGAGTGACTATTAGCGATTTAAACGTCAAATTTTGCTCAATTTGCAACTTAAGTTGACACAGATATAAGAAATTTTGTTTCTTCCTCAAGACTATAATTCACGTAGTAAACCTATATCTCGCATATTGTAGTGATGCCCGCAATTATTGAAACACTCCAAATTTGGAGATGTTGACGTGTTTCTTCCCTCCTGATAACGGGGGAAGGGGGGTTAAGAACTCAAAGTGTTCACTTATTTTCAGATTTTACTATGAGCGTTTCTTGTAAACACATAATTGGGCGATTTCTCGACTTCTAACTCACAATGTATGACTATACTCTCTGATGGAGAATTGTGAAAAATTTGACAAACGCTCTCTTTTATAGTATAATATTATCCGGTTGTGTTCGCAATGGTGATAATACCTTTCTAAGAAAGGCACACTCGAACAACAAACTACAATAAGCAGCGTACAGCAAAGCCAAATTTGACCTCGCACGGGCTAAATTCGGTTGAAGGGACAGGAAATCATGATACTGAAAACGAAAACCTATTTCCCGAAAACGGAAAAGGACATAAGATGGTATGTGGTGGACGCGGAAGGGCAGGTGCTCGGACGTTTGGCATCCCGTATCGCACAGGTACTGCGTGGAAAAAATGATCCGCGGTTTACACCTCACGCCGATTTAGGTTTTCGCGTTGCTGTTGTGAATGCGGAGAAAGTCGTCGTCACAGGCAATAAGAGGGAACAGAAAACCTACTTTAGACATAGTGGCTACCCCGGCGGTGATAAATACCGAACTTTTGATGAACAGATGAATCGCAAACCAGAGACGATTATCACAAACGCCGTTAAGGGGATGCTCCCAAAAAATCATCTCGGTCGGCAACTCATGAAGGGGCTCAAGGTTTACACTGGACCGACACACCCGCACCAAGCACAGAAACCGGAAGTCTTAACACTTTAAGTTAAGTTGAGGAGCCGTTCACAGAAGGTGCTCCTACAACTACGGAGAGTACGAACAGTATGGCTATTGAACAATTCTGGGGAACCGGCAGACGCAAAACCTCAGTCGCGCGTGTCCGAATCATTCCTGGTGGTGAAGCCGGGATTACCGTTAACAAAAAACCGATTCAAGAGTACTTTGAACGCGCAGATCACTGGCAGTCAGCACAACGTCCTATTGAGCATGTTGAGAGGATCGGCGAATATGCCGTCCACGTCAACGTAAAGGGTGGCGGAAAGACTGGACAGGCTGGAGCAATCTCACACGGACTCGCACGGGCACTCGTCAAAGCCGATGAATCCTTGAAATCTTCATTGAAAAAGGCAGGATTCTTAACGCGCGATCCGAGAATGGTCGAGCGAAAGAAGTACGGACAAAAGGGCGCACGGGCACGCTTCCAATTCTCCAAGCGTTAGAATTATCGAGTCCTTCGGACGTTTACAAAATTTAACGCAAGCCTCCATCTCTCGCTGGCAGGGTTTCAATCCTCTTTGGAAGCCCTTCTGGAATGCCACGCGCATTTCTTCCCCGCCAGCAACAGCGTACCGTCAAACCATCAGTTTTACTATAGTTCCAAAGTTCCAAAAGGACGCGTGGGCTATAAATCATGCGCGGGCACGCACCGCGCTTATCAGTTTTTGTCAGTAGGAAGAGGTCTCGTATGTCAAACATTGTCATCTTAGGCGCACAGTGGGGCGATGAAAGTAAAGGGAAACTGACTGATGTCTTCGCCGCTGACGCGGATATTGTCGCACGGTATCAAGGCGGCGATAACGCAGGGCATACCATCGTTCTTGGAGAAAAGACGTTTATTCTTCACTTGATTCCATCTGGCATCCTACGATCCGATACTGTGAACATTATCGGCAACGGGGTCGTCATTAATTTGGAAACACTTTTCGGTGAGATCGATCGGCTACAGTCGCAGGACATTGAAGTCAGTAGCGATAACCTGAAAATCAGCGATCGCGCACATCTCATTATGCCATACCACAAGGCTGTTGAACAGTGGGAACAGATGGGGAGTGCTACCAAAATCGGCACCACTTCCCGGGGGATCGGTCCGACTTACTCTGACAAAATGAATCGACACGCCGGCATTCGCGTCGGCGACCTCCTTGAGTTTGACCACTTCCAAAAGAAGTTGGATTACAACCTCGAAACCAAAGCAGACGCTCTCCAAATAGGCGGACCCGAACGACACGTCCTTCTTGAAACTTATCACAGTTACGCACAGCGGATTGCACCCTATGTGACCGATACCGTCGCTTTCATGCACGACGCACTCGCTTCTGAGAAACGCATCCTCTTTGAAGGCGCACAGGGAACTATGCTCGATATAGATTTCGGGACATATCCCTATGTTACCTCTTCTAACTGCACCGCAGGTGCCGTCTGCACCGGGCTCGGTATTGGACCCAAAGCAATTGAAGAGATACTCGGCGTTTCTAAAGCCTATGTCACGCGCGTCGGTGGCGGTCCATTTCCTACTGAGATGCCGCCTGATCTCGATGAAGAGATCCGAGAGATCGGCAAGGAGTATGGTGCCACAACACAACGCCCAAGACGCTGCGGCTGGTTAGACCTCGTCGCACTCCGATATGCCTCACAAATTAATGGGTTAACCGCTATTGCAATGACAAAACTGGATGTATTTGACACGCTTGCCGATCTACAGGTCTGTGTCGCCTACCGCTATAAGGGGAAACAGATAACGACTTTCCCGAGTAGTCTACAGGTCTTAGAGGAATGCGAACCCGTCTATGAAACACTACCCGGATGGCAGCAAGCCTTGACAGAAGCACGCACCGCAGCCGACATTCCCCAACCAACCAAAGACTACATCGCGTACGTCGCAGATTATCTTGACGTGCCTATTCCGATTATCTCCGTCGGACCCGACAGAGATCAGATCGTGCAACTCGGACGCCCCCTTTGGTAGCGTAAGTCGGAATCAATGAATTTTTTCTCTGCTTTTGCGTTTTAATTTGACATCCACCTGAAAGTATGGTATTATTAAATGTTGTTAACTTGAGCCGTTAGCTCAGCTGGTAGAGCATCTGACTTTTAATCAGGTGGTCACAGGTTCGATCCCTGTACGGCTCACATTTTTTCCGCCCCCGTCGTCTAGCCTGGCCAAGGACACCGCCCTTTCACGGCGGCGACACGAGTTCAAATCTCGTCGGGGGTATCTCACTCAAAGCAAACGCAAAAATAGTTCCTTTAAAAGACAAGCCTCTCTTGCCAGGGGGCTTGTCTTTTTGTCGGGGCTATCTCCCAATCAGAACTCTCATGCAAAATTATATCATTCGTTCAATTTTGCTTCTCTTCCTCTATACTACCTCTGGTATCTGTCAAACACCAGACAACATCACCTTCCACGGCACATTCGTTGATGCCCAAGATGGACATCCTATCCCAGAGGTACTCGTACGCGTCGCTGCTGAAAAGATTGAGCGTGTATATCCCGATCAAGAGTTCGGGCACGCAACAGCAACAGATACTAAGGGTGCTTTTTCCCTGACCATTCCCAGCGTGGATCAAATCTACTATGCTTTCGCACTTATGGCACTCCATCCACAGTATCAAGCGAAACGCTTACAACAGGAGATGCTGCCCGGAAAAAATAAATATAATTTAGGGAGGGTTGCGTTAATGCCGACCCTATCCCTACAAGGCAACGTTTCTGGGGAGAAAAATGTCGCTGGGCTTCTTGTGAACCTGAAGATGCACAACAGGTCGGCGAACTTCTTTCGCGCCGCCGCACCGATTGAACACGCTGCGAAGACGGATACCACAGGCAATTTCAATTTTACTGAACTCTACCCAATTGAATATACCTTGACAATTTCTCGAAACCGTCTTATCATAGCCTTTATAGAGTCTGTTAATCCACAAAAGCAGGGGCAGATTTCCGTCAATCTACCGAAGTTGAAAACGTTACGCGGCACGGTTGTCGATGCACAGGAACAACCAATAGCAGAGGCACAGATCCACGCAACTCGACACACAGAAACATCCCACGGGCACAGCGCACTTCTCTCATCAACACAAACAAACGAGGCAGGTAGTTTCCAGATGGAGGTCTTAGAGACTGAGCCACGACTGCTTTCACTTGAGGTCAGCAAAAAGGGATACTTTTCGAGAGTGTACGAGAACGTAGACCTCGATAAGATGCCCCCAATTCTACCACTCAGGAAAGGTGAGCGCGTGAAAGGGCGTGTGATCCTCCCGGAGAATATACCCGCTGACGGGCAGTATACTGTGAAGGTGTTCCCCATAGACGCACAGATGGAGCCAAGCCTGAACCCATTGCTGTTGCAAAGACCAATTTTGTCAAAACACTTTCCTGTGACAGCATCTACTTTTGTCATTGGTGGACTTTTTGCGGAAAAGTATATTCTCTATACTGTTGGAAACGGCATCTCGGCGACCCGGATTGACGTGGACGCGTCGATGAATCCCGAACAGGTACTTATTGTAGCGGATCAACCCACCACAACACTTCAAGGTCAAGTTTTCTGGGCAGATACAGGTAAGCCTGTCCACAATGCTGTCGTTTCGCGTTCATGGTATCCGTGGGAATTACAGCCCTATGACATGTCAATGACGTTGGATCGCTTTGAGGTGGAAACAGACGCACAGGGAAAATTTAAATTCCATAATCTAACAGAGACTCACTATCAACTCCATATCCGTGCTATTCACGCTGTATTAGAGGCAGCGACAGGACGCTATCAACGGACGCTTGTTCACAAACAGATTGATATTCCTGTTGCTGGCACCGCATATCGCATCTACATAGGGAGGCGAGACGGCACACCCTTTGCAAAGTAGTAGGCACGCTCCGCGTGCCGTTTACCATGACACATAAACACCCCTTCACACTGACACTAATAGCAATCATCACGATTCTATTTCTCCTGCTCCCCGCAAATGCTGGCTTACACGGCGCGTATAATGACGGAGAAAGAGTCATCACTCAGGAGATTGCCGTTCCGAAAGCCGCTGGCGATTACTACCGAAATCCAGGCAAATTCATCGCATCTGAAAACGAGAACCGCTGGTTCGGACCAGAAATCGACAGTCGGGTGCTATGTCCCATGACTGCACATCCATTTAACGACGCAGGATTCTTTGACATCATCTATACCAGAGAGGATGCCCAAGTCTGGCCCTCCTCAAGACCCGGAAAAGTGTGGTGGTACCGGAAACAGGAGTGGCGTTTCGCAACTGACGACACGCCTTGGGGCACAGATACCGTCCGCGTCACCCTTGCCTCCGAGATCGGTTGGACGGACATCGACTCTGGGAACAGTACCACCGGATTCCCTTGGAGCGGCTTCGAGGAACACTGGCGGGATGGAGACCTCGTAAAATCCAAGGCAGATATAGTCGGCTACTACCCTTATGAACATGCTGGCAAGAGGTATCTCACGCCGAAGTACGTCAAAGTCGGAACGCTGGACTACATCTGCGCGACTGGGACCGGACGGCTTAACTTGAAAGTCCTAAGTCACACCGAAGGACACTTGACGGATCCGATATTCCGTCCCGATTCCAACCAACTCAGCCGCCGCGAAAAAGGGACAGATAATTGGTATGACTGCCTACCGCTAAAATAGTTATTTTCCATTGGCGAGGTTTCTAATATACCTTCTTGGGGGAGGAGTTTGTAACCCCGAAATATGTTAAACCAAATGAACAACATCGCACATCTGCTAAACGCTCTCATTATCGTTTATACTTTCCTCCTTTTACAAGGGAGTGCGAATGCCGCTTTTTGGGAAGACCACTTTGAACAAGAGGCAGTAGATGACTGGAAACACGTCGGAAACGATTCCGTCTGGACGGTCGAAGATGGATTTTTAAGGGCAGAAATTCAGGCGCAAAACCAATGGAGTGTTATATTTGAACGCTACCAATTCATCGCCTATCCCGGTCCCTATAATGACTTTACAATCACTCTTGAAACCGCTGGCGCAGCGCGCGCTCGATTCGGGATCGCACTCGCAAAGCATTTCCAAAATCCCGTGACCGAGACGGAGGAGCATGGCTACTATCTCTTTTTCACGAACGATATGCAAGCCTCAAGGGATGGTGGTGTGTTTGTGGGACCCGGACGACGCTGGGACACCGACGCACTCCAACAGATGGAACTCCACTTCAAGGACGGCAGATTTCAATTGAGTGCGGATGGCGAGTCGCGTCTCGACTTCAGGGATGCAAACTTCGATCACATTGATACGATCGCCTTCGTACTCGCTGGATTTGTCACAGAGGACGTTAACACCGGGAGCGCGTGGGTAGACACGTTTACCATTGACGGACTCGCAGTCTCACCGAAACGAAAGCT
Source organism: Candidatus Poribacteria bacterium (assembly GCA_965208635.1). GTDB lineage: Bacteria > Poribacteria > WGA-4E > WGA-4E > WGA-3G > WGA-3G. The sequence goes on from OZ242349.1 coordinate 2,777,250, forward strand.
AACAACCACATGGGCAAACCTAAAAAAAGATCTGACCCCTGATGATTAAATCGGTTCGTAGTAGGGCAATTCATTGCCCGTCGTCTAAAAACTATTGACCGTTCTCTCATTCCGCTGACAACCGACAACTGAAAACTATTAAAAAATGTTAAAAAAGAATTTAGATCTGATTTTCGATGCCTGCCTACTCGTGGTGGTTCTCCTCATCGCGTTTTGGGCTACCCATGCCAGAGCAAGGTTGAACCCGGGGGAACGTGCGCAACCCGCGAATTCAGGGTTCTATTATAGAACCCCGGGATCAAACGGCACGTGGTTCGGACCTGAAATCAACTCGCTTACGCTCTGCTCCGGTGTTCACAATCCCTATAACAATAGAGGTCGGTTTGACATTGTGGAAACCATCGAAAGTGCCGCGGTTTCCCGTTCAAGCATCCGAGGCGCGCTCCGGTGGTATCGGGGTCAACGGTGGTATTTCAGCACAGACGACACACCGTGGGGCACAAACTTCTCCTATATTACGCTCCGGGACGATTTAGGATGGGATGAAATTAGTGTGGGAGGCGGAACAACCGGCTACCCGTGGAGCGGCGTTGAACGACACTGGCGAGACGGAAATATTATCCGAGCACAAGCCTCTGTCGTAGGGTGGCGGCGGTATGCACGCGGCGCAGAACGATGGGTCTGCCCCATGTACTACAAAATTGGTGGATGGGAGGGCGAAACCGTTGAAGTCAACTGCAAAACCCTCAGAACATGGTTCCCCCCCGACTGGAACGTCCTAAAACAGAAAGATGGAGACTTCGGTCCCCCAGTCGAACGCAAACCGGGGGTTCTGAGTCGAAAAGGAAAGAAAACGCAACAGTGGTACGACTGCATCAAAATCAATTAATAATTCTTCTGTAATACTGATGCGAAACAAAAACAGAAACAACACTTCTCATACTTCTTTATACGCTTATGAACTGCGCCTTTTCCGCTTCCGCCGAGACCTGGCACGACGATTTTGATGCGGAAAACCCCGAAGCGTGGCGAGTCATCGGAAACGATTCCATCTGGAAAATCGAGGACGGATTCTTACACGCAGAGGTCAATCGGGAATGGGATGTGCAATACGAACTCTACCAATTCACCGCGCTCCCACCGCCCTACAGAAACTTCACAATCACCATAAACGACCTCGGTGTCGATAAAACACGTTTCGGTTTTTGTGTAGGACGCCGTTTTCCCGACACTCCAGAAGACGATCCCTTCTTCTACGTGTTTTTCCCTGATGAAATCAGAGCGAGGCGATTCGACGGTAGAGGAAGCAGCCATCCCTTCCGAATTCGGCTCTCCAGGGAACCACGCACCCGCTGGGAAACGGATGCCCTCAAAAAGATGGAACTCCAATTTAATGCCGGACATTTCGTACTGTTCGCAGATGGCAAACTCCGCACAGCGTTCCAAGATGCAAACTTCGATAAGATCGAAATTCTCGGTTTCGTCATGGAAGGCATTAACATCGCAAACGAGTGGGTCGGCGCGGCATGGGCGGATTCCTTCACCATTTCCGGACTGAACGTTTCCCCGGAGATAAGATTAACCCTAATATGGGGACAACTCAAGCTGAGGTAAACAACATCCGGTTCAAGAGCGACAAATCGCGACAAAAGTTTTGAAGTTTTGAAGTGTGCTAAGGTTTGCAAGTTCAAAGGGACGCGTTTGCGACTTTACAGATTTTAGAACACTTTACAACTTTCTACCAGACGCGTAGCCTGCAACAACGGCGCAGGCGGCTCGTGAGAAAGGAGGCTATTCTACAGACCGCCTTCATTCCTCCGCAAGGTAAATTTAAAAAATGATAGAAAAAGAATTTCGGGACGAAGATCCATCAGGCAAGATTATCGTCCTCGCATCGCTTATCGTGTCCCTTATGGGTGGTGGTGCCCTCGCCGTTAAAATCGGGTTGCAAGGTTTTCCGCCGCTAAAAATGGCACTCTTCCGTTGCATATTAGGTATTATTGCTGTTGGCGGAATAGGACTCTACTATGGGATGTCGATGCGGATGCGCTTTGAGGAACTCCGTCGATTGCTGCTGATCGCCGTCCTCTACGCCCTGCATACGATTACGTTGAACATCGGCACCCACCTCACAACAGCCTCTCGAGCAACCATTTTTTTCTATCTCTACCCGTTCTTCACAGTCCTGTTCGGACACTTCTATCTCCCAAACGATCGACTCTCCACCACGAAAAGCTTGGGAATTTTCGTTGCCTTCGGTGGTGTTTTTCTCGCGCTCGTGCCGAATTTACAAGGTCTTTCTACAGGATACCTCATCGGCGATATAATCGTAACCCTCGGATCGTGTTTCTTGGGACTCCGCATCACATTGACAAAGGTGTTCGTTCAGGAGATTCACCCCTACCGACTCCTCGTCTGGCTGTTAGGTCTGAACCTCCCCTGCTTTTACGTCCTGAGTCTCATTTTTGAGGGCGATACGCCGATCGAATGGACACTACAAAGCAGTGCAGGCTTGCTCTACCAAGGATGGATTGTCACAGGTTTCTGCTTTTTGGTGTTGACCTCCCTGCTAAGAAAATACAAGGCAAGCAAACTGGTAATCTTAGGCTTCCTGATGCCGATATCGGGCGTTCTATTCAGCTATCTACTTTTAGGGGATGAACTGAGCTTCGGGTTGTTGGTAGGAACTGGGTTAGTCGCAACCGGAATTTATCTCGTAAACAGGCAGTCTTAAAATGTGCACAAACAAGAGGACCCAATGATAACTCGAAAAGAAATTGCATTCATCCTTATTTCCACTGCCTTGTGGATATGTAATACACAACACATGCCTTACGCAGATGATATCCCTGCGGGTATGGTCCTGATTCCAGCAGGTGAATTTGAAATGGGAAGTAACAGCGGTGCCGCCAATGAGCGTCCAGTACATACCGTCTACGTCGATGCGTTTTATATCGACACCCACGAAGTGACAAACGCACAATACAAGGCATTCGTCGATACGAATCCTGAATGGCAAAAAGAGAATATCCCCGAAGAATTCCATGACGGCGTATACCTCCGACTCTGGGAGGGGAACACCTATCCCACTGGCAAAGCCGACCATCCCGTCATTTACGTCAGTTGGTACGCAGCGATGGCTTACGCACAATGGGCAGGAAAGAGATTGCCAACAGAGGCTGAATGGGAGAAAGCCGCACGCGGCGGACTTAGCGGGAAAGCGTATCCATGGGGCGACTCTTATGATGCAACCCGCGCAAACTACGCACGGTATCACAATGCTCCAATCGCTGTCGGGCAGTACCCACCCAACGGCTACGGTTTATACGATATGGCGGGAAATATCTCCGAGTGGTGTCTTGATGAGTATGATCCCGACTTCTATACGACATCCCCCCGTGAAAACCCATTGCCAGACGGGACAATCGAAGAGACGCTCAATAATTTCAAAGAAGTGAAGGATAAAGACCGCGTGCTGCGTGGCGGTTGCTGGAGCGATAATGGGTTATTTCTAACGGTTATCCGTCGAGACTGGGGACCCCAACACTACACCAGCGTCTTCCGCGGATTCCGGTGCGTGAAGGACATACCACTTAAGTAGAGTCTATCTCATAACTTAGCATACCAATGACCCATAGGTGCGGTTTCATGAAGTGTAAATAAATATTTCGGTAATCCTCTGTTCCGCCATGCCCGGTAGGTGCGGTTTGGAACCAGGGTTCCCACCCGTTACTGGGAAGGGACACCGAGCCTTTCTATGAAATTACCGATCTTTATTGTGTATAGGGCATTGTATATTTGACTATAAAGGAAATTTGATATGAATATAAAAAGACTTATGACATCTACGTTTTTATTTACAATTGTTGCTTTAACCGTCGAACTTTCCAGTTGCGATAAGGTCGTCTCGGTAGTGTCTAATGACGAAATGCCTCGGATCGTGAGTGAAGAGATTCCTATCGGTGTTGTCGTAGCACGGACAGGGCATCATGCTGAACCGTATGGGTTTCCAATGCAACGCGGCTTTGAATTGGCACGTGAAGAGATTAACACCCTCGGTGATGTAAACCTCACGTTTATCACTGTAGACGATATGAGCTCCCCAGACGGAGCAAAAGCAGCTGTACAGCACCTCGTGGATCAAGGGGTGCCCGCTATCGTTGGGCTTGCTATCTCGACGCACCTTAAAGAGGCGGCTCCGGTTACACAGGAGAATAAGGTCATCGCTTTCAGTTCGGTCTCCTCCGCGGCAGGTTTGAGCGCGATCGGGGGTTTTATCTTCCGCACCAGTCTCGCCGTGGATATAAGCATTCCCAGTGGGGTGATGGCGACGCAGGAGAAACTCGGCTATAAAAAAGTGGCAACGATCTATGATGAGATTGATGTCTATTCCAGAAGTAGCAACGAAACACTAAGGACAGTCCTTGAAACAAACGGGGTCGAGATTCTGATAGAGGAAACCTTCCAAACCGGCGATACCGATTTTTCTCAACAATTAACCAATATCATGGCGATGAAGCCGGACGCACTCTTTATCTCCGCACTTTCACAAGAAATCGCGGGGATTCTCGCACAAACACCCGAGGTAGGTTTTCCCGACACGATTCAGGTGATTGCTCCGGATTTAACTATGGATGAACTCCAAAAGGCAGGTGAGGGTGCCGAAGGAACAATAGGTTTTATCGGATGGTCCAGTATATCTGATGCCCCCGGAAACCAAGCCTTCGTTCGGAATTATCGGGCGAAGTACGGCATTGAACCCGAACCCTGGGCGGCACAGTCGTATGCGACGCTCTACGTTCTCGCCAATGCAATGAAGACAGCACAATCGGCAGATTCGACCGCCATTCGGGACGCGCTCGCACAGACGAAGGATTTCCCCACAATTTTGGGCAAATTAGGCAGTTACTCTTTTAATCCCGACGGAGACGCATTGTATGACCAGATTCTAATGATCGTCAAGGACGGAGAACTTCAGTTCTTTGAATGAATAGATCGGTGAACCTCCCCGCTTTAATATCCTCAAGGGCCTCCTTGCGAAGATGTTCGAGCCTCCCCGCTTTTATATCTTCTTCAATCTGCTTGTCCCAAGCATCCGCACGAGCCTCTAAAGCTTCAGAAAGTTTATCTTTCAGAGTCGTCAATAGTGCTTTTTGAGTGCCTTCTTCACACTTGTCAACTTCTGGCACATCAGGAATCCATCCACTCCAGTTATCCGACTCTTTTGTCACGTAGGCGGTATAGGTTTCTCCCCATTCTGAGTCCGTAATTTCAAAAGCGAGGATGTGTTTGCTCTTAACTTGTTGTTCCGGTGCTCTATTTTCGGTAGGCTGTTCAGTGCTGACGCGCGCCATATAAATCCCTCCTATTTTACTAAACTTTACACTAAAAACAGTATACCACAAAATCAGAGGTATTACAAATGGAGAAGTGCGATTTCCCAGAGCCATTCAATTGTCACAAATCACTCTGTGGGAGGGGTTTGTAACCCCGATTCTTACGGATAGCATCGCGCACCTATTCGCAAGAATGGACTCAAAAAACCGAAAACTGAATGGCTCTGTGCGATTTTCCAATCGCACCGGCCGTCTACAGTCATCTTAATCTGATAGCCGACAACTACCTAAAAAACTCCCGCTGCTCCCCACCAAAATGCCGTTCCGACTTCTGGCTCGGACGAATCCGCCATTCCATTGGCAACCGAATGAACGTATTGATAATCTCGGTATTCTCAAAGTACGCATCATCAATCTGCCAGAACTGAAGACGCGGGTAACTCCGTCCGTTATGCTCAAAACTCCCCATATTCTCTGCCTGCTGCCGCATCCCCGCACTGATAGGCGCGATCGTGATAAAAATTCCGATCTCCGCGTTGTTCTCGTGCATCACCTGACAAAAAGCGCGCACCTGCGTAATCGACGGTCTACCCGTCTTGACCTCGGCGAGGATCCGGGCATTTGACTCTTTCATCTGTTGCGTATCCCACAACGTCATACCGCCGACACCATCATGCCCACCGTCACCGATGTCCCGTGTCGGCTTCAACCCAAGCCGTGTCACCGCCCAATTCGAGAAATCGTGATATTTCCGTTTATCGCCATCCTTCAAGAACCGACGAACCTCCTGCATGTTCGTCGGATACCCCTCAATCTGATAATCCACTGAAGGCTCCAATCCGTGCCGATCTGCCAACCGCTGGCGCATCGGATCCAACGCCAAAATCGTTAGGTCAATACCGATCCAATTCCGTTTGAGCGTATGCGCCGCATCAATCGTCGTGCCACATCCGCAGAACGGATCCAGAACGATGTCCCCTTCGTTGCTGGATGCGCGTATCAGCCGTTCATAAAGCGCGAGCGGCTTTTGCGTCGGGTAACCGAGGCGTTCCTTAGAGGCACGTGCAAGAGGGTTTATATCTGTGATAACATCGTGTACTCTGCTCCCCTTTGTTGTGGATAAATACCGCTTGAACCCCGGTACCTTGCCCCTCGGAGGCCAGTAAATCAAATCATTCGCGTCCAATGCATCTAATTTTTCATGAACGGAGAGGGACTCATAGTTTTCAGGAGGCTCAACACCTTCGGGCCACGCCTCTCTGCGCGGCGTACTCCAATGTCTACCTACGTCACTCGGGTTTACATCTCGCCACGGCTCACCGGATTCGCCATATCTAACTCCAGGAGCATTCAAAGTGGCGATTCGATAGGCTCCCCTTTCGTCCTGATGGCGATAAAATTTCTTTACGTACTCTGGATCGTGTGCCGTGTAAACCGGATTCCACACGGTTTTGTTACTCTTGCTATAGAAAAGAATTGTATCGTGAATTCTACCGTATTGCTTGCCGTCGTTATGTGCCTTGGTGCGTTGCCAGATAATCTCGTTCCTGAAATTTTCCACTCCAAAGATAGCGTCCATCACACCTTTGAGATAATGGCTTGCTGTTGGGTCGCAGTGCAGATAGATACTCCCCTTTTGCGTCAGGATGCGGTACATCTCAGCGAGTCGAGGTCCCATAAACGTCAGATACGCACGCATCGCACCGCTGCTACCCGACACAGCACGTCGGAGAATTAGGTCATACCCCTTCAGGCATTCATCGAGAGCCTTGTAGGCATCACTGATGTATGCGCGGTGTTCAATGTCAGCGCGAGCGTCCTGTGCCGCAGTATCCCACGTCCACGTATCCGTAAACGCCTTCTTCTGTGCGAGCGAATCCCCGATGAACGAATTATAATCCCGTCCACTATTGAACGGCGGATCCGTACAGATGAGATCCACCCGTCCCTCATCCATCTCCCGCAAAATCTCCAAGTTATCACCAAAATAAAGTTTGTTCATAGTTCAATTGTAGATGTAATTTGATTACGCTATTCACCTTTTGGACTGTTCTACACTTCAGGATTTAGGAACAATATCTATTTGTTGTAATTGTTTACCTAATCTCTCATCAACTTCCTCCAGATGTTTCTTTTTATCCTCTGTAGAGAAAGTAGTGTAGATGCTATAAGAATCGGACGTATCTGATTTGCGGTGTTTCCCGGGATCTTCACCCTTGTTTTTACGGGAAATGAGGGGATGTCTTTCCGTCCCTAGTTTAAGGGCGTGCACCTGTTCTATTCCGAACACTTCAATAACCGCAACGAAGGTATCTGAGCCATCCTCATGCTCTATCACTTTTCCGTCGTCCATAGTGACGCGTAGGCGTGTCGGTGGTGCTTTACCCCTTTCCTGCCGAATTGGGGGATTAGGGGGTACAATTGGCGGTTTGGTTTTCCTTGCCAAAGTATTCAGAAAGGCAAGTACCTGGTCATAGGTAGGTCCATATCCACACAACTCTTTGGTTGCCTCCGCGACAAGTTCCAGGAGCAACTCATCTCCACTCTCCACCAGATTTTTCCACGCATCTGGTAAATATCTCTCAATTTGTCTCTGTTTTTAAAAGATCCTCATACTTCCTTTGGATCGCCTTAGCAGCTTCACCTGTCTGGATTGCCTCGTAACTCAAGTACTTGTTAAAGAGATTAGCACTTTCTTCGCTAACTCCTTCTTTTAGATCTAACTCATCCACCTTACGTTTGTCATAATCCCCTAATCCACTTGGATAAAAAAATTGCCACTTTCGACCATCGGTGAGGACGGCGATCGGTACATTTTCACGAGACGCATATCCAAACAACTGATCCTCTGCTCCGTCAATATTTCCAATTCGCTTTACCTCGACGAAAACTTGTGGCTCTGACGCGGGATGGCACAATGCAAAATCTACACGCGATCCTCTTAAGTCATATTCGCGAAGTCGAATGCCATGATCATACCTCGGCCAATCCAAGACATCAAGTATTCTATGTACAATCTTATCACAAACTTCAGTCTCATTCGGAAACATACCTTGTTCCAGAGATTTTGATATATCATCAATATGCTCTTTTAGCGTCACTATTTCATACCTCCTCACACGTAGGTTGGGTTGAACGGGATATGAGAAATCACTTCGTTTCACCAGAAACCTCTGCATCTTCAAAATGCTCAAAGTTACCGAAACCTCAGTGAAACCCAACGTTTTTCCGGAAGGCTCCCGAGAAGCGAACAGTATTAAGTTGGGTTTCACTCCGTCTTTGAATGTATGTGCCAGTATATTGTATTTTTAGGCGCGTTTGGGGTGGCAACATTGTCCTTCTCAACTCAGTTCAACCCAACCTACGTCCCTAAATTGACACCTATGCCTTCTTCCTCGTCCAACCCAATCTACACATGGATCATAATATCGAATTCACATTAGCTTAGCATACAACACTCGCGGAGTCAACTGAAAACCCAAAATTCAAGGGGCATCCCGCCCCCACTTCTGCACTCCAGCGGAGGTTTAAAAAATAAATTGGGTAATTGACGGGAGACCCTGAATGGTTTCCCTACTACAAACAGGTTCGCTCGTAGTCGTGCGATTTATCGCACGTTGAGAAATTGCCCGATTAAATTCTTAATCTTCATGAGGAGTGCTATGTCTATAGAAAATAGGATGCCTAAACCCCGCACTCCAGTGGAGTGCTATGTGACTGCCTACCCTATATTCCATCCGTTTGTAGTAGGGCGATTCATCGCCCGTCAATTACGCAGTGGTTCAGTCTATCCCGATTCAGACAAAAAACACACCGCCTCCCCGCTGGCGAGGGTTCCTAACCTTCACCAATTTGATGGTGTATAGGTAAGTGTATATTGTTCTGAATATCAATATGTTATATTTAATTCAACAAGACAATAGTTTCACAGTAACCTAAAAAATGACTGATTCCCCGAACATGCGCTAAACCCACACTATGACTGGGTTTAGAGGCAATTCGACCGAGTCCTCATTTTCACAATTTCACAGTAAACGCCAAAAAATGCAATGTTCTCCAAACGGCTCTCGTCCTATACCACACCTACGTTTTGAGGGAGTTACACGGTCCTTTTCTCAAAGGCTTACTGTGAAATTTTCAGATCTCTCATAAAGCCTTACCGCCCTTCAACCATATCAAATCCGAGAGGTATTCGATGTCTCCATACCGGTTCCCATCACTTCACGCTTCCAACACGCCACCGAAAACTGAATGACTCTGCCAAATTCAAGGACAGGGCATTCAATTGTAGGTTTGGGTGTTGTCATTTTCACAGATATTAATACTTGATTTATTTTATGTTATAATTCTGAGGAAATCCAACTTAAAATAATTCGCAGCATTTCGCTATAATTCGCAGCATTTCGCTAGTCTGAAGGTTTTCGCACCGGATCCTGGAAAAAAGATGTCCAATCCAATAATTTCTTAGAATTGAATGGCTCTGAATTCAAGGAAAAATAAACTTGACACAGTGGTTATTTTAGGTAATAATTATAAAATAAAAACCATGTCCAAACGCACACTCCTCACAACCATTGTCATTCCTGCACTGCTCATCTCTGGACTTATCGTCTTCCTCATCAACAACCGGCAGGGACCCGCAGCCGAACTTGTCCTGATGTCCCAACAGGTTCACTTCGGAACGCTCCCGGAATGGGAAGGACCTATAACACGATCCGTAACAGCACGAAACGTCGGCAAATATCCACTCCGCATCCAAAACGTTCACACAGGGTGCAGTTATGCCGAGATCACAGGACCAGAGGTGCTCCAGCCCGATGCAGATGGCACGTTCCAGATAGTCATCAACCCAGAAACACTGCCCGATCACGAGACCTCGGCAACCGCCACCATCTTCACAGACAGTCCCAAGACCCCGATTGTCCACCTGACAATTATCGCCGCTGCAAAACGATTCGCAACGCTCACTCCCAACGTTTGCGAGTTCGGGAACATCAAACCCGAAACGAGGCATCAAAAAACCATCAAACTCGCTGTGAATGCCCCACTCGACACCTCGGACATCCGCCTTCTACCGTCGGGACATAAGTCGCTTGCATGGGAGATAACACCCAATCCGCGGACAGATACCTCTCTCATTACAGTCCAACTCGGTCCCCTGAAAGACAGCGGCACCTTCTCATCACTCCTCACTGTCCACTTCCCAAACCAACGCACACTGACCCTCCCCGTCACCGCCGAAATCGTCTCCACTGATGACTGATTACCGACACTCGACAGTAGGGGAGTCTCCGAACCTCGATTCCTGACGACATGACGTGCGATAAATCCCACGACTACGAACCTACCCGTTTGTAGTAGGGCAATTCATTGCCCGTTATTACCGAAATATTTATTTCAACTGCATCTAAGGGGATTAGGGCGTTACTGACGACTGATAACTGACAACCGACAACGAATAAACACTTGACAAAACACCCCAAATTGTCGTATCATTAATACAAGAACACGCAAAAAAGCAGAAGAACCCCTTCATGGAAAAACGCTACTTCGATTTCAGGGATATTTTCCAAGTGATCCGCTACGGATTCAGTGGGCGAAAGATCGCAGTTCATCTCATCGGACTCGTTCTCGCGTATCTAATTTACGAAACTTTGGTATATCTCAGTCTCGTCGTTGTAGGGGGTAGTGCCGCACAGGACTTTTGGAACACGTATGCACTCTTACCCCTACCTCCGTTCGCTGATGCCGGACTTACACAGACAACTGAAATCGCAATGTGGATAGGGATGGTGAGCTTCGCGTGCATCTTCTTCTTAGCAAGCACCGTGGCTTCCAAAATCACCATCGAACAGCTCCGTGGGGATTTCTTCTTTTCGGTCGGGGATGCCTTAACTTTCCTCAGGGGACATTGGAAATCCGTTTTAGGCGCGTTCATCGGTTTACTTCTCATCCAGATATTTCTCGCGATTGTCCCCCTCAGCATCGCAGGAATCGCGAAGTTACCGGCGGTGGGAAAACCGTTCCTCATGCTCACCTCACTGTTCATGCCGATCGGATTTTTCTTTGGTCTCCTGATGGCATTGATAGCGATCGTTTTCAGTGTTAGTCTGCTCTTTGTGCCAGCCGTTGCCGCTACGACAGGTGCCGATGCCTTTGAAATAATTTATCAGCAGTTCACAATGGTTTGGAACAAATCTTGGCTGTTAGTGTGTTATGAGGCGATGTTGCTCCTTATCAAATTTATTTTCGTGTCCATTTGGGCTTTCTTTTCTCTCGCAGGCTTTTCGATCGTGATGCTCCCGACGCGCCTCTTCCACACCGAAGTGATGCAGCACTGTATGGGCTACGCAAACTTATGGCTCGGTGGGGCTGTCGAAAAGATGGCAGCACTGCCCTATATGAATAGTCTCGGGAGTCTTCAACACCGGTACAAGTGATCAAATGCCGACACTGACAGGAATAGCGACGGTTACGACCCCACTGACTGCCATCTTTCTGACGATCACACTCCTCATGGGGGCAGGGTTAGTAATTGCATATCTGTTTTCAATCGCCTCTGCCGGAAACACGGTCATTTATACAGTAGTGCGAAAGAAACTCGACGGACAGAATTTGTTGGAGCCACTCGACTCGCAATTAACTGGAAGGAATGAAGCATAAACACCGAGTCGATCAGGACTTAGAAATATACCACCGTTCACAACGTGAAAAGTACCCAGGAGCAAAGGATCTTCCGTCTTGCTAACTATAGTGTGTATAGATAATTATGGACTTTTCCCTGACATGTATGAACGAGTCCTAAATGCCAAATCGATTATGACTCAGAGATATATCGCCTTTCACAACGTGAAAGGCGCCCAGGAGCAATAGTTAAAAAGATGTTCCAGAAAATGATAACCAAAGTCTTCGGTAGCAAAGAGGATCGCGATGTCAAAAAATTCCGCGACATCGTCGAAGCCGTCAACCAGCGCGAACCTGAAGTCAAAAAACGCACCGACGCACAACTGCAATCCAAAACACCAGAATTTCGCCGACAACTGGATGCCGGGGCATCGCTTGATGACATCTTACCAGATGCCTTCGCTGTCGTCCGTGAAGCCGCGGTGCGAACCTTAAAACAGCGGCATTATGATGTCCAAATTATGGGTGGTATCGCGCTCCACCACGGCACTATCGCAGAGATGCGCACTGGTGAAGGTAAAACGCTCACCTCGACCCTTGCTGTCTATTTAAATGCATTGACTGGAAAAGGCGTGCATCTCGCCACGGTCAATGATTATCTCGCACGCCGGGATGCCGAATGGATGGGCAGGATCTACAACTTCCTCGGACTCTCCGTTGGATTGACGCTCAGCCTAATGCCGAAGGAACAGAAAAGGCTCGGATACAAATCAGACATCACTTACGGCGTTCACAGCGAATTCGGATTTGATTACCTCTGGGACAACAAAGCACTCTCGATTGAAGATAAAGTACAGCGCGGACATGTCTACGCTATCCTTGACGAAGTTGACAGCATCCTCATTGATGAATCCCGTACCCCCCTCATCATCTCAGAACCCTCCGGTAAACCGCCAGAACTTTATAGGCAAATTAATGGCGTCGTCGCTCAACTCAGGGAAAGCGAACACTTCAAAATCGATCAAGAAGGAAAATCGCGAGGCAGTGTAACCCTTACCGATGAAGGCGTTGAAGAAGTCGAACGTCGCCTCGGTGTAGGAAACCTTTACGAACACACTAACATCGCTATGGTGCATCACGTCAATCAAGCACTCACTGCGCATCAGCTCTACAAACGCGATGTCGATTATCTCGTCGAAAATGGCGAAGTCCTCCTCGTTGACGAATTCACAGGACGAAAACAGATCGGAAGACGGCTCAGCGAAGGACTCCATCAAGCGATCGAAGCGAAGGAACGCGTTAAAGTCGTCGAGGAAAGCGAGACCGGTGCCAAGATTACCTATCAAAACTACTTCCGCATGTACAATAAACTCGCAGGTATGACCGGTACCGCCGCAACAGAAGCGAACGAATTCGCGCACATCTACGGATTAGAGGTCTCTGTCATTCCCACCAACGAACCTATGATCCGAGTTGACCATGCCGACCAAATTTACAGTACCGAGAACGCAAAATACAACGCCGTCTTACAAGATATCGTCGAGCAGACCGAGATGGGGCGTCCAGTCCTTGTCGGCACTGTTTCGATTGAAAATTCCGAGAAATTGAGCAAAATGCTCAGGACCAAACACCGGAAAATCCGACATCAGGTTCTCAACGCTAAGGAACACACACGCGAAGCCGACATCATCGCACAGGCTGGTGTTCCTGGGGCTGTAACAATCGCAACGAATATGGCAGGTAGAGGTGTAGACATTCTGCTTGGCGGTAACCCCGAAGGTATGGCAATCGAAGCACTACGGAAACAGAAAGCCAAGACAGAGGCACTATCTCCAGACTCCGAAGAATACCAAGCCGCACTCGCAGACGCAGAAGCCATTTGCGACGAACAAAAAGAAAAGGTATTAGCCGCTGGCGGTCTCCATATCATCGGCACAGAACGCCACGAGTCTCGACGTATTGATAACCAGCTCCGTGGACGATCCGGTAGACAGGGAGATCCAGGCTCATCTCGATTCTATCTTTCCCTTGAAGACGAATTGATGCGAAAATTCGGTTCTGAACGCTTACAAGGGTTGATGACGCGCGTCGGAATGGATGATGATGTTCCTTTAGAGCATCCGTGGGTGACGAAATCCATCGAGAAAGCTCAGACGCGTGTTGAACAGATGTATTTCGAGATCCGAAAAAATCTCCTGAAATTCGATGATGTTATGGATACACAGCGCGATACCATCTACACCTTGCGTGACACCGTCTTGGCTTCCACTACAGATGTCGCCGAATTACCCGAACACGAAAGCACAACCGAAGATGGCGGACTCGCCGCACTCGCTGAAAAGGATGCGAATGCTCCTACCTCCCTCAAAACCACGATTTGGGGGATGATTGAGAGGGTCGTCAGGGATGGAATCGAGGACAATATGGGGGAAAAGGTCGGAAGTCCGCTTGAAACCCCCGATAGGTTCCAACAGTGGTTGACGACTACATTCCCAATTGAGCCAACCTGGAAGGTGCCTTTGGCACAAGCGAGTCCAGAAGACGTTCAAGAACAGACGCTGGAGGTGTTACGCGCCGCTTATGAAGAACGCGAAGCCGAAATGGGCACAGAAATGATGCGCGTCCTTGAACGCTTACTCCTTTTGGATAGGATTGATGATCACTGGAAAGAACACCTCCATAACATTGACTATATTGAGGAAGGTATTCGGTTCGGCGCAGGATACGGCGGCAAAGACCCTATCGTTGTTTTCAAAAATGAGGCACTCACTGTCTTTGAAAGTATGTATCAACAGATTGAAGAGCAGGTCAGTGAATTCATCTTCAAATCTCGCGTCAATACTGAAGCACCGCGCCGGGTCCCCAGTCGACGGACAGGGAGACAGCGTAGACCACAGCCGAGGGCACCCCAAGGCAGCGGAGCAACCGCAACCAGTGATGATGCCGAATTCGCTTCACAGCAGGCAATGGGAAACATGCGAAAGGTCGGTAGAAACGCACCCTGTCCTTGTGGAAGCGGCAAGAAATATAAGAGATGCCACGGTACCTAAGACTTCACAACCGCAAGGTAAAATTAAAAATATGAACTCAGAAAACGCATATACACTCTCGAAAACGCTACTTGACATCCTCGCGTGTCCAGCGTGTAAAGGTGAGATACAACACGATGAAGCGGCACAAAAATTGGTGTGCGTTGGTGAGTGTCGGCGTCGCTACCCGATCCGTGAAGGTATCCCTGTGATGCTCATTGATGAGGCAGAAATGCCGGGTGAGTAACTTTGATAATCAAGGTGTCCCCTAGTCTGGATCCGGTTGGACTGAACCCCGTAGGGGTGAAATGTTTGTAGGGGAACGATGACCAGGGTCCCATAATTTAAAAAATGAAGATTTTATTTTTAAGCCTACGGTGTCCGTATCCACCGCATCGGGGCGATCGGATCCGGTCTTATAATTTTATTAAGCAGCTTTCGAAACAACATGCCGTAACCCTCGTTTACTTTGCTGAATCTGAAAGCGATATTGAATCCGCGAAGCATTTGGAACCTTTTTGTGAGCGCGTCGAGTGGGTCCGTTTCCATCGTTCCTTTGCCTTCATGAATACAGGGATCCACTGCTTATCGCGTCGTCCGCTTCAACTGCATTACTGGTACGCGCCCCAGATGCAACGGAAGATTAACCAACTCCTTGAACAGGTGGACTTCGAGCTGATTCACGCACAACTCTTTCGGATGGGACAATACGTAACGAACGTCCAAGGTCCCATCAAAGTCTTAGATTTGTGCGATTCGTTGGCACTGAATCTCAGCAGACGCGCTGAACTTGAAAGCAATCCTTGGCTTGCAAAAATTAAATTAGATTGCACTCCAAAGCGTTTTTTGGTAAAATTGGAGGAAAAGCGGGTACGGCGTTACGAAGTCAACATTATGAAGGCTTTCGACTGCGGCACCGTTGTCGCGCGTTTTGATCGGGACTATCTCTTGAAGCAGGACAATAGTTTGAATCTGTCAATAGTTCCGATGGGCGTTGACCTCGGGTACTTTCAACCGAACCCGACGACACAACCTGCACCGCTGATGCTGTTTACCGGAACGATGAACTACTTTCCGAATTCAGATGCCGCAATCTATTTTTCTAATGAGATTTTTCCACGTATCCGAGAAAGCCATCCGAGCGCGCAATTTTATATAGTAGGCAACCATCCATCGGATCAGGTAAAGCGGCTTGAAACACAGGAAGGTGTGGTTGTCACCGGTTATGTCCCGGATGTCCGTCCCTATTTTGAAAAGGCGTCTGTTTTTGTTGCCCCTTTACGTGCCGGGTCGGGCATACAAACTAAAAATCTGGAGGCAATGGCAATGGGTGTCCCCGTTGTCACTACCTCTGTTGGCGCAATGGGGTTGGAGGCAGACAACGGTAAAGAGTTACTCGTTGCCGATACACCTGCTGGCTTCGCAAAACAGGTCGTTCACTTACTCAACGATGAGCATTCGAGAGAAACCCTCGCGCAAACCGCCAGAACGCGTGTCGAAACTAATTATAGTTGGGAGGCTATCGGAGAACGTCTAAAGCATGTCTATGCACAGGCAGGACATACACCGAAATTTGAATTTTAATTTTACCTCGCAACGCCTTGCGAATAATTAAAAAATTTGAGGAGGGAATATGGATAGACCCAAAATAAAGTGGAGTTTTACAATTGTTGTTGATATACTTCTCGTTAATCTCGCGTTTCTATTCGCTTACCTAACCAGTAGGCAGTTCGGTTTCGATTTTTTAGAACAACCCGCACCACTTTTCGCTATACTGCAGAGCATAGACACATCCCCCTTCCAACCACAGCATGTTATTGGGTTCGGTACCGTCGCTATTGTCACCATAGTTCGTATAGGTCTGTTGTTAGTTTTCAATCTGTACAAACCTATATGGCAATATGCCGCCGCTAAGGAATTCCGAGCGTTGGCAACCGCGATTATATTCGCAACTCTGGGACTCATCGGGCTTTCCATGCTATTGAAGGTTGCTTGGGTTCTTTTCTTAATTGATGGATTTTATAACTTCGCACTCATCGGATTTACCAAATTCTCTGTGCAAATTCTCCAGCAAGATAAACGGTCAGGACGTAGAAAACATCAGAGGAACGTAGGGGCAATAGTACAGAATTCTAAACCGCTGTTGCCTATACAAAAATTATCAACAAAAGTCCTTATCGTTGGGGCAGGCGAAACCGGTATCGGTGTACTCCGTGCCCTGAGAAACCACCCTGAAAAAGGGTATGTACCCGTCGGCTTTATTGACGATGCCCTACACAAAGTGGACAGAAGCGTTGCAGGGCTTGAAGTCTTAGGGACGACCCGCGACCTAACCTATATTGCACGCAAGCGCGAAATTGATGAGGTGGTCATTGCTATCCCTTCAGCACCAGGCGGTAAAATTCGTGATATTATCCGACAGTGCGAATACCGAGGATGTCAGTTTAAAATCGTCCCGAACATTCATGCCATTCTTGAAGGACGCGCCAGTGTCAGTCAGATCCGAGAAGTCCGATTTGAAGATCTCTTGAATCGGTCTACCTCGCAAATGGACCTTGCTGAGGTCTCTAAATATCTCGCCGGTAAACGCGTGATGGTGACTGGAGCCGGTGGTTCAATCGGTTCTGAACTCTGTCGGCAAGTCGCGAAACTGGACCCAGAACTCCTCATCCTCTTCGGGCGCGGTGAAAACAGTCTCTACCACACAGATATAGAACTTCGGGAATCCGAACCCCAACTCAATCGGGCTTTAGTTATCGGCGACATTCGAGATAATGCTAAAGTTTCACAAGTTACACGCAAATATCGCCCCGATATTATTTTTCACGCTGCTGCACACAAGCATGTTAAATTCATGGAGAACCATCCCGATGAAGCCGTCAAAAACAACATACTTGGCACCCAAAACCTCATCAATGCCGCAATCAAACATGAGGTAGAGGCTTTCATACTCGTCTCATCGGATAAAGCCGTAAACCCAACGAGCGTTTACGGGGCATCCAAACGTGTAACAGAGAAATTGGTTCAGTGCAAAGCAAAGCAGAACAGCACCCGTTTTATCGCAGTCCGCTTCGGGAACGTTATCGGAAGTCGGGCAAGTGTAATCCCCAATTTCAAGCGGCAGATCGCCAAAGGGGGTCCCGTCACCGTCACACATCGCGAAGCGACACGCTACTTCATGACGATTCCAGAAGCTGTGCAACTCCTCATCCAAGCAGGGACTATGGGAAATGATGGCGAAATTCTAATGTTAGACATGGGAGAACCGATTAAAATTCTTGACCTCGCTCAAGACCTTATCCGCCTTTCTGGACTCGAAGTCGATAGGGACATCAAGATTGAATTTACTGGGTTGGAACCGGGCGAGAAATTGTACGAGGAACTCCTGACCCCTCAAGAGGGTGTTACAGCAACAAAACACCAGCGTATTTTCGTTGCACAGTTGGAGCAGATAGGGGAACGCCAGCTCCTCTCCCAGATAGAGGAACTCTCACAACTCGCAGACGCTCTGGATTTGGAAGGTATTGTTTCTAAATTCCAGGAGTTGGTCCCAACATACCAACCGAACCGCGCCTTCCTGACGGAAATTGATGAAGATAGCGAGTCTGAAATTATCCAGTTTCCTACCGAAACCGAAACTGCCAAAGCCAACCGCCGTTAGCCCTATTGTAGGAGCGAGCTGTGCTCGCGAGCATCGCATGCCTCATACCAAGCGTTTAACCACAGGAATTCAAGATGATATGGAGTCCAAACGCGACTGGGCAAAACGGACGTTCGATCTCCTGTTCGCAACGCTTGGACTCGTGCTGTTGTCTCCCCTTTTTTTGCTTGGGATCTTGCTCGCAAAATTGCAATCAAAAGGACCCACGTTTTACAAAGCAAAACGGGTCGGCAGAGGCGAAGTCATCTTTGAAATGTACAAATTCAGGACTATGGTAGTCAATGCGGATACACTCGGCGGTAGTTTGACAACCTATAGGGATCAGCGGATTACATCTATTGGTAGGTTTTTGAGATGGACAAAGCTGGACGAGCTCCCAAACTTAATTAACGTAATTAAAGGTGAAATGAGTCTCATTGGACCGCGTCCGGAGGCACCCGATTACGTCAAGCACTACACGCAAACGCAGAAACAGGTCCTACAAGTAAAGCCCGGGATGACCGGTCCATCGCAACTCGCAAACCGCGATGAAGAGGAGAAACTCAAAGGACATCTCGATGCCGAGCATTACTACATCACAGAATTAATGCCAGAGAAACTCGCATTGGATCTCCACTATGTTGCGACACAGAGCATCGCCACCGATATAGGATGGTTGCTAAAAACCTTGTGGGTCGTCATCTTCGCACCACACCGCTCCAAATGAAGAATTGCCAACTTTGGGGTTTCTGCTCGTCGTTCTACTATGTTTCATCAAAAAAATTCGCGGAAACACTGGATTTCGTCTGGGAATAGACTCGAGGATGAGTCAGAGTCGTGTGGCGAGTGAAAAAGATCCTCTAAAAAGGGCACAAATTCCCAAACCCAGTCGCGGCGTAACTGAAAATCTGCCCGTAATGAAATGGAGGGCAGCCCAGGAGCAATAAATTAAAATATGAGAAAGAGACGTGTTTATATTATTTTAGGAACTATCATCGTGCTGTTCTTCTTGCTGTTGATTTTACGTTCAATAGGCGGCAACGTATCAATCGGACAGAAGGTCGCAGTGGTAGACATTACGGGTGTTATCTCGCGTTCAGATGCTACGATTAAGCTGATTCACACCTACCGCGATGATCCGAATATCAAAGCAATTGTAATTAGAATCGACTCTCCTGGCGGTAGTGTCGCCCCGGTGCAAGAGATTTACAGCGAGTTGAAGAAGATAGAGAAGCCGATAGTCGCCTCAATGGGAGGCAGTGCGGCATCTGGTGGTTACTATGTCGCGTGCGCCGCCGATACAATCTTCGCAAACCCCGGCACTTTGACGGGTAGCATCGGCGTTATTATGCAATTCACACAACTCAAAGGCTTGTATGACAAAGTCGGCTTAGGGCATCAGGTCATTAAAAGCGGCGACTTTAAAGATACAGGTTCACCCTTCCGTGAGTTGACAGAACAGGAACGGGCGGTTCTCCAATCCACCGTGGACGATGTTTACAATCAATTTGTGGATACAATCTTCGAGGCACGCGGACATCTCTTAACGCGTGCCGAAATTGCTGAACTTGCTGATGGACGAATTTACTCTGGAAAGCAAGCACTGGATGCAAAACTACTGGACCAACTCGGCAATCTCCCAGATGCGATCAAAACCGCTGCGGAGTTAGCAGGTATTGAAGGCAAGCCCAAGGTCGTGCGTAAGGAGAAAAAGACATCACTGCTCGAACAACTCGTCGGTGTTAGGCAGATGCCTCCTTTGGATGAGATGTTCAGTCCGCCCGGTGTCACCTTTCGTTATGAAATGGACCTTGGCAAGTAGCCATCAGTGAATAGGAGCTACAAAAGACTGTTGTGATTATAAGATTTATCCTGATGATCGAAGGTCTCATCATGGTAAATCACAGAGATCATAAAAATCCTGGTCAAAAATGAATGACGCGTATCAAGTTAACCAACACTGGGAAAAACTTGCGAGTCGAATTGTCAAGCCCCAACAGGTTGTACTTGTGATAGGGTCAACCGATGTTGGAAAAACGACCTTCTGTCGTTTTTTGGCTGATTCTGCGATTGGTCAGGGATTGAAGACCGCTTTTGTAGATGCAGATGTCGGACAATCTCAAATCGGTCCCCCCACGACAATCGGTATGAAGTCTCTTGCCCCAGAAAGTTCCCCTATCCAGTTCAACGGCATCGCCGACCAGCTATATTTTGTTGGAGATCTCTCGCCGCGTGGACACTCTCTTGAAGTGCTAACAGGAACACGGTTGATGGTGGATCGCGCGCGTGAAACCGAGGCTGATTTCATTATCATTGATACGACCGGTTACATTCACGACGCACCCGCTGTTACTCTGAAACAGCACAAGATTGAACTCATCAGACCGAACCACGTGGTATGCATTGGTCGTTCCAGCGAGTTGGGACAGATAACCGCATGTTACAGCCAGCAGGACTGGCTCAATATTCATTACCTTCTTCCACACCGGAATGTTCGCTCCAAAAGTACCAAGGCGCGCAGTCGATACCGAAAAGCCCAATTTGATGCCTATTTTGGTGCAGCTTGCAAACCAAAACTTGCTATCGAAAGTGGTGCAGCTTGCAAACCAAAACTTGCTATCGAAAGTGGCGTAGCTTGCCGGTCTCCAAAGCTTGCTGTCGAAAGTGGTGAGACTGGCGAGTCTTCAGAACCTGTTCTACAAAAGTCCGAAAATAACATCCAATATCTACCGTTTGAACAGATTCGCGGTGGGCGCACCCCTTTCTTTATCGGACGCATCGCAAATGAGAAGGAATTAGAAATCCTCTCTCGGCTCGCTGAGACACAAGTTTACCATGCTGAATGGGGACATCGCACTCTGTGTCTCATTGCGTCAAAATCACTTTCCAAAACAGTTATCACCCGCATCAAAGACTATTTAAGTTTAACGCATATCACAGCAGAAGTCCGCGCTTATTTTGAACGCCGTTTGGTCGGATTAATCGACGCTGCCGGGAATACCTATGCCATCGGGATCATTGAAGCCGTCGATTTCCAAAAGCGAGAATTCAGGATTCGTTGTCCATTTTCAAAGAGAGATGATGCCTCGAAACAGGCATGTGCCATCCAATTTGGTAGTTACCAACTGAAATAACCTAAGTTGCTACCTAATGGGTCTTGAGGTTTTTGCTGGGGTATTTCTGCGGATTTCCCCAGTTTCACCTTCGGTTCAGTCCAACGGACAGACTCAGCATGGATAAAAAAACTTTTACAAAAAACGCAACCTTTACTCGATTTGTGCGGTATCACGCACCCTACACCGGTTCCCTTCTCTTAGCAATGGCTTTTGCCTTAGTCGTTGCTGTGTGTGATTTAGGGGCTATTCAGATTTTGGCGGATACGATTAATACGCTTGAAACTGTCGGTGGAAACCCATTCGAGGAAACTGTATCCATCCGGTACTTCCAACGTGAAGGTCTGTTTGCTTTCGAAGGGTTTGAAATGGCATTGACAGATGCCGGTGATGCACTCAGAGCCTTTCTGTGGCTGCTCGGTGGATTACTCATCCTTGTATTCATCAAAGGTTTCTTCGTTTACGGCAACGATTACGTGATGGCACGTGTCGGACACAAACTATCTTTCCGGCTGCGAAATGCTCTTTACGAGCGTATTGTATCCGCACCCTTGGGCATCTTACGCGAAGAACGCACTGGTGACCTCATGGCGCGTATCACAGACGATGTTCGAGTCTGGCAAAATCTCGTCGCTGCGATGGCGAACATTGTCCGTGCTGTTGTTCTCGTGAGTGTCTTTGTCTCTGTAATGCTAATCACGAGTTTCAAACTCACGCTGTTCGTTCTGCTAATTCTCCCATTTCTTGCTTACTTTATCACATCGATCGGTACGCGAATTCGGGGTGCCAGTGTAGAAATTCAACAGCAGAGCGCGAATATCTATTCACAACTCAAAGAGACACTTGCCGGTATCAAAATTATCAAGAGTTTTACTGCTGAACAAGCTGAAACCGAACGTTTCCGAGCCATAAACTGGAACCAGTACTGCTCAGCGATCCGGCGCGCCCGTTTCGCTGCCCTGCTCCCGCCAACGATCGAATGGTTGGGAGCTCTCGGTGTTGCAACTGTTTTTGCGTTAGGTTGCTGGCAAGTCATTATAGGACAACTCTCCACAGGATGGTTTATCGGCTATGTTACGATGGTAAGTTGGATGTTCAAACCGATTAAGACGATTGGCAGCGTCAACAGTGCCTTACAGCAGTGCCTCGTCTCTGCGAAACGGATCTTTTATCTCCTCGACTTCGGACCAGAGACGTATGAGGAAAACGATGAACCTCGGTCTAATCTCCGTACGAAGTCTCAGGACACAGCCGGTGGGATTCAGCTGCAGAATATCCACGGCATCGTCACATTTCAGAACGTCTCTTTTTCCTACTTGCAACCTTTAACAACAAATTCAGATAATCAACCCACAAGGTTAAAACCTATCATTGATAATGTAACCTTTGAAGCAAGACCCGGAGAAATTGTGGCACTTGTCGGACCGAGTGGCAGTGGAAAGACAACCCTCCTCAACCTACTGTTACGTTTCTACGAGGTGAGTTCCGGGAAAATCTTGATCGACAACGTCTCTATTTCTGAAGTAAATTTGGAGTCGTTGCGACAAAGTATTGCGCTTGTTCCACAGGACACGTTCCTGTTTGATGGCACCATTATGGAAAACATCGGCTACGGATGCCCGGGTGCTACTGATGATGCGGTTATCGCAGCAGCGAAAAGGGCAAACGCACACGAGTTCATTACGAAAACCCCGCAAGGTTATATAACGCCAATCGGTGAGGCGGGTATGAAGCTTTCCGGTGGTGAACAGCAGCGCATATCTATCGCCCGTGCGCTCCTAAAAGATGCACCGATTCTCGTCTTAGATGAAGCCACATCTTCATTGGATACACAGTCTGAAGCACTCATCCAAGAATCACTGCTAAACCTGATGGAAGGGAGAACCAGTTTTATCATTGCTCACCGACTTTCAACAGTTGTCCGCGCTGACAAGATTCTCGTTATCAAAGATGGGGAAATACTGGAGACTGGAACACACGAAACGCTGTTAGCAAAGGGAGGATTATATCAAAAACTCTGCGAAATGCAGTTCAGTTGACCTGAGGAGTGTTAAGAGTAGGTGAGGCGTGTGACCACAGGGCTGCTCTTGCGTGGGAGTTGCTCATCTATGGAGAATCACGAGCAAATTGTCGAAACCTAAAAAAAAAATGCAATTTGGGTAAACCTCTTACCTCTTGTTAACGTCACACATATTAGAGAGTCGCGGTTTCTTAATTATTCCTTGCGGTAAGTATGCGTTTCTTGGATATTGGCGTTTTCCGTGTTGGAGTTGAAAAAATTGAGGAAACACCCCAGCAAAAACCCTGCGCCATTGTTGCTGGCTTATATTTCATTTGCTGCAAAGAAAAACTCCTCAGACCGATTTTTGCAATCTCAACCCCAAGGTAATAGAGAAAACGGGTAGATCGAAACTACGTGGACGAAATTGGTAAGAAGCACTGAAGAAAACAGAAAAATCCGCTGCCTAATTTCGCCCCTGTTTGGTGATAGCACCTTCAAGATCGGCTTCACGATAGACGGCTTCAGAGAGGTCAACTTCATATAGATATGCATCTTTGAAATTGGCACCGAGTAAGACAACACCTATCAGTTTGATTTCACCGAAAATGGCCTCTCCGAGGTCTGCGTTCTCGAAACTGGTGAGTGAACCGAAAGGTCCCGGCACCTCGCATTTTGGGCAACCGAGGGTAGCACGACGTAAATCAGCGCGTCGAAAGTTAGTGCCACAGAGTAGACTTCCACTCAGGAACGCACCACATAGATTCGCTGCCTCGAGGTTGGCATCTGTTAAATTGGAACCGACCAGATACGTCCGATGTAAGGTCGCACCCGAAAGGTTCGCACCGGTGAGATTCGCATCATTCAGATTCGCATCTGTTAAATCCGCGTTCTGTAAATCGGTACCGCTCAAATTCGCTTCTGACAAATCAACACCTACGAGCGGCTGATTCGCTAAATCTAAGTTTGCAAGATTTTCACCAGAAAGAGATTCACCGGCTTGACACTTTTTAATTATTTCATTTTCTGTGAGTTGAGCCATTAATTAACTGCCTCCAAATGTTATACGGTGTTTTAGGGGGCTGCTTGCAAGCCAATCATATTAGTCAGTGGATATACGAATAGATTATGCATAATAGCATACCACATAGATAATAAAAAGTTAAACTTTTTTTCATAATTGGGGTGGTCCTTAGAATGCGTCGTCATCTAAAAGAGAAGCATGATAGTTTCCAGATCCGTAAATGGGGCTCGCTTTTAAAAGTAGCCTTGAGACACATCGGAGACCTGCGAGAAACGAAGTCGAACGCAGTCCAGGGACCCGTAAATTAAGTAAACAGTGAGGTGGAGACATGAGAGACTATTACCCGGCGTACCCAGTAGAATCTGAACTTTTTGCAGAGGATGAGGAGAGGGAAGAGAACCCCACAGAGTCACCAAGAGATGAGACCTTTGCGTACTTACAGAAGATTGCGAAGACACCTTTGTTGGAGCCTGAACAAGAAACTACCCTCTTTGAAAAATACCGAGAAGGTTTCCAAGATTTTGCCAACCTGTTGAATCAATTTCCCGATTGGATGATAGCCGCGCTTAATTTCACTGAAAACCATACTTCAAATAGCAATGAGAAATTAGAACCCGCACAATCAGAACACGGATTAATTATAGACCAGGTCCGCGCTGAAATTCAGGCTCTTGGCATCCTGTTGGAAAAATTAGAAGCGAAGGTTAATGTATTAGAACAGACACGTTGGAAAATCTTTGAAGGGAACTTACATCTCCTCAAAAGGTATGTTGACACCACTACACCACCCGAATTGAGGCAGATCGGGAGCCTCGGACTCTTAAAAGCCATTGACGATAGTGATACCAAACGAGGCACGGAATTTCGGGCATACGCCCGCAAGGCAATTCGCAGCAACATCAACACCTTTAACAAAAAAACGGCGAAAGCACAACAACGACAAGCTGATTTCCCTTTAGTAGAAGCGCGTCCGATTCCCGAACTCTCTCTCATCACAACAGCATGTTTTGACGAAGAACAGGAATCCTTGGCTTTTCAGGAATTCGATGTCATTCGCTACGAAATTGAAACGCTCTTGGAGGAGTTACCCGTTGGTATGTTAGTAGATCGGACAACTACCTGCAAGCCACACACACTTCGGTTTGTACTTGAAGACGTGCGGCGAGAATTTGCGCATGTCAAGTGGTTGGCGGAACAATTGGAAGCGGCGGACCAAGTCACACATGGAACAAAACTAAAAATTGTCGAAGCAAATCTTCGCCTCGTCGCCAGTATTGCCAAACAACATCACTTCAGTAAAACATCCCTAACCTTCCTTGATTTGATGCAGGAAGGCAGCCTCGGATTGATGCGAGCTGTGGATAAATTCGACCATACCCTCCGATTCCGATTCAGCACTTACGCGACTTGGTGGATTATGCAATCCATCAAACGTGCTCTTGATCAGCAAGGGCAGATGATCCGTGTTCCATGCTATATCGGCGAAGCCCGTCGCGCCATTAAGCAGGCGCAATCAGATCTGACAACCCAACTCGGACGCGAACCCACTACAACTGAAATTGCGAAAGAGGTCGAGCTTACAGAGAAAAAGGTTTCTGAAATTTTCAACGCCACAAAAGATCCTGTTCCGCTCGATGCGCCGATCAATGAGGATTCGCCGGACGGCTCGTTTTCCGAACTTATCCCGGATCAATCCCAAATTACGCCTGAAAACTATCTCCTCGATTATGCCAAAGTCGAGGTTATCACAGAGGTCCTCAACCGAACGCTCAATCCTCGTGAAACACAGGTGATCATTCTACGATACGGCTTAATGGACGGCACCGAGTATACCTTAGCGGACATCGGGGACAAACTTCGGATTAGTCGTGAACGGGTCCGACAGATAGAGGCTGAGGCTATTGTTAAGCTCAAACGCCACGACTCGAAAACATTGCTCCAAGACTTACTTCAAGATTTCTAAAGAGGGCAATATAGTGAAAATCGCGTATTTCGACTGCTTTTCAGGCATTAGCGGCGACATGACGCTTGGTGCCCTTGTCGATGTTGGGGTGCCGCCAGAAATACTTACAGAGGGATTGTCTACGCTCAAACTCGATGCCGAATTCAGTCTACGCTTCGAAAAAGCCACGAAGCACGGCATTACCGGTACCCGAGCAATTGTAGAAGTGCACCCTGCACACGCCTCTCACGCCGATTCACATCACGGGCATGAGCATGCACATCATCATGACCATGATCACGAACATCACGATCACGGACATACACATGCCCATGACCACGATCACGAACATCACAATCATGAGGGTGAACACGATCACGGACCGACTCGTCTTCTCTCCGATATTTTCAAGTTGCTTGATGACAGCGATTTAGACCCAGAAATTCGGGGGACCGCGAAACGCGTCTTTGACCGACTCGCTGAAGCAGAGGCGAAAGTTCACAATATGAGCAAAGCCAACGTTCATCTTCACGAGGTGAGTGGGATTGATTCAATTGTGGACATCGTAGGGTCTGTCATCGGTTTGGCGTATCTGGACGTTGACGCCGTTTACGCATCGCCGCTCTCACTCGGAAGAGGCTTTGTCCGATGTGCCCACGGACTCATGCCTGTCCCTGTCCCCGGCACAATGGAACTCCTAAAAGGTGTTCCGATTCATCAAACCGATATACCAAAGGAACTGGTGACACCGACTGGAGCCGCACTCATTACGACGCTATCGCAGAAATTCGGTGTCATGCCCCAAATGCGATTGGATCGTGTTGGATACGGTGCTGGTACCCGCGACCTCGAACAACGACCAAACCTCCTCCGACTCTGTCTCGGTGAAAAAGTCTCAAGTAGCGATTCGCAAACGACCCACCATCACGCCGAAACTGACAGCGTGGACATCATTGAGACCAATGTAGACGATATGTCACCAGAGATTACGGGATATGTTACCACTCGGCTCTTTGAACATGGCGCGCTTGATGTCTTTCTTACACCGATTTTCATGAAAAAGAACAGACCCGCAACACAGATAACTGTCCTCTGTCCTACGCCGCACCGCGACAAACTCATCGAACTCCTCCTTACTGAAACCACGACCTTTGGGGTCAGACTCGCTTCTGCCAATCGGGTCAAACTCCGGCGCGACTTCACTCAAGTCGAGACGCAGTGGGGAACAATTCAAGCGAAACGTGGATATCTCAACGACACCCTTATTAAAACTGTTCCCGAATATGAGGATTGCAAACGGCTTGCGGAACAGAACAACGTCCCCCTCCGACAGATCTATGCGGAGGCACTCAACAACCTCGATCCTATCGACACCGTGGATTGACCTGAAACTTAAACTCACCCTCCAACTATTTACGCCGGTCCCACATACCCAGAATTCTGGCTCTTATTTTTTTCAACCTTTTTGCCGAAAATTCCCCTCTTTATAACCATAGTAGCGTCCGAGGAGGTGAATTTTCAAGTAAATACGAGGTTTAAACACCTGTAGTTCTTAAAACTCGCTCAGGTGAAACTGGTTGAACCCGTTGAAAGTGCATCCAAATGTCCGTATAAGTAGTTATCGGTTTTCGGTCTTCAGTTTTTGGTTAAGAGAGTTTGTGGCAGACAAAACGTTTGCAGCTCCTATGCCCACCGACAACCGACAACCGACCACTGAAAACCGTAACAATGAAATTTCGTGACGCTATCACCGCAGGTATTGCGCATCTTGCCCGAAATAAACTCCGCGCCGGTTTGTCTATTCTCGGTATCTTCATCGGGATAGCCAGTGTCCTGTGCATGATCGCAATCGGCGATGGGGCGAAGCTGCTTATCGCCCAAGACATTGACACGCTTGGCGGTGCAAACCAAGTCCAATTCTGGACTCGGACCTCTATTTGGAAACGACACCGGTTTGTTCGGCGTACCACCGAGCGATATACCCTTGAAGACGCTCTTGCCATTGAAGCAGAATGTCCGAATGTCCTATATGTTCTGCCCAAACATGAGGGATACACAACTTTCGTCACCGCTCGAAACGGGAACCAAGCCAGACCACTTTTAGAAGGTGTTACCCCAGACTACGCACACGGCATGAGATGGGAACTTCAGACTGGCAGATTCCTCGCGGAGGGCGATATTGAAAACGCAAAGCAGGTGTGTGTTTTGGGTGCTGACGCTGCTACTGAACTATTTGGAGAGGAATCGCCAATTGGACAAGAGGTAAAGGTCCGGTATCATTGGCGGGGAGCGACGGTCAGACTACGGGTCGTGGGTGTGATGAAACCGAAGGGGCGCAGCCTCAGCATCTGGTATTCTTTAGATGATGCTCTTTGTGTGCCCTTAACAACATATCAACAACGGATCACAGGCACCCGTTATCTTGAAGACATAGTCGTCTTTTTTCAGAAAGGTACGGATATTGATAGCATCATCGACTCGGTTAAGCAGATCTTACGTAGAAGACACCGTGGGAAAGATGACTTTATCGGACTTTGGATAGCAAAACGAACCGCAAGACGCCTTGACCACATTGAAAAAGTGATTAAAATCACTTTGGGGAGCATTGCCGGATTTTCGCTCTTTGTCAGCGGCATCGGTATCATGAATATATGTCTCGTCTCCGTTGGTGAAAAGACGCGGGAAATAGGCTTGCGGAAATCGGTGGGTGCGAAACAGATTCACGTTTTCTGCCAATTCTTGACGGAATCGATCTGTCTCTGTCTATGTGGCGCGGTACTCGGCATTGCAGGAGGCTGGGGGGCAGCACACGGTATGGCACAACTCGCTGTCCGCATCGTACAGGTTGTACCAGAGTGGCCCGTTGTCCTCTCTTTACCGTGGATATTGACTTCTGTTATCTTCTCAATTTTCATGGGAATCACGTTTGGTGTCTATCCGGCGATACTCGCCGCTCGGCTTTCACCGATTGAAGCGATCCGCACGGAAAATTAGCAACACAAATCGCACGTCCCGCATCGATAGCTTTCGTCAATAGTTTCACCAAAGTAGTCTCGAATTACGCGCATTCGGCAGGTAGTTTCTAACGCGTAAACAACCATCTGATCAATCTGGCTCTGTTTTCGGCGCACATAGTCGCCTACCTCAATCTGCTCATCCGTCAGTGTGCTGAGCATTTGACTGTCTTCAAGCAGCTCAATGAGGAGCAAGTCTTCCTGTCCCCAGTACTGGATATAACCATCGCTTTGCAACTCGGCGAGGCCTTCCATGATCACCTTCGGATTTTCGCCAACCGCTTCACAGAGATCTAAAACCGTTTTTTGCGGAGGCACGCCATCACGATGATCGTGATCGCGTGATCTCCGAAATTTTCCGCCCCGCAATTGGTGGAGTAGTTCACGTTGAGTCGCCTCCGCTGGTTCTCCTCTTTCAACCCAGGATCCGCGAAATCTCACAGAAAGCTGGGATGGCACGTTATACCACCGCTTCAGGAACCCAAGTTTTTCAAGATAACTGAGGCAGACATGGACTTTTGTCCCTTTAGCACTGCTCATCCATTCCAATTCATCATTAGAAATTGTGCGGTATCTATCGCTTCCCTTGAAATTTTCTATGACCGTTAAGAGCTTAATCAAAAACTGTTTATCCGGAGTGCTCTCTTTGATAAACCACTCGTGTAACTTACGATCATCGTTACAAAATAGCAGGATACATAGCGCATCCTCTCCGTCTCTCCCTGCCCTACCCACTTCTTGGCAGTACTCTTCAAGGGTGCCGGTAAGCGTCCAATGCACGATGTATCGGATATCAGGTTTGTCAATACCCATACCAAAAGCATTTGTGGCAACAACGATATCTAAACCGTTCCCGCTATTGTCGAAAAAGGCTTCTTGCACGCGAGTGCGCTCGTGAGGTTCAAGTCCAGCATGGTAGAAATCTGCTCGGAATCCGCGTCTTTGAAGAAAGTCTGCGATCTCTTCGGTCTCTCGCCGTCGCCCTGCGTAGATAATCCCATTTTTCGGTGAAGTCTTCAGATCTCCCAGACGAATTGGTAGAGAATTTGGATCTTGATCGGTGAGAAACTTTTCGAGGTGTTGATACTTTTCATCGTCATCTTCGTTCTGTTGGACGACTAATTTCAAATTGGGACGTTCGATCCCTTGTGTGAGAGTGCAAGGTGTTGGTATGTTCAGCACATTGAGAATATCTTCTTGAATCTCTGGGGGTGCTGTTGCGGTGAAGAGTGCAATAACGCGCGGTTGGAGCACGTCAACCGTGTCTTTGAGCGACAGATAGGCAGGACGAAAATCGCGTCCCCATTGAGAGATACAGTGTGCTTCATCAATGACGAATAGTGAGATAGGAAACGCATTCAAGATGTCCAAGAACCGCCGACTCCGAAGGCGTTCCGGTGAGATATAGAGGAGTTTTACTTCGTTCCGTCTCAGGCGTGCCAATTCACGCTGGTACTCTTCCCAGGTCTGTGTGCTGTTTATGAGCGCAACCGAATGAATCCCTTGTTCTCGTAACGCATCAACCTGGTCCTTCATCAATGAAATAAGGGGCGAAATCACGATTGTTACACCGTCAAGCATTAGTGCTGGGAGTTGATAACACAACGACTTTCCGTGTCCCGTTGGGAACACAGCAAATACGTTTTCATCGTTTAAAATCGCCTCGACAATCTCGCGTTGCCCTTTGCGGAAGGAAGTATAACCGAAGTAGGTATCAAGTGCTACCAAAACAGGGTCTGTCGACGGTTCGCAATCGTGTACTGGCTCTGACACACCTGCCGAATCGAGAATAGCATCTACCTCTTTAAGCAAGTCTCGCAAATTAGACATATTTTGTTAATGGTTGTCGGTTATCAGGGGTCGGTTGTCGGTGGGCGTTGTCGACGCGAGACATTTTTTCAGAAGGTTCAACTGTCATCGACGGTGACTGAAAACCGTTAACCGAAGACCGATAACCAATTACGAAAAGAATCGGAAACGGAGAATGTGAAAAATTGCGGCGATACCGTCTTTCCAACTAACTGTTTTCCCTTCATGATAGTCTCTGCCGCGGTAGGAAATGGGCACTTCAACGATTTTGCACTTTCGTCTGGCAAGCTTCGCCGTAATTTCAGGCTCGAAGCCGAACCTATCGGAGTAAAGCGAAATTTCCTTTAGAATCGGTGTCCGAATCACCTTATAGCAGGTCTCCATATCGGTGAGTCTTGTGCCATTGACGATGTTGGCAAGGGTCGTCAGGAATTGATTTGCGAGATAACTCCGCAACAACCCGGTTTGCCTCCCCTCCATAAACCGAGAGCCGTATACGACATCGGCTTCTCCGGTTAGGATAGGCTGAAGCAATTTGGGATAGTCTTTTGGATCATACTCCAAGTCAGCATCTTGGATGAGGGTAATTTCACCGGTAATGTGTTGGAATCCAGTACGGAGTGTTGCTCCTTTTCCCTTATTCACCTCGTGATAAAAGACTTTAGCGGAGATCTCAGAGGTGTTTTCTGCAGGAATGGCTTTCGGTTTTCGGTTTTCGGTTTTCGGTAAAGAGGTTTCTGACACCTCTACATCCTCTTGGGTTCCGACTGCTGATTGCTGATTGCTGACGGCTATTGGAGGCGTCTGGGGTGTTGAGATGTACCTATGTATCTCACCTGAATCCGCTTGAATGGCTTCAATTTCCTTTAAAATATCGCGTGTGCCATCTGTTGAAAAATCATCGACGAGAATCAACTCTTTTTTCATACCGATTTCAACGCTGGCGACCTGTTGCAGAAGCTCCTTTAGGCTTGCAACCTCGTTGTAAATCGGAATCACAATGGATAGCGTAGGCTCCATCTGGATGCCCCCAATGTTTTCCCTCTATAAATATATCGTCCCTACGGGACTAAAGAGGATTGGAAATCTGGTTACGGCACACGGTGTGTACCTCCTATTTTAGTATGATACCCAATCTTTCTTTTTTATGCAAGTCTAAAAATCGAATCCTACGCATACGATAACCGCTCAACCCTTCTCTCCAAAGGCTCCATCGTCTCAAGAATACGACCCATAAGATACATCCTATCTGTAGCGTAGGCGGCGTTCTCCCACTGGTTGACCCGCTCACCCGGATCCTTCTCCAAATCGTAGAGTTCACCATAAGCGTGTCCACAATACCATGTCAGTTTCCGTGTATCGGTCACGATTGTCTTGAGTCGCAAGCCGCGCGGATCGTCTACACACTCAACCAACACCGAATCTCGGACGGATGCTGTTTTACCTGTAAGCATCGGTATCACATCCACACCGTCGGTATCTGACGGGATCGGCATACCGATTGCCGAAAGAACCGTCGGGACAATATCGACATGGCTAAACAGTGCCTGTGTACGCTGTCCGGCGGGAATCGTTGCGGGAAATCGCAGCAACGTTGGCACGCGGACGAGTTGCTCATAATGGAACGGTCCCTTCATCCAGAGACCGTGATCACCGAGAAGTTCACCGTGATCGGTCGTGAAAACCACTAATGTGTTCTCTGCTAATCCGTGTGTATCCAAACACTCCAGAATACGTCCCATCTGCTGATCTATAATCTTCACCATATTGTAGTAGTACGCTCTACCGAGTCGGGCATCGGTTTCGGAGACCTTGCGGTAATCGGCACCGCCGCCCTGCCCAGCGATAGCAAACGTTCCACGGATCTCAGACGTTTCCAGTTGTCCGTGTCGCGCCTCTAAAAAATGTGGCGGTTTGTCGTCCAACTCGCCTTCAACAAAGTCCGGCAGCGGCACTTGTGCCGGATCAACGCGCGCTTCAAATTCGGTTGGGACACAGTGTGGATGATGTGGATCTTGGAAACCGACCGCCAGTAGAAACGGCTGAGAGGCATCTCGGTTCGATAGGAAATCTATTGTCCGATCCGCTGTCCAGACGCTATTATGGTATTTCAGGGGTATATCCCAGTCGTACGCCTCGCCACCGAAACCCCGTTCACTCAGGCGTGTCGCTTTGCTATAACTCGCGAAGGTTTCCTCAGAGACACATGAATGCACCCACTCACCGTAATGTCCCGCGACACCATAAGTCGCATGACCGAGTGCGAGTTCCACTGTTTCAAATCCGTAGTAGGGACCACGGAAATCCGGGTAGCGTGTCGTATCGGCGCGGGTTTCGACTGACTGTGCGGCGGACGCGCCGAAAGGTTGGAAATGTGCCTTGCCGATGTAGTGCGTGCGATAGCCGACCTCAGCGAGTCGGTGTGACAGCAGGGTTTCGTCTTCGGGGATGTTCATGCCGACGTTCCACGCCCCGTGACGACTCACGTATCGTCCCGAAAAGATCGAGGCACGGGCAGGCGTGCAAACTGGATTCGCACAGTATGCACGTTCAAAACAGACACCTTCAGATGCCAACTTGTCCAGATGTGGTGTATCTGTGAATGTTGATCCATAGCAGCTCAAACTATCTGTCCGCTGCTGATCGGTCGTGATAATCAGAATATTCGGTTGCTGTGTGCTCATGATTCTAAAGACGCTACCTCGCCCTATCCACAAAACGGTTTTAGATAGGTGTAACTCTGCTCCGCGGCATCTTCAGGCTCCATGATCTCACGGAACGCCTGATGTACCGTCACATATCCATCGTAATTGATTGCTTCCAATCCACGAAACACCAGTGGATAATCGATGCCACCTTCGTCCTGCAAACGGATCGGATCGTGCGGGACTTCACCTTGAATCCATGTCAAAAGGCGTGTCTTTCCCTCTGGTCGGCGAATATGGTTCTGAAGGTACACATTCAAGAGATACGGCGAAAACCGTTTGAGCGTCTCAACACCGTAATCCTGAGCACACAGATCGAGGTTGGCAGGTTCATAGATGATCCCGAAATTTTTTCTTCCCACCCGTTTCAACACATCAACCGAACCCTCTACCGTTTCAAACAAACTCTGCGTATGCGATTGATGCGCGAGACGGATACCTCGTTCGGCGGCTTCATCGGAGGCACGTTGTGCCCATGGAATATCTGCCTCAACCTTCATCGCAATACGGATGAGATCCGCGCCAAGAAGTTCTGTTAAATCTAAATAGGGGGTTATGTTGCGAAGTCCGTCTGGTCCCTGCTCGTTGTTGAGAGGGACAGGGAAGTCACCAGTGACCATTGAGACCTTCAGGTTGAGCAATGCCGCCTGTTTGCGTGCGGCGGTAATTTGCTCCAAAGGCGATTGGATACCGACTTGGGAAGCACGCATACAGACCGCCTCGTAGCCGAGTCCTGCCGCCAGTTCAGTCAGTTGTTTGAAGTTATGTGTGGCATCTCTTTTCGATGCCGTTTCTGCGACGCGTACGGAAAGTGAAAGTTTCATTTTTTTAACTATGTGCTCCTGGACGGCGTTTCCGTTGTCAACGCCGCTCTAAAATTGTTAAAAATTCTGCTTCAGGTTATGAAAGGTCTGTTAACAATTGGAATACTGCAAGGACAACGGACGCGGCAGATCAGATTTAATCGTTAAAAAAATAAAATATCAGCAATTGAAAGTGCCATCAAGACCAGACTAATCATGCCGTTCAGTGTGAAAAAGGCAAGGTTGACACGGGACAAATCCGTCGGTTTGACGATGGCGTGCTCATAGATAAAGATGAGCACGACAATCCCGACACCGATATAATAAAAAACTCCTAACTCGACAAGGAGTGGAATACCGAGAAGCAATAACACAGCGATAACGTGCAGAGCAGACGACAGCCACAACGACCACCGGATCCCAATTTTCGCTGGGATCGAACGTAGCCCATGTTTTCTGTCAAAATTAACGTCTTGGCACGCATAGATAATGTCAAACCCTGCTGTCCAGAGTAGCACCACGAGGCAGAGAATTATCGGTGGCAACGCAAAACTGCCTTGAATCGCAATCCACGCGCCGACAGGTGAAATGGAGAGGGAAAGTCCAAGCCAAAAGTGCGAAAGCGCAGTGAAACGTTTCGTATAGGAATACCCCATAACGACAACAAGTGCCACTGGTGACAGGGCAAAAGCGAGCGGATTCAGTCGCCACGCCGCAAAGACCAGCAACCCCGCGGAGATAAGGGTAAAACACCACACGGTCCCCTTCGTAATCAAACCCGCGGGGATCGCACGCATGGCGGTACGTGGGTTCTTCGCATCAATTTCCGCATCAGCGAGTCGGTTGAACGCCATCGCGCAGCTGCGCGCCCCTACCATCGCCACGAGAATCCAGCCGAACTTTGCCAGCGAAGGGAGTCCATCTGCAGCGATAAAGGCACTCATGACAGCAAACGGAAGCGCGAAGATCGTGTGTTCAAATTTAATCATCTCCAAGATAATCTTGAGTTTCTTCATCTTTGGCTCACGCGACCTCTAATGCTGACTATTGTTTGCTGACCGCCTCTTTGTAGGAGGGATCTCCGAATCCCGACGCTTTCTGAAGCCTTCTTTGCTGACAGCCGGTGGCTGACTGCTGATCGCTATCTAAAACGGTAATAGGTTACCTGTTGCGTCAAACGGAAGTGGTTTCGTTTTGCCGATAACCTCTAACCTCGAATGCAGTTTCGCATCTTCAAGCAACACATCAGAGATGTCGAGTTCCGTTAATCTCAACGTACTCTCAATACGGATAACCCGTGCGTCCTCCGGTTCGGTGAGACCGATCGTGTCGAGTGCCACTTCAATTGCCTCCTGATCGGTGTCATAGTAGAACGGAATTTTCGACTTCTGCGGTCCAAGCGCGGTGATACCGTTCATATAGGTAGAGTGTCGATCAATCTGGTCTACGAGACGGGTCGTCGTGAAGTCGGCGAGTCCGATGCCAGTCGCGTTCCCGTCGCTCTCTTCGGTGAGATTTCGGACAAATATACGGAGGATCGCAGGTTTTGTGGGTTCCGGCTCAAAGTTTTGCATCATCCTGCCGATGACATTCGTATCCATACCCGTGCCGCTGATGTTTTTACCTGTCCAATCCACAATGAGCAGATCGAGTTCATCAAAGGGCAGTCGTCCCATCAGCGATTTCGCCTCAACGAGGAGTTCACGTTCGGTTTGAAGGAGTTGTGCCGCGGGCATAGCGACTGCTTTCGCGGTATCTTCGTGCGCGTTCTCAATCAATCCGATGCCGAAAGCGATTTTTCCGCTGTCGAGGATGAAACCACCGACAGCCGTGATAACGTGCTCAAAACCGTACTGGAAGAATGCGCGGTGATAAAAGTTCGCACCCTCCTGTTTGCCAAGCCCGATAACCATCATCTTCATCACGCCGCTCTCGACAGAGCCGTTGAAATCTGTATGTGCCTTAATGCGATTGAGAGGGACAACGTGATCCGCTTCAGCGGCATACCGATCCAGAAAAACGGGCAAGCCATCTGCAGTCTTTCCGAGTTCCACGACCTCCATTGTCGCTTTCACGGGTGCACCGACGGTCTCTTCAGTGATACCGTAATGCTCCAGCACACTCCGTTGTCCTTCGGGAGTTGCACCACCGTGGCTTCCCATCGCTGGAACGACAAAGGGCTGTGCCCCGAGTGTTTTGAGATAGTCAACAGTCGCCTTGACCGCAGTCGCGACATTCGCAACGCCGCGGCTCCCCGCAGTAACGGCAACAGTCTCGCCGGGTTTGATAATAGCGGAGGCGTTAATCCGTTCCAATTCTGTGTGAATCGCTGCGGGGAGGTCGGTGAGAACGGGTGCCTCAAACGTCTGCTGAATCCGTGTCATTTTTGGAAGTGCCATGCGTTTCTATCCTTTATGTTGCACCTATCGGTGGACTTTATCGGCAATTTTATCAGAAACAGGATAAGAACGCAAGGGAAATGTGGTGTGGCAATCAGCCGTCAGCAATCGGCTGTCGGCAGTCAGTTGTTGGTTGTCGGTTTTTAGTTGTCAGAAATGGAAATCTTTACGTCCTGACTGCTGATGGAAACCAATTCGTCTGAATTGCGGAAACAATGCCGCCTGATTTCCTTCAAGTGACGCATTGAGCAGACCGGATTGCCTCATAATCTCATCGCAATATTCTGATATTCGTTTACGGTAAGGTCAAGTCCCACAGATAGATAATACCACTGCCACTCCGACTCACAAGCGTCTTCCCATCCGCAGCAAACCCTACGCTACGAACCTTTTTCCCACCAACGTTAAAATTATGCAAAACCTTCTGTGTCCGAATATCTATCACATTGATATCACCTTGCGTGCTACCAATCGCAAACAATTTGTTATCGGGACTGAAGGCACCACTTGTAAGATAATATATGTTAGTTTTGAGAACAGTCTTTACGTCGCCGGTATCCACATCATACAGATGGATGTCTGTGAATGCCCACGCAAGAGCGAATGTCTTGCCATCAAGACTGAGGGTGGTTTCATAGACCCTTACTGCGTCTAATAAATTGATAACGGATTTTTGCGCACCTGTGTTCGCATCCCATAAATGGTAAGTCATATGCTCAGCTGCGCTTGCCACAGTTTGTTTATCAGGACTATATACGAAATCTATAACATTACCTTTCGGCACATTGAGCGTCCGTTTCAGTTTACCTGTGTTAGTATCCCACAACTGGACAGTAGTATCCGAACCCTTAATAGCGATTGCTTTCTCTTCAGGTATCCAGCGGAGTATTCCTGACTCAACTGTATCTATTTCAACGATCTGCTTCCGCTTTCCCGATTTCAAATCCCATAAGGACGTACCGAAGGGGTAATCCTTTGTAGCGATTGTGTTTTCATCCGGACTATACGCAACGGCTAATGTTTCAAAGAAGGGTGGGTTGAAGTTTTCTCGTTTTAATGTTTTCTGGAATGCGCCCGTTGTCGCCTCCCAAAAATAGATATTTTTATCTTGACTCGGTGTAGCGATACTTTTCCCGTCCGGACTGACAGCAAAGGTAGAGAACTCGCCGTGATGGTCTGCCACAGTGTGCGTATTTTCGCCAGAGGAGACTTCCCAAATCCGGACGGTTCCGTCCGTGCTGCAACTTGCTAATGACTGCAGATCCGGACTAAGCGTGACAGCGCGAACACTCCCAGTGTGTCCCGTGAGTGTTTTCTTGTGTTCGGCTGTATTTGCGTCCCACAAATGGATAGTGCCATCCGCGCACCCTGCGGCGATTAGACCGCCATCCACACTGATCGCAATGTCGTTCACACTCTCCATCTCACCGGAAAGCATCTGTTTCTGTTGCATTGTCTCCATATCCCACAGACGGACAGTCCAGTCCGCACTTCCACTAATCAACGTGCTTCCATCCGGACTAAAAACCACGGTTTTTACAGCAGAATGATGTCCTATAAGGTCGAGTATAAATTTTCCTGTATCCTTATCCCACAAAGCAATCTTTCCTTGTGCCTCTGCAGCTGCAAGTATAGATGTATTCGGACTGAACGCCATGTCCCAAATATGACTTCTTTGTTCCTTTTTCTTTTCAAGGATAAACTTCGGTCTTTCTGAGTGCATGTGCACTGTATGAAGCCGCACTTCACCCGTACCGTTTACCGCGAAGACATCCCGCTTCGGACTGATCGCTACTTTACTGGCAAGGCGCTGTATAATGTATTGATATAGGGTGCCAGTAGGAAGATGCGTAAAATAAAGGTGGTGACTACCATCGATACTTAGGATGTTTTTTGATGTCGGATGAACGGCGAGGGCTTTAACACTACCCGTGTGGTTTGTCATCAGACGGAGTGGCTTGTGTGTTATTGCATCGTATATCCAAACGCCAATAGAACTTGCAACAACGAGCCGCATGCCATCATTTGAATACTTCACATCGTAGGTACGTCCGTTTCCAAGTCGTGCTATCGCGCCTTTGGGAAGAGCAAAAAATGGATTGGATTCTTCTTGAGCGAAAGAGATGTGTGTGTTGAACGTTGAGAAATAAAGGAGTATTAGAAATGTCAAAAACCGTGTTTTTCTTATCATCTGTGTGTACCTTAGCGTGTTCATATTTTTCTGATTTTCAAAGCGATCTTAGACGATTCTCCCGCTCTTCCCAATCTGGAAGATAGGCGGACATGAAACTTTTAAATAATTTACCGTGATTCGGGACAAGGGGATGCACCAGTTCGTGGACAATGACGAATTCCGTCAACGCTTCTGGCAAATCAAGGAGCTCCGTGTTGAGTGTCAATCGCCCCTTCATTGATATAGATGCTCACTTCCGCTGCATACTACGAAGATGAATCTCCCGCACTTCACCCCGATACGGTCTGCCCAATGCGATACTGCGTCTTTCAAATCCCCTCTATTGGCGTTCATACGCGTTCTAACCTCAACAATTTATGGTAAAACCCACAATTATCTATACATTGGCGAGGTTAGGAAACCTCGCCAGCGGAGCGGATGAGCGTTTTTGAGAAGCCAGCGCGGTTAGAAACCGCACTTACTGGGTCTGAAATTAGCGTTTGAGGTCTGCCCACTGCGTTGCCAACTTACCTTTCGGTTCAACGGGCAGGAACGTTTCAACGCCCTCCATGATCAGGCTAATCTCGTCCTCGTCTAACGCACGGGTGAAGACTGCGTAATCGTCCATTACACCAGCGAACGTCTCGCCACCTGAACCGCCAAGACGGTAGGTTACGTTATTACCCCGCGTTTCTTGGAAGTCGGTCTCGGCGACCATCTCACCGTCCGCATAAATCCTGAATTTATCACCGTCTCCCAGGACGGCGACATGCATCCACTTATCCTTTTCAACGATCCCCCCTTCGCTCTGACACAGCACCGTCCACCCAGCGACCTGTCCACGCCAAGAAAGGAGACCTTGGACTTTGTTCAAGAAGAAGGTATTATGGCCGGAAGCAGTCGGAAGGCTCCGCCAGATATGCTCCCATTCAGTTCCTTCAAAATTCGGTTTAATCCATGCGGAAATTGTGAATGGATCTGCTTTGAAAATGTCGCCGTGGAGGGAATCGGAAACTTGCAACAGGACAAAAGCCGCCGCATCTAACTCGATAGCGTCTCCGAATTTGCCTTTAACCCAATTGGATCCGCCATCAATCTCGCCATCGTTTCCGTTTCCAGAGGCATCCTCCGCGTTACCCTCAAACGGATAGTATGCCACTAAATCTGGATCCTCACCCGCGACCCCTAAAGTGGTGCTCATCAGCAGGAAGGTGACCGCCAAAGTTAATGTAAAGACTTTCATTGGTATTGCTCCTTTTAAGTGGTTTATTATTGAGTCTGGAAGGGTTTCGTTCAAGTTGGTTACATACTATCACATCTAAGAAGGAAAATCAACTTTTCGGGTTTAGAGTTAGGGATATCCAGTTTTCAAGTCTATGAAAATCCCACATTTTTCCAAGAAAAGTGATAGGGTTCGGCACTAAAGAAACAATTCAAACGGATCCTATATAACGACGCGAGTTCCATATAAGGTGTGGTTTTCTCAACCACCCAAATCATGGACATGCCACACAGTATGTCCTGTCCTTATGCGGAACTCACGTTATATAACAAAAACCTAATGTGAAGGAAAAGAAATATGCACTTAGAAGACATCATTGCCAGAGCACGACACATCCGATCACTTTATGAAAACTATGAACGGGAAAATTACGGACGCGAATGGTCAACGGCTGAGATTGCGTTAGGACTGATGGGAGACCTCGGGGATTTAGCGAAACTCATTCAAGCCCATTTAGGTATCCGGGGCGCGCTACCGAAGGGAGAAGTTGAAGCGAAATTAGCACATGAATTGGCAGACTGCCTTTGGTCGATTCTGGTTCTATCGGACAAGTTGCAGATTAACCTTGAAGATGCCTTTGTTGCTACAATGGATGAACTTGAAGAGCGTTTTGAATAATACCCAAGTTCCGCCTACAAATCGCGCTCACTGATTTTGGCATAAAGCAGACGAAGTTTCTCGCCGATGCTCCGCCAATCGTAATCTCGTTCCACACGAGCACGCCCATTTCCACCGATCCGACGGCGTAGTGATGCATCTGTGAGCAATCGGGTGACCGCATCGGCAAAGACAGTAGGTTCGTCAGCGATGAAAATTTCCTCGCCATCTTTGAGATCTAACCCCTCCGCACCGACCGAGGTAGAGACAATCGCCTTACCCATCGCCAACGCCTCAAGGATTTTCAGGCGGGTGCCGCTCCCGATGCGCAATGGCACGACGAAAACCGTCGCCTCAGCGAAGTAGGGCTTAATCTCCGGTACACGTCCTGTGACAACGACCCCTTTCCTCTCTGCCAGCTTTTGGACACGTGCCGATGGATTTCCACCGACAATCGAAAATCTAACATCGGGGGCACTCTCCTGAATCCGTGGCAAGACCTCATCCGCAAAGAAGCCAACAGCGTCCTCATTCGGATACCAGTCCATACTCCCGATATAGATGAGATGTGCCGGAGCTTCAGAGGAAACATTGGGTTGGTAGTGCGTAACATCAACACCGTTCGGAATTATCTCAATAACATCTTCCGGGCAGTGCCGCTGGAATACGATAGCATCGATGTCAGAGGTACACGTCACTGCGTCAAATTTCGGGCTTAGTACTCGCTCATAACGTTGGAATGCGAGTTGCTGCGTCCAATACGCGAACTTATAAAACGGATTGGCAGTTTCACCGCAGAGCCGCCGCCAAATCTCAGAATCGACGTTCTGCTGTGAGAGCACACTCGGCAGGCGCGCCTCTGTATAAAACTGTGCCGTGTGAAACATCTCGTAATGGACGAGATCGAAGGTTCCAGTTGCGATCAACTCCCTAAATTTCTGGCGATAGGCGGGGAGATCGTAGCGGGTAACGGTGATGGGTTGTCTTCTAATAAACGCTTTAAGGAGCGTGCCAAACGATACAGGCGGCAGCGTCGGCGCGTTTGGAACGAGATGGACC
Source organism: Candidatus Poribacteria bacterium (assembly GCA_965208635.1). Lineage (GTDB taxonomy): Bacteria > Poribacteria > WGA-4E > WGA-4E > WGA-3G > WGA-3G. The sequence goes on from OZ242349.1 coordinate 2,819,798, forward strand.
TGAACACCCAATTGCTGAAGTTGTGCAACGCCTTCCGCGTCTGACGGTTGTGTTTCCAAGGCGAGCAGGGTCACATCGTTTTTCGTGGCAATCTGTTTGAGGAGGTTAAACACCCGGATGCGTCCGCCATCGGTGAGTGGAAATGGCACGGTAGGCGATAAAAAAAGAATTTTCATTTTTTAATTTTTCGCCAAGCGAGCAATCAGAATCTCTTGGCAAAGTGTAGGTGCTTTCTCAAATCCGCAATGCGTCGTTGCTGCATTGCTATAGACTTTGGTTAAGTTTTTCTGTTAGTTTTGAATAACTGCTGCCTCGTCAATAGCGATTGCCTGCTTTGTAGAGTCGATACGAACTTTCATACCTATCGGAATTACGAACATCGGGTCGGTGTGCCCGAAGTCCATATTGGTGACAATCGGCATCTCGTTTAACCCGTATTCCTCACGAACCGTTTCACAAAGTGCAGTATCGTACGCGTGGAAAGTGTTGGGATCAACACCTCCACCGGGGCGTCCGAGCAGAATACCGCCAAGTCCTTCAAGAATACCCATCGCGGCGAGACATCTCACGAATTCCGTTAGAAACGAAGGCGGTGGTGCGTCTTCAGAGGTTTCTAAAAAGAGAACGACACCTTGAAGATCGGAGGCAAGAGGAAAATAGTCGGTGCCTCGGAGCCAATCCAAAACCTCAACACATCCCCCAAAAAGTTGCCCTTCAACGACGCCCGCGTCCTGATGAAATTTCCAGCCAGTGCAAGGGTGCAATTTTCGACGAATCGATTGGTTTTCGGGATTCTCCCACGGCAGGTATTCATCTGTCCATCCAGCACGGTTCGGTTCAATAATACCAATCGGGTCGGTGGAAAAGAGGGTACGCCGAACGGAATCCACCATGTATGGAAACATCCCGCCATTTTCGGCAAACCCCGCCATAAACGAAGGACCGTAGAACGACACCATACCCACTTTAAAACAGACGGCGTGTGATATAGTGGTATCCGAAAAGCCCATGAAGACCTTCGGGTTATTCCGAATCAGATCCAGATCGAGGTATGGAAGTGTACGAATTGAATCTTCACCACCGATTGTTGAGATGATGCCGTCGATTGTCTCATCGGCAAAAGCCACCATCAAATCGTTAGCACGCGCTTCGGGGTTTTTGGAAAGCCAGACTGCATCGCGCAAGGCGTGTTCCGTTTCGAGAACCGTCACGCCGTATTCTTCCTCAAACTGACGTTTCCCTATCTGGTAACGGTCGAAAATAGTGCCAGGACCACCCCAAGAGAGTGAAATCGCGGCGATACGGCTACCGGGACGTAGCATCTTGGGTTTTATTCTATCCATTGGAAAGCCTGACTCTCTCTTTTAATCTGTCAATGAGTACAAGAAGCCGTTCCTTGGCTTGTTGGCGTGAACTGGGTATCGGCGGCGGTGGTTCAAAAATAGTACCGCGCTCGCTTTGCACCCATCCTTTTATGCTGTCATCAACCTTAATCCGGAGCCATCTGCTTTCAAGATCGAGATAAACCTTCAATCGGTTGTTCTCGTTTCGGATATTATATTTTAGGGGAGGGCTGGTTATCTGCCAACTCATGCCATCTTCGTTTGCTGATACCCGCGCACGTCGCGAGAGTGGTATCTTCTCCGCAACAAATTCTTGCATCAATTTAGAAGGTAACTTTTCTTGCACGAGGGAACGCTGCGATGCCACATCTGCCTCAAACAGAAACGTCAGAATTTCAAACTTCGACTGCTGAAAAACGTTGAGTTTCCCCTCGCCTTTCACGACGCTGTAAGCCTGCTTATATCCGTTATCCTTGATGAGCCACCGTCTGTTTGCTTGTTTAGTGGAGATTTCCAAATCCTTTGAGAGTGAGATTTTGTGTGCCTCAAACGCCTCCCTCAAATCGGGGAGATAAACCTCAACATTGCTATCAGCTTTCACGACTGTATAAGCCGCCCCTGTGGTATCCCTGAGTAGCCACTCTTCGCCACTTAACAAAATTTCAATAGGGGTTGCGCTCGGGTGGAATTGGATATTTTTCGTCATATCCGCGAACATCTTTTGCCAATTAGTTGCTGTTCTCAAAGACGCGTCCAAATGCTCTGTTTTCAATCTTGCGCGATGCGCCAATCCCGCGCTAAATAGAAGTTCACGCTCCAATTTACCGCTATTTAAGTTGCTAATGTATTGCCGATCCAAGCTGAATCGGTAGACATCTTTGGTGTAACGAATCGGCTTTGAGTCGGTCGTGGGTCTTCCGCGTAATGCTGTCCGTGTGTGGATTTGGAGTTTCGGTGCCTTTTTCTGTTCAACCGGAGGGGCTTGGAGGAGATAGACACAGATACCCGCACCGATTGCGATGATGAAAATAATGAGAAATGTCAGTCTTTTCAGAAATACTTTCATGTTTGCTCCTATTACCGCCGTGTGTATTATTTTTCTCGTTTATTCGATGTCTGATGCCTTAAAGCGAGTTGCTCTGCTTACGAGATGTCTTAGTTCGTTCATCTGTTCGTTGTGTATTAGGGGTGCAATACCTTCAATACTCCGCGATACCGCTTCTAAACTTCCTTCTTGTGCCCAAAAACTTTCACGCAGAATTTCTGCGAATTCCGCTACAGTTCCTGCGAGTTGAAATTCAGGGGATGCCCCTTCAAACGTTTTATTCAACTGTGTTGTGGAAATTTCCTCGTTAATTTCAGAGATACGGCGGGTATCTGGGTCCTCGTGACGTATAAACACAGTCGCCAATTGTCCAGTCGCACCCTCATGAAGTTTAATTTCATAGAGTGCGGTGACACTGTGGCCCGAACCGATTTCTCCGCCATCTGCCTTGTCATCTCGAAAGTCTTCATGGTCGAGGCGACGGTTTTCATAGCCGAGGAGTCGAAAACGGCTCACAACTTGCGGATTGAAGTCAACTTGTACCTTGGCATCCTTAGCGATAAGTTGTAATGTTCCTGTTAGGTTCTCAACAAAGACGCGTTTTGCTTCGTTGAGGGTATCAATATAAGCGTAACTACCGTCACCGTTGTTGGCGAGTTGCTCCATGAGAACATCGTTGAAATTACCCATACCGAATCCGAGAGTTGTCAGTGTAATCCCTTCTTCAACATAGGAGCGAATGACTCTGAGTATACCATCAGCTCCTGTTTCTCCAACATTGGCGACACCATCGGAGCAGAGAATTATGCGATTGATTCCATTAACCCGGGCATTGCGAGAAGCGAGCGAGTATCCAAGCCGAAGTCCCTCTTCAGCGTTCGTCACACCCTCTGGTGCAAGAGAATGAATTGCCGCGAGGATCTCTTCACGTCCTTCAATTCCGGTATGCGGAAGGACGATTCGTGCTCGAGAACCGTAAACGACAATAGCAACTTTATCGCCCGAACGGAGTTGTTCAACCAAAAGCGTTAGGGAACGTTTTACCAATTCCAACCGATTTTCCATGTCCATTGAACCGGAGACATCAATCACGAAGGTCAACGTTGCATCCTTTCGGTTTTCGTCGGGAACCACGCGACCTTGGATACCGATTCGGAGCAATTGGAGCCGTTTGCCTTCACCAAATCGCGAGGGCGCGCCCTCGATGTGCACAGCGAATGCTTCTGCCGATGGGGACGGGTAATTGTAATCGAAAGCATTAACAAATTCCTCTACCCGAACGGCTTCGGGAGGCGGAAGATACCCATCTCGGAGATAGCGTCGCGTGACGGAATAGGAAGCGGTATCAACGTCCATACCGAAGGTCGAAAGGTGGTCATCTTCTGTATCAATAAATGGATTCGTACCATAATCTTTAAAGAAAACATCGTTATAGGCGGCACCGTTCGGAGGGATCAATCCGAAAGAGGCACCTTGCGCATCATACCCACTCTCTGCTTCCTCAGTATCATAACCACCACAGCCAGTATAAATCAAGAGCACCAATCCGCACATCATGAGGACAATACTTAATTTGTATAGTGTTTTAAATCCAGTTTTCATCAAAGGGACTCCTTTTTATTTTTCTTGCTGAACTTATTTCAACTATTTTTCTGCCACTTCGTTAGTATATAATGCATAACGGGTCTTGGCGGAAAATAGTTGACATTAAGTTGGTGGCAGTCCACAATTACAGTAAGGTTGGTAATGAATTATATTGTGGTTTTGGATGTGTGATGAATCGCACGACTCTAAACGCGGTGTGTCATATATCCTTTATTGACTTGTTAGATGCTTAAACATCATCAATTCTTCAACAATTATATTTTCCGCGGCTTTGGGAACTATGCCAGACTTAAATCCTATAGCAATTGAATTAAATGACCAGATTCACGACACCGCGCCGTCAGTTTTCGCACTACTCTCCAAATTAGGGAAACGCATCTATCTACCGAAAGGCATCTTAAGCCAAACAGCGGAGGCGAACACGAAAGCGCACCGTTTCAATGCCACACGTGCAATCGCCTTGGAAGATAGTGACATGATGCATCTCGCCGTTTCGCGGGAACTCGTGCCAGCACTACCATTGGAAGGCATCTATGGATATGCCCCCGTGCTCGGTCAACCCGAATTACGGGAGGCGTGGAAAACACATCTTTTGGAGGAGAATCCTTCGCTCGCTGGGTCAACATTGAGTCTCCCAATTGTGACGAGTGGGATGACGCACGGGTTTAGTCTACTCGCCGAACTTTTCGTTGATAGCGGAGATACACTCATCCTTCCCGATGAGATCTGGGGCAACTATCGGCTGATCTTCCAGACCAAAGCAGGAGCGAGACTTCAAACTTACCCGTTCTTCAACGCGGCAAAAGGTTTTAACACACACGGCTTTCGTGAAATACTCACCAACACGACCAATGAAAAATTGCTGGTTCTCCTGAATTTCCCACACAATCCCACCGGCTACGCGATTAACCCAACGGAAGCGCAGCATATTGTGGACGCAATTGTCGCGCGTGCCGACGCTGGCAGTCGTATCCTCGTTATGATTGATGATGCCTACGCAGGGTTATGGTACGACCCATCCGTCATGCACGAATCGCTGTTTGGATTGTTAGCCGGATGCCATCCGAATGTGGTGCCTGTGAAGGTAGACGGCGCGACGAAGGAAGAATATGCGTGGGGGCTACGCGTGGCATTTATCAGTTTTGGACTCGGAGAGATAGCAATGCATCCACTTGAACAGAAATTCAGTGGACTCATTCGAGCAAATACCTCCGGTGCATCGCAAGTCTCTCAAACGCTTATCCTTGAAGCGATGAAGGCATCCGGTTATGCTGAACAAAAACAGAGAAACTATGAAATTCTCAAGACACGCGCGCTGAAAGCAAAGAAAGTCGCATCGGGGTCACAGTATGCGAAACTTTGGGAGGTCTATCCGAGTCATGCCGGTTATTTCATGTGTCTGAACTTCAAATCTGCGAACGCTGAGAAGGTTCGGCTGCTGCTGCTTGAGGAACACGGCATCGGCACGATTTCACTCGGTGAAACCGAACTACGGGTGGCTTATTCGTGCCTTGAGGAATCGGATATCGAGACGGTCTTCAGGACAATCGCAGAGGTCATTGAAAAAGTTTAGAGGGAGGTTTTTTATGCCAAGACCATATAAGAATTTTTTTCAAGGAAAGGGTAATAGATATATAAAAGGTGTTAGGTTTAACGAGCGTAGACTCACTAAAATGAAACTTGTTGTGAGTGATGGCAAGAGGTGCGCTTATTGCGGATTGGAAGCAGTCCCTTTAGAAATAGACCACATAATTCCTAAAAGTAGAGGAGGTGCGAATAGATTAAAGAATCTGGCATTATCCTGTAAGGAATGCAATTCAGCGAAAGCGAATAAATTGCCGCATGAAATAGAAGATAACGATTTAAGGGAACGTGTTATTCGTGTTAGAAGACATGCTAACAGTAGAAAATAATAAATTTTTGCCGCATGTTCTGGAAGTGAAACCCAACACTTTTCGTATGGAGTTGGGTTTCACTTCATGTTTGAGTACGTATTATGGTGTATTGGGTAGAACGTGTTTTTGAAATGTCAGCATCGGATTTCTTAGTATCGTTCAACCTGGAGAAACACCCAAGCAAAGACACCTACGTTGTTTAGCGTTCACCTTTCAAAGCACCCCATGTCGTAGTAGCTTTTCCAACGGGTTCGACAGGCGTTGTTGGTAGGTCCCCAACGGTCTTTCGGAAATAGACGTCGTCCTCAACGTCGTTGGGACCCGCCCAGACCCAGTATGCGGTCGAATCTGGATCTTTCAAGGTTTGACGCATCGTGTTTGCACCGAAGCCCCATATACCGCCACCAAACTGGTCAAGTTGTGTCGCGTTATCCCAGCCACTATCATCAAAATCGGGTTGTTCCCATCCATCATTCCGATCGGCGATCGGTGGACCCGCATCCGCCTTCCAAGTATCGTCAGAGGGGATATAGGTGTCATCGTCAAGGATGACATCAAACAACGCGCCTCCACGTCCAGCATTACCCGGTTCCGCGTCGTGGACGTAGATAGCGATGACAGCATATCCATCCGGCATGTCAAATTCAGTGATACTCGCTTGTTGCCAGTTACTGCCGTCTGCAACTTCTTCACCGTTGACAAAACCCACCCAAGCGTTATCACCATTGATGCGGAGTGTCGCTGCCCAAAGGTTCGAGGCAACTAAGGATAGGACTAAAACCAAAACTGTTGGGACGAAAAACTTTTTCATCTTGTTCTCCTCTATCGCGGCAGAAAACCGCGGTCATAGATAATACAAAGCGGTTACAGGGTGTCTCTCTTAATACGCGCCCACGTCGTCGTGAGTTTGTCTTCAGGCTCAACAGAAAGCGTTCCAATGGTGTACCGGAAATAGATGTCATCTTCAGCGTCGTTAGGACCGCACCATACCCAGTTCGCTTCGCAATCCGGGTCTTTGAGAATTTGGCGCATCTGTGCGGCGCCGAAGCCCCATATACCTGCCCCGAATTTCTCGTAAATTTCGAGTTCATCTTCCCATTTACTATCGTCGAAATCGACCTTCTCCCAGCCATCTTTCCGATCGGCAAGGAGTTTACCGGTATCACATCGCCAACCGTCTTCGCCTGTTCCAATGTAATCAGGCTTAGCATCGAGGATAATATCGGCGAGGAACCCACCTCTACCGGCGGCACCGGGTTCCGCGTCGTGGACATAGACAGCGATCTGTGCGAAGCCTTTGTCCAATTTAAACTCACTGACTGTGGGAGCTTGCCAGTTTCCGCTTGCAGCGACCTCTTCACCGTTAACAAAGGCAACCCAGGTATTATCGCCGCTGACTCGCAACGTACCTTTTTTCGGCACAGCATCTGCAGTTTGTATCAGAAGCATACCGCTCAGGAAAAGTATAAGTGTTAAACAGAACATAAATCGATTTTTCATAGAAACCTCCATAAAGGCGCGGTCGAAATCGCGCCAATTGTTTATTAAGTACACAGCATGTACCGGTTACTTTTTCTGTGTATTTGATTCAAGTGCTAACCGTCCAGCGAGATCCGCCACAAATTGATAGGCGACACGCCCTGAACGGCCACTTGAGGATGCTTCCCATTCCAAGGCAGCCCGGTGCAACGCTTCCGTCGGAATGGAGAGTCCGTGTTTTTGTGCATAATGCGAGACAATCTGCAAATAGGTGTCTTGCGAAATCCGGTGAAAAGCGAGACGCAGTCCAAACCGGTCGCTCAACGAGACCTTTTCCTCTGTCGCCTCACGCGGATACAACTCATCTTCATCGTTCTGTGGGTATCGGTTCTCCTGTACCTGTCGCGGCATCAGGTGTCGGCGGTTCGAGGTGGCATAGATCAGGACGTTGTCCGGACACGCCGAGATCCCACCCTCTAACATCGCTTTCAACTCGCGATATTCAGGTTCATCTTCGTTGAAGGCGAGATCGTCACAGAAAAGGATATACCGTTCAGGACGTTCCCACAGCACCTCAGCAATTTCTTGGAGATGAACAAGTCCCTCTTTACTGATCCCGATTAACCGGAGTCCGTCATCAGCGTAGCGTGCCAGCATTCCCTTGACGAGCGAGGATTTACCTGTGCCGCGGTCGCCCCACAACAGGACGTGGTTAGCAGGCAGGCACTGTAGAAACTGTCGTGTGTTCCTATCAAGTCTCTCCTCCTGTCTCTCTATCCCAATCAGATCCGATAGTCCCACGAGGTTTGGATGTTTAACCGGAATAAGATGCCCCGATCCATTCTGTGCTCGCCATCGAAAAGCGATGTAGTCGTCAAGCACCACACTCAACGATTGCACCGAGGATCCGCCCAAATGGGTCAATAAGTTATCTGCCTTCTCCAGCAGTTGTATAAAAAGTTCTTCCTGGTTTCGCGTTTTTTCAGACATTATTACTTTGCAAATTTCTTTAACTGTCCCCACGTCAGTGCCAATTTTCCCGCTGCCTCAACAGCAAGCGGACCACCGAAAGTCAGCGTCCCAAGATTCCCTGAATCGTCAGGATTCAGACCGTGCCAATCCATGAATACAAGACCTGCCTTCTTCTCTGGATTGTCCGTTCCTTCCTCGTATCCGGGGGTGAAACCGATTTCCGTTCCCTCCTTGATTTTGACATCGGTGAGCCATTCAAACCGCATCGCGACCTCGTAAATCATGCCCCCTTTACCCAGTTCCGGTGTCGGGACAACCGCAATATCGGACTTAGGGAGATTCGGATTTTTGCCCCCACTGAAGTCAGAAACGAGTGCTTTTTTCTTGATAAACGCGAAATTAGGTTTGCTTGACGGTTGCCCAGCTCCGACCTGTTCCCAATCAATATAGAGAAAAATCGTATCACCCGTCCAAGGTTGTGCCGCATTTGCCGCTGGTGCAAAAATATCATCTCGCACCGCCGCTGCGAAATAGAAGGTCTCCGCATCATACATCGTCGACCACGTCATCGTCAGATCGTCTTTTCCCTTCCACGCACCTTTACCCCGAAGCAGTTCTTGCTCGGAGTCAAAGGCGATCCAGACCGCATGCTTCCAATCGTTGAGATCCCCATCAATCTTAGGTGTATTCGGCGGAATGCCAACGATTGATTCCCCATATTCCAACCCAAACACATCACCGTTTCCCTCTGGCAGGAACGCTCCACTCGCTGAAAAAATGAACAGAACCCCGAAGAAGGTAGATAAAATCATTGTTTTCATCATTTGATTGGGCTCCTTTGCGATTGTTTAGTAGTCAAAGTCGAATACCAAAAGGAATTGCCAATGAACATTGTACCACTCTTCTGCGAAATTGACGACTGCTTTCAAGCATTTGAACCGCAGATGAAATCCCAACTGAGTGCGGATGAAAGAACGGAGACTTCACTTCCCGACTCAAATTTTTTCAGACACTCGGGCTGCCAACTGAGTCAGTGCGGGTGACATGTCCGATTTGTCAAGTTCCGCCTCAATCAAGACAAAATGTTGTGTCTCAGCAAGTGCCGCTTTCATGGCAGTATCAAATTCGCCTTCCGTACGGGCAGCAAATGCGCGTCCTGTGCCAAAAAGTTCCGGTACATGGGTGTAGTTCCAATTTTCTATATCGTTAAAGGGCCCTTCAATAAAGGGACGGATAGTGCCGTACCCTTGGTTGTTTAAAATCAGAACAATCGGATTGAGCCCGTAGCGAATAGTCGTTGAGAGTTCGGTGCCAGTCATTTGAAACGCACCATCTCCTACGATGACAAGTGGTCGGACTGTGGGTTTGCCGAGTTGGGCACCGATTGCGGCGGGAACTGCAAACCCCATTGAGGTGTAGTAGGCAGGCGCAATAAAATCGGTACGTGCCGGAAGCCGTAAGTCTAAAGCCGCCCAGAGGCTGTCACCGATGTCAGGGATAACTATCATGTCTTCACACAGCAGTAGATTTAGGTGTTGGAACAGGCGTCGCATTGTAAGCGGCTCGTCGAGCATCATCTTGAAAGGTTCTGGCACTTCCGTGACCCACTCCAAATCTATGTCCCCCCGTTCACAGAGTTTCGGAGAATACAATCCATCAATAAAATCTTCAAAGGTGACATTTTCATAGGTAGAGTAGCCAACCGAGATTTTATCCGAGGTTGCGTATATCCGGCGACTGCGATCCAAGTTTGCCGTGTAGATTCCGAGGTTGACATCGGTCATAAAGGCACCGAGGGTGATAAGACAATCGGAAGATTCAACAAGTACTGCGATTTCTTCCCTGCTCATCGCGCCGCCGTAAATACCCAAGTAGAGCGGATGAGCCTCTGGCATTACCGATTTGCCCAGCAGCGTTGTCACCACGGGGAACTGTTTTTCTTCGGCAAGTTGGAGTAATTTGTTTTGGTAGCCGAATCTGTGGAGTTCCACACCTGCCAAAATGACAGGATTTTCGCTCTGATTTATGAACGCAATTGCATTTGCTAAAGCAGCCTCTAATGTCTCCGGGTCACTCTGGCGGTCGCCCGTTGAAGGACGTTGATAGAGTGACCCCTGCATACCTACCATATCCCGTGGTAATTCAATGTAGCCGGGACGCTTGTGCCAATACACAGCGTCGAGTACTCCATCTATCTCGTTAAAGGCGGTAAAGGGTTCATCAAGGAGTGCGGATGCAACGGTTATCTCGTCATAAATATGGTGTTGTGTGTAGAAATCTTTACCTGTATGGTGCAAAAGTCCTTCTTCACTACGCTCGTTTATCCCTGGGCTGCCGCTAATTACAATGAGTGGTGACTTTTCAGCGTAGGCGGCAGTAACAGCGTTAATCATTGATAACCCACCGACCCCATACGTCACACATGCAGCTCCCATGCCTTTTGTCCGGGCATAGGCATCTGCAGCAAATCCCGCGGTTTCTTCGCGCGTCGTGCCGATGTGTTGAATAGGGCTTTGCTCGATCATATCGAAAAACTGCACTACATAATCACCGGGAATACCAAAAATGTGGTCAATACCGTAACTTTGCAATTTTCTCAGAAGGTACTCACCGATAGTTAGTTGTTGATTTTGCATTGAGATTTCTCGCTAAATACGATCATAATAATAGCTGAGGTTTTGTCAAAAGCTCTAAACCCAATATACCAGACACATCTTCAAGAATCGCATAAGCATTGTAACTTTCAAAAGCCGCTCGTGGTGTAACACCCGATAGCACAGCGATAAACGCAATATCGGCGCGTCGCGCAGTTTCAGCATCCGTCACACTGTCTCCGACGTAGAGGCAATTTTCGGCGGCACTATCTGTTTGCGCAATCGCCAGCTGTAGACCTTCAGGATCCGGTTTATACGCGGCATCCCCACCACCAACGATGGTTTCAAAAGGGTCCAACAGGTTCTCTTTCTCAAGAATCGGCTGAATGTAGCGACGAGTTTTCTGAGAAACGATGGCGAGTTGGATACCAAGTCCCCGTAACGCCTTCACCGTCTGTGGCACACCCGGATAAAACTCCGCCAACGCAACCATTGTTTCATCAGCACGCTGAAAAAACAGCCGAGTAAATTCGTCAACATACTTGGCGTATGCGTTCCCTGCTAACGCCGTTAGTATATCCGGTAGCGACAGACCGATTGTCCGACGAACCGCGTCATCAGAAGCGATCGGCAAACCCATTTCTTCAAACGCGAAATTCACACCATCAATTGTTCCCTGCGCCGAGTCTACCAACGTATAATCGAAATCGAATATGATTGTTTGAACAGGCAGCTTCAATTGGCTCAAAATTCAAGCTCGGGTATCCCGACCTCCGCTGCTGTCTCTTGGATCTGCCGCCATGTCTCGTTATCAATAGGAATGCCCTCGTGCAGACGCTGCTCTGTTTGGCGTGCCTCGATTTCGCCCGGTGTCAAGATTTCATCAAATCCCGGGGCGGTGGGTGAGGCTTTCACGTGGGCAACGAGTCCGTCAACATGTTCATAAAAGTCATCAAGCGGCGTAAAATTAGCAATATCCAGTGCAATCATCAAGACCCCGTTCTGGAGCCGGGTGTTTCCCGATCCACTGCAACCCGCACCCGACAACGCACCCCCCAAGATGTCAATCATTAGACCGAGGGCGTATCCCTTATGCCCAACAATCCCGCCGAGTGGCAACAACGCACCGTGCGGAGATTCCATCAAGTCCCGTGGATTCGTTGTCGGTTCGCCTTCACTGTTGGTAAGCCAACCGAGGGGGACGGACTCACCGCGATTCACTGCAACGCGAATCTTACCTTGTGCAACAACGCTACTTGTGATGTCAAGCAGAATCGGATGTCCATTGCGGGTGGGTGTGGCAATCGCGATCGGATTGGTTGCGAGCCGTCCATCGCGTCCACCGAAGGGCGCGACGTAAAGCGCAGTTCCACCTGCATTTACCATCGTGATGCCTACCATACCGGTTTCAGCCGCCATCAGTGGATAACTCCCGATACGTCCAATGTGATTGCAATTGTAGACGCTGACTGCGCTGATGGTACTTGACTGTGCCTTCTCTATAGCGAGCGACATTGCCTTCTGCGCAATGACGTGTCCAAAGCCCCAATTGCCGTTGATGAGGGCATGCGAAGCCGACTCACGTTCAATTTCCATCGGTGCTCCCGGCTGAATGAGCCCGGATTCGATGAGTCCAATATACTGCGGAATACGGAGCACGCCGTGGGAATCATGTCCTGCGAGGTTTGAAGCGACGAGCAGTTCCCCGATAATCTCTGCCTCATCGCTGGGGACACCGCCGGCTTCAAAAATGTCAGTTGTGATCTTCTGTAACTGGTTCTGCGTGAAATTTGGCATATCAGTGTTCGCGTCTACCTCTGCTATTAATTATGCTGCGTCAAACAGCGATGGGAAGTGGCGGTATGGGTCGCCAGGTTCACGGAAGAGAATCTTCTGACGTTCTGTGAGTTCTATACTTTCCGGTGGGGTCATGCGCTGGGATTTCCACGCAATGTGTGAAACACAATACTTGTACAACAGAGATCGGCGTTGATGCTTGCCGTTCCATGCCGCTGTGCCGTGTGTCAGGGCTTCAGTAAACAGGATCGCTGAACCTGCTGGTACCTTTGGGATGATGACACAGGGTGCATCTTCGGGGGCATCATCTATCTGTCGTGGCAGTTTAAAATTGCTTTTATGGCTGCCCGGAACACAGCAAAATCCACCATGCTCTGGTCCGGCATCGGTGAGGTTCCACGTCACGACAACGAATCCGTTATGGATTTCGTTATCTCGAAAGGAGTAGTATTCTCCTGGCTTTGCTCTTGCTGTTGGAGAGGTCGCACCATAATCTGCGTGCAGCCGTCCGCGTGGCATGCCTTCCCGCATGTACATTCCGTAAATTCGGTCGAGTCGAAAGCAATCTCCCAGACGAAATTGAAGTATCGGCATAATCTTGGAATGGTCGAGCAAATCGCAAAACGGTTTTCCCCACTGCAGAAAACCTGGACCCTCTGGAGCACTTCCAAACCTTTGAACCTTTCCCGGCGTGGGAAGTTGTTGTTCGTCAACACATTGATTGAGTGCCGCAACCTCTTCTGGACTTAAGACATTCTCAACGACGAGGTAACCTTGTACATCAAAGAGGTACTGTTGTAACTGTAAATCACTCATAAACTTACGCTCCTGCTATCCATAGGTTCAAGCTTAACTGTGGCATTTTTTGGTAAGAGTTGCTAATCAATTTATCACATTCGGTGGGACTGTGTCAAACAAATTTTGCTTTCGATAGAGACATAAAAATTGTTTCTATCGCATATAAAGACTTTAGACATTGACGCGCGTTGGAATCTATTGTAAACTCTGTATCATCGTATGTGTCAACGCTATGAAGATAACGAAGGGGGCAGCTTATGGAGAAGCGAATTCTCGGACGGACAGGGCTTGAAGTGAGTGTTTTAGGAATGGGTGGACTCTTTGTCTCATCGGTTGGCGGTAGGAATCGCGCGGACGGACGCAACGCCATTCGTCGCGCTCTGGAACTCGGTGTTAATTATGTCGATACCGCACCAAGCTACGGTAACAGTGAAGAGGTCGTTGGGGAAGCCTTAGATGGTGTGCTGCAACCGCACTATCTTTCCACGAAAATCGGTGGTAGACCGCAACCTTTTGATCCAAAGGACAAACAACTCTTGCGTCAGTCGGTGGAAGAGAGTCTACGGTTGCTGAAAAGGGACACCATCGATGTTTTGATGGTGCATGAACCCGATCGACCTGGACAATACGATTGGTGGACAAGCCACGAAACCTTTGATGGACCGGTCTGTGAGTTGTTAGCGGAACTCAAAGCCGAGGGAATTGTCCGTTTCGCCGGATTAGGCGGCACTACCGCACACCAACTCCCCGCAATTATGGCGACAGGGGTCTACGATGTCGTGTTGGCGGCGCAGAACTACAGTCTGCTCTGGCGTGAAGCAGCAATCTCAATTTTTCCAGAAGCGAAACGACAAAATATGGGAATTGTCATCGGGGCCCCCTTACAACAGGGCGCATTGTCACGTCGCCACACCGAAGTAGAGACGGGGGCATGGTGGCTGAGCCGTCCGCGTCAGGAACAGTTCAGAGCGCTCTACCGGTTTTTGGACGAGATCGAACTCTCGCTTCCGGAGGCGGGTATCCGTATGGTTATATCCAATCCCGATATTTCTACCGTGTTGGTTGGTGCGAAATCCGTGGAAGAGGTTGAGCAGAATGTTCGTGCTGTTGAAGCCGGTCCGTTGCCTTCGGAGGTCTTAGAACGACTTCAGGAGATCGCGGATATGGTGCCGTTCCGCCCCTTTGAGGAACCCCATAGTTTGGCATTCGGTAGGGAATGGAACGGTCCAGGGTACGCACGGTGAAATAAAAAAAGAGAGGCGCGCTCGGAAAGCGCGCCTCCAAAAAGCAAGCAAGTGACAAAATATTATTCGTTGATGTAATCTGAGCGCAACTCAAATGTATGTAGCACCCAGCTGCCCGCCTGGTTGTCAAGTTCAGCCTCAATTGCCATTATCTCTTCCAATGCCTCATAAGCATCAATATCCTCTTGGTTCGCAAATTCCAATTCGACGAGCCGGTGCGGGGATTCACCATAGTAGTTGTCGTAAGAGGCCGTCGCTTTCAACTGAGATGGGGCGACGAGTGCTTGAGAAACGGACGCAACCCATTCCAAGTACGCCTGTTTCCCACCAAGTGGATAATCAATCAGAAGGATACCTTTAATTTGCCAATTGCCTCCTTCGCCTTTTGAGTAGTCGGAACGCTGGATAAACGTATGCGCGGTTGTTACGCTTGTATGGTTCGGAATATCTCCGAGTATGGCAGCGATCTCTGGGCGGTTCAGATAGGTCGCCATATCGAGGAAACTATTGAATTCCCATTCAACGAGCCGGTTCGGACTCATTTCCGGGTCCTCGTTGTCGTAAGATCTTATCCGGACAACCTCTTCGGGAGCTTGCAGATCTGGTACAACGGATGTGACCCATGCGATATAGGCATCTTTCCCACCCTCCGGGTAGTCAATCAACAAAACAAACTTCACTGGAGTCGCTTCCATATCGGTCATCGTCTCATCCATGGCAGTATCTGCTGGCATGCCATCTACTACCATTCTTTGTGCTTTTTCACAACCCGTCAACGCAACAAGTGCGATGAGAATGATTAGGAATAGGTTTACTAATTTCAAATTCATTATTAATCTCCTTTGTAAAAAATAATGGATGGATAAAACGTAAGAGTTTTTCAAGCGCAATACACTATCTTCTTAAGTCTAACACATCATCCTATATAACTGGGATGTTTGCAAGTTCTATACGGATGGTCCCTACTTTACAATGACGAGTCGTCGTGTCTGCTGAAAGGTGGAGGTCGTCAACTGGTAGAAATAGATACCACTCGCAACGCGTTCTCCAAGGGCATTCCGTCCATCCCAATACGCCGCACGCCCTTGACTATTATAGAAGCCTGCGGATTGAAAACCGAGCGAAAGTGTGCGAACCAACTTACCCGTTGTATCATAAATAGATATCAATACAGGACTGTCTTCGGAGAGTTGATATGGAATCCACGTCTCCGGGTTAAATGGATTCGGGTAGTTCTGCAACAGGAGGTTCTGTGTCGGTTTACCGATGCTATCAAGCCTGACAGACAAGACCGCATTTGCCAAGTCCTCAGGCGTCACTTTGAGACTGACGGGTTGTAATTCAGCATTTCCATTTGGACCGATGAGGCGCAATTCAATCACGTCACCGACTTGGACGACGCTCCGTCGCGTCAGATCGGCAGTTGCGGCGGCGAAGTAACTCCCTTGCACTGGGGTAGTTATGATGCTGTTTGTTCTCAAGTTACGAACGATGACGTTGTACCCGTCAAACGCGGGTTTACCTTTCAAGTGTCCATCAACAACGAACGCCCACGCTTCTTGCGGCATCTGTGTGGGTGTGGCGGGTGCTGCTGCGGCAGCCTCGGTTGGATCTGTCCACGGGGCGCCGACGAAGGCAAAGTTGCGAGTTTCTGGGACATTGACGATATAGCCTTTTCCACCTTCAATTGGAAAACCGTCATCAGGTGCGCTTGGCGTCCAACCGATAAAACGCTGATTGGGGGCATCGAACGCTATGATCGTTGTTGCCCCTGTCAGTGCGACAAGGTTCTTAGCCATCATAGGGGTTGGGGATGCCAATGGCATAGAAAGCATGTTTAACCCTTTAGACAGCGTGACGGTGTAGACGTTACTAAAACGGTCGTACTCTGCCTTGGTGTCGAGTCTGGCGATGAACCCGTGTCTGCGTCCATCTGGTGAGTCATAGTGTCCGACGACAGAACCGTCCTGATTGATATTCCAGCCCTCCGTACTGACACTACCCGGAAACTTCAATTCATGTAGTCCATACCGGTATGAGCCGACATAGGAGCGCGGGATGTCCCCCACAGCTTTGGCTCGGGCAACCACAAACACGCCGCTTCCCTCTGCATCGTTAATACCGTGAAGAAAAAAGTATTCCAGACTCGATGGTTCCAAATAGTCCAGAATTATAAACCTGCCAGTCGAGGGAAGTGCGTATGCATGATAGAGACCTTCAGCATCTACGTAGCTGCCTACGATAGAACCTGCTGCATTCACAAAATCGGCATAAGTCGCTGTTGCCCCAGGGACCTCAACGATGGTGTCTCCTGAGAAGCCGCGACGCACACCAGACGCATCTATAAAACTCCCCGTCAGTTTCCCTGTCGAATCGCTGTAACCGTATATTTCTGTTTCGACGGCACCCGGAAAATCATATTGCCGCAACTCACCATCTTCTAAGATGACACCATGGTAAAGACCCTCACTATCTTCGTAGTGTCCCGCAGCTAACCCATTATTGCCAAACGCATAGAAGTAAGTGTTCTGTGAACCGGGGAAGTCATACGTCGTGAAAACGCCGTCTATGAGCGTAAACCCGACGATCTTTTCACCATCAGCACTCCGGGTGTTGCCGGCGTAACCCTCAAAGTCGCTACTCGCCGTCAACGCTAAAAAATCTACACCCGGCACATCAATACTCTCATAAATGTAGTTGAATTCGGGTGGTGGGGGATACGCTATATCTCTAAATTTTGCAGCAGTTTCCGCGGTGGGTCTGGCGATAAACCCATGTCTACGTCCATCCGCTGAGTCGTAGTGTCCGACGACAGAACCGTCCTGATTGATATTCCAGCCTTCTGTGCTAACGCTGCCCGGAAACTCTAATTCAGATACGCCCTGCTGGGATGTGCCGACATAGGAGCGCGGGATGTCCCCCACGGCTTTGGCTCGAGTGACGATAATTCTTGTATCCGTGATACCGTGCACAAAAGAGTATTCCAGATTGGAGGGTTCCAGATAGTTATGAAATACAAACGTGCCATTTGGGGTACGCAGATAAGGATAATATAGACCTTCAGCATCTATGTAACTTCCTGTGACAGCACCTGCCGCAGTCACAAAATCGGCATAAGTCGCTGTTGCCCCGGGTACCTCAACGGTGATGTCTCCTGAGAAGCCGCGGCGAACACCGGACGCATCTATAAAATTACCCGTCAATACCTCCCTCGAATCACTGTAACCGTATATCTCCGTTTCGACGGCACCCGGGAAGTTGTATTCCCGAAGTTCGCCATCCTCTAAGATGACCCCGTGGTGGAGACCCTCGCTGTCCTCGTAGTATCCCGCAGCTAACCCATTATTGCCGAACGCATAGAAGTAGGTGTTCTGTGAACCGGGGAAGTCATACGTCGTAAAAACGCCAGCTATGAGCGTAAAGGCAACCATTTTTTCCCCATCCGCACTCTTCGTGTAGCCGGCATAATCCTCAAAGTCGGAACTTGCCGTGAGTGCTAAAAACTCTACGCCTGGTACATCAACGCTCTCATAGGTGAAGGTGAATTCAGGTGTTGGGGATGGTTCATTATCGGTTTGTGCATCGGTGTTGCTTGGGAAAAAGGAATTGAAGTATACGAACAACGTAAACGTATAAAACCAAAAACTAATTTTAGTCGGATTATGCATAGTCTGGTTGTACCTTAAAAAAGAATCTTAGTTAAGGGGTCCTCCTGGAAGATTAAGTCGTGTTTACATTTAGACATCCTAAAAAGCGGATAAACCTAAATTGCCACTGGGCAAGAACTTATGAGCATGGAAATTTACTAATAAGAGATTGATAAATCGTTATAATGAAGATGATTAATTATACACAAATTTGATGCATAAATCAAATTATAGTTTGTGTATGGTTTCAGGATGAGGAAAATCGCCAGGATGTTCAAGCGAAACAGATTGTACTGCAAAGGGGCAACTTGGGTTATTAAGACTCCAGTTATGATTTTCAGTGCGCGTGATTTGAAAATCCTGCCATAATACAACATCTTAATACATCCGCTTTTTCAAGGGTCTGATTGTGACTCCCAAATCGGCTCTGGCGTTTGTGCTCGGAAATTCACTGTTCGAGCAAGGACAAATAAGAGGTCCGACAGTCTGTTCAAACTCCTGATTATTTCAGGATTGACCTCTGCTTCGCGTGCGAGACGCACGACACACCGTTCACTTCGACGGCACACCACACGTGCGATATGTAAAATAGCACCAGCAGTACAACCGCCCGGTAGAATAAAGTTCGTCAGCGGCGGAAGTTCCTCAGATAATGTGTCTATTGCGGTCTCCATCTCTGTGGTGAAATCTGCGGGTATGCGAAATTCAGCGGCTTTCGTATGTGTCGTTGGTGTTGCTAAATCCGCACCGACATCAAAGAGATGGTTCTGAACGCGCGCCATGAGTTCGGAAAGATCAGTATCCTCAACAAGAGTCTGTGCATAACCGATATAAGCGTTCAGTTCGTCAACAGTGCCAATCGCTTCAATACGCGGTTCATCTTTCCCTAACCTCGTTCCGCCATAAAGCGCGGTCTCCCCAGAATCGCCAAATTTAGTATAGATTTTCATGCCAATTTATTATATACTCTCTCGAAAAAGGAGTCAAGCAAACATGGATAGTTTAGGAAAAATCATAAAAGTTGACGTTGTTGATTTGCGCGTTCCCACATCGGATACGCTACTGGGTTCCGACCCTTTTCATAAAAAACCGAATTATTCCGCAGTTCTAACGACCCTTGAAACAAGCACAGGACATCAAGGTATATCCGTAGCGTTCACCGCTGGTGCCGGAAACGATTGGATCGCTTACGGGGTTAAAGACCTTGCCCAACTCGTTGTTGGGATGGAGATGGCGACTTTCATTGACGATCCCGGTGCGTTTCACAAGCTTCTTGTTGACCATCACCAATTGCGCTGGCTTGCTGACGGTGTTAGCCGAATGGCGATCGGGAGCGTTGTCAACGCGATGTGGGATGCTTGGGCAAAACTCGCTGATAAACCGCTCTGGAAACTCCTCGTTGATTTACCACCGGAGAAGATCGTGCAGTCTATCGATTGGAGGTACCTGCGCGATGCCTTGACACCTGACGAAGCAGA
This sequence comes from Candidatus Poribacteria bacterium, assembly GCA_965208635.1. Lineage (GTDB taxonomy): Bacteria > Poribacteria > WGA-4E > WGA-4E > WGA-3G > WGA-3G. The sequence goes on from OZ242349.1 coordinate 2,839,695, forward strand.
GGAAATTCTCAATACACACTGGAACAGTCGAGAAACCCGAGAGCAAAACCTCCGTCAACAGGGACCGAAGGCTTACTCTACAGCAGGATGGCTCGGTCTCACGGATCAACAGATTATCGAAACAGTGAATCAGGTCAAAGCCGCCGGACTCGACTGTTTCAAAATGAAGGTCGGACAGGATCTGGATTTTGATAAGAAACGTCTCGCCTTCATCCGAGAGGCGATCGGTCCAGAGGCACGTTTGATGCTCGACGCAAATCAAATATGGGGTGTCGATGAAGCGATCACCTATATGGAGGCATTAGCACAATTCAAACCGACATGGATTGAGGAGCCGACAGCCCGCGACGATGTACTCGGCTTCGTGAAAATTGCACGCGCCTTAGAGAAACAAGGTATTGGCGTTGCTACAGGGGAACAGGTGCCGTCGCCTGTTATCTTCAAACAATTAATCACGAGTGGAGCGATTCAGTACTGCCAGATTGACGCGACGCGGCTCGGAGGTGTCAACGACGTACTCGGCGTCATCTTGATGGCAGCGAAATACGATATCCCTGTCTGCCCGCATGGTGGTGGCATCGGGTTGTGTAATATGATCCAACACTACGCCATTTGGGATCAAATTTGCGTCGCCGCGCATTCGGAAACACAAGTCGTTGAATACCTCAACTTCTTACAAGAGGACGTTTTCTTGCACCCGATTCAGGTGCGCGAGGGTGCCTATGTTACGCCGACGGTCCCCGGTTGGGGGCTTGAAATGTACCCGGAGTTCATCGAACAACACACTTACCCAACAGGTTCTGTCTGGCAGGGCAGAGAGTCATCTGGCGGAGTAACCTTTTTGGCGTAGCAGCTTTGGATTATAGTAAAGTCGAAAAATAAGGGGACTGATGTAGCATAAACTGTTAGTTTGGGTTCCCTTTAGCACGCAGACTCACAGTCTACGCTACAATAAAAGTGTTCACGTAATTATGGACTTTACGAGAAATAAAAATGCGCGGTTAGAAACCGCGCAGATAAAAGAAGAGCACGCCTTTTGCAGTGAACTGTGTTAGGATTTCGCGCCTTCCGCGCGTTCTTTAAACGCCGCTGCCGCTGATGTAATCCATCCACCAACGCCTGTCATCAGGAACCGCACGCCTGCCTTTACGTATTTCTCAACGGTTGCATCGGTTGTCAAAGTCCCGGCAACCCGTCCTGTGTCTTGGATACGAGCAAGTGTGGAATCAATTGTATTCTGAACATCTGGATGCGTAAGATTCCCGATATGCCCCATAGAAGTCGCTAAATCCGATGGTGCTACGAAAAACACATCAATATGATCGACGGTAAGGATATCGTCCAAGTTGTTAACCGCGGCAATGTCTTCAATCAAGACAATAACGAGTGTCTGTGAGTTGGCGACATCAAAGTAGTTGTCCACCCCATACCCTTGGCGACTGGTATACATCCCCCGGTGTCCGATCGGTGCGAACTTCGTACCATCCACGACATTTTGCGCTTCCGCTTTCGTGTTGACATGCGGAACGCAGATGCCCATTGACCCACAATCTAATGTGCGGTAGATAAGTCCTTGATCATTACGATTGATCCGTGTGATAGAGGTCATCCCCCAGAGATCGCAGGCACGTGTCAGGTCGCCGAGTTGTGCCGCATCCACTCGTCCGTGTTCGCCTTCCAACCATACACCGTCGTATCCGTTCGGACCGAAGGTATCTATATCGTCGGCACTTATCAACCCTGAGATGACGAACGCGAGGTCACCATCTGCTAACTTCTGTTTAACCCGATTCGATCTTATTTCCATAGAGTTTCTCCTATGACGTTATTGTTTTATAGTAAATTATCAAAATGTGTGGACATTTCGGTGTAAAGTAGACGAGAAAATACCTACCCCGCGGTAGGCGAGGTTTCCTAACCTCGCCGGTTTGCGCTGTATTGTATATTTTACGGTAGAAATAAAGGGTACCAGGAATCCTGAAAGTTGTCCACAAAAAAGTGAAGTGCGCACTTGAAAAGCACGCACTTCGCGTTTAGGATCATAGTAGTGTTTTCATTCAATAACTCTCTTCACTACGAACCGGAATATTAATTCTTGCTACCTATTCACTGGCACTGGAACGTATCAGATACATACCCATTGCACCGTTCAACAACGGGAGTATGGCATCAAAGAGAATCCAAATCAACGATCGGGTATTATGACCGACAGCAGTAAAGTCCGACCCAATGCTGCTGATGCCGAACCAGTTCCAGAAGAAGATTATAGCCGCGAACATGAACCCATAGAACATTACATTCCCCGCTATGAACTCTTGGACGCTCGAATCCGCACCAGCACGGCTCATGCGAATGTAGCCGAATATCACGCCCAGTATTATTGAAATAGCAGAGAGCCAGTTGATATAGTCCCAAGTGGAACTATACGGACTATCATCGGTGGAAGTATGGTAAATCGGTTCGAGTACCGTCTGGATGGCGACTATCGCCGCAATGACGATAAGTACAACGCCTATAATTCGTTTGAGGGCTGCCATGAGAATTTCCTCCTCTTCTTCCCTTATTGGGTATAGTTAAATCCTATCCCAAGGAACGAAATTGGGTATAACATTGTCAATCCATGAAATTCAAAATCTTTATCCTTTTCGGTAACGTAACAAAAGGTTACTATCATTTCTCGGCAAAAAAATTAAAATAAAAAAGCGACTCAATATCAATCAACAGACACTGAGTCGCTTCTTTTCGATTTTAACGCCGACTTCAACCGTTCGAGGATTACCATCTTCCGCAGGAAGGGGCAACTCATCCGTTAGTAGTTGGTGAAAATGAGCACCTCCTACAACACATTTCCTGAGACTGTTGCTGTCATCCGAGTGCCCCGCATGTCCCCTTCCCTTGGAACAATCTGGCTGTTGACATCCCAGCACGAACCGGGGACCAACGCCGTTGTTGAGTACCGGTCGATAATGGGTGCTGATGCACTTCAATTCGTTATGACTCAGGCGCGAAACCGCCAACGAATTCAAGCACAAAGGATCTTGCGGTGCGAAGTGAACACGGTCTCGGATATTCATTGTTGGGACCTCCATGATAAGGTTTATCCCAAAAAGAAGATTACCACGTGTTACGGAAAAAATTCGCCAGATTGCCCATATTATACATTTTTAAACATTTAATGTCAATTTTTTTTACAGAAAAGTATATTCGGAAGTCTAAATCACAGACTGCAGGATTCTGTTGAAAAGTGAAGAGACGCGTGAAAACCACGTCTTCAGGTAATCACTAAACTTTATTTGACTTAGATGAAAAAAATGCCTCAATCTCCGCGGCATACCTCTCAAAATCACGCTCGGCAAGAGATTTCAAGTTGTCCAACTGCGTAAGAGTATCTATCTCCCAACGATCTATTTCTGGATTGATGCGTAAATAATTGCCCTTTAGCAACAGTTTCGCTGTATGTGCGGATGCTTGGGCTTGCAATGTCATTACGTAGGAGGTTAACTTCGCACCACCCCACCCCGTGATAAATCCCCATCCGCGTCTATTGCGATACATATTTACCGAATGTCCTGTGCCAACGGACAGCATCCGAATCTCTTGTGGTTCTTTTCCGAACGCTGAGAGTGCCTCTGTGGCCGCAATTGTGGAAGGGTTGTTTGCCCATAAGCAGCCATCTGCTAACAAGAGATTCTCGACGGATTTCGGTGCAAAAAATGTAGGCGCGGCACAGGAAGCGAGGATCGCGTCTCTCAAACTCACATCTTTACCTGTAGGAGGCGTACCCTCCGAATCGCGATGTCCATAATCGGATCTAAAAATGTGAACTTCACTTTTGGCGATCTCTGAGCTTGTTATCATCAATGGGGTCGCGATTTCACCGAGAGGTGTTGCCGGAATATGCTTGGCGATAACTTGGGCGAGTTGTTCGCTTGGATATTTACTGAGGAACAACGGGATGCGATACCATCTTCTTCGGAATATGTAGGGTGTCTCCGTCTCAAAAAGTTCGACGATGTTTTGCATAGGTATGTGGGAGACGGCGGCACCGGCAATAATTGCGCCTGTGCTGGTTCCAGCGATGAGATCGAAATAGGTTTTGATGGATGTCCCAAAAGCCTGTTCAATCTTGGCAAGGAGCTGGGCGGTGTATATACCGCGAGTGCCACCGCCATCTAACGCGAGGATGTGAAAGGCATCAGCGTTTTTCATTGAGTGTTCTCTTTGAGGAACAGGCAATAAATTGCCCTACTACAAACTACACTCATGTTTATACCTCATCTTCGTCTTCTAGGAATTTTCGGTTTGTGGCATTGAGTGCTTTGATGCGTGGACGGAAAACCGCGTCAAACTTTTCAAGTTTAGTTGCAAGCCACTCATGCTGGTTGAGCCAATCGGTTTCGTCTGTTGGGTCGGTATCCGTCTTCTGTAAGAAAATCTGGCTATATCCCTGTAGAGGACGTTCGTCCCATTCAATGGGTTCAGCAAATTCTCGCTCAATTTCTTCTTGCTGTTCCTTTAGCAAACGGAAGTATTTCTTAGCGTTTTCCCCTACTATGCAGAGTCTAACACCAATCTCCTTCTTTTCGTGGATCCGATAGGCATCTATGATGAATTCACTCCCATAGGGATCCATGTCGAAATTTTGGAAACTCCGCTTACCGAGTTTCTGAATCATGTAATCGTCCCATTCTGTCCAATACCTCTTCAACTGTTGTAATTGAGTTTCAGAGGTATCCTTGGATGCTGCCCTTTGCGCCTTCCGACTTATCGTGCTTCTCCAATCCTTCGGCTTGGAGACGATCTCAAATTGTGGTGCAGGAGTTGAGTCTCCAATCTGCCATACCCTAACCTCTATCCCGAAGTACCGAAACTTTTCACCTGCAATTTCATTTAATTGATCAAGCACGGCGCTGTGTTCCTCCCGGAATGTTTTCGCGATCCAGATAACTGCATGGACATCCAATCCAGTCGCATACGTTAGGATTTGACCAAGGTGACTGTGATCAGTCTTCTCCAACTGGTTCTCGATCAGGACTCGCGAGCCATCCGCTACGTTTCTGCACAAAATGTCGGCTCGAAAGTTCCCAACATTTAACTCTTGACCCTCAAGTTTAAGATCCATACCAAGTGTCTGCCCCAGGGAAAGAAAGATTTTCTGGCTTTGCCAACCATGGTGTGAAATCTGTCGCTTCGTTGGGCCAAATCTCACGGAGTTCAACAGGTTCAAGGCGGAAAAGTTCTTTAGACATAAAGTATTCTGTCTCCTTTATCAATTATTGTCTCTTTGTATGAGACTTGTAATCAACCTACCACACTACTCTGCCAAAATCAACTGAATTTTGGCACTTGACACAATCCCACAATTTCTGTTAAAATGCTTTTCAAAACAACAGCACGAGGAGCACTCATGAATCGTAGAAACTTTTTAAGGCACGGAAGCACCGCGTTGGCAGGGATCTTTCTCGCGAGCAGTCCGTTGCGTGTGTATGCCGATCATCACGTGGGTCAGCAATTACCACCGTTACCTTATGCGTACGACGCGCTTGAACCCCATATTGACAAACGCACAATGGAAATCCATCATGGAAAACACCACCAAGGTTACGTCAATAAACTCAATGCGGCGATCGCACGCAGTCACGACTTACAGCACATGACCCTTGAGGGCATGCTCCGAAATATTGAAAAGGTGCCGAAAGATCTCCGTCAAGCCGTCATCAACAGCGGCGGTGGGCATGCGAACCATACGCTTTTCTGGAACATCATGACCCCCGGTGGCAGCGAGCCGACAGGCAAAGTTGCAGAAGCTATTCAATCCACTTTCGGTTCCTTTGATGTCGGAAGTGAAATGTTCATCAAAGCCGCGAAAACGCGTTTTGGATCAGGGTGGGCATGGCTCGTCGTTGATGAAAACAAGAAATTGCAGATCTACTCGACATCAAATCAGGATAGTCCGTTGATGAAGGGGCACACGCCAGTCCTCGGTCTTGATGTCTGGGAACACGCCTATTACCTCAAATATCAGAACCGACGCGCTGATTACATCGACGCGTGGGGCAAAGTCGTCAATTGGGAACAGGTCAACACCAACTACCTTGCGGCAATAAAAGCTTAGACTTGGCTACAAGCCGCGCCGAATAAGAAAAAGAGGAGGCACCATGGAGCGTAGAGATTTTTTGCGACAGAGCGGTTTAACGCTCACGGGGTTGTTGCTCAGCCCCTGGGCAGTCTACGCCTTCCCGAGCCGCGAGGGTGAAGTGCTGATCCCGTTCACCGATCAACCGCCTGAATCGTCTTCAGAGCGTGTTTTACTGGATTGGAATCAACTCGATTCTTTTATCACGCCGAACGATAAATTCTTCAACGTATCGCACTACGGCACGCCTGAAGTAGACCTCGCGACGTGGAAACTGGAAGTAAGCGGTTTAGTTGAAAATCCGTTGATGCTCACGATTGAGAGCATCAAAGCACGCCCCCGACACGAGGTGACCTTTACGTTGGAATGCTCCGGAAATCACGGATTTCCAACGTTCACAGGTGGAATAGGCAACGCAAAATGGGCGGGTACACCGCTTGCACCGATCCTCAAAGAAGCCGGCATTAGGGAAGATGGCATTGAGGTCATTTTCTTCGGACACGATGTCGGGGAAGAGGAACGGCGGGATGTAAAAATGCGCCAAAATTTCGCACGGAGCATGTCCGTTGAAGATGCCCTACAGGACACAAATCTCCTCTGCTACGAAATGAATGGTGAACCGTTACCACACGGGAATGGTGCTCCGTTGCGCTTGATCGCTCCGGGTTGGTACGGCATTGCGTGCGTCAAATGGCTCAAACGTATTGAGGTACGCGACACCCGGTTTATGGGAAGATTTATGGGACGCGATTACGTCACAATACGCGAGGAGAAACGTGCTGACGGTGAATCCGTCTGGATGGAAACTTCCGTTGGTAGAACGAAGTTGAAATCGTTGGTGGCGAAGGTAACCCGCATTGGCGATAAATACCGTATCTACGGTGCCGCGTGGGGTGCTCCCATCCAAACGGTTGAGGTCAGCATTGATGGTGGCGCGTGGCAAAAGGCGACAATAGATCCGGAAAAGGACGCCGAGTTCGCGTGGAAAATCTGGCATCTCGACTGGAATAGTCCGTCAAAAGGCGAGCACACCGTCGTTTCCAGAGCGGTTGATACGAATGGAAACATCCAACCCGCAGGTGATTCCGACTATATCACTGGAAAGCACACCTACTGGGAGAGCAACGGTCAGGTCGTCCGTCAAGTTAATATCGAATAGAAGCCTCTTTGTGGGTTGGAAACTTAATTATGGGCCGCTCTCCATCAAAACCCAAGCCCGCAACAACGGCGCGGGCGACTCGTGAGAATGGTGCGTCAAAGTCCTGACTTACATTGTTCTTCCGCAAGGTAAAATTAAAAATATGAACATAACCGATGCACAGAAACAGCAATTCCAAGAGGAAGGCTATTTTATTTTAGAGAATGTTATCCCAGAACCGCTTCTGGAGCTGCTTCGCGGTGAATGCGGAACCTTTATCAGTCAGATGGACGCCGAGATGGACCGGCAGGACACGGATGTCCTTGGGATCAACCATCGCGACAAGCGGTATTTCGTTTCAAACTGCTTCAGGAAACAGCCAAAACTTCGCGAATTCCTATTCAGCGATTTAATGGCGGAAGTTTGTCGTGCCACCTTAGGCGATACGGCGTACCTTTTTTGGGAACAGTATGTCGTCAAAGGGGCGGAAGCAGGAATGAAGTTCAGTTGGCACCAGGATTCAGGCTACGTCGGTTATCCCGACCACAAGCCGTATCTCACCTGTTGGTGTGCACTCGATGATATGTCCGAAGAAAACGGTACGGTCTACGTGATGCCGTTTTCGCACATCGGGATTCGCTCATGGGTGAAGCATGTCCGTGAAGAGGGTAGTAACGATATGGTAGGCTATTTCGGACCGGAGAAAGGGGTGCCTGCGATTGTGCCTGCGGGGAGCATTGTGGCGTTCACGAGCATCAACTTCCACTGCAGCGGCACGAACTACACCAGTAATCTGCGACGTGCCTACCTTGCGCAGTATTCCGCGGAACCGCTCCTGGCACACGATGGAAGTCGCTTGTGGGGCAATGCAGAGCCGTTGCTACGCGATGGGCAGTCGGCTGTCGGGGACCCACCCCCCGATATAACATCGCGGTTTGATTAAGGAAAGTTATAGGCGCGGCTTCAAACCGCGCCTACGGGAAATCGGGGCTTGTAATTCTTTAGTGACCGATTCAGTTTCATCTATTCTTTTACCTTTCTTGTTCCCTGAAGACGACTAAATCCAGTCAGATAATTCCCAATCTTATCTTGGATACTGCGCGCCGATCTTGCTGGACCGACATAGTGGCTGATGAGGATTCCAAACGCAAACATCTCATCGTCTGCTGTCACGGTGTAACCCGCAAGAGCAGAGACACCGCTCAACGTCCCTGTTTTCGCACGCAGGACCTTTTCGGCGGACACGCCTTGCATCCGATTTTTTAAAGTGCCATCGACACCAGCAATCGGAAGAGATGCCAGAAACTCCGGCATCAATTCAAAGTTGTGATACATATAGATGAGCAACTTCGTGAGTAATTCGGCGTTGAGGAGGTTGTACCGAGAAAGTCCAGAACCGTCAACGAATCGGTGTGTCGGCAGCGCGTCCATAATTTCCCCTAAAAATTCGGCGATGACTTCTCTCCCTTTTTTCCACGTCCCCGGTTCACCCATCACCTCAGCACCTATTGTCTTGAAGAGCAATTCAGCGACCCAGTTGTCACTCGGTTTGTTCATCAGTCTGAGAATATCGGTGAGTGGCGGTGATAGATGCCTGGCGATGCTGTGTGCATCCGACGGAACTGTTCCAGAGACGATTTTACCTGTCACGTGAACCCCTTTTTCTATAAGCGTAGTTTTCAAGAGGTGTCCACAGGCGAAGGCTCTGCTCATTGTGCTTGCATTCGGTTCGACTTCTCGGATACTCAAAGCACTGATCCACAGTGGTCTATCGTCCCGCATCCATCCCGGACCTTCCCAAACGGGGTCGAGATATGTTTCATCAACGACGATCTGACCCTGTATCGACTTTACACCCACTTGAAGCAATGCATCACCCAATTTTACAACGTCTTGCGGTTGGAGTACTGGATCCGCCCTGCCTTTTAGATAGATGTTTCCTACGACTTCACCCTTTACAATGGCATCAGCGTAGAGTGTTGTTTCAAATTGGAAGTCTGACCCCAGTTTCGCTAAGGCAGTTGCTGCTGTGAAGAGTTTTGTTGTAGAGGCGGGATGGTGTAGCTTGTGGCTATTTTTTTCGTAAATCACTTCCCCCGTTTCAACGGCAACCACTTTAATACCGATACTGGCATTCGTGAACAACACTTCCTCCAAAACGGCATCAATATCAGTGTGTAGTTTGTTGAGTGGATCTACAAGAGTTGTCGGCGGTTCGGTTTGAATCGGTGTGGTGGCAAATATCCCGCAACCTGAAAGCAACATCGCACTACATAATAGAAAGATAGCAAAAAATTTCATGATAACTAATATTATCACAATTGAGCGAATTGTCAAAATACAAACCGATTATAATTAACAATAAACTTCGATTTTGGCGGTTCAAAAAGGACACGGCGTGAGGTTTTTATTCTCCCATTGGCACTCCGTAAGACCCAGACAAAATTTGACTTTTGCTCTGAGATGTGTTAAAATATCATAAGGTAAATTAACAACAATTATGAGATAAAAAATAAAAGGAGACACCGAATTTTGGCGTAGCCTGAAGCCAAAACTTGCCGTGAAAAGCAACATGGTTGAATTTTATGACACAACACTCAGGGATGGCAGCCAAGCAGAAGGCGTAGCGTTTTCTGTTGAAGATAAACTTATCATCATAGAGGTACTGGATAAGTTAGGCATCCGCTATATCGAGGGTGGTTATCCCGGTTCCAATCCGAAGGATATAGAATTTTTCAAGCGTGCAAAAGGTCTGATCTTGGAAACCGCAACGATCGTACCTTTTGGTAGCACGCGCTATCCTACCTATACTGCTGATACTGATCCAAATTTAACCGCTTTGTTGGATACTGGTGCGAGGATTGTTACAATTTTTGGGAAAAGTTGGCGACTCCATGCCACTGATGTCCTGCGCGTCACAGCAGAAGAGAACCTGGAATTAATTGAGAGTTCTGTCCATTATCTCGTGGAAAATGGTCGCGAGGTCATCTACGATGCTGAACATTTCTTTGATGGCTACGCTGACGATGCTAAATATGCAATGGAAACGCTACGAGCCGCTGCCGCTGGCGGCGCGAGTTGCCTCGTCCTCTGTGATACGAATGGCGGCAGATTACCCTTAGAAATTCAAGAAAGTGTCGAAGTCGTTCTTTCCGATCTATCACTGCCTGTCGGTATCCACACCCACAACGACGCAGGAATGGGTGCCGCAAATTCAGTGCTCGCCGTGCAAGCAGGCGCAACCCACGTGCAAGGCACGTTCAACGGCTACGGTGAACGGTGCGGAAACGCGAACCTTGCCTCTATCATCCCCACAATTCAACTCAAACTCGGAATAAAGTGCCTCAGCGATACACAATTGCAAGCGATAACAAGCGTGTCCCGACTCATCAGTGAATTGGCGAACCTCCCCCACGATGAACGTCAACCTTATGTTGGACGTTCCGCCTTTGCGCATAAAGGGGGTTTACATACCGATGCCATCCGTAAGAACCGCCTTACCTATGAGCATATCGTGCCGGAGACAGTCGGTAATACGCAACGGATTCTCGTTTCCGACCAAGCAGGACGCGGCACTATCATGAAAAAAATCGAAAAGGAGTATCCCGATTACGACAAGGATTCGCCTCAGGTGCTCGAACTCTTCAAACGCCTCAAAGAAGCAGAACAGGATGGCTACCAATACGAAGCCGCCGAAGCATCGTTTGAGCTTTTGACGCATAAGGTATTTAACGGATACGAATCCTTCTTTGATCCTGTCGGTTTCCGCGTGATTATCGAACAGTTCAGTGACTTCGCTATGCGTTCTGAAGCAACTATAAAGGTTACAACCCCAGACGGTCTTACCGCACACACCGCCGCTGATGGAGATGGACCCGTCAATGCGCTTGATACCGCGCTCCGAAAAGCACTTGAGCAGTTCTACCCCGCCCTGCAGACAGTTCGACTCATAGATTACAAAGTGCGGGTGTTGGATACGAAAGCAGGTACCGGTTCAAAAGTTCGGGTGTTAATTGAAGCAGGTGATGGTGAAAGGGTTTGGAGTACCGTCGGTGTTTCAGAGAATATTATCTCCGCAAGTTGTGAGGCACTCATAGATAGTTTTGAGTATAAGCTCTATATAGACAAAGCCCTCGTCGCTTCCTCACAAACCAAATAATTGTGAAAGGACCCCTGCATCGTAGTGTCCTACAGACGCTCCTATCCTCGTTAAGGGCGTCTCCTCTCAAAAGTCTCGCCTACAAATAAAGTTCAAAAGTATCTTATCTTGAGGTCACCGTGCCTCACATCTTTGGAGAAAAACATGGGACATTTAGACACAATTGAAAAAGCAGCACAGAAATTGATCACACTCTGTCAGAAAGAGAAGCAAACAAAAACCGACAAAGAAAAGATGCTCCTAATACATGCCGAGATCTTTAAAAGCATCGAAAATCTCGCCGAATGCGAACTCTGCGGCGCAATCGCGGAAATGATTGTAACAATGACCTTGGCTGATGTCACAGCGAAGTTGTGTAAGGAGTGTGGGGTCAAATCATTGGAGGTAGGAAAAATTCAGGCTTCCAAGCAAGGGACATCTCGGAAACGGACCCGCCGTGCAAAGACACCGACGGCTACCACAGCCGGATCAAAGACGAAAAAAAACAGTAAAACATCTTCCAAGCATGCAGCACCCGTTGAAGAACCTGAAACGCCAGCCGCGCTGCACACCCGTATCGAAGCACAGACTGGCATCAAGAAAACCGATGTGAAGCGGCTCCATAAGATTGTGCAGGACATTGCCACCCCTATGACCCCGGCACATACGCTCGCCTATGTCCAACGCGAGGTAGAGATAGCAAAGATAAAGGTGGACGCAGATGCATTAAAAAAAGCAGTCCCCTTGCTAATTTAGCGGATATAAGAGACGCATTTCATAGTTCAAACGCACGTTATTCTTCCGCAAGGTAAAATTAAGAACCTGTCTCGATGTGCCTTGCCCATTCGCGATTCGCCTGATACCACTCTACAAGTGCGGTGATACCTTCACGAAAACTAACTTGCGGTCGCCACCCCAACAGTTTTTCCGCTTTTCGGATGTCTGCCCACGTGGCGCGAGCATCCGCCGGATGGAACGGTTGGTGTAGAAGCTCGGCTTTTCTACCAACCAGTTCCTCTATCAACCGAATCGTATCGATAAGCACAATAGGACTATCGGAACCGAGATTAATTACCTCGTATCCCAGTGGTTTCAGCCCCGCAATTACCCCTCTTGCTATGTCATCCAGATAGGTATAATCTCGTGAGGATTCTTTGCCATTGCCGTAGACGATGACCGGTTTCCCCTCGCTAATCCAGTGTACGAAGCGAAACGCACTCATATCGGGTCTACCTGCGGGTCCATACACAGTGAAAAAACGGAAAATTGTCACGTCGATGCCGTGGAGATGATGGTAGCTATGGCAGATCGCTTCGGCACCCTTTTTTGAAGCGGCGTATGGAGATAACGGTCCGTCTGTGTTTGCCGCTTCACTGAACGGAAGTGAGTTATTGTCTCCGTAGAGGCTTGACGTAGAAGCCAACACAAATTTCTTCACTTCAAATTCGCGGCATAAATCCAGTAAATTCAGCGTGCCTGTCACGTTTGTATCCTGATATACCCAGGGATCCTCAACAGAATGCCTTACACCCGCACGCGCTGCGAGATTAATCACCGCGTCAAATGTAGGAGTATCCCTCGTGGATGCCTTCTTGAATATTGCCTTCAATGTTTCCCGATCACAAATGTCTGAACGGTGACAGTGGAAATTTGGGGTGCCTTCGAGTTGTTCAAGCCTCCACTGCTTGACCCGTGTGTCATACGAGGCATTTATATTATCGATCCCAACGACGGTATGCCCCGCTTCTAACAAGAACTCGGTCACTTTCCATCCAATAAACCCAGCGCAACCGGTGACAAAATATTTCATGTTTTTTCCCCTTCGTCCTTTCGGCGAAGCTTGCCCTCAAAACTCGCAATCTGATTTGAACGCTTTAAAACGTTCTTGAAACATTGACAATGCCATGTTCGACAGTTCATATTGTGTTTGAGCGTCCGTTTCTAACTTTTGTAATTCGGTTTCGTGTTGGGACAGTAGCGCGTCAACTTCCTCAACTTCCTGTTTCAATACGAGGGTAGTTTCAAGTGCTGTGGTTTCGCTGGTACACGCTGTCAGCAATTCGTAATAGAGTGGCACGCCACCATCAAGTCTTTTGAAATCGTGGTGTATCTGGTTCAACACGCCACGGTAATGCTCAGGGACCATCGGGTTTTCTGTTTCAGCGAGCGTTTTTAAGGTGGTACCTAACTGGGTCAATTGAATCTGCTTATCCGACCAGAGAATCTTTTTCGCGACACCGTCCACATTATCGCTATCTATAACGGGGGCGTGCTTCTGTAGGTTATCGTGAAGTTGTGTTTCCAATTCAATTAACTCGGCTTGAAACGCCTTGATACGACGTTTGAATTCCTCGGAATGGGCTCGGACTTCAGGGAACTTCTCGTGAAGTGCCTCATATTTTTCTTTTAATTTCTGAACCTTCAAAATGTAGGTAGGATAACGCACCTTGAGGCTCTGAGAAAGTACCTGTATTTCCTGCAAGTCGCTTCTGGTCAGTTTTCTAACGTGTCTACCTTCCAACAGTCCTATGAACCCATATACTGCGGCAAATAGACCGCAGAGGGTTAGAAGAATAGACGCTAAGATCTGAAAAACCCCATCATCCACTGCCACGCGAATTGCTAAGAAACCGAATCCACTAAGAAGCAATCCCGCAACAAGGGCAAAGATTGGATTAGACAAATAAGGTTCTATCTTAATTCTTGTAGACATACATATTTCCCTCCATCAAAGAGGGCATTATATGATCGGAGCAAAGTCAAGCATAGAGATTAATGTGGGTCGGGTGTTGCTAAAAGCCTGTCGATCTCTTTTTTCAGTTCGGCGTAGGCTTCTGAATCGAAATTCGCTTTTCGGTGAAACGCGATCGTGCCTGTCTGTGAGATGAGGTAGAGCGTTGGTTTCTTTTTTTCCGTCTGATACCGCTTATGTACCTCCCCCTTCCAGTCCAGCAGGAATTTCACAGCAGGCGGATTTTTCTTCAGTTGGCTTCTGATAAACCCTTTCGGTATGAATCCGGGAACGCTCCGTAAATCGCCAATGATGTAGGCGACAACTTGTTCGTTCTCTCCGTACGCCTTCTGGAACGCCTCTGCCCACTTGTCGTCTTCCTCCCGAATCTTGCGATTGCCCATAATGAGAAAAACGACCTTGCCTCGCAACTTTTTCAGGCTGTGTTCCTTCTCCTCCGCGTCTTGGAGCGTCCAATCCGGTGCTGTGTCGTCTACTTTCGGTGGTGCTGTGTCCGATTTTTCATCGGCAAAAGCCACGAGTATCCCAAAGAAGGTAATACTAATAACAACAGCAATGAACAGTTTCATGGCAGTCCTTCGGTTCCTTGCATTTCTTATCCACATTCTAACACGCTCTGGGAGTAAATGTCAAGTTGACTTTTCCCATAAAACCTGCTACGCTATTAGGCAAGAAAATCGTGTCGACAACGCTTTCCTATTATAGGACCCGCAACATGAATGCTGAACGCACTATCCCAACACTTTTGAATCAGATTCGGGAGGAAGTTCTCCCATCCATTGCACATCCGTCGGATCTCCAGACGACTAAGAGTTTGCAAGATCTCAGGAGTCGGCTCCACAGCCTCCACTATTACTGCATCCGTACGCAAGTTCCCGATCCGGTTTGCAACCGTGTAGAGATCTTGCTTTCAACGAGTTCAGACTTCTGGCATCTCATCGCTGAAAACGAGTTGATGCTGAAAAACCTGAAAGAGTATACCCGCGTGCGGACTTTCTCCGCAGAGGCAGAAGGGATTACCAATATTGAGGAACTCCTTTCTGGTGAAGATACCCTCCGCGATGTGCTAATCAATAGCCTGGCTTTTATGCTCAATTGGAAAGCAAATACGATCTGGGTAGACTCTGCTAAACGGGCACGCACCGCAATGGCAAAAAATTATATGCTGGAGATTCAGGATCGCATCTGGCAGTTTATCAAAGAGAGCACAGTCGAAGCAGATGACGATGACTTAGAAAAAGCCGAACAGGTCCGGGAACGCGCAGACAGACTGCTCGCGGTGGTTCATGCCAGTGATTTGCCGACTGAAGCACAGGTTACGCTCCTGATGCAAATCTATACGTTATTGCTGCGACTTCAACTCGGTCAGTTGATCATCCAATTAGAAACCCTTCAAGACCAAGAAAACGGAACGGACACATGAAAACACGTCTTTTCAGTTTTTTAATTTTACCTTGCGGAAGCAGAAAAGAGGTTAGGAATTTGACGCGCCCTTCTCATGAGTCGCCTGCGCCGATGTTGCAGTCTCGGTTTTTAGTATTAACTCTGTTGAAACGTGCTATCAGAGGTCCACGTTCCGATAATCCACTCCGCAGCGTGGGGATTGTATGCTGCAACACGCTCCTGCTACTTCTACTCCATAGCGCGTTCGCCGCCGAGATACCTACTGTGTCACCGGGAAAAGAAGTACGTATCACGGCTCCAAAAACAGGAAAAACCTTTCTGCTTTACGTCCCGATTGATTATACCCACCAACGTTCGTTTCCGGTTATTTTTTGTTACCACGGCTACCGTGGATCAGCCACAACTTGGCCCTTCAAACAGGTGACAAAGGGACATGGGTTCATTGTTGTCGGTATGAATTACGCGACTGACTCCTATTACCATAAACTCCGCTTCACCACAACGGGACCGGAGAAAATCTTCTTCGATGAGGCGTTAGAAATTATTTCAACACGGCTGAACGTTGCCAAAAACTACATTTTTATGGGTGGTTACAGCCAAGGTGGTTACTCAACGACCGTTCTCGGAGAACAACTCTTAGATCGGTTAGCGGGGAATATCGTCCTTGGTGCTGGTAGATGCTATGTGGATATGAAGCCTCCACCAGTGGAACTCATCCGCGGGCATCCATTCTTCTATGGTGTAGGGGAATTGGATGACCCACATTATCCACGCGCAAAACGTGCTCTGCAGTTTTATACAGAATGCGGTGCAGATGTGACTTTTGAGGGGTGGGAAAATGAAACGCACAAACTCTCTCCACAGTGGATGACGAAAACAAAAATGCGGGAGTGGCTTATCGCTTATGGACCCATGAAACAGGTTGAATCTGGGCTTGAAAAGGCGCAAATCGCTGAAAAGGGTGATAGATTCGGCGAGGCGCTCACACTTTACACCCAAATTGCGGAGATTTTACCTGATGTGGGACTGTGCCGCACGGCAAAAGAATCGGCAACACATCTCAGCATCCAAGCCGAAACGCAATTCAATCGGCTAAAAAAGACAACTGATGAGAAACCGTACACTGAGACAGTAAAGGCTTTAGAAGCATTCCGTGATAAGTATACCGGTAGCGTCTTTGAAAAGCACGCAGTGCAACTGCTCAATGAGCTGCTAAATGCCAAAGCAGATGCGTTAGAAGGTCGAGCGCGCGAGGCAGAAGTACAGAAAAACTATGCGCGTGCGCTACAACTCTACAAACTCTACCTTACCTACTTCCCGGAAGCAAAACGCTACTCGGAAGTCCAAAAACATGTAAAAACTTTGAGAAACAAAACAGATCTGAAGTAAGGAGGCTCTATGAAAAAAGAATTGTTTGAAGAACTTGTCGGTGTCATAGCGACCTTGAGAAGTGAGAACGGGTGTCCATGGGATCGGGAGCAGACACATAAAAGCCTGAAATCTACACTTATTGAGGAGACCTACGAGACCCTTGAAGCGATCGATGCAGGTGACCCCCAAAAATTGAAAGAGGAATTGGGCGATCTTCTGCTAAACATCATGCTCCAAGCACAGATCGCAGCAGAACATAAGGATTTTGACATCTACGCTGTAATTGAAACACTGACGGAGAAACTCATCCGGCGACATCCGCACGTCTTTGGTAATGTCGATGTTGAAGATTCAGATGAAGTTGTGAAAAACTGGGAGGAGATTAAACGCCAAGAGGCGGGCTATGAGGATCGGAAATCAGTGCTTGACGGGATTCCTGACGCGCTTCCGACACTTCTCCGCGCCCAGAAGATACAGAACCGAGCAGCGCGTGTCGGTTTCGATTGGGATGAACTCGCCGACGTTGTCGCTAAAGTCGACGAAGAACTCCAAGAAGTCAAGGCGAGTATCAGCGCGGATAAACCCGAAGCAATTTCGATGGAACTCGGAGATCTGTTTTTTGCCATCGTCAATCTGTGTCGTTTTATGGAGATCCAAGCCGAAGAAACACTGCGAGGGGCAAACCGCAAGTTCGTGACACGCTTTAAATGGATGGAAGCAGAATTAGAACGCCGCGGCACAAATTTTGAATCGCAAGATTTAGAAAGTCTCGATGCAATCTGGGAAGAAGCAAAAAAATCCGAAATTGACTCGGATTGATTCTATCGTTATGCAAATCTCCTGACACAGAAATTTAGAGTCCGAAATGGGAGCATAGGTAGACAAATGGCAAATTCATTGTTGGATCTGTTGATACAAAAATGCGAAAACCATCCGGACTATGAACGGTACACCGAACTCTTTAATCGGTTGGATCCAACAGCATCACCACGGATAGAGCTGGTGCACCGCGCAGAACTATCCGTATCTGAACGCGGTAAGAAACTCGGCATTTTTTCAGGTTCCTTCAATCCGTTGACGCTTGCGCACACCAAGATGATTGAGGATACGGTTGCTGAGTACGAATTGGATGAACTGCTCCTACTCTTGGCAAAAGCGAATGTAGATAAAACGGTGTTCGGCTTACCGCTTGCTGCGAGGCTCGTGACGCTCGAAAGGTATACGAAAAGTCGAGAGAGATGTTCCGTCGGTGTATCGAGCCACGGTAGGTATATTGATAAGGTCACCGCTTTAAAAGTTATTTTACCACCAGAAACCGAGTTTCACTTTATCGTCGGATACGATACCCTCGTGCGAATCTTCGACCCGAAGTACTATACAGATTTCCACACCGAATTAGGAGAACTGTTTACGGAAGCCCGTTTCGTTGTCGCGAATCGGGCAGAGTCAGATATTAAAACAATAGAGTCCTTCATGAATCAACCAGAAGTTCGCCGATATGTCCCCTATGTTTCGTGCCTTCTACTGCCCGATGTTTATGCTTATATGTCCTCAACAGAGGTTCGCGAACTGTTAAAGCGGGGTGAATCCATTGAACACCTCGTACCCCCCAGTATTCTTGCCATGCTTGGCTAACGCCGCTCCAGCGATTCTCTCGAAAACCCTGTTTAATTTGTTCTTTTGTATAGAATTCATCCCGAAACACATCATATCAAATGTTTCTGTTTTGCTACATACTCCATAGGTTCCCCGTTCTATTGTGTTTAAATACACACATTTTTCTCCCTTATTCTTCCCTGTTGCCGTTTCTGTGATGGCATGATTCTTGCTACTTTCTAAACATTCGTTCATTAGTTGGAAAACTTAACATAACAAATTTGAAACCGACTAATGAGTATTTCGTTTATTACATGTAATAATTTAGGCGATAAACTCAAAATTTGAGAAACGCCGACAAACTCATATAGAGTTATCATAAAAATCAGATGTTGAGGAGTATGGACGATGTTCAACGGAATAGAAATCATTATCGGCAGTTTGGGTGCCCTCATCGGTATTGGTGGCGGCTACTTAGTCCTTTCTGCCTTCTTCGCGGGCATCCGGCATATCACGAAGCCTGGTGCTGTAGAGGTCAAAGAAACGACGCAAAAGAAATAGTCAGTGAACATGTAGATTACACCGAAAGGCTTGACAATCGAAGTGTTTTGTGTTATAATTTATAAGCACTTGCGGAGGGACTACCACCGCACGCTCTTTTCGTGCCTAATACATTGCAAAACACAATGATGTTTACATTGAAAACGAACAGCGGCAGCTATGCAGTATCGTGCTCTCCATTCATGGGATGTTACGCCTGAAGAAGCACGGAGGATCCAAAATGGACTCCGCACGCAGGTGATTAGAACAGACCGGTTTGGGAGAATTAATACCGTTGCTGGGGTAGATATCGGACTGAAAAAGGACATCGCACGCGCATCCGTGGTAGTCCTCAGTTTTCCCGAGTTGCAGGTGGTAGATAGCGTGGTTACTGAAAGCCCTGTTCGTTTTCCTTATATACCGGGGTTGTTGTCCTTTCGGGAAATTCCGCCGCTACTCACAGCATTCACGCAGTTGCAAACTGAGCCTGATTTGGTGATAGTAGATGGACAGGGAATCGCGCACCCAAGACGGTTTGGACTCGCATCCCACTTGGGGTTGGTTTTGGATAAGCCGACGATTGGATGTGCAAAATCCCGGCTCTGTGGACGATACGAGGAACCGGAATCGGAACAGGACTCTTATACGTACCTGATGGATAAAGGAGAGGTGATCGGTGCTGTTGTTCGCACACGCAAGAATGTTCAGGTGGTGTACATATCCATAGGACACCGGATCTCTTTGGATTCAGCACGCACATTAACCCTCGCGTGCTGTCGTGGCTATCGCTTGCCCGAGACGACCCGTTATGCACATAATGCTGCATCCGGTAAAGAACATCTGTTAAAATAAGTCAAAAAACGGAGCCTGCAGCAACGGCGCAGGGTTTTTGCTGGGGGTTTTTGCTTGGGTGTTTCCTCAATTTCTTCAACTCGAACACGGGAATCATCAAGTTCCAAAGCGTCCCACCTATCCGCAAGGTAAAATTAAAAGTGATTCCAATACCATGAGCGATAGCAATTCATTGCACTGGTCCTTCGACTACAATTACGGTGCCCAAAACCCCCAATTTGCACAAGAATTAATCGAGACGCTTCGCGGATATAACCCGGAAGCTGGTACACGCGGCACCCAGACAGCGCAGACTATCACGCATGTTTACAATGTACTACCGAACTACTGGCGTGGCTATAACGGGGAAGGGAACGCGGAGACACTAAACATCGGAACAGCCGTCATTGAACGGAGCAAACGCGACAATCTGTGGTACTATTCTGTCGAATACGAGAATACAACGAGCGGCGAAAATCTGCGAATGCAATTCTGTTGTAGTGATGAAAACTACCGTCCACTTAGGGATAATTGGAGCGTTGATGCCCGAAATAGTGCCGACGATGAATACTCCCAATTGGCGTGTACTGGCTATTTCACCTCAGATTCAGAAGTGCGGCTGCGTATCAACGGTGCTGAGATCGTTGCCGGAACAGTCGATGCCTCTGTCGAATTGACGTGCAATTGGGCACTCTTCGATGTGGTTCCAATGCTCGCGCGAACAATTCAAGCGTCAGATGATGGGATAGACATTGCTGTACTCGAAGACTTGGAGCAACTTAGACTAAAAGGTAGACTTGGTTTCCTTGAGTCAACACAGACCCCAATTCCGCTTGAGGGTTATTATCTTTACGGTGCTGGACTTCTGCCATCGTATTGGTGGCTCGATGCACACGGAAACATTGCTATCGCTTCAACCTTTTTCGAGACGCTGGTGCTTAGAGAGAAAATGGGGGACAGTGTATGAACGAACGCCCCAATATTCTTTTTATTAACACCGACCAGCACTCGTGGGATGCGATTTCGGCTTACGGCAATCCGTACCTTCGGACACCCAATATCGATGAACTCCATCGAAATGGGACCTCCTTTCGCAGATCGTTTTGTACGGATCCGGTGTGTGCGGCCGCCCGTTCCAGTTGGGCAACAGGGTTATACACCTCCGAAACAGGTGTTCCGTTTAACGGCGGGTATTTGCACCCAGAAATCCCTGATCTTGGGCAATTGCTCAACGCAGGTGGCTATAAAGCATTCCACTGCGGTAAGTGGCATGTTCCAGGCAGAAATGTCCGCGAGAGTTTTCGTACCCTCTATTATGGGCAGCAGGATATTGGAGCAGGCGGTGCCGCATACTATGATTCAGCATCTACGCACGCAGTTGCTGATTTCTTGACGAACTACGATGGTGACGAACCGTTCTACCTTCAGATCGGCTTCGTTGATCCGCATGACGTGTGCGAATATTTGCACAACCATGAGGAGAAGGGTATCCCAAATCCACTGGAGCAGGGAATTGTTTCGGAAGACGATCTGCCGCCGCTGCCAGAAAACTTCGATTACGATGAACGGGAGACGGTACTACATCGTGTCTGCAGGCGAGTTGACGACGCGCTTATCCACGCGGCTATCCTTAAAGGGATACGCGACTGGGATGAATTCCACTGGCGTTATCTGAGATGGAACTATTACAGATTCATCGAAAAGGTTGATGCAGAGATTGGAAGAGTCCTTGCGTTGCTTCGAGAGACATCTCGGCACGATAATACACTCATCATTTTCAGTGCTGACCACGGAGAGGCGTGCGGTAGCCACCAGATGTTCCAGAAATTCACGCTCTACGAAGAGAGTGTGAGAGTGCCGTTCATCGTCGCGTGCTTGGGGGAAGAGATTCCTGTAGAGAAGGATCGGTTTGACGAAACGCATTTCGTCTCTGGTGTTGATCTGTTCCCCACTGTCTGCGATTACGCCGGTATTGACGGACCTGAAGGGTTACAGGGATTGAGTGTCCGTCCGCTGGCGGAGGGCAGGGATGCTCCTTGGCGCGATTACGCCTACATAGAGAGCAATTACTGGGGACGCGCAATTGTTACTGATCAGTATAAGTACGTTACAGAATACAAACCGAAAGTAGTGGAGGATTTCCACTCGCCTGGACCAGACATCGAGCAACTTGGGCTTGCGCAGCTGTTTGACCGACACGACGATCCGGGAGAGACAAGAAACCTCGCGCAAGATACAGCCTACGGTGAAGTTGTTGAGACGTGTCGGGAAAAATTGTTTACCTATGAAGCGAGACTCCATCGGCAACAAATCATGCATCCAAGTCCGAAACGAGTCATATCGAATTGGGGCGACCGGTTACGCACGTATTGGCAGATGGTAGATAATGATTAGTTGGCGGTTATCAGTTATCGGTTTTAACCATCAACTCGTGCTTTACTGTCTTGTATCGGAGTCGAGTTGATGGTTAAAGTTAAGAGGGGCGTTTCACAAAGGATACCTCTTGTGAGAGCATCAAAACCCGTAGCCTGCATTCTCACTACGAAGCAGGCGCAGGCGGATATACGCAAAGTGACATGAAATTATTAACCTACCTGACCGACCCGCAAGGTATAATTAAAAAATGAATATATTTTCAAAACGCTTAAATCGACTTCCACCCTACATGTTCGGCAAACTCAGACAGTTAACACACGAACGTCGGCAGCAAGGCATCGATATTATCGATTTGGCGATGGGCAATCCGAATCAACCGACCCCGCAGCCTATTATTGATAAATTGACGGAGGCGGCACAAGAACTCAGAAATCACCGCTATTCCGTTTCGCGTGGCATCTACAACCTGCGCAGGGAAGTCAGTTGGCATTATGAACGTCGGTTCGGTGTTGATATTGATCCGAATGAAGAAGCAATCGCTGTTATTGGCACAAAAGAGGGACTCGGACACCTCGCTTTAGCCTTAATTGACAATGGGGACTTAGCGATGGTCCCGAATCCGACCTTCCCTATTCACATGTACAGCATTGTGCTCGCAGGTGGAAGCGTTGTGAGCATACCACTGACAGAAGAGAACGATTTCATCCCCTCGCTCACCGAAATTACACGTGACATTTGGCCCAGACCCAAGGTGCTAATCTTAAGTTTTCCGCATAACCCAACGGGTGCTGTTGTTGATCTTGGGTTCTTTGAAGAGATTGTCGCCTTTGCGAAACGCCAAGAGATCGTTGTGATCCATGATTTGGCGTATGCAGACATTGTTTTTGATGGCTACAAGGCACCAAGTCTCTTGCAGGCAAAAGGCGCGAAGGATATCGGTATCGAATTTATTTCTCTGTCTAAATCCTATAATATGGCGGGATGGCGGTGTGGATTTGCCGCTGGAAACCGTGAGATTGTCGAAGCACTCGCTCGCATTAAAGGATATTACGATTACGGGATTTTCGCGCCGATCCAGGTTGCTGCAATTATGGCACTGCGTACCCCAGAAGATACGGTGATGGAAAACGCTGCCGTCTACCAAAAACGCCGTGATGTGCTTGTTGATGGTCTCAACAGGATCGGATGGAAGGTCCCAAAACCGCAGGCTTCAATGTTCGTCTGGGCACCGATTCCTGAGGCATGGAAGCACCTAAACTCCCTGGAATTCTCCATGAAACTTCTGAGCGAGGCGGAGGTCTGTGTCTCTCCCGGTGCGGGATTCGGACATAACGGCGAGGGCTATATCCGAATTGCGCTTGTAGAGAACGAAGATCGGATTCGTCAAGCCGTACGTCAGATTCGACGCGCACTGTTCGGTTAATAAAGTAAAGCCCCAAAAGATGTAGACAGTTGTTCAGGGAACTAACCCGTCCCACCGCCGCTGGCGAGGTTTCTAACCTCGCCTACTGTCAATAAGGGACTGATGCGCCTCTATTCCAATCCCCACTGTTTCTTTGCTTCCTCGAACGAAATCTTCTGGCTACCCGTATGAGAGATCGGGTTTTTGCCGACCCATCGCTCATCAATCGGATGCTCTGCGGGTTGGAAACGGATGTCACAACTGATTCGCCATCTATCGGAGAGATTTTTCGTAGAGGTATGCATCGTGTGCATGGTGAAGATAATGACATCCCCCATCTCGAAATCCGCTGTCTGCCACTCTCCTCCATATTTTTCACTGATCTCCATCGGAACGCGTCCGAAGTGTCCAGGGGTGCCGTCTCTGTCAACATCTGTTTTACCGTAGGTATCCCGAATCGGAGCGAAGCTTGGGAGGTTATGCGACCCGACCAAGACAGTCAATGTTCCCATCGTTGCTGGCACATCGCCGAACGGCACCCAACAGGTGTGCAACTGCTCTGAACCCCGCCCCATATAGACGAAATCGAAATGGGGGCCCGACCAGCCATCAGGGCGGACGAACCGGAGCCACTTGTAATCGAAGGTGCGGGTATCGCCGCTGAAGAAGGTTCGGAAAAACTTGAAAAGTTCATCACCCTCCAAGACGGCTTGCACGGCTGGATGGTGCGTAACGGCGGGTGTGCCCATCGTCCGCCCAGGGCTTCCCTCACCTGCGACGGCTTCCATTATGTCGGTATCGGACTTGAAAACGTCGTCTTTTCCGTTTCCATTGGCGTATTCGAGGATAGCCCGACGCCCCGCGATAAGCTTCTCCTTGTCAATTAAGCCACGAACGAGAAGATACCCGTCCTCCGCTATCTGGTTGTGCAAGCCTTCTGCTGAATCGAGTACAGCGTTGCAGTCCCGAAGGGTACCGAGATGTGGACCGGGAAAGGTCAGTTCATGGTCTCCCAGAAAAACGGTTTGTGCCATTATTTGTCTCCTAAAGGTTGATATGAAAATTAAGGGGCGATCGCTTGATGAAGCTGTATCCTTCCATCTTTGACGGTGTTGACGACGGCACTCTTGATCGCATGCCGATTTTCATCAAAATGCGACAAGACTGTGGCCCCTTTGTAGTTCTGAGTTGCCTGAATTTGATCTCGAATCGCCGCGGGTGTCAGATCGGGTGCGCGCTTCATCGCCTCAATGATAATGTTCGCTGCATCATATCCGAGCGAGGCGGGACCGTCAGGTGCAATGCCAAATCGTGAAGTGTAAGCTGTAATAAATTGGGTTGCTTCGTTCCCTAACTGCTCTGGGGTCCCTCCGGCTGAAAAGTGATTCGCAAAGAAACTACCTTCCACTGCCGTTCCGGCGATGTCAACGATATCTGGTCGATCCCATCCATCACCCCCGAGGAAGGTCGCAGGAATGTTGATATCGGTAGCTTTCGCCTGCTTCACGGCTAATAGGAATTCGGGACCCAAACCGGGTAGAAAGACAACATCGAGAGCGGGTGCCACAGCTGCAATTGCTATCAATTGCTCAGTGAAATCCGTGGTGCCGGTCTCGTAAAATTGATGGATCCCAATTGTGCCGCCTTGGTGAGTGAATTCTTCAACGAAAACTGCTGTCAACCTTTGTGAGTAAGTTTCCCCTACTTCTGTAAGCACTCCGGCTGTTGTCGCCCCTAATTCCTGAACGGCAAAACCTGCCATTACACCGGCTTGGTATGGATCCGTGAACGCTCCCATAAACGAGAATTCCCTGTTTTCGGGAACCTTCGGATTCGTGGGATAGGTCGTCACCATGGGGATTCCGTATTCTTGGACAACATCTCCGACTGGCATTGCTAGGATGGAGTAATCTGGGCCCACAATTGCAGATACACCCTCGTTAATCAGTTCCTTTGCGTATTGAACGCTGAGTGCGGGGTCTTTTTTATCATCCCGAATGAGGAGTTCTATCGGTAATCCATTAATGCCACCAGCCTCATTTGCGAGGGCGACAGCCAGTTCTGCTCCCTTCCGAGTCGTACCTGGATCAGGTGGGCTATACAAAAAACCGATTTTGACAGGAATCGTGCTATCGAGTGCTTCCGAATCCGTTGGTGCGACAACCTGTTGAATGTGTTGGCACCCTAAAAGGAAAACAACTGTGAAGAAAAATGATGCCAGAATTCCGTGGGCGACACGAGGTCTGAGGGGTATTCTGTCCTGTTTAAATATCATAAAAATTCTCCAATACTTCTATTTTTTGGGACGGGTCTGCGTGTTCACTCACGCCCGATAGCCTGCGCGCCAAGTTCAAAAAGCGGTTTATTTGCTGGGGTGTCAAGGTTAAAAACAGGTTTGTCCATGCCACCACTGCCTTGTAAAATCGACTAAATATCAGTAGGATTATTTTAACAAAAGTTGGCAATTAGTGCAAGGGGTATACTTATGTCTGAATCAGGATTTACGGGATTCAAGGATTGGCAGGATTAGGAAGTGGGCAGTTCGGTAGGATGTGGGAGCTGTCCTACTCCAATGGAAAAATTGTCGTTGACGCAACAGTGAATCCTTGCTAAAATCACCTCACTCAGCGTTTATATTCGACAGCAAGATCTGAAGAAATAGTTGGGGTGCCACTTATGAAAGAATATTTAGAAATACAAAAACCTGAACTCGACTACACTTACGAGTTTGAAACCGATCAACTTTCTCTTGTCTCCGAATGCCTTGAGGCACATGGCTTTGCGATTATCAAAGATGTCTTACCTCCCGACTTAGTGGACAGTTTAAAACAGGCGGTCTTTGATGGCACAGATCCAAATAGGGAATTGGAGCACGGGCAGAGTAGCACTCGGCACGTTTGGATTGAGTCGGGACCCGGTGCTTGGCAACTGCTCGGATACGAACCCTTTATGAAAATCCACCGACACCTGATTGGCGCAAAGGAATTAACCCTTCACCGATCTGCCGCTATCATTCGGATGCCCGGATCCCAGCCTGTAGCATGGCACACGGATTGGTGTGGGTTTTCAACGGATACCCCAAAAAATTCGGGTGATGTGCTGAACCGTGGACTCTGGCCCTCTGGAAAGTGGTTTTATCTGACGGGATCTCGTCCGGAACACGGTGGGTTGTGTGTAATTGAGGGTTCTCACCTGGAAAATTGGGAGGGTCCCGAAGGCTTCAACCTGACAGCGGACAAACGTTCCTTCTATAAGATCGGTGAAGAAGAAAAGCCTTATGTAGGTTTCGATATTCCGGGGTTAGTGCCACTCTTCACGAATCCGGGGGACATGATTGTGTTCGCACATCGGACGTATCACGGAGCGTTCCCGAACCAGATTGATGAAATTCGGTTGTCGTGTGGTGTCGGTTTTCGGAGTCGGGATCACCATATAGATATTCCGTGGGAGATTCCAGAAGAAGGCAGGCAGTTCTTAGCGGATTTACCACCGCATTTTCAGCAATACACGCACGGATATACCAGCATAAATTTAAACTGGCGAGGATGAGCGCGTTTCAGAGTATTCAGAGTAAATCTGAAAAGTGATGAATTTTCTAAAAAAGCCATAAATCCATGTTGTGACTGGGTTTACGGCGTTTTTTTCAGAAGGGGTCCCAGAAGCTGACTCTGAAATTTTATAGGCGAAAAAAGCTTAAGTTTACACTTTAGAATGGACAAGATAGGACGAAGCGCGCTAAATCTCCTGCTATTAAAACTTTAGTGAAGTTTACAATTATCTAACGATAAATTGGCGGGGTTGGGAACCCCGCCAGTAGAGACAGTAATTACACATCACACCTACAGATCACCGATATAGCAGGCAATAAAAAAGAAGGCGAAGTAGTAGATAACCGGATGAATCTCTTTTCTGCGACCCGTCACTAACTTCAGAAACGCTAATGAGATAAATCCGAAGCCGATGCCGTCTGTGATGCTGAAAGAGAGTGGCATCATTAGCATCGTAAGGAACGCTGGGATCGACTCTGTGATGTCTTCCCAATCAATCTGACTGACATTCCTGAGCATCAACCCGCCGACAACGATGAGTGCTGGCGCGATAATCGGATAAAGGAAGGCAGATTGGCTAATCTGAAATCCACCCCCAACAATCTTAACAAGCGGAAATAAAAAGATGGACAGCAACATGAAAATCCCTGTAAAGACAGCGGTGAGACCTGTCCGTCCGCCTTCGGCGATACCTGTCGCGCTTTCGATGTAACATGTCACGGTCGAGGTGCCGAGTAAAGCACCGCCAACAGTGCTCCCCGCATCCGTCAAAAGTGCGCCTCTGGCTTTTGTGAGTTTTCCCTCTTCCATCAGTTCCGCTCTATAGCCGATAGCCGTGAGCGTCCCAATACTATCGAACATATCAATCGCAAAAAACACAAAAATGACGGGAAGGAGTTCCAGTTTGGCAAATATATTGGGAAACTGGAGTTTGAAGAATGTTGGCGTCAGAGAGGGCGGTGCCGCAGCGATGCCATCATACGAGGCTATTCCGACGATGAGATTAGCCACAGTTGAAATAAGGATACCGATCAGAATTGCACCTCGCACCTTGCGTGCGATGAGTGTGAGGGTTACAGCAATACCGAAGATTGAGAGTAGGACAGGCCCGGAGTCGAGATTTCCGCGAGTAATAAATGTGGCAGGATCTTTTGTAATGATTCCGCTCATCTGCAGTCCGATGAAAGCGATGAACAGCCCGATCCCGATAGCAATCGCGTTTTGAAGCGAATGCGGGATAGCATTCATGATGGCTTCACGTATCCCCACAAATGAGAGTATGAAGAATAGCATACCTGCTATGAAAACAATGCCTAACGCTTCCTGCCACGGTATGCCTGAGCCTAAGCAAAGGTCAAAAACGAAATAAGCGTTAAGACCCATGCCGGGTGCTAATACAACAGGATAATTCGTAAAATATGCCATACAGAACGTCGCGAGTGCACTGGATAGGCAGGTCGCAACCATAACAGCACCATAGTCCATACCAGACAACGAAAGCATTGAGGGTTGCACGAAGATTATATATGAAATCGTCATAAAATTCGTGAGACCCGCAACAAATTCGCGTCTCAAGGAAGTGCCGCTTTCTTTTAAAGCAAATAACTTTTCAAGTATCATCTTCCCTCCTTTTATGGTTTTCAGTACGCCTGCTGCGCAGGCTTTCAGTTTTCAGTTGTCGGTTAAAGAAATTCTTGTGGCATTGACGCAAAACACAACCATCATACGTCTTAACTGATGACTGGCAACTGTTAACTGGTAACTCTTAAAAGTTCGGCTGAAGCACGCCATAGGGCAATTGCTCTCCTTTCAAACCCGCAAGCAAATTCTCCATCGCCATTGTCATCATCTTCGTCCGCGTTTGGACAGTAGCACTACCGAGATGCGGGGCAATAATAACATTGTCCAAGTCGAGGAGCGGATGATCGGTATTAATCGGTTCTGGCTCGGTTACATCGACGGCAGCCCCCGCAATCTGACCTTGCTTGAGCGCATCGTATAAAGCGTAATGGTCGACGACAGGGCCTCTTGCAATGTTAATTAAAATGGCTGTCTCTTTCATCAAAGCGAGTTCTGCTTCGCTGATGAAGTGTGTTGTTTCCTCTGTCAACGGGACGTGAAGCGTCACAAAATCGGAGGCTTCTAATAGATTTTCAAGTGTTACGTATTCTACACCGAGTTCCTGTTCCCAGTCTCGGCGACGTTCACGTTTGTAATAGAGGACACGCATGTCAAAGGCTCTTGCGCGTTTGGCTACCTCATATCCAATTCGTCCCATACCCACAATGCCTAAAGTCGAGTGATGTACATCGGTTCCCCAGAGGATGTTTGGATCATAGTAATGCCACTGTTTAGCAGTTTGGACGTGGTTATAGGCAGGAACAATGTTTCGAGCGGCGGCAAGCAGGAGTGCCATCGTCATATCGGCAGTGGTATCGCTCAGAACCCCCGGTGTATGTCCAACCGCGATTCCTCGTTCTCTACACGCTTCAACATGGACGTGGTCATAACCGACTCCGACGACAGAGATAGCTTTGAGATTCGGTGCCGTCGCAATCATCTCTGGAGAGACAAGCTCATGTCCATAAGTCATTAACCCATCAAGTGGCGGAATTCTTTCAGCAATGGGCGGTAAAATGGCACTCGTGTGCCACATATCGACCTCACATTCTTCTGCTATCTTCGCGAGGATCTCTTCCCGGATAGGACGTGTAATGAAGACTTTAAATTTTGACAAAGCATTCCTCCTTTAATAGTTATCAGTTTTCAGTTAAGAGTTGATAGTTACTATGGTCTCTTATAACTGATAACTGACTGCTGACAACTGACAACTATTTATGATCTACGATAAAAAATCCGTATCGGTGTGCCGTGAAATCCGAATTCCTTGCGAATATTGTTGACGAGGTACGCATCATACGGCTGCTGCACGCGATGGACATTCCGTCCGAAAATCAAGAAAGTGGGCGGTTTGGTCTCCACCTGCGTGATATATTTGAGGGCAGGGCGCGCGCCTTTCACCCGTGGCGGTGGATGTGCATTACGCAACTCCAGAAGCAATTCGTTGAGTGCTGGTGTGGGGATATGCGTACAATACTCACGGTATACCTCAAGCGCAGTCGTTAATATTTGGGTAACGCGTTGCCCAGTCAGAGCGGAAGCAAAAACGCGTGGGACATAGCCGAGTTGAGGAAGTTGGGCATCTATCGCATCCATAAACGTTGGATGCGTTGTGTTATCCTTGTGGATCAGATCCCACTTGTTCATGACTAAAACGGAGGCTTTCCCCTGTCGTTCGATGAAATTGGCGATAGTCTTATCCTGTTGCGCGACGTTTTGGGTTACATCCAGCACGAGTACAGAGATGTCGCTTTGGCGAATGCTGTGTATTGCACGCTGCACGGTTACGGACTCAAGTTCATCATTGATAGCAGATTTACGCCGCATTCCAGCTGTATCAACGACCTCGAAGGGGATATTGTCGTGAACGATTCGGATATTCACTGCATCACGCGTGGTCCCAGGTCGGTCATCAACAATCATCCGTTCTTCACCCAATAGACTATTGATAAGCGAGGACTTTCCGACGTTCGGTCTGCCAACAATGGCGATTTTCATTGTGGCAGGTGCGTTGTCGATGGTCTCGTCGGGCTCTGGTAGGGATTCCACGACACGGTCGAGGAGTTCCCGAATGCCATCGTTTTGGACGCACGATGTCCACATCGGTTCTGCCAATCCCAATGCGTAAAACTCGGCGGCTTCATTGTGAAACCGATCGCTGTCCACCTTATTGACAACGAGGAAGATAGGTTTATCGGCGGCTCTGAGTTTATCAACGACAACCATATCGTGTGGCATGATACCAGTTCGTGCGTCAACGACAAAAAGGACAAGGCTCGCTTCAGCCAAGGCGGCATCCACTTGCAATTGAACATTATCGATGAGTCGATCATCCGGATCGACGTCCAAACCGCCAGTATCAACGATGGTGAAAGCGCGATCTGCCCATACCACGTCAGCGTAGTTTCTATCGCGCGTCACACCAGGGGTATCGTGGACAACAGCGTATTTACGCGAGGAACGGCTGTCGGTTTTCGGCTCTTGCTGACGACTATTTCCAGCGATTCGATTGAAAAGCGACGATTTCCCGACATTCGGTCTACCGACGATCGCAACAATGGGGCATCTGGTTTCCATTAGTTTTCCTCCAGAGCATCGTTGGCTGAGTTAACTTCCAATCGTCCATCCGTTGCTACAGATTGGGAGACGGCAATAACCGATTTTACCACAACAATGATAGGAATTGCAAGCAATACACCCCAAAAACCGAGCACAGATGCTCCAACAATCACAGCAAACATAATGAGTAACGGATCTACATCAACAGCGGTACTCATAATTTTAGGTGAGATCAATGAGTTGTCAAGCATTTGGATGCCAAGAATGGCACCCAACACGAATGCGCTGCGAATGAGGAAATCAACTATACCGAAATCCCCAGCTGCCAATCCCATTAGCATCGCTACATAGGCGAAACCGCCACCGATAAAGGGTCCAAAGGTCGGTATAGCATTACAAATTCCGGCAAGTAGACCGATAACCAATGCGAACGGCACACCGATAATACTGTACGCAATGCAAGAGATGACCGAAACCATCGCAATGACCGCGACTTGTCCTTTTAGGAACTGTTGTAGATTCCTATCAATTTCACGAAGATAAATCTTGACGGTTTCACGATGACGTTCAGGGACTAGCGTGATGAAACTGCGGAAATAGTTGTCAAACGATTGGCTCGCGTAGACGAATACAATAAAAGCAAGGGAGACTGTCGCTAAAAATCCACCGAACCCAAAAGCGATCGAACCCGCGAACTGAAATCCTCCCCTGACAGCCTGACCACCGGTTTGGGCAATTGTTGGGATCCTTTCGGTCAAATATGCTTTTACCTGTTGGACGATTGGTTGATCCCTATAGGTGTAGGTAATACCTTGGTTACGTGTGGTGAAGGGCTTCCATTTCGCTGTAGGTGTCGTACGATGCCGGAGAACATTCTCATTACCTGCGTATACGCCAGAGGGCACTGTGGCTAACAGCGAGATTGTCGTCATCGCCTCTGGTACTTCTATTTTTTCCCACTGATTTCCGAGACGATGCCATCCGTAAAGCCCATCGGACGTACCCGCATAAAGTTCAATATCAAATACCCGTGTAGGAGGGGTTTGTAACCCCGATTCCTTATCACTCCACGTTCCGCCTGTCAAGGCGTGAACTGGATGTGCTGTAGAAGGGAGCAGATTCCACTCAAGAGAGGAACCTTCCAGATACCAATGTACCGTTGTTGTGACCGTCGGCGGAGGAACTGTCTGCTCCGAAGGTGTAGTGTCAATCGCTGCTGTGCTGGCGACATAAGTTACCCTATCGCCATTTATATCCACAACAGAAATGATGCTGATAATGGATCTTTCGTCATAAATTTCGGGATCAACCTCACGCCAAGTTTTTCCTGAGTCTGGACTGTTGTAAAGCCCTTTTTCCGTTCCGACGTAGATTTGGGTGTTATCCCAAATCGGGATACTGGTGGCTTGAACGGAAATAGTATCGAAAGCGGTCTCCTCTACCTTGTGCCATATCTTCGGTGTGACGTTCTGAGTACTTGCTGCATTACCATCAATTGCCTCAGTAGGCAATGCTTTGTAATACCTATACAATCCGCTCCGCGTGCCAGCGTAAATTACGTTTTCAGTTGCCGCAAGTGCTTGTATCGGTTTTCCAAGGAGGGCACTGTTTGTAGTGCCGATACGAGACAGAATTCTTTCTGTCTCTTGTTGAATCTCATAAACCCCATGGTTGGTACCGAGGTAGAACGTCTCTACGTATTGGCTATCGGTTTCCATCAGCTGTCGGTTTTCAGTTGAGAGGTTCTCTTGCTGACTGCTATTAACACTAATAGCAACTGCCCCAAATGTTTCACCAACGACATAAGGAAGCACAATTTCGTGATAGAACTTCAGCAATCCACTCCCCATCTGACCTGCCTGTTTACTCACCTGTTTTCCGGTGTAGAAAAGCAGTCCACCGCAAACGAGCACAATCAGCACAGTTGCAAGTCCACGTTGATAACGCGCCTTGAACGGGAGAGCATTCCAAAGAAATCGGAAGATATAAGCGAAGCCAAAACCCAGAATGAAGGGGGTCAACACGCCCAACAGACGTATAAAAATCCACACGACGATCATCAATATTTCAAGAATGACGAGGCTCTTTAGGTCGATCCAGCGGTAGACGCGGATAAGCAGGACAATCAGCAGTATCGGTACTATCGGATGTAGCAAGAGTATCCGGTTGCTGTTAGTACTCCCTTTGTAATAGGCAAAGGCTATCCATCCGGCGGCGAGCACGACACTGATAATTGCGAGAATCGCTGTGACGCTGAGTGCTGGCTGTTGTGGATTCGGCTCATTTTTTGAATTATTAAATCTGGTCATCGTTCCACTTCGTTCCACGATGGTTTCTGGTAAAGTCAAAAATCTACTGCAGGTTTGAAGTTTTTAATTTATGCCTCTGGTCTACCCTGCATTCCATTAGGGGCAGATTTCTGTTAAAGTCAAAACCCTGCTCGATGTTTGAAAAGGATTCAAATTTAACCGAAAACCACTGCGGAATGTAATGGAGCAGTGCCCAGATTTAATAGTTTAAGAAGTTGAAGATCTGGATTCATATGTCTCAATCACGCCTGCACCGATGCTGTCACCCCAGACGTTAATTGTGGTTCGGAAGCGATCCAGCAGCCAATCAATAGAGAGAATCAACGTTATACCTTCAACTGGGAGATCCACGGCTCTGAGTACGATAACCATTGTGACAAGACCTGCCTCCGGAATTCCTGCTGCGCCGATTGCTGCTAAGGTCGCGGTGAGCACAATAACGACTTGTTGCGCCGGATCCATGGAAATCGCATAAACCTGTGCGATGAACATGACAGCCACTGCCTCATAAAGCGCGGTGCCATCCATGTTAATGGTCGCCCCCAACGGAAGCACAAAACTGGAGGTGCGTCTGGAAACCCCGTTCTGATTCTCAACACCCTCCATCGTTAGTGGCAAGGTGGCACTTGAACTCGCCGTTGAAAAGGCGTTCAATAAGGCAGTCGCCATGCCCTTGAAGTAATTGATGGGGTTCCTACGTCCGAGGAATAACAGCAGTAGGGGTAAAACGACAGCCGCGTGTAAACTGAGTCCTAACAATACTGTGGCACTGTATTTGCCGACCGCAATAAGTTCGGGCCAGAAGCCTGCAAACCCCTTTGCTTCACCAATTCTGCCCGCGATTAAACCGAAGATGCCGACCGGTGCGACATACATTATCCAGTGAACGAGCTTCATCACTGCTTCGTTTAATCCCGCAATCACGGAGACAACGGGTTTGCCGATATCCCCAAGCATGGACAAGGCGGCACCAATGAGGAGTGAGAAAAAGATTAAGGGCAGAATGTCGGTGTGTACCATCGCTTTAAAGACGTTTGACGGGATCATCCCCTCTTTGCCGGTATCTTCGTTACCGAGGAATACCTCTTTGATGGTGTTGCCCATCGTCCGCTCGGTTTTGTCGGACATTCTTGTGGCGATCGGTAAACTGATGTCGATGCCTTTACCGGTCGTGTTAGGTTCTATCCTGACGAGCCGACCGTCAGAGAATAACAAACGCTCCCCCTCGTCCGTGGTGACATAACGGGCATCCTTGAAGGGTTGCCACGATTTTACTGTGACGGTTGTCCCCGAAATTGACTCGACTTCACCCCGTATATCCTGGTCGGTGAGGGTAATGACGTATTTATTGTTATAGGTCCGATTGAATTCCCCACTCAACTCAGTAGTGAGCATCTCGGGGCCCGAAAGCGTGTAGCTCAAATCAGGGCGTTCTTCACCTTGCGAAAGTCCCTTCCCCGGCAAGATGATGTTGACGAGAATTATCCCAATGAGAACGGAGATAGCGGTTGTTGCCATATAGTAGAGGACAGTCCGCCCGCCGATGGAACCGATGTTGCGAATATCGCCTAAATTCGTTATTCCCACTATCATCGACAGGACGACGAGCGGCACGACTATCATCTTCAGCAGATTTAAGAATATCTCACCCAGTATTGTTGTGTGGACTGCAAAACTTGGCGCGAACCCGCCGATGATTGCTCCAGCAACAATGGCGATGACAATCCCATAAAGCAACCCGAGGCTGACTTTTGGCTTATTTCCATTTTCATTCATAGTTTGATCCCTCTCTTTTATTTCTTAATTTTAGACGCACTTTTGGCGAGATTTTCACCTCATCTCATCAGCGCGTCTATTGGAAAAATACTGACTAAAGTTCCGCATCAACGCGAATTGATAGTTCTTCCAGTTGTGCCTCCGCTACAACAGACGGCGCGTGTGTCAGTGGACAGAGCCCCTGTTGCGATTTCGGGAACGCGATGACCTCACGGATGTTCTCCTCGTTCCGCATCAGCATGACCATCCGGTCTAAACCTGGGGCAATGCCCGCATGCGGCGGTGTACCATACCCTAACGCATCTATGAAATATCCAAACCGGCTTTCAACCTCTTCCGGGGTGATGTCCAGAATGTCGAAAACCTTCTGTTGGATATCCCATTGGTGGATTCTGACACTCCCGCTACAGATTTCATACCCGTTGCACACGAGATCGTAGTGTTGGCTCTGAACCTTCCCCGGATCTGTTTCTAATAGCGGTAAAGTCTCCTCTGTTGCGCCAGTGAACAGATGGTGGAACGGTTCGTAACGATTCTCCTCCTCGTTCCACTCAAACAGGGGATAATCAACGATCCACAGGAAGTTGTATCGGGTTTCGTCAATAAGGTTCAGCTTACGTCCGAGGTGGAGACGGAGATTGCCGAGGGCATCGGCGACAACCTTCGGCTGATCAGCGACAAAGAACATGATGTCGCCTACTTTCGCGCCTGTTCTCTCTTGTGCCGTCTCAAGTTGCTCTGTTGTGAAGAACTTGACAATGCCAGAGGAAAACCCATCTGTTGTGACTTTAACCCATGCCAACCCTTTCGCTCGATAGGTAGCGACAAACGCCGTCAGATCATCAATATCTTTGCGTGAGAAATCTGCACCACCCGGTGCCGCAATGGCTTTGACCTGTCCACCTGCGGACAAGGTGCGTGTGAACACCTGAAACTCACAGTCCGCCATGACATCCGAGAGATCGGTAAGCTCCATACCGAACCGCGTATCCGGTTTGTCGTTGCCGAACCGCGCCATCGATTCGTGATAGGGGAGCCGTAAGAAAGGCGTTTGGACGGGGATACCACCTGCATCTTCAAATATGCGTTTCATCAACCCCTCGGTCACCTCAAGCACATCGTCCACGCCCGCGAATGACATCTCAATATCAAGTTGCGTGAATTCCAACTGTCTGTCAGAACGGGTGTCCTCATCCCGGAAGCAGCGTGCTATCTGGAAATACCGATCAACCCCGCTCATCATCAAAATCTGTTTAAATTGCTGCGGTGATTGTGGCAGGGCATAGAACCTACCGGGATAATGACGACTCGGAACGAGGACATCGCGTGCCCCTTCTGGCGTGCTGTTCATCAAAATAGGAGTCTCAATCTCAAGGAAGCCCTGCTCGTTCATATAGTTGCGCGCTGCGAGTGCCGCCTGATGACGCATTGCTAAAGTCTTCTGCATCTCAGGACGACGCAGATCGATAAATCGATAACGCATCCGGATGTCTTCTGCTACGTCGATATCGTCTTCAATCGGGAACGGTGGGGTGTTGGCAGTATTCAGAATATTCAGAGAATCCACAGCGACTTCAATTTCACCCGTATCAAGTTCCGGGTTGACCGTGCCTTGGTAAATGCTGAGACCGTTTTCTCCCCCCACATCTTCAATGACTATGTGATATGTCCGATTATTTTCGACATCGGTCAATAACCACCGCGTGCCAGCGACACGGATTGCTACCTCAATCTCTTCAGAGAGGGTGTACTTCGTATCGACATTCGAGAACAGAGATCGGAACGCTGGGGAGAGAGCACCATCGGCGAGTTCGGTTTGGTACGCAGTGTCCGCATGGAAGAGCAATTCGCCCGGATCGCGTTCGCGGACGGTGCCACTAACATTCAACACGAATTCACTTCTGACAGCATCTGCGAGCGCATGCGCCTTTTCGTCGATTTGTGGATCAAAGACAACCTGTGTGATGCCTGTTCTATCGCGTAAATCAACGAAGATGACGCCACCATGATCTCGACGGCGGTTGACCCAACCGTTGAGTTGCGCGGTTGTACCCGCATCGGTTAAGCGTAGGTCCCCACAATAATGGGTACGTTTTAAACAAGGCGATGTGGTGACCTCTTGGGTTTCTTGAGACATATTTTTAATTTTCCTTGCGGTTCGTTCAGGTGAGTTAGGGCTTTGACGTTTCCGTACGTAAATCTGCCTTCCATTACATTACAGGCTATGTTCCTGATGCTATGAAGATAAACACCTTTTTAATTTTCCTTGCGGTTCGGTCAAGGAGGTTAGCGCATTGACGTTTATTTCCGTAGAGTCGCCCTACGAAATTCAAAAAACAGGTTTCTAATTTTCCTTGCGTATTTACCGGATGCAAGGGGACCTCCTATAAGAATTCCCTATCCTTTAAGGGAGGGCATTTTTATCATTAAACACCAAATGGTTTCTGAAATTCACATCAGAAACAAAATATTATTTTCTAAGCTGGGCAAGTTCGTTCTGGATCTGTTCTTTGGCACTCAATAGATCACTCGGATCTGCGGAGACTCGGGCAATTTCATCAAGTGCTTCCAGCGCATTGCTGTAGGACTCTATCTGTTTTTGCGGTTGATTCATGGCGGCGTAAACGTTTCCAAGGATATAATAGGAGCGCCACGAGTTGGCATCTGCCGCGATGCCTTTCTTGCCATACCTTTCAGCTTCCTTTAGATTTTCCAATTGCAGATGGAGACCCGCCATTGCCGCAAAAATCGGCGCAGGTAGCTGCGTGGTTGTCTCCTGTCGTTCCAGTCGTTCGTAAGTCCGAAGGGCATCTTGGTATCGTTCTTGGCGTTCATATAGGGGACCTAAGAGTAGATAGACCTCAAATCTTTTGGGATCGAGTCTGAGCAATTCCTCAAGTTCCCTCGTTGCCTTTCCGAGTTCACCTTGCATCTCGTACAACGTCGCTAAATGAAGGTGTCCCTGAATATCCCCAGGATTTTGCGCCATCGTCTGCTGTACCTGCTTCTCAATCTGTCGGAGTTCTTCCTGCTCACCTTCACGGATTAAGCCCGCAACGACACCGAAGTTATAGCGGATTGTTTCGTCAGCAGGGCTGATTTCTACAGCATCATTCATGAGTGATGCAGCGTTCTGGTACTGTCCACTCGCGTAAGCAATCTGTCCACGGATTAACCGCTGCGTGGCTCTGAAATAGGTGTCGAGTCTCTCTCGAACAATCCGCTTCTCCGCAAGTGTTGCGCCGTAGTTTGTGAGGTAAGGTAGCACTCGCTCCCGATATTCTGACATCCCTTTAACGTTTTGCCTTGTCGTCCCTACCAGGTCTGCCCCACGGAAGAACTCTAATCGAGGGCGATTGTCTGTGTGAATAGATCCGGTGCCAGCGTATTTACGCACAGCTTCAGGTCCCATCATGAATGAATCGAGCAGCGACGGACCGTCGAGGTCATCGGCAGCGAGTCCTTCTTGGATACTCGCGATCTGTGCGCGCGCCATGAAGTTTTTGTAGTCAATTCGGAGCGGTTTAGGTGTGCCGATGAGAATCACAAAATCGGGCGTGTATTTGTACCAGAGCGTCGTATGTGGGAACACCTCAATGAAGGTCCGCACAATCATTTTATAATGTCCTTCGGGTAAGCGATGCAACGGCACCCACTGACACATGATCCCGTCTTCGCTCAGAATTCGGCGACACAGTCGGTAAAAATCGGCGGTGTAGATGTTGGAACTCCCGGCACTCACAAGCGGATGGATAATACCGGTCGAGATCATGTCGTATTTCGTCTTCGTCATCAGGATATGATTTCGTCCATCGTTGAGTCTATAACTAAACAGTGGATTCTCAAACACATTTCCGTTGACATGCGTGAAATGCTTTTGTGCCGCGGAAATCACACCGCTGGACAACTCTATCGCATCAACTCGCACACCGTGTTGTGTTATTGAATGTGAGGTGAGTCCCATGCCGAACCCGACGACGAGTGCTTGTTTCGGACGTGGGTGTAACAGCAGTGGTAGATGCGCAATGACGCGATGCGATGGAGAATCCCAACGCGAGGCGTCTGCCGCTTGATTTGTATCCACATAGAGACGGTAGACCCCTTCATCATCTTTCAGTGTCGTTACCGTTGCGTCAACTTCTTCGTTGTAATCAATGAGTGTATCGCCGGGGCGTTGCGTTTTGAAAATAGTACTCTTGAGAAAGAGCGGTTGATTCACTGTAAGTAAGAGAACCACAGCCAACCCAACATTGAGAACCGGCATCCCGATGCCTACGCCTTGTAGAAGCGATTTCCAAGTCTCGGTTAACCTTCCACTTCTCAAAACAAGCAGACACCCGATGCCTGTGTTCAAGGCTACCATCAGTACGATACTCGGTCGGATACCTAAAAGCGGGATCAGGATAAACCCTGCACAGAACGCACCCAAAATGCTTCCGACTGTGTTGACTGCGTAGACGTTTCCAATACTCCTACCCAACTGGCGTGCGCTGCCAGTGTAAATCTTCGTTACGATCGGGAAACTCGCACCCATCAAAAACGTCGGCAAACACATCACAAGAAAACACGAAAAGAACGCCCAAAATCTGCTCGCACCGAACGTCGATTGGAGTGCTTGGCTCATCCCGTACAACTCCTCAAACACCGGCATCAAGATAAGCGCAAAAAGCCCGATACCGAGTTGAACGATACCGAAAACTGCAATGGGTTGTTTAATCCGGTCGACCCAGCGCGAAAATACCATGCTTCCCAGCGCGATGCCGAACAGGAATGCCGCAAGCATTGTCGCAAACGCATACGTCGTGCTCCCGAGGAAGAAGACCATGATACGGGTCCATAACACCTCATACGCCAAAGCACAGAACCCGGAGATACCTATTGCCCACAACACCAATTGTCTTTCAGATGGATCGGAAGTATCTATAGATTCCGTTTGTTGTATTTCTTCAGGGTGTTCGTCTGCTTCTATTCCTGATGCCTTCTGTGCCAAGGCTAATGCGACTGCTGCCACACTGAAATTAATAGCGATACCGATGCCGAGTGTCCATCGGATGCCAAACGCCTCAATCAGGAAAAATCCCGCCGCCACAGTTCCCACAACGGCACCGAAAGTGTTCAACGCATACAGGATGCCGATGTTCGTACCGAGTTGTTCCAGCCTTTTCACAAAAAATCGGGTTAGCACTGGGAGTGTGCCGCCCATCAACGTGGAGGGAATTAGGATGACCCCGAATGTCAGCACGAACCGAATAAGGGAGAGGGTATAGAATTCTGATGTGACGTTGCGATGAATCAACACATAGATCGCGCCAAGTGCCGCTAAAATGAGGGGCCAAACGAGGCAGAACGCACCGATACCGGCTTCCAGAAGTGCGTAAAGTCGCAGGGGAGACTGTGTGCTTTCGTCAATCTTCCTACCGAAGTAGTAACTACCGAGTGCAAGTCCTGCCATGAACGCTGTCAGAACGGTACTCGTTGCGAAAACAGTGCTTCCGAAGATGAGCGTGAGTTGCCGCATCCAGATGACTTGATAAATAAGTCCACTGGCACCAGAGAGGATAAAAATGAGCCAAACGATGGGTTTGATGTATCGCATTGCTTGCCTACGCTATAAACCCTTTATCCTTACAAAACCATTCAAGTTTTTTACATATATGATACATCAGTCCATTCCAGAATTCAAGTAGAATCCTCTAACTTCTTCTCCAATCGCTCAATGTACCGAAACGTCGTGGAGAAAATCATGTCAAGGGTGGCAATGTCCCGCGCTTCTAACGGGGCGCGAGAAAAGACGCGCCGTAACGACTTCAGATACGTATCCCATTCATCATTATATGGCGACATACCTACCTTATCTAACAAGCGGGTCACACGCCCGTAGAACTCTTCTAAGGCATTCACTTCGGCATAATCAATTT
Source organism: Candidatus Poribacteria bacterium (assembly GCA_965208635.1). Taxonomy (GTDB): domain Bacteria; phylum Poribacteria; class WGA-4E; order WGA-4E; family WGA-3G; genus WGA-3G. The sequence continues at coordinate 2,881,109 of OZ242349.1, forward strand.
CGGAGGGCGGATATTCGTTCAGGCTTGCAATGAAGACTTCGTAGGCGAAGATCTGAACTGCTTGCGCCAAATTTAGAGACGGATTCTTCGTAGCCATCGGCACGCTCGCAGTCAACTGGCAAAGGCTTATCTGATCGGTGGACAAGCCGAAGTCTTCACGTCCAAACAGCAGCGCGACTGGTTTGTCCTGCGAAATTGTGGCGATCGTTTCTGCGGCTTCCCTTGCGGGGACAGGTTGCGGCAAGCGGACATCGCGGCGGCGGTGTGTCGTCCCTACCAGATACTGGATACCCTCAAGCGCGTCTTTCAGTTCAGGGACAACGTGGCAATTTTCGAGAATATCCTTCGCTCCGTGCGCCATATACCATGCCGCATCAACCTCTTGGAACGGCACCGGGTTCACCAAATAGAGCTGCGAGAGTCCCATTCCCTTCACAACTCTGGCGACAGAACCGATATTCCCAGGCTCACGTGGTTCAAAGAGGATGACCCGGACGTTAGCGAGATTCTCCGGTACCGCAACGGGAATGGCACGGAAACTTCCGGTGGGTTGAGTTGTTTTCGTGTGGGCGTTTGTTGACATATCATTAGGGTATCTGAAACCGCCCGAATTGTCAAGTCAAATTGCTATAGGGGCATGTGTTTGTAGTCGTGCGATTCATCGCACGTTTCAAAGTTAGGCATAACGGGCAATAAATTGCCCTACTACAAACCAGTGGACTTGAAACATGCAAGAAAAACTAAATTGCCCTACTTCTGAATGGCTATATCTCTTAAGAACGCGCTTGCAATTTACTACACTTTGGGGTATAATTAAAAAGGCGTAAATCGTGAAACTTGGATAATAGCAATCAAAGGGAATTCTTTTAAGCCTTAATTGGTACAAATACCGCGCAAACTCATCAAAGACCCGATTGGCTCTAAGGCCAATCGAAGCGGAAATCCAATCGTTAAAAAATCTACTCGTGTGGCTTGAAAAGTTCTAAAATTTGCTGTTAGGAGAAGCCCTGTAACGGCGCAATATTTACAAAGGAATTTATCTATCCTATGTCAACTAAAGTAGGTATTAATGGTTTTGGTCGGATTGGTAGGAACGCTTTTCGAGCGGCATTGCAGAATCCCGCGTTAGACATAGATTTCGTGGCTATCAATGACTTAACAAGTCCAGAGACACTTGCACACCTTCTCGAATACGATTCCATTCACGGCATTTTGTCCGATGATATCGCTGCCACAGACAGCGGATTGGTGGTAAACGGCAAAGAAATACAAGTTCTTGCTGAACGGGATCCCGGTAACCTACCGTGGGGTGACCTCGGTGCGGATGTCGTTATCGAATCCACTGGTTTCTTCACCGAACGGGAAGATGCCGAGAAGCATATCACCGCCGGCGGTGCGAAAAAAGTCGTCATCTCCGCTCCCGCGAAGGGTGAGGACATCACGGTTGTGATCGGTGTTAATGACGATAAATACGATAAATCGGAACATCATGTTATCTCTAACGCCTCGTGTACAACGAACTGTCTTGCACCCGTCGCCAAGGTCCTACATGAAGAATTCGGAATTGAAAGTGGTTTGATGACGACTGTTCACGCCTACACGGGGGACCAGCGGGTTCATGACTTCCCACACTCCGACATGCGCCGCGCACGTGCCGCAACGCTCTCAATGATTCCGACGACAACGGGTGCCGCTGTCGCAGTTGGGAAAGTCCTACCAGAATTGAACGGTAAACTTGATGGATTCGCAATCCGTGTCCCGACACCGAATGTCTCCGTTGTTGACCTCACTGTTGATCTCAAGAAGAGACCGAGTGCCGAAGCCGTCAACGCATCACTGAAAGAAGCCGCAGAAGGCAGTTTGGACGGGATCCTCGGCTATTCCGAACTCGACCTCGTTTCAGCGGACTTCAACGGGAACAAACTTTCCTCCGTTCTTGATGCCCCGTTCACCAAAGTGATTGAAGATGGGTTGATTAAAGTCCTTTCATGGTACGATAACGAGTGGGGCTACTCCAACCGTCTCGTCGAACTCACTGCCCAGGTTTTTTAGAAATATGCGAATACCTATCATTGCAGGAAATTGGAAACTGAACAAAACCATTTCAGAAGCGGTCGCGCTCACAACGGCGTTAAAGACATTAGTCGCGGACAATACCAGCGTTGAAGTCATCGTTGCACCGCCGTTTACTGCTCTTTCTGCTGTCAGCGATGCCATAGCAAGCAGTAACATTCGTCTTGCCGCCCAAGATGTCTACTCGGAGGACAGCGGTGCCTTTACCGGCGAAGTCTCTGCGCCAATGCTGAAGGATGCCGGGTGTGATTACGTCATCATCGGGCATTCGGAACGGCGGCAATACTTCGGTGAAACGAACGACAGCGTCAACCAGAAAGTGAAAGCGGCATTGGCACACGATTTAAAGCCAATTATTTGTGTCGGTGAGCAACTCGAAGAACGGGAAGTTGGACAAACAGAAACGGTGATTAAGAGCCACGTTACGGGTGGCATTGCAGGCTTATCCGCCGCTGATCTTTCGTCCTGTGTCCTCGCTTATGAGCCGGTTTGGGCAATAGGCACTGGAAAAACCGCCACACCTGCCCAAGCGCAGGAGGTTCATAACTTCATTCGAGGCTTGCTAACAGAGGCTTACTCGGCGGAAGTCGCGTCGCAGATATGCATTCAATACGGTGGCAGCGTTAAACCGGAGAATGCCGCAGAACTCATGGCGCAGCCCGATGTGGACGGGGCACTCGTTGGTGGCGCAAGTCTTGAGGCGGAATCGTTCGCACAAATCGTGAAAAACGCACAATAGGAGGAAATCATCAGATGGACATTATTATCGGTTTCGTAGTGTTTCTTTTCGTACCGGTCTGTGTCGTCTTGACGCTGATTATTTTATTGCAGGACAGCAAAGGTGAAGGGCTGTCATCAAGCGCATTTGGTGGCGCGGAGATGCAGTCTGTTCTCGGAGGACGCGGTGCCGCGACCTTCCTGAGTAAACTGACGACATGGCTTGCTATCGGGTTCATGGTCATTTCACTGTTCCTGATGCGCTTCTATGGCGAAGGTGGTGGTGGAGCACTCACACCGATCGAAGACGAAACAACACAGGAAGCCCCAGCCGAACCTGTCGACACCACAGATGAAGGAAGCGTTGAAACGACGACAGAAGGCGGCAGTGGAGACGCTGCCGACGACACATCGAAGACAGAACTTGAGAGCAGTGGAACAGAATAGCGGCTGGAATGGAAGACTCTCAGATGGAAGAAAGGAAGAAGGGAAGAAGGGACACCCATCCTTCCACCCTTCCGTCCTTCCACCCAAACTTTCATGGACGGTACATCCACTCGTTGAGAATTGGCGCAAATCCATCTTATTAGGGGTTTTTCTAACCCTTTTTTTTATCGGCATCTATTGGGGTTTCCAATCAGTTTACATCGCCCTACTGTCCGCCACTTTTCTACTTGGGTCGCTCTATAAATATTTTCTTCCGTTTCACCATCAATGTGAAGCGGATAAACTTATCATCACAAGTTGCTGCTATAGACTCGAGCGATCTTGGGAAACATTTCGCAGCTTTTATGTTGACGCGAACGGCGTGCTACTCAGTCCGTTTGCTCATCCGACACGCCTTGAAAACTTCCGCGGTGTTTACGTCCGATTCGGAAAACACTCCCCTGAGGAAGTTGTTAATTTTATCACCAGCAAAATTGAACCAGAATCTTCTCCCTAAATTTCATAAAGGAACCTCGGATGCAAGAGAAGATAAGATGGGGCATACTGGGTCCCGGCACTATTTCACAGAAGTTCGCCACCGGATTGAAAGCGATTCCCGATGCAGAAATTACCGCTGTCGGCTCGCGGGACCTTCAGAGAGCCAACACATTTGCGGACGCGTTTCGTATCCCACACAGACACGCGAATTACACCGACCTTGCACATAACTCCGAAGTAGATGTTATTTACGTGGCAACACCACACCCCTTTCACAAAGAGTGCGCGATTCTCTGTCTGGAAGCGGGAAAGGCGGTTCTCTGTGAAAAGCCTCTCACTGTAAATGCTGAACAGGCTGAGGAGATGATCGCATGTGCACGGCGAAATAACCGATTCCTGATGGAAGCCATGTGGACCCGCTTCCTCCCCGTAATTGTTAAAGTTCGGGAATGGTTGGCTGAGGGTGCTATCGGTGAACCGCGGACGTTAACAGCAGACAAGGGATCTCGCCAAACCTTGAGCACCGAGACTCTTGAAGGCAGGCTCTTTAACCCAGAGCTCGGTGGTGGTGGACTCTTGGATGTTGGTGTCTACACGATCGCACTGGCGTATATGGTCTTTGGCGCGCCTTCTATGATTACGAGTCTGGCACATATTGGGGAAACCAACGTGGACGAACAAGCGTCTATCCTGTTAGGCTACGATGCTGGGCAGATAGCCAACCTATTCTGTGCCATTCGTACCGAGACTTTGAAGGAAGCACGCATCATCGGTACCAAAGGATCAATACATATCCCCGAATTCTGGCAGGCGACTTCCGCAACGCTTATCCGGTCTGGAAGAGACTCCGTACACATCGAAATACCCTTCAAAAGCAACGGTTTTGAAAACCAAGCAATGGAGGTTATCAACTGTCTCCGAGAAGGGAAACTTGAAAGCGATGTGATGCCGTTAGATGAGTCCCTATCCATCATGAAGACCATGGATACTATTAGATTCCAATGGGGATTGAGATATCCAGAGTTTAGGTCTATTTTTGCTACTCCGCCTGCCGCGAGTTCATACAGAAAAAGTTAGAAGGGATCAATGTCCGTTTTTTTAAGGGATCAATGTCCGTTTTTTTAGTTGATTTTGTTACAGGAGAGGATCACAATGAACGTTTCTGAATCAAGCCACGCACAGAAGATTAAAACCGCAGATGAATTGAAAACCGCCGTTTTAGATGCCGTAGACACGCAGAGTGTCACAGATATTCACACACACCTCTTTAGTCCGCCGTTCGGTGAGTTGTTGCTGTGGGGTATTGATGAACTGTTGACTTATCACTACCTCATTGCTGAAGTATTCCGCAAATCCGATGTCTCATACCAGCAATTTTGGGCGATGTCGAAAGCAGAACAGGCAGAACTGATTTGGCAGACACTGTTCATTGAAAACTCACCTGTGAGTGAGGCATGCCGCGGCGTTGTGACGACTTTAGATGCGTTAGGATTGGATGTCGGTTCGCGAAACCTACAGGACTACCGTGCCTATTTTACCGATACCACCGTCGATGCCTTCATTGACACTGTATTTGAGCGTGCGAAAGTCTCTAAAGTGGTGATGACGAACGATCCGTTTGACTCGGCAGAGGCACCCGTCTGGGAGTCTGGGGACACTGGTGACACGCGCTTCGAGGCGGCTCTCCGGATGGATGTTCTCATCAATACCTATGAAGAAGTCGGTTATGAACACCTCCGTGGTCTCGGCTACGATGTCGATCCCTGTTTATCAACGGAGAAAACCTACAAAGAAGTCCGCCGATTTTTGGAGACTTGGATTCAACGGATGAATCCAAAATACATGGCGGTCTCTCTCCCACCCGATTTTCAATACCCCCACGACGGTGTACTCGGACGGTTATTTGACAACTGTATATTACCGGTCTCTCGTGAATTTAACGTTCCGTTCGCGCTCATGATTGGTGTGAAACGTGCGGTTAATCCACAACTTCAGATGGCAGGCGATGGTAGTGGTAAGGCGGATTTGACAAGTCTGGAGACGCTTCTTCGTGAAAACCCTGATAATAAGTTTCTCGTTACGCTCCTGTCCCGTGAAAACCAGCATGAGTTGTGTGTGATTGGACGAAAATTCAAAAACCTCATGATATTTGGATGCTGGTGGTTTATGAACAATCCGAGTGTCATTGAGGAGATCACGCGAGAACGGATTGAATTGCTCGGTTTGAGCGTTATTCCCCAACACTCCGATGCGCGAATTTTGGATCAGCTCGTTTACAAATGGAAACACTCACGGCAGATTATCGCGGACGTTTTGGTAGAGAAATACCAAACGCTTTTTGATGTCGGATGGACATTGACTTCAGCAGAGATTGAACGGGATGTCAATAACCTGTTCGGTGGGAACTTCGATCGATTTTTGAACGGGAACTAATTTTCTAATGTTCCTTCAGGCTTGTGCTTTGGATCTCGGTTTTACAGAAAAACATAGCGCATGAAGTAGAAGGGGCATAGTTGAGCTCTAACAATCACAGGGTGTACTTTGGCATTTTGGGCAACCTTCTGCGTAGATTTTCGCGGCATCCTCAAGGGAAATACCGAGCAGACTCGCTAATGTAGTGAGCCATGCGAAAACATCAGCAAATTCCTCGCGCAGTCGCGCCATGTCTTGTGGTTGTTTGCGGATCTCTTTCGCCAACTCGCCGACCTCCTCAACGAACCATGTAAAGGTCATCGGCACGCCACGCTTAGCATCGCGCGTGTAATAGATATCTTCAATCTTCTTCTGAAACGCTTCAATTGTCATCTCTTTACTTTTCCTTGCGGTTCGGTTCGGTGGGTGTTACTGTTATCAAACCGACTCTTTCATTGACCGTCTTGCGAATCATTTAAAAGTCGTTGGCAATCCACTGAAACCGACAATTCATGTGTGCCGCTTCCAAAGACAACGCCCTTCAGCGGCGTTACGTCCGAGTAATCTCGTCCCCACGCAATCGTGATATGCTGATCAGTGGGTATCTGGTTATTTGTCGGATCGAAATCCACCCAACCCAGTTGTGGGAGATAGACAGAAAACCAGGCATGGGAGGCATCGGCACCCTCTAAGGGTTCCTGATCCGGTGGTGGATCGGTTTCAATATACCCACTGACATAACGCGCAGCAAGTCCTAACGCCCGTAGACACCCAATGCCGAGATGCGCAAAATCTTGACAGACCCCTCGACGGTAGTATATCACATCAGTCAGTGGTGTCGCAATTGTCGTAAAATTCGGATCATAAGTAAAATCAGTATGGAGGCGAGTGGTTAAATCTTCAACTGCTTCCAGCAGGGGTCGTCCTTTGGGGAAAGATCTCTCGGCATAAGTCCGGAGATCCGGCATCGTCGGGATCATTGGGGAATCGAGAACATATTGCCGTATCTCCAGAATTCCCGGATCCAGATCCATTTGTAGCTGCTGACGTACTTCTTCCCAAGCCAAGTGTTCGGCGAAATCTAATTGCATCTCCCTGCCTCTGACTTGCACATGACTCGTGACTGTAACGATAAGTTCCCTATGGGGTTGCTGGATTGTGAAATAGTAGACGGTATTTCCGAAAAAGTCCTGACGTTCTCGGCACGCCCCAGGTTCAGGATCGACAACGAATTGACTTTCGCTACAGTGTTGATGCGCAAAATTCCGAGGCGTCAAGCGCGCTTCGTTATAACAGAGGTTCACCGAATCGCTGTAGCTATATTCGGTTTTGTGGACAATCTTATAGTTCATATTTTTAATTAAGGTTATCAGTTGTTGGTTCGGGTTTTCTACGAAAACGCTTTCGGTTTTCAGTTAAAGAGGTGCTTTGTAACAAGTCATACAACTTGGAATATTCCACGATGGGGGTCAATTGTCACCGAGAAACCTCTTAACCAATAACTGACAGCCGACGGCTATAACTAAAAAAGTTGCTGGGGTCCTTGGACATGGCTGAAATAGGTCTGTGTCAGGACATCGGAAATATCGACCAGTATCTGTGCAAGCCGAACCAAGAGTTTTTCTAAGCCCCTACGCTGTGTTGTATGCTCCGAACGTTCTGAAAGATCCACTGTATTAGAGAGTTGCAGTTGCGTGAGTGCTTCCAAAATGAGTTGTTCCTCCTCACTGAGCCGATAGCCGAGTTTCTCTCTCGGAAGCACACAGATCTGTTCCTCAAGTCGTTTTAACTGATACAAGAGTGAACGCGGATTGTGTTCATCAAGAAGCAACAGTTCAAGAACAGTTGGAAAATGAAGGGCGGCACGATATCGGCTGCGATAAGTGATGAGACTTTCAGCTGCAGCGAGGACAGATTCAAGTAAGAGACGTTCCATCCAGTCATCTTGCACCGCAACAAGGCTTGAACGGCAAAGCACGATCAGGAGCAATGCACGTTCAATACGCCGCCCCATATCCAAGCTGATCCATCCGATCGTTTGCGTCATGCTTTCCGCGTGAAATCCGCTTAACGCTGAAAGAAAAATCATAAGTTGATCGAGTGAAGCCGATTCTGTTTCTTGTAAAACGAAGTCCGTCAATATCTGTGTGTTTATGCCTCCATCTCCGGGAACATCCTTGTCGAGCATGGCACATAAATCCTCAATATTGTTCATCACACGCCACGTATCAGTGGACCAACGATCTCGGACTGCATACGCCGCACTGAGGAGTCCCTGAAGTGTTGACACAAGACTGCCACTGTTCTCTGTATCCCGCATCATGGAAAGGAGTTCGCTTTCCAGCGATTGTTCGTCCTGGCTGACAAAGCCGGGATGAGACGAACTCAAACCCGTGAGGGAACGGAGCATGCTACGGAGATACGCGAGTTCAGAAACGTCCCTCGCGTCCTCACCAATGATCTCCGTGAAAATGGTGGGAGGTGGCACTTCACCTAACGTTGAGGTCTCCAATCCCATCCTGCTCATCTTGACTTTATCCAATATGATTCGGAGGAGGCGCGCTTGTCCCTCGGCGCGTTCCGCATAGCGACCGACCCAGAATAGGTTTTCAGCCGCCCGACTTGACAATCCAGCAGGATTCGTAGAGGCGGGACCCCGCACCTCCGTGATACGCCGTTGCCATAAACTAACATGCGGCTCAGGTTCTGAGGCAAGCACCCAGGTATCCTTACTCACACCGCCATCCTGAATTGAGATTGTCAATTCACCCTTTTCGCCTGCACAACGCGTGAGTCCACCCGGCAACACCGCGTAACCCTCCTTTTCTGCGAATAAAAAAGAACGGAGAATTGCGCGGCGCGGTTCAAGCTTCCCTTCAATCAGTGAAGGCGTTGTCGAAAGGTGAACATGTTCCTGTCCGACGTACAGGTGTGGATCGGTATTAATCTGGTTGCGAAGCGTGTCAAGTTCCGCTTTGCTAAGCTGAGTCCCGAACAGAGATCGTTCACCTGGTTGGCGATGAATGGTTTTAATAACCAACTTCTCAAGGTTTGCCAGTACGTATTCTCGTTGCTTCGACTCCCCGCACCACCATGTTGAAACAGAGGGAAGACGAAGATCTTCGCCCATCAATCGTTTTGCAATGTCTGGCAGGAACGGCATCAAGCCCGGATTCTCTAAAATACCGCTGCCTGGCGGGTTTATCACAATTACATTCCCTTGCCGAATTACTTCCAACAAGCCTGCAACACCAAGTCGCGAGTCTTGTCGAAGTTCCAAGGGATCGCAGAAGGTGTCGTCGACTCGGCGCAAGATAATATCGACGGGACGTAAACCGTCAAGCGATTTCAACCAGACGCGTCCATCCCATACCGTCAAGTCATCCCCTTGAACTAAAGTATAGCCGAGGTAATTTGCGAGATAGGCATGTTCGAAGTAAGTTTCATTGAGTGGACCGGGAGTGAGCACGACGACGTGCGGATTTTCTATCTGGTGTGGTGCGATGCGGATAGCACTTTCGAGTTGGTATTGCAGATTCGCTACACTGTTTTGGAGGGCACGAAAGAAAAAGGAGAGTCGATGAACGCCGACTTCGCCAAAGAGATTCGGCAGTGCTCGCGCAAGGACGGTACGGTTTTCAAGCGCGTAACCCGCACCCGATGGTGCCTGTGCCCGATCACTGAGTATCCATATATTGCCATCCGGTCCACGCGCCAAATCGGCAGCGTAGTTCAAAAGGAACGGAAATCCGGACGGAGCCAGCCCAACACATGCCCGTAAAAATCCCACATGGGCATAAACCACTTCAGGGGGTATCACCCCATCTTTGATTAAGGTGTGTTCCCCGTAGAGATCCATCAAAATTAGGTTTAGCAGTTCTGCACGCTGCGTAAGCCCATCAGAGATAGTTTGCCAGTCGGTGTTGGAGATAATAAATGGGATAGGATCGAGTTCCCACGGGCGATGCCCCTGTCGGTCTCCGTGCAACATATAGGTAACACCATTCTCACGTAGCAGACGTTTCACCTCTTTGTCGCGAGATCCCATCTCCGCGAGCCCTAAGGTGTCTAAGACCTGCATGAAGGTATGCCAATGGGGATTGACTTGCCCATCTCGGTTCAACATCTCATCAATCTGTCCACTCGGAACGTCGCTTGTCCTTCCATGAGGCGAACTGAGGGAATCGAGGTTCCAAACCCCTCCTACAGCAGTGTGATAACTATCGTCTATCACCTTCCAATTTTCCATATCTGCCCTGATAAAATTGTAAAGTACCCAAGTGCTAAAGTTTCAAAGTTGTAAGGTGGTCAGAAGCGATTAAACCCTCTTGCAACTTCTTAACTTGCAAACTTCCTTGTGGTTCCACATCTGGTGTCAAGTTAAGTACCCCTACGAAGATCCAATGTGTAGGGATACTCAGCATTTGTCTCTTCCGGTGGAACGGCTATTGGACCCAGCGGATTCCCTTCTGGATAAAACTGTCCCGTTGATGCCGTAACTGGAGGCGGTCGCATGACGCCTGGTGTATGCCCATCAGTTCCGAACCGGCTCACGCGTCGGGATTCCGCCTCGTAGGCGTTGACAGGGAAGGTGTCGTAACCACGCCCGCCGGGATGAGAGACGTGATAGGTACAACCACCGATTGCGCGCCCATTCCACGTGTCGATGATGTCAAACACAAGGGGTGAATGAACACCGATAGTCGGGTGCAATGCTGACGGAGGTTGCCACGCTCGATAACGTACACCACCGACGTATTCTCCATGTGTGCCAGTATTGTGAAGAATTAAGCGACGTCCGTTGCACGTCACAGTGTATCGAGATTCTGTTAATCCACGGATTTTCACCTGGAGTCGCTCAACGGACGAATCCACGAAACGTGAGGTCCCTGTTCGACTGATCTCCTCACCAAGCACATGCCACGGTTCAATCGCCATCCTCAGTTCGAGTTCAATATCTCGAACGTTTACAGTGCCTAACTTCGGGAAACGGAATTCAAAAAACGGATCCAACCACGCCATCTCGAACGGATAGCCTGCTTCTTGAAGTTCGGTAACGACCTCCTGTATATCAGCCCGGACATAGTGATGCAACATGAAGCGATCGTGTAACTCTGTTCCCCAGCGCACCAGTTTACCTTTGTAAGGAGTCGTCCAAAATTTGGCGATTAATGCACGCACAAATAGCATCTGCACAATGCTCATCTGCGCATGTGGTGGCATCTCAAACGCTCGGAGTTCAAGCAGTCCAAGTCTTCCGCTCGCTGAATCAGGGGAATAAAGTTTATCAATACAGAATTCCGCACGGTGTGTGTTACCCGTGAGATCTACCATGAGGTGTCTCAGCAACCTGTCTACCAGCCAAGGTGGAACATCTTCCGCATCGCCTGACTCGGAGGTGGTTTCTGCAGGCGGCATCTGTTCAAAAGCGACCTCAAGTTCGTAAAGTTGTTCATCGCGCCCCTCATCTACCCGAGGTGCCTGACTTGTCGGTCCGATAAACGTACCGGAAAAGAGATAAGATAAACCCGGATGATGCTGCCAATAGGTGATGAGGCTTCTCAGTAAATCCGGTCGCCGCAAAAATGGACTATCCGCGGGGGTAGCACCACCGATCACGATGTGATTGCCGCCACCAGTCCCTGTGTGTCTACCGTCTAACATGAACTTCTCAGCACCAAGTCCTGCTAACCGCGCTTGTTCGTAAAGTGTTGTGGTATTATGTACCACTTCATCCCAGTTTTTCGCCGGGTGGATGTTCACTTCAATCACGCCCGGATCGGGTGTCACATCTAAGGACTCAATTCGCGAATCATGCGGGATCTCATACCCTTCAAAAATCACCGGTATGTCTAATGCTTCGGCAGTCGCCTCAGTTGCCTCAAGGAGCCGCAGATAATGCTCTACATGCGTCAGAGGGGGCATAAAAATATGTAATCGTCCCTCACGCGGTTCAATGCACAGTGCTGTCTGAAAAACCGATTGCGCTTCTCTGTCTTCTGCTGCGGGTGCGTTTTTCGTGTTCTCTGTCCGTACGCTCTCCTCCAAACTTTCTTCGCGTGGCTCAAGAGGGTCGCGCTCATAAACTATCTCCCGCTGTTCCTTTGGCACCCACTCTATAGACTCCAATGGTAGACGCAACCCGATAGGTGAATCACCCGGGGTTAAGAACATACGTCCGCCTCTAAATTTCCACGAACAACTCTCCCAAGCATCACCTACAAGATCCCAGCGTAGTGGTAGCGTGTAGCCGATCGGTTCCCCAAGCGTTTCAGTCTGTAGAAGTTGCGCGAGTCGCTGCCGTTCAGAAGCTTCCTTGAAATCAAATTCAAGCGGATCCACATTGATAGGAAGTCTATCTTCCGTCCAGAGGAAAAAGAGCGCATCTTCATAAGCCGGGATTATCTGATCCGGCGAAAGTCCCAAGCGTTTGACGAGGTGTTGCATGAATCTTTCAGCGTCTTGGACACCGAGACCGTAGTCTTTATGTGGTTCGGCGAGAAGTTTATCGTTTCGCCAAACAGGTGCCCCATCTTTTCGCCAAAAGCATCCGAATTTCCAGCGCGGTAAGGGTTCACCCGGGTACCATTTCCCTTGCCCATAATAGAGCGCACCACCGGATCCGAAACTATCACGCAAACGCCGTAAAAGTCCTGCCCCCAATTCCCTTTTCTTCGGACTATCCGCTTCGGTATCCCATTCCGCACCTTCCATGTCATCAATCGATACAAAAGTAGGTTCACCACCCATCGTCAACCGAATGTCGTTCCGAACTATATCTTCATCGACCTGCTGTCCAAGGGCATTAATATCAGCCCACTGTGTTTCTGTGTAGGGTTTTGTCACCCGTGGGTCTTCGTGGACACGCTGGACGGTATTGCTATAGGTAAATTCTGTCTCGCACGGATCCGTATAGCCGGTGACTGGTGCGGCGCTTACCGGATCCGGCACACACGCCAATGGGATATGTCCTTCCCCTGCCAGTAATCCAGATGTCGGATCCAATCCTATCCATCCTGCGCCGGGCGCATAGACCTCGCACCAAGCGTGTAGATCGGTAAAGTCTTGAGGTGGACCCGCGGGTCCCTTTACAGGTTTCTGATCCGCGACAAGTTGGACGAGGTATCCAGAGACAAAACGGGCGGCTAAACCGAGGTGGCGCATAATTTGAACGAGCAACCAACCTGTATCCCTGCATGAACCGATTTGCGTCTCTAAAGTTTCCTCACAGGATTGCACACCTGGTTCCATCCGAATCGTGTATTTTATATCTTTCCACAGGCGTTGGTTAATATCAACGAGGAAATCATTCAATTCCTGCTTTGTCCGAGGAACATCTTCTAACCACGCTGTCAGCAGCGGACCGTGCTCTCTGACCTCAAGGAAGGGGGCTAATTCCTCTTTGAGCTGCGTTTCGTAAGCAAATGGATAGTGTTGGGCACCGGTTTCAAGGAAAAAATCGAAAGGATTGATGACGGTCATATCTGCAATGAGATCTACTTCAACCGACAAAGCACGCGTGGGTTCCTGAAAAACAACGCGTGCCTGATAATTGCCGAACGGATCCTGTTGCCAGTTAATAAAGTATTTTTCGGGTTCAATTCTGAGCGAATACGCTTCAATCGGTGTACGGCAGTGGACTGCGGGTCTCAATCGAAAAACATGTGGTGACAAGTTGACGAGCCGATCATAGCGGTAAAATGATTTATGATTGATTGCTACATGAATAGCCATAGCTTCCGTCCTCTTTAAACCTCACCCACATCTGTTGTCTCTCCGTTTGTGGATTCTCCATTGACGGGACGCAAAGCAAAAAAAGTCTTGTGAATATCAGCACCAACGAGGTTCAGCTTAGTTTGGAAGGCATCAAGAAATTCGTGCAAACCCGTCGAGAGAACTTGCTTGACTTGGGCATACGCAAATTCAGCACGCAGTTGTCCCAGACGCTGTTCCGCTGGGTTGGAGAAGGTTTCTAACGGAGTACCGGAGATGGCGTGCAATGATTCCTCTGCCTTGGAGAGACAGTAAAGCACGGAGCGTGGGAATTCACGGTCTAAAAGTAGAAACGCGACGACATCGTCTGGTGAGATGAGGCCATACGTCCGACGATACATTTCAAAACCACTCGCAGAATGCAACAGTGCTCCCCACTGAATATCATCAAACGGTGTGTTCACATCCCAGATAGAAGGCAATAAAATAAAATATTTAACATCTACGATCCTCGAAGTCTTGTCAGCGCGTTCAATCAAGCGTCCCAACTGACTGAAATGCCAAGCTTCACTATGGGACATGATGTTATCTGTCAGTCCCATGAAGAGGTGGGACGCGAGTTTGATTTCCCTAAAAAATTCGTGAGGCTCCGCCATCGCCCACTGTTCGGAGGTGTTTGCTACCAGTAAGTAGGCATCATTTAATTGCTCCCACATCTCTGATGAGATATTTTCGCGTATTGACCGAGCATTTTCACGTCCAGCCCGCAAACAAGAGACAATCGAATTCGGATTTTTAGTGTCGAATGCCAAAAACTTAATAACGGCTTCGCGTGATGCTTCACCGTAGCGTTCAGCGAATACCTCATCATCGCCTGTTGTAGCTACCAAGGGTTCCCACTGCGCCTGCACGCCAACCGGTAGGTCGAGAATAAGGTGGAGGTTGACATCGACAAAACGGGCAACGTTTTCGGCGCGTTCAATGTAGCGACTCATCCAATAAATTGATTCTGCAACGCGACTCAGCATGACATCCTCCTACGCCGGGTTTGATAAGACCCAAGTATCCTTGCTACCACCGCCCTGGGACGAGTTGACGACCAGCGAGCCCTTTTTGAGCGCGACCCGTGTTAATCCACCCGGAAGCACATAAATATCTTCGCCGTAGAGGATAAAAGGACGCAAATCGACGTGTCGTCCTTCAAAATGGTCGTCAATCAGCACTGGCACCCGTGAAAGTGAGAGTGTCGGTTGGGCGATGTAGTTGCGAGGGTTGTCTTTGATGCGACGTGCAAAGTCCTCGCGTTCTGCTTTGGTTGAATGCGGACCGATCAACATCCCATAGCCACCAGATTGGTTCGCTTCCTTCACAACGAGTTCATCGAGGTGCTCCAGGACGTATTTTCGATCCGTATCTTCCCAGCACATGAAAGTCGGAACGTTTGGAACGATAATATCCTCGCCGAGGTAATACTTGATGATCTGCGGCACGAACGAACAGACGACTTTGTCATCAGCGACGCAAGTCCCAGGAGCATTGACCAGAGCGACACGTCCAGCCTTGTAAACATCCATTAAGCCCGGAACACCTAACACCGATTCAGGTTGAAATACCGTTGGGTCAAGGAAATCGTCGTTAATGCGGCGGTAGATCACATCAACACGCTCAAATCCTTTCGTCGTTCGCATGTGTACGAATCCGTCCATCACAACGAGATCGCGTCCCTCAACCAATTCGACCCCCATCTGTTGTGCGAGGAAGGAGTGTTCAAAGTAGGCAGAGTTGTAAATGCCGGGCGTAAGCAGAGCGACTTCGGGAGACAGCACTTTGTCAGTCACAAGGTATCGGAGCATATTCAAGAGTTGGCTCGGATAATCCTCCACCGGTTGAATCTGCGACATCCCAAAAAGCTGCGGGAAAGTCCGTTTCATTAACTGCCGGTTTTCCACAACGTAGGAGACGCCAGACGGGCACCCGAGATTATCTTCTAACACATAGACCTGTCCGTCACCATCACGAACCAAGTCCGTTCCAGTGATGTGGCACCAAACACCGCGCGGCGGATTCAAGCCGATGCATTGCTTTAGATACCGTTCCGAAGAAAGCACGACATCTGCGGGGACAACACCATCCTTGAGAATTTTCTGGTCGTGGTAGATGTCATCAATGAATAGATTCAGGGCGTGGATGCGCTGTTTGAGTCCGCGTTCTATCCATTCCCATTCATTGGCATCAATGATTCGTGGAATGAGATCAAATGGAAAGATCTTTTCGACACCCTGTTCGTCTGCATAGACGTTGAAGGTTATACCCATTCGGAGCAAGGCGTGTTCAGCGGCAATTTGGCGACGGTTGAGTTCGCCTTCAGGAAAACTTTCAATCCGTTCTACCAGCATTTGGACAGCAGGACGGGCACTCCCATCTGGGGCGAACATCTCATCATAAAATCCATCAGTGTTGTATCCATCAAATCCTGTCATTGCAGTGGACCTCCTCTACCTCGCACTGTCAAGAATTTAGTGATTCCGCAGCGAGCATGCAAAAATACTAAGGGCTACGGTTTGCGGAATAGCGTAAGCCCTATACAAAGGCGTGATGCAATACTTATGCCAATGTCAATTTGTACAGAAGGTTGATAATCTATTTTAGTTGCATGCGTGAGATAACACACTCTGGGTGTTTTATGGAGATGGATATAGATTAGACCTCTACAGGTCGCTTGCTAATTTTTTAGGCAATGCAGTTGGCTACTGTCCAATTATGGTGCATTGATTGCGTCCGCGACTTATGTCATAAACGAGAATCTTGGTGTTTAGTATACAGGAATTTGAAAAATATAAGTACCATAGCAGCGTAAGGTTTGATAGCAGTTTGTCAGTTCGTGTAATTCATCTTATCACATTTCAGCACATTTGTCCAGCCCTTAAATCGGTGGCATCGGATCACGTTCTTAAGATCCATCTCATTCAATGATGCTATCTATGTTTTCTGCAACATTCTGTTCAAGGAGACGCAACTTCTCATAAATGCTTTTCTGACTATGCTCAAAATGAATTTCAAGATAAAGCCGCCACAGGTGAAGAATCAAATCTCGATTGATGGTAGGACTTTTGGACGGTGTGTCCTTGGGCGAGGTATCAGGTGCCATTTGTTTTGTATAGACCTCGCGGAACACGCCGATAAGCTCCTTCTCGAATGTATAAGGGTATCCGGTATTGGACCTCACGATTTCAGCGAATTCGAGATCAAGATCGGCACGCCGCGTATAACCCCTTGATACGTTATAGGACGCTTTATCGATCTGGCTACGCATCTCGTCGTAGAGAAAGGAGGCTATCTCAGCTGCTACCTTTGTTGTTGACTTCGACTCCACCGTTGACAACACACAACGAAAACCAAGAGTTGCTACGGCACCATCTACGGGGTATTGACTCCTCTTTGTGATTTGGATACCCTCGGCACTGTCAAACCAAGAACCACCCCGTGTTCTGTGATGCCTGCCGCGGATATCGTCAAAATCTAATCCATCCAAGCACCATTCGGCAACGTTGCCCGCCATATCGTAGAGACCGTATTCGTTAGGGAAATAACTGCCGACCTCCTTTGTTGGTGGATCACTGAAGTCGGTCATAGGTGTGTACCGATTATAGTTTGCTCTGCTCTGGGGTTCGGCATCGCCCCACGGGTATTTCTTCTCTATCAAGGTGGCACGCGCTGCTGGAAAACCGAACGAGATAGATGTAATAGCGTCGTATCTCTTCCCTACCGGTGTGCCGCGCGCTGCCCTCTCCCACTGTTTCTCTGTTGGCAAGTCTTTACCAATCCATTCCGCATAAGCCTTCGCCGCAAACCAACTCACATTCACCACTGGATGGTTTGTTTTGTCTTGTGGATACATATTGTCATCCCAAAGAAATAGGTATTTATTTCCTACAACTGAAACTAAGGCTTTGTCTTTTTGCCACTGAGGATTGGCATCGGTGAATTTTTTGTAGTCTACGTTCGTGACTTCATATACATCCATGTAGAAACCATCCATGTTATCGTCCGTTGGAATGAGTGCCATACCTTTTGGTACATCAGGCGTGCTAATTTTTAGTATGAAAACGAGTAACGCGCAAAGTATTAATCCATAGAGAATTGTGCTTAGGTTTTTCATTTTAGGAGTCCCTCATTTCAGCACCATTTCCCACCGTATTTTCGGAAGGACATCACCGCTACTGACTTCCGACTTTCTATTTGAGATTTTGGCAAGATGGTGAGAGTCGGCTATATATTTTTTATTTTTCCTTTATTTTCTTCGTGCTCATATTAACGTGAACTCAATTTAAGGGTTTACGACATCGCCTCGGGCAAAAATTACTCCATGCGGCAACCGTGCAATCGCCATTCCTTTGGAACTTACAATAATTACCGAATTATAGTAAAGCCTGAAAATACTTGGACACTTTAGAAAACACAAACCCTAACTCGCTGGCGAGGTTTCCCAACCCCGCCAATCTTTGGATGTATAATTAATTGTGGCTTTACTATAATAAAGGTGGATATGTGGGTTAGGTTGAACGGAGAAAAGTGGAGAAGATAGCCCTTGCTTTTAGATGTGAGATGAACGCAGAGGGTTCATAGCGAAACTCAACACCTACACCAAATGGATTCGCTTATGGCGTGGTGTTGAGTTTCATTCCGATTACTTGGTGAGTTAATGCTACGTTTGGTTGTGCTGTTAGACAGCGGTTTGGTAAGTTTCCCACGCGTCGCCTGCTGCTGCGGCTTGTCGTTCCAATTCAGTACACCATCCGGCGACCCTTCCAGATTTAATCTGTCTGATGTCGAATCCGGCGTACCGGTCCTCAAGTGTGTCTCCGAGTTTCTGGGTTTCTGCCCACCGGTCCCATGCTGTCTTCATAAACTCATGTGGTAAAACATCTCGGACAGCGGGATCGAGTTGCCAAGCGTTTCGTGCGTCTGCGACCGAGGGATCGCCGGTGGATTCGCCCGACCATTTCGACCAGCCGATCGACAAAGTGTTACGCTCGCGCTCAGGCACCGTATGTCCTGTGTGGATGTTGTTGCCATTGCGGATGAGTGCCTCTCCCGGTTTGAGTCGGATAGCGACCTGATCGGGTAAGGGATCGACCCTGTTCCAACTCGGTGTATAGGGGACACCCTGATCCTTCATGTCTTGTGGAAGTAGCACGTCGTGCTCAAAAGGGGTGCGCCATCGATGGTGACTACCCGGAATAAGCTCGTGGCATTCGTCGTCTGTGAGTGCCAGAAACATACTCACGCCGTTCCGTTCGGTAATCCGTTTCTCGTTACTTTCTTGAATTTCTTTCCAGCGGATCCGTTCTACCTCTTCGGAATAATCTTCAGGGGTATTTCCGCGGATTTCCCGCTGTGAGAAGTAACCTGCTCCGTCCCCCCACCACGTCACGTCTCTGTGCCAACTGGGTCCATTTTCGTTCCTTCGAGGGTTTGCCCACAGCAGCATCCCACTGAACGTCAGGTCCTCAGGTTGGAGTCCGTGACACCAAGAGGCAACAAAGTCCAAGAAATCCGAAGAACCGTGAAATTCAGAAAAACTCGTTTCACCGAAAGCAGGATGGATAAGCCCTCGAATCGCCCACGGTTCATCTTCCGCGGCTCGGTGGACGTAACCCTTCGAGCAATCGATTATATCGTAGCAGTGTTCGGGGGCACACGCCTCAGTGACACGGCGACCTGCCTCCCGAAGAATCGGAATCCATGGGTTGTCAACAAAGTCATTGATGATGACAAAACCGTGCTCCTTCAGGTACGCCAATCTTTCAGGCGTAGCACCCGGAGCCGAAAGTTCAGGTTGGAAATCTGCGAATGCAGTCGCTCGGTAAGTTTCCTTCGCTTGTGATTCATTCGTGCTCATTGTGATTCCTCCTGTTGGACAGTGGCTTTGAACCAATACGCTATTTTAGCATATTTTAGGATATTTACGCAAACTTTAGTGGAGAAGTCTCCCTTGTAGGAGCGATTTCCTTTGAATTTTTTGCCAAATATGCTATCATTTTTGTAGCGGTTCAAAGGGATTCCCGCCGCTCCCGCAAACTCATAAACAGGAGATCGCAATGAACACAGAATCCACGCCACAGGATCGACGTTTTAAACTAAGCCTGGATGAACTCTCATACTGGAACGAGAACGGATACCTCGTCCGCTTGAACGTATTCACCCCCGAAGAGAACGATGCATTCCGTCAAGTCGCCGAAGACATTGTAGACAGAAAACGCCCATTCCCGCCTGTACACATCGATCAGAACGCACTCGTCAGAGACGGGAAAGTGGCGCAGCAAGGCATCTATGCGATGCACAAAATCCATTTTCCCAGTTGCTACGACCCAAAATTCCTCGCACGCGTGCGTGATCCGCGCCTCACCGATCCACTCGTTGACATCCTTGGTCCAGACCTTCTCGGTATCAACACACTGTTTATCTGGAAGGCACCGAAGATCGGTCTCGGGTTCCCATGGCATCAAGATAAGTTTTACTTTCGCACTCGGTTTAATACGGAGACAACTGTTGGAACGTGGACGGCTATCGACCCAGCAGACAAAGAGAACGGTTGCCTTTTTGTCATTCCCGGTAGCCATAAATGGGACATCTTTCAGCACGACGATCTCGAAGGCTCACAACAACGGGAGTTCAAATTAGCGCGTGGTGTTCGCGACGAAGACGGTGTAGCGGTAGAAGTGCCACCCGGTGCGGTGATTTGGTTCCACAGCCATCTCCTGCACAAGAGCATGGATAACCACAGTCTGCGGTTTCGTCGGAGTTTCGTCGCCCATTACCTCAGTGCGCAAGCAGAATGGGTAACCCCTAAACCAGCGGGAGGTAGTGCTGTCATGTGGATTCGCGGCGAAACCTATCCCGACAAGGTCCACGAAGTCGAACGCGACGTACTGCCAATTTCTGAATCTTAGGAAACATTAATGTACGCAGAATCAACACCACAAGAACGACGTTTTGGCTTGCGTCCAGATGAACTTTCATATTGGAATGAGAACGGCTATCTTGTCCGCCTGAATATATTCACTCCAGAAGAGAACGATGTCCTTCGTCAGGTTGCTGAAGACGTTGTGGACAGGAAGCGTCCATATCCAGATACGAACATTAATCAGAACGCCCTCGTCAGAGACGGAAAGGTGGAAGAGCAGGGCATCTATGCGATGCACAAGATTCATCATCCGAGCTGTTACTGTCCGGAATTTCTCGCACGTGTGCGTGATCCGCGTCTCACCGATCCGCTCGTTGACATCCTCGGTCCAGACGTTCTTGGCATCAATAACCTGTTTATCTGGAAAGCACCCAAAATTGGTCTCGGTTTCCCGTGGCATCAGGACAAGTTTTACTTCCGCAATCGGTTTAATACGGAGACGACTGTCGGGACGTGGACGGCTATTGACACAGCCGATCGGGAGAACGGTTGTCTCTACGTTATTCCCGGCAGCCACAAATGGGATATTTTTGAGCACGACGACCTTGAAGGCTCACAGCAACAGGAGTTCAAGTTGGCACGCGGTGCACGCGACGAAGATGGTATTGCAGTAGAGGTGCCACCCGGTGCGGTGATTTGGTTTCATAGTCATCTCCTGCATAAGAGCATGGATAACCACAGCCTACGGTTCCGTCGGAGCTATGTTATCCACTATCTCAGTGCACAAGCGGAATGGGCACATCCTGCGGCACCCAATAGTAGGCGAAGACAACCCGTCATGTGGATTCGCGGTAAGACCTTCTCCGATAAAGTTCACGAAGTCGAGCGCGATGTTCTACCGGTTTCCGAACCTGCTTGATATTATGAAGAAATGTCTGGGATTTCAAGCGCGTTTGGGAGGAGATCAGAATCTCAGGAGGAATGATTCATGAAAACGAAATTGTCTCTCTCTGTTCTGTTTTTAGTCGGTTTAGCAATTTCTATTACGATAATTCATGCCGCAGAAGCCGAGGACCCAAGGGTAAAGATGGGACTTGCGGCACTTTGGACCTTTGACAAAGGTAGCGTTCAAGGGAAAGACGTTGAAGATGTTTTCGGGAAGAACAGCGGAACCATTACCGGCAAACCCGACCATATCGACGGGTTTCGCAGTGAAGCGCTTGATTTTGATGGTGTTGTTGATTTGATACGAATGGGTGAGGATATCTTCTTCCCTTCTGTAACGATGGAGGCGATCATTAAGCCGACCCTTGGCACGCGAAATCCCATTTATGACAAGTACAACTACGGCATTCAACTGCTTGATAACAACAGTGTTGGCATCTGGATTCGAGCGGACACGGCAAACGCCGCAAAGCATTGGCCCTCCGCTTATGTACCATTTCCCACTGACGGCGAGTGGCATCATGTCGTTGGGGTTGTTGAGAACAAAAAGTCTGTCCGAATCTACTTGGACGGTGAGCTGAAAAAGACTACCCCAGCTCCTGATCCGATCAGTATTGCTTACGGTGCCGCGCATAAGCCGACGATCGCCTACACACAGCACTTGGGCGGTATCTGGTACGCTGGTGGCATTGACGAAGTTGCGATTTTTGAGGGGGCGTTAAGTGATGCCGACGTGAGGAGATTACATACACTGGCGTTGGCAATTGAACCCACTGGAAAACTGGCGATAACTTGGGGCACACTTAAGGCTCAGAATTGATGTCGGCGATACACGAAAACGCAGAAGACAAAAAATCGGTGTGAGTGACTATCGCCAGTTCCTTCCTCAATTGTATCTACCCTTTAATGCGGTGATAGAGATGGTACCGAAATTAACTTTGACACCAAAGGAACACACTAATGACTGTTCAAAAATTACCTGTGATGATATTGATAGTGCTACTGTGTGGCACTGGCATAAGTGCAGCGGATGTATTGGAAGACGCACTCGTCGGCGCGTGGCTTTTCGACGAGAACCAAGGTGGAACAGCGAAAGATGCCTCTGGTAACGGTCATGATGGTAAGATTATCGGAGCGAAATGGGTTCAAGGCAAAATAGGAACGGCACTCGAATTCGATGGTGATGGTAATATTGTAGAAATCCCACATCACACCGATTTTGATCTTACCGAATACACAATATCGGCGTGGATCAAAACGGAACCAACCGGTCTCTGGCAAACCGTGATAGGAAAGGAACCCGTTGCTGGGAACCCCAGAAATTATGGGATCTTCGTTGCGGGTAATACAAAGTTGCTCGGCGTGAACTACACCACTGCCGGTGCATGGAAGACCGCCTTTAGCAAGACAGTCGCTGCCGATGGCAAATGGCATCACGTCGCTGCGACCTTTGATGGCACGTTCCTACGGGCGTATTTTGACGGTGTGATGGAGGGCGAAACCAAAACCGAAATCCCGCCGGATCACAATACGGAACCCGTCCGAATCGGGCGCTGGGGAAATCCGAGAGGTGATTATTGGTCAGGCGTGCTGGATGAGGTCGCAATGTTCAATCAGGCGTTGACTGAAGATGAGATCCAGGACATCACGATGGATATGCGGGCTGCATTGGCGGTCGAGGCTTCAGGTAAACTTGCGGTAACATGGGGAACGCTAAAACGGTCAATGATTGGACGATACTAATCCGAAAATTTTTGTCTCTTTTTATCCTCTACTGTCTTTTTCCCTTTCTTCGCTGGCGAGGTTGGGAAACCTCGCCAGCAAGTGCCTATATTGGGGTTGCATTTCGCATCACTGACCTTTGCCAAATCATACGGTCCCGCTGCTCAAAGTGGAGGCATTGGTTTATTCCACCGAGGCAGATTGACCATTACAAGATCGACATCAGGTAAATACTCCACCAACTTCGGCTTAAATACGATTTCAAGGAACTTCTCTATGCCTTTTTGTATCTCTTGTGGTCCAATTACAGGTACAGTAGAAGCCCACGTAACGTACAATCGTGTAGGTTGATACGCTTGGATTTCAGGGTCTTTGAGGTGTACTGCTAATTTATCTTTTATAATTCCGCTTCCAACTTTAAGGACGGTGCGATTGTTGTCAGTTCCCGTCCAGATGATATAGATCCCACTGATACCGGCACTATAGTCCCCGAGGCGTGCCTCAAGACGACCATCGTTTAAGAGTTTCTCATTGAATGGGCACCAGAGGGAGTTCTTGATGCATTTTTGCCAATGAACGGTTATCATCGTCATAAGGTGGATCTCCTGTTTTTCCTTCTGGAAGCGATTACGCAGTCCCTGGATGGTGAGTTTTTATCTGAAGTAAATTAAGAGTCAGAAATTGTTAAAGCTTACGCCTTAAATTACAACGTGAAATGTACGATTAACGTTACAGTTTTTTGCTGGAGTGAGAAAAAAATGGCGTGTAGGTTCTTCTAAAAAGTCCCGCCAACGGAAAATACATCCGTTGTGGAAGGTAAATTAGAAAACCTCGTCAGCGAAATGTAATTACCGGGTAGGCTGATCTGGAGGTTGGGGCTGGGAATCGAAGCCGTAGATGCGGCGCATGGTCGGGGTGGCACGTTCGACGACCTCCGGCTTGAGGTGATTCACGAAGTCGAACATCGGTTTGACAAAAGAACGGCAACAGAAACAGATTAACGCAATGCGCTGCTGATCGGTTTTGTTGGCACCCGCGGAGTGCCAGATTGCACCGTTAAAGAGAAACACGGAGCCTTTCGGTGCGGAAAGCCGAACCTCCTCGGGATGGTGGGTTGTACCCGGAGGCGGTTTGATCCGCTGAAGATGGATGCCCGGCACATGACGAGTGCCACCGTTCTCCGGTGTGAAATCGTCGAGCAACCAGAGACTGTTAGCGACCAACGGAAAACTGGGGAGCGGCTCCGGCATCGACCCAAGCACGCTATCGACGTGGTAGCCACCGTCCGGCGCGCCGGGATCGATAATGTTAGAAGTGAGGGTGCTGAGTGTGTAGTCGGGACCGAGCAGGTGTTCAAAGTAGGGCATCACCTTGGGGCGCGCAACAAGTTTCTCGTACATCTCACCTTTGTTGACTAACCAACGAACGTGTTGTCCATGTCCGTCGGTATGTTGACGCGCCAATCCGTTCTGCTTTTCCTCTTCCGCCAATCGGAGTATATCGGTTCTGTAGACCTTAATTTCTTCGTCGGAAAGCACATCTGGGATGACGATGCATCCCTGTTCGTCCAATTGCTTTTTTTCCGCTTCGGTGATACCCATTTTGCCCTCTCCTTCAATAGGCGAGACTTTCACCTCACCAACGCGTGACCGGATTTAAGCCGCGAAGGGTTTCAGACACTCGTCATAGACGTTGAAACGTTCGCCTTCGTGCTCTTCAGCATCGACAAGTTTCAACCAAAGCGCGCTATCCTTCTTTTCGCCGCTCAACTGTCGACGGCTACCGAGATTCGATGGATCCGGTCCACTCCAAACGACTTCGCCACCTTGCATATAGATGAAGTTGTTGCGATACCGATCAATCAGGTCCTTCTGGTTTTCGAGATAAACCAATCCCTGCTCACACGTCGTTCGTCGCCAATTAGCGACCGTCTCTGGTGTATCCGTTTCCACGGAATCAAATTCCGCCAACGGTGCCTTGACTTCGCTCTCCCAATCGATCTCATCCAAGTTGACAGTGCCATATCCGCGTTGTGCCGCGATAAGAATATGGTTCCGATCGCGCTTGAAGGGCGGTGTGGGCCAGTCGGAATGCGGATCGTGTCCCATCAGGTGCATACCAACGGTGTCGGTAGAGATCGGATGATCCCCGGCGATGA
The DNA here is from genome assembly GCA_965208635.1 of Candidatus Poribacteria bacterium. Classification (GTDB taxonomy): domain Bacteria; phylum Poribacteria; class WGA-4E; order WGA-4E; family WGA-3G; genus WGA-3G. Next base: position 2,906,680 of record OZ242349.1, read on the forward strand.
GTGCGTTACAGATTCTGCCTTCGCCGCCCCATTCACGTCCCCACTGTCCCGTCAATGCATCAATGATATTGAGGCACGGTTTCGTGATGAGTGCCAGATCCGGGAGTACGTAGGAGAGTCGTATGAGATGATGGTAATAACTGCGTGTCCTGCCTTCTGGGAGAAGCATCGGTGGCAATCCAAACAGGTTTTTGGTGCACAAGGTGATGCCCATGAAGGCGTGGTTTTTCATCTTCGCTACAGAGACGACCGCATCCGCATCGTCAAAACACGAACTCAGCGTATATCGGTCGAACATTGAGCCGCCGCCGGGGACATCGTAGTCCTTAAAGGGGGGCAGATTGGAATCGACGAACTGTACATCGAATTCTTTCAGAAGGTATTCATAGTTGAAACCGGGAGGCATCCGATGCCCGTGAGTATAGGGATTCGTGTCGGTAGCGACCAGTTGTGCTGTGGTGTGTTCCTTGATTATTCGCAACACAGCGCGACAAACCGCATCGTCTACCAATTCTCGGCGGCGACCCTCAAAGTAGATAATACGCTCAGCCGGTTTCATCATATTAAACTTCATGACCACCTTCTTGGCGGTCTCAATCGGTTTCCAAGCACGGGTGAGCGGATCGGTGATGCGGCGGAGTGTTTGATAAATCTCTTCCTCCGTTGCGCGATAATCACAATGCGCCGCCCTAACTTTGAATTGTTTTTCTTGCATGGCGTGACTCCATTTACAGACGTGAATTTTCAAAATAATAGCATGCTATTAGAAAAATGTCAAATTTCTACATATTGGCTGTCGGCTATCGACACGGGCTACTTCGCAACCCTTTCAGCAGTCGGTATGTGACATGCGAAGTGTTGATAACCGATACAAACTCTTTTTCCTGACAGCTGACGGTTTCCGATAACTGACTACTATCTTGCTAACGCAGCAACCGACGCATCACCTTATTAGAGGCTGTTCGTGGCAACGCGTCCGCTATAACGATATCGTGGATTCTGAACAGCGGGTTAAGATGTTGGGAGAGCGCGACTTGCAACGTATCATGAATCTTCTGTTTTGCTGGGACCCCAGATTCCGATGCTATCAGCACGGTATAAATGACGAGTTGGCTGGGACCGCCGTCTTCCGGTGAAACAGCAACCGCCGCTGTCTCCTGTATCCCATCAACGACGTTAAGAACTTCTTCAATCTCTGCGGAACTCACCTTGATCCCGCTCAAGTTCATCGTATCGTCAACGCGTCCGTGAACCCGATATTTAATTCCTGCAAGCCATGGCTCGTTTTCAAGTCTTTTGCCTAACCTTTCGATTGCGTCGCCGTGGCGGCGCAGATCGGGACGCGGTGTCCCCGCAAAGTAGACTTCATTGTGATCGGCATTGAGCAAGCTCATGGAGAGACCAAGGGACGGCGGGAGAATAAAAACTTCACCGTTATCGGAGGGGTTTCCATGGTCATCATAAAGTAGGAAATCCAAGCCGAGTGCTGGTGTTGTAAAGGTTGAAGGCGCAGCGGGTTGCACCCGAGTGCCGGTGACATAACCCCCTCCGATTTCGGTGCCGCCGCAATATTCTATCACGGGTTTATAACCTGCCAAGGACATGAGGTATAGCATCTCCTCTGGGTTAGAGCATTCACCTGTTGAACTGAAGGCTCGGATCGCGCGCCAGTCCAGTCCCTGCATACATTCTGTATTTTTCCACGCACGGACGAGAGTAGGTACGACACCGAGCATGCTCACTTTCGCGTTCTGGACAAAAACGCCGAAGTCGCGCCCTGTCGGCACACCGTCGTATAGGGCGATAGTGGCTTTGTTAATGAGGCTGGCGTAGATGAGCCACGGTCCCATCATCCAACCAAGATTTGTGTGCCATGCCAACACGTCGTTGGCGTGAATGTCGTGGTGTAGATAGGCATCTGTCGCGCATTTGATCGGGGTAGTATGCGTCCAAGGGATCGCCTTCGGTTCGCCAGTCGTCCCGGAGGAGAAGAGGATATTGGTATGTGCATCAGGATGGCATGGAACGGCGGTAAAGGTATCCCTATCGCTCAGGAAATCATCCCAGGTCATATCGCCTTCGCGTTGGGTCCGTGCGACCCCATCGCCGCCTTCACACCTGAGAATAATCGCTTTTGGTGCATTCGCGGCGATCACTTTCTCATACAACGGGATGCGTTTACCTGCCCTGTTGATAGAATCCTGCGTGAAGATTGCTGTGGCATTACCGATGCGGAGACGGGTGGCTATCTCGTCTGGTGCAAAACTATCAGCGATGCCGACAACAGCACATCCGGCTTTGACGATCCCCAGATAGATAGCGACAGATTCAGCATTCATCGGCATGTCGACTGCCACCGCATCACCTGGCTCTATACCGATTTCGACCAGTCCGTTCGCGACTCGATTGGTGAGCAACTCCAGTTCGTGGTAGGTGAATGTTGCCAATTCCTCATCGTTCTCTCGTTGCGTAACAATCGCGATGGCATCGGGAGGTGCGCTGAAACAACTCTCAACAATGTTAAGTGTCGCGAGATTCGTTGCGATGCCTGTTGCTCCGTGTTGGGCATCCGTGTTTGTGGATGTCGTCTTAACGTCCAATACATTGATCATCATCTGCCAAAATGTATCGCGGTTGGCAACTGACCAAGCATGGAATTCGGAATAGGTTTTGATGTGTAATTCTGCCATTAAACGGGTGATATTCGCTTCCGTGATGTCTTCGTCGGTAGGAAACCATGCAGGCGGTGGCCCGTATGTTGCGCGATCAAAGTTGGCATACGTCGTCTCATAAAGCAGGTGGTGGAGTGCGAACGGGTGGTGTGGCGTGAGGATGTAGCGTGAAATTTCGTACCAAGAGGCAGTCGGCGATTGCGTCTCCAATATCCGATTGACGGTTTCGGCTATTTTCGATGCCTCTCCTTTTTCCAATCCGCAAGCAATGAGTTCTTCAACAGCCAACATAAATTCTCCTTGTACGCATCAATTACCTGACAATTCACGCAATCGATTAACAACCCTTACGACCTCATCAGCGACAACGTTAACCTCTTCCGCGGTGTTAAAGCGTCCCAAGCCGAAACGGACAGCTGTCACCGCCAGTTCATTCGGAATCCCCATTGCAACCAAGACGTGTGATGCCTTCACCGATTCAGAATCACATGCCGATCCTGTAGAAACCGCAACACTCTTAAGCCCCATCAGTAGAGCGTGACTCTGCACTCCCGCGAAACAGAGGTTGAGATTGCCCGAGAGCCGCTGTTCGGGATGTCCGTTGAGATGAATGTCCTCCAAACGAGCGTTTAACTTCTGATGAAGTGAGTCCCGCAGGGTCGCCACGCAATTTTTTCCTGTCTCCATATATTTTTTAGCAAGTTCACACGCCGCCCCCAAGCCAACAATCCCCGCGACGTTCAACGTGCCGGGGCGGACACCATTTTCCTGTCCACCGCCGTGAAAGAGCGAATGCGGTCGATAACTATTCCGACGGATATAAAGCGCGCCGATCCCTTTCGGTCCATAAATCTTATGCGCCGTCAGGGATGCGAGATCTACGCCGAGCATTTCCATGTTTGAGAGTAATTGTCCGATGCCTTGCACCGCATCCGAATGGAAAGGCACGCCGTGTTTGGCAGCGACGGCGGCAATATCGGTGATCGGGTTTATCGTGCCCACCTCGTTGTTCGCATACATGAAACTCATCAGGATGGTTCTCGGCGTAATGGCAGATTCCACGTCGTCAGGGCTTACCATCCCATATTTGTCGACCGGGAGATATGTGGTTTCAAATCCCTCTGTCGCTAAGGCATGGCATGTATCGAGAATTGCGTGATGCTCCGCCGTGCTTGTGATGATGTGGTTCCCTTGCTCCCTACAGGCGTAGGCGATCCCCCTAACAGCGAGATTGTCCGATTCGGTGGCGCCACTGGTAAAGACGATCTCTCCTCCTGAACAACCGAGCAGTTCAGCGACCTGTTGGCGCGCTTTTTCGACAGCATCCTCCGCCGTAACACCGAACGAATGCGTGCTGGAAGCGTTGCCGAAGTTCGTCGTCAGGTAAGGCATCATCGCCGCTAACACTTCAGGTGCAATTGGTGTTGTAGCATGGTTGTCCATGTAGATGATATTGTTCACGAAGGGTTCCTTTTCTACAAGTGAACGGCACGTCGGAGCGTGCCTACTACCTTTAAAGTCGTTCTCTGAACATGTCAATCATCCCGTCTGGTGGATCAAACGGCAATTCAACGACGGTATTCGTCAAACCGCTGTAGTAAATTCCCAACAACAGGTTGAATTCAGCGAGGGATTGTTTGAGGTGTGTTGGATGCACGTTACTCTCATCGTCAAGCCACTCGAACACTGCGTCTGTGAGTCCACCTTGGGCGATAACATCCTGTGCGCCGTAGTTGAGATCGCCGCCTTCATACCCACTTCCCGGTAGGTTCCGTTCCCAACTCTCAAACCGCCAATGGACAAATCCTTGTTCACCGAACACGCATACGCGCTTATGCCGGTTGTTTCCTGTCTCGGGAAGTACGCGTGGTGCCATCTCGGGTCCGAATGCGACGGAGACTTGCACGCCGTTTGCGTAAGTAACCAGAGCGGTGGCATTCGCAGGCGAAGGTTGCGCGGAATCGAGTTGTTCCGCCCCGGAGATCTGTCCCTGGACCTTCACGGGTCGCGAGTTGTCGATATAGGACGACACGAGTTGTAAGACGTGCGGTGCTTGGTCGACGGGTGGGTTGCGCGCGCTTGCCTCAATAAACTTAATCGCACCGATTTTCCCTTCTGCGACATCGCGCTTGAGGGTAAGATTCTGTGGATGGAAATTGAGTTGTGTGTTAACGACGAACTTCGTTTTGGTGCATTGGGCAAGCTCGGAAATCTGCCGCCAGTCTTCGCTTTCAACGGCGATCGGTTTTTCAACGATCGCGGCGGGAACACCATGCTCAGAGGCTTGGTTCATCAGCGGGTAGCGGATGCGTTTGTTGCTACCTCGTAGCACGGGCGCGGTAACGATGTGCAGAAGATCCGGTTTCTCCTTTGAAAGCATTTCATCGAGATCGGTGTAGCGAGCCTCAATACCGAATTCATCCCCGAAATCGTTGAGCAAATCTTCCTGCAGGTCGCAAATCGCGGCAAGTTTGCCGCCCTTGACGTGTTGGTATGCGCGTGCGTGCCCGCGAGCACGTCCTCGACACCCTAAAATCGCACTTTTATACATTCTGCTTTCTCCTTTTCCTTATAAATCCAGATACTGCATTATATGTGGAATGAAGTTTTAAAACAACGCCTTTCCTAAAATTCCGCTTTAAAGAAAAATGGAAACGTGGTATAGTATTTTGAAAAGCGAAAACATCAAGCGGGGGAAAAGATGCGACGTTACCTCTTTATCTTTCCAGCAATTTGCGCGGTTACAGTCCTCTTGGGATGCCAGTCCAAGGTGCTGCGGATGATTTTTGAGCCGCAGGAACTTTACAACTACGCCGTCACAGAAGGGGTCACCTGCACTTCACCAGAAATGATAGATGGCGATGCGAAAACAAGGGGATACGCCGACGGACGGTGGATTCACCTAAACCTGCCGACACAAAAGGCGATTCATCGGATTACCATACGCGGGACCAATATTATAAACGCCATGATATACGAGAAATTGGAAGGTGACGGACGTTGGCGTGCCATTCTGCAGATTCAGAACAACGATAGTCCAGTCCTTGAAATGCGGTTCAGTGGTGTTGTGACAGAAGCAATCCGCATATACATCAGTGCCACGACCGATGATAAAAAGAAAGCCAGTCAGTATGATCCGAGGCGTGGTGCAATTGTACCACAGATAGCGTTGGGGAGAGCCTTCATACACGAACTTGAGGTCTACGGATTCGTCTCAAAGGAAAACAACAATGAGTAATTAAAAGAAGTCAAATTACATAGATTGAAACGAAGTGGAAAGTAACTTTCGGAAAAAGCCGTTACATTCCAGCGTACTGCGCCTTAACCGCAAGGAATAATTAATAGATGAAACGCCTGATTTTTGAAGATATATACAGTTGGGGGGTCTTTAGTCGAGACCGACAGATAGACTTTAACGGACATTTGTGGGTGCGTCCAGACGGAAACATCCTGATAGATCCGGTTCCAATGTCTGACGATGACCGAGAACACCTGAAGTCACTTGGCGGTGCAAAGTCAATCATTCTGACCAACGCTGATCATGAACGCGAAGCCGCTGTCTTTCAAGAGTGGACGGGGGCCGACGTAATTGTACATGAAGCCGATGCCGACGCGCTGAACATCACACCGACCCGAACGGTTCATGACCGTGAGGCGATTGTCCCCGGTTTACACGCCATCCATCTCAAGCACGGGAAAAGTCCGGGCGAAATCGCCCTCTATTTCCCAGAGAAACAGGCTGTCCTGTTCGGAGATCTCGTCGTCGGTGAGCCGATGGGCGCACTGACACTGCTCGCCGATAGTAAACTGAGCGATCCACCGAAAGCCGCACTCGAATTGCGCAAAATCTTGGCACTCCGATTCAATGCGATCCTTGTCGGTGACGGGCACTCCATTTTTAAAGATGCGCGCCAATATCTCGTTGATTGCCTGCAGGCGCGGCGTGACATTTACATCAACCGAATTCATATTGATGAAATCGTGTGGCAACATAAAAATGCACCACACCCTTACGACTTCGAGGACAAAGACATTGACCCGCTCATTGGTGGCAAAAATTTAGGGTATCGCGTGATTCGATTGCAGCCCGGTAAGATGAGTTTCCCGATGCATTTCCACAATTTCGGAGAGGAGATGTGTTATGTTATGGAAGGCACCTGCACGCTTAAAACGCCTCGAGGCGACGTAGAAGTTAGTGAAGGCGATTTCCTTGCATTTCCACCGGGCACCATTGGCGCACATAAGTTTGTAAACAGCAGCGATGCGCCGGTCACGTTATTCATTCTCGGCACGACTACACCGCACGACGTGAGCGAATACCCGGATTCCAATAAGGTCCTACCCTATGTCGTTGGGAAGATTTATCGTAAAGACCCAAGCCTGAGCTATTGGGACGGGGAAGTTTAACAGTTAGTGCTTGGTCAACCTTGGGTTGAGAGTGGGTTCGTAGTAGTGCGATTTATCGCACGTTTCAAACCGGAGACCATGAATGGTTTCCCTACTACAAACAGATAGACCTATCAGTTGAAACTTGGCAAAGCATTAGGTATCCGTATCTTTCAACCTACGCATCCTCTGATTTTCTTTCGCACGGGCATCTTCTTGCTCTGGATCGACAACCTCACGTAGGGCGGTTTCCATTGCTCTACGCCTTGCCGCATATTCGGGGTTCGATGCCAAGTCGTCGTTCTCCAGCGGGTCGGCACCCACATTGAAGAGTTGCGGTTCACTTCCGACGTAATGACACAATTTGTAACCTCCACGCTTGAGCATGAAGCCAGCGTTAAGCATACCCATGTGATGGTATTCCGAAAAGATGGCGCGCTTTGTTTGCTGTGCTTTCTGTCGTGCTATCTCCAGCAAACTCTCACCCGGGAGGTCAGAAGGCACCTCCAAACCAGCAACCTCCAACAAAGTCGGTAAGACATCTACCAAAGAGACGTTTTCTGCCACGCGACCGTTCTCGTCTGAAGGTAGGCGCAGCATCAACGGCACTTTTACTGCTGGTTCATAGAAGCACTGCTTCTGCCAGATGCCGTGGTGTCCTGCCATCTCGCCGTGATCGCTGGTATAGATAACAACCGTATCCTCGTGTAATGACGACGTGTCAATCGCCTCAAGTATCCTTCCAATTTGCGCATCGAGCGCCGAGACAAGGGCGTAGTAGGAGGCTAACGCACAACGCACAACACTTTCAGGAGGTGGGATGTCGTTCCGCCATGCCCAACGATGGTGTTGGATTATCGGATGTTGAGATTCGAGCGGTTCGTTCCATGTCTCAGGTAATTCGAGTGTGTCTGGATCATACAGTGAAAAAAATTCGGGCGGTGCGATCAGTGGGAAGTGTGGGTGCATGAATCCGCAGTAGAGTAGAAACGGTGTGTCGTCCGGTGACGCGGCTTTTTCGCGAAGGAAATCCACAGCCAAGTCCGTGACGTTTCTGTCATATCGTGTGTGTTCGTGGTCTCCGGGTCCGCATTCGGTGACGTGTGAATTAGAACCGCGACGTGCGTCAGATGTGCGCCGTGGCGGTCTTCCATTTCTGGTACACCATCGAGGCAGATCGTCCAGCAAGCGATGCGAGAAACCGTGGAGCCGGTCGGTTCCGTTGAAGTGTGTCCGTCCGCACAACACAGTCTCATATCCCGCCTCTGTCAAGTAATCCCCCCACGTTGGGGACTGCCGATCCGGAATTACGCCCAAATCCCACGCGTCAATTTGATGTGGATAACGTCCAGTGAGCATTGATAAGCGTGAAGGCGTACAGATTGGATAATTGCAATAGGCGTTATCGAAGGTGTAACTCTGTTCAGCAAGACGGTCAAGGTGACGGGTTCGGACAACCGGATGCCCGCTATTCCCCATCACAGCACCAGCGTGTTCATCTGAAAATAGAAAGACGATATTCATGTGTCCCTATAATTCTCCATTGGCTACAAAACTTCACAGTGGACAATTCTCCAATAGTACCTTATCAAAACCTTCGGTTCTAAAACTCCCTCGCTTTAGCGGGGAGATACAGAACCGCTTTAGTGAATTAGACCAAAGCGTTTTTTTTCAAAAAACACTTGACTTTTTTTCTAAATTGTGGTTTAATATTCTTACATGGTGGCGGTGGACTTCGCCTCTCGCTTGAGAGTGCCACCGCACCGATCGAAGTCGGTATCACTATGTAAAGGAACACCATGTATACCACACTTTACAAACTTTTTCGTGCGCCACGGAATCGGAACTTAAAACGAAAGACGTGGATCGCACACACACTCTGGAACTATTTTCTCGGTTGGCAACGCACACGGTATGCTCTTGGGCTGCCGTATATGTCCTATCGTGAGATGTCGCGTGAGTTCACGATTCTGCGTAAGTCGCATCCTGAAGTGTTTTCACATTGGCGTGAACTCGATTCATGGGCTGCACGAAATGTGCTAACTCGCCTTGATACTGCTTACCAGCGGTTCTTTACGAAAGTTGCCAAACGTCCGCCAAGATTCAGATCGTTTCGTAAACCGTACTCGTTTACGATGTGTCCATCTGGCTACAAGTTTGCGAAACCTGTTGCTGGCGATCTGGGTTTTGGTATCTATTCTGACGGCGTGACGCTCATGGGAAAAACTATCGTTTTAATCTGAGTCGTCCCATCTTTGGGAACATCAAAACTGTCACGATCAAAGAAGATTCGCTTGGCGATTTTTACATGTCTGTTGTTACGAATCATCGTCAGTCCCACCTCAAGCCAATGACGGGTAATGCTGCGGGGTTTGATATGGGCATCAAAACAATGCTGACATGTTCCAACGGAAAACACTATGAATCGCCTCAATTTTACACCGAGTCTATGGATAAAGTGAGAACCGCTAATCGCCAGTTGTCGACAAAAAAGTGTGGAAGCAAGAATAGAGGACGCGCAAGACGACACGCTGCGCGCATGCACCGCAAGATTACAAGGCAACGCGAGGATCACCATTGGAAACTCGCACTTGAACTTGTGCGTCGGTTTGATGTGCTGTTCTTTGAGACGTTGAACCTTGATGGCATGAAACGCCTCTGGGGTCGTAAAGTGTCCGATATTGGATTCTACGCATTTCTTGAGAAAGTCAAGTGGCAAGCAAACAAACGCGGTAAGCGTGTTGAATGCATAGACCCGTGGCAACCGACGACTTCTGTTTGTCATATCTGCGATACCCGTGTTTGGCTTGAGTTGAGTGATAGAGCATGGACGTGTGAACATTGTAAAACTCGCCATGACCGCGATATTAATGCGGCTATAAACATCCTTAAGGTTGGGGCATCAACCTTTGGAGTAGAGAACGTTAGACTCGCAATCGCAAGCTGTTCTTGATGATACCAGAATCACCCATGCTTTAGCAGGGTGAGTATGTCAAGATGATAGTATATCCAATTCCCACAAAGAAGGCGACAACTTTTTATCTTTTAATGTAAGTTCAGCATAGAGAACAGAATCTACACGAAGGAGGGCGACTTTGGTGGAAACAACGAACTGCCATATTACCCAATCGCCCCGATCAGATACGGCACTTATCCCGGATGTTCCACCGAACAACACCGTTATCTTTCGAGGAGACGGAGAACCGAAAACCTCTTCGACGATGCTACAGCGTCTTGCTGAGTTCGATCAAAAATTTACGCTTAAGGAGGATGCCTACTCCCTTGGTGGCACTGTTGAGCAGCTTGAGAAAAAATGCGCTGAAATGTTGGGCAAGGAGGCGGCGGTCTTTATGCCGACGGGTACACTCGCCAACCATCTTGCCATCCGAAAACTCTGCGGCATCAAACCGCGTGCGATCGTCCAGGAGCAAAGTCATCTCTATAATGACAGCGGTGATTGTGTAACGCGGCTCAGTAACATAAACCTTATACCCTTGGCAAAGGGGGACCCCTATTTTACACTCGAGACCTTGAGAGCCGCAGTAGAACAGGCAGAGAGCGGAAGAGTCATCAATCCGGTTGGAGCGGTGATGATCGAAAGCCCTGTGCGCCGCCAATCGGGGAAGATTATGCCGTTTGACGAAATGAAGGCAGTAACGGACTACTGCCGAGACAAACAGATTGGGAGTCATCTCGATGGCGCGAGACTCTACATGATGTCAGGAGCGACCGGCATTCCGCCCGCCGATTATGTGGCGTTGTTTGATACAGTGTATGTGTCCTTGTACAAATATTTTGGAGCACCGTTCGGGGCGATATTGGCAGGCACAGCTGAGTTCATGGATGGATTGTATCACGATCGTCGTATGTTTGGCGGTGGGTTGGCATCAGCAAACTTTGCGGCGGCGTTGGCACTTCAGGGCATAGATGGCTTTGAGAAGCGTTTCAATCGTGCTATGACACGGGCAAGAGCACTTTTTGATAAGATCAGCGCGCTGGAGAGCATCAACGTTGAGCGTTTTGAGCACGGTTCTAATATATTTCCACTGAAATTAGAAGCGGGTGTTGATAGTACACGTTTCGTCCAGACGCTTGAGGAGCATTCAGTATCTGTATCCGCTCCAGATGGCGATCACGCCGGATGTATCATGCTTACTGTGAATCCAACTCTATTACGTCAGGATATCCAAGAGCTACACTGCGCCTTTGAGCGGGCTATCACAGAGAGTCGACATTGACCGCTTGCAGGAATAGGATATCTGTGATAGAATAACAGAAGTTAGGAAGAACGCCCCTGTCCTAATAAAGCGGACCAAATGACACTATCTATTTGAGGTAGAATAATGAAAGAAAAAATCGAATCCGAAATTATAGAGGTTCTTGACACATGGATGGCGGCGTTTAATCGTCTTGATATAGTTGCATGGGAGAAAACGTTCCACTTTCCGCACTACCGTCTCGCTTCTGGCACCATGCGAATCCTCAACGAACCGGGTGAGCAGGACGTGGAGAGAATCAGAAAGAACCTGACCGCAAGAGGCTGGCATCACAGTGGTTGGGACAGACGCAATATTGTCCATATCTCAGAATCCAAAGTCCATGTTGACACGCAATTCACGCGCTATCGCGCCGATGGTACAGTCATTGCCGCCTACGAATCGCTCTACGTTTTAACCTACGAATCGGGACGCTGGGGCATCAAACTGCGATCGAGTTTCGCACCGTGATAGACAGCGGTCAAAATATTGAAGTTAGCATGCATTCAGGAGATATACCTAACATGAAAGGATTTATACCATTTGGTCTTATACTTGCCCTTGGACTCGTCATTTCGACTTACCTCGTTACAGATGCGCTGCGGGATATACGAATGTCTCACCAGATTATTAAGGTGAGGGGATATGCCGAGACCCCAGTCGAGTCAGATATGGCGATATGGTACATTACAGTCAAAGCCAGAGATAGAAACATGGCAGAAGCGTACACTGTTCTCGCTGAACACCGCGAGAAAGTATTAAATTTTCTACAGGAGAACCAGGTGGAAGCTGAGGAGATAAGAATTCGAGCCGTCTCTGTAAATGAGCGCAGGAGACGCGCAGAAAATGGACATGAAACAAATGAGATAGAATTCTTTGAACTTTCGCAAGGGATTGGCGTTAAATCGAAGGACGTGCATAACATATCGAAGCTATCTACAGCAATTGCTTCGCTGCTCGGGGAAGGCGTAGCCCTACGTTCAGGAATGCCTAATTACTATTATACGCAAGTAAATGAACTGAAGAGCCAGTTGCTGGTAGAAGCGACTCAGGATGCACGAGAACGGGCTAAAACGTTGGCTGAAGGGAGCGGCGTGAACCTCGGTGCACTCCGTGCTGCGCGTCAGGGCGTGTTCAGTGTGCGCTCTGCAGATTCGAGCGGTATTTCCGAAAAGAGTACTGATGATGTCTCCTCTATATCTAAGAAGGTTACTGCTTTGGTAACAGTAGATTACGCGATGAAATAGAGGGGACACATACCACATTCATCTGACGAAGGTTTGAACATTTTTCATTACCTCTCACATAACCGTTTCAAAGTGATGACAACATCTCGACCCAATATCGTACTCATTATGTGTGATCAGATGCGGTGGGACGCTGCCGGGTTTGCTGGCAGCCCAGTCGTTCAAACGCCGCATCTGGATCGTCTGGCGGCAAATGGCGTCTGCTTTGAAAACGCTTACTGTGCATCGCCGGTCTGCTCACCGGCACGCGCAAGTTGGTTGACGGGACTCTATCCGCATGCCCATTTACAACTGAGGAACTATGGACCCAAACGAATGGGTGAGTTCGGCGGCTACTTGCCTCACGACCGCCTCACGATTGGGGATGTGCTCAAACGTGCTGGCTATCGCTGTGGTATCGTCGGACCGTGGCATCTGGGGGACGACCACCGTCCACAACACGGATTTTCCGATTTTTGGTGTACCTATCGTTATCTCGGAGACTATCCAGACCCGCTGTTTGATTATTTTCATACGGAAGGGGTTGAAAACCTCTATCGCTCAGGGGCACCCGGAATGACGCAGTACGGAAATATCCTGGAGTTTGGCACGATCAATGACCCTCGACAGCAACGCACGACTTGGACAATTGACCGTTCCCTCGAATTCGTTCAGCAGCAGGATGATGATCCGTTCTTCCTGTTTGCGAGTATCAAAGACCCACACCCGCTGGTCTTGGTGCCGCCGGACCTACCGGAACTTTATCATGAACAAGAAATGTCGCTACCCGCCTCGTTGCGCGACCCGCTCGATGGGAAACCTGAATTTCAGAAGCGAGGAAAGTTCCGTATCCCTTCAACCGTGACCGACGATGAATTCCGCCGAATGATGACTTACTACTATGCCCTCATCACACACATCGACAGCCAAGTCGGACGTCTGCTGAACACGCTTGAGGGAACAAATACGGTTGTCGCCTTCATCAGTGACCACGGCGAGTTGCTCGGCGACCACGGCTATACCGAGAAATGTTTGATGTATGAAGCTTCGGTGCGGGTGCCCTGTCTGCTCTCATGGCAGAACCATTTGCCGTCCGGTTTACGAGTCACGACTCCTCTGGCGGGCGTGGATCTGATGCCTACCTTGTTGGATCTCGCGGGGCATGCTCCAAAAACCCCAATTGACGGGCGGTCGGTTGCAGAGGCGATTTTGAACGGGCGAGAACCCGAACATCAGCCGATCTTCGCCGAAATCGCCAGCCTCGATGCAATCTATCACGATGCCAACGAACCAGAGGAACTCGCTGCGTGTATGATGATTCTCGATGGACACTGGAAGCATATTCGGAATCGATTCGATATTGATGAATTGTACGATCTAAAAACCGACCCGGACGAAATGCGAAATGTTGCTGGTCATCCGGAACACCAGAACCGTATCGCACAGATGCGCCAACAGATCGCAGACATGGTTTCTCATACGGGTCCGGGTCCTTATGCGTGGTGTTTGTAGCTACAATCTCACCACGACTTGGTTACATGAAAGAAAAAGAGCACTTCACTTTGGAGGAAAATTATGAAAACTCAAAATGTAAAACAGATTAAAGAATCTGTTCGTAAGCATTATGCTGATTTAGTAAAAACCGATGATGAATCCTGCTGTTCATCACTTACTTGCTGTCCGGACACGAATACGGATAACCCTGCCGAGAAGAATGGCTATACCGAAGCACAGATTTCCAGCATTCCCGCCGACGCTACTGAAAATTCTTTTGGTTGCGGGAATCCACTGGAATATATGGACGTTCAAGAGGGCGATGTTGTGGTCGATCTCGGATCAGGTGCCGGGATTGATGTGTTACTCGCATCGCAGTTGGTCGGTGAAAACGGCAGGGCAATCGGTATCGATATGACGCCTGAGATGATCGAGAAGGCGCAACAGAATGCCAAAGAGACTGGAGCGAAGAATGTCGATTTCCGGTTGGGTGAGATCGAATCAATGCCGATTGAGGATGAAAGTGTAAATTGGATCATTTCCAATTGCGTAATCTGTCTGTCGCCGGATAAGAATAAGGTTTTTGAAGAGGCGTACCGCGTCCTCAAGCCGGGCGGTAAGTTGGTGGTGTCCGATATGGTCGCCAACAATATGCCTGAGTGGGCGAGAGCCGCGGTAAGCGTATGGGTGAGTTGTATTTCAGGGGCGTTGCCTGAAAACCAGTATTTAGATTCGATTCGCCAAGCTGGGTTTGAGGACGTTCGGGTTCTCAGTAAATCAGCCTATGCGAAAATGCGGCAGGTGGAGGTCGCGAGCGTTAAGGTGGAGGCAGTAAAACCCGCATAAGATGACAACAAGAATCCCCGCGTGATGTTCACAACCACAAATTTACCACGGATTGGTTGCATCCATCTCCCATTTGACAATATTTCTGACCGCGATCCGTCCACCTTCGCAAAATAACCGCACCTGTTTGCTATCGGATCGCATCGGGTAAACCCGCTGGACAACGCACAACTCTGAGTTGACAAACATTTCAATAACCGATCTGTCAACGAAAATATCGAGTTCGAGCACTTGGTCGCTTCCCAACGCAAGCGGTACCGTTTGCTTGAAACTTCCGGATTCTAATACCTCGCGTCCGCAACGGTATGAAAGCGTCTTGTCGTTGCTCGCATTTTCAAAGTCAACAATAAAGGTTTGCTGTTTCGCATCGTAACAAATTACCGTCTCTTCCTCACAATCTGGCGAACAGAACAGTTTCAACCCGAATCGCTGCGCCGAATGTGGTTCTATCGTCAACTTCAGTTCCATACAATCTGAGGCAAGCCCGTCAACGATAATTTCTTCCTCCCCTTCTAAAAACAGATCTTCGACGTGACATGGATTGTATCTCAAGGATTGTAACTCTGAAGCTGGCTCGATATTGAGACGGTTATCCGATGTCGGTTTCAGGTGCCACGGCAGCGTCATAATGCTGTTCCAGCCATATTTGTCTGCGTCGCGGGCATCGGCGATCCATCCCCAAAAGAGGCGTCTCCGCTTGTCGTCAATGAGGGTTTCGGGACCAGAGAGCAGACTCCCGCGATAACTCAATTGTCCGTTAATTTCGGGGTAGAAGGTCTCATTTTCATAGTTGCCGATGTAATACTGGCATTTATTGAAGGGGTGATGGGTGTGCATCAGCAGCATCCATTTCTCCCCGAAACGGAAGAAATCGGAGCAAGCGCAATCTTCAGTTTCTGCTGTCCATCTGCGCGAGGATTTATAAAAAGGACCAACATAGTTCCACTGCTTAAGGTCTTTCGACTTAAACAAACTCGTCGAATCGCCTTCGTAGCCGGGACGATGGTTTTTATTCCCGATGAGGGCGTAGTAGGTGTCACCCTCTTTCCAGCCACTCGGGTCGAAGATCACGCATTCGGGGAATTCGTCCGTATTGATTGGAATCACCGGATTTTCCGCCAACGGCGTCCAGTGTGAGAGATCGGCATCGTGGCATTGGTAGATACAGATTCCTCTTCTGGGCATGTTGGTGATAATCGTCGGAATTTCCATCCCGTCCATGATGTCGCCGCTATTGAAATAATCGCCCTTCTTTCCTTCGAGCGGCTCATCGAGATATGCTGTGTGATAGGTCCAATGCAGCAAGTCCCGACTCGAAATGTGTTGCCAACTCGAAAAGTCCCTCTCATCGGGGCCGTTCCTGATCTTTTGTAGGTAACCAATATGGTATCTACCGTTGAAGAAGATTGCACCATTGATGTCGTTCCAACGACCGTGTGGCGGTAAAAAGTGGTATTTCGGTCGCAATTTATCGGCGACCATTTTCTCCCTGACTTGATACGACTCCATTAAAAAATCATCGTACGTACGCATACTCACCTTCCTTTGTTTGACCCCTCGCCCTGCTAAAGCATGGGAGATTCCCATGTCAGGTTTTTAGCGGGCTTGGCAACTGCCACAAGCAGTTCTACCAAGTCAGCACCTCTTTCTACCTCGTGGATAGATTCCCGACTCCAGTCAAGCGACTTGTTCGGGCAACACAGTTGTAATCCTGCGGAGCGGGTCATGTGGCTCACTACGGAAATATCCTTATCCCTGTCGGATACGACCGATACTTCTGGTAGGTATATCCTACGTCAGAACAAAACGCTATATTTCAGCAATACTGATCTTTCACAGTGGCTGTGCTTACTTCAACGTTTATTTTCTACAGTGTCTATGGTTTTCTGTATCTGTTCAACCCGTGTAAAAAGGTGGTTCAGAGCAACGGGAGTGGATACCCGAAGTTTACACCTCTGAACCAACAGATACTAATATTATACAACATTTTGACAGGGTTTGTCAAGGAAAACCTTGCCTAATTCACAAGAGGGCGGTTCTGTATTCCCCTGCTAAAGCATGGGGGTTTTAGAACCGAAGTTTTGATAAGTTTTTACACATCTACGAACCTTTTAGGTCTTAATCCAGTAGGATACGATAGCCGGTTTGAATGCCGGTTATCATTCCAACGATTGACCAGAGCCCAGCGAATGTCATCTCGCCGAGAATCAATCCAAGAAACAACGGTCGTGCCTCCCTATACGCTCTGAGTCCTCCATATTTCACGACACCATATTTCAGCAAATAACCGAGCATGATGGAGAACCATAACTTAAACGATGCCCATGAGCTTAACATTGTATATCCGATCGGGTGGAGGGGCCACCACACAAATATTTTTCTCATCCACATCAATCCGATCGTAAACGCACTTCCGAAAAGCGTAAAACCGGTATTCGTCCAGTCGGTTCCCATTGAGGGACTGTTAAGGACGGCACTCAACCAACGCACCCCGCCGCTACCACCTGTGTGTACATGTAAGGCACCGTGTTGGTAGCTGACTTTCAGCACGGAATAATATGAGACAAACAACCCCAGCACCATCGCCACTCCCATCGCTATAAGGAGTTTGCGCCGATTGGCTCTAACCGAATCCGCCGCCTTCAACCCATTCATCACATTCGGCATCATAAACTCCCTGAGGTGCGAGGTTAAGCCGGTGGGTTGCATGAACAGCCACGTTGTTGTTGAAGGGGTTATATGTGCCGTTCCAAGCGTTGTCAGGAAAAAACTTTGCGGTGAAAACGAGGGATTGATAAAAGGGATACCGCCGTTGATAATCTGCCAGGTCAAGGCAACAAACACACCTACCGAGAAGATTACAAAGAACACCGCAAATCCGAGCGACATTCCCATCAGGACACTTAGGTATATCAAAAGGAGTAAGCCTCCAAGCAACCCAAAAACCGTCAGCCAAGCGGGCATCGGTTCGTTCTGGGTATCAGGTTGAGGGGATCTGTGTCCAAAGCCGCTTAAGAACAACTGCTTGATATGCCCCCTGGCTTTGAAAAGTGCAAAGCCAGCGAGCGTCAGACACGCACCCGCTTCCTGCGCCGCACTAAATGAATACGCCGTCCATTTTACACCCGGACCCTTCGTTATTAGGAAACCGAGCATACTGCCAATGAGACATTGTAGCTTGAAGAACAGAAAGAAGAACCAGAGGCTGAATGCGACCTCAAGCGTGAGAAGGTAGCTAAATCCGACCATCGACATCAACACGACGATCTGAAAGGGTCTCAAGGCGTTGAGCGGTCTACCGACGAGAAATGGATCGAGCCAAAATCGGATCGGGATATGTGGCAGAGTCGGGAAATACGCATGAAGCCCGTTCAGGGTATGGACAAACGCCGGTATAGCGAACCCAAGCCACATCTTTCTGTTTTTGAAGAATGAATTGACAATGCCGGATCGATGAACGGAGATTTCTACAGGCAGTTGAACGAGTGGAAACGTGCATTTCTCATATTCGATCCACTGTTTTCGGAGGAGCACAGCGAGGCACACCATAACGAAATAGGCGGTAAAAACATACAACGCCCATACGGAGAGCGGCTTCAGCCATGCGCCCCAAGGGATCCTCTCGCCGACGGATAAGCCCTCATAGAAAGAGGTGATCGCACCCTCGTCTCGCACGACACGCCATTCGGGGATATATTGAAAGAAAAGGGATCGCCACTCGTTCTCTGCGGTGGCAAAATAGTTGTAAGCCGCGAAAGTGGATAGTGCGTCTCTCATCATTCCCGATGAAGGGATACCCGCGACGGTAATCATGATGCACCAGATAACGATGAGTTCTTGGGCGGAGAGCGCGAGTTTCGGATGTAGGGACCGTAGGATGGAATTAACAACCAGTGCCAAGATAGTCAGGACGAAAAATGGGGCAAGCGGAAAATGGCCACCCGCCAGAAAGGTATTACGGATGACAAAATCGTTGTAGGGCGCGATCAAACATTCTAAAACAGCCAAGACGATGCCGATAACCAGCGCCCTTTTCGTCATTTTTAATTATTCCTTGCGGTTCGGTCAGGTCGGTTTGATGAATGAAGTGCCTCTCCGTAGAACCGCCTGCGCCGGTATTGCAGGCTACGAGTTTGGTTTAATGTTTCCAACCTTGAGTTGTAGAAATCTCATGCGGTTCTGTTATTATACCGAGTTGCATTATACGGGAATGCTCGGAAAAGTGCAATAGCGAAACACCTTGTAGAGATATACAGTTCTCCTGTGCACACGGAAATACTCCGATTCCTGATGTCCTCTATGGAAATTGGTTATTGATCAAGCAGGGGAACTATGCGATAATACTACTACTAAAATGTTATGATCTTGGGGCGATGGGGATGCATAATATTCCCGTCGCTATTACGAAGCATCACGAATAGCGTGTTAATATTGCAAATCGGTAACATCCTATTGATCGTCCACCGGTAACAGGAGGGACAGATGGACAATGAAGTAATGAACAATGAAGAGAATTATGCTTTTGATGTGGCAGGCTACCTACACATTCCGGGTGTCCTCAGTCAAGAGGAGGTGGCGGCACTCAACGAGGCATTAGATGAAGTCAGTGAAAGTGAGAGGCTGTTAGGCGGGTCCCGTCAGCACCGTGAATTGTTCCGCGACCTACTGGTACATCCCAAATTGGTGTGGTATTTGAACCAGATCATCGGACACGGCTTTCGACTTGATCAAGCCCCTCGATTGTTGGGAGGTCGGGAAGGTGAAATAGGTTCAACACTCGTCGGCGGCGATGAACCGAGAAATCCGTCCCAAGCGTATCGCCAACAAAACGGTCGGCGGAGTTGCCAAGGCGTGAGAGCAATCTGGGCATTGGATGATGTCGCAGAGGGGGACGGTGGATTAGTTGTTGTTCAGGCAAGCCACAAGAGCAATGTTCAAACGCCTGATGATTTGGCAAACGGCGTTGATGACATGGGAATAGTGATGCAACCGGAACTAAAGGCAGGAGACCTATTTTTAGTTGCGGTACCTACGCTCCAAGGCGTTCGACCATGGAAAGGCGATCCGAAAAGGTTGTTATCCTACTGGTATGCGGCGCGTGCGGCGATTCAGTCTAATCCTGTTGGACCTAAGTCAGAGACTGAATCTTTGCCGGGATGGGCGGATGAAGCAACGCCCGAACAAAAGGCAGTTATGTATATCCCTGGGTATAAGGGTTCAAATCCACCACCGGTGTTAAATACGGACGGTGAAAAGGCATGGGTGGAGGAAGACACATCCGTCGTCCATCCATCAATTTATATCCGCGATCCAGATTCGGAAATTGATGAGAAAGAGTTCTACTTTTGGGATCTGAATGGGTATGTAGTAGTGCCCGGCGTGATGGATGAGCAGTGGCTCGCAGAAGCCAATGAAGCAGTGGATAAATTCCAAGATCGTATCGTCGTAGGCGAGGAATTAGCTCGCGGGTCGATAAGTCAGGCGGGTACAGGTCGTCCACTCTTGCCGGGCTTGTTAGACTTACCTGAACCCTATAACGCCCCATTTCGGCGTATGATTGCGCATCCCGCTGTGGTGCAGCGACTGAATTGGATGGGCGGTAGCGGTTATCGCACGACTGGGGCGACTGTATTCTGTGCTGTTCAAGGGACATCGGGGCACTCGCTCCACGACGGGAATGAACCGATGACGCCATCACGCGGTTATTACTTTAAGAACGGACGCAGTTATGCTGAGACTGTGACCATTACGTGGCAATTACGCGACGTTGAGCCGGGATTGGGCGGTTTTGCTTGTGTACCTGGGTCCCATAAAACCCAATACTCCATGCCTTCCGGGATTCGGACGTGTGATGATACCATGGGGTTGGTCGTACAACCCACTATGAAAGCCGGGGATGTTCTCTTTTTCATGGATGGCGGTTGTACACACGGTGCCTTGGCATGGAAGAATCCAGTCCCAAGGCGCGGGGTCCTGATTAAGTACCAGTCGAAAAATGTCAATTGGGGCGGTGGGGTGATTGATCCGCAAGACCGGTGGGGTGATATGGTTGAAGATATGACCGAGGCGCAATTCTCTGTCATGCGGGGACCTGAACGCGACGGTCGTCATCGAACTGTACCACGACTGGTTGTGGAAGATGGACGGGTGTCCGTTTCTTACGATCCAGAAGGGGATAGCTATGCATCAAAGCATCGGCGAAAACCCGGTGAAAAACGCGGGTAATCGGTCTTTCGACTGAGTTCTGGAGTGTATGCTATCACTGACCGTTCCAGTACGAGACCTACAATGGTTAGTGATAGCATAGGTGGATAACACCTTTGTTCGTGCTGAATTGGACCAGCGGACCCATCATCAACTCAGCGGAGGCATCATTTGTCGTTACTGACTTTTAAGTCGCCCCAAGTTAAAGCCAATTTGTCTGAGGGTTCGACAGCCAGTATACCGAGTGTCTCTTCCAAGCCGTCGTTCATTATGGCGTTGACATCCTCTTCTTCCAGAGCAACACTAAAAATCGCAGCCTCATCGATAAGACCGTTCACTGGCTGAATGCCGTTTGGGTAATTAGTTCCAATGACCACAGGCGCGTTCGTGTCGGCAATCTCCGCAGAAAAAACACGCGTGCCAGCAAGCACGCCATCAACGTAAATCTGTGTTTCTTCGCCGGTATAGACAGCAGCCACATGATACCATGTGTCATCTTCGGGGAGGATGTCGGATGCTGTCCAAGTGTCGTTGCCGCCTTCACCAAAAAGAGCAAACTCGAATTTGCCATTAGCAGCCCGTTGCAACAGGTAACACATATCGACTCGCCATCCCTGTGCTTTTGTCACTAACCCGTGCCAATCGTTGGGTCTGTAAGTGCCTTGGACCCAGATGACGATTGAGAATACCTCACTGATTTCGGTGTCCAAAGTTTTATGGTCAGGGACGTTCACATAATCACCTGCACCATCCAATTCCAGTGCGTTGCCAAATTTGCCATCGGGGACCCATTCTGGGTCACCCACCAGTGTGCCATCATTGCCGTTTTCAGAGGAGTCGGATGCCGTGTCCCCATCCGTCTCATTAAAGAGCCACACGCCAACGGCAGTTGTCGGGTCGATTTCAGCATCGCTGTGTCTCACAAGCATAGCAAGGCAGCACAGGATACTGAAGGCAATGAATATTAGACGCATCATTGGGTTTCCCTCCGTGATCTATAGGTTCGGAAAACTGACTGACTGTAATAAAAATAAGTGGACATCAAGTTTAAAAATCTGTTAGACTTTTGACATTATCGCATGTTCAATGGATTTATGCAAACGCGTTTTAGGTTAGATTGAAATGGGATTTTAGGAAGTTCCACAAATGATCGGGAAGGGTATTATATGAGACATGAAGTGCGGTGGGAACGGATGTTCCCAGATGAGTTAGAGGCGGCACTTGAGGCGTGTCCAATGGTGTATCTACCTTATGGGTTGTGCGAACCCCACGGTTGGCACAATGCGGTTGGGATGGACGCGATTCGGGCGCATGAATGCTCGTGTCAGGCAGCGCAGGAGCATGGTGGGATAGTAGCACCGTCGTTTTACTGGCACTGCCATGAGATCGGCGGTTACGGCGCATGGGGACACAAGCAAGTTAATCAAGAACGATCATGGCTGACAGCGATACCCCCTTGGATGTTTTTGAAGAATATATGTTACCACATTCGAGCGGTGGATGCGCTGGGTTTTCACGGTGCGATTCTGTTCTCGGGGCATTCGGGTCCCCATCGACTGGACGTGCCAGTGGTGATTGAGATTATGCAAGCCCATGTTGGGGTTCGGATGTATTCGTCGATGAGTATCGGTGCGGATATCGAGCGTTTCGAGGATGGTAAAGGATTGGGCGGACACGCTGGACGCGGTGAAACATCGGTGCTTTGGGCGGTGGCACCCGATTGTGTGGATATGTCGCGGATGCCGACGGATGATGCACGCGCACCTCATTTCGCAATGGGTGATTTCAACGAATCCTCCAGTCGTCGCGTCGGGGAACAGATGGTGACGGATATCGTGGCGCATTTTGGTGAAAAGACGCGGGAGTTGCTATCAGCGTATGAAGCGGAAGTGTCGAATCACACGCCACTGACGTTTGATGATGTCGAAGGGATTTGGGAGGACGAGATCCGGCCTAAGTTGAATGAGTTTGCGTCGATGCAGCCCCCTGATCCAGTCCCACCTTCCGATTCGCAATGGTATCCGAACTCGCAGGTACCTAAGAAAGATCGGATACTGTAGCAGTGTTTCTTCTAACGTGTCCTGCCTTTCCCTAACCCGTTGTGATGCCGTAGGTTGGGTTGAGCGATAGCACATGAAAATCCAGCATAAAAAACAGCCTTCAGGTTCCATTAGACTTGCCATCTTCCAAAGACCAGCGAAACCCAACGTTGTATGGTTCTACTGCTTCGTCAACCTTGAGTTGAGGGTAGGTTTGTAGTAGTGCGATTTATCGCACGTTCCAAACGGGCATTATCCCGCAAGTCCACACGCGACTTGCACATGGTTTCCCTACTACAAACAGATAGACTTATCAGTTGAAACGTGACAAAGCATCACTATTGTTGTAGCACTATAGAGGTGAATCAACCTGAACATGTTTACGATGAAGTTTAAACATCTCAGTCAATCAGAGCGTGCAAGGAAGATATCCTTATGGGGACTATCCATCGGACTCCTATTTTTCGGGTTTTTCTCTAACGTATGGCATGTCGCCGAACAGCAGTGGTTTGACACGCATCAGCGGGACACTGAAAGTCTTATTATAGGAAGAATGGTCAAATCTCGCCAAGATGGCATCTTCTCGGTAGGGGGATTGACGGGAGCAGGAATTGCTGATATTCAGCAGAAATGGATAACTTCAAATCAGATTGACAATCAATATTCAGCCTATCTCAATAAGCACTCCTTTGATAAATTTTCGCCGTACATGTCCCAAACTGGTGGGCAGGGAATAGTTTTCAGTCTACTCGATAGACTCATTCCCCTATCACCTCAAATCAAGTTATGGTCATTCTATGTGCTAACGGCGCTGCTCTCGGCAATCGCGTTGACGGCGATTGTAGGCTGGTTCTATGAGGAGTTTGGCGGATGGGTCGCGATCTTCGTCGTAGGTTCGGCGGTGCTCTCGCAATGGTTGACGGTCTTTGGTAAAAATCTTTGGTGGAGTCTATGGGCGTTCTACCTGCCGATGATCGCCGTCTTGTACCTCCTTAAACGCCACAGAGTCCCATCGAACCGTCAGTTTATCAGGTTTGGTATCCTCATCTTTATCTCGGTGCTCGTTAAGTGTTTCATCAACGGTTTCGAGTACATTACGACTACGCTATTAATGATGGTGACACCGTGTATCTATTACGCCGTTCTTGATAGATGGAACAGGCACCAATACCTGAAGTGGACGCTTGTAGCCGGACTCGGATCGGGTGTCGCGATTTTTTTCAGTGTCGTAATATTATGTTTCCAGATCGGTGCTGCAAAGGATGGGTTCATGGACGGCGTTGCGCATGTGATCTGGTCTTTTGGTAAACGAACCTACGCAGAACCACAAGACTATCCAGCTGTATACGCCGCCAGTCTTGAAGCCGGGACGGTAGGCGTTGTCATTACTTATGTGAACGGTGTTTTCTTCGATCTCAACAACTATCTTTCTCAGACGAACACCTTCGTCTCTGACTTCCTATTGAAAATCCGCTACGGTTACCTAATCGTGCTTTTTGTGGTGATGTCTGTGCTGCTGTTCTTGCGGGGCAAAAAAATGATGGCAGAACGGCGACAGCACTCTATTGCATTAATCTGGACGACGTGGTTTTCAACTCTGGCACCTTTATCGTGGTATGTCATCTTCAAGGCACATTCATATATTCATACACACATGAGTTTTCTGCTGTGGCAGATGCCCTTTACTTTCTTCGGCTTTGCTGTGTTTGGAGTTACTGTTATGGCATGGACAAGAGGAAACGGGCAACAAAGTAATATGGAGGATGTATGAGCGTTATTAATCGATTAAGTCGGTGGATCGGTAGAGACCGATTGCGTCCCGACGAAATAGATGACAATCGCTTCTTAAAAGCGGCGAGCCTCTTCGCAAATACGGCTATAGAACATGGGAGAGATAGATACAGTGGCAGAGATATGCCGCTCTTTGCCGATTGTCTCCATACCGACCATTTGAAAGCACCCAGATCCATGACATCACACCGCACAGGCACCGAGCCAAAACCCGCGGTCTGGAGTTTCTTTCAAAACCAGCAAAACCTAATGCGGTTGTTGGCTTCTTCAAGTCAGTTTACTGGAGATGGCAAATATGTCCACGCCGCCGGAGAAGCCGCCGAATACATGTTCAATAACTACTGGTATCCAGAAAGCGGCGTTCTGCATTGGGGAGGGCACGGCTATGTCGACTTAGTAACTGGGAATCGGTACGGGATGAAGGGCGTTGTCCACGAAATAGAGGACGTATATCCTTACTGGGAATTGCTGAGAGCCGTGGACCCGAACCGGGGCGAAATGCTGATGAAAGGGATTTGGGAAGCGAATATCAAGGATTGGGACGCCTTACACTACAACCGACACGGCGATTTCAGAAAACAGGTCGATCACGCCAACACTTGGAACAGACCCTGGGACGGGTACAAGGCACCCGAAATCAGTGCGGATCTCTCGTTTATCAGTGTGGCATTAGATCTGGCTTATGCCGCTTACAGTTTGGGTTATCAAAAGCAGGAGGAGGCACCGCGGATTTGGGGCGAACGCCTCTTAAATCTGATTATACAACAGCGGGATCCAGAGACCGGGATCTGGCCCAATCTGGTGCATCCGCAAAGTGACAAACGCGGGCTTAACGTATTCGGCAGAAAGTATCCGCAAGCGACCGAACCGAGGGTCTATGTCGGCAATCAGTTGAACCACACCATTACCCAGATGATGGGTATGCTGACCATCGTAGAGAATGCCGAAAAGTACGGACGTATCGGCGAAATGGCACACATTAAAGAAGCAGTTGAGCAACACATCATCGGTTTCTTAGATGCCTCCTACGACCAGGAAAGCAATACACTGAAAAGCATCATTATTGATGGGACGGATCTGACAGGTTTTCGGATAAAGGGACCCTTCAGGATAGAGAAGCTGTACTTTGGCGCGAAAGAGGGCGGCGCATTTCTACCGCAGAACATTACACCGCTCTTTACCGCCGTCTGTGCCCGCGGGTATCGAGTTTTTGGAGGCAAAAGGGCATTCAGGGACTACCTACGCACGATGTTTGAAGCCTTCGGAATCGGAGATATCGGGGCTGACAAAAACAGTCAATCCTCGTTGAATTTTGACACAACTGCCTTAGAACCCGCTTATATCTTCGCGCTGGTGGATCTGTACCGTATAGAGCCGAAGACAGAATTTCTGGCGATGGCGGAGCGAATCGGGGACAATCTGCTTCAAGGTAGACAACACGCCGATAGCGGTCTATTTACGCTCGAAGATGATTTTACCCTCTACAGCAAAGTCATGGATAGACCGGAATTGCAGGAGGCTCATGAAGGAAAAAACGTGATTGAGATTCTTCAGGACACGCATAAAACAGCGAACCTTGATGCGATGGAACCGCTGGCACTGCTCAGCATCTACGCCGCACAAACCGGACGGTACGACATCATGCCCGGCTGGACGGCGGGTGGTCTTTACCTCAAGGTGAGCAGTGTCGGCCATATTGTAGGCAAAGAGATACAGTTGTGGTTTGATAAGCCAGCCCTGAAACAATTTTATAGGGACAACAATATCAACTGCACTTGGTCTATTGATGAAGAGTGAGCCTGACAGGTTGTTGGCACAGCGGTGCCGAAAAATAGAACTTACGCAGATACATCAACCTCTCCAAAAGACGCTGAAGTTTAGTTTTCCCATCTCGGTCAACATCATAAATATAGTCATCGACGATCCAATAGGCATACGTTTTTGGGATTAAGATAGACGCACGTGACACTACCCCCTTCAACGACACGCTTTTCCGAACCCTTCCATTGTCAGTGAACAAATTGCATCACTGTCACAGACGGTTTTGCCACGATTGTAGCGTCAAAGAGAAGGTATTCATCTGGATCAAAGTCTATGTCGTGTTTTATGAAAATAATTTGTTTTTTTCTGAAAATGTTGTATATTTATAGTTAGGTATAGGGTTTATTATTTTATAATATTAAAAATCACAAAATAAGTCTTATCATAACTTGACACAAGTTGCTACAGGCAAGATTTGCAGGAAAGTGGCTTCACATGCAAGCGGAGGCGGCTGCTCGCTCAGAAACTTCAGAAGCACTCAGGGGAAGATAACAGCCTTCCATCCAATAATCCGACTGCACATTGCAATCTAAAACCGATCAAAAGGAGTTTATGATGAAAACTTTAGTTGTAAATCAAAACGTAATTGTGTCAATTTTCGCAGTATTGATGTTGATATATGGTGTGCAAAGTATTAGTTACGGTCAGCTTGATGCCCCTACTGTTAGTGCAGGTGAGACCGCCAGGTACCTTACAGTCAGTTTTTCGGGTGTTTGTGACGAGAAATATAACGCCTATCAAGTTCAGTTGCGTCGAAAGTCACCTCAAGGAGAGTGGATAACAAAATGCACTACTGTTTTTAAGACGGATACTTCCATTGTATTTATTTTTATTCTTGGAGGGGACTGTGTTATGGCCGGGGTGGTCTTCGGAGATCTTGAACCTGGCGTTACTTATGAAGCACGTTACCGGGATACAAACCTACCTGAATGTGTTGAGAATCCGCTATCTCCCGGGCCGTGGTCAGCAATTGGTGAAGGGACAACCCATTTGGTAGCACCCCCTCGTGTTGAATTTGTTGACGCCAATTTAGCAAGAGAGGTCCGTCGGAAGTCGGGGCTTAGCACGGGAGGTGGACATATTGACCTGCTCAAAATCCCTCAAGCGAGTTTGGCAAAACTGACGAAGTTGGAGTCAGATGATAAGGAGATAACCGACCTTACAGGCTTGGAACATGCAATCCGACTGATTGATTTAGACCTATCGGACAACCAAATCAGCGATATTACGCCTCTGGCACAGCTCACTCAACTGACAGAGTTAGAACTTGATCGCAATCAAATCGGCGATATCAATCCCTTGGTACAACTTACACAACTGACACGGTTATGGCTCTGGGATAATCAAATCAGAGACATCTCACCCGTTATTGGGTTGCCTAACCTTAGGTCGTTATTCCTCTCATCCAATCAAATCAGCGATGTTACCCCACTCACAACTTTTGCCTCCCTTGAAAGTCTACGGATTATATTACTGAGCGGAAATCCGATTGCGGATGTTTCTCCGGTTCGGAAACTCAAGCGTGAGAACCCTAATTTGCGTATAGCCATTGATATACCTGTCATTCTTACAGATCCTGGCGGTGAACCCGACTTATATGTAATTGCCGATGGTTCTATCCTTCAGTTAAACCTGAATGAAATAAACGCCGAAAAAATCACTCCCGAATCGTTAAGAACCTATGATGTTGCCATAGATGCTATAAGCGACAAGATATATTGGGCGACCCGGGATGATATCCGGCGAGCGAATCTTGATGGAACGCATGTTCAAGTTGTTGTTCCGGGGTTGGATGAACCCGAAAATATAGCCTTAGATGTATCGGATGGTAAAGTATACTGGACGATAGAGCGTGGCGATCGAATTCAGCGATCGAACCTTGATGGAACGAGCGTCCAAGATGTTATTACTGGATTGTATCGCCCCTATGGTATTGCTTTAGATGTACCGAGCAGTAAGATATACTGGATGGAAGAAGACGATCACCGGATTCGGCAGGCGAATCTTGACGGAACAAACATCCAAGATGTCGTTACCGGGTTAGATGAACCCGAAGATATCACCATAGATGTATTAGGTGGTAAGATATATTGGACAGAAAACGGTGGGCGTCAGATTCAGCGATTGAACCTTGACGGATCAGATTTCCACATCATCGTTCCCGATTTGGATGGTCCCCGTGGCATTACCTTAGATGTACGAGGTGGTAAGATATACTGGACAGACTATTTCAATAATGGGATTTGGCGGGCAAATCTTGATGGATCAGATGTCCATGTTGTAACTATCGGCGTCTCCAGTCCGACAGCTATTGCCGTCCACTCCTCCCTACACACAACGGAACCAACTGTACTTAAAGAAGATGTTAACGGTGATGGGACGGTGAATATCCAAGACGTGGTATTGACTGCATCAAATCTTGGAGAGACAGGACAGAATGCGGCAGATGTCAATGGGGACGGATCTGTCAATATTCAGGATCTCGTATTAGTCGCTGGTGCATTAGGCACAAGTGCCGCCGCACCGTCTCTACATCCGCAAGCTTTAGAGATGATCACTACTGCAGAAGTCAAACAGTGGCTATCCGCTGCACAGCAATTGGGTCTCACGGATATAACGTCGCAACGCGGTATCCTATTCTTACAACAACTTCTGATGGTGTTGACTCCCAAAGAGACGGCACTCTTGCCCAACTACCCCAACCCATTCAATCCAGAGACATGGATCCCCTATCACTTAGCAAAAGACGCGGATGTTATACTGCATATCTATGCTGTGAACGGACAATTAGTGCGGACGTTGACGCTTGGACATCAACCTGCAGGGATGTATCAAAGCCGTTCTCGCGCAGCGTATTGGGATGGTAAAAACGCCTTCGATGAACCTGTAGCAAGTGGTGTCTATTTCTATACATTGTCCACGGAGTCCACACGCGACTCCGTTACAGCAGGCGATTTCACGGCTACGCGCAAGATGTTGATATGCAAGTAAGTTGTAAGGTGAAGTCTATGTGTCTCATCCGCCCTCGCTCACTAATGGTGGATTTGAAAGGAGGAGCAGCGTGCAAATACGTTTAATATTTCATGTCTTAATTTTCTTGGCAGTGTTGCTAATCTTCAACAGTCACCACGCTTTTTGTCGCGTTGAGGCAACGCAATCCTCAGATGCTCTAAACCAAAGTGCTATTTTGTTGATTGGCGATCATCAGGGGGTGGATGAAACCGACGTACAAAATGCAGCACTGTTGGTTGTTAAGGAGTTACGCGCACAGGGTATCACTATTGGCGATCCTGTTCATGAAGTGTCTGTCTCAGCGACTGTTTATCGTGTTGTTTTACGGCGTTCAGGTGAAAAGATTTTGTTTCGATTAAGTCAGGAGGACTCTGCGGGGACAACTGTTATTGAACGAGAAGTGCTCTTGGCAGATATAGAAGATATAGCCTCATCAACATCCAGATTGGTTCTTGCCCTTGTCCACCGAGAGCCTGTCATTTCTCCTAGGTCTTTTTTGGATGTAGGCGTTTTTGGCACCGCAGGCAGTCCCTCAAACGAAGTTTTTTTTTTCGGCGCAGGGTTCGGTTTGTCTATTGACAGGTTATCTTATTCTGTGGATATAACGGGCCGACTTTCTTCCGCGGATACAAGGAATCGTAATTTTTACTTCCACTCAATGTCGGTTGGAGGGCGTTACTATCTCAGAAAACGGAATCGATCAGTCTATATAGGTGGAGGACTTGGTATGATGTATACCGAATACAGTCAGACTTCCGGTGTGCTCTTTTGGGAGCATACTACCCATTATCAAGAAAAACTGGGTATGGGTGTCTATGGGGTTCTCGGAATAGAGTTTCTGCGTTCTTCTCATAACCGCTTGACCCTTGAATTGCGAGTGGACAGACCGTTTTTTACGTTGGAAAGCAGAGACGTGATGCCAATCACATTAGGCGTTACTTTTTCTGTGGGTCGCCTTAGTCACCTGGGGCGTCGTTCGCTGTTTTGATTTTCAGAGTTACTGTGAAATGAAGTGTGACGTTTCAAACACTTACCAAAAAGGGGAATTTTATGAAAACGAATCTAACGTCCCAATCATCATTATTGGTACTTTTCATGATGGTGCTTCTGCTTAGTTCGCCTTTGGCAACCCTTGCCCAGCAAGTTTCGGCAGAGGTCCAAGCCAAACAGGATGCTAAAAGTGATGTTAATAAAGTGGCATGGTTCACTGCGGGTTTTATAGGATGTGCTTCAGGATGGACGATGTTAGCTCTAATCGACAGTGGAGACTATATTGATTCCGCTACACTGGACCAATCTTTGAGATGTCTTGTTGTGATGGTCCCTTTTTTACCTATGGTTTCTGCCATATTTGTTTCATCCACTCCGCCTACCGAGCGACTTTTGGGAAAATCACCTGAATACGTTAATGTTTACGTTGATAGTTACGCAAAAGAAGTCAAACGACAGCGTATTATATTAAGCGTAGGAGGTTGCGGTGTAAGCTTCATATCAGTTCCGATAATCCTCCTCGCTATTGGTGTAATAGATCTTCAACTTTATTAGGCACACACGGTATCTCAGGATCGTCAGGTTACGTTCCAAACACCCACCGAAAAACTATCGATTGTAAATAACGGACTAACCCGAGAAATCTTCCATCAAGGCACTAAAAAACTTGCAGGGTAAGCACCCTGCCTTAACCCTACAAGTTTTAATAATAGGACTTACGCAATGCGCAGTCTTTTCGTCTACAGTAAGTATTGCGTCCCGAACGCAATTTATTTTCACTGTGAATAATCGTTGCGTTTTGCTGGATCATCTGTGAAGTACTCAACGAATTCCCATTCAAAACCATCCGCATCAATGAAATAGATCCGTTTTCGATAGGGATGTGGTTCGACTTTGTAACCTTCCTTATATCCGGCAGCCAGCATACGTTCCCTGATACCTTCAGCGTCATCAACAGCAAAACCGAGATGGTTCACATAGGTCCCCTTACGGTCACCTGTGAAGGGGGGCTTGCGGTCTGACAATGCAATGTAAAAATCGTCAGTCCCAAGATGACACCATTTCGTTCCGTTAGCATTATCACCACCGCCCCTGACGCGAAAATCTGGAAAGGCGGTTGTTAGGAAATCGATCGCTTTTTCAAGGTCATTCACGCTCATGTTGGCGTGTTCGAGATAACGGCTCATTTTTAAATCCTCCTGAAATTGAAAGTTCAATGCAAGAACGACATCAATCGTCGTCGCGTTCACTTAGTAACTCGCCTCGCGCAAGACGTTCTGCGTTTTCGGTAGACCACAAGATATTCTTCATCAACTTCTGCGCGGTAATGTAACGGGTCGCTGCCAATAGATGCATCCGCTGTTCTTCCACATCCACTGACAATTCATAATGCCGGAACGCCACTTCCAGTACCTGGAACATGTGAAGTTCTGCATCTTCGCGGAGCAGGATGTGTGAGAGTGCTTGCTTCAATGGCGTAATCTCATGCCCTTCTTCCAGATACTGGTTCACCAGAATTTCTGCCTCATAGACCTTCTGGAAGTCCGCAAACTCTTGTAGCCTCTCCAGCATCTTATCGACGGAGTCATAGGTTTCATCAAGTCGCTGTCCCTGCCTCGGTATGCGGGCGGCAGGCATGTTCAACCAACGCAGATATGACAAGAAAACGACACCGTGAAAAATACCACGCAGTAAGTGGGCACTCGGGGCATAATCAAAGGCGTGATAAAGGGCGTGTGTATAAGAGTAAATATTCGCTACATCGTGCCAATCGCCTTCATTCTTTAGATGAAAACGAGCCGTCCGAATCGCAGAAGCATAGGTCATTGCTCG
The DNA here is from genome assembly GCA_965208635.1 of Candidatus Poribacteria bacterium. Classification (GTDB taxonomy): domain Bacteria; phylum Poribacteria; class WGA-4E; order WGA-4E; family WGA-3G; genus WGA-3G. The sequence continues at coordinate 2,939,250 of OZ242349.1, forward strand.
GCAGATGTCTCTCGGATTCACACCCGCGCGAAGTTTTTCTTCGACTGCAACAACAATCGGCTCGAAATCATCGCCGAGGAGTGTCTGTGTAAACGCTGGAATCTCGAGTTCAGTGTTGTTGGTTTGATTGTCTTTCCAAATACTATCAAGTCGTTCAAAAACAGGTTCTAAGACAGGCACGGCGTCTGCCCATCGTGAGGTTTCCTCATGGCGGGTTCGGCTCACCAGATCGACAATAATTGGGCGTAAAATTTCGTGTGCCCCTTGCCAGTCGACATAATCTAACGCCTCGAACATCTTGTTGGCAAAATCGAGGGCATGTCCATCGCCTGTAAAGTAGAAGTCGGTCGCCGCAGTGTAAACGAAATCTGCGATCACCGATTTATCGTAGTCGCGGTCATTAAGCGTCAACAAGATCCGCTCGGCTGCCCCTGAATGCCGTTTATCCACAAAGTAGCGGAACCACCGTTTGAGTGTTTCAAGGTCGTGTTCCTCACTCATTGCAGGGAACGGTGCCCGATAAGGGCGAGAGCTTCCTGTCGTTCGACGACTGATCTGAGTTAAGCCGTGTACGAGAAATAGGTTGTGATCATTCGGATCTACATCGTCCCACAAGTTCGCCGCCAAGGTAAGAATAGCGACACCAGACGACCATCCCTCGCTACTCTTGTGTGTGCCGTAGTGGAGTCCTTGATGAATAATTTCACGGGGTACCGCGCCAGCGTTCCGAAGTGCGGTGACGGCTTTTGCGATAAAGAAGGTGCTACGGTCTTTGAGTCCTCGTTCGAGTGCCCGTTTGCCACGGTCAATGACACGTCGTTTTGCCGCCTCTCGTTCACCTTTTGCCAATCCGACATATAGGTGACCGTCATCTCGCAGTTCGACGGGAAAGGCTTTGAGGTCATCGCCGAAAGCCTGAAAGCATCCGCCGGATTTGAGGTCGAATTCCCAGTGATGCCAGTGGCAGATCAGGACACCATCTCGGATACTGCCTTTGGACATAGGATACCCCATATGGGGGCATCGGTTATCAACAGCGTAAAATTTATCTTGGTATTTGAAAACAGCCAAGTGTGTGCCGTTGATGTGGAATGGCTTACCTTCCACTTCTTGAAACTCATCGGCACGACAGAGTTGATGGTATTCAAGCTCGGTTTGCTCCACCACTTCTACGGGAAGTGGATCAAAGTGAATCGAACCGGCACCGGTTTCTTCAGGTATAAAGGTTGAAGTACGCACGATTTACCTCCTGACACTTAGTGTCCAATTCAAGGACATTCGGTGTAAAACTTTTCATTTTTTATTTCGTTCTGACTATTTGCCTTACAATGGTAGAGCAAGTTTGATGCCAAATGTTTAGGTTCTTACATAATTGAGATATATCAAGGTTTTACGGGTTAAAACGAAATTCCAGATTTTACTGATGTGTTTCAAATCTGAAACAAAACCGGAGTTAATTGCTGAGGGAGCTTAGAAATAGGACTGATGCAAAATTGAATTGAAACGCCTATCTTCGGATAGCACGAAGGGTTCCTATCACGGGCCCGGTGCGGTTACAAACCGCACCTACCAGCGGAGTATGTAAGTGTTAAAAATATAGGTTATTGCATAAATGAAACAATTTTCATTTATGAAACAAAATTCTTGACATCCGTTTTACCTTGTGATAATCTGTAACCTATAGGTAACAGAACCTGTTCACGCGTGGAGGGAAAATGGTGAAATGGATTAATGTAGCTAAAACATCTGCAGTTGAACCGGGACAGAATATCGTTATCAAATTGGATAATGAAGACATTGCAATCTTTAACACGGGTACAGAATTTTATGCGATCAATAACACCTGTCCGCATCAGGGAGGCCCGCTCAACGAGGGAACACTGGCGGGTGAAGTCGTTACCTGTCCGTGGCACGGTTGGCAATACAATCTGAAAAGTGGATGCCCTATTACGACGCCGAATCTCCGAACCTATCCGCTCCAGGTTCATGGAGACACCCTTCAGATCGCAATCCCCCCTGAAGCCTCAGCAAACGACAGGCTCGAAGACACTATTTTTAACCAAACCGTTGAAACCGATCAGGTCTATGGAATTCTTGAGCAGATTCAGCTTGGAAAGACACTCGATGAAGTGTTTGAGAATATCTACGCTGGACTTCAGAACATCGTGCCGCATAATCGATTAGGCATTGCACTCATTGATGAATCCTCCGGTGATTTAGTGCAGTGCAAAACGAAATCCAACAGAAAAATCTTGCTGGACAACGGGTTTTCAGCAAAGATCAAAGGGTCAAGCCTGGAGCCTATCCTCAATTCAGGTGAAGCCCGGATTATTGACGATTTTAAGGAAATTCTCGCAAGAAGACCGACGCACTGGACAAGGTTAATGGTCCAAGAGGGGATGTGCTCAAATCTGACACTTCCACTCAAGGTGCAGGGTAAACCCATTGGGGTCGTCTTTTTCACCAGTGAAAAATCCCGAGCATTCTCCGAAGTGCATATTGGGCGACTCAAACCCATTGCCGGACAACTCTCGATTCTGATTGAAAAAGGGAATTGGACAGACGAACTTGCCGAAAACAACAGACGATACCGCACACTTTTTGAGATGTCCAACGACGCAATCTTCATTTGTCCATCACTAACAGAGGACTTCGTTACCGTAAACGAAAATTTTTGTGCATGGCTTGGTTACACACATCAAGAACTCGCCAATCTATCCCTGTGTGACCTAATGCCTCCCGATGAATTTCAAAACACCCGCGAAACGCTCAAAGAACTCGACCAGCAGAACCCAATCACTTTCCAAACGGAACTGTCCCGTAAAAACAAAAACCGTTTATCCTTGGAAATTCGCGCCATCCGAATTGCGCATGACGAAAGAGAATTCATCCAGGGGTTTGCGCGCGATCTCTCGGAGGTAAAGGCACTCAGTGCTCAACTGAAGGAACACCATTCGTTTGGGAACCTCATCGGGAAAAATCGGAAAATGCAGGAGATTTTCGGGTTAATTCAACTCGTCGCACCCATGAAAACGACCGTCTTAATTCAAGGTGAAAGCGGTACCGGCAAAGAACCGATCGCTCACGCAATCCACGACAATAGTGAGAGGGCAAAAAAGCCTTTTATCCGCGTCAATTGCGCTGGCTTGGTTGATAATTTATTAGAGAGTGAACTCTTTGGACATGTCAAAGGGGCATTTACTGATGCCATCGCAACGCGCGAAGGGCGATTCGCAGCTGCAGACGGGGGCACCCTTTTTCTTGATGAAATCGGTGAGTTAAGTCTCGGAACACAAGCAAAGTTGCTCCGCGTCTTGCAAGAGGGCGAATATGAAATGGTTGGTTCAACTGAGACAAAGAAAGTAGATGTCCGCATCATTGCAGCCACGAATCGAATCCTGAAAACAGAAATTGATGCTGGACGTTTCCGAGAGGATTTATACTACAGACTCAACGTCGTCCCGATTACCCCGCCTCCACTACGTGAAAGACGCGATGACCTTCCACTCCTCGTTGAATACTTCATCGAAAAATTCAGTCAGCAGACACAGAAACCGATTCATCGCACCTCACCCGATACTCTTGAAATCTTAATGGATTATGCCTATCCCGGCAATGTGCGGGAGTTGGAAAATATTATAGAGCACGCATTCGTTAAATGTCAGGGTGGAAGCATTGAAAAGCAACATCTACCGCTCGATCTTATTTCTTCGAGAGACGATATTGTTACGCAGGCACTCAGGGAAAGCAATCCACTTGCTGCCTTGGAACGTGAATTAGTTCAACGGGTTTTGGAGGAGTCTGATGGAAAGCCACAACTCGCTGCCCAACGTTTGGGGATCAGTCGAACGACCCTATGGCGAAAACTCAAGGCGGTATAGTTGAGAGATCGGGGGAATCGCTTGGTGGTGGACCTTAGCAGAAATCCGGGTGTTTGAAATCCAACTACGACATGTTTTTCATTGACAACTTCGCCGAGGTTAACATATCATAGCGATAAACGTTTATCCGTTGCTATCGTTTGAAAGGAGTACCGAAAATGGCGAAAGCCCTCTCCCTCGTGGCACATAACGATTTAGAAAGCCAAGTTGAAGCCTTGGAAAAAGATGGTTATGTCTATTTCCCGAGTGTGCTTGATGCCGATGAAATCGCTGAATTGCGTGCAACCATGGATCGATTGGTGGCGATCCCAGCGTCTCATGATCGGGATGAAACACCTGAAAATGGCGACGCATTCTTCCACAAGCTCATCAGCAACTCGTTTAATCGAGACCCCTTGTATCTTCAATTCCTTGACAGATCCCCGGTTTTTGAAGTCGCCGAGGCGGCGCACGGCGAGGATTTCCATTGCATCGGCATGCATTCGTGGCTGACGGGACCCGGACGTCCGGATCAGGGATTACATACCGATTGGCTGCCGATCAGTCTACCTGCAGAGATTCGTTCCGATCCGCGCGTCAAAATCCCAATCTTCATCACTACCGCCCATTATTATCTCAATGATATGTATGAAGAATTGGGACCGACGAAGTTTGTCCCGGGTAGCCACCTCTCTGGAGGGTCCCCAAGTGGTGCAACCGAATGGAACAACCGGGGAGAGGAGAGTATCTTGTGCAATGCGGGGGATGTGGTGCTTTTCCGTAGTGAGGTCTGGCATCGTGGCTCTGCGAATACGAGTGACGAAGTCCGTTATCTCATGCAGGTACACTATGCGCAGCGGATGATTACACAGAAATATCCACCTTATCTGAATAAGTTTCAGTTCGATGAATCGATTCTCGCCCAAGCAACCCCACAACAGAGACGACTCATGGGCGACCATCGACCGAGTAATTACGATTAAATATGAGAAGCAACGAAGGTTGCTTCTCAGTGAGAATGTCCATTCAGAATTATTAAGGAACCTTTCATAACCGTCTGAAGTTGGATTCTTATGCTTCTTCGATCTTTGCTGTGATTACATTATAGGTCGGTCTAATCATGGTGAATCCGATAATCTCATAAATCACAGTTCAGACAATATTTTTATTTTCACATTCACATTAGATTAACAAACTTTAACAGAGAGGTCTAACAATGAAAACGCGTTTAATTTCTATCGGTACAAAGTCTATATTTCTCCTATTGATTGGTATGTCCATCCTATTGATGGGGTGTGAAAGGGTGCGCCAACAGACAGGCATTCTTTCGGCTCCATCCGCAAAACAGGCAACCGCCATGATTGACGCATTGGGCGACAGTGGCGTAACGGGAATGGCAGTCTTCACACAAAACGGCGACCAAATTACGTTTATGGCTGAGATTCAGGGCGCGACACCGGGGCTTCACGCCATCCATATCCACGCAAATGGGGATTGCAGTTCACCTGACGGTAAATCCGCCGGTGGTCACTGGAATCCCACGGATGTTGCGCACGGGAAATGGGGAGAAGGTGAGTTTCATCTCGGCGATATCGGCAATATCACCGTCGGGGCAGATGGAACAGGTCGTATTACATTGACGACGGATCTTTGGGAAATCGGTACCGGTTCCGATATAGATGTTGTCGGCAAAGGTATCATTGTCCATGCGGACGCGGATGATTTCGTCTCGCAACCTTCAGGTGCTGCAGGCGCGCGTATCGGATGTGGTGTCATTGAATTGGTAGAATAACCCAAGTTGCTACTTATAAGATTTTAGGCATGTGGACCCCGCTTGTATTACAAATCGTGGCGTATTTTCGGATTTTTGTAGCGTAAACTTTCAGTTTGCGCACGTATATGCACAATCTAAAAGATTATGCTACAAACTGGCAACTTCGGTCATTTAACCGCAATCCTCTGTCTGAAAAGGAGATATGAGCGCATGAAAGTAAAAAGAATGCTCCTTTTTACTTTAACGCTCCTAATAGTTGCGAGCATCGGTATTCTTCCTGGGTTGGCGCAGTATGTCGCCCATACCCAATTCAGTTTACCCGAGGGTGCCATCGCGCGTATGGGTAAAGGCAGTGTAGGAGCGGGAACATATTCTCCGGATGGTTCAACGTTTGCCGTAGGAAGCAGTATCGGTATATGGCTGTATGATACCGAAACATTCCAAGAACTTGAGTTGATCAGGGGGCAGGGGAGTTGGTTCTCAAGCATAGCATTTAGTCCAGATGGTTCAACGCTTGCCACTGGAGGTGGGGATATGGATCGGACGGTGCGTTTGTGGGACGTTGCGACGGGTTCGATCAAAACCACACTCACTGGAGGACATTGGGGCGGGATCTATAATATAGCGTTCAGTCCGGACGGTTCAACGCTTGCCAGTAGTGGGGGTAAGAGTATAGACGATAGGGACGGAAACGCGTGTTTGTGGGACGTTTCAGCGGGCACCCTCAAATTCACACTCACCGGACATACGTATCATGTCAATATATCGCTCAGTCCGGACGGTTCAATGCTTGCCAGTGGGGATGGGTATAGGGCCGGAACGGTGCGTTTGTGGGATGTTTCAACGGGCACCCTCAAAGCGGAACTCACTGGGCACACGGAATATGTTTCAAGTGTATCGTTCAGTCCAGATGGCTCTACACTTGCCAGCGGGAGTGGGGATAACACAGTGCGTTTGTGGGACGTTTCAACGGGCACCCTTAAATCCACACTCACCGAGCATGGATTCCTGGTCGGGCGTAGGTCCCAGGTCATCAGTGTATTGTTCAGTCCGGATGGCTCTACACTTGCCGGTGGGAATTGGGACGGTAGGATTCATTTATGGGACGTTGAGACGGGTGCTGTTAAATTTACACTCACCACGGGCAGGGCTTATAGTATAGCGTTCAGTCCAGATGGCACAATGCTTGCCAGTGGAAGTCAGGTGTGGGACGTTGAGACGGGCACTCTTAAATCCAGACTCACCGGACATACGAGCGGTATCAATCGTATATCGTTTAGTCCGGATGGTTCAACGCTTGTCTGCGGGCATGGAGGGAATACGATTCGTTTGTGGGATGTTGCGACGGGCACTCTCAAATCCAGATTCATCGGACATACCGGTAGTGTATCGTTCCGCCCGGATGGCACAATGCTTGCCAGTAGATATGAGGGTAACAAGATTCATTTGTGGGACGTTGCGACCGGTGCCGTCAAGGTGACGCTCACTGGGCATACGGACACAATCGATAGCGTATTGTTCAGTCCGGATGGGGCTACGCTTGCCAGTTGGAGTCCAGATGATAGGTTTCGATTATGGGACGTTTCAACGGGTGTACTCAAAGCGACACTCGACGGATATGGGGATTGGACTGGATGGATATTGTTCAGTCCGGATGGCTCTACGTTGGTCAATGTGAGTCGGAGTTGGGACGGTCCGGTGCGTTTATGGGACGTTTCAACGGGTGCGGTCAAAGCGACACTCGACGGGCATAGAGACCTCGTTGTAAGCGTATCGTTCAGTCCAGATGGCTCTATAATTGCCACTGGGAATGCTAATTCGTATGGCGGAACGGTGCGTTTGTGGGACACTTCGACGGGTGCGGTCAAGGCGATACTCGCTGGACATACGACCGGGATCAGGAGTGTATTGTTCAGTCCAGATGGGGCTACACTCGCCAGTGGGAGTTCGGATCACACGATTCGTTTGTGGGATGTTTCAACGGGCGCCCTCAAATTCACACTCACCGGACATACAGGTGAAGTCAGGAGTGTGTTGTTCAGTCCGGATGGGGCTACGCTTATCAGTGGGAGTTCGGATCACACGATTCGTTTGTGGGATGTTTCAACGGGCGCCCTCAAATTCATACTCACCGGACATACAGGTGAAGTCAGGAGTGTATTGTTCAGTCCGGATGGGGCTATACTCGCCAGTGGGAGTTCGGACGGAACAGTCCTGTTGTGGGACATCACGCCGAAAATCTCAGAACCGTAAGCCTTACAGTGGATGTCAATTTACACACTCTGGGCACTTCCATCGGTAATATTTATTTTCCCCAGGTCCGGTGGGGGCGGTTTGTAACCGCACCGGGCATCGGTGAGAATTACCTGATTAAATTCTTACTCTTCATTAAGGGTGCGGCACTTTAGATGAACGATTTTCTATCGTCCGAAAGGAGTACTAAAAATGGCGAAAGCTCTCTCACTGGTGGCACACAACGACTTAGAAAACCAAGTTGAAGCATTGGAAAGGGATGGGTATGTCTATTTCCCAGGCGTGCTTAATGCTGAGGAAGTCGCCGAATTGCGAGCCACTATGGATCGATTAGAAACGATCCCTGAATGTTTGGATCGACACCAAACGCCTCAAAATGGCGACGGATTCCTCAACAAAATCATCAACAACTCGTTTAATCGCGACCCATTGTATCTCCAGTTCCTTGACAAATCACCGATTATTGAAGTCGCCGAGGCGACGCACGGTGAGGATTGTCATTGCATCGGTATGCAATCGTGGATAACAGGACCGGGACGTCCGGATCAGGGATTACACACAGATTGGTTGCCAATCGCTCTACCGGCGGATGTTCGTTCCGATCCGCGTGTCAAAGTTCCAATCTTCATCACCACTGCCCATTACTACCTCAACGATATGTATGAGGAATTGGGACCGACGAAGTTTGTCCCAGGTAGTCATTTCTCTGGGTGCTCTCCAAACGGACAAACCGAATGGAAAGGACGAGGTGAAGAAAGTATCCTATGCAATGCGGGGGATGTCGTGCTTTTCCGTAGTGAAGTCTGGCATCGGGGTTCTGCGAATACGAGTGCTGATACCCGTTATCTCTTACAGGTACACTATGCCATGCGGATGATTACACAGAAGTATCCGCCCTATCTGAATAAGTTTCAGTTCGATGCATCGATTCTCGCCCAAGTAAACCCTCAGCAGAGACGGCTCCTCGGCGACCATCGACCGAGTAACTATGATTAAGGTTTTTTAACGATTAAATATGAGCGGCTGCGTCCGTTGTCCTTGCCGTATTTTAATTGTTGAAAATCCTTTTTAAACCTAAAGCAGGTGCTTTAACAATATTCAATAGTTAAAAAATGAACACACAACGGACGAGCAATCAGATTGAATTTTACCGTGAACATGGATTCCTGATTATTGACGATTTCCTGAACGGTTCCGAGTTATCATCGTGGCGGGATGCTGTTGACGAGGCTGTCGCACAACATGTGAGCCGTCCTGATGCCTTTCACAATCAGAAAGGAGAAGACAATTACTACAAGAACGTCTTCGTTCAGTGCGTCAATTTGTGGAAGACCAGCGAGAAGATTAAACAGTTGATCCTTGACCCTCGGTTGGGTAAATTAGCGGCAGATCTCGCTGGCACTTCCGGTGTGCGATTGTATCACGACCACGCCATGGTTAAACAACCGTGGGCGAATCCGACGAACTTCCATGTCGATAATCCCTATGACCCGTTTTATTCGCATCAGGCAATCATGTTCTGGATAGCACTCGATGATGCAACCCTTCAGAACGGCTGTTTGTATTTTCTGCCCGGTACGCATAAGACGAGCAATTTTAAGGTTGGCGGAGCTCTCGGACAGGTTGGGATTGGCGAGTTGTTTCACGAATATCCACAATGGTCGGAGATTGAACCCTACGCCGCTGAGATGAAAGCAGGTGCCGGTGTGTTCATCAGTGGGATGGTCGCGCACGCGGCAGGACCCAATATGACGACACATCCCCGCCGTGCGTTTGCTATGCTCTTTATGCCGGAGGATGCCACGTTCAATGGGAAGAAAAGCGCGTTGCCCGATGAAGTGGTTGAGAAATTGAAGGTCGGCGACGTGTTGGTGGACGATGCGCATCTACCGTTGGTTTTCTCGTATCAACGGGGAAGTACACTGTCAAATCAGTCTTAAATCGAAAATCAAATATCAGGAGTCTTCTCATGTCGAGCGTAAATGCGAATGAAAAAATCATCGTGTTGATTCTATCAATGATATTATTTTTTACCGCTTGTGGTAGCGATGTCGATTATCTTGGGGACTCCTATTCGCCTACCGCCCATGTAGATATTTACTTCTCGGAGGATGATATAATCGAGGACTATCTGGTGATGGGACGTGCTACTATAGACGGAGATGAAGCGGAGGCGTTACAAGAAAAGTCAATAGAGAAGGCACGCGAGAGCGGAGCCGATGGAATCGTATTTAAAGAACTTGATCGAGTAGAGACCGGAGAAGGAACCACAAGAGTATTACAGGTTAAATCGATTTTTATCAAGTATAAGAAGAATCTGTAATGTCGGACATAAAACCGACCCTATTCCCATCAAAACCCTCCTCGTCCGTCGGCTGGCGGTCTATAGCGATTGGCGTTCTTCTCATCCCGATCAATTGTTATTGGATTACCTATATTGAACTGGTACAATATTCCGCACAGCCTACCATCGTCTCGCTTATTTTCACGGTCGTTTTCAATGTGCTTGTGCTGATCGGACTTAACCAAGTATTCAAGCGGTTCCTACCTCGGTTCGCGCTATCTCAAGGTGAACTCCTCGTCGTCTACGTCATGTTATCCGTCGCATCTGCCACTGCCGGGCATAGCATGATGGAGATTTTGGTCTCCACATTGGGGCACGCTTTCTGGTTCGCAACACCAGAGAACGATTGGAAAGACCTATTTTGGCGGTATATCCCGAGCTGGCTTGCCGTGTCGGACAAGGGTGTGCTTTCGGGCTACTACGAGGGAGATTCTACGCTACACACAAAGCAGCATCTGTTGGGTTGGCTAACGCCTGTGCTGAATTGGTCTGCCTTTCTCTTTACCATGCTGTTTGTTATGGTGTGCATCACTGTCATCGTACGAAGACCGTGGACGGAAGATGAGAAATTGGCGTATCCGATTATCCAACTCCCAGCTCGAATGACGAGCGAGGGTTTTTTCACAAATCGGCTGATGTGGATCGGTTTTGGGCTTGTGGCAGCTTTCGATGTCGTTAATGGTCTCCATCACGTTTTCCCTGCGATACCCTCCGTCTACGAGAAAGCATACCGTTTCAAATTCACAGAAAAACCTTTCTCCGCAATGGAGTGGTTGCGATTGGGGATTTATCCCTTTGTTTTAGGCATCGGATTCCTAATTCCGTTGGATCTGTTATTTTCAACGTGGTTTTTCTTTTGGGTGTGGAAGGGACAACAGGTCGTTGGAAGCGTTATAGGTTTAGAAGGAACGGGTTATCCTTACATCAACTATCAAGGATTTGGCGCGTATATGGGCATCTTCCTGATTGCCTTGTGGAGGGGTCGGGGTTACCTGCAGAGTTTGCTGGGATCGAAAACCGACTTTCTTAATGACAACAGTCCACAATTTGTAGCCCATAACGGAGTGGAGAGGTTTTCGCTTGGGCATTTTTTCAGATCTACGGGGAATCCCGTGAATGTAAACACTCGTCAGAACGAACCGCAAGGTATAATTAAAAAACCGATGTCACCCCTGATCCTTGTCCTTGCATTGATTGCTGGCATCGCGTTTCTGACCTTTTTCTGTTTGAGAGCGGGTATGTCCCTCTGGGCGATTCTCGTCTTTTTTGGACTCTATTTCGCTTTCTCAACGGCGGTTTCTCGGATGCGCGCTGAACTCGGATCGCCAATGCACGACTTACACTATACGGGACCCGAACGGGTCATGGTTGCGGCTTTAGGCACGCGTCCGCTGGGACCGAATAATCTTTCGATGTTCTCTTTCTTCTGGTTCTTTACGCGCACCTTCGATTCGCATCCGATGCCCCATCAACTTGAAGGATTCAAACTCGCCTCAACGTCGGGAATCCGAAGTCGATTTATGTTGTTTGCAATCCTTATTGCATTGTGCGTTGGCATCCTCTCGCAATTTTGGGCACTTATATCTATCCCTTACCGACTCGGTGCTTTACACGAGATGTCCCGCGTGCCAATCATATACGGATCTGAACCGTGGACGCAGCTGCAAAGATGGTTAGCACATCCACTCGCGCCTGACTATTGGGCGTTAGGATTTACCGGAATTGGCTTGTTGTTTGCACTTTTCCTTATGTTGATGCGAATGAAGTTTTTCTGGTTCCCTTTTCATCCCGCAGCGTATGCCGCCGTGTGCGGGAGCTGGGCAGTCAATTACATCTGGTTCAGTCTGGGGATCGTATGGGTACTGAAATTGGTTCTGCTGAAATACGGCGGGAGAAATGCCCATCGAAAGGCAATGCCGTTCTTTCTGGGATTGATATTGGGGCAATTTACCGTTGGGAGTCTATGGACAATATTAGGCATGGTGTTTAATATACCGACTTATGGAATTTGGCCGTAGTACATCGTAGAGTAAATGTAGGTTGGGTTGAGTGGTAGAAGACAAAGAGCCATTTCACCTACACACAGAATTCCAATTTTCGATGTCCCCTTCGTATAGATAGAGCGAAACCCAACAGCCCAGTTAAGACTCATAAAATCTAAGATGGCTTGGACATTACGAAGGCGAGGTTACAAACCACGCCAGCGGAAGCGGAGCATTTGCTTGATGAGCAACTACCCACACATTTTACCACAATCTAAAGGGAGATAAAACAATATGAAGATTCAAAAAATTCAGGCGTTTCCACTTGCCTACCCGGAACCACATTACAAAGGTATCGAACGCTACATCACGCTCGCTCGCGTGGAGAGCGACGACGGTCTCGTGGGTTGGGGGGAGTGTATCTCACAGTTTCGAGAAGCAACACTCGCAACAAAGATAATTATTGATGAAGGATTTGCACCGATGCTTACCGGTGAAGATGCTTTGGATGTGGAACGCCACTGGCATAAAATGCTCGATCATATTTGGTGGTATGGTCCCGAAGGCATCGCCGCATTTGCTGTCAGTGCTGTGGATATGGCGTTGTGGGACTTAAAAGGCAAGGCACTCGGTCTGCCTGTCTGTCAACTCCTTGGGGGGCAACTCCATGACAAGATCGTTGCAATGGCATCCATTATCTTTGATATGGAAGACTTGGACTGGACGCTCAACGAATTTCGGTGGTTGCGAGAGCAAAACTACCGCGTCGTCAAAGGCGGATGGGGGATGCGACCAGAGGCGGTATTCGGACTCGACCGCCAACGGGATATTGAAATGATTCGTCGCGTGCGTGAGGTGATCGGGGACGAATTTGAGTTTGTCATTGATACACCCGGTCACCGTCGTATCTGGGATGTCCCGACAGCGATTCAACGCTTCCGAGACCTCGAACCCTATCGGCTCAAATGGATTGAGCAACCCCTACCACCCCAAAGTTTTGACGCGTATGCCCAACTGCGGTCAGCAGTTATGACACCCATCGGAACAGGTGAGGATGAATGGGATGTCGAAAGTTACAAACGACTCATCCAGTCCGGTGGTGTCGATATCGTACAAATTGATCCGGGACGTTGCCATGGACTCACCGGCAGTCGACACGTTATCAAACTCGTTGAGGCAGAGAATCTTCTGTTTAGTGCGCATTCGTGGAGCAGTGCTTTAAACACGGCGGCGAGTCTGCACATGCTCGCGAGTTCACCGCATGCGGATTGTACAGATTTTAAGCCTCACGAATCCCCGATGCAACATGAATTGGTCAGTGATCCGTGGGGACAAGAAGACGGATATGTCGCCATCCGAGATGTCCCAGGACTGGGCGTCACAGTGCGAGAAGATGTTGTAGAGAAATACTTGTTCGGATAACCGAGCCGCGAAACAAATTAAAAGATCGAAATTTCCGCCTACTCAAGAATACGCGCAGCTCGTAATGAAATGGAGAGCGGATATAGGGAAAGGAACGTTAAATACGAAACCCAGCTGACCGAACCGCAAGGAAAATTAAAAATTTGCCTTCACGACACCTTTGATGTAGCTTCCGTCTCCACCCGTTGCTTCTTTGAGGAGTGCTGGATAATCTTGCAACGGGACGATGTGCGTCACAAGCGGTCTTAGGTCGATGTGGCCACGCTCGAGGAGCCGAATCGCTGGCGGAAACGTATCCCGTATCTTGGCACCCGGGGACGAACTCACCAAGTTAAACCCACCACCATGCCACTCAGAACCGTTGATTGTCACTTCCTCTCGGATCCAACCGAAGAGATTGATATGTCCGCCTCTCCGAACAATCTTCGTCGCGAGATTTAACCCTTGCGGTTTGCCAGAACAATCGAATATTACGTCAATGGAGTGTCCCTTCAACTCTGACACTAACTCGGTAGCATCGACTTCCCTTGGATTATACGCGAATTGCGCACCGAGCGATTTCGCTAATTTCAGCCGATCCTCAACGATATCGATGGCGATAAGGTCATGCGTATAGAATTGGCTTAGTGCCTGGACGAACATAAGCCCCATAAAACCGCACCCGATAACTGCAACGTTATCAGCGGGTCGCAAAGGTGCAGTGTCCAGTCCCGTTACAACGCATGAAACCGGTTCAACAATCCAATATTCGTCGGCGAGATCTGATTCTGGGAGTACATACATACGGTCAGTTGTACAATTCTTAATACCATCGAATCCCAACCCTGCGCCTGTAACACGCATCCCTTCCTCAAAATCCCGGACACCGCTCCCAACTTTTGTGACATAGCCAACACCTTCGTGCCCCGGCGGCGCCGTGCCGCCATCACGAAAGGTCGCTAAGTCCCATGCACAGATCCCACATGCGGAACTCTGAACCTGCACTTCACCCGCTTGCGGATCGGATACATCAATATCAATGATCTCGACCCCACCGTTTTCTCCATACCTGATTGATTGCGTTTTCATCGGTTTGATATAACCCTCCTTACATTGGTTCGATAACGAAGGACAGTATTATGATTTCTCCAGATTATAGCATACATTACCAGTTGGTATGTGATCCGTCGCGTCGGCGAAGGTGTGGCGGTTCCGCAAATTTGAATGTCTGTGACGTTACGAGTTCTTCATCAACTTCAACGCCCAAGCCGGGACCGTCCGGTACCGGTATAACTGCACCTTCAAGTTTGTGTTGCACGGGAAATAGATCTTCATCATAGTGTCCTGATGCTTCTGTTGGAGAGACTCGGATTTCTAACCAAGCGAAATTAGGAACCGCCGCTGCCAGATGAACCGTCGCCGCCGTGCAGATGGGACCCAATGGGTTGTGAGGCATCAGATCGATGTAATGCGTCTCAGCCAAGCTCGCAACCTTCATCGATTCCGTTAATCCACCGACATTGCACACGTCAAGTCGGGCAAAATTTGTGATACCGCGCTCCAGATAGGGGAGAAATTGCCACTTACTGGAAAATTCCTCGCCAATGGCGAACGGGACATCGACCATCGTCCGCAGGGATTCATACGCCTCCGGAGTCTCATCTCGGATCGGTTCTTCCAAAAAGTCAAGTGTGCCAGAAGGCATACGTTGGCAAAAAGATGCCGCTTCCGCAACGCTGAGCCGGTGATGATAGTCGATGCCGAGGACAGGTTCAGATCCGATGGCTTCTCGAAGTGCCGTCAACCACTCTGCCGCGAGGCTGATGGACTCGCGTGGCTCAAAAATGTTCTCCTCACCCGGCTTCGCACGATGCAACACGTTTGTTCGGATGACGTTCCACCCGTTCTCAAGCAATAAATTCGCGTTCGCAATTAATTCCTCAACCGTAGCCGCTCCCGTCGTTGCGAAGCACGGAACAGCGTCGCGTTGCTTGCCACCGAGCAGTTGATAAACCGGTACGTTCAACGCCTTCCCGACAATATCATGGAGTGCAATGTCGATCGCTGAGATCGCTCCGGTCAATGCCCGACCGCCCTCAAAATACTGGCTCCGGTACATCTCCTGCCACAATCCACCGATCCGCATTGGATCGCGTCCAATCAGGAATTCACGATAGTGTTTAACCGCTCCCGCGACAGCCAATTCCCGACTCGAAAGTCCGGATTCGCCCCAACCATAGATGCCTTCATCGGTCTCCACTTTGACGATGTGTTGATTTCTGTGTCCCACCCAAACAGGGTACGGTTTGATGTCGGTAATTTTCATGATGTCTCTCCTACGCGGACTTTGTACTGGATTCCTAATCCTTATACCAAATTGCTTGGCACCTGTCAATTGGTTTTCGTATTTTTAAACATCAGCCATACTTGAATCAAACGAATAGATATGTTAAAATGGCAGAAACAGAAGGGAGGCATTCAGATGGCTAACGATCACGTTAAAATCGCGGCATGTCAACTGCTCACGGGCGAAGACGTTTCCGCCAATACCGCAAAAGTGCTTCAGCAGATCGAAACGTGTGCAGAGATGGAGATCCAGATTGCGGCGTTCCCCGAGGGATGTCTGTTCGGTTACTGCTGTCGGACAGATTATTGGGAACATATCTCGCCACAGGTTTTTAAAGAGGCGGAGGCAAAAATCGCCGAAGCCGCACGTCGGCACGGAATAGCCGTTATTGTCGGATCCGCGCATCACGATGGAGAGAATTGGCACAACGACCTTGCGGTTTTCGATCAGCAAGGGACCCTCAAATACCGTTACGGCAAAACCTTTCTCGCAGGGGAGAAGTGGTGCACGAACAACCGCGGTCCGCTACCGATTGTGGAACTCGCTGGTGTTGCGTGTTGCTTTATCATCTGTCACGATGTACGTTATCCAGAATTAGTTAAGTTACCCGCGGCGATGGGAGCACAACTCTGTATCTTCTGCTCTTGTGAGGCGGGGTTGCTATCGGAATATAAACTCTCTGCTTACCGCGCAATGCCGATCTCACGGGCGACGGAAAACGGTATCTATCTCCTGATGGCGAATACACCTGCAAACCCCGATGACATCCGCTCACCCGGATCGTCGCATGGCAACTCGAAGATCGTGCATCCAGATGGTAATGTCATCAAAGAGGCAGGATTTTTCGGAGATGACATCGTTTTGGCAACAATAGATCTCTCGCAGGCGACAGGTTCGCAGGCGAAACGGACCTGTAACGAAGACACGATCCTACGGGAATGGTTCCGACAGGGATGTGAATTTGTTGTGAAAGTCTAAAATCAGCAAAACATTTATAAGGGATAGGATTCATGCCAAATCACACTGTTCAAATCCGAGCCGCTCGGCTCGTTGATGGGATAAGTACATACGCTAAAAACGACCAAGCGATTCTTGTGACTGACGGCCGGATTGATGCCGTTGGACATCACGAAGATATTGCGGAACAGACACCACCTGATGCGGAAGTTATCGACCTTGGGGACGCGTACATCACGCCGGGACTCATTGATGGTCATACACATCTGAGCCTCGCAGGTGATGGTCGGAACTACGTTCAAATGTTCTCGGAAACTGATGAGATGATGGTGCTGACCGGTGTAATGAATCTGCAACGCCATCTCGCCGCAGGGATTACGACCCTTCGCGAACACGGTGCGAGGAACAAGGTAGGATTTACACTCAAGGAAGGGCTTGAACGCGGTTATATTCCCGGTCCCCGTACTTTGGTGAGCGGACGACCGATCACTTGCACAGGCGGACATTTCCACATGTGTAACGAGACTGCAGATGGTGAAGCAGAGATGCGACGCTCAGTCCGTCGCTTGGTTCACGAAGGCGCAGATTACATCAAGATTATGGCATCGGGTGGGGGAACCGCCGGAACGATTCCCGGACGCGCCAGCTACTCAGTTGCTGAGTTGCATGCCGCCGTTCACGAGGCACACCATTTCCATCGGCTCACGGTGGCGCATTGTCGGGCGAAAGAATCGATGGTGCGAGCGGTTGAGGCAGGCATAGATCTGATGGAGCATGCGGAATTCCTCGACCCAGATGGCGAACTCCGGTTTGATCCTAAAATTGCCGAGATGATGGCGGAATCCGGCATCTGGATTAGCCCAACCCTTCAAGCATGGACAGGGTATCCTCGCATTGTTGAGCTCCGTGCGAAACGTGACACCGATACCATTTCCCCTGACGAATTAACCGAATTGCAACGACTTGAGACGCGCGCAGAAGGACGCCTTGATGTGATGCGACGTATGCTTGACTACGACCTTCGTGACCGAATTGTTCCCGGCACCGATTCAGGTGTCGGCAATCTCGCGTTTGGTCATCTCGACTACGACTTGCAACTACTTGTTGAAGTTGGATTTACACCGGCAGAGGCACTCATCTCAGCGACCCGTATTTCCGCCGAGGCAATCGGAATGGCGGATGAGATTGGGACGATCGCACCGGGAAAAATCGCCGATCTCGTGGCATTCGAGAGCGATCCAACGAAGAATGTAGACGCGTTCAGCCGAGTGACGGCGGTATTTCAAGCGGGACAGCGCGTGAAATGAGGTGCAACCCAGCTCAAAATTCGTAGATGTCTGCACGTCGTTTCGCTACCTTGTGTCGCACAAGTGCTTGGAGTTCCTCCGGCATTCGCTCAAACGTTTCAGGAAGAACGGGTTGATGACCACCCTCACGCATAAGATTCCACCAAGGCGGATAGTAGGCGATATTCAACGCCATACGATGTTGGTCGTCGGTTGTGTTCTCGCCTTGCCCGTGCCACGCCCCACCGTGCCATAATAACACGGAACCGCGGTGTCCACAGATGGGCACTGGATGACTCTCTGCAATATCGGATGCCGAAGGTCTCCGCCGGGCGCGATGACTGAATGGCACAACGAGCGTCGCACCGTTCTCAACGGTAAAGTCCGTTATCATCCAGATCGAATTAATCATCCACGGCGTTTCAGGTAGACGCGCTGGCAAGTCGTGCGTTGAATCGGAATGGATACCGCCCTGTGGCGCACGCGGCTTGACCCATTTCGTACACGCCTCACCCAATCGTACGTTATCGCCGAGAAAATGGCGGACGACCTGTAGGACTTGCGGGTGTGCGATGCACTCCCAACACATCTCATCGAGGTTAACCACACCGAAAAGGGTTTGATACAAGTCATCGTTCGGGTCCTGGAAGGCAGCGCGATTTGCTGGATCGCGATGAAGTTGGAAGTACTTCTCTGCCATCGTATCCGCTTGTGCGGCGGGAATCGCATCTTCAATCAGACAGTAACCAAATGTTTCGAGATGTTCTATTGCGTCTTGTTGTGGCATTTACAGAACTCCTATGCTTTGGGATAACCAATCAATATGGTAGATGTGTTGAGATGAAGCGTCTCGGCTATTCTGCCACAATCTATCATGTCAAACAAGTAGAAAAAATTAAGGATTTACTTATGAAAGGAAAAAATGAAGTCGAAACTGGCGAATGGCATCGGCTTGTGAAGGATGCTTATAACTCGCTGGAGTTTTTGGTCACAATGCATTACCTTCGGAAATACCTCCCTGAATCAGGTAGGATTTTAGATGCAGGGGGCGGACCAGGGCGTTATGCACTTGAACTCTGTCGGGCAGGCTATGATGTCGTTCTTATGGATATTGACCCAGCATACACGGCTTTTGCTGAAGAAAAAATCGAGTTGGAACCGAAATCTGTTTCGAGTCGATTAATTGCGTCGGTTGTTGGGGATATACGAGACCTCTCAGATTTTAACACGAATGACTTTGATGCGGTGTTGTGTCTCGGTGGTCCGCTAACGCACATCAGTGATGAACCTGAACGAACACAGGCAATCTCTGAATTGGTTCGGGTTGCCAAGCCTGGGGCGATCGTCTGCATTGCCGTTGTGGGTTATCTCGCAATGCTGCGGACGGTTCTCAGTCGGTTCAGTTATGAACTGATAACACCCCCGTACTCGGAACTCATACAGGAAGGAAAAGGGAATAACCTTGTTGGCGACAGTCTGTGGCATTTTTTTCGGGCTTCTGAACTTCAGCAGCTCGCTGAATCGTGTGGGTTAATCACACTGGAAATGGTGGGGTGTGAGGGACTTTCAACGGGATTACCTGAAGCTACCAACACGGTGGCAGAAGACCCGTCAAAGTGGAAACGTTGGGTCGAGTTGGTCTTGGAAACAGCATCAGAACCCGCCATTGCGGACATGGCAGCACACATCTTGTACATTGGTCAGGCGCGTTAACCCTCATTTCTTTTTATTACAGAACACCAACATAAATCTATTCTCTTCTATTTGCTCTACCTTTTCTAAAGCAAGGTGCTTCTCGATAATGTACTTCGCAAAAGCAACCGTCCAAAAGACCCATGGTGCCGCGTAAACACCTTTACCGGGGAGTGTGATGTGTCCTTCCATCAGCCCCGTCTGGACATCATATCGTTCTAAAAGGGTTTCCTCACCCGCTCTCTTGACTAATTCATCGTGCATAATGACAACGAAAATACCGTTATCCGATAGAATCTCTTTAAGCTGAACTGTTAAACTCTCCAACGTCTGATAAGATAAGTAACCATTATTTTGCGGAAGTAGCGCGAGGTCGAAAGAATTCTCTTTGTAAGGTAGCGCGGCTATATTCCCGATATTGAATTGACATCTGCTTTTTCTTTTCTGTGCGACCTCTTTTGCGTGGCGGAGTGGAATCTCTGCAAAGTCAATACCTGTTGCTATGGCTCCCATCTCTTCCATAGCAAAGGTATACCGCCCTGCATTGCATCCTAAATCTAATGCGCGCACGCCGGGCTTTATCAATTTAGGTAGGTGATTTTTGTATCTATCAACGGCAAATTGTGATCTTGGGTTATCAGGGTCAGTCGTAGCGTGGACACCTGATACATTATAGTGTTTCCGTGTCGCATCAAATATATTCATACATTTTTCCTTCTTCAAATATGGCTTGCGTTGTAGGATGCGATAGTGTAAATTGGTTGCGTAGAGTGTACCAACATTTTGTCATAATTCATCACGTTGGACAAGAAAAATTTACTATATTGACGTGACTTAACCCTGAGACGGCACACGGAGTGTGCCTATTACTATTGATCGAATTCACGTTGTAGTAAGGAGTTCTGCAAATGCTATCAACCGAAAACATGGGAGGCGTTGTCGTCACTCCAAGCCAATTAAGCAAGATGCAAGCGGGTGACTATATCCTACACGCCCGCGACGGTGTGCTGAATAAGGTAGAAGTAGAGAAAACCCGTATGCCTTTGGACCCACAGGCGCATTACCAAGGATTGAACTTCGTTCTGGCTCCCGATAGCACCATCTATGCGGTCCAACAGACCATCATCTCCAAGTCCACGGATGGCGGCAAGCGTTGGGAACATCTCAACAGAGATCCGTCTGCCTTCGGTTTCAACGGGTGGTTATTGCAAGCCAATAGACACGGACAATTAATCAATGTGAGTCAACAGGGTGAAGAATCACCAATCACTGTTTGGCTGTCTGATGATGCAGGTCAAACGTGGGAGCAAACGAGCGAAATAGATGTCACGCCGTTTAAGAAGACCGTCGCTGGTTCAAGTGTAACCCGACTGAGTGATGGCACACTCCTTCTACCGATTAAAAGACGAGACGATCCATTCTACGAAGGGACGAACCCAACTTACGTCTTCGTTTCGGACGATGACGGACACACCTTCTCGAACCGCTTCTTCTTATCGGACTACGGCAACGAAGTCAACATTGCAGAACTATTCCCCGGAAGATTGTTGGCAGTTGTTCGGTATCAGCCGGGACCGCCAGATCAACCCCACACGAACAAGACTGTTTTCCTCGCCGATTCGGTAGACGGTGGCGGTACATGGACGAATCTCCGTCAATTGACCAGCGTGCATGGACAATGCCACGGGGCGGCAGTTGGACTTTCCAATGACAGTGCTGTTGTGGCATACGACCACCGTTATCCCCGCGAACTCGGTAGTGGCAGGGCAATGGTAAGCGACGATAATGGTGAGAATTGGTCCGATGAAGTCTATTATCTCTGTCACGGGCATGTCGCTGGTTTCCCACGACACATTAGTTTAGACGCGGAAGAGATACTAACCTTCATTGGCTCTTGCTACGGTGATGTTAGCAAATGGGAAAATGCCACGGGAAACTCCCACTTCTGTGTCATCCGGTGGCGACCCATTTAGGATGAGGATTATGAAGATTACTGGATTTGAGACGATACCGATTCAAGGGCGCGCAATGGTGCTGAAAATGTTCACCGACGCAGGGATCATCGGCTACGGTGAACCCATGAATTACGAGCATTGGCGCGTTGTCGCACAAGCCGTGGATGACATGGCAGAATACCTTATCGGTAAAGACCCGCTACAGATTGAAGACCACTGGCAAGCGATGTATCGGTCAAGTTATAGCCGAAGTATGCCAGTGCTGGTCGGTGCACTGAGCGGTATTGAGATGGCGATGTGGGATGTATTCGGTAAGGTCGTCGGGATGCCGGTATGGAAACTGCTGGGAGGTTCAGTACGTGAACGGATCCGCGTCTATACCGGTATAGGAGGCACAACACCTGACGAGTGTGCAGAGAGTGCTAAGAATGCAGTTATGTCAGGATTCCGTGCGGTGAAGATGGGAGCTGCACCACAGCCCGTGCGGTTTGTGGACACATCGAAGACGATTGATGCGATGGTGGCGCGGATAGCGGCAGTCCGAACAGCAGTGGGTGACGAGGTAGATATCGCTGTTGACTTGCATCGGCGTTTAAGTCCGACGATGGGAATGATTTTGGTGAAAGAGTTAGAACCATTCCGGTTGTTGTTCGCTGAAGAGCCGTGCCATCCAGAAAACAACGAACCCTTGCTGATGCTGTCTCGATCAACGACCGTGCCAATAGCGACGGGTGAGCGGCATTTGACACGATGGGGGTTTCGAGAGATAATTGAGCGAGAGATGTGTGCAATTTTGCAACCGGATATCCGACACTGCGGCGGAATACTGGAACTGAAAAAGATTTCAGCGATGGCGGAGATTCACAATATGGCGATCGCCCCACACAACGCCGCCGGTCCTATCGGCGTTGCCGCATCGGTACATGTAATGGCGACTGTGCCGAATTTACTGATATGCGAGGGTGGACACCGACGTGGCGAAGGACTATTTTCGACCCCTTTGGTGTTCAAAGACGGTTTCATTGAATTGCCAACAGCTCCCGGTCTCGGTGTGGATATGGACGATGCCGCTATTGAAGCGATTCGAGATGAGACGTTTCGGTTACGTGGTATGTTCTGGCACTCAGACGACGGGGCTTTCGCTGATTATTAACACAATCGGCTCGCCTTTCATAACGTATTATCCCGATCGGTGGGACGTGTGGAGAGGTTCGTTTTTGGCGGTATATCCCATGAGATATATCCACAACGCGGGCAACGCATCTCAAGTTCAACGAGGTTTCTAACAGTCCCCGTCCTTTCGGGTTTGCGCCGAGTTTGACATTGTGGACACCGAACAGCACGAAATTCATCCACATCGCTTTTGCCGAAATAGGCACCTACCTTAAAAAGGGCGAGCAGCAACACCACGATAAAAACACATATAAAGCTAAAGATGAGAAAAGGCAAGAGTGTTGGCATGTTGCTTTCCTCAAAACATGCATTAATCTTGCAACAGTATTAGCGGCTTCACCGAGTGCTGACGAAAGGTCGCTTCTGTAACGGTATCCTCAAAGAACGGTTCAAAAAACGCGTCAGCAAGGTCCAAAAACGCTGGTAGATTAAGTCCCATATAATTTCCCGATGCGTCGTCACATTCAACTACAACCTGTCGCAATTTATCGCGTCCGGCAGTAGAAAGCGTGCGTAGCGGACGGAGCATCCGTGTGTGATACTTGATGAAGGCTGCCGACACCTGAATTAACCCTTGAAGGAACAAGCGATACGTGTCTTCTGCTTGGTGCCACAATCCTTCCCACGCCTCATGTGCCTCCCACCAATAGGCAAAGTTGTAGAGATCCACACCGTGCAGGTAATCTTCGTTCTGTCTCCACATCTCTGGTGACAAAGGTTCAGCATCGTGTTCCTCTTCCACCCCGTAACTATGCCCACGTGGATCGCGAATCGGATGCGGTGTGATGCCCGGTATATGGCGATACGGTGGGAACGGCTTTTGCGGACAATACCGCTGCCAGTTTGCATCAAAAGGTTCGGGTTGTTTAATAACGTCCATATGTCAGCAACACTTTACATTCTGCCGATTCCGATGTAATGAAAGCCTGCCGCTCTCGCTTCTTCTGGGGGATAAACGTTGCGTCCATCAATGAGAATCGGAGTTTTCATCTGTTTGGCGAGTCTACGGAGTTCAAGTTTGTGGTAGAGTTCCCATTCCGTAACGAGCACGAGTGCATCGGCATCGTAAGGAAGTTCGTATACATCTTCCGTGAAAATCACTTTGTTATCTTCAGTGTCGCCGTTCCCACTTAAGGCGCGATGTGCATTTCCAATAGCGATCGGATCGTGTGCCCGAACCGTCGCTCCCGCGGCAATCAGTTCACGGACAATGTCAAGTGCGGGTGCTTCTCGAATGTCATCCGTATTTGGTTTGAAGGCGAGTCCAAGAATACCAATGGTTTTGCGTTTGAGTGTGCCCAGTGTACTGCGCAGTTTTTCGATAACACGGTCCCGTTGGCGGAAGTTGATGGTGCGGGCGGCTTCCGTAATCGGCATCTCGTATCCAGACTGCGCTGCGACGCCTAACAGAGCGGCGGTATCTTTCGGATAACAACTACCACCCCATCCGAGGCCGGCTTGAAGAAACTTATTCCCAATACGTCCGTCCAGTCCGATACCGCGTGCAACTTCTGTTACGTCTGCCTCAACCTCCTCACAAAGCCCCGCAATTTCATTGATAAAACTAATTTTAAGGGCGAGGAAAGTGTTCGCCGCGTATTTAATCATTTCGGCACTGTTCGGATCCGTTGTCATCATTGGAGGCAGATGGTAAGAGGATGGACGTGGAAACTCGCTCGGTGGATCAAACGTCTGTTCGAGGATCGGTTTATAGAGGCGACGCAAAGTATCAATCGCTTCATCGCTGTTTGCCCCGACGACGATCCGATCTGGATAGAACGCACCCTGCAACGCCAACCCCTCTTGCAAAAATTCCGGGTTTGAAGCGATGGAAATGTTCCCTGGAATTCCACGTTCCGAAAATACCTCCGCCACAACTTCAGCGACACGTTGATTCGTACCTATCGGGACTGTGGATTTGACAACAAGTGTGTAGTGCCTATCCGGCAAGCAGACTTGGGCGACCTCCTTGGCGGCTTGTTCCACGTGTTGCGTATCCGCTTCACCGTTCTTCTTCGGCGGTGTCCCCACAGCAATCAGAATCAGTTCTGCCTCCGGCACAACTTCAGCGACACTCGGTGTGAAACGGATCGTGTGCTGCACCTCTTCAAGAAGACTTTGGATGCCTGGTTCGTGAATCGGGCTTCTTCCGTCGTGCAAAAGGTTGAGTTTGCTCTCGTCTTTGTCTACCGCGGCGACATCGTGATTCAGATAGGCAAGTACCACAGCCGTGGTCAAGCCGACATATCCTGTTCCTATAATTGCAGTTTTCATTTTCTGGTGTTCTGGTCTCCCTGCCGATCAACAGTTGGCATTCAGGTTGTTTATAAATTTATGAATTCTGAGGGTACTAACTCATTGCACCGCTGGTGGTTCGACGTTTTCCAGTAATCTATTGATGATATCCAAGCTCGTGATCCCGTCCGCCTCTGCGTTGAAATTCGTCAGAATCCGGTGGCGTAGCACAGGTACAGCGACTGCCTTAATATCCTCATAAGCGACATGATAACGTCCTTGTAGAATCGCACGTGCCTTCGCTCCCAACACGAGATACTGCGATGCCCGCGGTCCTGCACCCCACTGCACCCAATCCTGAATGAAATCAAGCGCATCTGAGTCAGGTCGTGTCTGTCGGTTTAATTCCACTGCGTAATCCACGATCGCTTCGGCAATCGGCACTTTCCGGACGACCTGTTGTATGCGCAACACCTCTTCTCCTGTGATCACAGATTTTATCTCCGGTTCATACGCTGCAGTTGTTGTCATCACAATCTCTTTTTCGGCAGTTTTATCGGGATAATCAAGCGTGATATGGAACATGAATCGGTCGAGTTGCGCTTCGGGTAGCGGGTAGGTGCCTTCCTGCTCGATCGGGTTCTGCGTCGCTAAAACAAAAAATGGGAGTTCCAACGGATACGTTCTACCGCCTGCGGTGACTTGGTACTCTTGCATTGCTTGTAAAAGTGCGGCTTGTGTTTTAGGGGGTGTTCGGTTAATCTCATCAGCAAGAACGACGTTAGCAAAGACGGGTCCGTTGATAAATCGGAAGGCACGTTTCCCTGCCTCACCCTCCTCAATAATATCGGTGCCGATGATGTCCGATGGCATCAGATCCGGCGTAAATTGGATTCGATTGAAAGGGAGTTCCAGAATCCGCGCGAATGTGCTGATGAGTAGTGTCTTCGCTAGCCCCGGCACGCCCACCAGTAAACAGTGTCCCTGTGAGAAGAGTGCGATGAGAAGTTGCTCAATTACTTCGTCTTGTCCAATAATTCGCTTTCTGAGTTGATTTAAAATATTTTCTTTCGCCCCCTCGACTGATATTGAAGTCAAGGCTTCGGCGGCTTCTATATCTGTTCCGTTCTGTGTCGCTGAGATGTCGTTTTTCATAAGAAATAGCCATCAGCCGTCAGCCGTCAGCGATCAGCAAGAGGAGGTAACTTCACCAGAAAATCTCTTTGCTAATGATTTCCGACAGCCGAAAGCCGTTCCTTTCAATCGCTTGAGACCTTCCACATTTGGAGTCCGTCAAAATCAAAATTAACATCAATGACCCGCGCGCCGGCTTCTTCAAGCTTTTGACGGACGCGATGTTCACGTGTAGGTTCGCAGTAAAATAGTAGGCATCCACCACCACCAGCACCACAAGCTTTCCCACCGATCGCACCGTGCGTCATTGCAATTTTAAAGAGGGATTCTATCTGCTCATTTGTGACAGAGGGGTGTAACTTCTTCTGATTCTGCCAATTTTGGGTGAGGAGTTCGCCGAATTCGGTCAACCGACCGCGCATCAGTGCTGTTTTTGTGGTTTCAGCAGTAGCTTTGAGGGTTTCCAATGCGTCGCGGACACTCGGTTGCCCGCTTTCATAAGCATCGGTTACGTTCTGATGTATATTACCAGAGAGACGAGATTTTCCGGTATAACAGAGGACAAGATTCTTTTCAAGTTCGCAACGGATGTGGGGTGGAAATTTCAATGGTGAGGTTTTGACCTCCTCCCCCTGAAACTCCATAAAATGAATTCCGCCGATTGCACTCGCATAGTGATCTTGCTTTCCACCGAGAATACCGAGTTCATGACGTTCAATATTGCTTGCGAGATCTGCATACTCATAGGGAAGATAGGTCGCTTCCTTAAGTGCGCCAAGCACACCGACGAGTGCGACTCCCATTGCAGCGGAAGTGCCTAATCCACTTCCCGGCGGCGCGGTGGACTGGGTAATCAAGTCGAAACCGCCAATCTGTATGGACATTCGTCGCACAGCTGCCTTGACTAAATCAATATTCCCATCATATTCAAGCTGACGTATATCGTCGGCTTCAATGAATGTATCAAAATCCGCAGAATAGATACGAATGCTTTTATCCAGAACGCGTTGGAGTTCAACAGAATCGTCGTCTGCGACTTGGCGTTCACAGCGGAGGGTTGCATAGGCGTATCGGTTAATTGCCCCGTTGACGACAAGCCCTTTTGACTGTTCGGTAAAGAGGGCTACATCACTCCATCCGCCAGCAAAGTCGATGCGGACTGGGGCTCTCGTTCGGATTAACATGATGAGTCTCCTGACATCAAGTTTTAACCAACGCGCTCGGAAGGCGTGCCTGTGATATAAATGATGCAGACAAAAGAATGGAAAGGGCACCTACAAACAATACAAACAAAAAATTATGTCAATAACTGCAGGCGATCGCGTGGTGTTGGAATACGTTGTGAAGGTGGTTTCCGTTATGGAAAAATCCACAGAGACTTTTGTCGATAGGCGTAACGTGAAAAAGCCGCAGGCATCCCTCAATTAAAAAACGAGGCACAGCCCGGCGGCTTTTCCAGAAACTAAGCGAGAGAATCGCCAGTTTTAGCCAGTAGCGTCGCGAAGTTTCTTGCCAGCTTTAAAAACAGGGACTGTCTTCGCTGGAATATTAAGTGGTGCGCCAGTCTGCGGGTTGCGACCCGTGCGAGCTGGACGATTTTTGGCTTCAAATGTTCCAAAACCAATTAATCCAACAGAGTCGCCATTACTCAAAGCGTCGCAAATAGTCGCAGCAAAAGCATCGACAGCGGCATTCGCATCTTTCTTGCTAAGGCCTGTTGCTTCAACGATACTGTCGACAACATTGCTTTTCATTAATTTTGCCATGTCAAATGTTCCTCTAATTTTTAGTCCGATTCAGGAAATACTTACGTTTTCCGAACAGTTCAGAAAACGAGATTCTCACGCCTCGGACTCAAAATGGATTTAACAAAAAACTAACAGTAATTATATTATACTATACAGATATAGATATGTCAAGATAAAATTTGGTTAACGCCAAGAAAGTTAACCTGAATTACAGGAAAAAGCCTACGCTCACCCCTAAATGACTCTATTAGAAATAGAGAAGATCTAACACGGTTAACTTGACATAATACATAGGTCTCTTAATTTTAATACCATAGACTTCAGTATTTGTCAAGTTTTTTCTCTTTTTAGGCAGCAATTCCGCTGTAACACGGCATTCTTTACCGAAATATTTGCTTAAAGGGCGGGTTTGTGGTAAAATTATACAAACCTTACTAAATCCTGCTTGAACAACATAATAGAGGAAAACATCAGAAATGAGTGAGAGTTATCGTGTTGCGGTTGTAGGGGCAACGGGTGCCGTCGGTAATACCATGTTGCAACTTCTTGTAGAGCGATCGTTCCCAATTGCGTCCCTTAAACTTTTAGCATCGCACCGCTCTGCCGGTGAAATTCTATCCTTTAAAGATGATCCCATTGTCGTTGAGGAACTGACACACGACTCGTTTGAAGATGTGGACGTGGTGTTCTCATCAGCAGGCGCGTCTGTCAGTCGCGAGTTCATTCCCACAGCTGTAGAAAAAGGTGCGCTCGTCATTGACAATACGAGTGCCTTCCGTATGGACGCTGGAACCCCTCTCGTCGTCCCGGAAGTCAACATGGATGCTGCCCGCGCTCACAATGGACTCATCGCCAATCCAAACTGCTCTACCATCCAAATGATGGTAGCACTTAAACCGATCTACGACCTTGTCGGCATCAAACGAATCGTTGTTTCCACCTATCAAAGTGTTTCTGGTAAGAGTGGACGTGCCGTTATGGAACTGGTTCAGCAAACGACTGAAGCACTCGAAGGCAAGCCCATCACCTTAGATAAATTTCCACATCAGATGGCATTCAACGTCGCATTCGATTGGCCCTTCTTAGACAGCGGGGACAACGAAGAAGAAGTGAAAATGATCAATGAGACTCAGAAGATACTCGCAGACGACACGATTGGTGTCTCCGCTACAACCGTCCGAGTTCCAGTCTTCTTCGCGCATTCTGAATCGATAAACCTTGAAACACACGAGAAACTCACAGCAACCCAAGCGAGAGAGTGCCTTGCCACTGCCCCCGGTGTAAAAGTTGTGGACGATCCCGACAGCCAGCAGTATCCACTCGCTGTTGATGTCGCAGGGACAGATGAAGTCTATGTCGGTAGAATTCGCGATGATGCTTCCATAGAAAACGGTTTGAATCTCTGGGTAGTAGCAGACAACCTCCGCAAGGGGGCTGCGCTGAACGCTATCCAAATCGCCGAAAGTCTGCTGTAAGGCTGTCAGAAAGATATGGAACTCGACCTTACCATGCTGCCGGACTACCTACGTCAACGACATGCTGAGATCGGCGTGTTTGAATCGGAGACGAAACTCCGTATTGAAGAGATTGGCGATGGTAATCTGAACACAGTCTATCGCGTCTCGGACGCTGTGAATCCAAAGCGTTCAATCGTCCTGAAACACGCGCCACCCTACATTAAGATATTAGGACCCGAGTATCCATTATCCATCGAACGTTTGACTTACGAGTCCCGTGCGCTGGATATCTACAACCAGTTCGCAAGTGGAACCGTCCCTGAACTGTATGACTTCGATGCTGAAAACGCGACCATAGCAATGGAGGACCTCCAAGATGCCCAGGTCCTGCGCGCCGACCTAATCGCGGGCAGAGTCGACACCACTATCGCCGAACAGATTGGGCGATTCATGGGTGCCGTACATAGCCACACCTATGTCGAGAACCTTGATAGCACAATCGCACAGCACTATAGACAGCAATTTGCGAACACTACCATGCAGTCGATAACTGCCGATTACGTGTTCACTTTTCCGTACACCGAACATGAAACGAATTTCTGGACTCCAGGATTAAAACCCGATGTCCAGCGATTGCAAGCGGATACGGACTTTCGGCAGCAGGCAGAAGATCTCAAACAGATTTTTTTAACGGCACAGCAAGCCGTAACCCACGGCGACCTCCATACAGGAAGCGTTCTCGTCCAAAACAACACAGCGAAAGTGATTGATGCCGAGTTTGCCTTTTATGGCCCCGTAGGATTTGACATCGGATTGTATTGGGCGAACTATCTCTTATCCTATTTTTCGCATCAAGATACCATGGATGTGCAATCCTCACTCAAAGCAGCGATTGCCAAGACGTGGCACACCTACACGCTCGAATTCAGAACAGTTAATGAGACGTTGAAGGAACGGACATTGCAACAAATCTTCCACGAAGCAGTAGGGTTTGCGGGACTGGAAATGCTGCGCCGTCTTGTCGGTGCGGCACACGTCAAAGACATAGAGGGTATTGCTGATGTATCCAGAAAACTACGTGTAGAAAGGGCAGCACTTCAATTCGGATTAACACTCGTTAAACAGCACCAATCCTTACGAGATATGCCAGCGATCCTCGCTATGCTTTTTTGACGGGTGTCGGTTCGGTTTTTTCTTGCGAAAAAACCTTTCAGCAGTCAGTTTTCAGTTGAGAGGTGTTTTTGCAAACGCTAAAATCCAATGCGAAGAAAGTGTTTCCCTCGTTTAACAATACCCTCTTTTAACCGATAACTGACAACTGATAACCATTAAAATATGAGAGACTACTACGAAATCCTCGGCGTGAATCGAGGTGCCACTCCAGAAGAAATCAAAAAAGCCTATCGCAGACTCGCAGTCCAGTATCATCCGGATAAAAATCCGGGTGACAAAGCGGCAGAAGAGAAATTCAAAGAGGCATCGAACGCGTATTCCGTCCTTTCCGATCCTGAAAAGCGACGTATGTATGACATCCGTGGACACGCAGGTGTTGAGGGTATGGGGTTTGAAGGTTACCGAAATATGGACGACATCTTCAGACATATCAATCTTGACGATATCTTCGGACGCGGCGGATTTGGTGGATTCGGTGGATTTGGCGATGCATTTGGTGATGCGTTCGGACAGCGACGCACCACTGCTCCGACTCGTGGACGCGATATTCGGATGAACGTCAGTGTCCCTTTCGAGGATGCCGTGTTAGGCAGCATGAAAGAGGTCAATGTCCAAGGGAAGCCTCTCAGGCTCAAAATTCCGCCGGGGATTCAGGATGGAAAAACCTTACGTATTCAAGGTTATGGAGAATCCCTCGGCAGCGGCATTTCGGGCGATCTGTTGGTAACGATTTCTGTACAACCGCATCCGACACTGACCCGCGACGGTGCAGATCTGCTGACAGATGCCAAGGTCTCTATGACGACAGCGGCGTTGGGTGGTTCCGTTCGGGTGCAAACGCTAACAGGGGATGTGGATCTGAAAATCCCATCTGGGGCGCAACCGGGACAACAGTTCCGCTTACGTGGACGGGGTGGAGTAGACACCTCTGGCAGAAAAGGCGACTTGCGGGTGCGATTGGTTGTGGAAATTCCGAAATCTTTGTCTCGTAAGCAGCGGAATCTGTTGAAAGAATTCGATAAGACGTTATAAAAAAGCGTGTGTCTTGGAAAACAACTTTAAGGATCGACGAAAAAGGCACAGAATCGAAGGCAAACTCAAAAAACCGATTTACAAAGGAGAAGGAATGATCTCATTATCAGAACGGAGTCAAAACGTAACACCATCGTCCACTTTGGCGATCACCGCGGCAATCAACGCGTTGATCGCAGATGGCGTAGATGTCGTCAAATTCGGGGCAGGCGAACCCGACTTTGACACACCCGATTATATCAAAGATGCCGCAATCGCCGCTCTCAATGCGGGATTCACGAAATACACCCCTGTCCCCGGCACCCCTGAACTTCGAGAGGCAATCACAGAGAAATTCAAACGAGACAACGGGCTGAGTTACAAACCCTCCGAAGTTATCGTCTCGTGTGGTGCCAAACACACGATTTATAACATCTTTCAAGCCATCTGTGATCCGGGCGACGAGGTCATCTTCGCCGCACCCTATTGGGTCAGCTACCCAGAGCAGGTCAAACTCGCCGGAGCAGTGCCGAGCGTCATTGAAACGACACCCGCGCAAAACTTCTGCATGGCACCTGATCAGGTCGAGGCAGCGATCACCCCAAAGACGAAGGCGATCCTCGTTAACAGTCCGAGCAACCCGACTGGCACAACGTATGATTTGGATACACTCAAGGCAATCGCCGACCTTGCTGTCAAGCACCAGGTCTACCTCATCTCCGATGAAATTTATGAGGCGTTGCTCTACGACGGCGCAACACACCAGAGTCCTGCTTCGTTCAACGAGGAGACCAAGGCGATTACCTTTGTTGTCAACGGGATGTCCAAAGCCTACTCGATGACAGGGTGGCGGATCGGATATACCGCCGGTCCTGAAGACGCTGTTTCGGCAATGTCGCGTATCCAATCACACAGCACTTCAAATCCGACATCCATTGCACAGAAAGCCGCTGTTGTCGCACTCAATGAGCCACAAGATGCTGTTGAAGAAATGCGAAAAGCGTTTGAGGAACGCAGAGATGTGATCTGTCAACGTTTTGATGAGATTGAGGGAGTCAGTTATGCCAGACCCCAGGGCGCGTTCTATATCTTCCCCGATTTTTCTGCACATTATGGTAGAACGCTTGGCGGGAACAAGATCAAAAATTCAATGGACATAACCGATTATCTGCTCAATTCAGCGGGTGTCGGTGTTGTGCCGGGAGACGGTTTCGGTGCTGACAATCATTTGCGACTCTCCTTCGCGACTTCATTGGAAGAAATTCATCGCGGACTGGATCGTATCAAAAAGGCGTTAGCATAAACATTTTTAAGTGCGACTTATAGCATTATTGACGTTGTGGATGTTATAGACACGCCTCCAGAGAACTGGTAGGCGTGTCTTTTAGGGACACATAGGAGATAGAATCGTGGCAGAACAGACGACACCGAATCTTGTCTTTGTTATTACGGATGACCAAGGTTACGGCGATTTGGGGTGCACCGGAAACCCTGTTATCAACACACCGAATCTGGACGCACTCGCCGCAGAGAGTGTGCAACTACAGAATCTGCACGTCGGACCTACCTGTTCACCAACACGAGCAGGGATTATGACGGGGCATTATTGCAACTCCACGGGGGTATGGCATACCATTGGCGGACGCTCGCTGCTCCGTAGCGACGAGGTCACGATGGCAGACATCTTCCGACGCAACGGCTATAAGACCGGTATGTTCGGAAAATGGCATCTCGGCGACAATTACCCTTTCCGTCCACACGACAGAGGCTTTGATGAAGCCCTCTACCACGGCGGTGGCGGCATCAGTCAAACCCCCGACTATTGGGGCAACGACTATTTTGATGATACCTATTTCCGAAACGGTTCCGAACAACCGTTTGACGGTTACTGCACAGATGTCTGGTTTCAAGAAGCGATGGCATTCATTGAGAGGCAGGCTGAAGGCGATCAGAACCGTCCGTTTTTCTGCTATCTCTCCACCAACGCACCGCACGGTCCATTCCGTGTTCCCGACGCCTACGGTGAGGTATACCGACGGAGAGGCGTAGAAGGCGATCGCGCGAATTTCTGGGGAATGGTCACCAATATCGACGACAACATGGCGAGACTCCGACACCACCTCCGAGTCTTGGGGCTTGAGGAAAACACGATCCTCATCTTCATGACCGATAACGGGTCCGCAATGGGATGCGACTTGGATGCCCAGCAGTTTGTCAGAGCAGGTTACAACGCCGGAATGCGTGGTAAAAAAGGATCGCCGTATGAAGGTGGACACCGTGTGCCGCTCTTTATGCATTGGCCCGGCGGCGGTTTTACTGAAAAGCACGAGGTGCATGAACTCACCGCAAATATCGACCTACTCCCGACGCTGATAGATCTTTGCGATCTCGAAGTCTCCTCAAACGCACACTTCCACGGCACCAGTATTGCACCGTTGCTGAGAAATGAGACGGAGACCTGGGAAGAACGGGTGATCGTTACCGATTCGCAGCGCGTTGAAAATCCGATTAAGTGGAAAGACAGCGCGACGATGTCGCAACGATGGCGGCTCATCAACGGAACCGAACTTTACGATATACAAGCCGATCCCGGTCAGCAGCACGACATCGCTAATGAACATCCGGAAGTCGTCGCGGAACTGCGTGAACATTATGAAGCGTGGTGGAAATTGGTTTCAGGACGGTTTGATGAGGACTGTCCGATCGTCATCGGGACGCATAACGAACCCGTTACATGCATCACAACCCACGATTGGCACGGAGAAGCACAGGCATGGAATCACGGGATGATTCGCCGCGGATTGGAATGCAACGGCTATTGGGCAATTGAGGTCCCTGAAGATGGAGAATATAGTTTCGAGTTGCGGCGGTGGCCCCTTGCTGAGGATAGGGCGATAACGGATGGCATCCCCGGTGAGCATATTGATCTTTACAACGGTGGAAAGGCTTTGGCACTCAAAACAGCACAGATTCGTATCGGGGATCAGTCTGACACGAAAACAATTCTTCCAGATGTGAAGGGTGTAACGTTTACGTTCAATCTCACCGCCGGTCAGACGCGCATGCATACCGAGTTCGCCGACGAAACCGGTGAGTTGGCAATCGGGGCGTATTATGTGTATGCGAAACGGGTAATTTGAAAGAGTTACTGATAGACAGGAGAGGTTGCAACGCGGGAAAATAGGTGGGCGAGTTCATCCATCGACACACCAAGGCTCTCTTCAAGGTTCTTTTGCGTTAACCTAAGTTGTTGGACACCAAGGCTCTCTTTAAATTCTTCCTGCGTCAACCCAAAGTCACGATAACCCTGAATGATGGTTTTTAGGTACCATTTTGAAGGTGCTTCAACATCTTTCTCATACGACTCCCGCATCCTGTAAAACATGACCCCGTCTTGGTAATACTTACCGTAATAGTCGGGATAACCTTCGTAGATATCAAGGGCTTCTTCGTGGTCCTCTGTAATCTCCCAGAGTCCGCCGTGGACTGTACACGCCTCCGCGCGGATAATATCAGCGTGGTATCTAAAAACAAGGCGAAACCCATCAAGTTGAAACTTCCCGACGTGCGTTACACCCGGACACCGCTGTTGCATGTGAGGGAGGTTCATGTTGGACCCATAAGCAAAATATATCATTGCGACTTCAGTCTTCCCCACAGCACAGGGAGTTTACCTGACGGCTCCACGGCAAAGGCGGTGTGATAGATGCCGTCATTCATAATACCCTGAACTTCGTCTTCGGTGAGTCCATCGTTGAAGAGACCGACCTCGTCCATAATAGTGGCAGAGAGGAAACCAGTGCCTCTATCAGTCGCGAGCCATGCTGTCTGCTCCTGATCTTGGAGTTGGAACTTCGGCACCTTTTGTGAGACTTTCTCTTCGCCGTTGACGTAGATCGTACAGTTATCTCCGTCGTAGACATTGGCGACATGATACCAGGTTCCATCTTTGACCGTCACGCCACTGGCGACATCCCAAGTGTTCGTCCAACTACGTAGGAGGTTGCCACCATTTTTGTAAGGGACATAGCGGTTGTTACTCTGATCCCATATCGAGAAGTAGTTTTGTTGACCGCCGATGTCGGTGAAGTTTATCCACAGGGTGAAGGTCACTTTGTCTTCGATAATACCTTTACCGAGCGGAATAGTGACCGTCCCGCCCTTCTTAATTTCAAGGGCACCATCGACCTTACCCTTTGCCCATTCGCCTCGCGTAATCGTGCCTTTACGTCCGTTTTCAGAGATGTCTTCAGCGACATCGCCCTTACCTTCGTCCATCAACCAGATACCGACAATCCTATCCGGATCAATCTCGGCTTGACTATAACTGACGACCAGACTTAATGCGAGTATCGTGCAGACAAATACTCTTGTTTTCATGGGTTGCGCTCCTTTTTTCGTTCAGAGAATCATGACCCTAAATTGTTTCTACTGGCAGAAATGCAATCGGTATGTTAATTACATTAGACTGATCAAGTATATTGCAAGTTTAATCCGATTTCCTGTTGTTCTGTTTCCGGGAATATAATTTGACAACGGATGGAAATTAGAGTATACTATAATTGCTTGCCGGGATGCTGAAATTTGGTAGACAGGCTAGGTTCAGGGTCTAGTGTGCATTATGCGCGTAAGGGTTCGAGTCCCTTTCCCGGCATCTTCTTTAATTGTGCCTTGCGATTAAACGACGGGGTTTGTGCTTTGACGTTTTTCGCTCAAGAGTCGCCAGTTCACTTCATTCTCTTTGCAACGTCTCCGGGACCCATCGCAGGAAGATGGTCACCGCGAGATAACCAATGCCCCCCAACGCAAAACCGGAATAACTCAATCCGAACAGATCGGCAAGATTACCGACGATAACCGGTCCTGCCGAACCGCCAAAATCTCCCGTAAGCCGCCACAAACCTAAAAATTCCCCAGTCCCCTCGCGGGGTGCCAAATCTGCACCGAGTGTCATCATCGTTCCCGAAGCGATGCCGTTGCCCATACGCATGAAGGTCGCGGCGAGTAGTAACCACGTAAATGTCCCTGTAAAGGGCATCAACACCATCCCCGTGGCAAAGATACAAATCCCCGGCACTGTCGCATATCTCCGACCGAACCGATCCATCATATAGCCAGCGATTGGAAACATTGACATATCTACCGCTGAGGAGATCATGACGACCGAGCGAACCTGTTGCGTCGTCAACCCGACCACCTCATCCGCATAGAGTGGAATAATGATATTGCACCCGCGGCGCAACGTCTGTACGCACACCTGCCCTACCCCTGCAGTGGCGAGGAGTCGCGCATGCTGGCGCGAGATCTCAAGAAGCTGTTTTAGGTAGGGAGTCCTCTTACCTGCTACTTCGGTTGTGGCGCGCCGCGTCTCGGGAATAAAGAAAAAACAGAGGAAGAGATTCAGAATTACGATGCCAGCATAGATGAAAAAGGGGAGACGAAGGTTCACCCCAAGAAAGATAGAACAGAACTGCCCCGCAAAGGTGCCCATCCTGTTCACACCGCCAAACAGTGCAAGTGCTCTCCCACGATTTGCTATTGGGATCACATCCGTCATATATGCATGCCGCGCGAGCATCCACAATGCGTATCCAATGCCACCCAGTAACTGTGCACCGATGAGTTGGAAGAAATTCCTCGCCATTCCCATACCCAGTGTTGATAGTCCTATCAGGACTAAACCGAGCAACATTGATGGTTTGCGACCGAGTCTTTCCACTAAAATACCAGCAGGAATATTTCCAAGCACACCAACAGCAAGGACAACCGTCGTCAACGTATAGGATAACTCAAACGATTTAACGTAAATCGAGAGCGTTGGTGAGACAATGCCGCCTCCTATTGCCAATAGGAACGCTGGAATATAGATAGGAAGGATTAGCGAGACTCGGCTAAAGTTACGGTTGTTCAATTTTGGTTCTATAGACATGGCTCTCCGCTGGAGAGCTTCATCGGAAGAGTCGGGAATCGGAGTGTTTTTGCTTGGGTGTTTCCACCCTCCTACATGGGTCTTGGGTTCCTCTATAAGGACAGATACCCATAGTTAAAAAGTGCGTCCGTATAGCATGTATACGTCGCTTCATCAAACAGAACAAACTGAATGGAGGCTGGTGCGGTGTTGCTCTGTTCCACGAAACTTCTCACCGCGGTCAGTGCAACAAGTGCGGCTTTCTCTGTCGGGTAGCCAAAGATACCGGTACTAATAGAAGGGAAAGCGATGCTCTGAACGTCGTTTTCTATAGCAAGTCGGAGGCTTTCTTGATAACAACTCGCAAGCAGTTCAGGTTCACCAGAATTCCCGTCTTGCCAAACGGGTCCCACGGTGTGAATCACGTATTTTGCGTGAAGTTCGCCGCCTGTTGTAATAACCGCTTTGCCGGTAGGACAGCCGCCTTCACGTGAGCGAATCTCCGCACAGGCTTGCTCGATTGCATCGCCACCCGCGCGACGTATTGCCGCGTCCACACCACCACCACCGATCAGTGCATCGTTCGCCGCGTTCACGATGGCATCAACCTGCGCTTTGGTTATATCACCTTGGATGAGTTCTAAGTCGGTTTGTGCAATCTGTGTTTTCATGTGATTACCTCCTTTAACAATTTCTCTGGATAAAACCGGCTCTGTGCAGTTCCTGTAAAATGAAAGGTTCTATAGGCATATCACTTTGTAGTTGTGCATAGCCAATCCCTTGGTCGGTACAGAAGCGTTGCAGTGTTTCACAAAATGTCTGTTGCTGAATTTGGTATTGTGAGAGCGTTTCCGGATTAATTGTGATGGCTCTCGTCTCACCGGTTTCGGCATCCTCTACTAACCAGTCGCCTCCGGTAGGTGTGTTTTCCAAGTATACCTGTGGGTTCATCTCCTCTGGACTCATCAGGTGAATAGCTGTGAGCGAGAAGCCGCGTCCTGCGAGGAGTTTGAAGCCCTGTTCATAACCATTTGGGTCCAAAAAGTCGGAAAGGACGGCGACCGCGCACGGGTGGCGTTGATACATCGGAAGCTGCCTGAGACATTCCGTCAGCCGCGTTTGCCCATGTGTTGCAATTGTGTTCAAAACCTGTGTGAGACGTGAAAATTGTGATGTGCTCGATGCGGGTGGCAGTGCCGCCGAGAGCTGTTCGGCGCAAGTATAGACGGCAACACTATCCGCGTGTCCTAAAGCGATATAGCCTAACGCCGCAGCGATCTGTTTGGCACACGTTAACTTGGTTGGTGAGCCAAACTCCATAGAACGACTGTTATCAATGAGGAGGGCAAGCGGTAATCCCTCGTCGGCGTGGAAGAGTTTGATGAAGAGTTTCCCTAAGCGGGCGTAGATGTTCCAATCGACATGCCGTAGGTCGTCGCCGGGTTCATAGACCCGATAATCGGCGAACTCCATACCTACACCACGGTTCGGACTCCGTCGTTCACCTCTGAATTTACCTCGAAATGAACGGTTTGATCGGATATGGAAGGGTTCAAGTTGTTTCAGGAATTGCGGTGTAAGCATTTTTTTAATAATTCGCAAGGCGTTAAATGAAGGGCTTAGGGCATTGACGTGCTTATGTGCAGAGTCGCCTGCACCGTTGTTGCAGGCTTGCGTCTCCAGCTATAAGGTATTTGACACATTTATCGGAAATAGGTTTATGCGAGTTGGATTTATTCTAAAGGTGATTAACTATCAGTGGGAAGTCGCGACCGGGAGATCGCTCCTACGGGGAATGCTACCGTGTTAGCGCAAACGGTCAATAGTCTTTCGATAGCGGGCTTCCATCTCGGATCCTTGAGACTGTAAGTACACCTGTTCCGACCGGCGCGCCGCCTCGGTTGAAGGGAGAACTGGGATATCAATGTCTGCTGTACTGATTTGGTCGTTGCCCCATTTGTAGGCGACAATTTCACCTTTACTGATGATGAGGTTCATCCCGACATTCGCCTCTACGATCGGCACACCATTTTCACGCGCTCTGGCGAGCACGGCGTGATTCTGTGACTTGCCCTTTGAACCGTACGACGGAATTAGGAGGAATTGGGCACCGTCTAAAACCAGTGTGCGCGCTATCAGCGGATTCCACCTGTCGTTGCAGATTAAAATGCCGGCACGTCCGAAAGGCGTATCAAACGCACGAATCGTTTCGCCGATGCAATTGAAGTTCCACGACGGATGCGTCCCTTCAGCGAACTGCGTTTTGTGATAGGTGCCGCAGATGTCTCCACTGGTATCAATAAACACGGCGGAATTATAGACGGAAGAGGTCCCACACCGTTCAGCGAACCCGAAACAGAGACAGGTTTTGAGTTGACGTGCCAATCGACGGAATCGACGGATATACGCGCCATCAATCGGCTCTGCAATTTCAAGCATCGCCTCTGGTGTGGCTTTGCCTTCAATGACATCCATCACGACGTAGCCCTCCAAAACACCCTCTGTTGCCAAAATCAACTGTGGAGTGTCCTTAGCGGCTTCAACGAAGAAAGCCTCCAGTTTCTCAGCATTGGAGGCTTTATCCCATTTGGTAGGTTTCAACGAAATTGCGGAGACTTCGATCGATTCATACATTTTTTAATTATCCCTTGCGGGAGAACAACGGAATTAGGAATTTGACAGTTTTTGATCAACATCCGCTTGTGCCGATGTTGTAGGCTTGCGGTTCGATTTTAAAAAGAATGTTCAGAATACTCAAGAACCCGCTCGTAATGAAGTAGAAAGTGGGTCAGGTGTACATACATTAAAAGCCTATTTCGGATAGGCGGTGTCCAGAGAGAGAATCGCGTAACTGGTTGCCAGGACAGGTAGTGCCTCCATCCAACGACTCTCATCGTTTACCCAGAACCCATCGGGTTTCTGGACCCCGATCAGTTTCTCTGCAAGTTCTCGGTACCAATCGTGCGAGATGCCTTTCGCGTCCATAAGAACGGGTTCACCGTAGAGTCGTAACGCCTTTGCCATCGTGTGATAGTTGTAGTATAGACCCTGTGCGCCCATGCCGTAGTTTTCTTCCGTTGTGAAATTTTGTTTGATCCACTCGACAGCCGCCTGCACGCGTTCATCGTTCTTATCTACATTGGCATAGATGAAACTCAACAACCCGGCATACGTCATACTGGCATAGGAGCGCGGGCTTCCCGCGGCATCCGTGCCGGCTTTGCTCTCACCGTCAGGCGAATAGATAAATCCACCATCGTTGCCTGCCCACGACTGATCATTGCTCTCGCTCCGATTCTGTGTGCGTTCCAGAAACTTAATCGCCTTGTCCCAAACTTCTTGGTCGTCGGAACCACTCTCTTTTAGTGCTTGGATGGCAAGGTTCAGGTTGGACAGATCGTGCACGGTCTCACGGCTTCCGTAACCGATCCCACCGTAATAGACGCTCTCCTCATCTGTGACTTGCAGACTTTTCAGGAAACCTTGTGCCCTTTCAATAATAGATGCATATTCCGAGTTACCGGTTGAGGAAAGTGCCATTACCGAGATAGCGGTATTGTAATTCGGAAGTGCGGGTTGCATCTCGATATTATAGATCGCACCGTTGGGTTGTTGCATCCCAATCAACTGCTGAAGTCCCTTCTGGATAAACGGATGTTCTGCCTCCGAGTATTTGTTCTGAGGATGCCGCAAAAAAGCAGTGAGTGCGAGAGCCGTTATCCCCGGATGATTGGCAAATAGTCCATCTTCGGCTTGTTGTCCCTTCAACCACTCCAACCCACGGTCAATGCTTGCAATGACCTGTTCATTTAGTTCGTGATATTCCGATGCGCCTGTCTCATGATGTGCAGTTATACCGTTCTGTACGACCGCAAACATGAGGAATAACACCAGTATCAATCCACGTTGCATTTTCATTCTGTCTCTCCCTTTCGGCAAGTTGTTAGTACGGTGTTAGCAAATCCGATGCCAATGCTGAAAGCCTATTTCCGCGTGAATTCTCGGAATTCAGCGGAAAATTGCGTCAAAAACTGAACGCCACTGTCCATAATCTGAACAATTGGATTAGGATCTATAGGCGGGATTTCAAAGTGTGTAAGAAATGTCTATTCTGCTACGACCGCGTCTGCCTCAATTTCCACTAACATTTCCGGTTCAATCAAGCGACTGACTTCGACCATGCTGGTAGCGGGACGAATTTCGCCAAAAAATTTACCGTGTGCCACTCCAACTTTCTCCCAGTCGTTGATATCCTTCACATAGATACGTGTGCGAACCACATCTTTCAGACTGGCACCCGCAGATCTGAGCGCATTTTCTATGTTGCTTATGGTCTGCACTGTCTGCTTGTAGGCATCTCCTACACCAACGATTTTGCCATTTTTATCTGTCGCTGTCGTTCCTGAAACATGGACATATTGTCCTATCCGGACAGCCCGTGAGTAACCTACAATCGGTTCCCATTTTGTTCCCGTTGAAATGTTTTGTCTTTTCATTTCGGAACCCTTCTATATCCGCACCGTCTCTCCACTATCCGCAGACTGCATCGCCGCGTCATAGACCTGCATGAGCTTGCGGATCTCCTCAGGTTTGACAACCAGTTCCACACCTTTGTTCAGTACGTCCGAGATGTTCTGATAGTAGGATTTCCATGTCGTTTGGACGCTTTCAATGACGAGTTCTCTGTTCTCGCCACCCGCTTCTGTCCAGACCTTGGCATAGTTTTCGGGATCCTGCTGCGCGGCGTCGATATTGCCGGCTACCATCGGTCCCTCTTGCGGGTCCAAGCCGTATTTGATTAATCCACCCAAATCTCCAACGATATACCAGCGCGGTTTCTCCGCTTTAGCAAGGTTACCGATTTCAATCTGGTATCGCACATCGTTCTCGAACTTAATGATGAGGTTAGCGTAGTTGCCGATATCGATATCCCATCTCGAATTATAGTGAACGTCACAGTACACAGATTCAACAGGTGCCGTTACGAGTTGTAGTGCCTGATCCACGAAGTGT
The DNA here is from genome assembly GCA_965208635.1 of Candidatus Poribacteria bacterium. Classification (GTDB taxonomy): domain Bacteria; phylum Poribacteria; class WGA-4E; order WGA-4E; family WGA-3G; genus WGA-3G. The sequence goes on from OZ242349.1 coordinate 2,981,953, forward strand.
GCGGGCCAATCGTAAAGGATGCCGCCGCTTTGACGCTTGACGCCGCGCCAGCCGCGAGGCGGTCCGTATCGCATAATTGCGACCTGAAAGAGGTAAGGCGTTCCGAGTAGACCGTCGTCAATAATCTTTTTGACGGTGTTGTAGTCCCAATCCCATCGGCGATTATGAAAGACACTAAGCAGGACGTTGTTCCGTTCACTCGCGGCAATCATCGTGTCCGCTTCGGCGGTGTTCATCGACATGATTTTGTCTGTGACGACGTGCTTACCGGCATCCATCGCCTTGATGGAGAGTTCAGCATGTGTGTCGTGCGGTGTCGCTAATACAACGAGGTCAACAGCGTCATCTGTGATGACTTCGTCGATCGTTTGGTACATCCGTACGTTTGGGTATGCGGTGCGTGCCGCTTCACGGCGTTCAGTATCCCGTGTTGCAACCGCATAAAGATTCAGTCCATCTGCCAATCCGACGAGATAGGTATGAAATGCGCGTCCCGCATATCCGTAGCCAATAACGGCTGTATTCACCATTTTTTAAACGATTAGCCTCCATGTTTTTTAAGTTATCAAATCTGGTTACCGTCGCTCCAGATTTCGGTGCTTTTTTCTTAAGAGTGAATGATGGTAGCCTGCAACAATACGCAGAAACACCCAAGCAAAAACACGCAGGCGGTCAATATCCAAAAACCGTTGTTAAACCAAACCGGTCATTTTACGCCTTGCGAATTATTGTGGTTGCAGCATTCACGAAAAATGTATGACGGTAGCCTGCAACAACGGCGCAGGCGGTCAGTACGAAAAAACCGTTGTTAGACCAACCCCTTCATTCTACGCCTTGCGAATTATTAAAAAGATCGTTCAGGGTCCAGTCATAGTCCAGATAACGAAGCTTAACGTCCGTCGATTCCAAATATTCTGCGTCTTCAGGTGGTAGATAATCGGCAAGAAAATCTGCCACATCGTCGTACCCCACCTCGAAATCGTCTTCATACCATTTGAAAATTTTTGAAACATAGACGCGGCGTTTTGAACGATCAATCCGAACCTGTTCAGGATTCCGAATAAAATTGAGCGTTGCGGTTTCAAGACGCTCCTCAAGCGTCTCGGCAGTATAAGCACGGTTCCATAAAGGTGGGCAACTGCTCGAAGCGCATACAAGCACGAAGTGCACACGCGGATCCGCAAATTCTGTGCGGATAATGCCGTGTTCAATCTGATCGAGTGTATACATCTTACTGGCAGCTTGGAACTTCAGCCGAGAGAAAAAACCGTTGAAGAGTTTGACTTTTCGGACGCTCGTTATCGGATAGTGGTTAACGACCCCTTTAATGACGAGTGCATTGTAAGCGTTAATCCAGAACGTCAGTCGTTCACTATAGGACAACTCCTCTGGATTCGCAAAAGCCAATAGGTCCAGATACGCTATCAGTTTTTCAGGGTTCGCCTTCAGTTTTGTATAATTGACACGTCCCTTCTCATCGACATGCTCCTGCAAAACCTCATCAAACAGTTCATGCGAAAATGAAGCATCAGAGTTCGGTTGCGGACTGCGTGAATCCGCTTCGACGCGGTAGTGGTAGAGGAAGAGCACGCTACATACGGATAAGAGTAAGAGGGATACAATTAGAATTCGTTTTTTCATATTTTAAATTATTCGCAAGGCGTTAGATGAAGTTGTTTTTTATTGAAAGTTTTCTCTCATACTCGTGAGAATGGTACACCAAAGTTCTAACTCACAGTCTTCTCCCGCAAGGTTAAATTAAAAACTGTTCTAATACGTCTCGGTCGATGTCAATGCCCAATCCGGGTGCCTGTGGAACGTCAACGTATCCATCAACGGCATTAATCGGTTGTTGTGCTAACGCCGTGCGGAGACGGTTCTCGGTCATATCGAATTCCAACAGCGAAGGGATCGGATTGAGTGCTTGGGGTGCATCTGGAAGCGTCGCTTGCCAGTGCAACGTCGCCGCGAGGCGGATACTGCCACCCCACATGTGCGGCAACACTCGAACGTAATTGGCACTCGCCATAGCCGCGATTTTTCGGCACTCCGTAAAACCGCCTGCAATGCTCAGATCGGGTTGCACAATATCCAATCCCCGTTCCTGCAGCAAGTCTCGGAACGCCCAACGTCCCTTCAGCATCTCGCCACCAGCAATTCTCACCTTCAGTGCGTGTCGAATCTCCCGATAGCCTGTCACATCGTCACTCGTAATCGGTTCCTCATACCAGAAAAGGTCGTAGTCCAGAAGTTTCTGCCCGACATCAATCGCAGTCCCGACATCGTAGCCGCAATTGGCGTCAACGGCGAAGAGAGTATCGTCCCCAATGGCGCGTCGAACCGCGGCGACGTTCTTCACATCGTAAGCCTCACCAAAACCGATTTTCATCTTGACAGCGGGGAACCCAGCATCGACGTAGCCTTTCGCTTCGTCCATCAACGCTTGGGTTATGTCGGGTTTGTCTTTCTTGAAGAGTCCGCTGGCGTAAGCCGGGATCTTCGATCGGAACGCGCCGCCGAGGAGTTCATAGATCGGCATGTCGAGTGCCTTGCCCATGATGTCCCAGAGTGCGATGTCTATCCCGCTGAGGGCGCCGATATCGCCACGCATCGCCTCCCAAATCCGTTCTGTTTCAAAAGGCGATTGTCCAATCAGATGCGCTTCAACTGCTGAGGCGGACGGAACACTCACGCCTTCACCCCAACCCGTAATGCCGGCATCCGTGCGAATTTCGACAACGACAGCGGTTCGCGCGTTCGTCCAACCGCGTGAGTTCGCGAAGGGTTCAATGAGTGGATAGCGTAAGTTGTAAGTTTTAACGTCGGTGATTTTCATAGTTTCAGTGTTTGCGGTGTGATTTTAGACGCTCCTTTGTGTCGTATTGGTACCCACAACATATCTCTATTTTACCACATCTTCACATTTTTTGCAGAAAAAAGGGAAATAGGATAGCAATCAGGGATCAGCAGTCAGCCCCAAAGAGGCAACAGGGGCATAATCCAAATGGACGGAGTCAGCGTTGGAAACCCCTCCCACAGCGGAGGGTTTGTAATTCCGGGTGAGTCACGATCGGGAGATCGCTCCTACAGAAGAGGGTTATCAGCGGTCAGCAGTCAGTTTTAAGTTGCCCCATGTTGTTGTGAGTTTACCGCCAGGTGTTACGGCAAATCCACCACTGTTCGGAATGCTATCGCCAGTGACAGTAATGTTATCGAAGCGTGCCGTATAATTCGCGAGACCGAAACCCACACCCCCTGTCAAGAAGTCGGGAAATTCATCAAAATTGAATTTTTCATGTTGAACCCCCTTGAGGACCAGAAGTTCCGTGGGCTCCATTATTTGCTTCTCATTAATCCAGAAGGTAACGATATTGTCCTGAACGCCTAACTTTAGATGTGCCCACTTATTCAACCTTAACAGTGGATGAGGTTCATTATGAAGGCGTACAAATATTACATCGTGAAAATTGCCATAGTTGCAATATACCCCTTCTGCAGGGATGCCCTCACCATCAACCAGGACTACCGTATCAGCAATGCTGCAGGAAACTACCCACGTCCCGTTCACGCGCGCGGCAATCGCGATAGCCCCGATACCGTGTTTTTTGAGCGGCTTGACATCAAATTCTATAGTATAATCCTCCCACGTTTCATCACCTGTTGTGAGTAAGCGCATAGCCGGATCAGGACTTACGGCGTGGAGTTCATCATTGACAATCTCCCAGGAACCGGGTGCTTCCTTCAACTGGACAAGCTCCTGCCATCCGTCCAATTTCTTGCCATCAAAGGTTTCCAGAAATGTGCCTGACCAGCCGGAAAAGGGCAAGAGAAAAAGGACAGTGACAATACACATGAATTTCATCATAAGTCTCCTTTAATTTGTGATTAGAAAGTAAATTTTGGGTCTCGGAAACCGCACCTACTATAGTTCTTCAAGGGGGATGTGAAACATCTTGCCATGCCGAGTAGCAATATAAAGTTGATCGTTGCTAACAACAAGGGAGCGAACCTCATCTGGAACACTTGGAGAAATCTGATGCCATCTCTGATAGTCGTTCAAACGATAGACCCCTCCATCACCAGCACCATAAACGTTGGTATGATCGACAGTGAGTCTATCTATGACAGGACGCTCACCCATTTCATCGGTAAGCACACGCCAGTGTTCGCCGTTCTGGGAAGCCAAGACGCCTTCATCCGTTGCGACATAAACCGTTGACCCCGCAAAAATTATTTCCTTGAAACGGATAAAGCGAAGTGGAAGGATCGGTGTGACATCTTTCCAACTGTTTCCTTCATCAAGTGATTGAAACAACTTACCATCCCGCTTACCTACGTAGACGGTCTCCCGTGAAGCGGCTAACTTGAAACCTCTGTCAAATCTGTCGTTAAGGGATCCACTGGTATCTATTAACCCGGTATCTATCCATTCCGAGTCGCCGGGCTTCCACCTGAAAAGCCGGTACTTCCATTCGGCGTAGAACGTCTGTCCACTAACTGCGAGTCCGCCAATTCGGCTATAGTCTGTAACTAAGGACGCGACTGCTGCTGGAAAGTCCTCGTTTTCTTCACTATTACCTGACAAAAGCTCCTGTTTGAGTTCTTCTGTCCATTCCTCCAAATCAATAGACGAGAATTCCCGTTCAAAAGTGGGTGCCCTTTGAACCGGGACAAATGTGTTGTCACCTACAGATAATTGAAAAAGGCGTAGGTCGTCTTTTCCGGGGGCAATTCCATAAAGAACATCTCCAGCAGTTTCTAACTGTGAAGCGAGAGAGAAATGAAGCGGAGAAAACTCTTCTTCTATCCCTGCAGGGGTATGTTCAGGGACCTCAATTCCAACGGTTTCCCACACCTCACCCCCGTCAACTGACTGGACGATTCCTCTATCGGTACGTGCATAAAGTCTATTGTTGACCGTAACGAGATCCTGTATTGTCGTTTCCGTTATCCCATTCGTAAATGGTTGCCATGATCTACCGCCATCGGTTGTGCGATGAATACCAAATGAACCGCTCTTGTAAAAAGTGTTCTTGTCTGCCGTTACGACTCCTTGTGGTAAGAACGTTTCGCCGGTGTGCGTCAGAACTACCGCACCCAGTCCTGTACTCCTAAAGGGGGATTCATTTCCGTGTGTTATTTCAGTCCACGATGCTCCTAAGTCGATTGAGTGGAAAACCCTCTCTGAATTTGGGCTGTCTGTGATGTGTATCTGTACTGTAATATTTTCAATATTTTCGCTTGATTCGAGAAACTTCCATCTTGATGGCTCAGGTCCCGTTACAATATAGAGATTATTTTCAAAAACGGTTAGAGACAGGATGGCGTGTTGGGACGGATGCACCGGTAATCGCTCCCAGATATCTGAATTGAGACGATAGAGTCCCTTGTTTGTACCAGCAAACACTGTGTTTCCAACCGCGGCTACTGCGTAAACAGTTTCGTCTGCGAGTCCATTTTCCAAGAGATTCCACTGGAGACCAGCATCTGTGGATCGGAAAACACCTTTGGTTTGAAGGGCGAGATACATTACGGGACGTGGTTGTGAGTTATGTTCATCTGCTTCATTCGTGACGATAAGTCCAACGGCATATCCCTCTGGTCGGGAACAAAGGACCTTCCACGTTTCACCGTTATTCGTTGAAGCGAATATTTTGTCGGTGGAAACAATATAGAGGGTGTCGGTATGTTCTGCCATCGGCATCCGGAACCGTCCGCTTGGTATACTCGCGTTGATGCGCGTCCATATAGTCGTATCCGGTGCCAATCTATAGATACCCATTGGCGCAGTTGCGTAGAGGGTTCTTCCCGTAGCGACAAAGAGGTCAAACACATTACCACCGTGGGGACCGTCCGTTCGTGTCCACTGCGAATCGTCGAACTTAGCGGAATTTTCCTGTGTATTGGATGCTAAAACCGTCTTGGTAATTTGTTGACCAGTCCCTCTGCTTTCGCCCGGAATAGCGGCGCGCCCGACCTGATGCCGTACAGCAGGCTTTGAATCAACATTGAGCACAATAGGGGCATCAACGATTTCAATTGTGGGTTCAGATTGTGCCTCAAAACTGTAAGGCTTCTGAAAACGGGTGATGTATTGATTGCTCATGCCCAGCAGCAGTATAACCAAGACGGCAGCCGCACCAAAAGCCGACCACGGAAGCAGGGGTTTCCCAACGGGAGGCGGTGTTGGTTTCAGGTCAGCGACCTGCTGCATGATGTTCTCAGTTAGACGGGTGGGTAATTGGACACCCCCAAGGACATCGCTCACCAAAAGCTCCTCTTTCTCTTGCAAACGCTTTCGTGCCCGATGCAGTCGACTGTGAATCGTCTTCACAGACACACCCAAGAATTTACCGATTTCCTTCGCGTTCATTTCGCCGAGGTAGTAAAGCGTCACGACCGTGCGTTCGCTCTCCGGCAGTCTGGCGAGAAGTTTTTTGACGATTTCACTGCGGCGTTCAGAGGTTTCTGTCTCGCGCTGCTCCGATACATAACGGATATAGGAGAATTTCTCTATTTCTTCCGTAGATGTCCCATCCAGCGATTGCATCGTGGGTTTCTTCTTCCGGATCCAATTCAGGCAAAGTCTATTTGCAATGACATAGAGCCACCCCGCAAACTGATTGGGATCCTTGAGTGTTGAGAGTTTTTTGTATGCCTGAAGGAAGGTATCTTGTGTGATTTCTTCAGCGTGGTGAAAGTCACCAATCTTCCGCCACGCAAGGGCATGGACACTCTTTCGGTATTTCTGAACCAAGGTGCTAAACGCGGTGTCGTCGCCCGACAAGGTGCTGCGAATCAGTTGAACATCATCTCTTTCCATCAGGATTCTCCATAATTAACGTTTTCGGTTCAAATATCCGACCTAAAGAATTTCAGAAACGCCACGGTTGTTAACGCTGCCGCAAAGAAGCAGAGCAGCAAAATATCCACTGTAGACCGGCGCAACGTTTCACCTAAGGAAGTTACGACCAAATTCGGCGGAGGCGCGATTTTTTCCTCACTTGACTGAGATGGATTCATGCGAACTGCTATTTGCATTATCTGTGCAAAGGGATCATCTGAAATATGAGTGAAATAATTCGCATTGAGTTGTGCATAGTAGGATTCACCGGTTTGGAAGTAGGTATCTCTTTTTAGTTTTCCTGTCTGCGTTAAGTTCATGACGAGAAAGGTTAAGGAAGACGTGGGTGTGATTCGGGAAAGCGTCTCGCCCACGGATTCTTGCCTCGCCTTCTCACGTTGATAGGCTCTATCAATCTTGTTCGCTTGATCCTCAAATTTCAGCCGATATTCCCTCTCAATAGGTTCGCGGAGTTCCTGTAAAGTATCCTCGCCATCCGTTCTTATCTCAAGGCGGCCTCCTGTGGCATCCATAATTTTTTTTGTGATCTTCTCATCCTTCTCTGCATTGAGATTATTGCGGACTGCTGTCTTTTCCATATAGACACTCTGTACTGTTCGAGTGGGTGCGATGAGTTTCGCGGTAACAAAACCCGCCCGTGGTGCAATCAACACAGCAAATACCCAGACCGTAAAAGCGACGATGAGTGCCGTTTTAGAATCGTCCAGATAGGTGGAGATCACCGTTCCTATCGCAAAAAACACCGCAATATAGAGCATTGAGGCTCCTGTTAAGCTGAGTACCCGTGGAAAAACGTCGGGCTCACCCAATGGGAACCCTTGCCAGACAAGCACGAGTAAACCGAACAGGAATGAGACTAAGAACGGGATGACGAAGACGATGTATCCGCCGATCAACTTACTCCATAGAAAAAGATCGCGCGGTAACGCATTTGCTAAGGTAATTCGCAGTGTCCCAGCTTCTCTTTCCCCGGCAACGGCGTCAAACGTAAACAGGAGGGCGAGCAAACTGAAAACGGTGCTGACGACAAACAGAAAGTCAAGATGTCCTAAAGCATAAGAAAGTGGTGCCTCCGCCAATGTTGTTGAACCCCGTCTGACACCATTACGGGTCATTCCAAGATAGGTAGGGAGTGCTTCCTCTAATCCGTTCGCGAAGACACTCAACGGCGTGGGGTTGAGATAAAGTTTGGAAACCTCTTTATCTGGATCCTGGGCATTTGGTGGATCCTCTTTTGCTTCAGCACTCGCGAGTTTAACTGCCTCCTGATAGTCTACCTGATTCTGGCGATAATGTCGATAATTGATAGAAAGCGTGAGCGGTATGAGCAGGACACACATCAAAAGGAGCGCGACGAACCGGACGCTCAAGATATGATGCATCATTTCTTTTTGGATTAAGGTCATTAACATTAAGGTGTCTCCACTTCCAAATCGGGATATGATTCACTTCAACTAATAAAGACACAATTTTAGAGGAAAAACTTGCATAATCTGAAAAAAATCAGAGAAATTAAGATTTTAAGTTAAATGGGACTTACGCAATGGTTTAAAATTGTGTGATACACTGAATATTATGAAAACATTAACCCTTTCTGAAAAGAGACAACTGCTATTAGTGGATTATAGCCAATTTCTGTTAGCAAGTTTCCATAACTTCACACACATCTACTCTGCAACACATACCCGGGATGGAATCATAATCGACTTAATCGGTTTCTGCGGCTGGAACGCCTTCTCGCCTGTGAATTCTAATACCTAAAACTCCTTCAACTGTCCCCAAATCATTGCAAGTTTTGATTGAGGTAATACCGATAACCCACCCTTATTTGGAATATTATTACCAATGATGGTGATATTGTCGAATCTTGCCGTGTAATTAGCGAGACCGAAACCGGCACCGCCTGCTGGGTGGTTCGCGATGTTTCCTACCTTTAACATGCGTTCTTTCCCGTCATGTAGGAAGATAAAAGGATCGCCTGTTTCCATAATTTTTCTCCCATTTATCGAAAAAGTGAAATGATCTCCTCTAACGCTCAACTTGAGTTTAGACCATTTATTTAATTTTAAAAGCCGGTGAGGTTTTATTGACAGTGCTTCACCTATGTTTCCAGCAAAATCACGACTGCTACACATCACTTTTGATTCGGGGTCGTTTAAGAAGAGATCAGAAATCGTACACCAAACTGTCCGGCTTCTTTCAACCCGTGCGACAATACTGATATTTCCGGGACCGCGTTTTTCAAGAGGCTTGACGTTAACCTCAATACTATAATCTTGCCATGTTTCATCACCTGTCGTAAAAAAGCGGGCACCTCCTCCAGGGTTTGTCATCTCGAGTTCACCATCAACAATTTCCCATGAACCGGGTGCAGCATCATGCGCGTTAAGTTCCCTCCAATCTTTTAAAGCATCCTCATCAAAAGTTTCCACGAATGTACCTGCCCAAACAGAGGAGGTGAGAAGAAGTATACCTAATCCAATGCTTAGCACTTTCATAATGTTACCTTTCATTGCTAATTTCCTTGTAATCCTGATTCAGACCACAGCCGCCAATGGTGTCTAAGACTCTCTATAATCTGCGAAATATGCGATTCAGATAACTAAAACGCCTTCCTCTTAATATTGCCCCATGTCGTAGCGAGTTTACCCTTCGGCGAAACTGAGAGCAAGGGACCCTGCATGGCGGTTCTGACTTCATCTTCACTGAGGACACGAGACCATATAGCGACTTCATCAATGGCACCACCTTCAAATGCGAACTGTGGCTTATTCTTCACACAACCAATCCGCAAATCCTCCTTATTTGTCCCCTTGAATTTAACGTTTTCGTTTACAATTTGGACTATAGATTCTCCGTCAAGATAGATTTTCACGCCTCTATCCCCCACAGTCCCCACAATGTGATGCCACTTCCTATCCTCCATTGTATTATTAACCAAGATCAATTGCTGGTGTTTGGGTTCACCCGTCCCCAATACCATTCCAATACCGGAGCCATCCTCGAACCATCCGGCACCACCAATATCCTTTTCATCGTAGACCGCCATACCGTATGCACTATGGAGGTCTTTGGTACGAATCCCTTTATCGAACCATTGGGAAGACTGCCCCTTCCAATTCTCGTGATACACCCATGCCATCATCGTGATTTCGTCGTCGATTTCCAATTTGTGAGAATTTGGGATATTCACACAATCTTCAGTCTCACGAGTGATACGGATTGCCTTGCCATATTTACCCTCGACAAATTGCGTATTTTCAATAACCTCAGCATCCAGACCGTTGCCTGATTCATCAAGGATCTGCTTGCCATTAACGTTGTCAAACGTGAAGTAAACAACAAGTCCTTCAGTGAGATCTGCTGTAGTGTATCTTGCTGTGATAAGTATCAGAACAAATAATAAAAGTTGGAGAAATACACGTCTCATTTTTGTCCTTCCATAGTAGATTGGATCCATCCCCAATTTCCAAACGCTGACGGTTTTCGTTCAGATATCTGTACGGAAGAATTTCAGAAACGCCAGGGTTGTTAGCACCACTGCGAAGAAACAGAGTAGTATCGCGTCCACAACTGATCGACGGAATGTCTCTCCTAAGGGTATTATCTCTAAAGGGGAGGGTTGTGTGATTTTGACACCTGCATGGTGATGTCCATTATAAGTATGATCTGAAATTTTGCTGAACACCTCCGTGTCAAGTCTATCCCAGTAGCGATTTCCTGCTTGCAAGTAGTCGCTTCTTTTTCCCTTTCCAGTTTGTGTCAAGTTCGTCGCGAGATAGATTAAAGAAGATGTCGGTGTAATTCGGGAGAGCGTCTCACCGATTTGCTCTTGTCGTTCTGTTTCACGTTTGTAATCGCGGTCGAGTTTATCAGAGTAGTTTTGGAATTTTAAGCGATATTCCTCTTCAAGCGGTGCCATGTGCGCATCGATTTTTTCCGCGTTTTTTCCACCCGGCATGATGAACGTGATCCTGCGCCCCATCTCATCCGTTATCTCGTCCCATTCGAGCTGAGACATTATTTTCTTTTTTTCCTTTTCGAGGGTTGCATTGAAATCTTCTCGCATCGCTGTTTTCTCCATATAGACGCTCTGCGGCGTTCGTGTTGGAGCAATGAGTTTGGCTGCCAGAAACCCAATGCGTGGTGTAATCAGTACGGCAAACACCCAAACAGTAAAGGCAACGATGAGTGCCGTCTTGGCACTATCCAGGTAGATGGAAATCACGGTCCCTATCGCGAAGAACACGGCGATATAAAGTAAGGAGACGAGGGTTAAACTGAGTACTCGTGGAAAAATGTCGGACTCACCGAGTGGAAACCCTTGCCAAACGATTAAGAGGAGACCGAAGATAAACGACACCAAGAAGGGAACAACAAACACAAGGTATCCGCCGATCAACTTGCTCCATAGGAATACGTCGCGCGGGAGGGCGTTCGCTAAAGTAATCCGCAACGTCCCTGCTTCTCTTTCCCCGGCAACGGCATCGAACGTAAACAGCAACGCAAGCAGACTAAAAACTGTCCCGACCACAAAGAGAAAATCGAGATGCCCCAGCAGATAGGAGAGTGGTGAGGCGATTAAAGCGTCGGGCCCCTGTGTAATCCCATTGCGTGTTATACCCAGATAACTCGGGAGCACGTTTTCGAGTCCGTTTGCGAAAACGCTCAAAGGTGTCGGTTTGAGAAAGAGTTTGGAAACTTCCTGTTCCGGTTTAGGGGGTAAGTTCGGATTCACTTCCGCCTCTTCAAGGTTTGCCCGTTTAATGGCTTCTTGATGGTCCACTAAATTTTGGCGATAGTTGCCGTAATTGATATGCAAGGTAAGCGGAACAAGCAAGAGACACATCAAAAGGAGCGCGACGAACCGGACGCTCAAAATGTGATGCATCATTTCTTTCTGAATTAAGGTCATTAACATTAAGGTGTCTCCACTTCCAAATCGGGATATGATACGCTTCAACTAATAAAGACACAATTTTAGAGGAAAAACTTGCATAATCTGAAAAAATCAAAGAAATTGAGATTTTAAGTTAAAGATTAACAAACCTGCTTGCAAGTTCCGCCTTATTCTAAAACGCTGACGTTTACCGCTCAAATATCCATGCGGAAGAATTTCAGAAACGCCACGGTTGTTAGCGCAATTGTAAAAAAGCAGAGGAGTAGCACGTCCAAGGCGGCGTGCTGGAGCGTCTCCGCTAAGTTTGACTCCGTGAGCAGCGGGGGTGGCATCGGGTCCGGGATTTCTTCCTGGATAAGAGCCGCCTCTGACATTTTGCTGAACATTTCCGTATCGAGTGTCTCATAATAGCGAGTACCGGTTTGGAAGTAAGTATTCCTTTTCACCTGACCAGTTTGCGTGGCATCTGTGGCAAGGAAAATGAAGGAAGCCGTAGGTGTAATTCGTGAAAAGTTTATGCCAATTGTATCTTGGTGTTTTCTTTCCTGCTGATAACGCCTGTCGAGTTGCGTCGCGAGATCTCGGTATTTTAACCGGGCTTCCTCTTCAAGCGGGACCATCTCCTCATTCATTTTGTCGACGAATTCTTCATCTAACCTAAAAAAGCCGGTCGTTTTCTCCCCTTGTAGGGCATTAGGATCGGATTTCTGTATCATTCTACCCATGATTTCGCCTCTTTTCATTTCGAGAGAGAAACGCATTTCTGCGCGCCTCGCTGCCTTTTCCCTGTAGACACTCTCCGCTGTTGTTGAAGTCGGTGCGACGATTTGCGCCGCGAGAAACCCGACCCGCGGTAAGATGAGGACGGCGAACACCCAAAGGGTAAAGGCGACGATAAGGGCTGTCTTGGAACTGTCGAAATAAATCGAGATCACCGCCCCTATCGCGAAAAACACCGCAATGTAGAGCAGCGATGCGAGGAAAAGACAGAGGACGCGCGGGAAGATGTCGGGTTCAGCCAACGGGAAACCCTGCCAGACCAGTACAAGTAAGCCGATGATTAACGAAATTAGAAAGGGGAGGATGAAGACGAGGTATCCACCGATGAGTTTGCTCCACAGAAAGATATCGCGTGGCAGGGCATTGGCGAGCGTTATCCGAAGTGTTCCGGCTTCTCTTTCGCCTGCGACTGCATCAAAGGTAAACAGTAGCGCAAGCAGACTGAAGACGGTGCTGACGACGAACACAAAGTCGAGATGCCCTAAGAGAAAGGCGATCGGTGCCGTAGACAGTGCCGCTTCCCCACGCTTTATCCCATTGCGGGTCATCCCGAGGGAATTCGGAAGAGCGGATTCTAAACCGGTCGCAAATACACTTAAAGGTGTGGGCTTAAGTATCAGTTTGGAAACCTCAAGATTCGGGTCTGTCGTCTTCCTTTGTTTCCAAGGTTGCTCCGCAGGGTCCTTATTGTTTTCCTTTTTCACAGCCTCTTGATAGTCAACTTGGCGTTGGAGATAACGACGATAATTGATATGGAAGTTGAGCGGGATGAGCAGGACACACATCAGCAACAGCGCGACAAACCGAGCACTCAAGATATGATGCATCATCTCTTTCTGAATCAGGGTTATTAACATTAAAGGACCCCCATTGCATTGATTGGTATCGGGTGACAATTTCTGTCTGATTCTTTGTTCAATAACACACCGCCGTTTTTGAAAGGTTCCTAAGTGGAAGTAGCAAACACACATTCTATTCCATCGAAATGTTGTCGTTTTCATCCAGAATAACCATGATATTAAAATATTTCAGGGCAGCATTATTCCACGCCTCATTTCAAATTGTAGCAAATAGAATTCAAAGCGCGAGTCCACCTGAGCGTGGTGCACGATACCCTTCAGTTACTAAAGACACAATTTTTAGGTGAAAACTTGCATAATTTGAAAAGGGTGGTAGAAATTTGAATTTGAATTTAACACAATGGGACTTTTAAGAAAAAGGCGAGGTGTTTTTGATAGGTATTTCCTCAAGAAACCTCGCCAGCGGGGGTAGAAATATTCGATGCGGTTTGGGGACCACACCTACTATAGTTTTTCAAGGGGAATATGAAACATTCTGCCTTGCTGGGTGGCAATGTAAAGTCTGTCATTACTCACCACAAGGGAGCTAACGTTATCTGGAACACTTGGGGAAATCTGATGCCATTTTCCATGGTCATCTAAACGATAGACCCCGGCATCACCGGCACCATAAACGTTGGTATGATGTGGAGTGAGTCTATCGATAACGGGACGGACACCTGTTTCAGTGGTAAGCACACGCCAGTGTTCGCCATTCTGTGAAGCCAGAACGCCTTCGTCCGTTGCGATGTAGACCGTTGACCCTGCAAAAACTATCTCTTTGAAGCAGGTAAAGTGGAGCGGAAGGTTCGGTGTGATGTCCTTCCAACTGTCACCTGCATCAAGCGATTGAAACAGTGTGCCGTCCCGTTTTCCAACGTAGACGGCCTCCCCTGAAGCCGCCAACCTGAACCCTCTTCTCCAAGACGTAGGTCTTGACTGTTCGTCGAGGTCTATCAATCCCGTATTTTTCCATTCAGAATAGCCGGGTTTCCATTTGAAAAGCACTCGCTGGTACTCCACATAGAACGTTCCATTACTGGTCGCGAATCCACCGGTTATTGCTTGGGTTACAGTACCACGCAATGCTTTTACCAAGTTAGGATCCATTCTCGCTTCATCAGGTAACGAGAGTTTCACTTCTGCAATAGATTTCCACAAATCGGTGGACAGCATTTCTTTGTAAAAAGCGGGTATGCCTTGAATTGGAACGAATACATTGGCATCCGTAGGTAACCGATAGATACGCAGATTCTCTTCTTCATCCGCAATCCCATATAGCGTTCCGTCTGCAACCACCAAGTTTGAATTAGAAGAGAATTTAACGAGAGACTGTTTTTTCCCTGTCGATTTGGAATCGATCAGAATGCTTTTCCACGATTCACCGGCATCGGATGATTGAACAATGTCGGGATAGGTATACGCATAGAGTCGATTGTTGAATGCCACCAAACTTCCTATACTCGTCCCTATGATTCCATCCATAAATGGGTGCCACGATTCACCGGTATCAATTGTTCGATAAATTCCGTTCGTTCCAACTACATAAAAAATACTTTCGTTCACACCTATATATCGCGAATTAAGACCCGTCAAGGCGCGCGTGTTAACGCCAAGTTTTTTCCAAGTTTTCCCCGCATCCGTTGAACGAAATTGCTCAACACCCTGTGTGATAAGCGTCTCACCAGCTACCCAAAATTCCATGCCAGATCCATTAAAAAAGAGAGATCCCGCTTTCGGCGTTATCTCCGTCCATGATTCACCCAAGTCATCTGAGTGGAAAATCGAACAATGATGGACGTTCGGATTCGCTTTTCTCCGCGTTTTCATTTCAGTCGGATGCCGTATAGAGTGAGCCCGACCCACTCCAACATAAAGATTGTTTTCAAAAGCTGTCAGAAAATGGATAGCATTGGAGAATGGCACCGACACCTGTTCCCGCCGTTCTACGTTGGGAAGATAGAACCCGTCGGTTGTGTTAGCAAATGTCTTGTCTTCAAAAGATTGGGTAGTTTTGAAGGTTTCCACTGGCACCGGCTTCCAAACATCCGCGTTGAGACGGTAGAGTCCCGCGTTTGTGCCAGCAAATACGGTGTTTCCGATTTCCGCCACTGCGTGAATACGTTTGCCCGACAACCCTTCGTTAAGCGAGTCCCATTGTGTCCCAGCATCGGTAGATCGGAAAATGCCTTTATCTCGAAACGCAAGATACATTGTAATGCCTGTGCGCGAGTCGGTGATTTGCGGCGCATCGGCGACTATCAGCCCAACAAGACGACGTCCCTTTGGCCGAGGACAAAGGATGTTCCATGTCTCGCCATTGTCCTTTGAAGCGAAGATCTCATCAGCAGAAACGATATAGAGGGTGCGGCTATGCTCTGCCATAGACATATCCCCGAGCGTTGGAATATCCGTGTTGATACGCGTCCAAGCTGGCGTATCCGCTGTTGATCTGTAGATACCCGTTTGTGTGTCAATGTAGAGTGTACCGTCAGATGCAGCAAATGTATCAAAGATTGGGGTTCCTCGGGGACCGCTTGCCTGTGTCCACTGCGCTGTAGAGAATTTAGCAGGGACGACCGCTTCCGTAGTGGTCGTCAGATGCGCTTCAGAAGTCTGTAAACCGGCATTGTTGCTTTTACCCGGGGACACAGCACTGCCGACCTGATTTCGGACATCCTGTTTTGAATTACTATTAAGCAAAAAAGGCACATCAATGATTTCAATAGTCCGCTCAGATTCTGCCTCGAAACTATAGGGTTGTTGAAAACGGGTGAGGTAGGGCTGGCTCGCGCCTAACAGCAAAGCGATGAGAAGAGTGGCGGTGCCGAAAGCAACCCATGGAAGCAGCGGTTTCGCAGCCGGAGGGGGTGTCGGTTTCAGGTCGGCGATCTGTTTCATAATGTTGCTTGTGAGATTTTCCGATAACTCGACACCACCGAGAACCTTTTGAACCAAGTACTCTTGGTCATCCAGTAAGCGTTTCCGCGCCCGACGCAATCGGCTTTTAATCGTGTTCACGGATACACCCAAGGATCTGCCAATCTCCTGTGTTGTCATCTCGCCGAGATAGTAGAGTGTGACGACTGTGCGTTCACTTTCCGGTAATTTCCCCAGTAGTTGCTTGACGGTTGCATGTTGATGTTCAATCGCTTCTGTTTCGCGTTGCTCCGATACATAACAGGCATAGGAAAATTCATCTATCTCTTTTCTACTTGTTGCGTCCAGTGATTGCACCGCAGGTTTGTGTCTGTTGAGCCAATTAATGCAGAGTCGATCCACAATGACATAGAGCCATCCGGCAAATTGACTCGGATTTTTAAGGGTTCCAAGTTTCTTGTATACTTGGAGAAAGACGTCTTGTGTAATTTCTTCAGCATAGTGAAAGTCGCCAATCTTTCGCCATACCAAGGCATGGACACCCTTTCGGTATTTTTGGACTAAGACGCCAAATGCCTCGTCATCGCCTGATAAAATTCTTTGAATTAATTGGATATCGTCTTTTATCATCAGAATCCTCCATGATGCGCGAACAGACTTGGTCGCGCTTTACATTTTACCATGATTCATTTCAAAAGGCGAAGTTTTTCCTCAATGTCCGCTTTGAGAACTTGGTCGCTTTCCCACTTCGCGAGTTTCAACGCAGTTCGGAGATCTGCCTTTGCTTCCAAAACGTTCCCTATTTCAACCTTTGCACATCCGCGTTTATAATAGGCTTCGGCGTAGTCGGGTTTTAGGGAAACTGCTGTATCATAGTCCACGGCTCAATGCTGCAGCGTCTTCATCAATGAGGGCATCATGCCGGACAAACGCTTGGGCATGGAACAGTGGGCAACCTAACGCTAAGCACCCTATTAACGCGAACACTTTGCCAGCAAATTTCATCCAAATCTGCTC
This sequence comes from Candidatus Poribacteria bacterium, assembly GCA_965208635.1. Lineage (GTDB taxonomy): Bacteria > Poribacteria > WGA-4E > WGA-4E > WGA-3G > WGA-3G. The sequence goes on from OZ242349.1 coordinate 2,999,234, forward strand.
CTTTATCTTAAAGATTGTTGTAATCATGTTCTCTTACTATTAAAGACACGCTTTGGGGGCAGAAAGGGTGCATAATCTGTAAACAGTGAAAAAATTTGGATTTTAATTGAGTGCGGTTGACCCTCAACTGTCAGCGAAATCGCGAGCGTAGTTCGCTCCTATAGAAGGGAGGTAGTGTGAGAAATTGAAAATAAAAAAAGGCGAGGTGTTTTGCTTGGGTATTTCTCCAAGAAACCTCGCCAGCGGGAGTGGGAATATCTAATGCGGTTTACGGACAGCACCTACCGTAGTTTTTCGAGTGGAATATGAGACATTCCACCTTGCATAAGATCAACGTAAAGTTTATTATCACTGGTGACAAGCGCGTCAACTTCACGGAGAGGGCTTGGAGAAATCTGTTCCCATTTGCTATAATCATCTAAGCGATAGACCCCTGTATTACCAGCACCATAAACGTCCGTATGATGGACAGTGAATCTATCTATAACGGGACGAGTTCCCACTTCATCGGTGAGCACACGCCAGTGTTCGCCGCTCTGTGAAGCCAAGACGCCTTCGTCCGTTGCGACATAAACCGTTGACCCTGCAAAAAATATTTCCTCACAGTGAGTAAAGCGAAGCGGAAGGTTCGACGTAATATCTCTCCAACTGTTCCCTTCGTCAAGTGATTGAAACAGTGTGCCATCTCGTTTTCCCACATAGACAGTCTGCCCTGCAATCGCTAACTTGAATCCTTTTCTCCAAGGTATACCCCTCAATGACCGTTCGGTGAGGTCTATTAATCCGGTATTTGTCCATTCTGAATCGCCGGGTTTCCATTTGAAAAGCACTCGCTGGTATTCCACGTAGAACGTTCCATTACTGATTGCGAATCCGCCGGTTGTCGCACGGGTTGCCGCACTACGCAATGCGTTTATCAACCGAGCGTCCATTTCCACGTCATCAAAGAACGAGAAATATTTGGCTTCTGTAATAGATTTCCACAATTCGGTGGACAGTATTTCTGTATGAAAAGCCGGTATTCCTTGAACTGGCGCAAAGACATTGGTATCCGTAGATAAACGGTAAATACGCAGATTCTCTTTTTCAGACGCAATCGCATAAAGCTCACCTTCTGCAACCACCAAGTTTGAATTAGAGGAAAAATTAACGGGAGACGGCTCTTCCCCTATCAATTCGAGATCCATCAGAACGCTTTTCCACGATTCACCCGCATCGATTGATTGCATAATATCGCCATAGGTATACGCATAGAGTCGGTTGTTGAATGCCACCAAACTTCCTATCCTCGTCCCGATGATTCCATCCATAAATGGGTGCCACGATTCGCCGGCATCAATTGTTCGATAAACCCCGTTCGTTCCAACCGCATAAAAAGTCCTTGCGTTTATGCCTATATGTCGCGAATTAAGACCCGTCAACGCACGCGTGTTAACACCAAGTTTTGTCCACGTTTTCCCTGCATCTGTTGATCGAAATTGCTCAGAACCTTGCGCGATGAGTGTCTCGCCGGTGCCCCAAAACTCCATACCTGTGCCTGCCCTAAAAAAGAAGGGCTCATTTTTAGGCGTTATCTCCGTCCAGGATTCACCCAAGTCGGCTGAGTGGAAAATTGCTCCTCTGAGTGCTTTTGGATTTACTATTATCCCTCTTTTCGTTTCAGGCGAGTGCCACATAGACAGATCCGAACCCATTCCAACATAAATATTGTTTCCAAAGACCTTCAGAAAATGGATAGCATTGGGGAATTGCATCGGGACCAATCCCCAACCATCTGGATTGAGACGATAGAATCCGCTGTCTCCGTTAGCGAGTGCCTCGGTTTCAAAAGATTGAGGAGTCTTGAAGGTTTGCACTGGCACGTACGCCCAACCATCTGGATTGAGACGGTAGAGTCCCTCATTTGTGCCGGCAAATACCGCGCTTCCAATTTCCGCCACTGCGGAAATATGTTTGCCCGACAACCCTTCGTTAAACAGGTCCCACTGTCTGCCAGTATCCGTAGATCGGAAAATGCCTTTATCTTTAAGTACGAGATACATTGTAATACCTGTTTGTGAACGAGTGATTTGCGACGCATCCATTATTATCAGCCCAATAGGCTCACCCTCAGGGCGAGGGCAAAAGGCATTCCATGTCTCGCCATTGTTGCTTGAAGCGAAGATCTCATCAGCAGAAACAATATAGAGGGTGCCGCTATGCTCTGCCATAGACATATAACCCCCAGGAGTTGGGATATCCGTGTTGATGCGCCTCCAAGCAAGGGCATCCGCTGTCAATCCGTAGATACCCGTTTGTGTATCAATGTAGAGTGTACCGTCAGATGCAGCAAATGTATCAAAGATTGGGGTTCCTCGGGGACCGCTTGCCTGTGTCCACTGTGCTGTAGAGAATTTGGCGGGAACATCCGCTTCCGTAGTGGTCGCCAGATGCGCTTCAGAAGTCTGTAAACCGGCACTGTTGCTTTTACCCGGAAACACAGCACTGCCGACCTGATTCTGAATACTCGGTTTTGAATCAATATCAAGCGTAAAGGGAGCATCAATGATTTCGATGGTCGGTTCGGATTCTGCCTCGAAACTATAGGGTTGTTGAAAACGGGTGAGGTAGGGTTGACTCGCGCCTAACAGCATAACAATCAGGAGAGTAGCGGTGCCGAAGGCCACCCATGGGAGCATAGGTTTCGCAGTCGGAGGTGATATCGGTTTCAGGTCGGCGATCTGTCGCATGATATGGCTTGTTAGATTTTCCGATAACTCGACACCGCCGAGAACCTTCTGAACTAAAAGTTCTTGGTCATCGAGTAAGCGTTTCCGCGCCCGACGCAGCCGACTCTTAATCGTATTCACGGATACACCGAGAAATTTGCCAATCTCCTTTGTTGTCATCTCGCCGAGATAGTAGAGCGTCACGACTGTGCGTTCACTCTCCGGTAACTTCTTCAGTAGTTTCTTGACGGTTGTATGCTGACGTTCAATCGCTTCTGTCTCGCGTTGCTCCGATACATAGCAAGCATAAGAAAATTCATCTATCTCTTTTTTACTCGTTGCCTCCAGCGATTGCGCAGCGGGTTTATATCTGTTGAGCCAATTAATGCAGAATCGATCCACAATGACATAGAGCCATCCGGCGAATTGACTGGGATACTTAAGGGTTGAGAGTTTCTTGTATACTTGGAGAAAAACGTCTTGCGTAATTTCTTCGGCGTAGTGAAAATCGCCAATTTTCCGCCATACCAATGCATGAACACCCTTTCGATATTTTTGGACCAAGGCACCAAATGCCTCATCGTCGCCTGATAGAATTCTTTGAATGAGTTGGACATCGTTTTCTATCATCAGGATCCTCCATGATGTGCACAAATTTGATGGCACTCACGTTCTCAGTACAACAGAGACACCCGTTCTTCACATTCTACCATAATTCATTTCAAAAGGCGAAGTTTTTCCTCAATGTCCGCCTTGAGAGCTTGATTGCTTTCCCACCTCGCAAGTTTCAACGCAGTTCGGAGATCCGCCCGTGCTTCCAAGGCGTTCCCTATTTCAACCTTTGCACATCCGCGTTTATAGTAGGCTTCGGCATAATCAGGCTTTATGTAAACCGCTGTATCATAGTCCTGAGTCGCCCCACTATGGTTCCCCAAATTTGAATGTGCTTCGCCTCGGGTTTTGTAGACTTCAGCGAGGTCAGGGTCAAGCAGAATCGCGGCGTCACAGTCTTCAATCGCCCCTTTACTGTCGCTGAGCTGCAATTTTATAGCGGCTCGCCTGCCGTAGACATGAGCAACAAAGTTAATATCCTCTGGAACAAGACGGGCAGCCTCGTCGTAATCTCTGATGGCTCCATTCTTGTTCTGCAATTTAGCCTTTGCGTCAGCACGATGGACGTATGCCCTGGCAAGCACCGCATTCCTTGGTTTTAGGCGAATCACTTCGTCGTAATCTCCAATAGCACTCTGAGCGTCTCCTAAATCAAACTTTGCGCGCCCGCGGTTGAGGTACGCGACAGTAAGGATACCACGGGTGTTTGGTTTCAGGTGTACGGCTCTATCATAATCTTTGACGGCACCCTTATTGTCCCCTAAATCTGACTTCGCGCTGGCTCGTTTAACGTAGGCGAGCGGAAGTATAATACCCTTCGGTTTTAGGCGGATTGCCGTATTGTAGTCTTCAATTGCCGTTTCATAATTTCCCAGATCCGCCCTTGCATTTCCACGGTTAAGGTATGCTTCAACATTCTCCGGATCGAGGCGAATCGCGGTATTATAGTCTTTGATGGCTCCCTTATGGTCTCGTAAATTCCGTTTTGAAACACCACGATTCACGTAGACAGATGCATAATCGAGTCCGGTGCCGATAGCGGCATCGTAGTCTTTGATAGTTCCCTTATAGTCTCCTAAATTATATTTTGCGGATCCTCGTTTGGCATAGACAGCCGCAAAATCGGGGGTTAGGCGTATAGCGGCGTCGTAAGCCGCAATGGCACTCTTAACACTTCCCAAGACCTTCTCCGCATCGCCTCGATTGGCAAGCGCGTAGGCACGTATCATCGGTTCAGCTCGCCACGCTTCCAACGATTTCTCTTGCTCAGACATATTTTCAAGCAATGCTTTGAGACGATTTGAAGGGATAACGTATCCTAAACTTTTGGTTTCGCCGCCTTCTACGGAGATCCCTATCACCTCTGCGGCACTATTCAGGACGGGACCCCCACTATATCCCGGTAGCAGTGTGGCTCTCACGCGGAAGAAATTGTCAGTGATTCGGTCGATCGTGCCATCTATGATTTTACCCAAGGCATCTGTGTCGCTGCTTCTATGGGTTCCCACGGCGATAACCGTTTCTCCAAGTTGCACTGTATCGCTATCTCCCAGTTGGAGAACCTCTGTTTCTTTACCTTCGACCCTTAAGATAACCAAATCGTACTCTGGATCGCTTGCCACAACGCCTTTGATCGTATATTGCGTCGGTTGATTAACCGATCTCATCTCCCAAGTATAGGACTCACCGTGAATGCCGGCAAGAACGTGAACACTGGTGACAATCAGATCCGGTCCAACGAAGAAGCCGCTCCCGTTGCCGATCGTCCCATCGGCGGCGTTGACAATTAAGATGACCGTAGCGGCTTTCCCGATTTGTGCAGTGCGTCGGTTCGGATTCAGCAACACAGTGTTTCTTTCGATTCGCTCGTCTTGTAGTAGAAGTCCTTCTGCATAAAACAACAAGAAGCTTAATACTAAACCCCCTATTAAGACGAATACTCTGCCAACAAATTTCATCCGAATATGTTCCTTGATCTGCTTAAAGGTCGTTGTGATCACATTCCCTTACTACTTACTATTTAAAGACACACTTTAGGGGCAGAAAAGGTGCATAATTTGAAAAAAGATGAATGATGTCGAGATTATAAACCTCTCTCACAAGAAACTTTGCAGGACGCGATCGAGAGATCACAGCAGAAAAGGCGAGGTTTCCTAACCTCGCCTGTGGAAATTCAATTGTTGTCTTTTTTATTTGTTCGCACCGTTTTCATAACTGTCCTATTGAATTGGCGCGCCGGGAAACCGTTCTTGGATCGTAAACTTGGACACTTGTAGGCGGTCTTCCCCCAAAAATATAGATTTTCCCATCTACCACCTCAGTGGCATGTCCCGATTTTCCAATCAACATGTCCGACTCTTGGATCCAACGATCGGTTGCGGGATCGTAGATCTCAATTGCTGAGAGGGTCTTAGATTTCTCACCTTCCTGCAAGTGCCCCCCCATGACATAGATTTTGCCATCAATTACACTTGTTGAGTGAGCCGCTTTGGGAACAGACATTTCTGTCCGTTCACGCCATCGATTCGTCTTTGGATTGAACACTTCAACATTGGAAAGATATAGAGATGAAAGATACCGACCTGATTGGTCCCGATTCGGGGGCCACCCTATCCCACCTATAGCATAGATTTCTCCGTTCACAACACTAATTCCTGCAGAACAGCGCGCATGGTTCATACTTTGGGCTTTTACCCATGTGTCCGTCGCTGGATCGTATACCTCCACAGTTTCTAACTGCGACTGTTCATTAGCGGTTGACCATCCACCGATGGCATAGATTTTGCCATCCACAACGCAGGTCTTGGTCTTCTTTGGGGTCAGCATGTCCGCTTTCTGTGTCCATGTATCGGTTTCAGGATCATACATTTCTACGGTTGGGAGTTCTTCACTCTCGGTGCTGAAACCGCCACGCCTCTGAATTTTCTTCATTTTTGATCCACCAATGGCGTAGATTTTGCCATCCACAACTGAAACAGACACGTTAGACCGAACTGTCGGCATATTCGCCTTTCCCTCCCATGTATCGGTTTCAGGATCGTACATTTCTACGGTTGACAGCGACATGTCTCCGTATTCCTCCCATTCGAGCCGCAGACTGCCGCCGATTACGAATATCTTTCCATCCACAACCGAGGTAGCAAAGTCAGACCGGGCTGTTGGCATGTCCGCTTTCTGCGTCCACTGCGCTGTAGAAAATTGGAGAGAATTCCCCTGTGTATCGGATACCAAGGGCGTTTCAGAAGCCTGTACGCCTGTCCCGATATTTTTATTATCGGAAGTCGCACGTCCGACTTGGTTCCGTAGGTCGGGTTTTGAATCGACATCGAGAAGAATAAAGGTGTCAACAAGTTCAACCGTGGGTTCGGAGACTGCATCGAAACTATAGGGTCTCTGGAAGCGGACGAGGTATTGACCGGTCGCGCCTAACAGCAAGGCAACCAGAAGCGTCGCGATGCCAAAAGCACCCCACGGAAGTAGCGGCTTTGCAACCGGTGTCGGTATCGGTTTCACGTCGGCGACCTGCTGCATGACGTTCTTGATGATGTTGTCGGATAACTGCACACCGCCGAGAGTTTCGCGGACCAAGAGTTCTTGGTCCTTCTGCAAACGCTCTCTCCCTCGCCGCAGTCGACTGGTAATCGTGTTTATCGAGACCCCTAAGAATTTGCTAATTTCCTTCGCCGTCATTTCACCGAGATAATAGAGTGTTACGACCGTACGTTCACTCTCTGGAAGTTTAGACAGGAGTTTTTGGACGATTTCATAGCGATACTTGGTGCCTTCGGCTTCGCGCTGTTCTGCGGCATGATGGTTATAAGCGGATTCCTCTATTTCTTCCATAGGCGTGTCCTCCAGCGATTGCATCGCAGGTTTGTGTCTGTTGAGCCAATTAATACAGAGTCGATTCGCTATGACATAGAGCCACCCTGCAAATTGGTTGGGATTTTTGAGGGTCGAGAGTTTTTTATATGCTTGGAGGAAGGTGTCTTGCGTAATTTCCTCGGCATAGTGAAAGTCGTTAACTTTTCGCCACACAAGCGCATGAACACTCTTTTGGTACTTTTGGACCAAGATGCTAAATGCCTCGTCATCGTCCGACAAAATTCTACGGATCAGTTGAACATCGTTTTCCACCATCAGGATCCTCCACGGTGCGCGAACAGATTTGGTTATACCCACATCTCCATCATAAGTTATTCCACAAACAATTGAATCAACACGTTTAGGCAGACAGGAAAAAAATCAAATGATTTGCTGCCTAATGTTTTCCTTGACCTGAAACAGTATATCACATTTCTATTTTTTTCATAAACTGGATAGGCATGGAACCTATCTATACAGCGTATAGTATAGAGTTTACTGGGATTTTTTCAGTTCACCCCAGCGTGTGAGTCGTTTGTCTTTTGGGTCAAGTGATAGAAAACCGGTGTCAAATGCCTCAACGATTGGTGAAAATTGTCCGCCGCCTTTGAGACCGCCTAAAGTATAGATTGTACCCTTCACAACAACTGCCCTTGTTGCTTTTGGGATCGTCATTGGCTCGACTTCGCGCCATTTGTTGGTCGTTGGATTATAAACATCCACATCGGCGAAGCGTGTAAGCCTATTTCCGCCCGGAGTATGCGCACCCCCCATTGTATAAATCTCATTATCAATGGCAACGGACGCAAACATAAATTTGAGCATTGGCATGTCAGGGAGTTCACGCCACTGGTCGGTTTTCGGATTATATTCTTCAATAGATGTAACAAACTTGTCAGCAAGAGGCCCCCACTGCCAATTATAACCGCCGATGACATAAATTTTACCGTCTACAACGACAGCATCGGTCGCCCCTCGTTCTGTCGGCATGTCTGCGCCCTTCTCCCATCTATTCGTCAACGGATCGTAGGCCTCAACGAGGTCTATTGCTACATCACGGCCGAGTTTTTTATCGTGAACACTCCCACCAATAAGATATATTTTTCCATCAACAACGGCGGTCGCAAACGCATGACGGAGCGTCGGTATATCCCGCTTCTTGGTCCATGTATCGGTTGCAGGGTCATACATCTCGACGGTTTTTTTGTACCTGAATGCCCCCCCGGGTCCCTTTCGGTCATAGCCTCCAAACACATAGAGGTCGTTGGAAAGGACTGCAACTCCCGGAGCAACTCGTGCTGTCGGCATCTTTGTAACTGTGTGCCATGTGTTTGTCTGCGTGTCGTAGACATCCACCGTTGAAAGTGCCGGCGCGCGTCCGCCTAAATTTTCATGGTGGTCGAACCCGCCGATAAGATAAATTTTACCGTTGACGGCAGCAGGGGTACCACCAATTCTCCATGTTGGCAGTTCAGTTATCTGTTCCCAATTCCCGGCAAAACTGTTAGAAACAACGACAAGTAAGAGGATAAAAATCCATTGCAAGTATCCGTATCTTGCGAGCATAGTATTCTCCTTAGACCTTTCTAACGTGAGTTTGACTTAGAGCGTTCAGAGAGAACCCCTTCTATAGTTAAAGACACAATTTGAGAATGGGAATTGTGCATAATCTGAAAAAAATGTGAAAATTATAGTAAAACCGAAAAATAAATAAACATTCGCCCCTCCCCTGGTAGGGTTTTTGCTGGGGTGTTTCTTCAAGGTTTCTAACCTCGCCGGTGCGGAGCGTCTAATTAATTCTAAACTTTACTATAGTTATCAGTTGTCGGTTTTCAGTTAAGAATGGGGGAGTTGGAATTCCGTCCTACAAGAACAGCGATTAGCAGTTAGCCATCAGCAATCACCGGTCAGCACTCATTCTCGTTGAGGTCGTCTCTGCGGTTCTGCTTTGAGTTCGCCCCAGCGCACCGGCAGTTTCCCGACCGCCTCAACCGCACGAAAGCCGGTATCAAAGACCACAACACCTGGAGAAAATTCTCCACTTTCCCCATCATAACCTCCGAACACATAAATCTTGCCGTTGACCGCCACTGCACTATAAGGTAGAAGTGGTGTTGACATGGCTGGAATATCGCTCCACGCCTGTGTTTGTGGATGATACACATCCACTGTTGCTAAATACTTGTGGAATTCGTCTACCCCTCCAATTATATAGATGTTATCCCTGACAACAACCGTCCCAAATGAAGTTCTGAGGGCTAACATATCATTCTTCTGCCGCCATTGATTCGTTATCGGGCTATATTCCTCAATGACCGTGAGAAAAGGACCGGGATTGTTGGGAATCTGGGGCCATCCATACCCGCCGATGACATAAATGCGATTGCCAACAACCTCCACACCGATAGGATCTCGCCGGGTCGGCATCTTCCGACCCGCCATCCACGTATCAGTAGCAGGATCATAGATGTCAACGCGATCTGTCCGTAGTTCATGTCCCGGACCGAAACCCGTACTACCCCCAATCACATGGACCTTGCCAGCAGCGACACTGAGTTCAAAGTTGATACGAGAAACGGGCATGTCGTGTTTCCTGACCCATGTATCGGTTTGAGGATCGTATGCCTCTACAATATCAAAATATGTCCTATTTATACCTCTATTGTCTTTCCCACTATACCCCCCGAAGACATAGATGATTCCGTTAACAACTGCAGCTTTAGCACCATGACGTGGCGTTGGCATATCTGTACCTCTTTGCCACGTGTTGGTTCGCGGATCATACACCTCAACAGTTGATAGTCCATAGGGACCCTTCACGAATTTACCGGGCTTCCACTTCAGGTTTTCAAAAAGCGTGCCGCCGATGAGATAAATCTCATTATCAACCACAGCAGTCGCGAAACCGTTTCTCTTCGTAGAAATCTCAGTTATCAGTTCCCAATCCTCACCCGCAAAGGATTCTATTTGCGTGAGCGAGAAAATGAGAACAACAACTCCAATAACGATAAGTTTTTTTAGAGATTTCATTGCTTCAGGCGCCCCCATGTCGTTGTGAGTTTTCTTTGTGCCTCGACTGAGAGCGGGATGCCGGTCCTCGCGCCACCCTCGCCCACCAGATGATGTTTATTGCCCGATGCATCTGAGAAGTTCCGTCTTCCACCGGGTTCATCAAAATGCCACAACGCGATTGTGTGCCGGTCTTTTTTGAATTTATGACTCGGCGTAAACCCGTCTTTGCTGACATCATAACGCGCCACTGTCGAGATACGGACCTCATCAATATATCCCGCAAAGGATCCCCGAAAGTGATCGCCGAAAGGCATCTTAATTTTCTTTCCAAACCCTCCGAGTGTAAAATCCTTTGGATGCTCGAAGTGTGAGAGATCGTGTGCGAGCGGCCATCCTATCGGCCATTTCCTTACCAGTGCGAAATTGTTAACGATGATTGCTTCCTGTCTTCCATCTGACTGATATGCGATGTGATGCCACCGATCCGGGGGAAGTGCGATTGCGCGCCCTCTCATAGCAGGCTTGTCTTTAACCAGAATATGCCATTCAAACTTTAGGAATAAATCACCCTGCTGCCAATCAATATGTTCTTTTATGTTCTCCCAGTGCCCGTTATCGCTGGCGACTTGCATCTCCACCTGTTGGCTGAGAATCATGGCGTATACATTCCCGTCAGGCGGTGTGGTCGGATAGACCCAGGCTTCAACAGTGAACACCTCTGTGCCTTTCGGAAAGAGGACACCGTGGGTTTTAAAGTCCAAAACAGCGTAGTCGTCCACGCCATCGAGGATTAGATAGTTTCCACCTGCGGGTGACGCGGGTGGAAACGCTGTGGCACTCATCGGAATCATAGCGAGTAAAAAGAGGCAGATTAGGATGTGTTGATGTGTCATTTTTTTCTCCTTTTTCGTGTAAAAAACGTGTGTTCGACCTAAGAACGCTTAGAAAGAGAATCTCTTCTATTATTAAAGACACAATTTTAGAATACGAATTGTGCATAATCTGAAAAAAATGTAAAAATTAGGTATCAGTTGTCGGTTTTCAGTTCTCAGTTAAGATAACGACAGTCAGCGGTTAGTAAGGTCGCGAGCACAACTCGCTCCTACAGCGGAGAATGCAGACAAATCTCCACGGTGGGAGAAAACAAAAAACTTGACATATTTTTGACTTTAATTATAAGATATAGGCAATCTTATAGCGGTTTCTCCAATCCGATGAAACCGAACATCAGAACGGTATTCCATCGAAAGTTACTCACGTGAGGGACCTCCTCACGCAGAACGTATCGGAGGTGAACATGTCAACGAACGATGTTGCGTTAATGGCGCACCTCATGCGCCGCGCAGGGTTTGGAACAACCCGCACCGAACTGGAAGCCTACGTCGAAAAAGGCTACGAGAACGTTGTTGATGATCTCGTCCATCCTGAACGCGGGACTCCCATTGATGAAGATATTTTAGAACGCTACTTCGGCGGTGAAGGTGCTTATGTCGGTATTTGGATCTATCGGATGCTGAACAGCCGGTGTCCGCTTCAAGAGAAGATGGCACTCTTCTGGCACCATGTCTTTGCGACGGGGTTAGGCAAGAATCAACATATCCTCGCGTCCTCAAACCAGATTGATATGCTTCGGCGCGTCGGTATGGGACAGATGCGAGACATTCTACTCGAACTCTCCAAAGATCCGGCGATGATCTTCTGGCTCGACAATAACGAAAATCGCAAGGGTGAACCCAACGAGAACTATGGGAGAGAACTCCTCGAGCTTTTCTCATTGGGGGTCGGCAACTACAGTGAAGACGATATAAAGAGCTGCGCTCTCGCTTTTACAGGCTGGACATTCGGACAGCCGATTCCGTTGTATCCGCACGGTTACTACTCGCCACCCTTTTTATTCGATGAAGAGGAACACGATGACTGCGAGAAAACCTTCCTCGGGCATACCGGGAATCTCAACGGTGAAGACATCATCGACATCATCGTCGAACAACCCGCGTGTGCCAGATTTATCTCGAGACATCTCTATAACTTCTTTGTCGCAGATGAACCGCAGGTTCCGTCATGGAACGTGACGCCCCCGCAGGATCCAGATGCGATTGAGACACTCTCAGACGCATTCATGGGGTCCGGTGGGAATATCTCCCACGTCCTCAGTGTCCTTTTCAATTCCGACTTCTTCAAAGAAGCCCAATTCAAGAAGGTGAAAAGCCCAACGGAGCTCGTCATGGGGATCGTGAAACTGGTAGGCACCTTCCAAGGTCCGCAACCCGGAATAGGGCAGTTTGCCAGTGCCACGCAATTGATGGGACAGAAACTCATGGATCCACCTACCGTAGAAGGTTGGCACACGGGTAAAGAGTGGATTGATGGTGGTCTGCTTACCGCACGCGTCAATTTCGCTGTTAGTGAAGTCAGCGACGCATCGAAACCCGGGATTCAGGACCTCATCACACGCTTGGGAGACAATGGTGGCTCACTCTCACCAGAGGCGTTTGTGGACAAATGCCTTGAACTCGCCGGACCGCTGACGATAGGGGACACGACTCGTGAGTATTTAACCCAATTCGCGGAAGCGAACGGTGAACTCAATCTTGGAGATGATGATGCCGCGGAGGAGAACCAAGCGCGGGTCGTCAATATGCTCCAGTTAATCGTGGCTTCAAGAGAGTATCAACTTGGCTAATCGTTTGTAATTCTGGTCACGGGACCGCGGTTGCAAACATAGGAGACATCGACAATGAGTACTATCAAGAAAGACCCCGTCCTTGTCGTTGTGCAACTGTCAGGCGGCAACGACTTCATGAACACACTCATCCCCTATACAGCGGGGATTTATCACGATTCCCGTCCGGTTGTCGGCATTAAATCTGAAGACGTACTACCGTCAGATGTAGACGACGCTTTGGGCTGGCATCCACAGGCGGCTCCACTGAAAGCGATGTTTGATGCCGGGGATGTGGCTGTTGTGCAGGGAATCGGCTACCCCGATTCAAACCGCTCGCATTTCCGAGCAATGGATATCTGGCATACGTGTGAACCTCTGAAAATCGGTGATGAAGGTTGGGTCGGCAGACTCGTCCGTGAACTCGATCCGCAGAGCCACAACGTCTTAACAGGGGTCAGTTTCGGACAGGGACTTCCGCGTGCCTGTGCCCTTTCCGGCATCCCCGTCACCTCTGTTGGCGATTTGGATAACTATGGGCTGATGACCAGCATTGGTGATGAAGGACAACGGACAAAAGCACTTGAAATATTCAAAGGGATGTACAGTAGCACGATTGGCACTGGTATCGTGATGGACTACCTCAGCCAGACCGGATTGGATGTGATTAAAGGTGCTGATGAACTCAAGAAGGCGCCGGCGATGTATAAATCCGAAGTGGAGTACCCACAAAACTCGATCGGAAAGAGCCTACGGGATGTCGCACGGGTCCACCTCGCCAATCTTGGTACACGCGTTTTCTACACGCAGCACGGCGGTTACGATAACCACGCTAACGAGGTCCCGACACATCCACGACTCCTGACAGAACTCACGGAAGCCATCCAAGCCTTCTTCACGGATCTACGGTCGCAGAACGCCTCTGAAGAGATCGTCATGTACGTCTTCACGGAATTCGGCAGACGGATCCGAGACAACGCCAGCGGCACGGATCATGGCACTGGTGGCGGTGCGTTCATCATCGGTGATCGGGTGAAAGGCGGACTCTACTCGGAATATCCGTCTCTCGATCCGTCCCGTTGGGTGCACGGTGAAGACCTTGAGCATACCATCGACTTCCGTGGCATATACGGAACGCTTTTAGAGCAGTGGATGGGTGTAGACCCAACCCATATCGTCGGCGGGAATTTTGAACAGATTCATCCGTTTTCAGTGTAGCTTGCAAACTGAAACTTGCTATTCTAATGACGCAAGAATAAGGGTAGGAGGCAATTATGGGTAGACCTTACGGTTTGCTGCGTGCCGGGTTTCCATTTCACAAAACCCTGAGCATGCGGCGAACGACCAACTTTCCGGTCGATATCGCAGTCGGAAAAGAGGGACGTATATACATCATGTGCCGTAGTGATGGCACGGCGATGATTCGGAAATATCACGTTGATGACGAAGACCTCGGCACGATGGGCGGTTATGGACAAGGAGACGGGCAGTTTACATGGCCCGTGACGATTACCGCTGATAGTGAAGAGAACCTCTATGTGTCCGACGAATACCTGCATCGGATTGTCGCCTTTGATAGTGAAGGTGAACACATCGGTACATGGGGTGAGCACGGCACCGAGTCGGGGCAACTCAACGGTCCTGCAGGTATGGACTTCGATCCAGAGGGGAATCTCTATGTCGCCGACAGTCTGAGCCATCGGGTGCAGAAGTTCACGAAAGACGGGAAGTTTCTCTTGGGGTGGGGAAGTTATGGCGACGGTGACGGTGAATTCAACATGCCGTGGGGCGTCGCCGTAGACGAACTCGGCGATGTCTACGTTTCCGATTGGCGAAACGATAGGGTGCAAAAGTTCAACGCTGAAGGAGAATTCCTCTTCGCATTCGGTAAATCCGGTAGCGGTAATGGCGAACTCAATCGTCCCGCCGGGATTGACGTTGACCTACACGGCGATATCTACGTCGCTGACCGAGGGAATGACCGTATTCAACTCTTCAACGCTGAAGGGCGGTATGTGCAGAAATTCCTCGGAGATGCCACCTTGTCAACAGTGTCACTGGCTTACATGATGACGAACGCCAGCCCAAATCGGATGCGCGATATGGCGGATTTGGAGCCGCAGAAATACCTGCGTTCGCCGAAATCTGTTGCCGTTAGCGATGATGGACTGATGTTCGTGCCGGACTTTGGATCCTATCGGGTTCAGGTGTATCGGAATATGGCAGTGCCGTTGACAGAGCAGGAATTTAGTCCACCGCGTCGGTCGGTTACGCTGCATCAGGAATAGAACTGAGGTGAGGTTAGAGACCTCGCTGGTAAACATAGAATCACATTTCCCTTAAAGAGCCAAGTGTATGCATGACATGCACTTGGCTTTTCTGCGTACTGACGAAGCGATGAATCCTGTACCAATCAAAAAGCCAATTGAAAATGAATCTTATGTCAACGAAAAAATTCAGTTGAACGTTGAATTGTTATGTCTATATCCGAATCGGAGGTCAAAACGACTGAATGAAGCCACAATTCGTCATAGTTTTAATTGCGTTTATCACCATGCCTCTCTCAGTTTTAGCCCAAACAGGGGATATTCAAGGCACCGTCTATCAGCGAAGCACAGGGAAAGCCCTCGTAGACGCTGATGTTCGTATCCTCGAAACCGATCAACACCAAAAAACCGACGAAAATGGGGTCTTCCAATTCACAGAACTCCCCGAAAGCACATATACCTTCGTCGTGACGCATCCCGCGGAAGCAACACCAACCCAAATCTCCGTAGACATCAGCAGCGGCGATACCACGGAAGTCAAAATACACCTCGGAGCCGCCTTTACACTCGAAACAGTTGTCGTAGAAGGAAAACGCCTCCCACCAACGGTGAGTCGCACGGAAATCCGGGGAAGTGAACTCCTACGGATTCCGGGAACCGCCAATGACGCACTCAAAGGTTTAACGACGCTTCCGAGTATCGGTATCCCAAACGATTACTTTGGGGCACTCTACATTCGTGGGAGTGAACCGGGCTCAAACCTTTATTATCTCGACAGGACGCCGCTCGGCTATCCGTTTCACTGGGGCGGTTTGTTGTCAACTATCAGTTCAGAAACGATTGAGACCATTGACATCTACGCTGGGGGTTACGGTGCCGAATTCGGACTGGATTCACAGGCTGTGCTTGACATCCATGCCCGTGACAGCATTGAAGAGCGGTTAAATGGGAAATTTAACTTGAATATCCTATATTCTGAAGGATTACTTGAAGCCAAAATCGGTGATAGGGGATATATCTCTGCCTCTGGGCGACGGAGTTACTTAGACCTCATCGCTGGACCGATCGTTGAGGCGCAGACGGGACAGCGGCAGCAACTTCCCTATTTTTCAGATTACCAACTCAAATGTGCCTATCCGTTGGGTGAAAAGCATCGTCTCACGATCAATGCCTTCGCTGCAACCGACCATTTTAAGATTGAGGAAGAGAGCAGTGAACTTGAAGAATTTGAAATTGAAGGCGAAACAGTGCCCGAGGATATTGAAAGGGCACGTGCCTCTGTGCTTTTCAAAAACGGTTTTGATGGGCAGGGGGTCCATCTCCGCTCGGACTTCACCGAAAACCTCACCTCACATTTATCGCTGACCCGTTCTCTCAATTTTCTCACCATCGCGCTTGAAGTTCCAGTCATGCAGCAGTTTTCTCGGAACCCCGATGGGGAATGGGTGCATTCCGCTGACTATGGCCACTACGATGTAAAAATTAACGTCCCGGTCTATACACTCCGTGAAGATGTATCCTATCGGTTGACACCGAAGTTTCAATTTGAACCGGGTTTCCTCCTCTCGTTCAGTCCCGCCAACAGTTTTGAAGATGGCAGGTTTCCGGAATACGAAACGCGTGAGCTGGAGGACCCAGCGGAACTTCCGGAGGTCCTTGAATATGCACAGGAAAATGAAGATTCCGTCACAGTCGCCAGACGGAGTGACGGCACGCATGAGATTACCGAGCGCACTGTTGAGGAGATATATGACGAATTCGGTCACGATTTTTATCGGACTGAAGGATACGTGCAAGGACGATATGATCCGCTTTCGTTCTTGTCTATAGCACTCGGTGTCCGATTGGACTATCTGAATGTACAGAACAGATCTCCATTCAACCGCGGGGAAGTGTGAGTTTCATACTGCCAAACGGTTCTAATCTCCGTTTCGCGTATGGACATTATGAACAGAGTCCACAACCGTCGCATCTGTTAGCGGAAAACGGCAACCGAGCGTTGGCATCGAGTCTCACACGGCACTATATCATGGAATTGGAGCACGAACTCTCATCGCGGACCGAACTCAAACTTGCCACCTATTACAAGGACGCGCAGAAGTTGGTTACACCCGATGAAGTCGCGAACTATCTCAATCAGGGGACGGCGTACGTCGGGGGAGCAGAGGTATTCCTACGGCATCGGATTCCGGATAAATTCTTCGGTTGGATTTCCTACGCTTATACACACGCTGAACGCCGCGAAAATCCAGACGCCGTCTATCAACCTTACCTCTTCGATAATACGCACATTGTGAGTGTCGTCGCCAACTATAACTTCACACCGAATTTTGAGATCGGTGCGAAATGGCAATATCTCAGTGGGACCTCCGAAGCACCTATCAGCTCTATCGTTCTCATCCAGGACCCTGTAACGCGTGGACTGAACCCGCTTTTGGCGAGTGCTGACGAACAATTGAGCACTGAACTCGCGCCGTATCATAAGTTAGACCTTCGGGTGAGTTACAAATGGAGACTCTGGGGAGTGCGTGTGGGTGGATTCCTTGATGTTCTGAATGTATACAACCGAAAAAACGAGATAAGGTTCATTTTTGAAGAGGCAACCCTTGATGTCCAAGGTCAGGAAGTTGGCATTGAACGTGAGGTGTTTGATGCCCCTCAACTGCCTCGGATAATTTATTTTGGATTGACAGTTGAATTTTGAGCGAAAAGTCTGAACTATGATTTATATGATTATCAGATTTACTATGATTCGTGGTGAGTTACATAAATCACAATAATCTTGGTCAAAACTGAAGGTTTGTCATTTATGGGTCGTTCTGGTATAATGCAGCAGGAAATCCTACCCTGCATACACCTATCACAAGGAGAAGCACCGATGAAAATCTGGACTATTTTAGGTATATGTGTTCTGATGCTCTCGGGTTGTACAAGCGTCGAATACCAAAAGATGCAGGCAGAACGAGATCAGTTGCTAAAGAATTACGAGGACCTCCGCGAGGAGCACAACGAACTCAAAATCAAAACCGACGTAATCGATACACTCCTCGGGAAGTGGAAGTTCCTGAACCTTGAAGTTGAGGAAAGTAACGTCAGCGAGGAAATCGCGGAAACCAAAGCCGCCCTTTATGCCCTTGACCTGAAGAATCTCACACTCGAATTCTTTGAAGAGAAGGGTACATACAATTACCGTGGCGAAAACAGGAACACAGAGGTGTCGGGTCAATTTGGCAAAAACCGTGATCACTCACCGTTCGGTACGGCGACGAACCGTTCCCCTTCATTCGGTTCATCAGACGCTCTGGTCCAGAAATTTCACAACTCCTCTTCGCAGCAAGTTCCGATGGGAAACCTCTCGGTTTGTCAGGTGCTCGAGGGCTTGACACAGCGAGAGAGATTAGTATTTCAGTTGCGGAGGACAGGTTATATCTCACGATGCACGGCAAGATGCAATTAAGTCCCAACGGCTGGGTGCAAAGCGGTGGCGTGCGGTGTTACTTTGAAAGGAGTGCGGAATGAAAATATTAAGTGCCTTCACCTTCGTAATATTGGTTTTCGTAGGGTGTACCAGTGCGGAATACCAAACGATGCAGAACGAGCGCAATCGGCTACGCGCAGCCCATGAAGATGCCCTCAGAAAACACGACCCGCGGCAATTAGAAACCGCCTTAACCGATAAATTGATAGGTACATGGCAATTTCTGGAGATAGAGGTTGCGGAAGGCGATGTCAGCGAAGAGATAGCGGCATCAAAATATAAACGCCATGCCAAGTCTCGCCAAAATCTCACACTTGATTTTTTTATGGACCGAAACGTGTTCCGTCGATACCGCGGTAAAATTGGGGACACAGAGGTAACGGGTAGTTTCAAAATCAATCCACAACGTTACGGTGATGAACTATTTCCCTATCTACGGGTTTTCCGGGATACAGGCGCGCCACTCTACGATTTTTTAACGAATATGTCCGCAAGCAGATTGAAAAACCAAGATAACGTTTCCATGAGAGCCGCCCAAGATAATTGGCTCGGTGTTTCGGTGACAGATGACAAATTGTATCTGACAATGTACGGAAAGATGGAATTAACTCCCAACGGTTGGGCTCGAATCGGCGGGATCCGTTGTATTTTCCAACGGATTAAATGAAACTGCAAACGTTTCTTCTTGCAGATCTGCCACCAAGACATTCGCATTTCAAAAAACGCGTATCGAGGAGGGAAAATCGTGAAAATGCTAATACCACTGGCTATCTTTGTGTTAATGTTTTCAAGTTGTACAAACGTGCTGTACCAAGAAGCAGGGCAGGCAGGCGATGGGTTAATCGAGGATTACGAAGATGCGCGCATGAAATTCGACCCAGAAGAGATGAAACGTGAAATAAAAACGCAGTTGACCGGCAAATGGCAGTTTATCGGCATAGAAATTGGAAAGGAGACCGTCAACGCCCAAACGGCGAAGACAACATCTGAAAACGGTGAAACAGCACCGCCTTCAGATGCGAGCATCCAAACTCCCGCTGAACTCGAATTACCCCAGCTTGACACAGCAGAGCGGACATCTGAGAAGGAGCGGGTGCAATTATCGCCAATCACAGTCGAAGAGCGTGAAGACAACCAAAAGATAGCAGCGGCGAAGATGGCTTTAGCGGCGGCGAACCGTAGAAATTTAACGCTCGAATTTTATGAGGATCGAACATCCTTTCATTACCGCGGGAGCAACCGTGGCAGGAAGGTCACAGGGGAATGTAAAATCATCACCCCGCGAGTGGGGGATGTCCCTATGCCGCTTATTCGGTTTAGAGGGCGCACAGGTCCGAAGATGCTTGAGTTCCTATTTACTTCCGAACCCGCAAGGCTTATGACCGCTAAAAGCAAGCAAGCGTTTGCCGAAAACATGCAAAGGAGGGAAGGAAGGACTTATGTAAATACCAACCAACCCCTGTGGTGGGATAAGGATGAAAACGTCCGCAGGCTGGGTGGGAGAGGTAGTGAAAAAGCCTCGCCCAAAGGGGTTTCCTATGTCCCTGCTTCAGCACTGGGAATCGAAGTGGCAGATGACCGACTCTATATAATTCTGCACGGAGATATGGAACTCACACCGAAGGGTTGGGTACGCACCGGTGGTATGCGATGCGCCTTTAAGCGGATCGAATAAGAAATCGGTCCCTGTAGTCTGTAGGGGTAGGTCTTGTGCCTACCCGCACTCCGCAGGGATGCTATTATAACCCAAGTTGCTGCTAACAAATTCCAAACGTTCCAACGAGGAGTCTTAGGCATTTTCCTCACCCCAGCGGGGTGATATGTCTATAGAATGGGATGCACAATTTCTTGCACTCCAGCGGAGTGCTATGTGCACTACCTCGCACCCTTGGGTTAAAGTGTATGAGAGGAATAAACGATGAAAATGATAATAGTCCTGGGCGTTCTGGTGATAGTGTTCACAAGTTGTGGGACGCTGATATCTCCAGAAACGCAGTATGAACGAGAAAGCTTGATTGCCGCGTATGATGCCGCACGCGAGAAACACAATCCAGAAAGGGTTAAGGAAGCTGTAAAAGACCTGCTCGTCGGCAAATGGCAGTATGTCGGTTTAGAGGTCGAAAAAGGGACTGTTACCGCGCAGCGGGCAAACTCCACGTCCCTACAGACAATCGATTCACCTACTTCTTCTGCACCGGTGGCTTCTAAAGGTGCTATCAGCGAACAAACAACACCCGATGCATCTGAACAAACGGACGCACAAAACCCGCCGAATATAGAGGCAGAGGGACAAACCCCAGAGGCGAATGCGACCCGTCTGCCACCAATTGAGGTAGAGGATGAAGAATCCAATCAACGGATACTCAGCGCAAAAGCCGCGCTTGTCGCATCTACGCGTAAAAACTTGACAATCGAATTTTCCGAGGACCGCGGCTCGTACCATTACAGCGGTAGCAATCGCGGCACGAATGTCACGGGACGGTGTTCCATCACCACCAAGCGATACGGCGACGATCCGCTTCCATTCATCAGTTTTAATCGGCGGACGGGACCCGAGATGCTTGCGTTCCTGTTCGGTTCCGAACCTATCAAACAGATGGTTGCCAAGAAGAAACAGGCGGATGCAGAAAGAAGACGCAGAATGGGAGCACAAATTGGGCGGAGAGCCTCCGAAAAAACTTCCTATTCAATTGCTTCAATTGCAGGAATTACGGTGACGGAGGATACGCTCTATTTAGTCCTGTATGGGGATATGGAATTAACACCGACAGGGTGGATGCGAACAGGCGGGCTCCGATGCACTTTCAAACGGATCGAATAAATGTGAAAATCTTGATTTCACTTGGTGTCATGACTCTGGTCCTCACGGGTTGCACCTCCGCAAGATACCAACAGATGCAACACGAGCGAGATACCCGTCGTGAGGCGTATGAGGATGTCCAACGAAAAGAATCTCTCAAACGCAGTCGAGACTTTTTGTCGGATGACATGCTCGGTAAGTGGCGATTTCTTGAACTCGTCATTGAGGAGCGAGGCGGGAGCGAGGACATTCTGAAAGTGAAAGCCGCACGCACCGCTCGTAGGCTTAAAGGACTTACACTCCGATTCTCGAAAAGCGGGGATGCTGCTTACAATTACCAGATCGAAAAGATGATGACGAAGTCCCATGGCACATACACGACACGGGGAGTCCATAGAGAGGATAAACCGAAGACTGGCAGGATCCACTTCTATCCGATCTCCGGCACCCAGATACCGGATCTTCTGTTCAATTTCGCAAAGGGCACTTCTCAGCAGGTACTTTTAAGTGATGGAGAAACCCTCTCTACAATACTAAAGATAGACATACCGAGAATCTCCATGAAAGAGAAACAGATGGATTTGACATTAGATCTCGGTGTGATATTAGCACCCGATGGATGGCTCCACCGCGGTAACATCCGCTGTTCCTTTGAGCAGATTGAATAGGTTGTGTGAACATCTAAAAACAGGCACGAATGAGAGTCTTTACTTGTTGGTACGATTGGGAGAAGATTTTATGAAGAGCATGCGTATTTTTATTTTGTGTTCGGTTGGTTTGGCACTGGTGTTTACTCATGTGGATCGTGCATGGGCACAAGCCCCAGCGACTACGAAAATAGTGTTTACGTCAAGCCGAGATGGAAATAGCGAAATCTACACGATGAATCCAGACGGAAGCAAGCAGGTTAACTTGAGTCGAAATGCCGCCGAGGAGTGGGATCCGGTCTGGTCCCCAAACGGAGAGCAAATCCTGTTTGTTTCAAATCGGGATGGACCCTATGATTTATACGTTATGGACGCGGATGGCAGAGGTGTTCGGAAGGTATTCAAAAGCGGAGGAAACAGAACACATCCGACCTGGTCACCCGATGGGAAAAAGATTGCCTACGTCCAAGGGGAGGAACCGAATCAAGCGATCTACATCGCCGCAAAAGATGGCAGATCCGCTCGGAAATTAACGGATGGATTTATGCCGAGTTGGTCGCCTGATGGTCATGAGATAGCCTTTGTGAGTGGTGGTGTTCAGCACGCGCGACTTAGCATTTTCGATCTGCGGACACATACCCCAGAAACACTTCTACAAAATAAGATGCCGTGGGTCATTTATCCGACATGGTCCCCACACGGGGATAAAATCGCCTTTTCTGAAATCGATGGGGCATTCCATCAAGGTTTTCTTCAGTGGACAAGAGCGCAACTCTACACCGTGAATCGTGATGGCACGGGACTTCATCGGATTATCAAAGATGAGAAGGCAGTTGCTACGGAATCCACTTGGTCTCCAGACAGTGATCAGCTCATCCACACGGATTTCGTCATACGTCCAAACCAATTTTCTATGCAACTCTTCAAAACCGATATCCGCGACCGCAACTCCGTGCAACTTACGCACGAAGGGGACAATAACGAAGCGGATTGGTTTGACCCGACGTTTGCGTACCCTGTTCAGCCGCAATCACATCTGCTAACAACAACGTGGGGAAACATTAAGGAATAAACATCGCCTCTGAAGGAAAATATTGTTTGAAACGGGGGATGGTCTTTTCTATTTTTAAGTCCGTGAGCTACAATACGAGGGAAATTTTATGAAAAGCATACGTATTTTTATACATTGTTGCGTTAGTTTGGCATTGGTCTTCACTCACGTGGGACATGTTTGGGCGCAAGCACCGAAAACTGAAAAAATTGCGTTTTCATCGAACCGTAAAGGGAATTGGGAAATCTATATTATGAATCCCGATGGGAGTCAACAAGAGAGGCTCACCCGAAATGGCGCAGGAGACTACAGTCCGGTTTGGTCACCAACAGGTGAACATATTCTTTTCACTTCCGATCGAGATGGGAACAGAGATCTCTATGTAATGGATGCCGACGGTAGCCGTGTCCGGCGGGTTTTTGGGAAGTCTGCACGCAGGGCAGAACCTACTTGGTCACCGGACGGGGACAGCATAGCATTTCATGCGGAAACGCCACAATGGAGCATCCAAACGGCGACGATACACGGCGGAAGTGTGAAACAGGTCGCATTTGCAGAGTGGCGTGGCGGCAATCCTTCCTGGTCGCCAGATGGCAAGGAGATAGCGTTTGTTGGAAATGTTGGGGGCACCCGTCGAATCCTTATTGTGAAGCTGGGTTCCGGTAATGTACGCACGTTTCTACCAAAAGAAACGTCGTGGATGTACTCACCCGCGTGGTCCCCGGAGGGTGACAAACTCGCCTTTACCTGGTACAAGTGGGATATAGGAGACAAATCAGCTATTTTCGTGGCAAATCGGGACGGAAGTCGTTTGAAACAGATTAGTAAACCTGCACTCGGTGCCTACAGTCCTGCTTGGTCTCCCGAAGGCGATAAAATTGTTTATACAGAGGAATCTGTAGAAGGAGATCGTCAAATTGTCGTAATTGATGTAAAGACAGGGAGAAAAAAACAGTTGACACGCCGTGGCTTGAATATCACACCCGCTTGGTTCAATCCCACAACTTTGTCTGTTGCCCCACAACCCCACTTGCTAACAACCGTTTGGGGAAAAATTAAAGTGGATTAGGAGGCGGAGCGCACCGTCCGCAGTTGCCCACGGATGTCAACTTGTACCTTCCAATTGTTCCAGCGCGGTAGCAGGACTGTACTCAACGCTGGTTGACGGATGCCGCGCTGCCATCGCAATGTGACTAACTTTTGGGTGGGATTGTATTCTACATCGAATTTTGCACCGTTGACGGAAAATTCTCTCGGATACTGCGCCTCAATTTCAGTGATGGTGTCAGCGTCTATCTCGGTAAATATCAGATCGTCCGTAGAGAGGAGTTGGTATTCCTCTGCGACTTCTACACCTAATAAAGCGAGTCGCGAGACCAACCATGTATATGGTGTCACATCGGCGGTTCCCGAGGCAGGCGCATCAGGGTTGAGAGCACCATGCAACTGCCAAGCATCAATCGCTCGTGTGAGTTGTTCTCCAACTCCGGGGAACAGAGATCCAGAGAGAATGAGAGATACTAACGCCTCTCTAAGTAGTGCGCCATGTAGCGGACGACGTTCACGCCCAATCTCTCTTCCTGCATATTCGGTTACGACTTCTGCGATAATGTCCTCGCCCTCCAATCTTGGAGCGGCAAGTTGCGAAGCACCAATCCCCGCATCAACGAGGTCGGCAAAAGAGCAAGGCATAGCAGTGCGTCCGAGCAATTGAACGCGTGTGCCTTTGCCAACACCAACGGTTTCCAAGATCAAAGCGGCGTGCTGTCCTTCTGAAAGAAGCGAATCGGAATCAAGCAAAACCTCATCCTGTCCATTTCCCCATCCTTTCCCTTTTCGTCTGCGTACGTAAGCACAAGCGTCCCACTCGCGCAAAAGATGAGCAATAAGCGCGGCTCTGTCAGGTTGGGGTGATGCATTCTCTTTTATCACAGGTGGCAACTGAAAAAACGCCCTCAGTTGCGTCGCAATTCTGCGGCACTCGGCAATGGCAGTTCTATGGAGATGATGACGTTTCTCATCGCCGTAGCGTAAAGTTCGGATTGCCGTCGTTGCATCGCACCCATCGCGAAATAGGTCTTTCTGACGGGCATTCTGGACGGCATCCTGCTTCTCAATCGGCATGTGCGCGATGCGCTGCCATAAGGGGGCAGGACGTTCCAAAGTGGCAATCAAATCAATTAGGTCGCGTCGGAGAGATGGTGGGGCTTTTACCAGCAACCGGGCATGCAGTGGATTGACAGGTAATGCACATATCTTCGCTCCTTCTGCTGTGAGCATGCCGTTGTCAGAGAGGACTCCCCAACTTTGCAACGCTGTTTGCGCGCGTTCCACTGCGAAGTCAGGCGGAGCATCGAGAAACGTCAAATCCTGCGGACGATAGCCGGTTGAGGCGACCGTCAGCACGAATTGCGTCAAATCCTCTCGGCGGACCTCTGGAAGTGTTTCCGGTTCGAGTTGCCCCTGTTCCTCCCAGAGTCTGTAGCAGATTCCCGGACCGAGGCGACCGGCGCGACCGCGACGCTGCTCGGCTGACGCTTGAGAGATTGGGCGTAACGCTAAAACAATACGTCGGTTTTGATGGATACGCTGGCGCACTAAACCTGTATCCACAACGGCGGTGATACCGGGAAGTGTAATTGAAGTCTCAGCAACATTGGTTGCGAGGATGACACGGCGGCGTTGGAAATGTATCTCGAATGCTATGTCCTGTGCATCGGGGGACAGATCTCCGTGTAGTGGAACAAGTTCTATATCACGTATCTTACGAAGCGCATCGTGGCATTCATTTATCTCACCCTTGCCCGGCAGGAAGACTAAGAGGTTTCCGGTGGTCTCTTTTAGGGCGCGCCGCACTCCTTTTGCAACGCGTTCCACTAAATCACGGGATGTTGGGACGACTGTCCCACCAAGATACTGCACCTCAACAGGGTAGACGCGTCCCTCCGCTCGTAGCACCTGTCCACCAACGAACTGTGCGAGATGCTGCGCCGCTATCGTGGCGGACATGATAACGAGCCTGGCATCGCGTCGTTTTTTTTGGCATATCGCGAGGAAGAGGTCTGCTTCAATACCGCGTTCGTGGAATTCGTCCAAGATGATGGTTCCGTATTGATCCAATTCCGACCCTGCCGCATACCGCAAGGCGACACCGGGTGTGACAAATCGGATGCGAGTTAAAGCATCAGAGCCAACATCTTCAAAGCGGACAGTATAACCGACGGAGTGTCCTAACGGTTCGCCGTGCTGTTTCGCTACCCACCTTGCGAGCGAACGACATGCGACGCGTCTCGGTTCGACAACGAGTACCGGAGTATCTGATAGTTCAGCACACCAGGGCGGAATTTGTGTCGATTTTCCACTACCGGTCGGTGCGACAACCACCACAGGACCTGCTGTGATTGCATTCTGAAACGTCTCCTTTAATTCTGTAATTGGAAGCGCGATTTTGTTCATGACAAGGACTATTATAGTGGACAACCGATCTATCATCAAGCACTACTTCCAAGGTTTCGGCTTTCTGCCGGTTTCGTGGGATAAATCGCGACTCGGAGGTCGCTCCTACGGCGAAGAAAACATAAGCAGGCTATCCGTCCTATGGGAGAACTGAATGGTTCTGAACCTGCCTCAAACGCTCTTGACTTTTCTGGAGCTTTCTGATATTATAACTCTATAAAATGGTTATCAGTTGTCAGTACGGAAATCTGCCACGCAGATTTCCTTTCAGTTGTCGGTTAAGAGGTTTCCGTTTAAAAAACCTTTTTTTACCTGAAAACTGAAAACTATAAAAAGAAGGCAAATAAATTATGTTGCATCAGAGACTCGTAAAAAACACACAGGTTAAAAAACAAAAAGTTTACTGTCTATTTACATTGATAGCGTTAGCCCTCCTATTCGTTTCCCAGCACCTTGTCTATAGCCAACAATATGTCATTGTGGACAGTGAAAACGGTGATAGACTCACCGGCAGTTGGCGCAGTGCCACCGATACTCACTTTGAGATAGAATATAATGGGCAGATTTTACGACTCCCCTTGGCAGGACGCACTCTCAAATTTACGTCAGATTTGGCCTACGTTCCAGACCGAGTCGCCGCAAAACATTTTCACAATGGACTTACGTTATTGGAGTTAGGACTTCCTGAAAAAGCGCAAAGGCGATTTGAAGCCGCTATTGAAGAATTCCCGAAATACCCGGGGGCACACTACCAGCTCGGATTACTTTACAAAGCAAATGGTGACAATGCCAACGCATTAGAGCGATTTCGTTTCGTAGCCATCCTTGATGCCCCAAATTTCGACCTTGTGCCACTTTTTCATGAACTCGGGGATACTGCCCTCGCGAACGAAGCTTACGATGTAGCAGCGGATAACTATCAACTGATTCTCACCTATTACCCGGATCACCCCGATGTATCAGTGTTGAAATATCTCACCGGCTTTCTACTCATCGAACAACTCGGAGACCCCAGCACTGGATTATTCCTTCTCGAATCTGCAATCAAAGAATATCCCGACATGGCTGCCCACGAAAAGGCACTTTTTCTGATTGGGAAACTACAAGCAGGCATGGATCAGTTGGAAAATGCACTCCACACCTTGGACAGATTTGTTACGCGCTATCCGGAAAGTGAATGGATTTATAGGGCATACCTCATCCGTGCGGCTACTAACTTAAAATTGGGTAGATTGGAGGAAGCCGCGAATGATGCGACCCATGTCAGTCAAATTAGCGAAGATGAAGCAGTCAAGGAACAGGCGAAAGAGATTCTGGATCAGACGAAATGGACAGTTTACACCGAGATAGATGGTCTCCCTGACAACCACATCCAAGCCATGACAACTGATGGCACACGGCTATGGATAGGCACGCCAAAGGGGATAATGTTATTTGAGACTGCGTTTGGCAAATGGATTCCGTTTGAACCCGTCGCTGAACTTATTAACACCGCTTTGGAAAGCGTGTTAGATGTCACAGCTATTGCAGCAAATTCGCAAGAAGTGTGGGTGGGCACACGTTCTCAAGGTGCTGTTCACTACAGCCAGCTAACGGGCGGCATTCAAAACTATTCCCCGACTGATGGATTTCCTGCTTGGATTAAGGACATTAAGATGGACGAAGCAGAGATTTGGTTCGCTACAGATACGGGAATCATACGGCGGATTCGCGGCAGTGTTGAGCCTTTTCTCTATTACAATACCCAAAACAGTCTTCTACCAGCAGACGACATCAAGACCTTGTTGTTAACACCTCAAATGGTTTGGGGGGTTTCTGCAGAAGGAGATGTCGTCATATTCGATCGAGGGAAAGAGGAGTGGGATTCCTATCACTCTACAGCAATTCGAGATGGCATGAAGATTGTAGGACTTGATATTGCAGAAGAGCAACTGCTCTTTACATGGTTCAATCCTGATGAAAAATCCAACGGTTATTTTCGAGCAGATATGGACGGCGGGAACGGAAAATCGACAACGCTTGACACAGGTATAGAGGATGAAAACGACTTAAAGAACATCTACATCAGAGGTGCTCGGGACACTTCACCTATAGTCACAGAAGAACTTGCGGCAGAACCGGTAGAGGAGGTACCAGATCCGACGCTACCCGATTTTTCGCCAGAGACAGCGGGGTTAGAAATTGAACCGGAAATAGAAGAGTTAGAAACTGAGCTACCTCCTCTCGTGCCACAAATTCCGTTAGTGCTGTGGATAGCGACGAATAAAGATCTGTACACACATCACACCCGCGCTGCCGATGTATGGCAGTACACAACGACACCTCAGATACTCACGGGTGAATTAATAGTAGATTCTCTTGTCGTAGTGAACAATACAGTATGGTTAGCAACTTCTAATGGTTTAGCAACCATGAATGCCCAATAGGATCTGTTCGCGAACGTAGAGTATTATGAAACAACCGACATCCACAAAACTTATTACGCGTTGGGCGGCTACTGAACCTACCCAGATCGAAGATGAGTTAGTTGTTGAAGAGCCGCTTGAGATTCGGGTGGGACAACAGAGTCTGATCGTTGTAATGCGGACTCCCGGACACGATTTTGAACTCGCCGCTGGCTTTCTTTATACCGAAAGCCTCATAACCTCTGGGGATGCCATCGAAATCATCGCCTACTGTGATGAAGAACCCTCTGAAACGCAGTCTTCCGGTTTATCAGCGTTGCAGAATATTGTCAACGTTCGTCTTACGGAGGAACTGGATCTTGATGCCGAATCAGGTTGGCAGCGGAATTTTCACGCAAATGCGAGTTGCGGACTCTGTGGCAAAATGACGATTGAGTCCGTTAGACAGCAGGTGCCGCCGTTGGATTCAGGGTTTCATGTGAATCAAGAGGTTTTCTATAAACTCAATGATCGGTTAAGAAAAGCGCAGTCCGTTTTTGAAAGAACGGGTGGACTCCATGCCGCTGGGTTGTTCGATGAAAAGGGTGAACTCTTGATTATCAGAGAGGATATCGGTAGACACAACGCTGTCGATAAAGTCATCGGACACGCGTTACTATCTGACTTGGTACCGCTTGAGCAGCATATTCTGATGGTAAGTGGACGCGCCAGTTTTGAAATCGTCCAGAAAGCACTCTTTGCGCGTATCCCAGTCATCGTTGCCGTCTCCGCGGCATCTACACTCGCTGTAGATCTCGCCAAAGAGGGGAACCTCACATTAATAGGTTTCATGCGGGGACGGAGTATGGCGGTCTATAGTTGTCCAGAGCGCGTTCACTCTGGATAGCGAGGAAACGGGATAACTTCTACTATCTTTTTCGGATGGCGTGTCTCTATAGGATAAAAGGAATTCGGGCTTATAAAGCCCTCTTACAAGGAGCGAAATTCTTATGTTAAGCATCTTAAACGGTATCCAAGGGCTCGTCAATCTCTTATTCTTTGTGGCGATAGTTGGAACTTTGGTGGTCTCGTGGATATACGCCAGCCGGTTGAAGAAACAGTACGGTGCCGACTTCCCGTGGAGTAAAACAGCCTTTATCGTTGGGATTGAAGTCCTACTTTGGATCGGATTCAACTTTTTCTGGGAAATTTTTGAAGCGTTCTGGCTGCCAATTACGATTGTTGCGATTATTGTTATTGTACTTATCTCCCGAAAGAAACGGAGGTATGTATGAACAAGTCAAACGGTGGCGCGTTTTGAAGGCGCGCCACCAAAAATGAACCTAAGGAGTGGTAAATATGAGTCGGACAGGGAGAGCCGTGGTCGCGTGCGGCAAAGATTTTGAAATCCGTGAATATCCGGTTCCTGAACCTGAACCGAACACGGTGTTGCTCCGTCAGGAGTTAGCAGGGATCTGCGGGACTGACCTGCACAATTGGCAGAACGGTTTCCAACAGGAAGTTCTATTGGGACATGAAAATGTCGGTATTGTTGAAGCACTTGGCGAAGGTGTGGAAACCGATTATGTGGGTAAACCGGTGAAAGAGGGTGACAGAGTCATCTTCGCACCCGGAACCAACTACGGTGCTTACGGCTTTCAGTGGAATCCAGATGAAGCACCGCATTTCCGTGGTGGGTTTGCGGATTATATGTATCTCAACTATCCGAACACCTGCTTTATGAAGACCGATGCCTCCCCCGAGGTTGCCGTGCTCACAGAACCGTTTACTATCGGCGTTCACGCCGCAATGCGGGGTGAAATAAAACTCGGTGACACCGTCGTTGTTCAAGGTTCCGGTGCCATCGGACTCGTGACGCTTGCCTGTGCGAAATTGAGCGGTGCTGCAAAAGTGATTATGGTCGGCGGACCTGCCGAACGATTGGAACTTGCGAAACGACTCGGTGCCGACGTAACAATTAACATCGAGGAGGTCACTTCTGTCGAGGAGCGGACGGAGCTTGTGCAAGCCGAAACACCACGCAAAGAGGGGGCGGACGTTGTTTTTGAGTGTGCAGGTTTTCTTCCAGCTACGCCGGAAGGATTGGGATACACCCGACGCAGTGGTACTTTCGTTGAAGTAGGTCACTTTGTGGATATGGGGTCAATTGACTTCAACATCAACCAATTGCTGATGCGTAAAAATCTGCGTGTGGAGGCTATCTGGGGAAGCAGCTACGAACACTTTGTCCGCGGTTTACCACTCCTGGAACAGAGCGGTTTGCCGTTTGCCGACATGATTAGCCATCAGTTGCCACTCTCACAGGTCGGGGACGGATTTAAAGCACTTGACGGCGGCTATCGCATTAAGGGTGAAACGGCGATTAAAATCGCGGTTCGCGCTGATTTTTAAGCTATCAAATATGAGCCGTGCCTCCGTTGTCGGCACGGAGGCAAAATTGGTTAAAAATCTCATTGAAGTTTGAAAAAGTTTGTTAAGGATTGGATTTTACAAGGACGGATTTTTCAAGTGGACACAAATTGCGTGCTGGTGTCACGCGTCCACAGGAGGGAAATTAATGGCAAAAATGTATCGCGTCGGCTTCGCGTCCCTCGTGCATGACCATGTATGGGGTGAACTTCGCCATTGGAAAGCACATCCAAACGTTGAGATTGTCGCGGCAGGCGATGTCAATGCGGAATTGCGCGCCCAGTTCAGTGCAGAAGTCGGCATCGAGAACGTCTATCACTCTTGGCAAGAGATGGTGGAGAAAGAGGAATTAGATATTGTTCAAGCGGCGGCGGAGAACAACGCTGGAGCCGATATCGTTGAGGCAGCAGCGGCGAAAGGTATCCACGTCGTATCCGAAAAGCCCATGGCGGCGCGACTCTCGCAAGCCGATCAGATGCTCGCCGCCGCGGAGAACGCTGGCACCTTACTGATGGTGAACTGGCCCACGGCATGGAGTCCACCACTCAACACGACGATGAATCTCATCAAAGATGGGGCAATCGGTGATATTTTTTATTTCAAGTGGCGTTCTGCGCATAATGGTCCGATGGAAATCGGATGCTCTCGCTACTTCTACGAATGGCTCTACGATGAAGAGAAGAATGGGGCAGGGGCGTTGATGGATTACTGCTGTTATTGTGCTGATATGTGTGCCTACCTCCTCGGTTTGCCACAACAAGTAACGGCGTTCCGCGGTACCTTTGTCAAGGACTACCCGGTTCCTGACGATAACGCCGTCATTCTGATGAAGTACGGTAATGCCTTTGGACTCACGGAAGCATCTTGGACCCAAAAGGTCGGTTATGTTACACCGAATCCAGTGGTCTATGGCACCGAGGGCGCACTGATGGTCAGCGGCAATGAAGTCCATCTACATCCGGCAAATGGTGATGCCGAAGTAGTAACTCCTGAACCGCTTCCAGAGGGCAAACGCAACGCCGCGGAATACTTCATTCACTGCTTAGAGACCGGTGAATCTATTGAAGGACTTTGCAATGCCAAAGTGAGTCGGGATGCCCAAGAAATTCTTGAGGCAGGGTTGGTGTCAGCAGATAGTGGACAGGTTGTTAACTTGCCGATGTCGTAAGTGAATATGGGCGCGGTTAAAACGCGCTTACAGATGCGTTAGGAGAACTTGATGAGCAATAGAATTCCAATTGCGTTACAGTTGTATTCCGTTAGAGATGATTGTGCAGGCGACCTATCTTTAACACTCCAAGCGGTCGCACAGATGGGCTATGAGGGTGT
Organism: Candidatus Poribacteria bacterium; assembly: GCA_965208635.1. Lineage (GTDB taxonomy): Bacteria > Poribacteria > WGA-4E > WGA-4E > WGA-3G > WGA-3G. The sequence goes on from OZ242349.1 coordinate 3,031,934, forward strand.
TGAATTTGCTGGTTACTATGACCGGACTGCCGAAGAATTACGCGGGATGTGCGATGACCTCGGGTTGAAAGTTGCTGGAACTCACACAGGGATAGACACACTTCTCGGCGACGAACTCGCCAAAACGGTCGAGTTCAACAAGGGGCTCGGCAATCCATATCTGATTGTGCCGGGACTTCCCGGCGAGTATCAAGGTTCGCAACAGGCGTGGCTTAACACAGCGAAAATTTTTAACGATATTGCTGAAAAGATTGCTGACCAAGGGATGTTTACCGGTTATCACAATCACACGGGTGAATTCACACCGATGGACGGTAAGCTGCCATGGGATACATTCGGCGGTAATACCCGCGACGATGTCGTGATGCAAATTGACATCGGTCATGCCCTTCGCGCCGGTGCCGATCCTGTATCATATATTGAACGCTACCCCGGCAGATCGAAATTGGTGCATCTCAAAGAGTATTCCGCCACGAATGACAAAGCAAACGTCGGTGAAGGCGAAATTCCGTGGGATGCGGTGTTCGATGCCTGTGAAACTGTCGGCGGTACAGAGTGGTACATTGTTGAGCAGGAAAGTTACGCCTACCCGCCGATTGAATGTGCTGAGCGCTGCATTGAAAATCTGCGAAAAATGGGGAAGATTTAAGTTTGCTTGCGTCCGAGGCATCGCGTTCCGATACTGTTGAAACGGATCTCCTGCTCTGGTGGGAGGATTTCTACCTCCCTGTTTTTGAGTACATCCTCCCGAAAATGGGGACATTGGAAGGGAAAAAAATCCTTGAACTCGGTACCGGTACCGGAGGAACCGCGACCCTGTTGGCGAAACGCGGTGCCTCTGTTGTCGGCATAGATTTACTGCCTTTTCGACTTGCTGAAGCGCGGGCACGAGCCGCGGAACACAGCGTCGCTGAGGCAGTTAATTTTGCCCTGATGGACGCGATGCATCTCGCCTTTCCTGATAATACCTTCGATTTTATTATCTCCAAATCCGTGTTGGTTTTCACAGATCATAAGGAAACTGCGAAAGAGTGCTATCGCGTTCTCAAGCCGGAGGGAAAGGCGATTTTCATGGAAAACATGCGCCATCACCCAGTGGTATGGTTGTATCGAAAAATGTTTCTGAGGTATTCCGGCAAGTTGCGTTATTTTTCAGTGAGGGATATTGAAACAGTCGGTGCTGAATTTGAGAAGTTGGAGCATCGTGAGTTTCATCTCTCCGCTGTGACCGCATTGTTCTGGCAGAAATGTATTTCTATCCCACTATTTTATCGGTGGAGCCTCCGTATCCTCAAAGCGATTGATGTATCTTTCCTGAAATGCCTCCCATTCCTCAACCGGTTCTGTTGGGTCACCGCGATGATTTGCCATAAGAATTAGTAAAAATCGCTATTGAGAGATCGCTCCTAAAGCAGAAACCGGTGCTATGCCTATCCGTATTTCAGCCAATTGTCAAAGAGCGGTTTGAGACGTTCTGGAAGGCCTCCCAAAAAGATGGGTTCGTTGAGCCATTGTTGACTGGTTGGACTCTCTGGATTCGGAGGTTCGTTCTCCGGTGGAGTGGTGAGAACAGCATAGTGCAGGGTCTGTCGTTTTGCGTCCGTAAGATTGTATCCTTTGTGGAGCAGGCTTGAATTGTAAAAGACGATGTCCCCTGCTTTCAGTTTGACGATGAGTTGGTTCGGCATCGCTGCTTTCGGTGTCTGTCGTATGACAGTGCGTTCAGCATCTGTGAGTTCACGTCGATGGCTACCCGGTACGATATAAAGGGTCTCATCGCCATAGAGGGCACCATTGAGTTGAACGTGGTTTCTGAGTTGACTGAGGAGGGTTTCGAGAGGCACCTCTCCATCCGGTGCTGAGTCTCGATGCCAGTTGATGTGATACGGTTTCCGCTCGGAGCTGACGAGAAGCGTGCAGAGGTGATACCTTAACCTTTGCCCAATTAATGCTTCAATAACACCTAATATCTGCGGATGCGCGAGTGCCTCTACAAGTGCTCGTTCACGGATGCTTGGATGAAAAATGTTATTGACACCCCAAATATCATCGCGTTCACCATCTATATAGCGTAGGTGATCGGCGTGTAACCCGTCAACACGGCATTTGTGGAGTATTCGATCGATAGCACTCCGATAGGTTTGGATGTCGGTTTCGGAGAGTGCCCCCTTACGAATGATATAACCGTTTTCAACAAAGGCGTTGACTTCTGAATGGGTCAGCATTTTAGGTTTCCCTTACGATATAATAGCGATTCCTAAGTCGAGTCAGCTGGACAGTAGAGGTCATTAAACTCTATTTCGTTTCCATCTGGATCAAAGATGAAGAAAGCCCGACACTTGCCGCGCGGGTCATCGAAATCGAAGGGACCGCGAATCCGATAAGGTAAGTCAGTAAATTGTTCGACGAGTTGGTTAATCCGTTCCGTGCTTGTCACAAAGGCGAAGTGCATCGGTCCGCCAGCATCATGTCCTGGGCTTCCGGCTTCCTTGAGGACAAGATGTCCGTTTTCTAAGTAGATATAAAGTTGCCGATTATTGCGCTCAACGACTTCAAATCCGAGCAGATCCCGGTAAAATTCCGCTGCGCGTTCAAGATTGGCGACTTTAACGAAAACCTCTCCAATGCCGTAATAATCTTGCATCGCGTATCTCCTCCGCCACTCCAGTATATGATGAGGCGGGGTTACAAACCCCGCCAGCGACGGTGACGGGACTGTCCACTGAAAACTTATATATTTTCGGGCTTTATGATAAACAAAAAGGCTCTGGATTCGTGAAATCCGGAGCCTTTCTGTTTGAGGTTAATAACCCTTAGCGTTTCTTGACCTGTGCCCATGTAGTAGCGAGTTTGCCTTGTGCTTCCACAGCAACGACAGTCGCTCCACCGGCAAGGTCTCGTACTTCGCCTTCACTAAGAGCACGTTCCCAAAAATAGACCTCGTCAATCATGCCATCAAGCCAGAAGTCGTTGCCAGCATTACCACCGACTTGCCGTCCGACACCGATTTCAACCGGTCGCTCCGGGAACGTCAACAGCGGTGTTGTAATCGCCTTGGGATTGTCCTGTCCACTCGCGGGAATCACGGTATCGCCAGTGACGGAAGAAGTCACATAGGCTTTCGCTTCTGAACCATCAACAACATAAGCGACATGGACCCATTCCTCTTCGGCGTAAACGTTGTCGGTGGCGAACCAACCTTCAGAACCTTCCCAGCAGCTACCCCAGGTCATGTTAGTGGCGTTCGTGGTACACATCCGCACCATGAAATGGTCACCCCAGCCGACCTTGTCGCCTTTGAAGAACATTGCGGCGTGGTTTCTGCCACCGCCGGCATTGACGTAGACCCATAAAGAGATAGAAAAGACACCGTCTTCTTTTTCAAGGCTTGACGATGATGGGATTTCGACATACTGTCCGCTATTATCACCTGTTGCGGGATTCTCGGGGTTTGCGAGGTTAAGTGCCATACCGAATTCCGCGTCTATGGTCTCAGCACCGTTCATAAAATCGCCATCGTTATCTCCGACAGCATCGTTCGCCGTGCCATCGTCAAAGTTCCAAACAGAGACAAGCCCATCTTCAAGCCCGGCGTAACTGTTGACACTGAATACCATAAGCATTAAAATGAAAAACAGACAAATTTGCTGCATCATAAAGCTCCTTATCGTTTTAAACTAACTGAGCGGGTTTGTGCTGGAATTTCACAAACCCGCGGTGTTTTTGGAGGCTCAATTGTGCTTAACGGTGATGATGATAGGATTTGACCTTCCCCCAAGTGGTGGCTAATTTGCCTTCCGCTTTGACAGCAAGTGCCTTTTCTGGACGTGTGCCGCTTCCGAGTTCCTTGACTTCATCTTCAGTGAGTGCGCGGTCCCAGATGATAACGTCGTCGATGATGCCATCAAGGAACGTATCGTTTCCATCATTACCACCGATCCCTCGACCCGCTCCGAGTTCCAAAGGACGATCTTTGAACAGATTGTAGGGTTCCGGCGCGAGTTTTGGGTTTTGTTGACCACTGACAGGTATTTCGGTTTTCCCGCCCTCTGGCGTTACGTACCCAATTGCCTCCTCACCATCTGCCGTTTGGCAGAGATGGAACCACTTATCGGGTTCAATGGCACCATCCGTAGCGAACCAATTTTCAGCACCTCCACTGCATGTTCCCCAAGTCAGACCGGTATTACTGGTTGTCACCATACGGAAGGTGAAATTCGCGCCCCAACCGACCTTTTCGCCTTTCCAAACGCCGGAGTGGTTTCTACCCTCTCGGACATAGAGCCAATAGGAGACAGTATGTGCGCCTTCAATAATTGACTCAAGTTTATCGTTGAACTCGATATCCACCCGTGAATCTTGATTTCCATCAACATCCAACGCCTTGTCAAATATGCCATCACCAGTGATTTTAGCACCCTTAAAGAGTTCACCGTGTGCATCACCGATGGCATCTGTCGCTTTTCCATCGTCAAAGGTCCAAGCGGCAACAACGCCATCATTTATGTCCGCGTACGTAGAAACTGAAATGCCGATCACCAATATAGCGATAGCGATTATAGAAATAGATAGTTTCACTGAAATTTCTCCTTTAGTAGATTTTGGTAGCGAATAAAACACTAACAATCTGAAAAAACTTATGAAGTTTGTGTTATCCGCATCAACTTTGATTCGGGCAATCCAATTTTTTTTTCCAAATTGTGGTGTATGGACTACCCGTTAGTAGATAGCGGTACTTGACACCGCATTAGCACTTGTCGTAGTACGACCCATCACGAGGATGATAAGTCGCTCTACTATAAACCCATCAACAGCGAGGTGGGTAAAAAATTTAACAAAAACTTAATCTGCTCCGGATAAAAAAGACTCAACCTTTTTCCGAAAAATCTGTCTAAACGGAGAGCAGCAAAACATGAATGTCTCCTTCGGAACTTAAACAGTTCCAATAATCCAAGTTGCTACCTAAACAGGTGTAAGCATTTGGTTGTTTTGCTTGCAAGTCCATGGGCGTTCCTTCTTGGTGTTATCGCCCCTTACAGACCGGACACGAAAAAGGAACGTCCCGTGGTCTTTAACTATTGTAGCAAGTTACACACTTCACACTGGTTTTTCTATCGTGCATAGATACAAATCCATCCGTAATGTCAAGTATCTGACGCGGAAGTAATAATAACTACACTATGTTACGAAAAAATATATTAAATCGTTATTTTTGTCAAGAGAAAAATTAGAATTTTTATTCTGAAACAATTTCTTTCCCTTCTACTGCGATAAACCTTCGATTTACCGATAGATTGGTTGCAGTATCAACCATCCCGCTGGACCAACGGATTTCTAACAAATCGATGCTTTCAGCGTCTTTCAGTCCGAAATGAACCCGCAGGTCACTGAATGCGAGGTAACTTCCACTACTCTTTACATCTGCATACTGCGTGAGTTCGTCCCCACCCACTGTTCGGCAGACAACTTTGATACGTGCGCCGATACCGGAGCGGTTGCTTTTCGTGCCCATCGCTTGCACCTGTATCCAATTGTTTCGATTTCCACCATCGTTTCTCAGGAGATCGACGGTTTGATTCCAGTTCGTGACGAGGATATCAATGTCGCCGTCGTTGTCATAATCACCAAAAGCGGTGGCGCGGCTTGTCTTACGCAGAGCGAAGCCTTCTCCTACCTCTGCTGTGACATCCTCAAATTTCCCATTGCGTAAATTCCGAAAGAGCAGGTTTTGTTGTGGTGTCGTCGTGGACCGATCGACCTTGGCGATGTTATCCATCGTATGCCCGTTTGCAACGAATATATCTTTGTAACCGTCGTTATCGTAATCAAAGAAACCAATACCCCAGCCGAGGTAACGATGTGTGTGCTCAGCGACTCCAGCTGGAATCGTGGTATCAATGAAAAAATTGTCGCCTTCATTGTGGTAGAGAGTATTCGTCTCGTTCTGGAAATTACTGACGGTGAGATCCAACTTGCCGTCATTGTCGTAGTCGGCGAAGGCGACTCCCATTCCCGCTTCCGCTTTTCCCATATCGCTACAACTCACACCAGAGAGCAAGCCTGCCTCTTCAAAAGTGCCGTTCCCTCGATTTTCAAAGAAGAAGTTGAAATCCTGATCGTTGGCGACGTAGATGTCAGCATCTCCATCGTTATCACTGTCTCCAATGGCAACGCCAAGACCGTGCGCAGCAGGCACGCTTAACAAACCGCTCTGTTCGGTTAGATTTGTAAAAGTGCCATCTCCGTTGTTGTGATAAAACAGATCTGGTTGAGCGGGATAGGAACTCGGACCACAATAAACAGCAATATCGTGTCGATAGCACGGCTTATCGGCATCAGGGGTGTATTTCGCATAATTGCTCACATAGAGTTCAAGAAACCCGTCATTGTCAAAGTCAGCAAAAGCGCAACTCGTTCCCCATCCGGTATCTGCGACCTGTGCAGACACTGCGACGTCGGTAAAAGTACCATCTCCATTATTACGATAAAGGGCATTACTGCCAAAGTTGGTTAGATAGAGGTCTATGTCACCATCGTTGTCGTAATCACCAGTGGTTGCACCGACACCGTAGCGGGTATCGCCTACACCTGCGACACGGGTGACATCTGTAAATGAGCCATTGCCATTGTTATGATAGAGGATATTCGTAGGTAGCGAGATGTTCCCCTTTTCCCCTTGCGGACAGGCATTGATGAGATAGATGTCCAGATATCCATCGTTATCGTAATCGAAGAAGCCACCGCCTGACCCGTATTGCTCATTAAAGAGACGTTTACCGCTTTCACCGTCGGTATGCTTGAAGCGAATCCCAGATGCTTCAGCCACTTCAACAAAAGTAACAGCGTCCGCCGCAGACGATGCAAGAAGTGCAAATACAAAAAGAGAGAAACGGAGATAGCACGTCATTGCTTTTTTTCATCCTCCATCGCCTGCCAAATTTCGTTCAAGCGGTCTTTGTAGGCGGTATTGTTCGGTTCTAAGTGAAGTGCGCGTGAGATAGCTTGTTCCGCCTCAGAATACGCACCGTAGCGATAGTATGCATAGGCGAGTGTATCCAAGCGAGCGGCATTTACGTCTAACGCAACGGCACGTTCTGCCAATTCAACGGCGCGCTTCAGTTGTTCGCCTTGTGATGCATAGAGCCACGCAAGATTGTTATGTGCATCTGCGGAGTTTTCATCCACAGCAATTGCCTGCGTAAAAGCGAGAATAGCGTCTGAGACCTGTTGCTGCTTGAGATGAAGTACCCCTTGTCGTACCCACGCCTTTGCTTCATTGGGGTGAGTGGATGTCAATTGTCGGTAAACAGCAATCGCGTCGGCAAATAGTTGCCGTTGTGCGTAAACTTCTGCGAGTCCGTAGTAGGCAGGGATTAAATTTTTATCTCGTTGGATCGCATCTTGGAGATAAGTCTGTGCTTCAGTGAACTTGCGTTGGCGAGCGTGCAGCCAACCGAGATGAAGATAGGCTTCCGCATCGGTGTTATCAAGCTGAATAAGGTGTTGAAAAGCTGAGATTGCCTCTGCTAACTGCCCTGTTCGCATGTAAAGTCCGCCCAAATTGTGATAGAGCGGAAGTGTTTTCGGATGCAACGCCGTGGCGATTTGATAGACGCGAATCGCTTCCTTAGGATTACCGATCTCAACGTGTGCCTTTGCCAACTTAATGCGTGGCTCCAAGGCAGTGGGTTGCTCCAGTAAGAGTCTACGATATCGGTTCGTCTGATCGTTATAGGTTTTCACCCGTTGGAAAGATGACATTAAATTTTTCGCTTCCTCAAGATTCTGTTTTGCAACATCACCATCCGAACGCTGTCCGAGACGCCGATAAATGAGTCCGAGGTTGTAATGGGTTTCAGCGTGATATGGCGCGATCGTGAGAGCTTTCTGGTAGTGCTGAGCGGCTTCCTCTAATCTGTCCTGTAGAAACGCGATCTTACCCAATCCCCGATAGACCGGTGCGAGATTTGCATCCAAAGCAAGTGCTTGCCGATATGCGCGCGCTGCCAGCACTAATTGTCCCCGTTGCACGTATGTATCCGCGAGCCGGAAGAAGGGTTCCGCATTTCTGGGAAGCAGATGAGTGGCGTGTTGTCCGTGATTTTCAGCGTCTGCGAATTTTCCTTGTGAATGGTAAAGCCGAGCCAGACAGAGATGTGCAACACCGTGAGTCCGTGGTGATGCCGGTAGTTCCAGCGCGTAAAGATATGCCTCCAAGGCATCATCTGTTTTTTCCTTGAGCCTGTAAGCCGCACCGAGTTCGCAGTATGCCTCCGGGTTTTGTGGGTTCAGTTGTAAGACCTGTTGGAAGGCATCGACTGCTTCGTCGTAAAGTCCTAACTGGATTGAACGCATCCCGCGGGCGTAGTATTCAGCCGCTTGATCGGTTTGCTGTGCGGAAACCAGTGGGATGGCGAAGCAGAAAGCGAAGAGGCTCCCTACAAACCAGTTTTTAATTTTATCTTGCGGATGAATAATGTGGGTTTCATCTTTGATGTGCCTTCTCACGAGTTGAAAAAACACCCAAGCAAAAACCTCTCCGCTATGCTTACGGGCTTGGTTTTCGTTTTTTAATTTTACCTTGCGGATAAACAACGCGGTTTCCATCTGTAGCGTGCCTTTCTCTTGAACCGCCTGCGTGTTTTTGCTTGGGTGTTTCTGCGTATTGTTGCAGGCTCACGATTTAGGAACCTTGAAGAACATAGCGTAAGCGGAGCGGTATTAAGCCCATAAATTAAAAATCTTCCGTGGATCGAGCCTCCGAATGATATACCAATTCGTCTCTAATAATTGTCGCCAGCAGATTGATTTCGCATTGTGCCGCGTCCCATTCAAAGAGAATCAGGTTCGCCTGCTTTCCTACATGTGCTTCTGCGTTAAGGAGATGCGTCGGTTGTCGTGTAGCAAGTGAAACGGCTTCCTCGAGGGAGATACCTGCAAACCGGACACTGTTCTCGATACCACGTGCTAATTCAATGGCAGAACCGGCAAGATACTCTGTCCCAACCAATCGGACACATCGTTCTGGAGTCAACTCCACCGATTTTCCTGCGAACTCATAGATACCGGGCTTCATTCCAGCCAAAGCGACAGCATCACTGACGAGGAGGCACCTGTCAAGCGTCTTAGCGCGGATCATGGACTTAGCGACTGCAGGCGGTAGGTGATGCCCATCAACGATGAGACTTGCCCAGAGTTCATCGGCACCGAGTTGTTCCCAAATATAATTCGGGTGCCGTCGGATTAAGGCGTGCGCCCCATTACCGAGGTGTGTAGAAAGTCTCGCGCCAGCGTTGATTGCTGCTTGAATATCGTCCCCTGAGGCATTCGTATGCCCTAATGCGACAACGATTCCATTCGCAACCAGTTTTTCAATAAACGGGATGGCACCTTTTTTCTCTGGGGCGAGCGTTACGATGGTGATTTGCTCCTCGGCAATGTCCTGCCACCGCTGAAATTCGTCCCAGTCAGGTTCTCTAACATACTCTATCGGATGTGCCCCACGCGGTCCATCCTCGGCGGAGATATAGGGTCCTTCAAGATGAATTCCAAGTATCGAGTGCGCAACAAGTGAATCTGTTTTACACGCTTCCACAATGGCACGAAAGGTGTTGCTAATTCCCTCAAAAGAACCTGTCACGACCGTTGGACACAAGAAACCGGTGCCGACCCGCCAGAGTGCGCGGACCATCGCAGACACATCTTCCGAAGTAACAGTAGCAACGTTGAGGTCGAATCCAGCGAAACCGTTCACCTGAATGTCTATCAATACAGGTGCGATCCATACATCGCTGTTGGCAGAACTTACCTCGCAGATTGTTTGAACACGCCCGTCGGCAAAGACGATTTCGGTCGGAGTGTTATTGAAAAGTGTGTGTCCATTGAACTTCATATTTTTTATGATACCCGAAAACCCATTTGTTACCAAGAAAAAAGGGTTGCATTTATTAGAGAAATTCAGTTAAAGTATATCCAAGAACATCTTAACCAGTTTACAGAAATATCGTCTGACTTCTTCGGAGCAAGTTTTAGAAATCTACAGGTTACGCCGAAATTTCTACTGAACGCAATAACACCAGGACGTGGAGGACAAAATGGAATATTTAGCATACGGAGAAACGGGTTTAGAAATTTCACGCCTCTGCTTCGGTGCAGGACATCTCAACAACACCTGCGAAAACTACGAAGCCGGCGGAAAACTGATGTTGAAGGCTCTTGATGAAGGGATTACGTTTTGGGACACTGCCGAAGGCTACGGGAGTCAACCTCACCTCGGAGAGGCAGTACGTCAAATTTCCAGAGACGAAGTTGTCATCCAAACGAAAACCGGTGCGAAGGATTATGAAGGTGCCAAGGCAAGCATTACACGTTCTCTTCAGGAAATGCAAACGGATTACTTAGATGTTCTATTACTACATGGTATTTCCTCACCTGAAGATTTAGTATCACGAGAAGGGGCACTCGACGCGTTCCGAGAAGCGAAAGCGGCTGGTAACATCCGAGTCATTGGTTGTTCCACGCATATCTATACAGGTCCCGTCATGGATGCGGTGATTGACCATCCAGAGCTTGAGGTTATTTTGACGACAGCGAATAAAGAGGGTAGGATGTTAGAAGGTGGTCGGTTTGACCGGCATCTGGAATACATTGAACGTGCTTATTCGCTCGGTAAAGGGATCAGTATCATGAAGGTTATCGTCGCAGGTGATATTCCAGAGGGAGATATGCCCGAGTGGATCGAATGGGGCTTCAATCTCGAAACGGCACATGCGATTAACCTCGGTATCAGCGATTACCCTCACATCACGTTGGATGTCGGGCTTGCCCGCGCGAGTGCGAGGCGGCGTTTGATACAGCGTAAGGCAGCGTAATTCATCTTTTGTGGGAGGGGTTTTTAACCCTGACATCTTCATTCATCAAACATGAAACAGTTACGCGGCAAACCGCTCAAAGACTTTCTGAAACGGGTGGAACCGCCGGAAAGAGACCTGGTTTTTATCCTACAAGACGTACAAGACCCGGTGAATGTCGGTTCTGCCTTTCGGATCGCGGACGCCTGCCGTGTGAAAGAACTGATTTTGACAGGTATCAGCGCACAACCGCCCCATCCATTGGTGCGCAAAGTGGCACGCGGGAAACACCGGCGGGTCAAATGGCGATACACAGAGCAGGCGGCGGACGCAATTGCATCGCTGAAAGCCGATGGTTACACGAGTTGCGCTTTAGAAGTTACGGAGCAATCCATCCGTTACGATGAGGTAGACTATCCGGACAAAATCTGTCTCATCGCGGGACACGAGGATCACGGAGTAACGAAACGAACGCTGGCTGCCTGTGACATGGTAATTTATCTTCCAATGTATGGAGTGGGAGCCTCACTGAACGTTCACGTCTCGCTCGGTATCGCCGCCTATCACATCTTACACTTTTAATACTTATCAGTTATCAGTTGTCAGTTGTCAGTTAAGAGGTATTCGTTGGTCCAAAGCCCTTAGCTTGCAACAGCGGCGCAAGCGACTCGAACACGAAAACCGTCAAATCACAAATACCGTTACTTATCCGCAAGGTAAAATTAAAAGATGTCGAAAACGATGCGAGCGATTATGTGTCACGAACCGTGGGATTACCGCCTTGAAGATGTCCCAATGCCGGAGGCGGATCCCGGCGAAGTCGTCATTAAGGTAAACGCCTGCGGGGTCTGCGCGAGCGACATTAAGTGTTATACAGGTGCTCCGCTTTTCTGGGGTGATGAACATCGCAAACCGTATGTGGAAGCACCCGTTATTGCTGGACACGAATTCATCGGTGAGGTGGTGGAACTCGGTCCGGGGGCTGGTGAGAAGTATAAACTTGAAATCGGTGATACGGCTATCGCAGAACAGATAGTTCCGTGTTGGGAGTGTCGCTACTGTCGGACTGGAAAGTACTGGCTCTGTCAAGTCCACAACATCTACGGGTTTCAACCCGTTGTTAACGGTGGCATGGCGGACTATATGAAATTTCCGGCACGCTCGCTTGTTTACAAGGTGCCTTCTGAGATTCCGACGGCGAGTGCGGCAGTGATCGAACCGCTTGCTTGTTCTATTCATGCCGTCCAGCGAGGCAACATTGAATTCGGTGATGTCGTCGTGGTTGCGGGTGCGGGCACGCTCGGACTCGGTATGATCGGCGCGGCGAAGTTGAAAAATCCCGGTGTACTTATCGCAATTGACCTGATGCCGAATCGGTTAGAGGTCGCCAAAAAATTGGGCGCGGACATTGGAATCAATCCGTCGGAAACAGATGCTGTCCAAGAGGTATTAGATCTCACAGAGGGCTATGGGTGTGATGTTTATATTGAGGCAACAGGACACCCGAAAGCAGTTGAGCAGGGACTACACATGATTCGGAAAGCTGGCACTTTCGTCGAATTCAGTGTTATGCGGGAACCCGTGACTGTGGACTGGACGATCATTGGCGACACGAAGGAGTTAAATATTCACGGCTCACACTTAGGTCCGTATGCGTATCCGTTGGCAATTGACTATATCCACCGCGGTCTAATTGAGGTTGAACATATTGTGACACATCAACTGCCGTTGGATGATTATCTCACGGGGTTTGAGATGGTTCAGAAAGGGGCAGACTCGATTAAGGTGCAGTTAGTGCCGTGAGCGGTCAGAGTTGGCAAAGTAGTGCCTAACGATAAGACAGACATCTACTTTGCCTATAGGTAGTTTGAGCGAGTGATAGGTTACTTCAGAACAGTTACTGTACGGCAATAGATTGTAGCACTACCGACAAAGGCGTTGATAACAGCATCAAGCACATTAACCTCGGTGATGATATTATAATCAGTTGCTGCACCTGCCATGGCTTGTGTATCAACCTCATTGATTGGCACCAAACCCCACAACACATACCATTGCCGTGATTCGATTATATCGGCACCTTGTGCCCCGTTACCGACTGTGTGCATGTGGGACGCACAACCAATGATGAACAACATTCCTACGATGAGAAGCATAGCGGAAAGTTTTTTGAACATAAGTTCCTCCTTAGGACGCGTACTTGAAAGCTGTGCTTCCAAGCGTTTCAGGTTAATCGGTTATTAGGTTAATAGATCTTATTGATGATTCAATTTAATTCAGGCTATTTTTTCAGTAGCGACGGGTTCGCTTGCTGCTTTGAAGATAACATCAATTGCCCCAAAGAGAGTTGGCAGGTTATCAATGCTAAAACTCGTTCTGTTTTGGGTGAACGCATCGCCAACAAGTTTCCCAAATTGCCATCGTTCCCCATCGCTCACAATACCATATACAGGAAAATCCAGATTATCATTGATTTTTTGGGCAGCGACTAACTCTGCTAAGCATTGTCCCCAACCTTCCTCAAAGTCATTCTTCTTTGCCTCAACAAGAATTATCAATGGCTTTCCGACAACGAGCATGCCTAATTCAGATCGCGTGGAGATAAAATAATCCGGGGTTCCGCTCAATATCTCATCGTGGGCAAGGGATTTCTTGACCCAGAGTGCGTAGTTTTCAGCGTATCCTTTGTAAACTTCTCGCAAGATAGGGTAAATGATGGTTTCACACCTTGCCCCTTCGGATGCGAAGATATTAATATACTGTCGGCTAAATTCCAATTCTTGTAGAAATTGCGCCGAGGGGGCAGCGGTTTCTTCAATCTTTACAAAGTCGTTTTCCACATGTTTGATGCCAAACCTTTCTTGGACATCAGGGATCGCCTTAAAATCGCTAAATGCCATGATGTTACGCCTCCGGTGGAAAGTAAGGCATTGGTCAGTCATCCGTGCTTCCGCCGATTTGTGTTTTATTTTTCGCGTTCTTCAATAATTGAGCCGCTAAACTCGTTATCCGCCGCACGAATGCCGTAGCGCGCCATACTCTTGCGAAGTTCTTTAAGCGGCATGAGTTCTATATCGGCAATTCCGAAGCAGTATCCAGATTGTCTTTTTTGTTCCGCGTTATTGTGAAGTTTATTCATCTCTGAATTAACATCCTCCGAACTGCGTCTGAGGTAAAAGTTCCTGCATCCTACTGTCCAACCTGTTCTGCCTTTTTCTTATTTCCCTATTTCAGTTGTCTGCCTTAATTTTACTATACCCTGGCTTAAAAAGCAACCTTTTCAGTCGGCACGTTGTATATAGGACAAAACACTTTTGACCTGTTGGCTCTGATAAAAGTGGCAATTGGAATAGGGTTCCATCCGTGTGTGAAAACAGGGAACCCGACTTCCGCATTTTGGATTTGACTCTTTTCATGGGCTTTGGTAGAATACGCGAGAATATGAAGAGACAGTAAGAACACCAAAGCAGAAAACTATAAATGCGGGTACAAAGAGGTAGCCAGTCCGTCCGGCTTCTAAAGGATTCGGGTCCCTTGCCTAACTTTTTCTACGACAGTTACCAAAAGAAAAGTAGAATAAAAACAGACAGATCCCTAACCTCTTACAAATTGGAAGGAAACCTGCATTCTCACTGCGAAGCAAACGGACGCAGCAGCTCAGGAGCGATTAATTAAAAAATGAAAATTACCGAGATTGAATCTATTCCATTACGTGTGCCTTACGAGGAACGTATTCGTAAGAGATACTATCACTTCGCGATGACCGAATTCGTCACGATCTATAAATTTTATACCGATACCGGTCTTGTCGGTCTCGGAGAGAACCCGGGACCGCCGTTTGATCAGGAGGTCCTGGATGCCTATCTCGGCACGAATCCGTTCGATCACGTCATGGGTGAGGGACGTTTTAATCTCGACATGGCGTGCTACGACTTGATGGGGAAACATCTCGGTCTGCCAGCATGGAAATTAATGGGTCAACAGGTTCGACACTGGGTTGCGATGGGGTGGTGGATGCCGTGTATGTCTCCTGAAGATACTGCGGCTGAGGTTCAGGTCGCTGCGGAACGTGGATACCGCGGTTTGAAGTGTAAGGCGCGCGCTTTTTACGATGTTGTCGAGCAGTCGCACGCGATCCAAGAGGTTGCCCCTCCTGACTTTCGGGTGGAATACGATTTCAATGGTTCGTTAATCAACGTAGAAAAGGCACTGCCTATTCTACGGGAGTTGGAGAAGATTCCGGTCGTCAAGGGTCTTGAAGAACCGATTTTCGCTTATGACGTGGAGGGTTGGCGGCGGTTGCATCAAGAGATTCGGATTCCGTTCTATCTACACGGTGTTGGCGTTATCCGCGAAGGGGCGTCACGACAACCCTCTGGTCCATGGATTGGACTTCGGGCAGGCGATTTTGACGGTGCGCTGTGTAGCCACGAGAGTGTCAAAAGTGCTTTAGCATCGGGGTGGGCTTTTGCGGCTGCGAATACACCGATCCTGTTACAATATGTTGGTACTGGAATTACGGCGGCATTTGCGTGTCATCTGGGAGCCGTGGTACCGACAGCCACTATACCCGGTGTCACCGCGAGCCACGCTTACGAAAGAGACTTAATTGCTACACCGCACAAAGTTCAGCGCGGATTTATGCAAGTGCCTGACGGTCCGGGTCTTGGTGTCGTGTTAGATGAAGATGCCGTAGAACGGTATGCCCGAACGCCTGAACCGACATGGGAGCGACACATCTCTGTTGTCACCTTACCCGGTGGTGTAAAGCACTATTACCGAAACCTACAACAGGCGGAACGCCTCATGAAACAGGGTGTGGACGAATCTTATGCTCCCGGTGTGCGTTTGAACGAATGGGAAGATGACGGTAGTGAAGCCTTTGATGAGTTATTCAAGCAGTTACACGAACGTGACTTGCCCGTGTGGGAAGCACCAGCTTAGATTTTTGTTGGGTTTCGCTACAATACAATGATGTCAAGCCATACAAAGCCTGAAAGGTGTATCTTTACCCTCAGCAGTTTGCTCTGATTTCCGCTCAACTTGGGGAAACACCCAAGCAAAAACACCTACGTGCTAATTATCAAGTTCGTATGGCAAGGAGTAAAGTACTATGATGACCCCCGAACAACGTTATCTTTTCGATGTTACCGGATACCTTCACTTAAAGAATGTCATGACTGACGAGGAACTGAAAGCGGCGCAAGAAGCCGCGAATGAATACATCAATACCCCTACCGAAGAACTCCCACCCGGATTTGACTCCAGCGAAAAAAACCTCCCAAACGGTTTTGCCTTTGCGAAATCCTTAGAGGCACTCACGATGCACCGATCCACGTGGCCCATCATCAAGGAACTGACGAATAACAAACCGCAGTTGATGCGTGGAACAATGATTGCAGATCGGGCCGGTGTGTCGGAGTCGGAGGAGGGACTCCGCTTGCATTGCGCGCGAGAAGATTTTGGATGGCACTGCAACCGTTTTGAGGTCCGAAACGGTCGCATCTTTTGTGATGATTTTGTCGTTTTTCCCTACCTGTACGATGTGCATCCGGGAGATGGTGGACTGTTGGTCGTTCCGGGGACACACAAGACCTTTTTCGATCGTCCTGAACACCTCTATAACAACGGAAGGGTTAAGGATGCCGATGATATACCAGAAGGGGTCGTTAACATCACGCCAAAGGCAGGGGATTTCGTAATCATCTCTGAACTCTTGACACACGGTGCGCTGCCTTGGAAACCGAAAGACCGATATCGTTGCGTCCTGACTTTGCGCTACAGACCGCAACACCGTGGCGAGAGTCGCGTGCCGGAAGAGGTGAGGACACGATTATCGCCAGAAACGCTGGAACTCATCTCCCAAGCAGGCCACTACGACACGAAAGAGATCGTTAAAAAGGACGTTATTACCTTAACATAATCGGGGTTACAACCCCTCCCACAAATAGGTTATTGTGTTTTGGCTAATCGATTGGTCTTACCTCTGGTGCACCGTGCTCTTCACACCATGCGACAAGCGGGTTTTCGCCACCACCCGGATGGTATTCTTTCGTTTTCTTGAAGGGTTCGCCAACCAAATACTGCTCAAGTGGCGACAGTTTGTCTAATAAGTTCTGTTCTTGTGTCCGGTAGTCCATCGGCATTACCCATCGGTAACCGTAACCGATCATCACACCTTTGCGAGTCTGCTCCGTTAAATTTGCACTCCCTGCATGAAAAATGCGGTTTTCGAACAGCAAACAATCCCCGGGTTGTAAACTCGGTTCGAGTGCGCCTTCTGGATCTGTTTGTCCTTCTGGAATAGTAATCCGTTCGAGAAGATGGTTGCTACCGGGAGCGACGAGCGTTGCACCGGAATTGGGTTCACTCAGATCCGTGAAGTAGTACGCACATTTTAGCAAAATACGCGGTAGCTTGTTGCCGTGTGTTTTCGTTGCTATGGCGTAGTCGCGATGCCAACCCGGCATGCGAGCGGTATCCTCTGTACCCGGTGGGTCTGGATGTTTGTATATCAGGTGTGAGGTCATGAGTTGCAAATGCGCACCGAGCAACTGTACCACAATAGGAAGGATAGTCTTCTGCGTGAGTAGCGGAATGAAAGCATCGTCAATGGAAATGCAATTCCGGAAACTGTCGTATAGGTTATTGGAGTTATGTTGGCGGTTCTCAAGGCGATCGCTCGCCATGAGTCGATCGCTTGCCTCAATCAGTTCTTCAATAGTATCCGGGTCCAGCACGTTCCGCACGATGAGATAGCCTGTGTCGTCGAAATGGCGGATCTCGTCATCAGAGAGTGGATGCCAGTCTATATCAATTGCTGCTGCGTTTGCGTGTGCCATTGCTTTCCTCCGATGTTTTGGAGCGGGGACAAGCCTTTGTCTTTTGTTCTCACTGTTTCCTACTTTACATTACAGACCGCAACACTGTGGCGAGAGTCGGGTGTCTGAAGAGATTAAAGAACGGTTCTCGCCAAAAACGCTGGAGTTAATCTCTCAGGCGCACCAAGAGGTTGTCAAAAAAGACGTTATTACGTTGACATAGATCGGTTAATGGATTGGTCTTATCGCTGGAACACCGTGCTCTTCACACCATGCGGCGAGCGGGCTGTCACCACCACCGGCATAATATTCTTTCGTCTTCTTGAACGGTTCTCCAACCAGATACTGACCCAGTGGCGATAGTTTATCCAACAACGTCTGTTCCTGTGTTCGATAGTCCAGCGGCATCAGCCATCGGTACCCATAGCCGAACATCACAGCCTTACGAATTTGATCGGTTAAGTTCGCACCGCCTGCGTGCAAAATACGGTTCTCAAATAGAAGGCAATCCCCAGGTTGTAAATTCGGTTCAAATGCACCCTCTGGATCCGTCTGCCCTTCTGGCACGGGAATCGGATCAGGAAGATTATTGCTTCCAGGGACAACGAGTGTTGCACCGGAATTGGATTCACTCAAATCGGTCAGGTAGTAGGCACATTTTAGTAAAACACGTGGCACTTTGTCGCCAAGGACCTTCGTCGCGGTGCCGTAGTCGCGATGCCAACCCGGGACGCGAGCGGTATCGGGCGTGCCCGGTGGATCGGGGTATTTGTATATCAGGTGCGAGACCACCAGTTGCAAATGTGCACCGAGAAGTTGCGTCACAACGGAGAGCATCGTCTTGTGCGCCAGGAGTGGGATGAAGGCATCGTCAGTAGCGACACAATTTCGGAAGCCGTCGTATAAGCCGTTGGGGTATGTTTGGCGTTTCTCACGCAGATCACTCGCTATGAGTCGATCGCTCACTTCAATCAGTTTGTCAACCGTCTCCGAGTCCAGCACATTCCGGATGATGAGGTAGCCTTTATTGTCAAAGTGCTGTATGTCCTCATTGGAGAGTGAGTGCCAGTCTAAATCGGTTAATGCTTCGCTTGTGTGTGCCATTGCTTTTCCTCCAATGCTTTTGTATCAGGATTCCGGATCAATTAACTTGCTAAAATGAATGGAAAAAATCCGTGAAATTTTTAGAAAAACTTCAGGACGGTCATGCAAATTCTCCGTATAATTGACTGTTGATATTGTAAAATAAAATTCCCAAAAATTCAAGCATAAAGGCAATATCGTCATCGGTGTTGACGTAACGAAAAAACAAAAAAAGGCGAGGTTTCTCAACCTCGCCAGCGATGTACTTGTAAGAAGGTATAGGTTATTATTGGAGCAACTCCACAAACACTTCAACCTCCGTTGTGGGGGCTTGGCAGACGTAATTCTCGCAGACGTAAGCGGTTGCAGTGTCGTCAATTCGGGGCTTGTTCGCGAGGAGCGGTAACGTCTGTCCGTCAGCGGATTCGCTCAAGGCAACGATTTTGTTCGGTAGATAGATGCCGTGCAACGCTTCTAACATCGCGTCCGTTTTTGCATCCCCTTTTTCACCAACGATGGCGATCTCTTTCGGCGTTGATAACAGGAACGCTAATTCACAGAGCAACTGCCCGGATCCCGATGGCATTCTCTCTATCTGTTGGAAGTAGAGCAACAACGTCTCGACGGCTTTGTCGTGGAATTCGGGGTTGTCGAGATGCTTGGCAAGCCGTAAGAGACTATGAATCGCCATGGATGCGCCGGAAGGCGTGGCACCATCGTAAGCGGACTTGGATTGGACGATAAGTGTCTCGTGTGATTTGCCGGTGAAGAAGAACCCATCGCCGGAGTCATCGCCGAATTGGTCGATCATGATGTGTGCAAGGCGTTCGGCTTCGGTGAGCCATCGTGGTTCAAAACTGGCTTCGTAAAGTGCGACCAATCCAGAGATGAAGTAAGCGTAGTCCTCAAGATAGGCGTTGAGATGGCTTTTGCCGGCACGGTAGGTACGCAAAAGAAGTCCGTTCTCTTGTGAGAGCGTTGTTAAGACGAATTCAGCGGACTTTTCACATGCTTCGAGATATTCCGGTTTCCCAGTCAGTTGGTATCCCATCGCCATGCCGCGAATCATGATCCCGTTCCAACTGGTGAGGATTTTGTCGTCCAATCCCGGTTTAATCCGCTTTTCTCGCGCTTCAAACAACTTCCGTCTCGATTCTGCGAGGAGAGCCTCCAGTTCTCCGACATCCATCTGTAGCTTACGGGCAAAGATGTCTGGTGGTACTTGGACGTGGAGGATGTTTTCTCCTTCAAAGTTACCCTGTGGCGTGATGTCGTAATACTCACAGAAGATTTCGGCGTTCTCCTCGCCAATAATGTCTTCCACATCGTTCGGCTCCCAGACGAAGAATTTACCCTCTACACCTTCACTGTCGGCATCTTGGGTGGAATAAAAACCACCGTTCTCAGGGTCGTACATCTCGCGGAGGACGTAATCAAGCGTCTCAACGGCTATATCGCGATAGAACGGCTTCTGAGTGGCTTGGTACGCCTCAAAATAGGCGACGACGAGTTGGGCGTTGTCATACAACATCTTCTCGAAATGTGGGACGAGCCAGTGTGCGTCGGTGGAGTATCGGTGGAAACCGCCACCGAGTTGATCATACATACCGCCGCGCGCCATCTTCTCCAGCGTGAGTTCGACCATCTCTAAGGCATTGGCGTTGCCACTGTGATGCCAATAGCGTAGGAGGAAGGGCAATCCCATACTGGGTGGAAATTTGGGAGCGTTGCCGAATCCGCCGTGCTGCGAATCAAATTGCGAGCGGTATTGCTGGAAAGCGTTCTGCATGAGTTCCTCGGTGAGTTCATAGTCGTGCGGGTCAACGACGTTCCCCATCTGTGCGAGGTGCGTAGTAATTTGGTCGGCTTGCTGTAGGACCTGCACATTCTGATCGCTGAACGCCTCGGCAACGGCGTGCATCACCTTTGGGAACCCGGGTCTACCGTATCTGTCAGTCGGTGGATAGTAGGTTCCACCATAGAAGGGTTTCAGATCAGGCGTGAGGAAGACGGTCATGGGCCAGCCACCTTGACGCGTCATAATCTGGATAGCGTTCATGTAGATTTCATCTAAATCGGGACGTTCTTCTCTATCGACTTTAATGTTGATGAAAAGATCGTTCATGACCGCGGCGATCTCCTCGTTTTCAAAGGATTCGCGTTCCATGACATGGCACCAGTGGCAAGCGGAGTAGCCGATACTCAGGAGGATCGGTTTCTGCTCACGCTGGGCGCGCGCCAATGCTTCTTCACCCCACGGGTACCAGTCAACAGGATTATGCGCGTGCTGGAGCAGGTAAGGGCTTGTTTCATGGATGAGGCGGTTGGTGTGTTTGGGTGTATCGTGCATTCGTATTTTCTCCAGTGTGTGGGACCCTACTTTAGAAGGTGTTCTTGCACTCAAAAAAATGGGCGGGTAGTATGGAAGCCCGCCCTTACAGGTGAAGAGATACCGCTACGGGGATTCGAACCCCGGTTTGGTGGCTGAGAACCACCCGTCCTAACCCCTAGACGATAGCGGCTTATTATATTCAATTTCTTATAGGTGCAGTTCTGCTACCTGATGCTTATGATTTGCTGTCAGCAGTTATTTTTCCAGCGTGTTCGATCATCTCGGTTAACACATCGAGATTGACATCTGCCAAATTACGAAAACTGATGTTACTTTTTCCGGTTTTGACTTTACCGAGTCGAGATCGGTAAATCTCAGCCAGATAGGCTTTGTCTTCGACCGCATTGACATATACACTGAAATAATTTTTCTGCCGCGCCAATCCAACCGTGAACCATTCGACTTGCTTTTTATCAGAACGCTGGTAAGAATAATTGCCGTAGCCGATGATTTGCTGTTGACTACCACCCCAAAAAACACCTTCCCACAAGTAGCAGTCCTGATCCGGTAAGGCTTTCTTGATCAGGACGTGAAGCTCCTCTAAAACTGTCCGAACATCTGATGCTTGACTTGCGATATAATCATCAGGTGAGGATTCTACTCGTTTCACCTTGTTCCCTCTTTGGTTGCGACACAATTTTGTAGCAAGAAGACTGCCCGGGAAGGACTCGAACCTTCACTACGTGGTCCAGAGCCACGCGTCCTACCATTAGACGACCGGGCATTGATCCACATTTGCAGACCCGTTGCGTTTTTAAGTATATCTTAATTAACCGCGTTTGTCAATCCTTTTTCAAGAATTTACTGCATCGGTATCACGGGGACTGAAATATTGGAAAAGGTATAGAAAATATTGAGGAACCCGATGAGAATCGTTGGGATGACAAAGACGCTCAAAAGCGCAAAAGTGCCGGTAGAAAAGGAGACTTGTGTTGTTTCCTCGCCAGCATCTTCAAGAAACATTGCTTTCACAATACGGGCATAATAGTAGAGCGAGACGACGCTATTTAGCAGACCAACAAGTGCCAGCCAATAATACCCTTGTTCCAAGACAGCGGCGAAGAGTAACCATTTTCCGAAAAACCCAGCGAACGGTGGAATCCCAGTCAGCGAAAAGAGGAAAATCGCCATTGCCCAAGCGACCAGCGGTGCACGCGAGGCGAGACCCCGGTAGCCTTCAATCATTTCGCTCCCCTCCTCATTCGCAATCAGAACAACGACATAGAACGCGCCCAAGTTCATAAAGAGGTAGACAACGAGGTAGAAGAGGATTGCACCGATGCCTTCAGAGGTGAGCAGAACACCGCCCATCAAAAGGTAACCACCGTGTGCGATGCTGGAATACGCTAATAAGCGTTTCACATTCTGTTGTGGCAAAGCGGCGAGATTTCCGACAGTCATCGTCAATGCGGAGACTACCGCCAACATGAGGGTCCAATCAACAGCCTGCATCAATTCAGAGTTGCCAAACCCGGAGTAGAAAAACCTGATGAACAGAGCGAACCCTGCGGATTTTGAAGCGACTGACAGAAAGGCGGTTATTGGAATAGGCGCGCCTTCGTAGACATCAGGAGACCACATGTGGAAGGGGACTGACGCTATCTTATAACCCACACCTGCCAGAATGAAGGTTATCGCAATCAGCACAGCAAGCGGAGCGACTTCTCCAGATGCGAGAAGCTCCGTGATCCGGACACTAATTTGACCGAGATCGCCACTGCCAGCCATTCCAAATAGGAACGACAACCCGAAGAGCATGGTTCCAGATGCGACTGCGCCATACGTGATGTATTTGAACGCAGCTTCACTGGAACGAGGGTTATGCGTCAAGAACCCGGCAAGAATATAGGAGGTGAGACTCACCGTTTCCAGTGAGATAAATATCATCAACAGATTCGTTGACGATGCCATCAGGAACATTCCAAGAGTGATGGCTAACAAGAGTGCGTAATATTCGCCCTTCAACCGTGCATCCAGTTCCTCAGAGCGAAGGGAAAAGAGAATCGTTGCAGCAGTCGCGAGCAGCAGCAGAACCTTGAAAAAACTGGAAAATACATCAAGTTGAACCATTCCCAAAAAGAGGGAAACAGGACCTTCATCACCAAAGGAGAAGTGTGTGATAAGGACAGCGGCGAATACGCAAAGGCACCCTGCGAGGGAGAGATGTGCAACCGCGGAACTTTCTGTATCCTTCATAACGAGGTCAAGAATAATAACAGCAGCCGCAAAAATCACAAGGAGGATTTCTGGACTGAAGTAGAGGAGGCTTTCGATGTTGCTTAAGGGTTGCATATTTTAATTATACCTTGCGGCTCGATCAGGTGCGTTGGTTCAATAACGTTTATCGGCGTATATTCGCCTGCGCCGTTGTTGCAGGCTTTCTAATTTACCCGATTGACAGAATCCGTTTTTAATTTATCTGCAGGACACCGATGAGGTTGGTAACCGATTCTCTGAACATATCAATAGCAAAGTTCGGCCAGACACCGAGTACGATGGTCAAGATTCCGAGCGGCACCAGCGTCAAAATTTCGCGTCCATTGATTTCGGGTAGTTCTTCATATTTCGGGTTGAGTGTCCCTAAGAAAACCCTTTGAAGCGTCCAGAGGAAGTATGCCGCACCGACAACAATACCTATCGTGGACAAAATGGTCAACAGTTTGAATTTATCGTAGGCACCGAGCAATGAGAGTGCTTCACCGACGAATCCGCTCAAGCCGGGCAGTCCCAGAGAAGCCATGAACGCAAGTGTCGTAATGCCGGTATAGACGGGCATTTTGCTTCCCAAACCACCGAACCCGTTAATTTCACGGTGGTGTGCTCTGTCGTAAAGAACACCGACGAGTAGGAAGAGCATTGCACTGATGACACCGTGGTTGAACATCTGGAGAATCGCACCGGTGATACCGCTATCATTTCGGGCGGCAAGCCCTAAGATGACGAAACCCATGTGTCCGATACTGGAATACGCCACCAACTTCTTAAAGTCGGTTTGTGCCAACGCACAGAAGGATCCGTAGACGATATTAATAAACCCAAGAAGGGCGAGACTATTGCCCCAGAAACCTATTCCATTACAGAAGAAGTCCAAGCCTTGTGGAAACATCGCCATATTAATCCGAACCAATCCGTAAGTTCCCATTTTTAGGAGAATCCCTGCAAGGATAACGCTAATCGCTGTCGGTGCTTCGACGTGTGCGTCGGGAAGCCATGTGTGGAAGGGGAAGATCGGCACCTTAACGGCAAACCCGATAAAGAAACCGAGGAAGACCCAGATCTGGAAGTCAAGGTTATTAAGGGCGTGTCCTTCTGTAGACGCTAACGTAATGAGTGTCGGGATGTCAAAGGTTCGCGCACCGGGCAGACCGCTGTTGAGATAGACGGCTATCATGGCGACTAACATCAGAACGCTGCCGAAAAGGGTATAGAGGAAAAACTTAATCGCAGCGTATTCACGGCGGGGTCCGCCCCAGATACCGATAAGGAAATACATCGGTAGGAGTGTCAGTTCAAAGAAGACATAGAAGAGGAACAGATCCAGTGCCGCGAAGAAACCCAGCATCCCCGTCTCAAGCAATAGGAACAACGCCATGTACGCTTTGATACCTTTTTCGATGTTGCGCCAAGAGGCGATAACACAGATGGGACCTAAGAGCGCAGTGAGGAGTAAAAGCGTCACACTGAGTCCGTCAATGCCGATGTGATATTGGATATTAAACGCCTGAATCCAAGGAACGTTAACGACGTACTGCGTTCCTGCAGTCGATCGATCATAGGATATGAATAAAGCGACTGCGAGTGCGAGTGGAATGAGTGTGAAAAGGAGCGTGACGCGTTTAACCAGTTCCTCCGACTCGCGCGGCAGAAGTAAAACAGCGATCATCCCGAGCAACGGGATAAAAATCATTAGTGACAGTAACATTTTTTAATTATTCCTTGCGGTTCGGTCAGGCGGGTTTAAGGTTTAGAATGCCTTTCCGTATACCTGAAAAACACCCAAGCAAAAACCCCTCCATTTCATTACGGACTATGCGTTTTGTAAAATTAACTTAAGACAGCAGCCTGCAACAACGGAGCAGGCGGAGCCTCCAAAAATCGTTATGAAACTAACCCCTTTATTTAACGCTTTGCGAACAATTAGAAAACCTCCACTTCGTTACGGGCTACGGGTGTGTGCGATACCAAGAGCCTGCGCGTCGTGGAATGACGCGCAAGGGAAAACCCAACAGTTAGAGAACCCGGAAAATCAAGATTAACAACACAATTCCAGCCAGCACAACGAAGAGATAGGTTTGAATCGCGCCGGTCTGGATCCGGCGAACTCTTCCACCGATTGCCCATGTAACCTCGGCGACTCGATTGACAAGACCATCAACGACACGGTTATCGAAAATGCCAATAAAGACAGCGAGGAAGTCTCGCGTCACCGTGCCAACGCCGTTAACGATACCGTCAACGATAGTTCCATCGAATTGGGCAAAGAGTCGTGCTTTCCACACCGTCAGGGCAACCAGCACGCCGTCGTAAAATTCGTCAAAGTAGTATTTGTGCCAGAAAAGATTATAAAGCGGTCGGAAAGTCGTTGCGACGGATTCGGCAGATAAACTTCGTCTATGGTAGAACATCCATGAGAGCAATATACCCAATCCAGCGACGAGAATAGATAGCACCATCGCGATGGTATGTGCGGGGCCGTGGTGTCCATGATGACCATCATCTGCGTGTGCGCTGTGTGTGTCGTGTCCGCCCTCTTCCGCGGCAACTGCTTCGGAAACGCCGAAAAGCGATAGCGTAATTCCCGCCTTGTCGGTTTTGCTATCAGGTGAAACATCCGCGTGCTGGGGTGCGTGAAGATGCGGCTGTTCTGGTGGTTTAACATAGTCTTCGTTAAACCAAAGTATATTCACGATCGGCAGACTTAAAACAGCCAGAATGAGGAGCGGCACGGTCATTGACTTCGGAGATTCATGTGCCATGTCGTGCATCTCCTGATTGCGTGGTTCACCGAAGAAGGTCATGAAAATCAGTCGGAACATATAGAACGCCGTGATTCCGGCGGCAAAGAGTGCTATACCGAATAGGAGGTAGTGATGAACAGAGTTCCACTCCATCGCCCGTCCCAGCACGCCGCCTAAGATCGCGTCCTTGCTCCAGAACCCGGAGAAAACAAAAGGCACCCCAGAAATAGACAACGTTGCGATGAGCATTGTGACAAAAGTAATTGGCATCTTGTGGCGCAACCCGCCCATATTCCGCATGTCCTGATCGGGCGGAATCTCGGAACCGTGCGCATGTACTAAATCGTCGTCGCCGTGTGCAGCATGATCGTGTTCATCATGATCGTCGTGGGCATGCATGGCGTGGAAGGCGTGAATGACACTTCCTGAACCGAGAAATAGCAATGCTTTGAAAAAGGCGTGTGTCGTGAGGTGAAAAAGTCCAGCGACATAACTACCAACCCCGATCCCAAGCATCATATACCCAAGTTGGCTAATCGTGGAGTATGCCAAGACCCGTTTAATGTCAAAGCGGACAATAGCAATAGTCGCAGCGATAAGTGCGGTGATACCGCCGATATAGGCGATGGCGAGGGATGAGGTCTCTGTCAAAATAGGGAACATCCGAGCCGTGAGATATACGCCGGCGGCAACCATTGTAGCAGCGTGGATTAAAGCACTGACAGGTGTGGGACCTTCCATTGCATCGGGGAGCCATGTATGCAGAGGCACCTGCGCCGATTTACCGATGGCACCACAAAAGATGAGGACACCCGCGATAGAAAGCCATACCATATCTCCGGTATTTAAACTGGCGGCAAGGGCAAAAATACCGCCTTCTCCGTAGAGCGAGAGCGTCTTAAACTTAGTGAAGAGCATCATCATGCCGATGAACATACCGACATCACCGACACGCGTCGTTAAGAATGCCTTTTTACAGGCATCTGCGGCGGAATCCTTTTCAAACCAGAAACCGATGAGCAGGTAGGAGCAGAGTCCAACGAGTTCCCAACCGATATAAATACCGAGTAGGTTATCCGACACGACCAAGAAAAGCATTGAAAAGGAGAAGAGCGAAAGGTAGGCAAAAAACCGTGGATATCTCGGATCGCCGTGCATGTAGCCCATTGAGAAAATATGGACGAGACTACTGACGAGCGTGACGACAATCAGCATAATCACTGTGACGCTGTCCAGATAGAAACCCATGGAGAACGTAACGCCACCGAGTGAGATCCATTTAAGTGTATGAGGTACCGGATCGGGGACCACCTCTCGTAAAAGCAGGAGCGAACAGACGAGCCCAATGAGCATTGCGGCAGTGGATAGGTAGTCCTGTCGTGGGAAACTTCGATTTCCCAAACCCAAAAGTGCGAAGATCGCAAATGCGGCAAGCGGGCACAGTAAGATGAGACTTATTAAGGGTACAACCATACTTTTAACTATTGCTCCAGGGCGGTGTTTCCGTTGTCAACACCGATCTAAAATTGATTAGAGAACCTGTTTGAGGTTTAAAAAGGTTTCTTAACGATCCTGAATCTGCCCTGACAGCGGAAGAACGATTCAGAAGCAATCGTTAAAAAATTATCCTTTTAAGGTATCCACTTCGTTGGGACGTATACTTCCGAACTCGCGATAAATAGCGAGGATAATCGCTAAAAAGACAGCGGCTTCCGCTGCCGCCAGCACAATCCCAAAAATGGCGATAATCTGTCCGCTGATGTCCTCCGGCGGTGTCATAAAACGCGAAAATGCGGCAAAGTTAAGATTACACGAATTAAGAATAAGTTCAATTCCCATCAAAATACTAATAGCGTTCCGTCGGGTCAAAACGGCGAAGATGCCAAGTGTAAACAGAATCGCACTGATAACGAGGTAATGTTGTAGCGTCATTGTGTACGTATGGGATTTAGTCCCTAACCTCCTTTCGGGAAATCAGGGCGGCTCCGATTAATGCGACTAACAGTAGTACAGAGACGACTTCAAATGGTAAGAGGAATGGACCATTCAGAATTAACTCGCCAATGCGTTCTGTTGTCGGTGGAAGTTCGGTGCCATCATCGGTGAGATTCTTCCATGCGGGTGTATTCGCAATAACAGTCAAGAGCAGCATGAGCAGTGCCAAGGCAACCACGCCGCCGAGCAGCAGTTGTCCGCGTTCAATGTGGATACGCATCTCTAAGCGTCCACTTGTCATCATGACGCCGAATAGAATGAGAACGAGTATGCCGCCGACATAAACAATCACTTGTGTTGCGGCAAGAAAATCAGCCTGTAAAAAGACGTAAAGCCCGGCAACGCCGAAGAGTGTCACCATGAGCGAAAACGCCGCGTGGACGATGTTTCGGACTGTGACAACAACGAGTGCGGAAGCAATTGTTATCAGGGCGAAGCCATAAAAAATAAAGGTTTTGAGCGTAAATTCCATCTTTTAAACTGGCGCAAGCGAATCGTCAGGATTACTTGGCGTGCAGTTCCTTTTATCGAACCCGCACTGCTGCCGTTGTTGCAGTGCTACTGGCTTTTGTCAGTTTTCTCAGTTTTTTAGAGTTGTTAGGCAAAAGGTATAAAAACCTTGTGCACCAAGAATTAAATCTGTAACGCCAGAGCTGACATCCTGAACGCACTAATCCGCGGCATCCGCTTCCTCGGTGTTACCTTTATCGTACATTTCCTGTTTGTCAAACTTAAAGATTAGATCTGACCGGTCAAATTTGGAGTATTCAACCCCAGCGAGTGTATCCTTCATCGTGAGGCACTCTGTCGGGCAAACCTCAGTGCAAAGCCCGCAATACATGCAGAGGGACATATCAATATCGAACTGATCGAGGTAGAAAACCACCGGATTTCGGGTGACAACACGTGATACCTCATCGCCGGAAAAGGTTTGGGTTCGACGCTCGATTCCCGATGGTTCAAGGCGATCAATGACTTCCTGTGAACCTTGACGGGAGGTGATATTCGTAAGAGTTATCGAATCTGCCGACTTTGTCTTTTTATCGTCGCCTTCAATGATGCCGATGATTTCTCGTCCGTCCTTGAGATGCACGACGTTCATACTATCCCAGAGTTGTTCACCCTTCGGAAGTTTGGTACCCGTGATCATAATGCAATCAACGGGACAAATCATCTCACATTTCTTACATCCGATGCAATCCTCGATTCGATTGTACAGTTGCCCGCGATACCCTTTCGGGATCTCTCGGACGTTCCGTTTCTTTTCAAAGTCGTGTTCATACGGGTATTGATGCGTGACATTCGGTTCAAAGAACTGCCTGATTGTCACCCGCATCCCGACGAGAACGGTATAAACGCCTCTGTAGATGTTTCGTATGTATTTGTCCATTTTAGGTGCTCCTTCCAATAATGGATACAGATACGATCCTAACTCGGTTGTGGGGCTGGTCTCTGTACGAGCCCCCGTCCAGCAACTTTATACGCAGCGATAAGCCCGATATAGATAATAGCGCAGCTAATGGCAGTGCTAATCAGCGTATCCTCTGGAAAAATGAGTCCCCAGATGCCAGTGCCCAAAATGTTGAAAAAGGAAATCGGGATGAAATATTTCCAGCAGAGATTCATCAGCTGATCTACTCGCAAGCGCGGCAACGTCCACCTCAACCACATCATCAAAAAGACGAGTCCCAAAGATTTGATAACGAAACCGGGGAACCCACCGAGAATATCATAGCCCGGCAAGACTCCTTCCCAACCGCCGAGGAAAAGTGTCACAGCAATTGCACTCACAGCGAACATATTCGCGTATTCAGCGATAAAGAAGAGGGCGAAGCGCATGCCGCTATACTCGGTATGGAAACCTGCAACGATTTCGGATTCGGCTTCAGGCAAATCGAACGGTGTTCGGTTTACTTCAGCAATAGAAGAGATAAAGAAGATAAAGAATGCAATAAAGGTAAAGGGGGTTCGAAAAATGAGCCAACTGAAAACGCCATTGGATTGACTTGCTACAATCTCCTGCATGCTCAAACTTTCGACGAGCATCACAATAGTCAGAATGGAGAGACCGAGTGGGATTTCGTAACTGACAATCTGTGCGGCGGAGCGAAGCGAACCTAACAGCGACCATTTGCTGTTTGAGGACCAGCCTGCCATAATCACCCCCATAACAATCACAGAGGAGATCGCCATGATATAGAAGATGCCGATATTGAAGTCACTCACCAATATACCTGCACTGAAGGGAATAGCGGCGAAGACAGCAAAAGAGCAGGCAAAAATGATATAGGGGGCAAGCAAGAAAAGGAGTTTATCGCCTTGTGGGGGGATAAAATCTTCTTTGAAGATGAGTTTCACACCGTCGGCTAACGTTTGCAGTGTTCCCCACGGTCCGACGCGCATGGGACCCGTTCGATTCTGAAAACGTGCGGAGACTTTTCGCTCGGCGAGCACCAATACCAAGGGAAGTAGTGGAACGACTCCAACAAAGATACCGGCACATGCAAACATGACGAGAACTGTGCCCATCTCCACAGGAAAATGCGAAGCAACTGCTTCCGGTAATCGCGGAATCACAACATTCTGTATAAATTCCTCTGCCCAATTGAGTCCATCTTGTAGCCTTATATCGGGAAAGGAACTTTCAGATATATTGAAATATGGGCTTGCAAGCATCGCCCTAAAATCCGACATCTAACCTCCTTGTCTGATTCGGAAACCTTCCATCTACAAAAATTGGCATCAAGTCCTATCAGGTATGTCTACCGGTCCACTTCTCCCATCACAATATCAATGCTGCCGATAATGGCGATAATATCTGCAACCATCAAACCGCGACTGAGTTCCTGTAGTGCGCTCAAAGCACTGAAACAAGGAGAACGTCCCTTGAGACGTACCGGCTTTGGCGTGCCATCACTCACGATGTAGAATCCGAGTTCACCGCGCGGGGCTTCACTGCGGAAATAGATTTCACCTTTCGGTGGACGGACGGCTTTTAAATCTGCCATGACGGGACCCTCGGGGAGTCCTTCTGCTAAAATCTGACGGACAATTCGGACCGATTGTTTCATCTCATCCATACGTATTTTGTATCGACTCCAGCAGTCTCCAACGACTGAGCCTAACTCTGGGACATCCACGGCAACGGGCACATCGAAATCGAACCTGTCATAAATAGAGTACGGTTCGTCTCGTCGTAGATCCCAATCGACACCTGAACCGCGAAGGTTTGGACCTGTCGCGCCGTAGCTGAGTGCCATATCTGCTGACATGACAGCGACTCCCGTCGTGCGTTCGGCAAAGATGCTGTTTTTTGTCAGGAGTTCGTTATATTCGTCAATCAACGGTTCAAAATAGTCTAAAAACGCTTCGATTTCGTCCAAAAAATTCTGTTCAACAAAGGAACCCGGCTCCATGGGAATGATTTCGGAGACACCACCGATGCGGATATAGTTATAGGTGAGTCGCGCGCCACACACTTTCTCGAAAAGCAGGAGCAACCGTTCTCGATCCCGGAAGGCGTAGAGAAAAGGGGTAAATGCGCCGATATCCATCCCGTATGTTCCGAAAGAGAGGAGATGGCTCGCAATACGATTTAATTCACAAATAAGTACCCGCAGGTATTCCGCCCGTTCTGGCACCTCGAAGTTTTTGCTTTCATCCGCTTCCAACAATTTCTCAACAGCGAGGCAGAATCCCCAGTTCTGGTTCATCGCCGCCACGTAATCCATTCGGTCAGTAAAGGGAATAATTTGGGGGTAAGAGAGATTCTCGGAGTGCTTCTCAAAACAGCGATGTAGGTAGCCGATGTGAGGAATTGCTTCCCGAACGACCTCACCATCCAATTTCAATTCCAGCCTCAACACGCCGTGCGTGCTTGGATGCTGAGGTCCCATATTGACAACCATTTCATCAGCGAACGGTTTCAACTCTATAATTTTGCTTTCAGTCTGTGGTGTCGTTTCCATTTTTTAATTTTACCTTGCGGTTAAACGGCACGGTTGAAACTTCGACGCGCCTTTCTCAAGAACCGTCCTCCACTTCGTTACGGACTACAGGTTTGATTTCTAATTCGCCTCCGCATCTTTAGACTTTACCATTATATATGATACCACTTTTGCCGTCTAATGTCAAATCTTAGCCTGTTTTCTTTAGAGAAGGTTTGTGTTGTAATTTGCCTATCATTTCCACGATAAAATGTTACACCAGTGTAACATTGCATACTTAGCATTCACGCCCGACGAACCTACGTCCTGCCTGAGTTCAAAAGCATTTTGAGTCCCGTGCTGCACTACGAAAAAAAATTAAAAGTGTACCATTTTCTGTGTAGCGTCACACAAGACGCAAGCACAATCTCCTTGTCTTTAATATGGCACGCGCATACCGCGATAGAATTCTGGCTCTTTGTAATCTTTACGTAGGGGGTATCCCTCCCAATCATCGGGAAGCAGGATGCGGCGGAGATCGCTGTGTCCCTCAAAGAGGATTCCATAGAGGTCGTATGTCTCACGTTCGTGCCAATCTGCGGTTTTCCATATATGCGACACACTTGGGAGATGCGGATCGGTTTTCGGGACTGTCGTTTTCAGAACTACGCTATGCCGATGTTGCATAGCATAGATATGATAGACAATAGCGAAATCTTCATCCTTGGCATTCAAATCAACACCACTAAGGCACATCAGGGAGTCAAATGCCAATGTGTCGGTTTTGGCGAGATATTGGCACACATCGGCGATTGCTGAGGGGGCAATGCGTATGTTCGGGTCACCAGCGAGTTCGGTGTCGAAACCGAGAACGGCTTCACCAAACTGTTTGGTTAGGACTTCATAGATTTCTTCCGGTTTCACGTAATTCCTACTCCATGGTCACGATTACAAATCGCTCCTACCGTTGTGCGAACTGCTCCTTTAGGCGGAGGCTTCAGGGTTGTCGCCTTCTTCTGCGGTTCCAGTTCCTTCAAGTTCGTACCATTCTGTTTTGGTAAAGAGTCGCTTCAGGAACGGCACATGGTCGCGTTTCGCAACAGTTTGGGTTTTAATCTTTTCTTGTAACTTGAGCAATCCTTCAATAAGTGCTTCCGGGCGCGGTGGACATCCAGGTACATAAACGTCGACAGGAATAATCCGATCGACGCCTTTAAGGACGTGATATCCGTGTTGCCAATAGGGTCCGCCGCTGGTAGCGCAACTGCCCATTGAGATGACGTATTTCGGTTCCGGCATCTGTTCATAAAGTCGTCTAATCCGCGTTGCCATTTTGAGTGTTACTGTGCCAGAGATTACCATGAGATCGGATTGACGCGGTGTCGCGCGCGGCACACCTGCCCCGAATCGGTCAAGGTCGTAGTTGGAAGCGGCAGTCGCCATAAATTCGATGGCACAACAGGCGAGTCCGAACGTCATCGGCCAGAGTGCGGAGGAGCGTGCCCAGTTAGCAACGGCATCGACTGAGGTAACAATAACGTTTTTATCCAGTTTCTCATCAATTATCATAACTTTCTTCCTTCCGAAGGGATTGGACTTCCAACTGCGTGGATCGGATCCACTCCAGATCTCCCTTTGCCCAGACGTAAGCAAGCCCGACTAACAGAATAACGATGAAAACGAGCATCTCCAGAAATGCGAAAAGCCCGAAGTCGCGAAAAACAACCGCCCACGGGAAAAGGAACACGGTTTCCACATCAAAAATTAGGAAAATGAGCGCGATGACGTAAAAGCGGGTGTTAAACTTAATCCGCGTATCGCCAATCGGATCTTCACCGCATTCATAGGGGATATACTTTTCGCCTGAGAACATCTTGGTATGCAGGAGGCGAGAGACAGTAAGGTTTAGGACGACAAATACACAGCCAACAATCAAGAAGATTAGCACATTTGCGAAATTAAAAAGCATTCTGGATTATCCTTGGGAACCGCGATATCGCGAAAACTTTCGTGCCTATACGATTTCGTTGGTTAAAATTATATATCATTTTACACTAATTTGCAAGAAAAATTTTTAACCTGAGCGAGAGCATCGGGTTCACACCTATTTTTCACGAGAACGCCTCTCCAGCGTCCAGATTCAGTCCTGACTTTTGACTTCGGCCCATGTTGTTGTGAGCAACTGCGGCTGCGGTGAGACAGGCAAAACTTTAGGATCAAACCAGTCCCAACCCGTGTTTCGACCACGACGTGTGCTTGGACCAAGGCGCGCGAGCGGTGTCCTGATGCGAGAGTCTAATTCTATTTTAAACAACTGTCTTTGCCCGCCAATTGTTCTCTTATAAAGGAGCTCTTTACCATCAGGAGACCATGCCAGCATTCCGGACGCATTTTTAACGATCTCTGTAGCCCTTCTCCCTTTCCGATTGACAGTGTAGACGCCTGACTTTTTCCCATCCCGACTCCGTAAAGAGAAAGCAAGTTTCTTTCCGTCAGGAGACCAAGCAGGATAACGCAGGTCACTTTCCTCAACCTTTAGAGGCAGCATCTCTTTCTCAAGGGTTCGTAGGTTGACAGTCCACACGCGCCATTCTATGGGCGTAACACCAGGTTGCGGTGCTATTGGCTTAACGCTGCTGAAGGCGATCTCGGTTCCATCAGGGGACCAAGCGGGGAAACCACTCGGATATATTCCTACTTCGGTAACCCGCTCCGCTGTGTCTGCATCTACTGTATTGAAATATATTGCCCAATCTGGCACAGATGAGTACGTATGATAAGCAATCTTTTTTCCATTGGGTGACCAAGTAGGCGCGGTTCTATAGTCTAACGCGTCAAATGCTCGGCGGATATTTTTTCCATCAGCATCCATGAGATAGATGTCATAAAGCCCTTTATGGTCCCGTTCTGAGACAAAAGCGATGTGTTCTCCAGTCGGGGACCAGGTCGGATCAAAATCGTCGCCAGGGTGGTTAGTTAATCTCACTTGTTCACTTCCGTCAGTATTCATCGTATAGATCTCGGCATTGCCATCACGGGTAGTGGTGAACACAATTTTAGCGCGCTTTGGTGCTTCTGCCCACATATTAAACAGATTTGAGAAAACCAGTACCAAACTGATGCCGAGTAAAAAGAAAAATCTTATAGTTTTCATAGTAGGTTCTCCGAAGATTCTGTCTGGCAATAGGGGACATAGGCGTGTTTGCAACATCTTTGTCATTTTATCGTTAGGACCACAGTATTAGATGTGAGAGATGCCTTACCGATCAACGATTTGGTAGGCAGATAAATATTGTTGGATCTCTTTTCAAGACGTTCGATCTGTTGCTGGAGATCGTTCACTGCGGAACGTTTATCGGCAGCGGAAACATGGGCATCTGTGACCTTTTTAATCCGCTTAATCTCTTCTTCTAATTCCATGACCTCTGGATTTCGCCTTTTCAAACGATCTCGGTAAATCGGGAACTCCATCGTGAGTGTGATTGTGTAGCTACCTTTCTGAAGTTGATAATGTTTCCGCAAATTCTTTAAGGAGACAACTTGCGTCGCGGCAGATTTCAATTCAAATCCTCGGATACACTGGATAGATTTCCGATCTGTTTCGATAAAAATTTCGGCTGTACCGGGCGGCGTAATTGGGCGTTTGGGTTCAACCCTATTGCCGTTAGTATCGGTTACTTTCAAGTGTGTAAACGCGCCGGATGTCGCGACATTGACAACAGGGACAAGGAGATCGTACGCTCCACCCTGAATGCTGAGTTCGAGCGGGATAGTCTCTTCGGGTGCATAGGTTAATCTCGGGGTGGTAAGGGAAAGAACAATACCTGAAGCGGCAGTCATTGCGTCGGCTGGTGAGGAGTGCCTTTGCAAACGTGTGAGGCATCCTGTCGTGCTAAAAATCAGAAGTAGACAAGGAAACGCGAGATATTTAAATGTTTTCATAAAAAGTCTATTCTATCGTTACTGTGATCTCATTGGATACAAGCGATGCCTGTCCTCGCCGTGATTTGACAGGTAAGTAAATGTCCTTCACCACATCCTTGTGTCTCTCTTTAATAAGCTTGATTTGCTCTTGGTAATAGTTGACGGCGTCCGCCTTTGCGGCGGCTTGAAGATTTGCGTCGTTTTGAAGTCGTGTAAGATCGCGTTGCAACTCAAGCACTTCTGGATGATCCTCGATGATAGATTCTCGGTAGACTTCCAGATCGATTGCCAGTGTTATCGTGTAAGTACCGGGTTGTAACTGATAGTATCGTTGGATGTCTTTTAATTTCAGTTCCTGATTCATGTCCGCTTTGAAATCAAACCCGTGAATACATCGGACGGATTTTCCGTCTTTCCTTATATATTTCTGTGGGTGCTCTTGTGTAATGGCACGCTTCGGTTCGACGACTTGTCCATTCGCCTCCTTCACTGTTATCTGCGTAAAGGCACCCTTTGTCGCGACACTGTAAAAAGGCACAAGAAGGTCAAATTTGCCGTTCTGGATATTGAGTTCAAGAGGGATCTCTTCCTGCACAGCGTAATTGGTTTTAGGGGTCGAGAGCTGAAGTTCTGTGAGTGGGCGTGATGGTTCCTCTGTCTCTGTGGTGGTAGCGGAGGTGTCAGTTGTCGTTTGCATCGTCTGCAGATTTCCGAGGCACCCGACAAAGATAAGGACAGGTAGAAAGAGACAGATGGGAATAAACTTTGTAATATATCTGTTAAGATTGCGAAGTGCCATTTTTGACTCCTAATGTGTTAAAGCGTGATGCCTAATCCGGTTCGGGAAGGCACTTCAATGAATCCATCAACGATTTCTTCAGGTGGTTCAATGAGAGAAGCGCGCCAGTCGACCTCTCCCCACGCGTATTCAAGGATTGCGAAATTCGGAACGCTCGCCATGCATTGCACACTCGCGGCAGTCGCGACGGGACCGCTCGGATTGTGAGGTGTTATCATAACATTTCGCGCAGCAGCAAGCGTCGCAATTTTTTTCAAACCCGAAATTCCGCCAACATGCTTGACGTCCGGCAAAATATAATCAACGTGTGCTTCGGTTAGCAACCTATCAAAATCCGTGAGGGTTCGTAAGCGTTCACCGGTTGCGATCGGGATACCAATGGATTGACTCATATAGGCGAAGGCATCGAGGTTATCCAACGATACGGCATCCTCAATCCAAAAGAGGTGCAAGTCCTCAAGTTCTTTAGCGACTTGAATGAGAATACCGGGGTTAAAACGACTGTGGCAATCCACCATTAGATCAATATCCGCACCAATCGCCGCGCGGATAGTGCGAATGCGATCAATCCCCACGCAGATAGCAGGGGTTAGCGTTCCGCTCGCAATATTCGCGACAGAAACATCGTCAAAGGGTGCACACTTTATGGCAGTAAATCCCTCAGCGACAGCGCGCTCGGCGTTGGTGGCAAAACCGAACGGACTGCGATCAACTGTTGCACGGTTGATATTGGCGTAAAGACGGATTTTTTCTCGACATTTGCCACCCAATAAGTGATAGGTCGGTACATTCAGAGCCTTACCTATCAGATCGTACATCGCCTGCTCGATCCCGCTGAGAGCGGTATGGTAGGTGTGGCTTTCGGAGCTGTGATAGAAACGCTGGTGAAATGCCTCCAATTGAAACGGATCCCATCCGACGAGCGTAGATTTGAGTGTGTTAATGATGTGTTGGACGCTCGCGTCATCCTTACCATGGGAAGCCTCGCCAACACCGACTGTACCCTCGTCAGCATGGACTTTGACGAAGAGCCAATTGCCACGATGATTTACCTGAACGACCTCAGTCTCTATGTGTGCGATCTTTAATGTAAGCATTTGGGTTTTAAGGTAATGGAACGGCGAGGCATGGGTGCCTCGCCTCATAGGACTTTAAGCGGAACTTGCAAGCCAAAACTTACTACACAGAACTACGATCCTGCTGCCCATTTCGCGCCTTGGGTGAGGAACTTCTGCATCCCGGCGCGCTCAAAGGTCCCCGGTCCGTGTCCTAAAGTCGTGTAAAAGACGCGTCCTGAGCCGTAAGATTTCACCCATGCCATAGGATGCGCCTTGCCGAACCACTCAGCGGATGCCAATACGTGAATGTGTGGATCGTGGGCGGAAACATAGATTTCATCTTCCACATCAAAATCTTCAACACCTTGGGTCGTCGGATGTTCGCTATCCTCAATATGGACAGTAAAGGTCGAGCCGGGTGGGTGCCAATTAGAAGCACCTCCGATGAAGTCCATTGCTTGACCGCTAATCCACCACGCGGTCCCGTGGATCCCGACTAACCCTTTGCCGCTACTGACAAATTGGAACAAGCCATCTTCTTCAGCAGGTGCTAAATCGGAGACACGGGCGACAGAGCCGTCCGCTTGACGCTCTGTACGCGTGAAACCGGTGCCAAAGACACACGCATCGTAGGTATTCAACTCCTCGGATGCTAAGATTCCTTTATCGTCGGTTAACGTCGCTGAAAGATCAGCATCATCGGAGAGAAAATCGTGAATGATACTGGCACTTGCATTGAAACCGTGATTTTCACCTGATAGTACGAGAATTTTCGACATGAGAGCCTCCAATATAAAGCAAAGACAAATTGCACCTGAATGGCACAATTTGGAAACGGCACACAATCCGCCGCTTACGATGAAAGATCGAACGCAAGAACTGCTATGTGTGGAGATAGTTTAATTGAAAGTTAGAATTGTGTCAAACCAATTATGAGAAAAGATTAAGGTGATTCAGTTTTAAGAAGTTAGGAAACTGCACCAACTTTGGTGAGGACTTGATGATATGCCAATTTCATAGTAAGTCTTTCGGGAATGGTCTTTGTAACCCTCCTGAAACGCAGTTATAGAGCGGATTTGTAGCCTCTTGACAGACGTTGTATTTTTTAAGGTTTACTATGAAATTTTGGAATCAGGGATTTGACTGAAACGCTTGGAAATCCAGTCACAGTGCGGGTTTATCGTCTGTCAGCAGCGTCAATGCATTTTGAGTTTACTATGAAACTATTGATATGTTTAATTATATATAACAGAATGTGTAATATCTTCTGAAGTTTTGAATTGCGTTTCAAAAACTTTGCACATCCTAAAACGCAACCCTCTTGATATACACCCCAAATTTGTGCTAAACTTATTGAATAGAACATTCCAAACATTTCATTCCTTCATTCATTTTTTACTCCGAATACTCAGAAACGCACTATTTCCTTTCCGAGATGTTTGGGCAATACCGTTGCACACATTCCCAAATTCTGTTAAAATTGTAAACGAAGGAGTTCTAAACAGTCTATGGAAACCAAACAATCAAAAAACACAACTAACAAAAAACAGAAGCAACGCCTCGCTTTTCCCATTTATGATAAAGAGGATATTCTTAACTGAGGTGCTGCCATCGTTACGCCACCACCGCGGCAATCAGGCACAATGCGGGTTAAACTAATATACAAGGGACGTAGTAAACCGATGCCGATTGAAGATCCTTGGGAAGAATAGTAAGTTGACATAGAAATTATGAAACCATCCCACTACAATGACAATGTCTTTATCAATTGTCCATTTGATCCAGTTTACAAACCGCTGTTTGACGCAATAGTGTTTGCAATATATGATTGCGGTTTTGTCCCTCGTTGTGCGCTTGAGGAAGACGATGCAAGCCAAGTTCGTATTGATAAGATCTATAATCTTATTGAGAACTGCCGTTATGGGATTCACGACATATCCAGAATAGAATTAGACGAGGCTTCAGGTTTTCCTCGATTTAATATGCCATTGGAATTGGGTGTTTTCCTCGGTGCTAAGAAATTTGGTGTAGAGGAACAAAAAGGAAAAAAATGTCTCGTACTGGACAGTGAACCCTATCGATATCAACAGTTTATCTCAGATATCGCAGGGCAAGATATTCAAGCACATAACAACGCGTCAGAAGAAATGGTGAAAATCGTCCGGAATTGGCTCCGCACTGCGTCGAGACGTCGAACAATTCCAGATGGAAATATCATTTGGGGACGTTACCAAGATTTTATGCGGGATTTACCGCAGATGGCTCAAATATGGCAGTTAAATGCTAATAATTTGATTTTTAATGATTATACTTGGATGATTGTGAAATGGTTAAGAACCAAAGAGAGTCGCTTATCCCCACATGTTCAAAGAGGTGATTAGAATGACAAGGAAAAGAATTATCAAAGATCCCCCCAAACGAGGCAATCTTACAATGAGCCAAATTCAACATGCGGTAGAGACAGTTGTTTACGGTTTGACTAAAGATACGCATTATGTTGTTCAGGGCGATAAAGGGGGATGGGATGTGAAGCGTAGCGGTGCTACAAAATCATCAAGGCATTTCTCTACCAAAAAGGAAGCAGTCCAGTACGGGCGGGAAGTCAGCCGAAATCAGAAAACCGAATTTATCATCTGCCATAAAAATGGTACTATTCAACGTACCAACAGTCACGGGTCTGATTAGATAACCCTTTCCCACGTTCTAAAAAGAAATATCCGCCTCCTAAGTCTTCGGACTTCAAGGAGTTTTCAACGAGACGATAAGTTTGAATATCCGCTGGAGGCACTGCGGGAAGCAATTATCAATGCCTTGATTCATCGCAACTATCAAGAAACTGCGGATGTTAGGGTTTTTATATTCGACAACCGCGTTGAGGTCATTAATCCCGGCACTTTTCCAGAAGGCGTGAGTCCAGATGCCCCGACTCATAAACCTCTAAATCCGACTTTGTCTCAATTCATGTACGATGTTGGTTTCATTGAACAGTACGGTGCTGGCATCAGAATGATGAAAAGACTCTCTGAGGAATGGGGAAACAAGGAACCGCGTTATGAGTTTCATCCACTTCAAACCACAATCATCTTTGATTCCCCGATTCAAGAGAGCACTTTTATAGAGATTGACGATATTTCAGAACAGTTGAACGAGCGTCAAAAGAACGCTTTTTTCTACGTGCAAAGACACGGGCAAATCACGAGAAAGGAATACATAGAGATTAATCATGTCTCAGCCACGGCTGCCTACGAGGAACTAAAGAATATGGTAAATAAAAATCTATTAGATGTGAGCGGCAAAGGAAGAGGAAGCAAATACATACTCAATAGGTAAGCGATTAGGTAAGCGATTAATTGCGTGATTAACTACGCGAACATAAGAAATGGGATCTACATGTAAGGATATTAACAGTAAGTGACACAGTCAATTCAACTCATCACACAAAAAGACACGAATTACCCAGCAGGATTGGAGCACTATTTAAAAACGGAGACACCGGAAACGATCTGGGCGCGTGGGAATATCGACTTGTTACCCGGGAAAAACGCCACCTTAAGCGGAGACCTCTGGGCACTTTTCTGCTCCAGCAAATGCCCGGGAGAGATTATCCTGAAAGCGCATGACTTGGCACAAGAATTTAGGAAAGCAAGTATCCCAACAATCGGTGGATACCACTCCCCAATTGAGCAGGAGTGCCTACGCGTCTTACTGCGCGGCTCACAACCGATTCTCTTATGTCCGGCACGGAGCATCGAAAACATGCGATTAAAACCGGCGTGGAAAGACGCACTAACTGAAAAGCGTCTACTAATCCTATCTATCTGCGGAGAGCACCATCGGCGATCAACTGCTGTGTTGGCAAACCAACGCAACGCTTTTGTTGCGGCACTTGCGGACAAAATCTGTATCGCGCATGCCGCAGAGGATAGCAAAATCTTGAAATTCGCGCAGATGGTGTTGGCATGGGGAAACCCGTTTTTACTTTCGAGACATCAGCAAACGAGGCACTTTTTCAACTTGGGGCGCGACAGATTGAACCGTCCCTAAGTGGAGAGTAAAGCCTCACACAAAAATGATTAGATTCTTTGACAATAATATTGCGTCGTGATACAATAGTATTAAAATCTTAAACAAAGAGTTGAGGGCGCATGACGAAAAATAATATAACACTAACGCTTGGGCAAATCGCTGCGGGAAGTCTCATTGGTCTGGTAGGTGGGTGGATTTGCCTGCTAATATTTGAGAATTTTATCTGGCAAT
Source organism: Candidatus Poribacteria bacterium (assembly GCA_965208635.1). Lineage (GTDB taxonomy): Bacteria > Poribacteria > WGA-4E > WGA-4E > WGA-3G > WGA-3G. The sequence continues at coordinate 3,073,997 of OZ242349.1, forward strand.
TCCTACTTGGTGATCGAGTCAGCCACGGTTTCTGGGTAGGTTTATTTCTCCTGATCTCGCTGAGTGTCACGTACGGGATTGTGATTGTGGGAGCAAGCACAGGGATCCGTTTTGTGAGTCGTAAATTGGGTGCCGATACTCCTCTAAAACCGCTTTGTTCAGGTGCATTTTTGGGACCACCTGCTGTCGTCGGTTTGCTGGCACTACTCAACGTTCCGTGGGAAATATTTGGCAGACCGAATCTGATCTTGGCGTTGCTCCTTCCAGTTCTTAAGACACTCGCTTATATTGTTTCCTTGCCGATGCGCGGGTGGGTACACCTCGGTTTTCCGGTCGAAATCTGGTATATTCTTGCTGTTCCTGTTGGTGCAATATTGGGATATAGGTTAACACCGGTGGAGAACACGGAAGTGAGTACAGAACAGGCTTAATTCAAAAAGGGCTTCAATGAACAGTTGCGAAAATTTAAGACGACACGCTGGAGGTTTCATCCGTTAAAATGCAATACGATGATAAACCAAAGGACGAATGCGGTGTGTTCGGCGTTTTCGGCCATCCAAAAGCGGTAGAATTGACGTATTTAGGGTTACGCGCCCTTCAGCATCGGGGTCAAGAAAGTAGCGGCATTGTCGCATCAGATGGCGAGAAGTTTACATACCACCACGGTATGGGACTCGTTCACTCAGTCTTCACGACTGAGGCTTTAGCGAAACTGAAAGGGCATATCGCTATCGGGCATAACCGGTATTCAACAGCAGGGGCAAGCACGCTTGAAAACGCGCAGCCTTTGGTGCGGAACTATAAGCAGGGTCCCCTTGCACTCGGTCACAATGGCAATCTCGTCAATGCGATGCAAGTTCGGAATCACTTAGAGAATGCTGGTTCCATCTTTAGCACAAGTTTGGATACTGAAGTCATTTTTCATTTGATAGCGCACTCGCGGAAGCAGGCGTTGGAATATAGAATAATTGACGCGCTGCGGAGTATTGAGGGTGCGTATTCGTTTGTATGCATGGATAAAAACACGCTGATAGGTGCCCGTGATGCGCACGGGTTTCGACCGCTCTGGCTTGGTAAACTCGGTAACGCATATGTGTTGGCTTCCGAGACATGTGCCCTTGATGTGATTGAAGCGGAACCGATACGTGAGGTAGAGCCGGGGGAGTTAGTATTTACACGTTCCAACTATCGCGGTGTAGAGTCGTTTCGTTTTCATAAGAGACAATCCCAATTATCGCAGTGTATCTTTGAATATATCTACTTGGCACGACCAGATAGTATGATGTTTGGTCATAGCGTGAACAACACGCGCCGCGAATTCGGCAGACAACTCGCTCGCGAACACCCCGTTAAAGCAGATGTTGTTATCCCAGTGCCTGACTCCGCAACAATCGCCGCTCTTGGATACGCCGAGGAATCTGGTATTCCGTTCGATTTAGGACTGTCTCGGAACACTTTTGTCGGTCGCTCCTTCATGAACCCGACGCAGGATATTCGAGAACTGATGGTGAAGGTGAAACTGAACCCAATACGCGATGTGCTGCGAGGCAAACGGGTTGTGCTCGTAGACGATTCAATCATGCGAGGAACAAACAGCAGGAAACTCATCAAAATCGTTCGGCAAGGCGGCGCGACAGCTGTTCATCTCCGCATTGCATCCCCTCCGAATAAATTCGCATGCTTCTACGGTGTAGACACACCGACCCGTAGTGAGTTAATTGCGAGTTCGCATACAATTGAGGAAATCCGCAAATACATCCGTGCCGATAGCCTGGGTTATCTGAGTATTGAAGGACTGCTCAAGTCAGTGGAAACACCTCAAGATTTTTGTACCACCTGTTTTAATGGAAAATACCCCGTCCCATTTGTGGAAGAATCTTCAGAGCAACTCCCCTTAATCGTAGATTAAATCCGGTTTTAGCATGGACTTGGAAGTGAGCCTCACAAGGAAATTTTTTATGCAGTATAGGCAACGCGGCAAACAGAAAAGACCGAATCCGATAGGAACGGCGCAGGGGCGATCCACACTCATCTCTCTACTTGGGTGCGCAATTCTCGGTATGGTTTTGAGCAGAATTCTTCCGTTCTTGATTGGGAAGTTGCAGCCGGATATGAAAGCAGAGGATGCGGAAGAAATTGGTGTGCTTATCGCTTTGGGCATAAGTGGTATCGTGTTAGTCGTGAGTCTCTTAAAACCGAGGAAAGGCACTTCACCCCTTCGTAGACAATTGTTAAAGGAACAAGAAAAATCAGATGGAAACCGATAAAAAGCCTTTGACGTACGCCGATGCCGGCGTTTCATTTGAAGCAGAATCTGAGGCAATATCACGGCTTAAACGCCTTGTTCAAACCACCTATCGACCTGAGGTGCTTAGTGATGTCGGGAGTTTCGGCGGGCTTTTTGCACTCAAAGCTTATCAAGAGCCGGTTCTCGTGTCCAGTACGGATAGCGTTGGCACAAAACTAAAGGTCGCTTTTAAAGTAGGGCGACACGACACCGTCGGCTTCGATATCGTAGCACATTGCGGCAACGATATCGTCGTGCAGGGAGCAGAACCCCTTTTCTTTTTAGATTACATTGGCATTAGTAAGGTAGCACCAGCGGTGATTGAAGAGATCGTAACGGGTCTCGCGTCAGGATGCCGAGAGATCGGTTGTGCCTTAATTGGCGGTGAAATCGCGGAGTTATCAGATATTTATACACCGGGTGAATACGACTTGGTGGGGACTATTGTGGGTGCTGTTGAAAAAGCCGACGTGATTACCGGAAAGAGAATCACGCCGGGAGATCAACTCATCGGTTTAGGGGCTGCGGGTTTACATACGAACGGCTTTACGTTGGCTCGTCGGATTCTGTTCGACAGGTGCGATTACGACGTGGACACCTATTTACCCGAGCTCTCCGCAACAGTCGGAGAAGCACTGCTTGCCTGCCACAAAAGTTACGTAGATTCTATCCTGTCCCTTCGTAAAGTATGCGACATTAAAGGGCTTGCCCATATCACTGGAGGCGGTCTACCCGCAAATATAGCGCGGATCCTCCCCGATGGGTGTACTGCCTATATTCGGAACGGTACATGGGAGATTTTGCCTATTTTCTCGTTTTTACAGGCAAAAGGAGACGTTGAAATGGCAGAAATGTACAGAGTTTTCAATATGGGAATTGGGATGGTAATAATCGTTGCACCTGATGCTGTTGATGCTGCTCTGGAGTGTCTTGAAGCGTCTGGGGAGTCCACTTATCGAATTGGTGAAGTCATGGCGGGGGAAAAGGGGGTACAGGGTGTCCCTTCCTAATACAGACTCACAGATTGCTCCCACCATTGTAGATGAAGCGGCTCTGCGAGAACTGGTAGACTTGCTTGACGAAACACACCCGCAAGTGGCATTGGCGGCATTCCAAAGTGTTGACGATAACGATGCGACGGTGTTTTTAGTTATGTGTACGCACTTGAAAAGTGAATCCACCGGGAGTGCTCTCGCCGCGCATGCCGGAAAACTTTTTGCGCAACTACCTTTTGACAAACAGGTTCGTATCGCTGAGAAGGTGACGATGACGGAGACAGTTGACTCCGAGCACGCGAAGCAAATCTGGAACGAACAGATCGCTCGGATTAAGGAAGCAATCCAAAAAACCGCCTTCTTGGGTGAGGGCACAACGAATCTGGCAAAATTGCTATCATATCTGGATATAACAGAACAGGATGCATTGCTGGAAGCGTTAGGTGAAAAACGACCCGGAGTGGTGGATAGTGTCTCTGAACAACTGTTTACGTTTGAGGACTTGGGGGATTTGGAGAATGAGGCGATCAGAACAATCTTACAGGTGCTGGACAAACCGACCTTAGCCCTTGCGCTACACAACGCACCGACCGCCATACATGACCGATTCTTTGAGAATATGTCAGCATCAGAGGCAGAAGCCATTGAAGCAGAAACCGCTCAACTGACATTTGAACAGACGCAAATAGCCGACACAGCACGCCATTCGGTTGTAAACTTAGTTCGTAATTTCGCAGCAAAAGGCTTGCTAAAAATGGGTTTTTAATTTCTGGGTTCTTAGGCTGCGTTCTGTACGGGCTGGGTAACCCAGCCCCTACCGTTGCACGCAGATTTTCGGTCACACGACACGGATTTTTTGGTGTAGAGTATTGCTCCAGGGCAACCGTAACGGTTGTCCCTACGCTTTTAAAACGGATAGTCCCTACTTGTCTTTAAGCGTAAAGGAGTAAGGTATTTCAACCTGAAGGCTGATGGGATTACCACCTTTTGTAGCAGGGCGGAAAGTGGTTTTCTTCAACGCCGCGATTGCAGCTTCCTCAAACCCAAATCCAATATCTGTAATCGCTACAATATCCTGCGGAATACCATTCTCATCAATGGTTGCCTGTAGGACGACCTGTCCTTCCTTGCCCGCCTTTGAAGCAGTTTCGGGATATTTGGGTTCCACCTTGATTTTGTATTGCGGTCTAACGACACCGGGCTCGCTCTTAAAGTTAACGCTATCCAACCCAAGGGCGTCGTCGGGAGCAGGCGTGTCAAGTTTCTCCATCAGTGTTGGTGCTTCACGCTGTATCTCAAATCCGGGTGCCTTCGTTTCGGGTTCAACGGTCGTTGTGGGTTTTACAAAATCGCGTGGAACATCTATCAGTCTGGGTCCCTCATCGGCACCAGGTGTTGTAAGGTCGCCTGTGGTTTCGGGACCCTGAGGGATTGTAAACGTGTCTTGCGATAGCAGTTGGTCAGGAACAGTCACCGGTCGTTGAACACGGACTTGCTGCTGTTCCTGTTTTGCCTCATTAAATTTCGGTGCTTCTCTACGTATGAAGCGACGTTTGGTTTTTACGTCTTCCGTGACGATACTAATATCAAACGTCTCTTGTTCAAATTCAATGCGATCGGCGATATAGAAGACACCAATGATAATCGCTATGAGGGCATGGAACACCATTGCAACGACAAACGCGGCGGAACTCCGTCCAACGTGCCTTTGTGTGATAGGATGCTTTGGCATGTTCGTTTGTGCCGTAGAAATGCCATGCTGCTGACTGGCATCAAGCGAAACTTTTTTTAATGCGACAAAACGCTTCGGTTTTTTACGCTCTGCCCGATGCTGCTGCATCTGAGTGAGCATACCGGAAGTTCTGTTACTCATCTGTTTTCCTCCTATAAAGAGGGAATTGTCTCGGTCTCAGCACACTGCTCGCTCGTGTTTCCTATATTAAGAGGTGGGCTAAAGTGAGTTTAAAAAAATACCTAATAATTATTCACAATTCATACGCCCTATTTTAGCATGAGCATACTTTAATTGTAACATATTTTCAGTTCTATGTCAATTTTTGTATCAAATCAGTCGCGTTTCTCGGATTATGGGTTCCACCAATAGGTCATCTTCGCGACCACCGTTGAATCCAATAGACGGGATCGAGTGGTACCGTTCGTATCGTACGTTTGGTTGAAAACGAAGTAGAAATCGCTGCCTGGATGATAAATGTAATTGATAAGGAAGTTGGTAGACACGACGTTCGTATCGGCGTTCCACTGGGCAAATAATTTTGCAAAGAGTCCCGTAGTGAAGGAATAGTCAAATCTACCTCTGAAAAGGTTGACATAAACAGGGCGAGGGTTTCCATCCGTGAAATACGTTGTGGGCAAATCAACCACTTGATTAAATTGGTACTGAGCACTCACACTAATATGACCGTTCGGTTTAACCGTGGTTTGTATATACGCCCTGCGCACTTCACCTTCGTAGAAATCTTCAAGACCGCCGCCGATTGTTGTACTGATCGGACGGCTGTCACTACTGGAGAGGCGTACACTATACGAGTTGGACGAGTAGTCGCCTATCGGAATCTCCACGCCGTCCCTGAAGTCGAAAACATCGTTCAGGCGTTCAAAGGTGCGTCTCCCGTTAAAAAGGATATAATCTCCAGAGTCAAATTCAAACCAGTTTGTGTAAGAAATGTTCCACTCTTCGAGTTCGTTGTCGTGATTGAGAATGTAGTTAGCCTCTGGACCCGTCCAGATTTGTCGAATTCCGAATCTTTGGGGCATGGGTACCCAGCGAGCCTCACCACGGAAGTGTCGAACGCCGGTCCGTCTGACATATCCGACTGCGGGGTTAAAATCTTCATCAATGTCGGTATATGAACCCTCTACACGGAAACGATTGCTCCGCCAATTGGAACCGAGATACCATGCATTGTTTTGTCCAGATGCGCCCGGTTCAAACGTGCGAGACCACAGACCTCGGACATCCATACTGTCGTTGGGACGGTATTCAAAGTCAAAACCACCTGCGCGATTGTAGTCGCCAATTTCATCTTTATTGACAGCGATCATCCCGATCCGGGAACCCGAGGAAATGTCCTTCGTGATTCGCATTACAGAATAATTGGTGCGCGGGACGTCAAGTGGATCGTCTTCCGTATCAGGATCGTAGAATTTATCTGTTAGGACGTTGAGGAACCCTACACCGTAAGAACCGACCTTGCCGCTCGTCTTTCCACCGAAGATAATCGGGATCGCGTTTCCTTCGGCAAGTCCAATACGGCGGCTGTAGAAAAGGAGCATCGGTGGGGGTCGGCGAAAACTGGTCCGCGGTATCCCGAAATCGAAAAGTCCGGCACCCTCCAAAAAGAAGGGACGCTTTTCAGGGAAAAAGAGGCTAAATCGGGTCAGGTTCACCTGTTCTTCATCGGCTTCAACTTGCGCGAAGTCGGTGTTATAGGTGACATCTGCGGTGAGATTTGACGTGATGCCGTACTTGACATCGACACCCATCTTGAATTTCCCTTCCGTTTCAAGTCCTGCATCATTTCCATTAATTTGGGTCACACCGGGAAGGACATATGGCAGCACCTCTAAATTTCGAGAAGAGGCAATGCCGGAAAGACCCGTAAGTCTTCCAAGGTTAGCCGTTCGGTACTTTGCCATACCGCCATAAGAAGCAGGGACAGGGACCCATATCATCTCTTCTTGGTTTCGGGCGAGTTCGCGACCGGTGTTTATACCCCAGACTATTTGATCGCTCTGTTTGAAACGAAGTTGGCTAAATGGGATACTCAGCTCGGAAGTCCAATACGTGTCGTTAATTTTCGATTTGCATTCTACAACGGCATCCCAATCCCTATTGAGCGTGTCGCCACTGTTCGTTACGGCTCTGTCTTGTATCGCACCCAGAGCGTTCACACGGAAGAAGAAGCCGCTCCGTTTGTCGTCATACGTGTCTAATATCAGGAACACGGTGTCGTTGTCGTGCAAGTCGCGGGAATCACGGCGCATCTCATTCGCGACAATCTTCGATATCTCTGAGTCGAAACAGGTAAACCCGAAATAAATGTTCTCGTTATCGTAGAGAACCTTAACCTCCATTGATTCGGAACCGATCTCGCCTTCATAGGGTTCAATCTGCACAAACTGGTCAATCGTTTCGGCGTGTTTCCAATCCTCTTCCGTTAAATCACCGTCAATTTCGACACTCTCGTAAGTGCGATATGCCTTAATCTGGTAATCATGCGATTCGGTGTGTGGGTCATCGGGGTTACAAACCCCTCCCACAGTAGCGAGGGTATGCAACAGCGCGATAAGGAACAAATAGATTGTGATGCTTTGGAATTTTGGTGAAGAAAATAGATAGTCGTCCAAAAAATATCGCCTCCTTTGAAGGTAAAGAGATGTAATTTATAAAGACGAGAAAAGACGCAAATTGGACTATATAAATTTTAATTTGGATGGGTTCATCAAAATTCCAATGTTATCGCCAGAAATGGAATAATTGGTAATTGCGAAATCGGTTCCTCTTTTGTAAAATTCTGGCTGTAGCGAACTTCAAGTATATTGTTGCGGTTATAGACGTTCCATATCTCAAGTGCCAGTCCTAATTCCCAACCTTTATCTTCTAAATCGCCTAACAAACTAAATCGGAGACTCAAATCCAATCGGTGATACGGTGGGGTGCGCTTCCATTCCCCATGAACCGGTAGCCATTTTTTCTCCTTCGTGCGAAAGCTCGTAAAGGGCTTACGACCTACCAAAGACGCATAGAGTACACCGCTCTGGTATTGCCACTTTGCGTTTATATCTAATGATTCGATGAGTGGGATGGAGAGCAGTAGCCCTTCAGGCGCGCTGTAATTCGTTGCAAGGGTCAGAACATGCGGACTATTGTAAGTATAGAACCGATGGAATTTTTCAGGAAAATCGCGGCGTTTAGAGACTGTGTAAGCATACGCCACCCACCCGTCAAAGGTATCGGAAATTTTGTGTTGAAAAGAAACTTCAAATCCCCGCACAAATCCTTCTTGACCGTTCTGATACTGCTTCTCATCTTTATTGTAGATAACGAGATCTTGCAGTGTTTTGTAGTAACCGGCGATATTCATTTTTAAATTGGGGGATAGTGTTTGTCTTAACTCAAGGACGTAATGCGTTGCAAGACTCTGTTCGAGGGAAGCGTTGGGCGTTACACCCAGCACAAATTGCTCTAATCTCGGATTCTGCGCATAACGTCCATAGTTGAAGTATAGAAGTGCTTCCCACGGAAGGTTAAAACCGAGTTGTGCACGTGGCTGAAGGGATAGGTTATCCGTCAGATTAAAGTAACTCGCTCGCACTCCGAAAGTGCCCCAAACATTAGAAGAGAATAGATTCTGCCGAGCTTGGAGATACCCCTCTAAGCGATGGAGGTTTCGTGTCTCCGTGACATCGACTGTTTTCAAGTTGTGCCGAATCCGGAATTCGCGATCTGGATCTCCTTCTTCAGGGCGGCGCGCCCCATGACTCGTAACAGTTGAAGGGGTACTTGAGAGCAAATAGCCGAATTCTATAGCTTCGTCAGTATTCTCCGAGGATGTGGTATAAGTGAAATCATTTCGGAGTGCATAAACAGAGGCTGCGGTCCGGTAGTAGTACTCTTCACCAAAAGCGATTTCATTTTCTGTGAAAGAACGGGTGAATGACAGAATAGAGCGAAATCTCGGCAATAACCGAGAGTAAAAATGAATTCCTTGGACATCGAAAGGATTTTCTGAATTCAAAGGACCTTGGAGATCGCTGTCGTGAACTTCATCTGCTCCCAATTGCAATTTAGATGCATCATACGCCGTGACTGCGTTAAGCACTAAGCCGTGGGCGTTATTGAGTTTATAGATGCCCTTTAACTGATAGCTCCAGAAACGTGGCACCTGTCGGACGAGGTCTTCAAGATTTACTAACCTTGAAGCCAACTCAAAAAATGGTTCCAAATGGCTGCGTCTCCCGAAAGCGTACCAATAACCTTGCCCAGGTAACACCCTGTTTTCTAAGAATTCCTGGTCGGTACTCGCCGGTCTTGCGCTCGTTTTGTCTGCATCTCTCCCGAATATCTGAGCATCGCCGAGAAGTATATTCTTGGAAACATGGAAAATAGACGATTTTTTATCCGTTTCCTTTGGAACATCCGCTGTGGGGTTCTCTTGAAAGGATAAAGCACCACTGAGAGAGCCTTCAGAATAGATAAAACTCGGTTTTAGCATTCCATCCAACCACCCGAGAGACTCCAGTTTTTGCGGATGGGAATGTATATCAATCACCGCCTGTGAGTCGGCACCGAACTCAGCACCAAAGCCACCCGGATGCACATCTATTTTCCCGATGGTCTCGGAACTCATCACTGAGACGATACCGAGGAGATGATAAGGGTACCCTAACGGCAATCGATCAAAGTAATAGAGATTATCTCCCGGGGCACCACCTCTCACAGAAAGTGCTCCGAAGAAATCGTTAACTGTCCCGACGCTCGGAAGTCGGGCGATCCCACGCAGTGGATCTCCAGCACTGCCTGGCGCGCGCCTGAGCAAGTCTCCGGGCAACGTCCGTTGTGGTCTTTTTTGGAATGGTTCTGCCTCGACGATTATTGTCTCTAATGTGGTAACAGGACGTGAATCTTCATCCTGCGCTGCGTCTGACTCACTGATATCACCCTCACCAGTCTGTCCGAAGGCATCCAAGGGTAATAGGAGAATTAGGAGGATTAATATTTGCTTCAGATTTTGTCTCCTCGAAAAAACGTTTAAAATTCCGCTGTGATCCCCAAGTAAGGAAGAATAGGCAACTGGTTAGCATCTTCTCGCTCTATATTAACGCCGCCTGACTCAATGTCGTCGGTATATGTGTATCTGTAATCAAGCAAATTCTTTCGATTATAGGCGTTTAGGAGTTCCAAGAAGATCCCTAATTTCCACCTACTAAACTGGAATGTTTTACTGACGCGTAGGTCGAGTCTGTGGTACGGCGGCAAACGATCAGAGTTGGTTTCAGCATAGATAGGTCTGTAGATAGGGCGTCCGTTCCCTCTCGGGTCGGGTACTTTCGTAGCGTCTTCAATAGGCGTATAGGGGTTGCCGGTGCGGTACTGCCACTTTGCGCCAAGCTCCCATGTAGGGGTGAGGTTGTAACTCGCGGCGAAGGTAGCAACGTGCGTTTGATCAAATGAATAGAAGCGATACGGTTCATCAGGACGATCGCGGCGTTTAGAGAGCGCGTACGCGTAGGAAATCCATCCAAAAAATCGATCACCACTGCGGTGTCGCAGGAAAATCTCGGTGCCTTGCGCGTACCCAACCCCTTGATTGAGATATCCAGTTTCTTCGTCAACAGTCACCAAGTCGGCAAGGTTTTTGTAATAGGCTGCCATTTTGATTTCTGTATCCTGTGAAAGTGGCCGTTTCAGTTCAAGAATGTAGTGGCTTGCCCGACTCGACTTCAAGGCGGGGTTACCAATACTGGGAGAGAGTTGTGGTGGTAGCGGGGTTTGATTGTAAATTCCATAAGCGAATTGGATCTCAGAACTGTTCGGAAGTTCCACGAGCACACTGCCGCGCGGCTGGACGGAAAGCTGATCAATGCGATTGAAATAATCAAATCTCAGCCCAAACACAACTGACAAAAATGGCAACAGTGCGTATCTGTCTTGCAAATAGGCTTCAAGGCGTTGCCCACGCACGGTCTCGTCAAGGGCTACTTTTTCCTCGAACCGAATGTCATAATCGGTTTCACCCTCATCGGGTATCCGAGTGAAGGTTCCAGTAACCCGTCCGGGTTCAAAGCCGAGGATTAACCCAGATTCCAGGCGGTGCTTCGGGTTTAACTCATAAATAAGATCCTCGCGCAGCACATAGTCTGGGGCATCAATTTCCAGCGAAAGTGTTGGACCGAAATTGACATCGAATAGGAATTTTGAACGGGTCAGCGATAGATAGGAAGTGAGGCGTTCTGTCAAAAAGGAGCGAAGATGGATGCCTGCCCCTTCGAAGCCGCTCTCAAAACTCACGTTTCCTTGGAAATCTTCGTCTACATTTTCACCATCCAGTTTCAGAGCAAACCGATCACCAGAAGCAAAGATATTAAAAAAGAGTTGATGCTTTTCGTTGAAGTCGTAGCCAGCTTTTAGTTGATAATCCCAAAAACGCGGAAAAGCAGTGATCGCTCCGGTATCAAATGACAGGGATCCGATGAAAAGGTCGATGTAACTCCTGCGACCCGCGGCATACCAGTAGCCCTTTTCGCCGACTTTGCCTTGAAGCAGTCCCTCTGAAAAGAGAAGATTGAGGTTAAATTTTCCACGTAAATTTGCTGGACTGCTATCTTGTGAATAGATGTCGATTACGGCTTGGGAATCCACGCCATATTCAGCACCATAGCCGCCAGCGTAGACATCAATTCGATCAATAATCTCGGAACTCAAGGATGAGACGATCCCGCCAAAGTGGTATGGATAACCAACAGGCACTCGGTCGAAATAGTAGAGGTTATCTTCATCGGAACCCCCGCGAATATAGAGGGCACCACTAAAATCATTTGCGACACCGATGCCGGGAATCGCTGGGAGAGCGCGAAGCGCGTCACCGGCTGTACCGGGTATGCGTGTAATTTCTTGTGCTTGGAGGCTTTTTTTGCTGACAGTCTTCGGAGCACTTTCGCCGGTTACCTCGACCCCCTCAAGACGATACTGCGATGTTTCGACGTAAATTTCGGGTTCCAGCGTCTCTTCTGCTGTGACAACAATCGAGGTGCGTTGCGACAACTCAGTATCGGGCACCGTGGTAATTAAAGTATAGGTTCCTGCGGGAATGGCACTAAAAACGAACTTTCCATTTTCATCGGTTTTCTGACGTGTGTCGATTTCAACGATGAGAACTTCTGCGCCTGCTAAGGGTTCTTTGGTACTGTTGTTATAAACAGTGCCCTGAATTGTCCCTGTCTGAGAAAAGGCAACTGCGGGAATCCAAAATACCGTTAGTAGGCAAAAAAGGGGCTTCATGAAAACTGGCAACTCCTATCCGTATTAGAGAATTGTATACGATATATTCAACGTGAGTCCGATTTAAGAGTTTACAGCATGTGAGCAGGAAGTTCGGTTGCCTCTATTCAGTCAGAAAAAGGAGAAGAAACGGAACGTGCGAACGCCATGTAAGTCATGTGAACAGGGTCTATTCCTGGCAAACGTGTTTAGATGTTCTTATGCGGGACTCGCATTGTTGTATAAAAGTATACAATTTTCTTTTTTAGAATTGCCAAAAAATGTGGGATTTGAGTTTTTTGGGAGGATGCGCATCCAAGGCAGAATATAGGGCGAGCGGCGTTGCCCGCCCTTTATGTTTTCATGTTAGCGCGCGACTGCGTCAGAACCGAGGTTTTCCTGAATCCACGCGCGAAGTGGCACATCCTTTTCACCGGGCGATGTAAAGCCGTGCCCACCTGTGCTTTTACCCAGAATCTGTTGGCGAATCGGATCAGAACTTTCCATGTAATGTTCTACGGTCATGTCATCGCGGGGTTGCAGCCAGCGGTAACTGTAGCCGTAAAACAGGACTTTCCGAGTGATGTCGGAGGTATTCCGTCCTGCGGAATGCCAGAGTCTGCGGTCGAAAAAGACAGCCGTTCCCGGTTTGGCAAATACAGGGATCGCACCCTCGGGATCCGCCGTAGGATCATCGGGCATTTCTAACGTATTCGATTTCTGGCTACCCGGTACCACCGAGAAATTACCGCGTCCCGGCACGGATGTATCCGTGAGGAAAAATGCCACTTTCAGCGATACGCGGGGTCGCGGATCGCCCTCCAATTCAAAATTAAGTCTACCACTATCTTGGTGCCAACCGAGACGTTTCTGTTCGTCGCGCTCTTCTGTTGGGAGTGGCGGTAGCACAATCAGATGTGAATGGTAGAGTTTGATGTTCCACCCCAAAATTCCCCAAACCTTCGGGAAGGTCGTGTGCCAGTCAAGTAGTTCAATGAAGCTATCGTCTCTACCGACAAAATCGAGGAGGTTGAAACGTGCATCGGACGGGAGTTCATCTTTTTCTAAATGCTCTGCCCCGACTCGGTCAACAGCGGCGATCAACTTATCAACCATCTCCTGTGGGATGGCGTCCTCAACCACAAAGAAACCGTTGTCTTCAAATTGCTGTTTTTCTGTTTCAGTCAAACAGTGTTCCAAACATAGCGGGTTCATGGTGTTCCTCCGAAGAAATGTACTCGTTAATTCACATCAAAGTACATTATTATTTAGATTTGTCTATAAACTTCCAGAAATTCGGCTCTGGAAATCCCAGATTGGGTACATATCTGACGCAAGGTTGACCCTTTGATACGGCGATGATTCGGCATAACCAAACGATTTTTGCTTCCGTCTGGATTTTCTCGTACCATGGAAATATGATTTCTTTCACGAACGATCTGAAATCCCAATCTTTCTAACGCACGGAGCACTTTTTGTTTAGGTGCATCTACGGGAAATCGGGACATCAGACATTCACTTCGGCTATGAACACATCCAAGGCAGGCTCTTCTGCTTCAAGTTCTTCCGTACCAAACGTCTCAATGTAAAATCGAAGTGCGGAGGTTACATCAGCTACAGCTTCGTCGTAAATATCCCCTTGTCCAACAACTATACCCTTTAGTCCGATTGGATAAGCAACATAGCCACTTGCATGTTTTTCAACAATAATTTTGAATGATTGCATTTTCGTTTAACCTTTCGATGGATTCAGCAACTTAGCAATTAGAGTAACACCAAAATGTTTAGATGTCAAGTTTTTTCAAGGTCAATCTCCTTCTTTCGTCTCACTGCGCGCCATCTCCGCCAGAAATTCACGCCTGCAGAAAAAAGAAATCCAGCTCCGATAATACCGGCTGTCACAGCACCCAATACCAACTCAGGCTTCACTGCAATACCGTAAATTGCTGCCCCGATGAGCAGGACGGCAATGAGGGTGTCTTTGAGACTGTTTTTTTGTGTCCGTTTTTGAAGGAGACGCAGGTTACTTAACTTCCGTTGCTTTACATAGTCAGCGAGTGGTTCCACAGGGACATGCACCGATTCGGTAACTTGTTCGGATGGCACCTCGCGCACACAACGAAAACCGATATTTCCAGCGGCAAAGTCTGGCGGCGCATGTAAACGATTGGCGCACCGAAAATAGCGTTCCGCTGTACCATCACGTACTTCTAACCATGATCCTCCACGCAAGGCTTTCTGTTTGTCACCCACCGCCTGTTTAAGTGTTGGACGGTTTGAATGAGAATAGGGTTGATACCAATCGGCAGTCCATTCCCAAACGTTTCCTGCCGCGTCGCCAACACCGTAGGGGCTTACCGTGGTCGGACGAACGCCTACAGGGGTGAGAGATGTCGTCAGGATCTGTAGGGTTTCCGCAGGGGTTTCTGTGGATTCAGATTCATCGGGGACAAAGACATTCCCCCACGGATAAATCCGGCCATCGGGACCGCGGCAGGCTTTCTCCCATTCTGCCTCTGTCGGTAGTCGCTTGCCTGCCCATTGTGCGTACGCGTTACTATCGTGCCAACTCACGTGAACAACTGGAAGGTTCGCATCTTCAGGGGCGAAGTCCCCATTTTTCCAATATGGCGGAGGTGAATGATTCGTTTCCTGTACGAACGTAGCGTATTCGGCGTTTGTTACGGGGTACTGCTCAATGAGGTATGCCTCCAGAAAGCGGACGTGCATCGGTGCTTCATCAAGTTTAGCGTGCTCTGAGTTGGCTAAGGCGGTGCCGTAGAATGCTTCAATATCGGTGCCCATGATGAACGCGCCCTGTGGAATAAGAACGGTTTTTAAATTTTCCTTGCGGTTCGGTAAGGAGGGTTTAGACATGGGCGGGCCTTTCCGTATATCCGCCCTCCATTTCATTACGGGCTACGGTTTCGTTGCTATTTTCTAATTTTCCTTCATCCATAATTCCACGCTGCTGTAGCATACTTAGTCTCAACCAAGGTTTCTGCTTCCACTCGTTCCATTGATGACAGTTTTCCTGAATTAAACGCAATTCCGATTTCAAATGTTTCAGAGACGGCTTGAATGAGCGCGTCCCTTGTTATAAAACGTCCATCTATGTTGATAGCAGTCGATTTTTCGCGCACGCTCTGCTGGACTTCTGGGTCTTTTGAAACGCGATTGAGGATAAAGGAGGGTGGTATATCTAATGAGATATACCCTTGAAACATTATCCCATCTCGGGTACGCCTCACGGAAACACCTGCTAACTTCTTGTCGTCGGACATAACGTCATGCTCAGCGGGATTTGTCAGACAAATATTTGGAACAGTTTCGGAGGAATCAGGGCACGCGGTGTAGCATTGGGCGGGGACACCGAGTTTCTGAAACGCCTTGACGAGAGATTGTCCAATGCGTTGATACACGTCGGAAATATCCATTTCCGCAGCGTCGCGTGGGAGCACCAGCGTATAGGTTAATTCCCATCCATGCACAACTGTGCCACCACCAGTCATCCTTTTCACCAGTTCGATGCCGTCTGCGCGACACGCCTCCACATCAACTTCTGACGCAATGTCTTGGAAGTAGCCGAAACTGAAAGCTGGGGACGACCATTCATAAAACCGCAACGTCGGGTTCGGTTGTGCCTTCTGCGTGAGCAAAATTACCTCGTCAATCGCCATGTTCACCGCGGCGGGATTTGCCTCCATATTTAAGAGTCGTCCCACTGTCTTCATCAGGATAATGCCACGCGGCACACCTCGGTTGTGTGTGCATCGCAATACCAGAAATACCCGTCCCAGTAGGTCATTCCGTGCGGTTCAGGATGGGGTTCCGGTATCTCGATTTTGTTCAAATGGCTGCCATCTTCTGGATTGAGATGGAAGATGGCGCGATGGTTCGTCTCAACGCACCAGAGATCGTCGCCTATCCATGCGATACCGTGCGGTCGAATACCGGGAGCGGGAAGCGTGTGAATCACTTTGAAACCGTCTTCCACATCGACCTGATAAATCGTTGCAGAGGGAGGTACTGCTATCCAGAGTTTATTATCGCGCCATTCTAAGCCGTGCGCGCCTGTTTGCTCTGCACCGGGTGTCTCGTAAGAAGCGAGCGTTTTGCCACTTTCTGGATCCGTTAAAAGAATTTCGCAACTGTAGGTGGACGCGAGCCAGAGCGTGTCGCCTGTATCCGTAATACCGCTACCCTTATCAGAATCGGTGGCGAGTGTCTTTTTCACATCTCCCTGATATGAGACGAGATGCACCTCGTTTGTCTGCTGGTCGAGAATCCAGAGTCCGTCTTCGGTGGCTTGCATTCCGTTGGGTTGGGGGCCTGGCGAGTTAAAAACTGTTTCGATTGTCGGCATGAGATACCTCCGTATAAAACATACATTGCTTAGGGTTGCATTGTATACAGTTTTGGGAAGGATGTCAAGGATTTTTAAAGTGGTACTGAGTATGAAAGTTCAGATGTCTACGTCAATGGTACCCACACGCTAAAGCGTGGGGCTTGTGCTTCCTTGCGGTAAGCGTTCTTCCCGAAGGTTGAACGTCTAACAACCGCTCCACTTTAGGCGGCCAAGCCCGCCCGTTTGATATTGATAGCAGCGTTGACGTCTCTATCGTGGTGTGAACCACATTCCGGACATGTCCACTGTCTATCTGAAAGAGAAAGATTTTTGTTATGATAGCCACAATCACTGCATGGCTTTGTCGTCGGGGTCCACTGGCTGATCTTTTTCAGTTTTTTGCCATGCTTTGCACATTTCTGTTCCAATATCTGAAGAAACTGATAGAAGGCGTGGTCAGAGACTTTGCGTCCCCAAAGGCGTTTCATACCCGAAAGGTTGAGTGTCTCAAAGCAAAGTGTATCAAACTCCGTGCAAAGTTGGGTAGCAAATTTCCACTGCCAATCCTCTCTTTGTCGGGCTACTTTTCTATGTTGTCTTGCCAACGCACGTGCAGCACGATACCAATTACCCGAACCTTTAACTGTGCGACTCAATGCTTTGCTCAAAGTCTGTAACATCTTTAGTGATTGTTTGAAAAACTGCGGGGAATCTATTTTGTTACCTGCGTCGCTGGTGAGGAATGTTTTGTTTCCGTAATCAAATCCTGCGCTCTTACCCGTCTTGGGTTTGGGTTGGGAATCATCAACATTCTCGCACGAAAAGTATATCCAAGAGTCTCCGCACCTATCACGCTTAATGGTGATTGTCTTGATGGTACCTTCAATATCACGGTGTTTGTGAAAGGAAAACCATGTATTTATACAATTGATTTTGATACGATTCCCCTCAAGTGTATAGCCCACTTGGGTAAACGTCATAGAGTTGTATTTATGGCGCGGTTTGATTTTCGGTCTACCGACTTTACGCGTAGTAAGTCCTGCTTTACGGTCCTTGATATTCTGAAAAAAAGCGTCTTGGGATTTGCCATACCGCAACACAACGTCTTGCACAACTTGACTCGGCAAGTCTGCCCAGTGCGGTTTCGTCCGTTTTTTGAGTTTCGCAACATGTTTTTTGAGTTTGTATGCAGAGACATCCTTTCCAAACATACGACGATACCGACGTGCCAACAGCATGATATGCAAGTGGATGCCCCACATATCATCAATCATGTTGCCGAGTTTGATGACGTTCTTTTGAGACTGGAGTTTGAACCCGTAGGCTTTTCTCATGGTATATCCGTTATCCGTCTTTATTCCCCGAACAAGTGGGAGGAAACCAGCACGCCACCGAGAGACGACGCTTGTTCTGCTGGTTTCCAACGGATACTTTAATTATACCACAATTTTAGGTTAATATCAAATGTGTTTTTTTCACACAACTATAGGCGGTGTCTACATCTCCGCCCTAAAGGACCTTACTATTACCCATAAGTTCGTAGGTTGGGTTGAACAGAAACCTATTAGAAAATCCACAGAAGAAAATGACTTTCAAGACTCCAAAGACCTCAAACCATCAAAATACAAGTGAAACCCAACGCCTTATCCGTGTCCCTTGGTGAAGTTGGGTTTCGCTATACTACCTTCCGGAGACAGAACGGTCAGTGAGAGCGGGATTCTGAGTTATGAACGACGTTTCTTTGTCTATTTTCGCTCAACCCAACCTACATTAGATTTGTGGGTAACAGTAAGCCTAAAGGACGGGGGTTTGACACTGAAGATTATGCTAAGTCCTATCCCATAAAAAATGAGGTAGGCGAGATTGAGGCAATTATACGCAATTATAAGCGTTTTATGCTAAAATTATGATAAATTAGGCATATTTATGAGTTTTTTACGCAAAATTATGCAATTTGTGCTATAATTACGATATATTATGCAATATAATGTATTTTTGTGGTGTATTTCGCAATAATATAAGATTTTTTGAGGAATCCCTATGCCCTCACTCGATTTCAAAGGTAAACAGTTCATTTATGGACATCACCTCACCGTCCCCGTCCGCACCCTACAAACAAACGCAGACAAATCCCTTACTGGCGACAACGATCCATCCCTCAACGATAACCTTATCATCCACGGCGACAACCTACACGCCCTGAAGGCACTTCTCCCGAAATACGCTGGCAAAGTCAAGTGTATCTACATCGACCCGCCATATAATACAGGTAGTCAGGCATGGGTGTACAATGACCGGGTGAATAGCCCTTTGATGCAAGCGTGGTTTGCTCAAAACAGCCCGGTTGATGGTGAAGACCTTGAACTTCATGACAAATGGCTTTGCATGATGTGGCCGCGCCTACATTTGTTACGCGAATTGCTGTCCGATGATGGTGTTATTTTCGTTTCTATTGACCATCATGAGCAGCATCATTTGCGAATGATCATGGACGAAATATTTGGGGCTGAGACGTTTATTGCGTGCCTTGCAGCAGTTCTTAATCTAAAAGGAAGTCGTGACAATAGAGGTTTCACTACTACCCATGAAAGTGTACTCGTTTATGAGAAAGTTGCTAGATCAGCACTTTTACATGAAGTGCCTTTGCATGATGATGAAATTGATGATTGGCTCGAAGACGATGTCGGCTGGTACAAAAAAGGTGCCAATCTGAAGTACAGTGGCGAAAACGCTCCTAGAGAGAAAAGACCAAATCTCTTTTATCCGATATATGTGCATGAGGATGGGACAGTAGGAGTAGAGCCAAAACCTGGAACATCAACAGAACTTTGGCCGATTGCTGATGAAGATAAAGAAGTTACTTGGCGTTGGGGCCGAGATACTGTTGCAGCAAATCCAGATGAGATTCTGGCTATTTGGTCGGGAGATAGTTGGATGTTACATAAGAAACAGCGGCCTCCAACTGGAGTTATCCCGTCAAAAAAACCAAAGTCAACATTTTATTCACCCAAGTACTCTGCCACTACTGCAACAACTACTGTAAAAGAAATTTTTGATAGCACAAGAATATTTGATTATCCGAAATCTCCGCATTTCTTACATGACTTAATAAGCATTTCCGGTGCTGGTCCTGGGGACATCGTTTTAGATTCTTTTGCTGGCAGCGGCACCACCGCCCATGCTGTCCTTGCTTTGAACAAAGAAGATGGTGGAAATCGCAAGTTTATCCTTGTGGAATGTGAGGACTACGCAGACACCATTACCGCTGAACGCGTCCGTCGTGTCATAAACGGGGTTGAAAATGCCAAAGATGAGGCACTTCGGAACGGCCTCGGCGGTTCCTTCACCTACTGCACCCTCGGTGAACCGATTGACGAAGAAGGCATGCTCACCGGCGAAACACTCCCTACCTACGAGGCTTTAGCCGACTACATCGCCTATACTGCCACGGGAAATGCACTAACCGCAATCTCAGAGCAGGAAGATTACTGCTTTGGCGAGACCGACGACATCCGTTTTTATCTCATCTATGAACCGACACTACAATTTTTGGAGAGCAATAAGTCGGCGTTAGATGGAGAATGTGCAGAGCAGATTGCCAAAGTATGCAGGGAAACCGGTAAAAAGGCTTACGTCTATGCCCCTCAAAAATTCATCAGCCAGAAAGAGTTGACGGATTTAGGTATCACTTTCTGCCAGTTACCCTACAATATTCATCGTATTTCAGATACATAGAAAGCTGTTCGTGTCATTCATGGGTGTGTAAATATTTTGTCAAAATCCCGTAGGTTGGGTTGAACGAGGCCTGATTGAAGACCTCATAGCGGCGATGATTTTCAAACGCACAAAGCACCTGAACGCACCAGAATACAAGTGAAACCCAACGCCTTTTCACACCAGCACCGTTTGGGATGTTGGGTTTTGCTATCTCTATTTACACAGAACAAGTCATTGAAATAGGGGAGTTGCCGGGGGTAAACTCCAGTGTCTTGGTTTTTACCGCTCAACCCAACCTACGATTATACCGAATGCTGCACAAACTAACAGTTTATGCTACAACAAGGAGGACGGAACTGATGACACAGAGCTATACCGCAGTTATCCAATAGGACGGAGGCTGGTGGATCGGCTGGATACAGGAAATTCCCGGTGTGAAGGATAACACTTAACAATCCCAATGCTTTAGCTTTGGGTCCGTCCCACGTGATTCGTGCTTTTTCGAGTAAAAAAAGACTTGACCAACATGGGTAAATTGTGATATAATTACTATATCACGGTGGCAGACATGACAAGCACAATCGCAAGGTTGTGTGTCTGCCTACCCACTTGTCAGGGGTTAAAACCGTGAGCCGTGATATACCATGATAAAGACACATAAGATTGCGTTACGCCCCAACTGCGATCAGATTGCGTGGTTTTATCAGCAATGCGGTTATGCGAAGTTCGCCTACAACTCTGCCTTGTCTGATTTTAAAGCCGGACTCTCAGCGGATAATTTCTTATCCATGTATGATCTTAACAAACGCTTTAATGAGAAAAAGAAAGCGTATGATTGGACGAAATCACAAGATCAGCGTGCTGCTATGTATGCCGTGCAGAATCTCGGTGAAGCGATAGACAATTGGAAATTAAAGCGTGCGAAGTTCCCGAAGCTCAAAAAACGAGGGTGTAAGCATTCCTACACAACTGACGAACAAGCCGTGCGTGTAGAAGGCAAACGTATCAAGCTACCGAAAATCGGTTGGATACGCACTTTTGAGGAATTGCGTTTTGTGGGTAAAATCGTATCTGTTACCATATCGAGGACAGCACATCGTTGGTTTGCGTCTATCTCTGTAGAAGTCCAAGACCCTATCTATGAGTGCCAAGCGTCGTCAGAATATGTCGATAGGTTCATAAGTAATGCCGAAGTAAAGGATACCCAAGTTGTTGACGTAGAGAACACCAAGGCTGTTGAAATATCAACGCATCCTACAATCGGAATTGACGTGGGTATCAATACACTCGCAACGTTGGATAACGGCATAAAATACGAGAACCCGAAGGCACTCAAGCGGTATGAGCGAAAATTAGCACGTGAGCAACGCAAGTTAAGTCGCAAAGTTTTCTTGAGTCAAAACTGGTATAAGCAAAAGCGGATTGTGGAGCGGATCCACTATCGCATTGCGTGTATCCGGTGCGACGTTCACCACAAGGCAACGACAGAAATCGTCAATATAGCAGGTGCGATTGCGATTGAGACACTCAAGGTTACGAATCTGCTAAAAAACAGGAAGTTAGCAAAAGCATTATCTGATGCGGCACTCGGAGGTTTTCTTGAGAAACTCAAGACGAAAGCCGAAATGCTTGGCATTCCGATTGTGCAGACAGGTTTTTCGCCAGTTCAAAGATTTGTAGCAGTTGCGGAGACAAGAAAAACGACTTAACACTTTCGGATAGACAGTATCATTGTAGTAACTGCGGAACGTCGATAGACCGAGACCAAAACGCAGCAATCAATCTAAAACACGTCACGGTAGGATATACCGAGACGTAAAACGCTTGTGGAGTTTCTGTAAGTCCTCCACTTGCGGGAGGCACGAAATGACGAAGCAAGAATCCCACGACTTTAGGCGTGGGAGTATCAAGTGGTGTGGTTAGGGGATTTCGTCTGGGAATAGACTAAATCCATTCCTTGTATTACATTCCCCACCTACCGAGTCTGCGCGGATTGTGAATTTAAAAATTTACTATAGGTGATCGCACAATGGAACTCAAAGACTACCAGCAACAGGCATTAGATACGTTAGATCGTTACTTGGAGGCACTCAAGGAGGCGCGCCAACAAGCAGATGAAGCCGCCACATATCTCGCATCCGATGGAATTCCAGACTTCTTGATGGAACAGGCAGCGAATTTGGCGAAGCAAGCGGAGGATTACCCACACATTGCATGGGAAAATTTACGAAAAACCTCTGTCCTGCCGGGCGTTCCAAATGCGCAGGGACAGGATTTGATTCCAGAGCACATTTCGCGTGAGAGTGCCGCTGGTGAACCGATTCCGCATGTCTGCCTAAAAGTCCCGACAGGTGGTGGTAAGACCCTATTAGGTGTGGAGGCAGTGCGCCACTTGAAACTTGGCACGGGTTTCGTGCTGTGGCTTGTCCCAACCAAAGCCATCTATACGCAAACGTGGGACGCTTTTCGGAATAAAGAGCATCCGTATCGACAAATTCTGGAGCGCGCTTCCGGTGGTCGTGTCAAACTGCTCCAAAAAGATGACAGATTCACAAAGCAAGATATTGAAAATCACCTCTGTGTGATGCTCCTCATGCTTCCCGCCGCAAACCGAAACCGAAACAAAGAATTCCTCAAGATTTTCCGCGATAGTAGCGGTTATGCATCATTCTTTCCTGTTGAGGACGACGTGCGGGAACATCAGGCACTCTCAGAAAAACATCCCGACCTTGAAACCGCAAAAGACGATCAAACCGCACAACCGCGGCTCGCCAGAAACCCCAAAGATGCACTCATCAAACAGAGTCTTTTTAACGTCCTGAAGCTGCTCCGTCCAACAGTGATTTTAGATGAAGCGCACAAGGCTTACGGAAGTCCTGACGTGGAACGAAATAAAGGCTTTGTGGAAGCCGTAAATCGGCTCAATCCCCGCTTCGTGTTAGAACTCTCTGCCACACCGAAACTCGGTATCAGCAATATCCTCGTCAACGTCTCCGGTCTTGCACTCAAAGAGGAAGAGATGATAAAACTCCCGATTCAACTCAGAAATTTTCCGAACTCGGATTGGAAGTATACCCTCGCACAGACGAAGGAAGAACGTGATAAACTTGAGGAGGCAGCGAAAGAGTATCAGCAAACAGAGGACCGCTATATCCGTCC
Source organism: Candidatus Poribacteria bacterium (assembly GCA_965208635.1). GTDB lineage: Bacteria > Poribacteria > WGA-4E > WGA-4E > WGA-3G > WGA-3G. The sequence goes on from OZ242349.1 coordinate 3,097,504, forward strand.
TATTGCTGTCATTCGAGTTGATCGCACCGGCAAAAACCAGCGCGACGGTGTGAAGGTACACGCCGAGGATGCTCGCGACGAACTCATTGAGGCATTGGGGGTGCCAGCAGAACAGGTCAAGGTGAAATCATCAGAACAGGATGAACTCGCGGGAATAGACCTCATGAGTCCATTCTGTCCCGTCCGCTATATTATTACGAAAGATGCTTTAAAGGAGGGATGGGACTGTCCATTTGCATATCTCCTCGCGCTTCTTGACAATACCACCGCGGCGACAGCAATGACGCAGCTTATCGGCAGAGTAATGCGTCAACCTTATGCCCGTGCCACAAACCTTACAGAATTGGATAGTTGTTATATCGTCTGCTACAATCAGGGGGTCAAAAGAGCAGTCGAAAACGTCAAGAAAGGATTAGAAGCAGAAGGATTGACAGGGTTAGGGAACTTTGTTGAGGGCACCGGTGTAGAACGTGTTCAACGAACTATCGGGCGTAAACAAGGATACCGGGACGTAGACATTTTCCTACCGCGGGTCCTTCACAAACAGGGGCGAAAGTGGCGAGAACTCAATTATGAACGTGACATTCTCAGCGCAATTGACTGGCATCAACTCGGTCCGGTAGCACCTATTAACTTGGGAGAGGAGACACAACTTCAAGAGATCCGCGCCACTATCCATCTCCAAGACGAGGCGGTAATTGATAAAAGGTTGCAAGAGAGTGCGGCACATAACTTGGAAATAGCATTTTTCGTTCGACGCCTCGGTGATGTGCTACCGAACCCATGGCATGCTGCTCGCATCGTGAAAGCGACGCTCGCTGACTACCGTGAAGAAGGCATTGACGAAGAAACATTATACACGCATCAGTTATATCTCTCTGAGTACCTGAAACGTCGTTTGCATGCTCGCGTTGATAAGCTCGCCGAGACCGTTTTCAGAGAAAAGTTGGAAGCCGGAAAAATCCAGTTTAACCTACAAGCAGATGGCGCGTTAAACTACGAGATGGAAAAAACACTTGTGGTCAGTCTCACACCTGAGGCAAAACCGATGACGCATCCACACGGCGATCCGTTACAACAGAACCTTTTTGAAAAAGTGTTTGAAGCGGAATTTAACAATCTGGAAACAGATTTCGCTCTCTACTTAGACAAACAGAGCGCGATCCAATGGTGGCACCGCATCGCCGCGAAGCAAGGGTATTTCTTGCAAGGGTGGCGACGCGACCGCGTTTACCCTGATTTTATTGCGTGCCTCCAACGAAATCAAACGGGACCACAACGTCTCTGCCTCTTTGAAACCAAGGGACAGCACCTTGAGGGGAATAGCGACACCACTTACAAACAGAAACTTATCAAAACATTAGAGACAGCATATCGAAACGCCACGCAACACGGCACGATGAATGTCACCGCACCCAATAACAATACGATGTCTTTCCGTATGTTGTTTGAAGATTCGTGGCGTGAGACAGTGAATGAAACAATAGCCGATACTTATTGAGAGTCGGGGCACTCTGTGTTGTTTGCTTGTATGAGGGGATATTCACCGGAATGACTTAAAAAAAGGGGTTGGCGAGCGGTAGAGAGGATGCGCTTCTGGGATTACCCTTTCTGTGCCCTGCCAAATCCCCTTTTGATTTAATTCGGCATAATTCAACATGACTGGAATCATAATGACGTATGATGTATGAATGGATTTCAGTCATATTTTAATTATACATTAATAAATTCCGCTTTGCAAGAAAAAAACACAAAAATTGTGTTTTTTATACAATTTTTGTATGAAAAAATCTTATTTTGATGAATTATGTGGAAAAAATGCGATTTGAAAGGATAGGTAACTGACTATGCTAAGGCATAAACACCGCGCCGAATTCTCACAATCTCGTCCATTTCTACAAGATGGGTGAGTTCGTTTTTAATAGAGCCTGGATTCCCGTCAATTGATTCAAGGATCTCAGATGTTGTTTTCTCCCCATCTGAGAGCAGTTCGAGAATTTGTACATGAAATGGGATCCGCTCGAGTTTACTACCCCTCAATCTCATTAAGATACGGTTCGCTTGCGCCTTAGAAACACCGAGCAGGTATTCAACACGTTTTCGGCTCCAAGAGGCATCCATGTTCGCGTATTCTGCCTCGTATCCCTCACGTATCTGAATCGTCTCTGGAAGTTCATCCAACCCACCAGCGATCTCAAAGTCTTCCCAATCAAACAATTCTGTCTCTGGCGCATCTGTGACAGAGGGTATCCGCAAAGCCGTATTGAGAATCAGCGTTTTATCTGATGTCTCATTGAATCCAGCGATACGGATAATTTGTATCAATGTCCCTACAGCATTCTGTTCGTAGAGTTTTTGTATCCGTTCATCTTCAAATTGATAAGGATTCATCGTCAGATTGTAATTTAACGGCTCCATTTGGTTTCCAAACAATATCTTAGCCTGTTCCCAGATGAATTTCGGGGGCCAATAGGGCGTACCAACGATCCAGGCAACATCAGCAGCCTCAAAGGTGGATCGTAGAGCGTTGATGTGGTCGTAGTAAACATCATCAACTTCAAAGGTGGATCGCAAATCCTCAGAGTGTGCCGGGGTGTCTTTGATGAGATCGTGGTAGCTGATGATCTTCTCAAAAACATTTTTCAGCATCATCCTCGCGCTTGTGCTCGAAATAATCACATGATTGCGATCCGGATGCCGCTTCGTTTCTTGATAGATACCGCGAAAAAAGCGACTCGCGATTTTAGAGAGGCTGAACACGTCCCAATTAACCTCGTAATTTGCGATTGCATGGGAGATATGCGACGCGCTCCGCAGTTGAAAAACCTTATTCCCTGAAAGCGATGTCTCCTGTGATTCAATCCGTCTCACCGAAACAGTCTCTTCAGGAAACGCTTCCTTGAAACGATCTTCCGAGAACGCTGGCGATATGAACACAAGTTTCTGAATCTCTTGACGAATTCTTGGCGGTAACCAGAACCGCAAAATCCCATCATCAACAAACATCGGGGCATCCATATCGCGCGTGTAATACGCAAAGAATGTCTTCAACTGATGCCATAGCGTCCACTCTGGGTCGCGATACACACTTGGGAGCTTCTCTATGTTTTCTGAGGTATCTATATCCAAAGACCCCGACTGGATCGCACTATCCGTATCTATTACAATCCTGCTACCCTCTTTATCTGTATAATTTATCTGACACATCTGCTGAACAATGCTATCTTCTAATCCTTCAAATGCCTGAACAACAGTGCGAATCCGCTTCGCAATATCGCCATGTTGACTGTCTGTAATCCGAATGGCGTTCAGCATTGTTTCCGCGAATTGACCTAACGCGTCACCACCCCAATTAATGAGCCAGCCTTCCAGAATTTCAGTTGACAGGTGATGTCCTGAAAAGAGATTCGTGAGTTGGGATTCGGAATCATTTATAATACAGACCCTATCGGGAAGAATCAAGGCATCAACAAACGCGGCGTACCGTCGATCCAGAAACAGGTTCGGAATATCAGATACGATGACCTGCTTCTCGTGAAGCATCTCGAATTGAGAAAGATACCCGCGCACTTGACACGTGTCGTAAGCTGGACAACTCGGGCAGATACTCCTATTCGGATCACCACCTTTCTGCTCTAAGGCATCACATCTTTCGGCATCTTCGCAGACGTTCCCGTGCGCGAAAGGGTTCTGCATCCGTTCAGCGATCGGTATCCACTTTGTCTGCTCCCAGCGATAGTTTCTCGGTTTCCAATGTCCTACTAAAACACCCAGTTCTTCATAATACCGCACTGCTTCTTCGGCATCGTGTGTGGTATTAGTGTTGACCCATATAGGTGTAGTATTGAGGAACGTAGCTTCGATTTCACGTTTCTTTTCAGTATTGATCGGACCCGTAAGAATCCCAAGAATGCGCGCTTCCGTTTCAGAGAGATCTCTCTCATCCTTCGTCTTAGTGCGTTCCACTTTTTGAAGGAGTTGTCTCGGTCGTTTAATTCCAAGCGGACTCACCTCACCACGTCGCACCGCGAGGATACTTTCATTCACAACTTGCTCTGTTTCTAAAGATTCTATGACAGCAAAATCGTCGAAATCCTGTGTATCCTTGATCGCTTCATCTATTGGGTTTAATTTTGGTGCCGGGACGGGTTCATGTAGCAAGTCGCGAAAGACATCGAGAAACGCAAAAAGCACGTCTTTGGAAATGATGGGCGGATCTAATAGGTTACCCGTAAGAATCTCGTAGCGAGCATCCCAGCGAGTAAAGCGTTTATCCCCAATAATTCTAACATACACAGCGCAGTCGCCATGGCGGTCTGTGTTGGGTAGATGTTTATGAACATACCGCCTCTCATCCCTTGTGTTTGGGTGCAGATAGTCCGGCACTCGACACGAAAACCGCAAGCCTCCACTTTTGAGCAAGGTGAGTAGCGGATTCATAACGGCGTTGGTGAGTGCGTCCAGACATGCGACAACGGCATCAGGCGCGTCTTGGATCGCTCTGTAGGTGAACTCGATGTCATGCCAGTTCGCGCCGTCGCGCGCAGATGGCGTTCCTGTATAGACCTGAATCCCCCACGACGCAAACCATCGTCTCGGCTCCCAGTTGAGTGTGCCTTGTCGCCTTAAGAGACGCGTGCCCCCACGATCCACTGGACCCCGATCGAATTCCGGTGCCTGTCCAATCGGCATAAACGAAATATCTGCCTTCTCAAGGTCATGCAAAAGCAACGGGTACCGACGCGCACAATAAACAGTATAGTGGTAAGGGTACTCACCGTGTAACGTGGGCGAGACAATCGTCTCCCGCTGCTGCAGATCCTGTTGTCGCCGTTCATGGCACTGTTGGATAATATCCTTCACAGATTCCATATAAAAAAGGTCTCCATACAAAATATATGGTATAGGGTCTTCAGGAACCTTGAAAACGACTTGAGAGGGTCATGTAAAATTGTGGAACTAACGCCGTTTATGAGAAGCCATCGGAGAAAGGTCTCGCTACCTTTCTCCGCACAGGTTTGTCGCTCTGGATGGCGCAGATGTTGTTACACCGTTTGGACTATTATGCTATAAACGAAATAAATTGTCAATACATCTTTGTTGAATGTCTCAATATTGCTTTGCAAGCGTTGCCAAAAGATGGTATAATTCCGTCATATCCGCTATAAGAGGACGGTCAAGGAGAAATACATGGAAACTATTACGTACACTCAGGTTCAGCAATTAGTCGAAAAACTTCCAGAAACTCAGTTGGCACTCGCGTATCATTTGTTGCTTGGACTGGTCGAAAAAGAGGTGGACCCTCAATCTCCGCAAGCAGAGTTCATGAAACTCTCTGTAGAAGAACGACAAACCTTGCTATCGCAACAGGCCGAACAGATGAAAATACATTATAAACAGACAGCTGATGAACGTACCGAGTGGCAGTCAGGAGATTTCATTGATGAACATGAAACGCGGGGAGATTTGGTTAGTTAATCTGGATCCAGTACTCGGCGCGGAAATCCGAAAAACACGCCCTGTTGTCATTGTAAATTCAGATGCAATAGGTATCCTACCGATCCGCCTCATCGCACCAATAACAGAATGGAAAGACTATTTTGCGGGTAACGTTTGGCATGTAAAGTTAGAACCAAATGCTACAAACGGTCTTACAAAGCCATCGGTGATTGATACGTTGCAACTACGAGGTATTGATACACTAAGATTTGTTAGGAAGTTGGGTGAGGTGTCACCTCAAATGATGAGAACGATTGTTATAGCAATTGCATCAGTGATTCAGTACTGATTTGTTATGTTGTACCTTTGATAACTGAACCACAAACATTGGGATATCCATGTTAATTTCCTCAAACGCGAGAGTGGCAGACGGGGAAACCTTCATTTTCGACATTTTGATATTGCTTTGCAAGCTGTGCCAAAAAGTGTTATAATTCCATCACATTTTAAAAATACGATATCTTGGAGATTGCTTTGAATATTGATACATTAAAAGGAAAAACAGTTGGTGCGGCTGTTTCGGGTGGCTTGGATAGTTGTACCATTACCAAATGGTTAGTCGATAACGGAGTCAAGGTCGTCTGTTTTACGGCGGACCTTGGACAACCTGACGAACGGGACGTTTCTGAAATTCGGGAACGAATGTTGGCGTGTGGTGCTGAAGATGCCATCATTGTCGATGCGAAGGACGCGCTTGCGGAAGCAGGCATTCGACTCATCCAGTGCCAAGCCGTGTATGAAGGTGGGTATTGGAATACGACTGGTATCGCGAGGCATGTCACGGTGAAAGCACTTCTGCCGGAGATGGAAAAACGCGGTATTTCTATTTTAACACACGGCGCAACCGGTAGAGGCAACGATCAGGTGCGGTTTCAGCTCGCGACCAATATGCTCAATCCACACTTTTCTGTCTATGCACCGTGGCGGGATCCGAACTTCCTCAAAGTGTTCGGCGGTAGGAAAGAGATGATAGACTTCTGCCAAGCACACAATCTACCGATTACTGCCACACACGAGAAACCTTACTCAACCGACGCGAATCTGTTGGGACTCACACATGAAGCCGGACGACTTGAGTCCTTGAAAACGCCTGCAGGTTTTATTACCCCCGGCATGGGAGTCCATCCAAAAGACGCACCTGATGATGTAGAGCACTTTACGGTTACCTTTGCACGGGGAACACCTGTTGAGGTTAACGGAAGTCCTGTCACACCGCTCCAGAGTCTATTAGAGGCAAATCGCATCGGTGGACGAAATGGTGTTGGGATCGGTATTCACACCGTTGAAAACAGGTTCGTTGGGATTAAGAGCCGTGGCGTTTATGAGTCTCCGGGGATGGAATTGCTTGGGAAGTGTTACGAGTTTCTGCTTCAACTGATTTTAGATAGACGCGCACGCCGACACTTTGATGGCGTAGCCGCCACGATTGCGGAGCAGGTATATCAAGGTTACTGGTTCGATGCGGCGACACAAGCACTATTATCTTCTATTGAACCGCTCACTCACTTAGCGAGTGGGACCCTTACAGTTGCACTCTACAAAGGGAACGTTGCATTCTATGCCGCAGGCGGAGCACCGCATTCGCTCTACTCCGAAGAGACTGCATCTATGGAGGCGATTGGTGACTTTGACCACACCGATTCAGAAGGATTCTTAGCTGTCCTCGGTGTAGGTGCGCGGGCATCGGCTGTTGCGGGGCAGACAGAGGAATAGACTTTCAAGGCACTTCGATCTTCGCGAATACCTGCGAAATAATGCTCTCGACATCGCGACCGTCCGCCTCCGCTTCGTAACTGATGATGACCCTGTGCCTCAAAACATCCATGCCGACTGCGTGGATGTCTTCAGGGGTAACATATCCGCGTTGAGAGAGGAACGCCCGCGCCCTCGCCGCAAACGCGAGGAAAATGGTTGCACGCGGTGAGGCACCGTATTCAATGAGCGTGCTGAGTTCATCCAACTGATACGCTTCTGGCGCGCGCGTTGCACATACCAAATCGACAATATAATTCTCCAACTGCTCAGCCATGTAGATGTTTCGGACTACCTCTCGGAATCGGATAATATCTTCTGGGGAAATCACCGATTGAATCGTGGCGATCTCTTCGGTTGTCATTCGTCGGAGAATTTGCAATTCCTCTGCATGCGAAGGATAGTTAACCTTAATCTTTAGCATAAATCTATCCACCTGCGCTTCGGGCAACGGATAGGTGCCTTCATGCTCAATCGGATTTTGGGTTGCCAGAACGAGAAACGGATCGTCAAGGGGATAGGTAGTCCCGCCGATTGTTACCTGCCGTTCCTGCATCGCTTCAAGTAGAGCACTTTGCACTTTGGCGGGTGCCCGATTTATCTCATCTGCGAGGATGATGTTGGCGAAAATCGGTCCTTTTTTCGTGTAAAAATCCCCCTTTTGTTGATCGTAGATGAGTGTGCCAACGAGGTCGGCTGGAAGCAGATCGGGTGTGAACTGCAAGCGGTTGAAAGAGGCGTCAATCGTCTGCGCAAGGGCGCTCACGGCAGTCGTTTTTGCGAGTCCGGGAACGCCTTCAAGTAGAATATGCCCATTGCAGAGCAACCCTATCACCAATCCCTCTAGTAACGCGCTTTGCCCGACAATGATTTTTCCTGTCTCTGTGAGAATTTGCTGGACGAGCCCACTATCGGCTTGGATGCGGGCATTCATCGCCTCTAAATCATATTGTTGCATGTGTCTGAATCAGGATTTGCAGGATTATAGGATTACCAGGATAAAGGAGTCGCGATTCGGAGATCGCTCCTACCGTGAAGACAACGCGCTACGTAAAAAACGGATCTGTCTCGCCTTCTTGGAAAGACTGCTCAAGCCACGGATCCTCGGTTTTCTGCCTGAATTCGATAACCTTTTGACGCATCTCGTTGGCTATGTCTTGTAACTCCGGTGTATCAATGAGGTTTCGCGACTCCGCTGGATCGTTCTGCATATCAAATAAAGCCTCACGGCTCTGCTGTAGGAATTCGGTACGTTGTCGTTCACCGAGTTGCTGGACGTTGTCATCCCGCACGGCTGTCCATGAGATTGAGCGGAACAGGTCGCTTGGGAGGGGTGTTTCCAATTGATATGCCAGATTTCGGACGTACTTATACCGTCTGCCGCGCAGCACGCGATATGGATAGTAGTTCGTCACCTCATGGAAACAGTGGGAAAAATACGTTTCCTCCCAGTCACCGTTACCGGGATGTGGATTGTCGTCCTCCAAGATAGTGAGCAGGGATCTACCGGGAAGTGCCTCTGCTCCATCGGGGTGTGCAACACCGCACCAATCTAACATTGTTGGACAGAAGTCTACCCAGTTGACGAGTGCCTGATTGTGGAAACCGCGTTTCTGCTGCGTCGGACTGGAGATGAGGAGTGGACAGTGATGTCCGCTATCGAAACTGGATGCCTTCGCGCCGGGGAATGGCATTGCGTGATCAGTCGTAACAAAGACGAGGGTTTCATCTGCGCGTCCGGAAGCGTCGAGTGCCTCCAAGACTGCCCCTACCACAGCATCCCAACGCGAAACACTTTCGTAGTAATCAGCGAGGTCTTCCCGTACAGCGGGTATGTCTGGCAGGAAATTCGGGACGATGATTTCGTCTGGGGCATAAGAATCGGCTTGGATACCAGCATGCGTCCTGTCGTTCCCAAATCCCTTGCCAGCACGGTGTGGATAACTACTGCCGATATGGAGATAAAAGGGTGTATCTATATTCTCGTTGAGAAATTGTGTGGCTTTCGCCGCCACATCCACAGGACTTCTTGCATCGACTTTCGGTTCAAAATCGAAAGGATAAACACTTTCGGGTTCAACGTGCTTTTTTCCGATGCACGCTGTAGCGAATCCGTGTGCTTTCAGAATTTTCGGCACCGATTGCATGTATTCGTGTGTGCGGAATCCGTGGATGCCGTGGCAATGTCCGTATTGTCCGTGCGTATGGCTATGCTGTCCCGTGAGGATGCAGGCGCGACTTACAGCGCACGAGGGACTTGTACAGAATGCGTAGTCAAACACAACGCCGCGTTCGGCAAAGGCATCGATGTGCGGGGTTCGGATAACCTCATTTCCGTAGCATTTCGCGATGCGGCTCCAGTCGTCTGCGATGATGAACATGACGCTTTTATAGGAATTGTTCATAGTTCTCCTAAGTAAATATCTTTCTTTTTCGGTACACTTTACAGTATCCGAGCGGTTTTTTAATCAAAAAGATAGCAGGTGTTATGTAGGAAGGGAGCAATTACGCAAAGAGTTGCGAGATGGGACAGGCAAATCCCGGCACGACATCCTCACCGGTGAGTGTGTCTTCACGCGTGAGCAACGCAATGTCGCTTTCAGAACGATAGATCGTCACCGTTTTGGAGCGGGGTTCAATGACCCAAACAAGGCGTGTTCCTGCACTGAGATAGGCAAACGCTTTGTCTGCGACACGCGACTGAGCATCTGTCGGCGAGACAACTTCAATCGCGAGGTCGGGAGGTATCGGAAAACCTTTGTTTTCGTCTCCATCCAATCGAGACGTTGAAACAAACGCCACATCTGGCTTCAGTCCACGTTCACCGACCTGAAAAGTTGCCTCTACATGTACCTCACCCAACTGGTTTTCACATACATGCCGGTCCAGATGCCGGATAACGTTGACGCTAATCTTGCTATGTATCCTCGTAGCGGGGGACATCGGCACTAATTCTCCTTTGACGTATTCATATCCGTCTATATCGTACTCAAGAAATTCCGCCAACGTCATGGAGACCTGTTCGGGGACGAGCGTCCCTTGCGCGATTTCGTGGAGTTCTTGTTGTGTCATACCTTTAATCCCTCGTTTGATGTTTTATAGCAAATTTCCCGTGAGAATCATTTTACTATTTAACTTTCTATTTGTCAAGTGGAAAAAGATAAACCTCTTTCTGCTAAACTAAACCACTGCGTTTTCTTAAGAACCACTCGAACCCAAGCAACGCGATAACTGCCCCGAAAATGAGAGGCATATCCCAAATGTCAACATCCGTAATCTTTGACGTTGCGCTTTCCACGAGCGGAATCTGGTTTACGAGTTGGGGTGCCTCTTCCAGGGTGTAGTACTTCCCGCCGCTCCCTTCAGCAAGTGTTTTAAGAAGCGCGGCGTTTAACTCAGCATTACTAAACTCGGCGTAGGATGTTTTTACCTCGAAAAGGGTCTGTTGTTCTCCTAAGTTTTCGCCATCAAGAGTCCCAGTTGCTGTGACGGTGTATTCGCCGTAACGATTCGGAATAAAACGTGCCGTGTAGCGTCCATCTTTACCGAGAACCTGTTCAAGTTTTAATTCCCTGCGTTTCCCCATCTCATCAAGAACCACGGCTCGGATTTTCGCGTTGTTTGTCGGTTGAAACTGTTGATCCGTCGCGGTAACTTCAATCACAACAGGTTCTTTCAAAGCGTAAGCCGTTTTTGCGACATCGAGTTTAATGTGTTCCTTCGGGGCGGTCGTCAGCCACTTCGCAACCTGTCGCCAGAACCGTTCAGGACTATCCGCTTGATGCCAGAATCGTTGGTCTCCCTCTTCGTGAGAAGGTAGCATCTGCCAGCGCCAAGAGGTGTGCGGTGTAAATACCATGACGCGCCCAGCATTGTAATTATGCGTTGCGATAAGAATTCGCTTACCGAATTCGTTCCGATCGATTGGATGCTCCGCCAAAACAAGTGCTCCTGCTTTGGCGCGTTTCACCTTACTATACCCCTTCAGCGTAGGCAAGATCTGCCAGCGTTTCAAATTCTCGGTAGGCAGGTCCGCCAAAGCCATCAGAGTTTCGACTTTCCCCTCTGGTGTGAGTTGCAACTTATAGCCCTTATCCGCAATAGACTGTGAACTCGTGATTGATCTGCCGAGTCGTCTCGGTGCCATTGGAGGTGGCGGGGATCCAAGCTCCAATTCTACAGGGAGACATTGCGCAATCGGCGTGTTGATATACGACTCAGAAAGCTCATGGTTACCTAAGGAATTGGAACCCCCCAGCATAAGTAGTCCGCCACCTCGCGTGCGTACAAACTCAACTGTATTCTCCAACTGCGAAAGTGTAAATTCGGAGGCAGCCGCATTGCCTAAAATAATGGCATCAAAGTCAAAAAGCATCTCCTTATCGTCTGGATAAAATTGAAAATCCTGAGATGCCTCGGCACGAGTGCCACCGTATGTTGGACGACCGTCAGTAGTGAAGCCTTTCAAAAACCGGTCCGTTAATTGAATGTTCGGATCGTTTTTCAAAGCACGCTTTATAAAGCCAAATTCGTAACGCGGTTTACCGTCAACGAATAGGATTTTCACACGTTTGGTAGGTGTTACCTTGAGTAGGAACGTTTTCGCGTTGTTTTGTGGGACAGCTTCTGTTTCTCCTAACTCCGCATGTACTGCAAATTTTTGCGTACCGGCTTCGCGAGGGATAAATTTAAGCAGGACGCGTTCTGTTTTGGTATCAGAAGTTGTGTCTGTCCCACTGAGCTGAGACATCCAAGAGGCACCTTCATCCATATCAACGAACTCGGTTTTCAGGACGCGTCCGTTGTTTGTTAATTGGATGTTTACCTTCTTTCCCTTAAACCCCTTCCGTTGCAAAGTTACCCACACCTCGACAGGAAAATCTTCTTCTGCAATTCGAGGGACATCGACTTTAACAAGCTCCAGATCTGGATTGCCCTCTTCTGCTCCGATGCCAACGGTATGGATTGGGAGTTTCCGTTCTCTGATTTGCATTGCGAATTTTGCAATATCAACACTACTTCTATCTACACCATCGGTGAGCAGGACAGCTCCAGAGAGTGGGATTCCCTGTAAATCATCAAGTGCTTCGTTTAAGGCTTGTGGGATATCTGTACTTTCCCCCTCTGCCTTGGTCAACGCCTCACTCGGCACCCGTTTTGCCGTAGTGTCAAACGCGAAGAATCTGACTTTAAATTTAGCGTTCAGTTTTTCAAGGAGCCCTTCTTTTTCTGAAAAGAGTAGGGCGTTGGCGCGGTGCAACCGTGTCGCTGCGTCAGGAGAATCGGTGATCTGCATACTTTTGGACCGATCGACCATCACCAACAGATAGGAATCATCAGGGTTTGTTTGATAAATTGTTAGAAAGGGCTTAAGGAGACAGAAGGCGAGCAGACAGAGGACAATCGTGCGGAGAATGATGAGAAACCCCCGAAAGACGCGTTGGATGCGTCCTTGAGTGCTGCGATATGCCCATATTGTAGCGGCGAAAAGCGCGACGAGTAGAACGGCTACAAGGAGCCCTGGCAATGGCACCCCAAACGAGAAATTCCCCTCTCGGAAAACGTCAATGGGGTACTTCATCATCTTCTCAAACATCTTTTAATTTATTGCCTCCTGGGCTGCGCTCCTGATGTAAGCCTCTATAGAGATGTGGGACAATGTTTCACGTAGGTTTCCCGTTAATTCTGCGCATTCTTCTTATATTGGGTAGACTTCTTAACATTCCGGGACGGACACAGCGGCACTCTTTAACAAACTGCTCGCCGCCGATGGTTGGTGAGTCCGCTGATTGCTGCCGACGGTTCTCAAGTCTTTATACAGGGAGCATAACACACTGACCTGTGCCCGCAGATTCGTGTAATGCGTCGATAACACGCATATTTCCAAGTGCGTCCGATATGGGTAAGTGAGTTGGTACGCCAGTCTCCACTGCTTGACAGATATCCAAAATCTCAGCGGCATAGGGATTCACGCCATTCGCGACACGAATCGTTTCACCGTTTACGATAAAATGAGTTTCGCCTTCCGAGTTACCCCATGCACTCTGAACAAAGAGCGTTCCGTCCGTTCCAGCGACCTCATAAGATTCGCGCCACGTCCAGCCGAAACTACAATCCAATTGCGCGGTAAGACCATCACCAAAGTCTAAGGTTCCAATCAGTGTTTCCCAGACGTTGTTAACCGGTTCAAACTTGCCGGTTGCCCAGACCGACTGCGGTTCGCGTCCAACGAGATAACGCATGATATTGATGCAATAACAGCCTAAATCCATGACGGCACCACCGCCGAGATCGCCTCTTAATCGCCAATTTCGCCTGTCTGTGAGTCCTGTTGAAAAAGTAGAGCGTGCGTAGCGGACCTCTCCGATTGCTCCTTCCTCAACCTTCTGTTTCACGGCGAGTGTCAACGGATGATGTCGATACATAAAGGCTTCCATTAATCGGATGTCAGCACGTTCTGTAACTTGAATCATCTGCTCCAATTGCGTGGCGTTAACCGCAATGGGTTTCTCAACAAGAATACCTTTGACACCGCACCGCACTGCCTCCAAGACATTTTTGAGATGGCTCGAGGGCCACGTTGCAATCACCAAGACATCAGGTTGTTGCTTTTCCAACATCTGTCGGAGGTCGTTGTAGGTGTTCTGGACATTATACTCTGTGGCAAAACGCTTAAGCGGTTCAAGCTTCTCATCGCATGCCCCTACAATTTCAATTTCTGGTAGATTTCGCCACGCGTTGCCGTGTGCGTTAGAGATACCGCCACACCCAACAATTGCTACACGATATTTCGACGAAGTTTGCGACATAACCGATTCTCCTTTTAGGCAAGTTCGGAGGGCATCCTTACAAAATCTCTGAAATGGCTACGGGTCTGTTTTTTTGCGCAGATTGGTTTGCTGCCAGCGATATTGCGAGGGTCTTGACCGCATCGCTGTAAGGGCTCAAGATTGAAGAAGCATCCCCGCTCCGCACTGCGTCCACGAAAACCTCATCAATTGTTGGGCTCGGTTCTGTTTTATCCACCCATTCGCCATCTTCCTGTACCAAAACCCTTGATGGATTCCAGTTCAATAATTCTTCCTCATACAATAAATCCAGGATATTCGCGTTTGACCAGTCACCTGCGTAAGCCCAAGTAGCCGTCAACGAACCGACAGCACCACTCGTAAACTGGAGCGAGACACTATTGGCATCGGGGCAATCCGTCTCTTTGAGAAAGCGGTTTGCCTGCATCGCATAGACAGTTTCCACTTCTCCGCCCATGTAGCGCATCATATCGATCGTGTGTGTTGCTTGTTCGACAAGTTGACCGCCGGATTTGTTCATTTGGCGGAGCCATGCATTTGGATCCCCGTGTCCGGTGCTGCACCAGTACTTACCGATGACCATATTAATCGTTCTTCCCTGTAGGATCTGCTGCGTTATTTTTGTCGAACCGAGGTAGCGAAGTTGATAACCGACACACGTTATGATTCCAGCGTTTGCAACCGCCGCTTCAACTTCACGGGCGATATCCATATTGATGGCAACGGGTTTCTCGACCAAAAATGGTAAACCTCGTTCAATGACATCGAGTTCTGGCTGTCCATGCGCAAAAACTGGGAGACTCAGATAGACGGCATCCAAGTCGTCACGTTCGAGGAGGGCTTGATGTGCGGTATAGGGATCGGCATTGTGCTTCTCGGCGGCACTTTGTGCGCGCTCCGCTTGAAGGTCGCAGACAGCCACAACACGTGCCCCTTCAATTCCGGCTAATTGGTTCATGTGCCCATTCGCATTGCCACCACATCCGATAAACCCGATTTTAATTTCTCTCATTTTTTTCTCTATTTTCCTCCATAAGTGCAATATTCACTTCAACTAACGTGCCTTAAAATTAACCTGCAACGCTTTTTCAATATTTTCACGTGGATGAACACCAAACTGGACTTCAAAATCTCGGTCAAACGCGTCCTCTTCAGCGGGATCGGGTTCAAGGGGTAGGTCGATGGGCTGTCGATTTATGTCAATTGACCGATGCGCCGCGATCACCATCTCTTGATCGGCTCTGCCCATTTCGCCAGTCCATAGCGGCTGTGTGTTTTCTCGGACAGCGTGTGCGATGCCGTCAAGCATCGTCGCCAATGAAATACCCGTTTCTGAAATATCTGTCCGCCGATAAGGATTTACCCACTCTACAGTGCCGCCTAAAGACTCTGGGAGTTCCACAAAGATACGTTGCAAAATGCCACTGTCGTTGTATTCTCTCTGGACTTCGTATGTTTGTGCCCTTGCGGCGTTCTCGACGAGGTCCTCATCCGTGCAAACGTTAACCGTTTCGCCACCGGTGGCACCTTGATTCCCGTTGGTAATAATCGTGCCGCGCTCACCACAAGTCTCGAAACCGACGAGTTTGTTCCGTCCAAGACATCCATTCTTGTTCCCCACCATTGCGATGCCGATCCCACCGTTCTCAAAATCTATGGCATAAAACTCAAGACCTTCCCGATTATGGTCCCGTTTTGCCCTGTCAACGTAGGGAGAAACAGGCATCATATGCCTGATGCTACTGACCGTTTTGGGGGCGGCATCCATCCGGCATCGTATTGCAGCAAGTCCATGATAGCCGGTTGTGGAGAAGAGTCGGTAACACTTGTGCACTTTTCCAATTACGCCTTCCTTAATGAGTTTGCACACAAATTGTTCAACAGGAACGAAGGGGAAATTTTCCGATGTCTGAAGTTTTACACCACTCTCAGTGGCATCGGTTATCATCATATCCATCAAACCGAGTGTGGGTGCAAGCCCTGTCTCTACGTTATGCGAAATGCCACATCGAGAGAGGTAACAGGAGACGATGTGATGTAGAGGCATGGGCACAACAACATCACAGACATCGGGCGATGTTTCATCAATCATTTTCCTGACATCGGTGTAGGCTTTAACGCCGCACCTCGCTGCCCCTGCTTCTGCGGATTCCGCATGTGCATCGCACACGGCGACTATGTCAAAGGTGTCCTTTAATATAGCGGCTGTTGACAGATGTGCTGCACCGCGTCTACCGTGGCCAATTAAGGCGTATTTTAGACGTGCCATATTTTAATTATTCCTTGTGGTTAAACAACGTGTGCCTCGGATTTCATGTTCCTTTCTCGAATCCGCTCTCCATTTCATTACGAGCTACGATTCTGGTGCTATAGCATATAAGATGAGTGCCCTTGAAGAAACATCGAAGAACCCCATTACATTACGGATTCAGTAGAACTTAACCTGCCGCGGAAGTGCGTAAATCCTAACTTAATAAACGCACTGATAGCCAGTTTCTTCAAGACGCGTTCGGATTTTATTGACTTCGGTTGTAGACAATTGACGCAGGGGTCGACGCATCGTCATTGAGGGAAATCTGCCCATCAACCAACGAGCGCATTTCATTCGCTGGTGTGCGTCACTGCTCGGTTCACCGAAATTATAGACGATTCGTGCCAGTGCGTCTACCTGACTGCGCGCTTTACGGGCACCGACGAGATCGTTGTTGAGTGCGGCGTGGACGACATCCACCATTAACTCCGGCACAAAACCTGCGAACCCGATGAGTGCTCCGTCACTTCCTTCCAGCAAGGAGGCAAGCAGATACTCATCATGACAGGTCAAAATAGGCACGTCCGGTGCGGCTTCTTTCAACTGTTCATAGTCCCACCGCCAGCGCGCCATGTCGCGTGTACCCATTTTAATGCAGATAACCTGTGGGATCTTCACCATTTCTAACATCTCTTCAAGGCTATACCCTGCCTTTGTCCATGCGGGGTATTGGTGAACAATAATCGGTATATCTGCGCCTTCGGCGACATCTTGAAAGTAACCGACTGCGGTTTCAGGTGTCCTGCCAAAACGCAACCAGTGATGTGCAGGCATCAACAGGATGGCATCCGCCCCGGCTTCTTTCGCCGCGAGTGCGTCATCAATCGCTGGGAGGCTCCCTTCCGCGCTAACCCCAGAAACGACTTTAACTCGATCACCAACGGCTTCAGCGATAATTTGCGTAACGCGTTGTCTTTCAGGCAAACGGAGGGACATGATTTCGCCGGTATGTCCGTTACAGACAACGCCTTTGATCCCCGGAACGCTTGCGAGTTCCTGCATATACTGACGCAATCCTACCTCGTCAATTGATTCATCTTCATGAAAAGGACAGAGCGTTGCCGGAAATACACCTGCCCATGGATGATCTTGCCAATTTATCATTATTTTTTCCGTAGAGGTCCCTGTGAAAATCGAAGATGTTCACAACTTTACTCTCTCGTTTATGAATTCAGCACAGATCTCTCAAGGGGATTATATAGTTGTTCTGATAGTAAAACTACACTCGCTAATGGACAAATCCCTGAAAGTGTCAGAATCCATCTAACCTGACCGCTTTTTTATTAAAAATTCCGCACGATCTCCCAAGTTAAATTTCATTTTAACTTGATTTTGCATGTAAAATCAAGTATTATTTTAAAAAGAGAACGGTTCATCTCGTCAGAAGAACTGGAAAATCACGTCTGCTGGTTCTGGTTAATGGAGGATGTCCAAGTGCAAAAACAGAGAAGGCTTAAAGTGATTGCCGCGAGCGTCGTTTTGTTATGTGGTATGGCACTTTTAGTGATGATTGGGATTAAAAGGACAAGTGTTCGGCACTTCACGCCAGCTGCGCTTATGGCAGACGGAAATATAATGAACAATCAACAGGTCCAAGTTGATGGGCTTATTGCAGAGGGTAGCTCCAAATGGGATGCTGCTAATTTTAAGCTCACTTTTGCTGTACGCGACCGCGAAACTCCAGCGACAGTCAACGTGATTTACAAAGATCGACTGAAACCGGATAATTTTACGGATGGTGGTAGCGTTTTTGTAGAAGGCAAATACGATGCGACGCAGAACCTCATTGTCGCCTCTAAACTCATGACGAAATGTGCCTCGAAATACGAGGGAGCAGAAAGTGCCACGCCTGCAAATGAGACCTCGTACATCTCGCAATAAGGAATACGCAACACTTTAGCAACATGCTCAACAACACCTTTTTGATGCCGCTTACAACGTCGGGGTCCCCACCCGTTACTCGGAGAGGGCTGAACTTGCTATCAAAAGTGAGGAGGTCCAGAAACGAATGACTGCGGAAATTGGACAAGCCGCTATATTTCTCTCTGTGCTCTCGGGCTTGTGGGCGATTGGCTTTCTCTGCATTGGGCTACGCACGCGAAATCAGAACGCCATTCGAAGCGGCAGAAATGCCGTCATTGCCACTTTCATTCTCATCAGTATTGCGACCGGTGCCTTAATCTACGGTTTTGTGACCGATGACTTCTCAATGCGCTATGTTGTTGAGGTATCGAGTGCCGCGCAACCCCTACTCTATAAAATCACAGCACTCTGGGGACGAATGTCGGGATCTCTTTTATTCTGGCTCTGGTTACTGACGGTCGCAGGCGCGATTGTCGTCTGGCAAAATCACCGGTACAAAAAAGAAACGAATGATACCCTCTCGGATTATGCCCTGATTCCTATTGCAGTCGTGCAATTATTTTTTATTTTTCTCGTCACCGGCTTAATCGAAGGGGTTTATAACCCACTCGCCCGATTCCCCAATGGACAGATGGCACCTGATGGTGCCGGTATGAACCCACTCCTTCAAACGCCAAGTATGGCATTTCATCCGCCGACGTTATATATAGGTTGGATTGCCCTGACGGTGCCGTTCGCGTTTGCAGTCGGTGCGCTTGCGTCTGGCAGAGTTAGCAGTGTTTGGATACTCCGCTCGCGTAGATGGACGTTGTTCTCATGGATCGTCTTGACCATCGGCATCACGCTTGGCGGCAATTGGGCATATCGTGAGTTAGGTTGGGGCGGTTATTGGGCATGGGATCCGGTTGAAAACGCCTCTTTTATGCCTTGGCTCCTCTGCACCGCTTATTTACATTCCGTAATGATACAAGAGAAGCGGAATATGTTCAAACTCTGGAATATTCTCCTGATAACACTTGCGTTTCAATTCACGCTATTGGGAACTTTCATCACTCGGAGTGGAATCATTTCATCGGTACATGCTTTTGCACAATCTGACATTGGTGGGTATTTCTTGGGCTTCATCTTAACGTCAACTGCGGGTGTGATCGGACTCATCATCTATCGCTGGAAACGGCTGAAGAGTATCAATCGTTTAGAATCCCTTCTCTCCCGTGAAAGTGCTTTTGTCCTTAACAACTGGCTCCTTGTTGGATTAACCCTAATCATTCTCTGGGGTACGTTGTGGCCGATTATCTCCGAGGCGATCAATGGCGAAAAGTCATCTGTCCCTGAAGCGTTCTTCAATCAAGTCGTTATTATTCCAGGGTTACTACTTCTGTTCTTGACGGGTGCCGGTCCAATTATCTCATGGAAGAAGATTACTGCCAACAACTTCCAACGAATGTTTCTATTGCCGCTTGTTATTGGTTTAGTCGCAGGCGCATTGACATGGGGATTTCTCGCATTCGTAAAAGATGAGACTTCCCCGCTCTATTCGATCCTCTGCGTTTCCGTGAGTACCTTCGTGATTGTCGCGATCTTTGCTGAATTTTATCGCGGTGCGAAACTCCGTGCGAAACGACAAAAAACCTCCTTGCTCAACGGTTTGAATCTCCTCATCCAACGTAATAAGAGACGATATGGCGGTTACATCATCCATATCGGTATCGTTATCCTCTATATAGGCATTATGGGATCGAAAGGCTATTTTTTGCTTGAATCTAAGGGTTTAAGAATCGGGGAATCAATGGAGGTTGGCGAGTTTCAACTCACTATGAAAGACTCGTTTGCGAAAGAATTTGAGAACTATCGTCGAACCGGCGTTGTTTTTGATGTGGCAAAAAACGGGCGACAAATAGGAACGATGGAACCCGCCCGCCATTTCTATTACAAGGCTGGGCAGGGGGAACAGGAGACTATTGAATCTGCCATCCGGCACTTCGGTGTCAACGACTTTTATATCGCTCTTGGCAGCATTCCCTTCGACGTTAAGACAGGGGGTGTTGTGAACGTACAGGTGTATTACAACCCTCTCATTAGTGTCGTCTGGATCGGTGTTGCTGTGATGGTATTGGGTGGAATTGTCGCTATAGCCGAGAAATCTGAAGAGAATAAAGATGCTTAATGGGAAAAGAAATGACTGTGAAGACTGGAAGACTTGAACACATTGCAATGTTCAAAAACATGGCGATTCCTAATTTTATAGGCATTGCTGTGGTTTTCATCGCTTGCGGTTTTGCTATCATCACACACGCGCAAACCGAGGTGCCTGGCGTTGCAGAACCAAAGGACGTGAAGGATGCCGCATTAGAGTCCAAGTTGGAGGAGTTGCTAACGACAGTCTACTGTTACTGCGGTTGTGAGAGGGAAACAATCGAGGTATGTGTATGTGACACCGCAGTGATGATTGAAAAGGATTTTCGTAATCGGTTGCTTGCCGGTCAAACTGTTGAGCAGATTCGCACCAATTACCTTGACACGTTCGGACCACAGTTTTACGCAGTCATGCCAGCAAAAGGTATTAATTTACTTGCCTACATTATGCCAGCCGTCATTCTGGTTCTTATCGGTGGTGTTGCCTTCGCTGTACTTCGAAGGTCAAGACGGCAAATGGTGACAAGTCATGTGCTTGAGGAATCAGACCAACAGGTCTCCGATACAACCGTGAAACAGGTTGAAGCTGAATTGGAAAGATACAAACAACAAAACTAAGCGCGGCGATTTCTTAGGTAGGATAGGTATTCCGTGCACTTCGGAAAGGGTGTTTTATGTCTTTTCTCGTGATTTTATGGATGATAATTCTCGGAATTGCACTTCTTGTATATCTGGGGCTTCCAATTTTCTTGAAAAAAGGCGATCAACTCGTTGCAACATCTGATGACATAATTGAGGAACGGCGACAAACCCTTTTTCAGGAACGTGAGCGCAGTTACGCCGCACTGTCAGATCTTGACGAAGATTACGAAACCGGCAAACTCTCAGATGCCGATTACCAAGAATTACGTGAGGAACTCCTACAAGAGACTGCGCGCGTCATCATGCAACTCGAAAATGAGTCTTTGTCGGATGTAGAAGCAGAAATTGAGAGGTTCAAACGGCAACAACGTGGAACATAACATGTACACGAATATATCCTCATATAGCAACTCAAGCGGCAATTCGCAGATTCACAATGTTATTACATGGTGGATGTGCAGTCTGTTAACGGTTGCTCTGACCCTTCTTTTTTCATTTCCCACTCCCTATGCACAAACGGCAGAACGAGGCGATATTCAAGGCACGGTTATCGATAAAAAGCAGGACAAACTTCTCGTCGCACAGCCCGTAACTCTCACTATCCATAAGGCTGACACTACTGAGACCCAAGAAACGACAACGGATGAGAATGGGAACTACGGTTTTGAAAATCTTCCGCTCGATCCAAGTGTCCACTATACGGTTTCTACGGTTCATGGAGGAACGAACTACACCGAGAAAGACGTGGTTTTGTCCACTTGGGCTCCGAACATCAAAATAGACTTTGAAATCGGCGGGTTTACAGATGACAAGACACAAATTCGTGTGAATTCGCATAGTTTCGTCATTGCCCCACCACCTCCCGACCATGCCCCAGATGGTGCCGTCACAGTTATTGAAGCCGTTGGGGTTGAAAATCTGAGCGACCTATCTTTTAAAACAACGCACGGCACACAAACAGTCGGACTGCTTTTAACCCTCCCAAAAGGGACCGAGGGTTTCCAGCCACATCAGTCGACGGAACTCAGGCTAAACCCCGTTACGAATGAAGCTATCCGCACGACGCCATTACCACCAGGCGAAACGCATTTAGGCTATACTTATATTTTTCACGTCGAAAAGGATAGATTGGATTTATCTCGTCGCTTGAATTTTGCCACAAAACAATTTATATTCTTTGTCCCCGAAGGTATTGACTTTGTGCCGAGCGCGAAGTTTTTTGGTGCCCCAACACGCGAACAGATTCACAATAATATCTATCTTATATATCAGAGCACTGCGCCGAAGGCGTTTGCGGCAGGGGCAACGGTTGACTTAGCACTTACCGTAAACATGGGTTCTGCCCGTGATGCTCTACCGGGGCAAACATCTAACTTGGGACAGTTGGTACTTATTGCTGTTGCAGCAGCATTGACCGGTGGATTTTTCGTCGCCGCGCTTTTTAAACTTCGCACAGCAGACAATAGTCCGAATTCTGACACCGATGACACCTCTTCACCATCAGACGTAGGCTGGCTTCGTAAACTGAGTTCAGACGACCTTGAGCATGTCCGCGTCGCAAGACTTGAATTTATCACGCATCTTGATGATAAGCATGAGAAACAAGAGATTTCCGAGCGCGTCTACAAACGCTTGCGCCGAGAGCAAACGGAACGTCTCACTACACTTTTAGATCAACAAAAAAGGGGAAACAATGCATAGCAAACACCGCATCGCTGATTTGATCGTCATGTTGGGTCATATAGACGAAAACGTTCGGGATACCGCGAAAGCAGAGTTGATTGCCATAGGCAAGCCGGCTATTCCGCAGCTAATCGATGTCCTTACGCAAGAATGCTGGCATATCTCTGGGTACGGTGCTGAGTTTTACACACACATTGAAGAATCCGCTATTCCTGTTTACATGGAACAGATGGCGAATCATGCGGCAGAGGTGTTGGCAAAGATCGGTGAATCTACTGTCCCCGCACTCACGGCGGAACTCACCAGAGCCGAACGTGAATTTTCCGAATGGTTTTACAAATACTTGCGACCCGAGCAAACCGACCGTCTTATCACGATGTTGGCGTATGTTAAGAAAGGTGAATAGATGGACAACGAACACATCGTGGCCGACTTGATCGATGATTTGTCGGATATGGAGGACGATGTCCGCGATGCCGCAAGAGAGGAATTGATCGCTATCGGTGAACCGGCTATTCCACAACTCGTCGAGGCACTCGCCGATAATCTTGGAGATGTGGTCGATCAAACCACTGGGGTTTTGGCTGCCATCGGCGAACCTGCAATACCGGCACTCATTGATCAGATGGCGATAGCTGAGAGACACCACGGACTGGCTCTTAGTGATACACTCAGTCGTATAGGGGAGCCCGCAATACCGGTTTTGGTGGAAGCGTTATCTGACAAACTCAATGAAGAGTTCCGCGAATATGCAGCTCGCGCGCTCAATCTGATGGGGGTTGCGGCAATTGGTGCGATGCCTGCGCTTATTGATGCTTTGAACGATCCGTCGGATGAGGTTCGGTCTTATGCTGCGTACACGCTTGCCAAAATGGAAGACGCAGCAGCGGATGCGGTGCCTGCTCTTGTCAAGGCACTTGATGATGAATCCGAAGAAGTCCAAAATCATGCGGCTTTTGCATTGCGTATGATTGGAACCCTGGAAGCGAAACAGGCACTTGAGGCGTTCAGACAAACGTAGTACGGAAATTGGATTTCCTGCCCAAAATTGTCCAGACGTTGAGACGAGCCTATCTTGAGGTCAGTCCATAGCTACAGCATTCCCAAAACCCCTTCCAGCGTCCTGGATTTGTAAAAATCTATGTTCCGAAAAACCTTGTGCCTAAATTTCCGAAGCCTTAAAAAAACTTGAAAAAATGAACAAAATGTAGTATAATTTAAAAAAGTAGAATGTTATATGTCTTCATGAAGATTAAAAAAGTCGCGAATCTCGCAATGTAATTAACAAACGAATCAATTTGCTTATTTGTCTGTCCATCTGATGTTGATACATTTATTAAACCAAACTGTGGCGTATCTTCAGTGAATTGTGCAGCATCAGAATGGAATACAAAGAATTAGAAGGGAGCCAAGATGGCAAAGTACGATTTTGCAATCGCTGTAGGAGGGGCACCCGGGCAAGGTATTGAAACTGCTGGCAAAAGCATCAGCCAAATCTGTGCCCGGTATGGGCTGAACGTTTTTACTTACACCGCCTATCAATCCCTCATCCGCGGCGGTCACTCCTTCCTGACGATCCGAATCAGTTCTGAACCTGTTGCGAACCACGGGGACAAGATAGATCTGATTATTGCTCTGGATGCCAATAGCGTAGAGAAGCACCTACCACATGTAGCCCCCGGTGGTGCTTTAATTTATAATAGCGAGCATGTGAAAGAGCCTCCAACACGAGATGACATCCAATTATGTCCTATTTCCTATAAAGAGCTCACCAACGATCCAGATAGAAAAGCCCGTATGCTGAATGTTTGTATGTCCAGTGTGGCTTTGCAATTGGTAGGGATAGATTTAGCAGTGCTTGAGGAAATCATCGTTCTGGCACTTCTGAAACGCACAGGTCAAGCGGTAGTGGATGCGAATATTGCTGCTGCACGTGCAAGTTACGATTACGCTGCTGAACACTTTACGCCGTTTGATGTCCAATTTGAGAGACAGGATCCACCATTAGCGTTCGGTAGCGGTAATATGCTGATGGCGATGGGCGGTGCTGCTGCAGGTGTCAAATTTTATGCTGCGTATCCGATGAGTCCATCAACGGGTATTCTTCACTGGATGGCACCAAACGCTCGCGATCTCGGTATTATCGTCCGGCAATGTGAAGATGAAATCAGCGTTGTCAATATGGTAATCGGTGCTGCACACACCGGTGCACGCGCAATGTGTGCCACATCGGGTGGCGGTTTCGCACTCATGTCCGAAGCGATCGGCAGTGCCGGTATGATGGAAATTCCAATTGTTGTTGTTAATGTTCAACGCGGAGGTCCCTCCACAGGTTTACCTACCAAAACCGAGCAGGGAGATTTATGGCAAGTTCTCGGCGCGAGCCAAGGTGATTTTCCGAAAATTGTTGTTTCACCTACCAGTATTATGGACGGATTTAATACAATACCTGAACTCTTTAACCTCGTTGACAAGTTTCAGTGCCCCGGCATGGTGCTCACGGATTTGTCGCTGGCGGAAGGGCACACGACATTCGTGCCGGATTCTATTAACTGGCAGCCGGAAATTGACCGTGGGGAATTAATCACCAAACAAGGACAGACAGATGGTGAATATCTGCGTTACCAAATCACAGACAGCGGGATTTCGCCCCGCGCTATCCCTGGCACCCCTGAGCACATGCACGTTGTTGCTACCGACGATCATGATGAAGATGGGGGTCTGATTAGTGATGAATTCACGAACCCTCACAAACGTCGTGATATTATGGAGAAACGGCAACGCAAGATGGAAGGCATCGTTGAATTGCTCCCGCCTCCGACTCTGGAGGGTCCTGAAGATGCCGAAGTTACCCTGATTGGGTGGGGATCCACGCACGGTGTCATCGATGAAGCAGTACAATTGTTAACCGAAGTAGGCATTGCCACTAACCATATCCACTTCAAGTGGCTCTATCCGATGGATGAAGATGCCGTCAACGAAGTACTTTCAAAAGCCGCACACGCCATTATCGTTGAATGCAACTACACCGGTCAGTTCGCTCGGTTCCTGCGCGGTGAAACCGGCTTTAAGGCAGATGGGCACATCCGCAAATACGACGGTGAGCCGTTTATGCCACACCACGTTGTTGATGGAGCGCGTGAACTTTTGAACAGTAAAACAGATCTTTATGTCCCCTATCAAGAGATTGTTGTCTAACAAAGGAGGATGAATCAGATGGCGAGACGAGCAAGACGAGAAAGACGTATTCAAGGAGCACCTACAGCGCGAGATTTTAAAGGGGATGTTAATCCCGATTGGTGTGCCGGTTGTGGTGATTTTAGTGTCCTTAATTCCCTACAAAACGCTTATGCGAAACTTGGCAAAGGGAATCATGATCACCTGACTGTAAGTGGAATCGGGTGTTCCTCTAACCTCCCTGGTTATATCAAAACGTACGGGATGCATACGCTACACGGTCGCGCTTTAGCAGTCGCAACGGGTGCTAAATTTGCCAATCACGAGTTGAATGTTGTCGTCACCGGTGGTGATGGTGATGGTTACGGTATCGGCGGAAATCATTTCATTCATACGATGCGGAAAAATATTGATCTCCTCTACATTGTGATGAATAACGAGACGTATGGCTTGACTGTTGGGCAAGCCTCACCGACTACTATAGTAGGAGAACAGACGAAAAGCACGCCGTTCGGTAACTTAGAGACCCCTCTGAATCCGGTCGCAATGGCGATTGTCTCTGGCGCGACTTATGTCGCAAGAGCATTTAGTTCTGACGGAAAACAACTCGCGGAATTGATGTATAACGGGATGCAACACAAAGGATTTGCGTTCATTGACGTTATCAGTCCTTGTGTGACTTGGAAGAAGGAGAAAATGAAAATTTTCGACTATTGGAAGGAGCGAGTCCAATCTCTTGAAAGTCATGACACAAGTGACAAGGCCGCTGCACTTGCGCAAGCAGTCAAGACAGGTCATGAAACGCAGCTTGGATTGTTCTACCATGATACGAGCCGCCAGTCATTGGATGAAATGGAACCCGTGTTAAAAAATGGGCCTATAGCACATCAACCCCTTGGTATTACCCAAGAACAGGGCGACGCAATTGTCCAGCGTATGATGTAAAGAAGCAGGGTATTGGTAGGTGCTCATTTTTACCTATCCTTTTTATTCACGATATTGGCGATAGGGCGGGCTTGTGTCCCGCCCATTGCTTTTTTACCTGACACGGAATCTCTTATGCTATGCGCCTTCGCGCTTCCCAACTGACAAAGGACTTCGGACATCGCACGATTGTTAAAAACGCCACACTCTCGGTTCATCCCGGAGAAGTGATTACGATTTTCGGTCCCAACGGTGCCGGTAAAACAACGCTCATCAAAATCCTTGCAACTCTCCTGAAACCGACCTCTGGAAGACTTGAGATTGAAGGCGCGGATGCGATCTCAGATTTCTCTAACGTCCGTAGTGCGTTGGGGGTCGTTATTCATGAAAACCTCGCTTATCCTGCCTTTAGTCCTTATGAGAATCTCAAATTTTTCGGACAGATGTATGGGGTCAAGCAATTAGAACACCGCGCAACAACCCTTCTTGCCGAAGTCGGGCTGCAGCGTTTTTTGCATGAACCGCTTCGCATCTTTTCGCGCGGTATGACGCAACGCTTTATGATCGCCAGAGCCCTTATCCACTCCCCTTCAGTTTTGTTACTTGATGAACCCTTTTCTGGATTGGATGCTGCTGCCAGACAGTTCGTCCTCAATCGTATTGCACAAGAACAGCAAAAAGGCACAGGCATTATCATTACAACACACAACACAGAGTTGGGGCACCTTGCTGGTACAAGGTTCTTTTTTATGATAAATGGTGAATTGGAAGAAGTCGCTCGGAAAAATGAGATCGAGGCAGAGACGTTATTACAGACGTATGAGGAGAGATTGGCAAACAACGCTCTGAAGGGGCTGTAGATAGACTCTTTTAGGTCGAGACACACATGAAGGCACTCCGTCAAATTGGTGCGTTGATTCGTAAGGATCTTGGACTTCAATTCCGTTCAAGAGAGACACTGGTACTCACCTTCGTTTTTAGCGTGCTGGTTGTTCTCATTTTTGCTTTTGCATTCGGTCCGATTTTCCCTGAAAGGGTAGAACGTGGTAAATTAACTGCCAGTGTCCTCTGGGTGGCGTTCGTTTTTGCAGGAATTATTAGCTTGAACCGTTCATTCACCTTAGAACGCTCGCACGGTGCGTTGCATGGGATTCGGCTTACGGGTGTTGATGCGAGTAATCTCTACCTGTCCAAAGTCGTTAGCAACGTTGTATTTTTATTTTTATTGGAAATTGTCATCACGCCTATCGCACTTCAATTCTTGGATCTACTTGATATAGTGACGGTGGGCATACTACTGAAACTATTCGGCGTGCTGAGTATCGGCACGCTCGGTTTTTGTGCTGTTGGAGTCCTGTTAGCAGGCATGTCTACAAGTGCAAACGGCGGTGAAAGTCTGCTTTCCGTCATTCTACTTCCGCTTGTCATTCCAATCATTATGGGCGGCGCGAAATCCACTGTTTCACTGCTGGTAACCGGTGGATTAGAGGGCGGGTTCTGGCTGAAGTTGATTGCCGGGTGTAGTTTAATCTTTTTAGCCGTTGCGTATCTACTTGCGGATGCCGTTATTGAGGAATAGCCGCTATCAGTGGTCAGGTCGCTTCGCTTTCAACCACCAGTAGCATGTGTGGCATCAGAGAATGAGGAAACCCACAAAGGGTTCTTGCTGAAAGCCGACAACCGTTAAAGAAGGAGAAAAATTTTGTCAGAAATTATTGATATACATGCACGCGAGATATTGGACTCGCGTGGTAACCCGACAGTTGAGGTGGACGTTAATTTAGCGACAGGCGCATTCGGACGTGCCGCTGTCCCTTCAGGGGCATCTACGGGTGAACACGAAGCAGTCGAATTACGCGATAACGATGCCAACCGGTATTTGGGGAAAGGCGTTCAGCAAGCCGTTGAGAATGTTAACACCGCCATTGCTGATGCGCTCGTCGGTGAAGATGTCTTCGCGCAGAACGACATAGACACCGCTATGTGCGAACTTGACGGTACAGAGAACAAAAGCCGACTTGGTGCGAACGCGATTTTGGGTGTTTCCCTCGCTGTCGCGAAAGCCGCTGCAGATGAAGTCGCGCAGCCTCTCTATCGCTACATCGGTGGCGCAAATGCGAAAGAACTCCCTTTACCGATGATGAACATCTTAAACGGTGGTTCTCACGCTGACAATAACGTTGACATTCAGGAATTTATGATAATGCCAGCAGGGGCAAAGAGTTTCGCCGAAGCGCTCCGCATGGGTGCCGAAATCTTTCATAGTCTCAAGGCGGTCTTGCAGGCTCGAAATTGCAACACCGCTGTCGGTGATGAAGGTGGGTTTGCTCCGGATCTCGGTTCTAATGAGGAAGCGATCGCTGTCATCATCGAAGCCATTGAGCGCGCAAGTTACGTTCCCGGGGACGATGTGCTCTTAGCATTGGATGCTGCTTCCAGCGAATTCTATAATCGAGACACCGGCACCTATGAATTAAAAGCAGAGGCACAGCCGACGAAATCACCAACAGAGATGGTCGTTTTTTATACGGAACTCTGTGAGAAATACCCAATCGTCTCTATAGAGGATGGCATGGACGAGAACGACTGGGAAGGTTGGAAACAACTGACTGAGGCAATCGGCGATAAGGTGCAACTCGTCGGCGATGATCTCTTTGTTACCAACACTACCCGTCTGCGACAAGGGATTGATGGACAGATTGGTAACTCAATTCTGATCAAAGTGAATCAGATTGGGACCTTAACAGAAACGTTGGATGCCATTGAACTCGCGCGACGCTTCAACTACACCGCTGTTGTTTCACACCGGTCGGGTGAAACAGAGGATACGACGATTTCTGACTTGGTTGTTGCAACAAATGCCGGGCAGATAAAGACCGGCTCGCTCTCTCGCACGGATCGTGTCTGTAAATATAATCAGCTCCTCCGGATTGAGGAAGATTTAGGACGGAGTGCTATTTTTGCTGGCAGGAAAGTTTTTTATAACTTAGCAGATCGCCGCTAAATTTTGTATTCACATAGGGACAGACTTTGCGCTGTCCCAAAATATCTCCTTCAAAGGGACATCCTATGGGAATTTTTCGCCCAATTTTATTCTTGATCGCGCTTGCCTTACTGCTCGTGAGTGTCAGGCAATTTATGAACGGTTATAGTGACTGGCAACAGGCACAACTTGCAGAAGAAGCCTACCGCGCTGAGATACGGGAATTAGAGGCAGAACGCGATCAGCTAAAGCAGCGCGTCGAGATGCTGCAAAACGACCGGTTAACCAAGGAACGTCTCGCCAGAAAACGACTCGGTTATATCAAACCGGGTGAACTCAGATTTAAAGTCGTTAAACCCGACTTTTAATTTTTCCTTGCGGAGTGACACCGTGCGTTAGAACTTTGATGTGCCTTCCTTAGATCTGCCTGTGTGTTTTTGCTTGGGTATTTCTGCGTATTGCTGCAGGCTACTGTCTTAAAACTAAAATAAAACCCGTAGCCCGTAATGTAATGGAGGGGTTTTTGCTTGGGGTGTTTTTGCTGGGGCGTTTCCCTTGCTTGGGTGTTTCCTCAATTTCTTCAGGTATACGGAAAGGAATCCTTCATCCGTCAAATCCACCTGACCGAACCGCAAGGAAAATTAAAAAATTTGCTTTTTTTTCGCGTTGTGCTATAATGGCGCGGAATTTCGCATGGCAGGCAACGGCATCTATTGTGCCGGTGATGTTCGCCTATTATTCACAACATTCATAAGAAGGAGAAAAGAGATGGCAGGAATGATTCCGACAATTAGTTCCGGGGTTGCAGGACCGCTCGGTGTGTTACACCTCCCCCGATTCTGGTCGAAAGTGTTATTGGATTCCAAGGGGCAGCTCCATGAAGATTATCCCGCATGCGGAGCAGGCTTCGATCAAATGGTGTTAGATGGACTCGGTCTGGACAAAGACGCTACGCTGGCATATATCAGCGACAATTCCCCAACTTATCCACAGTTTGAAGCGTGGGTTTCGGAAAACGGAAATTTTGACGATGCGGCAGTCGAAGAACTGAACGCGGCAATTTCAGGATATAATCACGACGACGATACCCGTGGGGGCATCCTCGGTGCCAGTGGCATTGATGACGATGGCTCCATCTTAGACGCTGTTAATCTCAACAACCTTGATGATTGGTATGAATTGCACGCCAGTTTGTAGGTTAGACCTTTAAACATTTCATGTAGGCGGGTTCTAACCGCGCCTACATGAAACACACCTCTTTTCCTTCCGACCTAACCCAATTCGCTATTATTACTAACGACAGGATACCTTTATGAAGTTAAAACTCACTGTCATCTGGGTCTTGTGCCTTTTGTTGCTGTCATCCTCCGATGCAACCGTTCCTTCCCGATACGTGAAGCAATCCATCGAATGGTTCCAGAGCGAGGAAGGCCGCCGCATTGCCGACAACGTCCTCACATGGCAGACACCGCACGGCAGTTGGCCCAAGAATCGAGACACGGCGTCCGAGCCATTTGATGGCAAAAGCGACGATCTGCACGGAACGTTTGACAACAGTGCCACCGTTGGCGAACTACGGTTTCTTGCTCGTGCGTTTCGTGCGACAAACGAGCCGCGCTACCGACAGGCATTTCTCAAAGGTCTTTCCCATATCCTTGAAGCGCAATACCCAACTGGTGGGTGGCCTCAGTTTTATCCCCTAAGCAAAGGCTACCATCGCCACATCACGTTCAATGACAATGCTATGGTGCGAATTCTCGAACTCCTCCGAGATGTCTCTGAATCTTCCGACTATGGGTTCTTGGAAACGGAGTTCCGCACTGAGGCTAAAGTTGCTGTAACCAAGGGCATCGACTGCATTCTGCG
Organism: Candidatus Poribacteria bacterium; assembly: GCA_965208635.1. Classification (GTDB taxonomy): domain Bacteria; phylum Poribacteria; class WGA-4E; order WGA-4E; family WGA-3G; genus WGA-3G. The sequence goes on from OZ242349.1 coordinate 3,129,149, forward strand.
TACGCAGATCAAACAGGATGATAAACTCACTGCTTGGTGTGCGCAACATAACGAAAAAACGCTTGAGCCTGCGTGGGCGCGTTCCTATGAGCCGCCATCAATCTCAGGTGCTGAAAGCGTCGGTGTCGTGCGTTTCCTGATGTCAGTCGAAGAACCCACGCTGGCGATCATCGCCGCTATCGAGGGAGCCGTTGGATGGTTCAGGAGTGCCGCAATCCACGGCATCCGATTAGAGACGTTCACTGACGCGGCGGAGCGGGACGATAAGCGGGTCGTGGCGGATCCCGACGCGGGACCTCTCTGGGCGCGTTTCTACGAGATCAGCAACAACCGTCCAATCTTTCTTGATCGCGACTCGATAGTCCGCTATAAGTTCTCCGAGATCGGACAGGAACGCCGCACCGGCTACGCCTACTACGGTAGCTGGGCAACCAGATTACTCACAAATGAGTACCCACGGTGGAGAGAAAAACACAAACTCCCGAAGGAATGACGGGATGTCATGCTTCTTGGTTCGCCGTGCTTGTACTGAATCGCAGCAATCTTCTGTAGGAGCGACCTCCCGGTCGCGATCTCCTAACTCCCGTGAACTATCTGTCTGCTTCTGTGGTCAATTCGATTGCGCTATCCGTTTCAGAGGATTTAAGTCCCGCAAGCAGAATTTCAGTGACGTGTCGCGCTGTATAGGCGTTTGAGAGTGGGGGTTGCGTTCCTTCACGGATACACTCCGCAAAATGTGTGTGCATTCCGCTCGGTGCCGTGTCGGAACAGTCGATCGCCTTGACATCAACCGGAGCGTGTTCGCGTGTATAGGAGGTAGGTGTCCACTGACTGAGCGTCGCGCCGTCTTTGCCGGGCATTGTGAATTTGCCAGCGGTACCGTGCACACTCGCTTCACCTGTACGCGCAGGATCACACCAACTTGTCTCTGCAGTGACAATTCCGCCCGATTGCATCTCAAGCACAAGCGTCGCGACATCTTCTAATTCCGTCGGTTTATCGAAGGTAGAGACGAAACCGGTCACCCGTTTGAAAGTGCCGAGCATCGCGACGAGACCAGAAACAGCATAAACTCCCATGTCGAAAAGCGCGCCGACACTCGCCTGTTTTGCATCGAAAAACCACAAATCATCGCCGGATTCGCCGAAAATGTCGCGGATCTCTGCATAATAGATTTCGGGACCCCCATGACTGCTTCGCATCCTGGCACCGGATACACGTCCGATCGCATTCTCCGCAATCAGTTGACGAATCTTATAGATAGCGGCGTTGAAATGCGGAAGGCACATTACCGTTTTGCCGCTTGCGTCAGTTACCTCGACAAATTGGTTCGCTTCGTCCATATCACCACAGAGCGGTTTTTGCATGAGCACATGCTTACCGGCTTCCAGTGCTTTGATACCCCATGAAACATGTAAAGGATGCGGCGTACCGACAAGAATAGCGTCAAGTGTGTCGTCAGCGATGATTGCGTCGTAATCCTGTGTCCAGTGTGGTATGTCGAACTCTTGACATTGATGTCTGAGACGGTGTTCGCGTCTGCCGCCGATGACACTCACTTCAAAATCGGTGCCTTCTGCGAGATCAGGCAGGTGCATTCGACAGACAATACCGCCTGCACCAATGACACCCAGTTTCAGTTTTTGCATTTTTTTAATTTTCCTTGCGGTTCGGTCAGGGTAAATGATTAATAACGTTGCTTTCCGTATACCTGAAGAAATTGAGGAAACACCCCAGCAAAAACACCCCAAGCAAAAACCCCTCCATTTCATTACGGACTACGGATTTGAACGAAAGATTGGGCGTCCCATCCTTCTTTTTTGCCTTTCTTCCATTCCGTAACCCGTAGCCTGCAACAACGGCGCAGGGTTTTTGCTGGGGTGTTTCTTTAAGATTTGAGGAAGACACGTCCACGATTCAAACTCACACTGTTTCTCCGCAAGGTATAATTAAAACATTGCGAAAGGCAACAGGTCCATGATCGCCCTGCAACATTAACGGACCCGTAGCGACTTCATCTTCAATCATTGCTCCACGCGTGCAACCTGCCATTTCAACGTTCTCATGGATTACCTGTCCATTCCACACGACTTTGACGAAGACAGCATTAGCAATCTTATTCCCATCAGCGTCGAATTTTGGTGCGCGGAAGGTGATGTCGTACGTCTGCCACTCACCGGGGGGTTTGCTGGCATTGACGCGCGGCGGCACGCCATCTACCGGTTGATTGTCGATCCAACGGCAATATACGCCGCCACAGGTCCCGTAGCGGAGTTCCGTTTCACCCCAACTATCTAATATCTGGATCTCGTATCTCCCCATGAGATAAACGCCAGAGTTAGAACCTTGTGGGACCATAAATTCTACGTGGAGTTCACAATCACCGTATTCAGCTTCGGTGTAGATATCGACAGTTCGTCCAGTAGTGCCATTGTAAAAAATTCCTTCGCCTGTAGTTGTTACCAGCAGTTTGGAATCGTCGGGATTGAGGGCAACGCTGCCGGCGGCATCCCATTCATGTTGTGGTGCGCCACCGCGAGCGAGCCAGCCTTCCATGTTTTTACCATTAAAAAGGTTGATTCCGTTTCCAGATTGAGACATCAAAGTCCTCCTATAGTCTGATTGCCAGATCGAGATTTCTCGCGAATTCAGCAAAATATTAGATGGAATTATGTGTTAATTTCAACTTAAAATAAGTTAGAGCGCATAGTCTGAAACGAAGTAGAAGAGTTTTTGCAATGTAATACAAGGAATGGATTTAGTCTATTCCCAGACTAAATCCGGCGTTTCTTCAGATCTACGAAGATAAACTTGAAAATCCTTAGGGAAACACCCAAGCAAAAACACCCACCTGACCGAACCGCAAGGAATAATTAAAAATTGACATATTTTGCGAGATTAAGGTATGATGTTTAATCAAGACAAGGTATAGTCAACTTAGAAGCATTTCGTTTTAGAAAATATATTCGGATGTCCAAAATAGGTATAGGATCACCGAAAACTACCGCGTGATGAAATAGAGCGGTGTCCAGGAGCAATAAATTAAAAAATGAAACAGGTTTTCTTATTTTTTGGGTTGTCCCTACTGATGGGAACGATTGCCATTTTCGCGCTCTGTGGCTACGATACAACTACGATATCGCATGCCGCACCTGTAGAGGCGGCTACTCCTAACCCGACAACACCCTTTGCTGAAGGGTGCGCCAAGTGTCACGGCACTGAACCTGCCTATCAAGAATGGAAGCAAGCAGGTCACTCACACGCCCTTGTCAATCTGATTGAGGGTCCGTATGAGCTCCAAACCTCGTGCCTGAGTTGCCACTCTTCTGGATATGAAATTTTCAGTGATCGGGTGTATCCAGGGCATACCTATAATATAGAGACAGCGGTAAACGCCGTTGCCTGCTCCTCGTGCCATTCACATAACAGCAGATCGGAACACCTATTGGTGAAACCTGCGAAGAAATTGTGTGTTGAGTGCCATAAAATGGACTGCGGTTGTGCGGGTGCTGGCATCGTCCATCAATCACAGTCAGAGATGTTCCTTGGTCGCGAGGGTGCTGGTGTGAAGCGGATGCCATCACCACACGTGCGCGCAATGAAAAAACGGTGCGTACACTGCCACATGGCAAAAGAGGATCCAGAGACAGTCGCGCAACACGGAGGGCACACATTTAAAGCGGATTTCTCGACATGTAGCACCGCGGGTTGTCACGATAGTGCCGATAACAGTATGGAGACGAAGTTACCACAATATCGTGCGGAAATAGAAGCAAAGATGCAAGCCGTCAAAACAATGCTTGATGCTGCCGATAACAGAACTTCACAAGCCTATCTGGACGCAAAGTTGAACTACGACATGGTTAAAGGCGACAGCGGGTATGGGCTGCACAATATACCGTATGCAAACGCACTGCTCGACTACAGCCTTTCGCTCAAAAGCGAACTTTTAAACGATTAAATCTGAGCTGCTGCGTCCGTTGTCCTTGCAGTCTTCCAATTGTTAACAAACCTCTTACCACCTAAGGCAGGTTTCTTAATAATTTTAGATTGAAGTTTCCGACAACGGAGGTATCGTCGAGACGTAATCGTTAAGAATCTGAACCGAGCAATGCCCGCAGCGGGACATCTTGTTCCTTCGGTAGATAATAACTGAGCGGATCACTGACGACCCCGATCAACTGCTTCTGGACTGGGTTACACTTAGTAACCAGTTCATCAGGCATCGTGATATAATCCATCGGTTTGACCCAGCGGTAAGCATATCCCATAAAAATGGTTTTGCGCGGCAGACCCGACCAGTTATGTCCAATGCCGTGCCACGTGCGCTGTTCAAAAAGGAAAGCGTCTCCGGCGTTGACGTTCATAGAGATAGCACCGCGTGCCCAACCTGTATCTGGATCAAGTGGGGGTCTTCCTGTCAATCGGTTACTTCCCGGTACCAGCACGGTCGCTCCAGAAGCAGGGTCAGACTGGTCGCTGATGGCGTAGGCAATCTTGAGCATGATGCGAGGGTGGGGTTCCTGCATCTCGCCGTGTGACGTGCCACCGTCTCGGTGTAAGCCGATACGATTCTTCACCTCAGGAGGCGGTTCCTCTTTTGAAGGGAGGACAATGAGGTGCGAGGTAATCATCTGTACGTTCCAATTGAGAACCCCGTAGGCGAGCGGTGCCGTTTTTTGCCAATCGAGAAGTTGGAGAAATGCCTCGTGGTGCGTGATGCAGTTACGAAGGTTTAATTTTCCGCCAGCTTCAAGTCTGCCTGCGGCTTCCTCTTCGGCGTAAACCTCGTCAACGGCAGCATCAATTTCCGCTACTACATCAGGGGGTAAGGCATTTTTAATCAGCAGGTACCCATTGTTTTCGACAAATTCCTTGTGCTCCGGCGTAAAAACTGCGGTTTCATTAAGATCTGTTGTAGTATCCATAGCGTTTATCCTTTAGCGTGTTGGCTTTTGATAGCAAGCTTAGCCCCTTTCCAGTATCCCTTCCCAGTAACGGGTGGGAGCCCTGGGTGGGACCCCGGCGTTGCAAGCTTCGCCAAAAGTCCGCTCGATCTGTTGATCGAGATTTGAAACATATTGTGCATTATACAGGACACACGGAAAAAAATCAAAGCAATTTTATTACAACGATTGGTACAGATATATTTATTGGAAGGAGAGGTGTCCAACGGAGATCTCAACGAAGACCTCTGGTTAATCTCCATCCAAGTGCGAATAGACGTGTCATAGACAGGAAGCATTACGCAATTTGAAGAGTGAATTAACCTCAGAACCTCACAGGTTCAAAGAACCCTCCAAATATGGGGCATCATGGCGAGCGATTCTACTTGGTACTGTCCTTATCATCCCGAACATGTACTGGATTCTGGACTCTGCCGGTCAAGGGTATCCGACCACGATCTCCCTCTACTTTAACGTCATTTTCTGTGTCTTTGCTATCATAGGCGTTAACCTCATCTTCGTACGGATAGCACCCAGAATTGCAATGCAACAAGGCGAATTGCTAACAATTTACGTCATGTTAGCGATTGCTTCCTCGCTTGCAGGACACGATGTTCTTCGCGTTTTGATTCCGATGATTCCGTACGCATTCTGGTATGCAACACCAGAAAATGACTGGGTAGACCTGTTTCATCGGTATATCCCTGATTGGATGGCTGTCAAGGAAAGATCTTTCTTAACGGAGTATTATCGCGGCGAAACAACCCTTTACCAATGGGAAACTGTCCAAGGATGGCTGACAACAACTTTTGTCTGGGGAGGCTTGCTATGTGCAATGGTTTTCCTGATGGTGTGTATTAACAGCCTCGTTCGGAAACAGTGGACGGAACACGAGAAACTGAGCTATCCCATCATCCAACTACCGCTTGAACTGACAAGTGGCGGTCAAACAAACTTGCTGACGAATAAGATGATGTGGCTCGGTTTCGGTATCGCTGGTGCGATTGACATCCTCAATGGACTCCACTACCTCTATCCCACCGTGCCGAGTTTAGGGGGACGACTCTACGATTTACGTCCATTCTTTACACAGAAACCGTGGAGTGCCGTGGGCTGGAGTCCGATAGCTGTGTTTCCATTCGCGGTAGGCATTGCTTTTTTCATTCCGCTTGATTTGTCGTTTTCCTGCTGGTTTTTCTATCTCTTCTGGAAGGTGGAACGAGTCTTCGGAGATGCTTTAGGAGTCCGAGGCATGCCGAACTTCCCATTCACTGATGAACAATCTTTCGGAGCGTATCTGGGTTTGTTTGTCATCGCGATTGTAGCGACACGAAAACACCTTGCACAAGTCGGACGCAAGTTATTTAGGAATGATCGGAGTGTTGATGACTCAGACGAACCGATGTCCTATCGAGTGACAGTGTTGGGGCTGATCGCGAGTCTTGCGTTTATTGTTGGCTTCTGCAAAACAGCGGGGATGTCTATCTGGGTAATCCTTGTATTTTTTGGTATCTATTATGCCATCTCTACGGCAGTGACCCGGATGCGTGCGGAACTCGGCTCGCCTGTCCACGATTTGCACTTCATTGGACCTGATGAGATGATGCCTCGTATTTTCGGGACTCGCCTGCTCGGTCCGCATAATTTAACCATAATGGCATATCTATTCTTCTTCAATCGTGCCTACCGCGGGCATCCGATGCCGCACATCTTGGAAGGATTTAAGTTAGCGGAGCGGACCGGAATTTCCAATAGACGGTTGCTCGTTGCAATGTGCATTGCAATCTTCGTCGGGACATTCGCCTCGTTCTGGGCATTCTATCATATTTCCTACATCGAAGGCGCGCGGGATTGGTTTGCCGGAAGACCTTTCAATCGACTTCAAAGTTGGCTGACCTCGCCGAGAGCACCCGATGTACCAGCAATTGTCGCGATGTGTATTGGCTTTCTCATCACCGGATTTCTGATGGTGATGCGGATGCGACTCTTTTGGTGGCCCTTTCATCCCGCTGGATTCGCTATCTCCAGCAGTTGGTCGATGAATGTGTTCTGGTTTTCGATTTTAGTGAGTTCAGTCATTAAATGGATAATTCTTCGGCACGGTGGTGTAAGCGCGCACCGGAAACTTATTCCGCTCTTCCTCGGTCTGATTTTAGGTGAATTCATCGTTGGTAGTGTCTGGAGCCTCATCGGAATTACGACAAATCAACCAATGTACCGGTTTTTATTTTAGAGCTTATTTCGTTTCTTTTTTCCTTGGTGTTGTACAATTCATTGGACATCCGGTTCTGACAGCGGTTGAATGTAATGAATCTGCCTTGCGACTTCTGTAAAGCCCATAGCTGGGTAAAAACTGGTGCCTATAGGGTTCTGCTCCAAGGTTTCAATGCGAGCGTAGCGCATCCCTTCTGCCCGCAAATACGTCAACGCTTTTTCAATGAGTCGCCTGCCAATGCCGCGACGTTGAAACTTCGGCAGCACAGCGAGATTAGGAATGCCACCGATGCGAGTTGAGCGGTTAAGTCGGGTTGTGATGTAACCAGCAATCTCGCCTTCAACCTCCGCCACAAAAAGCCCGTCCGGGTTTGCTGCTGCATCGTCATCAATATGGGACATTTTGCGTTCTTCCCAGCCCGTATCGTCAATACGCCCAAACCGGTCTTCGATATTTTTGTCTATGGACACCTTTTCAAAACAGATAGCAGTGATCTGTCGAAGTGTTTGCAGGTCACTCAGTTTATAGTTTCGGATCATCTTTTCCTCTATTTTTGTAGACTTATTTACAAGGTGCGTCCGCCTATAGGAATACGGACTACAGCCCCAGTCGTTCCTACAAGATACAACTCAAACCATTGTTTATCGGACAAGGATATGTTATACCTTATCGAAAAAAAATACAAATTTTTGCCTAAAGAAATTGGGATATTAAAGTGGAAAACCTAAGGTTGAATAGTGTCGGGATTTAGAAGACCGGTCTTGAAAAATATGCGGGTGTCTGTTATAATTGCGAATAGAATACTCTCAGGAGGAACATTGCGTGATTCGTGAAGCGATTCAAAAGGTTATGGCAGGGAATTCCTTAACCGAAACAGAAATGATTGATACCATGAACGAAATCATGGAAGGTGAGACGACAGATGCCCAGATCGCGTGTTTTCTTACCGCATTGCGGCTAAAAGGCGAGACGATAGAGGAACTTACAGGGGCAATACGTGCCATGCGCGCGAAGGCGACCCCCGTTCCGACACTTCATAAGCCTAACTTGCAAGCGACACCGAAAGTCCCACGACTTGTCGATACATGTAGCACAGGTGGTACGGGTTTAAACCACTTCAACATCTCAACAACTTCTGCCATTGTGACCGCCGGAGCAGGCGTGCCGGTCGCAAAGCACGGCAATCGAGGCGTAACGCGACAGAGTGGCAGCGCGAATGTACTTATGGCATTAGGCGTGAACATTGAAATTGGTCCCGAACAGGTCGGACGCTGTATTGATGAGGTCGGCATCGGTTTTCTATTCGCACCGACACTGCACGGTGCCATGAAATATGCTATCGGACCCCGGCGAGAAATCGGGATTCGGACTATTTTCAATGCCATAGCCCCACTGACCAATCCCGCAGGACCACAGGCACAGGTCATCGGTGTCTACGCACCAGAACTAACTGAGGCTCACGCGAATGCACTGAATAGCCTCGGATGTCAGCATGCATTCATCGTGCGTGGGGATGACGGTTTGGACGACATCACAACGACAACGACCTCGCGCGTCTCCGAACTCCGAAACGGCACCGTTAAGACATATACTCTTGATCCTACAACACTCGGGATTCCGAGAGCGGAACCTGAAGCACTTCTGGGTGGCGCGCCGGAGGAGAATGCTAAAATCGTAGTCAATCTCCTGAAGGGTGAGAAGGGACCTAAGCGCGATATCGTTGTGCTAAACGCTGGCGCGGCGATTACTGCGAGTGGGAAAGTGGATAGCCTCGATGCAGGTGTTGAACTTGCCTCAGAATCCATTGACTCAGGTGCGGCACTCGCGAAGTTGGAAAGGTTAAAAGCGGTTTCAAACAATTAACCTTTCACAGAAGTAGTTCACAGTTGGAGGCATCGCGAGCACAGCTCGCTCCTACAGAAGCCTCAAACGATTAATCTTTCATGGAAGGGGCTCACGGATTGATACTCGATACTATCATTGCCCATAAACAGAAGGAGCTTGCAGCGGAACAGAAACAGGTTCCGATTGCTGAATTGGAAGCTGAAGTCGCGAATCTTCCACCAACGCGGGATTTTCGCGAGGCCATCACAGGCAGTGAGACCGTTAAGCTTATCGCCGAGGTGAAAAAAAAATCACCGAGTAAAGGCATTATCCGTGAGGATTTCGATCCGGTGTCAATCGCTGAAACCTACGTCGAAAATGGTGCGGCTGCGATTTCTGTATTGACAGATAGGCATTTTTTCGCAGGTGAACTCGACTATCTGCGCGCAATTCGAGACATTGTTGAGGTGCCGCTCCTCAGAAAAGATTTCACGATTGATCCGTATCACATCTACCAAGCCCGCGTCGCCGGGGCAGATGCCATCTTACTGATCGTGGCAGCGTTGACAGTAGTAGAGTTGCGGAAGTTCATGGATGTTGCTGCATCATTGTCGCTGGCGTGTTTGGTGGAGGTGCACACAGAAGAAGAATTAGCCATCGCGTTGGACGTGGATGCCCAGATAATCGGTATCAACAACCGTGATCTACGCACATTTCACACGGACATTGCGACAACGTTTCGGTTGCGTGAAGCTATTCCAGCAGATAAGATTGTGGTGAGTGAAAGCGGTATTTATTCACGTGAAGATGTGATGCGGCTGCAGGAGGCGGGTGTACAGGCGATGCTTGTCGGTGAGTCATTGATGCGGAGTCCTGACATTGGCGAACAGGTTCGCAATTTAATATTTTGAACGTGCGCATCTTCTGTAGGATTCCAAACGCTATTGAGTAGAAGCTACAGCGAAGTAACAATAATACCATGCCGTTTCAGAAGCGCGGTAGTTACACCGTCTCCAGACGTGAGGGTTCCAGAGAAAGTGCCGTCGTAGATGTCACCACAGCCGCAAGATGGACTCCTCGCTTTCAGAATCACGTGAGTCGCGCCGTTTGATTGAGCAATCTCTAAAGCGTGATGTGCCCCTTTCAAATAGGCTGCTGTTACGTCCATACCATCGGCAGTCATAACCTTTGCTTTGCCATCCAGAACATCATCGCCATCTCCGCCAATAATCTCTGCGGGCGGACGCGGTGTTGGTAACCCACCCGATTCTTCTGGACAGACAGGAATAAGTTCGTATTTCTTCCCTTGTCTTATTGCTGTTTCGTTTCGGCTGTCGCCACCATTGTATCGGCAGCGAACGCCAAGTAGACACGCACTAATGACGACTTTCATCTTCTCGTAAGACCTCAAATTGGTTCATAATTAAATCTGTCTCGCCTGCCTTCAATTGCAGGTAATTCTTTTCCAATTGACAGAGTATGTCACATAACAGCGAGGCACGACAGACTTCAGAATTTCGATTTTCTGAGAGGGCACGCGCCATACGCACGGAGGTTGCCGTTTCACGCAGTTCGTTCGGAAAGTCCTCCAAAACGCAATTGACATTCACACCGAAACCCAAGACGAAAAAGGGTTGGTGTTCTTGGTCATACGCGAGTTCTGTGAGGACACCCGCAACCTTCTTTTTTTTAAGACGAACATCGTTGGGCATTTTAATCCGTGCGTCAAGTCCGTGTGTTGTGTGAATTGTCTGTGCTATTGCCATTGCACCGATGAGATTGGGGAGTGCGATTTGGTCACGCAGGAGCCGATGTCTAAAAACAACAGAAACGAGAAGACACTTCCTTGGCGGTGCCTCCCAACTTCTGCCGTATCTGCCACGTCCAGCGGTTTGGTGCTCCGCAATGATGAGTGTTCCTTCTGCGGCACCAGTCTTCCCACGCTCGATAGCGAGGTCGTTGGTAGAAGCGACCTGTGAGAAGTATTCAATTTGGCAACCGATAAATGCCGTCTGGAGTGTTGCCCGCAATTTTTTTATTTTCGCACTAAGTGTGGAATCGCAAGGCTGGTTCATTGACATTCTGGATATAAGATTCACAAGCCGTCGTTGTTGGCTTGCTGCCGGCACTTAGCCGTATTAAAAAGTCCGAAAAAACTACTGACTCAGATGTCGCTCCGCCTCAATCCGCCACTGTTCAGGTGGATTGAGTTCGAGAAAACGTTGCCATTGCGCTCTCGCTTCTATACGCTTCTCCCTGTATTCATACATGAGCGCGAGGTTGTAATTCGCAGTCAGGTTACGCGGTTCCAGTTGTATCACCCGTTCAAACTGTTCCGTCGCGGCACCGAGTAAATCCATACTGAAGAGGTTGTTGGCGTAGTTGAGCAGCGTCGGTACGTGCGTGTCGTCCAAGGCGAGTGCCTGTTCCAGGGTCTCTTTCGCGGCGTTGTAATCCAAAGCATGTGCATAGTAAAGATCACCGAGACGTTGATACGTCTTAATGGCAATGTTGTCCACTCCTTCAATGGGTTGTTGAATGCGCGCGGCCTCGGCTTCATAATGTTGAATTGCCTGCTTCCACGCCTGTTCCCATTCCGCAATCTGTCCGAGATGCAAGTGGATACCCCTATATTTTGGCGCGTAAGAGAGCATATTTTCAAAAACCTCTTTGGCGAGACGATGCCGATCTATTTCAAGATAAATGATGCCGAGTTGATAGTTCGCCTTACGATTTCTGGGTTGAAATTCAACTACCTGCTTGAAGTCCTCTAAAATTTGGCTGTAGCGGTAAAGCGTTTTACCAATATGCCTGTAACGGAGCGTGAGCATCCCGCGGTAGAAATAGGCATCTATATAGTCTGAATTCAGAGCAATGGTTTCAGTATATTCCTTAACAGCCATTTCAGCATGTTTGTGATAGTCATCTCCAAGTGTTTCGGCGTGTTGGTCGAGCAGGCGGGCATAACTATAGTGCCAGTCAAACTTCTCAGGGTTGTATTGGTTCGCCAATCCGTAGTACCGAATGGCACTCTCACGTTCCCCTCGTTTCTCAAAGATGACAGCAAGAAGATGATGGAGTTCTGGGTGCTCAGGTTCAATTTCCAATGCCGGTTGATAGATCCGAATGATGTTATCTTCGTCATTACGCTGGCGATAGATTGCACCGAGTCGAAAAAATGGTGCGACTTCTGTCGCCTCAAAAAAAGGACTTTCAAGCCGCGTGGTATCAAGACCGATTGTCTTCTCGTAATGTACGATGGCGTTGTCTATGTCGTCCTTTTGTTCAAACAAGATCGCCGCGTGGTAATGCGCAAAGACGTCATCGGGGTTTAGTCGGGCAGTTGCGAGAAAAGAGGACAAGGCAGCATCAGATTGCTCCAGTGTGAGATACGACCGTGCCAGTAGAGAGTGTGCCTTAGTCGTGTCGGGAGCAATCTCAATAATCTTCTGTAAGGTGTTGATTGCCTGTTGATGTGCCTCTCGGTTTCGATAAATGTGAACCATCTTGAAAAGCACGTCTATTTGTTGTGAATCTAAGGTCAAAGTGCGCTTATAAAAGATGAGAGCGTTGTCTGTGTCGCTATTCGCCTCGTAACTCTGTCCCAGTAGATAGATGGCACCAACATCCTCAGGAAACAACAGGAGGTGCGTATTTAAAGATTTAATAGCCTCTTGATAGTCTCCCGCCTCGAAAGCACTTCGCCCTTGCGCGATGAATCTATTCGCTAATTCTGGATTTAATGCCAATGCGTGTTTAAAGTAAGCAGCAGAAGTCTCTACATCTCCCTGCTGGTGATAAAGTTCGCCGAGTTTTAAGTAAACATCATTGAAATCGCCTAAAGGGAGTTCCGTTTGCAGATGGCTTGAATCGGCTTCTATGATTTCGACGGTCTTTTCGTAAGATTCGATGGCTTTCGGGATATTGCCAGCATCGGCTTCAAGCGTACCCGCATAAAAGTGAGAACGCGGATCCTCAGGAAGAACTAATATTGCTTTCTCAAGGAGAGGCATCGCTTCATCTGGGGTTATCAACCCCGCGAAGTAAGGTTCAAGCGGTTCATAGAAAGCATCCTTAACGCTCGGTGTGAGAGATAATGCCTGTTGGTAATGTTGTACTGCTGTCGCCGTATCGCCACTCATATAGAGGAGTTCTCCAAGCGCGAAATGTGCCTTCGCATGGGTTGGCTCGACCTCCGTTGTGCGTTGATATAGCCGAATCGCGCCGTCCGTATTATCTTTTTCATCGAAGATGACCCCTAATTCGTAAAGGACTTCTGCTGAGTAATCCTGATATTTCGATCCTTTCGCGTATTCTTCCAACGCCTCATCAAAGAATCCGTCTGTAGCAAGGACTTGTCCAAGTTTGAAGTAAGCGGGTGCGAATCTCTTATTTTTTTTGGTAAGACTCTCAAAGGTCTTGCGAGCACGGTCAATTTCACCCTGAGCGAAATAAACCAAACCAATGCCGTATTGTGGATATTCCCACTTTCTATTCACCTTCCGCGCTGTATCAAAGGCGTGAAGTGCCTGCATGTAGTCCTGCCGTTTTAGGTGAATTTCACCCATCCGATAGTGAGCAGGATAATAATTGGATTTTAAGCGTACGCAAGCCTCAAATTCAGCAAGTGCTAAATCATCTTTGCCCTGTTCCTGATAGATACCGCCGAGGTTAAACCGCGCCCAAAATAGATCCGGATCGATTTCAACGGCGTGCTGTAAATGAGCAATAGCAGTATCCAACGCTTCGCCGGTTTCTGTCGCTTGAAGGGCATGTAAGTACCCCAAGCCGTAATAGAACGCTCCTTTGATTGTCGGAGTGGAAGGTTGCTGGGCTTGGCGGTTATTCTCCCTCGCGGTATAAAGCATAAGGAGCGCGGGAAGTCGTCCCTGTTTCTGCCACTTGAGGATGAGTTCACGATGTTTCTCCGCGGGTTTCTTCTTTTCCTGCAACACCTTTGTGAAGTCTTTTCTCATGTTCGATTCCCATTTTTCCGCTGCGGAAGAAACCTGTAGGAAAGACGTATTGAATCCTAGGCATACGATTAGTACCATAAATATGGGATTTAACAGTGTTTTTTTCATTTTTTAATTTTACCTTGCGGTTCGGTCAAGCCGGTTTGATGAATGAAGTGTCTTTCCGTAGACCTAGGGGAAATTGAGGAAACACCCAAGCAAGGGAAACGCCCCAGCAAAAACACCCCAAGCAAAAACCCCTCCGTTACATTACGGGCTTGAGTTTTGGAGCTACAAAGAATTTCTTATTATTCCCTGCGGTTCGGTCAAGTAGATTTAGCATTGACATCCTATCAGACTCACGTTAAACGAGCGATTTTTACGCGTGTCGGCATAGAAGGGGTCGCACCAACGACGGTGACTGCCGCTGCACCCGCGGCATTTGCAAACGCAACCGCTGGATGTAAAGTCTCACCACTTGCCAGCGCGGTCGCGAGTGCTCCACAAAACGCATCGCCTGCACCCGTCGTATCCACAGCATCAACAGCCAATGCCGAAACATGTTCAGATTCGGTTGCTGTCAACATCAATGCCCCTCGCTCTCCAAGCGTTAAGACAACAGCAGTACTTGCGGCATCCGCCATGCGAGTACGTAACACCTCTGCTGCGCGGCGCGCATCTTCATGATTGTCAACCTTCACTCCCGACAACAACTCGGTTTCGGATTGATTCGGGGTGAGAATGTCAACGGACGCTAAGAGACTATCGGGCAGTGGTTGCGCAGGTGCGGGATTTAATATCACAGTCGTCCCGTGCGCCTTCGCAATCGCTGCAGCGTGCTCGGATGCTCCCACTGGTGTCTCTAATTGTAGGAGTAGAACATCAGCGTTTGCGATGTCGTCGGCAGCAGCGTCTATATCTGTTGTTGTAAGTGCCATATTTGCGCGCGGCACGACGATGATGCTATTATCTCCATCTGGTTCAATGACGATAGTTGCCACACCCGTCCCGGCATCTGTACGTTTTGTGACAAACCTACTATTAATGTGTTCGTTTTCCGTTGCCGAGAGTAGCATATCTCCGAAAAGATCGTCACCGACACTTCCGATGAGCGTGACCTCTGCACCTAACCGTGCTGCGGCAGTTGCCTGATTGAATCCTTTCCCGCCTGTAAAAATATCAAAAGCATCGCCGATGAGCGTTTCGCCTTTATCGGGTCGCCGCGTTGCGAGGCACACCAGATCGACGTTCAGACTGCCAACAACGGCGACTTTTGGTCTTGCTGGCGGTGTTGCTTGGTTCATCACGACTCGCTCCTAATCTTTCTAACGAATTTTGACAATTATAGTTGACATACATCGCTATTGTCAAGGTTTATACAACGGTTCCAGTTTGCCTTCTATCCCGACCTTCACAGACCAAGTTTTGGCTTGCCTGCTACACTTGAAAGTGCTATTATGCAGGTAAGTAGTAGTATTATAAACCTCCGGTGAACCTAAAGAGAGATACTGAATGGTCTCATGAATTCTAAATTGAAATATGTTATCGGCTTTTTAATTTTTTTGGGCATTACTCTTGCTCTTAAGTCGCGAGCAGAACAGGTGAGCGATGCGGAAACTCTTGTGTGGTATAGCATAATTCCGCCGTTACTTGCTGTTACATTGGCTATTCTGACAACGCGACTGCTTCTAAGTCTCAGCATAGCGGTGGGTGTGGGGGTTGTACTCTCATGGTATCAGCAAGGTGCTGTTCCAATCGGTTTTTTGACAGAAATTGTTTGGTTTGTCCGTGCCGTGAGTATTGGGAATGAGGGTGTGGACCTTTTCAATTTTTGGGTTGTCTTGTTTGTTTGCCTCATTATGGCGACGATCTCCGTTGTGGTGGCGTCCGGTGGTATTGGTGGCGTTGTTATATGGCTTGCCCAGTTTGCCAAGGGACCCCGCTCAGCCCAATTTATCACCGGATTGATGGGGATTGTCATCTTCATCGGTGATTATTCCAACGCCATGCTGGTCGGTCCCACGATGCGTCCACTTACAGATCATCATCGTGTCAGTCGTGAAAAATTGGCATTTCTTGTGGATTCCACGAGTGCGCCGATTGCGGGTCTGGCGTTTGTCAGCACGTGGATCGGCTATGAAGTGGGGCTTTTTGAAGACATTGCCAAAACAATCGGACTCGAACGTGATGGGTATTCGATGTTCTTTGATGCGCTCGGTTTTCGGTTCTACTGTATCCTGACGATTATTTTCGTGATCATCAATGCTATCAGCGGTAGGGATTACGGTGCGATGCACACAGCGGAAACGCGTTCAAGAGCAACCGGAAACGTCGCCGCCCCGGATGCGAAAGCACTTGGACACACCGCATCTTTCACCAGTCTACCAAACGCTGTCACGCAACCCTTTTCAGCGGTTTTACCGCTCCTAACGCTTTTCGGATTACTATTGGCGGGTTTCTGGATAGATGGTGAGGGGACAGGCTTTATTTTTTCTCTCACTGCATGGCGAGACGCACTTTCAAAAGCAGACAACGTTAAGATTCTTGCCTGTGCGGCAGCGAGTGCCTTTGTTATCTCACTTGTCTGTGCACGGTGGCTCTCAAAGTTGCGATTCTCGGATATCGTCCCGGTTGTTTGGAATGGTGTGATGGGGAGTCTTACGCCGTTGAGTATTCTGTTATTGGCATGGGGCTTAAAAGCGAGTTGCGATCGGCTGATGACAGGTCAATTCCTCGCGACAATGCTCAGCGATATTGTATCGCCACTCTGGTTTCCGGTCTTCGTCTTTATGTGCGCATCTGTGACCTCTTTTGCAACCGGAACAAGTTGGGGGACGATGGCGATCCTGATTCCCACTGCGATTCCAGTGGCGTTTTCGCTTGATAATGGGAGCTATGGACTCACAACAATTATTTGCCTCGGTGCGGTGTTAGACGGTGCCATCTTCGGGGACCATTGCTCGCCACTTTCAGATACAACAATTCTCAGTTCCATCGCGAGTAGCTGTGACCCGCTTCACCATGTAAGGACACAATTGCCATATAGCCTCACTGTGGCGGGCATTGCTCTATTTTGTGGCTATCTGCCTGCCGCACTCGGCATCTCTTCAGCGATCGGAATTGGCAGTGGCACAGGTTTAATCGTTTTGCTATTTTTTGGCGTTGCAGGCTTCCGTAAGGTTCAGGAACGGAAAGGCGAGTTATAGGGATCGCGAGTTGGAACTCGCTCCTACAGCAAATCGAGGCGGAAAAGGAGAAATTGCATGAAAGTTGAACTTGAAGGAAAGGTAGCAGTTGTTACGGGTGGTGCGAACGGTATTGGTCGTTCTACTGTAGACGCGCTGGTTAACAATGGCGCACAAGTGGCAGTCGTTGATATAGACACGCAGGCAGGCATGAAAACCACTGAGGAGATTAAAGAAATGGGTGGGACTTGTCTGTTTGTGGAGGGCAACGTCTCAGACGCAACACAAATGGAGGATGTTGCCGCTCGGATTGCAGCGCATTTCGGCAAAATTGAGATTTTAATAAACAATGCTGGCATTAACACGCGAAGTGATAGGGTGCCGATTCATCAGTACACCTTAGAGGACTGGCAACGGATTTTAGAAATAGACCTCACGGGTGTTTTTGCGACGAGCCGTGCTGTCATTCCGTATATCTTGGATACTCATAGCAAGTCCGGTTCCGAAAACGCAACAGGACGCATTGTCAACATCAGTTCTATTGCTGGACTGGTGCCGCTGCGTTTACAGAGTGCTTACGTCGCGGCGAAAGCGGGCGTTGCCAATTTGACGCGTTCGATGGCATTAGAACTGGGACCGGAAGGGATTCTGGTAAACGCCGTCGCCCCGGGTTCCACCTTGACGCGTGGTACCAAGGCACTCTTTTACGGAGATGACGGCGCGTACACAGAAAACGCCGCGAGTCTGCTATCGCATATTCCGCTTGGAAGACCGGGAGAGACGACTGAAATCGCAGCAGCGGTGCTCTTTCTCGTCTCGCCGGATGCAAGCTATATTAATGGAACTGTCCTTCCAGTAGACGGTGGTTGGATCGCAGGTTATACACGAGATTGGTAGATTAACACCGATATTACGACATAGTGAGTGTGTCTACTGTTATGTCACGGCACACGGAGTGTGCCTACTACTTTAATCAAGGAGAAAAAAATGGCAAAAATTACGATGTTCAAAGGGTATCAAGGAGAACCTCCTATTCCGAAACCCGCACATCAGGTGCAAGCGAATGTTGTCACGGTTCAAGATGGCGTGCCTGTGAAGTATTCGGGCTGTGATGGTATCGGTGTACGTGTTGTGCATCCTGCCAATCCGAACGCACCCGCACAAAATTTGGGTTTGGTTGTGTTTTTTGTGCCGCCACACGTTGTTCTTGAACCGGGAAGTCACCATACCGAGGAATGCTATGTGATTCTGAAAGGGAAAGGTGTGATGACACTCGCTGGTGAGAAAGTACCCGTTGAAGCAGGAACATTCATTCATCTCCCACCATGGTGTGAGCATGGCATCGAAAATACAGGTGATGAGTCTATGGAAGTGTTGATATGTACATCCCCGCCGAACCCGTAAATTGACCGATAAATTGGGATTATTGGTGATAAAATTCGCTAATTTCACGTATATCCATACTTTTCGGCAATTTTTTGCATTTTAATTTAACCCTTTTTCTATATTTTACGTTAAATAAAATATCATAACTGTTTAATGTAGGCTGGTAAAACACGCCTTTAATTATTCTGTGGGGGTTAATTTATGCGCGGGATAATCCCGAAGTCATCTAATGTGAGGAAGGACTTTCTACGGAAACGCCCTTCTAACGGACAACCTGCACCTGATGAACAAATTAGCGAAGAGTTAACAACGATAGAAGAAATGCCCGAGGAAGTGGAGCATCGGGCACATGCATTACTCGCAAACGGCGAAGAAATTAAAGTCGCTGTTTCAACCGATCTGCGGTTTGATGGTAATTACGGCAAAGATTGGGTAATTGCTACCGATAGACGCCTCATCGCTTTCAACCAGAATGGTGCCCCGGAGCATCAAGTTCGTGAGATTCCGCTTACCTCAGTTGAGGCTGTTGAAATCGTCGAGATGTACGGTAACAATATCCTCAAGATCAGGACATCTGAGGATGCCGCGGAAATTGCACGCTACTCACGCCGGGTCTCACCCAAGTTTGAGTTAGCAACGCCTGAATTAGAGACATTGGTTCAGGAAGCGAATCCGGATGTAGAACATGAAAAGCAACACCGTCCTCAGGGTTGGGGAAAGAATAAAAACAAATGCGAATCATGCGGACAACCGTTGCCACGCTGGTCGGGCGTTTGTGTTAATTGCGTTGAAAAACGGAAACTCATCTTCAGGCTCATTCGATATTCGTACCCTTTCTGGCACGTCGCCCTTCCTGCCCTTGCTTTGATGATGCTGATCCGGTTGGTATCACTTTACCCAACCATTCTGAGCAAGGAAATGGTTGATAACATCCTTCTTCCGGCAGGGACAGCTTTAACGGGTGCCACAGTAACTGAAACCGGTGAACCGATCCCACCACCAACATGGGGGCATCTCACTGGGATCGTCGAAAGTATCGCAGGTTGGCTGGCACTTCCTGTCGCTGGAAGTTGGGGGCACCTTGTAACCATTGTTCTCTTAATGGTAAGTTTCAATGTCTTTACGATGGGTGCTTCTGCGGTGCGAGGCTACATGATGGCTTGGGTGGGTCAAAACGTCACGCGTCGGCTCCGAAACGAAACATACGAACATCTCAACTCGCTCTCGTTAGACTTTTACAATCAACGTGATACTGGAAACTTGATGTCGAGGATCACAAGTGATGTGGCAAGACTTCGGGAGTTCATCGCAAACGGATTGCAAGACATCATCGGTGATTCGTTGACGCTTGTTTATATCTGCGTCATTATGTTCGCCACAAATTGGAAATTGGCGGCGTGGACCCTGATTCCGATCCCATGTCTTATTTTCTTTACCATCTTCTTTGGAAAAAAGATGGGCAAAGTATTTTCCGTTCTATGGAAACGGCATGCCGATATTAGCACGATACTCGCAAGTACCATCCCAGGTGTGCGAGTTGTCAAAGCCTTTGCCCGCGAACGTTATGAAGTAAACCGGTTTAGCGAAAAGACGTATCAGGTGTTCGATGGTGAGATGAATGCGGCGAAGTTATGGACACTCTATCGCCCAATCATGGAATTCATCATTTTCTCCGGTTCCATTCTGATATGGTTAGTTGGTGGTTCGCAGATTTTCCAAGGTGAATTAACACTCGGCGCACTTATGATGTTCCACGGGTTAATGGGACGGTTCTTCAGGCCGGTCTACACGCTCTGTCAGATGAATGAACGGTTCATCCGAGCCGCAACTTCTGCTGATCGAGTGTTTGAAATTATAGATACACCCCCGAGTGTCGCGGATAAAAAAGACGCGATCACGCTTGAAAACATTAAAGGCGATGTCGAATTCAAGGATGTCTATTTCTCTTACGACTCAGAAAAGAATGCTATCAACGGTGTCAGTTTCCGGGCAGAAGCAGGTGAGATGATAGGACTTGTCGGACATAGCGGTGCTGGAAAAAGCACGGTGATTAACCTGATTACCCGTTTCTATGATCCGAGTGAAGGTTCAATAGAGATTGATGGACATGACACCCAAGATATTAAACTAAAAGCCTTACGTCAGCAGGTAGGTGTCGTACTTCAGGACCCGTTCTTATTCAAAGGGACGGTAGCTGAAAATATTGGTTATTCAAAACCGGGGGCTTCTCGGCATGAGATTATCGCCGCCGCAAAAGCCGCAAACGCACATGAGTTCATCATCAAATTCCCGGATGGATACGATACAATGGTCGGTGAGCGTGGTGCTCGCGTCTCCGGTGGTGAACGACAGCGGATTTCTATTGCTCGCGCGATCCTGAAAAATCCGAGAATTCTCATCTTAGATGAAGCGACATCATCTGTAGACACAGAGACTGAGTCGAATATTCAGGAAGCGTTGGAACGGCTTGTCCGGGGTCGTACCGTATTTGCTATCGCACATCGACTCTCCACCCTCAAGTACGCTGACAGACTCGTCGTACTAAAAGACGGGAAAGTCGACGAAATTGGCACGCATGAAGAACTTCTTGCCAAAGACGGAACTTATGCGGTTTTGTGTGAAAAGCAGACAGAATTGTCAAAGATTCGTGCCTTATAGGTAACCACACTGTTCTGGTGCGTGCCTTGAAAGTGTGCACCAGAAATCCCTTCCTTGATACAGAAGAAGGAGTAGTTACGTGATGCAGGAAGCCGTAAAGATTACCGATGAGGTGCAATTCCTTGATGCCCACAACGTCAAAATTGCGCGAAACTCGTTTGAGGAACTCACAATTGAACTGCCAGACGGCACAAGTCACACAAACGTTGAAGCTGTCCGGTCCTTCCCACTCACCGATTCTAACAAATACATCACGCTGCTGGATAGTGACGGAAAGGAAATCGGTATCATTCAGGATATCAAACAGTTGCCTGGCGAGTCAGCGGAAATCCTCGTATCCGAGTTACAGAAACGGTATTTTATGCCGAAGATTACCAAAATCCATGAGCTTGAAGGTGAGTTCGGTGTTACGCGATGGGTGGTAGAAACGAACCGTGGTCCTGTCACATTTGGTATGCGCACCCGATATGATGTTGTCAGTCTTGAAAATGGGCGGGTGCTCATTAAAGATGCCGACGGCAATCGTTACGAAATTGAGAACTATCATCACTTGGATCCGGCGAGTCTGGCACTCCTTGAAACGCAATTATAGCAACTGATTCCAGCAGGATATTCAATTTTTAAGGCGCAGCTTCCTCAATTGGGCTATGAGTCAAAAGGATCGCGCCTCTCTTTTTATATTTTTAATTATACCTTGCGGTTCGGTCAGGTGGGTTTGGGTATTTCATGTTCCTTTACGTATATCTGGGGGAAACACCGAAGCAAAAACCCTGCGCCGTTGTTGCAGGCGGCGTTTTTGATTTTTTCACCTACAGGAAATAGGACTGCTGAATTTACGCCTATGGAGGTTGGTTAGCGTGGAGAACGTAAGAATTGAACGGATTGAATGGGCACGCTTGACAGGCGAACGTCCCCGCAAAGCCGGCTGCAATTCGCGGCTTGGCGAACACGGGTTGTACGTCCGTCCCGCTATTGCCCGTATAACAACAACGGATGGCGCGAACGGCTTCGGATTTTCACCGATTTCTCGTGAGAAGGCGCAGGCGATTGTTGGATTTCAACTCAGTGATGCATTCGATTCAGAAAGCGGTGTCACCGAAGAATTCAGAATGTTAGAGTACCCACTCTGGGACCTAGCGGGGAAATTGGCAGAAAAACCGGTCTACGCGATGCTTTCTGGAGAAAACGGAGCGTTTCGCGCCCCGTGTTACGATACTTCGCTCTACATCGATGATTTGCATCTTGAGGACAATGCTGAAGCGGCGGCACTCATTGCTTCTGAAGCATTAGAGGGAAAGGCTCGCGGGCATAATGCCTACAAAATCAAAGTAGGGCGCGGCGCGATGCACATGCCGCTCGACAAAGGAACCCAACGGGATATTGACGTTATCCGCGCTGTACGTGAGGCAGTGGGACCCGATGCATCGATTTTGATAGATGCAAACAACGGCTATAATCTCAATCTCACCAAACAGGTGCTGGGTGGCGCGGCTGATGCAAACGTCTATTGGATGGAAGAGGCGTTCCACGAGGATGCCCGTGTCTATAGCCTGCTGAAAGAATGGCTAAATGCCGAAGGTTTAGAAACCCGTATTGCTGATGGCGAAGGCAGTGCTTCACCGAATTTGGTAGACTGGGCAAAAGATGGACTCATTGATATTGTCCAATACGATATTTTCTACCCCGGCTTCTCACGCTGGCTTGAACTCGGTCCTGAGTTGGATGCATCGAACGTCGGCACAGCACCGCATCATTACGGTGGGCATTATGGGAATTATGTCACCGGCCATCTGGCAGCGAAGGTGGAACGGTTTGAATTTGTCGAATGGGATCATGCGACCACCCCTGGTTTGGATGATTCCGGATATTCTATATCCAACGGCTATGTGAACGTCCCACAAAGCCCAGGTTTCGGATTAAATCTGGATGAAGTGCCCTACCAAAAAGCGAGAGAAGAAAATGGTTTTGAGGTTCGCACGTAGCGATACTTCTACATGTAAGAGCACTTTGCAGGCACACTTGGCTTGCGCGCCCAAATGAGGATGAGAACTATGGGACATTTGACTGCGGCAGACAAAGAATTTTTCAAAGAAAACGGTTATCTGATTGTGCGTGATGCACTGGAGCAGGAAGCGATTGATGCGGCACTTGACAGACTCTGGGAAGCAATGGACGCAGACAGGGACGACCCAGAATCATGGATACGCAAAGGTTACTACACAGTTCCTGTTGGCAGTGAAGAAGTCATCAGTAGCACAACGTATAGCAACCGAGTCTTCGCTATGGCAGAGGAACTTGTCGGCAAGGGCAAATTGAATACGAGTGGTGGTGCGGGACCACACATCAATTTTCCGGATCCAGACAGAAAATGGAGTGAACCAATGGGACATCTTGACGGTTACCACACGCCTACGAACGGTGTGCCGAAAGGTGTCGTTGGTTCGTTCACGTTGGGTGCTACCGTTTATCTTGGCACAGTTGAAAAACAGGGTGGCGGATTTACTGTCTGGCCAGGGAGCCATCAGATCTGGGCAGAATACTTCAGACACCATGACCTGGATAGTCTCCCAGGAGGTATCGCCCCATTTGATTTGGGACCGAGTTACGAATTCACCGGTGAGGCAGGCGATGTTTGTTTCTGGCATCATCAGATGAGCCACACTGCTGGTCCAAACTGTGGTCGCAATGTCCGAATTGCATGCATTAGTAGATACCGTCGAAAAGATCTCGACCAGATTAAGTTTGAAACCCCTGATGATATGTGGAAATACTGGGAGGGGATTTCATAGCGTCCGTGTTTTTATCCTTATCCAGATCCGTTATGTTGGGACACTTGCGTAGTGCTCCAAAGCCGCCCACGTAGATACACCGAAATTTTAACTTGTCAGGTGTTTTGATATATGTTATGCTTTTCTTAATTTCGTTTAACGGAAAGCAACGGTATCAACCTTTAGTTCGTAGAAGAAACATGTTAGGGAAATTTCGGAATGGACCTCTATCTGAATCCTGCCAAAATCACCGAGATAATAGGTGTGGCAGAAGAAATAATTAACCGAACATTAGAGCGGAGAGATGTGGATATTGAACCATATCTGCGTGTCGTCTCTGCCCCACCCGAAAACCCTGGAGATCGTCCAAAACCACAGATTCAGTTAAGGATTGATGGTCTCGCACTGCTGATAAAAAAACTTACCTATAATATCCCAACGGACGATATTATTGAGAACCTCAGCTGTCAGATCTTTCATATTACGCATCTAAGGGAAACTTGTGAAAAATTAGAAAAGGAGAATCAAACGCTTATTGCCGAAAATGAGCAACTCCGGGAAAGCATTGAAGTTTTGCAGACCGAGAAAAAGAATTTGTCCACAGAAGTTGACGAACTGCAGAGTCAACTCATTGCGGAACAATCTAAAACTTGGGTAGATCGTTTGCTGAAACGGGGGAATTGATAGGTCTGGACAAGCACGGCTTGAGGCTCTATCCTGACAGGTATCGCAAATCGCTATGGAAACCAAAGAAAAACGGAATCAACTGCTCGCAATCGGGTTCTTCGTTCTCGGTATGGTTTTCCTCTATGTAGAGGGTATTTCATTCTTCCCATCCGTCATCGTCCAAAATGCCGTTTTGCTCAAAGGTATCGCGCTGGTGCTGCTGAGTATCGCTGCAATCCTTGCCGGTACTGCCTTCGAGAATAAACGGCGAATCGCCATCATTTCCAGCATAGGTTTAGCGATGAGTCTCGGAGTCCTCTATCTGCCTGTTCCTTCAATTTTGCGGGGTTCAACGTTCCATATCCTTTTCGCTTGTGCGATTGCGTTTGGTATGACCATCTCAGCGAAGCGAGCAGCGACTATCGGTGCAGCGGTCTTTGCCTGCCTTGGCATTGTTTTTCTTTACCAACCTTTCTTTCCATCACTCAATAGCACCGCCCTACACCTACTTTTGCCCGGAATCATCGTTTTCTCGATCGTTTTTTCACAGAAAACCTTGTGTGAACAAATTTCTGTCGGCTTAATCGCACTGGGTTTGATCGCGCTCTGTCAACCTTTTCTGATGCTATTTTATCAAACCGGTTTCCAACTGTTGCTTGCCGGATTAACAGGTTTTATTGTCGCCGCACATCGATAGGTGTTCTAAAGTTATTATTTCATGAAAGAAAATTAACACAACTTTATAGACTTTCTAACTTTCAGGACACTTGCAAACTTTCAAAACCAATTCAGAAGCAAACTTTAAAAAATTGTCAAACAGAGATTCCAATCCTTCCTCCAGTCCCAAGACGAAAAAAATTGTGATAGTCGGTGCGGGGGTCATCGGTGCGGCGATCGCGTATCATCTATCCCAACGAGATGATGTCGCTGTAACGCTTCTGGAGCGCGATATTCCCGGCGCAGGCGCGTCCGGACACTCCTTTGCGTGGGCAAATGCTTTTGGGAAAGAGCCGCGCGACTACCATACCCTCAACCGGCGTGCCTTGGATATGTGGTACCGACTTGCCCATCAGCTTGATGCGGATATTGGCGTTCACTATGGCGGCGAAATGCGGTGGGAAAGCAATTCACAACGTGCGATGCAGTTACGCCAACGCATCCAACAAATTCAGACGTGGGGTTACCCGTGTCGGCTCATTACTCGTGCCGAGATGTTGACACTTGAGCCGCACTTACACCCTGGCACCGTGGCAGCAGCGTCCTTTTCTGAAGCGGATATTCACATTGAGACCGACAGATTCATCAATGTTTGTCTCCAACGCGCGTGTGAAAGAGGGGCAGTTGTACATCCACAAACTTGCGTGACTGGATTTGTCATTCGTAACGGTAGTGTCGCGGCTGTCAAAACCTCTGATTCCGAATTTTCGTGCGATGCTGTCGTTTTAGCAAGCGGCGTCCAAACGACTGAACTCGCCTCTTTAGCGAAGACGCATATTCCGCAGCAGTGGAGTCCCGGTATTGTTATTAAAACAACGCCTTGTGCTAAGGTTTTACACAACGTCGCGGTCATTCATGCGCCACCGAAGGATGGGAACCATCAGCACCTGCACCTCCGACAACTATCTGACGGGAGTCTTAGAATCGGACAGGGTACTCAAGAAGGGATAAATCGCGATAATTCGCAACAGCACGCCGATGCCCTTCTCGCTCGTGCCAAAGCTTATTTGCCAGCGATAGCGGATGCCGAAGCGATTCCGACGCCAGTTGGGTATCGTCCAATGCCACTTGATGGGTTTCCAGTGCTCGGATTTACCGAAGCGGTGCAAAATCTGTATATTACCTTAATGCACAGTGGTGTAACATTAGCACCTCTGGTGGGTGAAATGGCAACCTTGGAAATTGCCGACGGTGCGAGGGTGGATTGGTTCGCGCCTTACCGACCTGAACGTTTCAGAACCAATCACTAAAGTTAACAGGATAGGAAACAATTTCACGCAGAGGTTGTCGCGAGGTAAATCCTATTTCTCATAGTGATCTGCGTACGTCTTCACCAAGTCCCCCTTCCGAAAACCCGGAACAGCTGTAGCACATTCCTGTGCCAAACGTTCATAATCGATCTCCATCAGACGCTTTAAAGCAGTCGAATTTTTCGCTTTCAAAAGTATCCACTGTTTACTCCGTTCACATTGCTTCTCATCCGTCTCTCTCCGAGAATAATCCTGCCATCCTTGACACGGCACAGCAAAATCGAAGGGGTTTTGAAAGACTTTCAAGGCATCAGGTGTGTTGTTATACTGCCATATCTGAAAGTCTTGATGTTGAATCGGTAAAGGCTTATGTTGTCGCATGTTCGGGTGGGCACTTACCAAACGGCTCCATATCTGGAATTCCGTATTTACAGAATAGGATTTACCGGTTTCGAGATGGAAGGCATCTCTTGGAAGGGGCAATTTACTGATAAATCGCATGCTGGAGTCAAGGTGCTTGTGGACTGTAAACTTCCGGAAATTGATGGGTACAATGAATGCAACGATGTCCGATAGACAAGCGGCATGATTGAAAAATGCTATCGCTAATTTTCCGCGTTTACCAAAGGGTGGATTACCAATAATGGCTGTGTCTCTGGGTGAAAATGGGAAATCGGTGACTTTAAAGAAGTCTTGGGATTTCACATCATCACATCTGGGCACGAGATCTATACCCAACCGTCTCTCTGAGGGTAGAAGTCTATAAAATGCACCGGTTCCAGCAGAGGGTTCTACAAAAAAGAGGTCGCTGAGACTTCGGTTTAGCGTTGGAAGTATGTCCGTGAAATGCTTCCAACATGCTCTGGCGACCTCTGATTTGGTATAGAATTGATCTAATGAATTTCGCACGATTTTTGTGAGCTATGGAAATCAAAAATGTTCATGCGTCCTGATGTGTTACGCGATAGTGGACTACTCAAAGACTACCAATTTGCCATTCCTGACAATCAAGACTTTCGGGTCGTACATAGCGTCCCCATTAGCATCAAAAGAGAACTTGCCGAAAATTGTGTCAAAATCTTTGACCTTTGCCAACGCGTCTCGAATCGCGAGAGAATCGGTTGATTGGGCATTCGCGAGTGCCTCCGCGAGAATATAAAATGCAGCATACGAACGCGCAGCGTAGTTGTTCGGTTCCATACCGAATTTGGCGGTATAATTTTCCACAAACGCTTGATTTCCGGGTGTATCAACAGCAGCACTCCACCCGACAAAAGTGATGGCACCCTCAGCAGCTGGACCTGACGCTTGCACCTCTTCTCCAGTCAATGTACGGATAATAATGGGAGCGGATATACCGAGTTCGTGTCCTTGGGTGAGTATCCCAGGCTTCTCCGGCGATAAACATGAAACAAAAATGACATCGGGATTCAGGGTCTGTATTCGGGTTAATTGTTCAGAAAAGTCGGTATCCCCACCTTGGAAAGTTTCGGTGGCTATCACCTCAACTCCTTTAGCCGCGAGGACTTCCTGCACAGACGCGTCCCCATCGGTGGAGAAAAGATCGGTTTCATCATACATCGTAGCGGCGCGTTGATAACCGAGTTTTGTGTGTGTTACCTCAATTCCCTTGGGGATAAGTATATCTGTCGTCAGCGCGACGCGAAAAACATAATCACCAAGTGCGCTGAGACCGCGAGCAGAGGATGTCGGACTTATTGCTAACACCCGATTCTCTTGGGCAATCGGAAAAGTTTCCGCAGTTTGACTTGAGGTAGCAGGTCCGAGGATAACAGACATCCCGTCTTGGTGGATCAGTTTATTGAAAGCCGCGACTGCACCTTCTACAGTGCTTTGATCGTCTTCGATGATAAGCTTGAGTTCCGCACCATTAGGTTGGGTGGCGTTAATCTCACTGAGTGCTAACTCAAAACCTTGTGATATTGGGATGCCGAACGAGTCTCCGAGCCGACCTGTCAGAGGGACGACAACACCGATGGCGATTTCTTCACTGCTTTCCATCATCTGAGATGTGGTAGGTTGAACAATCTGGGAAACTCGATCACACGCGGAAAATCCGACAATTAGTCCGATAATCGCGAATAGGAATGCGACTGATTTGAATCTTTTCATATTCATAAAACTCCTCTAAATGGTAACTTGGGTTATCCGTTAATAGGATCATTTGTAGTAAATCCGAAAAATATGTGAACAATTTTCGTAGGGGTGTTGAAGGGGACAACTTACGTTATTATACTGTATGTAAGCCGGCAGGTCAACCTATCACCGTGGGCTACTGAAAGATCACCAATTCACCATCTTTAACAACCAGAACCTTCGGGTCGTAAACCGCATCCCCGTTAGCATCAAAGGAGAATTTACCTAAAATTGTGTCAAAATCTCTGACACTTGCGAGTGCGTCTCGGAGAGCGACGGCATCGGTTGATTGTGCCCGCTCAATCGCCGCCGCGAGAATATAAAATGCAGCATACGCGCGCGCCGCGAAGTTGCTGGGTGCCGCGCCGAATTGGGTGCTATAATTCTCCACAAACGCTTGGTTTCCGGGTGTATCAACAGCGGCACCCCATCCGACAAAAGTCATCGCGCCCTCGGTGGCTGCGCCTGCGGCTTGCACGTCTGCTTCGGTTAATGTGCGCACGATAAAGGGAGCGGATATGCCGAGTTGATGCCCTTGGGTGAGGATGCCAGGCTTTTCTGGGGGTTGAGAGGAAACAAAGATAACATCAGGATCCAGTGCCTGGATTCGAGTTAACTGTTCGGAAAAGTCGGTATCCCCGCCTTGGAAGGTTTCAGTGGCTACCACTTCGATCCCTTTTGCTGAGAGGACTTCCCGCACAGCGACATCCCCGTCGGTGGAGAAAAGATCGGCTTCATCATACAGTGTAGCGACGCGTTGATAACCGAGTTTCGTCTGTGTTGCTTCAATGCCTCTGGGGATAAGTATATCCGTAGTCAGCGCGACGCGGAACACAAAATCTCCAATCGCGCTAAGACCCCGGGCGGCAGAGGTCGGACTGATTGCCACCACCTGATTCTCTTGTGCAATCGGAAAGGCTTCCTTCGTTTGGTCTGAATTAACAGGTCCAAGGATAACAGACACCCCGTCTTGGTGAATCAGTTTATTGAAAGCTGCGACTGCGCCTTCTATCGTGCTTTGATCGTCTTCGATGATAAGCCTGAGTTTGGCACGATGCGGATGCGCAGCGTTAATTTCACTGCGTGCCAACTCAAAACTTTGTAAGAGTGGGCTGCCAGACGCGTAGCTGAACCGTCCCGTCAAAGGTAAAACGACCCCAACGGCAATCTCTTGACTCGTTTCCGTCATCTGAGGCGTGGTAGATTGAACAATCTGGGAAACTCGATCACAGGCGGAAAATCCGACAATTAGTACAACAATCGCGAATAAAAATGCAAATAGTGTAAATTTTGGGGTATTCATTAAACTCCTTTGATGACATACAAAATGTATGTTTTAGTCTATTGATAAGCACGTCAAGTGCTTATTGTTTTTGGTTTTCTCATTGTATCACTTTTACTCTCAAAATCAAGTTAAAACCGATTCAGTCCTATCCCTATATATGCTTGATCAATTTCCTG
Source organism: Candidatus Poribacteria bacterium (assembly GCA_965208635.1). Lineage (GTDB taxonomy): Bacteria > Poribacteria > WGA-4E > WGA-4E > WGA-3G > WGA-3G. The sequence continues at coordinate 3,159,337 of OZ242349.1, forward strand.
TTCTGCGGTATATTATAGTGAATTCAAGCGTCAGAATAGACGGCTTTATATCAAACGGAACAATATGATAACTGAAGCAAAATCGCCTGTCCGCTGGGGCATTCTCAGCACAGCAAATATCGCAACAAAGGTCGCTCGTGCGATCCATCTCGCTCGGAATGCCGACTTAATAGCGGTCGCGAGTCGGACTGAAGAACGTGCTACTGCGTGGGGACAAGAGCATAATGTCGCTACGACGTACGACACCTACGACGAACTCCTTGCTGATGACTCACTCGATGCCATCTACATTCCCTTACCACCCTCACTCCACGCTGAATGGACAATCAAAGCCGCTGAACACGGCAAACACGTTCTCTGTGAGAAACCGATCGCTGCAAATACTGACGAGGCTATCGCAATGGCAGATGCTTGTCGCCAAAATGGTGTACAACTCATGGACGGTGTCATGTGGGTTCACCATGAACGCACCGCGGCGATGAAGCAGAAGTTAATTGACGACACTCTCGGACGGCTCCGACGCGTGACAGCGGCGTTTACTTTCAATTGGGACACAATTCCTGTCGGGAACATCCGCGCGATGAAAGAGTTCGCAGGTGGAAGTCTCGGTGATTTAGGTTACTACTGTGTCCGCGCGATCCTCTGGGCATTTGAGGAGCTGCCGACACAGGTGTTCGCGACGGCGCGTTACAAGGTCGGTGTGGATTTTAACCTCGCAGGCATCCTCTGGTTCAGCGATGAACGCATTGCTACCTTAGATTGTGGGTTTGATACGGGGCTCCGAAAGTGGTTTGAGGTTGCTGGCACACGCGCCTCGATCGTTTGTGATGATTTCACTGTCCCTACATCCGAGGGCTCCGCTCGGTTTTGGGTTCATGGAGCCGACGGAAACGAGCGGAACACTATTGAGGGGTGCATCCAAGAGGTTGCAATGATTGAGCGGTTCTCTCGTATCGTGCAATCTGGAAACCTTGAGGAAGAGTGGTCCCAAGTAGCAGTGAACACGATGCGCGTCTGCGACGCGCTCCTTGAATCAGATCGGCGTAAAGAAGTGGTCAAGTTGTAATACCAGAAACATAGATAGAGGATTGCTATGAAAATTACAAATATCGAAACGTTTATTGTGGACGCTGGATGGCGTCCGTGGACTTTTGTGAAGGTCGAAACCGACGAAGGTGTCACTGGCTACGGCGAATGTAGCGACGGTAGAAATCCCAACGGTGTGGTAGGAACTATCAAGGACTTTACCCCACTGATGGTTGGACGGGATCCACGCGCCTATGAGATGCGGTTTTGGGACATGATTCGTGGTTCTCGGCAAAGCCCTGGTGGCATTGCAGCAAAAGCGATTGCCGGTATTGAGTGTGCGTTGGTGGATATTAAAGCGAAAGCGTTGGGAATCTCAGTTGTTGAGTTATTCGGTGGACCGACACGTGATGATGTCCGTGTTTATTGGTCGCACTGTGGTTCTTCCCGGGCACGCAACTATGAACTGATTGGTGTGCCGCCCTTAAAAAGCATGGATGACATCGCCGCATTGGGTCGTGAAGTCGTCGAGAGAGGTTTCACCGCGCTCAAAACCAACGTCATTTTTCCCGGCGACACCGCGTCTGTCCATTTTGGGGGCTTCGGGGGTGGACCCGGTACGACCGACGGAAATGTAACAACGCAAGTTCTACGGCACATTGAAACCTTAATCGGCACGTTCAGAAAAGCCGTAGGGCCCGATGTCAGTATCAACCTTGATCTGAACTTTAACTTCAAACCGGAAGCCTGTATGCGTATCGCCAAAGTACTTGAACAGTTCGACATGCTCTGGTTGGAGATCGATATGTACGACCATGAGGCTATCCGCCAAATCAAGGATTCCACGACAACGAAGATATGTACCGGCGAAAACCTCTATTACATGCGCGAATATCTCCCTTATTTTGAGTGTCGCGCTGCTGATGTGTTCATGATAGACGTGCCGTGGAACGGATTCGCGCCATCAAAGAAAATCGGCGATTTGGCGAATGTGTTCCAACTCAACGTTGCGCCGCACAACTACTACAGTCACCTTGCGACCCACATGAGTGCGAGCCTCTGCGCTGTCCTGCCCAACGTGCGAATCATGGAGATAGACATTGATGATGTCCCGTGGAAAGACGATTTGACGACGCATGTCCCAGACATTACGGATGGCTACATGAAGACCCCGACGCGTCCCGGGTGGGGAACTGACCTCAATGAAGAGGTTGCCAAAGCACATCCGTGGGGAGACCGGAGAGGGAATTGGTAGGTAGGGGACCTGTCGAACAAACTGGCGAAAGTAGGTAAATTTCAAAACGGTGCGTCTGTTGTGATCTTACTGCAAGATAGAAACATCATCCGCGCTGTGGACGGGGTGCGGACTTAGGTCGTAGTCGCCATCCAGCGAAATATCGTCAATCAGGACAACCTGCCCTGAACTCGCGGACTGGTGCATGGCGAACAGTGTCTGGACGACGTGCAGGTTATCGCGCCCATGCGTGATAGGCTTTTCTCCAGTGCGTAAACACTCCTGAAAGTGAGCCATCACGTTTCCAAAGGCATCTGGAAACCATGTCCCTTCTATTGATGGCTTAATCTCACGCACTTCCGGCTCCGTAAGTTGAACCGTCATGTCATCGCTATTTCCGTAGATTGCCCCTTTTGTGCCTTGGATCCGAATTTCTTCGTGTGGGTGTTGTAAATTGCGTCCAGAATCGGCAAGGAACGCCCAGTTGCACGAAAGCAACCCTTGAACGCCGTTCCGACTCTTGAAAAGCGCGAGGGAAACGGTTTCTCCGTCCTCAATAGAGCGGTTATGTCCGTGCGCTTGGCAGTAAACGCTCTCGTATTCACCGAACCATTTATAGATGAGTCCGATGTGATGCACTTGCATCGCTGGAATCAGATGGCGTTCAGGAAACTCAGTGTAGAACCCGTTACAGGTTATTGAGACGTGGTAGATTCCGCCGAGGTGTTCAGCGTTGATGTAGGGCTCAATAGCAAGGAAACCGGGAACGAAGCAGGAATTCTGGTTCACCATGAGCTGCACGTTGTGTCGTTCACAGATCTCCACCATTTCAACGGCTTGTTGCATGGACATTGAGAACGGTTTTTGGCAGAGAATCTGCTTGCCAGCCTCAGCCGCGGCTTTGACGATGGGGGAACGGATCCATGGTTGTACTGCCATGTCAACCACATCAACACCGGCATCGGCAATCAGGTCAGCGATACGAGTGTATCGTTTATCGATATGGAATCGTTCTCCAACCTCGTTAAGACGTTTTACATCTTTGTCGCAGATTGCAGCAACGCGTAAGTTTTGGCGTTGATAACCGAGCAGGTGCTGCTGTCCGATACCCAACCCGATCAAACCGATACCGAATTCTTGCTTGTTTACCATTGCGTCGATTGTCCTCCAACGCACAACTGCGGGGTGGTTAAATACCTAACCCTTCGTCAATTTCGCGCTGGTATGTGTTAATTGACTCATCCAGCATCTGATCCATTTGAACGATCTGTCCTGTTGCCCCGGACTCAAGCATTGAATAGGAAAGCGCGACAGATCGAGTCCCCTGATACGCATCCACCTCAACCTCACTGTTTCCAGCGATAGCTTCAGCAAAGTCCCCATATTCAATAGCGATAATCTTCGGGTCAATTTGGGTAAACGGCAATTCATACTTCCACAACCGATCCCCGCCGAAAAGGTCTGTTGTGACAGCATCTAAGCGAAGGTCTGGAACGAGATCCAAGAGTCGCTCGTCGTTAATCGGTTCCTGTCCGTCAATATTGAGGGTGATGATTCCACCGCTCCGATCGCCGGGGAGCGTCATAGAGCCGCGGGATCCGTGAATCTTGCGGAGCCAACCGCCTTGTCCCCATGCGCCGTGGTCCTCAATATATTGCCCGACAACACCGTTTTTGAAAGTAAGGGTTGCATAAGCGGCATCCTCTGCGGTCGCCTCGAATTCAGCAGGCATTTTGCGTTGCCATTTTGTATACACCCCAGCCGGGTTAGAGCCGGATTCACCGGTCACTGCGGCGGCGTTATACCGGATAGGTTCATGAAGTCGGGTCTGGGCATAGACTGTGTCAACTTCACCAAGAAGATATTCTATCATATCCGCATAGTGAACGCCGACATCGAGCAATACACCGCTTTGGTCTTTCTGGTGTCGCCAGACGGAGATGGTCATACGGTTTGTGCCACCGATTGCTTGGTGAATGAGAAAACGCGGTGTGCCAATAACTTCTGCATTCAGCAGTGCTTTCGCAAGTCGATTGATCGGGTCACGCCGATAGTTCTCAGCGACACTGAGAATGGCATCGGACGCATCAGCGGCACGACGAATGAGGTTACACGCTCGAACGGTTAACCCCATCGGCTTTTCGACCATAGTGTGCCAACCGCGCTCAAGGGTTTCAATGGCGACGGTATGATGATACGGTGGCGTAGTTGTCACATCCACAGCATCCACGCCGACTTCGGCAAGTTCTTCCAGACTCCCAACAACAGCGGGTTTCTGACCGAAACGTTCTTCTGCTTGCGCAGCAAGCGATTCGGCATTAGCGAGGACAGGGTCACAAGCACCGACAAGGTTAAACCGCGTCCATCCTACCCGATGAAGTTCTGCTAACCCGTACATGTGTCGGTGTCCCATACCGCCACATCCAACGATTGCTAATCTAATTTTATCCATGCTATCTCCCGCATCTGACGCGCTTCGCGCCTACTTTCAATTATTATTCAGGATTCTTTCTAACCTCTGAAGATCAATCTCCATTTGTGCTGACTTATCACGGTAATATTGCGAACGATTAATCACTTTCTTCGCATATCTTTTACCTCTGCTAATAAGGGGGCCGCGTATTCTCACTTTAGCGGGACCAACGTTATACGCGCCAAGTGCCAGAGTCAGATTGTTCAAATGTTTTTCATAAAGCATCTTGAAATAAGTTAAACCTGCATGCAAGTTTTTGTTCGGGTCAAATCGTTCATCTATCTTCGAGTCGAGTTTCGGTTTCCTTCTATTTTTGTACTGCGGCACTTTGAGCCCAAGGTCTCGTGCGGCATCAGGCATTATCTGCATTAAGCCTGCTGCTCCGTTTTTCGACACGGCGAGTGGGTTAAAGTTGGATTCAGTATGAATAATAGCAAGCATGAGTGCTACATCAATATCGTGTTCCCGCGCGATTTGGGCAGCCGTGTATTGGTTATTAGCCATCGGCTTTCGGCTTCTTTGCTGACTGCTGACTGCTAACTGTGAAATAGGTTGTGGTCCACCAAAGGACATGCCTATTGAAGCGAGATGTCTATGCTTGAAATCATCGTGATTCAAATATGTATAATGGAACTGTTTTCCTAATTGGTTAAGTGAGAACCCTATACTCCAAGATTGAGAGGGAGTTCCAGTGCCAAAGGTAAACATCGATCCGACGCGAGCCGCGATCGTTCTATTTCCGATTTCTAAGCTTGTACCAAAACAGGGATGGATAATGTCGAGTCGATTATGCCATCGGATAATCGGGTGAGGCATTAGGACGGCACCGAGGGCAAACTGCTGATCGAAAGTTTGTAACACCTGACCATCTCTGTGTCGAATGGTTACACCAGCAATATCGCGCAATCGCATCCCCACGGCAAGGTAAGGATTAAGCTCTGTGAGCACACCAACATCATAGTTTTGTGCCCAGAGGCTCCCGTAATAAGGGGCTCGGCTATACCCTGTGCTGGCACCGAGTTGAAAAGTTCCGAACCTCCTTGCATAGGAGAAAAGTGCTTGATTGTTGCCGAGTTTGAAACTACCAACCGGGTTCGCGGTATGTTCTACGAGAAATCGGTCACTGTGGTTTAAATCAAGGAAATTTACACCAAATGTGCCAATGTATTTGATAGGGTAAGCGATGGAGACAGCGCCTTGGGATAGATCGTAAATCAAGTTTCCACGCTGCAACGTGGCAAGTCCTGCAGGATTCCAGAGTGGACTTGTTGCGTCATCTGCGCTGCTAATAAACGCTCCACTCAACCCGAGTCCACGCGTACCGACTTCGGGTCTCAGGTTAAGAGGCTCTGATAATGTGTTTTCTTGACTGAGAAAATACGCTAATAAAAGAAAAACAAACGCTACGAGTAGCAAACCCTGTTTATGGTATAATAATGTGATTCGTTGGATTTTCACTTCTGCCTTTGTACCTAATTTCAAAATGTAAATGGGGTCCTGTTGAAATACCCGTGTTCCCAGAAAGCCCAATTACCTTTCCTTTTGTGACAGTTTGCCCAACTCTCACTCTTATACGTGACAAGTGTCCATACCATGTCGTGAAGTCGCCCTCGTGTTCAATACCTACGAGCTTACCGTAACCGCCTCTCCGTCCAGCAAAGATAACCCGACCTGCTTGTGAAGCATAAACGCGGGTACCAGTAGAGGCACGAAAATCTATGCCTTCATGGCGCTGGTAGCGGCGGGTCACAGGGTGAGGCCGATAACCATACTTTGAGGTAACAATTAAAGGGACCCGAAGCGGATTCCCAAAATTGAGACTGTCATCTCGGTGAATACGAAGTCTTGTGCCGATCTGGAGGGTGCGAGGCGAAGATATCCCATTAATTCGCTGAAGGTCCTGTGGTTCCATATTATGACGGAGTGCGATACTCCAGAGCGTATCTCCAGCTTTAACTCTATACCAAACTCCTTCAACAGGTGCACCAGGAATTAAAAGTTTTTCCCCGATCTGCAGCGGATTTGTGGGCTGAATACTGTTAGCTTGTATAATCTTTTTGAGAGGTACTTTGTATTTCCGAGAAAGTCCCCATAGCGTATCGCCTTTTTGGACCAGATGTTGGTGTCCACGAGCGTTGAGTTCCCCTCCAGAGATTGCCACCACAGATATAACAACTAAAAAAATACGAATCAATTTTCTCTTCATTTGATACCCTAAGACAAGGCAAAGCGAAGACAAACTCTGTCGGCGTGTCAAACGAATCGAATACAATTTTCGCTTGTTAGGACAGGCTTTGCTTCTATGATTAATCTCTAACGGTTAGCAAAACCGTTTTCGTTTCCGAAAAAATTTGGGTATCGGTATCAATTCCAGAGGCGCCGACTGAAACAACCTCACTAATCACAGTCACAATCAGTTGGATGACTTCAACTTGGACGTTTTCTCCATTTAATGTCTGGGGGGCAGTCCAAGTAATTGGATTTTCGCTGGAGGCGGAAAGTTTCCCATGTTTTGTAATATTCAGCCAGTTCAACGTGACACTGGTACCTCTAACCCCTTTGACGGAAGCAGCCAGTTCTACCTCTTCACCCGGTTCCACCGTTTTTTTCGTAACGGTGACTTTTACGTCAAGATCGGCTATCTGCCCCGTCGTCTCCTCAGCGTCCAAGTTTTGTGAAAGTTCAACGACATCGTCGGTACTGTCACTACCCTCAGCGGTTGCATCCCCTTCTGATACAGGGTTATTTAGATTGCTCCCACCACAACTCGCGAAACTTAATACGAAACCTACAAGGAGAATGTAAATAGATATTGTAAGGTATTGAGATTTTCTCATGGCACCAACCTCTCTTCATATTTAGATCAATCGAAACGCTTATACGTTTTGAGACTAACACGACTACTATTTTGTGTGAAAAAACGAGTCGCGCAGAGAGTTGGTTACAGAAAATCAGACAGATTTCAAAAGTAGAATGTTCAGCTGGGACGGTTTATCCCAGCCGAATCGATTGTTTATTTTTTTGTGCTTTCTATTTCCTGACGCAGGAATGCGAGAATATCAGCGATGTCCTGGTCACTAAGAATGTCAGGGGCATAGAACGGCATAAGAGATCCACCGCCGCGAATTTTGGTAGCCCAACGTACCATTGTTTTATCAATATCGCGAGGTGCTCTGGAGCGGACGAGTTGCGGACCGATGCCAGCTTTATTGGCTGCTGGATGGCAGACAACGCATGCGCGTCCGAAAAGTTCCCATCCGTTGCTTGGGTCACCATTCATGGCACCGATTTTCTCACCTGCTGCTTTTTTCGCATCATCGTCCAGCATTGCGATTTCAAAATCGGGTCCTTTGTTGTCCCCGGAGATAGCCTCAAAATAAGCCATGAGTGCTTCGGCATGTTCTGCTGGGATTGCGGTGGGATTAACTTTATCGCCTGGTACCCTCTGTAAGAAATGCTCATAACAGAAGCCGCCGCCGCCAGCTGCGCGTGCGAAATCAGCACCTTTGATCATTCCGCCTTTTGCTTCCCCGCGGTGTGGGACACCTACAACACTGTGTCCTGCTCGAATCAGACCGTCTGGATTTGCGGCTTCATCGAAATCCGCATGGCAGTTTGCACAGGAAAGCCCTGTTGCATAGCCGGATCTATTGCCTGGTTTAATCGTTCCTTTAAAAGTTGGATCGTGGAAAAGTTCGCGTCCCAACTGTGCTTTGTCCGATAGTTGGGCTTGTGACAAAAAAATAAGCCCTACGGTTAAAACGCTGCAAAAGAAAAACGCAACGAATTTACGCATTATGAATCTCCTTTCAAGATATGATTCCAAGTATACTAAAGATATAATTTATTGTCAAGAAAAAGACAAAAAAGTGTGTTTTGCGCTGAATTTCGTACGTCTACAGCCCTGATTCTGGGTTAAAAACCCTTAAATTGACCCCAAAACGGCAATATAGGGTAAATTTCGATACTGTTGTGCATAGTCAAGTCCATACCCAACGACGAAAGTATCTGAAATTTCAAAACCGGTATAATCAATAGGAACAGACACTTGACGTTGAGAAGGTTTATCAAGTAGCGTACAGACCTTAACAGTTTGCGGGTTCAACGTCTGAAGGTGCTCACAAAGAAAATTTAAAGTTCGTCCGGTATCAACAATATCTTCCACAATAAGGACGTGCCGCTGTTTGAGATAATCGCTGCCACCACGGATGAGTTGCACGGTCGCAGGCTGTGTACTGTCGTGATAACTCATAAGCTGCACGAACTCAAAACGAAGTGCGACTTCTTTCATTTGACTTTCATGTTGCGCCTTAAAGATAGCACGGGCAAGATCCGCGAAAAAAAAGACGCTGCCTCTAAGGACCCCGAGTAGGACCAACTCTTGGTTCTCATAATCGGTGAATATTTGCCTGCCGAGTTCATAAATACGATTCTGAAGACAAGATTCAGAAATGAGAACAGATTCAAGAGGGGGTTTTGTCACTGACATAATGTAGATAAAGATATTGCCGTGTGCCGGAATGAATCTTGAACGGGTCACTGGTGGTATAACCAACGACCCAGAGAACCGTATCGCCACAAACAAGCATCGGAATGCGATCGCGTTCGTAGCGAGGCACCTTAGCGTCTATCATAAAATCCTTAATCTTTTTCGTTCCTCGCATACCGTATGGCTGGAACCGGTCACCTTGCAGTCGATTGCGCACTGTCAGCGGAAAAGTTTCTGAAGGAAGATCTGCGAACGCTCTCTTTACCCTTTCATAATCAAAAATTGCTTCGTATCTTCCATCCGGTAACCTAAGCGTCTCACCAGCCCGGATATCACACAATTCAGCAGTGATTTCTGTGTTTAAAGCGGCGATAAACGTTTTACCGGGAACAGCCAGCGGATAAGCAAAATTCTCAGTCTCAATTGTAAACGACGATCTGGAACTTGTGTTTACCTCAAAGATAAGGCACTGATATACGCGGCGGAATCGCAAACCGTTCGGCAGTGCCAACGCCGCGTTGGGAGCACTCCCCTCGATAAGGCTCAGCATCGCTTCGCAATGGGAAAAATAGAGATCCCCCATACTCTCCAACATTTCAAAGAAACTCAACCTTAGCACCCGCCTCTGCACTGCGATGTGAAACTGTTGGAACTTCTCTCTGTTCAACACAATACTTTCTAACGTTGCGAGTGCCTTAACCTTATCCGGATCTCGGACCCGACAGGTTTCAAGAGCCTCTTGCGCAACCGTATCCAAGTATTCGGATTCGGCACCTAATACATCAGCGGTCCGGCTTAATCCGACTTTGATATTCGGATTATAGTCGTTCTCAAGTCTCGGTATCAACTCATGGCGGATACGATTACGAAGGTAGCGGGTATCCGTGTTGGTTGAATCATGTCGTGGCACTAAGCCCTTAGACGCAAGGAACGTTTCAATTTGTTGCCGTGTAAGCCCAGCGAGTGGTCGAATAAACTTAAAGTTTCTGACAGGAGAGATCCCTTTCATTCCAGTGGATCCACTCCCACGAACGAGGTTCATCAAAACCGTCTCGGCGGTATCGTCCTGATGATGACCTAAGGCTACCTTAGTCGCACCGATTTGCGTCGAGACCTCTTCATAAAATTGATAGCGCGCCTTCCGAGCCGTTGTCTCCACAGAGAGTTTCCATTGCTTTACCAAACGGGGCACATCAGTGCTTTGGATGGTGCAAGGCAATTCTAAATGCGATGCGTGCTGCTGGACAAAGCCTGCATCAGCATCAGCGTCCGGACGGAGACAGTGATTTAAGTGGGCGAGATGGAGTTGGCAGTCGAGTTGCGAGTGTAGGGCATGCAAACCGTATAGGAGTGCGAGAGAATCCGCACCACCTGAAACTGCAACAAGCACTGTTTCGCCGTTCTTGATCATCGCGTGCCGCAAAATAAAGCGGTGCATCTGTCGCACAAAGTCGGCTGTCATGAGATATGCCTATTTTTGACGGTAGGGGCAAGTCTTGTGCCTGCCCGCATATTACTTGCGAGTTACGCCAAAAAGGCAATGCCGGTGCGGAGAGTCGAACTCCGGACAGCACGATTATGAGTCGTGTGCTCTAAACCACTGAGCTACACCGGCACGTGTCTGAATGGGCATGTAAGTTCTGCCCTAAGATTCATACATTAAAGTATAATACATATTGCAGGAAAAGTCAAGTGTTTTTGTTTTTCCTTATAAATACGTTATCAGATTGAAAAATCAGAATGTGAGGAAGTGCGATGCGAGAGATTGCGTGGGGCAGAAAATGACGTGAACGCGTTCGGGAAAGTTTAAGAAGTTGCAGGGGGGGGATTTGAACCCCCGTCCTCCGGGTTATGAGCCCGACGAGCTACCTGGCTGCTCTACCCTGCGGCAAGAATCATTGTCCTGAACCATGGTCGAGGGGGGACTTGAACCCCCACACCTTTTTACAGGCGACGGATTTTAAGTCCGTTGTGTCTACCGATTCCACCACTCGACCGCGAGTGCTACTATTTTAATAGTATACACCATCTCCAAGGGTTTGTCAACTTTTTTTGACTTTTTTTCCCAAATCGTCTATCATAAAGATATTATGAAAAATATTACACTCGCATCAGGACATGAAATCCCCATATTCGGTTTGGGAACTTGGCAACTCAAAGGCAGGCAGTGCGAACGCATTGTCAAAGAAGCCGTCGCATTGGGCTATACACATATAGACACGGCATGGATGTACCAGAACCAAAGCGAAATCGGGAAAGCACTTCGCGATATCCGTGTTGATCGCGAAGAAATCTTTCTAACCACCAAAATTTGGGGCACCCATCTCAGATGTGCCGATGTTCTTGCCCAATTTGAAGAATGTCTAAACGATTTGCAGATGGATTACGTTGACCTGTTATTGATTCACCATCCGAGTCGTGATTCTGTTCCGGTTACCGAAACTTTTGAGGCTTTCCAAAAACTTTACGAGGCGGGTCAAGTCAAAAGTATCGGTATCAGCAATTTTAGCATCGCTCAGGTTGAGGAGGCGTGTGAAGCTTCCGAACTCCCCATTTGCACGAATCAAGTGGAATATCATGTGCGCAACAACCGGTCAGAATTGCGTGACTACTGCCATGCTCGCGGTATTGTCATGACAGCACACCGTCCGCTTGCTGTTGGAGACCTTGCCGGTGATGCAGTCCTGCGTGGCATCGGGGAAAATCACGGAAAGACTGCAGCACAGGTAGCGCTCCGGTGGTTGGTGCAGCAAGACATTATCACAATTCCTAAATCGGGATCGGTGCCGCATTTACGCGAGAATTTAGATGTTTTCGCATGGGAATTGACTGACGAAGAGATGCATACGCTTAATACCGAAATGTAGCGGCAGGTAAAGTGATTTCAGCGCACTTGTAGCATAACCTGCTAGCTTCGCCTCTTGAAGTCAAGATAAGACGAAACCATGAGCACGTAATATAATGGAGTGCGGATATACGGAATGGCACTTCATGTATCAAACGTGCCTCACCGAACCGCAAGGAAAAATTAAGGTATGAAATTTGGGCTGTTTTATGAGCATCAGATTCCGCGTCCGTGGTACGATGGCGCAGAACATAAACTCTTCCAAGATGCGTTAGCGCAGGTAGAATTGGCGGATACACTTGGATTCGACTATATCTGGGAAGTTGAACACCATTTCCTTGAGGAGTATTCACACTCTTCAGCACCAGAGGTATTCCTCGCAGCGTGTAGCCAGCGGACAACACAGATTCGATTGGGACACGGCATAGTGCTGATGCCTCCGGCTTACAATCATCCGGCGCGCGTTGCTGAACGCATCGCCACGCTTGACCTCGTCTCAAATGGACGTGTGGAGTGGGGGACGGGAGAATCTGCTTCTCGTATGGAACTCGGTGGATTCAATGTCGATCCGAAATGTAAACGCGAGATGTGGACGGAATGCACACGTGAAACGGCGAAAATGATGAGCCAATCGCCTTATGCAGGGTATAATGGACAGTATTTTTCGATGCCGCCTCGTAATGTCATTCCAAAACCGTTACAGACACCACATCCGCCACCGTGGGTAGCTTGTTCCAGTCGCGATAGCCTTCGATACGCTGCCAGATATGGATTGGGTGCGTTAACTTTTGCATTTGTTGATGCCGACGAAGCAAAATTCTGGGTGGAAGAGTATTATGAGATTTTCGAGAAAGAGTGTGAACCCTTAACGCAGCGGGTGAATCCGAACATCGCTATGGTGTCCGGCTTTTCGTGTCATGCCGACGAAGATACTGCTATCGCCCGTGGTTTAGACGGTTTGCGCTTCTTCCGATTTGGGCTTGCACACTACTATCACAACGGCTCGCAAAGACCGGGGGAAACAGATATTTGGCAGTTATATAAACAAACACCACAGGATCCCGCTGAGGGTAGAGCAGGGATCGGCACACCGGATCAAGTCCGTGAGCATTTAGAGATAATGGAAGACGCTGGCGTGGACCAAGTCGTCTTCATTCAGCAGGCTGGGGCGAACCGTCATGAGGATATATGCGAATCATTGGAACTCTTTGCGGAACGCGTACTCCCCGATTTCAAAGCACGAGACGCAGGACACGTTGCTAAGAAGAACGAACGATTTGCTGAAGCAACTGAGAGAGCGGAAGGACGAAAACCGGCTTTGATGTCTCTCAACGAGATCCCCATTGTGGATTCTTATCCGGTTCTCAAACGGAAATTAGAGGAAAAAACGGAAGAAGCGAATAACAACGAGATGAGCGAGGATGGTGAGAAGTTTTTGTTGTCGATAGAGGGTGGCAAACGACTTTCTAATGATTAAATCTGGTCGCTGCTCTAAATGTAAAGCAAAAACAAATTATGCCATTTAAGGAAACCTAATTTCATTCCGCAGCGGTTTCTGGTTAATCCCGACGCGACTGGAGAAATGTACAATTTTTAAAAAATGAAAAAAGACGTATTGGTAATTGACGACGACGAAAAAATCTGTTGGGCATTCGAGCAATTCTTAGAAAGCGAAGGCTATCGCCCGAGCACTGCGAACAATGCCGAGGAAGGTTTGCGTCGTATTGCAGCTGACAAGCCGGATGTTGTCTTACTCGATGTGAAATTACCTGGAATGAGCGGTCTGGAGGCATTAGGCGAAATTAAGGCACGTCATCCGTGGGTAATTGTGGTTATCATTACGGCTTATGACGATGTAGAGACAACCATAGAAGCGATGAGACTACAGGCGTTCGATTTCGTCCCAAAACCGATCGATCTGGATATCGTCAAGAGTGTTCTGGAACGGGCTTTCCGAACACAATCCGTCCGAAGTACGTTGCCTGCCGAAACAGCAGACGAATCGTCAACAGCAGAGATCGGTCACCGATTGGTTGGAAAGAGCAGCCAGATGCGCGAAATCTACAAACTCATCGGAATCATGGCGAGCAATACGATGACTGTGCTGATCGAAGGTGAAACAGGAACAGGCAAGGATCTGGTTGCCCGCGCAATCCACACAGGTAGTTCCCGAAAGGATGCGCCTTTTGTCCCTGTTGATTGTGGTGCTCTTCCTGATGAACTTTTAGAGAGTGAACTGTTTGGTTATGAAGCGGGGGCATTCACAGATGCGAAAAAGGAAGGAAAACCTGGACGATTTGAACTGGCGAATGGTGGTACGCTTTTTCTTGATGAAGTCAGCAATATGACCCCGACGTTACAGGTGAAACTGCTTCGTGCGCTGCAAACACAGGAGATTGAACGGTTAGGCGGAACTCAGCACCTTAAAGTGGATGTACGTGTCATTGCTGCCACGAATCAGGAACTCGGCGAGATGGTGAAGCGGGGGCAGTTCCGTGAAGATCTCTACTACCGTTTTAAGCGCATCGCGCTCCACCTTCCGCCGTTACGAGAACGTCAAGAGGACATTCCGCTACTTATTACACATTTCCTGCAACTCATACAAGAGGAACTTGGTAAGTCGATCCGCGGTATCTCTAAAGAAGGGATGGAATTGCTGCAGGACTATCCATGGCCCGGTAATGTTCGTGAGTTAGAGAATTGCATCCGAAGCGCGGGAGCTCTCTGTCGTGCAGATGTGATTCTGCCAGATGACCTACCACCAGAAATCCGAATAGGGCATCAGATAGATTCTACCAGTACCTCACAGTTGGAAATGTCCCTCAAATCTGTTTTACAAGACATTACAAAAGAGGCGATTACACAAGGGAAGCGGGAACTTTACGCCGAGGTTGTTGCTCTGTTGGATAAATCACTCATTGAACTGGTGTTAGATGAATTTTCGGGTAACCACAGTAAGACAGCAGACTTGCTCGGCATGAGTCGGACGACTCTTTTAAAGAAGATTAAACAGAGCAATAGCAATTTTTAAATTTCCTGTTGGGTTGTGCATTTTCATGGATTTTCTCCAGGATCGTAGCTCGTAATGAAATGGAGAGCGGATTTGAGAAAGGGACGTTAGATTTCAAATCCACGTTATTTTTCCGCAAGGTATAATTAAAATGATTCGGATTGCACACCGTGGGGCATCGGGAAGTGCCCCGGAAAATACGCTCGTGGCATTCAAAAAAGCGATCGAAATCGGCGTGGATGCCGTTGAACTTGATTTACACGGGACCGCTGATGGCGAAGTCGTAGTGATACACGACGCATCCTTAGATCGAACGACAAATCACTCTGGACAGGTCAATCAAGCCACTTTAGAAACAATTAAGCGTGCTGATGCTGGAGGATGGTTCGCGCCTGAATTTGTTGATGAACGGGTGCCAACGCTCGTAGAGGCATTGGAATGCATTGCGAAACAGACGATTGCGGTTTTAGAAATTAAAGATCCTTTGATAGCAGAGACAGTCGTCGCAAAAATCCGCGAGACCCATACACAAGATCTCGCCGTTATTATCTCCTTCCATATCGCTGTTTTACAGACTGTTCGTTCCTTAGAGCCTCGCATTCCAACAGGGTGGCTCATCGGGAATCACAACAACCATGCCTCTCCTGTGCAGTTGTGCCAGCAACTCGGAGAACTCGGCAGCAACCTACTGAATGTCAATCATCAACGCATTACAGCGGAATTCGCTTACGAAGTCCGACGGCGTGGTATCGCACTTTGGTGTTGGACTGTCGACGACATCTCCCGTATGCGTGAAATGAAGGCATTCGGTGTGCAAGGTATCACCTCAAATCACCCTGAACATTTCGCCAAAGTTTAGGCGTTGTTGGACAAGCGCAAAGTCTATAATTATCTCCGTCGCCAGAACATAAATGCAATATACGCGAGAATCGGATAAGACAACAACGCTGTCGACCAAGCGATTCCCTCTAATCCCCAATATTGCATGAAAAACCAATTGAGAACGGGATTTAGGATCAGTCTGATAAGCGTTGCCGTGACAACAGTCGGGTGTGCCCGGCGTGCGAGATGGGCACGGATTAGCAAGCGACTGATTAAACGCGGAAGCATTCCGAGTAGATAGATGCCGAGCAGCGAAGCAATATGGGACTGTCCCGCCTCAGACAATTCACCGTGCCCATATAATAGTGTTACAATGTCCACTCGGAAAAGGTAGAAGCCGATCAGAAACGGAACCATCAAGATGAGTAACACAACGACACTTTGCCAAACACTTCGCTGTAGTTGTGTTCCGGTAGGAGGCACCTCCGATTCCCGACCTATTTTTAAACCCTTTGCGACTTGGGGATCGGGAGACGATATCTGTGCCCAATGCGACAATAAGACTGGCAGCGTTACACCCGTGAGTGTTTCAGGGATCGCACACAAACGGAGTGCGTAATCCAATTTCGAGACGGAACTCGTTCCCAATGCGCTTGCCATGCCCCTGTCAACGACTGGGTTTAACCCGTCTGAGATCGCCGCGCCCATCATCAGTAGACATTGCCGTAGGAATTGTGTCGTGTAGGATGTCGTCTGCCAACTGAGTTTGAGATGCAGCGCGGATAGATTCAGGACAGTACAGCATCGTCGAAATAGGAGAAGCAATTGGAAAAGCTCGCCAATGATTAGGGCAAGTGGTATACTGAACCAGCTCAGAAACGGCTTGCTCAGGTATATAACGCCGATGACAAGGATAGCACGGAGTCCTTGCACAATAACGGGTAAATGAAAGGCTTGATAGGTATCTAAGATTGCCTTGAGCATCCAACGGACTGCGGCGATAATCGAGAAGCAGAGGAATCCGCACACAATGCCGATTGTCGTAGCGGATGGAAGTCCCGCGTTCGGTAGAAAAAGTTGGGAGACAGTCCATGAAACGGAGACGAGAAGACAGCAGAGTCCCGGCATGAGTATGATATATTGGGAAAAAATCGATTGTACACAACGTTGTGCCTCGGTTTCGCCTTTTGCACGGGCTTCGGCTAACAACGGAACGATGACAGAATAGGCGGAAGCGGCACTGAGTAAATCTATCAGAAATACGGCGATGCCCCAGTAATAGTAGATAAAATCCATTTCTGCTGGGTCGCCGAACCAGTTGGCGAGAACGACGTAGATGAGAAGTGTTCCCGCACGTCCAATCAGACTCAACGGTGTAATAATAAGTACGTTTTTAAGGAGGGAGGTTTGAGAATGGGGAGCATGAGTGGACATGACGCGATTGAGACTCGGTGCGGTTGGAAACCGCACCTACCTTGGCAAGAGAACCGCCGAGTACCTACTCACGTACTTGACCGTCTCCGTAGACGATATACTTATAAGTCGTTAATCCTTCAAGTCCCATCGGTCCGCGGGAGTGGAGTTTTTGTGTGCTAATGCCGACCTCGGCACCTAACCCGAATTCATAGCCATCGGTGAAGACAGTGCTGGCATTGACATAGACTGCGGCGGAATCGACCTCTTTGAGAAACCGTTGCGCCGCGCTGTAACTTTCGGTGATAATCGCATCAGAATGATGAGAACCGTAGGTTTCAATGTGATCAATGGCAGTGCCTATGTCATCTACAACTCGAACGGATAGGATATAATCGAGGTATTCTGTCCGCCAATCTTCTTCGGTTGCGGGTTTCGCTGTCGGATGGATTTGCTGCGTTCGTTCACAGCCGCGGATTTCGACATCTGCACCCTGTAACTTGTCGCAGAGAATAGGGAGAAATTGCTCGGCGGCATTGGTATGGACAAGAAGTGTCTCTACAGCATTACAGACAGCGACCTTGTAGCCAACTTTCGCGTTCATACAGATTTTGGTTGCCATATCAAGGTCGGCGGCTTCGTCGACGTAGATATGACAGATGCCATCGGCGTGTCCTAACACTGGGACATCGGATTCCTTCATCAAAAACTGGACGAATTCGTTACTACCGCGTGGAATGATGAGGTCAACGTCGTCTGGCAATTGGATAAGTTCATAAACCGCTTGCCGGTCGGTCGTGTTAACGAACTGGATGGCATCTGGTAAGCCTTCTGCAGCAGCGGTCTTGCTGAGGATATCCGCAAGCGTCGCGTTGGAGTGAATGGCTTCAGAACCGCCGCGGAGGATAACCCCGTTTCCGGACTTGATGCAGAGTGCTGATACTTCAACAGTAACGTCGGGACGCGACTCATATACCACAGCGACGACACCGATAGGTACACGGACTCTGCCGATTTTGAGTCCATTGGGACGTTCCCCCATACTAATGACCTCGCCGATCGGATCGGGGAGTGCGGCGACTTGACGGAGATTGTCTATCATCCGTTCAATTTTCTGGTCGTCCAATAGGAGGCGTTGCATGAGAGGAGCAGGGACTCCGGTTTTTTCGCCTTTTTCGAGATCAATACGATTTGATTCCTGAATTTTATCTTTTGAATTCTGTATGCTTTCAGCCATCGCCAAGAGAGCGTTGTTGCGGACATCTGCGGAGCTTCGTGATAAAACACGCATTGCCGATTTTGCCTTTTTCGCCTGCGATTGGATCAGTTTTTGAATGTTTCCGTTCATATTTTTAATTATACCTTGCGGTTCGGTCAGGTGGGTTTGGATATTTCCTGTTCCTTTACGTATATCCGCCGGTGCCGTTGTTGCAGGCTGCGGTTTTGATTTTTTCATTCTTCCTTTCAGAAGTTGTAATGAAAATGGATATTAGTATTCTAACATACCGGTTGGAAATTTTCAAGGGAGTTGCTAAAGGAATTCAGTCGAGTAATACCAAATTATCTCGGTGTATGATTTCATCGTAATCGCGGTAGCCGAGAATAGTCTCAATGTGCTTCGTGTGTTTTCCGGCGAGTTTGGCAGTCTCCACGGCGTTATAGTTCACCAAACCGCGTGCGAATTCCGTGCCGTTTTCAGTGAGACACGAGACGGTATCGCTATAGTCAAAATCACCTTCAACGCGTCGAACACCGGCGGGTAGTAGACTTTTACCACCGCGCACGAGCGCGTCGCGTGCACCGTTGTCGACAAAAAGCCTACCTTTCGGCGGACGCGAATAAGCGATCCACCGTTTCCGCCCGGAGATACGGGAATTTGGAAGGAATAACGTGCCGAGAAGTTCACCTTTCAAGATTCGTGTTACGATCAGCGGTTCCTGTCCGTATGCCATCACCATCATCTCTCCGGATCCAGTGACGATATCAGCGGCTTGCAATTTCGTCACCATCCCGCCAGTGCCACTTATTGTGCCAGCGTGTCCGGCGGCTTTCCAGATTTTCTCAGAGATAGTCGTAACGGTGTGTATCAATTCCGAGTGAGGGTCGTGTCTGGGGTCTGCGGTATAAAAACCAGCTTGGTCTGAAAGGATAACGAGAAGTTGTGCTTGGGCGAGGTTCGTTACGTAAGCAGAAAGGGTATCGTTATCACCAACCCGAATCTCGTCTACAGCGACGGTGTCATTTTCGTTGATAATCGGAATCACACCGAGATGAAGGAGTGCTCGGAGCGTGTCGTTCATGCGGGTATAACGTTTCCGATTTGAGAAATCGTCGCGTGTGAGGAGCATGAGTGCGGTCTGCTGTCCATAATTGCGAAATAGTTCCTCGTAAAATGCCATCAGCTGGATCTGTCCAACAGCGGCGGAGGCTTGTAAAAGTGGTATCGTCTGCGGACGTTGTTTCATACCGAGTTGGGGCCAGCCCGCGGCGATTGCTCCGGATGTAACAAGGATCACCTCAACACCGTCCTGTTTAACGAGTGCTAAATCGTGGACGAGTCCCTGGAGTGCATCTTCGTTGAGATGTGCTCCTTCTGAAATGGTACTGCTGCCGACCTTTACGACGATACGTTTCATGTCCGACAAACAGGCGCGCTGTTCAGCTGGATCGCATTGCTCGTGGGCTATAGGTGAACTCGAATTCATCAATCTGAATGGTGTCTCCTTCGACGGCACCGGCGCGTTCCAGTGCGTTAATCACTCCCATCCTTTTCAGTTTCCGGTACAACAAAATCAATGCTTGCTCGTTTTCCATGTCGGTCATGAGGACAGCACGACGGGGTTCCTCACCGCTGACAGCAAATCCTTCATGCGTCTCAGCGAGTTCAAACCGTGCGCGTGGCTCTGGGGGGAGTTCATCTTCAAAAATAATCATTGTCTCTGCTTCCTGTTGGGCGCGCGTTTCGAGGTATTGTAAGGAACGGTATGCTTGCTGGACGAGTGCGTTCACACCCTCGCCTGTAACTGCAGAGATCGGGAAAACTTTCCGCTTACCGAAATATGCTTGGACGCGTTCCAAATTCGCCGCGGCGTCCGGCATATCTATCTTATTCAGCGCAATGATTTGTGGGAGTTTTGTCAACAGTTCGTTGTAATGTTCCAGCTCAAGGTTGAGTTGTTCGTAGTCCTGAATCGGATCCCGTCCATCTGTCGCACTCAAATCGATGACGTGAATAAGCATCTTAGTGCGCTCAATGTGTCGCAGAAATTGATGTCCCAAGCCTGCCCCTTTGTGCGCGCCTTCTATCAACCCAGGAATGTCAGCGAGAACGAAATTTTGCTCCCGATTAATGCGGACAACCCCTAAATTCGGACGGAGTGTGGTGAACGGATAGGCGGCGATTTTCGGGGTCGCGGCAGAGGTTCGCGCCAACAGTGTTGATTTACCGGCGTTCGGATAGCCGACCAATCCGACATCAGCGATGAGTTTGACTTCGAGGCTTATTTCGCGTTCTTCCCCGGGTTCCCCTTTCTCTGCTACGCGCGGTGCTTGGAAGGTGCTACTTTTAAAACGGGCATTGCCTTTACCACCGACGCCTCCACGTGCGACAACAACGGTTTCATCCGGTTCGGTCAGATCTGAGAGCAACTCGGCTGTTTCTAAGTCTCTGACGATCGTGCCAGCAGGAACTCTAACGATACAATCGGCACCATCGGCACCGTCTCGTTGTTTACCAGTGCCGTGTCCTCCGTTTTCAGCGACTTGGCGGGGGTTATGGCGCAGATCGATCAGCGTACTCATCCCAAGGGTCGCGACGAGAAGGACGTTTCCGCCGTTACCACCGTCTCCGCCATCGGGACCGCCGCGAGGGACATATTTCTCTCGGCGGAAACTGATGCATCCGTTCCCGCCATCGCCTGCTTTGACCTGAATCCTTGCTGTGTCCATAGACTACTGCCCTATCTATTGTGAATTTTAGAGTAGGTTCGTAGTCGTGCGATTTATCGCACGTCCATTTGTCAAAACGGGCAATGAATTGCCCTACTACAAACCAACGCAGACATCCACAACTTGAGAGTAGATAAAGTACTACACACCTTATCTGAGAGCTCGTTGGCTGGCAACGGGGGTTAGAGTGCCTCGAAGCCTGCCTCGGTTATTGCCTTTGTAAAATCTGAAGGGGCAACGCGGGAGGCATCGAAATGAACGACTGCCTCGGCTTTGCGTAGGTTCACCTTCGCACGCCGAACACCCGGGAGTTCTGTAAGGGCATCGGTTACGGTTTTGACGCAATGTTGACAGGACATCCCATTGATTTTTAATTTTGTTTTTTCCATGATGTTACCCCTTTGTTGGAAAACTATGTTTACATGACGGACAGGTCTGCGTGTGCGTCCGGATTGCCAGTCCACACGCAGGACAGATACGTTTCATCCGAAACCGCTCAACAAGACGAGACACAATGACGATTCCCAAAAAAAGGATAATAAGAAAGGCAACTTCCCAGAAACCGATAGACACTTTTTACGCTCCGCCGTTCTTTAGGCGCAATCGGGTAAACCTGCAAACTACATTACGTCCTTAATCCGCGTAGGGTTGCGAGGTTCGTTTCGTGCATTGTCTCCATCTGTGGCGTTTCAATAATGAGCGGAATTTCCGAGAACCGGGCATCGTTGAGGATATACGCGAATGCGGCTGCACCGATATTACCATCACCGATGTGTTCATGCCGGTCCACGCGACTCTGATAGGTCGATTTTGCGTCGTTGAGGTGAAAAGCTTTTAATCGCGCCAAGCCGATAACCTCGTCAAACTGATGAAATGTCGCTTCACAATCCGCCTCAGTTCGTAGGTCGTAGCCAGCAGCGAAAACATGACACGTATCCAAACAGACACCAAACCGATCTGGGTATTTCGACAGTCCGATGACATCGCGCAAATGTTCAAAGCAGTAGCCGAGGTTCGTGCCTTGTCCAGCGGTGGTTTCAAGGAGAACAGTGACATCCGGTGCATCAACGTTTTCAAATAGAACATCGAAACTTTCGCTTAGCAGTTTTAAGCCGAGTTCCTCACCTTCGCCGAGGTGTGCACCGAGATGTGTCACGATGTAGCGGAGACCGAGTGTCCCCGCAAGTTCCATTTGTTCGTGAAACTGTTGACGTGATTTTTCGAGGACCTCTGTTTTCGGTGAAGCGAGATTGCTCAAGTGAATATCGTGAACAATCACTTCTCCGATGGGTGATGCCGCCCAAGCCTCACCAAACTTTTCGATGACTTCAGGGGTTGGCGGTTTCGCTACCCATCGATTCGGGTTTCTCAAGAAGATTTGGATGGTGTCGCAGTGAAGTTTGTCACCATTTTTGATAGCATTGTGTAAACCGCCTGCTGTGGATACGTGCGCCCCGAGGATCATATTTCAGTTGGTATCTCCTTGTGTGATGTTCTATCAAGGTTTTCAATCTGAGTGTGACATAATTATAGCACACCCTAAAAGCAGATAGCAAATCTTCTAAAGCGGAAAAGCAGTATATCCATCAGGGATGCACGACAGTCTTGACCCCACGTTGCGCGGCTGCGTTCTCAAATGCCGCGAGTCCCTGTGCAAGTGGAAACCTATCTGTTAGCAACGGCTCAAAATTGAGTGCCTTTTCTATCAAGAGTTGTCGCGATGCTTCAAGACTGGCGCGAGAAAACGCCCACGAAGCCATCAGTTTATGACCCGCATAGTGGAATTCTTCTAAGTTGATATGAAGCGTTTCGCCATCGGGAGCGAGTCCAAAAAAGTTGACGCATCCGCCTCTGCGGACAATATCAAAAGCGAGTGCGATTGCCGAGGCATGGTTGGTTGTGGCAGAGATGACAGTGTCAACACCGCCGCCGGTAATCTCTTGGAGTTGCGTGATAGCTTCGGGTGAGATATCAAAAGTGAGATCGGCACCGAGCGTTTCGGCGACAGTTCTGCGGTGCGCCTGTGGTTCGACCACGTAGGTTGTCAAACCCGCCCGCTTCGCCAATTGCGTGAGCATCAAGCCGATGGGACCAGCACCCAAAATAGCAACAGAATCCTCGAAGAGGGTTTCCTGCATCGCATTCAGGCAGCAGCCCAAAGGTTCCAGAAAGAGCAACTCTTCAGGGGGGATGCTATCTGGGACGCGGATAAGTTTGCCCGTATCCACGCCGTGTTTTGGCATCCGCATATATTCGGCGTAGCCACCGTCAATATCGTGACCGATGCCTTCAATGGTATTGCAGTATTTGTCCAGATCGTTCTGGCATTCAGAACATACACCGCAGGAAAGCATCGGATTGACAGTAACCCGTTCCCCGATTTTGACCTCGGGGTGTCGGGTCTCTACCACTACACCTGCGAGTTCATGTCCCATCACGACGGGTGGTGCGTAATCGGATACATCTCCACGCAGCGCGGCGAGGTCAGAGGCGCAAATGCCGCAGAGTTCTATCTGGATGAGCACATCTCCCATCGCAAGGGTAGGGATCGGTTTCTCATGGATCCGTAATTGCTGAATTTTCTCAAAAACAATCGCTTTCATTTTTTTAGCTATTAAATCTGGTCATCGTTCCACTTCGTTTCACGATGGTTTTCGGTTAATTCCAACCACCTTTGGGCTCTGTAACGCTTTTAAACCTTGCTATGGCGAGGTAGGCACCAGACCTACCCCTACGGGCATTGGCTTGGTAAGGTTTCGTAACCGCACCTATTGAGCCTGTTGATATGTTAGATTTCACAGCGTTCAATCCAATCTATTAGATTCTATGATTCAAATTCGTAAGGGACTGTTTCCGCTTGGTGTGTCTTGGCAGATTTTTCCGCCAAATCCATGATAGCGATGACGCGGCGCGCCGATTCCGGTGTCACAAGCAGTGGCGTGCCATCGTTTAAATGCGTAACGATATTTTCATAGTAGGTAGGTCCGGGTCTGCGATGGTAACCGACTTCCTGTTCTTTGGGGTGTCCTTCGACTTCAGATAAGACCTTAAACCCGCCATCTTCGGCGGTAATCGCGCCGTGTGAGCCGAGCAGTTTCCATCGGGATCCACCAATTTTCGCGATGTTAGACATCTGGATGTTTGCCGCCGCTCCGTCCGCAACCACTTTTCCGCCTGCAAACCGGACAATGGCTTGGACGTGGTCCTCGTTGGTAATATCGTCCCAGACGAGGTTCGGTTGATAGAAGCCGGTGACGTTGATCATCGGGGCATCAAGGACATTGAGTAGCCAATCGAGGTAGTGTGCTCCCCAGTCGTAGAATTGTCCGCCGGAGATCGCCTTGACACTGCGCCACCAATCTGGATTGGGTCTGCCATAGCCGCCGCCCCACATCTCAACGCTGAAGACTTTGCCGATAACACCGGAGTGAACGAGTTCACGCAGCGTCCAGAAGTCGGCATCCCACCGTCGGTTATGATGGACAGACAACATAACGTCGTTTTCTTTGGCGGTTGTTATCATTTCAGTGGCTTCTGCGATTGTGACGCACATCGGTTTTTCAACGATGACATGTTTACCTGCTTTGAGGCTTGCCACAGTTGGACCACAGTGCAGACTATGCGGCAGCACGTTTGCAATGAGATCGACGCCATCGTCCGTATTGAGTTCTTCAACCGAGTTATAGGTGCGGACTCCGGGAAAATCCTCTTTCGCGGCTTTTGTTCGCTCCGGATCGATGTCACAGATAGCAACGCATTCGATGCCGTCTGTATTTTGCATCATATTTGCATGGGCTTTGCCCATGTTGAATGCCGCTCCATACCCGAGGACGGCACCTTTGATGGTATCTGCCATTTATTTGGCTCCTTCTTTTTTGTGTGGATGCTTAATTATAACACAAACCAGAAAAATTCGCATAAAAATTACAGAGGCATAGTCGAGTATAGGACTATTTATGGTAGCTTTTAGAATTGCTTATACACTATCGTTGGCGAGGTTAGGAAACCTCGCCAGCGGTGGGATGTGTGGTTATTTCCGCTATCTACTGAAATGTCAACGTATTTTTATAATTCACCATGGTTTTCGATGCCTACCCATTTTGATGGGGTATCGCGACCGGGAGGTCGGGATTCGGAGATCCCTCCTACAGGAGAACCAAATGACCTTGAACTGGATAGATAACTGATTGACATTTCCAAAGATTTGTGATAGACTCAACCGACGTTTACTGGCGCAGTTGCAGCGGGGTCATATACGACGTACAACTCTTAAAAGATAAGCAGTCTGTGTCAATTCTACATACTATTATTTCTGAGACTCCTTGAGGTAATTTATGGCAAAGGTTGGATTAATTGGGGTTGGCAACATGGGAATGGGGATGTCAAGAAACATCCTGAAAGCAGGGCACGAACTCACAGTGTACGATGTTCGTCCAGAACCGTTAGAAACACTCGTACGAGAGGGGGCATACGCCGCTACATCGCCACGCGAAGTAGGCACGGCAGCAGACTTCGTTTTTATCATGGTCCTGAATGTCGAACAGGTCAAGGCGGCGCTCCTTACAGAAGACGGACTGCTGGCGGGACTCAAACCGGGAGGCACAGTTATCTGTACAGCGACCATCGGACGTTCACAGGTGATGGAGGTTGCCGAACTGGTGACAGCAGAAGGGTTTAACATTGTCGATGCCCCTGTCAGTGGCGGAGCACCCGGCGCAGCTGCTGGAACCCTCACAATGATGGTGTCGGCACCAAATGAAGTGTTTGAAGCAGCAAAACCGGTGCTTGAAGCCGTCGGACGGGACATCTATCACGTTGGGCAGGAGATTGGAATGGGACAAACCGTCAAGTCAGCACTTGCAGTTCTCATAGGTGTCACTTATGCCGGTATCTTTGAAGCACTGACGTTGGCGGTGAAGGCAGGTGTGGCACCCGAAACGCTTCGCGACGTTGTCAGCACGAGTGTCGTTGGGAATTTCCTCTTCAGGGACACAACACAAAATATTTTGGACCGGAATTTCAAGGGACAGAGCAATATCGGCACAATGTATAAGGATCTCACTTTGGCGAAAGATATGGCGAGCGATTGTGGGGTGCCGCTTTTCGCGGCGAGTGCCGCTTTTGAACTGTTTCAAGCCGGGAAAGCCGTGAACCCTGACGAGGATAACTGGACGATTATCAAGATTCTTGAAAATATCGCAGGTATTGAGATTCAGAAGACAGAATAATTAGAATGCCGGAATCTTGCAAAAACGTATTTAGCATTTTTGAAGCCTACAAAGACAAAGGAATTGAGAGGAATTGAATGTTCAAATTGGGAACTATCACAGATGGAATCAGCCGAGACTTCGAGTATGCGCTCGACACGATGGTAGAGACCGGATTGGAATACGTTGAGTTACAATATCTGTGGGAAAAGCAGGTTGGCGATCTGACGGATACGGACATCGAGCGGGTCAAAGGATTAATCGAAGATCGGAATCTAAAGGTGTCGTGTATCTCGCATCACAATCTCACGGCACTTCCTGTGGATACGGCAGTCGATGATATAGCCTATCGTGCACACATTGCGACACTACAGCGATGTATTGACGTTGCACAGGCACTTGGCACGAATCTTGTCCGGATTTTCAGTTTCCGCAAAGAGATGGTGCTTTTTGGGGCGGAACCCATTATTTCCGAAGGCGCGTGGACGACACTCCTGAACCGATTAGAGGAACCGTTACGAATCGCCGATGCGGCGGGTATCACGCTTGTCATCGAAACCGCAATCTCCGGTAACGTGACATCGGCACACCTTGCGAGAAAGTTGATTGATGAATTAGACGCGCCACATCTGAAAGTTCTCTGGGATCCGTGCAGTTCCCTTTATTGTACCGAAATTCCGTATCCAGATGGGTACGAGGCTATCCGCGAGCACATTGCCCACGTTCATCTCAAGGATGGCGTTGTGAACCTCCCGGCGGCGACATTCGATTTCTGCGCCATGCGCCAAGGACAGATGGATCTTTACTACAATGACATCGTGAACGCATTGAAACGGGACGGATACGACGGCGCGATCTCCTTAGAGAGCGTCTACACACCGGTGGACGGGACGCGCGAGGACGGATTTAGGGAGTCGCTACCTGTCTTCATGGAACTCATGGGACGATAGCATATAAGACTTAAAAAGAGAAAGGACGCAGCCGATACATTTTAGCTGCGTCCTTTAATTTTAACTATGTCTGGTAAAACTAAACGTTACTTGGCTTTCAAGCTTCCCCAAGTTGTGAAGAGCTTGCCAGCAGGTTCAACGGAAACGTAAGTATCCCCGATAGTCCATACACCACCAACACCAGCGAACAGGCTCCAACCGCCGCCGCGCTCGCTGACCTTCACCAACAGGACATTCGGACCTGCCATCAGGTTAACTTTGAAATCGTCTTGGAAATCGCCAGCACCACGGTTAACAGCATTTGTGTGAACCACTTCACCGTTGAGCCAGACTTTGACGGAGTCATCACTGCCGACTTTTGCTGGAACGCCACTCTGATCTTCGGGAGCATTAAGGATAATCAAACCATAAACGGAGTGGTCATTAACATCGCCTTCACCCAAGCCGATCTCGTTGACGAGGTCGTTGACGTTGTTGCCGCCGGTTGCAGAAATTTCACCGATTGTCCATTCCAAATCACCAACGGCATCGCCTGCACTGGCACCGTGCATGGCGACCATCTCTTCAGTGACAGCACCACCACTGGCTTCAGCGAGCGAATCCACGTCGGTGGAGTTTGCGCCACCTTGATTGGCCTCTGTCGCTGCAATCATCCAGAGCCATGGACCGGTAATTTTCCCAGAAACACCGGGGATAGCGGGTTTAAAGACAGCATTAACATCGGCATCGACACCGACGAACATGCTCCAACCGCCACCACGTTCACTGACCTTCACGAGCAGGAGGTTATCGCCTTTCTTGATATCCACTTGGAAAGTGTCCTGGAAGTCGCCAGCACCGCGGTTGACAGCGTTGTTGTGAACCTCTTCACCGTTGAGCCAGACCTTGACAGAGTCATCGCTACCGACTCTCATATCCACGCCATCTTGATCAGAATCGGATTCAAGCGTGATGAGCGCGTAAGACGAATGGTCGTTAACATCACCTTCGCCCAAGCCAATGTCAGTGACGGTATCATTGACGTTGTTGCCGCCGGTTTCGGAAATCTCGCCGAGCGTCCATTCGAGGTCACCAACTTTGTCGCCTTCGTTGGCACCGTTGTTTGCGATCATCTCTTCGGTAACATCGCCACCACTGGCTTCAGCGAGCGAATCGACATCTGTAGCAGCCGCACCGCCTTGACCTGCTTCGGTCGGGGCAATCATCCAGAGCCACGGACCGGTAATTTTATCTTGGGCATCGGCACCTTGCGCCATCACGAAGAGTGCTATGAGACATGTGAGTCCTATTGTGAATAGTTTCCTATACATGAAAATCCTCCAATTAATTTTTTACTTTTAAACGAAACAAAGTGAAATCAGTGTTGCCTGTTCTTGCGGGCTCGGCTGCACCTCAATCAGGAATCGCGGCTACAATATTGTACCGATGCTTACAAAGATAAGACAACGTATTTAGATTAGTTTAACAAATATACCACAATTAAATCAAGCACAAAAAACTTTTTGCAATTTTAGCCGATGAAAACGGTTCCGAACCCTGAGATCCGGAACGTCAATATCGGCTAAGCATATTAGTTTAGTAAGAACGTTTGATTTTTGCCCACTGTGTCGCTAATTTGCCAGCGGGTTCAACAGGGAGTCCTTTGAACTCAAGATTGTATTCCAAAGGTGCGTCGATACCGGCGAACATACTCCAACCACCGCCGCGTTCACAGACTTTAACCATGAACACGTTATCGCCTTTCTTTATATCCACATCAAATGTGTCCTGAAAGTCGCCAGCACCGCGGTTAACGGCGTTTTTATGAACCTCTTCACCGTTCATCCAGACCTTAACGGAGTCATCACTACCGACCCGGGCTTCAGCACCCTTCTTCGTAGTTTTTGATACGGCGTTGATTACGGCGTAGGAACAGTGGTCATTGACATCGCCTCCGGGACCCAACTTAATCTTTATGAGCATGTCGTTGATGTTGTTTCCCCCGACTGCGGAGATTTCTCCCTCTGTCCATTTGTAACCTTCGGCAAATTTGACCTTCAGAATATCCTTTGTGATGCCTTGTTCTGCGACATCTTCCTCGGTCAGTTTACCCTTTGTTGCCTCATCGATACCGTCCTCATCTGTTACGGCAGCACCACCACCGCCAGCGGGGCTTTCGGTGATCATCCAATACCAAGGACCTTCAATTTTGTCTAAGGCCGTCGCAAATTGTGCCGTCAGAAGAAATCCGATAGCACACACCGCCAAGAGCATAAATCTGCTTTTCATTTTTTTATTAACCTCCATGCTTTAGTTATCGTTTCTGTTAAACTAACGAAAATAGTTTAGCATACGTTACCGGAAAAGTCAACTCTATTTTTCAATTAAATTTGAAAACATCTATCTGTTATTCTACCTGTAGCTGCTCCTGAACACTTATCACCTTATCTTCCATGGTTTGCGTTCTGTCAACTCGTGTGCCAAACTTGAGTGTGGTTGTGATTCGGGGTGCTCCCATCTCATGGACGACTTCATGACATCGTCGAATTGCGGCGAATACTACATCCCATTCGCCTTCAATGTTGGTGCCGTAAGCGTGCAGTCTTGTCTCCAAACCTGCCTCTTTCAGTACTTTTTCACACGCAGTCACATATTTCGAGACCGAGACACCGACGCCCATTGGAACAACACAGAGATCTGCGATAACCTTCATAGCGTCTCCCTCAATCGTTGCGTAATTGTTTTAAAATGTTGGCGGGCAGAGCCGATGCACCTGAAGTCGCGACCCCATCGTCAACTTGCGAAGGGGTCATCATCCCCGGAACGACGCAAGAGACGGCTGGATGTGCTAAGATGAATTTGAGGGCGGCTTGCGGGAGACTGCGCGCTTTATTCCTAACGATTGACTTCACCTGTTCTACCCGCTCCAGATCGGCGAGAAATTTCTCACGGGACCAAGTTTTCCGATAGTCGTTCTCGGCGAAGACGGTATCCGGACCGAGTTGTCCGGAGAGCAAACCAGACGACAACGGTTGCCGGACAACAACAGCGATACCGTTCTCGGCAGCAGTCTCCATCACAGGCGTTGCCATCTCTTGAGTGAGAATATTGTAGGTGAGCATCAACAAAGAGATACCGGTTTCTGCTATTGCCTTCAACGCATCTGACTCACCGCCGAGAGCCAATCCATAAAAGCGAATCTTACCCTCGGTTTTGAGTTCCTCCATTGTCCCGAAAGCGTCATCCCATGCGTCTGCAGGCGGAGGCGAGTGGAATTGGTAGATGTCTATAACATCGCGCTTCAGCCGTGTAAGACTCCCTTCAACTGCGAGCCGAATATAGTCGGGTGAGACGTTGAACGACGGATGTTCCCATCCATGGCTAATCCAGCCGTCGGAGTCCAATTCATAGCCAAGTTTCGTCGCAATGACAACTCTACTGCCGAGTGCCGAGAAGGCTTCACCAAGCAACCGTTCGGCGCGACCACCACCGTATTGGTCGGCTGTATCGTAATAGGTGACACCACTTTCAAAGGCGTATCGGAGGAGGTCCACAGCATCGGTTTCACCGATGTCTCCCCATTCGCGACCGCCGAGTTCCCATGTTCCCATGCCGATTTCAGAAACGGTTAACCCTGTATTCCCCAATTTACGTTGGCGCATTATTTCCCTTTCGCAAGGCACGGGACCTTGCTTTATCAAAGTGTTACAGTCTGAAATTGTCCTCTATCTTATGACATTCACGACTATTTGTCAACAAATTTTATTCCGCGCCGTGGCTCGGAATTTCCGTTCATTCGTCCTGCATAAAAACGAATTTAGATTGACAGACCGTGCTGATTTTTGGTATGATATAGTTATTCATTGACCAGAAAAAACTGGTAAACTGAAAACTCGGTGGGTTCCGTCTGAGTGGTATTAAAAATAAAAATAGGACGGCATTTGGAGAGATTTTGGCGGGGGCAAATTTGGAAGAGACAACTGCAAAGACAAAAAATAAAACATCTGAGAATGTCCTTATCGCGATTAAAAAGGGACAGCCAGATCGGGCTATAACATTAGACCTCTTAGAAGGAAAACTTTGATGAAAATATTGGTCACGGGGGGTGCCGGATTTATCGGTACCAACTTCATCCGATACTGGCTGCAACACAATTCAGACGATGTTATCGTCAATTTCGACCTGCTGACATACGCTGGAAATCTCTCCAATCTGACGGACATAGCGACGCATTACCCAAAGCGATACAAATTTGCACAGGGTGATATTCTGGACGTTACTCTTGTGGAGAGCGTTCTGAAAAAAGAACGTCCAGACGTAATCGTCAATTTCGCTGCAGAATCCCACAACAGTCGTGCAATTCTGCATCCGCGGCGGTTTTTTGAAACGAACGTAATCGGAACGCAGGTGTTACTGGATGCATCTCGGAAATATGAGGTGCAGCGATTTCATCACATCTCTACATGTGAAGTATATGGTGAGCTGCCTTTGGATTCACCCGATAAGTTCAGTGAAAACGCACCGTATCGTCCGCAGACACCCTACAACGCCTCTAAAGCGGCTGCGGATCATCTCGTGAACGCCTACTTCCATAGCTTCGGTATGCCGATAACGATTTCCAATTGTGCTAACAACTACGGTCCCTATCAGCATCCTGAGAAACTCATTCCGCTCTTTACAACAAATGCAATCCAAAACATACCCTTAACGCTCTATCGGAGCAGTCATAACCGAAGGGAATGGTTGCACGTTGAGGACCATTGCAGGGCAATCGCGGCAGTTCTTGAGCACGGCAAAATCGGCGAG
The DNA here is from genome assembly GCA_965208635.1 of Candidatus Poribacteria bacterium. Lineage (GTDB taxonomy): Bacteria > Poribacteria > WGA-4E > WGA-4E > WGA-3G > WGA-3G. Next base: position 3,191,539 of record OZ242349.1, read on the forward strand.
ACTTACAACGTCGGAAGTGGTGTTGAGAAGAGTATTGAAGAGATTAGCGATTTCATATTGGATATTCTTAGTAAGCCGCAACATCTGAAAACGTATGTTCCTGACCGACCCGGGCACGATTGTCGTTATCTCTTGGATTCGAGCAAGATCGCTCGTGATGTAGGTTGGAAACCGGTTATTGCATTTGAAGATGGGATGTGCGGGACAATCCAGTGGTACATCGAAAATCGGGAATGGTGGCAGGCAATTCAACAAAAGGTAGACACTGAAGCAGTGCAAGAGGACAAATGGGAAACGTTCTCAGAGAGGTAACACTATGCAACTCACAACGGAACAACTAACAACATGGAAACGTGATGGAATAATTGTGGTGCACGACGTGTTTTCACCGGATACAATTGCACCCGCATTAGAAGAGATGGAGCACAATGCTTACGGGGGCGTGCCTTACGCTGAATATCGAGCGAAGTGGGATCCGCAGCCGGATGCCTTGAAAAATGCTTATGAGAAGAACAGCGATATGCAACTGCTGGCGGGTCCGTTCGGTAAAGCCGTGCATTTTCCGACAGGCTTGGAAGCGATGGATAAGCTCATCGAAAACGAGACGTATCTCAGAATCGCACAGCAATTGTTAGGCACGGAAGAAATTCGACTCGGTTATGGACAAATATTTCTTCGAGAAGGTCTCACTGATAGCCGTCATAGCGAACACCCGTGGCAGGGGTATCATATTGACAATGCGACGAATTCCGCCTTGCCACCGCATCCGGATTGGCAACGCTACGGATATATTTTGTCCGCAATCTTCCTACACGATATCGAGGTAGATGGTGCGCCGATGCTCGTCTGCCCGGGTTCACAGGACCAATTGGATAAAATTTGGGCGAAGTATCCGGGTAGAGCGGGTGGGATGGGTATTCCTGACCTACGTGAATTTAAAGAGGAACTCGCAGATCCGGTGCCCCTTACGGCGAAAGCGGGGAGTGTTGCATTCCGCTCGAGTTATTTGGTTCACGCAGCACAGCCGTTTCAGAACAAGAGCAGACAGCGTGGGTGGATGGGGTATCACTTCCATCGCGCCGATAATGCCGATTGGTGCAAAACGACGCGTCCGGTGCCGGGCTGGGGTAGTCCACAATATATGAAGTTTGTCGCGCAAACAACCCCCGCTGTGCGACGCGTTTTGGGTTGGCCCGCTCCGGGTGATGGATACTATACACCGGAAGCCCTCGCACGCCTTGAACAAGCATATCCAGGAATTGATCTGGAACCTTACAGAAAATAGAATCAGAAAGGACTATTCATGAGTGAAACGAGAAAAGTTTTGATGATGAATGAGGCAGGACGTATCTGGACAGAAGAACAGGAGACGCCTGCTCCGAAACAGGGGCAACTCCTGATTGAAGTTCACGCTTCAATGGTGAGTCCCGGCACGGAACTTGGGGGTGTCAAACGGCGACGTGAGAATCCCGGTTCCGAAGCCCGGCAACGTCCGTTCGGTTATACGAACGCCGGGGTGGTCATCGGTAAAGAAGGCGATTGCGACGAATTTGAGATTGGTGACAGGGTGGCGGGTATGGGTGGTGGATATGCGCTTCATGCCACATACGCCTGTGTCCCGCATAACCTGTGCGCGAAGGTCCCAGATAACGTTAGTGCTGAAGAAGCGGCATCCATTCATCTCGCTGCAACCGCACTCCACGCTGTACAACGCGGGCGCGTCCGTATCGGCGAGAATATTGTCGTTGCTGGATTGGGCATTGTTGGACAGTTTGCCTGCCAGATAGCCAGAGTCGCGGGTGCTTATGTTATTGGGTTGGATAGGTTGTCGCTACGGATAGGTATTGCGGAAGCCGCAGGGATACACCGTGCGATAAATGTCTCGGACACAGATCCGATTCCAATTGCGAGTGAATTTACGAATGGTTACGGTATGGATTGTGGAATTATCGCCTTCGGTGGCGATGCGACGAGCGCGTTTCAGCAGATCCGTGCGATGCTGAAAACCGCCCCGGATACCCATAAAGTTGGACGGATTGTCATCGTCGGTGGTGCGAATATTACGCACGGTTTTGCAGCAGGGCTTGGCAACATTGATGTTATTAGTGCCGCTCGCACTGGACCCGGTTACCACGACGAGGATTATGAACACGGCGCGGATTACCCACCCGTGTTTGTCCCTTGGCCCACACAACGCAATTTGGAATTATCACTCCGGCTGATGTCGGAGGGCAAAGTCCAAGTGAGACCGCTGATTACAGATATTATTCCGATTGATCAAGCACCTGAAGGGTGTGAGAAATTGATCCAAACCCCGAATGAGGCGTTGGGAGTCGTTTTCTCAATGCAATAATAGTTATCGGTTGTCAGTAGTCAGCAGTTAGCAAGTAGCAATCGGCAATCAGGAGTCAGCGATTAGCAACACCGTTGCAGGTGGATAGTTTGTAGGGACGAGTTGTGCTCGCGATTCTTCATTTGATCCAAAACGCCAAGCCCGTAATGTAATGGAGGGCGACTCGAAAGCGAAAAGCGTCACAGTCCAAATAGGCTTCATTTCTCCGCAAGGTATAATTAAAAAATGGAAATTAGAGCGGCTCTCGCATCAGAATTAGAACAGGTCGTTGAACTTTGCTGCTTGGCGTTTAATCCCGATGGACATGAACGCTATTGGCAGTATGTGCGCGGTGACAGCAGTTACAGACTTCCGCAAACTCGGGTTGTCGTAGTGAACGACACGGTTATTTCGACCTTGCGCGTTTGGGAGCGGCGGATACGGGTCGGGACATCCTTCGTGACGATGGGTGGCATTGGTGGTGTTTGCACACATCCGAAGTATCGCGGGGTTGGATACGCATCTGCTCTCATGCGGGATACAATTGACTATCTGCGCATGACGGGATGTGACATCGGTGCTCTGTTTACTATCATTCCAGCGGCTTTTTACCGCCGTTTGGGATGGACCACCTTGCCGTTACACGGCTTCAATATGGCGTGCGCGTCAACAACACGGACGGTAGATTCGTCGGAGTGGCAATTAACTGATTTTAACTTAGAAACGGATTTGAACGCAGTCGCGGCACTGTACGATCTTGCCAATGCTCAACAGAGCGGTACTATTGCTCGGACGCGCGCTTATTGGGATATGGCACCCTGCCGCATCCGCGAGGTCCTTCCAACCGTTGTCGCACGCCAAGACGGACGCATCGGCGGGTATCTCAACTATGGGATGCATGATTCGGAGAAACACCCCAGCAAAAACACCCCTCCCACAAAAACTGCGGAGGTGCGTGAGGTAGGATACATCCCTGATAATCCAGAAGTCTTGGAGGCACTTGTATCCCACTTTCTGAAAGTCTGTGAAGCACAAGAGGTTGAGAAGATAGAAGGGACATTCTCACCTCAGCACCCATTTGTAGACCGACTCACAGCAGGAGGCAATGGTGGATTGACTCCGACAACTGACATGAAGATGATGCTCTACGCCGTGAACCTACCTGTGTTTTTGCGTCGCCTTGTCGTCGGGTGGGAATCGCGAATTACGGATGCTGAAGAAACGTTTCCACCCTTCACCGTCCAATTGCCGGCTCTCAACAATCAGCAAGTAGCCCTACGCCACAATGCCGATGGCACGCTGCAAATCGTTCCTGAAGATGCCGATACTGTTAAGTTGGGAGTAGATTTAACTGAAGCGGATTTCTGGCAGCTTCTGTTCGGTGAAATAGGGTGGGAGCAGGTAAGTTCCGAGGCTTCGGTCGCTCCTGAAATTTCGACGTTTTTAGGCATGTTGTTTCCTAAACGCGATGTCATCTTCTGGTCCCCGGATCAATATTGAGGTGAATGGGAAGGTATGGGTAAAATGAACTCGGAATCTCGGAAGCAAGGCACCCAGACCAGTGCATTCGGAACACCAGGCAGGATCAATCACGATGCCAGCGAATTTTATCGGAGCAAACTCTACGCCGATCAGGAACTCCCGGAACCCGATACATGGATAGAAAACCCGATCCCTGCCGAAAATCTCAACCAACTCTATTGTGCTTCGAGCACAGATATGTCCGCAATTCCCGATGATAGTGCTCATCTGATGGTTACGTCTCCTCCGTACAATGCGAAAAAGGAGTATGACGAGGATTTGTCGCTCGCCGAATATAGAGAACTCCTCTATGCTGTTTTGGCTGAGACGTATAAAAAATTGGTTACCGGTGGCAGGGCGTGCATTAATATCGCCAACTTAGGACGGAAACCCTATATCCCATTGCATAGTTACATTATAGAAGACATGTTAGCGATCGGTTACTATATGCGGGGTGAGATTATTTGGGACAAGGCTTCGAGTGCTGGATCTTCAACGGCGTGGGGAAGTTGGCAATCAGCGGCGAACCCTGTGCTGAGAGATGTTCATGAATATATCCTCGTCTTTTCAAAAGGCTCATTTTCTCGCAAACGCAACGGGAAAGAGAATTCGATTCGCAAAGAGGATTTTTTAACATGGACAAAAAGTGTCTGGACGTTTCCTTCCGTCTCGGCGAAGCGCATCGGACATCCCGCCCCTTTTCCTGAGGAGTTGCCGCATCGGTTAATTCAACTCTATACCTTCCTCGGTGATGTCGTCTTGGACCCGTTCTGTGGAAGCGGCACCACGTGTCTGAGTGCCTTGAAATCGGGAAGACACTATATTGGGTACGACGTTGAAAAAAAATACGTTGAACTGGCAGAGGATCGCATCAGACAATATTCCGATCAAAAACGTTTGCCAATATAAGTAGACTTAACTCGAAACGAATAGTGTATACGTTTTTCCTACTTCTGTTCCAAACGTGACCACCGAGTCCAATTGTTCCGTTTTAATCGGCACGCCATCACATGTCACCGAAACGGTTGCGGCTGTTCGGGCAGTGCAGTCTTCTCCCAATGTGGAGTGAAGGTGTGCCTCGGTAAGTTGTCCATTTTCCCATGCCAGTGCCACTTCAAATCCGCCGCGGGCGCGCAATCCGCTGACGTTTCCTGTGCCCCACGCCTTTGGAAGTGCCGGCAACAGATGAATCTCACCGGCGTGGCTCTGAAGCAACATCTCTGCGATGCCGGAAGTGCCCCCGAAATTTCCATCAATCTGGAAAGGCGGATGCGTATCAAATAGGTTCGTTAGGGTGCATGTCGCCAAGAGTGCTTGGAGATGCGTGTATGCTTCCTCGGCATCCTCAAGCCGTGCCCAGAAGTTGACGAGCCATGCGCGGCTCCAACCTGTGTGTCCGCCACCGTGTGCCAAACGGTATTCTAATGATTTTTTTGCCGCGGCTGCTAACTCCGGTGTCCCGCGCAGCGTTATCTGGCAACTTGGGTGGAGAGCATACATGTGCGACATATGCCGGTGTCCTGGTTCCGGTTCGTCGTAGTCGAAGACCCATTCCTGCAACCGTCCCGTTTTTTCACTAATCTGGAGCGGCGCGAGTCGTTCCAGGGCGGAAACCAATTCAGCACGGAATTCGGCATCCTCTTCGAGAACATCGATACAGGCGATACAGTTGGTAAAGAGTTCATGAATAATTTCCAGGTCCATCGTTGCCGCGTAGGTAAAAAGGGAACGTGTGCCATCGGGCTTTAGGAAGCTATTTTCGGGTGAGTGTGACGGATTCGTGACGAGTTTACCAGCAAAAGGCGTGCCCTCGGGTGCCTCAACAAGAAAATCCAGTATGAAACGGGCGGCACCTTTCATGAGTGGATAGCCCTGTCCTATGAGAAAATCTTTATCGCCACCGAAAAGATAGTGTTCCCAAACATGTTCACACAGCCACGCGGCACCTACGGGCCAGATACCCCAGATGCCATCAGCGGGTGTTGTGAAGCCCCATACGTCAGAAAGATGGTGGACAACCCAACCATCCGCACCGTAATGACATTTCGCTGTGCGACCCCCCGGTCCAACAAGTGTATCCATATAATCGAATAAGGGGATATGGCACTCCGCAAGGTTACAGATTTCGGGTACCCAATAGTTCATCTGGAGGTTGATATTGGTATGGAAATCGCTATTCCAAGGAGCGTTCATGTGCTCATTCCAGATGCCTTGCAGATTTGCGGGCAAGCACCCTGGTCTCGAACTTCCCATCATCAAATAGCGTCCATATTGGAAGTAAAGCACGGCAAGATCCGGGTCCGATGCACCTGCCTTTACAGTTTCCAAGCGTTCGTCAGTAGGGAGACTCGCAGCGTCGATAGCGCCGAGATCCAGATGCACTCGTCGAAAGAGGTCCTGATGGTCGGAAATGTGATCTGCTCGAACTGTCGTATAAGATTTTGTGTCAATATCAGTAAGATGACCCTCGCAAAGCGCGTGTGGACTCCCACTCACATCGTTCTGATTGATGTAACTTGTCGCAGCAGCGAGAAGCAGCGTCACGGCATTTGCGTCGCGCACCGCAAGCTGGTTGTTCACTGACTGTATCTTCCCGCCCTCAATGTGCGCCTGTAGATATACCGAAAAGCGCATTCCATCATTGCCACATTGCCCATCCAATCTAAGGATATTAGCGGCGATCGCTTCAACAGTCGCATCTTGTTCCCGGGTTATTGCAATATTGAAAGCGAGTTGACCTGCCGTGTCAGATTCAATTCTCAGGACAATGAGATCGTCTACCGCTGTCGCAAAAACTTCTCTGGTAAAATTAACATCTCCGCAGCAATAGGTTGTTTTTGCGATACCTGTGTCCAAATTTAACTCTCGGTGATACTCAGTAGGATTACCATCATGTGAGAACTCAAGGAACAGATCGCCCAAGGATTGATAGGACTTGATACGTTCTGGGATGCCAAGCATCGTTTCACCAGCGAGTTGAGTGGCGTCTTCGTTTTTGTCGTCAAACAGCAACTGCTGTACCTTCGGGAGTGCTTCCAAAGCCTTTGGATTATTGGTGTCTCGGGGACCACCGTCCCAAAGCGTTTCTTCGTTGAGTTGAATGTGCTCTCGCTCCACACCACCGAACACCATAGCACCAAGCCGTCCGTTTCCAATGGGGAGTGCATCTGTCCATGCCTCGGCTGGTTTCTGATACCATAAAACAAGCTTATTTGTGTCTGTGTTTGCCATTGGCTATCCGTAATTCTTTAGAGTTCATGTATTGAACGACGATCACCATGACCATCCTCTTCGTTCTCGGTGACGGCAGAGGACCTTTACTGCCTCGTGTGCTTTCTTTTCAGCCGCGATGTGTAAAGGTGTCTGACCTTTATCATCTTCAGCGTTAGCATCCGCGCCATTTTCTAACAATACCAACGCCGTTTCGTACGCATTGTGCCGCGCTGCAACGTGCAAAGGTGTATCGCCATTTTTGTCTGTCGCGTTGATATCCGCAGCATTTTTTACCAGCACTGTTGCTACCTCAGAAGTGTCGTCTTCCGCCGAAATGTGTAATGGGGTACAGCCATTTTTGTCTGTCGCGTTGACATTTGCGCCATTCTCCAGCAATACTACCGCTGTTCTATAGGCATTACGCCACGCTGCCCAGTGCAGGAGCGTATAACCAGATTTATTTCTCGGATTGACACCGATCTGGCCTTCTAACGAGATCCCTTCTGCTTCATAAACGTTGCGCCACGCTGCCCAGTGTAAAGGTGTGTCCCCATCTGCATTCTCTGCGTTGACATCTGCGCCATTTTCTAACAACATCGTTGCTGTTTCATGCCCATTATTCCACGCTGCCCAATGTAAAGGAGTAAAGTCCTTGTCGTTCTTTGCGTTGACATCTGCGCCATTTTCCAGCAGTATTACTGCCGCCTCACAAGCGTTGTGCCATGCCGCCCAGTGCAGGGACGGATAACCGTATTTGTCTGTTGCATTGACATCTGCGCCATTTTCTAACAATACTGCTACTGCTCTGTAAGCGTTGTCCCGCGCCGCGTCATGCAGGGAAGTATAGCCGAGTTGTTCCGTCGGATTGAGCCGACGCGCAACATGTTTAGGTGCTGATGAATCCACTGTTTCTCCTGCATCTGTTCCTAAGGTAACTTCAATGACATCATTGCGATCTCTCGTACGCGAATCAGTGGTCGCGTCGAGAGCATTCTCAGACTCTGACGTATCAGGTAAATTTTGTTTCTGAAACAAAACAGAACCCTCCTTTTCTATTCAGCTTTTAATTTTACCTCGTGGATAAATATCGGTTGTTTGTATCTTGACATTTTTTGTTTTTGAATCGCGCTCCATTTCGTTTCGTGTTAGGTTCTCGAAAAGTGTAACATATATGGACCTAAGGGTTCAGCAGATTTGAAATTTGTATATTCTCAAGAACGATTGAAAATTGGGATAACAAAAACAACATAAGAGGACAGCATATTCGAGGCTGCGTTTACCGCTGCCACGGAACAGATCCAGCCTTTTGCGTTTCCGCCTGAAATAATTGACTCATTTCTCTAAAGAGATCCATCCGTGTCTGTGAGCCGTTTGTTGTTTCCAATGGATCACTGGACAAATCATAGAGCTCCAATGGCTCGAAAGGACTATTGTGCAACAGTTTGGTATCCCCACGCCGGACAGCATGCTGGCACTGTCCGAGAAACCGTTGTCCTCCCTCTCTGCGCAACCAGTAGAGAATACGGTCAGAGAAGTCTTGCTGTTCCCCTTGGAGCGTTTGCCAAATTGAACGTCCTTCAATCTCATGAGCGATCGGGGCACCTGCTACCTCACATACTGTTGGAAAAAGATCCATCAGCAATGCAACCTGATCGGTGACATGTCCTTCTGGAACGTGCCCTGGCCACATTGCACACGTCGGGACTCGAATACCGCCTTCGTACATTTCGCCTTTTTGTCCGCGTAAGGGACCATTATGCGCCCCAACGTCCATCGACCCACCGTTGTCAGAGGTGTAAATAACGAGTGTATTGGACAATTGATCTGTTTCAGCGAGCGTATCGAGTACTCGCCCAATACCAGCGTCCATGTGCTCAACAAGGGCGATGTATTTGGCACGCTGTGAGGAAATGTCCGGTTCACGCTCCGTCACCCGTTCCACCCAATCGTTAGGCGGTTGGATCGGTGTATGCGGTGCATTATAGGCAAGATAGAGGAAAAAAGGTTGTGATGATTGCGCTTGTGCACGAATGAATTCCACACTCCATTCCGTGAAGAGATCTGTGGCGTGCCCCTGTGGATTGATCGTATCGGAGCCGTGTCGCATGTAATTGATGTCGTGCCGGAGATGCGTGTAGTAGTCATCCATCATATCGCCGAGAAAGCCGTGGAAATGGTCGAAGCCCCGCTGACACGGATGATTCTCCGGTTCAAGTCCAAGGTGCCACTTACCGATGAGTGACGTATGATAATCTTTCTGCTTCAAAGCTGAGGGGAGTGTGACTGCATCCTGTTGAAAGTAGCCCCAACTGTTTTCTGGGTGGGTACGGATTACGCCTGGTACGCCAACGCGGTCGGGGTAGCGTCCGGTCATAAGGGAGGATCTACTCGGAGAGCAGACGGAGGAATTGGCATAAAATTTGGTAAATCGCACGCCGTTTGCTGCGATTCTGTCAATATTCGGTGTCTGAATTGATGGACCGTTGTGAACTGAAATATCACCATAGCCGTGGTCATCGGCGAGAATAAGAAGTACGTTTGGGGACTTCGCCATAGGAATCTCCATATTAACCTAAGTTGCTGCTTTAACAAAACAACCCAGATTATATGAGTAAAAAACGTATGCGTTAATTTTGTCTAATTATTATGTCCTGATATGATTATCATAACCTGATGGAAAAAATAAAGCAAGATGAAAGTAACATTAATTTATTAAAGTGTCAACGTTGTGTATTCGTTAATCCACTATTTCACACCATACAGCAGGCACACCGATCGGTGCTCCAACTGGGGCGGTTTGAAGGTTTGCGGCATCTACGTTCTCTAAGTTGGTGGTCACTATCGAGAGATTGATATGTGCTTCTTCCAGATTTCCTGCCTTAATTGCGGCGTTAAATTCAGCAATCGCTGCATCAATTTTTCCTTGTTGACAGTAGACAACGCCGAGGTTGTTCCGCGCTTCAGCCATTGCTCCAGCCTTTTTGTGAGCAATAATGGCTTCCTCAACGTTGCCTTGACGAGCGTAGATGATCCCAATGTTAGTGTGCGCTTCTGCAGAATCTGGATCGCTGTGAAGCGCGCCTTTTAGTATAACTGCGGCTTCGTCAAGTTTGTTTTCGCAGATATAAACATAACCGAGATTGATTTGCCCCTCCACCGAATCCGGTGCCATATCAAGTGCTTCCTTGTGCAATGCGATTGCCTCGTCGTATTTCCCTTGCCAGCTATATACTAGCCCAAGGTTCGTATGCGGTTCTTCACCGCCGTCGAGTTCGATTGAGGTTTTGAATGCGGCGATAGCGCGATCGACTTCATCTCGTGCCAGATAAAGGAGTCCGAGGTTGTTGTGGGGTTCCGCTAAGGTTGGATCGGTCTCAAGTGCAATCTTATAACGCTCAATCGCTTCGTCAAATCGCCCTTGCCAGCTATAAATCAGTCCGAGATTCAGTTGTGCTTCTCCACCATCACCGAGTTGAATCGCCTTCTCTGATGCGATTACAGCATCGTCAATATTTCCCTGACAGATGTAGGTGAATCCTAAACTTGTCCATGCTTCAGCGGAGTCAGGATTGCATTGTAGTGCTGTCTTAAGCGATTGAATAGCGGCATCGAGCCGCCCCTGCCACGCGTAAGCAACGCCGAGATTGGTATGTGGTGCGGAGAGATTCGGATCCAAGTGCCGTGCTTTGAGATGTAAGTGGATGGCTTCATCCAATTCACCTTCCCAACAGTGCAAAACACCCAAATTGGTATACGGTGCTGCCAAATCGGGTGCGAGGCGAATTGCTTCATTTAAGGCGACTTTCGCTGCCTCAAGCCTGCCATGATCGATGTCATCAGAGGCTTGACGGTTCAGTTTTCGTGCGCGTTCAATGTGGTCAGTCATGCTTTTCTTGTTACAGTAATCATCTGAAAATGAGCGCAGCCAGCCGTTCCGAGAACGTACCGGCTGCACTCGGTTTACCTTGTCTATCGCCGAGATTTGAGACTTCCCCATGTCGTAGCGAGTTTGCCAGCAGGCTCAACGGGCAATAGTGTCAGTATTCCCTCCTCCATGAGCTCCTCTATATCGTCTGCTTCCAGAACGGAATCGAAAATTGCGACCTCATAGAGCATACCGTCAAGGGTCTCTGACTGGTTGGCGGTCCAACCGCCGATGTTGACATCAGTCTCATTCTGAGGTGCCGGTTTACCCATCCCGCCAACAGAAGCGATTTCCTCAGCATTTTCGTAAATCTTGATGGTATCCTTCGCGTCATAAGTTGCGGTCATATATAACCATTCATCTTTCTTCACTTGACTTTGATTCCAAGCCCCTTTCCAGCCGCCATTCGCAAAGTAAGCTTCCCAGCCGGTGCCGGAGCTGTTTGTCCTGAAGGCGTAGTTTGCCACTACACCCCCTGCAGGTCTTTTACCGAGAATATGTCCATACCCATTCTCGGATTTGTTGACATACACCCATGAAGTAATTGACCACGCCTTTTCCAGATACATACTATCGGAGTCTGGAATGATAACCCGATCATCTTGCCCGTTTAAACTTAGGGCGGGACCATCGGGGCCTTTGACCCATTTTCCGCCTTGAAGTTCACCGTGATTTTCGTTTCCAGAGATATCCTCGATGTGATCGCCTTTCCCTTCGTCGAGGAGCCAAATGCCTCTTGCGGTTTCAAAGTCGATCTTCGCATAAGTATGGACTGTGAAGACCAGACTGATGGCAATGATCGCTAAGCAAACTATAACGGATTTCATGTTTACCTCCTAAGGGTTGAATTTACCGTTTGTTCAACTATTATAGACCTAACACGTATCCCTGTATTTGCTGGCGAGGTTAGGAAACCTTGCCAATGTTCATCAGTATGCCACTCAATTTCACGTAAGTCCTGTATCATTGAGATTTGATGTCTGCCCATGTCGTGGCGAGTTTACCAGAAGGTTCAACAGGAGTGACTAAGGACGGTAGCCCGTCGTCCATCAGGGAGTTTATGTCTTCTTCTGCCAGTGCTACCTCAAAAAGCGCAACATTATAGAGAATACCGTCAAGGGTCTCTGAGGTGTTATTTTCCCATCCCCCGATATTGACCTCGGCTTCATCCTGAGGTGCCGGTCCCCCATGGCCGCCCACAGAAGCGATTTCAGATCCATTTTCATAAATCTTGATGGTGTCTTCTCCATCATAAGTTGCCGTCATGTACAACCATTCATCTTTCTTGACGGTGCCTTGATTCCAGGCACCTTTCCAGCCGCCTCGGGAATAGTATGCCTCCCAACTGACACCGCTGGAGTTTGTCCTGAAGGCGTAATTGGCTATCGCGCCAGATGCGGGTCTTTTGCCGAGAATATGTCCATAACCGTTCTCGGTACCATTCACAAAAACCCACGCAGTGATCGTCCACGCCTTCTCCAGATACAGGCTATCGGAGTCCGCGATGATAACCCTATCGTCTTGCCCGTTCAAACTTAGAGCAGGACCATCGGGTCCATCGACCCATTCTCCGCCCTGGAGTTCACCGTGATTTTCGTTTCCAGACATATCGTTGATCATATTACCTTCGCCTTCGTCAAGTAGCCAAATGCCTCTTGCGGTTCCAAGGTCGATCTCCGCATAGGTCTGAACGGTGAAGGTTAGACTGATGGTGATGATCGCTAAGCAAACTATAGTGGATTTCATTTTTATCTCCTGGTTGACTTTGCTATTAAGGGACATTTTGAAAAAGAAGATGTCCGCCTAAGTGAAACTAATTAATCTGTTATTCTGAATTTACCGCCTGAATCAGAGCAATGATGTATCCGAACTGGAATGCCCATGCCTGTCGAACCCTACCAGAAACACCCGATGGTGCTGGATCGTCAGGATGCCCTGGTGCGTGATCAGGCATTAACATGTAGGGGTATTCTACATCTCGAAGGATCTGCGCAACTCTGTGCATGTCCAGATGTCCCTCGTCGGGCCAGACCTCTTGGAAGTTGTGCAGTCCGCCGCGAATGTTACGAAAGTGAATGTTGAAAAGTTTTTTCTGATCGCCAAAATAACGGAGAATTTCATAGAACTCGGTGCCTGGGTCATCTAAACCCTCCGAAACTGTTCCGCAGCAGAAATTAAAGCCGTGATAGGGACTGTCCACAATTTCAGCGTAGCGTTTCAAACCGTCAAAAGCGGGATAATTCCACCGTTCAACACCTCTCAAAATGGGTGCGGGTGGATCGTTTGGATGGCACGCCATTTGAATTCGGTTTGCCTCAGCAATTGGGATTATATGCTCAAGAAAATACGCGATCCGATCAAACGCCTCTTCGCGGCTCACCTCACCTGCTTCTGAAAGCGTTTCGTTGTCGTATTTGGAGAAATCAAATGTACTGTAACTTGAGCCACCGCGTCCGTATGTGTTCTCGGTGCGTTGATTGACAAGGATGCAAAAATTATAGTTCAAACCTCGTAAACCTGCCGCCGCCGCATTCTCGATCGTCTTACAAACTCCCTCAATATCTTTGTCGCGCTGCGGATCTTGCGCAAGCGTAATGCTCCTCGGCATTTCGATATGGATCATCTCAAGGCTGACACCGGCTTCCGCCGCTTCTTCCTTATGTCGAATCAGCGTTTCGGTTTCAGTGTCCTCGGGGGTGGTATCCATGTGCGTTACGCCGTGGCGAACGAGGAATGCCAACTCTTTAGGAGATGTGCCGATGCCTTGAACGCCGACGTGCATCGCTGCTTTTTTATCTGGTTGGTTCTCAGGTTTATCCATCGTTCCGTTCTCCTTTGACAATTGAATGTGCTGTGTCAACTGTGGGGCTAAAACAGTATCCGCGCATTATAGCATAGTTAAAAAACTTAAGTCAATTGACAATTTCTGACGGGCGTGTTAAGTTAAGACCAATCTTTTAGACGCAATGCTGGGTGCCAAACGCAACTGAAAAGGAGAAATTCTCATGAAAAAAGAAATTAGGAACGACATCAAAGGTATCAATCGGTTTATATTTGAAGCCGGGTCGGATCGGGAACAACTCCATCTTCATATTTCCGAAGTCGGACCGGGGAGTCGGGCGCATCCACCACATACGCACGAAGGTCAGGAAATCTTCTATGTATTTTCGGGTGAAGGTGAGGTTTTATTTGGGGATCAGACGCATCGTGTCAGCGATAACGAAGCCGTCCATGTCGATTGTCAAGTTTTACACGGCATACGCAATGTCGGTGAGACACCTCTTCGCTACGCCGTGATTATTGCGAAGTAAATCTATCGTAATTCGGCGCGATTATTAGCCGAGTTTTGTAAAATCAGCGTTTATTTTATTCCGAAGACTCTAACGGCAATTCCTCCGAGAACAGCTTATAAATCCCATAGATACCAACAGCAATCAGGACAATCCCAACGCCGGCTAAGCAACGTCGCACCCAAATCGGTTGTAAGAAGACCGGCAAATTGACGATGAACCACCGCGGTTGTAGGAGTTTTGACATAGCGATGCCGAAATACAGCGTTCCGTAAGCGATAAGACCGATGTCGCTTGCCAACTCCTGCTTTTGAGGCGTAACTGGCAGTTTGAATGGATTCAGGAGATAATCGCCAGAGAAGATTAGGGCGATTCCTACGATCAGAAAGGTGGAGAGAATTGCGGCTGAATGCCCTGAACCTCGGAGTGTTATCAACAAACCGATGCTGAAACACCCCAATATGAGGCTCATTACGCCTTGCATAATTTGATAGTTTCTATTTCGTGAGACCATTTTTTAAGTTTAATTTTAAGCAGGTTTAAGCATTAACATTCAAGTTTTGAATTCGCAATTGAGTTGGAAGTATGGAAGTATGGAAGGTTGGAAGATAGAGGATGCAGTATTTCTTTCAGTTTCCTGCGCTTCCATCCTTCCTCAAAACTTAGCATTGGTTTTCTAATATTGCTTAATTTACGAGGCGGAAGATCCAAGCCGAATGCGCGGGTCAACCAGCGTGTAACTGATGTCTGTAAATAATAAACCCACAATATACAGCACGGAACCGATATAAACCATACTTCGCACAATCGCGAAATCTTGTGCGTGGATGGCTTCTATCGTAAAACCTCCAAGTCCTGGAATCGCGAAAAACGCTTCCATCACCAAACTTCCGATAAAAAGAAATGGAATGACCAAAACCACGTTCGTTAAAATCGGAATCATTGCGTTCTTCAGGGTATGTTTAAAGAGAACCACCGCTTCGCTCAACCCTTTTGCGCGTGCTGTACGGACATAATCCCGATTGACCTCTTCAAGGAATATCGTCCGGTAGAAACGGATACCGGTGCCGACACCCCCGATTATACCGATCACCACCGGCAGAATAACGAACTTCAGCATGTCGGTACCGGAATCGTATCCAGAGATTGGAAAGAGTCGCAATATTTTTCCGAATACCCACTGTCCACCAATAATATAGAAAAGTGTTGAGACGGACATGAGAATAACCGCAAGAATTGTCCCCCAGAAATCGACGTAGGTTGCGCGGTAGTAAGCGACAAGCATTGAAAGGGTGATATTTACCAGAATGCCAATCAGAAAGGTCGGGAGTGTTATCGCGAGACTCGCCCACATTCGTTGAGAAATCTGTGATGTGATGTCAATGTTGTTGGCATCCGATGTCCCAAAATCAAAGAAAAAGAGTTTGACCGATTTTTGGAAGAAAATAGTCTGTGTAAAAGACTCGGTTCCAGATACTTTGGTATTAAACCAGAGGGGCAGATGATAGCCGTTTTGCTGCTTCCAATTGTCAATATCTTCCTGCGTAATATTCTTCTCACCGAGAATTCGTTGTGCCATCTGGTCAGGAGAACTGACAACAAAGAAAAGTAGAAATACAGTGATGTTCACACCGATCAAGATTGGGATTGCGTAGAGGATCCGTCGGACAATATAAGTTGTCATTTAAAGACCCCGTTCCCGTTTCCAAATTGTAATCACAGCTGGAATAGTCCCTAAAATGAAAAGAGCGAGACCTACCCATAGGGGCCAGACGACGGGTTGATTCCACGCCTGCCGATTTTCTGACCGTTGACCAGCATCGAGGCGAATATATTTTAGCGTTCCACCCCCCAGGGAACTCGGCTTCCTGTTCTTCACCCATTGATGCGACAAACCGAAACTGACAGGATGATAGGTAAAAACCCACGGAGCATCTCGTTGCAGCAGATGATTCATTTCACGAATTATTGCCAACCGTTCCGGCGAGTTCTCCATATTTTTCATCCGTTCAAAGAGCCGATCGTACTCCGCGTTACCATAATTCGCAGAATTTGCACCGTCGTGCCGGACTTTGCTATTTGGACCGTAGAGGAGGAACAAAAAATTTTCTGCGTCAGGATAATCGGCGTGCCATCCCCATGAGATGATTTGGAAGTTCCCGTTCTTCACTTTGTCTCGAAACCGATTGTAATCAGTGGTGCGGTTCTCCATTGTGATGCCGAGTTGCTCTAACTTATTTCGTATCCATGTTAAGTATGCTGTGGCTCCTGCGGAGTTCCATGCATTATCAAAAGAGACGATGAGAGGATTTCCTTTGCTATCTTGCCCGCCCGGATAGCCTGCCTCTGCAAGCAGCTGACTTGCTTCTTCAATGGACTTGCGAATAGGGCGTTGCATCACAGCATCCCAATTGTAGACATAAGCGTTTATGCCACTCTCACCCGATTCGTAGCCGAAGATACCGGGTGGAATGGGACTATGTGAACTGATACCGCGTCCGTTGATAAAGATTTCAATAAACTCCTCATAATCTAAAACAATCGAAATGGCTTGACGGAGTTTCCGCTTTTCCTCTGTGTACCCACCGACGGTATCGTCCAGCATATTGAAAGCAAGGTATCTTGTTGTCGGTTCAACACTGGTGCGTAGGACGATTCCCTTCGCTTTCATCTCCTCACTTATTCTCGGGTCGCCTGTATCGTTAAACGTGACGGCACTGTCAAACGTGTCCGAGGAGATGCCGGAACTATCATAGTACCCCTGTAAGAATTTATTCCAGCGCGGGATGTATTCCTTTTCCAACTTGTAGACGACTCTTGGGATAAACGGAACAATTTCCCATGCGTCGTCCAAAAGTCCAGCTTCCCTATCACCGGGTTCCCCACTTGATGGGTAGCGCACCACCCGAAAATTCTCATTCTTGACGAGAACTATCTCTTTATGTGCCAGAAGGGTTTCTATCCGATAAGCACCCGTTCCTACAGGAAACCTGTCAATCGTGATGTTTCGATCTTTGACAACCGGTTGACTGTAAAAATCAATAGCCTCTTTCGGCATTGGTGAAAAGAACGGCATCGCTAACCAATAGACAAACTGCGGATATTTCGTCATAAGGGTAATCCGATAGGTGTACCGATCCACGACTTCGACACCTGGGAAAGAGGCATCCTTTTGTCCGTTAGCAATAGCGACTGAATACGCTTCCATGCCGAGGAGATAGTCCTTCAGAGTGCTAAGGATAGGGCAGGCAACGCTCGGATCCGCCATCCGTTTGATCTGATGAACATAATCCGCAGCGATGAGTTCACGCGTGCCCGTCATCGGAAAATCTTTGACCTCGTTGAATCCCTTGACGTCCGATTTTGTTAAGTTTCGGTAACGCCATTCTCCATCTTCAGTCTTCGCAAAACAAGGGTGTTGCTGATACATAATTCCCGGACGGATGCGAACTTCATAAACGGCACGCGCCACTGAGTCGGCAGGAGCATTTGGCGGTAACTGTTGTCCGTTAGCATCGAAGTAGCGGGGTTGTGGGACCGCCTCTGCTGTCAAGGGGATGAGTTCATAAGGTCTTTTCAAGTAATGATATTGCAACGGTGGTTCATAAATCTGCTGAATAAATCGGTATTCGTCCGAACTGTAGGAGATCGCTGGATCGAAATGTTTCGGCTCTTCATCGAACGTGTTGTAGTAAATTTCTTGATCGTGCTGAGACTTCGGATACGGATTATTCGGCACACCACAACCGACGCAGAAAAGAACCAGTGTTAAGGCTAAGCTACATCGGAGACCTGATAATTTCAGCAATTTCATTCGCATCGTTCTTCACCTGCTATGTTTAGCATTCAATCAAGATTCGGAGTGGTTACAAAATTCTCGACCGTGTGGAGCATTCCCAATGAGGGACGGAGATTAAAATGAATATAAGACTGTTAACGACACCAAGGGACCGAATTCAAAGGCATCGCTCTCTTCATAAAGCGTCTTTTGACTCAAGGGCAACACCAGTGTTACAGACACAGGGATGTTATAAGGTGTTACAATCGATGCACCAACCGATGCCATGCTAAAAAGAAGTCCGGTATTAATGTCCAGTTCCCCTGCCCAATAGGCGTAGGATTGATAAAAGCCGAGGTAGCCTGCCTGTAACGAGAGCCAGTCACTAAAACGATAATTGAGACCGCCTGTGTAGGTAAGTTCCCGGGAGGCGCGATAGGTTTTGCTGTTTTCATAGAACGGAAATTTCCCACGAACACTGGCGTTCGCGCCCAACCCGTTATACAGCGGCAGACTATAATGCAGATCTACGATCGGATTAAAAGTGCCGGTGCCAAACTGTATGTGGAGATGCTCAAGTCCGGCAGTTCCTAATTTCCATGGATCTTCTTCGGTCTTGCCAAACGGAATTGTGGTTCCGACTCGTCCTGTAAAAAAATCGTCCTCTTTAAAGATCCCATGGACATGGTGCGCTAATAGGACATCGGCATCGGCGAGTCCGGTATAGGTTTCGTTGCGATGATGGTTGTTTCCATTACGTACGATCGCGTCCCATTGTTTAGGTGTGACGGGATCGATCTTTTCGACAGTTGCCTCTTGGGCTTTGGTCTCGTACGGGACATTCGCTTCAAGCATCCATTGAGAACCGAATTGATACTTCAAGCCGATATCAACGCGAAAGATGTTCAGTTTAACATGATGTCGGTGAAGTGGCACGTCTATTACCTTTCCATCTGGTGAGACGCCTTCTGTTTCGACGTGTCCGCCTTGTGCATCGAACCATCGCATCATACTGACGGTACTCTGAAATCGCTTCATCTCTTCTGAGGTCAAACTGACTTCACCAATCCCACCGCGTGGAATCGTGGGATTGCTTCACGCGCCTCAGCTTTCTTGGGAAAAACCGAGTGGAAAGAAGATGAATTGAAAACAGAAAAGTAGAAGAAAAATTCTTTTCATTATAGCGGGTCTCCATCCGTTTCCAAGTTAAGCCATTCCATTTCAGCGTCCGAAAGTTCAAGTGCCATTGCGCCGAGCGAAGAGTCCAACTCCGTTAAAGTTACAGGTCCAACGATTGGAAAAACGGGAAATGGAATATTCAAGCAGTATGCGAGGGAGACCTGAATTGGAGAATAGCCATATTTCGCACCTAATTTCTGTGCGCGTCCGAGTCTTTCAAAGTTATCGTCGTTGTAATAGACGCGTACCATATCTCCGTTTTCGCGGTTTTCCGGTGTAAACGCGCCGCTAAAGAAACCGCGTGCTTGCGAGGACCAAGGCATCAACGGGAACTGGCTCTCTTTATGCCATTCGCGAGCGGCATCGTCGACGCAGACACAACCACCCCACATCGGTTCCATCGGCACAGCGAGACTAATGTTATTACTACAAGAGACGAATCCTGCCAGCCCGTTTTCGGCGGCATAGGTGTTGGCATCAATGATGCGCTGGGGTTGCCAATTAGAGGCAGCAGCCGCTCGGATACGCCCTGCACCGATCTCGTCGTTCAGATAATCAATAATCGTTTCAACGGGAATCACGGGGTCGTCGCGATGGAGCATGTAAAGGTCGATATAATCAGTGCGGAGTCGGATGAGACTCTCATCGAGATCGCTTTTGAGTTCTTCGGGGGAGAGACGTGGACGCGGGACTCTGCCTTGTGGATGTCCGCCCTTGTCAATGAGGAAGACTTCGTCTCGGTTACCGCGTTGCCGCATCCAGAGGCCGATGAGTATTTCACTATCACCGCCGCCGTAACCGTGTGCTGTGTCAAAGGCATTTCCACCGGCTTCAATGAAAGCGTCGAGCATTTCGGTGCTATAATCGAATTTTACAGGTGAGAATACCATGGTACCCAGAATCAGATGCGAGATCTCTTTGCTGACTCCGGGAATTTTTATGTACTTCATTACAAACGGTTTCCTTTTTTCTCTGGGCAGATAGGTAGTGCCCTTTGTGATTACGGGATATAGAGGAATTATAGCAGATTTCCAATCCAAAATCCAGAAGAAAATGTGTCAATAATATGTTTGACACCAATCCGAGAAATCGCATAAAATTTCAGTTACGAAAAACCAGAGACTGGAGGGAAACCGATGAAGATTACAGGTTTTGAATACCGAACCATCTCCATCCCTTTTATTCCTGCGATACAGGAGCATCGGGGTATGGAATACCCAACCACCTTGGTGTGGGTACATACAGATGAAGGATTGACAGGGTTGGGTGAAAGCAATTCCTTGAACAGTGATATTACGGATCAGGCTGACCAGATTGCTGAAAGATACGTCGGCAAAAATCTATGGGAGATTGATCTCGCCTCGGAGTCATTTGTTTTCCAATGCGCCTTTTACGACTTGGCAGGACAGGCATTAGGGGTGCCTGCGCATAAGTTAATCGGTGAGAAATATAGGGATAGTGTTGAACTCGCCTACTGGTCGCCGCCAATGCCAGCGGAAGCGACAGCGGCAGAGGCGGAACGCGCCGTGAACATGGGTTTTCGGGTGCATAAACTCAAGGCTCGGAAAGCGAATATTGTCGAAACGGCGCGTCTTATTGAAGAAGCGTGCGGACCTGATTTCCAGATTCGTGTCGATCCAAATACGGAATTTGGAGATTTGGAGACCGGTCTCCGATTGGCGGAAGAATTGCTTCCGTATAACATTGAAGTCTACGAGGACCCGATCCGCTTTGAGGATTTGTCTTGGTACCGTCAGATGCGTGAGGAGGTGGAGGTTCCAGTCGCTCGACATTTGGGAGCACCGCCAGGGATTTTAGAGAATATCCTCGCAGGTGCTGTGGATGCGGTCAATATGGGTGGAAACGTCGCGGGACTCCGTAAAAGTGCCGCCGTTGCCGAAGCCGCGGATCTACCGATCTGGGTGCAGATCTTTGCGTTCGGTTCATGTGTCGCTTCGACGTTCGCAGCACACATCGCATGTACACTGCCGAATTGCACAATGCCGATCGATGAACTTCCACACATCCGTGTTGATGATCTCTCTGGCGGTAGTATGGACCTCTCAAACGGTGCGATCAATCTTTCAGATGCGCCGGGATTGGGTATCAGTCTCGATATGGACGCCGTTGAGCGGTATCGAATTCGTTAGAGGATAGCAGTCGGCAATCAGCAATCAGCAGTCGGTAAGCGTCGTGTGCAGATCTCAGACGCATAAGCATAGGAACATTTGAAACCGAAATCCGTAGTCTAACGTTTTTATTTTGGTAAAAGGGAAGTATGGACGAAGAAAATGCATTCCGTCTTCTCAGTGAACCATTCACCAATAGCGTAAGGAGAGACACAATGGCTTCGGAAGCGTATTGGAAAGTACTACAGAAATCAAACCGTATGCTGGCGTTAAACTGGGAAACACTTGTAGCCGCGCGCACTGAAGGCGATAGGAAGCGGATCAGGAGAGCTGAGCGGAATTATTTCCAGGCACTGCGAACCGCTATGTTAGCAACGCAAAATGCGGTTTCAGAGCGGATAACTGCAGTGTGACATGACCAATGCCAGATACGCGTACCTATGAAAAAACAGAGTTTCAGAAGGACCGTCCGCGTATCGGTGTTACCATCTCCTGAAATGCATGCAACTCTTTTCTAACGTCTTGTTGTCTTAATGTCTATTTTATTTAACCCACTGGCGAGGTTGCTCACCTCGCCTTTTTGCTTTTTATATGCGAGCCGCTCTTGCAGCAACATAAGTTTGAGGGGTAAAAGCCCAATGATTATCATTGCCAAGTGTTAGGTTTCACTGTAATTTGTGAAAGAAATCGAGAACAGAGGAGAGTTGAATAGCCCTATGGGAATATGATAAAAGATTGCAACAGCAGGCGAATTATGATACAATAAGCGACGACATTGCGTCATAAACCCTTATTATGAATTCATAAATCAAGCGATTGAGGTCATATCAGACACCAATATTATGAGTATTTCCTATCTACGTTATCTACGCGTTGCACAGGACGTTTTGAAACAGATTGAAGCGACACAAACCGAGGCAATTGCGCAAGCCTCTGAGATGTGTGCAGAGACTATAGCAGAAGATGGTCTCGTCTACCTATTCGGATCTGGACATTCCCGTATGCCGGTCGAAGAAATTTTCCCGCGTTACGGCAGTTTTCCGGGCTTCTTTCCCATCGTTGAGTTAGCAGTTACGTTCCACAACCAAGTCGTCGGTTGTAATGGTCAACGTCAAGCACTCTTTCTGGAAAATGTCTCAGGGTATGCAGAGGTGATCCTACGCAATTTCACCTTCGGTCCACATGACTGCATGATGGTGTTTTCTAATTCCGGTACGAACATCCTCCCGATCGAAATGGCGATGGGAGCGAAGGCACGGAATTTGCCTGTCATTGCAGTGAGTTCAATCGCACACAGCAGTGCATCGAGTTCGAAACACATGTCCGGCAAGCGTTTGTTTGAAGTCTCGGATTTAACGATTGACAACTGTAATCCGCCGGGAGATGCCGTCGTAGACATTCCGAATTTGGCATACCCTGTGGGACCTACGTCCAGCATCGGCACACTTTCGATTGTCAATGCTATTAAATGCCGGGTTGCTGAACTCCTGACAGAGCGTGGGAAACCTCCTGTTGTGTTGACCGGGGCGCATTTCCTCGGGGCGGAAGAATCAGCGAAGCAGATTGAGAGGGCTTATGACGATTATAAAGCTCGCGTTCAAGGGAGTTAGCGCACCACGATTTTTCCGTTGACTTTTTTCCCACAAATCTATATACTTTGAAAGAGGTTTCTCTTTGTCGTCTATGCAACTGTGAGTCTCCTGCAACCGAAGATGCACGACCTAACAGGTTATGCTACAAGTGCCTCAAAACCCTTAGCCCGTAAGCGTAGCGGAGGGCGGATATGAGGAACGCATGTCAAAGGTCTAACGGACGTTGATTCTCCGCAAGGTAAAATTAAAAGTTCCGATGCTGAAAACTACGAAAAGAATCGCGGTGATGGGTGGGACATTTAACCCCATTCACTACGCGCATTTGATCAGTGCTGAACAGGTTCGGACAGGGTTAGGTTACGATAGAATTCTGTTCATCCCTTCTGCCAGACCCCCGCATAAGGTTGCAGACGCTGATATTGTTGAACCGGAACATCGATATCAAATGGTGCTTTTAGCGATCGCAGAGAATCCGAGTTTTGAGGTGTCACGCATTGAATTAGAACGCGCGGGTCCATCCTATACTGTCGAAACTTTGAAAGCTTTGAAAAAATTGTATGGAGAAACGACTGAACTGGCATGGATCATTGGAGCAGACTCTCTTATTGAGTATAAGGTCTGGAAAGACTTCGACGAAGTGTTAGAGCGATGCATTATGATCGCAACAACACGTCCAAATTACGATCTGAATCGAGTTCCCTTAGAAATCCGAAAACGGGTTACCACTTTTCCGATAACAGGTGTTGATATATCTGCCACAGTTATCCGGGAGCGGGTTCGGAAAGGTCATTCAATCCAATATCTCGTGCCAGAAGGAGTTCAAGCTTATATCGAGCAGCATCGGTTGTATCTATGAAGGCTGAGGAACGCACGTCAGAGTTCTAACGAACGTTGTTTCTCCGCAAGGTATAATTAAAAATTCGCAAGGAATGATTAAAAATGCAACACACATGTAGTATGTGCGGAACAGTATACGATTTTGTGTGGAAAGAAGGAACGCCTTTACCGAAAAACTTCCCTTTCTGTAGTGCGCGGTGTAAAGCCGCAGACTTGGCAAAGTGGCTGAACGAGGAATACACTATTAGCGCGCCAGTACCAAATACAATCTTGTCGGACACCGAACATGAGATTCTTGCCGAACTCGCCGAGTTGGGCGTGCATACTGACGACGATACCGACTAACTGGTTGGAGTGGGGGAAGAAGGTAAGATTTAGAAACTACCTTAATATTAGATGAATTGCACATTAGCGGAACTTCGGGCACATCCGAAGTCGGTCGAAATTCAGCAGTATCTCTTAAACAAACTGAGCGAGAAACGCTATCAGCATGTCCTCTCTGTACAAGAGATGAGTGTTGATTTAGCACGTGCTCATGGGGCTAACGTCTGGCATGCCAACCTCGCTGCGCTTTTACATGATAGTGCAAAATGGATGAGTACCCAAGAATTACGCAGCGAAATAAAACGCTATGAAATTCGTCTCGATCCGGTTGAAGAGCAAAATCCGTCTCTTTTGCATCCATTCATCGGCGTAAAAATTGCAATAGAGAAGTTTGCTGTAACGGAACTTGAAATCCTTGAAGCTATTCGGAACCATACGACAGGTAGCCCATCGATGGGTATTATTGCACAGATATTATATATTGCGGACTTTGCAGAGCCAACACGGACCCATAAGGAAGTCGATGTCGTGCGGGAGTTAGCCTACACGGATTTGGACCGAGCGGTGCATCATGTAGCACGTACAGAAATTGTGTATCTCTTAGAAAAAGGAGTGTTGATTCATCCGAATACGCTTCATACCTATAACAGTACTTTGGATGGTGGCGAGATTTAAGAACTAAGACGGTTTCCGTGCACTACCGTATGAGTCATCGTTACATCAAAAGTGCAACGTCTTAATAGCACCAAAAAACTAAGCCCAAGCAACGCGTCGGACTGGCTCTACGAAAAGGCACGTCAAATGCCAAACTAACCTGACCGAACCGCAAGGAATAATTAAAAAATGGGAACCGAAAAGAATACGTTAGACATGGTGAAAGCTGCGGCATCTGCAGCGATGAGCCGACGGGCACAGGAGGGAGTCATTCTCGATTTACGAGAACTTGATGGCTTCACGGATTTTTTTGCAATCTTCAGTGGCACCTCTGATATTCAAGTAGAAGGTATATCACAAGCCGTTATTGAGGAACTCGAGACGAACTGGGAACAACGTCCTTGGCATCAGGAGGGTGAACGCAAAGCAGATTGGATTCTGTTAGACTACGTGGACTTTGTCGTACATGTTTTTCTATCCGATAGGCGCTCCTACTATAACCTTGAACGCTTGTGGGCGGAAGCAAACCGGATTGAATTGCCAGAATTAACGATGCCTATCCACCAAGAAACATGGGAGGAGGAGATGGATCCTGATGGTGCATTGGTTTTTGGTGAACAGGAGAAGAGTACGTCAGAGGGGTAGGGTCGTCTTGGCGAGATGAGTCGTTAAGAATCTGGAGTAGAGAAAACCGGGAAGATCGCTTAGGTAGATTAATCGATGGCAAACAGAAGAACTGTGACGTTATCGGTGCCGCCATAATCGAGTGCTTTGTTGACGAGATTTTCTGCTGCCTCTTCAATATTGCGGGCAGCCTTGATAATCTCAACAATCTCATTGTCATCGACAATCATGTCATGCAAGCCATCGGTACAGGCGAAGACGATGTCACCTGGACCCAGCGGGTATGCATCCGCACTAACGGTGACAGTGGGCATCAAACCGATAGCCTGTGTAACTATATTTCGTTTTTCATGAACACGGCTTTCTTCAGGAGTTATTTCGCCCTTTTCGACCATCTTTTGGACGAATGTATCATCTGTTGTGATTTGTGTGATCTTTCCATCGCGTAAGACGTAGAGCCTGCTATCCCCGACATGGACATAGGCGAGATAGCTGAAGGTAACAAATCCTGCGATGAGGGTTGTGCCCATGCCGCGCGCTTTGCCACTGTTCTCGGCAGCGTTGTAGATACGCTGATTCGCTTCTTCCGCGAGTTCGGTTAAGACTGCGAGTCTTTTCATGGGACCTAAGTCGCTCTGCGGGGATGCTTGGGTTTTCGCCCACTCCTGAATGATCTCAAGAGCGATCAGACTCGCGACATCTCCGCTTTCATGCCCGCTCATACCATCAGCAATGGCAAATAGCTGGAGTTGCGTGTCAAAGTAATATCGGTCTTCGTTTCTTTCACGAAGTTTACCTGTATCTGTTTTTGCTGCAAACTGCATTTTTCTATCGCCCAGGTCGTCTGTGGTTAAGAATACAAATAGGCTTATGTGTGCTTGTTTGGGAAGGTGCCAGATTCGTTCAAGAAAACCACATATTTTCTTTAAAAGGTCGACTGCTATAGAAAAACGATGAAAGTTAAATTTCGGTTTCAAAATTCGCAGTTAAGTCGAAAAAAAGAGTATATTGGGTTAATCATTTCAATTGTATGATATATTAATATGGATGTCCTGAGTTTCAATTATGCCAAAGTTAAAAGAATGCGTCAAATTAATAAATCACCTAAACTGCGAATTTCTGCGAATTAGAAGAATTTCCGATTTTTCAAGTAGAAATAGGATTTATACCTCAGTAATTATTTCGTTGGAATTTGGGCATTTACTGTCGATAAAGTAAACATGTATATAGAAAGATTATCCGCGAGTCCAAAGCACCATTTTTTCGGATACTACGGCATTAATCCGTGGGATAGTGAGACAAGGTATCATCTCGCGTTAGAGACAAATTTTCATACACATCGTCCTCTGCCCGAAGATATAGCAACCGTTGGGCTGATTCATCGCGAAACCCACGAATTTATTCCACACGCGAAGACCGCCGCTTTTAACCTCCAACAGGGAAGTATGCTGCACTGGATAAACTGCAGCGAGAACGGCGTGCACAACGCTGCCTGTGCGGAATTCACATTTAACGATTGGAAAGATGGCAACCTTGTATCGCGTGCTTTAAATCCAAGAACGGGTGCCACTCGAACAATTCAGGGTGCAATCGCGGCTGTGTCGCCGGCTGCTCCATTCGCGATTGGACTCAACTACGGACGGATGTCACACTGCCGTGCTGTCGTTGGTTACGCTACACATACTGAATCCAGTGAGGTTATAGCGCAACCGGAGGACGACGGTTTATATCAACTCAACCTCCAAGATGGAAGTTCAAAACTTGTCCTCTCTATCGCCGATGTTGTCCGAGCAAGCGGAGACAAACGGATGATAGGTGAACGGACCTGGTTCAATCATGTTCTGTTTAATACAGATGGGACGCGACTTCTGTTCTTCTGTCGAGTCCGTCGGGAAACAGGTGGGCACTACACCTCGCTCTGGACGGTAAACCCTGACGGCTCCGATTTGGAAATGCAAATTCCATTCGACTATCGTGTGTCTCATTTCGACTGGCGGACCCCTACGCGGATTCTTGTCTCTTCAGACATATCCGGTGAGATGGGGTTCGTTGAATTTACAGATGGGATCCGCGATTTCACGCCGATCGGACGTGGTGTCCTGCCGAGCGATGGACACGCTTCATTCTCACCAGACCGCGAGTGGTTGCTTTGTGATACCTACCCCCGTGGGACAGAAAGGTTGGCACAACTTATGGTTTACAATATCGCTGAAAATCGTAAAATTGTTTTGGGCGAATTCCATCACGAGGAACAGTTTGTTGGAGATATCCGATGTGATTTGCATCCACGCTGGGCACCTGATGGAAAAACGATTACCTTCGACTCAGTTCATGAAGGCTCCCGACAGATATATCTCGTGGAGATACCATAGGGTAAAATTAAAAAGATGTTGCGAGATGATTGTTCTCATGAAAAGATTGGACGATTGCCGAGTATTGTAAGATGTCCTTTCGCGAATGTTAAGGAGCATCGCGAGGCGATCGTCTTGACAACGGCTCCGGCATGGAAGGTCGTTAACGGCATCGACATAAATACGCAACACCCTATCTATGTTGAGGGTAACACGCAAGCAGATATGGCTGCGCTCGCGGAGACGTGTAAGGAGGAAGTGGTTTATGGTATCGGTGGCGGGTTAGCCGTTGATACTGCCAAATATATCGCAGCTGCAAAAGGGTTGCCACTCGTTGTGCTGCCTACCGTTCTATCAACTGATGCTTTTCTGACGGATGCAACTGGCGTTAGAGAAAATGGGTGTGTCCATTATCTTCCCTCAAAAGCACCGGACACTGTTATTGTAGATATGGATGTTTTGTGCAACGCCCCTGCCTCAATGAGGGCAAGTGGTGCAGCGGACGTCCTATCGATCGCAACAGCACTCTGGGATTGGCAAGAAGCAGAGAAGATGGGTGCCAACCCATCAGACCAACAACTGATGCCGCATGCTGTTGACATAGCAGGCACCCTTCTCCAAACGCTTCTGGATAACGCACGGGAAATCGGTCGCGGCACTCCAAACGGCTTGAAACTTCTACTCGATCTGCTCTGTATGGAGGTCCAACTCTGCTATCAATGCGGACATAGCCGTGTTGAAGAGGGAAGTGAGCATTACTTTGTCTATGCAATTGAGAACCATTTGACACCCACTGAAGAGAGATCTCCTAATGGCGAAACTACAAATGGTGGACCTCTTTTACACGGTGAATTGGTAGGACTCGGCATCCTATTGATGGCTGTGTTGCAATCGCAACCTTGGACGCAGTACCGTCACGCATTAGAGTGTTTGCAGATCAATTATTTTCCGTCGGCTGTTGCCCATGATGCGATTGCCGAAACGCTCATCAACCTATCCGATTACGTCGCGCAACACCAACTCCCATATACCGTCGCTACAACTTTACGAATCACTCCTGATATTGCCGAACGGACGATACAAACCATATTAGATTAAGATAGAGGACATAGAGAAAGAAAACGAAGAAATGACATTAAAAACGCAAATTTCCGAACTGCACGAGCAGGCACTTGTGATAGATTCACATAACGATGCAATCGTGGCACACATCCGTCGAGGCAATGTCAGTCTTACTGACGAAAACGCCCAAAATGCCACAGATCCGGTTGGCACTATCGCTTATCTGCGCGGTCCCGTTCCTCCAGAAGAAGAAATGATCGGCATCCAGTTCAACATACCGAAAATGCGGCAGGGAGGCATTGATGCGGCATTTTTCGCTGTTGACGTGACACGCGCATGGAAAAATCACCTTGCGTATGCGTTAGATGCCTTTGGCTGGTTCGAGGCGGAAGTGACCGCAAATGCCAACGACATTTGTATCGCACGGAAGGCAAGCGACATTCGTGAAGCGAAAGCATCTGGCAAGCTCGCCGCGGTTCTTGTTATTGAAAATAGCGAAGCCGTCGAGCGAAGCCTTAATATTCTCCGCTCGCTGCATACGCTTGGGGTTCGCTCAATTGGATTGACACATAACCTGAATACATGGGCGTCGACCGGAAATGATGAAGAGGACCTGGGGGGCGGTTTGACGCGATTCGGCATGGCGTTAGTCAAGGAGATGAATCGCCTCGGAATGCTCGTGGATGTCTCTCATATTAGTGAGCGTGGATTTTGGGACGTGCTGGAAATATCGGAACACCCTGTCATTGCATCCCATAGCAATTGCAAAACGTTGTGTCGGCACCCGCGGAACCTGAGCAATGAGCAACTGAAAGCTTTAGCGGCTAACGGAGGGGTTGTCGGCATCACTTTTGTTCCGGGATTCATCACCGCCGATGGGTGGACGAAGATGCCACCTTTGGCGCAACTACTCAATCACTTCGCCTATGCAATTGACATCGCCGGAATCGATCATGTTGGCATCGGATCAGACTTTGACGGGGGTGGCGACCTACTCAAGGATGCCAGTGAGTTTATCAAGATCGCTGAAGGTTTAAGTGATCGTGGTTACTCTGACGAGGATATCCGAAAAGTGCTTGGAGAAAATCATCTACGCGTTTTTGAGGCGGCGTGCGGATAAGGCAGCGGAGATAGACTGCCACACCTCATCTACAGTGATCTTTTTCATACAGATATTATCTTTGCATTTATCTGTGAATTGCTTGCAAGGACTGCAGGGGACATCGTGGCGAATGGTTTGGTGCAACCCACCGAGCGGTTGGAATCGGATATGATTGCCGGGACCAAACAGTGACACAGTGGGAGTTCCAACCGCTGCGGCAATGTGCATCGGACCGGTGTCATTTGTGAGAAAGAGATCGCATTTTTCAATACAGGCGGCTAACTCCCGAACCTGAAGATTTCCGGCAAACGGAACGGCACGCGCGTCCATCAGATTCGCAACGGTGTGCACGAGTTCCGATTCTTTGGGTCCACCGAAAATCAAGACCTCGGCATTGAAATGTTCGACCAGTTTGTTCCCGATAGTTGCGAAGCGTTCGGGCATCCATTCGCGCAACTTCCAACCTGCCCCCGGAAAAATCCCTACCTTTAAACCTGCCTGCGTAACGCCTGCAGTGTCAAACCGCTGTGAGGCGGCTGCGCGCTCAGGCTCAGCAAGAAACAGTTCCAGTCTTTGATTTACCGCTGGAATACCAGCGGCATGCAACAGATCAAAGTAGTGTGTTGTAGCATGCTTGCTCCCTCGCTCAAGGACCCGAACAGTACAGAGTGCGCCTTTACCGATACGCTCGGTGGCACCACTGAAATACATCAGCAGGCCAGTGCGAAATTTCCGCTGGAGGTCAATAGCCAGCGTGAACTTACGTTCACGTAGAATTCGGACAGTCCGCAACATCTCACCTGTATCCTTGTCTTTAGCGAACCGGTCAAACGTAATTATCTCATCAAGGTGTGGATTTTCTCGAAGGACATCCGCCGACTGTTTTCCTACGAGCATAGCAATATACGCCTCCGGGAAATGCGAGCGGACCGCGCGAATAGCGGGCGTTGTAAGCACGATGTCGCCAAGAGAACTGAGGCGAATGAGCAATATTTTTTTTTCTAATAATTCGCAAGACGTTAAATGAGGCAGGTTGTGCATGAACGTCCCTTCCTTTAGGGTCGCCTGCGTCGTCGTTGCAGGCTGCCGTCATTTTAGAATTTCTGTGCGGTTTTCGATTCGACGATCCGTTTTTCAAGATTATTTAACGCCTCTTCAACTAACGCCTCTATATCTAAACCCGATTCTGCGTCGGCTAAATCGGTAAGCGATGCGCGGGTAGCGGGGTGCTTGGGTACAAAGAGCGAACAACAATCTTGGTGTGGACGTGTGGATACGTCAAAAGTACCGATTCGTTGTGCCTTTTCGATAATTTCAGACTTGTCCTCGCCGATAAGCGGACGCAGAATTGGGATATCGGCGATCGCTTCAATGGATCTGAGATTTGTCAGGGTTTGAGATGCGACTTGTGCGAGGCTTTCACCCGTGACGAGTGCCTCTGCATTCTCCATAGCCGCGACGCACTGAGCAATTCTGGTCATCATTCGTCGATACAGCAGTACTCGGAAGGGTGCCGGTGTTGCAGCAACGATAATCTGCTGGAGTTCAGCAAACGGGACGAGATAGACAGTACTGCGATAGTTCGACACCGCCAAAATCTGGGCAAGCTCAATCACTTTTTCTAAGGAGGCTTTATCGGTGTACGGATAACTGTAAAAATGAATAAAAACGGCTTTCGCGCCACGTTTTATCATCTGCCAGGCAGCGACGGGGGAGTCAATCCCACCCGACAACATAACGAGCACCTTACCACTCACACCGACTGGTAATCCGCCAAGCCCTGGAATCTTCTCGGTGGAGACATATGCCGCATTGTGTGTTATTTTCACCCAACAAACCAAATCGGGATTATGCATATCGGCACGCGTGCCTGTTTCCGTGACGAGATAGCCACCAACCTCCGCACTCACCTGTGGAGAGGTTAATGGAAAGGTTTTATCTGTCCGTCGTGTCTCGACTTTAAAGGACTCATAGCAATCCTTTTGAATTTGCCGTAGGGCTGCCTTTTTAATAGCAGTGATGTCTCTCTCGGTACGACAGGCAAGCTCAAAATGGGCGATCCCCATGACTTGCCGTAGGCATCTCTTAACTTCAGTGATGTCAGTATTCTGCCCAAGGTGCACGAGAATCCTATCGTGAAGTCGCTCTACTTCTGCATATCCTGTGCCGCGCAGGGACAGTTTGATGTTATTCACGAGCCGTTTCTCAAAAAATACCCTATTTTTGCCTTTGAGTCCAACTTCGGCGTAGTGAACACTAAATAATTCTTCCATCTTTTTAAACTATTAAATCTGGGCACCGTTCCACTTCGTTTCACGGTGGTTTTCGGTTAATTCCAACTACCTCTGGGTTATAAGAGGCTCCTTAACAATATCCGTCAAACGAAAGTGGAGTTTTGCGACATGTCCGAGTGCCTCATTTCCATGCAGTGCGACAAATTCTCTGCCTGCGTCCACGACCTGATACGAACCCCTCGGCAAACAGATCCCATATTCTTCTGACAGCGTTTCCATTCCGTTCAGAAAGGTATCGCGAGCGATGATTGAGGCGGCAGCGACGGCGATATCTCGTTCTGCTTTTGGAACCTGCAATATTTTTTCTAAAGGTATACGACCGGAAAATCTGTCTTGAGGTGGAGCGAAGGTTCTCTGTTGTGAGTGTGTTCCACTCCTCATTCGGTGACGCAGTTGCGGCGTGATGAGATCCTCTTTAGAAAACCTGTCAACAAGCACGTGTTTCGCGCCTATCCGAGTCGCTAACGTGTGAATAGCTTCTGCATGGAGCGATGCCAAAAAGTGATTTAGGTTTTTCCCCTGCCTACGGAACTCGTTATAGAGAGAGTTATAAGCGTTGGGCATTCTTTCCACGACAACAATATGCCGTTTATAGCGAGTGTGCATTAATTCGGCAAGATCACGTATACGGCGATTTGACAGGGTTTTCCCATCAGCGATGCCCAAATCAGCGAGGGTTTCTCGACAGTCTGCGTCTACATAAACGGCTGCGACGACGAGGGGACCAAAATAATCACCCTTTCCTGCTTCGTCCGTGCCAATCCATGTGTGCCAATTGTGTATTGCGTTCATTTCGTCTGCTGGATTCTATTGTCTTGTGTTTCTGCGTCAGTCCCGTGCTCATGCTGAATTCCGAAGTGCTGCGAATTCGGTAACCTGCTCACCTACGGCTTTGACACGCGCTGTCAATTCGGCATCGTGTAAGTTACCGTCTTCATCAAACGCCTCAGATGAATTTGGTATTGATACATCATTCGGGACAACCCATGCGTGAAGGGCAGTGCCTACCGTCCGCAACATGGAAAGCGCATTCACCGCGCCCATTCGTCCGCCGGATACACCGATAAGCCCGATGACCTTATTCTCAAATTCATCAAACCCCATCAGATCGAGTGCACTTTTAAGGACACCGCTGAAACTGCCGTGATATTCGGGTGATCCGAGAAGTATGCCGTCTGCGCGTTTCACCTTTTCCCGCAACTTGAAAACGCCAGGCGGATAGTCACTTTCGCTCGCGACAGAGCCTTGAAAGACAAGATCGTATTCACCGAGTTCAAGCAACTCAACCTCAGCACCTGCCTCTTTAGCGGCGGAGAGTGCGATTCGGAGTGCAGCATGCGTTGAGCTACCCTGTCGTAGACTCCCGCAGATGGCAACGATATAGATGGATCGGTCATCGGTAGGCTTCATTTCGGCATCCCTTTCGGAAAAAATAAATAACGCAATCTTCGTTAATTCAGGATTACTGATTTAAATCCATTGAAGTGCCTTTTAGCATACCACAGAAACAAAGGTACGTCAAAGTATTTTTATATATCTCTGAGACGCTACATCACCCATTTCCAATAGAAAACACGTGTATGTAGATTTTCCTTGACATATTTAAGTTCTTTTTTGTATCATATTTCTATGAGTTAAAACGCGAGTCTCTTTTTCAGGCTCGCACAGCACACTAATTTTGATTTAGACCTGAGGAGGTTACTCGTGCGTTTAATATTGTATCTATTTGCCGTTGCATTCCTAATGGTAGGCAGCGCGCTCACTACACACGCCACAGTCACAGACGACGGCTTAATCCTTTATTTCAGTTTCGATGACGCAAAAAATGGAACAGTTATGGATGAAACCGGTGGCGGGAATGATGGCGTAATTGATGGCGCGGAGATTGCCACGGACGAAAAAGTCTACGGCAACGGATCGTTGTTATGCGATGATGGGGGTGACGGTGTATCGGTCGATTCTTTTCCGGCATTAGAAGAATATACAGATAACTCCTATCTTTTCTGGCTCAATTTCACCGATGTGAATTCCGGTGCGTGGAACCAGATTATAGCAAAAAAGGCCCCTGGTTCCGACCGTTCTCCGGGGATATGGACCTGTAACCGTGCGCCGCTGCACATCCACTACCGGTTCAATCCTGGTAACCAAGGCACACTCTGTGCGGGTCCTGAGGGAGAAGATGACGAGTTTGAAATCGGGGACTGGTATCACGTCGCAGGTGTCAAAGAAGGTGACAAGTTGAAGTTCTATGTGGATGGGGAAGAAGTTGTGGAACAGACGGTTCCAGCGAGCCACGCGCAAGGAGCAGAAAAACTCTATATCGGTAAAACGGGTTATAACTCTGCGCTCTTTTATATTGATGACCTTTATGTCTATGATAGAGCACTCGATGCCGGTGAGGTAGAAAATATCATGGAAGGTGGTCTTCTCACTCCTGTTGAACCTCAAGACAAACTCGCTACGACGTGGGGACAGTTGAAAACACGTCGTGATTAATTTCACATCATAAAATGTGGGATGGCTCTGAGGTCATCCCACATTCATTTTCTCGTCTGTGTCTGCCTGTTCGTCAAAGTTTTACCTGTTTCCCAAGGCGAACCCACCTCTCTATCGTGACAGCGGATAGATACGCATCCAAAAGCCCACAATAATACAATAAATGCCTTGAGTTCCGTCCGTCTCTAATCCTCCTGCGTTTATAGTAAAACTTAGAATTAAAAATACATTTTAATAATATTGGGATGCTTCGGTATCCGTAGGGGCGAGGTTCCTCGCCCGCCAAAGAGTGTCTCATTAATTTTTGGACTTACTATAAATATAAACATACATAGCCGAAATCCGACATCATCTATTCTTTTATAGGCGGATCAGAAAGTTCCAAACACAGATTTTTCTTGACATATTTAAGTTTTTTGGTGTATCATATTCTCACGAGTTAAAACGTGGTCTTTTTTAAAGACTCACATAGTATGTTAACTTTGTTTCAGACATGAGGAGGTATACTCATGCGTTTCGTTATGTATGTACTCGCCGTTGCCCTATTAATAATAGGCAGCACACTCACCACAGATGCCCGAAATGTCGAAGATAAAGGTTTAATCCTTTATTTTAGTTTCGATGAAGCCAAAGGTGGAAATCTTGTAGATGGGACCGGTGGCGGGAATGATGGTGAAATCGTTGATGGCGCGAAGATCGTTAAGGATGAAGCCGTCTACGGCAGCTCAATGTTATTTGCAAAAGGCCCGGACAGTGTGCAGGTCGATTCCTTCAAAGAATTGGAAGATTATACGGACAACTCCTATCTCTTCTGGCTCAACTTTACGGATCCGAATTCCGGTGGCTGGGATCAAATTATTGCGAAAAAAGCTCCCGGTTCTGACCGTTCGCCCGGTATATGGACTTGTAACCGTGTCCCTCTGCACATCCACTATCGGTTTAATCCCGGTAACGCTGGCACGCACTGTGCGGGTCCCGATGGAGAAAACGACACATTTGATGAGAATAAATGGTATCACATTGCAGGTGTCAAAGAAAAGGCCGAGTTAAAGTTTTATGTCGATGGAAAAGAAGTTGTGAAGATAGCTGTTCCGAAGGACCACGCGCAAGGGGCAGAGAAACTTTACATCGGTAGAACGGGGTATAACGCCGCGAAATTCTACATCGACGATCTCTACGTCTACGACAGAGCCGTCAGTGCTAAAGAGGTTGTAAGCATTATGGACGGCGAGTTGCTTCCTGTTGAACCTGCGGACAAGGTCGCCACGACGTGGGGACAGTTGAAAAAGCATCGTGACTAATTTCACACCCTGAAATGTTGGGACGGCTCCCGCGCCGTCCCACACCTACTCTCTCATCGGCGTATGTTTACGCATCAATGCCATCTACTTCCCTCAATGAAAACGCCAATCACCTTTTTTGTTCTCCTCATTTCGCTTTCATCAATACAAGGATGGTGCGATACTGAAGCGGAACTGAACCGTAGGTTTGAACGCGGCGTGCGCTACCTTGATGCGGAACAGTACGATCTGGCACTCACCGAATTTCAAACGATCCGAAAAAAATTTGCAGCATCCAGGAGTGTTGGTGGTCTTGCCGAATGCTACATCGGTATTATCTATCAGGAGCTCAACAGCTTAAGCGAGGCAGTATCGGCATACCAGAATGCTTTGGCACTAAAAGCACCACATGATGTACACGGAACCGCGCACCTTCATTTAGGCATCGTCTATAAAACCCAAGGCAAATTGACGCTTGCCGAAAACCATCTCAGACAAGCACTTGCCCTCCTGCCTGAAACCTCGGAGGTACACATCCACCTCGGTGATGTATATGTGCTGCAGCACCGATTGAATGCAGCTGAGGATGCCTATCGTGAAGGTATCCGTTTAAATCCGGATCATACTGAATCCTATTACGGACTGGGGAGAGTGTCAGAACTACAGAATCGTCTACAACAGGCGATGGGATATTACGATGCCGCGCTCCTGCGAAATCAATATCTATCACAGGCACACTATCGACGCGCGCTTACCTATCGGCGGCTTGGAAACAGTGAACAAGCGGCGGTGGCTATGGCACAGTTTCAACATCTGAAAACTTACGAGGATACAGTACACCAGTTTCGAGAGGCACTCTATACAAATCCGAATCTGCCGATGCTATACATCAAATTAGGGGAACTGCACGAGGCGCATAACAATTTAACAGCGGCAGTTCGGGTTTACGAAACTGCCACACAGGTGCATCCATCTTTTTTGCCAGCGTATACGCATCTCGGCGAAGTCTTCATCAAACAGCGGGCGTTTGAAAAAGCGGCACTGACGTATCAGAAATCTACAGAAATCGCACCAAACGACTCACAGACGTGGCTGAAGTTGGGAGTCATCTATATCAACCAACAGCAATTTGACCCAGCGATTGCCGCATTCAAGCGTGCAATTGTTGTAGATAGCACAGCGGCAGAAGCATATAATAACTTGGCGCGCCTTTATGCCGGACTCGGTAAAGAGATGCAACAGGCGATTGACTTAGCGAAGCGGGCTGTCTCTTTGGAGCCAACTGCGAGACACTACGACACGCTTGCATACACCTACTATCGCAACGCACAATATGCCGAAGCTTTGGAAGCGATTCATCAAGCCCTCGCGCTGGCACCGGATGTGGATGCATACAACAGACTCCTATTAAAAATTCAGACGGAGCAAAAGGAGAAATAATGAAAAAAGGAATATGTATCGGGTCATTACCGGGCAATTCGACGGAGACGCGGTTTAAACTCGCGAAAGAAGCCGGATTTGACGGAGTCGAAATTGGCACTCTCACAAATGATGCCGATCGGTTCCAGACAAAAGAGATTGCAACACGACATGAATTAAAAGTGTTTAGTGTGATGAACAGCAAACACTGGTCATGTCCACTTTCCGATGCCGATGACACGGTGCGTGCCGAATCGCGAGAAGGGATGCTTGATTCCATAGCAACCGCGACGACTGTCGGAGCAGATGCAGTATTGCTTGTTCCTGCTGTTGTCAATGATGCGACCCGCTACGAGGCGGCGTATGAACGTTCACAGTCAGAAATCCGCAAACTGATTCCGGAAGCATCAGAAAAAGGTATCACTATTGCTATTGAGAACGTATGGAATAAATTTCTACTCAGTCCAATAGAATTTTCACGGTATCTCGACGAATTTGAGAGCGAGACAGTAACGG
Source organism: Candidatus Poribacteria bacterium (assembly GCA_965208635.1). Taxonomy (GTDB): domain Bacteria; phylum Poribacteria; class WGA-4E; order WGA-4E; family WGA-3G; genus WGA-3G. The sequence continues at coordinate 3,229,457 of OZ242349.1, forward strand.
CCTATTTTGATGTCGGTAACATCGTCCTATATGGATATCCGCAACACTGGATCCGTTCCTTGGGGAATCGTATTTCTAAAGTACATATCAAGGGTTTCAACGCGAATGAGAGTCGGTTCACCTATCTGATAGAAGACTGCACAATCGATTGGAACGCTGTCATGGCAGCACTTGCAGATATTGGGTATGACGACTACATGACCGCGGAGCTCCCCGTTGACGGAGATAATCCCGAGGGCAGGGTGCATAGCATCAGCGATGATATGGACAGGATTATCGCTGGGAACGTTTAATACGAAACCCAAAAATACTAACGCAATTGGAAAGTGTTCTACGCAATAAATGGAAGTTATTATTCAACCGACTTATGTCCAGCTCGTCGCGGTTTCAGCGGAAATTATCCAAGAGGCACTCGAAAAAAAGCCGGATCTCGTTTTGGGACTTGCTACCGGTAGCACGCCGATCGGGCTTTATGAAACTTTGGCACGAATGCACAAAACCGAAGGACTCGATTTCTCATCAGTGACGACTTTTAACCTTGATGAGTATGTCGGGATTCCGCCGAACCATCCGCATAGTTACCACACCTTCATGGCGACCCACTTTTTTAACGCTGTTAATATTCCCACTGAAAATTGCCATATCCCGCAGAGTACGACTGTGGCACACGAGGAATTTTGTGAGCAGTACGAAGCAGCAATCGTGGATGCTGGTGGCATTGATATTCAAGTGCTGGGTATTGGAAAGGATGGACATATCGGTTTTAATGAACCGAGTTCATCTCTGGGATCTCGGACTCGCATCAAAACATTGACTCAGAGTACGTTGGAAGCGAACGCTCCGCATTTCGGTGGAACTGTGGAGGCGGTACCAAAAATGGCGATTACGATGGGAGTGGGCACGATCATGGAAGCGAAACAGTGTCTGCTGCTGGCAAACGGCGAATCGAAAGCGGAGGCGATTGCCCACGCCGTGGAGGGACCTATCACAGCGGAGGTGCCAGCATCGGTGCTACAGATGCATCCTCGGACGGTTGTCGTCATCGACGAGGCAGCGGCTTCGCAATTAAAACGTGTAGATTATTATAAACAGGTTTATGCGAACAAGCAGAAGCTATTGTCTCAGGGACACTAAATTTCTGATGCGGTTAAATTGATATTCTTGAGTGGTCCAGATAAGAGTGCGGAAAATAGGGGCTGTGGAATTCTCATTCGTCGGACAGACCGTATTCTTTTGCTTTTCGTTGGACTGTTCGTCGGCTTACTTTGAGAATTTCTGCGGCTTTTGCTTTGTTGTTGTCTACAGATTCGAGAGTCGCGCGCAGTGCCTCCCGGTTGATTTCATCAAGCGACATACCGACTTCTACATTGAGGCGTTGCCCACCGTTATTGTCACCGATTTGCCAGACATCAGGAACCGAAAGTAAATTCGAGAACTCTGTTCCCGTTGATTTGAGAATGCGTTCAGGCAGGTGAATCTGCTGGATTGTCGGTTGATTGGACATAACAACCATACCTTCGATGCAGTTTTTCAATTCTCGGACATTCCCTGGCCAGTCGTACTTCATCAACGTTCTCACCGTCTCTGGTGCGATTGCTATTGGAGACTTACCGTTCTGTTGGCTAAACTCTTCGAGGAAATCTTTAACGAGCAACGGGACATCTTCAATACGTTCCTGAAGGGTTGGAAGGTGGATAGGTACGACGTTGAGCCGATCATAGAGATCTGGAAGAAATTCTCGCTTGCTGCAAGCGGCTTCCAAATCGTGGTTCGTGGCACACACAACACGCACATCGACCTGAATTGTTTTGTCACCACCGACCCGTTCAAATTCGCGTTCTTCGAGGACGCGCAGAAGGCGTGCTTGATTGGATAGGCTGAGTTGCGAGACCTCGTCAAGAAATAGGGTGCCTCCATGGGCAAGTTCAAACCTTCCTATGCGTTGATGATACGCCCCGCTAAACGCGCCGCGCTCATGACCAAAGAGTTCAGATTCTGCGAGGTTTTCGTTGAGTGTTGCACAGTTAAAGGCAATAAGAGAGCCACGTCGTAAACTCCGATGATGAATCGCACGAGCGACTAATTCTTTACCCGTACCCCGCGCACCGTATATCATCACAGTCGCTTTTGTCGGTGCAATCTGCGTGATCATGTCGCGAATTTTCGTGATCTCAGGCGACTTCCCTGTGAGACGGCGTAATCCTTCTTTCTCATCTATTTGTGATTGTAGTTGCCGATTCTCGAAAGCGAGGCGTTGATTTTCGAGCGTCCTCTGCAGAAGTGCCGCCAGATGAACGGGATTAACCGGCTTTGGTAGAAAAAAAGTGTCTTTGTATGCCAGCATCGCTTTGATGCCGATATCGGTTTCCAGAATGTTGGGTTCTGTAATAAAAATGACACCTACATCGGGCTGATGCTGTGCCGCAGCATCAAGCAGTGTCAACCCATCAATCCGTTCTGCTCTCAATTGTGCGATGAGAATATCTACCTTGAGGTGCTCAATATGATGAAACGCTTGATACATATTTCCTGTGACGACAAGACGCAGCCCTTGACCTGCAAGTGTTTCACAGACAAGTTCTCGCTCGGTCCTATCGGCATCTACAATAAGCACCGTTTTCTGCGTATTCATATTCGGGATACCTTCCAAGATCCCAGATTTTCCGCTCAAGGCATTTTATAAAAAAAATGTTTGTTTAAAATTGCGAATTCATGTAAACTATAAAATCATAATATACGATAGAATTATAATACCTGATACGAAGAATTTTATTTGCACTTTTTCGGAGGAATGAATGGACAAAAAGCTCAGCTCACTGTATAGACTGGGTGGGCTCACTGGCGGCTTGAGCGGCTTTCTCATGCTTGCGTCAAGTATTTGGTTTATTTTTGGTTTATCGGCTATTTCTTCACTTCCATCGGGCACGGTCGGAATTTATCACGGGATAGGGGTCGTTTCGATCATTTTACTTGTGCCAACTTTATTAGCTGGGTACGGTTTGCTCTCTTCAGATGCCAGTTCACGAAGTACTCTGGGAGCAAGTTTCGCCATTCCTTGGCTTGTCATAGAATTAATAGCGCATTGTTCACAAACCGCTCCGTTAAACTCGCTATCCGAACTTGCCAGTGAATCGGCGACCAAGGCAATTGGCACATCACTCTACGCACTGTGGGCAGAATGGGGCGAAGCCCTCTTCATGACAGGTGCGTTCCTCTGCTCCCTGCTTGCTGTTTGCTATGGTTCCGCCCTCCATTCGTGGGGAAATCCAGTTGCAGGTTATCTCTTCTTTGTGTCAGCGATCGCTTTTCCAGTAGGCGTTCTTTTCGACTTTGGGATACAATTGCATGTGCTCATCCGAGGCATTGCATTCCTGTTCTTGGGAGGTATCCTGATACAAGCACCACATGAAGACGATATATAGTAGACTATACCCTATTCCTCGTCTTCATTTAGCAATCTCTCCAACTCTGCCAAAATATCTTCTTCGTCGCTTTCCGCTTCAGTAGCGTCTGAATCGAGTGTCTCCAAGTCAGATCGAAATTCGATGAGATTGCTGAGATAGCGTTCACGGGTAATATTTTCTGCCTCACCGTGTTCCTCGCGTAAACATTCGCCGCAGAACTCCCCAATCTGTTGAATTCCAGTGTCAATATGTTGCAATGCTGCCGCTGTATCATCCTCTTGTAGACTTAATTCTGCCTTGGCGATGCTGTACATCATGAGCATATAACCCTTATATTGGTAACTCCGCCAAGCGATTTCGGATGGTGCACATTCGCGTGCCAAATTTGTTACTGCAAGGTTCGTCGCGGTATCGCGTTGGACATCTTCCCACCGTTTGATACCTGCGAATAACAGGTAACGGGTATAACGGTGAAAGGATTCCTCAAACAGGGTTTCCCATTCCTCCGACTCCAATTGGAACCCCTCACGGGTGTCGTGCTGTTCTTCATACTCTCGCAATTTTGCGAAGAAGTAATCGTAATAGGAATCTACACCGTGTGGACGCATACCATCGGGTCGACCGCTCGCGTAAATACGTGAGATAGTGAAGGCATTGGGTTGTACAATGACTACTTCCCTACCGTCTTCAATTTGCAGGACACTCACTGGACGTTCTGCATCAAGGTTTAAGGACTCAAGAATTCGATCGAAGGTTTGAACCCATCGAGTGTTTCTTTGTATAGAATCATTCGCCATTTTTTAATTATTCCTTGCGGATAAGTCTCGTTTGTTTGTATCCGAACGTTTTTTGTGTTCGAGTCGCCTGTGCCGTTGTTGCAGGCTTGGGTTTTGGTCTAAGTTCTCGACTCTGATAACTCTCTCTGACAACGGACAACTGACAAACTGACAGCTATGAAAGCATCTGAAAATAATCTTGGAGTGGCGTGACCGTAATATCTCCTCGCTGCAACGCGTCAATAGCGTTAACAGCTGCAGCCGCACCGGGTATAGTTGAAAAGATCGGGATGTCGTGCGCTATTGCCATCTCGCGAATTAGGAGTTCATTCGGACGATGTAAATCACCAGTCGGTGTGTTGATAATTAGATCCACCGCGTGGTTTTTGATGTAATCGTGAATCGTCGGTCTCCCTTTACCGATACTGAAGACCAGTTCTGACTCCATTCCGTTGCGAAGTAGTACCTTTGCAGTTCCGTGCGTAGCGATAAGCTCAAAGCCCATGTCGGTAAGCTTCTTGGCGATGAAGATAATGGCACGCTTATCTTTATTTTTCACACTGATGAAGACCTTACCGCCGAGCGGTAACGTATAACCACACGCCTTTTGTGCCTTGGCGAAGGCGCGGGAAACATCCGTATCAATTCCCATGACCTCCCCAGTCGATTTCATCTCAGGACCCAAGCGCGTATTTGAGCCAGGGAAGCGGTTAAAGGGAAATACCGGAGCCTTAACGCTGAAATACACAGGTTCAATTTCGTTGGTAAATTCAAGTTCAGCGAGGGTCTTACCAGCCATCACACGTGCGGCGAGTTTTGCTAATGGCACGCCAATAGCTTTACTCACAAATGGAATGGTTCTGGAGGCACGCGGGTTCACCTCAAGCACATAAATCTCATCGTTCTTGATCGCGTATTGGACATTCATCAAGCCACATACACGCAGTGCTTTTGCCAAGGCATAGGTAAAGGTTTTGAGATTCTCAATCTGTTCATCCACGAGTGTGTAAGGTGGCAACACGCAGTCACTGTCTCCTGAATGGATGCCGGCCTCCTCAATGTGCTCCATGATACCACCGATAACAGTACGGTTTCCATCGGATATCGCATCGACATCCACTTCAATCGCTTCTTCGAGATATTTATCAATGAGTACCGGATGTTCAGGTGAAGCTTGAACAGCGGAGTGCATGTATTCGTGCAGGAGTTCTTCATCGTAAACGATCTGCATGGCACGTCCGCCTAAAACATACGACGGACGAACGATAACAGGGTAGCCGAGTGCCGCAGCAATAGGAGCAGCTTCCTCACTCGATGTCGCAGTTCCGTTAGGCGGTTGCATTAACCCGATGTCGTCTAAAACCGCTTTGAAAAGACGCCGGTCCTCGGAACGGGCTATATCCTCAGGACTCGTGCCGATAATTGGTACACCTGCATCTTTAAGTGCGATCGCAAGGTTCAACGGGGTCTGTCCACCAAACTGAACAATGACACCGGACGGCTTTTCTTTCTGATAAATATTGAGAACATCTTCACAGGTCAACGGCTCGAAATAGAGTCGATCGGATGTGTCATAATCGGTGCTAACGGTCTCTGGATTGCTGTTTACCATGATGGTTTCATAACCATCAGCTTTGAGTGCGAGAGCGGCATGAACGCAACAATAGTCGAATTCGATTCCCTGCCCAATACGATTCGGACCGCCACCAAGTATCATGATTTTGGGTCTATCGGATGGACGCACCTCATCTTCACTCGAACAGGTTGAATAATAGTAAGGCGTTTCTGCTTCAAACTCCGCGGCACAAGTGTCAACAGTTTTAAAAGTTGCGTCAACGCCAAGTCCCTTGCGACATTCTCGAATGGTTTCTTCCGGGACATCGTAGATATCTCCCAACTGCCGATCCGAAAACCCAAACTGTTTCGCTTGTCGCAGGAGTTTTTTCGTGAACTCTTCATCTGTTTCAGACTTTTGTAAATGTTGATCTATAGAGTATCGAGTATCAGGTTCGGACAAAGCGTTTTCAAAGTCAACAATTTCCTTCATATTGTAGAGGAAAAATGGGTCGATATGTGTGTAAGCGTGAATTTCCTCAATACTCATCCCACGTGCAAGTGCAGCTTTAATATAAAAAATTCGTTTAACGTTCGGTACGCTCAGCTTACTCGGCAATTCAGATAGCGGCAGTTCATCAAGTGGATGGTTATCTAAACCGTGCCATCCGGTCTCCAACGAGCGCAAACCCTTTTGTAGTGCCTCTTTAAAGGTTCTTCCGATGGCCATTGCCTCGCCGACAGACTTCATCTGCGTTGTGAGTGTTTCATCGGTCCCTTGAAATTTTTCAAAAGCCCATCTCGGAATCTTGACGACCACATAATCAATAGTCGGCTCAAAACAGGCAGGCGTCTCAGCAGTAATGTCGTTGGGGATCTCATCTAAATTGTAGCCGACGGCGAGTTTCGCTGCGATTTTCGCGATTGGGAATCCAGTGGCTTTCGACGCAAGGGCAGAACTCCGGGAAACGCGGGGGTTCATCTCGATAACAACCTGTTTGCCAGTCTTTGGATCAACAGCAAATTGGATATTTGAACCGCCCGTGTCCACACCAATCTCACGAATAATCTTAATCGCTGAGTCCCGCATCAGTTGGTATTCCTTATCCGTCAACGTTTGGATAGGTGCGACAGTAATACTATCGCCAGTGTGGACTCCCATAGCATCGACATTCTCGATGGAGCATATTATGACGACATTGTCTGCACCATCGCGCATGACTTCCAGCTCGAATTCCTTCCATCCGATGACAGACTCTTCAATGAGCAGTTCGCTGATTGGACTCAAGGCAAGCCCCGATGTGACCATTTTTTCATATTCTTCGATGTTGTAAGCGATACCGCCACCTGTGCCACCAAGTGTGAACGCAGGGCGGATGATTGCGGGAAATCCGATCTCTTCGACGAGCCCGAGTGCTTCTTGGACCGTGTGGGCAATGCCGCTCTGCGGGACTGCCAGTCCGATTTTTGTCATTGCCTCTTTGAAGAGTGCGCGGTCCTCTGCTTTTTGGATAGCAGGCAATTTCGCACCAATGAGTTCAACCTCGTATTTGTCTAACACACCAGATTCTGCGAGTTCAACAGACACGTTCAAGGCAGTTTGTCCACCGAGTGTTGGTAGCAGGGCTTGCGGACGTTCCTTGGCAATTATAAGTTCGACAGTGTCTGCTGTAATTGGTTCAATGTACGTCCGATCAGCGAAATCCGGATCGGTCATGATGGTAGCGGGGTTGCTATTGACAAGGGTAATTTCATACCCTTCCTCTTTGAGTGCCTTACATGCCTGTGTACCGGAGTAATCAAACTCACAAGCCTGTCCAATGATAATGGCACCGGATCCGATAATTAAGATTTTTTCTAGGTCTGTTCGTTTTGGCATTTTTTAATTATCCGCAAAGCGTTAAATGGAATCGTTTGTTTATTCTCTGTTTTCTCTCATATCCGCCTGTGCCGTTGTTGCAGGCTACTGTCTTAGGCTAATTTTAGGACACAAGGTTTAGTCTCGAAATGGGCGAAATTCATTCCTTGTAGCACACTCTGTAGCCCGTAATGTAATGGCGGGGTTTTTGCTTGGGCGTTTCCCCTGGATGGGTGGAACGCTCGCCATTACGAAACGCATGTTATTACCCCGCAAGGTATAATTAAAAATCCATCATTTCTGTAAAACGCGAAAAAAGATAACTTGCGTCGTGCGGACCCGGCGATGCTTCCGGGTGATACTGTACAGAAAAGATAGGATATTCCCCATGCTGTATCCCTTCAAGTGTGTCATCATTCAGGTTGACATGTGTAACGTCAACATTATTTGGAAGTGAGTCAATATCAACGCAGAATCCATGATTTTGTGAGGTAATTTCAACTCGATCTGTCTCAAGATGTTTGACGGGTTGATTTGCGCCTCGGTGTCCAAATTTCAGTTTATAAGTCTTCCCGCCAAGCGCAAGTCCCAGTAGCTGATGTCCTAAACAGATACCGAAGAGCGGCTTTTTGTCTATCAGCGTTCGGATAGTCTGAATCGCATAGTCAACCGGCATCGGGTCCCCCGGACCGTTTGAGAGAAACACACCATCTGGTTCCGCGGCGAGAATCTCTTCAGCGGTTGTTTTCGCTGGCACGACTTGAACCTCACATCCGTGCTCAGTCAGTTGACGTAAGATGTTATATTTGATGCCGAAATCGAGAGCAACGACGCGATACTTAGCGTGTGAGTTAGTTTCCTCAATTTGTTGCCAAGCGTACGAACTGGGACAGGTCACCCGCTGCACCAAATCCCAACCTACCAATCCGTGCCACGCCTTGGCTTTTGTGACAAGACTCTCAGGATTCAGATCTTCTGTGGAGAGGCATCCATTCATCACGCCGTGTATACGGAGGCGGCGTGTGAGTGCGCGAGTGTCGATGCCTTGGATGCCAATAATATCGTGTTCGGCGAGATAGGTGTCTAAACTCCATTTTGAACGCCAATTACTATAATATGCACTATATTCACGAACGACAAACCCTTCCACCTGTGGACCGATCGACTCTACGTCTGCTTCGTTGCAACCGTAATTGCCTATCAGTGGGTATGTCATCGTCACGATCTGCCCTTTGTAGGAGGGATCGGTCAGCACTTCCTGATAGCCCGTCATACTGGTATTAAAGACTACTTCGCCGACGGTTTCGCCTGTCGCGCCAAACTGCTCGCCTTCAAAGACTGTCCCGTCCGCTAATGCGAGAATCGCTCTCATTTTTTAATTTTCCTTGCGGTTTTTTAATTTTCCCTTGCGGTTCGTTCAGGTGGATTTGATGGATGAAGTGCCTTCCCGTGTATCCGCCCTCCACTTCGTTACGGGCTACGGTTACGAAAATTAACTTGAGATAGTAGCCTGCAACAACGGCGCAGGCGGATATGAGAGAAAACCGTCAATAAATAAATGACTTCAACTAACGCTTTGCGAACAATTAAAAAATTCCTATTCTGCTGCCCTTCCTAAGTGTAAGGGTCTGCCATCCCTTAAGTTCCCAGCCTCCGAAAGGGGTGTTTTGACTTTTTGAACGAGATTTTGTCACGTCAACCTGATTGACGAAGTCCGGATTAATTGCTGTCACATCTCCGACTGTACCAATAGAAAGTGTTCCACGATTGATACCGAGTATATTTGCTGGAATAGCGGTCATTTTCGCAATTGCCTCAGTTGCCGTAAGGTGCCCCGGTTCGACGAGAGACGTAAACACAAGTGGCACACAAGTCTCCAGCCCTATAATCCCATTTGGTGCCTCAAGCATGCCTTGCGCCTTTTCTTCTGGTGCGTGCGGCGCGTGGTCAGTCGCTATTGCGTCAATTGTGCCATCGCGCAGACCTTCAATAACAGCGTCAATATCCGTCTGTGTACGCAATGGTGGATGCATCTTGGCATTCGTTCCCTGCTTTTCTATTTCTTTATCAGTGAGGAGCCAGTGATGTGGACATGCCTCAGCAGTCACATGGACACCTCGGCGTTTTCCTTGACGTACCAACTCAACTGCTCCTGCTGTGCTGACATGGAGGACGTGCAGGTGTCCGCCTGTCATTTCTGCTAACATGATGTCTCGGGCGACGATAATGTCCTCGGCGGCGTTTGGGCTTCCGATAAGTCCCAATTTTCGGGACGTTTCTCCTAAATTCATGACGGCTCCTGCGTTGAGGTTGTGCTCTTCGCAGTGAACCATGATTGGAAAACCGAGTTCCGCGCTCAAGGCGAGTGCGTCGCGCATAAGGGCGGCGTTCATGACAGTAACGCCATCATCGCTGAAGCCGACTGCGCCAGCGGAACGCATTCCACGCATATCTGTGAGTTCATCACCCGCGAGATTTTTGGTGATACTTCCGAAAGGAAATACGTTTGTCTTCGCTGTCTTGCGAGCGATGTCGTAAATCTGCTCAATCTTTTCGGGCGTGTCTATGACAGGGGATGTGTTTGCCATACAAGCAACCGATGTGAATCCACCTGCTGCTGCTGCAGCCGTGCCAGTGGCAATCGTCTCCTTATGCTCAAAGCCGGGTTCACGGAGATGGACATGCATATCGATTAATCCGGGCGTGACAATCAGCCCTGTCGCGTCATAAACAGTGTCGGTCTTGGATTGCTGAACGGCACCCGGAGTGTGCCTACTACTATTAACCGAATCAATTTTGCCGTTGACGATAGAGAGGTCACTGACCTCATCAATATTATTAGCAGGATCGATGATACGCCCATTCGTGATAAACGCGTCACTCATTCCTCGTCCCTCTCATAAATCACTGCCGAATCGACGCCACTCTCTTCGGCGAGCTGCACCCTGACGAACTCTTTTCGAGAAGTGGGTACATTTTTACCCACATAATCGGAGGCAATTGGCAATTCGCGGTGTCCCCTATCGATCAGCGTCGCCAGTTGGATTGCCGCTGGACGACCGAAATCCATGAGCGCGTCCATTGCAGCACGAACCGTACGCCCAGTGTAGAGAACCTCATCCACTAAAATGACCCATTTCCCTGTAATGTCAAAGGGAAGTTCGGTGCTATTGACTTGGATTTGCGTCTCATGGAGATTGATGTCATCGCGGTAGAGAGTGACATCTATCGCGCCTACATTGACTTCAATATCTTCAATCCGTTCAAGGTTATCGGCAATACGATGCGCAAGGATATCACCCCGACTTTTAACGCCGACGAGTACGAGGTCGTCAATGTGTTTATGATTATGCTCTAAAATCTCGTGAGCGATCCTGAGCAAGGCGCGGCGCATTTCTTCAGTGTTCATGACTTGTGCTTTTTCACGCATTTGTATTTTTCCTGTATCAATGTGTCGCTTGCGTTCTCTTAATAAAAAAAGCCTCTCCCGCCTGATGTAACGAGAAAGGCATCATCCGACCGATTCCAGTGGACAGTCTAAATTATGATTCCAATTCAAATCATGCTTTTGCATCCTTTTTTCAACCTCTCTGGATTGGATTAAAAAGGGTTTTTACCATCAACACACTCCATTTTCTAAATTATACCATATTTCTGTTTTGATTGCAAATTTTTATTTTTAAAAAGACTACGCCTTTTGTTCCACCATACTGGAGAGGATACCGAGGATTTTATCGCACTGCGCGATTGGATAGACTGTTATATCAATAGACAGACAGTTTCCTTTCAATTTGAGGAATTTCCATTCTGTTCCTGTGGTGGCAGCACCATAAACACAAGGGATGTCATTTCCTTTGTCAGCATTAAAGCGTTGTGCCGCGATCATCTCAGCGACACACTGTCCAAGGCCGGGTGCAGGATCGTCCTTCTTTGCCTCAACAAGGACAATCACGGGAGCTTGTAAAAGAGATTGCATCGGTGATAAACTCACCAAAAAATCACATACACCCGTCAAACCGCTCTCAACATCAACACTGAAGTCAATCCCAGAAAAAAAACTGATGCGGCGATTAAATTGCTCCAGGAGTTCAAACAGGACATTAGCGACAATTAGTTCCGAGCGCGCTTTCTCTGTATTTATGGCAGCGGCTACTGGCACCTTTTTTTCCAATTCCGCTGCTAATGCTGCACTCGGAGCCACCGGTTCTATGTTAGAAAAGATACCTATAGACTCAACAATTTCCAGTCGAAAAGCTGTCAGCACTTCTTCTAAGGTAAAATTGCTATATACCATTTCCGTAATCTCCCTGTAGAAATTAGAATGCAGCTTGCAGGATTAGGGGCGTGACCGTGAGTGTTCCAATTGCGATTGAGAAAGCAATCCGTTCGCGTCCATGTTTCTCTGCTGAGTAACGATGCCAAGTAGAATGGCTAATTCCTTGTGTGTAAGACTATTCCTGCACGGCACTAATTTCATCTTCCGAGATTTTGTGAACGCTTTTCGGGTTAAACGTCTGTGTTGTGTCTGCACGGAGTGCCACCTCAATCCTGCCACCCGTTAGCACGAAGAACTGGATCAGGAAACCACCCCCCTGCATGGATTCGACCTGATATTCCTCTTCGTCGAGATCTCCAAGCCACGCTGGTAACGCTTCTTCAAATTTAGGATGGGCAAGAACATGCTCTGGCAGCGCGATGATCAGCGTACCCGGATCATCACCAATTGCATCGCCGATGACCTCTCGTCTTTCTACCATAAACGGGACGACGAGATTGGCGTATTCAAAATCATCGGTGACGGTGCGTTCTGGTGGCACAAGTCCCCATGTCAGGTGATGAATAAACGGGTTGCCATATCCCTGTCCAAGCATGTGTTGTAGGGCTGCCCTGTCGACGGGATGCACGACAGCAACGTAGTCGAACCATCCATCATCACGCGCTGGACTGTCTATCGCCAATTGGGCGGAAACATTGATGTAATCGCAACCATCAACGGGTGATGGATAACACCGCGCATCCCATCCGTTGACATAGCCGAGTTGTTTCAAACCATCGGCGACGAGGTGAGGTGGGTCACAGAAAATTGCGGCGTGATCCATGTTCGGGTAGATTTCTACGCCTGCTTCCATGACACGCTCTGCGACTTCAGTCGCCTCTGCGAAACGGAGATCGGCGTTTTCGATTGTCAGGTAGTCCGTAAAATTCGTCGGCAACGTAATCAAATTTTCCATTTTTTTACCTGTTTTTTTATTATTAAATCTGGTCACCGTTCCATGGTGATTTTCGGTTAATTCAATACCGCATGAGGCAGTGGACGCTTCTAATTTTTCTCTATAAGTGTAAGTTTAGCAGAAATAGTGGTGCAAAGCAAGCGTTTTTGCTGTCGCTTGCAAGCCAAACCTCCGTCAAAAGTTGTTGAAAAAAGTGCAGATCTCTGCTAATGTTAACACGGGCTTTTAAACCAGCCTTAGACTCAAAAACAGAGGAGCAATCCATGAGAACAAATACCTTTCGAGAACTACTCAATGCTGACAAACCAACAGTTGGCACACATATCCATACCACTTGGCCCTCTATCGTTGAGGCGATTGGACACACAGGGTTGTATGACTATGTCGAATTTGTAGGGGAATATGGTCCGTTTGATCTGCACGATTTGGATAACTTATGTCGTGCGGCGGAATTGCATAACATCTCCACGATGATTAAGGTTGACCAAGAACCGCGTGGTTTCATCGCACAACGTGCGATCGGTTCTGGCTTTCAGAGTGTGCTTTACGCTGACTGCCAAAACGTTGAAGATGTCAAGGAATGCGTTCGGATTACGCGGGCAGATACCCCCGAAGATGGCGGTAGTTACGGCGTAGCAACCCGCCGATTTTCCTATATGGGGTATGGAGGCGGTCCAGAATACGTCCAGGCACTTCGCGATGTCGTCAACGTCATTATGATTGAGAAAAAAGGGACGGTTGACAACCTTGAAGAGGTGCTATCTGTCGAAGGTGTTGATATGATTCAGTGGGGAGGGTCGGATTATTCGATGAGTATCGGGAAGGTCGGTCAACGCGGTGCTCCGGAAATCCAGGAAGCACACGATAAAGTGTTCAAGACCGCCGTCAAGATGGGTGTGCCTCCGCGTGCTGAAATCGGGAGTCCCGACGACGCGAAACGCTATCTCGATATCGGAGTCCGACATTTCTGCATCGGCACCGATATTTCCGTTCTCTACAGCTGGTGGCGGGAAAACGGTGATGGATTGCGGAAGGCAATCGAAGGACATTAGAAGAGTGATCAGTCGTCAGTTCGGTTTTTCTACGAAAAACCTTTCAGTTGTCAGTTAAGAGGTTTTCGTTTGACAAAATCTCTTGTAACTGACAACTGATAACCGATAACTATTAAAGCATCGATTCCATTCGTGCCGCGACCCAGTCCACAGCAACATCAATCATCGCTTGTCCTTTTTCGACCGTCGCCAATTTCGCCTGGTGGTGATATTCCCGGTCAGATTTCGCCTGTCCCGCATCTGAGATAGTGAGTTTCGCACTGTCGTAATCCACACCGTTCCAATCAACGTTTTCTGCAAAAGCAGCGAGAGCGAATGCTGTCTCGAATTCCGCCGCGTGTCCAGGGCAGACACCAGATTCCATCTGCTCTTTAACCAGCTCTTCGTTGTACGCTTCCCAATAGGAGTGGTATTCAAGGTTGATGCCGAGTTTTTCGCGGAATCCCTCCAACCTTTCATTCACTGGGCCGGAATTTCCAGCATGTCCATTGACAATCAGGATGTTGTCAATCCCGTGCCGACGCATACTATCAGCGACGTCATAAAGCACTTCGCCAAAAACCTCTGCCCGAAGCGTGAGCGTGCCTTTGTGATCCATCCAGTGTTCCGACACACCGATCGCCAAAGGCGTTGTAACGATAACCCGCGGAAACAACTTCTCAGCCGCCAATTTGGAGACATACACCGCACTTTGTGTATCGTGATACATTGCCAAATGTTCGTTATGTTGTTCTGTGCTACCCGTCGGAATAATTGCTCCCTTGAGCGTGCCGGCATCAATCGCTTCACGGACATATCGCCGTTGATTTTCCCACAGTAACACGGATTTGATTTCAGACATTCTCTAACCTCCATTATTTCGATAGGACACCACACTTACCGAGTGTGTCTTGGATGGCTGCAATTCCATCTTCCATCGATTCTTGATCTGGTGGTAGGTAGTCTTGCAGGCTCTCCCAGTCATATTCGTTCTGTCGCGTGTCCTTATTTTTAAACAAGATTTTAGTGCCGTAGTCTCGGATTTCATTGAGCGTCCATTCATAGATATAGAATCCGAAAATGTCCGCATGTAGGGAGACATCGCACTCTCTCTCCGCGAGGTACCTTTCCAAAACCACCTCGAACCGTTCGCCTGTGAAGGATACTAAGTCTTTTTCAGGTGGACCTAAGCAGACCCCATCCCAATCAATTAAATGGAGACGATTCTCGGCATCCAGAACGAGATTGCCCGGGGTTGGGTCGCCGTGTGTAATGACAAATGAAGTTTGTGATGCCGCTGCGGAGCGTCCTAATTCATCGTATCTATCCATTGTTTCTAAAATCGAGGATCGGTGGGTTGCGAGTGCTTCAATCAGTTGTTTTTGATATGGATTCTGGGAAGGGACCTTTCTCACGGCTACCTCAAGGACTGTGTGAAGTTCATGCCGCAAAGGTAAGTCGTACTTTGCGACTCTAAGGTTATCGGATGCAATTGTATCTGAACATCCATGAATTGTCGCCAGTAACGCTCCGGTTTGTGATAGTTCTGTATCGGTAAAGTCCTTCCCAATCTTCCACAAATCCCAACGGCTTTTGCCTTCAATGAACGGAAACAACGCGACTTGAAAATCTTGCCACGGAATACTGAGTGCTCCATCTCGCGTTTCCAAAGGTGCAACGACACCAGATATATTGCATTGATGCCGCAAGAGTGATGCAATCTGTAAGCAGGTATCTGGCACAGAAGTAGAGGCTTTGGCAAAATACTTTTCACCGGTTTCGGATACCACGATGTAGCCGTAACTGTCCTCGCCTTCGGGGAAAAAGGTTATGGAGCGTAAGGGTAGCGCGTAGGCAGTGCTGAGGTTTTGCAGCAATTCCGTTTTATCAAAAGCGTTGTCAACTTTCATAAGCAATGTAGTACTGGTAAATGGACTATTGCGTTCAAAAATCGTTATCGGAATTTCTCAAAATAATTATCAATTTCATCTCTTAACTCAATACCTGCCATTTCAAAAGCATCCAATAGATCAGCGTAACTACCTTCGCCTCCGAAAAAATCCCAAAGTTCTTCTGCAATCAAAACTTCGTGATCCAGGTCTAACATTCCTTTCAGTGTCCACCGTTTATACGGTTCTGGCTCATAAGGGTTGTAAGGAAACCCAATTCTTGTGTTTACAACTGCCTTTGGATCTCGCGTTAACTCAGCGGCGGTCCATTGCAAAAGAGTTTGTTTGAATTTCTCAAAATTACTTTTGTTAGGTTTCACAGTTTTTAGATCGAATAAAAACAACTCGCCTTCATGGTTTTCCAGCCAGACATCTACCTGAGTCAGTTTTACTGTTTCTAAATCTCCGGTTTGACAAACTTCCCTAATTTCCTGTGTTTCCAGAGATTTATTAGGATCCCTATTTCTGGCAATTACTAATTCATTGATAATTGTTTGTATTTGTCCCTGTGCCTCAGTGCTGATTTGGTTAAAGGGTTTAACTTGAGTTTTAACGACCTTAAACCTTTCACGAGCTAACGCAATAGCTACTGGTTCATAAATTGAGACACCAAATGTCGTATTCAGGGATTGAATGAAGGAATATAAAGCCATTCTATCTTTACCGAGCAAACGATAGTGAAAAGGCATATGGTCGGTTTCAGGATTGTAAGTTTGAAACTTAACTCGCATACAATCCTTAATCTTTTCTTTTATCATTGTCTGTCGTTGTGAATGCATCTATTCAATTCCTTTTCTCTTTCAAGTGGAATATTGTTTCGGAATATGCTGATTCTCGATTCTTTTCGGTCCGATTTAACACAGGTCGCTTGTGTTGATTGACGATGTGCATTCCTGCTATTTCAGCGATAGCCGGATACATGTTGAACTTATCGTTTGCAACAACGAAAACGTCATAATCGTTCGTTAAAAACCGCTTACAGTTCTTGAAGACTTCTGCTACTCCATGAATGTAAGATTCTCTCGCCTCGCGTCCTTTTCCTCTAAACAAGGGACCAATCTCTAATTCATCTAACCTCTTGAAACCGAAGAGATCATAAGCGTAGGCATGTTGCTCGTGGTAGTTGATAAGTCCGACATAGGGAGGACTTGTAAATATGCCCTTAATTCGTTGTTTCTGGGCAGTCTCCGCGAATTGTGGATTTGTTGTCCGTCTCAACATTGTGAAGATGTCGATCGTCCGTGAATCACCCGTTAAACAGTGTTGAAAGGTGTCCGTTTTTAATTTACCAAACGCAACCCATCGTTGCATACTATCCTTGCAGTATCGCTCCCACCAACTGAGGATCGAAAAGAGCGGTTTGCATACTTTTCCATGTTTTCTGCAATAATATGTTGTTGTCACGGGCTTCCGTAGCGTCCCTAAATCTGCGTGGGTCGTGGCTCGGCACGAGCGAATCGTCCGGCTTAATATTAGCATCAAGGCATTTTGTGTTGAAGGATCCTCTATTTTTCTAATCAAACTATAGACAAAATCAATCTCGGCTCTAACTCCTGGAAGATACCACCGCTTCATAAAGCGTGCAGAGTCAATTGGCATTTGCACATCAATTTGATACTCAGCGACGAGTTTATGATAGGTCTTTAAAAATTCGACTTCCTTCTCAGTTCCGTACTGTTTTTGATTAATTTCACCCGCTCTGACTTGGCGTTTGAAGGAAATTGGAAAATATTGATTATTGAAATCTGTCAGCTTTTCGGCGAGTTTAGTTTCAAATTCGATTATTCCGGACGTGGTAACGAAATTCCTGAGAGCTCTTGTAATCTTCTGACTTTCTTCATACAAACGGGTTAAATTATATGCCGTTACTTTGGCATTGCCAATAAAAGCGTTAAACGCTGAAACATCAATGCCAATTGCGTGCATCCCGAGTTCATTTGCTTGGACCAAAGTAGTCCCGCTTCCACAGAAGGGATCAAGCACAATATCACCCGATTGAAAATAGACATCTCGTTTAAAGTGGTCAGTATGAGAATCCAAAAAATAGCCTACGAGTTGTGGGATAAATTTGCCTTTATACGGATGTAACCGGTGGACATGTTTCGTTGTTTCTGCTTCTTTGACCTTTTCAAAGGATAGCGTCCAATTCAAGTCGTCACCGAGTTCATCTTTCCATCGTGTCTTTCGACGGTTCAAATTGTAATAATTCTCAAGACTTTGCACGGGAATCAACGTTGTCCCATTATCAACAATAGATTCAATCCGTCCATACTGGATTAAATAGGTGATATTCGCGGGTGTAACGTTTTTGTTGAGATGTTTTGAAGCCCATTGACTTGCCTGTTTAAGTGTAAGAAGCATTTTTCGTACATTTCCCTTGTGTAGAGCACTTTTCTAATAGAGAACGAATTTACGTCTGTGTAAAACACCAGTTTGAAAAAAGTCCGAAAAGTCAAGACAAACGCATACTCAACAAAAAAGACGCGATTTTTTCGGAGTTAACCCTCTCAATCCCCCTTATCAGGGGGACTTTAAGAGGAAATACGTCTGTCCTCAGTATTTATCAAACTCACGTTGTGTAAAGGATATCGCGATAGATTTACTCAGTTTGCCGAAGATGACTCGACTTTCTGAAGAACCACCTTACTCTCGCTTTGCAACTTCAAAGATTCAGCGATGTTTCCCATATTAATCGCGATCTTGAACTGTTTGGTAGAGGTTGAAAATCGTCCCAAATAGTCCCCTTCAGGAACATCTCCATAATTTTCAACAAATTTGATCTGAATTTTTTGCCCTGTTGCAAACGTCGCCTCAAGCGTGTCGCCAAGTTTCCAACCGCGTTCGGTAAATGGAGCGACGTAAAGATCGGTGACAGCGTTGCCGTGATCGTCAATTTCGACAATCATTCCAGAGAGCGATGTTGTTTGAGGAGTTTCCGGTATCTGTGTCTTTTGAGAGCATCCAATCAGAAACGTTCCTGTTATGAGCACAACTATGAGTGTTAATCTCCAATAATACAAACGGTAGTGATAGCAGAATTTCACTGTGATATATACCTCCATAAGTTTTTGAAACTGCCTTAAGTATAGTAGAAAGATAGGCAATTGTCAAGAGAAAGAAAAGATGGCTTCGCGGGAATTTTATTTGACGTATAAACGAATCTATGTTACTCTCTTTTTGGCATGGTTTCTTATAAAACATGCAGTGATAAATTAACATCAGTTGCAATCGAAGGGTTGCTTGTACAGCAAAATTGCCTCAATTTAAAAACCGAGGCGTTGGAGATGAATATGTTAAAAAAACTGAATTATTATCGTAAACTTTTGAAGTCTATGAGTTCCATTAAAATTGTTTGTCTGTTATTTGGGATCCTGCTGAGTCTTGTCGGCTGTGAAAAGATAACGCCTCCGATGGTGCCAGAAGTCAGTACCCCAGATACGGAACCGCTCACTGTAATGACCTACAACGTTTATGTCGGCGGCAGTACGGACCGACTTTTAGCTGTAGAGAATCTGTTACAAGTGCCTCAGGAAGTCGCTAACATGTACAACAACGTGATCGCATCAGACTTTCCAGGACGCGCTGTAGCAATTGCCAAATCTATAAAGATGTATCAGCCGCACCTTATCGGCTTACAAGAAATTTCGTTAATTCGCCGTCAAAGTCCAGGCGATCGGATCACAGGCGGAACTGTTCCTGCTGAAGAAGTGGTCATAGACTTCCTCAAAGTTCTGATGGGCGCGCTCCAAACAGAAGGCTTGAACTATCAAGTCGCTGTCCAAGTCGAGAACTTTGATGTGGAAATGCCCATGTTCACTGATACTGGAATTACTGATATCCGACTGACCGATTATGATGTGATACTTTCTCGTAGTGATGTCGTGGTGTCACGTCCTATGAGCGCAAACTACGAAAACGCCCTTACAATCGAAATGCTCGGTCTTGAAGTGAAAAGGGGTTATGTTGCAGTGGATGCTACCGTCTCAGGCACGACTTACCACGTGGTGAATACACATTTAGAGGCAGAGGCAATTGGGGCGGAAAGCCGGGTGGCGCAAATGCAGGAGCTGGTAGATAGCCTCAGCGGCGAAACGCTACCGATTATCCTGTTGGGAGATTTCAATACAAGGGCACCCGATGGGACTGCTTATCAACTTTTACTATCAGCGGGGTATGTTGACCTGTGGCAGATGGATTCCGAAGGGACGGGTAACACTTGTTGTCAAGCCCCTGAACTCCAAAATGCAGTAAGTGAATTGTATATGCGAATCGACCAGATTTTTGTCCGAAATCTTGAACTGCCCACGCAGATCCTGACCCACACCATAGGAGACACACCTTCAGAACGGTTGCCTTCTGGGTTGTGGCCCTCTGACCATGCCGGAGTCGTCGCACATCTCGCATTTGAATAACAAAAACTGGTTTGGTTCCTTAAAGAATTGAAGCGCGCTGTGACAAAGTTTGAAAATCTGTCGCAGCGCGCTTTCCGTTTAACAAGTTGTGTGTCTACTCAGGACCGCTAATCTCGAATACTGTTTCCGTTCCGACAACTTTGTAAGGTTGTACTTCTCCGTTAGCAATTTGGAATACCCCGACGCTTTTGACAGGATGGCGATTCTCATCAAAACGGGAAATACTTGTAGCACCTTCGTAGTCAGTAATTGCCGCGATTGCATCCCGAACCATAACTGGATCTGTTGATCCCACTGTTTCAATCGCAATTGCCAATAAATGCATTGCATCATAACCTGTTGCAGCAATCCCATTGGCAGGATTCTCAAACATAGTCTCATAAGCAGAAATAAATTCCGTAGCATCGGGATCGAAATTAGTACAATAATAGGTGTTTTCAAGAGGCGCGTTATCCGCTAAAACCTGAAACATCAGTGAATCATCCATACCATCGCTACCAATAAAGACAGATTCAATTCCCATATCCCTCGCCTGTTTCATGATGAGCGGGTTCTCTGGTGGGAAACTTGCGAGAAAGAAAACATCCGGGTTTGCCTCTTTGATTGCAGTGAGTTGGGTATCAAACGTCATATCCCCTGTTTCATAAGTCTCGCTGGCGACAATGCTACCACCAAGTGCTTGAAAGTTAGCATCAAATGCTTCGACGAAACCGATGGAGTAGACATCCGCGTTTTGCCAAATCATCGCAGCGGTTTTCGCACTGAGTTCGTTTACGGCGAATTGTGCCATGAGTTTTGCTTGTAACGCATTGGAACTCGCCGCGAGAAATAGAAATTCACCGGTTTCTGTCACGTTTGCTCCAGTTGCCCCAACAATAGTGGGGATATTGATGATAGGTCCAACTTTCACGGCATGACTCGAAAACAGGGGACCCAGGATCGCCACAACACCTTCTTGAGCCAATTCTGTCGCAGATTGAACAACGTCTTCTGTGAGTTCCTCTCTATAGACAAACTCAATCTGCCTGCCGAGGATACCACCGGCTTGGTTGATTTCCCCTTGAGCGAGTTCAGCCCCTTCACCAAAACTAAAGTAAAGTGGATGAGGACGAATCACACCCACCTTCAGCGTGGGCATAGTATCAGGCGGGGTGACCATTTCATCGGTCATTCCCATGTCACGCATCCGTTCACATCCAGACAGCAGAGCGACTGCAAACGCAAGGAGTACACATAGTGCTAATCTAAAAACTTTCGTATTCATAAATTCCTCCGTTAATTTCGTGCTTCCGGTGTGACCGTAAACGTGATTTGTTTGTTCTCCATCTCGAATAACAACGACTTCGACCGGTACTCCAATTTTCACAGCGTCAAGGGCATAGGTATAGTCATAAATGTTAGCGATCTTCTGCCCACCAAATTCCACGATAACGTCGCCACCCTTCAAACCCGCTTTATCGGCAGGACCACCGGCACGAACACCAGAGAGCTTAACACCCGTGCCTTCCGTTGTATAGTCCGGGATAGTTCCGAGATACGCACGCAGCGTATCGCGACTCCCGCCTTCTGACTGGCTCCGTTCCACCTGGACGTATTCTGGACGTTCAGAAGTACGAATCACATCCAAAACAATGCCATGCGCTAATTTGGAGATCCGCTCCAGTCCGTCATAATTGAGTGTCTCTATGTCATCCGTTGGACGGTTATAGTCTTCGTGTCCACCAGTGAAGAAGCTGAGCACCGGTACCTCTTTCGGATAGAAAGCCGTCACGTCCGTTGGCAGATACGGATCGGTTTGTAATGTGAGATTGAAACCGATCGGAACGTTCCGCTTTTCGATGAGTTTCGTCCACACAGATGACGAACCGACACCTTGTAAGATGAGTTTGTTGTCCCGGAGGCGTCCCACCATATCGAAATTGACATACGCCACCACTCTATCTAAGGGAACGATTGGATGGTTAACAAAGTGAGTAGACCCGATGAGTCCAAGTTCTTCTCCCGACCAGAGTGCGAAAATAACGCCCCTATTAAATTTTTCAGGATGTTCGTGGAACGCCTCGCTGAGTGTCGCCGCTAATTCTAAAACGACAGCGGTGCCGGAGGCGTTATCATCTGCACCATTATGAATCTGCCCCTCCTCATCCTTCCGAGCGAGTGAACCGATTTCACCGTAGCCGATATGATCGTAGTGTGCACCGACGACAATGTACTCAGTCTCATCTGTTAATTGCGATGGTGGGAGTAGCGCGATGACGTTCTGATCGGTTTTCTTAACCTTTTCGACCGAAACGACAATCTTAATCTTGACATCGGGTAGCGGAAATTGTCCAAGGAAATGCGGATTCTCTATATCAAGTCCTGATTGAACCTCTTTCAGATCCTTACCAGATGGTGCGAAGAGTGCATTCGCGACGGTATCACTAATTGACGCAGCGACAATGCCAGAATCTGCGAGGCTACTGTCAAAGTCGAGAGGGATCAACTTACCTGCATTCGGGGAATTCGGACCGGCGACGACGAGAAATGCTTTTGCACCGTGCTCCCGTGCCTGCATCGCCTTGTACCGGAGTCCTGCATACCGATTCAGTTGTTGGCGACGTTCGGGTTCAACCGCTTCAGGAACATAACGGAGGGCGACGACAATTTTGTCCTTCACATCTAACCCCGCATAAGCGTCATATCCTTCACCTAATTCACCGGGAACGGTTAACCCATATCCAACAAAGACCACTTCACCTTCAACGACACCGTTCCGCGAAAAGGAGAGCGGTTGAAAGTCCTGTTCCACACTGAATTCCATTATCTTCTCGGAACCGTGCATTTGACGTGTGATATGAAATCGATTTTCCTCCGATATAATCCGTCTACCTGCAGTGAACTCAAACTCTTGCCCAAATCCTCGTAAGTAACTCGATTCGTCGCCGATGGGGTTGAGATTCAAGTCTTCAAATTGGGTAGCGATATGCTCCGCTGCGCGTTTCGCACCTTCTGAACCGGTCATCCTGCCTTCAAGGGCATCGTCGGCAAGAAATTCAATATGTTGACGGATACTCGTTTTCTTAGAGGGTTCGGAGTTGACAATCGTTCGGACCGGGGGCACGGACGAATTGTGACTCCTCGGTGCCGATGTAACTGCTTTCAGTGCCGTTTCATGATTCCAGTCGGCGAGGTAGAGTTGCGAAACCTCTTGACTGTTTCGATTCGAGGTCCAGCACAAACGGCTGCCATCCGGTGAAAAGACAGGTAGCCCGTCAAACCCATCAGTTGTGGTAACACGGACGGGTTCATGTCTACCTCTCCCATCGACGAGATATAGTTCAAAATTAGAGAATCCAAGTTTGTTGGAGGCGAAAATAACATAAGCACCACTCGGATGGAAGTAGGGTGCCCAAGACATACTATTGAAATTGGTGAGTCGCCGCACACCTGAGCCATCTATCCGCATTGTGTAGATGTCGGCTTCGCTGCCGTCAGATGTGAAATGTCGCCAAACAATATGTTGCCCGTCGGGTGTAAAGAATGGACCACCGTCGTAGCCTGGGGAGTCCGTTAGTTGAATCTGATCCGATCCGTCGGCGTTCATGATATAAATTTCGCCGAAATAGGCGGGATCGACTTCCAGTTGTTTCAGGTCCTTTGGGGAAAGTTGACTTTTGGGGTATGCGTTCCGCAATGAGCAGAAAACGATACGTTTGCCATCAGGCGAATAGGAGGCTTCGGCATCGTAGCCGGGTGCGTCTGTCAGTTGTTTGAGGTTACTACCATCTCGGTTTGCCGAGAAGATGTCCATCTTTTCATCGTAATCCCAACTGTAACGTCTTTCTTTTCCCGATGCCCGGAATTTCAGTTCCTCTTCCTGTTTTGCTTTCGCGAAAGCATCGTGGTGGGTCGAGGCGTAAAGCACTTCATCGGTGCCTGGACGGAAGAAAGCACAAGTCGTCTTTCCCACGCCGGACGAGACGCGGTGTGTATCACCTGTCAATAGGTCTAAAAGATAAATTTGATAAAACGGATTATCCGATTCGCGTTCACTTTGGAAAATGAGAGCGTTGCCGTCTTCAGAGAAATATCCCTCGCCGGCACGCTTTCCGTCGTAAGTGAGCTGTCGGATATTGCTGAGAAATTGGGATTCGTCAGCAGGGCTTGCGTCTGTTCCATCTGGTGAAGCGCGCTGTGCCACGGTGTCCCCGATTAGAAAAACAGCAAAGAATATCGCGCAGATAAAAATGGACCATTTGGTGTAGCACATCTCAATCCCTCCGATTATGGTATGACCTTTTGTGTTATAGGTATTGAGCGGCTTTCTGTTTGAGGAACGCGAGTCCATCTGTCGCAAGGCTCTCGGCACTCGGGGCGATGTCGCGCCAGATACACGTTGCAGCAGCGATTTCCTTGACTGCCGGTGTAAATGATTCAATCACGAGCCATCTGTCATA
Source organism: Candidatus Poribacteria bacterium (assembly GCA_965208635.1). Lineage (GTDB taxonomy): Bacteria > Poribacteria > WGA-4E > WGA-4E > WGA-3G > WGA-3G. The sequence goes on from OZ242349.1 coordinate 3,254,111, forward strand.
GTTCACCTTCGCAAGAGCACCGAACACACCGTCCCAATCTACAAGTCCCGTGCCGGGAGTGCCACGGTCGTTTTCACAGCAGTGAACGTGATGTAAGAAATCGCCAGTCGCGACAATCGCGTCCGCTTGGTTTTTTTCCTCAATGTTCATGTGGAATGTGTCCAGATGCACCTTGAAGTACGGGCTATCTACGGCTTCACACAATTTAACAGCATCTTCGGCAATGTTGATGAAGTAGGTTTCAAACCGGTTGAGCGGTTCACTGGCGAGCGTAACGCCGTATTTTCCAGCGAATTCGCAAACATCTTGCAAACCTTCAACACACCATTCCCACTCTTGTTCATTTCTGCCGCGTCCAACGAGTTTACCAACGGCACTATACATCGGTCCAACGAGTGTATCAGCACCCAATTCGGCAACAATTTCACAACAACGCTTAAGATAGGTTTTCCCGTTTTCTCGAATCTCAGGATCTTCGTCAATTGGATTCCTGTCCCCTGCCATGATGTTACATCCGATGGGATCTAAGCCGGTATCTTTCAGCAATGCTTGCGTGTAAGGGATGTCTACTGTATCTGGATCGAAGATGGGAATCTCAACACCATCAAACCCCATTTCGGCAACTTTAGGGATCAGGTCTGCGGTTTCTCTGTCAAACTTATCCGCCCAGAGTAATAAATTTACACCAAACTTCGGCATTCTGTATTGTTCTCCTTATAACATGGACTTATATAGAGTATTTTCTGCAGTTTAGCATAAATTGCAGAGCGTTTCAAGTTTTTTATTCTGTTGATAAAGTTTATTCAGTTTTTGACTGTTCATTATTTAAAGGTGGCATATCTGTCGGGATCATTTGGTTTAAACAGATATTTCGGTGCTAACACAGTTAGAGACACACCCCGAGCAATTAGAAGCAGGGTCAACGCACCCCATAACCCATGATTCCCAAAGGGCATCAACAGATAGACTGCGCTTAAATAGAGCAGTGTTGCTACAATTACAGAATTCCGTAATGCTCTTGAGGCAGTTGCACCAAGAAAAATGCCGTCCCAAATGTAGGCGGCGACGTTAATGACAGGTGCGACGATTACCCAAATAAGATAAACTTCTGCCTGTTCAACGAGCGATGTCTGGTCTGTAAAGATATACAGCAATTGATCCCCAAAGAACAGAAACATTAGCATAATCACGCCTGCGAACAGAAATGCCCAGAGGAAGATGAGACGCGTCGTCTGTTTCAAATTTTGTAGGTCATCTGCGCCTTTGTACTTACCGATCAAGCTTTCTGCGGCGAACGCAAGACCATCAATCGCAAACGACAGAATAGAGATAAACTGAAGCAAGATCGTGTTGATCGCGAGGAGTGTATCACTCAAAGCGGCAGATTTGGCTGTGAAAACGGCATGACTAAACACAAGACAACAGGTCCTGATGAAGATGTCAGCACTAATGTTAAGGAAATGATTGAGTTTGGAAAGTGCTAAGATTTCCCGGAAATCCCATCTTGGCAAAATACCGCGATAGTATCTCGAAAAGAGTTGGACCGCTACAAATAATCCGACATACTGCGCAATGACAGTCGCCAAAGCTATACCCTCTACCTTCATGTCGAGCAACCGCACAAACACCAAGTTCAAGACGACATTGACGAGGTTCACCACAATCGTCAAGAACATTGGATAGCGGGCATTCTGTAACCCCAAAAATACACCGTGAAAGGCGTGCAGGCACAATGTTGCAGGCGCAGCATAGATACGGATATGGAAATAGATGCGGGCGAGATGTTCCACATCAGGGCTTGCATCAATGAGGCGGAAACTGAGATCAATTAGCTGCCACTGGAAGATAAGGAGTAATAGGCTTGACGTGATGCCGATGCATATCGCTCTTAGCAGCAAACGCCCGCATTCTCGGAGGTCTTTTTCTCCGAAGGCTTGTGCTGTCAATCCTGTTGTTGCCATTCGAAGAAACCCAAATCCCCAATAGATAAAACTAAAGATAACACCACCGATGCCAACCGCACCGAGATAATGCTCGGATTCTAACCGACCCATCAACGCAGTATCCACCGCGCCTAAAAGAGGGATGGAAAAATTGCTAATGATATTCGGGAGTGCCAACCGATAGATCTGCTTATTGATTTCTTGAGGGTTGTACATAGGGAGTTCCGTTCTATTGCTGTGCTATAACTTACCATGAACTCGGATGAAAAGCAAACGACATTTTATGCGCATGAGATTGTGAACCGAGTGTTCGCTCTTTGTGTTTTTTACGAACAATAAAGGAATTCCAAAAAACAAAGAAAAATTATCTACAATACAACAAAATAAAAAGTCTTGCTCTACACGCGGCAGGATTTGTGTGCTCTACATTTTTCTTTGTAATTTCACGAGAAATTTAGTATACTATTTAACGATGAAAGATTGGTGTTATGAGTTTGCTGTCAAATCAATCGGATTCTGTGTATCCCGACTGCCACGCTCTATGACATTGGCTATGGGTGGCTGGTTGGGTGCTCTTGTATTCTATCTGGCATCACAGCAAAGGGAGTTGGCATGTGAGCACTTACGGTGCGGTTTGGCACTCCGAGATGAACGCCGAGTCAAAGCCTTGGCGAAACAGTGCTTTGAAAACTTAGGCAAAACTGTGATAGAGTTCATGCGGTTCCCGCTCTTGGATAGGAAGCAGATTCAACGATATGTCACTTTTGAAGGGATTGAGCATGTCCAGCAAGCTCGTGCGCTTGGGAAAGGGGCAATCATTCTAACGGGGCATTTCGGGAACTGGGAACTTCTGGCTGCCAGCATTTCTGCTACAGTTGCTCCGCTCACACCCATTGTTCGTGAATTGCGCTCTCCCCGTTTAAACGCATTGGTCTCCAGTTACCGTGAGAAAGCGGGGTATGCGACTATTGACAGGGATACGGGTGTGCGCCACGCGCTTCGATGTCTCAAACGTAATGAGTTACTCGGTATTGTTGCCGATGTAGATACAGCCGTAAGCGGTGTTTTTGTCAATTTTTTCGGTAGGCATGCCTATACACCATACAGTCCAGTTGCTATTGCGCTCAAAACAGGTGCGGCGATATTGCCAACGTTCATTATTCGTCAACCGGACGGTTCGCATCATGCAATTATCGAACCACCTTTGGCATTGAAGCGGACACATGCGAGAGAGAAAGATCTTGTTGTTAATACGCAGAAATTTACAAAAATTATTGAATCGTACATCCGACGGTATCCCACACAGTGGATTTGGATGCATCGTCGGTGGAAAACACAACCATAGTAAAATCATCACACCGTTGTATCTCTGTCTGCTACTCTTCGTAATTTGTTGTAGAAATACAGAGACACCCGTCGGTGCCACTGATGAGCCTGTAGAAACGGTCCCGACACAGAAAGTGGATGGATTTTCTACACAACACACCGAAGCAGGTGTTATCAAATGGACGCTTGTTGGGGAGACTTCAACGTTTCACGGAAGTTACATTGAAGTGCAAAATCCGACCGTTCAGATTTTTGAGGACGGTGTTGTTTCTATCACCTTGAATAGCCAAAAGGGTAAGCAATTCCTCACAGGTAGCGAGAAGGACAACCTCCACCTCTCAGGGGATGTCGTCGGTGTCAGCGCAAATGGTACCTTGTATAGTGAGATCCTCCATTGGCAAAACTTGGCGGGTAGGTTGTACGCTCCCGACGAAGTCACACTTGTACGTGGAGATTCTACATGGATCGGAACAGAAATGTTCGCGAATCCCACACTCAAAACCGTGAAAATGAAAAACAATCAATTTGAACTTTACTCAAAAGATGAGAAAACACAACATGAATACCATCAAACCCCAGTTGAACCAGAGTAGACACAAACACAAATTTCGGTTTCGCAAATTTAGCAATTTTTGTATGTGCGCTGGTTTTCTAACTCTTTTTGTCTGTTTTGTCTCATTAACTCTCAGAGCAGAGGAGGCAGAGACTGAAGAACGTCCTTCATCCACCGAAGCTGCGGAAATTCAAACGACAGGGGACACTGTAGAACAGAATGGCACTGCTGAAAATACGGATACTGTACCAGAAACGACAAAAGAAATAATCACCGGTACATCGAAAAGAATGGAAAGTTATGAGCAGGAAGGTATAACGATTCTTATTGACGAAGCCAAGACTGTCCGGCGTAATGAGCAAGGAATTGAAATAGGGTTTCTCAACGCCGATAAGATCACCCTCAAGCGCGACTTAGAGACTGGAACAACAAAAGAAATCGTCGCTGAGGGCAATGTAGAAATCCGAGACCAAGATATCTTTGCTACCTGTGACCATGCGATCATGAACAACGTGACAAGTACCATTATTCTTACGGATAACGTCGTCGTCTTACAAAACAAGGATCGGCTCGAGACTAAATTCTTTACTTTCAATCGGGTGACTGGAAAACAGACTGCTGAGGGCGATGTTAAATTTAAGGTTACCGTTACACAAGCGGCACCGGCAGAAGCAGAGGTAGGTGAAGACACCGAGAGCGGCACGGATGATACTGGGGAAGAACAAGCTTCTTCAGCTACCCCTCAAGAAACAGGAGATCAGCCCCAAAGTGACGCAGATGCCGAAACTGGTAATGCTGACACAGCAGAGGAATCTGATACAGATGCTGAAAACGCTGAAGAGGCAGATCCGGCAGAAGAAACTGATACAGACACTGGAAATTCCGATGACGCAGATTCAAACACTGAAACGGAAGAATCCGGGAGTAATTAAGTAAAACATCGTGACAATAGAACTACAAGCACATGGACTCGTAAAACGCTATACACGGCGCGGTCCCATAGTTGTTAACGAGGTGAGCTTATCGGTACAGCAGGGCGAAATTGTCGGTCTGCTCGGTCCCAACGGTGCCGGAAAATCAACGACCTTTTACATGGTGGTAGGACTGATTCGCCCGAATTCAGGCAGAATTACGTATGCCGATAAAGACATTACCTTCTACCCGATGTATAAGCGTGCGAGACTCGGTATCGGTTACCTCGCTCAAGAAACATCAATTTTTCGTAAACTAACGGTTCAACAGAACATTGAGGCAATCCTTGAGGTACAAGGGGTGCCAAAATCAGAACGAGAACCTCGCGTGCGCGAGTTGACAGACGAACTCGGCATTTCAAATCTGTTACCACGCAAGGCATATACACTTTCAGGCGGAGAGTGTCGCCGAGCGGAGATAGCGCGTGCTCTTGCGGCACAACCGAATTTCATTCTGCTTGATGAACCGCTCTCTGGCATTGACCCGATTGCTGTCGCTGATATCAAGCAGCTCATTTCGCACTTGCGTGACCGCAATTTAGGTGTACTCATTACGGATCATAATGCCGCCGAAACACTTGATATTGTTGATAGGGCATATATCATCGTTGATGGAAAAATTACACTCGTTGGAACGCCTACAGAACTCATCAACAGCGAGACAGCGAGAGATCTCTATTTTGGACACAATTTCTCCTATCGGGTTTAATGGTTGTCGGTTTTTGGTTCGGATTTTTTTTAAAATCCTTTCGGTTGTCGGAGGAATGGTTTTCGGTCTTTGGTCTTCGGTCTTCGGACAAGAGCAACTTGTGGCGGTAACGGATTTGTAGCACAGGTTTCCTATGGAGACTTGTGGGACAATGCCACAGTGAACCTCTTAACCGACAACCGATAACTGATAACCGATAACTAATGATGAAATGTACAAAGCGCAACTTACCCAAGCACCCCAATTAACACAGAAAACGTCCATCACACCGAGGTTGCAACAGGCACTTAAAGTGCTAAATATGCCCCTACAGGAACTAACACAGTTCATCGCCCAAGAATTGGAACAGAACCCCTTCTTAGAACTCGAAGAAGAGGACGACACAGCACTCCCCGCCGAAGAATCAGATCCAGCACCCGAATGGAACGAACCCGAAGAAAATTCTGATCGAGAAGATAGCACTATTGATATCGATTGGGAAACCGCCTTTGAGGACCGCGTATCGGTTAGCGAACGGGTAAATTCCAGATATTCGGATGCTGACGAACTACAGTCAGATCTGGCGCATGAACGCTCGCTGCACGAGCATCTTGCTGAACAATTGGCACTTGCCCCACCCGAAATTATAGCCTCAGAGATTGAGCTTATCATCGGAGAACAGATTCTCGGAAATCTTAACGATGATGGACAATTAGAACTCAAGCTTTTCCAAATTCCGTGTGAATTCCTGCCAGAGTTGGAGAAGGAAAACCTTTCAATAGAGTTGCACATTTTTATTCAGAAAAACTTACAATCAGTGACGGGCGACCGTAATATTCAATTTTCAGAATCTGCTGCAATTGTTGTGAAAGATACAATGTCCGCTTCCGCTGAAAATCGTGGGATGCCTGCCAATCATGCGTGGAAGGTTAACGACAAAGAGAATAAAAAGGTATATACTATACTATACGAATATATGCCATGCAGCCATAAGGCAATACTTAACTTTTACCAACTTACTTTGGAGGATATTGCCGAAACTGTTGGTTGTGATACGTCACTCGTTGAAACTGTCCTCTGTAAGATACAAGATAATTTTGAGCCTCTGGGGATAGCACATCGAGATGTCCGAGACGCATTGCTGATACAGATTCGCAATTATAAACCAGAAGAAGGCGGAATGGATACAGAATACAACTCGCCGATCTCTGAAATGAGACCGAATGAAGAAAACAGTTCAACATCGTCAGCAGAATATGAAGCACAGTGTACGGGTTCTCAATATAAAAAAAATATTCCTATGCCGTGCCTCGCCCGAGAAATCATTGAAAACCACTTTGACACTTTTCTGAATCAACAGTGGAATTGTATCGCGAAGGTGCTGAAAGTTGACATCACTGCGGTCGATGCAGCCGTTAAGTGGATAGGAAGGCTGTCCCCTCATCCAGGTCGCTACTTCTCAGATCCTACGACTCGATCGCTCAGAAAATCCTCTGTCACAGAGATCATCACTCCGGACGTGGAGATACAATACCTTAATGGGAAATATCAAGCTATCTCTGTGGACAATCATATACCGCGCTTACACATGAATCCGTATTATGTAAATCTGATGCGAAATCACCAAGACACCTTAGATTCTGAAGCAAAAGAATGGATAGAAAAGCGGTATCGTGATGCGACCAACTTGCTCAGCAGCCTCTCGCAGCGAGGCAGCACAATCGCCCGGGTCACCGAAGCAATTTTTGAAGTGCAAACGGAATTTCTAACACAGGGCGTTAAAAGTATTAAACCTCTGACCTTGAGAACAATAGCTCAAAAAATAGGCATTCACGAATCGACTGTCAGTCGAGTGACAAGCAATAAATATGTACAAACCCCACACGGCATGTATCCCCTTCGGTTCTTCTTCAGTAATGAATTAGCTACCACGCAAGGAGATGCCGTCTCTGCCAAACAGGTAAAAAATCTTATACAAGAGATGGTTGATGCTGAGGTTCCCTCGAAACCTCTCAGCGACCAAGCGATCAGCAATTCCTTGAAAGCGAAGGGTATCTTGCTCGCGAGGCGAACCGTTCAGAAATATCGCGATGAATTGGGCATTCCGACCTCACGTGAAAGGGCTGCTGTCCATGCAGATTCTCGCATCAATTGACGTTGGATTCTTAATAAAGTAAAGAACATTTTTCGGAATTATAAAAAAAATAGGAGGACGCAATGAAAGTAACGTATTCCGGACATAATATAAAAATAACTGATGATATTCACGCGTACATCCTCAAGCGTGCCGATAAAATTGGAGCGCGTTTCGATGGGATGCAGGAACTAAATGTCGTTCTCAAATCTGAGAAACATCGGTTTGATGCCGAGATGATAGTGACAGCACCACGCGTATCATTCTATGCAAAAAGTGAGACGCATGAGGTTCTGTCCGCGTTGGACACAGTTACGGATAAAATAATTAGCCAGATCCGACGTTACAGGGACCGGGTGAAAGACCGCCGAAATATAGCACCCCATCGGGAAGTGGTGGCACGCCTCAATCCCGACGAGGTAGAAACACCCTTGGAAGTTGAAGGAGGCGATACTCCTGTCGTCGTGTCAGCACAGGATAAATTTGCGTCTAAACCGCTGACATTGGCGGAAGCCACGACGGAACTTCAAGCCTCGAATTCGGGACTTCTTCTGTTTTTAAATGCTGAAACGCGGCAGGTAAACCTACTTTATGAGATGACAAAAGGGACGTACGGATGGGTAGAACCCCTCTTTGCCTAAGGAAGGGACGGGTATAGTCGTCAACCATTGGTTTTGACTGTCAGTAGCGAACCGCAAGGCTTTTAATTTATCAACCACTTTCTATTACATTACGGGCGGATTTCTGGTGATGTCATAAGTAGTAGCCTGCAACAACGGCGCAGGCAGATATGATCGAAAACTGTCAAGTCACAAGCATCGTCGTTTAACCGCAAGGAAAGTTAAAAATATGGCAAATCTTCCGAAAATCTACGCCCCTCAGGAAATTGAGGGGAAATGGTACCAATTTTGGCAGAAGAACGGCTACTTTCACGCAGAGGCGATTTCTGACAAGCCGCCCTACGCGATCGTCATACCGCCACCGAATATCACGGGTAGCTTACACATTGGGCACGCCCTCGACAATACACTCCAGGATTGTCTCATCCGCTGGCGACGCATGCAAGGTTATAACGCACTCTGGATGCCGGGTACCGACCACGCCGGTATTGTCACCGAACTTATTATGGAGCGGAAACTCGCTGAAGAAGGCACCAGTAAAACCGACCTTGGGCGCGAAAAATTCATCGAACGCATGTGGCAGTGGAAAGATGAATCTGCGGGCTATATCGTTTCGCAACTCCAGCAACTCGGATGCTCTTGTGATTGGGAACGTGAGCGTTTTACACTTGATGAAGGGCTGTCGAAAGCCGTTCGGACCGCCTTCGTTAAACTCTACGATCAAGGACTCATCTATCACGATACCTACATGGGAAATTGGTGTCCACACTGCAATACTGGCATAAGTAACCTTGAAGTCGAACCCATTGAGATAGACGGACACTTTTATCACATCCACTACCCAGTAAAGGACAGCGAGGTCCTGCTCGAAATTGCCACAACGCGTCCAGAAACGATGTTGGGTGATACCGCTGTTGCTGTGCACCCTGAAGATGAACGTTATCAGCATTTGATAGGTAAAACCGCACTTCTACCGCTCTGCGACAGAGAGATTCCGATAATCGCTGATGCGTATGTGGATAGAGAATTCGGTACGGGTGCTTTGAAAGTTACACCAGCGCATGATACCAACGACTATGAAATCGGCGGACGACACGACCTCGAGCAACTCACGATTTTCACACGGGATGGATATATAAACGAAAACGCCCCCGAAAGATACGTTGGCTTGTCCCGATGGGACTGCCGCAAACGTGTCGTTGAAGATCTACAGGATTTGGATGCTCTCGTCAAAATTGTCCCGCATCGGCACGCCGTTGGACATCATGACCGATGTGGCACGGTTGTTGAACCCGCTATATTCCCACAATGGTTTATGAATGTTCGCCCGCTTGCGCAGCGCGCCATAGAAGCAACGAAGAAAGGCGAAATCAAATTTATCCCAGAACGGGAAACGTCTCGCTTTTATCACTGGATGGAGAATATCGAACCCTGGCCGATCTCACGTCAACGGTGGTGGGGACATCGGCTCCCAATATGGCATTGTAACGCATGCGAAGCAGTCACCGCCGCCATGGAAACACCTCAGCAGTGTGATGAATGTGGTGCCTCCGATTTTCGGCAAGAAGAAGACGTTCTGGACACATGGTTCAGCTCTGGGTTGTGGCCCTTCTCTACTATGGGGTGGCCGGAAAATACCGAAGAACTGAAAACTTTTTATCCGACTTCCGTCCTTGTAACCGGCTGGGACATCCTCTTCTTTTGGGTCGCAAGAATGATTATGCTCGGATTAGGGTGTATGAACGAAGTACCCTTCCGCACTGTTTACCTGCATGGACTTGTTGCCGATGAAAAGGGACAGAAGATGAGCAAATCGAAGGATAACAGCATTGATCCATTAGAGACGATTGACACCTATGGAACGGATGCATTCCGCTTTGCGCTCGTCAATACAAGCACCCCGATTCCTTATGTCCCGCTCCCAGAAGCGCAAATTGAGGCAGGTAAACGATTTGCAAACAAAATTTGGAATGCCGCCCGGTTCATTCTGATGAATTTAGAAAAATACCCTGTTCCAACAGAAATGAATGCTGTGGAAACTGAACACAAAACGTTAGAAATCGCTTGGATACGGAGCCGCCTTAGCCGCACTATTACAACAACGACCGATGCCTTTGAGAACTTCCGTCTCTATGAAGCGGCACAAACACTCTACGCCTTTCTTTGGCATGAATTCTGCGATTGGTACCTGGAATTTGCCAAACGACGGGTCTCACAAAATGAACCGGAGGCACTTTGGGTCGCAGCGGATGTGCTGGAACAGACAATGCGACTCCTCCACCCCTTGATGCCTTTCTTGACTGAAGAGATTTGGCAACAACTCCCGCACGGTGGTGGCAGAATCGAAACTTCCGAAAAAGGTTCAGTAACCGTTGCCTCATGGCCGGAGCCAACAGACGAAAATCCAGCAGCAGAAGCCACTATGGCGACACTCATGGAAGTTATCGAGAGTATCCGAAGCATTCGAGGCGAATTGAATGTTCCGATCGGCGCGTCAGTAGAGGTTCACATCCAATCACCAAATGCTGGAGTCCGTGAACGACTTGAAACATACTTAGCACAGTACCTTCCAGCCTTCACACGCGTAGCAGACATCACTATCGCCGAATCCCTATCCAAACCCCGCGCTTCGGCGGAAGCCGTTATTGGTGAACTCGCTATCTACATCCCACTCGCCGATATAATCGATCTGGATGCCGAACATGCAAGGCTTAGCAAACGGCATCAACAGGTGGTTAAAGATGTCACGGCGGCACAGAAGACTTTGGATAATCCGAATTTCATTGAGCGTGCACCTGAAAGAGTCGTTGCACAAAAGAGAGCACAGCTTGAGAGGATGCTGACGGAGCAAGAAAAGTTAGCACGAAGTCTGGCAATGCTTACTGAATCAGGAAGCGAAAATGGCGATTGAAAATAATGACAACTGCTTTGTTTGTGGGATGAAAAATCCGTTCGGCTTTCAGGTGAAACCCGAAATTAAGAATGGAGGCGAATTCGTCCATATTGAATGTACACCCGGCGAGCATTTACAGGGGTGGGCAAACATTCTGCACGGTGGTATTCTCAGTACGCTATTAGATGAGGCGATTACTTATGTCGGAATAGGTACCTTTGATCAGCCTGCAGTGACAGCGCAACTCGAAGTCCGTTTTCGCAACCCGGCACCGACCTGTGTGAAACTCTATGTATGCGCAGAGCGTATTAAGGTCTCGAGAAGGTTAGTGGAAGCAAAGGCAGAAGTCACACTTAGCGATGGCACCCTTATCGCCACTGGCACGGGTAAGGTAATGCCTGTTTCTTAATTATACCTTGCGGTTCGTTTAGGTCAATTGGAGAGGTACCATTCATTGGCGTATATCCGCCTGCGCTGTTGTTGCAGGCTAAGGTTTTGGTTTAATGTTTCCGAAGAGTAGAAAAGCATCAAAACATCCAAATCCAGTTGAGACATAACCAAAAACCTGCGCGTAATGTAATGGAGCGCAGTCCAGGGACCCGTAATTTAAAAAATGGAAAATCCAACATCTGCTGTGAAGATCGAAGACGGGCATTCAAGTTGGGACACGGATGTTCTCATTATCGGTAGTGGTGCTGCTGGATTACGCGCGGCTCTCGCTGCGAGTGAGCACACGAATGTAACGTTAATCACCAAAACCACGCTGACAGAGAGCAACACACACTACGCTCAAGGTGGCATCGCGGTTGCTATGAACCTTGACGACACGATTGCCTTGCACATAAAAGATACCTGTGCAGCTGGCGCGGGACTCTGCGATGTCAAGGCCGTTGAGATGATGGTATCCGAAGGCATTCCCCGTGTTGCTGAGTTGCTTGATTGGGGGGCGGACTTTGATTGGGAAGGTACGCTACCGCGTTTTACGCAAGAAGCCGCGCATAGTCGTCGCCGTATCGTCCACAAAGGCGATGCAACGGGACGTGAGACGACGGATGTCCTCATTCAGCGCGTCCTTAACACTGAAAATATCCATGTCTTACAAAACACATTTGCTATTGATCTCCTGACAGATGCAGAAGCCACCGAAGGATGTGAAGAAACCGTCACTTGCTATGGCGCTACCGCAATTGTAGACGAAAAAGCAGTCTGTATTCGTGCGAGAGCCACGATTCTTGCTACGGGTGGTCTCGGACGTATTTACCCTTGTACCTCCAACCCAAAGGTGGCAACCGGTGATGGGTTCGCTGCAGCGTGGCGCGCTGGATGCGAAATGGTCGATATGGAATTCGTCCAGTTTCATCCAACAACGCTTTACTTAGATGGTGCTCCTAACTTTTTAATCTCAGAGGCAGTTCGCGGTGAAGGCGGTCAACTCATCAACATTCGTGGTGAACGTTTTATGGAAAAGTACCACGAGAAGGGTGAACTCGCCCCGCGTGATGTTGTCAGTCGTGCTATCCAAGTAGAGATGGAATTAACAGGGTTTCCGTGCGTTTATCTCGATATTACACATAAACCTGCCGAATTTATCCTTGAACGGTTTCCAACCATTTCCGATACCACAAAACGCTTCGGGTTAGACATCAATGTTGACTTAATCCCAGTCCGCCCTGGTGCTCATTTTATGATGGGTGGCATCCGCACGAACACCGACACAGAAACGAACCTTAAGGGACTTTATGCGTGCGGTGAAGTTGCCTGTACCGGCGTGCATGGTGCAAACCGTTTGGCAAGCAATTCTCTTCTGGAATGCCTCGTCTACGGTGCTCGGGCTGGCACAAATGCAGCAACGTTTGCCTCATTACAACCTTCTTACCCACCAGATATGTTACCCACTGGTAATACAGAGACATCTCGGATGTCGTCTGTTGAGGCGGACTTGGCTTCTATAGAGGCGATAAAGGGGGCAATCCAGGAAACGCTTTGGGAAAATGTGAGCATTGAACGAAACGGCGAGGGTTTGAAACAAACCCTCGCCGAATTACAAGATTTAACAACAAATTTAGGAGATGTGCCAGCAGCACCAGAATCAGATGCTATAGCGATGGTTGAAGCAATCAATATGCTCAATGTCGCCTTAATGATAACACAATCAGCCCTGGCACGAACTGAGAGTCGCGGCGCACACTACCGCGCTGATTTCCCGACGCATAACGATACTGACTGGCATCGTCGTATCCTTATCTTACGTGATAACCCACCAGAAGTAGTCCCCTTGGGAATACCTGTCAGCAGTTAGCTATTAGTTGGTCGGATGGCTGTTGCAAACGTTGTAGCTGTCACACTGATCTTTAGTTGAGAGTTGATATCCGACGGCTGATAGCCATTTTTCTAAAACCCTTCTAATCGTTTTTGGACGATCCCTGTTGCCGAATTCACAGCAGGAGGCTCGCTTGCATTCTTATAAATTTCCACGTAGTGATCGTAACTGTCAATAACTTTCTTGATATGAAGTCGGGTCTCTCTGATAGTAATTTTCTCAACGAATTCATCAAGATCTGCGATATTCTTTGATGCCACCCATCGCTTCATCCGTCCAGGACCGCCGTTATACGCACCGGTCACCAGCATCGCGTTGTCATTGAACAGAGAATTGAGATATCCGATATACTTCGTCCCCATCTGGATATTCACATCGGGTTGCTTGAGCATTGAAGTTCGGAAACGACGAATTTTCAGTTGCTGGGCGAGTTCCCTTCCCGTAGCGGGCATAATCTGCATCAATCCGATCGCACCTGCCCAACTAACTGCCTCGGCGTTGTATCGACTTTCCTCTAAGATCATCGCACAAATTAAGAAGATATCTACATTATACAATTTTGCGTACTTCTCAACCATGTTAGCATAGTAGCGAGGATAGAGTTTTCGATGGAGTTTCTCTAAATCTTCGCGCGTTGCATTTGCGAAAGCAGGACTTTCAAGAGACTGTTCGGTTACCTTTCGTGCCTTATCGTACATCGCGAGTCCTTCATAACAAGTAATCAGATCATAAAAACACTCTTGTTCAGAGAGCCGGGTTGTGTTGATGTGCTCGCTTAATTGCGCGATCGCATCTTCATAAAGCCTGAGTTCCATCAGCAACGGCACCTGTTGCGGACATGCCTGACGCGCTGGTAATTCTGCATCCCGAATGGCTTTTGGTTCCAACTCGGACGTAGCCATACCTAAAATCGTCTTTGCTCGTGCTGAGTAGTACCAGTACCGTGCTTCTGCCACTTCTTTATACAGTTGTCGCGCGAGTGCAGGTTGGTTCTGACGTTCACGTATCTTTGCCATCCAAAAGTGTGCACCCATCGCATAGCGGTTTCCAGGGAAGTTCTCCTTCAAGCCTTTGAAAGCGTCGTAACTTTCCTCGTAGCGGCGTTCGTCAAAACGCTGCCAGCCAGTTCGCCATGCTGCAACATCAGCGTATGGACTCTTCGGTGCGACCTTGATTAAACGTGAATAAGCATCGATTGCTAACTCCGATTTACCCTGTTTTGCGCGGAGTTGCGCAATATCATACAGTGCGTCGTCTACTAACTCACTCCATGCATAGGTCTTCACGAAGTTCTCAAGCTTACTGATAGCAGTTCTAATATGTCCTTTTCGACGATAGCACTGGGCTATCTGGTAAGTCGCACGCGTCAGATACTCGTTTTCATCACCGAGGGCAATGACAGCATTGAACTTTTTAATGGCTGTATTATACCATTTCCGACCCTGATAACTTCGACCGATGAGATACAGGGCATGGGCACGTAGATTCAAATCCACAGTCTTAGGAATTAATTCCAGGTTCGCCACGGCAATTTTCCACTGTTTGTGAGAAAAGGATACTAAGCCACAATTAAGTCGGTCTGTTGAGGTGAGTTTTAGAGTTTTATTCGCTCTCGCAAGCTGTCTCAGTCGACTGAGTGCGTCACGAGCAACGCTCTTTGAATGGTTCTCCGTAATGAGTTCGCGATAGGTGTTGAATGCCGTAGGAATGTCACCGAGTTCCTCATTACAGCGTGCTAAAGCAAAACTTACCTCTCTCGCATAGCGAGGCTGCTCAACGAGTTCAACCAATACAGACTTCGCGGACGCGTACTGCTTCGCTTCCAGATAAAGTTGTGCTAAAGCCCACTTCGCCGCCACGAGGTAAAAACTTGTCGGATAATCGTTGACGAGTTGCGTATACCACTTTATCGCTCGCGTCCTGTTGTTCATACCTTCGTAAAGTTGTGCTAAGCGGTAGATGGCATAATCTGCCAGCGGATAACTCACCGAAGCGACTCGCGCGTAGTGCCCAATTGCCTTCGGACGGTTGCGAAGTTTTTCATAGTTATAGCCGAGGGTATGATGAATCTCACGCTTTTTCGGCTCGGACAGATCGGTTTGCAGTAAAGCCTCGAGTTTCAAAGCCGCTTTTTTGCGGTTCCCTTTATCAATCAGGGCGAAGGCTTCTTGCCATGCGGCACTATGTTCTTCATCACCTGAAGCCGGCACCCCGATAACGAAGCATCCGTAAGCCAGCACGAGCAAGCTTAAAAATAACTTTCGGATTATGGTGGAATATGATGCAGTTCCCGAACCCGGTTTATTGTTGGACTGAATTCGGTTTCTGCCAAAAGACTTAATATATTTCATTGCGCCTTTTTTTCGGTCCTCCTCATGTGAGTTCCTGTGGATTTATCTGAAATAAGCATAGATTTTTCTGGATGCTTTTAACATAATTGAATTGTAACGTCTCCTAAAGACGAAAAGCAACAAAAAAATGGACAATGACATTCTGTCTCGCGAATTCCAGAAATCGCTTGCCAAATTGGAGTCTGTTACGCTATACTTAATAGGAGCTTAACCCACTGAAAGGAGATATAGTAATGGAGATTGTAGCATTAGGGAAAACGGGTTTAAATGTTTCACGGCTTTCGATCGGAACCGGATCGAATGGCTGGAATGGTCGCTCAAATCAGACAGATTTAGGATTTGAGGCTTTACGCGATTTACTGTTGTTCTCACACGAAAAAGGCGTAACCTTTTGGGATTCCGCAGATCAGTACGGGAGCCATCCGCATGTCAAAGCCGCACTTCAAGAGGTGCCACGCGAGAGTGTCACAATCACTACAAAGACAACCTCCCGCACGCGAGAAACTGTAGA
The DNA here is from genome assembly GCA_965208635.1 of Candidatus Poribacteria bacterium. Taxonomy (GTDB): domain Bacteria; phylum Poribacteria; class WGA-4E; order WGA-4E; family WGA-3G; genus WGA-3G. The sequence goes on from OZ242349.1 coordinate 3,270,421, forward strand.
ATCAGACGTGAAGAGATTTCTAAAAGAAATAGGTTCTGACTATGTAGACATCGTCCTACTCCACTGTCTTACTCAGGTAGACTGGCCCCAACGGTATCCAGATGCGATGGAAGCACTCGCCCGTTGCAAGGAGCAAGGATTGATTCGTGCACACGGCGTATCCTGTCATGATTACGGGGCATTCCAAACATCGGCAATGACAGAATGGGTTGATGTTGTCTTGGCGCGCATTAATTACGCTGGTGTTCACATGGACGCATCCCCCGCTGATGTCATACGTACAATGGAACAGATGGCATTCGTAGGGAAAGGCATCTATGGGATGAAAGTGCTGGGACAAGGAAAATTGGCAGAAGACGCGACGGGTCAACGCGAGGCAATCGAATTTGTGATGGGACTCCCTTGCGTACACGCGATGACTATCGGTATGACCTCAGAAAGCGAAGTAGAAGCGAATGTCGCTGTCGTTAGCGAGTTGTCTTCAAAACGTTAAAAAAGGTCAACCAAAGCGTTTCACAATGAACAATGTTCATTGCGGTTCTACGGCGTGAGGTATTCATGCCAAATGTGCCTTATCGAGCACTTGGTGAATTATTAAAAAAATGGAAAAATATGAGATAGTGATCGGCTTGGAGATTCACGCGGAATTGTGTACAGAGAGTAAGCTTTTCTGTAACTGTGCTTACACCTTCGGGGCATCAGCGAATGATTGTACCTGTCCAATTTGTTTAGGGATGCCGGGAACATTACCGGTCGTTAATAGACGCGCTGTTGAATTTGCGGTTCGTGCTGGCTTGGCGATGGAATGTGAAATTACGACTTCCAGTAAATTCGATCGGAAGAACTATTTCTATCCAGACCTGCCGAAGAACTACCAAATCTCACAGTATGACATACCGTTGTGTCAAAACGGACAGGTAACGTTTGAATTTGAAGGCGAACTCCGTACTGTCGCCCTTCGTAGAATTCATCTGGAGGAAGATGCGGGGAAATCCATTCACGCCGAAGTCACAGGGGACCCAACCCGTAGTTTCATGGACTTCAATCGTGCCGGTGTGCCGCTACTCGAAATTGTGAGCGAACCAGAACTGCACTCTCCTGCGGAAGCCATTGCCTATTGTCGTGCGGTTAAGGAGATTTTAGAGTATATTGAAGTTAGTGACTGCAACATGGAAGAGGGGAGTCTGCGATGCGAACCGAACCTCTCCTTACGTCCCAAAGGGAGTAAAGAATTGGGGACGCGCACTGAGATTAAAAATAAAAACTCGTTCCAAGAGTTGATTGAGGCAATGGAATACGAGGTGAGACGGCAGGCACGAATTTTGGATGCTGGCGAGGAGGTTGTCCAAGAGACACTTCTATTTGATGCCAGTACGGGAAAAACCGTCGCGATGCGGGGTAAGGAAGAAGCTGACGATTATCGCTATTTTCCTGAACCAGATCTCGTCCATGTCCAGATAAGTAATGAATGGGTTGAGGAGGTTGAGCCAACGCTTCCCGAACTCCCCGCTGCTCGTCGGGAGCGGTTCATTACAGATTACAACATCTCCCCTGAAAACGCAGACTTCCTGACAAGTACTCGACCCCTTGCCGAATTCTTCGACGAAGTCGCTCAATTCAGCGGTGAACCCACCGCCTGTGCAAACTGGATTATGGGAGACTTGACGCGGCTCTTAAACACAGCCGAAATAGAGATCCAAGACTCGAAGGTAACCCCAGCACACCTCAATGAACTCATCCAGTTAATCGAGGATGCGACTATCAGCGGTAAAATTGCCAAATCTGTGCTTGACGATGCCTTTGAAACGGGCAAAATGCCGAAACAGATTGTTGCCGAGAAGGGATTGGCGCAAATTACGGACACCTCCGAGATAGAAGCCATCGTCTTACAGGTTGTAGAGGAAAATCCCGGTCCCGCTCAAGATTACCGTGATGGCACAAAGAAAGCCATTGGATTCCTTGTAGGGCAGGTGATGCGCGCCACTCGCGGTAAGGCAAATCCGCAACTCGTGAATCAGATTTTGACACGGGTATTGTCCGCTGAGTAGTACTCTGTTTCAGAATACTTAAGTGAGATTTCCATGCTTTCTTTGAGTTGGGTTTACGGCTAATTACACTGGATAAATTCTAATTGAATCAAGGCATGACCACAGGACAGATCATTCTCATATCCGTAACAAAACGGTTCGGTGACACCGTCGCAGTTGACAATGTGTCTTTACAGATAGAAGGCGGGGAGTTTTTCTCACTGTTGGGACCGAGCGGGTGTGGAAAAACGACAACCCTCCGCATTGTCGGGGGATTTGAATATCCTACCACCGGAGAGGTCTTTATCGACGACGAATTGATGGCAGAAACGCCGCCTTATCGCCGTCCTGTTAATACCGTCTTCCAAAATTACGCGTTGTTCCCTCATAAAACCGTTGCACAGAATATCGCATTTGGGCTACAGATGCAAAAGGCACGCAAATCAGAAATCTCTGATGCGGTTGAACGTTCATTAGATTTAATTCAACTGCTGGGTTACAATGACCGGAAACCGAATGAACTCTCTGGTGGCGAGAGACAGCGTGTGGCTCTCGCGCGTGCGTTAATCAACGAACCTACCATCCTGCTATTAGATGAACCGCTCTCAGCACTTGACCTGAAACTCCGAAAACAGATGCAATTGGAGTTAAAAGCGTTACAACGTAAAGTCGGTATCACGTTCGTTTACGTCACACATGACCAGGGAGAAGCATTGGCTCTGTCCGATCGGATTGCCGTAATGAACGATGGTAAAATCCTTCAGGTTGGAACGCCGTCTGAAATCTATGATTTGCCGCAGAGCCGCTTTGTCGCAGATTTTATCGGCACTTCCAACTTTCTTGAAGGAACACTTATTAGCGAGAATGAAATTACGCTAACAACAGAGCCACCGCTCAAAATTGTCAGCACGCCGAACGGCAATATACCCTTGGATACGCCTGCCACCGTTGCAGTCCGACCGGAACGCATTGATCTGCAGATGACACCTACCTCTGATGATGTGAACTGTCTACAGGGCGTAATTCAGGACGAAAGTTATCTTGGCACGACACTTCAATACACCGTGCAAACCGATTACGCGACTCCATTCATTGTTCATCAACAGAATACCGGTGGAACAAACGAACATCGCTTCCAACGCGGCGATACCGTCTATTTGCAGTGGACCCCCGAAAACGCGATCCTTTTGGAAAGCGACGAAGACTAACCTCCAGACAACGGCAGTTTGACCTTTCCATTGTCACGCTGTTGCGAGGTTAAGAAACCGATAATAATCTGGACGACCTTATATCCCTCAGTTCCAGGCGAGACGGGTTCTCCACCCTCTGTAATAAGACCTACCAACTCTCGAGGACCCGCAGGAATACCAACGATGTCCCATGTCGGTGCCTCGATCGTCTCAACAACATCGTCTTGATGGATTGTTGCTCCCTTGTCGCTGATGAGAATGTAGCCGTTGGTGCCAACAATCTCCACACGAAACCCGGAGAGGGTTGTCTTTGGACCACCCGCATAATAACCACGCACGCCGTTCGCAAAGTGGATATATCCGTGTGCCGATGGCTCCGTTGCGGGAACATGTCCGCCATCGCCTTTATACTCGTTATAGTCCTCGTAGCCGTCCTCTAATTCGGCAGAGACCCACTCTGGATCTGAATCAGCGAAATAGCAGATGGCATCAATAAGGTGTGTTCCATTGCGAAAAAGCATCGCGCGCCCGCCACTCAGGGTGCCGATGACATACTGGACATCTCCAATGCGTCCGCCTCCGACGACGACCTCTTTCGTATGCCGCCACAAAGGTTGCCACCGACGGGTGTGGTCAATCGAGAGAATCGTGCCGTTCCGGTCGGTTGCTTCCAACATTCTGTCTGCGTCTGCGATGCTGGTTGCCATGGGTTTTTCACAGAAGATACCTTTTACACCAGCGTTCGCCGCGTCAACAACAAGGTCGGCATGCCGATGGTCGGATGTCGCCACTGTCACGATATCCAAATTCTCGGTGGCAAGCATCTCTTGATGGTTGGTATATAGAGAGATGTTGTCCCAGGTGTCCTGGTATTTTTCCTTGAAAGCATCCAGTGTGCTTTGAACAAAATCGCAGCCAGCCGCTAATTCAACGTTCGGCATATCCACTAATCCTGATGCGTGTGTCGTGCCGATACCGCTACAGCCAATAACTCCAACGCGTAGTTTCGCCATTTTCATATCCTCCGCTATCCTGTTGCTCCGAACTACCGGAAACCGAAAACGAGATGGTTACGGGATAAACTCTTTTGTCATGGAAGCGATTATATACTGTGCTGGATTAGAAGTCAAATTTTTTGTGGGAGATCCGAAGGTAATCTAACAAAGCGATTTGATATGAACCATAAATTTTGGTAAACTATATAGGCACGGTGAATTAAATTTTCCAATAGAGAGGTAAAAAATTATGGTTAGAATAGTTGCTAATCCGGGAATTCTTGGTGGAAAACCAATTGTTGAAGGCACGCGTTTGAGTGTTGAACATATATTGGGATTGTTGGCAAACGGCATGTCAAATGAAGAAATTATTGAGTCTTATCCAATATTGAATGAAGAAAGTATTCGGGCAGTTCTCGCTTATGCGGCGAAGGCCCTCCGCAACGAAATTGTTATTGATGTTGTCTCACACCGTGATGGAGATTCTTAACGATGCTTCCACCACTTGTTGCTGATGTCAACGTCGCTTCTCAGGTCGTCCAATTTCTGCGGTCGCAAGGGGTGGATGTGGTATCGGCTTGTGAGGAGGGTTGGGGATCCTACGAGGATGAAGATATTCTCGCAGTGGCACACTCGATGAACCGGTTCGTTTTAACACACGATTCTGATTTTGGGACGCTTGTTGTTCATCAAAAACATCCGAGCCTTGGGATCATCCATCTGCGGCCCGGTGGTCGTCCGTCGGCTGAGGTCATCGCAGACTTACAAGATTTACTCGGAAGGCTGGTGGATTGGACCCCACCTTTGATTGCTGTTTACCAATCCGGGCACTTGCGACTTCGTCGACTTTAGCGTAAGGACTGCCCTTAATATCCATCGGTATACCAAAAGATATGATGCGACTTGAGGCCTTGCGCCAAAGGTTTCGGTTGATTCTGTAACAGATTCGGAATTGAATTGAATGTAGGGGATGCCATCTTCTCGGAAAGCACGGCGGGTTGATTGATACGATACATCGTACTCCCGCGTTCTTCAATCGCTGATGCGTTAAAGCCATCGGCGATTGGGGCAGGATAGACAACCTCAAACGATTCCATGTCCATCTGCGCTATGACATTACAGATCATACCTTCAAAGAGTTCTTTACCTTTGTCTTTTTCAAAGGAATTCTCTGAAGCAATAAACTCCTCAACATTTAGTTCGTTGTCATCCTGGTAGAGGGAAATATAACCTTCAATACTGCCTGCACGCTCAGCAACCCAAGCGTTCGGAGACTCCGTTTGCACCCACTTTGTCCAATACGCTATGTCGTCCCTGACAAAGGTACCGTTGAATTTACGGGCGTACCCGTCGTAGAGTGCAGCAATCTGCTTAACTTCGGCTTCATCATCAAAATTGATCGGGCGGACTTCCCACACGGACCGGCTTTCAGCACTGAAAGATTGTTTTGCATGATAGCGAGGCACCTTTTCCCATCCTTCAACTGAATAGATGTGTTGGCTTCCGTGCAACGAGGAAAGGACGATATCACGGGACTCCATGAATTGGATCGAATCTTTGAGAAGTTGTGTAGCAATCCCACGTCGACGGTACTCTGGGCGGGTGCTGACCTCACCGATGCCACCGACGGTTATCGGTTCACCGTGCAAAAACATCTTTCGGATGAAGACGCGCACCGTGCTAACAATAGTTCCCTTATCAACAGCAATACGAATACCTTCCGCATCCTGCCACGGATCGTTATGCCAATGATTAGAAAAGTATTGGCGGCCGCCTGTAAAAACAGACGTAACATGGTCCAGCCACGTTTCTAATTCTTCGGGATAAAGGGCACGAAATTCCATTTTTTAATTATTCCTTGCGGTTCGGTCAGGGGGGTAGGTTAAACAAAATTACCCACCGTAGATCTTGAGGAAACACCCAAGCAAAAACCCTGCGCCGATGTTGCAGGCTACGATTCTGGTTTTATCTTAAAACTTTATCGTGAATTCTCCGAGGAACTGACGCGACTCATTACGGCTCCCAAACACTTCATAGAGATCTCCGGAGACATCGTAAAATCTACGGATAAAATTGCGGCTTGTCTCCGCCGGATTCAGATCTGCATAGCGGAGCCACAGATTCGTCCGTGACCAGATATCCCAATTCAATTCAACAACCGTAGAATTCGCATCGCCGGTGTCCACTCTATGCTGTTTATTGAGGTCTGGAAAAAGCGCGTCCTGCGTTAAGTCAGACGTGCCATCGACACGACCAATGGATAGGTTCAACTCTTTATATCGATACGGATTCGGATTTGTAATAAATTTCAGATTCGCGGCGAACGCATTCTCTAACGCTTGGGTCTCAAAATCGTAACTATCCTCTACTTTCGCAGGCGTAACATAGCGTTCATCCTGCTCACCATACGTCAACTCATCAAGGAATGTCAAGTGCCACCGTTCAGAAAGACTATAGGTCCACCCAAACATGTTTTTCAGTTCCAGTTGGTTGAGTTCATCTTGAACATCGGTTGAGAAGTCAATGTCTTCGTAATCTTCCAAGTAGTTGTTCTGGAGATTGGCGGCGCGAACGCTGTAAAAACCGTTCATGTGTGAGGACTTCACAGTAAATCCGCTGACAGAATATTGCGCGATGGTAAAGTCACTATCGTCCCGTAGATAGAGATAGCCAGCCGTGTCCAGATCCAAGAAGGTTTGATCGTGTTTTTCCTCGCTGAGCTGATCTGTCTCATAAACGATACGTCCGAGATACCGCCCATTGAGATCGAACTTCTGGATACGTGAAATGATGTTATGAAAGAGGGTCAGACGAATGTCTTTGCGTTTAAGTTCTTCAGCGAGTTCTTCTTTGTCTTCTTCATCGGTTTCATCGGCATAGTATCGGCTGTATTCTGCTTCCTCCAGTAACCGGACGCGTCGATTCAAGGCGGCATTGTCGGCAGCCGTAGCGGGACTCTGTGCAAATGGACCGTATCGTGGACGGGTCGCGTTCGTGATAGTGTCAGCAAGTTCCGCTTGACCTGGAGTGATCTCTGTAAGTTGCGTCAATGTGGGTGAGAGTGCAATGATTTCTGGTAGCCCGCCGACTTTTCTACGGAACCGACTGGCATCTTTAACAAGGACCTCGCCGGTGGGAAGGGCGGCAAGTGCCATCGGTTTCATAAATTCACCATTGCCTCGTCCCTTTCTCCCGAAACTACCGAGGGGTTTCCCTGCTGCATCAAACCTAACAATGCGATGGTTTCCGGTGTCCGCAATAAGCACATTTCCCCGCGCATCAATTGCAATGTCAGAGGCATCCATATCAAACTCTCCCTCGCCTGCCCCATACCTCCCGAAAGTGAGCAATTTCTCTCCATCGGCACTGAATTTATGAACGCGTCCAAGTTCGGCGTCCAAAATGTAGAGTTCATTTTGAGGGTTGATCGCCACGCGGAGGGCTCTGTCATATCCCTTGGGCTGAATAGCAAAAGCGGTTTTTCCTTGCTCATCAATGATGAGATTCGCTGGCAAAACAACTTTGGGGAGGACATCCACAGGATCGACGAAGTAGGTGTCTAACAATTCACCTGCCCCACTGAATTTGTGGACACATGGTGCGAACATATAAACTTTCGGAGTACCTACTTCAGTTCCTGTTTCTGCAATGTGTTGGATAGTTACATCGGCAACGTGGATATTTCCGAGACTATCTACAGCAAGATGTCCAGGTTTCCGCAGGATATTGTCTGGAGATTCTGGTGCTTCTGGGATTTGAAACAGAAATTCTCCTGTCGCCGATAATTTCTGAATAAGCCGATTTTCGGTGTCGCTGACGTAGATATTTTGGTTATCAAAGGCGAGGTGAATGTCCTTGCCAAACCGTCCTTGGGTTGAGCCTTTACCTGCGAATTCACGCTCTAATTTAATAAAATCTACTGAAAAAGCCGAAGTCAATCCGAGGCATAGTGAACAGAGGACGGAAAGAAGCGGTAGGAAAACGATATATCTTTTCATAATTTCGTAACGTGTTTAAATTTTAAGTTTCCGATTGAGGGGTGTTTTTTTTAATAATACGCGGAATTTATCTCAATGTCAAGGCAAAATATTCTTAAGCGCGTAGGTTGGGTTGAACGAATAGTCCCAAAATACTATTCACTCGAAGGTTATTGATGTTTGTTTATACACCCTCCATCCCAGAGATACCGAGTGAAACTCAACGCGCTTTGCTGATCGCTGACTGCTGATGGGCTGACCGCCAACTACCTAATCCGGTAAGATTCGATACCCCGTACTGATCCCTGTAATCATCCCGATAATTGCCCAGAGTCCAGCACACGTCATCTCTCCAAGAACCAATCCGAGGAAGATAGGTCTTGCATTCCGATACGCCTTCAGCCCACCATATTTCACAATGCTGAATTTCAGACCCCAGCCCAAAAATATAGAAAACCACAGTTTAAACGTTGCCCATGAACTCAGCATCGTATAACCGAGAGGATGCAGGGGCCACCAGATGAAAGTCTGACGCATCCACATCAACCAGATTGTGAACCCGCTCCCGAACAGCATAAAGCCTGTATTCGTCCAATTCGTGCTTGTTTTGGGACTTACGAGTAGTCCCTCGAGTTGGCGCATAAACCAACTACCACCCGTGTAGGGTGCTCCGTGTGCATAACTAACCTTAATCGCTGAGTAATAGGAAACACCAAGTCCGATAACCATTGCAACCGCCATCGCGATAAGCAACTGTCGCCGCTTGACGCGTGCATCATCCGCGGCTTTCAATCCGTTCATGATGTTCGGCATCATAAATTCGCGAAGATCTAACGTGAGGCACACTGGATGCATCATTATTGAAGTCAATGTGGACGGATGAATTCTTGAGGTTCCCAACGTCGTTAGGAAGAAACTCTGAGGTGAAAACGATGGATTGATGAACGGAATGCCACCGTTAATCACCTGCCACGTCAACAAGACATACATCGCAAGCAGAAACAGCACAAAACCGAAAGCAAATAGTAGGGACATTCCCATCAAATGGTTGAAAAACGCAAGCACGCAGATGCCACCAAGGAGTCCAAAGATTGTAACACCATGCGGCAGGGCTTCGTCGGAGGGACGGAACTGAAACATGCTTTTAATGTGATGTCTCCCTTTCCAAAGGGCGATAGCGACAAACGTCAAGCAGGCACCTGCCTCCTGCGCCGCGCTAAACGACTTACCTGTCCACTGCACTCCAGGTCCCGAGGTGAGCTGGAAACCCAGTATTACACCCAACAGACATTGGAGTTTATAGAACACGAAGAAGAACCAGATGCTAAACGAAACCTCCAAAGTGAGCAGATAACTAAACCCGACCATAGACCAGAAGATGACGATCTGAAACGGACGAAGTGCTGTCCACGGTTTTTCGGAGAGGTACGCGTTCAGCCAAAAATCGCGTGGGACATGCGGCATGGATGGAAAGAACGTATGAAGTCCGTTCATCGTGTGCAGGAAAACTGGGAACGCGAATCCGAACCAGAGTGCGCTGTTCTTAAAGAGCGGGCCGAGGCTTCCTCTACCTTGTGCTGCCATCTCTACAGGCAACTTAACGAGTGGGAAAGCACAGCGTTCGTACTCTACCCACTGCTTGCGGAGTAGCACCGATAGGCAGATCATGACGAAATAGATGACGAGGACATAGGCACTCCACGTTAAAATGGGGACTATCCACGGTCCCCACGGCACCGATTCCCCGTCGAACAAACCTTCAAAAAAAGACTGAGCGGCAGTGTGGTCACGAACCACGCGCCAGTGTGGAATGTAGTGGTGGAACAATGACTCCCAATCATTTTCGGGTGTAGCGAGGTACTGATAAGCCACCATCGGGCTGAGGGCATAGCGCATCATCCCTGAAGATGGGATGCCTGCTGGCGCAAGCATGATACACCAAATCGTGACAAGCTCTCCGGGTGAGAACGCCGAGCGAGGGTGGACCTGCTTCAGGAGAACATTGATTCCCAATACAAAAATCGTCAGAACAAAGAAGGGAGCAACAGGAAAATGTCCGCCTGCGAGAAATATGTTACGGATGACGTAATCGTTATAGGGCGCGAGAAGACATTCAGTCGTAGCACACGCCAAACCGATAAGCACTGCGCGCCACGTGAGACTATCCCGTGTTTGCTGCTGAATCAATTTCTTGCCTTTCAAAGCAGGTTTCTACAGACTATCCTAATAGCACTACACTATACCATAGTCTCCGTTTTTTTTATACAGAATTTTAACGGCATTGTGCTTGAAAAACGACACAAATCGAATGTTCCTCTATAGTCGAGAGAGATCAAGTTGCTTCCGGCGAATTTTTCAACGACGTTGTTTGCCCCGCACAACCATCATACACCGCGCAGTGGCAACCATAACGAGACTTCCGTCCCTTTACCTCGTGTGCTATCAATCTCTACCGTACCGCCATGCTCCTCAAGAATTCGTTTGACATTCGCCAGTCCGAGTCCCGTTCCTCTCGTCTTCCGGGTAAAGAATGGCTCAAAGAGATGTTCCAAATCCTCCTCTGGTATCCCGACGCCTATATCTTCTACTTTGATGCAGACGCTATCATTTTCCGTAAAGGTGGACACCTGCAATATCCCACCTTGCGGCATCGCCTCCATTGCGTTCAGGACCACATTCATAAACGCCTGCTGCAATTTATCTGAATCAAATTGGATTTCTGGGGTTTCAGGTGACAAATTTAAGACGAGTTGAATTTTGTGGTGTGCTAAATTGGCTTCCATCAAAGATAGAACGGCTTGTAGGATAGGCGCGATCGGTTGTTGCTTGAGATCAAGCGACGAAGGACGTGCGAAGTCCATTAAGCCTTTCACGATAGTATCAATCCGCTCAATCTCTTCAAGGATGTAACGAACGGATTGTTGATGCTTTTCTCCCAACATTTTGGGTTTCTGCATCAACATCTGCGCTAACATTCGCATAGATGACAGCGGATTTCGGATCTCATGTGCGAATGAAGCAGACATTTTTCCTGCTGTCGCCAAGCGTTCCGCTTGAATTAACTGATCTCTGGACTCCTTGAGATCCCTTGTCATCTGATTGAACGCAGCAGCGAGATCGCCGATTTCGTCATGCGTTTTAATCTCACACTGCTCATCCAAGTCGCCCGTCGCGACACGTGCCGTAGAATCGACCAAAACTTTAATCGGGTTTGTCAAATTCTTTCCGATACGGTAGCTAATAAAAGCAATCAGTGCCATGACGAGGACAGCAATCCCCAACATATACCATGTCAGGGTCCGCTTCGCTTCAGCAATCTTTTCCATCGGACGCAATAGGCAGTAGAACCGTTCAGGAGGGAGTGAAAGATAAAAAACCTTGTAAGGCTTTCCAGCAAGCACCACATCGTGTGTAATAGGTGTTTCATCTGATTTTTGGAAATGCTTTTTGATCTCACTCAACCGCATTTTTTTCGCTAAATTTTCCCAATCCTGCTCAGCATTGGAGAGTCCGCTCAACGTACTATGATTAAGTGTGTAATCGGAACCGAAAATCATAATTTCTACACTATACGCTTTCTTGACTTTCTCACTATCTTCCCGAATAAACCCAGTTTCTACGATGGTATTGAGCCATCCTTGAGTTTCACGTGTAAATTGTTCACTATACTTCCACGCAAAGAGTTCAACTGTTAGCAACGGCACAAAGATAGTGACACAAGCAAATAGGAGCAGGAATGGAAGAACGATTTTGGTTTGAATGCTATACCGGCGCATCGGAGTCTCTCTTTTAACCTCACTTGAGGTCGTTTCTGCAAAATCTAAGATTGCTACCAGTATACCGCAAAGCAGTTGGTATGTCAACAGTTCCTAACGTTGTGTCGCAGAGGCGTTCAGTCGTCTGAATCAGGATTTACATGACTATAAAAAACGAACAAAATCCTAATTAATCTGTCTAAGGGTAACGAAATAGATATACTTATATTAACATTAACTCATTAACTAAATTGGAACTTTCTGACCCCTAAGGTGTGTAAATTTTAAGTTAGTTTGCGTTCGATATAAAATTGTGAACCCAAGTCCGTTAAACTTAATTCGACATGGAGAAAAAAATGACGAACACCCAAAAACCGACCCGTATGTACACAGCGTCGGAGCTGGAACAGATTGACGAGGATGAGCTTGTCAATCGGTTTCAAAATGGTGACATAGAGGCTTTTAATCCTCTCGTCCTCAAATATGAAAAGAAAATATATAACCTCATTTACCAACAGATTCGTGATCGAGAAACAGCAAAAGATATTAGCCAAGAGGTCTTTTTAAAAGCGTTTAAAGCACTGCCAAACTTCAAGGGTGGCTCTGCGTTTTACAGTTGGATTTACCGGATCGCTATCAACAGTAGCATCGACTTTCAGCGGCAGCGTAACCGTAGCAGAGTTCTTACGTTTGAAGAATTACCACCTAATGCCGACGATGTTCTAAGGATGTTAGATTCTCACCCGTCGCCCGAGAAACTCCTTGAAGAAAAGGAACTTGGTAAGGTCATTCGGAAGGCGGTGCGGAAACTCCCACCGGGTCAGCGTCGTGTCTTCAATCTTCGGCACCGAAGAGAACTGGCAATTAAAGAGATCGCGGTGTTGTTAAACAGATCCGAAGGTACAATTAAAGCACACTTACACCACGCACACCAGCGCCTTCAAGGCATGCTGCTCCCCTACTTACGAGATGAACCGCTGGAATGGCATGGGGAAACTTAGCATACCTTGGCAACAGGTGTGTCCAGGAAATTGTTCAACCCACCTGTGATTGTAGCTCACTCAAAGCACGCGAGAACTCGTTCACTCTGTAGCTATAATTTCCCGACTGCAATGTGGGGAAGTAGCTGCCCTGCTCCTTTGCACATCCAAGAAAATCACCGAATTAAATACTGAACCCCATTTGAATGTGAGCAAAAAGAAAATAACGGTGAAAAAAGTAACAATTTCCTTGACACAATATTTTATATATCGTATAATTAAAATGGAGATTTGCTGAAGTTAGGTGGGATGGCTGAGTGGACGAAAGCGGCGGTCTTGAAAACCGTTATGGCGCAAGCCATCGTGGGTTCGAATCCTACTCCCACCGCCATTATAGATAGAGATAAAACGGTTGGAGTGGACGAAAGCGGCGGTCTTGTCTTTTGATAAAGGGCGTTATAGCGCAAGCCATCGTGGGTTCGAATCCTACTCCCACCGCCATTATAGATAGAGATAAAACGGTTGGAGTGGACGAAAGCGGCGGTCTTGTCTTTTGATAAAGGGCGTTATAGGACAAGCCATCGTGGGTTTGAATCCTACTCCCACCGCCATAGGGAGAGGTGCAGGAGTGGTTGAACTGGACTGCCTGCTAAGCAGTTATGGCGTAAGCCATCGTGGGTTCGAATCCCACCCTCTCCGTTTAATTAATACGCGCCTGTAGCTCAGTGGATTAGAGCATCTGACTACGGATCAGAAGGCCGGGGGTTCGAATCCTCTCAGGCGCTTCAAAGGCATTTGCTGGAAAAATTTGGATAACGATTTTTTCTGGATGGGACACGCTCTTAAATTAGCGAAACAGGCAGGCGAAAAAGGAGAAGTGCCAGTTGGTGCATTGCTTGTTAGAGGCGATGTCCTGATCGCTGAAGCGTTTAACTTGCGTGAAACACATGGCAGTCCTATCGCCCACGCAGAAATGCTTGTTCTACAAGCCGCATCTGAAGAAATCGGTAACTGGCGATTTGTTGATACGACCCTATATGTGACGTTGGAACCTTGTCCGATGTGTGCTGGAGCGATCGTGTTAGCGCGTATTCCAAGAGTGGTTTACGCAACAACGGACCCGAAATCAGGGGCAGCTGGAACGCTTTACAATATCCTACAAGATGAACGGCTAAATCATCGCGTTGAAGTGGTGAGTGGGATATTAGCGGAGGAAAGTAGTGCTCTTCTGAAGTCCTTTTTTCAGCAACGCCGCAATAACGTGTAAAAAGGTTTATAGAAGGCATGGATATGTGCCACCTGTTACTATAGGTTGGAGAGATTACATCAGAAGGAGAGATGCAGGAGTGGTTGAACTGGACAGTCTCGAAAACTGTTGTGGCGCAAGTCACCGTGGGTTCGAATCCCACTCTCTCCGTTTTTTTGCTTAATGGCAGGTCAAAGATAGTTCTCGCGAAACTTTTATTTTTCACTTGTGGGGCAGTAGCTCAGTTGGGAGAGTGCATCCCTCGCACGGATGAGGTCACGGGTTCAAATCCCGTCTGCTCCATACGAAATTGTGCTATTAAAGCACAATTTGTCTTTGCTTTACATTCTTTGATCTGGAATTAGGTCGAAATTTGCTTTTATATCAGATTTCCCATCTCATGTCGCGTGCGGCTTGATGAGATGCCTTTGAAAATTTTACGGAGAGATGCAGGAGTTGGTTGAACTGGCATGACTGGAAATCATGTGTGCTGTTTTGCAGTACCGTGGGTTCGAATCCCACTCTCTCCGCCACTCTTTTTAATGATTGCTTCTGGGCTGCTGCGGACGTTGTCCTTGCAGTATTTTAATTGTTAACGAACCATTCATAATCTCAAGCAGGCTTTTTAACAATTCTAAATCGGGGTGGACAACGGACACTCCGCTCAGACATAATCGTTAAAAAAACGTCTTGGCTATGCTAGGTGGGGAGGTAGCGGTGCCCTGTATCTGCAATCCGCTAAAGCAGGACTGAATCCCCAGATGCGGCCTATTTCTGTGGGGACTGTCCCACGCACGTAGTGTTGATGGTTGGGTCTTGAGCAACGTGCGCTTATTGAACCCCGTCAGGTCCGGAAGGAAGCAGCGGTAGGTGAGTTGCTCGTGTGACGCAAGGGTGCCTAACCTGAGCTAACGACGTGGGCAACGCCTGGAGAAGTTTGTCAACCCTGGGTGCATAGTCATCTTTTAGGCGAATTCGTTAGAGTGGTCATATCTCATTCCTGAGACGCAAGTCATACAAGAAAGGATTGCCTGATGTCTTACGAGGTTCTCGCTCAAAAATGGCGTCCCCAAAACTTCAGCGACGTTGTCGGACAGGAGCACATTACCACGACACTAAAAAATCAGATCCTCTCCGAACGTATCGGGCATGCATACCTTTTTTGGGGACCTCGCGGTACCGGTAAAACCACAGTCGCGCGCATCCTTGCCAAAGCCGTCAACTGTCCCAACCGCATTCAAGAAACCGAATTTGACTCCACCAAGACCGCTGAGCCTTGCAATCAATGCGAATTTTGCACCGAAATCTCGCAGGATAGATCCTTCGATGTCATTGAAATGGATGCCGCCTCCAATCGTGGTATTGATACAATCAGAGACCTCCGTGAAAACGTCAAACTCTCGCCAGCTACCTGTGCCTACAAAATTTACATCATAGATGAAGCGCACATGCTCTCAACGGAGGCATTCAACGCCTTGCTGAAAACGCTGGAAGAGCCACCTCCGCATGTCATGTTCATCATGGCAACAACTGAGCACGCCAAAATCCCGAAGACAATCAGTTCTCGCTGTCAAGACTTCGATTTTCGACACCTTGAAGATGAAAAGATAATCGGACGCTTGCAGTTGATTGTCAAAGAAGAAGATATTTCAGCGGATCTGGACGTACTTACGCTTATCACCCGACAATCTGAAGGATGTTTACGAGATGCAGAAAACTTATTGGAACGACTCGTTTCTTCTGCTGGCAAGAATTTAACAGTCGAAGCCGTTGAACAGACTGTCGGGCTTGGTGCCAGTTCTCTCGTCCAAGAACTCACGGAGGCAATAACGCAAAGAGACGTTGCAAAAGGACTGAAAACACTAAATAACCTGACGAAGCAAGGCACAGACTTGTCGCAATGCTTAGATCAACTGATTGGTTATTTCCGAGACCTACGGCTTTTAGCAATCGACAGCAGCCTCGATGGGCAAATTCAGAGTCCTAAGTCAGATCTTCCAAGACTCAAGCAGAAGGCAGAACAAATGTCGGTAGGCAGGTTATCACGGATTATCAAAATTTTGATGCACACCAATCAGGACATCAAACAGTATGGTTATCCACAACTTCAATTAGAGACGGCACTCATCCAACTCAACTCGCTTGAAGAGGGCATACCTCTTGAGGAAATAGTCAACAAATTGTCGGCATTAGAACAGAAATTCGATTCAGCAGGTTTTTCTGCAACGGAAACCCGAAGTACACCACAGCAGAACATATTCGCACCGCCGACAAATCAACCAACCCTACAATCAACGTTGCCGGATTCACCTCCCTCCGCAAAGCCAGATACATCTGCTGCAACGCCATTTGATCCCGAGAGAGCGCGCGCGAGTACATCTCACAAAGAACAACCCACACCCTCTTCTTCACCGGACACAAACGCGCCAAGCCCTTCGTCTGTTTCTCATGGATCCAGAGATCTCACAGATCTGCCTTTATTTTGGGAAGAGGTAAAGTCAAAACTCCCTCGAAAACTTATACACGGATTACCAGACGGAGCCGTCCCTACTGTGAACGGCACTAACGCAGTCGAAATTGCCTGTTCACCCTCATACCGTTTTATGATAACGGAGGAAGACATAAGAATTATAGCCGATGTCCTAAAGCAGGAAGTCGGCAAACCTGTAAAAATTGAATTAGTTGCCTCAGATACAGTGTCAGAGTCGGTTGTATCCGAGGATGGACCAGAAGAAATAGAACGGAAAACACCGCTTCTGCGTAAGATTGAAGCCCAAGAAGATCCACAACTTAAAACCGCGCTTGACCTTTTCGATGCTAAAGTTGTGGAGACCCAGTAACCGCTCTTTTCCAAAGTCAGTAAAGAGATGTGTTCTTGACAATGTAATACAAGGAATGAATTTAGTCTCTCCCCAGACTAAATCCGGTGTTTCTTCAACTCTACGAAGATAACCGTGAATGCTCTAACCACTTCATCGAACCGCAAGGGAAGTTAAAAATATGAAAATGAACGACTTGATGAAACAAGCACAACAAATGCAAAAGCGGATGCTTGAAATCCGAGAAGAACTCGCAAACCGCACCGTTGAAGCAACTGTCGGAGGAGGCATGGTAACTGCTGTCGTCAATGGGCAGCAGGAGGTCGTATCACTCCACATTACACCGGAGGTAGTTGATCCGGAAGATACAGAAATGCTCGAAGACCTTGTCGTCGCGGCAGTGAATGAGGCATTGCAACAATCGCAAGAAATGATGTCGGCAGAAATGAGCAAGCTGACCGGCGGCATTAAGATCCCAGGACTCCCGTAGTTTTTTAAACTATTAACTCTGGTCGCTGCTCCTTATGCAAGCCTATAGAGGCTTGCAGGACAATGTTTCGTAGTGGTTTTCGGTGAATTTCAATCCACTTTAGGTGCTCAAAGGTTTCTGCTTTCACCAGAAACCTTCGGGGAATGAAATTAGGTTTCCTTAAATGGCATAATTTGTCTTTGCTTTACATTTGGAACGATGTCCAGATTCCCATAGTTAGAAGTATGCAAGAATACCCGAAACCGCTGGCGAAGCTCATTGCCGAGCTCCAAAAGCTGCCAACGATCGGTCAGAAGACGGCACAACGTTTAGCGTTTTTTATGCTGAAGTTACCTGACACCGAGACTGCCCAAATTGCAGAATCCATCGCACAGGTAAAACAGCAGCTATCTTACTGCGATATATGTGGCACTATTACAGACACGAATCCATGCTATATCTGTACAAGTCCGCGCCGCGATCGGCAGGTAATTTGCGTCGTTGAGGAGTCTGATGATCTTTGGGCAATTGAAAGAACCAACGGTTATAAGGGACTTTACCACGTGCTGGGTGGTGTGCTTTCACCACTGGACGGAACTGGTCCCGACGAACTCGGAATCAACACTCTCTTTCAACGAATTCGGGACGCTACTGTAGATGGCGAACCCGTGCGGGAAGTAATCCTTGCTACAAATTGGACGACGGAAGGGCAAGCCACTGCGCTCTACCTTACACAACACTTGGAAACCTTTGAAGTCGCTGTCACTCGGATCGCTTACGGTATTCCCGTCGGAGGCGATTTAGAGTACATTGATGAAGTAACACTCGCAAAAGCACTTGAAGGCAGACGAGAAGTTTAAGCCGAGATTCAAGGAATCGAGTGTTTTTGCTTGGGTGTTTACGAAACGAAGTGACGGCAACTCTCATGGAAGGCACGTGAATGTTTTGATAGCTGAGACTTATCCGCAAGGAACATTAGAAAAATGGAAAAAGCAATGGCTCGTCGCACTTTTAGTCAGTCTGCAGTGCGGCGTATTTAGTGTTGCATGTGCGGATCCAGATTCAGACAACCGAAATATAGGATTAGGAGACTCGACTCGCGGGAGTGTCAGTACCGCCCGCGAAGCGAATGCTGTCTTTGATGCGCAACGAGCCTTTGATATGTTGGAGCGGCAGTGCGCATTCGGACCGCGTCCGCCCGGTTCGGTTGCACATGGCGAAACGCAGGATTTTCTATTTACAGAACTTCAAAAATATGCAAACAGCGTAGTCCTTCAACCCCTTCAGCATAAAACGAAAACGGAAACCACGCTTAAACTGAACAATATCTTGGCAGAGTTTGGACCACCGACTGGTGGCGAGACGCTTTTACTCGCAGCACATTGGGATACCCGTCCGATCGCTGACCGAGACTCAAAGATAGAAAATCGGGATAAACCGATCCTCGGTGCCAACGATGGTGCCTCCGGGGTTGCTGTCCTCCTTGAAATCGCGAGGGTTCTAAAGGAGCACGCACCGCCACGTAGAGTCGTCATCGTGCTTTTCGATGGTGAGGATTACGGTCCGTCGGTCGAGGATATGTTTATAGGCTCTCGGTTTTTCGCCCGAAATTTGGGGAAATGGAAGCCGGATTATGGCATTCTGTTAGACATGATCGGGGATAAGGATTTGGCACTCCCGATTGAACGTTTTTCTTGGAATGCAAATCGGGGTTTCACGGAGGCAATCTGGCAGCGCGCAGCAACGCTCGGTTTAACGCCGTTTCAATCCCGTTTAGGGGACGCAATTTTGGACGATCACGTCCCGTTAATCGAGGTGGGAATTCCAATGGTAAATATTATCGACTTTACTTATCCCTATTGGCATACGATTGAAGATACGGTCGATAAGTGTAGTCCAAAAAGCCTTGAAGTCGTCGCGACACTTGTTATCAGCATCATTTACGATGGACTCTAATTGGTTATCAGTTATCAGTTGTCAGTAAAGGAGGGGTGTGAGATTCATGGAACGCGCAACTCCCACAAGTCTTAACCGAAAACTGGTAACTGAAAGCCTGCGCAGCAGGCGACTGACAACTATTAAAAAATGAATACTTATCAAAAACATTACGACGTTATCGTAGTCGGGGCGGGTCATGCAGGTTGTGAAGCGGCACTTGCCGCCGCACGAATGGGCTGCGAAACACTTATCGTCACAATCAATCTGGATACCATCGCGAAGATGTCTTGCAACCCCGCTATTGGAGGGCTTGCTAAGGGACATCTTGTTAAAGAGATAGACGCGCTCGGCGGTGAGATGGCAAAAAATATTGACAAAACTGGGATCCAATTCCGACGTTTAAATACCAAAAAAGGACCCGCGGTTCGATCAAGCCGCGCACAAGCCGATAAGAAGGCATACCAAGATGAGATGAAACAGGTCCTTGAAGCACAAGAACGACTGGACATCAAACAGGTATTGGTTGAGGAGTTGCTCACCGAAAATGGTCGGTGCATCGGGATTCTGAGCCAGACAAAAACCGCTTACTTCGGGGAGACTGTGATTCTAACGACCGGCACTTTCCTGAAAGGCATAATCCATATCGGTGATGTATCATATAGTGCAGGTAGAGCTGGCGAGTCCTCCGCCGAGAAGCTTTCAGAAAGTTTTTTAAGTCTTGGGTTTGAGATCGGTCGGCTCAAAACTGGCACTCCTCCACGTGTCAACGCCCAGACAATTGATTTCAGCGAAATGGAAATTCAACCCGGCGATGAAAATCCCCTCCCTTTCTCATTTTCAACCGAACGAATTACACAGCCCCAACTCCCGTGTTATCTGACTTACACGAATCAGCAAACACATAAGGTAATCCGTGAGAACCTCCACCGATCTGCGATGTACAGTGGTCGTATTGTCGGCATCGGTCCCCGTTACTGTCCCTCGATTGAGGATAAGGTGGTCCGCTTCGCAGAGAAGACAGAACACCAAGTTTTCGTGGAGCCTGAGGGACGAGATACGGACGAAATTTACCTCAACGGTATTTCTGCGAGCCTACCTGAAGATGTACAGGTAGAAATGGTCCATAGCATCAGAGGATTAGAAAATGCTGAAATTATGCGCTTCGGATACGCCGTTGAATACGATTTCGCGCCGGCGACACAACTACAACCGACACTTGAGACAAAACAGGTGCCAGGGCTCTATTTCGCAGGACAACTCAATGGGACCACAGGCTACGAGGAAGCCGCCGCACAAGGGCTTATGGCAGGAATCAACGCTGCTTTAAAGGTAAAAGGTGAGAACCCTCTTATCCTTGACAGATCGCAGGCTTACATAGCAGTCCTGATTGATGATTTAGTTACGTTGGACATCCGTGAACCGTACCGTATGTTCACATCGCGTGCCGAATACAGGTTGGCATTGCGAGAGGACAACGCAGATTTACGACTCACCGAGATCGGCAGACAGATCGAACTTGTTGATGATAACAGATACCATCAATTCCAAAGGAAGGCAAGCACCATCCAAACGGAATTAGAACGTTTACAGGAGACTCTTCTCAAACCGACTTCTGCGACTCTCGATGATTTAGCGAGTATCCTTGAGACGGGTAAGTTGAAGCAACCTACATCCTTGGCGGAGCTGCTGAAACGTCCGGAACTTCGCTACGAGCAGATAACTCAGATTGCACCACCCTCTGAATCCCTGCCTTCAGCTGTGACGGAACAGGTGGAAATCCAAATTAAGTATGACGGATACATCCAACGGCAGCAGCGACAGATCCATCAGTTCAAGAGATTAGAAAATTTCCGAATCCCCGACACATTCGACTATACAGACGTTCAGGGATTAAAGACAGAAGCGCGCGAGAAACTCGCCAAAATTCGTCCTGCTTCCATCGGACAGGCATCGCGCTTGCCCGGTGTTTCGCCAGCAGATATTTCAATCCTGACAGTTATCCTTCATCAACAGAATGCAAAACAGCAGTCAGCGATCAGCAATCAGCAATAGGTGGGAGGTTTACCAAAAAACCTCGTTGCTGATGATTTCCGATAGCCAATATGAGGCATAACAATTGGCGAGGTTCGAGCAAAATCTAAAAGAGATCTTCAATCATTACGGATTTCCGCTAACTGAACATCAGGCGGCACAATTCAATCTGTTTCGCATGGAATTACTGCGATGGAATGAACGCATTAACCTGACTGCGATCACAGATGATAATGAGATCGTTCATAAACATTTCCTTGATTCGCTAAGTGTCTTGGAACATATCTCATTGAGAAGCACTGATTCTGTGGTTGATATTGGGACAGGTGCCGGATTCCCGGGGATTGTGTTGAAAATTTATATGCCTGAACTCCAGTTAACACTTGTTGAATCGTCGAAAAAGAAGGTAAGTTTTCTAAAATATTTGGTCACCGAATTGAGTCGGCATCATATAGTAAACGCGCCTCAAAGAGTAGACGTTGAAATATGTGCCGAACGCGCAGAAGTTTGTGCGCAGCAGCAGAAACATATCGCGGCATACGATTGGGTTTTCACCCGTTATGTCGCGGCGATTCAAGATTCAGCCGCGTACTGCGTGCCTTTGTTGAAACCGACAGGGAAGTGGGTGGCTTACAAGTCCGGCGATGAAACTATTGAGACCGAGATTAGCAATAGTTCGGTGTGCCTCAAAGCACTTGGTGGAGCTGTTGAAACTGTCCTTAAAAATCCAAAGTTTGATCGAAGTTATGTTGTGATGCACCGTGGCAATCCACAGCCTGCGTCCTAAACCATTTCAAAAGCCACTTTTGGGACCCAAATTAACCGAAAACCTGCTCTGAACGAAGTGAAAGGGTTTTTGCGAATCAACATAGAATGCGCGTATGGCATTCCGTGGGGTGTTTCTTGAGTCCAGGAGCAATAGTAAAAAAAATGAATTTTGAGACAACGATTGGGAAGCAAAATATCTCTATTCTTCATGTAGAAGGAAAGATTCTTGGAAATGCGGCTGACGTGTTCCGTGAGCAAATGAGAGAACAGCTTCAAACCGGACGCGATAGGTTAGTAGTGGATCTGATGAACGTTCCGCTAATTGACAGCAGTGCATTAGGGGCAATTGTGGTGACTTTGAAGTCCTGTCAGCAATCGGGTGGGAAGTTAGTCTTACTTAACCCTCAGAAGGCTGTTAGGGAAGTTCTGGAGGTAACGCAACTCAATACCGTCATTGAGATTTATGATACGGAGGAAGGCGCGTGCGCCGCCTTTTAATTATTCCTTGCGGAGTAACGACGTGCGTTTGGACTTTGACGTGCGTTCCTCAAATTTGAGGAACACCCAGATATACGGAAAAACACTTTATGGATCAAACCGACCTGACCGAACCGCAAGGTAAATTAAAAATACGTTCCCCGTTTAATGTGGGTTTACGTGGTCAACAGATAGTCTTGTTTCTGTTAGTAGCACTGATGCCCTTGTTTGCCGTCTCTTTAACCATCAAATTTTTAGGTGAAAGCGCACTCAAGGAAACTGTTGGTGAAAACCTCGTTCTCCTTGCCCAAGAAAAACTCGCAAGCGCAGACAATGCTATCTCTGAAAAAATCTCAAAGATCCAAGCGGAACTTCCAAACATCCAAGCGGCAGTTGTGTACTCGAATACTGCTAACAATAAACAGAGTGTATTTCTCAGCGTATGGGCACGATTAGAGGACAGTATCCGCCTGCTTGAGACTTACGCGGGCTATAAAACTGAGGTGACGATTACAAATGTCTTTGGGTATGTCCTTCGCTCAAATGACCAAGAATTGGATTACGACACGACAAGAATGGCCCCACATCAAGTGCGGGACAAGAACTGGTGGAAAAGAGCATATAACAACGGTATCGGTTACCCATTTGTTGAAGATGTCGTCTATGATGATGTGCGCGGTGTGCATCTTCTTCCAATTGCTCTTCCTATACGTGTGAATGCTAAAGACTCCAGCGCACGGGAAAAAAATAATACGGTCGGCGTGTTAAGAACATATCTGTTTCTACCGGAACTGAGCAGTTTAGTTGAAGTGCTGCCGGAATTAGAGGAAACATACACGGTTTTAACGAACCAGTCTGGTAAAATCATTGCTGCTTCCTCTCAGAGCGGGTATCAAATAAACAGTTACATAGAGATGAGCGATGCCGCAGAAGAAGCAATCATTGAGGGAAAAAAGGGCGTTAATGGAAAGTATTACGATTATGAACCGGAAGGCGAGATGGACACTTTCGGTGAACCTCGCGTCTACGGCTGGGCGAGGACGCGACTCTCAAATATGGAGCCGTGGAAGGTTCAACAAAACTTTAGCAACTGGATCGTCTTTACTTCACGTCCGATCTCCTCTGCTTACGCCGGTGTTGTCAAATTGAACAGATATATTTTTTATGTTACCATCGGGTCAAGTTGTATCGTTATATTAATTGCTTGGTGGGCTGCCCAGCGCATCGCTACACCTATATTGAAAGTCGCACAAGCGGCACGTAGTATCGGACAAGGTGAATTTGATAGCGAAATCACTGTTAATAGCGATAATGAAGTGGGTGTTCTTGCCGAAGAATTCAATGAGATGCGTCGGAATCTGAAGAACGCTGTTGATCGATTAACACAAGAAGAGAAAAAACTCACGGCTATTGTAGACAATCTCGGTGAAGGTTTGATTGTTGTTGAACCGACTGGACGCGTCCTCTATGTCAATCCTGTTGCCGAACGTCTGTTGAATTTAGGGAATACCGCTGGCTACGAAAATTTTATCGCCGTCGATACAGCAAAGAGTACAATCTGCTGGACGAGAACATTGGAAAGAGGGGAGGACACAAAAACGAATGAAAGAACTGTTAACATGAAAATACTGTCTTTCTCTCGGCGTGAAGTAGCGCAACACCAAACAATGATCGTTGAAATGGATGTCAATGGAAACCATCAACAAGACGGCGACAGTTCTCGAGTACTCCGCATCATAGCAAGCCATTTTTCCGATGAACATAATAACATTGTTGGCACCGTTTATGTTTTTGATGACATCACGAGTGAACATGAAATAGAAAAAATGAAGTCGGAGTTCGTTTCACTTGTGTCCCATGAATTGCGAACCCCGCTAACGTCCATTATCGGATTTATTTCGTTAATACTTGATGGGAAAACTGGTAAAATTAATCGGAAACAACACGAAAGCTTGAGCCGTGCCCATCGCCAGTCAAAGCGACTCGCCGCTCTAATTAACGACTTACTTGATGTCTCCCGAATTGAAGCGGGACGCATTGAGATGAAGCAAGAGAAAGTACAGATAGACAGAATCGCCAAACGGCGGATCGAAGAACTCCGTCCACAAGCAGACCAGAAAGCCATCTTGCTGTTTTTTGAGGCACAATCTAATCTACCTCCAATGATTGGTGATGCAGACCGGATTGGACAAATTTTTATTAACCTCATCGGCAACGCTATTAAATTCACACCAGATAACGGGAAGGTAACGATAAGAATATCACAATCTCTGCAAAACGGGAACGCAACCGACGGATTCCATGTTGAAGTCATTGACACAGGACCGGGAATCCCACCTGAAGATAGAGAAAAGGTCTTTGATAAATTCCGACAACTCGGAAGTCTCCAAGCACGAAAGCCACAAAGCGGCACCGGTTTAGGACTTTCAATTGCCGCCGGAATAGTTGAAGCACACGGTGGACGGTTATGGTTAGATGCTGGAGAGAATGGACAGGGGTGCAACTTCCAGTTTTTTGTTCCATTGGAAAAGGAAAAAAATGGCTGAAACGATTTTGATTGTTGATGACGATCTGGATATCCTCGAATTGCTAAAAATGAATCTCGAACCGGAGGGCTACAACGTACGGACTGCAAGTGACGGTGAAAGTGCGGTGCGTAGTGCGTGTGAGAATCCACCAGATCTTATTCTCCTCGACGTGATGATGCCACATAAAGATGGCTTTCAGGTCATAGAAGAGTTAA
The DNA here is from genome assembly GCA_965208635.1 of Candidatus Poribacteria bacterium. Classification (GTDB taxonomy): domain Bacteria; phylum Poribacteria; class WGA-4E; order WGA-4E; family WGA-3G; genus WGA-3G. The sequence continues at coordinate 3,295,836 of OZ242349.1, forward strand.
AAAATATAAAAGATACAAAGAATGTTCCAGTGATTTTGGTTACTGCACGTGGACAGACAGAGGATAAAGTCCTCGGATTAGATACGGGGGCAGATGATTATATCACGAAACCGTTTGACTTACGCGAGGTAACGGCGCGGGTTGAAGCTGTTTTAGGTAGAACGCGTCCCATCAAATACATCAACCCGTTAATGCATGCAATGGGGGACAAGTTCAGCGAAGAAGGGTTGCAACAACTCGCTGGGCACCTTCAAGCCGCCGCTGCTATTCAAAAAAAATTGTTACCGGAACAGGCACCATATCTTGAAGGATTTGATATTGCAACTCTGCTCCAAAGTTCAACATCCGTTTCTGGCGATTTCTATGACTTCATTCCGTTGAATGAAACACAAATCGGGCTTGTTCTCGGTGATGTAAAAGGCAATGGTATCCCTGCGGCATTGCTGATGGTGATGATTCGGACAGCACTCCGCTTACTTTGCCATGAGGAAGACACCCCGGCGTCGATCCTTAAGCGGATTAATGACTTAGTGGTCCGTGATACCGAAGCAGATCTGTTCGCAACGATGGTTTACGGGATATTGGACATAGCTGATTCAACCTTCACATATTCAAATGGAGGACACTGTTATCCATTCCACTGGAAGAATGCCAGCGAGATGGGGGTCTTAAAGACTGTAGGCATGTTGATAGGTGCATTCGAGGAAGCAACGTTTTCAAGCGATAGCTGTTCCTTATCTCCGGGGGATATCCTCGTTTTCTATACGGATGGTATTACCGAAACGGAAACTGGAAACGGTGAAGTTTTCAGTGAAAACCAGAACGCATCTACGAGCGCAGTGGAAGAGGACATGTTCTACGGTGAAGATAGGCTTGCCGCTTGTATTTCCAAAAACGCGGAATTGTCAGCAGCAGCGTTATGCGACTCGATTGTTAACGATTTAACGGTGTTTAGTGGAGACACGAACACCCGTGACGATAGAGCATTAATTATTATCAAGCGAAATATTTAAATCTGGATGGGCATGCCCTATGGAATTGCCCGTATAATATACTTTTGGTATAATGGATCTTAAAATACCAAAACATGCGAATAGAAGTTAACAGTCGTCGGTTATCAGTTATCGGTTAAAAGAGGGCGTTGTTAAACGACGGGAACACCTAAGCAAAACACCTCTTAGCTGAAAACTGAAAGGATTTTTACGAAGTAAAAATCCGACTGACAACTGACAACTATAAGAGAAGGAGCTTCAAACGTGGGTGAGAGAACTGAACAGGTTATTACGCTTTCTCTCCCAAGTTCAATGCAACATGTTGATTTGCTCAAAGTTATTGTCACCGAGATTGTCAAAGAGACGGATCTCTCAGAGGACATTCAAGAGCAGATTAACCTTGCTGTCATTGAAGCGGGTACAAACTCGACCGAGCACAGCAACAAAGAGGAACCGGAAAAACAAAGGATTTTTCAGTTGATTCTTGCTGAGAACAAATTAACCATTGTCGCTGATGACGAAGGTGAAGAATTCGCGCATGGAGAAACTGAATCTGGACGGATTATTGCGCTTTCTCTCCCAAGTTCAATGCAACATGTTTACCTACTCGACGTTGTTGTCACCGAGATTTTGAAAGAGACAGACTTCACAGAAGATATTCAAGAGCAGATTAACCTTGCTGTTATTGAAGCGGGCACAAACGCTATCAAGCACGGCAATAAAGAAAATCCAGCTAAAAAAGCAACTATCCAATTCACGATCGCCGAGGATAGATTAGTGATCACCATCAAGGACGAAGGAGATGGATTCACACGCCAAGAGGTAGCCGACCCTCTCGATCCGGAAAACTTGCTTAAAAGCAGTGGTAGGGGACTATTTTTGATGGAAGCCTGTATGGATTCTGTAACTTATGAAGATAATGGAACTATCATCAAAATGGTTAAATACACAGGGACTCCAGAACTATAGTCACATCCTCTTTCGGATTTACGTGGATTTAGCAATTCTAACCAAATGAGTAAGGAGGCATAAGATCCCTCTTATCACTACATCCAAGCCTCTTTCTGTATTGGGCTCAAAACGATAAAAGAATATAAATTGCCCTTTAATAACACAATTTGGGAAATCATTGAACTCTTTTTATAGAGGTATATCCAGAGAATGGAGAACCGTCATCATCCTCTCAGGTTTGAGAGTATACTAACTTTCAAGGAATTTCTATGCAAGTCAACCTGCGACACAAAGGTAGCATTACCATTTTAGATATTGAGGGAAATGTTATTGGGCCAGATGCCTTAGCTCTCAAAGACATTATTGATCAACAAATCCAAGTAGCTAGTGAAAGGGAATCTGGCGAAAAACTCAATCTAATTTTGAACTTGGAGCGGGTCCAAATGATGGATAGTTCCGGCTTAGGAGTGCTCGTTGCCGCCCATACCACTATCCGACGCAACGAAGGAAGCATAGTACTCCTAAACCTCGGTGGCAACATCAGAAGTCTTATTGTCATGGCAAAATTGATGACAATTTTTGACTGTTATGATTCGGAAGCAGAAGCAATAGCTGGAATTATAAGGCCTTAAACGCCAACACTCAAACGAACATTAAAATGGAAACACGTATCTCCCAAGACCTTGAAGAAAATACCAGCTTATGGCACAAATGCACCGGATGTCAAGAGTTCGCTTTCAAAAACGAACTGGAACGGAACCTATATATCTGCTCATATTGCGGCGCATTGTTCCCTCTACTTGCTGAAAAGCGGCTTGAATATTTACTCGACGACTTGCCAACGGCGGAAATCCGATCCGCTAAAGAATCTGGACTTGTTGCCGAAGGGTTGATTTCAGGGTATCCAGCGTGTTTGTTTATCGCAGATATAGATGTCATCCCTACAGAGATTGACACATCCTTTTTTCTCACAGCGATTGAAAATGCATTAAAAAAACAGATACCGTTGATTACAATTGTCGCTTGTCAACCCGACGGACCGCGGGCAGCCCTGGCGGAAATCACCTATTTGACGATGCAAATGGAACAATTAGCGGATAGATCACTCCCCCATATCACTATTTTAACCGAAACAGAAATATATCCATTGGCGACGTATCTTCCTATCGGCGAACTGGTTATCGCAGAAGGCACAGTGCCTACTAAAAAATCGGTGTCACCGAATTTACAACCCGCGTTGCATGCTCCAGAAGAACAACTCCTCACACAGCCACCACCATCGGAAAGAGACGTTGAACCTGACATAAGCGTTGATTGTTATATTCCTCGTGAAGAGTTGCCAAATACATTGGGGTTATTCCTGAAATTCTTTGAATAATGAGTTTTCACATTGCGACGCAAGCCGCTTGTGGGAAACCTGCGGGACAATATGGGAGCGGAAACACCCAAGCAAAAACACCCCGATTCTTTCAAGTGTAAAGAATCTGGGTATGTTCTTTTTCTTGCTCACTTCTTGGAAAAAACCATCGTGGAACGAAGCGGGGCGATGAGCATTTGGTCATAGTTATAGTGAATCGAAAAAATAAATGGACATTCACCCTCCCCCGGTAGGTGCGGAATGTAATAAAAGGAACGGAAATGTAATACAGGGAACGGATTTAGTCTATTCCCAGACTAAATCCAGTCTCTTCCCAGACGAAATCCCCAACCGCACTGGTGTGGAGTGTCCAATCAATTCTAAACTTTACTATAAAAAAATGAAAAGAGACGTTTTACGCGAAGATCCAAATAATATAGGCTTTCCTGAGAACAGGGATAAGCGCGTTGCCTTCACCAACCAGAAATTTAAAGAAATCTTCGGTAGCCCATCTGAGTTTGTTACATCAGCCCCCGGAAGAGTTAACCTCATCGGCGAACATACAGATTACAACGACGGTTATGTGTTTCCAGTAGCGATTGATAAGTATCTCAACATCGCTGCCCGGAAAAGACCTGATAGGCGGGTCAGGTTGCATGCTTTGGATGTCAACGATTTTTATGAATTCTGCTTGGATACGCCCCTTTCTGTTCAACAGGATGCCCCAGCATGGAGTCATTATCTTATTGGGGTTGCGTCCCTCTTGCAAACGTCGGGCAAAAAAGTATCAGGAATAGATGCTGTCATCACAGGTGATGTGCCGATTGGTGCCGGTCTAAGTTCTTCGGCGGCACTTTCAGTCTCAACTGCGCTTACTTTTTTAACCGCCAGCTCAGCGTCTGGGACATCCGATAGCGCGCCACAATTAGAGATTGATAACAAAGAACTCGCGACATTGTGCCAGCAGGTAGAACATGAATTTATCGGTGTCAAATGTGGTATCATGGACCAGACGATCTCACTGCTCGGACGGGAAAATCAAGCACTGTTTCTGGACTGCCGTTCACTTGAACACGAGCATGTTCCACTCAGCTTGGCAACGCACTATATTGCTATTTGTAATACCAAGGTAAAACGCGAACTTGCCGCTTCTGAATACAATAAACGCCGCGCTGAGTGTGAAAAAGGGGTTACTATCCTTCAACAGTGGTTGCCCGGCATCCGTTCGCTTCGGGACATTACGCTAACAGATTTCAAAAAATATGAAGAAGAACTTCCCACGGTAACACAAAAAAGGTGTCGGTATGTGATTGAGGAGAACACCCGTGTACTGGATGCGGTTGCTGTGCTTAAAACACGACACCTACAAACAGTAGAAGAAACAGACGAATCGCTCATACAATTCGGTAGACTCATGAACGCGTCGCACAACGGGCTCCGAGATGATTACGAAGTCAGTTGTAGTGAGTTAGATTTGCTTACCGACATTGCCCGCAACATCACAGGTGTAATTGGAAGCCGAATGACAGGTGCGGGTTTCGGTGGATGCACAGTTAACATCGTTCATAGAGACGTTTTAGAAACTTTCCAAACGCTCGTGACGACTGAATACCATAAACATACCGGTATTGAACCTGAAATTTATCTCTGTAATGTCAGTGAGGGCGCACAAGTCTTCTTTTTTTAATTATTCCTTGCGGTTCGATCAGGTGGATTTGGGAAATGAAGTACCTTTCCGTATATCCGCTCTCCATTACATTACGAGCTATGCATTTGGTTCTACAAATTTTTAGTTACGTAAAAGGTTAGCCAAGGCGTGTAGCACTGCAACAACGGCGCGGTGCGGGTTCAACAACACCGGTGCGCTGATAAGGGATTCTGATGACACGCTTGGTGCACAATTGAAAAAATGGAATATAGTATTGGTGTTGATCTTGGCGGAACGGACATCAAAGCTGGGTTAGTTTCATCAGTGGGCGATATTTCTTGTCGTGTGCTACTCCCTACAGATGTTGAAGTAGGAGGTCCGAAGGTAGTAGCGGCTCGGATTGCCGAAGCAGTTCGTCAGGTGCTTGTAAAAGCAGAAGCTGCAGATGCACAAGCCATATCAAAGTTATGCAAAGCACCACAATCTCTTTTGAGTAGCGCGAAGGAATCTGACAGCAAACATTGTGGGCACGTTGACGCACGCGAGATTTGGATTGGACTCGGAGCCCCCGGACTTATCATTGCTGAGACAGGAGTTGTCCATTTCTCACCTAATTTCCCGGGTTGGAGTGACATCCCGCTTGTTGATTATGTGAACACTGAACTGGCGAAGTTACACCTTCCGAAGGCAACCGCAAATGCTAACTCACAAACACATAGTGCTGAGAAGTACAGACTTGTATTAAGAGGTATGGACAACGATGTGAATGCAATGACGCTGGGAGAACTTCGTCACGGTGCCGGTGTTGGATACAGAAACATCGTCGCATTAACACTCGGCACAGGTGTAGGCGGCGGAGTCGTGATTGATGGACAAGTTTACCATGGTAGTCAAAATACTGCGGGGGAACTTGGACATACTGTCGTTGAACCCAATGGGCGTTATTGTGGGTGTGGTAATCAGGGTTGTCTTGAGGCTTATGCTGGTGCGAAAAACATCGTTGAACGGACACAGGAGAAAATAGAGATAGGACGGTCTACGATTTTGGCGAAATCAATAAAGAATCGAGCCGCACTAACGCCACGGCAAATAGCGGAGGCGGCACATGCGGGTGACAAAGTCGCAATGGAGATTTTTGCTGAAACAGGACGGTATATAGGCATCGCCCTCACCTCAATAGCACATATTCTCAATCCACAGATCGCAATCATCGGGGGCGGTATAGCGGAAGCTGGTGAAAAACTTCTCTTTGAGCCCATCCGTGCCGAACTTTCCAAACGTGCTATGGATATTCCTGCGCGGATGAAGATCGTAAAGGCACACCTCGGAAACGATGCAGGCATTGTGGGTGCCGCGATGCTCGCCCTTGAAAGTGAGAAGTCAGCATTGTAGCACACGGAATTCGGGGGTATAAACGCCTCCTACAAAATGCCACGGAGATCACAAATGAAAAATAAGATACATCTATTGCGAACTTTTAACCCTCAGCATGAGAATCGAGAGAACGTGAAAACCGTAAACCTGTTTAGAGTATCTATCTTAAAAATTTTAGTAGTACTCTGTTTGGTACTGATCCCGCTGAGTTGCTCGAAGGTTCCAGAGGTCCCAGATTTTCTCAAAGATACCTTCCAGCCAGAGATGATTGTCCCTGTATTTGATCCGGATGCTCATATCATGCCACAGACGGGTACTGTTGGTTATGTCAAAAACGGCGTAAAAGCAATGGCGGTGCCGCTAAACGATGTGAAGGCGGTTGATGCGTTCGGTGTTTTTATTTTTAATGGAACCGACCATTGGATCTCTTTCAAAAAAAAGGATTGCCAGATGCTTGATGGCACAGGAAACGTTACGAAGCCGATTGATAAATCGCAGGAATCCTTCTACCTAAAAAAGAACTTCAGACCGAAACTGCCCCCTGAATTCGGTGCGGAAGTGTTCCGATGGGATAAGACTATTAGAATACAAGGCGGTCCAGCAATCCTCCCCAGAGAAGACATTGAGAAAACAACCGTGATGCCCGGACAATACGCGAGGTTCTTCCTCTATTTCCGTAAGCGAAGCATTAAATATAGCAGCTTACGAATCATTGTGCCGAGAGTCACAAGTGATTTCAATGAACAACAAACAACTTTCGTTTTCAAATTTAAAGTGCAACGAGGCTAAGCACTCATACGCGAATCGGAAATTCCACCCGCATATCTTTTTGGTGCTGCCAAAGTCCCTGCAGACTGTCGTTAGAAGTCTCGGTTTCCTCCTCCTTGTGCTCTGTTTGAGTTGCACCCTACCTGAAGGCGAAGTTGCGCGGGGAAACACCCAAGCAAAAACACCGATTGAAAACCTCCTCTCGAACCGTGAACGGAGACCGGCACCCCCTATATTGGGTATTCGTTACATCAAGACACTCGGTAGAACCGGGCAAGGGGCGGGCGAATTTCGGACCCCCTTGGGGCTCGCGATAGATAAAGCGGACAGAATCTACATCGCTGATGCGGGTAATAATCGAGTACAAGTGATTGATGAAGCAGGAAATTTCGCTACAGAATTCGGGAGCCGTGGATGGCAGACAGGGGAGTTTGATCACCCGACAGATATAGCGTTGAGTTTTCAAAGAAGTTACCGCCTCTATGTAGCAGACACGGGTAACAATCGGGTGCAATACTGTAACTTTGTTGATCAGATTTTTTATTCACTCAGTGAGAGTGTGGATGATGTCTTGCTTGACCGCCCTGAAGGTATCGGTATCGGACGAAATGGTGAGGTTTATGTCGTTGATACTGGCAATCACCGCTGGATTGAATTCAATGTCGCAGGCGTTCCCGTTGTGGCACGAGGCAGTTTCGGAAATGGCAGTGAACAACTCTGGAATCCGACAGATCTGGATGTTGATGCCCGCGGAAATGTTTACGTCGTTGATACAGGTAATCATCTGATAAAGAAATACGATTTCAGTGGTAACTCTGTTGATATATGGGGTGGTGAGGGCGGCGCACTTGGACAACTGCGGGAACCGAGGTGTATCGCTTTAGACGAGTGGAATTACCTCTATGTAACCGACAGCGGCAACCAGCGTATTCAAGTTTTTGCGCCTGATGGAAGGAGCATTACGGAATTCAGTACCGCCGCGCTTTTAGAGCCAGTTGGCATTGCCGTATCGAAGACCGGACGTGTTTTTGTGAGTGATGCTGAAGCGAATGACATAAAGGTATTCCAAGTTTTTCGGAAAAAATAGCCGTCGGTTTTTTAAGTATGTGCTCCTGGGCGGTGTTTCCGTTGTCAACGCCGATCTAAAATTGGTAAAAAACCTGCTTTAGGTTATGAAGGGTTCGTTAACAATTGGAATACTGCAAGGACAACGGACGCAGCAGCTCAGAGGCAATCGTTAAAAAAATGGCTGTTCTTGTTTCCTTCTGTTTGTGTGTACTACCACATCTCGATAGTACAGCCCAAAACCTTCCTAACGACGAAACCAAAAGCCTTGAACTTCCCACCTTTTCCGTCCTCCAGAAAACGGAGTCCCTTGAACTGAAATCGGGAGAACAAGAATTCACGGTGAAGTATCCACCTATTCTGCCAAACAGCGAGCGGATAACAGAAGCGGATGGAAAAGTGCTTGTGCGAGGGGTCGATTATCAGATTGATTTCTATTTGGGAAAAATCACTGTAGGGGCAGGTCTTGTGCCTGTCCACTCTGAACCACCTACGGATAAACCTTCCAAACTTAAAATAATCTACCAGACATTGCCATTCGCGATTAAACAGGTTTATAAGCGCGACCTTTACGGAACGGAAGTCAGCGGTCAGCAATCAGCAGTCAGCGATCAGCAGGACGATGTCCCTTCACCAGAAAACCTCTTTACTGAAAGTCGACAGCCGACAACCGACAGCCAATTAGAGGTGTCCGGAAGTCAAACCTTCGGTATCTCGGTTGGCAGTGGACGCGGTGTGACACAGAACCAAGAACTCCGCGTCAATGTAGAGGGCAAAGTCTCTGAAAAAATCAGTGTTCTGGCGTTGCTATCCGATCAGGATCTGCCTATCCAACCCGAAGGAACAACCGAAAATATACAGGACATCGATCAAAAATTGATTCGTATAACGCACCCGAACATGAGGGGGACCTTAGGTGATTTTGAGGGATCGCTTGGGGCATCGGAGTTTATTTTCTTCCCGAGGGCATTAGAAGGTGTACAGGTTGAAGGTGATTTTAAATGGGTGGACTTTCACTTCATTCCGAGTGCCATTCCGAAAGGACAGTCTACGAGTTTAGTCCTTCGAGGCGAGGAAGGACGCAGCGAATACCGACTCACGGTTGATGGACAATTCGTCATTGTGAAAGCAGGCAGTGAAATCGTCTGGCTAAACGGTGAGAGGATGCGGCGCGGCGAAAACAACGATTACATTATCCGTGAATATGGAGACCCAATTGTTGAGTTTAACAGCAGACATCTCATAACGAGCAACGATGTAATTCGGATCGACTTTGAATACATCCCGGAGGATCGGGCGTATCAACAGAATCTTTACGGACTCAGCAGTGTTTTCACACTACCCGGTGAACGTTTAACCTTCGGAGCGTCCTATGCTGTTGAAGCAGATCTGAATCAACCGGAACAGACGCTCATCGGGTTTGAAGAGGCAGATCTGGAAGCACTTCGCCAAAATATCCTTAATCCGAAAGAAAACGAGCCACCCCTCATACCGCCAGAAAAGCATACTGTATGGGGGTTGGAGAGTCGTTTGAATGTTACGGAACAGGCGTGGATTCAAGGCGAACTCGCCTATAGTAATCTTGATAAAAATACCTATTCTACTGTCGATCGGAAAGAGGTGAGTCAGGCATGGAAACTGATCGGCTATGCCGATTGGGACTTTGCAACATGGACCGACCAACTCCGCCCTAAATTGACCACAAACCTCGACATACGATCAATGGATGCCGACTTCGTACCCGTCGGTGCCTCAAGCAGCAACCGCACCCGCTCCCGTTACGAGACACAATACGCTAAAGAGGGTTTTGATGACGCTTTCCTGCTCGACACTGCCGGTAGATCGCGAGTGCCCCAAGATGAGAGAACCATGAACTTCGACATCCGAATGATGCCGACAGATTGGTTAGAGGTTGACGCGGGCGTCGGTCGGAGCGAAGAGAAAGACCCAGAACCCAAGGAAATTGTTCAGGAATCGGTGGTGTCCACAGATGGAACAGAAATTTTATCTGCTGCCAACGCAACTATCCGCAACAATTTTAATTGGGGTATCAACTTCAATCGACATTCAGGCATTGGACGGGCAAGCCGAACCTTTACACCTGTAGGAGGGAGAGAAACACCCCAGCAAAAACACTTCGATTCCCGACTGCCTGTCATTGAGCAAGAGAAAAATCCGGTAGGAAGGGGGGAAACACCCCAGCAAAAACACTCTGATTCCCGACAAAGCGTACCTGTGGGAGCGCAATTACTGAAGAGATTACCAAATCTTCGTTGGGACGACTACCGTAGCAGTTCACGAACAGAAGGGTCGGATTCAACAAGGACACAGTCGCTACAGAAGTCGCGTCAAGAAGGTAATCTATCGTATCCGCTCGGTCCATTTAGGATGTTGGGAACACTCGGACGAGTGGAATCGAACGAGGCGCGTAATGCGATGCTTAACCGAAAACGGAACCGCGCAACCGGACGTATTGACCTCGCTGATTTCAAGTGGGCATCCTTGAATACCAGTTATGAACTGGAGGAGGCTTTTGCGAAAGAACCGTTGCTTACTGTCGATGATGAGCCGATCGGTTTGTCGGATTGGCAACGAAATACTACAGCACGGACTTGGAAGGTAGGCATCCTTTCACAACAGCAGTCCTTTCTCAATGGCGGAGTGAGTTTGACAGCAAACATTGCGCGCCGGATGTTGAAAGCACACACCGATCTCGGGGCAGATACAACAACGCAACTCGCGGATGTCAATCTCCAACTCACGCCACTCAGCCGAGCGATTGATATAGAGATCGCCTATGAATTGGATAAAAAACTAACGAGTCAGCGTCGCGAAGTTTACACCGACATCCATCCACATACTGGTATTCTGCTTCAACCCGGTGAAGGATACTACGTAAAGTTGGACGACCTGCACTATGTAGAGGATCCTGAGGAAGGCACTTACATCAAGATCTATCAAAATGTAGGTGATAAACCAACAACAGCAGTAGATGCAGAATTCCGAATGCGTTTTCAACCACGCCAGTTTTTCGCACGGCGTGCCCGAGCAAGGCAACAACAGCAGCGCGACTCAATGTTGAAACGTGACAGTTTACGTCCAAATAGCCGTCAGCAATCAGCGGTCAGCCGTCAGCAAGAGGACATTGCGGCGGGTAAAATGTCTGCAACTGCCACGCAATCTACGGGCAACCGACGGTCTCCAACAACTGGCAGCCGGTTAGAATGGTTTCTAAATGCTCTCAGGGGTCAAACACGACTCTGGCTGACCGAGGAGCAAGAGGTAGAGGATGCGGTGTCTCTCTATCTGCTCCAAAGTCTACAAGGTTCAGAAACGCTTTTTGGGCGTTTGAATCAGCATCACAGGCTCGAATTTTCGCCATCACCGGCGTTCAGTTTCGAGTTCAACCTTCGTGTTGGAGAGACGCTCAACCGCCGGATTAATAACCAAGAACGCCACAGACAGCACCGGACTTGGGATGTTGGTCTCTCCGTGAACCCGACACAACGCATGTCCCTCGGTGTGAACTGGGAACAACGCAGAGAAACCGAGAAATACAGTCAGTTTGAATTTGAGGAGTTTGCACAAGAAAATGGGACTATACCAAACAGGGGTGATCTTCCATCAACGCCTATCTCAGACCTACGCCAATTTGAACAGATGACCGAATTGAGCCTCCGATATGAATTTAGTAGTTCCGTGCGATGGAGCGGGACTGGAGGATATAAACGGACAATTGATGAGGAGCAGCTTGACGAAGAGCCAGAAGCCAGGACGCGGACCTTCTCTTATGAAAACCGCGTCACCTATAGTCTCATCGGTAAAGGGCGCATTGATGTCAACTATAAACTCGGCTACGGCGAGAGTCAAGGCGGTATACCCTTTGCGCAATACACTTTCTACGAAGGCATTAGCCACGAAGTCCGCACAACCGCGGATTACAGATTACGAAAGTTCACCGATCTCCTGTTTCGACTCAATTACCGCTTGCTTTCCACAAAGCAACGCAAACCCGAACACCGCTTGGAGATGACAGTCAGTGCGGAACTCTAAGGTAATCAGAAACAAACTTATTGCCTCTGCCCCATTTGGGTCATCATTTCCATCATTTGAATAAGCTGCTTGAAGTCCCCAAGGTCAATCAGCAGTTTTGCGTCAATGCTACTGTCCCGTCTTTTGGCGGAAAAACCGATGCTATAGTTTTCAGGTAGACTCATGAATAGTCCCGAAAGTAATTGCATTGCTGCGGCATTGTCTGGATCCATCCTCCCTAACATCGGCAAAGAGTTTTTAGCCGAGATGGCTGGGGACATCGCAACTAAAATGTTGCTGTCCGTCCCTAATTTTTCAACGAGTTTCTGGTAGCTCGGATGCTCAGAAAATTTCTTCTCGTTTCCCGCTCTCCTATCAAGTGCCATTTGAATTGCTTCTGGACCCGTACCCGTTGCAAAAAGGAGCTGTCCCTCGGTAAACGCATAATACCAGTGCCATTTGGTGGGCAACAAACCAGAGATTTCTTCTGGCATGTCCTCTGGAAGCCTCACCTTGAGATCAGGGAAGATGTAACTTTTAATCTCAACGCGGTTATGCATTATCGACTGACCCGCATGAACCTCTTGGCTCTTGAGATGCTCCAGAAACACCTCATCCATATAGATCCTCGCAGCCTGCTCATCTTTCAGTTCATAGATAAACAGATAAGTCGGTAAATGAGTATCCTCAAAACCAAAAGAAACACTCCATCGATCTGCGAGGGATTCATGAAAATCTTTCACCTGTTTGAGGAGCGAATCCTGTTGTGCTTGTTGTTCCGGCGTTGCACTTGGAACAATATTTAGCCAGAATCTACTTAACTCGGAGAGCAACTGTGGACAACCTTGAACAGTGCCATTCATAGCTGCACGATTTGGGAGTTTGTCGAGGAACATTAATTCACCAGGCCTTTCTTCCAGGACTTCCAGAAATTCACTATTGCTTCTGAATTTCACAGATGGATTAATTTGTACACGGGTTCCCTCCACCTCAAGCCGGACGTTAATTGATCGCAGTTGACCAATGGACCCTACCTGCTCTTTGGGTATATCATCAAGGATGGATGCAACTGTCTTGGATACTGAATCACCAGCATTGAGGGTGTCTACCAATGATTCTAATTCCACCTCAAGCGGACGATCGAAAGTAGCGACAATAGCTTCAATATCAAAACAAACTCCGACCTGATCGTTCCCTTCCAAAACATCGGTAAGGAAGGCACTGTAATTTACGTTCTCCGCGATAGTCTGCACCGCGCCGTTATGGGTATCAATAACGTTTTCGCAAACGCCATGAGGCGTTGAAAAAACGAGGGTATCCTCCAGAATAGCAAAACTCTGGTTCTCTGCTGTTGTATTCCAATGGGTTACGCCTTTATAGTTTGTGGGTACACTGCCTTTTGATTCAATGGTCTGTTTCATTGCATTCGGATCCGTTAGATGCCCCAGTACCAAGAGATGCAGAGGTTGCAAACTGGTAATGAAGACCGCGAAATCTCGATTCAAATCCAACCCGATTTCCTCAAAATCGGCTAAGCTTTCAAATTCAGTACCAAAGATTTCTACCAAACTTGTTACGGACACATCGGGTATCTCCATGGTGGGTGAAAGTTCCGCGACCAGTGCGTTAATCTTGCTATCCAGCTCAAGCGGGTTGGAGCAGTAGATAACACCCAATGCTCCTTTCGGAATTAGACGCAGAACACTATCATCTGGAACAGCAACTGGTGCGCTTTCAGATTTTTGAGAGGGTGTATCTACAGGTATCGGTTCGGATCCCTCAGATGAATCTGGCACGGCTTCTACCACATTGGAAGTGGCGAAGAAAAGGATTATCAGAGATATCGACACGGTGAAGCATGAGGGTAAACATTTCTTTAACATTGCTTTCTCCTTAGGAGTGTAGGACTTGTGGCACGATGTCCCCGTTTTTGGCTCACTTATCCTATTTGTTCGATAAATTCTACTGTTTGTTAGTGAAGACTTTGTAGTGGATCCTAAAAATAAATAGACACTCTCCCCCTCTGGTAGGGTTTTTGCTGGGGGTTTTTGCTTGGGTGTTTCCTCAATTTCTTCAAGGTTTCTAACCTCGCCAATTTGTCCAGTGTCCACTTAATTGTTGACTCTACTATAATTGTTAAGTGACGCAATTTACCGGTGAAAGGATTGCATAAGTCGAAAAAAATGCAAAAATATTTCTGCAATTCAGAGTATGTAAGTGGTTCTACTGATGTTTGGTATACTGGAAGATTAAAACGTGGGACGTGCTGGTGGGTTTACCTTTTGTAAAATAAGCGGAGAGAAACGGTGGAATGAAAAGACTGCTGGCTCAGCAGAGGTTGTGGAGGTTCACTATGAATCCGTGTACGACATCATCTAAATGTAGCGTCTATGGAGATCCTTGCGAGAAAAGAATTAACCTTTCCGTCCCCACTGAACGAATTACCGGTAGCCCCTAATTTAAAGTGTGTGCCTTTATCGAAACGGTGTGTGATCCTTCCCGACTTCCCGGGTACAATCCCTGAAGCTGAGGTGAGTATAATCTCAGGCATACCGTCTGTTGGGTGTTCGCTGTCGCTTGCAAACAGAATGAACGCCCCGGCTGCCTCGGCACTCCCAATCCAGAGATCGATCGTGAGCGTCCCACCATCTTTAAAGGCTGTCGCGTCAATTTCAATAACAGTGTAGTCTTGATAACCAGTCGCCGGTGTGTGGAAAATATTCAAAACCTCTTGTGAAGGTTCTTCATCGTTGAGCACGACACGCTTCGCCTGTTTAGAGAGGAACCTTGGCATGTATTCCGATGGATCTACATTCGGTGTAAGTCCATCACCTTTACTCGGTGTGATAGATTTACCGGTTTGGGTTCGCACATTCGGTTTGGAAGCGAGGTTCAGAACAATAGGCGCGTCAATGAGTTCCACCGTCATTTCCGATGGGGCATCGAAATTGTAAGGTTGTTGGAAACGTGTTAGGTATTGACTGCTGGCTCCAAGTGCCATCACAACGAGGATAAGGCTTGAGGCGGCGATTGCCCACGGCACAAAGGGTTTCCCAGAGGAAGGGGGTGTAGGTGCAATACGGGAAACCTCTTGCATGATTTTCTCGGTGAGATGCGCCCTAATTTGGAAACCTTTCAGTGCCTCTTGGATCATGGGTTCCGCCTTCTTTAAGCGGAGTCTTGCACGACGGAGCCGACTCTTGACGGTACTCGCTGACACACCCAAAAACCGGCTAATCTCTTCACAAGTCATTTCTCCGAAATAATGGAGTGTGACAACAGTGCGTTCACTTTCCCGCAGCCGAGCGAGTAGCCTTTGCACAATGTCGCGTTGCGCTTCAATAGCCGCTTTTTCCTGCTCCTCAGCAATGTATTGAGAATATGTCCCTTCTTCTATCAGTTCGATGTTTGTGTCTTCCAGCGATTGCGTCTGCATCCGTTTTCTTCTCAGCCATGCGTGACATTGGCGCGCAGCAATTCTGTAAAGCCATCCCGCAAAACGACGCGGATCCTTCAGCGTAGCCAGTTTCTTATAGACCCTCAGGAAAGTATCTTGGGTAATCTCTTCAGCGATGTGGAAATCGCCTACTTTCCGCCACGCGAGCGCGTGGACCTGCTTTTGGTATTTTCTCACCAACTTCGCAAAAGCATTTTCATCGCCTGTGAGGCTGTTTTGAATGAGTTCAACATCGTCATTTTTCATTCGTTCCTCCAAAGAGGAATAACTCCACTGCCGATCGTAGCATTCATTGTTCGTACGCCTATGAAACGCCCCAGTAGTGGAGTATGTTAACGTTCACCCTTTTCTTCCGACACAGGTTCTACAGAAATTGTGGCGAGAAAAGCATTGATGCTTCCTTTCTCGCTGAACCAATCACCGGTAACCCCTAACTTAAAGTGTTTTCCTTGGTTAAAATGATGTATGATTTTATCTTTTTTCCCTGGTGAAATTCCCCAGACAGAGGCAAGGGATCCCCTAGGCTTTCCTTCAGTGGTGAATTCGCTATCACCACTGTACAAATCGAACGAACCTGCTGGTTTGGCATGTCCAACCCAAATATCAATTGTAAGGATACCGCCATCTCCAAATGCTGTAGTGTCAATTTCAACAACGGTGTAATCCTGATATCCTGCTTCTGGTGTTCGGAAGATGCCGAGAAGATCCTGCATGGTCCTCTCGTTATTGAGCACAATGTTTGTACTTAATAGGGGTGCTAAGTTTTTATCATACCATCCAGGAAATTTCCCGTCTAAGGCTTCCTTAAGAAATTTTAGGTAACGCTGTGTTATGTGTCCTCCGAAAAGCTCATTGACAGGTTGTCTGCCTATCACTTCAAACTGTGGTGATATAACCAGACAATCTACAGGGGAGCCGTCCTTCCAACCCGTCATGATCGCGTGCGCCAAGGGGTGTGTTGTGTCAAATGTTTTAGATTCGCGCGAGCGTCTCTTTGCAATCGGTTCCCACAAACTCGGGACCCGCCCTAATTCGGAATTAGGGACCCATGTATTGATGAAGTTTTCGTTTAAGAACGCTATAGTCTGATCGTCGGAGAGGACACCTGCCCTCAAAGTCTTGCCGCTCCCTCAGCATGACTCGTCCGCGAGCGGACCATCTATTGAAATCACATGAACCGGCTTCTGCTGCGCCGGTGCCATTTCTAAGGCTTCCTCCAATGACACCCAGTTGATTTGCTGCGACTTGTAGAAACGTAATATCAGCTTATGTTCAGCCTCCTCTTGGGTGATGGCTTCTACGAATTCAGTATTCAGTATAACACTTCGCGTTCCTGCCTTGAGTTCTATTTGTGGGCAAAAACCGATATCCGTCACGGCACCGGGTTCATCTTTGTATCTCTTCCAGTTGACATCGAAATTCAGCACACCTTCAGGAACGAACATGTGGAAAAATGCGACTTTCTCTTTCATTCGGTCTATAATAAGATGTCCAGCAAACTGCGATGGCGTAAACCACCCATCTTCTAACTTGAATTCTGCGTGAATTCGAAACACGATATCGGCGAATTTATCGTTGTAAGCGCGTAGGCATGCCCACAACCCGCGAGAATCTCCCATATTGATGTGCCTATCCAGACTTGAATTGGGGTGCAGCTGCCTTAGCAATTCCAGGGCACCCTTCTCATCAATCCGCCAGAGATCCCCAACAGAAACCGCTTCGGAAGGCAGAAAAGCATGAAAAACCGATGTTGGATACTGCTTCTGGGGTTCAGCAACGCGTAGATGCGCCAATTCATTCCACTCCACATGGAAGTTGTATTGCGTGTATTCAATCGGAGCAATGAAGCCTTTTACTGACACTTCAGATGCATCATCAAGACTCAGTGTAATTTTATTGTTAGTTGCGGAGTGATTGTCGGCGTTAAGTTGTCCACTCATCATCACCAGAATGAGAAATCCAATCGTTAGGGTTTTCATTTTTAATCTCCTTGTAATAATTAACAGTAACATACTGCACCAACAACACCTGTTATAAACCGATATAAAACGTCGTTGCTCGCGTAGATTCTCACCTTGATATATAGTGACGCGGGTAACGGACAAAACGGTTGCCTAATTCCTTAAATATTGTCAGTATTGTCATTCATCAACACTCATGGGATCCTGAAGCGTTGATAAAGGTAAAAGCATTCTCGTTTCTAAACCTACCTTAAGGAGCAATGCCTCTCCTTTTAATATTCGCCCAAGTCGTTGCAACCTTATCGCTGGGTGAAACAGCGAGGAAATCGCCTCCCATCGCTTGCTTGATTTCGTCATCACTCAGAGCCCGTTGCCAGACCGCAGCTTCGTCAATAGAACCATTGACAAATGTAGCGTGTGCTATATCTTTTACACATCCAATGCGAACATCAGCATCATTGTCACCAGCTAAATTGAATTTTCTCTCTTCTTCACCTATGACTTTACCATCTACATAGATTTTCATGGTTTCGCCATCATAACTGCCGGCCACATGATGCCATTTTTTAGGCACCATTTTGTGTGGGCTCGTCATCTGCTTCCGACCTGTCACATTCCCTTGATTATCCCGTGATCCCAAATATAACCAAATTAGGGGGCCTCCACCGATATCACCACTCTGGATACCATAGGAGGTCGCCTCACCAGCCGTATGACAGTCTTTATCAAACCAATGTGTTTTCTTACCTATCCATGTTTCTGGGTAATAAATCCATAACATCACTGTTATCTCACCTGTAACTTTTAGTTTTTCCTGAGAAGCGATATTGACGCAATCCACCCTTTGACCTGTGATACGGATTGCCTTTCCATATTTGCCTTTGACAATCTCTGTATTCTCAAATATCTCTGCGTCAAGACCATTACCTGATTTATCAACAATCCTCTGATCTGTAATCTCATCAAACGTTAAATAAAAAACGAGGTCTTCATTCAAACTGGCGTTGGCGGAAATCGTCCCTAGGAGAATAGCAGTCCCCCAAAAAACAGCACCGATCAATTCCCGTATCATGTTTTCTTTCCCTCCTGTAGAGTCATTTGAACTTTCTAAAACTTATCACACAACTATCGTGTCGATATATAATGACGCGGAGGATCGGAAAAACGGTTGCCTAATTCTGAAAAAATTAGAAAACTTCATACAAAGAACGGATTTGGCTTACTTATGGACGGAACCTGAACACAGATCCGGTTGGGAAGATACGAGACTATGTATCCAACATGTCCTACTGAAAGAAAATATTTCTTTACGAGACTATTTCCGTCCGCTGTTCCTTCAGGACATTCATACTGCATTGTTCTATGATGTTTCTGCATATCGTTCTTATGTTAGACGCATCATCATTATACAATCCCATTACAGGTTCTTGATAGAGGTACTTCGTTTCCTCATAGACCTTTCTACGTAGTTCTGGCATGTTATCTGGAATCAGACTGACAACACTACTATTATCGTATGCTGTTAGAATACTGCACACTACTGCAACATCGCCAGTTTTTTCTTGTCTATCTTTGGCTTTAGTTTCAATGGCAATTACAACCAACTTGTAGGTGCTCCATGCTGGATCCACCACATCAATGTTTTCGATCTCCTTGAGTTCCTCTATGAGGAGAGTCTTAACATTCTCACGTACCTCGTTTTCATCGCTGAATACCTTAACACCAACATCATACCGGACATCCTGAGCATTTCCAATAATTACTATCGTCATACTCAGAACTATTATTGAGAACCATTTCATGGTTTATTCTCCTTTTCTATCTGTAGTCTATAATTACCGATACACCTTCGGCCAATGTGGGCGGTGTGGTTAGGAAACCTCGTCAACGACATGTCGGTCCCAAAGAAGCCTACATATTTTTGGACTTTAAATGTTAGCACGAACAGACTTGTACTGGCTGTTCAAAAGATCACCTCGCTAATTTCCATCCTTTTCGTTCAGTACAGGTTCCACGGAAATTGTCGCGAGAAAAGCATTGGTACTTCCCTTCTTACTGAACCTATCACCAGTAGCTCCCAATCGAAAGGATTGACCTCTATCAAAGATGTATGTGATTCTCTCTGTTCCACCAGGTGGAATATTCCACGCTGAAGCGAGGGCATTCTTGGGCACTCCCTCCGTTGGCAGTTTACTGATACCGTCAAATAGGTCAAACGAACCGGCAGCTTCAGCATACCCGACAGAAATATCAATCGTAAGCACACCACCGTTTTCAAACACCGTCGCATCAATTTCAACGACAGTATAATCCCGAAAGCCAGCTTCTGGTGTCCGAAAAACATTCAGGATCTCCTGTGAGGTCCGAACGTCGTTGAGTACAACGTTCAAGTTACTCAATACAGTATCCGAATTAAGGGGCTTTGGTTCTGAAGTATCTTCACCCAATCCGGGAAGTTTCCCTGCTAAGGATTCCTGAAGAAAAGTTAAGTAATTGCTTGTTGGGTCTCCTCCAGCGCGATGAAGGTCGTTGCCGAGTTGCCTACCCATCACTTCAAATCCGGGTGAGATAATCAGGCAATCCACCGGTGAATACTGTTTCCACCCTTTCATGATTGCTTGCGCTAAGGCGTGGGTTGTGTCAAATGTTTTGCCTTCGCTTTCACGTCTCTTTGCAATCGGGTCTCGCAAACTCGGGACCCGTCCTAATTCGCAATTCGGCACCCATGTGTTGATAAAATTTTTGTTCAAGTATTCAATGATTCGATTGTTGGAGAGGACAACTGCCCTCAAGGCTTTGCCACTTCCTCAGCATGACTCATCCGCAAGCGGTCCCATTATTGAGAGGACGTGAACCGGCTTTCCCTGTGCCGGTGCCATCTCCAACGCCTCTTCCAAAGATACCCAGTTGATTTGCTGCGATTTGTAGAAACGTAATATCAGCTTACGCTCAGCTGCTTCTTGAGTGATGGATTCTATAAACTCGATATCTGATATAATTTCCTGCGTCTCGACCTGGAGTTCCATCTTTGGGCAAAAACCGACATCTATAGTGTTGGTGCTGTTTCGTCCAACATCAAAATTCAGTACACCTTCAGGAACGGCCATATTGAAAGAGGCAACCTTTTCCTTAATGCGATCAATAACAAGATGCCCGGCGAATTGAGACGGCGTAAATCGACCATCTCTTAGGATGAATTCGGCGTGGATGCGGAACACAATTTCGGCATATTTATCATTGTAGGCACGTAGACATGCCCACAAGCCGTCCGAATCCCCCGAATTTATGCTAATATTCAGATTTGGCTTAGGGTGAAGTTGTCGCAGTAATTCCAGCACACCCTCTTCCTCGATCTGCCAAAGATCACCAACAGAAACCGCTTCAGGGGGCAGAAAAGTCCGAAAAACCGAGGCAGGGTATCGCTTCTCGGGTTCAGCAACCCTCAGATTCGCCAGTTCATCCCACTCCACATGAAAGTCATATTGTGTGTATTCAATCGGGGCAATGAACCCTTTGGCTAACACTTCAGATGCACTATCAAGGTTAAGTGTAATTTTTCTATTCTGTGTCAAGTCCTCATTGGCGTTTAGTTGTCCATTTATCACAACCAGGATGAGAAGCCCAATAATTAAAGTTTTCATTTTCAAAACTCCTTACGATTAACGAAAAAATACGATGCATAAATATCCGTCTTATAAGAACTCTTTATTCGCGTGGATCTTATACCATTTCTGAATAAACGTTTCTCATTAGCGAAAAAACCGTTCGTAGTGGCGCAATTCATTGCGCCTCTTACATGCAGAAACTTCCGATGAGTTTCAAAATCTCTGAAATGCGAATTTATTTTTCAGATTTGGTATTACTATCAATATACAACAGCGCGGGTTATATAAAATACTTGAACGTTGGTATTCAGCGTCCCTCACAAGGTTTGAGGACCGGAGTAAACATTGTCACTTTCCAGACGCTCGCTAACGGGGTACGGTCCTCCTTTTCATATCCGCCCAAGTCGTCGCCACTTTATCGCTCGGCGAGACAGCAAGAAAGTTCCCCGTCATGGCTTGTTTGATTTCATTATCACTCAGTGCTCGTTGCCAGACCGCGGCTTCGTCAATAGAGCCGTTCATGAATGTAAGATGAGGGACGGCTTTTGCACATCCGATCCGGACGTCCGCCTCATTGTCACCAAAGAAATCGAATTTTTTCTTTTCTTTTGCTATGACTTTACCATCTATATAGATTTTCATGGTTTCGCCATCGTAACTTCCAACGGCGTGATGCCATTTTTTTTTGCCCATTTTATGCGGCGTTTTGAGCTCCTGCCGGTCCCACTTCCCCTCTACCTGTGATCCCAAAAGCAAAAAGATTTCTGGGCCGTTACCGACATCAACACCACCGATACCGTAACAGTGCGCCCAACCAACCGGAACAACGAAATGACAGTCTTTTTCCAGCCAGTGCATCTTCTCGTTGTCCCATGTTTCTGCAGAATAAATCCATGCCATCATTGTTATCTCACCTATAACTTTCAATTTCTCTTGACCAGGAATGTTAACACAATCCCCGCTTTGACCGTTAAGACGGATGGCATCTCCATATTTACCCTTGACAATCTCGGTATTCTCAAGTATTTCTGCATCAAGACCATTCCCAGACTCATCAATAATCGTCCGACCTTTAACGTTATCAAACGTCAGATAGAAGACGAGTTCCTCATCAAGTCCTGCGTTGGTAGAAGCCACCAACAACAACATAACGACACTCGAAAAAGCAACAATGAATGCCCGTAACATGTTTCTGTTCCTCCTATGGAGTCATTTGAATCTTCCAAGATTTTTCACACAAATCTCGTGTCGATATATAATGACGCGGAGGATCGGGAAAACGGTTGCCTAATTCTGAAAAAAATGAAAATCTGGGAATAAATTTTGACAATTGGAAGCAAAGGACGTTCACAGCCCTTAATCTGGAGAGTTTATAGTAAAATTACCCAAGTTGATACTTATAAGATTTTAGGTATGTAGACTTCGTGTTCATTGAAAGTCGTTGGGGATCTGCGGGTTTTTGTGGCGTAAACTGTTAGTTCGCGTCCTTAGGGCACAATCTAACAGATTACGTTACAAAGATGATCAATTGGGCTATAGTTAACTCAATCCATTTTGATTTTTCCCCACATCGTTGTTAACAATTGCACCGACGGCGAAACGCTATAAAAAGGGTCAAACCAATCCGGACGTGAGTTCCTTCCGTCATGCGTCAGTTGTGTTAGGGTGCCATTGTTCAGGTCGGTTTTGAAGAGTTGCGAAGACTCCCAAGCATTGTAAACGAGTTCGTTACCATCTGGAGACCAGATGGGATCAGAGGAGGCTTCGTCAATAATCTGATGAAGTCCTGTACCATCGCTATTCACGGTGTAAATTGTCGCCTTCTTAACCGCAAGAAAACCCTGTCCGTCAAACCCTGCCCCCTCGAGTTTCGCAAAGGCGATTTTGTCGTCTCGAGACCAACTTGGACCAAGTGTCCACGGCATCTCTTTTAAAAGGACTATCTTTCGGGAGCGTCTCTGCAGATCGAAAATGCCTAAGGGTGTGCCTTTGCGTCCACCTACCACAAAGGCTATCTCGCGTCCATTGGGAGACCAATTCGGACCAAATCCATCGGTCAATTTCTCAACGGAGTCTCCATTTGCTGTTGCGACACAAAGCGTGAGGTCGGCGTAAGGGACAAATCGCATCCCAAATTGTAGTTTCGCCTTTCCTGGATCTCCCTGTGCGTAGGCGATCCGTTTGCCGTCAGGAGACCAAGCCGCGTCCATTCTATATTTGCCGCTTTTAAATATCCTCCGAACATTCGTACCATCTACGTCCATAAGATACAAATCGAAGATACCATCCCGATCTGAACTGAATAGTATATGTTTTCCGTTCGGTGACCAGGCCGGATTGTAATCGGCTGCGGGATGCTGGGTCAAATTGATCTGCTCGCTCCCATCGGGGTTCATGATATAGATCTCGGCGTTGCCATCCCGTTTTGACATAAACACGATTTTTGCAGTCGTCGGGGCTTTTGCCCGTACAGAAGTGCTAGCACTAAACACGAGTAACGTGCTGATGGCATAGATTAATATTGTAAATTTAGTGTAACCTTGATTCTCTGAACAAGGAAAAACAGATCTACGTTTCATTACATGCTCCCTATGGATTTCGATTTTTGACTTTACTTTATACCGAGTTATAGGAAATACGCTACGTGAACGTCCCTCTACAAAGGGTTCTGTTCGCGTGAACCCTAATATAGTGCCGCGTCCGATACAAAAGACGCAACACCGATTCGGCATGTATTTCATAGAAACGTAGATAGACAATCGCGCGTTGACAGAGGAGATTAGGATAATATATCCTATTGTTCAAATGGAGGGACGACAGAAACGCGCGCAAGAAAGGCGTTGAGACCACCCTTCCTATTATTTGCTCCAGTGGCGACCAACTTAAAATGCTGACCCTGACCAAAGTTGTGAAAAATATGTCCTGTATCGCCGGGGGAAACGTTCCACGCGCCAGTCAATGCTTTATCTGTCGTTTTGTTGGTCAGAATTTCGATGTCGGCATCAAACAACTCAAATGTCCCTGTTGCCTCACCTGCACCCACCTGTATCTCAATGTGGAGCACGCCGCGTTCAAAGGGAGTAGTGTTAATTTCAACGACCGTATAATCTGGCGTATCGGTGTCGGATGTGCGAAAAGTGTGCAAAATCTCTTTCAACTCCGTTCCCAAACTGATAGGATTCCTATCTAATCTCGACCGTTCTCCCACACGTGTACGTTTCCCTTCAAACGCCTCCATGGAATGCCGCAACACCGTTAGGTACGCTTGTGCCTGGTTCCTATAAGGCAGTGCCATTTCTGGCTGGTGCATAATGACTTCCGCATCGGGGGTCAGTGCCAGAATATCCACAGAGTCGGTGTAGTGGCGTTTCATCGCTTTAGCAATAAGGCTCGCTACCTCGCCTTTCGCACCATCTATCAGTTCCGGCAATTCTCGGAGGAGTACCCACGTATTGACGAACTTCTCGTTGAGCGTCTTTATCACTTCTGTATTGGAGAGCGGACCCGCCCTCAAATTTTTGCCGTTCGCTCAGCACGATTCATCGTCTAAACATCCCCAGACAAGGATCGCATGGATCGGACGATTGGTCGTTTTTGCCTGTGTGACTGCTTCATTGATCGGCAGCCAATCGATCTCAGCGAATTTATAGAACTTCAATTCCAATACCCGTTGCGCCTCTTCCGTTGTGATAGCAGCGTCCCACGCGATATCGTCTTGGTCGGTCTCTTCTGCAGCGAGGAGTTCCATACGCGGCACAAAAACCATGTCCGCTCCGCCATAGGCATTGAGATCAACGTTAGTATTCCGCGCCGGCAAGGTTAATGAAAACGCGCGAACTGTCCCGTTTTTTAGATTCACTAATACTTTCCCGATAAATTGCGAAGGAATAAACCTTGCTTCGGACTCCCTCTCATCATTTTCCGCTTGCCACTCCTGATAGGCAGTGGATTTCAACGTGAATTCTGCATGAAATCGGAAAATAATCTCTGCATAGTCTGATGAATTTGCGCGTAAACATGCAAAGGCACCTTCCTCACCGTAACCTAAATCAGCTGTTGCCCCCGGATGAAACTGATGTAGGAAGGAAACAACACTGTTCGCGTCCAGTTTCCAAACATCACCTACCGTTACAGTTGACGGTGGCAAAAATACGCTAAAAGCATCAGTCTGGTATTCTGTGATGGGTTGTATTGGCGACAGATCGAAGAGTTCAGCGTGTTCTGGGAACATCTTGTGCATACGAAACGTGGAATCCACAATTGGTTCCCAATGCGCATGCACCGGTACGTTTGCTGAACTACTTAGCACATTATAGAGATTTATCATTGCCTGCCTCCGTTGTCATGGGCTATTCCGTTTCAAGTTCCACACAAACTTTAACGAGAAAAGCGTCCGATAGGTAAGTACATCAATTTTACATTCATACACATTTTCGGATGCACCTTCGAAGAGGACAGTAGGTTAAAAAGTATCAGTCGGTATGTTCGTAGTCGTGCGATTCATCACACGTTTTGAATATGTGTTAACAGGCAATAAATGATTTCCCTTCTATGAACCATTGGGCTTATAATGCGAAAAACAAAATGGCCTCAAAGAGTAAGCACGCACCCTTGACAAAATAGGAAATTTCCATAGAATAGTATGCCAAACAACAGAAATAGCGCGTATCTCTTTGCAACGTTTATAACCGAAAGGAAATACTTAATGATTCAGACGGCTTACAAGGAAGCGTATCGTCCACAGTTCCACTTTACACCGAAAACTAACTGGACCAACGATCCGAACGGATTGATCCATTACAAAGGCGAGTTCCATCTCTTCTTTCAACACAACCCATTCGGCATCGACTGGGGCAACATGACTTGGGGACACGCTGTCAGCACAGACCTCGTCCACTGGAAGCAACTCCCGCATGCCATCCATCCAGATGATCTTGGGACAATCTTCTCCGGTTCTGGTGTTGTAGATTGGAAGAATACTGGTGGTTTTCAGACCAGCGACGAAGCGGTACTCGTCAATTTTTATACGTCCGCAGGCAGCCACGCTCCGAAAGAGGTGCCGTTCACACAAAGCATCGCCTACAGCAACGACCGCGGACGGAGTTGGACAAAATATGAAGGGAATCCTGTGATTGAGCATATCGTTGGGAGCAACCGCGACCCGAAGGTAATCTGGCACGAACCGACACAGAAATGGGTGATGGCTCTCTACCTCGACCAAAATGACTATGCCCTATTCGGTTCGACAAACCTCAAGGAGTGGACGAGGTTATCCGATCTTCAAATTCCCGACACGGAATGCCCCGACATCTTTGAACTTCCCGTTGATAACGATCCCGATAATACCAAATGGGTTTTTTGGGGTGCGGCGGGGAAGTATTACGTCGGTGATTTCGATGGAACGACCTTTACACCCGAAGGGGACGCACAGCGTTCTGACTACGGTGCCAACTTCTATGCGGCGCAAACGTGGAGCGATGTGCCAGAATTCGATGGCAGACGCATTCAAATCGCTTGGATGAGCGGGAGTAAACCACCAGATATGCCTTTTAACCAGCAGATGAGTTTTCCGTGTGAGTTAACCCTTCGAACGACTTCAGAGGGTATACGTTTACATCGAGAACCGGTAGCAGAAATTCAAAACATTCACGCGTATACACACGCGTGGAGCGACCTATCGCTCAAACCGGGTGAAGATCTGCTGGCGGGATTGACAGGTGAGTTGTTCGATATCCGTGCTGAAATAGCTCTAAACGATGCTACTGCTGTTGGTTTCAAGATTCGCGGACAAGATGTCCGTTACGATGTTGCGTCGCAGCAACTCACATTCTTAGAAAGGAGCGGACCCCTTGCCCCACGAAACGGAAAAATCCACTTGCAAATTTTAGTTGACCGTATCTCTATTGAAGCATTCGGAAATGGTGGTGAACTCTCAATGACGTCCTACTTCCTCCCAGATCTGGACAACGCGGACATAGGAATCTACGCGGAGGGAAGCACAGCGACTATAGTATCACTGAAAGGGCACGAGTTGAGATCTTCGTGGGTGTGATTTGGTTGTTGGTTGGTCAGCAGTCAGTCATCGGTAGGCGGGGTTACAAACCCCGCCAGCAAAGATAGGGAAGGAGTGTTAAACGCTAAATGATTCACCACAACCGCATGTGTTTTTAGCGTTTGGATTTGTTATTTTAAAGCCTGAATCCATCAAGCCATCGTTGTAGTCCAGGACAGAACCTGCGAGATAGAGCGTGCTACGAGGGTCGATGAAAATCTTCAAGCCGTGAAATTCAAAAACTTTGTCGGTCCCTTTTGCGGCACCAAACTCAAGATTATATTGGAAACCGGAGCATCCACCGCCGACGACCTGCATCCGCAAGCCGAGTTCGGATTCATCTGAGGTTTCATTGTGGCTAATGAGAGTGATCGCTTTTTGGGCAGCGGATTCTGTAACGGTAATCATGGTGATTGCACCTCCTTTTTGGACAGAAAATCGGCAATTGCCATTTTTAGGACCTTTTCGGCAGTGTTCGCGTAACGCTGTTTATCCAGCGGCAGTCCTCCCAACGCTCCAGAGAGTTGCGCAGCAGTAATCTCCAATGCCTCCGGGATATGGACTCCCGTAATTAGTTCGGTGAGGATTGAAGCACTCGCTATAGCAGTAGGGCAACCGAATGCCCGAAATTTCGCCGTAACAATCACGTCATCCGTTATCTTGAGTGTCAGTTTTACCATCTCGCCGTCAGCAGGAGAGCCGACACTGGCAGTGCCATCCGCATCGAGGATAGTTCCGATATTGCGTGAGTTTTCGTAATGTTCGATGACCTGTGGCGTATACATGAAACATCTCTAACACTGTAGAAGACGTAATCTACAACCCTATTCGGAAGAAACCTATTTTACAATTATACGATATTTCCAAACGCTTGTCAAGTTTTTAAGTTTACAGTTTCATGCTAATTCGTTTAAGCTGATAAAAAATAAATTGAAGGAGCACCTACAATGTATCAGAGATTTCAACGAAAACTCGGTTTAACCCTCTGTCTTCTGCTGATCCAACCGTTTACAAGTTTTGCCGTAGAGGAATTCAAGGTTTCAAAAAACGGAAAGGGCGAACAGATTTGGTTTGAGGCGGAAGCCTTTGACGAAAGGGACTCCGATGATGTCTATAAATTGGGTAAGGGCGAAAAGGCTGTAGATCCCGCCGATGATGCCTTCGGGGATATTATCACGAATGCCGGTGCTGGCAAAAAAGGCTGGATACTTTACAGGTTCGACATCAGTCGTGCAGGTGGAAAAGCTGGAGACTGGCGGTTCATTGGACGCGTCATTAATCCGAGCAACCATTCGGATTGGCTGTGGGTATTGGGCGACGATGGCGATAAAATCCCGAAGGACCCACCTGCCTTTGTCCGTCCTGATCACATCATCTTTGAAGAAAATATTCCCGAATGGACCTGGAAGAAAACAGGAGATTTTGGAAAGGATGCTGGTACGATTAATGAATTACAGGACGGGGAAAACGTTATGATGATATGGACACGGCAAAGTTCGCTTCAGGTCCAGTATGATGTTTTCTGCTGGTCCAGCGATTTAGAGTATCAACCTACGGATGAAGACTATGAGAAAGCGGACGAAAAAACTTTACCGGTGCATCCCGAAGGGCTACTCACCACAACGTGGGCGCGGCTTAAACAGTAGTTTCGTTGTCTTCATCAGAGGTCTTTGGCTCTAACTCTGCTTGGCACTCGGCGCAGTAACCGATTATCTCATTACGGAAGCGCACCGCTTTAAAGTCGTGTGCTTCACACACCGATTTCTGCAAAGCATCAATCTGCGGTTCTTTAAACTCAACGATCTGGCTGCACCGAAGACAGATGAGGTGTGCATGCTCTCGAAGCGAGTGAATACTCTCATAACGGGTGTTCTTCTGGGCATCGATGAATTCTGTCAATAGTCCGCTTCTTACCAACAGCGGCAAGGTCCGGTAAATTGTTGGGCGCGACACAAGATAACCGTTTCGGCGCATCTGAACTAAAAGGTCTTCTGTCTGAAAATGTCCGGGATAGTCAAAGACTTGGTTTAAGATGTCCAACCGTTTTTGGGTCAAACGGAGTCCACAACTTTTGAGATAGTCTTCAAACTGCTTTGCAAACTCTGTATCGCGAGTAGTTTCTTCAACGGATTCCATTTTTCGCTCCCTTTCAAATGGACGCAAAAGACAGACCACGACATGGCGGTGCAAGATCGTTCTTCACGGCATACTTATAATACAGTTCAAGACCTTTGATCGCAGGTTCATCTAAGTCGTATTTGATGTGTTGTTGCAAATAATTGCGACAAAGTTTTTCGGGCAAGCCAAGCCTTCGCGCCTCAATCCGTGCGATTTCTGGTATTTGTGCGATACCACGTGCTTTTGATTCGAGGAGCACCTCCGATAGATTACCGAGTTGCGCTTCTGTCCGGGCAACCCAACAGGCATAGACAAAGGGTAAACCCGTTAACTTATACCACGCTTCACCAAGATCTAAGTTATATTCTGTTGAATCCAGATGCCTGAGTGCTGGATCCCCGATGAGAAGGATTGCATCAAAAAGTGGATCCTGACGATCTTGAAGGGCAGTCTTTGGATTTACTGTCGGTCTACACGTTGTGAACGCTGGCGAGATTCGATACTTCTCAGCGAGTAGGATTTTCAGCAACGCAATAGAGGAGCGGGAATTTGTATCGAGCCCAATACGTTGAATCTCTGGAATCGGAACGCGACTGAAGAGTTGGATGCTTTTGACGCTTCCGTGAGACGCAATAGATATATTCGGCAGGATGCAATACTGCGCGTCCAAAGGGTTCGCACGAAAGTATTCGATAATTGGAATTAACCCGACCTCAAGTTCACCTTCACTTAAAAGTGCCGCGATGCGGCTTGGTACATCGACACTGAGTTCAAAATCCGTTTGGATTTCTTCGTTCAAAAGGGGATAAATGAGCGGTTTGGTGTTCAAGAACGAGACTGCGCCAACCCTTAAGCGGCTTTTCTGTACCACCGATTTCCCTCTCGAATGATCTCATTATAGAGTGTATCACGCTCAACAGGCACGAATCCAGCCTCCTCAATGAGGTGTATCAGTGACGAAACGGAAACAGCCTCTGGCGTGTCCGCCCCTGCCATGTGCGTAATCTTTTCCTCGGTCACAGTCCCATCAATATCATCAGCCCCGAAACGGAGTGCAACCTGTGCCGTTTTCAAGCCGGTCATAATCCAGTAAACTTTAATGTGCGGCACGTTATCGAGCATCAAGCGGGCAACGGCGATATTCCGAAGATCGGTCAGACCCGTTGTCGATGGTAGATACGCCATGCGAGTGTTAGCAGGATGAAACGCGAGTGGAATGAACGTCACGAAACCGCTAGATTTGTCCTGTTGTTCCCGCAAACGAATGAAATGATCTACTCTATCCTCATTTGTCTCAAGGTGTCCGTAAAGCATTGTTGCGTTTGTGGAAATACCGAGACGATGTGCGATGTCGTGAACTTCCAACCATCCTTCGGCACTCAATTTTCCTGGGCAAATCTTCTCGCGTGTTTCTTCCGCAAATATTTCAGCACCACCTCCGGGCAACGAATCCAAACCCGCATCCCGCAATTCCGTCAAAATATCTTCTATTGACATTTTGAAGATACGTGAAAAGTGATGAATTTCAACAGCCGTGAAGAATTTGAGGTGTACTTGTGGCATCCGTTCCTTGAGTCCACGGATGATGTCTACGTAGTAATTGAAAGGTAATTTAGGATGTAACCCACCAACACTATGAATCTCAGTGCATCCGTTCTCTATAGAATACATCGCCTTATCTAAAAATTCATCAACACTCATTTCCCACGCCCCTTCGGTTTGCATATTTTTTCGGGCAAAGGCGCAAAAATGGCACCGAGCGTGTAGAATACAAACATTTGAATAATCGATATGCTGGTTGATGTTATAGTAAGCAACGTTTCCATTTAGACGTTCACGGGCATGATTCGCAATAAATCCAACGCCTGTAATATCCGGGCTTTCATAAAGCGCGACCCCTTCCTCAAAGGAGAGTCGTTGTTCTGTCTTGACCTTCTCATAGATTTCAGGCAACTTGGGGTCCGTAAATCGACTGTAGTTCTCCATTATTTCTTTATCCTAATCGGTTCTCCATTTTTCCCGCGAAGTTTGCAAGCCAAAACTTGCTATAGAAAGTGAGAAATTGCTTGACACTTGTTTCTTGGTAAAGGTATTATAGCACGGTAACCTTAAAAATGCAAGTCTTTTTTAGTTGTCAGCAGTCGTAAACCATCAGCGGTTAGCAGTTAACTGTATACGGTGAGAACGGTTTGTAACTGCTTTTATAGGATCTGGGCACTCAAAGGGGAGTAGATAATTTATGTCAAAGTTGGGACTTATTCATTATAACTACGCAAGTAAATCACTTGAGGATTTCCTAAAGTTTACGAGTGAGACAGGATTCGGCTACGTTGAACTCCAGATTGGTGATGTATGGAACTCAGATGTCGCGAATCCTGAACAAAACGCAGAAGTTGTGAGAGCAGAGGTTGAAGGTTACGGTTTACAAGTCTCCGCACTTGCGGCAGGAAATGATTTCGTCGTGCTGGAAGAGGAGGCTATCGAGTCTCAAGTGGCACGCATGGAACGCATCGCAGGACTTGCGAAACGCCTCGGCACCTCAGTTCTCCGCACTGAGGGGGGTGCCGCAAAAGATGCTGTCCCAGAAAGTCGATGGGTTGAAGCAATGGCGGGTTGCCTGACACGATGCCTTGAATTCGCCGAACGTGACGAGGTCTACTTGGCTGTGGACAACCACGGCATCGTTACGAATGACGGTGATTTGCAGGTGGAACTCTTCGAGCGTGTCGGTTCCAAATATGTCGGTGCGAATATGGACACGATGAATTATCGTTGGGCGGGGCACGATTTGGAAACCGTGGGCAGATATTACGAGATCGTCGCGCCTTATACATTGCACACGCACCTAAAAGACGGGACGGGTTCACGTGGAGATTACCGCGGCGAAGCACTCGGTGAAGGTGAAATAGATCTCGCAAAAGCGATTCGCTGTCTGAGGGAAGCAGGCTATGATGGTGTCTGGTGCTGCGAATATGAAGGTAGGGAAAACGACGGCACTGGTCAAAGAAAAAGTTTTACATGGATGCAAGCGAATCTGTAATCAATGAATGAACCCACTCGTATCATTACACTAACAACCGATTTCGGCACAAGTGATACTTATGTAGGAATCATGAAAGGGGTCATCCTTAGTATTAATCCGAATGCACAGATAGTTGACCTCACACACGCTATTCCACCACAAGATATCTACGAAGCGGCTTTCTCAATTTATGCGGCGCACAGTTACTTTCCAAAAGGAACGATTCATATCATTGTCGTTGATCCGGGTGTAGGAAGTGATCGACAGGCGATAGTCAGCCGCACTGACAACGCATTCTTCGTCTGCCCCGACAATGGCGTGCTGAGCTACCTATTGCAAAGCGTTGAGAACGAAGAGGAACAACCCGTAGATTCTGTGGCGATTCAAAACAGTGGGTACTATCTACCGGAAGTAAGCAACACATTCCATGGTAGGGATGTTTTTGCACCCGTCGCGGCACACCTATCGCTCGGTGTGTCGCTTGAGGACATCGGTCCGCCGGTGCAAACCCTCGTTCAATTACCCATTCAAGTGCCGGAACTCACAGATGGTGTCCTGACAGGTCAAATTGTTAAGATTGACAGGTTTGGGAATGCGATAACAAATATATCGGAAACCGCAATCGCTCGCTTAAAAAGTGCGTCTACCGGAGGAGTATCCACTTACGAAATCAGGGTTGGAAGCGTCAGACTACATCGATTCAACCGTGCTTACGCTGAATCTGGTGTCGGCGAGCCATTGGCAATTATCGGGAGCTCTGGGCTGTTAGAAATTGCTATAAATGGTGGGAACGCCAAAGAGGGTTTGCGAATAAAGTGGGGGGATCCCGTCGTGGTTCAGAGGTTTGATTGAATCTATAAACCCAAGCGGGTTATAATAAAATAAAATTCGCAAAGGAGGATGGAAGAGAATTGAAACAGATTACTTTAACAGGAATCAAACCGACAGGACAGCCGCACATCGGGAACTATCTCGGTATGATTAAACCTGCGTTGGAACTCGCAAAGGAGTTTCAGGCTCTTTACTTTATAGCCGATTACCACGCCCTCACTACTGTAAAAGATAAAAAGCAGTTAAGGCATTTAACCTATCAAGCGACAGCGACGTGGTTAGCATTGGGATTAAATCCTGATGAGGTGATCTTCTACCGTCAGTCGGACATTCCAGAGGTATTTGAGTTGTCATGGGTATTGTCCTGCTTCACAACAAAGGGCTTGCTCAACCGCGCACACGCCTACAAAGCGATTGTTGACGATAATATCGCTGAGGGGCGTGAAGAGGATAAAAACATTAACGCTGGACTCTTCACCTATCCAGTTTTGATGGCAGCGGACATTCTGTTGTTCGGTACACACATCGTGCCAGTTGGATTTGACCAGCAGCAACATCTCGAAATTACGCGTGATGTTGCTTTGACGTTCAACAAGAATTATGGCGACGTTTTGACGATTCCGGAAGCCGTAATTCGGAAAGAGGTCATGACGATTCCCGGAATTGATGGTCGAAAAATGAGCAAAAGTTATAACAACGTCATCCCAATCTTCGCACCTTCTAATCAAGTGCGCAAACCTGTCATGCGCATTGTAACCGATTCCAAACGTCCAGAAGATCCGAAAGACCCAGATGAATGCAACATCTTCGCGATCTATCGTCATCTCGCGGATGCAGATGCCGTTGCTGCGAAGCGGGAACTTTATCTCAACGGTGGACTCGCCTACGGCGAAATGAAAAAAGAGTTGTTTGCGTTGTTGGAGACCGCCTTTTCTGAGCAACGCGATCGGTATAATGCGTTAATGGACAATCCTGATGAGTTGGATAAAATACTTGAAAAAGGGGCGGAAAAAGCACGTGATATCGCAGTCCCGATTCTGGCAAAGGTCCGCAAAGCAATCGGGGTGAGCGTGAGGACCCAATAAAATCAAGTGCCTGCGGGAAGTCCATACCTGTAACCAGCGCGCTTACTCAAGTGTCTGTGCCGCGAAACGAAACAACTGTGTGAGAATCAGCGTAATATATGCTATAATGGAAAAAATGGCGTATTCAGAAAAAAAACTTGCATTTTAATGCAAAATATGTCAAAATATATTTAACATCGATTTCTATGTTGCGCGGAACATCAGGTGATCAACATACGCCGATAGTTTGACAGATAGTGGAGTAGTGCCACGAAACAGTCCGCGTTGCAACGCGGCAAATCTCCAAAGAAAGTGAGAGGATTGAAATGAAATTTAACGCTTTAACATTTATCCTGTTTAGTTTAGGGTTGATGGCTATCAGCCTCGTTGCTGTGAACAGTAGCAATGCCGCAATTGATCCAAGCAGTGTTGTTGGTATCTGGCTGTTCGACGAAGCGGGCGGAAGCACAGTGATGGACTCCTCAGGAAACAATAACCATGGAACAATTGTCAACGCACCCATTTGGGTGGATGGACGATTCGGTAGTGCTTTAGCATTTGATAGCAGTTGTGTCAACACAAACAAAAAACTTCTTAACGGCAAAAAGGAATTCACGGTTGTCGCATGGATAAAACCGGGAACTATCACCGAGACTCGTATCGGATTGATAGGGCAGAACGATTCACCGGAATTCGGTTTTATTAACCCTACTACTGTTACGTTATGGACTCCAACTGCCGGTAGTAACAATCACCCATACGAACATCCACCGGGTGAGTGGCACCATGTCGCCGCTGTCGCTTCCGGGGAATTCACGAAGGTTTACGTTGATGGCGATGCGACAACAGTCAACGGGAATTGGCCCAATCACGGCAGATCCGATTTCAACGTGAACATCGGCGGATGTGGCGTTTGGGATCCGAACGGCAATTGGTTCACAGGGGCAATGGACGAAGTCGGTCTTTTCCACGCACCTTTGACAGATGACGATATTACTGATATTATGAATAATGGTTTGGATGCCTTGGGGGTTGCGGTAGAACCTGCAGGGAAAATTGCGGTAACATGGGGCATTCTCAAACGCAAAGAATACTAAGCAATTTTAGAATAGGACGGGCTGACGGAGCGGCACGCATCGCTGCATCTCCAACCCGTCCTATGTCAATTTAAACAGATAAACCCCGGTTCGAGACTCGTTTAGAAAAAACAAATCCCAAAGCCGGGGCAAAATTTATCAGCGCAGTAGGACGCAAAATAGTAGTTGCCATCCCATCACGGCACTTTTTCAATCTAATTCCAACTGTTCATATAGTTGGAACTACATTGAATTGTTACAAAGTAGACTATTGGTCCCTATCCCCGTCGTCATACCGACGAGGCTCGCGGCGTTGCTCGCGCGGGCGTGCGGGGTTGACTTTCAACGGACGTCCCATCATTTCTTGGCCATCCAACGCTTCTATCGCTCGCTCGCCGTCCTCTTGGTTTTCCATCTCAACGAAGCCAAACCCTTTGGAACGACCATCGTACCGGTCACGGATAATCGTGGCGGTAGCAACCGAACCATACTCACCAAAGAGTTCTTCGAGGTCGGTTTCCGTGGCCGCATAAGGCACGTTGCCAACGTAGATATTCATCTCGTTTCTCCTTTTAGAAATTATATGTCCCTAACCCAGCATAGCGAAACAACCGGCACATTCACGCGAACCGATATCTCTCTTAAAAACCGGATAGGGAGTAGAAATACGGGAAAATGAGAAAACTGAGCACTGTCAGCATTTTCAAAGGCAGAAATTTGGCAGCAAGCGTAGGAGGACATTGCACGCAATGTCCAAATTGCAAAGATTGGCAAAAATTAACTCTTATCAATCTCTTGTTGGAAGCCTTGTCACACTTACAATGAGCATGTTTCGGTTCCAAACCGTAACACTGTCAAAATGCTACTTGTAACTTTGCCAGCGGACACTATCCACATTTCCCTTAAACAAATTTACATTAAATTATATCACAATTTATATTACTTGTCAATATTAATTTATCCGTTGAATAATTTTATCAACCGACCCACCTCTAAAACCCTGAATTTATTCGAGGATCTATTACTTCGCTGTCATCCAATTATCTCCGATTCCTGCTTCTGTCCGAAGTGGTACTCGAAGCGACATCGCCTTCTCCATCTCTTCACAGACAATCGCAGCATGCTCCGCCGCGAGTGCTTCAGGTGTCTCAAGCACCAACTCATCATGAATCTGCAGAAGCATTTTCAACGGAAGTTGGTCCTTATCAATACGATGCTGCACGTGAACCATCGCAGCTTTCATCAGATCTGCGGCGGAACCTTGCACGACAGTATTGATTGCCAACCGTTCGCCGAGGCTTCGCCGACTCCGGTTAGTGGCATAGATTTCAGGAATTGCGCGTCGTCTGCCGGTGAGCGTGCTAACATACCCATGATCCGATGCCTGCTGGACACATTGCTGTAGGAAACGATCTATCCCCGGAAAACGCGTTTTATAATCGTCAATAAGTGCCGCCGCTTCTTTCACTCGCATCCCCTTAATCCGACGTGAGAGACCTGTTGGCGAAACCCCGTAGATGATACCAAAGTTGATAGTTTTCGCCTTATCACGAAGTTCGCGCGTAACCGAGTCAGCCGGGACTTCAAACACCTGCGAAGCAACGGCTGTATGGATGTCCAAATCTTGGGTGAAAGTCTCGATTAGACTTTCATCTTCACTAAAGTGTGCGAGGATGCGAAGTTCAATCTGTGAATAATCCGCGCAGATTAGCTTATACCCTCCTGGTGCCCTAAAGGCGCGCCGCAACTGTCTACCAATCTCAGTTCGGACCGGGATGTTCTGTAGATTGGGGTGGTCGGACTTCAAACGTCCTGTCGCTGTTGTTAACTGATAGAGATGTGTGTGGATACGCTGTGTTTTTGGATCAACAGCATTCTGGAGTTGCGCCAGATAAGTACTCTGTAACTTACGGAACTGGCGGTACTCAATTATCAAGCGTGGGACGCTGGTCTTCGGATCGTTGATGTCTTCTCTCAGAGAGAGTGCTTCTAACACAGTCACATCTGTGGAAACTTTGCCACCCCGTGTCCGTTTCACCGGTTTGAAACCGAGTTCATCAAACAGCACTTGCGCCAGTTGTCTCGGTGAGTCAATATTACACGGATATCCGACGATTTCGTGAATTTCCTTTTGCCGAGCATCAACGAGTTCGCTAATCACAATGCTTTGACGTTTGAGTTCCTCTTTATCGCAAACGATACCGTTGTATTCCATTTCAGCGAGAATAGGCGCGAGCGGGGACTCTATGTCACGCGCTAAATCTGTGATCCCCATCTCATCAAGTTTTGGTGCAAGGAAATGGTGGAGTCGGAGGGCAATGTCAGCATCCTCTGCAGCGTAAATTGTGGCTTGATCCAATGGCACTTCATCAATTGTCTTCTGCTGTTTAGCCTCTGCTTCAAATAGTTCGCCCAAGTCCACCGCTTGTAGGGGCGAGGTTGCCTCGCCCGTCCTATCTGAATCCGTCGTTAGTTCTTCAAAGGAGATCATCTTGTGCTCTAAATGGAGCAACGCCAATGTATCAAGGTTGTGGGACGGGGTCCGCGCGTCAACTAATTGACTCGCGAGCAGTGTATCAAAAATAGCACCTTGGAGTTTAACACCGTTCCTGATGAGAATTCCCGCATCGAACTTCAGATTATGTCCACATTTCGGTAGTGCTGGGTTCTCCAGAATCGGTTTAAGTGCCGAAAGCACGGTATCTGCATCCAAATGATCTTCAGGTTGCGGCGAACGAACCGGCACATAAACGCCTTGCTTCGGTTTCCATGAGAAACTTAACCCACACAACGTCGCCTCGCGTTCCAAGCCATCCGTTTCAGTATCAAAACTGATAATCTCCTGGGTCGATAGCGTGTCAACGAGATCTTTTAGTTGGTCGGGTGTAACGATTGCCGAATAGTCCCCTGTTTCGGCAGTGTCGTAGTCGCCTTTATCCAAAATGGCATCTGTTTTCTGGGCTAACTCCGCAACCCGTTCCTTGCGTGTTGTAGGTGTAGGAGCAGCGAACGTAGGATCCCCACCCGCAAGTTCCCTCACAACTTGCTCGTAACGTTTGAGTTCTAACTCTTGGAAGAGTGGGAGGATCTTCTGGAGATCAAGCGGTTTGACCCGCGCCTGCTCTATGGAGAAGTCCAAAGGAGCATCCCGCTTCAGGGTTACCAGTTCTCGTGAAAGATCGAGTTGTGCGCGCGCTTTCTCTAAGTTTTCGCGTCGTTTTCCCTTAATCTCATCAATATTCTCAAAAATGCCTTCGATAGAACCGTACTGCTGGATCAATTGCGCGGCGGTTTTCAAACCGATTTTCTCAACACCCGGGACGTTGTCTGAAGTATCACCCATCAAAGCAAGGGTATCAACAACTTCTGACGGTTTTATGCCTTTCGTCTCCAGCAGCGACCGCTCATCAATGATCTTATCGTTATGGAGGTCAAGCATTGTAACTTGGTCGCCGATTAACAGTTGTTCAAGGTCTTTGTCCTTAGAAATAATAGTGACATTGACATCAGAGGTTTCTGAATTGTCAAGTATTGCGTGCGTGACAGAGGCGATGATGTCGTCGGCTTCCAATTCAGGTCTACCGAGCGTTAAGATACCAAACGCCTCAAGCAACTCCATGATGC
This sequence comes from Candidatus Poribacteria bacterium, assembly GCA_965208635.1. Lineage (GTDB taxonomy): Bacteria > Poribacteria > WGA-4E > WGA-4E > WGA-3G > WGA-3G. Next base: position 3,334,833 of record OZ242349.1, read on the forward strand.
GATGAATCTGTGTGACCAGATCATCGGGTGCTGGAGAACGGTTCGCCTTGTATTCCGAATAAAGTTCATTGCGAAACGTGTCCCCCGGTGTATCAATCGCCGCGACGATATATTTTGCCTGAAGTTGCGTCAAGATCCGAATCAGTGTGCCAGCGAACCCGAATACAGCGTGTGTCGCCTCGCCGGTAATGCTACTCGTCAAGCCGCTACGGATTGCGTAATAAGCCCGAAATATTTCAGCGTGCGTATCAATAATATAGACGGTATCTTTTTGCTCGTTTTGCATTATTTTTATCCCTGCCTCCTAATCTGGGAAATGCCATTGACGCAAAGTGTCTGATGCTGACAAACCCGCTTCCTGCCCGAGTGCGAACGCAGTCGCGATCAGGTTTCGCTCGCCAGATATGATGTCGCCTGCGGCAAAGAGTCCGGGAATCGGCTCTCCAGAGTTGTCGAGCATCTGCATATCCTCGTTTGCGATAATCAAGCCTTCCTCATCTTTCTGGTAATCCCACCCCTCAAGAAACTTCGTATTCGGGATGAGTCCTTCATCAACGAGGAAACCGTGGAAAAACAATTCGCTCCCATCAACCATCTCAAATCCCAAGAGATTCGTTTTTTCACCGATATGCCGTTTAATTTTCGTCTCAATGATATTAATTTTGCGTGCTTTCACCTGTTCCAACACAGGGGGCGACATGCCGTGCGGTCTACCGTTTGTTAGAATTGTAATTTTATCCGTAAAATCTTGCGCACCAATCGCTGCCTCATAGATATAGTCACCAACACCGAGGAGAGCAAGATGCTCATTGACGTGCAGATGTCCATCGCAACGGATGCAGACGTGCCATCCTTTTTTATTCCCTGCATAACGAAATACTGTCGCATACTGCTTATATAAACGCTCAGCATTGGGATCAAATTCAATATCGGGCCACTTATCATCAAACCCAGCGGCAACGACGACGGTGCGGGATTTAAAAGATGCCATCTCCACTGATGTGTTTTGTTTGAGCGTCTTTGTGGACGCTTCGAGTTCAAATAGGTCGCCGTTCCGGGTGAGTTTCGTGACCATTCCATCGCGTATATCAATGCCTGTCTTGCGTTCCTCCGAACCGAGCATGAAATCGACGACAGGTCGGCTCTCCATCCATTTCATGAGTTCCTTCGCAAAGTGAGGTCCAATGATACCGGGGAAGACTGGGGCATCTTCAATTTCTACGGACTTTGACCAGTAAGCGCGACCCCGGCTAAAACTTACCTTTCCTGAGTGCAGTACCAAAACGTGCCGCATCTGATGGCTCGCTGAAACCGCCGCTTGCGCACCAGCAGGTCCCGCGCCAATCACTGCTACGTCGTAAATCGGTTCTCCCATGATTTTTCTCCTAACTTTTCTATACACATGTCGCCCCGATGGGGCTTGATTATTTGTTACACCTATTTCTACACACATATCGTCCCGCTGGGGCTGAAGAAACCATCCATACGCGCCAATTTAACAAAGAAACATGTTGAGTTCGATCAAATATCGGGATTCAAAGCGAAAAACCCGCGCCGTTGTTGCAGGCTACCGTTTTTGATGATTTTCCGAAGTGTAGTCCGTAAGCGTAGCGGAGGACGGATATAAGAAAAGGCAGTTCAAAGTCAAGTCCATGTTATTCCTCCGCAAGGTAAAATTAAAATCCGTATTTTTTCCACTTTTCATCGACCAAGGCAATCACCTCGTCAGACATACGAATCTCTTCAGGCCACTCGCGTTGATAGCCTTCTTCCGCCCATTTCGTTGTCGCATCAATGCCCATCTTCGATCCCGCCCCCATAAGCGGTGCCGCATGGTCCAGCACATCAACAGGACCTTCGACGATTGTTACATCCCTTTTCGGATCGACATTGCTCCCGACATAAAAAAGCACCTCTTCGACGTTCTGGACATCGACCTCTTTATCGACGACGATGATAATTTTGCTGAACATTAACTGCCCGAGTCCCCACAGGCTGTGCATAATCTTCTTTGCGTGGTACGGGTAGCGTTTATCAATAGAAATCAGTGCAAAATTGTGAAATACACCAAACAACGGTAGATTCATATCGACGAGTTCTGGCAACTGCGTTTTAATCAACGGCATGAAGATCCGTTCGGTTGCCTTGCCCATATAACAATCCTCCATCGGTGGTTTACCGACGATGATCGTCTGATAGATCGGATTTTTCCGATGCGTAATCGCTGTGATGTGAAGGAGTGGGTACTCATCTGCCAAGGAGTAAAACCCGGTATGGTCGCCAAAGGGTCCTTCTATGCAGGTTTCATTTGGCTCAATGTACCCTTCAATCACGATATCCGCGTCCGCAGGCACGAGCATATCAATCGTCTTGGCGGGCACCATCTCCACGTTCGATTTTCGGAGAAACCCCGCGAATAGGAGTTCATCAATCCCAGACGGAAGGGGTGCCGTGCCGATATAAGACATCACAGGATCTCCACCGAGTGCGATTGCGACGGGCATCTGTTGCTCCGCTTGTCGATACTCGCGATGATGCGAAGCACCATCGTGATGAATCTGCCAGTGCATTGCTAAGGCGTACGGCGTTATTTTCTGTAAACGATAGGTACCAACGTTCCGTTGACCCGTTTTCAGACTATGCGTGAAAACTTGCGGTAAGGTGATGTATCTATCAGCATCAAGGGGCCAGCATTTAATGAGTGGCAACACATCTAAGGATGCCTCTTCGCCCGTAAGGACAACCTCTTGACATGCTCCTTTTTTTACCGTTTTGGGGGGAAAGTTCGTCAATTGCGACAGCAATCGGAGAATTTTCACCTTATCGAGAAGAGACTCCGGCGGTCCCAATTTAATCATACCCTCAATCTCCGACGCGATTTGTCCGAGATCGTCAACTCCCAGAGCCATCGCCATCCGTTCATAAGAGCCGTAGGTATTGATGAGGAGCGGCATTCGGCTACCTTCAACTTTTTCAAAGAGAAGCGCAGGACCGCCTGTTTTGCTGACCCTGTCGGTGATCTCAGCGATTTCTAAGTCCGGGGATACATTTGTTTTAATCCGTTTGAGTTCACCTGCTCGATCCAAGGCTTTGACGAACTCTGTGAGGCTGTTGTATGCCATTTTTTCTTATGGGCTCCTTGGACTGCGCTTCATTCGTTTTGCGCAAGTTTTCAGTTAATTGAGGGTGGTTCATTATTCACGCATCTTTGTACCGCAAACTGTTAGTTTGCCGACTGCTATGCGCAATCTCACACATTACATCCAGTAAAGACACAATCTATGGTAAAACTTAGAATTAATTAGACACTCTAAAGAGGCGAGGATACAATCCTTGAAGAAACACCCAAGCAAAAACCCTACCGGATTGGGGAAAATGTCCGTTTATTTTTTTGGTTTACCATAAATGAAGATTAAGAATTTAATCGGGTAATTCCTTAACGTGCGATGAATCGCACTACTACGAGCGGGCCCGTTTGTAGTAGGGCAATTTATTGCCCGTCAATTACATCTTTATGATGATTCAGTTTAGGGGTGCTATATCTATAGAGTGCTCACTCAACCACCAATTTACCAGAAATCTGTTTTAACCCTTGTTGATAGTTCGGATTTTCGGGTTCAAGTTCCAACGCTTTTCGGATCGCTTTCTCTGCCTGTGGATAGTCGCCGCGCCGAAAGTCAATAAGTGCCAGCGTATTGTAATAACTCGCGACGTTCGGATCTAAGCGGATGGCTTCTTGAGCATAACGACGCGCCGCTTCTAAATCCGTTTCCGCTTGACGCGCATAACTCATACTCAAATTATGGTATATTTCTGCATTGTCAGGGTCTAATGTCGCGCTTGCCTTATATGTATCAATTGCTTCCGCATAACGTTTCAGTTTCAGCAAAATTGTTCCAATCTTTAGGTGTGCCTCTAAAAATTGGGGTGCCAGCGCGGCGGCACGTTGATAGTGTTCCAAAGCGGATTCCAATTCATTCTGACTGAAATACGCCAAACCGAGTCCGGCGTGTGCCTTCGCGAAATTCGGTTGGAGTTCTAACGCCTTCCGTTGGGCAGTAACGGCTTCTGCGTGTTTCCCAAGCATCGTATAAGCAATACCCAAACCGTTATGAGCCGCCACAAGTTCGGGGTCCATTCCGAGGGCTTTCTGGTACTCCCAGACCGCTTTTTCATAAAACCCGTTTTTAAGATAAAGTCTCGCGATGTTCGTGAGAATCTGGGCACGCTCAACTGTCCCCTGCTCCCGCTGCAATGCACCTCGCAACTCGTGCAGAGGCGTCAGGATCGCTTTGCGTTTCTCAAACAGTGCCATCTGCTCACGCGCCGTAGACCGATCTCCAGAGCGGAGGGACGCTTGCGCGAGATTATAGAGTGCCTCAACTAACATCTCGTCGTGTGCATACGCGGTTTGATATGATGCGATTGCGTCAGTCCACCGCTTTTCTTGTGCGTAGAGTAGCCCTAACTGATAGTGTGCTGCTGCGAATTCCGGTGCGATGGCAATTGCGCGTTGTTGATGCTGCATCGCGGCGGAATGTTCACCACGTTTGCTGTAGACATTCCCGAGTTGATGATGAATCATCTCATCGTTTGGATCCAACCCAACTGCCACTTTGTAAGCATCGAGTGCTTCGGCATAACGGTGCATGTTTGTGTAGACACTCGCCAAAGCCGCGTAGGTATGTGCCCGATCGGGGATGATCGCGATCGCGCGCTGGTATGCTGTAACGGCATCTTCAAATTTCTCAATCCCAGTATATGCCAATCCCAATCCGTAGTAAGCGGCGGCAATATCTGAATTATGCTCAGGATGCTGGCTGTTGGCGACTGCATTTGCTTCCATTGAGGCGATTATTCGATAATACTCGTCAACTGCTTCCGTGTAAGCCTCAATTTGGAGGTACACTTTCGCGAGTTGCAGTCGAGTCTCAACCCGCGTGCCATCGACCGCCAATTCTGCTTTATAGGCACGAATCCGCGCTGTGATGTCCGCGGCAGCCGTTTCTTGGGAGAGCGCGACAGGGACCTGCCAGGGAGTAAGGTGGCACACGAAAAGTGCCACCAACACGACTGTGTAATAGGAAAGTTTCCGTACCACCTTCTACTGTCCCAGTGGTGCGATGGAGACACCACCTAAAAACGCTGTTTGAGGTGTCCCCACGTAGTAGCCAATTTATCCAGCGGTTCCACCGGCGTAAGACCCTCAATAGCATCCCCGGAGACCTTGACATCATCAAAACTCGCGGCTGTTTCCCATGCCCAGACCCCAGCTTGCCCAGCGGGGTATCCAGCACCGGTTTCATCCTTGAGTTCACCCTGCTCTTCACCGTTAATCCAGAGTTTCATTGAATCGCCTTCCACGACGACCCGCATGTCAAACCATTCGCCGTTCGCGATGACGACGTTGGATCCGGGAAGTTCGCCGATCTTGTCCCGGGCGTCCCATGCCCCTGTCTTGTGTCGCCAAAGTTCTGTTTTATTATTTGGGACGTTCAGATAGTAGACATAGTACTCATGCTCGCTTTGGGCGCGATAAACAACGCCTGCCCAATTTCCTTCATCGAGTCGCACTTTTGCCTCAACGGTGTAGTCCTCCCACTCAGTGTCCCCGACGAGGGAATGCTCGGCTCTACCGCCCTTGGCAAGTTTATAAATGCCGTCCTCAACACTCCAAGAGCCGTTAGCGGGAGTCCAATCGTCTGCTTCCGATTCAAATGACCAAGTTTGTTCGCCTGCAAAAGCGAAAGAGGCTACGAGTGCGAGAAAACAGCATACCGAAACAGTTGAAAACAGATATTTCATATAGTCGCTCCTATGACAGTGAATAACAATTACTTATGCATGTGGCGGGGTTAGAAACCCCGCCAGCGAGGACGGACAGTTCTACCACCCCTAAAATTTCTGAGGTAGAATCACCTCAAAATTAGTAAACTCTTTTGAGGCGTCCCCATGTCGTGGCGAGCTTATCATTCGCATCAACAGCGAGGGTATCTATAACGTTATCACCGGTAATCATGACATCGTCAAAACTCGCGGCGGTCTCCCATGCCCACACACCGATTTTGCCGGTCTTGTAGACGTTATCCTTCTGTTCACCCTGCAATTCACCATTGATATAAAATTTAAATATCTCACCTTCAATCACAGCTTTAACGTCAAGCCATTCTTCGAGTTCTATCTTCACTTTTTTAGTCGCAGGGATATTACTGTTAATTGCTTGACGTGTATCCCATGCGCCCTTGCTGTGTCTCCAGAGTTCAGACTTGTTGTTCGGAATGTTCAGATAATAGACATAGTACTCATGCTCGCTTTGTGCCCGGAAAACGAGACCTGCCCAATTGTGCTCATCTATTCGGATTTTTGCTTCAACGGTGTAGTCATCCCAGTCCTCTTCACCGACGAGGGAGTGTTCAGCTTTCCCGCCTCTTTCGACTTGGTAGATACCACCTTTGATCTCCCAATTGCCGTTCGCAACTTTCCAGTCAGCATGCTTTTCCTCAAAGTCCCACAATTGGGTCCCCGCAAAGGTTGGTAACGAAAACGCGATCCCTAAAAGCATAATGAGGCTGCAGGGAATTAACTTCGAGAATCCAATAGCCGTTCTCATATTTTCTCCTCCTGTTTTTCGTTGATACAATATAGGACTCGCCAACACATTTCCTACCATCATAACGATAGTAGAAGTTACATAAATAGGATACCTTTAAAACGTAATAAAGTCAACACTAACTTCAGAGCCGTTAGAACCACAATAACACTTGCATCTAATCCCATTATCATGTATCTTAAAGGTATGTAGATACGCATAGACCCTATTCATTATGAAATTATGGAATTAAAAATAGAAAGGAAAACACTTTGCGTGTAAGGATTTTAATCACACTTTTTATTGCTTGCTTTATCCTGATAGAGACAGCCCTCGCGGCACTAAAAGTCGGTCTCATCTATGATGTAACCGGGCGCGGTGATCTCTCCTTCTGTGATGCCGCCTACGCAGGTGCGAAAAAAGCAGAAGACGAATGGGGATTCAAACTCACAGAGGTTACCCCGAGCCTCAGTACAGACACCGAGTTGACGCTCCGCAGGCTCGCGAAACTGAAATATGATCTCATCATCGGGGTCGGTTTTCTTTTTCAAGAACCGATGAACCGTGTCGCGAGCGAATTTCCAGATGTCAAGTTCGCGCTTATCGACGCAGTCATAGAACAGCCTAACGTCGCGTCTTTGACCTACCGAGCACACGAAGGCACATTTCTCGCAGGGGTCATTTCGGCGTTGAAAACGGAGACAAAGCAGATAGGTTTCATCGGAGGGATGAAGGTGCCATTGGTTGAGGCTTTTGAAATTGGCTATCGCGCCGGTATTAAGGCAACGAATCCCGATCTTGAGCTGGTAGCAGATTATGTGGGCGTTACACCGCAGGCGTTTAACGATCCAGCGAAAGCGAAAGAACTCGCCCTCTCGCAATACAGCCGTGGGATAGATATTATTCTTGCCGCTGCGGGTGCGAGTGGTCTCGGGGTTCTTGAGGCAGCAAAAGCGACAGAAAAATCTATCATCTGGGTCGATTCCAACGGTAACGACCTCGCTCCCGGTTTGGTGCTCACGAGTGTCATTAAAGGCGTGGAAATATCGGTTTATGAAACAATAAAGAGCGTCCAAGAAGGGACTTTCTCTGGCGGTCTGAAAGATTACGGGCTTAAAGAGGGGGGTGTCGAGTACATCGTTGATGATGTCAATCGGGACCTTCTCTCGGACGAGGTTCTGGAACAGGTCGAGGCATTTAAGGCGAAAATTATCGCGGGCGATATCGTCGTTCCGCATGAACGGTAGTAGAGATGGCACATACACCAATCATTGAGATGCGCGGTATCAGCAAGCATTTTGGACAAGTGCAGGCAAACGATGCCGTAGATTTCACGCTCCATCGAGGTGAGATTCATGCAATTGTAGGCGAAAATGGGGCAGGCAAGTCTACCCTGATGAAAATCCTCTACGGTCTGTATCACCCCGATGCGGGCGAGATTTTCGTCGATGGACGCGCTGTAACTATTTCCTCGCCACGGCGCGCAATGCAGCTCGGTTTGGGAATGGTGCAGCAACACTTTACGCTTATTCCGGTCTTCACAGCTCTTCAAAACATCGTCCTTGCCAAAGAACCTCGCAAATACGGCGCGCTCCTTGATTACCAACAGGCAGGAGAACAGATTGCCGCACTTGCGGCACAACTCGGTTTCGATGTGCCACTGAACACCCTTGTCGAATCCCTGCCAATTGGGACACAGCAACACACCGAGATCCTGAAAGTCCTCTATCACGGTGCAGACATGCTTATCATGGACGAACCGACAGCCGTGCTCGCGCCGCAAGAGGTTGAAGGGCTTTTTAATTGTATGCGTAGCCTCAAAAGTGAGGGGAAAAGCCTCATTATCATCACACATAAACTTGATGAAGTAATGGCAATCGCCGACCGCGTCACGGTAATGCGACGTGGGCAAGCCGTTGCCTCTTGTCCTATTGACGACACCGATCCAACAACGTTGGCGGAAACGATGCTCGGTGAACCTGTTATCCCTACCTCTGTGACGCGAGAACAGACGATAGGCACGACCCCTCTGCTCCGTTTGGAAAACGTCACGCTTTCGGGGAATTCTGATACCACAAAAATGCACAAATGGGAAAAAGTTCTGACAAGTAGAGCCTCCAATAAGCGGCATCTCGACGAAGTTAGCCTGGAAGTATTCCCCGGTGAAATCGTCGGTATCGCAGGGGTGGAAGGGAACGGACAGTCAGAACTCGTTCAGGTCCTGACAGGGTTACGGCAAATTGATAGCGGTACGCTCACCCTAAAGGGGGAACGGATCGCACACGTACCTGCCGATAGACATCGACACGGGATTAGTCTGAATGACCGAATTGACGATAATTTCATCATCGGACATCATAAACACAGTCGATTCTGTCGCTACGAACTCCTTCAGCGAAAATCAATTCAACGGTATGCGCTGAATGCACTCGACAAATACCAGATTCATGTCGGGGATATTGCGGATCCTATTCGGACCCTTTCGGGTGGGAATCAACAGAAGGTCGTCGTTGCACGCGAGTTAGAGGCACGTCCCGAAGTTATCATTGCGGCGCACCCAACGCGAGGCTTAGACATCCATGCTGCGGAATTCGTCCACACACGGCTTATTCATGCCCGAAATCGTGCTAAAGCCGTTTTACTCGTCTCTTCTGAATTGGACGAACTCCTTCACCTTAGCGACAGGATCGCAGTGATGTACGATGGCGAAATTGTCGGAATTGTGAAGCCTGCAGAAACAAACAAACAAGAGTTGGGTGCTTTGATGCTGGGTTTAAATTCAAGTAGGTAACCTAAATTGCCAATTGTAGTATAACTGGTTCGATTGTGCATCTTCAGCCCGCAGACTGACAGTCTATGCTACGAAGTGTCTCTGAAGAATGAACGTTTCTCATCAAAAACGGTGTTTTTATCCCTAAAATCTCATAGGTGGCAGCTTGGATTCTCATTAAAATAGAACCAAGTGTATAGCCCGTAATGTAATAGAGGGGTTTTTGCTTGGGGTGTTTTTGCTGGGGCGTTTCCCTTGCTTGGGTGTTTCCTCAATTTCCCCAGATGTACGGAAAGGCACTTCAAACTTTCAATTCACCTGACCGAACCGCAAGGTATAATTAAAAATATGATAATTGATTCACATACCCACGCATGGCCCCGGTGGCCCTATCAGCCGCCTGTTCCTGATGACGAAAGTCGCGGCAGAGTTGAACAACTGCTCCACGAGATGGATCTGCACGATATCGACAAGGCTGTGCTTGTCTGCGCACGCATTGATCGGAACCCCGAAAACAACGATTACGTCGCGGCGTGTGTCCAACGCTATCCTGAGCGGCTCATCCAATTCGCCGATGTGGACTGTTCATGGACGGAGACATATCACACCGATGGAGCCGCTGATCGGTTGAAAACTGCCGCGGAAGCGTATGCTCTCAAAGGCTATACCCATTACCTCAGAGGTGATGACGATGGGAGTTGGTTCTTCTCAGAAGAGGGACAACGGTTCTTTCAAACGACAGCCGACCTCGGACTTATCGCCAGCATCGCTATGGGGAGTCATCAGCATGAGGCACTCCGAAAACTCGCAGGGCAGTTTCCCACTGTGCCGTTTCTCTGCCATCACATGGGCGGTGCGAGAGCCGGTGAGGAGCATCCCTATCCGCAACTGCAGCAGGTTCTCGCCTCTGGGGATGTGCCGAACATTCATATCAAGATGTCGGGGTTCGCTTACGTCTCACAGGTCCCATGGGATTATCCACAGTCAGACACACACTGGATTGTGCGTGCCCTCTATGAACACTTCGGTCCCGGTCGTCTCTGCTGGGGCTCCGACTATCCGGTTGTCCGCAACTTTATGACCTATCAACACGCGCTTGAGGCATTCCGAACGCACTGTACATTTATCCCAGAGGCAGACAAATCAGAGATTTTAGGCGGAACACTTGAGCGTTTACTTGAGAACGCTGGCAAATAGCACTTCCTCAACCCCAATTCAAGGTTGATGTAACCTCCAAATCGCAACAGAACACGATCATGGACTTTTCCTCGGACCTGTCCCTATGTTCTGGGTATTGATACTCTGTGTCATTATCGTGTTGTTGATCCTTGGCTGCAGGAATAGGTGACGGAAAGTGGAGAAAAAGTTGCTTTTTAAATTAATTTAAGGTATAATAAGAGTTAAGGTTAAAATGGTATAGTGTTACTATTGTGTTTAGTAAGGTGAATCCCCCCAAAAAAAGGGAGAAATCAAGATGAGAAATATCTTTGTTTTAACGACGCTCGCCCTGACCTTCATAGCGGGTTTCGCTTTTGCCACCGAATCACCGACTGTGCAAGGCGAATACATTGAAGCCCGTTCAGCGAGTGTTTATGTTGGAGCGTGCCACTATGGCTCCGAATTCGTGGAAGGTGGCAGAGAGGCAACCGCCGTCTGGAACATCCAGAGTGGAAGTTGGAACGACGTTTCACTGGAGAAGCTAACTGTCGTCGCTGTCATAAGTGCCAAAAACAACTTGGCAATTGAGACCAAAACCCGCAAGAGCGTGTTATACATGGATCCGAGCACTACGGCAGAACAGCGCGCCGCACTCAGCGACCTACTCACGACGAAATATGCCGATGTTTTGGGCGAAGTCGTCACGACCCAAACCGCTTCCATTGAATTCGCGAAAGAAGGCACCAAATATGATGTAACCGTTGGCGAAGTCCTTAAACTTTCTGCCAACCGCTATCCGTGTGCCGGATGCACACAACCGCATCAGATCTGGTACAAACCGCTGACAACGATTCAGAACGCCATTGTTGGCAAATCTGAGGTCTATCGCTATAAAGACACACACCTCCCGGTGACGTGGCAGCAAAGCGGCACAGAGAACAACGTCTTTGTCGGCAACTTCTCGATTTAAGGCAGTGAATGTCTGTAGTTATCTCCGGGTAGCTACAGACGCCCTTACACCCAGTGGTCTCATACATGAGAGCAGATTTTCTTCCCACGCCTAAGACATGGGTCTCCAATCCGTATCTTTAATGAAAATCAGCACTGCCAATAAATTCTTACTCATCTCAATTGATTGCTGGCGGTTCGATGCACTCAGTCGGACGAATCCCCTTTTTAACACGCCGAAGTTCGACCTACTGACCCAGGATTTCTCGCTTGCTGAAAAGTTTTTTGTGCCAGCACCGGCGACACGCCCCTCTCATACCTCCTATTTTACCGGACTTTACCCGTTTGAACACGGTCTCTATGGGCAGGCTTACCTTTGTGACGCATATACTCGAATTTAAGCTCGTTGAAATTTTGAAGCAACTTCATCTCTCAGAGTGGGCAATTTTCATCTTCGGAGATCACGGTGAAGGTATCTGCGATGAAATTATAAACCACGGAGCCACGCTCCATCAGAATGTGCTACACGTGCCGCTGTTAGCACATATCCCTGGCGTGGGGCGTCTGGAATTTCCGAACCCGCCGATTTCAGCGATTGATTTGTTCCCGACCCTTATAAACCTCGCAGGTATTGACGTGGACTATCACGGCTATGAACAAGACCTGCTATCTCCATCTAAAATTGACGCAAATCGATTGGTACTGTCGGAGTTGGATAGTCTCTACGGCGTTAGGTTTCTTGACAAAAACAACTTGGAGATACCGCACCATCGCGTAACTTCCCGGGCAATGGTTGACAACACAGAGATTGATAGGTATTCGGAAGGTGTTCGACTCTGGTCCCTAACCGATGGTGAGTATCTGTATCGTGAAGATGAACGGACAGGTGAGTTCGTATATCGACATGTGCTGCGCGGTGAAGAGTTTGCCTGTGAAGATCCAGATCACTTCCGCGACGCTTATGACAACATCGTGATAAATTCTAATTACCACCACCTGAAAACACAAGAATCTACGGCTGAGGAGACAGAGATTCTGGAAGGTAAGTTACGGGATCTCGGATATGTTGAGTAGGTTCAACAGTTACGCCGGTTTGTTTTTCATATTCCTATTTTGATTCAATGTAAATGAAATATAGACACTACCTAAGGTGCTTTTGTATTTGACACAATCGACGACTTACGTGATAATGGCATATCCTGTATCATGTTTTGACGTGCGCGCTGTCAGGCGCGCTTCTTCTAAGGAAAGGAAATTCTAACAATGAGAGTTACGTTTCACCACGTCCATCTTCGGTGCGAGGACTTGGACAGGGCAGTCAGTTATTACGAAAATATTTTTGACGGAAAAGTCTTAGAAACAGTCGATGTCGGTGGGTTAAAAGTCGTCCGTATGGAAATCGGCGGGGAACGGATATTCCTCTCCCCTCAATTAGGAGATATGGAGGTAGAAGATACCAGCGGCACTCCACGCTGGGGGCTCTACCAACTTGCCTTCACTGTAGAAGACCTTGACACGACCGTCGCAGAACTCCAGGCGAAAGGCGCAGAACTCGACTATCTGAGACCTGAGATCAAAAGGGCGTTTTTCAAGGGACCTGACAACGTTCAGATCGAACTCATTGAGATGTAATCGTTCTCAGAAACCGCACGCTCGTTCTAACAAATCGTGTTGGGTGAGGTCCTGTGCCTCACCCTTCTCTGTATCTGTCTATAGTGTATCGGTAATTGAAAACTCACCATAACGTGAGTTCGGAAAAAGGTTAATGATAGAAAAAGAATTTAGAAATGAAGATCCGCCCGGTAAGATTATTGCCCTTGTATTGTCTACCGTTTCTCTCTTGGGCGGGAATTCACTTGCTGTTAAGATCAGTTTGCAAGGCTTTCCGCCGCTGAAAATGGCATTCTTTCGTTATATATTAGGGATTCTTGCTGTTGGCGGTGTGGGCTTTTTCCAGGGAATGTCGATGCGGTTGCGCTTTGAAGAGTTGCGCCGGTTGTCCGTAGTTGCGGTATTGCACGCATTGCATACCGTTCTGTTGAACATCGGCACTGAACTCACTATCGCTTCTCGCTCAACCATTTTTTTCGCGCTTTACCCAGTTTTCACCGTCATATTCGGGCACTTTTGGCTTCCTGACGATCGGCTCTCTGTTAGGAAGATATTGGGAGTTCTCTCTGCCTTTGGCGGTGTTATTGCAGCCATCTCACCGAACCTGCGAGGCGGTGGCACCTTGGAACATCTCATTGGAGACCTGATTGTGACGCTGGCTGCCTGTTTCTTTGGACTCCGCATTACACTCACGAAGGTGTATGTTCAAGACATTTACCCGCACCGCCTCCTCGTCTGGTTGTTCGGTTTAAACATTCCGTGTTTTTTCATATTGAGTTATCTCTTCGAGGGTGAGAAACCGATTGCCTTGACATTGGCAAGCGGAGCAGGAATGCTCTATCAAGGCTGGATACTCACGGGTTTCTGCTTTTTGGTGTTGACATGGGTGCTAAGAAAATACAAAGCGAGCAAATTGGTAGTCTTGTATTTTTTCATGCCTGTGTCGGGTGTATTGTTTAGCAACTTGTTTTTAGGGGATGAACTATCGTTGAGTATATTAGCAGGAACTGTATTGGTAGCAGCAGGAATTTATCTTGTAAATATGGGGCGTTAAAACAGAGTCCGACGTGCGGGAAATAACTTAATACTCACATTATTGTGTTGCTGAACGTAACAGACAAAGACTTTTGTCAGGCTGATCTTTCACAGCCATCGTCTCTCTTCTTTGGCAGGGCATATACACCTCGTTGAACCCTCACAATCTCACCAATATCCACGAGACGCTTGAGTTCATTTCCTACAGACTGCGGACTACTCCGAAGAGCTGCGGTGATTTCTGATTTTCTTTTTTCGCCATCAATTAGAAGTGTGAGGATCTGCTCTTGGAAACTGACGCGTGCAATGTTGCCGCCCCTAAGCTTTTGTAGGACATAGTTTGCCATTCTCGCCGAGCATCCCAAAACCCGCTCTACTTCCTGTCTGCTGGATTCAGGCGTTAGATTGTCACGTTCTCTTTCAAAACGTTCACGCCTCGCTATGACTTCAGAAAGTTTGTCCAATCCACCAGCGATCTGAAAATCTTCCCAGTCAAAAAGGAGGGTCTCCGGTCTATGGGTAATGCAGGGCAATGGCATCCCCGTGAGCAATGCAACTGTCTTGTTCGACAATCGGTTTATTCGACCCAAAATCTGTGTAAGGATGCCAATAACATTCTGTTCATATAATCCTTGGATGCGTTCGTCTGTATAACGGTAAGGATTAAATTCTACATCATAACACAGGGGTTCTTCATCGTCTCCAAACAAAATTCGTGCTTGCTTCCACATGAGATGCGGGGGCCAGTACGGTGTGCCGACGATCCAAATTACATCTGATAGTTCAAACGCGCTCCTCAGTCCTTCTACATGGCTTGCTCTTTTAATATGGCTCAGGACACGAACATTTTTCATTGATGTGATGCCTGCTGCTTGTTCAGCAGCCTGCTGACCGCAAACGAGCAGGTGCTCAACGTTTGGATCTCTCTCAATTTCTGCACCGATACCGGAAAAAAAGCACTGTCCGGTTTCTGAGAGTTCAAGATCACCCCAGCTGTTGTCGTAGTTTAAAATCTCATGCGGAGAATAAATACCCGTGCGGATCTGAAAAACGCGGTTTCCTGATAGCCCGGGTTCCAATTCACCGATTTTCACCTTATCTGGTAATGTCTTTTCGCCATTCGGGGCTGCTGGCACCCAGAACCGCAGCACGCCTTGGTCCCATACCATCGGCGCATCGGCATCCCGTTGGTAATGCTGAAAAAAATGCTTCAGTTGGTGCCACACTGTCTGATGTGGATCATCTGCGCGCATCTGCTGGATAAACGTTTCCGCCTGTGCCTCAAATGCCGGCAGTGTCATGCGGACACGTCTCACAGGATTCTCATAACGTTCGCTTTTGCTCTCTAAAGCATTCAGTAAAGCTTTCGCAAAGTTCTGTAAAGCACTCCCTTGCGGGTTGACACGCCATGCATTTAATACGTCTTTCGATAGACTGATTTCAGCAAAGCGTCGAGGGACATCTGTTTCGTCGACGGCACAAAGCCATCCCGTTTTTTCGTCGTGTTCGAGAACGTGCAAAGTCAAATCGCCTCGCACCGTCCCCTTGTGTTCCAACTTCGACAGCACCGGCCCCGGACGTTTTATCGCCAACGGACTGAGTGTGCCTTCTCTGATTGCGATCACCTTCTCATCTACAGGTGCTGCCACTGGTGGCAGAGTCGTGGTTTCTTGAACGACAGATTCCGAATGATCTTCCGATGGGGGTGCAGGCTCGTGGAGTGCATCCCGAAGCGCGTCAATCGGAGCAAAGAGGATTTCTTTCGTGATGATAGGGGGATCTAACAGATCGCCGAGGAGAATCTCATAGCGCGTGTCCCACGGACCGTGTCCTTTGTCTCCAAGGATTTCGAGATATACGTCACGGTGATACGGATTCTCCATGGTCGGTATGTGTTTGTGGATATACGCCTTTGCTGGCTCGGTATTGGGATGGAGGTAATCTAAGACTCTGCAAGAAAAGCGGAGTCCGCCAGAATTTGTCAACGTTAAGAGTGGATTCGGGACAGCGTTAACGAGCATCTCAATACAGGCAAGAACAGCATCTGGGTCGGCAGAAATCGCATCATACTTGAAATCGAGGTCGTGCCATTGCGCGTCATCGCGTCCCGAAGGCGTACCGGTATAAATTTGGATGCCCCACGATGCGAACCAGCGTCTGGGAATCCAGTCTCGCGTGCCTTGTCGTTTTAGGAAGCGTTCACCACCAAAATCTTTGGGGGGCTGGTCTGCCTCGGGTGCGTGTCCTATTGGCATAAAGGAGATATGTGCCTGCTCGAGGTCATAGAGTCTCACCGGACACCCTCGCGCGCAACGAACGGTAAAATGATAAGGATAATCCTTGTGGAGTACGGGTATTACGATTGTTCTTCGCTGTCGAAGTAACGCAGTGCGCTGTTTGTGACAACGTTGAATGATATCTCGTAAAGTCTTCATAGTGAATAAGGATTTATCGAAACCGTTGTTTTCGCACGAGTGATGTGATTCTTGGGTTGTTTTCCTCTTCGGTCGTAACTCAGATAGCAGCAGTATAGCGTAATTGACACAAGAGGTCAATAAAATCGAGAACGTATCCCGATGTGGTGGCTTTGTAGACGATAGGCGCGATGTCCCTCAACGTTCCAGATCGACAGCGCATCCTTTTTTTTGACTTATGTCTTAAAAACTGCTATAATACTACATATTAGGAAATTATAAAATAATTTATTTTATTTTTTTATAACTTTCTTGATATGTTTAATATGTCATAGTGCGTTGAAAAACGAGGTATATGAAAGGTAAATCCAATGCCAAGTGGTATTTTTATTACAGATAAGGAATATACGTTTTCAGAATCTGCGCGTCTCCTCACGCTGGCACTTGCGTCAATCGCTGACGAAAACGATGAGGTAACCTTCTCAATAGTCGATATCTTATGTTTGTTCCGCAGTGTTAACGAGTACGTTCCAGGTGAGTTTGAAATCCAACGAACACATTCTCACGACTACAAGGTTGTTTACAAATCCGAAGACGAAGTGATTAAGAGTTTTAAAGAAAGGTGGGAAAACTTTATCGAATGAACGACAAAATCTTTATAGAAGTGGATAAGCAACTGAAATTGGAGGAATACGCGCCTATTGCTTCGCAAACTCTGTCGTTAATCGCTGATGCCTCAGAAAGCATTAACGAGATCCGTGAAGTGTTCTCTAAGGATGACCTATTTATTCTACTCAACAAGGTGTGTATACACATGCCAGGTGAGTTTGAAATTCACCAATTCCCTTCTCATTACTATCAAATTATTTACAAACCCTACATATTTAATGCAGCAGAATTTGAGCAGACCTATATGCTGAGTGACTTCATAGAGACGGATGATCAGGGGCAGAATCGCCTCTGGATTAGTGAAAAAGTCGTTATTGCCTTCATAGATCGCAAACTCTATGGCGTCGCCACTCTGATCTATTTCTACCTCGGCTACCTAATGACGCAGGATGAAAGGTTTGGATTATCACGTAATATTTCCTTTGAAGAGATTGTGGAGAGTTGCGATCAGCTTCCAACAGATTTCCCTCTGAAGCACCCGACGACCCTTATGCGTGCGCTTGCGGATCTGCAGGATGCCGGACTCATCAAGTGGAACTCAGAAACAGGCACTTTTGAGTTGCTTTACATGACGGCGTATGATCCCAATGAAAAGGTTTAACAAAGTATCTATAGAAAAAAGTAGGGAAGGTTTGATGCTCTTGGAACAGGCTGTAATGGACGTTTTGTTTCACGAGCGTCATGATGGTTATACGCAACTCAAGGCTGTTCGGGAATCTTTAGATTTGCCTGAAGTTGAATCGCTAGACGGCACTCGAACAGACGCATTTATTTATGGTATTCTCTGCCGCCTTCTCAATGAGAACAGAGTTTTATATGCCCCAGGAGACGGTTGGCGGATCACAAACAGGGGAATCGAAATGAGGTATTGACATACTCTCAAACGCCTTTGGCAAAGGTTCACCGGATCTCAACGCCGACGGTGTTGTGAATATTCTCGATCTTGTTGTCATCGCAAACGCCTTCGATTAATAGTTGTCAGCAGCGTGTCTGTCTGCTTTTTTCAAGGACAGGGTTTCAGGTTTCCCGAAGATATTGATGAACACTCTACACATCGCGCCAACACTTAAGGAAGAGACGGTTACTGTTCTGTTCTCCGATGAGGTATACGATCTGACAACGCTGCGTTGTGTCGGAATCGGAGTGATTGCCATAACGGGTCCCCGCTTGCAAGTCGCTTCTATTTGTAAATCTTTACGGAATATGGGCCTTGATATTTTAGATGTAGAGGAGAATATTAAAATTTACGAGGAATGCAAAATAGCATTGCGGCAATTCAAGAAAAAAAGCAATCCGCAGACATAGGATAAACCGATGCAGCTTTACTGCTATTGATAACATCGAAACTATCAACAGCAAAAGAGGAGGAATCCAAGCGAATATAATGAAAAAGAGGCTGTTTTTTAAGTTTATTTTGTTATTTGTCTTCGTTTTGTTTCTGGAGAACAGTTTTGCACAAGACTTGCCCCAATCACATTTACCGGAAGGGGCGAAAGCGCGTATCGGTAATGGTAACATCTGGGATATAGGTTTCAGTCCTGATGGAAACACGCTTGTTAGTACCGGTCGGGATGCCCCTCTCCACATATGGGCTGCCAATACCGGAGCACACGTACGAGCTCTCACGAAAGATATTCCTGGAGTTCCGGACGCAGTATTCAGTCCAGATGGAAATACAATTGTTAGTTGGGTGCCTTTCACCGGGAACACCATACATCTGTGGGATGCCAACACCGGAAAACTCATACACAGACTTACTGGACATACGCATCCAGTCTATAAGGTAGCATTCAGTCCCGATGGAAATACTCTCGCCAGTACAAGTTGGGACAGAACCATACGATTGTGGAATACAAATACGGGAAAACTCATACACACGCTTACTGTAGAGTATAGGTCCATCACGGCAGCGTTCAGTCCAGATGGAAACATGCTTGTTAGTTGGGCTTCCAAGGGCTTCACCGTACGACTATGGGACACAAATACGGGAAAACTTATACACACACTCACTGAAAACGTTGGATTCACCAGTGTAGCCTTCAGTCCAGATGGAAACACTATCGCTACTGGGTATCTGACTGGCCTCATACGACTGTGGGATGCAAATAAGGGCAGGCCCATACGAGCCCTTGCTGGACATACCTTTTGGGTCGGAAATGTAAGATTCAGTCCAGATGGTAATACTCTCGTTAGTGGGAGTAGAGACAATACCCTCCGCTTGTGGGATGCTAAAACAGGAAAACCCAAAGGAACCGCCATCAAACATCCTTATTGGGTCTCGGTCGTAGCCTTCAGCCCAGATGGAAACACTATCGCCAGCGGACAGTGGGAATTCGATCATACCCGTTGGGACGGCACTGTCTTTCTGTGGGATGTCAAAACAGGGAAACTCAAGCGAAAATTCACTGGACATACCGATTGGGTTAGAAGCTTAGCATTTAGCCCAGATGGAAGCAGACTAGTGAGTAGAAGTAATGACCGGACGGCACTGCTATGGGAGTTGGCACCTGCTAAACAAGTGTTAGTTGCCGCATCACAGCGCCCACCGATGTATTGGGTGAACACACAGACTGGCACCCTCCACCGCCTCGTCGGGGAGAAAATAGAAAACCTTGTACCAAGCGTCAAAAATGCAACGAATCTCGTCGTGGACACAATAAACGACAAGTTTTACTGGACAACCAAGATAAACAAGAGGAGTGGGAAAATCCAACGCGCCAACCTTGACGGGTCAAACGTACAACTCGTCAAGAATTTAACGAGCGTCCCACTTGATATCGCTCTGGATATCACAAACCGAAAACTCTATCTGACGAATAATTGGGGGAAACTACAGCGGCTCAACTTAGATGGTTCAGGATTCCAACCCAATCTCATTACTGAGTTGCAGGCTCCAAATCATCTCGCATTGGATGTCAAACGCAACAAAGTCTATTGGACAGAGCAGACCGGCAACACAACTGGAAAGATACGATGTGCTAACCTTGACGGTTCCAATGTGCAATTGGTAAAAAACCTAACGAGCGTGCCTCAGGGCGTTGCCCTTGACACCGCAAACCGCAAGATTTACTTGACCAACTCTTGGGGTAAAGTTCAACGGATGAACTTCAACGGTTCCAGGTTTCAGCCGAATCTGATCACAAGTTTGGATGCTCCAAGGGAAATCACTATGGATACAATAGGTCGTAAGCTCTATTGGACAGAGAGTGGTCGGATACGGCGTGCCAACTTCAACGGCAAAAATATTCAAGACCTCGTTACACACATAGGCACGCCTGCTGACCTCACCTTGGGCGTTATGTCAATTGATTCAGCAACCGCCGCGCCAGCAATGATAGTAGCACCTGAACAAACTTTGCTCCTTTCCAATTATCCGAACCCGTTCAACCCGGAGACGTGGATCCCTTATCAACTCTCCGAAGATACGCGGGTATCGGTATCCATTTATGATACAACCGGCAAGTTGGTTCGCACGCTTTCGCTCGGTTTTCAATCCGCAGACTTCTATAACAGCCAGGGACGCGCTGCGTATTGGGATGGACGTAATGCCGTTGGCGAACGCGTCGCAAGTGGTGTCTATTTTTACCAGTTGACGACCCCCTCTTTCCAGCAAACACGGCGACTCGTCATTGTAAAGTAGAGAGTCTATCCGTAAGAAAACTTATCGGAGGGAGAGGTAGGAAACCACGTAAAGGTTGCTTCCCGAATCCGTTCGACTCCGTAGGCGTCACAGTTCTGCCATGGGTGTAACTGTGACACTCCCTTCGTCCAAAAAAAGAACGAGGGTTAGAACTTCTTTAGGCATATCAAAGATGATCGTTCATAGTAGTATTGGGAGTACAGATTGTTCAGGGTGTAGGTTCTATAGAAAAGGCACTAGGATCTTCGCCAAGCCGATCTTGCCACGGGGACAGAATCCGGATGTCAAATTCGTCTCCTTGGCACTCCGAGTTGCCCAACTCCCGACGCCGGAAATAGCAGACATAGCCCTCGACAGAATCATCTACGCCCTTAATCGCGGTGAGGCATGTGTCTCGCTCAAAGACCTTGAAAGATACGCAGATTCATCCTGAGGTTGCTCGGAGACTTCTGGCACTCTTAGAGGTGGTCCGATGCAACAAACTTACATCGCACTCTATCCCCACGTCCGCAGCACCATTCCTTGGAGCGTAATCTATGAACCAAGAGTGGGTGAAAGTCTGTTCACGACACCACCTGCGTAGAGACATTACCAGAGAAGAAATTGTTTGAATACATAGAGAATCCTATTGTATAATAAGTATAGGACTTACGCACGTTGCTCTTTTGTAGTATAAACTTTTAGTTTGTGCCAAAAGACCGTCGACGTTTTTTGAACATCCCCATCTAACAGAGCATGCTACGAGCAAAATTGCATAAATCCTACAACAAAAGAGAAAATGAAGAAAACACGAATATTAAAGGAGCATGGATGGATACAAATACAACTCCCGAAGCGCGGAAGTTTGAATTAACTTCTGAAGAGCGATCCTCTTGGGAGGAGGATGGATACTTTGTCCGATACGATGTTTTTACTGAAAAAGAAAACGACCTTTTAACGCAAATTGCTGATGATATTGCCATCGGAAAACGCACCTTCCCAGACTATCATATCTTTCAAAACGCTTTAGTGAGAGACGGTAAAATCAAAACACAAGGCATCCACGCGATGCACAATATCCAATATGTGAGTTGTAATTGCTCGGAATTCCTTGCTCGCACGCGCGATTCCCGCCTCACCGATCCGGTTGTTGACATTCTCGGTCCAGATCTCCTCGGTCTCAACAATCTCTATATTTGGAAACCGCCAAAAATCGGTCTTGGTTTCCCATGGCATCAAGATAAGTGGTATTTTAACCACCAATATAAAACTGGAACGACAGTCGCAACATGGACCGCGATTGATGACGCAGATGAAGACAACGGTTGTCTCTACGTTATCCCCGGTAGCCACAAGTATGGAGTTCGTGATCACGTTGAGCTTGAGGGTTCACAACAAGGAGAGTTTCGGCAGGCACAAGGGGCGCGTGATGAAGATGGTGTGGCGGTAGAAGTCCCTGCTGGAGCGGTCATCTGGTTTAATAGTCAAGTCCTCCATAAAAGCACGGATAACCACAGTGAACGTTTCAGGCGCGCAAACATCGCACATTATATCAGTGCTAAAGCAGAATGGACGCGTCCCGAGGCTGTAAATGAAAAACGACCTCCCATGTGGATTCGGGGTGAAACCTACCCCGGTATGGCAGATGAAGTTCAATGGGACGTTATACCGATTTTAGAAGCGTAGTTGGAAATAATACGATGTAGAATTGATGGATAGGAGTATTAGTGGACACAAAAACAACATCCGAGGAACGCAAGTTCAGACTGATGCCTGAAGAACGAACCTCTTGGGACGAAAACGGATACTTTGTCCGCTTCAATGTTTTCACCAAAGAAGAAAACGACGTGCTACGTCAAATCGCTGATGACATTGCCATCGGAAAGCGATCTTTTCCCGCAGGGAATATCGATCAAAACGCATTGGTCAGAGATGGAAAAGTTGCAGCGTCGGGTATCTCTGCAATGCACAAGATTCATCATGTAAGCTGTTATTGCCCTGAATTCCTTACACGTGTACGTGATCAGCGTCTGACGGATCCAATTGTAGATTTACTCGGTCCAGATATCCTCGGTCTTAACAATCTCTATATCTGGAAAGCACCCAAGATCGGTCTCGGTTTCCCGTGGCATCAAGATAAATGGTATTTTAACCACCAGTATAAAACCGAAATGACAGTCGGAACGTGGACTGCGATTGATGAGGCAGATCGGGACAACGGGTGTCTATATGTTATCCCGGGTAGCCACAAATATGGTATTCTTAAACATGAGGACCTTGAAGGCTTACAACAGAATGAGTTTAAGATAGCACGCGATGCCAAAGACGAAGATGGTGTTGCCGTTGAAGTGCCACCTGGAGCGGTGGTTTGGTTCAACAATCAACTCCTCCATAAAAGCACGGATAACCACAGTCTGCGCTTTCGGCGTTGTAATGTTGCCCATTATATCAGTGCGTATGCAGAACGTATACCTAAAAAGGATGTGAAAAATGTCCGTCCTGTCATGTGGGTTCGGGGGGATACATACTCAGAGAAGATGGAGCCGGTCTATCGTGATGTTTTACCCATCCCAGACTCCGATTGAAAGGCGAATAAGGAAGATTTAGGCACTACTATCAAGTAACTGCGTCCTTGTTCCCGTACAAAGCCCAATCCTTTAGGTTTGGAATATGGCACGCAGTAATTCTGTGATATACTATCGGTATCATATTACGCTATCTCGTATTCAGAGGAGAAAAACCAGATGTCTTTCACATATAAGCGGTTGATGCAATCCTTGAAACCGGTAAGTTTTGCCAAGATTGCAGTAATACTTGTTCTCAGTTTTACCCTTACTACTACAGTCCGTGCTCAAACACCTCATTTTCCCGAACGCATGTCTATCGTTGAACGTCCTTTCTCGGATGATCCCGATAAATTCACTTTCGCTATTATTGGTGATAAAACAGGAGGAGGTTACGACAAGTGGCACGTGTTCGACCGGGCGATCGACGAAATTAACGTTCTGAAACCCGATTTCGCCATCATGGTGGGAGATTTAATACAAGGATATACCGATGATAAGGCGCAAGTTGAAGCGGAATGGAAAGAATTTTGGCAACATCAATCAGATTTGATAATCCCATTTCTTCCACTGCCCGGTAATCACGACATTACCAACCCGATGATGTACGACTATTGGCAAAAGCACCTCGGACGCACCTATTCGGCATTTACCTATAAGGACTGTCTATTTCTCCTACTCAACACAGAGGAAAAACACAGTCAACCTGAAGGCAGTGAAGGCTGGACAGAAACGTGGTTTGGCGATGCCCAAGTCGCATATACAACGGACGAATTGGTACAGCACAAGGATGTACGCCATACCTTCGTCATGTTACACAAACCCGCATGGCTACACGAAGACTCTGGTTGGTCTCAAATTGAAGAGGCACTTGCGGATCGAGCATATACCGTGTTCGCTGGACACTACCATAACTTGACATTACACACGCGCAATGACCGACGATACTTCGTACTCGGTGCGACAGGTGGTGGATTCACAACGCGAGAAGTCCGAGAATACGGTGCCTTTGATCACTATAGTATCGTAACAGTAGATGGAAACGAAATTAATGTCGCGATTGTTGAACCCGGGAGCATCTTTCCCGCTGACCTATCGACTGCCGAATTCAAAGCGAGACTCCGAGAGTTAGTTACAATTCAGTCCCACCTTAAAATTGAGCGGGAACGTTCCGCATCTGGTGGAAAACTTGAAATCGCATTGAAGAATGATCTGGAAAAGGAAGTCGATGTCGATCTCGTTTTCCATGCAAGCAAAAGATGGCAGACAGCACCGCACCAACTTGCGTTTACACTCAAACCGGGTCAGGACGCAACAGGTAGTGTTGTATTCTCCGCATCGACGGAGGCACTGCTACCTTTGCCAATCTATGACTATTCCGTTTTATACGGTGGTGAACAATTGTACCGACGAACCGAAATGGTTTATCCTATCGAACCATCGAAGATGCAGAAAATCACCGATTGGATGCTGCTTGGTACGTTCGGACTTGATGTTCCAGAAGAGCTTGTTGCGTCGGATATCGTTCCGTCGAACTTCATCGCTGATCCCCTGCCCATATACGACAAGTCTGCTAATAAAACCTACCAAGGAAAGCATGGAAACATCCAGTGGCAAGCACATCACGTTGAATCGGGATCTGTTAACTTAGATGCGGTTTTCGAGAAGCCTGAGTGGGCATCTGCTTACGGCGTAACCCATATCAACAGTCCTGAGGCACGGAAGGTCTTTGCAGAAATACGCTGGGGAAGTAACCTCGGCAGACTCTTTGTTAACGGCGTTGAATTAACGACCGCGGCAAGACCTGGAGAGCATCTGTTTTACGGTAGAGTTTATGTTGAATTACCACTGGAAGCAGGATGGAATACCATAACCGTCCACTCCGGGGACTACACAGGGGGTTGGAGTTACCAGATGACGGTTGACAACACGACGAACGTTCTCCAATTCAGTGCCAACCCAGATTAAGTTCCAATCCAGTGGGTGCGGTTTCTGATCGGATCCGCCCCAAAGCCCTAAAATTTGACAAAAACTTTCCTGTGCGCTATACTGACATCTAAGAGAATTGTTTACAAGGAAGCGAATTATGTCTTACCTTAATTCCGAACGCCACCAAGATTGGAAAACCAGCGGTTACCTGAAAATCCCCGGCTTTTTCTCCACCGAAGAGGTGAACGCTCTACAGGCGTGGGTCTCTGAAATATCGGACTGGAAACCGACACGGGATAAGTGGATGCATCACTATGAATCCACGCCTGCCGGACCGCGACTTTCTCGCTCCGAAAATTTCGTGCCGTACCACACCGATTTGAGAGCCACCGTGACAGATGGCAAGGTATTGGATGTTGTCTCGGGGTTAATGGAGGAACCGGCAATCCTCTACAAAGAGAAAATCAATTACAAGTATCCCGGTGGTGGTGGTTACGCGGCGCACCAAGACGCACCCGCCTACGAGTTTATCGACTACCATATCACCTGTTTAATTTCGGTGGATCCCGCGACTTCCGAGAGCGGATGCCTCTATTTCGCGCCGGGCAGGCATCAGGAGGGATTCATCGCTCTGGATGAAAACGGATGCGTCGCGCCCAAAACCGCCTTGACAATGGAGTGGGTTGCTGTGCCGACAGAACCGGGTGACATACTTCTCTTTGGTTCTTACATTCCTCACAAGAGTCCAACAAACCGTTCAGACCAACCGAGACGAATTATCTATCTCACCTACAATGCCGACTCCCAAGGCGATTGGCGCGAGCAGTATTACGCAGACAAACGACAGGCTTTCTCGCAATACGCGGCTGATGGCTCAAACCGAGATAAACAAATTAGTAAAATCGCACATTTTCAAGGGAAATCCGTAAATCATGACTTTTGATAGAAAATCTCAGCTTTCAAGCGACATTGAAAAATACGTTGATCCACGGCTCGCACAGGGAATGAGAAGTGGGACAACGGAGCAAAAGATTGACACGTTGTTCAGTTACATGGCAGACCGTGGACAATCGTTTTACGATGAGGTAGTGACGCAGTTAGAGCACGCCCTCCAATGTGCCGCCCTCGCGCAGCAGAGCAACGCGAGTCCCACACTAATTACAGGGGCATTGCTTCACGACATCGGGCATATTATTTTAGATGAACATAGTGCCCGTGAAGCTTTCTTGGACACGGATTTAAGCCACGAAGAGGTTGGTGCGCAGTATATGACGCCGTTTTTCCCGGATGCGGTTACAACACCGATCCGGCTGCATGTGCCAGCGAAGCGGTATCTATGTACAACCAATGCCTCTTACCATGACGGGTTATCCGAGGCATCGAAGAGGAGTTTCATAGTTCAGGGAGGCGTCATGTCAGACAAAGAACGCGAGGCGTTTGAACAGATTCCACATTTCCGAGATGCCCTCACTTTACGACAATGGGACGATCTCGCAAAGGTGAGAGGATTGGAGACCGCTGAGTTAGAAACCTACCGAGACATCGTGCAACGGTGCTTAATCCACTAATCAAGAAAAGTTTGCAACTGTGCTAAAGTTTGCAAGGGATTTTGATGCAGTCAAATAACCTCTGCAACTTTACAGATTTTAGTACACTTCTCAACTTTTTTCGAGGTAACAATGAGTTACGAAGCAATCGAATCGAAATTCATCGCAACGCCAGAAAAAGGTGAGGTATCCTCACTACTGATACATCCCGATGGCGCAAAATGGTTGCTTGTTCTGGGGCATGGTGCAAGCACAAACATGCGTCACTCAACGCTCCAGACGATCGCTGAGCGGTTGGCAGATATCGGAATCGCCACATTCCGGTATCAGTTTCCTTACATGGAACGCGGTGGCGGGGGTAGAGAAGCACAGGCAGTGGCTCTGGCGACCGTGCGATCCGCTGTGGCGGCTGCACACGAGGCGGCGGGTGATTTAGCAATTCTTGTTGGCGGGCATTCCTATAGTGGACGTATGTCTTCACTCACAGCGGCAGAAGCACCGATCAAACACGTCCGCGGTCTCGTATTCTTCGCGTTCCCACTGCATCCTTCTGGAAGAGAGGGGACAGAACGCGCCGAGCATCTTGCTGATGTTACTGTGCCGATGCTATTTTTATCGGGTACCCGGGATAAGTTGGCGGTACTCGACCTGCTGGAACCGGTCTGCGAAAATCTCGGGGACAAGACGACCTTACACCTGCTGGATACAGCGGACCACGGGTTCAAAGTGCTTAAACGTTCGCGTAAATCTGATGAAGATGTCTTTGTAGAGATGACGCGAGTCCTCAGTGAATGGATTGAAACACTGAGTTGACAAACCAACTCCATACTTGATGACGAGGTCTCCCAACCTCTACTATTTCCGTTTGGTAAGCGCACTGATAGCATACCATAGAAGGGTTGCTGCCCCGCTGTGTCGATCATTCTTCGATCGCGGAGTTCTATAGTGAATGCTACCGTGCCGACATCCCATAGCGTTGTAGAGTGCGGTCTTTTTCACACGGACCAGTTTTACGACACTTTCTCTTGTCAATTTCGCCATTCTAAACTCCCTAAACACTTCCAATTTACAGGGATTTAACGTAAAAAATGCGCGCTCGGTACAAATAATAAATCCTTAGACTGAATTCATGAAAAAAGGAGTAAAGAAATGAATCTACAGTATAAGAAGACTAAATATAGTAAAATCTGAAAATATGTTTACAGTTCGTCACAGAACAAAATCCCCACCGCCGCTGGCGAGGATTGTATCCTCGCCCTTTTAAGACGAAGTATAACAGAGTTCGGTTAATTTTTTTAATTACCCGCGTTAGGATGAAAACAATGCCTCCACACTCTTTCAAAATCGTCGCTGTTGAAAGCGAACTTTACGAATGGGACAAGCCACCGATTTGGAACGGCATGCACGTCTACGATAAAGGTAGGCTCCATCTGGTAAAAGTTACCGCCCAAAATAGAAGTGATGCGTTCGTCGGATACGGCTTCAATGGCGGAACCGCCGCGACCCGTCCGCTCCATCTGTTCCCAATGTTTGTAGATTTGTTCCGTCCTGCTTTGATTGGGCGGGATGTAACGGATACGACTTACGTCGCGCGGTTAGCCGAGAATTACAAAATCTACGGACCCGGCGGTTATCATACGCAAGTTTTGGCAGCGATAAACCAAGCGTGCTGGGATATCCGTGGGAAGATAGAAGGAAAATCCGTTCATGCTCTGCTTGGCGGCACACAAGAACGGATCCGCACCTACATTGCCGGTGGCTATTACGGTAGAGGTAAGGGGTTTGATGAACTTCGCGAAGAGATGGCGCGCAACATAAACGAATTCAATGCCACCGCAGTCAAGATGAAAATTGGAGATCCAGCATCTGGACTTGAGACGGACATCAAACGGATTGAGGCAGTCCGCGAAACTGTTGGTCCCGATACAACCCTAATGGTGGACGCGAATTGTGCATGGTCGGTTGAAAAAGCGTACGAATGCCTTCCTGCGCTTCAGGCAAACGACATTTTCTGGTTTGAAGAACCAATCCACAGCCACGATTACAGGGGACACAAGGCACTGCGCGAAGTCGCGCAAGATTATGGGATCCAGATTGCCACAGGAGAAAATGGATACGGGTTCCACTATTTCCAAACGCTCATTGATTATGAAGGCGCGGACGTTTTTAATCTGGATGTTGCCATCCTCCCCGGTTATGAGCCAGCGTTGCAGGTAGTAGAAGAAGCGTTGACAGCCGAAAAGTTAATTGCTCCGCACGGGGCACAGGAATTGCAAATCCATATCGCTGCAAGCCGAGACAATGGCTTGATGTTAGAGTATTACCCACCCGCCGTTGACCCATTACGAGGCGAAATGTTCTTACCAACGATGGTGTTAGAGTCCGATGGACATGTCACAGTTCCGACTCGACCTGGTATCGGCTTTGTTCCGAACTGGGAACTGCTAAAGCATCACCGTGTGTAAACGTGAGTTGATGGAAACTATTCCTCTGCTTGGGTATTTCCTCAATTTCCCTCCTAACCTTGCCTACCTTCAACGTCCAAGTAATTGTAGTGTTGTAGCGCAAGCTTTCCAGTTTGCGCCCCGCCTCTGCAGAAACTAAAAGTTTATGCTACAAATGTCCACAGATTTTTCGACCTGACTATGAAATATCTGTTACCGAATTCCCAATCCTTTCGTTACCTAATAACATGTTAAATCTATGTGATTGCACATAAGGTACCTATCGACTGTTAACGGAATGCATTCCCGAAAGGAGATCCATATAATGGACAGGACAGCTGCAGACTATCAGAAAGACCTTCTCTGGCAGACAGCACTTGAAACCTTCTACCGCGTCGCTTACACCGAAAGTCTCATGACTTCAGCACTTCAAATGTGGAGACCAATAGATGGAGTGGTCAAAAGCATCGTATCTATCGCCTCTATTGCCTCAGTCATGGTCGGATGGATGGCATGGGGCACACCAACCGGAAAAGTAACATGGCTACTCATCGCAGGAAGTGCAGCATTTTTAGCACTTCTACATGTTATTCTTAAGATTTCGGACCGCGTCACGGATTTGAGCCACAATGAGCAATATTTCAAGAGTTTACGTCTCAATCTGGAGCGGTTTATCTACGAAATGGAGGCCAATCCGGACTTCCCATTAGAACAATTTAAAGGCACATTTGAACAGTACCGAGAATGGCTATTGGTGGGTTCGCAAATGCTAAAGGACGATTTTCTTTTAACGCGTAGACACCGCCAGAAAGTTCAAGAGAAACTAAACCAACAGATGGGGGATATGATTGTATGAAAGAGCAACCCACTGAAAACAGAGAATACGTCATTGGGCATTCAATAGGTCAACGCCCAATACATACAACTTACGAGCCTCCGGGACCGCTGCCACAATTTCGGCCCCGTCCGAAATTGAGTCCAGCATCACCGCAACCACAACCCGTTCCAAAACGGCTATTACACGTGGCATCGGCTGTGAAATCGACACAGAAGACTTCATCAGAGATCCCTTCTGAACAAGGAACCGCCCCGTCTCCGAAAAGTAGTTGACTTAATTTATGATTTCTGCTAAAATCCTCTCAAAACTAAATATTGGGAGGTTAAGAGGTCATGAGACAGGTTTATTTGGTTTTGCTTATGAGCGTATTTGTTGTGGGTTCGGCGTTTGCAGGAATCCCTGGCGATAAGGATCTGCTAATGTGGATCGGCGAGGGTAGTGGAAACAAAGCACCCGACGGCACCGGAAATGGAAATGACGGTACTTTCCATGGGAATGCCAAATGGGTTGGCGACGGCAAATATCAAGCTGGGATTTCCCTCAAGGGGGCAGAAACCTACTTGGAGGTCCCTCACCTTATCGCTGAAGCAGGAAGTTTGCTATTCTGGTTCAAGCCCGATTGGAACGGCAAAGATGGCGACGATTATCGGATTTTTGATGCCAGTTTTGGGCCCATCTATTTCTTCATTTCCAAGGGTGCGAATCACGCTGACATCAACCCTGAAGACTTCGGATTTTATTTTGAAGCCGCTGATGATGCCGATTGGCAGGATGTTGAGTTTGACCCCTCTGGGATTATAACAAAGGATAAATGGTTTCATGTCGCCGCGACGTGGGATTTCGATGGTGGAAACCCATTCCTGTACATTGATGGGAAAGAAGCGGCAACCAGCGGTAAAAAAATTACTGGCGGTTTCCCAAAGTTACATGAAAAACCAAGATTTGGATGGGAAACTATTCCGTATATCCCGCTGCAAAACGGTGCAGAGGGCGTCATTGATGAAATCTCTTTTTGGCAACGCGCACTTGAAGAAAAAGAGATTCAGGAAATGATGGATACCAGTCTGGATGTCGAAGCGGCTGGAAAATTGGCTGTCACGTGGGGCGAGCTGAAAGCAAAGCAATAACAGCATAGCTGAATCAATCCCACGTTTGGATATTCGTGTTCAAACCATGTTATCATAGCACAAACGTTAAATAAGTCTGGTGATTCTATCGCCAGACTTATTTATTTTATACTAAAGTTTAGAATTAATTAGACACTCCGCACCGGCGAGGTGAGAAACCTTGAAGAAATTGAGGAAATTGAGGAAACACCCTATCAAAAACCCCAAGCAAGAAGAAATTGGGGAAACACCCTATCAAAAACCCCTATCAAAAACACCCCAGCAAAAACCCTACTAGGAGAGGGGCGAATATCTATTTATTTTTCGGTTTTACTATAACTCGTTGGGCGAGACGCTATTGTAGGACACTGAAATCTTGCCTGCGGGTGAAGGGACGGCTCAGAGCAGCGACTGTGGTGTTTTTCCAAGGACTCGCGGTAGCCAGAGACTCAACTCTGGAACATACGTCACCAACACAAGTGCTATCAGCAACAATGCAATGAACAGTAGGACGGAACGGTAAAGCACAAGGACAGACCGATCAAATTTCATGCTTGAGATGAAAAGATTCATTCCAACGGGTGGTGTCAAATAACCAATTTCGAGGTTCGTTAAGACGATGATGCCGAGATGCGCCTTGTCAATTCCAAATTGTTCGGCAATAGGGAGCAGCAACGGCACAACGATAATCACCGCCGAAAAAATGTCCATCAGGCACCCGACAATCAGTAGGAAAATATTGAGTCCAATAAGCGTGATGACGCGGCTTTCCGTTGTTGACTGAATCCAGTCAAGGACAGCCGTGGGCACCTCAAGCGTGATTAGGTAGTTTGTCAACCCTAAAGCGATACCGAGAATGATGAGAATTGCACCTACAAGCACTGTGCTTTCCTTGACGATACGCGGTAATACTCTTAACGAAATGGAACGGTGGATGACTACCTCCACGATACAGGCATAGATGGCTGTTAGTGCCGCCGCTTCGTCCAGCGTAACGATACCTGTTAAGATACCTGCTAACACAATGAAGGGCAGCATCAATTCCCACTTCGCTTCCCATAGCGTTCGCAGGAAAACTCTCCAATCAAAGGGAGTTGTATCCGTCCGTTTGAAGAAACTCCACCCGCAACTGTAAAGGCTCAATATCGCGAGAATCAGAATCCCGGGCAGAATACCCGCAAGTAACATCCGGTCGATACGGACTTGAGCGATGATCGCGTAAAGGATAAGTGGGACACTCGGCGGAAACAACAACCCTATACTCCCGGAAGCCGTCACCAAACCGAGTGAGAATCTTTCATTATAAGTCTGCCGTAGAATTGGATAGAGCAATCCACCGAGGGCGATAATCGTTATACCCGACGCGCCTGTGAAAGTTGTAAAAAACGCACAGGTAAGGAGCACGACGACAGCAATACCACCCGGTAGCCAACCAACGCTCGCTCGCGCAAACGCAACCAACCGTTGTGGTGCTTTCCCTTCGGCGATTATATACCCCGCAAAGGTAAAGAGTGGAATAATCAGAATTGTCGAGTTCCGTGTGAGCCGATTGAAATCAATCAGAATCGTTGAAATTGGTTCGCCCGCTGTAGCGTATCCGATAATCGAAGCACCACCAAGTAAAGCGAAAAGTGCGCCGCCGGAAAGAGCGAATCCGACCAATCCAATGCCGATTATTAAGCCCATCAGTCCGATTCTCCTTCAACAGTATTTGGCATCTGTTCACCACCTATCAAATGGATGCTGATCTGAAGGAGCAGGTGGATACCGATGAGGACAAAACCGTAGGGAATAATAGCCTTCGCCCACCAGAGCGGGACGCTTCCAATTAATACAGCCTCGCTCAATTGTTCATCATGTAGGAAGATAAAGCCGTAATACGCCAGAATCCCAACGACAATTAAAGCGAGGCAATCAACAACAAGGTTACTCCAGCGTGTAATATGTTCGGGAAGTATTCGACTGAGCACATCAATGCTGATGTGTCTTCTTTCGCAAGTAGCCAGTGCGGCACCTAAAAGGCAGAGCCAAAGGGTTAAATGCTGAAGCATTACATCGCTCCACAATAGGCTCGCGCTGAATACGTAGCGCATGACGATTTTCAGGATCGCGAGTCCCAACATCATTGCGATGATAAGACACAGCAGACCTGTTTCGATTTTACCCAGGAAGGTATTGATGTTCTGGAGGGAGGTTTTCAATTTATGAGCCCTTGTCCGCTCTCCAAATGTAAAGCTCAGACAAATTATGCCATTTAAGGCATAATTTCATTACGAGCGGGTTTTTGGTTAAATTGTAAGTGTAGCATCATCTGTAGGAGCGAGTTTTACTCGCGATCCCTTAAATTAAAAATCTGGGGCTAACACCTGAATCCCAGCAGCGGGTAGGACGGCAACCTTCGCTTGTGATGGGAGTTTTTCTGCAAACAATGCGATCAATTGATCCAGATCTCGGAAGAGCAACTCGCCCGGATGCTTCTTGTAAAAATCGTCTACTAAAAAGTGTTCCGACCAGACGTGTAGTTGATCCTGAGTTCCGAGTTGTGGTGTAGGCAGTTCAGATTCTGTCCTTTCTGCTTTCTCCTGAACGAAGCGGACATAATCAATCTGCTCGAACAACCCGTGGTAGCAGATACCGTCGCTTGCGGGGTTGAGTGCCATGCTGTACGCTTTCTCAAAATGGGATAGTGCCCACATCGCCTTACCCGTTTGAATTGGATCGCTGTCAAGCGGATAACAGTTAAGCACAACGAGGTCCGTCTCTTTTTGACTCGTTTCCGGTATCACCGTGCCGTAAGTGTCCAATGCGAAATGTGCTCCCTTACGGTGCGCCTGCACGAAATCTCCAACAAACAGTCCGCAAATTTCCCGACGACTGTTAAGTACTGTGTTAGCGATCACATCAAGTCCGAGGACACCTGCTACGGCTTCGGAGAAATCGCGGTGATCGGGTTCGTTGCCCTGTCTTTCAATCACTGCATGTCCACGCCCCGGTGAAAAGGTATGAAAATAGAACATCGTCGCGAAACCAGCAATCCCCGGTACAACTAACTTCGCACCACCACCAAAGCCCACGGAACCGTGTGGATAGATGCCGCCCAAACAAACCTTGAAATCCGCATCCGCGACGACACTGTCTAGATAGATAGGCATACCATTATCGAGGTTCCCTAAGGCGCGTAAATCACCACCCATAAAATTGTGGTTTGTTGCCTCATATTCAGCAGCGATATCCGCTCCGATCTTTTTCGCAATCTCTTCATCGGTAATCGGACGATGGGAGCCACCACCGACAACAAATCGGATTTCGGATTTCGGGAGACCTGCCGTTGCTAACTCGCGCAGGAGAAATGGAATAACTCTCGCCGCGGGCGTCGGACGGCTCAAGTCGTCCACGACAATAGCGGCACTCTTCTTACCTTGCGCCAGTTCCGAGATTCGGGGTGTGCCGATGGGTTCAGCAAACGCTCGTTCGATTTGGGCATCTGAAAGCGCGGGAGCATCTTTCGGACCCAATACCTCTACTTCCCAGTTGGTCGGAAAATTCAGTGTCAGTTCCTCGTCTCCGTACCAAGCACGGGAGTGCATCGTAGCAGTGTTACTCATAATTGCCCTCCAGTTGTGCATCACAGAAATGCGTGAAAGAGATGGTGTGTCCTATCCAGTTGCAGACACATCGGTGCTCTTGCAAGGGTGTTTAGTGTTCTACTCCTCATAGCGGTTAGATTACAAGCCAAATACTTTACCGCGGAGCGTTTATGTGAGTACCTGTATTCCTCCTACAGGTAAAATAGCGACGCTGGTGTCTGCCGGAAGTTTCTCCGAAAACAGTTGAATCAGTTCTTCAAGATCTCGGAAAAGGAGTGATGCCGGGTACTCCTTATAGAAGTCATCTGCCAAAAAATGCTCAGACCAAACGTGAAGTTGTCCGCGCCGCCCAATCTGCTGCGTAGGGGCTTTCGGTGGCGGCTGCTCGGCTCGTTGTCGGAGGTAGCGTGCGTAGTCGATTCGGTCGAACAACCCGTGGTAGCAGCTGCTATCGCTTGCAGGATAGAGTGCTATTGTGTAAGCGTTTTCAAAATAGCTTAAAGCCGCCAATGCCTTATCGAGTTGAATCGCATCAGCATCGAGCGGATAGCAGTTAATCACCACCAGATCTGTCTCTTTCCGAACTGTTTCCGGTATTACTGTCCCATAGGTATCCATCGCGAAATGTGCCCCTTTACGATGCGCCTTGATAAAATCACCGACAAACAGTCCGCAAATTTCCCGACGACTATTAAGCACGACGTTGGCGATCACATCAAGACCGAGAACACCTGCTGCCAATTCGGAGGTGTCGCGACGGTCGGGTTCATCACTCTGTCCCTCAATCACTGCGGGTCCGCGACCCGGTGGAAAAGTATGGAAATAGTACATTGTGGTGAAACCAGCGATACCGGGGACAATAAGTTTCGCGCCGCCGCTAAAGCCGACGGAACTGTGAGGATAGATACCACCGAGACAGATTTTAAAATCCGCGTCCGCGACGATACGGTTGAGATACACCGGCGTGCCGTTCTCAAGGTTACCAAACGCCTGCAGGTCCCCGCTCATAAAGTTATGATTGGTTACTTCGTATTCAGCAGCGATATCTGCGCCAACCTTTTTCACAATATCTTCATCGGTAAGAGGTCGATGGGCACCGATACCAGCAACAAACCGAATTTCTGATTTCGGAACACCTGCTGATGCCAACTCACGTAAGATGAATGGAATAACTTTCGCCGCGGGTGTCGGACGGCTCAGGTCATCTACAATAATAGCGGCACTTTTTTTAGTTTTCGCCAGTTCCGAGATTCGGGGTGTGCCGATCGGTTCAGCGAACGCACGTTCAATCTGGGCATCCGAAAGCGCAGGAGCATCTTTCGGTGCCAATACGTCTACTTCCCAACCTGCAGGGAAATTCAACGTCAGTTCTTCATCCCCATACCAAGCGCGGGTGAGTACTGTAGCAGTATTTTTCATTATTTCTTTTCCTCTTCCGGATGATTAATGTGGTATTGATGGGAGAGGACCGCCGCGATAAAATCTCGGAAAAGCGGGTGCGGGAGAAGCGGTTTCGATTGGAATTCAGGATGAAATTGTGAACCTACCATCCACGGATGATCGGCTACCTCAGCGATCTCGACGAGGCTTTCATCCGGGGACAGACCGCTAAAACAGAGACCTGCCGATTCTAATTGCGAGCGGTACTGATTATTTAATTCATAGCGATGACGGTGTCGTTCTACAATAATAGGTTGTTGATAGGCGGTGTAGCTTTTGGTGTTTTCTTTGAGGACGCACGGGTAGTGTCCAAGTCGCATTGTTGCACCGAGATCAGCGACAGCGCGCTGATCATGCATTAAATCTATTACAGGATAAGGTGTTTCTTCATCTACTTCTGTGCTGTTTGCGTGTTTTAGTTTCGCAACGTGTCGAGCAAACTCAATCACCAGACACTGCATTCCGAGGCACAATCCCAGGTACGGAATCTTATTTTCACGGGCGTATCGTGCGGCAACCAACATCCCTTCTATCCCGCGATAACCGAACCCCCCTGGAACCAGTATCCCATCGGCGTCCTGAAAAACACTATCGAGGTCTGGGTGTTCTGTGAGCGATTCAGCTTCTATCCACTCAATTTCAACAGAGGCTTCGTTAGCAATCCCGCCGTGCTTAAGTGCTTCTTGTACGCTGATATAGGCAT
The DNA here is from genome assembly GCA_965208635.1 of Candidatus Poribacteria bacterium. Lineage (GTDB taxonomy): Bacteria > Poribacteria > WGA-4E > WGA-4E > WGA-3G > WGA-3G. The sequence goes on from OZ242349.1 coordinate 3,371,804, forward strand.
CGCTGCCGGTCGTATATTTGCCAACAATAGCGATCCGGGCTTTCTGATTCGGATTTTTGAGTTTTTCAACCATTGCGACCCATTCAGCATCCATCGGTGGGCGTGCTTCGAGTCCAAGTCTCTTTAGAACGAGATGCCCCATGCCTTGTCGTTCAAAATTGAGAGGGATTTCATCTACACATTTCGTGTCCAATCCTTCAAAAATATAATTTTCACTAATACCGCAGAGGAGTGCGATTTTCTGGCGAAACGCCTCGTCCAGCGACTGGCTGGTACGACATAACAATAGATCCGGCTGGACTCCCAACTCTTGGAGTTTGCGGATGCTATGTTGTGTCGGTTTGCTCTTGCTTTCGCCGTTAGGTAGGGTATAAATGAGAGAGACATGGAGGAACATCGTATTGTCGCGCCCGACCTCAACTGCCATCTGACGAATGGCTTCAACGAAAGGCGGCATTTCAAAGTCGCCAATCGTTCCACCTATCTCCGTAATGACGATTTCAGCTTCGTTGTCCTTCCCAATCTGATAGATGCGACCTTTGATTTCATCAGTGATATGTGGGATCAGCTGCACGGTTTGACCGAGGTAATCCCCTCGCCGTTCTTTTGCGATCACTTCACTGTAGACAGAGCCCGTAGTAAAGTTGGAATACTTGTTCAGATCAATGCCGAAAAACCGTTCATAGTTCCCTATATCCAGATCGGTTTCTGCGCCATCATGGGTGACGAAGACCTCACCATGTTGAAACGGATTCATCACACCTGCATCTACGTTGAGATATGGATCAATCTTAACGACAATCACCTTAAACCCGCGGTTAATGAGTAATCTGCCAAGGGACGCGGTTGTGATTCCTTTACCGATACCTGAGATAACGCCGCCCGTCACGAAAATATATTTTGTCATGGAATTTACCTTATGAAGCCTCCAAAATTTTTTTCACCCGCTCCAAGTCGGCAGGGACATCGACCCCAATAAGCGGGGTATTCGTTTCAACGACATGGATAGGGACACCATGCTCTAAAAAACGCAATTGCTCTAACCCTTCTGCGAGTTCGTAAGGTGTACTGTTCCACCTCGTGAACGCGAGAAGTTGCTCTCGACGATAAGCGTACAAGCCGACATGCCGATACACTGGAAACTTATGTAACTCTGTTTCACCGACCTTTCCGGGCATAGGAGCACGCGAGAAGTACAACGCATCGCCCCGAAGATCTGTCACGACTTTAACAACGTTAACGTCCCGATAGTCTATGGCGGTTTCAACCCGTTGTTTTAACGTGCAAACTTGTACCTCTGGGCTGTCAATAAAAGGCTGCAGCATTATATCTATCTGTGCAGGTTCAAGCAACGGTTCATCCCCTTGGATATTGGCAACAATATCACAAGTCAAACGCTCTGCGACGACGGCGACTCGTTCAGTACCTGTCGCACATTGACCGGTCATCTGGACATTTCCACCGAAACGTCTGACGGCATCATAAATCCGTTGGTCATCCGTAGCAACAATGACTTCATCTAATGTTTTTGCGCGGCACGCACTTTCGTAAACATGCTGCACCATCGGCTTCCCGAGCAGGTTCGCCAATGGTTTGCCTTCAAAACGGCTTGAGGCATAACGTGCTGGAATAATTCCTACACTTTGCAACCTTACGCTCCCTCATAACGTCCTATTTTTTATCCATTTTTCTATTTATTTCTCAAATCAGTTTAACGCAAAGTGAAGTTAAAATCAAGATTTTTTTCGTTTGGGTTGCAGACCCGAATAGAAAAGTGGTAAACTTTAAGGTAAATGAATCGTTTTGTAAAAAAGTGAAGGAATGGTTCATCTAAGGAGGACCTGATAAGAATGAAACGGAACCCGATATTTACAATACTAACGTGTAAACTAACCCCTTATCTGGTGTGTTTACTTATGATAGGTGCTTTCTGTGTGCCTGCAATAGAAGTTTTTTCAGCTGATGTTTTAGATCCGGATTTGGTGTTGTACTTCGATTATGAAGATTTTAATGGCGGCAGCGTTGTTGAGAAATCCGGACGTGGCTATGACGGTGAGATTAATGGAAAGGTTACACAATCCAATGACGGGAAGTTCGGCAAAGCCGCCCACTTCGTAACCGGAAGTTTTCTCGACTTAGATGGTCCCAATATTAAGCCTGAAGATATTCCTACTGAAGGCATGAGTATCGTCGCGTGGATTAATGTTGAAGCCATCGCAGATATGGCAGTTTTCAATGCGCGGGCAGGTGATAATACGTGGCTTGTACATCCCGAAGCACGTGGTAGTGGCAAGTATCGTTGGCTCAATCGGAGTCCTGGCGGTGCTACTATTTTTGACATTCGCGCCGGTGATAACAAAGCGAATGAATGGCAGCATTACGCTGGTACCTTCAGCCGCGCCGATGGGAAAGCTATACTTTATATTAATGGAAGAAATGTCGGTGAAGAGAAAGCGCGTGTCGGCACACCCATTGCGCCAGACTGGGATAATGGGGCGCGCGTTGGCTATAACATTGACAACAACCGTCCCTTCGCTGGACTGATGGATGACCTCAACGTCTGGAAACGTGGTTTGACAGAGGAAGAAGTCAATGCCATTATGAACGATGGTGTTGAAGCCTTTCTTGCTGTGGAAGCACACGGTAAACTGGCGACTATCTGGGGAAAACTTAAGGCATCAAAGTGATGCAAAACCAATGAAAGTGGCTACATAAAAAAGTAAAAGGAGGATTTCAAATGATGAAACGGAATCTTATACTAACCCCTTATCTGGTGTGTCTACTTCTGATAGGTGCTCTCTGTTTACTAACAGCAAAGGTTCAGCACGTGTCCGCTGATGTTTTAGATCCGGATTTGGTACTATATTTTGATTATGAAGACTTCACCGGAGATACTATCATTGAGAAATCCGGACGTGGTTACGACGGAGCGATTAATGGAGACGTCACACAATCTAATGATGGGAAGTTCGGCAAAGCCGCCCATTTCGCATCCGGCAGTTTCTTGGATTTAGATGGTGCCAATGTTAAGGCTGAGGACATTCCTACCGAAGGCATGAGTATCCTCGCGTGGATCAATGTTGAATCTGTCGCAGATATGGCGATTTTCAACGCCCGCGCAGCCGATAACACATGGCTTGTACACCCCGAAGCTCGTGGGGATGGAAACTATCGTTGGCTCAATCGAAGCCCTGGTCAAACAATATTCGACATCCGGGGTGGTGAAAATAAAGCCAACGAATGGATACATTACGGTGGTACATTCAGCCGTGCTGAGGGATTAGCCGTGCTTTACATCAATGGTGAAATTGTCGGCGAAGAAAAAGCTCGTGTTCCCACTCCTATCGCAGGCGACTGGGATCAAGGGGCACGCGTTGGTCGTAACATTGATGACAACCGACCTTTCACTGGATTGATGGATGACCTCAACATCTGGAAACGTGGTTTATCAGCGGAAGAGGTCAATGATATTATGAACAACGGTCTTGGATTAACACTCACCGCAGTGGAAGCACAAGGTAAACTCGCGACGACTTGGGGCAGGCTTAAAGCACACTAACGAAAATGGGAGGATTCAAACCATTTTCCGGTAGGCGCGCTTTATCGGCGCGCCTATCAAATTCGCATAAAGCTTGAAGAGAATAGGACGCATGGAAAATCGACCGATTAAATTGGAAATACAGGAACGGGTTATGGATCGGATGGCGTGGACGGTGGATCTTCTTCCGATGCGTCAGGTGCCGTGGTAGTCTCCGCAGATGAACATGTGCTTAGTACTTTAGTGAGATAGTCTTCCTGCGAAAGCAGGTCTTTGTTAGCGCGGAGACTCGCTTCATGGAACAGATAGTCATCTTCACCGAGTCGATAGTAATACTGGAGGTGTCCAGCACTGACCGCCTGTTTGAGATCTGAGGATGAGATATCCAGCATCGCTGCCGCCTCCTCTATATCATACTCAACCACGGCATTGCGTATTCGCATCTTTTTATCTCCATTTTCAGCATTGTGATGTGCGTGTGCCTAAGCGTATACTAAACACCGAAGAACAGCAGAACTCCGGAGGGGATACCTCATCTGTGTAAAAAGGAAGGTGCTGTTGCTAATTCTGCCTACCCACGAGCCCAAAGTAATTGTAGATTTTACCATAAAATTATAGAAGATACAATAAATAGACAAAGTCAGGTTGCCCGATGCAGTATCGGTGTACAAGTTACATACTCTCTAAATCTCTTAAATCATCACTTATCTGTGTGCTGGTTTTCTGCACTCTTATAGCAGGATCAGAAGCAAATGCAGAGAACTTTCTATCGAGATGGGATCAGGCGCTTTTTGATCGTATCTATGATGCGCCACCACACCGAGAGCCGATGTGGACGCTCATGGAAGGGATAACAGAATTTGGGCATTATCGGGCAGTTATGGGACTTTCTGTTCTCCTTATGGCTTACGGTGATGAAGCGCATCAGGAAACTGGAAGGCTTTTGTCTTCCGCATTCCTCGGCACTGGGTTGGTAACGTTTGGTATGAAGAGGTTGATTGGTCGGAAACGTCCCCTTGATGAGAGTTTGGGAAATCCGGCGTTTCCGTCTGGACATACATCCTTGGCGTTCAGTTCAGCGACGATTTTGGGGTACCGGTATCCGAAATGGCGAATTCCGCTCTACATCGGTGCTGGACTCGTCGGTTTTTCGCGTATCTATCTCGGACGGCATTATACGTCAGATGTGATGGCGGGGGCAGCAATTGGCACAGCGATCGGAATGCTGGTCTGGCATCAGCGCGTCCCCTTGCTAAGATGGGAATTTTAGAATAGCTATTAGCTGTTGGCAGTGTTTTGCTTGGGTGTTTCCCCAGCAATCCATCGTTTATAGTAAGGTTTAGAATTAATTAGACACTCCGCACCGGCGAGGTTAGAAACCTTGAAGAAATTGAGGAAATTGAGGAAACACCCTATCAAAAACCCCAAGCAAGAAGAAATTGGGGAAACACCCAAGCAAAAACCCCTATCAAAAACACCCCCAGCAAAAACCCTACCAGGGGAGGGGCGAATGTCTATTTATTTTTCGGTTTTACTATAATGCAATCCAAGTCCAAACAACGTTTCGGCGACTCGAACGCAGAAACGTTCAAGTTTCAGAGACCCAACTTATCCACAAGGTGAAATTAAAAACTTTGACAATAAAATGCACGCGACGTAAAATATAGTAACATAGGAGGATGAGACTGATGAGTCGTACGAAAGATCGCATCCACTTCCGGTATCAGATTATGGGCAAAATCGGTATGTTTCTCTTAATAGGCGTGTTATCAGCAGGTTGTGCTGTCCCTCCGCAACCCTCAGTCGATGTCTATATGGAGCCCATTGAGGGACGTTTTAACGCACAGATTGATCCAGCGTCAGGTGCAGCAACTGTGGAAAAAAAGGGGATTGCCGTTACTATTAAACCGTTTGATGAGGTAGAATTGTTTGCGCTCACCGAAGATCCGAGAGTGAATCCTTATCTCTTGGTTCAGAAGAGTGGTGCTGTCGAACCCATCTATACGGTGTTCGACATTACAGTCCATAACCGGGATAACCGACGCGTTTTGGTTGACGATACAGCCATCCTCGTTGATGGAAACGGCGTGCAATACGCCAATCTATCCAACGATTATTTCGACTCACTTTATGACAACGTAGATCTTTCCCAGAGTAACACGTGGGAGGGAGGTTACCCTTACGTTCCTACCGCTTACGGCTACTATCCGTACTACGGTCACTACCAGTCTTACATAGATGCCGAAGCCCTTGAGTTGGGGCGTATCGTGATGGAGGACCACATCTTTGAAGGCGCAAAGCTGTTCTCCGGTGCGAAACGGAGCGGTTTCTTAATTTTTGACCGACTTGAGAGTGCCGCCACAGATATTCGAATCATTGTTCCTCAAGTCCGAATAGTCCATCCGAATGGCAAAGAGGATAAATTAGAATTTAAAATTGACTTCAGGCAGGTTTTGCCATAGAATAACGATAACCTCAATGGCTTAAGTCGCATTGATAATACGCAGGGTTCTTTAGTTTTCCGTTCTTTAAGGGGTTTTTGAGGAACCAGGTCAGGTAGGTGCAGTGTTCTTGCTGAGGGTGTTTTTGATAGGGGTTTTTGCTTGGGCGTTTTTGCTTGGGTGTTTCCTCAATTTCCCGCATCGGATCTCCAAAAAAGACGGGGAATCCGATAATTTCTTAAAACTAAATAACCCTACACAATAAAGGGAGTACATAAGTAAGATGAGAAATTGCATTATAATATTGTTGATAGTAGGGCTTGTATCTATTTGGGGGTGCCAACCCCCAAGTAAGGACAAACAGGAAACTCAGAGAGAACTCAAAGTTGCCGTAGCCGCGCCCTTTACAGGGAACGCAGCAGCATTTGGGGAAATGATCAAACGCGGTGCTGAGCTCCGAGAAAAAGAGATTAATGACGCTGGTGGCATAAACGGTATGAAGTTGACGCTGCTTTTTGAGGATGATGCCGGCAAAGATGCAGAGGCAAGCCTCGTAGCAGAACGTATTGCCAGTAACTTGCAAGTTCTCGCGGTTGTTGGGCACTTTAACAGTTCCTGCTCGCTGGCGGGTAAGCCTATTTACCAACGGGCTGGTATCGTTGAACTGTCCCCTGGTTCCACGAATGTGACCGTTTGCGAGGGAAGCGATTGGACATTCCGCAACTTGTATCGGGACGATTTCCAAGGAAAATTCATCGCACAATACATTGACAAGGTCTTGACAGACCTTCAATCGGTTGCTGTCTTTTTCGATAACGACGATTATGGACGTGGTTTAAGAGACGCATTCGTTGAGGAATCCGAAAAGATAGGGCTTAACCTCGTTGCTTCTGAAGCCTATGATCGGGATAATACCGATTTTAAAGCACAACTTACGAGTATTAAGGCGAAAAATCCAGACGCTATTTTCGTCTCCGGGCTTTATAGTGAGGCAGGTTTGATTATCAAGCAGGCACGTGAGGCTGGGATTACCGCACAGTTTTTCGGTGCCGATGGTGTGGACTCACCAGATTTCCTCGTAATCGCCGGTACCTCCGCAGAGGGTGCTTATCTGACGACACCTTTCACGTTTGGTGCCGCTGGAGAAGACGCACTACAGATGGCATCTAATTTTGAATCGCTTCACGGAGTGGCACCTGATACGTGGGCTGCATTGACGTATGATGCCGTTGGAATGATTGCGGACGCTCTTGAAAAAACCTATAATTCGGAAGCATCCGTTGCAGAGAATCGCAAAGCTATCCGTGACCATTTGGCATCCTTGGATACACCTGAGGAAGGCTACAAAGGGGTGACGGGATTAACCTATTTTGACAAAAATGGTGACACAGTTAATAAACCCGCTTACGTGAAAATTGTGAAAGATGGACAATTTATTGCCGCGGATCAACAACTACTTGAATTAGATTAATTTTTTAAAATGGATTTTCCCTTACAGCAATGTAAGGATAGGGCACCAGTGTCTCTCTATGGCATCAATACCCAAAGAAGGGAACTATGGCGCAATTTTTGGAACAAATTATTAACGGATTGGTGCTCGGTGGCATCTATGCGCTCATCGCCGTCGGTTATACCATGGTTTATGGCATTATTCAGCTGATTAACTTCGCACATGGCGAAATTTTCATGTTTGGTGCCTATATTGCCCTCATGCTTATAACAGTCTTCGGTATACCGTTTTGGATCGCGTTGCCACTGAGTATGATTCTATGTGGAATATTGGGGATGCTGATTGACTTGGTAGCGTACCGCCCCCTCCGAAACGCCCCGCGTTTGTCGGCGTTGATTACAGCAATAGGTATGTCACTTGCGTTGCAAAACTTGGCTCGCATGATTTGGTCAGCCCGTCCCCGTCAATTTCCTACCGAAGTCCTCCCGACCGTTTTTCTCAGTCAAAATGCGATCCCGCTCCCCGGTGGCGCAACTTTACCTTATAGGGACGTGTTTATTATCCTGTTGGCACTCGTTTTAATGATTGCCCTGAATAGGTTAATCTACCTGACCAAAATCGGAAAAGCGATGCGCGCGTGCGCGCAAAGTCCGGTTGCAGCAAACCTGATGGGTATAAGGACAAATCAGGTAATTGCTATAACATTTATTATCGGTTCATCTTTAGGAGCCGTTGCGGGTGTAATGGTAGGTTTGCGGGAAGTGGTTACGCCGACGATGGGCTACTATAAAGGGGTAGCGGCTTTTGCCGCGGCTGTTCTGGGCGGCATAGGTAATATTACAGGTGCAATGCTGGGCGGCATCATCATCGGAATTGCCGAAGTGATTGGTGCCGGATATATCTCTTCAGGGTACCGGTTAGCGATTGCCTATATTATCATGATCGCAGTCATTGTTATTCGTCCATCTGGATTGTTTGGAAGATCAACGGGACACCGAGCTTAGTATGAAAAACAAATTAACACCGAAAAATATCATCTTTGGGTTGTTCGTCTGTTTTCTACCGTTATTGATGTACGGCGTAGATGCGATATCCCTTTTCTTGTCGCAGTACGATATTTACCTGAATTTCCCAAGTGGCGATTACATGCTTCGGATTATTGTCCGCGCATATCTCTATATGCTCCTCGCTATCGGACTGAATATTGTCTGTGGATTCACGGGTCTCCTTGATTTAGGCTACGTCGGTTTTTATCTTATAGGCGGCTACACGGCAGGGCTATTGATGGCACGGCTTGGGGTGACTTATTGGATCGCGTTGCCCCTGGCTGTAATTAATGGGGCGTTGTGGGGGCTGTTGCGTGGCGCGCCCACTTTACGACTCACGGGTGACTATTTCGCGATTGTCACCTTTGGATTTGCTGAACTGCTTTTCCGTATCGTGAAAAACGAACAGTGGTTGATTGGCGGTCCAAATGGATTTGTTCGTGATATTCCACCGCCTGCCCTTTTTGGAGTGGTATTCAACCAGAATTGGCACAACTACTATCATATTCTTATTCTCTTAATCTTGGTCGTTTTTGTCACCTATCGACTGCAGCATTCTCGTGTCGGTAGAGCATGGGTCGCGATTCGCGAAGATGAACAGGCGGCAGAGAGTATGGGAATTAATGTGAGTCGTTATAAAGCACTGGCGTTTGCAGTGAGTGCAGCAATCGGTGGATTAGGTGGAGGCTTCGTCGCCCAATTCCAGGTTAACATTAGTGCCCCTTTCTTTGAATTCTGGGAATCAATCCTCATTCTCTGTATGGTAGTCCTCGGAGGTATGGGAAGTATAAGGGGGGCAATGATAGGCGCAGCGATTCTTGGGTCGTTGGGTGAAGTGCTGAGACCGGGTGTGATTATCCCGTACCAATTTGGTGGCGCACGCTATCTTATTTTTGGAATTATTCTTATCCTCTTAATGCGTTTTCGTCCAGGTGGCTTGTCGCTCAGAAAGGCATAATGGTTCTCGGTGAATCAACGGTATGAAGGTTCTCCGTGTGGCATTCACCGGGGTTTTCTACGAAAACCCTTTCGGTTAACAGTTATCGGTTAAGAGGTTTCGTTTAAGAGAACCCTCTTGTGACTGATTGCCGATTACCGCCTGTTGACAACCATCTCTCACAGATAAGCAGAATTAACACCCCAACCACAAATAATTGAAACCGTTCCTGATACTCGCCATCTGAACGGATTCTGAACTTCTGTTTTTCGAGACGTGCTAAGTCCGCCGTTAACTGAACAATCCCCCCATTCGCATGATAATAATTGCCATTTCCCACTTCGGCTATTTCTTGCAGGCGAAGTTCATCTAACACTGTTAGCACGAGTTGTCCATTGACGTCGCGCTTGTATGGATCGGTTTCCGTAGCAGTATCCCGCGGAAGCGGAATAGGTACGGGTTTGACAGCGTTACCAATGCCGACACAATAAATGTGTACGCCCTGTTGAGTCGCAGTTCTTGCCGCCTCAATCGCTTCTTCACCGTGGTCTTCCCCGTCACTAAAAAGGATCAGGACTTTCTGCCCCTCGAAATCGGTATCTATTGCTGTCGTATCGTTTTGATTTGAACTCAGTCGAGCGGTCGCTGTCTCAATAGCATTGCCGATACGGGTCCCGCTGTGGGTAAGAGTTTCGGCGGTTATCGCATCCAAGAATTCTCTGAGGGTGGCGGTGTCGCTCGTCAAGGGACACACCACGAAACTCGCTTCAGCAAAGTAGAGTAATCCGACCCGGTCGCCTTCCAGCTCCTCTAATAGCGAAAATATAACCTCTTTCGCAAGGGGCAATCGTCGAACGGATTCTTCATCTTTGGCAAGCATACTGGTTGAGATATCCAATGCGATCATGACATCTAACCGCTCTGCAACGGATTCAGGCTTGGCACCCCACTGTGGCCGTGCGATTGCAAGCGTTAGGAGGAAATAACTCAGCAGCAACAATCCCGCTTGAACTTTGTGCCGTTGTAGGTGTGATGGATCCACATTGCTGTAGAATCTCAACAGGGCTTTCCGTTTCTGTTGTAATCCAAAGAGAAGCAACAGTACCAAGGGGGGCACTGCCCATAGAAAATGGAGAAATTCAGGATGGGCAAAACGCACTTTTAATTTATTGCTCCTGGGCTGCTGCGTCCATTGTCCTTGCAGGTTTTCGGTTACGTCGCGACTGGGTTTGGGAATGTTAATGTTTCTTTCCTTATACCCAACCTGTAGCCTGCAATAATACGCAGAAATCCGCAGAAACGCCCAAGCAAAAACACGCAGGCAGATTTGAGAAAGGCACGTGAAGTTCGCAACATACGTTATTTACCTGCAAGGTAAAATTAAAAAACTATGAAGATAGGATAGAGTTACGGACGCGTTCAAAAATCTCAATCGCATAGTCAAGATGGGCTTTGGAAGCGATGTTAAAAGAGATGCCGAAATTCTTGACTGTTACATTGGGTAAATTGGCTCTGCACTCAACAATATGAAGCGGTGTGAAGTCGCCGTGGACATCAACCCGGAAGTGAGTTGCTCTTCGTGAGGGATACGTGTCGAGCCACCAATGTCCCCCAAAAGTCATCCTGAGTTTCGCGATGCGGGGTCGAAGTGTTGCACCGCACGCCTCAACGTATTCCAGAAATTCATGGGCAATTTGAGAGAGTTCCTCGTTTTCCTGTAACATCTCAGTGAACAATTCAAGGGTCATAAATCGCTGTGTGGTGTGCCCATAACTCCGTTCTTCCTCTTTGACGAGCGTTCCACCCAGGACGGTCTCGGTTGCGACCAAGATTTCATCAGGGGCGTGGTAGGAAAAATAAGAGATATAGGTGAGATCAAGCCCCAAAGCCCGTAGGTATTCTGCGACCTCTAAGACGCGCGCGTCTACTCCCTCGGAAACAAGCACCAATCGCTGTTTTTGGTTGAATGCCGATTTCCGAATATCACCGGGTTCATATCCAAAGAATTCGCTATGTAGCGCAGTGAGGGAGGAGAATTCTTTGCCCTGTTGTTGGCACCAGCGATACGCGAGCGTCTCCAAATCTATAAATGAAAGTTGAGCAACCCCGGCGGCATACTCTAAAATCTGTGTGATTGCCGTCCGAGAGGGCTTTCCGCGCTTGAGTTCAACAATCACGCAATTGCCTTGTCGGTCGAGTGCGAGCAGGTCAATCTTCTGTTTTGATGTACTCAGGGGCGGTTGCCTACTGATAACGCAAAGTGGTTCGCCGAGGACCAGCGTTGCATCCTTCTCGAGCAGATCCTCGAAGTCGCGTTCCTCGCCGAAGCGTAAAGGTTCAAGTTTCCCAAATTTTCGGTCTTCCCAACGATAAACTTCCATTTTTTTGTAGTTATCAGCTGTCAGCCATCGGTTGTCAGTCACAGGAGGGTTTTATTCCTCTACAGATTAAAATTTAACCAACGGATACGTTCCCGATATGCCTCGACCTCTGCGGCGATTTTGGTATGACTCCAATTGTTTTTCTCGCCCAAAAATTGCGCGATCTTGGGTGCTATATCGATGCCTTGGCCCGGAGTCCAACCGATCCGTGTGCGCCGCCAGAGGAGATCTTCAAGCGTGATTGCCATTTCACCCCAATAGGCATAGAGTAGTTCAGCTTTCGTGAACGGAAGAGATGGTGTGACTCGCTCCGCAAGTGTCCCATCCTTGGTAATGAACTTTAGAATCGTGCTATACCCTTCGCCATATCGGTTAACGAGACGTTCTGCATCAGCATCCGATGCCTCCCCAACCGCATTCGGCAATGGATAGATGGCAGTTTTGCAAGCACGTGGGACGTTTAGAAATTCGGCAAGATGGTTCACAGTCTCTTCCGCCATCTGACGGTGTGTGGTGAGTTTTCCACCATAGAGATACATTATCCCGCTTGGACTCTCTGTAATTAAGTGCTCCCTCGAAACAAAACCGGTTTTTGTGAATCCGTGCACGTGCCGTTTTGCCGCGATGAGGGGTCGAGTACCGGCATAAGCCGCAATGATAGTATCTTTATTGAGGGGCTTTTCTGGAAAAATTCGCTGTGCTTCCGAGAGCAGATACGTCACTTCATTCGCTGATGGACGGACTGATGCCAAGTCCTCCTTCGGTGTTGTTTCGGTGGTGCCAACAATGGATGTGTTGTGGGCACCGGGCAGGATAAAAATAACTCGCGGATTACGTCTCCGCTGTTTCTCCACCTGTGTAAAAGATATTAGACCGTAAGCATCAGCGTTGTCCTCTTTTCCACAGCGCGGTAAGACGAGATGAATGCCTTTCGCGTTTTCTGTCAGTAAACGCGGTATACCGTCGTAACTCGGATCTTTACGCCATATATGATCGCTCCAGGGTCCCGTTGCGGACACAATTTTCCGTGCCGAGATCTCAAAACGTTGTCCAGAAATAACATTCTCAGCGGATACCTTATATATTCGATTCCCGGTGTTAACAGTCTCTCGATGACCGACGAAATCAAGAAAACGGACATAATTTGCGACAATAGCCCCGTGCCGATGGGCATCTTTGAGTGTTGCAAGCGTCAATCGAGCATCGTCAACTGTGCTATCCCATAACAGAACACCCCCTTTTAAGGTGTTTGTAGCAATAGGTCCGACAAGATGCCGTATCTTTCGGACATCACGAATCGCTATTGACTTCTCCTTTTCATCTGTTTTAGAGAGGCAATTGTAATAATGCGCAGCGAGTTGTATGCCTGTTAACGGATACGGGTCCCCTTTGTAACAAAGCAGTGCTAACGGAATCGGTTTGACAAGATTCGGCGCGATCCGACAGAGGATTTCACGCTCCCTACGTGAATTTTTGACGAGTTCAATGTCGCGCTTAAGCAGATAGCGAAATCCACCATGGACGAGTTGAGACGTGGCACTACTCGTTCCATTTGCAAAATCACCTTGCTCAATCAAGCCGGCTTTTATGCCGCCGTTGAGTGCAAGATCTCGGATTAAACCCGCACCGACAATACCACCACCGATAACTAAAACATCTAACAGTTCAGTCTTGAAGGTTTCTATATTCTGGGCGCGGGTTCGAGCTGAAAATTCCGTTTTTTTGATTAGGGTGCCTCCTAAGCGATCTTCAACATTAACATTCAAGTTTTGAAGTTAGGAAGTGTGCGAAAGTTGGAAAGTCATCACAACTCCGCAACTTTACAGGTAACCTCTGACAACTAACAACTGACTACCCACTACCATTTATCAGATCGCTGTGTGAAGATACCTTGCGAATAGCATCCATAATTCCTGACACAGCACCTGCTACAGGTTCTGTCAACAACGGTAAAAATATGAGCTGCGAACAGGTCCTTTCAGTCACAGGCAAATCCCCTGGAGCATAGGTTTTAAATTCTCCACCCATATCGTTGGTGCAGAGGACCCCGCGACCGTCCATGTACATATCGAGTCCATGTGTGAAGAGCGGTAAGGTATGTAGAAGCGGATACGGATTGCTATTTGTCGGAGACCGACTCCCTGAAAATACAGGCACACCATCGCCAACAACCAGTGGGTACGGATTATTATTTGCCAAAACCCCTTCTTTTCTCAACGCATCGGCGAATATCGGTGCCGGTAGCCCGTGCATCTCTTCCTCGTGATAGTGGATAGGAAATCCGAAGAATCCGGCTGGCTCAGTTCCTGGATATGTTTCAATAGGAGAAACGCCCGGAATCTCCTCCAACCCATCAGAGATTTCTTGGATGTAAGCGCGGCGATTTGCATTGAGTTCATCAAGTTTCTTTAGCTGCACCGAAGCGATACCGACTGCAAGCGGATGTGCGCGAAATTTAACACCAAGTCCCATCGGTGGGAGATGCGCATAACGCAGTCCTTCCACTGTTTCTCCGACAACGTTGGCAGGACGATTGACTTGCCCGAGCAAACAAGCCCTTTCAAAAATTGCGGCATCGTTGGTGGCAAGCATCCCACCTTCGCCCCCGCTAATGGGTTTGCTACCTTGTAAACTCCACGCCCCTGCTTGTCCGATGCTGCCACACGGTACGCCCTTGTAAGAGGCACCATGTGCGTGAGAACAATCCTCTATGACTGGCACGCCCGTCTCTGCACTGAGTGCCATGAGCGCATCCATGTCACACACATTGCCCCACAGATGTACCGCCACAATTGCTTTGGTTCGGGATGTAATGCGTCGTCGAACATCAGCAACATCGATTAACAATGTTCTGGGATCCACTTCACAGAAAACCGGCTTTGCCATCAACGTCAGTGCTGGCGTAATTGATCCCATCCATGTGTACGTCGGACAGATAACTTCATCGCCCGGACCGACACCGAGTCCAAACATTGCGCTGTGTAGTGCCGCTGTGCCATTGGTGAGGCTCAATGCGAATCGGGTCTGGTGGCGTTCACGCCAAGTTCGCTCAAATTCCTGAACAGTCGGGGAGGCACCGGAGAGTTCGTTCCGAAGCGTCATCTCGTAGACGACCTGAGCCTCTTCTTCTGTCATCTGGCTCCACTGCTCCAACTTCGGATACGGCGCATCAGCTGTCTTTTCAAAAACTGGTGTTCCACCGAGAACAGCAGGAGGGTCAATTCCGGCATTTTCGCTTTCAAGATGTGAGGGGATCGCTCTTTCTTTCTCCATGAGGACTCATCGCTGCCTTTCTTTTATCCATTGTCCCGCAAGCCTCTATAGGCTGACGATTGTTTTAATCCGACATCTGTGCTATATTAATGGGTGTATTGCTGGTAGACTTAATATCAGGTATGATAACACGTTTTGAGGCATTTGTCAAATTTCAACAGAGACATCAACAGGACTTACGCGAAATAAGACATTCCGTCTCTTACGGTGGTAGGACCTGTAGACGTACGTGTGAGTTAGCGACCCTCTACATCGCACAAACTGACAGTTTATGCTACAGTGCGTAAGTCCTAATCAAGAAAACCTTGAATATCCAAAAAATGTTCGCTGCGCTGTTGCGGAACAGAGCATCCCAAGCCAAACATTTGTTCGTTAATTTTATACCGTCCCTCCTTGCGCTTGCTGGATTTTTTCTTTTGTGTGGACTTGTGCTTCAGATACGCGGACAGGATCCACTGGAATTCTATCGTATTATCCTTGTCAGCGGGTTCGCAAGCCTTGATGAATTCGGTTATGTGTTGTTTAACGCAACTCCCCTTATATTTACAGGGCTCGCTGTTGCTATCGGATACAAAAGCGGACTGTTTAATATCGGTTGCGAAGGGCAACTCTATATCGCAGCGTTCGCTGCCGCATGGATAGGCATACACCTGAACCTTCCTCCCTTTCTGCTGATCCCTTTCTGTATAGGTGGTGCAATGATCGCTGGTGCCGGATGGGGCGCGATTCCGGGTCTCTTAAAGGCGAGATACGGCGCGCATGAAGTTATCAACACCATCATGATGAACTTCATTGCGTACGCTTTCATGAATTACCTTGTTACCTCCGTCTACCAAGAACCGGGTCAGATGATTCCACAAACGCAACAGATTCATGAAGCGGCGCGGCTCCCAAGATTGGCATCTTTGCTCCCAGTTCTTCCACAAAGCAATCCCCTAAACGTGAGTTTCTTACTCGCTTGTGGGTGTGCCGTATGTTGTTATGTCTTCTTAACATATACTCGTTGGGGATATGAACTTCGCTTGGTAGGGAATGCGCGAGATGCTGCGGCTTACGGTGGGATAAATCCCGGCACTGTGACGATATGGGTGATGGCATTGAGCGGTGCAGTTGCTGGATTGGCAGGTGTCGCTGAGGTGATGGGCTACCGTCACCGGTTTTTAGATAATTTCTCGTCAGGGTGGGGATTCACCGGGATAGCAGTTGCACTTTTGGGTAGAAATAATCCTTTCGGCATCTTGGCTGCCGCTATCCTATTTGGAACGCTGAACAAGGTCGCCTTAGATATTGACATTTTGTTGGGGGTCCCGCGCGGTCTATTTCTTGCAGGTCAAGGCATGCTAATTATCTGGTTGGTTAGCATAGAAGGCATCTCACGAATTTTTAATTATTCGCAAGGCGTTAAACGAGACGATTGATTTGTTGACATTTTTCTCATATCCGCTTGCGCCGTTGTTGCAAGCTGCCGTCTTAAACTAATTTTCATAACTGTAGTCCGTAATGAAATAGAGGACGGATTTAAGAAACGCACATAAAAGTTTTAACGCACGTTATTCCTCCGCAAGGTAAAATTAAAAAATGATTCCAAGTACTTTACGAATGGCGACACCGCTGGGGTACGCTGCACTCGGCGGGATTTATTCGGAGCGCGCCGGGGTCATCAACCTCGCGCTTGAGGGGATGATGCTCATCGGGGCTTTTGGTTACGTCGTCGGAACACAGGTTTCGGGTTCAGTATGGATCGGATTGCTCGTAGGGGTAGGCTTTGGGTTAGCATTGGCACTACTGCACGCTGTCGCAACGATTACCTTTCAAGCGGAGCAGATTGTCACAGGTGTTGGTATCAACATCTTGGCGTTAGGGATTACAGAATACCTCTTACCGACGACTGAGCAGGTAGGTGGTCTTCCGCATTGGAAAGTGCCATTTATTGGATCGTACAGTTTCGTTGTCTACTTGCTGCCGGTATTGATGGTGATGAGTCACATCCTCCTGTTTAAAACCCCGTGGGGTTTGCGATTACGCGCAGCGGGCGAATCAACAGAGGCACTCGCAGCACTCAGCCTCAGTCGGACGAAATGGCAATATATCGGGGTTATGCTAAGCGGCATCTTGGCAGGAACCGGTGGCTGTTTTTTAGCATCTGAGGTTCATTATTTCACAAAAGGGATGACAGCCGGACGTGGCTACCTTGCACTCGCGGCGATCATCTTCGGGAATTGGCGTCCATTGAGTGGCATCGCCGCATGCTTCCTCTTCGGATTCGCTACCGCTTTAGAACTCGCGAACCGATGGAACATCCCAGGACAATTGTTAAACAGTTTGCCGTATATCTTAACAATGATAGTCCTTGCGGGGTTAGTAGGAACGTCGCGCCCACCTGCGGGTCTGGGAAAGATGCAATCTTAGAATGGCGATCAACGGTCAAGGCGGGTTTTTTAATAGTGGTCGGCGGTCAGGTCGGTTAAGAGGTCATGGTTTAACAGAAGTCTCTTGTTACTGATTGCCGATTGCTGACGACTGACGGCTATTCTTCATCCACAAGCCCATAGTAACTGCCGTGGCGACTGTAATAACCGTAGGACTTGGCATGCCTCGGATTAATCATGTTGCAAAGTACACCGATGCCTTTCATCGGGAAGGCTTCTGTCAAATGTCGGATTCCAGTAAGGATATCAAATCGTCGGGTCTTTGTGATGTCAAACACATAGACAATGGCATCAACGATATTTGCCAGAATCATCGGATCGGCAACAGCACGGACCGGTGGCGAGTCGATCACAATCACATCGTACTCCGATTTTGCGAGTTCCAACCAATCTGTCATCATTTCCGAATTGAGAAGTTCAATTGGATTGGGTGGCACAGTGCCGCTCGGCACAAGATGCAAATTCGGAATGTCAGTTTGTTTGACTGTGGTTTGAAGGATGTCGTCCCGATTTTCTGCGTTTAAATGGATAAGGACTTCACTCAATCCCGGTTTACGGGCATCAACGCGCGCAATAGGAAATTCAGTGTCAGATGTCTCTATCGCATCTTCCACCTGATGAAGTTGCTCTCCGGGAAAGGTATTGTGTTGTGAGGGACGACGCATATCGGCGTCAATTAATAAAACTTTACTTCCCCTTTGCGCAAGAGCGACAGCAAGATTCGATGAGATCGTGCTTTTCCCTTCGCCCCGAGTGGCACTTGTAACCAGAATTGTTCTCACGGATGCTCCTGGATTCAGAAACGGTAATTTTGCTTGTAGGACGCGAAACGCCTCAGCTGACCTTGATTGCGGGGCATCGTGAACAATTAGCGGGAGTCGGTACGTATTGCGTTTTTTGATGGACGGAAGTACCCCAAGGAAACTTGGGGATTCGGGTAAGGCGTCCAATTGGCGCACCGCATCTTCTAAACGGAGATATGTGTCGTCAAAGTAGCTTTTCGCTACCGCGAATGTAAAGCCCAGCAACATGCCAGCCATTGCGCCTAAGGCGAGATTCAGTTTTAAGCGAGGTTTCAACGGTTCTTCGGGTGCCCGTGCCATATCTAAAGTTTTAATACTCTCTGTGCGCGCTTGTGCGAAAATTTCCGCCTCCTGCAACTTCGCTTCTAAAGCCACCGCTTGTGTGGTATAGATTTCAACATCCCGCTTAAGTCGGTAAAATTGCAGTTGCGTTGGGGACCAGTTACCAAGTTTCTCAAGGTGCGCAGCGATTTTGGCAGCGACCTCATCCTTCTGTTTCTTAAGACTGATAATAGCCGCCTCTGCCTCGTTCACCTTCTCTGTGAGTGCTTGATGGAGTGGATTGTAAGAAGAAGTTGTGCTTTTTATGTTTTTCTCTTCTTTATCAAGTCGTGTTTTCGTCTCTTTAATTTTCTGGTCAATCGCCGTCACTTCGGGGTGTGTTTCATCATACTTGCCGAGCAGTTCCGCTCTGTCAATTTCATATTGGTGTAGACTATCTTGCAGTTTGGAATGTGAAGGATTCCGTCCGATTGTTTCGGAGACAAGATCCTCTGATAAGTTCTCCAACTCTGCCTGATAGGTCCCCAGCCTAAATTCAGCACTTACTAAGAGATCTATCAATTCATTTTCTTTCACTTGCAGTGCCAAAATTATCTGTGCTTGTGTTCCGCCCTCTGCATTCAAGGTAATCTCTGGGTACTCCTGCTGAAATTTAAAGAGTGCCTCTTCAGCCTTTGTGAGACTGTCCTTTGTCTGATTCAACATCGACTGCGGAAGCGGTTTTCGCCACCACTGTATTCTTTCAATCGCTTCTGCTTCGACAACCGCCTGAAACACAGTCGCTATCCTATTGGCTATATTCTGTGCCCGTTCCGGTGTCCGTTGGGTCACAGTAACAGTAATTACGCTTCCGTCGGGTGTTTCTTCAACCTTTAACTCCTCATCAATAAGCGTTTTGACGAAGAAGTCTTCCCACTCTGTGAGGGTAAGTTCGCCCTGTTCTGTTGCGTCCGAATCAAGTGTAATATTCAACAAATCCGCAAGCCACACGACCACCCGCCCACGATGAACAGGCAATGGATCAAGAAGTCCTTCCTCTCGGAGTTGACGGATAGCGGGTGTGATCACGAGGTCTCGCGATTGTATCTGTGCCGCATAAGCACCCAAAGATGGACCGCCCATTAACCCTGATAGGGGCAATTGTGAAAGTAGCGAAGAGGTCGGTTGACCGTCTAAGACTCGAAGGGTTGTTTCAGATTGATAAACCGGCGGAGTCAGGTCGGTTATGAGAAACGCCACGAAAACGGAAAGAAAAAAAATGAGAAGGACACTCCATTTATGCCGAAAGAGGATCCAAAAATAGTCCGATAATCGAATTTCTTTGACTTCTTCGAAGTGCCTATCGGTTGTCTCTGACATTTTTTAATTCATTGCTCCTGGGCTGCGCTCCTTGTGCAAGCCTTTAAAGGCTTGCAGGACAATGTTACGCGCAGATTTCCGGTTAATCCTTGATGTGGATTGGGAAATTGCAAGTCCCAAATTAATTGTATCTGAGCAGGACTGTGACAAGCAAGTTCACAAACGATGTCGCGAAGGTGATAACTCGCCAATCTAAACGTGTTCTTTCACGCACTCTGAGTTGATCCTTCGGGTTCAAGTGAACATTCGAGTGCGTCTGATCGAAGTTCAATTCTTCCTCTGTTCCATCTGCTCGCGTGAGTAAACATTTTTTTGGATTCGCCCTTTCCTCGTTGAACCCACCTGCCATCGCAATGGCTTGACCGAGCAGTACCGGTTCAGTAATCACGTATTGTCCCGGTTTCTCGACAGCCCCTGTAACGCTAATTTTCGCTTCCGCCAACGGGACATACAATGTATCTCCCGGTCCCATCATTGCCTCAACATTCTCTACAGCAAGGTCGACTAAAATGCGCTCTTTACTGGTGATGATTTCTGATTTGTGCAAGTCCGCGAAATCGGTTCTGGAGCCTCCCGCGATTTTCAACACCTGACTTACCGACACCTGTGGTGCTGTTATCGGGTAAACACCTGGGGCTACCACAGCACCTATAACACGCACGGGTCGTTGCTGAAAGACCGACGGGACGAAAATAGTATCATGGTCCTTCAGTGGAACATCGGGACCCCCTGCGCTGATGAGCTGAAGGTAATCAACTTTTTTATACAGTTTTCCGTCCCGCCAGATAGAGATGTCCGTAAGGTCTGCGGCTTCGTAGTTGATGCCAGCGGATGCGAGTGCTTGAAGGAGATAGACCTGTCCGACTTCAAACACGTGGAGGTTCCCACGGGCGCGAGGTTCGACGGCTCCGAATACGAGAATGTTCCGCTTCGGTTTCATGAGGGTTACAAACACGCGGGCTGTCGGAAGATGCTTGGAGAAAGCGGTCTGCATCTGCGCTTCCAGTTCAGAAACCGTGAGATTCGTTGCTTTGATGAGCCCAATAAGTGGGTACGAGACATAGCCATCTTGTTGAACCGGCACAGGAACTCGCTCTTTACTATATTCGGGATAGCCGTCCACGGTGACGACAAAGCTATCACCAACCTGCAATTTATATGTAGATAATTCCGACTGTGATTTTTGTGATTTAGATTTTGGATCTTTAGACGCAATCTCTGGGTTTCCAATGGTCGGATTTTCGGTGGGGGAATCCGCAGCGAAAATGAATCCGGAAAGACTCAGTTGTAGCACGCTCAGCAAGAGGATTATAAATCTTTTATGAGAAAGTTTTGGGCTGCTAATACATTTGGCGCAAACTCCACCAAAAAACTGATTTCGTAAAGCAGATATGTTCATGAAAATTTACTGCCAATCCTTTTTTGGAGATGTTGTCGTTATGTTGATTTTTGGAAGCAGTTCCTTCGTTAATTCTTTACACCGCTGAATATTCTAACAGAGACTCGTCCAAAATGCAAGGAAAAACCACACGGGTACCAGTGTCATTCGGTTTTCGGCGGTGTCTTGGAAGATAGGCAGCGAAACTTGAAGGGCAGATATGAGAATTTCACAGTCAGCGTTTCAGAAAGGGGCTTTGTTACCCTCACAGAACCCAGTTGTCGTATGGGTTTATCGCCGTTTGGGAGAAATTACATTTTTTTAGGTTTACTGTGAAACTATCAGATTGTGAAATTTAAGTTAACCTTTGGAGGATCCAGTCACAGTATGGGTTTACCGCCTATTTGAAGGG
This sequence comes from Candidatus Poribacteria bacterium, assembly GCA_965208635.1. Lineage (GTDB taxonomy): Bacteria > Poribacteria > WGA-4E > WGA-4E > WGA-3G > WGA-3G. The sequence goes on from OZ242349.1 coordinate 3,393,533, forward strand.
TCAACAGATTTTGGATTTACTGTGAAAATATCGTTTTGTTTTTATAATTACAACATATTGATATGTTGGTATGTCCTACCGTTTTGAGAGGATTGGGAATCGAAGTGTTTTTGCTGGGGTGTTTCCTCGCCTACAGGAGGAGAACTGAATGGCTCTGACCATCTATGGAATGTTTGTTGCTTTAACCCGCAAACTTGTGCTAATATAGTGTCGTGAACTTAAAAGCCGTTTTTGAACAACTTCAAGGCAAACGGGTCGTGATCATCGGCGATGTCATCCTGGACACATATATCTGGGGGGATGTGAAACGAATTTCGCCCGAAGCCCCTGTTCCAGTGTTTGAGACGACAACAGAGAAAACCGGATGTGGGGGGGCAGCAAATGTCGCCCAAAACGTTGCCAGCTTAGGTGGTAACGCAACCTTGATCGGTGTCATCGGTTCGGACAGGGAAGGCGAAAAGTTAGTCCAGATGCTAACCGATATGAATCTCGTTACGACTGGGATCCGTACAGACCCTCAGCGACCGACAAGCACAAAAACACGTGTTATTGCCCGTGCCGCTACGAGTTTCGCAGATCGGGAGCCGGAATCGGGGCATCACCTGCTCCGCATCGACAGGGAATCCAAACAGGAGATCTCTCCGCAGATACGGGAACACTTACAGGACACTGTTGTTTCTCAATTGCCAACAAGCGACGCGATTATCTTCGCTGATTACGATAAAGGGGTGGTTACGGCTCAGCTCATCAAGGGCGTTATGAAACACGCCGAGCCTTACGGTATCCCAATTATCGTTGATCCGAAGCGGAATAACTTCTGGCACTATGAAGGTGTAACCGCCGTTACGCCAAACCACAAGGAGGCGAGTGCCGCGGTCCATGAAGAAATCATAGATGTGTCCGATCTGGTTGCTGTCGGTGAGAAAATTCTGAACCGGTTATCACTCAAGGCATTGCTAATCACTCGCGATGCGAACGGGATGTCCCTGTTTCAACGGGCGGCAGACGGAACTATAGAAGTAGAACACCTTCCACCGAATTCAAGCATCGTGACGGATGTCACGGGTGCAGGGGACACGGTTGTCGCCGCTTTCACGCTTGCGCTCGCAGCGGACGCTGGATTTCGTAGTGCTGCTATGCTGTCTAACCTTGCAGGCGGGATCGCTGTCAGTAAGATGGGGTGTGCGACTGTCACACCAGAGGAGTTGCGGCACGCTATTGTTTCTCTGCAAGGTATAAGTAAAAAATGAAGACTATCTTTCTGGATCGGGATGGCGTTATTAACCGAAATCCACCTAATAGAGGTTACGTCCGGAAATGGGCAGAATTCACCTTCATTCCGAACTCTCGGAGAGCGATCCGAGAATTAACAGAAAATGGCTATCGAATCATTGTGATAACCAATCAATCAGGAATCGGGAGAGGACTCTATTCAGAGGAAGATTTAGCAGATATCCATTCGCGAATGGTCGCTGAAATCAGCAAAGCGGGTGGAACAATTGACGCTGTTTATTACTGTCCGCACCATCCCGATGCAGGATGTGAGTGTCGAAAACCGAAGTCGGGTATGTTAACACGCGCTGCCCGTGAACACAACATTGAACTCTCAAATGCCTATTTGATTGGTGATTGGACCACAGATATTGAAGCAGGACAGCGTGTCGGTACCACAGCATTTCTCGTTTTAACAGGACTTGGACAGGAGAGTTATTACCACTACATTCGGACGCAACCTTATCGGCGTGCGGATCAGAATGACTACCGCCCCGATAAAATCTTCACAAACCTTTATACAGCAACGCGCTGGCTCAGGAAAATTAAAGGATAACCTGCATTCTGCGCAAGCCTCTATAGGAGACCTGCGGGACAATGCGAAGCAGGCGGGTATTTGAAACGTATAGAAGCGTCTTAACGCATGGGATTCCAATGAAAAGTTAGTCCAAAGCGCGTCGCCCGTAACGAAGTGGAGGGCGGATCTACGGGAAGGGCTTCAAGGTCCGAACCCACCTGACCGAACCGCAAGGAAAAATTAAAAATCCGCAAGGAAAAATTAAAAAGATAGAGACCCGGACAGCTCGCGCGGGTGTTATCGGGCTTGGATATGTCGGACTGCCGCTTACGGTTGCGATCGCGAGTGCGGGGTTCCAAGTTACAGGCATCGATATCTGTTCAGAAAAAATAGAGCGATTGAAACAGGGCATTTCAGACGTTCCCGATGTCACCAACGCAGTGCTCGCCCCCCTTATTACGTCTGGTCAAATTCAGGTAACAACAGACTTTAGCGTGCTCCGGGAATTGGACACAGTTAATATCTGTGTGCCGACCCCTTTGGGTGAAAACCGAACCCCCGACATGCAGTTTATCATCGCCGCCGTTCAGAAAGTTGCGCAATACCTTCATCCCGAACAGCTCATTGTCCTCGAAAGTACCACCTACCCCGGCACCACCGAAGAAATCGTCCTACCTAAACTCAACACCCAACCCAGGACCAAACAGGTCGGACGCGATTTCTATCTTGCCTATTCACCGGAGCGGATTGAGCCGGGAAATAGCACCTACTTCATGACAAACACCCCTAAAATTATCGGAGGCGTTACGCCGCAATGCACCCATATCGCGAAAACCTTCTATGCACAGTTTATCAGTAAAATACACACAGTCTCTTCACCTCGAACGGCAGAAATGGTGAAACTCTTAGAAAACACGTTTCGGAGTGTCAATATTGGCTTAATTAATGAGGTAGCACTTATCTGTGACCGGATGGATCTGGACGTGTGGGAAATCATTGATGCGGCTGCTACAAAACCGTTCGGCTTTATGCCGTTCTATCCAGGTCCTGGGCTTGGTGGACACTGTATTCCAATTGATCCGCATTATCTTTCTTGGAAGGCACAGATGTATCAGTACCACGCCCGATTTATTGAACTCGCTACCGAAATTAACAGTGAAATGCCGAAATACGTATTAGACAAAATCATCCATGCGCTGAACCTTCAACGTAAACCGCTGAATGGAGCGAAATTATTAATCTTAGGTGTCACTTATAAAAAGGACATCGGTGACATTCGTGAATCACCTGCCCTTGAGGTAATTCGTTTAATTCTTGACAAAAAAGCGGAATTCCTATATCATGACCCTTATATAAAAAATCTGTCGCTTGATGACAGAGAAACCTATCACTCAGAGTCTCTAACAGTAGATCTGGTAGAGAGTGTTGATTGTGTTGTCATCCTAACTGACCACGGTGCTATAGACTACAACTGGCTCGTTGAGCACGCCCAATTGGTTGTTGATACACGCAACGCAACGCGTAGTGTAAAGGAAGGACAGGAAAAAATCATCAAAATTTAATTTTTAATTTATGGTCCTCTGGGCCGCTCTCCATTTCATTACGAGCGGGTTTCTGGTGAAGTCGCGACGGAATTGAGAATTTGAACCAAAATTCAAGCCTGCAACACCGGCGCAGGCGGCTCGAACGCGGAAAGTTTGAAGTTCCAAAATGCGTTACTTATCCGCAAAGAAAAATTAAAAATCGGGGTGTAATAATGCCAAACCCAAATTTAAGATTGCATATACAGCGGGACCAACTCACGTGGTTTCTCGACCTACTTTTAGATGAAAGAGAGATCTTCCAATTGAGTGCCTCTACCGGCATCGTACTCGATGTGGACCGGCTGTACGCCTTATCAAAGCGAGAATTGCTCGTAAATTTAGCCGATGTGTTTTTGGACATTGTTGGCACAACAAAACCTGAATTAAAAAATCCGGAAACTTCATTGGAAGCACACCATCACGATGATCGTGATCGTGTGACTTCCGAAGTCAACACGTTAATCAGCCAATTTCTTACTGAAAAGGCGCAGGCTGCGATCTCCCGAGTTGGGTATATGGAAATTTCCGAAATCGAAACGTTTTTCAAAACATCTGATGTTCTCATAGAGGGTGGTGATTTTGGCGAAATCGTCTGGGCACTTCTCACCGACCAACGAACCGCAGTTGTTGAGCATGGCTACAAACTCCTTAACACAACATACGAATCTATAGAAGTGGCATATACAAATGGGAGTGGAGACTTCCATAGTATGGATCAATTAGAAAGAATTGACTCTCAATACGCTTACGACACAGAAAACGAACTGCAACAGTCGGACACACCTGTTCAAGAAATCGAGCACCTTGAACGACAACTGGCAGATTCTAAAGCAGACTATACCTCGCTTGAGCAAAAACATAGCCGATTAGATCAACAACGCGCTTTTCTATTAGAGGAAAACAAGGGATTAAAAACGAAAGCGGAGGAAAATCATGGAACCGAAAAACGACTGCAGGCTCTTGAACAGGAAAATCACATACTTCGTGAACAGGTAGCACAATATATTGAAGACACCGCTGAAGTACAACAACTTGCCACTGAACGTGAACACCTCTTGGCTGAAAAAGAACGGATGGTAGAACAACTGAGAGAGTATGAGCAAATTAAGTCAGCCAAGGAGGCTTTCACGACCGATCTTAAATTGGTTGAGGAGGCGGTCTACAAAGGTCATCAAGGCCTCGAAGACTTTCAAACGACGCTTGACAGCCACTTCGATGTTCTGGAGAACTGCCATCAAGCGGCGCGAGGTGCTTTGAATCAGATTCGTCAAACTCTTGCTTATCTGGATACACAGAAAATTCCCGAAGGTCAGGGTCCCTACAACTTGACGACTGAGCAACCCCGTGTCGGTGTATTCGTTGATGTGCAAAATATGTTTTATGCCGCTAAAGATCGTTTTGGGCGCAGAGTTGACTATATCAAACTCCTCGATTTGATAGTTGGACCTCGGTACCTCATGGTAGCCTACGCCTATGTCGTCCAGATACCCGAAATCAACCAATCCAGTTTCCTGTCCCTTCTTGAACACAACGGTTATACGATTAAGAGTAAAGATTTGCGTTTGCGTGGCGATGGGTCAGCAAAGGGCGACTGGGATGTCGGCATTGCAGTGGATGTCGTTTCAATGCTCGGCTCATTGGACGTTGTCATTCTGGCGAGTGGTGATGGCGACTTTTGCCCGCTTGCTGAACTCATTAAACAGCAAGATAAACGTGTGGAGGTTGTCGCTTTTGAACATAATACCTCCATGGACCTACAACAAATCGCAGACCAGTTCTTTCCAATTGGAGACGAGTTGCTCATCTAAAAGTAGCAGTCAGCAGTCAGTTCCTGATGACCACTCTCCCGATACCCCTTAACGATGTATCTCATCCTCACGCTCCTTTTTGTGCTTAGTGTAATAGATACAGCAAGCGCGGAATGGTCCTCCTCAGCGACAGAAAATCTCCCGTTATGCACAGCGCAGAACGAACAGCACTTCCCTGTACTCGTTACCGATGGGCAGGGGGGTGCTATCGTCGCGTGGAGTGATGCTCGGCACGCGAATCGTGATATTTTCGCGCAGCGGATCAGCGCAACAGGAGATATCCGTTGGGAATCCAACGGCATTCCGATCTGCGACCTGCCCTCCTCGCAAAGTTGGCCCCTAATTGCCAGTGATGACGAGGGTGGTGCTATTCTCGTTTGGGGCGACACCCGACACGGTAATCAGGATAGTTATGCACAACGCATCGACGCAAATGGAAACAAATTGTGGAATCCCGAAGGCATAGCAGTCTGTACGCATCCAACGTTGCAAGACGACTTGAACGCTATCGCTGACGGTAAAGGTGGTGTGATCGTTGTGTGGGAGGATTGGCGGAACGGGAATCAAGATATTTATGCCCAGAGAATCGACAGCACCGGAAAACCTCTCTGGGAAGCGAACGGTGTTCCTGTCTATAGTGGCGATGGTGATCAGTATGACCCGGTTCTAATCGCCGATGGGCAAGGCGGTGCTATTTTCGCGTGGTGGGACATCAGCACTCCAGATTGGAACATTTTCGCGCAACGACTGTCAGCTGATGGTAGTCCTCTGTGGAATTCGGTTGATGATGCAGACAACAGTCCAATTGCCGTCTGTACGGCGAACGGTAACCAAGGTGCTCCGGTTGCTGTCAGTGATGCAAATGGCGGGGTGTTCTTCGTCTGGTCGGACTACCGTAATGACCCAAATTTTTATACGACCGCGCAGCTATACGCGCAACGCATAAATGCTGAAGGGAGCGCGCTATGGGAAAAGGATGGGATCCCTATCTGCGAACTGTCTGTTAACCAGCAGCAACCTTATGGCATTCCCGACGGGAGCGGAGGTTTCATCGTTGTATGGTGGGATGAACGGGATATTTTCGCTGACATCTATGCCCAACGTATCAACGGAAATGGCGAAGCATTGTGGAACGACGAAAATGCTCAATTCCAAAAGGGGGGTATGCCTGTCTGCACTGGTGCGGGGGTTCAACGTCTTCCTCAAATTGTGTCTATTGAAAAGGCAGGAGAAACTATTGTCTATTGGCTGGATTATCGCGAGGATTTCGGTGATTCGACAGAGGACGCAATTTACGCACAACGGCTTGATGCCGATGGAAAGCCACTTTGGGAAATCAACGGTATCCCTGTTTGCCATGCCCCCAAAGAACAAATTACACCGCAAGCAGTATTTACAGACGATGGGGCAGCAATCGTCGTCTGGAGCGATGCACGCGGAGAAGATTACGACATCTATATTCAGCGTGTCCCTTAATATTCAAACCCACCTTACCGAACCGCAAGGAACAATTAAAAAATGACAAAACGCATTCAGAGTGCTCCTGCAAAACGGGCAATCATTATCGGAATGGATGGCGCGAGCATGGAGCTGGTTAAAAACATGATTGATTGGGGACATACCCCGAATATGGCGAAGTTAGTCCAAACAGGTGTTTATCGACCGATGATCGGAGTATTCCCGACGCTGACACCTCCAGGGTGGACTGCACTCTCTACCGGCTCATGGCCCGGCACACATAAGGTTATGGATTTTAACATCCGTGCTGTCGGAGATCGCCTTGATAAAACGGTGTGGGGTATTAACACGGGGTTGTGTCAATCCGAATATCTCTGGAATCTCGTAGAACGGGTAGGTGGGAAACCGATTCTGGTGAAATGGGAAATGTCTTGGCCCCCCACTGTCACGACAGGTATTCAGGTTGAAGGAACAGGACCCGGTGTCTCGAATCACCATCAGGTTGCTGGGTATCATCTCTTTGTTGCAGGAAAGTGGGCGGCGCGTCCTATCGGCGGGCAGCGGGACCCTGAGACACTCGATCCGAGTGCATTACAGGGGGTTCAACACATTGATCCTGTCACGATTGAACCGATTGAGAATGGAGCGTGGGATGCCGTGCCTGATTCTGCAGCACCCGTGCGGGAGGTCGAACTTACCATTCAACCCTTAGCGCGTGGCAGAGAAGACGTAATGCCTTCAGCCTATTCCAAAGGCGAATCCTCCGACGCTTCTGGGCGCATTCCCAAACCATTTTACGGATTGATTTACGCCTCTGGAGATAACGGCTATGATAGGGTGCGGATCTGTCGGAGTCGGTCTGGAGACGATTCCGTTGCAGATCTGGGGGTCGGTGAATGGAGCGAGTGGTGGCTGGATACATTTGAAATTGATGCGGCTGAAGTGGAAGGTTACGTCCGAATGAAACTCGTGACGCTCACTGAGACAGCGGACGCTTTTGAACTCTTCGTCCCACAGATTTGGCCCAGAGAAGGATACACGGTTCCAGAGACAATCGCCACTGCGATTGACACTGAAATCGGCTCATTCCTTCAAAATCCAGCTCGCGATGCGCTTGGACAGATGGACGATGATACCTATTTCGAAGTGCTTGACTACCACCATCAGCGTCTCGCAGATGTCGCAACATATCTTGCTGAAAACAACGATTGGGATGTCTTGATGGTGGAAAGCCATGCCCCGGACTACGCCAGCCATTTCTTCCTCAGTCAAGCAGATGAAATCAGCGGAGCAGCACCAGAGACAATTCACCGATGTCGTGAGGGATTACGACGAACGTATGAATCTGTGGATCGGATGATTGGACAACTGATGGAACAAGCGGATGAAGAGACCGTGATTCTCGTCTGTTCCGACCACGGCGGCACGCCTAACCAATTCCGTGCCGTGGACATCGAAGAGGTGTTGGAAGAGACAGGGTTCATCGTTAAAGACGGAAATGGGGCAATAGACTGGACAAAGACACGAGCCGTCAATGTCGGATTAGTGCATATTTTCATTAACTTAGCCGGACGCGAACCGAATGGAATTGTTGCGCCTGAAGACTATGAGTCAACGCAACGTGAACTCATCGCCGCATTGCATACTTACAAGGACGCAGAAACTGGACGACATCCCTTTACGTTAGCCGTGACGCGGGCGGATGCGGAGATGTTTAACCTACACGGGGACTTGGTCGGTGATGTTGTCTATGCCCTTCGACCGGAGTTCGATGGTGCGCATGGTAAGCAGTTGCCTTCGGTGAGTTTCGGTATCGGTGGACAGCATTCTACATTTATTCTATCGGGTGCCGGCGTCCGACAAGGGATCGCATTACAGCGGCAGGTTCGTGTCGTTGATGTCACACCGACGCTCTGCTATCTATTGGGACTTCCGATGCCTAACAACGTGGAGGGTGGTGTCGTCTACGAGGCGTTAGAGGATCCAAATTGGCATTTGAATCGATAGTTGTCAGTTCGTTCCACTACGCTCCACTTTCAGTTGTCAGTCGTCAGTTAAAAGGTGCTTTGTAACAATCTTCTGTGCTTTGGAATATTCCAAACTGACGAGGATTGTTACCAGTTCTCACTGCGAAGCATCTTGTGACTGGTAACTGAAAACTGTTAACCAATATTACACTTTTCGCGCAATTCGTTTAAGGTGTAGGTGTTGATGACTTCGTCTTTTGTCAACCATCCGCGACGTGCGACATTCAACCCAGATTGACGGCGAGCGAGAAGCCCGATGTCATGCGCATCGGTGTTGACTGCCAGGAGCACACCCGCTTTTTTTGCCATGCGTACGAATTCAGGGTCGAGATCCAGTCGATTCAGTGAGCCATTAATTTCCAAAACCGTCTTATTTTCCGCGGCGGCTTCAATAACCTCCTCAAGGTTCAACGGATACATTGGTCTACGTCCGAGCATTCTGCCTGTCGGGTGACCGATAATGTTGACGAATGGATTTTCGATCGCACGAACGATGCGCTGCGTCATTTCTACTTCGGATAGCGTAAAATGACTGTGAACACTTGCGACGACAATATCAAGTTGTTCCAAAACTTCATCGGGGTAATCCAGTTCGCCATACCGTCGGATATCTACCTCAGAACCTGCGAGGACTGTGATACCCTCAACCTCTGCATCCAATTCACGAACTCGCGCTATCTGTTCCAGAAGCCGTTCCCGATCCAAGCCGTTTGCAACGGTAGAGGAGACAGAATGATCGGTGATAGCGAAGTATTCAAGCCCCTCTGTTTTCGCCGCCGCCACCATATCTCGGAGCGTATGTCGTCCGTCACTCCAATCGGTGTGTGCGTGTAAGTCGCCTCGTAAATCGTTGAACGCAACAAGGGTTGGCAAAGTGCCCTCCTTAGCCGCTGCCACCGAGGCACCATCCTGTCGAAGTTCAGCCGGGATATAGGAGAGACCAAGTTTTTCGTATATTCCCTCTTCCGTTATATCACGTACTTCATGCCAAAAGTTGGTTGGGTTCAGAAAACTGTTATCAGGGAGTGCGTCAATGTGCGCATCTGTCGCGGTTGTCAAGAAAAGAGTCGCTTCATAGGTAGCGGCAGTACACAGATAGATAAATACCGGAAAATCTCTGTCAATAAAGAATTGAATCACGGGTAATGTGTCGCGCACACCTCCTGTCGATTCGCGCTGACTTTCTTCATTGTCCTGCAAGCCTTGATAGGCTGGCACCAAAGATCGGCTTTCGCTGTCATATACGTTCTGGATTTGGCTGCCCATTTTGAAAGTGATCTGTGTCTGCGAAAAGCGTTCAAGAAATGATTGTAGCAGGGCAGGCACACCATCTTCAAACCGAAACGCTGCTTCATCTTCGCATTCAACAATCAACGCGATACTTTGACACACCTCTTCATGCCTTCGTAAATCACCAGTAAATTGGTAGCGTTTTATCCAGCCGTCATTTATTAATGGCATTAGATGATCGGCAATATCTCGGGTAGAGGGTAAAATTCGCCATAGTGGACGTTTATTCCTTTGTTCTACCTGAAACGCCAAACTCTCGGTTATCATCTGGAGCGTTTTCCGTCCGATGCCCTTCATCTTCCTCATCTGTCCGCTTTCAATTAATTCCGAGAGATCATTGAGGCTTCTGATTCCATGTTCTCGATAGAATCTTCCAACGGTTTTTACGCCGACCCCTCGGAGATTGAGCAAGTCGAGGATCTCTGTTCCCATTTCAGCGGTGAGTTCATCGTAGAATTTGCAGCGTCCGGTTTCCAACATTTCAACCGTCTTGTCTTCAATGGCTTTCCCGATACCGGGTGTGGCTCGGAGTCTGTCTACCGCTTCCCTATTATAATCGAGTGTGCTTTGTTGGGAATCTTTGGAAACCAATTCGTCGGGGAATTCTTCAATTATATCGGCTGCCCGTTCATAAATCCGAGCGCGGTGGTGAAGATATTTGTTGGCATCTTCACCGCGAATTTGTAGGAGGGAGCCGATAGCTCGGAATACAGCACTAATTTCTTGATTGGTCATTTTTTAATTTTACCTTGCGGTTCGGTCAGATGGGTTTGATGAATGCAGTGTCTCTCCGTAGCCCTGCAGAAATTGAGGAAATTGAGGAAACACCCCAGCAAAAACCCCTATCAAAAACCCTGCGCCGTTGTTGCAGGCTACCGTTTATTTTTCGACTTTACTGTAAGAGACAGCCTTTGTTAGACGAAAACCTCTTAACTGACGGCTGATAGCTGATGGAAACCGACGGCTATTTTTACGCAAACTTCCGCTGCGCGACAAAGCCGGCAAGGAACCCAACTACCATTTCACCGACAACAATCAGAATGGAATGGTAGATCGTGAGGAAACCAACCGCCCCTAATTGAGATTTGAATATATGAAACATTCCGTAAAAGCAGCCAAGTCCACACAATGCGCCAAAACCACCAAGGAAAAGTCCATGAGTAACAAAGGGAGCGAGGAGATAATGGCGGGTCATACCGAGGAGTTTCATGAGAATTATTTCCTCTGCGCGGGCGATTGCTGTTTTGTTGATAACAGAACCGATAATGAACCAAATAACAGCAACTGCTATTCCGATAGCGATGAGAGTTGTACGCTCTGAATCGCGTAAACGATCCTTCAACTGGCCCTGTCCCGTCAAGAGCACATCCTCAATTTCGCTGTGAGTTTTAATGTCCAACGCAATCTGTTCTAAAATTTTACGTGTTATCAGGTCTTCATCCACATAAATTTTCAGGGATGCCGGAAATGGATTTACGCCTCTATTCTCTGCGAATGCCTCCTTGATGAGGATACCCAAGTCCTGGAACTGGGTTTCACCGCGGGCAAGGCTTTCTGCTTTTGAGGCATAATTGACGGCGAGCACCTGCCCATTTTTCTCTATTTGGCTCACCAAGGTGCGTCCTGCTGACTCATCAACGGTATCTTTTAGAAACGCGATAAGGGTAGGGGCATGGCTTTTAAACTCAGATTGCTGTGAGATAAACGAGTGGTTCAGCAGTAAGGTAGCAAGTAAAACAGTGATGAAACCAATGCCTAAGAAACTCATCACACTTGCACTGCCAGCACGGGCTATATGGGATATGGCATTCTTAAGGTGATACCGCATTTTTCATTTTTTTAAGTCGTCAGTCTTCAGTCGTCAGCCACTCGCTTGTGGTAGTAAGTTCGTTTGTAAATACCACGCGAACTACTGACTGCAACGCAAACCACGTGTGGGAAACCTGCGGGACAATGCTGGCGGCTATTCAATGGATGCCACCATCCCGTAGCTCAATAATCCGCTTATTACATTTCTCAGCGAGGGTTCGGTCGCTCGTGGAGACGAAAATAGTCATACCTTGAAAGTTAAGCGCATCAAGAAGTGCCATCACCTCAAGCGAAAGACGCAAATCTAAACCTTCTGTCGGAGCATCCGCCAGCAGTAACAAAGGATTGTTGATAATTGCTCTCGCTATAGCAAGGCGGCGTCGCTCGTTACCAGATGTTTCTGATGGGAGCGCATCGTGATGGTGGGATAACCCCATCTGATTCAGGAGTTTATCAACATTTTCCTTAATCAACTGCGTTGGAGCCCCTACCAGTCGCTGTGGTAGTGCCAAATTTTCTCGAACTGTCTTGTTTTCTAAAAACTTGAAATCTTGAAAGACGAGCCCTATCTTCTGCCGAAAGTAGGGTAGACTGACTTTATCCAACCTCGCAAGTTGTTGACCGACTACACTCAGATCGCCGCCCACTGGATCTAAATCCGCATATAGCAGTCGCAATAGCGTTGTCTTGCCAGAACCACTTGGACCCACAAGAAACACAAACTCGCCGCGCTCCACGCGAAAACTCACCTTTTCGAGCACACTTAGTTCGCCGTAGCTGAAACTGACTTGGTGTAACTGTATCATTTTTTTATGGCTGTCAGTTTTCGGCTTTCAGCCGTCAGTAAGAATAGTTATTGGAAACCATCGGTTATCGGCTATTTCCGCTGACTGCTGACTACCGATGGCTATTTTGTATAGTCACACTCTGATATTTGACAGGCCAGACGCGTGGTCACGACGTCACTACCTTTCGCCTTTTTGGTCTTCTCAACGAGAAAGGGCGCGTTGCATGTGGGGCAAGGCTCTGGCACAGGTTTATCCCATGTCGAGAACTCACATTTCGGATAATTGCTGCAGCCATAAAAGACCTTTCCACGTCGGCTACGGCGCTCACCAAGGTAACCGTCACAATCAGACTCTGGACAGTCAATCCCCATTGGAATTGGCTTCGCATTTTTGCATTTTGGATATCCGCTACACGACAAAAATTTTGCCCCGGCGCGGCTGACTCTAACAACCATCGGTTCACCGCACTTATCACAGGCAAGGTCGGTTGGTTCGGGTTCCGCAATAGGAGCGTTATCCTGGGTTGTTAAACGCTTGATACTCTGACATTCTGGATAATTAGCACAGCCCAGAAACCGCCCATATCTACCCCACTTAACGATCATATTGCCCCCACACTTTTCACACGTTTCATCCGATTGCTCTTCCATCGCCTTTCGGGCTTCATACATCTTGTCAGGGGCTTCCTGGAGCGCAGTTTGGAATTCGGGATAAAATTGCCCTAACGTCTCTACCCACTTAATCTTGCCGTCTGCGATGACATCGAGTTGTTCCTCCATTTTTGCTGTGAATTCGACATCAACGATGTTAGGAAATCCGTGTTTCAGGAGTTCGTTTACGAGTCTTCCAACATCTGTAGGCAAGAGCCTTCCACGTTCTTTGGTTACATACCCTCTGTCCTGAATCGTTGATAGAATAGAAGCGTAGGTACTGGGACGTCCAATCTCTTTCGCCTCCAGCATCTTGACAAGCGTGGCTTCACTGTAACGGGGTGGTGGTTGCGTAAAGTGCTGTTTCGGTTCTAATTTGCGAAGGTTGAGTGTGTCCCCTTCTTTAACGTCTGGTAAGTTGGTCTCCTCTTCATCCGATTCGCGTTCATCAGTGGCAGGATCATCTTTACCCTCCATATAGATGCGTCTGAATCCTTGAAATTTCATAACTGAACCGGTGGCGCGGAAGAGATAAGTACCTGCTTGGATGTCAATTGTTGTACCATCGAAAATAGCGGGATTCATTTGACTCGCTATAAACCGCATCCAAATGAGTTCATAAAGTCGAAACTGGTCGTTACTCAAATATGGCTTCAGGTCTGCGGGCGTTCGTAACGGCAGGGTGGGACGGATCGCTTCATGAGCGTCTTGCGCGGCTTTTCTGCCCCGGTAATTAACAGCACGATTGGGTAAATATTCTTCTCCAAACGTTGTTTTGATGTACGCTCGCGCCGCCTGGAGAGCTTCTTGGGCAACCCGTGTCGAATCGGTACGCATATAGGTAATGAGTCCGATCGACCCCTCGTTTCCAATCTCCAGTCCCTCATAGAGTTGTTGGGCGATAAGCATTGTCTTTTTCGCAACAAAACGGAGTTTCCGAGATGCTTCTTGTTGTAAGGTACTCGTAATAAACGGTGGAACAGGTCTCTGTCTTCGTTCCCGCTTTTGCACTTTTTCAACAAGATATGTCTGGGTCTTGGCATCCGTAGCGAGTTCTTTGGCACGTGCTTCGTCTATACGGAACCCGTAATTATTAATTTCACCCTTCTTTTTTCCGAGCTTATGTAACTTTGCGGGGAAGAGATGTTCAGTCTCAGTCGGTGTTAATGTTGCTGTAAGCGTCCAATATTCTTGCGGTTTAAATACCTCAATTTCTGCTTCACGCTCACAAATAAGCCGTACTGCAACGGATTGAACTCTCCCAGCACTGAGACCGGGTTTGACACTGCGCCACAAGATAGGGCTAATCTGGTATCCAACGAGCCGATCCAAGACGCGTCGCGCTTGTTGGGCGTCAACGAGTGCCATATCGATATCGCCAGGTTTTTGGATTGCTTCTAAAATCGCGTTTTTGGTGACTTCGTTGTAGGTTATCCGGTAGATTGGCTTTTTTGCCTTTTTGAGTTCCTCAGAAAGATGCCAACAGATAGCTTCACCTTCGCGATCTGGATCCGCGGCAAGATAGATATTATCAACCTTCCGTGCTTCGCTTTGGAGAGATTTTACGACCTTCCCTTTTCCTCGAATCAACACATATTTGGGAGCAAAGGCATTCTCGATATCGACACCGAGTTCCTTGGGTGGGAGGTCGCGGATATGTCCGACGGAGGATTCAACAATGTAATCCCTACCTAAAATCTTTTTGATAGTCTTCGCTTTCGCCGGGGATTCAACAACGACGAGTGATTTTGGCATGTTTAATTCCTATTTTATGTATATATAAATTGCTAAGGGCACCTGTATGATATGCTTGGTTTTCAATGCTCAGTATTAGCAACTCTCGTCAGAGGCGAAATGTGTAAGGTGCAATACACGGAAGCAAATTTTTTCTACATCACGTAATTATGTCATAGTTACACATATCTATTAACGTCCATAGTTATTAACGGTTTCATGTCCTGTTCATTAGTTGATTTGCAATATAGTTCCACAAATTCTATTTTCGGATGGGGGAAAAAGAGCAGACAATTCCACGCATTTAGGAAGCGAAGGCAATCAAATCTATCAGCATCTGACGCATATCCGCCCGGTGAACGATCGAGTCAATGAATCCATGCTCCAGTAATGACTCTGCTTTTTGGAAATTTTCGGGAAGTTCTTCACGGAGACTGGCAACGGCTAACGGGCCCGCGAAGCCGATTCGTGCACCCGGCTCAGCGACAATCACGTCCCCGAGTGAGGTATAACTGGCAGTCGCCCCACCAAACGTTGGATCGGTGACAACGGAGATATAAAAAACGCCAGATTTGGCATACTCAGCGCAAGCGGCAGCAGTTTTTGCCATCTGCATTAAAGCGAGCGTGCCTTCTTGCATTCGCATCCCGCCACTCACGGAGACAATCACTAACGGCAATCGGTTCTCAAGTGCGCGTTCAATACATCGGGTCACTTTTTCGCCGATGACAGAACCACACGTGCCGCCTATAAATCCGACATCTCCAATCGCAATGGCGGTTGGATACCCCCCGATATTCGCTATTCCGGAGAGCATTTCAGATTTGAGTCCCGTTTTAGCAACATCTCTCTCCAGTTTTTCAGGATATTCTGGGAATTCCAGTGAATCAATAGAGTAGAGGTTGGCATCGTATTCCTCAAAACTATCCGGGTCTATGATAAGGTTGAGTCGCTCATGAGCACTCATATAGTGATGGTAATCACAGTGTGGACAGACTTTGAGATTTTTAGCGAACATCTCTACCGCAAGTTGCGCGTCGCAATTTCTACATGAAATTGTTTTTGAAATTTCGGACATCTTTTAATGGGTAGGGCGAGGTTTGGAAACCTCGCCCAGTGAAAAAATAGGTTACGAATTTTCAGTGTTAGCGTCCCGCTTTCAGGCGACCCCAGGTTGTAGAGAGTTTCCCTGCCGCTTCAACAGAGAGTGCGTCCACGCCCTGCTCCATGAACGTGTTGATTTCGTCCTCGCTGAGTGCGCGATTCCAGAGGCGGACCTCGTCAATAATTCCGGCGAAGACATAATTGAGACGCTCGCAATCCTGCCCTATGCGCCATGGATCGTCGTTGCCTTTGAGTTTGCCAGGGACATCCCCGTCAACTTCCTCCTTGCCGTCAATATAGATTATGCCTTTCTTGGTGTCGTTGGTGAAAGCAATATGGATGAATTTCTCGGTGTCAGGCAGAGCGGTTGAAATGTCGTTGCGACCCGCTTCTGTTTCAAAACGGAGTTTGAAGGTGCCGCCTTCACTGAACAGTCCGTATTGGACTCTACCGCCGCACCCGCCGTGAACGGATTTACCGACAATCTGGCGTGTGCCGTTCCAGTGTTCAGCGTTGACCCACGCCATAAACGTCATTGCATCCACATTCAGTTTGGGCGTGCTTTCAACAGTGACAAAAACATCGCTGCCTTCACCACCAAATTCCAACGCTTTCCCGAATTTGCCATCAACCCACTCCGGATTGTCAATTACACCGTGATGCTCGTTTCCGCTGAGATCTTCTGCTTCATCACCCTTGCCTTCGTCATAAGGGTGGTAAACGACCAAGCCGTCCAAAAACTCTTCTGGACCGATAGACATAGCGAAGGGTGCCACGACTAAAAGTAGTGTGATGGATAAACAAATAGTCATTTTCATCAGGTTTTCCTCCCTGTTAGGTAAAGATGAGGGATTTTCAATGAGAATAGGGTCTACAGGTTTCCTAAAACCTTGTAGATAACAATTTGGGTTATTATAACAAACAGAGAAACACCTGTCAAGAGGTTTTAATTTTCCTGGTGGTTGGGTGAGGGCGGTTGAATTACCAATGACCCTCTCCGTATATCTGGGGGAAACACCCAAGCAAAAACCCTGCGCCGTTGTTGCCGGCTACAATTTCGTTAAAACTACAGAATCTCATAGCTGAGGCTACCGGTTCCCAGCAACCTGCGCGTAATGAAATGGAGCACAGCCCAGAGGGTCATCATTAGAAAAACCTTGCGATTCAGTTGCTGTTGGACTTCAGGCATTCAAGCCGAGTTGATTGCTCAACTCCATCAGTCGTCTATTAATTCCCGTTTTATCAATCTGATTGCCATCTACAAATTCTTGGTATGGCGGCAAGAGTCCGTCTGGGATCATGATTCGGGAATTCGCTTCTCGTAACGCTAACAATCCCATGAAAAGTTGCATTTCCGGTGAATAGTCGGGGACGAAGTCATCCAATGCTTGACGGAGGTCGGCATCTGTGAATGTTTCACGTTGATTGCGTCTCGCTATGTTATTTGCGCGTTGAACAATCATAAACAGGTCCCGTGAAGTCAATCCATCGGTTTCTGAATCTCCGACAAGTTCTCGGAAATTGAGTTGGTCGTCGGCTTGTCCTTGACAAAATATCTTTAAAATTTCTATTCTGCCTTCAGCGATTGGTGGCAGCAGGATTAATTTGGTGTCGAAAATACCATATCGTCGAAAAATCTGCGGCATTAGGTCTGGACGGCTTGATGCTCCGACCCATATCACTCTCCCGTGCAAAGATGGATCGCTGATAGCATTCACGAGGCTTTGTGGGAAAGGTTGTTGTTCTTCTGGATGTGTTGCGGTTCGTGGCGATGCCTGTTCAATTTCATCAATAAAAACAACTGTCGGCGAAATACCACGGATGAAATTGACGGCGGCATTTAGATTCCGCTCATAGGTGTTTCCGTTCTCATTGATATTTACCGTTACCTCACCCACCTGACTGGCGTAGCGGAGTTGGACAAACGTCATGTCTGCTTCGCCTGCGAGCAATTTCGCCGCGTAGACTTTACCGGTGCCGGGTGGCCCCAAAAAAAGCATACCTCGCGGCACGCGCCGTAGATCCCTATTTCTCATCCCCTCCGCAATATCTTTAATTGTCCACATTGCATACCAGCCGTCAGCAGAGGCATTCGTGAAGGTTTCGCCCAGCTCAAGCACGCCGTGGCTGAAAGTCTTAATGCTCTCACGTCGGTATTGCACAAGCGGTTCACCCCCCACTTTTTGTCGGACAGACTCTGCTTGTTTCACAACGTCATGAATACCGAACAAATTGAGTCCTATTGTCTCGCGCGCAAGGGAATCTCTGGCACGCTTGCTTCCAAGGCTTGACCGCGTTTGCGAGGACAGATCCGAGATGTCATGGAGATATTCAATAAAATGGCGACGTTGCTCATAGTCTGGGAACGGGATTTCTATCAGCGGGATCTCTGGATTCACGATGAGATTCGGATGAATGTCAAACGTGTTATGCGTGAGGAGCAGAATGATGTGTCTCCGCTTTCGGATTTCCAAGTCGGATGCCCAATTTTGCATCTGGTTGAAAAAGCGTTGTAGATCATCGTTAGCGGCACTACTCAGGGAAGGGTCGTTTGGTGCGAGTTGCTCCAGAAAGTTGATAACCAACCCAACCTTCGCTCTGTCTTGCTGGAACAGATGTCTTAATCTCTCTTGCAGCTCTTCAGAAGGTTCCGGATCTATGTGCATGAACGGATCTTCGTGGGGTTTATCGAACGCCAAAGTCGCATTAATTCTTCGACGTGCGACCTGCGGATTGACATCATGCTCATCGAGATCTGCATCTTCAACTTCCCGAAAATGCCGAAGTGTCTGAAGCCATGTCGCTATACTCTGAAAATGAAAAGCACCCATTTTCTCGTATTTCGGGACGACTTCCAGCATTTTTTGGGTCGCTCGCCACCGTCCAATATTTGGCAAATGGACACCTTGTGATGTATTATATCCCATGATGAGTTCACAACCCAATACATTGAGTTGCTCCATGAGATATTCTGTAGTCGGCAAGTAGCCGTAAACATCGTCATATAGCAAGTCTTGAACGTTAAAGTGGAGGAGAAATTGGTGTGCAGATCCGGCATTGTGGTGTCTTTTTATTTCTTCCCAAAACATTTTTTAATTTTACCTTGCGGATTTTTAATTTTACCTTGCGGGTCGGTCAGGTAGGTCTGGGTGAATGAAGTGCCTCTCCGTATATCTGGGGGAAACACCCCAGTAAAAACCCTGCGCCGTTGTTGCAGGCTACAGATTGGGTCTATGAAAAGAAACAATTTTACCTTGCGGGTCGGTCAGGTAGGTTTGGTGGATGAAGTACCTCTTCGTATATCCGCCCTCCACTGCGTTACAGGCTACGTCCTTAAGTTTAACAAAGACCTCCTAACTGATAACTGATAACCGACACCCCTAAAAAGAGGGAGGCGCGCTTGGGTGAGGGTTAAAAAATTAATTCGGTAATTTATTAGCGAAGTCCAGTGCGGTTGCAAACCGCACCTACCGGACCTGGGGACGAATTGGAATTACCGATTTAAATAATTAAATTTCATGGAAGCGCGCCTACGATGTTTTAATGAGCAGTTTTAATGCCGCCCCACGTGGTGGCTAATTTCGCACGAGGATCAACGGATACACCCAATTCTGATGCCATGCCAATCTCGTCAGCACTCAAAGCGCGGTTCCAGAGAGAAACCTCATCTATCAAGCCGGCGAAGACATAGTTGAGACGTTCACAATCCTGCCCGATCCGCCACGGATCGTCGTTGGCTTTCAGTTCACCGGGGACTTCGCCATCCACAACGGCTTCAGTGTTAATGTAGATTGTTGCGGTTTCACCATCGTTGGTAAAAGCGACGTGAAGCCATTCACCTGTTGGCGGAAGATCGGTTGTGATGTCGGCTCTGCCGCCTTCGGTTTCAAAGCGGAGTTTAAAAACCCCACCTTCACTGAAGAGACCGTATTGTGTTCTACCCGCACACCCACCGTGAACGGATTTACCAACGATCTGACGCGTGCCGTTCCAGTGGTCGGCGTTAATCCATGCCGCAAACGTACATTCGTTCACGTTCAAGAGATCCGTGCTTTCAACGGTGACGAACGCGTCGCTGCCTTCACCGCCAAAGCGAAGGGCACCGCCGATTCTTCCGGAATCCCAGTCAGGATTGGAAATTTCACCATCGTGTCCATTACCGCTCGCGTCTGCCGCGAGTGTGCCTTCTCCCTCATCGTAAGAATGGTGTAGGACAAGCCCATCTGTGAGAGCCGCCAAGGCGAAGGGTGTGAATAGCATGGACAGTGCCACTGAGAAACACACAATCCCAAAGAATGAGAGCTTGCAAGTCGATATTGCGTTTTTCATGTTTTTGCCTCCTGTGAAAAATATAAGACATTATAACAAGTTACATTGATTCTGTCAAAGAAAAACAATTCCAAACCGGAAACATCCAGTTTTCGACGCTATTGGAAAGTCTGAACGTTAGAAACACAGCAAAGTTACGAACAGCAGAGAATAGACACGCAAGCTCCAAATCGGACTTACAAGGTTCCCTCCGAAAAGCAACTATTTTTTATCTTGACGACCGGACGGAAGTCTGCTATAGTGAAGCGTAGGCGTTTATGGCGGTGGTTATGATTATAACAGGACTTACGCAAATTGAGCAAATACCGGACATTCAGACGCAAAAAGCGGTAATTTCGTCCTTTAAACCCCCTAAAGAATCAGAATCAACGGTATGAAGGTTCTCCGTATGGCATTCCCCGGGTATGAGGTCTCCCGTGTGGGAAACCTCCCGCCCTTATCAGGGGGACTTTAAGAAGGAATGCGTAAGTCCTATATAATTCAGATTCCTTTGGCAAAACCTTCTTAAACATAAGCCAAATCGCATAGCCCGTAATGAAATGGAGGGGTTTTTGCTGGGGTGTTTTTTCAGATACTAAGGAAGGAACGTCAAGTCCCCATCTCACGTTGTTTAACCGCAAGGTAAATTAAGAATATGAGAAAAACACGGGGCGATTTGACCCGAGGGAGTCCCCTAAGACATCTGCTACGGCTGTCAGGACCGATAATACTCAGTTACATGCTTCAAGAGGCATTCAACATCGTCGATATGATTTTCGTTGGAAGGCTCGGTGCGGGTGCGATAGCGGCTGTTGGGGTGAGCGGAAACTTAATCCGATTGATCGGGGTTTTCTCGCTTGGCATTTCAACGGGAGCGGGGATTATGGTGGCGCAGTATCTCGGAGCAAGGAACCTCGCCCAAGCCGAGCACATCGCTATGCAGTCAATCCTGTTAGCCGTTTTTTTCTCTGTTGGTGTAACTCTCGTCGGCTACCCTTTGGCTGAACAAGGTTTACTCGCTGTCAGAATGGTGGATCCGGAGGTACTGAGACTCGGCACGACTTACATGCATATCATTCTCGCCGGTATTAGTACAATGTTCGTGTCGATGACGCTCGGCTCCGTCTTTCGCGCCGGTGGTGATACAATCACTCCGATGGTGGTGCTGATCTTCGCAACGTTGATTAATATCGTGCTTGATCCGTTATTGATTTTCGGTTTATGGGGATTCCCAAAACTCGGAGTCGCAGGTTCGGCGTATGCGACGCTTATCGGGCGCGGCGCGAGCGTGATTATTCTATTCTATCTCTGTTGGAGTGGGCGTGCCCCGGTTTCATTTCGGAGCGTTCGGTATCAGGTAGATCTCGTGGAGATGCTTGACATTTTAAGGCTCGGTGTTTATAGTTCTATGCAAGGGTTTTGGCGGCATATTTCGCGGCTCGGCTTCCTGTGGGTCATCGGACCCTATGGTAAGACGGTTGTCGCGGCATATACGATCTGCATGCGACTTCGGATCCTCGTCATGAATCCCGGTTTCGGCATTGCAAACGCAGTTGTTCCCTTAGTCGGACAGAATTTAGGTGCGAATCAGATAGAACGTGCCGAAAGATCAACACGAGTGGCGAACCTTTTAGGTGCCGCGATCATGACAGTCATCGGTGGAGTTTTCTTCCTTTTTCCACAGACATTCATCCGGATTTTCACATCGGAATCGGATGTTATTGAGATCGGGATCGTTTATCTACAATTTCTGTCTCCGACGTTCGGATTCATCGCCTTTTCCCTCATCTTAGGAAGAGCACTCAACGGTGCTGGAGATACCTTCTCTCCGATGGTGATTACACTTGCGGCACAGGTCGTCGTCGGTTTGGGACTCGTGATTCTACTCTCGCACTTCATCGGGCTTAATGGCGTTTGGTCAGGAATCGCCCTCTCAAACGTTGTGCAAGGCATAGCGATGTGGCTCTGGTACAGTACTGGAAGGTGGAAGGCAATAAAGCTTGTTAAAAAGAAACCAAAAGCGGCGTAGGATACAGGACAGCAAATGTATCCTACAAAAAATTCAGAAGGAGTTGACGAATGACGGAAACCTACAAAGGTTACGTAAATCCTCAACTGATTATCTCTGCTGAGGAATTGAAAGGCACACTCGACGACCAAACGTTCTGCATCGTCGATACGCGACCGACGTATGAATATATACGCGGACACATCCCCGGTGCTCTTCATTTAGATTTGTTCGGTTTAAGCCTCATTGATACTCGGAAAGAGACGTATGATGCCTTTATGTGGATGATAGCATACCTGTTTCAACAACGCGGTCTTGATCCGAGTAAACCGATTGTATGGTATGAAGACATATCGGGAACGCGCGCCTCGCGGGGATTCTGGTTTTGCGAATACTTGGGGCATCCCGAAACCCGTCTATTGGATGGCGGTTTCAAGGCGTGGTTGTCAGCAAACGGACCTATTAGTACAGCGGGTGCTGAACCACCGGAGGTGCCACCTTTTCCGATAAACCCTCAACACGATATCCACATGGACGCTGATGTGATTCGTGTTCTGCTAAACCGAAACGACTTTGTACCGCTTGATACACGCACTGACGATGAACACTACGGTAGAGTTGCCCGCGCAGAGCGAGCAGGTGCTATTCCGGGATCTATCCACATTGAGTGGCTTGATAATCTTGACGAAGCGGGAGCATTCAAGCCTGCAGATGAACTCCGGGAGATGTATGAAGCCGTGGGTATTACACCGGAGAAACAGGTAATGTGCTACTGACAGGGGGGCTACCGCTCTTCCCAAGCCTATTTGGCGTTGCGGCTCTTGGGTTATCCAAAAGTGAGCAACTACATAGGTTCGTGGAAAGAGTGGGGTGACCGGCTGGATCTGCCGGTCGAGATTCCACAAGCTTAGCGGATTACGGGGCTACGCCGTTAAATCCCAGATTTGCGCCGCAGTCCCACCCAAAATTCGTTCCTGATCGTTATCTGTCAGGAATGGAAGCCCTTCGTGAATGAGTTGGAGTTCTTCTGCTAAAGAGGGCCAATTGTGTTTTTGTCTGTGATGACCGGGATAGCCAGTTCCCCACACCGTCCGATCCGCACCGAAAACCGATAACAACTTCTCAATAAACGGATGCACATCTGCGTAGGGAAACGCTTGCTGCGAACGTCCAGCAACATCCGATAGTTTCAAGTGAACGTTATCATAGCGTGCGAGTTCCACAATGGGTTGGAACGCCGCTTCCTCGGCATCCACCTGTGGGTATCCCATGTGATCAAGAATAAGTCTCAGATGCGGATACCGTTGTGCGATGACGGCAATCTGATCCGCAAACGCAGCGCGTAGATGAAATTGGATGATCGCATCCAACGCCGCAATCTCTTCCCACATCGGTCCGTTCTGTTGGGTGAGTAAAATCTTTTCATCGGAGTAGTACATCGGATGGAAGCGGAAACCGACTAAGCCTCGCTCTTTTATCCAATAGCGGACCTGCTCAGCGTTGTTTGGATCTTGTGGATCGATTAAGCCGTGTCCGATAAACCGATCTGGAAAACGTTCTACCGAATCCGCGATGTAGCCGTTATCCCAAGTGGACCAACTCGTCTGCACGAGGACTGTCCAGTCTACATCGTGCGCGTCCATCTCTGATAGGAGTTCGTCGGCAGTGCCGGGTTCATCTGGATAGGAATTCCAACTCGGTGCGGTGGGCCCGACAGGATACTTCGGGGGATCAATTTCCCAGACATGGACATGGGTATCTACAATCATGGTACACTCCTTAACCTATCGTGAATTCAACGTAAAAATAGCAGAATGCTATCGGGATATCTGGGCTTTGGGGTGCAAGGAACCCTTGTAGCGCAAACTTTAAGTTTGCGTAGTTCATGGCACAAACTAAGCAATATTGGGTATTAAATATGCACATTGTCTGTCGATACGCCATTTAGAACAGGAACTGGGCATCCACTGTTTCTCCAGCACCTAACGTCACACCGGCTGGAATTGTGATTAAGCCGTTCGCTAAAACCAGTGAATGCAGAATGCCTGAACCCTGTGGCCCCGTCGTTTCGGCAGTGTAATGTCCATTGGATTCTTTGAGAACTGCGCGCATATAGTTAACGCGTCCATCTCTGTTGGTAACAGATTCGGTTAAGGTGGCTTTGAAGGTCGGCCGCAACAGTTCTGTGTGTCCCGCCATTTTGAGGAGCGCGGGCCGGACAAAAAGCTCAAACACAACGAGTGAAGAGACGGGATTTCCGGGTAATCCGAATATAGGTTTTCCGTCCGAAATGCCGTAAGCCTGCGGTTTTCCGGGTTTCATCGCGACGCGCCAGAAGTTAACTTCGCCCAGTCTCTCCAATACACTTTTCACAAAATCGTGCTCCCCTACCGAAACACCACCACTTGTAATCAAAGCATCCGACTTCGCGAGTGCCGCTCGAAAGGTGCGCTCTATTTCTGCTTCATCGTCAGGAGCGATACCCATATCAATCGGTATACCTCCCGCTTCCACAACTTGTGCATAGAGACCGTAACGGTTGCTCTCTCGAATTTTTCCCGGTTCCATCGGTTCGCCGAGTAGCAGGAGCTCATCACCTGTCGAAACAATGGCAACGGTGGGTTTGCGATAAACTGTAGCCTCTGGGCGATTCAGAGAGGCGAGCATCGAAATTTCGGGCGGACGTAAGTATTTCCCTGTTCCCATGACCTGTTGTCCTGCCGCCACACTCTCACCCGTGAAACGGACGTTTCCCGTTTTGTCAATACCCTCAAGAATTTTGACTTTGTCCCCTTCTCGTTGGGTTACCTCTTGCATCACAACCGCATCGGCACCTTCAGGCATCATTGCACCGGTCATGATCCGTGCCGCTTGCCCGGCAGTGACCTGTTTTGTTGGCGCGTATCCCGCGGCGATTGTTTCAACGATTGTGAGCACCGCAGGTTCATCTTCGGAAGCGTTTTGAACGTCCGCCGCGCGAACCGCATACCCATCCATTGCTGAATTGTCGAACGGTGGAATATTTTCTTCGGCATGCAGTGCCTCTGCGAGAACGTAATCCGTGCAACTTAGGATTTCCCGCTTTTCCGTCGGTAAAACCGGAATGGTGTTTAACATCTGCTGACGGGCTTCTTCAACACTTAGCATTTAATTTTTTCTCCTTTGCATAATCTCATACTCAATATGATAAAGCATTACCCTGATAAGTGCAAGGGCATTAATTTTCATCTTCCAGTTGAGGTATCTTCATTGGACGAGCGATCTCTCGGGCACAATACTTACTGACTGCTGATCGCTAATGCCTGACTGCTTCTTTTCAAGTTTATTTGACATTGGCAGAATCGTGTGATATAATTTATCGCAAGTTTATTTTTTCTAATAACATGGGCATGGGTTATGAGAAACGGCATCGCTTTTCCAAACACGCTTACATGTAGGCATCGTTTGAAAATCGGCATTTTAATAGGTTTATGTTGTTATGTTGCGCTGCTGTGTATCATCGCACTCACGCACGATCACGACCATTGCGAACACGCCCATTCTGAGGAAACCTGTGCAGCCTGTTTCTACTGCAGCCAACATGTCGGAGAGGAGATTGCGTTCGTTGCACTCACCGCTCCGTTCCTTCCCAATACGGTGCTTCCGCTGTATGAGGATTTCGTTTTTCTTCCTTTAAGACTTACCACGAACACGCGCAGTCGTGCCCCCCCTATATTCTCCAATGAACTTCCAGATTTTGCTTGAAGATAAGATCTGTTCCTATTTTCTATTGCTATGTTGTCCAAAGGGTTAGAGAGTACTTGCACTCGTCCGCCATTCGGGTCCCTATGCTTTAACGTGAGTTTGATAAAAGTGGGATGTCGGGTGTCGCTATCGTTATTTCGGTGCCAAGGGTCTTGAAACACGGCGGATTTGTCCAAGGTGTCGAGTTTTCGTGTGTATTTCCCGCTCTACCTGGGGAAACACCCAAGCAAAAACACCTACAGATTTATTTTCAAACTGGCGTTATGCTTTAAGGGTTATCAGTTAAAAAAAGAGGTTTTACTCGGAGGTTCCCTTGTTAAGCGGAAACCCCTTAACCGGCGACTGCTAATTGAAAACCATTTAAGTTCGTTTTACTGAAGTAAAAAGTAATAGGGGCTTTAGAAAGCCCGCGAGCGGCTTTTTCCCGCCGTGTATTATCAGATAAATAGGAGAATACAATGTTGACGCACGTTTTTGGATACGGCTTTTCTGCCGCTATCTCTCGATTAATGCTACTGAGTTTTGTTGCCTGCCTCCCCTTTATTGGGGGGTGTGGTGAAGATGACAACCCCATTATTGACGAGGAGCATGACCACGAACACGAAGCGGATGCCCCCATTCACGCCGATGTTGACGGCTTCTTTCTGGAAGTCGGTGGAAAGGAGGTCTATCGTCAGTTTCAAGGCACTGCTAGCGGTGGGCTCACCGTTGGTGTCGGTCAAGAGATTGAGGTCCATGCCGTATTTCTTGATGCAAACGGTGCCGAAGCCCACCTCCATGAAGTAGAAGCCGTGGATGACCATGGACATGAGGAAGAATTCGGCTTGGGCTTGTCGGATTACGACTCCGCCATTATTGCGATCCATCTGGACCACGATGAACACGGCCACGACGACCACGATGAACACGAAGACGAACACGAAGACGAACACGAAGACGAACACGAAGACGAACACGAAGACGAACATGGACACGAAGAGCACAGTGAAGACGAGTTACCGTTTGGACTCGAGGGTTTGAAGGTAGGTACAACGAAAATCAAACTCCAACTGCTTCACGGCGATCATCCCGATTTCACGGCGGCACTGCTGATACCGGTCACCGTCCAATAAAGGGAGATGTCCATGTTAGGCATTTATAGAGGACGTACGCGGTCCCCTTGTAGGTGTCCCTTTCCAGTAACGGGTGGGAACCCTGGTTTGAAACCGCACCTACCGCGGGGGAATATGCGGAATTCTGCGATTTTGCGTGAGTCCTGTTATAAAGGGTTGCCGAGGTCTTGTCGGATAGGGGCACTTTTTAAGGGGGTCTGTCTATGTGTGTTGGTGTTCGGCGCGGTAAGTCTGCCCTACTGTTATGGAGGGGAACACACTGCTCAAAATCCACCGTATTCCTTGGAGGGTGAAGTTGTCGAAAAACTTAGACATGTCCAACTCGGTGATGTTACCGTCCATATTAAGGGACTTGAAGAAAGCGTCCGGACGGATGCAAGCGGTCGGTTTAAGTTTGACGCAGTGCCCGAGGGACAGCAAACGCTTCAGTTCCTGAAAGTCGGTTATCAGCGGTTTGAACAGGTCGTTGATGTCAATGCCTCCACGCTCTATCTCAAAATTGAACTGTCGGCGTTGCCGTTTCAGCTGAACACCATCAGAGTCTACGGTTCAAATCGCTATCTGTCACAGTTTGAGGAAACTACCGATTTAGCATTGGATGAGGAAGAACTCCAAAGGCGGTTAGGTATGACCTTGGCGAACACATTGGCAGATGAGACCGGCGTTTCAGAACGGACGATGGGACGGGCAACTGCCCGTCCTGTTATTCGGGGATTGGGCGGTGACAGGCTGCTGATTCTTGAAAACGGGGAACGCACAGGCGATAAATCCGCCTCCAGTGCCGACCACGCTGTATCGATTGATCCGACGACTGCTGAAGGCGTTGAAATTACGCGCGGTCCCGCATCGCTGATTTACGGTTCAAGCACACTCGGCGGTGTTATCAACGTCAAAAGCAATAACATACCGCAAATTCTACCAAGACGGCTTGATATGCATCTAACGTTCCAGAGTGAATCTGTAAACTCAGGTTTGACCGGAACAACAGGTTTTACTGTTCCAATTGGTGATTTTGCGGGGAGTGTCGAATGGAATAGACGACTTGCCTCTGACATACGAACGCCGGTAGGGGTGCTTGAGAACACTGCCCTTTCAAATGTCAATTTTTCAGGCGGTGCTTCGCTGATTAAGCCGTGGGGTTTCATCGGTGCCTCTGGCAGCAGTTATCGCTCAGATTACGGCGTTCCCGGCTCTCCAGAAGGACATATTAGCGGGGTTAACATCGAACTCGACAAGCAACGCTATGAAGGACAGATGGAGTACCGATTCAATACAGCGATGCTTGAAAAGGTAAGACTCCAGACTGCCTATACGCGTTATCAGCATCAAGAGTTCGAGTCCCACGGGCGGCTTGGCGTTGAATTCGGTCTGTTAACCTATAACGTCTCAGCGATGGCGCACGTGTTTGGCAACGCCATTGCGGGTGTTTGGGGGGAATACCGAGACCATGCGACAGACGGGTTTTATTGGACACCGCACACCCGTGAATTCGCGTTGGCGGGATTTTATCTAAACCAGCGTAACTTCGACAAATTCACCTTACAGGGGGCTATCCGCTACGACGTTAGGCGTTCGGAACCGTTTCG
The DNA here is from genome assembly GCA_965208635.1 of Candidatus Poribacteria bacterium. GTDB lineage: Bacteria > Poribacteria > WGA-4E > WGA-4E > WGA-3G > WGA-3G. The sequence continues at coordinate 3,422,331 of OZ242349.1, forward strand.
ACCTGGGGCAGTTGTCCGAGCCGGAACCATCCAACGCCGCGATTTCAACGGTTTCTCCGGGGCTACCTCTGGAATTTACCATTGGACAGATAGGTTGAGCACCGGAGCGACTCTGATGAAAACGTTTCGCGCACCCGGAATTGAGGAACTGTTTAGCGATGGACCCCACTTGGCTGTCTATTCCTATGAGATTGGCAATGTGGAACTCGAGCCTGAGAACGGATATGGCACTGAACTCTTCGTCAAATACGCAGATGACCGGTTCAGACTCAATCTTGCGCTTTTCAGGAATCAGATACAGAACTACCTCATTCCGATGCACAGCGGTGAAAAAGAGTGGGGCAGCGGCGCAGCGGGGTGGTTATGGATTTACCAATACATGGGACACGATGTTGTGATGGATGGGGCTGAAATCCAAATAGGGGGTGAGGTCATCTCACAGATCCATTTTCAGTTGAATATGAGTTACGTCAACGGAACGCTTCAAGCCAATGGGCGACCGCTGGAGCGTGTCCCACCCCTCAACGGTAAATTCGTCATCAGCTACACACCCGCCCCGTTGCATTTGCATATCACATCTCGGTTTGCAGGAAACCAAACCCGACTCGGCGAATTTGAGGAACCCACAGACGGTTATCTCATCTATGATATCGGGAGCTATCTCAATTTTTCGTGGTGGCAGCTTGAAAATATGGTCGTTTTCGAGATTGAAAACCTCTTGGATACGGTATACCGCGAACATCTATCCCGGATCAAAGCGGTCATGCCGGAGCCGGGGCGGAATGTGAAGTTTCTGTATAAACTTAATTTTTGAAACTGTAGGACGGGGCGATGGTTTTTATCATCGCCCCGTTCTTGATTTCTAAGGAGATAGAAGTGAAAAGATATTTTAACCACGAATTAGCGGATACGACTGGGGCGTGTCTCTCTGTGGCGTGCGCGGCGTGTCTCCCTTTCGTATGCGCGATCCATTGCCTCGCGATGCCGCTTTTAGGAACAGTTTTACCTTTGATTGGGTTGAGTTTCCTTGTGGATGAGCGTGTTGAGTTTATCCTTATTGCTAGCGCAATTGGACTGGCAATCGGGAGTTTAGCGTGGGGTGTTCGACGGCACCGGAACTGGCGAGCGTTTTTGGTGCTGATAGCGGCATTGGCATTCATCGCTACCGCTCAGACAGCCGTTGAAGGCACTTTTGAAGCGGTCTTTTACAGTATCGGCGGCGTTTTACTCGCATCGGCGCACCTCGTGAATCGGCACCTCTGTAAAACCTGTTTAACATGTGAGGCAGAAAAGGCATAAAATTATGCAGAGAATATATATTTCAGTGTGTTTAATAGGTATACTGGTAGGGTCTGGCTGTGATCCGAAGGGACAACCGGATGTTGCCACAAATGATAAACTTCGCGTTGTTGCCACGATCGGTATGATTACTGATATTGTTGAAAATGTTGGTGGTGCGCGCGTTGAGGTGACTGGGATGGTGGAACCTGGCGTAGACCCACACTTTTACAACCCGACACCTAAAGATGTTCAAAGGCTCGGTTCAGCACACATCATCTTCTATAACGGGCTGTACCTTGAAGCAAAAATGGTGGACATCCTTGCGAAGATGTCGAAGGACACGCTGACGGTCCCCGTAACAGATGCCGTGGATCGGAGTCTACTGCTAACACCTCCAGAATACGAGGGACTCTACGATCCGCACTTATGGTTTGACGTGAAGCTTTGGATGCAAGCCGTGGGAAAGGTTCGCGATGCCCTGAGTGAATTCGATGCCGATAATACTGTCCTGTACCGAAGCAATGCCGAACGCTACCTCACGAAACTCATGGAACTCGATGAATACGTAAAGTCGCAAGTGGAACGCGTGCCATCTCAGCAACGCGTCCTTGTGACGGCGCACGACTGTTTTAACTACTTCGGAAAGGCTTATGGGTTTGAGGTGCGCGGATTACAAGGTGTGAGCACCGCGACAAAAGTCGGTATCGCTGATGTACAGGAATTGGCGACGTTTATTGCGGAGCGGCGTATCCGTGCTATGTTTGTAGAGTCCTCTGTCTCTTCACGGAGTCTCGAAGCGGTGAAAGCCGCTGTGAAGGCAAAAGGATTTGATGTGAAGATCGGTGGTGTGCTCTTCACAGATGCTATGGGAAACGAGGGGACACCTGAAGGCACCTACATCGGGATGATCCGATATAATATTGATACGATTGTACATGCTTTGATTGGGAAATCGGAGTTATAACTCGTTGGCTTCATGAAGATTTAGAATTTAATTCGGTAATGTGCGGGCAGGCACAAGACCTGCTCCTGCAAGGGTTTTCTGGAATAGAATTACCGAAATATTTTATTAAACTTCATGAAATAAGCACCGATAAAATTCATCACTATCCTTGAATGTCATTGGGTAGTGATGAATCGGTATATTCGCAGGAGTGTAACACAGAGGAAAAGTAGCTCATGTTAAAAAATAGTGCAAAGAAACCGACAATTCTTGACACCGCTTTTGAATTGCTTCGTGACCTTGAGAAGAAGTAGAAGCGGTTTCTTATGAGGGAATAAGTCATGTCTGGCAGATTAGGGGCATTGAACAAGGTCAGGAAGATCGGGACGACGCTGTTGGACCAACAGTTATGGTGTTGGGGACAGGACACTCGCCGGGCAGAGGGAAATGCTCTGCTCGCCTACGGTTTTACCAAACATCGACCGCCGGAAGGCAAGCACGGAAGTACCGCTTATGAGTGGCGTGGCTCTGGCAGAAGCCGAGTTATCTTATGGGGATTCGGGTTTTTCTATGGCGATGGGGGCCGAGGCGGGCTTTTCTTGCAGCGTTACAAATTCGCGCCCAAACAGATAGCAGCGGTCGATTTTTCGCTGCCCATATGGAAACCGGAGCAACTCCCTGAGCTTACGCATCCATATGATGTGGAAGCGTGGCATCAGGTTTTCAACTTGCTCACTCAAGGTCTCGCATGGATAGGCGACTACGAGCGGTGGATTATTTCTGAATACGGACTTGACTATCGCCAACGGTGTACTGACGCATGGAAGAAGAAATGTATTCCTGCACACGAGATGGCTGCAAAGTGGCATGAACTGGTCGAATACTTGCCTTCACAACCTGGAAGCGATTGATAAACATCAAGATCAGATAACAATTGTGCTGAACAACCGCACAAGAGGGTGATGAGTCGCAAACCCGTTTTGGTTCTCACTGCGAAGCAGGACAAAACGGCGCAGGAGGTTAATCATTACAAATAAAACTCCCTCTACACTATGCGCGACTCGTGGATTGGGCGGAAGTCGTGGCACAAGCAGCTGCACTACTTCCGTTGCCTTCAGCCTTTGATAGTCACCGTTTTGATCGGTTTCGATCTTCCTCGTTCGGGTTTCAAAAAAATAAGCGAACCGTGAGATACAAGGCTTCACAGTAAGCGCAATACGTTCGCCGGATAGGTTGCTGTCGTACAGCGTTGCTACATTGATACGAGTTTGATGACAGACGGTTTAAAGGAGGCCATACACAGTGCTGAATTTTTTCAATTCGCAAAAAGAGAGTGACCCACAGCAATTTGTCCAAGTCAAATCGTGGGTCTCCGAAGTCTTTGACCTATCAGAAGACGTCTCCGTGATGATTACTCAGTTGCAATGCACCGAAGAAGGCTGCCCGCCTATTGAAACGGTCATTGCGATCATGGAGACACCGGGAAAGCCCCGGCAATACAAGATTCACAAACCGCTGGCGGAGGTGAAGCAGACGGACATCGTTAGCTTGACCGCTGGCTAAATTCAACAAGGAGAGAAAGATGAACACAGCTATGCTAAACAATCAAGTCCCGGTCACCGTGTTGACGGGCTTTTTGGGGTCTGGTAAAACCACGCTTCTCAATCGCATTCTCACCGAAAACCATGGCAAACGTATCGCCGTCATCGAAAACGAGTTTGGCGAGATCGGTGTCGATAATGATTTGGTTATCGGTGCCGAAGAAGAGATTTTCGAGATGAACAACGGTTGCATCTGCTGCACGGTGCGCGGGGATCTCATCCGTATTTTGGGGAATCTGATGAAGCGTCGCGATAAGTTCGACTACATCATGGTCGAAACCACAGGACTTGCGGACCCCGGGCCAGTTGCTCAGACGTTCTTCATGGACACCGAAATGCAGGAGAAACTGCAACTGGATTCCGTCACGACACTGGTGGATGCCAAACACATCTGGCAGCACATCGATGACAGCGACGAGGCGCGTGAACAGATTGCCTTTGCCGATGTCATTTTGTTGAACAAGATTGACCTTGTGACGGAGGGAGAGTTAGAGCAACTGGAAGCCAGAATTCGCAGCATGAACGCTGCAGCGAAGATTTATCGAACGAAAGACGCCGTGGTTGAAATGGACAAGATTCTCAATGTCGGCGGATTCGATCTGGACCGGGCGATGGAGGTTGATCCACAGTTTATGGAACCGGAGTATCCCTTTGAATGGGCGGGTGTTTATAACCTTTCGGTAGGCACGCATGAACTGGTTCTCCAAGAAGGTCCTGACCCGACGATGAAAGTCGCGTTGGTGCCCGTAAATGCGTCAACCGATGAAGCTTTGGAGGCTGCTGTTGAGCCAGTCGTTATGGTTTTCTCCGATGATGAGCATGAACTTTCGGCGGGTGGCACCCTTCAACCGAGTGGACGCCTCATTGCGTTGAATCTCACAGCGGACGAATTACGCTTTGAGGTGCAGATTGGTCGCTCGGGTACTTACGCGCTGTTTACGGAGCATCACCCCGACGAATTTCAAGCACAACTTTTTGGCAGCGACACCCTTGTCAAACCCGTTGTTGAACGCGAATTTAAGCCAGACCACGAACACGATGACGAAGTCACATCGGTCGGCATCACAACCCCCGGCGACCTCGACCCCGACCGGCTAAACGATTGGATTAGCACTCTGCTTCGGACAAAAGGTCCCGACATCTTCCGCATGAAAGGTATTCTGAGCATCAAGGGTCAGCGAGACCGATTCGTCTTCCAAGGTGTGCATATGCTCTTCGACGGGCGCCCTGACCGCCCGTGGGGTATTGAACCGCGTTACAATAGCCTCATCTTCATCGGGCGCAACCTTGACCGGGCCGAATTGACTGAAGGGTTTGAAGCATGTCTCGCTTGAACAACCTGCACAACCGCTTTTTCCAGCCCTCTCGACTGCGCGAAAATTGGACCGCAACCATCAGCGACCACGTCATTGATCTGGCGTGGTCCCCTGATGGGAGATACATCGCTGCCGCGTCGGTTCTCGGTCCGGTGACAATTTTTGAAGGTCGTCATCGAGGGGTTATCCATACCTTTGAAGGGCATGAATTCGGCACAATGTCAATCGCGTGGCGTCCAGACAGTAAGGTGCTTGCAAGCGCAGGACAAGATGGGAAAATTCGGTTGTGGGATATGACAAGTGGCGAAGCGACCCATGCGCTTGACGGGGGTGCCGCATGGGTTGAGCACTTGGCGTGGAGTGGCGGCAAAAAACCGATACTCGCCTCTGCCGCGGGTCGAAAGCTGAAACTTTGGAACGCTCTCGGCGATCTTGTTCGCGAATATCTCGACGATCAGAGCACGATTTCTGATCTCCAGTGGAGACCGCGTGTCAGGCAACTTGCCTCGATTGCCTACGGGGGTGTCACGCTGTGGGACCCACAACAGTCGGAAGCCGTCCGCCGATTGGAATGGAAAGGCTCATCACTGGTGATTGCGTGGAGCCCTGACGGCAAACACATCGCCACCGGAGATCAAGATTCGACCGTACATTTCTGGATTATGTCTACCGGTGAGGACTTGCAAATGTCTGGCTATCCGACGAAAGTGCGAGAACTCTCGTGGGATGCTACGAGTCGATACTTGGCTACGGGAGGCAGTCAGGAAGTTACGGTGTGGGATTGTTCGGGTCGCGGACCGGAGGGGACCAGCCCCATTACGCTTTCTAGGCATCAGGATTTTCTCAGCGTTGTGCGTTTTCAACATCGCGGAAAACTGCTGGCTTCAGGTGGTGCTGACGGTCTGGTCTACGTCTGGCAATTGCGAGGCAGAATGAGTTCTCTGGCGGTTCATGAAGCCACTCTGGCAGCGGGGGTCACAAGCCTCGTTTGGTCACCGAATGACCAGTATATTGCTGTTGGTGACGGGTCGGGTGGGGTGAGCGTTTTTTCGATAAGTTAAAGTTCAACATTCAAACGAAGCCAGTTGCCGAGTTCTTAGTTTGGTTATTTTTAGATTAAGTTCGCAGTAGGGGCGAGGTCACCTCGCCCCTACTGGATAGAATACTATCGGTGTGCTGTTTTGAGTGCACCCCATAGCGTCGTTAGTTTGCGGTGGCATCAACATTAGACGGTTGCAGGAGAGTTTTCGTCTAAATAATGATATTTGGTTGGGTCTGATCAAAAACGTCCCCATTGACGCGAAATCTCGCAAATTTGGGATTACGTTAAGTTTGCTCTTCTTCCGCGCCGGCGGAAGCACACTACGGTTACAGCTGATCCTGTATCGTCAGGCGATACGCCCTGTGGAGTTCCTTGAGTTCCTCCAGATTTAGTGTCGTCAATTCCTCGTGGCTGAGCACCGGCCACGCCGCTTGGACTTTCGGGTGTTGCTGGAGTTCCGGTATCCATTCTATCAGGTATTCCTGTATCCGTCGCTGGCTCTCCTCCTCCTGGTATTCCAGGAGTTCCCGACTCTCCTCCTCTGAAATCGTAATACCCAGCGTTGTTCGTAACATTTCCTTACGGCGTTCAAACTCATCTTCAGTAATCCAACCCAAACAGTATTGCTCAAAAAGTGGAACATCCTGCGCTGCTTTTATATCTTCTTCCTCAAATAAGTCATCAGGAATCTCCCAATCTTCTTCCTCAAAGAAGCCATATCGACTGCTGTAACGATACAAGTAGTAATGCAGAATACCTCCGCTTAGGGGTTGGTTATATCCAAAGTAGAAATTCATTTAGTGTTCCTCCTATTGTTATGCGCTGTGTCCAATGTAACCTATAGCATTGATTTGGAAGTTTTTTGGGCAGGGCATGCCGGGTGTCAGTTGTTTCTGGGCATATTTTGCTTTCATCATAGGTGTCAATTTAGTACCGTAGGTTGGGTTGAACGGTTCTGAGAAGGTATAGGTCGGGGGCCAATACCCCTCAAATCTAACCTATCGTCATATACATCCAAAAACGCAGAGAAACCCAACTTGAGACTCACGGGCACGGAAACCGTAAAGCGTTGGGTTTCTCTCGGTTTTCTGTTTGACATGCCATCTATGGCGTGCTGAGTCTTGTGTTTCTTTTCAGCGTTTTGAGAGTATCCGTTCAACCCAACCTACAAGACTACCGGTGTTCTGTTTTGAGCGCACCTCATACAGTCGTCAACTTTCCGGAGGCACCAACAGCAGACGGTTGCTGTCCTGATTGATCAAGTTCCGCGGCGGTCAAAGGACGATTCCACACCTTCACTTCATCAATCAATCCCTTGTAAAATCGGTTCAGATGCTCTCCTACCCAAATTGACTGTCCGCTGTTGATGTCCTTTGTATTGTCATCAACTTCATCAATCAACTCACCGTCTATGTAGAATCGGATCTTTTTTGCTTTCTGGTCTCGGACACCCGCGAGGACATGCCATTTGTCATCGTTCAGGAAGTCCGGAGAAGTTATCCCAGCACTATTGGCACGTCCCTTGTCCCGGACACTAAAAGCCATTTTGCCACGAGTCGCTGGATTATCGCCGCTGACAGAGAGTATCCAAACCGCATCAGTACCGGGACGATAGTTCCCGACAATCCCATCGTTCTTTGGTGGCTCATCGTCTGTTTTTACCCACACTTGGACTGTTAGTGAATCACCAGTGGAAAAGGTAATTGAATCTTCCAGTGGTACTTCAACAAAGTCATCTTTGCCATCAAACTCCAATGCGTCGCCATGCTTTCCAGCGACCATCTTTGCGTTACCGTTAATGATCCCATCATTGCCTTCCTCAGACAAATCTTTTGCGGTATCGCCTTGAATGCTATTTTTATCAAAACTCAGATGCAACACTAATCCATCCGGTGGATTGGCTTTACTACACGGTGCAAAACTGATGAGTATACCCATCACTGCGAAAACCATAAAAACGCTTTTCATGATAAACTCCGTTTGAGGGGTTAAGAAAAAATAAAAGGATTTTGGCTAAATAATGGTTTCGGAACTGACGAAATACTCTTACGCTTCATCATATCAATTGCAAAATGATAGCAGATTTGACAAAAACAGTCAAAAAAGTTCTTATTTGAGGTCAGATTTGAGAAAGGACAATTGTGCGGCAGTAAAGAACAGGACATTAAAAAGAATCAATAGAATAACTGGAAAAATCACACTTTGATGCGAGATATACTCTTCAAACCTTGGCACAATATTCGAGTCCACCGGTTTTTGAGACAAACCCTCCCTCACAGGATAGATATGTAGGCTATCCGGGTCGCTCCTATCCTCCGTTTTGATGAAGTCTATAAAGGTTTGCCTATAACGACGGACCTGTTTGACGAAATTCATATAACTGACGATTCCAGTGTTTGCGAGTCCTTCCATCGCATATTGGAAACAGGCGGTCGGAGAGATTTGGGTGAGTTCACGGGCGAGTTGCACCTGCTTCAATTGCTGGTCTACATGTTCATCGGCGATGCGAGTTTTCGTTTCGTGCCTTCTCGTGAAATACGTCGCCCATCGGCGTGTTGCTGACGGATTGTCAGGTGTCGGTGCTTCGCTTAATTTCGTTACCTCCAGCGTTTCCATGGGCTGAAATTCATCCTCAATGTTCGCCAATTGTGCGCGTTTTCGCGAGGAAACGATCTCTATTGATGGAATCGGATCGAGCGTGCCAACAAAAAGTCCGAGTAGGCTCGGAAGGATAAACGCCAATCCTACCCAAGTGAGTAAAAGCCATACCAGACTGGTAACGGCGTTTGATACCCGACTTGAGAAAAAGAGTCCCAGAAAAATAAAAAGGGAGATATGCAACGCAAAAAGCCCTACCATCCCCAAAATCCTGAGACAATCACTTGAATCAAGAGAGATATTTTCCGAAAGATAGATGACAAGTAAGTTCATCAGGATACCAATTGTGAGTGGTACCATCAGGGTGAAAAACGCCCCTAAGTATTTCGCTAACAACATCTGCGCTCGGGAAATCTGGTTGGACATCATGAGGCTCAATGTTCCCTGTGTGCGTTCGCCTGCAACGGCATCAAAAGTGAACAGAATCACAAAAAAACTCATGAAGATACCGATGAATACCCAGTCAATTTTGATGAGTGTAGTCGCATCACTGCCGTGATTTGAAGGCAGGTATTCAAATGTCCATACTTCCCGCCAACTGTATTCTTCTGCGATGCCCCCACCACCACGACCTCCACCCGCGCGTTCTGATAAGGAAATAGCGTTAGGGATGAGTTCATCAGTTCCATCGGCACAGAATTTGAACCGACTCGGACGTTTATAAATCTCACCGGGACCTCGCATTGCGAGTCTCCCTAAACTCTCCTCGGCATCGTCTTTGACACGAGATAACCTTCTTTCCATCGCAAGGTGATACGCATCGACCTCTTCTCTATATCCACTATCGCCGAAGCCGTATATGAGCGCGTTTGCCACCATGAGAATAGGCAGCAGAATTATCATCAAGACGAACCGCAACGTCATGAGGTTGTGATATATCTCTTTTTTCGCAATATGCCAAATCATTTTAATAGTTGTCAGTCGTCAGTTAAGAGGTGTTTTGCTTGGGCGTTTCCGTCGTTTAACAAAGCCCTCTTTTATAACACAAGTTGCAACTTATACCATTTCTAAAAGTTTATATCGCACTAACTTCACCTGAGTGCACAGACTCACAGTCTCTGCTACAACTTCAACTCATATCATACCGGAGGAACGATACGTATGTGCCCATGAACAGGATGATATTCCACGCCAACAAAATAAAAACGTCGCCTAATGCACGCGAGAGGCTTTCAGAAAGGGAATTATATTGATGCTGAAAAACGGGCAGATCTACGAACTCAGCTTTTCCTTTATCGCTGGAAAACCACGCCCGTGCTGAAAATACATCTTTACCGACGAGGTAGTCAACAACTTGACGTTTATAACTTCTCGCCTGTCCGATATAATCATTATAACTTTTTCTATTCGTGTTTGTAATTGCGCCGACAGCAAAACGGTATGCGTCGGCGAAGGAGATCCGGGAAATGTCCTTGGCGAGTTGCCTGTTCCTTTCACCAGTATCTTCCCTCCGTTTGAGAATTTCCTCGCCTCTATTTGCATAGTCAATGCGAAGGGGTTCTTGATAGCCTAACACTTCCTGAAATTTGGAGACATCAGCGTTGTGAATCGGTTTGATGGTATAGAACTCTATAAACTCAAGTTCCCATGGTGAACTCATAGTCATGCCTAACGTGATCGGTCCCTCATGAGAAATGGCACTTGCTGGGTAATTATATCCCCACTTCTTGAGAATATAGGTATCCCGTTTCTCCTTGAAATCATCCCATATCTCTCTAACCTGTTGCCGAGCCTCTTTTTCAGATTGAAGTTTATACGGCGGGAATTTCGCGACTGCGAAGGTTGCTATATTGGAATGTACGATTGTTAGAATTCCCCAGATAAACATCGAAAGGATCAGTGTTGTCGCGGCTTCCTTTGTCCATACTGATAAGAGCATCCCTAAAAGATAGCAGATTGACACATACAACAGCGAAACAAGGAGTACCATAACGAGGCGTAGCAGGTCGCCAATATTCAAATCAGTAGCAGGAGAGGCATAAGCAATAAGGATTCCGATAGTGAAACTCATCACCACAATCGGAAACAGGGACAACACGCCGCCGAGGTATTTCCCAAGCATGAGTGCGTCCCTCGGAATCGGATTGGATAACACCAGTTTTAGTGTGCCGTCCTCTCTCTCCCCTGAAATTGTGTTGTAAGCGAATAGGATCGCCAACGCACTCAGCACGATTTTGAAAACAAAAATGACATCGACGGAAAGGAATATCGAGAGGAAAGGGTTATCCGACCCTTGTTTCTGTGCTTCCTTTTCCCAAATAGGTGTTGCGAGTTTAATGCTCACCATATCCGCCCCGGATTTTTCCATGCCGACGTTAAAGATGCTGAGTGGATTCGGTTTCCTGTATGCTTTCGGATTAATTTGACTGTAGAGGTCCCATGTTCGCGTTTCTTCTTGATGTTCCTGAAGGGCAACGTGATACGCCGCCAACCGTTTTTCGTAATCCGCAACCTGAACAAAAACGGCAGCAGCCGTTGACATCAGACAGACAATAAAACCGATCATAAACCGGGAGGTTAACACATTTGAGACGAATTCTCGCTGGATAATTAGCCAAAGTGTTGTCATAAATTTATACCGAGTCCTCCGCGATTCGGACACCTAAAACGTCTTCCGCTTAATATTGCCCCACGTCGTAGTGACCTTACCCTTCGGCGAGACCGAAAGCAAGGGACCCCGCATCGCGGTTCTGACTTCATCTTCACTGAGCGCACGGCTCCATATCGCGACTTCATCGATGGAACCGTCTTCAAATGCGTATTGCGGTTTATTTTTTGCACAGCCAATCCGCAAATCCTCCTCGTTGGTGCCGGAGAAGTCATCAACCTGTGAAGGTAAATTAGCAATTATTTCTCCATCAAGATAGATTTTCAGGGCTTTATCACCGTAGGTTCCGACGACATGATGCCATGTCCTATTCTTCATTTCGTTCAGAGTCATAATGATTTGCTGCAAGTCTGCACCCCCAACAAGCATCGAGATCGCTGAGCCCGTCTCAAAGGCTCCGAGTTCCGGAAAATCCTTTTTACCCCAGACTACCATACCGTAAGATTCAGTGTGCTTAGAATAGCACCCCTTATCAAACCATTGGAAAGAACGTCTCGTCCAATCTTCTTGATACACCCATGCCATCATCGTAATTTCATCACTGATTTCTAAGGCATCCGAGGATGGGATATTCACGCAATCTTCAGTTTCACCAGTGATACGAATTGCTTTTCCATATTTGCCCTTGACAAATTGAGTGTTTTTGATAACTTCGGCATCCAGACCGTTGCCGGACGCATCAAGAATTCGCTTGCCGTTGACAGAATCGAACGTAAAATGAACCACGAGGCCATCGGCGAGGTCTGCCGCAGCGTAGCCTGCTGCGATAAGCATCAACGCACTAAATAGCACGGCGTAATCAAATAATTTTTCCATTCTATTTTTCTCTCGTTAGGGGCATTTATGGTGGATTTTAGAATTACTTAGACATCGTAATTGGTGTATTTGTGGATAGGCACAAGACCTTGGGAAACACCCAAGCAAAAACCCCTACAAGATGTCCATATATTTTGATAATTCACCATAGTTTTAAGTTTTTGGATCAGTTATGTTTTAAGGATATGCCTATCTTCTAGTCGGTTCAAAACACAGTACACCTTGTCGTTCTGTGCCGACGTAAAATGTATCCGCCTCAACAACGAGAGAAGTCACGACCCCTGAAATTTCTGGGGCAATTTGTTTCCAAGTATCTGTCTCACCCTGTAGATGATAGATACCTTCATCATTAGCCCCATAAAGGGAATCCTTTGTTGTAGATAACGACTTGATGATAACAGGTTCCTTCGTCTCATTGACAAGGACATTCCAGGCAACGCCATCTTTTAAATAAAAAACTCCTTTGTCAGTCGCGATGTAGACCGTTGAACCTGCAAAGACTATCTCATTGAAATGCTCGATAGAGAAGGGCAGATTTGGTGTGACATCATTCCAAGTGTCTCCACCATCAAGCGACTGTAAGAGATGCCCATCCCGTTTACCGACATACACGGTTCCGTCCGATGCAGCGATTTTAAAGCCTCTCCACAACGTCTCACGACGGAGTTCACCGGTCTCCTCCACACCGGTGTCGTGCCATTCTGGATCCCCAGGTTTCCATCGGAAGAATTTATAGTTGTATTCCATGTAAAACGTTTCATCGCTGACTGCGAAGTTACCCCATAATCCTTCCCGTATTAACTCATATACCAGTGGCGGGTCTTTTCGCACCTCTACCAACCTTTCAAAGAAACGGTCTGCCCCAAAATCAGGGGTCTTTGATAAATCATCCAATAAGGCATCAGTTACACCAGAAAAACCAACTCGAAGTTCCGGTCCTGATCGCCTTTCGTCTCTGAAAGTGAAACGTTTGCCCGCCAGTACCTTGTGCGCCAGTTCAGATGAACCTAAAGAAGGGGGTGCTCCTGTAATGGGGATGAGGGCATTACCATCGGGAGACAACTGAAGAATAGTCGTTTCATAACTCCTTTGAATTCCTTTTGCATAGAGAACGCCATTGGCTTTTGCTATCTGCACAATTTCCGGTTGTTGCTTTTGGGGCAAGGACCCTCTGGGGTTCACTTCCAAGCTGACAGCCTCCCACGATGTTCCGTCATCATTCGATTTTACGAAATGTTTACCCACGTTGGCGTAAAGTGCCGCAGCCCCTTTTGATGCCGGACCTGCCACGAAACTGACTAAATTATCAACACGACTTTCCAGTCCGGTATGAAAGCGGTGCCAGGTTTTACCACCATCAGTTGAACGATGAATCCCACTGCTGCCACCCGTATAAAACGTATTTCCGTCCAAAGCTACAGCACAGCGCACACAGAACTGCATAGGAGAAATACCTGAAGATTCCATAGATGTCCAAGTGTCTCCACAGTCAACCGAACGTACTACCATGCCATCATCGTTCCCGATTGCCAAGAGCGTGTTCCCTGTCGTAATCAACGTCATATCCGGACGAAAGCCTGTCAGATTCCAAGCGTTCATGGGTGTTACGTCTGTCCACGAATCTCCGCTGTCGGTTGAGCGAAAAATCCACCACGAACGCATCTCACCTTTCCACAGTCGCTCCCAAATATCTTTCGGAGCTCCATAGAAATCTAAAATATTCACTGATGCCATGACATACATTTCGTCCTCATATATCGCTAAGGAACCAACATGCACAGCTTCATCTACTGGTAATCGTAAGTGTTTCCAAGTGTTTGCCTCAAGACGATAGAGTCCGAGATCGGTTTTCACAAATAGCGTGCCTTGACGCATTTGTAACGAATGAATTCCTGAATGTTCGGACAAGCGGTTGTCTAAGCCATTGCTTATATCCTTCCAAGAATTTCCAGCGTCATCGGATCGGAAGATACCGCCACTGAGACAAAGATAAAGAGCATCTTCTGTAACCATCAATTCTCTAACGTACCCTTCAGGGCATGTGCCGACTCGATGCCAAGTTTTACCACTATCGGTGGAAGCATACAATTCATTGGATGGGATAATATAGAGCGTACCGTCCTGTTCTGCTATGGGTATATCACCGCCGGTGTCTTGACGCGGGAAGGTGTCATTGACAAGCTGCCACGCCTCCTCACCGGCTGGCAATTTGTAGATACTCCTGTCCCCTATAACGGTATAGAGCGTATTTTCGGAAGTCATTGACAAAGTACCTACTTCTCCCAATATACCCGGTTCACCTACCTGAGTCCATTGCATGGTGTCCTCCATGAGATCGCTTGAATGTTGGAGACCTCCCAAGGTTTCGTGAACCACAGACTTTTCCTTATTGGGCTGTCGATGAGAGGCATGGCTCTTACTTGGTGTATTGGCGTTCCCGAGTTGTGTCCGAAGATCAGGTTTGGATTCAAGGCTTAGCACAATAGGTGCTTCAATGAGTTCAACTGTCATCTCCGAAGTCGCATCGAAACTGTAAGGTTTCTGGAAACGCGACAGATATTGACTGCCAATACCTAACATCAAAAGGACAACGACTAATGTGGAAACGCCTATTGCCCACGGCACCAACGGTTCACCACCAGACGGTGCAATCGGTTTCAGGCGCGAGATTTCGCGCGTGATATTCTCTGTGAGATTCGGCGTAATTTGAAAGTTGCCTAACGCCTCTCTTATCATCGGTTCCTCCTTCTTTAATCGTTGTCTCGCTCGGTGGAGCCGACTCTTAATCGCACTAACCGATACACCCAGAAACTCGCTTATCTGCTCATAATTCATTCCTCCAAGGTAGTAAAGCGTGATGACGGTGCGGTCGCTCTCTTGTAACTTCGCAAGCAACTTTTTGACTATCTCGCGCTGTGCTTCTGCTGTTGTCCGCTCGTTTTCCTCAATAACATATCCAGAATAGGTCGCTTTTTCTAATTGCGCGCTACTTGTGTCTTCCAACGACTGCGTTGATAAATGTTTCTTACGCAGCCACATTTTGCAGTAGTTCGCCGCTATCACATAGAGCCAGCTCGCGAAACGCTGCGGTTTTTTCAGCGTCGAGAGTTTCTGATACGCCTGCAGGAACGTCTCCTGTGTAATATCCTCGGCGATATGGAAATCCCCGATCTTCCGCCAGGCGAGTGCGTGAACGGATTTCTGATATTTTCTCACAAGTGCGGAGAACGCAGTATCATCGCCTGAAAGCACGCGCTGGATGAGTTGAGCATCGTTGTTTTTCATCGGATACCTCTGAAAAGGGTATGTTCATCAATTCATATCAACAGTTAAGATGCTACTTGAAATAAAAAAGTTTCACAATTCTGCAAATTTTTATTTACCGAGGACTTCTGTAGGTTGGGTTGAACGGAACTGAAAAGACAGATGTGGATGCTCCGAATACCTCTTAAATCCAACAGAGGATCATAGACCCTCAAGAACATAGTGAAACCCAACTTCATATTGTAGTTATAAAGAGGGGGGTTTTCATCGAAAAGGTTTAAAAAGAAAATTCAGAGTATTTAGACAAGAAAGATTTACTTGCGTTAAATCTCGACACGGACAAACGCGAGATAGGCACCTGACAAAAGCACCACTACAAACAGGGTCAACAGTAGCAACTCTATCACGGCTGTGTTGAAGTCCTTACTGAGACTCAAAGTATCTTCAAATTTCGGAATTGCCTCTAACGGGACAGGCTTCTGGGACATCCCTGCACGAACCCCGAAGATATGGAGGCTCTCCGGATCGGCTTGATCGGTGTCAGCGATGAAAACTCGGTATTGTCGGGCATAGGATTTAACGTTCTCTAAAAACTGCAAATGCCGCTCAAACCCTGTTCCAGAAAAGGCTTCAAGGAGGTGCTGGAAAATCGTGATAGGTGAAATTTGGGTGATCGCACGCGCCCGACGGACTTGAGAAATCCGCTGTTTTAAACGTTCTTCATGCAGGCGTTCCTGCGCTGCGGCGTCTTTAATGACGTACTCGCCCGCCACTGGTAACACTTGGGTTAGAGTCTTATTTGAACTAGACAACAGAAACGTGTAGTATTCGCGTTCAAGTTCCTCCTCAAGTTGGGCACTGCGTTCAGAAAATCCGAGTGTAGACTTCGGTGGTGTGGAGCGTCCGGCAATCGAAACGAGCGTACTGGGCATAAAAACGACAAAGGTGACCCAAACCAAGAGGAGTATCACAAGACTCACCGCGCTCCGTTGCACGCGTGCCGACACGAGCAGCCCCAATGCGAGAAACAGACTTACGTACAGGAGTGTAATGAAGAAAATGAGACATAGACGTTCCCACGCCTCCGCACCGAGGTGCACATCACTTGACGTGGAAATGACTAAAAGGTTCACCAAGACAGCGAGTATGAAGGGAATGTTTATACTGATTAATGCCCCTAAAAATTTGCCAATTAGAACGGTGTGCCGTGGGATCGAATTCGCAAACATCAATCGCAGTGTACCTTGCTCGCGCTCGTAGGAAATCGAATCGAAGGTGAATAGGAGCGCGATGAGGCTTAGGACGTAGCCGATGATAAACCCCCAATCCACTTTGGTGACATTTGGGCGAACGTTATGCAGATCGGGTGTAGCCGAATGATATGCCAGAATCCAGAAACTTTCTTCTAAAGGCGCGCCCTTTCCCCAACGGCCGTAACCGCCCTCTACACTGCTTGGCAAAAAGGTCTCACCGCCTTCCGCGCAAAAACGGAGGTCGGATGGCTTCTTGTAGAGGTATCCGGGTCCCTTCTCCGCGAGTTTATACAAACTGTCCTCGCCATGATTTGCTAAGCGATTCTGATGGCGGGTGCCAGCATTGTGATAGTTCTGGACGCGTTTTGGGTGTTCCCGGAGATGCACAATCGCGTTGGTCAGCATCAAACCGAGCAGTAACACAGTTGCCAAGGCAAATCGGAGGCTATTGAGATTATCGTAAAGTTCACGTTTTGTGATATGCCACATTGGTTATTGGTTATCGGTTATCAGTGCGGTTTTTCTAATGAAGATTAAGAATTTAATCGGGTAATTTCTCAACGTGCGATGAATCGCACGACTACGAGCTGGTCCGTTTGTAGTAGGGCAATTTATTGCCCGTCAATTACCTAATTTATTTATTTAACCTCATACGAAAAACCTTTCAGTCGTCGGTTAAGAGATGTTTTTGCTTGGAGTATTTGCTTGGGTGTTTCTGCGGATTTCCCCTCGTTTAACAAATCCTCTTGTGACCGATAATCGAAAGGATTGCGTAGCAATCCGAACCAAAAGCGAAGCGAACTAATAACCATTCTACACTTCACTTTTGATGAAAATCAGAAATATTATTACAAACAGAACTATATTAATCATGAACAGTAGACATACATCCGGCAAGGCTCGCTTTGCATTTGTGTTCACATTGACCCTTTGAAAAGAGAACTGTGGTAGATGACTCCAATCAGCGGCACCTTTGTCCGAAGAAAACCACTGTCGAGATCTGAAAATTTCTGCGTCATAAAAATAGTCAATCACATGCTGTCTGTATTGTCTCGCAGCGTCGAAAAAATCTCTGATGCCGAGTAGATCGGTGCCAGCCCAGGCTTGTGTTGCGGTGTCATACAACCCCACAGGCGAAAGTTTCAGATAGCGTCGCTCCACATTTGCGGGTTGAATGAAGATGTCTTCGAGTGCGGTCTTTCGAATGAACCACGTTTGGTCTGCTGTCCCGATAACTTGGGGACCGAGGAAACTGAAGTAATTCTGGGCGTGCGGAACCTTGGGTCCAGATTCCTTGTTAAGCGTGTCCGCCTCCATCCGGCTTTTGTAGATATACCACAGACGATCAGGGGATCCGTAAAGATATGCGCCGTACCACCCAGACTCCATAATTTTAAAATGCCAGTCTTCGCCGGGGAAAGCGTCAGTAGCGAGGAAGTGTTCCCGCTCTCGGTCAAATTCCTCCCACATCTGTTCAATTTGATTAAAGGCGGATGCACGGCGCGCCTGTGGTGCCTCCGGCTGCGGGACCACAGCAAGAACCATGTTCGGATAGACGAGGACTAAAAACCCCCACACGAACATGGAAAGCATCAATGCGGTTCTGGTTCGACGCGTCGCCGCCGAAATCAGCATGCCGATGAGATAGAATACGGAAAGATACACAACGGTTGTTAAAACAATCCCGCCGACCCGTAAAAAATCATCGGTATTCAGAGAAATGAAAGGAGTCGTCGTCAGCAAGATGACTGAAAGGAGCAGGCTCATTAGCAATGGCACCAGTAAGCAGAGCATCGCGCTGACGTATTTGGCAAGCAGGATATGCCCGCGACGGACGTGCGACGTCAAGACCAGACGTAATGTGCCACGCTCGTATTCTCCCGCGAGGGTGTCATAGGCGAAAATCAGTGCTAATAAACTCAGGATCACTTCAAAAATAAAAACGATATCCATGGAGGCGAACATATCCATAAACGGATTATCCGATCCATGCATTCCGGCATCCCACAGCGATGGAACAAACGTATGTGATATTCCTACCTCGTTACCGAGTTGTTTATCGAACCCGACATTGAAAATGCTTAACGGATTCGGGGTCCGGTCAACAAATAATTTCTCTGTCCCTGCGGAATACGTTTTTTTCTCCTGTAGTTGCCGCTGATGCATTTTGACAGCGGCGTTATGACTTGCCAAACGCTGCTCGTAATCCTTAATAAGTACAACGGTATTGGCAACCACGAGCAGTAGCATAATAAAAACGGCTACAGCGAATCGGAATGTCATTAGGTTATCGAGGAGTTCTCGGCGAATGAGTGTTGTTAACATAATTATCCTTCAATGCGTACGCGTATCTGTTTTACCGTTATTCGCTTTTGGATGAACCTGTGAGGACTTCATTCCAATCCCACAAGAGGATTGTGCCATCTGCCCCGGTGCTGACGAGCGTGTTACCATCAGCTGAAAATGCCAACGTCTCTACCTTTTGTGTATGCCGATCAAGCACAGTGATCCTGTCTCCTGTTGTAACTTCCCACAATTGGATTGCGCCGCCGACAAATCCGCTAACAAGAATTGTGTCATCTGGTGAAAATACCAACGATTCGGGATGGATTCTGTACGTCCATGTATTACCTTGCTTATGCGCCTCAGTGTGGACTGATAGAAGTATATTACCCGTATCCACTTCCCATATACGGATCAGTTTAGATGAACAGGCAGCAAGCAAGGTGCTATCTGATGAAAAACACAGTGCTAAAATATGCTCACGGTTTCCTTGGTCTATCGGCTTCGCAAAGGCTGCTACTGCTTTTCCGGTTGCAACATTCCACGTCTGGATGCCGCCTTGCTTGGTCCCACTGGCAAGGGTTGTACCATCGGGTGAAAGCCCCAAAGCGGTAAGGTGTGGCATATTGTGAAGATCGGTTTCTGGATCAACGACAGGGATATTCAGTTCATCACCGGTTTCTGTATTCCACAACTGAATCTTTTTAGTTTCAGAACTGAAAGCTACTGTTTTCCCATCCGACGAAAAAGTCAGATGCGAGGGGGTGTTAATATCCGTAAGGGTCGCCAATTCACTCCCTGTGACGACATCTGTCAAACGAATCGAAGAACCTGCACGCCAAAGAGCGTCGTTGAAACCGGGTCTGAAGATTACGTTGCCCTCGGCACGAACACTGGCGAGTTTCGTTCCATCCGGTGAAAATGCTAAGGTTGCTAACCAATCTTGATGTCCTACTGTATGAACAGTCGGTTTTTGTGGTGTTTTCAGATTCCAAAATGTAATTTCACCATTAAAGGCGATACTTACAAGCGTGGAACTCTCTTGAAAGAAAGTCGCGGCTCTTACCGACTCCGTATGTCCTGTGATATGGGGCGGTAGCGGCGCACCAGTTCTGGGTCGCCAGAACCGGATTGTGCCGTCGGCACTGGCACTTGCAAGTATGGTGCCATCGGGTGAAAACGCTAACGCAGTAATACCGTTGACATGCCCTGTGAGTGTCGCGAGTGGTTCCCCTGTGGTAGTATCCCACAGCTGCACTGTTTTATCAACACTCCCACTGGCAAGCATTTTACCATTGGGTGAAAACGCTAACACATTTGGCCATTCGGTATGTTTTTGAAGGGGTGTCGATGCGTGGCTGTTGATATCCCATAATCGGACGGTTTTATCCTTACTTCCACTGGCGAGGCGAGTCCCATCGGGTGAAAATGCCAATGTTAAGATTTGGGGACCTTCCCACATAAATGCGAAGACGTGGGGATCCTCCGACATATCCATTGGTATTGCGTGTTCGTCGAGCGTTGCTAACGCTTTACCCGTTTTTGGGTCCCACAACTGTATTTTCCCATCACCCCAGCCAATCGCAATTTTATCGTATGCAAGCGCGAATACCTTAGGTGTCTCTAAACTCAATTGTGTTTCGGTTTCCTTCACATATCCGTGACCAGTCTCAACATCTAACCACCCAATTGTGTTGCCTTGGTTCCCTAAACTGATGAGTGTTTTGCTATCTTCAGAAAACTGCAATACGGATCCGACAAAAGGTCCACCAGTGAGCGGGACCTTACGATCCGCAGCTATCTCCCACAACTGGAGTTCCTGTCCAAGAAACTGACCACCGCCATTCGCCAGAAAGCGACCATCCGGCGAAAATGCAAGAGATTGGCACATCCCGTCAAATAGAGACTTCTCTTCACCGGTTTCCATATCGTACAACCACACACCGATATCCGTTCCTACAGCGAGTTGCGTCCCGTCCGGCGAAAACTGAATTGCATTGATGCCGCCCTTTCCAAAACGTGCTTTTGCCTCTTTAGGCAGTTTCGATTGAGAAAAGTCTTTATCCGTTTCCGCTGATTGTACTTCTGCAACCAACGCTGAAACCTCATTCGGCTGTCGATGAGAGGCATTGCTCTTGCTTGGTGTATTGGCGTTCCCGAGTTGTGTCCGAAGATCAGGTTTGGATTCAAGGTTTAGCACGATAGGTGCCTCAATGAGTTCAACTGTCATTTCAGATGCCGCATCGAAACTGTAAGGTTTCTGGAAACGCGACAGGTATTGACTGCCAACACCTAACATCAAAAGGACAACGACTAATGTGGAAACGCCTATTGCCCACGGCACCAACGGTTCACCACCAGACGGTGCAATCGGTTTCAGATACGAGATTTCGCGCATGATATTCTCTGTGAGATTCGGCGTAATTTGGAAGTTGCCTAACGCCTCTCTTATCATCGGTTCCTCCTTCTTTAATCGTTGTCTCGCTCGGTGGAGCCGACTCTTGATCGCACTAACCGATACACCCAGAAACTCGCTTATCTGCTCATAGTTCATTCCCGCGAGGTAGTAAAGCGTGATGACTGTACGGTCGCTCTCTTGTAACTTCGCAAGCAATTTTTTGACGACTTCGCGCTGTGCTTCTGCTGTTGTCCGCTCGTTTTCCTCAATAACATATCCAGAATACGTCACTTTTTCTAATTGCGCGCTGCTTGTGTCTTCCAACGACTGCGTTGATAAATGTTTCTTACGCAGCCACATTTTGCAGTAGTTCGCCGCTATCACATAGAGCCAGCTCGCGAAACGCTGCGGTTTTTTCAGTGTTGAGAGTTTCTGATACGCCTGTAGGAACGTCTCCTGTGTAATATCCTCGGCGATATGGAAATCCCCAGTTTTCCGCCACACGAGTGCGTGAACGGACCTCTGATATTTTCTCACAAGCACGGAGAACGCAGTATCATCGCCTGAAAGCACGCGTTGGATGAGTTGAGCATCGTTGTTTTTCATCGGACACCTCTGAAAAGGGTATGTTCGTCAGTTCGTATCAACATTTAAGATGCTACTTGAAGTAAAAAAGTTTCGCGATTCTGCAAATTTTTATTTTCCGAGCTTCGGAGGAGAAAACAGGTTGATAAAAAGAGATTTGAGATTCCGTTCGGACGATAATGAATCGTATTACTGTACGTAATGCGAAAGTGAATTAATGCGTAGTTTGCATTCTCATATAGGAATCCGAGTTCGCAAAGTCTTCAAGTGTGTTGATATTGAAAGCAGATTTTACGGGAGTCTTGGTATTTAGACAGGAAAGATTCACCTGTTCTAAATCTCAACGCGGACAAAGGCAAGATACGCCCCGGATAGTAGGACTATAAAGAACAGCATTAGCAACAACAGATCAACTGCTGCCGCGTTGAAATCCTTGCTTAGGCTCAGCGTATCCTTAAATTTAGGAACCGCTTCTGGACTGACAGGTTTCTGCGACATACCCTCGCGAACACCAAATATATGGAGACTTTCTTGATCCGCACTATCGGTGTCTGCGATGAATATCCGAAATTGACGCGCGTGAGATTTTACATTCTCCAAAAACTGCAGATGTCGCTCAAAGCCCGTGCCAGCATACGATTCGAGAAGATGCTGAACAATCGCTACGGGTGAGATCCGAGTTGTGGCGCGTGCTAATTTCACCTGTGCAATTTGCTGTGCTAAGTGTTCTGCATGCATACGTCCGCGCTTTTCGGCATCTTTCATCACGAATTCACCTTGTATTTCTGTTTTTTTTATCAGAGCCTCACGTGTTCCCTCTGGACGTGAGCGATATTCATCTAAACGATCCCAAAAATCACTACTCAGTTTATCGGTGCGTTCCCGAAATTCGTCAGAAGTCATCGGTTGTGAAAACCCGCCTGCAATGGAGGCGAGTGTGCTCGGTATGAAAACAACGAGTACCACCCAAGTTAATAACAACACTACAAGACTGACTGCACTCCGCTGCACCCGCGCCGATACCAGCAAACCTAATGCAAGGAAGAGACATGTGTACAAAAGCGCAATACAGAAGATAATACCTAAACGCACCCACGCATCTGTTCCAAGGTGGACAACACCTGATGTGTAGATTACTAATAAGTTTGTCAGGATAGCAAACGTTAATGGAATAGCAATACTAATCAACGCGCCCAAAAATTTACCGAACAGCACGGTATGTCGTGGAACTGAATTTGCCAACATCAATCGTAGGGTACCACGCTCGCGTTCACTGGAAATAGAGTCAAAGCTAAAAAGAAGCGCGATTAGACTTAAAACGTAACCGATGATAAAGCCCCAATCCACTTTGGTCACAGTTGGATTGATGTTTCGCAAATTGGGTGTAGCCGATGGATACCCCAATATCCAGAAAGCTTCTAACGTATCGGCTCCCCAAAGTTGATATCCACCTTGTGCACGTCTTGACAAAAAGTCCTCACCGCCTTCCGCGCAGAAACGGAGTGGCGAAGGTTTTTTGTAAAGATCCCCAGGTCCCTTTTGCGCGAGTCTATACAGACTCTTCTCTGCATGAGATATTACGCTATTCTGGTATTTAGCAACATCGTCGCGATATTTCTGTACCCGCTTCGGATGTTCACGAAGATACACAACGGCGTTGGTCAGCATCAATGCTAACAGCAGCAGGGTTGTTAGTGCAAATCGGAGACTATGAAGATTACTGTAGAGTTCACGTCTTGCAATATGCCAAATCATTTTTTTATGGCTGTCAGCTATCAGCAATCAGCCTTCAGCAAAGAGTGGTTGTGCTATATTCGTAAGGGCAATCGGGTAATCAGCAGTTTGTGGTTGTGGAAGCGAGCACACGAGCAACCGTCACATAGGTTTCTTAACTGATTGCTGAAAGCGCAGCGACCTGACCGCTGATAGCCGTTCTACACCTCACTCTTGATAAAAGTCAGAAATATTATGATGAACAGAATTATATTGAGCAGTAGCAGTAGACATATATCCAGAAACGCCCGTTTGGCATTTATGCTTATATCACTTCTCTGGAAAGAAAATTTCGGCAGCAAGTCCCACTCAGCCGTGCCTTTATCTCCAGCGAACCATTGTCGAGACTCGAATATCTTTTTATCGTAGTAATGGTCAACCACCTGCTGTCTATATCGTCTTGCAGCCTCGAAAAAATCCCTAACGCCGTTCAGGTCTGTGCCGGCATAAGCCTGCGTTGCGGCATCATAGAGTCCGACAGGTGAGAGTCTTAATAGTGTTCTATTAACTATTGCTCGCTGGATAAAAAGTTCCTCAAGTAGTGATTGCCGGATGTTCCATGTTTGATCTGCTATATCAATGGTCCGCGGCACGAGGAAACGATAATAATTCTGAGCAAGCGGCACTTTAGGTTCGGATTTCTCTTTGAGGTCTTCAATGTGGACAATCCTTATGTAGTAAGACAGTAATACTGAGGGGTCGTTCCTAAGATACGTCATGGACCAACCGCCACTCAGACCATACCGCGGATCCTTCCCTGGTTCGGAATCGTTCTTGAGGTACTGTATTCGTTCTCTGTCGAATTCGTCCCACAACTGTTCAATTTGATTGAAAAGGGAAATTCTGTGTTCTTTTGAAGCTTCTTGGGGACCAAACGCGGCAAGAATCACATTTGGATAGACCAATACCAAAAACCCCCAGACGAACATTGACATCATGAGTGCGGTACTCGTCCGGCGCGTTATTGCGGAAATTAGTAGCCCGATAAAATAGAACACAGACAGATACACGATAGAGGCGAAAACAATCCCACCAATCCGTAGAAAATCGTCTGTACTCAGGGAAATTGAAAAGGATGTTGTTAGCAAAATTACAGCAAAGAGTAAGCTGATTATCAGTGGAACGAGCAGACAGAGCATCGCACTAATGTATTTGGCGAGCAGTATATGCCCACGACTGACCGGATGTGTCAGAACTAAACGCAATGTACCACTCTCGTACTCCCCCGCAAGTGCATCGTAGGCGAAGATGAGTGCTAATAGACTCAGGACCATCTGAAAAATAAAGACAATATCAATTGAGGAAAAGATATCCATAATCGGATTATCTGAACCGTGCATCGCTGCATCCCATAGCGTTGGTACAAATCCGTGATAAATCTCTACTTGGTTCCCCAGTTGTTTGTCTAACCCGGTATTGAATATGCTTAAAGGATTGGGCGGACGGTCAACAAGCACTTTGCTCGCCGAATAGGTTTTTCTCCCCAGCATTTGCTGCCGATGTGTTTTAACAGCAGTATTGTAGTCTGCTAAACGCCGTTCATAATCTTGTATAAGCACAACGGTATTCGCAACAACAAGCAACAGTGTAATGAAGACGGCTGCAGCAAATCGGAATGTCATGAGGTTGTCGAGGAGTTCTCGGCGGATGAGTGTTATTAGCATTAATTACTCTCCAATGTGTACACTTACAAAATATATATCTAACAAACAAGGTGACGTGTGTTTGTTTTTTCGCGCTCAACCCAACCTACGGACCCCTACAAGAGTATAGGTCTACTGATTGGCACGTTCAAAACGGAGCACGCCACGATGTTCTGTCCCAACGTAAAAGGTATCTCCATCAACAACCAGAGAAGTTATAGCATCTGGAATTTCAGGCACGATTTGTTCCCAAGTCTTTGTTTCCTTTTGTAAGTGATAGATGCCGTCATCATTCGCGCCATAGACAGTATGCCCTGCTATCGCTAACGACTTAATGATAACGCTTGCCCCCGCTTTATCGGTAATTGCATTCCACACAACACCATCTATTGAATTGAAAACACCTTTGTCGGTCGAGACATGAACCGTCGAATCGGCAAAGACAATTTGATTGAATTGCGCAACAGGTAGCGGTAGGTGCGATGTAATGTCGTTCCAACTATCTCCACCATCAAGCGATTGGACGAGATGTCCATCCCGCTTACCGACGTATACTGTTTCACACGATGTAGCAAATTTAAAACGTTGTGCCATGTTTTCACGTGTGAGTTCGCAAGTTTCCTCTACACCGGTATCCGACCATCTTGTGTCACCCGGTTTCCATTGGAAGAGTTTGTAGTTGTACTCCATGTAATACGTCTCCCCGCTCACCGCGAAGTTGCCGTATAAACCTTCCAACATCAATGCGTAAGTTAATTGACCGTCGCTTTGTTTTTGACCCAATAGTTTTAAAAAGCATTCTGCGCCAAATTTCGGATTCTCGCGTATTATCTGCGTTGATAAATCCTCAGAATCAGCGTCTGGATCTGTAGAAGTGGTAAAGGTAATTTGTCCCTCCTGTCTCGGGAACCGATAAGTGTCAAAGGGGAGTGTTATTCCCTTGAACACTGTCCACATAAGCCTTCCCGAATCTCGCGAAGGCGGTGTCATTCCCTCTTCAAAAATATAACCCTCTACAGGAAATAAGCAATTTTTGTCCGGCTCTAAACGATAGTAAGCCGTCTCACAATTACGTCGAATCCCTTTTGCATATAGGACACCCTTGACTTCGGAAATCTGCCCAATGAGCGGCGTGTCTTCCCGATCTTTAAGTTTCGCATTGAACTTTGGTACCGTAAGCGTATACCTTGATCGTTCGATGTCAACTGCAGTCCAGGAACTACCTGCGTCTGTTGATTTGACCACACCGCCAGCAACCGTTGCGTACAGCACCTTAGAAGCTTTTGAATTTGGACTCGTCTCTAAACTGATTAAGTTATTCACACGGCACTCAAGCCTTGTATTGAATCGGTGCCACGTTTCACCGCCATCCCTTGATCGATGGATGCCAGTGATGCCACCGGTATAAAAGGTGTTTTCGTCTAAAGCGACAGCGGAACCCACACTAAACTGCATAGGTGTAATACCGGAAGATTCTGTGGAACGCCAAGTGTTTCCACAGTCCGTTGAGCGAGCCACAACGCCTTCCTCTCCACCTATCAGTAAGACGGTTTTTCCAGATGCGACCAGTTTAATCGGAGGTAACGTTTTCATCAGACTCTGGCGGGTATCCGCAGGCGTTATGTCTGTCCAAGAATCACCACCATCGGTTGATCGGAATACCCACCACGAATCTTTACTGATGTCACACAAATTATGGTAATTTTCACCTGGCGTTCCGGCACCTTCCATTATATTTACTTCTACAGCGACATAGATATTGTCTTCAGACACCACTAAAGAACGCACTACCACGGTATTGTCCACTGGCAACTGTAGGTGTTCCCAAGTTCCTGTCTTGAAGCGGTAGATTCCCAGAGAGGTTCCGGCAAACAGAGTGCCTCCGCTCAACTGTAATGTATAAATTCCCGATTTCTTTGTGAAGCGGCTGTCTAAACCGTTGTTCATATTTTTCCATGAATTTCCAGCGTCATCAGATCGGAAAATCCCTTTATTAAGGACAATGTAAAAGGTATCTTCTGTAATGAGTAATTCCCTCACATGCCCGTTTGGACAAGGACCGATGGAATTCCAAGTTTTGCCCCCATCCGTTGAAGCGAACATTTCATCAGATGGGATAATATAGAGCGTCCCGTTGTGTTCAGCAATGGGGATATTGCCTTCGGTCCCTTGAGGTAAAAAATCAGCGTTAACAAGTTTCCATTCATTTTCACCCGCAAGCAATTTGTAAATGTTCTCATAACCCGTTACTGCATAAAGCGACCCATCCGAAGTTTTCGTTAATGTCCCTACTGGTGCCGCCACACCCGGTTCATTCATCTGAATCCACTTCATAACATCCTCCATGAGATCGTCTGACATGTGGAAACCGCCTAAGGCCTCGCGAACCACCGGAGCTTCTTTCCTTAATCGTTTTCGGGCGCGGTGAAGTCGACTCTTGACCGTGTTCGGCGACATCTCCAGAAAGTCTCCGATTTCTTCACAACTCATCTCACTTAGATAGTGAAGTGCCACCACTGTCCGTTCATTCGCGGTCAGTTTTTGCAGAAGGTATTCAACGATTTCGCGTTGTTTTTCTGTCGCTGACCTTTCCGTCTGTTCTGCCATATACTGGGTGTAGAACAGTGCCTCTACTTCTGCTTCACTCATCGCTTCTAAGGATTGCATCGGATTTTTTTTCTCGCCGAGCCATGTGAGGAAACAACGGGTAGCAATCATATAAAGCCATCCCGAAAACCGATTTGGATTCCTCAGCGTGCCAAGTTTTTCGTAAGCTCTGAGAAAAGTATCCTGTGTAATCTCTTCAGCGATATGGTAATCCCTTACCTTTTGCCGGACGAACGCGTGTATCTGCTTTTCGTATTTTTTCACGAGAGCAGTGAAAGCATATTCGTCGCCCACCAAGATACGTTCGATCCATTTTGCATCGTCGTTTTTCATGGGTGTCCTCCAATTAATAACATTGGCTTGTGATACGTGACAGATATTATAGGAGAGAAGGTTGCAAATTCGTAATTTTGCGACGCTGATTCATTAAAATTCAGTTATAAAGAGAAGAATTTTCAGCGAAAAGGTTTAAAACGAAAATTCGGACCGCAGGGGATGTAAAGGACATCAAAACCTAAACACAGGTATGTGGTTTCGGCAAAGTGCGAAAGAGATTTAATGTATAATTTGAGATTTCGTGTAAGAATCCGCTCTCTCAAAATCTTCGGGGGTGTTGATGTTGAAAAAGGACATGCCTTCCGGATCGAACTCCTGCCAGATTTTCGGTGAAACATGCTTTATGTGTGCGCGTTCCGCCAGAGCATGAACCCGCAACTCGGATTCCCGTAGCATTGACTCGATGATAGGCAGGCATCTTTTAGAATAGACAGCGCACAAGGTTTGAAGGGTTATCTGATCAGTGCTGTGGGAGGGGTTTGTAACCCCGATGTCCTTGTTGCGGTAGAATGGAATCTGCATACTATAGGTATGAGGCATCACTGCGTCGTATTCCCCCAGGATAGAAACGAGATAGGTGAGTAGTTTCGGTTCCAAGAACGGACTATCGCACGCAACACAGAGGACAGCATCGTGTGAAGCATGCGTCAAACCGGTATAGATGCCTCCTAATGCGCCAGTATCTGGAAAGATATCGCCGTGCATTGACACGCCGAGGTGTCTATATTCAGTAGGGCTGTTGGTGATAAGCAGGAGTTCATCCGTGACGCGGTGCATGCGGTGGATAACATGTCCGATGAGTGAATCATCTCCGAGTTGCATCAACGCCTTATTCTCTCCCATCCTTCGACTCTTACCACCGGCGAGGATGACACCCGTGACTGGAAGTGGATTTTTATGCGCGTTCAACGACCTCGACAATTAACTCACCTACCTGTTGCAGACCTTCCACGTTGAGCAGGTCACACCTATCCTGTTTTGAATGGACTTTTAAAGCGACACGTCCCACATCTCCCGCTGTCAACGTAACCGTTTCAAACCCGCGGCTTGCAATCGGAATGCTATCCAGTCCTACACCAATGGGTAGGTGACGTTCCGAAACCTGTATGCCGAGCGACTCACCCGATACCTGCAACCGATCTGCCAATACATTCGCCGTCTGGACAGGAGGAATTCCATAGCCTGCAACGACGTTAACGCCGTTACCAACGCCTAATCCGTCTAAATTGATAACATAGGTATTTTCTTGGTCATATTTATCAGCATGGTTTTGGGCATAGCGTAACGCACCGCACATGCCATACTCCTCTGCCCCAGCGGCAAGGAACGTAATAGATTTTTTCTCGCCACGCGCCATCAATACACGCGCGACTTCAAGCATAACGCCAACGCCAGAGGCATTATCGAAACCCCCAGGAGAACGGTTCTGCGTGAAATTGATTTGCAAAAGCAGCAGACAAAGTGTAGTCGTTCCAGCGACACTCCAGATAATGGGATCGGACAACCAGCCGAGGATGATGTGATCGGGGAACCAGCCGAGGATGACGACGTTAATCACCATTATAGTTGTCAGTGCGGTTAGTCCAACAATCGCTATACCGTAAGCCACAGCCCGTACAGCAATCGGCAATACCTGTGATTTGGAATCGTAATGTGCAACGAATAGGAGGACAGGCGTATTATTATTCGGTTTTCTACTGTTTGTCGCAACAATGTTCTCCGAATGATGCTTTCTACCGACATCATACAACCCTTCAAACCGTTTTTGCCATTGATTAAAAAGCAATGCTACGGAGAGACTGAGTAGGCAGACAAGACATATAAGTATTGGAAACCGTTCACCGAACCACGGGACGGAGAGGACGACCAGAACGAAAAGGCCACAGAGGAGACGAGGTAATACCTCAGCAGGAAACTTTGTAAAAGAAAAAGGTTCCCGTGTAACATCCAACCCTAATTCTGAGAATTGTTGGACGATGTAATCTTGTGCCTTTGCTTCGCCCGCGCTACCCACCAGTCTGGGAAAGGCGAGTTGCGTGATGTGATGGTATGCACGTTTTGCGTCATAAGTCAGGTTTGTATCCATCCGAATTTATTCTGTGCCTAATTCTGACCGAAACCGTCTTGCTAAGCGTCCATTGAGAATCCGAGCGATCTCGCGTTCCGATTCGGCGATGTTGTGAAGTTCGCACGGATCGTTCTCCAAATCGTATAACTCCGTCACATCACTGTAGTTTTCGATGAGTTTATGTGTTGCTGTACGAATACACCGGAAGTTTCGGAGGGCACTCACCGTCTCAGTGCGATGCGTTTCAGTTTCACCACGAAGGACAGGCGCGATGGACCTCGCGTCAATACGCGGCAACACAGGCACACCCGCTAACTCGCATATCGTCGGATTCAGATCAATCAATTCGACTAAACTCTCCGAAATCTGGTTCCCCGCGATGCCGGGTCCAGCGACGAGGAGTGGTACTCTCAAGGACGCTTCATACGCGACACTCTTCGTGTACAGTCCGTGGTCGCCGAGCATCTCTCCATGGTCGCTTGAATAAATGATATAGGTATTGTCGAGCATCCCACGTTGTTCAAGAGCGCGGAGCATTTCCCCGATCTGGTTATCAATGAGTTCTGTCGCGGCGCAGTACTGTTGTCGCGTAAGGGTAATCTCCTCAGGGCTAATATCAAGGGTCCGGCGTTTCACCCATTCAGGCTTTCCTGCCATATCGTCAACGATAGCGGGCGGCATCTCTGCGTTCCGATACTTATCCCCATATTCAGTGGGTGGATCGAAGGGATCATGTGGTCCGACAAAACTCACGAACATGTGCCATGGAAAGTCATCGGGGATGTTCTCAATAAACTCAGTTGCGCGTCTGCCGATATAGGTATCGGCGAAGTCTTCTGTTGAGAGGACAGAATCGTGGGAACCTTCTTTAATCCAACCGCCGCTACTGCGTTTCTGATAATCTTCGTGGAACGCCTTGAGCATCCCTTTCTCCTGAAGGTAATGCGTATAAGGACCGATAGGTGTTGGCGAGCTGCCAGCATGCATCTTACCTTCACATTCTTCGGGATGTGTGAAGCCCCAACTATAGGTGCGTGGACGATCGCCGTAGCGTCCGTTATAGCCATCGGGTTTGGCGAGGTCGAGTTTACCGACACACCCAACGCGGTAACCGTGGTCCCGGAGTTGCTGGTAGTAGGTCGGCACAGTAGCAGGTAGGAAACTTCCGTTGTCTACTGCTCCCAATCGTGAAGGTTGCAGTCCCGATGCGAGGGCGATGCGGGATGGCGCACAGACCGGGGCATTCACTGTGCAGTTGGGAAAACTCACACCTGATTCTGCCAAACGGCGTAAATTTGGGGTATTGAGTGCAGTCGGAGCATTTTCGTCGGTCTCCAGATAATCGTATCGGTGCTGGTCCGACATGATAAAGAGAACGTTCGGTCTATCTGTTTTTCGGGTCATTCTAAGTGTCCTATAGGTAAATTTGGGCAGTGTACTGGTAAAAGTTTATGATTATGATGGAATTTATCTGATTTAATTCCACCATCATTGTAAATGATGAAGTCCTGATTTTCAATTAAAAAAACCTCCTAAAACGTTCCCAACTTCTTGCCAAAATTTGCGGCGTATGCTATGATGTTTCCATAATTCTCGAAAAGGAGATTCACATGGCAGTTTTTTTACATACACGGGTTCGCGTCAGCGATCTTGACGGTTCCATCAATTGGTATTGCGATCACATGGGGTTCAAGGTCCTCAGTCGGAGCGACAAATCTCCAGCGGGCAACCAGATCGTCCATCTTGAGCTCCCTGGCAATGCACATACGTTAGAGTTAACCTACTCGCCTGATTTCGATCTTCAGGTTCAAGAGGATCTGATGCACTTTGCCATTGGCGTTCCAGATATTGTCGAATTTTGCGACGGGTTGGAGAAAGCAGGGTTGGAAATTTGGCCAGATGAATGGCGCGAGCAATTCACATCAGGTGGCATGAAAATGGCATTCGTCACCGATCCTGACGGCTACGAAGTCGAAATATTAGAGCGTGCAGATGCCTCTGGTGATCCGCTCGACGTTCTTGACGAGTCTTAGACATGGGGCCAGAACTGGTTCCACGCCGTTAGCCAATCTTCTGCTCGGCTTTCAACAGTAACAGGACCCGTTATTTCAATCCCTGCTCGTCCCTTGAACTCCGCGAGTTTGTCGACGCTTGAGACTTCAATTTTGATTGTCGTTGGGGCATCAGGGGCATAAGGCTTCACTCGGGTTAAATCTGTGAGAGCATCTCTCGCGGCGTCCTCAATCAATTGGCGGGCACGTATCGGCGGAAGTTGTCGCGCACTATATCGGCTGAGTCCCCGTTTAACAGCGACTGTGAGCAGGGCATCGCCGAGGAGTTCTTTGGCTTCTCGGCAGACTGCCACGTCGCCTGTAACCAGTGCAACTGGCACGCCATAGGCACCATTGAGAGCGGCGTTCACGCCAGTCTCACCGACAAGGTCGTCGTTGAACCAAAGGTTCCGGTACTGCACGCTGGAAATCGTATGACATAACACACCATCAGGTGTACCATTGCGAGCGTGCATACCGATGAGCAAGCACGCATCACAACCGTCCTTCCACATGTCTTCATAGCGTCCCCATCCGTGATGTGCCACCCACTCACAATCCGGGTGAATTTTATCGGGAATCAGCGAATTAAAAGTCCACCCTTGTCCTGCCCCATGGCAGTCTACAACGACAATCTCCGTCGCGCCTGCGGCTTTCGCACCGCGTACGGCGGCGTTGATCTCCTCCGTGTAGAGGCGTCTCCCTTCTTCAAACATTGCCGCACCACCGTTCACTTGATCCCATACAACGATGCCACTGACCCCTTCCATATCCGACATAATGAGTACTCGCATTTTCCACTTCCTTCTGTACGCTTTCCCATCAGTATAAAATCGCAACTCTTAAAATGCAAGTAGAAAATAGGAATGTTCCAAAGTCATTCGATTCTCCATTCCGTGCTCTAATTTTTACCGACAAGCGATTAATCTTGAGATTTCACATCCGCCCACTTATAGAGGCGTTTATTTGCCGCTGAAAGGTGGCCTCGCAACCGAACCGTCGCCACGGCACGCCGCTCACCCGATAACGAAACCTCTTCGAGACGGTAGTAATACGGGACATTTGCCGCAGCCGTCGTGTCCCGATACGTATACGTCTGACTTTCTGCCGTCGTGCCAGCACCCGGAATCAGCGCAGGACTCACTCGCAGAAAACCTGACGCTTTGTCTCGACTCCGAAGCACATGAAACCCCGCATTCGCCATCTCCGATGCCGTCGTCCATTTCACAACCACCGCCCCCTCTTTCCAGTCAGCACGGAGACTCGATAACGTCACCGGCAACGGACTCCCCAGCCGATACCCAGGTGTCCCATTGTCTGAGGACACCCCCCAATACGTGTACGCACCCAGCAGACTCGTCTCAACGGCTCGCACCCAACTGCTCGAGAGATTCCCACGCATAGGGACACCATCCGCATAACGCCGAATCAACGATGTCCGCTCCCCTGTCTCTGTCCATCCCGATGGCAACTCCCACCGCGGTTTATCTCGACCCGTCCGACCATCAAGATTCCCTACCATATCCACTAACGTCCCATCGGATGAGAACAACCGGAGTGCGAAGCCTTCTTCTCGCAAAAGCAACGCCTTCCGGTGATGACGCTTCACATCGTAAATCCGAGACATCGGGATATTCCCGGAGTTGCGGTCCTGCTGTGTCACCAGCAACACCGTCTGCCGCGGCATCACTGCTAACGACTTGAAAGGAAACGTTATATGCCGATGAACGGGTTGGTGATCTCGGACTTCGATCCTCAACTGCCAGCCCTCAAGATTAACCATCTCGGTCGTGCTGTTATAGAGCTCTATCCACTGTGAAAGCGAGGCGCGTTCATCGGTCGCATACATCACTTCACTGATACTGATCTCTCTACTCCCGACTGTCGTCCTTATTACCGACTCCTGAGAATATCCTGGCGTGCCGAGACTTATCTCTGAAGACGCACCCGGGGCATATCCTAACCCGGAGTGCTGTTCGGTGAGTGTCCAGGCTTCGTGGAAATAGCCCTGAGATTTGGGAACAGTTCTATTTCCCTTGTAGGTGAGAAACCGTTGCGTCATGACACGTTGATAGACTTTGCCTTCGGAGAACCGTGCCCCGGTGCCGGTATACACAGGGGTACACCGCAGGGGCCAGACGTTCGTGGCGTAGCCGACATCGTCATGGTGGTAATCCCCGACGAGGTCTTCAAAGCCGTCCCATTGACCATTCTTATCCCGCACACTCCGTAGGATAAGCAGATACTGGGTACTCGGCAGCTTCATCTCTGGGGCGATGAGAAATTGCGGGAAAATATCGGGGTTATAGTTAGGCCTCTCGATGTTCTGTCCGCGTATCAGGTCGGTCTCATTCGGATGGGTATTGACGATCAATAGGATACCGCCTGCGGGGAGTGTTACATCGGGGAAAGCAACGACATCGCGATCCATGGCGAGGCGTTCGGCGTGAGATGCTATGGGATTCATGGCATGCGGTAAGACTTGGCTGATCTCCCACTCCTTGAGAGAGACGGGTTCATCGGAGACGTTCTTAAGTTCGACCCAGTCGTGTGTGTCGTCTTCAGCGTTGCGAAACTCATTGAAGATGACGGTATCCATAGGCACAACGGATATGGGACAGATGATCCTGGTGCGGCGTCTGAATTCGATGGGTTCCGAAGCGGTATCCGCCTCAGGACCGATAAGTTCTGAATGTGTAGTGGCGGCATCTTTGCGGACGATGAGCGTCACGGTACCGATGGCACGGGCAGGGAGTTCAACGGTTGCGGTATAGGTTTGTACCGCTGTGGGTAAAGGGTTTACATCTGCGAGGGGTGCGGGATCGGTTGCTAAGTCTCCGATGGCGGGGTGTCCGGTGGTAGGTATCAATTCCGTCAGAGTTGCCGGGTCTCCTTTGCCGCGGGTGAGTTCCGTCTCTACAGTGATATCGTCTTTCTCGAAGCCGATGACGGGTTCAGAGAATCTGATGGTGAGCGTAAATTCCTCTATCGGCTTATCTTCGGGATAGTCCTCGAAGGTCACCGTCGGCGGGGGAGGGGTAGACGGTGTTGGCGGCGGGGGAGGGGCGTTGCGGTCTGCTGTCGCTGTGAAACTCACCTGGAATTCATCATGTGAGGGTCCCTGCATATTTGATTTCTCGGGAACAACGGCGTCCACGGTGTACGCCTCTCCAGGACTGCCAAGCGTAATGGTGAACCGTGCCAAGCCATCATCCCAGTCTTAACGACCACCGGCTCAGATCTGCTGCCATCGGGATATGTAACCGTCCAGGTAACAGGCATCCCCTTGAAGTTTGTGTTTCGGTGGTATTCCGGACCGTAGTTCACGTTTTCCGAATTAAACGCGGAAAAGTAATTATGCATCCTATTATAGGCTTGCACCACAAACGTGTAACGTGTCCTGGGTCGCCCGACACCATTTTCCGCAGATACTCTCTCAATCCCAGGCTCAGGATCTTTCTCAGTACCATCCGCAGGATCTCTTGTTTTGTACGCGACCGTAACGCCACCCTCGAAGAGGGTTTGAATGTGTGTGTAGAAAGATTCATAGTCCAGGTTGTAATTGTAAGCCACGGAAATCCACGGAGTCCCTGTGGTGAGTTTTCCGGCTGTCATGAGGTCCACCAAGGGAGAGATATCTTTCAATAGCAAACCTAACTCAGTTGTAGATCGAGAACGGTCCCATAAGCCTTGTAGAGATAAGACACGTAGTGGCGTACCGACTGGTAACGCATTCAGTGCCGATAGGTCAGAAAGGGGTATATAGTTAAGACTCAGATTGTCCAATGATGAGAAAAAGGGAAGCACCCCTAATAAATCCGAGGCAGTGACGCTGGTAGACGTAAGATTTAGGGTTGCCAGACTGACAAGGCTCTTCAAGTGTGAAATATTCGAGAGATTAAAATTTCCCTGAAGACTCAGATTCGTTATGCTTGTTAGATCCTTGAGCGGATCTATGTTCGTGATTTGATTGAACCTAAGGCTTAATTGTTCCAATTTTGTTAGGTTCTGCAGGGGTGTGATATCTACGATAGGATTGTTGGTAAAATTAATATTGGTCAATTTTGTTAGGTTCTGCAGGGGTGTGATATCTACGATAGGATTGTTGGTAAAATCAATATTAGTCAAATTTGTTAGGGCCGCCAAGGGTGATAGGCTGATAATTCCACTTCCCGTAATACTCAGTCCATTTATACCGGTTGCATGTTCGAGACCGGTGAGATCGGTAATATCGTCCCTAACGTCAGTGGCGTCCGCATATCTGATCGTCCCGACCATGCTATTCATCTCACTCTCGGTGATTGTGTCTCCAGAATTCTTGCCGAGTTTGGTTTCGATAACCCCACGAAGGACAGTATCCGGGATGTTCACGGCTGGGTCTGCCTGTGGGAATGCCTGATGGAGCAGTGTGAAAAATAAAATACAACATACGGAAACGGTGAAGAAGGATTTTTTCATCAAAAATATACCTCGTTATTTCTATCAGTTTTCGACTCTTTGATCTTTTTTTGTAAATTCAGTCTGGATGCGGACTGACGCATATCAGGATGCCAACGTGCCACTCGGTTTTCAAAAGTTGATCGTGGGATCTCTACGAACCAGTTATTGCGGCAGTTCCCAGCAAAAAACCAGTTATCTGGATCCCTGTCTGTCGCAAGGACACCGAACTGCGTGTCGGTTGCGGAGAGAATACTTTCCAGATGTTCACGCACCTCCAACACCGAGTGCTTTGTGGTAGGTGCTTCGCAGAGGATAATGACGACGAAATAGTTGGTGTCACAAATCACAACATAATCTGCAACACTGCTAACTCCGAGAACGCCGAATTGGATCGGCGTATCTGTCAAAATCTCTTTGTCTGAAAAGGGTAGCGCCGCTAAGACGGAATCCATTGGAAAGCTCTATCTTCCTCGTTGTCGTTTTTAGAATCGAAGGGTCAGAAGTTTTATATTTTCACAAATGTTAATAACAAATATATCACGCGTCTCAGTTTTAATCAAGTGAAAAATTGCGATAAAGTCAATTATTATAAGGGTTTATCCGAAAGTTGGATTAGACTATACTTTTTAATATAAATAACATTATAATAATGTCTTTATCTAACATTTTGCGATTGACGCGACTTTTCCCAAAGCCGCTCCGATGCAGGTTTCATAGCAGATATGGAAAACTATGGTAGTAATACACGGGCAGACACAAGACTTGAATACATGCCGTGATAGGGAGTGCGTTTTGGATTGAGGAAACACCGAAGCAAAACACCCGTACGAAACTGTCCATATATTTTTAGGATTTGCCATAAATACCCCTGATTGAAAAGTCGAAAAAAGGTTGACCCCCAACGAGAAATCACGGTATAATAGTTCCAGGGGGACTGAAAAATCTTTATGATCCGTAGCGCACGGGTGTTCTTCTTTTCGGGGAAGCTTTTGGAGGACTGATTCCGGGGCGTGATGAGGATGGTGTTGTGTTAGAAACAGATGTTGAGGAAATCCTGTCTTTCTTAGGAGAACCGTTGCGAACATTCCCGGACCGGAGTGCGAAATGGCTCTTGGCAAATAGTGATAACCTCCGGGCATTGCTTCAGATCATCGGTAGTGACATCGTCAACGCCTTGGATTTTAGTAGGGTTCAACGCGTCAATACTACTTTTATCGCTGATAATCTCCGAGAACAAGAATCGGATCTGGTGTTTCTGGTGCCTTTTCGGGGTGTGGATCAAACAGAGGTGATGATTTACATTCTGCTTGAACATCAATCGACACCAGACGCTTCGATGGGGTTTCGGCTGCTGTTTTATATGGTTCAGATTTGGGATCAACAGCGGCAAAAGTGGCTTGCTGAGAAGATTTCTAAGCGCGAGTGGCGTTTCCGTCCGATCATTCCAGTGGTATTTTACACAGGGAAACAAGAATGGCACTCGCTCCCGGTCTCCCTGGAAACATTGATGGATGTTCCGCAGGGACTGATGCGGTTTATCCCGAAGTTTGAGACGCTTTTTCTCGGTATCGGTGCCGAACCCGATGCGACTTTTCTCAAGACGGGTCATCCGTTGGGTTGGCTCCTGACGCTCCTGAAACGTCAGGACGCTGAGACGTCGGTTTTCATAGAAGCGTTAGAGCGACTCGGTGAACATCTCGGGACCCTCAGTGCTGAGGACAGCGGGGCATGGAAGCAGGCGATTTACTTTCTTCATCTTCTGATCTTCCACAAGCGTTCAAGCGAAGAACGCGAGGTATTAGAGCAGATACTCTCTGAACATCAGGAAACTTTCGGACTGACAAAGCAGGAGGTAGATATCATGCAGACTTTGGCAGAACATTACCTACAGCAAGGCATAGAGCAAGGTATAGAGCGGGGCATTGAACGCGGTGCGCGTGAAACGACGATTGAGAACACCGTAACAATCCTGACGGCACGATTCACAGATGTGGATGTCAACCGCCTCAGATCGTCTCTTGAAATGATTGTCGACCTTGATGACTTGAAGCAGTTGAACCTAAAGGCTTCATTGGTGTCGAGTTTTCGTGATTTCCAAGAGGCATTGGACAGGACATCAACTCGGAAACAGACGCACACATAACCCACGCCACAAACTTTCACAAGACACCTGAACGCCTCCCCAAAAAAGCGATGGTGTGCCTGCTATTGCTTTTTTGCGCAAAGTTGCCCAAACTATCGTAACGCAAGCCATTACATGTTTCATATCAGACGCGGCGGAAGATGAGACTTGGGGGGCAAAAGACTGTGCGAAACCTAAGAGGATACGCGACAAAACGCTTGGGAAAGTTGGAAGGATTATTTTTTTAGATCCGCCCACTTCCAGAACACCTTATTCGCCGCTGAAACGTGTCCCCGCAACCGCACCGTCGCCACGGCACGCCGCTCCCCCGATAACGACACCTCTTCCAGTCGATAGTAATACGGAACATTCAACTGAACCATCGTGTCCCGATACGTATACGTCTGACCTTCTGATGTCGTCCCAGCACCCGGAATTAGAGCCGGACTCACTCGCAGAAAACCTGATCCTTTCTCTCGACTCCGAAGCACATAAAACCCTGCATTCTCCATCTCCGAGGCAGTCGTCCATTTCACAAACACAGACCCTTCGGACAGATCCGCACGGACACTTGATAACGTCACAGGCAACGGACTTCCCCGTCTATATCCGGGTGTCCCATGATCCTCTCTATGTCCGAAATACGTATAGGGACCTATCAATGCAGTCTCCGAAGCACGCACCCAACTCCGCGATAGATTCCCCTGCAGCGGCACGCCATCCTCATAGCGGCGGATCAACGAGGTCCGAGCGCCTGTCTCCGTCCATCCCGACGGCAACGCCCACCGCGGTTTTTCTTGCGTCATCCGGCCATCAAGATTCCCCACCCTATCGACGAGCGTACCATCGGGCGAGAATAACCGCAACGCAAAGCCTTCGTCGCTGAGAAGCAACGCCCGCCGGTTCTGACGCTTGGCATTGTAAATCTGACGCTCGGGGATGTTCCCAGAACTGCGGTCGGACCGCGTCACGACGAGCACCGTCTGGTTCGGCATCACTGCGAACGAATTGAAAGTAACCGTTGTATGCCAATGGACGGGTTGGTGATCTCTCGTTTCAATCCTCAACTGCCAGCCTTCGAGATCCACGATCTCCGCAGAGGTGTTATAGAGTTCTATCCATGGAGATGGCAACCCCCCAGAACGCGTCGCATACATCACCTCACTAAAAGTGATACGTCCAGCGAGGCTGTCATCGGACCCTGCTGTACCCCCCGGGATTTCTGGGAGCAACCAATCGCTGAGCACCGGACGATCCCATCCGAAGTCCTCGATATCGATATATGTCACGTAAATGCTGTTGGATTTTGTAATATAGCGTTCAATGCGTGGGGTGTCCATGGTTCGTAGTGCTTTGGAAGAAACCTGTCGTGGGCTTTTTTCCCAGATATGATCTTTTTCTATGAAGGCGGATTGACCGTATATAAAGCAGCTATAGGCGGTATCTACGATGATATTCTTATCTGTTTTCAAGACGTAATGGACACCCGGCAGTGGCTGAGAAGGTAAAGATACTGTGTTACACCGGAAGGTTTCAAGTCCCAACATTTCGAGGGTAAGCCTCAAGGTTCTATCCGAAACCTGAGCATGTGCTTCGGGTATCTCGATAGGAACATGCGCTGGGTTGTAGAGTCCTCCGAGATAAAGCTTCCACCCCGTGAGATTGTCGATGGAATCATCACCTGTCCGAATTTCGATGGCTTTGCAGGTATACCCGGCATTACGGTCGGGGTTATATTCAAATTCCAACGCATAAATCATCACTTTTGGTATTACATGAAAATGATACCCTGGTGCCCATCCTAATCCACATGTTGCCGGGCGTAAGGGCTGGTGACCCTGAAACTCGATGGGTTCGGAGGGGGTATCTGCCTCGGGTCCGATAAGTTCCAAGGGGGTAATGGCGGCATCTGCTCGGACGATAAGTCTGACGCTGCCGGCGGCGCGTTTCGGCAGTTCAAGGGTGGCGGTGTATGTTTGTTCTGCTTCGGGGAGGGTCGTCAAACCTGCGAGGGGTGCGGGATCGGACGTCAAGTCTCCAATGTTTGGGTCTCCGGTGGTAGGGGTCAAGTCCGTCAGGGTTGCGGTGCCTTTGCCGCGAGTGAGTTCCGTCTCTACGGTGATGTCGTCTGCCTCGAACCCGATGACGGGTTCAGAGAATTTGATAGTCAGCGTAAATTCATCGATGGGTTTATCTTCGGGATAGTCCTCAAATGTCACCGTCAGCGGGGGGGCGGATGGGTCCTTGGGAGGGGTAGATAGTGTTGACGGCGGTGTTGGCGGCGTTGTTGGCACATGGAGGCAATCCTGCAACGCGTCTTCGTTGCCGTCTTTGACATGTTGAAGACTGTTGGGAGTGTCAGGCTCGCATTGGAAATGGGTGAGACTGGGTAGATCCGCCAGTTTTAGGAACTCCTTAACATCCGTAATTCGATTACGATCGAGGGTCAAACGCTGTAATTTAGTTAGCCCCAATAGCTCATCGGTGCTACGAATCCTATTCCTGGTGAGATATAAATATGTTAGGCTGGTTAGCCCAGATACCGCAGAGATATCACTAATGCTATTCCCGCCGAGATATAAATATGTTAGGCTGGTTAGCCCAGACACCGCAGAGATATCACTAATCCGATTAAAACCGAGACTCAAGTTTGTTAGGTTGGTTAGCCCAGATACCGCAGAGATATCACTAATGTTATTAGAACTGAGAAACAACCATTCTAGCTGAGTTAGCCCAGACACCGCAGAGATATCACTAATGCGATTGTTGCTGAGATTCAATCGTGTTAGGTTGGTTAGACCGGACACCGCAGAGATATTACTAATGCTATTGCCATTAAGATACAATCGTGTTAGGTTGATTAGATCGGACACCACAGAAATATCACTAATGCTATTGCTGTTGAGGGTCAACTCAGTTAGGGAGGTTGCATATTCCAACCCGGTGAGGTCTGTTATCTTCTCGTCTACGAATTCAAACAAACTTATGAATCTTGAGTCCGCCATATTAGCTTGTGTAAAGGTCGTAGCGTTATCATCTACTATGTCAAAGAGTTTGAGTCGTGCCAGCACTGCTGCCCGTAAGTTGGCATCCGGCATCCATGTGGAGGGATCTGGTGGTGGATCTTGCGCAGTGCCAACCTCAACCCAAATTCCCAACATCACTATCATCATGCCAAAGTATACACAGAAAACTTTCATAAAATATCATCTACCCAGGAATTACATAAATTCTAAAAAGGATGTAAGCGTGCAGTGATCCGCAGGTTTACAAACGTTATAACGCAAGTCGCTACTAAGAATATCGGAGGTTCAATGCGGTTTTCAGGCACCTGCCCTCATTAAGTTATAATAGTAAGACTTACGCAATAGTTTATAGCGGTGCCAGAAGTTTCATATTTTCACATATGTTAATGTATAGAGTATCACACATCTCGGTCTTAGTCAACTTAAAAAGTGCGATAAAGTCAATTATTATAAGGGTTTATCCGAAAGTTGGATTAGACTATACTTTTTAATATAAATAACATTATAATAATGTCTTTATCTAACATTTTGCGATTGACGCGACTTTTCCCAAGACCGCTCCGATACTTATTTCGTAGCAGAGGCAGCGGAAGATGAGACAGGAATATCCTATTGGAACGGGTGAGTCCGCGAAGGTGTTTTTGCTTGGGTATTTCTGTGTATTGATGCGAGTTATCTGTTCAGTTGCCAGAAACTCATCTTGCACCTCTTCTGGAATCAACACTTCCGTGTAGAGGTCCCGCAGCAAAGGTTAGTGGATTGCGTTTTTAGTTGATTTTTAGTTGTTTTTGTCGTATAGTATTTATGATAAGTGTAATAGAATATAAAGGAGGGAAACTACTTGGCAGGAGCATTTAGTTTCCAACACAGATCGGTACTGAATGCCTCTACTATTTAGTAAATGTATCATGAGACAAGTTGTTATTTACCCGGGAGAAAACGGATATTGGATTGCAGAATGCCTCAGTTTACCAGGTTGCATTAGTCAAGCAAAAACGAAACAGGAAGCAGTTGATAATATAAGAGAAGCGATTGAAGGGTATATTGCTGTGCTTGAAGAAGATGGGTTACCCATTCCCGAGGAACGCTTTGAGGCATTGGTGTTAGCAGTATGAGTAGGTTGCCCTTAATTTCTGGGCACGCGTGTATGAAAACGCTCGCCAAGGTAGGTTTTTATCTAAGGCGACAGCGTGGCAGTCACCTAATTTTGCGTCGCGATAATCCACTTATTCAGGTTGTTGTGCCTAATCATAAAGAATTAGATAAAGGCACCCTGCGCAGCATTATCAGACAAGCACGACTGGAAGTCGATGAGTTTATAGCGTTGCATTCATCTAAATAGAGTGGAGAAAAGAAAAAGTCAACTTGAAACAGAAAAATTACGTATTCTCAAGTTGCAAAACGGTGCCGATCTGGCTTCAGTTGAACATAGGATATTTTAACAAAAACGTGAATGATTCCGAAAAATTGAAAAAACTTTAGATGATGCCCGAAGCGGTCCCGTTTGGCTCAAGGATGATCAAATTGCTAAAGTAGTAGCAGATAGTATGCACTACCTGGATGGAAAGGTATATCATTTGGACGCTTACTGTATCATGGCAAATCACGTTCATGTCGTGTTTGCACCGCTTCCAATACAGTCTTTGAATGTGGCGCGAACTTTTAGTTTGCGTGCTAATGCTAATGATGCACAAACTAAAAGTTTGTGCTACAATACGCCTTGGGAACCGAATAGGGAAGTAGGTCGATGACAACCGATGTCTTGGAAAATATTGTTGCACGCTGCCACCAACGGCATGAGAAGCCCTTTAAGCAACGGAAGACGACCGTAACACCTCTGATTCACAAAGGGCTTCCTTACCACTTCACAGTCCATTGTGCACATGGATATCCTGTAATGCTACAAGATTTGGAAGCGGCGGGCATTTCCTTTATGCCGATAGGGCGTGCGCCTGGAAACGACCATCCCCCGCGGTCTTTTGGGGATGAACGGTTCTTGAAACGTCAAGAGGCGATAGACTGGGAGACCGCCCACTGGCACATGTCGTGGGGGATTCACGTGTATTCAGGTATTCCCTCCGCACGCCGATGGAGCACCTTGGCATGACATCGACTTTAAATATGAGGTCATCTGTGCGGCACCCGATGCCGTTTTCTCGTGCATTCAAGCACTTGTTAACGCCGTTGAGAATCCGTTGTTGACGCTGACAAAGTCAGGCGGATTGCGCTTTTCTTGCAGGATACCGGGGTATCGTACACCCGAGCACCAAACAGGCACGGATGTATGTCTATAAGGAGACACCGTCAGCGGAGAATCCCGACGAATACGAGGCGTATCTTGAAATTTTGGGCGAGAACGGACACAGTTGTTGGGATGCGCGTTATGAAATCCTCCTTGGAAATCTGTTAGATCCGCCTGTGGTTTCTAAAGAAATTCTCTTTGCACCTATCGATATCCTTCGCGCGAAACTTCACGAATCGGTTTTCCAAAGTTTACGACACAAGGAGCACATCCCCGACGCGCCGTACTCTTTCGGATCGGGTGCACTTAATCTTGCCAAAGGGGCGTTTTTCAAGCGCGGGTTTTTTTATGTCAGACAAGAGGATGGATTCCACTATTGGCG
Organism: Candidatus Poribacteria bacterium; assembly: GCA_965208635.1. Classification (GTDB taxonomy): domain Bacteria; phylum Poribacteria; class WGA-4E; order WGA-4E; family WGA-3G; genus WGA-3G. The sequence goes on from OZ242349.1 coordinate 3,467,069, forward strand.
AAAATACGGTGATGAAATTGGCAACACAGAGGTCTCCTTGTGGGAGAATGAAGATGGCGTGTGGGTGTGTGCATCTACATCTGATACGGGATTGCCTAGGGAGGCGACGCTTATCACAGATATTTGGGAGGATACCGGCATTCTACCGCCGATTCCCAAGACAGGACTCCCGATAGACGCTAAGGTGCTTGCTATTCGGGAAGGGACACTCAGTCCGTTGGCACTCAAACGTCCGTCTCCGGTCTTACACACGTCAAAACCTACAGAAAAGAGGTCCGAAACGCCAGAAGAAATCAGCGTTCAAGTGCAGCGTGCTTTCGATAGGAATGTGCGTGTCTTTGGGTTTACTACTGAGACAGACGCAGAGAAAGACCCTGAAGTAGAATCCGTTCTGCGTAAGCGTAAGGCATTCTGTTTAAAGGTGCCGAGTGGTGATCTTGTGGCAGCGGCATCGCAACTTCTTCAAAACCGAGATGTCGGATCGGTGGAAGAGTGGTGGGATCAGATGAAAGATGCCCCGAGTGCTCGACTGTTTTGGGATCCACAATACGCAAAAATAGTGGAACAACTTCTCGAAACGCGCGAGGGAACACAATCCCTCTGTATCGTTAATATCCCCAGAGTGGATGAACTATTCCTGAGATGCAAACTCTCCAGAACCACACTGAAGGCGTGGGTTGCCAATTGGCGAGGCAATGCCTTAGGCAACTTTGCGCTGGCTCTACTGAATGCAATAGAAATCAGGGACCGCTCCCACGAAAACACTATCAAACGGCTCCGGACCGTGGTGCAGACGTTTGAATGGCTGGAAGCAGAGATTATCCAACAGATGTGCCACGTCGATGTAGGGACTGTTGAAAACAGTGAGGTGTTCCCGGCGGTTTGTGCGGATCCAAGTTGGACGTTTTGGCATCAACTCAAGCGTTTCTTTGCCCATTACACGCGGGACGCTGATGCCCCGATGCGATGGGAAGATGAAGTCCTACAGTTCCGAGTGCCGCCCGTGCTGCATCCGAGCGTCCAATACCTTTTCGTCAATACCCCGGCTCTCTACGCTGAACATTTACGGTTGGCATTCTTGGATGAGGAAATTCAAATCCTTCGCACGCAACCGATGGGGTGGGTTCCCGGAAACCGCATTTTTCAAATTCGCACCGGCATTTATCCACAAGAGACAATTTTAGACTTCAGCAACACTTGGGACATTATAGCGATGTCTGAAACAGCACAGCACATTTTTTCCAGAATTCAAGCGGAAATCGAAAGGGATCGAAATATTAAGTATGGAATTATCACCGATGTTTATGCAATTGAGCAACTGAAGCATATCGCGAAAAATGAGAACGTCTGTTTCTTGACGAGTTTTCGAGAGTTGGAAGGATTAGAAACCGTCTTTCAAGAAGCGCAGGTCATCTGGATGGTTGGCATGCCGGAAACAGGAGCGCGCCGCCTTTTGAACCGCACGCAGATCTTGTTTGGAAACGACGAGGAGCCCCTCTCTTATGAAATTGAACCGCGATCCTACCGTTACAAAGACGCTCGCGTCCAGAGTGTTGAACAAAAAGAGGTCACCCGTATATTCACAAAGATTATAGCGTTGGCTCAGTTGAACCGTTTGGCACACAAGAAAGTTATGTTGATTACGGGGGTGCGAATTCCCGGGATCACTGACAGACCTGAAACCCTTCTTTTTGACTGGGAAGACTTCGATGTCGCTGGTGGGTTAGACAAACTCGCTGAGGTGATAGCGATACGTCAACGTTTTGAGACCGAACGCGACAATCTGACGGGCCGATCCAGCAGCGAAGAGGTAAAGCGGGTTCTGGGCTGCTCCCAAAGGCAAGCGAATCGACTGTTGCAAAGGCTGAAAGGCGGGGAGACACGTATCACTTTCCGCGAGCAAATTCTCGCGCTTCTGGCTTCCGATGGCGAGAAAAGAACACTGGAATTCGTGGAGGCGATTGAAGGACATCCAAAATCCATAAATACAGAACTCACGCGCCTTGTAGAGGCAGGTGAGATTATAAAGGTTAAGTGGGGTGTCTATAAACTTCCAGAGGCGTGAAATTATCAAAAGTAGAAGAGAACTCCGATGAACGATCCATCTCCGCTGGCGAGGTTTCTAACCTCGCCTCTGTAATGTATAGGTAATTGTAAAGTCTACCATAAAAACCCGAAAACTGAATGACCCTATTTGACATACACTTCCTATTATGATATAATTTCCCGTGTTGAAAATGTGAATGCTATAGAAAACTGGTAAATAAACATCCCACATTTGCTGATATGGATACAATTAAAACAGAAATCTACAATATTATAGGAGGCGCGATTGACGCGGCTGTTGCCGCTGGGGAAATTACTATACCCGAAGTGCCAAAGATCCCGTTCTCACCAACAAAAACGCCTGAACACGGGGATATTGCTACACCCATTGCCCTTGGGCTCGCGAAACAGGCACGGATGGCACCCCGCAAAATAGCCGAAATAATTGTTGCCCACATCAATCTCGATGCCCATCCAACCATCCGTCAAATTGACATTGCCGGTCCTGGCTTCATCAATATTCACCTCGCCGATAACTATCTCTACGACACACTCCAAACAATCGCTACGATGCAGGAAGGGTATGGAACCTGCAACAAAGGAGAAGGAAAGCCGCTTCAGATTGAGTTCGTGAGTGCGAATCCTACGGGACCGATTAACATCGTCAGTGGGCGCGCCGCGGCGGTCGGGGATACCCTCGTCAATCTCCTAAATGCTATAGGCTACAACGCCATACGGGAGTACTACGTCAACGATGCTGGTGGACAGGTCGAACGTCTCGGTGAGTCAATAGATATTCGCTACCGGCAAGCGCTCGGTGAAGAGGGATTGGAAATTCCAGAAGGAGGCTATCAAGGAGAATATCTTCGGGAATTCGGACAAACTGTAGTTGATACAGAAGGTGATGGCTATCTTCAACTTGAGACGAAAGCGCGAGTGGCAACGTTCCGGGACAAAGGCATTGCCCACATCTTGGCACAACAAAGAAAATCTTTGGAACGTTTCGGGGTTAGTTTCGATGTCTGGTCGAGTGAAAAAGCGATTCGAGAGAGTGGAAAACCGGAAGAAATCGTTCAGGTGTTTCGCGAGAACGGGTGCCTCTACGAAGCGGAAGGTGCGACGTGGTTTCGGATGACAGATTTTGGCGATGATAAGGACTGCGTTGTTATTAAGAGCGATGGGGAATATACCTATTTTGTGCCGGATGCCGCCTATCACCGCGATAAGTTCGACAGAGGTTTCGCGACAGTTATCGATCTGCTGGGACCCGACCATCAGGGGCATATTACTCACCTCAAAAACCTCGTCAAAGCCCTCGGTATCCCTGATGACTGGCTCGAAATCTTCATCATTCAACAAGTCAATCTCGTCGATGCAGAAGGCAAGCGGTCAGATATGTCGAAACGTCGAGGACAGTTTCTGACCTTGGATGATCTTATTGACGAACTCGCAGAGACCGTCGGCGAACAATTTGCGGTAGATGTCGCTCGCTATTTCTTCCTCATGCGCGCCAACAGTACCCATCTCGATTTCAATATGGAATTGGCAGTCACGCATGCCAGCGAAAATCCCGTCTTCTACATCCAATACGCCCATGCGCGGTGCTGCAGCATTTTTGAGCAGGGAGATGAGCAAGGAATCGCACCTAAACCTATTGAAGCAGTCTCTCTCAAACGGCTCACGGAGTCCATGGAACATGAATTAATTCGGAAATTAGCTGAATTCCCATCGGTCGTGCTTTTGAGCGCGGAGTCACGAGAAGCGCATCGCGTGGTGCATTACCTACACGAACTCGCGGGGATTTTTCATCCGTACTACAACCAACACCGGGTACTTGATCCGGCAGACATGGAAAAAACGTACGCACGACTCATTCTGATAGAAAGCGTGCAAAGGGTATTGAAAAACGGGCTAACGCTTTTAGGTATCTCTGCCCCGACATCTATGTAATCAGTTGTCAGTAAAGAGGTTTTCGTTAAACCAAAGCGCGTAGCCCGTAAGCGTAGCGGAGGGCGGGTCTACGGAGTGGCAGATAAAGTCTAAACCCACCTCACCGAACCGCAAGGTAAAATTAAAAGATGGATTATAGAAAAACCGATAAGGCACACGTGTGGCATCCGCTGTTTCAGCATCAACGCCTTGAAGAAACAACGTTAGTCGTCTTTGAATCGGCACATGGGACAACTCTTGTGGACGTAGAAGGTCGTGAGTACTTAGATGCGTACTCGGCACTCTGGAACGTCAATGTCGGTTATGGTAGACAGGAGATTGCAGACGCAGTCTATGCACAAATACAGCAGTTGCCTTACTATCCACACTCACAGATTAACGTCCCTGCCACGGTATTAGCAGAGCGACTCGCGGCATGTCTTCCGGGTGATTTGAACCACGTCTTTTTCTCCAACAGCGGTTCAGAGGCAAATGAAACCGCCATCAAAATCGCACGTCAGTACGGTAGACAGACCTATCCGGGTGAGAATCGTTACAAAATCATCAGTCGGTATCGTGGCTACCATGGGTTTACCTTAGGTGCCTTGTCAGCGACAGGTCAGACACGTCGACGCAAGGCTTTTGAACCACTCGTTCCCGGGTTTATACACGCGCATCCACCTTACTGCCACCGATGTCCCATCGGATTGGACTATCCATCTTGTGGCACGGAGTGTGCTGATGAAATTGAACGGATAATCCAGTGGGAGGGCCCCGAAACCGTGATCGGTGTCATTGCTGAGCCTATCATCGGGGGTGGGGGCGTGATTGTCCCGCCGGATGAATATTTCCCGAAATTACGACAAATCTGTGACGATTACGGCTTACTTCTCATCCTTGATGAAGTCATCACCGGTTTTGGACGCACCGGGAAGATGTTTGCCTGTGAGCATTGGGACGTACAGCCTGACCTTATTACACTGGCAAAGGGACTGACGAGTGGTTATTTACCGCTCGGTGCGTGTGTCGCCTCAACGGCGGTCTTTAACGCGTTCCTTGGCGAATCCGATGAAAACAAAGAATTCGCCCAAGTCTGCACCTATGGCGGACATCCAGTGGCGTGTGCCGCTGGTGTTGCGAACCTCGAAATCCTCCAAAAGGAACGCCTCTGGGAAAATTCGGAGAAAGTAGGGGGGCACTTACTCTCGAAATTAGAGACGTTGCTTGAGTTACCCATCGTGGGTGATGTTCGTGGGAAAGGGTTGATGATAGCCGTAGAACTCGTTGAAGCCGATGGGACGCATCTGGAAACGGCGACAACCAACCGAATCGTGGGGCAATTGCGAGACTTTGATACAGGGGGGATTATCGTGGGAAAAATCGGACACGCTGTCGATGAACCGGAAAACATCATTTACATCGCACCGCCCCTGATTCTAACAGAAGCAGAGGCGGATAGAATTTATGAGACGTTACGTCAAGTACTTATCCAAAAGGAGTTTTAATTCGTGTCGCTTCGCCGTTGAAATCTTGTCGGGATGGGTAGCGAGCGCGAATTGCAGGGCGTTTGAACAGGCGCAGCTCCGTTCTTCAATTGGAATGTTGGCAACGGCACTCCGGACAATTTTTTTGGAAGTCTCTACATTGGCACGGACATTTTCAAGGATCATCTCCGTCGTAACGTGATCATGTTCGGGGTGCCAGCAGTCATAATCGGTGGAGCATGCAAGAACAGCATAGCAGATTTCTGCCTCGCGTGCTAATTTGGCTTCCTGTGCCGCTGTCATCCCGATAATGTCGAATCCGAAGGACCGATATACGTTCGATTCGGCTTGTGTCGAAAACGCCGGTCCCTCCATACAGATATAGGTGCCGCCGTTATGGGCGGTTGCACCGACATCGGTCGCTGCAGTATATAAACAGTCACTCAGAAGTGAGCAAAAAGGATGTGCCAGGCTAATGTGTGCGGCGATGCCGTCACCGAAAAAGGTTGATTCCCGGTGTTTAGTGTGGTCATAGAGTTGATCCGGTATAACAAAATGGCGGGGTTCAATTTCTTGTTTTAGGCTCCCGACAGCACTCACAGCAATGAGCCATTCTACACCTAACGATTTTAAGGCATAAATATTGGCGCGGACGTTAATCTCAGAAGGAAGGATCCGGTGACCAACGCCGTGCCGCGGTAGAAAAACAACGGGCTTCCCATCAAGGTTTCCGAGAATAAGAGCATCGCTCGGTTTACCGAACGGGGTTTCGACTGTGATTTCTTCGATGTCTGTTAAGCCTTCCATCTGATAAAAACCGCTGCCGCCAATGATTCCGATACGCATCTTTTGTCCTTTCGTGAGGCATGACTGATGCATCAATCCATCGCCTCCACTACGTTACTGAAAACCGATAACTAAAAACTGATAACTCTTATGGCATTATTGCATTGTGGTAATTTAACACTTGAAGGGAAATCGAGTTCCGCCGTTGCGACTTACGTGCGAGTCAGAGAACTGGACCTCGTTTTCGATTTAGGCAGATGTCCGATGAATTTTATCGGCATCGGCAATGTTTTCATTTCCCATTTCCACCTCGATCACTACTTCGGGTTGCCTATCTATATCAGTCAACGCTGGCTTGCTGGCATACCGCCTGGAAACATCTATGTCCCGTGGAGCGGATCTAAACAGTTGATGCACATTCTTGATAGGATCTCGGCGTTGGATACCGGCAGGAGTTGGGCGTATCAAATCACGCCGGTTCGGGTAGGTGATGCCATTCCGTTTCGGCAAAATTTAGTCGCACACATTTTGCCAAGCGACCACAGTGTCCCGTCTGTCTCTTATTTGATTTGTGAAGTACGCCAGAAACTAAAACCTGAGTTTCGGCATTTGTCAGGGCGTGATATCGCAGAACTGAAACATTCAGGCGTCGAGATAACGACAGAGGTGCAATTGCCCTTAATTGCCTACTTGGGAGATACGCGGAGTATCCCGCTTGATGCACATCCATTACTCAAGCAGTGCAAAGTCCTGATTTGCGAATGCACATTCATCCTACCGGAACATCGGGTGCGTGCAAAGCGGACCATGCATCTACATCTTGAGATGTTACCCTCAATTTTGGCAGATGTTGAGAGCGAACATATCGTCCTGACTCACTTTTCCCGCCGCTATACACCGGAACTTATCCGACAAAAGGTTTTCGGTCACTTACCACCGGCGGAACGTTCTCGCGTACAACTCTTTCTCTAATGCGAGACGGCGTTCTGCTAAATCCCTGCCCGTTTTATGTAGAGATGTGTTGTTAAGAGTGCCCAGATAGGTGCTAATATAGCGTCTATCAATACGTTTACAACGCTCATCACCGCGATTGCCCAAACAGGGGTATGCTGTAAGGTTATTTGGATCTGAGTGCCAAAAAAGAGATGGAAGAATGTCTCTGATAGTAGTATCTCACGTAAGGGCACAAATTCAGGTGCAACGACAGAAAACAGTAGCAACGTTAAACCGAGAACCACGGTGGTAAATACCATTGTTCCCCAAACAAGCAACAGATACATACCAAAAAACTGCTTCCATTTCCCGCGCACAAGTTCACTACTGCGGCGCAGCGCAGGGATTGCCGATAGATTCTCAATAATGATCCCTTGGTTGTAGAGGCTCCATTTTATCAGAAAATAAACCGCGGGAATACCAACGATCATCAGCAACAGAATCGGCGTAGCAGGTGCTACCGGTACATACGGTATAAAAACTTGAGAGAATCCAGTCAAGATGGGTATGACAATGGTAAAAAATGCCGCTATAACGAGTAGCCCGAATAAGACCCATATCCCCAAAATAGATACGATCTTGCGACGTGTCTGTCGCCATGCCTTGCCTGAAGTAGCATCTGTGCCACGGTATTGATGGACTATGATAAAAGTCAGTGGACACATTGCCAACCATAGAAAACCGATGCCAAAGGTAGATCCATTGAAGCCAACAGTTGTCTTTACACCCATTGGTTTCGAGGAAGACTGATTAGTTCCTGTTGATCCACTAAATGTCGTGATTTCTCCTGATGTGCTAAAAGTCCATTGTGCCTCTGAAATCCATAATTTAGAAAACAGAAACAAGGCACTGTAGAATGCAAGGCTGACAATGATAACGGGTAGCATCACCCGCCAGAACAGTCCGAAATTGTTCCGATATTCTCGAAATATTGTTGACATCAGTCAGGACCGCCGTGGGATGGGTTTCGGGTAAGCCTGCACAGACGTGGTATCGGGTAGTGTATGTAGGGGCAAGTTCCCAAGCCATCCATCTCATACATTTATGAATGATGGAGAAGCCCAAAGAGCTTGCCCTACAGCACACGACCGATCACTCTTCTACTGAAGCGGCATAGGGAAACAGGATATAGGAGGGGTTTCCCTAAAAATTGGAATTAACTGCCCATACCGGGATGAGAACTGGCATCCTGGTCGGATGTCCCTGCTTCTTGTTCCTCGTAGAACTTGTATCCGTCTTCGTCTTGGTCAAGTTCATACTGGCGTACAATCTGTTCTGCTTCACGAAGGTAGGGTGTATCTCCCTTTGTAATACTCATATAGGCTTTGAACCCTTCATAAGCAGCCCCGAATTCACGGATGGAACGATAGCAGACCGCCTGTTGGTAAACAGCTTCATTTCGCCATACAGATTCTGGTGCGTTTTCAAACAGATTGTCATAAGCCTCAATCGCACGTTCGTACTCACCATTCTGTTGATAAAGAGCACCGGTACGATACATGGCATCTGCTGAGGCGAACTTCTTATGCGACAGATCTCTTGACAACGTCTTGTAAGCGTTGATAGCACGGGGGAAGTTGCGAAGTTTTTCCCAGTTCCCGCCAATCTGTTGGAAATTTTGAACGACTTGGTCACTATACCCCATCACCCACATGTCAGCGGGGGTAATTTTTCGACCTGTCTTTTGGTATTCGACCGCTTTTTTATTGCGGAACTTATTGATTTCATCCATTAGAAAACTAATCTCTACCAAGATTTCATTCGTCTGCTTCAGGAGCGTTCCAGCCTGCGAAGCTTCGTAAGAATCTGGAAACTTCTCGGCAACGCTAACAAAAGCGGGCCAGCCACCTTGATAGTCGAAAAGGGTGTAAAAATAGACGTTACCAACTTGGAACTGTGCCTGTGCTGCTTTCGGATGCTCAGGAAACTCTTCAACCATTCGCTCGTAATTGCGGATAGCTTCGGTATGATTCTCTAAACTTTCATAAGCACGCGCCACCTCGTAGAGTGCCTCTGCAGCGATATTAAAGGTCTCATCTGTCGGTTCATTGTCGTAAATAGCTTTATAGTTTTGATATTCAGCCCGCTTTGCCTTAATGACCTCGCGGTTCTTTCGAATATTCGCCGTACCCGTTTTTGCTTCATTGGCGTAATATCCGGTGGGATCTAACGCAACAATGGCTTGATAATGCTCAACCGCTTTATCCCAATCATAGCGACGCTTATAGATTTTCCCGATTTGGTAGTGTGCACGCTGTGCCCACTTCCCTTTCGTATCGCGTTCAATGACCTCTGAATAGAGGGAGATCGCTCTATCGTAAAGTTCTTGCTGTCTCTTGCGATTCTTCTCCATTGTTTCCGGATCGTCATCGCGCACATCCATCGTTTCCGCCTCGTCAAACGCGGTATCAGCGTTTTGGAGCTTGGCACCGAGGGGAACGATGCTAACGCCGCCTATACATCCGATAATCGTTCCTGTGAGAAAAATGAAGGCGAGCATGAGAAGATGGGTTCGATCTATTCGAAGACCGAAGCCGTGTGTGAAACGGTTCATTGTGAGTCCTCCTTAGGAAAATGGAAATGTGCCGGTATGTTTTCAGTCAGAACAACATAACTAACCGGCTCCCGTTCATTGTTGGGGAAATTATACTAAATTTGAAAAAAATGTCAATTCTTTTTTAATTTTTTAAAACCAAACGGTTTGATTCTTACAAGATTTGTGCGCGATCCGAAGGGTACATCTACAGGAAGAGACAAATGCCAACAGGAAAAACTTGACAAACATCTGAAAATATGTAAAAATTGCGTTTACACAAAATGGTCAACATCCCGACAGCGGGATCAGATGTTCAACATAAATTTTTCGATGTGAAAGTCAAAGGTAACAAGGAGGAAGACATGGCGAATTCTGATTACAAAATTGGCGTTGTAGGTGTAGGCAGAATGGGTGCAAACATCGCCCGGCATCTCAATGACGAAGGGTTTGATGTTACGGCTGTGTACGATGTTGCAAGCGAACGCGCACAAGAACTCGCAGCAGAAATCGGGGCAACAGCAACCGGAGAACTCGCGAAAGTTACGGCACTCGCAGACTATATCATTACCGTGGTGACAGACGATGCAGCGATGCGGACAGTTTTCTCTGACGATGCCGAGGATAGCCTGCTTCAAGGCGCATCCGGCAAAGTCTTTATTAACTGTGCCACCATTAGTCCCCAAGTCCACGTGGATATTGAGCAGCTCGCGGCGAAGCATGGTGCTGAGAGCCTTGAAGGGTGTATGGCAAGTAGCATCACACAAGCACGAGAAGGCACACTCTACCTCATGTGTGGCGGTAAAAAGGAAACCTTCGACAAGACACGCGCTATTCTGGACTCAATGAGTATCTCGCTCCGATACATCGGTGAAGCCGGTCAGGCGGCGCAGGTGAAGGCACTCGTCAACATGGTGATGAATATCAATACAGCAGGGCTCGCCGAAGGACTCGGCTTAGGTTCAGCACTCGGATTGGATCTGGCGATGTTGCAGGAGGTCTTCGCACAGACAGGTGCGAATTCGCGTGTCTTGGAGACCGACGGAGAGGACATGGAGGCGCGCGATCATGAGTGTTATTTTTCATCTGCCCATGCATCTAAAGATTCGGGCATCGCACTTGACTTGGCAAATGCCGCTGGTATTTCGCTCCCACTCGCCCAAGCCACGAAAGCGCAGTATGATCGGATGATTGAACTCGGATTGGGCGATCTGGATAAATCCGGTGTTGCTGAACTCACTTTCCCCGGACGAGGTCCAAACGATTAAGAACGTACGCCTCCTTAGCGCGCATCGCGAAATCAGGAGTGGCGTTGGGCGTTTGTGGCGATGGCTATAATTACTATCATCGCTCTCGTGACCAAGCGGCGTGATAGTATCCAGTGCAAAATTGGTCCAAAGCGCGTAGCCTGCATTCTCACTGCGAAGCAGGTGCAGGTGGACTTAAGAAAGGCGCGTCAAATCACAAATCTATGATGTTTAACCGCAAGGAAAAATTAAAAGGCGTAATCCTTGCAGGTGGGCTCGGCACCCGTTTGCATCCACTCACGAAAGTCACCAGTAAGCATCTCTTGCCTGTAGGTAACGAGCCGATGATATTTCATAGTGTCAAGCAGCTCACGACTGCAGGAATCACCGATATCCTTATCGTGACGAATCCTCAATACGTCGGAGACTTCGTGAAGGTTTTGGGAGGTGGAACTGATTTTGGATGCGACCTCACCTATCGGGTGCAGGAGGAAGCCAAAGGGATTGCGCATGCGCTGGCATTGGCAGAAGGGTTCGCCAGCGGCAGTAGAATCGCTGTTTTATTAGGGGACAATATCTTTGAAAACTCAATTCAGCACGCGGTCCATGATTTCGATGCCCAACAAGGAGGGGCTCGCGTTCTACTCAAACAGGTGCCGAACCCTGAGCATTACGGTGTGGCTGTTTTGAATGGGAATCGTCGCATTATTGCAATTGAAGAGAAGCCGGAGCATCCCCAGAGTGATTACGCCGTAGTAGGTGCCTATTTTTACGACATGTCTGTGTTTGACATCATCCGTACAGTTGAACCTTCGGCACGCGGAGAATATGAAATCACTGATGTCAACAACGCCTATATTCAGCGTGGGGAACTTGAATATAGTCTTGTACAGGGAAAATGGGTTGATGCAGGAACTACCTTTGAATCACTCACTGAAGCGCATCAGATCTTGCTGAATTCCTCGGATTGGCAGGGTTAAGAGTTGTCAGTTGTCAGTTGTCAGTTGTCGGTTAAGAACTTTTCTGTTTAACGGAAGTCTCTTGTTACTGAAAACCCATAACTGAAAGCGTAGCGAACTGAAAACTACTAAAAATGAACGAAAAACCGATTCTATCCATCGTGGTCCCCGTTTACAACGAAGAAGAAAACGTTCACCTGTTGTTTGAAAAAATCCAAGCCGTCTGTGCGACAATAGGTGAGACTTATGAGGTGTTGTTCGTAGACGATGGGAGTCAAGATGAAACCTTCGCCGTGCTTTCGGTGCTTAGCAAACAGAAACCGGAACTGAAGGTCATTCGATTCGAAAAGAATGCAGGGCAAACAGCAGCGATGGCAGCAGGATTTGAATTCGCGCAAGGACAACGGATCATCAGTATGGACGGTGATTTGCAAAACGATCCCGCCGATATTCCGAAACTGCTTAAGAAACTGGACGAAGGCTACGATTTGGTGTGCGGATGGCGAAAAGAACGACAGGATAAATTTTTGACGCGACGTGTTCCATCCATCGTTGCGAACTGGATCATTGGCAAGGTAACAGGAGTCCCTATCCACGACAATGGATGTTCGCTCAAAGCGTACCGAGCATCGGTTATCAAACAGGTACCGCTCTATGGAGAGATGCACCGATTTATCCCTGCGATGTCTACAGTCGTCGGTGCGCGCATCGCTGAAATTGTTGTCACACATCACCCACGACGTTTCGGAAAAAGCAAGTACGGACTTGGCCGGGTATGGCGTGTGATGCTGGACATTCTCGCCTTCAAGTTTATCATCTCCGTTTTTGCTTCGCGTCCTAATCCGCGTAAACCATCGCTGCGACAACGATTGTCAGATGTGCTTTTCCGTCCGAGGCAAAGAGCATTTCGCGTTGCGGCATTCCTAAGCCTCCCATTCTTCGTATTAGGGCGTATTTTGGTCGGAAATGCTAACATTGCGGCACTGAGTTGCTTCGGCTTAGCGATAGCTCTACTGATACTTGGGTGGATAGCTGAGAACAGAATTCAACGCGCCAAAAGGGAGTCATCCGCATTAGACACACTTGCACGTTTTTTTATCGTTCAGTGTAAACGGAGACCTGTTCGGTTTTTTGGACCCATCGGTGTCGCTTTGTTCGGACTCGGTGCTATCTTCCTCCTTACGCCTGTCAACTCTCTTTTGCTGAAGCTTTTGAACGTTGGATCTTTGAATCCGAGTGCTATTTTTATCGCCGGTGGCATCTTCGTATTCTGCTTCGGTTTGTTTGGTGAACTTATCGCTTATGCCAACGCAAGGCGGCTAAAAGACTACACGGTTCTTTAAATTTTCCGTCATGGAGGGCGGATATAAACAACGCATTTACAAGGCGAAATGGGCGTTGTTTCTCCGCAAGGTAAAATTAAAAAGTGGCGCAGTGAATTTCCAGTAACCGAAACCTACATCTATATGAACCATGCCGGGGTTGCCCCGTTGTCGCGTCGGGTGCAGGACGCGATGACAGGATTTATACAGGATGCGACTGTGAACGGTGCCGTAAATTCCGATCAATGGGCGGAAACCGCCGAAGTCTGCCGTGCAGCGGCAGCACAACTCATCAATGCCGATACCACAGAAATCGCATTCATGAAGAATACAACACAAGGTATTCTTGTCGCTGCCAACGGTATTGATTGGCGAGAGGGAGACAATGTCGTTACAACGGCAGTTGAATTTCCCGCCAATGTCTATCCGTGGTGGAGTTTGAAAGAGCGCTACGGCGTTCAAACACGTATGGTGCCGGAGCGGGATGGATGCATTCATATTGAAGATATTGCATCTGCGATTGACGCACGTACACGCGCCTTAACAATCAGTCATGTAGAGTTTGCCTCTGGTTTCCGAAACGATATTCAGGCACTCGGAGATCTGTGCCGCGAACACGATATTTGGTTCATCGTTGACGCTATTCAGAGTCTCGGTGTGATCGAAGTGGATGTGAAATCCTGTAACGTTGATATTTTGGCAGCCGATGGACACAAGTGGTTGCTGGCACCGGAGGGGGCGGCAATTTTCTATTGTGCTGACGAAAAACGCGAGCGGTTAATCAATACGAATGTTGGTTGGTCGAGTGTTGTAAACCCGCGCGATTTTCTCAATTACGATTTAACCCAGAAGCCGGACGCAACCCGTTTTGAGGAAGGCTCTTACAACAGCGTCGGACTTTATGGACTCAAGGCAGCGATCGACTTACTCCTTGACATCGGTATCCCTACAATCGAAAGACGCGTTTTGGAACTTACGAAACGTTTAATAGGGGGATTGGAAGCCAAAGGCTACCGTGTCACTACACCGAAAGCGGATTCGGATCGAGCGGGGATTGTCATTTTTGAGAGCGACCGACACACGCCGACTGAAATTTATGAGAGATTCCTCGCTAAAAATATAATTACAGCAGAACGTGGAAGCGGTGTTAGGGTTTCCCCTCATTTTTACAACACGTCATCTGAGGTTGAACGTCTCCTTGAAGTACTACCAGACCTGTAATTTCGACCTCAAACAAAGGAAAAACAATTGGTTATACATCAACAAAGCAACACTCACACACATACAGGAACACCCGCTTTAACAACCTACCTGTCGCTGATTTTAGGCACGCTGTTGATGCTTAATGCCTGTACGATGCCCGGGGGTGATCAGAAGATTAGCAAAATCCGCCTTTCTATCCAAAATACATTACCTATCCAACGGAAAAAGGTTCCCATCGTGCTGACTGGAGCGCAACTCCGAAAAGTGAACCCCGATTTCACCTTCAAAGCCTATTCCGTTGTTACTGGGAAAGCCCCACGGGAAGTGATGATTCCTGCACAAGCGGATGATTTGGATTATGACGGTGAACGCGATCAGCTCTGCTTTCTGTTAGATTTGGAGCCGGAAGAGACAAAAGAAATTTCGATCCTTTACGATCCAAACGTCAAAGCGACGTTAACACTGGATATCAATAAACAGACGCGCGCCGCTATCTTTCCCGAACTTGATGTCGTAGCGGCAATAGAATCAAATCTGATCGCGTATTTATTAAAGCCGAACGGTACCTTCATCGCTTATGGTAAAAGCCGCGCAGAATTGTTCAGTGTAGATACGATGTTTCAGCCCGAATTAGATTATGAAAGGCCACTCTCACCAGAATTCAGACACCATTTTGAGACCAACGGGATTACCCTCTCCCAGCAGGTCCAGGTAGAAATAGAGAAACCGGAGCAACAGTGGGTCGTTCGCGATCTCGAAAATCAAGAAGTCTATTTTGTCCGGAAGTCATACAATATCGAAACCGGTCTTGAAAAGGAGCCTACAACAGAAGGACAGTTAGACATAGTGCAAGCGATTGGCTTATCGTTGAACACGCTTCTCAAACCTGAAACACCCGATATGGTTGCGCTAAACGATTCCGAAGGTCTAATCGGTTGTGGTGGAATTGCCCTGTGGCATAAACAAGAAGGGGAAATGATTCCACTGCCCACTGAAGGGGACTACGTCCGTATCCTCGCCGATGGTTCTATCCGCTCTATTGTCCAGCGGATTGTGCCGGAGTGGAACGTTCACGGTGAAATATACCGGTTAACATCAACAATTTTCATCTATGGAGAAAATCCGTGGGTTGAACACCACATTCATATTGATGGAAACCTCAGCACGGATTATGCTATTGCTACAGGTATCCCACGCCTGAGCGGTGCTTCTGGAGAGGACAGAAAACAGGGCTGGATATGGAGTTGGGGGACGGATCCAGGCGGCATAGACACACTTGGTGTTGCACTCATTGCCCTCGCTGATCGCGAGGGGCAGGATGCAAACATAAAGGCATCGGAAGGTTCTCTTTTACCGGTTATCCTCAGTCCAGATGCGGAAGGCAGGCTCAATTATCGGACGTTTGCTATCTGGGGAGGCGGTATTGATGGAATAGAGACCGAGGCGGAATTCGCGGAGCACGTTCAAATCACGACGACTGCCTTGAAGACCCCACCACACATCAAGTTCCTGCCGAAAGAAGAGGAAGAATAGCCACAAACATACTGGAGAAAACTATGCTCAACAAGGAAAAGTGTCTACAACTCATCGCAAACCAACGGACAGATGAAGTTATCGTTACGACAATGGGAACTACTGTTCCGTGGGGCAAAATATCAACGCATCCATTGGATTACGCTTCCGTCGGCAGTGCGATGGGACACGCTGCCGATTTCGCGCTCGGCATTGCACTTGCTAAACCCGATAAAAGGGTGATTGTGCTCAATGGGGACGGGAGCATGCTGATGTGCTTAGGGACATTGGCGACGATTACCGCTCTGAACACACCGCCACCTAACTATCTGCTTTTCGTCTGTGACAACGGCACCTACGAAGTCACGGGAAATCAACCAGTGCCTGCCGGCAACTCAAGTTTCAGTTGGACCACCATCGCGAGAGGTGCCGGTTTTGAGCGGGTTTATGAATTTGACGATTTGCACGCGCTTGATGCGGCACTTCCGAAGATCTGGAATGAAACTGGACCCACTTTTGTGAACCTGAAGATTTCGCAAGCATACGAACCGCCGCCGGATCGGTGGGGTGGTTTTCCGTACCCATATCTGCAAGAGTCGCTCGCCGAATCTACGCATAAGTTAAAACAAGCACTTGCAAGGTAGTAGGCACGCTCCGTCGTGCCGTAACCCATAGGACAATTATGGCAACCACAAAATTAGAAACTCGACGGATGGGACGTACGGAGATGCGTCCGAACGCGCTTGCGCTCGGAGCCGCGTGGATGTGGCAGAACTCGGATGCTGAGGTTATTGAGGCAATCCGTCGTGGCATTGAACTCGGTATCAACTATATCGACACCTATCCGGGGCACGCCGAACACCTTTGGGGAGAGGCACTCTCCGATGGATTGCGGGAAAAGGTCTATTTGCAAGCGAAGGTCGGCACGCATCCGAAACGGCGGAAAGACTTCTCCGCAGATGGGACACGATGGAGTGTCACAAACAGTCTTGAAAGCCTCCGCACGGATGTCCTTGATTCTGTCCTCATCCACGATCCGATCGATATGGAGAGCGTACTGGCACCCGGATGTGCCTTAGATACGCTGTTAGAGATGAAATCGGAAGGCAGTATTCGGCATATCGGTGCGGGTGTCCGCTCGCATGAATTCCACAAAGAACTTATCGAAACGGGGCATATCGACATCATCCTTACCTTCTTAGACTATACGCTGTTATCTCAATCTGTCTCTGAGACAACCTTGCCGTTGGCACGTGAACACGATGTCGGTATTATCCTCGCAAGTCCATTAGGCATGGGAAGCCTGACCGGCGCGGAACCCAATGTTGAAGAGGAACGCCGACGGAATCCGAATGCCGAACCGAAGGCTTATGCGATGTGGAAATGGTGTCAGGAACACGAGGTCAACATCCGTCATCTGGCGATGCAGTTTTGTCTTGCTGCCCCGATAGAAGGTGTAGTGATGTTCGGTCCAGCGGATAAAGCACAGGTTGAAGACGGATATGAAGCGGCAACGGTTGATATCTCGGAAGACGTATGGGAGGCGTTCGAGACAGAATTCGGTATCAAGCGCGGTATGTAAATGATATAGATTGCCAGAATCAGAAGAACACCCACACTTGGAAAACGCTAATCAGACGGGTAGGCGCGGTTTTTAACCGCGCCTTTTCATTTCACGGATTCAATGTAAGACAACTTTTACTGTTTCACACCAGCAGCCAAATCTGATGCGAATTCCTTCACGGCAGTGAGCAATTTTGCCTCGTTGTCCATATTGTCTTCAATGACATTGACAATAGCACTTCCCACAATCACACCGTCAGCGATCTGTGCGACCTGTGTTGCCTGCTCAGGTGTTGATATACCGAAACCGACACTCACCGGTTTGTCCGTGTGTTTTCGCAGTTCTGCAATCATCGGCGCGATTTCGTCCGACAGCATTGCCCGTGCACCCGTTACACCCGTTACCGATACACAATAGATGAATCCGGTGCTGATCGAGGCAATCAATTGCATCCGTTCCGGCGGGCTTGTCGGTGCCGCGAGAAAGATAGTGGCGAGGTTATAGTTCGGTGCGATGTCAAGGAGTGGTTGCGCCTGCTCAGGTGGTAGATCCGGGATGATAACACCGTCAACCCCTGCGTCTTGCGCCGCTTTGCAAAATGCGTCCTCCCCCATCCGAAAGATCGGATTGTAGTAGCCCATGAGGGCAATGGGGATATCCGTCTGTCTGCGGAGGGTCGCGACCATCTCCAGGATCTGTTGGAGTGAAATGCGATGTGTGAGTGCGCGTTCGCTGGCGCGTTGGACGGTGGGTCCGTCTGCAATTGGGTCAGAGAAGGGAACACCGAGTTCGATGAGGTCTGCGCCTGCTTCCTCAAGGGTCAGGAGGAGTTTAGAGGTAAGTTCAGGGGTCGGGTCTCCGGCACAGAGGTATGGCATAAATGCCTTGGCACCTTGGTCTCGGAGTTCTTGAAATTTTTTGTCAATTCGATTCATGGATACGATTGCGTTCCGTCTTTCTGTGAATACGTTTTCTCAATTATACCCTGCATAAACCGAATTGTCAAGGGAAGTTTGTCGGAGCAACAGAGCGATTTAGTTTTCGGTTTTTCGTTCGTTTAGGTTGCCGTTGTTGACAATGTTTCAATACGTTCAGTAATCCACTCTTGGATCAGTTGACGTGGAAAGATGCCACGCGCTTCCGCAATATCTGTCACAATCTTGATCTCTTCGGTAGTTAAGGACACAGTAACTCGGGAGTTAAAAATGGGTTCCTGGACTTCCTCAAGTTCATCCTCAAAATCGGTTGAGTCGTGTGTATCCCAAAACTGTGCCAATTCTTGAATTGAATCGGTCTGTGGAATTTTTTTACGATTCATGGATTTGCACACTTAAGCCTATCAGTTTAGGAACAATGTCTCTTTATTACTTCGCAAACGGAGCACTTAACTTGTCGCTATAAGTGCTTCCTGTGCTTTGCGAGGTAGTTCAACAAACATGAAGTAAGATTCGGGATACAAATAGTCTTCCTGAGATTCGTCAATGACTCGCAGATATCCCTCCTGAACCGCTTTTTCGTCAGGTAGGATTTGGTAGAACTTTCGCTTCTCTAAGTCTTCACAACCACTGTTCTCGATGCAAAGTACAAATTGTGTTTCTAATAATTTCTTTTTCATAATTTTTAGTCCAAAAATCGTTTGATTTTCATCTTTTTCCTACCAATTCCATGGACTTCATACCAGTGAACCTCTGCTCTTCGGATGCTATTTGTGGTTAGGCGAACATAGGCAAATCCCTTAAGTTTCCGCCATTTTCCAGAACCATATTGTTTACGGAGCCTCTGAATCTCACGGATTCGCCCACCTACAGCAATTGTTTCAATATCCTCAATTGCGCCGATGATTTCAAAAAACATTAGTCCCCAGAAAACGTCTTCTTCGGAATTCGATAAAGTCTACACATGCTTCCTCAAGTGCATGAAAGAGGTTAGAAGTAGGTTCTGAGTTCGGGTCCTCAGTGTAGACGTAGGACATAAAAGCCTTGGTGCCGTGGTTTCGGAGTTCTCGAAATTTTTTATCAATTCGGTTCATGGATATAATTGAGTTCCGGCTTTCTGTGAATAGGTTTTCTCAATTATACCTGGCATGGCTTGAATTGTCAAGTGGAGTTTGCAGACTGACTCAGAAAGGCTGAGTGTGACAACTTGGCTAGCGTTACTGCGTTTCTTTAGTCCGAAAATCGACTATGCTCCCTTCACTATCTATAATTTCGCATGATGAATAACCCATTTTGCCTGGATATATCCCCGGGGGAAATTTAGACTCAAGATTATAGTGATATCCCTTTGCCTCTAAAAGGTATATCCTACTACCTTTTTTAATAATCAACCAATCGTCTTCCAATACTTGCTATCATCATTAACAGTATAACAATAATGAAAACCCTACTTTTCATAGTAATGACCTCTGAGATTAAGTCTCTCCGCGAAGGCACGCTTAACTAACCCTATCATCAACAGAAACCCGAATTAGTGCTATAGCAGACTACCATAGGATACGGGGTGTACAGCTTCCTGTATTACTTCCATCTCCAAATTTTCCGTTGGCATTATGCTCTATCCTGAGATTTTCAAAACATCTCAAAATTCTCAATCTCTCCATCAGCGAGGATAGGACGGCAGGCAAAACTAAAACCATACAGTACCTATTATGTCCTATTCTGAGAACGTTGTCGAATGAAATTTAGAACGACTTAATCGGCAATTTTTCCTCTTTAGGCGAGGTTAGGAAACCTCGCCTACCGCGGGAGGAGGTCAGCGGAAGTGTTCATCCATTCTCGGATTTCATCATAAATCACGCCTTTCGGAAGACGAACGCTCCATCTTCAAAATCAACGGCGATTGCGTTGCCATCGTGGAAGACACCTTCCAGCATCTGGATAGCCAACGGATTGAGGATATCCCGCTGGAGTGTTCGCCGGAGTGGTCGTGCACCATACACCGCATCGAATCCACGTTTCACTAACGCCTCTTTCGCGGGTTCAGAGAGCGTCAGGGTCATCTCCCTCTCAGCGAAGCGGTGGCTCAGTTGTGTGAGTTCCAGCGTGACGATCCGTTTCAATTCTTCGATACCGAGTCGATCGAAGATAATCAGGTCGTCAATACGGTTCAAAAATTCGGGTGGGAAATGTGTCTGGACCGCTTCCATCACCTTCCGACGGATCTCCTTTGCGTCCAGTAACGCATCGCTGATCCACTGACTTCCAATATTAGATGTCATGATGACAACTGTGTTCTTGAAATCGACGGTACGTCCCTGTCCATCCGTCATTCTGCCATCATCAAGCATCTGGAGTAAAACATTGAACACCTCTGGATGCGCCTTCTCAACCTCATCAAGCAGGATAACGCAGTAAGGGTGTCGTCGGACGGCTTCGGTCAGTTGTCCACCCTCATCGTAACCGACGTATCCGGGTGGCGCGCCGATCAATCGGGAGACGGTGTGTTTCTCCATGTACTCGCTCATATCAATACGCGCCATGGCGTTCGCATCGTCGAATAGGAACTCGGCGAGCGATTTGGCGAGATGCGTTTTACCGACGCCGGTCGGTCCCATGAAGAGGAACGAACCGAGCGGTTGATCGGGATCGCCGAGACCAACGCGAGCGCGTCGAATCGCATTGGAGACAGCACTCACAGCCTCATCTTGCCCAATCACATGTTCTCGTAAGCGTTCTTCCATGCTGAGGAGTTTTTGTGTCTCACCTTCCATGAGTCGGGAAACAGGGATACCCGTCCACTTCGCCACGATTTCCGCGATGTCTTCTGCACTTACGCGTTCCTTCAACATCTGCGTTCCTTGGGCATCCATTTCTAAAGTTTCTCGGACAGTTTTAAGCTGCGATTCCAGTTCCGGTATTTTGCCGTATTCAATTTCTGAGGCTCTGCCGAGGTTGCCCGAACGCTTGGCTTGCTCCGATTCAATACGGAGTGCTTCAATCTCTTCCATCAACTCGCCAATCTGCGTCAAATTCGCTTTTTCGTTCTGCCATGCCGCTTTAAGTGCGTTTGCTCTCTCTTTGAGTTCAGCAAGCTCAGCGGTCAATTTCTGAAGACGTTGTTGTGATGCCCCATCTTCCTCTTTCTCCAATGCTTGTTGCTCTATTTGGAGTTGGATGATCCGGCGTTCCACCTCGTCAATCTCCTCTGGCACGCTATCGATCTCAATGCGTAGCCTCGACGCGGCTTCGTCCACTAAATCCACGGCTTTATCCGGTAGGAACCGTTCGGAGATATAACGTTTCGAGAGAGTAGATGCGGCGACAATGGCACTGTCTTGGATTTGCACGCCGTGATGCGTCTCATAGCGTTCCTTCAAGCCTCGCAAAATGGCAATTGTGTCTTCAACCGATGGTTCTTCAACCTGCACAGGCTGGAATCGGCGTTCCAAGGCGGCGTCCTTCTCAATGTGTTTACGGTACTCGTCGAGTGTAGTCGCGCCTATGCACCGGAGTTCACCCCGTGCCAATGCGGGTTTAAGCATGTTTGAAGCGTCAACAGCACCTTCCGCCGCTCCTGCACCGACGATGGTATGAAGCTCATCAATGAAGAGAACCACTTGCCCTTCTGCCTGTTCTACATCGGCAAGGACGGCTTTCAGTCTGTCTTCAAATTCACCTCGGTACTTACTACCTGCGATAAGGGCACCTAAATCGAGGGCGATGAGTCGTTTGTCGCGGAGACTTTCTGGAACATCACCATCAGCAATACGTTGTGCTAACCCTTCTACAATCGCCGTTTTCCCGACACCCGGTTCACCGATCAGTACTGGGTTATTTTTTCGTCTGCGGGAAAGCACTTGCATCACACGACGGATTTCATCGTCCCGTCCGATAACTGGATCGAGTTTACCTGAGATTGCCTCTTGCGTGAGTTCTCTCCCAAACCGAGTGAGTGCCTGATATTTATCTTCTGGGTTCTGGTCGGTTATCCGCTGCGTTCCGCGAATATCGACGAGTGCTTTGAGAATCTTGCCCTTTGTTACACCTGCTTCCCGAAGGATTTTGCCCACTTTGCTCTGTTTCGTCTCGGCACACGCTATCAGGAGATGTTCTGTGCTGACGTATTCGTCTTTGAGTGCAGTTGCTTCTTTAAATCCAGTATCCAAGACGGATTGTAGGGCAGGAGCGATACGCATTTCAGCCGCCGCTCCTTGGACTTTCGGTGTTTTTTGAACAGTGGCTTCAATCGTTGACGTAATTCCAGCGGTATCAGCCCCTAACTTCTGAAGAATCGGTGTGACAATGCCATCTGTCTGCCTGATGAGAGCCAACATCAGATGTTCAACCCCGAGTTCAGGACTCTGGACATCTGCCGCTAAACCTTGTGCTGTTTCGAGTGCTTCTTGTGCTTTAATTGTAAATCTATCAAATCTCATTTTTTAATTTTTCCTTGCGGTTCGATAAGGTAGGTTGGATCTTTGAAGTGCCTTTGCGTAGACTTGGGGGAAACACCCAAGCAAAAACACTGATAACTACGTAATAATATAGATAGCAAGATCTATGCCATTGCTGTCTCTATACTGAAATTTGCCAGAATTGTGGATAGGGTGCCACTCCTGTGCCACTTTGGCATCCAACGTGCAAAATTGGCAGAAACAATTGGCACGTTTTAGGCTGGGGTTGGAGGGTGTTAATTATCTGAATCACGGATTGACACGGATTTCACAGATTTCGCGGCGAAACACCCAAGCAAAAACGGTTTTCTGTGTGTTCAATGTCTTTGGTGTGTTGGGTTTCACTATGTAAATAACCGATGACAGTTGGACGAATAGCGGATGCGTTTTTTATGAGATGAAGGCGATTAGGAGGCTCCGTTCAACCCACCCTACAATGAACTGAATGCCTCTGTCACTTCTCTGAAAGGGGTTCGGTTACGACAAATTCCTGATTCGCTGCGAGGTTTTCCAGTATTTGCACGACACCACTTTGCCAGCGGATCTGAAGTTTATCCACAACGGTTCGCTCACCAAGTCCGAAAAGCAATCTCGGATCGTTGCTACCGAGATAACTGTATCCTCGGTGGACTTCACGCGTTTGGGATTCAGTGCCCAATGTCAATGTAACCCGCGCGCCGATGCCATCACGATTGCTCTGGGTGCCTATCAGTTTGAGACGCAGATAGTTGTTGGAAATGCGGTTCTCATTTCGCAGGAGTGTCACTGTGTCATTCAACTGCGTGACAAGAAGGTCTGTGTCGCCATCGTTGTCATAATCTCCGAAAAGGGTCCCACGACTGACAGTATTCCGTTCATCAAATCGCATCTCGACAAATGTGCTATCGCCACGGTTTTGAAAGAGTTGATTCGGTTGCTTATATGAGAGGACATCTGTGGTCCGCTCAACATTTGGAAAGATGTGACCATTCGCGACAAAAATATCAAGGTATCCATCGTTATCGGGATCAAAGAATCCGGTTCCGAACCCTAAAAAGAGATAACTTTCTTCACCGAGCCGCGCCTTATAACTGACATCGGTGAAAGTCCCATCTCCATTATTCCGATAAAGGGTGTTGGTTTCGTAGGAAAAATTGGTGACGAAAAGGTCGAGAAAACTATCACCGTTGTAATCTCCAGCGTCAACACCCATACCGGCTTGCGCTATGCCATCCGCGCTATAGGCACAACCTGTGAGGATAGCGATCTCGGCGAATGTACCATCGCCTTTGTTATAGAAGAGGTAGTTTGGCGTGTCATCGTTGGCGACGTAGATGTCGGGATTGCCATCGGCATCAAAATCTGCGGCAACAACACCTAACCCTTTGCCGAGAAATATGCCACCCGGATCCCGGATATTGGCGGTCTTGGTTGCATCGGTAAAGGTGCCATCACCGTTGTTTCGGTAGAGTGTATCAGACGCGCCTTCAAAGTGTTTCGGGTGACAATAACCACGAACCTTCTCTGTGGCATTGAAGGTCGGATTTTCCAAGCAGATAGGAGTGGATGCATCTAATCTATAGTTGACATAATTAACGACGTAAAGATCAAGATAGCCATCGCTGTTGTAATCGAAGAAGGTCGCGCTACTACTCCAGCGAGGATCGCCTACACCTGCTTGAACGGTAACATCAGTGAACGTTCCATCGCCGTTGTTATGGTAAAGCCGGTTCGCACCGAAATTGGTTACATAAATGTCCACGTGACCATCATTATCGATATCTCCACAGGCGACGCCGTGTCCGTAGTTTCCTTGATTATTAACTTTAGCAGACGCAGTGACATCCGTGAAAGTACCGTCCCCGTTATTTCGGAAGAGCATACTTGGCGCAGCACTATTAACGAGGTAAAGATCGAGATAGCCATCGTTATCATAATCGAGGAAGGCACCGCCAGCACCGAGGGTCTCGGGCAGATGGAACTCACCCATCGCACCGTTGGCATGCGTGAAACGGATACCGGTAGCATCGGTAACGTCTGTAAAATGGATAGGGGATTCTGCTGATAAAGCGGGGAACGGAATAAGGGAGAGGAACAGAATGAAACAGAATTTTAATTTATGGGCCCTTGGGCTGCGCTCCATTATATTACGCGCAGGTTTTTGGTTAAGTCGCGACAGGATTTGGGAATCTGTGCGTTTTTTTCTAATGGTATTAAACGCGGGGGCATTCATAATATGTGTTCGCGCTTTTGCGGATTTAACCTTCTGATGTTCGATACATCTCCGAAATTATTTCAAGCATGTCGGGTGCTTTGGCGAGATAGCGCACCTTTGCCTCCTCAACAATATCGTTAGGGATACCGTGTAGAGCTTCTGCAATACCTCCCGCAATCGAACCGAGGGTATCGGAATCGCCACCAAGAGAGATAGCGTTACGCACAGCGTCTTCATAATTATCTGATTCCAAAGCACACGTAACCGCCTGTGGAACTGTGCCTTGGCACGTCATATCAAAATCATAGCCGGGTCGGATGTCGTCCACTGTCCGGGTCAAATCGTACCCGTATTCGGCAGTGATAACCTCGCGGATACGTGTAGGATTTTCGCCTCGGAAGGCGAGATAGATGGCGTGGGTTGTCGCCCGAGCACCTTTTATCCCTTCGGGATGGTCATGACTGATAACGGTGACTTTGTCAGCCGTGATGAGGGCGGCATCCAAATCGTCTCGGTTCAGAAACGCCGCGGGTGAGACTCGCATCGCCGCCCCGTTACGAAAAGTGCAGTTGGGTGCGTCCTCTTCAGAATAGATCCAATTTTTAAATATTTGGCTGAAACCGCATCTCGGGTATCGCTTTCCCCACTTCCGCATCGTTTCCGCAGGCGGAAGATTATGTAAGAGAGAATCAGCGACAGCAGTCGTGCAAACCGAATCATCTGTAAAACGGCAGTCCTCACCGAAAAAAGGGAAATCTTTGGTCTTAATTCGATGATCTTTGGGTTCATAGATTGACCCGACAATATCCCCGATAATTGCTCCTAACATACGTTGTCCCTTTAAATTAAAGAAGTGTAGGGCTGAGGCACGGAGACCTCGCCCTACAGAAACACACAATTGTAAGTAAATACTATTGGCGCGTGCGTTGTGCCTTGATTGCCGCCCACGTGGTAGTGAATTTGTCTTGCGGTTCAACGCTGACGACTGCCTTGGCATGTTCAGCCAAATCGGCTTCATCAAAAGCGGAATTGTAGACGATGAGTTCATCTACACTACCCCCAAAGTAGTGGACATCCGTGCCTGAAATGACTTCATCGTGAAAAACGGTGTCGCCATTGACCTTACCGATAGCGATAGCGGCACCATGCCCATACATTGCACCGCCATCTTCGCTGGCAACCAGTTCACCGTTAAGCCACATCTCGAATTTGTCGGCTTCAACAGCGGCATCTGCTTCGCGTAAAACCAGAGCCACGTGATACCACACACCCGATGCTACTGAGACGGAGGGCCACGCGCCATCCCAGTTGTATTCTGCTCTGTTCCACGCGCCTACATAGACTTGACCGTCGAAAACGTAGAGATTAAAGCCTCGCGTTGCACCGCCTTCCTCATAGAGCACCTGCTTATGATCCGCGATATCCACATCGGTGCAGTTGAAATAACAGGCAATCGTCCGATCCGAGTAGAAATCGGGTTGTGCTATCGTATTAATACCTACGTCATTCGGAAGATGAACCCCATCGTCTATGCCGTCGAAAAGTAAAGCTGAACCGACGGCACCGTTAACGATCTCGGGGTCGCCCACTACTGTCCCGTCTAACCCTTTTCCAGAGGTATCGGCAACATCCAGGTCTTCAAGACTCCATTCCCCTTCGATAGTTGCGTCATCTTTCGCTGCGTAGGTCGCTACAGCAATAATCATGAGTAAGATACTTAATAGAAAAATAAAACGGTATTTCATCATTATGCAAATCTCCTTTATCGATTGTTATTGTTGTTAAACATCAATCTGAAATTTGAGATTACTTTTCAGTCCGTTGGGCTTTCAGGTGTGCCCAAGTTGTTGTGAATTTGCCTTGCGGTTCAACGCTCAAGGGCTCTGCGAGTGTAGCAAAATCCCCTTCGTCAAAAGCGGAACCGTAGATCAGAACTTCGTCGATGAGACCACCAAACCAGTCAACATCGGTTTGCCCACCGCCGCCACCATCGTGATAGACGGTATTCTGGTTGAGATGACCGACACCAATATCGTCTCCGTGAGCATGGAGTTGTCCACCCTTTTCTTGGGCGATTCGCTTGCCATCCAGCCACATCTCAAACTTTTTACTTTCTACCTTATCTCTCGCATCGCGAATCACCAAACCGACGTGGTACCACTGCTTCGATTTAACGTCCGCAGAGGGCCAGGCACCGTTCCAGTTGTATTCGGCGCGATTCCAGCCGCCAGCGTAGACTTTACCGCCATGCACGTAGAGTATTAAGCCGCGTGTGGCACCGCCTTCTTCAAAGATCACTTGCTTCCGATCATCAATTTTCGCATTATCGCAGTAGAACAACGCGGCGACCGTCCGGTTGGTATAAGGACCACCGGTGTTGATGTCTACGGAATCTGGAAATTTGATACCGTCGCTTTTGCCGTTAAACTGCAACGCCTTTCCAGCGATACCCTCAACGGCTTTTGGCTTTCCGGTGAAGTTGCCATCCAATCCTTTTTTCGAGGTGTCTTTGGCACTGCCATCGTTGAAGGTCCAGTTCGCAGCGACTGTCGCTTCGTCTCGTTGTGCATCCGTTGGCATGACGAGGAACAGGACACCCAATAGTAGGACGATACAGAATGTAGAAGTAAGTGCTCGAATCATTTTTATCTCTCCTAAATATTTCCTCCTGTTATATTTGGAGGTTAAGGTTTTTGAGACAGGGACCCTGCCTCAAACTTTTGATATATGATACACCTTCAATCATTATCAAAAATATCTAAAATTTTGTCAAATAGAAACTTAGAATAGAAAGTAAGATAAATCGGAAATCACCATCTGGTAACATCCTTTTTTCACGTGATGTAAGGTTTCTCGTAAAAATTGTGTCTTTAATAATGTAAATTCGATTTAAGGATTTAGAAAAATTTGACAGGGCTATTTAGTTTATATATTCAGTTGATGTGTGTAAACATTTTGCTTTTTCGCTGAAATTGTGTATAATCTATAGTTGGATTTAGATATTACTATATTTTTAACTTGGATAACATTCAACATTAACCTATTATAACTATAGCGCATGTCGCGCAAACTTTTTAATGTATACCTGTGTGGGTTGCAAACTAAAAGTTTGCGGTACACAAGAGAAAACTAAATGCCCCTATTTGTTTTTGGGGTATACTTGATATCATTCTTTGGATACGAGTACAATCGCTTGTGCTCTTGCAAGTATGCTGTCCATCCTACTGCTTGGGCAGGATTAGAACTCGCGTTGACCCGAGCCATCCAATCACTCAAACGATAAGACCCGTTGCGATTTGGTTGTGTTCTGCCCGCAGGACATGTCATCCACACGCCAGCAAGTTAAGGAGATACACTTGTATGCGACCAGTCAAAGCACAATACATTTTTACTTGTCCCTTCATAGTCTGCGCCGTCCTTTTCTTTTTAACGTCTTTTTCAACCTCAGCACAAACCGTTAACATTCCCGACGCGAACCTGCGTGCTGCGATCGCAGAAGCACTCGATAAAGCACCCAATGCCCGGATTACAGCCGATGAGATGGCAACGTTGCGGGAACTTAACGCTCTGAGCATGGACATTAAGAATTTGGCGGGTCTTGAAGCCGCAGTGAATCTGGAGGGCTTAGGGCTTAACAACAATATAATATCTGACATATCGCCGCTCGCGGGGTTGATAGAACTGCGTGACATAGGGTTGGAAGAGAACGCGATAACCGATCTCTCACCGCTTGCAGGATTGATCAACGTGGTGCATCTACATCTTGGGCATAATGTGATAACCGATCTCTCACCGCTTGAAGGGTTAATCAACTTGAGAGGTATATCGCTCCACCATAATGCCATATTCGATTTATCGCCCCTCGCAGGATTGATAAAACTCGAATGGATAGGGATGAGCCATAATCCATTGGCAGACCTGGCACCCCTTTCAGGATTAACGAACTTGCATAATTTTCACGGATGGGGCACGCCTGTTGTGAACCTTGGTGCCATCGCGAAATTGCCGAAACTCAGAGAGATAAACGTCTGCGGCGGCGAGATATCCGACCTGTCACCCTTAGCCGATGCCAAGGGTTTAAAAGAACTTTACATCGTCGGTAACGAGGTTTCCGACCTCTCACCCTTGGAGGGGCTAAAAAGTTTGACACACCTGGGGTTGCATCACAATCAGGTGTCGGATCTCTCTCCACTTGAGGGGTTAAGCAACTTGACATGGATAAACCTCCATGACAATAGCGTATCGGATGTATCTCCCCTTGCGGCACTGAATCAATTAAAGTGGCTGGATCTGAGCCGAAATGCAATAACAGATGTATCCGCGCTGGCTGCCTTACCGAATCTGACATGGATGGGACTCACCGAGAACACACTCACCGACACCTCTCAGTTGGAGCGATTTTCCGCGAAAACATCTATCTCACACTCGGATTTCGTTAACACTGCGTTCCCAGAAGCCGGTCCAAAGATAGTGGGACCCTGGTTATGGGTAATCGTGCCGGGGGCAGGCGTTTCTAACGCAGACCTACTGGAAAAAGCCAGCAAAGGTGCGGCGACAGAGGTGAAGGTCGCTACTTTCGGCGCAGCTGAGGGAAAACCGATCGGAAAGAGTAAGTGGACTGCTCACAATCTCGCCCCTGTCGGCGGGGATAACATCAACGAGATGACAGATGCCCTCGGCTGGGGGAGTGGTTCGGAGGTATACGACCATGTGGTTTACGGTTCCGCCACGTTAAATTCACCGCGAAAACAGGAAACCACGATGCTTGTTGGCAGCGATGATGGTGTCAAGGTCTGGCTCAACGGTGAAGTCGTCCACTACAATCCCACCACTCGGGGTGCCGGTGATTACCAAGATGCGTTCCCTGTCACGTTGAAACAGGGCACAAACGTCCTATTAGTCGCCGTTGATAATCGCGGACATGGCGGGTTCAGCGGTTTCTTCGGGTTCGCGAAGGACACCGACTATACAGTGAACCCGATCGGGAAGAAATTTACCGTCCAAATTCCGGCATGGGATGTCAATAGAGATGGAAGGACAGACATCCTGGACCTCATCATAGTAGGACAGGACTTTGGAAAAGCGAATTCCACCAATGCAAGAACAGATGTCAATAAAGACGGAAAGCGCAATATCGCAGACCTCGTCCTCGTCGCGCGCCACCTCGGTGAACTTAGTGGGGTTTCAGGGGCACCTACGGCTCGGATTGTTGGAAATGTCAAAGTAGATCCGACAACCATAAGGACATGGATAGCACAAGCAGAGATTGAAAATGATGGTTCACTTGCATTTCAACAAGGGATAGCGAACCTCCAACGCCTTTTAGCGTTAATGACACCCCGTGAAACGCAATTGCTTGCCAACTACCCAAATCCATTCAATCCGGAGACATGGATACCGTATCAGCTGTCCGAGTCCACCGACGTCACATTGCGTATCTATGCGGTGAGTGGGACTTTGGTTCGGACATTGCATTTGGGACATCAGCCGGCAGGCATCTATCAGTCCCGGAGTCGTGCGGCGTATTGGGATGGAAAAAACGAAGTCGGTGAGTCGGTTGCAAGCGGTATCTATTTCTATACATTGTCCACGGAGTCCACACGCGACTCCGTTCCCGCAGGCGACTTCACGGCTACCCGCAAAATGCTAATACGGAAATGAAGAAAGGTTCTGAATAGACTGTTCCGTCATAAAAGGAGATAGGTATGATTATGAAAATCCATAAATATTTCACTTTGATGCTCTTAATATCCATCCTGTTAGGCGGTAGCGTTGCCGAAGCCCAGCAGAACGTTGCCCAAGACGCGTACCTTATCCTTGAACAGAAATGTCTCACGTGCCACGGTCCGAATGGTCCCTTTACCGAAGAACTCATCATTGAATCGGCAGCACAACTGGTCGCCAGCGGTGCTGTCGTCCGAGGGGTCCCAGTTCAATCTGAACTCTTTAGACGCCTACTGGATGAAGACGAGGCAAAACGGATGCCGCTCGGACAACCACAACTCTCCGCCGCTGAGATTCAGAAGATCGGTGCTTGGATTCAAGCCGGTGCGCCGAGTTGGGACATCGAACACGATGTTAGCTTCATTACCACTGACGAGATGCTCACGACGATTCAGAACCACCTCGAAACGCTATCTGCCTTCGATCGACCCTCCGCTCGTTATTTTACAACGACACATCTCTATAACGCTGGGGAGGGACCCGAGGTGCTCCGCGCTGCTGAGATTGCGCTTTCAAAACTCGTGAATAGTTTGTCGTGGGGATATACCGTCGTCAAGCCGGAAGCGATTGATGCACAAGGGACGGTCTTCTACATCGACTTGCGGGATTATGAGTGGGATACCCGGGATGCCTGGACGCAGATTGAGACGGCGTATCCGTATGTGATTGAGTTTGATGCGACGACGCGTCCGGTGCTGCATAGGAAGTTCACGGCTCTGCGTGAAGAGATGGTCTGTGAAGTGCCGTTCGTGCATGTGGATTGGTTTCTCGCCGTGGCGTCGTTGCCGCCGCTGTATCACGACATTTTGGCACTGCCAGAAACCGAGTCTGAGTTGGAACGAGAGTTGGGTATAGATGTCGCTGGGAATCTTCGCCGGGCCCCGGGGTTGCGTGTGATGCGTGCGGGGACGAACGATTCGGGGGTTTCTGCGCACAATCGCGTCGTGGAGCGACACTCTTTCCGCAATGGAGCGTATTGGAAGAGCCACGACTTTGCGAGTAGTGTGGGTTTGAAGAACATCTTGCAGAATCCGTTGTCTTTTGACAGGGATGGGGGTGAGGTTATCTTCAATCTCCCGAACGGTCTTCAGGCGTATTATATCTCGGATGGTGTGGGAAATCGTATAGATGTTGCGCCGACGACGATCGTGTCGAATCCTGCGGCGAGCGATCCTGCGGTTCGCAACGGTTTATCGTGTATCGGTTGCCATACGGAGGGGATGAAGACGTTTGAGGATGTGGTGCGTGGCACGTATGAGAAGTTGCCTGCGAGTCCGACAAAGGAGCACGTGTTACGTTTGTATGTAGAAAAGACGGAGATGGATCGGTCGGTAGATGAGGATACGGCTCGCTACCGAGATGCGTTAGAGGCGACTGGGGGTATATTTGGGGGTATTGAACCGGTGCATCGTTTTCATGAGAAGTTTCAAGAGGCACTGGATGCGTCGCATGCGGCAGCGTCTTTAGGACTCCAGGAGTCTGTGTTTGTGAAATTGATTGGCGAGAACTCAGGTTTACAGGAACTGGGTTTAGCAGGATTACTGAGTGGTGGGAATGTGAAACGTGATGCGTGGACGGCGAACTTTAGCGAGATAGTTGCGTGTGTGTATAATGATGTGTGTCCGCTACCGACGCCGGTTGTGATCCCAGATCCGACGCTGGATCCTATTGAGCGTCCACGTATTATTCGGGATCCGAGTAACCTTGTTCCGGATGTGAATCTGCGTGCGGCGATTGCGGAGACGTTAGGAAAACCCTTTGGTGCTTTACTGAAGACGGAGGATTTAGCGCGATTGACACGACTCGTCGCTGATGAGCAAGGGATAAGTGACTTAAGGGGTCTTGAGTATGCGGAACGCCTTGAACGGATTGAATTGCGACGCAACGAGATTTCGGATCTCTCCCCGCTCGCCGAGTTGACACGGCTAAATAACATCAAGCTGCGCGGGAATCGGATCACGGATGTGTCGCCACTGGCGGGCTTAATCAATGTGGATTGGCTGGGACTTGAGGAGAACCAAATCACGGATGTATCGCCGCTCAAGGGCTTAATCAAATTGAACGGGATCGGGATTTCAGGGAATCCGATATCCGATGTGTCGCCGTTGGTGAGCCTCATCAGCCTTGAACGGATAGACGCGTGGCGGACCCCTATTTCGGACTTTTCTGCTTTAGCGAAACTTCCAAAACTCCGCTGGATAGAACTCGGCAACGATAGATCGATCTCAAGTATTCCCTCTCTGAAGGGATTAAAAGCACTCCGACGCTTGGAGGTCCGAGGCTGCAACGTCTCAGACCTCTCCCCGCTCGCGGAATTAACGGCACTGGAATGGCTCAGCCTCGTTGATAACACGATCTCGGATCTATCGTCGTTAGCACACCTAACGAGATTGGAACATCTGAATCTTGATGCCAACCTCATCACGGAGGTGTCGCCCCTGAGACACCTCACACGTTTGGAAGTGCTTTACCTTGAAAATAACGTTATCTCGGACGTGTCGCCTCTCAAAGGGTTTAAAAACTTAGAGCGCTTGGACCTTCGCAACAACGCCATATCCGACTTTTCACCTTTAGATGGACTACCTGAAAAGACTTTTGTCCGGATGAATGGCAATCCCGGTTTTCCAGCAGGCGGTCCGAAGGTAACGGGTCCTTGGTTGTGGGCGATAGTCCCGGGAACACGGCTTGATGACCACACAGATTTTCTGTCTCGAGCGACTGGAGGCGCAGCAACGGAACTCAAGGTGGCTACCAACGGTGCGACGGAAGGGAAGGCTGTCGGAAAGCGTAAATGGGCGCTCCACAGAATTTCTGCTACCGATGGTGATAACATAAATCGAATGACGGATGCCCTCGGTTGGGGAACAGGTGAGGAAATATACGATCACATCGTCTACGGTTCAGTCATTTTGGATTCACCGGGGGAGCAACAGACAACGATGCTCGTCGGGAGTGATGATGCCGTTAAGGTTTGGCTCAACGGTGAGTTGGTTCATAAAGCGTTTGTTGCACGGGGTGCCGACGATTACCAAGATTTCTTCCCCGTAACACTGAAGCAGGGAAAAAATGCCTTGTTGGTCGCACTTGACAACCGAGGTCATGGTGGGTTTAGCGGCTTTTTTGGGTTCGCACCCGATGCCAAGTATGAAGTATTCCAACCGAGCATTAATTTTACCTTTTCCACGGATACAACACAGATTGAGAAAGGTGATACGTTCACTGTGCATCTGAAAACTGAGAATGCCGACAATTTAGCGGGATGGCAGACGAACATTATATTTAACAAGGCTGTCCTGAAAGTAAGTAGCGGCGCAACCGAGGGGGATTTTCTGAAACAGGGTGACGGACGCACCTTCTTTCAAGCAGGCACGATCAATAACACCACCGGTAAAATCACTGGTATAAAGGCAGTGCAACTCTCTAAAGGCAAGATGACCAGACAAGGCACACTGTTCTCCGTCAGATTCACAGCCATTGCGAATGGAGAAAGCCGCTTAGATGTAGACAATTTTCAAGCCGGTTCCAGTAGGGGTGAGAAGATTCATGCGACTCCGCCGGAGATTACTGTTACTGTAGGCGGTAATGCTCCCGCAGCCCCTTCGCTGCGTCCCGACGAGACAGCGTTACTTCACAACTATCCGAATCCGTTTAACCCAGAGACGTGGATACCGTACCAACTCGCGGAACCCGCGGAGGTTACGATACGTATCTATGCCGCGAGTGGTGTCTTAGTTCGGACGTTGGCACTGGGGCATCAACCCGCGGGTATCTATCAGTATCGGAGCCGTGCGGCGTATTGGGATGGAAAAAACGAAATAGGTGAGTCTGTCGCGAGCGGCGTTTATTTTTACACACTCACCGCAGGCGACTTCACGGCTACGCGAAAAATGTTAATAATGAAGTGAAGAATGGTTTGCCTCGCAGTGAGAGTTGTCAGTTAAGGTTTAATTAGCTTAACACAAGCTGCCACGTATTATAGACATAGCACTTTCTTCGGTGTGCGGTCGCCTAAATGCACCCTTTCTCTTTTCGCTGCGAAGCAATATCACCGCTCTGGGATAAGGAAAGTGCTTGAAAAATCTCCTTGACCCTTCAATACTTGTTAGTAGCAACTTAGGTTCAAATAATAGTGTAATAATATCCAGCCCAAACTTTCCGGGATTTACCTCTATTTTTCCCAAGATCTATCCGATACATATTCCATATCAGATCCGAACTTCTATTTTCTTCTTTTTCCATCATGGGTAAACGAGTCAACAGATTGTAGTAAATTTCCTGCCGAGCCGCTTAGAAACCGACCCACAAGAAATCGGATAATATTCTACCGTATTATACCATCTTATTAAGCAGAATTAGCGACTTGTATGGGCATAATTTGTTTTTTCCTGAAAATGTTGCATAATTTATAGTTAGATACAATCTTTATTATTTTTAATTTGAATAATAATAAAATTGGTCTTATTATAACTTGACGTGAGAGTACTCATTTTTTTGATTTTGAAACGTAGCACTTACGAAGTACACCAGTAGAAAAGGAGATAGTCCGAATGCCGTTAGTCAAAACACAACGTATTTTCGTTTGCACGTGCGTCCTCTGTGCGATGTTGTTTCTTATGCTGCCAACAACGACAACAGCGCAAATCGTTAACATCCGCGATGCAAACCTACGAACCGCAGTTGCGGGAGTGCTCGGCAAACCCCAAGACGCACGAATTACAAGAGATGAAATAGCGAGGCTAACGCACCTTGCGGCGCATAATACCGATATAAGGGATTTGACAGGACTCGAGTTTGCAACAGGATTGAAAGAGATAAGGTGCAATAACAATGCGATTGCTGACCTCTCACCGCTTGCTGGATTGACAAAACTGAGTGTTGTAGAGTTCAGGCATAACGAAATACGCGATCTCTCACCTCTCAAAGAATTAATCAACTTAACCTGGGTAATTGTCCCGTATAACCAGATATCCGATATATCGCCGCTCAGAGGGTTAATTAATTTAAAGGGGTTGGATATCGGGGGTAATGTTATATCCGATTTCTCTCCACTCGCCGGTTTAATAAAGCTCGAAAGCATCTGGATGGGCGAGAATCCGCTGGCGGACTTGTCATCCTTTGCCGGATTAATTAGCCTAAGGACCTATCACTCTTGGGGTACTCTTATCCTAAACCTCTCCGGCTTAGTAGAACTACCGAAACTAACAAGTGTAGATATTTGCGGAGGCGGATTATCTGATATCTCCCCTTTAAAAAGATCAACAGGTCTAAAAGAATTATATCTCGTTGGCAATGAGATTTCAGACATCTCTTCATTGGCGAGTTTAACGGGTTTAACACATCTGAATCTCAAACATAACGAGGTCGCGGACCTGTCACCTATTGAGGAATTAAGCAGTCTAACATGGTTAGACCTCCGGGACAATGAAATATCGGACATATCTCCCCTCGCAGCACTGAGTAACTTAAGATGGTTAGATCTGAGCCAAAACGCCGCGATAACAGATATATCCGCGCTTGTTCCTCTACCGAGCCTGACATGGATGGGGCTCGCCGACAATACACTCACCGACTCCTCTCAGTTGGAGCGATTTTCCGCGAAAACATCTATTTTACACTCGGATTTCGTTAGCCCAGCACTCCCGGAAGCCGGTCCAAAGATAGTGGGACCCTGGTTATGGACAATCGTGCCAGGGGCAAGCGTTTCTAACGTAGACCTTCTGGAGAAAGCCAGCAAAGGCGCAGCGACAGAGGTGAAGGTCGCCACCTTCGGAGCAACCGAAGGAAAACCTGTCGGCAGTAGCAAGTGGACCGCCCACAATCTTGCCGCCGTGGGAGGCGATAACATCAACGAGATGACGGATGCCCTCGGCTGGGGAAGCAGGCATGAGATTTACGATCATGTCGTTTACGGTTCCGTCACGTTGAATTCTCCACACAAACAGAAGACGACGATGCTCGTCGGCAGCGATGATGGGGTCAAGGTCTGGTTGAACGGTGAAGTGGTCCACTACAATCCCACTACTCGGGGTGCCGATGATTACCAAGATGCGTTTCCTGTCGCGTTGAAGCAGGGAGTAAATGTTCTGTTAGTGGCTGTTGACAATCGCGGACATGGCGGGTTCAGCGGTTTCTTCGGGTTCGCGAAAGACACCGAGTATACAGTGAACCCGATCGGGAAGAAATTTACCGTAAAAATTCCCACATGGGATGTCAACAGAGATGGAAGGACAGACATCCTAGATCTCATCATGGTAGGACAAGACTTCGGAAAAGCCACATCCGCCAACGCACGAACCGACGTAAACCTAGACGGAAAACGGAATATCAGAGACCTCGTTCTCGTCGCACAACACCTCGGCGAACTCAGTGGAGTTTCGGTTGCCCCTTCCGCGCTTACTCTGAATCATCTGAAATTAGACCCAGTGATAATACGGACTTGGATAGCACAAGCACAATTTGAAAATGACGGCTCGTTCGCTTTCCAGCAAGGCATAGTAAACCTCCAACAACTTTTAGCCGTGTTGACTCCCGAAAGCACCGCGTTGTTGGCGAACTATCCAAATCCATTCAATCCGGAGACATGGATACCGTATCAGTTGTCCAAACCCGCCGAAGTCACACTGCGTATCTATGCGGTGAGTGGTGTCTTGGTTCGGACGTTAAATCTGGGGCATCAGCCAGCAGGAACCTATCAAGAACGGAGTCGTGCGGCGTATTGGGATGGCAAAAACGAAGCGGGTGAACCTGTAGCGAGTGGCGTCTATTTCTATACGCTAAATGCTGGTGATTTCATCGGAACGCGGCGGATGTTAATTCTGAAATAATACCATTTCTGAATAACCGTTTCTCATTAACGAAAAGCCCGTTCGTAGTGGCGTAATTCATTGCGCCTCTGATACGCGGAAACCTCCGATGAGTTTCAAAATCTCTGAAATGTGAATTTATTTTTCAGATTTGGTATAAGAATGTGCAGACCAAAGGCATCGTAAGCACAACTTGCTTCTACAAAGAAGAGGAGAGAAATACATGAAGAATTTCATCAAAATTAGCCTTATATTAATCTTTATTCTCGGATATCATAGTGCTGAAGCACAACAAAACATCGCACAACAGGCGTATCTCATCTTTGAAAGAAACTGCCTCAACTGCCACGGACCAGCCGGTTCCTTTAGAGAGCAAATCGTTATTGACTCAGCAGAAAACCTCGTGAACACTGGCGCAGTGGTGCCGAGGAATCCTGGTGCCTCCGAACTCTATACGCGGCTCTTTCACAAAGATCCCGCAAAACGGATGCCCCTGGGACAACCTGAACTTTCGCCTGCAGCGATTGCGACAATCCGAAATTGGATCTTGCAAGGCGCGCCGAGCTGGGATGTTCAACCCGATGATATCGCCTTTATTACGACCGATGCCATGCTCACTACTATCCAGGGGCATCTGAAGACTCTCGATGTCTTTAATCGCCCCTACGCCCGTTATTTTACGATGACACACCTCTATAACGCAGGTGAGGTCCCGGAGACACTTGAGGCCTATCGGGTCGCGCTCTCTAAACTCGTCAATAGTCTCTCTTGGGGGTTTGAGGTTATCAATCCACAACCGATTGACGCAGGAAAGACGATCTTTTACATTGATCTCCGCGACTACGAATGGGATACACGGGAGGCATGGCTTCAGATTGAGGCTGTCTATCCGTATGCAATCGAGTTCAATGCCCAGAACCACGGCGCGCTGCTGCTGAAACTGACCTATCTTCGCGGAGAGATGGAGTGTGAAGTGCCGTTCGTTTACGTGGATTGGTTTCTGGCGACGGCTTCCTTGCCGCCGCTCTACCACGATATTCTCGCGTTTCCAGAAACCGAGCGTGAACTGGAGCGGGAATTAGGGATAGATGTGGCACGCAACCTACGGAGTGCCCCAGGGGTTCGCGTGTGGCGTGCGGGGACCAACAATTCGGGTGTTTCAAATCATAACCGAGTTGTAGAACGCCACACATCTCGGTATGGGGCATATTGGAAAAGTCACGACTTTGATGGGAGTGCGGGTGCAAAGAATATCTTCACCCATCCGTTGTCCTTTGAACGCGCCGGTGGTGAAGTCATCTTCAATCTCCCTAACGGGTTGCAGGCGTATTATATCTCGGACGGCTTGGGTAACCGTATTGATGTGGCACCGACGGATATCGTGTCGAATCCAGCGGCGAGCGATCCGGCTGTGCGAAATGGTATCTCCTGTATCGGTTGTCACACAGACGG
This sequence comes from Candidatus Poribacteria bacterium, assembly GCA_965208635.1. Classification (GTDB taxonomy): domain Bacteria; phylum Poribacteria; class WGA-4E; order WGA-4E; family WGA-3G; genus WGA-3G. The sequence continues at coordinate 3,506,212 of OZ242349.1, forward strand.
AATGAAAGAGTTTGAAGATGAGGTGCGTGCGACGATCACCCGGACGGCGAATCCCTCTTACGATAAAGCTCATGCCCTACGACTCTATGTAGAAAAAAAGGTGATGGATCGACTTGTCGCCGAAGATACGGAACATTACCGAGAAGCCCTTGAAGAGACGGGGGGTGTGTTCGATGACATTGAACCTGTGTCTCGTTTCTATGAGGCGTTTCAAGGTCCCTTGGATGCCTCGGACGCTGCCGCTGCGATTGGCATGGAGAAGAAGGCGTTTCTTGCGAAAATTGGTTCGGAGCCGGGTTTACAGAACTTAGGTTTGACGGGTCTGGAGGATAGTGGGAATGTGAAACGGGATGTATGGGAGTCTATTTTTTCGGAACTGGTTGCGTGTGTGTATGGCGATGATTGTCCTGAGGATGACGATAACGAGGATGAAGACCGTTTTCGATTTGACTTAATCCCTGACCCGAACCTGCGCGCAGCGATTGCAGAGAGATTGGGTAAAACCCCTGCCTCGCTTACGACGGAGGACATCTCAACAAGGTTGACGACGCTTGTTGCTGACGAAAGAGGCATCCGCGATCTGCGGGGACTTGAGCATGCAACACGACTGGAGCGGATAGAGTTGCGTCACAATGCAATATCCGATCTTACCCCGTTGGCAGGATTAACCCGACTTAATAACATCAAGCTGCGAGGAAACAGAATAACCGACGTATCCCCTCTCGCAGGCTTAATCAACGTTGATTGGCTCGGCCTTGAGGAGAACGACATCAAAGATTTGTCGCCGTTGGCGGGATTAAAAAGGTTGAACGGGATAGGGATTGAAGGCAACCCAATATCCGACGTATCACCTCTTGGTGGATGCATTAGTTTGGAAGGCATACGTGCTTGGAATACGACTATCTCAGACTTCTCGGTGTTGGCGAAGCTACCGAGGCTCCGTTGGATAGAATTCAGCGGCGGTGCCTCCATATCGAAACTTCCCTCGTTAAAGGGTTTGAAAACGCTCAGACGTTTGGAAATTAACCATACCAGTATCTCGGACATCTCTGGACTCTCAGAACTCACACAATTGCAAGAGTTGACCCTTCACGATAACTTGATAGCGGACGTATCGCCTCTGGCGAATTTAAAAGGTTTAACGCATCTAAATCTAAGTCACAATGTCATCAAGGATGTATCACCTCTCGCGGGATTAAACAAATTGAAGGATTTAGACCTCAGCAACAACGCCATATCCGACTTTTCACCTTTAGAAGCGTTATCCAAGAAGATATATATCCAGTCAAGCAATAACCCAGGTACTCTCCAGCAAGGAGGTCCAAAAATAACCGGACCCTGGTTATGGGTGCTGTTTTCGGGAACAAGCCATGAAAATTTCGATAACAGAGATTTATTGGCCCGCGCGAGTGGCGGTAAAGTAACAGAAACGGATGTTGCTACAAACGGTGCAATAGAAGGCGAACCGGTTGGCGATAGCATCTGGACATCACATAAAATCGATCCAGCATCTTGGAATAATATTGGTTCTCAGCTGTCGACTCCTGGTAGGTCCCTTAGCCAGGACCAGAATACAGTCTACGGTTCGATCATCCTAGATTCACCACGCGAACAGAGAACGGGAATGTTCGCTGGCAGCGACGATTTTCACAAGATTTGGTTGAATGGACAGTTGATTAATAAGCATTATCGTGGTTGGAGTAATGATTACGAGGTATTTTTCCCTGCCACACTGAAACAGGGAAAAAATGTTCTGTTAGTTTCTATTCACTCTTGGGGAGCCAATGTGGGCGGAAATTTTGGGTTCGCATTCGATGCTGAGTATACCGTGTTACCTTCTGGTGCCAGATTCTCTTTGTCCACAGAGACAGCACAGGTTGAGAAAGGGGATACCTTCACTCTCCGTCTCAATGCAGCAAATATCACCGATTTAGCGGGATGGCAAACTGATATTGTCTTTGATCCCTCACTCCTAAAAGCAAACCCCCCAACCGAGGGCAACTTCCTGAAACAAGGCGGTGGACGCACTTTCTTTAATAGAGGCACGATTAACAATCAACAGGGTAAAATCACCGGTATCAAGACAGCGCGAACTTCCCAAGGTGGCGTCAACGGCGAAGGCATCCTGCTATCCCTCAGATTCACAGCTATCGCCCCCGGAAAGGGACGCGTGGTTTTCCGGAACTTCCGAGCGGGTTCCAGTGCGAGTAAGACAATCCTATCTACACTGTCCGATATCTTCATTGTTGTGGGGAGACAAGGGTTGACCGTCCCTGCGTGGGATGTCAATGAGGATGGTATAACAAATGCGAAGGATGTGGAGTTGGTAACAAACGCATTAGGGCAAAATCCGCCAAAAAACCCGCGTACCGATGTCAATGGTGATGGGGTCGTAGATGGAAAAGACCTCGCGCTCGTTGCTGAACACCTCGGCGAAAGAGCAGCTCCTGCGGCACCTGTAGCGGTGAGCTCCAGTTCGCGACCGCAAGCGTTTACCTATCAAATGGTCGAACATGCCTTGGACATTTTACGCGCATCAGATGACGGTTCGCTGACCTTCCGACGCGGCATTGCAAACCTTGAATTGCTTTTGGCGTTGTTCGTTCCAGAAGAAACGGCTTTACTTCACAACTATCCGAATCCGTTCAACCCGGAGACATGGATACCGTACCAACTGTCGGAATCCGCGGAAGTCACGTTCCGTATCTATGCCGCGAGTGGTGTCTTAGTTAGGACGTTAGCACTCGGATATCAACCCGCGGGTATCTATCAGTATCGGAGCCGTGCAGCGTATTGGGATGGAAAAAACGAAATGGGTGAGTCGGTCGCAAGTGGTGTCTATTTTTATACGCTCACTGCTGGCAATTTCACGGCTACCGGCAAAATGTTAATAATGAAGTGAAGAATGGCAGTCAGCAATCAGCAATTGGCGGTCGGTAGGAGGTTTTTGTGGTGGTTGTAATAATTTTGTGCGCTGCAGACCATTATTCTGCAGATGGCTGATTGCTATAAAAACCGAGAAAAGCGATGTCTCGCAAGCCTCGGAAAAGTCGTCGCCGAACTTTGAAACGGCTCTTTGCCCAACTTTCGATATATCTCGCCGCATCACGCGGAGCGAGTTGCGTGAAATGACACGGCTTCCCGATGAATAGAGGTGGACCCCATTGAAATAGGTGGAGTCCAAAACGGAGTTGCTTGCGTAAAGCTTTTGGCAATTGCTGGACAAACGAATCAATCACGATGACTGGCATATCCAATGGGGTATCGTCTGGAACGCCTACCATATACGCGCATACTGACTTCAAGATATCGTGTTCAACCTCGGTAAAAAAGTAGGTGGCTTTTGGAGTCGTTCTAAACATCAGTTTTTTCTTTTACCTTGTAATTATGGGTTTCATTATGGACCAAAACCGTAGCCTGCAACAACGGCGCAGGCGGCTCTTGAGGAAGGTACGTCAAAGTCTCAATCTACGTCGTTTACCCGCAAGGTAAAATTAAAACATAATTCTCGTGCCTCTACCACCGGTTCCGCTTCGCAGGGACGAATTTCCAACACTTTCAAGACATCTGCTGGAATCTGCTTGAAGAGTTCGTCCCATTCCAAGTCTCCGGTCCCAGGTGGGTGATACGCCTCAAGCTCTTGCAGATCGTGGAGATTCACGCCGATGAGATGTTCCGCATACTGCTCGAGCCATCTATCTGCCCAGCACACGCCGAGTTTTTCCTGTAGTGCGGCATGCCCTATGTCGTGCCAATACCGCATCGGACTGCCGTAAAACTCCTCAAAAAACAATCCAACTTCATCAAAATTCGGAATTTGGTAATAGTGTGGACGATTCTCAATAGCGATATAGAGTTCCATCTTCAGAGCGGATTCGTTGAGTTCATCGAGGCTCCGTAACACCGCGTCTTGGTGTCTCATCTCCTTACGTTTCCGCCACTCTGTCGCTTCGGTCACTTTTTGATCGAAGGCTTCAAACTCACGCTCACCATAATTGTATAGGTCTCTCATCAAATAGGACCTGTCGTAGGTGTCAACTTCGCCGAGGTGAAGGACGACAATTGGTGCCTCCAATTCAACGGCAAGTTCCATCGTTTGGAGGGTGCGGCGGACAGCCTCCAGTCGCTCGTCTGTATTGAGACTCGAAAGTGAAATTTTGTCCTGCTCTGCCTCTACTTGCGATGTTCCAGGGAGAATAGGACAGAAGTTGTGGATTGAACAGGGTGGATTTTCGCGGAGATACGGCTTGAGTTGCTCTACTTGATCGGGTGTAAGATGTCTGCTGAGTTCGAGCGTTTCAAAGCCGAGGTTATTGAGCTCATCGAACAGGGTAGCACCGTCCTGTTGCTTCAAAGCGTTCCACAGTGTTGAAATTGCTAACATTCTTTTTTTATTATACCTTGCGGTTGAACAACGCGATTAGAAACTTAACGATTTTTTTGCAGTACCCGCCTGCGTCGTTGTTACAGGCTGCGTTTTTGGTTTTTTAATTTTCCCTTTTTACGATAACTTTTCGTCCCTCAATCTTCAGTTTCCCCTGCGCGTACCATTTAATAACCTGAGGGTAGAGTTTATGCTCTTCAACCTGAATCCGGTTGTGTAAACTCTCCTCGTCGTCCGTATCCAAGACAGGAACAGCCGACTGTGCGATGATAGGACCCGAATCTACATCCTCATCAACGAAATGCACGGTGACGCCGGCGATCTTCACACCGTATGCCAATGTATCAGCGACAGGATGTGCGCCCGGAAATGCTGGTAAGAGCGTTGGATGGACATTGATAATCCGGTTCCGGTACTTTTGCACAAAGGGAGGTTGAAACAACTTCATAAAGCCCGCAAGGACTATTAATTCAACGGCATACTGCTCGATAACCCGTGAAATTTCTGCGTCAAAATCAAGACGATTTTCATAATTCTGAGTTCTGACAACGTGTGTTGGTATACCCACACGCTTCGCTCGTGTAAGGGCGTAAGCCTTACGCCGATCACTGAGTACAACTGCTATGTCGATACCACTCGTCTCGTCTTGATGTAGCTGCTCAATCAGGGTTTGCAAGTTGGTTCCGCTCCCTGAAACAAGAACTGCAATTTTCATATTTTAAATGATTGGACTTAAAGACCCAATAGTAAAAAACCTTACCAATATGAGTTGTTTGTCGTGTGTCCTTCTGGAATAGGCACCCAGACCCCACCAGTTTTATTCGCCACCTGCTGTTGGAAATCATCATAGGTGCCGACAACACTCACAAGGATATCTTTTTGCTCTAACATTTGGATAATCGCGAGTGGCGAGTATTCACCCTCTGCGGGTTCATCTGTAATCAGGATGAAATAGGGTTGGGCATTCGAACGAAGTTTTAGCCGTCGGAGTCCCTCCACTACAGCGTCCAATAACATTTCATTGTCTTGACACGGCAGTTCAATAATTTTCTGAACCTGTTTCAGCGTTTGTGGGGGATTGAAAACGTTGACGATGTTCACAGACGCACGTGATCGGAAACGCACCACCCCCATCTGATAATCTATAAGCGCGTTATCCAAGTCGCGAACAAAGGTGTTAAGTGGCTTCAATAAGTGCGGAAGTTTATTGTCCATGCTTTTGCTACTGTCAACGAACAGGACAATATCAATTGGGGTGTTACCGCTGAGTAGCAGCGCGGCATCTCCGACTTTCGTAACATCTGTCCATTGTGCTTGGCGTAACAACCATGCTTGATTTCGTGGATGCATCGGTGCTTTAGAGCGTTGTACCGTTTGCGGTCGCGGTTCTTCAGGAATGACATGCCACTTGCCCCCCGTTTCAGAAGCAAGTCTCTGGTGTTCATTCAAAGGAAGTCCAAGCACATTCACATAGATACCGAATTCTCGACAGTATGCGATGACATCTTCCACCTCTAACCCTTCTCGACTTGTGAAATGCTCATCGGTAACAAGGATAAAATGTCTCTTGGATGTAGGGCGGAATCGGAGTTCTTTGACAGTCTGAACGACAGCATCCAAGGCGTTTTCATCCTGGTGGACCTCGATCGCTTGAAGGGTACGTTTGTAGGCAATGAAGCTTTTTGTTAACTGGACAACTTTGATTCTATTACGGTTCTTATTCGCCCAAAATTCTGTAACACCGAGGGCATAATCTATTTTGGAGGCTTTGTATACATTCACCATCTCGCTCAAGTGTTCTACAACAGATGTGATGTTATCGCGCATACTCCCACTGGCATCAATGACGAATACCACGTCAATTGGACCGCCGTCACTCGTTGCGACAATTTCCTGTGCGAGCGTCTTCATAAGCGTCGAAAACGGAACCTGTGGTAAAGTTTTCCGCTTCTCGCTAATTTCTGCCAACTGTGCAGGGGACAGCCCTTCCTCTTCTACCACTATGTTAAGTGTCGAGATCTCTGGCGCACGTTGAATTCTTGGTGGACCCGAGCGTTTTACGCCGAAGGTGGTATCTCCCGCTGGACTTGCGGCTTCCGTTTTCGACAAACTTTCTTCAACATCCTGAAGCGTACGGGTGGCCGTACTCACTGCGTTCCAATTTTTTGTCGACAGATCTAAAGATGGCGATGGATTTTCTGCTTTAACTTCATCTTGCAAACTGCGACCTAAGGCTGGACGTGGCGTTTCGGTGTTCACCGTAACGGGGGATGCGAGGGATGGCGGTGACTCCCCAGTACTGGGATGAAGGTTTGTAAAATCACGCTCAGAAGCGAGAAAACGCGGCGATACCTTTTTTAGTGGGGTTCTGGGTCGAGAGGTGTTTTCGACTGAGATAAGTTCCCCATCCAAACCCGTTTTCTCTGACGCTATCGGCTGATTCTGCACCACGACGTAAAACGTTGTGATGAAAAAAAATAGGTGGAATATCAGCGAGATGAGCAACGCTCTACGAGTTACAGACTTCATTTTTTTATTCACTATCGGCTATCGGTTCCATCGGTTTTCAGTGGGCGTTTAGCGGTTGCTATCGTTTTCATCTGCCATGGGCTTGCTCTGGTTTCCAACTCCTGACCGTTGATGGCTATCTTGCTGACGGCTGGCTAAGGTAGGTTGTTAGCAAGCGTTTCGGTGGTTCGTGTTGTATGACCTCAAAGGAAATTAATTTTTCGCCATCCAGTTTCTGTGCCTTCGTAGGAGGGAACTCCGATTCCCGATGCATCGACTGACCGAATCTGTCGCTGGAGGATTGGTAAAGCGTTGCCCCTACCATCGTAAAAACGGCGAAGGTCAGCACAAATATGTAAACTGGGTTACGCGTCCGAATACTGTAGCGAAGCCTGTCAGTTAATGTTGAACTGTATCGCGCCCACCCCAGCGACGATCCCAGGAAGTGTGTGACGTGGGACCAAAGTGAGTCGTATGATCTCTGGTATTTCGTTGCTTCCGATACGTGTTCCATTACACCGCTTAAAAAGTTATCAGAGACTTTGATCTCACCACTTCGGCGTAGGAAATCGTCTGTGTGTTGCAACCGCTGGACCTGATTGGCACAGATCCCACACTTTTTGAGGTGCCGTCGAATGAGGTGGCGTTTCCATGCAGGCAGTTCTTTATCAATGTAGGCTGAGAGTTCGGCTGGACTCACGAACTGCGCTTCACACGTCGAGCCATAAACATCTGAGAATTCGGTTTTTAATTTTACCTTGCGGTTCGTTGAGGTGAATTTTGACATTGAAGTGCCTTTTTGTATATCTGAGGGAAACACCCCGCTGAATGCCCGGGGAATGCCATACGGAGAACCTTCATACCGTTGATTTACGCGCATTCAGCGTTGATTCGCAAAAACCCTGCGCCGTTGTGGCAGGCTACGGTTTCGGTCTTTTGGTTTTACCTTGCGGTTCGTTGATGCCTATTCCGCTATTCCGGCTTTGATGAGCAGTTTTCTCATTTTTTGCCGAGCACGGTGAATCAGTGCTTTCACAGCACCGACTGAGCACCCAAGAATTTTCGCAACCTCTTCATACCGTAAGTCTTGATAGGTGACGAGCGTTAACGCCACTCGTTGATTTTCTGGTAACTGTGCGAGTGCTTTACGGATAATCTGTCTCTGTTCTTTTTTTTCTAAGAGCAAGTCTGGCAGATAACGGGTGTCCCGCATGATGTCGGCATAGTTGACATCCTCGCCTTCTTCAACCAGATCTTCGAAAAAATAAGTGTTCCGACGCGTACGGTTCCGAATCTCATTTCGGCATAAATTAGTGGCAATTGTATAGAGCCAACTTTTGAACGATGCCGTCGGTTCATAACGGTTCGCACTCTTGAAGACTCGGAGGAACGTTTCTTGGGAGAGATCTTCGGCGCGTTGATAATCATCAATGGAGCGGTGAATGTAGTTAATCAAAGGGTCCTGATATCGCCGTACCAACAACTCGAAGGCACTCATATCACCTTTACCACATTTCACCATCAAATCTTCATCCGAAACAAACATTTTTTAAATGTTCCTTGCGGTTCGTTTAGGCATAATGTGTAGCGATACACTTTTCCGTAACCCCAGCCCGCCCGATGGTTGGGCTTACGCGCTTTTGTCAACATCCGATTGAAGTTTCAATTGAAGTTTAAGGCGCATTGCGGTTTTATAAGCACTGACAGCTTCGCGCCGCTTCCCCTGAAATGTATAGACTGTCCCAAGTTCGGAATGCAACTCCGGATGGCTCGGTAGAAAACGAATGGCACGCGTGTAAACGTCAATAGCCTCGTCATAGCGTTTGAGCAAACGATACGTTGCTGCGAGATTGAGGTGTGCTGTCGCTTCGCTCGGTTCGTATGCTATTGCCATTTTGTATGCCTCTATCGCCTTTTCATAGTCTTCCAGCATAAAATGCGCCAAACCGAGGTGAAAGTGTGCTTCAGCCGATTCGCGATTATGTTGGATTACCTGTTGGAATTCTTCAATTGCTTTCGCGTAGTCTCGAACGTTGAGTGCCTCTGCTCCCTGTTTCAAGTGCTTCGCGGCGGTCTGATGCGCGTGAATATCGACGCGCCCACGCTGGATGAGTTCTTTTTGCAATCCGCTTGAGGGTGCCGATGATTTTTCAGGTGTTAAGGCATGTTCTTCCTTGGCTTTCTTATCTTTCATCAACTTTCCCCATTGCAGCAAACTCTAATCCTCTGTGTAACATCACCACGCGATACGGAACCCAATTACAAATTCTGCATACCCATTGCTAAAAAAATCGTAACTGATGCAGGTGCTATAGTCGTGGTTGTAATACCACGCGCCTCCACACGCCACGCGGAAATTGCCTTCATCGTCATAAGGGGTATCCGTCCACTCCCAGACATTGCCTACCATGTCGTAGCAGCCAAACGGACTCACGCCGTCTCTGAAACTAACGACTGGGGTTGTCGTTCCCGCGCCGAGTTCTGCGGTGTTGCACCGCGGTCTGTCAATGTCATAGCCCCATGGAAAGCGTCTATCATCGGCACCGCGTGCGGCATATTGCCACTCTGAAAACGTTGGCAGTCTACCTCCGACATAACGGGCATAAGTTTCTGCATCTTCAGACGTAACCCAAACGACAGGATGATCGCCCTTGTTTGTTGGATAGATCCCGTTTGTCCAATCCTGAGGAGGCGTGTGCCCTGTATCCTGAAGAAACCGATAGTACTGTGCGTTGGTTACGGGATAGACGCCAATCTCAAACCCGTCCACTTCCAACGGTGCACATTCTTCGCCGATGTAAGCAACGCCTGCAGGAATATGAACAGTGGCATCCAATACCTGTAACGCAGCATCTCGGATACCTTTATCCTCGTGTGCAAGCGCATAACCGAGTGGGGATATGACTTCACCAACTGGCGGTGTTGTGAGTTGCGACATCGTCTCCCAACCGAGTTCCGTGCTTAGCAGCAACCGAACAGCTTCTGATAATGATTCGTCAAAGTGCCAAGTCCAATACTCTTGACAGAGTTTCTGAAGGGCATCTGGGGTATCGCTTTTCGCCAGTGCAATCCGAGACGCGCTTGGCTTCGTGATGTTCAGGATATGTTTTGTTGTAGTGCCGTTCGTGCTCTCCATAGGTATCATAATACCATAAAGAAATAATTTTATGCAAGGAGAAGACGACAAAAATTCAGGAGGATCACTCTTATCATCTACTGTTGAATTGCCCTTGTGGAACCGTCCCTAATCCTGGGATAATCGTCCGTTTCCCTCTTTCAACAACGCCCATCAGTTGTTTTTCATAGAAGGACAGTTCTGATAGCGGAAACTCCATTTCATAGAGTTGGTCATAGAACTCCCTATCGACGTATGCGAACACGCCATCAAAGTATTTAATAACCCCCACCTTATCCCGGTTCGCCAGGTTCCGCTCCAGAACGTCCCGGAGCAGACCGCCAGAGGTGTGTTGATATTTTGTCACTGTCGCCTTATCAACTGAATCATATACGTTGGCAAATATCACGGTGTTGGGGTTTTTCCACACCATCTCCGTGTTATTTACGGTTGTTGGCATACCGTGTTTGTCAACGGCTTCCTTAATTATATGTTCCGCATTCATTACGGGGTTCTGGGTCACATAGCCTGCTGTTCGCAATTTGTTATCCTTGAACGTATAGATAAGCAAGCAATCGACACCGTTGATTTTATGACTATAGACGAGTGCGTTTTCAGTCCTTTCATACACTCGATTCCCGACTTCAGCCAGTTCAACACGTTCTTGACTGAACCCCCATCTCACTTCGCGGAAGGAGTGATTAGCGTCTTCGGAAAAACTGTCTAAAATAGAATGTGAGGCACAACCCGTGATGGCAACAATCAATACGCCTCCCATATAGAAGCAAAGCAGTTTACGCATTAGGTCTTTCATGGTTTTGTCTCCTATATTTAAAGATACTCCTGTGAATTTTCGCTGTAGAAATACCTCGGAGCGTAATTTCTTTTCAATAGCGTGCTATTTTGCTCCCTCTGAAACTAAACGGGTGGATGTGATAAAGGGTTTACGCGCATTCCATAATGGAGTATTATTTTCGTCCCTCTGAAACTTTCACTTTCCATCCAACCCCAAAATTGTAGGGATTTCAGTCAACGAAGCCACCTCGTAATTAGGTTGAGTGCTTGTGTCGTTTGGTGCGCCTTCCCGGTTCAGCCAGACAGAGTGCGCGCTAGCGTTCCGCGCACCGGCAACATCGTTTTCAAGCGAGTCCCCTACATGGAGCATCTGCCCGAGTTCACAACCTGCTCGCTGAGCAGTTATTTCAAAGATTCTTCGATCCGGTTTTTCAATCTGTACATCTTGAGAAAAAACAACAAAGGCAAAATACCCCTCAAGTCCGCAGCGTTCCGGGTAGGTATTTCCATTTGACAGCAATCCCAGTTTGAATTGTGGTGCCAGAACATCAAAAGTCGGGATGACATCTGGATACAATTCTATATCTTCAAACCGATGCTTCCGATATATCGCATTCAGATGCGCAGCGAGTTCTTTATCTGGGCACCCGACATATTCGAGTGTTCTCTCAAATGCGCGTCGCCTGATTTCTTCAAGATTCCAGATTTTGCCCTTTACTTCTTCAGCAAATTGATTTCGGATTGCAATCATCTCATCGACTGTGAGTTCTAAAACACGCTGGGTTGGAACCTGTTTTTGCAATTCCGCCAGTGTATGTTTCAGCGAATGACGCATGACCTTCCGAAAATCCCACAAGGTCATATCACCATCAAAAGAGATAGTTGAAATTTGCAAGAGTGCCTCCCTTCCAAATCTGATGTTCAGAGTTACCTCCGCGGATCAAGATCGTTGTAAATGTCCATTTCTGGATCGTCCCAACCCGCACGAAGTCCTGCTTGAATGAGGAGGGCACGTCGTTCTTCCTCCGTTATGGATGCCCGATTGAGGCGTGGATCTGCGCGAACTTCCACAACGTATCGGTCTTTTCCAAGACGCCCGTCATCCGCATCACGAATTCCTCCGATGCGCCTTGCCATTTGAGCCGCCAAATCTGGCGCGTGTAGAACCAAGCGACATCGTTCCGTTCCTGCACGTTGAGGTTAATAAATTCAATGCTGAAATCCTCCGTGCTCGCGACGTGGTTTCGGTAATACGCCGCGATTCCTGCGTTTCCCTCAACAACTTCGTCAGCATCAGTGCCGATCTTGACGTAGTATGAGGCAGGAAGCATCAGTGCAATGAGGGTTTCAGCATCACCAACAACAAGCGCGTCAAAATACGCCTTCACTGTATCATGCGCATTCCGCATCGTGAATTCCCGTGAGAGCGTTCCACAAAGCAGTGCTCATCTTTTCACATGCCTGCACGACAGTGGCGTGTGAATCTGATGGTAATACCCCGATACGCTCAAGCAGTTTTTCCGATTCATGTTCGTTGTGTGAATGCGTTTCAAAATATGGCTCTACTGATTTTGGGAGTTGATAGTATGCTTTTAAACCCGTGAGTTTCGATTGGGCAGTTGCCGGTTGCTGTGCCTCAAACGCATAGAGCGCACCGAGTGCAGTCGTGGGTTCCGAAAAGAGTTCATGTGCCGTATCCATTAGTGCCTTGACTTGCGGAATTTGTGCTTCAGCAACAGCGGTGTCAAGTCCAGCAGCGAAGTCAGCCCACAAATCAATGTGTTCGATCTCTTCCGCTGCGGTTTCGGTTTCGTCGAGTGTTTCCCATCCTATCGGCACTGTAGAGATAAAAGCACCATACTCACGTGCATAGGAGCGTAGGGTTTCGACGGGTAACTCGCCTGCACTCCACGCTTGGTAAAATGGATGATTGAGTAAGTTATAATCTGCGATTTTGTTGTCTAATGTTTGCTTGAAATCCATCAAAGTGGTTACTCCATTCTTTTTGTGTAGATAAGACTCAACAATATGTCAATGCTTCCACAGCAATGCTCGGTTTGCGAGCTGCACCGTCTTTTGTATAGCAAGTTTTCGGTTTGCGAGCTGCACCGTCTTTTGTATAGCAAGTTTTCGGTTTGCGAGCTGCACCGTCTTTTGTATAGCAAGTTTTCGGTTTGCGAGCTGCACCGAAAATACTGTTCATAGCACACATAGTATAGCACACAGCATGCATCGGTGTCAAACAAATGCCAATCTCATGTTGTTTAACCGCAAGGAGCATTTAAAAATTCGTTTCAATTAAACCCAAAATCTGATATGATCGTTAACAGGACTGGAAACGTTATTTGATGGAGAGGATTGCTATGACGGAAGAACAGAAATTTATTTTCGATCTCAAAGGCTATCTGCTAATTCCTGAAGTGTTAAAGCCTTCAGAAATCGCGGCACTAAAAGCGCAAATTGAAACTATCCGAACAGATCCTGAATCTTTGCCGCCACACGAACGGCGGTTTCCAGGCGGCACGGCATCATTTTTAATTGATCATCCGGTAGTGATGGATATTCTCCACGAGATCTTGGGGGAAGTTCGGATGGAATCCAGTTGGTTCACCTACCGCACTGTTGGGGATGGCGGACCTCCACCGCATGGTGGCGTGCGAAATGTGAATCCGAACTTCAACTATCAGTGTCGAAACGGGAAGATATACTCCGCCCTGACACGAGTTGTCTTTGAACTGAACGAAGTCGAAGCGGGTGAAGGAGGCACGCTATTTCTGCCGGGAAGCCACAAGGCAAACTTTCAAATTCCTGAGGGGCATCGGCAGACAAATTCGCCGCTCTTTGAAACGTACAGTTGTCCGCCAGGTTCCGTCATTATCTTCACGGAAAACCTTTGTCATTCTGGGGTTGCGTGGCAAAATCCAAATCGACCGCGGATAGCTATTTTTAATTGTTATAACTTCGTCGGGTGTCAATTTCATAAACCATCGGTGCCAAAACACGTAATTGAAGGGTTGCCTCCGGAGAAACAGGCATATTTTCGGAACGTCTGGGTTTGGCATCAAGGCGGTCCGGATAACGGGAAAAATCTACGTTACGAGGACTAATGCGTGTTGTGCGCAGAATACGTTTCTACAAGATAAAAGAGCGGAGCAAGCAAGTCTCGCGTTCCAATCCGGACCTCACGCATGGCTCCAGAAACAAGGATACCATCCGCATCGCTGATCCGCGTAGCACGGGGTGACGCTTCCCGTAATGTTTCAAGATGGCGTTGGACAGTATTTGGCGCGGTTCTCAGTATCCTGCCCACGATCAATATTGTGCTTCTCGGTATAAGTATCGTTGTGATGGGCACATTCACACCCAAAATTGACTTGTCCACGCCAAAGCGACTGACGCTCTATTTCCAAAATCCCGCGTGCTACACGGTGGAATACCAGCGTACAGCAAAAAGGTTACGATGTCTTTGGACTTTCTATGGATGGCTTGCCGGTGTTATTATATTGAATCTCTTTTTTTAACTTTTAGGTTTCCGCAATAAAAAGATGAACGAGCAAATGCCAGAGAAACCAACACCTTACACAGGATTGGAAGACCAACTTATCTTGCGAGACCATCTCGCCGCGGATCGGACGATCCTCGCGAATGAGCGAACCTTTCTCGCCTATATCCGCACGGCGTTAACGTTGTTCGTTGCGGGCTTATCCTTTGTACATCTCAAAGAAATTTTTAGTTCATATATCGTTGAGGTGATCGGTATCATCTTTATTTTGCTCGGCATTGCGACCTTCTTCGTCGGGCTTTTCAGATACAAACGGATGCAAGCCCTGATCCGCAAGATTAAGTCAGAAGAATTAAAGCAATTAGGAGAGCAAAATTCACAATGAAAATCAGAGAGGTTGTTGTAACAGGTCAGAACCAAGTGGAACTCCAGACTGCTGACATAGATGCACCGGTGCTCGGTTCCAACGAATTATTGATAGACACAGAGTACACCTTTATCAGTAGCGGTACGGAACTGGCAAACTATACGGGAAGAGAACCTAAAGTTTTCCAGAAGGGAGAATGGTGTGAATACCCGTGGCGTTCTGGTTACGCGAATGTTGGCATTGTGCGTGAAGTCGGTGCTGGTGTTACCCGTGTTGCACCCGGTGATCGGGTTTTCACATACGGGCGGCACGCTTCAACGATTCAGTATTCACAAGATCGGTTGGTCACGCCTGTTAGGGAGGCAGTGGATCCGGGCGTGGTTGCAGCCTCACGAATGGCAGGCGTTGCGATGACCGCAATAGTTGTCGGAGAAATCGGGGCGAACCCATGGGTCGTTGTCTTTGGATTGGGGCTTGTTGGGAATTTAGCATCACAGATGTTTCAGATTCACGGATGTCGCGTGATTGGTGTCGATCCGGTGAAAGAAAGACGGGAACTTGCGCAGCGGTGTGGGATTAGCCATACCGTCGGTGGTGCTGCTGACAAGGCACAAGCACAAGTTGAGGAAATTACCGGTGGTGAACTTGGTGATATTACGGTCGATGCTGTTGGGCATAGTGGCGTTGTTATGCAAGCCCTTCGCGCCACGGCTAACCACGGACAACTCATCATCCTCGGTTCGCCGCGCGTTGAAGTCCAAGGGAACCTAACCGACCTGCTCTCCGAAACCCATCTGCGATGGATTACCATCCGTGGAGCATTGGAATGGTGTGTGCCGATGTACCCGGACATCGGAAATCGGACCTCTCAATGGAGCAAACAGCAAACTATCTTTGACTGGATGGCACGCGGACAATTGCACGTTGAGCCTTTAATCTCTCACCGTCTCAAACCGGAACAGATTAAACAGGCTTATGACGGACTCCTCAACGAACCGAATGTGTATACAGGTGTCGTTTTAGATTGGATTCTTTAATTTTTCCTTGCGGATAGGTAGTGGGGTTTGAGTTTTTGGTGTTTTTTGTATTCGAGTCGCTCTCCTAGCGCAGGTTTCCTATAGAGGCTTACGGGACAATGTTACGAACTTGGTGTTTGGTGTTATACGATAACACAAGTTGCCACTTTTAACCAAAATTTGGACATTACTTTCAGTAGTGATTAGAAAAATGGAAAAAACAGAAATATTTCGGAACTGTATCCAATCGGAGTTACCTCCGGGACTCAAAACAAGGTTCGCTAAAAAGCAAGTAATGGCTATCACATTCTCGCCAGATGGCACGCGGCTCGCCGCAGGCGGCGATGGGCGTATCTGGATATACGACACCGCCACTGGAGCCCAATTCGCAATGCTCTCAGGTTACACGGAGCACATGCGGGCATTGGCATTTGCTCCAGATAATTCTCTGCTCGCCAGTGGGAGCGAAGACAATACACTCAGGCTCTGGGATACTGCCACGGCTCGCGAAGTTCTAACACTGGCTGGGGATTCTAATCTGGTGAACGCCTTAGCATCGTCTTCACCTGACGGTGTTCCACTTCCCGGATGGGATCCGCGCACAGAGCGATTACTTGCTTCTTCCACTGAGGCTCCAGGACGAATTAGAAGTCTGGCGTTTTCGCCAGATGGAACAACGCTGGCGAGTGGAAGTGCGGATGGCAAGATTCGCTTGTGGGAAGCCGAAACGGGGGGACTGTTGTCCACTTTTTCGGCACATGACGGACTGGTCTTGGCTTTAGCTTTTTCACCCGAGGGTGAAACGCTCGCGAGTGGTGGTTCGGACACACTTGTTCGGCTGTGGAATTTGGAAAGCAAGCACTTACTCACTATATTACGGGGACATACCGACTCGGTCAGTGCGTTAGGATTTTCTATTGACGGTGAACTGCTCGTGAGCGGCGGGAGAGATAACTACATTCAGTTGTGGGAAACGAGTGGTGGCAATGCTATATCTACGTTTCCTGTGCAGGAGGGTCCCATTCGGGAATTGACTTTTTCAGCAGATGGTGAAAAACTGATATGCGCAACGCAAAACGGTTCGCTTTTCATAAGAGAACGATGATTCGTAAAGAAAATCAGATCCGAACCGAACCTGATTGAAAGAATGAAAAACGGAAGGAGAAGTAACAGTGATTGGTATCTCTTATCATGCTGGTGGAATGAAAGATATTCCTCTACAACAAGTTATTACGATTCTTGCCGATGCCGGCTACGACGCAATCGAGATGATGTGCGGACCAGAAGCGCATATCCGCTCTGATGAGGTTACCGATGGTCTGCTCAAAGAGGTCAAAACAATGGTAACCGATAGCGGATTAAAAGTTTCTGTTATTAATCCGTTTACTGGGGGAGGTCTATACCAACTGGCAGCGGAAGACCAGCAGGGCGCGGTTGACCATTACGCGCTGCTTCAAGACGTGGCGGTTGCACTTGGGGCGGGTGGCGTTAATTTCCTCACTGGGTATGGCAGCGAGAAAGGCGACGCTTTCGCATGGCGACTCCTTGTTGATGTCTTGAAGCCAATCTGCCGACGCGCTGAGGAACTCGGCATCACGATGAACATTCACAATCACGAAGCAACGACAATCGACTCCTCTCCAAAAGTCACGCTTCTGATTGAACACGTCGGCTCTGATGCCTTAAGATCCCTCAACGACATTACCAATTTCTACCATCTCGGTGAAGACATCGCTGAAGTCACCGAAAAGCTTGGACCGCTCACTACGCATTGCCATGTAAAAGGCGTGACAGGAATGTATCCCTATAGCACCTTCCTGATTCCGGGTGAAGAGGGAGATGAGTTGGATTTTCGGACCTTTGCCGAGAGTTTAGGAAAAGTCGGTTACGATAAGTACATCTCGGTGGAAACGTTCCCACACATGCGGATGGAGAAGGCACAAATCGCTCACGACATGATGGCAAGCACATTGGAAGCGTTAGGTCTACGGTGAAATAAACGTAGCCTGCAACATCGGTTTTTTAACGATTGCTTCTGAGCTGCTGCGTCCGTTGTCCTTGCAGTATTCCAATCCTTAAGAAACTATTCATAACCTAAAGCAGGTTTTTTACCAATTTTAGATCGGCGTTGACAACGGAAACGCCGCCTAGGCGCACATAATTAAAAAACCGAACCGTAAGGTAAAATTAAAAATCCAATGCCTTGATACCGGGCCAATCCCGCCACATATCCTCGTTTGGCGGTTCCTCTTGGGTCTGTTCTAACTCCGTTTTCCGGAAATCGTATAGCACTGCCTGTCGGATTTGTCGCGAATAGTTATGTCCTGCAGCGTGACCAATCCGATGGTGCCAGAAGACGACATCCCCTGCATTCCCGTAGCATTCAACACCCGGTTCTTTACTGAGCCGCTCGCGATCGATTTCGTATTGCGGTGTCGGTTCGTTCTTGTATTGGGATTGGTAATCGTAATAGAAGATTTTATGGCTCCTGGGCCAGACCGTAAATCCACCACCCTCCGGCGGCACATCGTCAATATAACCGACAGCACCGAGATGAAACGGATGCGCGTCGACGTGACACCCGATCGATTTCTTCGGGACATCTCCGTAAGGTAGGGTGCAATAGATACCACGCACGCGGTCGGGTTGCGTCAAATTCCCCTCACCCAAGAATTGCTCTGCCATCCGCCAAACGTTTGGATCGGTAGCGAGAAGCTGAACCATCCAATCTTCGTCACCGGGTTCACGGAAATTCCATCGGAATCCGCGTCGGTGATTATTTCCATCAGGGTTTTCTTCTTCTGATGTGAAGGGACCAACCCAAGTGTCAGGGTCATCACGTCTGCGTCCTTCAGGCGCACCATCCCAGAGTCTTGCCCGTGCCCGCTCCATCAGTTCCGGGTTTAGGACGTTCCGTTTCACCAAGTACCCTTCATTTCTGAAAAATTCAATGTCTTCTCGTGTAAGTTCAACCATTTTTTAATTCTTCCTTGCGGTTAAATGACGTGCGTTTGTGTTTTAACGTTTTTTGCTCGAATCCGCTCCCCATGCGCAAGCCGCGTGTGGGAAACCTGCGGGACAGTACGAGCTACGCACTTTATACTATGAAGACGAATCGTTGGACAACTTTAAGTGGACTTCGGATTTCACATGCCTTTTTTGAATCCACTATACCGGAAAAGCGCAGGCACATTTCAAGGAATTTTAAAGGAATTCAACGATTTTTGCAAGAAAAAGCAACAAATTCGTCATTATTTAGGCGTACAGCAAGCTTGGAGAAGCAAATTTGACAACATGCGGGGTTTCAACTATAATTAACGCATGTCAAAATTTGTTGCTGCGCTACTGCTATTCATTGCCTATCCACTCCTCCTTTTTGCGCACCCAGAAGGTTTGGGTGAACATGTCATTGAAGCTCACCGAATTGTAGACGAACCACCCCAAATTGACGGGATACTGGACGACGCTGTATGGCAGCACGCAGAACCGCGCAGCGGTTTTATTCAACTCGAACCGGCACGTGGTAGTCCCGCAACCGACGACACAGAATTCCGCATCGCTTACGATGTGCATAACCTCTACGTCGCATTCCGATGTTACGACGCTGAACCCAACAAAATTATCAATCGGATGACACGGCGCGGCGACATCTATGCCTCAGATGTTATCTCTTTCTTCATTGACCCGCATCACGATCATCGGACAGGCTATAAATTTGCGACGAACCCAGCCGGTGTTCAGAGTGATAACTACCGGTATGAGGACACCCAACGCGACAGTAACTGGAAAGGGATTTGGTGGGTTGAGAGCAATATTGATGAATTGGGGTGGAGTGCCGAGTTCAAAATCCCATTCGCAAACTTCCGATTTACCGACTTCTCACATAAATCCGGACCGACGCAAATCTGGGGTTTTGACATCGAGCGAGTAAACCGCAGGAAAAGCGAAGTCACGGTATGGAAACAATTGACACAAGCCGGTGTTGTCACGCGAATGTCCGATTTGGGGCATATCGTAGGCATTCAAGGCATCGAGACCGGCAAAAATTTTGAAATCTCACCCTATCTTTTAGGTGGGGGTATGAGTGCGACTGATTCCGACTTAACACGCCAGTTCGGGACAGGTTTGGATGTACAATACAGCCTCACGAGTGCGCTAAAGGCGAACGTTACCGTTAATCCCGACTTCGCACAAGTTGAAGCAGATCAACTGGAAATTAATCTGACCCGATTCCCGACACGTTTTCCTGAAAAACGCCCGTTTTTTGTTGAAGGAAACAGTTTCTTTGAAACGCCTTATGACTTGATGTTCAGCCGTCGTATTGGGAGTCGCGGTAATATCCTCTGGGGCAGTAAACTTACCGGTAAAGTCGGCGATTACTCTATCGGGGTTTTGGGGAATCAGACCGGTGAATTCAGGTTTTCTGAGAGTACACCCTCCGAAAAGGAGGAAGCATGGTTCTCTGCCATCCGTGTTAAACGCGACATCCTCAAACGTTCAAACATTGGGGTTCTATTTGTGAACAAGGAACAGCCTGGTAGTGAAAGATGGAGTCATAGCCGAGTGGGTGGCATTGATATGAACCTCGCGCTGGGCCGAACTTATCACCTCACGGGACAGTACGCCGGGAGTTTCCATCCGGGCGAAGATAGTGATAACTTTGCGTATACGGTTGACTTCGCACAACGCAACTATCTCTGGAGCAGCGACATTGGTTTTGAACGGGTCGGTCCGAACTTTGAAATTAATCAGACGGGGTTTCTACGAAAGGAACGAAACCGTGGCTGGCAACGTGTCTCTATGCGGAGTTCTTATTCTCCACACTGGGGAAAGCACCAATTTTCTTCTGGTATAATTGCTCGTCTCTCTCAAAGTCTTTACACACCATTGTATTTTACTGAATGGGGGTTGCGGAACCCAGAATTATCCCTTTCGCCCGAATTTGATGAAGATTTGCTCAGATGGAGTGTAGGTGCGGACGTTGGAATGGATTTCAGGGAAATCCTCTTAGATGACATTAATGTCTACTATACTCGAAGTCGGGAAGTTGAACTCACTGAGATATTTACCGCAGACAGCTATGGATTTGAGATTGACACGAACTCCACATACCCGATTGCTATGGGTATCGCTATAGATTTCGCAGACTATTTTAACTTTGGACGACAACAAGCGGGCAAACAGCGAAGCCTCATGCTTGAGTCCACGATCCGTCCACAGAGCAATTTATCCATAGAATTAGACAGCGGCTACGCACAGAGTTTTGATTTGGAGGGTGCGATTGACGGTAGGTTTTTCGTTAGTTCACTGCGTACGACGTACTTGTTCACCCGAGAGTCGTTTCTCCGCATATTCGCACAAGCGAATAGGGAACGCCCATTTTCTATGGAAATCCATCAGACGTATCTGCTAAGTTTTCTATTTGGATGGGAATATAGCCCAAAGAGCCACCTTTTCGTTGCTTATAACGAGGCTTGGGGCGATGCTCCTATTGGGGCAACCTCCAGTCGCGAGTTACAACTGGAAAACCGTGTCGTTGTCATTAAGGTAACGTATCTCTATAACCTATAGCAATTAACTTTCAGCCGTCAGCAATCTGTTAAAAGGGTTTCTTTGAACACGACCCTCTTGTGACGGACAACCGATAATTGATAACTATTTCCTCTGAAATGCACCGCTTAAAAATTGTGATAAAAGTAGAGGTGTGATATAATAAAATCATGAAAGATTTTTTACTGCTATTCTTCAACGTTTTACTAACGGTCATCGGACAGATTTTGTTTAAACACGGTATGAACACGATCGGTCGTATCAATAGTCTACGAGACGCTATGGATAAATTGGTGCAGGCATTCCTGAACCCTTATATTCTCAGTGGAATTGCGATATATGGCTTTACGACGCTCGTCTGGCTGATTATCCTGTCGCGTGTTAAGCTAAGCATTGCCTATCCGATGTTAAGTTCTGGGTATGTCCTGTCAATCCTGTTTTCTTGGATGTTTTTCAAGGAGTCTGTTCCCAAGATTCGTATAATAGGTGCTCTGATCATCTGTATCGGGGTCTACCTTGTGGCACAAGGAGAGTCTTAATCAATGGTCGACCCCGCAAACGCGCGTGTCACCTCCAGCAATTCTTTCGTTGCGATGGTCTTGTCCGCAATACTTCCAGGACTCGGTCAACTATACTTAGGGCAATTTCCAAAAGCGATTATTCTTTTTGCCATTTTCGCTTCTGCAATTGGTATTTTCTACCTGAATTCGCTGCCGGTAACAGGATGGGACGATTTAATGCGATTCAAACCTGCGGCGACAGATCGCACATCAACAGATGAGGCAGACGGATACCCTGAAGCGCAGGAGCCTTATTCAATTCACATCTGGACGTTCGACGATGGGGAAAAGTTGATGTACCGACCTTCTTGGAAACTGAAAATCAGTGCGTCCGTCCAAGGTATTTTATGTTGGCTTTACGCCGTTGGCGATGGGTGGAGAGGCAGAAACAGAACCAGAAAACGCTAGTAATTAATTTCCTGTAGGAGGGAATTCCGATTAGGGCTATTTAGCATATTTTTCGGGATTTGAAAGTTCTTTCTCCATGACCGGAGCGGTTACAAACCGCTCCTACCGGACCTATCTGTAGAGGAACGATGCACAAAGGTCAATCACTTAAAAAAATAGTTCAGTATGGTATACTTCTTGTTATCTTGGTGACCGGATGTCAGGATGATACGGCAGTTCTGAAAAAGAGTGAAGAACTTTTGAACGCTGGAACGCCACAAGAAGCGATGGAAGCACTGGAAACTTTTATCGAAACGGCACCTGAGGACCCGAAGGCGCGAATGTTGTTGGGGAAAGCTTACAATGACTTGGGACGTTATACCGACGCGGTTCTGGAGCTGCAAAAGGCTTCACAACTGTATGCCGCACAACCGGAAGAACGGATTGCCGCACGAATTGAATTGGCACGTACCTATTTAAGATTCGGTGATAGAGGCTCTGCCTTTCGCGTGCTCCGACTCGTTCAGCGGAGTACGCTGGATCCTGAGGTCTTGCGTGAAATCATCGCACTTGTGGGAGACAGTTATCATACAAAGCGGTTGACTCGTGGCGATTCAGATAATTATTCGCCCACCTTCTCACCGGACGGTACACAAATTGCCTTTGCCTCCTTTCGACTCGACAATGGCGAAATCTATTTAATGGACTTAAATGGGCGTATCCAACGGCGTGTAACCTTCACGACAGATTTCAACGATAGCTCACCAGCGTTCCTCAAGACCCCAAACTATCTGTTTTATAGTTGCGAACCGAAGTCATCTCGCGAAGTTAAGGTTGTCATCCAAAGTAGCGGTTCCACTCCGATTTACGCCGGATTCCATGTAACACATATTCATAGCAAAATAACGCGAACCGTTTTACCTGTGAGTTTCGGTGCCCGTGTGCCTCGTACATCGCCTGCTGGAGATCAGGTTGTTTATGAATCCAATGTAGATGGGAATCTGGAATTGTATCTCCTCAATTTGGCGGAACTTGATTTGGCACAACTCACGCCAGAAGACGTAGAACCGAAACGTATTACCTTTAACGAAACCGATGACGGGAGTCCCGCATTCTTTCCGGACGGAAATACGCTTGTATTTGTCTCCTCTCGAAACGAGTTGAACCAGCTTTATACCATAGGCATTGACGGAAAAAACGAAAAACATTTCAACCCAAATCGCTATGGTTGTTACAACCCCACAGTGTCGCCTGACGGAAAAACGATTGCCTATGTCTCCGCGAGGGGAGGCGACTGGGAGATTTATCTCATTGATGCAGATGGGAAAAATGAACGTCGGATCACCAGTGACATCGGTAGATCTATTCAACCCGCCTTTTCACCTGATGGACGCTACCTCGCGTATGTTTCCGACAGGAGTGATACTTTCCACATCTATCTGATGTCTCTCGACAAACCCGTCACTCGTCAGGACTTAGCCAGACGTTTACAAGATTTTTAATTATTGGGTTTGCGCGCTGTGTTCCATGAGACCCAAGCGCGTGGTCCGTAACGAAGTGATTCTCACTACGAAGCAGGATCTACGGAAAGGGACTTTCAATCCTCAACTCACCTCAACAAACCGCAAGGAAAGTTAAAAAATGATTCGAGTAACCAAACCAGAAGGCTTCGGCAACATCCAATTAGAGGAAGTGCCGATACCGGAAATCAATGCGCAACAGGTTCGCGTACAGACTGACACGACGTTAATCAGCCGAGGCTCCGAACTGTTTCGACGCTATATCCGAGAAGAGGCTGTTTCCCCCTCAATTATGGGATACTCCCTTACAGGCATTGTGGATGCAGTTGGGGCAGAGGTCGAAGATTATGAGGTCGGTGAACGCGTCATGGTTGTAGCGCCACATGCGGAATACGTTGTTGCTGAACCGGATGCAACTGATGGACGCATCGTACCGCTCCTTGACGATGTCGGTTTTGAAGAGGGAACGTTTCTCCCGCTTGCGACCAGTGCTGTCGCTTGGTCAGACTCGTCTGGTGTTAAGGCTGGAGATACCATCGTTGTTCTGGGACAAGGCTTGGTCGGAAGCCTGATGATGCAGGTGCTGCAGGGTTACAATCCTGAACGGATTATAACCGTGGACGCGTTGCCGCTACGATGCGAATTGTCGACGAAACTCGGTGCTGATGCAGTCATCAATGCTGAGGAAGTGGATCCGGTGGAAGCAGTTTTGGGTCTCACAGATGGCAAAGGCGCAGACCTGGTGATAGATTGTGTTGGTGGATATGCCGGGGTTAAATCGTTCGAGCAGGCACAAGATATGACACGTCGGTTCGGTATTATCCAACTCATTGCCCTCTACCAGCAGGCACCCTTACCTTTGCATTCCTCGAAGATGATGAGCAAACGTCTCGTGGCGGGTATTTTGACAGATGAACCCCGTTCTCAGATTGTGGCGCGGGCGATGCAAAAGATACAAAACAACCAAATTCGAGCATCTGAAATGATTACCCATCGTTTCCACTACACGGAGGCGAGAGATGCGTTTGACCTGCTCTGGAATACTCCCGGTGATGCACTCGGAGTCCTTATAAAATGGCAGTAGAACCCCTTCCACGAGAGGTCAACTTCCGGACGGAATTGCGCGGCGCGTCCATCGCATTTTCCGCAACGTGGGGACTTTTCTCGCCAAAAGCGATTGATGCAGGAACACACTTGTTGATTGAACACCTGAATATTCAAGAGGGCGACATCTGTCTTGACCTCGGATGTGGATATGGTGCGATCGGCATCACTCTCGCCAAATGCACACAAACGGCAACCGTCTATATGGTAGATAAGGATTTCATAGCAGTTGACTACGCGTGTAAAAATGTAAAACAGAATCAACTCCAGAATTGTCACGTCCTTCTGAGCAACGGTTTTAGCCATCTCCCTGATATTCAATTCGACCTAATTGCCTCTAACCTACCCGCCAATGTCGGTAAGGAACTCCTACAGATCTTTCTTGCTGATGCGAAGCAGTATCTCAAACCGAATGGGCGACTTTACGTTGTTACGATTTCAGGACTCCGAGCATTTATCAAGCGTAATTTTCTGGACATATTTGGGAACTATCAGAAGGTCAAACAGCGACACACCCATACGGTCGCTATGGCAACTCGCGTGTAGGGTAAGTGAATCGCTATACTTACCTTCCAGAACCGTTCAATTTTCCACCTATTGATTTTTTCCACAAAGTCTAAGTGCGTTGAAACTTTCTCACTTTGGCACACTTCTAAACTTCTTACTTATTACGTCTTCCAAGTTCCGACGCCTAATCCTGAAATCCTGATTCTGACGAGTGGATGCCTCCGCACTGCTCTCGTAGTGAATTTGACATCGGCACACCCATCAGGTATAATTAATATTACGAATAGGATTTTGTAGTTGTTGATTCCGCACGTAAAAGAGCGAATTCGTAGTATCAAAAACTTTTTGGTAACATATCCCTTCACTTACCCGTAAGGAATAATTAAAAATTTGAAGTCTTATCATTCCCGCCGATTTGCGTTTGCATGCATGGCAGCGATATTTTTTAATATTGGCTTGCAAGTAGCTACACCGGCGGACACCGCTGACGAAAAGCAAGATACATTCCAGAACATGCTAAACCATCCGCAAGAGCATTGGTATAACCTGACCTTGATGAACACCAAGATCGGCTATATGCACACGTCTACTGAAAAAGCTGAGTATCAAGGGAAACAGGTGGCTCGGAACAAAACCGATATAGTGATGAACTTTAAGGCACTTGGGACTGACATAACAGTTGAGATTACTCGCGTTGAATACACAGGTCCCGACTTAATGCCGCTGCACTTCCTCTCGACCTCTAATGAATCTGGCTTAAAACAGATCGAAGGACGGATTGTAGATGGAATTGCCCACGTTAAAACAACGCTCAACGGTGAAATCACCGAGTCAGAAATTTCAGTGCCACCCGACACTGTTTCTGAGCATACAGGCGTAGCGTCACTCTTAACCCAGAAAGGACTTAAAACAGGCGATAAACGGACTTTTCACATGTTCGTCTTTGATCTTTTGAAACCTGTGAGGACGGAGATTGAGGTTTTAGGGGAGGAGATTTTAACCTATCAGTCGGAGAAAAAACAGGTCTATGTTCTGAAACAGACAATGGACATGATGAATGGCGTTACTGCAAAATTGTGGATTGACTCCGATGGCGTGAACTATCGAACAGAGGTGCCGTTGATGGGGCTTTCAATGGTAACGACGAAAGCCGATAAGGAGACTGCCCTTGGGGATATCGAAGAAGTTGATGTTGTCTTAAAGACCCGTATTCTTCCCTCCGGTAAACTCCCGATCCCAAAAGCGGAACACCTTGAGGCAGAAGTGAAACTCTTAACAGGGAATATTGCTGAAGTTATTATGTCCACCCGTCGACAGAAACTTGAGGCAAGCTATAATGGAATCAGGGAAACACCCAAGCAAAAACACCCCTCCTACAAACTTTCCATTCAGGTTCCGGTAATTGTTGCCGAAGACTGCCCGAATCTCCCTATTCAGAATGCAGAAGAGGAATTCCTGACTGCGAGTGCCTATATCCAAGCCAATCACCCTGACATTCGGGCGAAGGCTAAGGAGATCTTGGAGAACGAGGTTAATTCATGGCATGCGGCGGAAAAATTGTGTCGATGGGTTTATGCTTCCATTAAGGAGAAAAAAATGAGTGGGGGCTTTGCTTCGTCATTAACAGTGCTACAGTCGCTCTCTGGAGATTGCACGGAGCACACAGTGTTGTTTATCGCTCTGGCGCGTGCCGCTGGCATTCCAGCACGCATCTGCTCTGGTATCGTATTCGCAAAGGATGCTTTCTATTACCATTTCTGGCCCGAAGTCTACATCGGTAAATGGGTGCAAATGGACCCAACGTTGGACCAGGTTATTGCTGATGCGAACCACATTCAACTCGGTGGGAGCACCTTGGAGTCGGACAATCTTGTGGAGTACGCGGAAGATGTTTTCCAGACTCTCAATCAACTTGAAATTACCATTTTCTAATTTACCTTGCGGATAAGTTTCGCCGTAAAAACTTTAAGAGTTCCCAATCTCGGGTCGCCTGCGCCGCTGTTGCAGGCTTGGGTTTCGATAGTGTCTAACTCAGGATTTAAGGCTTTTCGGACTGAGAGATCGTCAACAAAAGGAATGTCTCACGGATGCACGGATCAAAAATTGTGCAAATTCCCAGCTCCAGTCACGATTTAATCGGAAACCCGCAAGGACAACGGACGCAGCGGCCCAGGAGGCCATAATTAAAAATTGGCATTTCTCAACCCACTTTTTCTCTTTGGACTCCTCGCCACTGGCATCCCATTAGTCATTCATCTCTGGAACCGTCGTCGTGTTGTGACAATTGATTTTAGCAGTCTGATATTCATCACGGCGGCGCACCGCGAAAATGCACGTCGATTCCAACTCCGTCAACTTCTCATTTTGCTCCTACGTATGGCAATTATCGCGCTCATTGCACTCGCCTTGGCACGTCCCTTTTTGACGCTCGGATTGCCGGTAGCGTCCGTGCGCGCAAAGACAGATGTGGTTATCGTCTTGGACAACTCTTACAGTATGGCGTATCAGGACATTAATGGGGTCAGGCTCGATAAGGCGAAAACTCTGGCAGTCGACATCATTGATACCCTGCGACATGGCGATAGCGCAACCCTCATACTAATGTCAGATATCCCGAAGCCCGTCTTTCGACAACTCACCCCCGACATTGAGAGCGTTATCGCAGCGATTAAAGATACAGAAACTTCCTACCGTACCACAAATGTTCAACCCAGCCTCGAACTCGCCCACGAAATCCTTACTGAATCAGAGCAATTGAACAAAGAAATCTATTTAATTTCAGACTTCGCTCAAAACGGATGGGAGAACTGGAATAGGCTTCCAAATCGTTCTGGTGCTCGCATTTCTCTGATTCCGGTTGCAGAGGGTGAAGCGCATAACATAAGTATTAAAGAAATTCGTCCGTCTAATCAACTAATAGGCGTAGATTTACCGTTTCAATTGAATGTGACGACTGTGAATCATTCAGTAGCACCTTTGGATCAAAATATACTGACCCTGTTTATTGGAGGCGAGAAACAGAAAACTATGAGTTTTTCTGTGGCAGCGAACGAATCGCTGAACACCACTTTAACATACAACTTTTCTACACCGGGTACACATATCGGTTATCTCACACTGACAGATGATCGCCTTAATATTGACAATCGACGTTATTTTGCCTTGGATGCCCTCGGTGAAGTGCGTGTGCTTTGTGTGGGAGAACAAACAGAATATCTAACATTGGCGTTAAATCCACATACAGATAGCCGTTGGGGAAACGCCCAAGCAAAAACACCATCAGCCATCAGCCATCAGCAAAGAGATTTTCTGAGCACCCGCCGATCATCGACAGCCGACAACCGACCGCTGACAGCTGATACATTGTCCCGCGAGCCTATAGAGGCTCGCGCTATCCTACCAACGCAATGCACACCTGATGAATTTGTAACCTTTCCGTTGGAAGATTATGATGTTATTGTACTCGCGGACGTACTGACGATGTCACGCCAGGTGAGTGCGCAACTCCAAGAATTCACCCGCCAGGGCAAAAGTATCATTGTCTTCGTGAGCAACCGCAGTAACGCAGCAAGCTACAACGCATCTGGTAATGCGTGGTTGCCTGCCCGGCTTGGTAGTTCCCTGAAGTGGATGCCGCCACAGCGAGTGCAGGCGTATGAGGAAACACATCCTATCTTCGACATCTTTCCAAGTGAAGGGTTCTCTATACAATACGCTCCGCAGTTTTACAACGGTATCGCATTACAGCCTTCTTCGGGATCCAACGTGATCGCACACTTCGGGGACGATACGCCATTTCTCGTTGAACGAAGTCAGGGTGCCAGTACCGTGCTGCTTTATAACTGTGGTCTGCTCACACAACAGGCGACGGTGTCTAATGTAGATACAACATCCGTTCGCGCGGCGGCTTATACAAACGATCTACTCGTTAATCCCTATTTCCTTCCAATGCTCCAACAAAGCGTGCTTTATACGACAATAGCCAGCAATCATCTTTTAACATGGGGCGGACATATCGGGGACACCTATACCGCGCATTATCCTCGGAGTGCGGGTGGAAAAGCGTCTATTCGTTTAATGGCGGTCAGCGGTCAGCAAGAGGGGATAAGTTTGCCAGAAACCTCTTTATTGAGGGAAGCTGATAACCGACAGCCGATAGCCATTCTTCCGATTGCCGAAGATGGGACCTTGCGATTTCAGGGTACAGAACGTCCCGGTATCTATCAGGTCGAGGTGCGGACACAAGGCAGCATCCGACGAGACTTTTTTGCGGTTAATGTTGATACGACTGAAGCTGACTTAACGGAGATTCCACTGGCACAGGCGGCGGCACGGATTGGAGCGCAAGCAACAGCAGATCCGGAAATCAACGAAACAACGGTAGTAGCTGATGCCTACAACGTTAAACGACACGGTAGGGAAATTTGGGGTGAACTGCTCATTTTAGTTGTTTGTCTGATGCTTCTTGAAAGTTTTCTCTCAAACCGCCTTTCTAACCATAATTAGTTTTCGCTCATTCTGTAGGTGCTTCTTAAGATCGGAGCCGAAGCCTGCAACAACGGCGCAGACGACTTTAGAGAAAGATATGTCGAATTTGGAATCCTCGTTATTCATCCGCAAGGTAAAATTAAAAATCTGCTTAATCGTTTTGCTGAGTATCGGCGAGATAGTTTCCGTCAGTGGTCAGTCGTCAGCTGTCAGTAAGACGGTTTCGTTAGACGAAAGCCTCTTAACCGAAAGTTCCCAGGAGCCGGAGGTTTCCGAAAACCATTCTTCAGAAACGGTAAGCATTACGGAGCATGAAAAAGCACCGTTGGAAGGTGAAGTGAGCGTTGTACGTAGCCTCGTAATCGATGGGAACGAATCGTTCTCTGAACAGCAAATCCGCGCGCTGATGCGGACAGATGTATGGGGTGTTTATAATGAGACCGTTCTGAAATCCGATCTTGAAGCGATTACGCGCTTTTATCAGGAAAACGGATACCGTTTCGCGCGTGTAGATGAAGAGCAACTCTCTGTGAAGAAATTCGTAGATGGTGTTTATCTTGGCATTGAGGTTGACGAAGGTCGTGTCGGCAACATCATCATAACTGGCAATATACAGACGAAAGAAGACGTTATTCGCCGAGAACTCCTATTTATGGAAGGTGATATCTATACAGAAGCAGATAGAGAGGAAAGCGAACAAATTCTCCGGCGCAAAACTTATATTGGTGCCGCAAAGGTTGACGCACAGTGGGACGAGCGGTCGAAATCAGTTACGATTCACGTGACTATTCGGGAACTCCTATCCTTTCCACTTGGCGGAGATCTGAACCTAAACAACCAGAAGAGGTATTGGTTGCTACAATTTCGAGATCCGAACCTGTTCGGGTCGGGTCAAAGCACCCTGTGGCGCTACGAAAGGATTAGCGAAGTAGGTGAAAAGACGCGGAGCCTTGTGAGAGGACGGTATAATAATCCACGACTCTTCAATTCGCACTGGAACTTTGATGGTGAATATATCCAGAAACGCGATGGCGATTCCTTGCTTGTGCTATTGGAACGTCCCCAATATACGCTGAAAAGTCGATGGAGTGCAAATGTGCGTTTTTCTGAATCGGTTAATCCGATATATTGGTATGAAAACGCGAAGAAAACCGATACGTTTGAACAAAATCTACAGGGAACCTTTGCAAACGTCCGACGATATTTCGGGGACAGGCAACAACAAAATTATATAGGGTTATGGGCGGCATCGCGGCGCTCAAAATACGTGCTACTTGAAAAATCAAGTGCATCCGATGCCATGTTAGAGAACCGAGACATAAAGCGGATCGGCTTCACCGTAGGGAGGCAACGCATTGCATATCACAAAGCCCGGTTCCTCCGACGGATGGGGCAGGAGGAAAATTTCCTCGCCGGTTCTCAATACGCACTCTCTCTTGGATACGCTTCACCTTTATACGCCTCGGACCGTTCAGAATCTTACGCCGAATTGGCTCTCGGATCGGGATGGATGAACGGAGATAGGCTCTTCAACCTCACAACGTTCTCATTTAGCACGAACTTCACGACTCGGGTTGAACGCTCCCTCCTCCAAGCGCAAACTGCTTGGTTTTATACCGATGTATTCAACACGGGTAATATTTATACACTTGAAACCGGTTTTAGGGAGAACGGCCTCTTTGATTTTCATCAGACATTTGTCGCGCAGTTTAAAACAGAGATGCAGTTTGGATGGAGTGGGCACAGTCAGGTTCTCTTGGGATCGTTCGACGGGTTACGTGGCTATGCCTATAGGCAGTTTAGTGGTGAAAAGATGATGTTGCTGAGTCTTGAAAGTCGAACCATATTCGGTGGAACGGTTTTTCGTAAAATAGACGAAGCACTTGCGGCAGTCGCGACGGCTGTGGCTCGTCCGTTTAGCGACAGGCGCGTTCATCTCGGAGTCATGTTGAGTGGCATCGTGTTTGCTGATATTGGGTACATTTGGAACGGCAACCACACCTTCAATTTAACGAGACCCAAGCGGAGTGTTGGATTTGGGTTGCGTGGGAGCCTCTCGCAGTTTAGTGGTACAGGTATTCTGCGGGTAGAATTCGCCTTTCCGCTTGATCCACCCTTTTCACCTTCGTTTAAACCGCGGATTTTCTACGGTCAGGAGCGAGCGTTTTAATAGTTGTCGGAAGAACGGTTATCGGTAGTCGGTAGTCGGTTAAAGAGGGCCCTGTAACAATCTTCCCCTCACTTGGAATATTCCAGGGCGCGGGTGAATTGTTACCCAAGAACCTCTTAACTGAAAACCGATAACCGATAACTGACAACCATTCCTCTGATAACCAATTCAGAAAGAAAATTAGCATGGACACCCCTTTGCGGACACCAACCGAGAGTATCACCTGGCGAGCCATCCTGTTAGGATTATTATCGCTTCCACTTAATATCTATCTTGTTGTTCAAACGGAAACGGTGTGGACAACACAATATCCCACGACGATGGCGATTTTCTTCAACGCCGTCTTTACCCTCTTTCTCGTTGCAATATTCAACCTATTCTTAACACGCTATCTCCCGAAATGGCAGCTCACACAAGCGGAAATGCTGACGGTGTATCTCATGGTAACGCTTGCATGCGTCGTCTGTGGACATGACCTTTTGCAGGCGACAATGTGTGTTTTAGGGCACGCGGCGTGGTTCGCTACGCCAGAAAATGAATGGCAAACGCTCTTCTTCCGCTACATCCCGGATTGGATTGCTGTTATGAATCGGCGTGCCTTAACCGGCTACTATGAAGGCACTTCAAATCTATTCGAGATAGAGCATATTCAGGCATGGCTCACACCGGTATTAGCGTGGCTTGTGTTCTTCTCTGCGCTGGCATTCTCTATGATGATGCTCAGTGTCATCCTCCGTAAACAGTGGATTGAACACGAAAAACTGAGTTACCCGATCATCCTACTCCCTTATGAAATGACGAAAGATGCGGGTTTCTACCGAAACCGACTCCTCTGGATAGGTTTTGCTATCGGATGCGGGATCGATTTGCTCAATGGAATTAGTTTTCTTTTTCCTTACGTGCCGAGCATCCCTATCCGCCACGATATTGGGATCTTGTTCACAGAAAAACCGCTGAATGCTATCGGTTCAACGCCTATTCATCTAAATCCCTATGCCATCGGGATTGGTTTCTTAATGCCTCTGGATTTGTCGCTCTCTTGCTGGCTGTTCTACCTTTTCTGGAAGGTACAACTCGTCTTTGGCGCAATGACAGGGATGAATCAGACACCGGGTTATCCGCACATTGATATGCAGTCGACGGGTGCGTATTTTGGTCTCTGTTTCTTTGCCCTTTGGATAACACACAAGCACCTCTGGCAGGTTACACGCAATATCTTAGGTTTGAAAACGAACCTTGATACAACAAACGAACCGATGGGATACCGCAGTGCGTTTGTTGGGTTCCTGATTGGTATCGCAGTTGTGTTTGGATTTTGCCTGAAGGCAGGGATGTCTTGGTGGGGTGTACTTGGGTTTTTCAGCATACAATTTATACTTGTTTTAGCGTTCACCCGGATGCGTGCCGAACTCGGAACACCGACGATGGATTTCTATCGTGCCGGTCCTGGACTTTTTCTCACCTCACTCTTTGGGTCCAGAAAGATTGGTGCCCCGACGCTAACGGGGTTCGCTTTCCTCTATGGATTTACCCGTAATTACCGTTCGCAACCGATGCCGAATCAATTGGAAGGATTTAAACTCGCTGACAGAGGTGGAATCAACGTTCGTCAGATTCTTTGGGTGATGTGGGGTGCGACGGTTATTGGCCTGATTATTGGGTTCGTTGCGTTCCTTCATGCGGGCTACCTACACGGTAATCTCGGAACATGGCGTGGACAAGAGGCTTTCAGTGATCTACAACGCTGGCTAACGCTCCCGAACGACACAGACTGGGGACGCATGGGATTTTTTGGCTTCGGTATTACCCTAACGCTTACGACGCTCTTTATGCGCCTGCGATTTATTTGGTGGCAGTTGCATCCGCTTGCCTATCCGCTTGCGGGCAATTGGAACTTCGGTAGGCTTTGGTTTCCTGTATTCTTGGCGTGGGTGCTAAAATCTATATTGATTCGTCACGGTGGGATCGGGGCGTATCGCCGAACACTGCCACTGTTTTTGGGGACAATGCTCGGCGAATTCGTGATGGGAAGTCTATGGGCAATTTTAGGTCTGTTTCTTGGACAACGGATGTACTCGTTTAAGCACTGGTAGGTTCTATCTGCCGATCCCGAAACGCGCTTAATCTGCCGCCTTCTGCAAGCGAATGCTACCACCAGAGGTGCGTAATTTTAGCAGGGGTCCGCCGCCATTTATGCTACCTTTCAATCTATTTCTGGGAACCTTCCCCTGGATGGCCGATTCGACTGCGAAATCCGTCGAAACGCGACCACCGCTGGTCTCTGCTTCTACGTCAACGGCGATATCTGGAATAAGCGTGAGAGTTATTCCGCCTCCCGATGTGCGCAAACTACACGTATCCTGCGGTTGTGTTGTCATAGTGGCGCGGATGGTACCTCCTGAGGTTTTCGCGTTTACATTCCCGCCAACGCTCTCCAGTCTAATACTACCGCCCGAGCTCTGAACATCCGCACCTCCACTACAACTCGCAACCTTGATGCTCCCACCTGAAGTTTTGCCCCAAATAGAACCCTGAATTGCACCAAAGCGGAGACTGCCTCCAGAAGTTCGTGCTTGAACATCCCCGGCCACGTCAACGACTTCAATACTACCACCAGACGTTTTCAGATCGACTGGACTGCCACACGATGTGAGCTTGATGCTGCCACCGGATGTCCGTCCCCACACCGTTCCTGTAATGTTCCCGAAACGTAAACTTCCTCCCGAAGTGTGGGCGCGAACCGTACCATCAAGATCGCCGACTTTGATGCTACCGCCTTGGGTACTCAAATCAACGTTATAGTTTTTGGGGACCGTTACGTGAAAACGAATTTCCAAGCGATTGAGTATTTTCTGCCAGCGTTCTCGCCCATGTTTGAATTTGCCCTCAATATGGACCTCAGTCTCCTCAGGCACAACTGACAAATAATCAGGAGTATCATCCTCCTGTCCAAATGTAGGGGCTCCGATATTTTCGGGCGAGAATGCTACCTCAAAATCAGCAAGTGCTTCTTTCGCCGATCGCTTCAAGGACTTTGCTGCTTTTGTGACCACAATCTCAACCTTATCCTGTTCGGCGGTTTGAATTTCAATTGCCCCGAACTCTGACACAATTGTTAAACTTCCACCAGCCTTGACGTTATATGTTTTTTCAATCTTTTCCAAGATAGATTCCTCTGCTGCCAGTGATGTAAATTGGCAACCAGCACTGCAGAATAGAAACAGTGCCGAAAAAAAAAGGGTCAACACGATAAGTAGTTTCATCAAATTGACTATCAGCCATCGACGATCGACTTTCAGGCAAACGGTTTTTTGGTGAACTCTCACTGTGAGGTAACTCTTTTGCTGATTGCTGATCGCTGATGGCTGTCTCCTATTCTAAAGTTCTTTGTTCTGTTCGACCTGTTGTGTCCGAATCTCTTGGAGTATCTCGACAACGGTCTCCATTTGCCCTTCAAGCTTGGCGATACGCTGTTCGACAGGTGTCACGTCCTCATCCTCGTCTGAGACCACCTCAACGGTTTCAGGGGCTCCAGCGTTATCTTCTTGTGTTTGACTGCCCCAAATATCTTTGAGAAAGGAGGGCATTGATTGCCGCACAACTTCACTGACATCCTTCAACTCATTACCAATCGTTTGCTTGACTTGTGCGAAGTCAACAAAATCATCGGCGCAACTTTCTTTAACGTAAGCGGCGACTTGGTGACAGGCAAAGCAGGTATCGCCAAGAGATGCCTCATCGGACTCCAGAGGTTCAAAAAGACCCTCGGGTACTGCACCAAGATCGGTTAGGAGTTCAAGTGCGTTGTTAAATTGCCGAGCGCACCGCTCTTCACCACCTGAAAATTGGTCTGTAATCGCTGAAGTTTCTATGATGCGTGCAGTCATTTCTAAGAGCCTCAGAATCTGACGGATTTCCTTTTGCCGACGGATTTCTTTCTGGGCTTCACGTTCGTTAGACATGATTTTCTCCTATTGTCCCGCAAGCCTCTATAGGCTCGCGCTTATGGATTTACCTGTATAGAGTCCCTTAAGACTGAAAAGGATAGTAAAAAATTCAGAATAGTTTTCAGTTTTAATGGTATCAGTTGTCGGTTAAGAGGTTCTCGTTTAACTGATAACTATTCTGCTCGGTTGTCTATATAGAGACATCGCAGACCAAAAGGATAGCAAAAAAATGGCTGTCAGCCATCAGCCACCAGCCATCAGTAAAGACTATCCTTGTGGTTACCTACCGCTTGTAGTTGCCCTAACACTTCTTATGACTGACAACTGATAACTATTCCACTACGAGGTTTCCGACTTTAATTCAGCGACGTTCCGACGAATTTTAATCGCCGCCTTCACAATATCCTCTATGTCCTCTTCACTCGCCATCAACACATTTTGACTTAAGGAAAGACCCGTTTGACATATCTTTTCAGTTTCAGGGCACTGCACACCCTCATAATTGAGATCCTGACCGAAAAGATTAGAAGCAAGAAAGGAGGCTCGATACATGGGGGTGGTATACCAATATCCCATCGGTATCCCTTCGGCGCGCATTGCGCGGAGAAACGTCTCACGTGATATGCCTTCAAACTCGTCGGAATCAA
Source organism: Candidatus Poribacteria bacterium (assembly GCA_965208635.1). Taxonomy (GTDB): domain Bacteria; phylum Poribacteria; class WGA-4E; order WGA-4E; family WGA-3G; genus WGA-3G. Next base: position 3,542,779 of record OZ242349.1, read on the forward strand.
AGATCGCCTTATAGCCGTGGCATCCACCACGCGTCGCGCGCGGGTCGAGCGGTGTGACGATAATGCCCGGAATCTCGCCAAGCCAACCATCTAACCATCGCATGTTCTTATGTCGGTAGTTGGTTTCGGCTTCAAGTCGGGTCAAGCGGGACAGGAGTAATCCAGCTTGCCATTCTGTCATTCGGAAGTTCCCTCCAAAAGGCTCTGCCTCTCCGAATTCAGCATCTGGTAGCGTACGACCACAGTTATGAAGCGCGTAAGCCCGTTCGTAGAGTTCCCGGTCGTTCATGAGGACAATGCCACCTTCGCCTGCACAAAGATTTTTTGACGACTGGAAACTGAAGCATCCGAAATGTCCCCAACTGCCGACCCCGCGTCCGCGCCATTCCGCGCCGTGTGCCTGTGCACAATCTTCGACAATCTTCAGGTTATGTCGATTCGCGATGTCAACAAGCGCGTCCATATCCGCAGGATACCCGGCAATATGAACCGGCAAAATCGCCTTTGTTTTTTCCGTTATTGCGGCTTCGATTTTTGAGGGATCCAACAGGAAACTGTCCGGTGCGGTATCCACAAAGACCGGCGTGGCGTGCGTCATCAAAATGGCGACAACGGTCGCTTGGAAGGTATAGGATGTGGTAATGACCTCATCACCCGGACAAACACCCGCCGCCTTTAGAGCGATATAGAGTGCCGAGGTGCCGCTGTTGACGCAAACGCCATAGCTCGCACCTTGAAATTCAGCGAACTGCTGTGCGAATTCTGGAACCTTCGGTCCACCCACACCCCATTGTCCACTTTTGTAGATAGTTTCAAATGCTTCGATATCAGCAGGATCCTGCGTGGGCCATGTCGGATAAGAATTAGTGCGAACAGGTTCACCGCCGTTTATTGCCAATGTCGCCATCTCTTCATCCCCCGTTAATGTGTTCTACACAGTCCGGAAAATCTGTGAGTTTTGCTCTATTCATTACTTCTTGTAAGCGATACTCCAAATGCCCGGATTCAACCTCAGCGATTAATGACTTCAGGACACTCCGAGTCTCTGTTTCCAATTCAGTGTTAATTATGCCTTCTTGAACCGCATCTTCAAATTCATCTTCATCCTGAATCTCGTAGGTGCCATCTGGATTTATCCAAAGATCCAAAAATAGATCCGTTATTTCAAAGCGATTAAGCTTTCCTGTTACATCTACATCGCGCTTGACCGGTTTCATAATGTCGCAGTAATAACCGGTCCACTGGTTATTCAGATTATACACTTTAGCGACACCATACCATAAATCTGTAAATACGAACCAGATGACAGTGAAGTTATCCCCTAAAACTATCTCATCTTTTTGAACTATAGGCGAGGATGGTTTAATCCGTTGAAATGTAACAATGACATTCTCATCCACGTAAAGCAATTGTTGTTGGGAGTGATGTACCCGGTCGGGAGGCCATTTATAGATGAGTGTTATCGTTTCCACTGTAATCTCTTTATCTTTTTTTGCTGCCTAAGGTAACGTTTTTATATAATCCTGCAAGTTTGGGAACCCCGCTCTACTGATTACCGTCTGCAAGCGACGTTCCACGTGTCCAGACTCAGTTTCAGTAATTAATGCCTTTAGGACCTCCAGTGCTTTTCTTTCCAGTTCAGCGTCAATTGCTCCATTCTGAACCGCATCTTCAAACTCATCTTCATCCTGAATCTCGTAGGTGCCATCTGGATTTATCCAAAGATCCAGGAATAAGTCGGTTATTTCAAAACGATTCAGTTTCCCGTTTACATCCAGGCTCCGTCTAACCGGTTTCAGGACATCGCAGTAGTAACCGGTCCATTCGTTATTCAGATTATAGACCTTTCCGACATCATACCATAAACCTGTAAACACAAACCAGACCGCGGCGAAGTTGTCCGCTAAAACCGTCTTGCCGTTCTGAACTATAGGTGAGGACGGCTTAACCCGTTGAGACGTAACAATGACCTCGTCATCGAGGTAGAGTAGTTCTTGTTGAAAGTGGTTGACTCGATTCGGCAGTCTTTTATAGGTAAGTGTTACAGTTTCCATTTTTCTAATTTTCCTTGCGGTTCGCTCAGGTGGGTGTTTTTGCTTGGGTGTTTCCCCAGGATTCCTGAAAATTCCTCTCCATCTACCCGTTTTCCACAGAACGGATGCGCGTGTGGCATCCGAGGACAATCCAAGCTACGCGCTCTTTAATTTTTTTCCAGACATTGTTCTACTTCTTCCAACAATTACGCTTCTGTTGAACGATACGACGCGATTGCTTCGCGGAAGGCTTTGATATGTGTTGGTGTTGTCCCACAACAACCACCTATTAAGTAAGCACCTGCTTCAAGGAGTGTGGAAACATAACTTGCCATCTCTGTTGGGGTCTGCGTATAGACGGTTTGGTGGTTTTCATCAAGTTTCGGCATGCCAGCGTTGGGGTACGCCATCATCCGTTTACCATCAATCCCTATTTCAGTCAGTGCCGTGTGCAATTGCTGAGTCCCAGAAATCGCACATCCCGGTATGTTCATCACGTCTGGATTCAGCACCGCAGTTCACGCCGAGGATACTCACGGATTCCAACAGCGAATCTCCATCCGAAAGTTCGTTGTTCATGAGAATATCGAGCAGATCCGTTGGTGAATTTCCCCAGTCCGTTCGGTAGATAACCTTGCCGGTGCGCCGTTCCTTTGTCCATTTGTAAGTCATGTTCACAGCAATAGGGATTCCTGTCTCGCGGGCAACGTCTACAGCCATCGCGGCTTCTTTCGCAGAGAACATCGTTTCGAGGCAGAGGAAATCCACGCCTTCTTCTGCGAGGGTGTGGATAACCAATTTATGCGCCTCTTTCGCATCTTCATTTGGGATGCCGAAAGTGGTATCGCCGCTATCGGCTTCAATCGCGCCGGGAGAGGGTCCCACAGAGCCAGCAATGTAGACATCTTGTCCACTCTGGGCAACGGCTGTTTTTGCGTGTTGGACAGCGAGTCGTATGAGTCGTTTGGCATCGGATAGGTCTTGACCTGCCATCTCCAAGTGAAGCGGAGATGCCACAAACGTGTTTGTCCCGATCGCCTCAGCACCTGCGTTGATATAATCCGAATGAATGTCAATGACAGCAGTGGGATGTAGAGCGTTGGCGAGGGCACTGTTGGTGAGCTCTATATCCCGTGCGAATAACTGCGAACCGAATCCGCCGTCGTATAAAATCGGTTCCTCGGACCTCAAACGTTCTCGAAATATTTTAATTTTACCTTGCGGTTCGGTGAGGTGTGCTGATGGTTTCACGTTCCTCTCCGTATGTCCGCCCTCCATTACAAGGTTGCTGGCATTGGCTTGAATTGACAACCTTCCACGAATACCTCAAAAAAATCGGGGGTCGTCTCCAACTCAATATGCTCAATATTGTTGACAAACGCTTCAATATCTGCGCGTTTTTTCTCAGAAAGCAGGACAGCTGTCGCACCTGCGACCGCGGCGTTACCAATCTTGACGACATTTGTTTCTGGAACCGGTGCGAGAAATCCGATTTCAATGGCGTCTTGTAGATTAACATAATTGGCAAAACCACCTGCCAGAAAGAGTTTCGTAATGTCTTTTGGAACGCAGCCGAAGTGCCGCAGAACGATATATTGTCCACAGTAATTTGCCGCCTTTGCTTGTGCCAAGTTACTTGCATCATCACGTGAGAAGGTGATACCCTGTTCCGGCAAGAGAGACATAACGCGTTGTTTTCTGTCCGCAAAAACGCCCTTTGGACTCATCTGATTATTCCGACGTAGCTCAGCGAGAAGCGAAATCAACCCAGAACCGCATAACCCCTCTGGTGTCTCACCACCAATCGTCTCATAATCGAATTGACTGTCGTTCCACTTCACAGACTCAATAGCACCCGGGTAAGCAGGCATTCCGTATTCAATGCCGCCCCCTTCAAAAGCAGGACCAGCCGGACATGACGCCGCGACCATCCGTTTCGCGTTTCCGACGACCACTTCTGTGTTTGTCCCGACATCAACCAACATAATGATCTCATCTTGTGCAGGGACGTCGATAGAGACTAAATCCGCGGCAACATCTGCCCCAACATGACTGGCGATCAACGGCAGGCTATAGACCATCGCCTTCGGATTCGCACGGAGACCTAAACGACGCACTTTTTCAGTGAGCGAAGTGGTTGAGCGGGTCCCTTCCCGATACTCATGTTCAATCAGTGATTTATACGGCTTCTGTCCAATACTCTGAACGTCATGTTTGAAGAAGATATCGCGCATTGTTGTGTTCCCAGCAACGACGATTTCATAAATCTCTTGGCGGACGAAGTTGTGGCGTTCACACATCTCCATGATTTCGCTGTTGAGTGCGGCAATCAACGAGCGACGCAGTTCACCTTCGAATTCACCGTCGTAGCTGATGCGATTCATAATATCGCTACCGCCAAAACGTTGTGGGTTTTCAAAGGAACTGACAGAAACCGTTTTTCCGCTCTCTAAATCCACCAGATTTGCCACCACTGTCGTTGTTCCGATATCCAAAGCGAGTCCATAAAGATGCCCGCGGTAACGGTCAATAGACTCATTGTTGTAGTAGACAACGCCATCGCGATGCGTAACGCGTGGATCCAATTCGGGCCCACTACTGTCCGTCGTGGTAGCGTGTGTCAGGATCCTTGGTGAGCGTCGCAGTGGTGTGAACTCGATGTCTTTGTCAATATCAAGAACAATTGCTTGGCAGGCGAGACGGTAGTTGTCTCGAAGGAAGGCTTCTGCTTCATTTGGAGGGCGAAGACTGTCCATACCACGCTTAATCTCAACGATACATTCGTGGCACTGCCCGGTTCGGAAACAGGAGGTGGGTACTTGGACGGTTAAGTCGTCTGCGTAGTCAAAAATAGTTTTCCCAGGGGTGAGTTGGTAAGCTTTTCCGTCACACGTAATTGTGCCGGTGCTGTGTGTTTCTGATGTCGGGTCAGGCGCGTCAGTCTCCCACGCGCTGCGATAATCTAACTTGTCGTCTCCGACACACAAAAGCCCTGTCCCTTCATCAATCTTTCGCTGGTTTCGGCAACCGAACTTCGCTGTGCAGTGGTCAAAGCGATTTTTGTAGGGACACCGATAGGTGGCTTGTTCATCGGCGTGAACAACCAAATCTTCAAAAATTTGTGTGATTTTATTGAGTCGTTTCTCGTATTCGGCTTTATCTATTTTTTTCATGTTTTTAACGGTTATCAGTTATCAGAGGAACGGTTTTCGGTTCGTTCGGCTTCGCTCCACTTTCGGTTGTAGGTTCGTTCGCTGCGCTCACTTTAAGTTATTGGTTATAAGTTAAGAGTCTCTCGCTAAACAAGGGAAACGCCCAAGCAAAAACACCTCTTAACTTACAACCTAAAGGTTTTTCGCAGAAAAACCGCACTGGCAACCGGTAACTGCCTACCACTCTTCCTCCGGTTCCTCAAGAAATTGCTTGGCGAGTGCGACACATGCCAGGGCATCTTTGCCATACCCGTCAGCACCCATATCATCGGCGAATGTCTGTGTAACTGGGGCACCCCCGACCATAATCTTGACCTCTTCCCGCAAGTCTTCATCAATAAAAGCGTCAATTGTTTTCCCCATGTTCGGCATTGTCGTCGTTAGGAGTGCCGACATCCCGAGGATTGGTGCTTCATGTTCCTCAACGGCGTCAATGAAATCGTCCTCGGAGGTATCCACTCCTAAATCGTGGACCACAAAACCTGCGCCACGCAACATCATGATGCATAAATTCTTGCCGATATCGTGTAGATCGCCCTTGACGGTTCCCATAATCACTGTCCCGACAGGATCAATACCTGACTCCGAAAGAATCGGTTCGATATGTGCCATCCCTGCCTTCATTGCACGGGCACACGCCAAAACTTCTGGCACAAAGATAAAATTTTCCCGGAACTTAATGCCGACGATCCCCATCCCAGCAATGAGTCCATCATCCATAATCTCCAATGCTTCTGTGCCTTCTTCCAGTGCTTCTTCTGTCAATTCATCGACAGTGTGATGGTCGCCGTCAATGAGAGCAGCAGCGATGGTTTGCATAGCAGGGGTCGCTTGCGAAAAAATATCAATGGTACGTGCTATTTCGTCGGGTTCTTCCAAGAATTCTTCGATCTCTTCTCGGATGAATTCGTTTGCGATGTCATTAATAGATGCCACGGATGTTGAAGCCTCCTAAAGATGCAATGATACCACACACTCGGAAAAAATAACAAGTGAATTATAGAATGGACAGTTGCCATTTCCAGCGAGGAAACGTAAAGGACACTGTGAATACGGCAGTCCTAATAAATTTAATAGGCGCGCTTTGGAAGCACGCCTATCATTGAAAAGTTATTGACGGTTCTGCCAGTGCCACTTAATTTTTCTCTCGGTACGCTTGCAAAAGGGCATTGATCTTGTCAAGAAACTCTTGCGAGTAGATCTCACCGACGAGTGCTTTGTGGGTTTCCATAGCGATGACATCCCACGCCTCCCGAGAGTCATCCTCGAATTCAACCACTTCAATGCCTGCCTTCTTTTGCAGTGCCTCAAGCGACCTTTCATTATCCTTGCGAATCGCCTGAATTAGATCGTCCTGATGCGCGTTTGCAACTTCACGCACAACCTTCTGCTGCTCTGTGGAAAGCTCATCAAACTTCTCCTTTGTCATGACTGTTGCACCGACACCAACACTGACAGGGAGGTTCGTCATATATTTGAACTTATCGTACCATTGCAATGCGATGGTGACATAGGGTGACGCAGTGAGGGTGTTGATGTGCCCTGAGTAGAGCGAAGATAGTACCTGTGTAACCTCTCTCGGCACGGTTGCGATATCAGCGTTTTTGTAAAACGTAAGTCCAATTCTGTCGGTTGTCCGCGCCCACATCTTGACGTTTGGGGATTGAAGGTCGGCAATAGTGCGGATAGGTTGGTTACTGAATATATAATAAAAGCCGATGTCTCCCATACCGAGTAGGACATATCCCGCATCCATAAAGGCTTTGTCGAGATCTTCACGGAGATAATCTCGGACATAATCAAGTTCTTCGTAGGTTCTGAACATTCGAGGCAGTTGAAAAATCAGGACCTCTTCTTGTATTTCGCCGAGACCCGTAGCGGTCATAGCACCGGCGTGGATCAATCCTGCGCGCATCTTGCGGATAACATCAAGTTCATCTCCTTGGACCCCATTTGGATAGATACGGAGTCGAAGATCACCATCTGTTTTGGCGCGAATTTCTTTACCCATTGCTTCGAAATTATTCATCCATGTGGAACCCTTTGGCGCGAGTGTTGCGAACTTAATCGAATCGGCATCAAGATGCGCTATGGGTAGATAAAACATTCCGAAAATCAATAGAAACACGCCTGCTAATTTAGCCGCGTGTGTTTTATAGTCTGTTTTTTCGTTCTTCATTATTCCGTGTCTCCTTCTTCCATTTCTGGATCAAAAAGGACATCAGCCTGGTCAAGCAAGCGTTTCGCACGCGATTTCGCCAACGAAGTCGCGGCTTCCTCCCCAGGATAAATGTCCGATGGTGCGTCAAGTACTTCTTGTAACGACTGTTTGAAAAGTGTCACGTCCTGTTTCGGATAAGCATAGTAACGTGCGAGATAGAGTTTGCTCATCAAAAATTTGCCATTATTGATTCGATCTACATGCGCAATATGTTCCTTTGCCTTCTCTGGATCTCCGCCGATGGATATCGCTCGATCGCCGTAATAAACAGTATAGAATAGATGTGCGCCGCCGAAGTAGAAGGTTTCATCCAATTCAAGCACCCGCCCCATCATCAGTTCCACCCGAGCTAAGTCAATCACTTGCATCGGATCGTCTTTCTGGAGGCTAATGCCGCGTGCTATGGAATAAGCCGTCCAGAACAGTGGTTCAACGTCCTTCTTTTTTACCTTCTGAAGTGCTTTTTCAAACGCATCAAAGTCAACAGTTCTTACCTCACTGAAGGTTTTATCGGATTTCGCTAAAGCCTTGAGCGCGTATCCCTCAGAACGGATATAGAGGTCAATAGCACGTGCGCGCATGTCCTCCGCAGTCTCATAGTCGCCTGCTATTTCAGCCTCTTCCATTTTGTCCTCAATAAAGCCGGCATAGGATGAATACGCCCGAGCCGTCTTAACGATGAGATTCTTGCTCCCAATTTTAGATAGATTTTCAAGCGTACCGATGTTTCCCTCAAGGGTGGCTTCCACTACAGTGAGGTCGCCTTCCCCTTGAATTCTTGCCAGTTTGGCAAGACCGCATCCACCTAAAAGCATCGGGAGGAACAGTAGAAGAGATATACGAAAATAGAATTTGCTGTATATCATCGGTTTAAATTTATCTCCTTGTATTGGCTGTCAGTCATCAGCCATTAGCCATCAGTTTTAATAGTTATCGGTTCGCCTGCTGTGCAGGCTTTCAGTAGTCGATTATCGGTTAAAATCTGAATTATGATTTTTATGATTTTAAGATTTTCGATGATTATCGGAGATTTCGTCATCGCGGTAAATCATATAAATCACAATAATCCTGGTCGGTTTCGGTTAACAAATCCCTCTTTAACTGACAACTGATAACCATTCTTCAATGGTAAAGAAAAAGTGGAATTGTTGTTTCTTGAATCAAGTGCTGTGTAACGCTGCCGACGAAAAACTCACGGACGCTTTTCCTGCCGTAAGCCCCCATCACCAACATATCAATGTCGTTCTGGGCAATATAGGATTTGACGGTGGTATCTGGATGCCCGCTTTGCGTGACGAGATTCGGTTTAATCCCGTAACTCTCAAAGAATTCCCCAAGATTGCCTAATAACCCTTGTGCGACTTCAGCATCGTCATTAACAGTAAGCAGCGTTATATCACAGGCGTTCCATATACCGAGCAGTAGGAACATGTGTACTGCTTTAGAAGCGGGAATACTATTGTCATAGGCGACCAGGACCTTCTTAATTTCTCGGACCGAATCTGGCACAGCCAACACAGGGATAAGTCCGTTCCTTAAAACGTGTTGAAGCGTCTCATAAGTTTCATTGGCATTATATTCAAAAGCGGTTTGTTTTCCAATGACAATGAAATCGTGAAATTTGGACTCCTCAATAAGTTCGGAGACAGGACTGCCAGTATCGGCGTGTAAAATGGCATTTATGTTTCGAGCATCGCAAATACGTGAAAAACCATCAAGTATTGCTCCTGCCTTCTCTTGTGTTTCCTTTAGCTGTTGTTCTTCAAGTTGTATATCATAACGCGTCGCACCGATTGGCACGGGTCCACTTGAAGATTGAATACCGGGTTGATCGATGATAGCGACACCTGTAATTGTTGCATTATAGCTGCTGGCGAGTTGACAGGCGTATTCAATCGCCGCTTGTGCGTGTGCAGAACCATCTAAACCGAGTAGAATTTTAGAAAAGCTTGAGTGTTCCCTCATATGATTCCTCCTCTGTAGTTGTCAGTAACGTGAGTTTGATATTAAACGCGTAGGTTGGGTTGAATGGAAATCTACGGAAAATCTCATATAAAAGATGACTTCCGAGCCTCCTACACATCTGAGATCACCAAAATACCAGTGAAACCCAACATCTTTTAGTTTTCCAGATGGATTTGTTGGGTTTCGCTATACCTATCTATACCAACGTATCTTTGAAAAGCGGAACTTTCGGTAGAAACACAGGAATATGGCGCACTTACCGCTCAACCCAACCTACGAGAATCTGTCTAATTGCTCTTAAGAAAATGGCAGAAGCGCAACCGTGCCATCGACGGATCCTTCTGATGTTTCAATGCGGACACGGCTACCTGCTTCGGTAACTTGCATCCGAACGTAACCGAGAGCAATCGACTTTTCGAGAGTCGGGGCAAAGGTAGCACTTGTAATCCAACCGACTGCTTTGTCCTCTCTGAAAACTCGCGCGCCCAGAAGATACCTGTGGCAGTCTTGTGATGTTAAGTTTGCATCAATTTCAATACCGCGTAAGAGGCGATTTGGGTGCCCTCGATACTTCATGCGCGCTACAATTTCTTGTCCGATATAACATCCCTTCTCAAAATCGATAGCGTGTTCTAATTCAGCCTCAAGTGGGATAACAGAATCTGTCAATTCTGTTCCATATCTCGGTACGCCTGCTTCAATACGAAGCGACTCAAGGGCATTCCAACCGATCGGTTGCGCGTCAAAACATGCTCCCTCAGTCATTAATGTCTCCCACAGCAGAACTAATTCCTCGGCAGCGGTATAAAGCGTCCAACCCGTTTCCCCAGTACCATCTGTTCTTACACAGACAATTGTGTGTTTAAAAAGCGAGTCTGCCTCACGGAGGCAATTATACCCTTCTGGCAACGCAGCGAGTTCGTTTATACTGAGCACAGATTGAACAAGATCTGTTGATTTTGGACCGTGGACAGCGATTGCACCGGTTTCAAGGGTTACATCAGAAAGTTCGACATCGTCAGCAATGATGTACTTATCCAATTCGTTGAAAAGGCTTTCTGTCGTCTCAGGCGCGGTGTTGATGCTGATTGTGTCTTCGAGAACAGAGATATTCATATCGGCTATAATTTTGCCGCGGTGCGTTAAGATCGTGGCGTAAGTGCCTTCGCCGCTTGAGAGGCTTTCAACATCGTTGGAGATGATACGATGTAGAAATTTCGCTCGGTCTTCACCCGTTAATCGATGTCGACCGCGATAGGACACGTCGGCAATACCGACGTTGTTTCTGACCGCATGATGTTCGGAGACAGCATCGGTGAATTGGGTGGCAATATTCCAATCCAAATGCTGTTTCTCGAATGTTGCACCGAGTTGTGCATGGATGGGATAAAGTGGTGTTGTCTTCATTTTTTCACCAGGATTCTTGTGATTTATGTGATTTACTATGAATGATAAAATCTCCGATAATCATGAAAAATCGGATAATCATATAAATCATAGTTCAGACTTTAACCGATAGCCGATAGCCGACAGCCATTAAAACATCCGATCCAAACGCAAAATGATGATCGGATTTCGTAAAGAAAATGATGCATTGAGGGGTGCTGCCACTTCAAGCGCAAGGCTCCAGGGTGAAGGATTTCCGAATGGATCTGCGAAAACAGAGCATCCGACACCGATGGACGTTTTGAGCCTTGTCGTAAAATTTTCAAGATCGGAAAAAGGGGCATCATCATGCCACCACACACTCCCTGTATCCAAGAAACAACTGAGTGTCCACCCTAACACGGCATCTTGTCCGCTGGGGATTGTCTCTTTGATGAGCCGATACTCAAGGTTAAGGAGAAGCCGGTTATCCCCAGCGAATACATTAAAATCGTGACCGCGCAGGGTATTACCACCACCGAGGTGAAGGAGCCGTTGCCTTGGCAAGCGGGCATCGGAAAAATCACCCGCGACTCTAATATTCAGCTGGTGCGAGCCGAACAAAGGTGTGTAGCGCGTCAACTCAAACCGATAGAAATTGAAGTCGTAATCTCCTCCGAATCCCTGCCCTACCATTTCAACTGCGAATTGACCACGCCAGCCACGCCGAGTTCGCTCATTGGCAGAAAACAGCGTGTGAAAATGTCGTGTGATAGTAGATCTGTGATCCCGTGTATCGAACGCATAAACGAGAGAAAGACTTCTCAATTGTCCACGATTAATCCGTGAATTTCCCCGCTTAATCAGATTTCGGTTTAAGTAACTCCAATCCGTCGATTTGGAAAGGTTGTCGTGCCTTTCCCCAGTGAACTCCAGTCTAAGATACGACCATTCTGATGGCGCGTAAGTTATCCATCCCTGTGAGCCTTGACGTTGATAATAATCTTGAAGGGCTGAACCATAATAGGTGGCACTCAAGGTCGCATCACCTTGATGTAGATAGAGATTAGAACTGACATCGGTGAGTTTATAGAAACTCCCTCCGAATTTGAGGAGTTGCCGTTTAAAGAACCCCTTTTCGATCCCCGCGTGATAGTTCCATATTTTGCTCGAAAACCCATGACTTATTGAACCGAAAACCTGTTCTTTACCCGTGAGGCGCGTCGAGAGCGTTCCACCCGCGCCAAGCATTAATCCGTGAACACGATTGAATTGAAGAATCGGAAAACCGCCAGGTCTCGCGAAAGGTTGCTCTTCAATATCGACAATCATGACATTTTTTCCACCCTCGCGTTGGACACGCCAATCCCGCACCGATTTGAAATGCTCGTTGTTTTCACTGAGCTTTTTACGCATGCTGTTTATCTTTGACTGACCAAGGGAGTGATGGTAAATATCTGAGGCTTGTGAACCTCGTTCTCCATCACTGTCCTGAGTCTTTAGGTCAAGTGCTGACAATAGTTCCGCTCGCGGGATTCGACTGTTTCCAGTGAAGCGAATTTCGTGCAATGTCCCTTCATCAATGCTAAATTCGAGCACATCATTGACGGATTGATAGGCAACCGTGGCGAATTCATATCCACGATTTAAATAAAAATCAGCAATTAATTGTTGCTTCAGTCTAACAGCCGCGACAGCAAGATAGCCAGATTCTAACTGAAACCACTCCTTGATGAATCGTGAGGGGAAACTTCTGTTCCCTTCGATTTTAATTTGCTGAGCAAAAAGCACTGGGGCTTCCGTAACTCGGATATGCAAACTGATACTTGGAATGGTTCTTGGTTCGGATGAATCAACGGTATGAGGTTTCCCGTGTGGGCTTCCCCGTCTACGAAAATCCTTTTGGTTTTTGGTTGTCGGTAAAGCGGGGTCTGGTGAAACAAGACCTTCTGGTTGCTGACTGCTGCTGTCTTCTGCATCGCCAAGGTTGACCTGCTTCGTTTCCAATCGCACATCTTGGAATAAACCCTGTTCCCCCAACTCTGTGATTAGCCAAGAAAGTTGTGGACTTGTGATAATATCTTCAGTCTGAATGGGGAGGGACTGTTGAACAGCCTCTGTTGGAATTTTGGTGTTACCTTTAATTTCAATAGTCGCAACTCGCACCTTCGTTTCAGATGCGAAGTCTTCAGAGACGGGTGGTGTTGTGACGAATTCCAAAACTCCCATTGCCGGACCATAATGCCCCGAAAGTGCTCCTACATACTCGTGCGGTGAGTGGGGCCACCATGGATACTCGTTATCATAAGTCGGCTGCCAATAACTATATTCCCTGGACTTAGCGGGAATAAGACTCTTCATATTGCTGCTATACAGCTTACGATGGACGTTAAAAAGCCACCTGCTTTCAACAGAAGGGGCAGACTGCGAATCCACCTCAGGAGAAGGCTCCAATATTTTACGCGGGAGAGCGACTTCAAGACTCCAAAAGGTCGTGTTAATTTGGCTGGCAACTTTCGCTTCTGAGTTCCATGCGCTATCTGCATCAAACGCTGTTTGCATCGATTGTCGATTCAAAGTAGCTTGAACATCACGAGGGGCAAACTGAAAACTGGGTTCTCCGGGTGTATTAACACGTTGATCGAAATACGCACTAATTGGGTTAATAACAAGGTGATAATAGATACCAGTTTTCGGGTCGGGATCAATCAGAATTTCAATACATTCGTCCTCCCAGATTGGTGAATCATGCTGGGTCTGTGAAACGTAGGGAAGAAACGAGTCAGACACATATGCCTTTACACCGACATAGAAATTCTCAGCATCCCACATTAAAAAAGTTTCAGTTGGATTGCTTGGAACATCGGTGCCATCTGAATTTTGGAACGGCGAGAGCAGTGCAGCTGCTTGCCACCCGATTTCAGATAAATTGCCATCAATAACGGGTGCTTTTACTATTTGAGGAACAGGTTGAGTAGCATCCACAAATGGATTCGTTTCAGCGTCTGTGGGTGCTTTTTCGCCGCTTGGTGAACTGGGTAGCAGTGAAATTGTGTTAGTGGCTTTCAACCGGAACAGCGGTCCACCATCGTTAATAATGGTGAATCCTGTTTCCTCATCAAAGTGTGCGGGCAGATTGACAACAATTTGCTGTTTTTGACTCTCAAACTCGACATCGGCACCATAATTTTCAGGGAGTCGTAAACGAATGCTACCACCCTGCGCGGTTATGTCCATTGGTGCCGCAACGGGGTCAAGTACCACTAATCCGATTGAGCCGTTTTGGGTTTCTAACTTATTTTGCCCTTGGGTTAGCAAAATTTGTCCGTCAATGTTGCCCTTTGTCACACCGATGTTATAATTGCCTGAGGTCTCATTTAAATGAACGTTTCCAATCTCTGTCGAGGCTTCTATCTTTCCACGAATACGTTGAACGGATATATCTCCGGTTTTGGTATGGAGTTTAACAGAGACATCTGCTGGCGTTTTAATTATACATTTCAGTTGGAGTCCATCATAGCGCACAACTTGTAAATTTTCCGGGTTAAGTGGCGGACCCAGCTGTGCTTCAGGAGAATTACCCGGTAGTCGTATCTTCAACTGGAGCGTATCATCGCTTTGTGTTCCAGTGAAGGTGATATTATTAAGAAAGTCTCGGATCAGATCGTCCTGTTTTGTGTTTGTGGTTGCCCGTGCCTGTTTCTCAAGCGTAACCGTGATGACATCGCTTTCTGTGGCGATCAGTTCGATATTACCCGGTATATTTAGGCTGAGTTCTATATGATAAACATCTGTAAAACTGAAGGTTTCTGTTGATGTTGTCCCTAATATCAGTGATTGCGCTTTGCTAATTGCGTCGTTGATAGTTGGAGGTGGTGTGCTTCCTTCGCCTTCATGATCCGCGGCGTCTATATGCTGGACAGGTAGATTCAGCGTGAGCATAAAAAGATAAAATAGATATGAATAAGAGAGAATCGCGCGAGATATGGGTAACATTCCGGGAAGGTTCCTTTTTAATCCAGCATGTCTGATTCGCAATATCGGTTTGCAAGTGCTAACTACAGAATTGCTTGACACATTTTAAATAATACTGTATACTGATTAGAAAAGTCAAGCAGTTTTTTCGTATCCTTTATCGCTACCGTAACGTTTCCAAAACAAAGCGATCAAGGCAATTTTTGTAACGAAATGGAAGAAAAAACGTTGCGTACAGGAGAAGATGATGAGCGAACCCGCTAAAGGAACAACAGAATATTGTTTCTCTTTCGGACCATGGAATATACACGAAGGAACAGACCCTTTTGGACCCCCTGTTCGGGAGGCGTTCAGTTTCGATGAAAAGGTTGGATTTTATCGCGATCTCGGTTTTGTTGGAATTCAGTTTCACGACGATGACATTGTGCCGGATATTGACGAGAAAACACATGCGCAACTGATAGCGCAGACAAAATCTGTCAAAAAACAACTCGACGACCACGGGTTGACAGCAGAGGTCGTGGCACCTCGGTTGTGGGAATCTCCACAGACGATTGATGGAGCCTACACTTCTAATTCCCCAAAAGAAAGGCACTATGCCCTGGAACGTTCAAAACGGTGTGTGGATATCGCGAACGAGATTGGGTGCCAAAATCTCGTGTTGTGGCTTGCACGTGAAGGGACCTATATCCGAGAAACGAAAGATTCAGCAGGGGCGGTTGGGCAAATTTTGGACGCAATGAACGCCTTGCTTGAATACGATCCAGAAGTCCGAATCCTTATAGAACCCAAACCGAACGAACCGATGGACATCGCTTACATTCCTACCATCGGACACGCTATCGGTTTAGCCTATGCCAGTGACGCACCGGAGCGCGTTGGCGGGTTAATCGAAAGTGCGCATGCTATTCTCGCAGGTTTAGAACCATCGGACGAGATGGGATATGCGCTCTATCATAAGAAACTTTGGAGCGTCCATCTCAACGACCAAAATGGGTTAAAATTCGACCAAGATAAGGCGTTCGGTTCAGTCAATTTGCGGCGTGCGTTTAATCAGGTACGGGTCCTGGAAGAAAACGGATACGGTAGAAACGGCGAATTTATCGGATTAGATGTGAAAGTCATGCGAACCCAACCCCGTGACATCTCAACAAAACACCTATTGAGTAGTCGTAGAACCTTCCTTAACCTACTTGAGAAGGTCCGAACGTTTGACAAAAAGGTCGAACAGGAATTTATCACCGATAGAGATTATGAAGGTTTGGACTTCTATATTCTTGAACACCTTCTTGGAGCGTAAGATTTATTATAGACAGGCATGTGAATCGCGCTAACTCAACGACGAGGAATAAAGGCGGCAGAGGACAAAAACAGACATGACAATGGATATAAGCCCTCTACACGAGGCGGATGGACTGTGTTATCAAGCAGTGATGCTTGTGGGTCCCCCTGGTGTTGGCAAGGGAACACAAGGGAAAATGCTATCACAAATCCCTGGCATTTTCCATGTCTCCAGCGGAGATATGTTCCGCGAACTTGATGTCAATTCCAAATGCGGACAGATTTTCCAAGAATACGCAGGAATCGGTAAATTAGTCCCAGATCACATCACAATCAAAATCTGGCAAGACTACATGGCGGCTAAGGTCCGTGAGCAGATTTACTCGCCGGAAACCGATCTGCTTATCCTTGATGGTATCCCACGGAACATTATACAAGCAGGTTTGATAGCACCCTATATAAAACTCTTTAAGGTGATCTACATGGTCTGTGAAGACCGCGAGGTTATGTTTAAACGGATCCGTGGGCGGGCACTTAAAGAGAATCGAATCGATGATGCTGAAGAAATGGTGGTTCGCTATCGGTGGGACGTTTACAAACGGGAAACCGAACCATTGATTGATCACTATCCCCAAGACATGGTTCGAATCATTGATGCCGACGCGATTGCATCGGATGTGCTTTATCAAATCCTATCAACGATTGTCCCTATTCAAAAGGGTCATTTCAAGAACCCCCTGATGTGAACGATCACGCGAGATCCTAAGTCTTTACACTTCACCGCACCATTCAGTTGACATACCGATAGATGCGGAGTTCTGGATGTGCAAGTGCTCGCATCGGAAATGGGGCAGCACTATCGGATATTATTTCGATACCTAAGAACTTCGGCGCGCACCGGAAGGTCTTGTGCAATTCATATCGACTTCCTTCCCCTAAGACTCGCTCGTAAAACGCAAGCGTTTCCTCGAATCCAATTTCACTGAGAGGGTACCAATCCTCAGCTTGATAGCGTTGAGGTGCCTCTTGGTATTTTCGGAACACTTCAAGATCTGGCACGAGGATAAGAACCCATTTCACCTTTTCATCTGTTACGACGAAATCTAACTCAGGAAGAAGCCAGTCGAATAAGGTCTCTGGCGCAATAGCAATGGAGTCCTCTTGAGGAATGTGTGTGGCTATCCAGTCGGATGCTGCAATTTTAGTGGGTTGCGAGAACTGGATAGAGGTGAAGGAAAGGGTATAAATTAAGGAGTAAAGCACGACAACACCCCCCAAAACTATGCCAAACCATTTCCCAAATGTATTGAATCTTTCAGTGGAATGCGGGGAATTCAGAGTCTCGCGTGGACGGACCGACTGAAATAGGGTTTTTACAATGTTCGGAAAACGGACGAATGCGGCAGCGGCGAGCACAGTGAGCGTCGGATAGAGTATGAGTAGATGACGTGCAAACTTAACTTTATGTATCCCGATAAAGAGTAGATACGGAAGCACAAAAGATAGCAGAAGCACTTCTGCTGTAGCAAACTTACCAACCGCCTGCTCTTTTTGTAGGAGCGAGTGTTTTTGCTTGGGTGTTTTCCCATGCTCGCGATTTCTTTTTATCTCCACCATCGCACATACGACTCCCAAACTCGCGAGGAGTGCAAGGGGCAATCCCATACCCCATTTCAGGAGCGTCCACAGATAGATAAACCGATGGAACAACCCAGATTCTCCCGCAGCGATGAGACCGAAGTGCCCGCGATGGTAATGGGTGGCTTCGTACCAGAAATCCTCAAAGAAGAAATTCCACTCCGGTGAAAATAGATCAATGAGCCAATAGGGGCAGAGGAACGTAAAGGTTAGGACAGAAAAGCCGATGATTGTTGCTAATTTTTTAGGAGTTCCGGAGCTCCCTGGTAGGTGTCCCTTCCCAGTAACGGGTGGGAACCCTGGTTTCAAACCGCATCTACCGCGTGGGGGAAAGTCTTTACTTAGAGCGAAAACCAGCAGAGAGAATCCCGCGAAAACAGTTGTAAATTTGACTGCGAAACCAACTCCTGCGATAACGCCGAGCCATACCGTTGTTTGAAATGTGAGCGCGTCTGAGGAAGACCGCTCACGCGTCACAAAATAGAGAAACAACGTTACACAAAAAGTCGCGGGGATGTCAACAAGTGCGAAGCGTGATTCATTCGTGGCATGTAACATCGCCACAGCGAGTAATCCGGTCGCAATCTGACCTATATGTTTGCTGAAACAGTGAACGCCGATGCGATAGGTGAACCAAAGTGTCGCTGTAGACAACAAAACGTTGATACCGCGTGCCAATAAGATTACGCGGGCTTCCGTTAATTGCCAACCCGTAAGCGACAGCAATTTACCTACCACCGCAATGATGTAAAACCATGCCGTTCCGGGCCAGTTGTAGATTTGAGGAGGGGCTGTGAAGTGGATTAGATTCAGAACATCTCGTGCGATTAGCACTTCACGGGGGTCGGGAGCATCAGGCAAGCCGATGTTTATGCCGATGAGTCGGAGACTGAAGCCACTGATGAGGATCGCGGGTATAACAAAGCTATTCGATAAACGAAAACAGTTTCTCACCGCGAGAAGTACTCTCATTTTTGGAAAAGGTCCAGCTTTTCAAAGATACTCCGCCAACGTAGCAGGTGGTTTTCACCCGCATAAACAGGAACGAACCCTAAGTTGAGATAATTTTTGATTGCGGGGAGTCGAAAATCGTCTGTGTCTAACATTACGGATGCCACACGTCGCTCTTTAAAATAGTGCAGGAGAAACACTGTTAACCATTTTCCGAGTCTATGCCCTGTGTGCTCCGGCAGCACAGCAAGCATGTCGATGTAGCCAATCGGTTTGCCACGAAGAGATTCCTGCCAAGCACACGCTGTACCGATAGGCATATCTTTGTGAACAACGAAACAAAAGCCATCTGGATCGAAATTGGGTTGGTTAATAACGTGAGTGTAGGTATCTTGGGCGGTTCTGCCTTGGTCTACGAAGGCGATGTCCATGATTCGCGCCCAATGTGTTTCGTCTCCTTGTCGGTAGGTGCGGATATGGTACCCTTCAGGACACTGGAGCGTCGGCAGATTTTCTAAACTGTGACGAGCCATTTTGAGTTGATCTTCCATGCTACTTCTAACGCGATACTTTCACCCACAGATCCTCAGAAAGTGTTTCTCTGACGTTCTCGATTTGCGAGGACATAGAGGGCAGTCCCAATTTCTCAAAAATGTCTCGCCACCGTTTGGGTTGTCCGTCTTCAACGTAAACGGGGATGAATCCTAAATTCAGATAAGTCTTGACAGCAGGAACACGGAAATCGTCGGTATCCAGCATTGAGCATTTGAATCCGTTGTCGCGGAAATAGATAAGAACGGCGAGCGAGACCCATTTTCCGAGTTTATGTCCGGTGTGTTCAGCGACAACGCCTACCATGTGCACATATCCGACATCCTTCTCATCCACAGATTCCCGCCATGCGCAGGCAGTCCCAACGGGAACATCCTGATGTGTTGCGAAATAGAGTCCATTAGGAATGAATACGTCTCTACCGGTAATCTCGTTCCTCGTATCTTGAGCAGTGCGTTTTCTTCCGCCAAACGAGTCACTAATGATATGTGCCCAATGCACCTCATCTCCCTCACGATAGGTTCGTATGCCGTAGCCTGGCGGGAGTTCGAGTTCGGGTAAATTTTCTAAATTGGGACGTACCATTCTGAGCTGTCGTGCCATCTTTTAATTATACCTTGCGATTCGGTGAGGTGGGTTTGATAAATACATTGCTTATGCGTATATCTGGGGGAAACACCCCAGCAAAAACCCTGCGCCGTTGTTGCAGGCTACGGTTTTTATTTGATATTTCCAAGAAAAAAGAAACATCTTATCATTTTTGTAATTATACCATACCTCAAAAATTGGTGCAAAACCTTTGCAATATTTTTCAAAGGTGTTATAATAGTTATCAGTCTTCAGTTCGGTTGTCAGTTGCACATGTCGGCAGAACGCAGAGAAAACTATGCACACACCGTAGGTTGGGTTGAACGAGTGCCTCCGAAAGATTGGACAAAGACAATCGACTTCAAAGTCCAGGGAGTCCTTGAACATCCAAAGCCTGAGTGAAACCCAACGATGTTTTTCTGAAAACGGTGAATTTGTTGGGTTTCGCTGGATCTGTTTACAAGCATCGAGTCTTGGCTGCAGTTTCGTAAGCAACGAGAGAAGATTGAGTTTTTATCGCTCAACCCAACCTACGGTACCACTGTTACCAATGACCTCTTTAACTGGCGACGGATAACGAATAACTTTAACCGTCAACTCGACTCGGTTATAAATGTTAAAGCACGAGTTGATGGTTAAAACTATTAAGAGGTAGAAATCAGGTGCAACGACCCGTCGAAAAACGCCCCAATATTGTGCTTGTCGGTTTTATGGGCACAGGAAAAACTTCTATCGGAAGACGGATTTCTTCACAACTGCGGATGCGCTACGTGGATACAGACGAGATTGTTGAACGAAACAGTAGGCGGCGTATCAGCGACATCTTCGCGGAGGACGGGGAACCTGCTTTTCGGGAGCTTGAGAGTGAAGCCGTTCGTCAGGTGTCGAAACTGCAAAACCACGTTATTTCCACCGGTGGTGGAGTCGTCCTGAGAGAAGCCAATATGATAGAACTGAAGCGAAATGGCGTTGTCTTCTGCCTTACAGCAACGCCGGAGGAAATCTATAAGCGTGTTGGACACCAAGCACACCGACCTCTACTCCAAACTCCTGATCCACTCGCGAAAATCCAGTCGATGTTGGCAGAACGACATCCCTACTATGCAGAGGTTTCCGATCACATGATAAGCACAACGGGACGCTCATTTGGTGAAATTATCATGCACATCAAACGGATGTTTCGGAAAAGCACCAGGAATCCAAAATGATGAAAACCTTACATGTGGAACTTGGAGATAACAGTTATCCACTTGTTGTTGGGACAGAACTCCTCAACGGCGTTGGGGAACTGCTTACACCCCATACAAAATCAAATAAGGTGCTCATCGTTTCGGACGCGTTTGTCAAAACGCGCTATATGCCTGTTGTGCTGAAGAGCCTCAAAGATGTCGGACTTGATGTCTGCACGATTGAAGTGCTCGGTGGCGAAGAGAGCAAATCGTTGGCGCAGTTCTCCCGGATACAGGACAGTTTGGTGGAACACCAACTCGATCGGGGTTCAATAATCATTGCTCTTGGTGGTGGTGTCATCGGTGATTTGGCTGGGTTCGCCGCCGCTGTATACATGCGGGGTATTCCTTACGTTCAGATTCCTACGACGTTACAAGCGCAAGTTGATGCGAGCGTCGGTGGTAAGACTGCGATTAATCACCCAAAAGGCAAAAATCTCATCGGTGCGTTTCATCAACCGAAGTTGGTCGTTATTGATGTAGGAACACTCAAGACCTTGCCACAACGCGACATCCGCGCAGGACTTATCGAAGTTATCAAAATGGGTGTTATCCGTGATGAACCGCTGTTTGAAAGGGTTGAAGAAAATCTGGAGGCTATCCTAAACTTAGACGACACGACACTTATTGAAATTATCTCACAGGCGTGCGTCAACAAGGCAGAGATCGTCGCTAAAGATGAAAAGGAAAGCCGACTGCGGATGGTGCTGAATTATGGACACACCTTTGGACACGCGCTGGAAGCACTGACACACTACAACAGATATCGACACGGCGAAGCGGTCTCCATCGGTATGAATTGTGCGGCGCAGTTGGCTGTCAATTTAGAAATGTTCTCTGAAACCGATTTTCAACGGCAACGCGCGCTTTTAAAGCGTACAAAATTGCCCATCACGCTCCCTTCTGACCTTACCCCTGAAGCCTTATGTGACGCGATGTATTTAGATAAAAAGACGTTAGGCGGTAAACTCCGCCTCATCCTGCCGACACGTATCGGAGAAGTCGTTATCCGCGACGATGTAGAGGATCGGCATGTTCTACAAGCGATAGCGCAATGTTTTTGTTAATGGTTGTCGGTTCGCCTGCTGCGCAGGCTTTCAGTTGTTGGTTTTCAGTGAAGAAATTTTCGTTTAACAAGGGAGATACTCAAGCAAACACCCTTTTGTAACTGATAACTATTAAAGAGGAATTAATAACTTATGAAATATATAACGCAACGGGGAGTCGTCTGCTTGGTTTTATGCATGAGTATTAGCATTGCATTCAGCCAAGGACTTTCGCCACCGTCAAATGTCACGGCAGTGGATACACCCAACGATGACGGTAGCAGCATCACCATAAAATGGGATGCCGCACCAGAGGATAGCGGTATCAGCGGGTATCAAATCCTGCGTCGAATTGCAGGCGGCGGTCTCGAAGAAATTGGCGAGATGTTACCTGTTGGAACGACGACTTATGTTGATGCCTCTATCGAAAAAGGGAACGCCTACGCCTACATCGTGCGCGCTGTTAGCGACACACAGGCAACAGTGGAATCTGAAGAGACCTCTCCAGTTAAAGGAACGGGTGAATGGTTCCACACAGGGAAAACACGCCTTCTTATCTTTATGCTTCTCTTTTCTACAGTTATTGTTTGGAGTATCTATAGGGCGCGAAGTGGCAAAGAGGTATTTGTCCGGCGTATTCCAGGTTTAGAGGCAGTAGATGAGGCACTTGGTAGAGCCACAGAAATGGGACGTTCCATTCTTTACGTTTTAGGGATAGCCAATATAGAGAGAGTTGCGACTATTGCGAGTATGACGATTCTCGGGCAGGTGGCACGCCGAACAGCAGATTATGAGACCCCTTTGCGGGTCCCGTGTAATGATCCAATTGTGCTAAATGTGGTGCGCGAGATGGTGAAAACCGCATATCTGGATGAGGGGCGCCCAGATGCCTACAACGAGGAAAACATTTTCTATCTCACTGGAACCCAGTTCGCTTATGCCGCAGGTGTTGATGGTATGATGGTTCGTGAGAAACCTGCCGCGATATTTTTACAGGGAACATTCTTTGCCGAGTCCCTTATCCTTGCTGAAACCGGGAATTCTATTGGTGCTATTCAGATCGCCGGAACAGATTCTGAACACCAACTTCCGTTCTTCATTGCTGCATGTGATTATACCCTCATCGGTGAAGAACTCTATGCAGCAACAGCATATCTCTCTAAGGATCCCATGTTCCTCGGGAGTCTCAAGGGACAAGACTGGAGCAAAGTTATAATTTTGGGGATGATTGTGCTTGGTGTAGCTCTTGAAATTCTTGGTGTCAATTGGATTACGACACTCTTACAAAGAGTGAATTAGGAGATTTAGGGCACAGCTTGCAAGCCCATATTAAAATATTATGAAACAACAAGTCCCTTTAGTCCTCTGCTTTCTTTTCGGTGTTGTAATGATTATCACCGAGTTTAGTCCACATGCCACTTCTCAGGCGATTTACAAGGAAATTGCGAATTGGGGACGGGTGATTACACCCTTCGTTTTTGTGTTAGCCGTGATGACGCTTATCCAAACCCATTGGACCCGTATTCAACGACGTACCGAATATTGGCAATATAGTTTTGTTGTATTTGCGGGTATGATCACGATGGCTGTGGCAGGTGTTCCTTATGGACCTCAGCATCCCACCTTTGCATGGCTGTTCAATAACGTTCAGGTGCCAATGGAGGCGACGATGTTTTCGCTCCTCGCCTTTTTTATTTCGTCTGCTGCCTATCGTGCCTTTCGGGCTAGAACGTTTGAGGCGACGCTACTCCTTGTCACTGCAGTGATCGTAATGCTGGGGAATGTACCTGTCGGAGATTTAATTTGGCCTGAAGCTGCCTCAAACGCTCGTCAGTGGATATTGGATAATCCGAATCTCTCAGCAAGACGCGGAATTATCATCGGGGTGAGTCTCGGCGCAATTTCACAATCTATTCGGATCATCTTGGGAATCGAGCGCTCATATTTAGGCGGAGGAGGAGATTAACAAATGTTTGAAAAATTGATGAATGTGGATCGACGAATTATCTTTATTCTCGTTGCAGTGGTAGTCATTGCGCCAATTTTACTACCTCTTAATATGCCTCTCAGCGTCTCTGAACCCACGCAGAAACTCTATGATTATATTGACGCGCTTCCTACCGGCGCGACGATTATAATCTCTTTTGATTATGGTCCCTCCTCATTTGCAGAACCTGAACCGATGGCTGAAGCAGTCATGAAACACTGTTTTGATACAGGGATAAAGATCATTGGAATGACATTGGACCCTGAAGCCGTGCCACTTGCAGATAAGGTGATGCGGAAAGTCGCTGACGAAAAGGGTGCTGTATATGGTGAAGACTATGTCCTACTTGGATATCGTCCCGGCGGTAGTTTGGTCATCCTTGGGATGGGCGCGGAAATTGCCAGCGTCT
Organism: Candidatus Poribacteria bacterium; assembly: GCA_965208635.1. GTDB lineage: Bacteria > Poribacteria > WGA-4E > WGA-4E > WGA-3G > WGA-3G. Next base: position 3,567,231 of record OZ242349.1, read on the forward strand.
TTGACAGCGATTATTCAGGAAAACCGATCAACGAAATTCCGATAATGCAAAATATTACTAACTACGATCAAATTTCGCTGCTCTTAGACCTTGCTGCGGGTGCCTCAGTAGAACTCTGGATTATTTACGCCAACACTAAATACAATTTGCAGATCGCCGCAGGAGTTACAGGTGTAATTGTATCCCAGATGTACCCGTATCTACAGACAGGACAGTTGGTAGGTTTGATGTCCGGATTCCGGGGTGCTGGAGAATACGAAAAATTAATAAAGGTAACAGGAGACGGAACAAAGGGAATAAATACCGCATCTTTTGTGCATCTTTTGATTGTCGGATTAGTGGTGATAGGAAACATTGCTTTCTTTGTTCTGCGCCGACGAGAGGAGTAAAACTTTATGGAATTTTTAGGCATTTGGATTGCGGCGTTTTTGACGCTCTGTATCTATAGTTTTCTCTATCGCGATAACCCTTTCTACCGCTTTGCAGAGCATCTTTTAGTCGGTATGTCCGTTGGATATCTTATCGTTCTCAACATCTACTTGGGGTTTATCCCATATGCTTGGGATCCGATCAAAAAGGCAGTAACAGGTGAAGCATCATCGCTTGGCTTCCTCACATTGATACCTATCTGTATTGGATTGTTATTCTTCGCGCGACTATCTTCACAGTACGCTTGGTTGATTCGTTATCCTATCGCGATTTTGATGGCCATTACCTCAGGAATAATGATTCCAAACGTGTTGCAAACAGACATTTTCGCACAAATCCATGGAACACTCACACCATTTTCAGGAATAGGGACGCTGAATGCATTTGAGATTTTTGGTGCCATCCTCATGGTTATTGGCGTTGTATGTACACTCACCTATTTCTTTTTCTCGGTAGAACATACCGGTGCGGTCGGTGGACTTTCAAAAGTCGGTATCGCTTTCCTCATGATAGGGTTCGGTTCCGCATTCGGGAACACTGTCATGGGACGTGTGGCACTTCTGATTCAACGCGTTGATTTCCTACTCAACGATTGGCTCGGCACAATTTTTTGACGTTTTTTAACTATTCAGTTTCTGCCTTATGTTCCATATTGTTGATGACATAGATTTCTCGGATTTTAACGAAACCCAAGCCTGCAACAACGGCGCAGGCGGCTCGAACACGCAGACCGTTAAACTCGCGGATGCTATGACTTATCCGCAAGGTATAATAAAAAAATGAAACTTGGATATAGCACATGGGGGATGCCTACCGTCCCCATAGACACCGCTCTCTCTCATCTCGCGAACCTCGGATACGATGGTGTTGAACTCACCATCATCCCGCGCTTTACGACCGAACTCAGCACGCTTGACGCCGCAGAACGGAAACGGATTGCATCCCTGTTCCAACAGCATAATTTGGCATTGCCAGCCATCGCGGCGCATTCCAGTCTGTTGGAGATAGATCCGGAGGCACATGCGAAAAACATGTGGCGGTTGAAAGGCGGCGTTGATTTGGCTGTTGAGCTCGCGCAGGGGGACGAACCGCCCGCTGTCAATACGACCCCAGGTGGAAAACCGGAGGAATGGGAGATCAAAAAAGATTTCCTTGCAGAACGGGTAGGAGAACTTGTTGATTACGGGGCATCGCGCGGTGTCACCATTGCGATGGAACCCCATGTTGGTGCGATCATTGATACACCCGCGAAGGTGTTGGAACTTCTTGAAATCGTTAATTCGCCATATCTCAAGGTTAACTTTGACATCAGCCATTTTGATATTGTCGGTATGACAACCGAAGAGACAGTATCAGCGTTAGCACCCGTATCAGCGCATACGCACGTCAAAGACCAGCGCGGCACTGCACCCGACCACGAATTCCTCATCCCCGGTGAAGGTCCTTTCGATTACGTTGACTATCTCAAGCGGATGCAAGCACACGGCTATGATGGGTTCATTACAGCTGAGGTGAGCTTCATGGTGCAAGCACGGGAAGACTACGATCCACTCGCCGCCGCGACGCTCTCTTATGAAACACTGGCGAACGCTTTTAAAGAAGCCGGAATTGAACGAGGATAGCGATGGCAACCACCCCGAATATCCTTCTCCTTATGACAGACCAACAGCGTTGGGACGCGATGGGTTGCAGTGGCGATTGGGTCCAGACCCCAAATTTGGATCGGATTGCCGGTGAAGGTATCCGATTCACAAACTGCGTCACTACATCGCCGGTCTGTATCCCGACGCGACTCAGTTTGGCGACTGGGTTGTATCCCCATAACACGCATGTCTGGAACAACATGAATCACCAGATGCCTGCCGAAACGCCGACATGGATGCAAGCCGTGCGTGATGCTGGATATCGGACAAGTCTTTTCGGGAAAACGCATCTCCATCCGCACAGTGGTGATCTGCGCGAACGCGAAGACTTAATGAACGCTTATGGATTGGACGATGTGAACGAGATCGGTGGCCCGCGGGCAAGCGCGAATGTCTTATCCCACATGACGGCTATGTGGGAGGAAAAGGGCTTGTGGGATGCTTACCGCGCCGATTATCGCGAGCGGTTCGGCACGAAACCGTATCTCGTCCGTCCTTCGACGTTGGGACTCGAAGATTACGCCGATGTCTACGTCGGACAACAGGCGAAGCAATACCTCCAGAACTATGAGCGGGACGAACCTTGGTGCTGCTGGGTGAGTTTTGGTGGTCCACACGAACCGTGGGATACGCCTCAACCTTACGCCAGCATGTACGATCCGGAGGACATGCCGCCAGCAGTCCCGCGTCCATTTATGGAAAGGCGTCCCACAGGACATTTGGACAGGCTCATGGAGCGTCTGAACCCGGCGTTTGAACCCGGCGAAATCGGAAGACTCCGGGCGAATTACGCAGGTAGCGTGACACTTATCGATGATCAGATCGGCGAGATTCTTGACGCAATTGAGGCGCGCGGTGAACTCGGAAATACAATCATTGTCCACACCTCCGACCATGGTGAAATGAATGGGGATTATGGACTCATCTATAAGAGCAATTTTCTGAACGGGGCAGTTCGGATTCCGCTCCTCGTGCGAACCCCTAAGGGATCGGGGGAACACCCAAGCAAAAACACCCCTCCCACTGGAACAATTTGTGAAAGTCCAGTGGAATGGATCGACATCGGTCCGACGCTTGTTGAGATGGCGGGTGGCGAGTTAGAGCATCGCCAATTCGGAAAATCGTTGTGTCCCGTGTTGACGCAACCTGAAGCGACACACCGAGACTTTGCAATTTCCGAGATAGAAGGCGAGATTATGCTTTTAAATCGGGAATGGAAGATAGCACTCAATGCAAACGGTGAGGTTTATCTTTTATTTCATGTGCAAAACGATCCAAATGAGATACAGAACCTTGCCGGTAGATCTGAAGTTGCGGATATTGAAACGGCGTTGCGCCTGCAAATTTTGGAGTGGCTTGTGCAGACGCAACTGGATGAACCGTTTCGTCGATAAAAGAACCGAATGGCTCCTGCGTACAGGGCGATTCACTTGCGGAAAAGTGGGAACTGAAATCGCCCTGTTAAAATACATATCACCCTTCCTCTTGTTGTTCCTTAAGACGGTGTGCTTTCCGTACAAGGCTGAGCAACTCTTCATTCCTCACGCTATGTTCCCGAGTCTTCGCATCGATATGCGGTAAGACACCTTCAATTGTTTCACGAACGAGTTCCAAACTTCCTTCCTGTGCCCAGAAGCTACCTCGCAAAATTTCGGCGAACTCCGCAACAGAAGCAACCAGTTGGAACGCAGGTGTTGTCTCTTCAAATGAACCCTTCAGGGCATCTGTAGAAATCGACGCGTTTATCTCCGTTACATTTTCTGTGTCCGGATTTTCGTGCCGGATGGAAACCGTCGCGAGTTTGCCATCGGCATTTTCGTGAAGCTTAATTTCATAAAGCGCGGTGACACTATGTCCTGCACCGACTTCGCCGGCATCTACAGCGTCATCACGGAACTCTTCATGGGCAAGTCGCCGATTTTCATACCCCAGCAACCGAAATCGGCTGACAGTTTCCGGGTTAAACTCGACTTGAATTTTGGCATCTTTCGCAACGATTTGTAGTGTGCCTGTCAGATTTTCCACAAAAACACGTTTCGCCTCGTTCAGCGTATCGACATAGGCATAACTACCATTGCCGTCATTCGCAAGCCGCTCCATAAGAGTATCGTTGTAATTCTCCACCCCGAAACCGACCGTTGTCAGTGTTATGCCTTCCTTAACGTAGGTACGAATTTCTTTGAGAATCGCATCGGAACCGGTTTCCCCGACATTCGCAACACCGTCTGAACACAGGATTACGCGGTTGATGTAATTGGGTTTCAAATTCTGGAAGGCGAGTTTATATCCCATCCGCAGCCCTGCCTCTGCATTCGTTGCGCCTTCTGTCCTAAGGGCACGGATTGCCGTTAAGATGTGTTCCTGATTCACTATGCCGGTATGCGGCAGAACGACTCGCGCATTGGAACCGTATACGACAATACCTACCTTGTCTTCGGGACGCAGTTGCTCCACCAGAAGTGTTAACGCTCGTTTTACAAACTCCAACCGATTTTCCATATCCATTGAGCCGGAGACATCAATGACAAAGGTAAGTATCGCATCCTTTCGATCGGTGTCAGGAATAACGCGACCTTGGATGCCGATTCGCAGTAATTGAAGCCGCTTCCCTTCGCCAAACTTTGAAGGCGCGCCTTCAAGGTGGATAGCGAATGTCTCGTCGGGCGGGGGCGTGTAATTATACGCAAATGCGTTGACAAATTCTTCGACGCGTATCGCTTCTGGTGGCGGCAAAAGTCCATCTTGGAAGAAGCGTCGCGCGATGGTATATGAAGCGGTATCTACATCCATGCCAAACGTTGAAAACGCATCATCTTCTGTATCAATGAACGGATTGGTATCAGAACCTTTAAAGAAGACATCGCCATAAACGGCACCGTTTGGTGGGTTCAAGGACGGATGCCATTGCGGGACTTTTACATAACCGCGAATCATGTTTTGACTGCTGGTTTCGGACGCACCGACGTTTTCAACCATTGCGAGTCCTGGTGGACGTTCAAAAGCGACTTTCACCTGAGGGACGCCACCTTCCGCGACAGGCACGGGGTACGCTGAAGCACCGGGGGCATCTGAAACAGGTAAATCCAGGTGTGTTACAGCTGTTGGCACGGGTGTGTTCGATGGTGTAACCTCCGCGGGGTACGCTAAAGCACCGGGGGCATCTGAAACAGGTAAGTCCACGTTTGTTACAGTTGTCGGCACGGGTATCTTCGATGGCGTAACCCCTCTCGGTATGATAACAGGGGCATTTTTGGGTGCTTTGCGGATTCCAGGGCGTAACGGGACCGACTCATACAATAATTCCAACTCTGGGATATCATCAGAATAGTGGGTTGACACACTAAATCGGCTCTCTACGATAAACATAAAGATGAAGTGGAGTGCCACTGAAATGAGAAGTGCGCTTGAAAATCTTTTGATACGCATTGCCTTATACCTCCGAAGTCTCTATCGTGATTTGAAAGTTTCACAACATTTTACAAATTTTGTAAGGTACATCAGCAATTTGTGTGCCATTATCGGAAACGCCGAATATCGGCAAATTCTCAAGTCATATATTGAGATACTGCCCGAAATTGTGCAAACGGATTCGGGCTCTGCACAAAATGGGACAGGACCACGAGGGATAAACAGATATACGCGAACCTTCTTTCAAGATGTCATTTGGGTTATGGATATTAGAATATGGGCGGACTAAAATGTCCGCCCGTGTAAGAGGTCAATAGATTAGGCTCTGCCGTAAACGGGGATAGCCGCACCGTTGATGATAGTTGCATCATCGGAGGTCAGGAAGCATATCACTTTAGCGACATCGGCAGGTGCTACCCACCGGTCATGCTCCTCGTCCGGCATAGATTCACGGTTAGCGGGGGTATCCATAACGCTTGGCATAATCGCATTGACATTTACTCCTGAATCCATCACCTCAGCCGCCAACGACTCGGTCAAGGTGCGGACACCACCTTTAGAGACACAATAAGCACTCAATCCCGCCTCACCTTTTAATCCAGCGCGTGCGGAAACGTTAATGATCTTACCGTAGCCCCGCTCTGTCATGTGTGGTATGACTGTTTTACAACACAGGAAGACCGATTTGAGATTAAGGTTCATCATGAAGTCCCATCTGCTCTCTTCAAGTTCCGCAGTTGGAATCCCACCGACAAACCCACCAACGATGTTCACTAATACGTCCAGCGAACCGAATTTGGATAAGAATTCCTCGACGGTTTTCTGAACCTCGGCTTCCTCTGTAACGTTCGCAAAGAGGAAGGTGACATCGTCAAAAAAGTCTGGATTGAACTCTTTGAAGCGTTCAACTTCATCATCAAACAGATACGTCACAGCGACGTTATCACCTTGGGCGAGATACGCTTTGGTGACGGCACTCCCTAATATACCTGTGCCGCCGGTAATGAGGACATTGCGGTTTGATTTTGCCATTTTCATTTTCTCCATTGGGTTTAGTAGTTGTGTATATAACTTTAAGTGAAAACATTTCATCTAACCCCGATACCGGGACGGTTTGGTAGTATCAATTGTCCCTTATCAAGGCTAACACCGGTGTAGGGATCGTTCGCAATGAGCAGATGACCATCCAGATCGGCATAGTCTACGAGAGGTGTCAGGTGTGCAGCGGCGGTGATACCGAGCGAACTTTCTATCATACAACCCAGCATAACGCTTAAACCGTGTGCACGAGCAACGTTTATCATTCGGTGCGCTTCAAGCAATCCACCACACTTGACGAGTTTGATATTGATCCCATCAACGCATTCAGCGAGCACCGGAATGTCGCTTGCCCGCTTGGCACTTTCATCGGCAATAATCGGTAACTCTGAGTGTTCACGGACAAACTTGAGTCCAGGAAGGTCATAGGGTTTTGTAGGTTGTTCCACCAATTCAACGCCATACCGAGCGAGGTCGCGAATCTTACGAACGGCTTCCTTCGGTGTCCACGCTGTGTTCGCATCGACATAGATAGGTTTATCTGTGACCTCGCGAAGTTTCTGAATTATCTCAATATCCTGCGGTGTACCGAGTTTAACTTTCAAGATCGGATACGCTTCAGCATGCCGAGTTTTCTCTGCCATCACTTCAGGTTCATCCAGTCCGATGGTGAAGGATGTGCAAGGGGTCTCATGTGGGTTGAGTCCCCAGAGTTGATAGAGCGGAACGCCGAGTTTTTTGCCGAGTCGATCGTGTAGTGCCATATCAACGGCGGACTTTGCTGCGTAATTACCACCGAGCGTTGCTTCGACGACCTCCATAACATCATGGATTGCATCAAGATCTTTGGGAAGTGCTGATGCAATGGTTTCCAATGCGACACTCACCGTTTGAACAGTTTCACCATAAAACCGAGCCGGGGCTGTTTCACCGATGCCGCCATCAATTTCTACGGAGATCACCTGTCGGAACGCATCTGTCGCGCGGCGCGCAATCTTGAACGGATGCTGGAGTTGTAAATCTGTGATTTGTGTTTTAATTATACCTTGCGGTTCGTTCAGGTGAATTTGGGTCATGACGTTCTCTGACGTATATCTGGGGGAAACACCCCAGCAAAAACCGTGCGCCGTTCTTGCAGGCTACGCGGTTTGGTTTAATTTTTTCTAATAGGAAGAATACGGGCATCTCTTGTAAGTACACCATAAATCGTTTTTCTAATTTTCCTTGCGGTTCGTTCAAGTAGGTTGATCCTTTGATTTGCCTTTCCGTAGACCCGCTTTCCACTTCGTTTCAAGCTACGACCTTTTGTCTAATAAGAAGAATACGCTGGCATTTCTTTTAAGTATGCCATAAATCGTTTCTGGTTTTCTGCTGCAATTTTTCCATTATCCTTTAGAAACGTCCATGCGCCGAGGAAGATTACATAAGCCTCCTGTACGGTAGAAGCGTTGGGGTGATTTAAAGATTGAATTTGAAGTATCATTGCCATCTTGTTCGTCTGCTGGATTTCAGGGGTCGTTCTGTCTTGAATAGTGACAATCGGGGTTTTATAAAGTGTGCTATTGAACTGTTCAAGTATCCGCTTTAGAAACGTTTCTGTCCCCTGATTACCTCGGTAGTGCGCCGCAACCACAGCGGATTGTCCCTTACGCCATTCCGCATGATTAATTTGCAAATAATACCCTCTATCCTTGATGGCGTTGACCTTCTCGATCCGTTTTTCTACAGACATTTTTAACCCAGAGGTGTGAATATTATAGACCTTTGCCCCAGCGAGTTCCAACATTCCTTTCAATATTGTGATGAGTTCCTGTGTTTCAGGTGTATCTGTTTGTGAGTCGAGAACAATGGTAGTCGAGGCAAATGCACCATCCGCAATCGGGTGAAGTTCAACATCAACGACCGTTGCTTGATTCGGTTGAATGTGAATCTTACGTTTGTCGGGATAATGGCCTGACTTGGAAATGTGAAGCGTCGTTTCGCTGAAATCCTTTGATTCGAGACCTGTTGTGATGAAAAAGTGTCCCTCGGTATCTGTAGATGCTGTCAAGCCCGAATTGGTTTGTAATTGTACATCTTGGAGTGATTCTCCGGAATCCGCATTACAAACTTGTCCTTGCACAATCGCATCATCAATATCCGTGAAGTGAATCGTTAATGACTGATAGATCTGTCCATAGGATGCCGCTACTGTCGCTGTACCCGGTGTATCAGGTGCGTACAGATAAAACTGTGCAGAGCCATTCTTTGAGAGCCGACTCGTCTCTGCGAGTGTCCCGATCGACGTTTGTGCGTAGATCGGTTCATCGTCAGCAATTGGCATTCCCTCAGCATCATGGGCAGTTACAGAGATACCGACGTAACTTCTCCCATCAGCCGGAAGTGTGTCTGTCCATGCACTGAGATCTAACGCCACTGCAGGCGGTGCGACCTTAAACCGTTGCGATGAAGGTAGGCTGTGATTACCGTAATAGTTCACCAATTCGGTCAGGACGACATGTACACCGTTCGATAACGGTTTATCAATGGAGACGGTAATCCGGTCTGTCCCGCGATCGTAGTGGTAGGGAACATCCACGTTATCAACTTTAACTCGGATGGAGTCGGTGAAAACCTGTTGGCGTTTGAGCATCCACGCGCCCCGTTCATGGAGCCCGTCCATCACCTGAATCTGGAGGAGCGGCGTTTTCGTTTGGATGACAGAGGCGTGTTGGGGTTCTATCAGAACACCTTTCGGAAACCCGCCCTCAACGTAACGAGCAATGCCAAGAAGATAGCCGTATGCCTCCTTTCTCAGATAATCCGTCTCTGTCAGTCTTGCCTCTTCCTCTGGATTCGAGAGAAAAGATGCCTCACACAAAACTGCCGGACATTTGGTCAGTCGCAGTACTCCAAAGCCGGAAGCCGCTATTAATTTATCTGAATACAGTCCCGATGCCGGAGAGGTGGGTAATTGTAGTGCGTCCGAGACTCCTTGCTGGATATAGCGTGCAAGATCGAGACTTTGGCGTGAGTCGTCTGCATCGCCGTGATACCATGTAGAGGTATAGTTAACTTTTGGATTATCAATCCCGTTATGGTGCAGTGAGATAAAGAAGTCAGCACTACTTTCGTTGGCAATTTGACTGCGCATCGGTAAACTCACATAAGAATCATCAACGCGCGTCATAATGACAGTCGCCCCGACTTTCTGTAACATCTCGCGTAGGTGAAAGGCTACCCGTAGATTAACTTCAGCCTCCCGAACACCTGTTGGGCCCCGTTTGTAATCTGGCACATGACCTTGGCCACCATGTCCGGGATCCAGACAAATTTTGAAACCTTTGAGGTGCCGAGTGTAAGGTGGAAATTCAGAGTGGGAGGGGATTTGCGGCTCTATAAGTTCTTGACGTTGGGAACAACCTGCAAAGAGTACAAAAACGAAAAAGAAAACAGTAATTTTGTTTTTTAATTTTTCCTTGCGGTTCGATGAAGTGGGCTTTGGCATTTGACGTGCCTAATAGTTTTCAGTACGGGTTGCTACGCAACCCTTTCAGTTTTCGGTTATCAGTTAAGAGGTGTTTTTGATAGGGTGTTTCCCTCGTTTAATGAACCCCTCTTGTAATTGACAACTAATAACTGACAACTATTAATAACGGTCGCCTGTAACAATCCATAGTGCTTTGGAATCCTCCAGGACGAGGTGAATTGTTACCAAAGCACCGCTTTACTGACGGTTGGTGATTGACTGCTGCCTTGTTCGGCGTGATTTGGGACGACCCAGGATTTCAGAAAGAATGATGCCTTGACGGAAAGTTTGTGGCGACAAATTCAGCAGTGATGTCGCTGGGACAGATCGCCTTCCGGTTGGAGAATCTACAGGTACCGGAGGCGGTTGGGGACGTGGTGTCTCAACAACCGGCTCGGGGCTCTCCGATTCAGAAGGTGTTGGTTCTTCAGCGACCGGGACGTCCTCTTTTTCATCCTGCTGCAGAATCATCTGCTCCAGTTGCGTCTCGAACGGGAAATCTTCCATGAAAGGGGGCGGTGCCTCGTCGTTCTCCGACATCGCACGTTCATCCCCTTTTCTTTCCGCATTCCGTTGTTGTGCTTTCCGCCGACGCGAATTGCTCAAGATGGAGATCAAAATCACGATAAGCAGCGGTGCCAACATCTGAATAATACTTTCCATTTTTTAATTTTTCCTTGCGGTTCGGTCAGGTGGGTTTGGACATTTACCCACCTCTCCGTAGATCTAGGGGAACACCCAAGCAAAACCCTGCGCCGGTGTTGCAGGCTATGGGTTTGGTGTAATATTTAACTGAGAACTGAAATGACTTACGAAAGTCCGAGTGAATGCGCAGACCGGGTTGTATCCATTTCTTGTGTGCCACCGGGTGAAGCAATCGACTGACGCATTTCTGTATCTGCGAGGATATTACGGAGTTCGTAATACGTCATCACACTCATCCGCTGCGAATCAAAGGTGTCCGAGATAGCAAGTGGCACCTCCGCTTCCGCCTCAATCAGTTTGACGGTCATCTCTTCAACTAACGCTTTATTTTCTTCCTCTTCCGCTTGTGCGCGTGCGCGACGTTCCTCCGCTTTTGCGCGTGCTATTTTGAGTTCAGCCTGCGCTTGGTCGGTCTGTAATTTCGCACCGACATTCTCACCAACATTTATATCAGCGATGTCGATAGACAAAATTTCAAAAGCAGTCCCCGCAGCTAAGCCCTTTGCGAGCACTGTCTCTGAGATGCGAACCGGATTTTCTAAGACTTGCTTATGGCTCCCCGATGAGCCGATCGTCGTGATAATCCCTTCGCCGACCCTGGCACGGATCGTATCTTCAGTAGCACCGCCGACGAGTCGGTCAATGTCGGCTCTCACCGTAACGCGCGCTTTCACAATTAACTGGATACCATCACGAGCAACGGCAGTGATACCACCACTGGGGTCGTCTCTGCTGGGGATGTCAATAATCTCAGGCGTAACGCTGACTTGAACGGCTTGTAAGACATCTCGACCTGCGAGATCGATTGCCGCCGCCTGTGCGAAACCGAGATCAATGTTGGCTTTATCCGCGGCAATCAATGCCGATACGACGCTCGCAACACGGCCTCCAGCAAGGAAATGTGCTTCGAGATCGTCAAGAGATAGATTTAAGCCGGCTTTCGTCGCGTTGATTTGAGGTTCTACGATCCCAGAGGGTGGAACGCGCCGCAAGCGCATTGCAACGAGATCAAAAATCCCAACCTTCACACCCGCCGCAATAGCGGTAATCCATAGACCGATCGGAACGAGCCAACTAATAATAATTATGAACAGGATAAGCAGGACAGCAATAATTGCGATCATTGTTGGTGCCATGTCTAATATTCTCCATTTTTTGATAGTTGTCAATTGTCAGCGATCAGCAGTCGGTTAAGAAGCACTTTTGTAACAATTCACTGCGTGCGGGGAATAGTCCAAACTCGGGAAGACTGTTACAGAAAACTGCTTTAACTGACGACCGATAACTGACAACTGATAGTCATTCTATTGTTGCTCTGTATCAGTGTTCAAATTGCCTTCACGGAACGCATTTGCCAAAGAACGCGGGACTTGCGCTTCTGCTTCAACGACTTTCGCACGCATCTCTTGGACACCCGCAGTCATTTCCTGCTTCTGGGCGACCGCCATCGCACGACGCTCTTCCGCCTTCGCCTGCGCGACGACCAAGTCCGCCTCGGCTTGCTCTGCTTGGAGTTCCGCACCGATATTTTTTCCAACGTTGACATCAGCAATGTCAATAGAAAGGATTTCAAATGCGGTCCCAGCATCAAGCCCGCGATCAAGTACCGTTTTCGAGATGATGTCTGGATTTTCAAGTACGTCTTCGTAAGTTTCAGAGGCACCGATTGCGCTGATGATTCCTTCGCCGACACGCGCGATGATCGTCTCTTCACCTGCACCGCCGACGAGTCGGTTGATGTTCGTACGCACTGTAATACGGACGGTGGCTATCAGTTCAACGCCATCTAAAGCGAGCGCACTGATTTTCGGTGTTGTAATTACCCGCGGATTGACGCTGACCTGAACGGCTTCGAAGACATCACGTCCAGCCAAGTCAATCGCAGCAGAGCGTTGAAAATTTAACTCAATTCTCGCCTTATCTGCGGCGATGAGCGCGCTGACGACGTTAAGCACATTACCACCAGCAAGATAGTGTGCCTCTAATTCGGCAGTCACTGCCTTCAAACCAGCCTTATGGGCACTGATTAACCCCTTCACGATAACATTTGGGTTCACCCGTCTGAGGCGCATCCCAATCAAGTCGAAAATTCGGAGAGGAACTCCCGCTGCTACAGCGGCAATCCAAAGTCCAACGGGAACGAACCAAAAAAACGCGATGATAAATATTAGGACAACAAGGGCTATTCCCCCTGTAAATAGATCCACCATTATCTGCCTCCATGGATTAGCCGTCGGCAGTCCGGTCGGATTTTTTCAAAAAATCCTTTCAGCGGTCAGTAGAAGAGGGTATCGTTTAACGAAGATATCCTCTTTGCTGATTGCTGATTACTGATTGCTGACAGCTATTGCAAACTACGAACTACAACACGACTGCCCTCTACAAAAATTACTTCGACTTCGGTATTGGCAGGAACAAATTCACCCTGTGTGACAATATCAACACGGTGCCCACTGATAAGCGCAGCGCCTGCAGGTCGTAGCGGGGTCAACGCCTTACCGGACTTCCCAACTAAACTCGCCAATTCTGACGGAGATGCATGGAAACCCTCTTCCTTATCTTGCGTTGTCCTCAAAATAAAGGCGTTACCTGCAGGCGTTGCACGTATGACTGATAGCCCCACAATTGCTAGTGGAATGGCGCCTATCAGCGTTGCCCCCGTATAAGTTAAAGCCGTCTGGAAGCCGAATTTCCACCAAGCGACCCCAACACCTATCAATATAAGGAGGCATCCTGGCACGCCTGCCGCTCCAAAGCCCGGAAGGATGAGCAACTCAATAAATACTAACAGGATTCCAATGCCTATCAGGAAGATTAGAAACCACATCATTTTTTTAATTTTTCCTTGCGGATTTTTAATTTTTCCTTGCGGAAGAACAAGGTGCGTTTGAACTTTGACGTGCGTTCCATCTATCCGCCTGCGCCGTTGTTGCAGGCTACGAGTCTGAGTTAGCACAATTATAGGGCATAGGACTTACACACCATGCTCTTTTGTAGCATAACCTGTTAGGTTGTGCCACGAGAACATCTGTGTTTTTTTCCAGTTCTCCCTCTAACAAAGCGTCAGATGGTCAAAATTGCGTAAGTCTTGGGGCATATTGACCGAGTAAAAAATTAATCATCTTCAACGGCTTCTACGAAAACTTTGGAGCCTTCCACACTGACAACTTTGATGTTGCTATCTTGTGCGATAAAATCACCGACGGTGACGACATCCACCCTGTTATTAGCAATTCGAGCCGTTCCAGACGGACGCAAAGGCGTTAGGGCTGTCCCAGATTTTCCGAGATACGCCTGAAAATCCTCGGAACTCGACGAGTGGTATCCGCTTTCAGTATCCATCACTGTTGACAAAGCGAGCCTCCGAAAGAGTTGCGTCTCAGGTAGATAAAAGGCGGCGAGGATAACCAGTCCAGCACTCATAATCACGGAGATTGAGAGCCACATAACCGCTGTACGGAATTCGTAAGCCTTATCGAAAACGAAGAAGATGCTTCCTATCATCAGCGTAATCCCAAGGATTCCAGCGACACCGAAGCCGGGGATCACAAAGACCTCCAATGCGATGAGTCCCAGTCCGATAAGGAAAAGGAGGAATGCCCATTCCGCACCGATTTTCGTCAGCATGTGTCCACCGAAGAAAAGTCCTACACACAATAAACCGAGGAATCCGGGGATACCGAAACCGGGTGTACGAATCTCTATAAAGATACCGAGGATTCCTAATGAAAGAAGAAGCGAACTGATGAGGGGATTTGTGAGAAAGAAGACAATCCTATCCGCGAGTGTCGCCTCGACCTCAGTAATTCGTGCATCAGCTAACGTTTTCAGGCGGTTGATTTCTGAAACACCAAAATCCTGCTCTCGTCGCGCGATGCCGTCTTCTGTGAGAGGGAGTTTAGTTCCATCAACCTCAACAATCTCGTATTGTGTCAATAGTTCTGTGAGGGTTTCGGCTTGTGCGTCTGCGAACCCGTATTCTAATGCTTGCTGGGTAGATAAGGTGAGCAGTTTTCCTTGGGCGCAGAGGATTTCCATCTCTTCGCCGTCTTCTTCACGCGCAGCGTATTCTTCGGGTAGGAGTTTAATAATCTGACCATCTGCGAGTTTGACGAGGACGAGTTCTTTGTCTACCATTGCTTCGGCAATGTCAGGATTTCGGTTCTCGCGTTCTGCTGTCGCACGAATAGTTCCCTGAATATAAGAGATTGCCTTTTCCCCAACCTCCTGCCCTTGAATGTTAACAGGCGCGGAATCACCGATCGTCCCTCCCGAAGTCATAACGATCTGATTACAAGCGATAGAAATCATCGCCCCGGCAGATATAGCCTGTCGATTGACAAAAGCGATTGTGGGAACTTGTGTGTCCTGAATAGATCGGATGATATTTACGGCAGAATCTACCCTACCGCCCGGTGTATCCACATCAAAGACAATAGCATCGGCACCAGCCTCTTCTGCTGTTTGAATGCCATCACTGATGTAGGTGCCGAGTCCACTTCCGATCTCGTTCCGAATGTCAATCACGTAAACCACAGCGGGGTCCTGAGCGGACAGATCGCCATTCATGAAGAGACACCCGATAAAAAGGAACACAGTTTTTAATTTTACCTTGCGGAGAAATGAAATGGGTTTCATGTTGAATTACCTTTTCGTTCCAGGCTTGGTATTTTGTGTTAGAAGAAAATGTTTCTTTACGTAACTTTTAAAATAATTGGTAACCAATTCAATTATACCCTAAGACGACGATAAACGTCAAGACTGATTGTAATTCAACTCGATGTGAACTCTTCTTGGATCCATGCATGAAGAACATGGTTCAGGATAAGATGAACATCCTCAACCGGACCGTAGCGATCGCTATCCACAACGACGTTCACATCACAAATCGTTGCCAACGTGCCTCCACCGAAGCCACTCCATCCGATTGTTTGGCATCCGACTGCTTTCGCGTGTCGCATAGCCCGAAGCACATTCTCCGAATTCCCGCTTGCACTGATACCGATAACGACATCGCCCGGATTCACAAGGTTTTTCAACTGTTCAACGAAAACATCCTCATAAGATACATCGTTCGACCATGCGGTCATTGTTGCGACGTTATCGGTCAAACTCATAACACGAAAGCGAGGTTTGCCGGGAACGCTCGTGCCTTTTCCTAAGTCGCAGGCAATATGCGATGCTGTGGAAGCACTGCCACCGTTCCCAATCACAAAAATTTGCTTTTCGGTGTAATATGCTTCCATGATTACATCTATAGAACGCCGGACATCTGCCAGTGTGAGTCGCTCTAAAACACCTTGCAAGTGGGAAATATAACTCTGAATTCTCTCCATTTATAGTAAATCCTATAATTATTTGAGCCTCCACGGTAGGCGAGGTTTCAAACCTCGCCTACTTGGGTACGTCTATAAGTGAGTAGATGGTCAGCAATTTTCAGACGACTAATGCGACAGCGGCGAGGTCACCCAACGCATCACCTAATTGGGCAGGCGCGATATTAACCACTTCTGCGGGACGGGTCATAGCGAACTGTGAAACTGTCTCCCGAATCGGGTCGAGCAAAAGATCCCCAGCGGCAACTGCGATGGTTCCGAGTAAAACGATGTCGGGATTCAAAATGTTGACCAAGTTTGCGATACCCCAACCCATGTAATATGCTGTCTCCTGAACGAGCTCCAAAGCTAAAGCATCACCCATACGCGCTGCGGCGAGGACATGCTCCGACTTGACATCTTCAATACGTCCGTCGGCAAGGGTTAACAGTGCTGTTGATGATTTTTCATCCTCAAGTTGCTTTTGTATCGCGGTTTGTGCGCGACGTGCGATAGCAGGACCGGAGCAGAGTGCCTCAAGGCATCCCTGTTTTCCGCAGCCACACCGCGGTCCATTCGGCAGAAGTATCTGATGTCCTACCTCACCGGCACTGTCGTTGGCTCCGTGGTAGACCTGTCCGTCGATAACAATGCCACCCCCGATTCCTGTACTCATCGTCATATAGAGGACAGCATTGTAGCCGCGTCCACCGCCGAACCTGAATTCTGCGAGCGCACTGGCATTCGCATCGTTCTCAATCACCACCGGCACCTGAAATTCGGATTCCAGCCGTGCCTTAAGCGGGAGAGCGTCCCATCCGGGTAAGTTCGGAGGTGAATAGACAATCCCTGTCTTTGTATCCAGCGGACCGCCGCAACTCACGCCTATTGCTGAAATAGTCTTCTGTTCCAAGCCGACTTGACTGACAGCCTCGCGAACCATATCGAACAGCAAACCGATCGCGTATTCCGGACCCTTTTCTGAGAGTGTCGGTTTACGTACCTTGCCGAGGATCTGTCCAGTCTTATCAGCGACAACAGTCGCGAGTTTCGTTCCACCGATGTCAATGCCTACAACGTGCTTCTTCATACGCCTGTCCCTCTCTGAAGAAAAAGGTAAATTGCGTCATCGACGGGCGATGAATCGCCCTACTACGAACAATTCTGCTTGTAGTAGTGCTATTTATAGCACGTTCTGTAAATTGTTAGACCATTAACACCTGTATTACAACTCATAATTCAGGGCGCGCAGTGCAGGATATATCTGTTCGTATGCTTTCAATTTCTCATCGTAACGCTGCGCGTGTTCGTCACGCGGATAATACACATTGCGTGGTGCGACCAACTGCTCGACCGCCGTTTCAATGGAATCGTATTTGCCTATTGCTGTCCCAGAAAGGATAGCAGTACCGAGACAGACCCCCTCCGATATATCAAGGGCGATCACTTTTTTCCCAAACATATCCGCTTTGAGTTGCAGCCATTTTTCAGATTTCGCGCCGCCGCCGATGGCGCGCACCTCATTTATCACAACCCCTGCGTCTTGAAGCATAGCGAGATTCTGTTTAATTTCGTAGCTAATACCTTCCAGAATCCCTTTGATGAGTTCGCCTTTCGTCGTCGAAAGCGTCAGCCCAACAATCGCTCCCTTCGATTCCAGATCGAGATAAGGAGTCCCCGAACCCGTGAAGTGTGGCAGCACCATGGCTGTCCCCGGGGAATCAGGAAGTTCCTCCATCAGTAAATCGTAGACATCGCGTCCTTCTGCGTCTGCTTGTGCGACCTCTGCCTGTGCGAGCGTGTCTCTAAACCATCGCAGCACAACGCCACCACTGGATACAAATCCGAGTGTGACATACAACCCATCAACGACATGCGGATAACAGGCGAAATTCCCGTCTATCATGTCTTGGTTGATGACGGGTTCCGTGAAAGCAGGCGCGATACATTCAACAGTGCCGGTTGCGTCCATTACCTCACCGCTCCGAATAATACCGGCACCTAAGGCACCACACGGTTGATCATGTCCACCTGTAACGCATACTACCCTATGTGGTAGACCGAGTTCATCTACGACCTTGGAGCTAACCTCGCCGATCGGTGTACCTGATGGCGCGGCGTCTGGAAAGAGTGCCGCATCTACATCTCCCAAACCCAGCATTTTTTCTGACCAAGTTTTGTTGATGATGTCAAACGCCATCGTGCGCGCAGCGAGAGAGTAGTCCACTACAGGCGGGACACCGAGTTTGAAATAGACGAAATCTTCAAAGCCAAGAAATTTCCATACCTGTCGATAGAGGGCAGATTGATTCTGCTGCATCCAGATAAGTTTCGCTAATGTATGAATATCGCTCATCGGCATTCCGGTGATTTGCATCACCTCTAAAGGCGTTATCTGTTGCTTCAACACATCACAGATGCCGGTTGTCCGAGCATCGAAAGTGGTAATCGCGTTTGCTAAAATTTCCCCATCGGCGGATACCGGTGTTACCGCTTCACCTTGTGAAGCGACACTGATTGCTTCTATCGGATCGGATTTCGTTTGTGATGCAACCTGCTGAATGCCAGTCGCTATGTTTTCCCAGACGACATTCGCATCCAGTTCCGACCAGCCGGGTTGCGGATGGATCAACGGATACTCGCCATACGCCTGTGCGAGCGTTGTCCCGTCTTCGCGGAAGGCGATCACCTTACACCCCGTTGTTCCAACATCTATACCCAAAAGACTCATTGCTTGCTTTTCTCCTTGATACGAGATGCGGCTATCATATCATTGATTGCACATTAAATCAAGAATTTGTTTTCGGTACCGATCGCTGATGGCTGATGCTTCTAAAAGCAAGTTGACAAAATATACGGTTTTGAAGTAAAATTTAGAACAACTAACAGTTTCTGGCACGGGAAACATTCAATAGCGATAAGGAGCTTAACAATGCTAACGCAAGAACAGGTCGAATTTTACCATGAGAACGGGTATCTCAAGGTAGACCAACTCTTCACACCAGCGGAAACGAAAGAACTGGCATCTGAGATGGTGCGGATTATCAATAATTGGGGACAGGAAACAATTGGGTGGCCCGGTCCTTGGCGCACACGCTACCTCAAAGAGGAAGACCAGCAGACGACGAAGGCTGTCTTTATGCACAATCCCCATTTCTACTCCGCCGCATGGGGTAGAGTGATTTTCCATGAGCGGCTGACGGGCGCGGTGCAATCACTTATCGGTGATACCATTCAATGGCACCATACCGTGTTACACGCAAAGCCACCGGAAAAAGGAACACCCTTCCCGATGCACCAGGACTATCCCTTCTATCCACACGATGGACTTGATTTCGTTGATTGCCTCGTCCATCTTGACGATGCCCCCTTTGAAAGTGGTGCGCTGCGGGTTGTCCCCGGCAGCCATAAGGAGGGACCACGGGAACACATCACAGGTGAAGGGACAGCACCGCATCTGCCGACTGATAAATTCCACCCGGATTTCATTGACTCCATTCCGATTCCGGCGGTGGCAGGAGATGTCATTTTCTTCAGTTATTGCCTTATCCACTGGTCTGAGGTCAATCGGACAGAGGAGTGGCGGAAAGCCGTTCGGTTCGGATACCACAAGCCTGATATGCGTCCCGTCGGACGCGATCCGCAAGAGCCTTATAACAACATTATGGCGGGTGGGTTCAAGTTGAATCCGACTTCGGAAGAAATAATGGCTTAGCCGGAACAGGTCGTCTATCTTTGAATGTTTGCGAGTCTATTGTCGCGGCTTACGGATTTCCAGTAAGCCGCAACACGCTTATGAACGATGCACCTATGGGGTACAAATGATGTCTCGTATTTTCTCAAAATACCTTTTATCTATTTTCATCATAGGTATATGTGCAATCTTCGCACTGAGGACCCCTGCGCAAACGCCCTCTCTTGCAACACTAATTTTTGACAGGTATGAACTTCTCTTTCAACGCCATGACATTCGGGAATTGCTCCCTGATGTCCTCATAGCACTCAAGGAACCGGATACACAAGCACTCTTACGACCCTCAATGATAAAACTAATAGCTGAAAATCCAGATCTGCTTAGAATAATTGTCCCAGAGATTGATGATAGATTCATAAAACTTCTCAAGGAGGATCCTGAGGTTAACACCCTTATTAACGACCCAGATCTACACGTCCTACTCCAGAATCCTGCTGAAATTACTGAACTCGCTGTGTTACTGGACCTCGATACTGTCGCAATTGTGGGGATCGTACCTGCATCAATCGAGTCCCCTAATGTCGGGGAACAGTTTGCTATCGCCGTTTTTACCACGAACGCGCAAAACGTCCGGGCTTATCGGTTATCAGTCCAATTTGACCCGGAGGCACTTCGCTATGTTTCTTGGCAACAGGGGACTTATCTCTCCGGTGATGTCTTTGCCGCTCCCACAACTGTTGCGGCAGATCAGGTATCCTTCGTCGCTACTGCCCCTGTAAAACCGGAGAGCACACACGGAGTTCTCCTGACGATGACGTTTGAAGTGGTTGCCGAAAAAGCGTCGATATTGTCATTAAATGATGTGATACTTGTGAGTGGTGACGGGATAGGACTACCTGTGAAGACTGAAGATAGTCAGATAGTCGAACCTATAATTGTGGTGATCGAAGAAGATGAGATAGTTGAACCGGAGCCCGTGGAAACTGAGGATACTGAAACAGTTGAATCTATGCCTGAAGAAACCGAAGATAGCAGAACGGTTGAACCTGTGCCTGCGGATATCGAGGATGGTGGGACTGTTGAACCTACGCCTGAGGGGACTGAAGATGGAGTTGAACCCACCTCTTCGGAAACCGAAGATACTGAGGTAGTTGAACCGATACCTGTGGATACTGAGGATGGTGGGACTGTTGAACCTACGCCTGAGGGGACTGAAGATACTGAAACAATTGAACGCTCGACCCCGGCGTGGGATGTCAACGAAGACCGTTTCGTTAACATTTTAGATTTGGTGTTGGTGTCATCGAGTTTCGGACAGAAGGGACCCGTACCAACTGATGTTAACGGGGATAACACGGTAAATATCTTGGATTTGACGCTGGTTGCGAGTCATCTCGGTGAGTACTACGAGGAACCCTGAAAAGAGAAAACAGAAGGGGCGGTTGAAAAACCGCCCCTTTCAAAATCGTCATCGATGTTTTATATTCCCCCAGGTGGTTGACAGTTTCCCTCCCGGTTGAACTGCCAAGCCTCCAATCGTGTTCATAGCAAGATTCATCTCGTCAACACTAATCACCCGATCCCATATAAAGACCTCAGCGATAACGGCATTTAACCACTGTCCATCTTCACGGTGTGCGATGAATACGGGACGCGTGCCTGTCTCACAGGGACCGTTGCCCCCATCCGCTGCTTCCGCGACTGGATTTTTGGCACCGTTCACGTAAACGCGTACCCCTTCCTTCAACAAAAATGTGCCACATTGGTGAATCCACTTGCCTTGTGGCGCGGTGCCAGCAGTGTGTGGCTCTGAAACCCCTGAACCGGGACAGGTCCAGACAGACATGCCTGCACCGAAGTCATCGTAGACGTAAAGCGCGAATTCCCACTGTCCACCGGCACCTTTCATGACGATAGGTTGACGGGTTTGTCCGTGTCCATCGGTCCCAACTTTTAAGGGTTTTACCCATGAACAGATCGTGATGCCTGTCTTACCAAAGTGAGAATCGATGTCTTTCTTCTGAGCTTCCATGTCAATTTTGACGTAGGTCGACTTGCCGTCAAATTCCAACGCTTTTCCCAGATCGTCGTGCTTGGCATCAACCGATTTTGGTGCGGCTTTACTGAGTTCTGTATCGAAGGCGTGGGGTCCGTGGTCGACGACGGATTCACCTGTCCCTTCGTTCAGCGGTAGATACAGCCAAAGTCCATCCTCAATGTCCGCAGCATTCACAAGAAGAGTTGGCACAGCAAATAGTGCTATCAATATCGTAAAAAATATAACCCGACGCATTTTTTCCTCCTTTGGAATTCATAGGAACTCCACAGACACCCTTGCTCTCCACTTGAAAACCATGAGGTTTAATAAATAAATTAGGTAAGTGACGGGCGATGAATTGCCCTACTACAAATGGGTTGGTTCGTAGTAGTGCTATTTATCGCACGTTGAGAATTGACCCGATTCAATTCTTAATCTTCATCTTTTCAAGCAGGGATGCAGGAAATTGTGGCACATCCGCCCTGACAATAGCGGTACAAATGGTGCCAGTAAAACACATTTAACTCTTAAATTAGACAAACTGTTAATAAAAATGTTAGGATTTTCTACGGAAAGTTTTGGAATCTTGTGCGTTGGATTCAAAACCCCGAAGGAGACAAGTTGAATGGTGTTCTTGCAAAATCGTTTGTGAATTACTTTTGACGCGCGACACGCGCTTGGGCAACTCGCAAGAGATTTTGCGTCTCAACGGCATCTGGATTTAGTTGTAAGGTTCTTTCAAAAGCCTTAATGGCTTCTGGATAGGCGTCTGTTTTTGTATAGCAGACACCGAGTTCATGGTACGCTGTGGCGTTTTTTGGATAGATTCGAGTAACCGTGGTGAAGGCTTCCACGGCGCGGGTGAATCGTTCTGTTTCTCGGTAGATATAACCGAGCTGCATGAGTGCCTCAACGAAATCAGGTCGTTGGGTTATCGCCTTCTCAAGTGCTACGATGGCTTCAGGGAACATGCCCTTATGTCTGTAAGCGACACCGATTCCATAGTGGGCGTAGACGAGGGTAGCGTCGCGGGTCAGGGCCTTCTGGTACTCAGCAACCGCTTCATCAAGTTGTCCTGCGAATCCATAGGCTCTGCCTAAATCGACATACGCCTCTGCCATATCGGGTCGCAACTGAATGACGCGCTGATACGCAACAATCGCCTCTGCAAGCTTCCCCTGCATCACATACACTGTGCCTAAGTTATGATGCGCTTCAATCAGCGTCGGTCTTATCTCAATGGCGCGCCGATAAGCCGCCGCTGCTTCTTGCAGTCTCCCAGCACGTTGGTAAGCAGTCCCACTGTTATTGTAGTCCTGTGCAGAAGGAGGGGACGATACTTTCGTAGATGTCGTGGATGCAGACTTTTTTTCAGTGGAAATCCGTCCGTTGTCTTGGCATCCGATAATTAACCCTGAGATTACCAGAAAGAGGCATCCATACACCCATATTTTTAATTTTCCTTGCGGATAAGCCATAGAATCCGTGAGTTTAACGGTTTGCGTCTTCGAGTCGCCCGCGCCTTTGTTGCGGTCTTGCGGTTCGATTTTAAGAAGGAGATTCAGAATAGTTAAAAACCACCGCGTAATGTAATGGAGCGGTGCCCAGGGGACCATAAATTAAAAACCTTCGACTGCCTCTATCAGTTGATTCGCCTCAAGTTCTGCGTACTCGTCTACTTCACCAGAGGGCCATAGGATTTCAAGTTGCCTGATTGTTTCGTTTTTCCCCACTCCGAAGGTCAATGTTGTTTCGCTTTGGGAACAGTAGCTACCACCGGTGCGGACGATTTGCTGTTGCACGCTATCCTCCAAAGTTAACCGAACACTCGCCCCAATTCCATCTCGATTACTACGGACGCCAACGATTTTCACCCGAATGTAATTAGACGACGGTTTGGTATCATTCCGCAGAAGCCACGCGCTGCTGTATTCGTCTTTAACACCGTTATTGCTTACAAGCAGGTCTAAATCACCATCATTATCGTAATCACCGTAGGCACACCCGCGTCCAACGCCTCTGTGATTGAGTCCAGCCGCCTTGGCAATGTCTCGAAACGTTCCGTCTCTCTGGTTTCGGAAAAGTGAAGGGAGTTGCGCATAGGGGGTATGCTGTTGATAACGCAACACCTCCGGCTCAATATGTCCATTAACGCAAAACAGGTCGAGTGCGCCATCCAAATCGCAATCGAAAAACAGGAGTCCAAATGTCAAAGCACGGTAACTTACCTTGCCAATTCCTGATCTATCCGCGCTATCCGTGAAGTAAGCGGCACCCGGTTCTGCATAGAAAAATCCCGTCTTTTCGTTGCTAAAATTACCGATCGCGATTGCTGTGCCACCATTGTTATAGACATCGGCAGCGCCAATCCCCATGCTACCGCGCGCTTTCCCTGTCTCACTGAAAGCAACCCCCATCAGCACGGCTTCGTCAGTAAAAGTGCCATCACCGTTATTGCGATATAGAAAGTTAGGCTCAGTATCGTTCGCTACCGCAAGATCGAGCCATCCGTCACGGTTGTAATCCAGAAGGGTTACACCGAGCGACTTCCCGATCGGATTATACAACCCTGCCTGTAAGGTCATATCGGCAAAAGTACCGCTGCCTCGGTTGCGATAGAAACGACAGGATTGTCCCGGATAGACAGTTGGGGTGCAATAGGTCCGATATTGTTTCCCGGCAGCCGGATTTACCGTACACGGAAGGTCTGTTTCAGGTGTCCATTCAACATAGTTGCAAACAAACAGATCCAACCAACCGTCCTTGTCGGCATCGAAGAAGGCTGCGCTCGTTGACCAATCGGAGTTGCCGACCTCTGCAAAGTCGGTGACATCTGTGAAAGTGTTGTCGCCGTTGTTGCGGAAGAGCCGGTTCTTACCTACGTTGGTAAAGTAGATATCGAGATCGGCATCGTTATCGTAATCGGCAGCGGTTATGCCCATACCGTACATCGGCACGTCGAGTCCTGA
This sequence comes from Candidatus Poribacteria bacterium, assembly GCA_965208635.1. Lineage (GTDB taxonomy): Bacteria > Poribacteria > WGA-4E > WGA-4E > WGA-3G > WGA-3G. The sequence goes on from OZ242349.1 coordinate 3,591,978, forward strand.
TGCCTCAGTAACGTCGACAAACTGTCCGTTCCCGACGTTTCGGTAGAGTTTCGGGGTACCCGCTGGACCCGTAGGTATAAAACTGGTTCCGTTCGCGAGCAGAATGTCCAAACGACCGTCTGCATCGTAGTCCAAAAAAGCGCAGCCTGCCCCCATCGTTTCAGGCATATAACGTTCACCGGTTGCGCCCGTGAAATGTCGAAATTCGATGCCGGAGGCATCAGTGACATCCGTAAATTTAACATCCGCTCCGGCACGAATACATAGAGAAGTAAGGACACACAAGAGCACAATAGTCCGCATGACATGTTTTTAGAAACGTCGCTCTGACAGGTGAACATCAAGCTTTGTAAAATTCAACGGTTGTCCCTGCCATATCCTCGACTTTCTCTATTAATGCGTTTCGTTCGTCGTCGTTCATGCCTGTAAAGGTCTTGGCAATATCAATTTTCTCTTGCATCTGCTTTGCATCGTCTGGACCGGTAACGAGCGTACTCACTGGCAATGACCAAACGAACCGTATTGCTTCGGAGACACTGACACGATTTGGGACAACTTTCGGATTCGTGCCGTGTTTGCCATGCTGCGAGCCACCGAAGAAACCACCATTTGCTAACGCTTTCATTCCAATCACGCCGATGTTTCGCTCAACGAGCGTCGGCACGACTCTCTCGATGAAACTCTCGTAACTGACATCAACGAGATTCATCGACAATTGACATGTGTCAAAAATATCGGTACGTTCAAGGACGCGTTCATGCGCAGCTGGACTTGCATGTCCAGTGAACCCGATATAGCGAGTTTTACCCATCGCCTTTGCTTCCAGCATAACGTCAAGAATGCCGTTATCAATCCGTTCGTCAACATCTGCAGGATTCCGGACAGAGTGCATCTGCCAGAGATCGAGTTGATCGGTATTCAAGCGTGTCAGCGAGCCTTCAAGGTGTTCCCATGCGTCCGTCGCGTTCCGTGCTGTTGTTTTGGTCATAAGGAACACATCATCGCGATATTTTGGAACAAGCAGTTTTCCGAGACGGCTCTCACTCCCACCGGATTGATAGGATTCGGCACTATCAAAGAAGCGTACACCGCCCTCAAGTGAGGTCTCAATCGTTTTCTGAGCTTCCACTTCGCTCATCTCCCCGATATGCCATCCACCTACACCGAGCATCGTTACAGCCTCACCGGTGCGTCCAAACTTCCGTGTCGGCAGGAGGGTACCCAAGCGATCACTCGCGCTCTCTTCTTCACCACCCTCTGCACACGCAGATGACAAGAGAATCCCTGTCGTCAAACTTGCCATTGATTTTAGAAATGCACGTCGGTCAATCATGGTTCTTACCTCCATTAGTTTCCTGTACACATTTTAAATCAGTTCTGAATTTTTGTCAAGGGTTTTATTTTTAGCAGTCGGTTTCCATCAGTGGTCGGCGGTCAGCAAGCCTCGCGAGCATGAAGAAATTGAGGAAATTGAGGAAATTGAGGAAACACCCTATCAAGGGGAAATTGAGGAAACACCCTAGCAAAAACCCCAAGCAAAAACACCCCAAGCAAAAACGCTCGCTCCTACAGAAGAAGTTAATACCAGATTTTTTTCTTGATTTAAATAGCGTTGTGCGTTTATAATTAAAAGTTCAGTGCGGTATCAATTTAATTAATGTTTCGTATAGAGACCAAAGTTGAGGCATGAAAAACGTTTTGCAGAAGACAATCCCCGATAAACTCGTTGTGCTAACCTTCGACGATGGGTGCAAATCGCAGGCGACTATCGCCGCTCCGATTCTCAAGGCATACGGTTTCGGTGCCACCTTCTATATCACGGAAGGACTCAACTTCCTAACGAATAAAGATGCCTATATGACCTGGGAGGAAGTACGAGGACTCCACGATGATGGTTTCGAGATTGGCAATCACACTCGCCAGCACCGAAACGTTACACAGCAACCCGCCGAGGAACTCAGTGCGGATTTGGCACATATTGACGCATGTTGCGAGACGTACGGCATTTCAAAGCCGACAACGTTTTGTTACCCAGGTTATAGCCATGGAGAGGCGGCAGTCCAAGTCCTTGCTGAACACGGCTTTCATTTTGCCAGACGCGGCGTTGCTCCAGAGTTCCCTTACAGTGGAGAAGGAGACCGTGGACCTGCTTACGATCCAACGCGGCACCATCCCCTCCTTATTCCGACAACTGGTGCCGCCGGTCCCAATTGGAGTTTTGACGACTTTACATGGGCACTCGCCCAAGCAACAGATGGAAATATCTCGATCCTGACGTTCCACGGTGTGCCGGATATTGAGCATCCGTGGGTTCACGTAGAGCCGGAGCAATTTGAAAAATATATGGCGTATCTCTACGAAAACGATTACAAAGTCATCGCGCTCCGAGATGTCACAGATTATGTGAAACCACACGCTCTGTGAGCATTTGCCCAATTGTTTGTACAGGCGGATGTGCTGGGTGCTGTCGCAACAGTGTTAGGGTACGAGTCAAATATATTAAAATAACACAGATGGAGATAAAAGATACAGCGGGCGTGTGTTGTAAGAGTGCCTGCTCACTTAATAAAATATGCTTAGAGAATTTACAAATAGTCTGACCCGATGGGATACGTTACTGTTTAACCGTATCTTTGGTTGGGGCGATAGAAGAATTCTGAATTGCTCATTTCGCGTCATCTCTTGGAGTGCTAACGGGTGTCTATATCCATTTCTGGTATTATACGTACACTTGACATTCGGCTCAGCTACCAGCAAGCCACTCCTTCTATCAGCAATACTCGCATTTCCACTTGAAAGACTTCTATATCACTTCCTCAAACAGGCAATGAAGCGCGACCGACCCTATGAGCGGATTGTCGATGTTCAGTTTCGGGTACGTCCACCGGATCGTTTTAGTTTTCCGTCAGGACACACTGCCTCTGCTTTTGTGATGATCACACTGTTGTCAAGCACTCTCCCAATTTTACAAATTCCGACGCTTTGCTGGGGCACGATGGTCGGTGTGTCGCGTGTATATCTCGGTGTCCACTATCCGACGGATGTGTTTGCTGGTGCGCTCCTTGGGATATTCGCAGGGCGGATGGGTATGTACTTTATGATGTAGGCGGAAAGTATGTTGTAGGCAGATTCCCTTTGTGGAATGCAGAGGATGCTTGTCATTGATAATGTATTTGCTGCAGACGCATGATTCGGTGGATGCCGACGTGTCTATTTTTTACGAAGTGCGTACACACCCCAACGAACCTTTACAATCTCACCGGTGTTAACAAGTTTTGTGAAGGCATGGCGTATCGCTTTTGGGTGTCCGTCAATAACTGCGATCATTTCAGCCGCCTTTTTCTCACCACCGGAAGCCAAGAGCGTGAGAATTTGCTCTCGGAAGGTTACACGTTCCGTACCTCTGAGTTTTCTCAGTACACGGTTGGCATGAATGTGAGTGCATCCGAGGATGTACTGCACTTTGTCTCTGCCGGATTCCGCAGTTAGATTGGCTTTCTCGGCTTCAAAATGTTGGCGTGTGGCTATTATCTCGGGGAGTTTGTCCAGCCCACCGGCGATCTCAAAGTCTTCCCAGTCAAAAAGGAGCGTTTCGGGTCTATCTGTGATGTCTGGAAGTGGCATGCTCGTCATCAACACAATTCTCTTGTCTGATAGATGGCCCAGCTGAGCCAGCCCAACAGTCCGGGTGAGTAAACTGACGACATTTGCTTCATAAACACTCTGGATCCGTTCATCTTTATAATGGAAGGGTTTCATCTCTCTGTCATAACAGAGCGGATTCTCATCGTTTCCAAACAGGACTTGTGAATGTTCCCACATATCACCGATTGCTCGTTCCGGTACGCCGACTATCCAGATGACCTCAGCCTCTTCAGAATCAGCGATGCCGCCCATCTTCTCTCCAGAATAGGTTACAAAACAGACGTTGTTCGTTTCTATGATCCGCATCAACTGACGTAGAACTAACCTATTGGCGACAACGACATGCACAATATTCAGTTCTTTTTCAATTTCTGCACGAATACCCGCAAAAAAGCGTTGTCCTATTTTAGAAACACCCCTAACAATCCAATCACTACTGTCGTCTAAAATTTCATCGCGTGTATACAGACCTGTACGGATTTGAAAGACTTGGTTGCTTGGTAGCCATGGCGTTGGTTCGATACGATGAACTTCAACCTCGTCATCTGGGAATGTTCTACGAAGGTGTTGCTCGGAGAGTGTTTCTGATATTAACACGAGCCGTCTAACGCTCGAATGCAGTATTGGCGAAACTGTGAACGTCAGGACTTTGTGATCCCATCGAATCGGTACGTCAACATCCCGTGTGTAATGTGTAAAGAGGTGCTTGAGTTGGTGCCAAAACGTCCATGTTGGATCCGGATAGACTTTTGGAAATGCCTGGATACTTTCTATCGTTTCTGGATTCAGGATACCTAATCGAATGGCTTCTGCCATCGGCATTGGGATTTTCATGTCTTCGTTGAGCGTGAAGGAGTGAAGTGGAAAAACAGGCAGTCCTTTGGTCTTGAGTGTATCTCTAACATCATTATTTAAGGGAATATAAGCAGAAGTTCCGTTTTCAAACTCAATAGTAAAGCGCGCCAGTTCTTGCCCGGTTTCGGAATCGATCTTGCCTTTTTCCACCACCTTGCCGTGTACATTGACTTGTGTCATCTGCTGGATAATTTCTGCTTCTTGCCATTCAAAGGTCTGCATAACTGCACGAACCCGTTTGACCGCATCGCCATAGGTTTTACCTCTGATTTCTAAAGCATTTAGTAAGGTCTTGGCGAAGTTCCCTAAGGCACTTCCCCGCCAGTTAACGATCCACGCTTCTAACACCTTTTTTGGTAACCTACATCTCAAAAACAAAGCATGCACACCTATCACACCATTGATGATACAGAGTCTGTTTTCACTTCTATCAACTGGCTTCAGTAACACGTCCGCCAATTTAGCGTGTTGTGGATCGAAAAATAGTTGAGCGGACTCCACTATCTGTGTTTTGGCATGTTGTAGTGCGGCGTGTTGGGATAAATAGCCGCGTTCCTGACACGCTTCATAAGCCGGGCATTGTGGACAGATACTCTCGCTCGGATCTCCGCCTGTTTCCTCAAGCGCATCGCACCGCTCGGGATCCTCACAGACATTTCCGTGTTGAAATGGATTTGCCATACGCACATCAACCGGTATCTCTTTTACCTGCTCCCACAGGTGCATCCGAGGTTTCCAGCGAGCAACAGAAAGTCCGTCTTGTTCTTGAAGGCGTTGTTCTACTTCTTTTGCTAACGTAACGCTTGGCGCGTTTAAGCAAGTTGCACCAGTGTTAAGAAGATGGGATTCTATATCAGAGTAGTGTCTTCCGTCTGATTCAACATTAATTCCAAGGATACGCGCTGTTCCATTGAGAACGCTCCCTATCCGAGTGGCGGTTTCTTCGAGTGTTTGGTCGTCCTTTTCCGGGGTTTTCGGTTTTCGCAGTACCGGACGGGGACGTCTTATCGCCAACGGACTGAGTTTTCCTTCCCTCACAGCGAGCATCTTATCAGAAACAGGCATCGCAAGATTGAGTGTCGACGGCACAATACGGGTATCATACCAGATCTCTGTGATAGGTGTTGCTTCCATAGGAAGTTCAGCATTGGGTGTAGATGTGCGGAGCCATACGGTTTCTTTGTTTTCCCATAGCAGTGCGTCTGTATTATTGGCATCACCGCCGTAACGTATCCAATGATGTAAACCGTCCGCTTGTCGCACATAAGAGAAACCGCGTTTTGAAAGTGCTTCTTTTGCGAGGTCGAGATCGTGTGAGCCGAGAGATGATGGTGTGTTAGCGAAAGTTTCGTTCTGTTCTATTTTTTGCGGAATGGGTTCGTGAAGTTTTGCGCGGAGCGCATCAATCGGGGCAAAGAGGACCTCTTTGGAAATCACGGGCGGGTCTAACAGATTTCCAAGCAAGATTTCATAGCGTGCATCCCAGCGACTGTAGCCCTTTTCCCCGAGGATTTCAAGATATATGTCTCGATAGTCCGGATTTTCGAGGGTCGGCGTGTGTTTATAGACATACAGTCTTTCTTCCTCGGTATCTGGATGGAGATACTCTGGCACTCTGCAGGAAAAGCGCAACCCACCGGACCTTGACAGTGTCAACAGTGGGTTCGCGACAGCGTTCACCAGTACATCAATATAGGCGAGTACGTCGTCTGGAGCGGCAGAAATCGCGTCGTATTTAAAATCGAGATCATGCCACCGTGCACCGTTGCGTTCGGAAGGTATGCCGGTATAAATTTGGAGTCCCCATGACGCATCCCATCGTCTGGCTCGCCAGTCTCTCATCCCTTGGCGTTTCAGGAACCGTTTAGGCATCCAACTCTTTGGCCCGCTATCGTGCTCAGGTGCTCGTCCTATCGGCATAAACGAAATGTCCGCCCGTTCCAAATCATCAAGCAACACAGGGTATTTGTAAGCGCAGTAAACTGTGTATTGGTGCGGATGCGTTGTACTTAGCATCGCGGGTGTCGCCACTGTTTTTTGCTGTCGAAGCGACTTTTGGTGACGTTGGTGGCAGCGTTGAATAAGATCGTCAAAGAGGTCTGTTGGCATATTTCTTATCTAAAGTAAATGGACTTTGAGGACTAAAATCCAATGCGTGCATCTCAACACTGCTGCATAGTATCACAAAACCTCCTTTTAATCAAATTTTTCGGACGATTCCAAGCGAAAAAACCCAGTGTTTAAAAGGATATTCCCTCACTCACAATACCCGATTGCCCTCCGCCGAAATTTAAAATACCAAATCCGTGCTAAAGAAATAGTTTTAATTTTTTTGCTGCAAGTCCACATTTTGTGAAATTAATTGTGAAAAAAAATGTGTTTTTGATATATTTAAACATACATATTATGTTATTATATTTAAAAAATATAGGTTTAATTATGGTTTTATTCCTATATTTAAAAGGTCAAACGCGTTTCTACAGATGTCAGGGGTAAAAGGGGAATAGATTTATGTATCGTTTACTTGCTATTTCGACGATCACCATTTTTGTTTTTAGTATGCTACAGATGGGTTTCTAAATCCATAACCCGAAAGGACATAACTTCTTTTTAAACGGAGATAAAACCGTGAAAAAATATTACAGATTACTTGTTATTTTTCTGATCCTCAGTTGTTGGATACCCCACATTGCATCCGCGCAGGTTGTGAACGTGCCGGATCCAAATTTAGCAGAGGCATTACGGGGAGCATTAGGTTTAGCACCGAATGCCCCTATCACCAGACAGGATGTGCAAAGATTAGGCGGATTTTTGGCTGTAGACACCCAAATAAGAAACCTTACTGGACTGGAGCATGCGACGCAGTTGGAGCGATTAGATCTCAGGTCTAATCAAATCAGTAATCTCACTCCGCTGGCGAGGTTGACACAGTTAGAGGTGTTGATTCTCGCAAACAATCAAATCAGTAATATCACCGCCCTCGCTGGGTTGACGCGACTCAGAGTGTTAGCTCTTGACGGTAATCGAGTGAGTAATCTCGCGCCTCTTGCAAGACTCACGCAGTTAGAGCGGTTATTTCTTATAGATAATCAAGTGAGCAATCTCGCTCCGCTCGCGGGATTGACGCAATTGACGGAGTTATACCTGGATCACAACCAGATTCGCAATATAAGTCCACTCACTAGGTTGTCTAAATTAAAATGGTTAGCTCTTAAAGGCAATCAAATCAGTAACTTAAATCCGCTGGCGAGAATGACGCAGTTAGAGCGGTTGGCTCTTGAAGATAATCAAATCCGAGATGTGACCCCACTTAGAGCATTGACGAATCTAACACACCTCTTTCTGAAGGATAATCAAATCCGTGATGTATCCGCGCTCGCGAGGTTGGTAAACCTTAGACAGTTAATCCTTGCGGGGAATCCGATTCAGGATACCTCACCGCTTGCGAGTCTGACAAACCTCGATGTGGTGGATGTTAAGATAACGGCTCCGACTCCGCCGCGTCCAGTAGAGCCGCGTCCTGATCCACCGCGTGAGACAAATCTGGTACCCGATGCTGGTTTAGCTGCGGCTGTGCGAAGGGCATTGGGGTTAGCCCCTAACGCCACTATCACAAAGCAGACTCTGCAAAGATTAAAGGCTTTGGAGGCTCTTAATCGTCAGATAACAGATCTCACTGGGTTGGAAAATGCAACGCAGTTAGAACGTTTAGAACTCAATCTTAATCGGATTCAAGATGTGAGTCCACTTGCTGGATTGACACAGTTAGTGGCGTTAAACCTCAGTTTTAATCAGATTCAAGACGTGAGTCCACTTGCTGGATTGACACAGTTAGTGGCGTTAAACCTCAGTGAAAATCAGGTTCAAGATGTGAATCCATTGGTGAGGTTGACACGGTTAGAACGGTTATATCTCAATCTTAATCAGATTCAAGATGTGAGTCCACTTGCACGGATGACGCGATTAATGGAGTTAGGGATCGCACAAAATGAGATTCGTGATGTGTCCCCACTCACACGGTTGGTAAATCTGAAAAAGTTGTGGCTTGTGGGGAATCCGATTACCGATACATCACCCCTCGCGAGTCTTCCGAAACTCGCTACAGTGGATGTTGAGATCACTGAACCAGTTGTGCAAGTCGAAGCAACTCAGCATCCTCCAATGTATTGGATAGATACCATAACAGGTACCCTTCACCGCCTTGTAAATGCCGAGATGGAGAATCTCGTACCAAATGTCCGAAACGCAACATACATTGCCATTGATGTCGCAAATGAAAAGGTGTATTGGACAGAGGAAATGGGCGATAACACCGGCAGAATTCGCCGGGCGAACCTTGATGGCACAAACGTGCGACTCGTTGTGAATCTAAGAACTGCACCTCCTCATAGCATGGCACTTGACACCGCAGGCGGTAAGATTTACATAACGAACGGTTGGGGAAAAATCCAGCGTCTTAACATTGATGGCTCGAACTTTGAACCCAACCTCATCACAGAATTGGATGCGCCAGGCGGACTTATCTTAGATGTCGCAGGCGACAAAATTTATTGGACGGAGAAAACAGGACGCATTCGGCGTGCGAGCCTTGACGGTTCATACATTCAAGATATTGCGACCGGTTTAGCGAATCCTCTAAACATTGCTACCTCTGGTGACACGATCTATTGGACGGAGAAGACAGGTGAAAACAGTGGAGAAATCCGATTCGTGAACCTTCTCGGAACCCCAAACGTTAGGACACGCCACTCGTTTTCTCAAGATTTTCCTGTAGGGCTTGCCGTTGATGCTGTGGAGAAGAAACTTTATTGGACGACCTCACGCGGAAACATTGGGCGGTCGAATTTTGATGGCAGCAACTTCCAACCCAACTTTGTAACGGGTTTAATTGCCCCAGGTGCCTTTGCCCTGAATGTTGAGAGGCCAGTAATAGACTTGACAGCGTTTCATGAACAGCTGACAGATCCAGACAGTGATGGTGGTGGCAAATGGATCGATTTGAAGGAGCAAGATATTAGTTTACTTCCAACTCTAAAATCTCAAGGAGGCAACACAGAAACCGTAATCATCATCGTAAACAATACGGAAGCTGAGATCGCCTATTATTGGGTGGATTATGAAGGGAGTCAGATATCTTACGGCGAGATTGCGCCAGGGGACTTTGCCAATCAGCATACGTATGCAGGGCATGTCTGGCTCATCAAGGATGCAAGCGGAAGGAACCTCACCGTATTTCGCACCGTGGAAAAAACCGGACGAGCACTTATTGAAGAGGCATCAAAGGTCAAAGAATCCCCAGAAGTCAAGCTGGATGTTAATAGTGATGGCGTGGTGAATATCCAAGATTTGGTGTTGGTCGCATCGAACTTCGGACAGACGGGGGCAAATGCTGCGGATGTCAATGGCGATGGTGTTGTGAACATAACGGATTTGGTCAAGGTAGCTGGTGCGTTGGGGAATGCCGCTGCTGCGCCTTCCTTATCTCGACAAGCACTCGCGATGTTCACAACTGCGGACGTGCGGCAATGGCTCACCCAAGCACAGCACTTAGATTTGACCGATGCAACATCGCAAAGAGGAATCCGCTTCTTAGAGCAACTTCTCACAGCATTAATTCCCAAAGAGAGTGCGCTCTTGCCCAACTACCCGAATCCGTTTAATCCGGAGACATGGATACCGTATCAGTTGGCGAAACCTGCCGATGTCACGCTCACGATTTATGGGGTGGATGGCAAGGTAGTTCGGCGATCAGTATTGGGACACCAACTCGCTGGCACTTATCGAAGCAAAGGTCGCGCGGCGTATTGGGATGGCAGAAATGCTGTCGGTGAACCCGTGGCGAGTGTATCTATTTTTACACCTTCACAGCCGGAGATTTTACTGCGACGCGGAAGATGTTGATAAGGAAATAGAGCGGTCTCCCGATCGCGAGGCATCCTGCTTTTATTTTACGGGCGGTTTCCCACCGTACCTTTCTTTTATTAATATGAAAAAAGTCCTGAGTCATCATAAAACAGGTGCTATCCTATGATTACCAGGTCTTTGATAACGAATAAGAAGGAGTGAATATGTTACTAAGCGACCTACAAGTTGTTGAAGATGTATGGTCCCAACTATCTTCTATTGTATGTGTTCCTCGAACGGAGAGCGACTGTCGTCGACTTTCAGTTTTACGGTACGATTTAATAACTCTGGTTGGTGAAGGTGAAAATCATCCTTTGACTTCATTAATTGAGGTCGTTGGGGCTCTCATTGAAAAGTATAAGTTAGACGAAGAGTCAAGGGAATGTGAAGCTTTGCATCGTCTTTGTCTGTTAATGCTTGCGCAATCATACGTAGAGGAGGAACCTAAAGACCCAGTTGTTCCGGCTAAATGTCTGAACTCTAACGATGAAGAAGGGTGATATGATTCACGCTCCTTATGTCAATCCAATATTGTCGTTATGGGGTAACGGTAGAAGATAAAGGGTACTTCCAAGGGATTCCTAAACTCTTCACACTTTTGCTAAATAGAACAGGACTGACACAAATTTGATAAGCACGCTACTATGGCGCGGTTTGCAAATGTGCCTCAGAGGTGTGCTTAATGGTGAAAAGGGACTAACGAAACAAAGGGATCGGAACCACAAAATAACCGATACGCCTAAAAAGGCGTGTCGCTTGTTGTCAGAGCACACCAACGTGAAGTGAAGAGGTAATTGAAGAGCGCGTCCTGTGCCGCCGGAGTTTGAATCTGCTTCAACGCCAAAGCGGCGTGGAAGCGGACATACCTGTCCTCATCTTCCAACTGTGTGATAAGCGTAGAAACTGCCGGTTCAGCGAGTGCGCCCAATTTCGCTAAAGAGCGAGCGGCGTTATCACGAACCGCATAATGGTCATCTTGCAATCGGGTTGTTAATACCTGGATCGTCTCGGATAAATCCATATTTTCAGAAACCTGTTGTCCGATGAGTCCCAACCCTTCTGTGGCGTTTCGTCGGACTTGTTCGTCAGGATCCTGTGCGGCACGCGTTAAAGCAGGGAGTGCTTCCTGTGCGACCTTCCCCATATCAGCTAAGGCAAATGCTGCACTTGCCCGAACAGCATCGTCTGTTGCTTGCAATGCGTCAATAAGTGTTGGAACCGCGGGGGCACCGGTGAGACTCAACGCATATCCTGCGTAGTTTCGGATAGCATCAGATCGGCTATACAACGCTTGATTCAGAGCAGGCACAGCGGCGGCACCGACTCTCCCTAAACGATACGCGGCATTTAGCCTCTCTTTTTCGTTATCGCTATCCAAGGTTTCAATGAGGGTATCCACCTGTGTGCGAGAAACGCCATTGCTCGTCCCATTCTGTTTCCCGTTATACCATTCCCACATCGATTCCCATAATTCTGGGTGTTCGGATGTTTCTCCGTTGCCGAAAGTGTTCCAGTTGCCGATGTCATGCTTCCACGTAGGAATTTTAGGCTCATCGAGTCGGATAAAGAGAAACTTCAACATGTAGCGTTTCTTGTCACTCCGATTCGGCATTGCCCGGTGCCATAAATCATAATGAACAATCGTCACAGTGCCTGCTTTACCGGTGAGTGCGATTTCAGGTTGTTGGTGTGCACTCTCTCCCGTCTCGTAATACTGGGATCCCGGCAGGACGGCGGTAGGTCCCATATCTTCGGTGACATCCTGAGGGTAATAGAATGCCATCGTCCAGCGGCAACGGTGACGGCGGATCTGTTCATCTCCTGCGTAGCTATCTTTATGAAAATTCTGACCTTCGCTGCCTTGTTGGTTAAAATGGCAGTATCGGTGTGGATGCATCGCATAATGCTCACCGAGCACGCCTTGCATCGCGCCGTGAACGATCGGATGGTCAAAGACTTCTTGAATTTCAGGGATGGCTGGTAGTAGATTATTCCCTAAATTCCCAGTTTCCTCAAACATTGTGTCCAGTTGTTGACAAATTTTCTCATGGAAACTCGGTGAGAAATCAGCTTTCACCTTGACGTATCCGTTGATGATGAAATCCTGCATCTCTTCATCGGTGAGTTGTAGTGCGTGTTGGTTCATTTTGCGCACCTCCACTATTTCTTGCAACAGAAAATCAAATTCCGTTTCTATTGGTAGTCAGCCTCAGTGCTTTGCGACAAGGGGGTTTAGTTAACCGGTGTTCTCTAATAAGGTGTTCCGCGTGTTGTTAGCGCGCACCACCGCGAAGCGAATAGGTGATTAAAGAGGGCGTCCTGTGCTTCGGAGGTCTTAATCTGCTTCAACGCCAAAGCGGCATGGAAACGGACATATCGGTTCTCATCTTCGAGTTGCGCGACAAGCGTAGGAATTGCGGGTTCAGCAAGCGTGCCCAATTTTGCTAAAGATCGAGCGGCGTTATCACGAACCGCATAATGATCATCCTGCAATCGGGTTGTTAACACCTCGACCGTCTCGGATAAATCCATGTTCTCAGAAACTTGTTGTCCGATGAGTCCCAACCCTTCTGTGGCGTTTCGTCGGACACGTTCATCGGGGTCCTGTGCGGCACGCGTCAATGTAGGTATCGCTTCCTGTGCGGTTTTCCCCATATCCGCCAAGGCAAACGCCGCACTTGCCCGCACCGAATCGTCTGTCGTCTGCAATGCGTCGATGAGCGTTGGAACCGCGGAAGCACCCGTGAGGCTTAAAGCGTATCCAGCATATTCACGGATAGCGTCAGATCGACTATACAACGCTTGCTTTAAGACAGGCACGGCAGTGGTGCCAATCCGTCCCAAGCGGTACGCAGCATTTAACCGATCTCTCTCATTATCACTATTTAAGATTCCGATGAGGGTATCGACCTCAGTCCGTGAAACACCGTTGGCAACCCCATTCTGTTTTCCCCTATACCAGTCCCATAGCGATTCCCACAATTCCGGATGTTCGGATGTTTCTCCGTTGCCGAGAGCGTGCCAGTCAGCGGTATTGTTTTTCCATGCGGGTGTTTGTGGTTCGTCGAGTCGGATAAAGAGAAACTTCAACATGTAGCGTTTCTTGTCACTCTGATTCGGCATTGCCCGATGCCATAAATCGTAGTGGACAATGGTTACCGTCCCTGCTTCGCCAGTGAGTGCAAGATCGGGCTGTTGGTGTGCGCTTTCGCCTGTCTCGTAATATTGGGAACCTGGTAACACAGCAGTGGATCCCATATCTTCGGTGACGTCCTGTGGATAGTAGAACGCCATCGTCCAACGGCATCGGTGGCGTCGGATCTGCTCGTCCCCTTCGTAACTATCCTTATGGAAATTCTGACCTTCGCTGCCCTGTTGGTTGAAATGGCAGTATCGGTGTGAGTGCATCGCGTAATCTTCACCGAGCACGCTTTGCATCGCGCCATGAACGACAGGATGATCAAAAACCTCCTGAATTTCAGGGATAAGGGGTAGGACATTGTTTCCTAAATTACCCGTCCCTTCAAACATTTCGTTGAGTTGCTGGTAAACGTTCTCGTGGAAACTCGGCGGGAAATCGACTTTTACCTTGACGTACCCGTTGATGATGAAATTCCGCATCTCTGCATCGGTGAGTTTTAGTGCGTGGGTGCTCATTTTGGTGCCCTCCTCTATTGCTTGCGATAAGTATAACAGAAATCGATTGCGGAAGTCAAATTTCGATAGGGTTTCAGGATTTTCGGTTGATAGTTGTTGGTAAGGGGCGCGAGTAAAACTCGCCCCTACAGAAAAGAAGTGCTTATTTCTTCACTGCGCCGAATGTGACACCGCGTAGGAGATGGCTCCGCATTAGGAAGGTAAAAATGGCAACGGGTAGCAGGAAAACAAAGGTCCCTGCGGCGATTTTGCCCCAATCCATACCACTGGAACCGGTCGCGCTCGTGATTGAGGGGGGTGCGGTCACGGCTCTGCCGCCGACCTCTGTGAGAACCAAAGCAAATGCAAACTCGTTCCATGCCGTAATGAGACAGAACACAGCAGTCGCCGCAATACCTGTGACAGATTGCGGTAAAATGACTTTCAGAAAGGTTTGAAACCGTGAGTAACCATCAACGAGGGCGGCATCCTCATATTCCTTCGGAATTTCGTCAATGAATCCTTTCATGAGCCATACCGCAAATGAGACGTTAAAGGTGGTATAGAGTAGAATCAATCCAAAATGTGTATCCCGCAACCCAAGTGCGCTATACATTAGATAAATCGGGATGACAACGACGACAGGTGGGAGCATCCGTGTACTAAGAATGAAGAAGAGCAGATCGTCCTTTCCTGCGATGTCGAATCGGGAGAAAGCGTAAGCCGCGAGTGTTCCAAGCCCTACGGCAAGAATCGTGCTACCACCACCGATGATAATGCTATTGAGGAGTTGATAAAAATACTTGGATCCGCCGTTTGCCAGGACAACGCAAATCGCTATCGTCCCGAAAACGCTCGGCAACACAAAGGTGAGACGCTGTTTTTTGGTTGTTTGCGATGTTAGTCCGCCAGTCCTTCTCCACGGAACAATCAAGAGATAGGCTATAATCGTGCAGACCGTGAGTAACAGAAAGTTGAAACGGGCATCCGTTTGGAGACGGCTCTGCAGCGGTTGCAGCGTCAGGAAACTATAGAGACACGTTAGAATGAAAACACTGTTCCAGATTAAGCCGAGATTTCGGAGCGACAAAGCACGGGGCAACCTCCTTACATTGAATAGCGAGAAGAAACCGAACAGCACTAATCCGACAAACACCTCTCCTAAAAACAGATATGTTACATCTGGCACACCCTCTGCAGGCATCAACTTCTGATAGTTCTCTAACGATATATCGAAAACAAACTTTGGAAGTTTCGTCGTAATATCAGATAGGGTCTTTAGAGATGTCGCCAAAATCCAGTAAATTGGGGTGATGTAAATAATCACAGCCACAGCAATAAACGCCAATAGAAGGTAGTGGACAAAGTTTTTCCGGCTTGGCATTAGGTCTCCTGCGTATCTCCTTTAACGCGATTAAGGTATTTTACGTAGATATTGCTCAGTGCAACGATGATAATGAGCAGGATATACGCCATCGCGCAGGCTTTACCGGTATTGTAGTTCCGAAAAGCGAGTTTATAAAGGTTCATTGATACAGTTTCTGTGGCAGTTCCAGGTCCACCCTCTCGGGTGAGTACATAGACGATATCAAACATCTTAAACGCATCCATCGTTCTGAACAGAAGGGCAATAAGTAAAAGCGGAGACACCAAGGGGAGGGTAATCCATCGAAACTTGAACCAAGCGGAGGCTCTATCAACATCAGCCGCTTCGTAAAGAAATTTCGGGACTGCACTCAGTCCTGCTAAAGCAATCAGCATCATGAATGGCGACCACATCCATGTATCCACAATAACAACGGCTAACATCGCTACCTTCGGATTGGTGGTCCAACCGATAGGCGACTTTAAAAAGGGGCTGAGAAAAAAATTCAGCAAACCGGCGTTGTCTGAAGAGAGAATGAAACGCCAAAAGAGTCCAACTACCACAGGTGATAGCATCATGGGTAGCAGGAGCAGCGTTGTAACAAAACCTTTATACCGGAAGTCCCGATTCAGGAGCAATGCCAACCCGAATCCGATAAAGAATTGCGCGGCTACGGCAAGGATCACAAAATAGGCAGTGGTTTGAAAATAACCCCAGATCTCTGGATCGGCGAGGAGGCGTGAATAATTACGAACACCGATAAATCTGGGGGCTGCGGGCATTGAAGCTTTGTAGCGATGGAAACTCAGGTATAGGGACCACAGCAGCGGAAAAATGTTCATCAAGATGAGCAAAATCATGGTGGGCATGATAAATGCCATCTTCAACTGGTAATCGCTCATCCCGCGCGCCGTTCGATGTGGATGGTTGGTTTGCATATCTTTTTGGCTATCGGCTGTCGGAGGAGTAGCCGTCAGCGGTCAGCAAAGAGGGTTTTCGGGAACAAGCCGCCGTGCCTTGGAATATTCCAAACTGGGGACGATTGTTACAAACCTTCCTCTTTACCGACTGCCGAAAGTGAGCGGAGCGAACGCCCCGAGAGCCGACACCCTTTTTATTCGTCGTAGTAGCCTGCGTCCTCAAAGATCTCCTCATGTTTCCTTGCGATGGCATTTAGGGCATCCTTCGCGGACTTGATTCCAGAGATAGCTTCACTCCAATTCGTCTGGCAGGTCTCTAAGAGTTCTGCATATTCCGGTACTGCCCAGAAATCACGTAGGTATGGGAAACTCGCGGCGAAAGCCTCGTTAAAGGGCGTTGCCGTTTTAAAGGCATCCGACTGCAACACCTCTCTGTGTGGTGTAAAACCACCGAGTGCCGCCCATTTCTCTTGAACAGGCTTCTGCATAAACCATTTCATGTACTGCTTGGCAAGATCCTTGTTTTTAGAATAGGAAGAAATGGACATACCTTGTCCACCGATGCTAATATAGTGCCCTTTTGGACCGGCAGGTGCTATAAAGAAACCGCTCTTATCGTGGGAGGTCGGATTCGTCTTAGCGTTAACCACACCCGGGAAAAAGGCAAAATAATTCATTGCCATAGCAACCTTACCTGAGGTATAGGCGTTGAGCGTCTCCGCCCAATAGTAGTTCGGGGCATCTGGAGGCGAGAACTTGAGCAAGCCGGTGTAAAAGTCAAGAGCTTTGGCAGCATCTTCCGTGTTGATGTATCCGTCAACCTTGTAGTTCTCTGCATCGCCATAGGTGCCACCAAAACTCCACATGACCTGCTGGAAACCCATTGTAATACCGTCATATTCTTTGCTATACCATGTTGCAATACCATAGAGATCTTGCTCCGGACGCGTGAAGAATTCGGCAATATCACGGAGTTGGTCATACGTTTTTGGGGGGGCGAGTGCATAGCCATACTTTGCTTGAAATGCTTTCATTTCATTTGGGTCTTCAAACAGGTCTTTCCGGTAGACGTACCCAGCGGCATCCACCTCTGCGGGTAGTGCCCAGTATGTTCCACTGCCCTTTGGATACTCAGCAAACGCTGTCATTGCGGGTCCATAGATAGAAGCCACATCGATATTTTCATTGATCCAATCCGTTAGATTGATATAATTTTTACCTTGAGAGTTCCTACCGAGCCATTGGCTATCGCCAATCACGATGTCGTAGAGATCGCTTTTTCCGACAAAAGCCGTGAAGACCTTATCTTGGAAATTGGGCCACGGAATCTGGATCACATCGACAGCAATGCCGGTTTCGGCGGTAAAGTCTTTCGAGAGTTCCTGCAAGTAGTTAGCAGGATCCCATTCTGCCCAGACAATGGTCAAGGATTGAGATTTGTGGTTATCCGCTTTCGGGGCACTCACGAACGCAAGTGCGAGTATTAGCACTAAGACAAAACTTATGCGAACGCTTTTCATGTTTTTTTCCCTCCGTATAAAGATCATGCAAGTTGTTATCAGCACCGGTTGCAATTGATACTTGGTTCGATGCTATAATCCCGCATTATAAACGGAGCCTAAAATTTTTGCAAGAAAAATTGTTTGAATGGGAGTGTCTGTCAAAGTTCGCCGATGCAGTACACGGTGTTCTTTGCTTCTAAACTCCGAATGTCGGAATAGTGGTAAACTTGGGTAACTTCCACTCCATTTTCAACGATGGCGGTGGGACGTTCGATAACGAAGTCAGCGAAATGGGGTGCGTTGAAAGCAACGTAAGCGAGGCTGAACGTCTCAATCTGCGGATCGTATCGCTTTGACAGATCTGGAAATAGGACAATTCCTGTATCAACTTGGTAGATGCCCGCATTTTCGTCTATGTTCATCGTTTTAACCGGACACTCGATAATTGCCCGCTGATGGGTACGGGTATCCCATATTTCTGTGTGTGTTACGATGGGTAGACATTTTTGTGTCGCCTCAAAAATGGCTGTGTTGCTATCAAGTACCCGCACCGGCGATGCCTCTTGAACATCAAACAGGGCACCTCCCCAATAATCCTGCGCCGGTCTATACTCGACGTAGTTATCGTTGCAGTAAGCATGCCTTCTGAATACCGCTATATGTTCTTTACCAAAAACAGGGAGGAAGTCATAGTTCGGATTTATGAAGAGATTTTTCTCCGCAAAGGTGTGTTCACTCTTACACGAACCACATTGGTAATAATCGCTGAAACTTCCATCCGTGTCATCTATGATGCGGCATCGAGATTCGACCCAAAAGCGGGGGGCATTCCCGTTGCCAACAGAATTGATAAAAGAGAGTCCATAATCAAGGCACTTCATTGGTTTTCCTTTCGGTGTGGTGTGAGATTCATGAAACCCATTTTATTCCAACGATATTCACCTGTCAATCGGAATCTCTTGTTTCATCTACCCCAGGATTCCTTTCTTTTTTTCTTGCACATTGCGGAAGTCTTATTGAATTGATATAAATAGATTAAAAAATTCCGAAGCCTAAAACAAGTCGGATGGCTCCCAAGAAAATCGCTACACCACAAAGAATACAACCAGCAACAGCGAGTTCTTTCTTTGATGACACGATAAGAACAAGGACGCTGAAAAGCAAGCCAAAGACGGCAAACGGAATATTGAGGTAATTGAGTGCCCCAAGAAACGGGATAATAGCAACTGCCATCCCGATAATCGCCAACATGCCCCATATTAAACTAAGAATCGACAGTAATCCCATGATTTATCTCCAAACTATGACAAAGCGTTAGGGTAGCGAAGTCGCTTTCAAATTTTTAGCACGTTACACCTCAGTTGGATTGTCTGTGCCAGCCTTTCTGAGTATGACGTTCCCGCCGACAGAAAAAAGTCGTAGAAGTGAGCCGCCACCATTAATAGTTCCTTGCAACTGATCGGGTTTGACAGCACCTGCCTTCTCCGTTGCTACCGGAAATTCTGTCGTTACGGAACCTCCAAGCACTCTTGCCTCGACTGTCGCGGCAATATCCGGGACGAGTGAAACGTTGATACTGCCACCCATTGTCTCCAGATCCAGTAGTAAATTTTGACTGGAAACGGCTTCTTGGAGTTGACAGCGGATAGAACCCCCACTCGTTCTCGCGAGGACGGGTCCGTCGTTCTCTACTTCTATACTTCCGCCAGCAGTTTTCACATCTGCTCCGCCTTTGCCTCCGCGCAGGGTAACATTACCACCGGAGGTTTCCCCGTTAACAGCACCCATGACATCCGTAACCTTGATGTTTCCGCCTGATGTTTTGGCTTTGACATCGCCAGTGCCTCTCTCAAGTGTAATAGTCCCACCACTCGTACGGAGTGCCGCATCACCCTCAAATGCCTTGAGATCTATGTTTCCACCGGAGGTTGTTCCATCAATGCGTCCGGTGATGTTTTGTAAACGGAGTCCGGCACCGGCTGTGTGAACATTCACATCTCCTACTATATCCACAACGGAGATTTCCTCATCCGCGGTCTTCAAATCAAGGGCGTAGTTTCTTGGAACGACGATCTCAAATTGGACATCCAACCGTTTTTTCGCTTTTTTCCACTGTTTTACGGGACCTCTGAATTTTGCCTCAATGTTGACATCTACTGATTCATGTGTCATCTGTACATCAAAATTCTTGAGGATTTCCCCTGCCCGTCGGTCTTCCTTCAATTGTGCGGCACGTCGGACGCGGACAGAGAGGTTATCACCCTCTGTGCTCTGCACGTCAATTGCTCCGAAGTCAGCATCGATCGTTAACTTTCCACCGGGCGCGACAGGGAACACTTCGACAATGTCTTCCAATGTTGTCTCAGTTAAGAAGTCTGGAACGGCTTTTCGGATGAGGTCGCCGAAGGGTTTGTCTGACAACTCCTCTGTTAGGTTTTCCATGAAACGTTCTCCGAAAAAACTGGAGAACCATCCTTTGAAATCCGTAGTCGTGTCCAATCCTTCGTTAAGGTAGGCGGCGAGCTGGTGGCAAGCGATGCCAATCTGGCTAAAAGACGCTTCTGATTGCAGTTCGTCAAAAAGTCCATCAGGTATTGCATTGATGTCGCTAAGACGTCTGAGGACGTTATTAAATTGGGAAATACACTGCGCTTCGCCACTACTGAACGCTCCTGTGAGCGCGGCATCCTCTGCGATTTTTGCAGTGTGTTCCAACATGTGAAAAAGTCCTCTGAGTTCCTGTTGTCTTTGTTGTTCCATTTTTTACCTCTCTATGATTGTTTACATATCCTCACGGTAGCCGCGTCTCTCCAAAGTCGTTTTGAGCAATTCTTTCGCTTTATGGAGTCGCCACTTCACGGTTGTCAGCGGGAGAGATAGGAATTCAGCCATCCGTTTTTGTGGCATCTCTGCCCAATAATAGAGTTCAATAACTGCTCGGAAGTCGGTTGGTAGTTCCTGAATTGCGTCTCTGATTGCTTGCTGCGTCAACTCGCGTTCCACAATGCGAGCGGGATCTGCCGCCGATGTATCTGCGCCCCTGTTTAAATAGGGTTCCATATCTTCCTGCGGTTGGTAACGACCTGCACTTTTATAGTAGCGCAAGGCTCGGTTGCGTGTGATTGAATGAAGCCACGCCCCAAAACGGTTCAGATCCGAGAGTTGTGGGAGTGCCTCAAAAGCCCGTAAAAACGCGTCTTGCACGACATCTTCGGCATCGGTCGGGTTTCGAACAATCTGTTGCGCGACTGTCAGCATCGCTCGCCGGTAGCGGGTAACCAAAACATCGTACGCCTGTGTATTACCAGCGAGTGCCGCGACGACTAACTCGGCATCATTCGCATCCGTTAATTTTGGATTATGTGACATTGGCACGCAAGTTTCGCCTATAGACATGAAATCTCTCCCTCTTTGCCTATTAGAGACATGCCACAGGAAAAGGATAGTGAAAAGTGCGTTTTTTCGTTAAAGGATGAGTGAGGAAGAGAAGTAGTGGTTTAACCGCCTTTCCAAGACGTAGCAAGGTCAGAGGTCCAGCGGTTCCGTTTCTGAACGTTATGAGGTGGGTCTATAGAGCATTACCAAACAACCACCGAGTGCGGCGAGCAGGATACCTGCGACAAACTGCCATCGAACTGCTCCCCAGCCACCCGCCGGTGGATGCGACAGCGTGGCGACGATGGCGTTTACGATCGGAGCACCTGCAAAGACAATGGACATTACGACGGCAGGTCGACCCCCCGCGCCGAAGGCGAGTAGCACGCCAAAGGCTCCAATCGCACCGACAAGTCCAGCGATGAATGACCAAGAGACACCCGAACCTGTGAATTGCCAATTCGATCCGTTAAGGATGAGCATCAGGGCAGAACCGATCACAGCTGCCAAAAGGTAAGCGAGTCCTACAAAGAGGAACGCTTTGTAACGTCCATGCACGGGATCCGCCATAGCGACTTGTCCTTGATGTAGAAAGACACCGTAAAGTCCCCATGATGAAACGGTCATAAAAACAAAAATAAGCCATGTTTTAGCCATTATTTCCTTCCTTCTTGATTGTTGTGGCAGGAGCACTTCCAGAGCTCACCAGCAGTTGAAACATTAGGTGTGCTTTTCAAACACTTTCAAAAGTTGTTCTGCAATGATTGTATCGCTAAACTTCTGGTGCACGTTGATTTTTCCGGTTTCCCCGAGGTATTCACGCCGATTGGTATCGCCAAGGAGTTCGATGAGACCTGCCGCTACTGATTCAGGGGATTCCGGTTCAACGAGGATGCCGCCGTCGGTAGCCTCAATCATCTCTGGAAACGTACCATGCCGAGGTTGGACGACCGGCACACCGTTGGCGAGCGATTCTATAATCGACAGTCCTTTGGATTCACGATAAACAGTGGGGACCGAGAAAACATGTAAGCGGTTGAGGAACTCAATCTTTTGGGTGCGTGTCACCTCACCGTGATGCACAAAACTGTCTGACAGATTCCATGCATGAATCTGGTTCACGAGTTCCTCAAGATAGGGTTCATCTTTCTTGCCGAGGTAACCGGCAACATGCAATTGCACATTATCTGCTCCTAACGTTTCCGCTACCAGACGAAAAGCATCCACTAAGATGTGTAACCCCTTTTCAGGACAGATTCGCGCTAAATAACCAATAACAAAGGGCGGTGGATCCGGTTTTTCGACAGGCAAGCCGTGGCCATCCATGTTGAGTCCGAGCGGGACCACGTTAATCTTATTGATAGGGACGTTAAGATAGGTATCCGCCATAAACTGCGCGTAGTAGCGACAAGGTGCCACAAAGCCATCTGGATCTGCGGCACGTTCCCGGAGGAGGGTTAATGCTTCTGATTTGTACGGCTCAATAAGATCCTGGAGAAAAATATCTTCACCTTGAAGGGCGCAGATAACCGGGATGTCTAATGCCTTCTTAATTTCTCTTGTGAAACCGACAAGCATGGAATTCGTAAGATAGACAATATCCGGTTTATTCTCTTTGACGAGCCATTTGACCAACTTCGCCAATTCCTTGCTTTGATGTCCCTGTTCGGCACTGAGCATAGAGACTGTGAGTTGCCCAAGATCTCGAGCATCTGTCGAACTACTAAATCGCGCCAATCCGTTCAGGAGTGTCGGATTATCAAGGAGTTTGTCTAAGGTCCACGGCGTATGCCGAAAAAAGGAGAGTTTCTGTTGTAGATAGACGTTAATCCCACCGAAAAAGACGCGGTTCAAGCTCACGTTTGCTTCATCTGTTCGGGTAGGGGTATACGTTGGGATCAGGGAAACGTTATGTCCTCGTTTTTTCAGGACCGTGGCTACCATGTTGTCGTGGATACAAGTTCCGCAGTACATTCCAGCAGCACCTGCGGTAATATAAGCAACTTTCATGTTTTCTATTTTAACGCAAAATGGTTAGGGAAAAAATGGTGCTTCCTCTGTTAGCGGTGGTTTGTGATACGCTGTTTACAAAACTTGTGTATACCGAAGGACGGAACGGGAACATAGAGGTCGAAATCTTGAATATAGTATACCAGAGACTGGAAAAAAAATCATGTCTATTTTTTTAGCCATCAGTGGTCAGTAGTCAGCCATCAGTAAGGATCGCGAGCACAGTTCGCTCCTACACCAAAGCGTAAAGAAATTTGCATTTCCGCTGTAATTGTGGTATTATTAATGTTTAGGTTTTACCAACATTTTTAGAGAAAACGAAGGAAGGAGATGGACATAATGTCACGAGTTTGTACTATCTGTAGCAAACGTCCAATAACAGGTAACCAGATTAGCAAATCACGGCGGCATACAAAGCGGCGTTGGTTGCCAAATCTTCAACGGGTCCGGGTTCAAACTGCGGAAGGACCGAGACGGATTCGCGTTTGCACAAAATGTCTACGGAGTGGGAAAATCGCTAAAGTTATTTCAAGGATGCCAGTACCCGTATAGAAGGGAATAGAATTTAGGACTCACGGGTAACACGTTGCACGCCTTTTAAGCCCCGAATCGCTTGCATGACTGCATCGAGTTGTTCAGCACCTGTCACGTCTATAGTCAGATTATCAGAGGCTTCGGCATCATGGTGAACGGCGGAGGGTTGGAAGTTTCCGCTGCGGATATTCACTTTGGATTGTGCGATAGCGGTCGTGATTTCACCGAGCATTCCGGGTCGGTCACTGCATTCAACGAGAATTTTAACGGGATAGACAGCAGGTGGGTGGCTCCCGTTTTCGGAGGTAGGCTTTTCGCTCCATTTTACATCTAAAAGCCGTTCAGGCTCGTCAAGGATGCGGATACAACCCGATCTATGAACGGACACGCCGCGTCCTCGTGTAAGATAACCGACGACCTGATCCCCCGGAATTGGGTTACAGCACTTCATAACCCGTATCATACCTAAGTCTATATCGTTTTCAAGTTGGACAGCCGGTGGTGATTCGGGTTTTCGCTTTCGGTTAATATCTTCGGAGGGTTCGGTCTCTGATTTCGGCACCTCAGGTTTCAATAAATTAACGACCTGTGTTGCAGATTCATCTCCATTACCAATCCGGACGAAAAGTTCCTCAAGATTTTTGAGTTTGAGTTGCTGAGCAATCTCAAGTAGTTTCGGGGAATTAAGATAATCACGCGAATTAAGATAGGAAACACGTAACTCCGCTGCGAGAAATTTCTTACCCAACTCCAATGCCTCAGCCCTATCCTTTTCACGAAACCAGTGATTGATTTTACTTCGCGCCGTGGCGGTTTTCACATACGACAACCAGCTTCGGCTCGGCTTACCGTTTGGCTGTGTCCGAATGTTGACTTGATCACCGTTCTGAAGTACACGTCGAATCGGGGCAACGGCACTGTTGACTTCCGCGCCGACACATGTGTGCCCAACATCCGTATGAATTTTATAGGCAAAATCGATCGCTGTCGCGCCAGCAGGTAACTTAAAAAGATCCCCTTTCGGCGAAAACACATAAACTTCATCTTGGAAGAGTTCCAGTTTCATGGATTCCACGAAATGATGGGGACTATCTTGCGCCTCTTGTATATCCTCAAGTATCTGCTTATAACTCGCGAAAATGGAACGTCCCTGTTGGCTCATTGGTAACCCTTCCTTATAACTCCAATGTGCCGCAATGCCATCTTCCGCAATCTTATGCATCTGGTATGTACGAATCTGGATTTCAACAGGTCTGCCATCATCCAGAATCGTAGTGTGAAGTGATTGGTATCCGTTTTTCTTAGGCTGTCCAATCCAATCCCGAAGTCGGTCAGGGTGATAATTCCATTTGTGATGGAGGGCACCGAGTGCTATATAGCAGTCCGCTTCGGTTTTGACAAGGATTCGAAGACCGACCAAATCCCGGATTTCACTGAAGGGTGTCCCTTTCTGTTGTATCTTCTGGTAGATGCTATAGATATGCTTCGTTCTACCGTGGACATCGGCGAAAACATTCCGTTTTTCGAGTTCTCCGCGAATCTGTTTAACCATCTTATCACAGTATGCCTCTCGCTCAGTGAGTTTCTCGTTCAGAAGGTCGGCAATTTTTCGGTATTCGATTGGGTAAAGATGCTTGAACGCCAGGTCTTCAAGGCGTCCCATAATACGCCAAAGCCCCAATCGGTGTGCGATCGGGGCATAAATCTCTAAAGTTTCCTTTGCGACACGTTGGCACTTCTCGCTGGAGAGAAACTCCAGCGTTTCCATGTTATGCAGTCGATCGGCGAGTTTAATCAGGATGACCCGCATGTCTTCCGCTGTCGCTAACAGGAGTTTCCGATAGGTCTCGGCTTGGCGTTTCCGATGGACTCGCTGTTCAACTGTGCTTTTAGGATCTGGGGTTTGGGAGGCAATACTGAGTTTGTACTGACCAATCTTTGTAACACCCTCGACGAGATTGGCGATATTCGTACCGAACCGAACCTGCATCTCTTGACGTGTGATCCCTGTATCTTCAAGGACATCGTGCATGAGTCCGGCGCAGATCGTATGTGTATCCAGTCGGAGCTCAGCGAGTATCTCAGCGGTTTTGAGGCAGTGTGTAAAGTAAGGTTCCCCGGATTTTCGCTGTTGTCCCTCATGCGCCTCTTGGGCAAAACGATAGCACCGCTCCAGCAGTTCAACCTCTGCGTCGGGATTATATGCTTGAATTTGGTTCACTAAGGATTTGATACTCATCTGCGATGCGCTCCCACATAGATTCGATGTTTTCCTTTAATTGGAACTCTATAAAGGAAGGACTCGTCTGCTTAATCCATTCCCCTCTCAAGTAGGTCGGTGAACGAGATAAGTCACTTTTCTGACCCGAAAGCAGTTTTACAAGTCTGCTATCGGATTGTCCATGCCGCTCGATAAACTGCAATTCCTCAAAAATAGTGAGCCCAGTTTGAAGTGCTGACAGGGATCCAAATCCGCCCTTTAGTATCTCTGCCTCAGGGTAGCCCTCTGTGCCATTGGATTGTATAACCGCTCGTATGCTTCCGTACAGTCGCCGCAATTCGTCACCCGCAGGATATTTTTCAGAAATCCAATTGTGCATCTCCGATTCATCTGTGTTGTTGTAGATGAGATGCAGATAGGAGGTTTCGGCAGTTACAAAAGCGGGTTTACACCGTTTAAAAAAGAGATCTTGGCTCGGTGCGAGATGACAGAGAACAACGTGTTTAACGAAAGGAAACACTTCCGAACGAGAAAAAATGCTACTTGACGCGATGGTTCGCAGTTCGCCGGTTTCCAACTGTTTCAATAGTGCTGTTTCTTCTGCCTGTGGTGTTGCCTCATTGTGCCGCGCGACTCCCTCAATGCTTTCCGGTAAAAGTTTTGTGAGCAGGAGATCCAACATCTCTTCGTCACGTACATAAATTATACAAGATTCCTCTCGCGCGAGCAAGTTTAAAAGATAATTCTTTTTATTAACGTTCCGTTTGTCAACAAGCTTTACAGGGGATTCATCACTGAGTTTAGGAAATACATCCCAGTTCATGTCTCTGCCTTCGGAGTGTGCCTCCCAATTTTCAAGTATCAGTTGTACGGAACGAGTCCCTTGCCACTCATTGATTTGGGGTGAAAAGGCGATGTCGAGTGACATATTGGGACGTTTGAAGGTGATAAGTTTGTCGCCTGCTCCCCAGTCGATCGCGCGACGTTTCACTGTACCATCGCTCACAAACATTCGTAGATGGTTTTTCTCTTTTCCCATTTGGGTAGGCACACCGTTAACTTTGACGCGTCGCGTACCGAAATGGGGTTTTGGATTATCCTTTCCGAAGGGTTCAAATTGATCCAGCTCCTTTAGCGTCTCTAACGTCAAAAGTGAAAGACGCGTTTCAAACTCAAGCTCGAGTTTCGGTTGCAATTCTTCCGCTGTGAGGTTCTCGCGAGCGAATTCGTTAAAAGCCTTCCTGAATTTTGGAATATTTTTAGTTTTTAGTGTTAACCCTGCTGCTGCTTCGTGTCCACCGTGTTTCATGAGCAATTCGGTACAGGCAACGAAACTATTAGCAAGGTTCATCCCTTCGATACAGCGCCCAGACCCAGTAGCCTCATCGCCGTCAATTGCAAGGACAACGGCAGGTTTGTAGAAGGTTTGCATCAAACGGGCGGCAACGATACCGACGACACCTTGTGCTTTCTCGTTCCACTTGTCGCTGGCAACAACAATCCCCACGGTATCATCATCTATCTCTGTT
This sequence comes from Candidatus Poribacteria bacterium, assembly GCA_965208635.1. Classification (GTDB taxonomy): domain Bacteria; phylum Poribacteria; class WGA-4E; order WGA-4E; family WGA-3G; genus WGA-3G. Next base: position 3,619,475 of record OZ242349.1, read on the forward strand.
TCAATTATCTCCAATGCTTGGTCTTGAATCTGCCTTTCTAACTCTTGTCGTTTCTGATTTGCCTGATTGAGTTCAGAGGCAATCCGAGTTGCGACATCCTCGGAATCGGTGGTGAGAAGGTCAACCACTTTGTGGGCGGTATCCATGCGTCCGGCGGCGTTGATACGGGGTCCCAACTTGAAAGAGAGAGCGTATCCATCAAGGGGTGTGTCAATTTTGTGACCGGCTGCATCGCACAAGGCATGAATTCCGGGGCGTTCGCGTTTGTCAAGTTCTGCTAACCCCAAGCGGCTCAAAATACGATTCTCCCCAGTTAACGATGCCATATCTACGACGGTACCCAACGCCACCAGGTCAAGTAGTGATTCAAGAAACGCTTTATCGTCTATTAACCCCTGTGCCAATTTGAAGGCTAAACCAACACCGGCAAGTTCGGTGTAAGGATATTCATTCCCCGGAATCTTAGGTGAGATCAGGGCGTATGCTGGTGGCTGCTCCTCTTCTATTTGGTGATGATCCGTGACAATAACATCCATACCGAGTTGATTCGCTAACGCAACCTCTTTCACCGAGGTGATACCACAGTCTACGGTAATAAGTAACTTCGCTTTATTCTTCTGGTGGATCTTTTCTACAGTGTCCTCACTCAGTCCGTAACCTTCTCCAAACCGATTCGGGATATAGTAGTCAACGGGGACATCCATCTGGCGGAATGTATTGAGCAACAGTGCGGTCGCTGTAGTGCCATCGGTGTCATAATCGCCATAGACACAGATTTTCTCACCACGGGAGATCGCCTTGTGTATCCGTGCCATCGCTTTGTCCATATCCGCTAATTTAAAAGGAGAGTGCAATTCATCAAGAGTTGGATAAAGGTAGGAGCGGGCTGCGGCAGCCGTTTTTATTCCTCGATTGATGAGCAGTTGTGCGGCAAACGGAGAGATACCTACTTCGGAGGCCAATGTTAGACTGCTATCAAAATCAGAATTCTTGAATTGCCACTTCTTACGAGAAGGCTTTTTCATGAGGGACCTGCTGTTGTTGGAAAAGGAAACCTGCGCTTGCAATATAGCGGGTTGCAAACATCGTCTTTTCGACTATGGATATATTATCACAAAAATAGAGAATTGTCAATTCTTTTGCCATGCTCATTTTTTTTCAGTGTTGGCGAAACGAAATATTTGTTCTGCGTTGCAAATATAATTTGACAAAGCAAATTACATGTGGTATCATTTATCAAAACCTCCGCTTCAGCGAGTGGAGTATGTCAAGGTGTCCTGATCGCAACTCAGCAGGCACAGCAAAAAGTCCGCCATATATGACGATGTCTTTGTAACGCCTTCATCAAATAGGGACTAACCTCGTCCGTTAAGTGAAGTTACCGTCCATGTGATATGGAGGCTCTTATAGAAAATTAAGCGGAAAGGAGTTTTCCAACATGACGTATGTGATTTGTGAACCATGCATTGAAGTTAAGGATAGTGCATGCGTTGATGTGTGTCCAGTGGACTGTATTCACCCCTTACCTGATGCTGATGAGTTTGAAGAAACGGATCAGCTCTACATCGACCCGGAAGAGTGCATCGATTGTGGTGTGTGCGAACCTGAATGCCCCGTCGAAGCCATTTTCATGGAAGAAGATGTTCCTGAAGAATGGGAAGAGTTCATTGAGATCAATGCGGAGTACTTTGAATAACGGATAGTAGGAATAATCCTTCAATCACAACTCATTGAACGGTTGCTGGTTTGCGAGATCCTCTGTGGTCGCACAAATTGGCAACCGTTTTTTTCTAAACGATAGACAACCTTTTTGAGAAGCCATCATGCAGAAATTCCAACCGACTCGCATTGAAAGAAGCAGGACAAGTCTAGAAATCCAATGGAAGGATTCACATCACAGCGAGTTGTCCTACCGCCTCCTTCGACAAAAATGCCCGTGTGCCCGTTGCGATGCCACGCGATTAGGAAAAGATCCTTTTCACATCCTACCCTCTGACGATTTTTTTGAAAACTTACATCTCGTGGACATTCAACGCGTCGGACGTTATGCAGTGCGGTTGATATGGAACGATGGACATCGCACCGGAATTTATACGTTTGAGTTTTTGCGTGAGTTGAGTGAAGACACACCTGAAGTTTAAGTTCATTTGGGGTGCGTTGTGCTCCTAAAAAAAGAGGTGAGGTCAAAGCCTCACCAACAAGAGAAGTACAGATGTCGTGTCTTGTGTTATTCTGATAACAATCGCGAGACGAGATAGCAGTTAGGTGTCTTCCGAGTAGCCCCCAATTCCGTGCTGAGGGTCTGACACACTTTCCAATAGCGATCATAACTGAGCGGGCGGAAGCGGCGACGTTTCCCAATGAAAGTTTTATGACAACAGGCTAACTCATTGCCACTGTGGATTGGATACCCCCAGACACGACAGATGACGGGACGGTGTTCGTAAACAGCACAAACCCCACCGATAAGCATAGGGCATTCGCCTTCAGGCGTACCTTTTATCACCCCAATTGCTTCCATGCCAGCATCCGGCATTATATTTTCAGCGTCATAGCCGTGCGCCTTCAATTTTCTGATGCTCTGTTCCGCTTTCCGATGAATGTGTGAGCGGATTTCAATAGGCAGTGCTTCCAATCCGACCTTTAAGTCGCGAGCCTCGACTTCACTTATCGCCATAGTTGCGGTGTTTTGGCAGCAGGAAAAGCAGTTGGATGGGCACGGCACACCCCCTGATTCTTCACGCAGGCGTTCAACGTCGCGCTGAATCTCATCAAGGAGTTCGTGATAGGCTTCCATGGTAGCACCTAATCTACGGCAAGATTGTACACAGCGTGCCTGAAGATAACAACCTTCGCACCGTTCTCTAAAATGAGTTTAATCTCGTAAGGACTGACCCAGTCTATAACGCCACGAAAGATCTCTCCCTCACGGAGGGTAACCCCAATTGAGGTTCCATTTTTTCGGGCGTGCTGAACGGCTTCGGTATCAATCTCAGGGGCTTGCACATCAGGGGTTAGTTGTGTTAACTGCTGCGCCTTCACAGGGTCATCGATATCAACGGATGCTTGAACCCTCTCAGCATCAATATCTTTATAACAGTATTTAACATCCGTTTTGGCGATGTTCTGCTCGCTCCCATTACTATTGAGTGTCAAGCTGGAGAGCGTCATTTCAAGGACGGTAGCAGGCAGTTGTATGTGGTTATACAACGCGAAAAACATGGATGTTTCAAAATTAATCTGCTTAAGGATATAAAGATCACCAAAACTGAGCTGCTTTGAAGATGGGTCTTTCCCTTCTTGTATTGGTGCTGTGGAAACCTTAAGATCTGTCGCCACTGGACGTTGATTGCGGGGTTGTTTTGTTGTTGGTCCTGAAGGTGCTGCGGATGTATCGTGGCCACGGCGATTCCGAATTGGCTTTGATTCATTGGGGTCATAACCAGAGGTGGGCACTGCCTCATTGCTGATAAATTGACCTTGACCCTGACCCGGGAAGCCAGCGTAACCTCGCGGAATAATCGCCTTTCCTTGCCGCAACCATCGGCGTTCCGTTGGTGTCAACAATACTTCAACGTTTTGGGCAACGAGTCCCTTCTCACCTTCAATAATGCTGTATTTTACGCGCTGTCCGACACGGAGTTCTTCGTATTCGGGCTGTTTAATGGCAGAACTGTGTAAGAAGACATCCGCATCACTGCTATCTTGCGCGATAAATCCGAAACCTTTATCGAAATTGTAGTACTTAATCCGTCCTGTCGGCATTATATGCTCCTACGGTCTTGTCCCTTTTCAGGAAGGTGACGTTAACCTTTCGCGTTCCTGCGCGAGCATTCCTTTTTCATACGGGGAGCCTGCGAGTGAGTCTCCCGAACTTGCCAGAGCCGTTAATCGTACCGTAAGTTGGCGCGCTGAATCGTGTGCTTCGTGGTATGAAGCAACCGTCAGATTCTGATGCACTGCTTGAAAACAGCGGAAAGCCGAACATCAAATGGCTCTACCGAATTTGCGGTTTTTCTTGACACAACCACTCCATCCTTTATACAATAGAGCAGATCTCATCTTTTTGGAAACCAACTCCGGCGTACAACAGTGAGAAGAGAAGTAAATTGCCAAGATATTAATATTAAATCATAATTCAATGCATTTGTCAAGTATCAAGCATCAGACTATGGACAGTCTATTCTCAGTTTTTGAAGGAGACCTTTTATGGAAACTACCACTGATCTGACACATCACATTCAATCTATCCGCCTTGTTGACACACACGAACACATGAAACGTGAAGCCGAGTGGGTTGAGAATGGACCCGATATTCTCCAAGACCTATTCGGAAACTATGTGCCTGCCGACTTGGTAACAGCCGGTGCCTCCTCAGAAGCGATGCACAACCTGATGGACGCTTCTCAAGACGTCGCATCGCGGTTTGACGGTATCCGAGACGCGTGGGAAGCAACGCAGTTTACTGGGTATGGCGAGGCGGTCAGCCTCATCGCGAAACACATCTACGGACTCGACGAACTGACAGGCGATGGACTCGCGGGTGCCGATCATCTAAAGACGCTTCGCACTCCCGGCAAACGTTATCACATTTTACACGACATTGCGAATCTTGACCACATTCAAACCGATGATTTCAGTTGGCAGTGTGCCCCGGATACCTCCGGTCCAGATTTTTTCCTCTATGATCTCTCGTGGGCGACCTTCTGTAACGGACAGGTTGACCCAAGTGCTATCCACGCCGAAACAGGTGTTGAGGTCAACGACCTTGCATCTCTAAAGAGTGCTATGGAGACAATCTTTGCCAAGCACGCCCCTTGTGCTATCGCTGTAAAATCGCAGCACGCTTACAATCGAACGCTCGACTGGATTGAAAGGAGCGATGCCGAGGCTTCTGCTGCGCTAAACGCTGTTCTCACGAGGTCTGCCGCAGAGGTTGATGAAGCGACACGGCTCTGTCTTGGTGATTGGTGTTGGGCGCGAGGCGTTGAACTCACCATTGAACACAATCTCCCTTTCAAGATTCACACCGGTTATTATGCTGGCAATGATCGGATGCCAGTGCGACGTATCCCTGCTGGCAATATGTGTGCGCTTTTCGCTCAGTATCTTGATGCGAAATTTGTATTGATGCACATCGCCTACCCTTATAACGATGAACTGGTCGCACTCGCCAAGCATTATCGTAACATTTGGGTCGATTTCTGCTGGGCGTGGAGCATTGATCCGTACAGTTCGCGTGATTTCCTCCGTCGGTGCATCCATGCTGTTCCGTCAAATAAATTGTTCGCTTTCGGCGGCGATACAGGGTGGCCGACGAGCGCGATGGCGTATGCGATTCAAGCCAGGAACGAAATTCGACGCGCGCTTGAAGCCGAAATTGCGGACGGTTACCTCACGGAAAAACAGGCAATGGCGTTCGCGACCCGGATTATGAATACGAACCAATATGACTGTTTTGATATAAACGGCACGCGATCGAACATTGCAAAAGCGGCATAATCCCGGGAATTTCGCTATGCGTCGCGCAAAGCCTTCAAATTCTCTGTATAAGGGGCACGTGCTACACCTTTTTCGGTAATAATTGCCGTGACTAACGCCGCGGGCGTCACATCAAACGCAGGACTATAGACCTTGACCCCTTCAGGCGCGGTGAGTTTCCCGAAGCCTTCGGTTACCTCTTCTGCCGCCCGCTGCTCAATAGGAATTTCTGCCCCGGTTTCAAGGGCGAAGTCTAAGGTTGAAGTCGGTGCAGCGACATAAAAAGGGATACCGTGGGCTTCCGCGAGGATAGCAACATTATAGGTGCCGATCTTGTTTGCGGTGTCTCCGTTTGCGGCAATCCGGTCTGCGCCGACAATGACGCATTGGATTTTATCCTCTTTCATGACCTGCGCTGCCATGTTATCACAGATAAGCGTCACATCAATGCCCGCTTGCATGAGTTCCCAAGTGGTGAGGCGTGCGCCCTGTAAAAGGGGGCGCGTCTCATCAGCGTAAACTTGGATTTTCTTGCCTGCTTCGTGTGCGCTGAACATCACAGCTAACGCTGTACCATAATCGGATGTCGCTAACCCGCCAGCGTTGCAATGCGTCAAAATAGTGTCGTTTTCGTTTAGTAACGCCATACCGTGCTGTCCAATAGCACGACACATCGCTTTATCCTCATCAATGATCTCCAAAGCCTCAGCGAGTAGCACTTTCTTGAGCTCAGGAATTTGAAGATGGCTGTTCTCTTGTGCTGTTCGGGTAATTCTATCCAGTGCCCAAAAGAGATTAACGGCTGTAGGTCGCGATGTCGCCAAATAATCGGTAACGGATTTAAGTTCTGTGGCAAAAGCGTCGTAGGTTTTCGCAGTGGAATCCCATATTCCGAGCACAGCCCCCAAAGCACCAGCAATGCCGATTGCAGGGGCACCGCGTACACGCAGGGATTTAATGGCTTCCCAGACCGATGGGAGATCATCGCAATAAATCTGCTTGAATTCATTGGGCAACAGCGTCTGGTCGATCATCCGAATTCTGCCATCCACCCATTCAATTGTTGAAACTGCCATTTTGTGGTACAAGACCCTCCTGTAAAAAAACGAAGCACATCCCGAAGTAAATAGACTAAAGACTACGACTGGCGTTTATAGTAAAGCACGAATATAAGTGAACAGTTGCTCCGTTTCCAACGTTCTCGCCGCTGGCGAGGTTTCCTAACCTCGCCTACTGTCAATGTCCAAGTAATTATGGGCTTTACTGTAAAAGATGGTAGCATTTTCTATGCCGCAAGGCAATCAAAATTCAGTCTTCTTATATTAACGTGAATTCTATATAAAAGAGACAAAAAATTTGAACTCACGTTAATATTAGATTGGGCATGTCAGTTGCCCAAGTTCGTTGGTTAGACGTAAGTTTTCGGCATAATCAACGGGGCAATCAATCACAGAAGGAACTTTCTGGCTGAACGCATCTTCGAGTATAGGCACCAATTCGTCACTTCCTTCGACTCTATAGCCTTTGGCACCGAAGGCTTCGGCGTACTTGACGAAATCGGGGTTTGTGAAGTCGATGTGCGCAGGTCTGCCAAAACCGTTCATCTGCTTCCATTCAATAAGTCCGTATGCCTCGTCATTGAAAATAAGTGTGACAAATGGCACACCCATTCGCGTCGCTGTTTCGAGTTCCTGTGAGTTCATCAGGAAGCCACCATCACCGCAGATTGCCAAACATTTACGTTCTGGATAGATAAGTTTAGCGACAAAAGCCCCGGGTTGCGCGATCCCCATAGAGGCGAAACCATTGGAGATGATGCACGTATTAGGTTGATAACAGGGATACATCCGTGCGATCCACATTTTGTGTGCACCGACATCGGAGATGAGGATGTCATCTTCAGCGAGGACGGAACGGACATCACTCAAGATTTTTTGCGGCTTTATGGGAAACCCCGCATCATCGCGATGTTCGTCGAGTTGGTCGAGTATGATTTTTCGTAAAGTATTTGAGGCATACTCTGAATCTTTAGGATAGATTTCTTGTGCCATCAGGTGTCTAAGGCTCTGCCGGATGTTGCCTACCATCTCGACATCGGTGACGTAAGCGGAATCGCTTTCGCTCGGTTGTGTATCAATATGGATGAGTTTCTTATTCCGATCGGGATTCCAGAGACGTGGGTGGTATTCGACGATATCGTAACCGATTGCGATAACGAGGTCGGCGCGGTCGAATCCGCAGGAAACGAAATCGTGTGCCTGCAACCCGACACTGAGGAGTGAAAGTCGATGGGTCCAGGGAATACTACCTTTGCCCATAAAGGTGTGCGCAACTGGAATATTCGTCATCTCAGCGAATTGGGTCAGAATTCGAGAAGCACCTTGACGGATAACACCGTTTCCTGCGAGGATAATGGGTTGTTTTGCCTCGTTAATGAGTTGCGCGGCACGTAGCAAACAGGACGCAACGGGTTCTGCTTCGCTGGGAAAGTCATGCGGCATAGGTTCCGCGCTGACTTCCATTTTGGCGACATCTTCTGGAAAGTCGATGTGTGTAGCTCCCGGTTTCTCGCTCGTTGCGGTCTTGAAGGCTTTACTCACCGATTCAGGGATGATTTCAGGGAGGTGAAGGAGCGTATTCCATTTGGTCATCGGTTTGAAGACGGAAACGACATCCATATATTGGTGAGATTCTTTGTGCATCCTGTCTAAGCTTGCTTGTCCGGTGATTGCAACGAGGGGTGCCCTATCCATATTCGCATCAGCAACCCCTGTAACAAGGTTCATGGCTCCCGGACCTAAAGTCGCCAGACATACACCAGCGCGTCCAGTGAGGCGACCGTAAACATCAGCCATAAAAGCGGCACCGCGTTCATCACGTGTTTGAATGAATTGAATATTGGACTCCAACAGTGCGTCCATCAAATCCAGGTTTTCTTCGCCGGGTATTCCAAATATGTAGTCAACGTTTTCGTTTTCCAGACATTTAACGATCAATTCTGAGGCTTTCATAATTGCTCTTCCTTATGTGTTGAAACGGACAAAAAATTTGTTTTTTCTCTCTGAATTCCCTATCATTAATATATCAGATAGGGATACAGAATTGCAATTTTTAAGTGAAAAATAATAAATACTAAGGTGTGTTGTACTGTAATATGGCAAAAAATAAAATGTTTACATATTCCTGAAGATCTATGACAAAAAAATCTTTCTATCTCTACATCCTCGTCCTGTTTGTAAGTTCGCAATTTGTTTTTGCCCAAACCAATTCGGACGATTTTCCTTACATTACTGACACACCGGGAGAACTGATCGTACGTTTACATCCGAATGCATCCCGTGAGCAACTCGAAAAGTTGAGTAGACGGCTCGGTGCGGTATCTGTTTTCCCCGTTTTTCCCCCGACTACGCTTGGCGGACAACACCGTCGGCTCCGTCGCACTTATCTAATTCGATTTCCAAAGGGTAGGAGATTGGAAACATTACGGCGACGGTATGAGCGACACACTGCGATTGAAGCGGTTGAGATGAATCGCCTCAACCAACCTTGTGCAGGAACTGCTCCAAACGATCCAAATTATGCGGAACAATGGAATCTGTCTGTTCTAAATATGCCGAAAGCATGGGATATAGAACAAGGAAAATCGCAAGTAACAGTAGCGGTTGTTGATAGCGGAATTGCGACCCAACACCCTGAATTTCGTTCGCAACTTTGGGAAAACGTTGATGAAATTCCGAGAAACGGTATTGATGATGACGGCAACGGCTACGTTGACGACAAAAACGGTTGGGATTTCAGCGACGCACCGACCCTTCCCGGCAGTGGCGATTGGATAGTCCGCGATAACGACCCTGACGATGAAACAGGACACGGGACACACGTCTCGGGTATCATCGCTGCGAAGGCGAACAACGGGCTTGGCATCGCCGGGATCGCGCCACATTGCCGTTTGATGCCCCTTAGAGCCGGTTTCAAGTATGGAGGTGGGACTTATCTCCAGAACGATGATCTCGCCGCGGCTATTGTTTACGCCGCAGACAATGGCGCACAGGTAATTAATATGAGTTGGGGGGATACGGTGCGTGCCTTCATCATAGAAGATGCCATAGAATACGCTTACCATCGCGGATGTGTCTTGGTGGGTGCCGCTGGCAATTCGGCGGCCGTCGGTTCTTACTATCCTGCCGCTCTTAAATCTGTTATTTCCGTTGCGGGGCTTGGACAGGAAAATCAGTTATATGACAGTTCCAATTTTGGTGCTACAATTGACATCGCCGCGCCCGGCGAAGAAATTCTCAGCACAGCTCTTAACGGGGAATACCAAAAAAGAGATGGTACGTCTATGGCGGCGGCGCATGTCTCTGGTGTTGCGGCTCTCGTCTTGGCCGCCAATCCGCATGCCACTAATATAGAGATTCAAGGGAAACTGACGACTACTGCAAAACCACTTTTTGTTACTGAACTCGTTGGAGCAGGTTCACTGGACGCACATGCCGCACTCGCGGAAACCTTAACATCGATTATTGCGAAAATTGATGCCCAACGGACACCCCAACAAGCTCTTGATAAAATTGAATTCGCCGGTGGTAGAGGTGGTTACGTGCGGTATAGTCAACTCCCAGTTGATATGTATATTGATAGAATTGAAATCATTGGTAGCGCAGGTGGTGCTGAATTTTCTGAATACTGGCTGGAGTATGGCATTGGTGAAGTCCCAGATTTATGGTATCCGTTGGGAACTGCAAAAACTGAACCGAAGTTTAATACTTGCTTACACAAGTGGGACACCTCCGCTTTAGCGGAAGGTAGGTATACGCTGCGATTAAGTGTTAAATCTGAAAATGGAGACATTAAGAGAGTCAAGGTGGTTGTTGACGTGAGTCGCAAGGAATCTCTTATTGTAAGGCATGAAGCACAACCTTGGCTTGTGGGCAACAGATTCGATTCAGTAGTAATGTGGGAAACGGAAGCATTAACCACAGGTAAGATAGAGATTTTTGATACAAACGGAAATGTTGATAGAACTATCCATTCAGACTCAGAGAATCTGCTCCATTTCGTCAACATATCCGATTTAGGCGGACCGCTGGGTACTTATCTGTACCGATTGGTTTTGCAAGATAGCGTCGGACACCTGCAAATCGATGACAACAACGGTAGATTATATCAGATTGAAGTGAACGATACCCCGATTCATATATCACATCTGTTGCAAGTCGCGTCAATCGAGAGCGAATTGCATGCTATCGCCTCACCGGTGGATATAAACAGAAACGGGCAATTAGAACTCTTTGCCGTTGAAATGGGGACTGGCACCGCGAAAATTCTTGAGATAGCGGATAATGGAACATATCAGCAGATTTTCGTATACACCGAATCGTTGTGGCCCTGGGCATCAGCGGACACAGATAACGATGGGCTTATAGAAATATTGTGCAATGCTTCGGGCGCGACATTTTTACTGGAGCAACCCGCACAAGGCGAATTTCCAACGAAACGCGTCTGGGAAGCACGCGGGCATTGGAGCAGGACAATCGCTGATGTGGATGCAGATGGCACACCTGAGATCTTTGCGCGTGATGATGTCACAAACGCCATTTCGGTACACGAGGCGGCAAGGGATAACGATTATCAAATTGTTGCTACCCTTGAAAGCCCAATGTGGGGAAACAACGGGATTAGCCCGAATTTCGCTACAGGTGATTTTGACGGAGATGGACGGACAGAAATTTTAGCCGGGGACAACAATGGGTACGTATTCATACACGAGGCGATTGGAAACAACCAGTACGAACAAACATGGATAAGCAGGCTTTCTGAGGGCACCCCACAACTCTTCGCTGCTGGGGATATGGACGGCGATGGAAACGTCGAGTTTGCTATCTGTGCCAAAACGGGCACCCAAGTCGGCACCACAGAACTTGATATTCGTTACCATCACTGGCTTTTAACTATTTTCAGATCAGAAGGTGATAATATCTATACTGCTGTGTGGACGCAACGCATCCGGGACGTATGGGATGGCGGAAATGGAATGACTATTGCGGACGTGAATAACGATGGACGCAACGAACTTTGCATCGTCGCTCAGCCAAACTTCTACCTCGTGCAGTATGACGGAATAGACTATCGACCTATCTGGCACCACACCGCGACAAGCACTTTCAATCCGGTTGTGGTTGACCTCAATGGCGATGGAGCAAAGGCATTGCTGTTTAACAGTAATAACGCCTTGACGATTTTTGAGAACCCTACATCTACACCTTCGCAATTGGGGATTCCGTCCAGCCCACCGTGGGGAGTTACGGCAAAACCGATTGATGAACGTTCTGTTCATCTGACTTGGCACGGATCGCAAGAGGCAGTAACATATACCCTCTATCGCGGAGGACGTAAGAATTCACTGGAAAAAATCCGTGATAAGATTCGGGAAACGCATTTCACGGATATTGGACTTACCGCAGGACAAACCTATTGGTACGCAATCGCTTCTCAGAATTCAAGCGGTTCGCTTTCAAGGCAATCTACATCGGTATCTGTCGTCCCAACGCGACGCCCGCGCTTAACTGCTGCTGTGCCTTCGCCGCCGAATCAACTCATAGTGGCGTTTGACAAGCCGATGGGTGCATCTACGACACACGCGGGACGTTACCGTCTGCACAAGCTCGGAAACGCGGAAAATAGTTCGGAAAGCTACGCGCCGCGCTCGGCGATTCTCGACCAAGGGGGTAAACGAGTTGTCCTTACATTCTCTCCAAAAGTCTTTCGCACGGGCAATCGTTATCAGATTGAGGCATTGCAACTTTCGGATATATATGGTGCCGATCTCGCAGAGGATGCCAGAATGTTGACGATAATGCTCCCCGCACCAACACTCGCGGAGGTGATTGTCTATCCCAATCCAGTGGCAGCGTGTAACCAAGTTACCTTCGATAAGATCCCGGCGGGAACTGATATTTATATCTATGATGTCAGTGGGAACTGTATTGCCTCACTGATTCGGACAGAGTATGAGAGGGATAGGAGGGTTTGGGAGATCGGTGGTGTTAGCAGTGGTGTCTATATCTATGTCCTTTCATCTGAAGAGGGGCGGCGCGTCGGTAAATTTTCTGTGATTCGATAGAATGGCTTTCAGCAGTCAATTAAGAGGATATCGTCTAAAAAGCACCTCTTTACTGATGGCTATTTTGCCGTATTGAGCGGTACAAAAGCCGGGTTAAGTTTGAACACGTTTCGGATCGCTTTTATTGCCTTCTTCCGTTCGTTGGCTTTTAGCGCAACCTGTGCGAGATGATAATGAGGCTCGACGGCATCCCTCTGTAAATCAATGGCACGTTCTAAAGTTTTCATCCCTTTGTTCACTTGTCCCCGCTTCGATAAAATCCAACCAAGCGTGTCGTGATAAGCCCCGACATCTGGGTTCAACGTTACCGCTGTATAGGCTAACGCTTCAGCAAGCCGTAGACTGGGCGATGTCTGCAAAACGGGATTTTCGGATGACGGATGCGAAACTTCGGAGTTGCTAATACTTGCAGGTAAATGGTTCGGATAATTATTCGCATAGAGACGTGCGAGATTGTTGTATGCCTCGCCGTATTTCGGGGCGAGATATATCGCCTTTTCGTAGGCACTTTGCGCTTCCAGCGCACGTCCAAGTTTCATATACGCTGTGCCAAGGATATTGTAAGTTTCGTAGTCGCGGGTCGTCCCTTCTCCTACCGACGTAAGCGGATAGACTCCGACAAGTGAAGCTTCAGCGGCAAACACATCAGGGTTTTCATTCTCTCTCGCTTCTAAAAACAACTCATACGCTTCAACGGCAAGCGCGTACTGGCCTTCCTTAAAGTACGCAAATCCGAGTTTCCTATAGAAACTAATCGGGAGAGCACCGAGGCCCCTACTCAACTCATACGAATTAATGGCTTTTCTATAATATCCTTCCTGAATGTAGAAATCACCTTCCGCCAATGAGCGTTTTACTAACTCCGGTAGTTCACTGATAGAAAGTCCAAAACGAGAGAGTGGACTTAACTCTATTTTTGTATGTTTCTGATACTGAGTAAAGGCGATTGTAAAGATAACGAGAACAGCCCACAATATCAAATACACGCGCGTTCGCTGCACCCATTGCTTGGAGAGATACCTGCCAGGATGTCTAAGGGTCAGGAAGAAGTTCGTCGGTTCAAGCGCAGTACTCTCCGGATCATACGGGACAGTGGTAGCGTTAGGGGCTAACACCGGAAGATTAACGGACGAACCGGCAAGACGGGACGATCGGGCAATAGATTCCGCTAAATCGTTTATCTCTTGATCTTCTTTTTCTCGTTGTGATTCTGTATCGGTTGTAAAAGTATCTGTAGGTGTTTCTGCTTGAGTATTTTCCTGTGTTTCATCTATAGACGAGTCCGATTCATCGTCGAACTGCACATAATCCGTGCCGGTAGGGGCTGGGTTGTCCTGCCCGGACACGTCATCTGCGGGTTCTGTTTCCTCCATGACATCGACCAGTTCATCTGCGGACTGTGTATAATCCGGTATATCGGTTATCTCTTCTGGATCGACATTAGGGCTTGTGAACATTTCTTCAAATTCTGTCGGCTGTTCCGCATCATGTTCAACTGTTGGGACCTCACCCGTCGCTGTATCTTCTACTTGTTCTCTATACGGATCATCGGACATAACCCTTTGAAAACTTTCTGTGCTGTGAGGGGGGATATGGGACTCCGATTCTACTACGTCTTCCTCTGAGATGGTTTGTGGGTCTGTGAGACCTGCAGTCGGCGACAGTTCATTTGCCTCTATCCGTTCATCCTGCAGTACAGGTTCAGACGCTTCTGGGGGTGTAGAAATGTCTCCATTGGCATAACGAGCCTCAATCCGAGCCATGCTTTTCTTCACTTCGACCCGTGTGAGCATAGCACCGGTAGCGCGAAGCGATTCGAGTATGGGGAACGCATCAGGTGTTGCCAATTCACCAACGGCTTCGAGCATCGCCCAGAGCGTCAGATCGTTTGATTCCATCTGCAACGCTTCAAGCAACGGTTGCGCGGCTCGAGTCGCGCCCATTTGCTGAAGTGCCGTCGCGGCTTCGCGCCGTATCATCGAATCTGAATCGGTAAGTACCTCAATGAGGGACCCTATTCCCTGTGAACTACCCTGCGAGGCAAGATTCGCAATAGCACTGCAGCGGACAATGCTCGGTTGTGTTGTGTCAGTTAAATTCTGGATGAGTTGCTCAAAAGATAACATAATTTTTTAGGCAAATTAAACCCTATTACTATTTTTGATAAATTATCCTAATTAATAAAACGATTTTTACAGAAAAAGGGTTTCAAGCCTGATATTGGTTATCGGTTATAAGTTGTTAGTTGTTGGTTAAAGATGTCCTCGTTCAACAAACGTCCCTTATTACCGATAACCGATAACCGAAAACCGTTTGACATTTTGCAGAAAACTCCGTATCATAAGGCGTATATCTTTTTATAAACATTGGAGAAATTGATGAGAAACAGATTTTTTACACGGGTTCTCTTATTCACGCTTCTAATATCGCTACTTGCGGGGTTCTCCCCGATCTTTGCCGATTCACACCTAAAACGCGGCGGCACCCTAATATTTGGTCGTGGCGGTGATTCTGTGGGCCTAGATCCGGCACTTGAGGAGGATGGAGAATCCTTCAAAGTTTGCGATAATATCTATGATACGCTCGTCCAATACAAGGATGAAAGCACTGAGCTTGAACCCGGTCTCGCTACGAGTTGGGAAAGCTCAGAAGACGGTTTAATATGGACATTTCACCTTCGCAGAGGTGTGACCTTCCATGACGGAACGCCTTTCAACGCCGAAGCCGTGCTCTTTTCCTTGAACCGACAGCACGATGATACACATCCGTTCCATAAAGTTGGTGGTAGTTATATTTATTGGATAGCAACTGGGTTGGCAGAGATTGTGGACAAAATTATCGCCCTTGATGACTATACGGTTCAAATTCACCTTAAAACGGCTTATGCGCCCTTTATTTACACGATTGCAATAACCCCTTTCTCCATTGTTAGCCCAACAGCAGTGAAAAAATGGGGCGATGAATTTTCCAATAACCCCGTTGGCACAGGTCCCTTTAAGTTCGGGCAATGGGATAGGAAAGACAAAATCGTGCTTGAGGCGAACGACACTTATTGGGGTGGACCTCCTATATTAGATAGAGTCATTCTTCGCTCTATTCCTGATAACTCGGTGCGACTGATTGAACTTCAGCAAGGTAGTATCCACGCGATGGAGTTCCCAAATCCGGACGATTTGCAACAGATTCAGGATGATGATGTGCTGGAGTTGTTATCGCAACCCGGTATGAGCATCGGTTACTTAGCGATGAACATGGACAAATCCCCTTTTGATAATCACAACGTACGACTCGCAATTAACCACGCTATCAACAAATCAGCGATTATTGAACATCTGTATCAAGGTTTAGGGATTCCAGCGAAGAACCCGATTCCACCGACACTCTGGAGTTATGATGATTCAATAGAGGCTTATAGTTACGACCCAGAACTGGCGAAGAAACTTCTCGCTGAAGCAGGATATCCAGATGGGTTTGAGACAACGCTCTGGGCATTACCCGTCCCGCGTCCCTATATCCCTGATGGACGTGCGCTTGCAGAGGTCCTCCAATCCGAACTCCGAAATGTTGGGATTGAGACAAAGATCGTGACCTTTGACTGGGGCACTTATCTTGAGAAAACAAAGCATGGGGAACACGATATCGCGATGTTGGGATGGAGTGCCGACCTTGGGGACCCTGATAACTTCCTCTACTTTCTTCTCAGCAAATCGTCGGCGGAGAAGCCCGCTGGAAATATCGCGTTTTATCGGAGTGATGAAATGCAAGCCGTTTTAGAGCAAGCAAGAGCAACCTCAGATCGGGAGAAGCGAGTCTCACTCTACCAAGAAGCACAACGAATTTTCCACAAAGATGTACCGTGGGTTCCATTGGCGCATGCAAAACAGATTTTAGTCATTAACAAAAAGGTCAAAAATCTCAAACTTCAACCGTTGAATTGGAAATACTTCCGCCAAATTTGGATCGAGGAATAACTATGGACAAATCCGTATTTCGCGTGGGTGTCACGCGTGACTTTTTAGGACCCGATGGCACCTGCGATTTAGACGACATCGCCGGTCCTCTTTTTGACAAAGCAGGTCTGCACTGGGAATATATTGCAGAGAATACGCCGGTATTACAAGCTGAGCAGGTGCAGGATTATGACGCGCTCTTAGTATTGGGCGCGGGTATAACGGCAGAAACATTCACAGACGCTGACAGGTTGGCGGTTATCGCTCGTTTCGGGGTCGGATACGATAAAGTGAACGTGGGGGCTTGTACCGAAAACGGTGTATTGTTAACAATCGCCCCTGATGGTGTTCGCCGTCCTGTTGCCACCTCTATTATGACCTTTGTCCTGTCGTTGGGTCACCAGTTGTTGATAAAGGATAGACTCATCCGGGCGGGTGGTTGGAGAAACACACAAAACTATAGAGGGATGGGATTGGTCGGTAGAACGCTTGGGCTTGTCGGCATGGGCAATATCGGAAAAGAGGCGTTTAAACTGGCGAAACCTTTCGGGATGCGCCACATCACCTACGACCCCTATGTCACACCTGCTGACGCCGCAGAAGTCGATGTCGAACCCGTCGATCTGGATACCTTGATGCGAACCGCTGATTTTGTGTGTGTCTGCTGTCCATTAAACGAGGAGACGCGCGGACTCATCGACGCGAGACGTATCGGGTTGATGAAACCGACGGCGTATCTGATTAACACCGCACGCGGTCCAATTGTTGACCAGAGAGCACTCACAGAAGCACTTCAGAATCGACGAATTCAAGGGGCAGGACTTGATGTTTTTGAACAGGAACCAATTGACGACGACGATCCGATCTTAAGTCTGGATAACGTTATCGTAACCCCACATAGTATCTGCTGGACGGATGAATGCTTTGAGGGCAACGCCAAGAGTGCATGTGGGAGTATTATTAACGTGGCTTCTGGGAAAATGCCATCATATATTGTAAATCGGGAGGTTGTAGATAGCCCGAAACTACAGCAGAAGTTAGCGCGTTAAAACTCGTGTTAGGGAAAGGAAACATATCATGCAAGTCGATCGACAACAGTTCAGAGAGGAAGGTTACAATATTCTGCGATCCGTTGTGCCGAAGACGGAACTCGAACCGTTGCGTTGTAGTATCGAACACATGGTTGATCGGAGAAAAGAGATTTCTGCGCAACGACGTTTTCCTATTGATCCACAAGACGGCGATTGGGAGAGTTCAGCCCAACCGCGCTTGCAATTTGACACCGATTGTGATGAAAGATCTGGCTCGGCGATCGAATTTTTGCTTCATGAAAACACGCTGGGGGTTAGCCAGCAGTTGATGAAAGCAGAGCATGTCGTGCCACACCAATTCGCCTGCATCTGTAGCGGAAGTCACGATGCGGGTCCGATGCGCTGGCATCGAGATATTGGTCCCGGTGAACCTGCGCCACTGCGCGGAATGATCTCAAATATGGAGCACCATGGACCGAGTTATCTCCAATGGAATATTGCCTTGTACGACGACAGTGTATTCTGGATTGTCCCGCGCAGCCATCGTCGGATTAATACCGAGGCAGAGCACCGGCAGCTTGCAGAAAATCCGTCTGTTCCATTGCCGGGTGGGATACCTGTCGAACTGAATGCTGGGGATGGCGTCGTGTACACACATCTATTGTTGCACTGGGGGAGTTATTACAGCAGTAAGATGCGGCGCACCCTTCATCCGGGCTACCGTCCGTTCGGATTTTCGGCTTTGCCCAATGTGCACTGGCGGCATTGGGAACCGGGGTTCTATCACTATCTTTCAGATACAGCACGTGAACAGTTTGAGACATGGGACGCTCTCTTTTTTCAGGAGTTTGATCGGATAGCCGCTATCTTCCATACCATTATTGATGGAGATGCAGACAGATTCCGCTCTGAATTGGAGGCATTGCATCCCTCTCCACATGAACGGATGGTGAGCCTCGTTATGCTTTCAAAGCTGGCTGGCAAACTGTATAATTTGAAGCATACAACTGAGAATCCTGCTACCTTATGGGGGAACGGTCGAGACATGACTTATCTCGGAAATCGTTTTACGCCTGAACAGGTAACCGAACTCTGGCGACGGTTCCAGCCACTTGATGAAAAGTTGAAACTTCCGGAGGAGACCTATCAGCCCGGCTTTCAACGAATGTCTGACTATAATCCAAACGATATGCCTGTGGATTTTAGTGTTGAAGATTTTATGAATAGTTGGGAAACCGCATCAGTTACTGTTGATTTGTAACACCACAAAACGCGGAGGAACATCATGCTCACAGAACAGCAGATTAAGCACTTTAACACCTTGGGATTCCTCGTTTTTCGGCAAGTGTTCAACCAAGACGAGCTGAATACAATACACGAGGAGTTTGAAGCGGCGATGGCATCTGCATATCGTCATGCCCCTTTTGATGGAACACACCGACATTGGCTACCCATGATGGGACCCGAAACCCCCTTCTTCGCGAACCTGCCGGAAGACTCACGGTTCTGCGGGGTGGCGGAGCAACTATACGGCGACGATGTCTTTTTTGTCGTTTCGGATGCGAACCGTTACGTGGGCAATACAGGTTGGCATCCCGACCATAACGTTGATCCAACCAAGGATTGCTACGGCGTGAAATTCGCATATTATCTTGAACCCGTTGACGCGGAAAGCGGGGCGTTACGGCTGATTCCCGGCTCTCACAAAAATCCGCTGCACACCGACCTGCGGGAGAACTTGAACGAGTTGGGGTTGGAGATTTGCGACGTTCCGGGATATGTTTGCAAATCGGAACCGGGCGATGTGGTTGCTTTCGATATGCGGTGCTGGCATAGCAGTTGGGGTGGCAGTGATGATCGTCGGATGTGCACAATCGTTTACTATAACAATCCGAAAACGCCAGTAGAAGATGCTGCCACACGTAACCGTGCGCGGAGCAACGCGAAGAGTCCCGAACACTTTAACCGACCGGGCGAACCACTCTACGCTCCGCACTGGGTCGCAAATTCAACGGGGAGTGAAAGACGACAGCGTTGGATTGACCGATTGCGTGAGTTGGGATTTTTGGATACTGTTTAAAGTTGAGCTCCTCACCTTTTTGCTGTTGTGGGTGTTTTGGGTCCGTTGGATCACCTAATACAGATTGTAATAGGTTCCTTTAGGGTATCTTTTTTTAACTGATTAATGCTATTTCCCGTAAAATGCACCTATCCGCCAATTTGCAGAATTGTGCAACCTTCACCTCTTGATTCGCGTCACTGAGTCAAAAACTGAATGAAACCTAAGAATTGAAACTCAAGTTTCCGCGTATCAATAGGAGGTCCTGATGAGAAATGATGATGTTGCTTTGGTTCGCTATACCCTTGCAGGCGATGAAACAGCCTTCGCGACGTTGGTGGAGAGATACCGAAAACAGGTTCACGCGCTCGCGTGGCGCACAATTGGAGACTTTCACATTGCCCAGGATATTACGCAGGAGACCTTTCTGAAAGCCCATCAGAAACTCGGTGTTCTGAAGGATCCACAGCGATTTTCTGGATGGCTCAACGCCATTGCTACCCGTCTTTGTCTTGCATGGTTTCGTGAAAAACGCTTGAACGTCCAACTTTCCGAGAATATAAGCAGTACCACGAGAGGGAATGATCCGTACTCCGGGTATCTCGTGGGAGAGCAAGCTAATGAGGCTTCACAAGAACTGCGCGAGACCGTTAAAAAATGGCTTGCGAAATTACCGGAAAATGAACGTACCGTCATAACCCTCCACTATTTCGATGGAATGCTCTGTGAAGACATAGCGGCTTTTTTCGGTGTAACCACAAACACTATAAAAAGTAGGCTCAACCGTGCGCGGAATCGGTTAAAAAAGCACGAATCTCTGGGGCAACCTGCTCTCAATGATTTCCAATCTTTCGCGACACTGAACGGGATGGCTAAAATGGAACGTAAAATTAGAGTGTGTATTAACGCCACTACTGAGAAGGGTGGGCAATTTAGAGAAGGAGGCGCCTCTCTCATAAAAACGGATGAGTTTTTGAGACTTTCCAGTTTTGGTTGGCAAGAATGCGATAAGGGCGAACCTGTCACAATGCCTTTGTTGGGGACTTCTGTTACACCTTCCCTGCTTAGGTTTCCCGCCGTCATAGATGATACCTGGATCCAGGAGGGGTTCTGGGACTCACTGTCGAAGACAACTTTAGAAGGACATGAACAAGTGGAAGTTTCTGCTGGAACTTTCCCGACGTGCCTCAAGCACAAAAGTGTCCTGATCACCATGCCACCACACCTCCAAAATAACCTACTTACGACTTCCAATGGTAAACCGTATAAGCGCGGTTCTAAAAAGGAGAGACCATTTGTCAACGGTACGCGCTATTTGTGGTTCGCCGAGGGAGTTGGACTTGTGAAAATGCGCTACGAACACGCCAACGGTCTCACAACGGAGGCAGAATTACTTGAGTACAGGGTCCCAGGCAAGACAGAAGAATACCTTCCTTTGCAGATTGGTTCTACGTACATATACAAGTATCACAGTGTCTCTCTCGATGAAACGGTTATTGAGAAGTGGCGCGTCACTGAAAACTTTTGACTCTGAGCGGCACCTATTTGACGAGAACAGATGTAGACGGGCAGATTATCTATATCCGTTGTAACTGGAGGCAGCGTGATGCTTTGGACAATTGTTAGAAGAGAAATCACAGCAAATATCTTGAGTTTCAGATTCCTCATGGGACTGCTCATCTATTTTTTCTTGATTGTAACAAATCTCTTTGTTCTGACAAGAGGCTACGAAGATAGGCTGCAAAGTTACCAAACGGCTGTTCGAGAAAATGAAAACCAGATAAAACAGGTCGAGAAATACTCTGAATTCGGGCAAATCGGGCAAACTCGTAGGCTGAAGTGTGATCGGAAACCCAAACTGTTGAGCATCTTCAACGAAGGCATGGATAAAAGGAAGGGCAATTCGGTCGCTGTGGCGCACGGATCTGTTCCTGCCGTTGCTGAGCAACACGGCTCTGATAATCCATATTTGAACATCTTTTCCTCTATTGACTTCACGGTCATTTGCCAGGTGGTGATGAGTCTGCTCGCGCTACTGTTCTCTTACGATGCTATATCGCGAGAGAAGGAAGCCGGGACTTTGAGATTAGCACTCTCATGTGCAGTTCCGAGACCGACGCTGCTCTTGGGAAAATATATTGCCGGAATGGTATCTATTTCGCTTCCGCTTGTGGCGAGTTTTGTGGGCGGCTTGTTGGTGATACAATTTTCCCGTTATGTTTCTTTCAGCGGTTCAGATTGGATGCGGATTTTGCTGATTTTCTTCGTATCTATGCTTTACGTCTCGCTCTTTTTCCTGATTGGACTTTTCCTTTCTGCTCGGACACACCGATCCTCTATCACGCTGATGTTCGCAATGTGTGTCTGGGTATTTTTTGTGCTGATCGTTCCCAATGTAACGGTTTTATTGGTAGAACATGCGAGCCCAATTCAATCAGAACAGTCGGCTAAAACACAGGCGGATGAATTGTGGACGGAATTTGGAGCCAAAGTTAGAGAGTATTTGAAAAAACGCGGTGTTGAAAATCCTTGGGATCATGCCAAACCTGGTGGTCTTGGTAGAAGTGGAGACAGAAGTTCTTATGGCAGTGGAGAAATCATAGGGATGAGCCGTTTTGCAAACGAGGACGGTATACCGTTTATCCAGGAATTCTATGGATTCAAGGAAAATCTACGGGCACAATACGCCGACAGGATATGGCAAATACGTAAAGCGTATCTCGACGAGAATCCGAACCGACAGTCTCTGTTGGCACTTAACATATCCCGTATATCTCCAGCTGCGGTTTACTACAATGCCGCTGCAATTCTGGCAGAAACAGATTTGGGAAGTTTCTATCAGTTTATGGAACAGACTCGACAATACCGCCGTGAATGGGTTGAGTATCTGAGAGATGAAAAAATATTTTCTTCACGTAGATGGTTCACGAGCGAATTTGACGACCCGTTTGACCTCAGCAGAATCCCCAGATTTAAGGAACAGAGCGAAGGCATCGGCAACAGTCTGCAACGCGCATCATTAGATATTATGATACTCGCGGTATTAAACATGTTGTTCTTTATGGGGGCATTCATCTCATTCCTACGCTATGACGTTGTATAGTGGTAGTTCAGGGCTATGCAAAGGAGTCAACATGATCTGGCACATAGCGAAACGCGAAATTCTTGACAATCTGACCCGTTTTCGATTTGCCCTCACGGTGGTTTTGGTGACGGCACTAATGGTAATGAATGCTGTATTATTTGTGAGTAGTCAATATCCGCGAAGAATAGCGGAATATTCTCAAGACATCAACGCCGCGACGGAATCAATGAAGAAACGAAGTGCCAGTCTCGGCGAGTTAGCTGTATCGGGTCCAGGAGATCTCTATAAGCAGCCAAGTCCATTAGGGTTTATCGCTACGGGGGCAGACGCGAAATTGCCGAAGCGAGTCACCGCGAATGCCTCTTCCGGCAGCAACTGGACGGCTTCCAATTTTCACTACTCACATTCAAACAATTGGTGGCTTGAGTATTCACAAGATGTCTTTCAGAAAAATGACGCACTGCCAAATTTCACGGAATTAGACTGGACGTTCATCATCGGATTGGTGATGAGTTTCATGGCGATCCTG
The DNA here is from genome assembly GCA_965208635.1 of Candidatus Poribacteria bacterium. Classification (GTDB taxonomy): domain Bacteria; phylum Poribacteria; class WGA-4E; order WGA-4E; family WGA-3G; genus WGA-3G. The sequence goes on from OZ242349.1 coordinate 3,642,733, forward strand.
TTCACCTATGATGCAATCTCTGAGGAGCGTGAAACGGGGACGTTAAGTCTGCTCATGTCTAACGCTGTGTCCCGTGCCACGGTGCTTCTGGCAAAGTTTCTCGGAGCATTTCTTACGCTCATACTACCTCTCCTTATTGGGATATTACTGAATTTAATGATTGTCAATGCGTCAGAACTGGTGTCCCTCGACGGAAGCAAATGGGCGAGGATAGGGATAATCTTCGTCGTTTCCGCTATCTACATCTCGATATTCTTATGGCTTGGACTGTTTATCTCAAGCCAATTCTCTAATTCGTCGAGCAGTTTGCTGACCTTGCTGTTAATTTGGATCGTATTTGTGGTGCTTATTCCGAACACAACGGGGGTATTGGCAAGCGGTTTCCAGCAGATTCCCTCCAGAAGCCAAGCTTCTCAGTTAAAGGAGGCGAAGTTGGATGAAATCCATGAACGATACTGGAAAGATAGGAAGCTCTTTCAATTCGGTTCCCCTTCTGACAATCCACCCAATATTGAGGCACTCAGAACATGGGCTGGCTATCTCACTGAACGGGCGGATGCGAAGAGTAGGTTTGACGATGAACATCTGGATAAGCAATTCGCACAGGTTGCGTTCACACAACAAATTACGCGGCTCTCCCCAGCGGCTATCTACAAGTATGCCTTAGAATCTCTGGCGGGTACAGGATTTGCCAGACACAAAAGGTTCATTCAACACGCGCGCCGCCATAGAAAACAGTTCGTTGATTTCATCCAATCAGAGGACAGAGCAGACAGCGAAAGCTACCACGTTTATCTCGTAAAGGAAGGCTTATCCCAAAAACCGGTCCCCTTTAACAGTATCCCCAAATTCTCAGAAAAACTGACTGTGGGCATTACTTTCAAAGGGGCGTTATTGGATCTGATGTTGTTGGTTTCACTCACGCTGCTCCTGTTTATGGGGGCTGTTTTGGCGTTTTTGCGAAGCGATGTGAAATAGAAATGGAGTATCTCGGATTCGGGTTTACGCAACCCTTCTACAGATTGTTCCCACATTTGATAGGATGGATCCTTTTTGATTGTTGCCACCAAATGTGGTATCATTTAACAACAACGTATTCCAGGGTATCACACAGAAGTGAAATGGACGTAACCCAAATCAAATTTATCATTTTTGATGTTGGACAGACGCTATTATTCTTGACTCCATCCTCAGAGGAAGTCTTCCTGGCAAGGTGTCAACAACTTGACATAGGCATTGAATTGGAAGATTTGAAGCGCGGTTGTAAAACGGGTGAGTTATGGGTTGCCGAAACTATAATGCAAGAACAGCGAGGCGCACCGAGAATATCTGATGAGGAATTTGACGTAAAGTGGGAATACGTTGTTCTTGAAGAGGCTTTAAAAGATCGGAAAGTAGACCTCAATGATTTAGTCAAGAAGCTCCGGAATGTTCAAGGACCGGCGCAAAACTGGAGCGCACCTCCAGAAACATATACGGTTTTAGATGAATTGCAGGCGAAAGGTTTGCCTCTTGGTATCGTTTCCAATTTCCCTAAGACGTTACCCGATCTCTGTAGACAGGAGGGAATAGCCGATTATTTTGATTTTATAATCGCTTCTGAAGACGTCGGTATCTCAAAGCCGGATCCAAGAATTCTCCATATCGCTTTACAGAAAGCGCAAGTTAAACCCAATGAAGCGGTATATGTAGGCGACCATCCGTTCGATATTCTTTGTGCAAAGAAGGTACCTATGCCAATCATCTGGTTTAATAAGGATGACGACCCACTTCCAGATGGGTTTGCATTTTGTCCGGATCTTCAAATCGGCAATTTACTCGAACTTACAGAGGTTATCCGTAATGTGAGATAGATATTCTCAGAGTAGACAGCGCGCTATAGCATTAGGCTACAAAATATGGTGAAACTTACAATTATGTTTACACCTACCCTTAACGAGGGAGCGTTTGTAGTAGGGCGATTCATCGCCCGTTGTATTAATAAAGTGTAAAAGTATTTTTCTAAGTAACCATATTTCGGTTGCCTTCATTGTTGGATTAATCGATAGTTGGACGTGACGGATTTCCCCAGTTTCCGCTTCTATCCTCTCCACTCACGACAACGCCTTCCCTATCCCAGCGGTAGGAGGCTTGAACATCAGAGGAGCAGTAGCGTAAGGTGAGACCGCATCGCCGTTTCGGTGAGGGATTGGCGTTCGAGCCGTGCAGGAGTAAATCGGTGTGGATAGAGATTTCACCTGCTTTGAGTTCAACATCCACGGGTTCACCGTACTGTTCTGCGTTTTCAACGATTTGACCCAAGACGCTATTGTCGTCGGGATCGCTGTGCCGAGCGATTAAATGTCCGAGGTAATGTGAACCTGCGATAAATCGCATCGCACCATTTTCAACGGTTGCATCGTCGATCGCGAGCCAGACGGTAACAGTCTTGGAGGGGGTGAGGGGCCAGTAACCGGCATCTTGGTGCCAGCCGACGATTTTGGAGTCATGCGGCATTTTGCAGAAGTAGTGTGCACCCCAACCGATAACATCCTCACCGATCAGGTCTTTCACACAAGCAACGATCTTTGGGTGCGTGAGAAGGTCATAAACCTTTCCGTATTTCATGTGTGCGGAGATAATTGAGTAACCGCTCCCGCCTTCTGCTATGACGCTTGCTAACAGGGTATCAAAGTATTGACGGTGTTCGCCGCTTTCGACTTCATCGAAAATCGGGATACCTTTGATATAACCGACGCTGTTAAAATCCGCCAACTGTTTCTGCGTTAGTACCTTTGGATGTTCGGTGATACTTGGGTAAAACTGGAGATCGCGCCCCATTTCAGCAAGTTGCTCCCATGTCGGCATGATTTTATCGGTTTTGTAGGTTACGCTTTGGTTTGACATTGTCGCTCCACCTTATCTAAATTCTGATTGCATTTTATCATAAATGTAAGGAAAATAATATAATATCTTGCCGCATTTTGTTGGCAAGGTTTTCAAAATATCTATTCAACGAAGCGCGTAGCTCGTAATATAATGGAGGGCGGATATACGGAAAGAGGATTGATACTTCCAATCCATCTGACCGAACCGCAAGGTATAATTAAAAAATGGCGCATGCATATACCCCCGGGCTTAAGGTTACCGAGGGAATGACGATTCAAAAAGAACGCCGGCTCCCGCTCGAAGGCGAGGTGCTCGTTGAAGCCGGGGCAGCAGTCCAGGCAGAGGATGTTGTCGCGAAAGCGGATTTGCCGGGTAATGTCCAACTGTTAAACGTTGCCAATCTGCTCAGTGTTCCCGCGGAAGAAATTACAGAATACATGCTCAAACCTGTCGGTGAGCCTATTGCTAAAGATGAGATTCTCGCCACGACCAAAGGGCTTTTTGGGCTTTTCAAATCGCAGGCGCGTTCACCGATTGATGGCACAATCGAAGCCGTCTCTGATGTCACAGGACAGGTCATCCTCCGCGAACCGCCTGTTCCTGTGGAAGTCAAAGCCTACACAGACGGCACGGTAACGGAGATCGCCCCAAATGAGGGTGTCACGGTGGAAACCTATGGCACCTACATCCAAGGCATCTTCGGGGTCGGCGGGGAAACAATCGGGAATTTGACCGTCGCCGTTTCTTCTCCGAGTGATGAGCTGACTGCAGAACGGATTTTACCCGAACATCGAGACCATATTCTGGTCGGTGGTTCGCTGGTCACAACCAATGCTATTCAAAAAGCGATTCAGCAAGGCGTGAAAGGGATCATTGCCGGCGGGATTGATGATTCGGATCTACGAGAACTTCTCGGCTATGAACTCGGCGTCGCGATTACAGGATCTGAGGAGATCGGGATTACGCTGGTTATCACGGAAGGGTTCGGAAGCATCGCTATGGCGGAGCAAACATTTACGCTTCTGAAAGCGCGGGAAGGTATGAAAACCTCTATCAACGGTGCAACGCAAATTCGTGCTGGGGTTGTCCGTCCGGAGATTTTGATTCCGCTCGCGCCAGAAACTTCTGAAACGGCATCCGCAACGGAAAACGATACTGCCGAAGGTCTTCTGGAGATTGGCAGTTCGGTCCGCATCATCCGAGAGCCGTATTTCGGCAAATTGGGACGCGTCGCGGAATTACCTGTAGAACTGCAGAATTTAGAGACAGAAGCGCAGGTGCGGGTATTACGCGTCGAACTCGAAAATGGTGAACAAACTACTTTGCCACGCGCGAACGTTGAAGCAATTGAGGAATAGTTTTAGGTTGCGCTTCAGTGCCAAGCATAGGTAGGATTTATTCATCGGATTCTGCAGGGGACGAACTAATCTCACACCTGAGCTGCTCAATTTGGGTTTTGAGGTCATTGTTCTTAGCCTCCTTCGCCAAGTTCGATGCCTTGTCAAAATCCTGATTAGCCTTACAAGGATGGTCGGATTCAAACTCCGCAAGACCACGCCTGACGTAGGTTAGTATATGTTTGGAGTCTAAGGTATTGGACACTGTTGACGGAGTAACCTCTGTTATGAGCATGTAAACGTGCGAAGCCATCAAAATCAGGAAACAGCGTCGCTTCAGTGATACCGGTTACTTTCTCCAGAGATGCCAGAAGGGTTGCCTTGCACCCTGCGGGAATGACACGTTGTGCCTCTACTTCAATTTCTGCCCTTCCGAATAAAAAGATTGATTGCTGCGTGATAATCCGATTGTTCTGTTGTTGAGGTTGCCATCGAAACAATCGAGACATTTGATATGTCTTATCTTTCTCTGATTCAAAAAATATTTTATTTTTTTCTTCAGTAATTTCGATGTGATTTCTTTAACCTCGTGTGAATTATTACGGACCGCTACAATTTTTCCATCTTGATTTTTCGCAGAACTTGGCTGGCAGGCGAACCAAAGTGCAACTTGGGCACTATAGGTAAAATCTATCAAGCATGTAGCTGCTTGGTAGTGCTGAAGTTGAGCAAGCATTTCCAAATCAGAGAAATCCTCTTGCCCTTCTCGCTCGTCATGTCCCAGAAGCCGGGCATTTTCAATTAACCCTTCATTGATTTCAAGGAGGCTTGCAAGAATCTGATCATTCTCATCCTTTAGGCGTCTATAAGTAGACGCTTGTATTCCATAACATTTACTCGAGATTCCTCGAAAGATATAGTCTCCGAGTTTCAATTGTTCTACCCATTCTACAAGATCATTTAGCGTTTTAATTTCCTTATCCATTACTGTTTGTAGTCCTCTTAATTGTGAATATGTGATGTGTCAAGAAGCCTCACGTCTGTATCCCTATAAATTGGAACCTCTACCTGTCCAGCATGCAAAAGATACAATAACTTCACATATTATATAATGCCTGCAATTTATGTGCCAAACTGCGGAAGAGTCAATAATATGTCACTGCGGTTTCTCTAAAATACGGATGATTGCTGAATTTGTTATGGAAAATGTTGACATTCACTGCTGGAAACTACAGGACAAGTTTATTTAGAGTTACCCACGTGTCTATCCTTAGGCATGCAAAAATCGCGTGGTAATATGCAAAAATTACCTTATGAGATGCCTTTGGATAACCGGATTTCTATTAGAATAAACAGTTGGAAACTCGCCGATCTTAAATGGAGTCGCCGAGGTTAGAAACCTCGGCGACCAAATGCCTTGATTAGCGTGGGCGGTAGGATGTTCTGGAAGGCTATATCGTAGGATTTTCAACTGGGTTGGTTTTCATACCACTTGACGTTACCAGTACTGAGACCGCTGGCGACGATGTCCAATCTGCCGTTTCCGTTCATATCCAATACATGCATCTGTCCGACACCTAAACCACCCTCGTCAATCGTTTCTTTGCGCCACCGGTTTTGTGCCAGATCTTCTGGACGGTAGAGATGTAAACTCGTCCCTTCGCCGTTGTAGCCACAGATAACCTCAAGCACTCCGTCATCATCAACATCAACAGCTGCAAGAGAGTGTCCTCGGTTGAGTGTGTCATCAATGAGATAGCGATGCCACGAATCGGTGCGCAGATCTCCAGTGGCTTTATACCAAACGAGATTGTTCCCGTGCCACGGCTCAATCGCTAAAATTTCTTTGATACCGTCGCCATCAATGTCGGCGGCGAATGTGTCGCTACACTCTCGGTCGCTGATGATCCATTTACCCCAATCATCCTTCATAGGGTCAACTGGTGGTTCGTACCAGATCAGTCCTTCCGAGCAACTTATCAGGACATCATCACGTCCATCTTGGTCAACATCGTTAATACTCAAACCGTGGTTGATATGGAGAGAATCGTCAAGGAGATGGGATTGCCAAGAGGCTACTTCTCGCGGGGTATCCGACAATTCATAGCACCAGACGGAGCCGGGACTATTCCAGTCCCCCGGGTCGCCGTCCTCACCGCGAATCGATGCGACAATGAGAAAAGGAGCCGATGTTGAAGCATTCCCGGAGAGGTCTGCGAGTCCTATACGATGGATAAAGGGGATATCGGCGATGCGATAACTTTTCCAATTCTGTCCGTCCTGTGCTGGTGCCTCAAGCCATTGGAGGTATCCACCCGCGGCGTTAACCCCGCGGTTGAAACCACTTCCGACGATGAGATCAGGAGTGCCGTTACCGGTGAGATCGTAAGGCGCGATAGTGATGTGTCCGCTACCCTGATCGGTCACGAGGTGTCTTTGCCAGTGAGGTGCCTCGTACCAAGCGATAATGGGTTCGCCTGTGGAACCTGCGATGATGTCGAGCTGTCCGTCGCCATTTATATCGGCGACTGCGAGTCCATAGACGCTTTTGAAGGTATTGTCCAGTTGATATCCTCTGAATTTCACGGTAACCAACCTCCTCGTATGGTGGCATACGGTATGTGCTTTATCTAAGGATTTCGGAAAAACCGGATGATCCCAGGCTCTATCTCGTACCCGACACTCGACCAGAACGCAATCGCCCACGGATATTTTTCTTCTACGAGTGCTGTGATGCGTTTAGCTCCCAGTTTTGTTAAGCGTTTTTCGCCTTCCTCGACTAAGGCTCGTCCAATGCCACGCCGTCGGTAGCCGGGATGAACTGCGATGCGGTACATGTTTCCGCGCCACCCATCGAAGGTAGCGATCAAGGAGCCTACGATGTGTTGATCTGCGTTAGCAACCAGCACCGACGCGTGGCTCTCTATTGTGCGTTGGATGTCTGCGACAGTGTCTGTGACGCTCGGAGATGTTCCAGCAACCTGCCACAATGCCAGAAGTGCCTCTGCTTCTTCTATAAGGCACTCTCGTATGGAGAAAGTATCTGTTTTATTGGATAAATCCATCTGATCGGTGCAGTTGAAAACCGCACCTACCTTGGCTGAAGGGAGGTGCTTCTACTCGTCAAGCCAACTCATCATGCTGCGCAGATTTTTGCCGACTTCCTCAATCTGCAATTCCTCTTCCTGTCGGCGAAGCGCGCCGAGTACGGGTTGATTCGCCTCATTTTCCAAGACCCATTCTCGTGCGAAGACACCTTCCTGCACGTCCTTCAAAATTTGGCGCATCTTGTCTCGGACGCTGTCGTCAATAATCTGCGGACCCCGCGTGAGGTCCCCGAATTCGGCGGTATTGCTAATGTCGTTCCGCATCTTGCTTAATCCGCCGGAGTAAATCAAATCGACAATCAACTTGAGTTCGTGGAGACATTCAAAGTAAGCCATTTCAGGTTGGTACCCGGCTTCAACAAGTGTGTCAAACGCGGCTTTAATGAGTGCCGCGGTTCCACCACAAAGGACGGCTTGTTCACCGAAGAGATCGGTTTCGGTTTCCTCACGGAAGGTCGTTTCGATGACCCCTGAGCGCGTACCGCCGATGCCTCTGGCGTAAGCGAGCGCGACATCGCGCGCCAATCCAGTGGTATCTTGATGTATAGCGATGAGACACGGTACGCCACCACCGCCTTCAAACACCTCACGGACAAGGGATCCGGGTCCCTTCGGGGCAATCATTGCAACGTCGATGTCACTGGCAGGCACAATCTGTCCAAAATGGACGCTGAACCCGTGTGAGACGAGAAGCATATTTCCTGACTGCATGTTCGGGGCAATCTGGTCGCGATAGACAGCGGCATGGCGTTCATCAGGGATGAGCACTTGAACGATGTCTGCTATTGCGGCGGCTTCTTCAACGGTTTTGACAGTCAACCCTTCGGCTTCCGCTCGTGCTTTTGAGCGACTGCCTTCATATAAGCCGACGACAACATTGGCACCACTATCCTTGAGGTTTAGCGACTGTGCGCGTCCCTGTGCACCGTAACCCACAACAGCGACGGTGCGCTCTTTCAGTAAATCAAAATTGGCATCACTATCGTAATAAATCGTTGCCATTTTTCTAATTTTCCTTGCGGTTCGTTTTGGAAGGTTTGCGTAGAGCCGTTTCCTTCCGTATATCCGCCTGCGCCGTTGTTGCAGGCTTTTAATTTTACCTTGCGGTTCGGTCAGGTGGGTTTTGAAGAATAACGGGTTTCCTTTCCGTATATTCGCCTGCGCCGTTGTTGCAGGCTACAATTTTGATTTGGGAAAAGAAATATCAAAATTCACAAATATAGTAGAAACTTGTCAAAAACCTGCGCGTAATGGAATGGAGCGCAGCCCAGAGGTCCATAAATTAAAATTCAGAGCCGCGGAGCATCGCTATTTTGCCGGTGCGTGCTAACTCAAGGATACCGTACGTATTGAAAATATCAATTGCTGCTTTCAGTTTACCCTCATCGCCTGTAATTTCGAGAACAAGTGAAGCAGGCTTCATGTCTATAACCCGCCCACGAAAGACTTCCGAGACTTGTAGAACTTCGGTGCGTTTTTGAGGGTCATCAGTGGCAACCTTGATAAGAACAAGTTCTCGCTCAACATGAGTCCCGGTGGAAAGGTCTGTTACCTCAATAACGTCAATAAGTCTGTTGAGATGATGGTAAATCTGTTCAATAATTTGGGCATCGCCGTGCGTAACAAGGGTTATCTGTGAAATGCTCCTGTCATGCGTCTCGGCGACGTTAAGACTATCGATATTAAAGCCGCGCCCGCTGAAGAGTCCTGCAACACGTGCGAGGACCCCAAATCGGTTTTCGACCAAAACGGAAAAGATGTGTCGTTCTTCTGGATTCATTTTTTTTACGATTATGTCTGGGCGGGGTGTCCGTTGTCCATCCCGATCTAAAGTTGGTAAAGAACGTTTTTAGGTTATGAAAGGTCTTTTAACAATTGGAATACGGTTGCCCTAACAACGGACGGGCGACTCGGATTCAATAGCTAAAAAACCGTTAAGATAACCCGCGGATAACATCTCCAAGCCCGGCACCGGCTGGTACCATCGGGAACACATTCTCCTCTTCATCAACAATAAAGTCAATAACGACAGGACCGTCGGTAATCCCTTTCGCCTTCTGTAATGCGGGCACAACGTCTTCGGTGTGTTCAACCCGTAAACCTGTTGCACCGAATGCTTGTGCGAGTAGGGCGAAATCAGGGTTATCGTGGTAATCAACAGCGGAATAGCGTTTGCCGTGGAACAGTTCCTGCCATTGACGCACCATTCCCAAATACATATTGTTGATAATGAAAATCTTTAGCGGTAGTTTCATGGTAACTGCTGGCACCAATTCTTGGATTGTCATGATATAGGAGCCATCGCCGTTGATATTGACGACGGTTTTATCCGGACATCCAAGTTGTGCACCGATTGCGGCTGGGAGACTGAAGCCCATTGTACCGAGACCACCGGAGTTGAGCCACTGTCGGGGTTCAGTGAATTTGAAGTATTGCGCCGCCCACATCTGGTGCTGACCGACATCCGCGACGACAATCGCATCGCTGTAGTGTTCGTAAATCTGCTCAATGACGTATTGCGGCATCACTTTGTCGGCTTTTTGCTCGTATTCAAATGGGTACTTCTGCTTCCACTCCTGAATCTGGTCGCGCCATGGGTCAATGTCTGCTATGCTGACCTGTTTGTTGAGTTCAGTGAGAACGCTCTTTGCATCACCAACGATGGGGACATCTACCGGTACATTTTTTCCGATACAGGACGCGTCAATGTCGATGTGGATTTTTTTAGCGTTCGGTGCGAATTTACTGAGATCACCCGTAACGCGGTCATCGAACCTTGCACCGATAGCAATAACAAGATCTGCGTCGGTGAAAGCATAATTTGCGCAACAAGAGCCGTGCATTCCGGGCATCTCCATTGCCAAAGGATGTGTTTCGGGAAATGCGCCGAGACCCATCAATGTAACGGTAATCGGGATCTGGGTTTTGAGCGTGAGTTGTCGTAGTTCTTCACTGGCGTTGGCGAGTACGACACCACCACCGGCATAAAGCATCGGACGTTTCGCTTCCTTAATCAGTGTCGCTGCCTTCGCGATTTGCGCCGGATCACCGTGAACTTGCGGTTTGTAACTGCGGATGTCAACTGTTTCTGGATATTGAAACAGTGTTTCGTGCAGCTGTGCATCTTTGGCAATGTCAATAACGACAGGACCGGGTTTCCCTGTCTTCGCGAGGTGAAATGCCTCAGCGACGACATCTGCTATCTCGTCGGAATCTTTGATAAGGTAACTATGCTTACAGATCGGACGTGTTACGCCGATAACATCACACTCTTGGAAGGCATCACTGCCGATATAGTGGGTAAAAACCTGTCCAGTGATGGCGACCATCGGAATCGAATCCATATAAGCGGTTGCGATACCGGTGACGAGGTTGGTTGCGCCAGGACCGGAAGTTGCGAGTGCGACCCCGACATCTCCAGTGGCGCGTGCGTAGCCATCAGCGGCGTGGGAAGCCCCTTGTTCATGCCGCATCGGAATCAGTTTAATTTCGGTCTCACCGTACAGGGCATCGAAAATCGGCATCGCCGCGCCACCGTTCACACCGAAGATATATTCGACACCTTCCCGTTTGAGACTCTCAACAAGGATTTGCGCTCCTGAAAGTTCCATGCCAATCTTCCTCATAAGTTGTAGGGGGCGTCCCTACGGGAGTCGTTAAATTTTCGGTGCAGCTTGCCAACCGAAAACTTGCTCTACAAAAGAAAAAACCTTCTCGTTCCGAACATGGAGACGAGAAGGACATTTACACTTGCCTTACCGTGGTACCACTCCAATTCCCTTTCTCACTTTCATTCAAGGCATCAGACTACAAAACCTTACCAACGAGAAAAGGCACTCTTTGGGATGCGCTAACGGGCATCACACCGACTAATCCTACTGAGGTGCTATAGACTTGTTCAGATTAGTAGCTCCAGGGCGACCTTCAGTCGTGGGTACTTGTGGAGACCTTTCAGCCTGTGAGTCTCCTTCTCTTGCAAGTCCCGCCGAATGCCACACGCGCGTTCGGCGTTGATTCACGACTTACTCCTCCCCTTCAACGCTTTTTAGGTAATTTATTTAAATGTTAATTACGCACACCGTTTTGATAAAGTTTCACGGGTGTGGTAAAAAGAACTATATGTTACACTTTAAGTATAACACATCTGAACAGAAATGTCAAGAAATTTAATTGAACCGTGTCCTTTTGAGAGGACAGCACGGCGAAGTGGGCCTGCTATTTTAGAAAGTAGAGGGTAGGTTTGAAATGTACTTCGCTCCTACCCCTACCAACATTTAAGACTTGTTACGGAAAGTTAGGCGTTCGCTATATAAAGTTCATTGACCCGAGTCCAGTTGATGACGTTTCCCCACGCCTCAACGTAATCTGGACGACGATTCTGGTAATTCAGATAATAGGCGTGTTCCCAAACATCGAGTCCGAGAAGCGGGGTATGTCCCTGCATGATCGGGCTGTCCTGATTTGCGGTGGAGTAGATTTCCAATCCGTTGTCGCCGAGAACGAGCCATGCCCAACCGGAACCGAAACGTGTGGTCGCGGCAGTAACAAATTGTTCTTTCGCCGCCTCGAGTGATCCGAAAGTAGAGGTTATCGCAGCTGCGATTTCTCCGCCGGGTTCACCACCATTAGGACTCATGATAGACCAGAAGAGTGAATGATTGGCGTGTCCACCGCCGTTGTTGATAACGGCTTGGCGTTTGTCTTCCGGCACCTGATCAAGATTGCTGAGCAGGTCATGAATATCCATGTCGGCGAGATCACCGAGTCCCTCTAAAGCGGTATTGAGGTTGGTGATATAGGCTTGATGGTGTTTACCGTGATGGATTTCCATCGTGTCTGCACCAATATGAGGTTCTAAAGCATCAAGCGCGTAAGGCAATGCTGGTAATGTATGTGCCATTTTTAAAAATAGCCTCCTGTTTTATCTTTTCAAGATGTGCTGGCAAGTTGCAAGTTAAGGGATATGCAAGCAACGTGCTTAAGATTTCGAGAAAGTATAGCAGATTTGGCAGAAGTGTGCAAGTTTTTTCTTAAAGGTGAGATTTCAACCCTCGCTCGTGAAAATAGTGGATGGAATGTTAGTCATCTGATTGACTGACTTCGGAGATCGCACCGACACGGCAGACCCGCTTATAACTACAGTAATTGCAGGGTGCTGTCTTATTACTGGGTGTGATTGGTGTATCACCTACTTCTTCAGAATCGACAAATGTTTCAACGCGTGTGATGAGGGGAAAAGTTCCGTTGGATATACTATCGACGTACTGTTGGACGTAGCCACTGACACGCGCAAGCCGAGCGTCAAAGACTTCATCATCTAACAACTGACCGTTTCTTGAACTAACGGATCGCCAGTCTGTACCATTGTAATTTTCGTAGGCAATTCCATTTTGGGATTCCATGCCGATACCGAGTTCAACTGTACATTGATCCAATCTGATTTTATGGTAGAGACCTGCAGCTGAGCCTAATCCTGCGGCTTCTTGTCCGTTCAGCAACTCTGCGGCGATTTGAAGGTAGACCGGAAGTTGCAGGCTCCGTCCCTCAAGAATATCGCGCATTCTGATGGTGGAACTACCCGTTTTATAGTCAATGATATTAAAAGAGTCAACACCGATGTCAATGCGATCTATTACACCGGTCATCCGCACGTCCCCGATGAAGATTGGTTCATCACAACTCAGTTCATTATCTCTCGGTCCACGCTCTGATTTATGTGTTTTTCCAAAGTTAACTTCAAAATAACGCGGCATAGTGGACAAACCGTTGGCACATTCTGCCGTCAACCACTTGCGCAATGCGATCCTCAATTTGTCTATGTCCGTTTCCCAAAAGAGATTGTTTTCACTAATAAGTTTCTCTTTGCGACTGTTGCGCTGTTCTTTGGCTTTACGATTGAGCAGTGCATTTAATTGCGTTTCTGCGTCTTTAAAGGCTTCCTCGTCACATTGTCCGATGAGCGATCTATTTTGATCGCGGCGATTGTTGTAGAATTCAAAGAGAACATCATGGAGGAGCGATCCCTTTTCAAGACCGGATAATTCGTCCTCTGTTTCGTCCTCTTTAATACTGAATTTCAAAACATTATCGACAAAATACTGAAACGGACATTTCGCGTAAGTTTCCAATTCTGTGACGGAATAGATCCGCTGTCGCCGATTTTCCAAACGCTTTTGGCTTGCAGTAGAAAGTGTTCTAGTCGTTAGGACCCCTTCATAAGCCAAATGATCATGTGTCTCCTCACGGCTCTTTTCGACGTTAACGACATGGTTTATGAGGGGACGCATCTCCGCGATTTCGGGCGGAAATTCTTCATTGGAGGGCGTAGGTGTTGTCCATACGTGATCACCGTACCTACTGAGGAAACCGGTTACACTGCGCTGTGAGGGATTCGGAACCTCCATCTCCTCAACAGCGGCGATCGCCTTTAATTGACCCAGAAAAGGTGAGGGAATCAACTCCGCTTCGCGTTCGCGCTTTGGAGTGAGCAGATAGAGACGTTCCCGAAAAGACTTAAGCACCCCATAGAACATGAATCGATTATTGTACAACTGCTCTTCTTCGGTACGATAAGGGTGGTTTGGGAGCAGTGGATCCGGGCGATAATTTTCTGGGAAACTGCCTTCCACAAAATCACATAAAAAAACGGTATTAAACTCCAAACTTCTCAGTTCGCTCAGTCGTGTAATTTTGACGGTTTCTTCCTTGGTTGTTGTTCTGTTTTGATAGGCTGTATGCTTTGCAATGTGATGGAGTTTTTCAATGTAGTCATCAAGGGAGTAAGATTCAATCCCGTCCGATTTTAAAACGCCACAGAGTTCTTTAACAATCCTCTTGAATTGGTGATACGCCTCGATCTCGCCTTCGACGACCTCTCGGTTTTTTCTGAGTGTCGGGTTTAGAATCTGCTGAATGACTTTGCCTTTTTTCAGCAGATCATCAACGTATCTCTGAAACGCTTCGGGGTGAAACAGTCGTGTATGTGACGCAGGATCGACCTCGGAGAAATAGGGTCCATCTAACGGAACTTGGCGTGATGAAAGACGAGAAAATATTGCTTTGACAACTTCCGATTTTGTCAAGGGCAGTCTTTTTACAAGTGAGTAGGGGATACCGTAAGCAGGGAAAACCTCAGCGATGCGTTGTTCGTATTGTTCTATATTGTAACAGGCAACGCAGATCTCACTGAGTTTGCGGTGCCTCTCTGAGACATGCTTTTGGATCAGATGCGCAATCTGTGCCACTTCTTCGGAGCGGTCGGCTGGCTTCAACACTTTAATGTGAGGAGCCGCAATTCGAGTTACGTAAGGATTATCCGTTCGGAACAGGTTATTGGCGTAATGTTGATGCAGTTCAGGTTCGCGCTCGTGGTGGGGATCGATTTTGGCATTTGCCGCACGAAATAGCGATACGAGGTTAATAATGTTTTTATATAGGTTCTCGTTTTCTTCCACACAGTCGGTCCGGAACCACATCTCTATCTGAGGTATCTTGGCAATGTGGGTCAAGATTTTGGTGTCAGTCTTGGAGAGAGCGGTAAATCCTTCAACAAGGATAAGATTGACGCTTGGAAATGCCTCGATCATCAGTGAACCCAAATTTTTAGCGTTAGCAAGTTGCAGATGCTTGCCTTGTTCATCTATCCAACGATCTTCAAGTTTGGTCCCATAATCGTTATAAATGCGAGCGAGATCATCCTCGGTTGGATTCTGTGATTCGACATTTCCGATATTTAGTGTGTTCTCCCCGTATTCTTTGAGACTGTTAATTGTGTCAGCGATGAGGGAGAGTGTACTATCCGGCACAGGAATGTTTTGGCTGGGTCGAAATGTATCATAACGGTAGGCATCAGCGGTGTCGGATTGAGGATTCGCGATTTCATGCAGCCAAAGGTTTTGGATTCCTTGGGAAATCTGTAATTTTGCTGGACGGACGTGGTTATGTAACCTTTGAATAAAACTTCCGAGCGTATAGACACGCAAATTAGCAACTGTGCGGTTTGGGTGGTAACCGACCAATTTGCGCTGACGCTCCAGACGCGCGGAATCGGTCGGTACGATGATGACAAAGGTGTTTGCGTCATCGTTCTGAATGCGGGTTTTAAGAATATTTTCTATATCCTGCATTTGTTTGGACAACTATCTTACCTGTGTGCCGAGGGGCATTTCTGTTTCAAGGGTTGCCAGAACTACAGAATCCCCACTCCCCGCGAGAACCATGCCGTGTGATTCAACACCACGAATTGTCGCGGGTTCCAAATTCGCGACGACTATTACCTGTTTATCCACCAATGCATCAGGTTTATAGTGTTCAGCAATTCCAGCGACCAACTGTCGTGTTTCAGTGCCGAGGTCTACCTGCAATTTGAGGAGTCGGTCAGCCCCTTCAATCGATTCTGCACTGAGGATACGTGCCACCCGCAGATCCAATTTTTGGAAATCAGTAAAGGGGACAAGACTTGACGTTTCCTTCGCTTTCTTCTGTTTTGGTTGTGCGATTTCTTTTGGCTGCGGTTGTTTCTGTTTTTTGACATCGACGCGAGGGAAAATAGGTTCACCTTTACTGACTATCAGTCCCACAGGTAAACGTTCCCACTCTGCGACGGTATCAAATTCCGCCAAACCTATCTGTTTCTGAATCTTCTCAGCCGTGTCCGGGATAAAAGGTGAGATGAGGACAGAAATAAACCGTAGAGCTTCTAAGCTATTGTAGAGGATCGTGCCCATTCTCGGTTTGGTCTCAGGCTTCGCGAGCGTCCAGACTTGCGTTTGTTGGACGTACCGATTAATACGTCTGACGAATTCCCAGATGGTTTCCAACGCTGCATCGAACGCGAACGCTTTTATGTGTTCGTCTAATTTGTCTACTGTCGTTTGCGCCATTGCGGTGATTTCGTCGTCAAATTCACCGGGTGTCGTGGGTTCGGGAATCCTTTTGAAGTTCTTGTTGACTAAACCGAGAACGCGATTCAGTAGATTACCGAGGTCATTCGCGAGATCTGCGTTGTAACGGGCGTGCAAGCGAGCGGGTCGGTAATCGCCATCGTTCCCGAAGCTAAACTCGCGCAGGAGATAATAACGAAAGGCATCCAATCCGTAGGTTTCGATATCTGTGTCCATATCAACGAAGATACCTCGCGTTTTACTCAACGCTTCGCCATCTTTCGTCATCATACCGTGTGCGACAATCTGCTTCGGAAGCGGTAAGTTAACCGCCATCAACATTGCGGGCCAAATCAGGGCATGAAAGCGGATGATGTCTTTTCCCATGAGGTGGACAGTGGCGGGCCAAAAAGTCCGGTACTGCTCACTCTCGGTTTCATAACCGAGGGCGGTCATATAATTCATCAACGCTTCGATCCAGACATAGACGATATGCTCAGGATCAAAGGGTAAAGAGATGCCCCATGAAACGGAGGCGCGAGAGATACTTATATCTTCCAATCCGGAATCGAGTACACTCAAAAGCTCATTGCGCCGGGCGGCAGGGTAGACAAAGTCCGGATTCTCTTGGAAGTGCGCCAGTAAGCGATCTTGGTACTTGGAAAGCCGAAAGAAATAGTTCTCCTCCTCAAGCCATTCCAAGGGCAGTTTATGAATTGGGCAGATTTTTTCGTCCGTCAGGTCTTTTTCAGTGAAAAACCGCTCGCACGGTCGACAGTAGTGTCCCTCATAAGAGCCTTTATAGACATCTCCGCTCTTGTGGAGGGCAGTGAGGAATTTCTCCGCGCCGCGCTTGTGCATATCGCTCGTCGTCCGCATGAAGATGTCGTTCGAAATATTCAGTCCTTCCCAAAATTTCATAAATATGGGTGCCATTTTATCGCAATACTCTTGCGGGGAAAGTTCCGCCTCTTCAGCCGCTTTATATACATTTGCACCGTGCTCATCGACACCGGTCAGGAAGAAAACGTCATTGCCTTTGAGGCGGTGATACCGCGCCAAAGTATCGGCGACGATAGTGCTATAGCCGTGTCCCGCGTGTGGTTCGCCGTTTACGTAGTAGATAGGCGTGGTAACATAAAATGCGCTCATTATATTTCCTTTTTGGCTCTGATTTGGACTGTGTTTAATTTATTAAAATTATACCATGAGAAAGCCTGTCTGTCAATTGCGTTTAACCGCTAATTAAGGTTGTTTAGTTTTAGGTTTTTTATGGATTTCCGGTGAGATATCGCGAGATGGGGGAAATACCCTCCTACAGAAGAATTGAATGATCCTGCACTTACCAAGGTATTGCGGACGTTCTAATCCTAAGACGCTTTGAGTAATTTTAAACACATTACCTCTAAAGCTAAAGTAGCATTCGTATTTGTGTTGTCAAGGAGGGATTTGGTGTCAAAGACAGTTTGGATGGCTTGCTGTATGCGTAAGCGAGAATAGTACGGAACAATGGCACGGAGTTCCTCAACGGAGTAAATGTGCGTTATTAATTCGTTGGGCGCACCTTGTTGTAGAAGGAGTAAGTCTCGATACCATGTGACTAATTCGCCTAAAGTTTCGGGATTATTTTTAAAGGCTTCAGCAAGTCTGAAAGCGGCTAATCGATCCGTCTCCCTCAGAATTTCCGGGACGTTCTCTGTGAGTGAATCGCCTTTTTCAACCTGCGTGAGTGCCGTTCCGATTGAACCCCCCGTTGCAATTGCGACTGCTGTTGCTTGCTCTGGTGTGACCGAAAACCGATTCATCAGGATTTCTGCTAATTCCTGCGTCGGCATCGGGTGAAATTGTAGAATTTGACATCGGGAACGTGTTGTTGGGAGCAGTGCTTGGATGTTCGATGTGAGTAAAATTAATACGGAAGCGGCAGGTGGTTCCTCAAGGGTCTTGAGCAGGCAGTTCTCAGCCTCTGGATTCATCCGATCCACATCCGTCAAAATGTAAATCTTCCGGCTTGCTTCAAGGGGTTCATAGATAACTTGTTTTTGCAACGCTCGAATCTGTCCTATTTTCAGTAGACTGCCTTCAGGTCGAATGAACTGTAGATCAGGATGGTTTCCCGAATCTACCTTTCGACAGGCGAGGCAGGTTCCACAAACTGTCGGCGGTTGTGCCTCTTGTTGACAGAAGATTAATTGTGCAAAATAGTGAGCAACCGTCTCCTTTCCGACACCTGCTGGTCCGACGAAAAGATATGCACCGGCAATACGTCCGGATGCGACAGTGCGCTGGAGTTGCTCAATGATTTGTTGATGCCCAATGATTGGATTTTGCACTTTTTTCCCAATCGAAGATTGCTCCTACACGGACAGTTAAAAGCCTTTAACTTTCGGCTATGTGAACGGACGCCATTCAGAAACCTCGGCTACCATGTGTAGTCTTGATATTCTGCTAAGACCTCGGCGTGAATAGCGTCTGGCGACTGTGTAGCGTCTATCAGCTTGATCCGATGTGGGTTCGCCTTCGCGACGGATAGGTATCCTGTGCGAACCTTTCGGTGAGATTCCAACGATTCTTTGTCCAGACGGTCGCGAGCTATCTCTGCGTGTTGTTGGCGTGAGGTCCCGATCTCTGGAGGTAGGTCGAGAATAAAGGTGATATCAGGGGTTAAGCCGCCAGTAGCAATGTGATTTAATTGGTGAATAAACGAAAGGTCAATACCGCCGCGATAGCCTTGATAAGCCACAGTGGCATCAATAAACCTATCGCAGATGACAGTCCGGTTTGCGTGTAACGCCGGGCGTATCCGTTCATCTACGTGTTGTGTGCGGGCAGCGGTAATGAGAAGCAGTTCTGTCATAGGTGTTATGTCGTCTGATGTCAGAAAGATGTCGCGTATTCGTTCAGAAATATGTGTGCCACCGGGTTCACGGGTGAGTACAACGTCCGGTCCCAGCGCGGTTGCCAAACGTTCTGATTGCGTCGACTTCCCTGCTCCTTCTATGCCTTCAAATGTAATAAAAATTCCGCGTCGTGCCATTTTCCTCTTTCTATACAAAAAGCACCCACATCGGACTTTCCCCAACTGTATAGTTGCCAATTGGTGCCAATGCTCCGCTTTCCCGATTGATGCGGTAGGTAGCGAGTTTTCCTGATCCTTGACCACCGACAAAGAGAAGGGTGCCGGTTGCATCGATGTTGAAAACGCGCGGTGTCGGTTCGGTTAACTGATGCCCGACAGCACTGAGTTTCCCGTTCTCTTCGTCGATTGCGAATGCTGCGATGCTGTCATGCCCTCGATTGGAAACATAGAGATATTTTCCCTGCGGATCAACGTGAATCTGTGCACAGGTATTCTCTCCTTTAAAATCCGCGGGGAGCGTAGACAAATCTTCTTGTAAATCTACCAAGGTTCCCGGTGCATCTTCTGTCCGAAGGGTGTATGCGGAGACGCTTGATCCTTGTTCATTTGAGGCGTAAAGGATCGGTTTGTTTGGATGAAACAGGACGTGTCGTGGTCCAATGGGGGCACCCGGATTGAGGTTTCCTATTGGATTTTGTGTGAGTGTGCCCGTGTCTTCATCGAATTGAAACTGATAGATAGCATTTCGGGGCACGGTATGCGGTACAAACGCAAACCGATTTGAGGCATCTGTTTCGATGCAGTGTGCGTGTATGTCGGTCTCAATGGTCTGAAGTGGCTCACCTTGAACGGTTTTATCGTCGCCGATGGCATGCACGGTAACCTTGCCAGCACCGTAATAGGCGGAAAGCAGGAAATTCCCGGTTTTGTCAGTTGCAATATAACAGGTATCGGCATCCAATTGAACTGTTCGCAGCTGGGTGAGATGTTTTGTCTTTTCATCGATGCGGAAACTTGCAATTTCGCGACTGGATCGTAGCCCAGCATAGAGATAGTTACCGCAGAGTGAGCGTGCTAACGGACCCGGAGAACCGCTGACACCGATGTTTTCCTGAAGTTCAATATCGCCGCTGGAGACATCCAGTGTGTGAATGGCGATTCTGTTTTCTCCTGCTATGGAGAGATAGACATGCGTTTGCATTTTTTTAATTGATTACTCCTGGGCTGCCTTCCACTTCGTTTCAGGCAGGTTTCTGGTCAATTCGCGACTGCGATTGGGGATCCGTTCAATTGCCAGCTAAAGAGGGTTCTGGCAATCTAAACATCTTTTGTAACTGAAGACTAATGATTCTGACACCAACGATCAACAACTCACTATTCCTTGCTTGATGTGAGGCTGAAAATGCCAGCGGCACCCATGCCCCCGCCGACACACATCGTTACCATGCCGTATCGGTGGTTTTGCCGCCGCATTTCGTTGATTAAACTTACGGTGAGTTTGGCACCTGTACAACCGAGCGGATGTCCTAAGGCGACTGCACCACCGTTGACGTTGACCTTTTCGGATGGTAATTGTGCCTCTTGAATTACAGCGAGAGCTTGCACGGCAAACGCTTCGTTTAATTCTATAACATCTATATCGGCTATAGTTAACCCAGCGGTCGCGAGTGCCTTTGGGATCGCAGGAACCGGTCCGATTCCCATGATTTCGGGCGCAACGCCCGCTGTCGCGTAACTCACGAAACGCGCTAACGGATCGTAACCTTCTGCGTTCGCCCGCGCCTCGGACATCAAAACGACAGCAGCAGCACCATCACTCATTTGTGAAGCATTGCCAGCGGTTACGGTTCCGTCTACATGAAAGACAGGTTTGAGAGATGCCAATGCTTCTGGCGATGTATCTCGGCGGGGTCCCTCATCCGTATCAAACACGGAACAGGTAGTTTCGGACGTATTTTTCGAGTCGAAGTGTGTCTCTTCTATTGTCAGCGGCACGATCTCTTCTTTGAATCTACCTGCATTGATCGCTGCAACTGCTTTGCGATGGCTTTCATAAGCGTAAGTGTCTTGTGCGCCGCGAGATATATCATACTTTCGCGCCAAGTTTTCGGCAGTCAATCCCATGCTGAGGTAGGCATCAGGGGCGTGTTCTATGAGCGTAGGGTTCGGCGAAAGATTGACACCAAACGGGACTTGACTCATACTCTCCACACCTCCAGCAATGACCACTTCAGCACGCCCGGATAAGATCTGCTCCGCGCCCATCACTATCGTTTCTAAACCAGACGCACAGAATCGATTAATTGTCAGAGCGGGGACGGAAACAGGAAACCCTGCACGTAAACTGGCGATACGGGCGACGTTGTAACCCTGCGGTCCCTCATGTGTGGCACATCCGATGATGACATCGTCGATGGCATCCAGATCAAAGTGTGGAAGTTTCTCAACCACGCCACGGAGAACAGTCGCAGCGAGTTCATCTGGACGTGTGTTTTTGAGTGTTCCTCTTCCGGCTTTTCCGACGGCTGTTCGTACCGCGGATACGATAACCACGTTTGGTGTTGTTTGCATTATTTTTTACCTTTCTGGAGCGTTGCTTCTATCCTTGCATGGGTTTCCGGCTGTCCACAAAGGCTGAGGAATGTCTCGTACTCAAGGTCAAGCAGGTATTGTTCAGTGACGAATTGTGGGGTTGAAAGCGTGCCACCGCAGAGAACAGATGCCAATTTATTGGCGAGGTGCTGCGTATAATCGTCGATGACCCCTGCCCGTTGAAGTAAGTGTGTTTGTAGGTTGAGTCGAGCGATTCCCTCCTCACCCAGCACAAGTATCTGTGGCGGTTCGGGTGGCTGATAATCTGTTTTGTGCAGTGAAAGCACAAGTCGCTTGGCATCTTCAAGATGCGTCTCTGAATCCAATGAAACGGCATCGGTGCGACGAAGGTAACCGAGTTCCACCGCATCTGCAGCGTTCTGTGACACCTTCGATTCACGAAGCGTGACAAAAGCCCCATTCACATAAGGAAATAGATGCTGAATCGGTGTGGTCGGGGACTGCCCTTCCAGACCTCGATACGCCATCTCTTTCGTGCCACCGCCAACAGGGATAAGTCCAACGCGGAGTTCAACGAGACCGAGGTAACTCTCAGTGAAGGCTTGCACTGCATCCGCACCGAATGCGAGTTCGCAACCCCCACCGAGTGCCATACCTGCTGTCGCGGCGACGACCGGCTTTGATACCGTCCGAAGCCGCGTGCAAACAGTTTGGAGTTTCCGGACTGTTGCCGAAATAGCGTCCCAATCTTTGTTCTTGGCACGCTCTAATAGAAGAATCAGATTGAGTCCCACCGAAAAATTTTTCGCTTCCGTCGCGACAATCATGCCTGCATAATTGCTTTCTACCTCGTCGAGTGCGGTGTCAAATATCTCCAGTGTCCCATCTTCTATGATGTTCAATTTACTGTGCAGTTCAAGTCGAGCGATGCCATCGCCGATGTCTATTAGGCTCGCATCGGTGTTAGACATGATGGGTTTGGTGTCTGAGGCGTTGAATGACATTTTTTAATTATTTGCTCCTGGGCATCGTTCCACTTTGTTTCACGATGGTTTTCAGTTAATTCCGACCAGCCTGCGGATATGACTGTCTTTGAAGAAAATTATAAAATTTCTCTTTGTGTAGTTCTCGAACTGCTCAGTAATTAGGCGTTACGCGTCGAAGTGGTAGACGATTTCGTCGAATCGGTCTGCAGCGAAAGTAAACAGGAAAACCAATTTCTCAGTGCCTGTGCAACGGAGTGAATGCTTCGCATTAGAGGGTATGAAGACAGATGAACCGGGACTGAGTGATGCCTCGCGATCGTCTACTGTTACGTGCCCATAACCGCTGACGACATAATACGTCTCTTCTGGTTCATGGTGATGGAGCGAGAGTAGCACACCAGGGTCCATTTCCGCTATTCCCGTCGTGAGTCGGCTACTGGGTCCGCGTTCACCCGATACGAGGATTTTCCAACGTAATGGACCTTCGACAGCAACACCTGGACCATCCCAGCCTTCCCAGTCGAGTTCCGCTTGGTTGAGGATAATGGGTTTCTGTTTATTCATGGAGGTTATTCTAACAAATCAGGGGAGATTTTACAACATTTTTTAAGCTAAATGGACACAGAGTCAGGTCCTACAAAAAGGAAAAGGACAGGCACAAAGACCTGCCCTTATGAATAGGAGTAAACTGACTTCTATCCCGTGACAGCACCTTCAGAAGCAGAAGAGACCGAATTGGCATACTTCGCCATGACACCGCGAGCATAGCGCGGCTCAGGTGGCGTCCACTGCTCAAAGCGCTCTTGGATTTCAGCGTCGGAAAGTTCGACATCAAGTCGTCGTTCTTTAGCATCAATCACGATTGCGTCCCCCTCTTGGAGGATGGCGATGGGACCGCCTTTTGCAGCTTCAGGGGCGACGTGACAGATCATGAAACCGTGTGTCGCGCCAGAGAATCTACCATCGGTTAAAAGGGCGACATCTTCACTCAAACCTGCCCCTACGATGGCGGCTGTTACACCTAACATCTCACGCATACCGGGACCACCGGTGGGTCCTTCATAACGGATAACGACGACATCCCC
The DNA here is from genome assembly GCA_965208635.1 of Candidatus Poribacteria bacterium. Taxonomy (GTDB): domain Bacteria; phylum Poribacteria; class WGA-4E; order WGA-4E; family WGA-3G; genus WGA-3G. The sequence goes on from OZ242349.1 coordinate 3,666,411, forward strand.
GGGCTGGATCTGTCCGCCTTTGATAGCGGCAAAGGTATCCTCTTCACGTTCAAAAATACGTGCAGGACCCCGATGAAGTGTTCTATCCTGACCCGCTAACTTGATAACACACCCATCTGGTGCGAGGTTACCTCGCAAAATGGCAAAGCCACCGGTCGGTTTGAGTGGTGCATCGACGGGTCTGACGACTTGCTGTCCTGCAGTTTCGGTGGCTGCGTTTGCCTCTTCACCAATGGATTTCCCTGTGACAGTGAGTTCATCGGTGTGGAGCAAACCTGCCTCTGCCAAGCGTTTCGCCAAAAACGGAATGCCACCGGCTTCATAAAGATCAGTTGCGACAAACTGTCCGCCGGGTTTGAGATCTGCCAATACGGGTGTTTTTTGACTAATGGCGTGAAAATCCTCAAGCGTCAACGGAATCTGTGCCTCGTGCGCGATGGCGAGTAGATGGAGAACACCGTTGGTAGAGCCACCGGTTGCGGCGACAGAGGTTATCGCATTCTCAAGCGACTTACGGGTGATAATTTGACTCGGTCTCCGATCAGCAGCGAGCATGTCCATAACGAGTTGTCCGGCTCTGTATGCTTCTTGGTCCTTGTCCCCTGCGACTGCCGGGACACTCCCACTTCCCATCGGAGCAATGCCTAACATTTCAACGGCTGTTGCCATAGTATTGGCAGTAAATTGTCCACCACAGGCGCCGGGACCTGGACACCCCTTACTAATCAAATCGTCCAGTTCTTCGACGGTTATTGTGCCTTCCGCATGCTGTCCGACTGCTTCAAACACGTCTTGGATGGTAACATCTCGTCCCTGAAATTTTCCCGGCATAATGGATCCACCGTAGAGAGTGAGCGATGGAATATCTAACCGTGCGAGTGCCATAACGGTGCCGGGGACGGTCTTATCACATCCACAAAGAGCAACGACAGCATCGAACATGTTACCGATAGAAACCAACTCGATGGAGTCGGCGATGATTTCCCTGCTGATAAGCGAGGTTTTCATACCCTCGGTGCCCATGGTGATACCGTCAGAGATACTGACAGTATTGAATTCGAGCGGTGTTCCACCTGCCTCGCGGATACCCTCTTTGACCTTAGCGGCAAGCCGTCTCAGGTGAAAGTTACACGGACCTATTTCGATCCAAGTATTAGCAACCCCAATAATCGGTTTATCAAGATCTTCAGGTGATAGTCCGCCATCTCCGAACATGAGCATCGTGCGTGCAGCGGCACGATCGGGTCCATCGGTAATCGCATAACTTCGGGGTTTCAACTTATTGGACATTTGTTTCTGTTCTCCTACAAAAGGTAAATTGGCTTCCCAACAGCACCGAAATTTAGAAACCGCAACTACATTACAAATTCATAGATAAGTTCTTTATCTGGCGCGTCTTTAAGTCTTAGAATAATGGTACCTGTTTCCTGTTGGTAACCCTGCTGATACAGAGTTTTAATCGATGTAAGATCGAAGTGATAATCCCCGGTCAACCACGCTCTGCACAGATCATTGTTTGCGTTATGGGCGAGGGTAATGCGTAATTGGACTGGAAATGATTCAAGAAACGAATCCGACGCAACGAGGGTGAATTGGTGGATGGCACACCCGCCGCTATAGGATACGTTGATCGTTAGCGTATCGCCTGTTATTGTGGCGGCGTTCAGGACATATCTATCGGTTCCGAACTTATTGGCATTACCACCGATAACGATGTCTTCCGAACCTGGTTTCCTATCTTTTTCGCCATCAACAACAGTGGTATCATCGGACTTTGCTATGATTTCGTTGAGTTCCTTCTCACATCCTATCGCGAAAAGGATGAGCACGCTCAAAGCAAATCCGACAATGTTTTTCGGGAATCGCATATTGTTAATACCAGCGAAAATCGCGAACATGGTTCGCTCCTACAGGCAGAGATTAAATTACCTCAAAATGAACCAATGGGCTGATTATTCGCCTATATGCCCAACCAGGTACTAAACACACCGCCATACTTCGCGATGAGACCAGCAAACACGACAGACACCATGGACATCAACTTAATCAAAATGTTAAGCGAGGGACCGGAGGTGTCTTTGAAGGGGTCTCCAACGGTATCACCGACAACGGTGGCTTTGTGTTGTTCTGAACCTTTTTCACCGTATTCGTCTTTATGACTACCTTCTTCAATAAATTTCTTGGCATTATCCCACGCGCCACCGGCATTTGCCATCATAATCGCGAGGACAAAACCCGTTGCCAATCCACCGGCGAGCAATCCTAACACGCCACCGACATCAAAAACCAAACCGACGGCGACAGGCACAACGATGGCAATCAGTGATGGGAAGATCATTTCCCGTTGTGCACCAACCGTTGAGATTTCGACACATCGTGCGTAATCCGGTTTCTCTTCGCCTTTCATGATACCGGGTCTCTCACGAAATTGACGGCGGACCTCTTCGACCATAGCGCCAGCAGCGCGTCCAACGGCTTTCATCGTCAACGCACAGAAATAGAACGCCATCACCGCACCGATGAACAATCCGATGAGGACTTGTGGGTTCATCAGGGTAACGTTATAGTAATCCATGAATTGACTGACGGTGACTTTCAAGGTCTCGACTGTTCCTTCGCCTTCAATGTCCAACGTCTCCTTGCCTGCTAAGTGGATCAATCCGTAACGGATTTCTTCTAAGTAGGCGGCTAAGAGTGCGAGTGCTGTTAAGGCGGCTGAACCGATTGCAAACCCTTTGCCGGTTGCGGCTGTCGTGTTCCCGAGTGCGTCCAATTGATCCGTGCGTTCTCGGACACTTTTATCGAGTTCCGCCATTTCGGCGTTTCCACCCGCGTTGTCTGCGATGGGTCCGTATGCATCTGTAGCGAGGGTAATACCGAGCGTCGCCAGCATGCCCACAGCTGCAATACCGACACCGTAAAGCCCCATCAGTGGTTCGGTCGCCCCACCGGGGAGGTAATAACTGACAGCAACTGCGGCAACAATCGTTATGACTGGAATCGCTGTTGATTCCATACCGACAGCGATGCCTTCAATAATCACGGTTGCGGGTCCGGTTTGTGCCTGCTTGGCAATGGCGCGCGTTGGAGGATAATCGTGAGAGGTAAATATCTCCGTAACCTTCCCAATAATCAAACCTGCCACAAGTCCAGCAATAATTGCCCCCCAAATCTGCCATAGGTTCGGAAGTCCCAAATAGATAAGAATAGGGAGTGAAACGATCGCGATGCCTACAGCACTTCCGTTGATCCCTAAGTTCAGGGAACCCATCAGCTGCTTCATCGTCGCGCCCTCTTTTGTCCGCACCATATAGATACCTAAGATGGAAAGGATCACTCCGATACCAGCGATAATCATAGGGGCTGAAAGATACTTCAACTGGAGGGCGAGGTCATCGTGATCTCTGGCAGCGACAGCTGCGACCCCGAGAGCGGCTGTCGCGAGGATGGAGCCTGCATAAGATTCGTAGAGATCCGCTCCCATGCCTGCGACATCACCGACGTTGTCCCCGACGTTATCTGCGATGGCTGCAGGATTGCGGGGATCGTCCTCTGCAAGTCCGGCTTCAACTTTTCCGACCAAATCCGCGCCAACATCTGCTGCTTTGGTATAAATGCCACCGCCAACACGGGCGAAGAGTGCCTGTGTTGAGGCACCCATGCCGAAACTCAGCATAATTACAGTAATTTGCGGCAGAGGGTTTACTTCTAAGAATCCGGGCAGTATTTTGGGGAACAGGTAATAGAGAATGAGGAACCATCCGGTAATGTCAAGGAGTGCGAATCCAACAACTATTAATCCCATGACTGCCCCGGCACGGAAGGAAACTTTTAAGCCTGCGTTGAGTCCTTGCATCGCTGCACTTGTCGTGCGTGCGGAGGCGTTGGTAGCCGTTTTCATACCGAGGAAACCGCAGAGCCCTGAGAAAAAACCACCTGTGAGAAAGGCGAATGGGATAACCTTATTTTGGGCATCAAGGACGAAAGCCATGAAGATAAAAATAAGGCAGAGGACGACAAAAACGATGCCTACAACTTTGTACTGTTGTCTGAGATATGCCATCGCGCCTTCACGGACGGATTGCGCGATGTCGCGCATTGTTTCGTTCCCTTCATCCTGTTTCATCACGGAGCGATAAAAATGATAAGCAAATCCCAATGCGATGAGTGAACCGATTGGCGCAATCCACCACACCGGCGGCACAGCAGGAGGGGAATCTGTTTGGGCAAAAGCCGTGGTGGCTAAATTCAGAACGGGCAGGGATATCAGAAGTGTCTTCCAATTTAGCCACCGTTTCTTATAAATAATATCACGCATTAAAAACCTCTCTTTTTTGCTTTTTTAATTTTCCTTGCGGTTCGATGAAGGGGTTTGAGCATTGAAATTTCTTTCCATAGACCGCCCTCCATTACATTATGGGCTTGCTATCTTTCACTCAGGAGGCGGAAATCCAATGCAATCTTTTGTTGAAGAAATTGATTTAAATATTTCAAGTGCCTGACCGACGAGATAGAGCGAACCTGTAACACAGATTAAATCTGTCGGCGACGCGCCGGATAACGCCTTTGTAATTGCTTCCTCGGGTGTCGAACACGCGGTAATTTTATCAAACATACTCTTCCATGCCCTCTGTATTTCCTCAGCGGGCATCACACGTGGGTTATTGAGAACTTGTGTGGTAATCACGCAGTCTGTGGTTTGTGAAATAACACTACCAATTGCTGTCAGATTCTTATCCCTCATCAAACTAACAATAAAGGTCACCCGACTATAACGAAAGCTCTGACGGAGCGTGCGGCAGAGTGCCTCCATTGAGGCAGGAGAATGCGCGCCATCAAGGACGACAATTGGTGAAGACTTAATTCGTTGGATCCGACCGTGCCATTGTACATTCTTAAATCCGGTATAAATACTGGTTTTCGGAACTATGTATCCGCTTTGCTTCAGGCATTCAATCGTCGCAACAGCAGTCGTCGCGTTTATAAACTGATGGTGTCCAAGGAGCGGCATCGTGAGTTGCGGATAACTCTCAGAATCCGTTTCCATGTCAAATTGCTGTGCTATAGGCAAACCATCGGCATTTCGGACGAGGCATGGATTTGAAGCACAGGAATCTTGCACAACCAAATCTTTAGACTCAACGATAGGTGCTTCGCGCTCGCTTGCCACCTTCTCAAATACCGCTCGTGCTTCCGGGTGCTGTGGTGCGAGTGCCACAGGGCATCCCTGTTTAATGATTTCGGCTTTCTCTTTTGCTATCTCGGTATATGTTTCTCCCAAGATCGTGGTATGTTCTAAACCGATCGGTGTAATAGCGGTTACAACAGGCGTAACGACGTTCGTTGCATCCAGTCTGCCACCTAAACCCACCTCAATAACAGCAAAATCTGTTCCCTTGTCCGAAAAGTAGAAAAAGGCAAGTGCTGTGTATATTTCAAAAAACGAAACACGTCCGAATTCGGAAGTGGAGACAGTCTCGATTGCGGGTTTGAGTTTCTCAATATAGTAAGCAACGTCTGACTGTGAAATTAACTCACCGTCAATACGACACCGTTCCCTCGGTGTGATGAGATGTGGAGATGTAAATAAACCCGTTTTATAGCCGGCATGTGTAAGTGCCGACGCTATGAGTGCAGCAGTGGAGCCTTTGCCTTTGCTTCCTGCGATATGGATAACCCGCAGTTTATTGTGTGGATTACCGAGCAATTCCAGGAGCAGGGAGATCCTGTCTAAATTATAGAGCCGCGCCTGCCGTGAAAAATCAGGACTTCTTTCGTAGTCAATAAACCCTTCAATATAGGCGAGTGCCGCTTTGTAGTTCATAGTTTTCGGTTCGCCTGCTGCGCAGGAAACTTTCAGTTGTCGGTTTGCCTCGCAGTGAGAGTTACAAGAGGGTTTTGTTAAACGAGGGAAATTGGGGAAATACCCAAGCAAAAATACCTCTAACTGGTAACTGGCGACTATTTTAGATATTCGTAAATTGGGAATTGCGCGCAGAGTTCCTTGACTTTCCCTCGAATTTGGCGTTTTATAGAGGCTTTCTGCCTGTTTTCAAGCGTTTCCGCAATAAAATCGGCGACGAGAACCATCTCATCCTCTTTCATCCCGCGGGTCGTAATCATTGGTGTCCCGAGTCGTAGACCACTTGTCGTTTTCGGTTTCCGCTTGTCGAAAGGAATGGTATTTTTATTTACAATAATTCCGGCATCTTCCAAATGATCGGCGGCTTGTCGTCCACTGAGTTTCTCATATTTGGAAGTGAGATCTATCAGCATCAGATGATTGTCGGTGCCATCGCTCACCAATCGGAAACCGTTTTCAATTAACCGTGCCGCGAGTGCCTTAGCATTTTTAACGATTTGTTCCTGATATGTCTTAAAAGCAGGTTCACTTGCTTCTTTGAATGCCACCGCTCTGGCAGCGATTGTATGGAGAAAGGGACCGCCTTGTAAGCCCGGGAATACAGCGCGATCAATCTTGTCTGCATATTTGGCTTTGCACATAATCATGGCACCACGAGGACCGCGTAACGTCTTGTGTGTCGTTGTGGTGATCACATCACTGTAAGGAACAGGATCCGGATGCACGCCGCCGGCGATAAGTCCAGCAATGTGGGCGATATCCGCAAGCAAGTATGCCCCTATGGAATCAGCGACCTCCCGCCATGCCGCGAAGTCGAACTGCCGAGGATAGGCTGTCGCCCCGACAACGATGAGTTTCGGACGGTGCTCCTTGGCAAGACGTGCGATCTCTTCCATGTCGATCCGCTCGGTCTCGGCATCTACACCATAAGCAACGATATTGTAAGAGCTTCCCGAAAAATTGACACCAGCACCATGAGTGAGATGCCCACCTTGACTGAGGGACATACCGAGAATCGTGTCACCGGGTTCGAGCAAGGCGTGATAAACTGCCATGTTCGCTTGGGAACCAGCATGTGGTTGGACATTGATGTGCTCGGCACCGAAGAGTGCTTTTGCGCGTTCGATCGCGAGCGATTCGACATCGTCCATAAACTGGCATCCGTTATAGTAACGCTCGCCGGGGTAGCCCTCCGCGTATTTATTCGCGAGAACACTGCTTTGGATTTCCATAACAGCGCGACTTGCGTAGTTCTCGGATGGGATCAGCATGAGAGAATCTTGCTGACGTTTCAGATCATTGGCGGTGATTTCAACAATTTGCGGGTCGACTTCACCTAATTTGGATTCCAATGTGTTCATTTCCGTTCACCGCTTAAAATTAAAATGGTATTGTGTTGTAAAAGTTAAATTTTAACACAAATTTGCCATAAATTCAAATTTTTCGTAATTTTTGCGGAGTTTGAAAAAATAGATTCCTCGTAGTTTTAAGCATCGGCTTTTTATTAAAAACCCTATGTGATTTCGCTTCACGAAAAGATATAAAAATTGAAGGTGAACCCTTCATTCCTTTGTCTTTCGTTGCAAACCGATTCAGTTTCCTTCAAAGAATACAAAATTTCTAAACACTTCGTCAAAGCCACTTATAGTGAAGTATACAGTTATCATAAACCAACGAGGTTACAAACCCCGTCACCGGGTGAACTATCAGGTCGATTGTATTTCAGTTGCATACGCTTCAATAATGTGTTAACTTAATGAATAATGAAATGTCTCGACGGTTTTCTATAGCCTCAACCTTCAACCTACGGTCTAATGAAAGGGTCGATGTGTATCTCTGGAATAGATTTTTCTATAATAAATTTTCGCTTGCGAACTGTGCCAAAACGCTTATAATCCTACTTACACTTTTTCTTGTATGGGGATGTGATTCACAGCAGAAAAAGCAGACACAGCAGCCGACAGTGCAGCAGCAGTCAGCGGTTCCTGAAGCAACAGAACCTGTCACACCCCCTCGCGCTGAGGATTGGCACATGTTCATGCACAATCTTGGTTTTTCTGGGATTAGCCCCGACAACAACATTACACCACCGTTAGAATTGCTGTGGAAATTCAAAACCGGTGGACCGCTCCACGCTTCGCCAGTGATTGCGAATGGTATTTTGTATATCGGATCGACCGATGGTAAGTTGTATGCGCTGGATGCGAAGCAGTGGGGTATCAAGTGGGTTTTTGATGCCGGGGATGCTATCCGCTACTCTGCGGCGGTCCTGGGAAATAGGGTCTACTTTAGTGCGCGGAACAACAAAGTTTACGCGTTAGACGCGAAAACAGGTGAAAAACTGTGGGAGTTCAAATCAAAAGGTTGGATGGACGCGGCACCGATCGTTTTGGACAATAGGGTTTACATCGGTGCGTTTCCTTCAAGAATCTATCTGTTAAACGCGAGTACAGGTGCTCTTGAAGCAATGCGTGAAAGAACGATTCGTATTCATGGTATCGAATACGGATGTGCCAAAGGGGTGTTCCGTCCCGTCTTTCCAGAGCACAAAGCAGATTTGTGGCGGGGTCAAACGGGTGGAAGTGAGAGTTATCCTGTGACAGCGAATGGTATCGTCTATATCGGTGCCCGTAATGGACAACTTCACGCGTTTGATGCAGCATCCCGAACTGAAACTTGGACCTATCAACTTGGAGGTTTTATAGACGCTGCCCCCGCAATCTCCGATGGCGTTCTTTATGCTGCTTCCGGTGATGGCAATGTCTACGCCTTTGCAAATGCAAGCGAGGTGATCGACCACGCCAATGGGAGTTCTGTGGCAGATACTCGACGGCAAGGTATTGTAACACATGACGCGGCACCGGTTTATACAAGAAAGGACGGGATTACAACCGCTGCCAGTGAAGGGGCATCTGTGTTATTACAGCTCAACGATGGTGTACGTTTGCCGATTGTAGGCGTTTCGGACAAATCAACGCCGAATGCGCATGTGGCGTTTGATGGGTATGAAGTTGAACTCCCGAACGGTGTACGAGGGTGGATGAACAAATTCTCCTTCGGTGAGTTCAAAGAGATTGACGGTATTATGTTCAATACGGATTTCTGTCGCGAGGAAGATCACCCGATTACAGATCCGTATAGGATACAATTGATTGAAGGTGCCGAGTTTCCTCGCTGGAGTCCGGACGGAGAGTTCATTGCATTTTTGAAAAGAGAGGATTTGGGTGGCAGATATTGGCGTGCGAATGAATTGTGGATTATGGATCGGAAGGGGGAACGGGCACGAAAGTTCTACACCGGAAATTTTTACAATCCGTACGTCTCTTGGTCGCTTGATAGTAGGCTTGTTGCATTTGAAGTTGACGAAAATGGTGAACGCTTTATTTACACAGTGGATTGGAAATTCGGAAGGATCAAGCTGTTAGCACGTGGAGATGGACCTGCCTTTTCGCCGACATCTAACCGTTTGGTGTTCAGAAGACGCGACACCTCTCAAACTGGGAAACTGGACATCGTCTACCGGATTAATAGCGATGGCAGCGGTTTGAGTGCTATTGCCCGTGTACCAATTGAACGCCTGCAGCGGACCTACACCTATCTGTCTGCACCGTCTTGGGCACCCGATGGCACCCGTGTTGCTTTCGGTGTAAACAACTCTAAATATGTTGGCATCCGCATCCAAGACATAGAAGGGCAGCGCATAAAAGAGATCCTGACGCAGCATCAACAGGTCCATCAACTGAGTTGGTCGGAAGATGGAACCCGGCTGGCTTATGTCTTGTCCGGCGGTAATCGTCCGGGGCAACTGATCGATAAGCAACTACACTTGTCGGAGACGGTGTCCACTTTAACACAGAGTCAGATTTTGAAACACACATCACCGGCGTGGTCGCCAACAGGTAGACAATTAGCCTATATCGAACGTGAGGACTGCGGGGGCATCCGCTGGAAGATCTGGATTTATGACCTTGAGAGCGGCAAGAAATTCCCTATCGCCCGCACTCCAATGAAGTTGACATCTATTGTATGGATGCCTGATGGTAAGCATCTCTGTTTGTGGCAAACGTCAGATTATTTGCGCGATAATGCATATAAACCCGCGCTGACGAAGGGATGGATTGTACCTATCGACATTCCTTAGAACGCCGCCTCAAATAAAGCCACCATATCCTCTTCCGTACACGCTCTCGGATTGAATTTGTGACAGTGATCAAGCATCGCATCCGCTCCGAGTTTCGGAATTTTTTTCCGATCTAAACCGGCATTCCCAAGACCTGTAGGCATCTTTAACTCTGTATTATACGCTCTGATTTTATCAATGGCGGCATGTCCCGCTTCGTTGATATCCATATCGCTGGTATCTATACCTAAGGCGCGTGCGATTTCCGCGTATTTTTCGCTCACATGAGAGAAGTTGAATTCCATGACAGGAGGCAGGAGAATAGCGTTTGCTACGCCGTGAGGAATAGGCGCGTCTGTAGAGAGTTGGTGCGCCAGCGAATGGACCGCGCCAAGCCCCTTCTGAAATGAAAATGCTGCCATGCATGACCCCAAAAGCATTTCCCCCCGTGCGGTTACATCTTCACCATTGTGATAGACCTGTTGGATATTTGCGCTCAACATTCTGAGTGCCTGTAGTGCGACCCCTTCAGCGATAGGGTGGTACTTTGTTGCCACATACGCTTCGATACCGTGTGTAATGGCATCCATACCTGTCGCGGCAGTAAGGGCAGGTGGCATGCCAAGAGTTATTCCCGGATCAAGGAGTGCTATGTTCGACATGTTGAAAGGCGTAACGATTGCCCGCTTTCGCCATCGATCGGTCGTGTTTAACGATGTATCCGTAATAATCGAACCCTGTGAAACTTCACTGCCGGTGCCAGCCGTCGTTGGTACACATATGAGTGGTGGCATATCACCGCTAATTCGTTCGACACCACCAACATCAGCGTAATATGGTTCCAAAGGGGGTTCATGGGTCGTTAAAAGACGGATAGCTTTGGCGGCATCCATCACACTTCCGCCTCCGACGGCGATGACGACATCACACGCCTCAGTTTTGTAGATTTCTACACCGTGTGTAACACTGATGTCCGTCGGGTTTGGTTCGATATCCGAATATGTAGCAAACGACAAGTTTCCGCTTGCCTCCAAGGCATCTGTCACTTTCTCAAGAATACCAGCATTGATAACGCCCGCATCGCTCACTAAGAACGGTTTTTTGCCGTCAAACGCCTTGACGTGTTCGCCTAAGTTTTGGATTGCACCATCGCCAAATTCAATTTGTGGCGGTAAAAAGTAATTTAGCATCTGTTAGTTCCTATAATTTGTCTTGTATTGCCTCAACCAAAGCATCTAAATTCGTATGTCTGAAGAATTCCGCTAAGCGTTTCTGTCGAAGCTCTTTCGGCAACAATATGAATGCTGGGAAACGCTCCTCCGCGAGTCCGAAGACCTTTCTGTACGCTCTACTTGTCGCGTATCCTATTTTAAGCCTATAACTATCGTTATATTTTTCTAGATAATCGACCAGACGCGCTGCACACTGTTCAATTTGGGCGGTATTCTTAGGAGAGAGCTGGAAATCGTAGCGGATAACAGCGTCCTCTGTCTCGAATTCCTCGGGAACGGGACCGTAAAGTCCGGAGAGTGTTATTTTGTGGATGCGCACCTGTCCATCTCCGAAGGCAATTTGAAGCCGATTTGTGACCATCGTGTGCGTACGCGATAGTGAGTAAGGTTTCTTTCCAGCACACGGAATCGTAAGGAGAATCTCTTTTCCATCAGGCACCTTATAGTCACAAGGAATTCGGAAGTCATCAGGGGTATATGCCAACGAGACTGTCTGGGTATCTTTATCTCCTTGAGTCGTTTGGATTTTGTTTTCAGTTTTCCGGTAATCGGATGGAAAGAGTTCCAACTGATTCAAGTTCTGCTGCGTGCGCATCGTTTTCGTGCGGGTGGGGGTTTGAATTAACGTTCGAGCCAATCGGGCTGAGAGGGTCCTATCGTTTTCTGAAAGCCATGCCGTTGCCCGCCTTAAACCCCGGAAGTTCTGGTATTTCGCGAGGTGTTGAACTAAACCTTCAAGGGCATCATCTGCCGCGATTGCGGTGCGCATTTCATCGAGAATATCGGCTTCCATCTGGAAGTTATGAAGCCCGATAGCGGCATAGTACTCGCTCTTAAACTTACCCGTGGAGGTGGCTCTGTAACTCTGTTTATCCATGAATGCCTGCTGAATTTCCTGAAGCGGATATGCCTCACAGATGTAACACTCGCAGTCTGTCTCATCCATCTCCATGATCCTGAGTTTCTTCTGGGTGTGCGGTTCTGAATATGTGAGACTCCGAGACGTATGAATATAGCCAGAGCTATCAAACGTATCAACACCGATATAGGCGAGGAGTGGCGTGAGAACGCCTGAAACCCCGAAGGCGTGAATGGGGGTCGTATCCCGTCGGTTATCTGGTATTGCTCGGACGACCCCGTTAATCAGTTCCATCACTTCCGAATCGTCTCTACCACGTAAAGGCACAAGTGATCCAACAGCCAACCCGAATGAGGATAGTGTCCCACTTATTTGAGAAAAGAGTTGGTTCACATAATCCGAAATATCCTCTCCAGATTGACCATGACAACAGGTATAAAGATAAGGCACTGTCTGTATCTCGCTCGTATTTGTTGTCAGGCGTTCTGCCACTTGGACAGCGTTCGCGAGGCTCCGTTTCATCCGCTCTTCAGCTTCCGGACGTGCTAAGTTGGGCGGGAGTGGGTAATCCAAAGAAGCGACGATATCCCCTTCAAAACCTAATTGGAGATTGAGGATGTCCTCTGCCTCTGTTTCCTTATGGATTCCAAATTCTTGTAAATCTATACCGGTGTTGTACAGGCGTTTGAAACCACCGGAATCTAAGAAGAGAGCACCTTCATAGACACCATTCTGTTCACGGTAATGCTCACGCATTGACTTTCCGCGCCAATTTTCAAGATATCGTCCTGTGAGTGGGAAATCGAGGAAATGTAAAATCTGGGACAGCATGGGTGTCTGTCGCTGCATCAGAATCTTTAGAATATATTTCCAGACCCCACCGCCACGCGTACTCGTACCCGTCAGAAAGTTAATAACAGGGTATAGCACAGGCGTTTCAAGTTTTCTGTTGTGAGTACTCAGTTTGAGTTCACCTATCCGCCCGTATGATGTTGAAGTGACTGTTTGGTAGGTAGGGATGGGGAAATCGGTTTGGGGGTGCCTTGGCATGCTTTTCATGTGAATTTTAGGTTCTTAAAATCCGCTGTAAAAACCTAAAGTCATCTCAATAAAGTGAACGCGAGGCATCAAAACCCCGCGCTCTAATTCATAACAGTGTTCTAAAACTACTTCACGGATTTAAGATGTCCCCAAGTCGTCGCGAGTTTGCTTCTTGCATCAACCGGTAACGAGGGACCATCAGGTCCGTAAACGACGACATCGTCATACTTAGCAACCGTGCTCCATGTAGCTAAGCCGATTCTCCCAACACCACCCTCGGTGTCATCGTCGACGGTTGCGACTTCTTCATCGTCGAGGATGACCGTGTAACTATCGGGTGTATTGACAATCTTGATGTTATACCAATCCTTGTCTTTGATGGTGTGCGCACTATTGGCACCGCCTTTGCCACCCCACGACTCGACCTGCGAACGTGAGTTTCCCCAGCCACCGAGGTTCCACCAGTATTCCAATGAGGGTTTGAGCTTCTCCATACGTGGCGGATGATCCTCAAGTGCCTGTCCACGAGCTTGCATCAGACCTTGGCACCGGAACATAATCAGGAAACCTTCGGCACCACTGATTTTACTCCCTCGGACCTCAAAGGTGTATTCGTCCCAATCGTCCTCCCAGAATTCGTCAGCGACGACGCTCATACAGTTAGGTGAATTTTGGAGTTGATGGTATTCATCATCCTTAAGTTCCCATTCCCCGAAGAGGGCGACCCATTTCTGTTCAGATACTTTCGGATCATCGAAGTTATCCTCAAAATAGGTCTGCGACATCGCAAGCGCAGCAATGCCGAGTGTAATACCGCAAATAGCGATGAACAGGTAGCGTCTGTTCATAATAGAATTCTCCTTTCAGTGTGTACTATTGGAACATAACCTTGAAGTACACAATCAACTGGTTAATGGTTGACCGAGAACTCAGCTGAATTACGTAAGATCCAATAGAGATCTTCCGAAGCCAAGTCCTTGTTGCGATAAAGACTGCAATCTAAATAGCTTCTGAAAGGTGAAACCTTTCAAAACTAATAATTTAATTTTAACACATTATTTACAAGACATCAAGGAAATCTGCAGAACCATGACGTATTGATTCGGAGATTGTTCCTACATAAGAATCCTGAAAAGCGAATATTAAGACCATCGAATGCCTGTCGGAATGATATCTACCTCCTCACCGCGGCGCATCGCTTCAGCGGCATCAAGGATACTCGCTAAATCGTGTTGGGGTTTGAAGCCCAATAGCGTTTTGATTTTGCTTAAATCGAATTCAAAATGGAGGGGTTGTGGGAGTTTCACGTCAACAGAATCCATCTGGTAACGTTCACATAGGTATGGAATCACCTCTTCATGTTTGAAGATACCGTTGCCACCGAGTGTAAATTCTTCACCGACAGCGGCATCCTTTTCAATCCCTAAAACCAGTCCTTGTACAATATCCCGTACATCTGTGAAATGCTCCTTGTAGGGACGTCCGTCAGGATTCCGTTTGAGTATGAATTTCTCCTTCCCATCCCAGAGGCGTTTAACGGCATCTGCCGTCTCTAACTCAGCAGGATCATCGCCTGTATAATTCTTGTACCTATTGTAGATAGGACTAAAGACGAATTGTCTCGGCAAACCATCTTCGTTGAGATATTCGCTCGGTTCAATGACAGTTGTGAAACGGAAGACTGTGGAAGGCACACCATATTGGTGGTGATATGTCATGCACAATTCCTCGCCAATCCATTTGGTAAGGAAATAAGGCATGTGGTGGTATTTGGCAACACTGTCTTCGGTGATGAGTTCACTGAAGAATCTACCTTTTTCAGTGAGTTCCCAATAAATCGCTTCGGTACAGGCATAGACAAGACGGTGAATGTTCGGATTGAACTCGCGGACACACTCTAAAATATTGAGCGTTCCCATCCCGTTGATTGCCAAGTACTGGCGGTTATCAAAGGGGCCACCGAACGCCGCTGCGATATGATAGATGGCATCTACGCCGTCAACGGCTTTTTTGACATCTTCATATTCCCGCAGGTCGCCAAGAACGGTTTCTACGCGTTCCGCCCCGTCCCATCGTCCGACGCGATTGACATCCCCTGGATAGACAAAACTGCGGATATCATGTCCCTTTTCTAACAATTTTTTGACGAGATTTGACCCGATGCGGCCCGTACCGCCTGTAACTAATATTTTCATGTTTTTACTGGATCCTCGCTATGCATCGCGCCCATTGTCCCTACGGAGTAGGTGCGGTTTAAAACCGCACCTACCGGGGAATTGCATAAGTTTTAACTAAAAAGTGACAGCATATCCGTCTGTTCTCGGATCAGAACCGCCGATAAGTGCTCCGGATTCCGGATGCACCATGATCGCTTGAGCACTCCCTGGCCCCCCCCAATCGCCGACGAGTTGAAGCTCGTGTCCTTTTCCGACTAAACCTTCCTGTGTATCGGAAGGGAATCGGGTTTCTAACTGCAGGTCATTAGAACACGTGTGTGGGATGGTCGATTCCATTGGATTCTGCAAACTCCGCCAGCGCGGGGCAGAGACCGCTTCCTGCGGTGTCATCCCGAAATCAATCATATGGGTAACGAGTTGTAAATTCGTTTGGACCTGTGTATCTGCGCCAGGGGTGCCGCATGCTATAAACGGTTGACCGTCCTTAGTAACGATGACAGGGTTCATCGTGTGGCGGACGCGTTTGCCCGGCATCAAGTTGTTGGGATGTCCCTCTTCTAAATGCCAATAGGTCATGCGATTGTTCAGGAGGATACCTGTATCACCTGCTACGAGGCTGGAGCCGAACCCCGACTGAATGCTCTGCAGTATACAAACGAGATTTCCCGCCCGATCCGCGGTGCAGAAACAGGTTGTATCTTCGTGTGCCTCTGGACCACCTGCTGGGACATCAAAAGCCGCTTTATCTAAGTGGATACGTTCCGCTTGTTCAGCGGCGTAAGATTTAGATAACATTCCTTCTATCGGGACATCCACCCACTCTGGATCCGCCATATATTTTTCCCGATCCGCGAAGGCGAGTTTTTTTGCCTCAACCATCAGATGCACGCTTTCGGCAGTGTTACACCCTAAGGTTTGCAAGTCAAAGAGCTCAACCATGTTTAATTCTTGAAGTAGGATATGTCCGCTTGAATTGGGAGGCATTTCATAGACTTCATATCCGCGGTAGTTGACGTGTATTGGTTCAGCCCAGTGTGCGTGGAAGTCAGCGAGATCTTCAGCAGTCAGGAGTCCATCGTAGGCACGGCTGAATTCACCGATAGCCTTAGCGATTTCCCCCTTGTAGAACACATCTCTTCCGTGTTTTGCGATCTTTCGGAGTGTAGCACCAAGATTAGGATTCGCTATGAACTGACCGGCGGGGATGGGTTCACCATCGTTTGTAAAAATAGCGCGGCTGTCTGGCTCGGCGGCGAAACGTTCATTCTCGCCTCTAAGTCCACCAGCGAGTCTATGACTGACAGGGAATCCGTCTTCACAGAGTGAAATTGCGGGTGCGAAAACGTCTTCTAATTTGAGCGCACCGTAGCGTTCGTGCGCAAGGAGCCATGCGTCAACGATCCCTGGCACCGAAACACTCCGCATCCCTTTCATTGGGATCCCGCCATCCTTAAGGTAGGTTTCTCGGGTCGCGGCACGCGGTGCGGGTCCGGTTCCATTCACCGCCTCGACTTTCCCGGTTTCCGCCCAATAGATGAGAATAAAACCGTCGCCTCCAAGCCCAGAGCCAGCAGGTTCAACCATACCGAGAGCTACAGCGGTTGCGATAGCCGCATCGATGGCGTTGCCACCAGCCATCATCGTCTGAATGCCAGCTTGTGAAGCGAGGACGTGTCCAGATGTAACCATACCGTTTCTTCCCATCACAGAGGGACGAAACGCTGAGCCGTGTGGAGATTGCATTTTTTAGTTTTCCTTTTTTTAATTTTCCTTGCGGTTCGGTCAGGTCGGTTTGATGGATGAAGTGCCTTTCCGTAGACCTAAAGAAACACTTTCTTCGCATTGGATTTTAGCGTTTACAAAAACCCTGCGCCGTTGTTGCAGGCTACCTTTTCGGGGTAACGGGCAAACTGATAGCCATTAAGCGAGCATCTTTTTTCCGAACGCCTCGACATCGACTTTTTCGTGCGTTCGAGCGGATTCGTTGCAGGCTTCCATGAGTATCCATGTGCCAAGCGTTGTGTCCTGCATCCAATCCCGATCCGTTCCGTTGGCGATTGCCTGCGCAAACGCATCAAACTGGAGGCGATCGTCTTCTATGAGGCCAGCGTGCAAATCTTGAAGGGATACGTCTTCAATGGTTTTGCCGAGTCGGAAGAGTTGTAGGTGTCCTGCATCTCGTCGGAGGTCTCCGTCCTCGCCGTGGAAGGTCCAATGTCCACTCCATCCGAACGGAGCTGTATGTGCCGCCCGCGTTCCTGCATAGGAGAAAGGTGCCCCGTTTGCGTACTCCATGAGGGCGTTGCCACCAGCAGTTCCCCAAGCTTCAATCTGTCCGAGTTCAGGGTCTCGGCGGTTGTGAACATGTGCGGTAACATACTTTGGAAGTCCTTTCGCGGCGACAAGCTGATCGAGTTGGTGACTCGTGCCAGCGTGGAAGAAAAGGCCATCAACATAGGCATCGGGTTGTCGGGAATCTGGACCTGTATATAAATTTTGGCGAATCCAGAATCGACACTCTCCCGCTAACATTTCACCGATGCCACCCTCTTCTCGGAGCCATTCCCGCATTTTCGCGGCGGCAGGATTCCATCGTTTATTCTGTCCTTGGACAAGCATTAAGCCAGGGTTCGCTTTATGTGCGCGTATAATGTCGTGGAATTCTGCCTGCGTTGTTGCGATGGGTTTGACACAGAGGGTATGCATGCCGAGGTTCAGACTTTCAACAATTAATTTGGCATGAACGGTCGTTGAGGCGTAGATGAGACATGCCTGCGCGTCGTGTTTCTCTTTCGCCTCGGTTATCGTTGTATAGATACGATCCGCGAGAGAGTTGGGAACATCGCCTTCTAAACTTGCTACGGCTTCGCGGGCTGCAGGAAGGTTAATATCTACACAGGCAACGGGATTAAGACCTTTTGAATTGATTTGCGCTTGTAGGCGTCCGTGCGCGAAATGGGTACATCCGACATGAATAGTGGGAATCGGCATTTATGAATCTCCTTTCGTGCACCAGGTTAATGGTTAAAAAATTAGATAGGACTTGCACAGACAGGCGATAAATCGCCGGACTACTAACAAATACACTTTGGAAAGATATGTTTTTCAAAAGCGGTATGGTTTGTCGTCGGACAATTCATCGCGTATTACATAAGTTGCGTAGAATTAACCAAAAACCACCGTGAAACGAAGTGGAACGGTGACCAGATTTAATCGTTAAAAAGCCTCAACGACAGGTGGGTTGATGAAATCGTGATATTTCTGCGCTACCTTCCCAACATTTGCATCGCCGGCATGGATCAGGACGCGGAACCGAAAGTGCATCTCTTCACCTTGTTTGAGTGTATAGGAACCATCTTTAGAAGGATCGCTTTCAAAAGTGCCGCCTCCGAATATATTGCTTCCCATTAGTCCGTAATTGCGCACATGCCAATACGTCGGATAGCGTGGGTTGACAATATGATCGAACACAGCGATACCAACAGGCGTTCCATCAACAACACCAGAATAATCGCACCAGTTCGCACGTTTACCCCAAGTTTCTGCCTCATTGATACCGCCAAAAGCGTTCTCTATCTTTCCACCCTCTGAAGCGTTCATCGACGGATGTACCCGAATTGAGATGATACCGCCTTCCTTGGTATCTCCGAAGTGAACATCTCCCGCAGAGGCGATAAAACTGAGATCAAGATCAAGAATTGCGGCGTTTTCAGGGAGGTTGTAGATGCGGAAATTCTGCACATCCGTCATCAAAACATCACCTACTTGGGTCTGCCAACTATTTTCAGTATAAAGTCTACCGACGACAGCTCCACCCTGTTTTTGTGTGAAGCCTTGGTGCACGACCCTGCCAGAATTGCTTCCTTCACCCCATAAGTCAACATCATTGACTTCGCCGTAAGCGACGTAGAGGGAACGGTGATGGACATGATCCTTTGAAATATCGCTTGTTTCACCGCGTGTTACTTCGCGTCTCTTCGGACCGAAAACCGGAAAAAAGTACGGACGAAACTGCGCTTTTGCGTAGCGAAATGTTGTAAAATGCCGGTCATTGAGTGTTACAGTTATAGTTTCGGCTTCTTCTTTTAACTGAACGCCTGTCTCGCCAGCAACACTTCCTTCCGATAGGGTATAGGTCCGAGACTCACCAGCGGCAAGTCCATCGAGTATCCAAGTTAAGGTAGTTCCATCCTCGTCAGCATAACACTGTGCTGAAATGACATCACCGGATGCGACATCTGTTAAGGTAACGGCGCGATCATGGAGTTGGCTCACACCGGGATGGTTGACATTGACGCTAACAGGGCACCCATCCCGATTGTGAAAACCCGCATTAACAGTAAACGTCGGAAGATTCTGATTCGACATAAATCTCCTTCTTCGTATCTTGGTTCCTCTCAGAAATTTCCTAAGTAGCGAAGGGGATAACCACCCTGTTTACAAGGGTATCCATACAATTTTTAGGTGTAGCTACAGTTGTTTAAAGGAGGAACTAATTGGCATTGCCCTATCGATTAGCTTTCCTCGGAGGTTAAGGCGAGGATTCCCTCTTCTTCGCTATTGTAGTTCTCAAAGACGCTCATCAGACGTCCGAGGATGAGGAGGTTACGGATATGCGCACCTGCGTTGACAAGTGCCGTCCGTCCACCTTTACGGGAGACTGTCACGTTCACAGATACCAACGTGCCGAGACCGCTACTGTCCATACGGGTAACATTCTCAAGGTTAAAGATAACCTTTGGGGAGTCAAAATGCTCTTCGAGTTCCTCATTAATTTGTTCTCTGATTTCAGCGTTTGCCGCACCAATCATGCGGCCCGTGGGTCGAATAACAATGACCCCTTCTCTTTGACGAATTTCTGCTAACATCTATTTTCCTTTCTTAATTGCTTAATTAGGAGCGAATACGGGCTTACAAATTCTGCCCTAACAAGAGATACAATAGGTTAATATAGTTAATTTCCAAAATTTTGTCAAGATACTCAACAGTTTTCTTTAACGCCCGGCGGATGGCGGAGGTGGCCAATGAAGTCCGCGTTGGCCTGATAAGGCACGGTTGGGAGATGGACGGTACTCGCGATCGGGTAAACCGACAAGTTTACCATCTTGGATCCAGTCTTTATCACCTCCGTAGAGTTCGCCTATGAGATGGTTCGTCAGTTGTTCGAGTATCTCAGCGTGTGCTGGTGAATCGGCGAGGTCGTTCAATTCCCTTGGATCCTCTTCCAGATCGAAGAGTTGGCGATAGTTTCCAGTGGCATAATAGATAAGCTTGAAGCGTCCTTCATGAATCATCCGGGTCGCGCTGCCGCCTTCACCAATTTCGCCGTACAACCAATCACGCTTTTCGTCTCCTACCATCGGTATCCCATCTACGGTATCTGGGATGTCAATTCCTGCGAGATGGAGGAGTGTCGGCATGACATCCTGCCATCCGACAAGCCGGTCGTCCACCCTGTGATGTCCTACCCGTTCATCGCCTGCGGTGCCGACGAGAAGCATGGGAACATTGGCGGAATCCTCATAATAGAGCCGTTTTGCCCACATTTGATGATTTCCAAGCATGTCCCCGTGGTCCGAAGTAAACAATAGGATCGTATTGTTTAACAGTCCTTCTTCCCGTAAAGTGCCGATAACAACGCGCAGTTGATGGTCGATATGTGTGCAAAGGGCATAAAATGCTTGGCGTGCTGAACGAATCTGATCTTCTGTAAAGTGCTCGTCCTGTTTCTGGCGCGCCTTTAGGGGGAACGGTAATCGTTCGTTTTGCTTCGCCCACTCACCACAATATGGCATATCCACATCCATATCACGGTACATATCCATGTAGCACTGCAGGGGTGCCAGAGGCGGATGTGGATGGCAATAGGAGAGATACCAGAATCCCGGACGTGTTGGGTCGCGGCGTTTAATCATCCGCACCATCTGCTGCGTGCTCCAGTTTGTGACATGACAGTCTTCAGGGAGATGCCAAGGACGGTTGAGATAATCGTTGTTGCACATCCCGTGCGCGAACTGTTGACCCGCATAGCCTCTGTCGCCGAGGAAAAGCTCATAGTCGTCGACCACACCGTGCTGGAGTCTGCCTTCCTCGCCGAGTAACACATCGTCGAAACCGATACGACTGCGCTGGGGATGGATATGCAATTTGCCGACCGCATAGGCTTGATACCCCGCATCCCGAAAGGTCTGTGCGATTGTTGGGAGCCCATTTAATCCTTGCCGATCGTTGAAAACCCTGTCTTTATGGGTTCGTGTTGTTGTGCCGGTCATCAACGTTTTTCGCGCCGGGACGCAAACAGGGCACTCGCTGTAACCTCGTGTGAAACGGGTGCCAGCACGAGCGAGTGTGTCCAATGTCGGTGTTTGGATCGCAGGATGCCCATTAACGCCTAATAACGAGTTGGGCCAATGATCTGTCGAGATCAAAAGAACGTGTGGTTTGTCACTCATGGTGATCCTTTTTTATCGGTCATAGCGTGCAAAGTAGAAGGTTATGAGCGGTTCATTTGTGTCATTGATGAGGCTATGTCCTGGATTTGACGAAGCCACAGAGACAGCATCACCCGGCATCTGTCGATAAACATTCTTGCTAACGACGTGGATGCCGTTGCCTTCAAGCATATACCAGATCTCGTCCATATCGGGACCGTGGCCGTGTGTATCAGGTGTTTGCATCGCTTCAATCCGCACCACAAGTACTGAATGCAGCGTCACTAAGCCATCTTCCGGACTGAAAATCGAATGGACCAGATGCGTCCAATGCCCCTGTCCTAACGGTCGTTCGCGGTAGTTCCGTATAAGCACATCCTTTCGAGGTGCCTCTACGCCATCAGGGAGTACCTCTTCCAACATCAGGAATTCCAACGGTGCACCATTTGGATTTTCCAAGACGTGAGTGAGTCCAGGCGGCACGAGGATTGCGTCGCCTTCCCCAACCTGTTGTTTCAAGTTCCCTGCCTCGAATGTACCAGAACCCTCAACGATGTAAAAAATGAGCTGCCGATCGTCGAGTGCTGTGGGCACTGAAGCGATCTTCGGTTCAAGGTAACATCGGGAAAAACTGTCAACGTACCTTAGAATTGCTCCCTCTTCATCTGGGGAGTCCTCTGTTCTTTTGCTAAAGATCTCGCGTTTAATGATGTTGCCGTGTGTTAGACTTGAAGGGCTCTGTAACCAATGTCGCATATACATTGTGAAGTGCCTCCAGTGTATATCAATTCGATAAACAAGGCTCGTCAAATTTCATTCGCATCATCTTATCAAAGGTTATGACATTTGACAAGTGAAAAAGTTGATGATTAGTTTTCAGTTATTAGTCGTCAGCAGTCAGTGAAATTCGCGTCCCTTCCCAGTAACGGAGGAGTACCTTTGTTCATTAACGGAGAATGATTGACTATATTTGCATCACTATGGTATTTGTTAGATAGGGAGAATCAAATTCTGTCATACAGTCTGCGTTGCATCCCGGAACCGGAAAAAGGCGTACCGATAGCGGTTTGTTTAATTGTATGGAGAGCGTGGCGACATCCTTCAGAATAGACGTTATTTGAGATGTCGAAGCATCACCGGGTATCGGAATGGTATCCAACCCCGTCCCGCAGACGGTGGAATAGAGGAGGAGGCTGTCGAGGTTAAAGTGGCCTGCTTCGCTGCGTTTTCCCAGTCCAATATCTTCAAGTACTGGAAGCATTAACCCTGAATACCCACATAAAGGTAGTGCGAGTGTTCGAAGCGTCTGGGTCAAACCCGCGGCAACTGTGAGTGTCCCTCGTTCACCAAAAAGACCCGGCAGTTGGTGTTCCATCGCATGAGCGATGCTCTCATCACCCATTGGTGCGGGTGATACATCTATGCCGACAAACTTTATTCCCCACTCCTGCGCAAAGGTCTCTGCGAGCGCGACAATCTTCTGGCCTTCAGTTTCCATGAGGGTCTTCAGATTTTGCAGCGCAATTTCCAAATTAGGGGCATCTGTGAAAGCCTGTTGCACAAGATCCGCCGCCTGCCATCCGATACCAAAGTTAGTTCTGGTGTCCTGCCAAAATGCAGCTGGGAAAAAGGGCGTATTGGGTGGACAGTTCATCAACGCCGCAAAGCGAAGGTTCCCGTAGCCAGCATCGGTTCGATGTGCAATCTGCTGAATTACCTCGGCAGTACTTTCCGCTATCTCCAATGCTACGCGTCCGGATTGCGTCGTAAGGGTGACGGTAGCGAAGAGTATCTCACTCTGAACAATTACATCGGCGATGCGAGAAATATGAGCTGAGGTGTGCCGTTTTTCGGGTAAGATCGTCCCTAAGTTAAGAAACTCGATTCCTAATGCCTGAGCATCGGATTCCAACCTTAAGATTGTATCTACATCCCGATTCTCATCCCAAATTTGACAACTTACACGTGTTGTCTGGACCTCGTAACCGTTTGCCTCAAAATGAGTTTGACAGGCGGCGTTAAATTTTGCTGCACGTTGAAGTTGGTATGGCGAAAAAGGGAGTGGAATGCCTGTGGTAATCGTTCGGATTTTCATGTCGCTCGTGTAACCTATCAAGCAGGATCTTCGCCATAGAGTCCGATGTGCCGATAACGCTCATATCTTTGTTGGATGAGTTGTTGCGGTGTCATCTGCATCAATTCGGTGAGGTGCTTACGGACTGCACGTTTGACGTTGCGTGCAGCGGCTTCAGCATCTCTGTGCGCACCACCGAGGGGTTCACGGATCATCTGGTCAATGATCTCTAACTTAAGCAGATCTGGCGCAGTCGGTTTATAGCCTTCGGTCGCCTCAGGAGCGTGTTCGCCCTTATCCTTCCAGACGATACCGCTGCAGGCTTCAGGTGGCGCGACACAGTAGACGGCGTACTCCATCATCAAGACGCGATTTCCAACAGCAATTGCCAAAGCACCGCCGCTGCCACCTTCGCCAATAATGACAACGAGAATCGGAACACGCATTATCATCATCTCTGCGAGGTTTTCAGCGATCGCCATTGCTTGCCCGTATTCTTCGGAACGGAGATCAAAGTGCGCTCCCGGTGTATCGATAAAACAGATTAAGGGGCGATTGAATTTGTCTGCTAACTGCATCAATCGTCTTGCCTTGCGGTAGCCCTCTGGATGCGTGTAACCGAAATTCATCTCCTGCCGCTCTTCAAGGTTCGTGCCTTTCTGCTGGGCAAGGTAAACAAGGGGTTGTCCGTCGAACCACGCGAAACCTCCAACGAGCGCACGGTCGTCGCCGTATAGTTTATCGCTGTGGAGCTCAACATGTTCATCGAAAAGTGCGTTAATATAGAACGGGGCTTGCGGACGTTGCGCGTGTCGTGCTAACCGGACTTTATCCCAGCGACTTAAATTTTGGAACATCCGTTTTGTGAGGGTATCCACATTCTGCTTTAGTGCAGCAACCCCTTCCGTGATGTCTAACTCAGGATGCGTTTCGGAGAAAGCATTCAGTTCGGAGAGATGGTGTTCCAATTCAATGAATGGCTTTTCAAATTCCAGTTCTGTTGTGTTCATATTTATTGGCTTTCGGCTTTCGGCTTTCAGCAATTGGTTAAGAGATGTTTGACTTAATCAAAACCCCTTAACCGACTGCCGACAACCTATAACCAGTTTTCCGACTGTTCTCGCTGCGAAGCATGCTGACAGCCGATTGCTATTGAGATTGACGGATCTCCCTACTCAGTCCAACCCAGACACAAGCTCCCATACCCAACAGGACAATAGCGAACGGAAATCCTGTTGCCAGGGAGGCAGCCTGTAGGGATTTTAGACCCCCGCCGAGCAGTAGCGCGATAGCGACTAAGCCTTCCGCAGTACACCAGAACACGCGTTGTGGGACAGGGGCGTCGACTTTACCGCCTGCTGCGATAATGTCGATAATCAAAGACCCGGAGTCCGACGAGGTAACGAAAAAAATGATCGTTAGTGTCATACCGATACAGGAGAGCAGCGTTGTCCACGGAAGTCCTTCAAACATTTTGAAGAGTGCAAGTTCCGGCTTATATGCCTCAACGATCTCGGTTACACCGGTGTAACCGCCAGTGAGGAATTGGTGAAGGGCAGTGCCGCCAAAGGCACTAAACCAGAGCAAACACAACAGCGTCGGTAGAAGGAGCACAAAGATTACGAACTCGCGCACCGTGCGTCCTTTTGAAATGCGAGCGATAAACGTACCGATGAACGGTGCCCAAGCGATCCACCATGCCCAGTAGAACGTCGTCCACCCGTGAAAGAAAGCGGTGTCTTCACGTCCGATCCAGTTGCTGAGTGGCACAATTTTCATAACATAGGTGCCAAGACTCGTAAAAATGCTGCGGAAAATGTAGAGCGTTGGACCGAGAATAATCACAGCCAAAAGCAACACAAATGCGAGAATAATATTAAACTGACTGAGACGTTTGATACCGACATTAATACCTGTCATCACCGAGATCAGCGCGATTGCTGTGATGAATACGATTAGCAGGACCATCGTGAGACCATTGGCTGGTATTCCAAACAGATACTCAAGGCCGGACGTTACCTGTTGCACCCCCAAACCGAGAGAGGTCGCGAGTCCAAAAATACCCGCGAATATAGCGAAGGTATCAATGATATGCCCGGGCCACCCCCATATCCGGTCCCCAAATACGGGGTAAAAGGCTGATCGGATGAGCAATGGTAAACCCCGATTGTAGGCGAAAAACGCGAGGGCAAGCCCAACGACACCGTAAATCGCCCACCCTTGAAGTCCCCAATGGAAAACCGTCGCTGCTATTCCCAAATCACCCGCTGCCTGAACCTTAGGATCCGAAGCATCGGGAACATTTTCAGCCGTGTAGACTGTCTCCGTGTCATAAGCCGTTTCTACGCCGAGAGGCGGACTCTGAAAATAGGTAACCGGCTCTAACACGCCAAAAAACAGAAGTCCGATACCCACACCTGCCGAAAAGATCATGGCAAGCCATGTTATATAGGGATATTCAGGCTCCGCATCTACTCCCCCGAGGCGTACCTTTCCGAGTGGAGAGAATGCAACAATCAGGCAAAAAATAAAGACAAGGTTGGTAGAGATCATGAACAACCAGTCAAGGTTCGTGGTGAGCCAGACGCGGAGGTCTCCAAAAAGTTTTGTCGCACCTTCTTGGAAGATAAGAGATCCGATGATAAAGACGACGATAGCAATACCGGAAATAACGAATACAGGTGTGAGGTAAATCTCTAAACCAAATAACTTCTTGTACTCCCTATCCTGCATATACTGTGGTTGTTTTCCTTCTTCGTGCATATTCAAAATTCTCCTTTTAGAGTTGAGTTAGCGGTTTTCAACCGCGCACGGAGCGAGGCGTACTTACAAAGCACGCCTGCAGTGGAAGGTCACGTAACCGATTAGAAATAGTAACCGAAGTTAAAGTTAAGTCGCAAATTCCATGCGTTATTTCCGTTAGCACCAAAGTCACCCGCACCTTCGTAGATATTACCGTAGCCTTCTTTCTCACCATCGCTTGTCTCGTTCCCGACAAAAAAGTTGCCATTGGAAAGTCCTACATCACTATAGACATAGAGATCTCCAAAAACCGTCCAACTCGCTCCAAGTGTCACGAGAGTACTGGCATTGTAGGCTTCCACGGTTTTCATGATAGTGCTCCACTCCACATAAGGCGTAACGCTGTCAATCCATGAGATACCTGAAGTATCTATACCACCGTATCGGAGCGATAGCGCGGGTATTAATCCATTTGAAGCGATGGGCCAGGCGAAATCGTAAGCCCCCATTGGAATTAAATCTCCAGTACCCCAAGGTGTGTCGTCAGTGATATTATGGGCGTAATAGGAGAATTGCGAAAAGAGCGTGAAATCCGCGAAGGAGTTCTTCATGTGCGCGGAGAGAGCATAATGGTTCCCGCCATCATCCTTCCCCACATTTGTTCCTTTCAACAGTCCGAATTGCAGCGATACACCGATATCCGCGATGTTCTCGAGGGCATAGATGGCTCGAAGATTCAATTGATGTTGTTCATCATACCCATTTTCACCGGCACCCCATTTGACATCCCCGTTGGCATCTGCTTGTTCTTCCCACTTGACGATGTCATAACTGTAGCGTGAACTCGCCAGACTCCCCCCAAATGTTTGGGGTTCGCTCATCGGGTAGTAGGCCGCATCAAGTGTCAGCTTATCAAGGGTGTCACTCCATCTGATTCCTAAGTCCATATCATCGGCAAGTCCGACATAAAAATGCTGGTCAAAAAACCAACTTGTAGAAACACCATAGGCGGTCGGTCCGAAGGGGACCCGAACAATCCCAGCTTTAAGTGTGCCGGAATCACTGAGCTTATAGCCTAACCATGCTGTGTGTATCATGCTGTACCCGTGGGTTCCTCCGAAATACCTCGGATACCACCGGTATTCAAGTCTACCAATGATATTTTTATAGTCCAAGTCGGCATTGAGGCGTAAAATCTCAAGGTCAACATCTCCGATTTTTTCGCCGCGTCCTTGATCGACGTAGGTGCCATAGATGTAATTCGCCCGCATCGCCCCACCGACTTTAATGGGACTCTTCTTGGGTGTTGGAGCCTCAACGGTTTCTTCCGTATCTTCGGTTGTATCAGCGATAGCATAAGAGGAAACGATTAGCAAAAGTCCTATACTGAAGCCGAAAATGTGTTGATATGTACGATTTTTTATAAAACAAAAGTTTATGAAACCTCCATATTTGTGCACGAGCCTTCCTCCTCAGTTGCCGTTCAATTATAACTTAATTGTGGGATTTACTATAATACTCAAACTTGCTATGGAGCACTGGCATTTTTACATAACACTTAATAGTGTATGCTATCAAAAATCCCATTTTCGATCAAGGCTTTAAATTGATATAGAGTCAATAATCACAAGGGTTTAAGAGAAAGTTATTTTAGGACATTATATTTTTAAATGAAAACAATTATACAATAATATCCTAATCAAACCCTTTGAGATTTATCTCTATTTTTGGAGGAAATCGCGGGCATGAAGAAATCCACAGAAACACCTCGCCTCTTTGAAGGGCTAAGGGGTTATAAAATTATCGTAAAATCTTGTCGGTTAAAA
Organism: Candidatus Poribacteria bacterium; assembly: GCA_965208635.1. GTDB lineage: Bacteria > Poribacteria > WGA-4E > WGA-4E > WGA-3G > WGA-3G. The sequence goes on from OZ242349.1 coordinate 3,694,776, forward strand.
TATAAAAACTCGCCCACAATCGAAATTGTAGGCGAGTTAGAAACACATTTATTGCATCTGTCCCATCCCCTGTAACATTGCGAAAGTCTGGATAAGTTGCCTGAAATCACCGAGAGTGAGTAGGAGCGTCGCACCGATTCCATCGTCCTGAACTTTCGCGGAGAAACCGATGCTATAGTTCTCTGGCAAGTTCATAAACATTCCTGACATCATTTGCAATGCGGCAGCACTGTTCGGATCCGCAGCCTGCGCTATAATCGGTAGAAGGGTTTTAACCAGAGTCATTGGAGAAATGGCAAAAAACAGGTTATTCTCCAAACCTAAAGTCATGGCCAATTTTTCATAGCTTGGTTCTTCAGAGAAATCAAGCGCGGTACCGACTCCCGCCCTGTTATCCAAAACCATTTTCATCAATTCCTTACTACCTGTCGTCATGAGCAAATAACCGTCGGTAAAAGCATAGTACCAGTGCCATTCGCTGGGCATCAATCCAGCAGCTTGAGGTGGCAGTTCTCCGAAAGCCGCACTAAAATTAGGAAAAACGTAACTTTTGATTTCAACACCATTGTGCATTGTGGATTCACCATGATGCGCGTCTCGGTACATTTCGAGATTGGGAACAACATCCCCCATCATGTTTTGAACAATTTTCATCGAATCTTGGAGTTGTTTAATCAATGCCTCTTCCATATAGCTTCTCGCCTTTTGTTCATCTTTCAGTCCATAGACGACCAAATAATCTGGAAGGACGCTATCCCTAAAATTGATAGAGAAAGACCATTCCTCGGCAAGGGCTTCATAGAAGTCTTCCATTCGTTTGGTAAGGGAGGCGAGTAGTTCAGTCTGCTCCGGATTGGCGTTCTGTGAAATCAACTTCAGCCAAAATAGGTTCATCTCGATCATCAATTCGGGTTTCCCCTGAAACGCACCATTCATAGATGCCGGACTTGGGAGTTCGCCAAGGAGGGTTAACTCGTTGGGAGCCATCCCTTTTAAGGTCTTCTGAATTTCGCTATCGTTCTTGAACCTTAGAAGAGGGGAGAACTTCACATCGGTTCCTTCCACTCCAAGTGTCGCGCTCAGAGATTTTAACTGCTCAAGCATGTCTATCACGCCAACGAATATACTTTCAAAGAAGGGGGCTGCCGCCATTGCTGCCGGATCGCTTTCCAGGCTGTCCTTCATCGCTTCCGATTCACCCATAAGTGTCGCACTCACGAGAGGCACGACTGATTCAAGATCAAAATGTACTGCGAGCTGCGTGGTGCCCTCTGAAATATCGGCGAGGAAGGTACTGTAATCCGGGTTGGTTGTGACGGCCGGTTTTGTTTTGTTATAGGTATCAATGACGCTTTCACAGACTTCAGGGGTCCGAGAAAAAACGAGAATGTTATCTATGATAGCGAAACTACCGCCCCCGCCAGCCGCGTTCCAATAGGTTACGCCATTATACTCGATGGGTGCGGTGCCTTCGCTTTCAGCATCAATTACCTGTTTCATAGCTGCAGGGTCTGTGAGATGCACGGTTGCAGAGAGATCTGGCGATTTCAAAGAAGTCATGAAGATTGCAAAATCTTGGTTCAAACCCAGTCCGATTTCCTCCAATTCGGCAAGATTCTCAAAACCTGCGCCAAAGGCATTTGCCAAGATTTTGGCGATGACTTCCGGGTTTTCAGCGGTCGGCATCAAATCTATCGCCAACATGTTAACCCGATTGTTTAGCTCATTCAGACTGGGACAATAAATAATCCCCGCTGTGTGTTCCGGTATCAGATGTAGCACACTGCCGTCCGGGATTTCCACCATTGGCATTGCTTCTTCGGGTTCAGCTTCAGGATGTGTTTCCTCTTCAGTGACTTCTGATTCTTCGTGTGCTTCCTCCGACGACTCGTCGTGTTCATCAAGATCGTGCTCTTCGGCGTGTTTTTCTTCTGATTCTTGTTGTACTGTAGGTGCTTCAGCTGTGGTTGAAACTGGAGGGATTTCTTTCGCGCTGCAACCAACGAATATGAACATTGCCAATAATGCTGAGGCGATAAGGGGTAAAGACAAGCATCTCTTCATTATCAATTTCTCCTGAGGTATGGGATCACTTATTAGCGTATCCTCACCAGATTTATAATATTTAATTTTGGGTTTTTGATATTTTTTCGTGAAATGCATCAATTTCCTCATTGGAAGCCAATACACCAATTTCGACCTCATAGTGCCTACGGCCGCCGGGTTCAATATGTTGTAAGGTGCCACGTTCACGTTCCTTTGCCCTGCCTTCTACCCCACAATTCGATGGTTCTAAACCGAAGACATAGTTTCCTTCACCGCACATCTTCCACTGCACGAAGTTTGGAAATTGGGTCTTGTGATAGCGCACCGATACGCCGATCCCCTGTCCACCGTTAAAATTGCGGTTTACAAGTGCGACGTGGATGTGGTTATCCACATCTGGTTCCATTTCGTGATAGAAAGCCTGTTCTTGGAAATCGACGGTTGGGGCATCGCAGAGATTATAATTGTTCAGGTTTGCGGCAGCCTCTTCGTCACGTGGGGTGATCTGTGAGGAGGGGGCAAGCAATTCGCTGTCTTGCGTAAGGATTGGAAATCCAACATTAATATGGAAGAGGTACATGTGTGGTGAATCTTGGTATCCCAAGTTTTCAACAATATCCTCGATATGCAACGTACGCGAGCCTAACTCGGTCCAAATTCTACGGGTGCGAATAAGGTTTTCACCCAAAGCGGCGGCTTCTTTCACTTTGCCCTGTGCCCATAGCATATAACGTTGTCCTTCCCACCGGCTGTCGACCCATACGTTCTTGGCGGGGATATACGAGACTCTACCGTGAAGCCCCAATGCCTCTTCGTCGTCTTCGCTCGGCACACCGACTTGTCGCATACCGCAGGTTGTCAGTAAACCGCCATAAAAACCCCGTAGCCAGCCGAGTCCGTCAGGTTCATAATGTGCAGGACTGACATCGCCCGTGCTCGAACGCCAGCAGAGAGGGATGCCCTGATATTCCGCATACGACACATCTAAACCGCGACTCGGAAGCACTGTAAAATTAAGACCACTACCGGTTCGGAAGTCGATAGCGTCAACACCCTTTTCGTTGCCGTCCGTGAGTTGGTACGTTTTGGCATGGGCGATTTGCGATACATCTCCGACATGGCGAAGCAGTTGCATTCTGTCATAGGTTGCTCCATATAAGTTTATCAAATGGGATTCCCCTTTCTGGTGCAGCTTGATAATTTCTATTCAAGGGCGTTGCCTTCAGGCACATGTTAAGAAGGTAGGTCACACTTTCTGTATTCCGTTGCTGAAAGAAAATTATAGCATATATGGGAAAAAAAAACAAGTTTTTCGTTTCAGTATCGGTAGAAATAATCACGTGATGTTCATCTTCTTTCAATAGCATTTCAGTTGCTACGATTTGAGTCTTGTGGTATTCTTAATACTGTTGAAAACGAGGTGTACTAACTGGAAAATTCTGCTGTGACGAATGCCTTCACGTAGAATATTTGATATTAATCTTAATCTGTGGGTGATTTATAGTAAAACCGAAAAATAAATAGACATTCGTCCCTCCCCTGGTAGGCAAGGTTTCTAACCTCGCCGGTGCGGAGTGTCTAATTAATTCTAAACTTTACTCTAAAAGAAGATTCTCTATGATTGAAACTGTAAAAAACAAGGTTGAGCAGATTGTTGAACAGGCTTGTGCCGCTGATACGAATATTTTCGGTTACGACATTTGGACCCACCATATCCTACCAGTCGTTCATAACGCAAAACAACTCGCCCCACGCTTTGATGCTGATCCCGAAATTGTGGAATTTGCGGCGTTACTCCACGATTACGCCAGCATAAAGGACGAAGCACTCTATGCGGATCATCATATCCATGGTCCGATTGAAGCAGAGAAACTGCTTAAGCGTTTCGGCTATCGAAAAGAGAAAACGGAAGCTGTCAAGGACGCTATTGCAACACATCGAGGAAGTGTAACGGTTGAACATCGGAGTGCGGAGGGAGCGTGTCTCGCCAATGCTGATGCCATGTCCCATATTGAACAGGTGCCTTCACTTTTATATTTGGCTTATGTTCATCACGGAATGGGAATCGATGAAGGGAGGCTATGGGTCAAAGCAAAACTGCAGCGGAGTTGGCAGAAACTGCGAGAAGATGTCCAAGACCTACTTACAGACAAATACGAAGCCGCGTTGAAAGTACTCTGACCAAAGTTTGAGAGTGTCTTTTTAGTAGTTGTTTGTTGTTTATTGATATTTTGCTTGAAAATAGCGTATGATTAACATCAACTATCAGACCATTGTATTGCTAATACGGTAGTTAGTAGTTTTGGCACGGATGAAAATTGAGGCAGAGATGGACGAAATTTTCTCTTTGGAGCTCGAGGAGGACTTATAAAACACACCTACCGTGTCTGGAGAGATCTATATCAAATTGGTTAAACTTTTTGTCAAACATCATGTTACACAAAAGGAAGTTGAAGAAATATTTTTCAATCGTCCGAAATACCGTTTTGTTGAATCAGGGTATAGAAAAGGAGAAGATGTGTATTCTGCCGCTGGACAGACGGATGCTGGACGTTATTTGATTGTATTCTTCATTCAGAAACCGGACCACCTTGCACTCATTTTGAGTGCCCGCGATATGGATCAAAAGGAGAGAAAAAGGTATGAAAAAAAATAAAGATGAACAGGTTACCAGTATATCTAAAGCGAAAACTTTAGAAGATATAGCTGATTTCTGGGATACGCATAGCTTGGCTGACCACTGGGATGAAACCCATGAAGTTGATTTTGAGGTGCGGATGCAGCGGAAGTGTCATGTAACGCTCACGCCAGAGATTTATGAAAAGATTGAAAAGCACGCGCGAAAGCAAGGAGTCTTACCGGAAACCTTAGTCAATCTATGGCTAGCGGAACGTCTTCAAGCAAATGAGTGACGAAAACATCTAAAACAAAAATTTCAAACAAATTTCACCGATGAAAAAAGAACAGATTATTTCGCGCAACCCAAAAGTGATGAATGGAGCCTTAGTTTTCACTGGAACTCGTGTACCGGTCGAAATTTTGATTCAACATCTAACAGCAGGCGACTCGCTTAAGAAGTTTCTCGCTGATTTTCCGACGGTATCTCAAGAGCAAGCCGTGGCGTACCTTGAGATGACATTAGAGGTTGCTGATGTGCGTGTTGCTTGATGAAAGTATGACCCCTGACAAGGTTCATTGGTTCCTTGATCTTTTTGATGAACTGGGTGTTAAAGTTTGGATTGACGGGGGGTGGGGTGTTGATGCACTATTAGGTGAGTGTACTCGAGAACATCAAGATCTGGACATCATGATTTCATGGGAAGATTCAGCAATACTCACCGAGGCACTCTTCGCTCGAGGCTTTGTTGATATTCATACCGATGATCGTAAAGATCGAAACTTCGTGATAGGACACCGATTGCACGGGAGGATCGACTTCCATGTCATCGAACTGACCGAGGATGGAGGTGCAATCTACGGTCCCGGTGAGATTGATTGGGTCATCACCGGATCGGAATTGAACGCTGTAGGTTCTATTGGGGGACGGGAAGTTCGGTGTCTATCGGTGAATTACCAAGTCCGTTCGCACGCTGGCTACCCATTGCAGGATACAGATTTTGCTGACTTGCGCGCATTGCAAGAGAAGTATGGCGTTGAGTTGCTCCCCGAGCAGATTAAGGAAAGAACATGATTGTCGTATATGGAATCAGGGAAGAATTGAATCCAATAAAAGCAAAATTATCCGATGTAATTCACGGTTGTATGCAGTCTGTACTCGGTATACCAGAAGATAAGCGAGCGCATCGTTTTGTGCCTATGGCAAAAGAAGATTTCTATTATCCTCGGGGTCGTACAGATGCGTATACTGTCATTGAAATTAATATGATGGCAGGTCGTCAACCGGCAACACAAAAAAGACTGATTAAAGCACTCTTCAAAGAGATCGAAAATCAGTTATCCATTTCCCCTATAGATGTTGAAATCACAATAAAGGAGCAGGCTCCACATTGTTGGGGTTTTCGTGGCATGACGGGTGATGAGGTTAACGACCTGAAGTATAAAATCAACGTTTGATAGCCGGTATGCCAAAGTGAATTCTCATTAATGCTTCCAGAAAAGAGTGACAACACCGGCGATCATCAAAGCGATGGACCACAACAGATCCAAATTAAACCACGCTTTTCGGAGCAGCGCAAGCCCTATTACCTCGTAAACGATAATTGCTACGATCCCCATCACGACGAAGAAACTGAGAGTATGCACGCCAACTGCCGACAATAACATCGTGGCGTTATGTACCATGCTTGCAGGGGCGTGGTGCATATGTGCGGATGCCTCGGCAGCGGGTGTACGTAACAGTAGCGGTGCCAGCATCAAACCCGCCCCGTGTGCGGATGCCATTAGGAATGACCAAATCGTTAAGTCTTTGAAGTTAACACGCATCCCGACCCACTTCGGGTGCCGCGCGCGGAAAAACTTGTACACACCGAAACCGAACAACACAGTTGCGCAAGCGATACGAAGGACTCCCTCCGGGAGTTGTTGCTGTGCCAAGGCGATGACGAAAACCACGACTGCGATGGATATAGCGTGTCCGAGTGCCATTGGAAAAAGGGCACCAATAACTGCGCTTCTCCGTTTTTCCTGCATACCCAACGCGACTGCAAAAAGCCATCCCATCCCCGGATTAATACCGTGAAATACACCGAGAAAGGTGTAACTTAACCATGAAACAGTATCCATAAAAAAATATCTTTCCACTCATAATATGAGGGTGCTGCAAGAGATCTTGCGCACCCTCTTTTAGACGCGTCTTTAATGGCAGCATGCTTTAAAACTCAAAAATGCCATTAATTCTTAGGAATAACAAAAAGTATCAGAGGAGCTATCGCCACCTTGCAAGCGAATCTGATGGGCGCGACTGTCGCCGAAACCTACAAAGAAGTCAGGATCCAATTCCAGTCCGCCGTCCGGATTCACATCCGCCTTCACCATCCATCCATTTGCGCCCTCTGGGTAGAACTGATTATCCCAGGCGACGTAGAGAGAATTCGTGAAATAGAGGCGTTTGCCATCGCGGCTCAATTCAACCATCTGGGGACCGCCACTTACGGGTCCAGCAGCCGGGTGTGGGTGCGATTTTGTAATCCCGCCGATTTCGAGAGTGCCTGTATGCTTGGGATTAAAGGGGTCGGATACATCGTATTGCAACATCTCTCCGGTTCCCCAGCAAGAGACATACAAAAACCGGTCATCCAGCGAGAGGATGTGATCGGTGACAAGCGGCGGTATCATCCCGATGTCTTTCAAGGCAGGCGGCAAATCATCCGGATTTTCGGGTGCCTGTGCCGGAATATCAATAATCTTTTGAATCCCCCAATCGTCGCCGTCTTTGTACCACGTCCAAATCGAGCTGGAGAGGTCATTCATATTCAGCACGGCATTGACGAACCCATAGGCTTTGGTCGGATCGTGCGCGGGTCGCAACTCTAAGATCATCTGGTAATCATCGCCCAAATCCAAGGTCTGGATGTTCTTCCGGTGTCGGATATCCCAAATATGAATTTTATGTCCGAACTTGCGCGCCCCTAAATCTTCGAGGCTAACCCCATTTTCAATCATGCCAGGATATCCCCACTCACTGGTAACAGCGATGTCATAACCCAGATGCCACCAAAAGTCGTAAGAGAGGGATTGAGTGCCGCGTTCTACTTCCCACTGTCCCAGAATATTGAAGTTATAGTGATCCATGAGGAAAATACCACCGGGTCCTTCCTCCGAACCAGCTGAAGCCAAAGCACTCACATAGATGCCTTCTGGACCACAATGCACTGTATGCGGACGGGTATATCCGGATCGATTTTCAACTTCATCAGCCGTCAAAGTCTTAACGAGCTCAGGTGCCTTCGGGTCGGATTTGATATCAAGGATATAGATATGAGATCCTCGCAATGCTGGCACAACGAGATAGCGACGTTCTACGTACGGGTGCGGGGCATAGGGACAGAGGGCGGCACTACAGGCATTCCAACCAAAGTGGTGGATTTCGTCGCGAACACCAAGCTCCAACCTATTAATAATCTGTCCATAAGTATCAGATGCTTCGTTGAGGTCCACAACACACATAGCGTCAGGCTTGCCGTCATCGCGAGGCGCAGCGACATAAGCGAGTTCTTCAGCAGGTGCTTCAATCGCCATTTTGGGGGATGGATAAAAAGTTGGGTCAGGTTTCCATTGTTGTAACAAAGTTATTTCTCCTTTTTAATGTGACATATTTGCATCGTTTTTCGCGCGGTCGAGCCAACCGGGGAGTTTGATGTTTTCAGAGAGTTTCCACGCAGTTAAGTAGAGCGAAGCCGTCCAGCGTACGCCTTCACGCGCTTGAGCATTTGTAAAATCAACCAAAGCAGGTGTTGGATCTTTCAGATTCTTCCAGTCCTCCGCGAGTTCGTAAACGCTATCAACCAAACTGAACCCGGCTTTAACCTGTTTCACTATCGCTGGCATTAAGTCGCCAACGGCTTCAATCTGTTGTGCTTTCGCGAGTTCTATCGGATCCAGTTTCAACCTTTCAATTGCTGAATCGACTTTTTCATGGATACCCGCATGTAAGCGCGTTCCATCTTCCTGAACAATGCCATCAAAGTGAATCGTCAGGTGCAACGGTTGACACATATCTTGGGCATAGTGCGCGAGGAAGCCAGCATAGAGAAAGCATTTGTATTGAATCATCGGATTATCGGGCCATTTGCGGTGTTCTGCGAAAGCAAGGACAAGCCGTTCTGTCCATTCTGCCAACGCGTATGGCAGTGTGCCAATCGTTCGTGGTGCAAGTCCTAACTCCGCACACAACTTGATGTGTGCATCGCGTCCCTCTGGAATCGGATGCTCTTTTAGCAATTCCACATCGATGTAATGTTCACCGTATTCAGCCTGCCGTGCGTGCGGTATGCTACGCTCCTTGGATAGGTCTGGGTCGTACGCGCAGTGAGCGATCATTTTTCCCGCGGCTCGAAAAAATTCAGGCATCTCTTCGGGTAGGACCTTGACGGATGCCTGTGTCATGATATCGTGTCCGCCGCCCCACCATGCCCACGCTGGTGTGGTGAGGAGTATTGAAAATAAAATAAGAATGTTACAGAAACGTTTCATTTTTTAATTATTCCTTGAGGTTCGTTCAGGTGAATTGGTTAGATACCGTTAATCGACGTAAATCCGCCTGCGCTGTTGTTGCAAGCTATCATTACCCATAAAACACAAGTTCCCAAAAACCTGCGTGTAATGTAGTAGAGCGCAGAACAGGAGACCGTAAATTAAAAATCTGCTGCCAGATATTCTGCGGGACTCGCCTCCTGCCATTGGAACTGGAGTTTAGCGGTTTCATGCGGCTTAAACGCGGTCGCGACTGTCTCTACAGCGGGTCCGACGATGAAGATCTTGTCGAGATCTGCGATGCCGTATCCCAACTCATTTGCGTAATGAAACAGCCCAATCTCCAACGGCTCGAACCCCATCGCTTTTGTCGTGACTGCATCTGCGGCGAACACATCCTCGCTCGCAATCGCGATCCCGAGTGGAACAGAGTCGGTGCCACCAGGTCCGTTGCCTTGTAACCCAACGGTGCCATCAACGATAGCGATGTCGGGCTTAAGATGACGTGAGAGGCGAAGTAAGTTGATATTGAGCGTCTGCGCTTCTCGGGGAAGCACCCGGTCTGCGTGACTGTGATAGCCGTGCATTTTAATCCGGTCTTCCTTGTGCAGGGTGCCCATAATCATATTCTTCATTGCGAGTGTTACAACGCCAGCATCATGTGTTTTAGCAATAGCAACAGAAATAGTACAGGGGCAATCTATGACTATCTTCGGCATCCTCACAGTATCTTCATTACGTTCAGCGAGAAAGACTGTGGTTTCTATCCATTCGGTTTCCTGATGCAAATCCACGAGCCGGATCGGGAGGTCGTATTCGGCTTGGAGTGCTTCATACCCAAAGACTTGAAATGCCTCGCCGGAGAACGCTTCATTGGCACCTTCGGCGACAATTATCTCTTTTGGTGGATGTGGTGTGCTTAACAGAAAATCGAGTGCTCCCCGCATCGCATCGACGTGCGACGAAGCGAGTTGATTCGTGCTGGAGAGAAAATTCGGTTTTAACAGTACCTGCTCACGGACTTTCGGCGTGAGTTCATCCCGTATATTGTCCAACGCCTCAAAAACGTTGGAGCGTCGCCTGCCAGTCTTGGCAAGCCCAACTTTCGTACCCATCGATTCCTCCTTACCTTTTGTGGGGACTCCTAATCTTTCCCTATGTTCTTTCTCCACATCGAAAACCCGATTATAATAATGGAAGATTGGAGCAACACCTACTCGCTGAAAATTTTCAATCAAGAATTTGCCTTAGAAATCCCCCATGTTCTTCTAAGAGTGTATTTGCGTCTGTCGGGTTCAGTCCTTTCACGAGCATTACGATAGCGAGTTTAGCACGACCTCCTGCCCGTGTTAACGCTTCCTCAGCCACTTCGGTATCAACTCCAGTGACAGCTTGGACAATTCGGATACCCCGTGCGACCAGTTTCGTGTTAGATGCGTGTACATCTACCATCAGATTGTTATAGATCTTGCCCAGTTTGATCATAGAAACGGTCGTTAACATGTTCAGAACCAGTTTTGTGGCTGTTCCTGCTTTCAATCGTGTTGAGCCAGCGATGATTTCAGGTCCAACGATTGGTGTGATGAAATGCGTTACCCATCCTTTCAATTGCTCAGGAGGTGGAACACAGCAAAAAAATATTGTTGTCGCACCAATGGTGTAGGCTTCCCTCAAAGCCCCTATGACATAAGGCGTCCGTCCACTACTTGCGATTCCGACGAGCACATCTTGTGCTGTGAGTTGTCGCTCTCGGACAGCGAACGCACCCCTTTCGGACTTATCCTCTTCACCTTCCACCGAGCGACGTAGGGCAACGTCCCCACCGGCAATTATCCCTTGAACCATTTCTGGGGGCGTGCTAAAGGTCGGCGGACATTCAGAGGCATCCAACACCCCAAGTCTACCACTCGTGCCCGCGCCGACATAAAAAAGCCTACCACCGGTGCGAAATGCAGCAACGCATAATTCAATAGCATGGGCAATCGCTTCGGATTCTGCTTCTACAGCCCTAATCGCTTTCTGATCTTCTTCGTGAAAAATCCGGACAATTTCTGATATTGACTTTAAATCAATGTCAACGGAATTTAGATTTTGCTGCTCTGTTGTGGACTGCATGCATCCTTTTGCTGGTGATAATTTCCGGTTACAAACTCGCTTGCGCTAACAACACAGCACCATACGCAGGCTCATGTTTTGGGAGTTGCACTGATGCCTCTGGTTGAATTCTCGCGAACCGGTGGCGGAGTTTGTCGGCGAACATCGTTTGGTGGATAAGATTCCCACCACTGAGAACAATATCAGATAGCTCTGTGAATTTCAACTGTTTTATTACGCTGACTGCAGCACAAACGAGTTCATCAGCCGCCTTGTCAACAATATGTTCTGCGACCACATCTGCTGCCTTAGCGGTATCAAATACCACCTCTGCTAACTGGGCAATCGTATCTCGACTCGCGGCGTACGTCCAGCGAATCAGTTCGCTCGGTTCATTCAGCTCAAGTTTATTGAGGATTCGATCTGTCAATTCGGTTCGATCGCCTCTGCCATCCGCGGCACGAGCAACGGCTTGGAGTCCTTTTATAGCAATGTCGTAACCGCTCCCTTCGTCTCCCAGTAGATACCCCCAGCCACTCGCGCGTGCTTCTCTGCCATCGGTATTGATGCCGTAGACAATCGCGCCCGTTCCAGAGATGACAATGACACCTTCCTGTTTCTCCGTACCACCAACGAGAGCGATATGTGCGTCGTGGGTCAAAATCCGATTCTGATGGATGCCAAGTTCGTCACAAATCTTTCCAATCATTTCTCGGTCTTCAGATCGTCCCAAACCAGCCATGCCCAAGCAGAGTCGGACAGCACTTGTTGGTGGAATATCCCCTTTTTCGTAAAGTTCCGCGACGATGCCTTCCAAAACTGCCTGTGTTTTTGCCTCGCCAACGACGTGATAGTTTGCTGGTCCCGATTGCACTTGTGCAAGGTGTTGCCCCGTTGCTGTCGCCAGGATACCTATCGTTTTTGTCCCGCCGCCATCGATTCCGATGATGTACATGATACTTTGGAATAACACTCCTACAAGAACTTGACAAGTCGGCTTGCATCCTCTATAATGTAATTTACACGATTTGGCAAATAGTTGCAATAAAAATTTTATTCGGTAGGTGCCTTAAAATGAAAAATAAAAAATATATCGCGCTCATGATTTTATGTGGAAGCCTTGTGTGCCTCGGTTGTTCCCAAGATACGGTGCAATTTGAGTGGCGGCAACTTGAAAGCGGGACGGCGGAACATCTTTACGGTGTCCACTTTATAGGGGCAAAACACGGGTGGGCAGTCGGCACTGATGGAACAGTCCTATCCACTGTTGATGGTGGATCTTCTTGGAAAACGACTTCGATCTCAAAAGATACACTGACGCAGGTTAATTTCGCGACCCCAAACAACGGTTGGACCGTCAGCATTGGGCAGGTACACTATACGGGCAGTGGTGGTGCCTCGTGGAACTTGCAACACCAAGCACGCGGTACCGGTAAGACCCCACCTGGCATTTTGGATCTTCATTTTGTTGATACGACGCATGGCTGGGCAGTTGGCGGAAAGGGGACTGTGCTCAAAACAGAGAATGGCGGGAGTCGATGGGAGAACCGAAGAGATCTGTCGAATAAACATTTATGGGGTGTGCATTTCGTCGATCCAGCGCACGGATGGATTGTAGGGGAGGAGGGTGAAATCCTCCATACCCGAGATGGTGGAAAACGATGGATCCAACAGAGAAGTAATACCGGGCAACATTTATTTTCTGTCCATTTCGCGAATCTGACGCACGGATGGATTGTTGGAACGAATGGATTAATTCTCCACACGGCTGATGGTGGAATAACGTGGGATCGGCAAAGAACACCTGTGAATCTAAGCCTACGAGATGTCGCATTTCGTGACGAAAAACGCGGATGGGCAGTCGGCGAAAGAGGGCTAATCCTCCATACAATAGATAGCGGCAACACGTGGAATCGCTATCCCACACCTGCTCAACATAACCTCCAAGATATCTATCTCCAGAAAAATGCCGGTTGGATTGTCGGTGCGAGAGGAACTATCTTGAGGGGGCACTAAGACTTCGCTCTTATATCCACAATTTGTAAATCCAAATGGAGAGACATAGCACGATTCCACCGATAGCAATCGTATTTTGACTGACCGATGAACAACGGATCCAAGTGCTTTTTAACCACGTCGGGATGAATGCCGATCCAATAGCCAGTCCGATAATCAAATAAGAAAACGGATGGTAATGCCAAGCATCTGCGAAATGTCCGTGTGTTAAAGCAATACACGCCCGCGTCATTCCACACCCAGGGCATGGAATATCGGTTACTAAATAGAGTATACACGGAATCAATGAGATCTCTGCTGGTGGTATTTCTAAAATTGTAGTGTAAACCCCTACTATACCCAATCCGATAAGAAATAGACGAGCGAGAAATATATGGTTAAACATTAAGATGTTCTTTCGTAGAGTCTGTTGATCTGGTACTGTTGAATAGCGAGTGAAGCCACACCAATACCGAAAATCGCTAACAGAACGCAAATAATAGGCAAGTTTGAATCAAATACCAAATCATTATCAGCCTGAACTTCATTGATACCATTTGCCATCTTGTACTCATAATAGATACCGAAGATACCGCAAGTAATAATCGAAAATAAAAACCAGAGCCAAAAAGAGTACTCATCCCGCTTCAACCAAGCATTAAGTGTTGCCATCTGCTTGTATTGCCAGTAAAGCCCATAGATACCACAAGTAATCAAGCTTGCCAAAATTCCAATCACGATCCCCCGTCTACCTTCGGACTCCGGGTATGGGTATGCATTAAGCATAAAATTCTCCATTTTGTAGAAACACAGAGTTTGTAAGAACTATCTTCCTCAAACGGTACAATTTTGATAGTCTGTTGCTGAAGGCAAGCGAAACTGTCTTTTCTATAGGACGTTCTCACGAGGACTATTCGCGCGGAAGTGAAACTGTATCGGGAACGACAATCTCGCCAGCAATGATCTTTGCCTTCAGCGATTCAACGCTCATGATGATGTCGTCCGAAAACAGCGATTGATTGTGTTCATCAACGGCATAACTGACACCACCATCTTCGAGTCCAAAGTATCGGACCCCTGCCATGAAATTGCTCTCAGCGGCTTCTCGGATGATGCGCCCTACAGAAGCCGAAATCTCTTTTGTCATACTCGTTAAGACAATTCCGGGGGCAAGGTGGTTGCCGTTGGAGTCAACCCAGATGATAAATTTTTGTTGTTCTTGTGCGGCTTCAAGCACTCCTTGACCGGATCCGCCAGCAGCGACATAAATCACATCTACTCCGCTTTCATATTGTGCTAACGCCAATTCTCTTGCCCTATCCGGTTGGCCAAAACCGGTTACATCCTCACTGATGTATTCTACGGAGATTTCTGCATCTGGATTGATAGTTTGAATTCCAGCGACGTATCCGGCTTCAAACTCGCGTAACAATGGAACGTCCACGCCACCAATATAACCGATTTTACCACTTTCCGATTTTAAAGCCGCAATTGCGCCGACCAGAAAAGACCCTTCATTGGATTTATAGTTCACAGAAGCTACGTTTGGAATATCAAGTACAACATCAAAAATTGCAAATTGGACATCGGGAAATTCTGGTGCTACACGAGCAAGCACGTCCCCCATTTGATAGCCTGCCGTCAAAACAAGTTCTGAATCTTGTGCCGCCTCTCTTAGGAGTATCTCTGTGGCTACGGGGTCGTTTTCATTACCGTTTACTTCAGTCAGTGTAATTCCAAATTCTTTCTCTGCCGCCTTTACGCCGATATGGAAGGCATCGCAGTACGCCGCAGAGCCAACGCAATCGCTTGGGTACATCATGGTCACGCGAAGCGGGGCAGTATCTGTTTCGTCCGGCGGTTCGGTAAAAATGACATCTTGAATTGCCTCACAACCACAGATTAAAAGTAGTCCGAATACTAAGAAAAAGTATTTGCTAAAAATGCTAATATTTTTCACATTGCCTCCTAAAAAACTTTGTCGTAAATATGAAGTAAAAAATTATTTTGTCAATAAAACTGCCCACCCCGATTTCACAGGAAATATTGTTCACAAATCTGATATGGGTCGTTGATATAAGCGCGATAAACGATACGTCCTGAAAAATCGAGCATATCTTTCATTCTATCATAAATAATGGGATTTGATACACACTGCAAAGCTGAACCACGTGCAACCCATTCGGTTTCTAAACTCTCATCACTGGTTGCTAATTCACCAGAAACGTAATCTCCTAAGAAACCAAACGCCAATTTAGTAGGTGGCTTGATGTTTGAGTAAATACCAATCAACGGTCCAATTGATGCAGTTATTCCAGTTTCTTCTTGAATTTCGCGTTGGAATGCTTCAATAAGGTTTTCACCTTCTTCTACTTGACCACCCGGAAACTCCCAGCCACGGCGTGGACCCCGTATGAGCAAAATTTTACCGTCGGGATGACTTATCAATCCAGAGACAGCAACAATGTGTTTCGGATGGTTCATTTAACCCTCGATTGAATCTCAGAGGGGTAGGCACAAGACCTACCCCTACAGTGTAAAAAAATGTGTCTACACGCTATACACCTATAGCATATCCATCGCGCCGTGGATCAGCACCACCCATAAAACTTCGCTCTTCAGGATCAAAAGCGATACCGTGACCACCTCCAACGGTGGCTGTCCAATCAGGCAATACCTCTACCTCATGTCCACGTGCTTCCAATGCGGCACGGACAGCAACAGGAATACGTCCTTCCATGCTGACATGCGTTCCCGGATTTACCAAGCGAACGCGCGGTGCTTCAATCGCCGCTTGAACGTTCATCCCGTGTTCAATGAGATTCAACACCATCTGTAGTGTTGTCTGGAGGATGCCGTGGCTTCCCGGTGTGCCAATCGCCGCGAACGGATTGCCATCCTTCCAAACTTGGCACGGCGCCATGCACATCTCTATCCGTTTATGCGGCCCAACGGCGTTCGGGCTCTCTGGGATTCTGTCGAACCAGTTCATGAAATTGTTGAGAAACATTCCCGTTGAGCCGAGGATCACACCTGTGCCGAAGGGTTGTCCGAGACTCTGTGTCACGGCAACGATATTGCCCTCTGCATCGGCGGTGTCAAAGTGGGTTGTGCACTCGGTCGTCCAATCGTCCGCTCGGATTTCACCCGGAAGTTTGTCTTTCGACCAGCGTTCGCCACCGCTGACTGCGGCTTGTTCACCAATGCGTTCGCGTTGAGCACGTGCGTAGTCTTTGGATAACAAGCGTTCAATCGGCGGGTTCGGACGCGGCGCATACTCGGCTCTATCCGCACTCGCTAACTTAATCGCTTCAATCAGCAGATGTAGGTATTCTGGGGTATTGTGTCCGAGTTCACCAAGGGCATCGTCTTCCAAAATATTCAGTGTCTCTAAATACTGCATGCCTGCACACGGCGGGGGTGGACAGTAGACTTCATAATCTTTGTAGGTAACGGAGATAGGTTCCTGCCACTCTACCTCAAAGTCAGCCAGATCCTTTTCGGTAATCAGTCCATCGGTTTCCTCGGAAAAACGGACGATCTCTTTGGCAATGTCACCGCGGTAGAATGCCTCTGCACCCCCTTCGGCGACCTGTCGGAATGTGTTTGCTAAATCCTTTTGCACCAAAACTTCACCAGGGTGTGGTGTTCTCCCACGTGAGGCGATAACCTCTTCTGCTCTTTCGGAGAAGTAGGGACGTGCACCTGCGATGAATTCCGCATTCTTAACGGTGACGGCGTAGCCGTTTTCCGCCAATTCAATCGCCGGTGTGAAGATGTCCAAGTGATCCATACTTCCGTAGCGTTCCAAGAGGGCAAGCCACCCACCGCATCCACCCGGCACCATCCCCGCACGGATACCAATCTGCTGGCTTTCGAGTGTTGGATAGACATCCAGCGTCGCGGCGTAAGGTGCGGTGCCCAGATAATCTATCACGTGGTGTCTTTTTTCCTTCGCATTATAGAGCAACATATACCCGTTACCCGCGATCCCCGACATATAGGGTTCAACGACGTTGAGGGTTGAAGCGACTGCGACCGCGGCATCAAATGCGTTGCCGCCGGCGAGCAACATGCGTGCACCCGCAAGACTCGCAAGCGGATGCGCACTTGTTACCATTCCGCGTGTACCCGTTACAGTAGATCGGTGTGTTGTACCGTGTGATGGAAATGCCATGCTTACCTCCTTAGATTTTGATCAGGGTCGGGATTACAAATCCCTCCTACGGGTGAAATACTGCCGAATTCGGTGCCATCGCAACTGCCAGATTAATTTCCAGCTGTTGACGTGATGCACAAAAAGTCTTTGCCCATCTAACTCAAGCACAGGAATCAGATGCTTATATTTCGTGAAGAGTCCCAGATCCTTCGTGATATCAATTTCCTCTACCGCAATAAACGATGTCTTGGCCCCGATGCTTTGTAGGACTATCTTCGCTTCGTCACAGAGCGGACAATCAGGCTTTGTGTAGAATTGAAGTTGAATTGGGAAATCCATACTTTAGAGTTTAGCACAAGTCGGCAAAAATCGCACTCACTTTCTGTATCCATCATTGGGGATTCTATGATAGAATCATATTAGACTTTATCTGAGACTTTTGGCAATCATCAGTTTCAAGGATGATACTATCTAAGGAGAAAAAACGTGAAATTGAGACTCGCACAGTACGGTATTTCCCACGACCACGCTTCGGGGAAGGCCCGCGTCATGAAGGAAAGCGACGAAATTGAATTCGCTGGTGTTTTTGAGCCGTCATTAGAGGTCCAAGAAACCCTCGGTCAAAGTGATGTTTATGAGGGCGTTCACTGGTTTACGTCTAAAGAAGATATACTCGAAGATGAGACAATCGTTGGGGTTGCGGCGCAGGGGCGGGTGTCACAGAATCTCACCTTTGCACGGGAGATTCTCGAACACGGCAAGCATGTGTGGTTCGATAAACCTGCTGGTGATAACCTCGACACGTTTCGAGAGGTTTTGGACATTGCACGAGACAGAAAGTTGCTCGTTCAACTCGGTTATATGTTCCGATATAATGCCGGTTTTCAGTTTATCCTTGATTGGGTGCACTCCGGCAAACTCGGCGAAATTTTTTCGGTTCGAGGGCGTATTTCATCAGGACCCTCAAGCGATGCCCATTGGCAACGTTGGGATTCACTCGGTGAGCACTCCGGTGGTATTATGTTTATCCTCGCCTGTCATCTCACCGACATTATCGTTGCATTGTTAGGGCGACCCACACACGTGACACCCTTTTCGAGGCACGATGGACATGACGTGCCGTGGTATCGGAACAATACAGCGGCTGTATTTGAATATCCCAGAGCATTGGCGATTCTTGAGTCAACGTCATTGGAAGTCGATTCGGGTAAATCGAGGCGGTTGGAGGTCTACGGGACACGGGGCAGCGCGATTCTGGAGCCACTTGAACCGCCAGAATTGCGGTTGTGTCTTGATGAAGATCGAGATGGATATACGAAAGGTTGGCAGACGGTGCCTGTGGAGCCACGTCCGCGTTACGTCGAAAGTCTTCGAGCATTTATCGCTGATATTCGGGGCGAAAAATCCCCGGATCGTTCACTCGATCACGAATTTACAGTTCAGGAAACCGTGCTGCGGGCGGCAGGACTGCGACAGTAATAAAGAAACCGGTTTAATTTTTGTTGACATTCTTCTTAAATTTGATTATACTATGTTAACTGAACAATCGTGGGATGGAGGATGTAAGCGATGTTAGTCATTAATATCTGTTTTGTCATTGTGTCTCTGTCCCTCTTGGTGGCACTGCCTTGGTATTTATTTTTGAAACAGAGAACGATGGGGCAAGTGCTGTTTCACCTTCCTACGCCCAAAAGCCACAAAGTGCTTTTGAAGCTTGTCATCCTTGTGTGGGCGGGTATCATGCTTGTGCAAATCGTGTTCATAATTAGGGATGGTTGGCAATCTACACCCCAATTTTGGCCCGTGATAGTGGCACCCGCATTTTCCCTATTTCGTATGCATTCCGTAAACCGATTTGAAATCAGAGAAGCTGGCATTATCTCTCAGGGGACTTTTGTAAAGTGGGAGAAACTTAACGCCTTCCAATGGAAAAAAGAGGGGGACTACGCATTAGGACTCGGCAAAGAGGCGTATGTCCTCGGTGTGACGAGATCAGGGGACAAATTCCCATGGTGGCTTGAGTGGGACAAATTTCAAGCCAACCAGTGCCAGAACGCTAATAAACTCCTGTCCGAATACCTACCGAAAACCACTTAAGGTATAATGACCGACAGAATTCTTAGGACCCCAGTCACCGCTGGCGAGGTTTCCTAACCTCGCCAAAAGGTTGTAATACTGCGGTTAGTACCACCAATATTACTCTTCATCTGTGATAGGAATGATAGGAACAACTGTAACGGGAAATGCCGATGGTTTGTAGTTGCCATCCGGTGCTTTGGTCGGGAATCTGTACTGGGGATCCGTCAGAAGTTCATATACCGCAGTATCCCCAGTTCTAACCCGTTCCCTGGTATTCAACTCCCATTCGACTTCAAGTGCCTCGTGTCGTCCTGGAAAGTCTTGTGTCCCCAATATGGATGTCAAAGCCCAGTAAATATACTCCGTAACCATGCAACCATAGTCACAGGTTTCATCCGTATAGTGATACCAGGCTTCTGCCGGATATCCGCTCTTGGGTCCACCTTTTGGTACTTTCTCGAAATATCCGCCGCGGGCGGCATCCATGCACTTCGCCAAGATGGATCCCCGTACCTCCCCGAACACCTCGGGGTAAGCGTTGGCATAACCGTGTTGTGTAATGGGATGCAGAATTTCCTCTAATGCGCCGTCGTAGTACGAACCACCGAGGGCATTGATTTTGCCATCAACAAGGAAATCCGGTTTTGTTTCTTCGCCGTAAAGGTCTTGACCAAATCGGTAGCCTGCCTCTTCTATCAATTCCATTTCCAACCCCTCCATCTCCGCCTCTGTTCCGGGCATAATGATGAAGACGTTTCGGCTCACCAGATGACTGAGAACCCGTATGTTGTCAGGAACACCGTCTTGGTCGTTATCGAGGTATTGTGCCAAAACGCCTGCGGCATGAGAAAGTTTATCTTCGGAGGTCGTCGGACTTGTGAAGATATGGATGCCGAAAACGTTGACATATCTGTTACAGTCCACTTGTCTGAAAACAGAAAATTCGCTCGGCACCTCTACGATTTCGATGCTCGGCGTTACGTCAATGCTTCCTATCACGTTATTGCTAATAATTTGGGATGATGCAATACCCATCAAAACCAGCATGATTCCAGTAGTCATGGCTTCTCTTTCCGTCAAACTGACTTTCTCACGCAACACATGGCATATAATACCGTCGCGAAACTTCAACAGGGTGAGCGGCAAATAACTTGATAATGCTAAAACCCAAAGGATGAAGCTTCAAAAATCACGGTTATGCGAATCGGACACCTAACTTTACATTCTCACCGGGATGAGTCGCGATCTTCGGATACTCGTCCAACAGAGCGTCGAAATCGACAACAGGATGTATGACCGGTTCAGATTTCAGACTGCCGTCGCAAAGTAACCGCCAGCTGATTTCAAAGAGTCTGCCTTCGTTCCAATTGGGATACTCAGGATTCGGTTCACTACAGGCGCGTGAGAAGATAATCGTTGGTCGATTGAAATGCGCTTCCGCACCGAGATCTAATCCTGCGGGGTAGGTCCCGGGCCATGCACCAGCGACGACCGTCCCTAAATACATCGCACCACGGATAGCCGCTTGTAGTGCCGAATGATGACCGCTATATTCAATGCAAACATCGGCACCACGCTTGTTGGTGGCTTTTTTAATTTCCAAGCCGGCATCATCTGTGGTTGGATCAATGACTATATCCGCACCACAGTCGAGAGCAACATTGCGACGCAACTCGAGTGGATCGACCCCAATCACGGGATAAGCACCTGCCAACTTGGCGAGCTGCAGTGCCATCAGTCCGATACCGCCCATGCCAAAGACTGCCACGGCATCCCCAATGCGGATATGACCATCGCGCACCGCGCCCAAGGCGAAATCTGTCGGATCCAGACAGACGGCTGCCTGCCACGGGACGCCCTCAGGGAGTTTCCGGACACCTGCTGCGTCCCAAACATGTTCCTCGCGGAAGGAACTGTGCCGAAAAACTCGCTCTCCGACCTCAATGTCGGTAACGTCCGAGCCAACTTCAGTTACCTCGCCGACACACATGTTCCCAAGTCCTGAAGGATAGCTCACCATCCCACCGGAACCGTCTGCTCGAAAGATTTTATATTCGCCATCGTAGCCACCGCGTGGACCCGCATACCCCTTATATGATGCCATCTCTGAACCGTGTTTAGCGGCTCCAAACTGGCTCTTGACCCGAATTTCATTCGCTTGCAACGGTTGGCTTTCATACTCTCGGAAAGCGACCTGCTCTTGTGCCGGTGCAATGAGTTCTCTTAGCATATTGGTTAACTTCCTTCCTGCGTTGTTTGCTGTTTTATACGACAGTTTACAATTACGTAACACCTTTCTCTCAAGGGAGAGGAGTTCATAGTAGGGCGATTCATCGCCCGTCTTTGCAAAATGTACTCACATATTTTTTATCCATTATAAAGTCACGTGAACGTGCAGTAATTTCTTACTTGTGGGGGGTAATGTTCAATTTTAATCAGCAATTGCTTGGTAGCTGAGGATGCGAATTCTCTCTCCGAGATCCAAGCCGCCGCTGGGATGCAATTGGCATAGGAAGATACCAATCATCTGTTCTTGAGGGTCAATAAAGAAATTGGTAAAGAAAAAACCGCCCCAGCCATACCGCCCAACTGATCCGATTTCCCTAAGATCCGATTCATCTCGGACAACACCAAAGCCTAAACCGAATCCGTAATCTACATCCATCTTGGCGAGTTGATTCGTAGTCATCAATTCAACGGTTTTTCGACTCAACAATCGGACACCGTTAAATTTTCCACCGTTGAGCATCATCTGTGCAAAGCGAACGTAATCCTTGGTTTCGTCATTGACGCGATACGGAAAATGGTGTCGGGTGTCATCGGCTTTCCTGCTTCGACATCCATCATACCGTAAGCACCCAGGTGTGCGATCTTACCGTGCCGGGCAAGCAGTGTAACGCCGCCAGCGATTTTTTGCTCTGCGACGTGCATTTCCATGACTTTATCGATTCTTGAGAGTCGTTCGGTAGAAAGTCCAACTGCTTCAGGCTCCACCATAGGGAGTTCATGACTGAAGGCAGATACCGTCAGAACCAACAGGAATACGATGGACACTAAAATCCTGTTTGCTTTTTTCATACAAGCCACCCTGCAACGCTGACAGCACACGGAGTGTACCTACTACTTTTAAGCCAAGATTTTACGGACGACATGCCCATGGACATCGGTGAGGCGGAAATCCCGTCCTTGGAAACGGTAGACCAGTTTTTCGTGGTTAATCCCGAACAGATGCAGCATCGTGGCGTGGAAGTCGTGGACATGCACGATATTTTCAACGGCATTATATCCTAACTCATCGGTGTTACCGTAGCTGATACCACCTTTGATACCGCCACCAGCCATCCACATCGAGAACCCTTGGATGTGGTGATCGCGTCCTGTGCCTTGTGCCATCGGTGTCCGACCAAACTCACCACCCCAAATCACTAAGGTATCATCTAACATACCGCGCTGCTTCAAATCATTGACGAGCGCAGCGGTCGCCTTGTCAACATAGCCAGCGGTCGTCTTGATGGCGTTTTCAATACCACCGTGATGATCCCAACCGCGATGGTAGAGTTGGATAAACCGTACACCGCGTTCGGCTAACCGTCGCGCAAGCAGACAGTTTGAAGCGTAAGATCCGTCACCGGGTTTTGCCCCGTACATATCAAGGACCTGCTGTGGTTCTTTGGAGATGTCGGTCAATTCGGGGACGCTCGTCTGCATTCGGAACGCCATCTCGTATTGACTAATCCGCGTCGAGATTGCCGGATCGTCCACGGTTTCGTCGAGCATACCGTTTAACGTTTGCACGGCATCCACAACATCGCGTTGCTGCTCAGTGTTCACGCCATCAGGATTGGTAACATAATGCACGGGATCGCCGGTCGAATGGAACTGGACGCCTTGAAACTGACCTGGGAGGAATCCACTATGCCATTGCCGCGTGGCAATCGGCTGGTCCTGTCCACCGCCAGAGGAGGTAAGGACAACGTAACCCGGCAGATTTTCATTTTCACTGCCGAGTCCATAGAGCAACCACGACCCCATGCTCGGTCTGCCGGCAATCGCAGTGCCAGTGTTCATGAAGGTGTGTGCTGGATCGTGGTTGATTTGCTCGGTTTTCAGGGAGCGGACGATGCAGATATCGTCGGCGAGGCTTGCGATGTGCGGAAACGCCGAACTCATCTCCTGCCCGGATTGTCCATACTTTTTGAATTCATGTGTAGGACCGAGACATTTGAGTGAATCTGCTTGTCCTTGAAGTTGAGCAATCGGCTGTCCTTCGGTGAAAGACTTCGGCATCGGTTGCCCGTGCAGTTCGGCGAGTT
This sequence comes from Candidatus Poribacteria bacterium, assembly GCA_965208635.1. Lineage (GTDB taxonomy): Bacteria > Poribacteria > WGA-4E > WGA-4E > WGA-3G > WGA-3G. Next base: position 3,718,614 of record OZ242349.1, read on the forward strand.
GAGGCTTGTAGTCCAAAGTCTCTAAATGCGAAGGACCGCCTGCCATGCAGAGATGGATAATTCGCTTCGCCTTCGGTGGCACATGTGGTGTGGTAACAATACCCGGCCACCGCTCAATCTCCGGCGCGGCATTTAGTAGCGATGGCGCAAGCAGGGACCCAAGCGCAAGCGATCCAATGCTACGCACGCTTTTCCCCAAAAAGGTACGCCTCGTGAGGCGACGATTGGTTTCTTCGTGAATGTCTATAGCCATAACACCTGATACCTCCTGTTCATTATTGCTAATGTTGAAGGACCCCAAACCCTCTAACTTTAATATCGCATAATCGTTTCATGCAAATTCAATATTACCCGTGCCACAGAAGTCCACGCCGCTAATTCGTCAGCTTTGATGCCTTCTGTTAGCGGTGCTTCACCCATTGCGACGAGAACACTGGCGGCATCAAGGTTAGCAGTATATTCAGCCTGATGCTTCTCATAGAGATTCGTCATAATCTCTAATTCCTTGGGTTGTGGTATCCGAGACAATGTCCATTGGTACGCCCAGTTGATACGATCAACGACGGATTCACCACCCTCTTCGATAATCCGTGCAGCAAAGACGCGTGCTGCCTCGACGTAACTCGGGTCATTGAGAAGCGTCAGTGCTTGCATCGGCGTATTAGAGGTTGCACGTTCAGCGGTACACTCTTGACGACTCGGTGCATCGAACGCCATCATACTCGGATGTAAGAAGGTGCGCTGCCAGTGTGTATAAAGCCCACGGCGATATTGGTTCTCGTTTGCATCGTGCACATAAACCCGTTTCGGGAAGTTTAGATTTGAATAGTATCCCTTCGGCTGGTATGGTCTCACACTCGGACCGCCAATTTTCGGGACAAGAAGTCCACTCAGTTGCAGCGCGTTATCGCGGACCACTTCTGCATCAAGTCTCCAGCGCGATTGGCGTGCTAACAAGCGATTGTACGCATCCTTCTCCTCCAATGCCTCGTTTGATTTCGAGGATTGACGATACGTGTTCGAGGTGACGAGGAGTTTCACGATATGCTTAACGTTCCAACCGCTTTCTACAAATTCGACAGCGAGCCAATCAAGCAGTTCAGGATGCACCGGGGACTCTCCTTGAGCACCAAGGTCATCTAAGACACGGGATAATCCTGTCCCGAAGTAGAGTGCCCAAAGTCGATTGACAAACGTACGCGCAGTCAGTGGGTTGTCCTTTGATGCTATCCATTGTGCAAGCTCCAAACGGGTCGGTCGGCGGTTTTTGATACCGAGATCACCAAGGAAAGCCGGTATCATCGGTTCGACGATCTCACCTGAATCGTCCATCCAGTTACCTCTCGGCAGCACGCGTGTTGTACGAGGGAGTGTGGATTCAGTGGTAAGTGAATAAGGGATCTGTGCTTCAATTTCGTCTTTCTGCTTCTGTAACTCCGCAATCTGGTTTCGTATACCATCAAGCGCGGGTGTGATACGGCGATACTCCGCGGCAATCTGCTCACGCTGACTTGTCGTCCTAACAGACGGATCTACCTGAATTGCAGCGATGACCTGTTCGGTATGTGTATGCTTCACCGCCGAGCCGCGAGTTGTTGCGACACCTGCCCTATCCCAATAAGCAGTGCCACCATACTGCACAAACGCTATCCCATTTAGGACACTCTCCGGGTTCAATCCAACGTCTACGGGATTTACCTCAAGACGGACCCATTCACCGACTGCCGGTAGGGGTCCCATCGGTTTGTGAGCCGGTGTATCACTTCCAATCTCACCGAAGTTAATTTTGTCTTCACCCCAAAATGCGCGATGATCCCACGTTCCATCGTTCCACTGGAGCATAACCGTTTCTGGGGGTGATTCGGAATCAATCCAGACATAGGCGTAGAGTTGATCGTCCTCTGCTAAGGTGAATGTTCGGTTTGCCCCTCGAAAAGCGTGTTGGACAGTCTTGCCTGCTTCTGCTGTCTGCTTTCGTGAATACAACTTACTGAAAACAGGTGCTTCATCTTTGCCGACAAATTCCCACGTGCCCTCAGTTCTACCACCATTTGCTTGAGCGTCGTCTACCCACACGAAGTCGGTCGGTTCTGTTGACTCGAGCAGTGAACGAACTTCGTTTTCCCACTCTGCTTGCTCCGCTTCCAATCCAGGTGATGACGCTTTGAATACCCGCTCCAATTTTGTCAATTCGTCGTCAATATCTTGCAGTGTGGACTCTTGTATGGGGGTCGGTAGCATAACGACCGGTTCCCACTTGCTGCCACCACCGTATACACCAGGTCCCTTGATATCAGCGAAAAATGCGGCGAAACTATAAAAATCCTTCGCAGTGTATGGATCAAACTTGTGATCGTGACATTGGGCACAACCAAGCGTCGCCCCCAACCAGACGGAGGCAGTCGTTCGGACTCGGTCTGCGGCATAGATTGCGAGGTACTCCTTCGCTTGTGCGCCGCCTTCTGAGGTTGTCTGATTAAGACGGTTATAACCAGCAGCGACCTTTTGCGCTGGTGTTGGATTCGGCAGGAGATCGCCTGCGAGGTTTTCAACCGTAAATTGATCAAACGGCATGTTGTCGTTAAACGCTTTTATCACGTAGTCACGATAGGGCCAGATACTCACATTTTCGTCAGCATGGTAACCGCTCGTGTCCGCATAGCGTACGAGATCGAGCCAGTACATTGCCATCCGCTCGCCATATTCAGATTCAGACAGAAGTCTGTTGACTAGTGACGCATAGGCGTTGGGACTCTCGTCTCTTAAGAACTGTTCTACTTCAGCAGGTGTAGGCAGTAATCCAGTCAGATCGAAACTCAAGCGACGGATAAGTGTCCGTTTATCCGCTTCTGCAGACGGCGTGAGCCCTTCTGTTTCTAATCTTCCGAGTATAAAGGCGTCAATAGGGTTGCGGACCCATGCAGCGTTATCAACAGCCGCTGATTCAATACGTTCAGGGAGACTGTAAACCCAGTGTTCTTCCCATTCTGCGCCTTCAGCGATCCACTGGATAAGCGTATCAATCTCTTCCTGTGTTGGCTGCCGATTGGAGATCTGTGGTGGCATCCGCTGGTCAATATTTTCGTGCGTTATGCGTAGTACCAATTCGCTGTTTTCCGGTTCCCCGGGGACGATAATTGGATAACCGCTCGGTGCAGAGAATGCGCCTTCTTTGGTATCAAACCGTAAATTGGCTTGGCGAACCGCCGGATCGGGACCGTGACACGCAAAGCATTTATCCGACAATATCGGCAGAACATCACGGTCGAATTGAAGTTTCTCGGCATAGGTAGGCTGTAGGACAATGGCAAGTCCTAACAAGAGTAACACAAAACTCACACAACGCGTGCGAACCCATCTTGAAGGGTTTAAAGGTGATAGCTGGGTCTGGGACATTATGGAATATCTCCTCCATTTCTTCTGTAGGGGTGATGTCAACTCCCAACAGGGGCGTACGTCTGACCATCCTCAAAATTGCTTGATTGCTCAATAGTGTATCATGAAAGCAAAATATGCGCAAGCAAATCCCGCGAACAGCAGATTCCACTTTTATAAAATTTTATTGATTTTAATTATACTTTAGAGTATAATACTTTAGAGTATAATACTTTAGAGCATGTTTAGGGAGAAAAAGCTATGTTCATCAATAGACACCAAGAACTCGCAGCTTTAGAGCGCATGTTTCAGTCAGAAATAGCGGAATTGTTTGTGCTGTATGGCAGAAGACGGGTTGGGAAAACGGAACTCTTATTGCAGTTCTGCAAAAATAAAAGAAGCATCTATTTCCTTGCTAGTCAGTTGAAAGAACGAGATCACCTCCAGCAACTGGTTGAGATTGCACGACATGTCATCAATGATCCACTGTTGCAGAGTCTTGCCTTTAATGATTGGGAATCTGCCCTTATTTACTTCGTACAGCAGGCACAAGAGGAAAGACTTGTTCTGGTACTTGACGAATTCCAATATCTCTGTGAGGATAACGCCGCACTTCCTTCACTTATCCAACGCTTTTGGGATCTACACGGAAAAAATAGTAAACTTCTCTTGATTCTGTGCGGATCGCAGGTGAGTTTCATGGAGCGAGAGGTGTTGGCGGAACGCTCACCACTATATGGACGGCGCACTGGACAACTCCGTTTGATGCCGCTCTCCTATCGCGATAGTGGATATTTTTTTTCTGAATATCCTGCCAAAGAAAAACTCATTGCTTACGGTGTTCTCGGTGGTATTCCAGCGTATCTGAATCAATTCGCGTTACGTTCCTCAAATTATTCACAAAGAATGCTTGAACAGCATATCAAAAGCGAGTTGCTCACGCCTCAAGGGTACTTGTTTGATGAAGTGAATTTCTTGTTACGCACAGAACTCAGAGAACCGAGAACGTATGCAAGTTTGCTGCATGCAATCGCTGGTGGCGCGACGCGATTAAATGAGATTTCCCAACGGGTTGGACTCAGTCCGACAGATGTGAACAAATATCTCAACGTGCTCCGAGAATTGGAATTAGTCAAGCGTGAAACACGGGTAACTGAGCGCGCTCCTCAAAAAAGCAAAAGGGGACTTTATAAAATTGAAGATAACTATGTAAAGTTCTGGTTTCGGTTTGTGCTACCCAATCGGAGTCTCATTGAATCTGGGAACATTGATTTGGTATATCAGCAGATGATTATCCCGTACCTCTCACAGTATATGGGAGAAATTTTTGAAGGGATTTGTCGCCAGTATATCAGGCACTATTGGCAGGAAAAACTAAAGGTTGCCCCGAAAAAGATTGGTGGATATTGGGAATCGAACCTTGAAATTGATATATTAACAGAAAACGTTGATGGCAGCCATTGGTTTGGGGAATGCAAATGGTGGAACGCTCCAGTCGGGGAAAATGTACTAAACCACCTCATCGAAAACGCCTCAAAAGTTCCGAATCAGTGGCAGCGTAATCCACGCTACATTTTGTTTTCTGCTAATGGGTTCACAGATGCTCTTAAACAGAGAGCGGAAAAAGAAGAAGTTTTTCTCATTGAGACAAATGACCTGTTTTGGTCTGTTTATTGAACAACGCATATTTTTCAACGACGGATGGAGAGGTGAAATGGCTCACATCATTACAGGGCATCGCGTCGGAAAAAATGGTGCAATTCGCGTTGGATGTTCGGCTGTCATTTTTGATAAAAATCGTGAAAAGATCCTACTGACGAGACGCGAGGATAACAACCAATGGTGTTTACCAAGTGGAGGAATGGAGCCGGGGGAAAGTGCCAGCGAAGCGTGTATACGAGAGGTCGAAGAAGAAACAGGGTTGCAAGTCACAATAAAACGTCTAATCGGGGTTTACACAACCCCACACGAGCTAATAGTGTATCAAGATGGGAACAAATTTCAATTGGTGGCTTTGTGTTTTGAGGCAGAAATTGTGGGGGGCGAACTCCGGTTGAGTTGCGAAACAACCGAGTACGGATACTTTTCCTGTCAAGAAATACGAGAACTGGATTTGCTTTTGAACCATGCGCAACGTATCAAAGATGCCTACAGTGGAGAAATGACGATTTTTATCAGATGACCCATCTTTTGGATGGAAGAATTTAAATCTGCGGCGTGGAATTTTAATTCGATAAAGTGATCGGGCGATACGGATCAATGAACCTGTTATTCTCATCCTTCCGCCGCGGCGGCGGTAATGCATCGGCTTTCGCACGTAGTTTCGCGAGTGCGTCGGCGTAGGATGGCACGTCAATTAGGTTGTTCCGTTCATCTGGATCATTGGAGAGGTCAAAAAGCTGTTCGGGCCACCCTTTATCGTTGTCAAATCGGAAATACTTCAAACTTCCCTCTTTAACCATCACAGAGGGGCCGTTTTGAGCACGCCAAAGTTCACTATAAACCGTATCATGCCAGTCGGTCGTATTTCCATCAATCAGCGGCAGGAACGAGCGTCCATCAAGTTCATCTGGAGCGGGAATATCTACTAACTCACACACAGTCGGAAACAGATCGACCAACGAGACATTCTGCTCAACAATTTTCGGTTCCCGCCCAAACCGCTTCGGATACCAGATGGAAAGCGGCACCCGTGCTGAAGCCTCAAAGTAACTCTGCTTCTCCCACAGCCCCTTTGTGCCAAGCATCTCACCGTGGTCAGAGAGGAAAACGATAATGAAATCGTCTAAGACGTTCAAATGTTCCAGTTTTTCAATAACCCGACCGAATTGCGCGTCCATCCACTCAATCATCCCGTAATACGCCGCGGTTGCCCGATGCGCCTGCCGGTAGGTGACATCTTCGCCAACTCGGACCCTAAAAAAATCGTCGTACCCAAACTGTTCGTTCGGCTCTTCGACGATCGGTTCCACCCGTTGCATGTAGTAGTTAAACAGGTCCATTGGACACTGATACGGATAGTGTGGTGCGATAAGGCTTACCGCCATACAGAGCGGATTTGATCTCGGACGATCGTAAGGCGCATCAACAAAATATTCCTCAAGGAACAGCAGCGCACCGTCCACATTGTATTGATCATGGAGCATCCAACGCCCTAAGCCGGGCTGTGCGTCACGCACTTCCTGAATCACCTTGTTCTGCTTCGGTCCCGTGCCGGGTTCCGATTCAATTCGTGCATAGTGCTCATCTTTTACAGCGGGATAAGGGTATCCATTATTACCAATAATATCGCGACCGACCCGTTCCTGCCAGCCGTGCATCACATCTGTCCCGACAAAGTGCATCTTGCCCGCACAGCAGCTATAGTACCCGTAATTTCCTAATTGCCCGGGCATTGTTCTGACCTCTGTCGGCATCGGATCACCGAAGTTAAGGCTTCCGCAGTTTCGCGGATAGAGTCCTGAAAGGAAGCTCTGCCGGGCAGGAACACAGATAGGAGAAGGGGTATAAGCGTTGCGAAAGTAAATCCCCTCATCCATAAACCGAGAAAGTGTCGGTGTACGGATAGCGGCGTCCCCTTCGATTGGCAAAACATCGGGACGGTGTTCGTCGTTAATCAGGAAGAGAATGTGTGGTTTATTTTCTGGCATGGCTGTTTTAGATTGTGGTCCGTAGGACGTGTCTACTACTTTTGTGGACGAAGCCCCCGTCGAAGCGTGCCTCCTACTTTAATAAAGGGACATCAAGCCTTCTGCGCCGGGAATGGATTTCCGCTCAAATTCAGGCGTAATCCAGCGGGCACCGGAGGGTCTGCCGGGATTCCGATAGGCATAGACGACACACCACCGTGTATCACTATCCAGTTTTCTCGGATTAACGCCGTGCGCGGCATGCGTCCACATCAGCGCGACCGTCCCCGATGGTGCTGACAACGCTTGAATTTCTAACGGTTCGCCGGTCTCAGGATGGGTTTTTCCTGCCAACCAACCTTCTCGCAGATCCTCATCTGACTGTGCGTGGATCCTTGTATCCCGATACAGATGACTTCCAGGAACAGCTTTCAAACCGCCATCATCCGGATCGAATCCGTTGACATAGAAGAAAATACGGACGAAACCCAAACGCGGGTCGTCATCGGAGTATCCGTGGCTGTGCCATCCGATGCCCCGATTGCCGCCTGGTCGATTGAGACTCACGCAGTGATCGTATCGAATATCTTCACCCAAAACCTGCCGTGTGAGTTTAAGCATCTGTGGGTGTGCAATCAGGCTTTCGAGATAACTGTCATATTCTGCAGAAAATCGGTTCGGCTCATGCCCTTCCTTTGGCGTGCGCGAGAGTTCGTGAATATACGACAGTGAGCGTGTTAGATTTTCTTGGGCATCCGACGTGAGCAAGCCGGGGAAAACGAAGTGTCCATCGCTATCCAGAGTTTTTCGTTCCTGTTCACCAAACGTGTAATCATGAAACAGTGAATCTCGCCTGCCAAGGCAGGCTTTCAGGGCGGTTTGTGACATAAAAACTCCTCCCGTTTAGTCATACCTTTGACAAGACCGAGGGCGATCAGTATTGAACCACACTCAGTCTTGTCACCATCAAGATAGAGATGGATTTCAAAAACCGCCTACCGCTAAACAACACAACCCTTAGGTTTGAAAGCGGTCAATCGGCTTTAATGGCAGCCCAAATTGTTGCGAGTTTACCTGAAGGTTCAATATCAGCTGACTTTTCTAACCCATCATTCATGATGATTGCAATCTCATCTTCGTCCAATGCTACATTGAAAACGGCAACGTCGTCGACGATTCCAGCGAAAAACTGACCCCACTGACCGTGTTGTCCGGTGGCTAAATAGATACCTATTAAAAGGGGTTTGTCGGTTAACGGATTCCTTCCTAAGTTTGGCGTGGTTACGCCCTCGCCAATCTGATCAGCGTCGATATATACGCCAAACCCGTCACCATCCCAGGTAACGGCGACATGATGCCAGTCTGTATCTGGCTTCCAAGGTGCATCTATAAAGTGAAGCGTGCCACCTGGGTCATGCGTATGATGTCGGATTCTACCCGCATCCCACCAAAATCCAGGAGCCCAGTCATCTTTGGTCACAACACCCATACCACCACCGGGAGGCTTATCTAACTTAAACCAAAGGGCAATCGTGTGTTCGCCTCCGACATTTAAAGAATCATCGTGCTCAATTGCCACGTAAGAATCCGAACCGTCAAGGTGTAAACCCTTGCCAAATTTGCCATTAACCCATTTCGCGCCACCCTCAATCTTGCCATCATTACCTGTTCCAGAGGAATCTTCGACGTTGTTGCCATTTCCTTCATCAAAGAGCCACATGCCGACGCAATTTCCGAAGTCAACATCAGCAAAGCTGATACCTACAAACATCAGGCTCATAGCCATTAAACTGACACATAATAGTTTTAACCTTGTAACTGTATTTTCCATCTTTTGCTATCTCCTTTGTCGTTCTCAAAGCGAAGCCAACGAATTACCCACTGGGTATTACTGAAAAATGAGTCTCGCCCTGTTGTCTTGGTCCCTAAAGCAGCAAGAATTATCTGGCTTCCCTCTGTATCATTGGGGCAGACAATATAGTTTCTATTATATTAGTTTATCATGAGATATGATCTCTTGCAAATTAAATCTTGCTATATCGGAATTCGGTTACTTCAGTTCAGGTCCCGGATTCCGATTCCATTTTAACGGTTCAACATTGCTTTCACAGACCGGCGCGAGTTCGGCAATTCGCGCCCAATCCGCTTCCGACCAAGCCAGACTTTGCCGAAGTCTCCCGATATGTGCTTGCATTTCCGCAGGTAACAGCGCAAAAAATGGATGATACCAGAGTGTAATCACCGTCCGGCGTTCATTTGATTGGTTGCCGTGCGAAGCGTGCAGCAGCCGAGAATCGCCGATAACTAAGTCTCCTGCTTTCACAGGTATGTCAATTTCGTCCGGAAAATGTTGATAGGCAGGATGGTTAGCGTCATCAACACGCTGAAGAGCTTCGCCGTGAGCGTCGGGCAATATATCATGCAAGGGATGTCGATTCAGATGTGATCCCTTAATTACACGGAGGCATCCGTTGAAAGGTACTGTGTCAACCAAGTAGTACATGAGGAACAGCTGCTGAGGCAATGCCGTGTAGCTACACGGATCGTTCCAACCCCACCAGTCCTGATGCCAAAATAGGGGTGGACTCTGGGGCGGTTTGCTGATAACATACCCGGACGACCATTTCGGCCTCAAGAAACCCAACGCTTCAAGAGCCTGCAGGGCACGCGGATAAACGACCAACTCAGCGAACAGTGAGTGCATATACACACTAATCATACTACCAGATGAACGATAGGCTGAGCGTTGGTCTTCCGTTTGTGCGTCAAGCAGTTCGTCTGTCACTGTTTGAAGTTGGATGAGCATATCTGCCTTCAAGACATTCTCGATAACACAGTAACCATCGGCGATGAGTTGATCATATTTTTCTTTCCGTTTTTCGACTTTCATATCGACTCCTATTACTATTATTTCTTAGCCACCACAGAAAATCCATTATCATTCTCTGGGTGAAAGTCTTCGAGTCTACGTTTCTTGTAGAAATGGGAATCTGTAAATCCCACCTCTGCCAGGCAGACCTTGAGTTCGTTCGGGGGAAGATGTTTAGCAGAATAGTCGCACTTGTAATGTTTCTGTGTTTCCAGATCTATCTGAAGCCAAGTGTATCTTTCTATGTCATTACCTGCGTCATATTCTCCCTTTTCCAGAACAAATACGTTTTTCTCAATTTCAGACCAATTAGACATCGGAAATTGCTTGTTTGTTATTGATTGATTTGGGTGCACAAAGCAAACTCTACCATTGGGTGTGAGTGCTTTATAGATTCGCTTTAAGAGCGACACCAATCCCTCTGCGGAACGATAAAAGAACGAACCCTCGAAGAAAATAACAGAAAATTTCTCTTCAAAGCTCATTTCATTATAGTTCTCTAAAATAAATTCAATCTCCAGATTTTCGCGTTGCGTGATTTTTTTAGCTTCCAAAAGAAAGTTGGGAGATAGGTCCATACCGATAACATGATAACCGCGCCGTGCAAATTCGCGTGAATAACTTCCAATCCCGCAACCCGCCTCTAATATTTTGTCATTTTTGGATAGTGGGAGTGCCTTTTCATAGAAGGAGAAATGTTTTTTTACGAATTCTGGTGCCTCAAAATTGTGTCTGGCATGCTTAAGATACCAACTATCATATACCTTGTGCCCAAAATCGGTTCTGAGAAATTCATTAGAGGCGATATTCACATTTTCCTCCTAAAATGAGCAGAAAAATAGCACAAACTAACAGTTTATGCTACAAAAGACTCTTATTGAACTCATATTATTTTCTTAATTAAACCACATCTACAAACAAATGTCAAACGGATTTCAGAAACTGAAATACCCCTAATCTTGACTTTTTTCTCAGATATGCTATCATTGCATCAATACTAAAAGATAAATTAATAGGAGAAAAGAATGTCAAATATTATAAGCCGACAAATTCGCCTTAAGAATCGGATCGTCGGTATGCCCAAAGAGAGTGATTTTGAAATCGTTGAGGCGACGCTCCCTGAACCCGCAGCAGGAGAGGTGTTGGTTGAAAACCTTTACACGTCGGTAGACCCGTATATGCGCGGCGGTATGCGATCCGCTGAACTCGGTAAACCCTTAGAAGGTAGGTGTGCCGGTCGGATAGTGGAATCTAACAGTGACCAGTTTCAAGTGGGGGATTATGTAACGGGTATGCAGGGGTGGCGAGACCATTACGTGGCGTCGGCAGGAAGCGTGACCGCTGTGGATCTAACCATTGCGCCGATCCAGTCGTTTTTGGGAGCAGTCGGTATGCCCGGACGTACCGCCTACTTCGGATTTCTGGAGATAGGTCAGCCCAAGGCAGAAGAAACGGTTTTTGTCTCCGCAGCAGCAGGGGCGGTAGGTTCAATCGTATGCCAGATTGCCAAAATTAAAGGGTGCCGAGTCGTTGCGAGTGCTGGTTCCGATCAGAAAGTCGCGTGGCTACTGGAAACAGCTGGAGTTGACGCGGCATTTAACTATAAAAATGTCGATGATTTGGAAACTGAACTCAGGAAACACTGTCCCGACGGACTTGACATCTACTTTGAAAACGTAGGAGGCAGACACCTACAAGCCGCGCTCGCAGTGATGAACATGCACGGACGTATCCCACTGTGTGGTATGATCTCCCAGTACAACGATATTGAACCTACCCCTGGTCCGACAAATCTCAGTTCTGCTATCGGTAAGCGGATCAGATTACAAGGGTTTATCGTCACTGACTTTATGGATCGTAATCCCGAATTTTACCGGGACATGCGGCAGTGGATATCCGAAGGCAAAATACAGTGGGAAGAAACGATCGTGGAAGGATTAGAGAATGCACCGAAGGCATTTATCGCGCTTTTCACAGGTGAAAAACTCGGTAAGATAGTCGTCAAAATTTCTTAAGGTTCCTTGCGGTTTGTTAAGAGTGTATTGGCAAAGCAGCCTGTGTTCCATATATCCAGCACAGCCGCCATTGTGCTTTGCAACGGGCAATGAATGGTTTCCCTACTACAAACGTAAAACCTATTTCAAAGGAGTTCATAATGGGAAATAGAACAGCACGCGCCACCGTGATGAGTGGCAAAGATTTTGAGATTCGCGAGTACCCGATAGTTGATCCTGAACCCGGGACGGTACTTGTCCGTCAGGAGTTAGGTGGTATTTGCGGTACCGACCTTCATAACTGGGAATTTCAACGCATTGATCACGATATTATCCTCGGACATGAGAACGTCGGTGTGATTGAAACTTTAGGCGAAGGGGTTGAAACAGACTACCTTGGGAATCCAGTGAAAGAGGGGGACAGGATCGCACTTTCTCCAAGTGGAGGACTCGGTTTCTCTCCATCGGAGGAAGCACCGTACTTGCGCGGGGGTTTCAGTGAGTACATCTACCTGTCAAACCCGTCAACAAATATGTTTATTAAAACCGATCTGCCACCGGAGATCGCTGTGCTTGCCGAACCTGCTTCATGTGCCGCACACTGTGTGTCACGCGGCAAAATCGAATTTGGGGACACGGTTGTAATACAAGGCACCGGTCCTATCGGTCTGCTTGCACTGAATTGGGCACGGGTTTCTGGTGCCGGTAGACTTATTGTTGTCGGTGGTCCCCCCGGAAGGCTTGAGATGGCGAAAAGGTTAGGGGCGGATCTTACGATTGACATCGCCGAAGTGCCAGATCCGGAGGAGCGAAAGCGGATTGTCAGAGAAAACACACCGCAAGGCAATGGCGCCGATGTCGTCTATGAATGCACCGGTTTTCTCGCCGCTATTCCCGAAGGGTTGGACTATATCAGGCATAGCGGAGCCTATGTCGTATACGGGCATTTTGTAGATGTTGGCTCTTTCGACTGCAATCCGAACCAGATGTTAATGCGTAAGAACCTCCGACTGGAAGCCGGGTGGGGATTTGAGAGGAAGCATTTTATCCGTGCCATACCGATGCTTGAGAAACATGCCGCACTTTTTGAGGGGTTTGTCAGCCACATTCTTCCGTTAGAGGATGTGTCCAAAGGTTTCGACGCGCTTCACGGTAGTTATCACTTAGACGGAAAGGACGCGATTAAAATCGCTGTCGAAGGTGGTGCTGCCTAAAACGTTATACCATCCTTGAGATATAGGCGCGGTTTTCAACCGCGCCTTTAATCTTTTTAGGCAGATGCTTCTTCTTCAACATCTTTCAGAAATACGCGGGCATTGTTCTGCAAGGCAGATCTGTGGACTGCCGCCTCAAACAACAGTTCGTTCCATGCCGCTTCGCCATCCGCAGGGAACGGTGTATCGGCATGCATCGCTTTGATAACACCATCAGCCATCCGTTTGAAGGATTCCGGCATTTCAGGCTGACTTTCTTCTGCTTCCCACACTTCCTCTATCTCAGAGCTATTCGCTTTTCGACGGGTGTAAGAGCCTTCCAATCCTTTTGCCTCCGCATAGAATTCATCGCCAAGAACCTTAACTCGAAGCGGATGATCGTCATAACCCCATAGGTTTGTGCCGCTTAGGGAACCGATGACCCCATTTTCCCAGCCGATATGAATCAAACGTCCCCAACCTCCGGCTTCGTTCGGATCTCCGACAACACTCACCCATTCTGGTCTCCCTACCGTCCAGAGAATCTGATCGATGACATGTGACCAACAGTTGAAATGTGCACGGGCATGTACCATCCTGATCTCACCCAACCGATTTTCGGCAACGTCATCATGCAGTTTACGGAAATGGTGCATAAATCGGTAGTTGAAATCGATCCCGAACTTAAGATTAGAGTCGCGCCACGTTGCGATAGCAGGTGCCGCGATTCGGAGGTCTTCTTCACGCAACCGAGCTTGTCCTTCCAATCCACAGAGCGGCTTCTCTGTGAATACATTCCGTCCGGCTTCAAGCAATTGTCGCAACGGCGGGATGCGCCGGGTCTCATTGACAATGAGAAGTACGAGTTCCGCGTCACAATTTGCTAAGAGGTCCTCAATCGTTGGATATCCAGGGACTCCAAATTGCTCCTTTGCTTTTGCGAGGAGTTCCGGGTCCATATCGCACACGGCGACCACTTCCGCGTCTGGATGGTTGTGGAAGTTTCCGCCGTGCATCAACCCCATACCTCTTCCGCTAATAAGTGCACATTTTTGCATAACTGAGTTCCTTTCTGTTTACCAACCATTCAATTTCAGGTCTCCCCACGTTATTGTGAGTTTTCCCTCCAATTGAACGGCAAGACCGTGCGGATCAAAATTTACCGCGAAGATCTCTTCTTCATGTTCAGGCGTGGCAACAATAACATTGTCAACACCATAAATACCGAATTTCCAGCAGTCAAAACTGATGTTTCCTGATTTGAAGTTATCGTCTTTGATTTCCCAATCGGCGACCTGTATCGGTTTATCGGTGATATCCCATATATGAATGGTGACGCGTTTTTCCGATGTCATTAAAGCTGCTTTCAATATGAAATGGTCTGATGCCTGATGATAATTAGCCTGTGCTTGTCCGCCTTTCACTGGAAATGGCTGCCAAGCATTAATAGGGGCAGGACCGTTTTTATGCGTTGTCACTTTAACATTACTTCGCCCCCACCAGCGCATCCAATAAGAGCCATCCGCTGCTTGTCGTAAAGCACCTCCACCGTCTCCTTGTCCACTCCACTCTATGATGAACCATTCGTAATAGATAATGACATCGCTGAAAACCGCAAAAGATCGAATGCTTACGTAGTCCCCACCGGATTTTTTCTGGTTTAAATAGAGAATACCATCCTTGGGGTAGACAAATTTGGGATGACCCGTCTGCCATTTAGTGGTTAAGTCCAATTTACCCTCAAAGTCTTCCTGCAACAAGACATCCGCTGTCACATCAAACGTCCCAAAAACGAGCATTGTCAGAATCAAAGCACATCCAATTATGTGTATCATCCTTTAACTCCTTTGTTACGATCCATCAGAATTGCTGAGGCAAGGCGAAACCCGCTGCTCCAAGTGATGTTGAAATCAATCAGGGGCAGTATAACAGAGAGAATAAAAAACCTCAAGGAAAAACATCTCTGTAAACACACCAAACAAACTTAATGTGTTCCGATTTCTCTTGTCACTTCTCTCTTAAACTGCTATACTCTCATACTGTATTCTGCCTTTGAAATAACGATCTTTTGAATGGTAATACCATTTCTGATTGAAATTGTAGCATAAACTTTTAGTTTGTGTCTTCTTGTAGTATAGACTGTTAGTCTGTGCCCTAAGGACTAGTTAATGCGATATAAGCTTTTAGAAATGGTATAAGTTTTCAAGGTTTTTTAACTATGGACCTCTGAGTTGCCCTCCACCTCATTTCAAGTAGGTTCTCTTCCAAGTAGAGCCTGTCTTTAGGTGGTGAAGGGTTGTTGATTTTACCAGAAAACATTGCGTAATGAAATTATGCCTTAAATGGCATAATTTGTCTTTGCTTTACATTTGGAGCAATGCCCAGATTTAATAATTTAAAAAAATGGACCCAACAATCACAATTGAAGACCTTCATAAACGCGTCGGGAATGCGCGTGAATTGCGAGAATACCTCTCAGCAGATCCCCACCGTCCACGCTATCATCTACTCCCTCCCGATGGATTTTTCAACGATGCAAACTGCACCATTTTTTTCAATGGGCGATACCACGTTTTTTATCTTGGACGCATGTCGAACCCAAATTTTGCCCACACGGGTAAAATTTCTCCTGGCTCTGCATTCGGGGACGAATGGCTGCCGGTACTCGATCACTCCTCGAGCTGCGATCTGGTGCATTGGATACATCACCCACCGGCGATAAAACCTGCTACTGACGGATCGATGCCGCGCGGCATATATAGCGGGGACGCTATTGAGAACGCCCCGCTTCCGACTTTCATCTATCACGTGCCGAATCAAGGCACCTGCATCGCAACCAGCGAAGATGATGATCTGATTCATTGGATGCCTTCGCCTGAGAATCCAGTCATTCCAATACCGGACGAACCGCAAGAGTACCACGTTTTTGATCCGTGTGCATGGTATGAAAATGGCACCTATTATGCACTCATCGGGAATAAAAACAGCCGACCGGGATACGAGGGCGACGCGACCAGTCTTTTCCGTTCGGACGACTGTATTCAATGGGAATACCTCGGTCCGTTTTACAAGTCTTCGCGGCGTTGGACGGATGAGGTTGAAGATTGCGCCTGTCCCGATTTCTTTCCGCTCGGCGATAAATATATGCTCCTGATGCACGGGCACCGCCCTTACGGTATGTCACACTACTACCTTGGACGTTACGCAGATGAGCAGTTTTATCCTGAGACACATGGACGTATGAACTGGCAAGGTGGACAACTCTCTGGACCCGAAACGCTTCTCGACGACAAGGGACGTCGTATCTTTTTCGGTTGGATTCGCGAAGCGCGTCCGTGGGAGAAATACGGCTGGGCTTCTGTGATGACGTTACCGCGGATCCTATCATTGAGTGAAGACGGAAGTCTTTGTATCGAGCCCGTTCCAGAACTCGAAAAGCTCCGCACGAAGCATCATCACCAAGAAACAGCCCGACTCGATGCAGATACGGAGATTGAGATTGAAGATATAAACGGCGATTGTCTTGAAATACAGGTGGAAATGGATCCCGAGGGTGCTACAGAATTCGGTGTGAAAGTTCGTCGTTCCCCAGGTGGCGAGGAGGAAACCGCCATTGTCTATTCGCCATTCGACGGATTCCTCAAAATTGACCTCACGAAATCCACTTTGGATGACGAGGTGAAATATCCGCGTCTGACACCGCAAGACGAAGACGGCGGAGAGCGTTGGACAAATTCACAGGAAGCACCGTTTAAACTGCTTGAAGAGGAATCCCTAAAACTCCATATCTTCTTAGACAGATCGGTGCTGGAAGTTTTCACGAACGGTCGATTGTGTCTAACCCAACGTATCTATCCGACGCGAGCAGATAGTCTCGGGGTCTCAGTTTTCGCACGCGGCGGTGAGGCAATTTTAAACAATTTAGACGCATGGACGATTACGCCAACGGTAGGGTAATCGTGCTAACAACCTTTAGAAATTAAGCGACAGGAATATTATGGAACCCCAACAGCTCCGCAGAATCGGTTTTATTGGACTCGGGAATATGGGCGGACGGATGGCGAAGAATCTACACAATGCCGGGTATCCGCTCATCGGATATGATATTGATGCTACGAAAGGTGCCGCACTCGCTGCGACAGGTGCAACTACGGGTCAAGATACTACAGAGATTGTCAAAAACAGCGATGTTATTATGACCAGTTTGCGATCATCAGATATTTTTTGCAATGTCGCAGAACAACACCTAATCCCGAATGCTCGCGACGGTCAGGTCTTTATTGATTTAGGCACAACAGAAGTGGAGAAAACGCGGGATATTGCGATGGCATTCGCTGAGAGAAGTGCTACGCTGATAGATGCCCCGGTAAGCGGTGGACCACAAGGGTCGGAAACGGGAACACTCCGTATCTTTGTCGGCGGAGAAGCAGGGACTGTCGAAAAATGCCGCCCCATTTTAGAAGTGCTCGGGGAACCGAAATACGTAGTATATTGTGGTCCGAGTGGTTCTGGACAGATTGTTAAGGGCGTGAATCAATTGGCAATGGGGCTTGGTGATGCCGCGTTCATGGAGGCAATGGCGTTTGGTGTTTGTGCAGGCGTGGATCCAACAGCGATTCGCGAAGCAGTCGGTATGGGTGAGGGTTGGCGTGGACAATTCGATAGAATCGCCAAGCGCATAATCGATGGGGAAGGCGGGACGCTCGTCGTCAAATACCCGGAATTGCCCTATTTCCTCGCTGCAGCGGAAGCCGCTGGGTTTGAAATCCCATTGGCAGAAACGCTCTACGAATTCTGTAAAAAAGAGAATTACGAGATGTTTGATAACATGAACCGCCCGTCACGTTCATTTTGGCGGACATTAACAAAGGATTCAGACACTGAATAGTGTTAGCCTGCATCAAAAACCTTTGACATTTCGACCTGTAATAACGCTAATAGTTCCTTTTTCAAACGAATGAGAGAGACATCCGTGATGTTCCGAGGACGAGGCAAAGGAACAGCAACCTCTGCTTTTTGCATTGCAGGTCTGGCTGTCAGCACGTAGATCTTATCCGAAAGGAGAAGGGCTTCCTCAACGTCGTGGGTGATGAGCAGGACGGTCTGTTTGTCTTCTGCCCAAATGTCGAGTAGGATAGACTGCATGACTGTGCGCGTCATTGCATCCAATGCGCCGAAGGGTTCATCTAAAAGTAAAATTTCCTTCCGAAACAGGAGTGTCCGGACGAGTGCTACGCGTTGTCGCATGCCTCCCGAAAGTTGCATCGGGTAACTATTTTCAAATCCGCCCAATCCGAGCTGTGCCAAACGCTGATACGCCTCTACCGTTGCGGTGTCAAGAGGTTCGTTGTGGATTTCTGGACCGATGAGTACGTTCCTGAGAACTGTCCGCCACGGTAAAAGGAGGTCTTTCTGCTGCATGTAGGCGAAATCTCCTGTATTGCCGTGAATGTGTTCACCGTCGAGGTAGATTTCGCCAGTATCCGGTGCAAGAAGGCCAGAGATAATATTAAAAAGCGTGCTTTTGCCACATCCAGAGGGACCCAGCAAGGCGACAAACTGCCCATCATCAACAGAGAGATTCAAACCATCCAAGACCCGCAATGCGGTGTTCTTCTGATCAAAGGTTTGTGTTAAATTCTTTACCTCTAATCTGTTCATAAGCCTATATGTTCCCGCTATCACTGCTATCTTTTCGATAGGATTTGAGAGCAATCGGTAGCAAGGATAATCAATTAAAGGCGTCGAGAGGCACGCTGGCGGAAAAATTGGATAATCGGTTTCACATACGATTCATCTGTTCTGATGTGAATAGAGTCCACTTGATTTGCCCGAAAAACCTGTCGACGTTCCGCATCTGCCCGCTGATTTAGTTCCCTATAGAGATGCCGTGCTTCCTCGGAGCGTGTATCAATAGTGACCCTCTCTCCGCTCTCAGCATCCTCCAGTTCTATGAGTCCGACGTCCGGCAATTCCACCTCGCGTCTGTCCTGTAAGGTAATTGCAGTCAGCGAATACCGTTTACTACTCAAGCGTAACTGCTTTTCATACCCTGTATCCTTGAAATCCGAGATGAGAAATACAACGCTGTGCGGTTTAAGAACGCGATCGACGAATGCCAACGCCGTTTCAATGTTTGTTCCAGATTGCTTCGGCTGAAAATGGAGAATATCTCGAACGACGCGTAAGACGTGCCTTTTTCCCTTACGTGGGGCAACGAAATGCTCGACGGTGTCTGTAAAACAGATAAGTCCGACTTTGTCGTTGTTTTTGATGGCAGAAAAGGCGAGCAGTGCGGCAATCTCAGCGGCGATTTCTGCCTTTGTCTCAGCGATACTACCGAAGCTGGTGGAGGCACTCATATCCACGACCAGCATCATGACGAGTTCACGCTCTTCTACGTACTGCTTGATATAGGCTTGTCCCATGCGTGCGGTGACGTTCCAATCAATCGTCCGAATTTCATCGCCTACCTGATACTCCCGGACCTCATCGAAGGTAATTCCCTGTCCTTTGAAGACGCTTTCGTACTCCCCAGCAAAGACAGTGTTAACAAGGCGATTGGTAAATATTTCGATGCGTTGGATTTTTTTGAGAATTTCCTTTTCGCTCATCAGTCCTGTTTGGCATAAGGAATAGTGCTTGCTTAACTCTCTGAGTGCTATTATACTATCAGATAAGAGAACGGAAATCAACGCCTTTTGATACTGGTCAGCGGTCAGCAGTCAGTTGTCAGTACGTAGCAGTCACAGTTTACGTAATTACCATAATATTTCTTCGCCAATAACTGAAAGCCGATAGTCAATTTCAGGATACCCATGCAAAATATTTTTTTACACAATACCGCAATTGAAATCCATCGTGAAATCCAAACCGGGAACATCCGTCACGTCGTTTTCGATTTCGATGGAACTATCTCCCTCATCCGAGACGGCTGGCAGAATGTGATGGTCCCAATGATGGTCGAATATCTTCAAACGGAGACGGATACCACTGAGACCCAAAAACAACTCGAAGCAATCGTCGTTGAATTTGTGGATAAATTGACCGGTAAACAGACTATTTATCAGATGATCCAGTTAAGCGAAGAAATCGAGAAACGTGGCGGAACACCAAAGGATCCACTTGCCTATAAAGACGAATACAACCGTCGATTGCTGCCTGTCGTTGAGGAACGGATTGCTGGACTCGCCGCGGGAACGTTGTCAGCCGATCCGCTTCGCGTGCCGATGTCGCTTGAATTTCTTCAAAGCCTCCGTGAGATGGGAATAAGTTGCTATCTCGCCAGCGGGACGGATGTCGAATTCGTGAAAAATGAGGCATCGCTTCTGGGTGTTGCAGAATACTTTGACGGTGGGATTTACGGCGCATTGCGAGAATATAAGAAGTTTTCCAAAGCTATGGTCATCCAGAAAATCATCACGGATTTTAACCTGAGCGGGAGCGAATTGCTGATCGTTGGGGACGGCTATGTGGAAATCGAAAACGCCAAAGAGGTGGGAGCAATCGCGGTGGGCGTTGCGTCTGTAGAGGACAATATGTACAATATGAACGCCGACAAACGGGAACGTCTTATTCGTGCTGGCGCCGACATTATCATCTCCGATTTCCGTGAAGGCGCGCAGTTGCTGAACTATCTGCTCAATCTGTAGAGCTTATTTCACGGGATTTTTGTGCCGCAAATTGTCGATTTACGGAATGCCAGACGCAATCTTACCTAATTTTTTGGCAATAGACTTGAAGAGCGTGTATAATTGGCAGTGAAGGCAGCATGAAATATAGACAGATTGTTAAAATGATTCAAGATGACGGGTGGTACCTGGACCGGACGCGAGGCAGTCATAAACAGTTTAAACATCCAACAAAACCCGGAATCGTGACAATCGCAGGAAAACCAAACGAAGATGTCTCCAAGGGAACACTCAATAATATTCTAAAGCAAGCGGATCTTAAGAATTGACGGGAAAGTTTTATGAAATATGTCGTCATTTATGAAAAATGTGGAAACAACTATGGTGCCTATGTCCCCGACCTTCCAGGATGCGCCGTTGTAGGTGAGACAATGGAAGAAATTCGGAAATTAATCGCTGAAGCGATTGATTTTCATATTGAAGGACTACAAGAAGCTGGTTATGATGTTCCATTGCCGTCGTTTACGTTACCCGTTCAAACCCAGCAAGGTGTGTCATCCGAATTAATCGAGGCACGAATTTAGCGTGCGGAACGGAACGCATAGCACTGTGGCGGAAAGACTGTATGCAACTTGTGGTCCCCTATACGCAATGGAGAATACACTATGACAAACTACGCCAAAGCGTCCGTTCACCCTTCAGAACTACGCGAATTTCAAGACAATCAGACGGGCGCGCACATCTATCAACTCACAAACGATACCTCTATCAACCATAATCTCTACTTCCTGACATCTTCGTTCA
This sequence comes from Candidatus Poribacteria bacterium, assembly GCA_965208635.1. Taxonomy (GTDB): domain Bacteria; phylum Poribacteria; class WGA-4E; order WGA-4E; family WGA-3G; genus WGA-3G. The sequence continues at coordinate 3,740,109 of OZ242349.1, forward strand.
CTCCCGACCAAGGCCATCTCATTTTTACTTCCTATCGTTCAGGAAAGCCGAACTTTTTCAAACTGGAATTCCCCAATGGCGACATTGTGCAGTTGACGGATGCCGATGAGGTCCACGGCTACTCCGGTGTTATCTCCAAAGACGGTACCGAGCTTTTTTATACGCAAGCAGATGCCATCAAAGCGATCCATCTCGATACCCTTGAGGAACGTGTGCTTGCAGAATTTCCCGGTGGGAGTCTCGGTGAATGCAGTGTCAGTGCAGACGAACGGTTTATCGTTACAGCGATGAAGCGCGATGACAAGTCGCACATCACCGTAACTGCTACCGACGGCAGTGGTGGCGAGGTTATCTATACTTCTCCCGATCAGACGATTATTCATCCACAGTTTCATCCAAAACACCCTGACCTCATCGCATATTCCGGCGATCCGGCACCCCGGATGTGGACGATCAAAAGAGACGGCACAGAAAACCTTTCACTCTATCAGCACAACAATAACGAGTTTCTCGTCCACGAAACCTTCCTCGGTGCGTTGGATGAACTGATCGTGACGCATTGGCCCTACTCCCTACGACGGATGTCTCTGGAAACTCTACAGATGCAGACGATCGCCGATTTCAACGCCTGGCACATCGCCAGCAATCGCGACGGTACAAAGGTCTTGTGCGACACCGTTCACCCCGATATCGGTTTAAGACTCGTTGATGTGGAAACGGGCGAACATACCCCGATCTGTTATCCGCAAAGTTCATCCAGCGGGAGTCAATGGGAAACCGATCGATATGCACTCGCCGAGGATTGGGCTGCGGCACAACAATCAGGCGACAGGGAAAAAGCCCTCAGTTGGATGGAGATGAAGGTAGACACCGTCTATGGACCGCAATGGACGCATCCACATCCCTCATTCAGTCCTGATGAGACGGCAGTTGTGTATACCTCAGATGTTTCGGGACATTCGCAAGTTTACGTTGCTGTAATTCCGTAGAGTGATACCATGAAACAGGTTTACAGATATAGTTTGTGCGTTCTTATTGTGTTTGGTATTGCGTGCAGTGTCGCGTCAGCACAAGAAGAGTGGATGCCTGATCCTATACTCAGGGAAGCAATTCGAGAAGAAATCGGATTGCCCGCAGCAGCTCCTTTAGCAAAAGAAAATATGCTGGGATTTGAATTTCTCAGTGTGGATAACAAAGGTGTTTCTGATATAACGGGTTTGGAGTATGCGATGAATCTCAAAGAACTCCACATTAGCAGGAATCCAATAACAGACCTGCGTCCCTTAGCGAGTTTGACACAACTTCGTGAGTTACATTTCTGGCATGAAGAGTTCCATCGAATAAATCTTGACCTCAACCCGTTAGCAAACCTTATCAATCTTGAAGTCCTTTCCCTTCAACGTAACGGCATTTCTGATATAAGTCCATTGACTGGATTGAAGAATCTTCGCCATTTACATATTATAACCCAAGTTGCTACCGAATAGGTCTTGAAGGTTTGAATACAGATTTTTCAAGTGAAAACTTCTCTTTACACCCCAGAGGGGTGTGATGTCTATAGAAAATCGGTCATTCGAGAAGTCGCACCCCAGAGGGGTGCTATGTGAATAGAAAACTGGCAACTTGGGTTATTATAGACAATGACATCTCGGACGTGAGTCCCCTTGCAGGACTGAGGCATCTAAGGGAACTCTGGATAACAGGCAATCCGATCTTGGATATACGTCCTCTTTTCGATTTAGATCTAACCGAATTTGAATACGATGATATATGTAAGATTCCGAGAGGTGGATCTGCAATTGATCGAATTCAGAATAGGCATTTTCCATCCGTAGCCTTATGACCGTATCGCGGTTCTATTGAAGAAGTCAGCCGGTATGATTATCTTTGGGGTCATTTCGAGATTCTTACGTTGAAGAGTTATTCCGCGCAATTCAGTGCTATTGTGGGGAACGTGAAGGAGGCAAAAGCAGTGCAGCAGCACTGGCGTCAAGTGAACCCCAATAGCATATTTTTATTACCTAAAATGGACTGAAGCAGAAGTGGCTATTCATGCTTTCTTCTCGATGGGTAATATCCTTTCGGAGGGCGGTTGGGTAAGCGAAGCCATCTCTGCCTACGATATGGCACTCCGTCTGAAATCCGATTACGCTGAAGCTTATTACAATCGTGGCACGGCGAAAACGTTGATTGGCGAATACGAAGCTGCCATCGCCGATTTTGACGAAGCTATTCGTCTGAATCCAGAATTTGTGGAAGCACACTACAACCGCAGTCAGACAAAAGTTAGCCTTAGCCAGATCGAAGGGGCGCGATATGATTTGGAGATGGCGTTAAAACTGACTGAAAAGCGAGAATGTGATCATATTAAAAGTAACATCCAGCAATGTCTTCGGGAACTGGTTAACGTGGATTAACTCCACAACCTATCGTGTGAATGCTCGGAATCCCATTCTGTCGTCGGTGCGAAGTAGTCCGTCTCCTCTGAATGCAGATGCTCTCGGATCACCTCTTCGTTGAGCTCGATGCCTAATCCCGGTGTCTCTGGAACATTCATATAACCGTCTTGGATAATCGGGTTCGGTAGACCTGTTACCATCTCATCCCACCATGGGTTGTCGACAGAATGGTTCTCTAACACCAGAAAATTGGATGTCGCGGCAGCGCAGTGGACGCTCGCCATTGCGGCGACAGGCGTACCCGCCATGTGGAGTGCCATTGCGATGCCGTGCTCTTCTGCCAAATCACCGATCTTCTTCGTTTCTAAAATTCCGCCTGATGTCGCAATATCTGGGTGCGCTATGGCGATGCCTCGACTCTCAAACAGTGGCATGAAGTCCTCTTTGCAATAGATGTCCTCACCCGTGCAGATAGGGGTCGCGCACGAATTCGAGAGACGCACATACTGGTCGGTGTACTGCCACGGCACCATATCCTCTAACCAGGCGAGATTGTATTTCTCCAATGCCCTCGCAATGCGGATACAATCCTCAATGCCGATATGCCCAAAATGATCGACTGCGAGTGGGATCTCATAGCCGATGATGTCCCGCACTGTCTCCACATATTCACACAATATACCGATACCTTTCTCCGTTAGACGAATGCCGGTAAAGGGATGCATCAGGTTAGAGGTGTCTAAGTGTCCCGCAGGTGCAGAAATCGTACCGGGAGTCCCGCGAAGCAGCCCAACGCCGATGTCCATCTTCAGGTAGGTAAACCCTCTGTCCATACGTTCTTGGAGGACTTTCCCCATCTCCTCGGGATCTTTGAAGGACGGCGTATCGCTATAGCATCGGATTTTGTCCCGGAACTTGCCACCGGCGAGTTGATAGCACGGCACTCCGTACGCTTTGCCAGCGAGGTCCATCAGTGCCATTTCAATCCCACAGATACCGCCGCCTTGCCGCGCGTGGTGACCGAACTGTTTAATCTGTCGAAAGATTTTATCGACGTTACACGGATTTTCGCCGATAATACGACTTTTAAGCATCAGCGCATACGTCGGACTCGCACCATCGCGGACCTCACCGAGACCGTGAATGCCTTGGTTCGTATCCAGTTTCAAGATGGGACCACCCGTTTGCGTCCGAACGATACGCATATCGGTGATTTTGAGTGCTGAAGGCTGAGAAACGGTCCTGACATTTGAGAGTATCTGTTGATCTTCCATTTTTTTTACTATTCCTTGCGGGGTAGCGAAGTGGGTTTCATGTTTGACGTCCCTTTTTCTTGATCCGCCCGCGCCGTTGTTGCAGGCTTCTTACTTAAGTTAATTTTCACTCTGGACAGACAAACTATACACCCCTTTCTGAGATGATGTTGAGCGCGGTATCCAATATGGTTAAATGAAGTGCGGCACGTTTTTCAAGTTGCCAGACTGTTGGCGTCTCAGAGATGATAACATGTTCGCTATGGAAATGCAATAGGTAAGGTGTCAAGCCTTGCGTTCCCCAGGAGGTAGCCACTTTATAAACTCCCTCAGTAAGATCAGGGGCATCTTCGCCGGGGTCATCTGGGTCCAGTGGACCGACTGCCTTAGCAGCAGTAACAAGCCGAGGTCCCATATATTTCTCGTCCCGTTTGCCCTCATAGAGGTAAAATCCGGTTGCATCATAGTCTTCATGAAAGTCTATCGCAAGCGAGAATTGAGTCTTATCGAGAACTTTTTTGATAATGGTGACTTCGGCAACATCTTCTGTTTCAAAAGCGCGGTTGATGTCTATGCCATCAAGCGTCTCACGTGTGTTATGAACGTAACCGTAAGGGTTTATACATGGAATGATTAGGAACGAGAATTTGTTTAGGAGAGCAGTGTTGTCACGCTCAAGGAATTGTAAAACCGCCTCAACACCAGCGGGTTCGTCACCATGCATACCACCAGTGATGAGAATGTGTTTCGGTGTGTCTATTATAGGTGCTAAGTGGACCTGATATATCGGGTAATTGTGAGCTGTACCGATGCGTTCTATTGGCACGTCTAAACGTTTCAGGCGTTCGATAACTTCGGCGTAATCGCGCAAACTTCGAGTTCCTCATTAAAACTAGCAAAGAATATACGCATAGCATATCGCAAAACGCTCTGATACGCAATTGATTTTTCAGATTTTTTAATTTTACCTTGCGGTTCGGTTAGCGGCGTTAGGACATTCATGTTCTTGTGCGTAGATCCGCCTGCGCCGTTGTTGCAGGCTATGTTTTTCATTTAATCTTTTTTCTAGATCCCACGCGTTTTTTCCTAACTATTTTATGTTTGACTTTTCCTGACTTTTCTGATAGAATTTATCAGACCTGCTAAAAAATGGTAAGCGTGTAGTCCGTAACGAAGTGGAGGGTTTTTGCTTGGGGTGTTTTTGCTTGGGTGTTTCCTCAATTTCTTCAGTTCTACGGCAATTAACACGAAATACCAAATGATCCTCACTGAACCGCAAGGAATAACTAAAAAACCTCAAAGGACACAAAAGATGCCGACCGAAGTGGAACTCTACGATGCCGCACTCACCCATTTTGCTGAAAACGACCTCGAAGCGGCTGTTAATGCTTTTAAAGAATTGATTGAAGCTTACCCAGACTATATTGACGGATTTCTTGGGCTTGGACACGCCTATGAACGGATGAGTCTATACGATGAAGCCATTGAGGCTATCCAGAAGGCGATAGAAATCAACCCGAAGGATCCACTTGTATACACCAGTTTATCTATGTGTTACCAACGAAAAGGGATGATCCAAGAAGCAGAGGATGCGATGGCAAAATCGCAACAATTGCAGATGGAGGCATCTCGTTCATCTACCTAATGTCTTAAACGTTGAGGTTTTCCTATGCCGAATTCTACTTTACTCGATCCTACCTCTCAAGGTGATGCGCCTGCGAAATTTCTCTCGCCGCGGTTCGATAGCCTTGATGGAAAAGTTATGGGTTTACTGAACATCACCAAAAACGGCAGTGATATTTTCCTCGACCGCATTGCTGAATTGATGCAGGAACGGTTCGACCTTGCCGAAGTGATTCATGTCAAAAAACCGACGTTCACGCGTCCCGCACCGACAGAACTGCTCGTCGACCTGGCAGAACAAGTAGATTTTGTCATTGAAGGACTTGCCGACTGAGGGTCCTGTATATCGTGCAGTATGCACGATGGAAGTGCCTTAGAGGAACGCGGTGTGCCGAGCGTCGCTGTTTGTACGGAAGTTTTCTTCGCTGCCGGCAAAGTGCAGGCACGTGTGCTGGGTCATAGTGAATTGGAACCCCTCACCGTTCCCCATCCGATCCAAAGTCTGACGCCAGATCAGATTCGGGAGCGTGCAGAGGGTGCAGTGGAAGAGATCGTTGCGCGGTTGACAAAAAACGGTGAATAAATCGTAATTTTTACCTAAAACTAAAAACGCCGTAAGGTGAAACACGATAATCTCATCCTACGGCGTTTTACATTTAAAACTGCAGTGCCATTGACTCTCCCGGTGGCAGCTCGCTCCATCGTTCTAACAACGCTCGCAATTTCTGCCGCATTATCTCCAACTGCTCGTCTGTGATGTCTACTGGCAACGACGCGCTATGGTCCCGGAATATACCATCGCTATCACCGCTATATCCCAAACCCTCTAACAGATCTGCCTGTAGTAATGCGATGATCGGTTCAGTATCTATCGCTTCTTCTGGAATTTCAAAAGGGCGTTTCGCTTTCGGTTCACTGAAATCAGGAATGTCGTATCCCTTTGCGACGAGACCGAAAAAAGCGCTCTCAAAGCCGAGTGTCGTTTCGACAACGTAGTGCGCAAAGTCGTGCTGCACAAACCCCCGATGCAGATGTGTCCACGTAACACTTCCATCGCCCCGAATGCAGGTGAGCGTGTCGGGTTTGTGTTTCCATTGGTTTTTCCCTTTTTTGAAACGGATAACCATTTTTAATGATTCCTTGCGGGTAAGCGGTGTCCCTTTGAACATTGCTGGGTGCTATTTGGAGAGTTTTAATCGACCCCATGTCGTCGTGAGTTTACCATGTCCTTCGACATCGAGAGTGTTCTCAACCAAATTATTAATTTCTTTTTTGCTGAGAGCAGCGTTGTAGATTCTCGCATCTTCCACGCGAGCGACAACCCAACCGTAAGCCGTCCCACCGATGAGCGCGCGTGGTCCAAAGAGGGCTTCCACGTCCCCGGCTTCCCAAGATACGATCGGTCCCATGGTATAACCACCGATGCGTTCACCGTTCCTATATATCGTAATCTTGGCGTTTCCCCCCTCGTCTTCATACGAAATCGCCAATTGGATTAACTTGCCTGTCTCCTTTTCCTCAAATCCAGGAATAGCGTCCTGTGTACGTCTAAAGAAACTGCTGCCAGCCATCCAACGTTTCGGTTGGCGTTCCGCATAGACGATCGCATCAAAGGTATCCCCACTGCTTTTATTGACCGCCAGCGTGGCACCTCTTGTGACGTTCAAATCATCTAAATAGAGCCATGTTACCAGTGTTTTATCGGGACCGATGTCAGGTCCTTTATAACCTGTGGTCATTGCCCACTCATTACTGCCGATCCGCAATTTTCCGTCTTTCACGTCGGCACCTAAGAGATCGATATCGCTAAAGTGTCCGGTAAGGTCCTCCAATTCGGCACCTTTCTCAAAGGTCCAATGCCCAATCAGGTCTTCCTTTTTTTCTCCCTGTCCCAACGCCGACATTACGAGGCTTCCGAATAGAAGTATCACAGAAAAACTGAATCTGAAATAGCGTCCTAAGCCTATCATTGATGTTTCCTCCATTGTTAATTCTGGTTGAGAGTTACACGATTACAAAACACGAGGACAGGGCCTCGTTCAGTAACTGATGAGGTGGAAATGGTAAGGCTTCGATGCCTCGCCATAAGGTTGTACTGCCGTAGGAGGTTTTTGCTTGGGTGTTTTTCCCAAGGTAATCTCGTCCCTACTGGATAAAGAGAAATGCTCTTGATGAGATGAGTGCCCATAGGAGATCCTCAGATCCAGAGCGGCGCTCCGGGCTCTCAGCGATATATGTTTCAGCCGTTTCAAGTTCCGTATCCGTCGGGAACCGACTTAACGTGCTAAGGTACAACTCGATAACAAGTTCTTGATTGTCAGGTTCAGTCTGGAGTAGATGGCTGAGTGATCCATCCGAACTCTTCAATTTTTTATGGACATAGTTGGAGTTAATCATGTGGAGTGCTTGGGCGAGTGTCGGTTCCAACTTCGGATCCAAATCACCGAGGAATTCACGAGAAGAGCGTCCATAGAGCGATAAGAAGCGTGAACTCACCGGCAGCGGTAATTCCACGGAACGCGTGCCGATTGGATAACGTCCATACTTTTCTCTGGTGCCTGTGACATCGTTTAAAACATCTAACAGCACCTGTGCCACCATTGGTCGAGGATAGAAACGCGAGAAAAATCGGTCATCCAGCTGATTCGTCTCATTCGGTTCTGCCGAGAGTTGATATGTGCGTGAGTTGAGAATCCGCCGAATGATGTGTTTCATATTGAACCCGCTTTGCACGAAATCAGTTGCCAATGCATCTAAAAGCCCTTCAACACTTGGCGGAGTCGTCGCACGCATATCATCAACAGGATCAACGATCCCTCTTCCGAAGTACTGGCTCCAGATACGATTCACAGTCGCTTTCGCGAAATATGGGTTTGTCGAGGAGGTCATCCAATCTGCCAGTACTTGTAACACATCGCCCTGATAATTCGGTGTGAGCGACTCACCACCGAGGAAGGTCGGTAATGCCACCTCGCCACGGTTGCCTTGCACAGATTGATTGATAACGCGTCCTGTCGGATTATAGTAAATAACCTGCTCGTTGTAAAGTTCACCGCCTCGGACTCCCACTTTTCCGGTGAAGGCGGCAAAATTCCAATAGTCGTCAGTCGTCCATTGGTCAAATGGATGTTTATGGCATCTTGCACAACTCAGACGGATACCGAGAAACACCTGTGCAGTCGTTTCTGCTCTGCCCGATGGTTGTTGCTCGATACGGTAGTAGTTCGTGGGACCGTGCTGATACGTACTCCCCCGTGCAGTGATGAGTTCTCGGACGACTTCGTCGTAACGTCTGTTTTTCGCGACAGTCTCACGGACCCATTCGTGAAAGAGTGTGGCACCACGCTCACCGAACGCACCGTTCCCTAACCTACGGGGATGAATGCGCAACATATCGGCTAATTTCAACGTTCGCAGGTCTACCCATTCCTGCCTCTCAAGAAGCGTATCAATGAGGTTCGCGCGTTTGTTGGGATGCCTATCTGCGAGGAATGCTTTCACCTCATCAGGTGTTGGCAGTTGACCGATAGTGTCCAAATAGACTCGACGTATAAATGTCCCATCGGACGTTAATGCAGAGGGGCGGACATTCAATTTTTTGAGTTTTGCGAAGACAAACTCGTCAATAAAGTTATTAGGGATAAATTCCTCACGCTGTGACTCGAAAACCACGGGTTCTGCTCGCGGAATTGTTACAAACGATGCGGTAACAACACCTAAGAATCGCGCAATAACGGCAGTTCCTCCCCAGCGAACACTCGTCACTTCGCCAATAGAGGATACTTCAGCGACCGGTGCGTCCTTGGATTCATAAACGGCTTTTTCGGTTACATCCTCAACAGATCCGTCAGAAAAATAGGCGAGGACTTTCAGTTGTGCTGTCTCTCCGACATCGGAGAGCACAAAAGAATTCGGCTGGATCTCAAGTTTCCTGAGGCGTGGTTCGTTATTAGGAAAGGGGGCACCGGCTTCGATCCACCGGAGAATCGTTAAGGCTTCATCCGAACTCGGATCAAATCGTAAGCCACCCTCATGTGCTATCTGTCCGGTGGGTTTAAGAAAAAAGAGGCTCTGATCTGGTTCAAGCAGATTGATACGTCTGCCGCGACTGTGGTGAACAATAGGTTCGTAATCTGATTCTGGGTTTAAGGTTAACAGAGAGAGATTTAATCCACCCTGTCCGCCAAATTTCCCGTGGCACATACCTGCTGAACACCCGTGCTTATCAAGAATAGGTGCGATGTCTTTGAGAAAGTACGTCACTATTGTGGAATCGAGACTTCCACCGCCTGTTATGTTCGCCTGCGCCACAGATGAAATGGCAAACAGACACACAACGGGCAATGTAAAAAATCGGGCACTGGCGCGTGCCATTTTCCAATTGATATTCTCAATGCTATGCTGTTTTGCGGTGATTTTCAAGTAAGTTAAAATCGCTATCAGCTGTCCACCGAAGGCAAGCAGTGTGATAGCAACAACAAGTAGATGTGAGGGGCTCCATTGTGAAAAATCCAATTCCGGTCTCCTTTCCGTGAAAGTTTCCGGTGATACAAAGTCAAGCGTGGCGTGGGTTCTAAGCAGGATTTCGCTTCTTTATTCGCTTGCGTTCCCGAAGCCGGGGCAGATCGTTTATAACGCATTCGCGGACGATCTCCGAGAAGGAGACATTCAATCGTTCAGCTTCTACTTGAATCTTTTCCGCTATCTCTCCCGAGAAAGATATAGCTTTTTGGATAGCAAGGCACTGTCTCATATCAGGTGTTCATCCCTTCTGTAGTTTGTATTCTATGATAACATATTGAATCACCTTAGCACCATGTAAAATATTCTCAAAAAACTGTGCTTTTTACATTGATAACTCATAGAAAATGTTGTATGATAACTATAGGTAAAGGTAAATGAGATTTCGATGACTTACCTTTGTTTAGGTGTTTGTGGAAAATGCTTAGCTCATCTGCGTTTCCTTAAATTTGATTTCCACTCGATTTCACACTTATTTGCGCCAAATTTAGGTATTAATATATGGAGTAAAAAATGAATAAATCGGAAGGGTTCTGGGATAAAGCTTCAAAAAACTATGACAAGACAGAGGAGCGTTTTGAATATATTCATAAAAAGAGTAGAGAGAATACTAAAAAATATCTCAATATTAGCGATATTGTTTTGGATTATGGATGTGGGACAGGCACAACAGCCTGTGAACTTGCCAATCAGGTGAAAGAGATTCATGCTCTTGATACATCATCCAAAATGATTGAACTTGCAAAAAAGAAAGCAGCTATGAGTGCAGTTGAGAATGTAAATTTCGTGCAAACGGATATATTTGATAAAAAATATAAAAAAGAATCGTTTGATGTGATTCTGGCTTTCAATATGTTACATACTATAGGAGATGTGCATAAGATTATGCAGAGAATATATGAATTGCTAAAGCCTAAAGGATTATTTATTTCTGTAACACCTTGCCTACAGGAGAAGATGTCATTTTTAGTTAGTATGCAGATTCAACTTGTTCGGCTATTGACTAAAACTGGAATAATTCCAATTCCTATAAGAAGACTTAGAAGCCCCGAATTAGACGATTTAATGGCAAAAGGGAATCTTCAAACTATAGAAACTGAAAAGATATATAAAGGAGCATCTAGTTATTTTATTGTAACAAAAAAGATACACAAAACATAACTAATCACTCCAGCGGACGGTAAACCGCGCAAAAATACTGATTTCAGAAGCTGTAAAATTAGTTCCAGTATCAAAGCCCACCTTGTATCGGCACGTTCAAGAAAACAAATTCTCATGGGACAAAGACGAACGAGGGCGTAAGGTGGTAGACCCCGCTGAGTTAGAGCGATTTTACGGGCATCTAAGAAACTCCGATAATCTCAGTGATAATTCTCAGGGAGACTCGCCGAGACAAAATGATAGTCTTGAGACAATAGCGATTTTACAGGTAGAGAACGCCAATTTGAAGGAACAAATTGGGGACTTGCGTGAGGACAAGCAAGACCTAAAAGAAGAAAGGGATAAATTACTTGTTGTTCTCAAGAACCAGACCCTGATGTTAGAAGATAAGCGCGGAAAAGTTCCCCCGCCCGAAAAATCCGCTGAATTATCGAATCCAAAATCAGCAAACGCTAGTGCGAAAATGATAAATTTCTATTTTGTAGCCTACAGCATCATCATCACTGTTGCGTTTTTGCTGTTTCAATTTATTTTTTAGGGTTTCTCAATCCGATTGAGGTTGATTTTTTTTCGCAATAAGTAGTTTTGGGATTAAAAAAAGTTAGGAAAAAGCAACTTCTTTAAGCGTTTCATGCGAATACTTCCGTGAAAACTTCGGTGACATGCTCCACAAATAGAAATTCAACACCTGCTTGGATGTCCTCAGGCACTTCAATAAAATGTTTTTCATTGCCTTGTGGCATGATGACCTTTTTGATACCTGCCTGCTTCGCGGCAAGAATTTTTTCCTTCACACCTCCGATAGGTAATACCCTTCCCCTGAGTGTCAGTTCGCCTGTCATGGCGATCTCAGGACTGATTTGTTGCTGTGTGGCAATTGAAGCAAGGGCAGTCGCAATTGTAATACCAGCCGAGGGCCCGTCTTTAGGGATGGCTCCTGCTGGCACATGAATGTGAATGTCGTTTTCTAATACACTCGGATCAAACTTAAGCACATCAGACTGGGATTTGACATAACTGAGGGCCGCCTGTGCGGATTCCTGCATAACCTCGCCAATCTGACCGGTAATACGAACTTGCGTCTGAGCATTTATCTTCTTGGTAGCAGCGACTTCAATGAAGAGGATCTCGCCGCCAGCAGGTGTGACTGAAAGCCCTGTCGCGACACCAATATCGGCTTTACGACTCGCGATTTCAGAATCAAACTTCGCGGGTCCCAAATAACCTTGGATGTCCTTCGGCGTAATGGTTGTCGGATCGGTGTTTCCCTCAGCGACACGCCGTGCGACTTTTCGACAGACAGTGCCAAGTTCGCGCTCTAAATTTCGTACACCCGCCTCGCGCGTATACTCGCTGATGACCTTATCAATCGCTTTATCCTTGATGTCAATCAACTCATCGTTCAACCCGTTCTCTTTCAATTGACGTGGAATCAGATACTGTTTGGCAATAATCTGTTTCTCGTTGGCAGTATAACCAGGAAGTTCGATGGTCTCCATTCGGTCACGTAACGGTGGCGGGATGGTGTGAAGTTGATTTGCTGTTGTGACAAACATCACTTTTGAGAGATCAAACGGGACGTCAAGGTAGTTGTCCGTAAATGAATGATTTTGTTCCGGATCAAGAACTTCCAGCAGTGCCGAAGCGGGGTCACCGCGAAAATCGGAGCCGAGTTTGTCAATCTCATCAAGCATAAAGACGGGGTTGTTCGACTCGGCTTGTCGCAGCCCTTTGACGATTCGCCCTGGCATTGAACCGATGTAAGTGCGCCGATGTCCACGAATTTCGGCTTCATCATGCATACCTCCTAACGAGATACGCACAAACTTTCGGTTCATCGAGCGAGCGATAGATCGACCAAGGGAGGTTTTTCCGACACCCGGCGGTCCAACGAAACAGAAAATAGGTCCCTTCATATCGGTTTTGAGCATGCGCACAGCAAGATATTCCAAAATCCGCTCTTTGACCTTTTCCAAATCGTAGTGATCCGCATCAAGAATCTCTTGTGCCGCAGTGAGATCTAAGGCATCTTCCGTACTGACACACCAAGGTAGATTTAACAACCAGTCCAAATAGTTTCGGGAGACAGTCGATTCAGGCGAGAAAGACTGCATTTTAGAGAGTCGCTTTAGTTCTTTTTCCGCTGCTTGTTTCGCTTTATCGGGCATTTCAGTTTCGCTCAACTGCTCCCGCATTTCATCGATTTCAATTCCAAGATCATCCGATTCACCCAGTTCGGTCTGAATAGCTTTGAGTTGTTCTCTGAGATAATATTCACGTTGTCCTTTGTTAATGACGGCTTGAGCGTTATTTTGGATTTTGCTTTCTAATTCGTGGAGATCGAGTTCTTTAGCGAGTATGACAGCGAGTGTATTCAAACGTTTGTGGATGGATACCGCCTCCAAAACGCGCTGCTTATCGTGTGGCTTTAAATCCAACATAGCAGCGATATAGTCGGCAAGGCGACCCGGTTCCTCAATCATTGTTTTCGTGAGACTGCCGTATTCCTCTTGGTAGCGCGATGACATCTGAACAATCCGCTGAAACATTTCGTCGTTGCTGCGGACGAGTGCCTCCACCTCCAAATCCATTTCTGGGTTACCAATAAGGTCTTCATTATCACCGTTAATGACATTAACCCGAACCTTGACGAACGGTTCTGTGTGCAAAATCTCCTCGATTTCGACGCGTTCACGTCCAACTGCGAGAAACAGCACATCTTCATCGTCAGTTTTGTATCTAAGGATGTGTATTAAACTCCCGATTGGACTGAAGTTGCTCTTTTTAAGATCCTTGATATTCTCTTTAGAGATCTCCTTTTTCGGACGGAAAATGCAAAGCATCCTCTCGTTTTCCATAGCATGTTCAACAGCCGTAGTCGCCATCTTCCCGGTGAGTGCGACGTGATGTGGCGGAAATGGTGGCACCGGCGGCATATATGGAAAAACGACAAGGTCATCTAAGGGAAGCAGGGGGAGTTCCTGTATGATTTCTTTTTCTTCTTCTTCGGTGATATTTTCCTGTATGATTTCTTTTTTTCTCTCTTTGGTTTCCATGTTTTTCTCCTTAACTTTCTATTTCTCGAACAATGTGCAATATCTATGCCAATGGCAATTGCTTGAAATAACGAAAATTCTCACTGAATGTCTGCCAAACTGGCACGGTCTTAAAAGAGTTATAATTTCATAAGTCAATTTGACCGCTTAATAAGGAACAGATAAGGGAACACGGTTGGTGACACATCAGGGCCAGAATTGATATAGCGTAGTGTTCGCGAGAATGCTACCGATGCTCCACAAACTGCCGCTTATGTAGTCTCCGAGGGCAAGTCCGAGGAAGAGCGGCACCATACGTCTGTAGGCTTTGAGTCCTCCTTGATGCAATATAACTGCCTTTGCTACCCATGCGACGAAGAGACAACTCCAGAGGTTGTACATGCCCCAACTGTTTGCCATCGCATAACCGAGTGGGTGCAGGGGCCACCATAGGAAACGGGTTCTCAATAACATGAGTCCGAAGGCGACACCCGCACCACCTCCCATAAAGGCGAGTGCGGGGACATCCGTGCCTTGCGGATAATTTAACCAGTTTTCGAGTTGTCGATAAACGCCCCTACCGAACCCTAATGCCCAGGGACCGTAATAGCCTGTCTCGGCACCGTGCCTATAGTAACTATCTAAAAGTAGCCAGAATATAACGACCGCACCGACGAAGGTTGCAATAATAATCGCCGCGGCGGTGTGTTGTGGACGGATCTGCCGCCGCTCTGAAATTTTCAACGCTTCCAGTTCTTGCGGCATCGGGTGTGCTCGATAGGCTCGATTAAAGAACATGTACAACGAGAAAACCGTTTTTGTGCTCGTCGTTAAACGCTGGGTGCCGAACGCTGTTACAATTAACCCGTGTGGGTCGACTCTGTGTAAATCGTGAACCAAGAATCCCAATTCCGCCCGAAGCCGAGCAATCATCGTCGCGAGCAGAAAATAGAGCCCAAAAAATATCGGAATTACCCAGAGTGACATTCCCGCCTTATACGAGAATACGGACAAAAACAGCATCCCGATCACAATGCCGAGAAAAGCGATGTAATAAGGCATCGGTTCTCGCTGCATCTGCATCTGAGATGTGCCTCGGAACCCATCTACAACTCCGATAAAAACCCGTTTGATATGCGTTCTTCCAACCCATCCAGCGGTCCCAAGAAGCACCATATACGCCCCAAAACTCTGTGCATCCGCATAAGGAAAGCCCGGTAAATTCCGTATCCCGAGAATACTACCTGCCATTAACTCAAATTTGTACACCCAATAAAACGCCCAACACGAAAAAAGTAGATCCAGCGGGATCAGGAAACTAATCCCAATTGCGAAGGGATAAAACGAGAGGCGCACACCCCCCATCGCATTCCAAGGGCGACCGGTGAAGTATTGGTGGATGTTTTGCCGTTTAACAGGTAGATACGGAACTGCTGGATAAATCGAATTCAGTAAGTTTAGGATGCTAATGGCTGCGGCAATACTGAATCCCAACCACATTAACTTATTTTTGAAAAAACTTGTATTCGGCTCCGTCATCGCGAGCGGAAGTTGAATAATCGGATAAGTTAGTCGTTCTCGCTCAGTCCATTGGATACGAAGCAGTGTGTTGATGCACAACATAACGAACATCAACACAAGGATAAAGACTGTCCACCACACCACAGGAACCGCCCAAGCGATGAGATGCGCCTCTCGGTAAAGACTGGATTGTCCCTCATAATACCCCGATAAGACGCTGGGGTCTTGGACGGTTAGCCAAGTCGGAAGTTCCTTCCAAAAAAGTTGTTGCCATTCATTCTCGGACGTTGCGAACCGAAACGGATGTCCGAGGATAGTGACAAGGATTTCCATCATATCGTGCGAGCAGAGCGAAGAGACGATGCACAACATGACATAAACTGTGAGCAGCTCCGCCGGTGTCAACCGCAGTTTTGGAGATAATTTTCCCAACACTGCACTAAACACCATCAGCCAAAAGATTATGAAGATGACATTGGACAACGGATGAATTAGCGTCGGATGTGTATAACGGACAACCTCCAGCTCGATAATCCAGAAAACGTTAAGAGGAATCAAAAGCATTGCGATGAGAAATGCTTTGAGCGTTAACCCACGTTCACCTCTGAACAAGTTCTGCGCTACATCCCCCGTATTGTCTGTCATATTTTATTTATACCTTAATTATTAAAAAATCGAATCCACCCGCGTTCGTCTTCTATGAACACCTCCGTTTTCAATTCCGCGCAACGTTGCTGATAGTTATGCAGGGTGTCTACCGCCGCCTTTCCGGTTAAGATACTCGGAAACTGATTCGAGACTTCAGGTGTTGTTGAGGTTTCCGTAGATTTTCCGGGACGGATTGAGGTTTTCGGCGGATCCGTCAAAATCGGAATTAACTCAATTGACTTCAGGGTCTTAGCCTCAAATGTTGCCTTTGGGATAACTATATGCGAGTGCTGCTTATCGTAAGCATCATAGATAAAATCTGAAAGACTGTAAACAATCGGTTTGCCCTGATACAACTCGATACCACCAAAGGTATGGAGTTGCTGGCATACTATCATGTCTGCTCCTGCATCAATGAGAGCATGGGCAAAAATCTGCTGTCGCCCGATTGCCTCATCCATGGAACGACTTCTGCTTCCCCAGTGTAACCAGACAACCACGAGTGCCGCTTTCGTCCGTATTTGCTCGACAGCGTTTGTCATTTCACTATAAACGGCATAAGCAAGTGGATCCTCGGTGTATTGTGCGAATTCATTCACACGGTAATACGCTAACAATCCAACCTGTGCCTCAGTCTCACTTAGATTGACTGGCACCCATGCCGGGCGTTTCGCCGTTTCCGCGCTCGTACCAGCACCGATCGGTTTGACATCGTACCACTCCAGTTCTGTGATTGTATCCTCCAACGCCTCAAAACCGAAGTCCATTATATGCGGAGTGGCTAAGGAGACGGCATCAAATCCAGCATTTGCAATGGCTCTGCCGAGTCCCGGTGCCGCTCGAAAAGGGTGTTCAATGCCGTACCGCGGCTCACCTCTTTCCGATATGCTCGCGTTCAGGGAAGCGGTCGCCACATCCGCGGATCGAATCAGGTCGGTAGTTCCTTGAAAAAATACGCCAGCACCTTTGCTTTCAATCAAGGGAGTCATCCGGCTACCGATAGTAATATCACCAACAACAAGAACTGAGATCTCGCCGGAGGAAACCGGTTCATCCGCTGCGATTTGCCCGGTAATGCTACCGAGGATTGCCAGAAAAATGGCTATAACAGTATACTTAATTTTCGTCATTTTCTGAGGTGCCATCTAAGGCTTCATCGAGATCCAAATTTATTCCGAATTCGTCCAGCAAGCCATCGTCTTTCAACTTCATCCCGAGCATAATGAGGGTTTCCGCTAAGGTTAACCGATCAACTTTGGTCGTTTCAAGCGTTTCAGTTTCAGAAACTAACTCTGTGCGTAGAGTCTCCTGATTCCGACGTGCTTGGTCTCGCATGAGTTTCGCCTCGTTGGTGAGTCGATCGATTTGCTTCTGGAACTCGCTGGCGAAATCGTTGATTAATGTTGACAATTTTTGGAGGTCCGCCTCGCCACGTGCAGTAATCCCATCAAGTCTCGCATCAAGCTTCGCATCGATGAGTCCCTCAATTTTTTCCAGCGTTAACCCTAAATCTTCGCCTCCAGCCTTGTCGGATATACTACGAATATCGGTTTTGACTTCTGCTATTTCTTCGGTAACGCTTCGATCTATACGAGCGAGTTTGTCGTCAACCTGCTGTCGTATGTCCTCTAATTCTTGGTTGAGCGTGCGTAGGCGTTTGTTATAACTCCTGATATATCTGCCGACGATGCTATCGCGGAGCTGTGCCTCCAGTTGATCTCTCGCTGGATCTTCTTCAGTTTCCACGTTGTCATGCTCCAAACCTTGGACATCTATCGGATCTCGCATGTATGTTGTTCCTCCATTTCTATGAAGACGCAGTGCTGTCTACTGCCACTGTTGAGGCGGATGTGGGGCTCGCTGTGAAAAAATAGATTTACGGATAATTGTAGACGTTGTCGGATTGACTCGGTGTATCGACATCTTCAAAACCAACATCTGGTTGGGTAGACCCCTCACGATTCGCATTAAATTCACGTAAGATACAACTGACGATTTCTTCCGTATAGGCTTGTGCATCAACACGTTGTTGATTTGCTTCCCATGCCATTCTTGCTGCGGCTTCAAAATATTCTGCATGTTTGTAAGCATCAAGGAGATCTTTACCGCGCGAGAACGTTCCATGACCCACCCAATAAAGAATATGTCGTTCCGCATTCCCACCGTTCTGGAAAAGCCGTAAACTCTCATAAGATAGCTCGGGGATACCAGGTGCCTTCTCTTCCACGAACCCGATACCACTGGATTCATCGTATATAATGGGTGTCTCCGGTTCATATCCTCTGAGGAAGTTGTAAAACCCATCGGGTGCGCCGTGTTCTGTACGAGAAATTAGATTTAAAAACTTCGGTTGCAAGTGCACAAGTGCATTAAACCCGACCCCTTCTAACTGTTCAAAGATAAGGAGGTAGTGGAACATCTCACTTGTCGGTGCTGGTGGTGCTATAGCTTCTCGATTTGAATCTAAAGCCGCTTGGTCCGGTGTGCCGAAACGCATGCGATAATGTACGCCATCGGGTTCGACCTCAACGAGCGTTAAATTGAGAGCAGGGTGCTCAATACCAATCATATCCAAACGTGAACCCGACTTTGTGAGTAGGACGTGTCGTCCAGCTAACCCTTTAACAACAATCTGCGGGGGCAATTGGTAGCGCGGCGATGCGTTGTAAGGGATGAGACATGCCTCCTCAATCGTTTCAGTTAAAACTGCTCCCATGTTGCCAGCAGTCGCCCATAAATATTCGTGAGCGTGCGCATGTGCTCCGACCCAGCCCATCTGTCCTATCAGCGTCCCACATTCGCTGTCCGGTGAAATCGGACGCAGGTCGGGATGATACCCGCGCTCTCGCCAGCGTTTGGATCGATAGGTTTGCGGTGGAGGTGCTGCTAAAGCATTTGTCAGATACGGATTGGTTAATGTTGCATCCATTCTTTAATTTTACCTTGCGGTTCGGTCAGGGGGGTTTGGATATTGATGGGTTTCCTTTCCGTATATCTAAAAAAATTGAGGAAACACCCTATCAAAAACCCCTCCGCTACGCTTACGGGCTACGCGTTTAGGGTTAACAAACTACCGATTTCGTCACATGTTTCCAACAAAACGACTTGCTTATTCTTTAACTATACCATGTCTGAAAGGAAATAGCAAATTTTTAGTGGACGAATTGATCCGCGTTACGGTTGTTTTTTGACACCTTTGTTTCTATATGGTATAATAGTAAAATTAAAATTGAAAGGAGTCGAGGGAGGCGTACGGCGAGGTGTCTTTTCCTCATTAAAGAACGTAGCCTGCAACACCGGCGCAGGCGAGTATACGAAAAGGAGCGTTATTGATACAGCCACCCTCACCAAACCGCAAGGTAAAATTAAAAAATGCGAACGGAAACAGATAGTATGGGGACACTTCACGTCCCAGATGACCGATATTGGGGGGCACAAACACAGCGTGCGCTCCAAAATTTTAAGATTGGTGAAGAACGTTTGCCACGTGCCGCGATATGGGCACTCGGCACCATCAAACAGGCGGTCGCACACGTCAACGCAGACCTCGGTTTGCTCGAAAACCGGCTTGCTGAAACCATCAGCGATGCCGCACAAGAAGTTATCAATGGAACATTAGATGATCACTTCCCACTCCGTATTTGGCAGACAGGTAGTGGAACCCAAACAAACATGAATGTCAATGAAGTCATCTCGAATCGGGCAATTGAGATGCTTGGTGGCGAGTTGGGGAGTAAAGATCCGATCCATCCGAACGACCACGTCAACAAGTCCCAATCCACAAACGATGTTTTCCCAACTGCCATTCATTTGGCAATGGTCCGACAAATCCAAGAACATCTCTTACCGCGTCTAAATGCATTGCAAGCGGCGTTTGCAGAAAAGGCCTCTACATTTGCGGAGATTGTTAAGATTGGACGAACGCATCTGATGGATGCGACACCACTCACACTCGGACAGGAATTTAGTGCTTACACACAACAACTCGCTGCCGCAGAACAACGCATCAATGCTTCGCTGCCGCATCTCTGTGAACTCCCAATTGGTGGAACAGCTGTTGGGACGGGACTGAATACACATCCGGACTATACAGCATGGGTTGTGGCAAAGTTATCGGAGACGACGGGCTATAAACTCAAACGCGCACCAAACGCATTTGAAGCACTTGCGTGTCGGGATGCGGTTGTGAGTGCAAGCGGTGCCTTGAAAACACTGGCGGTTGCCCTGTTTAAAATTGCAAACGACATCCGATGGCTCGCTTCGGGACCCCGGTGTGGGCTCGGTGAATTGCAGTTACCTGAGATGGAACCCGGAAGCTCGATTATGCCAGGAAAGGTGAACCCGACACAATGTGAAGCCGTCACGATGGTGTGTGCACAGGTGATGGGAAATGATACAACCTTGGCATTCGCGGGAGCGAATGGGGCATTGCAACTGAATGTATTTATGCCTGTGATTGCCTATAATGCCTTACAATCCATACAACTCCTCGGTGATGCATGTGAGTCATTCCGCGAGAATTGTGTCGAAGGCATTGTGCCAAATACTGAAACGATAGGGCGGCACCTCTCAGAATCACTAATGCTTGTGACGGCGTTGACCCCGCATATTGGATATGATAAGGCGGCGAAAGTTGCGCAATATGCGCATGAACACGGAAGCACACTGCGCGAGGCGGCTGTAGCTCTTGAAGTACTAACAGGTGAGGCGTTTGATGAACTTGTTTTGCCAGGGGATATGACGCGACCGAATTTAGGTTAGGTAGAGCAGTTATTAAAAAAGTAGGGCGGGTAGAGGTACCCGCCCTATAATATTTAATCATCAATACCAAAGCGCATAGCCTGCAACACCGGCGCAGGGTTTTTGCTGGGGTGTTTCCCCCAGATATACGAAAAGGGACTTCATCTGCTCAACCCACCTGACCGAACCGCAAGGTAAGATTAAAATTCATCGTCCCCAGCTTCGTCTATTTCTGACTCAATAGCGGATACCTCTAAGTTCTGGAAACTGGAGAACCCACTACCCGCTGGTATAAGTCTGCCGAGAATAACGTTTTCCTTCAGTCCGAAGAGTCTATCGGTCTGTCCAGCGACAGCAGCATCCGTTAGCACTTTCGTCGTCTGCTGGAAGGATGCAGCGGAGATGAAGCTATCTGTACTCAAGGCGGCTTTACTGATGCCTTGAAGAATCGATTCCCCTGAAGCAGGTGTGCCACCGTTTTCCTCAATTTCACTGTTAACGCGTTCAAATTGTTTGCGTGGCACTTCGTCGTTCGGGTAGAAGTTTGTGTCACCCGGATCGGTGATGCGAATCTTCGTCAACATCTGTCGGACGATCGTCTCAACGTGTTTATCGTTGACAGTCCCTTTGCCGTAGACTTTCTGGACTTCGTCGACGAGGTATGACCAGACCGCCTCGTCACCCTCAACTGGTACACCTTCAATAGTCGTCCGCCCGATCTTCAAAATATCGTGCGGATTGAGGTAACCATCGGTGAGGGGTTCACCGGCATTTACCCAATCGTCTTCAGCGACGCGTCGCTTCTCATCGGGTATCTGATAGATATCACTCTGATGTCCCTCGTGCTCAATACGGTAGGCAGGAATCCCTGATTTCGTACCAGCAGATTGGACATAACCTTCAATTTCAGCGATTTCGGCGGCTTCACCGCGTTTCGGGTGGCGCGCTTCAAACAATTCAGTGACACGCGGTATACCTGCTACAATGTCAAGGTTCGCTGTTCTTTCATGAAGCTCTGCCAGCGTTTCTCCCTTCCGGATACTGTCACCCTCTGTCAAAGAGAAGGAGTAACCCGTAGGAATGACATGCGGCACCCGATTCCCATCCGTTGTTTCTACCTCAATACGCATCCGCAATGACAATTCATCGACTTCAAATCCGGGATACCGTCTCGATGCTTCATTGTACGTTTCTTCTGGCAATGCGTCGCCAACAGCGGACGTGAAGTGGGGATGATAGACCTCAGTGACCTTGTGCGTCACCCGCTGGTTTGCCTTCTCAAAGGCACGGAATTCCTTTGAAGGGAGAATCGTCCCGACTTCGAGGGGTTCATCAACCTCCCGTTTATCTTCAGTTATCTGATAAACCAGTTCAGTATCAAACCCTTTAAACTGGCGATGGTAGGTCTTATAGTCCTCTTCACTGAGGTAGGTCTTATCTTCCTCTTCACTGGGTTCAGGATCAACCTCCAGATTCAATTCAGGGTGATGGACGCTAACCACCTCATAGACACTCTTGACTTTTTCTGCTAATGCGGGATCCTTCTTACGGAGTGCCTTATACTCAATCTCGGTGAGATGTTGACCGACACTTAACTCCGTCGTTCCATCTTCGATGTGGGTCACTTCATAATAACGTATCACTTCAAAGCCCTTGTACTCTCGACGGTTTTTGGATGACTCTTTTTGCGTCAAGAGTTCGCCAACCTCTAATTCACAGGCAGGGTGATTGACGGATGTAACACGGTACATACGTTCCCCGGCGAAGCCACCCGCGGTGCTCTTACTTTCCGAAGTGGTGAACCCAGGATAGCGTTCCTGGATCTGTTTTGCCTCATTCTCACTAATCAGATCACCCGGCTTGAGTGGACACTCAGGATGATGAACCTGGGTTACACGGTGTCGCAGCCTTTGGGCGTCGAAACCTGTAAACCGTCTGTGTGCCCGGGTTAAGGCTGACTCGCTCAATTCTTCGCCCTTTTCAAGTGGACAATCCGAATGATACACAGCTGTTACATAGTGCCTCTCAACGTCCTGTTTTTCAACTTTAAATGCGCGTTCAAGCTGTTGATACTCTGTACGAGCATCCTCGTACTCACGGGACGTTAGGGTCTGATCAATCGTAAATTCACCAACCTCTGTATGTACAACGTAAACGGGTTTCGCCTCAACCTCAAATGGATTAAGCAACGGAGCGATATCCTCTGGTGCCACTTCGTCTCCTACCTTAAATCCGAAGTCTTTGCTTGTCCGCTTATCTATCTCGGTTACACGGTACACACGATTAAAGCTTGCATCTCGCCCAGAGGCATTCGCAGTATCGGGACTATCAGAGGGGTTTCCATTCGCCCGCTCAGAACCTGAAACTGCTGTAAGACTTTCAATAGCAATACGCTCACCTGTTTCTGCATCCAAGTAGTGCCATTCTCCACTAACCCCTTGTCGGACCTCTGCTCTCAATTGCTCTATCTCTTCTTCAGTAAGTTCAGTGCCAACAGTCAAGGGGAGTTTAGGGTGTTGCACCCGCGTCACTCGGTATTTCGAGTTCACAAATCGCTGGAAACCATATTCCATCTGTGCCTTAACGTATTCTGCTTGAGACAGCCGGTCCCCTACCTTCAAATCACAGTTGCTATCCAAGACCTCCGTGACTTCATACTGCCACGTCTTAGTGTCAAAGCCTTTGAAACGTTCGGTGTTTTCCGTATACTGCTTTTCGCTGAGCAGTTCACCTTCACGTAATTGACACTCAGGATGATTGATTTGTTGAACCTTATATGCGGGACCGTCAAGATTTCCTCTGTTTTCGGTAGCCACCCAGAGTTCACCCTCTTTTTCGACCGTCCGATCGGGCTGGAAATCTCGGAAATACACGATGCCATCGACTTTAGACAAAATTCTGCGCTGACGTGCTTCTGAAACATCTTCAACAGCACCACCAGTGTGGAACGTCCGCATAGTGAGCTGCGTGCCCGGTTCACCGATAGATTGTGCCGCAATGATGCCGACGGCTTCGCCAACGTTGACAAGATCATTTGTCGTCAAATCGTTGCCGTAGCATTTTGCACAGACACCGTCCTCGGTTTGGCACGTAAGCACAGAACGCACTTTCACCACTCTTATGCCGAGGGTGTCAATCTTGTTCGCCGCATCCTCGGATATAATATCACCCGACGGAACAAGCAACTCCCCGCTCTCTGGATTGAGAATATCTTCGGCAGCCGTGCGTCCGCTAATCTTGAAAGCAAGGTCCCCTCCGTCTGTCGCAAACTTTAGAATGCTATTAAGGGTGCCGCAGTCTTCAGTGGTGACACGGACATCTTGAGCCACATCTACAAGTTTCCGAGTAAGGTAACCCGACGCGGCGGTTTTCATCGCCGTATCTACCAAACCTTTACGGGATCCGTATGTAGAGTTGAAGTAGTCGAGTACATCCAATCCGTCTCGATAAGAGGAGGTGATCGGCGGAATGAGAATTTCCCCGCTCTGCTTCGCTTTCAACCCGATAACGGCACTGATTTGCATAAATGGATTCTTCCGGGCACGTGCCCCGCTATCTGCCATGATATGTACCGGACTGAAACCCTCTACTGTTCCGTCGCGTATCTCTGACCCATCAGGGTCGACATACGGATGAATCTTTCGAGGGTCGCCGCGCTCAACGAGGGAGGTCTCTAACCGGGGCAAATCATCGAACATTTCATCCTCAACTTCTTTGAGGGCATCCAACCAGATGCGAATCTGCTCGTTTTCATGTTCTTCGCGCTCGGTCGCTGTGACATCGCTAAGGAGTTCGTCAATATCTGCTTGGGCTTTGTTCACCAAGGCATCGCGATTGTCAGGGGTAATGTAATCCAGGATACCCGGCGAAATACCGCTCAGCGTCGCATACTCAAAAGCGAGTTTCTGGACTTTCTCAAGCACTTCTGTCGTGACACGTGTGCCCAATTCGTTAAAACATCGATGGATCAGCGCAGATAATTCTCTACCTCCGGCTTCGGCATTGAAGAACGGAAGTCGCTGCTGCGAATTTTCGTCCTCCCACTCTAAACCGAGCGGCAGTACTTCGTTGAACATTACCCGACCTACCGTCGTCAGAATTGGTTCTGTGGTTTTCTCGTTATTCCCATTAGATGCAAAGAAGAGTTGGAGGCTGTCGTGCAATTTAAGTTGACCCGCTGCATGAGCAGTAATAACCTCTTCTGGATGTGAGTAGCGACGATGGAACCACGGCTTTTCACGGAGAGCATCAAAAGCAGAAGGATTGCTTGTTGTGTAGGCATCATGCAGAAGTGCCGCATCCGCCGCATACTCTGGCAACACCTTTGTCAGGAAACTGGGTCCGAGGACCATGTCAAGTTCCGGAACAGCAACAGGATCACCGTGTGAGGGCTTGAGAATGTTATGACTGCTGAGCATTAGGAGTTTCGCTTCAGCTTGTGCTTCCACAGTAAGTGGTACGTGGACTGCCATCTGGTCGCCATCAAAATCAGCATTAAACGCTTTACAGACGAGTGGCGGAATCCTGATCGATTTGCCTTCTACCAAAACGGGCAAAAATGCCTGAATGCCGAGCCGGTGCAAGGTTGGCGGGCGGTTGAGTAGAACTGGATGATCCGCGATGACTTCCTCTACAACTTTCCACACATCAGAATCGGGACCAACGTTTTCAACTTCATGTTTCGCACGCTTAATTGTCTGCGTATGGCCATACGCTTGAAGGCGCTCAATAATGAACGGCTTAAACAACTCTATTGCCATGCGTTTTGGGATCCCACACTGATGCAACCCCAATTCAGGTCCAACAACGATGACACTACGCCCGGAGTAGTCAACCCGCTTACCAAGCAGATTCTGACGGAACCTCCCAATCTTACCTTTGAGAACATCGGCAAGGGATTTGAGCGGACGATTCCCTGGACCGGTGACACGCCTACCGTGCCGTCCATTGTCGAAAAATGCGTCAACTGCTTCCTGTAACATCCGTTTCTCGTTCCGGAGAATAACTTCTGGAGAACGGAGCTGTATCAGTTTGCGCAGTCGGTTGTTTCGATTGATAACACGGCGATACAGATCATTCAGGTCACTGGTAGCAAAACGTCCACCTTCAAGCGGAACAAGCGGTCGTAAATCCGGCGGGATAACAGGAATAACGTCCAAAATCATCCACTCGGGTCGCTGACCGATTTCTGCAAAGTCCGCTATCTGTTTCAGTTGCTTAGCGATCTTCAACTTTTTCTGGTGACTCGTTGTTGCCTCCAGTTCTGCGGTTAACTTCTCTATCTCTGCCTCAAGATCAATATCACTCAGTAATTCGCGAATGACTTCGGCGCCAGTGCCAGCCCGAAATCCTCCCCAGTACTTGTTGCTGTGCTCTATGTACTCGATTTCGGTTAGCACTTGCCCACGTTCGAGAGGACATTCTGGGTCAGTCACTTCGACAACGATAAAACCCTCAAAATAGAGTACACGTTCAACATCACGTGAGGAGAGTTCACAGAAAGTGCCGATCCGGGAAGGAATTCCTTTAAAGTACCATATATGCGAAACAGGTGCGGCGAGTTGGATATATCCGAGTCGATCTCTGCGAACGCGCTGTTGTGTAATTTCAACACCACAACGGTCACATATCATCCCTTTATGTTTAATCCGTTTATACTTACCGCAGTTACACTCCCAGTCCTTTTGTGGTCCAAAGATAGCCTCACAGAAGAGACCCTCCGGTTCTGGACGAAAGGAGCGGTAGTTAATAGTCTCTGCCTTCTTGACCTCGCCACAACTACACGTCCCTTTCTCTGGGCAGATAAAAGGTTCATCCGCTGATTGGGCAGGATTCCGACGTTTGCAACTGGTCTTCTTCGACTCATCTTTAATCTGATCAGGCGAGGCTATTTTTATGGAGATGCTGTCAAATGCCGTATTCATTTTTTAACTATGACCTCCTGGGCTGCGCTCCATGTGCAAGCCTATAAAGGCTTGCAGGACAATGTTACGCGCAGGTTTCTGGTTAAGGATGAATCCTACACCTAAATTGTAGCCTGCAACAACGGCGCAGGCGGATTTGAGAAACGCACGTAATTGTCTAAGCACACGTTGTTCTTCCGCAAGGTAAAATTAAAGTTCTTCATCCTTATCGAGGGATACGTGAAGTCCAAGAGTTTGAAGTTCGCGGACTAAGACTTTGAATGATTCCGGTGTACCGGGCGGATCAGGGTTTAACCCTTTCACAACCGACTCGTAAATTTCTCTTCTGCCAAGAACATCATCTGATTTGAGCGTGAGCATTTCTTGGAGCGTATGGGCGGCACCATAAGCCTCCAATGCCCAGACCTCCATCTCACCGAGTCGTTGACCGCCGTGTTGTGCCTTGCCACCCAACGGTTGCTGTGTAACAAGAGAATAGGGTCCCGTTGAGCGAGCATGCATCTTATCCGCAACAAGGTGGTTCAACTTGAGGAAATAGACGTGCCCCACCGTTACTTCCTGGGCAAATGGCTCACCGGTCCTACCATCAAAGAGGATGCTCTTACCGGTCTGTTTACTGCGTTCTGGAAGCTCGGTCTTACCAAGCATTTCAAAGATTTCTTCCTCTGTCGCACCGTCAAATACAGGAGATTCCACTCGAATACCGAGTTCATGACACGCCCATCCGAGATGAATCTCCAAGATTTGACCGACGTTCATTCGAGAAGGCACACCTAACGGGTTCAGTACCAATTCAACCGGAGTGCCGTCTGGGAGATAGGGCATGTCCTCAGCGGGCAAGATTTTGGCAACAACACCTTTGTTACCGTAGCGACCCGCCATCTTATCCCCGACAGAAATCGGACGTTTGCTTGCGACGTAGACTTTGACGCGTTTGATGACTCCTGGTTTCAGTTCATCACCCATCTCTAACTGTTGAAGTGCACGTTCTTTCTCTTCAGTGTAAGTGGTTATTCTACCTTGTGCCATCTCTTCAACGCGCTGGATATGCTCTCTGGCATCGGGATCGGTTACATGGATGTCTGTGAAAGACAAGCTACAGGATTTACGCGCCTGTTGATAGTCGGTGTCAGAAACATATTCTCCAACAGGCAGTGTACACTCTGGATCAAAAACTGCCGTAATATGCCAGACGCGGTCGGTTTTCAAATCCTTGATAGTCCGGTTGAGTGGTGCCAGTTCCTCCGCAGTCAACCGTTGCCCCGCTGCTATAGGACGCGCGGGGAAATCCCTGGATACTCGTAGATAATCGTTATCGGAGAGTTCTTGACCTTCAGTCAAGGGGCACTCAGGATCGAAAACTTCGTTAATTTGCCAAAATAACTCGGCTTGTAAACCCGGATAAGCCTGACTGAAGTTCGTCCATTCTTCCTCATTCAATCTCTGCGTCTCAACGACAGGGCATCCAGCCGCTTCAATCTGTTCGGTAATTCCAGTCTCAAACTCAGAACGCCCACACGGTTGCAATACAGCGTCATCTGTGAGTTCATAGAAATTCCAGTTATCGGGTTCTGACTCACCTTTGGTTACCAATAAACCAAATCGTGCTTCTGCTGCAACAAGCATTTCCGTCAGATGTTCGGAATTATACCCGTTTGTAGGAGGGGTTTGTAACCCCGATTCCTCATACACAGCAATAGCAATCACACTGTTATTGTAACCCTGAAGCACAGCATCAGCGTCTTCTAAGTGTTCATCTACAGGTTCCGTTTCCTGCAAGAATGGCTCCGTACTTCCTAAAATAGGTTTACATACTTCCGTAAAGTACTCTGGCACTGCTGAAGAATCCGACGGATGGACCACAATAGTAGGAATCGGTTCAGGTACATCCGTTACCCTATAACCTGTTTCAGCACTAAAAGCTTCAGAGTTTGTATCTTCGGTTACCAGATGGTACTCATCTGCAGTGAAACCGGAAATATAAGCGTCCAAAATCTCAGCTGTTAGAGGATCACCCGCATTAGCGAACGGTTCAGATTCCTCTTTTGTGTAAAGCGGATCCGCAAGTTCACATCCTATGAGTGTTTTGCGAATCTCTTCGGTTTTTCGGCGACGGATAGAGGCGATCTGCTCGCGCGAAGTTTCCTCAATCTCCTTGCGTTTCGATTCATAGCGCAAATTGTCAGCCATTGATAACCCTGATTCGCCTTGTGTCCAACCTCCACGACGGGAGGTGACATCCGGCTTACGGGAGAACACTTTTACATCAATGACGACCCCTTCAACTCCGGGACGTACATAAGTCGAAGCATCTCTTACTTCTTTGACTTTTTCGCCAAAGATCGCGCGCAGAAGTTTCTCTTCGGGACCATATTCGCTTTCACCTTTCGGTGTAATTTTTCCGACGAGAATGCTTCCGGCACCTACGACGCTTCCAACGCGAATAATACCCTCTTCATCAAGTTGGGTGAGCCGCTGCTCGCTAACGTTCGGGATATCACGGGTGATTTCCTCCGGACCTACTTTCGTCTCACGTGCCTCTACCTCAAATTCTTCAATGTGGATAGAGGTGAAGGTATCCTCCTTGATGAGCGTTTCACTGATCAGGATAGAGTCCTCATAGTTGTGACCACCCCAGGGCATATAAGCACAGAGTATATTCCGCCCAAGAGCGAGTTCACCACTCTCTGTAGAGGTGCCATCCACAATAACTTGTCCAGCTTCAACTTTATCGCCCACCGCAACGATGGGACGCTGGTGGATACAGGTGCCACTGTTACTCCGTTTGAAGGTCTGGAGCGTGTAAACATCGTAGCCCATTTCGCTGAATGTGTTTTCACCCTTGTCGTGATGAAGTGTTTCGCCAGTATATATAAGAATCTCATCGGCGGAAACACTCGTGACAGTCCCGGCTCGCTGCGCAGTGATGAGGGCACCTGAATACAGGGCAGCGGGTGCTTCCATCCCCGTTCCGACGAGTGGTGCTTCTGGACGGACAAGCGGCACAGCCTGACGTTGGTGGTTGGCTCCCATCAATGCGCGGTTTGCGTCCTCGTGTTCCAAGAATGGAACCAGTGCGGCAGAAATACCAACGATCTGCTGCGGGGACACACCGATATAGTCCACTTTTTCCATCGGAAGAGATAGCACATCTTCGCCACTACGTACGGGGAGTGTATTTTCTGTAGGAAGGATTTGTAACCCTGATTCCTTACCATTTCCAGATTTTTGGGTATCGTGCAAGGGTACCTTCGCGGCGATGTACGCAGTATCCTCGCTATCTGCTGTGAGATATTCTACTGGACCCAGTGTTGGACCATCCTCAACTTTATGATAGGGTGTTTCTATAAAACCGTACGGGTTTATACGTCCATAACACGCCAAAGAAACGATAAGACCGATGGACGGCCCCTCAGGGGTCTCCAAGGGGCAGACGCGTCCATAGTGTGTTCGATGGACATCCCGAACCGCTGCCGTAGCTCTATCTCGGTGGAGTCCACCGGGACCGATCGCTGAGATACGACGCTTATGCGTCAATTCATCCAACGGATTAATCTGTTGCATGAACTGTGACAGTTGGTTAGATCCAAAGAATTCCCGAAGTGCCATCATCAACGGTTTCGGATTTATGAGAGAAGACGGGACGACCTTCGCAATATCGTTGTTGGTACTCAAACGTTCGCGCGTCGTTCTGCGAATCTGGAATAAACCCATTCGGAACTGGTTTTCGAGTAGCTCACCGATAACACGGACACGGCGATTACCAAGATGATCAAGATCGTCTTTCGGGGCAATCCCATTGTGGACTTTAAGGAGATAGCCGACTGTAGCGGCAATATCTTCGGGACGGAGCGTGCGCAAGGTCTCTTCAGGTGCCTCACCATAAATGGGAATATTCTGGAATTTTCGGTTCAGTTTGTACCTTCCAACGACGCCTAAATCGTATCGGTGGGCATCAAAGAGCAACCATGAAAGGTGTTTACGAGCGTTCTCTATGCCAGCGGGATCTCCAGGTCTCAGTGTGCGGAAAATTGTAAGCAGTGCGGCATCTTGTAAAGTATATGGATCTTCATAGTCCGCTTGTCTATCGCGCTCCAATGTATTACGTAAGAATCGGATATGCTGGCAGTCTTCCTTATCCAGCACTATGAGTGCTTCAACGCCAGCCTCACTGAGGCGTTCTAATTCCGTTTCAGTGAGCAGCGTATTCGCTGTGAGGAGCACTTCCTCAGGATCTGCTGGGTTTGTAACGTCTTCAGCGCAGACTCTACCGACACTTTCCGAACTGTCTTGGACCAAAAGCTGTTCAGCTGTGAATGCTTTGCTTCCGTAACGGGCGCGTGCATCTTCGTATTCTGAATTCGTTAGCACTTGGCCGGGAACGAACTCACATCCACTGTTATGGGTGTCAATTACACGTCGAAGAAGCTCAGTTTCAAAGCCCTTCCATTTTCTCCGAAGGTTCGTACGATCTTTATATGTAAGTTCTTGTCCAATCTCCAGTGGGCAGTCCTTATCAGTTACTTCTATAACGCGATAACACTTCTCTACTTCAAGATCAGGGTAGTCTCGGCTGGCTTGTCGAAAGTCGGCAGCATCTAACAAATCACCTGATTTGAGTTGTTTTGCGGGTCCGGCGACATCGGTAACCTCCCATCCAGCAAGCACAAGTCGTTCCGTCTTAGCGTAAAGTTTCAGAATGTCGGCATCCGACCCCCAACCGAGTGCCCGAAGTAGCACAGTAGCGGGTAGTTTTCTACGCTTGTCAATGCGGACGTAAATCTGATCTTTCGTGTCTATTTCAAATTCAACCCATGCGCCTCGATACGGGATAATTTGGGCGGTCGGTGTACTCCGTCCCGTCGGCAATGATTTTTCAAGGAAAATCACGCCCGGTGAACGGTGCAGCTGACTCACAATGACACGTTCACTGCCGTTGACAATGAAACTGCCGTTTTCAGTCATTAAAGGGACTTCGCCGAGATACACATCGGATTCTCGGATATCCACAACGTGAGGTTCATCTGCGTCCGAGTCTGCCTCACGTAGGACAAGCATAATACGGGCGGTAAGGGATACTTGATATGTTACACCGCGCGCAACACATTCTTGGAGCGTATATTTCGGTGTGCCAAGGCTGTAACTGACGAATTCAAGACTGTTAACCTCCGAAAAGTCGCGAATCGGAAATACTTCCTTAAACACCGCTTGGAGGCCAATATCCGGTCGTTCATTAGGTGGGACATTTCGTTGTAAGAAGGCATCATATGAAAGCTTTTGGGTCTCTATGAGGTTCGGGAGATCGGTCCGAACCTTCGTTTTGGCAAAAGACATTCTCTCATTTTTCTGGCGGGACTTTTTGTTCACTGAATGAGGTCTCCCTACTTGGCGGTGGTTACGCAGTTTGCAGATGGACTTTAGAAAAAGCCTGCTTCTTCAACTGCTTTTTCCATCTTAACATGGTGGATATAGCATAACAGAATATTATACATTATATTCCGAGAAATGTCAAGAAAAAAATAAAAAAATCACATTTTTTTCTATTTTAATGTAATAATGTATGAGATTAATCCTTAAAATCGCAATTTTCTTCCAATCAGCAAGGCATTGGCACCTTAAATGCTGTTCACGACATCCGATAAAGATGCAATTCACACTGTTGAGGATCGGACGAAGATCTTAAGTTGTGCGATACATTAAGTGAGACTACGGAGGATAACATGGGAGCAATCACAACACCGCTACCGGTGAAAGCAATCATCGGCGTGTTGACAGCGGAACCCAACCTCCTACCAACAGTTTATACAGAACTGACACATCGCCTTGGACCCATTGATTACACAAGTGAATTGATGCCTTTCACGAGCACCCCCTACTACGAGGCTGAAATGGGACCAGACATCCAACGACAATTTATCAGTTTTGAAAGACTTATTGATGCGGGTACGTTGGCAAAGATTAAGTTGTTCACAAATAGCGTGGAACAAGTTTTTACGATAAAAAAGTCCGAAGGAGACGCGCGGCGTGTCAATTTGGACGCGGGTTACATCTGCTTAGCAAAACTGGTGCTTGCGTCAACGAAAGACCATGCCCATCGTATCTATCTCAGCGACGGTATTTACGCCGAAATTACACTCCGCTTCTACCGCAAAACGTTCCAGCCGTGGCAGTGGAGTTATCCTGACTACCGATTACCAACATACATCGCTATTTTTAACCATATTCGCAGAATCTATAGGAATCAATTGGAAAATGCAGAAATATCTTAAAAAAATGCAATGTCTCAAATCCTTGCACTACACAAAAACGCTGTTCCTCATCGTTCTCACTGGTGCTCTTTGGATGTATCTTTTATGTAGCATTGATGCTGAAGTTGTAGACTCAGACCATCGTGCCAGGGCACGCGATCTCGGTATCCAAATCGGGACCATTCCAACCGGTGCACACAATGCCATCACTGATGTAGCGGGTGTGAAAGTCGGACACGTTACTCTGAACGAAGGCGATTCAATTCGTACGGGTGTTACCGCTATCCTTCCAAGTGATGATATTTGGACAGCACGCCTATTCGGCGCGGCACATATCATTCATGGCAATGGTGAAGCAACCGGCATCGCTCGTATCAATCAAGCTGGCTGGATTGAGTCTCCCATTTTGCTCACAAATACACTCAGTGTTGGGGCAGTCCACGACGGTGTTGTACGTTACATTGTGAAACGGTATCCAGATAACAACATTGTGTTACCAATTGTGGCGGAATGCTACGATGGTGGTTTGAACGACATCAGTGGACTCCACGTTACAGCACAGCACGCGATCGAAGCGATTGAGAACGCCACCGACGGTCCCGTAACCGAAGGAAGCGTTGGCGGCGGTACTGGCATGCGATGCTACGGGTTTAAAGCCGGTATCGGTACTGCCTCCCGCGTTCTGTCTGAGGAACGCGGTGGATGGACAGTCGGTGTCCTCGTCAATTCCAACGGAGGCCGTCGTTCGCAACTGCGAATTGATGGTGTCCCTGTCGGCAGGGAAATTGTCGGATCCCCGCCGAAACCGGGTAGGGATGGCTCGTTTATTATTCTTATCGCAACGGATGCCCCATTGACGCATCGCCAATTGAAGCAGTTAGCGATTCGCGCGACGCATGGACTTGCTCGCACAGGCACACCCAGTACAGACGGTAGCGGTGAATTCGTCATCGCATTTTCCACTGCGAACATTTTTCCAAGTCGGACCGAAACCGGCACCTTCCAAATCGAGATGCTCATCAACGGACGGCTCAACTCACTTTTCCAAGCGGTGATCGAGGCTACAGAGGAAGCTATCGTCAATTCCATGACAATGGCAACTACAACCACCGGACGCAATGGCAGAACGATGTACGCAATTCCGTTGAAGGAACTACGAAAGGTGATGACGGCATACGAACATTGATGTACTAAGCGGAATTGACACGATTTAGATCAGGTGCCAGAGACGATGGCACAACTTCATAATGTGAAAATTCCAATGTAAATGCCCCACGTCCTTGTGTCATAGAGCGAAGCCGCGTTGTATACTGAAACGTCTCCGAAAGTGGTATAAAGGCATTGATGACATTTTGGGTCGATTGCGGCAGGTTTCCTGTATCCGATGTATCCTGCGTTATACTCTCATTAATCTGCGCTCGACGTGAATTCAGATCACCAATAACTTTGCCAACATGCTCATCAGGAACAGTAATATGCATCCGCATGATTGGTTCTAACAGCAAAGGGTTTGCCTTTCTCGTTGCGTTTTCAAACGCCAAGATAGCTGCCGCTTCAAACGCTACTTCCGAAGAATCCGTTGGGTGGTAGGAACCACCCGTGAGCGTAACCTTTACGTCCTGCATCGGATATCCGATGCGAGGACCTGTTCCGATAGCACCTTCCAATGCCTTCTCAATGAACGGGATATACTGGCGTGGGATCTGGGTTTCGTCAGTCTTATCTTCAAACTGAAATCCCTCGCCACGCGCTAACGGCTCAACGGTTAGCAGTACATCACCGTATATCCCTTCTTCGTCTGTTTTATGGATGTGGTTCCCGCGAGCCTCTGCCAGCGTACTGATAGTTTCACGATATGCTACCTGTAGTTTGCTGACCCGAGCATTGACCCCGAATTCGCGTATCATGCGGTCTGTGAGGATCTCTAAATGGAGTTCACCCATGCCAGAGATAATCCGTTGTCCGGTCTCTTTGTCGATCCCAACGGTGAAGGTTGGATCCTCATCCATCAATTTTTCGAGTGTTTCCTCCAAGGCATCAGCATCGCTCGCGCGCTCAGGTTCAATAGCAATTGAAATAACCGGATTGGGGAAAGTGATGGACTCCAACAGGATAGGTTCTCTCAGATCAGTCAGAGTATCTCCCGTCTTGGTGTCCTTAAGTCCGACGAGTGCAACAATATCACCGGCGTAAGCCGCATCACAGACTGCCTCCTTATTGGCGTGCATCTGTAGGATACGATTAATCCGCTCGCGTTTTTCGGAACGGACGTTATAGATGGCCTCTCCTCGCTTGAGTACACCTGAATAGATACGACAGTATACGAGTTTATCCACTGTTGGATGGCTTGCCACTTTAAATGCCAACGCTGAGAACGGGGCAGTGTCATTTGCGACGCGTGTCACTGTCTCTGGCTCTTCGGCTACGTTTTTCGCGCGCTTGGAACGTTTGCCACCAGAGGCGGGGTGTGGTACACTCCCTTCAATAGGAGGTACGTCAACGGGGGACGGCAGAAAATCGATGACCGCATCCAATAAAGGTTGAACACCTTGATTCTTTAAAGAACTTCCGCAGAGCACGGGGATGAGTTTCCCTTGTAGTGTAGTTGCCCGGATAACTGTTAGTAACTCGGCATGAGTTATCTCTTCACCTCCCAAGTATTTTTCAAGCAATGTCTCATCTTCGACAGCAACAGTCTCGTAGAGGGTTTCTCGTGCTTGTGCAACTTCGTCTTGAAACTCAGACGGAATTTCTGTCTCTATGTATGTCTGTCCTTGGTCAGTGGCATCCCAGCGCATCGCCTTCTGCGTCACGAGATCAATAACACCGGTGAAATCGGCACCTTCACCCATCGGTAATTGGAGAGGCAATGGGTTGGCACCTAACTGTCCCTGCATCATTTCCAGAACGCGAGTGAAATTCGCGCCGACTCTATCCATCTTATTAACGAAGACGATGCGTGGCACATCGTAGCGTTCCGCTTGATGCCAAACTGTCTCTGACTGTGGCTCGACCCCACCGACAGCACAGAAGAGGGCAATCGCACCATCCAAAACTCGCAGGGATCGTTCCACCTCCACTGTGAAGTCGACGTGTCCGGGTGTGTCAATAAGGTGGATCGCATGTTCTCGCCAGAAACAGGTCGTCGCGGCGGCGGTAATCGTTACGCCGCGTTCTCGTTCCTGCACCATCCAATCCATCTCAGCCGTACCATCGTCTACCGCACCGATCTTATGCTTTTTACCGGTGTAGAAAAGGATCCGTTCGGTCGTCGTTGTTTTGCCAGCATCAATGTGCGCTGCTATGCCGATATTGCGCACGTTTTCAATCGAATATTCGCGTGCCATTTTTCCTTACAAATTCGTGCCTACATGCTATTGTTCCATTGAAGAACAACACCGAGTAAGCCGGGGTTCCACTCCATGAGGAGTTGATATGCTTTTGCTGCCTCTTCTCCGGGGACGCGATGGCTAATCAGCGGGATAACGTTGAACCGCTTCCGCGCGATGAGCGATAGCAGCAGTAGACTGTCCTCTTCAAGCGTCCAAAAATTCGGTGAGGAGTCTTGACGCGGACGGATAGAATTGTGGGCACCATATAGAATGAGCCCTTTTTTATGCACATCGCGATAGAAGTTCACACTCGGTGTTTCCCCACGCGTACTTGCCAACAACACGACTCGCGCATCGCGCCCCGCAACATCTAAAGCCGTGCTGATTGCATCAGGGTGTCCAGTCGCCTCAATAACAACTGCTGGTCCGTCGCCTTTGGTCGCATGACTTAACTGTTCGGAGAAATCGATATCTTCTGGATTGAAGGTGTAGTCTGCTCCCACTCTTTTCGAGATTTCAAGACGACTGTCGGTGAGATCTGCAGCAATCAGCGGCAGTGCTCCACTTAGTTTCGAGAGCTGCATCGCCGATAAGCCGATAAGTCCCTGTCCCAAAATGAGTGTCGCTTCTCCCAATTCAATCCGCGCTTTCCGTACGCCTTGTAACGCGATCGCTCCAAGATTAAAGAAAACCGCCTCTTCGGCGGGAACATCGGCGGATGTTATCTTTAGCAAGCGACTCGGCGAAGTCACAAAGTGGCTGGTATGCCCTTGTGTTGAAGCGACGCGATCCCCTACTTCCCAATCCGTGACTGCCTTTCCAACCTCTATTATCCTGCCGACATTGCTGTAACCGGGGCGGGTTGGATATCTTCCTTGGGCATTCGGAAGTCCCAATAAAAACGCACGCTCCGTACCGGGACTGATGAGTGTGCATTCCGTTGCGACAAGCACTTCATCATCTCCGACAGGAGGCAGCATAAACGTCTCAATGTCAACTTTGGCGCGATCGGGCCAAACAACCCGTTGTGCTTCCATTTCCAACCTGAACCTCATTAATAATTAATATAACCTAAGTTGCCACTTGTAGCACAAACTTTCCAATTTGTGTCTGTGGATGCGCAAACTCAAAGTTTACGCTACGAGACCTTCGCGGCTCATCAACGCTTTTCACTGAAAAATCGGGTTCGCACATCCGAAATCTTGTCTGTAGCAACTTGGGTTACTATAACCCAAGTTGCTACAGAATAGGTCTTGAAGGTTTGACTACAGATTTTTCAAGTGAAAACTTCTCTTTACACCCCCGGTGAATGCCATATGGCATTCATACCGTTGATTCAGGGGTGTGATGTCTATAGAAAATCGGTCATTCGAGAAGTCGCACCCCAGAGGGGTGCTATGTGAATAGAAAACTGGCAACTTGGGTTAATATAAGAAAGGATAGTTGCTTTCAAGGAGTATATCGCAAAAACAACTATCCGTCAAGTGTTAATCCCTGAACACGTAATATAACGCGTCCCGCGTGCTAATTAGCTAATTATCTGTCTGATCTATCGTCTGCTGTGGAAACTTTGATTGTCACATACGCGCCGCCCTGTCCATTCGGCGACTTAACATAGAGGAGCACCTGCTTTTTATTTTCGTTTGTGAGGTCTTCCACAAGGCGGGAATAGGACTCAAGATCCTCAATCGTTGTCCACTCCATTTCTTGGATGAGAGATCCAGGGACGATCCCTTTTTCCGCTGCGTTGCTCCCGCTTTCAACCTGTGTGACAATGATACCTTTCTCATCTGACGAGTAACCGTAACGCTCAGCAATCGCAGGTGTCAGATCTTGGACATGAAATCCGGCAAACCCTTCTTGCTGTTCATCACGGTTTGGCTGTGCCCCATTAAGTTCTGGCGGCATATTTTCAGCTACTGCTAACTGGGCATTGAGTTTAGCAATGACTTCTTCGGTCCGTTTGCCCAGTTTGACGGTCAACCGTTTTTCTGTATTGTCTCCTCGAAGCACTCTGACTTCAACGGATTCGCCGACCGCTGTTGCTGCTACAACATGCATTAGATCATTACTATCTCGGATTGTTTCGCCATTAAATTCAATAATGACATCTGAACGTTGGATTCCAGCTTTATCTGCGGGACTCCCTTTGCTAACACCATGCACAACAGTCCCGCGAGGTGTGTCAAAGTTCAACTTTTCTGCCAAATCCGGATCGACATTTCCCATGCTAATACCGAGCCAACCCCGCTCAACTTTGCCGTGTTTAATAAGTTGCGGTAAGACCTGTTGCGCCATTTTGCTCGGAACGGCGAAGCCGATACCGATATTCCCCATGGAAAAACCACCCGTGACAATCGCTGTATTAATTCCAACCAATTCGCCGCGGATGTTGATCAAGGCACCACCACTATTCCCTCGATTGATCGGCGCATCCGTTTGTATGAAGTTACCGTACTTGATACCGCTGAACCATCCAGGACGCCCTTTCGCGCTCACGATTCCGCGTGTCACAGTTTGCGAGAAATTGAGGGGCGTTCCGATGGCGATCACCCATTCACCAACTTCAAGCTGATCCGAATCACCGAATGGAAGGGTCGAAAGTCCTTCAGCGTCAATTTTGAGAAGTGCCAAATCCGTGCCACTGACTCGGGTGCCGGCGGCATCGCGCCCGACTAACTCCGCTGCATATTCTTTTCCGTTTGATAAGGTGACTCGAATTTCATCGGTCCGCTCAATGACATGGTTATTGGTAAGGATATAGCCATCGTCACTGACAATCACCCCAGAGCCAACACCCCTAACGGGGGCAGGATTCGGGAATATACGTTGACCTGGATCCGGATTCG
Organism: Candidatus Poribacteria bacterium; assembly: GCA_965208635.1. Classification (GTDB taxonomy): domain Bacteria; phylum Poribacteria; class WGA-4E; order WGA-4E; family WGA-3G; genus WGA-3G. Next base: position 3,779,363 of record OZ242349.1, read on the forward strand.
GGAATGTACGTTGGCGTGGCTCTTGCTCTGGTTCTCCAAAAAAACGTCTGAAGAACTCATCTCCAAAAAAGTCTCTAAATTGCTCTTCTTGCTCGGGAGTTATCTGTTGTCTTTCCGATGTTCTGATTCTATTCCGTTGTGATGTTGTTGTAATTTGGACAACAGCCGGACGCGTCCGCGCTACTAAATCAATAAATGCCCGATTTGCGCGTTCCAAGTGCAGAAAATCTTCTGATGTTTGGAGTGTATCGTTCGTCTGCCCGACGGCAGTCTGTAACGTGAACTCATTTGTGTCTCGGTCGATGATAATCCCTGCGGCAACAATAAGGACTGCTAAAACCAAAATTACCCGTACAGTGTTACGCAGTGTTGTGTTGCGTCTGAACATGATATAAACCCTCCTATATGATTGAGTGTTAGGTCCGATCTTGGAGGTGCCGGAACCCTCTGTTTTTTATTTTTTTTGAGTTTACGTTCTAAAGACACACCCATTGGATAATAAAGTTGCAAAAAAGTTGGAAAAAAATGTGATGTGTCTGAAAAAATACGTTGGGTCGAGCGAGTCCTATTCATTCCTTGCGTGAAATCCGTTCTACATGTTCACGAACGATATGTTCTGGGGACAGTCGAATAAATAGCCAAGCACCGGGCACAAGAATCACAAATGCCCCAATGAGGAGATCGTCAATCCTACCAAAGATCGGGATAAAATCGAAATCAAGTGGATTTACCAAGTAGGCAACAGCGAAGATGACTGCCAATAATTCGGCAAGGATGAGAATCGCTTTCCGATAGATTGGGACACGTTCATCGACAAACAGTCGCCATGTCAGTTTGACGAAATTTGGGAAATGAAGAAGCAGGCGGAAAAGTCGAAAGGAGCCGGGTCTGTTACCGCCAAAGAAAAAAGAATTCATCATGTTTAAAAGTTTACCAAAACCGTTTTTTATGTGCAAATCAATTATTTTCAGAAGTTATCGGTTGTCAGTTTTCAGCAATCAGCAGTCGGTAATTAGCAGGTACTTGACCGCTATGCTTTTTTTTGATATACTATCATCCAACAAATCGTACATGCCAGACAAAAGGAGAGACTATGGCAACACAGAACACGCTTTCTGCGCAACAAATCGCCGCGCAGCTCTATACTGTTCGGGATTTTACCAAAACCGAAACTGATATCGTGGAAACGATGAAAAAAGTTCGGCAACTCGGATATGAGGCGGTGCAGTGTTCCGCACTCGGTCCCATTGAGCCTGCCGCATTGAAGAACATTGTTGATGGTGAAGGGCTCAGCATTATTGCGACACATACAAGTTACGAACGGATGCGTGACGAACCACAGTCTGTTATTGACGAACATCAGTTGTGGGGATGCAAACATGCCGCTATTGGTGGACTTCCCGGGGAATACCGGACCGCTGAAGGGTATGCCAGATTCGCGAGAGAGGCATCGGAAGTCGCGGCACGCCTTGCTGAAGGAGGCTTGACTTTCTCCTACCATAACCACAGTTTTGAATTAGAACGCTATAACGGGCGTCCGGGGTTAGAGATTCTGTATGCGGAAAGCGATCCGAATTACTTCAAGAGCGAACTGGATACATACTGGATTCAGCACGGGGGCGGTGACCCGGCCGCGTGGATTCGTCAGTTAAAAGGACGCGCCGACATCATCCATCTCAAGGATATGGCGATGCAAGGCTCTACACAACGGTTCGCGGAGGTTGGTGAAGGCAACTTGAATTGGGATGCTATTCTGGATGCTTGTATCTACGCAGAGGTTGAGTGGTATATTATCGAACAGGATACCTGTTACGAACGGGATCCGTTTGAAAGTTTAGGTATGAGTCTCAGAAATCTGAAAGCGATGGGTTTCGCTTAAAGGCATTGTGCCCTTATTAATTAATCAAGAGCAAGTCTCCGTATTGATCCCAAAATGATCGTGAGATACGGAGATCTTGCCTTATATTTTAATCCAAGTTGCTACTAACGAATTCCGAACCTTCCAACGAGGGAACTTAGGCTTTTTCCACACCCCCTATGAATGCCATACGGCATTCATACCGTTGATTCTGGGGTGATATGTCTATAGAAACGCAATTTTTTTTGACATTATACGGTGGTTTGTGATACAATTAAAACTTGATACAATGAAGGACTTGATCCAAGCATAAGGAAATTGGTTCTACTAACGGGGCGTGGCGCAGCCCGGAAGCGCGCTTGAATGGGGTTCAAGAGGTCGCTGGTTCGAATCCAGTCGCCCCGATCTCTGATATGCAATATCGTCTTGTAAGTGATTTCTACAAGCCGAGTTATAAGATAGTGCTAAGGAAAGGAGGGGGTTGCAATAGTGGATAGGTCGTGTATTAATGTTGGTATTTTAGGATGGGGTACTGTCGGCACAGGTGTCTCCAAAATCCTGACGAATCAGAATTCTCTCATCGCCAAAAATAGCAGCACGGAATTAATCTTAAAAAAAATAGTAAAACGGACGTTACCCGCGACGCGGCAAGGCGTTGAACTTCCTATGGATTGTTTAACAACTGATCCCGCAGAAGTCGTTGACAATCCAGATATCGATATTGTTGTTGAACTCATTGGTGGTGTCACAACAGCGCACACCCTCATTAGGCGCGCTATCCAGAATGGTAAACACGTTGTCACAGCAAACAAAGCCCTTCTCGCAGAACACGGTGGCGAGCTGTTCCAACTGGCTTCAGAACATCAAGTTAGTCTCAATTTTGAAGCGAGCGCGGCTGGTGGTATTCCGATCATTAAAACCCTACAAGAAAGTTTCGCAGGCAATCAGATCCACTCTCTTTATGGCATTGTGAACGGGACGTGTAACTATATTCTGACCGAAATGCATGAGCGCGCTGTGAACTTTTCAGATGTACTCAAAGTCGCACAGGACAAGGGGTACGCCGAAGCCGACCCAACGCTTGACGTTGAGGGAATCGATGCTGCCCAGAAACTCATCCTTCTGATTGCCCTCGCCTATCGGAGCAATATCTCATTATCACAATTCCATGTTGAAGGTATTACAGGTATCACCGAAAAAGAGATTCAGTACGCCCGCGAACTCGGTTATGTCATTAAGCTCCTCGCAATCGCGAAGTTAACCGATGGAAATCGTGTAGAAGCGCGTGTCCATCCGACTCTGGTACCAGAGCGGAGTTTGTTGGCAAACGTTGGTGGGGCATTCAACGCTGTTTGCGTGATTGGTGATGCAGTGGGGCCGACCCTCTTTTATGGGCAAGGTGCGGGTGAGATGCCAACCGCGAGTGCTGTTGTTGCCGACATCATTGATGCCGCGAAATCTGTGCAACAGGGGATAATCAGTCCGATTTCGCAAGCGTGGCTGGCAGGGGCACAGGCAGAAGTCGATGTATGTCCTATTGACGATATTGAGACGCGGTATTACATCCGTTTTGTGGTTGCTGATCGGCCCGGCGTTCTTGCAAAAATCGGAACTATTTTGGGGAATTGGCAAATTAGCATTGCTTCTGTCATCCAAAAGGATCCGCATGGTATGGAGACCGTATCGCTGGTGATGTTGACCCACAAAGCACAAGAAAAAAATATGAAAGCCGCCCTCGCACAGATTTACACGCTCGAAGATGTAAAAGACGAAGCACAACTCATTAGAATCGAAGAAGAAGTCGATTTTTAAATAGTCGTCAGCCATCAGCTGTCAGTATTGTCCCGAAAGCCCACACGCGGCTTGCGTCGCAAGAGGTAGTTCTTTCACCAGAAACCTCTTTATTGGCGGAAATCGAAAGCCGATAGTCAAGGTGGAGTCTGAGTAAGACCTCCACAAGGGAGGCATCGGATAATGAAGCAAGAATCAAAGAATAACGCTGCTTTAGCTGTGGAAGAAGGCACGGAAGGTATAAGCGATACTTTGGTGTTCAATGTAAATGACCTTCGACACGAGGACTTCAAAGAATACGAAGCACTTGTGCCGTCCGAGCCCCTCGGTTTGACTTACGAAGAGGCGAAATTTATTAAGCCATTGTCGTGCAAAGTCGGTCTCTTTCGTCAAGTTGACGATCATATCTATGTGACAGCCGATGTTGATACGACTATTTCGGTGGAGTGTCGACGTTGTATCAACCCATTTGAGGTGGATATAACAACAACACTCGGCTTGCTATTCTCTTTTGGTATTGTCCCGCAAGCCTCTAGAGACTTACGCCAGTCGGAATCCGATGAAGATTATGAACGATACTATGACGGAGAAACTTTAGATATTTCTGAGGATGTGCGGCGGGCACTCGTTCTTGAAATACCGACATGGTCGCTCTGTTCCGAGACGTGCAAAGGTTTATGTCCAGAATGTGGAACGGATCTCAATACGACAGAATGTTCCTGTGAGATGACGGATGAAACCTCGGTCCACGCCTCGAACTCCCTTAGCACGCAGCTTGCGAGCGCGTTTTCCAAAGTCGGTTCTCTCAAAAATACTGGAAAATAGTTGAAATCAGAATAAATAATTGAATCGTAAGCATGATTCGCGAATCGCGATTTTGTAAAACATAAGGAGACAATCCATGGCGCATCCAAAACGGAGAACGTCAAAATCGAAAAAAAGAATGCGGCGGAGCCATAACGCGCTCCACGACAAAGCCACAAGTGTCTGTTCGTACTGCGGTGATACGATTATTTCTCACCGAGTCTGTTCCGCATGTGGGCATTACAATGGACGGCCTATATTAAAATCTGCGGATGAAGCATAGATAAAGGTTTTTAATCTATTGGCTCCGCGGTTTTATCGGTAATTGTAGCCCGTAAGCGAAGCGGAGGGTTTTGCTTGGGTGTTCCTCAATTTCTTCAGATATGCATCGATTAACGGTATTCACCTAATCCATCTGACCGAACCGCAAGGAATAATTAAAAGAAATGACGCAACTTCGACATGCAACCATCACAGGAACAGGGTCCTACCTCCCCGAGCGGGTTGTCACCAATTTTGACCTTGAGAAATTGGTCGATACAAGCGACGAATGGATTCGCCAGCGGACAGGGATCGCTGAGAGACGCATCGCTGAAGACGATGTGGCAACCTCTGATCTCTGTATACATGCCGCACGATGGGCTATTAAAAACGCACATATTGATCCGCTCGATATTGAGATGATTCTCGTCGCTACAGTTACGCCTGATAGGTTTTTTCCCTCAACAGCGTGCTATGTTCAGAAAGGTATCGGTGCAAAGAACGCCGCCGCAATGGATGTATCCGCTGCGTGCGCTGGCTTCCTTTACGGATTGGATTTAGCTGATGGAATGATCAGATCTGGACGATACAACACCATTCTTGTCGTTGGTGGTGAAATTTTTAACAAAATAGTTGATTGGAACGATAGAGGCACATGTGTCCTCTTTGGAGATGGGGCAGGTGCCGCTGTTGTCCAAGCTACAGATGAACCGAAAGGTATCCTCGCATCTTATATCGGGTCGGATGGAGATTACGCCGACATTGACCTCCTCGGTATCCCCGCAGGTGGCTCCAGGATGCCGGTCACTCAAGAAGCAATTGACCAGAAGTTAGACAAACTTCAAATGAACGGGCGAGAAGTCTTCAAATTGGGTGTCCGCCTTATGCCAGAAGCCGCGCAACGTGTCCTACGTCAGGCAGACGTTAGCATTGAGGATATTGATTTGTTAATCCCGCATCAAGCTAACCTACGCATCATTGAGGCCGTTGGCGATAGACTCGGCATGCCGCGAGAGAAGGTCTATATCAATGTTGATAAATACGGCAATACCTCGGCAGCAACAGTAATCATCGCCTTGGATGAGGCAATTCGTGAAGGTCGCGCGAAGCCTGGCGATTTGCTTCTGTTTGTGACTTTTGGCGCAGGTTTGACATGGGGAAGCACGCTCCTGCGATTATAGTTAAAATCTCAATAGGGATAACTGTCAACTGTCTTGTGGGAGGGGAGGAAATTGAGGAAACACCCCAGCAAGGGGAACGCCCAAGCAAAACACCCCAAGCAAAAACACTCCGATTCCCGACTTGACGCTGACCGATGATGGCTAATATGCTGGCATTCATTTTTCCGGGACAAGGTTCACAACAGGTAGGCATGGGCGCAGAACTGGCACAGAATTACCCAGCCGCCGATGCTGTTTTTCAGGAGGCTGATGCTGCCCTCGGACGGGAATTGCGGCGGCTCTGTTTTGAGGGACCGGAAGCAGACTTAAAACAGACCGAAAATACACAACTGGCGATTTTAACCTGTAGCGTAGCAGCTTTGCGAGTCCTAAGGGAATGCAGTATCGTGCCGAGTGCTGTTGCCGGACATAGTTTGGGAGAGTATTCCGCACTCGTGGCGGCAGGGGTCATTGATTTTGCGGATGCGCTGCACTTGGTACACACACGGGCGAGTTTCATGGCGGATGCAGGAAAAAAGCAACAGGGCACAATGGCGGCGATCCTCGGAATGGAAACGGAGCGGCTGCAAGAACTTTGCGATATCGCTGAAGGTGTTGTGAACATTGCCAATTATAACTGCCCCGGACAACTTGTAATCTCTGGAGAAGTCGAAGCAGTCAACCACGTCCTTGAACTTGCTAAAGCCGAAATTGGTGCGAGACGATGTCGTCCGTTGCCGGTCAGTGGTGCGTTTCACTCACCACTAATGGTACCCGCACAACAGAAGTTCGCGTCTTCACTTGAATCGGTGGCGATGCAGCCACCTCAAGTTGATATTGCGATGAATGTAACAGGTGAGTTCGCTACAGATGCGGATAATATCAGGCACCTCCTGTTTCAACAGATAATACAACCTGTCCAATGGGAAAAAACACTGTGGACTATTGAGAAAACCGGTATCACGCATTTTGTAGAGGTCGGACCCGGCAAAGTTTTGTCCGGCTTGGTAAAGCGTACCCTGCCAGAAAGTAGTGCCCTGAACGTTGAAGATATTGAGACGCTATCTCTTGTGACAGATGAATACGGAAATGGTGAATAAAAATGAATGGGACAACCGAACAAAGTGCCTTTAAAGTAGATGTGCTGAGCGGCAAAACCGCAATTGTTACAGGGGCATCGCGCGGTATTGGTGCCGCGATTGCACATAAACTCTGCGAAGCCGGGGCAAATGTTGTTCTCTGCTCTCGTTCCGTCGATGCAGTCGGGCAGATCGCCGACACGCTGCAGGGAAAAGGCTATACCGTACTCTCAATGGCAGCTGATATCTCCCAGAAGGTGGATGTTGAAGCTCTTATTGAAAGGACAATTTCACAATTTTCGCAAATCGATATTCTCGTGAACAATGCCGGGATTACCCGCGATATGTTGCTCATGCGCCTTAAAGATGAAGACTGGGACGCTGTATTACAGACAAACTTGACCGGTACGATGTACTGTACCCGTGCAGTCCTACGTCCTATGATCCGTCAGAAAAGTGGACGCATCATCAACATTTCGTCAATTGTCGGGCTTATAGGAAACGCCGGACAAGCGAGTTATGCCGCCGCGAAAGCTGGCATTATAGGTTTAACAAAGGCTACCGCGAAAGAGGTTGGTGCCCGCGGTATCACAGTCAACGCCATCGCCCCTGGTTTTATCACGACAGATATGACAGCACAAATACCGGAACGGAATCAACAGCAACTGCTTGAGCTGATTCCGTTACGGGAGTTTGGGCACCCAGAAGATGTGGCAGATGCCGTCTGTTTTTTGGCATCGGATGCTGCACGCTATATCACCGGCCAAACACTTCAGGTTGACGGTGGCATGGTGATGTAATTCAGAAGATGTCAGTTAACAGTTATCAGTTAACAGTCACAACAGGATTGTTGTTTAATCCAAAGCCGCTTTCAACTGACAACTGACAACTGACAACTGTAAACTTTAAAAAGGAGATCAGAAAAACGCTTATGGCAACAAACCAAGAACGCCTCATCGAAATTATTGCGAAACAACTCGGTGTTGAAGAAGATAATGTCACCCCAGATGCCTCCTTTATGGAAGACCTGGGGGCTGATTCACTTGATACTGTTGAACTGGTCATGGCACTTGAAGAAGAATTCGATATCGAAATTCCAGATAGTGATGCAGAGAAAATTCAGACTGTTCAAGATGCCCTGAGTTACTTAGACGAACACGTGTAGATTTTAGTTATCAGTTGTCAGTTGTCAGTTAAGAGGTGTTTTTGCTGGGGTATTTCCCCTCGTTTAATAATGCTCTCTTTTAACTGATAACCGATGACTGAAAGCCTGCGTAGCAGGCGAACCCATAACTATTCAATAAAAAAGGATCGGTCTCGTGGAGCGTGTAGTTATTACAGGAATCGGCGTTGTCAATGCAATTGGCAACACGAAAGAAGAATATTGGGATGCGCTTGCTATCGGTAAAAACGGAATCGGACCTTTAACCTATTTTGATGCCTCTGAGCATCGCACCCAAATTGCCGGAGAGGTTAAGGATTTTCAAGCGGAGCAGTATATGGACCGCCGAGCTGCGTCCAGACTCCCGTTGTTCATTCAGTACGCCCTTGCCGCCTCAATCATGGCACACGAAGATGCAGGTTTGGAACTCGACAAAGTTGATGCTTACCGGGCAGGCGTTCAAATCGGTTCTGGAATTGGCGGCATTGGTGTCCTTGAAGACAACGCGAAAACCCTCGCTGAAAAGGGAGCCAAACGCGTGAGCCCATTCCTTGTCCCATACATGATTATTAACATGGCGGCAGGGCAGATCTCCATCCATTTTAACCTCAGGGGTCCTAATTCTACCTCCGTTACCGCCTGTGCGAGTGCGAACCATTCTATCGGGGATTCGTTTCGGATCATCCAACGCGGTGAAGCGGATGTGATGTTTACTGGCGGCACGGAATCGGCAATTACCCCTTTAGCGTTTGCTGGGTTCTGTTCAATGCGCGCCATGTCGGCGCGAAATCATGAGCCTGAACGCGCCTCGCGCCCGTTTACGAAGGACCGCGACGGGTTCGTCATGGGCGACGGTGCAGGTGTCCTCATTCTCGAATCGCTATCACACGCCAAAAAGCGTGGTGCTTATATCTACGCGGAAGTCATCGGCTACGGAATGACATCGGATGCGCACGACATGGTAAGTCCCCCCGAAACCGGTGAGGGTGCGGTGAAAGCGATGGAATTTGCGCTCCGAGATGCGGAATTACCGCTGGATGCTGTCGACTATATCAACGCTCACGGCACCTCGACACCGATCGGCGATATTGCTGAGACGAACGCCATTAAAACGCTCTTCGGTGAACATGCGTATAAAGTTCCTGTCAGCTCCACTAAATCCATGATCGGTCATCTGCTCGGTGCTGCCGGCGCTGTGGAACTCATCGCGTGCTTAGGTGCCATGGAAAAAGGCTTCCTGCCACCGACGATCAACTACGATATGCCGGACGAAGCTTGCGACTTGGACTACGTCCCAAACGAAAGTCGGGAGGCGACGGTTGATATTGCACTCTCCAACGCATTCGGTTTCGGTGGACACAATACCTCAATTGCCATCCGCAAATTCTCAGATTAAGCGGTAGGTTCTATGCCAAGAAAAATACGACAACTCATTGCGGACTTGAGAAAGCAGGATTTGTCAATATAGGTGGCAGAGGAAGTCATAGAACTTATGAACATTCTAAAGGTCCGATGGTTGTTATTTCTGGGAACCTCGGTGATGATGCTAAACCTTCTCAAGAGAAACAGGTTAAATTAAAAATTGAGGTATCTCAAAGATGAGCGAAAGTGCGAAATACATTAAGATCGTCGAATGGTCAGATGAGGATGAATGTTTCATCGGACTCAAACTCCATGCCCTTAGCATACATCGGCTTCGGAAGCAACATCGGTGGCCGTCTGGCACATATCCAGAATGCTATCCGTATCCTATCAAAAACGGAGGGAATCGCCTTAAAGCAGGTTTCCTCCATTTACAAAACCGAGCCGGTCGGATATGAGGCACAAGCACAGTTTCTGAATGGTGTCGCCGCTATCCAAACCTCCCTTTCCCCTCTCTCCTTGCTACACACCTTAAAAGACATTGAGACCGCTATTGGTAGAAAACACCGTATCCGCTGGGGTCCGAGAGAGATTGACTTGGACATATTAATCTATGGAGATTTGTGTGTCCAAACAGTGGAACTCGTCATTCCGCACCCAGAGATGCATCTCCGCGGTTTCGTGTTGGTCCCCTTAGCGGAGATCGCCCCGAATCTCAGGCACCCAGTTTTGCAGGAAAGCGTCCAAACTTTACTTGGATGTCTTGAGGATGATAAATCCGTGTCTAAATTTAGACAGCATAACCCCAATACACTCCGCTCTCTCTGAAATTTCAGAGTAAGTATCTCAGAAACCTTCTTCCAGAACTGCTCAAAGCCCAGTTATTGTCTATGTTTACGGCTTTTCTGGAACACTCCACTTCTCATATTTTACTCTGAATACTCTGAAACGATCTGTATCTTCTTTTCTATATTCCTGAATTGCCGCTCTCCGCCCGCGACCTTACTGACCGCTGACTGTTGGTGTCTAACAACTGATATCTCTGATTAACTTGCCCGAAAAACTTGCAATTTTCTCTCTGGTATAGTATAATTTCTAAATACATGAGTCCGAAATACGCTGACATAATACGCCAACACCCACAAGCATCAAAGGAGTCTTACCGAAGAATCATAGAGAAAAGATGAACATCCACGAATACCAAGCCAGACAAATCTTAGGATCCTATGGTGTTAATACACTGCCGGGTAAGGTCGCCGAAACGCCAGAGGAAGCCGAAGCCATCGCACAGGAACTCGATTGTCCCACTTACGTCATCAAGGCACAAATCCATGCTGGCGGTCGTGGGAAAGGTGGCGGCGTCAAACTCGCAAATTCACCTGCCGAAGTTAAACAACACGCCGATGCTATCCTGGGTATGCAATTGGTGACACCCCAGACCGGTCCTGAAGGGAAACTCGTCCGTAAAGTACTCATCGCCGAAGCCGCGGAGATAGAGAAGGAATTCTACCTCGCTATACTGCTTGATCGGGAAACATCACGACTGACCTTGATCGGAAGTGAAGAGGGCGGTGTCAACATCGAAGAGGTTGCGGCACAAACCCCTGAAAAGATTATTAGGGCAGAGGTTCACCCTGCCTTCGGATTAACCGAGTTCCAAGCGCGGGAATTCGCATACAAACTCATCACCGATGCAAACTATCGTTCTGTTATCCCGAACGCTACCCAATTGATTCTGGCACTATACAACGCCTTTACGGAATGCGACTGTTCACTCGTGGAGATTAATCCACTGGCAATTGTAAAAACGGATGACGAATTAGACATTGTTGCACTCGATTCCAAAGTGAACCTTGATGACAACTCCCTCTGGCGACATTCCGATATAGCTGAGATGCGAGATCCGCACGAAGAAGATCCCAGTGAATTAGAAGCAAGTGAGTCGGGTTTAAGTTACATTCGTCTTGATGGCGATATCGGTTGTATGGTGAACGGTGCAGGACTCGCTATGGCAACAATGGACATCATCAAACAGAACGGCGGTGAACCGGCAAACTTTCTTGATGTCGGTGGTGGCGCGTCTGTAGAGGCAGTTGCACACGCTTTCCGTCTCATTCTCGCAGACGAAAACGTGAAGGCTGTTCTCGTTAACATCTTTGGCGGTATCATGAAATGCGACACAATCGCAAATGGCATCGTTGAAGCGGCAAAACAGGTCGAACTCAATGTCCCGCTTGTGGTCCGGTTAGAAGGAACAAACGTAGAACTTGGAAAGCAGATTATTGCCGAATCAGATTTGGACGTTCAGCAAGCAGAAGGTCTTTCTGAAGCGGCACAACTGGCAGTGGAAGCGGCGAATCCTGCATAAGAAAAAACACTTCGTGACATAACCGTCCGAATTGATTGGAACCCCTTTTGGACAGGTAAAGAGTCTTCAGGTTCAATTATCAGTGGGCGGTGTTGACGGTTTACCTCCTTGCGAGAGTATGATCCGTTGTCGAGGGTTCCTGACAACTGTTAACTGATAACTTTACTCGTCTCTGATACAATATCCAGAAGCACGAGTAGATGGTTAAAACTTCTAAAAAAAATGGCAAAACTTGAATTAAAGGACATAGACGTTAGTGGGAAACGCGTTCTCGTGCGGGTGGACTTCAATGTCCCAATGAAAGACGGGAAGATCACAGATGAAACCCGTATCACTGCCGCTTTGCCGACACTCTTAGCACTCATCAACGCCGATGCCAAAATTATCCTTGTAACACATTTGGGCAGGCCCGAGGTAGGTTCAGCAGCTGATCGGAAAACGCTTTCGACTGAATCAATTGCCGTAGCTCTCAGTCGTAAACTCGGCACACGTGTTGCACACGTTGATGATTGCATAGGTGAATCTGTGCAGAGTGCCGTTGCGTCAATGCGTAACGGAGAGATACTGCTCCTTGAGAATGTCCGATTTTACGCCGAGGAAACTGCGAACGATACGGCATTCGCGGCGCAACTTGCATCCCTCGCCGATGTTTATGTGAATGACGCGTTCGGTACAGCACATCGTGCCCACGCATCGACGGAGGGAGTGACTCACTATCTCAGCCCGTGTGCCACTGGACTCTTGATGGCACGCGAAATCTATTATCTCAGCACTACCCTTGAAAATCCTGTCCGTCCCTATGTCGCTATCCTCGGTGGTGCCAAAATATCCGACAAAATCACACTGATTGAAAACCTACTCGGAAAGGTTGATAGGCTGCTCATTGGTGGAGGTATGGCATATACATTTTTGTCAGCGATGGGATTCGGTATTGGCAACTCAATTGTCGAAACTGAAAAACTTGACATTGCAAAGTCGTTAGTCGAAAGAGGAAATTTCTCGGATTCCGTCTTACTACCGGTGGACCATATCGTTGGAAAATCCTTTGATCCTGAAACTGAATCACAGATTGTCGGCAAAGGGAGTATCCCGGACGGTTGGCAAGGATTGGATATCGGACCTGAAACCGTATCGGCGTTTGGTGAGCAGATTCAAGCAGCAAAAACTGTGGTGTGGAATGGTCCTTTAGGGGTCTATGAATTTGAGAAGTTCGCACAAGGCACAATTTCGGTTGCAAAGCAGATTGCAGGTTCAGAATCAGTGAGCATTATTGGTGGTGGTGATTGTGTTGCGGCGATACAACAAGCCGGTGTCGCGGATCGGATGACGCATATCTCGACGGGAGGCGGTGCCTCCTTGGAGTTTTTAGAAGGAAAACCTCTACCCGGCATCGTTGCTTTAACAGATGTTTAAGAAACCATTGACACTCCAAAGTCGGTTACAATTAACCGAAAACCACCGTGAAACGAAGTGGAACGGTGACCAGATTCAATAATTAAAAAATGTTTGATAAAATAGTTCCCCGTAGTGAAGACTACGCAAAATGGTATACCCAGGTCATTCGTCAAGCGGAGATGGCTGACTACGCGCCCGTACGAGGATGTATGGTCGTCCGTCCTTACGGCTACGCGCTTTGGGAGAACGTCAAAGAACGATTGGATACCCGGTTCAAAGAAACGGGACACCAAAACGCCGCTTTTCCACTCTTCATTCCGATGAGTTTCATCGAAAAAGAAGCGGAGCACGTCGAGGGCTTTAAACCAGAACTCGCCGTTGTTACGCACGGCGGTGGGAAAAAACTGGAAGAACCACTGGTAGTGCGACCGACCTCTGAAACCATTATCGGTTACATGTATAGTCAGTGGATCCAGTCTTACCGGGATCTACCCGTCCTTATCAATCAATGGGCGAACGTCGTCCGATGGGAATTGCGTCCCCGTCTTTTCCTGAGGACGATGGAGTTCTTCTGGCAAGAAGGACATACCGCTCATGCAACGCACGAGGAAGCTGAAGAAGAGACGCTTCGGATCCTGGACCTCTACGCCGATTTTGCAATCAATGAAGCTGCGATACCTGTCATTCCCGGACGTAAGAGTGACAGTGAAAAGTTTCCCGGGGCGCTAACTTCCTATACCATCGAAGCGATGATGGGTGATAAGCGCGCACTTCAAGCTGGCACTTCACACGACTTAGGGCAAAATTTTTCCAAAGCTTTCGATATTCAATATCTCGATGCAAACCAGAAACAGCAGCACTGCTGGACGACCAGTTGGGGGGTAAGCACCCGAATGATCGGTGCAATTATCATGGCACACGGAGATGACCAAGGGCTAGTTCTACCACCAAGACTCGCACCCACTCAGCTCGTCATCGTACCAATCGTTCCTAAAAATAATGATGATGATAAGCAAGCCGTCATGCAAGCCGTTGATGGCATCTGTGAAACTTTGGGCGGTATCCGCTACCACGTTGATGATAGACACGATCACTCACCGGGTTGGAGATTCAACGAATGGGAACTCAAAGGTGTACCCTTACGCATAGAGATCGGTCCCCGTGATTTGAGCAAACAACAAATTGTTCTGGCACGACGGGATATACTCGGTAAGGAAGGCAAAACATTCGTGCCAATTGACAACGCTGCCGAGACAGTGAAGCAGATGCTTGACACTATTCAAGCGGATATGCTCAAACGGGCAACAGACTTCCGCGATACGAATACCTTTAAACCTACCACCTACGACACCTTTAAAGAGGTTATTGAAGATGGGTTCGCATACGCACGCTGGTGCGGTGATGCAGCCTGTGAAGAACAAGTCAGAGAAGAAACACAGGCGACTATCCGATGTATCCCCATGGAACAGCCCGGTGGAGATGGCGAATGTATTGTCTGTGGTAAATCCGCGAAAGAAGTCGCGATCTTTGCTCGCGCATATTAAAAAATAGAAGTCAGTAAAAGAGGCTTTTGACTTGATCAGAAACCTCTTTACTGATAGCCGATAGCCATAAAGAATATGAGTATACTCGTTAATAAAAATACAAAAGTCCTCGTTCAAGGCATCACAGGTCGTTCTGGACGCTTCCACACAGAGCAGTGTGCGGCTTACGGTACCCAGATTGTTGCAGGCGCGGTCCCCGGCAGAGGTGGATCCGATGTGAATGGTATCCCTGTGTATGACACGGTAGCAGAAGGGGTCGCCGCAACAGGCGCGGATACCTCGCTGGTTTTCGTTCCCGCACGCTTTAACGCGGCAGACTCTGTCATGGAAGCGGCAGAAGCAGGCATCGAACTGATTGTCTGCATATCCGAACACATTCCTGTCCTCGATATGGTCAAAGCCAAGGCGTTCCTTCAAGGAAAATCGACCCGATTAATCGGACCGAACTGCCCTGGGGTCATCACACCCGGTGAATGCAAAATCGGCGTTATGCCCGAGTTTGCCTACACATCCGGCAACGTTGGGATCGTCTCCCGAAGCGGCACCTTGACTTACGAAGCCGCCTATCAACTGAAGCGACTCGGCATTGGACAGTCCACCTGTGTCGGCATCGGTGGCGACCCGGTGATTGGGACGAACTTCGTTGATGTCCTCAAACTCTTTGAGGAGGACAAGGATACACACGCAATCGTCTTAATAGGTGAGATCGGTGGGACGGCTGAGGAAAAAGCGGCGCAGTTTGTGAAGAACGAAATGACGAAACCTGTCGTTGGTTTTATTGCTGGGCAGACCGCACCACCCGGAAAGCGGATGGGACACGCAGGGGCAATTATCTCCGGTGGACAAGGCACTGCTGCTGATAAAATCCGGGCACTCAAAGATGCCGGGATCGCTGTTGCCGATAGTCTTGCCACTATTGCGGATACCGTAGCACAACTTTTGTAAAACCCAAGATATATCGACACTTCGGTAGACATGGTTCCACATCCTACGTGTTGTTGTGCGTTGTAGCACAAACTTTTAGTTTGTGTCCTTTGCTGTAATCTCACAGTTGGCACGACAATCATGTAAAATGATTATAGGTTTTACTATAGTGAGTTGAATCTGGGCATCGTTCTCCTATGGACATATCCCCCTGTTGAGCTGAAATCCAGAAATCCCGTTGGAATTCACCAGAAACTACTACGTAATGTAATGGAGCAGGGACCAGAGTTAATAGTTTAAAAAATGAAGAAAGACATCGCTTATCTGCACACCAAGAAACAGAAGCAGCAACCAATTACTGTGTTGACCTGTTACGATTATCCTACCGCTTGTTTGCAAGACGAGGCGGGCATTGATATCGTCTTCGTCGGCGACAGTGTTGGAACCAACGTTCTCGGCTATAAGAACGAGACGGAGGTGACGATGGAAGATATGCGTCATCACCTCAAAGCAGTACGTCGCGGTGTCACGAACGCTTACCTCCTTGTTGATATGCCCTATGCCGCTGATCGAGATGCAACGCGAGCTATCACAAATGCGAACCTCTTTCTATCCGATGGAGCAGACGGTGTTAAATTGGAAGGTGGTATGGAAAAAGTCCCTATTGTTTCCGCACTCGCTGAACAAGGTATAGACACCTGCGCGCACATCGGTCATAATCCACAAATCCACGGGACTAAAGCATCAACCCATGGAAGAACTTTTGCCAAGGCGAAACAGCTCATTGAATCAGCAAAGGCACTCGCAGACGCTGGCGCGACACTCATCGTCCTTGAGAAAATCACGGAAGAGGTAAGTCAAATCATAACCGATACCCTCGCTATTCCAACCATCGGTATCGGGGCAGGACGATTCTGTGACGGGCAAGTCCTTGTTATCAACGATATATTAGGCATAGGTCCCCCACTCAAACATGCCAAACGCTATCAAGATTACGGTCATCTGACTTTTGAGGCAATCTGCCAGTATAAGGAAGAGGTAGCGAGCGGCACATTCCCTACAGACGCGAACGCCTCACACATCCCGCCTGATAAACTTACACGAGTGCAGAAGTGGCTAAAATCAACGCACTAATTCGCTTGTTCGTAGGTTAGATAACAATATTCCGCCGCCTCAACAACCCGTATGCCCTTTAACTGCAGAGGCTCCTTGAAAAAAGGGGCATCTAACACCCACGTGTGGTATTCACCTTGCTCGCCGCAAGCGTCAATGGGCAGTTGCTTCAGTTCTGAGATGAGTTCCGCATCTAAATATCTGCCAGCAATCGTAGACAGAAAGAATTTTTTGTAAGCAAGAGAACAGATTACTTCAAATTTCTCAGAGATGAGAGTGTTCAGTATAGTGTGCCGATCTAACTCCCACAACGGTTTATAGACACCTACCAGATTTGTCGCAACACCGTCAATCCAGTTGGGCATCCCGTCTATGGTAGAAATATCTCCTGTGATTAGGACTTCAATTCCACTATCTCTAAGGCTTCGAATCTGTTGGCGATAACTTGATCGATAGGGTTCAGCAATAGGCATGAACTCAATCGGAATTCCGATTTTTCGCGCTTGTAGTTCCATGAGTGGTGTCGGATGTGCGTAAAATTGTCGATTATCTGCTGGAACAAAACAGACAAGTCTCCTTATATCGTAGAGATTTAAGGAGACTTGAAGCGCGAGCGCAGAATCTTTTCCGCCTGTCCACAATACTGCAGCTTTCATCAGATTAGGCATCCAGAGGCACTACGTCGGCATAGACGTAAGTTGGAGAAGTGTTACGGCTTGAGTGAATCTTATCATTGCTGTCTTTCGTAGAAACAATGTCTCTCTGGACAACTTTACCCGGTTTCGCGGCAACTGGAGAACTAAACATCGGTCCATCAACAACACATGTATGGAACTCACCGTTTTCGCCGAGCGGATCCACCCCATCGGGTAAATCAGCAAGGAGTCTGGCATCGAACCAACGTCCCGCAAAATCGGCAGGAACCTTGGTAGGATTGAGAGCAGTGATAATAGCACGCATACCAGAAGCGATCATTTCATCGGCAAGTTGTGTTGTATTTTCTCCCCACACCGGAAAAATAGGTGTAAAGCCAGTTCCACTCAACTTCTCTTCTCGGTATTCACGGATGTCTTCTAAGAACAGATCCCCGAATGCGAAATGTGATGTCCCCAAATGTTCGGGTAACGCTTCCACTTCAGCGAGAAATTTCCGCATCGCGTCCTCGTAGATCGCGTTTGAACAAGGGTAGGGAATCGGTATCTCGTACAATGGCACTCCGAGTTTCTCCGCCTGTTGCTTTAGCACCCATGCTGGCGTGGAGTGGATGGAGACGCGATCAAATGTCTTTGTGACGGTAGTAAAAATACCTCGGACATCGTAGCGTTCCGGCTGCTGACGCAGTGTATGAAGTGCCCACGCGGAATCTTTGCCTGAAGACCAAGAAACGAATACCGGGACACGTGTCGTGTTGTTTGTCTGTTTTGTCATTATTAGACCTTTCTGTTTTAAAACCGCATCTACAATCCCAAAAAATTGCTGAGGAGGCTCTTTCCAGCAGCCGTCAAAATCGACTCTGGATGGAACTGCACACCCCAGATAGGTAAAGTTTTGTGCCGAAGCCCCATAATTTCATCCTGATCCGTCCAGGCAGTGATCTCAAGGCAATCTGGCAATGTATCCTTTTTTACGATAAGCGAATGGTAGCGTGTCGCTTCAAATGGGTTATCCAGTCCTTCAAAAAGCTCAATCTCGTTATGTGCGATCATTGAGGTTTTCCCGTGCATCAACCGATCTGCTCTGACGACTTCACCACCGAATACGTCCCCGATGCACTGATGGCCGAGGCAAACGCCTAAAATCGGGACTTTACCAGCGAAGTGCTTTATGGTATCGTTGGATATACCTGCTTCTTTCGGTGTGCAAGGACCGGGTGAAATGACAATCCGTTCAGGTTCCAGCGCATCTAATGCGTCCACTCCTATTTTTCGACTCCGATGCACCTCCAAGTCAGCACCGAGTTCGCCCAAGTACTGCACCAAATTATAGGTAAAGGAGTCGTAGTTATCAATCATTAAAACCATCTTTTTAATTTTCCTTGCGGTTCGATGAAGTGGGTTTAGGCATTGAGATTCTTTTCCGTAGAGTCGCCTTCCACTTCGTTTCAGGCTTGCGATCTTTAGAAGCCAAAAGGAGGAAAGCTCCTTTTTTACTGTTCCTTTAACGACAAAAGTCGACGATTATTCCTCACAATAGAAAACCCTGTTCTGCCAAGGCAATAGCACTGAGCATTGCCCTCGCTTTACTCACGGTTTCGTAATACTCAGTTTCAGGTACTGAATCCGCAACGATACCACCCCCTGCTTGCACATAAGCGGTGCTGTCTTTGATAACCGCGGTTCGGATAGTAATTGCTGTATCTGCACTACCGGAGAAACTGAAGTACCCCACCGCTCCTCCGTACGTAGCACGACGCGTCGGCTCAAGTTCATCAATGATTTCCATTGCGCGTATCTTCGGTGCCCCAGAGAGTGTTCCAGCGGGGAGACACGAGCGCAGAACATCAAAAGCCGTAAGGTCTTCTCGTAATCGTCCAATGACGTGTGAAACGATGTGCATCACGTGCGAGAAACGCTCAACTATCATAAGGTCGGTCACCTCAACGGTATGATATTCACAGACCCGACCGAGGTCGTTCCGTCCTAAATCAACGAGCATGACATGCTCTGCCCGCTCCTTCGGGTCGGCGAGAAGCTGCTGTTCCAACTCCCTATCTTCCTCAGTGGTTGTGCCGCGCGGGCGTGTTCCTGCAATTGGAACGGTTTGGACGATACCATCTTCTACACGCACCATCATTTCTGGGGATGCCCCTACAATGTCAAAACCATCAAGTTGTAGATAATACATATACGGTGATGGATTAATCATTCGCAATGCCCGATATATCTCGAACGAGTCTACGGACACTGGGCAACTGAATCGCTGCGAAGGCACAACCTGGATAATATCGCCTGCGGCTATGTATTCCTTAGCGCGCCGAACAGCCGTTTCGTAATCAGATTTCGTGAAGTTCGATTCGGGATCAGATATGATTTTATCATACTGCTCCTGATGCTCATCGCTATTCCTGCGTAAATATGCTTCGGAAGTGGTTGTGAGTTTCTCAACCAATGCCTCAATTTTCGCAATGGCATTCGCATAAGCCGCATCCACATCTCCATCAATGTGTGCGTTCGCCACAACCTTGATCTGGTGGTTCACATGGTCAAATATCAGAAGCGTCTCGGCAATCATGAAAAAGCAATCGGGGAGTTGCAATTCATCTTCGGTATCATCTGGCAACTCCTCGACGAAACGCACCATGTCGTAACTCATATAACCGACTGCACCCCCGTGGAATTTTGGTAACTCTTCACTGTCAACAGGTCGGTAACTCTGCATCAATTCCTCAAGGGCGCTCAACGGATCTTCATATTCCTGAACGACGGTTTCGCCTTTCTCCAAATACTCAATGGTAACCTGATGCCCTTTACTATGGAAAAGCACCGACGGTTGACTCCCCAAAAAAGAGTAACGCGCAAGGGTTTCACCACCTTCAACGCTTTCGAGCAAGAACGCATAATTATCTGGCATCAACTTGTAAAAAGCAGACACCGGAGTCTCCATATCCGCCAAAATCGATCGGTATACCGGTATCGTGTTTCCTGATTTCGCTTGATCGCGAAAATCTTCCAACGTAGGATAATACATTTTTCAATTATTCCTTGCGGTTCGGTCAGGTGCGTAATACCCGACCATCCCTGATAGGTAATTAGGGACTTTCCTATAAAATCGAGACTGTAGATGAATTTAATCAAGCAATTCTCGAACGGATGCAAGGATACAAAAACCGACAAAATGTCGGAGTCTAATAGACGGCATCTTCCTCGAAAATCTTTTCACCTACGACACGCGTTGACTCTCCATCGGGGGAAACTTCTCGAAAGAAGCAGGAGCGATAACCGACATGGCACGCTGCGACCTTCTGCTCCGCCTTTATGAGTAGGGCATCACCATCACAATCTACTGCGATAGATTTAACAGTCTGTGTATGCCCTGAAGTCTCCCCCTTTATCCACAACTTTTGGCGGGAACGGCTCCAGAAGCAGACGCGCCCCGTATTCAGCGTTTCTCTTATTGCCGCCGCGTTCATATAGCCTACCATGAGGATTTCGTTGTTTGTCTCATCTTGAATGACTGCCACGACTAAGCCATCACGGTCATACTTAAGTTCCGATAGAATTTTCATCGGGTTCTCCTCTTCATTTTTAACAGCAAACTCGCAAAAAAAACACCTTATGCTGCCGGGATCGGTGTGCATAAGGCTTCAACAGGACTTAAAGATAAAAAATGACGATTTTCAGTCTCTATTTCAGTTATCCGTTTGAACGCACACTCCCCCACAGGTTCCCATTGGATTGCCACCAATGCCAATGGTTAGATATGCTATGCAAGCTGGAGTGTGAACATAAAATTGTCATTCTTTTCGCTTCTCAACAACGGCTGATAACTGCCAAATTTTTTGGGGTGTATCCACGCCTAACATTAATAATACCACATCTATTTTGCATTGTCAAATTTTAATTCAAAAAATATTTGCATAAAATCGTGCAACGTGATATTATATATGCATAACAATTGAATAAACCAACGGTTCAGGTGCCGAATTTCGGAGAATAGGGAAGCGCGGTGAGAATCCGCCACGGCCCCGCCACTGTGAACGATCGTAAATATTCGCTGAAAAAGCCACTGTCAGACCACTGATGGGAAGGTCCAGCGGAAGGATCGGAAGTCAGGAGACCTGCCTGAATCATGTTTCACGTATCTGCTTTCGCGGGAAAGCGGTGGAACAGTGCACAGTATCCTGTCAGATCAGAAATAAATATACCCACATACGGTATAGAATTCTCTTACACATTTACAGGATACACCTTACACAAAGTGTCGCTTCCTCCCCTGTCTTTCCGATGAAAGCAGGGGTTTTTTGTTTCATTACGGAGGTTTTTAATGGACAAAATTTTTTCCGGTCGGCGGCACTTCTCGTGCTATTCACTCTTACTTATCAGTACGATCCTTTTTTCACTCTTCGTGAGTCCTACCTTTGGACAAACAGAGGATCCAAACACCGCGGTTGTCGTAAATGCCCTGACATTTCCCGACTTGGGCATTGTCGCTTCTCTCTCACTCATTAATCTGGAAGAGCCGAATGAGAGACGGGCTGTTGACAACGAGATACTCCGCATCGGCTTTGATCCGATATTGCGGCGGCGGGCAATTGGTCTCTCCATTCACGGGCATCTCGCCTATATCACGAGTTTCAACTTACCTATCACTGGTGAAACAAGTTCCGGTGACAACATCTATATTATTAACTTGGAAGATCGAGAGTTCGTTGGTGAAATCCCGATCCAAGCAGGCACAACTCCGCAGCAGATCGCTTTGGTCAACGATCAGAAGTTGTACGTCACCTGTGCCGCGACGCATGAGGTACATGTCATTGACATTCCGAATCGCAATGTGACAAAGGTCCTCACCGGTTCCTTCAACAAACCGACGGGTATCACGCTCCTCAACGGCAAGGCATACGTCTCGAACCCCGCATGGGAGTGGGATCCGATTGAGCGGAGAACCACCTATTACGAGAGCACTGTCACAGTCATTGATACAGCGACGGATATTATATTGAAATCCATTTCGGTGCCCACAAACGCAGGGGCGATCATCAACGACGGTGAATCCACTGTTATCGTCAAGACAACGGGTAATTACAACGACATCCTGGGGCATCTCGTTCTGATTGATGCAGCTACTGATGAGATCATCGAAACGGTTAAGCTCGGATTCACGCCTGGTGCCTCCGCCCTTAACTCAGAAAAACAGTTGTTTATCCAAGGTAGTTGGCAAAACCCCGGCTTGCTCATCTACGATATCGTCGCACAAAACTGGATCCGGGACGAAGATGACACGATCGCCAACTTCAGTAACGATGCAGATACATCTATCAGTGGAGGGCTGACCTTTGCACCGAATGGAAACCTCTATATTACGCAACCCGATTGGTCCGGCGGTGGACAGGATTTCGTTCGTGTCATGGACGTGGCAGATGCATCTCTCCTGCGATCCTACCATGTTGGAACCGGCGCCAATAATTTGGGATTCGCAACGATTACACCGCGACGCGAAGACATCAACAATGACGGGTTCATCAACATGAAAGATATGATAATCGCAGGTCGTTTTCTCGGCGACGAAGGTGCCGGAATACTTGCTGATGTCAATGGAGATGAAGTGGTAAATATCCTTGACCTGGTGCTGATCGGTCAGGGCCACTAATCTGTCATTCGTAGGTGAGGTTTCTAATGGCCATACGGTATCGGTCATCCGTTATCGGAAGAATAATCGTCAGCAGTCAGCAATCAGCTAAAAGCCGACTGCCGACTGCTGACAACCATAAAATAGCGCAGGTCTTGTGGGGCTTGCCGCTGCTCGTTTCTTTGCTCTGTTGCGCTTCAGTCTCCAAAAAGGAACCGATCTCGTGGGAGGTAACGTTTTTTTCATTGGGGGCAAAGGTGCAATTCGATGCGACGGCACCGGTACAGCGTCTGAGTGCTTTTAGCGCGGATGGCGTGATGGTCGCACAACTCAATTTTCCTGTACCACCCCGTCGGACGGAACCCCTTTATTTTCAATGGAACGAAGGGGGGACCTATAGGTTTGAGGCGACCTTATCTACAGGGGATGTTATCGTTCAAAGTGCGACCGCGCCACGGACATACATACGGGGGAATTTAGAGATCGCTATTCCCTATGGTGCCGCGAGTCAGTCGGGTTCAGGAAATACCTCAGAAAATGTCCAGAAAGCACTCGTTTTGCATGAAAGTGAAGTGACCGCTACCGTCCTTGTTACAAACGGGAATATACCAACAACCTTTGATTTGGAACTTTGTCTACCATCAACCGTAACCCCTGTTCGCTTTCCAGACGATTGGAAGCGTGAAACAATGGATGCGAAAACTTGTCTCTCTACCACCGGTAGACTTGGTGTCGCGTCGGAGGTGTGGTACCGTGAATTGGTGTTGAGAACATCCACAGCAAACCCATCGGACAGACAAGAGATTTCAGGCATTGTCCGATTCACAACAGATGCAGGACAGATGTGGGAGCAACACGCGACTGTGCAACTGCGGATAGCAACTATCTCTGAGATCGCTGAACACCTCTCCATCGAATCAATTGAGATGCCTACAGACGCAATGGGGACGGTGGATCGGAAGCAGCGAGAAGATACCATCTACTATCCACGACCGCTATTCAGTTGGCTCCGAACACCTCAGACCAATGCATTCGAGCCAGTAACTTATCAAACGCTCCAACTCCGCAACCGAGGTGCAGAAACGATTCATGTGGTTGTGTCATCGACCAACACGGACACGAAGAGTGGCGAAACTATATCCTTTCTCGCACCTCCAGAGACAGCGAACGGACGGACGAATCGGAGCGTGGCATTTGCGACTCTGCCGGGTGGCACGGTTACAGAGATACCTTTGCCTATCTATTTTCATCCAGTGTATTTAAGTCAAGGTAAGATAGAACAGGCGATCCCTGGGGAGTATGAACGGGATGTTACAGTAAAGGTTTGGGGAAGTGACGCGACGGTTCTTCGCGAACAGCGTCCACTGCATCTCATCGTTCCAAACCAACAAGCGTTGCTCGTGAGTCTATTGGCAATTATCAGCAGTTGCATCGGTTTCGCAACTGTCTTACGATTCCATAAGCGGATTTTCGCAAGTTTCACAACGAAGCATCTAATTGTGATTGCTCTGTTCAGCACAACGGTTTTTGTAGCAGTGATGGTTCCGTCAACGCTATTCCTTAACTTAGTCCGCGCCATCTTAGGCCCGATTTCTGTACTGCTGACTGGCTTAATCAATGAGACGCTCTATTACGCCTTGCTAACGGCACTACTGATATACATCAACGGAGATCCAAAGAATACTGAGACCACCAATCGGGAACGCACGAAGGGAAGTGGCGTAATCTTGCTTGTCTCTGCGGTGCGTCTACTGTTGGGAGGCGTAACATTTGGGCTTTTCACTCCGATGGCGATCGTCTATACCGGTACAAGTGTACTCTTACTGGAAACGGGATTCTTGCTTGTGCGGAATCGTACGCTATTAGCGTGGGCAGTCGTATTAGGCGTCTGTGATGCGCTCTCCGTTTATGTCGATTTTCAACTCTCTATACTGTTCTATCGGCTTTTCTACGCCGATTGGTATATCGTTCTCCGAATTTTAATAGAGGGGTTCGTCTATACATTTATCGGTGTCCTTCTCGGTGCACGGTTGGGGAGAGGTTTATGGCGCGTGGCAGATTAATCGTCAGCCATCAGCCTTCGGTTTTCGGTAGAACGTTTGGGAGTTCCAGATATTCGTAACAGTTTAACTGATTGCTGACAACCGATGGTTTCCGACGGTTATCATCTGTAGGAGGGAACTCCGATTCCCGACGCTTACTAATTACCTTTACATTATGGGGATTTATTACAATGAAGCGAATTCAATTTTTGAGTCTACTTTGGTTGTTCATCACCTTACCGATTAACGTCACGACAGCGGATATGAGCGTTACGTGGGTCCGGACGGGCGTGGTGTTTGAAACGAAGCACGAAAACGGCGTTGAAGGCGAAATCAACATCGCATTTGAGACGAGCGGCACAGCGCACACAGCAGCCGAAACACCAACAATCCAGCAGATTGACGAGAAACGCGTTCTGTTTCAATTGGCATGGCAACCCAACCAAAATTACCAATTTCACTTGAACGATAGCGTAACGACAGCAACTTCACCGCTGAAGCCAGAGCCTTATCTCATCCGCACCATCGAATTAGATGGGCTTTTGTCGTTGATGGAAAACCTGCGTCAACCCGCGAAACCCACGGCACTTGCTTTAGGACATGGAAATAGACCCAAATTAGCGATGGCAACCGACAGCGGACACCTTACAGTACTCCAACCGCTGACCGGTGAAATTCTCTGGAAAACGCGTATCTCGGAAGGCTATGTGAGGCGGATGGCGTTCAGTCCCGATAATATGCAACTCTATATTGGGGAACAAGCGGCAGATGGATTTATCTACTGCTACGACCTGAAAACCGATAAGCCAACACTTCGCTGGAAATATCGCACTGCCGACGATATTGAAACCTCCATGCCGACAAATCCTGATAGTGTTTATGCGTGGGTGAGTTACCCCGGTCAATCGCACATGCAAACATTGGCGAATGGAGACCTTTTGGTGGCGGGCGTGCACTCGTGGACAGAGAATAACACACCCCTTAAGAAATCCCAACTCTATAGATTCAATGGAGAAACGGGAGATGTTATCTGGAAATGGCCCCGTGAAGGCGCGGTCCCAAAGATAATACGCTGGTTTGACATAGGTGCTGATGGAAAAACACTCGCGCTCCTAACAGATAGTGGGCATAACTTGCAGGGTGGTGAAACGGATGAAAGCGACGCTGGCAATGGAAAACTCTCTGTCCTCAACGCAGAGGATGGAACAGAGCAGTGGCACATGGATATTGAACCGCTGCGTGAGTATTTCACGCAGGTCACGTTCTGGCGAGGTGTCAGCATGTCTCCCGATGGTAAGTTCATCAACGTGACAACCGACGATGGAAGGGCATTCATCTTTGGTGTGGATAAGCCGGAACCGATATGGCAAGAAAACCTGACGACCCCATTGGAGGTGAGTGGTATCCCTATCATCGCGACTGCTGGCACGATCGGCGCGACAGATGCTGTAGCACTCTTCGTTACAGGGGACACGTATATTCCATATCATCTTCGAAAGGGGGCACAAAAGCCCTCAGCAGGGCATCCCAACGGGATGACGTTGTTTGCCTATTCGTGGCATGGTGAAAAGATTTGGCAATGGCAACTTGAGAATATGCCACAAGGTTTACGCATTGATGCGAAGGATCGTTATGCCGCACTATCGGTTTCCAAGCGAGCACAGGACCCGAATGAGAGTCTGCATGGGGTGTCAGTGTTCGATCTAACAAGGGAGGGTAACGGTTTGGCGAAGTACCTGTACACCTACCGCACAGAGGGACAGCTTCCCTACGACATGCTCGCGGTAAGTCCGGACGGTGCTCTGATTGTTGTCGTTGAGGTCCCGATCACGATGTCAGACGAAACCGTCCGTGGAAAGAATCGGGTGCATGTACTATATTGATTTGTTCCAAGTGCAACCTAACCCAGAAAAAAATAAAGGGGAACAACAATTATGTTGTTCCCCTTGATCGCAACTTCAAAACAGTGTGCAAAAATCCCGAAAACGACTATGCCCCTTGACCTTGAGATACCGCATTCTGAGCAACAGCGTTCTGCGTTGATACAATCACACCCTGTAACGCCTGAAAATAGTTCATTTCAGCCATTTTGATTGCCTGCGTATCTCCACTTGCGCGTGCCCGTCTGAGTGCCTCCCAACTCAACGCCAGCATCCGGTTCGTTTGCTCTAAAACTCTCCAATCCGCGTTTGAAATCATGATATCCCCCGAAATTGTTTTACGCTATCGGCGGTTTGTTGTTCCGCTCAAACAGCGCATTCAACGCCTCGCTCAACAGGTCTTGAATACTCGTGTCTCTTTCAATAGCGAGCATCTTTAACTGCCGATGCACATCCTTATCGAAATGTCCAGAAATCATCTTTTTGCCCTGACGGGAGGGCGGAACTGTTGCAGTCGGTTTTGGCGTTGTCCCAACGACAACCTCGCTTTCACCTGACAAAATTGCTACTGTTTTCATATTGTGTATGCCTCCATACATGTCTACATGCAAACATGCATACATGTATGAGACTATATTACGTTAGGTTTGCAAATCGGTTTCAGATTGGGAAAATTTAATTTGCCTTGTAAGAACTTGATTTTCTATACACCAATCCCCTCCAAAATTCGCAAGCACAAAAATCCAAAATCTGCTATACTAATTGCAAACTGAAATTGAGTCATCGGAGAAAAAATGACAAAATGGACACTATGCGTAGCGATATTCCTCTGTTTAGGAATCGCTGCTCACAACAGCATTGCAAAAGAACTCACATTAGATGATATTTTCCCAACCGATCGGGTTATAGACGTGCAGATCACGGTCTCGCAGCAGGATTGGGACACAATTCGATATCAGTCCCGGGATTTTATGACAGCACTCGGCGCATCGCGACAATTTAAACCGATGGAGCGTCCGTATACCTATGTTGAGGCAAGTGTTAGTATTGATGGCGTGGTCTTTCCAAAGGTAGGGTTACGTAAAAAAGGGTTTATCGGTTCGCTGAGCAGCACCCGTCCGTCTCTCAAAATCAAACTCAATCATATTGACAAAGAGGGTGGAATTGAAGGATTGACGAACCTAACACTCAATAACAATAAGCAAGACACAAGTTTAATGAGCCAATTTATGGGGTATGCCCTGTTTAATGCAGTTGGATCGCCCGCCCCACGATGCGCGTATGCGAAAGTGACGGTGAATGGAGAAAATCTCGGGATATATTCACACGTAGAGACCTTCCGTAGACCGTTGTTGAAACGCGCCTTCGGCGATAGCAACGGTCCCCTCTATGAAGGCACAGTCGTGGACTTTTACGAAGAATGGGAAAATAGTTTTGAACATAAACGGGGGGACGACGCGCGCGGTAGAGCGCATATAAACGCCTTGATCGATGTTCTGGCGGACCCAAAAGCAACAGAGGCTGACATCGGTGAGTTGGTCGATTTAGACTCGTTTTACAGGTTCTGGGCAATTGAAGGTTTAGTCGGATTCTGGGACGGTTACTCCGGGAATAAAAATAATTTCTTTGCCTATTTGAACCCTGAAGACAACAAATTCTATTTCCTTCCATGGGGCATGGATTCCATCTTTACAAAAATGAGCAAGCTTGAGTTCATGAACGACAGGCGCGCACCGATCTCGGTCAAAACACAAGGCTTGATTGCCTACAAATTGTATCAATTCGAGACTGGAAGGCAACGGTATGCCAAGGTGCTCACTGAGATTTTAGACAACCATTGGAACACCTCAGAACTGTTAGCCACATTGGACAAAGCCGCTGTCATGGTTGAACCACATTTAGTGTCTGCGCAACGCGTCATTGAAGAAGATTGGGGTGGAGGATGGGGGAAAGACCCCAAGAAACCGACCTTTGAAAGTGAACTGGAGGCAGTTCGCGACTTCATCCGCAACCGCAAAAGTGACATACAAGCGGAAATCGCTAACGGGATGCCAATATGGCGCAAGCGACCGGCCCCACCGTTCGTCATCGCAGAAGATGGCGATTTCATGAAAAGTTTCCTGAAATCAATAGAAGATACCTTGGCAGGTGCCGCACGCATGGGAGATCTTGAAGCCATTAAACAGCACATAGCGGACGGTGTTGATGTTAATGCCCTGTTTTTTGAGATGCCTCCTTTAACATGGGCAGCAATGATGGGACAAACAGAGGCTGCCAAACTGCTGCTCCAACATGGTGCGGAGGTCAACGGTAGAAATAGCGACGATAACACGGCTTTACATCTTGCCATATTTTTGGGACGCGCTGGAACCGCTGAATTGCTCCTAAAAAGCGGAGCCGATGTCAACGCGAAAAACGATGATGGTGCCACACCCGTAGACCTCTTACAGGTCCCGTGGGAAATGACAAGGCTTCTGACAAGACCTATGGGCATAGAGTTAGAACAAGCACAGGTTGAAGCAGGAAAAGCCAAAATTCGGAAGTTATTTGGTGTTGAAGGGACATTCGATGATGCGGACACATCCCCTGCACAGAATTTATCCGAAGCCGCGTTCACCGGTGACATCGCCGCAATGAAACAGGGGTTAGCAGGTGGGGCAGATCCCAATGCCAAAGACCCACAATCCGGGAACACACTGTTGGCGGCGGCTGCCCTGATGGGACATACAGAAATTGTAACACTGCTTCTTGAGCACGGTGCCGATGTGAATGCAAGAAGTCGAGACGATGGCACAGCACTGCATGCCGCAGCTTTCCTTGGACGTACCGAGACAGTGAAACTCCTCCTTGAGAAAGGGGCAGATACTACACTTCGAAATAATATGGGAGGGACAGCGATAGCTGGGGCAACGTTAGACTGGGGATTTGCCAAAAGTATTATCGCTATGCTGCAAATTGAGATGGATGAAGCAAAGGTGAAAGCGGGCAGAGTCGAAGTTGCGAAACTTATCTCTCGCCACAGTAGGAAATAGACACCAGATGGAGGTGGAACCGATGCATAGTTCGCAAACGAACCCTGAATCTATTCATGAGAGCGCAGCGCACAGAAAACCTATAACAGCGGAAGAGTTCCTTGAAAACGATTTTGAGGGTTATGAATATGTAAGAGGAGAATTAGTTCCAATGGCACCTCCATCTATGGAGCATGGTGAAATCAGTATCAACGTTATTCGCCATTTGGATTCGCACGTCTATGCACATCAGTTGGGTCGCTTGTATACTGCAGAAACAACGTTTCAACTGGAAGATCGGTTCGTAAAACCAGATGTCGCATTTGTCTCTGCTGACCGGTTGCCAGAAAACAGGCGTAAAGGTTCGCCTATACCGCCCGACCTTGCGATTGAAATCGTCTCGCCGGCGGATAAACATTACGACGTTACTGAAAAGGCATTCGCGTATCTGAAAGCAGGAACACGTCTCGTCTGGGTTATTGAGCCGGTTGCAAAGACGGTCATGGTCTATCGTTCTGAAACAGATTTCACACTGCTTACCTGTGAAGACACATTGATAGGTGAGGATGTCGTCGAGGGATTTGCATGTCCGGTTGCGCAACTGTTTGAATAGAAAGTAGGGGTGGTCATGGGACCCACCCGAACATCAAACGAAGAAAAAACGGAGGCAGAGCATAATGGCAAAACCGATTAACTATGGTGACATCTTAGAAACCGGCGATAGCGAAATCTATGACCTGAAAACGCATGCCGCCGGTCCTGAAGGCAGCCTGCCGCTCACGGCAGAGATGCTTCTCAATCGACCCAGTGGAGACGTATTTGGCTTGACCCACAATGCCGCCATGGGCTGGGCTCCGACGGAACTTCGGCGGGAAGAATTCCTGATTCTCAGCACACAGGGCGGTATCCGTGCCCCCGATGGCACCCCGATCGCGCTTGGGTATCACACCGGACATTGGGAGGTGGGACTCCTGATGCAGGCGGTCGCACGCGAGCTTAAGGAACTTGCAGCAATCCCGTTCGCAGGCTACTGCTCTGACCCTTGTGATGGACGGACGCAAGGCACTGTCGGGATGATGGACAGCCTCGCCTATCGCAACGATGCCGCACAGGTTTTGCGTCGTCTTATCCGTTCCTTACCGACGCGGAAAGGGGTCGTGGGGGTCGCTACCTGTGATAAAGGTTTACCCGCAATGATGATGGCACTCGCCTCAATGCGGGAATTACCGGCTGTCCTCGTTCCGGGTGGTGTGACGTTGCCACCTACGACTGGTGAAGATGCTGGGAAAATCCAGACGATCGGGGCGCGTTTTGCGCACGGCGAAATCAGCCTGCAAGATGCAGCGGATATGGGGTGCCGTGCTTGTGCCACACCCGGTGGCGGTTGTCAATTCTTGGGAACTGCCGGAACTTCGCAGGTTGTTGGTGAAGCGTTAGGAATGAGTCTGACGCATACAGCGTTAGCTCCCTCAGGACAAAACATTTGGTCGGACATGGGCCTCCGTTCGGCACGCGCTGTTGTGAATTTAGCCGCGAAAGGGTTAACGATGAACGATATTGTCACACCGGAGGCGATTCGAAACGCCATGGTGGTGCATGCAGCGGTTGGTGGATCTACGAATCTCTTGTTGCATATTCCAGCGATTGCACATGCTGCGGGGCTCCAACGTCCGACGATAGAAGACTGGACCCAAGTCAACCAGAGCGTCCCGCGTCTCGTTGATGTGCTGCCGAATGGACCTGTTGGGCATCCCACAGTGAGGGTCTTCCTTGCCGGCGGTGTCCCTGAGGTGATGCTGCACTTGCGCGAACTCGGATGTCTCAATGAAGACGTACTGACGGCGACCGGCGAAACCCTCGGCAGCAATCTCGATTGGTGGGTAACTTCTGAACGCCGAGCGCGCGTCCGCGAAATTCTTGAAGAACAGGACAACGTTGATCCCGATGGAGTCATCTTGAGTCCCGATGCCGCGAAAGAAGCCGGATTGACGAGCACGGTAACGTTCCCACGCGGCAACCTCGCTCCCGAAGGATCCGTTATTAAAAGCACTGCCATTGATCCGAGTGTCGTTGATGCCGACGGGGTCTATCGGATGACGGGACCAGCACGTGTCTTTGTTCGGGAATCTGAAGCGATACAGACACTTAAAGGTCAAGGCGAGAGAGATATGCAGCCGGGGGACATTATGGTGCTGTGCTGTCGCGGCCCGCAAGGCACTGGGATGGAGGAAGTCTATCAACTGACAGCCGCACTGAAACACCTTTCCTTCGGTAAGAACATCGCCTTGATTACAGACGCTCGGTTCTCTGGTGTATCCACAGGCGCGTGTATCGGACACGTCGGACCGGAGGCACTCGCAGGGGGGCCCATCGGGAAGGTACTTGACGGCGATATAATTCAGATCGAGATTGATACCCGGCAACTGGAAGGGCGCGTTGATCTGGTCGGACACGGCAGTGAACATTTCGGTGTTAAAGCCGGGGAACAAGTTTTGGCAGCACGCTCACCGCGTCCGGATCTCTCGCCAGATGAGGCTTTACCAGATGATACACGACTTTGGGCAGCGTTGCAATCTGTCGGTGGTGGTACATGGGGGGGCTGTGTTTACGACGTAGACGCGATCCTCAACGCCTTGAAGTAAGAGCCATTCCGACGAACCTGCAGGTTTCCGAAACTTGACATGAAGATATTGAAATACTGGGTACCGCCTCTTCTGTACATGGTGCTTATTTTTCTCGTCTCGTCTCTGGAGCAACCCCCACTCCCAATGCCGGAATTTGAGTGGCTGACGATTGACAAACTCTACCATTTCATCGAATACGCAATCCTCGGTGCATTGGTAGCACGGGCACTTGTGAACGCGAGACCCTCAGTAGTACCAGCACGACTGGTGTGGCATGTGGCGGCGGTGTTTTCTATACTTTATGGCGCGAGCGATGAATGGCACCAGACCTTTGTTCCCGGCAGATTCGCTACCCTTGCGGATTGGGTCGCAGATGTGTTAGGGGCAATCGGCGGTGTGTTAGGTGTTTATCTCTATTACAAAAAAAAGTATTTTTAATGTTCCTTGCGGTTCGGTCAGGTGGGGTTGGGATTTCACGGTCTCTTCCGTATATCCGCCTGCGCCGGTGTTGCAGGCTACTGATTTTGATTATTTTCTGAATTGTAGTCCGTAACGTAGTGGAGGACGGATATAAGAAAAGGCACTTCAAAGTCAAGTGCGCGTTATTCCTCCGCAAGGTAAAATTTAAAAAAAGGAAAAATCAAAAATATGCATCCACTTGTTGACTTGAAAGTGCCAGAGGGGTCTATCGCTGTTCATTGGTTTGAACAGAGCAGTTTTGCGCTGAAAGATTCCGCTGGTACGATTGTCCAAATCGACCCCTATTTTCCACGTGAACGCCCGGCTGACCGATTTATTCACACCGAACCACCGCTTGACGAATCAGCACTTCCAACCGATTTCGTCCTCTTGACCCACGCGCATGGCGATCATACCTGTCCAGAATCCATACGTCGAATCTGGGAGACCTCTGATGCGACGCGATTTGTTGGACCCGAAGAGAGCGCACGCCAAATCGCCGCGGAGACAGACGTTGCCGCAGAAAATATTTCAGAGATTAACGCCGGAGAATCAACGACGTTAAAGAAGACTCTCACTGTACATGCTGTCTATGCTAAGCCTCCTGAAGGCGATGCGTCCGCTGACATCGCACCTCCCGATGTCACACACTTGGGATACGTGGTTGTCAGCAACGGTGTGACGCTCTATTTCAGCGGCGATCCGATCAATAATTTCGCTGAACACGGCGAGTTGATTTCAGCAATATCGGCATACAAACCGGATATCGGTTTTCTGACGAATCATCCGACCGAAGGCGAATTTCCGTTCTACGATGGATGCGTCAAAATGGCAACACGGATTGGACTAAAGCATGCTGTTCCCGTGCATCGCGCCTGTTTCGTTACCCGCGATTACGATCCGAGCGAATGGGCGGCGCAGTTCTCAGCAGGTGGACCCGAACCGCTTATTATTGAGAGAAATTCACATATTATTTATCCATAGAAAGGAGAAGTCGTCAGTTATCAGTTGTCAAGCGCACGGATAAGAGTGGTATTTTAAACGATAACCTCTTAACTGAAAACCGACAACTAATAACCGATAACTCATAAAAAATGTCCCTTCAAGATCAGAAAACTCCGCTTGTCGGTATTGTCATGGGAAGTGACTCCGACTTAGAAAAAATGGCAGAAGCCGCTAAGGTTTTAGAGGAATTTGAAGTTCCATTTGAGATAACCATATCTTCCGCGCACCGTTCCCCGGAGCGGACGATCGCGTGGACAGAAAAGATCAAAGAGGAAGGTGGAAAGGTAATCATCGCCGGTGCTGGACGCGCAGCACATCTCGCTGGGGTTATCGCGGCACATACGACACTACCCGTCATCGGTGTCCCGGTCGACGGAGGACCGCTCAATGGCGTTGACGCACTGTACGCAACAGTCCAAATGCCGCCCGGTATTCCTGTGGGAACGATGGCAATCGGATCTGGTGGTGCTCGGAATGCGGGGCTTTTTGCTGTCCAAATTTTGGCGACCCAATCCCCTGAACTGGAAGAAAAGTTGTTAGCCTACAAAGAAAAGTTGAGTGACGGTGTTGCGGAGAAAGCGGCGCGTCTTCAAGAAGTAGGTTATGAGAATTATTAATTTCTGGACTCTTGGGATGCATTACATTACGCGCAAATTCTTAATGGATTTTAGCAGCCCATAACGAAGTGGAGGGCGGATATACGGAGAGGAATAATTAAAATTGTAGCCTGCAACAACGGCGCAGGCGGATGCCGCAAAGGAACGAGAATATCCTAATCCCCTGACCGAACCGCAAGGAACAATTAAAAACCTTACCGGACCGCAAGGAACAATTAAAAATTGGCATGACGACACAGAATTGTTTGATATGATGGAAAAGCAGTTATACGCCGCTGTGATTTCGGATGCCCTTGATGCAGTCGGTTACCGCGAACAGGCACTGCGACATACCGTCCGTCCCCTTCACCCCGAGACAGTTGTCGTAGGGCGCGCAATGCCTGTGTTGTGTGTGGATGTCTACGAGATTCCAGATGAGCCCTATCAACAGGAGATCGCTGCGGTGGACAGCCTCAAACAGAACGATGTGTTCGTCTGCTCTACGAACCAGAGTACCCGTAACTGCATTTGGGGGGAACTCCTCTCAACAGCGGCACGGGCGCGCGGGGCGCGGGGTGCTATTATTGATGGGTTTGTCCGAGATGCTCGCCAGATTTTAGCAATGGGGTTTCCCGTGTTTACGACGGGGTTGTCGCCTGTTGACTCCAGTGGACGCGGTGATGTCGTCGCGTATAACGTTCCGATTGAATGCGGTGGTGTTCCCGTGAATCCGGGAGATATCGTATTCGGTGATGCCGATGGGGTTGTTGTTATCCCACAAGCGGTGGAAATGGACGTGCTTGAAGCGGCGTTTGCAAAGGTAGTGGGTGAAAACCAGACTCGTGATGAACTCCGTGCTGGCGCGACGCTGCGCGAGGTCTATGACAAATACGGGATTTTGTAATTTATAGCACAAACTTTTAGTTTGTGATTCTTGCTGAGGAGAAAAATAAATGATCTATGAACTACGTACCTATCAGGTTGTACCGGGAAAGATGAAAAACCTGAACGATCGATTTGCAAACATCACCGTTCCACTGTTCGAGAAGCACGGAATGCAGGTTATCGGATTTTGGGAAACGGCTATTGGAGAGGCAACGACGACGGAACTTATCTATATGCTCGCTTTTGAAGATCTGGGACACTACCAGCGTGCATGGGATGCATTCATCGCCGATCCCGCATGGCAGGAGGCGAAACGTCTGACAGAAGTGGGTGGTCCGTTGGTAAACGTTGCAAGTTCCAAGATCCTTGAACCGACAGATTATTCACCACTGCAGTAGGAGGGGTTTGTAACCCCGAATTCCTTACTTAGCGTAAAATGGCGAGTTTTCCCACCTGTTCAATTCGGCTTCCATTTTCTATGTAGGCAATAACGCGATACAGATACACACCATTGGCACATCGCATTCCTATCTCATCTCTCCCATCCCAACGGGTCTCATTGGTGCCCCGATTTGCGCTGGCATCGACAAGCGTACGGAGAAGTCTACCGTTGACGCTGTAAATTTTGATGGTGACGGTGTCCGGTGCTTGTGCGAGGTGGTAGGTGAAAAAGGTCTTTCCATCGACCGTGGGATTCGGGACATTGAAGACCTCGCTGAGTGTAACCTCCTCATTTAAAGTGAAGGTGGTAACGAGTTCTGCCGTATTTTCGCTGGTATCTGCCGCGATGATCTGAAGTTGATACTCGCCATTAGCGAGATCTGGGGCATAGGTAATAGCAGCGTCTGTGGGGACAGCGGGATCAAAAGTTTTAGAAAGACTGCTCGCGTCCAATGGTTCAGGTGTCTCATACACGTTTCCGAAATTGAGATGAAGAGCCGTTTCATCAAGAGCACTATCATCGGTAAGGGTAATCTTGAAGCGAGGTTGTTCTGTAAGGACCGTTCCGTCTATGAAAGGTTCATCAAGCGGTTCGCGCGTCGAACCTGTACCGAATCCTATAACCCGAATGTCAATAGTAGGTGGTGTGAGATCGGGTGCTTCAGTAACAAAAAATCTGTAGATGACAACCCCTTCGTCGCCTCCGATGGTATTCCCGTTGAAATCTTGTGCCGTGATATTGAAGGTATATTCGCCAGGAAAAAGGATCGGTTGGTAATCAATCGGCACCGTTTGAAACCCGCCCTGCGTCCGGAGTTCATAGTCAGTAATCAACTCAAGAGGACCGCTGTCCTTTTGTCTGGCGATTGTGAGGAATTCTGTATCAATACCGTTTGTATCCTGTAACACAATAGAGATATTCGGGCGCGGAGGAATCACACTACCCGTCTGCGGTTGGATGCCATCCACCCATATATTGAAGGTAGGAGACTCATTGTCAGTACTCCGCATAAGTGCAAACTGGGTGAGTTCGCTGATCTCTGACGTTATAGTTCCGACCCGTGCGGTGCTAAATTTTACCTTATCACCGAAATTAAAGTTCTCAGAGCTTGCGGTGACAATAATATCCAATCCAAGATGGCTGAGGTAAAGAGGTTCATTCACCTTGCCTCGGACTTTGACGCCGTTTGGATGATGAACAGGTTCCGCAGAGGCGTCGCGGAGCTCGTAGCGGACAGGATCGGTAAAAAAGATAAACCAGTCCCCGATCTCAAATTCTCCTTTGGGTCCGGGTCGGCTGTTTACCGTTGCGTTACCATTGCCGAGATTGGTATTCCATGTGCGAGTGAGAACGACATCGCCACTCGGATCATAGTCGGTTTCAAAAGCAAGAATATCAGCAAATTCAAAGGTATAGTTAACCCCAAGTGGAGTGCTTTCTTTTCTCGGGATGCGTAACTCCAAGCCGAAAGCTTCCTCTCTGAACGGATTGTCCAGTTGCCCAGATTTATCGAGTTTCTGTATAAATGCTTCCCCTTTACGTTTGAGGAACACTTCGTATTCATCGGAGTCTAAAAACAGTAGTATCCAAGTTCCAGCAGGAGTGAGATTCGGGTTGATGCTGATAGCGGAATCTTCCAATACCAGTTCGCTGGCATTCTCCATCTGCGTTGGAGTGACATAGTTTTCGAGCAGAAATTCGTTTTCGGGGGTGTAGTTAATCTGCGATGACAGGCGTCGCCACGCCGAAAAATCTGCTTGCCATGCATAGATTGCCAACTGGTCGGCGAGTTCCGCTAATGCTGTTTTAAATGCTGGATTGTCGGGTTGGAGTAATGTCTCCTCACGCACGGTATCTTCCAAGGCACTCACATCAAAGCGGAGTTTGAGTTCGACAGGCTTTTTAAGTACCGTTACACCTGTGCGAAAAGCAGGTTCATAATATTGTGCAACCTCAGTTCCCTGCCGAATGAGTCCGCGTCGGAGCGCCGCGACGCGAGGAATCGGGGCAAACTGGAGATCCGGTTGGGATGGATCGGTAGGCAACTGTGAGGAAACAGATAGCGGTATACCTGCCTTATTCTGTGGTTCAGCGTCGAGTGCGTTCGCAGGAAAGTGGATGTCAAACACTCTATCCAAACTGAACGCTGTCAGTTCCTCTTGCGGTTTATAGTTAAACTCATTAACGATAAACGAGATGTGTTGTTTGTTATCAAATTGACGCGATTCTTGGATCTTTCCGATAATTTTGTCCTCAATCGCCGGATCCTCCGGATCCGCGAGGACATAAATCTTATGTACGCCTGTTGCGAGAGGTTTGTCAAGATCCAACGTGGCAGTCACGCGTTGCAACGTGTGTATACCCTCTGTCCAATCAGTGGATTTGACGGTCACGCGTCCTATGATGTCGGCATCTTCGTCAATTATACTATCCCCCTCCTTATCCGGGTTCCCTTCGGCAAACACCACCTCAATATCGAATCGAACGGGACGTCCACCGATGTTAACGATTTCTCCGATGAGTTGATAGCCTTTCTTTTTTTCATCAAACGTATATCGGATAGGTGCTCTATCGGCTTCGTCTGTGCCGATTGCAATATTGGGACCCTCAGGCACTTTAACAATGTTGCGATCTGTTTTTGATGGAATAGCGAGTTCGTGTCCAGTGCTATCAGTAATGAGAAGTCGATAGCGTACCTGCCGTCCGCCCCGTGGTAATGGAATCGCTTTTTCGAGTTCATACCATTGTCCACCCAGAGGGACATCGCCAAGAGAGACTCGTGCAGGGATCATAGATATTGTTTCGTCTTTGAAGGTAGCAGTATCATCCCATAGTACTTTTATACTTCGTATACCGCCGGGTCCCTTATCATCAACAACAAGCACACTGATACTGAGTGTATCTGTGACTTTAATATCAAGGGTCTCTCGGATGTCGTGTACGACGGGTGTGTCAACCCAGAACCGAGTTCCACCGATAGCAGCGCGCGTCTCATCATAAGCGAAAACCCGGGCAACACCGCCACCCGGTAGGGCACTATTTGGCACATCAAGGCGAATCGTACCATATTCCCCCTTCCAGACTCTGCCACCTGTACGCTGCACGAGATCATTACTAATATTATCGTCAAAATGATTGGCGAAGGTTGCGAAAGCGGAGAGTGACTCCGTACTAAAATCGGATGCTATCGTGAAACTCTCACCCCCTGATACCCCAATCTTCGGACCTTCAATGGTTCCTACCTCGTTTGCCTTGATGACAATCTCGTG
This sequence comes from Candidatus Poribacteria bacterium, assembly GCA_965208635.1. GTDB lineage: Bacteria > Poribacteria > WGA-4E > WGA-4E > WGA-3G > WGA-3G. The sequence goes on from OZ242349.1 coordinate 3,818,685, forward strand.
TGCCTTGTTGAGTGCGATGCGTTCTAACTCGACTTTTATGTCAAGTTCGGGACGAGCAAGGTGAGAAGCAGGGTCTCCGAAGAGTGTGTATTGCTCCGTGCCGGGGATCCACTGCGTGTTCCGAATACGGCTAATAAAACTAATTTTAGCGTCAGCAACAATGTGTCCCACCGTTGACGGAAGTCCGCCATCACTGTTAATAACGAGTTTAGGTTCGCGACCGACTCCGAAAAGAGATTCAAAGAGGTCTTTGTCGAATTCGGCATTTGCTGTGCCGTAGGTTAACCGTGTCGCCGAGAGTGCTGCAATCGCACCATATTTTCCTAATAGAAATTGTTCGCTAAGGCAGAAGTTCCCAACTTGTTGCGGTTTGTCGAACTGTCCATTAAGACAGGTCGTCGTAATAACGAAGGGAAGATGTCGGTTCCGTAAACGGACAACATCCTCACTATGAAAAATAGCCTCATCTGCCCACGTCTGTATCCCGCCATGTCCGGTATATTCGATGGCAAGTGCGCCTCTATTAATAGCAGCGCGAATTTGAGAACGTGTGAGTTCAGGACTTTTAATTTTTCGAAGGTAGATTTGGCGAGTGTCATACCCAACCGGTATAACTTCCTGTATCAATTCATTACGCGATACCTCGAAGACGCCATCGGACGGGTTGTCTGTGTGGTCATCTGCCACCTGAATCAATGTCCCTTGCCACAATCCGGTTTGAAGATTCTTTTCATAGTTGATGATCTTTTCAACCATGGTCGCGAGTTCCTCACGGGTTTGAACAGAGAGTCTTCCGATAAGCATGTCCGGGAGGGCATCCTCACCGCTGATGTTAACGAATCGCTGGTCCATAGCGGTTTCCCCGCTTGCGGGTGCCCATCCATGATACGTGGGCACAAAGATCGGGTAGAGGTTATAGGTACCCCGAAAATTGGGATCGCGGCGATAAAGCGCAATGGTAGTGTTTTTGTAATCGTAGTGCGCATCTCCAACGAGGACGATGTAAGTAGGGGCAGGCTGTTGCCAACTGTTATAGGCGTATCGGAGAAACCGTCGGATTGCAAAAGGATTGAAGAGACCATCGCTGAATTCATTGTAGATGTCGCCAATATCAACGACCATGGTTGTCAAACCCTGTGAACGCCGAAATTCGATAAGAGGTTGGATGTTTTCGGTGAAGTTCGGATGTGTAATGACGACATAGTCCGCTTGGTTGGAAGGATTGCGCAACGGTGTGGGGGGTGTCGGAACAAGCGCGTTGATGCTTCGATAGCCAGAACGGCTAATGACGAAATAACGTGTGTATTGGTTGACAGTATCCTCAAAAAGGATTTGATGGTTGGCTCCAACGCGGGTGACTTCACCACCAGTGAGCCTACTGGTAATGCCATTCTCTTCAATTTGATATACATCAATTGTATCACTAAAGATGTTTCGGACGTTGTATTGGACTTTGCCACGGTTGCGGGGTTCAGTATCGGTGTTGAATTCAAGACGGTTAGCCTCTGCCTGAAAACTTCGCCAGTAATCAAATTCATACCAATCGAGATAGAAGTCATAGGAGCCAGCAGGAGTTTTGTTGGTATCCAATGCCTCAATACGCATAAAATTCACTTGATTGTTATGGACGCGAGCATGTGGGATACTACGGACAGCAATCTGAGAAACTTGGCGCTTCCACTCCACAACCCTACCGATTGGAAGTCCGTTGAAAGAAATTCGTGCTCGGTGAAGTGCATTCCCTCTGCGGGAAGCTCCTTGAAATTTGAGGCGTAAAGTTGCCAAGCGGTCAATCGCAAGCCGCGGGACAGCCAAGGGGACCTCTATAGGGAAATCCTTTCGACTTGTGTCAACGTTCCCGCCGCGGAAGGCAACCCAGAAATAGTGATCGGCAAGTTCAGACTTAATATCGGTACCAGCCAAGACATCATGATGCACATTCTCTTCAAATCGGGCACGTGCTAAAAAAGCGGTTGGCGATTTCAGGTTTGGGGTCCGCGGGGTTGCGTCTCGTTCCTCAACACGAGATCCTTCAATGCCAGTATTTGGCTCTCCTTCTAAGGCGAAACGAAGCCAGTAGATATTTTCATCGGTAAATTTGTTGTCAGCCAACGCGCGCCCATAAAAAACAAGTTGTTCACCTGGGTCAAGTGTGTTGTTTCCATCTTCATCAAAAACATAAATACCCTGTTTTTTCCCACTACTTTCCAACCGAAGGGTGTCAAGGTCAATATCCTCCGGATCAATCCCAGCCGCGGCTTTAATGTGATTATAGGTAATGCGATAGAGGTCGGTTTTGGTGACGCGGATTTTAAATCTGTGCGTGCTGGAAGCCGTTAGGGTGGGTGCTCCAGGAGCGTGACCCCCGTAAAGTCTCTGTCGCTGACTGCGCCACGGTTTTGCTTGCTCATAATTTCGCAATGTTCCTTGGAATAGACTCTCAAAAGCCGGAGAGTTCCTTGAAAAAGCAGCGGGTGCAACAGAAACAGTTTTGCCTGCAGAAGTTCTCATACCGGGGTCCCCACCTGTTACTGGAAAAGGAGGAAAATCGATACGGAACGTCACAGATTTAAAAATTTTTAACTGCTTTGTTGCCGAATTGTATTGTATCGGGTTGATTTGCAGACTCGCGATGCGCTGATCCCGCACGAAACCGACTGGGATAGCCTCTACAAGTTGGGTCGGATAAAAGCTCTGAGGCGGTGAAGTGTTGGGACGAGTGGTTGCTGTCAGGGACGGGAAAATTGGATCGTCTGGCGTAATACGAACATTTTCAATGCTTCTTATCTCTGGACGTGCTTGAATGACGGTGACAATCGGTGTTCCTATGATAGGAATACCGATGCGTTGTATATAAATAGGGAGCCGCGGTTTACCCACGTCAAGCGTCCAATCTGCACCCGCGAAATAGATTTCGGTGTATGGGCTATCGGCTATCGGTCGTCGGCTATCAGTAAAGAGATTTTCTGGGGAACCTACCCCCTCTTGCTGACTGCTATTCCTTACTTGGATTTCAGGTAGCGTGAAGCGAGCTGTGAGTGTCTCTGATGTGGTTGCAAGAATCTGTAGAGGGTTTGTGCTTGAGTGTTTCTCCAATGCTGACGGTGTCTGTGCTGTGGAAACCAATGTTGGAACGGTGTAGAATGTAAAAAGTATGGCGAAAAAAAATTGACTCTTTCTCATCTTTTTAATTTACCTTGCGGATAAGTGTCGTAGTTTGTGATTTGAAGATTTTTGATTTAGAGTTGAAGAAATTGAAGAAACACCCCGCTGACTCCCACTGCGAGGCAACACGCGCAAATGTAATACATTGTCCCGCAAGTCCACATGTTGTCCTCGGATGCCACACGCGCATCCGTTCTGGCGCGGCGGATTTAGTCTCTCCCCAGACGAAATCCAGCGTTGATTCGCAAAAACCCTTCCACTTCGTTTCGGGCTTGTTTTTTTGTTTGTTTTTTTTTCGGATATCTTCTAATTTTTTTATGTGGCATTTGCGAGTCGCGCGGCACAACAGAGCGCACCCACCAAGCTCATTTCGTTAGCAATACCTTTGCCAGCTATGTCAAACGCCGTACCGTGATCCACACTCGTCCGGATTATCGGTAAACCTAAAGTAACATTCACAAGTTCACCGAATCCAAGGAGTTTTATCGGAATATTGCCTTGATCGTGATACATAACGATAACAGCGTCCCATTCGCCTTGACTTGCCTTGACAAAAAGTGCGTCAGCAGGAAGCGGACCCTCGATTGTACCGAAGTGTGTTTGTGCCTGCGCGATGGCTGGACGGATGAGGTATTCCTCCTCTTTTCCGAACACGCCGTCCTCACCCGCGTGAGGGTTTAACCCCGCAACGACAAGTCTCGGTTCGGAGATACCACAACGGATCAGGGCTTGTCGAGTGATGCGGATAACCTCAACAATTCTTTCGGTGGAGAGGTGTTTCGGGATATCAGCTAATGCCATGTGATTTGTCACGAAAGAAACTGCAAAAGCGACACCGTCATGGGCATTTCGTGGACGGTTTAAAGAAGGGGAGCATTTGCGGCTTTTCAAAGCGTGTTCGGCACTTAATGCTTCAGGTGTACAGAGCATCATTACGACATGGGGGGTACTCGTAAAGTCGGCAAGCATTTCCGTGTGTCCCGGATAGGTAATCCCTGCGCGGTGTATAGCGGCTTTGCAGATCGGGGCAGTTGTGATGGCATCCAGTTCACCATGCATCGTAAGATGTGTTCCTGTTTCAATCGCTTTTACAGCAGCGGTACCCGCGCGGGCATCTATGGTGCCGACAGAAATATCCTGAGGGGCTATTGAAGACACATCAAGTACATCGATCGTCCCGGGGCTTGCAATCGCTTGCGTCGGTGTTTTGATTATATTAAGATTTAGCGGTGGGCTGTTGGAAGTTCTGAAGCGGAGGCACGCGTCCTGAAGAATAGCAGAACTGCCGATAACAATCGGTTGGCATAACGAATACACACTTTTATGGGTGAGTGCCTTGACAACGATTTCGGGACCGATGCCAGCCGCATCTCCCATAGTGAGTCCAATCTTCGGTCTATTCATGGAATAGTTATCAGTCACAAGAGATGTTAGGACTCTCAGATCCTTCTTTTAATTTTAACCATCAACTCGACTCCGGTATAAATGTTAAAGCACGAGTTGATGGTTAAGACTGACGACTCCTATAATTGGCGATAGAGCGTTGCAGCACGGGCACGCGAAACATTTCCAGAAGGTAATTCAAGCACCTCGTATTCAGGCTCAGGTGGCTCTTCATGCGGTAAACGGATAACATCACCAACAGCAAGCATTTTTCCAGCTTTCGCAACATGTCCGTTGACGCTGACTGCACCTCTGTTGCAGAGAGTGTTGGCTATTGTTCGTCGTTTTACGAGACGACTGATCTGCAAGAATTTATCTAATCGCATCTTTTAAACTATTAGAATCTGGTCATTGTTCCACTGGTAGAACTGAAACTATACTGGCGGCTGGGAGGCGACGGGTACTTCTACAGGCACTTCGGGTTCCATGATGGGATCTGTGAGCGCCTGTTCCAGCACCTGGATCATATCGTTGACTTTGTGGAAACGGAGACCTTCCCGGATTTCAGTCGGGATATCAGCCTCATCTTTCTCGTTCTCCTCAGGAATAATGATGTCGAAAATACCGTTCCGATAGGCGGCGAGTGCCTTTTCTTTTAAGCCACCAATCGGCAGGACTCTCCCGCGGAGCGTAATTTCCCCCGTCATAGCCACATCTTTGCGAACAGATTTCCCAGTTAGCGTAGAAAGAATTGCCGTAGCGACGGTAATTCCAGCGGAGGGACCATCCTTCGGCACGGCGCCTTCCGGAATGTGGATATGGATGTCTTGCTGTTCAAACCGATTGTCGGAGAGTCCGAAAGATTCCGCTCGGGAACGGATATAAGCGACCGCAGTTTGGACAGACTCACGCATCACTTCCTGGAGTTGCCCTGTCATGTTTAGTTTGCCTTCCCCCTGCATTGTTGTCGCCTCAACGGAAACAATATCACCCCCGATTTGGGTCCATACCATGCCTGTAGCAACACCGACTTCATCGCGTTCTTCAGCCTTCGTGCGGGTCCACTTCGCGGGTCCAAGATAGTCGCTCAAATTCGCAGGTGTCACTTCAACTTTGAGGTCTGGCGTCTCTTCGGTGACAATCTCCCTCGCAACTTTTCGCATGACGGTAGTGATTGTGCGTTCGAGATTTCGTACCCCAGCCTCACGCGTGTACTTGTGAATCATCTCAAAGATGGCTTCGTTTGTGAAGGTGACATTATCATCTGAAAGTCCATGACGTTCGAGTTGCTTGGGGATAAGCCCATTCGGTGTAAAAGTGGCGATGTTGTGCTTCTCAAAATCCGTATAACCCGGCAACTCAATGATTTCCATCCGATCTTGGAGTGCAGGAGGTATAGTAACCCGAGTGTTGGCAGTCGTGATAAACATAACATCCGAGAGATCGAATGCGATATCCATGTAATGATCTCGGAAAGTGGAATTCTGTTCCGGATCAAGCACTTCAAGGAGAGCGGACGCAGGATCGCCTCGGAAATCAGAACTGAGTTTATCAATCTCATCAAGCAAGAACAGTGGATTTTTCGACTTAACATCGCGGAGCCCTTGAATGATACGTCCAGGAATTGCGCCGATATAGGTGCGTCTGTGTCCACGAATTTCTGCTTCGTCTCGAACGCCACCGAGTGACATTCTAACAAACTTCCTACCTGTAGCGCGGGCAATTGATTTGCCGAGTGAGGTTTTTCCGACACCTGGAGGACCAACAAGACAAATAATAGGTCCTTTGAGGTGTTTGACGAGCTGTAAAACGGCAAGGTATTCCAGCACGTTTTCTTTCGGTTTCTCTAACCCGTAGTGGTCCTCGTCAAGTATCCGCTGTGCTTCAGGAAGCTCAAGTTGATGCTCAGTTTCCTCTTTCCACGGTAGGGCAAGTATCCAGTCAACATAGGTGCGGATAACACCGGATTCAGCAGATTGTGGGGGTATCTGTGCAAGCCGATCAAGTTCTTTAAGAGCCTTTTCTTCGGCTTCTTCAGACATACCGGCGTTTTTCACCTGTTCTCGCAGTTCATCAACTTCGGCGATGTCATCTCTGCCCAATTCCTTCTGAATAACCTTCATCTGTTCCTGAAGGTAGAATTCGCGATGTGTCTTCTGGACGGATTCGCGAACTTGGTTATGAATGTCATCACGAAGTTCGTTCCGTTCCAATGCCTGATTCAAAAACTGGATGATGAGTTGTAAACGCTTAATGGGATTAAGTTCATCTATGACTGCTTGGCGTTCCGATGGAGTCAGATTGAGAATGCCAGCGATAGTATCTGCGAGATGCCCAGGTTCTTCTTGCTCCTTAATAGAGCGTTTGACTTCATCGGAAGTCAAACCTTGTTGAGATTGTGAACCTCTGCCCTGTTCCTGCTGCCGTGTCTTTGCATACTCATTGAAAAGCTTTCTGGTTTCCTTCATGAGAGACTCGGAAGTGCTCGCTAAGCCTATTTCTTCGTGGACGATTTGCACGTCGGCACTCAAAAAGTCATCAGTCTCTGTAAAACGGAGGACTATTGCGCGATGCTCTGCAGCAATAGCGATGCGGATGGTACCGTCGCCGGGTTCATAAGACTCGATGATATTTGCGACAGCCCCGACGACATGGAGGTGTTCCGGGGTTACCTCCTCTCCTTCTTCCAACTCCACTTTTTGGTAGAGGAGGAGTATACGCCTATTTGAGCGAAGTGCGGCATGCGTTGCTTGGACTCCCATTTGGCGGGCAACATTTAAAAGAGATTTTGTCCTCGGAAAAATCAAAATCGCATCGAAATCCGGGGGCAAATAGATAACGGGTAAACTTACCGTTTCGTGTTCTTTCGTTGCTGTCGAATTCATATCTTTTTCCTTTAAGCAGTTTTAAGTGCTTCGGATTTCCTATAAACAAGTTGCGGAGGTTCATTCTTACGCACGCAGTCTTCGGTAACATGGCACGCTTCAACATCGTCAAGCGAAGGAAGGCGATAAAGCGTATCAAGCATAATTCTTTCAAAAACAGCCCTTAACCCACGCGCCCCGGTTTCACGTTCAATCACTTCATCTGCGATGGCAGTTAACGCCTCATCAGTCACCTGAAATTCTACACCTTCATAAGCCAAGAGATACTGATATTGTCTCACCAAAGCATTCTTAGGTTCAGTGAGAATACGAACGAGAGCTGGCGCGTCCAATTCATGAAGGGTTGTGACAACGGGAAGTCGCCCTATTAATTCTGGTATAAAACCGTATTTAATGAGATCCTTTGGTGTTGCCTGTACGAGGATTTCATGAATTTTTGTTTCGCTCTTAGGTTGGATAGGCGAACCGAAGCCAATGCTCTGTTTCCCAAGTCTATCCTTAATTCCCTTTTCCAACCCGATAAAGGTCCCACCACAAATGAACAATACTTTCTTAGTGTTCACCTCAATCATCTCTTGATGTGGGTGCTTCCTGCCGCCGCGCGGTGGAACGTTTGCCGTTGTTCCTTCAAGAATCTTAAGTAATGCCTGTTGAACACCTTCACCCGATACATCACGGGTGATTGATGGGTTTTCAGATTTTCGTGTAATCTTATCAATTTCATCAATATAAATGATGCCTGTCTCGGCACGTGCAACATCACCATCTGCAGCTTGGACCAACTTCAAGATGATATTTTCGACATCTTCACCTACGTATCCCGCTTCCGTCAACGTTGTTGCATCGGTAATAGCGAATGGCACGTCTAACACTTTCGCAAGGGTTTGCGCGAGAAGCGTTTTCCCCGTACCTGTTGGACCAATAAGTAAAATGTTACTCTTGTCTAATTCGACCTCATCAGTCGTGCTGCCATGGTGTAAACGTTTGTAATGCGTGTAAACAGCAACAGATAACGTCTTTTTTGCATCTTCCTGGCCAACTACATACTCATCCAGTTTTTCTTTAATTTCTTCGGGGGAGGGCGGTGCTCCAAATGGGTCCGGTTCATTTTCTGTTTGTGGGTGTGTTGTGCTCGCAAATTCAGGATCCGTCTGTTCGTGCGCACTGCTCCCGCGTGTCCGTGAAGATCTACGCAGGGGACCACCGCCAGCCTCTTCCTTGTCGCTCGAACCACCGCTTTTAAAGTCCTCCATAGAAAAATCAAGGCTACCATCCGGTTCACGAGTGAGAATGTCATTACAAACAACAATACACTCAGCAAGGCACTTCTCACAGATATTTGCGTCAAGTCCATTAAAAAGTTTTTCGACTTGGGTGTTATCGCGTCTACAAAATGCACAGACGGCACTATCTACAGTGGACGCTGATAACCGAACAATGCATTCAACGCAAATATTTGCTTCTCTGCCTTGAAGGAGTCGGCGGACTTGTGTACTGTCCTGTTGACAGAATGAACAGAACAAGTCACGATGGATGGATTCTGACATAGAAGTTTCTCCTTTTTATAGTTATAGGTTAAGGGTTGTAAGTTGTAGGTTATAAGCGAAGAGGTCGGTTCGTAACAATTCACCCTGCTCTGGAGTATCCAAAAGTGTTCGGATATTCCAAAGGAAGCGTTTTTGTTACCAAGTGTCTCTTAACTTATAGCTTGTAACCAATAACCTATAACTGATAACTATTCTTGCTGCATTACGCGTTGGGAGACAACCTGATCGACAATACCGTATTCAAGTGCCTGTTCGGCAGTCATGTAAAAATCCCTGTCGGCATCAGTAGCGATCTTTTCAATACCTTGACCCGTATGGACTGCTAAAATCGAATAAAGTCGGTCGCGCTCCTGCAGAATTTCTTTTGCATGGATGCTAATATCAGAAGCTTGACCCCCGATACCACTCGCCATCGGTTGGTGGATGAGTGCTTTTGCATGTGGTAGCGCGTAACGCTTGCCGGGGGCACCCGCGGCGAGGAGAATAGCTCCCATACTATAAGCTCTACCTAAACACCATGTTTGCACATCCGCTTTGATATACTGCATCGTGTCGTAGATTGCCAAACCGGCGGAAACGGAACCTCCAGGTGTGTTAATATAGAGCACTATGTCTGCATCCGGATCTTTCCCTTCAAGGAAAAGCATCTGTGCTGTTACAATGTTAGCGATGACATCATCATCAATTGGTGTGCCGATCATGATAATTCGGTCTTCGAGTAGACGAGAATAGATATCGTATGAGCGTTCGCCTCGGCTGGTTTGTTCAACGACGATAGGTACAAGGTTCATATTTTTTAGGTAATTATGAGCGACTGCTTGGCGGATGCACGGTTAATCAGGAACTGATAAATTTTCTCGTGTTGCAACTGTCCTCGAAAATCTTCTAATCGGTTGCTTGATTTTAGCAGAGAGGCATATTTTTGGGCATCTCGATTCTGTTGTTCAGCAGCGCGTCGGATCTCGTATTCCAATTCATCATCGGATACGAAAATGCTTTCCTTTTCAGCGATAGTCTCGAAAATCCATGACTGTTTTGTTTGTTGAATAACATCCCGACGCAGTTCATCAGGCAAGGTATCCATGTCAATCCCGGCATCTTCAGGACTTCTATGCTCATTTACCAGTTGTTGTTTGACGTTCTGGAGCGTCTGTTGTACATATTGGTCAACTAAAGGCTCTGGGATAGCAATCTCGATTTTTTCGATGAGTTGCTCCAGCAATTCTGCTTTCTGCTTATCAACTTGTAGACTCGTCTCTTCCTCAACAAGATTATTCCATATCAACCCAAAAAGTTGGGAATAGTTCTCGTATCCGAGGTCTTTGGCGAACTCGTCATCTAAGGGCGGGAGATGTTTTTGGGTGATAGCGTGCAACGTTATTTCATATTGAGCGGATTTGCCTGCAAGCTCAGCAACACTGTGTTCTTGTGGAAATTCAATATCCACATTATTTGTATCCCCAATCTCCATTCCAATTAACGACTGCTCAAGTTTTTCATGTATGGTTCCAACGCCGAGTTCTATATCAACATCTTGCCGCGATTCAGCATCAACTCGATTCCCATCGAGTAAGCATTCCCAGTCTATCCTGACACAGTCTTTCTCCTGAACCGGACGTTCAACATCAAGGGGTTCATAGGTCGCAGATTGCGCTTGCAACCGCGTAATATAGGTATCAACATCTTCACGGGGCACGTTGACAGGATTTTTATCGGTTACGAGTTCATCATAGTTCGGAAGGCTGATATTGGGGCGAATGTCTACAGTGGCTGAGAACGTAAAAGGTTCGTTTTCTTTGACTTGCAATTCATTCAGTGGTGGCGTAAAAATGGGTTGTGTGAGAGGGTTGAGCCGCTCATTATAGATGGCATCTTCGTAGGCAGGAGCGACAAGATACCGAACAGCTTCGCTGTTGACGTACTCAGGAAATCGTGATTTGAGGATTGCTACGGGGACACGACCTTTCCGGAAACCCGGAATAGAGACTTGGGTGCGTAACGACTCACAAGTTTCCGCCAGTGCTGCGTTGACATCTTCAGAAGGAATCTCTATATCCAAACGGACTCTTGTGGTGTCTAACCTTTCAATTTGAACTTTCAAGTTTTCTGTCCTCACCCCAGGCGTTCAAAGCCCGAATACTTTAAATCAGAACTCACTCTTACGTGTCGGCTTTCCAGGATGTCAAGTGAAACACTTTGCAACTAAGGAAATTTACGAGTGTCGCCCTGGGCTTCAACCCTACCACTATCGTCACCCTCAAATACGATGATGGGCGAGGAGGGACTTGAACCCTCACGAGGCGTAACCCCAATAGATCCTAAGTCTATCCTGTCTACCAATTCCAGCACCCGCCCAAACCCACTTTATGACAGTCTTTTGATGCGCCGTGAAGGAATCGAACCTTCAACCGCCTGATTAAGAGTCAGATGCTCTGCCAATTGAGCTAACGGCGCGCCTGTTGACCCTACTCTATTGCCATAGACGCGTTTTGTAAGTACCCACTCGCTAATTGTTAGGTGCGCTTTCAAAGCAGACACCCAGCATCCAAAAAATATTCGCGTCCGGAGGGATTCGAACCCCCAACTTATAGTTCCGAAGACTATTGCTCTATCCATTGAACTACGGACGCATATTAGAAGGTGGATGATGGGATTTGAACCCACGCCCACTTGATCCACAGTCAAGTGCTCTACCCCTGAGCTACATCCACCATGCTTCGATTCTTCATCGAGCAGTCTGAAAAGCACGCCTAGCAGGAGTCGAACCTGCAACCTACGGATTAGAAGTCCGTTGCTCTATCCAATTGAGCTATAGGCGCTTGTGCTACGAATTTTATTCGTTTCTGAATCGGGGCGAGAGGATTCGAACCTCCGACCTTCTGCTCCCAAAGCAGACGCGCTAGCCGGGCTGCGCTACGCCCCGAAATTCCCTATAATACAAACTTGCCAACAACAAGAATGTTGTTAGCAACTACGGGGACAATATATGCTTGCAATCACACCGATATTTCTTCTCAGTGTTGTTTAAATTATACACTATCCTCTCGCGTTTGTCAAATTATAATGAAAAATTCTTGTCTTTTTTACCAACCCATTTCATCTTGACATACCCCGTACTGAAGCGCGGGGTTTTGACGAGTAAATTAGATAAATCTGTGGTGTTTCCGCTTTGCTAATCCGAAAATTAACCCGGTTTCTAAGAACCTAATCGTTATATCACCTAAAATAACCGCTTAAAATATTTTTTTCATGAAACTTGTATAAACCTATTTACGATAATTATGTCAAATACTCCCAATAAACACCTTTTTTGACAACAAACAGACAAAAAAGTTCAGGAGGAAACATGCGTTTAATTGAAGGGATATCCATTGGAATCTCAGCAATTCGCTCAAATAAAATGCGTTCATCGCTGACAATGCTCGGCATTATCATTGGTATCGCAGCCGTGCTGGCAATGATAGCCATCGGTGATGGGGCTAAACAAATTGTGATACAGGATGCGCAGAAAATGGGTGGCGCAACCCGAATCACACTATACCAGACATCCTACAAACGGGAAAATAACAGATGGGTCCGTATCCGTAGCAACGAATATATGGAATATGAAGATGTGTTGGCGATTGAGGCAGAGTGCCCATCCGTGAGTACTGTCACACCGAGAATCGCAGATTGGCGAGGGGTCCTGTTTCAGGGCCCGGGTGGCACTGAAACCCGTGCTGGCTACAACGGGGTAGACGCTAACTATACAACCGCAATGGATTGGGATATTAAAGAAGGACGCTTCATTACAGACGAAGACGTTCAAAACGCAACAAAAATCTGTGTGCTCGGAGACGAGCTTGCGACCGAATTATTTGGCAATGAATCCCCCGTAGGACAAGAAATCAAAATCGCAAGACGGATTAGTTACCGCGATCAATGGGGAAGAAGAATGAGAAGGCGATCCACCGAACGTCTTACGGTTGTCGGTACACTCGTTCCGAGAGGGACAAGTTTCCAGTTTGGATGGAGTTACGATAATCTCGCCTTTATGCCGGTATCAACTGTCCAAGAACGTTTGACGGGTGATGATCGGGTTTGGAATATCATGGTTTTTGCGAATAATGTTGATGTTATCCCGAAAGCGATTGAAGAGGTGAGAACAGTCATCAGAAAACGGCACAATAATCAAGACGAATTCGTCAGAATTCGGGAGATGCGTGCTGGCATGGCGCAACTACAGAAAATCAGTAAGATGATTAAAATCGCTCTGGGTAGCATCGCTGGTTTCTCCCTTCTCGTTGGCGGTATCGGTATTATGAACATGATGTTAGTCGCTGTAACGGAGCGCACCCGTGAAATTGGGCTCCGAAAGGCGCTCGGTGCTAAATCCTTAGATATCTTAACTCAGTTTCTCATAGAAGCGGTTATAATGTGTGGTGTAGCTGGGGCAATCGGTATCGGTTTGGGTATTTTTGCTGGCGAAGGGATGGCGATGCTCGCTGTTAAAATTGCTAAAATTGTTCCCGAATGGCCCTCGGTTGTCTCTATGCAATGGGTTATAATTTCGGTGTCGTTCTCCGCGGCGATTGGTATATTTTTTGGTATGTATCCTGCACTCAAAGCTTCAAGCGTTCCACCCGTCATAGCACTACGTAAAGAGTAAAAGTGAGACTATCTAACCAATATCTATTTCTGTAGGCGTGCCCTTCAAGCGCGCCTTTTTTTAATTCGCAAGCAACAAACAATAAACCTATTTCACTTAATTGCGTCTAAATCTAATAGATATAGTTAACCTTACGCGCTATAAGCACCGCGATTTGAAGGTCGTTCTATAAAACAAGAAATTGCTACGAAAAAATCGAACTTTATTCCTCTTTTCTTTGTCTAACACAATAAGGATAGGAATACTTTATAATTTGGAGGCATGAAATGCGTATAGTTGAAGGGGTATCTGTTGGCATTTCTGCGATTCGTAGCAACAAAATGCGTTCTTTGTTGACAATGCTTGGCATTATTATCGGCGTTGCCTCGGTTTTGGCGATGATAGCCATCGGCGATGGAGCAAAGATGATTGTCCTGCAAGACGCGCAGAAGCTCGGTGGTGTGAACCAATTCACGATGTACCGAAGCAGTCATAAAAGGGTAAACAATCGTTGGGTGCCGAATCGGAGCAACGAGTATTTCGAGTATGAAGATGTATTGGCGATTGAGGCGGAATGTCCGTCTGTAAAGTTAGTCGTACCGCGGATCCCGGAATGGCGAGGTGTGCTTATCCAAGCCGCCGACGGGTCAGAACACCGGACAGGTTATAACGGCGTAAATGCATCGTTTTCGGAAGCAATGGATTGGAACATCCAGCAGGGTCGTTTCATTTCAAACGAAGATATTGATAATGAATCAAAAGTTTGTGTGCTTGGTTCTGAAGTGACCACTGCCCTCTTCGGAAATGAATCTCCTGTAGGAAAAGAAATTAAAATTGGCAAAGGTCCCGGTGGACGTTTCGATCGGTATGGCAGGAAAGACCAAAAACGGATAACCGAACGTTTCACTGTTGTTGGCACAATGGAAACCAGAGGACGTAGCCTGCGGTTTGGTTGGAATTTGGACGACATGGTATTCATTCCGCTCACCACTACACAGGAACGTTTCACCGGTAACGATAGAATTGTGATGCTTTCCGTTCACGCGAATACTGTTGAAGAGGTCCCACAAGCGATCGAAGAGGTAAAAACTGTCCTCCGAAAGACACATAACGGTCAAGACGATTTCTTCTCGATCTGGGATATGCGGGAAGGCATGGCGCAATTGGACAAAATCAGCAAAGTCATAAAAATCGCATTAGGGAGTATCGCAGGATTTTCGCTCCTTGTGGGTGGCATTGGGATTATGAACATGATGCTCGTCGCTGTCACAGAACGCACCCGCGAGATCGGTTTACGAAAAGCGATCGGGGCGAAACGTATGGATATTATGTTGCAGTTTTTAATAGAAGCAGTTGCGATGTGTAGTGTAGGTGGAGCATTGGGTGTTATATTGGGATTGTTCGCTGGTGAAGGGATGGCAATGCTCGCTGTCAACATCGTCAAGATCGTTCCCGAATGGCCCTCGGTTATCTCTACCGAATGGATATTGATTTCGGTATCATTTTCTGCGATAATCGGTATCTCTTTTGGGCTATATCCTGCAATAAAAGCCTCTGCGCTCTCACCAATTGAGGCACTTAGGGCTGATTAGGAGGAACTTTCATGAATTTGATGGAATGTATTATACTCGGCATCTCGAATTTGCGGCGAAATCCACTTCGATCAGCACTAACGATTTTAGGGATTATTGTCGGTGTAGGTTCTGTTGTCAGTATGGTGTCCGTCGGCGATGGATCGAGTGCCATGGTCTTGCGAGAGATTGAACGGACTGGCGGCACAAAAATGATCGAAATCTATAAAGATGATTGGGACAAACAGTCGGGAACCTTGAGTCGCGCTGCGGGTTCGGCTGTGCGTGGGAGAGGTCGGTGGCAAAGAAACCGTGCTGAGGATCTGGAAACCGAAGATGCCTTTGCGATTCTTGAGAGAGCCAGAGGGATCGTCAATGTCGTCGCCGAAGATGATATGCCCGGTTGGACCGTGAATTATAAAGGACGTACAAAAGAATCTCGTATCGTGGCTTCAACTGCCGGATACGATCGATCCCATAACTGGTACCCATCAAGTGGTAGATTCTTCACAGTGGATGAAGTGGAAGCGGCGAGTAGTGTCGCCGTTATCGGTTCTAAAGTCGCCGAAGAGGTATTTCTCGACGAAGATCCTGTCGGAAAAGAGATTAAAGCCTCGCGTCAATCATCCCGATGGCGGGGCAGAAGTGGGCTTTATGAAGTCCGTCTAAAAGTGATTGGCGTTATGGAAGAAAAAGGCGATGCAATGGACACCTCCGGCTGGGACGATCGTTTCATTATCCCTATAACGACGCTACAACAACGTTTTAAAGGCAGGGATGACGTTGAACGCCTTCGCGTAGAAGCGGTAGACGTGGAGACGATTCCGATCGCTATAGCCGATGCCAAACGAATCTTGGGAAGACAACACAACAACACAGGTGAAGAATATAACTATTGGACAGCTACAGAGGAGTTGGCAACCGCCAGAAAAGTGGGTTTAGTAATGAAAGCGCTGATGGGCGGTATCGCCAGCATTGCGCTGATGGTGGCGGGTATTGGCGTAATGAACATCATGCTTGTCTCGGTAACCGACAGGACGAAGGAAATCGGGCTCCGTAAAGCACTCGGCGCAACCCGTAACGATATTCTGGCACAGTTTCTGGTTGAAGCCGCTGTGCTGACCCTTGGGGGCGGCATTGTCGGTGCAATTGCGGGGGTGTTCATGGGGCAAGGAACAGCCATTCTCATCTCTAAGTTTGTTTGGGAGGGAAGCAACTGGCCCTCAGTGATTTCATTCGGAACGATGGTTATCGCACTGCTCGTTTCTGTAGCTATCGGTGTTTTCTTCGGGCTTTACCCCGCCAACAAGGCAGCCAAACTCACACCCGTTGAAGCACTTCGGTCCGATTAATTTATTTTTTTCTAGTAAAACCTAAAAATAGATAGACATTCACCCTTTCCCTGGTGGGCGAGGTTTTTAACCTCGCTGGAGCGGAGTGTCTAATTAATGCTAAACTTTACTATAGTTATCAGGTTTCAGAGGAAATAGTTATCAGGTTTCAGTTCTCGGTTGTCAGTCACAAGGGGCTTAGGATTACCCAATTCCTCTTTTAACTGATAACTGACAACTGATCGCTGATGGCTACTATAGGAGGGATTACCCTTGAAGAAAGTAATTATTGCTGCCGCCGTTGTTTTGGTTCTCGTCGTTGCAATCGGTTGGGTTGTACTGGGCCGTGGGAGAAACGGAGTAGATCCAACCCAAGGCCAGAAAATTGAGGTCGTTGAACGCGGCGATTTCCAAACGCGTATCAGTGCAACCGGCAACCTCGAACCGCTCATCGATGTAGAAATAAAATCCAACGTTGAAGGCGAAATCATTAAACTCCATGTTAATAATGGTGATAGAGTTGAAAGAGACCAGGTGTTGCTGGAACTCGATCCAGAACTCTATGAAGAGGGAAAAAAACAGGCAGAAGCGGATGTCGCCGCTGCCGAAGCACAGGTCAGGCAAGCAGAATTAAACATCGAACTCAAAGACGAGCGGCTTGACAGCGAACTCACACAGGCTGAGGCAGATCTGAAAATCACTCAAGCGAACCTTGAGACCACCCAAGCTACAACCATCACACAGGTCAGCCAAGCAGAAACAAATGTCCAGACAACCAAGAACTCGCTTGCACAGGATAGAATCGCCTTGGATCAAGCCAGCATCGCGCTTGCCCAAGCAGAAATTACGTTATCTGAAAATGAAGCATCGCTGAGTTCCGCAAAGGTTTCCTTGGATAACGCCAAATCAGAACTTGATCGCAACACGGAACTCTTTGAAAAAGGGTTGGTTTCCAAAAAGGCATTGGAGGACGCGCAAGCGCAGCATGCCAATGCGGAAGTTCAATATGGAAATGCCCAAAAACGGGTGGATTCACAGGAACAAGCGATTACATCGCAAGAGCGAACGATAAACACACGCGAGACTGCCATCGTAACACGCGAGGCAATATTGGCAAACGAGGAACGGAACCTTGAAAACCTCAAAAAAATGCGTCAGAAAGCAGAGGAAGAGGCACAACTGCGTGTCGATAATTCCAAAACTCGGTACCAGGAACTCATATCGACTTTCGACAATGAGAAATTGTTAACGCAGCAATCCAGAGTGAGTGCTGAAGCGAATAAACTTCGTAGGGAAAGTAGTCTGAAAAATGAGGCAGAACGGCTTGATTGGACCACAATCAGAGCACCCATGGCAGGGATTGTCACACTCCTCGAACTGGAAGAGGGTGAAATCGTGACCTCTGGACGTTCAGCCTTCTCGCAAAGCCCACCCATTATGACTATCGTTGATCCCTCCAAAATGGTCGTCAAAACTTTCATCAACGAAGTCGATATGGAACGCCTCCGACTCGAGCAGCGCGCAGAAATCAAGGTAGATGCCTACCAAACAAATACATACGCCGGAAAAGTCTATGAAATTTCACCCAGCGGGGCGGAACAGGATAACATCATCTCGTTTGAGGTAATGGTAGAAGTCAGTGGATCTCCAGAGGAACTCCGTCCGGGTATGAGCGCAGATGTTGATATCATTACCTATGAAGAAAAGGATGTCCTGCTGCTACCGATTGACGCGCTTGTAAACGAGCCTTCGGCGACTGTTATCGCGCAGGTTGATGATACCAAACCCTATAAGACAAATCAGCCGATTGAAGTTCAAACTATCAGTGAGAAAATTTTCAGGGGCACTGTGACAAATGTTGGTTCCAACGATGTCACCATTAGTCTTGATAGTTCGCAACGCGGTATTCGTCCGGGTCCAACAACGTTGTCTCTGTTGGTGAAAGGGAAAAAGAAAGCAGACGGTGTACGTGCCACGATTAATATGTCGAAAGGGAAATCCGTTATGCTTGATGACGGGAGTAGCAAAGGCAAACGCACAGAGGTTGAAACCGGCATGCAGAACGAAACGCAGGTGATTGTCAAAAGCGGACTCAAGGCAGGCGATCGCGTTGTTCTGCAGCAACGGAAACCACCGCAAGGTGGATTCGGACGATAAAAAAGTAGGCGAGTTGCCTCGATCAGAAGATCGAGGCACACTATAGTTGAATAACTTGTGTATCGTAGGCGAGGTAGGCGTTATCTGGGAGTTCGATATCCATTTCTGCACACTGCTCTGGGAAATATCGATGGTCCAGCCGGTGCATAATATGCGTAAAATAGGTCTCCCTCGGTTTTAGTGCCGCACTAATTTCCAACGCTTCACCAACCGAAAGATGCGTGGGATGTCTCGGATTAAAACTCAGCGCATCAATCACCAGCACCTCAATCCCATTCAACAGGTCCTGAGACGCCTTCGGCAATCGCTTCACATCTGGGAGATACCCGAAATCGTCGATTCGATAGCCATAAGTCGGAACGTTCCCGTGTTCAACCGGAATCGGCATAATGTCAAAACCGAGCAGTTCAAATCTCTGATCCTGATCAATGACATTCGGAAGTAGATGACCGACCCCTCCACCTTGGAACGTCTCCTTTGTGAACATATAATCGAAGTTGCGTTGTAAGATGTTCATCGTTTGTTCGGGGCCGTAGATAGGCATATCCATCTGCTGTTTCCGACACGGCATTACTATGTCGTTCGTTCCACTTACATGGTCGGCATGAGAATGCGTGAAGATAACGGCATCTATCCTGTCAATCCTATTTCGGACGATCTGATCCATGAAATTAGGTCCGAGGTCGAATTGGAGGTGTTTCCCGTCTTTTTCGATATGGACCGATGAGCGGGTCCGGTAGTTTTTTGAGTTAACATCCCGCGCATCTTCACACGTTTCGCAGTCACACTTATACTCAGGAACGCCTGTTGAGGTGCCTGAGCCTAAAATGGTAATTTTCATCTTTTTCCTATTTTACCCGAAGTTGCCATCTTTGTAGCATAACCTGTTAGGCTCTGCAAAGGACTGTATGCAACCAAACGGTTTCGGCTATAAAAATGCCCAAATACTCAAGGATCTTCACTGAAAACCGATAACTATCAAATGACTAAACTCTCGTCTCAAGAATGTCTCGTACTGGCTGATCTCCTCGGTGATACTCCATTAACGGTTATTTCTGCGTCCCGCCTGAAACAGGGGATGTGCGATGCCTATATCGCTGGTACACTACCGGAGGTCAACGCCGCGCTCGTCTTTGATGCGTTTTGTCCGGATGAACCGTGTGGTTTCGGCACCGATGCCGATGCACTGTGGCAACTGTTGAAAGCGACCGACGGGTGGGGTTGTATCAACGTTGATAACGCCTGCGCTGCATCGCTCGGTGCCCTTATTGAAGCCGACAGAGGCACATCCATCCGTTATTACGGTGATGTCTGTCACGCGCTTTTAGAGCCTGTCTGTACGGGATGGGTTACCCAGCCCCTACCGAATGTGGCAGTTCGTCTCCTGACATTGGCGGATGCCAAGCGTCTGAAGGAAGCACCTGCAGAAGTTCAAGGCAACGGCTACAAAACGCACGAAGCAATGCTGACAGAAGGTATCGCCGCTGGAGCCATTGTGGATGGTAACCTTGTCGCCATCGCTCACACTTATGCAGAGACCGATCTGCATGCCGACATCGGTGTCTCCACACTGGAGGCGTGGCGTGAAAAAGGATTCGCCACCGCCGCGGCATCGCTTGTCGCCCAAGAGATTCAGGCGAGAGGTAAAGTACCGGCTTGGAGCTGTGGTGAGGACAATTTCGCCTCGCTTCGCGTGGCAGAGAAACTCGGCTTCACCGAAATCGGTCGACGCACCTATGTTATCCCCGTCGAACCGGAATAAATATTTCCTTATCCGAGGGCATCGTCTACTTTATTGATCGCCGCTGCCATCAATCGCGCGTGTTCTTCTTGCATATTCACGTTAAACCCAAATCGTAGTGCCCGACCGAGGATCGACAAGGTCTGTGGACACATATCCCGTGAGTATTCAACATCACCCTTGTAGCGCGGATCTTTCCACGGATACCCAGAAGCGTCTGGCGAATGCTTGAAGAGTATGGAATCCCAGTAGGTATAGATATGCCTGTCGGGGAACCCTTCATTGTAAGCGGTGCCTGCGTTCAGTCCCTCTGCTTTGAGTGCATCGGCGTACTTTTTGGCGAGTTCCACATCACGCACGATAATCGCGGCACTAATCCCGCACTCACCGGTCGGATCATCCACATGTTGACGGATATAGCCTTTCGGTTCCTCAGCGAGTTCCGCCGTGAACGCTTTTTTAAGTCGGCGTGTGTGTCCCAAGATATCCTCTAACTTTGAGAGTTGTACGCGTGCAATTGCCCCCAAAATTTCACTCGTTCGGTAGCATTGCCGGGAAAAAGGTTTGTTTTGCCATTCAGAATCGCTCATCCACATGGGTAAACCGGGTTCCGCTGCGAACGCTGCGCGTTCATAGACATCGTAGTCATCGCTAAAGACAAGTCCACCTTCACCGCAGGAGATTATCTTGTAGTAATTGAGACTCCACGCACCTGCATGCCCCCACGTTCCAGCATATTTCCCCTTATACTGTCCACCGACGCACTGACAACAATCCTCAACAACCAGGAGATTGTGTTTCTTTGCGAGTTCAACGATCGCCTCAAGTCGCCCCGGGACACCTTGCATGTGTACGGGTAAGATGGCTTTCGTATGGGGTGTAATTTTCCGTTCCACATCGGCAATATCTAAGCCGAGCGAATCGTCGATTTCCGCTATGACAGGAATCGCACCGACACCGACGATAGCCGCTGCGGTTGCGATAAAAGTGTAGCCCGGAACAATCACTTCATCCCCCGGTCCGATGCCGACGCCGGTCAGGGCGCAGATGATTGCGGAGGTGCCGGAATTCACCATCAAGGCATGTTTTGCACCGAGGTGCGCCGCTGCTTCCTTCTCAAAACTGGCTACATTGGAATCCTCAACGAACCGAAAAAGTTTTCCACTGCGCAAGACCTCAGTCACAGCATTGATCTCACGCGCATCGATCACACTGGGCCCGTGCATTCCACCGGGTATAGAATCTGCGATAACGGGGGTTCCGCCATCTATTGCTAAACGTGCTGGCATCTTTTCTCCTCCACAAATCTTAGGATGTAGTTTGCAAACTCACAAAGGAAAATGCGATATATGGTGATACTGTATCAGAAGCATCTGTTTTTGTCAATCGTGTTTCTCTTATAGCTTGTTCTACCTGCGCCACCAACTTTTTTTCCCTTGATACGACGCAAGGAGTTTTGAAATTTCTCTTGATTTCTTGTCCAGACGCAACACCCTCTCGCATGCTTCGATGACTTTCTGTTTAGCATCCTCGTCTTGGGTCGTCTGATAGATATGGTGGTAACTCTGTGCGACAGCGGAATGGTACGCCACAAGGTCTACATTTTTAGGGACTTCGGTCGGCAGCTGTGCGACCATCTCGACTGCCGCATTCCATGCTTCTGCTTCGGTGTGACAGATGACTTGCTGGTAGCGTAGATGGTGTTGCGATGAATCTAACCAATACGCCTGTTCATAACACATCACCGCCTCCGAGTAATCTGCATTGGCGACGTGCAACTGCGCAAGTTCCATGTAAAAAGCGAACAATCCGCTCTCTGCTATTGTGTAAAGCGATACACCAGTACTGACAAGCCAGTCTCTCTCCAACAGGAAATCGATTGCTGAGTTCCGTTCTTCCTCTGTGATTTGGATATCGGTGAGGAGGTGCTTCGCAACAGCAGCGTTTGGAAAGATCTTGGTCCGACTTTTCATCAAAGGGTATGCCTGAACCGCTTTATCCATCGTTATGAGCTTAATCCCCGTAGCAATACGAAAAAGCGACACGATCTGGTCACTGTTTTTGCGGGACATCTCCTCAGCGATCACCTCCCGATTCTCTGAAAAATGCAGATTGAGTTCCTCAATCGCGTCTCGGATCTCGGTATCGCTTGGAGTGAGTTGATGTGCTTTTGCTAAAAACCGTTGTGCTGTGAAGAGTTCTCTCCACGTCCGATAGATTGTTCCCAGTCGAAAATTTGCGAGTGCAAGGGTTGACGTATCGTCAGTTGTGTTGAGGATACTGTCATAGGCTTGGATGGCTTCGGCAAGTTTACCTTCGGTTTCCAACGCGTGTGCATCGGTGATTAAATTTGACATGGGAAGGCTCTTCCTTAACGGATGCTTGAAATCCTATTCTAACGCTTTAAATCTCATGATAGTGGCAACAGCAATGATTGGTATGGTGAGGAATACACCACTTTATGAATCAACTTCCGAAATCCAGTCCTCTGTCGCTTCTGCGAATTCTTTGGACAAATCTTCAGAAATTGTCTGTTCCAAGAGTTCGATCAAATCTTCACGAAATTTAATCCAATCGTCGCCGCGACGGGTAAACCGGTGTTGACCCCCGATTTCAACATACATGGTATCGTTTGGTTCGGACAAGGACTCAAAATAACGTCTAATATTCATGATTATTCTCCATTATATAGTTGTCGGTTCGCATTGCTACGCAATGCTTTCAGTTTTCAGAGGAATGGTTTTCGGTTCGTTCCGCTTTACTCCACCTTCGGTTATCAGTTTTCGGTTAAAAGATGTTCATATAACGAAAACCTCTTAACTCTCACTGCGAGGCAAACTGAAAGGATTTTCGTAGACGGGGAAGCCCATACGGGAAACCTCATACCGTTAATTCATCCGAACCGATAACTGATAACTCTACAGCCATTCGTGCATTTCCCAACCAGAAGTGAGTGCTTTCTCACGGAGTGCTTTCCCCGGATTTACAACGACGGGGTTCCCAACACATTCCAACATAGGCAGGTCGGATTGACTGTCCCCGTAAGCGTAACTCTCTTCCAGTGAAATCCCGTGTTGTTCAGCATATGCTTGCACTGCTTTCGCCTTCTCTTCTCCAATGAGCGGCGCGGTTGTCAGTTCACCGGTGAACTCGCCCTCTCGTTCACCGAGTTGCGGTGCCAATACAGAATCAATCGCGAGGTAGTCCGCTATCGGCTCGACAATGAAATCAAGCGACCCTGTTACGAAAACGACTGCGATGTCTTGCTCCTTGTGCTCCTGAATTTGCGACCTCGCGGCAGGGAAAATCTTCGGACGCAAGTAAGCCTCGAACATTTCAGTAGACAATCTCTTAATCTCGGCAACACGCATCCCACGATAATTACGATAAAACACCTCATTGAAACGAGGACGACTGATTCTGTCGAGAATTAAGTAGTAGACGATTTTGGGGAGAAACCCAACGAGCCACAAGCGTTTTAGAAGGAATGAAGCATGAGCAGAGCGCATCCAAATGTAATAATGTACAATCGTGGACTTCAATAAGGTACCGTCTACATCGAAAAATGCAACTGCTTTTTTCGGTTTTTTAATTTTACCTTGCGGTTCGGTAAGGCGAATTTGAATACTGATATGCCTTCCCGTATATCCGCCCTCCATTACATTAGGGGCTAAAGTTCGGATTGTCTCAGCATTGTCCCAAGTTCAGCAACTCGATTTTGTGCCAACTCCAAGAATTCTTGGTATCTGTCCGGGTCAATGGATGTTTTGTCTTGTTCTGCCCAACCCTCTGGTGGAAAGGTCAAGGATTCACCGAAAACGATACGCACAGGATGTTTCTTGGGTAAGTTCCGTCCCTTGGGCAAGGCGTGGTAGGTCCCCTCAATATAAGCCGGTATAACTGGGACCTTAGGACCGTAAATCAGCAAACTGAGCACCCCAGGTTTGAACGGTTGAAGTTTACCGTCGAGCGAGCGTGTGCCTTCAGGAAAGATGAGTAAGCCATTATTTTGCGCCATCACTTCGTTTGCTGCCCTGAGATCCTGTAGAAATTCAGTAAAATTGCCCTCTCGTTCTATCGGAAGCGCATTAAGGCATGTCCGAGCAAACCAGCCTTGAAGACGCGTGGCAAACCAGTAATCTCGCGCGGCGAGCACCCAGAGATAGTCTGCCTTCGTTCCGAGAGCAGTAATCACCGTCAATGTATCCAGGTGACTTGAGTGATTCGGCATAATGATATAGGGTTTGTCCTGCGGAATATGCTCAAGCCCATAGCATTTCAATGAAAAATAGTTCCGATAGATACCGGTAATCACAGTACGAAAAACACGGGCATACCACCGCGGCATCTGTCCGAATTCCGACTTTCTGTTTTTCTCAGGACCATCCTTTTCTTTGGTAATGTCCGAGGGGAACGTCTCGATTAACCGAACGACATCACCGACTGTTTCCAGATTGGCGAGTAGGGCATCCGGAATTGTTCCACCAAGTCGGGATTCAAGAACCAGCAGGAGATCAAGTCGCGTGAGTGAATCAAGCCCTAAATCGGTATCCAAGCGACTCTCCCGTTGAATCTGGTGTGCCGGCATGCGTGCCAATCGTGCGAGAGTAGAGAGAATTTCTTCTGGTATATCTGTTCTTGGCAGTCGGGAATCGGAGTTCCCTCCTACAACGTCTGCAGTGGAATTCTCCTGCAGATCTGCCATATTTTTAATATGCGCTTCCAAACTGCGGCTTAGACTTTGCCGGTCTACATTTCCATCTGCAGTCTTGGGTAGAGGATCATCCCAGAAATGGGATTTATGGAATTGTTGGTAACTCGGTAGTTCCTTTGCTCGTGCTTGAAGATGGTGCTGAATCTCTGTTTTCGCCGCTTCGTCGGGTGCAGTCGGTACAATCACGGCATGTATAGTTGTATCTGACCCGTCTTCGTAGGGGATGCCGAGGACACACATTTCAGAGAT
Source organism: Candidatus Poribacteria bacterium (assembly GCA_965208635.1). GTDB lineage: Bacteria > Poribacteria > WGA-4E > WGA-4E > WGA-3G > WGA-3G. The sequence continues at coordinate 3,844,055 of OZ242349.1, forward strand.
AGCCGGATTATCCCGATAGAGAGATTCTAACTCGACGGGATAAACGTTCTTTCCAGAAGCGGGAACGATAATATCTTTGCAATGCCCTGTGAGATAGAGATAGCCATCCCCATCCATGTAGCCTAAGTCACCCGTGTAGAGCCAGCCATTGCGAATAGCTTTTTCTGTAGCGTCAGCGTTCTGATAGTAGCCCTTCATCGTACTGGGTCCCTTAGCAATGATCTCCCCGATACCATTGCTATCCGGATTCTCAACCTGAAGTTCCACACCTTCTACCGCTGGTCCCACCGATCCCCGTTTACTTTTTTCATACGGATTGACACTGAGAACGGGTGCGGTTTCGGTCATTCCGTAGCCTTGATAGAGCGTCATCCCAAACTTCTGAAATCCTTCGTAGATTGCATCGGAAAGCGGGGCACCACCACTGACAAGGACGCGGATTTCTCCACCCATGACTGCTCGTGCTTTTTCTGCCAATGTCTCGCCCGGTATGTCGGCTCGCGCTGCTTGTCGCTCAATTGTGCCTTGGAGCATCTGAAAAAGGCGTGGAACACCGATAAAAGCCGTCGTTTTCGCCTCACGCATTGTCTTTAGAAGCGTTGTGGGACGGAGCGCATTGACGTAAGTCGCTGTTGTGCCGCTGTAAAGTGCCATCAATAAACTGCACGAGAAACTCAAGGCATGATACAACGGGAGTGCTGACAGAATCCGCTCCGTGTCTGTTGGTGGAAGTGCTTTCGCTACCGCTTGAACGTTAGAGATGAAACCCCCGTGCGTCAGCATCGCGCCTTTTGCTTCAACAGTGGTGCCCATTGTAAAGATAATCGAGGCAACGGTATCTGGAGAAACATCTACATTCGGAAAATCGGCAGGAATCTCGGTGGTTAAGGCTTCGCTCTCCGTACCATTGGAAACCCCAACAATTTCGCAGTTTCTGTTGATGTTTTGTAACATTGTCTTTGTTGTTGATAGGGTTTCCGCGTCGGATTTTTCTAATACACTTTCGGAGGCTAAAATAGATTTCGCAGTGGTGAACTCGGCGATTGCCAAAATTTCATGGGCAGGCGTTTGGGCATCAAGAGGAACGACAGCGATACCTATCTGGACAGCCGCAAGGTAGGCGATACACCATTCGGGTTGGTTTTCAGAAACCAGCACCACGCGATCGTCTTTTCGCAAACCGCTTTCCCATAGTTGCCATGCGACTTGACGAGACAGGGTATACGTCTCCGCATAGGTGTATTCTTCCCACCCACTTTCGGTTGCCATCTGCAACGCGATTCTATCTGGGATTCGCGATGCTTGTATTTTAATCAGGTCTACGATCGTTTTTGGGAGAATTTGGTCTGGGGATAGATCGGATTGAGTCTGGGAATAGACTGAATCCATTCCTTGTATTACACTTTCATTCCTTGTATTACATTTCCATTCAGGGGCAGTAGCGGACTCCTCGGATTCATCTTGTGAACTTGCCTTTTCTTGTTTTGTAGAGGGAGAGGTTTCTGTATCGTCTGCTGTGCCATCTTCAATCTTCAACACATGTCTCTTTATGCCGGGGATGTGAATTTCTTGGAAATACCGCTTCCAATGGATCCGTGAAACGTCGAAGTTAAAACGCTGCTGTTCTGTAGGTGAAAGCGCCTCGTAAAGTTCTTGTGTCTTCTCCGTTTCGAATTCAAAGTTAGTTCGCGTGTAAGGGGCATAGATTCTGATGTAATGCAAGAGTGCTTTGATACCGCTCTGCTTCAGGGCAAGTTGGCGGCGTTTTCGCTTCGCGGCACGTATCGGAAGTTTACCGAGTGTCTGAACGGTAAGGTCAACTAAGCGCATACGACTATCCAATTTTCGCTGAAATTCTTCTAAACTCGGATATTTCCAAATCGGCACTGTAACCGGTTTTCCATCCTCTATCATTGGATATTTCATAAAATATTCGTAGGTCGCCTCAAAGATACCTCGAAAATAGAGCGGATTCTGTGTCCCAGTCGCAACGTGATACACTTCAATACCCCCGCGTCTTACTGTCGCCTCAGCGGCTGCCAAGATGGCGTTCACTACAAAATCGACAGGGATAATATCAAGAATTATATCCGGATCTGCCGGAAAATCTGGAAGTCGCCCTTTCCCAAAACCGACGATCAGGGGTTCGCACATCCGAAATCCGCCGAGCCATCCGGGTTCAGGCTCATCGAAACTACTCTCAATAATTGAGGGGCGCACGATAGCAGTGGGCAGTTCACCGCGCAATTCCATGACCATCTGTTCAGCGAGGAATTTCATGTAAGTATAAGTATCGTTCCATCCGCGTGAACGTGCGTGCTTTAACCCTTCCTCAACTAAGCGTTCCTCAAGCCATTCTGCCTTCAGTTCTGCGACCTGTGCCTCAAGTCCCTTACGCGTTCCTCTTATTTCCGCCTCCGCTTCTTGCTGAAAGTTAGCGAGATTTTCCGGTGAATCGACTTCAGTACGGACAGCAGCACTCAGGGAAAGCAGCCCTTCGATTTCCTCAGAGAGCGTTTCCGGAATAGCTATTCCTGTTTTTTCGCGATGTTGTGTTGCGTAGTGTTCGTAGGGTGGTGGAAGTTCTTCAAGCACGCGTCCGGGATTGTCGCCACAAACATATGCCGTTGAGATGTGGAGAAACACTGCATCCTGACAACCCCTTGCAAAGTTGACAACATGCTTAGCGGCGAGGGCATTCCCCCACAAAGAATCATCGAAGGGTGGATCAAAATCCACAAGCCCCGCTATATTAATAAAAACTTGGACTTCGTTCTGGAGCCTTTGGTATTCTGCATCGCTGAATCCAAGACGCTCGTGAGTGAGATCACCTTCAACAGCCGTCAGTTTCTGTTGTGCCCATGCCTCAAAATTTTCGCCGTGTAGCCGACGAAGAGAGGCAAAAACATCTGAGGTGAGAAGTTCATTTTCTAAGCGTTCTTGAGCGGAAGTGTGGTTCCCAGTGGTGTCCGTGCGACTCCGAATGAGAAGATAAATCTTTTGGATGTCGGGAAGTGTGGTTAAAATTTTTGCGACCATCGGCTGCCCCAAAAATGCAGTGCCGCCGGTAATAAGCAGAATTTTTCCCCGAAAAAAATCAGTTATTGACATAATTCTCTTTTCTGTGTCATGATAGATATTTGGAATATGTTACCCGAGGTCTTCACGCCTTGTATTGTTCTCAACTTATATTCGTGAATTTCGTCTAATCTTTCGGTAAATCACCCAAAACGCAGTTTACACGCCGAAATATCCTATTAAAAATAACACATTTTCTATAAAAAGTCAAAGGCTGAATAGATAATGCTACCAGAAGAAGAGAAGTTACAATTTTTACAAAAGACGGAACTTTTCGCAGAACTCCCACAAACCGAATTAAAAGCGATCTGTCATATCGCAAGCGAAGTCGCTTATCCAGCCCATTCAACGCTATTTGAGGAGGGGGATGAAGGCGATTCGCTCTACTTATTGGTCGATGGTGAAGTCAGTATCATCAAGGCAGGAACAGAGGTGTTATTTTTCAATGAGAAAGGTTACTGCCTCGGAGAAATTGCCCTGATTGACAATAAACCGCGGAGTGCCACAGTTAAAACGGTGAAACCTACACAATTTCTGAGGATCACAAGGAGCGACTTTTACAACGCTATGGCACGAGAACCGCGAATTGGGAGTGGGATGTTCCGAGTCTTAAACGAGAAAATCCGACGCGACCTTGAAATTCAAATGAGTGCTATCCGTAAGGAAGTTGCTCAAGAAGAATCAATGCGCCTTGCCGCTGAAGTCCAAAAATCTCTCCTCCCGAATAAGGAAATCACGCATCCCTGTGTCAGTTCCGCTGGATATTGCAGACCCGCAAATAGCGTCGGAGGCGACTATTACGATTATTTGGAACTCTCTGACAACAGCGTCGCCATTTTCCTCGGCGATGTCATGGGACACGGCTATCATTCGGCAATGGTGGCGGCAATGACGAAAAGTTGCTTACAAACACAGATCCGTTTTGACGCTTCTGTGCCGGAAGTCATGAAAGCGATTACCCGTGTCACAGAAGAGGATGCCCAAACTTTTATCTACATGACCTGCTGTTATCTTGTCATTCACCCTGACAATCGGTTCGAGTTCGCCAATGCCGGTCATCCGCAGATGCTCCTCTACCGTGCCGAACACGACGGCACCAACAGTGAGAATGATAACCCCATTGAGTTAGAATCCTCGTTTCTACCGATCGGTATCTCAATGTCCGACACACCGACGCAATACTATAGCACTGAAGTCAGTTGGTATCCTGGGGACCTATTGGTCATTTACTCAGATGGGATCACAGAGGCATTCAATCCTAACTCAGAAATGTATGGATTCGACAGGTTCACAGCACTCATTTCACAAAAACGTCATCTGTCTCCCGAAGAGATAAAGGCAGAGATTTTGTCCGATCTTCAGGCACATCAACAAGACGAAAGTGCCAATGATGACATTACACTCGTTGTAGCGAAGTTTTTGTAGGAGTTATCGTTTGTCGGATTTCTGGTTATCGGTCTTCAATTATCAGTTGTCAGTTAAAAAAGGGTGTTTTTGCTTGGATGTTTCCCCTGCTAAACGAACACCTCTTCACTGAAAGGTTTTTCGTATGAGGTAAATAAATTGGTTAATTGACGGGAGACCATGAATGGTTTCCCTACTACAAACGGGGCTGCTCGTAGTAGTGCGATTTATCGCACGTTTAGGAATTACCCGGTTAAATTCTTAATCCTCATTAGAAAAACCGAACTGACTGCTGACAACTATTCTACTTGAGTTGGCTGACGGCGTAATGCATGATATTTTCCATGAGTGCTTTGTTCATGGAAGTGGTATATTGGCTATCGTTACGAAGACTGGTAATAATGTATAATCCCTTACCATGTCGCCTCGCCCCAACAACGAGTTCTTTATTGTCCTCGGTCGTAGCAAAAATTTCATCGCGTCGGTTCCAGTCCACCCATGCATCATCAATAAAGATTTTACCGGACACAATTGTATTGGGAATGGAGAAAAGGGAATTGCCTTTTTCAGTAACAGCAAAATGTTGGGTTGGTGGGCTTTCAACGCCTTTCAATTTGCCCTGTAGCCATCCGACATCGCACGGTTTCTCGACACTACTGTCCTGTCCCGTAACGATGACAATGCCACCCTTTTTCACAAAGTTTTTAATCTTCTTCTCTACTTCACTGGAAAGGAGGTAGTGTCCATAGCTGGAAATCTCTTCGTATCCGATCCACAGAATGTCGGCTTTTTCTAACTGGGGCAACTTGTGTTCTTTGGTAGATTCATGCGCTATGGCACGTTTACCGACCTTTTTGATAGCACGCAGTGCCATATATTCGTACGTTGCTGTGTTTGTATAGACAGGGGTTTGACTCCATGTTGGATGTGTGCTATTTCCTGTGAGTACCAGAACTTTGACGGCGTCCTTCGGTGCCGCAACCCACATTTTACCAGCTAACATGTCGAGAACGATTGCTTGGAATGCTTTTGTTTTCCCATCGAATGTCCGAGACATCATCGGGTCAATATGTGTAAATGTCCACCAAGAGCCACTGTATCCACCGCGATAGGCACGCATCTGGAACCACGTATTGTCAATGAAACACATGCTATCTATGCCGTAGTGCTCACGATAGAAAACAATGATAGGCATGCCCTTTTTCAGCAGTTTTACCATCTTCTCCGGCGAGGTGCCTCGCTTGTAGTGTCCAGTGGCAAAGTTCATCTTAATTTCTTTGAGCCCGCTTTTCCCTTTGACATCTTTTTTCACAGTAACAACGCCTCGCAAACGTTTCTGGTCAACGCTCTTTACTTCGCCAAAAACGATGTTCGTACACGCATCGAGGATTTCACGAATCGTATACTCTCGCTCAATAAATGCGGGTGCAGTTGGCACGAAAAGCAACCCGATAAGACAAAGCCCTAACAACAAAGCAATGAGGTTATATGTAAAGCGCATGGTGGAATCCCCTTTTTTAATTTATCGTCTCTTGGACCTCGTTCCGCGAGGGTTTCCGAGGTATCTAAACAGCACCTTAGTCAGGGTGCCGATATAAACTCGTCAAGGGCCCGAGCGGAATGTAATGAAGCTCGGTCAAAAGCCACTATTTTAAAAAATTATATTACATCTGCATTGATTTTTCAACTGTTTTCCGTTTCGGGCATACGTTATGTTAGGACTGAAACTTTCCCCTTTACTGCAGCTTACAAGCCAAAACATACGGTTAAAGGATTCACGATTCACGTCAGCACAAATCTATGATGCTGCTACTTATATCGGATTTCTGATTTTCGTTCTCGCCCTACCCTTCGGCTATTCGACAGCATCCCTTAACATCGGACTCTCGTTTGTGCTATTCGGATGGGTAGGACGCATCATTTCAGAACGGAAACTCGGTTGGAAACGCACTTCACTTGACATTCCGATCTTGCTGTTTCTCGGATTGGGCTTGGTGGCTTCACTTCTTGCACCACATCCTGCCACCAGTAGCCTCGGCTATTTTTGGAAACATCTCCGGGCAATCCTGCTTTTTTATGCTGTTATTCATAGTCGGTTGGGCATTCGGTGGCGACATATCGTTATTGCCTTCATTGCTGCGGCAGGAATCTCTTCTGCACTCGGACTTTGGTATTACGCAAATGACACCCGTTTAGCGATTGATTTTATGGGGAGGATTGGATTACAATTTCAGGAAGAACTCACGGCAGGTGAAGACCCAAATTTACAAATGTCGGATGAATTACGCGCCGAATTGCGAGGTTGCAATGTACCGCTCTCCGAAACCGCAGCGTTTGTACCTTCAAAGCAATTAAACGAATGGCGTATTGACGATCCAGCGAGAGACAGACGCTACACAGTCCGCAAAAGTGAGACGCATCTGATGGTGTACATGATTGAGCAACGGCTCACCGGAACCTTCAAGATGCCCAATGATTTGGGGGCATACCTCGCCCTCACACTTCCATTTGTTATGGGGTACTTTGTCGCTGGATGTAGCGGTCTGACTTGGGCAGGCACAAGGCCTGTCCCTACATCGAAACGGACGGAAGCATATCGGAAATCACGACACCTCTTAATTTGGATGACCGTGGGACTCAGTCTGATCTTAGCACTGATGAGTGCAAATCTTGCGTTGACACTGACGCGCACTGCGTGGGTGAGCGTCGCTGTTGCTGTCGTTTGCATCGGATGCTATTTTGTTGTAAAAACTTTGCTTACATATATGTCATGGAAGCGGAGTCTGCTGGGGTTAGCGTTAGCAGGTGTTGTGTTCTGTCTGTTGATAGTGAATACGAATTCTCGTCAGGCGATAATCGGGATCGTTCCTCGACATATCAAGGCGCGTGTCCAGACGATGATTGCACACCCCGCAGGGTTCATGGGGGAACGACCACAATGGTGGCGGACCTCGCTACAAATGATTCAGAAACATCCACTTACCGGTATCGGATTGGGTAGATTTCGATATGAGTATCAACACAGCGGACCGGATGAGCAGTACTACACACCCTATCACGCGCACAACATCTACCTACACATCGCTACAGAGCAAGGCATTCCTTCGCTTTTGCTGTTCTTGTGGATGGTCGCAATTATCTGTCGACAGATTTCCGTTATGCGAAAAACCAATGATCTGTGGAAGATGGGGACCTTCATTGGTGCAAGCGGATTTCTAATCTCTGCACTTATTTACGGGCTTGCGGATAATATTTTACATCAGCGGACAGTGTTGCTTTTCTATTTTATTATTGGAATCATTTTTTACATACAATTGCCTAAGGACGAAAAAAATGAAAAAACCCTTGAAACCGGTTGATATGTCTTCCGTCAAGACTTATCCACTTCCGGACCGTATCAACAAGATCTCCGTCCGCGATTTCGCAACACTACCTGAATTAGAGATAGACCTGTCTCCATTTTTAGCAAGTTTGCCGAACATCCTCAAAGGACAGGACTTTTTGGCTCTCATCGACGATATCGTTGTCGCCCATCAGAACGAGAAACCGGTCATCGTGATGATGGGAGGACATGTCATCAAATGCGGATTAAGCCCGCTTTTAATTGACTTGGCAAAACGTGGAGTGATTACTGGATTTGCCTTTAACGGCGCAAGTAGCATCCACGATTTCGAGATAGCACTTATCGGAGAGACTTCAGAAGATGTCGCGGCTTATCTCCAGAACGGACAGTTTGGGATGTGGGAGGAAACCGGACACTTGATGAACGAGGCGACTCAGCACGCCGCAGATGCAAATATCGGAATGGGTGAGGCACTCGGTAGGCAACTGATTGAAATGGACGCGCCCTATAACGCGTATAGTCTTCTGGCTTCCGCTGGTATCCAATACGGTGTTCCAATCACAGTGCACGTTGCTATCGGGACGGACATTATCCATCAGCATCCGTCTGCGAATGGTGCCGCTATCGGCGCAGCGAGTTTCACCGATTTCCGACTGCTAACGGCGTTGGTGACGGATTTGGAAGGTGGTGGCGTCGTGCTGAATTTCGGATCGGCAGTAATATTGCCTGAAGTTTTCCTGAAGGCGTTGACGATCGCGCGGAACTTAGGACATACAGTGTCTCATTTCACCGCCGCTAACTTCGACATGAATCAACAGTACCGATCCGTAGAGAATGTCGTCAAACGCCCGACAGAGATGGGTGGTAAAGGTTATACGTTCACAGGACATCATGAACTAATGATCCCACTTTTGGCGCAGGCGGTTTTGTCTCGGTTATAGATGGTGAGGTATATTTTTCTTCGAGAGTTCTATAGACTATTCTCCATTTGAAAGGCGTACCAGTGAACCATTTCTGAGTCTTGATGTCCTTTTGAGCTCTACCAACGATGCCTGTATAGCTCGCAATCTTGGCAGGGAGGGGATATGTAAATAGATTCTTAGGAGTTTACCCCGTCTGACGCTATCCATGTTCTCACAATCTTCCAAAATTTCCCGATATATCGAATAATGCATCTTCAATTCCCCTAATCTGTATGAGGCAAGTGTCCCTGAAACCGGTTATGACTTTTGCATAACGAGATCGCTGTAAGAAACAGCAATCGGGTCCACAGCATCCAGATGAAGTACGGCTTTAACGTGTTGATGCTCACCTATCGCTTCGGCTTCGGTCTGTCCCCGAAACACTGTCTCCAATTCGACAAATTGCCCTAAAGCGGCAACCGTATCGAGATGGATGCGGGTGTGGTTGAACATCCAGACTTCCCGTTGTTTTTTTACGATTGTTTTGACCCCAAGTGCAACGGTTAGCAAGCCTTTGAGGGAACCCGGATCGGCGATCTCACAGAGTTGATATTGGCTGTAGCGAGACCCATCTTGATTCGGACGCTCATAATAGATGAGCCAACCCTCAGACCAGCCGTCAGCTTCGCGCAACTTGAGCCGCGGCTCACACGCTTCTGATCTTGAAGAGTCTTTTACTTTCGTTATATGGAAATACGTATCAATTTGGTGTACAGTTTCATGAGGCACCGCATTTAAATCAGTCAACCTCGGATAGAGTCCTTTAAGCGATTGAAACTGTCCTTTGAATTCTAAATTTTTTGCCATTTTTAATATAGGTGGTATGCCAAAATTTGAGTTTAATCGTCCGGTTCATAGTCATAAACACAGGATCGGTTGCAAGGTTCATTGTTCTTAAGCAACGCACAGACTGGATGCTTTAGTTGTAATGCACTCCGCAAGCATGTACGCAATTGCTCGGGATCGAAGTCCTCACCCCATATGTAGCTATAACCGCCTCCGTCCATCGTTGCCTGGGCACGCCCTTCACTTGTGACGAGGACAACGATTTTGATATGCTTTTTATTTCTGCGAACATCGTTGAAAATCCGCCAATACCCTCGCGATGTCCAATCGAAAATAACCAAGCGATAGCGAGCAAGTCGTAAAAAACTCGGGGCATCTTCAGCTTCAACAGCATCGTATCGGTATCCTTCAGCACGGAGCACCTCTTCCACCCTACGCCGGACATTCGCGTGATAACTCACAAACAGCACATCGCCTTGAACTTGTGAGACACCTCGCGCTTCCTGAATATCGAGCGGGCCGAGTGCCATCTTAACTTGGCGTTGAAGTTGGTAACGGGCAACATGGGTCTGTCGATCTACCTGTTTCAATCGCTGCTGTAAGATGGAATAAGCGTCGGTGCGATGCTTCATTCAATCTCTCCGAAATCCTCATCGGACTGGAAACTATCGACGCACGAGCGATTGCAACGCTCTCCGTGCGCTAACAACCAGCAGACACGATGCTTCAATTTTAGCGAACTTATGAGACAGGTGCGCAACTGCTCTGGATCAAAATCCCGTCCCATTAGGAAACTGTAGCTGCCCCATGCCATCGCTTCGCGTGCGCTTCCGTCATTGGGAACAATTGTGATAATCTTCACATAAGGTTGGTACCGCTTGACATATTCAAAAAGCCGCCATCGCGACCGACGGGTGCAATCGGCAATTATCATCCGATATTTGTTTAATTTCAGCAAACCGATGGCTTCCGAGGTCCGTTCTGGAATATCGCACCCGTAGCCCTCGGAACGGAGAAGGTTTCTCACTTTGTCGTGTAAATCATCGTCCCGTGAAACGAGCATCACATCGCCTTCCAATTCAGAGACGGTGAAGTCCTCCTGAATATCAAGTGGGATGAGTGCCTCTTCTACTTGTCGGTCAAGACGCCTACGCGCCTGTCGCATCCGATCCTCTACGCGATCAAGTCTGTCGTCTAAATCTGGGAGTGGAGTAAAAAATTTTCTCATTTCGTTTTATCTGTTTATTCAAACCAATACTTATTCACAAATGAGACTAACTGAGGAATATCTTATTAATTTTAACGCACCTTATGACACATATCAAGGGTTTTTTGTTGATAAAAACCGCGAAATCCCCTAAAATCTCAACATGGGAAATCGGCGAGCAACTATATGAGTCATCAGTTATCAGTTTAAAGAGGGGTTTCGTTTAACCACAAACCTCACTGTAACGCTTAACTGTTAAGGATAAAAAAATGTCTGTACCCCAACTACCCATCCCATCCCATTTCGATACCGATCAGGTAGACCAGGTCTGGCGGATCCCTTATCAAGATCGCCAACGCGAGGCACAGATATGGGCGCAGGAACACGCAATCCGCCCCGCATTTGAGGATAGCTTTCGGACCTGCTTGCTACTCATTGATGTCCAAAATACATTCTGTATTCCCAATTTTGAACTTTTCGTCGGCGGCAGATCAGGAAATGGTGCGGTAGAGGACAACATTCGTTTGTGTCAGTTTATCTATCGCAATCTACCACACATTACCAAAATCGCTTGCACACTCGACACGCATACAGCGATGCAGATATTTCACGAAGTCTTCTGGATTAACGATGCCGGTGAGCATCCAGCACCCTTACAGACCCTAATTACGCAGGCTGATATTGAGGTAGGTAGATGGTGTATAAATCCTGCTGTTGTCGGTAGTCTGAATCTCCCACCCCAAGTTCCAGAATCCGATCAATACGCATGGCTCAAGGCGTACGGCGAACACTACGTCAAGACACTCACTACCGATGGAAAATATCCGCTCGCGATATGGCCCTACCATGCGATGCTCGGCGGGATTGGGCATGCAGTTGTTTCCGCAGTTGACGAAGCCTGCTTTTTCCACGCTATTGCTCGTGGGACTCAGGTACACTATGAGATCAAGGGGCAGAATCCATTGACTGAGAACTATTCGGTCTTGCGTCCGGAAGTCCTCAACGACCCAGGTGGAGAGCCAATTGACCAAAGGAACAGCACCTTCCTCGAAATGCTCTTCGGATACGACCGAGTGATTATCGCTGGACAGGCGAAGAGCCACTGTGTTGCTTGGACTGTTAGTGATCTCCTTACAGAAATTCAGCAAACGGATACTGAATTAGCCAAGAAAATTTATCTGGTAGATGACCTGACTTCACCCGTTGTGGTGCCTGGGATAGTGGACTACACAGAATCAGCAGACGATGCTTTCACAAAGTTTTCGGATGCTGGCATGCACGTGGTGCAATCAACAGAACCGATCTTTTAAGGAATCAGTAAAAAATGAATAGACAAACAGAATTGGGAACCTTCGCACGATTGTCAGGAATGATGTTTCTGCAGTTCGCGATATGGGGCGCGTGGGCAGTGCTCATTGCCGGGCACATGCAAAATCTTGGGTTCTCCGGTAAACAGATTAGTTACGTCTTCGGTACGACTGCCATCGGTGCGATAGTTTCTCCAATCATCGCAGGTTGGATCGCGGATCGACTCATGCCAGCACAAGTATTTGCAGCGATATCGCATCTCCTTGGTGGTGTCTGTCTGCTCTTTGCATGGAAGCAAACAAGTTTCCCGATGATGTGGGGTGCGATTTTCCTGCACGCCATTCTCTACATGCCGACAATCGCCTTGACGAACGCGATCGCTTTCCACCACATGGGTCAGTCGGACAAATTCGGAAACATACGCGTCTTCGGGACGCTCGGTTGGATCGCGATTAATTGGATATTGAGTCTATATCTCCGATTTTGGGAAGGACAGGAAACAACCCTTCCACACGTCGGTGATTGTCTTCTCTTCGGAGCCGTCCTTTCATTCATTATGGGTGCCTACTGCTTAACGCTCCCCAACACGCCACCGAGTAAAGAGGCGAAAAACCCCTATGCCTTTCTTGAAGCCTTTTCCCTCGTCTCAAACCGAAACTTCGCTGTACTGCTGATTATCTCCTTCGTCGTTGCTATTGAACTTCCCTTCTATTACAACTTGACATATCTGTTTCTAACCGAGGCAGAACACGGCGTTGATTTAGCGGGAAGTAGTGCCAATTTAGCGATGAGTCTCGGCCAAGTGGCAGAGGTGCTGCTAATGCTCCTTCTATTTCCGTGTCTACGGCGGTTTGGCATGCGGTTCACTATCTTTTTGGGTATTCTTGCGTGGCCCGTTCGTTACGCCATCTTCGCCATTGGACAACCCGTATGGTTGGTAATCGGCGCGCAAACCTTGCACGGTATCTGTTACTCCTTCTTCTTCGTCGGTGGAATGATCGCTGTAGAGCGGTTGAGTCCGCAAGATATTCGAGCGAGCTCTCAATCCCTGCTCCTCTTTGTCACTAATGGGTTTGGGATGTTAGTTGGACATATTGTGAGTGGTCGCGTGCATGACTTCTTCGCTTATGCAGAAGGTGGACACGCGTGGGCGAAAATCTTTATGGTGCCGATTATCGTGACGGTCCTCGCTGCAATCGTTTTCATCTTGTTATTCAACGAACAGAAATATCAGTCGGATGCAGATGCAATCGAACAAGACCCTGCGGGCACATAATGGTTCTCGGATTTCGGTTATCAGTATGTGGCAGCTGCAAAGATTTTATATTCCACGATGGTTTCTGGTAAAGTTAGTGACCCTTCATAACCTAATGTAGGTTCTCTACTTAGGTGGAAACCACTGCGAAACGTAGTGGAGCAGTGACCAGATTCCCATAGTTAAAAAAATGTTTGATTTTCGAGCTCCACTCTTCCTAATTCTACTCGCTGTGATCCCTGTGCTAATCTTTGTGCAACGGGGAGCACGCCTCAGCACAGCAAAGTGGCGAAAACGCGTAACCTTCTTTCTTAGGGGTGCTGCGCTTCTCTGTGCAATCCTTGCCTTAGCCAATCTGCACCGGACGCGTCAGGAACAACGTCTCGCTGTCGTTTTCTTGATCGACGCGTCTGAAAGCATCCAGCCCACGCAATACGAAGAGACATCCAAACAGATAAACGCCACGATCGCAAAGTTGAAATCAACTGACAAATTCGGCATCATCGGTTTTGCAAGGGAAGCCGCGGTCCTACTGGAAATCCGTCACAAACAAGATCAGCCAACGGAAATCGCGCCTATAGTGTCCTTGGAAACACTCACAGAACGCACAAATCGACGAAATGGCACCAATGTGCTTACGGCACTCAAGCAGGCAATCGCCCTATTACCGGACAACTACCATCGACGGATAGTCCTATTTAGCGATGGAATCCACAACACTGGCGGAACATCACTTAAAAACTATATACCCTTGATCTCAGCAAGCGACATCGAGATATTAACGGTCCCTCTCGGTACTGTTAACGATGCAGTTCGGGTAGTACAGGTACAGATGCCGTCTCAGGTTCGCAAGGGACAAAGTTTTGAGATTGGTGCAGTGATCGAAACTGATGGAAGTATCCCCACGTTAACTGCCACCCTCTATCGCGATGAAAGGTCCATCGGTGAGTATGAATGGACATTGCTAAGCGGTATACATCCCCTTACGTTAACCACAGAACAGTCTTTAAAAGAAGGAAACCATAGATATACACTGAGGCTGGATGTAACCGATGAAATCCCTGAAAATAATCAGGGACACGGGGTTGTGACAATTCAGGATAAACCACACGCTCTGTACGTTGAAGGAAATTTGGCACACGCTGCGGTTTCCCCAGGTCCGGTAGGTGCGGTTTCTAACCGCCCTGAGCGTCATGCTAAACTGGAAACCGTCCTTGAGGAGAACGGCTTCGTCGTCGAGGCAATATCCCCTACAGAGATGCCAGCGGAATTGGTGGAACTCCAGCGTAGCCATGTCTTGATTCTGAGTAATGTTTCTGCGGAGACACTCTCATCTGAACAGTTGCAAAGTATTGAGAATTATGTTCGTGATCTCGGACACGGATTAGTGGTCATCGGTGGTGGACGTGCTTATGGACCCGGAGGCTATACCGATACGGCGTTGGAGCGTGTATTACCCGTAGAAATGACACCCCGTGAACGTAAAGACGCTGTCGCGATTGTTTTCGTGCTGGATACATCGGGGAGTATGGCAAACTACGTTGAGGCGCGGCAGAAGATTGGACTCGCCATTGAAGGCGTGCGTACCGGTATCCGCAATCTCGATGAGGAAGATAAGGCTGGGATTCTCAGTTTCAACGTAGATGTTCATACTATCTCCGACCTTACATCTGATCACGATGTACTCCGCCAAACCGTGGGTCGGCTTAGACCGACAGGCGGCACCACGAAAATGGAAGACGCTACAAAACGGGCATACGAGATGCTCAAAGCAAACGACGCGAAGCGGAAACACATCGTTCTCTTGTCAGATGGTAAATCTGATGGTAATACGTCCGATTTCCTTGACTTAGCCAAACAGATTGCTGAAGCGCGCATCAGTATCACGACAATCGCGATCGGTGATGCAAACAAGGAACTCCTCACGCAGTTCGCAGAGAACGGTGGTGGACGTGCTGTCTTTGTGGAAAATATTCAGCAATTGCCAGCGATTTTAACGGAAGCCGTCCGAGAAACGCAGCGCTACATCGTTCAAGAGACCTTTCAACCCGTTATTACCGCGGCAAATGAATCAATTGTGGCGGGTATACGAACGCCGCCACCGCTCCATGGATATGTTGCCACGGCTGAAAAAGAGACTGCCCAGGTGTTCATTCATTCGCATAAAGACGAACCGATTCTCGCAGGTTGGAATTTCGGCTTAGGGAAATCGATCGCTTGGACATCAGATGTTAAATCGGCATGGTCAAAAGAGTGGCTTCCGTGGCACAATTTTGGAAAGTTTTGGGGACAAGTTATTAATTGGACGTTACCCGCTATAGATGCAGGTTCCGACTTCGATCTCAGAGTATCCATGCACCACGGCGTGGCGGAGGTCAACATTGATACACGGACACCATCGGAGGCGTCTTATAATGTCCACGTCGTGGGTCCAGATCGCACAAGCGAGATGGTTGAGATCCAACAGGTTACACCGACACGTTACAGCGGTACATTCCAAATGCAGGACAGTGGCTCCTATATTGTCACTGCTGGGCGTGAAGGCGATACGCGTAGAAGCATCGAGACCCTGTCGCTCCCTTATCCAGCGGAGTACGCCGAGTTTAGGGTCGATACCACCTCGTTAAAGATGCTCACAACTGCCACCGCTGGTATTCACGAACCTACAGCCACACAGATAGCGGCACCGGCGGGGGAGGCGATTGAAAGACAAACTTCACTTGCCCAAGCGCTGTTAGTTATCGCTGCCATTCTGTTTGTGTTGGAGATGATCCTCCGGCGTTTCAGCATAACGAATAGGTATCTTGCGGCGTTTCTCGATCGATTCCGCGGGAAATCCGTGGGTAGTCCGGCAGAGGCTCAGGTCATAAACGCACCATTGGAAAATCCCATGCCATCGGATAGACGCATCACAGAAGACACAGTATCTTCACAGTCCACAGAGACATCAATGACTCGGTTATTAGCCGCTAAAAGACGCGCGCGTTGATAGTGTGGAATTTCGTTAGGAGGGATGAATTATTATAACCCAAGTTGCTACCAACAGATTTTGCACATTTCAGAAAGGTTTTTTCAGTCTTTTTTCACACCCCAGAGGGGTGATAGGTCTATAGCCGGTAGGTGCGGTTTCCCAACCGCACCGGATGTAATCATGGAATTACCGAAATATTTTATTAATCTTCATACAGTTTGCGATATGAAAACGTAGAAAACCTCGTAACTAAAATCTTTTAGGCAACAGTTCGCGTTATACTAAAACCCAACACCTCAATCCTACTTAGTTCGTATTATGAGGTGTTGGGTTTCACATATCTTTGGAAAGTTTTCAGCGAGTTATGCCAGCGGTCGCTGTCGAATCTCGTGCCAAGGACCCGTAATCGCCAACGTAATTCCGTGGCTCTGAATATTCACAAAAAGCGTTGTACCGTCAGGCGAGAAAGTTGCACCCGCGAGTTCAGACATATTGCCAGCATTTCGAGCAAATCTATAGAGATGTCCTTCAGGCGTTATCCCAATCAGAAACTCCTCTTCTGGACCGTCTTCGCAAATGATCAAATCGCCCCACGGTGTGACAGTCAGGTTATCGGCGTTCTCCATGAGATTTCTGTCATTTGGTTCAACGAAAAGTTGAAGCGTACCGGGTTCCTGTTCCTCGCGGCTTGTCCCTTCATAAGGACTCGGCATGTATTTCCATATCTGCCCTTTGTACGCAATACCGCCATTCGTGCAAGCAATATAGAATTCTCCGTGTTCTTGACTATCGCCGTACCAAATCCCTTCACCTCGTGCGAACTTCGCTGCCTCTTTGCCTTCAACACCCTGTATGCGGAGATCGTCGTTCGGTGATTCTACATTCTCAATATCCACCCATTCGACTGCGAATGTTTCTCCGATTGGAATCGGGTTGTACGTCCACGGGAAAATCTTCTGCATCCGACTTCGCCAGTTTCGGGTATCCACGCTCTTCATGTCACGAATTTTCAGTGCTTGGAGTTTGCCCCCTGCCGCGAGTTCACCCTGCTTATCTGGAATAAACCGATAGATTAAACCATCGCCTCTGTCTTCCGTTTGATAGACAATCCCAGTTTTGGGATCAACAGCGACTGCCTCATGGTTGAAACGCCCCATCGCTTTCAACGGAATCGGGTCGGCTAATCCTATATCGGTAGAAACCGGCACCTCAAAATTGTACCCATGGTCCACCTCGTACGTTTCCTCTGCCTTTTGCATGGTTTCTTCACAGGTTATCCATGTGTTCCAAGGCGTGAGACCACCGGCACAATTTCGGATCGTCCCGATTAGACTTAGGAAGTGTTTCTCCAGCGTCTTTGTCCGCGTGTCATAGACAAGCGTCGTCGTCCCACCGAGGCAAGGTAATTCACCCGATCCAGCGTCATATAGTTTGTCAATGGCGGAGCGTTCCAGTTTCTCGTTATTCCATCCAAAAGGTCCGACGTTTTTGGATGGGGCGGTCAATTCATGATTTCGGACGAGGATGGTTTTGCCGTTGGGACCCGGATAAGCCGCCATACCGTCGTGTCCACCTGGCACCCAAAGCCCATCGTCCATTAGTTCACCTGTTCTCGAAAAGGCGTGTGCGGTAAATCCTTCGGGGAGGTCAAGCAGACGATTTGGGGTTGACGTGAATTCATAAGGCGGAGGAGGTCTAAAACCTGGTACCTGTTCAATCAACGCTCGGCTGCACCCTAAAAACCCAAGACTGACTGCTGTAGATGCCGTGGCGAGTGTGCCATAACGTAGAAATTGCCGTCGAGATAGTTTGTTCTTCATAAGCTCCCTCATCAAGTGTTAAAGCGACAATTGAGGTTTTTGGATTGTAAATGGGATGCTTTTTTCACTTGTATAATAAAGTGTAACACTATTATTTTACAATACTTTTGATTTTTTTTCAAAAGATTGTCGCAAATCGTAAGCCATTATGTTTTTTTCGTTTAGATGTGTTTATAGAAACGTCTGAGAATAGCCCGCTTGACAATGCAGCGAAGTTGTGTTAAAATTTATTCTCATAGAGCCACTATGAATAAGAGGAAAAAATGGAAAACAGAAACCCTACAGGGGTCCAAAGTGGACGCCGATTCACCGAAAACCTGCCCAAAAAGAAATGGAGGGGTTTTTGCTTGGACATTTCTTTGGTCCAGGAGGCCATAATTTAAAATATGGAGAACCATCCTTACGCCCCGGCAGAAATAGAACCCTATTGGCAAGCCGAGTGGCAAAAAAAAGACGCATTTAAAATCCCAAACGATATTGAGACACTCAAGACGAAGCCCAAATTTTATGTGCTTGGCATGTTTCCCTATACCTCTGGGGCCGGACTGCACGTCGGACACGCCAAGAACTATGTACCGTCCGATGTATTTGCTAATTTTCGGAGGATGCAGGGGTATCACGTGATGCACCCAATGGGATGGGATGCTTTCGGACTCCCGACCGAACGAACGGCGGTGCGTGAAAACGAACACCCAGCACACATTACAAAACGGAATACCGAAACCTTTCAGCAACAGATGCAACGCATCGGCTTCTCTTACGACTGGTCCCGTAAAATTGATACCTCTGTGCCCGAATATTATAGATGGACGCAGTGGATTTTCCTCCGACTCTATGAAAAAGGTTTGGCATATCTCGCTGACGTACCTGTCAACTGGTGTCCAGCGTTAGGCACTGTCCTCTCAAATGAAGAGGTAAAGGACGGAAAGTATGTTGAAACTGGCGATCCGGTTGAGCGCCGTCTGATGCGGCAATGGATGCTTAAAATTACTGCCTATGCCGACCGGCTGCTGGAAGACTTGGATTTATTGGACTGGCCCGATGGTCTCAAGGAGATGCAACGAAACTGGATCGGTAAATCGGAGGGGGCAGACATCACCTTCAAGATTAAGGATAGCGATAAGACGTTCACCGTTTTCACGACGCGTCCAGACACACTCTTCGGTGCAACCTATTGCGTACTTGCTCCTGAACATCCACTCGTCTCCGAGATAACACACCCTGGTGCGGCATCTGTTGTTAGTACCTATGTAAAAGAAGCCGTCAACAAATCCGATCTCCAACGGACAGACCTTGCTACAGAAAAGACAGGCGTTTTCACGGGTGCCTATGCTATCAACCCGTGCAACAACGCTCCTATCCCGATCTGGGTTGCGGATTATGTCCTGATGACGTACGGCACGGGTGCCATCATGGCTGTTCCCGGACACGATGAACGCGACCATGAATTCGCTGTAGCTTTCGGTATTCCTATCGTTGAAGTCATCAAGGGCGGTGATCAGCCAATTGAAGAAGCACCTTTTGAAGGTGATGGTGTTTGCATCAACTCCGATTTTCTCAACGGTTTGCGTGTTGCTGAGGCGAAGGAGAAAATGATCGCTTGGCTTGAAGGCGAACAAAGGGGATCGCGCCAAGTCCAATATCGCTTGCGAGACTGGCTCTTCTCACGGCAACGCTATTGGGGTGAACCCTTCCCGCTTGCGCATCTTGACGACGGAACTATTGTTCAACTGCCAGACGCGGAATTGCCAGTTGAACTACCGCCTATTGATGCCTATAAGCCGACAGAGGATGGGCAGCCTCCCCTTGCTCGCGCCGGATCCGAATGGTTGGATGTGACGCTATCAGATGGGCGAGTAGGGACGCGAGAAACGAATATCATGCCGCAATGGGCAGGTTCCTGTTGGTATTACCTCCGTTTCCTTGATGCGCACAATACCGAGACACCTTTTGATCCTAAACTTGAACAATACTGGATGCCGGTTGATACCTACATGGGAGGGGCTGAGCACGCCGTTTTGCATCTGCTCTACGCACGTTTTTGGCATAAGGTGCTTTACGACTGTGGATTAGTCTCTACAAAAGAGCCGTTCCAAGGACTGCTCAACCAAGGGACGATCCTCGCGCAATCTTACCAAGATGCGAAAGGCAAATACTACTATCCGCACGAAGCCGAGGAGACAGATGGTAAATTCGTTGAGAAAGCCTCTGGGGTGCCTCTCCAAACGCAGATAGAGAAAATGTCCAAATCCCGCTTCAATGTTATCAACTCGGACGATGTCATTGACAAATACGGTGCAGATTCCCTTCGCCTCTATCTACTCTTTATCGGTCCATTCACAGCCAGCACGCCATGGCAGGACGCGGGTGTAGAAGGCGTCTATCGGTTCCTTCAACGCGTCTGGCGGCTTGTTATTGATGAAGACACCGGTGAACTCAGCGAGAAGCTAACCGATGCTGACGGCACAACCGACTCAGAACTCTGGCGCGAACTCCATAAAACCATCAAACAGGTAACGGAGGACACGGAGTCGATTGACAAGATGAATACGGCGATTAGCCAGATGATGATCTTCGTTAACACCGCCACGCAGGCAAAAACACTACCGAAAGAGACGTTGAAGGTGTTCCTACATCTGCTATCGCCTTATGCGCCACATATCGCGCAGGAGTTGTGGCATCGTCTCGGTGAATCTGGGTTCATCGCACTTTCGCAATGGCCCACACACGATGAGACAGTGCTCACGACTGCTACTGTGACGATCATTGCGCAAGTCAACGGGAAACTCCGCAACAGGCTCCAACTTCCTGCTGATGCAACCGACAAAGAAATTGAGGAAGCCGCACTCGCAGATGAGCGGGTTCAGCGGTTCATTGAGGAAAAACCGATTCGGAAAGTGATCGTCGTCTCGAACCGTAATCTTATCAATATTGTTGTCTAATAGTTCTCAGTTAAAAGAGGATCCTAACGGTGCAAATTTCCAGTCGCTCTGGAATGCAGAAAACACCATCGTGGAACAATGCCCAGGAGGCCCATAATTAAAAAATTGGAATTTGAAGAAATCAAAGGAAACGTTTCGATTATCCCATTGGGAGGTTTAGGTGAATTTGGGCTTAACATGATGGTATATGAAACCGAAAATGACATTATCGTCGTTGACACAGGTTTCATGCTACCGAATGCTGACATGCCCGGTGTCGATCTGATATTACCAGATATCCACTATCTGGTGGAACGACAAGAGAAAATTCGCGGGATCCTTCTAACCCACGGACATGAGGATCATATTGGTGCCTTATTCTACGTGCTACGGCAGTTGAATGTGCCGGTCTATGGCACGCAACTCACGCTCGCGATTGCCAGCGGCAGATTGCGCGAATACAATGTTCTCAGCAAGGCACAACTCAATACAATTGCTCCAGGCGATACAGTCGAATTGGGTGATTTTTCAGCCGAATTCATCCATGTTACACACAGCATTCCAGATACAGTGGCAATTGCGCTGCGCACACCGGCCGGTGTTATCGTCCATACAGGCGACTTCAAATTCGACATGACACCTGTTGATGGTAAGTTGAGCGACATTCAGACGCTCGCGCGTTTGGGTTCAGAAGGTGTCCTTCTGCTCGTTTCCGACAGCACAAACGCAGAGCGACCCGGACAAACCCCTTCTGAGCGAAGCATCTATGGAACGATAGACACTATATTTCAGAAAACGGAACAGAAATTGTTCCTTTGCACCTTTTCTTCGAGTCTACACCGTATCCAACAATTCATTGACTTGGCAAATATACACCGGCGACTTATCGCTGTCAGCGGTCGTTCTCTCCTCAACAATGTACGTACCGCTTCTGAACTCGGTTACCTCAATCTGAATCCGGATTATCTCATTGATGCTCGCGATGCGTCCATGTTCAAACCGCATGAGGTGATGATTTTGAGCACCGGCAGTCAAGGTGAACCCCGCTCTGCCATGTCATTGATGGCACTCGACAATCATCCGTTTCTGAAGGTAGAACAAGGTGATACCGTCGTTATCTCTGCAAGGATCATTCCCGGCAATGAGAAAGCGATTGGAAACGTTGTCAATCATTTGCTCAGACGCGGCGCGAAGATATATCATGAACGCAATGCAAATGTCCACGTATCAGGGCACGGATCAAGCGAAGACCTGAAGTTGATGCTCAATCTCCTGAAACCTGAGTTTTTCATGCCGATGCACGGTGAATATCAAAATCTGATGCGGCATGCCGAACTCGCCGAGTCTGTCGGGATACCGAGTGACAACATTAAAGTCGCTGAAGATGGTGAGCTCATTCAACTTACTTCCGAGACGTGTGAGGTATTGGGACGCGAGGGACGTTCCGGCCGCGTCCTCGTCGATGGCAAGCCAGAATTTGAGCTTGAAGATATCGTCCTACGCGACCGTATCCAACTCGCCGAAGACGGCATTCTCGTTCCAATCGTCATCTTGAACAGCGATACAGGGGATGAGAATCCAGAGCCAACAGCCAACAGTCAGGAAGATCGCGGGCAGCAATTGGAGGTAACCGTAGCCCATAATGTAATGGAGGGCGGATCTACGGAGGACGCCTTTCAAAATTCAGTTCACCTGAACGAACCGCAAGGAAAAATTAGAAAACAGATAGAAATTATTTCGCGTGGATTTGTCTATATGGATAAATCGGAAGAACTGATAGAGGAAGCAAAAGAAATTACCCTGCGCGTCATTGAGAATCTGAGCGATGAACAGAAACAGGAAACCGAGACCGTCCAAGACGAGATCCGAGGCGCGCTCCGCCGATTTTTCTCCAAACAGATGCAACGGACACCGCTCATCTTCCCAGTCGTCATGCGGGTTTGATAACTATAAAAAGAAAGGAATAGATTAAATTGAAATTATTCACATGTATCCTGGCAATTGCCACTTTGATAATAGGTTTCTCCGCCTGTGAGCGAGCGTCACAAATTATCCAACCTACTACATCCCAGACAGAGGATAAGGGCAATGAGATTGCCATCGGAGTCGTTTTACCTTTGACAGGACACTTGGCTTCTGCAGGCGAACTCATGAAACAGGGTCTTGACCTTGCCCTCGATGAAATTAACAACGCACAACCCAGTGGTCCAAAATTCAAGTTCATCGTTGAGGATGACACCAGTACCCCGGAGGGCGCGGTTGACGCTTTCAACAAACTGATTCACCAATACGGCCTGTCTGTGATTCTCGGTCCCGCGTCTTCAACTGCGACCCAAGCGGCTTTCCCAATCGCACAAGAAAACCAGGTCGTAGCAATTAGTCCCACAGCCGGTGCCCGCGATCTTGGCGCAATTGGAGAGTTCGTCTTTCGTGTCCCGCTCGCGTCAAATATCCTGGCACTTAAAGGTGTCGAAGCAACACATGCGAAACTCAGCTATCAACGGGTCGCTACTATCTATGACGAAACCGATCTCTTCTCGACAGATAGAGACGAGGCGTTGCAGGAAGCCTTCACCGCGATCGGTGTTGAGATCCTAACCACGGAAGTTTTCCAGAGCGGTGATACCGACTTCTCGACACAACTAACGCAGATAAAGGCATTGGATCCGGATGCTATTTTTGTCTCGTCCTTGCCCCCCGAAAAACCAGGGATACTGATTCAAGCGCACGAACTCGGTATATCCGTTCCTGTTATTATGAGTTCGCTAACCGGTGTTGAGGTAGAAGCCGCGGGTGTCGCCGCCGAAGGCGCAATAACCTTTATCGGTTGGCTCCCTACAGATGACACACCGGGAAATCAAGTTTTTGTAGCAAATTATAGCGAGACTTACGGCATGATCCCAAACGTCTTTGCCACAGCATCGTATGCCTCCGTCTATATTTTAGCAGAGGCGATTAAGAATGCCGAGTCAACCAATGCAATCTCAATCCGAGGCGCACTTGCAAATATCAACGACTTTGACACGGTTTTCGGCAAGTTCTCTTTTAATGCCGACGGGGACGCCGTTTATGAACAGAAGGCTCTGATAGTAAAAGACGGCACATTGCAACCCTTTGAGTAATTTTGTTCGATAGTTTCACGGCACATTTAGAAATTTCAGATTTAATTTATTGAGAGAGTACAAGAAGTATGAAAACACAAACAATGTATGAAAAGATATGGGAGGCGCATCTCGTTCGCGCCGCCGCAGGCGAGGTCCCAATCCTCTATATCGACACGCACCTCGTCCACGAAGTTACATCTCCGCAGGCGTTTGAGGGGTTAAGGCTCAATAACCGAAAAGTCCGCCGTCCGGATCTGACGTTCGCCACGATGGATCACAACGTCCCGACAACGGATAGGTCACTGCCCATCACCGATCTGATTGCCGCGAAGCAGATGGAAACACTCGCGCAAAACTGCACCGAGTTTGACATCCCGCTCTACGACATTGACAGCCCTGAGCAAGGCATCGTGCATGTCATCGGACCCGAACTCGGCATCACGTTGCCCGGTAAGACCCTTGTTTGTGGGGATAGCCACACCTCAACACACGGGGCACTCGGTGCCCTCGCTTTCGGCATCGGTACAAGCGAGATTGAGCATGTTCTCGCCACGCAATGTCTCCTGCAACAGGAATCAGAAACCTTCGAGATTCGGATTGACGGCACGCTCCCTTACGGCGTAACCGCAAAAGACATTATCCTCTCTATTATCGGACATATCGGTATTGATGGCGGGAACGGTGCTGTTGTTGAGTACACAGGCTCCGCTATTCGCGCCCTCAACATTGAGGAACGGATGACGGTTTGCAATATGTCCATTGAGGCAGGAGCACGTGCCGGTATGATCGCTCCTGATGACACCACTTATGAGTACATCGCTGGCAGACGTTTCGCACCGAAAGATAAAAAGTTTGATGCCGCTGTTGAACGCTGGAAGCAGCTTCCCACTGATGACGGAGCGACCTATGATCGAACCTTGCAACTTGATGCCGCAGAAATCGCACCGCAGGTGACATGGGGCACAAATCCGGGTATGGTGACCGACGTAACAGGGCGCGTTCCAGATCCCACGGACATGGTAACAGTCGACGAAAAGACTGCTACCGAACACGCCTTGGAATATATGGATCTCACACCCGGCACACCCATCACAGATATTGCCGTAGATAGAGTTTTCATCGGCAGTTGCACCAACTCCCGTATCAGCGATCTACGAGTTGCTGCAGAAGTCGCAAAGGGCAGGAAAGTCGCAGACACTGTCAGTGCGATGGTCGTTCCCGGATCGCAGGCTGTTAAACGTCAAGCGGAGGCGGAAGGGCTCGACGAGATTTTCCGTGCCGCAGGCTTTGAGTGGCGTGAAGCCGGTTGTAGCATGTGCCTCGGTATGAATCCCGATATCCTGATGCCGGGTCAACGTTGCGCCAGCACATCGAACCGGAATTTTGAAGGCAGACAGGGCAAAGGCGGACGCACGCACTTAGTAAGTCCACAGATGGCGGCTGCAACTGCCGTAACGGGACACTTCGTGGATATCCGAACCTTCGGATAGGTTCTTGAGCAGTTTCAGCAGCCCGTAATGTAATGGAGGGGTTTTTGCTTCGGTGTTTCCTCTAGATATACGAGAAGTCACACTAAGACTTCAGATTCACCTGACCGAACCGCAAGGTTTTTAATTTATGAGTTTATTAACGCTCCGCTTACGCTGTATTTTTTTTCAGGTTCCTAAATCGGCAGCCTGCAACACCGGCGCAGGCGGGTCTACGGAAAAGAAAGTGAAGCGATCAACCTACCTGACCGAACCGCAAGGAATAATTAAAATATGGAAGCATTCAAAGAACACGTGGGACGCGTTGTCCCACTCGACCGGATTAATGTTGACACCGACCAGATTATCCCAAAGCAATTTCTGAAACGGATCGAACGAACCGGTTTCGGTGAATTTCTCTTTAACGACTGGCGCTACCTTGAGAGTGGCGATCCGAACCCGGAATTCGTACTGAATCTCCCACGCTACGCAGGGGCAAGTATCCTCATCGCAGGCGTGAATTTCGGATGTGGCAGCTCGCGCGAGCACGCCCCGTGGGCACTCCAACAATACGGCTTCAAAGCAATTCTCGCGCCCTCGTTTGCCGATATTTTCCGCAACAATTGCTACAAGAACGGCATTCTCCCGATTGCTCTGCCTGCAGATATTATTACTTCGCTCAGTCAAGAGACACACGCCACCGAGGGCTACCAATTGATGATAGACTTGGAGGAGCAATCGGTCATCTGTTCTGATGGCACCGCCCACACCTTTGAAATCGGTGATTTTGAGAAATACTGCCTGCTGAACGGACTTGACGAAATCGGCTGGACCTTGCAGTATGAAGCAGACATTGCGGCGTATGAAAATCAGCATGCTTCATAGTTCCACTACCCTCCTGTCCGTAGCACTGATTTAATTGTCCTATCTTCCAACTCCAGGTAGGTGCGGTTTCCCAACCGCACCAGCTTTCCGTTTCAGTGAATAAATTGAGTTTCAGTGTGTTTAACCCAACCTACGAACTTTCTAACCTCTCTGAACGTCCCTAAAAAGCTTTGAAGAAACTTGTTGTTTATGGGTTAACCATCTTATATTTGTTGCTACCTTGAATCAACTGTCCAACCTTAGATGGAGGGAAAAATGCCATATAGGGCTATTGTATTCGATCTATTTGGTACTTTAGTTGAAAATTTTAGCGGTCAAGCGTACGACCAAGTTCAAATTCAAATGGCAAAACCCCTTGATATTCCATACCCAAAATTCCAGCAACTCATGCTGGAAACGATCAATGATAAATCCTCAGGTGGCTACCATTCTGTCGAAGAAAATATACTTGAGATATGTCGTCGTTTAAACCTTAAGGTAGATACGACACAGATTGAGCAGGCTGCCATCCCACATTATGAATTCTCGAAAAATACACTTGTAGTAGAGTTTAAAGTCTTAAAGGCATTAGGGACACTGAAGCGGGACAACTTACTGTTAGGGCTTATCACTAATTGCAGACCGCCTATCCCATCTGCTTTCTCGGAGTCTCCATTGGCTCAATACATTGATGCCTCTGTTTTCTCATGCGAAGAGCGGGTTAAGAAACCTTCACGTCGTATCTACGAGATAGCGTGTAAACGCCTGAGGGTCCAACCACAGGAATGTGTCTACGTTGGGGACGGGAGTGGTGAGGAATTGACGGGTGCAGCAGCGGTCGGCATGCTACCGATACTCAAACGAGTCGATTTAACGGATGTCTACGATCCTCACCGACCAGAAGTAGAAAATTGGCAAGGTCATGCTATTGATGAAATTTCGGAATTATGCACCATTGTTTCCAAATTGGTGTAATTATGTGTTGACCCAAATTGAGAATCTCAAAATGAGCGGAGGAGGGGTTATCAGTTATCGGTCTTCAGTTAAAAGAGGGATCTTATTGAACCAAATCCTCTCTTAACCGACAACCGAAAGGTTTGCGGAGCAAACCGTACTGACAACCGACAACCATTTTTTTTTGACAGGAGGAATGAACTATGGCTCACTTTTTTCCTGAAGCAAGCCGGACTTTCAGCGAATACTTGCTTTTACCTAACTTAACGACGAAGGAGTGTATCCCTGAAAACGTTGTCCTGAGAACCCCTCTCGTGAAGTTTAAGAAGGGACAACAACCGCCTATGGAAGTGAATATTCCGTTTGCCTCTGCAATCATGCAAGCCGTTTCGGATCACAACTTGGCAATTGCCCTGGCGAGACAGGGCGGGATATCCTTTATTTATGGATCCCAAGATATTGAAGAGCAAGCAGCAATGGTCCGTGCAGTTAAAAACCACAAAGCAGGTTTTGTTGTCAGCGACTCAAATTTAAAGTGTGATAGCACCATAGAAGACGTAGTAAGGTTAACCCAAGAAACAGGGCATTCGACGATTCCCATAACCGAAGATGGTTCGTCTTCAGGAGAGTTACTCGGGCTGATAACGGATAAGGATTATAGATTGAGTCGAGTAGATTTAAGTACGAAAGTCAGCAAATTGATGACTCCCTTTCCCCAGCTAATTGTGGGTCAAAAGGGAATTGCGATTGAAGATGCCAACGACCTCATTTGGGAACACAAGATAAATTGTTTGCCGATTGTTGACGAAAATCGTAGGCTGCTACACTTGGTTTTCAGAAAAGATTACGACGACCATAAGAAAAATCCCCTTGAATCAATAGATTCTCAAAAAAGACTCGTCGTCGGTGCTGGCATCAATACAAGAGATTATAAAGAAAGAGTACCCGTCTTAGTAGATGCAGGTGTCGATATTATTTGTGTTGATTCTTCTGAAGGGTATACAGAATGGCAGTCGGACACCATTCGATTCATTAAAGATAAGTACAATGATACTGTGAAAGTGGGCGGCGGGAATGTAGTTCACGGAGATGCGTTTATGTATTTGGTAGAAGCCGGTGCTGATTTTATAAAAGTAGGTATCGGTGGAGGGGCTATTTGTATAACGAGGGAACAGAAAGGAATCGGTCGTGGGCAAGCGACTGCCGTCATTGAAGTCGCTCGGCAAAGGGATCTGTATTTGAAGGAAACCGGTGTTTACGTGCCAATTTGCTCGGATGGGGGTATATTCCAAGATTATCATATCGGTTTGGCACTTGCTATGGGTGCGGATTTCGTGATGATGGGCAGATATTTTGCAAGATTTGATGAAAGTCCAAGTAAAATAAGAAAATTGGGTATGAATACGGTGAAAGAATATTGGGGAGAAGGAACAAAGCGAGCCGCCAATTGGCAACGTTACCACGAGGGCGGCGGTCCAGAATTGTTGTTCGAGGAGGGGGCTGACGCCTATGTCCCTTATGCCGGAAAGATGAACGATAGTTTGAAAACGACCCTCGCAAAAATCCGGTCCCTTCTGTGCAATTGTGGGGCGATATCCCTACCGGGATTCCGTCAAAAAGCGAGATTCGTGTTAGTCTCCTCAGCGAGTATTCGTGAAGGCGGTGTCCACGATATCATTCCAAGGACGACGCAAGATGGTTAAAAAATGAAAACTTGCGACAACAAAATCAATCTCAATCTTGACGATAACGCAACAGTGCTCCTCAAAGGGTTCATCGCGCCGATTGAACACATGAACCCCAACTTCCATGAAGAATGGGATGCGTTAGCAAATATGCGCGTTGCTGAACCAGAAAAGGCGTATGCTGCTTCGGTTTTCCGAGCGTTCCTTCCAGATAAATCTGTCGCCGTTGGGGACTATTGGCAGATTGATGACGAAGGCGCGTTTACCTTGCTGAACCAGTTGCAGCCCAATCCGAATCTGGATATGCACATTAACGCAGGAGATTCCCGTGGTTTATGGGCATGTCTACGCGCTTACAACGATGAATTCGCAGATATTATCTTCCGCATCCATGCGACGTTGGCATTAGAGGATGGTTGGTTCACACCTTCTCAGTTTACCGGACATCTATTTATCGACCGCATTAAAAGAAGTGTTGCCTTTTTCCAGATGCGCGTTCCTGAAGGGACACTATTCGATGTTAATTGGAGAAAACAGAAAGACGAACCTAACTACTATTATAGCGCAGGTGGTGGCGTTTGTCCGAAAATTGAACTTCTTGGGGAAACGCGGGATGGTACTCAGGAAACCGAGTTCACAACATCAATCACGCCAGAAGAGGCTGAACGCATACTGATACAACGTTTCTATAAGTCGCAGCAAATCAACTGGGTGCCATTTGAAGAGGCATCAGAAATATCACAAGCACAACAGAAACCGATCCACGCCATTTCAGTCGATGGACCGCTCGCCGATGAGGCATGCTGAGGGAGCGGCAAAAACTTGAGGGCAGTTGTCCTTTCCGACGATCGAATCATCGAGTTCCTGAACGAAAATTTTATCAATACATGGACGCGTAATGCCGAGCTTAGACGCATGCGTGATTCCCAAGGATTTGAGGGTATGTCTCCCTTGGCACGCACAATCATGAGTAACAAATGGTGGCGAGGTCCAGTAGATACTTGGGTTATATCCCCTGAATTTGAAGCAATAGGACATGTACCAGTCAATAACTACCTTGACAGCAATAGACGTGAAGATGGTACTTTAGAAAGTGAGAATTACCTCCTATTTCTCGCGGATTCCTTAGACGGAAAACTCCCTGGATTCGGGAACACTGTTCTCACACCTGAGCAGCCCTCACGACGGATACTGGACGTTTTTCGCACCCCAGAATATGGACATCAAGACTACACGGTTGTCGTAATTGATACCACTGCGTTTGAAAATGGCGGCACGCTCATCATTGATATTGAAGTGGGTGATGAAAAGGCGTATGGATCATTTCATCTCCTGGATGCCGATCACAAACTTACCTTTGATCCTTATTACAAACGTCCCGAAGGAAGCCTTCTTGAGGCATCGCACGATACAGGTTGGTTGGGTCCCAACGAAATGGGACAGATGACACATCGTTTTGAGCGTGGACAGATCTTTAAATTGGTCGCTCTGGGGTGGGCATCTAACGAGAAAGGAAGCGTGAACGCTTTTCACGCAAAAATTTCTGTAGAGGCGGCAGACTGATCACTGATTACTAACATCTGACAACCGCACAAATTGGTACCCATCCTGTTTTAGGGCTGTGATGATTTGATCTGTCGCCTCAACCGTTCCTGAACGATTCGCATCCTTATTCTCTGCTTTCCCATCGTGTAGAACAATAATCGAACCCGGTTTTGTCTTCGTCAATACCGTTTTAGTGATCTTGTCGGGGTTTTGGGTCGTCCAATCCCAACTCCACACGTTGCAGCTAATGTGGGCGCGATTCCCTTTCGCGAGCACCCATGCGACTGGCAAAAACCTTGTCAGCACCGGCGCGCGAAACTCGATTTCATCTTCCTTGAAAACCCCGTTGGGGTGACATCTCTGTAGGAGGGTGTCTGTGCGTTCAATTTCCCGTTGGACATAGGCTGGCGGCAGGAAACCAAGGAGTGGGTGGCTATAAGAATGATTGCCGATTTGGTGTCCCTCAACGATAATACGATTTACTGTTTCGGGATGCTTTTCGATCCGATTTCCGATCAGGAAGAAAGTGGCTTTAACATCGTGTTTCGCAAGGACATCAAGTAATCGATCGGTATAAGGTGGATTCGGTCCATCGTCATAGGTGAGGGCGACAATCCGTTGGTCCGTGTTCAGGCGAACAATATTCGTTCCGAAAGGGGGTCTAAAGAACAGCCATAGCAGCATCACCGCGGCGAATGTTACAGCAACTATGATGATAGGGTTCATTGAAGGCGCGCTCTCATTCTCCGTATGACTGGCAAATGCCACCATGGGATGTATGGATACTCGTGGTGTTCCCAATGATACCCGAAGTGGTAACAAGTGATAAACGACCAGAGCGTTGAATAGGCATTACTCTGCGCGCGGTGAGGGTTATCATACCCACTTTCTGGTATTCGATGTGGTAGATAGGTCCCGAAATAGAACAGTTGCAACGTGCTAAGCAATGCTGGAGAAACCCAAAACAGGACAAGATTGACGGTGGAAATTGCTAAAATATACTCCATGATTTGAAATACAATCGCCATACCGACTATCTGCTTCCAACTCAAGTATTCTTTCATGAAATGGAAATACCACGCCAAGAAGCCCGTATGGTGTCCATCGTGAAAATCTGGATCTATATCGCTCGCGGGTGTTCGGTGGTGCTCCCAGTGTTTTTTTACTAATTTGCGGTATGAAAACAGGGCGTATAGTCTGACAGCGATTGCCCCAATGACATTGTTAATACGCGGATGCGTAGGACAAACTGAACCGTGCATCGCATCATGTGCTGTGATAAACAGACCCGTATAGAGAAACGTCTGACAAAGCATGCCCAAAGGCACCACCGCAAGGTGGATGCGGCTCACATCAAGTGTGAGGAGCATTGAGAGACTCAATCCCCATAAACCGACAATCCCTAACGCAATGAATAAGCCTTTATTTCTTGATTTCATAAGTTGCTTAGACTAACCAATCCAAAATATAGGAGTTGCGCAAAATAGCAGTGAAAAGCGATTCGCGGCAATTGTTGACGAAACAGGCCGACTTGAAAACCGATTGTCGCGAAGATGAAACTTAATCCAAACCACACCAGATAGTTCCGTAAAGGGATATGGTCGTTCATCCATGTCCAGTAATCCAGTTTCGCTGCCGCCGGTTCCATAAGCAGATCGAAGCAGACCATTAACAAAGCCACCAGAAATGCTATTTTGAAACGGAAACCTTCTGCTAAAAATTTCGGGATAATCTTCTGAGCAACAGCAGTCGAGGCAACGAGCATCACAAACCAAGCAGACCCAATACTGATTGGAACACCACCAATCGATGGTCGCAAGGTCTGTCCATACGAGTATGAACCGAAAATCTCACCTGTCCGAACACCGAGCCATTCAATCCCAAAACTGACGACAACGATCCCTATACTTGCGATGGCAAACTTCGATCGTTCATGTTGTGGAGACTCCCACCAGCATTCCCAAAATAGCCATACGCCCAAACCAATCATGATTGGCGAAGCGAGAACTTGCATGACTTCTTGGAACACACCGAGCACATGCCACAAGCCACCCGCGCCTAAAAGTAGATAAAGCGCCCCTATTTTAAGTTTCTTAATTTTGCCTTGTCGTTCGGTTAGGTCCATTGGGTAAATAACGTCTTAACTGAAAACAAAAAACGCCTAAGCGCGTAGCCTGCAACAACGGCGCAGGCGGATCTACGGAGAGGCATCTGAAATTACCAATCCCTCTCATCGAACCGCAAGGTATAATTAAAGAATCTGTCGTCCCTTCCACTGCAGACGACCGCGTCTGACTTGGTAAAATGAATTAACACCAATCAGCAAAGTCAATAAAACGCCAAAGGGATGTAAAATTACGCTTGTAACGAAGGGGTGCCTATATTTGAGTGCCAGCACCATCCGCATAACGATGTTCATAACGATAGCAACGATTGCCAATCCTCTAAGCGTCGCAAACCAGACAGTAATGTACGGTAGCACACACATTGTAAACAGACCGAGCATTAAAATAAAAAACGGTATCATTTTGTAGCGGACCAATCCAAAAAGGTTTTTGGAAAATCCGTTCCAGACCTCGCTGAACGAATGATACATCCGGCAAGATACCACACACGTTCCCGCCGATGTCAAGATTTTGATACCTCTCTTTTTCGCCAATCGGCTGAGTTCAACGTCTTCAACAATCTGATTTGATACCGCTTGATGCCCACCGACCCGTTGGTATGCCTCGCGAGTAAAGGCAATCCAGAGACCGCTCGCCGCCGCAAGCGACGGGAAACGACTAAAGTAGGTAAGCCATAACGGAAGTCCGGCATAAACGAACAGGTCCACTACCGGAACGACGAGTTTTTCTGCCAAGGTGCCAGTCACTTTCTCTGGAAACGCCGAGAGCAAGCCGAGTTCCAACTTCTGCATGTAAGCAACAGTGTTTGCAATCGCGTTCGGGGCAGGACGGTTATCCGCATCCGTGAAAATGAGTATTTCTCCATCTGCGTGTTGGCTCAGTTGGTGGCACGCCCAGTTTTTTCCAGTCCAGCCTGCTGGCAACGGTTTACCTTGAATCGCCTGAACTGCAGGATACTGTTCGCCGAATTTTTCAATAATCGTACCCGTGCGATCCGTCGATTGGTCATTGAGAACGTGAATTTCAAAGTTATCGTAGTTTTGAGACAGGAATCCGTTGATACAGGCACCGATGTTAGTTTCTTCATTACGCGCCGGGATCAGCACCGAGACGCGTGGATAGTTCTGGAGACCAACGAATTTCTTCAGCATCGGCGCAGTCACAGTATTAAACAGCGCGACTGCTAAAATAACCGCCAACAGAACTATCGAAATAAGCATCAGGATAAACAAGGTAATACCAACCTTTCAATCCAACAGATTTTGTCCCGTTTCTTGGCGAAGAATCCGCAAAGCGAGATCGTCTAATAATGCAGTTTCAGTCTGTTCGAGCCAATCCATCCCTTGAAATGTGCCCGCATCAAGCGAGTGGACAGTGCCGAACAGAAAAAATACGCGTGGACGCTTTTCACCGAGAAACTCGGTGCGAATTGCCAATGGCAGCACAGTGACGGATTTCCGATATTTCCGTAAAATCCATTCGACACCACGTTTGTAACCGAGGGGTCGCGTATGCCACGGCAACAGTTCCCCTTGCGGAAAAACGGAGACGAGCGGCATCTCTTGATTCAGTAATTCCACGGTGTATTCAAGGGATTCAATAATACTACGTCGATTCTCCGGTTCAATTGAATAAGCACCTATTTTTCTAAAGAATTTATATTTCGATAGTTGCTTTTCTAACATCATTAAATAAGCCGTCCGACGAAAGATCTTTTTGTTCAACAGATAAACGAAGAACCCGTCCCACCATGTACTGTGGTTTGGTAGGAGTAGCACCGGTAGATCGTCGGGTATTTTCGGTAGTGTCCCTAACAACTGAATCTCGTGAAAATTCCGCTTGAATAACAAAGTCAGATACGGCTGAAAAATGATGTCCGCCCAAAGGCGGTGCTGTGCACGAATCATCTATTGATTATTCCTGAGTGTACAGGAAATAGTTTCTCCTGTGCCGATAGAAATTTTGCCCGAAGTCCCTCGTGTAATAGAATCCCGATTTTCTGACTCGACGGTACAAAGACTCGACTTAAGAATGGGTTGTAGTCCTGGTCTTCGATCTTTCTTAAGATACCGCGGTAAATTTTAGCCGCCGAATAAATCGCATACTGCGATTCCGTTTCGAGTAAAGAAATACCAGGCATGGCTTCAGCATAATAGTGATCTGCTCGTTCAATTTGAAATTTCATCAGGGCTTTCAATTGGGGTGTTATTTTTTCTTCTAAGATGTCTTGCTCCGCTACGCCGAACCTCACCAAATCCTTCTCTGGTAGATAGATGCGTCCCATATCCTTATCCTCCTTGATGTCCCGAAGGATATTGGTGAGTTGCATGGCAATGCCGAGTTGTTTGGCGTAATCAAAGGCACGTTCGTCCTTATAGCCGAGGACGTGAGTCATCATCAATCCAACAACAGCCGCAACGCGATAACAGAAAAGAGAGAGTTCATCGAATGTTTTATACCGCGTCTGCTGGACATCCATGGCAACTCCCTTGAGCAAATCGAGCGGATATTCAATAGGGATACCATACGCCTTGGCAACGAGAATGAACGCACGAATAATTGGATGTTGAGACTCACCTGTATTGTAAGCAACCTGTAATTCTTCTGTCAAGAGTTGTATCTCCCTAACGATTTCTATTTCAGTGCGTTGACGCGGTGTATCAATCAGATTGTCGCAGTGTCGACAGAAACCGTATAGTGCGTATGTTGCCCAACGCCGCTCTTTGGGCAGCATCCGTGTTGAGAAGTAAAAACTTTTTGAATAGTAGGCGGTTATCCTACGAGCATACTCAAAGGCAACCCGATTTTCTTCTACTTTCCACATTTTCTTCATGATAAACCCTCCTGAATCAAATCTTTAGCGACAAGTTTCGTCGTCGTCTCTGCTGTCAGCAGAACACCCGGTACGCCTGCTCCGGGATGTGTGCTTGCGCCGACAAAGTAGAGTTTCTGTATATCTTCACTTCGGTTATGCGGTCGAAAATACGCTGTTTGTGTTAGTTTTGGCTCAACTCCCCATGCACTACCCAGATGGTTGTTCCGTTCCCGCCTAAAATCTGACGGCGTAAACGTTTCAAGCACTTCAATTGAACACTTTAGGTCCGTCAGTCCAAAATCATTTTCCAAGAACGTTAGCACTTTGTCCGTATATGCCACCTTCGTCTTCTCCCAGTTGACCCCACTCTCCAGATTCGGCACTGGGATCAGGACATACATACTCTCGCAGCCTTCCGGTGCCATTGACGGGTCGGTTTGAGACGGAATGTGGAGATACATTGAAAAATCCTTTGGGAGCACTTTATTATCAAAGATGTCATCTATCAATCCTTTAT
Organism: Candidatus Poribacteria bacterium; assembly: GCA_965208635.1. Taxonomy (GTDB): domain Bacteria; phylum Poribacteria; class WGA-4E; order WGA-4E; family WGA-3G; genus WGA-3G. The sequence goes on from OZ242349.1 coordinate 3,880,186, forward strand.
ATCTCTCGGAAAGAATGAGTGTATGGTGCTTCAGTTGCGGATATTTCTTACGGACACCGAGATAGAGCAGGAAGGCACTCATCGAATATTGGATCTTTCGGAGTTTCTTGTCAGACCATTTTCTACGATGTTCGGACTTAATAAGTTCACCATAGGTGTGGAACAGATCGGCATTCGAAATAACCCCGTCTGCTTCATAAAATTTTAACCAAGAACGCGCGCCTTTAACATGTATATCGGAGTCGCGTTCTTGGTTAACGTTCGCTAAAACTCCCTTTGCTTTTCGATTTTTAACAACGATTTCTTCAACTTCTGTGTCAGTCTCAACGATGCCACCGAGTCTTTTGAAGACGTTCTCTAATGCCTGAACAAAGTTGTACATACCACCTTTACAGAACCAGACCCCTCCAGTTTTTTCAAGATAAGGGATCATCAAGTAGACCGCGGGTGCCCGAAAAGGGTTGCCACCAATAAACAGCGGATGAAATGAGAAGGTGAAGCGATGACGCGGATCCTCAAAATACCTCTTAACAAAATCGTAGGCGGGCATCAATGCCTGGAGTCGCAGCGCACGCGGCAGAAAACCGAGCATCGTCGGCAAATCAAATGCGGTCGCGCCTAACCCGTCTGTGATAACAGCATCGTAAAGTTGACGAGTATGCGCCATGAAATGGTCGTAGTTATCAGCGTCTGTTGTACTAAACTGAGCCATTTGACGTTTCATCTGTTCGCTATCAGCCGTATAATCGAGAGATGTACCATCATGAAAATAGATGCGATAAAATGGGTCGAGTTTCACCAAGTCAAGGTAATCTTCCATCCGTACCCCGGCACATTCAAACACGCGTTGAATCAAGTCAGGCGCAGTGATAATCGACGGTCCCATGTCGAAGGTATAGCCTTCTTTAACCAGTTGATAAGCATGACCACCAACTTTCGCATTCTTCTCCAGAAGCGTGACTTGCATGCCTCTGGCTTGGAGTCGGATCCCTGCTGCGAGTCCGCCAAATCCTGAACCGATGATAACAATTTTCCGCTTCATACGTCCTTGCTCCTGTCATAATTTTCCGCGATTAATGTCGCCGCTATTTTTCCAGACAATATTACCAACGGAATTCCGCCTCCCGGATGCACTGAACCCCCCGCGAAGTAAAGCCCGTCAAGGAGACGGCTTCGATTCGGTAGACGCTTAAATGCTGTGGCTTTGCTATTCGACGATACACCGTAGATACTCCCTTGGTTACTGGCATAAAGTTCAGAGAAATCCTCTGGTGTGTAAATCTGCTCTACCTCAATCTGATCTGCGATGTCGAAACCCAGTTGCTTTAATCTATCCAGCACAACCTGCCGCATCCGAGTTTTTTCTTGCTCCCACATCTGTCCGGGGACCAAATACGGCATGTTCAACAACACGAACCAATTCTCGCCATCAACTGGCGCATCCACCGTATCCGTCTTACTTGTTATGGCAATATAGATAGTCGGTTCATCTGGTACTTTTCGATGTTTGAAAATCTGCTTGAATTCTGCATTATAGTCGTTGGAGAAAATAATGTTGTGATGTGCTAACGCTGGCTGTTTCGCTCTAACGCCCCACAGGAATACCATTCCAGACAACGATGGCTCCAAGCGATTGAGTCTTTTTTCTCGAGTCTGATGTCCATCAATCAATTCGTCATGTGCTACGACTGCATCCGCACCACAGAGTACGTACTTCGCCCCAACTTTCTCACCATTCACTCGCACCCCACTCACCCGTTTGTCATCATGACAGATTTTTTCGACTTTCGCCGATGTATGAATCTGAACACCTAACTCACATGCCACCGCTTTCAAAGCATCGATCAAACGGTATATTCCGCCTTTGATATAGTACCCTCCTAATCCGTATTCAATATACGGAATTATGTTAAGGGTCGCCGGGGCTTGAAATGGATCGGAACCGTTGTAAGTCGCGTAGCGGTCAAAGAGTTGAATGAGCCGCGAGTCAGAGAAAAAACGTGACACGCTTTGGTGTACCGTCCGAAACGGATCAATTTGATGAAGCCTGAATAACGTCCGAAAGTGCCGATGTCGCATGAGTTTCCTAAATTCATGGATCGGAGTAAACATAAAGATTTCGGCTGTTAGATTGTGAATACGTTCTGCATATTTCAAGAACCGTTCATACGCCTTCACATCACTCGGCGATAGCTGGGCAATAGCGGCTTTCATTTTTGTCTTATCCGCACTGGCATCCATCACGGCACCATCAGGGAAGAAGTATCGGCATATCGGGTCAATTGGCACGAAATCGAGATAATCCGACCTCTTGAATCCAGCGAAATTGAAGAGTTCATCGATGACAGAGGGCATCGTCAGCAATGAGGCACCCGTGTCAAACCGATAGTCTGCCAAAACTACCTCGTTTACCTTTCCACCGAGCTGCGGATTCTTCTCAAATAGCTGAACGGAGAATCCTAAGCGTGCAAGGCGAATCGCACCACTCAGTGATCCAAGTCCACCACCAATGACTGCTACTGTTTTATTTTCCATATTTTTAATTGTTCCTGAAGACTCGCGCAATTCCTTACAGGCTACGCGCTTTAGTTTACCCAAGACAGCAGCCTGCAACATCGGCGCAGGGTTTTTGCAATGTAATACATTGTCCCGCAAGTCCACACGTTGTCCTCGGATGCCACACGCGCATCCGTTCTGGTGCTACGGATTTCGTCTATCCCCAGACGAAATCCGGTGTTTCTTCAAGATTTGAGAAACGCACGCAACAGTTCTAACGCCCGTTGTTTCTCCGCAAGGTAAAATTAAAAACTTTTTCGTAGAACATTGCGTTAAAGAGCATCAATGTAAATCCGTATCCGAAATCCTCAATGGGAATTGTCAAAATTCGGTAACCCATCTGATGCGCCTCACCATATAAAACCACAGGTCGCGCCGTGAGATAACTGTTGAATATCAGAATTAAACCAAAAACAATTCCAATATAGATATAGGTCTTCAGTTGCATAAGCAACTCGGTCCGTAGCAACGTGTCTGTCAGTCCAACAAGCCCAACACAAATCAGAACCAATCCTGTGTACTGCTTACCCGTGCTGAAAACCCATACACCGATCGGCAGTGCTACGTATAAAACTGTTCTGACATGCCGAAGAGGTCTCAATCGTGTTGATAGTTTCGCATCCGACAATGTTTCCCATACCAACAGACATCCATAAGGGGCAGTGATGAAAAAGAACCATTCTCCAATCGGCAAACCGAGCAATCGGAAGTCAAGCGTATACGTCTCGTTGAACCACCAATGTGAACCAGTGACAAGGATGTCCCATATAATATACGGGATCATGACGAACACCGTCGTGAGCAATTTCAATCGCCAATGTGATATATGCCTAATTTGCTGGTTGAATTGCGATACTACCGGTCCAACGACCACAATGAGATTAAACAAGAGGTATTCAAATTGCATTGATGTGCGACTCGGTGCTACGGTTGTAATCTGTCTTTCAACGTTTGGAGGTATACTTTCTCGTCATCCGTCAATTTTGCATTTTCAAGTAAGAACGCAACGACCTGTGTCATTAACTTCGGGTTATAGGTATCCATCTGCTGTGGCATCAATTTGATAATTTCCCTGAAATCGCGCTGAGCGTCATCACCACGTCTGAAAAAGAATGGAAGATAGTAGCAGGTCGTACCGTGGATGAAAAGAGCTTCAATATCGTTTGAACTTTTCTCTAAGCCGCTATCCATGATTGCTAAACCGCGCTGCGCCCACTTGAGTTTGGTGTGTGGAAGAAATGCGTGTTTGCCTCTCAGCGCAATAAGTGAACCAATATAGACCTGCGTCCGCCCAGTGTACTTCGGTTCCATTTGTCTAATTCGTTTAAGCAACGCAATTGTCGGTTCAATCCGTTTCTCGTCTTTGATCGCGGCATAGAATTGCTTTCGAGCAACTTCCAGCATTTCTTCTACCGATTTCTCGGACGTAGCACCGTCAACTCGCAACGAGAAAATCAATGCTAATATCAAACTTATATATACACATCGGTTAGGTTTCATCGCAAAAACTGATTTTTTGGGAGTGTTCAACAACGCGATCTAACGCCAGTTTGAACCAGTGTGTGTAATTTTTCGGGTTCTCCCGAACATCCTGCTTCAACACCTGTATGTCCATCCACTTCCAATCATCAACTTCGTCCGGATTCGGAATAGGTTGACCACTATAGTGTCCAACAAAGACATAGTCGAGCTCGTGCTCAAATAAGCTATTGTCGAGTTGGATGTGGTAAATAAAACTGAAAATCTCCTTAAGGTCACAATCGAAACCCATTTCCTCATGGAGGCGTCGCCGCGCCGCGTGATGATGATTTTCACCAGGTCGTGGGTGACTACAACAGGTATTCGTCCACAATCCGCCGGAGTGATACTTCGTTTGTGCCCGTCTCTGAAGCAGCAATTCGCCTACAGCGTTAAAGACAAAGACCGAAAAGGCACTGTGTAATTTACCATCACGATGTGCTTGTATCTTTTCTTGAACGCCGATTTCTTTTCCCGTGTGATCGACGAGTATTACATGCTCTTGCATCGCTTTATATTTTTTCCTTTTCCTCGGTTGTGCTTTCATACCGATCTGCTGTCTAATCGCGATCGGTATGATTTTCCAGTTTAAATTGGGGACTGAATCACTATGTATAATATTATTACATATTGTCTATATTATGTCAACAATAATTTAGACAATATCATAATTATTCGTATTTTGTATAGAAATTGTGTGGCGAAATAGAATCGGATCGTTCAATCAAAATTCACTATAAAGTGGCGATTCTAAACGAGATTGAGATATTCTCTTTGTTAGGTTCTGAAACTTAGACAGATATAATTTATTGACAAATAATAGACATAATGTTATATTAAATCGTAAGATTTAGATGTAAAACGTAAACGTTGACGATATGGTTTACAATTGCTAAATGAACCCGTGTGGTGATATTATAATTCGACTGGAATTAGATTTTAATATACTGCTCATGATGTTAACTCAGCAACACCGATGAAACATTAAGCTCCAATAGGAAAATAAAAGAGGGAAAGGTTGATGGCGGATGAATATAAACACGGTATTAAAACCGTTGCCAGTCAGACAGGATTAACACAATTTATCATTCGGGCGTGGGAGAAACGGTACGATGTGGTCACACCGCGGCGAACCGAAACGAATCGCCGCCTCTATTCCGATGCGGATATACTGCGTCTCACGTTGCTTCGTTTGGCGACTGAGGCGGGGCATAACATTGGACGAATAGCAAAGTTGCCGAGTGAAGAACTTCTGGAGCTCATTGGAACAGGTGGGACAGTCGCACAGTTGCCTCGGATCGCGAAAGAGGTCGTCCCACAAGAAACATCGCTTCGTTTTTACATCGCTTCGTGCATCGCAGCGGTTAAGCAGTTTGAAGCACAAGCACTTGAGTCGACACTCTTCGCGGCATCAGTCGCCTTTAGCCAGCCTATTTTCCTGGAAAAGTTGATTACACCGTTGATGCAGGAAGTTGGTGAACAGTGGAAGGCAGGAACTTTGCGGATTGCCCACGAACATCTTACCGCGGCGGTTGTCCGGACACTGTTGGGAAATATTTGCCAAGGATCTGATATATCCACCTCAATGCCAAACTTAGTGGTCGCTACACCTCGGGGGCAGCTCCACGAAATCGGCGCATTGATTGCAGGAACGACTGCAGCCTCGCAAGGATGGCAAGTCACCTATCTCGGTCCCAATCTGCCAGCTGAAGAAATTGTAGGATGTGCAGTGCAAAATGGGGCAAAAGCAATTGGGTTGAGTATCGTTTATCCCACAGATGATCCACACTTGGTAAATGAATTGCGCAAACTTCGACGTGGAATCCAAGAGGGTGTTGCACTGTTTGTTGGAGGGAGCGGGGCAAGTGCTTATGATCCTGTCATTAGTGCTATCGGGGCAGTGAGAATCAATGATATGTCGACTTTTCGGACCGAACTCGAAGCCTTGCGTGTGCAACAGAACGCCTCAGAAACGTCGGAGGAATCGTAGCGGAGAGACTACCTTGGTTCAAATTGCCAGTTCTCGATCATCGAACAAGAGTTGTGTGGTAACAGAAACGACTTCGTTACGCTCGCGTCTTTAACCAATAACTGATAACCGAAAGGATTTCGCAGAAATCCATACCGAGAACCATTCTGCCAATGACTATTCCCCTCGAATCGCTTGTCGTAAGGTTCTCATCTGCTCAAGTGTTGCAGGTGAGACTTTTCCATCCTGAGTAATCCCCATGTTCATTGTAATTACCAACTTCTGGGCAATACAGATCTGCACATAATCAATAAGCCGCTGAGTGGCAAATATGGGTGGCGCAATATCGGTCTCTGGATATCCATGCTGCCAAGGATCGTCAAGAAAGATCATACCGTGTGGTTGTAATCCACTTGCGCTGCCATCTGCGGCAAAGAAACTTGCTGGTGGATTTACGAGAGCACCGCCAAACTCACCACCGTAGTACTCTTGAAATTCAGTCGTTTTAGGGAGAATCCAACTGTTCCAAGCGACAATACGGTCAGGATTCCCAGCTTTGGTCGCTTCATACAATTCTTCAAACGGTTGGAGCGGATACCGATCATCAAACCAGTATCCCGCAACCTTTTTGCCGTATCGGTGTCCCATCTCGGTAAGAATATCGCGTTCAATTCTGAAAAATTCCGACTTGTCTGGACTTAAAAACCCAGTGGCTTTCATCCACTCTGTATCTCCAACGCCATGATGGAAATACAGAATAAGGGGTATATCATGTTTTTGCAGCGCGTCAGCCATCTCTCCAATTAGATCGCGTTCGCAAATACGTTCCGGTATAACCGCTTTGATCGATTTCAGCGGAGCAGGAAAATGCATAATTCCGTGGACAGCAGTGAAAATGACGTAGCCCGCCCCAGTTTCACGCACCATATCGGCGAAAGTATCGATATCAAAAGCGTTCACCGCTTCTGGATAGGATTTTTGTGGACCCCGTAGCGGCTGTGTCGTTGTTGACCAGTGGAACATCACGCCATATTTCGCCTCGACGAACCAATCGGTACTCGCTCGTATCTTTTGAGCCTTTTTCCTTGAAGCAATCGTTGCCTTTGCCGCGGTGGGTGAAATCAGTTCAAGCGAATGGACTTTTACGTTTTCTGTAGAGTTTGCCTCTCCGATGAGACGCAGCGTAATTGGACTTTCACCTTCGGGAACGTGCAATGTCTCCTGAAGCGGTACCCGTTCAAAATTCTGCGAATCCCCTGCCCATCCTGTCGTTTGGCGGACTGTCCAAGTAATTTTGCCTTGTCCTGTGGTAATCTCGAACGTTGAACCTATTGCATCAGCATCAGCAGTGTAGGTTAGCGCAATTTCATAATCAGAAGGCACCCGGAGTTTCACCTTCCATGAAAGTGAAGCGGATGGTTTGTTCCAACCCTCAATCCAGTCCTGTGCCTGCAAATGGGCAAGACCGCCATCTGTCTTGGCGCTGTCCCCAAAAAGATAAATAACCGACGAAGGATCTGCTTCAACCAACTGCGGTTTCTTAAGCGTAGCGGGATCCCCGTCAATATCAAGAACGACGATGTCGTCAACACCGTTTTGGTATTCCTCCGGGACCACGATCAAAAGTCCCCATGGATGCTGTCTCACAATGCCCCACGAAGCACCATCTGCTGTAGGATGTTCCAGAATCCACGCGTTCTTCACCACCCGATCGGTGATGGCTGGAAGGGTGATATTGTTCTTTCCCTCCCAAGAAAGCACATGAACGTAGACTCTGCCATCCTTGTAGGTTGTGACGTATTGGTCGGTAGGTTTAAAGGGACCGCCGCGAGTGTCGATAATCGATTCCCCGTTCTCCTTAATCCACTCTTGAATCATTTCGTTCGCTCCAGTGAATCTCGATGTTTTTTGGCTATTCGACAATGGATTGACATTGATCTCTGAGTCGCTGCCCACTGCACGCACCATATCTACAATCAACGCTTTGGAGGTTCCTTGATTATGCATAATTTCCTCTTGTGTGTGGGCAATAAAGACCAAGCAGCTGAGCGCAAGTAAAATTGCAAAAAACGAACTTAGCATGAAACTTGCCTGATTTTCCCAAACCACTGCGATGAATATCCTTTATCGTGGATGCGTGTTTTCCAACGGACGTTTTTCGTTTCATTGAATCAGATCTGCCACACACCGAAAGCCGATCCAGACGGTATTGTCGGGCACCGATTTTTTCAAAGTTGGTTTCACTTGTGGTTTCTGTTCCTGATTTTGTTTTTTCTTCTCTATAGGGATGTTCTTATCCAAAACAGGTTTCTTCAAGCCTGAATATTCGACTGACTGCGGGAACCCAGTCGCTGTAGGAGAGAGTTTTAGACGGCGGGACAGTCGTAGGTGCTGAAGATAACTTGACCATCCACTGCCTCTTAATACTCGTTCAGTTCCCGTTTCTGGACCCTTTGGATTGTCCGGAGCAGAATCTGCATAATAACTGTCACTATACCAATCCGCACACCATTCCCAAACGTTCCCCGTCATATCATATAATCCGTAGCCGTTAGCGTTATAACTCCCGACCGGTGCTGTATATAAATAACCGTCATCAGCCTGTTCTCCGCCAACGGAACCGGTAAAATTGCAGTCTGTTCCTTCGGGGGGCTGATTTCCCCAAACGTACCGTTTCCCCACTAACCCGCCTCGTGCTGCGTACTCCCATTCGGCTTCGGTGGGTAGCCGTTTTCCCGCCCACTGGGCATAGGCTTCGGCATCGTTAAACGTGATACCTACTACGGGGTGATTGTCGGTGGGTGTGGTGAAATCGACCAACTGCTGCACGCCTTTTTGTGCGAGTACAATCGCCTTTTCTGCTATCCAATTAGGTGTTTGCTCCGGTAAAGTTCCGTGGACTGTCTCTTTTAGAAAACGTTTATATTGTCCAATTGTCACTTCATATCGATCCATATAAAAAGCGTCTAACTCTACTTGGTGGACAGGGAGTTCATCTGCCGTGCCTTCATCGAAATGGTCCCCCATTTCAAAAGAACCTGCAGGGAGCAAAACCATCGAGGCACCATCCTTCTCCGAAATAATCACGCGAAACGGCATCCCATCAACGACTTCGGTTTGGTTTATCTCAGGTTGTTCTTCAACCGTCTCATCTTCACCACAACCCGCTAAGACAATCCCGATCAATAGACTGTATATTAATTTTCTCATAACCAATTTTCATCTCCTGAGGTAGATCGAAGCACCTAAACCGATAAAGATAAGGATAAATGCAGCAAGGTTCCAATAGATTCTATTATGTTTGCTCATCGGTTTCTTCTTCAGGTTGATGATTATTTAGGGCTTACGCAATATTCATAGAAATCGCGCGGTTATCAACCCATGATGGGATGTAATTGCGTCGTGAACTTGACTCACGAAGAAATTGTATGGGACTTACGCAAGATTCATTCGTTTGCTTGAGAGGCTCTTCGGCTTTGAAACGTCGGGGAGAGTTCTATCCTTTCATCCTTCCATATCTGTTTTAAGATTTAAAATTTCCCAAAAACACGCACAAAAATTTCCATGTAGTTCTGATCGTTCACATCCCCGATGGCGCGCTGATCTATGTAACGTGCGCCGATATGCAGAAACATTCGCTTCTCGTAAGCGACAAAACTCTTTTCCATTTCAGCCAACAACGCCTGACGAACAAAATCGTTATCATTGTCAAGCATATCGTTGAACAGGAGAATTTGACCACCACCGGTGAGTTTGATGGTTTTCGTGAATTGATAGACGACCTTCAGGATAAGAGCCGAAGCCATATCCCGTACATTCGCACGTTCAATTTCGCGTAATCGAAATCGACGAGAGACATCCCTACCCTCAATTTCCCCAGCTAAGGACAGATATTCAAGCCGATCCTCCGCCATTCGGAAGCCGTTGCGAACGGTGGTTTTGAACATCGGACTGATTTCCAGCGACTTGGAGGGACGCAAACGGTACAGGGTTTTGAAGATGCCGACCTCGTAATGTTTATTGTCCTTTTCGAAATCGTAGTCGTATTGAATTTTGGCGCGAGCTGTCGTGACCATCCGTTCAATTCCCAAATATTCATACGTGAGCTTGGCAGTGTTAATCAGGTCGTTCTGCATCAGCAATGGATCTCTGCGCCGTTTTTCAACTTCGGTGCCGCCATCAATATAGAAAAACTGTACTCCCCCATCCCTCTCCAGTTTCCGAATTTCCGGCTGCGCCCGATACAATGCTTCCTCCGTTCCACTCAGAAATCCAGCATAATACCACGTCTCATCAGGAATCCGATCTTTCACCAATTTCAATTCGTTCTCGAAAACAAGTGAAGAGGCACGGGCAAGTTCTTTCCGATAAATCAGATTGGTAAACGCTTTTGTTGAAGATGGCGTATTCCTAAGTCTGAGATTTTCTTCGATCTGCAATCCAAGATCTAAATCAACGACACTTGCCTGATGAGTCAGTTTACGGTTCATGAAAAGACGTATCCCTTGCAGTCCAACATCGAATTCGTAATTCGGATCCTGATCGTTCTCTTCCTCATCCCGGATGCCGTTGTTGTTTAGATCGCTTTCGTCTAAGAAATCCTCATCGACATCGAAAAGTAGAATGTCATCCTCGTAGTCGAAGATACCGTTGTTATTTTTATCAAGGTCACCGGGAATAATTAGGGAGGGTGGGTCGAGCGGTGTGTTATCGGAGTAGCGATCCTGGTCATCGTTATCGCCGACGGATCGGGAGGCGTCAAACCGTGGACCAACGCGATACGCTTCCGCCTGAAAGATCGTATCCCCAACGGTTTGGAATGCTTTGAGAACTGTTGTCGTTGCATCGAAACGTGAACTTAAGTTTTTCTGCAACGCACTCTTCGGTGTAACAGCCAATTCTGCTTTTACACCGTAGTTGGTGAAATTGGTTTCCAGATCTACCGCCCATACCGGTGTCTCTCGGAAGTACCAGGAGAGTCCTAATTGGGATCTACCAAACTTTGTAACTTCACGCAAACCGATACCAGATTTTTCGCCTCTTCCTTCACGTCCATTCAGTCGATTGAGCAAACCGGGCACCATTAGGATTGTCCAATCGGTGCGATTCGAGCGGACCTCCCAACGAACACCGCTTAGGTCGATCTGATCGAAGGTGAATTTCGTGAAGGTCGTCGGGACCTCTCCGAGACTCAAAATATTTTTCACACTGCCTGCGGTTTCCTCAATTACCATGACACTATGGAAGCCGCGCCGAAAGAGACGGTCAAAATCGAAACTGTCTTGCCTAACACGCTCCTCCTCTGTATCCGCGAGGAAGTTCCGTCTATTTGTGAAATCGTATTCGACACGTCCGGATAGGAATAACTTACCAAATAGGCTGTACGCATCCTCTGCCTCAGCGCGGAATGCGAGAGAGCAACAGAGTAAGACCTTCAACAGCAAAAGCAGACTTTTAACAGGAAAACGAGCACGGGTTCGGGACTTTTGGTTATCTGTCTTTGTTTCCATAAATTCGCTTTCACATAGTTGCCAATTGCCAGCCATCAAGGACCAAAAACATCCGTAAAATGATAATCTCTTAACTGAAAACCGATAACTGAAAACTGATAACCATCCTTCACCTCAAAATATCCTCGGGTCCATGGGATTCTGTGAAGGTTGTCCAGATACCTGTGCGTTTATCGTAACGGCTCAATCCACGATAGGTTCCGAACCAGACGAACGGACTATCTACAGCCATCGAAAGGATACCGTTATGTGCTAAGCCGTCCTCTCGGGTGTAAGTCGTCCAACTATTCGTCAACTGATCAAACCGACTGACCCCAGCATTGTAGGTGCCAATCCAGACTTCAGTGCCATCAACACCTATAGAGGTAACTTTGTTGCTGGCAAGTCCATCTGCTGTCGTATAGTCAGCCCAAACCTCTGTCTTTTCGTTGTAGAGTGTCACACCGCGGTCGCTGCCAAACCAGACATTGTCGCCAGCAATCACGATACAACTCACTTCATCACTCGCAAGTCCATCTTCCACTGTTATCGTCTTCCAGATATCCCGACCGATGTCATATTGACTGACACCCCTGCGTGTCCCGACCCAGACGTGTTTCTTACTTGCCGTGATACACCAAATTTGATCGGTAACCAACGATTCAGCAAACTCTTTAGACACAGCAGAAGGCTGGATTTCAGTGCCCGATGTGTAGGTAATCCATGCATTGCGATCATCCGCTGTGCGGGGGTACTTTCCGATCCCAGAATTAGTGCCAACCCAGATACTATCGGCATCGCTACTCACAGAAGTTATATTGTTGGCGGGCAGTCCATGCTCAGTTTTGTACTGATCCCACCGCAGGGCTATCTTATCAAAGCGATTCGCCCCGTCGCGTGTCCCAACCCAGACGTATTGGTCATCGACCATAATAGAACTCACAACGTCATCGGAGAGGCAGTCTTTCTTTTTCCGTCTATGTCGGTGCCAGTGCCCTCCATGGGTTTCTATGTTTTCGGAGCCACCTTCCTGCCGATAATTCTTCCATGTCCCCAGGATCTTGTCGTAGCGTGACATACCTTTATCCGTACCGACCCAGACGAAACGCTCATCTGTATCTACCGTCCGAATAGTGCGTCCAACGAGGGTCGGTAGTGCCGTCAACGGGGTCCAAGATTCTTTCTGTTTGTCATAACGGGAAAGTCCACGCAACGTACCCACCCATACATAGTCCTCATCCACTGCGAGCCCATACTCACCCACATGGTTATGGAGCAGCCCTTTGATATCTCTAAACCTTGCCCAAGTCCCAGAGGCAAAATGAAAGCGTCGAAGCCCATCGTTGGGGGCAGCTAACCACAGATAATCGTCATCGGCTGCCAGCTCAAGCGTTCCACGTCCGGATCTGATCGTCGTCCATTCCTTTGTGCGCCTGTCGTATCGGGTAACACCTGCATCCTCCCAAGGTCTGTAGAGTATCCATACATCTTTTTCTGTAGCGATAATACGTCTAATCGTCCTTGAAGCCAGCACGTCATTCGTCGAAAATGTCGTCCATTTCTTTGTCTTTTTATCGTATCGCGACAACGGACGGTTGCTATCTCTATCCCATTCCGAGCGCGCAACCCAGATGAAATCATCATCTACAGTAATCCACTCCGCGCCTCTGCCTGCCAATCCGTCTCTCGGTCCAAAATCTTTCCATTCACCCGTGATTTCATTGTACTGAGTCAGGGTCCGCCCGGATCCAAACCAGACGTTCGGTCCATCGACCCCAAGTGCATTCAATCGCTCAATCTGAGTCCCTTCATCAGGAGCGACCACATCCCATGTCCCAGTCGCTTTACTATAATGGCTCAATTCCAAACCTATCATCGGGATGACCCAAACACTCTGTTCACTCACAGCAATCTTGTCTACATCGTTTGTAGAAAGACCATCCTCTGTCGTAAAATGTTGCCATGTATCCGAAGTTTTATCGTAACGGAGAACCCCATAGTCCGTTGTGAACCAGACTGCATCCGTGTCAATATGCGTCCAACGGATAAGTGTCATGGCTCTTTTCTGCGTAGACTGCAGAATGTCTACGCGCGTGAAACGCCGCCATGTCTCTGTTGAACGATGAAACCGGACAAGAGCACCGTTCGGCGAAGCCCCCCAGCTATTGAGCCAGATGTAATCCCCATCAAACTTGATGTTTGAGACCAATGTTTCAAGGAACGGCTCCCGTACCGGCCGAGATTGATGTAGAACCTCTCTTCCATTTTGTGAGTCATATTCGACGAGTCCTGTATCTGTCGCCAACCAAAGTGTTCCGTCTGCATCACACAGAATGTCGCGAATGTTATACGGCACATTTGAGAGAGAATTCCAAGAATCAGAAGCAATCGTGTAACTTCCCAGTCCCTGTGGTGTGCCGATCCAGAGAATCCCATCTTGAAAGGCAAGTGCGGTGACATTCGGCGACGGCAATTGGTCATTAAAGGACAGTGGGACCCAACGCTGACGGGTCTTGTCATATCTTGCAAGACCGCGGCGTGTTCCCGCCCAAAGTGTCTGTTCTCGGGGATCGGTTTGTAACTCTGAATCAGTGGAAAGTAGCACATTAACGTACGGATTCGGAAGACCATCGGCAACACGGTGCATCTGCTTATCGACGATTGCGTATTGCAAAACACCTTCCGCGCCGCCAAACCAGACTTTCTCATCGTGAGCAAGCACGGCTAATATAAGCGGATTTTTCGGCGTGTCCGGTGGTGTCAGTTGTGTCCATTCCTGCGCTGTTGTATCGTACACGGCAGGACCGAAACTTGTACCAACCCAGACCCGGTGATTCTGTGATGCAGTGCCAGTATCAACTGATGTCACAAAAGCTTCGCCTTGTGTCTGTGTTCGAGGTGGGACATGAAATGTCCACTCTTCCTCTAAATATGCTCGCGTGCCAAGCCCTCGATCGCTCCCAATCCAGACCTGGGCATCGCCATTGTTTAGGATTTCGTCAGTGGTGTCCTGTTCCGATTCAGAAGGTTGAGACGTAAAATTGATTGACGTAATATAGGGAGTCGGCAGCCCATCTTCCTTGGAAATGATTTCCCAGTTACGTGTTTGAGGAGAGTAAACCGAAATTCCGGCAACTGTTGCTAACCAAAGGTTTCCATCGGGATCACGTGTTAGATAGCGAACATCGTTATCGGCGAGAAAATCGGCTTGTTTATATATTGTCCACTCGCCGCTCACTTTATCAAATCGGCTCACACCATCCTCTTTGCTCGCAAACCAGACATCATTACCTTGTGTGGTAATCCAACTGATATGATTACTCGCCAATCCATCTGCCTTGGTATAATGCACCCATGTGTTGACAGGCTTAATGAATCGATGGACACCCGCATTGGCAGTTCCGAACCAGACCTGGAACCCATCTGCACGAATACAGGAGATAATATTGCTTTTCAACAGATCTGTTTTCGTATATGTTTTGATGAACGTCTGGTCAACTTGATTGTACTGACTGACACCCTCCTTCTGCGTGCCAAACCAAACACTATCGTCGTCCACCGCAATCGTAGCGATTTCGCTGTCTATCAAACCATCTGATTTCGTATAGTTATTCCAAGAATCGGTGTCTCGATGGTAACGACTTACCCCACCTCTGCTGAACCTCGGATCTTCATCCCATCCATGTGGATCTGGGTTTATTTCTCTACCGGTGCCGACCCAAACATACTCCGGCTCAACGGCGATGGTTGTAATTACTTTGCTGACTAAGCCGTCCTTCCGGGTACGCACCGCCCAACTGTCAATCGTTTTATCGTAACGATTCAATCCCTCGGATGTCCCAAACCACACGTAGTTCCCGTCCACCGCAATTGAGGAAACTTGGTCACTTGCTAATCCATCGATGGTTCGGAAGGTCGTAAAAGTGTTTGTTTGCATATCGTAGCGGCTTACACCTTCATCCGTGGCAAACCAGACCCATTGCCCATCAACCGCGACGGCATTCACCATATCGTTCGACAACCCATCTTCCATCGTATAATGGATCCATTTATCCTGCTGGCGGTCCCAGCGAGAAACACCCCGCGCCGTTGCAATCCATACATTGTCTAAATCTGCTGCAATACAATTGACCTCGTTGCTGACGAGCGTTCGTTCTATGGGCCACGCCTTCGCAAGCTCCGTGCCTGTTTTGGAGCCATCATGAGGAAGACCAGATTGTGGATCGCTGGTTACCAATGGACCGCACCCGACAATCATAAAGAAGGGCAGCAGTAAGGTACATGCTATTGAAGCAACGCACAAAGGTTGGCATTTGAATTCAGCAATCCAAGACTTACTTCTATCTGCTCGCTTCATTGTTTCCACCGTTTCCCTTTCACCCAAGTGTGAATCTCGCAATCTCAAGACTGTTTTCGTTAGTTTGTATTATTATGCCATTAAAACACTGCATAAGCAAGAAAAGCGTAATTACAGTCGCGCACATTCATTTTCAATTATCGTGATTCGGAGATCGTTTTATGAATTGTTATTGTTGCTGATCTTTACATGAAACGCTATACAGGTATCTATAACTATGTGACGTATATTATTGGAGCACCCCTTAAAAAAGTTACACAAATTTGACGTCGCCTCTAAGCAATTTTGGAATATCTGCCCATTAAAAGTATTTGACAAAAATCCCCAAATGCCCTACAGTGGACCCCAAAAGAGAGAACGAGTACTTTAAACTGACTACACCGATGGAGATATTCATCATGCCTTATGGAGACAACGACTGGCTCGCTTTAACCGAAGAACCCACGCTGGAACCAGAGTTACCAATCTGTGACCCACACCACCATTTTTGGGATTTCCGAACCGAGCGTATCCCTTACCAACGGTATCTACTCCACGAGTTGATCGCAGATATTAATAGTGGCCACAACGTGCGTTCTACTGTGTTCGTTGAGGCGAGAGCCATGTACCGCGCCGATGGACCCGAAGAGATGCGTCCTGTCGGTGAAGTCGAATTTGTGCAAGGACTCGCAGCTGCGAGCGCGAGTGGGTTATATGGCGAAAGTCGTGCCGCCGCTGCAATTGTCGGACACGCGAACCTGAACTTGGGGGAGCGCGTCGAGCCGGTTCTGGAAGCCTTACAAGCCGCGAGTCCGAATCGGTTTCGGGGTATCCGTCATTCTGTTACTTGGGATCCACACCCAGAAATAGCAGGGGCTTCCGCTTACAGAACGGAAAGACAACTCGCGCGTGAGGATTTCCGGGCTGGGGCACGTGTGCTGGCAAGCATGGGAATGTCTTTTGAGGCATGGATGTACGCGCCACAACTATCGGAACTCGCTGATTTCGCGAGAGCCACCCCCGATCTGACGATTATTTCAAACCATATCGGTGGTTTGCTGCGGGACGGTCCCTATGGGGGCAGAGATGATGAAGTGTTGGCGAATTGGCGGAGCGGTATCGCTGCGATAGCCGCTTGTCCCAATGTTCACATGAAACTCGGAGGTATTGGAATGCCGCGTACCGGTTTCGATTGGCATGAACGGGAACAACCGATCGGATCTGAAGAGTTAGCCGAGTCTATGGCACCTTTCATGAATTACTGTATTGAGCAGTTCGGTCCGGAGCGATGCATGTTTGAAAGCAACTTCCCAGTTGATAAAGTCTCGTTCTCTTACAACGTGATGTACAATGCGTTCAAACGGTTGTCATCTGGCTACTCAGATGACGAACGCGCATTGCTATTCCACGACACCGCCGCTCGCGTATATCGCGTAGATGTTTAAGGCAATAGGGCGAGGCAAATGAATCTAAATCACCTACCCCGCCCTACAAATCATCTCATCCTTATTCGCCTTGAATCAGCTTGAATTTATGCGCCGCTTCCTCTACCCCGACAAATCGACTGTAAATCGCAACACGGCTCAACTTACCTTCCCAGTTCCTACCGCCACTCGCCTCGTCACCGAAAAGCAACGGATAGCGTTCCCAGTTGCTGAAATCCCCTTGCGTCCCGTTACTCACGTGGACAAGTTCACCATCGATATAGCAATAGACGTTCCGGTCAAAATAACTGACGATGACATGGATCGGTTTTCCCGATTCAATCTTACCGAAATGAAACTCACCGCCTAACGCATTCGTCCCGGTCCGCGGTGTGCGGATTCTCACTGCGAAACGGCTGCCATCTTGCCCAAAGGTAAAGTTCCGATGGGTAGCGTCATTCGAGAACGAAATAATCCGCGCGGGACCGTCCTGATCCAAGTTATCCGTCGTAACGAGACACTCAAGCGTCAATTGGTTACTCCTCTGACATGCCTCCAGAAGTTTATCGTTCACGTTTTTGGTAAGGAATGCACCACCAATGAGATCCATCTGGCCATCTTCACCGACTTTCGCATTACCAAGCGGTTCAATCTCCCCGTTATCCTCAAGCGCGCCATGCCAGAGAAAAACAAGCCCATCACGCGAGCCGGGGAATTTCGTGTGCGTTCCGATATCAGTCGGTGCCTCCGGTGATACATGGATTGCGAGGGATGTCGTTGCTGTGTCTCCCTCCGGGTCCATCACCGTGAGTGTTACGATGTATTGTCCGAGACTTTCGTAGACATGCGTCGGATTCGATTCAGTGGACGTTGTTCCGTCTCCGAAAGTCCAGTGGTGCGCCAGATCCCCTGCCGCTGAGAAATTCACTATAAGCGGGGCACTGCCTTGAAGGACATCGGCGGACGCTTTCGCCTCCGGACGGAGTTTCTCACCTGGCGAGTATGGTGTAAAGCGATACGCAACACCGTTATACGGCGAAGCGAATGTATGTTCTCCGGGGTGTGCCGTCCCAACAGGGATAATCTTCATGTTCCATGTATCCACGCGATCGACTTTATAGGGTTGTTCTCCTTCCAAGTCCAGTGTTATTGTTTGTGGTTCGGTTGTGTATGCGAGATAATACTCCCCCTGTTTGGCAAGGATATATCGTCCTGTTTCATCGCCAATCGGTTCAAGCGTATCAAAGGCTGGCGCGCTTGCTATGAAGTCTTTGAGATACGCGATCCGCGGTGGACTCTCACCGCAGAGCACGCCACCTTTCGCCCACCACAGTAGATCTTCTGGGTGTTTGTATGTTTCTCCGTGTCCGACATAGCAACCGGAAACAGTGCCTGCCCAAAAGTGCTGGACCATCTCTTCCGCGGTGATATTTCCCCATCCCTGTGGAATATCGCCTTCGTAGCGACACTCGTCATAGATAACAGGTTTTCCGTATTGCGTGCGATAGCGGATACCTTGTGCCATGTTAGACGTTTGGATACTGGTATGTGTTACCCACGGTTTGCTGTGGTCATACCAACGTCTACCATTGTGAATGCCACGTAAACGCTGATATGGGTCACGATCTCGAATAATCTGGAAGAACCGATCCCAGTCGGATTCCTCTTTCGCAGGCATAAAGTCGTACTCATTCGCAAGGGACCACCAGACGTTACGGAACGCCGCCAGTCGCGCAACGGCGTAGCGGATGTACCGATCATCGTTCTCGGCATCCATGTACTCAAAACCCCATCGGTCATAGGTATGGAAGAGAATGATGTCCGCTTCAATACCGAGTTCCAAGAGGTCTCGCACCCGTTGTTCAAAATGCTGCCAGAATTCAGGGTTGAATCTGGTGAAATCCCAATCCTTCAGCGGTTTCCCTTCAAATGGATAGTAGATCGGATCGTTTTTATTGTAAACGTAGTCCTTTGGGAAGATGCACATCCGCATTTTGTTGAAGGGTGCCTTCGTAAGGGTTTCGAGCGTCTGTTTTTCCATCGCTTCCCCCTGATGTGCCCAGGCATAACAGGTCGTTCCGAATTGATGGTAGGGTCTGCCATCGGCATAGCGGAGATAGAAATCTTTATAGACGTGAACCGGTCCGTGATTTCCCTCGGATGGCGCAACGCACGTAAACTGTCCTGTCTTACCGTTGAGTTCAGCGATGTTACTCTTTGTGGTATACGTCCATTCACCAACTGCATCGGGCATAAATCGAATTTTGTAAATCCCGTTTCCGTCGTAGAATCCCTGAGGCTCAAAAATCCGATCGTTCTGTTTAAATTCTGCTGTCAATTCAATCTCAGTGAACGGATTACCTGTGTCCGGTCCATTCAAAGTTACTTCATATATTCCCCAACGTTCAACCATATTCACCTCTAAGTCTTGTGCATTCGCGAGCGAGAACGCAACCGCAAAAATCACTATAGGTAAGATCTTTCTCGTCATTAAGTGCCTCCGTAAGCGCAGAAAAAAGTTGTCAATTTCACAGAAAGGTTATATGATATCCATAGAGTTCTCCTTGTGTGAGGGTTTAGGTTATCTCGTTATACCAAAGCGGTTCTTTTTCTGCCATATTTTTATGGAATTCACGCTTTGAAAGGATATTCAAATGACGTATCAACCCCTTGCTGAAGTACGAAAAACGCTCTATGTAAAATGGTATCGGAGCAAAATAGACCGCTCGACCTTACGGAATCTATCAAAACGGAGTGACGTGCAAGGTTGGTTTCAGGCGGGTGGGCATCTTGCCCTCTGGCTATTGACGGGTAGCGTGCTCTATCTCTTCTGGTCGCAAGCGATGTGGCTCGGCTTTTTCATTGCCTTATTTTTCCATGGCACAGTCGCCAGTTTTTTCAAAGGGACAGCCAATCACGAGTTGGGACACGGCACCGTATTTCGTACCAAGTGGCTGAACAAATTTTTTCTTTATCTGTTTAGCCTCATCAGTTGGTGGGATCATTTTGACTACGCCAGTAGCCACACCTATCATCATCGCTACACCTTGTATCCCGAAGGCGATCGCGAAAACCTTCTCCCGCTTGAACCAAAGTTGGGTTCCTTCTTTGTTCTCCAACTCTTTACCATAAATTTGCTCACGCAACCCGGTCGTACCTTTAGCAAAGGCGGTCTTATTGCCGCGGTTGTCTGTACCATCCGTAGTGCTTTCGGCAAAGAAGGACCGCCGGACGTCCCGAGTCAGGAGTGGCTGGCATCATTACATACCGACCAACCCGCAGAACACAAAAATTCTATTTGGTGGTCTCGGATTCTACTCCTTTTTCACGGTGCGCTGCTTGTCGTTTCGCTCGCTACAGGCTATTGGGTTTTTCCGCTTATGATCACTGCCAGCGCATTTATCGCAAACTGGGGATCTTATGCTGTTTCTCTGCCCCAACATTGTGGTTTAAAGGAAAATGATCCTGACTTCCGTAAGTGCACACGGTCAGTCAAACTCAACCCCTTGGCAGAATTTTTGTATTGGCGAATGAATTGGCACACTGAGCATCACATGTTTGCAGGTGTACCCTGCTACAATTTGAGGAAATTGCATCATCTAATTGCAGAAGATATGCCTGAACCGCGCACACTTTTAGGGGCTTGGCGAGAAATGCGCGAAACTTGGCGACGGCAGAAAACTGAGCCTGACTACTTTTTTGATACGCCGCTTCCGTCAACGGCTAAGCATATACCCGCCGAAGCATCCGATATTCTGGAAAGTTCCATTGGGGAATTGGCTCCTAAAGGATTGGAATGAGGTATCCAAAAAACGTGAGTTCGACAAAAAATAGGAGAGTCTTATCTTCTCGGTGGTTTAATCATCAGATTTTCAATGATACGTACGAACTCGCTATCTGACAACCGAACTTCCAGATAAGATCGAAAACCGTCCTTCATCTCCCACGCATATCCATTCGATAACCTGCCTGTGCCATCCGTAACTTCGGTGAAATAGTCGCTGAGACCGCGCACCCCGTATAAAACCGCAATCTGGTCCCAACTGGAGCGATCCTTGTATTGTCCGTTGAACCTTCGATAGTACGCTTCCCGTACCGGATTTTCAGCGGATGTCTCTGCGAGTCTCGCGCCGGTATGGACGGACTCTCCATGCTGACTGATAACGAGCGGCGTGGGCCAATTGTGGATAACATACTCAGACTTATCAATTAGATCGTGGCGAACCGTATTATAAGGATCGTCGATAAGTAACGCCATCACCACGAGTTCGGTAACCTTTTGAGCAACGAGGTTCGGCTCTGCTTTCAGGAGATCATACAGATTGTTGAGAAACCCAACGCTGATGATTGTCACCGAGTTGTCCGGTTGTTCACTCAGCACTTGTCGATAAAGTTCCAAGGAACTGGGTGTTGGCGTGGTGGGAAGATCGTGTGAGAAATTAGCCGCGATGCCATCTAAATAACTCGATTCATCGGGATCAACAAGGTTGTCCTTATAGATACCAATAGGAATATCACCGCGGTTATACCATGTATTTATCGCACAAATGGTGCCAGCACCGCTCGGGTGTGCTTCGTTGTAGCTGATCGCGAGGATTTCTACCTCTCCGTTATCTGCGAGCGCATGCAGCACAGCAAGCGCGCCAACATCATCTACGTCGGTACACATATCGGTCTCAAATATTACTTTCTTCGGATTCATTTTCTCAGTACCTTCTGCCAGCAAATCGGATGGTGTTACTGCCATAATAAAAAGTGTCAATATTGTCACAAAAGACGAAGTTTCCAAACTCCGCTCTGAAGAAAAAAAGAAAAAAAGAATACTGCCTTTACGTCTTTCCACTCTCAGCACCTCCAAAAAAAGCCTCTTTCGCACTGAGATGCCGCTATTTGTGCTTCAAACGCGGTGTAGTCTTTCCGATTGCCAGTAATGGTGTCATATCCTTCTGGAATATCAGCCCCAGTCTGTCCGCGGTTGTAGAGCGTCACAGCGTCGCCACGCGCAATAAGGGCACGAGTAATCGCCGTGCTAATCAACCCTGTACCACCAATAATCAAAACCCGCATGAATATCTCCAACCCGTTTGAGAATAAAATTTCTTTCTATGGCTCAGTATACTTGGAAATATGGCGAATGTCAATCCGAAAATCGTCTTCAGGACTTGCAAAATCATTGCGGGGTGCTATAATGTTATTTTTAAAAAAGAAATTCGCGACAACGCGTCCAGAGGAGGAACACATGCGTATTATTACAATAGCCATATTGTTTCTTGTACTGATCAGTGGGTGTGGCATAAAATCAGTCCAGCAGCCCGCGCCTGTCGAAGCTGAAGTCATTAGAAAAGCCGAT
Organism: Candidatus Poribacteria bacterium; assembly: GCA_965208635.1. Lineage (GTDB taxonomy): Bacteria > Poribacteria > WGA-4E > WGA-4E > WGA-3G > WGA-3G. The sequence continues at coordinate 3,902,828 of OZ242349.1, forward strand.
TGGGAGGTAGAATTCAGAGATGTCCTTTTTCTCGATGCAAAGCATGGCTGGGTCATCGGGGAGAAGGGGACAATCCTCTACACAGAAGACGGTGGTAAAAACTGGAAAACGCAGAAAAGCGACACCGACGCGCGTCTGAACAAGATGCAGTTCATAAATGAAAAACGGGGTTGGATCGTCGGAAACGAAGGGACCTTCTTACGAACAGAAAACGGCGGCAAAAAATGGCAGAAACAGGTCGTTACAGACAGCAGCCTTATCAGTCTCCACTTCTTAAACGAGGATCGCGGATGGATAACTGGGGAAGGTGGCGCACTCTACTACACAGAAGACAGCGGAAAATCATGGAAATTCCGTTCCAGCGGTGTTGGCGAAGCACTCCTCGGTATCCACTTTGTTAGTGAAAACGAAGGATGGTTGATTGCACAACTCGGCACGACATTGCACACGACCGACGGCGGTCAAACATGGGATTTTGAAACAGTAGCCCCTGAGCATAGTCTGCTTAATATACATTTTGATAACGACCAGAAGACAGGTTGGGCTGTCGGAATCGGCGCGACCTTTCTCTCAACGACTGACGGTGGGAAAACCTGGACCCGCGGGGAACCCGGCATCGAGGACGCACACGCTATCTATGACCTCTGCTTCACGGATACGAAAAGGGGATGGTTGGCAGCACAAACCGGTGAAGTACTCCACACACAAGACGGTGGACAGACATGGACGGTGCACCAGACAGGCACACGTAGCGATCTGTTGGCTATACATTCTCCTGACGCGAAACATATCTGGGCAGTTGGTAGCTACGGAACGATGCTGCATTCTACCGATGGTGGAAAGACGTGGATAATTGATGCCGAAAGTAATGCCGAACCTTTAGCGGGTGTCGAAATGGCGGATAGCGGACGCGGCTGGGCTGTTGGTCGTCGCGGCGCAATCTACCGGACCGAGGATGAAGGGCGCTCTTGGGAACGGCAGGAGAGTGGTCTCTCTGTCGGCTTAAATAAGGTGACCGCTGTGAACGAAGAAGAGGCGTGGGCAATCGGCGATTCAGGCTATATTCTACATACTAAGGACGGAGAGACATGGGAAGTTCAAAAAGGATACGACTGGATCGGGCTACACGATGTGCAGTTCCTAAATCGTGAACGGGGTTGGGCTGTTGGTGATATGGGCGGCATCTTCTACACCAACAACGGCGGCGAAAACTGGATTGAGCAACGCGGTTATATCTTTGAACTCTTAAAGGGTCTCTGCTTTGTGGCACCAAACGAGGGATGGACGATCGGCTGGCCCGGCAAAATCCTGCATACCGTCGATGGCGGGAAGACTTGGGAACCCCAAGAGAGTGGGACATTTAACGAACTCTACTCGATCTATTTCATAGACACCCAACTCGGTTGGATCTCTGGGCAATACGGGCTTATCCTCCATACCACTGACGGTGGTAAAACATGGAAGTCTCAATATACTCGCACACGGGCGAATCTCAACAAAATATTCTTCGCTTCTCGCACGGTAGGGATAGCAGTCGGTGACCAAGGAATACTCCTACTCACGCAGGATGGAGGTAAGACATGGACACGGGAAGACAGTGGAACGGACAAAAACCTGAGCGACATTAGCGTCACGGAAGACAAGATATTTGCGGTTGGAGAAGACGGTATCGCTGTCGCGTATACCATTCCCTCAATATCAAAATATACACCGCGCAAACGGTTCTTTGAGGAGACGGAACTTGAGTTGCCGAAGAAAGATGCCGGATGGGACATCTTACATACCGACGGTCCCTTCCGAATAATGGGCGCGGATACCGGCGTAAAATCATCGGATATTTCCTTTATCAACGCCACCGAAGGATGGGCAGTCGGTAATTCCAGGACGATGCTCCACACCTTAGACGGGGGCAACACTTGGAAGAGTATCGAATCTCCTGTTGACACGCCTCTGATTGCCGTTCACTTTGTTTCTTCAAAAATCGGTTGGGTACTAACCCAAGACGCGAGTTTCCTATCCACAACCGATGGTGGCAAAACATGGCAGATTCTGAACGAAACGACAAAACCAGTGGTAAATGCCTACGACCAAGAGAGGCGTCCCATGGAAGAGCCGTGTGAACTTTACACCGCACATTTTCAAGGCTTCGGTGAAGGGTGGGCTGCTGGTAAAGAAGGTGTTATCCTGCACAACAAGGATGGAAATACAATCTGGAGACATCAAGAAAACGAGACCTCGGCATCCTATCGCGACATCCAGATGGTGGAAGATCATTACGGTTGGGCTGTCGGATCGTGGGGAAAGGTGCTCTGGACGAATGATCAAGGTGATACGTGGCATCTTCAAACGACCAATACAGGATACGATCTGTATGGTGTATCTTTCCTGAACCGCAGAAAAGGGTGGACTGTCGGGAGAGACGGCATCGTCCTCCGCACGTCAGACGGTGGCCTAGCATGGTCAGCAGTCAACACAGGGATAAGCGCACACCTCTATGGTGTCTCCTTCATCAACGAAATGGAAGGCTGGATCGTCGGAGAAGGTGGACTCATCTTGCATACCAAGGATCGTGGCGCAACGTGGGTAATCGAGGCATCCGGTACCGACGAAGATTTGTACCATGTTGACCATGTCGAAGGACTTGGTATAGTTGTGCTCGGGGCACACGGCACTATCCTCAAGCGAAAGATAGAGACGCAATCTTAGATTCGATCAGGAGAAATTTTATAAATAGTTCCATAGAACCCAAAATGTAGACTGGATTTCCCACCGCAGTACCTTCCTCAGTTTTGAACAAAACTGTCCATAAATTGAACACTGAAAAACACTCCATCGGATAGAATCGCCAGAAAGCCATCTGGAAACCCGATTTTTCACCCGAATTGCCTTTGGCATGAAAATTGCTCCTATATTATCAAACGCTGCATAAACATGGGAGAGCCTACCTCCTTGGAAATATACGGAGCGATGCAATAGGCTTTCCCCTCAATTGCTGCATCGCTCCCTCTATCACTCCGAAACACTGTGTGTAAGGAGAACAATCATGAACAGATGGAGATGCTTACTCTTTATACTTGCTTGTTTAGCACAGATGGGGTGTACGGCACTTCTAACCGAGCAGGAGTATGTCCTCATCGATCGCGATGTAGAAGAAAAGGCGACTTTCCACGGAGCCATTTATTCGCTTCCAGAAAGGGTGAACGTGCGGAAAATTGTGCTGCTTGGCTCTGGCAAAATCCGAAACATTGAAATTCACGTGCGCAATAAGAGAAATCAATGGAAACCCGCCAAGAAAGTACCGGGAGGAATTCAGTTTCCGTATGAAACCCCACTGATCGCCAAAACGGACGCTATCAAAATAATAAAACACGCAATGACTGGCGCAGGTCGAATTGAGACGATTCAATTTTACACGGTTGCGGATAAAGGAGATTAAAAATGATACACCGACACATCCTCACATCCCTTTTTCTAATAATATTCATTCCATTGATTGCTACAGCATTGCCGCCACGTTCACCCGCGGGCGGTGGTATGTTGAGATTGGATGAAACGCACGATTTCGTTGCAACCACCGACGCGTGGTTTCCTGACGAGCAGTTTAAAGGATTGACCGCCGAAGCATGGGTCTATTTTGAAGAACCACCCGCCCATGACACCTTCTGGTCAATTATAGGGCAGGAAGGACGATTCAATTTGGTTATTCACGGCAACGACGCCGCATTAGGCGCGTGGGGCTACGCCGAAGGGGCAGCTGGATCACTGACTGTTGGAGGTTTCTTATTACCTAAAAAGAAATGGATACACGTTGCAGCAATTTACGATGCAGGGGCAGGAATGGGATTTAACGGGAAAGGCGGCAATTGGTGCTGCCCGAGAGGACACCTCATTAAATCAGATGAGCCACTCCGTATTGGCGGAATTATCTTCCAAGATCCAGAGCGGAGCCGTTTCGTGGGGGATAATGTGAAATTACGTGGATACATCGATGAAGTGCGGATTTCCAATGTCGTGCGATACGTTAGACCGGAGTGGGAAGTCCCAAAAGGGAAATTCGAGGTCGATGAACATACCATTTCACTCTGGCATTTCGATGAAGCACCGGGGATCAATCGCTTTGAAGATACATCTGGAAATGAATATCACTTCTGGAGAAGCGGTGTTTGGGCAGTCGAAGCACAAGGAAAACTCACAACCACATGGGGACAACTTAAGAAATGAATTCTCTAAAGAGACTTCTATCAACTGTTATACTCTGGCTTCTGATCGGCGGGTTACTGATCCTCAACATCAGCTGGTGAGAAGGGGTTATTATCTACAACTCTCCATCCTTTCACGCAGGCGACTTCTCCTCAACCCGCAAAATGCTCATTCGGAAATGAGACAGTTTGACGGAGTTGTCCCGCCCCCGACTGATAAGCAAAAATCGCGTTTCAAATAGATACCGTTCAACATCACGCCTCTGCACCATTTTGTGCGATTAGGTCCAAGGTATGCCCTATTTTGTGCAGTGCTTTTGGACATTTCGCTAAAAACCTCACCAGTATTGTATTTTTCAGATTGGCACGGAATTTGCCACAGTAAACGCACATACTTTGGGTGTTACGCTTAGAAGTCTTGAAGTTCAGCAATTTATCGTTCCTAATCACTGATCCATCCTTATCGTCGCACACCCTGGAGGTTTCTCATGAAAACCCGCATCACCCTTTCAAAACGAAGCTTTCAAGTTTATATTACAGTCATCAGTGTTATTTGCATCTCCTGCTCTGTTTTCGGGATGGAACCGATCGGCACAATTGGGCAACCCTTTCCAGAGCAACACGCGTTTCTCTCCAATGAAGCGATTGTACGGGTTACCCCAGCACGCATTCAAATTATTGATACGTATACCGGTGCGGTTATAGATGAATTCGCCGAACGCGAGTATTTCAGCGATGTCGTGTTGAGTCCAGATGCCTCCCATTTAGCGATTCTTACACATGCACATGATGGAAAGCGTACGACTGTCAGTATCTGGGATGTTAATGCCCGCGAGCAAGTTAGCGAATGGAGAGTCGAATTCCGCATCTATGATGTCGCGGAGGTCGCGGCATTTAGCCCAACAGATCCGTTGTTCGTAATTCCTTCTGAGAATGCGATTCATCTCTGGAATTGGCAGACGGGTGAGTCCCTTGGAAGGATGACAGGCACACGGCGCCCATTGCAATCCTGTCATTTCTTCGAGGGCGGCAGCAGTTGTGAAGGCGATCCGCGTGATCGCACCGCGATTTTTAGTCCCGAGGGTCGCTATCTGATCATCGCCTCAATGCGTCCTGACATTGAACTCTGGAATATTGAGACGCGCCAATTAGAAGCACACTTTGAAGGACACACCGGAAACTGGGTTGAAAAGGTCGCTATCAGTCCCGATGGAAGATACATCGCGTCATTCGAGTCGAGCTCAGCTTCCGTTTACGTGTGGGATGTGGAATCGGGACAGTTACTCCGAAAAGTACAAAGCGGCATTGGAACGACTTCAGATCTGGTCTTCAGTCCGGACAGTCAACACCTGTATGTTGCGACCGAGACGGCTGGACTGACGTGGATTGATCCCGGACCCTGGCAAGGCTGGGATGACCAGGTCCGCGTCTGGAATGTCAAATCGGGGCAACATATCGACACGTTTGGCAGTGAGTTCCGCGAATTGGAAGAAATAACGCTATCACCGAACGGGAAAATCGCGCTCCTGCACTATTGGGATGCTGTCGTGATATGGGATATAGAGAAAAAGCGACCCCTCAACGTCTGGACTGATTTCCTCAGAGATCGGTTCTATGATGCAGTGAAGTTGAGTCCTGATGGAAGAACCGTAGGCGCCACCTCTCGGTATTTTATTAAGACATGGGATGTCGCGTCCCAGCAAATGAAACGCATCGTTTCTGCAGAAGACGCCAAGTTTGAAGGGCTTGCAATCTCTCCAGACGGTCGGAAACTTGCTGTCCACAGGGATCGGTGGGTGGAGGTCCGCAATCTTCAGACGGGTAAGGTTGAACTCCAATTTCCGCAGCATATTGGGTGGCTTGAAGAAATTGTCTTCAGTGCCTCTGGAAGGTGGATTGCGACAGGGGGGCTGGGGCACTGGCAGCCTCTCTCCATTTTGGACACCCAAAATCCGGAGAACCTCCAGAAACTTACGTTAAAAAATGGAAATGTATCGCTACATAATCATTACCAGATCGTCTTTAGTGAGAATGACGAGTATTTCGCTGCGTCCGGCAGAACGAAAGACAATCAAGATTGGATTCAATTATGGAAACGCGAGGGCGACACTTTCGTCTTTCAATATGGATGGCAGGTCCCAGACCTTCTTTATAGCCCAATTCCAACGCTCGCCTTTACCTCTCACACAGATGGTTCAACGGTGTTAGCAGCATCCGAAGAATCGGAACTCCACATCTGGAAACTCTTGTCAGACGGTCCCCAGCTTCTAACAACCTTGGATGGCTATTATCAGCCAGTGCACTTTAGTCCAGAGGGTCGCTATCTCTTTGCCCGTCGAGACGGTTCCACCCAGGTCTGGGAGTGGCAGACAGGAACACCGCTTGAGCATCCATCTATCCCAGTATATTTTGACATCAGTCGAGATGGATCCGTTCTGCTTTCGGAGGCAGTCAGCGGTCAAATCCATATCTGGGATGGCAACGCACTGTTACCTTCAGAACCTGTTGCCGTTGAGCCGGGAGGTAAACAGATTGTCATATTGGGAGCAGTGAAACGGAATCAGCTCCTACAAAACTTCCCGAACCCCTTTAACCCCGAAACCTGGATCCCGTTCCGACTCGCAAATGAAAGTCACGTCACGATCCACATTTATAATACTGCAGGTCAATTGGTGCGTCGCTTATCTCTGGGAACAATGCCTGCAGGTGACTATTCTTCACAGGCACAAGCCGTCTATTGGGATGGACGTAATCAAGTGGGAGAACCCGTGAGCAGCGGCGTCTATCTCCCCGCAATTTGATTGTACACGATTCACGCAGGCGATCCGCAACCCGCAAAATGCTCATTCGGAAATGAGGCGGTTTGATGGCATCATAAATCTCTCGACTGATAAGCAAAGAAATACGCTTCAATTTGATTGACAGGAGATGAGCGATTGTATTTGTAGGATGCATACATTTGAACAACTTCAGTTAATTCGTCCGTAAGGAGGAACACAAATAACACGTTAAAACGAGCAATTCACTTTATGCTTGTAGTGCCTTGCATCTTGAGTGTGTCTGTGTTCTATGGGTGTGGTGCAGACCCCCTCGGACCGTATCAACCGCTTTTACCCGCAATTGAGAGCGAAGCGAAATTCTCAAGCAGATACCAATTGGAAGAAGAACCGCAGTTCTTCCATGATCTTTACGGTGCAGAAATCGTGGAAGGCAGCGAACTCAATACATACACCGATCAGAAAGCATTTGATCAGAACGGCAAATTAATTGTCGGCTGGGGCGGGCAGCTGGATACGCTTCGCTTCACAGCGCAACTCGACCGGACAATCATAGCGGAAGAAACCTTCCTCAGTAGACATACCGAGTTTATGATTGGCGATCACCTACGCATCAAACCCGCTACCCTTGTTCGAGCGATGATGGGTTTTTAATGCTTTGGGAAAAGTGCTGCCAACAGACCTATTACCGAATCGTTAACTGTCGGTGCAATGTGTAATGGATTCTGTAGATATGCTGCGTAGGGTGTGACGACTCCCAAAATGAGTCGAGTCATCGTGGCATCATCTGTAGAGAGACAGATTCCAGTCGCTTCTGAGACTTCTGCCGATACGCGGATTTTGCCATCTCTGATGATAAGACTTGCTTGATGTTCCGAACCTTTGATGCCGATTGTCCCTTGCCAGCCTTTGTAAGCATCACTCTCGTTCAGTCGTTTGGAAAGCAATGGAGAAAGCTCGTCAAGCAGCATCGGCAGATTGATAATCTTGAACATCCATACCCAATCTACCTCCGATGTGTACCCAAAGTTGTGGAACAGCATTCTGATGTGATTCTTATCGCCTTCCGCTTCCGGATAATAGCGAATCCGTTTATATTCACGCTTCACCAGTTCGTTGTGCAAGGCGCAGAGCAGTGCGGCACCGACCTCCTCAAAGAACCCTTTCGGGTGTGTGGAATTTTCGGAAGGTTGGGGTTTGAGACAGAATTCGTAGATTGAGACATTCTTTTCCTTCTCGCATTGTGCTTGCACATACCCAAGTAGCTCTCCAGCCTTCTCTGCGAGATAAATCAACCGAGTTTCCGACGTTCTATGTCGTTCGGTGCGCCTCGGTCTGCGTTCCACCCGGTCGGCATAAAATGCGTTGAGTACGCTTGCCATCTCAACTGCATCCCCGGGCGTGTAAGGACGGACAACTACGCCCTCGACCACTTTTGTCTGTTCGTGCCGTAGTACTTTGGTGAATTCTCGCGCCACTAACCCATCAACGAACCCAAAACTCCTGTACATTCCATGAGCAGTATTGTTCGCGCCAGTGTGAAGAGAGATACAAGAGTAACGGTGGACGAGTTCATGTGACAGTGATGCCCCGAATACCCACCGCGACAATCCCCTCCGACGATATTTTGGGGCGGTATGCACCCATCCTACGTAAGTACCGGGAGCGTGTGTGTTGTGAGGGAAATGATGTGTATGGAGATGTAAATTGCAGATGGCGACGCGATAGCCTGCAATAGTCGGATGGAGATGTAAGTTTGTATCGCGTTTGACATCCATCGTTTCCATATTGCGTTTGACCTCCATTGTTAGGAGAGGTGTGCCATTTTCGTCCTTAAGCGCTTCATAAGAGAACGCTTCGGCGACTGGATGATCGATTTTGGCAAGCAAATATCCAGTTTCAAGTTGGTATCTGTGATCTTGGTGCGGTGCAATCTCTATGAGTTGATCTACGATCTCGCCGGTCCGACCATTACGAACCAACATCAGTACCGACATCGCCACAAGCCCATCATCTTCTGCTTCAACTGTCAGTGCTTCAAGCACTTTCACTGCCCGGTCATCGCAGCTGCGGATTAGTTTCGCTGCTGCAATCAGGCGTTCGTATCTGTCCCCAGTATCCAGTTTAGCAACTAACGCCGAAATCGTATGCTCGGATTCGTCAGTGATCTTGAGAAGACTATCGATTGCATCGATTCTGTCGCTTGTATCTATGCTCGTGCCACGAATCATTCCGTTGAGGTATTCATGGACCTTCGCCACGAATTCGTCACTGTCATTCGGTAACAATGGAAGCGGATGTATGGTCGTGCCGATCTCTTTAAACCATGGAAACAGGTCTTCACCTACCGCCCGGCTGAGGTAATAGATGAGTGAGTCTGTCTCTGAAAAGGTTGTGCGCGGCATATTCTTTTCTGTGTCACTTGGTTTTTTCGACAACACCTCGGCGAGCCGGACAAACAGGTCGTCACCATATTTCTCGAGTAGCGTCTTCAGTATCCAGATCGGTTTGCGATGTCGTTGCTCGTAAACCCTCGCAATGTCAATGGGTTCCTCTGCTTGGGCGTTTTCACGAAATTGTCGGTCAGTTGCGTTAAGCATCTCCGCTGCTTCTGGCTCAAATCCGAGTAATTTCATTGCCCTGATACCGAAAAAAAATGGGAATCCCTCTCCGTCAAAAATAATCTCAGTCGCCTTTCCAAACGGCGTTTTGTCGGCAAGCAACCTACTCGCCTCAACACCGAGCGAATAGGCAAGTCTTGGAGGACTGACACACGCCCCAATTGTCATTACCGAATCCTCCCAATTGAAACTGTATTTATGAACACACGACGGCATCAGATCGATTTCCCATTTAATTTTTTCACCTTCAGGAAATTTCGAGAACATCTCCTTCGCCAGTTTCTTAACAAATGCCATACAGGTATCCACACGGTCCTCAACGAACCGGGTATAGAAAATTCGAATTTTTTCATCCTCTCGGATCTGTTCTTCAACCGAAATTTCATCAGGAATCCTCTCAGTATCCGTTCCCGAAGAGAGGCGGTTAATTCCCAACCAATCAATGAATCGTCCAGATACAGGGTGATTCTCCCTTTGAAAGAGTTGCGTGTTAATCAACAGGACGCGTCCTGATCCAAAATGGAAACATGCCCCAACGGGTTCTCCCGTTTCGCTGTGTTCAAGGAAGACGCTACTCTCCGTGGGGATATCGAGGATACCGCAATACGTGAGACCCAGGTCATCGATTCCCAATCCATCGACAATCTCATCGTCAGTGAGGCGTAGATTTTTCTTTGTCCAACCGCGCAAAGGGTTCGCATCAATATCCATTTCCCCTTGCCCTTCAGGCAACAAAAGAAATCGCGCGCCGAAAAGAGAGGCAACCTGATTAACCCCTAATTCCGAGATCGGTTCACGGACATCTCGCTCGAACCGACTTGTGCTGGCGGCTAAAAGGAGTCCGCCGCCGTTTTCGACAAACTCCCGGATAAGTTGGAGTTCCGCATCGGTGTATTTTAAAGACGTATTGCTGCAAATCGTCAGGACATCGTAGTTTTTTAGCACTGCTTCACTGAGATAATCCCGGTTGTGAGTGGCTTGATAGACGCTGTCCGGTTCAATTCGTATCAATCCGTCTGACCAGCCGGTATCGCGTGAGGTGTCAACTAAAATCCGAATTCGTTCTTTTGTCATCTGTCTTTTCCCTATCCATCAGATTGGTGGTTGGGTTCGTTTATTAGGTCCGTCTCATAATTAGATTTTGATCTTCAGGGTTCAAATATTACTTGAATACCATGAGAATTAATCCTATTCTGTATTCAACTATATCTACTGCATTTTCTTCAACTTTTTTGTTGCGCTCTAAGGCTGAAGTTGCTATGATAAATGTAAACAAGCACACTCTTCTTGGCAAACTTTGGAGATACGCATGAACAGTTACCGTATTGCAATTATCGGCTTGGGTGGCATGGGTGGTGCTCATGCCGAGGCGGTGCAGTTAGAGACGAACTGCGAACTCATCGCTGGGGCAGAAATCGATCCAGAACGGGCAAAGGCATGGAGCGAACGATTCAGCGTCAAAGCCATCTATGACGATTACGAAAAGATGCTTGACGAAGAACAGCCCGACATCGTCATCGTTCCTACGCAGGCACCGATGCACCACCCACCAACAATCGCCGCCGCACAGCGTGGCGTCCACGTCTTCTGTGAAAAACCGACTGCCCTCAACCTTATTGAAGCCGATGAAATGGTCGAAACCTGCGACCAGCATCACGTCAAGTTTGCCATTAACCACATCAAGCGCGCCAGTCCTTATAATCGTCATGTTCTTTCGCTGATCGAAAAAGGTGAAATCGGCGATGTTGTGTTGCTGAAGGCGACCGACAAAGGCGGGCGCAAAGTCGGAAACTCACTGATGGAGATGGGTACCCATCTCTACGATTGGTTGCGGCTTTTCGCTGGCGATGTCGAGTGGACGCACGCGCACCTCGTGCAGATGGATGGACGCGAGTCAACCGTCAATGACATCAAACACACTCAAGAAGTTCACGCATTCGATCGAGATGCAGGGCTTGTGCTTGGGGAGCGTGGGCACGCCGCTTTTCGCTTCAAGAACGGTATCCATGCCGATGTGCAGTTCCTGGCGCAACCAGAAACGAACGATAACGCTTACGGTATTGACATTGTTGGCACCGAAGGCAGAATTGCTATCCGAGAGAGCGTCGGCACAACGATGTTCATCCACAAGGGACAACATAAGACACCCGCAGAAGCCTGGGAACCCGTGCATCTATCAGCCGAAGATTTGGACGAACAAGGAAATCCACGAGACAAGGGATCAATACGGTTGCTATTGCAACGTCTCATGCTGCGCGATCTCATTGCAGCTATTGAAGAAGACCGGGATCCGTTCGCGAGTGGCAGAGATGGTCGAGACTGTCTTGAAATGATCCACGCGACATGGGAATCGCACCGGCAGCAGGCTCGGGTCTATATGCCGCTGACCCCACGCGAACACCCGCTTGAACGGTGGAAAAAAGAGGCAGACTCCCGCTAACTCGGTAGACGCGCTTTGCAAGCGCGCCGATTCACCATTAGGCGGAATAGGAGCGAACTATGCAACGATTGGATATTCTGCATCCCTCAATTGACGACTACCTACTCGACATCATTCCTGAACGCGATGAAGTCCTAACAGAAATGGAGGCGCATGCACAGGCAAACCGCTTTCCAATTGTGGGCCCGCTCGTTGGACGCGTCTTACACCAATTGGTATTGCTGACGAATCCCACACGGATTTTCGAGATGGGATCAGGTTTCGGATATTCGGCGTACTGGATGGCGAAGGCACTACAAAAACCGGAAGCATCCATCATTTGTACCGATGGTTCGCAAGAGAACGCAGATCGTGCAGCAGGCTATCTTGCGCGCGGGGGTATCGCAAATCGCATCGACTATCGTGTCGGTAACGCACTTGAAATCATTGATGAAACCGAAGGCGAGTTTGACATCATTTATAACGATATCGACAAAGATGGATATCCCGAGGCTTTCCACAAGGCGATCCCCCGACTCAGAAGCGGTGGGCTCTTTATCACGGACAATATGCTTTGGATGGGACGCGTCGTTACACAGGAACCCGGTAGTCCTCCAGAAGGACTTGATGAACGGGAGCAGTGGTTCCATGCAGCGACAATCGGTGTTAGAGAATTGACCCGCCTTCTTTACAGTTCACCTGATGTATTCACAACGATCATTCCCCTGCGTGATGGAGTTTCGGTCGCTGTGAAACGTTAATGCATACCTCTATCGGCTATCGGCGAGTTTTGTCCGAATTATAGTGTTTTCCCATGCTCGCGCTTCTTACTGACCGCTGATTGCCTCTTTGTAGGAGGGATATCCGAATCCCTATTGCTAATGGTTGATCGCTGACTGCTGATATTAGAAAAATCTTGACTTTTATTTTCACCTTCTGTAAATTCTATTCAGAAACCATCCGTTGACTGGGAATTTAAGTGTCCGTAATCACAAGCGATGGAACTACCCTGTCCATGAGTCTTACCGATGTGCCTATTGCTTAGCAATCTACACTCTAAGCATATTTCTACAAGAAAACCAACGCATCTTTGCTGTCTACAGTGAAGAGTATCGATAGGAGATTCACAATGTTTTTTCAGAAAAAATCGTTCTCTGTTAAAGCCAATACAGTCTTTTCTATTCTCTGTTGCCTTTTATTCGTTTTGTCCACACTACCGGTGATGGCACATTCAGGCGGTGAGGTAACATCCAAAAAAACTGAAACGCCTATCACGATCGATGGAATGATGGATGAGGCGGAGTGGGATGCAGCATTTCAAGAATCTTCACCCTTGCAAGACATTGTTGTAGACCCACGCGATCCGAAACATAACCAAGACTGGTATCAAATTATTCCGGGTGGCGGTGCGGGTAGCGACACCAATGACGGTGGACTCCGTGTCAGTCGCGGCAAATTCGATGGCGACGACGATTTTCTCGCACGCTGGGCAACACTATGGGATGACGATTATCTTTACTTTGCGTTCGACATCACCGACGATACGCATCACGCTTACGCCAACGATCTCGCCTCTCGGGATGGGGACATTGACGGGATATGGTTGCTCTTCGACACCAAACACGACGCACCTGTCTTTGAGTTTCCCCACCATGAGTTTGAAACGAAACATGTCGCGAATAACAGTTCCTATGAAGACGACGACCATTATTGGATATTTGCGCCGGTAACGACTGAAGACACAAGTGGTGCGTGGTCACAATCTTTGAGTGCGGGGCGTGATCCAGAGTTAGGCGAACCCGGTAACGGACACGTCGCAGGCCAGAAAACGGGTAGCGGTTATGCCGCTGAGATGCGTCTCCCTTGGTCGATCTTTGAGCCGTTTTTTGGTGCCGCTCTTGAGCCCACGGATGGCTTGGTTATCGGATTCGATATCACGATTACAGACATCGACGGTGACGCACCAGGCACCTACGCCGCACCTCTTGGTGGTGCAGTCGCTTGGTCGAGTGATTTTGAGAACGACAACAGTCCCGGTGTACTCGGTGATCTCCTCATTTCTAATGAGGTCATCGGCAGCGCAACGTCTGTCGATCCTGCAGGCAAATTGCCCGAAACATGGGGTAAGATTAAACGCGACTATCAATAGTCTTCACTGACACTTACCGCGATGCCTTTTATTTATCTTACAAAAGAGGGCGGAGGCATTCCTCCGCCCTCAACAATCATAACAACTTAGGACAAACCTTCCCAAAATTCCAACAATAAACGGAGGACAGACTTCATGAAATTCATGATGCGTACCCAAAACATGTTTTGCTTGTTCGTGGCAACGCTTCTTTCAATTTGGCTGTTCCCTTTCGCAACAGATGGGTTTGCGCATTCCGGTGGAGAGGCAATCAGCGCACCGAGAAGAGGAAACATCACCATTGATGGCGATCTTGTAGAATGGGATATCGTGAGAACCCTCGCACAAGAGATTACCACAAAACCTCAAGATTGGTATCAAATTGTCGCAGGCGGCGGTGCCGGTCGCAACACAAATAAAGGCGGACAGCGCGTGAGCCGTGGACAAATTGATGGCGATGACGATCTCGAAGTCACATGGATGACCATGTGGGACGATGACAATCTCTATTTCGCCTTTGAAGTCGTTGATGACCACATCAACGAATTAAAGCCACCTTTTGCGGCACGAGACGGTAGGAATTTTGAGGGATACTGGCTCTGTTTCGACACGAAACACGATGCCCCCACCAAAAAGTTCGGAAATAAGAAATTTGATACCGCTGCTGTCGCCGCGATTAGTACCTACGAACCTGATGACACTTTTTGGGAAGTCGCTCCGCTAACTGCCCGCGGTGCCGGTGCAGCGTTTCAGAGAGACGGTCAAGTCGAAGATCCAGAACTCAACAGCCCAGCAAAAGGGCATATCATGGCGAAAAACAATGGGGACAGTTACACTTTTGAGATCCGCATGCCCTGGAAAATCTTCGATCCCTACTATGGAAAACGTATCAAACCCGAAGACGGCGATGTCATCGGATTTGACATCACAGTGATGGATGTTGACCCTGTCTACGATCCACCAAAGGGCGGCGCGATGGCGTGGTCGAGTGATTTTGAAAATGATAATAGCCCGGGCGTGTTGGGTGATATAATTTTCAGCACAACCGCCGCTGTTGATCCGAGTGGCAAACTCCCTGTGACCTGGGGTCAAATCAAACTGACACACCAATAACTAATAGTCAAAAACCGAATACCTCAATCGTTAGTAATGCGATATCTATTCCAAACCGTTCTTATCCTATTCTGTTTCAGCTTCGTGGCGAATGCGCAACGCTCTGAAATCTTGCTACGGCACTATCAGCAGGCGGAAGCATTTGCCAACCAGCAACGCTTTGATGACGCACTGCGCGAATATCAGAAGGTCTTACAGTTGGATGCGAATTTCGCCGAGGCGTATAGTGGCATGGGGCTGGTCTACTGGAAAACGGGTCGCGTAGATGAGGCTATTGATGCTTTCCAAAAAGCCCTTGCTCGCAACAACCATCTCCTGCAAGCACATGCTGTGATGGGGATTCTGCTTTCAAAGCGTGGGCAAGACGAGGAGGCAATTACACATTATAAGCAGGCAATCGGTATCAAGCCACAACTGAGTTGGCTGCATTCCAATTTAGCTGAGTTACTTTCGACTCAGAATCAGGTGCCACAAGCTATCTCCCGCTATCAAAGAGCCATCCAATTAGACCCCAAGTCGCCTCAAGCGTATCTTGGGTTGGGGAATATCTACCACACTCAGTTCGATTTTGATGCCTCACTGGAAACGTATACACAGGCTATTGAACTGCAGTTGCATTCTCTAGCGATATACTGCAATCGTGGGATCATCTACACCAAGCAGGGCGAGTATGATAAGGCTATCACAGATTTTCAGCAGGCATTAGCAATTGACAGCGATTACACGCCGGCAAGATTTGAACTCGGCTTCGTCTACCAGCAGATGGGCGAGTATGAAAAAGCGATTAACGAATACGAGCGTGTGATACCGCATCGTACAGGCGATCTCGCTCTTCACCATAACCTCGCGCGTTGCTATTTTCGTCTTGGACAGGTTGAGGCGGCAAGACATCAACACGAAATTGCACAGGAGATCCGCGAATTTCAAAATGCCCTTGATGCGGCACAGGAAAAGATTCGTGAAGAACCAAACGATCCTGATGGCTATATGGCACTTGCGAGAATCTATGCAGAACATCACCGACCGCAGAAAGCGTTTGAGCAGTATAAAACGGCTATTCTCAAGGATGCCTTTTTGATGGAGGCTTATGATGAAATCGCCGCTCTCTATATTCAACATCAGCAGAACAGAAAGGCAGTTACCGTCTACAAAACTGCTATCGAAGTTGATTCGGAATATATCCAGGGACATCTGATGCTCGGTTTGCTGTATCGACAATATGAACAGCCAGAAGAATCTGAACGACATCTGGAAATCGCTCATCAACTCGCCCGAAAAGCAGCTGAAACGATGCCAAACGTGCCAAGCCTCAATATGCTGGGAGCAGTATATCTCGTCATGAAAGACTACAATCGGGCTGAAAGTGCTTTTCAGGAGACCTTAAAATTGGCACCTGATAACAAACAGGCTCTGGAATACCTCCAGCAAGTACGTCAAGCGAAAAAGAGAGAGTTGGACTGATTTGGGATGCGATACACAAGTTGTCTATTTCTCATAACCTATTTAATTACCCCATACTGCTGGGCAAGTGCTGAAGGCAAAATTTCATTTACTGATGTCACAGAGGCAGCGGGACTCCAGTTTCGTCACGTTGATGGCAGAAGCGGTAAGCGGTATTTTCTGGAAACGGTTGGATCGGGGACCGCCTTCTTTGACTATGACGCCGATGGTCTAATCGATATATATTTTGTTAACGGCGCAGATTTACCGGGTTTTAACTCACCCGTACCACCAATGAATCGGCTTTATCGTAACAATGGTGAAGGCACCTTTACAGATGTCACAGAACAGACAGGCATTGGAGATACCGGCTATGGTGCTGGTTGCGCTGTCGCGGACTATGACAACGATGGCAACCTGGATTTATACGTGACCAATTTTGGTGCGAATGTGCTCTACCGAAACAACGGCGACAGTACCTTCACTGATGTCACACAGCATGCCGGCGTTGGAGATAGCCGCTGGAGTCTTGGCTGCGCCTTCGCCGACTATGATAATGATGGCTTTGTTGATTTGTATGTCACTAATTACATCAACTTCCACTTTGAAACCCACACCAACTGCACACGAAAAGGCGTGGCGACCTACTGTCCACCAGAAAGTTTTGAGGGCGCACCAGACACCTTATATCGCAATAACGGTGATGGAACGTTCACCGATGTGACCACCATCACCGGAGTATATAATGAGGATGGAAAAGGGATGGGGGTTGTGTTCGGAGATTATGACAACGATGGAGATGCAGATTGTTATATTGGTAACGATGCTGGGGAGAATTTTCTCTATCAGAATAGCGGTGATGGCACATTTACAAACGTCGGCTGGATGGCAGGTGTGGAAGCCGATGAAAACGGGAACGTCCAAGGAACAATGGGAGTCGATTTTGGAGATTATGACAATGATGGACTGTTAGACCTCATTGCGCTCAACTATCAACAACAACCGAATGCCCTCTACCGCAACGATAACGGCAACTTTTTCACCGATGTATCGTTTGTGGCGGGTATAGCTGACAGCGTTCCGTATGTCGGTTGGGGCGTCGATTTTTTCGATGTAGACAATGACGGAGATAAAGATCTGCTAATTGCCAACGGTCATCTTCAAGACACAGTCGAAAAATACGATGATACCACGACCTATCCGCAGCGCAATCATCTGTTGATTAACAATGGACATGGACACTTCGCTAATGAATCGGTGAAAGCCGGAGGCGGGTTGCAATCGCTCAAGGTCAGTCGTGGTATTGCCACAGCGGATTACGACCATGATGGCGACTTAGACGTGCTGATCTGCAACGCCAATGACACGCCTCAACTCCTTCGTAACGATGGTAGGAATCAAGGAAATTGGATTCTAATTCGCACCGTTGGAACGCGGAGCAATCGGGCAGGGATCGGCACACGGATAGAAATTCATACTGACGATTTGACGCAAATTGATGAAGTACGGGGTGGTTCCGGCTATCTCTCTCAAAACGACTTACGTCTCCATTTCGGAATCGGCACGCATAAACGCATTGACCAGATCGAAGCGAGGTGGCCCAGCGGCATTGTGGACATACTTCAAGATATCGCACCGAACCAGATAATCACCATCGTGGAGGGTTCTCACTCGCAGCAGCGCGACTAATCGTTGGATTATCGAAACCTGATAATAAAACCCGAAAACATGTGGGCATTTTAGAGAACAATAATCCCTCTCCTCCGTTGGCGAGGTTTCTAACCTCGCCCTTCCATTGGGGTCCAAATAATTATGGGCTTTACTATAAAGTATCATTAAAGATTAAGGTGGCTTATACGACCCGTGCTACACTACGGTTTCAAATGTTGTTCAAGGAACACCTTCGTCAACTCTGGAACCTTCGGGTCTCTAAACCAACCGTGACCGCCGCCTTCCACCCTGTAAAACGTAATCGGTACACCCGCTTCCTCCAAGGCATCCTTCAATAACACGCTCTGCTGGTAAGGCACAAGTTTGTCTTTATCCCCATGAATAATCAGAAAAGGTGAGTCGTCTTTGGACACATAAGTGATTGGATTTGCTCGTGAGACGCGGTCCTTATGCTCCTGAATAGGGCCCCCTACCAATTGGGACTCTGGGGAGTCAGGCGCGTCATGCACGAGTCCATCTGGAAGGCTTTGCGCGTCCATCTGAAGGAAGTCTGTGGGACCGAAGTAATCGACCACGGCTTGTATTCGACTGGACACCTTCAGATTTTCACCTACCTCAAATTCCTCCAGGTCGCCTGTCGTACCGAGCATGGCGACAAGATGTCCACCAGCGGATGAGCCCCACGCCGCAAAGCGGTTCGGATTGAGGCGGTAAGTTTCTGCATTCGCGCGCAGCCAACGCACAGCGGCTTTCACATCTTCGATTTGGGCAGGGAACACGGCATGTTGGCTCAAGCGATAGTTGATACTCGCGCCCGCATAGCCGCTTTTGAGGTATTCCATCCGTATGTAATTCGTCTTGTCTCCACCGCGCCAGGCACCGCCATGCACCCAGATAATAAGCGGTAAGTTTTCCCCCGTGTCCGGCACATACAGATCGAGTTTCTGACGTTCGTGTCCATCTGTAACATAAGCCACGTCGCGATATACTGTTATATCTTCGGGAACTTTCGGAGCCTCAGCGGAACCTCGGCGTTGTGCCAGCACGAAAGTTGCGGTTACAAAAAACAGTATCAAAACGAGTGCGACTACGATCTGCATCATCGGTTTTCGCATTGACTTTCTCCTGCGTTATCGGGGGATTCATTTGCGTTTTGCTCCTAACCAGTGGTGTGCCTACATTTGGGTTTCAAGTAGCGCGAGGCTATCCGGGTCCAACTTATTGTAGTTCTCAATTTCATATCGGTTCCCATCTGCATCCTTGATCAGAACGCGTCCGTTTTCAAGCGTAACAATATCGTACCGACTGCGCAAACTGAACTGCACATCTCCTTGTGAGGTTTCGACCATCCACTGTGTAATTCCAAACTGTCCTTCAAGCGCGTTGATTTTAGTAATCTTCGGCATAAAGTAGCGTTTCTGTAACTCCTCAACGAGAGTCTTGCGGGACTCCTGTGGCAGATGCTTTATATCCTCAATAATGCCGATCTCGTTAGATTCTTCGTCTCTTAGAGAAATATATCGGTTGGTTTCACTTACAGGAAAAGCGTAGGTTGGTTCGACCCTCGTCCGAATCGAACCATCTGGAAGTTGAACAACCAGCTCTCCAAACGCGTTCCGCTCAATCCTGATGCTGCTTGCATCAAGGAACGTTAATTCATCAGTAACCTTAATTGCTTCCTTCATGAATATGTACTCCCTTTAGACTCAGATTACCACGCGCGAATTTTTGACAGTTCAGTCTGCTTCTCACACAAACCGGCATAGGTTCCTTCTTTGGCAATCAGTTCCTCATGCGTCCCAATTTCGTCTACCGCGCCGTCTTTCAGCACAACAAGTCGATTGGCGTACTTAAGGGTTGACAACCTGTGCGCGATAGCGAATACTGTTCTCCCTTGGATGAGCCGTTCCAATGCCTCTTGGATCTTCGACTCTGTTTCGGTATCAACGGAGGAAGTCGCTTCATCCAAGATAAGGATACGCGGATTTTTTAAAATTGCGCGTGCGATAGAAATACGCTGCCGCTCACCACCAGAAACCCGTGCCCCTCTTTCACCTACCATTGTGTCGTAGCCATCCGGGAATTTCATGATAAAATCGTGGGCGTTTGCTGCCATCCCCGCGGCAATGATCTCCATCCGAGATGCCCCCGGTTTTGAGTAACCGATATTCTCCGCTATCGTGCCTTGGAACAGGAACGGATCTTGTAACACTACGCCGATCTGTTGCCGTAACGCCTTAACCTGAATGTCGCGACTGTTATAACCATCAATCATTATTTCCCCATCATTCGGGTCATAGAAACGGGTAATCAGATTGATGAGCGTGCTTTTCCCCGCACCGCTGTGCCCAACCAACCCTATCATCTCACCGGGCTCCACTGTAAAATTGACACCATTGAGCGCATTTTGTTCGCCGTCATAAGAGAAATAGACATTTCTAAATTCAACAGCACCCCGGATATTTCTAAGAGGGACCGCATCGTTTTTATCAGCAACGCTCGGGGGTGTATCCATAATTTCAAACACACGTTCGGCGGAGGTGCCTGCTCGGATAAACCTTTCGTTCATTTGGCAGAGGGTATACACAGGTCTAAAAAACTGCATCATATAACTTTGGAACATGAAGAGCGTGCCAAGGGTTATTTCGTTTTGGAAGATCTGCCATCCGCCGACTAACCAAATCAAAATAGAACCCGAATAGGTGATAAACTCCATAATCGGTCGATAAAGCGTCCCAAGTTTCGCAGCGTTCATCTCACCCGTAAATACCTGATGTGTCATATCATTAAACCGGTTTATCTCGTAGCGTTCTCGGGCAAATGCTTTGACAACGCGGACCCCTGGAATCGTGCTCGCGAGAATCGTGCTAACGTTCGCATAACGTTTCCATAAAACATGATACACCTTGCTCATTTTTTTCCCAAAAAAGATCGTGAAGAAGATAAGGCACGGGATAGGTATCAACGTCCAGAGTGCGAGTTTCCAATTAAAATAAAACATGATCATGCACATATAGATGATCGTGAGAGAATCACCCGCAATTTCTTGTATCCCACTCGCGATGAAATCCCGGAGCCGTGAGACATCATGCGTGATCCTCGACATCAAGTTTCCGGTATCTCGTTGATGAAAAAAATCAATGGAGAGCGCGTTTAGATGTTCATAGGTCTCGTTCTGGAGCCGTCTCGTGACATTTTGCCCTACCCATGCCATCATATATCCCCGTATAGCCGAGGCTAACATCGAAAACACGCGAACACCTGCCATAAGGAAAACGATCCCTATTAAATGCCCGAAACTTCCACCGACCGGCATGCTGTCGAACCATCCGCTTAGAAAATTCACCGCGCCTTGAAGGTGTCCCCAATCTGTTTCCGGAATTGGTATTCCTGTAGTGACAGCATGGCCGACCGGGGTCAGAATCTTGTCAATCAGGTCCCTGCTGAGTATCTGCGGGTAGAGCCCGACAAGACGAATTACCATCATTATGAGGAACGCCGGGACGATGATATACAAAAGCGGAACGGCGTACCTCATGAGTCGAAAAATGAGTTTCCCTTTCTGAACGCAATTGACACAGACATCTGACCAACGTGGGATCGGCTGACCGCACTTCTCACAGCGTCCTTTGTCTGCTCCAGAGGACATTCCAGCAGGACCCCGTCCACGTCTACCGCGCCGTCTACCGTCTGAATTCGCGTCCGTTTGTGATACTAACCCTTCCAGTTCTGAGACAGCACGACTGAATTTCGGGGTTAACCGTTTTGAGTAGCGTGATAGTTCAAAAGCGTTGTCCGCAGTAGTCACTTTGAGAATATTATTCCCGTACATCTCCTGGATTTCGACATCTTCGACAGATGAGAGCGGCACCTCGCGCATGTCGTGCCCGAGTGCACCATTCTGATTGAAAGCGATGAGCCGTCTATTCGTAATTAACAACCAATCCTTGCCATAAGTCCCATCAAAACGCAGATCCGTCGAAACAGAAACCTTGATCTCTTCGGACGTTTCAAGCAGTGCTTCTGCCTGCTCTTTCAGGAGTTCAGGTACATCTTCTGTTGTCGACAGCGGTTCATGGTCTAATTTCCTGAAGCGTACCTTGCCGCCATAATGACGCATCCTACGCCCGGATGACCTTCCGCCGTCGAAACCTCGCATCGATCCGTGCATAAATCAATCCTCCACAAATTATTGGTTGCTTCCGGGGTTATCGGGTTCCGGCTCAACAGTTTCGGACGGTTTTGTGTCCTCGGCAATCATCGCCTCAAGTTCCGTTCTCAACTCTTGGATCTGAGAAATCTTTTCTGCCATCTTATCGAACATCTGCTGCTTGGACTTGATGCCTTCACCGATAAGAAAGGCTGTTGCTTCAGAACGACTGCTGAATTGTCCTGAATCCACGAGTTCGTCAATCCGACTGAGATCTCCTTCGTCAACCCTGACCATTACCACATTATCCCTTTTTCGGTCACATTTTCCGTGTTTCCGCTGCCTGCGCCTGCCACCGTGACTTCTTCCTCGTTGTCGCTCATCGAATTCTGACATTGAAAAATCTCCTGTTTCTCGTTAAATAAAGATAATTTAATTACATGTAATTAAATTATATACTATTATATATTGATTTGTCAAATTAAATTAGGATCGATCCCTTGATCATCATTGGCCATCTATTCGGAAAATTGACATCAATCCCAATCTAAGAGTATAATGATTCGCATAAGCATGCTGATAAGAATGAATACAAAGTAAGGAGGTATCGTCAGATGTTGGCAACGAAATGTAGTAGGTGTGGATCTGAGAAAGTCATGTCCGATCTACGGATTCGGGATCGCTATGAGCATGGATTCGGGAACGACTTAGAGGTAGAAGTGCGAGGTAATCCTGATGCTTTGCTTTTCAAGCAGGCTCACAGAGAAGCGTTGAGAGCAACCGTCTGCGGTGAATGTGGCAACGTTGGTCTCTCTGTCGAGAATCCAGAAGCGTTATGGAAAGTCTATATCCAACAAGAGAATTCGTAGAACGGACTTCTACACCGGTGAGACGATTGATGTTTTTGCGCAGTTAAAACGACACCCATTCGTAAACATTTCTACATATTTAGGGAGGACTGATGGAATCAACCGGGTCTCACTTCAAACGGTTTATCTTTATTTTAATCGACGGAGCACCGTACGAAATCTTCAAAGGGTTGATTGAAAACGGGGACCTCCCAAATATCAAGAAACACGTGGTAGACCGCGGCAGTCTGAATAAAGCATCTCCGCCTTCCCATCAACAACAGGACCCGCCTTTATCCCATTTTTTATGGGATTGTATCCCGGCACGGCAAATATTCCGGGCATTCGGTGGCTCTCCAAATCAAAATTTCATTCGCCACACCGCTTCAGACATCCCGGCATCTGTAGTTATATGGGACCTGACGGGTTGCGCTTTGAAGCCGACCTACCTCCAGACTTCCCCACTCTGTTTAATTTCTTCTCACCTGTAAGCAATATCTATAATCTTCTCGCTCGCGGGTGTCCGCCATCCAAAAATCTGACGCGCTGGATTAAACCGTTCTTCTACACCTACGCACATTTTTCGCATCAATGGCGATTCGTCAATCAGATTGCCGCGCGTCGTCTACACAGAGCCGTTGAAGCAGGGGATAAGTTTGTGATGTGCCTATTCCCCGCAGTCGATACCTTGTCACACCTCACAGAGATACAATCCCCACAAGTACTTCAGACTTATCAAGAAATAGACACCGCGATTGGTAAACTCGTTCATACTTTGCAAGACATGAACACCCTCCAGGAAACACTGATTCTGATTACCAGTGACCATGGGATGACCAACACACATACGCATATTGATGTCCCGCGACATTTAGACGATGGGGGTTGGCGATGTTTGCATTATCCAAAGGTCTGGCGGCAAGGCACCGTATCTGCCAGCATGGTATCAGGAAATGGGATGACGCATCTCTATTTTAAAAATAATTCAAATGGAAAGGCATGGGGAGAACGGACTCCTTTCGAGAATCTTCACAAAATGGGTGTTATTAGTTCCTTGGTTGAATTGGAAGGATTGGGACTCGTCGCAGGGCAGAGCGAAACTGGAGACATCATCGTCCAAAACCAAGACGGACAGGGAAGGATCTCCTGTCACTCAGAGCACACAGACGCCGAGATCCCACAAAACGTAACGATGCCTTTTAAATGTGCAGACGCGTTGCGTTTCTCCTACCGATTTATTGGGACAGACCCACTCGGCTACGGTGTATCCTATAAGAATCTGTCCTCACGGGAAGCACTCCGTGAGACCTACAACAGCCCGTATCCAGATGGAATCGTTCAATTGTGGCAGATTTTCAAAAGCGAACGGACGGGCGATCTTGTTCTCAGTGCCGAGAACGGTTACGATTTACGCGCCCGTTATGAAATCCCTGAGCATCACGCGACCCACGGTGCATTAATCGCGGAGCATCTGCACATCCCACTCGCAACCAATTACCCAATTGCCGAACAGTACATCCGATCCGTTGATGTCTTTCCAACGGTGCTAAGCCTCTGCGGACATAATATTGCGGAGCGTCACATTGATGGTAGGATTGTCAAGTAAATTCAAACCTCACCACACAAATCTCCAAGCCACTTCCTTCTGTAGAAGCGATCTCCTAATCGCGACATGGCTTTCTGTTTGACATATTTTTTCGGAATTATGCACCTATTCCCTTCTAATTCGCGTCATTATATAGTGAAGTGAACGGATGGGGTATCTCTTGAATCTTTTAAGTGTTCCTATCCGCGAAATGTCCAAATTGTTACATCCCTTGATACAAACAGTCTTTCTGGAGAGGTCTGATGAAAAATGATGATGTTGAGTTGATCCAGCGCATCCTTGCCGGTGATGAGACCGCCTTTGCCAAGTTAATCAGAAAGTACCAACGGCAGGTTCACATGCACGCGTTGGGGAAAGTAGGGGACTTCCACATTGCTGAGGACATTACACAGGAGACCTTCCTGCAAGTCTATCAGAACTTGGAAACCCTGTACGATCCGATACAGTTTTCAAAGTGGCTTTACGCGATTGTGAATAACCTTTGCATCGCATGGCATCGAAAAGATCGGCTCCAAACCCAACCGCTGGAAGAAACCCACATTTCGGAGGTAGAAACGGAAGCATATTCCCGACATGTCGCTACAGAACAGGCGAAAACATCGGCTGAAGCGCAACGCGATCTCGTCAAAAAACTGCTTGCCAAGTTGAAAGACCGTGATCGTGAGGTTATCACACTCCACTACTTTGAAGAGATGACATCTTCAGAGATAGGAACGTATTTAGGTGTATCTGAAAATACGATTAAGAGTCGGCTCCACCGGGCACGACAACAGCTAAAGAAGTATGAGTCCATGATTCAAGACGTGTTAGACATTACAATCGAACGGAGACACCATTCACAACATCCATCGCAAGGAGAAATCAACATGGCAGAGGAAATGAAAGATGAAGTCAAAATCGAAGCAAGACTGAAGGAACTACAGCGTCGGATTGCTGATCTGCAAGAGGAAATTAGGGGTATTGCAGATGAATCAGACACTTTCCACCCTGATGACGGAGAATTTCTTGATCCGGAGAAAAGTGAGGCTCTTAGAACGTTATGTCGTCTTCCCGATAGTGATGAAAGGCTGATCTCGTGGGGTTATGCTGGCGGCTATCGGACCTCTCCTGGCAAAACGACTGCCCGCGTTGCATTCTGGGGGGATAACATCGATAGTTTCTTAACGAAAGCACCAGACCCTGAAATCGTGAATCTTGCAGGTCTTTTCACAAATCCCACCATCGTCGCTGTTTTAAAACAATTAGTAGAAGGAAAGATATCTATTGCGGATCTGGCAAACGGATGTGACATCTCGGAAAGTGAAGTAGAGAAAGCCGTGGAGATATTAATGGAAGCGACGTTAGTGGCGCGCACAGAAGACAACCGAATCGAACCCAAAAACGATGTCGTTTCCTTCTTTCTGAACTTTGTAAGTATGACAATCGTCCATCTCGGACATATCAAACCTAAGAATTAAACTGAGTTCTCGCTGGCGAGGGTCTTGGAAAAACTGAAACGCTATTTTTTTATCCTCGCCAGTTATAATCCTCTATATTTCAGACAGACCCCCCGACAAATATTTTCTTTTAAACCTACTTTTTCAAAATTATGCACCTTTTTCTCTCAGATCGCGTCATTATATACTGAAGCGAATCAAGAGAATGTCTTTTTGTATTTCGCAAGTGCATCTATCAGCGAAACGTACAATTGCATGAGCCCCTTGGTAACAATAGCCTTTCTGGAGATGTCCAATGAGAAATGACGATGTTGAGTTGATCCAGCGCATCCTTGCCGGTGATGAGACCGCCTTTGCCAAGTTAATCAGAAAGTACCAACGGCAGGTTCACGCATTCGCGTTTCGGAAAGTAGGCGATTTTCAGACTGCCGAGGACCTTACACAGGAGACTTTCCTACGAGTTTACCAGAAACTCGCAACGCTAAACGATCCAGCAAAGTTTTCGGGGTGGCTCTATGCGATTGTGAATCATCTGTGTATCGCATGGCACCGAAAAAACCGGTTACAAACCGAATCGCTGCAAGAGATCCATATCTCAGAAATAGAGACAGATGCGTATTCTCGATATGCCGCCGTAGAACACGCAAAAACGACGGCTGAGGCGCAACGTGATTTGGTCAGAAAACTACTTACCAAGTTGAAGGAAAACGATCAAGAGGTTATCACACTCCACTATTTTGAAGAGATGACATCTTCAGAAATAGGGGCGCATTTAGGTGTGTCTGAAAATACTATTAAGAGTCGGCTCCATCGGGCGCGACAGCAGTTAAAGAGATATCAATTCATGATTCAAGAGGAATTAGGCATTATAGTTGAAGGAGACCATCGCTCCCAAAAACAGTTGAAAAGGGGAACTATCATGACAGATGAAACGAAAAATGAACCCAAGCACACAGCAAGCCTTGAAGAAATGCAGCGGCAGATTGCCGATTTGCAAGAGCAACTTCGGGTTATCGCAGATGAATCGGATGCTTTTCTTGACGCGGAAAAAAAAGAAGCCATTTCAACATTATGTCGACTGCCCCAGAATGCTGAGAGTCCAATCGCATGGAGTTATGGGGGAGCCTATCGGACTCCGTCCGGGAAGAACTCAAAGCGTTTCTCGCTCTGGACGGATAGCATCGACAATTTCATATCCAGAACATCGGATGCCGAGATTGCGAACCTCGCGGGTATCTTCGCAAATCCGACGGTCATCGCTATTTTAAGACAGTTGGTAGAAGGCAAGAAATCGGTTGAAGACTTGGCACAGGGATGCGACACCTCGGAAGGTGAGATTGAGAAAGCCGTGGAAACGTTAATAAGCGCGAAGTTAACGAAGCGCACGGAAGATAATCGCATTGAACCCAAAAACGATGCCGTGTTCTATTTCCTGAACTTCGTAGGCATGACAAGGGTCCATCTGGATCCTAAAGACCATTAATCTGAGTCCAGTACTAAAGGAGAAGGCTGGAACAATACTGACTTCCAGCCTTCCATCCAAAAGGAACCATTCGATGTTTTTGGTGCTATTGAGGCGTGAGATTCTCGCGCATCTAATAACATTCCGTTTCGCAATTACAGTGATTGCCTGCCTGCTGCTCGTTGTCATAACTACGCTTATTAGAATCGACGATTACGAGAAACGATTGGCGGGTTACAATACCGCCAGAAATGCCAATCGTGAAGAACTTTTGTCCACCCGAACGTATTCCCTTTTAATGCCAAAAGTCGATCGTCCCCCGAATCCGTTGAGCATTTTCAATGCTGGTATGGACAACCGGCTTGGGGATACATTGCGAATCTATTACACAAATGTCCCTGTTCTCTGGGATGCGCAAACTCACAGTTTCGGTAATATTTTCATCGATCACTTCTATCGAATTGATCTCGTTTTTATTTTTCAGTTTGTGCTTTCATTACTGGCACTGCTGTTCGCCTACGATGCCATTGCCGGCGAACGTGAAACCGGGACAATGCGCCTGACAATGAGTCACTCTGTAAGGCGCGGGGGTATCTTGACGGCAAAATACCTCGGGGCAATGGCGTGTCTAATCATACCTCTCATCATTAGTTTTACCATCGCCTTAATTTGGATGGTATCAAGTGGTTCAATCGTCTTCAGCGGAGATGACTATCTACGAATCGCCTGCGTCCTG
Source organism: Candidatus Poribacteria bacterium (assembly GCA_965208635.1). Lineage (GTDB taxonomy): Bacteria > Poribacteria > WGA-4E > WGA-4E > WGA-3G > WGA-3G. The sequence continues at coordinate 3,931,434 of OZ242349.1, forward strand.
CTAACATCGATTATCTATCTTTCCACTATCTACTTGATTGGATTGTTTATCTCTACCTCGGTGCACCGTACTGCCACCGCGCTCATGCTCTCTCTATTTGTTTGGGTGGTCCTGGTGCTGGTCTATCCTTCTCTCAGTGTGTCCGTTGTTGATCAATTGACGAAACCCAAAAGAAGTAAGATTAACTCCAGTTACGATGCGATGCGGCAAATACGACTCGCAGTTAATAAGGAGGAGATAGAATATCTTAAGAATGATGGTGTCGAAGGTGAAAGTGATCGCTTTAACTTAGATGGCTCTCTTGTACGCGGATTACATATCGGTATTGGTAACAAGCAGACACTGATGCGTATAGACTTCAAAGGGTATGATTGGCAATACATCAGCTCGGAATCTGAGAAAAGCGTCCCTCACGCCATCCGCTATCATCAATTCTTAACACCCTTACGCATTGATGCCGCAGAGAAAATAGGACTGGTGCGTCTGCCGGCATTGGACCAACTCCGGTTTCGGAGAGCCAGAATTGCTCGAAGTCTGCTTCGACTCTCACCCGCGGCGATGTATAATCTCGCGACACAAGCATGGGCGGGAACAGACCTCTATGGGGTAGTCGATTTCTTTGAGACAGCACGGCAGTATCGACGTGCGCTGGTCAGTTACTTTTACGATAAGGATGCCTTTTCGAGCCGACAGTGGTTCGCGAGTGATAAAGGTCCCATCAATTTAGACGATCTGCCCAGGTTTGCGTATCAGCGTGCCGATCTCTGGACAAATACTTCACGGGCACTCCCCGACCTACAGTTGCTGCTACTACTTAATGTTCTGCTATTCCTTGCAACGTTCGCAATTTTCGTCAGACAGGAAATCTAACTGTAGGTTGGGTTGAACGGAACTAAAAAGAGGTCCCGAACCTCGAAAAGGTGTGAGTGAAACCCAACACTCCAAACACCGCCTTCTACTGAGGACACAAGATGATTTTCCACATCGTCAAACGCGAACTCTACGATCACCTGAGTAGTCTCCGTTTCGTACTGACAACATTGTTGATTCTGATACTGATGATTGTTAATGCAATTGTCTATCTCGGAGAATACAAACAGCGGATGAGCGAATATCGAGGGCAGGTTGTCGCATCGCGAAACGAGTTGAAATCTCGGTGTTCTACGCTGTATCGTTTGGCTCTAAAGGGACCTGGCCATCTCTACAAAAAACCGAGTCCTCTCGCTTTCTGTGCAGACGGTGGAGAAAAAGTATTACTTGCCGAAGTCCGTGGCAATACTGCGGGACGGACACGTCGGTGGCGAAGTGGTGATACTTCCTATCAGTTCACAGAAATCTGGGGATTGATATACCCTCCGAATCGCGATCTGCTATTCATTTCAGATTATATTCCAGGCGAGAAAAGTATCATGCCGGACTACATCAAAATAGATTGGGGATTTGTGACAGCCGCCCTGTTGAGTTTCATGGGCATCCTGTTTACCTTTGATGCGATCTCTGGTGAGCAGGAACGCGGCACGCTACGGTTAATGCTGGCAAACAGTGTTTCACGAAATGAAGTGATTTGCGGTAAGTTTCTCAGTGCTTTTTTTGCTATTGCAACCCCCTTTCTGATTGGAACAATTGTCAGTCTTTCCATTATACACCTTTCTGAAGTCGTCCAGTTCACGGGTGGTCATTGGGTAAGGTTGGGTTTCATTGTCTGTGTCGCCTTGATCTATACCTCAATTTTTATTCTCTTGGGACTCCTCGTTTCCAGTCGTGTTAGAGAATCTTCAACGAGTCTCGCGATTCTCTTGTTGATTTGGACAGTCTGGGTAGTGCTGATGCCAAATGCCCTGGGTTCCCTCGGTAACCGTTTGCACTCCCGACCCACCCCCAGAGAATTCATGGCTCAAGCTCGGGATGCGCGTGAAGATTTGCAAACCCGCTATTTTGCCCGGATTAAAGAACCGCCCCGACGAGAAACCCCAGCGACAATCGCAACAGCGTTAGGCGCGGAATATGCTAATAAAGACGCAGAATTACGGGATCGCTTGCGGGGAGACTATCTTTTCGCCGAACTCCGTCAAATCCAAACTGCTCGCTCTCTCACCCGTATTTCACCAGCAGCCACTGTGCAATACGCTTTTGAAGCACTTGCAGGCACCGGTTTTTCCCGACATTTGGACTTCATCTCTCAAGCGCGTCAATATGCGAAACAGTTTCGACAGTTCCTCATTGATATCGATCGGTCAGATCCAGAAAGTCCGCACGCCGTTGGTATCCCAGAAGGCACATCACAGAAACCCGTGAACTTTGATGCCGTCCCGAAATTTGAAGATCAACATCGCTTGAGTACGGATCTTAATGCCGCAATTGTTGATTTATTGCTATTGATCCTGTTTTTGTTGGTGCTGTTCATTGGCACGTTCCTCTCTTTTCTGCGGATGGAGATTGGATAATTTTCAAACGCCCTCATACCACTGGCAATTCATAGAGGGACCCATCACAAACATTGCTGTTTGATTTGACTTTCCGGCCCCAAACGTGCTATTATCTTAATCAGTGATTGCGACGGCGCGGTTCAGAAGGTTCTCAGCACTTCCAGCAATGTTAAAATTCAAACAATACCCTCAGTTTTCAAGGTAACCATGCCGATACCGAATTTCCCCAATAAACATAAATCGCGTTCCATAGTCACACCACAACAGCACGTCGCGTACTTCCGTCAACAGGGCTTCATCCCTGACTTTCCAGTTCCGGAGAGTGTTATCTTTTGTTACGAAGGGAATCTACTTGACCGTATTACCAACGTTGAAAGCGTCGAGCAGGTGCAAGGCGTAGGTGGTGGGTTTTACCTACTGACCGAAACCGACAATCGCGTAGCAGTTAGCGGCAACAACGGCATCGGTGCCCCAGGCGTCTCAATGCTCCTTGAAATCCTGATAGAATTGGGGGTTAAACGATTTATCAACGTAGGCATCGCTGGTGGATTACAAAAAAGTTCTCACATGGGTGATGTTGTTGTTTGCACCAGTGCCATTCGCGATGAAGGCGTTTCATATCACTATTTGGAAGACCCTTCGGCACCCGCACTGCCGTCCGAAAACCTAACAACAGAACTCAGGCGGACCCTTGCGCGCGACGGTATTCCTTATACACAGGGAGCAACATGGACCACTGACGCTTTCTTTCGTGAAACAATTGGAGAGATTCACCACTATCAACAGGAAGGAGTTGTCACGGTTGAGATGGAGGCTGCCGCTTTGTTCGCTATCAGTACGCTGCGCGGCGTGGACATGGCATCAGGGTTTGTCATCAGTGATCTGGTAGCAGACTTGGTCTGGCATCCACAGGTCCTCGCCCAAAAAACACACGAGAGTCTCTTTCGCTTGTATCAGGCAGCACGCGCAACCTTAAACGAAACGAATAAAAACTGACACTGAAGGAAATTGAAATGCCAATATTAACACAAGCCCATCGAGAACACTTCGACGAGTACGGATACATGGTCATCGAAAATGCTGTCCCAACTGAACTTTGCAATGCTGTCGTTGACGCGATCTTTACGTTTTTAGAGATGAATCCCTCAGACCCAAACGGTTGGTACCGCGTGCCGCATAAACCCGGCGCGGGGATGGTGGAAATGTACCAACACCAAGCCATGTGGAACGTCTACCAGCATCCACCGATCCATCAAATCTATACGGAGGTCTACGGCACTGAGCGGATCTGGGTACACCCTGACCGCGTCAACATGAAACCACCGAAACACCCTGATTATCCTGAGTGGGACCATAAGGGGATGTACCACTGGGACGCAGATACCTCGAACTTACCCGTCGGTTTTGGCACCCAAGGTGTCCTGTTCCTGACAGACACAACCGATAACCAGGGATCTTTTGTCTGCTGGCCCGGAGCACATAAGTCGCTGATTGACGAAGAAAACCCCTGGGTGCCAGAAATTTCGCCGGAACACTTCATTCAAGTGCCTGCGAAGGCGGGTTCATTGCTCATTTGGCATAAAGCACTTCCGCACGGCAACGGTCGAAATACTTCCGACAAACCGCGACTGGCGCAATACATGAACTTCTATCCGGTCCCCGACCCGATAGATGAGGAACGACGGCAAGAACGCATTACGCTATGGCGGGAGCGGAGAGCATTGGGGCGAGGTCCCTATCCCGGCGACCCACGAGGGTGGGAAGCGAAAAACTATGGACCAGCAGAACTTACGCCCTTAGGTCGAAAACTGCTGGGGCTTGATTTATGGGACTAATATTTCTTAAGCATCCCCCAACTTGTGGCTAATTTCCCTTGCGGGTCCACACCGAGTGCCGCCTGTAATCCATTGTCCATGATTGCCTTGATCTGTTTTTCAGTCAAATCCACGTTGAAGATGGCAACCTCATCGAAAAGACCGAACATAAATTGGTGGTGCGCCAGAAAATCTCCCATGTTAACCTCCTGATCCTTAGCATTCGTGTCCATCGCCTGATCGTTGCCTTCCTTGGACTGAAGTTCACCATCAACATAGAGGTCATGGTCTTTTACGGCATCAGAACCTTTGGGAAAAACCACCGCCATGTGATGCCACTCTTTATCACAGACGTTGTCGGCTCCGTAATTCTGTCCACCGGCAACCTCGATTCTCAAGTTGCACTCCGCACCCCGTAGGTGCGCACGGACGTAGTATTTTTCTCCCGTCAGGTTTGGTCCCCATTTCACCCATGAGTGCTCTCGTGTGTCCCCGGCTTTAAACCAGAAAACCGTCGTTCTCGGATCCGTGCCACCAACCCCGGCGTAGCCGGTAACGATCAAATTGTCATCTTTGCCATCGTAGTCTAAACAAGTCCCGAACACACCTTTGGTATATTTCGCACCGGATATTTCCCCATCTCGCCCGTTCTCAGAAATATCCTTGGCAACGGTCCCTTTCCCTTCGTCAAAGAGGTATGCGACCTCAACAGTCTTCGGATCAAGGATAGCAGCCTCGCTGATACTCGTAACCAATAGTCCGAAAATAGCAACAATTAACCAAACCAGCGCAAAACTATCTCGACTTCTAAGTTTCATAGTTTCCTCCTGTATCAGAAATACGATTCAGATTTCAGACCTAAACCCCACTATTTCAGTATGGGGATATAGGGTCGCTTTCGCATGTCAGTCTAAGGTTTTCTAAAAAATGGATCGTAGCAAAATTACCCAAAATATGCAAGAGAAAAAGCAACGGTGAAGCACGCGATGTTCATTGATTTTACAAGCATCAGTCAGATATAATAACATGTGGTTGTGAAATTTTGGGAACACAGAAGCCTTTAACAAGTGGTCAATGAACGCACTTACCAAACATTCTATATGAACGTCCAAGAAGCCTACGACAACTGGTCAGCAACCTATGATTCGGATGAGAACCGTACCCGAGATTTAGATAGGGTTGTCACCGAGAAAACACTGACTTGTGTCGTTTATTTTGAAAAAGCAGATCTAAAGAGAGGAGATTATCAATCATGGAACCACGCGTTTCATATCTGATTTGTGCAACACCTCGCTGTGGCGGTTATCTGCTGTTTGAGGCTTTGGAGAATACAGGTCTCGCCGGAAATCCAGGGGAATACTTCTGGGAGGATGAACGTTGGGCTAAAGAATGGGGCGCAACCGATTATACCGACTTTCTCAGTAAAGTCAAAGAGAAAAGCACAACCCCAAATGGGGTCTTCGGGACAAAACTCATGTGGGGCTACTTTGAAAAGTTCATCAACAAAGTGCTTCAAATCCCGCAATTCAGAGACAGAAATCCGTCACCACATACAGTGTTAAACGAACTGTTTCCAAACCTGAATTATATATGGATAATGCGTCGAGACAAGATACGCCAAGCCGTTTCTTTATGGAAGGGACTTCAGACATTGATTTGGTGGAAAAGGACCGGTGACCCCACCCCCGAACTGGAAAAAGAACCAGCGTACAACTTTGAAGCGATCGACTATTTTGTCCAAGAGATTGTCTTTCACGAAGCGGCATGGCAGTCGTACTTCACTCAATACCATATAACCCCATTTACAGTAATTTATGAGGATTTCGTGCCTTCCTATGAGGGAACGGCTCTCAGGATTATGGATTGGCTGGAAATTTCTTATCCTGAAGATTTGGCGTTTGGTGCCAGACATCTCCAAAAACAAGCCGATAGTGTTTCTGATGAGTGGGTTCAGCAGTATCGTGCCGATAAACAGAAGCGAAAAAGTGATAACCAAACACACTCACCTTTTTCTATCACCTCTTGGGACTTCAAAACACCTAATATTCCCTAAATACCTTTGAAAAAATATAACCGATACAAAAATTTTTGAAAAATAATTTGACAAAGAGAAAAACATGTGATATAATATTAACACTGTAAAGTTAAATCACTCTGTAAATATAGGTTAAAACAATGGGCACCAAAGAACGTAGAGCAAGAGAAAAAGAGCAATTACGACGGCAAATCCTCGTCGCGGCACGAGAGTTGTTTGTCAGCGAAGGTTATGAGAACGTCTCCATGCGAAAGATTGCCAACAAGATCGAATACTCACCGACGACGATCTATCTCTATTTCAAGGACAAGGCTGATCTGTTAGATTCGGTTTGCAAAGAAACACTGCTGAACCTGTTGAACACGCTTGAGCAACTAAAAAATGATAAAAGCGATCCGGTTGAGACTCTCAGAAGAAGTGGACAGGCTTATGTCGAGTTCGGGCTCAAATATCCGCAAGATTATAAACTGACATTTGTCATCCGCCCTCAGTTCCAGAAAGATTTAGGGCTACAAGAGGGATCCGTCGGCGAAAAGGTGTTCAATTACTTACGTGAAATGGTTTCCGAATGCATCCAACAGAAACGATTCCGACAAGCGGATGTCGAAACCACCGGTCAGGTGCTGTGGTCAGCGGTTCATGGTGTCACATTGCTCCTGATTGATTTCCCTGATTTCCCTTGGACTGAGAAAGACAAATTGATTGACACAGTAATTCACACAACAATTGAGGGTTTAAAAGCATAGATTCAAAACCATATGGCGAAAGTTAAATATATTTTTTCGCCTATAACTTAACATTGTAAACTTATTTATCTATGTTAATATATGGAGAAATAAAATGAAAAAGCAAGACCTATACCGCAAACACTTTTCTTCCGCAGAACTGAAACTGGTAACCGAGTGGGCAAGGTATTATCGACGAATTCTGTTCTTCACACTGATTTTTGGTGTATTCCTGTCGAGTTACTCTGGACTTCCCAATGCAGCTGCCGATCCGGCGGTGCCTGCTCACACGGAATTCACTTTTGATCGGTACGAAATCGTCACCGGCGTTGCGAAACGCCAGACTGTTTTGACGGGATTTCTCCTCGGTGGTGCTATCGCGGAAGTTGCCGTGGTGCACATTGATGAGAACGACAGCCGACACTTGCGTATCTACACATTCAGCGACGGCACTTGGACACCGAAATTCGACACAACACTACGTCCAGAAGTGTTGTTCGTTGATGTGGCAAACATCGGTGGACGTGATCGCTTAATCACGTATGAGAAGGGGCGTCTGAACTGGTTTGATCCGGTTTCGACGATGGAACACCCATTGGTGGTGGTTACTTCCAACTTCAAGCCACCTCGCGAGAACGAAATTCCCCATGTGGATGTCACTCAGGACGTGAATGCTGACGACCGCGATGACTTGGTAGTGCCTGACTCCGATGGTTTCTGGGTCTTCATCCAGATGAGCGATGGCGTGTTTGCCGAGAAAGTAAAAATTGGTCCTTCTACTGAAATGGAGGGGATTCTCGGAGCCGACGGATATCGGTACAACCCGTGGTCTCAAAGTCGTGTCTATGAAATCGACTACAACAGAGATGGTCGTACCGACCTGGTGTTCTGGGATGAGGACCACTTCAAGGTTCATCTTCAAGATGAACGCGGGCTGTTTACACCGAAGGCTAAAACCTTTCTAACCGATGTGGCATTCGACTCGGATCGGGGCTCCTTACTCGCCATCGGAGATATGACAGGAAAGGTGTTGCACTCATTGTCAGACCTGAACGGTGATGATATCGCTGACTTGGTGGTTTTCAAACTTTCGGGCAAGGACATCTCCAAAAAGCACTCCAGTTACGAGGTGCATTTCGGCGCGCCAACACCCGACGGCGGTATCGCTTTTTCAGGAGACCTTGACATCGCGTTCCAGTCGGATGAGAGTGTTCAACTTAGGATGGACCGGCACGACTTCAATCGCGATGGTCAGATGGATCTGATGATCACGACTATTAATCTTGAATTTCTCAAGGGCAGTGTCTGGAAGAGCATCAAGGGATTCATGGGGGATGACATCGGACTGGGTCTTGAGTTCTACCAAATGGAAAAAGGCCGTTATCCCAACACACCTAACACCACCCGTGGAATCGCTCTGGACGGTGTACCCAGCCATCGTGAGCCGGGATGGGTACCACTGGACATCGTGCTTCGAGGAGCGACACACGAGAGACGGAACACTCAAAAGCGTTACGCGCGCGCCTTCAACACAACCTTGCGCATCGGAGATGTTACTGGCGATGGTCGCTCGGATCTCCTCATCGCTGATCACCCCCGGATGATGGTCGTCTTCAGCGGCGTGCCGGGACCAGAAATATTTGCTCGACAACCTCAGGAGGTGAAGGTCGCTGTTCCCAACGACGAGGAATACATCTGGCTGGTGGACCTCAACAAGGACGGGGTGCAAGATATCCTTATGCATCACCCATTCACGCTGCGAGATGCTCACGGAGCACCGAAACTGGCTCCGGGAACTGAACCGCATCGGGTGACGATGCTGATCGCTCAATAGATCCATCGGTTATATTTTTTTGTATATAGGTTAACACTGTTCATTTATTTAGATATGTTAATATATGGAGGAAAAAATGAAAAAGCGAAACCCAGTTCTCAAACACTTTTTTATTCCAAAACTGGGATCGGTAACTGAGCGAACAAGGTATTATCGACGAAACCTGTTCCTCATATTGGTTCTCAGCGTATTCCTGTCGAGTTGCTTAGGACTGTCCAACGAGGCGATCGGTCCGATGGTGCTTGCTCCTGCGGGATTCACTTTCGACCAGTATGAGGTCGCCACTGGTCCTGCCAAACATCAAACCGTTTTGACAGGATTTTTTCTCGGAGGCTCTATCGCGGAGTTTGCTGTAATTGACGTTGATGAGAGCGGTAATCGGCAGTTGCGTATCTATGCGTTTGTTGATGGTATTTGGGTGCTGAGACTTGACGCTCCCCTGCGTCCTGAAGCACTATTTATTGATGTCGCAAACATCGGTGGACGCGATTGCCTAATCACGTACGAACAAGGTCGCTTGAACTGGTTTGATCCTGATGCCGCGGTGGAACACGCCTTGGTTGAAATCACTGCGGGCTACAACGCCACGGGGGGCAGTAGCATTCCCCATATTGACATCACTCGGGACGTCAACCTTGACGGTCTCGACGACGTGGTAATGCCGGATATTGATGGTTTCTGGGTAGCCACGCAAATGAGCAACGGCTCATTCACCGACCCAATCAAACTCGGACCGCCCGAACCCTTTCTCAACGAAATTGCTTTGGACGATACCCGCAGTTACCGAGAAGTCGGAATAACCGCTATGACGATTCCTTGGTATCTGAGTCGTGTTCACCAAATGGACTACGACCAGGATGGGCGCAGCGATCTCGTGTTCTGGAACAGGGACCATTTCGACGTTTACTATCAGGATTCCAATGGAATGTTTTCCACGGTGCCAGAGATTTTCACTGTTGATATTCCATTTGACACTGACGGTGCCTACTCGATTGCCTTTGGATTCAGTGGCGAGGATACGTTCTCGCTCATCTTTGGTTTCAGAGAGAACACGACGTTGACGGTGCTGTACGCGTTCGGCGACGTGAATGGCGATGGTGTTGCTGACATGGTGATCCTCTCGCTGAATGGGCGGAGCCTACTGAACCAGCGCAGTCTATACAAGGTGCATTTCGGCACGTCAGCGTCCGACGGCATCCTGTTCGCACGGGAGGCAAACACAGTGATCCAACCGCAAGGAAGAGCAGGTGGATTGCTGCACTCGGGATATTCGTCCGTGTGGTTGCAGGATTTTGAAGGAGATGGTCATATCGACATTATGTTCAGGGATGTAAATATAGGTGTTGGGGGGATGATGCGTGCACTTCTCGGTAATTCCGTTATGATGGATGTTGAGTTCTATCGCATCAAAGACGGCATCTATCCAGAAAAGCCAACTGCCACGCATAAAATCAGACCAGACATTAACCCCTTTGACAAACAAAACATATTCTTCTCGCCGGTACTGATGGGGGATGTGAACGGCGACAGACGCTTAGATCTGCTGGTCGGGAAGAACCGGGAAGAACTGCAAGTCTTTGTGGGTATCCCGGGACCGAATCTGTTAGCACGACAGCCCAAAAAGGTCGCCGTCACCTTGCCTATGGACGAGCGGAATACTCGGCTGGTAGATCTCAACAAGGACAATAAACAGGACATCCTCATGTATCATCCATCTACTACTGATTCGCACCGAGTGACATTACTGATCGCTCAATAAACAAAAAGGAGAAAAACAATGACACGCACAATTTTTTGCCTAATCTGCATTTTTGCAGGAATAACCCTCAGTTTCTCGGTTCAGGCGCAAGAACCAGACCTCACCAAGAATTTTGGTATCGGACTTCAGGGAGCCACCTCTGAATTTGGTGGAGTGAGTTTTCGTTATACTGGACTGGCACCCATATACCTTCAAACCGTTGGACGCTTTATTCTCAACGACCAGAACAGCGACCACATGTTAGGAGGTGGCGTTTCGTACGCCATATTCGAGCACCACGGTAGGTGGCACAGATCCCGACTCTATTTCACCTTAGAAGGGGGATGGCGATATAAAAAAGAGCCGGATTTACGTGACGAAATCGTCAAATCTACGACGTTAGGAGGCGGACTCGCTTTTGGAGGCGAACTTGTGTTCTCGCTCGGAGGGATTCCGCTCGGTTTGAACATAGGAGTCGGTCAAGGGTTTGGCAGAGAAAAAACCGAATTACAATCTAAAGGGATCGCTGGTGTTTACGTAGGAATGGGCATACATGCCTATTTTTAACGTAAACTCAACATAAGAAGTGGCAGAGCCATTCAGTTCTCCATCTTTCAGTCCGATTTTTACCTCAAACCCGGTAGGTGCGGTTTCCCAACCGCACCTAATCGGCAAAAAAAGTGAGAAATCCGGTAATTTCTTAAAACTGAATGCCGCTGAAGAAATAGAGGATTTCGTAGTAGAAATAAACTCTCTGTGATATAATAAAATAAGCAAAACCTTTCCCGTTAACTTCTATACCCTTAACCCGAAGGTACGTCATTTTTATATTTCTCTACCGATTAGGATCGGAGGAACTATGAAAAATTTAAACACCCGAGGGTGGTCCACCCCTCTTACGATAGGCGCAGGTATCTTCGTTGCGATTACCGGTCTGTTTATGTTCTTCATTGCAGAAAATCCTGTCAAATTTGCACATGAACTTGTTGGTATTGGGTTTTCTGTTGCCATCGTTCTTCATATATTGAGTAATTGGCGACCATTCAAAAGGTATTTCTCGCAACGCGGTGCTGTTAGTATCATAGCACTTGCTTGGCTGATCGGTATCAGTTTGGTCACGACATCGGTCCTTCTGGACGGAGGAGAACCAGAGGAACTCATTGTTAATCGAATCGAACAGACTCCTATTGTCTTGCTTGCACCCGTTGTTGGCATGGACGTAAGCGAACTTGTCGAACAACTCAGCAACGACGGTTTTGTTGTTGATAATCCTGAGATGTCTATTGAGCAACTGGCGCATCAACACAATGCGGACACGGATGACATCCTTCTCTCTGTCTTCCGTTAGGGTGTGTTTACATTTAGAAGGTATTGGTATATTGAATGTGTTACAGTATTCTAAGGAACGAATTTAGTCTCTCCCCAGGCTAAATCCCCTAACCGCACTGGGCATCATTCCCTACGAAACCTCACACCTGCACAACAACAGTTAAAAAGTCCCATATTTCTTTCCATTTCCTTCAAATTATGTAAGATTTCTGTGCATAAATTCGTCTTTAATATACAGAGGATATAAACCATATCGCGTTGTTTAACTTATAAGACGCCACATTTGATGCTGCTATTTGGCAGATTAAACACAACCGAATCTATCCATTGAAAGGGATCTTCGTGAAAAAAGAAGACGATGTTCAACTCATTTACAATGTTTTATCCGGCGACGAAAAGGCATTCAGCGTTTTGGTTGAAAAATACCAAAAGAGCGTTCACGCACTCGTGTGGCGGAAGATCGGCGATTTCCATCACGCCGAAGAAATTACACAGGACACCTTCCTACAAGTTTACAAAAAACTTCCGACACTCAAGGATCCCCATCAATTCGCTGGATGGTTATATGTTATCGCAAACCGGTTTTGTATTGATTGGCTGCGGAAGAAAAAACTTGCGGTGCAGTCGATAGAAGACACACCTATGGCAGAAATCGAAAAATCGTCTTACATGCATCACTTGTCGGAACAACGGCAGATAGAGGCCTCCGAGCGTCGCCGTGAAATCGTCAAAAATCTTTTGGCAAGACTTTCAGAAAGTGAACGCACTGTTGCGACGCTCTATTATCTCGGCGAAATGCCCGTCAAAGAGATTAGTAAGTTTTTAGGGGTCTCCGTAAGCACGATTAACACGCGTCTGCATCGGGCACGGAAGCGTTTACAGGAAGAAGAGTTCTTAGTTCAGGAAGTTCTCGGCGGCTTACAGATATCAGAGAATCTCATACACAACATCATGAGGCAAGTTCCCTATATTAAACTTACACCCTCGCCTACGACAAAACCGTTGCTACCGTGGTTAGCTTTCGGAACGGCTGTAATATTGATTGCCTTGATGCTCGGCGCAAGCAACCAATACCTCCTCCATTTTCAGCAGCCATATAGTTTTGACGCACAATCTGAACACACGATTGAAATCATCGACGCACCCATTGTCCTTGATATTGATTCGAAACCGGACATCCGCAATCGGATTGGACGCGATACACCCTCAACTCATAACGGCAATGCCGACTCGCAGACTCCTGAAACGCTTTTGACATCTACTGTGGGAGAGAATTCCGGGATGCACGAGAGAAACATAGAACTTTGTACACAAAATTTGATCGCAATTGGCACGGCGATTCAGACCTACCAGAAGGAATACGAAAATTTTCCTGAATGGCTCTCGGATCTTCATCCGAAATACTTGGCAGATGCACAGGTCTTCATCTGTCCCGCTGATGACAAAAATGGGACGGCCGGTTTTAATCCGGACATAGATTTGGTGACAATCGGCAAGGCAATTCAGAGCGATCAGTTTGACACAGATCTGAGAACACCTATGAGTTACGGGTATCAACTTGCTCCAGAATATCGACATAAGAAAATTGAACAACGTTTGGTATTCGGTGATGTCATACCACTTGTCCGTTGTTGGCATCACGTGAATGAGGACTTTGAGGCTTTGAACTTAAGCTTTTCTCATCAGATTTATAGATCTTCCATTATTTGGGAACACACGCCGGAGGATATGTACGGTAGTCACGAAGCGGCTCTCACTGCCATTGAAGAAATACTTGCGCGACATCCTGATGATAAGCGTTACCCTGATGATAAACGTTTCTTTGACCTCTATCCGCAACTTGTCAGACTCTATACCCTATTAGGAAACGAACAATCAGCGGCTGCTCTTATTGAACGTCTCAAGTCGGGGATGGTACAAGACCTTCAGGGGTATCAGACACTGTTCGACATACTCAAGACGGTAGAGCGATATGAGGATCTGCTTGCGTTTTTTCAGGTAGCTGAGCAACAGTATCCAGACAAGGAATTCATCCTCTGGAAACTTGCCGACATCCATAGGAAGTTAGGCAATACTGAACTCACTGAAGCGTATGAGCGCAAGTTTGATTCAATTTCTCACCACTAACTGGAGACTTTTAGATGTCCCCCATCTGGATCATTGCGAAAAGAGAGTTCACACAGAACATCCTCTCCCTCCGCTTATTGATAGGGTTAATCGTCTGCCTCGCGCTTTTCGTCGCTAGCACGTATGTACTGATGGAGGATTACGAAAAGCGACTCAGCGTCCACAATGCGGCAGAAATCGAGCACCGAAATGCCCTTGAGGCAGTGAAGGTGTATTCGCACCTGCGGGTGGACGTCGCAAAACTACCTGAACCTTTAAGTATTATCTGCTTAGGGATGGAGCGGCAGCTCGGAAGTACGGTAAAAGTTTCCTACGAAGATGTCCCCACAGAGGCGAAAATACTCGGCGGTGGCAACCCACTTCTGAACGTTTTTTCCGCTGTTGACGCAGTGCTGATGGTGCAGATTGCGTTTAGCCTGTTCGTGATCTCAATCGCTTACGATGTCATCTGTGGTGAACGTGAAGGCGGAACGCTCGCGCTCGTAGCATCAAACCCCGTGTCGAAATACCATATCCTGATTGGGAAATACCTCGGCGGGATGGCGAGTCTCCTGGTGCCACTCGCGGTCGGTTGGATAGCTGCGGCTATATTGATAAACGCAAACCCGATGATAGAATTTCGTATCTCTGAATGGAACCGGTTCGTCGGACTCTTCGCGGTTTTGGCGTTATACCTTTCCGTATTTTTCCTGCTTTCAATGTTGGTTTCAGCAATCACCCAGCGATCGGCGAGGGCACTCGTCTGGTTGCTATTCCTCTGGATTGTGATTGTGTTCATCATCCCAAACGGTGCGGTGTATATTGCCAAACAGGTTCGACCGATACCCTCCAAATCCGTGGTTAATATAGAGCGCGCCGCAATCGAGACAGCGTTTTGGGAGAAAATCATGGATTACGGCGCAGGGCATCGAAGTAGTTCGTATTTTGCAACAGGATACGGCGTAGTCAGCGGCAATCTGCCATTTGCTTTCCAAGTGCTAACAGCATCCAGAGAAGCGATGCTCTGGTATCTCGACGGTGCCAAATTTTACATTCCACAGCGCATTGAATACGCAGAACAGATAGGAAACCTCTATCAGGGATACTACCGTTCGCTGAAAAGACAGACCGTTTTGGCTGAAAATCTTTCCAGACTTTCTCCTGCATGGGTTTACTACAACATCTCTGCAGGTCTGTCCGGCACGGATTTGCGACGGTATGAGCGGTTCATCCAGCAAGTCCAGGATTACCGAAAGGTACTAATGGCATATATGCAAGAACAAGGTGCTTTCTCAAGTATCAGTTGGTTCACGCCTGTCAATCTCAACGATATGCCCTCACAAGCTGGACTCGTAGCATCGGACGAGGACACGTTTTTCAAAAACCTCACACCGAAAGAATGGGATGACGTGGAACCACTCGACTTAAGTGGTATGCCTGTTTTTACCAGTGGACCCGCCTGGGGAAACGTCGCTCTCGGAGGCACCTTCCCGGATTTGGTTTATCTGATTTTTCTCAGCGTCCTGCTGTTTCTGATGACCGGAGCGATGTTCCTGAAAAGCGAGATGAGGTGAAAAGATGCTACGTGAAATTATCTGGAGAGAACTTTTAGATCATCTACAGAGCCTCCGTTTCGCCCTGACATTGCTTCTGGTAATCGTCTTAATGTTGACCGGAAGTGTACTGTATATCCACAACTACCGCCAACAGGTCGCAGATTACCGTGAAAACGTCAGCGAAAATATGGATATTCTGAAAGAGAAGGCGAAGAAAGGTTTACACGCTGTAGTCAGTTTTGGACCAAACCTGCTAATATATCGTTCGCCGAGTCCATTGGGGTTTATTGCTGAAGGGCATGAAAAAGACCTACCGAATGCCTTTGCAGTAGATGCGTTTGAACTTATCGGTCCCCAAACCATCCTGCGCAGGAACTACACACTCCAGAGATTTGACGCATTGGATTGGGTGTTTACCGTCGGTGTCATTCTGAGTTTCTCAGCATTTGCGATGACCTATGACAGCATTTCAGGCGAGGCAGAAACCGGCACGCTCCGTCTTTGTCTCTCTAATTCACTCCCTCGCGCAACTTTGCTATTCGGAAAATATATTGGCACAATCATCAGCCTCGCAATTCCGTTGATCATCGGGATTTGCATGAACACCCTCATCATCTCGCTTTTCGGCATTCTACCTTTTGAATCGACCTATTGGCTACAGATTGGCGGCGTCGTCCTGTTTTCAATCCTCTATATTTCTGTTTTCGCCACACTTGGGATGTTGGTTTCCTGCCTAACGAGAACCTCATCGGTCAGCCTCGTCCTCCTCCTTTTGGTTTGGGTCTGTTTTGTGGTGTTTATCCCAAGGACAGGCGGATTGCTGGCAAGTCGATTGGCAGAACTCCCTGATGAGGAAACGATAGCCAGACGGGCAAATGATACGACGCACGAAATCCGTAAGCGGTACGGCGAGGGTAGATTTAGCGCACACTGGTCGCCGGGCGAACCGCTGACCCGTGCCGCCAGAATCGCCGATGCTCAGCAAGTGATCTACAATGAATACCGCCAACAACAACTCCATCAGGTGAAACTGGCGCAGCATATATCCCGTATCTCCCCAACGGCGATCTATCAAATCGGCTGTGAGGCGTTAATCGGCACCGGCATCAAACATTACGAGCGGTTTTTCAAAAAGGCTATCGAATATCGTCGAGGCCTGCTACAGTTTACATACGAAGAATATCCTTTCAATCCCAATATCTTTCTTGAAGATGCGGAGAGGCAGAAATCGACGAAGTTTCAGATAAGTTTGGATAGGATTCCAAAATTTGACGATACCCCTTCCGATTTTTCTACCTCGTTCGCCGAAGTGAGTTTGGACGTCCTACTCCTGTTTCTATTCAATTTGGTCTTCTTTATGGGAGCATTTCTATCTTTCATGCGCTATGATGTGTGAGCCTTTTGAACCTACATCGCCAGCGGCGCGTTATACCAAAGCTGAACTCACCGAACGCTGTGCAATCGCACGATTCAAGACAGCAGGTTGTGATGATCAGGATACACATCCACATCCTCTTACTGTAGGAGCGATCTCCTGATCGCGACCGATACAATTTCAGAGTAAAGTTCCAAGAACCTTTGAGAAAAAACGCTCAAAATCCTGTCAGGGCGTAGTTTTTTAACCTCTTGTCGAGCTTGAGAATTTTCCAGTTTTACTCTGAATACTCTGAAATTTCACACGTCCCCTATGCCTGCCGCTTACAACCAACGTCCACCACCTTGTTATATCGGGGTACTTCACGCCGCAGTGTCGCAGGCTTTGCGCGTTTACCTCCGTCTACCTTGTTGAAACTTTGAATATTATGCACTGAAATAAGAGCAAGAGGTGTGCATTGCAAGCAATTTGAGCATCATGAGCATTGGGTTCAATACTCATGAAATGTCATCTTGTAGTTCCGGTAGGTGTTTATATTCTGCATTATGCACCCTTTTCATCTAAAGTTGTGTCTCTAATTATAAAAGGGTATCACACTTACCGCCTTCATTTTGAGATGCTGGCAGAAGCGGAGGCAATATGGATAGATGTTTAACGAGATATGAGATGCTCGACTATCTCAATGAGGCAAAACTCATCACCCGAACTCAGAATGGCGATACAGAGGTGTTTACATCTATCATACATAGGTATAAGTATCAATCTGTCTAAAGAGAAGGAGAATGTATCCATGGAAAGGACCAACGTATGGTATCGACTCATGGCGATTTTCTGGGTATTAGGAATCGTGTTGCGGAGACATTTTTTTTGGGCTACATCTATGATCTTCACGGCTCTGATTTTAAGTCTTCAACCGGTTGCGAGCCTTTACATTTTTAGTAAAGTTGTTGACCGGTCGGTTGACTACGTTCAAGGAACAGCGACACTTGGCGAGGTCGGTCTTGTGTTTGGGCTGCAAGGGGGTCTCTTTGCGGTGCAACGGCTTATTACGCCGCTCCGAGGTTGGCTTGGTGGTGTTTTGTCGAACCATCTGCTGAATGATATTACGATGGATTTGATGGAAAAGACCTCAAAACTGCCCTATATTTCACTTGAATCCGCGGAGATTTATAATAATTTGGAGATGGCTAACGGCACAAAAGATCGGATCCCACAAATTTTTACAGCGACTATTGATTTAGGTAGCGATTTAGTCATGTTTGGGTCGATGTTCGTGCTATTGAGTCAGTTAAGCCCTTGGTTAGCGGTAGCCGTCGTTGCGATTACACTCCCGTATATCCTCTTAGATCAACACATTATCAAACAGAGTTGGGAACTGACCGAGAGATTGTCAATTCTTCGGAGAAGAATGGGTTTTTTATCAGGGATCTGGTCGGGTAGAACAACCTGTAGAGAACTCCGTATTTGGAATGCGATGCATTGGCTTTTTGAAAAGTACAGTCAAGTTTTTAGGACTTGGTTCACCGCGGAGCGTCGTCAAAGTCTTAAGCGAATGGTTTATCAAATTGCAGGTGGGTTGTGTATGGCGGCGGGTTTTGTACTTGTGCTGTTCATGGCCTTGCAGTCAATTGAGGCTGGAACCGTGACGGTTGGTATGATAGCCATGTACATTCAGGCGGTTACCAGTACACAAAGCACTGCGTATCGGGTTTTTGTTGGGATTTCTTCGTTGTTCGAGCATGGATTGTATGTATTGAGCATCCGAAGGGTTCTGAAAATGGAAATCCCAGCGGAAGAAAGCCAAAGCAGTGCCTCACAAATGCCCGATCTTCTGAAGAACGGAAAGCTGCCGACGATTACTTTTGAAGGGGTTTCGTTTAAGTATCCGGGATCGGATGTGTTCGCTGTGAAAGATATCAACCTGGAGTTACAGCCGGGCAAGATGACAGCACTTGTTGGCGAGAATGCTGCAGGTAAAAGCACAATCGCGAAGATGGCTATCGGATTATACCCACCAACGCAGGGACAAGTCCTCGTTAATGGCATTCCACTTTCTTCTGCTAACACTTCAAAATGGTTCAAACATACGAAAGTCTTATTTCAAGATTCGAGCCAATATGCCTTGACGCTTGCTGAGAATGTATTACTCGGTCAAGGATCTGATAGGGATGTCGTACGAGTTTTAGACGAGGCGGGCTTTGCGCCATCAACGGAAATTGATGCGAATCGGCTCTCGGAGATTTTATCAAAAGAGTTTGGTGGCACGGAGCTTTCCGGGGGACAATGGAAAAAAGTTGGACTCGCCAGAGCATTGGCAAAGCAAGGAAGTTTCTTCATGCTCGACGAACCCTCTGCTGCGCTTGATCCGAGAGCAGAATATGAATTATTTATGAAACTCAAGGAAATGATGTCCGGCGTGACGACGCTTTTTATTACGCACCGATTGGCGGCAACCATCAACGCCGATTGGATTATTGTGTTAGACGATGGTAAGATAACAGAGCAAGGTAAGCATGAGCAGTTGATGAAAACTGACGGGCTTTACGCGCAACTCTTCAATCTTCAAGCCAGTTTGATGCAGGACGCGACTTGGGAGTGAGTACAGTATTTGATTAGGTAAGCACTTAGGGGATCACATCTTTCACACATCGGAAACCGAAACTGCCTTCAGGGTCGCGGGCACCACGATCAGCAACGCGCACAGCAAAAGAGTCGCAGCCGTTGCAACCATCACGCACCACGCGAGATGTTTTAACCTTCGTAAAATTATCAATCAACCAATCAACAGTATTGGCACCAGACAACGGATTGTGACGCGGCGATCTCGTATAGAAATCCGAATCGTATGCATCAAGACACCACTCAAACGCATTACCCGTCATATCATACAGACCATATCCGTTTGCAGGATACGTTCCGACAGGGGTAGTATCGCCAACGAGCCCGCCGTAGTTTGCCTTGTTGGCATCTATTGAATCGCCCCACGGATATTTCTTACCAACCAAGCCACCGCGGGCAGCCTTTTCCCACTCCGCCTCTGTCGGTAAGCGTTTGCCCGCCCATTTGGCATATGCCATTGCTGCATACCAACTCACCTTCACCGGATGGTCGCCTTTACCCTCAGGGTAATTATTTCCATACCAGTCTTTCAGGTAGTTTCCATTGTGGAATCTTCTCTTCATACGGTCTCTTTGCCACTGCGGATTGGCATCAATGAATTTTTTGTACTGTGCATTCGTTACTTCGTAGACATCCATATAGAACGCTTCAACATAGACAGTATGCACAGGTTGCTCGTCTTTGTATTGCCCGACATCACCGCTTCCCATCTGAAACTCGCCTGCGGGGATCAGAGCCATAGCTTCGGGGGCAACACGTTCAACACTTTCATCGGTAACAGGGACAGTGGCATCGTCTGCTACAGATTCAAGAGCATCTGGCTTAAACCCGATCATAAAAACGCAGAGAGCACCTATGATAACCAAAGCGGAATCACTAATTCTTTTATTCATGGAAAACTCCTTCAAACAGACCCCTGAAATTTTTTCTTATGAATAGATAGTATACGCCATACCAATCGGAAACGCAAGATTTTTCTACGACTTAGAGATATAGACAAAGGAGACACAAAGCCCTCACCCTAAGCGAAAGATTTACCGGCAGGACTATTTAGTTTTCGATTCCGATCCTGGTTCTCGTTCACGGATGTTAAGGTTTCGGCACAAAATCGAGAGCACAACTCGCTCCTACAGTGGAAAAATATTCACATAAATGTTTATTGACTCGCCGCATCGAAGGTGCCGAAAGGCGATTCCCACAAATTCAGAGCATTTGAAAATGCAAGCGTTTGCCAAAAGAGACTATTTCTGTATGACATTAGTCTTGTGTTTTGAGTTTCCCCCACGTGGTCGTCGAAAGGGACGGTTGGGGTGAGACTGGCAAAGCAAACGCAGGATCGAACCAATCCGCGTTGAAGTTATCACCCCGGCGTGTGAGCTGCTCTGGGGTGCCACCGTCCAAAGAGACTTTGAAGAGTTGTCTGCTGACAGGATTCTGAGTACTGTAATTGTAAATGAATTCATTCCCGTGTGGTGACCAAGTAGGGAAAGACACTCCCGCGTTTTCTCCAGCATCAAATATCTTCATAAGTCCGCTACCATCTCGGTTCACAACATAGATACCTGTGGTATGCACTCCCACCTTACCCCCTAAAAAACCGTTCTCTTGCCTACCGTTCCAAGTAAAGGCTATCTGAGTACTATCGGGTCGCCAGGTAGGGCCATACATCCAAATACTCCTCGGAAGAAGCTTCTCTTGTACATGCGTTTGTAGATTGATAACCTCGACTCTGACATCCGGAAATCTGAGATTGCCGTTCTCAGCCCAAACAAACTCGCCTGCCATAAAGGCGATCTCAGAACCGCTAGGAGACCACGCAGGCCATAAGCCATCCGCAAGTTTTGCCTCATTTTTTCCGTCAATTGAGGCGGTGTAGATAGAGAATGTGTGAAATCGGTGATAAGCAATCGCTTTTCCATCAGGCGACCACGTTGGGAACTCTCTGCCTATTAATTTTTTGAATACTTGACGTACGTTCGTTCCATCTGGGTCCATAAGGTAGAGATCCGGTATCCCGCCTCGATCCGATTGGAAAAGAATCTGTCTACCTGTCGGCGACCAGACAGGCGCGATATCCTTGGCACGGTGCCGGGTCAAGTTTATCTGATCAGAACCATCTGGATTCATGATATAAATCTCGGCATTACCATCGCGCACCGATCTAAATACGACTTTGGCGGTTCTCGGGGCTTTTGCGAAAAGTGAAGAAACGTTCGCACATAGTAGTATCCCACTGATTATGTAAAAGGCGAGTACACATTTCATCTGGATTCCTCCGGTAGTCACTTAAAAAAGTTAATATAACTCAAGGTACGGGTTGTAAGGGTACCCTTTAAAATTAAAGACACCGTTTTGCAGCGAATGGGTGCATAAACACCAATTTTCTTCAGATCGGTATAATTCGTATACCTATGGAGAGTCAGTGCCAAAGATATAAGAAGGGGCTCGTCGTGTGACATAGATGTATCTTCAGTTGCTTAGGAATTGTGTATTATGCTACAATTAGGTCAGCCTCGTTATCACGATGGAATCCCACGGACGCGTCAGTTGAAAACATCCCCACGAAAAACCGAACTATTGTCCGCTATTTGAGCGGGAACTTACTCAAAATCGCATAGAGTCAGTTCGGAAAAAATATTTCGTGATCCTACTGTCAACTGATGACTAATGTAGGAGAATTGCTTGCCCTAAACAAGCCACCAATCCGTAAAAAAATAAAAAAATCGTATTTTTCAAATATTTTTGATGTAAATGCACCCTTTTCCCAATAAATTGTGTCTTTTAATTAAAAAAGGGTAGCGTAATTCTAATGAAACTCTATTAACGAAGAGGGTTCATCAACCAAGGAGGATCCTTCATTAACCAAGATGATGGGGAATTCTGATGATAAATAACGATGTGCAACTGATTCGCAGAATTTTGTCGGGCGACGACGAGGCGTTCAGTATATTGATGCGGAAACACCAAAAGGGGGTTCATGCTCTTATATGGCGGAAAATCGGGGATTTTCAGATTGCTGAGGAAATTACCCAAGACACCTTCGTTCAAGTCTACAAAAAACTTGGAACACTGGAGGATCTAAACCGATTTGGTGGATGGCTTTATGTCATCGCCAATCGGCTCTGCATTAATTGGATAAAGCGAAATAAAGCGAAAATGGCCAGGTTGAGTATGCAATCCTTAGAGGAAACACTTCCAGAAGAGATAGAAGAGGCTTCCCATTTACACCAACGTGAAATCGAAGCCGAAAAGCGTCGCCAGAATCTCGTAAAAACGCTTCTGGAGAAACTTCCAGAGAGTGAACGCACCGTCGTGACGCTCTATTATCTCGGTGAAATGACGACCAAAGAGATCGGCAGATTCTTAGGTGTGTCAGTGAACACAATTAAAAGCCGACTCCGACGCGCACGCAAGCGTCTACAAGAAGAGGAAGCACTCGTGCGCGAAACGCTGAGCGGTGTGCAGTTGTCTGACAATCTCATTGAGAACGTCATGCGACACATTGCCGACCTGAGCCCCACATCAACACCACCGGCTCAGAAACCCTTACTCCCTTTGGCAGCTCTCAGTGCCGCAGTCGCCTTGGTGATACTCTTTGGCATCGGTGGTCAATACCTCCTCCGGTTCCAGCAACCATATAGTTTTGACGCACAATCTGAACCTACCATTGAACTCGTTGATGTGCCTATCTACCTTGAGATTGTTGCAAAGCCCGCCGTGCGGCATCAGATCGGCAGAGGGATTACCCCCGGTAAAAACAGCGGCGCCGGCATGCAAACCTCGCAGACCACCCTCACAACAAACGCGTGGGACGACGATACCTCCCAGTTTTCCAATTCACAGTGGACACAGTCAATCGGACCGAAAGGCAGTATCGTCTTCAACATCTTTAAAGCTACTGACGGAACAATCTACGCTGCCACAAACACAGGGCTCTATAAATTGACACCCAACGCAACATGGGTGCTTATTAACACCGATACCACCGGACAGTACCGAGTGCCTATGACAGAACACCAAGGCACCCTCTATACTGTTTCCGTTGATGAGGTGCTCGCTTCGGGAGATAGCGGTGAAACGTGGAATGCTCTTGGACCGCGTCCGAAGGGGGTCGCAAGTGGACTCATCGCCACAGCGGGAATCCAAAAACACGATCCGAACGCAACGGTAACACTGTACCTTGCCCTCCAAGATGAAGGAATCTTTCGATCTACTGATGCTGGTCAGCACTGGACACCCATAAACAACGGATTGACAGGAAAACGGATTGACACAGTTGCTGTAGTCGGAAACATCCTATTCGCTGGCACAAACCAGGGGCTCTATCGCCTCGGTTCAAGCGATTGGCAACAATTGCTCACTGACGTATCTGGTGCCGTTTACGCCTTGACAGTCAACAAAAATAACCTCTATGTCGGAATGGCACGTGATTTCCTCTACTCAGCATCCACCAAATCATATCCAAGTCTGTCAACCCCTCCAGAAAAAAGGGTTTTCCACTCAGCCGATTTTGGAGCCTCATGGACTGAAATAACACCTACGACACCTACGGATGAATCTCAACTCACAAACATAGACTCTGCCATACAGGTTTTGGCTGTAGGTAAAACCCTCTTCGTCCTTGGAGTAGGCGAATTTCGATCCATTGATGGTGGAAAAACGTGGACACACCTCAGATCTACCGTCAATTTACTTGGCGCATCGAGATTTCCAGCAGTGGCTATTGATGAGAATACATTTTACAAAGCCGATGCATTCGGGATCAGCCGCACAACCGATGCCGGTGAATCCTGGCACCCTTATGTAGAAGGAATGACAGGACCCGCAATGCACGACTTGATTGCTCTAAATCACAGACTCTATATGTATATCGGCGGAAATTTCGGCGGAAACCTTGTCCAGTCAACTGATGGTGGTGAGACTTGGGGAAGTGTTCATTTCAATACCCATGAGCACACACAGAAATTGGATCCCGATTTTTATGCTACCATAAAACTAACGATTGCCCATAACGTCCTCTACGTCATTGCGATTCAGGAGAACAGACCGAGTATTTTCCGCACATCCGCAGCGGATGATAAACTCATCCCGATTCATGGGGTCCCCGCTTTTGAAGCCGAGCCAGCACCAGACAATGACAATGACCATGCCTCATATCTGTTGTTGCTGCTGAGAAAAAAACGCACGAAAATCGGAGTCTTTGCTGCCAGTGATGGAACATTTTACGCTGAATACAAGCAGCGGCTTTTCAAATGGAAACCCGGCACTTCCAAATGGACAGACACAGGGTTAGTCAATATTGACCCCGAATCTACAGATGCCTACTACAACAAATTTGCATTGGCAGTTTTAGGTAAAACCGTCTACGCTGGTCAGCGGACTGGAAAATTGTTTCAATCTCTTGACAGCGGAGATAGCTGGAAAGACATCACCCCAACGCTGCCGATCCGCTTTGCACATTTCAAGGAGATTACCTTCGCGGGTTCAACCGTTTGTATCGCAACTGACAAAGGTGTTTTGATCTCAAAAACTGGGGAACACTGGCACGTCATCACCGATAAAAACCGGATGCCCACCGTTATAAACAAATTCGCTGTAGACGGCACGACAATCTACGGTGTCGGCGATAGCGGTGCCTACCGATTAGATGCCCACAGCGAGTGGGAATTGCTTTCCGTAGACGTTCCCAATAGAATTCGATCACTCGTTGTCTGGAACAATCGACTTTACGCCGGAACCCTTGACCAAGGTATGTTCCACATCTCGCTTAAGGAGCAAGTGGAGATAGCCGACTCATTGTAAATTTTCTCGATTCCCGATTTTGGCAGCCTATACAGAACTCAACCACCTCAATCAAGAGGAACTCATCAAGCGCACGCAGAATGGCGATACAGAGGCATTTAATCCGCTCATTGGTAAATACAAGCCGCGTATCTACAATCTCACTTCACGCTAAACAGTGTTTAACAACTACACGCCAACAAGTGCATCAACTTATGGGGAGGCTCCACGATCTCCCGGCATCCTCCCCTCCTCCACTTCCTATACGGTTGCCACTCCTACAGATTTGTCGTACTTACATTGGAACACGGATCTCATCAAAAAAATAATGATAGACTGGAGGTTTGATCGTGGACGATTTAACTGGTAAAACTGCCTTTATAACCGGTGGTGCTCAGGGAATTGGTCTGGGGATTGCGAAAGCCTGCCTGAAGCATGGAATGCGGGTAGTGCTTGCGGACATCAAAACCGAGCAACTCAAGGTAGCTGAATCAATTTTAGATAGCCCAGAGAATGTTTTCGCCATTGAAGTCGATGTTTGTAATCGAGAAGCGATGGAAGCCGCGGCGGATAAGGCAGAGTCGGTATTTGAAAAAGTACACGTCGTCTGCAACAACGCTGGTATTGGTCCTGGAGGACCCGTAGTGTCGGTTACAAGGGAAAATTGGCATCGGACGATGGATACCAATCTACACGGCGTCCTAAACGGAGTACAGGTGTTCGTTCCACGGATAGCACGTCATGGAGAAGGTGGACACATCGTCAACACCGCTTCTATCACGGGATTCGCACAACAAGGACGCGGCGTTCCGTATGGTATTAGTAAAGCGGGAGTCATCGCATTGACCGAAGTGCTGCGCGTAGAACTGGCGGGTGAACACGCCAAGGATCACTGGCAAAACATGTATCGCACCGGCACGGATCGGTGGGACAGAGAGACACCCCCGAAGTCGCTCATTTCCGCTTCTGTGCTCTGTCCTGATGCCGTGGATACGGAACTCTCTGTCTTTCACACGAATCCAAAAGATGACGAAGCCACCCGTCACCGAAAAATCCAGTGGCTGAAACGCTTGGATATCGAGCTAATCAAACCCGATCTGGTCGGTGAACAAGTGGTAAACGGCATCCGCAATGATGAGCTTTACATCTTTTGCGATGGCTATGGATCTCGCAGATTGGTTAGGCAGCGTATGCAGGCGATGTTGGATGCATTTGATCGACAGTTCCCTGAATAGCGTTCGGTTCACACCCATTCAATCCAATTTACGATGCGCTGCATCCCATTCTTTCCACGTCGGCTTACGACCTTCAGTAAGCACAACAAGCGGCACCCGACGACCCCTTAAAGCTTTCGTTTTCACGAATTCGGCGGCTTCGCGCACTTCGGCAGTCAAGTCAGCTCGGTCAGGTGTGGGAAAGTAGCGGAAGTCGATACTCCAACGGGATTTTCGCGTCGTGTTCACCTTGCTGGTGTGTACGCAGAGGTTCGACATGAACAAAGCACCACCCGGTTTAAGAGGGATAGGCATTGGCGTGCCACGTGTCTCAACATCCTCTTCCATCCGGACGTTTGAATCCGCACCCCGCGCACCGTCCAGCAAACCCCAACGGTGACTCCCAGGAATCACCCAGCAACATCCATTTTCGACCGTCGCCTCCACCAGCGGCACCCATACCGTAACCATGTGGAGACCGCCTGTGTGTTTCTCCTTCTTCCCGATAGTCGACTGGTCCAAATATTGGCTGTCTTGGTGCCATGGGAACGAAGTAATCACGCTTCCCGGGAGTTTCGTCCGTAGGGCAGGCGTGCCTATATTCGAGACTTCAGGTCCCAAAAGAAGACGAAGCACATCCAGAACGCCAGGGAGGTTGTAGAGGTCGTAAAACTCACGTCCATACATACCAAAAGACCAGTTGCGGGGTAGTATATCCAACGCTTCGCAGATCGCAGCGTAGCGTCGCTCAAAGGATTCGTCTTCATAACGCGACGATAGCTTTCCTTCACTATGTAGCTCACGGCTATACGTATCAACCTTCGCCTTGATAAAGTCGCGAATCGGCTCTAAATCCCTATCATCGATAAGATCCCTAACTACCACATAACCGTCCTGCTCATAAGCGGTCTTAATTTTCTGATCTGCCATTAATTGATCTCCTTATATCACTCAGCCCGTAGCTCGTATTGTCCCGCAGGTTTCCCACACGCGGCTTGCGCATGGAGAGCGGATTTCACAAAGAAACCTCAAAGTCCAACGTCACGCTCTCTAACCGCAAGGAATAATTAAAAACCTTTCGCCGCTGTTGCACGATCTTAGGAGATATGTTATCATGAATGCTTAGCAGACGCAATAGAATTGAACTTTTCTAACCAACACACGTAAAAACCTTTTTGGAGATAATTTGGTGAACACAGCCAGAAAAATTGTCGCAATCGGTGGTGGAGAACTTAAATTGCTGGAAACCGCCGACATCGACAAACGCATCATTGAGTTGACCGGCAAAGAACGACCAAAGGCACTCTTTATTCCGACCGCCAGCGGTGACGCCGCTGGATACGTAGAGACCTTCGAGGCATGTTACGGTGAGCATTTCGGGTGTCAAACGCGCATCCTCAACCTGATTCAGAATCCTCCGGCGTTTGAGAAAATGTCAGCGTTGGTGTTGGATTCAGATCTGATTTATGTCGGTGGCGGAAACACCTACGGGATGATGAAAATATGGCGGCGGTTGGGGTTGGATACGGTGTTAGCAGAAGCCGCGTCTCGTGGTATTGTTCTGTCGGGTCTCAGCGCAGGCGCGATTTGCTGGTTCAAATACGGTTGCAGTGATTCTCGTTCCTTCTCCAGCAACGTAGAGTGGGACTATATCCGTGTGAGTGGATTGGGATTCATCAATGCTGTATATTGTCCGCATTACCATTTCGAGAAACGGGAGGATGCCTTCTCAACAATGATTGATAAACGAGGTGGTATCGGGATCGCCTGCGACAACAACGCTGCGCTCGAGATTGTTGGAAACCGTTACCGTGTGATTACCTCTACACCGGATGCAAAGGCATACAAACTCTTCAAACGCGACGGATGCACTATTGTTTCGGAGTTACCTCAAGAGACTGAATATACCCCTTTGGACAATCTCTTGAAACGAAAATAATATCAAATTTCTTCGGATTGCAACACCTATTGACCTTTTAACCGATCTCATACACGAAAAGGAACAGAAATGAAAATCACCGATGTAAAAGCAATGACACTCAAGGGATACAAACAGTGGAACTACGTCCAGATCGAAACCGATGACGGATTGACAGGGATAGGCGAGGCGCATCCTGGCGCGGGAATCGCTGAAATTGTCCTGCAATATAAGAATACACTCGTTGGTGCGGACCCAA
The DNA here is from genome assembly GCA_965208635.1 of Candidatus Poribacteria bacterium. Taxonomy (GTDB): domain Bacteria; phylum Poribacteria; class WGA-4E; order WGA-4E; family WGA-3G; genus WGA-3G. The sequence continues at coordinate 3,960,163 of OZ242349.1, forward strand.
GAAATATAGAACCCCTCTACCACCGAATGATTGGTGCCGCGAGCAACCGATACGCAATGGGTTTATCGGCTATCGGTGGGATAGAAACGGCACTGTGGGATCTGCTCGGAAAGAGTCTCGGCGTACCTGTCTATCGACTGTTAGGTGGAAAGTATCGGGATCGTATCCGGCTCTATGCCGATGTCGGACATGGAAAAAGTAACACCCCGGAGGGTTGGGCGCAACGCGCCAGAGAAGGCGTTGCAGACGGCTATCAAGCAATCAAATTCGACATTGACAACTCTGCAAACGAACTCAAGCAGGATGCGGTCAATCGGGAACTCAGTACAGCGGAATTGCAGAAGATGACATCGTTGGTCGCCGCCGCACGAGAGGCGGCTGGGGATGGGATCGACATCAGTATTGACTGTCACAGCCTATTCAGCACGCATTCAGCGATGAAACTCGCCGAACGTTTGGAGCCATTTGATATAATGTTCTTGGAGGACCCAGTGCCGAATGACAACGTCGAAGCGATGGCAAAAGTCACTGCCGCGACCTCTATTCCTATCTGTACCGGAGAATTCCTATTTCGTCGGGACGGTTTCAGAGAACTCATTCAGACGCAAGCCTGTGATATGCTTCACGTCGATGTATCTGGAACGGGCGGGATACTTGAGGCGAAAAAGATTGCGGATCTGGCGGACCTCTATTACATTCCGTTTGCCGCACACAATATCACGTCGCCAATCGGCATGACAGCGACGGCGCATGTCTGTGCCGCCGTGCGAAATTTCATCGTTATGGAACTCCCATATCACGCTGATCAAGTTGAATGGCGATGGGATCTCGCAATTTCCGACGAACCGCTTATACAAGATAGCGCGTTTGTGGTGCCAGAGCAGCCGGGACTCGGTGTCGAGATCAACGCGGACATTGCCAGAGAACATCTCATGCCCGGGTCTGATCATTTTGGCATCGCCTAAACTCCAGTGACAGGTGTATTTTGCGCATACATCGCTTTCCGCTAACGCGGTTCCCTACCTCGTTCCCGATAAGGTCACTGCTTGCTTTTGATGTTTCCCCACAACGTCACCAACTTTTCTTCTGGTGAAACCGCTAAGGGGATCGGCTGCCAAGCGGGACCCCTATTCCTTCCAGGCTGATTATGAGTGAGATTAACAGGATTGGAACCGTCGTCATCCATTACATAGATGTCGAATTCACCATCTCGGTCTGAGGTGAAAGCGATTTTTGTCCCATCCGGAGACCAGGCAGCATTATCATCAAAGGCAAATAGGTTGTGAGTCAGTTGAATGGTATTAGAACCATCGGCATCCATCACATAGATTTCAAAATCACCATCTCTGCCTGAAGTGAAGGCAATGCGCTTGCCATCTGGAGACCAATCAGCAGCCCTGTCCCATGGCTCCAGGTTTTTCGTTACTTGAATCGGTCTACCCCCTCCGGCTTTTACCACATAGATTTCACGATCACCATCTCGGTCTGAGGTGAAAGCGATTTTTGTCCCATCCGGAGACCAAGTTGGGTGACGGTCTGCTTTTGCATGCCGTGAGATATTCATGGGATTGGTACCATCCGCGTCCATGATATAGATCTCTTCGTTCCCTCGGTTTGAGCCGTAGACGATTTGCGTTCCGTCCGGAGACCAGTCGGCACCAAAGTCGCCTGACGAGTTTCGCGTAAGATTGATACGGTTTGTCCCATCAGCATTTATCGCATAGATATCGTAGACGCCCTTTGGGTTCGAGGTAAAAGCGATGCGCTTACCGTCTGGAGACCAAGTGGGACTGCTGTCTGCTGCAGGGTTATCAGTAAGTCTGACAGGGTTTGTTCCATTGGTATTCATCACATAGATTTCAGAATTACCATCTCGGTTTGAAGTAAAGGCGATCTTCATATCAGCCGCTGGTATCTGAGTTGCTAATACGATGAAAAGACCTGCCAATGCTGCTAAAAAACATTTAGGAAGCGTTAACTTCATGGTTTACCTCCTTAGCGATCTGAACGGAAACCCTTGAGTCCCTTGTATTTTTTAACGAGCGTTGGGTATGAGTGTTTACACGGACGCTCAAGAAACAAGTAGAAAAAATTATCCGGGTAGGGCACCTTGGTAATTCACGCCTGTAAACATCCCGATGATCATCCAAAGCCCCACAATGCCAAACTCACCGATGATCAGTCCCATAAACAATGGTCGAAGTCTTCGATAGGATCCAATCCCACCTGATTTCAGTGCCAGATACTTCAAAAACCAGCCAATACATATACAAGACCAGAGGAAATAGGAGGAATAAACCGCACCCATCACATATCCAATCGGATGAAGTTGCCACCACATAAATTGACGCTGCATAATCAGTAAAAAGCCAGTGATGCCGGCTCCTAAAAGCATACTGTACGCTTCCCCCAATTTCGCGTCTTTCGGATACTGAATCAGTGAAACGATATGATTGAAGTATCTCGGTGATCCAACGAAGGGACCCCTTTGCAGATTTAAACCGCCTTTCTCATAAATCAAGGGCAACGATGCCGCATAAGAAACAACGATAGCAACAACAATAGCCAGCACCATCGCCCCGAGGATGCTTCTTCGATTTAATCCCACAGGATCCGCCGCCTTGAAGCCGTGTAGAACGCTCGGCATCAAGATACCACCCCAATCGCGCATCATTACCCGTTGGAATCCTAAGAGTGCCAAACTGTTCGCGTTGATAATCCTTGAACCAGTAGTAATCTCAAAATACTCTACCGGATACATCGGTGCTTGGATCAGTAGCATCCCACCGTTAACGACCATCCACGACAGTGCCGTAGAAGCAATCAGGAACAGGGTAATAATGCTACAAGCGACCCAAAGCGACATCCCGGCGTAGACACAGAGACCCGCAAGCAACAGAAAACTAAAAATCGTTCCCAGAACTGCCCATCTATACGGCAATACTTCATCTGAATCGTCGATCGTTGTAGAAGCAGAAGACTCCAGAAACGTTCGTCTTAGGAGATCTTTGATATGGATCCGACTGTTAAGTAGGAAGGCGAGAACCATAACCACATAGGCAGCCATTGTCTGTCCTCTGGCAGAGATCCATGGGCTAATAGGGATCGCAAAGGCGTTGATGATGATGTACTGTAACTTGAAGAATAGGAAGAAAAACCAGCAACTGAAAGACACCTCCATGGCGAGAAAGTAGGTGATACCGATAACCGAGAAATAGAGAAAGAACCGAAATTGGGGCCACCAACCCATCACAATCCATGGACGCTCCGTAAATGGGGTGTACAAATCATACCGGTTCGGAATACGCGGGAGGGCAGGGAGATACTCGTGCAACCCATTGAGTAGATGAAAGAAGGCAGCGATTCCAAAACCTACCCACACGAGTCGGTTCCTGAACAAACTGTTCAGACCGGCGTGCATTGAGGTTTGCTGAACCATCTCCACAGGCACAGTAACCAGCGGGAAGATGAACCTTTCGCGCTCAACCCACTGTTTCCTTAACACAATCGATACGCAGATCGTCAGCGCATAGAACAATAAAATAAAAACTGTCCAAACAAGGAGCGGCTTTGCCCAGAGTCCCCAAGGGACAATTGATTCTCCTTCATAGAAATCGGTGACCGCATGCTCATCCCACACAATTAACCATCCAGGGAAGTGCGGATGAAGCGTTTCTGCCCATTCATTCTCAGGTGTCGCGAAATAGACGGGTGCCGCCAGATAAGGAAGTAAATACCCGACCATCCCCTTCGATGGGATCGCTGAACTGATGACCATCATAACCCAGACTATCATCAATTCGCCTGGATTTAGCACTGCTCGGGGAAATACTTTTTTCAGAATGGGATTGACGACCAGGGTGAGAAAAATCAGCGTGAACACTGTCCCCAAAGGAAAATGATTTCCGGCGATATCTGTGCCTTGGAGATAGTAGTCGTTATAGGGGGTAATTGCTGTCTGGATAATGACGAGTGCCAAACCGATCAGAATCGCTCTCACGCTCATCTATATTCCCCCTTGTGTTTTTTTCTGGTAGCTACGAATCCTTGTGAACTATTCTATCAAATCCTCTCTTTTTGATTAAGGAAAATCTTGAGGCGCACTTTAGGCTTAGAGGAACCGTCGGTAGGCTGGCGTACCTGTAGAGTTATATGATAGGGATCTGTATCACGCTTATTGGTTATCGTCGTTGAAGGGAGAAGCAGGCAAATCACTATGGTTTGAATTTGTGAGTGGAGGGATAATGTAAACTGTTTTACCGATATCTGGCTCCTTAAGAATAGTTGGTACCTGTATTGTACCACAAACTGTTAGTTTGTGGCGAGTGAAGCGAACCTCAGAAGTGTCACAAACTGAGGATTTACTGACGACTGACATCTGATAACTATCTACGGCTTGTCGCCAAAATCGGGCTCTTTCGCTGGTCGCACCACCCATGCGGCAAATGCCGCCTCAAACGCCATTGTCGTGTCTCCAAGGTAGAGGTGCTGGATACTTTCGATCGGGACCGTTATTCCTCCGTAGATCGGCGAATGTCCCAACAACGCATCGTCTTTGATCTCAAGCGGTTCAAAAATCAGAATTGAACCATCGGTTAACCTGATAGAGACCTCAGAGGAGTTGTCAGTTGTCAGTCGTCGGTTATCAGTTAAAGATAAAGAGGGCTTTGGTTTAACAACTCCATCTTTTAACTGACGACTCCTTTGCTGATTGCTGATGGCTTCTTTGCTAATATCGACCACCCGTGCCACACGGTCTACAGGGACGGAAAACTGTCGTAGTTTAGAATCAAACTGAATCGTTTCTCCATTGAAATCCAGCAACTTCCCACGTTTCATATCTCCGTTCTCTGCCACGAGAATATGATGCGGTGGCGTGTCGCGGCTGAAACGTGGAACGGTTAACGCACGCTCCAATTTTACATCTAACTTGCGGTTTTTAGATACGCCATCATGAAATACATCGAAGATAACTTCGTCTAAATTCTGGCCAGGATTCACCTTGATTTCCTTGCCATCTATCATTAATCTGATCGCGCCTTCTCTCACATCTATCTCGCCACCGTCTCCCAAAAATCCCTCGAGTTTCTCCTGTCCTTCCCATTCTACATTGCGGATTACGATCCTATGATTTCGATTTCCTTCTCCAAGATTGATATAAGAACGTTTGCTGTTGGTCGAATGCACCGTATCAATATAGTTCGCATGTGTTCTACCGGAGAACTCAAGGGCTTTCACATCCGCTGAGTCCATAAGGTGCGCGCTGATAAAAGGAGACTGGAAACCGACGCTCTTTTCATCGTATGATGAAATTTGACACGGAATGATCTCCCCGCTTTTCAGATGCAATATATGACGGAATCGCGACGTGTCAAACGGCCACGCCTTTGATGCACGTCTATTGTTGCGTTCTATGTGGGCTCTCCGAACCTTCGCCAGTCGTACGGCTTCCGACGCACCGATGGGTTTCCAGCGAATGAACGGGAGAGATTGATGAACTTCGTTCATTTTGCTCTCCTTATCTTCCACATCGAATAGCACGCGCCCCCGGAGATTCCCCGACGGGTGAAATAATCTATCTTCGTCTTCAATCTGTCCCTGGTTCTTGGGACCGCTTAATTCCACACGAAGCAGTGCAGCACCTGCAAACACACATTCTATCGGTTCATTTGAGAACGCAGTCTGTAACAATACACTCTCTGGGTTCACCTGTGCAATCTTGCCCCGCAAGACCGCACCGTCCGGATATGTCAAGGCAACGGGTTGTTCCATTTCGACGAACGCCGCACTCGGCTGAACAACACGGTCGATTTGTTGGATGTCGATGTCATACCGATTCCCATCTTCATCAAGAACATAAGTACTTTCTTTTTCGACAAACAACTTACCATAAACGACTTGCCCATTCATCATGTGAACTCGCGGCTTGGAAGGATCGACTTGTTGTTTTGTGGAACCAATAGGCTGCCGATAAACCCTTAACCGCCGCACCGTCAAATTTTGGCCTCGATTGTAGACATAGGGACCGGATTCCTTAACAGTCTGTCCGACCTCGTCCAATTTCAGCAGCAAGTTGCCAGCAAAATCGAATACCTCCAGTACACCGGTGTCCCCATCATAAGCAAGACGCAAGCGGAAATTTCGCCGATCCGGCTGAATCGTCAATACAGGTTCGAACAGCGTGCCTTGAACGACGACGAGTTCGTTAACCCAAGTTTCCAACCGCAATGCCTCATATAGATTTTTGCCAAGCGCGAAAACAAAGCCCGGTGGGCGCGTCGCAGATGCTAACTCCAAGTCAATCTCAAAACGTTGGGGCCAGTCAAGGGCGTGAAAAATCTTTGCCTTGACTTTATCTGTCCGTGGATGGCCACCGCGATCCGCATACCAATCCGGTAGCGCATTCCCGCCAAACAGCAATATGGGCTGGTTCGCATCCCGTTTGGGTAATTTCCAATTCGTCAGTTGGGAACCGTCGAAGATCAGATTCGGGTGCACCCGACGTTCAAGGGTATAGATTGCCTCACGATTCACTCGAAACCGACCGTGTCGCTCACTGGAGAAGAGGAAGGTCTCCTCATCCGAATCAACTATGTCAGCGATCCAGATATCCCCTGCTACAGTGCCGACGCGAAACGCCTCCATCGCGGGTACAGACTGTTTTGGGAAAACAATCGAATCCAGGACACCAATATCAACGACCAGATCATCCGAAAAATAGGGGGATGCCCAGCGAATCTGACCAACCGCACTTTCCAGTAACTGACCGGGAAGGACATCACCATTTTTCCAACGCAATGTTTGCATATCGGATTGCAAGATCTCTGTTTGCTGCGCCTGTATTATTGGAGTCCATAATACCGCCAACGCCACGGGAACCACAACAAGCAGTCTTTTCAGATTCCATTGCATCATATCTCTCCTTATATTGGTTATCGTTTTTCAGTTATCGGTAACAAGAGGTTGCTGGTAATAATTCATCTCTCCGCGGAATATCTCAAGTTTGCGAAGATTGTTACAAAACGCTTCTTAACCGACAACCGACGACTGACAACCGACAACCATTATCTCTCATAAATGGGTAGGAGGCGATAGTTCAATGCCAAAGCAAGAATAGCCATACCGGTGCCGTAGGCTCTGCCATGGGAGCTCGAGAAACTGCCATCTTCTGCCTGCGTTTCTTGGAGCCACTCGATGGTTCTCTGATTCCAAGCCTTCCACGCCTCAAAGTCACTTTGAAACAATGCTTGCGCCATATAGTAGAGATTGTAGAACAGATGCCCACTGCCACGATGGTCTATTCGACGCCTGATGAACTCAGAAGCGGCTTTGTATTCAGGGGTATCTTTTCTTTTCGCAATCGCATAAATCAGGACACCTATTGCTGATCGAGTGAGTCCGCCACCGTGACTGCTCGTCATCTGATACGTTACACTTCCGTCTTGCATTGTGTGCGTCTGAAAAAAACTCACCGCCTTGTCAACGGCTTCGTTGGGGATCTCGATGCCAGCGTTTCGAGCACCGAGTATGCCCATCAACACGGTTCCAGCCACAGTTGTGTCGGCATCTTGGGAATCTGGGGAGTAACGCCAGGCACCCCATGGGTTCTTTTGCTGTGAAGTTAACGAAGAGCGCACCGCCAATTCCAACGCCTCACTAAGGGTGCGCCGCCGTTCAGGCGGAATGTTGCTCCCTTCCCAGAGCAGTCGCTCGCTGACTGCACCATACGCTTCGGACAGTGCCAACAAGGCAAAACCGTGCTGGTACATGGATCCATGTCCGCTCCACGTTCCGCCGATGTATCCCGTTCTCGCATCCTGATTGGAGATGATGTTCTGCAAGGCTTTACGGATGTTCGTGGCATAAGGACCGAAATCCGGGTCTTCGCCACTTGCCATCAATGCCATGACACAAATCCCTGTTACGCCGGGTCCGCTTCCTGCGCCTGACCATCCCCCGTTCTCCATTTGTGAGTTCGCGAGATAGCGTAGACCGCGATCGTTGATGATCCGAACTGCCGCAGGTACACCTGTACCATAACGGAGGGCGACATCCTGGGCATAAGTGGGTTCAATTGAAAAAGTAACCAGAAACCAGAAACCAGAAACCAGAAACCAGAAACCAGAAACTTCTTTACTGAAAACTGAAAACTTTGAAACTTTAGCACACTTCACAGACTGTGAAACTTTCATTATGATTACCTCCTCCACCCAATCGGACCGAATACACGTTCAAACTCTGTCCGCTGCCACGGTGTCAGGACTTCAAAATCTACCGTCTGTGGAAAAAGTTGGAAAAACATAAAGGTCGAAGATTTTTCCTCACTAAGCGGTGCGGGGATCAACTGTAACGCTGCCGTTTCCAATTGCTCCCGCTGTGTGTTCCCTAAAAGCAGTTGTATATCCATACTTGCCACCACCATACCACGCAACGCCTGTTGACGTAAAGCCTCTCTTTCGGCTTGATGTTCGCTATACGCCGCAAATGCCTCTTCAGAAAGCACATCCTTAATTGCCTGTTGATACAGCGGATGTTTTGTAATGTCAGCCTTTAACCCTCCATCTTTAGATAATTCATCCATCGCATTTCTCACAGTAAATTTGAGCATCGCTGCTGCCTCTTCACGAGTCATTTTGCCATCTTCAACTTTTTTTGTCAGATCCGCTTCGACTTCCCGGGATATCGCTTCGCGGACTTCGTCTTGGGCTTCAAAATACTGTTGCACCACACCCTTGGTAACGAGTGCCAAGCGTCGAGTCGCACGTTCATCGAGGAGATCTAACAACTCGGTATGCGCAACAAGTTTAGCTTCGGCGATTTCCCTCATGTGCTCTGGAGATTCCTCTTTATCGGCGATTTCAATCCAAGGTTGCTTCCTTGGCTGGTCAATCACTATATCATCGATCGCTATTTTAAATTCTTTCTCTATCCCAACATGTTCGTCTGGTTCATTGGGGATAAACCCAAACCTCTTGTTCAGAACGGCAACGTCTTCTCCATCTACCTTCTCAACCTTAATTACCTTCTCGATCTGGGCTTCGGGGACGACGACAAAGACACGTTCTCTGTTTGTATTCGCGTTAACCAATCCCTGCCAGACTTTGGACTGTGCCTCACCCAAGACACCATCCAGCGAGAGTTTCAACCTGTAGTGCATCAGCTGCGCCGCCTGTTCTGGACTGAACCACAGGGCACCCATTGAGGTCGGAAAGAATTTGTTCTCTATTGTGTCAAGTAGCGACTGCACAAGCTTTTCGCGTTGATCTGCTCTCAAACTGAGTTCCTGATCGAGTCTGACAGTGATCCAATGAACGACCGCCTGTCGATCTCGTTGTTGTCGTGTCGCTGTGAATTCCAAGTAATCCTGAAGCTGCGTCTCGCTCAAGTGTTTCTGGAACTCTGCTTGACAGCCTGGATGCGATAATATCGTTTCAAGCAACGGCACGTTCCCTTCCTCCATCGACTTTGCGAAGCTCCCCAGATCTCCACCCTGTTCCAACGTACCCTCAATTGAATTAAGAATTGACTGATGAAGGGCATTGACAATTCCCTCGTCCAAATCGTAACGCTTACCAACATTTTCGACAACACGTTCGAGCAGAGACCTAATTCGTTGTTTGACGACACCAGCTCGTTGTTTGACAAGAACGTCCAGCCTTTTTTTGCGGGGTGCGATATCGCTCTTCTCCGTCATTTTGAGCGGGACGAAATGCTCCCCACCCTCAACGACAGTAACAGGTTTTCCAACCCGCTCATTGTACCCCTCTTTAGATATGCTAATCATGTAGCGCCCGGGCGGAAGTCCAGCGTGTTTGTACTCGCCGTCAGCATCCGTTTTTGTTGTCCATGCCTTTCCGCTGTCTTGGGCAACAATCTTGACCTCAACGCCCTCAATTGGGTTCTGCGCTGGCGTTAAGTCGGTAATCAGTCCACGGACGGTCCCACCCTCCAGCGCATCGTCCTGTGCAAAAACAACACCACACGACATGCCGACACAAGCAATCGCTATTAACATATATCGTAAATGACGCATCTCTTCAGTCCTCCTCTAATTTTCTCGGAGTGTAGCCAAACCTGTCTGCCATTCTTGACCTTTCTTGCCGGCGTAGAGCATGGCGTAAGTGTCCTCAATTTCAAAGATTTGCCCTGTTAGCACACCGTCGCAATCGAAAGCATCGGGATCGTCCGACGGTGTGAATACCGGATTATAAGGGTTCGGCTCGAAGCTATGAAAATCGCGGGTGCGTACGTGTCCGATCCGCCAGACTTCACCGTCAAATCCACCATAGAGAATATGGAAGTATTCTGGACCTTTGAACAATTCGGTTTCACGAACGGCTCGGCTGTCCCACGCTTGTCCGCTCCCCGTAAAAACGGGGTTCGCAGGATTCTTTGTGACCGATGCGGGGTCGCTCGTCGGAGCAGTGGCATGACACATCGTCAATCCCTCCCCGAATGATCGTGTCGCTTTCCCTGTATAGACGATGTGGATTGTGTTGTCCTCTATCGCAACTGAAGGATGACTTGCGCCGTGCCGTTCGTGTTCGGTATCCGCAGGGATGACAGGGAGGTCTCGGACACGCCGCCATTCGCCAAGGTCCCCATCGCTCACAAGTAGTCCCGTCTGTTCAGGGGTCGCTTTCCCTTTGCCCCGATAGTACATGTAAAACTTGCCGTCAGCGGGATTCAGGAACGGGAAAGGGTACTCAACGGCGGCGGCGTCGAAACCTTCTACTGAAGGTTCAAGGACAGGATTGCGCGCATCTTGCGTGATGTCGGTGAGATCACTGATTGGAGCCGTCGCGTGCATTATCAACCAGCGCACACCAAGATCCCGTTTACACCAGATGTAATGCACCGTTTCATCAACGATAATAGCATGGGTCGCCGCTGCCCAAAGGGGTGGCGGCAGAGAAATGATCGGATTCCCCGTCTCAATTCTCTTGAAACTGGCGAATACCTCGAATGGAATAGGCTCTTTCCGCACAGTTGTCATTGGATTCTCCCTTCTAAAGCATTGAAATAAGCGTCCAAACCTTGGCGGAACTCTTCCGGTAAGACGCGCCCTGTTTTTCCAGTTGCCTGTCTGGGTGAACGATTTTCGATGGAAGCTCTGCCGGTGTCATCACCGACACCGAGGAGCATCAAAGCAGAAGCAGTGGCTGGCGGTGCTGTTGTTATCATAGGCGCATTTGGAACCCGTCCGGTTTGGAGTAGGATTTCAATTACCTCCGTTATAGCCGCAATCGCTCTGGGACCGGTGTCTGGCTCCGCGAGAATGTCTTCGACCTCCTCCATAACCTCGGCGGCGTTTGCTACCTTCGCAAGTTGGTTCTGAATAAAGCGTTCGTGTGCATCTGGCAAGAGGCTAATTTGGGCTTCCACCTCGCGGGTATCCTCGGTAAGCGTTATTTGTGTGTCATACAATGCGATGCTACGCTCGCGATATTCATTGGGAGAGACTGCCTCCTTCGCCTGTTCAAGTTCCCGTGTCTCTTCACGCAATTGGATTTCACGATTGATAATACGCATCACTTCCACGACAATTTCCGGTGGTAGATTCGGCAGTTCAACCAGCCCCATCTCTCCTGGAGGTACCCCCTCAGGTAGAGGATCCACCAACTGCTCTGCCCACCGATCCAACGTATCCGCCCAGAATTCCGCCTCAATCGTTGATTCACCAATAAAATTGTCCTTAACAATCGCTCCTGCTATGTCCTGCATCTGGTCGGATACAATAGCGTCTTGCATCTCCGACAGAACACGTGAGAAACCTTCAGACGGTCGCCGATCAGCATAAGCAGCCATGTCTTGCAGGAGTGTAGATACTACCTTAGCCTCAGCGATTTCTTTTTCAGCCAATCGTTCTCGGTCAGATGCATCCTCCACTGCATCACTTGCATCTTGACCGAAACCGTCCAGATTGTTCAGGTCCACCGCGATGTCAATCTGCCGTCGCGATGCCGCCTTCAGGCGTTTCACGAACGTACTGTTTTCAAAACCCGTGAGCAATTTGTTCATCTTTTCTGCCAACTCTGCAAAAGCATCCAATAATTCCTGCTGTTCTTTGACCGCTTCCAAGACGAGTTCTGCTGTCGGAGGAGCTGAGGATTCTTCCTCCTCATTTTTTCTACCGCTCCCTTTGAGGGTCGTCGTAGGGATTCCTAAGCCACCGACGACTTGTGGTGCCTGTCCTGCCTCTTCCTCTTCGTTGAAACCCGACTCAACATCAAGGACACGCGGTGTCGGATTGGCAGGTATGTAACCCGGCTTGCCTTCTGGTTGTTTACTTCGGTCTACGTTGACCCCGGCACCAGGAATATTCGGATCTTCAGGAATTTCGTCTAACCCTTCGGGCAGCGTCTTGCTCTCAGGTCCATATTTCTCTGTTTTTTCCAAGTTATTCGGTTCACCTCCCGTACGAGACGGTGGGGTTCCCGCTGTCGGAGGAGAGGCTTCTTGCTGATTTCCGACTGCTGATTGCTGATTGCTACTTAGTCCGGGGGCCTCAGCGGCACGCGCAAGTAAGTCGGCGACAGAAGGCATTCTCTGTCCCGCGATCTCCTCTAACTTCTGGAGTATTTCTGCCCACGATTCAAGCTGATTCGGATCAAATTCCTCGTTTTTTGTTGCTTCTTGCACCAACTCGGTACCAAGTTCAATGAGACTGTCAAGTCGCGCAGCGTTGACACGTTCCGCCGCCGCCTGATTTTGAAGTTTCCTGCGCTGTGCTGGATCGTCAAGTGCTTCAGGGGATAGGTCTCGCAACTCGCGATTCGTTTCGTGCAACTGCAATTCTTTATCATGAACCTCCTGTGCCGCACCCATCCAGAGTTCCATCTGCCCGACCAACCACTTGAAGTGTTCCGCTGGCGTCAGCACGTGTATGACGAGATCCGGTGAACGGACGCGTTCGCGACCGGGAAAATAATCCTCAGCGAAAGCACGCAGACGTAGACTCTGCGGACGGACATTTTCCCGCACAGCAGAAAATGTGGCAGCAACAGTCATAATGTCTGTCGTCGGTGTGCCTGATGATACCGTTTTTTCACCACTCGTTGGTTCGGGATTGTGGATTGGGTTACCGATGCCTTCCCATTCCAGCCCCACTCGCTTCACACCAAAATCATCCGCCGCCTGAATCTCAAAGGTGAGGACCTCGCTCGAAAGGACAACACGATTGTTCTTGAGTTTATTGAAGCTAACCATCGGGGATCCATCTTCTCGCACCTCTAACTGTATCACTTGCGGTTCACGGGCAGCGAGCCCAAAGCGGTCACGCCACGCCAACTGGAGTTCAGTGTTTTTGCTTGGGGTTTTTGCTTGGGTATTTTCTGCGGATTTCCCCAGCGTCTCTACAGTCTTTATAGGCTCAGTCGTCACACGCGCGCCATCAACGCGTTGTGGACGATTGTTCAGAGTCGCTTCTGCGAGTTCTCGTGTTGCTGTGGCTTCTAAGACTGCGGTGCTCCCCTTCAACAAACTCAGTGTCCCACCGCGGACATCTTCCACCAGTGGTTCACGACGTTGCAAATAGGTTGGCAATTCGACCTCGGCAATAAGTTTCGTCAGGGCAGGACGCAATTTGGGTTCGATTGGAATAGAACGTCGGGCATCTCCGACTCGGAGCGTCAGCCGTCCATCCCTTGTTTGAGGTGGTAATTGAAATTGGTACGTTGTTTCATCTCGCATCGCAACCACCGGGACTTGGTCTGCGTAGCGGGCTTCTCCTGACTCAGGTTTCCACGGCGAGTTGTCTTTTAAACGTGCTTCCACATTAAAAGGTTCGGCATACGGAACCACACGTAAACCTGATTCACCCTCCAATTGTGCAAAGGTGTAACGCGCCACATCGCGCCACGGGGTCAGCCACCGAGCGAAGGTATTCCAACTCGTTGCGGGTATTACAAATGCTCCGATCGCTACCAGCACCAATGGGAGGGCAGCCGCCCATGCCCAGCGGCGATGCCGTGGATTCGGAACCGCATCTGCTAAATTGTGTCTTGCGACCTCGGCATCAACCTGACGCATGGCTGCCTCAACAAGCGTCGGACTTGACAACTGATCCTCTCTATTGCGCGCTAATTCTACGATGCCGAGTACGTGATCTCCGAAACGTGGAAACTTTTGCTGCAACAATCGAGCGACACCGTCCAATTGCCGATGTTTCCAAACCCAATTATAGTACTTCATCGGTAAGAGAAAGATCATCCCTACCATACCAACCCCTAAGATAAGCACTCGTAGAAGCGTAGGTGTATCGAATACCCGGTCTAAGCAAAAAACGATGATATATGAGACAAGGATACCAAAGATTGCCGCCAGTACACCTTCAGCGAGTTTGACCGTCCATACCCGTTTTTGGTACTGTTCGAGTGCCGCTTTCAGACGCGGTGGTATTTTAATTTTTCCTTGCGGTTCGGTCAGGTGAGTTTGGATTTTCATGTTTTCCTCCGTAGATCCACCCTCCACTACGTTACGGGCTGCGCGCTTAGGATTATCTCGTAAATCCTGATTCAAACTTTTCTCCGTAGAATCGCCTTCTACTTCGTTTCAAGCTCGGTATTTTCGGTTATCAATTTCACTATAAAAAACGCTCTTAACTGACGACTGAACGGATTTTTTGAGAAAAATCTGGGGAAACACCCAAGCAAAAACCCCTGACCGCTGACTGCTACACAGCCCCCGTCATTTTTCTTGCAATCCAGAACAACCCAAGAAGTAGGATGAGCAGTCCCGCCCAAAGTGGGTGTGCCCAAATCCGGGTGCGATGCACCGTCGGCTCAGGCTCCGGCAAAGCGGCGAGATAATCCAACAGACTTCGCACCTCAGAAATTGACACTAACTTGCCATCTGTAATTTTAGCGATTTCATCTAAGACCTCAAAGCGCGCCAAACGCCCTTGTTGCTCCCGATTTAAACCGTGGACTGATAGATCGGTCTGTATTGAAGCCCCAGTCTCCGAACTGCTGGCGACGAGTCGATAATTGCCAGATTCTTTTGGGGTAAACGAACCCGTGAATAACCCGATGGCATCTCCTTCACCCGGTTGCAACCGGATTGTTTGTGTTTTACCTGATGGTGAAATCGCCTGCACAACAACCGAGCCTCTATCCAATGGGGCACCCAATGGATCGTTCACATTAGCGTTTAACATTACAGCATCATCGACCTGTGGTCGGTCTGGCGAATAAAATAGCCGCATCGATTCGCCTTGTGCCATCTGTCGACGATATGCCATCCACCGAGCGACTTGGCTCCAGAAGCGGTAGTGATACTTATCCTCAACACCTTGTCGCCAACGCCATGCGCTATCCGTTCCCATAAACAACACTTTGCCTGCACCGTACGTTTTGGTCACAATGAGCGGCACTCGTCCCGAAGTCGTCGCGACCTCGTCGTGCACCGCTAAAGTTTCTGTCCCCGCCTTGGCTCGTTTGACACCAGCGTACCAGTAGAAGCCCGGCAACGTTCGCCACACTTGACGGTTGATCTCCTCAGTTTCTCCGAGGCGAGTTAATAAACTGCGTTGACCCAATTGTGTGAGCGCGAAATATCCCTGTGTACCCGAACCAACACCGTACGGGGTCGCCGCGTCCAAAACTACAGGATAGAGGTCCGCGAGCGGACCGGACATCAATGACGCATGCATTCCAGTCCGTCCCGGCATAAAGACAAGTCCAGAAGCCTGCGCACTCACAAGCTGCCGTAAATCTTGTGTTTGCTCCATTGTTAACTGCTTCTCTCCGACACCGACATCACCCAGGAATACTACATCATAGCGAGTGAGTTCATTCGTCGTCGGGAAATTTTTGATATAGCTACGTCCTCCACCAACCTTGGGTAATTTGGGATGAAAAAGTAGACATGTCAATTCAACCCCGGGATCCCGTTCCAACGCGTTGCGCAAATAGCGATACTCCCATCGTGGATAGGATTCGACGACAAGGACTTTCAATTGTTCCTTACGCACTGATATTGGCACAGAAATCTCATTGTTTTCCGGGATTAATTCCTGTGTGTCTCGCGGGATACGCATTGTTAGCGTATAGTCGCCGATTGCTGGCGGAGTCCATACCATGTTTTCTTGTGCTTGGCTCATAGCCGGAACACGAATCAACTTCGGAACCGTTGATCGCTTATTTACATTGTCCCGCAGGTTTCCTGTATAGGCTGGCGTCAGGGTGACGCTTACGTCCCGATCCTGTCCCAAAGTGCTGCGAACGACAAACGGAATACGAAGTTGCTTATTGACAACCGCATAAGTCGGGGCATCCATGCTAACCAATTCAAGGTCCGGTAACGGCACTTTACTGCCCACTCCAACAGCGAAAACGGGAATTCCCCGCATCCGAAACCGTGTCGCTGCCTCAACAGGTGAGTTACCGATATTCCAATCACCGTCCGACAATAGCACAACACCCCGAAGATTTGCATGCGTGTCCAAAACCTGCGACAGCCCGGCATTCAAATCCGTTGCTTCCTCCCCCGGATCTAACTGTGAAGAGAAGGGTTCAAACACGACGCTCAGGTCGTTGGCATCAGAAGGTTGCCAAACCTCTTCAGACATCAGGGGTTGAATCGTCTCGGCGCGACTTTTGGGTGTGCCAGAAAGGTCTTGTGCATCGATTACATCCTGCGTTTTCATGCTGTTGGATTCGTCCCAAAGCACGGCGAGAGTGGAACGCCGATCTGGTAGTTGTGTTTGTAGCCATTCGGGTTGATTCAGAGTTATAACAACCAAGCAAATCAATACAAAACGCAACAACTCAAGACCTCCGGTCTTCTTACTATAACCGCTGCGATGCCACGCCAGCCAACACAATATACCTGCCACAATCATGACAGCCAAGCTCAAACCTAAGAAGGTTCCGCTTGAGAAAAATTCAAGATTTCCCTGCTGTTCTTGCATTACTATGTCCCTTGCTGGCAATCAGCCATCAATAGGTGTTGTCGACACTATTCGTTCTGGCGAGAAGGAATAATGGTAGGCGATGGAAACTGACTGCTGATGGTTTCCGTCCGCTGACTGCTTCTTCTGCTCGGTAGACTTAGCACCGCTTCTACGAGAAGTGCCACTATCATCGCAAAGAGAAAGATACGCCAGAGTTCGCTCGCTAAGGCAGATGTGTCACCAACATCAACATCGATCCGCCGATACGACATGCCATCAAATAGCCCATCCACCGTCTCGATAGGGACTGCCGTAGCACTGTCTTCAATTTGGCTACGGTTCACAGCTGTCAAATATGCTCCGTCCCGGTATACGCCAGCATGTAGCCCGCGTTGTGAAGATAAATGCAGCGGCGCGTCGGAACTGTCAGCAGGAGCCACTAACTCCCACTGACTGCGGTCTGCTAACATGTCGGGACCCGCATCGCGTTGAGATGCCACAGCCAACGCGCGACAACCTTGCTCCAATGCCCGTTGTAGAATCACGTAAAAGATGACCCCTTCGCGTTCAAGAGAGGAAAATTGTGCCGTAGGTAACGTACTACAGAAATAGACCGCACCACGATCGGTGGTGATACGGGTGAGCAGCGGAGCATTGTCATCAAACCTCGCCAATGGTGTCCCAAGGCTCTCAAAAGAGCGATATCTATACGTATGTAGTTCGTTCAGTGGCAACGCGTCTCCGCTCTCTGCGTGTGCCAGCAGATCTGTATCGCCACGCCACCATGAGACTCCGAAAGAATGGCTATCGGAAACCGTCGGCTGTCGGCGATCAGCCAAGAGATTTCCTGATGGTATACCAAAATCCTCTTGCTGACTACTGACTGCTGACCGCTGACTGCTATTCCCGGGTGTTTGCCAGTCTCCCCAACGTGAACCAAACAGCTGTGCCTCTGCGTTTTGACTCGGTGGAAAGAACATAACTACGCGTCCGGTGTCAACGAATTGCGCAATCTGACCTGCGACTGCCCCGCGCGGTAGAGCCGCCTGCCAGATTAATACCCCTGTACTTTCCCAATCTATTTCTGCAACGTCATTCGCAGAGATCACCTCAGTCTGATGCTGGAGCCGAGGATCGGTTGGAATGGTAAGTGCCCGACGGAATGCTTCACCATTTTTTATATCATCACTGACAACAACGGCTCTTCGCACCGTTGGTTCTGAAAACACGAAGAAGAAACGGTTGTCTAAGGGATTCGCATCACCCGGCAACCCAACCGAACCCCAGCCTGAACGTAGTTTGGTATCAATCGGGATACGGTGTCCCTGCAAAGATGCACCCTGTCTGTCGAGTTCCACTTCAACGACAGAACGAACGTTGTTGACTTCAAACTCAATTGGAAACTCTTGCCGCGTCGTGTCACTGCTACCCTTCGACCGAACTATCACATCAAGGGCAAGTTCCGCATCGTTACCGTGTTCCCACCGTTGTACGTTTTCTACCCTTACCGAGAAATTGCTTGAAGGCAAATCTGCGTACGCAAGCAAAAAATGATGTACACCCTCTAACTGAGAAAACTCCTCGCGAATCGCTTGCCAGCGTCCGCTTTCAACAGTCCAATCGTTCTCACTCAAATCAGAACAGATCCATACGTCGACTCGTCCCGACTTATTCGCTTTGAGATACGCTAAGGCGGACTCAAGCATACCCGGAATATCCGCACTCGTGGCACTTGGTCCGATTGTAGGTAGCCCTAATAGTGCTTTCGGTGAATCTACTTCTTGTAGTTGACCGCTCGCACTGTCAATCAGAACCAAGTGCGTCCCGTAATCGCCTTGCTCCAGCAATTGTGCGAGCTTTTGCAGTGCCGCAGATCTTTTCGACTGACCCGCTTGTAAGTCTCGAATTTCCATGCTGGCAGAACGGTCAAGAAGTATCAAGGTGGCATCCGGTTTACTCATTCCGATGCTACCCAACCACCCGCCGGACAGCGGTCGACTGACGACGAAAATCAGAGCCGCTACTGCAAGTACGCGCATCAACAGGATAAGGAAATGCCGAAGACGCGCCATGCCCTTACTCATACGCTTCGCGCTCATGAGGAACATCATTGCTGCCCAAGGGATCGTGCGGTGCCGATGCTGATTAATGAGATGGATCAGGATCGGTAACGCGATTAAAGGGAGAGCAATTAATGCCAACGGTTGCAGAAAACCCATTTTCTAATTTTCCTTGCGGTTGTTCAGAAAGGTTTGGGATAAATGTACCTACGGTTCGTGTCCGTAATCAACGTTGTTGATTGCTACAAGCTTTAGCCAAATATCGCAGCCCCAAACAACGTGCGAGGGCGGAACCGACAAAAAAATACTTTTGCCAAAGCGACGCTACCGCGCGCAAGCAATACTAAAAAATTCGCTTGGGTGTGCGTCCCAATAGGAATCGTGCTAATACGTCGTCGTAGTTCTCATTGATGCGGATACGGTGGTAATCAACTTCAGTATCCTGAATGACTGTGTTCATACTTTCGAGGTACATTTCGAGTGCCCGCTGGTATTGCGCACCGATGACTGTTGGATCCGCCAATATAGGTTCGCCGCCCTCCATGTCAACGAAACGCATTGGACGATCAAATTCCAATTCCAACTCGCTCTGCTCCAGCAGATGAAACACCGCGACATCGTGCTTGCGGAATCGTAGATGCTCAAGGCAGTTCCGCACAACTTCCGGTTCTATGAACAGATCGGAAAGAACGACGATGAGTGCCCTTTGCGGGACGCGTTCAGCGGTTTCATGGAGAACGTTCGCCAATCCCGTCTCGCCGGACGCCTCCATCGCACCTAACGCATCGAGCACCGCGCTCAGATGCGTTGCACTCCGTTTCGGTGGAATCTCTTTATGGAACCCTGTGCCGGCACAGTAGAGTCCGACAGCGTCACCCTGCTGTGCTGCGATATAGGCTAAGGTTCCAGCGACACGACGAGCGTAGTCCAGTTTACTCGTCCCGTTGTATGCGAAATTCATGGAACCGCTGGTATCAACGACTAAACACATCCGTAAATTGGTATCAGCCTCAAACTCTTTAATGTAGTAACGATCGTTCCGTGCGTAAGCCCGCCAGTCGAGTCTTCGTGGATCATCACCCGGCACGTACTTACGGTACTCCGCAAACTCAAGGCTCGAACCGCGGATCGGACTCCGATGTTTGCCCGATACGCTTCCGATCATAGGCAACCGAGCGTGCAGTTGAAGCGTCGAAAGCCGTTCCAGAACCTTCTGATCGAGGTAATCTCGTTTGAGTTGCAGCATGTTTTTAAACTATTAAATATGGACCGTACCTCCGTTGTCGGCACGGATGCCAAATTGTTAAGATATTTTTCTTGGGTTACCAGCGATTTGTTAGCAATTTCAAGACTGCCCTTTGACCATCAACGCGCCTCCGTCTCTATATCAAAAACGGAAACCTTAGAGGGCTTTAGGCTTTACCAAAAACCACTGCGAAATGTAATGGAGCAGTGACCAGATTCAATCGTTAGAAATTTCCTCAACGAGTCGGTTGACGATGTCTTTACTGGTGATATTCTCAGACTCGGCTGCGAAGGAGGTAATAACGCGATGCGCCAGCACTGGATTCGCCACCGCAACAACATCTTCAAGTCGTGCCATGTAGCTTCCACTGAGTGCCGCACGCGCTTTCGCACCGAGAATTAGATACTGAACCGCCCGCGGACCAGCACCCCAAGCAACCAGAGGTTTCAACCAGTCAGGTGCGGCATCACCTCCTGGGCGTGTACTGCGGGCGAGATCCACGGCGAATTCGTAGATGTGCTCGGCGACAGGGACGCGACGCACTAGGTCTTGAAACGCTCGCACCCGCTCACCGGTCAGAACATGTTCCAGCGTCGGGAGAGACGCACCCGTCGTCGTACGGGCAATCTCAATCTCTTCAAACCGCTCCGGATAGTCCACCTCGATTCTGAACATGAATCGGTCTAATTGCGCTTCCGGTAACGGATAGGTGCCTTCCTGTTCGATTGGGTTTTGCGTCGCTAAGACAAAGAAGGGGGGATCCAGAGAGTATGTTCTGCCGATAACAGTGATTTTGTATTCCTGCATCGCCTCAAGCATAGCGGCTTGGGTCTTTGAGGGGGCTCGGTTAATCTCATCTGCTAAAATGAGATTCGCAAAGAGGGGACCCTTTACGAACTCGAACTCCCGTCTGCCACCTGGAACTTCCTGAAGGATGTCGGTGCCAGTGATGTCCATCGGCATGAGATCGGGCGTGAACTGGATTCGGCTGAATTGCAACGCCATCGTCTCAGCAAACCGACTGACCAACAACGTTTTCGCCAAGCCGGGAACGCCCATTAACAGGGCGTGTCCTTGAGAAAATAGGCATATCGCCAAGTGTTCGATGACCTGCTCCTGACCGATGATGATCTTCGCAAGCGATGCTTTTAACTGGTCGTAGACGTTTCGGAGTTCGTCAATTGCCGCAACGTCATCGGCATGCATTCCGTCATTATTTGGGGTCGTCGCCATAAAATTCCCTTCTTTTATACTTCTGATTACTTCGATTTAAACGTGGTATATGATCCCATTCAACTGTTAGTGACGCACCTTTTGAGCGGAAACGGTGCATAATTTTAGAGAAACTCAAAAACTACCTACATGTAAACGTAAAGACACAAGGCAACCCTTTACCTTAGTTTGAACTTATTAAAATCGAGCTCATGTTAATTCTTAGTGACACACTTTTAAGGGCAAAGGTTGCAGAATCTCAGAAAATCACCAAAGTCCCTGAGTTTTAATCTAAAAATCGAAAGCAAGCAGCAAATTCTATGCCAGTCTGAATCGGAATCTTTTGCGAAATGCCCAGAAGGAACCGCACAAAATGGTACATACGCTACACCCAGCGGCACGAAACAGGGCAGATTTAACCAGTGGGAGTCCCTTGTGTGTTTCCGCTAAACCCTTAAACCAAATTCACACCAATCGAGTTTACAAAGCGCACCTATCCAGTAAATCAATGTAGCGGTTTTGCTAATGTGAAGCGACACGCGGTATCATCTGAGGGTGAGCATAAACGGTTGCGTCGAAACTTTTCTGCATCAATTCCCATTTGACGGCTTGATAATCGGCGTGATCCGAAAGATCGTTGTGTTCCCAAGGGTCGTTGTCGAGGTCGTAAAGTTCGCAAAGTCCCTTTTGATGGTAGGTTACGAGTTTCCAGCGTCGATCCCGATACATCGTGGCGTGCGTCCGATCCGGCATTGAGATTGCGTCGAAAAATTCACAACGAACCGCCTCTCGATGCTCGTTAGCAGGAATATCACCGCGCAACAGAGGCGCAAGGGATTTGCCTTGAACGTAGTACGGAATGTCTACACCCGATGCATCATACAGCATAGGAACAATATCGGTCAGTTCAACGAGGGCATCGCTTTGCACGTCTTGCAAGAACTGCGTTGGCCACGAAATCATTAGCGGCACCCGCACCGATCCTTCATAAAAACGACACCCTTTGAATGCCAACCCGTGATCACCAAGTGCCTCTCCATGGTCGGAAGTGAAGATAACAATCGTATCTTCACGAAGCCCTTCAGCATCAAGATGGTCGAGGATACGTCCGAACTCATGATCGAGTTGTTCAACCATCGCGTAATAAGACGCTTGCATCCGCTTATCGTCCCATTCCGAAGGCTGCTTCGCCTGAGATTGAAAGTCGATACCCGCATCCGTCAATTTCGACTGAAAAGCAATATCGCTCTCCTGAAAGTGCGGACCGGGCAGTGATTCTGGGTCATACCGTCGATAGTATTCCCAAGGCGCGTCAAACGGCGGATGCGGATCAAATGGATTGATACTCAGCATCCACGGCTGATTTTCTCGTCGATTTTTTCCAATAAATTCGATTGTTTTTTCGGTGCACCAGTAGGTCTGGTGAAGATGTGGCGGGATATTATCGCGATCGGGTGTCGGTTCTGGCACCCGTCCGCGCTCGTTCGGATATTTTTGGGAGAGTGCCTTCTGGGCGATCAACGCTTCAGGATCATAGCCCTGCGCGCGTTGCCAATCTGCGTATTCGTGTCCGAGCGCTGTCGGTTTCCCGTGATCGTGGCTATATTGGAAATAGCGGTATCCATCATCCACGCGCTGTTCTTGGGCATCAAAAGCACTCGCGAGATGGAGTTTACCGATTAACCCACAGTCGTAGCCGTCTTGCGCCAAGGCATGGGTTATCAGGCGATCTTCATAATATTTGGGGAAAACCGGGTTGCCATTGCCAGTGACGCTCACGGCTGAAGGATACATACCGGTCATAAAACTCGCACGAGAAGGTGTGCAGATGGGAGATTGGCAATAAGCGTGGGTGAATGTGACTGACTGACCCATGAATTCGTCAAGTCTTGGCGTGTTAATATGCGAATTTCCCAACGCTCCGATAGTATCGAAACGTTGCTGATCTGTACAGTACCATAAAATATTTGGACGTTTTTCCATTTTTGCTCCTTTTTAGTGGCTGTCGGCTTTCGTCGGTTAAGAAGGTTTTGGGTTCACCGAACACCTCTTAACTGAATACCGATAACTATTCAACTATTTCGCTGAGTGCTGCGTCAGTCGTAACGACATGTTTTCCACCTGAGCCCTCGATTCTGGTTATCATCAAGGCTTTAAGTTCTTTCAGTTCTAACGGTGTCAATTCTTCAATGAGAGGGCTTTCAATGAAGTTCCGATAGGCACGGCTGGTATCCGTTTTCGGCATGATGTACATAGGGATGATGGCTTGCAATATTGCGGCTCGCTTCCGCTCTGTCCGATTCACCCCCGCGCGATGCCAAACCCTTGAATCGTAGAGGATATAACTCCCACCCGGTGCTTCAACAACATCTGCCTCCGGTCCGTTATAGGGCAATCCGTGAGTGGCACGATAGCCTGGTTGTCTATAAATGTGTCCAGGACCCCATGCGTCTGGTGGTCCCTCGCCGAGTACGTGCGATCCGAGTTTGAAGCAGGTCGCCCCGTTCTCTTTTCGGAACTCTGAGACACAGAGATTGCGCTGCACACCCATAACCAATTCAGGGAAATTGTGCCGTGGTATTTCTGGACCGATGCCTCTCGTGGCAAAAATTCCCCAATGGTAAGGGAAATCTGAGTGCCAACCTTGCACATCCCTTTCACCATCGTCCGGCGTGAGTATCGCGAAACCGGGTGGGTGTCCGAGTCGAATTTCACTCGTTCGCATGTATTGGCGCATCACCCACAAGGAGACCGGCTCTGTCGCCGCTTGTGCTACGGCTATACCCTTAACCAGTGATCCTGTACTTCGGTCATAGGTTTCGTGGTCCCATCGACCGGTACAACTAATCCGCTCCAATTCTTCAACAACGTCGGGGGCTATAATGGACGGGAGACATACCCAGCCGTTCTCCTTGAGTGTTGTTAGATACTCCGATGGAAGGTGCGCCGGTCCATGCCCAGGAGAAAAGACCGCCGCTTTATCGACTGCTGCAGTACCGTCCCTGGCAAGTCGAGCACCGTTATGCTGAAGATAGCAACCTTTCTCTGAACCCGCCGCTTTCGCTTCAAGGACAAGATCGGTGACCACATGACGATACGCAGTGCCACCTTCAACCGACTCCCATATTGCCTTGTCATCAACATAATCAAAAACCGCAAGTCCAGCGTCAGACGCGCCAAGGAACTCACCGTTCGGGGCGCGCAACAATGTCCAATGTGCTGACGGACGTTCCACACGGACGACGCGTTCCTGAAAAAGCTCATTCTCATAAGTCATAGATCTTAACTCCTTTTATGAATTATCAGTTGCGGAGACATGAACCTTTTTTATTTTTTCTGTTACCACTAACCCTCTTAACTAAAAACCGAAAGGCAACGAAGTTGCCGAACCGATAACTATATCCTTACCACGCATACGCCTCTGGTGCTTCGCCACCGGGACCCTCCCAAATCTCATCAAGTTTCGCGAGGACTTCATCGTCCAATTTCAATTCCAAGACCGATAAGTTCTCCGCAAGTTGTTCGATTGTCCGTGGTCCAATGATCGGTGCTGTAATGTCTGGATTGCTGAGCACCCACGCCAAAGCAACGTTAGCAGGGGGTTCTCCTATCGAGGCACAAAGGGCTTCATACGCTTCAAACTGTGCTCGATGCGTCGCGATCGTTTCTCTGTGCGATTCCCTGCCCCGTCGACCGGTGGTCGGGTTATCCAGTACACCACAGAGCAGGCCACCCCCCATCGGACTATACGGAATCACCGCCAAACCGAGTTCGCGGCAACATGGTAACACTTCAAGTTCGATTTTCCGGCTGCGGAGGTTATACACGCTCTGTTCTGAGATAAGACCGAGGAAATTGCGTTGCGTCGCAATACCTTGTGCGTGGGCAATATGCCACGCCGCGAAGTTACTACTGCCGACGTATGAAATTTTGCCTTCACGCACCAATTGTTCCATCCCTTGCCATATCTCATCCCACGGCGTCCGACGATCAATATGGTGCATCTGATAAAGGTCAATGTGATCGGTTTGCAGGCGACGTAGGCTGTCTTCGCATGCCCGACGAATATGGTAAGCCGATAAACGACCGTCATTAGGTCCCTCACCTGTTGAACCATACAACTTGGTCGCCAGAACAATCTGATCGCGCCGACTTTTATCCTCTGCCAACCAGTTTCCAACAATCGTTTCTGTTAAACCATCGTTATA
The DNA here is from genome assembly GCA_965208635.1 of Candidatus Poribacteria bacterium. Lineage (GTDB taxonomy): Bacteria > Poribacteria > WGA-4E > WGA-4E > WGA-3G > WGA-3G. The sequence goes on from OZ242349.1 coordinate 3,985,783, forward strand.
AATGTTAGCGGTATCGAAAAAGTTAATTCCGGCTTGCAGTGCCCGACTTAGGACCGGCAACGAATCTTCTGCAGACGTATGCCTCCCAAAATTGACGGTGCCGAGACAGAAACGACTCACCTGTAGCCCACTCCGACCGAGATAGGTATATTCCATAGCGATTGCTCCTATATGAGTGTTGGAACTTTTAAGTGGTTTTCGGTGGGTGGTTAAGGAGGTGCTTTTTAACAATTCACGCGATCTCGGAATATTCCAAGCAGGGCGATTGTTACCAGAAACCTCTTAACCGATAACTGACAACCAATAACTGACGACTATTCTATCAAATCTCGGCTTTTTGATTAACAAAAATCTTGGAATCTCTCTTCTGTAGGAGGGAACTCCGATTCCCGACTCCCGCCGAAAATCAAGGAAAATAATAGAAACTAAGCGATCCTAATATTTTCAAACTTTTACTTGTCCCGTCAGCAAAGGTGTGGTATATTTATCTTACGATTTGCGGAGCGTTCAAACGCGTCAGTTCTAACCTACCGTCCTAAAGTAAGGAGATACCCCATGCGAATCGCAGTCGGTTGCATCGGACACGAGACGAATACATTTTCACCCGTCGCGACAACCATTGATAACTTCAAAAACGGGAGTTACCACCGCGGTGACGAAATTATCTCCGCGTTTCGAGGGACCCGAACCATTACGGGGGGTTTCCTTGATGTCGCTGAACAGCTCAATTTACAACCTGTCCCGCTGCTGTGGGCGTTTGCGACACCTTCCGGTATGGTAGAGCAAGCCGCTTATCAGACGCTTAGAGCGGAGTTCCTAACACTTTTGCAGAACGCCGGAAAACTTGATGGTGTGCTCCTCGACTTACACGGCGCGATGGTAACAGATGAACTTGAAGATGCCGAAGGTGACCTGATTCAGGCAGTCCGCGAGATAGTTGGTGAAACGTGGATTGTCACAACGCTTGACTTACACGCCAATATTACCGCCAAAATGGCACAGTTCTCCGACGTTATCATCGGGTTCGATACCTATCCGCACGTAGACTGCTACGAACGCGGGTTTGAAGCAGGTCAGTTATTGTTCGGTATGAACCAAGGGAAGATTCAGCCGACGATGGCATACCGTCAACTCCCTTTACTGACCGCACCCCCTGCACAGTGCACAATGAAACCGCCGATGACAGACGTGATCAACGCGCTTCATACCCTTGAGACCGAGAGCGGTGTTGTGACGGCAACCCTCTCTATGGGGTTTCCATTTGCCGATATAACCGATGCTGGCGTTTCAGTGCTCGTTACTACCAACGGTGATATGGCACTCGCAGAGACATGTGCTGACCAGTTTGCTACTGATATTTGGGAGATGCGCGAGCAGTTCACCTTTAATCTACACACTGTCGAAGACGCAATCGAAATCGCTAACCACACAGACGGCAACCCCATTGTCCTTGCTGATGGCGCAGATAACCCTGGCGGTGGTGGTCCCTGTGACGGCACAACGATTCTACAGAAGTTTATAGACGCAGACGTTCAAGACGCAGTCATCGCTGTGATCGCTGATCCCGAATCGGTTGCCCAAGCAGTTGAGGCAGGTGTCGGGAACGGTGTCCAATTGAATGTTGGCGGCAAAACGGACACACAACACGGCGCACCCGTTGCGCTAACAGGATTGGTCAAAACCCTCTCTGACGGTAGATTTATCCATAAAGGTCCTATGGGGCGCGGCACCGCTGGAAATATGGGCAGAACCGCCGTCGTCCAAGTTGGTGGGATTGAGATTATCCTCACAGAGAGGCGGATCCAACCGTACGATGCGCAAGTGCTTCGGAGCGTTGGGATTGAGCCGACGGCGCGTAAACTCATCGCTCTCAAATCCGCTGTCCATTTCCGCGCGGACTACACACCCATTGCTCACCAGATTTTGGACGTGGATACCCCTGGCGTTCATAGCCCGAACCTTTTCAGTTATCACTACCAGAGGTTAAGACGTCCGGTTTACCCACTCGATCCAACTACCACCTATGGATAGATCGATACCAGCAGATACTATTTAAAACTACAGGTTTTACCGTAGGTTGGGTTGAACGGGCATGCGACATCAGGGATGTTTAGCACAGAAATCTTTGAAGTTTCAGAATACCTGAAAACACCGAGATTCCAGTGAAACCCAACAATTCAACGCACAACTCAATTCAACTATATCTGTTGGGTTTCGCAAATCGCTTAACCTGGGAAAACACCCAAGCAAAAACACCTACAATTATTCCGAACAAAGGATAAAAAACGTGATAGAAAGACGCGTCACCGGAAACTATGAAATGAATCTGGTGCTGTCAGGAGAGCTGACCACCGAACCGGTGAAAGTCTTCTTCTCTGGAGACACAACGTTAGGCAAGAGAACGTGCCTTGCAATTGCTACGGATGGGTTCAGGATTGTCCGCCAAACCGGCACCGACACGCGAGTCTGGAAGACATATAATAACATCGGGAAACCACCGTGGAACGTCAGGATTCTGAAGAAGGGCAATTTTTTCAGGTTCTGGGTTAATGACACGACCGGTTGGATCCGAGGTCCCTTGGGTGAATGGGAAGACATTTACGAACCGGTCGACAACTATCTCAGCGTCGAAACCCCATCAGGTATCCAACTCCAATCCTGCACTGTGACAACGCTCCCATGGCTCCAAGAGATTACCACACCGGTCATATCTCGTGGTCCTAAAGGCTCCTTCTATGAGAAACAGGTCATACCGGGTGCGATTATTGAATACGATGGCTTGCATTACATGTACGTCATGGCAGGCATGGCAGGCGATGAGGAGGGATCTTCGAGACGGTCAATCGGTGTAGCCGTGAGTCCAGACCTAAAGCAGTGGGATGGGCATCTTGAACCCCTTATCTCCTATCTCGATACACCGTACGACAATCTGTATGTCAGCGGTGCTGTCGTCACAGATGAGGGACGCATCGCTATCATGTTCTCTGCACAGAAGTTCCCAGAATGGCAAGGATTCATGTTAGCCATGGCTGACCATCCGATGGGACCATTCACTCAGTATGCGAATAACCCAGTTTACAAACATCCCACGCATGCCCACGAGTTCGATCTCATTCGCGCTGAAGGACTACCGTCCCGCTATCTTCTTTTCTATGCGGGTTTCACGCCGGAGCCACAACGCGGACTGGCAGGGGATCGCGGGTATCTACTCTACAGCGATGATTTGGTGAACTGGCACCCTGACGAGCGGAATCCGGTCTTCAGTCCCGAAACATTGGACAACTGGGACGCGATTCATGTTCGACCGAGATCCCTGAATCGGGTCGATGATATGTGGTATCTGTGGTATGAAGGATGCAACACATGGAAACCGGAAGGTGTGTCCCATCACGGTTGGTGGGATACGGTAGGACTCGCACGTTCAAAGGACCTCGTCAACTGGGAATACTATCCAAGGAACCCTGCGCTACCCGGTCTCGGCATCGGTAGTGCCCAATTCGATAGTAACTGGGTCGGCTGGCCCCGTATGTTCGTCAAAGACGCTGTCGGATACGTCTTTTACACAGGAAACGCTCAAGTCGGATTGCGGACAATCCCGTTGGCTGATCTCACCAACTGGCAGACAGAAGGCGGACAGACATTCGATTTGCTGTAGCACACGTCTCCTGTAGGAGCGAACTTTGCTCGCAAATTTGCTGACCGCTGAACGCTCCGGATGTTTCTTCGGATTTTCCCATGCAGCAGACTCACTTTACTTCTTTTTCACTTCCCCCCATGTTGTGGTGAGCAACTGCGGTTGTGGTGATACCGGCAATGCATACGCCGGATCAAACCAATCCCCGCCAGCATTCGCTTGAATGCTACCCCCAAGATGCGTCAGCTGCGTCCGAATCCCGCTGTTTACATCAACTTTGAAGATTTGTAACCGACCCTTAATTTCCTGTGTATAGAGAACTTCATCTCCATTTGGCGATAACGCTGGATACTGGGCATAGGGACCTGCTTCTTTAACGAGCTGCTGGAGACCGGTGCCGTCGCGATTGACGATGTAGATCGTCTGTTTATCCTTCCATGCGTTATGCAGATCCCTATCCAACATGGGGAGCGGATGCTTGTTCCCAGTAAAGGCAAGTCTGTCTCCCACAGCAGACCAAGAAGGATAGTATTGCCAAATCAGTGCTTTCTTGGGTAGTGGTTGTTCCTGTGCTCGTGTCTGGACGTTGATAAATGTCAGTTGAGACGCGAATGGCTGGTCTACAGAGTAGGCAATTTCAGTGCCATCGGGCGACCATGCGGGATACCAGCCATTCGCAATATGTTCATCCTCTTGTTCCCCAAGGCGCGCAATGCGGATATCAGAATTAAAACTATTCCACTGCATGTTCACATAAGCGATGTGTTTGCCATCTGGCGACCATGTTGGACTTCTTCTATAAATTTTCGTTTTTCTCTTGAAGACGCGTCGAACGTTGGTTCCATCTGGGTCCATCAGGTAAAGGTCTCGCTCGCCCCCGCGATCGGAGATGAAAAGAATCTTTTCACCGGTAGGTGACCAGACGGCTTGCAGATCATTTCCAGGATGTTGTGTGAGTCTCACCTGTTCGCTGCCATCTGGGTTCATGGTGTATATTTCTCTGTTTCCGTCGCGTGTAGAGGTGAACAAAATTTTAGGGGTCGTCGGTGCTTTTGCGAAAAGCGGGGAAATCTTTACACACAGCAGGACCAGCGTGAGAATGCGAAAAGTGGATATAAGTCTCATGGGATATTCCTCCGAAAAGGTCTTGGGAAAGAAATTTTGCCCTATCATTTGCCTTGATAAAATTTTCTCATGCCTTATAACTTAAAGACACATTTATCGGCGAAAAGGGTGCATATTGGTAAAAAAAAATGAAAATAGGTATTTCTGCGGATTTCTTCGACGGTTTTTGTAGGTTGGGTCGAGCATCCAACGAAACCCAACTGAGCATCCAATCCAGGAAATTCTTGAAGATCGAAGAAGCCTGATTCAGACAGAAATATCCCCAATTCGCGAAATCTGTGTAATCCGTGTCATCGACGTTTCAGACAATAGTTCCTACACATCTTTCTCCAAAACCACGCCTTCTCGTTCAATACGCTCGAAGATCTCTTTGTATTCAGCACTGCCATCGTCATCCCAATACGTCGTAGAAATAGGAGCAGTGTAGCGCATTGGAATCAGACTGCTCCGATCCGGACGGACCATGAAAAGCGAATTCTTCGGATCCGCGATGTTATACATCCTCGTACCGTTTTTGAATTGAGATTTGAGAATCCACCGTTCCTGTTCCGGTAGTTTTAAAGACTTCAGACGCTCTAATTCATCACGATTCAGCGTCACGCCGAGTCCAGGGGATTCAGGAACACGCACAAATCCGTTAATCGGGGTCAAATTCTCGTTGACCACATCCGTTTTCCATGTCTCGGTATCCGAATGAAAATGGAAGGTCGCCGTTGGAAACGCCGCCATCATGTGGGTTGTCATCGCACGCGTGATGTTTCCACCGACATTCTGAAGCATGAATGGACTCTCATTCGCCGCAAACAGCCCTGCGCGTCGGATAGCATCGCCAATCTTCGCGTGACCGAGCATGTAAATATCCGCGGGTCTCATGAACACCTCATAAGTCGCGCCCATCGGAAAATGGTGGAGTACAATCGGCAATCGTGAACGTTGGCGGAGTTCGATGTAACCCTGTATGTCTTCACCGGGTAACGGATCTTCAAAGCAACCCGCGATCCGATACTGAGACAACGCATCAACCAATTCAGGGATGTGGTCATCTGTCCCGCCCATCGTGAAGTCGTAGTGGATCTTGAACCCCTCCGGTGCAACGGCTTCCATCGCCTCGGTCTGATCGAGGACATTCTCGAAGGGTGAGAGATGATATTTCATCCATGTGTACCCTTGCGCGGCGTATGTAGCAACGGTTTCTGCCATGCGCGTGGGGTCGGTCGAAACAGTCCAACAGCCCACAGGCACCCATGAACGATACTTTTGTCCGAATAACTTATACACCGGCACGCCTGCCGCTTTCCCCATCAAGTCGTACATCGCCGTTCCGAGTCCAAGCGAGGTCTCATCTCCCATCCAGTCAAACGGATTTGTCCCGATGTACGGATCAATCACATCTTGAGGTTCGCGTCTTCCGCTCTCACCCAACCCCTCCAAGCCCGTATCTGTCCGAGCAATATATACAGTCCGCTGGATCGGACCGTAGTAGTGATTGAGTTGGTAGGCGAGAAAATCCTTGTATTCAAGCGTGATCTCGTGAACTTCAATCTCTGTGATCTTCATTGAGGGGTATCCCTTCCGTTGACGAGGAAGCAATCTTGAACGGTGATGTTTTCGGATGGGGGCGTTTCGCCATCGACTTTGATTGCCTCACCGCCTCCTATGGGTCTTCCATACTCGCGGCGCACAGCGTCGATACGACAGTAAGCAATCCTCACGTTCTGGCACTCGGAGAGATGAAGCCCATTCCCATCTGTTCGGATGTCAGCATTGTCGACGAGCACCCCATCACAACCTTCAGATAGAATCGCGGAATCGCCACCTCTATAGACGTTCAAGTTCCGGATTTCTACGTTTTTACAGCCTTTCAAGGTGATACACGTGTTGTTCCTGCCGTCGAGGAACCCAGGACCGTAGATTTTTACGTTCTCTAAGTCTATTCCGACAAGTAGAGACGCATCTGCCTCAGGAGCGGAAAACTTAAAGACAGCACCCGCATCAATCGCGAGGGTAACATGACTTTTCAGGTGAATGGAACCGATTGCGTAGACACCGGACGGCACGAAAACCGTGCCACCACCAGCGGCGTAGCAGGCACTAATTGCTTCGTTAATCGCCTCCGCATCGTTCGATTTGCCATCGGCAAGGGCACCGAAATGCCGGACGTTGTATGTGCCCACTTTCGCAAGTGCTTCGGCAGTCAATCCCGCGAGTGTTTCCTCGCGTTTTCTGTTGGTATACTTCTCAAAGTTCGTTACCCATTTCTTAAGGGTGAGGTTGCGTACGGACACCGCATAATCTACCAAGGTTTTTAAGGTGTATTCGTATCTGTGCGGATCTACTTTACCTTCAAGCGTTTTCCAGAGTTCGGCGGCTTGCAATGCCATCTCAACACCCTCTTCCATGTTGGCGTAGATGTCTTGTATGAGGGTCCTGCCGATAGAAAGTTGATGATCGTGTTCTGTGAAGTGGAAGGTAACAAGGTGTGCCTCCCCGCGCAACGGATCTCCATATATCTTGCGAAGCCCTGGCGCATACTGTGCCAACACGCGCTCACGCAAGGCAGGCGTCGTAACACCTACACCTTCTTCAGTGACGACATAAGGGGTCTTGTTTTCCGTCATACCGGGATCGCTGGAATCGAGCCATATACCGCGATAACCCCGGTAGTTGTAGGATTTACGCGTCACCTCTTCAAGCATCATCAGAATTGTCTTGATCGTCCCACGTACCTCTGGATCATTGCCAAATGTCTGCTGAATCCATTCCGTGTAAATCTCATCCACCGTTAGGTCTGGGTTCCAAGAGAGTCGCCCCAATCCGTAATAATTCACGGCGTTCAGCGGAGATTCTGTCCATGCCGGCGATGGCGAGATCATAGCGACACCCATGATGCAATCGACACTAAATTTGTTCAAGCTCCCCGATCCGTTGCGGTATGTGTCTTGTTCAAACCACCACTTCCACTTCTTGATCCAGGAGACGGGCCAACTTTTGTCAATGACGAGTTCACTTCCATAGAGATTTTTCTGCATCGCGCCATCGAGTGCGGGAATCGGTGCCCACAGATCCCAATCCATAGGACTTCCTTTCGGGACGATAATGACGTTGTCTCGGAAATTGCCGTCCTCGTGGGCAAACAGATCGTGAGGGATTAGGTTTCGGTAAGGTTCCGGTGTATACCGAAGGTTACCATAGACGAACGCACGCACAAGCACCTTGCCGCCATACGGTTTCAGTGTATCCGCAATTCGGTTTGTCATTTGCGGACGTGGATCGCCGTTCTGTTTCTCTGAACCGAGTTTCATCATGTATCCACCGAAGTCAGGCACGCGTGCATAGAGAGTGTCGGCGGTTTTTGGGTCGAGTGCAAGGAGATAACTCGGACTCCAATAGAGTTTGATACCGTAATCTCGGCAGATGTCTGCCAGTTTTTCGACCTCATCGAGATGGTCCAGAAAGTTGTTGCGGTAGTGCCAGTTAATCTCACTCGGACAGAGCGCGTTCCAACCGCACGATGCCAACATACGTACCCAATCTCGGATGCGCTTGGTATCGCCGGTACGCAACTCTTCCCAACTGAAAATCGAATCGTCTCTGCCTCCACCCCGCCATCTATCACCGAAAAGTCCACGAAAATACGACCAATGTGCCACCATACGGATAGGCACCTGTGGATTTTCCAGTACATCGAGTACAAGCGGGTCCTGTCCAATCTGGACGCGACGCATCAGGTCGAAGGTGCCAAAAATAACCCCTGCGGGTATCCTCCCGGCAACAACAACCGCCCCTTCCATCGCCTTGATGACGAACCCGTCCCCTTCGATGCGATCCAGTTGGAGGTCTTCAGCACGATCACGGATCCAGTCGGAGGTATCGGCTGTTCCGAGAATCACCTTCGGTCCAGCGACAGTGGCAGCATCTGAAATGGAAGGCTTGAAATTGAACATGGATTCCACCGCCTCTGCCAATTCAGAAGCAGCCGTCTGGACAGTCGAATTCGCGCCCTCAGCAACGATGGTTCTGAATAAATCTTGACTCTGCTGTTCTGTATCGAGCGGATTGAACTGTAGCCACGCCTTATAGAGCGTCCTGTCTATCTCTTGGTACGTGTAAGTATTCTGCCGTCTTTCAGCAGGGTTCGTGTCCTGTCTTTCTGCATAGATGGCTTTGGTCTCGTTGTAAATCTGACGGATTTCAGCATCCGTGAGTGGTTTATTATAGATGCGTAGATCATCGAGAAAGCCGACAAAGCGTTCATCCGTGTGAATCTCTGTTAAACCCTCACGGCGCAGCGGCTCTGTATCCACTGTTGATAAATCAACTGTTGCGATCTGCTCCCCATCACGCCACCCTACGATTTGCTTCGCTTTGTCGTCATAAGCAACGGCGAATAGATGCCATTCGGAATCACCGATGGAGGCTTTCACATGCGGATAGAACGCCCACTCACGCATGTCGTACTTGGGCCAGTCGTAGTCGAGAATCCCTTCCCAGTATTCAAAATCCTTTTCACCTCGGAAACGCACCTGAAAACAACCACGATAGGTGTTGAGTTCGAGAGCGTCGTTGTTATACCTGAGAATGTTGGACCGATCCGATATCGTATTCAACCAGAAACAGATAGTACCGCGCGAAATCGCCAGCGGGGAGTTCTCAGATACCGGAATCCGTATCGGTTCGGCTTTGGACATCGTTTCAATACAAGCACGTCCTTCACCGAGTGAATAAATCTTTGCTCCACCAAGCACAGCGTGGTTACCGTTCCCAGAGAGGTCGGTACCGGTTCCGTCATCAAAATTCCAACGACCGACCAGCCCTCCGATTTCACCCGCCGTTACACTACTGAGTTCACTCGCTAAGACCAATGCCGCTATGACAAAAAGGGTAATGAGTACGTGATATTCCATGCGTATTCTCCATATATTTTCAGGTCTCCAAGGGTGTTTATAGTAAAGTTTAGAATTAATTTAGACACTCCGCCGCAGTGAGAAGTTGTCAGTTCCTTACGGATTGGTTTTTATATTTCCCCACGTGGTGGTTAATTTCCCAGCGGGATAAACTGACAGTGCAGATTTCAACCCTTTTGTCATGACGACTTCGATGTCATCTTCAGTGAGCGCGACACTGAAAAACGCGATTTCATCAAAGAGACCAGAAAAATATTGTCCCCATTGATCTAAAAAATTCGCACCAATACCGATCTCCGTAAACGTATAAGTATCGGCAACTGTCTCACCTTCTTCGCCATTGTAATAGCCCGTTACATTTCCCTCACCATCGAATACAAACGCGTAGTGTCCCCATTTATTGTCATCAAATTTTGGGATGACAGGTTTCCACGCGCTACTCCAGATTTCAACGGTTTCACCTTGGTACCGAGTCGTGAAAGCAGGATTTGTGGGTCCATTAATGTTCGATATCAACCGATCATCATTAGCGGCATCCCTCGGATTTGCCCACAAAACCAATGTAACCTCTCCCGATAAACCCAAATCCCCGACAACGACGTGTCCCTTACTCTCGTTTCCATCAAACTCCAGTGCGGATCCAAACTTACCGTCCTTCGTCCATTTCGGATCGTTCTCAAATTTCCCATCATTGCCATTTTCAGAGGAATCCGCTGCTGTATTCCCCTTGCCCTCATCAAAAAGCCACATGCCGACAACGGCTTCGAGATCAAATGCGGCAGTACTGATGCTCGCAAACACCAGACTCAGGACGATTAAACTCACAAGCATTAAATTCGCCATTACGATTTTCATCTGTCATAACCTCCTTTAATTAACGTGAACTTGATAATTAAACGTGGATTGGAAAATGAAATACAAATATGAATGTAGGTTGGGTTGAGGGGTCAGGTCCACAAGCGCATTTTCGCTATACACAGCGTTCTTTTTTTCAATGAACCCTTCGGGTAGATAGGTTTAGCGAAACCCAACATCCTAAACCGTGTCGGTATCACAATGTGTTGGGTTTCACTCAGTTTTTGGTGATGCCAGGTTTCTCTGCTCTCTTGAACACTCTGTACTGTGTGCGATTTTTAGTAGATCTCCGTTCAACCCCGTTGAATGCCACACGCGCATTCAGCGTTGATTCCCTACGAGACTTCATTTGTCAAACCTCACTTTTATTAGGTGAAAGAGTTGTGAACCCAGAATTCATGGCGACACGTGGAGTTATAGTAAAACCAAAAAATAAATAGGCATTCGCCCTTCCCTTGGTAGGCGAGGTTTCTAACCTCGCCGATGCAAAGTGTCCTATTAATTCTAAACTTTACTATAAATGTGTAATGCGTGAATGGACGACTCACTCGCCTTGTTAATCGTTTGCTATTTTATCACGGATTTAATTAAGGGTCATTTAAAAAAGAAAGCGGTGAACCAAAGTCCACCGCGCCGATTATATCCGAATTTATGGAAGGCCGTGCTTATGGAAACCATTTGCGAGGGCTAACAAGACCAAAGCGATCATTGCCAGTCCGAAAAGTCCAATAGCAACGTAGAGATCGGCATTCCCTTGGAAGGCGAAACTTTTCTCCAAACGCTCGTTTCCCGATTGCCGAATCCTCCTCGTCAGGACCTGCTTATCGTGTGCCGTCAGTTGCTGCTCGCCTGGAGATGCGAGTGCTGACCGTTCGTCGAGAAACTTTTGAATCCGCCATGCTTGCCACCTCCGCAATAAGAACCGACACAGGATGACGGTGCCAGTGGTTGCGAACAAAACCGTCGCTCCCAGAAACCAATCCGTTAGGGGTAAATGCCAAGGTAGATGTTTCCCGTCCATCCTTTTCTCCTTATTGAAATGGTGGGTGAAAAGTATTTAGAGCCTGTCTGGATTCCGAACTTCCAAACTTCCAAACTTCCAACCCAATTGGGGATTCAAAACTTGAACGTTACGGTGGCAACGTGCATGATATTAGTATAACATATCTATGTCTCTCTATCCCAAATTTTCTTGACTTACCCCCAAAATCTGCTATCATACCGCTATGCCGAAACTCAATCTCAAACCCAACCACAAAGCAGTCCAGGGCTACTACGCCACGCTGCAGCAATACGAACAACACGACATCACACACGAAGGTGCCGTCAGCTCACCGTTTGAAACCCTCCTGCATGCCTGTGCGAAACAGGTGAACGCCACGCTCGTCCCACAATACCCGATGCGCGCCCCAAAAGGAAATCGCATCATTATTGATGGCGCAATCATCGACGAAATCGGACTCCCGCTCGCCTATTGGGAAGCGAAGGATATAGACGACAACCTTGCCAGAGCGGTGCAGGAAAAACGCGAGGCAGGTTACCCATTCGACAATATTCTCTTCCAAACACCCGAACGTATTGTCCTGTATCAGAACGGCGCGGAGGTACTGGATCTCGACATCACCGAACCCGCAAACCTGATTGCCGCGCTCCAATATCTGTTCGCCTACGTCCCACCCGCGCTCGGCAACTGGCAAACCGCCGTCTCCGATTTCAGAGAACACGTGCCAGACCTCGCAAACAAGCTAAAGGAACTCATTGAGCAACGCCACGAAACCGATCTAGCCTTCAAAAAGGCGTTCACCGACTTCTACGATACCTGCTGCACCTCCATCAACCCGGAACTTTCACAGGATGCCGTCGAGGAGATGCTCATCCAACACATTCTCACCGAGCGAATCTTCCGTACCGTCTTTAACAATTCCGCTTTCACCCGCCGAAATATCATCGCACGTGAGATCGAAAACGTCGTTGATGAACTCATCCGAGAGGCGTTCAGTCGCGAGGAGTTTCTCAAACCGTTAGATCGGTTCTATGTCGCCATTGAGCAAGCCGCCGCGCTCTGTAAAGACTTCTCCCAAAAACAGCATTTCCTCAACACCTTCTACGAGAAATTCTTTCAGGGATTCTCTGAGGACGTCGCGGACACACACGGCATCGTCTACACACCGCAACCCATCGTCGATTTCATGGTGAACAGCGTGGCGCATATCTTGGAGACCGAGTTCGGTCGGTCGCTGTCAGATACAGGGGTCCACATCATCGATCCGTTCGTCGGGACGGGCAACTTCATCGTCCGGCTCATGCGGGACATCCGAGGCACAGCGTTAGAAAAAAAATACCGTCACGAACTCCACTGCAACGAGGTGATGCTCCTGCCCTACTACATCGCCAGTCTGAACATCGAGCAGGAGTACTACCAACGCACGGGGACGTATCTGCCGTTTGAGGGTGTCGCACTTGCCGACACGTTCGAGTTGCTTGAGCAGCAGCAGACAGAATTCTTCACACAGGAAAACACAGAACGTGTGGAACGACAGAAGGCAGCGGATATGTTTGTCGTCATCGGCAATCCACCCTACAACATGGCGCAAGTTAGTGACAGTGACAACAACAGAAACAGGAAGTACGAGATAATGGATGAGCGGATTACGGAAACTTACGTTGTAGATTCTAAAGCGACACTCAAAAATGCACTCTACGACCCGTATGTCAAGGCAATCCGATGGGCATCGGATCGAATTGGAGAGGAAGGGGTTGTTGCCTTCGTGACAAACAACGGGTTTCTAGACGGAATAGCGTTTGACGGGATGCGGAAACACCTCGCACAGGATTTCACTAAAATTTATCACATCAATCTTAAAGGGAATGCGCGTACCTCTGGTGAACGTCGACGGGAAGAGGGAGGCAACATTTTTGACAACCAGATTCGGGTTGGCGTGGGAATTAGTTTCTTCATTAAGAAATCTGAAGAAACCTCCGAATCTGCTGATGTCTGGATTTATTCTGTTGATGACTATCTGAAAGCACGCGAGAAACAGCAACTTTTAATCGACTTCGCGAATTATATTGATGTTCCGATGAAGAAGATGAGCATTGACACAAAGTATACGTGGCTCACGGAAGGACTCCATTCCGAGTTTGAAACCTTCGTTCCGATCGGAACTAAGAAAGCAAAGGCGCAGAAAGGGGCGACCAATGATGTAATTTTTAAGACCTACTGCAGAGGTGTGACGACTAACCGCGATGCGTGGGTTTACAACTTCAATCGAAATACCCTTTCTGAAAATGTTCAGCGGATGATTGAATACTACAGATTGCAAGCCCTACGATGGGAACATCGGGAAGATCGACAGGCAAAAATCATCGATTTTGTAGAATCGGACTTGACAAAAATTAAATGGGATCGAGAATTACGCCAACATCTACAGCGCGGTAGACCTGCTGAATACACCAAAGACAAGGTACGGACAGCATTCTACCGACCTTTTACAAAATCTAATCTGTTCTTTGACCGAATTTTGAATAATTGTGTCTACTTGTTTCCCACTATCTTTCCAAAACCATCAACAGAATCGGATAACAGGGTAATTTGTGTCAGTGGCATCGGAAGTAACAAACCCTTTCATGCCCTAATTGCAAATATGATTCCTTCCCTCGACTTCCTTGAGAAAACGCAATGCTTCCCCTTCTACACCTACGGCGAGGACGGCACAAACCGACAAGAGAACATTACCGATTGGGTGTTATCCGAATTCCGAACCCACTACAGTGATGACACCATCACCAAGTGGGACATCTTCCACTATAACTACGGACTCCTACACCACCCCACCTATCGCGAGAAATACGAGATGAATCTCAAGCGCGACCTCCCGCATATCCCCTTTGCCAAAGACTTCTGGGGATTCGCTAATGCCGGTGCAGAGTTGGCAGACCTCCACGTCAACTATGAATCCGTTCCGAAATACGATAAACTGAGAAGTGTCGAAACGCCGGGGCTACCGATAGATTGGCGCGTCGAGAAGATGCGGTTGTCCAAAGATAAGACGCAGCTGAAATACAACGAGTTCCTGACGCTGGATGGTATTCCTGCGGAGGCTTATGAGTATCGGCTCGGCAACCGTTCAGCGTTGGAGTGGGTTGTGGATCAATATCGCGTCAAGACGGACAAACGGAGCGGTATCGTCAACGACCCGAACCGTGCCGATCAACCACGGTATATCGTGGATTTGGTTGGGCGTGTTATCACCGTCAGTTTGAAAACGGTGGAGATTGTCAAAGATTTACCTGCGTTTGAATAGGAATCTATATTTTGTTGGTTACACCTAAACTCTTGCCGTAATTAACGCCGACGACACACCTGATTCTTTCTCAATAGGGAGACTGGATATAGGTAGTGGCACGACTTCTCCATCTTCCCGTAAGCCTTCAATATGAAATTCGATAGCCTCAGCGATCAATATCCGCACTTCCTCTATTGTATCACCTGCTGCGATGCACCCGGGAAGATCGGGCACGTAAGCACTACAACCGTTTTCATCTTCTTCAAAAATAACAACATATTCCATGAATTTACCTACCTCATCATTTGAGTCCAGCTTGTCTTAAAATGTTATTCAGCGTACCAGGGCGAACATCCGCACTTGGTTTTCCCGCGACTGTCACAGTCCCTTTTTTCGTTGGGTGTTTAAACTGTCTATGGCTACCTCGTGTTCGGACCAGATACCATCCATCATCTTGAATCAATTTTATCAAAGGTCTAATCTTCATAATAGACTTTTATCGGCATTCTATTGGGATCCTCCGTACAATTCCAACTACTTTTGTAATTATACATCCAGTTAAGATTATAGCATATTTGATAGGGGTATTCAAGAAGGAACACTATACACATACCACCCCGCTGCAGCTAAGACCTCGCGATACGAGAAACTGTCAAAAATCCGCTCAATCCGTTTCATCCGCGACACTCCGCGATTCAGACGAAAATATAAACACATCATCCCACTCAACGAATAAATGCGGCTAAAAATTTTGCTTGACGTTCCCCCGTTCTCATGCTAAATTAAGTTTGCCTGCGAGATGCAGGCTTCATTGGAAAAATGTATTCTAAAACCTCTTCACAGGAGATTCGTAAAAATGACAAAAAATTGGGCAATACTATGCATTCTGGCGGTCCTGGGATTGGCATTCCTTCCTCTGCAAAGTTTCGCCGCAGTCGACAGTGAAACGGCTGTCGGTGTCTGGCTCTTTGATGATGGCGATGTGAGTGATTCCAGCAGCTACGGAAACGATGGCGAACTTATAAACGGTGCAGAAGTTACCGATGGCGGCAAGTGGGGAAAAGCACTCAGTCTCGACGGGGACGATGACTACGTCAATGTCGCAAATTCAGAAAGTTTGGACAGCACAGCGGAAGCCTTCACCGGTGTCGCCTGGGTAAAAATCCAACGAAAAGGCGATCCGCACGGTGGATGCTGCGCGGACGATCACATGGTCATCGCTTTTACGACCAATTGGAATAATATCCTGAATGTTTTTGGTCCCGGCAGAGGTGGAAATCAGGGGAAAGTCGAAGTCGGTAGCCGTGAGTTGAATCCGCGCTGGCTCTTCGGACCAACCACAGTCAACGACGATCAGTGGCATCACCTCGCCTTCACCTACGACGGCGCGAAGAAAATCCTCTACATTGACGGTGAAGTTGATATTGATCAAGATACAACCGGTGTCTTCGGTGTGTCAGGTGTCGATGTCCATTTAGGGGGAACACCCACCCAGAGACAGGCATTGGGATTAATGGACGAGATCGGCATTTTCAATGTGCCCCTCGAACAAGCCGACATTCAAAACATAATGAACGATGGTCTTGGCTCTGTGCTCGGTTTAACGCCTGTCACCCCACAAGGACGGCTAACGACAACATGGGCGGACATTAAGTCGCAATAATTAAGTTAGATATAATGGTAGGGGGCGGGGTTGAAACTCCGTCCCTATACACTCCTATTCCCTCGCACCTATGACTCCATTCATACGCGTTTTCGCGTTTCTGCTACTGTCTCTGACACCGCTTACCATTGCCGCACCGAGATACCATCCCGAGGCGGCACGGTTGTATGATGCTGGCTTACGCGCGCTCGCTCACGGAGATCAGGAAAAAGCGAGAACCGCTTTAGAGGAAGCCGTCACACTGGATGCATCGTTGGCGGATGCACACTGCGTTTTGGGATTGATTTATAAAGGTGCCGAGGAGACCCATGCCGCCGCTGAAGCGTTTCGACAGGCGACAATCGCAGATGAAAACTATATTGAGGCGTATTATGAGTTGGGTGATGTGCTACTCGTTCACTTGGGGGACACCGCGCAGGCGACACAGATCCTACAGAAAATAGTAGCGATGGATGCGGATCACGCGCGTACACGTACCCTATTAGGCACCGCCTATTTTCGTAATAATCTCACCGATGCTGCCATTCGTGAACTTCAACACGCACTTAAACTCAATCCAACTTCGCTGACAGCACGCTACACACTTGGGAATGCCTTTCTTCAGCAGGAGGCGTGGCAATCTGCTATTGACACCTTCAAAGAACTCATTGAAATCGATCCTTTCCACGCGAAGGCACATTTCTCTTTAGGCACGGCGTATCGGCGTATTGGGGAAACAGAAATAGCGCAGCGAAATTTACAACGTTTTGAGGTCCTCTCTATTGAGGAAGAGCAACTGACACATCTCAAGCGATTTGTGAGACTAAACCCTACCAATGCCGAAGCATGGTACCGACTGGGTAGAACCCAACTAAAGCGTCAGCTCTATGCTGAGGCGACGCAATCTTTGGAACGTTATATCGCACTCGCGCCACAAGAGACTCGCGGCTATGAAGCACTCGGATACGCTCACTTTCAACAGCAAAACTACAAACAGACGGTGGCGATGTACCAGAAAGCGGTTCAGCAGAAACCGAACGTCGCAACGTACCGCAACAGCCTTGCCGGTGCGTATTTGATGTTAGAACAGTATTCCGAAGCAATTGAACAATATCAAACAGCCATTCATTTAAAGCCTTCCGAACCGCGCTTCTATCTGAATCTCTCCAAAGCTTACGAACTCGCTGGGGCACACACAGAAGCCGAGAAAACCTATCAAGAATATGAACGTCTCACGTCAAAAGCCACGGAATAGCAGTCAAAAGAGAGGAATGGTTATCGGTGCGTTCCGCTGCGCTCCACTTTCGGTTATCAGTTATCGGTTACAAGAGGGGTTTGCTAAACGAAAACCTCCTTACCGACAACCGAAAGGTTTTTCGCAGAAAAACCGCACCGATAACCGAGAACCACTCCTCCGAAGACTGATAACCGTCTTACTTTATGTCCTTCTGGCGTTTTCACCCTCTGCGTGGACTGAACCCGAAATGTGTCTCATCCCAGCGGGGTATTTCACGATGGGCAGCGATGACGATCTGCCGAATGAAGCACCGGCACACAAAATCTATCTGGACGCCTATTATATCGGTAAGACGGAGGTAACCAACGCTGAATATCATCAGTTTTGGATTGAAAAGGGTGGTGTCGGTAGTGAACACACCCCTATCAGTTATGACGGTAAATTTGGGACCTGGCACCGTATCGCAAAAACGAAACCGAACCATCCCGTCATAGGAGTATCATGGCATTCTGCTGTTGCCTACGCGACGTGGCGAGGCATGCGGCTACCTACCGAAGCGGAATGGGAGAAAGCGGCACGCGGAACAAACGCGAGGCGATGGCCCTGGGGAAATACCTTCACACAACGCATCAAGGGAACAATCGTCCACGCGAATATATGGAGGCAACCAGGGGCGCACCCCCAACCCGTTGGTTCCTATCCTACGGGGGCAAGTCCTTACGGGACACACGACATGGCGGGCAACGTCTGGGAATGGGTGGCTGACTGGTATTCCGAAACCTACTATCGCCAGAGTCCTGATCGAAACCCAAACGGACCGGTGGTCGGGAGTCGCCGGGTTGTGAGAGGAGGATCGTGGTTGAACAAGGAAAAGTTAGCGAGGTGCTCCACACGCATTGGGCAATATCCAGCGATAGGGACCAGTTTTATCGGATTCCGCCTCGCGAAAGATTATGAACAGTAAAGGTATATGCATCCTCATAATCCTTGTTATATGTGTTCCATTCTCGCTGCCATCTGTCGCGATCCAATTCGTGGACGTGACTGAGGAGGCGGGCATCGACTTTAGGCACATCAATGGTGCTGAAGGTGCATATCATCTTCCCGAAACCCTCGGTGCTGGCGGTGCCTTCTTTGATGCCGACAACGATGGTGATTTGGACATCTACCTTGTGAACAGTGGTTATTGGAAGGATTCGTCGTCAACGAACGAAGCACTCAGTACGCTCTACCGTAACAATGGCGATAACACCTTTACTGACATCACAACGACTGCAGGCGTGGGTAACCGCGGCAACTACGGACAAGGTGCCGCTTGCGCCGATTACGACAACGATGGCGATGTAGATCTTTACGTGACTAATTTCGGAGTTAATGTGCTCTACCGCAACGACGGTGATGGGACTTTTAAGGATGTCACGGCTCACGCAGGTATCGGCGACCCGAGTTGGAGCAGCAGTGCGTGTTTCCTCGACTATAACCGGGACGGACACCTCGACCTCTTTGTTGTTAATTATATTGTGTATTCAACGGATGTTCCCTACCGTCCATGTGGAGAAGACGGGGTTCAAACCTATTGTCATCCTTCCCTGTTTGAAGGCGCGCCCGATACGCTCTATCGTAATAACGGTGATGGCACTTTTACGGATGTTAGTCAGGAAGCCGGTGTTGGCGGTATTGGTGGTTTGTTTCACGGAAAAGGATTAGGGGTCGTTTCAGCAGATTTCAACAACGATGGTGCCCCAGACCTTTATGTCGCAAACGACGATACCCGAAACGATTTTTTTTATAACAACGGTGATGGAACGTTCAGTGAAATTTCGTTGCTCGCTGGGTGTGCTTACAGTTTCAACGGCGTTGCACAAGCAGGGATGGGTGTTGCCACTAACGATTACAACGGCGACGGATGGTTCGATATTTTCGTTACGAACCTCTCTTACGAAACCAATGCGCTTTACCGGAACAACGGTGACGGAACATTTACGGATGTCATTTATGAAGCGCATCTCGGTAAAGAGAGTTACTTGTTCGTCGGATTCGGGACAGGTTTCCTCGATGGGGATAACGATGGTTGGCGAGATATCTTCATCGCGAATGGACATATCATCGACAATATTGACGACACACACGATATCTTGACCTATCGCCAACGGGATCAAATTTTCCGTAATCGAGGGGATGGCACCTTTCAAGAGGTTTCAGCGAGCGCAGGGGACTATTTTCAAAGCACTGCGGTAAGCCGCGGCGCACTTTTCGGGGACTATGATAGCGATGGCGATGTCGATATACTCGTCACACAATCCAACGGTCCCGTGACCTTACTGCGGAACGAGACCGCAACACAACACAACTGGGTTCGAATTAAAACCGTCGGTGTTATCAGCAGTCGAGACGGAGTTGGGACGCGCCTTACTTTGACAGCAGGCGGACACACACAAGTCCAGGAAATCAGCCGAGGGGCAAGTTACCTGTCCAGTCACGATGGTCGACTTCACTTCGGATTGGGAGCACACAGGACGGTTGATAGGCTTGAGGTGCGGTGGCAGAGCGGGGTTGTTCAACTCTTTGAGGATCTTCCCACGAATCAGGAACACATCATCTCTGAATTCTCAGACACACCCGAGGATAAATTTTTCAAAGCCGCGTGGACAGGTGATATTAAGACTCTTCACAATGTGAGTGGCGATGTGAATACAAAGGATCCACTCGGCAGGACTCCGTTGCACATCGCCGCAGAAAAGGGATACAAGGACGTAGCGATATTTCTCATTGAAAACGGAGCAGATGTGAACTTCACAGATGCCAACGGCAATACACCGCTAATCTTTATCATCCACAAGACAGGAAATCTGGAGATTACCGAACGGTTGATTGCCAAAGGTGCAGCTGTCAATGCCCAAAATCGAACAGGTGAAACAGCCTTGATGTATGCGGCGTGGCGCGGACATTCCGAAATTGTCAAACTTCTCCTTGAGCACCGCGCCGATGCTACCCTGAAAAACAGACAAGGCGACACCGCGCTGACATTAGCGGAATCAAGAGGACATCTCGACATTGTGCGGATGCTCCAAGCCATCATGGAATAGAAAAATCTCCCGTAGGTTGGGTTGAACGGGTGGAATCGAAAAGTTTAATGGGTCAAACGTCACCGATGCCTGATCCATGTGACCTCATCCTTGAGATACTGAGTGAAACCCAACATTTTCACGTGAAGGTTCCGAAAATCTATCAGTATGTAATTGAGTTCACGCTATCTTCGAGATTTACGCCAATGTATGCTGGCTAAATCATATCCCTCTTTAACTGAGAACTGAAGACTGAAGACTGACAACTATAAAAACTATAGGAGAATTACATGCCTTCCGCTTTAACCCGCGGGGTCACCTTCAAATCCGTTCTAATATCCCTTATCCTTATTCCGATCAACTGCTATTGGATTATGTACACGGAGATGGTCTGGTGGGGGCTGTTTCCGACGACGATGTCTCTGTTTTTTAACGCAGTCTTCTTCGTGTTTACGATTACCCTCCTCAATCTACTGGTCCGGCGGGTAAATCGGCAATGGGCATTGACACACGGCGAACTACTCGTCATCTATGTGATGCTTTGCATGGCGAGCGCAATTGCATCCCATGACCACGCCCAAGTGCTCATCCCGATGATCGGACACGTCTTCTGGTTCGATACCCCTGAAAACGAATGGCGCGAACTCTTATACCGATACATGCCAACGTGGGGGACGGTCCAAGATAAGGGGATTTTAGAAGGGTTCTACGAAGGACAAACCACGCTTTATCGCGCAGAGGTACTACAAGCATGGCTCGGTCCAGCTTTGTGGTGGACGAGTTTCATCGTTGTGCTTGTGTTTGTGATGTTGTGCATCAACGTTGTACTCCGAAAGCAGTGGACTGAACGTGAAAAACTTGCCTACCCTATCATCCAACTGCCGTTAGAAATGACGCGGGACAGTGGCGCGAATTTCTTCAGAGGTAAACCCTTCTGGACGGCGTTTATTCTTGTTTCGTTGCTCAACCTCATTAACGGGTTCAGTTATCTCTTTCCGACGATCCCGATCATTGGCGTTCGGTTTCGGAATATCAGCCAATTTTTCACGGATAAGCCGTGGAACGCCATCGGTTGGACACCGTTTTCTATCTATCCGTTCGTTATCGGACTCGGATTCTTTATGCCCTTGGATTTATCGTTCTCTTGTTGGTTCTTCTATCTGTTCCGCAAGATGCAACGGGTCGCTGGAGCCATCATCGGGGTTCGGGGATTACCCGGTTTCCCTTATGATCGCCAACAGTCGTTGGGCGCGTATCTTGGGCTTGCGATTTTCGCGATATGGGCAAGCCGAAAATATCTCGCAGAAGTCTTTAGACAGGTCGTCACGGGACGTTCAAGCCTTGATGAATCCGTTGAACCGATGCGATACCGAACCGCCATTGCAGGCATTGTATTGGGATGTATCTATCTCATCGCGTTTTCAGTGAAGATAGGCATCAGTATTTCACTCGGTATCGCCTTCTTTGTGATGTATTTCGCGCTGTCAACAGGTATTACGCGGATGCGGGTGGAATCTGGTGCTCCCGCACACGACCTGCATTTCATGGGACCTGATTACGCCTTACCGACGATTCTGGGTTCGCGAGGTATGGGCGGACCGAACCTGACAGCACTTTCTTTTTTATTTTTTTTCAATCGTGCGCACCGCAGTCATCCGATGCCGCATCAGTTAGAGGGCTTCCAACTCGCCTCACGGGCGCGGTTTAATCCGAAACCTCTCGTATGGGTCATGCTCCTTGCAGCACTTGTCGGTTCGATCGGTTCTTTCTGGGCATATCTACACGATGCCTATCATTTTGGGGTGCATGGTGGTTTTGCACGCCATCCTTTCAATCGACTCCAACAGCAACTTAATTTTCCAATGGGACCGAATATCCCGGAAGTGACAGCCATGGGTATCGGAATGGGATTCACGTTCCTGTTGATGTTTTTACGGATGCGTTTCTTTTGGTGGCCCTTCCACGCTGTGGGGTATGCTGTCTCAGGGGCGGCGGATTGGTGCATGAATTGGCTCTGGATCTCACTTGTGATTAGCACGACTGCAAAATGGCTAATTATCAAGCAGGGCGGGTTGCAGTTGCATCGAAAGGCGGCACCGTTCTTCCTCGGTTTAATTCTCGGTGAATTCGTTGCTGGAAGTCTATGGAGCTTCTACGGAATGGCGACAGAAACACGTATATTTCCGTTCAAAGATTGGTAGTTAAAAGAGGGTGCTTCAAAATGATAGTTGTCAAAAGTCAGGATACGACGACTCTCGTAGAAGCAAACGCACTATAAGAACGTCCGCCACCGCACCTTTTTTTGGGCGAAGGTATTGCTATTTACCAGTTTTTTATTATCAAACTCACGTTAAATTAAGCGAAGTTCGTATAGCCAGTTGGTAAAGCGAGGAGAAAAACACGCGCAATGAATTGCGCTATCACAAACCTAAGGAGGATATACGCATGAAATATATGCGGTTGTTATTGATCCAATTTGTCCTGCTTGTATTGGGATTGGTCGGTTATTGCATTGCGACTGAGATTGGCTTTGAAGCCGAAGACGCAGATGAAATTGTAGAAATCATGGAAATTTATGAAGATAAGAAAGCTTCAGGTGGTATGTATATATCGGCGGGAAAGGGCGGGGGTGGTCGCCACCCCGGTAAAGCCGATTTCCTGATTAACGTTAGAACACCCGGTCAGTACACGATGTGGGGGCGGGTGATTGCCCAAGGTACGGCGAAGGACTCTTTCCATGTCACAGTCGATCAGAAGAAAAGTCCACAACCGGGTGATGCCAACATGATCTGGGATACAGGTCAGCATCAGGAGTGGACGTGGTCAAAGGTAAAATGGCGCGAAAAGAATCCATTGACCTTTGATCTGAAACCGGGGAAACATACCGTTACATTTTGGTCTAGGGAAGGCGATACCCGTTTGGATGCCGTTTACATGGCAATAGACCCCAACGCTGTCCCCAAACTACCGAATGAAATTGAGGGTTTTGCTGTGCATCCCCGGAATCGCTTAACGACAACTTGGGCGGAGCTAAAAAAACGGTAGGTAGTAAAGTTTAGAATTAATTAGACACTCCACACCGGCGAGGTTTCCAACCTCGCCTACCAGGGGAGGGGCGCATGTCTATTTATTTTTCGGTTTCACTATAATCCTATCTGTGAACACATTTATATTTTGATAATGAAACCCATTATCAAAATATATTTTTCCAATGTAATGATATTTTGCTGTAAACCCAGACTATCACTGGGTTATCGGGCTTAATATTGCGAAATTGTGCCGCAAATGTCAAATCAGAACATGCCCATCATTTTACAACGGAATGCCAGATAATTTCGGCGGTATTGCTGCCTATTATTTAAATGTGTTACTGAGAAAATGTTGATGGGACCAATTGAGGTCTATCGTTTAATATTACTCTAAGTAATATTAATATAGCATTGGAACGGAGACTTAAAAGATATCCAACTGTTAAAGTAGGATATCCATTTTAACATATTTTAAGCGAATGTGTTTGGGGTCGTGCGATGAATCGCACGTTCTACGGAAGGCTATCGGCTTGCTCTCGCCGACTTTGCGTCCTCGAAGTGGCGGACCGCCGTTTCAAACTTATCGCGGCATCCGGTGTTGCAGAATCCGACGACGTGGCCGTCGTACTCAGTCAGCGAATCGGGTTGTACTGGCTCACCCGACCAAGGACAGGTCTCATTGATGCAATCAGCGATATTGAGGTCGCTCCTGCCACCCTTTCGATGAGAAATCGGTTTTTGTGAGTGCAAATTTCTGTTCCTCTTTGTATGCTTTACATGTATTTGCAATTTTAAGACGATAAAAAGATATGAATGTTTAAATCGGCAAATCGGTGCATCTACTTGATCTACCTTCCAGTTTCATGATAAACTGAGGTTACTAATCTCGATACCGCAGGAGGCTAAAAAATGTTAGCCGTTAAGGAACTTGGTCATGTTGGACTCTACTGCACCGATGTCCAAAAGTCCCAAGACTTCTATACCCGTATTCTCGGTCTCACCGTTACCGATGCGCATCCAGAAGGACATATTATTTTCCTGAGTGCACAACCAGAATCAGAACACCATGAACTCGCATTGTGTCCGGGCAGGGATGCCCCAGTGGGAGCGAAAGTTGTTCAACAGGTTTCCTTTATTGTCGAGGATCTCGCAGATTTGAAACAGTTCTACACACTGTTAAAGTCGGAAGGGGTAAAGATTCGGAGTGTCGTGAATCACGGTATCTCTTTGGCGATTTACTTCTACGATCCTGATGAGAATGTCGTTGAGGTATACGCTAAGACCCCGTACAAGGTCCCACAGCCGTTCTCTGAGGACGTAAACCTTGACTTGGATGATGAGGAATTGATGCGGATCGCTGAGACTGGATTGTCTGCCGAAGATACCCATTAATACAGGGCGAACAGTGAGGATTATGGGGAGGTTGTAAAAGGCGCGCTGACAGAGCGCGCCTTCATTGTGTACCTAAGAGAGTCCCTGTAAACTACCAGTGCTGTCGCCTAATTGCGCAAGGTCAACATCCATCCGATTGAGCATTGATAGCCAGAGGTTATTAAGCGGTGTCTCTTTCGGATAGCTAATATGACGGCCACTGTTGAGCGTGCCACAGCCGTTTCCAGCGAGCAGAATTGGGAGATCGTGGTGGCTGTGTCGGTTGCCATCTGCATTCCCGCTACCGTATAGAATCATTGAATGATCCAAGAGCGAACCGTCGCCTTCGGCAGTAGCGTCCAGCTTTTCCAAGAAGTATGCCAACTGCTGAGAATGGAAGATATCAATTCGCTTGATTTTTTCTATCTTCTCTTCATCACCACCGTGATGTGACAAGTAATGGTGTCCGTCTGGAACATCGACAAACGGATAGGGTCTGTTGCTACCTTCATTTGCGAGGACGAACGTTGTAACACGGGTTACATCCGCTTGAAATGCGAGTACCATGAGGTCCATCATCAGGCGCAGGTGCTCCTGATAATCTTCTGGAATTTCCTCCGGCACGGTATAGCCCGGGCTTTCGATCGATGGGAACTTCTCAGCTGATGCGATTCTCACCTCAATGTCACGGATAGAGGAGAAGTACTCATCGAGTTTCCGGGTGTCGTTCCCGCTGACTTGACGGAGCAACTCTTTTGAGTCCTGTCTCACAAAATCGAGGATACTTTTTCGCTGTTGATCGCGTTCCTCTCGTTGTGTATTAGGCAGGGAAGAGAAGAGTCGTTCAAAAGCGAGTTTCGGATTTACCTCTTTAGGGAGCGGTTGCGTACCGGAACGCCATGACAGTGTTGATGAATAGACGCAACTATAGCCGGAATCACAATTTCCCGCCCTTCTTCCAGGATCGATGCCGAGTTCAAGCGAAGGCATTCGGGTCCGATTGCCGATATGAGATGCTGCGACCTGATCCACAGAAACGCCAGCCTGAATGTCAGCACCATCCGTTTTACGAGGCTGTGCGCCTGTCAGGAAAGCTGCCATGGCACGAGCGTGATCACCACCACCGTCCCCGTTAGCACGGGCTTTATCAGCCGTTAGACCGCTTAGCACCAACATCTTATCTTTCACATTTTCAAGAGGTTTCAGAATATCCGTGAGTTCATAGTGAGTTCCGATCTGCTTCGGGGTCCAATCCTCCATAATCTTGCCGTTCGGCACGTAAAGGAATGCCATCCGATTCGGAACTGTCTGGTGTGCTATCCCACTCGCCGGAGCGTTTGCCCACGATGTAAGGGGTCCCATTACCTCCAGCCACGGTAGAGCGATGCTCACTCCCAAACCGCGTAAAAACGTTCGACGTGAAAGTTGTTTTGAAGTGTTCATAATTGTTCCTTCGTCAACTCCCGATAGTTAAAGCAGTACGAAACCTACGAAAAGCCGCTGCTGTCACTGTCCGATTTCTCGTTTCATGACACCTATCACATAATTATACCTGATTTTTTGTGACTTGTCAAGTGTTTCTGACACCCGTTTAAAAGTAGGGTACCCCTTGGGCGTTGACATAAACTGAATAGAGGGATTGACTCCCTGTCATAAAGAGCCTATTTCGTTTCACGCCGCCGAAACAGATATTTGCACAAATCTCTGGAAGATGGATCTTCCCGATAAGCGTTCCGTCTGGCGCGAAGATATGCACACCGTCGTAGCCTTCGCCGACCCAGCCAGTACCTGCCCACAGATTTCCATCGGTATCGCATCGAAGTCCGTCAGCAATCCCAGGTGTCATATCAACGAATACCTGTTTGTTATCCAACCGTTCACCATTTACAACATCATGAACGATGATATTTTTCGGTGAACCGGTATCGGCAACGTAAAGTTTAGTGTAATCCGGCGAAAAACAGATGCCGTTCGGTCTTTCGATTTCATCCGTCACGGAGACCGCTTCGCCAGTGTCTGGATTCAGGCGATAAACGGAAGTCGGCAACTCAAATTCTGCTTTGTGTCCTTCATAATGGGAAAGGATACCGTATCCGGGATCGGTGAACCAGATATGTCCGTCAGGATGGACGGCTGCATCGTTCGGCGCGTTGAACCGTTTCCCCTCGAAGTTATCTATGAGGACGGTAATCGTTCCGTCATATTCAGTGCGTGTGACACGTCGTGTGCCGTGTTCACAACTGACGAGCCGACCTTGCCGGTCGCGGGTGTGTCCGTTGGTATAGTTAGCGGGTTTGCGATAGACACTCACCAAGCCAGTGGCTTCCTGCCATTTCAGAATCCGATTGTTTGGAATGTCGCTCCAAAGAAGGTAGCCCCCGTCTCCAAACCAGACAGGTCCCTCTGCCCAGCGCGATCCTGTCCATAACCGTTCTATAACGGCGTTCCCAATCTTGTACTGCGCGAAACGTGAGTCAATAACTTCAACAGATGGATCGGGATAACGGGTAATCGGTCCCTCTTTTGTAGGAATATCTGCCCAAGCGGTTAGAGGACGTATCGCTTCCAGCCAAGGTAAAGCGGCACCGACCCCCAAACCGCGTAAAAATGTTCGACGTGAAAATTGTTTTGATGTGCTCATAAGCATCTCCCAGATTTACATAAAAAAATTAGACGTGCCCCAACGTTCGACATACAGAAGCATAAGTTCATGAATAAATTCATATTTCTCAGGGCAACAGGAACGGAGTCTATGCGGATATAGAAGATAAGATGCGATACTTTCCGCCATATCCTCGTTTGGATCTTCTTCAAAAGCGTAAGCTGATATAAACGCTGACCGTTCTTTAGTTGTTGACCACCCCGATTCACTTGTTGAATCTTGATACCATCCCCCAAGTTTCGTCCAATCCGCTCTATGTTCCCTTTTAAAAACATAAGTCCATAAAAAATGTGCCTTTTCGTGGGCAATGACATGCCGAGCCCTATTAGAATTCCCGCGGCGAAAAACGGATTCAGCAAACTCTATGTAACCACGACCTGTCCGTGCATAACTGATCCCTTTTTCATCCATATTTTCATCCTTATCGATTCTACGAGTAATATACTGTAATCGCGGTATTCTATGCAGTGCCTGCGGGAATGCTTCAAACACTGATATGATAAGCATCAACTCATCATTTTCAAAATTTGAATAGCGTTTTGATCCTATGTTTCGGATTTTCTCGGTTAATTCGGTTGATGAAGCATCGGTTGATGAATCATAAGAGGGTACGTATATACCATACCTTTTTTGCAATATTAATTCTATTATGGCTCTATTTGCCCCATTCTCTGTTACGTACTGAACGACTGCATAATAGAGATGCTTGCCCGGTGACAGAACCTCTTGAGATTCTTCAATTGGAAAGACATCTTTACTAATCGTAACGAACTTTATCTTGTCTTTGGATTCAATCTTAATATCGTTTTCTAAGCCATCGTCAGTTATACGCCATCTGGAAAATTGTAGGTTCAGATTTGGGGATATGGCTTCAAAGACCTTTAAAAGCGAGTGTGCCTGTTGTGTCGTCCACGTGGAATCCAAGTAAACGGAATATTGTTCCTCCAACTGTGACATAGGATTGTTACCTGGCATTTCATAATGATGAGATGTATAACAACTTGGTTGGAGAATTATGAGCGTAAGGAGAACAATATTATGAATAAGAGAACTTACACAAGCCCTCTTCGTTTGCTTACGGGATTGGAAGCGTGGAAGATTGGAAGCGTCGGATGTCTCCACCCTTCCACCCTTCCATCCTTCCATCTTTTCATCCTTCAATATCTGTTTTGTGATTCGCCTCATAAATTGTCCTTTGTACCGCGTCGTAAACGGAACGGATCACTCTTGACGATTTCTGTAATCAGTACAGAACTTCTATACCCTCCGGCTTCAAGTTGTGTTACGATTTTGTCAACAGTCTGTCGGTCGTAATATTCCAATCCTCTGCCTAAAGCGTAGATTAACATTTTCTCCGTTAAACAGCGTAGGAATTGCTGTTTTCTGTCTTTGACGACCTGTTTCAGGTCTGCTACGCCGTGCAGTATCGTTCCGTCTGGCAATTCCGCTGTTGTATCAATATCCAATTCGCCATCTTTCCACCGAAAAGCCCCAATCGCGTTGTAGTTTTCAAGCGCGAATCCGATCGGATCCATTTTCGCATGGCAGTTGGCACATGCCGGGTCTGCTCGGTGTTGTTCAAGGCGTTCTCTCAACGTACTCCCGTGAACTGCCTCACCCTCTTCTTCTAATTCTGGGACATCTGGTGGCGGTGGAGGCGGCGGTGTGCCGAGTATCTGTTCCAGAACCCAGCGTCCCCTTTTGACGGGTGAAGTGCGTGTTGGGTTAGAAGTCACTGTCAGGACGCTGGCGTGGCTGAGGATCCCACCACGCGAGGTACTCTGCAACTGGACCCGTCGAAACGATCTACCTTTAATCGCTTCACCGCCGGGAATGATGTTCTTTTGTCCTCTCCAGTTTCCTTGTGTGTCAGTAATACCGTAGTGGTTTGCTAAAGTTTGGTTGAGGAAGGTGTAATCCGCATCAATCAGGTCAAGTACACTCCGGTCTTCACGGAAGATCGATTCAACAAAAAGTTCTGTCTCCTTTAGCATAGCCAAGCGCAAGCTACCAGTGAAAGTCGGAAATTTTTCGAGATCAGGTGCCGCCGTTATCAGCCGTTGAATCTGAAGCCATTGGGATCCGAAGTTGCGTCCTAATTCAGATGCCTTTGGGTCAGCCAACATGCGTCGAACTTGAGCTTCAAGGTTGACAGTGAGTTGCTGTTTCTCAGCGAGTTCAAGGAGTTCGTCATCTGGTATGCTGCTCCACAAGAAGTAGGAGAGCCGAGAAGCGAGTTGAAACTCGTCAATCGGGTACGGTTCTGAACGCTGCGGACGATCGTCCAACTCCAACCGAAATAGGAATTTCGGTGAGCAAAGAATGACTTTAATCGCCTCTTGGATGCCTGCTTCCCACGAGACACCGTCGGCTTGGATGGATGCTACAAACTGCGTGAGTTGTTCCACTTCGTTTTCGGTGGGTGGACGACGATAACCGCGCCGAAGCAAACGCCTTAGCACTTCACGGGTCTGTTCCACTTCGGAGATACCGGGTGTGCACGCCAGAATCTCAAAATGAGAATCGGGTCGGGTATCTAAGGGTCCCTCTGCCCAGAGCGTACGAATCTGGAGTTTAGCCTCCGGTTCACCTTCTATCGGCTTCAGCATCGCGATGCCGACTTTTTCAATGTTAGGGATACCCGTAATATGAACTTCAATTGTCTGTCTCTTTTCTTCCTCGCGGGCGGTAATCTCAAAAGCCTTCAAAACCTTGATTTTATTCTCTACTGTAGGATCTATACCCACTAAGCGTGCGAGTTTCTCCGGTGGGGTCAGTACTTCCAATTTGTCACCCTGAATGAATAAAACGACTTCTACGGGTGCTTCACTGTCCGTTTCGGCGTAAAGTGTTGCGTGATAGACGATTTCTACATCCGGGAATATCTTGAAATATGTTGCTCCCGTTGTAAAGGGACCAGATTTCCACGCTTCTGGGGCGGTAGGATCGAGCAAGCGGTAACGTTCATCAGGGACATCGTCGTGGCGCGGCTCAAGACGACTACCACTTTGGTAACGTTTCGAGGGTGGTGGTGGATCCAACAAGATAACACGCGTGGCGACTGCCTCCGCGGCTTCAAGGTAGCGTTCCATCAGGAGTGGTGACATAGACAGCACGTCACCGATGTTATCAAACCCGTGTCCGACATCATCTGCAGGAAAATTTTCGGTCGGGTTGAAATCGGCACCGAGTAGGTCTCGGACGGTATTCTTGTATTCGACTTTGTTGAGTCGGCGGACGGTTACGCGTCCAGGATCTGGCTTAGCCGTGCGATCCGCATGTTCAAAGATCGCTTCAATGTGTGCAACAAACGCTTCCGACGTTTCTATCGGTGGAAATCGATCGCTTTCCGGTGGCGGCATCTGACCTGTCGTTAACATGTCCAGAATCTGTTCCCAGATGTCCCTATTCTCAACTAATGAGCGATTGTCCGTGAATGAATCCAAGGAGAGTTCGGCGGCAGGCTGGTCCCCAGCATGGCAACTGAAACAGTATTCTTCCAAGAACAGAGCACCGTTCTGTGAAAAGTCGTCGGAAGCACCCCACACGGTGACTGTGTCGGGTGACTTCCGAGAAGTGTCCTTTTCACCCGAATTGGCAGTAAGGGCAACGAACAGTAGCACTAAGATCAGACAAAAACATTGTGAGGGATAATTAAGCGAAATCATTCGTATGCTTCCTGAAATGTAAAATTGGGGTTTTGCTTCTTTGTAAGAACGTTGCGTTTGG
The DNA here is from genome assembly GCA_965208635.1 of Candidatus Poribacteria bacterium. Taxonomy (GTDB): domain Bacteria; phylum Poribacteria; class WGA-4E; order WGA-4E; family WGA-3G; genus WGA-3G. Next base: position 4,017,322 of record OZ242349.1, read on the forward strand.
TTATGAGTTTACTCTAAATAACATGAATTCAATATGAGGATTGAAGTAGGTTGGGTTGAGCGCTAAAAGAAAAAGAACCATTGTGGGTATGCAGAGACCTCCTCTTTATGATTCCCTATCGGTGGAGATAAGTAGAGCGAAACCCAAAACTCAAACGGTGAAGGTATGAAAAAATGTTGGGTTTCACTCATACTTTTGGAGGTTTTAGGTTCCTCATTGAACAGAGGTCTTTTTCCTCGTTATGCTTTCTAATGGGCACCGTTCAACCCAACCTACGTCCACACTCGCATTTTTATTGTCGGATTCATGTTAAATAATTATATCTCGGTATGCATCGTAACGCAAATAAAAACCCACTCGATACTGGATTGTTCCGTTTCTGAACATAATTTGCGCTTTAAGGTCAATTCTGCTAAAATAGCGGCGTTAGAAATAGATATTTTGTAGGGGCATCCCTCGTGGGTGTCCTACTATCCACGTGTCCTTCTAACCCAACACATCCAAATGTGTTGAAACGCTACAGGAGTATCCCCAGCCATGAATCGACACGAACAAGAAGCAATTGTGAACGCAGAAGCACTGCAAACCGTCTGTAGCCAACTTTACCAAAAGGTAGACGTTGTCGAATCGGATGCCGATACCGTTGCAGAAATGCAAGTCCTGATGGATTTACGCGGCGTTCATTCCCACGCTACACGCGCCGTGCCACGTTATGTCCGAGGCATCATCAACGGTGATATAAATCCGAATCCACAACTTCAAAAACTCGAAGATAACGCTGCCTCTGTCTTGTTAGATGGCGACCGCGGATTGGGGCATCTCGTCGGTGTTCGGGCGATGAATATCGCCATTGAAAAAGCGAAATCCGCCTCAATCGGTGTAGCGATTGTTCGGAATAGCAATCACTTCGGAGCTGCCTCCAGCCATGCAATACGAGCCACAGAACACGATATGATCGGTTTCGCAACCACTAACGGACTCGGCGTGAATGTCGCTGTCTTCGGTGCAAGAAGCACTTCGATCGGGAATAATGCGCTCTCCTTTGCCATCCCCGCAGGTGAAGAACCGCCGATCGTGTTGGATATGGCGTGTGGTGCCGCTGCCGCTGGGCGGATTGGAACCGCAAGTCTATACCAAGAAAAAATCCCGTTGGGATGGGCACTCGATGCCGATGGCAATGAGACCGATGACCCAGGGAAGGTTGCCGCTATCTTGCCTGCCGCGGGTCCCAAAGGCTCTGCCCTTGCGATCGTGATGGATGTCTTATGTGGTCCGTTAAGCGGTGGGCTGATGGGTATCAACAAGCATTATCAGCCTGGAGATGCGCCGCGAGAGAAACGCGTGTCAGCACACTTTTTCTTCGCGATTAACATCGCCAGTTTCACCTCCATCACAGAATTTAAGGCTGAAATCGATCGGCAGATTCGGATGACCCGTCAAGCCACCCCACGCAGCGGATTTACACGTGTCACGCTACCTGGCGAGATTGAGTGGGAATTGACACAGGAACGCCTCGCGAATGGGATTCCACTTCATCGAGAACCGGTGCGGGAACTTGAGCGGCTTGCCGACGAATTGGGTGTTGAAATTCCGTGGGACCGGACGTAATTGGTCGTAGATACCGCAGTAGTATACCCTGAACCGTGGACGAACACATAAACCAATCGGAAAAAAGAGTAATCAATCAAGCGGACATTATTATTTAAAATACGGTAAGTTATGTATAAATTAACTTATCATTTCGTTCACGCTGAGAGGTCGTTTCCAAGCAATATCGTTAGATTTAGGGATTGTTTACTGAATAACTTTAGAACATACACAAAAAGATTTGACATTCGTTAGAAAATCGGATATAATTATGCTTTCCTATTTCCCACTGAGGGTGGTTGAAGACAAGACACAACCTTTTTATGATGGTAAAAAATGGAAACCATCCACTGGTTTCTAATAACCCACTGTGGAGGCAATTATGCACCTAATTACACTGAACCCGTGGTCAGAAACGGACATTCTTGAAACAGTTGAAAGCAGCTTGAATATCAAAAACCATCCCGAAAAATACAGACACGCTGTTGGTGGAAAGAACCTCTGTCTGCTTTTCCAAAAGACCTCTACGCGAACACGCTGCGCAGGTGAGATCGGTATCACACAACTCGGTGGACACGCACATTACCTCGATTGGCGCACGACAAACTTCGCATTAGCCGACCTGAGCGACGAAATGCGCGTCCTCTCAGCGTATGTTGATATTATCTTAGCCCGTTTCTTGAAACATTCGGAACTCGTTGAGGCGGCAGCCGCTGCGACCGTCCCGGTAATTAACGGCTGCTGTGACAGATACCATCCAACACAAGCCCTCGGCGATTTGATGACGATACAGGAGCATCTCGGTAGACTGGAAGGTGTCAAATTGTGCTTCATCGGCGTACATAACAATGTCTGTAATTCGCTGATTGCCGCTGGTATGAAAGTGGGCATGGAGGTCACGGTCGTCGCACCGGAGGTGAATCCCGCTGCCGTCGATAAGGAACTATGGGCAGAAGCCTCTCGCAAAGGCCTCTATAAAGCGTTTGATACCAGCCACGAGGCGGTTGAGAATTCACTGGAAAAAGTGATTGCCGAAAGCGATGTTGTCTACACAGATACATGGGTGGACATGGAATTCTTCACGGATCCGGCTTTTGCAAAAGAGCGGAAACGTCGATTAGAAAAGATGATGCCGTATCAATTGAATGCGGAACTGCTGAAGACGCACAAGTGCCGGGTTATGCACTGCCTCCCTGCACACCACGGGTATGAAATTTCGGGTGAACTCGTTAACGATGAACGCTCAATTATCTTTGAGCAATCCGAGAACCGCCTCCATGGCATGAAAGCGATCCTTCTCAAACTGCTTGCGAACTCCTATTTGTAGCATAATCTGTTAGATTGTGCATATCCGTGCGCAAATTGAAAGTTTACGCTACATAAAATCTGAAGGATTTTTTCTCATTAACGAAAAATGTTACACTTTTCACCAAATTATTTTTTTTCAACACAAAATTGCAACTGAGAAACACCCAATAATCCCACGTCCCCACTGGGCTTTCAACCGAAAATCCATACAGAGATACTAATTTAAAAATGTTATAGAAACGTAACATTTTAAGGAAAAATCACCATGAAGCGAACATGGGACCATAGCGACTAACGCCCGGGGAAACCTGTGGGTATACGGAAAGGGATCTCCCATGAATTCATCTCCAGGGCGCGTAACCCAAGCATCGCGTCAGCGAGTCTACGGAAAGGGACATGAAAACGCAAACCCACCTCACCGAACCGCAAGGAACATTAGAGCGACTTGAATGTAGTAAGTGTAGTGAAACCTATGACCATCTGGTTCCGCAGAACGTCTGTACCACTTGCGGGAAACCGCTGCTTGCCCGCTACGCGCTTGAGCAGATAGCAGAAACATGGACACGCGACACGCTCCAATCGAGACCTGCTTCACTCTGGCGTTATTCGGAACTCCTACCTATATCTAATCCAGCTGACATCGTGACACTTGGTGAAACAATAACGCCTCTCGTCCATACGAAGAGGTTGGGAGCAACGTTCGGACTCACAGAGGTATGGGTGAAGGACGAATCCCGATTACCCACTGGAAGTTTCAAGGCGCGCGGTTTGGCAATGGCAGTCTCCAAGGCAAAGGCACTCGGATTGACGCAATTAGCGATTCCCTCCGCTGGCAACGCTGCAACTGCCCTCGCACTTTACGCTGCTGCCGCAGGACTATCAGCACACATCTTTATGCCACAAGATACACCCGCCTTCAATAAGGAGACGTGTCAACTTGCCGGTGCGAATGTCACACTGATTGACGGTCTAATTACGGATGCGGGGAGGATTGTCGCAGAACGGAAGGAACAGGAAGGGTGGTTTGACGTGTCAACGCTTAAAGAACCCTACCGCGTAGAAGGCAAAAAAACGATGGGGTTTGAGCTTGCCGAGCAGTTCGGGTGGGAACTACCGGATGTTATCATTTATCCTACGGGTGGCGGCACGGGTATTGTCGGAATGTGGAAAGGCTTCGCGGAATTAGAAGCGATCGGTTGGATTGGTAAGAAAAGACCTCGGTTCATCTCTGTACAGTCAACAGGATGTGCCCCGATTGTCAAAGCATGGGAAGAGGGTGCTGCTGAAGCGATACCGTGGCGTGATGCACGGACCGTTGCCAGCGGTTTGCGGGTACCACAAGCCATCGGCGATTTCCTCATTTTAGAGGCGATTCGTAAAAGCAACGGTGCCGCGATTGCTGTCACGGACGATGCCATCCGTGAAGCAATGCAACTGCTCCCCACAACTGAAGGGCTTTTGACATGCCCCGAAGGAGCCGCAACAGTCGCGGCACTCAAACAACTCGTGGCGAATGGAATGATTGAAGACACCGAGCGCGTTGTGCTTTTTAATACAGGCGGTTACCAGTCATGAATAGAATGCCGCTGTCGGCGGTCATTCCTTTATTTCTCAAGGTAGTCGTAGGTTGGTTGTCTCGCTGTTTCCGCTCCAGACGCCTTCGTCTTGATATGATAGCCTACCTCGTACTTGCGAACGGATACAATTGGATAAGGACCGTCAAATCCTGTGATTATACCCTTTACTTCGACCGGTTTATCGTTGTTTGCGGTATCAATTCGTAGCTGATCAAACTTAGGATTCGCGCTGAAGACGAATTTCTGCTCCGCGCGCCCTGCAGTCATCGCATGGTGGATATTGGAGGTGTCCGGTCGCCAACGGCGCCATGCTGGAACGTTTCGGAGATAACTCCGGGCAAAGCCGGGATGTGCAAACAGGTCGCCGCGAATGGTAGCTTCGGTATTAATAACACGGGAGTGTCCAAGCCCATGGCGGCCCCGGAAACGCGAATCGTTAAGCTGACGCATGATGTCATAGACGTCAAATGTATGTGTTTCGCTGTATTTGGAGGGACCCTGTCTCGGTTTGACTTCCACGAGTGTCGTGAAAAGCCGTTTTCTACCGTTCTTATCAACAGGTGTGTGGAATGTAATGTCCTCTGGATCCGCCCAAGGTTCCAGTAACCGTCGAATTTGCCTGGCATCGGCGTTGTTGACGACATCGGAAATCTCCAGCTTCAAAACAGCGACTTCAGCCATGCTTACCATGCTGATTCCAAAAAACAGAAGGACTACCACAACAGTTAGGCAATAGAAATGTGCGCGTTTCATTCTGTTTCTCCTTATTTGTTAGTTTTACTTTCCTTATACTCTTTAGACACCACTCGACGCAAAAAGTTTCAAAAAAAGTTGCTGATGATTTCTGTAGTATTGAGTTAATATAATAAATCCAGTCATTTAAGAATTTAAACGATCAATATCACAAAGAAGTTTACATTACGGACTATGTGCTTCGGTTTAAGATTCTTCACGACTTTCTGAAAAAAATCAAGAAAAAAGAGCAAATCGAAATCACTCGATTTGCTAATCTTCTAAGCACGGTAGCAACATCGTAAAGATACACGAAATTCCTTGCAAAATTAACCGAAACTATGTTAGGATTAAAAAATGAAGGCGCCGCTTACAGCGCGCACTTACCACCATAGATTGCGCGCTTACAAGGCGCGTACAGTAAAACGAGGAGATACATAATCATGAAGAAGATGTTTTGGGCAATAGTACTGTCAGTTCTATGCGTTACCATCAGTTACGGACAATATAATGGAGAATGCTGGGTAGTAAGCAAGGGAGATACAGTTTATAAATTATATGCCGATGGAAATGCTGATCCACAGGTCATTCCGAATTTACCGCAAGCAACCGCCGCCGAGGTGAATCCAGCAGACGGCGTTGTCTGGATAGCAGTTTCAGCGGCAAATACCGTCTATCGTTACAATCCAAACACTGGCGATTTTACACAGATTTCCGATATTAATCGTCCGAACCAGATTGCCATTAACCCCGCCGATGGTTCCGCATGGATCGCAGGACTTGATGCTGTTAAAAAGGTGTCTGGTGATGGCACCCAAGTTGTCGCTGTGATACCCGCCCATGAACCCGCAGTGGCAGTAAACCCCAGCGATGGTTCCGCATGGATAACAAACGCACGAGGTCCTATCGCACGCTACGATGCCGCGGGGAATAAAGTAGCAGACGCACCACCGATGGGTGAACCCAAGGGTGTAACCGTTGACTATGATGGAAATGCTTGGATCGCCGACAGTCAACATAGTGTTCTAATGCGGATTTCAGCGAGTGGCCAGAAACTGGTGGAAATTACCGATATTCCGAATCCTACGTCACCGCGTATCAATGTTTCTGATGGAAGTGTCTGGGTTGTTTCACAACAGTCAATGTTAATGAACTTGGGACCAGATGGAGGCAAGAGAGCTGAGTTTCTTGCGGGAATGGCAATCGTGGCGATCAGCGTTTCACCCGCAGATGGCGGTATTTGGATAGCCGATATACTCGGTGAGACATTCCAAGGCGAAATTAGTAAATGGACATCAGGCGGACAACCACTGTTCAAAAATCCGATACCACAGCCTTCCTCGGTTTCCGTTGGGTACTGGTCGGGAAACTAATTTAGAATCAGTGGGAATTGAAGTGCCACGCTGCCTCGTTGAGAGATATACCGAAATCTGGTTGTGGCACTCGCCGGAATAATAACAATTTCTTTGACAAATGTGAGGTGCAACATGATTAGGTATCCTCGTTTGGTGCAGCGCATCAGTTGCCGAAGTCTACTGTTAGGATTGGCAATCGGAATGTTTGTTATTGCCTCCTTTCCTATAAGTGGATTCGCACAGTTGCCAGACTTCCGTGTTGACGCTGATAGTATCTCCTTTTCCAATCCAACGCCGGTTGAAGGAGAAGAAATTACTATCTTAGTTGAGGTGAAGAATGTTGGTGCTGGAACACAAACGATGAACCAAGATCTGGTTGTTGACCTTTATGAGGGGAATCCGGCGACACAACCGCTCCAAATACTCTGTAAGGATGTGATCTTGGAGTTAAAGCCCGGAAAGAGCAAGCGGGTGAAAACACAATGGCAATCACCTCCGGGTAAGACTGAAATCTATGCTGTCGTTAACCCAGCCGGTGCAAAACACATTGAAGAAACAGACATGGGAAACAACGTGACACATGCAACGATTGTCGCGGAGTCGCGAACGTTTCCACCTGTCACCCCTGAACAGGTCCAGAACGCCATAACGAAAGGTGTCACTTGGATAGAAGCACAACAAGGAAAGCATAGCCGTACCTGCCTACAGTGTGGCACTGAAAATCAGCTCATCTTAATCTGCATTACCTGTGGAGCGAGCCTAAAAGGTCTCGCTGAAAACTTTATTCCAGGCAATTCTTGGAATTTTGGTGAAGATCAGACGCAAGAAACAGCGTTGGCATTGCAAACATTGTTCGCAACCGGACATACACCTTCGCACCCAGCAGTGCAAAAAGGTTTAGAGTTTCTCTTGGCACAGAACTGGAACGAATTCGCTGTTTATCAATTTGCCGTGGTGATACCGGCTTTAGTCGCGACTCGAGATACCGCATACAGAGAGCGCGCCCAGTTTGCTGTGAATCAATTAGTCAAAAAGCAACTCCCGGTCAGGGGCAGTGAGTTCACAGACGATCGCGACGATGGCGGTTGGGGATACGGTTTTTCTGCTGATGGTGCGCATATGAACATGGTTATCTACGCACTCTATACCGCAAAACAGTGGGGGCTTGATATTCCGCCTGACACATGGGCACGTGCCGAGCAGTGGATTCGACGGAACCAAACCGAAACGGGCGGATGGCTCTACAATTTAGTTGATGACGGTTCGCCGTGGGCAATAGGGGTCTACGGAAGCATGACCGCAACTGGGTTGTGGGCACTTCGGGCATGTGGTGTCCCCACCGACGATCTACAGATTCAGAAAGGCATCGAATGGGTCAAAAAGCATTGGACCTTAACCCGGAACCCTGGTTCTAACTCGTGGCTTTACTACTATCTACTTTCGTTACAACGGTACTGTGACATTCCTCCAACTATAGACACACTTGCTGGCTACGATTGGTACGATGAGATCTCACGGATGATGGTTGCACAACAGGAATCTGATGGGAGATGGCGCGGATCTGAGAGTGATTTTTTGTCAACCTGTTTTGCTGTTATGTCCTTAAGTCATGCCTTGGTGGGTCCAACAGAGCCGAACATCGGGATTGTTCCACAAAGCCTCCGATTTTCACCACCTACGCCGCGCGTCGGCGAAGTCGTACGACTCAGTGCAACCCTTCGGAATACGGGAACGCCTCTTGACAAGATTATCAAAATCGAGTTTTATGTTGATGCTGAGAAGGTTGCTACAACCGAAGTCCTTTGGACACCGGAACTCGCTGAAACCGTCATTTCCGCCGATTGGGTGCCTACGAAGGAAGGTAAAATAGAGTTTGTGGCACGCATAGACCTCTCGGATGCAAACGAAAGTGATAATAGTGCCTCGGAAAAACTCACGGTCTTTCCTAAATCCACTGCGGCAACAGATGTCCAGTTAGCGAAACCGAAGCAAATTAGCGAAAATATTTATCAGCTCGGCAACGTTGTTTTCGATACCAGCAAACGCGAGGTAACCCTGTCGGGTGAAATTAACATTGTGGGTGGAGATGCTAATATTGAATTCTTTGCCTGCGGTAAACTCGGCAAAACGCATGAAAGCATTTTAATCGTTGACGCAGAACCGATTTACATACTTACAGCACTCGGGGTTTTAGATTTTACGCCCGGCATGAATCTTTCAGTTGAAGGTGATCCACGAACTCCGACAGGAGCACCTGTTGACATTTGGGTGGAATGGAACCAAGGCGACGAGGTCGTCTCGCGGCGCGCAAGAGAGTTAGTATGGAATGCCTTTACGGAGGAGCCGATGCAAGACACACCCTGGATCTTCACAGGTGGACGACTTAAAAACAATCAATTCACTGCCCAACTCTTCCACAATATTGTCGCTGTCTATCGCGACCCAGATTCACTTTTCAACCACCCCTTACCTACTGGCACTGATGATCGGACGTATCGTGTGAATACCGATGTTATCCCACCTAAAGGCACAAAAGTAAAAATCATCATTCGACCTACCACAGTTTAAGGGAAAAAAATGCCAATTTTTGAATACCATTGCAATGACTGTAGAACTGAATTTGAGGTGCTTCAACGCGTCAGTGGTACCAACACGCCGCCGGAATGTCCCCCACCATGTCCGGAGTGTGGCGCATTGAATCCAACGAAACGCTTCTCCGCTTTTGCGACCGCAGGTACGCAGAGGGAGACCGCCAGCGACAACGCAGCCTGAGTGATTCCAACTGGCGGCAGTTTGCCCCAATGAAACAGAAACCTACAAAACCCGCACCAAACATCCTACGCGAAATCCAAGCAGACAAAGTCCTACCGGTATATCTACTCTGTGGCGAGGAAAGTTTCCTCATTGAAGGGACCCTCAAACAGATGCTTGATCACTTGCTGCCCCTCGAAATACGCGATTTTAACCTCACCTTCCTCGATGGCACCGATATAACAACTCGAGAAATTCTCAGTCAAGTTGACCTCTATCCAGTCATGTCAAAATGGCGAGTGGTGGTTGTCCGCGATGCTCCCTTTTTTAAAGCCCAACAACGGACAACACCGATAACGCTTCTCCGAAATGCGTTCAAAATTGAAATTACAGATCCGCAAAAATCCATCTCTACAATGGAAAAACTCTTAGAGGTGAGTCCGCAGCAAATCGCCGAGCGACATTTTGACTTCACAAATGCAGTTGAATCACTTATTGATGAGTTAGGTACAAGACTGACCGACGAAGAGCGGAGTTTCTTAGAACGTTTGCCGGAAATCGCTCAACAACTCGATACCCATGCTAATGAAACTGGTGCCACTGATGACATTGACTTACTCCTTGAATGGCTCCAAGCCGATCTGCCGAAAAGTAGCGTTCTGATATTTACAGTGCGCGGACCCGTGAACGAACGCAACAGGGTCGTTAGAGCGGTTGAAACGGTGGGACGCTATAGGTCCTTTGATCCGGTGGAAGCCGGTCCATCGCTGAACCGGGATCCGTTGTATAAAAAGGTCTCGGAAAAATTCAGTGAATTCAATAAACAGATTACACCTCGTGCTTTCACGCAACTTAGGACACGCACCGGTGGCGATATGCACACAATTGCCGAAGCGATCAACAAGATTGTCGATTTCGTGGGCGACAAACGTCAAATTGACGAACAGGATATCCAGAATATCGTGACGCAGAACACGTTTGATAGCATTTTCGACCTCACCGATGCGATTGGAAGGCGTTCAATTGGACAAGCATTGAAAAGTCTTCACGAGGTGTTAGCAAGCGGTCAAGAACCTATCTTGGTTAATGCGTCGATCACGCGTCAATTCCGATTTGCCCTCCAAGCCAAGCTCATCGCAGGCAGGAAAGGGCTTCGACCGCTTCGTAGTCGGATGCCGTTCTCTGAATTTACGAGGAATATCTTTCAGCCGCTTGTTGAAGAAATGAACGGTTTTTTACCAAAGTCGGCTACGCATAACATACTGAAGCAGAATCCTTATGTCGCCTACAAGATTTTTCAGACGCTCCACGCTTTCACTGCTGAGGAGTTAGTCATTGCGATTGAGAAAACCCTCATCGTGGATACCCAATTGAAAACAAGCGATCTAAGCGAGACAGGCGTTCTGGAGCAATTGGTGTGTGAGCTTTGTACCACCCGAAAATAGGAGTGATCGCTCTCCAGCACGACACTTAGAAACCAATAGAATTTGATTCCGTTTTAAAGACTATGTATTCATAGAAGCAAGGAGTTTTATATTATGAAAGGCACAAGACCTTTAGATAACGCTGAAATCCGAAAAGTGTCGGCGGCTTTTGACGGGACATTTGCTATTCGGAATAGAAGTTTATTCATGCTGGGTGTCTCCGTCGGCGGACGGATTAGTGAACTGCTCGCTCTGAAAGTGAATGATGTGTGGCAGAATAACAAGCCTGTCAAGGATCTGCTGTTTGATCGGAACATTGTAAAGGGGGGTGAGGTGTCAAGAGCAGTACCTGTCAATGTAGACGGCAGGCAGGCAATTGAAGATCTCATCGCTTGGCATACCGAATTATATGGGGGTATTGATGGTGTTCGTCCGCTGTTTCCGTCAAGAAAAGGGCAAGGATTGCAACCAATGACGAGAATATCGGCGCATAGGGCACTGAAGCCAGCATTTGAGGCGGCGGGGTTAAATGGAAAACTTAGCACGCATTCCCTGCGGAAGTCGTACGCGCAGCGTCTATATGAACAGACGAACGATATTTATGCCGTGCAAGAAATGTTAGGGCATAAAAGCGTCGTGACAACACAGCGATATTTGGGGGTAAACTACGCGAGTGTTCGGGACGCGTCGGAGGCGATGTCGATCGATTCCGAATGTAACGTAACTACGAAAACGTTACATTCGGTAAATGATGCCTCGGATGACGTGCTTTTAATCGAATTGCTCCGTAGAGGGTATGACGTTGCTCGGTTGCTTCAAAACAACGGCACAGAGAAACCTTTTCAACTGCCTACAGAGGATTCATCGTCGACAGTTTCCGCTTGATATTGAAAAATTGCCACTCGATTCATTGATAAAAAACACTTTCACATCTGTAGTCTGATACGGTTTTTTATTTTTTCTATCCTTTCATGTTTTGCGGACTCTATCCTGTAACACAACACAAAAGCAGGAGGAATTTGAAATGGAATCAGTACTTATCATTATGCTCGGTATCACAATCACATCGCTTGGGTGCGTTTGGATGGGTACTTCCTATGCTAAAAAAGCAAATGGTTTGGAAAAAGGGGCGTCGCAACGCGAGATAGACGCACTACAGCAACAAGTAGGTCACATTCAGGAAGAAATGGTTGCTCTCAAAGAGGAAGTTAAACGACTCATTCAGATCGCTAAAGGTGCTGGTGAGTAATAGGAGGAATAGTATGCCACTGCTACTACTACTTTTAATAGGGGTAGCGATCTTTCTTGTCATCAAATATATCGCTGTAATTACCGCTGTCACAGCGATTGTTGTCAGTGGAATAACAGTGATCGCGCTTGTAAGTACTTGGTTGGGAACATCGGTTGCCCTACAAAAATCAGGATACAGTCCCCGCAACGCAAAGCAAGCCTATCATCAAGTTGAATCGGATTTGAATCAGATCACAGGGGATTTAGCCGAGATTCGCTTGCAATTAGATGATGTTGCCCCCTACTTGCGCGATATGGAATTTTTAAGGTACGCCCGCCAAAATCGTAAAGTGGAAAATTAGCCTCATAAAATAGGAAAAGCTAAAATGTAGGCAGGACAGAAATATGTCCTGCCTATTGCATGTACAAGAATATATGTATAAAGAACCCAAATTGTTATTAATTCGACCGGTTACAATGCCCTTGCATTTTTTCGGTAGGGTTACCATAGCGGGGCATCCTTTTCAGGGGGCTTGTAGGACATTCTCGAAAGAATTTTTGCAGGGGTGATTTTCAATTTAGGAAACACATCAACGGAAAGCCAAATTTTTGCACAGAACGGTTGAAAATGCTTCCGTTTATATCTCTTCTGTCGGCAGAGGAAATACCCAAGCAAAAACACTCCAATTCCTGAACCTGACTGCTAAAATCCTAATATGTCAACCATCGGTGAAATAGAACACCTTTTCCCTCAGGTTCAACGACGCGCAATAAAACTTTCCCATCGTCAAGAAAATCTATCGCCATAAAACCGGTATGTTGATGTGCGAACAGGGTACTGTCTCCAGACATCACTTCCGTTACTTTTTGGCTCGCCGCCGCCCCACTCACGAGAAGATAATCCGTAACTGCGCCTTTCAAAACCTGCAGGGAATGTTCATGTCCAGAAGCGTAAATTAAAACCGGTGGACCTTCGGGTGGTAGTTTGCGCGTCGCAAATGCTCGGTTTAGCTGCGCTACCATATTTTTGTTGCGTGCACCGTTCAAGTCTTGATCGGATCTATAGAGGTGCCATCTTCCGTAAGAATACACAGAACCCACGATCGGTACCGGAATCCAAAGCCATTTTTTCCAAAATCTGAGAGGAAATAAATGTGCCTTCCAGTCATAGAAACCACCGTGTGAGCCGTAACTTTCCAGTGGATGGTGTCCGACAACGATGACAGGTAATTCCGTATCTAACAGACCTACGAGTTCTTCTATCACCTTTTCAAGGGATTTTTTCGGTTTTTCATGCTGGTGGAGCCACCACTGCGTATCCAACACAATAAGCCGTAGGACCGGATCCGTCTTCGGGAGTTCAAGGACAACAGGACCGGGTGAGCCACCAGACGGCAGGAAATTCGATTCACCAGCGAGAACATCGTTAATAAATTCCTCCTGCGCCCGCAATGCGTTGTGTCCTTCTGCTCTCCCACTTGCCCAATCATGGTTACCGGGTATAAAGAGTCCGTGTGCACCCGTAGATTTGGCAACAGTGAGTTGTGGTGTAAGCCGATCCGGTGCTTCATGTCGTTTGCGTTCTGTCATCCCTTCAGGATACAGGTTGTCTCCTAAAAAGACAATACTCGTTCTTTCGGCATCCTTCGCTGTCCATTCGTGAAGCGTTTTCAGGACAGGTTCATCCGGTTTTGGAGCACCACCATCACCCAGTAATAAAAGCCGATATCGGAGTTTACCCTCTGCTTTTCCGTCATGTTTCGCGCTGTCGGGTATATCGGGATGATAATACGGCTTTGTATGACTACACCCCACTATTGTCAGTTGTACTGCTTGAACAATGCAACAGAGGAGTATAATATAATAGGTGAAGCTGGAGTGCTTATAAAGTCGCTTCATCTTCCAATACCTTCACACCGCCTATTGTCGTTTTGAGGGTTCAAGTAAACAGCTACTTTAGCCACCTATCCATTTTTGGATGTGTTCAACAAATTCTGTCCGCGGGACGATCAGTTGCTCTCTGCGTGCGAGATTGCGAATCGCCACTTTGCCTGCCTCCAATTCGTCAGAGCCAAGGATAACCGCATACGGAATACCTTTCGTATCCGCATATTTTATCTGCGTGCTGAGGCGAGTCGGGCGACTGTAGACCTCTGTACGGATGCCATCTTCTCGCAGAAGCGTCGCCAGTTTCAGGGATTCTTGGGCGAGGTCGGCATCGAAAACAGTAACTAATACCTGCGTCACCGTTTTGCCTACAGCGGCAGGGAACATATCAAATTCTTCCATCACATCAATAATCCGTTCAATCCCGAAACTGGTACCCGTCGCTGGATAGCCCTGTTTGCTGAAACTTCCGATGAGTTCATCGTATCTCCCACCACCAGTGATGCTCCCAATTTTCGGTTCCTCAACAACGGTTTCATAGATCGGACCGGTATAATATTCCAAGCCGCGCACCATTGAAACGTTGACCCTATAGAACTTGTCCGGTACTCCAAGCGTTGTGAGATAGCTATTCAGTTCTTCTAATTCTGCAATACCTTCTCTCGCTACCTCAGAATCGCCAAGTTGTTCATTGAGTGCGTTCAGCACTGTCGCCGTATCGCCTTCAATCTGAAGCAGCGCAAGCAACTTTTCAATAACAGATTCTGGAATCTGATTTTCCGCTAATTCGTCCCTGACCCCTGAAACTCCAATTTTATCCAACTTATCAATAGAACGGTAAAGTCCGCCAAGTTGTTCGGTAGGCACACCAGCGAATTGCCCGATCCCAGTGATTAATTTTCGGTCATTGATATTAACCTCGAATTGCTCGAAACCGAGTCGAGTTAGTACCTGATAGATGAGGTTCACATTTTCGGCATCAGCGAGCATGCTCTCAGTTCCGACCGTATCCGCATCGCACTGGAAGAATTGACGATAGCGCCCTTTTTGTGGGCGTTCCGCTCGCCAGACAGGATCGATTTGGTATCGCTTAAACGGTTTTGGGAGTTGTGGATGCATAGCAATGACCCGGCAAAGGGGCACTGAAAGGTCGTAACGGAGAGAGATGTCTTCCTTGCCACCCACGTGCCCTGCCTGATAGATGAGTTTCTCAGCATCGGGTCCGTATTTACCCGTGAGCACTTCCGATAATTCGAGCGCAGGGGTTTGCAACGGTTCAAACCCAAACTCCTCGAACACGTCCCGAATCACAT
Source organism: Candidatus Poribacteria bacterium (assembly GCA_965208635.1). Lineage (GTDB taxonomy): Bacteria > Poribacteria > WGA-4E > WGA-4E > WGA-3G > WGA-3G. The sequence goes on from OZ242349.1 coordinate 4,032,486, forward strand.
CTATAACATACTGTCTGCGAATCATCTGCTCAGGTAAAATATCTCGCATCCCGCGCGGAACACGCGGTCTAATAAAGGTTGCCATAAGTTTCCTCCTTCAAGGGATCTCCCCTTCCAACCTTCTCACCTACGGTTTATATGTGTCCGGGAAGTGCCTGACTCCGCCGTCTTCGCAAACCTTTCTGGAGGGTCTGCTTCAGTTCTTCAATCTTCTTCTGTTTCCATGAATCCCTGAGTGCCTTTGGATTTGCAATAAGAGTAGATTCAGATTCGCGCAACAGTTCAATCACCTTAAGTTCATTCGCCTTGAGTGTGCGCCGTGATGTCGTTGAATTGTCAATGATAGCATCCGCGTCTTCTGGGGGTTTCCCTTCAGTGGCACCAAAGGACAACATAAGCGTGATAGGCGACTGATAAGTGCCAAGGGTGTTAAGTCGTTTCCACGGTGTTAAAATCGTAGGTGCGACTCTGTTTTCCGTCTGTTCAAGGATATATTTCTCGGCGATGTTCAGATATTCGGTGGATATGCGGATGTCCCTATCTGAGAAGTTCACCAAATCATCAAATGTGTTAATGTCATCTCGTTCTTCACGCACTGCGAGAATAATATCAATATGTCCGTATTCCAGAGGCAAGATTTCTTCAACATCAGCATCAGTTTCTTCGACCCAATCTTGACCGGTAATTCCTACATCGTAGAAATCATTCATGCCGACGTAGACGGGTATCTCTTGAGGTCTCGAAATTTTAATTTGAAATTCGTTGTCGTTGTGGAAGGTCGCGCGATAAGACCTATCCGTTTCGGTATAACCGTTGAGTTCATAGCCAGCACGCTGAAACATTTCAAGTGTATCTGACTGTAGGCTCCCTTTCGGTAAAAGTAGTTTCAGCGTCCTTTGTGATTCCGTTTGCATTATAAATTCTCCTTCTTCTATACTTTTCTTATAAAGGGCTGGAAAATATTTATAGAAGGTCTTCAACAGTAACCACCTGTCTGTCACCCGTTATGATTTGAATTCTGCACATCGGTTCATCAGGGACCAAGCGGAGCAGATAATCATAATTCGCTTGGCTGGCATAATCCTGCTGTGCCTGCAGATCACGTTCCATTAAATCTACCTCAACGTTCTTACCTGCTTTCCGCAGCGTTTCAGCAAGTCGTTGTGCTTCTGCAATGCCTTCGGATGTTTCTGCTGCGATGAAGTAGTCTTTTCTTCCATTAACAGTCGCTTTGTTCGTGTCGGTGAAGGCTTCTACAAGCGCGTCAAATTGAAACGCAAATCCAGCACCAGGTATCGACGGGCCGCCGAAGGAGGCGATCAAGTTGTCGTATCTGCCACCCCCGCAGAGCGGTAGACGTTTCTCAGTCAATTCGATCTGAAAGACCGCACCGGTGTAGAAATCGAACCCGCGCGTGATACCCAAATTAATTTCAAAATCTGTAATACCGTAGTTTTCCAAACAGTCACAAAGGGCGAGAAGTTCTTTACGTGCGGCTTGCGCAGTATCACCGAGATGCGTCTCCCACGTTGTCATCACAGTGTTTTTATCCCCACGAACCTTCGAGACATCTATGCAACACTGTGCTATCTCTTCAGAAACATTAAAATAACGGTACCATCTCGCCTTATAGGTCTCCTCAGCAATCGTAGGTAGTTTCTCTGCAAAAGCGGGGGCAGTGCTTTCGGTTAATTCCTGAATCGAAGCGGTCTCAAGCTTGTAAACACCTTGGTAGTCAGGTCCTTGCAAACGACGCAGCATATTGAGGGCATCTCGCAGTGTTTCCAGATCCCAAAGTTCGCTTTCGTTACGGAGGCTTACAAGATGGTCGATGTCCCAGATCATTTCTGCTTGGTCTTTCGGATCAAGAGCACCCTGTTTGAAAATCTCGCGGAAAACGCCTGTGTTGCCAATTCTTAACTTTGTATGTGAGATGTTGAGTTTCTCGAGGACTCGAATCGGAATCGTAATAATTTCAGCATCCGCGTGGGCGGAAGCCGGTCCAATGAGTTCCACACCTGCCTGTCGGAATTCCCGCTTTACTTCCGCGCCGTCGGTAATCGGTTCCTGTCGGACACATTGCCCGATGTAATAAAGCTTATATGGATAGGGAAGGTGTTTTAGGTCCCCATTGGCAATGAGTCGGCAGACAGGTGCAGTCAACTCGGGTCTAAGGGCATAATCTACCCGATCCGAGCCGACGAACGTGAACATCTTGTGACGGATCTCTTCACCGGATTGTGCGGATAATAGGGCAAAGGATTCAAACAGCGGGGTCTGAACCTGGGCGTATCCGTAGGTTTCAAAGGTTTCACGAACGATTTTTTCAACGAAATTTCGCTGAACCATCTGCTCAGGTAAAAAATCGTTCGTCCCAGTCGGTTTATCAAACTTTTCCATGTTTTAATTATTCCTTTAAATTAAAAAATGTCAAAAAAAAACCCAGTAAACAGTTTGCTCTTTTTCTCGCACGCGCCGACAATGCGGCACTGAGGAGAGCGGCTTGTTTACCAGGGTCCGAACAAGTTAAACTTGCTTCGTATCAAGAATGTTTATTTATTTCCCCTCATCCGCTCTACTCAGAAGTGGACCGAATGATGGTGATGGATGTTAAATATATTGGCGTTACACATTTTTCGATTTCACTCACAGTATCGGAGTTCCCATCCGTTACTGGGGAGGTACTAAACTTGCTGTTAAAAAATCGGTGACTTTAAATTGAGTTTAATGATATTATACCGTATCGGAAGACAAATGTCAAATTTTTTTAGGGATCACCGAACAACGCAATGAAGATTAAACCTATTTACATCATCTCTATACTCGGTTTACTGCTATCAGTACTCCTATGCGGTATCTACTTCCAGTTCTCCTATTTTGAACCCGACACTGTTTCGTATCTATTCCAAGCAAAACTGTTTGCTGAAGGTAAAATCTCGGTGCCCGCGCCCCCAGAACACGGGTTCTCCTCTTCTCCGCATATCAACGTTCTCAACGGTAAATGGTATTCGAAATACCCATTTGGGAACGCCTTGATGCTGATGTTCGGCGTATTTATCAACGCCCCGTGGCTGATTCCCGCACTCGCAACGGGGGGCGCGTTGCTGCTTCTCTACCTTTTTGTCAAAGAGATATATGGGAACGTCCATCCCGGAATTGCACTCATCGCCGCGGTGCTTGCGCTCATTTCGCCAGCAACGCTTGGGATGGGTTCGACATGGTTCAGTGAACCCGTAAGTCGTTTCTACCTTTCGCTTTATCTCCTTACGCTCCTTAGGACGCTGAATTGCAAAGACGATGCCTCTCTCCTCGCACGGATTGGCTATCCGCTTCTCTCAGGGTTTGCGTTAGGATACGCGTTTAATACACGTCCACTCTCGGCTGTCGTTTTTGGCGTTGTCGGCGCGGGGTTAACACTTTACCATCTGTTCACCCAATGGTTCAAAGTATTTGATTATCGCAAGCCCCTCGAAGGTTTGTTAACATCTGACCATCTGTTCACCCAATGGCAACATTACCACGAAACGGCACAAACGTTGCTCCCCACACTGAAACGCTTAGGGTTCTTCTTTATTCCATTTGTTGTGATGCTGGGTGTGTGTATGTCATGGAACGCACATTTCACGGAAGATCCGTTCCTGTTCACACACACGGTCGCGCAGCCTTACGACAAAATCGGTTTCGGTCCTCGGATGGAAGGCTATGAACCCAATCTTGAACAGGCACGTATTTTTACACCGGCATGGGCGCTTGAAAGAACTTGGCGACACATCCTTCCAAGCATCAGTTTCAACGCACTCGGTTGGGGGAGTTACCACCACAATTTATTGGAGGACATAGAATTATCAGTGACGTGGTTCATTGCCTTTGTGCCGTTAGTCCTGCCGTGGGTTCTGGTGTTGATCCCCTTCTTCCACCGATCGCTCAACAGATACGATGTGTTCTGCCTATCCCTACTCATCGTTAACTTACTGCTTTACGCCTTCTTCTACTTTGAGGGTTCGACATGGGGATTCACACCTGTGAATGCTCGCTACTACACCGAGTCGACATTCCTTGGGTTCATCCCACTGGCAGCGCGCGGAATATTTATCCTCTATGAACGGTTCAAACCGTTTCAAAGACGCGGGCTTGCAATTGGGGTCGGAATATGTATTTTGTTACTGAGTGTTAATATCGTGTGGAGTTATGTCCGTATTGGAAAGGTGTATCAGAGCTGGGATCCTGTTTATCAGAGACTGCCACCGATGGTCGCAGAACGCGATATTCACAACGCCGTTATTTTTGTGCCGCAACGCCGAGATGCCCCGATTGGCGATTATCCGTTTAAGAATCTCCAAGAAGCGGACATTGTCTATTTTAAACTCGGTCCTTTACCACAATGGAAATTGACAAATAGCGATTGGCAGAACGTCTACGCCCAATACTTCACTGGTAGGAACGCCTATCTCTATGACCGGAGCGAGAATAGCCTTACACAACTGAAACAAGAGTAATACGATCCCTACAGCGCGAGTACCTACATCACCTGTTCCAAGATGACAATGTCCCCAGGATTCCACGATTGCGCAATGATGTAAAGTTTGCCGCTAATCTTACGGATTACCGCGCCGTGCAGATGCTGGAAGGTCTCCACACCCAACTCTTCTTTTAACATAACTGTTGAGACCAAGTTGTTGCCCTCCAAGATGTAGAGCGGCGCGCCTTTCTCCTTATTCGGTCCGAAAAGACATGCGACGACAGCGTATCCTGCTTCGTAGTCGATGCTACACGGGAATGATCCTTTGATAAGCGGGAGTGTTTCCAAGTAGGTGCCATCTGCAGAATAACGTTCAATTTCCGCATTCGCCCGATCGGAAGCATCCAATCGATTTGTACCGTAAGGCACTGTAATGTGATGGCCTGTGCCGAATTGGCCCGGTTCATCACCCTTGCCCCCGAATGCCAACGGATACCAACTCGCCTCAAGTGGATCAAGACTCGTGAGTTTCGCACCCAAAATGTAATCTAAATCGGAGTAACCGGTCGTAACGTAAAGCATTCCATCGATATGCGTGATGCCGGTGGGCACAAACTTCCCACCCTCACTGAAATAGGTGTTAACTGCCTGATGCTCGAAATCGGTCATAGCATCCGGGGCTTCCAGTGTATGGACGAGTTTCCCATCCATCGTCGTTGTGAAAATCTTGCCGACATCGTTCGCGGGGAAAGAGAGGTAAGGGGTCCCGGTAGATGTTGTCCAGACAGTTACGTAATGCGCATTGGCTTTTTTCAGCGCAGGAGGCGTCTCAATCAGTCGCGTGGTTTTCAGATCTGCACTGATTTGGATGATACCCACCTCTGGCAGTGCGAAATAGGTTTCACCTTTCCCTTCCCGGCGGTCTACGTCAAACCCACCGTGTGCCTTGTCAATTGCAGAAACGACTTCTGGCGGAAAATGGTCGCGTGTATAGAGTACCTTGAACTTCAGCGCGCCCTGTCCGCTGGTAAGTTTCATATCGGGTGCTTCATGGTGCGCTACAAACTGGAAATCTCCTGTTTCTGCTGGAGGGTGTTCTGTCACGTGTGCATAAATGTGTTCGATTGTTATAAGGGTAAAGGCGAAAATTAAAAAGACTGTCCGTCTCATCCGAAATCTCCTCTCTATGCTTGTATCATCGCTCGAAATTTCTTGGTAAACTCGCAACTGCGTGCAATACTCGCGACATCTTCCATCTTGTACTGGACAACGAGCGGACCTGAAAAATCGATCTCCTTCAAGCCTTGTGCAAACGTCTCAAAATCGAAAACGCCACCACCCGGTTCACCCCGGTTACTCCCCGATACATGCACATCACCGAGACATGCCTTCATCGCGTGCGCCGCCGTATGCGGCTCAGCCCCATCGTTGAAAAGATGATACGTGTCACACGTCAGATAGACCTGCAGACCTGTCCCCTCAACGAATGCCACACCTTCGCGATAGTTATCCAGCGGACACCCTTTCTCAAACTCAAGCGCAATCTTCATTCCGTTTTCATTGCAAGCGGGTATCATCTGAGACAGATTATCGGCAAGCGCGTCCAGAGATTCCTCTCGCGACACACCTTCGGACGGATTTACCCACACCCCGATAACCTCGGCATCGAATCGACGTGCGACTTCAAGGACGATCTCAAAGTGCTGCAGTGCTTCAGTTTGTCGGGCAGGGGTTGTTAAGATATGATTGCCGAAGCCGATCGTTGGGGCAACGAGGTTATGTTTCTCGGCGAGACTCACAGCGTCATCTATCTCTGTAGTCGAGAGTTCGCCGAGAAAACCGGAGTTCACGGGAATGTTGATGCCTTCGTAGCCTGCATCGGCGACGAGGTCAAAAATCTCGGCACGCGTGAATCTACCCAATGTGCCGGAGTACGGGTCATAACAGATAGTTAACATTTTTCCTCTTTTGCGTCCGTTTCTTTTTTTAAGGGATATGGATCTTCTTTTGTCAGTTCGCCATTCGGGAGTTCATAGTAAAGGTGCCCATTGAAATCATACACGTTCGGAATCCCTTTTTTGCGGTTCTCCTCTTGTGCTCTTTTGACGGCGCGATTGCCGATCCGCAAGAACTCAAGTGTCTCTTTGTGAATATCGATGGAATCCAATTTGTCTTGAGGCATTATGCACCTCCATTGCGAATGTCTCGCATAACAGTTCAAAGAAATCTTCATTTATCACTGTAATCTGGTTGTTTTTACCAAAGGCAACTTCCTGAAAGTATTCCACAGAATTATAGAATAGGTGCCACCGATCTGCCAGATTTCTATAGGTATACCAATTGCCGGATCCGTTTGGACCCGCTACGACTATTACATTTTTCGACAAGATTTTATCCCTTTAACTCAGAAGGCCGGTTACTTCTTATTCAGGCAGCACTGCTTATATTTTCGACCACTACCGCATGGACACGGCGAGTTTCGTCCGACTTTCCGTGAGCCTATTGGTGTATGAGTGCTTGTTTTTTCTTGCTGACGTTGACGTAGGATTGGGATAATACTGTTCGCGGGTCGTCCTGCTTGTAGTGCGGAAGCCATCATCTTCATCGGTTCGTCAATATGATTGAAAAACTGTTTATAGCCAGCGCAGAGGTAGTTCAAGCCGTCCTCGCCCGTCGGTGTTTTGATAAATCGGTTCTTCGGACAACCGCCATTGCAGACGAATTTCACTTCGCAACTCCGGCAGTATTCGGGAAGCGTATCCCGCTTATCGGTCCCGAATTTGCGTTGGAACGTTGAATCCACCATCTCGGCTATCGTGTTTTCCTCGATGTTTCCGATGTGATAGTCAGGCGTAACGAAATGGTCGCAAGAGTAGAGGTCACCGTTATGCTCAATCGCGAGGGCATCACCGCAAGTTTCATTGAAGACACAGAGGCTTGGATTGTAACCCAACCATGCTTCTAACGCCACATCGAAAATTTGGACGAAAATCTTTCCGATGTCGTTCACGACCCATTCGTCAAAAATAGCACACAAAAATTTGCCGTACTGCCGTGCCGTAACAGAACGAGGGGATACATTCTTTCCATCGAAATGCTCAACCGCTGGAATAAACTGCATGAACTCTGCACCGAGTTCTTTGAAGTAGTTATAGACCTCCAGTGGATACTCCGCGTTATGTTTATTGACAACGCAAAGTATATTGTAATCGACCTTGTGCTTCTGCAAGATACGTAACCCGCGAATTACCTGTTCAGAGGACGGTCTACCGCGCTTGTCGTAGCGGTATTTATCATGGGTTTCTGGCGGTCCGTCGATACTCACCCCGATTAGGAATTTGTTCCGCTTGAAAAACTCTCCCCATTCATCGTCGAGGAGTGTAGCGTTCGTCTGAAACGAATTCTGGATCTGCATACCCGGACGTCTGTATTTCTGCTGGTATCTAATCGCTTGTCGGAAGAAGTCTACACCCATCAATGTAGGCTCACCGCCTTGCCATGCGAATGTTACTTCGTTGACCTCTTGAGCATCTATATATTGCTTAACATAATTTTCCAAAATCGCGTCGTTCATGCGGAAGGAACGTGTTTCCGGATAGAGTTTCTCTTTATCGAGATAGAAGCAGTACTCGCAATCCAAATTGCATATCGGTCCGATCGGCTTTGTCATTACATGAAATACGCGCGGTGTGTTCTGTTGAACCATCTGGTTACCCTCTTTTTGTTAACCTCATAGCCTAACCTCCAAACATGCCTTAAAGTGTAGCATGTTTCACGGGAATCTACAAGTTTTTAATTTCACCTCGCGGTTCGGTCAGATAAATTGGTTAGATACCCTCATTTGCCGTATACCTGAAGAAACGCCCCGATGAATGCCACACGCGCATTGCGTTGATTCGCAAAACCCCTCCATTACATTACGGGCTACGGTTTTGATGTTATCTTAATTCGGAAGCCTTCAGTGTCGGTCAATCCCAAAAGAACGCCCCATGTTTTTTCGGACATCTCCATCTAAAAGAATGTACTACGGCGAAAATTGCGGAAGTCTTGGTTTAGAAAAAAAGAGAGATGTGATATAATATTTTACGTAAAAGAAATATACGATAGCTCGTTTACTTGGTATTTTAAGGCTTCGGGTCCAATAAAACTTTGAATATTTCGTATTTCATGGAGGACTTCAAATGAAACTATTATATATAGGTGTTGCCTTGCTTTTATGCCTTGGTGCTACCTCTTGGGCATTGGAAGAAGACGATCCAGCAATCGTTGGCGTATGGCTCTTTGAAGGCAACGCTGATGATGCTACAGACAATGGCAATGATGGAAAAATCAATGGAGCTTTCAAGTTTGAAGACGGTAAATTTGGCAAGGCAATCGTGGCTAAGGGAGGCGGTAGTATTGACGTCGACGATTCGGACAGTATCTTGAGCGTCGAAGCAGAACTGACAGTTGCCGCATGGTTCCGGGTAGATGAAGACTCAGATACCGGGGTCAGGAAAAATGGTGCCTATCTGTTAGAGGACCAATCTGCGAGTGAACCCGTGCCTGATGGTTTCTCGTTCAGAATCTGGACAGCTGCCGGAATTACCCCCGGATTCTATGGGAAAACTGAGTTGGAGCAAGGAAAGTGGTACCATCTCGCTGGAACGTATGACGGGAAAATCGTTGAGATGTATGTTGATGGCGAACCTGAAAGTAAAAAAGGCGCGTTGTCATCCAATAAAGCAGAGTGGAAGCCGGAGTGGAACGGTAAGGTTAACCCTGGAGAAACACTGCAACTCAAATTCGGACCTGAACCGTTTACCGGGGGCATTGATGAGGTCGTCATTCTCAGTCGCGCCCTTGAGGCTGATGAGATTAAACAATTGCTCAATGGCTGGGACGAGGCTTTCGCCGTTGAACCGGAAGGAAAACTGGCGACGACCTGGGCGAGAGTGAAGGTAGCTCGATAAGTGGAAGGTCGAGATGTTGTAGGGGCATCCCTTGTGGGTGTCTAACTTATACGGACGCCTACAACCGCAATTTATAACTTTACAACGATGTTGGATAAATCAACCCCAATTGGAGAGGTTTTTACCCCGCTGAAATGGGCGAAATGGCTCATTCATAAGTGGGATATCTTCGATGCGTGGATTGATGGAGCGCACATCTGTGACCCCACGGCAGGGAGTGGGGCGTTCGTCCTCGCACTTCTGGACATCGCACGTCATAGAGGTGTTTCTATCACTCCTGAACGCTTATCACGCCTAACGCTCATTGAAGTGAATCTATCACATCTGACGTTGTTTAAAAAAAACGTTAAGCAAAATTTTGGAATTGATTTTCCAGCAACCCAACTCTTCTGCCAAGATGTGATTATGGAGTTGCATGCGGGAAGATACGACATTCTTATCGGAAACCCGCCATGGGTCAATTTCACCGATTTGCCATCGGGTTACAAAACGCGTGTAAAGCCTTTTTTTCTTGCAGAAGGGCTGGTGCCAGACAGACAGCAATTGCTCTTAGGTTCCTCTCGTATTGATATTGCGGCGCTCGTTTTAAAGATTGTTCTTGGGAAATTGCTGAAAAAGAACGGGGTTGGATATTTTTACCTCCCACTTTCCCTCTTTTTCGGTGAGGGCGCGCATAACGGTTTTAGAGATTATCGCGCAAATCAGCGTGATTTTACCGTAGAGACGGTTTATGAATTCAGGTCGACAAGCGTATTTGAAGGTGTCGGCACGTCATACGGTTGTGCTAAATTTCGATGCGATACGCGTCAGGCTTTCCCAGTTACGTATTTCAGAGAATTGGACGGAAAATGGACTGAACATAAGGCTGTCCCACTCAAAAATGCGATAGACTCATGGCGGGTCGTGCGGGATCTCAATGAACTGAATACAGGGCTACCCGTTGATCTTAAATTGTCGCTGGCACAAACACCACGACAGGGTGTGAATACATGTGGTGCCAACAGCGTTTTTATTTTTCAAGACAAACCTACTCACCTCCCTGAAGCATTTTTGTATCCGCTTGCGACAAAGGAGATTTGGCGACAAGAGGCATCATCCCCCCACAAATGGATACTTCTGCCGTATCATCGACAAACAGGGAAGCCGCTCACACAGCATCAGATTGAACAATATGCTCCCTTGAAAGAATACCTATACAATGCTAAAGAAACCCTACGATCCCGGAAGGGAACGCTTCTCCGATCGGCCATTGATAGAGGGTATTGGTGGGCACTGTTCGGTGTAGGTCCTTACGCATTTGCCCCGTTCAAAGTAATGTGGGAGGCATACGGGAGAAGTCGGTTTAACCCGGTTGTGTTGAATGGTATAAATGGACAGGTATGGCAAGGTAATCAATCGATGCATGCGTTCATCCCGTGCTGGTCTGAAGATGCCGCACACAGAATTAAGGATGCACTTGAGAATCCTGAAATTCCGAAGTTGTTGCGGCAGCTCAATGGTGCTGGCAAATGCAATTGGGCACAACCGGGGAAAATGAAAAAGATTCTATCGTTTAGGGAATCACATCCCCCTCAAAAGGATCAGGCATATACATGACACAACAAACAGGGTTCGCCTATCATCCAGACTACCTTAACCACGACACCGGTCCGAATCACCCGGAACGACCCGATCGGCTACGCTCAAGTTTAGCCGCACTTCAGGAAAGCGATGTTTGGGAACAGCTACACCCCATTGAACCGACACACGCGAGCATCGCACAACTCTGCTATGCACACGAACCGACCTACCCCGAACACATTCAGCAATACTGCGAAGCAGAAATGCCCCTCTCCTACGACACCACCGTCGTAAAGGCTTCGTTTGATATAGCTAAACTTTCCACAGGTGGCGTGCTACGTATCGCAGATGCGGTCGTAACGGGAACAGTGAAAAACGGCTTCGCGATGGGACGTCCCCCTGGACATCACGCGACCCAGAACCGGAGTATGGGGTTTTGCTTGTTCAACAACATCGCAATTGCCGCTCGTTATCTTCAACGCGAACACGGGGTTGGAAAGGTCGCGATTGTGGATTGGGATGTCCACCACGGAAACGGCACACAAGACATTTTCTATGAAGATGAAACGGTTTTCTTTTTTTCTATCCACCAATCACCGCTCTACCCCGGCACGGGTTCAAGTTATGAACGTGGAAACGGGAAAGCGCGTGGCACAACGCTGAACATGCCCATGCCCGCGGGAAGCGGTGATGACGCATACGCCGCTGTCTTTACGGATGTTCTCATCCCCGCCTTAAAAGGTTTCTCACCTGAGATCGTATTAATTTCAGCAGGATTCGATGCACACTACCTTGACCCACTCGCCGGAACTGAACTCACAGCAGACGGATTTTCCACGCTAACAGACCTAATTCTCGAACTTGCCGAGGAAACCGCATCGGGTCGCGTCGTCTCTGCGTTGGAGGGTGGTTATAGTTTGGAAGGGGTATCAGAATCCGTTGTAGCACATGTGGAACGGTTGGCTAAGAATAGTGTATAGGTTTCTTTCCGACATGAATCGAAACGATACCGAATGTTTTTCGACGGAACTGGACATCTGTCAGTCCACACTGCTCCATAACGGCTTTCAACGCATCGCAATTCGGGAACTTCATGACCGAACGCGGGAGATACCCGTAAGCGTCGTCTTTGCTCTGAGAGATAAGGTTTCCAACAAAAGGTAGGATCTTGGTGAAGTAGAAATAGTAGAGGCTCCGAAATAGTGGATTCACGGGTTGCGTAAACTCCAAAATAACGACCCTACCGCCGGGTGCCGCAACACGTGCCATTTCGCGTATCCCCATCTCCAGATCAGAAACATTTCGAATACCGAAACCGACAGAGACAACGTCAAAAGTATCGTCTAAAAAGGGAAGGATAAGGGTATCCGCTGCCAGAAATTTGGTGCCTGCCCCTCGTTCCTTGCGTTCCACCTTTTCATCGCCGATGACCAGCATCTCAAAACAGAAGTCTGAGGCAATCACAAAACCTTCTGCTCCAATCTTGTCAGCATACGCGAGGGCGAGTTCACCTGTCCCTGTGCAGACATCCAGGACCTTACTACCTAAGTCAACACCGCTTGCTTTGACCGTTTCATGCCGCCAACTTCTGTCGCGTCTGAGACTCAGCAATGAGTTGAGAAAATCGTAGTGATGGGCGACGGCTGCAAATAGATTTTGTATTTTTTTGTCGCTCAAATTTGGTCGAAGCCTCAGAGTTATGGCAATCGGCTTTCAGTAGATCAACGTTTTGTTCAGCACAAGCAGGAGACTGACCACCGATCACCGACAGCCGATAACCATTAAGTTACATCCGTAATTCCGCACTCAATTCCTGATTGAGACGTTTCACAACCTTGTCGTGTAGGGCATTGACCGCTTTATCTGTTAACGTTTCGGTCGCAGAATGATAGGTGATGGTATAAGCGAGACTCTTCTTACCCTCCGGAACCTGTTCACCTTCATAGACATCAAACAGACGCACCGAGTCTACTGAATCTCCACCCGTCGTATAGATAAGTTCTGTCGGCATGTCTGACAGTATCTCCTTATCTACAACGATTGCAAGGTCGCGCGCTACCTTTGGATAAATGGAAATCGGTTCAAAACGTTTGGCGAATGTAGCGGTATCCGCTAAGCCTTCAAGGTCGAACTCAAAGAGATACGCCTTATACGGTAAATCGTAATTTTCGAGCACCTCTGGATGCGCCTCGCCGAAGACACCGATCCATTTATCGCCCATCAGCACTTCCGCGTTCCTACCCGGATGGAAGGTGGGAACGTCGGTCTTTTGTAGCGTCCAATCAACAACACCACACGCCTCAAGCATACCCTCTACAAGTCCTTTGATGTCAAAGAAATCTGGAGGTCGGTATGGATCGCTATAGACCCCTTCCCCAATTTGCCCAGCAAGGACACCCGCAACGCGTTCTGGCTCTTTCTCTTCACCATCGTGGACGAATACACTTCCAGTTTCAAAGAGCGCAATACTGTCTATTTGATGATTACGGTTATGCTGTGCGTTTTCGAGCAGACTTGGCGTTAATGTTGTGCGTAGCACTGACATCTCTGGACTCAATGGATTACGGAGTTGCAAAGTGTTACGAAGTGGATCGTTTGCATTCAACCGGATCTTATCAAAACAGTTGGGATCGCAGAAACTATAGTTCACTGCCTCCATCATTCCAGCCGCGAGAAGAAAATGTTTAATACACCTGCGGACTTCTGTCTTTGAATTCGGTGCCGGTACAGGAATATCGCCTTTCGGGAGTGTCGTCGGGATATTATCGTAGCCGTGGACCCGCGCAAGTTCCTCGATGAGGTCGATTTCTCGGGTAACATCGGACCTGAACGTCGGCACAGTGACTTGATAGACCTCGCCGGTAGTGTCCACGTCGAAACCGAGACGGTTTAAAATCTGCACCATCTCTGCGGCTTCAAGCATCGTCCCTAAGACAAAATTGACACGTTCAGGACGCAGTTGAATCTGAGTCAAGGGTTGCTGCCCCGGATAGACATCAACGGTGCCTTCACAGACAGTACCACCTGCTAATTCGGCAATGAGTTGTGCCGCTCGGTCGAGGGCAGCGAGGACGACACCCTGATCGGTACCGCGCTCAAATCTATAGGAGGCTTCCGTACTGATTCCCAACGCCTTTGCGGTCGCACGAACACTCGATGGATTGAAATAGGCACTCTCCAGTAGGACATCACAGGTCGTTTCCGTAATTTCGGAGTCGTAGCCGCCCATAATCCCAGCGAGTGCGACAGGTTTTTCGGCGTCAGCGATGACAAGCATATCAGGTGTGAGTTCGCGTTCAACTTCGTCGAGAGTTGTTATTTGTTCACCTTCCGTTGCGCGACGAACAACAATACGGTTCTCTGTCAGCTTGTCATAATCAAAGGCATGGAGCGGTTGTCCATACTCCATCAAAACGAAGTTCGTGATATCGACAATGTTGTTAATAACGCCTATACCGACGGACGCAAGGTGCTGTTGTAACCACGCTGGGGATTCCGTCACCTTAACACCTTGAATGACGCGTGCGGCGTAACGCGGACAAAGATCTGGCGCGTCAATTGTAACGGACGTTAAGTCTCGGACGTTGATGTTACTTTCCTGTAGGTCAACAGTAGGTAGTTTTAAAAGATTTCCGGTTTCCGCTCGGATTTCGCGGGCAATACCGATCAGGCTGAGGCAATCGGGACGGTTGGGTGTAATCTCGAGTTCAAACACGACATCGTCCAATCCAAGTGCCCTTGAAAGGGGGGTCCCAACGGGTATATCCGTCGATAATTCCATCAAACCGGCGGCATCCTCAGAGAGTCCCAACTCTTTTTCAGAGCAGAGCATCCCTTCCGAGGTCTCGCCGCGCAGCTTTGCGCGTTTAATTGTCAAACCGACAGGGAGCGTTGCGCCGATTGTCGCAACAGGCGCAAGCATCCCCTCACGGGCATTCGGGGCACCACAAACAATCTGAAGTGCCTCTGTCCCACCCGTATCTACCTGACAGAGAACAAGTTTATCGGCGTTTGGGTGTGGTCGGATTGAGGTAACGCTCCCCACAATTACACCTTCGAGCTCGGCACCGAGTTGTTTGATAGATTCAACCTCAACACCCAGCATCGTTAACCGATCGGCAAGTTCACTTGGAGAAAATTCAAAATTGATGTAGTTTTTAAGCCAATTTAAGGTCACGTTCATAACTAACGAGGCTCCGGTATATTATGCCTTCGTTTCAAGTCCCCCCAAGCAATCGGCAACTTTGCACGAGGTGAGACATCAAATGGGACGAGAAGGTCTTCAAAGTACTCGAACTGTGCGATCTGTTTACCTTTACCGTCACAGATACCGGCGTAGATGCCGACTTCCAGCGGTTCATCGAACTCCTGTTCGGTTTCGCCGATATCGATCCATGTATCCTTGGCTTTCCGTTTCCACCACGCCGTAAAGGTATCTTTCTCGCGGCGGAGGCGCATGTAAAGTGCCATTTCACCCACCGGATCTTGGAAACCGGGAACAACACCGACCAGTCCTTCACCGCCATCGAATTGCCGTTTCTGATATTGGATAACGGCGTTGTTGTTTTGCGCCGGACCTCGACCCCAGAGCTTAATCGTCACCCATTCGCCTTCACGACCTTGATGATCCTTCGTTGTCGGCGAGTACGCAACAACACCGGCGACGACACAGGCATCTTCGTAATCCATAAAGAGATGCGTTTCTATATCGAAGTCACCTTCGTGTTCCTGATAGAGCCGATTCGTCGTGTCGTCGGGCCAGAGATTGCGGTTCAATTCACCTTTGATGTGAAGCCATCCGGCTTTCGTTTTGCCCATATCCCACTCTTTCGGTTCAACGCCTTCTTCGTCGGAAGTCTTCCATTTCCAATTCGGATTCTTCAAGGCGTTTCCATCGAAGGGGTCCCCAAGAGAGTCGGCGGCTTGTGTGGAAGTTATGCCGTAAAGCATCACAAAGCCGATAAATAATATAATAGCGATTTGTTTCAAATTTGGTTCCTTAAAAGAACTGGCGGCATTGTAGCCGCCAGCGATTCGTAGACGTTGTAGATAGCGTTCGTTGCTATTACTGTCCTTTCAGATCACCCCACGTAACGGCGAGTCGGCCACGCGGATCAACCGGCGTTGCCGGACTTGACGCTTCTCGGAAGTAGTCAAAAGTGACGGTCATCTTACCGGCACCTTGGCCCTCGCAAATGCCGACATAAATGCCGACCTCAAGGGGTTCTTCGAGTTCGTTGGTCGCTTTACCGACCGAGACCCAGTCGCCTTCTGCATTCGGCTTGAACCATGACTCATATTCGTCGCCATCGCGCTTGACACGCAACTCAACAGGAATAACACCTTGATCGGGCATATAGTCGGGTTGTGTACCAACATATCCCAAAGCGGAATCGTCATTTTGACGGCGCTGATACTGGAGCACTGCGTTGTTATTTTGTGCGGCACCACGACCCCACAATTTCAAGGTCACCCACTGGCCATCGCGGTTCTGGTGATCCTTCGTCGTTGCAGAATACACGACAATGCCAGCAACAGTGCAAGCATCAGCGTAGTCGACAACCATTGATGTCTCTATGTCGAATTGGTCCTGATCCGTGACCTGATAGAAACGTGTGGTGGTATCGTCTCCCCACAAATTCTGGTCAAAGCCTGCCTCGGCAACGAGCAGTCCGTCCTTGAGTTCCCAAGGACTCTTATCACCGTCTTTGACCTGCCAGAAGGATTGAAGGTCTTGACCGGTTCCAGTGAATTCGTCGCTCATCAAGGTTTGCGCGAAAACGCCGGGGATGAGGCATACGGATAGGAACAAAATGGTAGTTATACACGTAATCTGTTTCATTAAAATATCCTTTCTATTTTTTCGTACAGGACGACACTTTTCGGTATCCAATGAGGTCCTTTTGTCCTCAAATGACTTTTGGGCGTCCGTACAGATGATTCGTCTAAAATATATTAACACATTGATTGCAAAAAAATCAACTTTTTTCGTGTAGTTTCGTATATTAACAGTGTGATGAAAAAAAAAGCAGATCTCCTTGCAATTCGTGCGAAGACTATGTTAAAATCAGAATTGATGTGAAGTGCACTCTGAATTACAAATTATGTCCTTTAGGAGGTTGTTTAATGAAGGTAGGTATTCGGGACGGGATGTTGCCCGTTTCTTTTCAGGAATCGTTTCAGAAGGCGAAAGAGATCGGGTTTGATGGGGTTGAAATTTGTATGGGAGTCGACTACCGTGAACACCTGCTCTGGCAGGATGGCGGGATTGATAAGGTGAACAGTTTGGCAGAAGCCGCTGGCATTGAGGTATCTTCACTGTCACCGGGGGGGTTCACCGCATATTCGTTTATGCATCCGACCGATAGCACGCGGACCGAGGGAATCGCAAAATTGCAGTATCTCGCAGAGACGTGTCCTCAACTCGGCGCGAAGGTGATTCTGGTGCCGTTTTTCGGGAACGGTCAGATTGAGGAGGAGCATATCAACGCGCCACGGTTCATTGATGGATTGAAATCGGTTGCTGAAACCGCTGAGAAACAGGGGGTTTTCCTTGCTATTGAATCCACTTTAAGTGCGGAGCAACATCAACAGATTATTGATAACGTTGGTTCGTCAGCCGTAGGCGTTTATTACGATATGGGGAACGCCACAGGATTCGGCTACGATTCACCCTCTGAAATTCGGAGTTTGGGCAGTGCAATCTCACAGATGCACATCAAGGATACCGGCGGTAATCACGCCGGTGAAGGCGATGTTGACTTCCCCGCAGTCTTCGATGCCGCACATGCCGTTGGATACGATAGTTGGTTTGTCTTGGAAACACCCGGTAAAGATGATCCAGTTGCGTCGGCAGCAAAGAATCTCGATTTTGTAAGAAATAGTTTTTGAGGCAGTGATAGAGGTGACATTCGTTATCAGAACTTTATGCGCTTCAATATTAAAACCCGTCTCATGATGGAGGAGTCTGCATGAACAGCCCAAAAACGACAGCCCCGCACTCCGAAAGTAAGAAGTTACTGTCCCTACCGACGCGGCAAGCGGAGCAACTCTTTCAAAGTTACGAGAAGCAACAGCAGTTAGATATTCTCAGCGCAACTCGAAACCCGAAGTCTCGAGAGAAACTCTATTATCTCGTGCCGGATTGCACCGAGCTCATCCAGGCAAGTCCTACCGAGGATGTACTCCAAGTCTTGGACACGATGCTCGGCACAGGACTCGCTTCAGTCCTATTGCCCAGTCTCTCAAATGAGCAATTTGAGGAACTGCTGGACATTGCCGTCTGGCGCGATGGCAAGCTTGATGAAGAGTCATTGGACCTCTGGCTTTTTGAACTTTCTGAGTGTGAACGAGACGATCTTGGACGGTTGCTCAGGGAACTTGACATCCGTTTATTGGCGGCACTTCTCCACGGTCGCGTCACGCTTCAAGATCTCCACAGCGGTATGCTTCTTGAAGCTGGGTATCTTGATCCGAGTTCACCCGCAATTGATTACGCAGATGAACGCGCGCGGGCGATTTGTAATGCTATCTGGGAAGCAGATGATGAGATCTTTAGAACGTTCATCAGGGAACTCTTTGCGATTGATACAGAGGGCAATGTTGAGGCTGAACTCGCCGCCGCTTTCGATGCTGTCCAGGCTGATCGGGCTGCGCGCGTCGCAGCACGTGATAAAGAAGCCGGTATTGACATTACTGAGGCGGACCTCATAGAGAAGGTCGATTTAGAGTCACTTACGCTTGATGACGATGAGGACGACAATGGCACAGACGAATAGGTTTTCTCTCGTCGCCGAGGCGCAACTTGACGGGCGACTCTTCCTCGCACAAGCCTTAGCGCACGGAGACACCTTCGGTGGTATCCCTCCTGAACGGGCGGATACGCTCTATCAGAATATAGCCGCTATCGCGCATAAACTCATTACAATGAAGACGACAGACCTTTCCGATCAATCTGGGCTACGGACACAGATTCAAACTGCGTTCACGCTCACCAGTCTTGGATTGGAGTATGGCAGCAAGGGCGATTTTGACAAAGCGGTTCGACTCCTCTGTAAAAACCGAGTCGTCAAATTTTTCCAGATCGGGAACACGCTGACAGAAAAGTTATTAGACAGGGCGCGCCATCTTTTAGAACATGGTGTGATTCTACCCCCTGATAGGGATGGGGAACGTGCTCTCGGTGCTACTAATACTGATTTGGAAACAGAAGGTATCCAGATTTATACGCAAGCGGAATTTGAATTCTTAAAGGCGTTGTTGACTTACAGAACCACTATTCGGTCCCATCAAATAACTATCAGAGATACGGATGTCCCGAGAGCACTTATCCATTTGGCTGAGGTCAATATAATCGACCAGCAGTTGGCATGCATCGAGAATCGATGTCACTACGTAGAAGCCTTGCCACTGGATAACCTGTTCGCATTGGATCCACCACTCAGTATCTTCCCCAACCCTATTGAACACCTCACACTCGGATTGATCGTCAATCTGGTACTCTATCGCCAAGTCGATTTTCAACTGGATGCCGACACACGTCAAGATTTCTATAAGTTGGCTTATGTGGATGGCGAGATTCGTCGATCACTTCGCCAACAGCTACTTGATTGGATAGCGCAATATCTCGAACAGGCGCACCAACCTGAACCTGTGAAGACGTATGCTGTCTCGTATTGGGATGAGTGTCTCCGAATGGAAGGAAAGAAAGTTTCGACGGAATAGCCTCAACGATCTGCCAATTCTTTCTTTGCGTCCGCAATTGCCTTACGGGCTTGTGGGGTGCCGACATCGTTCAAAGCGCGTTCTGCCATACGGCGGAGATCCGAATTAGGTGAATGCAGTGCCACAATGAGCGAATCAACCGCTGGAGTGCCGATTGTAGCCAAGGCGCGCACAACAAGACGACGGACGTTCCATTCGGGATCCGTGAGTGTGTTGATGAGAGCAGGCAAAATCGTGTCAAGGGGTGTGCCGATTTCACCTAACGCATAAGCGGCATTCAACCGAATCTCCGCGGCGTCTGCTGTTAGCGCGTCGATGAGATACGGCACGGCAGGTGCCCCTACATTTTGGAGAGCGACCGAGCCGACGACGCGGATGTTTTCATCGGGGTCTGTGAGCACGGAGATGAGCGCAGGCACAATGCGGGCAGCAGGAGTTCTGATTTCGCTGAGTGTCCACGCCGACATCTCACGAATCTGTGGATTTTCATCGGATAGCCCGTGGATCAGAGCATCGATCGCCTCAGGTCCTATCTTGACTAAGGCGTCGGCGGCTTCGGTGCGACGCACAGCCGCTCTGTCACCAAGTTGGTTGACAAGCGTTTTTATTTTTTGTTCCTGTGACTCGCATGCTATCAGACACAGGAAAATGGAAAGAAAAAAGAAGCGTTTCATCGGTTATGAGTGTAGCATAGTTGTTGGCTTTTTACAAGTTACCGTTCTTGAAAATTTAAGGGCATTCAGTTCTGCTGTGGGAGGCACTCCGATTCTCGACGCTTACTAACTGCTGGAAACTGACTGCTCTTTGTAGGAGGGAACTCCGATTCCCGACTCTTACTCTTTGAAAACTATACACAAAATTTGAAACCTAACCCGCGAATTCAAGTTACGTATGACAAGTTACATTACGAAAGGAGAGTCACGGGGTTCGCTCCATCGCGAAAACCGTCAATAGAAACATGAAATTAGAGACAGCGACGTTTGGAGCAGGGTGTTTTTGGTGTGTTGAGGCAGTTTATCTACAAGTGGAAGGTGTTCACGCGGTCGTCTCAGGGTACACCGGCGGTACCACCGTCAATCCAACGTATGAAGCGGTGTGTATGGGAATGACGGGACACGCAGAAGTGGCTCAGATCCAGTTCGATCCGGACGTTATTTCTTACGAAGAGATATTGGAAATTTTTTGGCACACACATGATCCAACAACCTTAAATCGGCAGGGTGCGGATGTCGGGACCCAATACCGTTCAGCGATTTTCTATCACACGGAAGCGCAACAACAGATAGCAGAAAAATCTAAAGCCCAGATGGATGCATCCGATGTGTGGGACGCTCCGATTGTCACGGAAATCACCCCAATTGATGTCTTTTATCCTGCCGAGGATTACCACCAAAACTATTTTCAACTGAATCCAAACCAGCCGTACTGCCAGTTTGTGATTCACCCAAAGATGCAAAAGTTCACAAAAGATTTTAAGGACAAACTTAAAAATGATTCATAGATATGTTTTAAAAGCCTACACTAAAATCTATGCAAAAATACCAATGTTAAAGCTTACAAACAACCCACGACGACCGCTTCTGCTGAGTGCTCTCGCCATTATCTTTTCTTTCAGTGCCGGGAGTGTGAGTGCCCAAGAGGCGGCATCGCCAATTGCTGTGCCAGTTACGACAGCAAGACGCGGGACGATTGTTGCCACGAAGCAGTACACCGGACATTTAGAACCACACGCTGAAGTGAAGGTGTTTGCCAATGCGCCGGGGAAGGTTGTTACCTTGAACGCCGTCGTTGGGCAAAGCGTGGCGAAAGATGATGTAATTGCAGAGACAGATTCAAGAGAAGCCACACTTGCCGTAATACGTGCAGAATCGGCATTCAGCAATGCGAAATCCCGACTCACGTCAACGGAAGCAAACGCCCAGGCGCGTGTTGAATCTCAGTTGGCGGTTGCACAAGAGACGTTAATGACAGCGCAGGCGAACCTTGTGGAGACGCAATCACTCGCTGAAATGCGTGTCCGTAACCAACTCGTGCAGGCAGAAGTGGGGTACCAAGCCGCCGTGGAGACAATTGAGAAATCGAAAACGAATGCAGAACAGGGCTTGGAGCGCGCGAGGGTGGAACGCGATGGTGCTAAAGTGGATTATGATCGAAATAAATCGCTCCACGAGAAGCAGCTTATCAGTGATAGCAATTTTGAATCGGTAGAAAAGCGCTTGAGATTGGCAGAAACCCGTTTAGAGGAAGCACAGGTTACAGCAAGACAGTTTGAGGAAGGCTCAACACACCCTTCCGTGGAGAAGGCAAAGGCGGAATTAGGTGTTGCTCAGAAGTTGGTGGAGATCCGCAGTTGGGAACGTGAGATCGCTACAGCAGAATCAAAGGCGACCCAAGCGCAAGCCGACCTTACTGCGGCGCAGAAATTGGTGGAAGCCAAGTCTTGGGAGCAAGAGATTGAAATCGCGAGAGCGTCAGTGAGTCAAGCCGAAGAACAACTCAAACTCGCGCAAGAACAGGTGAGTGCCGCGACTCTTAAATCTCCAATTGATGGCGTAATTGCCGAGCGTCACTTAAACATGGGAGATTATGCGGGATCCGCCGCCTCACCTACGGGAAAACCCGTATTTACAGTCATCGGCATTAAGGTTCTCAAAGCTATTTGGAGCATGCCTGTCACCGATGCGCGTCGCATTCACAGCGGTGAACTCGTTCTGATCTCTACGGATGCCGGCATTCGGAATATCGTCGGCGCGATTGATTTTATCAGTCCCACGGTCAACCGTGAAAACAATACGGTGCTTGTCCATGCCAGCGTGCCGAATTTTGTCGGGACACTCGCTCACAATGGCGGTCTGAGACCGGGTGGTACAATTACGGTTTCCATCAAAACAGGTGAGCGGAAGAATGTCCAACTTCTTCCGTTGCATTCAGTCTTGCACATCCAGAATGGAAGTGGAACTATCTTTACCGTTGAAGGAAACGCGGCGCGCCGGGAACAGATAAGCGTCGGTGCCGTTTACGGGGGTGAGATAGAGGTTACCGCGAGACTTCTGAACGGAACATTGGTGGTTGTCGGTGAACAACACCGATTACAGGATGGAACACCAGTGTCCGTTATTCGGGATTAGATACATAGAATTTGAATTATGACAACTCGGACTTGGACAACTCGATCCCTGTGAGGAACTCCAGTTTACCTGAATATTCCCACCCCTCGGGGCGAGCTCTGAGCTTCTGGATGCGGTCAATGACCGCTTTCCGGTAGCCCGGGGAATGGCGAATGACCTTGTGGAATTGGTCATTTTTGAGACCCAGTTTCTCGCGAATCCGACGCCAACTCATTCCCTTTGAGCCAGCGGCGTTGATTCTCAGTTCGACAACCTTCGCCGCTACCTCATCGCGGTCAGCCTCGGTTGTTTCTGAAGTGTAGCGTTCGGCGATGCTCGGCTTTTTCTCTTGGGCCTTGCCCTTAGTAGCCTGAGATACCGCGCTGTCTGTTTCAACTACCTCTGTAGATTGTTCAGACTGGGTCTGGGAATCGTTGAGATAGTCTCCTTCTGTTTCAGAGACTCTCAAGGGCATCTTATGAATGCTGCTCTCGCGTAATATTTGTTCGCTATCTACATTCAATGCCTCCAGCATCTTTTCCCAAATTTGCTCGATGGAATGATTATGTTGAAATATTTGAAAATTCTCTGTTTCCTTTTTCAGCTTTTCCCCTTTACGATAGGTCTCTGATTCGTCCAGTTTTTTCCCGGCGGGTGGCAAGAGTTTTATACTGTTCCCATTTCGCTCAAGCAATTGTAAATCTTCAAAGATAGCGAGACCTGTTTCAATACTAAGTTTTGCTATATTCAATTTCCTATAGAGATTTTCAATCTTAATGAAATTACCGTTTGCTTCTGCAAGTTTTGTCAATTCTGGGTACAACTGTTCCAGCACTTCTCTATCCGGATACTTTTGAACTAACCCTTCCATATCCTGTTCACTGTCGTAGATGAGATGTAGATAGGTATCTTTTTTTGATGTAAAAGCAGGTTGACA
Source organism: Candidatus Poribacteria bacterium (assembly GCA_965208635.1). GTDB lineage: Bacteria > Poribacteria > WGA-4E > WGA-4E > WGA-3G > WGA-3G. Next base: position 4,056,225 of record OZ242349.1, read on the forward strand.
CCGATCGAAAAAAGCATCTGAACTCGGGACAAGATGACAAAAAACAAAGTGTTCAATACAGTGTGAGGGTATTAAAGTAGAAAATGTGGTGTTTGAGACGATAGCAGTTAATTCACCTTTGCCGAGTTTTTCCAAAATCTCCGCGTCTTCCGCAGTAGAGGTTTGGGCATTACGTTTTCCGATAGCCGCTGCTTTCTCCGGTCCAACAAGTGTCAATAGCTTATTAACCATCTCTTCACTTTGGACATAGATGATGGTAGGTTGCTTTTGTTCCAGCAATCCCAAAAGGTAATTCTTTTTCTCTGTGTTTCGTCGATCAAGTATTCGGACAGTGAAGTCAGTTTCAAAGGAAGGGAATATCTTTTGAATTTCTTGGCTTCCGATTGTTGCAGCCGTAAAAAGTTTTCGGGTAGCAGTAAGACATTCCACGGATGCCATCCACTCATCCACTGCCTCTTTTAGTTGATTAGATGTCGTCTTAAGATTTTCCTCAGATGTCCGCGCTTCCTTTTTTATTACTTTCAGTTCTTGTGATGTAGTTTCGAGACGTTGCTTATAGTCCGTTTGTACCGCTTCGGATTTTTCTAACCGTTTTTTTACCCTCGCGACATCCTTCTTAGATTTCTCATTCTGTGCTTTCGCCTCCTTCTGCTGCTTTAATAATTTTTTAATGCGATTCTCTTTCTCATCGACCTGTTTTGAGAGTTCTGCGGTGTCCTTTTCGTATTTGCTATTCTTTGACTCTGCGTCTGTCAAGCGTTCCTGTGTTTCCAAGAGAGATTTTTTATATTCAACATTCTCTGCTTCCACGTTCTTTAAGCGTTCTTCCCCTTCCGCGAGACGTTCTGTAGTATCATCAGAAAAGAGGTCGTCCCGAATCTTTTCCACCTCATTTTGGCGGTCAAGTTCGTTAATTTTGTTAAGTATTTCGCCAATAAGAAACAAATGTGTTCGAACAAATTCGGAGTCTACTTTTGTATCTTCATGTTCTCCAATATTTCGTCCCTCTCTTATCAACCATAACCTGCTCTGAAAAGTCATATCCGCGTCGAATTGCTGGTTAAAACCATAGTTTTGTCTATTTTGTTCGATTAACCAGTTTTTTTGGATAATTGCTGGGAAGTAACTAAAGTCAATCGCGGATCCAATATTATCCCCTTTATCTAATGTTGTCCAAAACTGATCTGCTTGTTGATCTGATAAAGCTCTGGCAATCAAACCTTCGGGCTTCTCCCCGGGAACCTTTCTCAAATGACGCACAATGAAAGGACGCATGCAATTCCTGTATATCCGGAGTGCCTTACTCAAGGCATCTTCCAAATCATCCTTGTTAGGGCTTTTGGGTGTGCTCAAGTCTACAACCTCCACGTAAATATTTCCTTGAGCATACCATTTTCTCGGTTGCTTGTCAACCAATAAAGGTAATATTTAGACGGGGCAGGAGTCCTTCTCCTACAAGATTATAACAGTTATCTGGATACCTCCGATGCGCTGATCATGTAAGGTCTATCCGAAGAGATCAAAAGAAGATACAGGATCTTTTTCTTGCCGATTTTTCTTAAAGATGTTACTATTTTGCAAGTAATATAGGACTATACGGTTAAAAGGTTTTCCAATAGTTCCCGCCCCATTATTTAACCGAACCCCTCATTTGCCTGTTATCCGTATAGTAAGGAGACACCCATGTTTGTGCTTAACCATCTAAACTTCCGATCCTTTCTTATTATGCTGTTGGTTGTTATAGTTGCAGAGAGTGGTGAGGCTAATTGGGTGCCGCGGACCGAAGTACCGACATCCAGAAATGGGGTCGCGACTGCTGTCGTTAACGGCAAAATTTATATCATCGGTGGAGTGCTTTATAGCAACAAATCAGGACCCGGTTGGGCTGCCCTTCCAACGGTAGAAGTTTATGACACGCGTGTCGGCGCGTGGGGGAAAGCCGCGGATATGCCAACACCCCGAATCACCGCACAGGCTGCGGTTTTTGGTGGGGACATCTATGTTTTCGGTGGATACAGCCGGGGAAAGATCCGCGGTGAGAAAGATCTGAAAATCGTTGAAGTTTACAACACGCGAACCAATACATGGTCGAGAACGCGGGACATGCCAACACTTCGCCGTGGATTTAGAACAGCCGTTGTTAATGGAAAAATATATGTCATCGGTGGCGCGGTTTTCGATAGAGAACGCGACGTCAGAGTCTCCACTGATCTCGTTGAAGCCTATGATCCGTTGACAGAGCGGTGGAAAAAGCGCGCCAGTATGCCGACAAAACGCATGTGGGTTGATACGGCAGTTGTGAACAATAAAATTTATGCGATTGGCGGTGAAGTTTCACCTCGGCATGACGTTCCACCTGATGACGAGTTTTTTACAAGAATTGAAGAGTACAACCCAAGAACCGACCATTGGCGAAAACGGCCCGATATGCCAATGTTGAGGTTTTCCTTTGCTACTGTTGCCATTGATAAGAAAATCTATCTGATTGGTGGCTACACTCGGGACCCTGGATTTAAAACCCTCACATCGATAGATGTCTATGAACCGAGTCTAAATAGATGGGCGGCAATACCACCACTACCGGTGTCCAAAATCGCTCCAGCCGTAGCGGTCAATGGCGTAATTTATATGCTTGGCGGTTTCATAAGGAGTCAGAGGTTTTCGCATGCCGTTGAAGCATTCGATACCGGATTTCGGGCGGTTAACCCAAAAGACAAACTTTCAACACACTGGGGCAAATTGAAGAAACCCAATTAATGCATCTACTACCGATGCAGCACATACACCCGAATCTGCTCCCATTTCCGTTTTGACCGATGCGTCGCAACCCGCCTTTTAAAGAGCGTTTCTTCTTTAAAACCAGCGTCAGTGATGACCCTTTCCAAATTCGCAATCGCCTTAGGTCCTGAGGCATCCGCATACCCCAACAAAATCACGCCATCAGGTTTCAGGAAATTTGAGACCTGCGCAAAAAAACGTTTCACCGTTTCCTGCTTTTCGTCGTGGATAGCGAGTTCCGCACGATTGCGCGCACGGGCAACGACCCACGGGGCATTGAAGAGAATCACGTCAAATTGATGTAAAGGAAATGGATCAAACAGGTCGCCAGCGGGCATGACGTGAACAGTGTCTGAATCTGGGAAAAGCCGTTGTAGGTTGAGTTTCGTTGTCGCGACCGCTTCAGGAAGCAGATCGGAGGCGTACAGTTCAATCTGTTCGCCTAATTCCTGCTGTGCCAGTAAGGTCAAACATCCACTTCCACATCCGATGTCAGCAACGATAGAAGGAGTGGATTGACGGACGTGTTGGAGTGCTTCCTGAAAGCACGCAATCGTCTCTTGCGAACGCGGCGCAAGGACGTTTTCGGAGGCGACGAGAGAGGCGTTGAGGGCGCGGATTGGATAGGTGTCCGTCAAAGCGTGTTGAATTTGTTGGATCTTTGTGAGTGAGAGGAGAAAGGGTTTTCCTTGGTTCGCTTCTGCTGGTTCGCCAGCGAGTTCCAACAAATACGGTAGAACAGGCGCGGATTCAGCCTGTAAAATTCCATCTGCATCTGCCCAACACATCAGTCGCGCTAAGGCTTCTTTCAGCGCACCGCTTGTAGATCGCCCCTGCGAATCTCTCCGATTTCGTGTTCTGGTATCGCGCTGTGGTTGTTGGATCAAATCCTGTTTATGGCGTTGGATATAGTCCATCAGGGCAGTAATCTGTTCCCACTTTCCCTCCACAATAGCGACACCACCGTGCCGGATGTGTGTGAAGATCCGATTGAGGTGTCCTAATTCTTGATGCACGAACAGTTTGGCGCGTGCGCGCGCAAAGACCGCGTCCCGACATTCAACAGGAACATAGAGTTCGCCGATGTTGCTAACGGAATAGAAGGAAGTCATTTATAAAGTAGCAGGCATGCTCCGTCATGCCGTAGCCCACGCACTAACAGATTGGGACAATCTCACCGGTTTTGACCGATTCTGCTTCTTTATAGCAGAGTAGCAACGCGTCCCTCGCACCGACACCGGACAGTGCCGTCGGTTCGTTTTCCCAGTCGATCGCGTCAACAGCGTATTGCAGTTCATCGGCAAAGGCATCGATCGGGTCGATCTCCCCTAAATCGACCTGTTCAACTTCACCTTCATCGTTCAGAAGTGTCAGCGGCACTGCGGTAGAGGCTTCACCTGCCAATGTTGAAAAGTCGTAAAGTAGGGTGGCTTTTTCGAGGTAGATTTCAAATCCGTGTGAGAAAGCGCGCCCACGTTGCGAGACCGCTCCTGACGAACAACTCACCGAGAGTTCCTTATCATTATAGATGTATTGGGTCGTCAGGTAATCGACGTAATTGCCACTGGCGATTTTGCCTTGTGAGAAGACTGCGTCAGGGACACCACAGAGCAGTTGGATGAAATGGGTGTCGTGGATGTGTAAATCGATGCCGGGACCGCCACTTTTTTCGATGTCGGCGACATCTCGAGACCAACTCGGTTTGGAGATAATTCGCTTGAAATGTGCACCGAGGAGTTGACCGTATTTTCCCTCTTCTACCACCCGTTTTGCATAGGCGTATTCAGCAAAGAAGGGCAGTACATGTGCGACCATCAGAAAACAGGGACCTTCATTGGCTGCTTTCCGTTCTGCGCCGATCTTGTTCGCGAGTTCAACGAGTTCATTGGCATCATCAATAGAGATAGAAATCGGTTTTTCAACGAGGGTATGCTTTCCTGCTTCGAGGGATGCCATACTCACGGGTTTGTGTAGATGTGTCGGCAGGCAAATGTCGACCAGTTCAACCTCCTCATCGGCGAGGAGTTCGTCAATCTCGCTATACTTTCGGACGTTTGAGAGATCCTCCATACCACCTCGGGGTCCAAAATTCCCTTGAATGCCCGTCCAATCACCAGCAAGTTTCTTTGGATCTCGTGTGCAGATGGCAACCACTTCAGCACCGGTAATACGCTGAATGGCGTAGTAATGAATCATGCCCATGAATCCGATACCAACGATTCCGATTTTTGTCATTTTCTCGGTTTCCCCTATTTTATAGCAGAAAGCACAGGTACCGGTCCCTTATTCAAGGTGATGCCTGTGCCGTTGAATTTTTGTGTGTGACCGCGTTTAGTATGTCCCGGTTCTTGACTTAATGCTCCCCCACGTCGTTGTTGCTTTATCGAGAGGCGAGACTGCGAGGAAGCCTTCGTTCATTATTTCGTTGATTTCGTCCTCGCTGAGCGCACGTCGCCAGACTGCCGCCTCATCAATAGAACCGTTCTCAAAGGTATAATTCGGACGATCTTTGGAGCATCCGATCCGCAAATCCTGATCGTTGGTGCCTTTGAAATCAAACTTTTCGTCTTTCTCCGCTGCGACTTCGCCATCAACATAGACTTTCATGGTTGTCCCATCATAAGTGCCAACGACGTGTTGCCATTTCTTCGTATCCAGGGCATGCGGCTGGCTGAGGGTCGGTCTACTGTTGCCGGTCCCCAAGAACATGTTAAAATTTTTACCGCTGTTGAAAGCACCGATGCCGTAGGAAGAATGCTCACCCCCGTTATGGCAGTTTTTGTCGAACCACTGTGCATCCGTTGCCCAAGAGTCCTGATTGATCCAAGCCGCCATGGTGATTTCACCCGTGATTTTCAGGTCATCGGCAGCTGGCACATTCACACAATCCGCGCCTATACCTGTAATACGAATCGCATCCCCGTATTTGCCTTTCACGATATCGGTATTGGCGATGATATCCGCGTCCAGCCCGTTGCCGGAATCGTCAACAATGGTCTTACCTTTGACATTGTCAAACGTGAAATAAAGGACGAGTCCTTCGGCGAGATCTGCTGTGGCGTATCCTATCGCTAAAAACATCAACGTGCTGAGTAGCACGGCATAACCAAATAGCTTTTTCATTTTGTGTCTCCTCCTGTGCGGTCCCCTTACATCAAAAATGTGAATTTGCTTGTTCGGAAGCAGGACTTACGCAATTTTGACCATAGAACGATCCACTCGATTGCGATTCGCTAAAAACCTCACACGTGCAATGGAAACCCAAACTAACAGTTTATGCTACAAAAGAGCGACGTGCGTAAGTCCTAAGGAAGTAAGTAGAGTATATCACGGGACCCGTGAAACATGCAACGTGTTTTTATTGCGGCTCAGATGCCCTATAATCCGCGAAATTCGCGATTCGGACACCTAAAATGCCTTTCGCTTAATATTGCCCCACGTTGTGGCGATCTTATCCTTCGGCGAAACAGCGAGCAGGGGACCCCGCATAGCACTTCTAATTTCATCATCACTCAGGGCGCGACTCCATATCGCGACTTCGTCAATAGAGCCATCTTCAAACGCATATCCGGGTTTACCTTTCGCACAGCCAATCCGCAAATCCTCGTCATTTATACCCCTAAAGTTAAGCTTGAGTCCAGGCGGGAGGTCTCCAGGCGGGTTGAGGATTTCTCCGTTAAAATAGATTTTTACACTTGTGTCGTTACAGGTCGCGGCAATATGATGCCATGTTCTATTCCTGATGTCATTCTGAACTATGAAGCGCCGATGGACATCGCCGCCTAAAATAATGCCGATTCCCGGACTACGCGCATCTCCATTGAAGACTCCCATGCCGTATGAACTATGGAGGGCTTTACTATAACCTCCTTTATCGAACCATTGGACAGTACTCTCTGCCCAATCGTCCTGATACACCCATGCCATCATCGTGATCTCTCCACTGATTTCCAAAGCATCTGTGGACGGAATATTCACACAATCTTCAGTCTCGTTGGTGATGCGGATTGCCTTCCCATATTTACCTTTGACAAATTCAGTATTTTTGATAACCTTGGCATCCAGACCGTTCCCAGATTCATCAAAGATCCGCTTGCCCTTGACCTTGTCGAATGTGAAGTGAACGACAAGATCGTCAGTGAGAGCCGCCGTAGCAGATCCTGCTAACATAAACACCAGAACAAGAAATAAAGGGTAGTAAAATAGACATCTCATTTTTATCACCTTACTAAACTTTAGGACGGTTTTCCGTAGCAATCAACCGTCGGGGGCCCGTAGGTTGGGTTGAGCGGTAAAACTCACTCCCCTTTGTTGCTACCGGAACTCTAACGTGCCACTACTCGTTTTTTGTAAACAGATAAAGCGAAACCCAACAAACCCACCGCTTTGAGAGGAAACACATCGTTGGGTTTCACTCGGACTTTGGAACGTTCAGGAACCTCTTGGATTTTGAAGTTGATCGTCTATGTCTGATTTTTCGGGGTCCATTCGTTCAACCCAACCTACGGTGTGCGCTCAGTTTTCTCTGAATTCTGTAATTATCGATCTGACGAATCAGAGGCGAGCACGGCGTTCATGAGTTCTTCCCATCTACCTTCAAATTTCTCGCCGAACTCGGATTCTCCGCCGGTTGCAAGGGGACCCCTGAGCATCGGTTTGCTTGCGTTGTTATTTTCCCAAAGCTCCTGACCACCGAAGTCATTGTGGAGGAAATGGAGTGCCACGCCTGCACGCTCCTTATCGGTGAGGTTTGACTTGGTGCAGTGTGCTACGCCATAACAGAAAAAGAGAACACCACCCGCTTTTAGCTCGATCGGAACGGCGCGTTCTTCGGGCGGATCGCACCGAATATGGTGGTCGCTCAACGGGTCGCGATAGTGCTCGTAACTTTCCCGATGGCTACCCGGTATGACGTGCATGCAACCGTTCTCGACGCTTGCGTCATGGATGGCGATCCACATTGCTGTACCGCGCAACGGGTCTGCGATTTTGAAATAGGCGTTGTCTTGGTGCCAGCTTGTACCGATACCAACCTTCGGCGGTTTCCAGAATGCCTGATCCAGTTCTAACATGAATTCATCTCCAATCAGTTGCTGGACGGCGGAGATGACTCTCGGATGGAAGGGTAAGGCTTTGTGCAAGTCGCTACGGTTGTTGAGTGGAATTACCTGAAGGTTTTGCCGTTCACCCGCATTGTCGCGCTTGGTTCCGTCTGATTGCACCGCGCAATTGATACCGGTCCCATTTTTGAGTTCAGTGTCGTAAATCCGTTCTAATTCCAGCCGGAGAGCCTTCGCTTCAACGGGATCGAAAAATCCTTCAATGGCAAGATACCCATTATTTCGGAATTCCGCGAGTTGTTTCTCACTGAGTTGCATGGTTAAAATCACCTTTCTATAGACATAGCACCCCTACGGGGTGGAAGAAATATCCGAAAAACTTCATTAAAATACGAAGAAATCCACAGAAGCACCCAAGCAAAAACACCTCAAAATTTGTCAGTAACAATTTGGGTTATCTTATTGCCTTTCTGCGCACGGCACGATAATAGAATCCACCATGCCGTGTAGAATTTTCTTGTCCGCTGGGCAGACTGCCGCTTGCATGCCCCCAAGTTTAACGGTGTTACCAACGACGAAATAGTATGGACGCAGAAGTGGACGGCACGCCATCTCTTGGACATCGCCGGCATCGAAATCGTAATACTGCATGCGGACCCGTTCGGCAGTGTGGAATTTCTGGAGGACGTACGGATTCTTCCCGAAACTCTCAAGACTGTTTTCAATGACGGCTTCCCACTCCTCCGTCGGAAGATCGTGTCCGATTGCTACACCACGGCTCCCCCAAGCGAGTTCGGAAAATCCCGACGGTTTGATAACCAATTCCCGTTGCCGTTGCGTCACGGAACCAAGCTGCCGCCAATCTGTTACGGCATTTCCCTCCACCTCCAAATTGGGAATCACAGCATGGGGTGGTAGGGGGCGGGCATCGATGATCCAGGTCTCTGGAATTGCCTGTTGCAGGAACGGATACGTTTTTTTACCGAGATGCCGTTTCCAAAACGGTTGGAGCGTCGGGTGGTGGAAAAGCGCGAGACACAATTTTTCTTCCAAGTAGGATTTTGGCGGGGGTGTCATCACAACGGTGCGTTTCTTCGCACTATAGAACATTAACTCCGCTTTTGGGATATTGGGAAGATCAAACAGTTCATAGAAGCGATAGAGTACGTCAACCTCCATCTGGTTTCCTTCTGTCGTTTCAACGAGTAACCCGTCTTCAGTAAAAATTACCTCGTGCGGTTTGACGGTACGGGTCTCCACGCCAGCCTCACAAAGTGCCGCGGCAAGCCAGACCATCTCCGCCCAATAATCTTCCGATTCGTCTGACACGACGATTGCAAGGGTAGGATTCTCTTTCTTTGCCAAAGCTTGGATCATTTCGGCATATCCGTTCACCATCCCGTCACTGCCCCCGATGATGCTATAACCGAGTTGTGCGTAGAGTCTCGCTAAGCAACCTGTCGCCCCGATAAACCCTGGAATTGAGTCGAGTTCAGTAATCGCCATGCCATCGGTGGTAGGGAGAATGTCCGGACGGAGCACGCCGGGCAATTGACTCTTAAAACGGTTCATCCGTCCATGTTGGATAACCGGTTCCGGTTTGCCGATCTCCAGATACTCAGCCACCCAAGTGGGTTGAATACCGCGAACGCTTTGGGAATAGAGTAAATTACAAGCGCGATAGAAATTTAAAAGATGTGTTCCGAGTTCCTCAAACCATCTCAAATCTGATTCGGGAATCCAGAACGGCTCTGGCGAGATACGCCAAGAGGTATTGCAATCGGGATGGACCTCCCGCTGTTCTGATTCAAATAGCTTCGCCTTCGGAATTTCGTCATTAATAAATAGACATTTCTGTTTGGCGTCCAATTTTTAATTATTCCTTATTTTAATTATTCCTTGCGGTTCGGTTAGGACAATTCGGTAAATAACGCTAATCGTCGTATATCCGCCTGCGCCTGCTTCGCAGTGAGAATGCAGACTACAATTTTTAATTATCCTAGGACTTACGCACTGTAGCATAAACTGTCAGTTTGTGCGATGTAGCGGGTCGCTAACTCACACTTACGTCTACAGGTGCTACCCGTCGTAATAGACGGAATGCCTCATTTTGCGTAAGTCCTGTATTCCTTTACGCAAGGAAAACCTGCTTAACGAAGTCGATTTTCTTTTCTTCTGCGATGGTTTGCAAGACGTGCCGAGGCACAGGCGTATCCACATTGATGAGTGTTACAGCGAGTTCCCATAGGCGTGACCGTCCGACGGTCATATCGGCGATATTGATACCGTGTTCCCCCAGAATCGTTCCCATTAATCCTATCATTCCGGGCTGATCGCTATTATAGATGAGGAGGATATAGCCGGTCGGTCTTACATTTATATGATGTTGATCTATTCGGACGATGCGGATGTCCTTTTTGCCGAAAGCCGTACCTTCAATGACTACCTCGCCTTTATCGGTTGTAACTGTAATCGCAATGGAGTTAGCAAAATCTGCGTCTGATTCGCTTTTCGTTTCTGTAACGGCGATACCGCGTTGCTTAATGAAAAAAGGGGCGTTTACATAGTTCACGTCCGTTAGCACAGGTGTCAAAAGCCCTTTCTGTAGTGCCACGGTTATCGGTGTAACGTCTTCCTTTTGGAAAAGTGTGCCGTTGTAGTGGATTTTAATCCCAGAGATTTGCCCGTCGACAATTTGCGCATGAAAACTGCCAATCTTTTCGGCGAGTTCCAGATAGGGACCCAAAATATCAAGCGTCCTCGGATCAATTTTGGGTTGATTTACGGCATTCGCGACGGGTTGTCCACGGAGCGCATTTATTACCTGCTGTGCCACCTCGACAGCGACATGTTCCTGCGCTTCTGATGTAGATGCCCCGAGGTGTGGGAGTGCGAGTACGTTCTCTAAGTCCAGCAGTGGGGTCTCCGTTGCCGGTTCGCTTTCAAAAACGTCAAGGGCGGCACCGGCGATTTGTCCAGTTTTCAAGGCGTGATAGAGGGCATCTTCGTCGATAATACCGCCACGGGCGCAGTTAATCAGGCGGCAACTCGGCTTCATCAATGTGAACTCTGACGCACCCACACTGTGATACGTTTCGGCGTTGAGATGTGTGTGGACGGAGATGTAATCGGATTCTTGAAAAAGTGTTTCCCGATCAACGAGCCGAATGCCGATTTTTTCTGTTGCACTTGCCGAAATATACGGATCGTAGGCAATAATTTGCATTCCGAAAGCCTGTGCGCGGCGGGCGACCTCTCGTCCGATCCGCCCGAGTCCAATCGTACCGAAAACCTTCCCGTATAACTCAACCCCGATGAAGTCGTTGCGTTGCCATGTTCTGTTTCGGAGTGAGATCCCGGCAGGCACGATGTTTCGCGCCAGTGCCAGCAGCATCGCGATGGTATGTTCCGCCGCCGCAATCGTATTTCCCGTTGGGGTGTTGACAACTAAGATACCGTTTCGTGTTGCCGCTTGCACATCAATATTGTCCACACCGACCCCGGCGCGCCCAATGACCTTCAGCTGCTGCGCGTTTTCAATGACATCGGCAGTTACCTTCGTTGCACTTCTGATAAGCAGGGCATTGTAGTCAGCGATCTGGTCCAGCAGTTCTTCATGAGAGAGGTTGAGGTTAACGTCCACCTCAAAATCACCACTCTCTCCTAAGACATCTAAACCCCGCTGCGACAGCAGGTCGCTGACCAGCACCTTGTTCATAAACCTAAAATCCTCCGCCGTTATCGTCCTCAAACGATAGCTTACCCTATTCCAGTATCCCTAAATTATAGCACCTCCGAAACGTCGTGTCAATAACATTTTATTTTTCAATTAGAGTCATTCAATTTTCTCTTTTGTAGTGTATCCTGTTAGGGTGCGCACAGCCTTTTGCACCCTGAGTCTCATCTTCCGCCTATGAAATATGTATCCGATAGGTTTTGGGAAAAGTCGCGTAAATTGCAAAATGTTAGATAAAGTCAGTATTATAGTGTTATTTAAATTAGAAAATATGACCTAACATAACTATTGCATAAATCCTTATAATAATTGACTTTATCGCAATTTCAATTTGATTAAGACCGAGATGTGTAATATTCTATAATATTAACGTATGTGAAAATACGAAATTTCTGTGTATTGTGGTGTTTCATGACACACCAAAACGCCAATTCGATTATAGAAACGACCAGGAGATTTAAATGAAAGTATTCGTATCTTTACTCATCCTCATGAGCTTCTTGATCACTGAAACCGGTGCTCATAACTTTGGAGCTCCTACAAGGATTACAGCAACCCCTGGAGATGGTCAAGTTACACTGAGCTGGACAGCCCATCACCTCTAGCTGTTGCTATCAACGGTTACCAATACAGCCAAGATGGTGGAGATTGGACATCTACAGGTAGCACCAACACGACCAAAACTGTAGAGGACTTGAGAAATGGAGATTCATATACTTTCAGGGTCAGGGCTATGCGGATTGGTGAAACTGCAGACACATCTTCTCAGATATCTCGGACAGTAACCGTAACACCTTTGGGACCCGCACCAGGGGCTCCGGGAACTCTGAACATCCAAAGAGTGGAGGATACGGCTATTTTAACATGGAGTCCCCCAAGCAATACGGAGACACCTATCCGATATGAGTATTCTGATGATGGCGGATCGACGTGGACATCTACGGGGAGCACCGACACCACATATACCTTCCTGGTCAGAGTCGTTTACGTCAGAGAGGAAGGCAATCCACACTATATTTATATCTCACACCCAAGTCATGCCTCTAACGCTGCAGTCCTCACAGTCCCGAAACCGAAGCGGCGGATTATACAGGACTGTCCTGTCGGGTGGGTGAGATCCGACGGGTTCGCAGGACGCAACCGCCGAGTCCTCATCTATGAAGTGAATGTAGAAATGGATATGCGTGACCCTGCCTCTCTCTATAAAACCGTCTCGGTGGCGATCTATGTGCATCCAGACGAGGGACTCGAGAACTTGGAAGGCTGGAAACTCCAGGTCGCACTCCCGTATAATCACCATCGAGAGTATCTCCTGACGGCAGAGAACTCCGTCGTTGTCGAGGCTGGATTCGTAGAAGGTGGGTTTGCGTTCATAGAGAACCCAGAAGAAGATCCGTTCCCGATGGTAGGCGTGGGCTTCACGGGGTCGCCTGCCCCAGGCTTTGATTATCGTCTCTATGATGAGACGGAAAAAGAGTAGATTTTGGGATCTCCTGCTATAAGCGCGGCGATATTTTCCAAGTGCTCAAGGAGATGGAGGATCCGAGAGTCTTACGCAAGGTCCTGCTTGAGACGCTCGACTGGGATCAATGGTTCTTAAGAAGTGAGTGGGCGGTTCCGATGCCTGTGCCTGCGGCACCGTCTCTCGTGAAAAAAAGTGTCGTTGGCACATGGGCGGATTTGAAGAAACAATAATGCGGCGAATACGTTTATAGATGCTCCGGCGACATCTGCACGTCTGCGACCTATTCACGCGCTTACCCCTCGCAAGAGGGAGGAGGGACTATGTGTTCGTCTGTTTCCGGGTTCATGTTCTGTCCAATGCCTCTTGGAAATCACGAAAACTCGACACCAATGACGCGTTTAGGTTCAACTGCTTCAGGCGGTCAAGGTCCACAGTCGCTTCAAGAGAGGATTTGAGGCGGTTGACATCGACATCTGGGAATCGTGTCGTCAGGATTGTTACGGTGTTCTCAATCGTCGTTTCGCGCGCACCGCGTTCAATCCCTTGCTCTATGCCTTGTTCTATGCCTTGCTCTATGCCTTGTTCTATGCCTTGTTCAATCCCTTGCTGTAGGTAATGTTCTGCTAAAGTTTGCATAATATCTACCTCCTGCTTCGTGAGTCCGAAAGTTTCCTGGTGTTCAGAGAGAATCTGCTCTAACACCTCGCGTTCCTCGCTGGAACGTTTATGGAAGATGAGAAGATGAAGAAAGTAAATCGCCTGCTTCCATGATGCGCTGCCCTCAGCACTCAGGGTGCCGAGATGTTCACCGAGTCGCTCTAACGCTTCTATGAAAACGGCAGGCTCAGCATCCTGACGTTTCAGGAGCGTCAGAAGCCAACCCAACGGATGACCCGTCTTGAGAAAAGTCGCATCCGGTTCGGCACCTATACCGAGAAAAAGCGTCTCAAACTTCGGGATAAACCGCATCAGGGCCTCTGGAACATCCATCAATGTTTCCAAGGAGACCGGCAGCGATTGCCATTCTTGTTGCCCTGTGTAAAACACCACGGGAATGATTGGACGCAAACGCCACTCGCCCTTAGGAACCTGCTCTCCAAGCCACTTTTGCCGCTGTTGATCCCAAATCTGAACCATATAAAACAGCAACCGAAACCCCATCGAAGGGTCGGGTGTCGATTGATGTTCAAGCAGAATGTAAATCATCACCTCTGTGTGATCAACGCCTTGAAAAGGCACCAGAAACACAAGGTCCGATTCTTGTTCGCGGAGATTATCGGCGATAAACGTGGTATTGACGCGTTGAACCCTACTGAAATCCAAGGCGTTCACGATGTCACTGCCGATAATCTGAAGCAATGCCCGGAGGTTGTCGCTATTTGCCAATAACCATTTCGCACTCCGGTCGGGGAATGTTCGCAACGGTTCTCCTAAGAAACTTAGGATTTCCTCAACATCTGTTTCTAACACAACACCATCCTCATCCCCCTGGGATCCCTCTCCTAAAGGCTTCTATCAAAAGAACAACACCTCTGCGCTACGAATCATAAAGATTTTGTGGTCCCCTTGAAACTATTATACCGTGATTTCGCGTTGGAGGTCAACCTTTTTGACTTTTCAATCAGGGATATTTATGGCAAATCCAAAAAATATATCGACTGTTTCGTAGGGGAAACAGGTCTTCTGCCTGCCCGTGCATTACCTCCCATAGTTCTCCATACCTGCTATGAAACATGGATCGGAGAGATTTTCGGAAAAGTCGCGTCAATCACAAAAGTCCATAATTACGTGAACGCTTTTATTGTAGCGTAGACTGTTAATCTGTGTGCTAAAGATGCACAAACTAACAGTTTATGCTACATCAGTCAACTTATTTTTCGACTTTACTATAATCCTGAAAATCCTTGAATCCTGCCCCCTGATAAGGGGGGATATGGGGGGATATCCTGATTCAGACAACTTCTCAACCTCCCGACTGCTGTTTCCTGACTGCTGATTACCGATAACTGAATACTATTGGACATATTTTTTCTTTTGTGGTAATATATATGCCAATATCCATCGTGCATCCTCACAGGGCGCGAACTACGAAAAACATGGAGGCATGAATATGTTAGGCCTAGGTCCGTGGGAATTATTGATTGTGTTGGCTGTTGTGTTACTCATATTTGGTGGGAAACGTCTCCCCGAGTTGGCGCGCGGGTTGGGTAAGAGCGTCACAAACTTTAAAGCGGGGCTCAATGAGGAACGGTCAGAGGAACCCGAAACCACAACACACGCACAACAGGAGAATGGAGCACCGCCAAAAGGGAAAACTGGATAGAGAAGCACCCGATCTCCGCTGTGTTCTCCGCTACTTGTAAGCGCATACGTCGCTCGCAATTTCTATACTTTTTTAACTGACAACCGATAACCGACAACTAACAATGAAAGATAAATTACCCGATTTTCTTCAGAATGTCATTGAAGAATACCCCGATGTTTGGAAAGCGTATCAGGCACTCGGTGAAGCGTGTGGTACCGCTGGTCCGCTTGAACAGAAAACCGTGAGACTTGTGAAACTCGCATTGGCGATCGGGGCGAAGTCCGAAGGTGCCGTACACTCGCATACACGACGCGCCCTCCGAGAAGGTATTACGCCCGAGGAACTACAACAGGTGGCACTGCTCGCCGTGACTTCTATCGGCTGGTCTTCGAGTATGGCGGCATTGTCTTGGATTCAAGATGTTGTGGACAAACAATCGTAACTTATATGAAACCTGCGTTATTATTCCGCAAGGTAAAATTAAAAACCCATCGGGTTTTAATCCTCACGGCGATCCTCTTCTGCCTCGTTCCATCTGTTAGCAGAACCGAAACGACAGCAGCGTTTCAGCAGGGCGTTGAATATGTCAAACTTCGGCTCTATCCACAAGCGGCGGATGCCTTTAAATCGATCGTGTCCCGCGATCCGACAGATGTAAACGCGCTTTTCCAACTGGCGAATGTCTATAAATTGCAAGATGAATTGGAATTAGCGATTCAGACGTTTAATACGCTTTTGGCACAGTTTACAAATTTCCAAAAATTGCCCTTGAACGCCACAACGACGGATTCAGAAAAAGTCCTGACGGCAGCTCGAATTCACGGGTTAACCCACCTCGCGCTCTCAGAGATCTATTGCAAGCAGAGTCAATTGGACATCGCCGAGCAGCACGCTAAAGAAGCCGTTCAGAGGTGTCCGACGGACGCAAATACGCATTATCGGCTCGGTTATATCTACACACATCAGGCGAAGTTTGATGCCGCACTCGCTTCCTTCAAACACACCCTCGCACGCAACCCCGATTTCGCCGAAGTTTACGAATGGCTCGGTTTGATCGCCCTCATGCAACAGAACCCGCAGCAAGCGGTGGCGCATTATCAGAAGGCTATCGCGAGAAAGCCTTATGTCCAGAGTGCCTATTACAATTTGGCAAAGGCTTACCGACTCCTTGGGGATACGGTAGCCGCAACGGAACAACTTCAGCGGTTCCAGCAAATGAAAGACTATTACGATCGCACCTACGCCATTGAAGGTGCTTTGGCAGAAGATCCTATGAACCCGACGCTTCGGATTGAATTGGCGGAAGTCCATCTGGCGCACAAACACATCTCCGCCGCGATGACGACGTATCAAAGTTTGATTCGGCTGCATCCAGAGTTGGTGACTGGATACGATAAGATGGGACGGCTCTACATGGATCTGAACGTGCCACAGCGCGCCGTTCCGTTCTTTCTGAAAGTCCTTGAACTCAATCCAGACGCTGTGGAAGCACACATCCGATTGGGTTGGCTCTATACTACGCTAAAAGCGTTTGATAAGGCGGAATCCCATCTACAAGCCGCTATAGACAAGATGCCCGGACTTACCTTGGCGTATCACGGATTAGCCGAAATTTACACGAAACAGGGACATTTTCAGAAAGCGATAGAGGTCTACCGACACATCACGGAAATCGCACCCGACGATGATGACGCTCGGCAAGCATTACAGAACTTAGAGCGTTTGAAAAAGCGTCCACAAACGACGCAGTAAATTTCTCCTTATGCGGAAAACTCACCTGAATGAAATCCCGCCCCTCTATCGCCTTTTCGTCCTCGCACTGATAAGTCTCCAATATTGCCCACTCGCTGCCTCAGAACCGATCTTCATTGATGTTACAGAGTCGGCAGGTATAACGTTTCTGCATACCGACGGTAGAAGCGAGATGAGGCTCTTCAATGAGTTCCTCGGATCCGGCGGTGGGTTTTTCGATTACGATGGCGACGGCGATCTTGACATTTACCTCGTCAACGGGGCAATTCAGACAGAAGACGGGCAGGACCAAACACCGCATAACGTCCTCTACCGAAACGATGGCGATAACACCTTCACCGATGTTACCGATGCAGCTGGAATCGGAAGTACTGCATACGGCGTCGGTGCCGCTGTCGGTGATTACGATAACGACGGCGATATAGATTTGTATGTCACCAACTTCGGTGAGGATCAGCTCTATCGGAACAATGGCGACGGCACCTTCACGGAGGTGACAACACACGCCCGCGTTGGCAATTCAAATTGGGGCACGAGTTGTGCGTTTGCCGATGTGGATAACGATGGACACTTAGATCTCTATGTGGCGAACTACGCCGCCTATACGCTGGAGAACGATATCCGGTGTGAAGAACGCCGGGTTCACGTCTATTGCGGTCCGCATGCGTATCCGGCGGTTCACGATACCTTTTACAAGAACAACGGAGATGGCACCTTCACCGATGTGTCGGCTTTATTCCGTCCGTCCGACTTAATTCCACAACACGGACTAGGCGTAACGTTCGGAGATTACGATGCCGATGGGGATGCCGACCTCTACGTCGCCAACGATCAGGATCCGAACTTTCTGTTTCAAAACAATGGAAATGGCAATTTTTTGCCCAATTTTTCGGAAGTTGCATTAATTTCAGGCGTGTGCTATAATGATATGGGAAAAGAGGAAGCCGGCATGGGTACCGATTTCGGGGACTATGACAACGACGGGTGGCTCGATCTCACCGTCAGCAACTACCAAACCGAAACCAATACCGTTTATCATAATCATGACGGCACCTTTTTTACCGATAATACGATTACATCAGGTATCGCAGAAGTAACACACGGCTATCTCGGATGGGGTATCAAGTTTTTTGACTACGACAACGATGGGTACCAAGACATCTTTGTCGCCAATGGGCACTTGATGGATAACATCAACCTGCTTGAGAAGCATGTAACCTATCCGCAAAGGAATCTGTTGTTCAGGAATCTGGGGGACGGTAGATTTGCCAATGTCATATCAGAGATAGACGGCTTGGCATTGGAAAAGGTGAGTCGCGGTGCGGCTATTGGCGATTACGACAACGACGGCGACCTTGATATCCTCGTCACCAATTGCAATCAACGCCCGGATCTGCTCCAAAACGCCGTTGGGAATCGAAACAATTGGATACAGATTCAGGTCGTCGGACAGAAGAGCAACCGCTCCGGGATTGGCGCAAAAATTAAGGTCGTCACAGGGACACACGTCCAATATTGGGAGGTCCAGAGTGGCGGGAGTTATCTCTCTTTCCACGATCTGCGTGCCCATTTTGGCGTTGGTAAAGCGGAACAGATTGATCTCCTTGAAGTTCGCTGGCTCAATGGACACACTGACCGAGGGACGCATCTTCCCGTCAACCGAAGATTTATTGCAGTTGAAGGGGAAGAGATTGTTCCGATACGTTAGTCAATTCTAAAAATACGCCTGCTTAAGGCAGGTTTTTTATGGAGGAAAAATGAAAACCCTATTTATAATGCTAACACTTGTCGCGTTTACGGCATCTTTTGCCTACGCGTTGAACGAACCGGAGGATTCGATGATCCTCTACTTCTCTTTCGATGAAGTCGATGGGAAAAATGCCATCGACCATTCGCTCTATGAGAACCATGGTGAACTCATCGGCGGTCCAAAACTCGCTGAAGGCAAATTCGGTAAAGCTTTGGAACTTAATGGCAAAGACCAGTGGGTTGTCGTGCCGCATCACGAGATTCTCACTGTTGATGAGAGCGTTACCGTCATGGCATGGATCAATACCGAACGCCACCAAGGACCTGCTGGGCAGCGGTGGCAAGGTATTGTGGCAAAGAGCAACAATCCGCGTTCTTATAGTTTCTACACCGAATTTCCGAGTGAATGTTTGCACCTCAGTGTCGGTGGTGGAAGTGTTTGTAACAAAAAGGTCCCCTTAGAGGAGTGGGTACACGTCGTTGCGCAGGTAGATGGCGGCTCGACTCACAAGTATTGGGTGAACGGTGAAGCGGCTGGCGAATTCGGCGGCAAAAATAACCCACCCGGTAAAGCCGATACGGCGGACGTTCTCGTCGGTAGAACCCACGAAGGCAATCGCGAATTTCTTGGACTCATTGACGAGGTCCGCGTCTGGAACCGCGCCCTCGATGAGGACGAGGTTATTGACCAGATGGAGAAAGGCTATTTCGAGCTTTTCGCCGTTGATCCGCGTCAGAAACTCGCTACAACTTGGGGACTCCTAAAGAAATCACAACGATAAAATCGTCCGAGTGCGCGCTTCTGAATCGTAACTTCGGTTCTAAGCACGCACTCGCTTCTACAGCCAACAATAGGGGGATGTATGAAAACGGTCTTTTTTCTTCTTATGATTACCGCCCTTGTCGTGCCTGTTGTGTATGCCGCGGATCCCTGTTGAGCCGCTTGGGAAATTGTCCACAACTTGGGCAGCGCTGAAATCCCGAAAGTAAATGCAATTTTTTTCAGAGTTGATGTGGTTTCATGAGGTTTAAATAAATATTTCGGTAATTCTATATTTCCCCAGTCCGGTAGGTGCGGTTTGTAACCGCACCGGGCATCATGCGGAAATTACCGAATTAAATTCTTAAGCTTCATCAAACCGCACCTATCTCTTTATTGAGTAAAAGGAGAATGTATAGCGTCATGAATGGAAAATTTATAGCGTCTGCGGACGTAGAACGAGACGAACTCGACTGGGGAACAATTGGTTGGCTCAGTCGTCCAGTGAGTACTGGCGCGAAGGACATCGTCGCCATGGAAGTGAGCCTCTCCCCCGGATATGGACACGATTTCCATAGGCATCCCGACCAAGAAGAGGTCATCTATGTTATAGAAGGTAGCGTAGAGCAGTGGCTTGAAGATAAGAAACAGACCCTCAACGCAGGTGATTCTGTATTCATCCCCGCCGACATGGTCCACGCATCCTTTAACGTCTCCTCTGAGTCTGCGAAGTTATTCGTTACCCTCAGCCCCAGCAAAGGCGAAGAGGGGTATCAACTGATTGATGTTTTCGATCAGGCACCCTGGAATACGCTCCGCTCCTAAGAGGTTTTCTAAAGAGTGTAGCACGCAACAACGGCGCGGGCGGACACGAAACACGGAACGCTTATGCCAAACTATTTTCATAGCGCGCAAGCAATACTGGAAACACGAGAGCGGATGCGTGAGTTCTACGAAACATCGGAGACCTATAAAGGACTTCTATCTGCACACGATGAAGCCTATCTCCGACACTACGTAGAGTTGGTGACGCGTTACGCGTCCTCGCGTTCCAAAGTCCTTGACCTCGGGTGCGGGAACGGTATCTCAGCGAGACTGCTCAATCAGGCAGGCTTTGATGTTGTCGGCACTGACATCTCTCCGCTTTTTCTTCAAGACGCACGCGCATGGGAAAATCCGAAACTCCGCTATCGGGTTTGCGATGTGATGGAGCTTCCCTTTGAGAGCGAATCCTTCGATGTTATCTGTTCAAATGAATTGATTGAACATCTGCCGGATGTCCAAACAGCGCTCACTGAGATGGTGCGGGTTGTATGCAAGGGCGGAAGAATTGTACTCTCTGGACCGAATCTCTGCTCACCCTTAATTCCGTTCTTGGATTGGCTCAATCTGATGTCTGGCAAGCCCGGCAGACCCGTCTGGGGTGAGACGAAACGGCAAGCGTTACAACAGTTTATGCGCAACTGTCGGCTTTATGTAAAGAAACGGTTCTTGACGAAGTCTCCGAACTTCATTTACCGTGAACCCGACTTACAGGTAGATGCCATCGGTGGTGATGCAGACAGTGCTTATTATGCCAGCCCTCTTGATCTCGCTCAATTTTTCCGATCGCACGGGTTCACCATAATCAAAAAGGCTGTCGGGTTCGGGATAAAAGGTAGGATTATCGCTGGTGCGTTTCCCTACCTGAGTCCTTATATCACCATGGTCGTCGAGAAATGAACATTCGCCCGGATGATTTTGTCTTAGAAATAGGGAGCGGTCATAATCCGAAAGCACGCTCGGATGTCTTATGTGATAAATTTATAACGGATGACGAACAACGCGGCGGCGGAATCGTCGCCGACCGTCCGATAGTGGAAGCGGATGGGCAGTTTCTGCCGTTCGCAGATCGGGCATTTGACTATGTTATCTGTTCGCATGTATTGGAGCACGTTGAAGATCCTGCACAACTCATCGCTGAATTGGAGCGTGTCGCACGCCGTGGATACATTGAAACACCCTCTGAAATAGGTGAGCGAATCTACGGGTGGCATTATCACAACTGGGTCGTTAACTTGGTCGATGGTTGTCTGATGCTGCGGAGGAATGAAAGAAATTCCCAGTTCGGACAGCTTTTCCATAGGATGGCGGCGACAGACAAGCATTGGAAACGGTTTCATCTTACGCATCATAACCTCTTCCTGGTCCAGTACGAATGGGAAGACGAAATAGGCTACGAAATTCTTCCTGATCAGGAGTCGGCACTGGACTTGGAATGTGCAGATACGCTTGAGAGGCTCATCGTATCGGATCATAACAGCTCAGGACAGAGTGAGTGGCGGCTGTTTCTTAAAAGCGCGGTCCCACGAAGTATCGTTTCTCAGGTAAAATCGCTGTTGGTAAGAAGCAAGCATCGCCGGACAAAAACATTACAGGAAATTCTCGTTTGTCCGCAGTGTAAAGGTGAGATGGCATGGGAGGAACAGGGTCTCCACTGCGGAGTGTGTGAGCGACGCTATCCGATTGTTGACGGAATTCCAAGATTCAATTTTTAATTATTCGCAAGGCGTTGGATGAGGCGATCGGTGACCTGACGATTTTTTTTTCATATCCGCCTGCGCCGTTGTTGCAGGCTACTATCTTTAGGTTACAGGAGTTAGAGCTGAGACCAAAAACCGTAGCTCGTAACGAAGTGGAGAGCGGATTTGAGGAAAGCATATCAATGATTCAAATCCACGTCGTTTCTCCGCAAGGAAAGTTAGAAGAATGAATGTAGTACCGAAAGAATATATCCGTGTAATGCCAGATGCAATGCGAAGTTTCATCAGTAACGCTTTCCAGAAGGCAGGGACCTCGGAGGCGGATGCTGCACACATGGCGAACCTGCTTGTTCTCACCGATCTGCGTGGTGTATTCAGTCATGGCACGTGGCAAACGCCGGGATATGTAGGGATGATGCTTGACGGCAAAGTCAATCCGCGTCCAAACGTCCGTTGTATCGATGAATCCCCGACGACAGCCGTCTACGATGGCGATGGCGGTATGGGGCATTTTGCTTCGTATCATGCGGCGAAGGCGGCAGTCAAAAAAGCCCAAGAGATGGGACTCGGTGCCGCAACGAGTCGGAACCACTTCCACTTTGGGAGTGCTGGCAAGTATACACGACTCGCACTTGAGGCGGATTGCGCCGGGTTTGCGGTCTCTTGCCACCGTTTTCGACACAGTCCTGACGCTGCGATTCCCACGGCGACTGGAGCGTCGCCGATGAGTTTTGCGATTCCGGCGGGTAACCAGCCGCCTATCGTCGTCGATATGGCAACCGGCATTGATGCCAAGTTGCCGTTGGAACAGGCGTTTGAACAGAGTCCAGCGGCGTTCTTCAAGATGTTGGGATTGAGTCATGTGAGCCATGCGCTCGGTGGATTTATGGCAGGTATCTGGCTATTCGATAAACCGTCGGATCCCCCAACAATCTGGGAAGGTGCCAATCAAGGTGCTTTCATTGCCGCGATTGACATTTCTCGGTTCCGACCGATTGACGAGTATAAAGCGGAGATCGACCAACATATCCACGATGCACGACAGATGCAACCGGCACCGGGTTATGACCGATCGGATCTGCCCGGCGGTTTAGAATGGGAACGCGAACGGGAATGGGCTGAAACCGGCATCCCGATTGGCAGAGCACATCAGGAACAGTTGAAAATAGTTGCTGAACGCCTTGGCATTCCACTTCCGTTCTAAATAAAGTAGTCGGCAGTCAGGTCGGATTTTTTTCAAAAATCCTTTCAGCAGTCAGTTAAGAGGGTATCGTTTAAAGAAGGTTTCCTCTTTGCTGATGGAGTGAAGATATTAGGAATGCCGTAAGCAAGCCAACAACAGAGGCTTGCGGAACTTAACCGTAAAGTCTTTATGTAACCAAAACTGCCAGTTAACGCTTGGCGGACAAATAAAAAAATGAATACAAATACAAACAACATAGAAGATCGAAATATCGTGATTATTGGTGGCGGTACTGCTGGGTTTGCCGCGGGTGTCTATACGTCCCGGGCGATGCTTGAACCTATCCTGATTACAGGGGAGGCACTCGGCGGGCAACTCTCTTTGACGCTTGATTTGGAAAACTATCCCGGCTTCTTTGGGAACGAGGCAGGCGTTTTTATACAGGGCATGCAAGAGCAGGCAGAACGGTTCGGGACCGAGGTGAAATTTGACACCGTGACGGCTGTTGACTTTTCGCAACACCCGTTTGCTGTCACGACCTACGAGAAAGAATACCGTGCGAAATCTGTGATTATATGCACGGGTGCCTCGCCGCGCACACTGGATATTCCCGGTGAAGAGGGATACGGCGGACGGGGTGTATCCTACTGTGCCACGTGTGATGGATTTTTTTTCCAAGATCAGAGGCTCATTGTCGTTGGTGGTGGTGATGCCGCATTAGAAGAAGGCATCTTCTTAACCAAGTACGCCTCCGAGGTGTATATCGTCCACCGTCGTGATCAGCTCCGTGCGAGCCAGATTATGCAGGAGCGCGCCTTCAAAAACGATAAAATTAAGTTCATCTGGGACACCGTGGTCGAGGAAATCAACGGTGACGCAGAAAAAGTGACCGGTGCTACCCTCAAAAACGTTAAAACCGGTGAGACGCAACTCTTCCCAATTGACGGTGTATTTATCTTTATTGGACATATTCCGAACACAGAACTCTTCACAGATGTCATAAGTATGGATGATCAAGGGTATATCATTGTGGACGAGATGCAGCGCACGAACGTAAACGGCGTCTATGCCGCTGGCGATGTCCATGACCATGTCTTTCGGCAAGCGATTACCGCTGCCGGTGCTGGTGCAGCCGCCGCTATCGCCGCTGAGAAGTTCGTCGCAGAATTGGAGAACCGCGCCTATCCGGGGAACTAAATGCAATTCCTGATAGAGGGATATATAGGAGAAACTTGTGCCAAGAGAAAGACTCGCTCTCGGTTTAGATTCAAGCACGCAAAGTCTATCTGCTGTCGTCATTGATATAGACGCGGCGGAAAAATGCTTTGAGCATTCGCTTGATTATCGCACCGATGCACGACTCAACCAATTCGGTGTCGGAGAAGACTATATTCTATCGCCGAGAGAGGAAGGTGAAGCCGAACAACCGCCGCCGATGTATCTCGCCTCGCTTGATGCGCTGTTTGCTGATATGCGTGAGGCAGGTATTCCGCTTGAGAACATCCTTCTCATCAATACATCAGGACAACAACACGGGCATGTCTATCTGAACCGAGATGCAGACGCGCTACTGGCGCAACTCGCAAGTTTCCAGAACTTTGAGGAAGATACCCGCGACTTACAAATCCTGCTAAAAGATGCGTTTGCGTATCCGAATGCCCCAATCTGGATGACGGCGAATACGACTGCGCAAGCTGAGTCTGTTCGAGATGGAGTCGGTGGAAAATCGGAGATGATTGACCTTTCCGGTTCGGACGCGCCGCTCCGTTTCACCGGTGCCGTCGTGCGCCGTGTCGGAGAACAGTTTCCTGAATGCTATGCGGCGACGGCAAAAGTCCAGTTAATTAGCAGTTTTATTCCCGCGGTGCTGACCGGGAACGCCGAGGTGCCTATCGATTACGGAAACGGATGTGGGATGTCGCTCATGAACTACCGGAACAAGGTGTGGGACACCACACTGTTGGCAGCAACCGCGGATGGCTTACCGGGTGGTGTGGAAGCACTCCAATCGAAATTGCCCGCACTCACACGTCCAGACTCCGTTGTGGGCAGTCTCGCAGCATATTACATAGAGAAATATGGCTTTGATGGCCGCTGTGCTGTGATAGCCGGTTCTGGTGATAATCCGCAGTCGAAGGTGCCTGTTGCTGGGGATTTGCTGAGCCTCGGAACCAGTTTCGTCAATATGGTGTCAACCGACGGGGATACACTCGATCCAGAGGGATTTGCCAACGCAATGTATGACGGTATTAATCGTCCGTTTATGTTCGGATGCCGTACAAATGGTGCGATGGTATGGGATGCGGTGAGGAGTCATTACGGTTTGGCGAAAGAGGAATACGCGCCCGCGGAAACGACATTGCAGACGGTTGACCCTGGGCAGTTTATGACGTTCTGGCAACCGAAGACTGAGTCCTTCCCCGTCTCTGGTGCGTTTGAGTTAATCCGCGCCAGGGCACAATCCACATTAGCAGAGGACTATACGGGTATTATTGAAACGAGCCTCGCCTCGGTTTATATTTACTCTGCTGTCTTTACAAAGCAGACACAGGAACCGTTGTTTGTAACGGGCGGTGCAACGGACAGTCCTGAGATCATGCGGCGTGTCGCTGGCATCTGGAACAGACCGACCTTTCCGGTGGAGAAAGGTGGTGCCGCACTTGGTGCCGCTGTCGCAGGGGTCAAAGCACTTTTTGATGCAGATTCCGATATGGAAGCCGAGTCTTTTGACGTTGAGGCGTTCAGTGCTGCGGTCTTGAAGCGCGGTGAATCAATCCAGCCGGACCCCGCAGACGTTGCTGCCTATCACGGTGAGGGGAATTACCTCCAGCAGTTTCGCGAAAGATACGAAAAAATCATGGCAGAGCATCCAGTATAATAGTCGTCAGTTATTGTAGGGGTAGGTCTTGTACCTACCCACATATTGTAACAGTAGGTCTTGTGCCTACCCTATACCAAAATAGCATCAATGGAAAAACAGCTAACGCATTTTGATGAAAAAGGCAACACGCGGATGGTGAATGTCGGTGGCAAAGACGAGACCCTTCGTATTGCCGTCGCTCGTGGGCATATTACTGCCCGTCCTGAAACACTCCGTCTTATTGCTGAGCAAGGCATGAAGAAGGGCGATGTTTTGGAGGTCGCACGGCTTGCGGGTATCATGGCGGCGAAACGTACCGGTGAACTGATTCCGTTGTGTCATCCCCTCGCATTGACTTCAATTCGCGTTGAACTCGCCCTTTCGGATGATGTGCCCCAGGTCGAAATTGAAGCGGAAGTCCAGACGGTGGGGCGTACAGGCGTAGAAATGGAAGCACTCACCGCCGTGTCAGTTGCGGCTCTGACCGTTTATGACATGTGTAAGGCAGTGGATAGAGAGATGGTTATCGGTGAGGTCAGACTTATCCAGAAAACGGGTGGCAAAAGTGGAACTTTCACAAGGGATACAAAAGACCCGGTTTCCGGTTCTGATACGTAGTTGCTCCAATTAAGGAATATAGCAATGAAGAAAAAAATATATCAGATAATCGTCATAATCCTTGCGATTTGTCTAATTTCCACGACCGCCTTTGCCGTTGATCACGTTCTGATTATTGGCGGTGTAGCCGGTGAAAAATCCTTTTACGATGCATTCTGGGGGGCTACCTCTCGGTTCCATCAGTTACTCACCGATACGTACGGCTACACACCCGACCAGATTACTTTCCTCTTTGAGGACATGGCGAATGTAGACCGAGGCGGTCAAGGCGCGTTAGAATTGGTTGACGCGGAATCAAATCGCGAACACGTTTTAGCCGCGTTCGATCAACTCGCAAAGACTGTACAACCCTCAGATAGGTTTCTACTGTTTATGCTTGGACACGCCTCCCGTACCGGTAGAGGTAGTGCCAAATTTAATCTACGGGGACGGGATATTACTGAAACGGAATATGTAACGCTCATTAAGAGTGTTCCTGCGGAGAATCAGATTTTAATCTTCGGTTTTCCTTATAGTGCGAGGCTTGTGCCGCCGCTGAGCGCACCGGGACGCATAATTCTCACCTCAAGTTCACCAAATGAAGGCTATTCGCTACAGGCAGGATTTGGCGATGTCTTTGTGGGTGCTTTCTCTACTGCAGATAACGATATAAACAGCGATGGAGACATTTCACTGTTGGAGGCGTTCTTATCATTGCAGACGCTGACGAAGGAGTGGTATGAGAGCGACGGGACTATTCAGTCTGAACATCCACACCTTGATGATAATGGCGATGGAAATGCCACTCGAAACCTAACGATTGACCCTGAGGTTCCACCTGTAGAACGCACAGACGATGGCGCACTCGCTGAAAAAACCTTCTTAGGAAAACGTCGTTCCGTTTTACCGAGCATACCGTCCTCATCTGAACCTGAGGTATTTAGCGATGCCGACGTATCGCCAATTGAACCTGCCGAAGAGCACGAACATGGAAACTTAGATGTTTCGACTGCCTCTCGGATCCCTGAGAACCGTTCATCGGCACTGCCTTACGATTATATCAGCGAAGCAGACGAGAAAGTTATTCAAGAAGCCATTGACACCGCACCCTCTCAAAAGGACTATCCAGAGGACGGTGCAGTCGTTCTTTGGGAGAGCGTTGATGTTGACATTGATGAAAAGAGTCGGTATATCTATTCCACACGACGCGTCGTCAAAATCCTCAATGAAGATGGTGCAGATCTCGGCGAGATTAGCATTCCTTATATGCGTGGAAAAGACGATGTCACTATCCATCACGCCCGTACATTTACGCCCGATGGTAGGGTTGTTGAACTGGATTTGAATGAGATAATAATGAATGTCCCACCGCCGAGTGCTGTGGATGCGGGTTTATACGTTGACGCACGCCTGATGTATTTCACACTGCCAGAAATCTCCGATGGTTGCATCATAGACTATGCATATTCCACGAACAATCTTGGACACGTCATGCGAGGCGA
This sequence comes from Candidatus Poribacteria bacterium, assembly GCA_965208635.1. GTDB lineage: Bacteria > Poribacteria > WGA-4E > WGA-4E > WGA-3G > WGA-3G. Next base: position 4,084,494 of record OZ242349.1, read on the forward strand.
GTTTTGGCGTAAAGTCTATTTTCAAGGCTCGCAACCCGTGCAACACTATCGGTTTACCGTACATATCCCTAAGAAAAAGCAACTCTATTATCAGGTCTCAGGCGCATCGACTGTAGGCGGCACTTCAAATCTGCAAGAACAGCAGACGCAGCAGTCCAGAGGTAATCCATTAAAATCCTTTCTTGAGATTGAACCCACCATTACCGAGAATAACTACATCCGCACCTATACCTTTGAAGTCCGCGATGTACCGCCGTTAAGAGAAGAATACCTGATGCCTGCTCCCCAGGATCTCGCTTATAGCATTAGCATCTCCTCGATTGATTCTTGGGATAAATTAGTGACGTGGTATGCAACACTCATTCGGGAACAGGATACCATTACACCAGAGATTACAAAAAAGACGGAGCAAATCCTTCGCGGTGCCTGGTCCCGAAAGGAGAAAGTGAAGCGGCTTTATGAATACGTCGCCACGAATATTCAGTATCTCGGCTATGAACTCGGTATCTGGGCGATTAAGCCGTATCCAGCGGACTTCGTTCTGAAGGTAGGAAAAGGCGATTGTAAGGACAAAACGACACTTCTCTCCACGATGCTTTCATCTGTGGGTATTAATTCCTATCCTGTTCTCATTTCCGCTGGCGACACGCGGGGTGTTAATGCCCATCTCCCTGATGGTGGTTCGGAAGTCGAAGCGGTACCTTCACTTGCCTATTTCAATCACATGATCCTTGCTGTTGAGGGGAGTAAAGATGATGAATTCATCTGGCTCGATCCGACAGCAGAGACGTGTGCTTTTGGTGATTTCCCTGCCGGTGACCAAGACAGATGGGCACTTATCATCAATCCGCGGTTTCTAACGGAAAATAGAACATCTGAAGTAGAGAGTTTAGATGATGTTGCAGCGATAGACAATATGGAAAATAGGCTTTATCTCTTTCGGAGGAGTCCTTCTATAGATGCGACATCAAATCTGAAGCGGGTTCACACCCGCGTAGAGGTAAAAAGGGATATGAGTGTTTCTGTTCACCAAGAGTTGATGGGGACTGGGATTTTCAACATGAAGCTCCGAAGTCAACTCGCACACCTGCAGACTTCCGAGGAGAAGGCAGAGTTCTTCCACAAAGTGTTGGAATTAGACGAACGTGCCAAGGTGACGGATGTTGAAGTCTCTGGACTTTCAAAGTTAGAAGGCGAATTGAAGGTTAAAGTCACGTGGACCTGTAAGGAGTATCTGTACGCCATCGGCAGTCAATTTGTCCTTGAATTACCGATTGTCAAACATCCTTATGCGGAGTTATTGAGCGAGGAACGCCGGATATATCCCGCTGACATTGGCAAAGCATTAACGCTTGAAGACAAAATCAGTGTTAGGACGGAGGTACCCTTTCGGATTGAGACCGTTCCTGAAGAGCAAACACTGGAGACCGAGGTTGCGGGAATTCAGATCCGCTATGCACAATCCAAACGCAAAGCAGAGATGCATCAGATTATCCGTTTCCTAACGCCGAGGGTCACACCAGACAACATTTACCCTCTCAAAGATGTCGTCAGAATCGCCTCAAACCGAGGACCGAAACGATTTATATTAACGCAAGATTAGTTGTCAGCAGTCAGCAGTCAGCGATCAGTTGTTTTAAAGATTTACCGCACAGAGTCTCGAACCCAGTTGAAATTGACCGAGAACCTGCGCGTAATGAAATTAGGTTTCCTTAAATAGCATACTTTGTCCCCCATACGCTATTCGCTATGGGATGGCTTCGGCTTTCTGCATTTACATTTGGAGCGTAGCCCAGGAGGTCATAATTAAAAAATGCCAGCAACAGAAGAAGTTCAAGCAATAGAAGAGTTAATGAAAAGCCAAGAGTTGATTTTAGAACAACTCAAAAAAGTAATTGTTGGGCAAGATGAAGTTATCAATCAGATGTTGATGGCACTTTTTGCTGGAGGACATTGTTTATTAGAAGGGGTCCCAGGACTTGCCAAGACTCTCATGATTCGGACTTTGGCACAAATTCTGAACCTTAAATTTAAGCGGATCCAGTTCACCCCGGATCTCATGCCAGCCGACATTACGGGAACCGATGTCCTCGAGGAAGACCGCACGACGGGGCATCGCACGATGCGATTTATTCAGGGACCTATTTTCGCCAACATCCTCCTCGCCGATGAAATCAATCGGACACCTCCGAAGACGCAAGCCGCACTTTTAGAGGCGATGCAGGAGTATCATGTTACTGCCGGGGGTACCGAATTCGCATTGGAACAGCCTTTCTTTGTCCTTGCCACGCAGAACCCTATTGAGCAGGAGGGAACATATCCACTCCCAGAAGCGCAGTTAGATCGGTTCATGTTCAAAATTGTCATCGATTACCCCACAGAGACGGAGGAAACGGACATCGTTTCGGCAACGACCGGTGCAGAGATACCTGAACTTGACACCCTACTGTCTGGGCACGTTATCGTCGCACTCCATGATATTGTGAGACGTGTGCCTGCCGCCGACAACGTCGTGCAATACGCTGTGAAAATTGCGCGCGCAACCCGTCCGAAAGAAGAAGACGCTCCCGATTTCATTCAGCAATGGGTACGATGGGGCGCGGGACCTCGTGCTGGACAATATCTCATTTTGGGAGCGAAAGCCCGTGCGATTCTACGGGGTCGCTATAACGCTTCTTGTGAAGACGTGAAATCCGTTGCACCTTCTGTTCTACGCCATCGCGTCTTAACCAATTTCCATGCCGAAGCTGAGGGGGTTGACTCCGATACCGTTATTGAACGTCTACTGGACACAGTGCAGGAACCTGCGGTAAGAATGTAGATGTCATCACAAAAAATTTCGGTCATCATTCCAGTCCTCAATGAGGAAAACGCCATTGCCAAAGTCATCACCGATATTCCAAAGACCGTGCGGACGCTTGACGAAAAAACTGAAGCCACAGTCCAAGAAATTGTCGTTGTTGACAATGGTTGCACTGACAACACCGCCGCAATCGCAAGCCGAAACGGGGCACAGGTGATAACAGAACCGCGACGGGGTTATGGATCCGCCTGCCTCGCCGGAATTGCTGCGCTTACGACGACCGAACCTGACATCGTCGTTTTTCTTGACGGCGACTATAGCGACTATCCCACAGACATGCCCCAACTCCTCCACCCGATACTTGAAGGTAAAGCCGACTTTGTTATCGGTGCGAGGTGTGCTGATGATGCGCGCGACGCGTTGTTACCCCAAGCACGATTCGGCAATTGGCTCGCCTGTTTCTTAATAAAGTGCTTCTATGGCGTGCGCTATACAGATTTGGGTCCCTTTCGAGCGATCCGGTATCCGCAGCTTCTCGCTTTGAACATGCAGGACAAAACCTTCGGATGGACGGTCGAGATGCAACTCAAAGCCGCAAAGCAGGGGATTTCCGTATGTGAGATTCCGGTTCGTTATCGCAAGCGGATCGGAGTCTCTAAAATCACCGGCACATTCACTGGCACCCTCAAAGCGGGCTACAAAATACTCACCACCCTCATCTACCACCGTTTCTTGGCATAGAACTTATGACCTCCACACGCGGTAGGTGCGGTTTCTAACCGCACTGGGTTCCTTCTAACCATCTACAGATACACCGCTGGCGAGGTTTCCTAACGGAAACACCCAATCAAAAACACCTCGCCTCTTTCTTACTTCCTACCAAAACGATATCCCAGACGTATCCCGCCCCACCGGACTACAATCACTTTGCTAATTGCTGACTGCTAATCGCTATTCAATGTGGCGAGTTTCAGAGTATTCAGAGTAAAATCTGAAAATTGACAGATTTCAAAAAGGTTGTAATCATAGAGAATGACTGGGTTTTGCGGGGTTTTGAGAGAAGGTTGCTGGAATGCTTACTCTGAAATTTCAGAGGAGACAGAGAAAGTTTCGTAGTGTAGACTGTTAGTCTGTGCACTCGTGGGAAACCCAATCTAAAAGACTGTGCTACGAAGGTAGCAACTTAGGTTTCTTTCGTGTTCACGGAGACTTCACGGAAGTTTTTATCGTCGTAGGTGTGCCGTGGGTTCTCAAGATTCAATATACCCTTCTCCGTGAAAAAACGAATGTGAAATTAGGTTTAACGTAACGTATCGAATACTTTTACAATTAGATATTTATATTTATACAGAGCAGAATGTCAAGACCAGAGATCGCTCCTACAGCGAAAAATCCTCAAGCAAAAGATCGCAATACCTCAAGACCTTCTCTCCAATCCCCTATTTCTATCAGTACCCCCTAAGAAAAAAGATTTGCATTTTGGGTGATTTTGTGGTGTAATTCTATTGTATTTTGGCGGGATCGAGGTTTTCTTAAAAAAAGCGTTTCTTATGGCATATAGGGAAATGTGCCGTTAGCTTTTGCCATGGGCACTGAGAAGGGAAAATCAGAACTGATCGTCTCTGCTGTGCTGGTTGAACTTTGGGAGCACTTCGATCGCAGCATCAGTTTTTTCTCGGGGATTGACTTTAATGTTGATGCCGAAAGCGGCTTGACCGGCGTTTGCGATTTTTTGGTAAGTCTGTCGCCTGCACAATTCCATTTGGAGGCACCCGTCATTGTTCTGGTTGAAGCGAAAAGGGATAATTTGACGGTAGGGCTCGGGCAATGTGTTGCAGAGATGGTCGCCGCTCAACGCTTTAATGACGAAGGTGAGCATGACACTCCTTGCATCTATGGTGCCCTTACGTCAGGCATAGACTGGGTGTTCCTTAAGTTGGACGGAAAGAGACTTCAACTTGACATGTCAGCCTACACAATTGAGCGGTGCGACAAAATCCTTGGTGTCCTCGCCAGTATGGTGGTACAAAAGGCGTGAGTGTGCGTTTGGAAAAAGCAGGATTTCAGGGCATCTTATTTTCCTTGCTTTATCGTTAACATATTGGTATAATTAAGGACAAAGAAGACCGAACCTCTGGTGGGCGATCATAGTCCATAGCACCAGAAGAATACACGTTTAACCAGAAGTTGACGAGACAACCATAGTATGGTGACACAACAAAGAATACCAGAAAGGTTCTGGTGCGTTAAAGGGATAGACATCTTCCGAGACTTGGTCTCCGAAGCGGATGCCGACGCGCTTGCACGAATAACGACTTTCATCCAGTTAAAATACGGAGACACGCTCTCTGCCGAAGGCGTTTACCTATTGAAGGAAGGTCGTATCAAGATTTATCAAACGCCACCTGAGGGTGATGCTATCACCTTGGACGTGTTGGAACCCGGTGAGTTTTTTGGGGCAGTTGGCGGGGAAAACGACGACGCACACCCGAACGTCACCGCTGAGACGCTTACAGAAGCAGTTGTCGGAGTCGTTCCTGTAAAGAATTTTCACTATTTTTTGAAACGAAAACCGCACTTGGCGATGCCACCACAGAGAACTTTAGGAAGTCTTATAAAGAGGTATCTCCGCTGGCGTTCGGAGAAATCAGAGTATTTTAATATCGTAACCGCATGTCAGAAACCAAGGCGAGGGATGACGAACCCTTTTCTGAACATTGTGTTCCGAAGTCCAGCATCACGACTCGCTTTGCTGCTACAAAACTGCGCTGACGCACCAGAACACAGGCGTACAGCAATGGGACGTAGTTCGCAGTGTGTTTTACGTAAACTCTCGACAAAGCGGTTGGCACAATTAATCGGCAGCTCCGTTGAAAAAATGGAGACACTTCTAAATCAGTTCAAACAGCATCAGATAATCGAGAAACGGTTTCGGCGGATTCGGATCCTTGACCCCTGGCAATTAAAAAAGATTGCCAACGCACGGATGGAAACGCTACCACCTCTTCAAACCCAGTCGGATTCCAACTTTCTACCAGACACGCCGCCTGCAACACCGGCGCAGGCAGGTTTAAGGAACGCCGTTGATAGTTGAAACGGGCATTATTCCTCCGCAAGGTAAAATAACAATTAGCAGTCGGTTGTCGGTTAAGGGTTGTTGGTTGTTGGTTATAAGTTAAGAGGGTTCTTGTGACTTATAACTTATAACCAAAAGGAAACGTAATCGTTTCCGAACCTAAAACCCTCCGTCGCGTAGGCGGGTCTACGTAAAGGCACATTATTTATCAAATTCACCTGACCGAACCGCAAGGTATAATTAAAAATTAAAAATTATGAGCAAGAAAAACCCTTATTTGCAACTCGACCAGCAGATGGTCGGTGACATCTATACTTCGCAAGAAGTGATGGACAATCTGACAGTCTTATGCGATGAATACGGTGCTCGGTTCGCGGGGACACCTGAGGAATATGAAGCCGCAAACTTCATCGCCGCGTGTTTCAAACGTTACGGACTCCAGAATGTCAAACTTGAAACATATCCCTACGCTGGCTGGACACGTGGCACGGCGACGCTTGAGGTAATCGAACCGATTCGTCGAACACTGCACTGCATATCGCTTCCCTACTGTCCTGCTGCCGACATCACCACGGAGCTTGTTTCTGTTGGATGTGGGAGCCCTGACGAATATACTGCCCTTGGCGATACCGCTACCGATACACTGGTTATGGCGAAAAGTGCCTCACCACCTGACCTCGGAAGATGGGTACACCGCAAGGAGAAGTTTGAGCGAGCTGTGCTCGCCGGTGCGAGTGGATTCATTTTTGTCAGTGAACACCCCGGTGTCGGACCCGAAACCGGAAGTCTTCAAAATGACAGGCGCGCACCTATCCCCGGCATATCCGTTTGCAAAGAGGATGGCGAATTCTTGGCGCGATTGATAGCGCGAGAAAACGGAAAGGTAACACTAAAACTCCAGACAACCGACATCAATGAACCACGGACTTCGTGGAACGTCGTCGCGGATTTGCCCGGTAATGAGAATGCTGAGGAGATGGTGGTTGTGGGTTGCCATTACGACGGACACGATATCTCACAAGGCGCACACGACCCCGCTTCGGGGATGGTATCTGTCATAGAAGCCTCTCGTGTACTATCTACTTATGCCGCTGATGCGCTGAAGTGTACCGTCCGTTTTATCGCTTTCGGAACTGAAGAAATCGGGTTGACAGGGGCGTTTCGGTATGTCGATGCACACGCCTCGGAGTTGGATAATATTCGGTTTATGCTCAATATGGATGCCGCGGGAGGCTCAAGTCGTAAGGGCATAGTCCTCCATCGTTGGGACGCATTGGAATCCTTCTTTGATACCGCACGCGAGCAGATGCACACTGAAATGCCGGTTGGACAAAAGGTACATTCCTACTCCGACCATTTCCCGTTTTTCCTCAAGGGTGTGCCTTCAAGCCACATGGGCGACCCAGATGCTCCGCCTGCTGGTAGAGGTTTCGGACATACGGCATATGATACGCTGGATAAAGTGGAATTGGAGAATCTACGTGCTGCCAGTTCGGTCGGGGCAAGAGTCGCCCTCCGTTGTGCGAGTGCCGATGATTTTCCTGCCAAACGACGAACATCCGAAGCGGTTCAAGAGATTGTTGATACTGATCCGGGGTTGGAGGGATATCGTATCTCTCTCAAATTGACAAGGTAAGTTTTAGAGCGGGCAAGTTGTGATTATCAGTTATCGAAGAACTCTGAACTATGCTTCTTCGGTCTTATCAGGTGGATTTCCGTGATGAGAGATATGGTAATCATGGCGAATCTTAAAATCATAAAAATCCCGGTTCTGACTTCTACCAACGAATCCTCTAATCCGGTGAATCCTGGTTCAGACAATGGGCACGACACATTACCCAATTAAACTCTTAATCTCCATTTCAATACTTGTAGGAACACTTTGGAGCACTGCCTACGGTGCAGAGTCAAGTAGAACAGCTGCACAGAACGCAGTCAGAGCATCGCGGCGCACGGCAATTGTTGTAGCAGTAGCGAATGCGAGTCCCGCAGTCGTCAATATCAGTGCCGTCCGGAGCGTTGAAACCCGCACATTCTTTGACGAATGGGTCTGGGGCGAGGTTACCCTTCCGCGTAGGCGGCGTGCCTTACGAGAAGTCGGTTCTGGGGTTATCGTTGATAAACACGGATACATCCTGACCAACCATCACGTCATTAGAGATGCCGATAAAATTACTGTCACGATCCCTGATGGACAGGAATTTGATGCACAGGTTGTCGGATACGATCCTTTCTCAGATCTTGCCCTCTTAGAGGTTAATACGGATGGGCGATCCCTACCAGAAATTCGGTGGGGTGATTCCGATTCCCTCCTGATAGGTGAATGGGTTGTCGCAATTGGAAATCCGTTCGGTTTATCGTTAGGCGATGCGCAACCCACAGTCACAGTTGGTATCGTGAGCGCAACACAACGCACGCTCACTGTTGATGACCTGTATCATGAAGATCTGATTCAAACAGACGCTTCCATTAATCCCGGCAACAGCGGTGGTGCGTTGGTGAACATTCACGGTGAACTTATTGGTATAAACAACGTCATCCGCTCAACGAGTGGCGGCTCACAAGGTGTCGGTTTCGCGATTCCAGTCAATAAGGCGAGGCGGGTCGTCCAACAGATTACCGAGTACGGCAGTGTTATTCCACCCTACTTTGACCTGGAGGTCCAGCCCGTAACTGAGGAATTGGCAGAAAAATTGTCAATGTCGCGCAACACTGGGGTTTTGGTATCGGAAATAGGTAAACGCAGCCCTCTTGCTGATACAGGGATTAAACGAGGAGATGTCATTGTAGCCATTTCAGGGCAACGGATAAAGGACGAACAGGACTTTAACGCACGCACGCGTCTGCTGCCACTCAATCAACCCGTCCAGTGCGAATTCATCCGACGCGGGAAAAGGCGGCAGACTGAATTCACACTGAAAACCCTGCAGTGGAATTATGCACCACCCGGGTGGGGGATATCGCTTGCCCAGCCGGATAAGGCGATGGCGCGAAAATATGAGCGGCGCGGTGTTATTGTCACACACGTTGATAAGGACAGTGGGTTGGCGAGCGCGTTGGAACGTGGGGATTTTATCTACCAAATTGACGATACCTTGATTCCTTCGCTTGAAATTTTTAAAGTTATGGATGACCGTATCCGCACCCAAAGTAGAGCGCAAGTTTATTTTGAACGAGACGGAGTCCATCAAGCTATCCCTGTCACTTTTTTTAATAGAAACAATCGGCGGAGATAAGTGTTTTTATAGTAGTCAGTTTTCAGTTTTCAGTTTTCGGTTACAAGAGACTTCAGTTAACCAAAACCCAAATCGCGTAGCCTGCAACAACGGCGCAGGCGGATAACGCAAAGAAACGAGAATATCGTAACCCATCTGACCGAACCGCAAGGAACATTAAAAACATGAAATTGCAACTACCGACACTCATCGCCGTCTGTCTTGCTATCCTGCTTATTGGCGGTATCTATTTCTTCGGCAGAGACAAGGCAGAATTGGGAATCGCCGTTAATTTGGAAAGTGAGGAATTCAAGCAACTCCGAACGCATGCTACCGATGCGTTCAATGCTGGAAAATATCAGCAAGCTATTGAACTTTACAGCGAAGCGTTAAAGATGCGTCCCGAAAACGCTGAAATCTATAACGACCTTGGGACCGTCTACTACGAGCAAGGTCTCAAATACGCCGGACCGAGTTGGCCATCGTGGGAGCAGGAGCTGAGAGACAACACTATTGATCAGGCAATCTCCGAACTTAAAGTCGCTGTTGACAAAACAGGTTCCGGTGCCATCACGCTCAAAACACGAGATGAAGCAGTCGCTGATGCTATTGAGGAAGAGGCGACACAACTCGGTGGAGAGGTATATAGACAGCGTTGGGAAAATGAAACAACGCTTAACGTTCTGATTGGACAAACGAAAATCTATATGCTGCGCGCTCGCGACCATTACATCCGCGCTTTGGATCTGAAACCTACGCATAGCGTTGCATACCGCAACCTCGGGTCATTTTATATGAAGGTAGGTAGAACGGATAAAGCACTCGATTATTATCAAGAGGCATATAAATTGGATCCGAGAGATGCGGAGTTAGAAGAATATCTGAATCAGTTCAGAAAGTAAAATGCCGTCAGTCGTCAGCCGGAGGGATGGGTGCACCAAAGCACCTCTTAACCGACGGCTGAAGGTTGCCGACAGTCGACAGCTATTAAAAAATTATGCATCACAAACGCTGCCCAAATTGTGGATTCCTGAATCCGTCCTTCAAATTTTGTGGTGAATGTGGAACGTCCCTTGAGAGTCCGGTACGTTCACGTCAAATTCCGGCAGTAGATACCGCTGTCGTTGAGCAAACATTACCGCATGGGGCAGAACGTCGCCAGTTAACGGTCCTTTTCTGTGATATTGTTGACTCCACTGGATTCACCGAAAAATTGGATCCCGAAGAACTCCGAAATCTTTTAGAGGTATACCGGACATGTATCATGGAGGTGGTTTTAGCACAAGACGGACATATCGCACGGTATTTCGGTGATGGTGTTCTCGTTTATTTTGGTTACCCAATTGCACACGAGGATGCCGCCCATCGTGCCGTCCGGGCCGCGTTAGGTATCGTTGCCGCTCTTGAAACACTGAACCCGTATCTGCAGGTGACCTTTGGCATGGAAGTCAACGTCCGACTGAGTATTGATACCGGACTTGTTGTCGTCTGGCACATATCTGTGGAAGGGTCTCCCGAAGCAATTGACATCGTCGGTAAAACGCCAAATCTCGCCGCAAGAATGCAAGAATTTGCCACACCGAACAGCATTGTCATTGGGAATACGACCCATCAATTAATTGAAGGCTTTTTTAAGACCGAGGCACTCGGGACTTTTCCGGTTCGCGGTATTTCACAACCGGTGAATGTGTATCAAGTGTCGGGTGAAATTCCCGCACAGAGTCGATTGGGTATTGCCAGTGAAAGTGGATTGACGCCTTTAATCGGACGGGAGCGCGAGGTTGAATTGCTCAAGCAGGGATGGTCACAGGTACTGGCATCTAAAGGGCAAGCCCTGCTGATTGAAGGGGAAGCCGGCATCGGAAAGTCGAGATGTTTGCAACTCATTCAAGAGTACGTCGAACACTCCCCTGAAGCGGTGATTGTGGAATGTAGGTGCTCTCCGTATTACCAGAATAGTCCGCTCTATCCTATTCTTTCGCTGTTCCAGGAGCACGTTGTACAGTTTAACAACACCGATACCGCGCAGACGCGCCTTGACAAACTTGAGAATTTACTGCGCGATTACAATATCCCGACTGTCGGAGGCGGCACAGCATCTCCTTCAGATTTTGATCGTGAGGGACAAGAACACGCGCCAGAGACACTGCCACTTCTCGCCGAATTATTGGAGATCCCCTTTGAGGTACAACAACAAACAGAAACCGGTGTAGGGGCTCGCCTCTATAGTAGACCTGTTGAACAGGACACATATCCCTCAGGCTGGGGACGCAGACAGCGTCGACAACAGACTTTGGAAGTACTCGTTCAAGTACTACTGAAGATGGCTGAACAGAAGCCGATACTTTTTGTCGTTGAAGATCTGCACTGGATTGATCCTTCCAGCATAGAATTTCTTACACTCTTAATTACACGGATCGAAAATGCTCGGATTTTCGCAGTTTTATCCTGTCGCACCGATACACAACATTTTCGGCAAAATTCACAACCTGAAGAAGACGAACAACCGCTACAGGATGAAATCTCCGATAGTGATCTCGAGAGTTCTGTCCTTGATAGAGAAGTGCTGGAACAACTTTTACATCCAGAGTGGGCAAATGCGCTACCGTTGGCAGCACTTACGCCTCCACAGGTGGAGGAGATGATTCAGCACGTCGCAGGGGACACGGCACTGCCATCGGAGGCACTGACACGGATTGTCGAAATGACCGAGGGTGTCCCTCTATTTGTTGAGGAACTCACCCAGATGATGTTGGAAGGCGATCCGTTGACATTGGCTTCTGACGTCTCCGATGGAACGGGTCCACATTCGCAAACAATGGAGGTGCCTGTAACATTACAGGATCTACTGACAGCGAGATTAGACGAACTCGGTGCTGCCAAGGAAATCGTCCAACTCGGTGCAACGCTCGGAAGGGAATGGACAGCTGAGTTATTACACGAGGTTGCTTCTGGACTTTATGTAGGGAATCGTCTTTTCACGGATTTTGCATTGTTGAGAGGTGAATTGAACAAGCTCGTAAACGCCTACATCCTCAATCGGAATCAAGTCGCTGACAATCAACTACGCTATACGTTCCGGCATCCACTCCTGCGTGAAACCGCCTATCAATCTCTACTTAGGAGTAGGCGACAGCAGTATCATCAACAAATTGCAGAGGTATTGCAAGACGGTGGTGGTTTCCAACCGGAGCTGGTTGCTTATCATTATACCGAAGCGGGGCTTCCTGAAAAAGCGATTGACTATTGGCACCGTGCTGGGCAACGCGCACTTGAACGTTCCGCAAACGTGGAGGGTATTCGCCATATCACGCAGGGGCTTGCGGCACTTGAAAAACTTTCGGTGAACGCCAGCACACGAGAGTCGGAGGCTACTGCTCAGCGAGAATTGGAGCTGCAGACAATTCTTGGGAGCGCGCTCATTGCAACAAAAGGGTATGCTGCACCGGAGGTAGAGGTCGCCTATACGCGAGCGAGGGAACTGCTGGAAACACTTGAGAGTCAGGAACCGACTTTAAAAAAAGATGCTGATGCTTCGCTTGATCGTATAAAGGATCTCCGCTTTCCGATACTCTTCGGATTATGGCTCTCTCATCTCGTGCGCGGACGATTCCTCTCCGCACGTGAACTCGGTGAACAGTGTTTTGTGATTGCGAAGCAAACCGGAGATCCAGCTTTTGAGGTAGAGGCGCATCGAGCACTCGGCGCAACGCTGTACTATTTAAGTGAATTCAGAGATGCATTGGCACATCTTGAGGCAGGTATTGAACTCTATCAGCCCCAGCACCATCCCGTCCCGACGTTCTTGCACTTCGTAGCGGATCCCGGGATGACACTGCTCGCATATTCTGCGCCGCTCTTATGGTGTCTCGGCTATCCTCTGCAGGCTGAAGAACGACTTGCTGAAGCCGCAAGAATTGGGGAAAACAGGAGCCATCCTTTTAGTGATGCTGTATTGCTCCATTTTAAATCTGTGCTTTATCAGCACCAAGAGAGAGTAGAAGAGGTGAAGACCACCGCAACGCAAATGCTGCGGATATGTCAAGAACACGGATTTTCCCTGTGGGAAGCCGCTGCAACAGTGATGAAAGGCTGGGCACTCACGGAGTTGAATCACTCAGAAGAAGGCATCCCGATGATACGTAAGGGCATTGCGGCATGGGAAAAGACACGGGCTGAATTACTGCTACCGCTCTTCCTCACGCTGCTCGCACAAGCATATCAACGCGCGGGACAGTATACATTAGCCTTGCAAACACTCGATTCTGCCTTGAGTGTCGTCACAAGAACGGGCGAGCGTGCCTATGATGCGGAACTTACTCGTCGGAAAGGCGAACTTTGTCTCGTGCTTGGTAAAGAGACCGAGAGGGTTGGTGGAAAGGACGGGACTTCTGCTGTTACAAAGGCTGAATCCTATTTTCAGGAGGCATTGGCGATTGCCCGCCGCCAAGGCGCGAAATCGTGGGAACTCCGAGCCGCTCTCAGTTTGAGTGAATTGTGGTGCACGCAGGACCGTTATCGGGAGGCATACAGTTTGCTGAGACCGATATATATGTGGTTTTCGGAGGGGTTTGATACGAAAGACCTCCGACGGGCAAGACATCTTCTGGAGAAACTGAAGAGGAGCCATCAACCGTCAGCTATCAGCCGTCGGTAAAGAGGCTTCTGGTGAGCCAGAGTGTTTTTGTACGAGAGTCTCAACTGGGTTGTGGAATTTTGACGTTTCTTTTATCTTTGAAACATTAAACCAATACGGTAGCCCGTAAGCATAGCGGAGGGCGGGTATACGTCGAGTGACGTTATTTACCTAATTAACCTAATCGAACCGCAAGGAAAATTAGAAATATGAGACTGGGTGTTGTTGGAATTAGTGGGGATTTTCGTACCCTCACATCGGATGAGATTGATAGAATCAAAGCGTTGGAATTTACCGGTTTAAGTTTCCATTTCCGTAGCGCGGAGATTCCATCTGTTCCGCCAGATGCGGTTACCCGCTGTGTGCAGATGTTAGAAACCGCGAAACTGGACCTTGTGCAATTCGGCATCACTTACGAGGAATGCCTTTTCCATCCAGATGCCACTATCCGAGAAGCAGGTATTGCCAGTGTCCAACGCGGCATGGCAACGGCTGTCTCTCTCAACGCACACCATTATCTATTTCGCGCAGGTAGCCTCAACCCCGATGGTGCTTGGACATCTCATCGAGATAACCATCTACCAGAATCAATGGAACGTTTGATTGACACCTTGAAACCGATTGCAGAGCATGCCGAACGACACGAACTGACGCTTGTTATGGAAACACATGCAGTTTCAATTATGGATTCACCCGAAACCTGTCGAGAGGTGGTGGAACGTGTCGGTTCCGAAAGGCTTCGCATCGTCATGGATTTCGTCAATCACTTTCAAACGCTTCGGCAGGTCTATGAGAGCGAGGCGCGGCTTAACCACATTTTTGATGTCATGGGACCGATCGCACCGATGGCACATATCAAAGACATCAGCGTCCAGAACGGTTTGGTGCTCCATCTTGATGAGGAGGTGCCCGGTGAAGGCGAATTGGCATTGGGTATAGCATTAAAGCGTTTTGACGCACTCTATCCGGATGGCTACGGATTAATAGAACATCTGCCTACAGAGAAAATACCACTTGCGAACGCGAATGTCCGACGGATTGCCGCCGAAAACGGAGTCCGTATTTATTAAGGGTTGTCAGTTGTCTGTTAAGAGGTTTTCTTCAACCCTATCCCCCTGATAATGGGGTTTAGGGGTCAAATCTCTGTAAAAAAAGTGGGGCTTGATGATGAAAGGCTTTATAGATACATTCATATTCCCCTCTCCACCCCGTAGGGGGCTTTTGCTTGCGTGTTTCTTCAAAATCCCTGTAGGGAGAATAACGTGCTTAGTTCTTGTCTTGATCTTTTTTTTGCTTTTGCACTCAGCGTTTGGGCAAGAATCCAATGTCGTTGAGGAGGTCCAAAAACAGGCGCGGAGTTGGTGGTCAAACTCACAGGTCTACATTGGAGTTATCCTTCTCGTCTTTTTAATCAGTAGCATTGGATATATAATCAGGCTGTTTAAAAAGGACAAACTTCTTAAGAAGCTCCTGAATAAATACGTCGTTTTTCAGATGAAGGACGGTAGACGTTACCGAGGCACCATGCGGTTGGAATTCACAGGGATGGAGATTATTTCTGAGGAATCCCGACAACGCGGGCATGCACCAAGTTATATCTTCACCAATGAGGAACGTGATGAAGGGATTGTTGCATACATCCGCTACCATGATTCGATGAATGCGCGTGAACTCAGAGAACGCGCCTGGGAGCTTGAGCGGGTCTATCATCCGCCTGTCCTTTACAAGGTTGGACGGAAGATCCGGAATATGTTCATTGCTCTCAAAGAGGCATTAAAAGAAGCCATTAGCATGGCGTGGAGCAGTTTCACGAGAAGCACGAATAAGCGTTTAGAGAGATACACTGAGGCGTATGAACAGGGTGGCGGCGATTTGGAGAAAAGGATCGGCCAATTGGACGAAGAATCTGTAGCCTACTTGGAGCAGGAGAGTTATGAACGTTTGATCGAGCGCCTGATTGGGACACGGGTCAAAGTTCGAGTCCGTTTCAGTGAACATACCGCCGAGTACACGGCTATTCTCAAAGATTACAATAACAAACATATTGCGCTCATGGATGTGAAAGATGATGACAACAACGGCTACGCAGACGAATGGGAATATGAACATGAATTTAAGAAGGATCTGGCACAACTCAACCGCCGAGATGATCGCGGATTGCGGTGTCGCGCAGAAGGCAATGAAATCATCTTTGAAAACAATACACCCTATACAATCCAACTAGGACGCATTCGGTTGACAGAGGACTCACCGAAGTGGGAAAAGGATTATGAATTCAAATACCATATTGGTGCCTTCAGCATTCAGAGGCTTGAGGTAGAGCCTGTTGTTAAACATAACGTAGAACCTTTCGAGCGCGTCGCTGTTCGAGACACGCGCGCTATAAACAATTACAAAAAAATTTGGTTCAAGTTTCGCTCCTTCCGCGACGCAGATATTGTTTTCCCGCGACGCTACTGCACAATTGTGGAAAGTGCCGAGAAATACCAGCCGGAGCTTTTCAGTCTTACCGGCTTGACAGATACTATTTTGGACCTGCGTGATACGGAGGATATCGCTATTACGGACAAAGATGGCAATCCTATCCACGGTATCAACGTTGTTCGTGGATATGTGACAAATATCAATGAAGAACGTATTGATTTAAAGGCGATTGATGTGAGTTATAGCCGGAGATGGGACGTTGAAAACGCGTTTCGCCGTTTTGATAATAAACTCCGCCGTGGATTTCCTATCTACAATCGACTGCTACCGATAAATCGCGCCCGCATTACAGCACACGCTTCCCTTGTTGAACAGGTACACAGTAATCCGGTCCGACATGCGGCGTTAGCTCCACTTGTTTATCCGCGGCCACGTGGCATAAGCACTGCGGAACAACGGACACGTAGCCGAAAACGGATGCGGAATCGAATTGTGAGAGGCATCAATGCGGCAATTTGGGGATCGGGAAATGGGCTTTCCAGAACGGCTGATATAAAACGTTCCGAAGTCGAGATCGCAATGCCGCTTAAACTCATGGCACTGACTGGGAATACATCCTCTGTCGAGTTTCCGGTCCTCGAACGGTTTGAATACGTTCAGGATCATCATATCATTTACAACTCGGTTCAAAATTTGCGAACGGATCGGTTGACCAAGACTGATATTTTATGGATTGGCAATGGCGAAATTTACAAAGCCGGCTATCGGTTAAACATAGATACTGAACATCGGATTAAAAATTTCGTCAGCCAAGGTGGGGTCGTCATCGTTTCCGGACAAGATGTCAAAGCCAGTGCCAAACAGCGCCGCGGCACCGGATGGATTCCAGAACCGCTCACCGGCGTTGAATGTGAAGAGACTTATGAACTTTCTCCTACATCGCACGGGAAGCGCTCACGTATTTTCCAATATCCGAATCCACTTAATGGGAATCATGCCGATCCAGAAGTGCAGGAGCAGCCCTTTATTCGACTGGATGATATGTGGTTGGATCCGCTTGGGAAATGGACCTCTCTCGCTAAAATTGACTCGTCTGCGGCAGGTCTTCCAAGGAATGGGTTTGAAGATGCCTCCGCACTGCTACTCCTTCCATTTCAGAAGGGGTTATACATCGTCACCAGTTTGAAGAATGAGACGCAAGCGGATGTCCAAGTCAACGATAAAATTATGGAAAATCTGCTCCATTTTTCTGTCAAATGGATCGACCAACATCGTCCGAGCATTTAATTCATCTGTAGGAGCGAGTGTTTTTGCTTGGGGTTTTTGATAGGGTGTTTCCTCAATTTCTTCATGCTCGCGATCTTACTGACTGACCTAATTGCGACGCAAGCGGCGTGTAGGAAACTTGCGGGACAATGCAATTCACCTCGAATCCAGCAACACATCATTAAATTTCTCATCACCTTCCGTAATAACCAGCCCAACCGCTAAAACGACTATCGGCAGTTTCCGGTTATCTACAAAACCCGCTAATTTCTGCTCGTCTTTCTGTGTTGTGAGAATCAGATCTGCCGCTGTTTCTTGAAAAGCCGTTTCTATCTGCTGTTTGTCGGTTTCTGTATAGACGTGGTGATCGGGAAATGCCAGCAGTTCCACGCTCGCAACGGAGCATCGCGTGAGGGTCGCAACAAACGCGTCTGGGTTTCCAATTCCACACACTGCGAGAACCCGTTTCCCCTTAAGTTCTTTTATATTGGCAATCAGCAATCGGCTATCGGCTGTCGATAGAGCGTTGTGGCGGTTGCTATCGTTTTCACCTGCCACAAGGCTCTCTTGCTGACTGCTGACTGCTAATGAGTAGAGGTGTGTTGGCTGGTGAGTGCTTGTCAACACCGGTATGTTTGGTGCTAACGATTTCACCAATTTTTTGATATGTGCGGATATGTTGGGTATGTCTGCATGTGTCAGTAAGATGAGATCTGCGCGTCGTAGGGCGGTGAGTGGTTCACGTAGGGTTCCCGCGGGTAGTAATCTCTCTGGACTCCCGAAGGGATGTGTTGTGGGAATAGTGAGGATATCGACATCGCGCGCGAGTTGCCGATGCTGAAATCCATCATCTAACAACAGGACATCTACCTTGAAACGTTCAAGTGCAACCTGACCTGCCGAATAGCGGCATTTACCTACAATGATTGGGACGTTCCTGAGGTGTTTCGCCATCATGTAGGCTTCATCACCGCTTTCTACAGGAGACGTACGCACTTTTTCACCGTCCGAGACAATTGTCACTTGTTCTCGAACATGACGTTTATACCCGCGTAGCAGAATGGCGACGCGCATCCCCTCTCTTTGGAGATGTCTCGCAATGGCGATAACAGCAGGTGTTTTACCCGTCCCGCCGACAACAATGTTACCGACACTGATGACTCGGCACGGCAACCTACGCGCTTTGAATACACCGTGTGTGTATAATATATTTCGTAGTTGGACGCTTGCCGTATAGAGCCAACTCAATGGAATTAATAAAAAGCGTAGAGGCGTGGCGAGAATTCTCTGCTGTAGCAACGCAAAATCTCGGATGTGTGTCAATTTCATCGGAATTGTTAACCAGTACGGGTAGCACGCAACAACGGCGCGTGTGGACCTTAAGCAAAAACTGATACGGCTTCAATGGCTCGCCTTTACGCTTGGCGAATCGTTGAAAAAACTAATTCCGCTGTTCGTTCAGCGGCACCGGCTGTCCCGAGTTGTGCGTGCACCTTTTGGAGTGCCTCCCGTTGTGTTTCTCGTTTCTGTGGATTCTGTAGGAAATCGAGGGACAGATTCGTCAAGGCAGTCGGTGTCAGTTCGGTCTGTAGGAGCTCAGGCACAATGTCTCGTCCTGCGATAAGATTGGGGAGTCCGCTCCGTTCCAAAGGTGTCAACGACCTGACGATGTGCCAGTTAAGTGATGCGGTCCGAAAGACGATAATCATCGGTGTGCCGATACATGCCGCCTCAAGCGTCGCTGTACCAGAGGTAACCAGCAACAGTGTTGATGCTCGCATTGCCGGATAGGTCCCGTCTTCCACGATTTTGATGTGTGGAATTTGTATCCCTGACTGGTTTTGCTCCTGTTGGCACTTCGCGATGAGTTCATGTGAAATTCCTGGGGCTAACGGGAGGATCCATTCGGCATTTGGGTAGACCTGAGCGATGTTCGCCGCAGTTCTTAGCATGATTGGAAAGATGTGTCGGATTTCGGAACGGCGACTCCCCGGCATCAACCCAATGACAGGTGTATTCTCATCGCCTGTGGGAGGGGTTTCTAACCCCGATCCCTTTAGGTTGAGATGTTTGCGTGCGGCTTGTGTGCTGAGAGGTGTCTGTGCGAAATCGACGAGCGGATGCCCAACGAATTCGGCGTTCGCCCCCGCATTTCGGTAAAATTCTGCTTCAAATGGGAAGATTGCGGCGACAGAGTTCGCCCACTTTGCCAATTTCTGTGCCCGCTTCGCACGCCATGCCCATGCTTTCGGGGGAATGTAATACACGACTGGAACACCGTGCTTCTGAGCGAACTTCGCTAACGGCATATTAAATTCCGCGAAGTCCACAAGGAGAAGAATATCAGGGCGTTCCTCACGGATGCGCCGTTTCAGATGCGCCTGTTTCCGAAGGAACATCGGCAGGACAGTGATAACATCGGCAAACCCCATGACAGCGGAATCTCGGATATGGAAATCGAGTGTTACCGATGCTTCTTCCATCTGGTCGCCGCCCATGCCGAAGAGTGTTATATCTGGACGAAGTGCCGTGAGTCGGCGTGCGACATGAGAAGCGTGCAGGTCACCAGAGGGTTCTCCAGCAACAATCATAATTTTCGGCACAATAGTCTCCAAGCAGTTGTTAGTTTTCAGCCGTCAAGGATCAGTTAATATCCGGGTCTGCAAGCAGTATGCAACTGCCACAAATTTCTCTTAACTGATAACTGATAACCGACAACTGACGACTATTAAGGCATCATCCCCGGCACCTTCAGTCCGTCAGTCTCTTTGAAGCCGAACATCAGATTAAGATTCTGCACGACGGCTCCGGCTGCGCCTTTACCGAGGTTGTCGATTGCTGCCATCGCAACGATACGACCTGTCCGCGCATCCACTTCAAGCCCAACATCGCAATAGTTACTACCGAGAACTGCCTTCGTTTGTGGATATGTGCCGGTTGGAAGCACGCGAACGAACGGCTCATGCGCATAGAACTTTGCGTATATATTAAGGGCTTCCTCTGTAGAGATCTCTTCTGTGAGACGCATGTAGACAGTGCTAAGGATACCGCGTGTCATCGGGACAAGGTGTGGTGTGAAGGTCACGCGAACCGGCTCAGATGCGACAGCACTCAACTCCTGTTCAATCTCTGGTGTATGCCGATGGACCCCGATATTGTAAGCGATGAAATTGGACTCTCGATTCGCGTAATGTGTGTTTTCACTCGGTTTCGGACCAGCACCTGAGATGCCCGACTTCGAGTCGACGATGATGGAATCTAACGCCACGACCCCGAGTTTAACGAACGGCATTGCTGCAAGTATTGCGCTTGTTGGATAACATCCTGGGTTCGCGACGAGTTGGGCGGAACGAATGCAATCGCGATAACGTTCGGGCAATCCGTACACAGACTTGGACATGAGCGATGTACTCGTGTGTTCCACATGATACCAGGCTTCGTAGGTTTCGGCATCTTCGAGCCTGTAATCCGCACTGAAATCCACGACGCGTAAGCCTTGTGCCAAAATTTTCGGCACAAAAGACATCGCCACTTTATGCGGAACGGCGAGCACAACGACATCCACTCTGTCTTTGAGGGAGTCAAGATCTAAGGCTTCAAATTTCAACGATAGAAACCCTCGAAGATTCGGAAGGATACTATCAATACACTGTCCTGCGTAGGTCTCGGATGTGCAGAGTGCTACTTGAAGTTCACTGGGATGGTTGACGAGGAAGCGCAACAATTCGCTACCGCTATACCCCGATGCACCCACAATTCCAATCTTTATCATTTAAGTCTCACTATATATTTTTTATTACGAGGTTATAAATTGTATAGGAATTGTAGCACATTTCAAGCGGAATGTCAAATTATTACAGTTCACGCCCGGAACCATTCCATTCTCGAAAACCCGCCTGTGGGAGGGCTTTATAAGCCCGACTTATTGGGTCCCCTCACTATTCTGAAAATCCTGATTCAGACAACTGCTCGCGACGCTTACTGATTGCTGACTGCTGACAACTGATAACTAATCACAAGAAATAAATTGACAGACCCTCGTCCACGCGGTAGAATATAACAGACTTCGGCTTATCGATTAAGCCGCGATTGACTGTAGGAGCGAGTGTTTTTGCTTGGGTATTTCTGCGGATTTCCCCATGCTCGCGATTCTTATACCAGCTTATCCACAAGGAAAATTAGAAATATGAAGTTAGCACGATATGAATTAAATGGAACAATCAGTTACGGCATTGTATCAGGAGACAATCTGAGCGTCCTATCCGGATGCCCGTTCAGTGAATATAGCGAGACGGGTGAGACCGTCGCATTGGCAGATGTCAAACTACTTGCACCGACCACACCCACAAAGGTGTTAGCTGTCGGCTTGAATTATCGGAGCCATTTAGACGGTGCTCCAGAACCGGAAAACCCTGAGATCTTCATCAAGACGCCTTCCTGTATCAATGATCCAGAGGGCAACATCGAATTGCCCGATGGCGATGATGAAATACACGCCGAAGGAGAGCTCGTCGTCATAATGAAGGAACGGACCCGGAAAGCAACACCAGAAGAGGCAGCTGCCAATATCTTAGGTGTGACCTGCGGCAACGATGTCAGTGCACGCACATGGCAGAGCAACGACATGCAGTGGTGGCGTGCCAAGGCATCCGATACCTTTGGTCCCATTGGTCCCATCATTGCGACTGAT
Organism: Candidatus Poribacteria bacterium; assembly: GCA_965208635.1. Lineage (GTDB taxonomy): Bacteria > Poribacteria > WGA-4E > WGA-4E > WGA-3G > WGA-3G. The sequence continues at coordinate 4,106,604 of OZ242349.1, forward strand.
GTTGATTATACTGATGCGCAATTGGAGACCCGCATCAACGGTGAAGTCGTTCAGAAGCAAACCACTGCCGATCTTATTTTCCCGGTGACAACAGTTGTCAGTTTCATTTCGCAAGCGATTACCCTTGAACCGGGGGATGCAATCTTTACCGGCACACCCGGCACAACGAGCGCATTGAAAGCCGGTGATGTCGTTGAGATTGAAATTGAGGGCATTGGCGTTCTGAAAAACCCCGTCGTAGCGTAGTAACACCTTCGTAGACGTTCTTTCTAATCCCTTCGCTGGCGAGGTTAGACGAGGTTTAAGTAACGTGAGTTTGAGAATGAAATATTGAAGTATAACCGTAGGTTGGGTTGAACGGATAGAGACTCAAAAACACGACGACTCCGTAGCATTTTGTGCCTCCAATATATCCTGAAACGCAAGAAAACGAGTGAAACCCAACGCTTTATCACATGTCCCTTGATTGGGTGTGTTGGGTTTCGCTATACCGACTTCCAAGAACGGGGAATTGAAAATCGACATTCTCGGTATAAACGATAGGTGTTTGGATCTTTTACCCCTCAACCCAACCTACATTGAAAATCTTTTGCAAACTCACGTTAAGTAAATATTTCGGTAATCTTATCTCTGCAAAAGGCAAAACCGAAAATTTTTAGCACCTCCTATCCGATGGGTGTATTTAATAAACCTCACAATTTAAAGAGTTAACGCTAATGACGAAATTGTTTAGAAGTTTAGTATTATTCCTAACAAGCTTACTCGCTGTTTCAATGCTCGCCGGCTGTGGTGGTGATGATGGCTTCACCATCTATGACCCTGTCCCAGCGAAACTTGTAAGTGTAACCCCAGCCGAGCCGGGCGGCGAAATTGCCGCGAATGGGACTATTACGGTTACCTTTGACAACCCACCCGCTGATGTCACGGTGAGTGTTGGTACTGTCACGATCGCGGGCAAAACCGCGACGATCGCGGGTCCCTTTGCTCTTGGTCCTCTTGGATTAACGATCGATTGGGCTGATGGAACCCGAACACTCAACTATACCGTTACCTCGCCGGACTGATGCGGTCATATGAGTGTCACGGGTGGCACTGTCAAAGATGGGGACACGGATGTTGATCCTGAAGTTATCAACACCGACGGGAAGATTGAGATTGAGTTCAGTGAAGAGATCTCTGGGAACATCGCGCTGCAGACCGAAGGCGGGGATGATGTCGGTTGGCTTGGTAAAGTTGAAGGCACCAAAGGCACACTTGAGCTTGTCAAAGGTAGAGAACTCGTCAACGAAACGACCTATGTTATTAAGGGTAAAGTCTCTGACGCTGCTGGCAACTCTATTGATGTCAGTGTAACCTTTGTAACCAAGGGTAAAGCGTAAATTCAAACCCTGTTTTGACTTGCATTGGCGAAGTTTTTTAACTCGGTATTGTTCCAATAAGGAGAAGAAAATGCGTTTTGGATATTCATCTCTTTTTCGATGTAATCAAGTTTCCGAAAAAGTAAAACTTGCCATTAAAATTGTTGTGCCTTTGCTGAGCATCGGTATAGCAATACAGGCATCGGCAGTCCTGTTGTTTCATGATGACTTTGAGAAGGATGAGATCGGAGCAGAACCCGGTAAATGGGAGGTCGGACATGACGGGAGCACAACCGCAGAAGTTGTTGCCGATCCGAAAAAAGCCAGTAATAAAGTCTTATTAACTGCTGACAAGGCATCTAATCAATCACGGCATGATGTCGGTGGTTCTATCTATGTCGTCGGGGATGCAAGTTGGGACGATTATGTCGCTGAATGGGATATGATGTTCCCTGATGACTTCTATATGGGAGTTGTCTTCCGCTTTCAGGAGGGCGAGAAGTTTTATTTAAGTGATAGGCGGCAAGGTGGCAGAGAGTACCACTTTTACAAACGTCAAGGCGGTTGGGGAAAGATCAAAGATGGGATGGTAGAAAACAAACCCGAAATCTGGTATCGCGCACAACTGATCCTCACCGGTGATGAATTCACGTTCAAGTTAAAGGAACGAAAGGATAAGACTCCGTTTGACAAGGTGGATCCAGCGACAGAAGGGAAAGACGGGAACTTCAAAACGGGGAAATTCGGCAACTATGGGCTTGTCTATATTGATAATATCTTTATCGGTGATGCTGTTGAGGATTTGGTCCTACCTGTCGAGCCACAGGACAAGTTAAGCACAACGTGGGGCACCATTAAAGCCTCTTATTAATACAGAATCCATCTTCAACGACGTTAGCCTGCAACAACGGCGCAGGCGGATATACGGAAAGACACGTGAAAGCACAAACTTACCTGACCGAACCGCAAGGAAAATTAGAAAAATCGAACCGCAAGGAAAATTAAAATATGGCGACCTATATTGCACACGGTGGAAAAGACACCGTCATCACAATCGAAGATAAACGCGCATTCCTACACGAGGCACTCCTCAAGTTAGGCGGTATCCCGAAAAAGATATTGGTAATCCCGCCGGATATAACACGACTCCACTCAAACGCTGGCGAACTCACCCAACTTCTCTACGAATTATGGGATACTGCCAACGGCACCACCTTCGATATCCTCCCCGCTATCGGTACGCATGCCCCGATGACCGAACCGCAAATTGATGAGATGTACGGCGATCTGCCCAAAGCGGCCTATCATGTCCATCACTGGCGGACCGGACTCCACCACCTCGGTGAAGTCCCATCGGAGTTCGTGCAGGAGGTGTCGGGCGGCAAACTTGATTACAGTATACCCGTTGCCGTAAATCGCCATCTCGTGGAGGGGAACTACGAACTCATCATTTCCGTTGGACAAGTGATTCCGCATGAGGTTATCGGTATCGCCAACGGATTTAAGAACATCCTCGTCGGCGCGGGTGGCGTTGAAATGATCAATAAATCCCATTTCCTCGGTGCCGTAGATGGGATGGAACGGCTCATGGGACGAACGGATACCTCTGTCAGGAGAGTGCTGAATTACGCACACGCACACTACCTGAAATCACTCGGTATTGTGTATGTCATGAGCGTTATGGACGCAGACGCATCAGGTGAGCGTGTAATGCGTGGTCTTTATGTCGGAGATGACGCACACACCTTTGAGACCGCTGCCGAGTTGAGCAGAGCCGTTAATATGACGTTCTTAGAGGAACCGCTATCAAAGGTGGTTGTCTACTTGGATCCGAGGGAGTTTAAAAGCACATGGCTCGGCAACAAGGCAATCTATCGCACGCGGATGGCGATGGCAGACGATGGCGAATTGACTATCATCGCGCCCGGACTCCATGAGTTCGGAGAGGATCGCCGAAATCGACCGGCTTATCCGAAAGTACGGCTATCGCGGGACACCCGCGACGCTCAAGGCTGTTTCAGAAAACCCGGAGTTGCAAAACAATCTATCCGCCGCGGCACACTTGATTCACGGCAGTACCGAAGGACGTTTCAAGGTCACCTATGCAACCGAACACCTCACCCAAGCCGAGATTGAATCCGTCGGCTACCAATGGGCACCTGTGGACGAAATGATTGCTAAATACAATCCCGCAACGCTTGCCGATGGGTTCAACGACGACGGCTTTTTCTACATCAGCGAACCCGGACAGGGTTTGTGGGCACTGCGCTCGCGATTTAGTGAGTAGATTTGTCAAAGCCTCTATTTTATGGTACACTATACAGCAGGAAAACCGAAAGTTTACCTTTGCTGAACCAGGAATTCAGCGAATAGTTTGGGCAATTCGGACAGACTCTGAATCGTCTCGCGCCACCTACCGGCTTGTGTGCCGTCTCTGTCAAGCAGTATCGGACGAATCCCTACCCCTTCTGCTCCGACGATATCCGCTTCATAAGTATCCCCAACATGGACGGCTTCCTCCGCTGAAACACCGACTGCTGCAAGCGCGTAGTTGAAGATATGTGGATCCGGTTTCTCAGACCTGACGCGAGCATCATGTGAAGCAACAATGGCATCAAAATACTCAGCGATTCCCAACCGTTCGGTGAGTGGATCCAGCGGTGTATCCCAATTGGAAACGATCGCTAACTTGAAGCCTTCATCCCGAAAATGCTGAAGTGTCGGGACAACATCATCGTAGAGTACGCCACTGTTCGCCGCAAAGAGATAGTGTCCAGATTGCAACAACTCCCACGCTATTTGTTCCACGTGCTTCTCAATACCAACTTCTCTTATAAATTCGCATTCTCGTTTCATCACAGTTATCGACAATTCCAGCAAAGAAAAATCGGTAGAAGGGTCGGGTGCCGATGTGCCAGTAAACAGGCGTTCCATTGCTATTTCACAGCGTTCCCAATTGACCTCAACGCCATACCTTTTAGCGATTCTTTCAAGGTTTTCTTCAAGTGAATGCCTGTGAAAATACAATGTTTCGTAAAAATCAAAAAAAACAGCTTTTATCATTTTTTTCTTGCTTCGGTTTCTGTTCTAAAGAAACGCCCGAGCAAAAACCCCTCCACGTCGTTTCGGGTAGGTTCGTAATCAAAGGATGCTACCCCTTCAGCGCAAGCACTCCGCGACAGAAAGCAGTTCCGGTAATTCGGACAAACTCTGGATCGTCTCATCCCACCTACCACCTTGCGTGCCGTCCCGGTCGATGAGTATAGGACGAATCCCTACACCTTGAGCCCCAATGATGTCCGCTTCGTAAGTATCCCCAATGTGAACGGCATCTTCCGCTGAAACCCCGATTGCTGCGAGCGTGTAGTTGAAGATACGCGAATCTGGCTTTGCTGACCGGACGCGGGCATCGTGCGAGGCGACGATTATATCGAAATAGTGTGCAATACCGAGCCTTTCGGTAAGCGGGTCCAACGGCGTATCCCAATTGGAGACAATTGCTAACTTAAGACCCGTGTCTCGTAGATGTTGAAGTGTCGGAACGGTATCTTCATAGAGAGTCGCGGCGTTGGCGGCAAAAAGCGAGTGTTCGGATTGCAAGAGTTCCCATGTCATCTGTTCCACATGTTCCGGAACGCCGAGAGCCTTTACAAATTCGTAGTAACTCTCAATGATCTCTTGCATCGTTTCAAGGAGTGCGTGCGTGGTGGGATCAGAGCCTGATGCCTCCGCATAGAGATTCTCGCGGGCTGCTGCATAGCGGGCTGCGTCAATTTCAAAACCGTATCGGTCTGCAATTTTCTGGAGACGCACGATAAGGGGCTGTCCCCACGTGCAGAGTGTATCATAAAAATCAAAAAAAACGGCTCTTACCATATTTTTAGGCCTTAGGGGCAGTTAGAAAGTTCTATCAGAAGAATCACGCTGAATTCTTAGGAAGGAATATAAACGATTTGGTGAGGTTGAATAGTTCGTAGGGCTTCCTGTAGCCGGGGAATCAGAGGGAGAAGTGATTCCAATTCATTCCGAGGCGCGACCAGCACGACAACGGCGATACTAAACTGCTTAAGGTTCTGCTGATGCTCAATATTTTGATCGGCCGTCACCCACACATTGAAATCGTGCTCTGCTCGGCGGAGCAATTCCCCGTTCTTCATGCCAGCCCAGCCTTTCTCTTGCACAGTGAAAACAGTATGCTCTTTTAATTCGCGTTTCAGTTTTTTAGGCAAGCATTCATCAATGAGAATGTGCATAGGCGTGTGTTAAAAGCATCTCCTTCGCGAGTTCCAACGCTTGGATCGCTTGCTCACGGCTGACAGACGGAAAGTCCTCCAAAAAGGCATCAAGACTTTCTCCAACCTCTAAATAGTCGATGAGGTTTTTTATTGGAACACGGGTGTTTTTGAACACCGGGGTGCCGCTCATAATCTCAGTATCACAGGTGATCAGCTCCTCAACCGTAGGTGGCGTTTGACTATCAAATTGCATGCTTCTGTTCCTCCAGAATATCTTTTTCTATTGTATCGTATTCTTGTCTCATGGAGATATTATAGGATAGATCGTTGACAAATATCAAGGAGAAAGTAAATTACCAAACATTAAGGGAGGTCTACAAGAAGAGCGTGATGTCACATTTATTGATAGCGCGTCGGGTCAGGGATACCAGCCTCTGTAAAGCCTCTCTTTCGGAGTAGGCAACTATCGCATCCACCACATGCTCTACCTTCAGCATCTGGATCGTAGCAACTTAGGGTGAGACTGTAATCGACACCGAGTGCGGTGCCGATTTGAATAATCTCTGTCTTCGTTTTATCAATAAGTGGCGCACGAATTCTTAACTTTGTTTTACCTTCAACCCCGGCTTGTGTCGCGAGATTTGCCATTGTTTGATATGCATCTATATATTCTGGGCGGCAGTCTGGATAGCCGCTGTAATCAATGGCGTTGGCACCGATAAAAATAGTTTCAGCAACGAGAACTTCAGCATAAGCGAGCGCGTAGGAGAGAAAAATTGTGTTTCGGGCGGGGACGTAGGTTATCGGAATGCTATTTCCCATTTCCGAATCAGGTCTGTTCTTTGGAACTTCGATGTCTGCTGTCAGTGCTGATGAGCCGAAGGTCCGCAGGTCAATGTCAACGACGATGTGTTGCTTGACCCCTAATGCTTTTGCGATGTTTATGGCACACTGTAGTTCCACTGTGTGTCGCTGACCATACCGAAAACTCATGCAATATGTGTCGTAACCTTCATCGTGGGCGATGGCGAGTGTTGTTGTTGAATCTAACCCACCACTGAGTAAGACGACTGCTTTTTTACGCAAGTTTTTTCCTTTATTACAAGCGTGGGACGGCACAAAGCCGTCCCTACAGGGTCTCGCGAGTTACTCTTGCTCAAACTCTAACTTCGCGAAACGGAGGAAAATACCACCCCCCGGTCTGGCAAGTGGACCATTGATCGCCAAGCATGCGATGACATGTGTCGCACCGGGTTCCGCACTTTCCGTAACCACAACGCGTTGAGGGGTATTGAAACCCGAGGCGGCACCACGCCCTGACTCTCCAAAAGCCAAGTCAATTTCACCATCGATCCAGACTTCGCCGTAGTCGTCGATACACGTGTGGAACCATACCTCTGAACCGGCGATTGAGGTCCCATCAACTTCCTCTGGAAGTGTCACGGTAATTCGATACCAACCGAAACAGAGTCCTTCAGAGATGACCGCTTGGATGTCCTCACAAATTTCCCAACCTGAATCGTCGTAATCAGCATGACGGGCGGGACTCTCTTTCATCAGGTTAACCAAACCCCCATTCGGTTCACCCGGAACGAGACCATCGCCATAGCGCCATTCGGAATTGGTGAGTTCACGATGTTCCGCATTTTCTAAATCGAGTTCTGCAATAATCATTAGGCGTTCCTTCCTTCGTTTGAAATTTTTTAAATGATTATGTATAGGCGGCGTTTCCGTTGTCAACGCCGATCTAAAATTATTAAACAACCTTTTTCAGGTTATGAAAGGTTTCTTAACGACCCGACCTCTGTATTCTGTGCAGGTTTCCTATAGAGAAACCTGCGGGACAATGCGATGCAGCGGTTCAGATTGAATCGTTAAAAAGTTTGTAGGTAATACCTGTTGAAAAAATCAGGAAAATTCCTGCGACAATAAATGGAACGTGAACAGAGAAGTTAATCAAAAAACCGCTTGCCACATAGCCGAGGAGGAACCCAGTACTCCACGCTAAATGGGTGAGACCGACCCCGTGCCCCTTCTCATGAGGCTCGGTGAATTCGTTGATAAATCGAGGGATAGTCGTTGAAAGCCCCCACGCCGCGCCTGCACCGAGTATCCCAAAAACTTCCAGAGCGATTAAGGAGTCATGAAAAAACGCCATACCAAAAGCGAGAAGTGTAACGATGGCATTCGCCACGAGGGCAGGCCTCCGATGCCCAATCGCATCACATATTCTTCCAACAGCCAATTGGCACCCAAAAGCAAATAGCAGACTCATCGCACCGTAGTAGCCTGTTGCTTTAACGCCAGCGATACGAGAGATCAAAATCGGCATGAGTAGGTTTACAGAGCCCCAATAATAGGTCGGAAAAACCCGTAAACCGATCAGCATCTGTATATTCCGGCGCCGGGTTAGATCTATATACGCCGCAATATTAAGGGCTGATTTCCATATCCCACCTTGCTTCCGTTGGCTATTGGAAGAGTGCTGTCGTGCCAGCCGAGGTAAAAAGAAACACGCACCTACAAAAAACACACCCGCCAAAACTACAGCTCCGATCCCAAAGGTGCTATAGTTGATGCGATCGATGACTTCGCCTGCGATGGCACTACCAACCGCACTTCCAACAGTCATATTGATAAAGTACAGTGCTGTCGCCAACCCTAATCGGTTTGATGGCACAACGCTAATGAGATAGGTTTGACCACCTGCAGTCTTGAACCCGGATGCGATGCCTTCATAACAGAGAATGCCCCAGATAAACAATGGTGTTTCTGTCGTGAAAAGCGCACCTACGACGATCGCACCTGTCATCCCGATAAGTATAGCTGGTTTCCGTCCGAACCGATCGCTGAGCGTTCCGCCTATCAGTGCCGAGAGTCCACCTAATCCGATGGGCAAGGCACGCAACAATGCCGCAAACAGCGCGGTCTCCTCTAAAATTGTCTCCGCGTAGACCGGAAACAGCATCTGGACCGGTCCTGTTACCAAACCGACAACGAACACGATGGCGCAAAGAAAAATAAAACCGCGGCTCCACATTCTTTTAACGATTAAATCTGAGCTGCTGCGTCCGTTGTCCTTGCAGTCTTCCAATTGTTAACAAACTTTTCATAACCTAAAGTGAGTTTCTTAACAATTTTAGATCGGTATTGACAACGGAAACACCGCCCAAATTTAATTGTTAAAAATACGGATCAGGCTATCTGTAATGTTTGGTGCAGCCGTCCCGAGTCCACACGCGCTCGTTGCTCGCATGACTGCACCAATCTCCGAAATCAATGCCTCCGAATTCGGTTGCAAAGGCTCGGACAAAAGTTCTGTCAGTCGATGTGTACCGATACGGCAGGGGAAACATTTTCCACAAGATTCCTCGGCAAAGAATTCCATTGCGTTGCGTGCGACATCAAGCATATCTCGCGTGTCATCAAACACCATAATTCCGGCTGCGCCAAGCATCGCATCCACCTTTTGGAAACTCGGTTCATCAATAGTAATGTCAAAGTCGGTGGCAGTGATAAACCCACCGGATAATCCTGCTGTCGTAATCGCTTGAATTGCGCGTCCCTCTGGCGCACCACCTGCCCATTCGTAAAGAAGCGTCTTTAACGGAAGTCCGAATGGGACCTCGTAATTCCCCGGTCTCTGGATGTCGCCCGAAAGGCTAATAATCTTTGTACCTGCCAAGTTTTCGTTGTGGCTGAGATTTTTATACCACGCTGCGCCGTGTCGTCCGATCTGGACAGCGGCGGCGAGTGTTTCCACGTTATTTACAACGGTGGGCAGGTCCTCAAATCCGTGTGTTACAGGGTAAGGCGGGCGATTCCTTGGAAATGGATGTTTCCCTTCCAGACTGTTCAATAGCGATCCCTCCTCCCCACAGACATAAGCACCAGCACCGCGTCGGATGTAAATATGGAAGTTGAAGTCTTCACCGAGAATGGCATTGCCGAGCAGTCCTGCTTCTTCTGCTTCTAAGAGCGCGCGTTCAAGTATGTTCAAAGTTTCTGGATACTCATATCGGAGATAGATAAAACCGCGCGTCGCACCCGTCGCGTAAGCGGCGAGCGTCATCCCTTCAATTACAGCATGTGGCGCATAATCAAGAATAACCCGATCCTTGAAGCAACCGGGTTCGCCTTCATCTGCGTTACAGACGATCGTTTTCGGTTCGCCGGGGGCATTCAAAACCGATTCCCATTTCATGCCTGTTGGGAATCCTGCGCCACCTCTACCCGCAAGTTGACTCTCTTTAAGCGTTTCAATCACATCTGTTTGTGTGAGGGACGTCAAGGCACGGGTCAGGGCTTCATAGCCACCGGTACGTTGGTAACCCGCCAATGTATTGCGCTCAGGTTCTCGAATTTCAGCGAAGATGCATTCCTCGCCATCACCCGGATATGGTGGGGGTAAAGGAGTGGGTTGTACGGAGAGCGTATCTACCTGTTTTCCGACGAGTACCTGATGCCCTTTCAGCACTGGCACGCAATCGTCGCACCTTCCTGCACACGGCATTGGGGTTGCTCCTTCATGTTTGAGTGCTTCAAGGATTTCCAGTCCGCCTTGCAACCGACAGACGGGTCCCGTACAGACGCGCGGCGCGTCTTGCCCTGGCGTTTCTCGGGAAAAATGGTGGTAGAACGTTAATGTACCGAAGAGTTCAGCAAGCGGGATCCGAAGTCCGACTGCGATGTCGCGAAGAGTTGCCTCCGATATAAACCCGTCTCGGTCGTGGAAGGCGTGTAGCAATGCGAGCAGTGGAGCGGGTTCATCGCGCCACTGGGCAATCACTTCTCGATTCGTCGGGGCTGTCATCTGTTTCTCCAGTCCTGTAACACAAAGAGTCGTTTCTTCATATAGTTTATCAATTTTCTGGCTTCACGTCAAAACTTTTTTGAGGATTCGCTTGGTAGAACTGTCATTCCGGTACGTCCACTTTGAACGGAACTATCAGTTGGTCTAACGCTTTCCGTTGCCCGTGGTCGCGGCTTTCCAATTCGTGGAGTGCTTCTGGAATCTCGTCTTTATGTGCATCGAACGGGAGCCACCGAGACGAGTCTACATGATGGAACTGCTTCGCATAGACCCAGCGCAAGAACACAGTCATCCGTGGATACGCATTATAGTTCCATCGTCGTCCAGCGTGCCGTGTGTTCGGCAAAAATACGATGAAATCACCAGCGTTCACGGGGACATTGTGAACCGTCGGGGATGCGTCGTCCATAGTGATATATTCTGGATACTGAAAATTGGATTTATGACTTCCCGGAATACAGGCGAATCCATTGCCGGGGGGCACATCAACGAGCGAGACAGAGAGATTGAAGAAGCTCGCGAAAATCTCATCGTTGGCGACTTGATATTGGTGGTGTGGACTGCGGAACCAGCCTTTATGTCCGCCGTGCAATTCCAAACCATCAGCGTTGGGGTAGCAGATATTCGCGACGACATCAAAAACGCGCGGGTGGTTCCAGGTCAGGGCAGTCGCGACGCGCAGGATTTCTGGGTTTAAGATGAGCCGTTGGAACGCTTCGTGTCCGTAATGCATGTTGTAGACCCACCACGGTTTTCCCTCTGGCGCGTTAATTCGCATTGGGAACTTGAAATCGTCCGCATCCCATTCGTACCACTCAAACATCTGTGCCTTCATCCGTTCGACATCCGACTTCGGGACGGCATTACGTACCACAAAATAGCCAAGCAGATCGAGATGCCACTTTTCTTCTTGTGTCAGCATAGTTCCTCTCCTGTCTCCAGTTTTTTGAGGATCCGTTTGGCAAACCCTTTTTCGTTTCGTTGGATCGATTCTAATTCGTATTCGTCGTCAGAGATACAGTGTCGATGTGCTTCTATTGGGAGGTTATAGTTCTCATTGAAATAGAAGCTGAATTGATACCGATTGAAGACAACGCGACGCGGGTAATCAACTTTCCAGAATTTCGCGCCGTGCATCAACCGCGGTGAGAAAATTAGGCAATCTCCTGCCTTCAACTCAAAAGTAATGGCAGGTGCCCACTCATTATCAATGTCGAGTGTCGTAGGAAACTTAATTCGCGATTTGTGCGTGCCGGGGATACACATGAAACCGTTGTCCGTCGGCACATCAACGAGCGTTATGGCAGTATTGACGAAATTGCTGTAGATCTGTCCGTTGCCGGCTTGGTAATCGTTATGTGGATTATGGAATCCATCGGGGAATTCAAAACCACTGGTATCGCGATGGAGTCTCTCCTTTTCACCTTCAGAGATGGGACGTTGCTTCTGTAAGACCAAGGCGCAATTGAAGAGTCTTGGACGGTTCCACATCAAGCCCATCACAACCCGCATCACTTTCTCATTCAGCGATAATCGCTCGAAAATCTGGTCGCCGTACTGAACGTTGTTCAGGACACCGCTGTATTCGTCTTGGGTGACATTCACCGGTTCAGGGGCAGCGTCAGGATCCGTGAACCATCTGTTCGCTGTCTCAAGCATCCGTTCAACCTCTATTGGCGATACCACCTGCCGAAGCACTAAATAGCCAAACAGATCGTAGTGCCATTTCTCCTCTTCCGTTAGCGTGGACGGGAGATTGATGGCACTGTCTTCACCGCGGATTAGCATATCGTCTCCTGTTTCAAACTATGGTGAATGTTAGAATTACAATGAACCACTAAATTCAAGTCGATCAAGAAATCTCGGTTTGCTGACAACTTTATCTCTATTTGTATCGACCAGTTTGCCCTTAAAGTTGAATTCGCTCCTGAGTTCCCCTTTCAAAAGATAGGTCCTACCGGCTTCTACATCCGCAGAAAACCATGACTGAAGTTGACGGTTATCCGGCGTGTCTCCATCAAAAGATTCGTAGACAACGAGCACTGACATATCGTGCTTTCCGGGGGTAACCAAAATTTCGTCATCAATAGAGACCTTTTTGAGCGCATCAATCTTCTGACTCACGGCTAACTTGCCATCAATGCGGAACACGATTAAGTGATACCGTTGAAGCCACCCGCCGTCTGTATCAATTTTGATAGTGGCGAGTTCAGATTTTGGTAACTGTGGTGCCTCATACTCACCTTCTGATGTGAAGTTACTTTTAATCGTGCCACAACCCGCAAACAACAGAGACAGGAGTATACCCGTGAAGAGGATAGAAATACTCGATTTGGGTTTCACACGCCGTTGCGTCTCGATTCTATTCGCATAGCGATGTCCGCGCTTATTACGTTTCATTTTTCCCTCCTAAACCTTGCTGGTTTATGCTGTGGTATTAATTATAGAATCTACTACAAACTGTCTGAGAGATGCTTTCACTTCATTCGGCTTCTCTATCCAAGGACAGTGTCCCGATTCAGGGATCGATGCAAACGTACTCTGACGAAGCTTGGAGGCAAGTGTCTCTATGAAGTGAATCGGACGAGGATCACAGGCACCGTGAAGGAAAAGAACAGGCATGGACAGATTGTAAACAGACTGCCGAAATCTTGAATCTTTGGTGTAATTCTGCCAGTCCGCGCCGACCTTTTCGTTTGCTTCATTGCTCACAGGATATTCATCAAAACTTGGAAGATTGTCAACTTGATTCGAGTCAAATACATCTGTCATCCGACTTAATGCGCGAAGTCTGTCTAATATTCGTTCTTGTTCAGCACTCTCAACGTGTTCCGTTTGTGCACGCAGACGTTGATATTCTTCACGCTCTGATTCATTCAGCGCATTTAAGCGATTTTCGCGATATTCATCGTGCCATCGGTCATCAATACCTGTGCCTGCAATGTGAAGAATCGCTATCGTTCGAGTTGGAAATCTAACGGCGTAGGCTAAAGCAAGTCCCGCACCCCACGAATGCCCCCCGACAATCCAACGTTCAAAGTTAAAATGCCTTCTCAATCCCTCTAAATCATCAACAAATGTAGACACATCATAAGGACCGATGAGTTGTGAACGTCCACTTCCGCGTTGGTCGTATCGGACGACCTGACATAAGTCAGAAACCATATCAGCGACTGTCCCGAGATAGTCATAACCACCGGGACCGCCATGACAAAGCACCATCGGTATCCCTGTGCCTTGAACGGCTGTCCAAAGCCGAACATCATTAATCTGAAGGACTTGCTCTTCGGACACTTTCATTCCCTGTGTTTTATGATATTAATGAGTTGATATGAGGATACCAGTTTTAGATGCACAAGTCAATCAAAAATCAGTTTGATTTTTTTGTTGACAATCTTTCTCAAATTTGCCATTATGGCGACAATCGAAATGTGATAAAAGCGATTCAGAGGGTATCCGTTAATTTTTTACAGCGTATGGCTGAATTGGAAAAATGGAGACTGTCATGAAACCGAAACGTTTAAATTGGTGGGCATTTCAAACCGGTTTTGCTCTTCTCTGTACTTTCATCTTAATTATTGCGGTGGAAGCTCAAGTTGTTACGGACGGCTTAGTGAGTTACTACACGCTTGACCAAAACGACACCGTCGGTGATACCGTTAAAGATCTCATTGGCGGCAAGGATGGAACAATCGTCGGTGAACCGGAGTCCATCGAAGGTCATCTCGGAGACGCACTCAATTTTGGTGGGAAACCGGATTGTGTCGAGTTGCCGATCATTTTCAATATCGGGGAGAAGCCGGCGTCGTATGAAGCGTGGTTTTTGAAAACCCCTAACAGTCGCATCGGTTGGCAATATATTCTGACAAATAAAACGAATTTCTTTGACCATTTCTTTCGGTTGGGCTTTAATCAGAATACCGGACAACTCCGATACTATACCGAACAGGCAAACAACATCAGAAAAGCGTGGGTAACCGATGAGGATTACGCTGATGGCAAATGGCACCATGTAGTGGCAACACGCGAAGCGGATAAGGCACAGGTGTATGTCGATAGCGTCCTCGTCAAAGAGGAGGAGGCAATGTCCGGCAATTTAGGCGGCGGTGAGACGAACTGGAACATTGCTCAAGATGGTAATACCGATGGGTACTTGATAGGTGCGGTGGACGAAGTGCGCATCTATAAGAAGGCACTGACACCGGAAGAAATCAAGCAGAATTTCGAGTCACAGGGCTTGGCGGTCCAGCCCGCTGGGAAGTTGAGTCTCACTTGGGGACGGATTAAAGCCGCGCAATCTTACCGTTAACGATTGTCAAATTCAGAAACGTAAATGGTGCTTTTTTGTTCATTTCTTGACGGAAGTTCGTGGGACACAGAAACTTCCGAAGGGACTGAATCTTCGGACGGTTCCACTAAATTCTATCCGTTAGCAACGAGGACTGACAATGAAAGTAGATTCCCAACAACTCATTGATGATGGCTACATCGTGCTACGACAGGTCGTTCCACCTGAGCATCTGGAAGAACTAAGAACGAGTTTTGAAACCCTCGTTGAAAAGCAAAAAATAGTCTGGGCACGGGAACGAAAACCGGACGAAAAACCGGGAGGCGTTTGGACAACGAGTGGGCAACCGAGAGTGTTTTTCGATGAGGTCGTTGACGCAGCAACCGCGAATACCGTCGAATTTTGTCTGCATGAGAATACCCTCGGCGTGAGTCGGCAACTCATGAGAGCGCCCGACGCGGCGATCACACTGATGGCACTGATGTGTAATCCTGTGCGAGATCATGGTCCGGCGAGTTGGCATCGTGATATTGATCCCACGGTGCAGGCACCGCTCAAGGGGATGCAGATGGATTATGTTAAAAACGGACCGGGATATGTGCAGTGGAACATCCCGCTTTACGACGATTGCGTGTTCTGGCTCGTACCGAGAAGCTACTGCCGTCCAAACACACCAGAGGAACACCAACACCTCTTGACACGCTCACAGGAACCGATGCCGGGTGGGATCCCAATCGAACTCTCGGCAGGTGATGGGGTCGTCTATAGCCACATGGGTTTGCACTGGGGCAGCAACTATAGCACGACATTACGACGGACGGTTCACCTCGGCTATCGTGCTTTCGGTGGAGATTCGTATCCGATCGTTGATCATTTTTATTGGAATCTGGAATTCACACAACACCTTTCGGCTAAGGCTCGCACCCAATTTGAACATTTCTTCCAACTTCAGCAGCAGCAGAGCAATGTGATTGAATCAACATTTCACGCCATCCGTAACAAGGACGCTGACGCTTTTCGAGATGGGATAGCGAAACTGCACCCGGGTGAAGAGGAACGCATGGTCGCTGTCGTATTCCTCTCAAAGTTAGCGGATAAAGTCCGTAAACTCAAAGACCCCGAAATCAGCAAACTTTCGATTGAAGAGCGTATCGGCGCAATTTCCGCGCACCGACTCAATTTCCATCTTTATGAAGATTTCGCAGATCGTTTTTCCGCCGAAGATGCTGAAAGTATCTGGAAACGGTTCTCAACGTTATATGAAAAAATTGAGGCAGAGATTGTCCGGTCTGTTCCCGACAGAACATCGCGCGTGATGCGCTATGAACTAACCGATATGCCAGCGAATTTCGAGGTAGAGGACTTTATTCGGAGTTGGTAGAAATGTTGAACACCTTTCAAACGACTTGCGTCAATCAGGCGCGCCTGTTTGTGCGAAAGGGATGCGATTTGTGCTGGAAGATCGAACAATTTCGCTCTGAAGCGAATAGGAGTTAACTATTGACACAAAATCGAAGTGTAATTATCAAAATTGAGGCGGATTCGGTCCATCGACACAATGACCTCGTCCGCATGCCTTTCAAGCCGAAACGTTACTTCCCCGATTGGCAAGAAGGCGTTTCAGTACTTGTGATGTCCATGGCTGATGCGAATGGTCGTGTCTCCGGTGGGGATGTTCCGTGTCAATTCGAGCCGACGCTACGTGAACTCGCATGGCAGACAGACGAACTTCCGGCGGGGGCATCGGCATATTACGCAGTCCGACAGACCAATGGGGAACCTCCAAAAGCCCGATATCAAATCGAACAGAAACCCGCGCATCTGCTTATTTCTGCCGATGACGCGTTATTCGCACGCTACAACTTTCTTGGTGTTTGGAAGCCTTACTTTTGGCCCCTCAATGGAAATCATGGAACTGTGGTTCGCGGAGCTGGTGGCGAGGACCATCCGCATCACACAGGGCTTTATCTTGCCTACGGAGGACACGGTGAAGGTGGATCTGCGAACATCTGGTCTGATTGGGATGAGCCACCCTATGGACCCTGTGGGAAAATGTTGCACCAACGCTTTATCCGAATCACTGAAGGGAATATCTATGCTGAATTTGTCGAAGACCTGATCCATGTCACGGGAGATGGTGAAGTTATCATGACGGAAACGCGGACCGCTCGGGTATGGTATGGGAGCGATACGCGGCGGTTTCTGGAAATTACGCACGAAACGACACCACCGTTGGACATCGGCGATCGGCAATTCCTCTTTGTCGCGCGGTTGAATCCGTCAATGGGTATCCCGGAGGAAGGGCACGTTGAAAATTCTGAAGGACAGATTGGCAGAACAGCGGTACATCATCAACGCGCCCGATGGTGCGATTTAGGAGGCACAGTGGGAGATGGGAAGTCTGGTATCGCGCTGTTTGATCATCCAGAAAATGCTGAACATCCCGGCTTTTTCGGGGAAATTGCTGTGCAGGAACAGATGAGCATTCTCCATCATCCCCCTGATGAACTCGAAGATGATCGTTTCCATCTGAGATTTGGCATCTACGTCCACGCAGGTGTTACACCGGAGGCAGATGTGGAACGGCATTATCAGTGCTATGTAAATCCGGTGCAGGCATCTGTCATCTCACATTAGCACGCTGCATGAGACCGCCGCCAATTCACTTCTACCGCTTGCGGTGCTTGACATCCAGTTCGCGAAGGAGTGCCAAAGTGTCCGCAAACGGTAGTTCACCCGTTGAAGCCGTGTGTTCAAGGTAGTCGCGCGTCTTGTTGTTGAAGACGCTATAAAAGGCACGCGCCTCAGGATCTGGATGGTCTCTCCAAAGTTCGACAGGTATGATCGAATCCTCGCTCAAGTACCGACGGTTCGGATGCCCGTAATAGACTTGCACCGTCTTGCGTTCTGCCTGCGTGGGACGGGTCGTAGCGGTGTGTAAAACACCGATGTTGAAGAGTATGGCAGTCCCGGCGGGACCGTACAAATCGACAATTCCGCCACGCTCCAACTGCGCGTCTGCTTCGAGAATCTCCGCTTCCATCGATTCCGGTGATAAGGAGAAACAGTGCGTCGTTTCATCAACATCGGTCAGATACAGCATCAATTGTATGAACCCTATGCGCAACGGGTGTTCAAGCCAATGCCTCGGTCCATCTCGATGCCAGCCACGATTCAATTTACCATCGTACGGTGCCATGTGTCGGATGCAGATTTCTGAGAAGCAAGGGGCATTACCCATCAGTGTATGTAGGCAATCCATGACAATCGGATGCCGAACCGCATTGTCGAATTCGGGTGAAGTCAGAAGTGCATCGCAATTCACGGTCTGGTAATGTCCGATACGGTACCAGTGATCTTCAACTTCAGTGCGGTCCCGGTCGAAGGCGTGAACAAAATGCGCAACCTCTGCATCGCTCAGGATCTTACCAAGCGAGACGTAGCCATTTTCTTTAAAAAACGCATAATCTGCTGGTTTCATGTTTTTAATTATACCTTGCGGGAGAACGGCGCGAGTTTAGATTTCGATGTACCTTTCTAAGTACCCGCCTGCGCCGTTGTTGCGGGCTACGTTTTTGGTTTCTTATGGGACAAATAGACATCTTCTATTAACGCGCTTGTAACCGTCGAATTCGAGCCGGTGTATCGTCGTTCTGAATCTCCGAGGAGAGAATCTGGAGGCTCCGGTCTTCAATCGGTAGTTCTACTTTTACACCACCGCGGCGATGCGACTCCCGAAGTGCGACCGCTACCTCTAACGCTGCACGTCCATCTTCTCCCGAACATTTCGGAGAAGTTCCGTTCTCAATGGCGTTAATGAGATCTTCAACGATTGTCAGTCCCATACCTTGCATCCGGACGGGGATCGGGAATGGACATTGGGCAGGCACACCGCGTCCGCGCCGTCCACCGGGAATCACACGAATCAACTCGAACGTTTCGGCGTTGTTGACGGATCGGATACGCCCGGTTGTGCCGATGACATCGACCTCCCACGGTGCCGCGCCACACGATGTACTTCGCAGATACGCACGTACACCGTTATCAAAAACGAGGTAGCCGTTTCCCTGCAGATCACTTTCACCCGCGGCGGCTTCCTCGGATTCCATCTCACCGAAAACCCACTCCACGTTTCCGCCTGCCATGTAACGCAAAATATCAATAGCGTGGCTGCCGTTATGCGAAAGTCCACACTGCGCATAGACTGTTACCTGAAGGACATCACCGATTTCACCTTCATCAATGAGTTTTCGGGCTTCACTAAAGAAGGGATTCCAACGTCGTGCGCAATTGATCGCCAGCGCGACGCCTTCTGCTTGGCAGGTCTCCACCATTTCATCTGCCTCAGCGAGACTGAGCGCAATAGGTTTTTCTGCCCAGATCGCTCTGACACTCGAGCGTGCCACGTCTTGCACAATGGTCGACCGAATCCGTGCTGTCGTGCAGACACTGACGATGTCGAGATTTTCCTTCTCCAGCATCTCGCGATAATCGCCGTAGATATGGTCAGAACTCAGTCCCCACCGTTCGCCGAAAATTGCGGCTTGTTCGGCGTGTAGATCGGCACCTGCTGCCAGTTCTACATTTGGTGCCGCATGATAGGTTGGACCGTGACAGTACGGCAAAAAGATTGAACCACCTTGCGTGATTTCATCGTCGAAAGTGCTTCCCATACGTCCTAAACCGATTACACCTGCTCGATACGTTGTCATCTGTTTTTCCTCCATCTCCCTACTCCACATAGGGGATTGCTTCAATCGTTTATATGGATTCTCTCATAAACAAAATCTAACCACTTATCTTGTGGTGATATGATGTTAGGTTTTGGTGAAAGCGGTGTCCAATAAGGCTTGAAAATGTGTCCCAGATCACTCTTCAATTCCCATGCATCTGCTGTTTTCTCTTGTGTAGACATAAGAAAAAAATGCCTCTTTTTCTGTGCGCTTAAGTTTTCATTCGGGATCCATCCTGTAATGTTGGTATCAATACGTATAGGTTTATGGAATTTGTCATATTCATACTCAATGTACGAAATATGTGTGAAATCCTCCTGTCTAGAAAGGTAATCAATAGTAAGCCCTTTGGGAAGCCTTCGCTTGTAGGGAATTGCCTTTAAATTGGGTTCGATATAAACTTGGGTTGTTTCGGCTATGATTCTTTGGTTATTTTCTAACTCATTTTCAAAACAACCCAGATAGTTTTCAATTTCTACAATCTGTAAGCCCGTTTCTTCATAAGTTTCTCTCTTTACAGCGGTTTCAATATCTTCGTCCTTTTCAACAGTGCCTGCAGGGATTTGAACACCTGCAGTCGGATGTTTAAACACGAGCAACTCCTTGACACCATCCCGCTCACGCACGATGAATGCCGTAACCTTCTGGACAACTTCATTCACTCCAATTTCTCCTTAGATCGTGTTCGAGAACCTCAAGGTTACTCAGGTGTACCTATTTGCCTTCACTGTCGTTATCTGGATTTCTCAATTCCGCCAATTCAGCGGACCATTTGAATTTTGGAGATCCTTCCGGATTGAACCCTTGAAGATGTAGTAGATGCGTACGGGTAATTGCCTGCGTGTACCACCAGTCCGTATCGCCATAAATTTCTGTGAGCAGTGCAGCGAGTGATGGGTCGTATGCTTTCAACTTATCGCGGGTATCAACGTGGTTGTGTTGGTCGTCATTTGCTCGATTCGTGTCGAACCAAGATTGCGTGCCTTCAGCCCAGTACTCCGCTTTGTTTGTAATGGCGTAAGTGTCTTTCCACAACCCCTTTTCGACAGCAGCATCATATAGCACCTTAAGGCGATCATCAAAACTGGGATCCACCGTATTTAATCCCATCTGATGGATCGCATGCGCGAATTCGTGAACCAGAATATTTTCAGTTGAATACGGATCACCTTGGTAATTAAGCAGATTTTCCTCGCCGCAACTGACAGCGGGTCTCGCTGGCGTGGAACCCAAACCGCGCGCCCGTCGATCCCAATAGTAGTCGGGTTGTAGATCGCTATGTTCGGGAATCTGGGTTGTCAGTTCGTTATACGCCATTACAACGAAACGCACGTTATTTTCCGCGAGTGCCTGCAACACATCCGGACGATGCCCAATCACCTGCCGAATGAGCCATGCCGCTTCCTTTACGGCGTAAGCATTCACCTTCGCTGATGCAACGACAGGCAATCCTTCCACATCAATCCACTGCTCGTAAAATGGGTCCAAGTTAAATGTCTTGCGAACTGTAGTGGATGGAGGGAGAGGTTCAAATATGTTCATAATCAATTTGTCCAATCTTCCAGTTGTAATCCGAATCCAGCGATCCTTTGAAAGTCTGAGTCAGCGGTGACGAGAATCGCATCAAGTGTCATAGCAGTCGCGGCTATCCAGAGGTCGTTCTCTGATAAAGGTGTTCCTTGTTGTTCGGCGTAATTCTTCATTGGGGCATAGTAATCGGCAGCTCCCTTTGGGACTGCCAAACAGGGCAGTTCTTCAAACAAATTAATGGCTTGATTCTCCAAAATTTGCCGCCTGCGACCTATGGGAAGTCGCTGAATTCCAAAAAGAATTTCGCCTCTAACAATCGTACAGGTAAAGAGATAGTCATTGTGGTCGGACAGGGAATCCAAGTGAGCGACAACATGAGGGACATGTGCCATTAAGACACTGCACGTGGAGGTTTCCAAAAGATAGTCCATCAACTATTCACTTTCCGACTCGTGGAATGCGGAATCAAAACGCATCGGGATTTCTCCTTCCTTAATTGCGTTTAGGAGTGCCTCCGCGTCTTCCGGTGTCACATGATGTGATTTGTTAATAGCATTTAAAATCCGTGTGGGCTGACCTTTTCGTTTAAGTTTGGATAAATCTGGCGAGTTTCCTAAACTTTCTGTTGGAGTTTCTGATTTCCAGACGAGGTATTCTAAGTAACGCTTCAATTCTTCAATTTCAGAAGCGGATAATTCCTCGACAGTATCAAGTACCCATTTTTTTTCTGTAACTGACACGGCTCTCCTCCTTTTTCGCAATGTGCTGATGCTGCCAACAAAGGGATCGCACAGCGATTTTCGCAAATTTACTATAAAATTTATCAGAATTTACCAAGCAGCGTCAAACCTTTCTGTGTTTTCACTATGACTATTTCCTATCCGGCAAGTACTACTCCCCTTCCCGATACTTCAACTCCTGCCAAATCGCTCGCATCTGCCACACATCCATCGAAACGACCTTCGCCTCCCCACCGATGGCGAAAAGCGAGAGTCCGTTGCTCTCTTCCTGCTGTGGATAGACGCGGGCAACGGCGCACTGCCGCGAGAACAGCGGAAATAATTTGTCGATACCCCTCCGTGGAAACGCCCATTCCGGCAGACACTCTCCATTGTCAGCAAAGACTTCGATAAGACTCCGGTCGAGGAAGATGCGGAGACGCACCTTGCCGTCACTGCTCAGGCGGAACGGCGCACTCTCAGGCGGTTTACCGACAAGATCTGTCCGCAGGGAGGAATAGGATGTGTCGATCTGTAAACTATCGTTGGTCTTGCCGTGTCTGTGGTTATAAATAGAGATTTTTGTCCGTTCACTCCCATCAGGGGAGCGGAATACATGCAACCCAAACTCCCGTGCTGTTCCGATCTCCACGGTCATATCTATTTCAATCGCTTTGCCCCCTACAGTGTCAAGGACACGTTCTTCATTTGCCGACAGCGCAATATCTGTGAGGCAAGTGTGGGTGCCCCGTAGACCTTTCACCTCTTCTACCGGTTCCATCGCCAGTGCGTTGTCCTCTTTCAGCGTGAGGTGCCACGGGAGTGTCATACACAACCCCGATGCCGCTTCTTCACTCTGTCTTCCGTCTGAGCAATTTAAAATGGTGATGAGACGACCACGGGAATCTATTGTCGCAGATGGACAGGAGACCATCCCACCACCGAAGGTGCCATGGTTGATTCTACCGTGATATTCAGGTGTAAACCTATGTGTTCCGTAATCGTATTCACCAATGTAGTAGCGCGCTGAACGCTTATGGCTGAAAAGAAGCAGGATGTGTTTACCGTTTCCAATAGGCAGGAAATTTGGCACAGCACCGTCTTCACCCAAGTCGCAGAAGACATCATCAATCAGTAAAGGATGGAGATATTCCCAGTGGGTCAAGTCTTTTGAATAAAAGAGATGTGAGGCGGATCTGCGCCGTTCGCGAATCCAACCGTTCGCTGATGTCCCTGAGATCGAATAGTACCCGTCCGCTTCTTTCCAGATGCACGGATCGAAGACGTTGTAAGGCTGCTCGTATTGGTTCGTTTCAACATTCGGAATGACCGGGTTGTTCGGATGCTTTTTCCAGTTGAGTAGGAGCGGATCACTGGCAGTGGCGATACTATTTCCCGACATTTTGCCGTGATAGATGGCGATCACCCGCTCATCTTCCACGAGGCACTGACCGCTAAAGCAGTGCAGTTCGGTATCAGGATACAACGCCGGTGGGAGATCGTGCCAGTGCACCAAATCCTCACTATAACAGTGTCCCCAGTGCACCCGATTGACATCCGGTGGACCGAATTGATAAAACAGATGATACCTACCCTGCCATTCGCAAAGCCCGTTCGCATCCCCCATACCATAGAAAGAGGACATGTGATAGATAGGACGGTAGGGGTCTGATGCCCACGCCTCTCTCCGTTTCTTATAGTCGCGCACCGTCTCATCCGTCTCGAGAGCCGCGAACTGTTCCGCCTCTGTATCGGGATAGGTTTGACCTCGGAGTTTTTCCCATTTTGGCGCAGCTTGCAAGCCGAAACTTGCTGTTAAAACTTCTGCCATATTGGATGACCTCTATTCAAAATTTCGCTTATCGCCTATAAGTTTTTGATTTTGCGTGGCGCGAACTACTTCTCAAACTCCAAGTCTTGCCAACAAAATTGCTTTCAATAAGATGCTGAAAAATTCGATGGCGCGCTGATGGTCTGAGTTCAAGTTGATCCGTAGCGGGTGAGAACGGGTGCCTTGCTGTCTCACCCGCCAGAATAGCGTAGAATTTACCGCGGTTATTTGGAAGAAAGACAGGTCCTTTCCATTCCTGATATTCAGTTACTGGAGATGTGTCCTGAGCAGACATTTTCGCATTGAGAAGAACTTCTGTCCTGTCCCGCAGTTTGATAGAAGCAGGGAGTTTATTGTCAAGTTGGATATCGCCTTGAACGTAAGGGGTCTGAAAAAACGTCCTTTCCGAGAACGCCAAAAGTTTGGACGAATTAAATGCGTGTGGTAGATAATAACCGTCCATGCTCGTTCCATTTTTGTTGAGACAAACCCCAACAGCGATAACAAACTCCCGAAACTTGAATCCCCTCCATTTAGCATCTATCGCGCTCAACAGTAGCACTGCCTGATCAGCTTCATGATATGGAAAGAGGTTTTCCTTCTGTAACACTGCCTCCCAGAACGACAGGTCCGCTGTGCCGTGGAGTGTGACCTCTTTAACATTATCAATATCTGCCGCGTATTCTGGGGTGGAACTCGAAGAAATAGAACACACAATTTTATATTCCTTTCCACGATACGTAACGCGCAACTCAGAAATCAATGAAACACCAAAGGCTCAATGCAAGGCACAGAATTTAGGGATCGAGCTCTTGGTATCAAATAGAAGCATAGCACGAAAAAGAGGGTTGATTCCTCTTAATCTAAATGATTCTTCAGTCGTCCCCATGTGGTCGTTAATCTGTTTGCCGCTTCAACTGATAACCCTGAACCCCCCCCAAATTTAACATCAATCTCAAATTCATGAATTGTTTCGTGCACGTCCCGCTCTCTCGGTGTTACAGGTTTCTTCCAACGATCTTTGTTAGGCTTTCCCTTAGGGACTTTCGTCGCTTCAACGTCGGGCATCGAGTCCACAATCTTCGATACATCCCATTCAGGGATTTCGCCTACAGGAGAGAGTGTGGCAATATTGGCTGTCCGTCCAATTTCAACCCCATTCAACCACAATATATAAGAATCGTCATAATCGATCCGAAACATAATTTTTTTCACTGTAATAGCTTCAGGTGCATCGAAGTGATAGCGCGTGTAAAGTGAGCCAACTTCACCCGATTTAATTTCTGTATTGTCATCACCATCACCGTAACCGATGCTGGTGATACCCTTCTTCCAGTTCTTATCGTCAAATTCGAGTTCAGTCCAACCCTCAACATCTTGGTCAGGAACATGGTATTTTACCTCAACGCCCTCATCAAATATAACATCCTTTCCGACAGTGAGTTGAATAATAAGCGTCATATCACTACTGCTGAATCCGTCATTATAACACCCCGCGGCAAGGACATTATCTTTTGTAAAGATTTTAGGTGTATCAGCGGCATAAGTTAAGGAAGCAAACACGCAACAGAAATATAGAAAGATAAACCGTCTAATCATTGTAATATCTCCTGTTTGACTTTAAACACTCTGACTAAACAAACGGAATGTATGAAAAGCGTTTCTATAAAATCATACTTAAGGCAGCCCTTGAAAAAGCGCACTAATTAAATGTAGAGGGTTATTCATAGATGTTCTGCATCTGCCAAGCATCTAAGGATTTGAGTTCACAGGCTTGCCCTTGCGAGCGCAATGACACACCGACACTCTCTTCCTTGTCGGGATAAACGCGCATTGCCACACACTGCTTCCCATTCGCGAAGACCTCCACGACGCTCTTGTCGACGAATACCCGTAATTTCAGTGTCTCGTCTTGAGCGATGGAGACGGCTCCGGTTTCGGGCGCGCGTGAAAGCACATCCGATGCGAGCGATGAATACGATGAATCGATCGTGAGTAGACTATCGCGGACGCGATCGGGGATGTCTGGGTTACGCATACCGCGTTCTCTGTAAAAGGCGATGCGGGTGAACTCCTCCTTCTGCGGTGACCGGAGGACATTGAGTTCAACCATCGGTGCTGATTTTACATCAATTTCCAATTCAAGTTCCATGGCATTGCCGTTTATGCCTTCCAGCACGACCTCCTCGTTTGCGGGGAGTGTCATCGCATTGACATGCTGGTGCGCATACCGCAACGATTCGATGTCGCCAGCGGGTTCAACTCCGACTTCATCTCTGGAGAGGAGCGTCAAACGACGCGGCAACGTCATAATCTGATTCCAACCTTTGGTCGGCTTTGCTGGATTCATGTTGTAGATGACGATAAGACCACCGTTACCGTCAGGTGTGGCAGACGGGGCATGAACACCCGCAGGCGATGCCGCTCCGAAGTTGTTCTTCGCACCTGCTGTCACGATGAACTTGTCGCGTTCGGTATCATAATCACCGAGCAAGTACTGACCCCCGCTCATGTGGCTGAAGAAGAGGAGCATGTGCCGGTCGCCGATGGGCCAAAAGTAAGGACACGCCCCGTCATCGCCGACTAAGGTGTACATATCATCTTCGAGGAAGGGATGTAGGTAGACCCAGTTTGCGAGGTCTGCTGAACGGAGCAGGAAATTCGCACGCACGCGTTTATCACCCGGTCCGTGTGGGAGAGTGCCACCCGAAAGTGAGTAATACATGCCGTCTTTTTTCCAAATACACGGATCGAAAACGCGATAGACCGGTGTTGTGCCGTCGGCGTGTTGCGCAGGGATAACCGCTTTGCCAGAGACCTTTTCCCAGTTGAGAAGCAACGGATCGCTTGACACTGCTACCATGTTGCCGACAACCGTTCCGTGATACATCGCTATCACACGATCCTCTTCAACAAATGCTGATCCAGAGAAACAGCATCTTTCAGGATTCGGATAAATCGCGTAGGGTAGGTCGCGCCAGTGGATAAGGTCATCACTGACTGCGTGCCCCCAGTGCTGCCGTGTATCTTCAGGTGGATATGCTTGATAGAAGAGATGCCAGCGTCCCTGCCAGAAACAGAGACCGTTCGGATCGTTGAGCATCGCTTCAGGGTTGATGTAGTGATAAATCGGACGGTGCGGATCGCCCTCATACGTTTTCCGATAAGCGTTGAGCCGTTGCATCAATGGATTCGTCTCCAACGCCGCTTCCTGCTCTTCCAGTGTGTTTGGGAACGTATAATGGGGTACACGCGAAGTGTAGTCTTCGTTGGTTGCCATCGTTTCTCCTCTGTTGTGTAATATCTATGAAATTCCGTGATTTTTAGCATAGCATACAAAGGGGTTGAATGTCCACAAATTTTAACTGAAAACTGATATCCGAATATCCTTCATTGTTGATTTAGACTTGAGATTTTGCTATACTTTCTTCATAAAGGTTTGGCGTTATGTCTGTGGTGAAATGACATTCATTTGGTTATTCTATGTCAAACACAAGGGGATTTTCATGAATACGAAAAACTTAGTTGCCGAATTTGTCGGCACTTTCGCGCTGATCTTTATCGGGGCAGGGGCATTGGCGATAGGTGCAGGTGGTTTAGTAGGGGTCGCCCTCGCCCACGGCTTGGTCATTGTGACGTTTGCTTATGCGTATGGGCATATTTCTGGCACGCATATCAATCCGGCTGTAACACTGGGTTTGCTGATAGCAGGAGAGATCGAATTCGTCGCAGCTATCGGCTATTGGATTGTGCAACTTCTTGGCGGGATTTTGGGGGCGGTTGTGCTTAACGCTGTACTACCGGAGGCAGGCGATCTGGGTGTGACAATTTTGGGTGAAGGTGTTACCCCAATTCAAGGGCTCGTCGTCGAAATTGTGCTCACTTTCTTTCTCGTCAATACAATTTTCAACACCGCTGTGAGCGGGAAAGCAGGAAACTTCGCTGGACTCGCGATTGGCCTTACATTGGTGCTTTCCATCCTCATGGGAGGACCATTGACACGAGCCTCTCTCAATCCTGCGCGAACGCTGGGACCTGCTGTTGTCAGCGGTAACTATGCGGACATCTGGCTCTATTTTGTAGGACCGCTCGTGGGTGCGATCCTCGCCGCGCTTCTCTATATCGGGGTTTTGAAAGATAAAGGAGAGGCATAGCGCGCGTATCATAGAGAAAAAGAAAAGGCTGGCACATTCACGCGCCAGCCTTTTTTGTTTTGTGCTATGGTAAACGTATTAGGATACAGTTGTAACAGGGATCTCGGTCGGTTTTACGGCTTCCGGCTTCGGGATGGAGAGGGTCAACACACCATCGCTAAATTCGGCTTTAATCTCGTTTGTCGCGACTTCCCGTGGGAGTGTGAATCTCCGCTGGAAACTGCCGTACCGCCGTTCAACTCTGCGATAGTTTTGGGTATCGTCCACCTTCTCCTGCCGTTTCTCCCCGCTGAGCGTCAAGAGATTATCTTTAACCGAGACCTGGAGGTCGTCCTTAGCGACCCCGGGGAGTTCAGCGCGAACTTCAAAAACATCGTCTGTTTCTGAAATATCAACCGAGGGTGCCCAGTTGTATTTATCTGCATCGGTCTTTGTGTATTGGGGGACAAAAAATGGGCTGTAGAATTTGAATAGATTTCTTGTCGGTCTGCGTAAGGTCAAATAAGTCATTTTCATTCTCCTTTAGTGTGCTTAGTAGTTCGCGTGTTTCATATATGCTAAGGGTAGCCCCGTGAACTGTTTAGGTTACGAGACATACCCAAGTCGTTGGATTAAGAATCGGCTTTGATTGAGATTTCAGTCGGTTTTGCGACTTCCGCCTTCGGAATTCCGAGCGTTAAGACACCCTCTTTGAATTCTGCGTTGATGGCATCGGTTTCAATGTGCCTCGGTAGCGTGAAACTCCGCTGGAAACTGCCGTATCGTCTTTCCACACGGTGGTAATTTTTGCCCTCCGTTTCCGCTTCCTGCCGTTTCTCACCTTTGACAGTGAGGAGGTTATCGGTTACCGAGACATTGACATCGTCTTCGGAGACACCGGGAAGTTCAGCTCGAATTTCGTACCCGTTTTCCGTTTCAGAAATGTCTACCGTGGGTATCCAGTAGGTTTCTTCCGTATCCGTTCCACCTTCTTGGGAACCGAAGGCATCTCCAAAAATGCGTCCCATCTCGTTGTGGAGGCTGAACAGATTTCTCATCGGTCTGCGCGTCGTTAAGTAATTCATTTTTCTCTCCTTTTGAATTTTGTTTCTGTAGATATTAGTTGCAAGTTTTGTGCCAATCTCTTCTGAGGCGATCCGAAGGTGTTCGCCTCTCTGTTTCTATATTGAGCAAATTCCGTGCCAAAGATAGGAACATATCTTACAGTCAGCGGTAGGTCTCGTGCCTACCCCACAGGTCTTCTACCACCCCATACAGTCTGTAGGGGTAGGTCTCGTGTCTACCCCCTCATAGCGGGATAGATAAAAAAGGCAAGTTCGCCAAATTGGCACAACCCGTGCCACTGTGGCATTCCCTATATGTCAAAATGACTTTGGTGGTTAGTGGAATAGGAGAGTCGCGTATTTCACGCGAGTGTCGGCACTAAGACGTTATGCGGTGTTCTGCGATTCGGGCGCGGATACCAGCAATAAGTGTCCGTAACGCAACAGGGTTTTCATCTTGGAACGGAATAATTAGATCCGCATACTGCTTGCAGGGTTCGGTATAGACTGGGAAGTTAGGAAGGACATCGCGTCGATACCAGTTAATAGCCCACTCCAGATCACCCCCACGTTGTGAAACGTCGCGAAGCATCCGTCGCAGGACACGTTCGTGCGCGTCTACATCAAGGAACAGTTTAATATCCATCAGATCTCGTAAATCTTCACTCCAGAAGATGAGGTGTCCTTCCACAATAACAATCTTGCTGGGTTGCACGCTCGCTTTTTCGTCGCCGCGTTGCGCGGCACGCGTGCCCGGCGTGGGTGTACTGATGGCATCGCCGTCTCGGAGTTTCTTGATGTCTGCGATGAGGGCATCCCATAGGACGGCATCCGGATGATTCGCAGTGATGACGCGTTCCCGTTCCGCCTCCGAGTATTCCGACCAATCGCGAAAATAGGAGTCCTGATTTAGCACGACAGGCGAGAATTCCGTGAGTTGTTCTGCTAAAGCACTCGCGAACGTCGTCTTTCCGGAGGCGGAACCGCCCATAATTCCGACGGTGATCGGTGTGAATTGTTCTGGTTTCGGCATAGTTTTCTCCGTGGTGTTTCTGTTCGTATATTAGCACACCTTGTTTTAGGAGTCAATGCTATTTTATTTTGCTGTAGATTGGCTTCGCGCCTATGGTTGGAAGAAAAGAAATTTGACTTGCATAAAAAAGTGTGTTATTATATAATTAAGTCATTCAGGTATTATAGCGCGGTATGAATTCATACCCCCAAAAGTATAAACGCTTTTCCAGAATTGATGTCTTAGGTAATAAAGCCCGTTTTGCTGGTGCGATTTGCTTTCAAAACATTTGGGGTTGAACTTTTACTTCCCTAATTTTTTAGGAACTTGATGATGCGAACGCCTCGACGTGATACTACCACAGTACAGATAACCCATGTACCAAGTGCTTCGGTTCCTTTCCGGAACACTTCCCTCTTTACGTGGTCTCTTTTTACGCTGTTTACAAGCAAAGGCTTGTTTGAAGGCGTTTTTGGATTATATCTGTATCTGTACCTGTACTTGTATTTGTACAGCAACGACAGGTGGTGAAAGTTCGTAGGCGATGCCCATATTAGAAAAACTAACGGATTCAATTATCACCACCCGGCGTTGAAAAAGACTTTTCGATGTTGGGTATTTTTTTTACCGAATTTGATTTGCGACAGACAGAATTATTTTTCGGTGTATTGGTTGTCAATCATCGGAAAAGTGGCTATCGGTTAGCGGTTGTCAGTTATCAGTTAAAGAGGGAATTTTTAAACGGAAACCTCTTCACTGAAAACTGAAAACTGAAAACTGAAAACTATTAAGAAGGCGGAGGTAGTTGAAAAGCATGGTAATTGTTACCAAGACCGATGCGACACAAGCGGATGTCGACGCTGTTGTAAAACGGATCGAAGACGCAGGATTGAAAGCACAAGTCTCAGTCGGTGAGAGACACACTGTCATCGGTGTCATAGGAGATAAAACATTGCTTGGTGATATTCCGATAGAGTCAATGTCCGGTGTTGATCGAACGATGCCCATTACGGCACCGTTCAAATTGGCAAGCCGTGAGTTTCGGGATGAACCGACGGTTATTGCAGTCAACGACACGAAGATTGGTGGACGGCAGGTGCCCGTCATTGCAGGTCCGTGTGCGGTAGAAAGCACGGAACAGATCGTAACCATTGCGAAACAGGTCCGAAAAGCCGGTGCGAGTTTCATCAGAGGGGGTGCCTTTAAACCCAGAACGGGACCTTATAGTTTCCAAGGTTACGGTGAAGAGGCTCTCAAAATGCTGGAAGCCGCAAAAGCCGAAACCGGACTCGGCATTGTCACCGAGGTCATGACGCCACACGAAGTCGAACTCGTTGGCGAATATACAGATATGTTCCAACTCGGCACGCGGAACATGACGAATTTCTATCTGTTGCGTGAAGTGGGACGTATAAATAAACCTGTCATCCTGAAGCGCGGGATGTCCTCGACAATTGAGGAATGGCTCCTTGCCGCTGAGTATATCCTGGCTGAAGGTAATCCTGATGTCGTTCTCTGCGAGCGCGGCATTCGGACTTTTGAAACGCACACCCGCAACACACTCGATTTGAACGCCGTACCTGTTATTCACGAATTAAGCCATCTGCCGATTATTGTTGATCCGAGCCATGGCACAGGCATCCGAAGTCTCGTGTGTGATATGACAAAGGCATCTGTGGCGGCAGGGGCTGATGGATTGTTGCTTGAAGTACATCACGATCCAGACCATTCGATGACGGGAGATGGCGCACAGTCGCTGTTCCCAGACCAATTCGAGACCCTGATGCAGGAACTGAAACAGATTGCTATCGCTGTCGGTCGTGAGATGTAAATAGCAGTCAGCGGTCGGCCAGAATGGCAGTCGGCAATCAGCAAAATGGCAAAGAGGCAATCAGCGATCGGCAGTCGGTAAAGAGGTTATCGTTTAAAAAATCCTCTTGTAACCGACAGCCGACAATCGACAGTTGACAGCTACTCAGGAAATACATAATAAAAATATTTGGAGGAATAGAGCCTTGGACGATTTTCAAAACAACCAGCAGAAAGTCCATATTTTCGATACGACGCTCCGCGATGCTGAACAGACACCCGGCGCTGCACTCGGTATTGAGGAAAAACTGGAGATTGCCAAGCACCTTGCCAAATTAAATGTTGATATCATTGAAGCCGGATTCCCAATTTCGTCGCCCGGAGATTTCGACGCTGTCAAACGGATAGCCAACGAGGTTGAAGGACCAGAAATCTGTGCGCTCTCTCGCGTTGTGGAAAAGGACATTACTGCCGCATGGGCAGCTATTAAGGATGCCCCCCGCGCCCGTATCCACACTTTTGTCGGAACATCGCCGATTCACATGGGGCGTATCACACGGACGACTCCCGAAGATACACTTCGGATGGCAACCGAGGCAGTCGCCTATGCGAAGAGTTTATGTGATGGACACTCGGATGCAAATGTCGAATTTTCACCAATGGATGCCGGACGGACAGAATTAGCGTTCCTTTATGAGGTCGTTGAAGCGACGATCGCCGCAGGCGCAACTGTCGTTAATATCCCAGAAACCGTCGGATGGACTGTCCCGACGGAGTTTGGTGACTTGATTAAAGGCATCATGGAGAATGTCCCGAATGTTAACGATGCCATTATTAGTGTACACTGTCATAACGACCTCGGTTTAGCGGTAGCGAACAGTCTCATTGCGGTCGAGCAGGGCGCACGGCAGGTGGAGTGCACAATTAATGGACTCGGAGAGCGTGCCGGTAACACCTCGTTGGAGGAGGTCGTCATGGCGATCCGAACCCGACGGGACTACTTCAAAGCGTATTACACCAACATTAACGCGAAAGAAATCGTTCCAATCAGTCGGCGTGTGAGTCGGACGATGGGTATTGCCGTTCAACCGAACAAGGCGATTGTTGGTGCGAACGCATTCGCACACAGTTCGGGTATCCATCAGGACGGTATCATCAAATCGCGCGTGACCTTTGAAATCATTGATCCAAAAGAGATCGGATGGAAAGAGAGTCAGTTGGTTCTCAGTCCACGTTCCGGACGCAATGCGCTCAGACACCGACTCAGCGAACTCGGCTACGAAGTGGACGCAGATCAGTTGGATAAAGTCTATGAAAGATTCCTACGGGTTGCTGATAAGAAGAAATCAGTGCAGGATGCCGACCTTGAAGCCATTATGAGCGATGAGATTCGCTCCATTCCTGCCGTCTTTGAGCTGGATTATATCCAAGTCGTCAGCGGGACCAGAATCTCACCGACAACGACGGTCGGTGTTCGGACGGAAGATGGCATGGTTGAGAAAGCCTCAACAGGGGATGGACCCGTGGATGCGGCATTTAAGGCGATTAGCCAAATTGTCGATATTCAACTAAACCTCATTGACTATCAGATCCGTTCCGTAACCGAAGGTGAAGACGCTATCGGTGAAGTTTCGCTGAAGGTACAGGACAATGGGAACATCATCACCGGGCACGGTGCCAGTACGGACATCATTGAAGCGAGCGCGCGGGCTTACATCCACGCTGTTAATAAGTTAATCCAGATCCGTTCGGAAGGATGATGAATGGTTGATGGTTGTCGGTTAAAGAGGCAGTTTGGTTCAGTCAAGAACCTCTTTAACCGATAACTAATAACCGACAACTATAGACTACCAATCTTCAACCAATTGCACCAACAACCGCACACCGT
Organism: Candidatus Poribacteria bacterium; assembly: GCA_965208635.1. Classification (GTDB taxonomy): domain Bacteria; phylum Poribacteria; class WGA-4E; order WGA-4E; family WGA-3G; genus WGA-3G. The sequence goes on from OZ242349.1 coordinate 4,140,017, forward strand.
AGCCGGACGCACCTTCAGGGATATAGGAGGCCCCCTTCATACCCCAAGCAGTGCCAGCGATATCAAGGTGAACCCATGGATAGCCTTCCGCGAATTTCTTCAAGAACGCGCCACCTGCAATCGTGCCAGCAGTGCCGTCCCCAATATTTTGCACGTCTGCGACCTTGCTTTTAACCCCTTCATCGTAATCGTCCCAAAGCGGTAATTCCCAGACCCGCTCGTGTGTCTTTAAGGCCGCCGATTTCACTTTCGCCATGAGTTCGGAATCCGTGCCCATCGCTCCAGCGGCGATATGCCCTAAACAGGTTATCACCGCACCCGTGAGCGTGGCTAAGTCAACAACCCCCTTCGGATTGTACTGAGCCGCCCATCCGAGAGCATCTGCTAACACCAACCGCCCTTCGGCATCGGTGTTGAGGATCTCAATCGTTTTGCCGCCGTAAGAGGTGACGACATCACCCGGCTTCACAGCGGTTCCACTCGGCATATTTTCAGTTGCCGCGATGACACCGATGACCCGCACGTTTGGCTTCAGGTGTCCGATTGCCTGCATCGCACCTATGACAGCAGCAGCACCCGACATATCGTGCTTCATCTCGTGCATACCACTTCCACTTTTGAGCGAGATACCACCCGTATCGAAGGTAATCCCTTTTCCGGCAAGCACGACGGTGTCTTGTCCTTCGCCGTCTGGCGTATATTCCAGAATAATAAACCGCGGCTCTTCGACACTTCCCTGCGCGACGGCGAGGAGGGTACGGAAGCCTTTTTCTTCGAGGGTTGCTTTGTCAAATATTTCACAGTCGAGTCCCGTTGCTTCTGCCACCGCTTGTGCCTTTTCAGCGAGTTGTGTCGGTGTGAGATAGTTTGCGGGTTGGTTACTGAGGTCACGAGCAAGGAGTGTACCGTTAGCTATCGTTTCCCCGCGTGCCACAGCGTCTTCTATCGTTGCCTTGATTTGCTCGTTTTCAACTAAGAACGTAATAGATTCAAGCTTCTTTTTCTTATCGTCATTGTCGGTATCCGTTTTGTGTTCGTTGAACTGATAGAGTGAGAGAAGGCTTGCTTCCGCGGCGGCTTGAATCATTTCAGGAGTGGCTTCGATAGGGATCGGAATTGCGGCGGTGCTTAAACCCATGTCTCGGATCGCCCGCGCGGCGTTACCAGCCGCCTCACGCACCCTCTCGACAGTGAGATCGTGGTATTCACCCAAACCCACCAAAAGCACACGGGGTGCCGCGATGGTGCCATTTGTATAGAGCCAGCTGGTCGTCTTATGTTTGCCTGTGAAATCACCGAGGTTCATCACTTCACGAATGCGTCCACCGAGAGCTTGTTCTATGTTTTGGAGAGGTGCACTATAGAAATCCGGATTTTCCAATATACCGATAGCGATGACATCGGTCTGCTCTTGAGCAAATCCACCGGTTTTAACAATAATATTCATAAGTCCTCCTTCTTATTTTAACGTTTTATGACAGCGATATAGTTTTAATTAATTTCTCCGCATTCCCGTCAGGACCACGAATGGCTCCTCGCTTGTGACAGTAATCGAATGATAGGTGTTCGCGGGGACATCCATCCGGTCGCCAGGTTCGACAGTTCCCTGTTCGTCTGCGACCTTCACATCAGCCGTACCGGATAACACACAGACGACTTCGTCTTGTGTGTGAATATAATCGAGATAGGCACCCCCCGGACGACCTGTCCACTGATAGGCATCGAAGCCTTCAGATGTTAACTGTTGCTTTAAAGCGTCAGTATCTGGGTACTCTTCTGACCAACATGATTTCCAATTCACAAAAGATCTCCTTTAATCCCTAAGTACTTTAAGGATCTGCTTTGCTAACACATCTTTAATTTCCCTGTGGCGCGGCACCGGTTGAGAAACACGGGTATTCGGATTCTGATACCAATCATGCTTCCCACCATGACGAATGAGCACGCACCCTATCTTTCTTAACTCACGAATCAAGTCTCGTCTTTTCATGCAATCTGCAACTCGGCAACCTTTCGAACACAGGGAATAGTCCCGCTCGTGAGTTCCTTGTAGATGTCAAGAAGGTTTTCCTCTAAGGCTTCTATGGTTTCGCCTTGCGTCCAATAATCGGGGTACGCCTCCAGATATCCGATAAACATTGTTTCATCTTGCCAATAAATGTACTTTTGCGTTTTCATAGATAGTCTCCTCTGCTTCTTGTGTATCCAAAATATTAAAGCGGTTCCAATCTGACTGGACACACTTTCAATTCAGCCGTGTGCGTAATCGGGTCGTAACCGGAACCCGTCAGTAGGTTGACGGGAACATCTGCGAAACTGAAACTCGCAAAGACTGTCCCACGCGGAGAACGGTTCGTCGCTTTCACTTTGATAGTGATACTTCCGCGTGCACTGCTCATCTTGCACCATTCCCCGTCCGCCAAGTTCCATTTGTCAATATCAGTCGGATTCACTTCCAGCGATTCTTCAGACAATAGGTAATCAATTCCCTGTGCTCTGCCCGTCTGTGTGCGGGTGTGGTAGGATTGCAAGCGTCTCCCCGTTGTGAGCCATACAGGGAAATCATCGCTAATCGTCTCAGCGGGATCTCGGTAATGGACATTGGAAAAGATACCGCGTCCGTTGACGAACGTCTCTTCGTGTAATCTCGGTGTACCCGGGTGTTCTTTGTGCGGCACGGGCCACTGGTTGTTGAAGATGTCCGTGGCACCTTTATCGATGCGTTCCCAATCCAATCCCGCATAGATCGGTGAAAGTTGGCACAGTTCATTGAAAATCGGTTTCGGCTGGTCAAAATCGAAGCCTTTAAAACCGAGACGTTGCGCAATTTGACAAATAATCCACCAATCCGGTTTTGCTTCACCCAGAGGTGGTACTGCAGCGCGTAACCGTTGGACGCGACGTTCTGTGTTCGTGCAAACCCCGTCTGTTTCACCCCATGCAGTTGCTGGCAGCACGACATCGGCGAGTTCCGCGGTTTCGGTGAGGAAGATGTCGATAACAACGAGATGCTCCAACGAACGGAGGGCGTGTTCACAGTGTTCCCGATCCGGATCCGATAGCAACGTGTTTTCGCCATCAATCAGCATCGCATGGATGCTATCCCCACAGAGTTCTAAGGCAGTGACTTTGGTGATACCTTTCTCCAAGTCGACCTCTGTGCCGTATGCCGCTTTAAACTTCGACTGATACTCTGGATCCGTGACGGCTTGAAAACCGGGGTAGTTGTTTGGCAACGCGCCGCTATCTCCTGCGCCTTGAATATTGTTCTGCCCGCGCATTGGATTGATACCTGTCCCTTCACGCCCGACGTTACCCGTCATCAGGGCAAGATTGCAGAGACTCTGCACGTTCTCAACACCACAGATATGCTCCGTAATCCCTAACGTGTAGTAGATAGCCCCTCTGTCCGCAGCACCATACCACATCGCCGCTTGTTCAATATCCTTCGCGGGTACGCCTGTTATTGTTTCTGCCCATTCCGGTGTCCACTGGCTGATATGCTCAAAAAAGTCATCAAATCCTGTTGTGCGATTTTTGATGAATTCTTCATCAATCAAGCCTTCACGAGCAATCACGTGTGCCATTCCGAGAAGCAATGCTGTATCCGAACCGACGCGGAGCGGCAAGAAGATATCCGACATCTCTGCTAATCCGATACGCCGCGGATCCGCGACGATGAGTTTGGCGCCGCGAGCGACCGCCTTTTTCAACCCCGTTGCCGCAACAGGATGGCACTCCGTCATATTCGTGCCGATACAGAAGATTACATCCGGTTTCTCCATATCAACAAGCGGATTCGACATCGCTCCACGTCCGATTGTCGCTGCCAGACCGGCAACGGTCGGGGCGTGTCAGGCACGGCTGCAATTGTCGATGTAATTCGTCCCGTACCCCACACGGATAAACTTCTGCATGAGATACGCCGCTTCACTCGGGGCGCGCCCAGAAGCAATACCGTAGATGCTATGTCTACCGTGTTCAGCAGAGGCTTTCCGGTATCCCTCAGCGGCTTTGTCAAGAGCCGCTTCCCATGTGGCTTCGTGGAGTTCCCCATCTTCTCCACGGATGAGCGGGGTTTTCAACCGGTCGGGGTGCTGGACAAAGTCGTAAGCAAACTGACCTTTAACGCAGAGAGCACCTTGATTGGCGGGTCCATCCATTGCAGGGAGGATACCGACTATTTTTTCGTTGTTCGTTAGTACATCAACGGAACATCCGACCCCACAGTAGGGACAGATTGTGCGCGTTTTGTCGGGGACAGTTTCCGCTACCTCATCCGCTGCGCGGAGTGCTTTTTTGTCGCCGAGTGCTCCTGTCGGGCAGGTCTGGATACACTGTCCGCAGAAGGTGCAAGCAGAATCCTTGAGAAGTCCGTCGAATTCGGTCGTAATCTGTGTGTGGAAACCGCGATTCATAACGTTAATGGCGTGATCGCCTTCTTGTTCGGCACAGACGCGAACACACCGATAACAGGAGATGCAGAGTTCGTAATCTCTGAGAATGAACGGATTTTCATCGGCTTTGCTCGTGCCAGATGTTGCCCCTGTTATACGTGGGTTTCCGTCTATTTCGTACCTGTCCCGAAGGTCTGTGAGTTCGCCAGATGCATAACCGCGCAGTGGGGAAACATCGACTTCACGATTTTCGCTGACGACCATTTCGAGCAGCGTCTTCCGGTACGCCTCTATTGTATCGGTCGCTGTACGGACGACCATCCCAGGTGTGGCTTTCGTTGTACAAGATGCCACTGGATTTCGCGCACCTTCTAATTCGACGATACAGAGGCGACACCCCCCGAAAGGCTCAAGCCTTGGGTCGTAGCAAAGCGTTGGAATCTCTTTCTGATGGCGTTGCGCGATTTCGAGGATGGTTTCACCCTCGGAAAAGGCAACTTCAACATCGTCAATTTCCATTTTGTGCGTCATGATGCATGCTCCAATGGTTATCAGTTATCGGTGCGTTCCGCTACGCTCCACTTTCGGTTTTCAGTTAAGAGGTTTTCGGGAACAATCTTCGCCAGTTTGGAATATTCTAAGACACAGGCGGATTGTTACGGAATGCCTCGTAACCGACAATTGACAACCGATAACTATTCTTCCAAATAGGTTTGCGACACCTTCAATTCGCCAGCAATGATCTTGGCTTTTGTGGTCTCAACGGCTTTTTGCACTGCTTCCGGCACCTTATCCTTCAACACAGAATTGTAGACGTAAGTCAGTGCTTCATCTTCTGTCATTTTGAAGCGATAGGGGTGCGGTTCAAAGGTGCCTTCCATCACAACCTTGGCGAGGTCTACGAAGACTTTGGGTGTAACAATAGCACTCGCGACGACAGTTGTAGGGGACAACTCGCTCTGGTCTCGATATACGCCGAAGGTGTAGACGGTCTTTCCATCGGCTTGTGCAGCTTCTACGGCTTGAAAAACGCCGAGTCCCGCGACATCCGCAACCGGAAAGAGAAAATCGCTGCCTTCATTAATGTGCGCAAGGGCGAGTTCCTTCCCTTTCCCGATGTCTACCCAACTGCCTACATACGCGCGACGGACCGCGACATCAGGGTTAACACTCTTTGCCCCCTGTTCAAACGCACTAAACATACTATTAATAGCCGAGATGTTTTGTCCACCGACAATACCAATTTTGTTTGTTTGGGTCATCAATCCAGCTATAATCCCCAACAAGTAAACGGGTTCCTCAATCGCGAAAACTATCGGAGATATGTTATCGGTGACGGTATTACCAGTCGATGTAATAAAAACCGTTTCAGGAAAATCTGGGGCAACTTGTTTCGCTGGATCCTGATACTCAAAGCCGTGTCCAAAAATAAGCTGATACCCATCCATGGCATAATCGCGAAAATGTGCTTCCTGATCTGTTGGAGTTCTACTCTCAACATGACTAATTTTCGCGCCTAATTCCTTTTCAATCGCTTTCAGTCCATCATAAGCGAAAGCGTTCCATCCACCATCGGTAATAGAGGCAGGTAAAAGCAAGGCAACTTTGAATTTTTCATGTCCTTTCGCAGAGACATCCGTATTTCCAATGAGTATAAATCCAATTGCGATAAGACATAGAAACAGGACATAGATTGCGATGCCGTATCCCGATTTACAAGGCATACGTTTCACGTAAATTCTCCTCCCTTGCCTAATAGCATAGGCATTTTATAAAATATTTAGCAATACTGTCTTACTGCTTTTATTCGTCGTTATCTCCTTCGGCGAAATCAATTTGCGGGACTTCTAATGTGCCAGCGAGGATTTGTAGCCTCGCCTCTTCAACTTTTTGCTGTACCTCTTCGGGGACCTGATCCCTGAGTGCTGGATTATAAGTCAAAGCGATTGCACCGTCGGTTGTCATTGTGAAGATGTAGAGTTTGGATTCAAACGTACCGTCTCTGACTGCTGTTGCGAGTTGTACGTACGGTTTTGGTGTAATCACGGCATTGGCGAGTACTGCGCGTGGGGAAACAGCACTTTGATCTCGGTTGGCACCGAAGGAATAAACGGTTTTGCCTGCGTCTTGCGCTAAGACGACTGCTTCAAACACACCGATTCCTGCCTCATTCGCGTTATGAAAAATAAAGTCAACGCCCTCTTGTATCTGTGCGAGTGCCAGTTCTCTCGCCTTAGCGATGTTTTCCCAGTCTCCCACATAGGCGCGTTGCACAACTGCGTCAGGGTTAACACTTTTCACGCCACCTTCAAACGCCATAAACGTGCTACCGCCAGATGGAAGTTCCTGTCCACCGATAATGCCAATCTTATCCGTTTGTGTCATCAGACCCGATATCATACCCAAAAGGTACGTGGCTTGTTCAAGTCGAAAAACCATCGATGAAACGTTCTCGCGGATAGCACCGCTTGCCCCCGCGGACGTAATAAAAACGATTTCAGGATAGTCTTGTGCGACTGCTATCGCGGCTTCCTGGTACTCGTAGCCGTGCCCGAAGATGAGATGGTATCCTTGCATCGCATAGGAACGAAAATCTGCTTCCCAGTCAGTGGGCGTTAGACTTTCAACGTAGCTGATTTCTGCTCCTAATTCCGTTTCAATCGCTTTTAATCCGTCATGTGCCAAGGCATTCCAACCTTGATCGCTGATGGAACCCGGCAGAAGCATACCTACCTTGAACGTTTCCGATTCTGGCACATGGATAATTTTGCTACTATCTTGAAGTCTCTCACAACCTAATATGAATACGATTGCCAAAAGACATAGGATTCGGGTGCAACTTACAAGTTTATCCGCCACTTTCCAGTAAATCCGTTGTTTCATAAAGTGAATCTACCTGCGTTGTTAAAGATGGATTAATCCTCTTCACTGAAATCGATCTGTGGCACTTTCAACTCACCAGCGAGGATTTTGGCTTTTGCGTCCTCAACGGATTTTTGCACATCTGCCGGCACCTTATCCTTCAATGCGGGGTTATAGGTCAGGGTGATTGCCTCATCCGTTAGCATATTGAAGGTATAGATTTGGGGATTAAATTTGCCTTCTTTAATGATCTTAGCAATCTGCACAAACGCATTGGGCGTAATCACAGCATTTGCAATGATGACTTCTGGGGAAATATCGCTCTTGTCGCGGTTCGCTCCGAAGGCATAAACAGTTTTTCCCTCTTTTTGGGCAGTTTCAGCGGCTTCATAAGCACCGAGTCCCGCGGCATCTGCATTCGGAAAAAGGAAGTCAACACCCTCATTAATCTGTGCAAGTGCGAGTTCCTTGCCTTTGCCGATGTCCTCCCAGTTCCCGACGTATACCCAAGACACCTCTACTTCAGGATTCACACTTTTCGCGCCGCCCTCAAACGCCATAAATGTGCTGTTGACAGATGGGATGTTCTGCCCACCCATCACACCGAGTTTATTGGTTTGGGTCATTTCTCCTGCGATCATCCCTAACAGGTAAGCCGCCTGTTCAACACGAAAATTGACAGGTGAGATGTTGTCTGCGATTGTGCCACCAGAAGACGTAATGAAAATCGTCTCAGGAAAATCAGGTGCGACTGCTTTCGCAGGGTCTTGAAACTCGTATCCGTGTCCAAACACCATGTTGTAACCGTCGAGTGCATAAGCACGGAATTGTTCTTCCTGATCTGTCGGGGTTCGGGCCTCGGCATGGCTGATTTCCGCACCGAGCTGTTTTTCAATCGCTTTCAGTCCTTCATACGCTAAAGCGTTCCAACCCGCATCACTGATTGAACCGGGAAGCAGCATAGCAACCTTGAATTTTTCATGCCCTTTTGCCTCAAGGTTCGTGCTCCCAATGAGCATGAGTCCAATGATGAAAAAGCAAAGGTATAATGCATAGATTGCAACGTTATTTCGTAACTTGTAGGATATCTGTATCACTTCAAAATTTCTCCTTATTTCATAGGAATATTTGATACAGTATAGCACATTTACGCGAAAAATGCAAAGCGTTAATACATTACATGAGAGGCATCCAGTTCTTCTATAGGAGGGGAAGAAACGCCCTATCAAAAACACTCCGATTCCCGACTCACTGATTCATCTACCTTCTTAACTGACCGCTTATAACTTATCAAAACTTCGGTTCTAAAACCCCCATGCTTTAGCAGGGGGATACAGAACCGTCCTATTGAATTAGACCATAGCGTTTTTTTGAAAAAACACTTGACATTTTACTAAAAATGTGGTTTAATAGATGTGTCAAGTTGGACCGGCATCATCAGCGTTACCGCTTGGTAGCGTGTCGGTCCCACCCACTGATGAGGGGTTAAAGACTTGATACTTGATAGACCATGTTTGCTTTTAATTTTAAACTCTTTCGTGCCAAACGCAATCGTCATCTGAAACACTTGACGTGGATCGCACACGATATCTTTAACTACTTTCTCGGGTGGCAACGCACCCGGTATTCTCTTGGACTGCCGTATCTATCCTATAAAGAAATGTCGCGAGCGTTCACGATACTGCGTAAATCACACTCCGAGATATTTGCCCACTGGCGGGAGTTGGATTCTTGGGCAGCCCGCCGGGTGCTCAAACGTCTTGATGAAGGTTACCAGCGATTCTTTAACAAGATTGCCAAACGTCCCCCGAAGTTCCGTTCTTGGAGAAATCCATACTCATTCACGATGGGACCCTCAGGGTTTGAGTTCGCCGATCCCGAAGAAGGTGATCTTGGGTTTGGTATCTATGGCGATAAAGTGCGTATCATGAAACGCCACTATCGTTTTAATCTCAGTCGTCCAATCCTGGGAAATATCAAGACTGTCACCGTCAAAGCAGATGCCCTCGGAGATTTCTATATGTCCGTTGTGACAGACCACATCGCAACCGAAGTGACACCTAAGACGGGTCAAGCTGCAGGGTATGACTTCGGTATCAAAACGATGTTCACCTGTTCGGATGGCACACAACGGGAATCGCCTCACTTCTATAGCACTGCGCAGTCGGAACTCAAATCTGCACAACAAAAGTATTCAAGCAAAGTTAAGGGCAGCAACAACAGAGAGCGGGAACGCAAGACCGTTGCCCGTGTTCACCGAAAAACCAAACGACAACGTGAAGACCATCATTGGAAACTCGCCAAGTCTTTGGTGCATCAGCACGATAGCCTGTGTTTCGAGACCCTTTGCTTTGAAGGTATGAAACGTCTCTGGGGACGCAAGGTCTCTGATATTGCGCCGTATGCGTTCCAGCAGAAGTTGCGGCACCAAGCAAAAAAGCACGGGAAGCAACTGTGCTACATTGATCGGTTTGAACCGACTTCTAAAACGTGTAGCACCTGTAGACAGACACAAATGTTCATGGATCTATCGGTGCGCTACTGGCGGTGCCAAGGCTGTAAAACAAAGCACCATCGGGATGTTAACGCTGCAATAAACATTCTTAAGGTTGGGACATCAACCTTTGGGTTAGAGGGTATCAGACTTGCGATCGCAAGCACCCCTCGCAGACTTCATCCGAAGTCGATACCCCACAATCCCACTGCCAAGCAAACGGATTCTCTTTAGAGAATCTCCCATGCTTTAGCAGGGAGAGTATGTCAAAACCAACAACTCTGCTACAGAATTTCTGTTGACATGCCTACACAAATAACATATACTTTTTAGCGTCATTTCGTGGGAAGCATCGTAGTGATACGGGGCGTGCTTTTCTATAAGGAGAAACGGCTGCGTGACGTATCCAACACGATTACCTACTCAGCACGGGTTTGTCTACAAGAAATCAGGAATTAAAGATAAAGAAAAGAAAGGCAAAGAGTGACTCGCAAAACGTTGACAGTTTCAGATATTCTCAAAATTAAATCGTTCTCACCACGTTCACAATTGCAGATCTCCCCTGATGGAGAGTTTCTTGCCTATGTTGTGCAGGACCCCAATCGCAAATCATCATTCCAAGAAAAAACCACAGAATTCTCCAATCATCTACCGACCGGGGCACGCACTGAAAATTATAGTAGTGCGGTCTGGGTTACCAACATTAGAACGAAGGAATCCTATAAACTGGGTTCAGATGATGGGATTGACTGGGGACCACGGTGGTCCCCAGATGGGAACACCTTGGCATTCTGCTCTGACCGAATGGGGGCACCACAGCTTTGGGTCTGGGATAAGCTTGAAAATAAACTGCGGTGCGTCGGTGAGAAACCCATTAGTGCCGTGTTTGGTATGGAGGCACCGCAGTGGACATCAGACGGAAAACATCTCATTACAAAGTTACGTCCAGAAGATATAGACATCTCCACATTCATCTCACCCGACACCAGTCCGCGGTCAATAAACGTTTGGCAAACTGAAACGTATGAACAGTTTTCTTTAGAGATGGAAACGGATCCATTCGCGTACCTTAAGGGGGATTTAGGGGTCTTTGACTGCGGCACTGGTGAGGTATCAATTCTCGCACGTGGATTATATACGTTATCAGTGTTTTTGTCCCCGGATAGTGCTGCAGTTGCTGTGATTAACTTGATAGGACCGGGGGAATTGACAGCTTATGAAGTTGTTTTTGAGTTGTTATTGGTGCCTTTAGATGGAACGCCAGTCCGACGTATAGCAACGGGTCTCAGAGAAGGATCACAAGTCGTGAGTTGGGCACCAGATGGCAAGCATCTGGTATATGCTCACCCAGATGGGCTATTTTTGGTATCAACGCAAAGTGGTGAACAGAAAAATCTTGCTGCAAATCTCGCAGAGAACCCTCGATTTTCTACGCGACCGTTATGGAGTCCATCTGGCGATTCGATTTTTTGTGTCTTTGATGGAAATGTCTGGGAGTTCGCAGCGGACGGGATCAGTAAACGGAAACTCACAGATGGATTGGATCGGCATATTGTCGGTGTTGTGGCAAAACAAGGGATACATACTGTTTGGCAATCAAACGATGAGCAATCTATCTGTATCCAAACACATGATCCAGCAACAAAGCAAGATGGACTTTATTTGATAAACACCGTAGAAGCACACGCTGGGTGTCTATTTGAAGGACCAACTTCCATAACCGGCCGTTTGCCAGAGGGATTCGACTTATCAGCTGTAGGTTGGGACGCGCAGATTGCCTATAGAGCGCAGGATTCGGCTTCCCCAGAGGAGGTGTGGACGTTCGATATGGGCACGGGGAAACGACACCAAGTGACCGATCTCAATCCGCATCTGCGTGACCTACATTTTGGGGATGTCCGTCTCATCGAATCGAAAACGGCAGAAGGTCAGCATTTGCGAGGTGTTTTGATGTTGCCTACTGACTATGAGGAAGGAAAGCGTTATCCTTTAGTTACGTGGGTGTATGGCGGTCGTGACCTTTCAGCGGACGTTTATCGTTTTGGATTCATGGGTGAAATTAACTTTCAGCTGTTAGCAACAGAAGGCTATGCTGTTCTTGGAGTTGACACGCCATTGAAATCTCATGATCCCATGATAGAACTCTCAGAACTCGTACTCCCCGCAGTAGATAACGTCATTGAGATGGGTATTGCTGATGAGAATCGTTTGGGGATAATGGGCTACAGTTACGGTGGATACTGTACAGTGGGACTGATTACGCAAACCACCCGCTTCAAAGCCGCAGTTTGCGGCGGAGGTGTCTACAATCTGACCAGTTATTACGGAGAACTCACGAAACAGGGAACCAGCCTTGGCATTGGATCGGCAGAAGGTGGACAGGTACGTATGGGCGGTTCACTCTGGGAACAACGCCAACGATATATTGACAATTCACCGCTATTTCACTTGGATAAGGTAGAAACCCCTATCCTCATCTATTGTGGTGAGGGGTATAACGGTTTTGACTACGCGCGATCTGGAGAACTTTTCTCTGGATTACGTAGACTTAAGAAGAATGCGACTTTTGTTTGGTACCGTGGCGAAAGCCATTTACACGTCCGGTGGTGCCCTGAACACCGAGCCGATTACTGGAACCGTATCATAGACTGGTTTGAAGAACACCTGAAGTGAATTAATAATGTAAATTCGACTTAAGAATTACTGGGGAAAATGATGAGTACATTTGACGTTATAATTAATGCCAAAACCCATTTAGTCGTCAAAGGTGATACAGGTCGCTGTTTGGGCGGTGTCGGTGCGAATTTTTATCGTCCCTTCGTCTTCCCGTTCTATACACCAACGGGACACACCGTTGTTCAGGAATTTGCCTTCGATCATCCATTCCATAACGGTATTTTTGTTGGACAGGGACCCGTACAGGTCGGCGACAGAGAAGCAGGTTTCTGGGCATCTCCACCGCGTCGTTCCTTCACAGACAAGGTTTTTGAGAGATTGGGACGGATGGACACACAGAGAGAGATTGGGATTACTCCGCATACCAATGGCGTTCAGTTCGTCCAAAATGTTATCTGGCGAGATGAAAACGAAGAACCCTTGATTGACGAAATCCGCACTGTCAATCTTTACGCGCTCGCCGATGCCACCGTCTGCGATATGACCAGTGAAAAGGTTGCCTCTTACGGGGCTGTAACCTATCCACAGACAAAATTCGGAAGCATCGGTATCCGCGTTGAACCGAGGCTGCTGCCTGTCATGGGCGGTATTGTGTTGGGGGACAATGGACGCAAGGGTGGTGTCGAAATTGTTCATGAAGGCGAATCGGATTTCGTTGCCTATCAGAACGTATTGGCAGGGCATGGACCCTTTGGTATCTGTATGGCGATCCTCAATAAAGGGGTCCGCGGTCCGTGGTTTATTCGGGATTATGGAATGGCACTCTATAACCCGACGTGGACAGGTTCCGTATCAACACCGGCAGGTGAGCGTTGGAAAGTTTCACTTCGGGTTATCGCTTACGATGGTGAGCTGACAACAGCAAGAGCAGCGCAATGGACGCAATAGCGGGGCTCCTTTATAGACGCAAATACCTTTTTATCCTGAAAAGATCGAAAAAGCCTGTCCCTGCCCCCTGATAAGGGGGATATAGGGGTTATCCTGATCCAGACGACTATGGCAGAGAATATACTTGAACTTCGGAACGTTACGAAAACCTTCGGCGACTTTGTTGCCGTTGACAGTGTCGATTTTGAACTCCAAGCCGGTGAAATCCATGCAATTTTAGGAGAAAATGGCGCAGGGAAGTCCACGCTGATGAATCTTATCTATGGACTTTACCAACCATCAGCGGGACGCATCTATGTTACCGATCGCGAAAACTGGCGGTACCGGTTACGGGCAAAGTCGCCGCGGGATGCGATTGCGAGTGGTATCGGCATGGTACATCAGCATTTTATGCTGATTGAAAATCTGACGGTCGCTGAGAATATTGCCTTAGCACTTGGACAACGAGGGGCAAACCCTACAGGAAGCGCGTCTTCAAACGGTGATTATAAGCAGGGGCTCGGGAAATTCCGGTTTAAGAAGGAGGAGGCTATCGGCATTACTGAGGAGCTCTCAGAACGGTTTGGTCTCACTGTCGATCCGACTGCGCTGGTACGGACACTCTCAGTAGGTTTAAAACAACGTGTGGAGATCCTCAAAGCACTCGCTGTTGATGCTCGGATCCTAATTCTTGATGAACCCACTGCCGTTCTAAGCCCACAGGAGGTAGAAGACTTCTTCACAGTTCTGCGCAAACTCCAAGCCGATGGCAGAGCGATCATCTTCATTAGCCACAAAATGAAAGAGGTCTTGAGCATCAGCGATAGGATTACCGTCTTAAGGCGTGGCAAGAAGGTTTACCTCGGTCCGACGGGTGAACTCACTGCCCGCGAACTCGCGAGGGAGATGATTGGAGAAGACATCACCGACGTTGAACGCTCGGTTTCCGGCACGCACCGCGAGAACGATCCTCCGGACAATGTTCTACAACTCTCAAATCTAACCGTCCTCGGCAGTCGAAACGAGGTCGCGGTGTCAGAGGTCTCTATGGAAACCTGCCGCGGTGAAATTGTTGGAATCGCAGGCGTAGATGGCAATGGGCAACGGGAACTCGCCGAGGCGATCATGGGTTTACGATCCAGTGCTTCTGGAGCAGTTAGCATCTTAGGAACCGATCCGAAAGGGATCAAGGCGGTACGCCAGCGCGGTGTCGGCTATATTCCTGAGGATAGGCAAACAACAGGTGTCATTGCCGCGTTTTCGGTTACGGAAAACCTCTTGTTGAACGTGACCCATCTACAAAACCTCGCTCACTGGAATGTCCTTAACCAGAAAATGAAACGTGAAACAGCAGAGCAACTCATCGCAGATTATGACATCCGTCCGCCTGTTGCTGATATTCCGGCTTCCTCACTCTCCGGCGGCAATCAACAGAAAATCGTCCTCGCCCGAGAAATCTCGCTTCAACCCGACTTACTCATTGCTGTCAACCCCACGCGCGGCTTAGATGTCAACGCCGCTCGCTATGTCCATGAGAATTTGTTGGCACAACGCGACGAAAAGAAATCCGTCCTGTTAATCTCAACAGAGTTAGACGAAGTTTTACTGTTGAGTGATCGACTCTACGTCATGTCGAGGGGCAAGTTGATTGATGCCACAGCACAACGCAACGACATTGAGGCGTTGGGACTACTTATGACAGGAGAAATTCTTTAAACTGTAACTACCGAATGTGCGATAAATCGCACGACGACAAGCAGATTCGTTTGTAGTAGGGAGACCATTCATGGTTTCCCGTTAATTACCTAATGCATTTCTAATATTCATTTACACATGATACTAAAAAGAATCAACCTACACTGGGTCCTAACACCTATTCTAATCCTTGTAAGCGCGTTTGTAACGAATGCCATCATAATGTTGCTTTGTCACTATAATCCACTGGAGGCTTACCAAGCCGCGGTGAGTGGTGCGTTCGGTACTGGGAGAAAGTTCGGAGAAACGCTGGTGAAAAGCACACCGTTTCTAATGGCGGGGCTTTCGGTTGCCATGGCGTTTCGGTGCGGGATTTGGAACATCGGTGCTGAGGGACAATTTTTGATAGGAGCATTGACGGCGACATGGTTTGGGACGAAACTCGCGCCAATTTTCCCACAAAACCCGTGGATCGCAGTGCCGTTGTGTCTCGGACTTGCTACAGTCGCCGGGGGCGTATGGGGACTCATTCCGGCTGTCCTCAAAGTGGTGCGCGGGGTCAACGAGGTTATCAGCACGATTATGTTGAATTACGTCGCGCTGCATCTGGTGAGTATGATGATAGATGGGGGTCCGTTGCAGGAAGCCGCCAAACGGGGTCCGCAGAGTGATCGCATCGTTCAGTGGGTATTTCTGCCTCGACTTTTTCCACCCCATCGGGTCCATCTCGGTATTGTTATCGCTGTTATATTGGCAATTATTCTCACATTTATTCTCTTTAGAACAGTGTTCGGATTTCAACTCCGCGCAGTGGGAGAAGGCGCGGCGGCAGCGGAATCCGCTGGAATTTCGATTGTGCAAAACACCCTTCGCGTCTTTTTCATCAGTGGTGCTCTGGCAGGACTTGGTGGCGCAATTGAATTGACCGCACTGACCCGCCGACTTTTTCTCAACTTTTCTCCGGGATATGGGTACACAGCGATTGCTGTTGCCTTGTTAGCGAAACTAAATCCGTTGGTGACGGTTGCTGCCGCTTTGTTATTTGGCGCGCTGACGACGGGTTCGTATAGCATGCAGCGAGAGGTCGGTATCTCCGATAAGGTGACGCTGGTCATGCAAGCGACGATCCTATTGTTTGTCATCGGCTATAGCTCTATCCAGATCTTCCGTAGACGCGCATCTTCACATTCCAAGGAGGAATAGAGAAGGATTTGAGTTCGTATAGGGGAATCCTTCATTGTCCGTTGCCTACCCGCAACTTAAAACTAAAACCAAAAACGAAACCTGCAACAACGGCGCAGGTGACTCGAACGCGAAAACCCTCAAGTTACAAATATCGTCATTTCTCCGCAAGGTAAGCTTAAAAAATGTTTGAAGAGATTCTTTCAGCAACAATTCGAGGCGCAACGCCACTCTTACTCGCTGCACTGGGTGAGGTCATCTCGCAACGTGCCGGTGTGCTTAACATCGGCATTGAAGGGATGATGCTCATCGGCGCGTTTTTCGGGATGGTCGGTTCCTTCTACACGGCAGATCTCGTTATGATCGCGCCGTGGTTCGGACTATTAATGGCAGGTCTCAGTGGACTTATCGCCGCGGCGTTGTTTGCGCTCTGTGCGATAAGACTACGGGGGGACCAAGTGATCATCGGCACGGCAATGACGCTCTTGGCGTTAGGTTTGACAGAGGTTATCTATCAACGACTCTTCGGCATAACAGGAATCGCACAAGGCGTGCCAGCGTTCCAGCAGATTGACATTCCACTGCTTTCCCAAATCCCTTTCTTGGGACGTGCCCTATTTTCACACAATATTCTTGTTTTCATCACATTTATCCTCGTGCCGTGCGTCTATTTTTTTCTCTACCATACGCAACAAGGGCTTCGTATCCGTGCCTGTGGCGAGCATCCAAGGGCGATTGCCGCTGCGGGAGCGAACGTTCTCCGTTTGAGAACGATTTGTTTGCTCTTCGCGGGGGCAATGGCAGGGATGGCTGGTGGTTATCTCTCCCTCGCCGATGTGCCCTATTTTACACCCGGCATGACAGTCGGACGCGGCTTCATTGCACTGGCGATCGTTATCTTTGGGAAATGGCATCCTGTGAAGGCATGCGGTGCTGCGTTGCTCTTTGGACTCGGTTCGGCACTTGATGCGCGGTTTCAAGCACTCGGGTGGGGTATTCCATATCAGTTGTGGTTGATGTTGCCTTATTTACTTTGTTTGGCGGTATTGGCAGGATTTGTCGGGCGTGCCGAAGCACCCCTCGCATTGGGAAAACCTTACGGCGAGTCGGCGGAATAGCTATCAGCAATCGGTCATCAGTTATCAGTTAAAGAGAATTTGTGGAATTCACGCAATACGCAACCACCACACGTCTTAACTGACAACTCTCACTGCGAGGCAAACTGAAAGGGTTGCGGAGCAACCCGCACTGACAACCCTTAAAATGTGCTGCCGAGACGAACGTGGAACGCTCGGGTCGGGTCTAAAGCCCCCGGTACAGACACCAGTGGAATGGCATAATCTATTCCAGCTGTGAGTGCTCCAAGGTCAAAGTAGAGGCCTGCTCCGACGGAGGAGGGTAATAGTGCTGCGGGATCGATGTCCTCTAATGAATTCCAAACGTTGCCGGCATCAAAAAAGAATGCACCGCGAACCATCCAATAAATTGGGAAGCGTAGTTCTGTGTTAAAGATGAATTGCACATCGCCGCGATGGATTCCTGCGCTATCTTCAGGACCGAGAGAGCGCTCTGCATAACCGCGAACTGTTGTCCCGCCACCTGCCCAAAACCGCTCAAAAGAGATAAGTTCTGCGCGACGGTTTGAGCGCAACCCTGTCGTGATTCCGAATCGGACGGCGGTCGCCAACACAAGTCCACCGGTAAGTTTATGGTAGTGCCGAGTATCTGTCGTCGTTTTAATAAAACTCGTCTCACCCTGCAAGAAGCCGCCGGCGTATTCAAGGGTGAGATCGTTCAACATACCACCCGTAGGATTCAAATACCGCTCGCGGTTGTCGTAGGTCCAGGAGAATCGAATACTGCTCACGGTTGCGCTGAACGGATTCTGACCTTCAGGGAGTGGAATTCGCGAGATGGTGCTCGCGCCTACAGGAGTGCTTTGCATCGGTGGAACGGGTTGATTCAAGTCCCGGTAACTATATCTGAGATCGAGATGGTGCGATTCAGACACGTTTCTACTGAGGATGAAACTCCCTTGAAGTGCGCGGACGTTATCGTCTACCTCTAACTTCTTGGCTAATACCTGCAAGCTACCACGCGTTCGTCCAATCAACCACGGCTCGGTAAGCGTGGCATCAAAGAGATACCCCAATTCGTCTCGCCATCCGAGTCTGGCGCGTGCGCGACCTCGAATGTTCCTATTAAAGAGAAAGTTACTGTCCGTCAATCCTAACGTTCCGCGGACACCCTCTGCGAAACTGTAACCACTGCTCACACTGAATGTCCTCGGCTTCTGTTTTTCGACCTGTATTAAAACATCGTTGATTTTCCTGGGGCGACGGATAGCGGTATCTATAGCTTCGGACGCTTGAAGGCTCCCTGTGCTACGCGTAGACTGTGAGAGACGTTCATATTGGACGCTGCGAAAAAGTCCTGAACTATAAAGATTTTGCAAGGCACGGTTTAATTTTTCTGAGGTCCAAAGTTTTTCCTCAAGGTGTTCGACTTCCCGTTGAAGCACATGTTGTTTTACAACGTCCGTGTCCCCCTGAAAATAGAAAGTGCCGAACACAACCTGTTCACCTTCTGTATCCACAATGAGGTGCAGGACCCCGTGTTCATAAACTTCAAGATGTGTCGCTTCCTGTTTAAGGGTATAGTGTGGATTCCCTTCAATGTCTTGGAGACTCCAACGGTTTCCAATATGAGTGGCTATATAAACACCTGTCAGTGTAAGGTGATGTCTCTCGAATGCCGTCCGGATTTTCGGCGGTAGTTTACCTGCCTCAAGGGGTCCTGAGAAATTGCCCGCTACTCGAAAAACCGGCACTACCGTTTCTGATATATACGCATTACTCACCACTGCATCGATGTATCCAATTTCGTGATAGGCTTTTAAGATTGCGTCGCTGTAGTCTTTCCGCACCAGCGAGGCGTTCGGCTGTGGGAGCGGGAGTTCACGCTGCAAACGCTTCAGAAGCGTAGCGGTATCTAATGCCATGTTTCCGCTGATGTCGCATCGGTGAATCATCTCTTTATATTCTTCAATGATTGTGACATGTATCGCAACTTCGCCGATACGCCGGTTGTTTGGATTCTGTTTATCAAGCCTCGTCGTAATGGCGACGTTCGGATAACCGGCTTTTCCATATAAAATTTTGAGCCGATGTATATCTGTATCGAGTTCCGGTTCGTAAAAAAAGGGTCTCTGCTCGCGTTGAAATAACACTCTTGCGATGTCTGCTTGTAAGTTTCGCAGGAATCCACCGATAGGTTTCATCGTCATCTCCCGCTTCAGTTGTGCCTCCGAAAACGCCCTATTCCCGGAGAACGTGACGCCCTTGACGATATAACGCGTCCCTGGGTTAATCGTCAGCCGAATACTGGATGCATCCAGGACTTCCGCATCTATGACAGTGTCGTGGTACCCTTCGGCTTTGAAATAGGATTTTATCTGGCGTTCCCATATTGAAGGGGAAGTAGTGTTTATTAGAGAAACTATAGCTTCTCTGAACGCATCTTGAAGCGAGAGCGGAAATTCTCCGGCATCCGAAACGAAATTAATCCGAACCTCCTTGCCCTCGTTGATGTGAAACTGTAGCACACCGGTTTCAGGGTCAAAGTCTGGGACGATCCCAGCCGTAGGGTAATTGTTTTTATGGTAAAGTGCTAACATAGATAACACATCGCTATCTACGGCGGATTTGTTGTAAATCGGGAAGCCTCGGCTAAAGTCACAGACCTCTTTGAGAGTGTTGTCCGTGAGAATAGCATTGCCCTGAAATCGCAAGTCTTCGATGGTTAACGCGTCTCCTACGGTTATTTGGTAGGTTAACGCGCCGTCTTCGGTGAGTGCATCGGGGACGCTGACCTTAGCGTCGAAGTACCCGTACGCTTGACAGGCCGTCCTAATGCGCTGCGCATCGGCTTTGACGATTGTAGGCACATACTTTTCTCCCTGCCTTGAACGGATTGCACGCTCGATAGCCTCCTTGACTTCGTTTTCAGGGATACCGGAGAGCAAAATTTGTTTGATGCGGGCGAAAGGGGTCAGTTGGTAGGTTAAAACAATGCCATCGGGAGCATCCTGCGTGTATACCTGAATTTGGGAATACTGCTGTGTCGCGTAGAGTGCTTTAATGCTTTTTCCAACGGCATATCGAGACAGAACATCGCCAACATATATGACTGTCTGGTTTCTAAGTATATTGAGTTGTTCTGTGGTTTCTTCCGCAGGGGTCGTGCCAATGTAGTACTCTATTTTGGCAACCTGTTTTTGATTGAGGGCATCTGATGCCTGCGCTTCTACAAATTGAAAAAAAAAGCAGCAGAGCAATACAATAGCAAGCCGTATAATAGTTATCGGTCTTCGGTTTTTGGTTATCCGTAAGAGGTCTTCGTTTAACAAATCTCTCCTTAACTGACAACCGACAACCGAAAGCAATTGCGCAGCAATTGCGTACTGAAGACTATTAGAACCGCCCCTTGAATTCAATGTCAATCCCGTGTTCCCTTTTTTCATTCGTCTCAATTTTAATGGATACATTTTTTCCAAGTGGGTACTCCGCACTGATAGATCGTGCGTCTTCATCGAGAGGACGATGGATACTAAACGTGAACCCAGCGAGAGCGCCTGAGAGTGCAGCGTTGCGTAGGAGGAAATCTATAATATCGTCATGTGAGAGGACTTCCGTGGTCGTTTCAGGCGGTGCGCTCAGGATGAAATTGGGATTGCTCAGGGTGCCAGTAACGGAGGCATACACCTGAAGGTCTATCGTGCTCCCATCTCTCGGTAGCACGCCTCGAATACGGTTCGGGGTCCGAAGAAAAATATTGAGTTCCGGATCAAAACTGACAGTGCTCTGGTTACTGATTGTAGAGCCTTCAATGAATTCAAAGGTCTGCGGCGGAATCCCAATTTTTCCTCTGAGCACTGAAACGTTCCCGCTGAAAACCGGTTGACTGAGTGGACCGAAGAGTTTACCGGCACAGGCAATTTCAATATCTGTAGGTCCTGTGATAGATGAAAGCACACGGAAATTATCGGGGATGTCAATATCTATCCCATCCAATTCTAAATCCTGTAAAATTGGGGAGTTCAATACAAGTTCCGTTTCCTTGACCGAAACCCCTGTGAGCCAATCCCGAACGTTTTCCCAATTTTGTTGATAGTAACCGCCTCTAATATCCACTTCTCCTGTTAGATGGGGGCGAAGCAGTTCCCCGCGCAGACCAAAGGAAGTGGAAGCGAGATCAATCCGATACTGTCCCGGTTGTTCAAAAACCGTTGATCTGAGCCCCATTGACATGTTCAACGTCGGCGGTTTCTCCCATATACGCCTATCGGGTGGGGCTGTAATGTCGCCTGAAACCAAAAATCCGCCGTCATTTAAGGTGCCCTCAAGTCTAAGATTCGCGCCTTGTTCTGATAACTTAATGTTCCCTTCAGCTGCTTCAACTCGAAGGCCCGCTTCTTGAAGTTCAAACCCAATATTATTGAAAAGCACACCACCGTCGACCTGCGGGGTTTCTATCGTCCCCGTCAGTTTGACATGAACCTCGCTTGTGCCAGTCGCGGTGCTGAGTCCCGGAACGACGGACGGTAGCACGGTCAGGTCGTTTACACTTATATCCAAAGTCCCCTGCATCGGGGCCCGTTGGAGTTCCGTCCAAACGTTCTCTGGAGACTGTTGCAGTGCCGTAAGAAACGGAATTAACGCAAATTTGTAAGGCATCATCCATGAGAAAGTCAATTGATTTCCGCCAAACTGAACTTCAACGTATCGCTTCTCTGTTATTTCCCATTTCCCATTCTGATACCGGATTCTCCAGCGCAGGTCAATTGGAACATCATGTAGATAGAGTTCAGCAGGTTCGTTTTCGTGCCGCCGCACGGTTATCTTCGGATTCTCGCTGGTGCCGCTCATCTGTAAACTGCCAGACAGCGCACCCCTAACCCGATACGGTGCAGGCCATCTATCAGTTATCACGGAGACATCAAAATTCTTGAACCGAAGCGCGCCGGCAAACTCACCGTTTACTGACCATCTGCTTTCAGCATCAATACTGAGCGTTGTCTTGACTGACAGTGTTTGTTCATCGGCAAGTAAACCATCAGGTTTCGTATCCTCCTCGGTAAAGGTCTGCTTGATTGAGAATTCCTCTCGGTCTTCAAGCGTGAAGGCTTCCCTTAATGCGAAAGTGCCATCACTCAGGACGATCGGAGTTTCTTGTGGATTTCGGAAGTCATAAGAGCGATCCATTGCCCTGAAAGCGAAGCGGACACTATCGATGGATAAATCCGCATTTGAAACGGCTACAAGGTCTGTGAGTGAAGGGAGCTCTCGGACTTGCGGAAATGGTGTCCCTTCTCCAGTCGCTAAGAAACTGTCGAACGGCACTGTTAATGTCCTCAAGGTCGTTGTTATATGTCCCTCTACCTCTTCCAACACCTCCGGCGGTACAGTTTGACGGACAGTGGAACCGAGTGGGAAGCGTTCTAATCTCAACCCTCGTAATATCAAGTATTCTGGCGTTAATCCGTCTAATACTATCTGTCCCTGTTCAAGTTTACAGAAGCCATCTCCTATGTCAAATCGGAACGCTGCGAAATCAATCCGGTCTTCCCGCATGCTAAGTTGCATCTGCATATTCTGAAGAGGAAACCCGTAAACGTCCTTGAGACGTAGTTTCAACGCCTCAACAAACAGATTGCCCACCACCTCCGGCGATTGACTTGTGCCTTGTATTCCCAAATCTATGTCAACGGTACCATCTGCCTCTGAAAAGACAGTCTCAATCCCTGGGAAAAAATTGAAAGGCAGTTCGCTACCTCGAAAGCGTACATCGATGGGGGCGGCAGTAAAGCGTTCAGATATATCCAGTGTTTCAAATGTCAAGTTAAACGGAATAACGCCTGCGAGGGTTAACGTCCCTTCACGGTTTTTGAGTTCTATTCCGAGAACGTTTATGCGTTCATCTTCGTATTGGATTTTGCCTGAACACTCTTTGTCATGGAGCATGCCGTGCCAGTCTATGGCGATTTCAGGGGAAGTGAAAGTCCCCGCAATGATTACCTCGACTGCCGCTGTCACAGCAGGTGATGTGAGTTGTAACGGGATATGCACAGCGAGAGGGTCTGCACCGTCAGCGGTCTCCCTCGGATTAGATCTGAAGCGGAGCGGTGCCCTGTTAATAAGACGGAAATCATAACCGTCAAGCTCCAGTTCGTTTATTTCTCCACTTATCGTAATTTGTTGTAGATCTAAGCCTGTACCGCTAAGATTCATATATCCTGAAGCGAAACCGTAGTCCCCAATTTCCACTTGTGACGCGAATACATCAATATCGAACCGCATCGTGTCCCTATCCTGACGTGAGAACACGGCTTCCCCGTGGACATTATAGGGACCCTCTCCCATTTGTCCGTTTGCCTCCAGCCTTTGAACACGAACGGATTCTGAATCGAAGTGAACGTCTACACGAAGTCTCTCCAGCGTAATATCGGGGATGTAAGAGGTAAAACGGATCGGATGTTGTCCGACTGTTTCTGTGTATAGTAGAGCAAGTGGCTCAGCGAGTGTGCCACCGATCTCTACGGATACCTCTAAAATCCCGGTTACTCCGTCACCGGAACCAATGTTATTGATAGTTTCTATCGGCAAGGTGGCGAGATCCAAGGCAATCGTGTCGACACGAAGATGTAACTCCGAGTCGTTGATTGCTTCGGGTTCAACGTCGATGTACCCTTCCATATTCACGTCGTTACCGAAGAGTTTGAAAACACAATCCTCAAAACGCAGCGTCTCCTCCTGATACGTTATTGCACCACCCGCATCGGCAATGTCTATGTTACCCGCTTCTGTTTCTAATATTAGCGTTGGGATTGCCCATTCTAACTCAACATTGGGTTCGGTGAGTGTTCCTGTTGCTTTCAAGTCATAACGGAGGGCACCATCTTGCAGCATGTCAAGCGGAAGTCCCAATGCTTCTGCAATCGGTGGTAGCGCGAACCCGTCAGATACAGCGTGAAGGTTCATCATCTCACTTTTGGCGTCCAAGGTTCCTGTCAATTCAAGAAACTCAACTTTATCTTCAGATGTCCTTAAGGAAAGGTCATTCATTGTCCATGTGTCGTTTTTGAGATGCAAACGGATCGGTTCAGAATTGGTGAAGGCAATGTCCTGCACTGATGGGGTTCCATAGCGGAGTTGAGAGGTAGCGACAAAAATATCAACATCGTACGGATAGACCCGCTGTTTCTGGGATTCCGGGGCTCTGTTCTCGGCTGATGGAGCGAGATCTGCTAACGTTCCGCTTATTAACGCGTTCCCGCCAGCGGTTCCCGTAACCGACGCAAATGCCGGATGCAATATAGGCAGGATGGGTGTAATATCGAAGGTCTTGCTCTCTGCTGTGAATTCGTAAGGGTTGCCCGTAGCCATGCTGACGTAACCCTGAATCCGACTCGTTTCCTCAAACCCATGTCCATGAAAGTCGTAAATATCGGGTTCACCGGTGATGTTTTTCCGTTCTACGAGTTTACCAATCAGATAGACATCACCAAGCGGATACTTCGACCCGCGTTCGTTGTGCAAGAAGGTTAGTTCTGAAAAATCGAGTTCAATTCGGAGATCGGTACTTTCAGGTTTTTTGAGCGTTCCGACAACCCGAACATCGAATCGTCCTTCAAAGGGAAAATCGCTGATATTTGCCGCCTTCGCGATTTCCTCTAATTTGACAGATGCATCGCTTTCGAGGAGAAGGTCATAGTTGCCGTTGGAGGCTACTGCAACATTAAACGTAAGCTGCTGTCCACGCGTCGTTATCTTGAAGTCTGGCACGATGAAGTTGTAATCCTCAATCTCCAGAGGAAGCGTCAGCGGATCCAAGTGGATATCCCATGCCACGCCTTCGGTAACACTGAAGTTGGCTCTGCCATCCAGATTCATGAGCGTTCCATCTAATTTGAGTTCACCCCTGATTTCGCCTTCTACAGGATATTCGGAACCTAACAGTAATTTCGGATAATGTTGAACGTAAACGGAGTCGGCGACGACGCTGATATCCACAGGAAAATCATCCCTTACCTCCACAGTCCCAGTAATTGTCGTCCGGCTTTCATACTCAGTTTTAGTAGTTATCAGTTGTTGGGGGTCAGTTGTCAGTTGGTTTTTGGAGTTTTCAAGTTCCTCTTTAACTGGTGACTGGTGACTGGTAACTGAGGATTTTTCTATGGTGCTTTTCGTCATCAAGCCGTTTTCGATATAAATCCGTCCCTCTTGATAGCGAAAATTACCGACTAAGGTGCCAATCGGAATATCATTAAAAGTCGCATTCGAGATCTCCATAAACCCATTCAGTATCCCATCGGATAACTTCGCAGTCAAATTGCCTGTCCCTCCGAGATCCTCACTGTTGGCAATTTTCATAAGGTCATCGAAATTGATGCCCGACGCTCGAATTTCCAAATCATCTTGTTGTTCCACGGGGTAGGGACCTGCGACGTTAACCTCGGTTTCGTCTAAGTTCCCGTCGATTTTCAATTCACCCGCTGCTATTGTGCCCTTAAGTGTTGAATCGTCAAGTTTCACTTCGTCGAGGGTCGTTTCTGTCAGCACTATCTTGCTTTCGAGTTCGAGACTTGAGGAATCTGTGGTATTTCCACTGAACTTTCCACTGCTTGCGAGAAGTCCTGTGCTGCCTATGAGGTTTTCTGGCAGTTGGGTGAACATTGACAATAGCGGTATCAATTGTATACTGGTAGCGTCCCATTTTCCGCGGTAAGTAATTGGATGGGTTGCGAGTAGTTGAAGGCTCTTTAGCAGAGTACCTTCCAACGCGTTTTCGGACGTGATGCTCCCATCACCGACCACTGTGCCATCGCCGACTCGGAAACGGAGTTCTTTAAGTGTAAGTGTTGGGGATGGATCAGAATTGAAATCCGCGTCAACATGTAGTGCCGTGAACGCTATTTTTGGGCTATTCTCTGCTGTGACAGCGGAGAACGTCGGGATTTCTGCAGAGAGCGTGCCTGCTAAGGCAGACTCCGTACCGTTCGCTGTCAATGTTGCGTTGACAGCACCTTCAAGTTCAATGCCTTTGCCAAAAAACGGAGACCCTATGTCTGCGAGGTTCAGGTTCAAGTCAACTTTGCTGTTCCAAGAAGTGGCAGTATCTTCGTGGGTAAATCCACCTGTGACTTCCAGATTGGAGTCGCCGAATTCGAGTTGGAGTTTCTGTAATATGCTACCGCTGGTTAATATCTGAAAATCGGCATCAAACATGTCGATCTCAGTTTCTACACCGTTGAGCCTGAAACTCCCACTTTTAATTTTCAAAGTTCCGTCATGCTTCCATGTGTTAAGAGGACCTTTCGCCCTAAGAGTAATTCCGTCAATCAAGACATCAAGGTTCTGTTGCGTGTCGGTGTAGCCGATTTTTCCGTCAGTCAATTGGAGCAATTCAATGGCAAAATCGAATTGTGTGGGGTCTTGTTTTTCTTGCTGCTTAAAAATATGTGTGAGATTAAGATCACCACCGGCGTTCCTGAGCGCGCGAATCTCGGCTCTATTCACTTGCAGTTCCTTCACCTCAAATTTCCGAGTTAGCAATCCCAATAGATTGTATTTGAGGACGACTTTCCCTGTGGAAATTACGGGTATATCTTCCTCGGAAATCTCAACACTTTTAACGCTAACGCTCCCTAAGATGTTTCCCTCTATCTTACCGATACTCGCCTTATAGTCTTCCGTTATCCTGTTTTTTAGTTCGGTCTCCAGCCGTCCCTCTACCCAATCCAGGAAGGTCCGGGACCGGATAAAGAAAAAAGTCCCGCATAACCCGACAATAAGAAATAACCCAACGAAAATGGATATTTTTTTGAATCTTTTTCGCATTTTTTTAATTTTCCTCACCCCAGCGGGGTGATATGTCTATAGAAACTGGGATCCACAACTTCTTGCACTCCAGCGGAGTGCCATGTGCATAAATAGATGACAACTTAGGTTAATTTTAAGATTTTTAGTTATTCTGTCAGAAGAATGGTAATCAGCCGTCGGAAGAATAATTGTCAAGTAACAAAAGCCGTTAGAACCATCGCAGTCCCCTTTAACTGATAGCCGATAACTATCCCTCAAAAGACTCATGCGCGGCCTCTACAATCTCTGCAGTTGTGTGCTGGAGTTGATAGGAATCCGTGCGCTCACCATCGACCCTAAGCCAAAGCAGGTACTCAATATTTCCGATGTCCTTGTGGATTGGTGAATAGGTCAGACCTCTCACTGTGGCTCCGAGTTTTTCCGTCACAAACGCTCTGAGGTTATCTATCGTCTGGATATGTACCTGCTTGTCAGACACAATTCCACCTTTTTTGACATGGACTTTGCCGGCTTCAAATTGCGGCTTCAACAATGCAATGATGTCGTAATGGCTATCGGCAACCATCGGTTTCTGTCGGAAACTATCCGTTAAGAGGATTTCCTCCAACGGAAGTCGGGAATCGGAGTTCCCTCCTACCTGCTGACTGATAACTGGTACCTGACAACTCCTCAGAAGTTTAATGACACTCGGCAGGACGGTTCGCAGAGAGATGAAGGAGACATCGATCACGGCGATGGAGGCAAAGTCTTCTGGGGTATTCAACGCCGATGTTTTGAGGTGTGCAGGCGTTACGTGTCGGATGTTCGTTTTCTCAATCGGTTGCACCTGCGGATGCGTACGGAGTTTCCACGCCAGTTGCCCGTAACCGACATCAATGGCATAGACGAATTTCGCACCGTGCTGGAGGAGGCAATCTGTGAACCCACCCGTTGACGCACCGACATCAAGCGCAACCCGATTTTGGACGTTTATATCAAAGGTGCGTAACGCCTTTTCTAACTTGAACCCGCCTCGGCTCACATATTTTTGTTGCTGCTGGACGATCACCTCGGCATCGGACGGAATGCGCTGCCCCGGCTTTATTCTGGCGTTTCCGTTGACGGTCACTGCGCCTGCAAGAATCAGCCGTTTCGCTTGTTCTCGACTCTCTACCAAGTCGTGTTTTACCAGAAAGGTGTCTATCCTTTGCATTCTTGAGTTTGTTCTATTATAGATGTAGGTGTTTTGCTTGAGGTGTTTTGCTTGGGTATTTCTGCGTATATAGTATCACAAGAAATGGTTAACAGTCAAGGTTTACTTCACTTCCTTGGGATAAAAATGGACATCTCTTTGTGGGAAAGGTATGGTAATATTGTATGCTTTCAATTTGTGCCAAATCAAAAAATGGAGGTCGCTTGCAATATCAAAACGCCGAAAGGAGTCAGGAATCCACGCTAATAATTCAAAATCGAGAGAGGATTCACCAAAACTCACAAAACGCACGAACGGTGGCGTGACGTTTTCCATAGCAGGATTGGACTCTTTAATTACTGTCGGATGCTCATGTGCCGCTTCAATGATGGCGGTTCTCACTATCTCCACATCTGAACCATACGACACCCCAACTGGAACCCGAAGACGGAATCGATTCGTATCGTGTGTAAGGTTATGAACGGACTCGCTAATTAACTGCGAATTCGGAACAATAATCTCCTTTTCATCAAGCGAAACGATAATGGTTGAGCGGAGATTGATGCTACTCACCCTTCCAAATATGTCGACGTCCATAATCTCCACGAGATCCCCAATTTTGATGGGACGCTCAAAAATAAGGATAAATCCTGAAATCAGGTTCGAGGCGATATTCTGTAAACCGAAACCGATACCGATACTCAACCCACCGAAAATTATCGCCAGCGTTGTGAAACTTACGCCAACGGCGCTGAGAGCAATAAGGACCCCAATGGTGATAAGCGTAAAATGAAAAAAGCGAAGCAAGATAAACTGGGTATGCCTCGCAATTTGGAAATCTTGGAGCACCTGTCTCCTGAGCACCCATTGCAGATATTTAGAGAGGATAAACATCCCGAAGACGATCACAAACGCAAAGAATAGCCTCGCTAAAGTTAAGTGACCACCCTCTTCAACAGTTTCAATTGGCGATACTTCTCCAGATTCACCAATCTCGACAGTTTTTTTAGGCGGTTGAAACAACTCTGTAAGTGGGTAATGAAAGAGTTTACCAAGGAAACCCGTGCCAAGTCCGGCAAACCTGAAAGCCAAACCGCCTCCGACAATCATAATGATGAGAAATAGCAACGCCAGTAACCGATTTTGGATATCTTGCGGCATCCTGAGGCGATTGAAAAGATGACGGAACCATCGATGTAAAGAACCTGCCACCAGCAATGCGGCAGTCAAAGTCAGGATTAATGAAACAATTTGGAAAACCTGTATGGGTTCACCCAAAATGTTTACCGGTGTTTCAACTAAATCACGGATCTGTCGAATTAATTCATTCATTTTATCCTATCCTATCCGTCAATAGACCTTCTCGGAACTATTGGATACGCAGATACTGTGGCGGTAATGTATTGTCCTTTGGCGTGAGTAAGGTCTCACGCTTGACATAGGCAAACTCAATCTCTTCCTCGTGCCGAAACGCCTTGGAAATCCGTTCAATGATTAACGTTGAAGTACTCTGCCGCTTCACAGCACCGACACGATACCTGAGTTTGCCAACTACACCCGATGGAATGAACTCAAACCGAACATAGGGCACCTCACCTGTCTCTTGACATATTTCGGCTGTCACTTTTGCCGCCTGTTCACACATAATTTGCTCGGCACGCGTGATATCTGAACGATATGTCAACCGAATAATTACCTCATCCAGAATGTATTTCTCATCGCGAGTGTAGTTAATGACATTCCACCGAAAAAGATGTTGGTTCGGAATCATGACACTCCGTCCAGATTTCTCTTCTCCGCCAATCGTCCCACCGACCTGATCCAACTGTGTATACATGATCGAGATGTCCCGCACATCGCCAATAGTCGTCCCCAAGATAACCCTATCTCCAATCCGATACGGTTTCTGAAAAATAATCAATAACCATGCGGCTAAGTTCATGATCGGATTCCGGATGCCCCACCCCATCAGGGTCATCATAAAAGCCAATGACAGCCCTATGATCCCAAAGACATCGGAAAATAGAAAGATGATAAGCGCGCCCATCGAAAACATGAACACGTAACGCCAGGTAAAAAAGAAGCGATCCGCGTTCTCTGGTTTGTAGGCACGCTCCTCTGTAAACTTACGCAGTTGCGAGGTCAAACGAAAATAGACAATGACCGCCCCTATCACCACCAAGACCATCCACACGACGGATATGTATCTGAAATTGAGTATCGCCTGCCAGACTTCTAAAGACATAACTATTCCTCTGAAAGACCTGCCGGTAATGCGGGTTGGTCTTTCCATGAGTAGATAACTTCGGAATGCGCATAGCAGAACTCAACTGTCTTACTCTCGGAGAAGCCATGAAAAACAATCTTGACGATGTCGCTGAGGCTTTTCGCGCGGTCCACCGGGCGCGTCTTGTAGCGCAACCGCATCATCACACCCGCATCAAACAACTCTGCACGGATAAACGGCTCTTCACCAATTTCTTCGATGACATCTGCTGTAACCACCTTTGCAGCATCAACCAGAATCCGTTCTGCCTCTTCCCAATTCGATTCAAAGGTAATCCGAACAGGCACTTCAACCAGAATATACGCCTCCTCCAAGGTATAGTTGGTGATGGTCTGTCCGAACAGAATCGCATTCGGGATGAGGATACCGCGACCAGAACGTTCTTCACTCGAGACCGTGCCACCAACCTGATTGAGGATAACGTGTGTTAAAGTAATGTCCATCACATCGCCGGTGATACCTGCGATAATCACACGATCCCCAATCTTAAAGGGGCGTTTCAGGATCAGCATCAACCACGCCGCTATACCTGTCACGGGTGCCTGCAATGACCATCCCAAGACCATACCGAGAAACCCAGCAGAGATGCCCAAGGTCTTCAACGAACCGCCGAGACTGATGATACCGAAGATCGCAATAATAGCCGTCCAGATATACCCCCACACCGCCATAAAATTCTGGGCATTTGTTTCCAATTGGGCGTGTTGGTAAACATACCTCTTGACAAAATACCCTGAAATCGCCTTGACAATGAGTAAAGTCACAATCGTGATAACGCTTAAGAGAATACCTTTAAACGGTGAATTAATAATCGCGTTTATGATATCCTCTAAACGCGCGATGAATTCCAAAAACATCCTATTCTCCTTTCTTAAAGTTTGTTTGGAAAAGCCAAGACTGTTCGACTACGTTGTGATTTACATTTAGGGGCGTTATACTCCTATAACGTAACTCGCAAAATCGTCAGATACTTATAATGCCATCTCTCCGTTAGTGGTGCGCTATTGTATGTGAGGGAACCGCTCAAACGGACACCTAATCGAGTGGAAAGATTAAAAGTGAGTGCGGGTTCAGCTGAAAACTTATAGTTTGCGAATCCAACTTCTGGCGTGAACTTCAACAAGATATTGAGTTTCCGCCATCCGACCGACGAGAATGCCAACCACCGGAACGTGGTCGGATCAAACTTTTTTAGCACAAGATCTTTCTGAGGCTGAATATTTTCAAGGAAGGCACCGACACCTCCAGATACACGAAGGGTGCTTCTCTCATAAATCGCAGGACGGATATAACTACCTATCTGGGATGTCAGGGTGCTACCTTTACTGGTGTTACGTTCCAAATCTGTGAACGCTTCAATCCGGACTGTGCCCATCCGAAAACCGCCTTGGGCACGCGCTTTGGCAATCTCAGAGAGCACTTCGCCTTCACTTGAAGCTCGCGAACCGAAAACCCCGACCCATCCATTAGCACGCTGAATCGGAACAATAGCCGTTAGGATGAGTGTCTGTGAAACCCTATCGCCACTTACACCAATGTCTATCGTTTTGGCATCCTGTGGTAAATCGGCGAACTGGGCATATACCGGTATTGAATACAAAATTCCGAAAACCGCTACAATGACGGAGATATACAATTTACTGACTGAAACACTGTGGTGAACTAAAGACAATTGCATTTTTACTATATTTTTTTTTAAAATTCAGAGCCATTTTCTGAACTTGAAATAGAGAAACATAGCGATGCCAACCCCCGTCATCACTAACAAAACAATAGGGTATCCCCATTCCGCTTCAAGTTCGGGCATGGATTTGAAATTCATCCCATAAATACCGGCGATGAAGGTCAACGGAATAAAAAAGGTCGCAACAATCGTTAGCACCTTCATGACTTCATTCATCCTATGACTCACCGCCGAGGTATAGGTATCAAACAGATCGGAAGCCGCGCTGCGAAGCGTCTCTAACGTGTGGATGACCTGAATCATATGGTCATAGACATCTCGGAAATATAGAGATGTTTCTTGCGTGAAGAGTGGAATTTCGTCATCTAAAACGTCATTGAGAACATCACGCAGCGGAAGAATCGGTCTACGTAAAAGTAGACACTCTCTTCTCAAGTCATTGATTCTCGCGAGAACCTCTGATGTCGGGTTTGTGATGGCTTTCTCCTCCACAGATTCAATCTGATCGCTGAGGTGTTCCAACACGATGAAATAGTTGTCAACAATAACATCTATCAACGCATACGTAAGATAATCGGATCGCATCTTTCGAAGTCTACTATTGACGTTTTTGAGTCTATTGTGAATAGGCGCGAAGAGTGATCCGAGGTTTTCTTGGAGCGACATCACAAAATTCTCGCCAATAATAAGACCGATTTGCTCCCTGGAGATGTTTAGAGATGCCGTATCAGAATCGAGATGCTTGAAGATAATAAAAACATAGTCTTCATATATCTCTATTTTGGAGAGTTGAGTAGGACTCATCAAATCTTCAAGCACGAGGGAATTAATCCCGAAATGCTCTCCAATCTCCTCAATGATCTGCGTATCATGAACGCCTTCAATGTGAATCCAGGTGACAGTCACTGTATCTTTGAAAGGGAGACACGCCTCTATCGTTTGAACCTCTTCTTCATGAAGGTGTGTTTCATCATAATCAGTGACGGTAATCCTAACCGGTTCTGTCCGTTCTTCACCTGTATAAACAAGCGTCCCAGGAGGAAGTCCAACTTTTTGGGAATATCTTTTGAAGGGATTTAAGAAAGAAATTCTCAATGTATAGCCTCCGTGACATAACGTGCGTCAGTAATATTATCCGCTGGCTCATTTCAATCTGCCATCAATTAATTAGGACTCACGCACATCGCTCTTTTGTAGCATAAACTTTTAGTTTGTGCCAAAGGACCGTCGGCGTTTTTTTCAACATCCGTATCTAACAGAGCATGCTACGATCAAAATTGCGTAAGTCCTATTAATGATAGAAGTTACAAGCGATGCCCCCTGAAAATAGGGCATCTATCCTGACAATTATGACGAATAAAATCATCAAAAAGTTACATTAGCAGGAGTACGCATGATTTTAGGGGGAGATCAAAATTAGCGGAGAATTGAATGGTTCTGGAAAAGGAAATTAGCAAATTTCAAGGAGATCTATTGGACTTTTGAAGAGACATCCAAAAATCCAATCCTATCGCTTTTTGGCAGATTTTGTGAACAAAAAACATCACAATTACAGAGGGCATAGAGTTGCTGAACATCGCCGTGTTCAATAAATTCATCTGGTATACCGAGATTTGTGGTCTGCACGTCTTTGATACCTGCTGCAGCGAGTGCCTCCAAAACTGCGCTACCGAAACCGCCCATTATCACGCCATCTTCAATCGTAATTACCTTGCCGATCCGTTCCGCAAGCGGTAGAATCGTCTCTGTGTCCAGCGGCTTGACAAACCGTGCGTTAATAACCGCCGTTGAGATTCCAGAATCGGCTAACGTTTGTGCGGCTTCAAGCGCAGGATAGACGCGGTTCCCGACGGCAATCACGAGCACATCCTCACCCTCTCTGACAATTTCACTTTTTCCAATCGGGAGTATCTGCGGTTCCGTCGCCATTTTCACGCCGATGCCGGTACCACGCGGATAACGGAACGCAATGGGACCCTCTTGATACGCCACGGCTGTCTTCACCATAGATTGTAGTTCGTTCTCATCTTTGGGTGCCATGACGACCATATTTGGAAGGGAACGGAGATATGCCAAATCGAAAACGCCGTGATGTGTTGGACCGTCCGCGCCCACAAGTCCACTTCTATCCAATGCGAAAATAACGGGAAGATTTTGGATGCAAACGTCGTGTAACACTTGATCGTAACTCCGCTGGAGGAAGGTGGAATAGATAGCGGCGACGGGACGCATGCCTTGGGTCGCGAGTCCACCCGCAAATGTAACGGCGCACTGCTCTGCCAAGCCGATGTCGAAGCATCGACTCGGAAATGCACTGGCAAACTTATCGAGTCCTGTGCCGCCGGGCATCGCTGCCGTCACGCCAACAATCCGGGCATCGCGTTTCGCCAATTCAATCAACGTTCGGCTGAAGACTTCCGTATAGGCGGGTGTTTCAGGTTTCGGTTTGGTTGTCTTTCCTGTTTTCAGGTTGAAGGGACCACTGACACTGTAAAACCCGACAGGATCTTCTACTGCTGGCGTATAGCCACGCCCTTTTTCGGTGACGACATGCAGTAAAATTGGACCTGTGAGGCTACGAATGCCCGTCAGGACGGGTATCAACGCCTCTAAATCGTTTCCGTCAAGGGGACCGAAGTAGCGGAATCCGAATTCCTCAAACAGCGTCCCCGGCTTCAATGATGCCTCGATTTTCCGCGCTATCTGCTTAGCATCTTCTGAAATCAGATTCATCAGTCCCTTCGCGCCGGAGCGAAGGAAGTTGTACTGTGGTGAACTCGTGAGTTTGTGAAAATGTTTAGAGAACGCGCCGACAGTCGCTGAAATGGACATATTATTGTCGTTGAGAATGACAGTCATGTCGTTTCTAAAGTCACCAGCGGCGTTCAACGCTTCAAATGCCATTCCACCTGTTAACCCGCCATCTCCTATGATGGCAACGACTTTGTAATGTTCGTTGACGAGGTCTCTGGCGGTTGCGACACCTAATGCCGCAGCGATGGAAGTACTGGAATGTCCCGCACCAAAGACATCATATTCACTCTCGGCTCTGCTGAGGAATCCGCTGATACCACCACTTTGCCGGAGAGTTGGGAACGATTCCCGCCTTCCGGTAAGCAGTTTATGCGGATACGCCTGATGCCCGATGTCCCAGATGACTTTATCGCGGGGTGTGTCATACACTTTATGCAATGCTATTGCGAGTTCGACAGTCCCGAAGTTCGGTGCGAAATGTCCTGGATGCTCAGAGAGCACTGCCAATAGATAGGCGCGCATCTCTTCAGCAAGCACTTCCAGTTCCTTGAGTTCAAGTTTTTTCAAATCTGCTGGGGTGTTAATTTTTTCTAAGTACATATTTTTAACTATCTGCTTCCGGTCGGCGTTTCCGTTGTCAACGCCGATATAAAATTGGTTAAAAAAACCAGTTTTAGGTTTGGAAAAATTTCTTAACGATTCTAAATCTGCAAGGACAGCGGACGCAGCAGCTCAGACGCAATCGTTAAAAATCTGTTTCGAGAACGGTTTCTACCCGTTGTTCAGCGTTTTCGAGCATCTTTCTGCATGATGAGATTAAACCGATGCCTTCTTCAAAGAGTTTGAGGGAATCCTCAAGGGGTAGTTCATTACCTGCTTCGAGTTGTTCAACAATTTGTGTTAGTTTTTTAAGTTTTTCTTCAAATGTCATCTTTTTTCCTATAACATTGCATTATGAATTGTAGGAGGGGAAGAAACCCCCCAGCAAAAACACTCCGATTCCTGGGGAAACACCCAAGCAAAAACACTCTTAAAGGTAGTAAGCATACTCCGTGTGCTGACCACTGACCGCTGATTGCTACTCCTCTGACGAAAGTTCTTCAACCCGACATGCAAGATGTCCATCTGCGAGTTGAATCTCAACCCTATCGTCTATTGACACTTGTTCAGCCGAGGTGAGGACCTCTCCATCTGTTTTCCGACTGATGCTATACCCCCGTTCCAACGTGGCTAACGGACTTAATGCGTTTAAACGTTGTGCGAATGTTCGTAGGTCGCGTTCACTATCGTTAAGTCGCCGTTCTACAGCCGTCCGACACGCAGCATCCAAGGCATCTACTGTTTGGTGAAGCTGATAAATTGCGTCCTTACGCCGTGTCGGTGCGAGCCGCGTTTCAAGGTCTTGGAGTCGTGTTTGCTGCGCATCAAGTTGGTCATTTATGATTCTACGTAGCCACGCGTCATATCCCTCTAATTGGGCGAAAAGCTCCTCCTGATCTGGAACGATATGTTCAATTGCCGCGGAGGGAGTCGGTGCTCGGTAATCTGCCACCATATCGGAGATGGTGAAATCTGTTTCATGCCCGACCGCGGAGACAACGGGGATCGTGGCGGCGAAAATCGCACGCGCCACGAGTTCTTCGTTAAATGCCCAGAGATCCTCAATAGAACCACCCCCGCGACCGACGATTAAAACATCTATATCGTCTCGCTGATTCATCACCTGCAGTGCTTGCGCGATCCCTGCTGCCGCTCCCTCGCCTTGGACAAGCGTCGGGTGTAGCAATACTTTGGCTAATGGATACCGCTTACGGAGTTGCTGACAGATGTCCTGAAACGCCGCGCCTGTTGCGGATGTCACAACACCAATTTTTTTCGGGTATGCCGGCAACGGTTTTTTATAATGTGCGTCAAATAAGCCTTCATCTGCGAGTTGCTGTTTCAATTCTTCAAAGGCTCTTTGCAACGCGCCAATCCCGATCGGTTCTACATTATTGACTGTTATCTGATATTCACCGCGTACAGCATAG
Source organism: Candidatus Poribacteria bacterium (assembly GCA_965208635.1). Classification (GTDB taxonomy): domain Bacteria; phylum Poribacteria; class WGA-4E; order WGA-4E; family WGA-3G; genus WGA-3G. The sequence continues at coordinate 4,176,996 of OZ242349.1, forward strand.
ATGCCGATCTTTCCTTGCACCAGCACCTCTTCACCATCACGCAGTGAAAACCGGACGCGTACTGCACTGCTCCGAAAAAGGGCACACCTGATTTGGCTCTTCTCATCCTTGAGTGTAAAATAGATATGCCCAGCAGCAGATTTGTTGTAATTAGATACCTGCCCTTGTACCCACACATTTTGCAGGTGTGGCTGTTGTTCTATCAGACTTTTCAGCAGATCCGTTATTTCACTGACACTGCGGACAGTTCTTGTTGCTGCCATCGGGATTTCTAATTGCATAGTAGTTTTCAGTTTTTAATTATACCTTGCGGTTCGGTCAGGTGGGTGAAGATATTTTCGTTTCTTTGCGTTACCCGCCTGCGCCGCTGTTGCAGGCTGCTCTTCTGTAGCAGGGTCTCCTGTTAGGAAACCATACCTCTTCACCCTTTCCTATCAAGGCACATCACAATCAATCACATAAATCACAGTCGCTCTTATAACTGACAACCGATAACTGATAACCGACAACTAACTAATACTGATGTTGGAACGGCGTGATACTCACTGCCAATCCTGTTTCTTCGTCAAGTTCTATCTCGGCACCACAAAGCTTGACGTTGCCTTTGGCAACCCTGAATCGGGTGGGCATCATCGTCAAAAACCGTTCGAGTACATCGTCAGTTCGTGTGCCGATGACCGAGTCGTAGGGTCCCGTCATACCGACATCTGTAATGTAAGCTGTACCTTGTGGCAGGACGCGTGCGTCCGCTGTTTGAACGTGTGTGTGCGTGCCGATCACGGCACCAACTCTGCCGTCTGCGTGCCAGCCCATCGCAATTTTTTCGGATGTCGCCTCTGCATGAAAATCAAGGAGGATATAGGGTGTCACCGCTTTCACTTCAGGTAAAATCGAATTGAGCGCATGAAACGGATTGGTGTAGGGACTCATGAAAATCTGTCCGGCGAGATTGATGACACCGAGTTGAGTTTGCCCGTTATCGGAGGTAACAATCGTTACGCCGCGTCCAGCGACATCCGTCGGATAGTTCGCAGGTCGGATCAGTTGCGGGGTTGTATCTATAAAACGGAAGATTTCTCTATTATCCCAAACGTGGTTCCCTGTTGTAATCGCGGAGACACCGGAGGCAAGAAGCTGGTCGACGATATCAAATGTTATCCCTTTGCCACCGGCGGCGTTCTCTCCGTTTACAACGATGAAGTCGTATATGTGCTGATGTTCTTCCAGAAATTGCGTTGTTGCGACTCTGCCCGGATTACCAACTATATCTCCGATAAACAGTATTTTCATTTTCCTCCAATCGCTTTCTGCGTAATATGGCTATTTCGTCCCTCAATGGTTCTTTTCTTCTGTAGGAGGGAACTCCGCGACGGTTGTTGGTGGTCTACTGACTGCTGACTATTCTCACTGTAAAGCACGCTAACCGCCGATAGCATCTAACTCCGCGAGTGTAAAAACGGAAGCAAACGAACAGCTGAGCGCATTAATCTTTGCCGCCCCGCCTGCCTCTCGATCAATCGCGGCGACAACGTGTTCCACCGTGTATCCTTCGGCGCGGATCTGCTCAATAGACGTGCAGACCTGTCCTGCAGTCGTAATCACGTCCTCTATAACGACGAGTGTGCTTCCCTCCTGAGCACCACCTTCTATGAGGTTGCACGTGCCGTACGTTTTTGCTTCCTTCCGTACGTAGAAACAGGGCAGTCCCGTTTGCAGCGAGAGTGCCGTTGCGAGCGGAACACCTCCTAATTCTAAACCTGCTAAACCGTCGCATTCGGATGGCAATAATTTCGCCATCTCTTCAGCAATCGCAGTGAGCAGCGCAGGATGGCTCTCGAACCGGTACTTGTCCCAGTAGAAGTTGCTGATATTTCCTGAGCGGAGTACGAATTCTCCTGTGAGATACGAGACCTCACGAATCTGTTTTGCGAGTTCTGTTTTTGTCATATTTTAACAGTTATTAGTTATCAGTACGCAATGACTTCGTCATTGCTTTCAGTTTTCAGTTAAGCGTATGGTATAGACAAACGTTTCCTCGCACAAAAATCTCTTAAGAATGAGCCATAATGGTTATAGTTACCGAAGTGGTTCTGTTAAATCAATAGCCTCTTAACTGATAACTGACAACCGACAACCGATAACCATTAAAATACCTCAATATGTGCGGTATCGCCTTCCATGACTTCTCCGATGACAGCCGCTTCTGGGCAATCGGCGGCATGGAGCTCTGCTATCGCCGCGTCGGCGTTCTCTGCTGGAAGTGAGAACAGCAATCCACCAGATGTTTCCGCCTCCATCAGAATATGATGCATCGCATCGCTGTCCGTGTGGAAAGTAACCTTGTCTGCGAGGAACGTCATATTCGCAAGGTAGGCTTGCGTATAGGTGTCCTGTGCAACGAGTGCAGGAGCATCCGCAAAGTGGGGGACAGCACCGCTATCGATCTTTAGGCGGACATTGTTACCTGCTGCCATCTCCGACGCATGCCCCAATAAGCCATACCCTGTGACATCTGTACACGCACTCGCACCGTGCTTCAGCATGACAGATGATGCAGAGGCATTGAGTCGGGTCATCGATTCGACGAGTTGCGGTAAGACAGCATCGCCGATTTTATCGAATTTCAGTCCTGTGGTGAGGATACCGATACCGAGGTTTTTGGTGAGAATCAGCACTTCACCGGGACGCGCACCGTAGTTCTTGACGAATTTCTCTGGGTGCACGATACCCGTTACGGAGAGTCCATACATCAACTCTGGGGCATCCACGGTATGCCCACCGACAAGTGCTGCCCCTGCCTCAATAGCTTTTTCGGTGCCACCTTGGACAATGTCACCGAGGATGGATAGATCCAGGTCAGCCTTGGGCCAGCAGGTGATGTTCAATGCTGTTTTCGGGACACCACCCATGCTGTAGACATCGCTCAACGAGTTCGTCGCGGCGATCGCGCCGAAGGTATACGGATCGTCCACGATAGGCGTGAAGTAGTCCACCGTGTTAACGAGCGCGAGTTCGTCAGAAATGCGATAGATCCCAGCGTCATCGGAGGTTTCAGTGCCGACAAGTAGGTTCGGGTCCGTGGATTTCGGGATTTTCCCTAAAATGTGCGCAAGCTCACCCGGAGCGAGTTTTGATGCTCACCCCGCACACTTGACGGTCGCCGTGAGTCGGACTTTTTCTTTCTTCATAATAGAATAGATGCCTCTTTAATGGTTATCGGTTATCAGTTCTCGGAGGAAGGGCTGTCGGTTCGTTCCGCTTCGCTCCACTTTGGGTTATAGGTTATAAGTTATAAGTGGTAGGTTAAGAGTCGTTAGGGTCTTTTCAAACCCGTTTGGAATATTCCTAACTGGGGTGGATCGTTTCCGAAAACCCTCTTAACTTATAACCAACCACCTACCACCTATAAGCCTTTTCGCAGAAAAACCGAACCTAAAACCTACAACTATTATTGTAAATCCGACAAAACAGATTTTACATACGCCACACTCCGACCATCTTGGTGAAATTGGTCGCCGTCGCGTATCCCTTCGATTGCCAGATACCCGTCGTAGTTGACCTCCAATAACGCCGCAATCGCGAAGCGGTAGTCGATTTCACCGTCAGGCAACGGGGCTTGGACGTAGATAGCCGTTTCCAAGTCTGGGATATGTACCCGATAAAGGCTCTTGCAATGCCAATAGTTGACGTGCTGCGCGAGTGCGACGATCGCATCTTCGCACGATTCCTCTGGAATATCGTAAGTCCAATAGATGTTGCCTAAGTCAGGGTTCACACCGACGTTCGGGGCATCGATGAGTTCTAACAGGTGTAATGCCGACCAGCTGTTGTCCGCAATCGAGTTTTGATGGATCTCTATGGAAATTTCCACCCCCAGATTGGCAGCGATACCGGCGACTTCGCTCACTGCCTTCGCGGTGCGTTCATAATCCACTGTACTCGCGAGACGGCTTGACCCTTGCGACACCGGTTCACCGCGATACGTGCCTTTACCGTTCGGGTCGCGAGGTGGCGTGGTAACCGTGGAATTCACAACGCCCGCACCCATGTTCGCCGCGAACTGGACAGCGTTTATCATACCTTGCTTGTTGGCAGCAGCAACACGCGGATGTGCGGCACCACCACCCCCGCGAATCGCAACACATGGCATACCTGCGTCTTCAAGTTCTGAGCGGAGCGTCTTGGCTTCAGCGTCAGGAAGGTTCATCGCGGGAAGTTCAATGCCATCGAATCCAATCGCTTTGGCATGATCCAAAAACCGTCGTCGGTCTGTTGCATCGGTGGGTAACCCTCCACCGTTGTAGGGATACGATGCACATCGTCTAAAAGCGTACGCAATCTTCATTGAATGTCTCCTTCAAATAGGTATGCCACAGCCTGCTGAAACTGGCGAAAAAGTTGAGGGTTTACAGCGTCTATTGCTGCGGGAGTCTTCCGAGCGTCGTTGCTATCGGGGAACCCTTGTTGAGGTGCGGTGTCTTTCCCATCGGAGCGGGTACTCGCACCGCTGTCATGTTTAGATAGTTTAGCACGGACTCCGCTTTTTTGTAAAGCGGCATCTCGGTCGGCGATCGCACCGAGAATACTACGATAATACCATGCCTGATCCTCGACACCGCCGTGAAACCGATCCCATACCGTATCACCGATGACATCGTACTCTGAGATGATAGTGCGTAGGTTGTGAAGTTTGTCGGCACATGTTACGGTGCAGACTTCAGGACTCGCAGTTCGTAACGCTTCGATCCGTTCGGTTTTACGGGCTCGCCACCGTAACGCTTTGTTCTCTGAACAACCTTCGACCATGTCTGCGATAGCGACACCAAAGCGTTCTCGAATGAATTCCAGTGTCAGGTCGGTGTCCTCAACTGTGTCGTGTAGGATACCGGCAATAATCACGGGTTCGGTACATCCCGCATCCATTAGAATGAGTCCGACGGCGTAAGGGTGTGTGATATAGGGCGTGTGCGTGCCTTTCCGATATTGCCCGTGATGGGCTTCAGCGGCGACTTCTATCGCTTCTTCGATCTGGTTTTTCCGGGTCCCGTTCTGCGTCATGCGTCGTGTCGTGACTCCGATTCGTGCTATAATGCCGGAATTTACTCTCAGAAAAATGGAGACTTAAACGTTGTTAAATGATACACTATTTTCAGCGAACCCGTCAAGGCATTTTTGATTTGCGGAATGTCTGGTTTCCACTGGCAAGGTTTCTAACCTTTTTTTATCTCTAAACGCGGTAGGTGCGGTTTCCTAACCGCACCGAGTGGAATTGTAGGTTGGGTTGAGCGGAACTAAGAAAGGCAATGTTGGTATTTCAAGCGTATTCAACATTCTGTGTGGTTATATCAATCAGGAATATAGCGAAACCCAACATCATACTGCCATATTTCCGAGTACCTTACAGGAAGAGCGTTGGGTTTCACTTGCTCTCTGGTTGAAATGACGTATCAGAAAAAAGTTTCGTTTTTCTATGATTTCCACGATTTTGGTGGCATCCGTTCAACCCAACCTACGATAACTGAAAACTGCTGATTGCTAATATTCTGATCGCTGACTGCTGATGGCTGACTGCCATATAAGGAAATACTATGACAACACTTGCTATCGCCGGAATCATGCACGAATCCAATACATTTAGCGACACCCCCACCGATGCCGCCGCGTTCTCTCAAACCCATGCAGGTAATATGATAAAGCGTTGGGGAGAAGCACATCACGAAATAAGTGGATTTATCCAAGGCGCGACAGAGTTCGATTATACGATTTATCCGACATTCATGGCTACTGCGATACCAGCAGGACCTGTAACGGACGATGTCTTCGACCGGATGACAGAGATATTAATCCAGCACCTCAAAGCCGCGCCGAAACATGAAGGGCTGCTACTCGCACTGCACGGCGCAATGGTCGTTGAGAGTTATCCTGATGGTGATGGCGAGGTCTTACGACGGCTTCGCGACACATTCGGTCGAGACTTCCCGATTGTTGTCACGCTTGACCAGCACGTGAACGTCTCCGAGCAGATGGTCGCTGAATCGACGGCACTCGTGATTTACAAGACAACGCCGCACATCGATCAACGTCAACGTGGACTACAAGCCGCAGAATTGATGATGCGGATACTCCGAGGAGAGGTTACACCCACGCAAGCACTCGCCAAACCACCGATGCTCCTCAATATCCGGTATCATGTCACCAGCGCGCCGCCGATGGCATCGATTCTCAACGCCGCGAAGCAGTTAGAAGAGGATCCGAATATTCTCGTCGCAAACGTCGCAGTGGGTTATCCGTATGCCGATGTCCATGAAGCCGGTCCTGCCTTCGTCGTCGTCACTGATGACGACCCACAACTCGCTCAGACGGAAGCCGATCGGTTGTCGGACATGCTCTGGAACGCCCGCGGACAACTCACGCTCGATCTTCCCGATGCGGCGCAGGCAGTCGAGCAAGCCATCCAATCTGATAGCCCGCCCGTTATTCTTGTTGAGATGGGGGATAATATCGGTGGTGGTTCACCCGGAGATAGCACCTTCATTTTATCGGAGTTGGTCCGGCAGGAAGCATCCGGGTTCGTCGTTGTCGTTTTTGATCCAGAGGCTGTTCAGAGTTGTATTCAGGCAGGTGTCGGTGGGACGGTTTCTCTTGAAGTCGGTGGGAAAGCGGACAATCTGCACGGCGATCCCGTCCCGATTCGCGGCAATGTCCGGCTCATCCACGACGGTCAGTACATAGAGACGCAACCTCGGCACGGCGGGCAGAGATACCACGATCAAGGCTTGACGGCTATGGTGGCAGTGGGAGATTCTCTGGTTGCTCTGACAAGTCGGCGACAGACCCCGTTTAGTCTCCAGCAACTCTACAGTCTCGGCATCGATCCGACGGAGATGCGGATGATCGTTGTCAAAGCCGCCGTCGCCTATCGTGCCGCTTACGAACCCATCGCAGGGCAGATTATCGAGGTAGATACACCCGGATTGACGGCAGTGAACCCGTTACATTTTGAATATCACAACATCCGCCGTCCCGTGTTCCCGTTGGATGATTTGTAGGAATATTTTTGTCTGAATCGCGGATTATCGCGGATGATACGGATGACGCGGATTTTAGGAATTTTGTTTATCTTCGGTTTTCTTCATTCTGACCGCCGATTGCTGATTCGTCTGAATCAGGATTTGCAGGATTCAAGGATTTTCAGGATTGGCGTAAGTCCTATTGTTCTACCTATTTTGGATTCTATTTTATGACAGGTTCGTAGTAGTGCGATTTATCGCACGTTTTTTCTGACCACTACTCTCGGTAGGTGCGGTTTGTAACCGCATTGGGCAGTAGATGTAACAGGAAATGACCAAGGAGGTAAAACAGATGACACTTACCATATCTGTCGCTTTTAAACCCTTACGCTATTCCGCGGTAGAGAAGGCGTTCATCACATGGGGTATAACGGTGGCGCGGATATTAAAGGGAACACATGGCAGATTGGATTTACGAGTGGTTGGCCCGGTGGGGTCGCTTACGAGGGTGCCGTTGATGACCTCCGAATTTATGACTCGACACTGACTGCCGATGAGATTGAAGAGGCTATGGTGGAAGGCATGGCGGTTGACCCGACTGGACTTCTCACTGTGAGTTGGGGAGAGACCAAGATGCAATAGATGCAAACGGATGCGTTTTTCAGACCTCGAGGTTTATAATTCCGCAAAATGTTCCAAAATGTTACGTTTTTATAACATTTTTAAATTGGCATTTCTGTGCGCATTTCGGTTGAGAATCCACGGGTAGCGTGGGTTTCTTGGGTGTTTCTCTGTTGCACTTCTGTGTGGAGAAAAATAATTTAGTGAAAAGTGTAACATTTTTCATTTTCTCGCAAGCCGAAGAAAGTGCCATGTAGACGGCATGTTTTAGGGGTCTCTTTGCAAACGGGCAAGTTGCTCACGGAGTCGTGCGACTTCTGCTTCTGCTTTTTCTGCGCGTGCCTCCGCAACCTCTGCGGGGGTCTGTAGCCACTCCCCGGCACTCGGCGCGTAAATCGCCAAATTCCCATCATCACGCAGATGGAAATCTAAATTCAATGCCCTCGAATGAATACCCCCAACAGCATTCGCGGGGATGCCTACATACGCACCATTCACCAACTCGAACCCCATCAACGAAGACGGCAGATAGCGACCCTCCGCATCGTATAAGAAGTAGTCCTGAATCCCCATCGCCGCGTAGATGTCCATTTTATCTGTTAAGTCATTCTCGTAGGTGCTTTCACTTGAGAACTCCATCACGAATTCTGGTGGCTTGCCTTCCTCCCATACCTTATAGGTGCGTCGCTTCTTCGGACCTATCCCGAAAGAGACGAGAACATCTGGTGAAACAGCCGTGCGATGTGGACCCTCTACGTCATACATCATAATATCGCCGGAGACATAGACCTCCGGTATTTGCGAAAAATGTGCCTCAAGTGCCTGTAGTGTCCAGATGAGCAACGCTCTGTGCAGGTGGGTCGCCGCCAGAGGTTTTCCATCCGTTTCTGGATAAAGTTTCGCCGCGTCTGTGGGGACGTAAGGGATCTTGCCCCTGTTTAGGTGAGTTGCCATGGGTATTTCTCCTGTTCCGTGAGATGCGTGAAAACAAATGTTAAGGTTTTAATTCTGAGTCGCTTTGTGTGTTAAGTATATTCTAAGACTGCGGTTTTGTCAAGGGATCTTCAATATTGCGTAGGGGCATCCAGTTCTTCTGTAGGAGCGAGTTGCGCTCGCGATCCTTGGTTCGTAGTAGTGCGATTCATCGCACGTTCTGATCTGACTGCTCAAGGTTGTTATTTCATCTGAATCGCGGATTACCACGGATGACCCAGATTCCGCGGATGTTATTTTCGGAGTCGTTGTCTGAATCAGGCTTCTTCGATCTTCAAGGATTGGTAGGAGAGTTGCCAATAGCACGCTTTGCTCCCGGGGAAGCCCATACGGGCTTCATACCGTTGATTCCGGAGCAACATGTCTATAGAACACAATATCACCCAATGCACGCACTCCAGCGGAGTGCTATGTGGATGGCTTAACCCGGCAAGACAAGCATTGAGCATATTTTTAACATCTTCTCGCGTATCATCACGCAACGGACCTGAAAGTGCCGCACGATACAGATTCACGGCTCGACTCGGCTCCCCTGCCTTTTCTATCGGACCGAAGTTTTTTGCTTTAATGTGGACATCCATTGTTTCTTCTCCTATCGGTGCTGGCTTTGAATCAATTATAGGCATATCTATGATCAATCGTAAGGAAAATAATTGGCGCGAAATCTTTAGAATTATTTGGCGTGTAAACTGTCAAAGTCGGATTCTATTCGGCTATGAAAAATCAGGTCTTGACAAAACGTGGTGTCTCGTATATAATATTGAGCGAACATTCAATCAAGGTGGACGGATAAAATCAGATGGAACAAGTTGAAGATAAACGTATAGCAATTTTAGAAGCTGCGTTAAAGCTGATTGCGGAAAATGGCTTTCACGGCACCGCTATGTCGAAAGTGGCTAAAGAAGCTCGTGTGAGTGCAGGTATTATCTATCACTACTTCGACAGCAAGGATGATTTGATTGACGACCTTTACAGAACAGTCAAGCGCAAATCTGCCCATATCGTTCTTGAAAGTTATGACCCGAGTCAACCTTTGAGAGCGCAAATCCGCCAGATATGGGAAGATACCTTTAAGTATTGCCTCCGGCATCCGCAGGAGGTAATCTTTATGGAACAGTATAAGACCTCCCCCTATTATCGTACTGAGGTCGAGGCAGATGTCAGCCAGTATTTTGCTCCCATAATTTCCTGTATTGAGCGTGCCCGTCAGGAAATGATTATCAAGGATTTGCCACAATCGGTTATAGCCACACTAACCTTGGATGTCGCGAGTTCGCTGGCTCAAAAACAATCGGCAGGGCTCATCGACTTAACGGATGAGTTAGTTGAGCAGATTATAGATGCCTTGTGGGAGGCAATCAGGAAGTAGGTTTTTTTATCCATGTTATTGAATGAATAGTCAATCAATAACATAAGGAGAATTCAATTATGAAATATTCAGCACTAGGAAACACAGGACTTTACGTGTCGCAACTTACGTTGGGTACGGTGACCTTTGATCAAACGGAGAAGAAAAATGAATACGATATCTAAAAATAAAAACATCAAATTACGGCAATTAGGTCAAACCGATATTCACATCTCACCCATCGGGTTAGGCTGCTGGCAATTCTCAGAAGGCAAAGGCGGTGCAGCCGGAACATGGACTCCAGTTTCCGTAGAGGAAACAGATGGCATTGTGCAAGCCGTATTGAATGGTGGCATCAATTGGTTTGATACCGCTGAACTTTACGGGTGGGGACGTTCCGAGCGTGCAATCGCACGAGCACTTAGAAGGGCAGGAAAAACCGATCCAGAGGTAATTGTCGCTACCAAATGGAATCCCATAGGACGAACGGCACGGTCAATTACCAAAACAATCGGTACGCGTCAGGAGTGCTTGAATGGCTATACCATTGATCTCCATCAGATTCATGCTCCCTTCGGGTTTACGACTCGCAGGGCAGAGATGAACGCAATGGCTAACCTGGTGGAAGCTGGGAAAATCCGCTCGATTGGGATCAGTAACTACAATGCCCGACAGATGCGGCAAGCACATGAAGTATTACTTACTCGAGGGTTGAGGTTGGCTTCCAATCAGGTCAGGTTCAACTTACTGGATCGCCGCATTGAGTCTAATGGCATTCTCGATACAGCAAAGGAACTAGGGGTTACGATAATTGCTTACTCTCCACTTGGCTCAGGCTTGCTAACCGGCAAATTCCACAAGAACCCAGAATTGCTCAATAGCCGTCCATGGCTCCGCCGGTACCAACTCCGCCGCAAAATCGAATCAAGCCGTGAATTGGTCAACACACTCGAAAAGATCGCCCAAGCGCACGATGTCTCCGCCACTCAGGTGGCCCTGAACTGGTTGATTAACTTTCACGCGGATACAGTCGTTGCTATCCCAGGGGCAACAAAAATGCGTCATGCTGAACAGAATGTCGGGGCAATGACCTTCACCTTATGCAATGCAGAATTCTCACAAATTGATGATCTGTCAAAGCAGTTCATGTAGAAGGAGGCAACAATGAGAGTTAAAAAAGAGTTGGCATGGATTTTATTTTCTCTTTTGATACTTGGTGTAAATACGATTCATGCTCAGGACAATGCCCAGAAAGTGGTCTTAATCACCGGAACCGCTTCAGGAATTGGTAAAGCTACCGCAGAATACCTCATTCAAAAACGTGCCGCGAACAATCCGTAAGCGAGCGTCTGTGCGTACATATCCGCAAAATCGTCAGAGGTCAACGTAGAGATGAGCGTCTCCTTGAACGCCGAGAACATCGCGTGGATGTTGCTGTCTTCATCGGTGAGCGTCGTTGCAATCTGTGTCTGAAGTTCCCGCGTCCGTCTCGCAAGGTATCGCGCCAATACCTCCGGTGATGCGATTTGAACGTTTCCAGCATTCAGGAACCGTTCCAATAACGTCTCTAAATTCTCAGGTGCGTCCGCGATGTTTGCTGTCGCACGGAGTTGCCCGTCCGTCCACAACTGGAATTCGACGAAATTGGTGAGGATGAAATTGTCAAGGTTTTCGATAAACCGAGCATTTTGTTCTGCGGCATGCCCCATCAACGCGTCCAGATCTCTCCCGTGTGCTTCTGCCTCGATATAACCGATAGGTAGCAACCCATCCATCGCGATGAAGTCGGGTCTACCGATCTGATCCAACCTTCTCGGCTCCTGCGTGAATGTGATCGTGTCTCTGCCGAAATGCGCAACGGCAATATTTTCGAGAAACGCTTGGAGATGTGGGAATAGTGAGAGTTCTGGGGTTGCCTCTGAAGTGCTTTGTGTTTGCTGGATGTTCTGTAGATAACGGTCGCAATGTTTTTGAAAATTCATATCTTATTTTACAGTCAGCCTTGTTAGATTGATGATGCCAGTTTGGAAAAATCTTGTTTTTTCATTATATGCTTTCTGTCCGTCAAGTGCAAGGCTTTTTACGGTAGGATACACGACTCATACCATAAGTTTATAGTGAATCCTAAAGATATATGGACAGTTTCGTAGGGGTGTTTTTGCTTGGGGTTTTTGCTGGGGTGTTTCCTCAATTTCCCCAGGTCTCCCAATTCGAAGCGCACCCCCTATCACGGTAGGGTTTTTGCTGGGGTGTTTCTTCAAGGTTTCTAACCTCGCCGATGCAGCATGTCAAAGTAATTCTAAAACCTACCATAGTTTCCTAACCACACCAGTATTCCCTCCAATTGTTGACTCCCATTCCTCTGTAGGAGGGAACTCCGATTCCCGACCTACGTTTGTAGTCGTGCGATTTATCGCACGTCCATCCTGCAAATCCTTGAATCCTGTAAATCTTGATTCAGACAACAAAAAAATAAATTTGCATCCTTATGTTATATATGATATTATATAAGTGTGGTAAAATAAATTAAGTATGAAAATCAGATTGAACACCACACAACCCACTAACCGCTTACCAATGGAGAACCGATGACTGACCACTATGCTTCTGACCGTCAACCATAATAACGCGTTTGTAGTCGTGCGATTCATCGCACGTTCTTACTGATAACTGAAAGGGGCGTAGCACTTGGGGAAACACCCAAGCAAAACACCTGATTACTGACTGCCGATAGCCATCAAAATAAGATGTTACACTTTCCGAGAATTTATTTTTTTCCACAACGGCGAATCACAGAAAATGCCTCTCAACCCTTACGACCACTGGGTTTTCTACCACAACCGAATTACACCAAATGTTACACTGGTGTAACATTTTTTAAGGAGAATTACCATGAAACTCGAAGAGAAACACAAAGAATTCGTCGTCAAATGCTTTGCCCGCTTTATGACCCTAACCAATATCGTTGACGCATTCATGGAAGAATTTGAAAACGACCTGCCACCAGCCGACCTCTCAGGAATTCCGAGCGTCGAAGAACTTATGGAGGAGGAAGAAGGTAAAGAGGAAGCCCAGATAAAACTTGAGTTTATCAATGATTTCATCGAAGGGCATAAGGAGATTTTTGAAGAAAGGTACGGGGATAAAGCCGATAAAATGCTCAATGAGCAAGCACTTAAGGACTATGATTTTGAGTGCGTACACTACTACACTGATTCTCGTAATAAACTCCGGAACCAAACACTCACAACCCACAAAGAGCAGCTTCGAGAAAACCTGTTCAATCGCTTTCGCCGTCTTGACATCGACCACCGTCAGTTCCCCGATAAATACAAGGTGCTCTTTCACAAGACCCGCGACGAGTTCTGCACCAATTATCGCATCCCCGATCTCGACGTTCCAGAAAACGTAGTACGAGAATTGGAAACCCTTTACGGATTTCAGAAACAACGCATTTTTGGACAGAGTGGTTCAAGAGATGTTATGCAGCATGTAACCTTGGCACATCAAATCCTCAAAACCATTATCGCATGCAATACCATCAACACGGGACAAGAAACCATTGATGTTACGCCCCAAGACGTGAAAAAAGCATTGAAAAACGCACAAAAGCTAATAACAGACTGACCACTTCTCTTTCGTAGGAGAGAGATCCGATTCCGGACTGACTTAAAAGTAGTAGGCACGCTCCGTTGACAATGAGGTATCTATATGGTATGCTTGTTAAACGAAGTGAATGTGTTACAGAATGTTGATATTACGACCTGAGGGAAAAAATGAGACGCTTTGGAACACAGGGACCCGTTCATCCACAGAAAAACTATGTCGTCAGTCGCGCTGCGGAACTAACAGATTTCATTATACGTGTTAAAGAAGGACGTTATATTGTTATCTTCGCGCCACGGCAGACCGGCAAAACTACCTTCTTCCAACGCGCGCTGGACATATTCGTAAACGAAGAACCCGAATACTTCCCAATCGCCTTGAATTTTGAGGTATATGAGGACTGCGCGCCATCAGTTTTCTACAATGGCCTCTACGAGGATATCCGCGAGGAGATAGAAAATGTTTTTGCGCGACGCGGAGAGGTATTGCCCAAGGCGTTAACGGATTTTTTGGGGAACGCAGAGATAACCGATCATCTCTCGATGGGAAGATTCTTTAGACGCGTTTCCAGTTTTCTGGGTGACCAACACGTCGTCCTCATCATAGACGAGTTTGACGGCATCCCGAAGGAGGCGGTAAGAGGCTTTCTGCATTCACTCCGCCGTATCTATGTTTCAAACCCTATTTCTCGATGTCCGCATAGTATCGGTATTGTTGGTGTCAAGAGTATTACGCAGCTCAACTACGACAGGTCCATCTCCCCGTTCAATATCCAAGACGAGTTCAACTTGCCGAACTTTACGCTTGAGCAGGTGCAAGAACTCCTTGGGCAATATACGGAAGAAGTTGGTCAGGCGTTTGCCCCAGAGGTTATTGAATCCATTCATAAGCAAACTGCTGGTCAACCTGTTCTCGTTAACCGATTTGCACAAATTCTCACAGACGAGTTGGATATCCCCAAAACTCAGCCGATTACGATGTCACACTTTACAACGGCACACGCACAACTCCTTGAGGAAAACAATGTCAACATCACACATGTGATAACCAACATCCGTAAAAACCCGCGTTTTGAAAGTATGCTGATGCGCATCATGGAACGTGACGAAGGCGTGGACTTCAATCTACGAAATGAGGTCATTAGTGAACTCAACACGTACGGGATCATTAAAAGAGGCACTGATGGTATGTGTGAGATTCTCAATCCGATTTATCTGTATTGCATCTTGCAGGCGTTCAAATGACGATGTAACGGTGCGGAGTTATGTGATTCCTGTGCTGCAGGAGCGACCTTCAGATGAACGCCGCCGTGATGCTTGACATTTGAGGTGGATGACATGCCTTATTGTACCGTGTGTAAGATAGAGACGGATTATGAATACGATATAGCACTTTCTAACGGGGAATACCTTCATTATTCGTGTATAATCACGTTGCAAATGCAGAAACATGAGATTGAAACGGCACTGCAGAAACAGAAATCCCAACTCATTTTGTCGCTTTTTGTGCCAAATGCGGGTGTAGAGCGAAACGTAACCTCAGAAGCTGAGGTTGAAGATTTACGTGCCAAACTCGCGAAGTTAAAATCCATTTTAACCGGAATCTATGACCATCTGCCCTGTTGGCCCCCGGATTGGGATGAACGGAAACGACGGATTATTAAGGAAAACGGTTCGATCTGTTCAGATTGTGGTGAGGAACAGGATGTCTATTTAGTGCATGATATTCCGGTATTTGAAGGTGGGACGAACGAGTTAGATACTCTCAGACTCATCTGCAGAGCATGTTATACGAGTATGTACCGGGAACCCGATATTTTTGGGACTGGTACGCTAAAGCCGTCACAAACAGAGTTCGCGGAACAATTCGCGGAAATCCAATCGGCTATTGACAATGCGCAGAGTATTCAGTTTGACTATAAGAAGCCGCGGGCGAAAAGGTGGACAACGCGCGTCGTGATACCGGAACGGTTCTTAAATATACCCAACAACCGCGCTTCAGGTGAGACGTTGTGTGTGGAAGGATTTTGCGAATTACGACAAGATACCCGCGTCTTTGCACTTGAGCGGATGCAAGGATTAGAAGTAATTAAAGATTAAGTCGTTGGTGTCGTGTGAATACGCAACATAGAATCCTAATGGAGGCGGACGCAAGATGTATGCTTCAAGTCCCCCTGATAAGGGGGATTGAGGGGGTTTGCCGACTGCTGATTGCCGCCCGCTCTTACATCCCCACATAGCTCTCGCGGGCTTCATCCAAATCGGCAAGGACGTTCCCATCCACCTCCAGAAACCGACCGTTCAGCATCACAAATTGGACATCTGAACCGGAGGCATCTCTCCGTAAGAAAAGATATTCACCGACAAACCGAATACCTACAGCAGACATCTCCGCCAAGCCGTCGTCAGAGATGAGAAATGTATCCGTTGCGTTGGGCAACTGGAGGGTGAAACCTGTCCCTAAAACATCGGGATCGGTCCGCACTTCCATAGCGGAAAGCGTCGGATGTTCTTTAACTTCAGGTTTCATAGGAAATAACAATGTGTTTATTGCGGTTGGTGATTCGCGATGCCACCGATAGACAACGCTGTCTGCATCTAATGCTACCGAGAGGTCGGTCGTTTCCACTGCACCGATGAACAGATTGCTCTGGCGTGGGTCCTGTGTCCGTATGTCCCCTGTATCGGAAACGATATGGGGGGTGCCCTTTTGACCGAGGTGAAAAATCTGTTCCAATGTGTGTGCCCCATCGCCGAGGACGAGATCGTGCAGGATGAAGTATTCGCCTTTCGGATAGAGGATTGCGCGCTTATGGTGAACGTGTGTCGTTTGGTGCCACTTTTCGACGCAATCGAATGCGGGTGTCGTTATCCATTGTGTATCAATCCTATCGGATGGGGATAGCGGTGTATCAAGCAGGCGGACGGAGCCTGTTGTCAGTTGTCGTCCGTGTGCATATAACACGAAAGTTGAGGTGTCCACGTTACTCGATTTTCCCGGTGGCTGCGTGTCGAAAAATAGGTATTGTGCATCGGGTTCCCAACTATCCCGCATGACATAACAGCCGGTCTCAGGAAGCGCGTGTGAGGTGATGTCAGAATGTGGAAAATCCTCACGCCGAAAGTCGCTATCGACCATCGCGCAGAGTTCAACGGCATCGAAGTTGGGAGCAGGAAGCGGACCGAGCGGCGGGAACGAACAATCGGGTTGACGCATACGGATACAGGTCTCCACCTGTTTTTCGAGAGAGGTCTGTATCTCTTGAAAGTAGCAGGCACGCTCCGCGGGTTCTCCATCAGCAAGATAGCGATCCCGCTCTGTAGGTTTTCCGTAAACGGATAGGAATCTGACGAAATCAGCGATCGCCTCAACTTGGGCGCGCAGTGTCCGATCTTTGTGGAAGCCGTCGGAATCAAAGAACGCATCCACTATCCACTTATAGCGACGAAGCGAGAGCATGTGCAGTTGTTCGCTCCCTCTAAATTCAGGGAGGAGGTGCGCGGCGATACCCATCTCTGTTGTTGCTGTGATAGCCGGTGTCGGGTGGATAGACAAGCGAAGCAGGCATTCAAGATAGGTTTTCGCAGTCGTATAGGTATCGGATCTTTCTGTTAGTGGGAATGATTCATGTTCAACCTGTGAATCTAAGAATTCTCTCCGAAAGTCCGTATATGCGGATTTTGCGGCGGGTATATCCTCTGCGAGGAAAGCGGATTTCACGACTTCCATTCCCGGATAATCCAGATTGAGCGCGTCAAAAAAGTCGTTATCGCTGAAGGGTAAATTGTATTGATTCTGAGGTGTGAGGTTGCGTTCGAGAACGGCGTTATAAGTGGTCACCGCGGATGCCAAAATCGGGAGGTTTCGTTCATTCGCAAGCGAGAAAGCGGCATCGATCGGTAGCGTGAGATGGGAATCTGTTGGTGCTGGTGCAACCTCTGCCAACACCGCTGAGATCCTTCCAAATCCGGCGAGCCTCCAAAGTTCCGATTGAGGGAGTGAGGCACAGACACAGCCTGCCAATGCTAACGCGCTTCCCGCTTCAAGTCTGGGACGGGGTTCACCGTCTGGGTAGGCGTAGAGATATTCGGTGTGCTCTAACAGGATACGGGCAAATTCGCGATACCCCAGCTCAGTGAGCGGTTCATGTGCCGCGATCGCGACCGCTTCAATGATGCGGGCGGCGACCGATTCCAATCGCCATGCCGGATATTGGGGTGTGAATGCAATCGGTGTAGGATCTGCCTCAGCGAAGGTGTACAGTTCCTCAAAATCCGCTATCGGCTCAAGTTTCCCGATTGCAAGAAGTTCCCGTTTCGCAAGGGTTTGGGCGAGGCGTTGGATATGTTCAGTTTGGAGCGTCGTCCATTTTTCCAATGACATGTTCCGATGCCTTTGTAGGAGGGATCTCCGAAAAAAAGGGACCGGTAAAAACCAGTCCCTTTCGACATGCGTTGAAGTTGTGTTTTATGCCGATAATCCTGAAACTGCCGCATCTTCATTGTCATAATTTTCAAACATACTCACGAGACGACTCAGAGCGACCAAGTTCTTGATGCCTTTGCTAACATGAACGACGCCGATACGCCCGTTCTTTCGGATCGTGAGGGCACGCGCCTCCAGAAGAGCACCGAGTCCAGCACTGTCGATCATATTGACGTTCTCGAAGTTGATGAGGATACGTGGCTCGTCGGAATCCTCTATTTGCGGCACGATTGCCTCTCGTAATTCCACCACGGAGGGTCCCATCAATCTTCCACTGGGTTCCACAATCGCTACGTCACCTTGTTTACGAATTTGAGTTGACATTGTTTTTCTCCTTTTTCATTTACGAAAACATTGAAAATGTATATTACTTTTTTACTTTATTACACAATTTGAATGTTCAATTGAAGTGTTCGTTACTTTAGACGCATTTCCTCGAAAAAAGTTAGATTTTTTTTTACTTTTTTTATTAATAACCCGTTTTATGGGTAATTTTTCAACTTTTTGTCGGATTTATGAATCACAACGCTTTTCGATGGCTGACTACCCTTGTATAACCGAAAAAAAGGGACCGGCAAAACCGGTCCCCATTTGACATGGCTAAAAAATTAGATTATGCGGATAATGCCGAAACTGCCATATCCTCACTGTCGAAAACTTCAAACAGATGGATAAGGCGGGTAATAACAATCACATTTCTGATATGTTTGCCGAGATGGACGATTCCGATACGCCCCTTCTTTTTGGTCGCAACGATATGTGCTTCTACAAGCACACCGAGTCCAATACTGTCAATCTTGTGTACGTTTTTGAGGTTGATGAGCATACGTGGCTCGTCGCAAGCCTCTATCTGTGGCACGATCGTCTTCCGTAATTCCGAGGCGGCAGAACCCACTATTCTTCCGTAAGGTGCCAAGATCACGATGCCGTCTTGTTGGTGAATTTGGGTTGTCATGTTTTTTATCCTTTTTCTTTAGGACTTACGTACCTCGCTCTTTTGTAGTATAAACTGTTAGTTTGGGTTTCCATTGCACGTGTGAGGTTTTTAGCGAATCGCAATCGAATGGATCGTTCTATGGTCAAAATTGCGTAAGTCCTGTTTTTTATGAAAACTTGGAGTTGTCTGTTTTTTGTTTTGAGCACTTTTAGCGATTTGAATCTGCAGGCTAATTTAGCAAATTACGTGCCAATACTACTCAGGAAATCTATGATTTACCCAAAACTGTGAAATTCTACATAAATTTTTCACGATGATACGTCCAAAACATAGACAGACACTGGGTTTATCGAGAGGCGTGGTAATATTCACATTTTTCAAAAAAACATGTCGCTGAGAGACGGCATTTGTTAGTTCCTATGCGAATACACAAAAATTGTAGGGTTCCTTCCATAAATTGCGTCGTGGAATGATTTATTTCGACAAAAAAAATAATTTGACACAATCAAACGATTGTGTGATAATAACGTATCTTTATATCTTTTCCCTCGCGCCTGATATGGCACGCTTTTTCAAAGAAAGGAAGGAAAATCTAACAATGGCAGTTACATTTCATCACGTTCATCTTCGTTGTGAAGATTTAGAAGGTGCAGTTCGTTATTATGAAGAGATGTTTGATGGGAAGGTCACCGAAAAGGTCGAAGTACGGGGCTTACCAATCGTCCGGATGGAAATCGGTGGCGAAAATATCTTCCTCTCACCTAAGTTTGGAGACATGGAAGTTGAAGACACCAGTGGCAACCCACGCTGGGGTGTCTACCAACTCGCTTTTACCGTAGAGGATCTGGATGCTGAGGTCGCGGCACTTCAAGCGAAGGGCGCGGAACTCGAAGATTTGAAACCCAATGGGTTGATGATGGCGTTTTTCAAGGGACCCGACAACGTTCAAATTGAACTCATTGAGGCTTAATCGTTCGCGCAAATCGCTACCTCGCACCGTTCGTAGAGAGTACTTACGTCTGATTTCCTCAAAATCAAAGACGTACCTAACAAGATGTTGTTATCTAACGCACCGTCTTCAGGGAACGCTCAGCGAGGGAACGCAAGTATGAAATTTAGCGAACTTTTCCATACGATTCAGGGAGAAGGGCAACTTATCGGTATCCCCTCTGTTTTCTTTCGAACGAGTTATTGCAATCTGAGATGTGTTTGGTGTGATACACCTTACACATCTTGGAACCCTGAAAACAGGGACATCTCTGTCGCTGAAAGCGTTGCCGCAATCTCGCAATACGGCTGTAAGCATGTTGTTATTACCGGTGGCGAACCGTTTATTCAACCAAAGGAGTTGATGGCACTCTGTGAGGAATTGGATAAGCGCGGACACCACATCACAATTGAAACGAACGCTACGCTCTTCGCCGCAGTCGCCGCGCATCTCATTTCCATGAGCCCCAAATTGCGTAACTCTAATCCTCCGACAGACAACCGATTTTTCAAACGCCACGAGCGTGGACGCATCCGACCCGACGTTATCCGCAAGTTTTTAGATAAATATCCGTGTCAAGTGAAGTTTGTCGTGGATACACCTGAAGATTTAGCGGAGATCCAAGCGTTACAGACGGAAGTCGATATTCCTGCCGAGACAATCCTTCTGATGCCGCAAGGGACAACACCCGCCGTGCTACAACAGAAACAGGAATGGTTGGTGGATCTCTGCAAAGAGAACGGATATCGCTATTCGCCTCGTGTACACGTGGATATATGGGGCGATAGACGAGGTGTTTAATTTAACTAAACTGTTATGTAGGTTGGGTTGAGCGAGACGGAATAAACACGATTCGATTTCTAAAGAACTTTTCTGATTATCGATATGCTTCTGGACTTAGGCATAGCGAAACCCAACGAACCAAACGATACACATGTTAAAAAGTGTTGGGTTTCACTTGTATTTCCCAGAGTTGGGCCGGGATCTGAACCGAAAATAAACCAAACCTTTAAGGCTTTCAATGGATTTGCGTTCAACCCAACCTACGCAAGAATTTCATTTCTTTTGTGGGAGCGAGTTCTACTTGCGATCTTGCTGACCGCCAATGAGGAGCGGAAATGAATTATGATGTTCTACTGAAAGGTGGCACTGTCATTGATGCGGCACAGAACTTGAATGCAATGCGCGATATCGCAATTGCTGACGGGGTCATCGCTGCGATTGAAGGGGATATTCCCGAAGAGGCAGCGACGCAAACCATCAATGTTAAGGATAAATTCGTGACACCCGGACTCGTTGATATCCACACGCATGTCTATTACGGTGTGACGACATGGGGTATCAGAGCTGATGGGGTTTGTCCGACAGCCGGAACGACCACCGTTGTGGATGCTGGTAGCCCGAGTTGGGTAACGTTCCCCGGCTTCCGTGAATTCATTGCTGAACCCGCGCAGACGAATATTCTCACCTATATCCACATCTCCGGGATTGGGCTTGTCTATGGACCTGTCGGTGAAATGCACGATATGGCTTATGCCAATCCAGGACGCGTTGCGGAGACTTTACAAGCACATCGTGATATGACCGTCGGTGTCAAGGTACGTCAGGGTAAAATGCAAGTTGGCGATAACGGCGTTGAGCCGCTGAAACTTGCCATTGAAGCCGCTAAACAGGCGGAGACACCCGTCATGTGTCATATTGGTGCTGGTGTGCCACTTCCTGATATTTTGCGATTGCTACGTCCGGGCGATGTGATTACCCACTGCTTCCAAGGCAACGGTGATAATATCATTGACGAAAAAGGGAACGTGATTCCTGAAGCGTGGAAGGCTCGCGAGGATGGTATTATCTTTGATGTCGGGCACGGGGCTGGTAGTTTCCGTTATGAGATCGCACAACGCGCTATGGAACAAGGCTTCATCTCCGATGTTATCAGTACCGATCTCCACACAGGCAACATCAACGGACCCGTCTACGATTTACCGACAGTCCTATCAAAGCTGATGCACTTGGGACTCTCGCTTGAGGAAGTAATTGAGAAGGCGACTTTCAGTGCCGCAAAGGCTATCGAACGTGAGGCGCAACTCGGTCATCTGAAAGTTGGAACCGTCGCCGATGTTGCAGTCTTTGAAGTACTGGACGGTGAATTTGAGTTCTTTGACACGCACGGCACCAAGTTTATCGGGAATAAAAAATTGAAAGCGGCATTGACAATACGAGAAGGAAGAATCTAAATCTATTTTTAGTCCAGTTTTGAGTAACCAATTAATGAAGTATAAGGATTTAATCAGGGAACTTCCGAACGTACTATAAATAGCACTACTACAAGCAGTTTCGTTTGTAGTAGGGCGATTCATCGCCCGTCAATTACTATGGTACGGACTTCACAAAAATCCAAATTAAATAAATACAAACATGGTGAGTACGAACAAAAAACTAAGCGGCTGTTATAAACGGGTTCTGACTTTTCTCTTGGCGGTTGTAGTAGTCAGTTTAATCGCGGGTGGCGTGATTTACCGTCGAGTTGGTGGTCCTGAAGGTGGGCGCTATTGGATGGCAGAACGTGCATTGAACGGTGTAGAAAAGCATCTTAAGTCGAACAATCGTCCCGATGGTATTTCAGAAGATCAGGTAATTGCAGCCTTTGCGAACGTGCGCGAGGCAATCCAGCAACGGAAAGTCAGTCTTACATCGCTTTATAGAGTGCTGAAATCGTATCAGACGGAGTTTCATAACACAAAACCTTCTACTCCTGAGGTGCAAACATTTCTTATTGAACTTGAGAAAACAATTCTTAGGGATGCAATTAAGGAATGATGTTTAAACCGTGTCATTTTGCATGCTGATTCCTGCCCCGATTGGCAACCATCTCTCGAATTTGAGTTGTGTAAACGTCGTCGCTCAGATCGGTATGAAGAATCTGCCTAAGCGCACTATTGTATCTCGCCTTGAGGTCGCCCCACGCCTTGAGGAGTGTTCTGCTTTCGGAGGCTTCAGGCTGCGCAACAGCACGTAAAATTTGATGTATAACCGAGAGATAAAAGAGGAGATGGTGGCTGTCAACACGTGCCGCGATCTCCGCAAATGAACAGGTTTCACGATGCGAGATAACCCACGCTGCATAAGCGTTGACTAACTCACGGTTCAACAACGAAACGAAGTTTGCGCCCCCTTGGTTTGCCCCGATACTATTGAAATATTGGACCAACCGCCGTTCCTGCCAATCCCAACCCACACTCGAAAAGTCGATGAAAAAAGGGGTTTCCTCAGAAATCACGATGTTGCGACTCTGGTAGTCGAGGCTATCGAAAGCCGGTGGTGCCGTTCGGAGTCGGTTGGAGAGGGCTGTCCATGCTGTGTCAAGGTGTGTCGTTTGTGATGAGGTTAGGGATCTACAAAGATAACCGAGCGTTTTTCTGCCGTGTTCGAGTGAATCTTGCAGGGTTCTGCCCAAATCGAAACGGAAGGCGTACGGTGTAAGACGTTCTGTGTTTTCTGCGAAAACGTATTCGACCCGACAGAGTTCCATAAGTGCGGTCTGCAAAATCGGTTTGAGAGTAGATGCCGATCTGCTTTGTGCCATAGCATCGAGTGTCAATGCACCGCACCATTCCAACAACAGGGCATGAGAGCCTTCCGATTTCCAAATAATTTTCGGGACACGACATCCGTTACGGTGTAATATTGACAGGACGGTGGATTCGATCTCACAAGGGGTGTAGCCTGCTTTAACAACCGGTGTGGTGATGTCGTGCTGTTTGAGCAGATAGTTCATGGAACCGAGTTTTAAACGGCAGACGTTGTGTTTTTGCTGACTGCCGTGCTGGATTGGTTCGAGTTTCAGAGTATCTGCCTCTGTTTTGAAGTGAGCGGCGATCTGTTCAATGAGATGTTCCACCTGTGTCCCTCCTGCTGTTTTATACCACAGTACCCGTCCCGAATCTACAATTTTCTTGACATCCAGTTAAGTGATGTGGTATAAAATACTTGAAATTCAAGCGTTTATGTGGTAAAATATTTACATTAATTCTGATGAAAAATGTTCATTAGGAGTTACACGATCAATACTGGATACGACACACCTCTCGATTTGCACAGCGGGTTCTCTCGTGTTGGGAGTCTGATGCAGATATGAAAGGGGTGGACGCGAAAACCCAGTGGGGGTAAAGTTGCCCTCGCAAACTTAGGAGGTTTTTTTGGCTGTTACAATGAAAGAGCTCCTTGAATGTGGAGTTCACTTCGGACATCAAACCCGTCGTTGGAATCCGAAGATGGCAGAGTACATCTTCGCCGAACGAAACGGGATTTATATTATTGATTTACAAAAGACGTTACGGATGCTCGAGACCGCTGTTGATTTCGTTGGAGAGGTAGCGTCGAGCGGTGGTGACGTATTATTTGTCGGCACGAAACGACAGTCCCAAGAAGCCGTGCGAGGTGAGGCGGTTCGCTGTGGTATGTACCACGTGAATCAACGATGGCTCGGCGGTATGCTGACGAATTTTCAGACCATCCGTCGGAGTGTCAACCGGTTGGATAAACTGGACGCTGATGAAGCCAATGGACTTTTTGATCAGATGCCGAAAAAAGAGGTAATGCGTCTGCGGCGTGAGAAAGGTAAACTCGATGGCAATCTCAGTGGGGTCAGAGAGATGAAAAGGCTCCCTGAAGTCGTTATTGTTACCGACACGCGGAAAGAGCATACGGCTATCGCAGAGGCGAACAAACTTGGCATTCCCATTATCGCTATCGTTGACACCAACTGCGATCCTGATCCGATTGATTTGCCGGTTCCCGGTAACGATGACGCTATCCGTTCGATTCGGCTTATCTGCTCCGTCTTATCCGATGCAGTAATTAATGGTAAAGGCGAGGCATTGGAAGGGGCAGAGGTCGCAACGGAAGCAGAGCAGTCCGATACGGAAACCGTGGCGCAAGTAGATGCGATACTTGAAGAGGAAAGGCACGAGGAAGAGAGTGCCGCGATTCTGGAAGAAGCGCAACTGTCCGCAGAGCCAGAGGCGATTGGCGATGGTGAGCAACGTCAGACACGTGCGCCACGTCAACGACGGAGAGGAAGACCACCTCGGCGACAGTCTCAATAAATTGGCACTCAGTAAGATAGCCATCGGCAGTCAGCCGTCAGTGATCAGCAAAGGGGAACCTTCGTTAAAGGATACCCTCTTAACTGACTGCTGAAAGGATTTTTTGAAAAATCTGTCCTGACTGCTGATCGCTAATAAATAATAGGAGGATAAATGGCGATTACAGCAAAGCTTGTTAGCGACCTCCGTTCACGGACGGGGGCAGGGATTATGGACTGCAAAAAGGCGCTAACAGAGACGAATGGAAATATTGACGAAGCGATTCAGAAATTACGGGAGCAGGGATTGAAAGCTTCCGAAGTCAAAGGCAATAGAGCGGCAGAAGAAGGATTGATTGTTTCCTATATCCATCCCGGTAGCCGTGTCGGCACGTTAGTCGAACTGAATTGCGAAACCGATTTCGTCGCACGAACGGAGCAATTCCAAGCGTTGGCGAAAGAGATCGCAATGCAGGTCGCAGCCGCAAAACCGAAATATGTTAGACAGGAAGATGTGCCTGCCGAGGATCTTGAAGCAGAGAAAGCAATTCTGAAAACACAAGCCGAGCAGGAAGGGAAACCTTCGCATATCGCTGAACGGATTGTTGAAGGGCGGATCGCAAAGTACTATACAGAGACCTGTCTCTTACAGCAGCCTTACATCCGCGATTCAGACAAAACCATTGATAGCCTCGTAAAGGATGCAATAGCCCAATTGGGTGAGAATATTGTCGTCAAACGTTTTGTGCTCTATGTCCTTGGCCAGTGAATAGGAAACTTGTAACCCTACAGTCTTGATGTGAACCAGAACTGTAGCCTGTAAGCGAAGCGGAAGGGTTTTTGCTTGGGCGTTTTCTCTGGGTCTACGGAGATTACCATCTAAATCCAAGACTCATTTGACCGAACCGCGAGGAATAATTAAAATATGCAACAGCAAATTCTTCAACAGACTGAATCCCGAATGAAGAAGACAGTCGAGGCGACAGCGACGAAATTGTCTCATGTACAAACAGGGCGTGCGACACCGGCACTCTTAGATCAGGTTAGCGTTACTTATTACGGTAGCAAAAGTCCGTTGAGTCAGGTCGGCACGATTACGACCCCTGAACCACGGCTGCTTGTCATTCAGCCTTGGGACAAAACGCTAATTACAGAAATTGAGAAGGCGATCGCCCACTCAGATTTGGGACTCTCAACGAACAATGACGGAAATGTTATCCGAATCCAAGTTCCCGAACTCACATTGGAGCGCAGGACCGAGCTGACGAAGGTTGTACGTAAACTCGCTGAAGAGGGTAAGGTTGCAATTCGGAATATACGCCGTGATGCCAACGAAGCCGTTAAAAAAACCGACGGTGGCGATGCTGGTAGCGGCGGTAAGAGCAGAGGTCGTGGCGGTGATAAGAAACGCGGGAGAGCGAGTGCTGATCCGGTTCAGCAACTTACGGATCAGTACATTGATCAGATTGACGAGTTGACGGAAGCCAAAGAATCCGAATTGTTGGAAACTTGAGGAATGGTTATCGGCTATCGGTTTTCGGTTTTCAGTTAAAGAGGTGCATGGTAACAGTTCACATAACTTGGGATATCCAGAGGGGCAATTGCTACCGAGAACCCTCTTAACCGATAACTGACAACTGACAACTGAAAACCACAAAAAATATGTTTTGGCGGAGAGCCTTGAGTGTGGTTGTGCTGGTGCCGTTAGTCCTCCTAATTATTTATCGGGGGGATTGGCTCTATCTGATACTTGTATCTGTCGCTGTGGTGATGATGCAAGTTGAGTACTGTCGTTTAGCACAACACTTCACGGAAAAATTGAATCCAGTGATACCGGCGCTCTTGACAGGTGTGTTCTGTTTATTCGCGTATTTTTTGCCTGCGCTTACGCAGACTACCTCTGCCTCAACGGTAATATTCAGTTACCTGACTTTCGTATTCATTTATGTTTTCGCGGAAAGTATCTTTAGGGCGAAGGTCGCCGGTGAATTGCTCGCTGTCACACTGAAACTCACCGGTATTTTAACCATCGGTTGGGCATTAGGTTACCATCTCATCTTGCTCCGAAACGCGGAACCTATCGGCAGGCAAATTATTTTCCTATTGGCTGGAATCGTTTGGTGTAGTGATACCGGCGCGTATCTCGTCGGCAGAGCGTTCGGGAAACACAAACTCGGCACACCGGTCAGTCCGCGAAAGACGATTGAGGGGACTATTGGTGGATTGGTTGTAGGCACTTTGACGAGTTTCCTGCTGAGCGTGTTTCTCCTGAAAGGGATACTCTCTTGGGGACACGCCGTCTTTATTGGACTACTACTCAGCGTTTTGGGACAACTTGGAGATCTCAGTGCCTCTCTGATGAAGCGAACTGCCGGTGTTAAGGATTCCGGACACATTATCCCTGGGCACGGTGGATTTATTGATAGGTGTGACAGCCTAATCTTTAGCACACCCGTGCTCTATTACTATCTGGCATTGACGGGACATTTTTGATAGTTCTCGGTGCGGGTTGCTACGATGGGGAAATTGAGGAAATTGAGGAAACACCCCAGCAAAAACCCCAAGCAAAAACACCCCTATCAAAAACACCCTTTCGGTTTTCGGTTAACGGATTATCGTTTAACAAGGGAAACACCCCAGCAAAAACACCCTCTTGAAACCGACGACTGAAAGCCTGCGCAGCAGGCGAACCGACAACCGACAACCATAAACAATGAAGCACATCGCCATACTCGGTAGCACAGGTTCTATTGGGAAGAACACTCTCAGCGTTGTTGAAACACATGCTGACGAATTTAAGGTAGTCGGTCTCGCAGCGAACAGAGATGTTGACACCCTTGAACAACAGATTCGACGGTATCGCCCGGCGTTGGTAGCTTTAAATGAACCCACGGCAGCGGCGCAACTCCGAGAACGGATCCGAGATCTCAACTGCACGCAAGTGCTCGCTGGCACCGAAGGACTTCAAGCCGTAGCGACGATGCCGCAAGCGTCCCAAGTCTTGGATGGAATGGGCGGAAGTGCAGGACTGCTACCGACTTTTGCCGCGATTAACGCCGGCAAGGACATCGCATTTGTTAATAAAGAGGTAATGGTGATGGCCGGGGCTCTTGTGAATGCGGCTGTCCAAGCCAACGGTGTGAACTTAATACCGATAGATGGTGAAATGAGTGCCATTTTCCAATGCTTGGAGGGTGCTCGCGACCAGCAGGCAGATATCCATCGACTCCTGATTACTGCGTCAGGTGGACCCTTCCGAGCGGTGCCGAAAGAGACACTTTATTCCGTCACACCGAAGCAAGCACTCCGTCACCCGAATTGGAAGATGGGACAGAAAATCACAATCGACTCTGCGACAATGATGAACAAAGGGTTAGAGGTCATTGAGGCGAAGTGGTTGTTTGATATAGATCTCTCGAAGATTGATGTCGTTGTTCATCCAGAGAGTATTGTCCATTCTATGGTGGAGTGGACAGATGGCTCTACACTCGCACAACTGGGACCTACAGATATGCGTATTATGATCCAATACGCTTTAACCTATCCCCGTAGACTCTCAACACCAGTGCCACGTTTGGATCTAATGGAGGCACGCACACTACACTTTGAACCGGTTGACTTTGAGAAATTCCCATGCCTCTCACTGGCGTATACCGCCGCAGAAGTCGGTGGTACCCTACCCGTAGTACTCAGTAGCGCAGATGAGGTAGTCGTGGAGGCTTTTCTTGATACAGGCATCGGATTTATGGATATTCCGGCGATCCTTGAGCGTGTGATGGACGCGCATGAGGTGATTACTGACCCAACACTTCCAGATATCCTTGAGGTTGACCGGTGGGCAAAATCAACAGCACGTTCAATAATAAAAAAATAAAAAAAGAATAGTTATCAGTGGTCAGTCGGATTTTTTACTTCTTAAAAAAGTAGCAATCCGTACTGACAACTCATATAAAGAGGTAATAAACACCATGGAATTCTTCGTCGACCTGATTAGCTCCATAATTCCGTACATAAAAACGGCATTTCTCGCTATTATTCCTCTCGGGTTTATAATTTTTATTCATGAACTCGGTCATTTTTATGCCGCAAAGCGATGTGGTATTAAAGTAAATACCTTCTCTCTCGGCTTCGGTCCCAAGCTCGTCGGATTTCAGCGAGACGAAACAGATTATAGAATCTCATTGCTGCCATTTGGTGGATATGTTCAAATGGAAGGCGAGAACCCAAGCGAACAAACCGGGGCGCAGGGTGAATTCGCGAGTGCTTCAATCGGTAATCGCGCCTTTGTCGTTGCCGCGGGTCCCGTCGTTAATCTGTTGTTTGGTTTGTTGGTATATTGGCTTGTCTTTGCTACTGGAATCAATACCGATTCCGCTCGATTGATCGGTGGATTAACAGGCTTACCCCTCGGTGAAAAAGAAGCAATTCAGATCGGCTGGGTCGCTGATGATGGACCTGGTGCAGTGGGTGGGCTAATGCCTGGCGATACAATTCTTTCCGTCAATGGGGATCCAATCAGTCATTGGGCGATGTTCCAGACGCGGGTTTTCACCAGTGCAAATAGACCGCTGGATCTCGTTGTGGAACGCGATGGCGAACGCAAGTTCCTTTCTGTTATACCCGATGCGGAACCGAGTGTCAGAGGCGATATAGGTATCATTCGGGTGAGCAGTAGAACCGAGACAACTGTCAGTCATATCGAGGAAGGAAGTCTCGCGTCGCAAACTGGGATCCAAGTCGGTGATCATATTGAGAGTATCAACGGCATGAAAATCCACAACGTCCCATATTTTGGGTATGGCGTCTGGCACGCTTCCGAAGATTGGCGTAATGAGAAATATCAGGCACTTTATCAAAGTATTAACGAGAATCAAGAAGCGGTGGCAATCGGTATTCGTCGTGGTGATGAGACACTCACCCTCGAACTACCAGTACGCTGGCGTGTAAAGGCGAATGTTCAAGAGGATAGTATCGCGCAAAACGCTGGGATCCAAGATGGGGACGTACTGGTGACCCTTAACGGCATGTCCGTAAACAATGCGACGCTCTATTCGGAACTCAAGACAATGGCAGATCAACCGATCGAAGTCGGATTGATGCGGGACGGTAGCCTGAAAGAGGTAACGCTTACGGCGGATTTCCAACGCCCAGAGGAAACCGATACTGAGGGAGCACTCTTCGGACTGGCGTGGCAGACTTCCCTAAGTGGGATGGAATTCGCCGCAAAAACAGCACCTTTCCCGGATTATAACTTTTTTACAAGTTTCGGCAAAGGCGTTGAAGCAACATGGTTGACGTTTACAACTGTCGGCAGGACCTTGCAACAGCTGGTAGGTGGAGAGGTATCACCGAAACATCTTGCCGGTCCAATCGGTATTGCGAACGCTACGAGTCGCATGTTTGACCGGGTCGGATTGAGCAGTGTCCTCTTTTTCATAGGGTTTATTAGTATCAATCTTTGCATCGTCAATCTGTTACCGATTCCGATTGCTGATGGGGGACAACTCCTGTTTTTTGCTGTTGAGAAGATCCGTGGTAGACCCATGCCTCGGAAAGCGCAAGAAATTGTTCAACAGGTGAGTATTGTTCTTCTGATTGCGCTTTTCCTGTACATCACTTGGTTCGATGGTATATCCCTGATTCATGATCTGCGGAATTAGAGGAACAGTTATCAGTCGCCTGCTACGCAGGCTTTAGGTTGTTGGTTATAAGTGAAGAGGGTCTCTTGTAACTTATAACTTATAACCAAAAGCGAAGCGTACTTATAACTATTAAAAAATGGATAGAGATAGTCTGAAAAAAGATTATGTAGAACTTGTTGCAAGTGTGAGGGAATACGTGGAAGAACAACTTCAACTCGGTTTCATAGAATCAGAGATGGACGAACCTGAGCGAGAGTCGCCTTATGCGAATCTCGACTTGCCTGCGCTGGCTACCGATGCCGCAAGTTGCACCAAATGCCCGTTGCACGAGACACGGAATAGCGTCGTTTTTGGTGTTGGAAATACGGAAACTGACCTTATGTTCATCGGTGAAGCCCCGGGGGCTGATGAGGATCGGCAGGGCGAACCTTTTGTCGGTAGAGCCGGTCAATTGCTGACGCAAATCATTGAGGCAGGGATGAAACTCAAACGCGAGGATGTCTACATTGCGAATGTGCTTAAGTGTCGTCCTCCCGGTAACAGAAACCCTGAAGCTAATGAAGTCGAAACCTGTAGCCCTTATTTGGTGCGTCAGATAGAACTCATTCAGCCGAAGGTGATTGTTGCGCTTGGAAGTTTTGCGGCACAGATGATGCTTGGAACGAAGATCGGAATCACAAAACTTCGCGGGGACTTCCATCCGTGTAGTGTTCCGGGACTCCGTGTCCTTCCACATAGGAAACCGCCGATGGTCATGCCGACGTATCATCCGGCATATCTGCTCAGAAACCCGGGTGGCAAACGTGACGTGTGGGAAGATGTTAAAAAAGTGCTTGCTTTTTTAGCGGAATAGTAGCCAGCAATCAGTCATCAGTTGTAGGGGCAGGTCTTGTGCCTGTCCACATGCAATCGTACATATCCGCAGTCGCGTGGAAATTCACCAAAAACCGGGGTCCCGATCCGGGGTCCCCGCCCGTTACTGGGAAGGGGGGTTCCCGCCCGTTTACTGGGAAGGAATACTGGGAAGGGACGTGGAACGATGTCCAGATTCAATAAATTAAAATATGCGAACATCGCCTTTCCGCTATCGGTCGATCAAGTGTTCACCTACGGTGTGCCGCCGCAGATGGATGCCGCTTTGCAGCTCGGAACTCGGGTATTAGCACCTTTCCGAGGTGTAGCTCAGGAAGGGGTCGTTGTTGAACGACTTGATGAAACCGATCTGGCTCCTCATATTATCAAAAATATTTCCAACTGCCTTGAAGAAACCCCGACTTTTTCTACTGATTTGCTCGCGCTTACCAAATGGATGGCGGAATATTATGTCTGCTCGTGGGGTATCGCGCTCTTTTGCGCTGTGCCGTCTGCTGTGCGAACGCGGAAAGAACAGAAGGTGCGACTCTTATCGGGAGCACCTGCCCCGCAAGGAAAGGTACAAGAGGAACTCGTCGCACTTTTGGAAGCTGCGGGTGAGTTATCTCTCAATCAACTCGTCCGCCGTATGGGTATAAGTTACCAGAATCTCCGTCCAAAGATTACCACGCTACAGGAAAAAGGGATCGTTAGCCTTGATGTCACCCACAAACCGAAAGCCAACACGCAGTTAACCTCTGTAGCAACTTTAGCTTTACCATCAACTGATATTAAGACGGAAATTGATCTACTCAGGTGTGAGGCGGACGGGTCCAAAGATTCGTCTGGTCCGCGACCCGGTAGGCGTCGGTACGTTGCCGCGGCGAAGCATGCCGAAATTCTGCAACACCTGCTTGATGAAGGTACTCCTTTGGCGACAGCCGACCTAACCAAACGGGTGAATGCCAGCATCTCCCTGCTCCGCACACTTGAAAGGCGGGGTTTTCTGCATATCACACGGGCAGAAGCCATTCGTAATCCGTTGAGTTCTGAACCGATCGCCGCAACACAGCCGTTTCACTTGAATCCTGCACAATCGCTGGCGTTCGCTGAGATTCATAATATACTCGCATCACATACTGTGGAAGGGGTTTGTAACCCCGATGTCCCTCGCTCCTCTACTACCGAACGCGCCCCCACGTTTCTGCTCCACGGCGTAACCGGGAGCGGTAAAACCGAGGTCTACATGCAAGCGATGACAGAGGTTCTTGGAAAAGGGAAGTCTGTCATTGTGTTAGTGCCAGAAATATCGCTCACGCCTCAGGCTGCCTCTCGGTTTGTGGGACGGTTCGGGGAGCGGGTGGCGTTGCTGCACAGTCGGTTGAGTAATGGCGAACGTTATGATCAGTGGCATCGTATCCGAAAGGGTGAAGCGGATATTGTGATTGGACCACGTTCTGCTGTCTTTGCGCCAGTGAAAGAACTCGGTATGCTGATAATAGACGAAGAGCATTCGGATTCCTATAAATCAGATACCGTCCCGCGTTACCACGCACGGGATGTCGCTCAGAAGCGGGGTGAATTCGCAAACTGTCCTGTCCTACTTGGGAGCGCGACACCCTCCCTTGAGAGTTTTCATCGTGCGAAAAATGGAAGTTATCGGCTTCTCAGTTTGCCCGACCGTGTTCTTGATAGAAAGATGCCCGCTGTCCACATTGTTGATATGCGGACTGAATTGAAAAAGGGCAACCGAACGATCTTCTCCGATGTCCTCCGAAGTTCGATTGAAGAACGATTGGAAAGGCAGGAGCAAATTATACTGTTTCTCAACAGACGTGGGCATTCCACACATGTGTTTTGTCGAACTTGTGGTTATGTTGAACGCTGCGAAAATTGCTCTATCTCATTGACTTTTCACTTTGAGACGAAGCGTCTCGTGTGCCACCATTGTGGGGATAAACGCCCGACGCATCCGACCTGTCCGCAGTGTGGCAGCCCTGCTATTCGCTACTTTGGTTTGGGGACAGAGGCGGTTGAACAAGAGGTGCGGAAAGCGTTTCCACAGGCACGTGTAAAGCGGTTTGATGCCGATTCAACAACCCGAAAGAACGCACATCAGCAGATTTTGGGGACATTTGAGCAGCGGGAGATTGATATTCTGATAGGTACACAGATGGTGTCGAAGGGGTTAGACTTCCCGAATGTCACACTTGTCGGGGTCATCGCCGCGGATACCAGTTTGAACCTACCGGACTTTCGGGCGAGTGAACAGACGTTTAGCCTGTTGACACAGGTCGCTGGACGTTCAGGACGTGCCGAACTTGAGGGGAAAGTCGTCATTCAGACCTATATGCCTGAGCACTACTGTATTTCCGCCGCACAGAAGCACGATTATCTCAGTTTCTATGCGCAGGAGGTCGAAGCACGCGGCGAGTTACGATATCCACCTTTCTCGCATGTCGGGATCCTTCTGCTCCGTGGTAAGGATGAAAAACAGGTTGAAGAGGCGGCGCACGCTGTTCGAGATCAACTTCAGACTTGGCAGACAGATCAAGCGTCTGCCGCTCAGTTAGGTGAAAAAAAAGACGATGTTGGAGAGACCGAGGTAGAAATCCTCGGTCCCGCGCCAGCACCACTCTCGAAGATCGAAGGGAAATTTCGGTGGCATTTTTTACTTCGAAGCAACTCTGTTGAAAGAATCAGTCAACTCCTTAAACACTTAACTGACGAGCCACCCGTTGCTATTAAATCGAATGCTATTGAATTTGTGATTGACATTGATCCTACGAGTGTCCTTTAATAGTTATCGGTCATCAGTCGTCAGCTATCGAAGGAGTGGTTGTTAGTTTTCAGTTGTCGGTTGTCAGTTAAGAGGCATCTTGTAACAATCTTCCCCAGCTTGGAATATTCCAAGGCGTGGTGAGTTGTCACACGGAGACCTCCTAACCGATAACTGATAACTGAAAGTGGAGCGAAGCGGAACGAACCGATAACCATTCCTCTGAAAACCGATAACCGATAACTGACAGTGAGCGTAGCGAACGCTCTGACAACCATTCCTCCCAGGAGTAATTAATTAAAAAATGGGTAACCGGATATTTGACAAACTTGCTGATACTGACTTACTTGCACGTAGCCCGATTCTGGTTTTTGCGGCGGATCCGCTTGCATCTGCCGGAATTAAAGGGCTTGGACAAGTACAACACCCAAAACCGCACTACCGAACGCATGCAGAGTTTTTGCAACTCCAGCGCGACCTTGTTGCAGATGGCAAATTAGATGGGCTTCTCATGACACCTGCCGATGCGGAAATCCTTGCGCTTGAAGAAAACCTATTTGAAGACACACCGATTACGCCAATCGTCCGGATGAACTCGGAGACGGCTATCTGGAATCCAAGGTTTGGTGTCTATACTTCGCGGTTATCTATGCCGTTTCAGACGGTTTTTCCAGAGGATATGCAACGCTATTGTGAGGCACTCATCGGTCCTGCCCTTGAATGTCGGGTCAACTTGGGGTTATATTCTATTACGCTCAACAACGATCCGATCGCTGATGAGCGGATGTTACAAGCGTATGTGCAGTTTGCACACGTTGTCGGTGAAATTGAGGGATTCGATCATCTCTTAGAGGTGTTTTTACCGAACGTAAAGATGCCGGGAATGGATGAAGAGAAGCGGGGTATGTATGTCGCCGATTCTATCGTCCGAACGATGAGTTATCTCCGAAAACACCAACGCCCGCGTTTTATCAAGACGGCATATACGACTGCTGATGTTTGGACCGAGTTGTGTCAATTCGACACGACGTTGGTGATCGGTGCATTGGGGGGACCCCGTCAAAATGCGCGTAGCACGTTTGCGCTTGGACATAATGTTGTCAGCAACGGTGGGCGTGCTATCCTATTCGGTCGCACCATCTTCGGTGAAGATGAACCGGTAGGCTTTGTCCAGTGCCTGCGACGTGTGCTTGATGGTGAGGACGATCCACAGAATGCCCATGCAGAGTATCAGAAGTTGTTACGCGGTTCCCGAAACTGAAAACTGAAAACTGATGACTGATAAACCGCGGGTCCTCTTGCTTCTTCCAACACGTACTTACCGAGCGACGGATTTCCTCGAAGCCGCCCTGAAGTTGAATGTGGAGGTGGTTGTGGCATCGGAGGAAGCGGCGACGACGGCAGACCAGTCGCCCCGACACACGCTCGTGCTTGACTTCAGCGCGCCTGCTGCCGCAACACAGATGATCGTTGAATTCGCCGAAACCTATCCGATTGCGGCAATCGTTGGTGTTGACGATGATACAACGCTATTGGCGACGACTGCGTCAGAGGCATTGGGGCTTCCCCACAACCCCGTTGATTCCGCAAAAGCGACACGCAACAAGTACCTCTTACGGCAGACATTGGCAACAAACGCGGTGTCGGTGCCTGCTTACCAACGCTTTTCCATCGAAGACGATCCTGCTGGAATAGCCGCAAAGCTCGGAACAGATACACAAGTTAGTTTTCCGTGTATTATCAAGCCGTTGTCTCTCTCCGCCAGTCGAGGTGTTATCAAGGCAGACACACCCGCCGAATTCATCGGAGCCTTTCAGAGGACATCGAAACTCCTTCAGTCTTTACAAGAATCCACGGATCCTCCTGTACCATATCTACTCGTTGAGGACTATATTCCCGGCATAGAGATGGCACTGGAGGGTATCCTGTTGGATGGTGAGCTTAAAACACTCGCGCTTTTCGATAAACCCGATCCGCTGGAAGGTCCCTTTTTTGAGGAGACACTCTATATTACACCTTCCCGTTTGTCGGTGGAGGTCCAAGATGCGTTGCATCGTGCGACTGCGGAAGCCGCTGATGCTTTGGGGTTAAGACATGGACCTATTCACGCCGAATTGCGCTATAACGACAAAGGCGCGCACCTTATTGAGATTGCGGCTCGGACGATTGGTGGACTCTGTGCCCGGACGCTGCGGTTCGGAACAGGGATGTCGCTTGAAGAACTCGTTATCCGACATGCCATTGGACAACCGGTGGAGGAGTTGCAGCGTGAAAAGCGGGCGGCGGGTGTGATGATGATCCCTGTCCCGAAGGCGGGTATCTTGGGCGAGGTACGTGGTAAAACGGCGGCGCATTGTGTAGACGGAATAGTGGAGGTCAACATCACAATCCCTATTGGTGGAGAAGTTGTCCCACTGCCGGAGGGAGCACGGTATCTCGGTTTCATCTTCGCTCGTGCTGAAACACCGGAAACGGTGGAATCGGCATTACGTGAAGCACATCGACAGTTGGAATTTGTAATTTTGGCATAGACTGCAATTTTCCTGCTCTGGTAGGGGCGGTTTCTAACCGCACCGCAATAATTATCAACTTACTTGGCATAATACTATGTTCATTAAGCCATACATTATAACCCTCATCTTGATTATGCTGCTAACGAGGTTTCCTGGGGAAACACCCCAGCAAAAACACCTCGCTACCGTCTCCAGTGCCGAGACGGATAAGCCCTTTTTTACAGAGGTGACCGATACGCTCGGTTTCACACAGGCACAAACGTCTTGGCGCGCCGGGACGCACGCCCTACCAGAAGTTATCGGGAGTGGGGTTGCGCTGTTCGATTACGATAACGATGACGCTCTTGATGTTCTGCATATCCGTTTTCCGCCACCTGGGGTCTCCACCCGTTACTGGGAAGGGGGAGAAGGGGATGCTCCTGCACCGAATCGGCTTTTTCGGCAACAGACTGATGGAACGTTTCTTGACGTTACGGAAGCCGCTGGCATCGGACATGAAGGCTACGGACAAGGCGTGGCAATCGGTGATGTGGACAATGACGGTGATGCGGATGTCTATGTGACGAACTACGGTGCAGATGCGTTCTATCGAAACAACGGTGATGGGACGTTTGCTTTACAAGAGGCGGGGCTTTCAAACGAAGCATGGGGAACATCTGCGACGTTTGGAGATTATGACAGAGACGGATACCTCGATCTCTATGTCGCAAACTACGTTCAGTTCGATCCAGAGTCGGTGTGTCGCGGAAAACATGGTGCGCCAGATTACTGCAATCCACAGGTCTTTGAACCCGCCACGGATCGGTTGTTCCGAAACAACGGTGATGGTACATTTACAGATGTGTCGCAACAGACGGGAATCGTCGCAATGCCTGGCAGAGGTCTCGGCGTTGTGTGTCTCGATCTGACAGGCGACGGTTGGGCGGATTTTTATGTCGCGAACGACGGGGAAGCCAACCAGCTCTGGGTAAATCAGAAAGATGGCACTTTTACTGAGGAAGCCATATTGTACGGTTTGGCGTTTAATGCTTATGGACAACCTGAGGGGAGTATGGGTATCGCTGTCGGTGATGTCAACGGTGATACACGCCCAGATCTGTTTGTGACACACTTGTCAGGTGAAACGAATACGCTTTATGTCGCTTCTACCTACGCTGTGTTCGTTGATATGACTGAGATGGTGGGGTTCGCCGGACGCGATCTACCCTTTACGGGGTTTGGGTGTGGTTTCGTGGATTTCGATAATGATGCCGATCTCGATATTGCACTCGTCAACGGTCGGGTGAAGCGCGGTGCTGTTCTTGAGGGTGCGAGCACTGGCGAATTCTGGAATTTCTACGCTGAACCGAATCTTCTCTTTGAAAATAGCCGTCAGCGGTCAGCATTGTCCCGCAAGTCCACACGCGACTTGCGTCGCGATCAGCAAGAGGTATCTGGTTCATCAGAAACCTCTTTACCGACAGCCCGTTTCACTGACGTGAGTTCGCGTGCCCCTAATTTCACAGGACGAATTGAAGTGAGCCGCGGAATGGCTTTCGGTGATATTGATAGAGATGGCGATATTGATATGGTCGTGAGTGGTCTTGACAATCGACTCCGCCTTTTCCGAAACGATGCCCCGCCGCCACAACATCATTGGCTTTCCGTGCAGGCGATCACCCAAGGTCGCGACGCACTTGGCGCACAGGTAACACTCCGGACAGCATTACGGACATTGACGGGTTACGTGCTACAGGGATCCAGTTATCTTAGTAGCAGTGAACCGAGTGTGCATTTCGGGTTAGGGACAATCGATACTATTCAGGCGATTGAGGTCCACTGGCAAGACGGCAGCCGTGAAAGATTTCCTGGCACAACTGCGAATCAACGCGTGAAGGTTTCTAAAGGGAAAGGGGAGTCTTTTTGATGAAATCACTCTCTTATATCATTGGATTTTTTCTTTTAATGCTAATCAGTGCACCTGTTTTTGCGGATAGTGAAATCAGTATTGTCCCGCAAGCCTACACGCGGCTTGCATCGCAGGCGGCAATCAGTAGTCAGTTAAAGAGGGTATACGCTGACGAGAAGCCTCTTGTTACTGACAACCGACAACTGAAAGGATTTTTTGAGAAAAAATCCGTACCGACAACTATCCCTGAACCTGCCGATCTCGACTTGGTTGAAGAAAAACCGCTTCTAAAGGCGATTAAAAATGCTCAAAAAGCGGTCCGGAAGTCCCCCAATACTGCGGGTGTATGGGGACAATTGGGGCACATCTACCTCAGCCATGGCTGGGAGATTCCAGCGATACCGTGCTATCGTCAAGCGAGCAAGTTTGCCCCTGATGAATTCAAATGGCTCTACTTTCTTGGGCGTTTGACGAAGCAGCGTCAGCCGGAGGCAGCCGTGAAATACCTCACCCGCGCACTTACCTTAGATTCTACATCTGCCCCTGCGCATCTCTATCTCGCTTCTGCCCTCCGTATTTTGGGGAGATTCGATGAAGCACGACAACACTTGGAGCGCGCAAAACACCTCCAACCGAACAATCCTTTTTCTGAGCTCTGGCTCGGCGAAATCGCACTCGCAAAACGGCAATTGAGACTCGCTCGAGCGCATTTAGAGGAGGCACTCCGCTTGAACCCGGGGCAAAGTGAAGCGCACGCACTGATGGCACAGGTCGCTATTGCGTTGGGAGATACGCAAGCGGCGAAACAGCACGCACAGGTGGCACGCCGTCCAAGCGAATACGGTGAATTGATAGATCCCTTATGGTGGGATGTGCTTAAAGCGGGTGTCACCGCTCCGCTGTATGCGGAACGCGGTAGACGTTATATGTCGGAAGGGGATTATGCAAGTGCCGTCGCTGAATTTGAAACGCTGATCTCTGACGAACAGAAGGATATAAAGGTCTGGTTCGACTATGGCGTTTCACTCCTCTATACGGGGACTCGGCACCGCGAAGCCTTAGCGGTGTTGGAACACCTCCTGTCGTTACTCGACAAGGATATAGAGATTCAGAAACAGAGAAGCGCAGACGAGATAGCCTACCTGAAAGCGCAGGCATATAACTATATGGGACAGATTTATTATGAAACCGGACAGACCACTGCGGCGATCCGTGCCTGCCGAATGGCACTTCAGTTTAAAAAGAATGAAACAAGGAGCGAATCTCACGGACAGTTGACCCCTTCGGATTACGACCCTTTTTTCTCAAATGTACACGCGAATCTTGCGACGGTGTATGAAAACACGGGGCAGCTTGGAGAGGCAATTCGGCACTATCAGGAGGCACTTGAACTCGTGCCGTCTCAACTGGCTGTGCATCGGGACCTTGCGGGTGTGTATTGGAAAAAACGGAGTTATACAGCCGCGGAACCACACTACAGACAGGTCATCGCGCATGACACAACGGATGTCCAAGCCATTTATAGACTCGGTTTAATTTCTCTGATGAAGGAGGACTTTCTTGGAGCCGTCTCACTGTTTAAAAAGGTTATCGCAATTGAGGCGACGCACGTTCGTGCTTATGGGGCATTAGGCGTTGCTTATCAGGAACTTGGAAATATCCCAGAGGCGATTGGTATCTTTGAACGGGTTTTAGAATTAGAACCGGGAAATAAGGTTGCGTTAGACAAACTCAGGGAACTGCATGAATTAAGATAGATTTTTAATTTTACCTTGCGGAGAGATACGCGGGTTGGAACTTTGAAAAGGGTTAGAGTAGATCCACCTGCGTGTTTTTGCGAACGCTGAAATCCAATGCGAAGAAAGTTTTTGCTTGGGTATTTCTGCGTATTGTTGCAGGCGGCTTTCTTAAACTAATTTTATCGTAAAGTGTAGAATTGTCTAATCAGGAAGGTTACCCGTAGACGCACTGCGAAATTTACGATAACCCAGTGCGTCTACGAGCAGCGAAAAGAGGAGCGGCTATTGTCTGAAATGGTTCGTTGCCTTAAGATGCCCCCAGGTTGTACCGAGTTTACCTGCGGGATCGACTGCCAAATATGCCTGAAATCCCTCCATCAGCACCTTGATATCGTCTTGTTCGAGTGCCGAGTGGAAAATGGCGACCTCGTCCATCGCCCCAGGAAAGAAGTTGCCGTTTGGATCCCAGACACCACAACCACCGATGTTGACGTTAAAGGCAGATGTGCCATGATTCGCCCAGCCACCTTTCTTTTCGACGTACTCACCATCGATATAGGTATGGACGTATTCCGTCGTAGCAACGCACCCCACGTGATGCCATTTACCATCATCGTGTTTGTGTTCCCAAGGCTTCTGTGTACCACCAGCTGTAGGTGTCCAGAGATTGACAGAGTTTGGGTTAATAAACCCGAATTCGGGCGCGTCGTTCTGTCCGACCAGTCCCGTACGGTTGGCGTTAACATCGCCTGTCTGCACCCAAGTGATAATGGTGAACTCTTCGAGGTTGTCAAGGAGTTTCTGTCCTGTTTTGACGCAACTCGCTTTTCCATCGAATTTAAGTGCCGTGCCGAATTTGCCTTCTACCCATTCAGGGGATTTCTCTAAGTCTGCGTCGTTTCCTTCGCCAGAGAGATCCCCCGCGACACCGCCTTTGCCTTCATCGAATAACCAGATACCGACGGCTGTTTCAAGGTCGATCTCAGCGGTGCTGATATGAACAGCCATGAGGCTGAAACACACCATACCGAGCGTTAATAACATCTTTTTCATCGTTACTTCCTCCCAATATTTAGCGTGAGCGTGCTTGAAACCCACATCTACAGTGTTGAAATTCATCTTTAAGTTAGAATTATGATACCCTATAGAGTATAAAGTTGCAAGAGAAAATAAGGAGGCGGTGGGTGTAGGAACAGTTCAGCGTGTAAATTGGAGGGCGCATAGACGCGCTTGGAGAGGTCCGAGCGCGTCTGTAGGGTTAGAAAAGGATGTGATTATTGCCTGAGATGATGTGTTGACTTAATATGTCCCCAGGTTGTACCGAGTTTATCTTTGGGATCAACAGCCAAATAATTTACATAGCCTTTATCCATCAGCTCCTGAATATCTTCTTGTTCCAGTGCCGAATGGAAAATCATGACTTCGTCCATGAGACCTGGGAAGAAGTTTCCACCTGGATCCCAGACACCGCATCCACCGATGTTAACATCAAACGGAGCTGCGCCGTGATTCGCCCACTTCCCCTTCTGCTCGACGTAATCACCATCAATATAAGTATGGACGTAATCCTGCGTAGCGACACACCCGACGTGATGCCATTCACCATTACCATGTTTGTGTTTCCAAGGGTTATTCGTCAGGCCGGCTGAGGGGGTCCAGAGACTCAGCTCATTCGTTGTAATAAAGCCGAACTCAGGGGCATTGTTCTGTCCAACGAGTCCAGTACGGCCAGGGGGAGGAGACGTGGTTTGTATCCATGAAAGAATAGTGAATTCTTCGAGAGCCTCAAGCAGTTTCGCGCCAGTCTTGACACATCCGGCTTTTCCATCAAATTCGAGTGCCTTGCCGAATTTCCCATCCACCCATTTGGATTTGACAACTTCGCCGTCGTTTCCTTCACCGGATATGTCTTCAGCGACTGCCCCTTTACCTTCATCAAAGAGCCAGACACCGACCGCAGTCTCAAAATCAATCTCAGCGGTGCTAATGTGAACAGCGATGAGGCTGAAACATACCACACCGAGCGTTAATAATACTTTTTTCATAGTTCTTCCTTCTAATGTTTACCGCGGGCGTGCTTGAAACACATGCCTACGGGATTGAGATTTATATTCTATTTCTAATAATAGCGTATTTAGCACAAATTTGCAAGAAAAAACCTGATTTGGCAGAGCCTGATGTGTTTGTACACATTGTGGCTTCTCTAAACCAGGTTTAGGAGCGTAGTTTAACGTCAGCTCTATTAAACATGTCGTATGTGCTAAGGGTTCCATGTTCGCGCGTCGCAGGCATAAGTTGTACCACAAACTGTATGAAGTTTCACGAAATATTTCGGTAATTTGATATGTTCCCCAAACCCGGTAGGGGCGGTTTGTAACCGCACTGGATCTCATTAGGAAATTACCGAATTAAAAAATTAATCTTTATTTAGTTTGTGGCGTATACTGCGCAAACTAACAGTTTGCGCTACAAGTGGAAACCTTTTTTTCAACTCACATTAGTTTAAGAATATCCTTTACTACAAGCGTAAAGGGATTCTCAAGTCTAATAACTATCTTTCAGATGTCCCCAGATTGTAGGGAGTTTGTTAGCGGGTTCAACGGCAAGGGCTTGCGCATTGAGGAGTTTAGCGTCACCAATTGCGGAGTGGTCGCAACCGATTCCGTCGCCGCCATCACCCATGATGATTTCAAGTTCCTTGGCGTTGGCGGGAAGGTCGATTTCCACTTTGACGGCTTCAACCTGTTTTCCACCATCGGTGCCTTGAAGTGTATCGGATTTGAAAACCTCTTTTCCATCAACACTAAAAATGAAATCGCTGCTGCCGCCGTGATTACATTCAGCAGGATCTTTCTCATCTGACATGCCAACGTATCCTTCAAATTTGAGGTAATCGTCGCCGCTTAGATCGTACACCATGGTTGCAATCGCATGCGAACCGATGCCGCGTTCAAAGTAAATCCCACCGATGACGATATGGTTGCGAGTTCCGCCGCCTTCGCCGATAGTAGCGTTGTCTACATCAAGGGGACCACCCCAACCCGTCCATTCAGCTTCTGGGTTCTTTGGAATAAGTCCACACTTATTCGGTTTCGGTGTGCTACCGCCAATGAAAGCGAGGTAGGTGACACCTTTCCGGTCATCTTCTTCGACGACCTCGTCGTAATCATTCTGCTTGCCAGCATCTTCTTTACCAACCTCTTTGATAGGTTTCGCACCATCGCCATCTATATTTTCGCAGTCGGCTTTACCGGCGTGGACACTGAAGGCGATTCCAACGGTAAGCATGAGGATGAGCGCGCAGACATTAAGAGTTTTCAATTGTTTTGACCTCCATCTGTTTTTCGTATTTTTTGCACAAGCGTTCTCGGATAAGATTTAGAACTGTGCAGGGTGAATAAAAAACGCAGTTTAATGCGTATCCGTTACACCACCGAAGGATGCAGGATCGCTTCGTCGATTCGATGATATTTGTAGCGTTCATCGGAAGCAAACATGATCTCTAATTCACGTTGCGCACTCATAGCTGAGTCGGATGCGTGCACAACGTTATGTGTGATATTGATTGAGAAATCGCCTCGGATGCTTCCCGGTAGCGACTCCTTTGGGTCT
Organism: Candidatus Poribacteria bacterium; assembly: GCA_965208635.1. Taxonomy (GTDB): domain Bacteria; phylum Poribacteria; class WGA-4E; order WGA-4E; family WGA-3G; genus WGA-3G. The sequence goes on from OZ242349.1 coordinate 4,221,092, forward strand.
GTCTCCCCGTTGAGCGTACGGACTAAGTCTATTACGCCGCGTCCCTCAATAGCTAAAGCAACAATCGGTGCTGAAGTCATGAATTCGATAAGTACATCGTAAAAAGATTTGCCGTGATGGACGGCGTAGAGTTCTTCTGCTGTGTCGCGCGGGAGCTGCAACAATTTCATTCCAACGATTTTGAGTCCCTTTTGTTCATAGCGGGTAATGACTTCACCGATAAGCCCACGTTGAACACCGTCGGGTTTGATGAGAACCAGCGTCTGTTCTGTTTCCATAGTCCCTCCATTTTTTCCTTGGCATGTGCCTACACAGCACGCCTATATTGACGCTTTGCGGTACAAGCAGGGATATTCAGTTTTCCATGTTTTGGAATGTTTTCGGGAAATCGGACCTCGTAGGAGTGGTTTGTAACCGCTCCGGATCGTGAAAAAAAGGCAGACAACCCGATAATTTCTTAAAACTAAATGCCCCTACAATACAAGCATTCGGGCTTGACAGCAAGCCATTTTAAGTATACCATATTTTTTAAGGTGTTTTCAATTTTATTCCCAAAAAATGATCCAGTAGAGGTGGTTATGTACGATAAACTCGGAGAAGTAATACTCAAAACAGAAGAACGGATGGAAGTCGGTGTGATTACCGCACCGGATGTGCCGCATGCCGAAGAGATGAAACAATTCCTTGGACACAAGCCCGGCAACTACAAGTGGCATATTGAACGGTGTGTTACAGAAGTACTCGATGCGTTGGAAACCCGTTTCTATGTCGGCAAACTTGACGGACGTGTGATTACCAACATTATGACGGTCGAGTCCGAAGGGGTCGGTATTTTAGGACACGTTTTCACGCTCCCGGAACAGCGGAGGAAGGGGGCAGCAAAAGGCGTGATGGCGTATCAGATGGAGGATTTTCGACAACGGACAGGCACCGCGCTCTATCTCGGTACCGGCTACAATAGCCATCCGTATTACATCTATCATAGCTTCGGATTTGAGAGTGTATTTCCAGAATCCGGTTTCATGAAGTATCATGTGAATGAAGACTTTGAGGAACGCTATTTCGCGCCTGCACCTGCGGCACCAAAGTCTGTGGAGTGGCACGATTGGCCCAAAGTCACGGCATTGTCAGGTATCGTCGAATGGGACACGCTGCGGAGTCTGAAGTGGGGAGTCTACGGTCCCACGAATCTTGAGGGCGGATTTCTCAGTTTCAAACACGATTTGGAAACCGAAGATGTCTACAATGATGCGAAGTTGTTAATTTCGTCGGGCGGAGCGATCGTCGGATGGGCAACTGTCGGTCGTGATGCACGTTGGCAACCGGCGACTGCGGTGTTAGATCTCTTCTTTCATCCGAATTTTGCAGACGCTGTTCCTGCGTTGCTTTCTGCGGTAGCGTTTCCTGAATCAAAGGTTCAGTGTTATGTTGACAGTGGTGCTGAGAAGAAGGCGGAGGTTTTGGAAACCGCAGGATTTATCTGTGAAGGTCGGTTCAAGGACCAATTCACATACAACGGACAGAATTACGATGTCTTGGTGTTTGCAAGGAGGTGAGACGGAGGGGGAAGATCCTTGCCTAATGTGCCTTGTTCTTGCTTTTTTTGTGTTCGTTTTAATTTGACAAACCCTTAACCATTGTGGTATCCTATTCTTAGGTTCACAAGGAAACCACCAGTCCGCGGGAAGGGTCCAACCCGCCTTGTTTCTACCGAACACTTAAAATCTTCTTTCATGCCTGTAAATGCGGACGACAGGTGTAACGAGAGGAGATTCTCATGCAACATAAACAACTTCCCCCCAATCCGAGTCTTGAACATCTGAAGTCCCAAGCGAAGCAACTGCTTAAGGGGCACAAGGAAGGCTCTGTAGATGCGCTCCAGCGTATTCGTTCATTTTTCCCTAAACTTTCTGATGCCACAGACGCAGAAATCCAAGACGCGGCATTCGGTTTGCAGGACGCACAACTCACCATTGCCCGTGAATACGGATTTGCCAGTTGGACGCGATTGAAGCAAGACGTGTTGCATCAGGAACAAATAGCAGAACGGGTGCCAGCCAAAGATCTCCTGTTCCAAATACTCCGCACCCCTGATCTCACACAGGTGGATATTCAACGCGTAGACGAACTGCTGACTGCTGAACCCTCGCTCGTTTCTGCGAAGGATGAGAAGGGACGCACCCCCATCGAAGCACTCGCCTCAAGAGGATTCATCAATTTCGGTAAAGAAAAATGGTATAGACCGATACGGCACCTCTATGACCACTGTAGGGAACGCGGAGCGGCAACGAATGTCGTCGCGGCGGTTCTCATGGATGATCGTGAATACGTTGAGACATCTATCCGTAACACCCCAGAGGTACTTAAACAACGTTTTGACATATTGAGGAAGTGGAGAGGCGGCGTAAGCCTGCTCGCAATTGCCGCAGGGTGTGACCGGATAGAGATCGCCAAATTCCTGATTGAGGCGGATCCGTCGTTGGTAACGGCAGGACAGGCTGAAGGGAGTGCACCAATGGATTTATTGGTGAAACCGTGGCATCACTCCGCGCTTGAAATTGAGCCGAGGAAACCTTTTTACGACTTATTGGTTGAAAAAGGGGCAGTGCCGGATTTAGCGGCGGCAATTATCATGGATGATGAGCCAAGGGTCGTAGAATACATCAGGAGCGACCCTAAGCTGTTTGAGCAGCAGTTTGTCTGTGGCAATCAGATGCTGTTTCGTCCTATTGAAATTGCGGCGGCGTATGGGCACGATTCCATTCTTGACATTTTGTGTAATCTCGCTGCAGCGGAGGAGGTAGACATTACGAAGGAATTAGCCTCGGCGTTGACACAGACCTTTGCTTTGGACGTAACGGAACGCCTGCTTAAAGCCACCAACCCCGCGGCTCCGGTTTTGACGAATGCGCTTGCTTTTGCATGTGAAGTTTATCAGCCTGAAAAGGTGCAACTCCTGCTCAAATACGGTGCCGATCCGAGCGCGTCCTTTAAAGCGAAGTTTCGCTACGATGTCGTGCAGAATCTGAAAGTGGGTGACGATGACGCTCATACCTGTGAGAGGTCTCCGCTTTTCTTACCGGGCACAAACACACTCGCCTCCGAAACCGTCTCTCCGACCTATGAAATGTCTCCGCTCCTCGTGGCAATAGGGACATGGTATGGGGTGAGAGAGGCGGCAGAAGCTCTTGACGAGTGCTTGGAGGTCGTCGAGGCTCTCCTGGAAGCGGGGGCAGATGTGCATCGGAGCTATAGCGTAGATATGGATGGTGAGATTTTGGAACTTACACCGCTGACGTATACACAGAAACTCGCGTCCCTGTTCCCAGATAAGCCGTTTGGAAGGATCATCGAAGTGCTCTCTGCAGGTGATGCGATCTAATGTGGGTTTGACATCAGGGTCATTTATGGTAAACCAGAAAGATAAACGGACATTTTCCCCGATCCGGTAGGCGAGGATTGTATCCTCGCCTCTTTAGAGTGTCTAATTAATTCTAAGTTTTACCATAGTTTTCGGTTTTCCACCGACCTTAGGTAACCCACAGCGTAGATTCAGAAACAGCGTAGATTCAGAAAACCTATCTACAAAGCAGATACCCACCGCGGTGTGTTGTAGCGCAAACTTTTAGTTTGCGTCCGATGAGGCACAAACTAAAAGTTTGTGCTACAAAATGGAAAACTGAATAGTTGAAGTGCCAACGCTTATTAGGGCCAGAATTTCGCAAAGTTAAGACAAGTTTTGTCTCTGAAATTCGGCAGGTGTCAGATACCCTAACGCTGAGTGAGGGCGTTTTTGATGATACACCTGTCTGATAAAATGATCGATGCGTTCTCTCGCCTCATGGATGTTTTCATAGTCATTGAGGTAGACTTCTTCCTGCTTCAGGGTTCGGATAAGTCTTTCAGCATACCCGTTCTCCCAAGGGCGTCCGCGGTGTGCTACCGAAATCGTAATACCCTGACGCGTGAGTGTCGAGAGATAAGCACTTGAGAGATACTGAACGCCTTGATCGGAATGATGGATCTCACAAACGCTCTGCTCTAACGCTTGCTCTAAGGGTTGCAAGGTCAGAGTTTGCGTCAAGTGCTGACTCAGTTGCCACCCTCTGATCATACGCGTGAAGACATCCATGAGCAGAGCGACATAGATGAAGCGTCCTTTCAGACGGACGTAGGTGATATCGCCGACCCAGACCTGATCGCATCTGCAGATGTCAAGACCTTCGAGTCGGTTGACCCACGGGCCCTGCCTTTCGAGGGAGTTCGTGGTTCGACAGACGCGTTTCACCGAGACCGAGAGATTCGCAGCTTTCATCAAGCGGGAGACGCGTCTATACCCAACGGGATATCCCTCGTTGACCAGCAACTGCGTGATACGTCGATACCCGTATGTCGGATATCGCAGTGCTAACGTCTCTATCTTCTCTCGGAGCTGCGCTTCAGAAGGGTCGCTCTTCGGATGATAGTAGAGCAGGTTCCGGTTGAAATCCAGCACCTCACAGATTTGTCGCACCGAATAGTTCGTCCGCAACTTCTCAACGATGCGTCGCTGTTGAGAGGGTGTCAATCCAAGAAAGTCAATGCTTTTTTTTGGATATCCATTGCCACCGTCATCCTCCCAACGAGGCGTTCAAGGTGAGCGATACGCTCAGCATCCTTGCTCGATTGCTGATCCGTTGCGCTAAATACAGAGACAGCATTTTCAAGGAAGTGCTGCTTCCATTTTGAGAGTTGGTCTTCGCTGAGGTTGTGGCGCCGACACACTTCCGCTTGGGAACTTTCGCCTGTCAGTGCCTCAAGAACAACTTCGGTTTTAAACTCGGCGGTGAAGTTTCTTCGTTTGCGTTTCGCCATCGGAATGCTCCTTTCAGTAAGATTGCATTCTACCACAATCTTGGTTTAGGGGGTGGCCCTAATTTCCGATGGCAGTACAAGTCCTGGGTTTGACATCAGGGTTAGGCTTAACATAAACCTGTGGATCTTTGATTCTATCAATCACTCACAGGTTAGCGATTTTAGGCGTGCAGAATTTCATGGCTCCAGTGTTGGATAATCATACCATTCAAGAATACGCCATTCTCCACTTTCTCGAAGTTCCAAGACGAAAATCATGCGTCCCGATGGATTGGATACCCCGCCTGTTGTAGAAGCGAGTTTGAGGTCGTAATCATAGTCAACTATCGCAAGCGTCTCACTCAAGAATTCGATATCTCTGTTCTTAGAAAGATTCAGGGCGATGGTCTGGTAGGCATCGAACATTTTCGATGCTCCCTCGCGCTCCTCTGAACCGCCCCGAAATATTATGTCATCACTGAGGTTATCGGGTGTGTCCATATCACTGACATAGAAGAAGTCGTCATCCCATATCGCGGACATATATCCTTCAATATCGTGCGTCTCGAAACTATTTCGCCATTGCTCCTCAATCACGGAATTTATCACGGATTTCTCTAAATTGTAGTCGATTTCATCCTCTTCTACATTCGGAGCTTCCTGTTCTTTTTCCGCGAGAGGGTCTTCCGCTTCGAGGGTCGAAAAAAGCCATGCTTGAAATTCTCTGATCTCAGCATCACTGCTGTGCGCTGTAGGCACGCTTTCAGGAACAGGTGTCGTCTCTCTGTCAGGGGGTGCAATGTTTGTCCCTTCTTGCGGTCCGTTCGTTCCCGTTTCATCAACGACTGTTTCTGGCATATTCTTGACGGAAGGAGAGGTAGTGATTTGCCGGCTCACTGCCTTAATGATCTTTTGCGGCTTTTCTACTTCAGGCGATTGGACTTTCAGCGTCTGAAACCCAATGAAACCGACAACAAGAATGCCAACGATACCGATGATGATTTTGGCGTTCATTTCGATTTTCACGAAGACTTCCTATGAAATTTAAATAACGTGAGTTTGATAAAAGAGATGGATTCATGTAGGTTGGGTTGAACGAAAGGAAATTAAAATCCGCTCAAGGCGGAATGTTGACACTCGACACATAGAAACTTGAAGTTATCAAGTGTCGAGTGAAACCCAACGCATTCTTAGACTAAAGCACTTAGTGTGTTGGGTTTCGCTATATCTATCCCCAAAAATGAGGAACTAAAAATCGGCGTTTTTCATCTAAAGGGGAGAACTTTTGGTCATTTGCCGCTCAACCCAACCTACAATAAAAATTGAGAGTATAGCTCGGTCCTACAATAAACGTTACTTCCGCACGGCGATTTTCCCTACCTTTTGTTTGCGGATGTCCCCTTTGCGAGCGGTGAATTTGTAGAGATAAACCCCGTTCGCAAGCGGTTCGCCGTCGCCATCATAACCGTCATAGTGGAATTCGTTGAAAGAGACGGACGCATCAAGTGTGTCAATGGCGAGAATACGGCGACCTGTAATCGTATAGATTTTCAGACTTACCTCGTCGGCGCTTTCCGTGAGGTAATACGCGAAATATGTCCCGCTTCCCGGCACAAATGGGTTCGGGAAGTTGGCAATATTTTTGATTTCAAATTCCCCAGCTACAGTTCCAGTGCGCTCCGTGTCTGAGACATTACCGTTTGCGTCCTGCGCCTGCAACCGGATGCGGTATTCTCCCGGTTCCAAGACAGGGGTATAGGTTATCAGGAGTAAACTATTACTTGTAGAGGATGCCGCAATCACATATTCGTCCTGGGGTACGTTTTCACCGTTTTTGGTGAGGATTATATTTTCCGGACGTGAATCGACCCCGTTTGCGTCCTCAATCTGCGCTGAGATGGTGGGTGTATCAGAGATGTAGTCGCCATCGACGAAACCTTGATGTTCAAAGGTGAGCTCAAGTGCGGGGGGACTTGTGTCACTGTGTGAGAGCAGCGCAAATGTCCCCGGCAGTTTAACCTCTGCAGAGATAGTATCTCCACTCGTTGTTTCCTCGCCGACCCGAATCCAATTTCCGTTATCAGTGTCCTGCCGATAGATATGGACATCGCCCGTGCTTTTTGAAAGGTTTTCTTTTCCGAAAGTGGCGGTTACTGTCAGTGTAGGAGTGTTTTGCAACCTCGATTCTTCCAAGTCGAATTGATAGGCAAGGGTTTCCGGTGTTGAGAGTGCCGCGGCAATATCGGGTTGGTTTGTAATGGTAAGGGCTTCTTCGGCATAAGTCAGGACGGTGCTCGTTTGCACACTTCCGGATGGAACGGTAATATGAAAGATGCCGTCTGGACTCTGAATCGGTTGATCAAGCGTGTCGGGTGTAAGAATAATACGGTTGCCCGAAAACTGCCGCGATGTCCAGTTATTTCTTTCACGTTTCTCAATGATGCTTCCCTTTGGCAGTTCAGCAGATGGTAGGTCTACGTATGCCGTCACCAGATATTCACCCGGTGGCGGTTGCCAAGGCACGCTTACGGTCACTTGGCTACCGGGTAGAACTTCAGGAAGTATTTGGAGGTCCCCGATGGGCGTCGCGTCTTGGAGTTCCCTAAGTATTGACGCAACGCTGACGTTTGTATTGGGAATATCCGTGTTACCGCTTAACGCTCTTACAAAGAACTGGACGGGAACATTTCGAGCCGTTTGGTTCTCTGGGTTTCGGACCTGCACTGAAAGCGTGAACGGTGGTGTTGTATCCCATGTAAGGGTTTGATCCAAAACGAGGAGGTCAATGTCAATTTCATCGTATCCTACATCGTAGGTGATGAGTTCTGTTTGAAATGTTCGTCCACTTTTAACTTTGATCTCGGCGTAATAATCGATAATTTCCCCGTAGGGGTATCTGGGGATGGGTCGCAGACTTCTGTAAGTCGTGCCGGCATGCGGCACGACAGGAGTCGTGAAAAATTCGTGACCATCTGTGCTCCAAAACAGCGTCATTTCGTCAATTGCGGCTGCGTCCACTACTTCTATGTAAAGGTACGCCGGTTCGTTCGCGGCGACTGGAAACGGAACGAGGCGTACGTTGTTGACATACCGATCTAAAATATTATAGGTGGCATGCCCTAAAGCCTCTTCATCTGCGTTCCAAGCGTAAATTTGGACAGCACCGACATCAAAGTCAGGATCGGCGGGAACTCGTATGTCTGCGCGAATCTGTCCATTGACCACAGGCACCATTTCCGATTTCAGTTTTATGTTTTTTGAGAGTGCCGTCTCAGTTGTCGGAACAACAGTTATTTCGGCATCTCCACTAAAGTTCCGATCGGGTAGCTTCCCAGAAACAGAGAGAAAGGTATCTCCTTGAGAGACGTTTCGTCCTGCGTCGGCACTGATGTCTGTTGTGACCTGTATGGTGTTGTTCGGTATCTTCAAGCGAGTCGCAGGATCACCGAAAAGCGTGAAGACTTCAGCGAGATCGAGGAATCTGGGTGTATTGATGAGAAACTGGGTCTTTGCCTGTGCAAGAATGGCACCGAAATTGTGTGTCTGTTTGTTGAAGATAACGTCAAAAATTTCGGCGTTCAGGTAATAATCACCATCTAACAGTCCGATGCTGGTTGCGGCAATGACGGCAATGGCACCACCGTTTTCCGAGCGCAGGAGTTCTTCAGCGAGGCTATTTTTATTTCCCTCGAATGACCCTGTGTAGCAGGTCATACTGATAACGAATGGGAGTTGTGAGATATTGATTAAGTTCTGTTCGGGATCTGCGAAATCGAGCATCCGACTGGAAGCCCATCTCCCACCGCCGCCGTGTCCGATATAGTTCACTATACTCGCCCCGTCATTAAAGCCGTCGATAACGCGTCTGCCGATAGGAGTAAGGGTCGTGTCGTCAGTGAAAATTGGCTCGTCCGTATGGGGCGCATAGATACGTTGGGTTTCGTATCTGCCACTCAGTTGATTGTGGGAAATGAGTTGACTGGTTTGCCAGTGGAATCTGAGATCTGAACCTGCAAGCATGAGGAGTCGCTTATGCCAAGAACCGACTGGAGAAGAGGTCTCATAGTTGATAGTGCGTTCGATGAATATACGGAGATCCACGCGATTATTGGCGGGCATTCTACCGATAAGCATGTCGGGGAAGTTATCTTCGCCTCGAAATGTAACGAATTGGTGGTCCGACGCACTGGAGCCGTAGCCTGGGATTTGCACCTGCATCGTTGGGACAAAATTAGGTTTATTTTTGATGTCTATATTTGTATCACCTATGAGAAGGACATAAGTTGGAGCAGGGGACTGCCAATTGTGGTAGGCATAATTGAGGAATTCACGGATAGCCTCGGGATTGAGTATACCGTGGTTAAATTCATCGTAGATGTTTTGGACATCGACGACTTTCGTGCGTAATCCATGTTGAGAGCGATAGTCAGCAAGTTGCTGAACGTCCTGAATAAAGTGGTTATGTGTAATGATGATGTAGTCTGCGGCGTTGTGTGTGCTGTACAGTTCGGATGGAGTGTCTACCGAGATTGTCGGTTTTCGGAATTGGTTACCCGTAAGGGCAATGTATTGGATCGTAGGATCGCTTGCTGCCTTGGGTCGAATTTGGGTGGACCGGAAGAAAACCCGATAAGTCCCAGGAACACTTTCGTCGACGAGCGCGGATAAGCCTACGTAACGGGTGCCGTCAATTCCGTAAATTTCGATGTCTGGGATGGTAAAGTTTTTTAATTCAACCTCGAAGTTTGAGTTTGCTGCACTTGTAGTCTCAAGGAACGGGGTAATTGCAAAGGGTAGTACATCCGCCTCCGCTTTAAAATCTCGCCAGTAGTCGATTTGAAGCCAATTGAGCAGAATAATGTCGATAGGTGATTCAGGGTTACCGGGATTTGTAATCCGAATTGCGTTCTTTCCTTCATTAAGAAACGACTGTGGGATATCCTGATTATGAATGTGGTATTCGATTTCGCCGTTCCATCGGGCTTCTCCAAATTCGATTTTATCGTTTAGCCAAACAGTACATAGGTGTGGTGTGTTGGATCTGCCGTAAAGGCTGACTCGGACCGTTGTGGGTAAAGCAGTATTTGAAACGCCGGGCAGATTGAAGTTGAATGTTTTTAATGCAGGAGCACTCAGCTGGGACCAGAACCAACTATCATTTGGAAGCGGTGGTAACTCCGTCAAGTGGAACTGACGCTGTAGTAACCCTTGACTAAATTCTGTATAGGTCTGGCTTGCTGTAAGATTTACATGACGGAAACGTCTGAAGTGTAGGTCCTTCTCGATATGTGCGCGTGTGAGGAAACGCTGGTAAGACTGCGTGTTATTTGCTTGTGGGAGTGAGGTCTTTGTGGCCATTCGGAGCCCGGGTCCCGCACCCCAGGAGAGCCAATAGATGTTCTCATCGGAATAGGGATCAATATAACTGGTTTTTCCCTGTTGACGTTCGCCATAAAAAATGATTTCGTCTGTTGGGTCGAATCTTTTATCGTTCTCGCCACGGACAAAAATCGGTATCCGCTTTCCTTTGTTTGTCAGTGTTAATGTCGCTGGGTTTATCGTCTCTATATTAGCACCGGCAGCGGCGAGGTCTTGTGCCGTAATGCTGTACATGCCAGATTCGGTGACGCTGATTTTATATCGCGATCCTGTGAATGGAGTGCTTGGTGCCGCAGGTGATCGTGAGATGGGAGAACGCCATTTAACAGCACTCTGTGGGTTAACAAGCATATCAGCGAAGATTGCGTCATAAGCGGTAGATTCGGTGTGCAAGCCCATGGGTATAGTAGATAACGCAGTGGGTGATGCAGACATGCCAGTGTTGCTAAAGCGTACCTCCACCACGAGTCGGTGGTAGAGCCGTACTTCACGACGGACGGGATTGTACTGGACAGGATTCAATTGGATTGGGAGGACTCGGTTCTCTCGGATCCAACCGGCATTTCTGATTTCTGCGAGCCGTTCTGGAAAGAAGCGATCTTTTTGTTTGTTTGAAGTGAGTGCAGTTGCGTCTATCTTGTGTGTGCTGAAATCCTTATCAATCACCCGCAATTGGAAATCTACGTTGGGTGGAATACTGATGAGCGTAGATTGCATCGGAAAGCGTAGCATACCGGGTTCAGTAGTGAAGTTACATCCTGGGAAGGATAGCGTTGGACCTGCGACGTTAGAGATCTCCAAACTTTCTGGAAACTGACTGCCGACTGATGGTGGCTGATGGGTAATAAAAAGGAAATCGGATTTAGGGATGACGAGTTGGATCGTTACACCCTGCGAGGTACTACTGACCAATTCAATCTCTCTGTGGGTTTTTGCGGTGTTCCTTGTTGAGGCGCGGGTGCTTTGCGGTCTTAAGGGCGTCGGTGCGGCATCCGCTATTCCAAAAGAGCAGGTTTCCGAGTTCGGGATAGGCAAGGGGGAGGTGTTCAAGCAGAGGAAGAGTGCTATTAATAATAGTAGGAACCGTTTGAACACAGGAACGCGCAGTGCTAAGAGGCGAGTTTGCATTTTTAAATTATTGAGTTTTTGCTCCGATTGGTTTTACAGCCCAATCGGGTTTTTGATGCATTCTTTCCGGCATCGGTGGCGACTAAAAGTTTGTGGGCGGACCGTCAATATATATGCCTTAACGCTATCGGGTGTATTTTATAGAGTTTGTTGCGAGTCGTTTCGTTTTTCTTTAAATAATGTGAGGCGTGGCTTTCAGCAGTCAGCTATCGGAAACTGTCGGTATTTGTGTGGCAGTTACAAAGGTATGTCCGCCACAAATGAGTGGCGGACGACTGATGGCTGACAACTGATTGGTATTTTGCCCTATGGGTTCTCAGCGAGGTGATAGATTTCTATCTCTCGGATTTGGGCGACTGCGGGTTGCATCACGCGATAGTGTGGATAGTATTGACCGACGAGGGTCGTCCGACGGTCGATGACTTTGTCTCCCGGTTCTGCCATTATTTTATTTATAATGACATCATCGACAGTTCGGGTAACTGCGACGCGAATCATCTTCGTCCGGAAATTCAATCTATCAAAGACGAACTGGGGTTGCGCACGTTCGTCGCCGATATTGCGTCGTTGAATGATTGTATGAAAAGTCTCCCATTCGTCGGTTTCAGGGTCCAGGTAGCCCATCTCGAACCGGAAGAGGTTGCTGTTATGGATAACAATTTTACGGACGGGATGTACCTCAGCGAATTGAATGATGAAGTTCCGTTCATTTTGTGCTGGGAGTGTCGCCAATGTTTCCAGACTTCCATCGTTCATGCCGGGGTGGTTCGCTTCGGTGCCGTAGGCAGCACTCGCTATGTTTTCACTGTATTGTGTGGATAGCACCTGCGCAACTCTACACGCATTGAGGTGTAAACAGATTGCTATGAGGCAGCAGACAGTTAGATTCATGCGTCTCATTTTGGTTCCTCCTGAAGTGTTATATCGACCCGATCGACAATCCCCATGACGAGTTCTCGGATAGGTGCGTCTTCAATGCCGAATACCTCTTGTGCTACACCGGGACCCGCACCGACGATCACTGTGTCTCCTTCGCCAGCACCGACATAGTCGACAGCAATCGTTGGAGTGCGAACGAGTTCGGATTTGACGCTCAACGGTTGGATGAGCAGCAGTGTACGATTTTCGTATGCAGGATGTTTAACGATAGAAACGACTTTTCCGATTACTTTGGCGATGTACATTTTTTTAAGACTCCGTTTCGGGGGTATTTGGGGGGTCAAGCAGCGAAATAGAATCGACGATGCCAACGATGGCAACATCGACCGGCATCCGCTTACCGGGGATGACGCTTACGGCATCGCCACCCGTAACGAAGTAGACCGTTTCGCCAACACCTGCGTCGTGTAGCGTATCCACGGCGACGAGTGGTTCAGAAATGGGATTGTGTTTTTCGTCTAAGGGTTGCACAATGAGGAGACGGGTGCCTTCTAAACTCGGGTCTTTTCGAGTTGCGACGACCGTTCCAATAACTTTACCTAAATCCATCTTTTAATTTTTCCTTGCGGTTAAACAACGTGGGTGTTTTGCTTGGGTGTTTCCCCTAGAACTTTAACGTGTTTCTCAGAGAATCCGCCTGTGCCGTTGTTGCAGGCTACATTTTCCTAATTAAGAGAACACACCTATATCTTCATGAGGCGAGATTGTACTCAACAAGTTTTGTATGGAGCGTATTCCGATTAATGCCGAGGATGTCTGACGCTTTACTCCGATTTCCTTTGGTGTGCTCAAGTACTATTTTAAAGAGGGGTTTCTCAAAGATCGCTCGGATTTCAGCGTACAGGTCGTCCGGTGATGTTTCGGATTCCATAGAGTGTTGAACATGCGCTTGGAGCAGGTTGTAAATTTGGGCATCAAGATTTCCGGGTTCACTGGCAGGGCTTGATTCTTCGAGTATCGGATCGAAATGCTCGGGCAATAGCATTTGTCCCGAACACATCACGAGTGCTCGCTTGATCGCATTTTCTAATTCGCGCACGTTCCCCTGCCATTCGTGAGCCGTGAGCCGTTTCGCAACTTCCGCGGAGATGCCGATATTCGGCAGCTGATATTCTTCGACAAACCGGCGGGTGAACAGGTCTATGAGCTCTGGTATGTCCTCTTTTCGTTCTCGGAGCGGAGGCAGAGAGATAGGGATGACGTTGAGACGATAGTAGAGGTCCTCCCTGAAGGCTTTCTGTTCAATCGCGGTTTCAAGTCGTTGGTTGGTTGCGGCGATGATTCTGACATCGACGGCGTGAGTCTCGGTCCCGCCCATCGGTTCAACTTCTCGTTCTTGGAGGACCCGCAACAATTTCGTCTGAACTTCAATCGGCAATTCACCGATTTCATCGAGAAAGATAGTCCCACTGTCTGCCTGTTGGAATTTTCCCTTCCTTGCGGTGTGTGCATCGGTATACGCGCCTTTGACGTGTCCAAAGAGCGCGCTTTCGATGAGACTCGAAGGCATGGCACCACAATCGACGACGATGAACGGATTGTCGGCTCGGTCGCTGTTTTGATGGATGAGTTGGGCGACCAGTTCTTTTCCGGTTCCGCTTTCACCTAAAACGAGGACGGTTTCGTCACTGACGGCGGCGCGTCCAATCTTGTGATAGACCTCTTGCATTGCCGGACTCTGACCGACCATTCTCCCTTGTCCTTCAACGTCAATCGAGGCAGTGGAGGTCTTGACGTTCTTCGTTTGGGTACTGGCATCTGCGGCGCGCGACACGAGATCGAGCAAATTCCGCTGATCTATCGGTTTCGTGAGGTATCCGTAGGCACGTTGCTTTGCGGCATCAATGGCAGTCTGTGTCGTGCCGTGGGCGGTGATTATGATAATCGAAGCGGTGCTATTGTGACCCTGAATGTCTTCAATGAGTTCAATTCCGTTAGCATCGCCTAACCAAATATCAAGCAGAATGACATCAACGTTTGCTTCCTTGACACAGGCAAGCGTCTCCGCGCCGTTTTGGGCTTTGAGCGTCTCATAGCCTGCCCTCTGTAGCGTCGCAGCAAGTATTTGTCGAAGGCTGTCGTCATCGTCAGCGATAAGCACAAGATTTGACATATTTTTAATTTTCCTTGCGGTTCGGTAAGGCGGTTTGATACCCTCACATGCCTCTCCGTTGAGCCGTTCCGGCGCGTTGCTTGGGAGGACAGTATTTTTAATTTTTCTTGCGGCTCGCTATGATTCCTCTCTGTTGCGTTGTGAGTGTGAAGGACACGTCCACAAGCGGTTAATGAACCGGGAGGGACATAACAAACGCTGTACCGACTTCAAGGTTCGCATCGACTTCAATGCTCCCTTGGTGTTCTGCGAGAATTTTTTGGCTGATGTAAAGTCCCAATCCTGTCCCCTTCTGTTTAGTGGTGTAGAACGGATCGAACAGCATCGGTACATCTTCAGGTGAAATCCCGGGTCCGTCATCTTGAACTCGGACGTGCACAGTTGCCGTTTCTGGGACGAATTCTGTCTGAATTGCCAAAGTTCCCTCTGTGTCCATTGCCTCTATGGCGTTGTAAAATAGATTGAGGAGTACCTGTGTGATTCCGTCCTCGTTTACATTGACCTTTGGGCAGGCATCGTATTGCGTAATGACTGTGGTGGCACGGAGTTCCAACTCTGGTCGGCAGATAGCGAGGCTACTCTCAAGGAGTTGATGGATATCACTCCGTTTTGCGACTTCCATTGTGGGTTTGCTGAAAGCGAGTAATTGTTCAATGAATCGGTTTAACCTGTCCACCTCTTTTATTATGATACCTGTGTATTCATTAATCTCATTTTGAGAGAGTTGGACGTTATCGGAATGGGTTTTGATTGGCTCGGAAGTCACGCCATCACGATCATCGCGATGGCGTGTTTCCGCTGAACCGAACTCTATATCGCTGTGTTGGAGCAATTGTGTGCCGAGTCGGATGCTACCTAAAGGGTTTCGGACCTCGTGCGCTATCGTTCGTACCAACCGACCGAGGGTCGCCATCCGTTCGGATTCAACGAGTGCGTCGATTGTCTGTTGGATTTTGACGCGCTGTGCGATAATGGAGGCGATAATCGTCAAAAGTCGTCGGTCGTCCTCTGCGGAGAATTCATCTGAGGCTTTGTCTATCGTCAGTGTACCGATGACGTTTTCTTCCACGATAATCGGGATGCACCAGAAGGCGATTGAGTCTTTGGATTCAACCCGTTCCGGCTCGAAGAGTTTGACGTAGCTACGTGGACTACGGGTTTGCGGAACGCCGATCGCTTTCCCTGATGCGAGCACCTGTTTCTGGATGTCTTCCATCTGATCGTCCGTACCACGTTTCATCTCTGCTGGCGTAAGTCCTAAAACGGCTTCTGTAGAAGTAACAACTTTTCCGTTTTCATAGAGATGCAGCGCTCCGCGATAGATGCCGAGTCGCTTGGATAGGATTTCGATGATACGCTGAAAGAGCCCCTCCAGATCGAGGTTGGTGTTCGCTGATTGGCTCACCTCAAAGAGAGTGGAGATGTCTCTGACCTGTTTTTCTAAATTCGCGTTGACGCTATTTATCTCCTCTATCTGTTCGACTCCACTGCGCCTCTGGGTTTGGAAGTGACGGATAATGCGGATGACACCATAGACGGCAAACGGATAGAGCAATGCTATGATAATGCTTTCAGTGTGGTTCGGAAAGCGGAAGACGTAGATCCAATTGGCTACGGTCGTAATGCCGAACAAAAAGTTCTGCCCACGGGGCCTCGTGTAGAGCACCGAGAGAACGATCACCCCGTAGTAGCAGTGGCTCACCGCTGGATAGTATTCCGATATCTGAAACAGGTGCGTACTGACGTTAATCAGAAGCACGAAGAGTGCGAGAAAGAACGTAAACATCTTTTTTATGGCTGTCAGCCGTCAGTCGTTGGCTTTCAGTAACTGAAAACTGTTAACTGTTAACCTAAAGCTCCAGAAAATTATTGAGCATCTTTAGTCCGACGCGCCCACTCTTTTCAAGGTGGAACTGTGTTGCAATGAGATTATCTTGAGCGATCGCGCTACAAAATTCAAGCCCGTACTTCGTCTTTCCGATCACGATGTCCTCTGACACTGGCTCAGGATAGTAGGAATTGACGAAATAGAAGTGTGCGGGATTCGGAACATCGTTGAAGATTGCGTGCGGTTTCGTCTGATACACTTCGTTCCAACCGATTTGCGGGACCTTTAGGGTCTCAGTTCGTGTTATGGTGGCTGTCGTTGGATATTTCTTTACGTATCCCGGTAGGAGATTTAGACATTCGGCATCCTCTTCCTGACTGTGTTCAAAGAGAATCTGGATACCGATACAGATACCGAGCATCGGTTTGCCGGTACGGAAAAAGTCTTTGAGTACCTCGTTTAATCCGCGTTTCTGTAATGTTTGCATGGTGGCTTTTGCGGCACCGACACCGGGGAAAATCACGCGTTCGGCGTTGAGTATCTTTTCAGTGGTGGATGTAATCTCATTTTTATAGCCGAGATATGTTAAGGCACGCGCAACGCTCGTCAGGTTTCCCGCTTCGTAATCTATAATTGCAATCATTTTTTTAACTATTAAATCTGGGCATCGTTCCAAATGTAAAGCAAAGACAAATTATGCCATTTAAGGCATAATTTCATTCCACGATGGTTCCTGGTGAAGTCAGAAATCTTTGAGACCCTGGAGTGGGTTGGAATTCGATGAAAACCGGGATCCCCACCCGTTACTGGAAAGAGGTGTTTCTTTAAGGGCACCTCGCCCTTAAGACCTCTTCTGGATTATGAAAGGTTGTTTGACGATTTAATTTACGGCTTTGTCAATTGCTTTATAGAGGTTAGCCGTCTCGATTCCTGCGATAGCGGCTTCAGAACCTTTGTTTCCTGCCTTGATACCGGCGCGCTCCAGAGCCTGCTCTATCGTATCTGTGGTGATGACACCGTAGATAACGGGAATATTGGTGCTGGATGATATGTTGGCGATTCCCTTCGCGCTTTCGGCGGCGACGTAATCAAAATGGGGGGTCGCACCTCGGATAACAGCACCGAGGCAGATGACAGCGTCATAGCGTCCGCTTTCTGCGAGACGTTTGGCGATTCCGGGAATTTCGAAGGCACCGGGGGTCCAGAAAACATCGACATCGTCCAAATTGACACCGTGCCGCTTTAGGGCATCCAGCGCACCAGCGAGCAGTTTTTCGGTAACGAAACTGTTGAATCGGCTGACGACAATACCGAACTTGAGATCTTCGCCGAGGAGATGTCCTTCATAAACGTTTGGCATTTTTTAATTTATTGCTCCTGGGCTGCGCTCATGGCGCAAGCCGCGTGTGGGCTTGCGGGACAATGTTACGCGCAGGTTTTTGGTTAATTCGCGACTGGATTTGGGATCTGTTCGCGAGTATATAACTCGGTTATGCTTTTCTAATCTTTCTTGTTGCTCGTTTTTTGATAGTTCCCGATGGTTATTCTTCATGTAGGAGGAGGTGGCCGAGTTTGGAACGTTTTGTTTCTAAATATCGGCGGTTAAATGCATTCGGTTTGGTTTCCAAGGGGACACGCTCGACGATTTCAAGCCCGTGTCCGGACAGTCCTGTAACTTTTTGCGGGTTGTTTGTCATCAATCGCATCTTTTGGACGCCTAAATCGGCTAATATCTGTGCCCCGATGCCGTAATCTCGTAAATCTGCAGGGAACCCAAGATGTTCATTCGCTTCAACGGTATCCAATCCGTCATTGTCTTGCAACTGATATGCCCTTAGTTTCCCTTTCAACCCCATTCCTCTGCCCTCTTGTCGCATATACACGAGTACCCCTCTGCCTTCCTTCTCAATGGTTTTAAGTGCGATTTCGAGTTGTTCACCGCAGTCACACCTGAGGGAGCCAAAGACATCGCCGGTGAGACATTGCGAATGCACTCGGACTAAGAGTGGGGCGGGATCGGTGAGATCCCCTTTTGTGAGGGCGATGTGTGTTTTATCTCCCTCGACGGTTTCACCGCTTGTATCAGTGCTTTCATAGGCGTGTAGTTTGAACTCACCGTGTGCGGTTGGGATGTCAGCGGTTGCAACGCGTCGAATCAGTGTTTCTGTCTCGCGACGGTATGCGATGAGGTCAGCGATCGTAATGATTTTGAGTTGGTGTTGCGCCGCGAACTTCATGAGTTCAGGAACACGTGCCATACTGCCGTCTTCGTTGAGTATCTCACAGAGGACCCCCGCGGGGTATAGACCCGCCATTCGCGCTAAATCGACGGTGGCTTCGGTGTGCCCTGCTCGCCGGAGGACACCGCCGGGTTTCGCTTCTAAGGGGAAGATGTGTCCGGGGCGGACGAAATCTGAGGGTTCCGCGTCGGGATCAACGAATTTTTGGATGGTGTAGGCGCGTTCTTGTGCGGAGATGCCGGTCGTCACCTCTTTCGCATCGATGGTGACTGTAAAGGCAGTCTGCATTTGCGCTGTATTGGATACCACCATGGGATGGAGTTCAAGTTCTTCAAGGCGTTCTGAACAGGTGGGTAGGCATATCAAGCCCCTGCCGAATTTCGCCATGAAATTGATCCGCTCTGCTGTTACCTTTTCTGCCGCCATGATGAGGTCGCCTTCGTTCTCGCGGTCGGGTTCATCGACGACGATAATGATTTCCCCATCTCGGATTGCTGAGAGTGCTTCAGGAATAGTATTAAATGTATTTGACATAATGGTTATCGGCTATCGGCTATCGGCAATCAGCCAGAGATCGTTGTGGGAATTACAATGGTTAATAACTGCTACACGCTTTACTGACTGCTGATTACTGACTGCTGACAGTTATTCGATATAGCCGTGTTTCGCTAAAAAGCTCAAATTAAGGGTATCAGAAGCGTGCTGTTTGCTCAGCTCCGTCTTCTCTTCGGTATTTTTTAACAGTGTTTCAAGGTAACGGGCGACAATGTCGACTTCGAGGTTAACCTGAGCACCTGCCCGTTTCGTTCCGAAGGTCGTAACGTCCTTTGTGTGCGGGATCAGCGTAACTTCAAAGGCATCTGCGTGTACATTCGATACGGTTAAACTGACACCGTCGACTGTGATGGAGCCTTTGTATGCGACATAGGGTTTGGTGATGCTACTCATTGTTACCTCTATTACGGAGGTATCCCCTTCGTCTGTCCACGAGCGGATTGTCGCGACCTCGTCAACGTGTCCGAGTACGAGGTGTCCACCTAATCTATCGCTGAGCCGGAGTGAACGTTCTAAATTGACCTGCTCTCCTACCTTCCGTTCGCCTAAGGTTGTGCGGCGTAAGGTTTCAGCGGATACATCTACGATGAATGTTTCCGATGTGAGGGACCGGATCGTAAGACAGGCACCGTCAATGGAGATGCTATCCCCGACTTTCGCATCACTGAGAACTTCGGTCGCGTGAATCTCAAGGGTAGCATCATGAGATTTGATTTGAATGCTTCTAATCGTTCCGAGTTCTTCGACGATCCCAGTGAACATGCTATAGATACCCCTCGATTAGAATGTCGTGTTCAGGAATCGGTGTGACACGCATTCGTTGTAGGTTCACTGCCTCGGTTAAACTCTGGATTCCCACACCACCGATTGGTCCAGGGGCATGCTGTCCGCCGATGAGTTTGGGGGCAATGAAACACATAACCTTGTCCACGATACCCGCGGCGAGAGCTGAGGCGTTGATTTGGCTACCCCCTTCTATTAAGACGCTTGTTATCTCGCGTTTACCTAATATTTCCATCAAACTCTTGAAACAGACTTTGTTGTGTGCGTCTGGAACGGCTATCACTTCCGCGTCAGCCCTTTCGAGGGTATTGACGTTTTCGGCGGTTGCCTCTGGCGTTACTGCCACGATAACACCAGCCTCGCTTTGGGCATTGAAGATGCGGGCATCTGGACGGGTTCTCCCGTGCGAATCTAACACAATCCGGATTGCGTCCTGCCCTTTTCTGTCCTGAAGCCGTGTCGTTAGTGCCGGGTTATCGCGTGCGACTGTTCCTCTACCGACGAGGATCGCATCTACAGCGTCTCGAACCTCATGTCCGCGTTGCCGCGATGCCTCGGACGTAATCCATTGGGATTCTCCAGAAGCGGTGGCGATTTTACCGTCGAGACTCATAGCGGTTTTGAGGATTACAAAGGGTCTACCGGTTTGAATGTATTTCCGATGCACCTCGTTTAGGTCTGACGCTTCTTGTCTAAGGACACCTACATGGACGTTTATGCCAGCATTTTGGAGTTGTTGAACACCCTTACCGGCGACACTCGGATTCGGATCGACTTCTCCGACGTAGACCTGCGCGATACCTGCGCGAATCAGACCCTCTGTGCAAGGCGGTGTCCGTCCCCAATGACAGCACGGTTCAAGCGTTGTGTAAAGTGTCGCGTCTTTGGCATCCTCACCGGCGGCGTTCAACGCATGGACTTCGGCGTGTGGTGTTCCTGCTTTCTGGTGATACCCTTCACCGATAACCGTTCCGTCTTTTACAATGACCGCGCCGACGAGAGGGTTGGGGCTTGTGCGTCCTTTTGCTCGCCGTGCTAAATCCAGCGCGCGTTGCATAAAGGCTATATGTGTTTCGTCCATCATAGCGATACGTAATCTATACCCGAAAGTCTATTTTTATTAAATTATATCACATTTCGGTGAGAAGTCAAAATCAATTTTCTTCTGCTGCGATCTCTTTCAGGGATTCGAGGATTTCAGACTGCTTTGCGAGGTCAAATTGATGGGAACCGATGTACATGTATCTAATGATCCCTGTTCTGTCAATGGTAAATGTTGCTGGACGTGCGATGTTGTAAGCCTCTAAGCTGAGCCAGTGATAGACCCCATAGCTTTTGATGACGTTCCGTGTTTTATCTACCAATAGCGGGAATGTGATGCCGTTTTTCTCGGCATAGCCTCGCAATTCACGGGGCCACTGTCCTGCGATTGCCAGCGGCGTGGCTGTATATTCTGCGTAGCCTGCGACGTTTTCTTGTACTGCCGCCAACTGACGACGGCTGTTCGGTCACCACGTCCCCCGAAAAAAGGTGAGGACGATGTGGTGTGTCTCGCGATATGTTCCGAGCGATACCTCTCCGCGTTGATGCGATGGGAGTGTGAATGGCGGCGCAGTATCACCGATGTTGAGAATCTTGTTTTTCCGTGGCATAGGCACACTGTATCAGAAATTGCGGGGAGTGTCAAGGTTTTGGTAAATGGCGGTCAGTGGTCGGGTGTTAATTGTCTGAATCAGGTTTCTTCGATCTTCAAGGACTGGCAGGATTAGAGACGTTTCGTGTCTGAATCGCAGATTATACGGATGACACAGATAACGCGGATTATCAATGGGAGGTCAGGAATCGGAGTCAGTAGCGGGATGGTATTTCGTAGGTTGGGTAGAGCGTAGTGAAACCCAACAATTAGCTGACGAGGTTTCCCAACCTTACCTATTTTTCATTTTCATCTGAATCGCTGATTTGTCGGATGACGAGGGTTTTTGTATTTTGGGACTTTAGCCCCGGAGGGGCGATATCTGTGTAGAAATGTGCGGGTTATGAAATTCAAGCCCCAGTGGGGCGGCATGTGAACAGAGGCAAGAGGCGCGTAGACCTGCCGCCCTTACAGGGCTTGTTCTATTTATCTGTAAATCCGTTATTGTTTTATGTATGCCCATGTGGTGGTAAGTTTGTCGCCGGGGGAAACATCAAATGCCTTTTCCAATCCATCATCCATGATACTCTGAATTTCACCTTCACTCAGAACCACATTAAAGATAGCGACATCGTCAATGATGCCTCTGTATTTACCGGCATAACCCGAGCCAATGAGCAAATTAAGGTCGCTGGCGACGGAGTCTCCGCATGGGTGTGCACCACATTTCAGCCACTTACTCTCGGCGGCAACTTCACCATCTTTGTACATCTTATACTCGCGTTTTGAAACGTTTCTCGTCTCAGCGACATGAATCCATTCGTCATCTACGAAAGTACCAGGGGAAGGTCTCGTAACCTCCACATACGGTTGACAATTTCCGCCACAATCGCCCCAATAAAAACTCAACCGACCATCTGTTTCTTGTGTCAAGCAGCCTTCGCCGCCGTATGACTTGCAAACGATGTTTTGACGACCACTCGCTACGCTTTCAGGTTTAACCCAAAAAACGATTGTCACATCTCCGTGAAACTGGAGCGATTTATCATTGCCCATGTCCACAAAAGATGTGCCATCGAACTCAAGTGCCTTGCCAAATTTGCCATCCACCCATTTGGGTTTATTCATGAGTGCACCGTCATTCCCATTTTCAGAAGAATCTCTTGCGATAACTCCCTTACCTTCGTCAAATTTCCATATTCCTACGATAGTGTCAGGGGCTAACGCAGCATCACTTGAAGCGGTTAGCATACCTGCCATAAATAGAGCGACCACACCGATCCACATACATCTAACTTTCATTTTTTTACGCCTCCTTATATAAATAATAACTCCCTATATAGATGGTAACAGGTTTAGGAAAAATAGTCAAACGAAAGATTTCTGTCTGTATTCTGCTGTTTCGGGGGTGTTGAATGTATAGGGCTTGTCGTGTTCCCTACGCGCTGAGTGGACGGGGGACCGACGGAGGCTGTCTACTACTTTTAAGGGGGTTACATCAATTCAACGAAGACTTCGTTTGCGAGGAAAAGACCGCGAGGTGTCAGACAAAGATGCGTGGCTGTGCGCTCCAGCAATTGTAAGTCAATCCATTTTTTGAGGATATTTCCGAATGCGACCTCGATTTCTTCGTCGAATCGGTCTCGGTAGGCGTCAAGGGAGATGCCTTCGCGTTTGCGAAGTGCGAGCATGAGTGTTTCCGCTTTCTCGGCGTGTCCCGTCATGCGTTCGGTATCGGCGATCGGTTTATGGTGTTGGGAGAGTTTGTTGATGTAGGGCGCGATACCCCGAATATTCGTATAACGCATACCGTTGACATACCCGCACGCGCCTACACCGAGTCCGATGCACGGCTGGTTGTTCCAGTAGACGAGGTTGTGTCTCGCGAAGTGGTCCGGTTTGGCGAAGTTACAGATTTCGTAATGGACATACCCGTGCGCGGAGAGTGTGTCAATGGTGTATTGGAACATATCTGCTTCGGTATCCTCGGTTGGGAGGTGGAGTTCACCGGCTTGCCACCATTCATAGAAGGGGGTTGTCTCTTCCATGACGAGGTTGTAGGCTGAAATGTGGTTGGGTTCAAGGGAGATCGTTTCGTTGAGGGTGTGGTGCCATGCCTCCATCGTCTGTTCGGGGAGCGCGAAGATGAGATCGATGTTGATGTTCTCAAAGCCTTCTTCACGGGCGAGGCGATAACTCTGGCGGAATTCGGCAACGGTGTGGATTCTGCCTAACTGCTTCAAGGTTTCGTCTTGCATGGCTTGCAGTCCGAAACTGAGCCGATTCACGCCGTTGTCTCGCATCACTTTTAGTTTCTCACTATCAACAGTTCCGGGATTGCATTCTACTGTGATCTCAGTGTCCGGTGTTGTTTGGAAATGCTGATGAATATCCGCAAGTAACTGTGCCAAAGCGTCCGCAGAGAGGATAGAAGGGGTGCCG
Organism: Candidatus Poribacteria bacterium; assembly: GCA_965208635.1. Lineage (GTDB taxonomy): Bacteria > Poribacteria > WGA-4E > WGA-4E > WGA-3G > WGA-3G. The sequence continues at coordinate 4,244,965 of OZ242349.1, forward strand.
CCCCCGATGAAAACCGTATGAAGAGGGTCGGTTTCCGGGGCGTAGAGTCCCATTTCTGTGCGGAGTGCCGTTAGGTATGCTTTTGCCTCCTCTTTATGGAAGGTATACGTATTGAAAGCGCAGTAGTAGCACTTCGTCGCGCAAAATGGGATATGGATGTAGACGGAAGATGCGGTTTTAAAAGAATGACTCATACCGTTTGTGTTTGGTTTTCTCGTGCTTCTATTGAAAATTTAAATCCTAATTCGTGCAATATTTTGCGTATTATATTGAGTTGCGGGTTTCCGTTTGCGGATAGGACTTTGTTAAGTCCGCCATCTGTAAGACTGAGACGTTCGGCTAATAGGGACGCGGATCAGCGGAGCGATATAGATTTGTTCGTCGTTTTCGATTCCTAACTTTTCAATGACAAAAGCGGTCGAACGCCTATCTTTTTTTATAGACGAACTCTCTGTCGCTCGTCAGCGTGAGGAGGTCTCCCTCCAAATTAGACGTATGGGTCTTACGGTATAATTCAACACTTATGAGTCCCTTTTCAAAATCCGCCTCTATCTTTTTCTCATATTCTACCAACTCTAATATCTCCTCCCATTGTCGCTTGAGTTCTGGATTTTTCGGAGCCTCCACAGAAAAAGTTACCTTGATGTTCAGGTTATCGTCTACAGGAGTGCATGTAACCGTTGAATTCGGAATCGAAACAACATAATACCCTTTTACTGTGGACCGTACGCGCGCTTTGACATAGACTGGACCCGGTGAGTCATCAATCAACAACTGTATCGTAAACGATATTATCTGAACCATGGAACCATCGGAAGCAAGGACGGCCGTTGATTCCGCTGCGAGCACTTCCGTCCTCTTATTTCCTACGATCTGTTGAAGGTCTGCTTTATGTGTTTTGTCATCAGCAGTTATAAGTGTCCACGTCCCAAAGAAAATTGCCGATGGGTTTACTTCATCGCCAGATGTGTCCACCTCATCCTCGTCACCCTCATCGCCCGATATGTCCATCTCATCACCACCACACCCAAATATACCGAGTAAAATCAGAAAGACACATAAAATACAATGATGCCAGTAGTGTGCCAAAGGACGATTTGTGTCTGTTGAAGAATCCATATTTATGTAATTTTCCTCCAGAGTTATCATCTCCGCAGTCGTTCGTTCTCAATTACATATTATAACGCAAGTTGTCCCCTTTGTAGCATAATCTGTTAGAGATTGTGCCTTTTATGACGCAGACTAACAGTCTACGCTACGAAAATCCTGCGAATAATCAATCTACCTCAATGAAAGACGGTATTTGCCTGCCTAAAATCTTGTAAGTAGCAATTTGGGTTAATTTAATGAATCGCATCGAATTCCAATCCGACTCGGATTGCCTCACCGCTGTCGGCGTAAGAGAACGCTTCGTTAATGTCGCTGAACTGGAAGGTATCGGAGATGATTTTGTGGAACGGATACCTGTGGCGTGTTCGACTCAGGAAATCGAGTGCCCGCGGGATAACCCACGGTTCGTAGACGATGACACCGCGAATCGCTTTACTGCAACGCACGATGTTGCCGGGATCGATCTCTGTTGGGAATCCGAGATTGATGTTACCGATCCAGAGATAACGTCCGCCCCATCGGAGCATCTCTACGCCTTCAGCGAGGACACGCGGCGATCCAACAAACTCAGCGACGAGGTCTGCACCAATGCCGCCGGTCTGGTCGAGTACGTACTCGATGCGAGATTTCATGTCGATTTCGTCGACGTTGAGGGTCTCATCGGCACCGAACTCCCGCGCGAGTGCGAGACGTGCGGGTAGCCGATCGAAAACAATAATTTTCCCCGCTCCCATCTCTTTTGCGACCGCGGTGGCGTAGAGTCCGAGTCCGCCTGCACCTTGGATGACCACAGTATCGCCGAGTGTGATACCGATCTGGTTCAATCCGTAAATGACTTCAGATAAGGCGCAGTTGATGGGGGATACGAGCGCGTCGGGGAGTGTGTCGGGGACCTTGAACACCCAATGTCCGGGTTTCATGTAGTAGTACTCGCCGTAAGCCCCATGAAAATGTGGTGCTTGTTCGCTGGAGACACCGAGCCAGTCTCGGTAGCGGTTCGGGCATCCCGGTTTTCCGTTGAGGCACATCCAGCAGTGTTGACACGGTTTGAAGTAGGAGTAGGCGATACGGTCGCCTTCGGTTAACGGTTGTCCGGTGCTATCCGTTGTGATATTGCGTCCCATGGCTTCGATTGTGCCAATCATTTCATGTCCGAGCACTTGCGGGATACCGCTCTCGATTTTGGGTCCGTGTCCGCGCCAGAAGTGTAGGTCGGAACCGCAGATGTTCGCCATACGGATCCGAACGAGCAGGTCGTCAGGTGTGACGGATGGAATCGGGTATTCCCGGAATTCCATAGGCGTATGTGCTTGTGTAAAGACAGCGACTTTTCCAGTTTTCATGTTTTTAATTTTCCTCGCGGTTCGGTGAGGCGAATCTGGGATTTGATGTTCAGTTTCGTAGAGTCGTCCCAAACGTTGTTTGGGACTTCGCGCCTGGAGCTTTAGATATCCGGAGGGGAACAGTATTTTCCTTAGTCATTTCTTTTTTTCGCATAGATATATTCTATGAAGATTGTAACGTCTTAATACTCATCAAAGTTGATGACTTTCCAGTGTCCATCAATCTGTTCGGTGTTAATGATGACGTTTCGGGTGTGCGTTGTCGTGCCTCTATTTTTGATGGTGAGTCTGTAGTTGAATAGCACGTGTGTCGGTTCCTCTTCTGTGCCAATGAGTTCGTATTCAATCTTCGGCATCTCATCGATTTGTTGATCTAAGGACCGAACTTCACTCACACGAGCAATTTCATCTTCCAATTTTTCTGCGGCGAGTCCGTGGCTGAGTTGGAGTGCCGCTGCTTGGTCTGCGTGTTGGTAGTAGTTATAGATGAAGTCTTCGCTAACTGCCTGCGGTGTGTTCCTGTTTGAACACGCAAGTATTAACAGGATGAGCAATAAGAAGTATCTTGGTTTCATTGTGCTTATTACTTAGCGCGGATCATCGCAACGTTGAAAATACGGCGTTCGTAGCCGTGCGCGGGGCTGTTGGCGACTTTGCCGAGTGCCCATAATGTTGAGGAACTTCCACCGTCGAAGTTGATGGCGTGTTTGATGCCGAGTTCACTAAAAAACGTTCCCATGTGATAGAGCGTCATTCCCATACTGTATCCCGGCTGTCGACCGTCGATGGCGATGAGGAATAGTTTTTCATCGTTAAATCCGAGGGCACTGCGTGGGTGACGAGATGCCGCATTACGATGCCTGTAAGCACTCCCACCCCGTGACTCGCCAAACTCGATGAGTTCAGGTTCGACCCTACCGTCCCGAACAAGCCGCAAGTTCCCGCCGATCCCCTGTTGAACATCTTGCCATTTTTTAGGCGTGAGCGCGATTTCCAATGTCCCCGCTGTGGATTTGGTAATTTTGTCTCTCCAGTCGCGTGCCAACCCGGGTTCAATCGCAAGGACGACTCCATCGAATGGGATGCTACTGTTGCCGCGCGGGTTCGCCGCAGTGACGACGAATCTGCTCGTGTATTTTCCAGTGAGTGGAAGTTGGATTTGTCTGAGCGTGAACTCGTAGCATCGGCGCGTTAAAGTTCTACGACCAAAGCGTGGTGTATAGATGACAGTAGGACATGATGAATCGCAAATTTGGTTGATTGCATCTATCGGAAGCGTATCGCCGGCAATCTTGAGTTTACCGTTGAGTTTCACTCTGTCCAAAAGGAACTCGCCATCGGGGGTTACACCGAAACTCGTTTCGCCCCACGCTGTTGGCGGCGAATATCCCCATCTATCAAGCGGTGTGGAGATACTGATCAGTTCACCGTTTTGGATGTGCAGATTGAACATCATACCGCCGCGTCCGCGGTTGTCTTCTCGGATACCGAAACTTCCGTTGACCCCTGCGAGCGGGAGCATCTCTTCTTCCATGAGTCGCCGTGTCGCATCAGTGATGGTTTCGCGTCCTAAGATTTGATCGTTGGCAAGTTGAGCGTAGAATTGGAGGTTACTCGCCGTGCGATCCATCTCTGCGATATAGACCGCGGCACCCCCCGTCCACCAATACCGAAGGAGTCGAAAACCTTCGGGCCATCGGTGGCTTTGGAGTTCGTCGCGCCGTTTAACGGTGTCAGGCAGTGCCTCTGGATTTTTGTTATTGCTGGCACCGATGCGGAAAAACGAGTGTTCCCGAGCGCGTAATGCTCCAATAATCAAGATAAAGATCAGGATAAGCGCGCATACAGTAATGAGTCGCGTGATGTCAGGTCTGTTTTCTTTTGTCATTTTTTTATGAGCCATCAGCGATCAGCACAAGAGGCATTTGATAATCCTGAGATCTCTTTACCGATTGCTGAGAGTTTCCGACAGCCGTTTTATTTGCTTGCTTTTAAACCTATGCCGGTGAGGATTGAGACTGTTAAATCGCCTTCTTGGATGATACCTGTTTCTTGGAATTTCTGATATGCTTTAACGATGACAGCCGATGTCGGTTCCACATAAATCCCTTTGGCGGCAAGTGTTTTCATGCCTTCCTCGATGTCTGTGTCGTTGACTGTGGTACATGCGCCATTTGTGAGGTGGAGTGCTTCTAAAATATTATCGGCTCGGATGGGAAGCTCAGCGGTAATACCTTCAGCGAGTGTGTCTCCAGTTTGTTTCATCCTTGAGATAGATGTTCTGTTATCAGCATAAGCGTTATAAATTGGGCAACAGACCTCGGGTTGGACACCGAGGAGTCGAGGGACATTTTCGATAATCCCTTGTGTCTGCAATTCACGGAATCCAATGGCGAGTCCCAAATAGATACTCCCGAATCCGACTGGGCATATAACATGTGTCGGCGCACGCCATCCGAGTTGTTCGGTAATTTCATACGCGAGTGTCTTTGTGCCTTCTAAGAAAAAGGGGTGCCAATTATGCGAAGCGTAGCAGATGGTTTCCGCGGCGAGTTTTACTGCCTCCGTCGTTGCCATGCGGTTTCCTTCCACCAATTTTAGTTCGGCACCGTAAGCGGAAATCTGCCTCAATTTGCCTTTTGAGGTGGACTCAGGACAGTAGATGGTGCAGTGGATGCCTGCTCTTGCACTGTACGCGGCTATCGCGGCACCCGCATTGCCCGATGAATCCTCAACAACCTTCTCGACGCCGAGTGCCTTGAGATGCGTGAGCAGGATGGATGCACCTCGGTCCTTATAAGAGCCAGTCGGACAGAGATAATCCAGTTTTACGAAGTGTTCAGGCGCGTTGACATCGAGCGGAACAAGAGGGGTCATGCCTTCACCGAGCGTGACAATCTCTGTTTCCTCACCGATCGGGAGTGCTTCACGATACCGCCAGAGCGACATCGCTGCCGGAACTTGTGCGTTCGGCAAGATACGCGAGTCGGCGACGAGGTTCAGCGGGCTTCCACAGTCGCACTTGTAACGCAACGCTGAGATTTGATATGTGGTGTTACATTTGGCACATTGATACTGCATGTTCAAGTGTATTAACAGACCTAAGCGGCGAGGTTAGGGGATTTCGTCTGGGGAGAGACTAAATCCGTAGCGCCAGAACGGATGCGCGTGTGGCATCCGAGGACAACGTGTGGACTTGCGGGACAATGTATTACATTTCCATTCCTTGTATTACATTCCGCGCCAGCGGCATGCCAACCAATGTTTAGGTATTGCTATTTTACAATGAGCATCCGCTGTGTTTGTTGGAAAGTTGGTGTTACCAATTGGTAAAAATAGACACCACTTGCCACCCTTTCGCCTAAGTCGTTACGGCCATCCCAATACGCCGCGTGCTCGCGACTGTTATAGAAGCCTGTCGATTGGAAACCCAACGAAAGCGTCCGAACCAACTTACCGGTTGTATCATAAATCGATATCGATACCGGAGTGTCTTCGGAGAGTTGATACGGAATCCATGTTTCTGGGTTAAACGGATTCGGGTAGTTCTGCAACAGAAGACTCCGTTTCGGTATACCGATCCCCTCAAGTGTCACGTTCAGGACCGCATTTGCGAGATTCATAGGATTTACAGTGAAATTGAATCTTTCTGAGACGATATTTCCGTGGGTGTCCGTTACGGTTAATTCCAACCTGTCCCCGAGTTCCACAACGCCTCGGTAGTTGAGATCGGCGGTAGCAGCAGCAAAATAATTATTACTGCGCACTCGGGTTGTCATAACAGTGTTCGTCCGTTTATTGCGGATAGTGACGAGATACCCGTTAAAGTGTTGTGTGCCTCGTAGATACCCGCTGACAATGAACGCCCATGTCTGATAGCGGGTGATGCCGGGGGCTGCAGCGACCGCCACCTGATTTGTCCACTTTGTTCCGGTGAAGACGATATCGCGTGCTTGTGGGATGTTGACGATGTATCCTTTTGCCCCTTCAATTGGAAAGCCATCGTCAGGTGCGTTCGGTGTCCATCCGATGAACTTCTGTTTTGAAGCATCAAGCGTGACAACCGCTGTCGCCCCTGTTTTTACTGCGAGCGATCGCGCTGTCATCTCGATTGTCGGTTTCAAAGGGACAGATAGCATGTTCAAACCTTTAGAGAAGTGCGTGGAGAAAGTATTGCCCAAATCTTTCTCGCTTAATTGTGTTGTCGGTCTGCCGACGAAACCGTATCTCTGCCCGTCTGTTAAGTCATAATAGCCGACCATACTTCCATCCTGATTAACATTTCGGACGACAGTGCTAACACTGCCTGGAAACCGCACTTCATAGAGGGTGCCATCTGGCAGGAGGAGGTAGGACCGTAGAATATCATTTGTAGCTTTGGCTCTGAAACCGATAACACCGGCATCAGTGATGGTATTCACAAATAGGAATTCAAGGTTCGGCATTTTTGGAAGGTCAATAGTAGTGAAACTGCCATCGGGGTTACGTATGAACCCATGAGGCATTCCGTCAGCATCGGTGTAGCTGCCGACGACTGCCCCTGCGGCGTTGACAAAGTCCCCATAAGTGTTGACAGCACCGGGGAATGTAATTGTCAGTTCCCCTGAGAAAGCGTGGCTGACTCCGGCTGCATCGACAATGTTACCACTCAGTGCCCCTGTTTCGTCGCTGAGACCGTAGATGTGGGTTTCGGCTGCACCGGGAAAATCGTATTGGTGCAGTTCGCCATTTTCTAAGATAACACCGTGATAAAGTCCATCCATATCTTTATAGTGTCCGGCTGCTTTTCCGGTGTTGTCGAGCGCGTAGAAATAGGTATTGACGGAACCCGGGAAATCGTACGTAGTGAAAACACCGCCTATTAATGTGAAGCCGATGGTTTTTTTGCCATCAGGGCTTCGAGTGTTCCCTGCGTAGTCTCCGAAGTCGTTACTTGCAGCCACCTCCAGAAAATTGACACCGGGAACTTCAATGGTCTCAAAAGTATAGATATCGCTAACGGATACGATACTGGGGGCATCGTCCATTTGTGGAGGGGTGTCCGCTGCTACGGGTCTTGCGATAAATCCGTGCACGCGTCCGTCTGCTGCCGCATAGTGCCCGACGACAGAAGCGTCCTGATTGATATTGTACCCTTCCGTTGAAACGCTACCTGGAAATTTCAATTCATGGAGCCCCCCAAGGAATGAACCGACATAGGTTCGGGGGACATCATCTACCACTTTGCCTCGAGCAACGGAAATCTTTGTATCGGTTTGACCGTGCACATAAAAAAATTCATAAGTTTCTTCGGTTGGAAGGTCGAAGGATACATACCTGCCATCTCCAGAGCGTAGGTATGGAGTATATGTACCGTCGTCACCTACGTAGCTGCCGACCATACCCCCTGACGCATTGATAAAATCGGCGAATGTTTCCGATGCCCCCGGATACTCAACGATTATGTCCCTTGTGAATCCGCGACGAACGCCGGAAGCGTCTATAAAATTCCCTGTCAGTGCGCCCGTTGCATCAGAAATACCGTATATCTCCGTTTCAACGGCACCCGGAAAATCGTATTGCCGCAGTTCACCATTTTCTAAGACGATACCGCGGTGTTTACCCTCGCTATCCTCGTAATATCCCGCAGCATTCCCATTATTTCCTAACGCAAAGAAATAGGTGTTCTGCGAACCTGGGAAATCGTAGGTCATAAAAACACCATCAATGAGCGTAAAGGCGACCATTTTTTCGCCATCCGCGCTTTTCGTGTAGCCGGCATAATCTTCAAAGTCGGAACTCGCCGTCAACGCTAAAAACTCTACGCCCGGCACATCAATACTCTCATAAGTATAGTTGAAGCCACTGGTTTGGAAAACGGGTTGATCAATGACTTCAATAGGTTTGGCGATAAACCCGTGTCTGCGTCCATCAGGTGTGTCATAGAACCCAACAACAGAGCCGTCCTGATTGATATTATAACCCTCTGTGCTGACGCTGCCCGGAATCTTCAATTCACGCAGACCGTCAACAAATGTACCAAGATAAGTGCGTGTGACATCACCGGACACTTTACCTCGGGCAACCCTTGTCTTCGCATCGTTATAACCATGCACATAAAAGAATTCAAGATTTTCTGCGTTTGCGAGATCGAAAGGTATATACCTGCCATCAGCGGAGTATGCGTATTCTTGAAATATCCCGTCAGCATCTATGTAGCTGCCGAACAAATTGCCTGCCGAGTTGACAAAATCGGCGAATGTTGCTGTTGCCCCCGGAAACTCAAGGATTATGTCTCCTGTAAATCCACGCCGAACGCCCGCAGCATCTATCCAATTACCCGTCAATACTCCCGTCGCGTCACTAATACCGTATATCTCTGTTTGCACAGCATCGGGGAAATCGTATTGCCGCCACTCACCATCTTCCAAGATAACACCGTGGTGCAAACCCTCGCTATCTTCGTAGTAGCCCGCAGCGCGTCCATCATTGCCAAGCGCATAGAAATACGTGTTTTGGGCACCAGGGAAATCGTAGGTCATAAAAACACCATCAATGAGCGTAAAGGCGACCTCTTTTTCACCATCAGCACTTTTCGTGTAGCCGGCGTAATCTTCAAAGTCGGAACTCGCCGTCAACGCTAAAAACTCTACGCCCGGCACATCAATGCTCTCAAAGGTATAGTTCTCACTGGCGGATCCGATACCGGGTCCATCGCTGACTTGTGCAGTAGTGGTCGGTAAGAAAAAGGAATTAAGGCATACAAACAACATAGACGTGTAAAACAAAAAACTGGCTTTTATACAAGTGTGCATAGCGAGAACCTCAATTAAAGTATTTTTTCAAAAGATAAAAAACAATATTAGGACGAACACAATTTTGACCGTAGGGTGCTTTGTTAAAGGGAAGTTCGTGAAAGAACACGGACCTTCTGGTGTCACAACCTAACAGGTTATGCTACAAAAGAGCATCATACGTAAGGACTATATGCTTTATCATAGAAGGACTATTTCAGAAGTACTTGAAAGTATGTAACATTTACCCAAAAAAGGCAAGAAAAATCTCATCTGTTTTCCTAATTTTCTTGAGTGGATATCTAAATCTGTAAGAAAAGGGAATTGTAGCAAGGAAGGTAATTTGGTGTTGTTGAAATTTACACGTCTTTTTTTTACGCTTAAATGGGTGTCACAGTTACACCGATAGCGTAACTGTGACACCTGTAAGTTTTATACGGATGGACTCTACTTTACAATGACGAGTCGCCGTGTCTGCTGGAAAGAGGGAGTCGTCAACTGGTAGAAATAGATCCCACTTGCGACGCGTTCTCCGAGGGCATTGCGCCCATCCCAATACGCCGCACGTCCTTGGCTATTGTAGAAACCTGCGGATTGGAAACCCAGCGAAAGTGTCCGAATCAACTGACCGGTTGTATCATAAATGGATATCGATACCGGAGTGTCTTCGGAGAGTTGATACGGAATCCAGGTCTCTGGGTTAAACGGATTCGGATAGTTCTGCAATAGCAGATTTTGCGTCGGTTGACCAATACTATCAAGACTGACAGATAAGACCGCGTTCGCCAAGTGGTCAGGCGTCACTTTAACGCTGAGGGTTTGTAGTTCAGCGTTTCCATTGGGACCGATGACGCGCAACTCAATCGTGTCTCCGACCTGAACGACGCTCCGACGCGTCAGGTCAGCAGTTGCGGCGGCGAAGTAATCGCCTTCCACCGATGCGGATATAACCCTGTTGGTTCTCAGGTTCCGAACGATGACTTGGTATCCATCAAATGCTGATTTACCCGCTAAATGTCCACTGATAACAAATGCCCACGCTTGCTGCGGCACCTCCGTGGATATGACAGATGGTGCTGCGGCAGCGGCTTCCTCCGTTGGATCTGTCCATGGTGCGCCGACGAAGGCAAAGTTGCGAGTTTTTGGGACATTGACGATATAACCGTGTCCACCTTCAATTGAGAAACCATCATTAGGCGCACTGGGTGTCCATCCGATGAAACGCTGGTTTGGTGCATCGAATGCGATGATGGCTGTCGCGCCTGTCATAGCGACAAGGTTCTTGGCATTCATGGGTTTTGGGGGTGCCAGCGGCACGGAAAGCATGTTCAACCCTCTGGACAGTGTAACGGTGTAGGTGTTGCCAAAATGAGTGCTCTCTGCCTCATCAGCGGGTCTTGCGATAAACCCGTGTCTACGTCCATCTGCTGAGTCATAGTGTCCGACAACGGAGCCGTCCTGATTGATATTCCAACCCTCCGTGATAACGCTGCCCGGAAACAGCAATGCTTGTAGCCCGTGCTGGAATGAGCCGACAGTGGTGCGCGGGACACCACCGATTCTTTTGGTTCTGCCAACGAGGGTGCCGACATCGTTGATACCGTGGACAAAAAAGTATTCAAACTGTGCGGCTTGTGGAAGGTCGATAGATATAAACCTGCCATCTGGGGTACTCACATAAGGATGATATAGACCGTCAGCATCTATGTAGCTACCCACCAAACGACCGCTCGCGTTCACGAAATCGGCATAAGTTGCCGCTGCCTCGGGTACCTCAACGATTGTGTCGCCTGAGAATCCGCGGCGAACGCCTTCAGCGTCTATAAAATTACCCGTCAATGCCCCCGTCGCATCACTGATACCGTATATCTCCGTTTCGACGGCATCTGGGAAGTTGTATTCGATCAACTCACCATTTTCCAAGACGACCCCATGATACAGGCCGTTGCTATCTTGGTAGTGTCCCGCAGCTCGTCCATCATTACCGAGTGCATAGAAGTGTGTTCTCTGCGAACCGGGGAAATCGTGGGTCGTAAAAACGCCATCAATCAGCGTAAAGGCGACTTCTTTTTCACCATCAGCACTTTTCGCATAGCCGGCGTAATCCTCAAAGTCGGAACTCGCTGTCAACGCCAAAAACTCTACGCCCGGAACATCAATACTCTCAAAGGTATAATTGAAGTCGGTGGGTGTGGCAACGGGTTGATCCTCGACGGGTGCATCGGTGTCCGTTATGGGTCTTGCGATAAACCCGTGTCTGCGTCCATCTGCTGAGTCGTAGTGCCCGACGATAGAGCCGTCCTGATTGATGTTATAACCTTCCGTACTAACGCTGTCCGGGACCTTAAATCCCTGTAGTCCCTCTTGGAATGTACCGACGAGAGTGCCTGGGACATCATTCACGCGTTTGGTTCGGGCAACCATAATCCTTGCATCGTTGATACCGTGCACGAAAAAGTATTCCAGATTTACTGCTTGTGGAAGGTTGAGAGGTGCAAATCTGCCATCCGGCGTACGCACATACGGATGATATATACCATCAGCATCCACGTAACTACCCACCATACCGCCGCTCGCGTTCACGAAATCGGCATAAGTTTCCGTTGCCCCGGGAAACTCAATGATTTCGTCCGCTGAGAATCCGCGACGAACACCTTCAGCATCTATAAAATTACCTGTCAGTGCTCCCGTCGCATCACTGATACCGTATATTTCCGTTTCGACGGCATCTGGGAAATTGTATTCTGTCAACTCACCATCTTTCAAGACGATACCATGGTATAAACCATCGCTATCTTGGTAGTGTCCCGCAGCATTTCCATTATTACCGAGGGCGAAGAAATACGTATTCTGTGAGCCCGGGAAATCGTAGGTCGTAAAAACACCATCAATGAGTGTAAAGGCGATGTCTTTTTCACCGTCAGCACTTTTCGTGTAGCCGGCGTAATCTTCAAAGTCGGAACTCGCCGTCAACGCTAAAAACTCAACATCCGGGACGTCGATCGTCTCGAATGTATAGTTGTCGCTGGCGGATTCGCCAATTTGTGCGGGTGTGTTAATTAGGAAAAAGGAATTGAAACATATCAACAACATGAACGTGTAAAACAAATAGTTGGTTTTTATATGAGTGTGCATAACGAACCTCTTCTTAAAGTATAAATCTGAAAGATAAAAAACAGTGTATTAGGCTCCCTATCCGAGAGCCATTCAGTTTTCGGTTTTCTATCGATTTTCTGCTGAGTATCGCGATTCGGAGATCGCTCTACTGGAATGCGTGTTTTGGCAATATCATGCAAAGACAGGCTATCTTGAGATATCCAAAAATCCTGTAGAAAGTATGCAATATTTTGCCAAAAAAGGCAAGAAAAATTTTATCTGTTTTTTCGATCTTTTAAGATTGGATATCTAAACTGCGAAGAATAAACAGAGTGTCATTTAGAGGAAGGAAGACAATTTGGTGGGTTGGGATTTATCTGTTTTTTCGCTTAAAAAGGAGTGTCCCAGTTACACCGATAGCATAACTGGGACACCTATAAGTTCTATAAGACTTACGTAGCTTGGACCGTAGTACGTTCTGTTAGATGGAAATTCGTAAAAAAAATAGACGGTCTGCTGACACAAACTAAAAGTTTATGCTACAAAAGGGCAGTGTGCGTAAGTCCTATTCTATACAAATGAAGCCTATTTTACAATAACAAGCCGCCGTGTTTGCTGGAAAGAGGGAGTCGTCAGTTGGTAGAAATAGAGTCCACTGGCAACGCGCTCTCCCAAAGTATTGCGTCCATCCCAATAAGCGGCACGTCCCTGACTATTGTAGAAGCCTGCGGATTGGAAACCGAGCGAAAGTGTGCGAACCAACTGACCCGTTGTATCATAAATGGATATTGATAGCGGAGCGTCCTCGGAGAGTTGATACGGAATCCAGGTCTCCGGGTTAAACGGATTCGGGTAGTTCTGCAACAGAAGGTTCTGCTCGGGTTGACCGATACCATCAAACCTGACGGACAAAACGGCGTTTGCCAGATGCTCAGGGGTCACTTTAACACTGAGGGGTTGTGATTCAACATTCCCATTGGGACCGATGACGCGTAGCTCGATGACGTCTCCAACCTCAACAACGCTCCGTCGCGCCAAGTCGGCAGTTGCGGCGGCGAAGTAATCGCCTTCCACCGAAGTGGTTAGGATGCTGTTGCTTCTCAGGTTTCGGACGATGACTTGGTAACCATCAAATGCGGGTTTACCTTCCAAGTGTCCGCTGACAACGAATGCCCACGCTTCCTGCGGTATTTCCGTGGATATAGAGGGTGCAGCCGCCGCTTCCGTTGGATCTGTCCAAGGTGCGCCGACGAAGGCGAAGTTGCGAGTTTCTGGAACATTGACGATGTAGCTGTGTCCGCCTTCAATTGGGAAACCGTCATTGGGGGCGCCGGGTGTCCATGCGATGAAACGCTGCTTTATCGCATCAAGCATGATGATAGTTGTTGCACCTGTCGCTGCAACAAGGGACTTGGCAGTCATCGGTGTTAGGGGTGCCAATGGCACAGAAATTATGTTCAACCCTTTAGACAGTACGACCGTGTAGGCGTTGCCAAACCGATTGCTTTTTGCCTCGTCAGCCGGTCTTGCGATGAACCCGTGTCTGCGTCCATCTGGCGAGTCATAGTGTCCGACGACAGAGCCGTCTTGGTTAATGTTGTAACCTTCTGTGCTAACGCTCCCCGGAAACCGCAATTCATGCATCTGACCGAATCTGCCAACATAAGTGCGCGGGACATCACCTACCGCTTTGGCTCTACCAACGATAATCCCTACATCATTGATACCGTGCAAAAAAAGGTACTCCAGATCAAATTCTGTTAAAATGTCGGCAAATCCCAACCTGCCGTCTGGAGCACGCGCGTATGCCTGATATATGCCGTCACTGTCTATGTAGCTACCCACGATGGCACCTGACGCGCTCACAAAATCAGCATAAGTTGCCGCTGCGTCGGGGACTTCAACGATTGTATTCCCTGAGAATCCATGGCGGACCCCAGAAGCATCTATAAAATTACCCGTCAAGTCACCCGTCGCATCACTGATACCGTATATTTCCGTTTCGACGGCATCCGGGAAATCGTATTGCCGCCACTCACCATTTTCTAAGACGACACCGTGGTAGAGACCGTCGCTATCCTCGTAGTGTCCCGCGGCTGTCCCATCGTTCCCCAGCGCATAGAAGAAAGTGTTTTTTGATCCAGGAAAATCGTAGGTCGTAAAAACGCCGTCAATCAGCGTAAAGCCGATGATTTTTTCACCATCGGGACTCCGCGTGTTTCCAGCGTAATCTTCAAAGTCGCTACTCGCCGTCAACTCTAAGACGTCTACACCCGGAACATCAATACTCTCAAAAGTATAGTTGAAGGTGGTAGGTGCGACAACAGGTTGCTCTTCGACTTGGGCAGCCGGTCTGGCGATAAACCCGTGTCTGTATCCATCCGCTGAAACATAGTATCCGACGACAGAACCGTCCTGATTGATATTCCAGCCTTCGGTCCTAACACTATCCGGAAACCGCAATTCATGCATCTGACCGAATCTGCCGGCGTATGTGCGCGGGATGTCCCCCACGGCTTTCGCTCGAACGACGGCAACCCCTAAATCGCTAACCCCGTGTGCAAAAAAGTACTCCAGATTCGAGACTTCTAAAACATCGGCAAATATAAACCTGCCATCTGGGGCACGGACATATCCATGATATATGCCGTCCGGGTCTACGTAGCTACCGATAACGGCACCTGTCGCGCTCACAAAATCAGCATAAGTTGCCGCTGCGTCGGGAACTTCAACAATAGTGTCCCCTGAGAATCCACGGCGCACTCCAGAAGCATCTATGAAACTACCCGTCAGTGCGCCCGTCGCATCACTAATACCGTAGATGAAGGTTTGGACGGCATCCGGGAAATCGTATTGCCGCAACTCACCATCTTCTAAGACGACACCGTGGTAGAGACCCTCGCTATCCTCGTAGTGTCCCGCGGCTGTCCCATCATTCCCCAACGCATAGAAATAAGTGTTTTTTGATCCAAGGAAATCGTAGGTCGTAAAAACACCATCAATCAGCGTGAAGCCGACGATTTTGGTGCCATCTTCACTTTTCGTGTTGCCGGCATAGTCTTCAAAATCGCTGCTCGCCGTCAACTCTAAAAAATCTACACCCGGAACATCAATACTCTCAAAGGTATAGTTATCACTGGCGGATTCGACAACGGGTGGATCGTCAACTCGTGGAGCAGGGTCCGTTACGGGTCTTGCGATAAATCCGTGTCTGCGTCCATCAGGAGAGTCGTAGTGTCCCACGATAGAGCCATCCTGATTGATATTCCAACCTTCTGTGCTAACGCTGTCCGGGACCTCCAAGCTTTGTAAACCTTGCTGGAGTGCTCCGACAGCAGTGCGAGGGATATCCCCTTTCAATTTGGCTCGCGCAATAACAATCCCTGCATCGTTGACACCGGGGAGAAAAAAGTATTCAAACTGTGCGGCGTGTGGCAGCTCAAGGGATATAAATCTGCCATCTGGGTTACGTATGTATGGATAAAATACACCTTGGGCATCAACGAAGCTGCCGATGACACCGCCTTCGGCGTTCACAAATTCGGCATAAGTTGCTGATGCTTCGGGGTACGCAACGATTAGGTCTCCTGAGAATCCACGGCGAACCCCAGAAGCATCTATAAAACTGCCTGTCAGTGCCCCTGTCGCATCGCTAATACCGTGGAGGAACGTTTCGACGGCATTTGGGAAATCGTATTGCCGTAACTCGCCACCTTCTAAGACGACACCGTGGTAGAGACCCTCGCTATCTTGGTAGTGTCCGGCGGCTACCCCATTATTACCGAGCGCATAGAAATGGGTTTTCTGCGAACCGGGGAAACTGTAGGTCGCAAAAACCCCATCAATAAGCGTAAAGCCGACTTCTTTTTCACCATCAGCACTCCGCGTGTAGCCTGCGTAATCTTCAAAATCGCTACTTGCCGTCACTGCTAAAAAATCTACACCGGGGACATCAATGGTTTCAAAAGTATAGGAGGCGAATACCGGTGGGGCAACGGGTGCCTCCTCGACGGGGGCAGTGGTGTTCGTTATGGGTCTTGCGATAAATCCGTGTCTGCGTCCATCTGCTGTGTCATAGTGTCCGACGACAGAACCGTCCTGATTGATATTGTAGCCCTCCGTGCTAACGCTGCCCGGGAATTTAAGTTCCTGTAGTCCCTCTGGGAATAGACCGACATAAGTGCGTGGGAGTCCATCTACCGGCTTGGCTCGTGCAACGACAACCCTTGCATCGTTGATACCGTGCACAAAAAAGTATTCCTGTTTTCCTTCCGTTGTAAGGTTAAGAGCTACAAAGCCACCATCCGGGACACGCACATAAGCATGGTATATGCCATCAGCATCTACGTAGCTACCTACCATACCACCTTCGGCGTTCACAAAATCGGCGTAAGTTTCCAATGCTCCAGGGAATTCAACGATTATGTCGCCTGAGAATCCACGGCGAATCTCAGAAGTATCTGTGAAATTACCTGTCAGGGCACCTGTCGTATCACTAATCCCGTAGATCTCCGTTTCAACAGAATCCGGAAAGTTGTATTCTCGCCACTCACCGTTTTCTAAGACGATGCCGTGATAAAGACCGTCGCTATCCTCGTAGTGTCCCGCGGCTGTCCCATCATTCCCCAACGCATAGAAATAAGTGTTTTTGGAACTCGGGAAATCATGGCGCGTAAAAACCCCATTAATCAGCGTAAAACCGACTGTTTTGGTGCCGTCTTCACTTTTCGTGTTGCCGGCATAGTCTCCAAAGTCGCTACTCGCCGTCAACTCTAAAAAATCTACACCCTCAACGTCGATCGTCTCAAAAGTATATTTAGCACTGGCGTGTGCGTCAACAGATTCATTGGTGACTTGTGCATCGGTGTTCCTTAGGAAGAAGGAACCCAGGCATAAGAACAACATAAACGTACAAAACAGAAAACGGGTTTTGATACGGGTATGCATAATAAAAACCTCACTTAAGATATTTTCTATAAAAATCAGAACTTACATAAACAAATTGAGTAAATATCGGACATTTAGACGCAAAAAGCGTTAATTTTTCTCCCTTAAACCCCCTAAATCCCACTTATCAGAAGAGCTTTAAGACGGAATGCGTAAATCATAAAAATAAAAACAATGTGTCAGGTACCCATCCTGAGGGATAATGCTTGTAGCTAAAGTATTACAAGTTTGCGTTCGGCAATGCGTCAAAAGCGAGGCGTGGATATCCTGACACATTCATAAGTCATAAAAAGTATGAAACATTTCTTCAAAAAAGTCAATAAAAATATCGCCTGTTTCTTACTTATCTTAGATGGGATATCTAAATTTCTAAAAAGATTAAGTAGGTTGGGGTTTACAACGGGGGAGGTAATTCGGTGGGTTGGGGTTTACATGTCCTGTTTCGGATTAAGGGAGTGTCACAGTTACGCCGATAGCATATCTGTGACACCCACACATTCTATACGGATGGACTCTACTTTACAATAACGAGTCGCCGTGTTTGCTGGAAGGAGGGAGTCGTCAACTGGTAGAAATAGATCCCACTTGCGACGCGTTCGCCGAGTGCATTGCGTCCATCCCAATACGCCGCACGTCCTTGGCTATTGTAGAAGCCAGCGGATTGGAAACCGAGCGAAAGTGTGCGAACCAGCTTACCGGTTGTATCGTAAATGGATATTGATACGGGACTGTCCTCGGAGAGTTGATACGGAATCCAGGTCTCTGGATTAAACGGATTCGGGTAGTTCTGCAACAGGAGGTTCTGCTCGGGTTGACCGGTACCATCAACCTTGACGGACAGGACGGCGTTCGCAAGGTGTTCAGGAGTCACTTTAAAAGTGAGGGGTTGTGATTCAGCGTTTCCATTGGGACCGATGACGCGTAACTCAATCACATCTCCAACTTGAACAACACTCCGTCGCGTCAAGTCGGCAATTGCGGCAGCGAAGTAATCGCCTTCCACCGAGGCAGTTGTGGTGTTGTCTGTTCTCAGGTTTCGGACGACGACTTGATAGCCGTCGAACGCGGGTTTACCTTTCAAGTGTCCGCTGACAACAAACGCCCACGCTTCCTGTGGCAGCTCCGTAAGTGCCGAAGGCGATGCCGCAGCCTCCGTTTGGTCTGTTGGATCTGTCCAAGGTGCGCCGACGAAGGCAAAGTTTCGAGTTTCTGGGACATTGACGATGTAGCCGTGTCCGCCTTCAATTGGGAAACCGTCATTGGGTGCGCCTGGCGTCCACGCGACGAAACGCTGGTTTGACGCATCAAGTCTGATGATGGTTGTCGCCCCTGTCATTGCGACAAGGGATTTAGCATTCATCGGTGTTGAGGGTGCCAGCGGCACGGAAAGCATGTTCAACCCTTTCGACAGTGTGATGTTATAGATATTGCCAAAATGATCGCCCTCTGCTTTGGGAACGAGTCTGGCGATGAATCCGTGTCTGCGCCCATCGGGTGAGTCATAGTGTCCGACGACAGAGCCATCCTCATTAATATTCCAGCCCTCTGTGCTGACAGCCCCAGGAAACCGCAATTCTTTTAGATTGAGGGGGCTGCCGACATAGGTGCGCGGGACATCACCCGCCGCTTTCGCTCGTCCAACGACAGTCCTTGTCCTGTTGAGACCGTGGAGAAAAAAGTATTCCAGATTTAGTGCGTTTGGAAGGTCGATAGATAGAAATCTACCCACTGAGCTACGCATGTATGCATGATATACACCATCAGCATCTCTGTAGCTGCCCACGATATGGCCTGTCCAACTCACAAAATCGGCGTAAGTTTCCGGTGCCCCGGGATACTCGACTATTGTGTCTCCTGAAAACCCACGGCGAACACCAGACACATCTACAAAACTACCTGTTAGTGCCCCCGTCGAATCACTATACCCGTAGATCTCCGTTTGCACAGAGTTCGGGAAATGGTATTGCCGCAATTCACCATTTTCTAAGATAACACCGTGGAAAAGACCATCGCTATCTTGGTAGTGTCCCGCAGCGACCCCATTATTACCGAGTGCATAGAAATAGGTGCCTTGCGATCCGGGAAAATCATAGGTCGTAAAAACGCCATCTATGAGCGTAAAAGCGACATCTTTTTCACCATCAGGACCCCGCATGTTGCCGGCGTAATCAAAAAAGTCGCTGCTGGCAGTTACCGCTAAAAAATCTACTCCCGGAACATCAATACTCTCAAAGGTATAGCTGAGGTCAGGAGGTGGTCGCACGGTACTCTCCTGCGCGGGTCTTGCGATAAATCCGTGTCTGCGTCCATCTGCTGTGTCATAGTGTCCAACGACAGAACCGTCCTGATTGACATTCCAGCCTTCCGTGCTAACGCTGCCCGGAACCTTCAATTCTTGTAGCCTGAGGGGGTTGCCGACAAAGGTGCGCGGAACACCATCTACCCCTTTCGTTCTGCCAACGGCAACCAGGGCATCGTTGATACCGTGGAGAAAAAAGTACTCCATATTTGGTATTTCTGGAATATCCAGAGTTGCAAAACTACCTCCAGGTCCACGCAGGTATGCATGATATATGCCTTCAGCATCTACGTAGCTACCCACGATATTGCCTATCGTGCTCACAAAATCAGCATAAGTTTCCGATGCCCCTGGGAACTCAACGATGGTCTCCCCAGAGAATCCACGACGAATGCCGGACGCATCTGTAAAATTACCCGTCAGTATCCCGGTTGAATCACTATACCCGTAGATCTCCGTTTCAACAGAACCCGGGAAATCGTATTGCCGCAGTTCGCCATTCTCTAAGATGACCCCGTGGAAAAGACCATCACTATCCTCGTAGTGCCCCGCAGCGAGACCATTATTACCGAGTGCGTAGAAGTAGGTGTTTTTCGAGTTGGGGAAATCGTGGGTCTCAAAAACACCGTCAATGAGGGTAAAGCCGACCATTTTTTCACCATCAGCACTCGGGATGTTGCCAGCGTAGTCCTCAAAGTCGCTACTTGCCGTCACGGCTAAAAAATCGACACCCTCAACTTCGATCGTCTCGAATGTATAGTTGTCGCTGATTTGTGCGGCGGTGTTACTTAGGAAAAAGGAATTGAGGCATACGAACAACGTAAATGTGTAAAACAAAAAATTGGTTTTAATATGAGTGTGCATAACACAAACCTTTCTTAAAGTATTTCTCCAAAGAAAAAAATAATATGTTAGATACCCATCCTGAACAATGATGCTTGTATTTGAAGTATCACAAGTTAGCGTTCAATAGTCCGATAAGAACGAGAATCTGGTATCTCGGTACACGCAAAAACTCTGTAAGGAAGTATGTAACATTTTCTAAAAAAAGGCAAGGAAAATCTTATCTGTTTTAGGCATAAAAAAAGTGTCACAGTTACACCGATAGCATAACTGTGACACCTGTAGGTTTCTGATTAACTCTACTTTACAATGACGAGCCGTCGTGTTTGCTGGAAAGAAGGTGTCGTCAACTGGTAAAAATAGAGTCCACTCGCCACGCGTTCACCAAGGGCATTGCATCCATCCCAATAAGCGGCATGTTCCCGACTGTTGTAGAAGCCAGCGGATTGAAAACCGAGCGGGAGGATGCGAACCAACTGACCGGTTGTATCATAAATGGATATCGATACCGGAGTGTCTTCGGAGAGTTGATACGGAATCCAGGTCTCTGGATTAAACGGATTCGGATAGTTCTGCAATAGCAGATTTTGCGTCGGTTGACCAATACTATCAAGACTGACAGATAAGACCGCGTTCGCCAAGTGGTCAGGCGTCACTTTAACGCTGAGGGTTTGTAGTTCAGCGTTTCCATTGGGACCGATGACGCGCAACTCAATCGTGTCTCCGACCTGAACGACGCTCCGACGCGTCAGGTCAGCAGTTGCGGCGGCGAAGTAATCGCCTTCCACCGATGCGGATATAACCCTGTTGGTTCTCAGGTTCCGAACGATGACTTGGTATCCATCAAATGCTGATTTACCCGCTAAATGTCCACTGATAACAAATGCCCACGCTTGCTGTGGCATCTCCGTGGATATGGCAGATGGTGCTGCGGCAGCGGCTTCCTCCGTTGGGTCTGTCCATGGTGCGCCGACGAAGGCAAAGTTGCGAGTTTCTGGGACATTGACGATATAGCCGTGTCCACCTTCAATTGAGAAACCATCATTGGGTGCGCTGGGTGTCCATCCGATGAAACGCTGATTTGGTGCATCGAATGCGATGATAGTTGTTGCCCCTGTCATAGCGACAAGGTTCTTGGCATTCATGGGTTTTGGGGGTGCCAGCGGCACAGCAAGCATGTTTAAGCCTTTGGACAGCGTAACGGTGTAGGTGTTGCCAAAATGAGTGCTTTCTGCCTCGTCAGCGGGTCTTGCGATAAACCCGTGTCTGCGTCCATCTGCTGAATCATAGTGTCCGACAACGGAGCCATCCTGATTGATATTCCAGCCTCCCGTACTGACGCTGCCCGGCACCTGCAATTCAGAGAGTCCATGCTGGAATGAACCGACATACGTGCGCGGGACATCACCGACGGCTTTTGCACGGGCGACGATAATTCTTGTATCCGTGATACCGTTCACAAAAAAGTATTCAAGCGTTGATGCGTCGAGAAACTCCGCAGTTGCAAATCTGCCATCCGGGCTATGGACGTATATGTGATATAGACCTTCAGCATCTACGTAGCTGCCCATCACAACGCCTTGCGCGTTCACAAAATTGGCATAAGTTGCTGAGGCTCCGGGATATTCAAGGATTGTCTCCCCTGAGAACCCACGACGGACACCCGAAGCATCTATAAAACTCCCCGTGAATACTCCTGTTGCATCACTATAACCGTATATGAATGTTTCAACGGCACCCGGAAAATTATATTCTCGCAACTCACCGTTTTCCAAGATGACCCCGTGGTAGAGACCCTCGCTATCCTCGTAGTGTCCAGCAGCAAGCCCATCATTACCCAGCGCATAGAAATAAGTGTCCTGTGAACCCGGGAAATCATAGGTCGTAAAAACGCCATCAATCAGCGTAAAGCCGACTTCTTTTTCGCCATTGGGACCCCGCGTATTCCCGGCGTAGTCCTCAAAGTCGGAACTCGCCGTCACCGCTAAGAAGTCTACACCGGGGACATCAATACTCTCAAAAGTATAGTAAAAGTTGAGGGGCGAGATAACAGACGCATCGCTGATTTGTGCAACGTCCCCTGTGGGTCTGGCGATAAACCCGTGTCTGCGTCCATCGACTGAGTCATAGTATCCAACGACAGAGCCGTTCTGATTGATATTCCAACCGTCCGTGCTGACACTGTCCGGCACCTGCAATTCATGGAGTCCCTCCCGAAATAAACCGACATACGTGCGCGGGACATCACCGACGGCTTTTGCACGGGCGACGATAATTCCTGTATCCGTGATACCGTGTGTAAAAAAGTATTCAAGCATTGATGCGTCGAGATACTCTGCAGTTATGAATCTGCCATCCGCACTATAGCCGTATATATGATATAGACCTTCAGCATCTACGTAGCTGCCTACGATACGACCGCTCGCGTTGACGAAATCGGCGTACGTTGCTGAGGCTCCGGGGTATTCAACTGTTGTCTCCCCAGAGAATCCACGGCGAACGCCGGAAGCATCTATAAAATTACCCGTGAATTCCCCCGTCGAATCACTATAACCGTATATCTCCGTTTCGACGGCACCCGGAAAATTATATTCTCGCAACTCACCGTTTTCCAAGATGACCCCGTGGTAGAGACCCTCACTATCCTCGTAGTGTCCGGCAGCGAGCCCATCATTCCCCAACGCATAGAAATAGGTGTTCTGCGAGTCGGGGAAATCATAGGTCGTGAAAACGCCATCAATCAGCGTAAAGCCGACGTCTTTTTCACCATCAGCACCTTTCGTGTAGCCAGCGTAATCTTCAAAATCACTACTCGCTGTCACTGCTAAAAAATCTACACCGGGAACGTCAATCGTCTCAAACGTATAGTTTTCACTGGCGTGTGCGTCAACAGATTCAT
Organism: Candidatus Poribacteria bacterium; assembly: GCA_965208635.1. Lineage (GTDB taxonomy): Bacteria > Poribacteria > WGA-4E > WGA-4E > WGA-3G > WGA-3G. The sequence goes on from OZ242349.1 coordinate 4,268,275, forward strand.
TGGCGACTTGTGCGGCGGTATTCCATAAGAAAAAGGAATTGAAACATAAGAACAACGTAAAAGTGTAAAACAAAAAACTGGTTTTAATCTGAGTATGCAAAATGAAACCTCACTTAAAATATTTTTTCAAAAAAATAGAAAATAGAATGCCAGATACCGAGTCCTGGAGGATAATGCTTGTCGTTGAAACGTAGCAAGTGTGCGTTCAGCAATACGGTAAACGCGGGGAGTGGGTATCTTGGTACATTTACGTGAGTTCGACCTAAAAACCCATATATAGATTGGGTTAAGCAGTAAAAATAGGTGAAACCACTGTTAATCGTAATGGATTATAAATATATTATAAATATATTTAATAAATAATACGCCGATATGATTAATTTTACAAATTATTGACCCAGAAGTCAAATTAAATTAAAAAGCAGACGTGAGGTTAACCGCCTGCTTTATCAGATCACCATAGATTCAAGGATAGTTTTGCGTAAGTCCTGTTTGTAAAAAACGGTATACGCACCGGTGCCAAGCCGTCCAATCCGGGAGGTGTTTTCAAGCAATGTGAAAGTTATTCATCCCAAGGGAGTGGTACGCCTAAACGTTCACTGACTGCACGTGCGGATCCCTGTTCTGCTTCTCCGTAACGGATACCTTCACGGCGATGCAATTCTGTGCGTTCCACTTCAATTGCCCCGGGTAACAATGCCCTGTCGGTTCCCGGCATCGATTCGTAAGTTTCACGAACATCGTGCACCATCCGATCGACTTCAGCGTGGAAGATCTCAGGTGGCACAACGGATCCAATATCTATTGCGAGGACCATACCTCCCTGTGGAGGGTGCCATTTTGCGGTGTCCTCTGGTGGTGGTTCGGTGAAGCCGGTGAGCCCGCCGCCGAGGAGGTGTGCGACAGCGGTATAGCCGATGCTCTTGAAGAAAGCCGCCGGGATCATAGAAAGCAAGGAATCGAAATCGGGACCACGTTGGTAATCTGCCATAATACAGGTTGCGGCATCAAGTACAACTGGAGGTTCCTCGCCAGAGGGAATAGCGAAACAGATGGGTGGGTTGCCGTAGTAGCCGATCTGTGGTTTGGGATCTTGGTTTCCGGCATTGCCATGGTTCCGGGATCCTTGTACTGAAAAGCCGATACATCCGGCTTCGTTACACATACGGGCATAGTGCCCCGCGGATCCGTAGTGTCCAATGTAGCGGACGAGTCCCATCCCGATGCCGACCTCTTTCGCTTTGGCGATAGCGTGTTCAGTTGCGCGCACCATCGGGAGATAGCCGAGTGTGCCGTTCCCATCCAGCACAACAGCGGTTGGCGTTTCATGGATGACGCGGATATTCGGGTTCGGATTGAGGTTTCCGTTTTCAAATCCCGCACAATATCTGTTAACAGTCTGTGTGCCGTGGCTACGGACGCCTCGTAAGTCGGAATTGACGAGCAATCGGCTAATGAGTGCGGCGTGTTCATGTGGAACGCCGGCTTTTTCAAAGCAAGCAGTAGAGAAGTTGAGAAGTCGTTCTTCATCTACGAAGACGAAAGTTTCTGGCGGTCTATTCATTTTTTTCTCCTGAGCAAGGTTATTCGTCCCAAGGTAATGGCACACCTAACCGTTCACTGACCCCGCGCGCCGATTCCTGTTCCATTTCACCGTAACGGATGCCTTCGCGGCGATGTTGTTCCGTACGTTCCCTTTCGATCGCCCCAGGTAGGAGTGCTCTGTCGGTCCCTGGCATCGGCTCGTAGGTTTCGCGAACATCGTGCACCATCCGGTCGACTTCAGCGTGGAAAACAGCGGAGGGCACAACGGATTCGATGTCTATGGCAAGCACCATTCCTCCCATGCTCGCGCCGCCCCATTTTGCGGTATCTTCCGGTGGTGGTTCAGTGAAACCGGTCAAGGCTCCACCGAGCAGACTGGCTATGGCGGTGTAGCCGATGCTTTTGAAGAAGGCGGCTGGAATGACTGAAAGCAGAGCATCGAAATCGGGACCGCGTTGGTAATCCGCCATAATACAGGTTGCGGCATCGAGCACGACCGGTGGTTCCTCATCAGAGGGAATGGCGAAACAGATGGGCGGGTTACCGTAGTAGCCGAGTTGTGGTTTAGCATCTTGATTGCCAGCGTTGCCTTGGTTCTGATATCCCTGTACCGAAAAACCGATACAACCGGATTCATTGCAAATTCGTGCATAATGTCCCGCGGATCCGTAGTGCCCAATGTAACGGACAAGTCCCATCCCGATGCCGACCTCTTTCGCTTTGGCGATGGCGTGCTCGGTTGCACGCACCGTTGGGAGATAGCCGAGTGTGCCGTTCCCATCCAGCACAACAGCGGTTGGTGTTTCATGGATAACACGGATATCGGGGTTGGGATTGAAACTCCCGTTTTCAAAGCCCCCGCAATATCCGTTAACGGTTCGAGTGCCGTGGCTACGGACACCCCGTAAGTCGGAATTGACGAGTAAGCGGCTAATGAGTGCGGCGTGTTCGTGTGTGATACCGGCTTTTTCAAAGCAGGCGGTGGAGAAGTTGAGTAATCGTTCTTCGTCTACCTGAACGAAGGCTTCTGGTGGTCTATTCATATTGGTCTCCTCTTTTTTTATCGGCTATCGGAAAATTGGCTGTCAGCAATCGGGTGTTTTTGCTTGGGTGTTTCCCATCGTTTAAGATAACCCTCTTTGCTGACGACTGATGGCTATCAGAAAGGGTTCGTCTATTCCTCTTTCAAAGTTGGTTTGGTTTCCCAGAGTAGCACCGTACCGTCCGTACTTCTGGTAGCGATTGTCTGTCCATCGGATGAATACACGACAGAAGCGATGTCGGTATGTGCTGTGAATGTGGCTTTATGTTCCCCTGTTACGGCATTCCAGAACCGAAGGGTGCCATCTGTGCTCCCGGAAGCGATTGTCTTGCCATCAGGTGAATACACAACAGAACTGACAGTCTTCGTATGTCCCCTGAGTCTGGTTTTGTGTTCCCCTGTTCCGGCATCCCACAATTGCACGAGTTCGTCGCGATACCCACCACCAGAAGCGATTGTCTGTCCATCAGGTGAGTATGCTAATGAGTCGACCCCACCTTTGTGTTTTGTGGATATTGTTTTCAGTGCCTCACCTGTTACGGTGTGCCACACTTGTATGTTGCCGTTCCAGCTTCCAGTTGCGATTGTTCTGCCGTCTGGCGAATACGCTACAGAAGATATGTAATCGGGTCCTTCATATATGATTTTACGATTCCTTGTCTGTGCGTGCCATAGGTACACTGTTCCTTTATGCTGTTTATAGTATCCTCCGACGGCAGCAATAGTATTTCCATCGGGTGCGTATGCCACCGCAGATAGGTCGTACTCAGGCGTTGTGTTGTCATGTTTGAATATGGCTTTGTGTTTGCCTGTTCCCGTACTCCATAGCCGAACTGTATTATCTCGCAAGCCCACTGCAGCAATAGTATTCCCATCGGGTGCGTACACGATGGAGGAAAGGGTGCCGTCGGCGTGTTCAGTATATGTAGTTTTGGGTTTCTTTGTCTTGATGTCCCACAATTGCAGCGCGTTGCTATAGTGGTCTCCACCCGTAGCGATCGTCTTTCCATCAGGTGAATATGCGACAGCGTTGATAGGGGTATATCCTGTGAGGACGGCTTTGGTTTCACCCGTGACAGCATCCCATAAGCGTACAGTGTTGTCTGTCCTACCTCCGGTGGTAGCGATAATCTTTCCGTCAGGTGAGTATACGACAGCATTTACTGGACCCGTATGTCCAGTAAGTGTGGCTTTGAGTTTCGTCGTTTGTGTATCCCACAATCGTAACTTCCTGTCCTGACCTGTAGCAGCCACGGTTTTTCCATCGGGTGAATATGCGACAGAATTAACAGGGACATTCAGCCACGGCAATAGAAAATTAATCCAACTTGTCCGTCCGAGGACGGCTTTCTGTTTTCTGGTGGCAACACCCCACAACCGCACTGTGCCATCCGTACTGCCAGAAGCGATGATAGTACCATCGGGTGAATATGCGATGGAGTTGACCTCCTGCGTATGTCCAGTGAGTGTCGTTTTGTGGGCACCCGTTCGTGCGTCCCACAACTGCACAACATTGTTTGTCCAACCTCCGGCAGTAGCGATCGTTTTTCCATTGGGAGCAAATACAAAGGACTGGACGCTACCTCTACCTATCCTTTCGAGGGTGCCTTTAGATTTTCCTGTCGCCGCGTCCCATAAATATACCGTATTGTCCCGTTTTCGTGCCGTAGCGATGGTGTTTCCATCAGGCGCGAATACGACGTTAGCAACATGCTGCGTTTGTACACGGACTGTGGTTCTTTTCTCTCCGGTTGTGGCATCCCGCATCTGCACTATATGCCCCGCGATTGAAGGCAGTCTCGCCTCTCTCGTTCCTGTGAACACTGTTATCTTGTTCGTGCTTGCACTGGCGATAGTGTTTCCGTCGGGTGAATACGCAAACGCGAAAGGAGGGATTCCGTCTGTGTACGTCAGCAGGTCTAATTCTTCACCGGTTTGCGGATCATAGAACCAGATACCGATAGAACTGGAAACCGCAAGTCGACTGCCGTCTGGAGAAAAATGGATTTCGCCTAATGTTCCTTTACCGAGCCGTGCTATTGCGCCTTCAGGTAAACCGAATTGCGTGTAACCTGGGGCAGTGGTAGAGAAACAGCAGATGAATAGGGTGAGTATTGTGCCTCTCAGGAAAAGGGAAATTATCATGATGCCTGCGTTCTATTTTCGTGGATTTTATTGGTTCTTTCGTTCACCGACCGAAAATTAAGGGGCGATCTGCTTATAAAACTGCTTTTCACCGTTTTTGATCGTGAAAATCACAGCACTTTTCGTGGGATGCCGATTTTCGTCGTAACTGGCAATCGTCGTCGCGCCGATATAGTTTTCTGTAGCGGCGAGTTGCTGACGGACTGCATCGGGGTCGAGACTGCCTGCGCGCGCAACGGCTTCAAAAAGCAATTTGACGGCATCGTAACTGACCGCAACACCACCCGTCGGTGTGGATTCATAGATGGATTCGTAAGCGTCAACAAAGGCACGGGCTGTCGGTTCATCTGTGTCTGGCGAGAAATGTCCGCTGAAAAAACTACCTTCTGTTTCGGCATTTTGGTTATTGAACAGAAGTTCGTTGTCCCATGAATCGGCACCGAGAAAAATTGTGGGTTTACCTACTGCATTTCGCAATGGGAGTGCTCGTGCCTGTTGCGTTATTAAGGCAATATCTTGGACAAAACCGGATGCGAAAAGCGCATCGGGTCTTGCAGCAGCGATGCTTGTCAATTGTGTCGCAAAATCTGACGAATTGGCATCATAGAATTCGTTGGCGACAATTTCACCACCGAGTTTACTGAAATTGAGTGCGAAGAATTCAGCGATGCCTTCCGTATAGAGATCACCCCTTCGTGTGAGAAGGGCGGCAGTCGTGATATTGAGGTCGTCTATCGCGAACTGTGCCATGACAGCACCTTGAAAACTATCTGTGAAGGATGCCATGAAAACAAAATCGCCGGCATTCGTTACGTTTGGATTGGTTGCGGTTGTGGTAATCATTGGGATTCCATAACGCTGTGCGATTGAACCCACCTCAACCGCATGGGACGAGCGATTGGGTCCGATGAGCGCGATAATTTTGTCCTCAACGATGAGTCGTTCAGCGATTTGGAGGGAAACTTCCGGTATCGCCTCTTTGTTGATGTGCCCCATCAATTCGACAGGCATCCCAAGAAGCCCACCTTGCTGGTTGATTTCTGTGACAGCCATCTCTGCACCGTTTGGATAGGTAACACGCTCGCCTGCAACGACAAAACCAATCTTGAGGGTTTTCTGTTCTTGCTTCGGTGTGACAATCTTTTGGACTCTGTCACATCCGACATGTATGATTAGCGACACAATAAGACTTATGAGTGAAAGAAATTTGCGCATTCCATTATTTCCTTGTAAAAAATGATTTGTTTTGTTTAAGATATTTGCTACAATGTTTTCAAGCGGTTGAAACAAAAATTGGGTAGGTATATGAGGGCAGTGCGTGCCCCCTTCTATTGTTATTATTATCCTTTAATTTTTGCAAATAAACAAGTAATTTCTATGGAACCGCTGTCAACCGTCGATAGTGGGTTATCGGTAAGAGGTCTTTGATTAAATTAGATATTTCTTTATGGAAAATTTGATTACAGTGATTGGACGCGGTCATTCTGGAACACGCGCCATTTCGCATACGTTATACGCCAGTGGGGTTTTCATGGGAAGCCAATTGAACCCTTCCGGCGATAAAATTCCACCGTTCGCGATGTACGATGCCTGTCGAGTGATGGCACAATACGTCAAGTGGGAAGGTGGTCTATCGTGGGATTTTGAACCTCTATTCACGATGCCGATCGATCCAGAGTTTGAGCGACTCATCAATACCTATCTTGAAGATGTCCTACAGGATCCGGCACGACACAAAGGTTGGAAGATACCGGAGACTACGTTAGTCTACCCATGGATAATTCGGATGTTTCCTGATATAAAATATATCCACTGGATTCGGGATCCACGGGATAGTATTCGGGGTAGCCACAAAACCGATGATCTTCGGGATTTCGGGGTCGTCTATCCTGAGACAGACGATATCTATGAAAGACGTGCGATTTCTTGGATTTATCAGTATAAACTCATGCAAGCAACGCCTATGCCTAAAAATGTTATCCAGATCCGTTTTGAGGACTTCATCCTGAATCAGGAGACGATACTCAAGGAGCTTGAAGCGTTCTTGGAGATCCCGTTGGGCAGGATCATTGTACGTGCAGACGCAGTAGATCGCTGGAAAAAAGATTTTGCGGAGTTGGCACCTGGTGCGTCGTTACCACAATACGAATTTGAGTTTCTGAAAGAGGCGATTGTCGAGAACGGTTATCCCTTAACAGCAACGTAACAGAGAAAGGAATTATTATGTCAACTACTTATCGTGTTGGACTTGTCGGAGCAGGTGGAATCGCCAACGCACACGGCAACGCGTGTCAACAAGCACCGAGTGCCGAATTGGCGGCGATCTGTGACGTGTCGGAAAATGCATTAGCCAATTTCGGTGAACGATTTGACGTGGACCCTGAAAACCGGTATCTCTCTTTGGAAGAGATGTTAGACGCTGAGAACTTGGACATTGCTATTATCTGTACTTGGGGGGCATTCCACGCAGAGGTCGGTATCCAGCTTTCTGAATCTCGCCAAGTCAAAGCGATCTTGTGTGAGAAACCGTTCACGTCAACAGCGGCGGAGGCGGAAGCGTTCGTCGGTGCGGCACAAGAGAACGGTGTTTTAGTGGCGGAAGCGTTTAAATTCCGGCATCATCCGATGCACCTCAAAGCGAAAGAACTTATTGATTCGGGAGCGATCGGGGACTTTAAAACGATCCGTAGTACCTTCTGTACGGGTGGTGGCGGTGGCGGACCTGAAACGCGACGTCCTGAGATGAATTGGCGGTTTAACAAAGCAAAAGGCGGCGGCAGCATTTACGATTTGGCGTGTTACAATATCCACCATGCGCGGTTTATGTTTGGTGCCGAACCGATTCGGGTGTCGGGTATGTCCCAAGCCGGGTTAGAAGTGGACGATGGTTCCTATCTATTGTTAGTATTTCCAGGTGAACGTGTTGCGCAGATCTCTACAGGTTTTAATTGCGCGGGTGGACAGTATGCTGAAATGTCAGGCACCGGCGGTATGTGCCGATTGGATCGGGTGTGGAACAATGAGAACTCAGCGGTCAATATTGAACTCACCACACGAGAAGGCACAGAAGTTATTGATTTTGAGCCGTGTTTCCAGTTTGCATTGCAGTTGGAGCACATGTGTGACGTTTTGACCACTGGAAAACCGCACCGTGTCTCACCAGAAAGCTGCGTGAATCAGATGCGTGTCATTGATGCCGCGTTTGAAGCGATGGCGACTGGTCGGACAGTCGAATTGGGATAACGGATTTTAATGGCTATCGGCTTTCAGTCTTCGGCTACCAGACGGCAATTGATGGAAACCGATTGCCATTATTCTGAGAACTATTATGGCTAATTTTGCGGAGACAAAGGCTCTTACCTTTGATCTGTTCGGGACAATTTTGGATTTAGGGGGGAGTCTTACACCCTTCATTGACGAATCACTGAAGGCACGGGATGCCGATGTATCGGCGGATGAATTCTGGGCACAGTGGCGGTACCGTCAACGAATTGAGCAGTATCAAGATACGATTGTAATGCTCGGACATAGCGGCTACTTGGAGACCGTTCGGCGTGCCGTGCACTACATCTTGAGACATAACGGCATTGATGCTACGCCTAATACGGTAGAAGAATTTATGTGTGGCTGGCAGTCCCTTTCCCCTTTTCCAGAGGTGTTGTCTGCTCTCGCGAAGATGCAATCTCGGTATCAGTTGGTCGTGTTGTCCAACGGGGATCCGTCATTTTTAGAATATCTCGTCTCGGAACGGGTTGCGTGGGATTTTGACGGCGTGATTTCGGTAACATCGGTCGGTGCGTTTAAGCCGCATCCGGCGGTCTACCGTGCCGCGGCAGGACAGTTAGGGCTGGAAGTTGACGAGTGCGTGATGGTATCTGCGAATTCGTTTGACATCATGGGCGCGCGAGCATGTGGCTTTAGAGGGGCGTTTGTGAACCGTTATGGACTTCCGTATGAGGATACACCCTATCAACCCGATGTAACGGTGAACGATTTTACGGAGTTAGCTGAAGCACTGCTATAGGGGACATAAGGACTGGCACGTCAGGGTTCCTTGGATGGGTATTAAACTTGTCAGGGCAGATTGCGGATTATCTGGTTGCTGCCGCCTTGATTTGACCCCAGGTGAGACTGAGTTTTCCAGCAGCTTCTACCGCTAACCCTTCTGCTTTAAGGTTGTTGGATATCTCTTTTTCGCTGAGTGCCCGATCATAGAGCCGCACTTCGTCAATCATCCCCTTATGTACGAAGTCCTCGTTGTCATCTTTATAAGAACCGATGGAGAAAAAGACACGATCCGGATAGTTGATAGCTCCCGATTGGTCATCCGAAGTGTTCTCCAGTTTTCCGTTTACGTAGATTTTCATTTCCGCACCATCGTATGTTCCGACCACATGGTGCCATTCCCCCATGTCGTACGTGTTGACGGAATTGAGGTAGGTTAGGAGCCCATCGCCATCATCAGCATCATCCGAGGAGAGTGCGAAACTGAACGCTTTCCATCGGGTGCCGAGCAACCAACCTTTTTCAAAGGGACCATTGTCCTGAACTGCTACGATGTACCCACCCCATTCGATGAACTGCTCATCCCACACCCATAATTCTACAGTCATCCCTTCTGTGGGGAGTTTGGCTTTCTTGATGTCATCGGTCATTTGAACACGGGCACCCGCGCCACCTTCCAATTGCACTGCTTCCCCAAACTTACCCTGGACGATTTGAATTTTTCCTATCATCTCGGCGTCTTGGTCACCCCAGATATCCTGAACCGTATTCCCTTTTACAGTGTTTTTATCGAAACTCCAGTAGCCAATTAACCCATCTTCAATGACGACTGTCTCGGCAGCGACAGGGATTCCTATTCCCAATCCAGCGATTAAAACAACGACTAAACTCAGAACTACCTTTTTGGTTGTTGCATTCATAACGAATGGAAACATTCTTCTCTCCTTTTAATCTACGCTACTTCGTCTGACTTTTCACGTTGCTCCATGACGCGCTTAAAAGCGATGTTGATGGGGAAACAGGCAGTTGCTGTGGCGCGAACCAATTACCGGCATGATTGCTGCCGTTATCTGTAAGTTGTGTGACCTTTCGACTTATCAGGTTGACTCTACTTGCAGTGTTAATGTTTATGCCGCCTAAAGCACGCTGAGAATAGGCGATCCTCTCTCCATTTGGAGACCAGGCTGGATGTGTTCTATAAGCTTCGCTGAATCCGAACAGTGGGCGTACGTTTCTCCCATCTATGTCCATTAGGTAAAGGTCGCGGGTTCCACCGCGATTGGAGTTAAAAAGAATCTGGTCCCCTTTTGGTGAAATGACTGGATCGCAGTCAACGGCGCGGTCGTAGGTTAATCTCTCCTGCCGAGTTCCATCAGGGTTCATCATGTAAATTTCCCAATTGCCATCGCGATTTGATGAAAACACAATCTATTCGCTGCTGAGTGGTTTCGCAAAAACTGGACATAGCAGTCCGAAGATGAGACAGCAGCGAATAGATATGTGTCGCAGTTTCATAAGCACCCTCCCCATGTTGCTAAAGCATTATGGGCTCATTTTGAGTTGCGACCAGGTCACAGCAAGTTTGTCGTGCGGTTCCACCGCAAGAATTTCATCCTGAAGGGTAGCGGTATAAAACAACAAGTTTTCAATAAACGGAAGGTTTGTATCGAGCTGCGCCTGACTTTCATTTTGCATCACCGTGATATAGGAGTGCAACGATGAGATGCTTACAAGAAAAAAATCAAGTGTATCAAAGGGACTGATTTATCCACCAAGAAGAAAGAGCCTAACAGACCTCTCCCCTGGGGAAAGAACGTCCGAACGCCGATGAACACTGAAAACCAATAATTTTTGACGCTTAGTACCCGGCTTTGATTTCCCCCCATGAGGTAGCAAGCTTATCTGCCGGCTCAACAGCAAAGGGATTCCCAATCACCTTAACGTCAAGTTCGACGAACTCATAAGTCGGTGGGTCTGTTTTACTGGCTTCGTGTGAATGCCCACTTCCCTTATCAGTCCACGAATCCCACTCCGGCACGTCCGGAATATCGGTGTTTGCTTCACGGGCAACTTCGACGCCGTTAATCCAAATCACACAACCATCGTCAAAGTCTGCTCCCAGCTCAACTTTACTATTTGACCTGATGGACTTGACCTCGAAGACAGCGCGGCTGTAGACCATTGCAAGGTCTCCTTTACCAATGACCAGATTGTCATCGTTGTCACCGTAACCGACACCGTATTCGCCCTTTTCCCAATCTTTATCGTCAAATTTTGGTTGTGTCCAGCCGGTGGGATCTTTATCCGAAGGGATATTCTCCTCAGGCTGAATGGCAGTGCACTTGTGGCCTTCATCGACCACGATTTTACCATCAATTTTCAACTGAATGATTAAGGTTAAATCACTACTGCCGGCTGAATCGTTGACAGCCGCTCCAGCAATGAGATTCTCTCCTCTGGCAATCGGTGCCTTTTCACCACTTGCTTCAAGAGCGCATTTAGCGGGCATTATTAATGAGGCGATCATCAAAATAACGATGCCTGCCTGAATAATAAGTTTCATGATTTTATCCTCCTTCAGAATCAGCGGGACTTTAAGCCAAAATCCGTCCCTCTTAAATATTCATCAAACTCACATTATAAAACGGATGCTACCAACCTCATTTGCCAATATGTTAACATATTTGTCAAAAAAATGTCAAGAAAAAGTCAAATAATTCTTTTTTCTCACCAATTTTGCTTGAAATGGTGAAACAGTAATGAAAGAATGCCCTGAATTGTGCGCTATGTCCGATAATGTTCGTAATCTGGACGCATTGCATCGGGTGTAGGGAGGAAGCGGTTATAGTGAGGTATACGATTGATCGTATACTCGGAAATAAGCGGGGTTACAAACCCCGCCAGCAAAGGAGTAGGTGTGGAAGGAAATAAGCCGGAAATGGAGCCTTAGAGAAGAGGAGAAGTGTGAGATCTACGACCAGACGAAGACTTCACCATCTTCGGGAGAATACCCGATAAAGACTGCCAGGACAATTCGGGCGCGCGTGCCTTGCACGGGTGGCACTTCGTGGATACATCGAGTGTTGAAAAAGTAGAGATCTCCCTGATTCAGATCAACCTGATAGTTTTCTACCCCGTTGTCAGCGGCGTATTGATCAAAGGTTTCCTCAATGATGTGGGGTTGGATTTCCTCAGACCAGAGACACCGGTGCAAGAGGGCTTGTGTGCCTTTTCCGTTCTCGTCTGCGTTTTGGACGCATAGCACGCCTGCAAACTGATGCTCAAAACGATAGACATCATAATTGGTGCGCTGCTCGCGATACTTGACGTGGTCGATATGCGGCTTATAGCTATGGGTTTCGTAATGCACCCGAAAAATAGCGGGACCGTAGAGCGAACCGTCCGGTTCACGCGCGACCTTCACCTCTTGTTTGGGGGAAAGTGCGCTGAGGGAGTCATAAATCAGATCAACAGGGTCATCAAATCCGTCGAACAAAAACTTAAAAAGGTGATGTGTCGCTTTGGCATGTGCCAAGAATTTCGCTTTATCCACGCCGCGATTGCCGAGGCTCGTGCCGATGTCAATGCGGGTACGTTTGTCAGGGGAGTTGATGTCGGCTTCATCGCGCATCAAGCCCATATTCGTGAATCGGTCGATAAGCCCTTGGCATTGCGCTGGCGGATAAGCGTTTCGAAGGATGATAGCGGGCACTTCCGCTTGGGAGAGTGCGTAAATCGGGTCGCTGTAAGTTTTACAAACCGTTTCGAGGTCAGGCTCAGCGGGGAGCCAATTGCTTTTGGCGTTCATGGTAACCTCCGTCATGAACTCAGAGCGGCATCGGACACCGCGCGCACACATTTAGAATCTCGGATTGAAGAGGTAATCGTACTCATCTATCTTTTTCTCGGTGAAGTTAATAAACACTGCGTTATGGTCGAGATCGCTGTTTTCAAAAGCGACTTCACATCCGGTTTTATACTTCAGTTGGCGGTGGGATTTGAGCCAATTGACACGATAAATCAGTGCTATCATGTGGCGTGGCTTATCGGATGGGTTGGGGACACCTCGGTGCCAGAGTCGCATGTCTCGAATCAGGGCACTGCCCTTCTTCGCATTTCCACGGATAGGTGGACAGATTTTGCGACGTGCTTCCTCCTGCTCTTCATCTACGCCTCCATCACCGACCTGAAGATGTGAACCGGGCCAGAGTTCGACACTTCCATTTTCCTCAGTTGTATCCTGTGGTGAAATATTGACGACGACTTCTGTGGTTGGATGTGCGACTTCTTGGTTTGGCCACAAGTGGGCACCGTCTCTGTGGAGCGGTTGTGTTGTGCTACCGGGACAGTTCGTGTTGCCGTTGTAAAAGTTATTATAGAGTCCGGGACCAAGCAACTCCTTTGTCACTTGCACAACATACGGATTCGCGACGACGTCTCTAAAAATGTAGGGCGCGAATGGTGGCGGTCCCTGTTGGAGATGCCCTATGAGTTTGCCTGCTCCGCCCCATTTTTCCGCATTAATTAAGATTTGCGAATCTGCATCCATTCGTTCGCGAAGAATGTCCAAGTGGTCGTGATTGATGACATTCTCCAAGACAACATAGCCATCAACGCGGATTGCCTTGACGGCTTGCTCCACGTGTGCGTCTGTCAGTTTTCCTGCGGCTAATTCTTCCGGCTGAACGATTATCTCCATAATGTTTTCCTTTAGCCAAAAAATTCGGCATAGAGTGCTTGAACGGCAGACTCCATATCTTCGGATTTTATGCCGAACATCATACTGACTTCGTTAGAACCTTGATTAATCATCTCAATGTTGACCTTCGCACCGGCTAATGCCCTTGTGGCACGCGAGGCGATGCCCACAGTATGACGCATACCTTCACCGACGACCATTATTAAAGAGAGTCCGCGTTCCACGAAAATGTCTTCGGGTGCAAGTGTTTGCCGAATTTGTTCGACAATTCTCTTCTCTTTTGCCGCAGATAGGTTATCTTCTCGAAGGATGACGGACATATTGTCTATACCGGACGGGACATGTTCAAAAGAGATACCTTCGGTTTCCAATATCTGCAACAGTCGCCTGCCAAAACCGATTTGACGGTTCATGAGGTATTTGCTGAGATAGATACAGCAGACACTATCCATTGCCGCGATACCGACGACCGGAATATCTGTTGACGTGCGGCTTGGAACAATCAGCGTGCCGTCTGCTTTCGGGTTATTGGTATTGCGAATATTAACAGGCACATGTGCGCGGTAGACGGGCTCGAGTGCCTCGTCGTGGAATACGGAAAATCCTGCGTAAGAGAGTTCGCGCATCTCACGATAGGTTAACTCGGCGATCGGTACCGGATCTTTAACGATAGACGGATTTGCGGCGAACACAGAATCGACATCTGTAAAGTTCTCATAGACTTCTGCCCGAACAGCACTGGCGAGAATAGCCCCTGTGATGTCTGAACCCCCACGCGAGAAAGTGACAATGTTGCCTTCTTTCGAGTATCCGAAGAAGCCGGGAAAAATGGTGATACCGGACCGCTCATGTAGATCCCGCAGTCGGTTGTATGCTTCGGGTAGCACTTGGGCGTTGCCGGGCTCGTCCGAGAGTAGTAAGCCAGCATCCTTCGGATTCACATAATGTGCGTCTACACCGCGTGCCTGTAAAACTTGTGCGATAAGGCGAGCGCAGTTGTCTTCACCACCAGCCTTCATTGTGTCCATGTAGAGGTCGGCGTCGGTTGTGCTATTTTCCAAACGTTCCGTTAGGTCACGAGCGATAGGATCCATAACGTCCGGCGGGAGTTCCAATTCAGAGACAATGCCCCGATACCGTTCTATCACTTCAGCACATTCCGAAGCACCGATTTTGCCCATAAGTCGTTGGGATGCCGCGGCGATAAGTAGGTCTGTTACTTTGATGTCTTGGCTATCATAGCGTTTTCCGGGAGCAGAAACAACAATGATACGGCGTCCCGGATCGGCGGTAATGATGTCGCAAACACGGCGGACTTGCTCCGCTGATGCGAGAGAGCTTCCGCCAAACTTTGATACTTTTAACAATCGGTTTCCTCCAATTTTATGTTATTTTTTTAGATGTGAGACGTGTGTTCCTTCAGCGGGTTCAAACCGTTGTGAATTCTCACCCATATAGTGGCAGATAAAACTCCGCCGCCATCGATCGTTTGTTTTATTCATGTAGGAACCGTGAATAACCTTGCCGTCAAAGAAAAGTGTGTCACCAGGTGCCATATCAATTCCCAATTCCTCAGTGTTCTTCGGCTTGACGACTTGTACATCTGTAAACGAAATAGCGGTGTCCGCTGTTTCAACAGGTAGTAGTCCGTTTTGATGGGAACGTGGGATAAGCACCATACGCCCAACAGCGGTGTCCGATATATCTAACGCTACCCAAACGCCGATAATTGGATCTATGGTGATGTATTGTTCATCTTGATGTAGGGCTTGACCGCGTGCACCGGGCGGTTTGAAATAGAGCATCGTTTGTAACAGCACTGGCGAATCATCAATGAGTTGTTCCGTAACGGCAAGTAAGTCGGTATCCGATGCCCATTCTTGGGTTAGATCGTCCCAGTTGTGCATATTGATCATGCGCGGGAATTGATGATTTGGGTCATTGGCGTGGTCAGTTGTGCCACCGGTATCGCCAGGTTTTGGACCTTCTGCGCGGCGTTTCATATAATGCTCACGCATCAATGTTACTGTGGCTGTACTAAAAAGATGAGGAATTACCACGAAACCCTGCTCTTTATAGTGGTCTCGCTGTTGAGGGGTTAAATGCATGGACAATTTCTCCTGCAGATTGCCAGTCCGCTTTGGATAGGTTTTCGTGTTTGTCTTTATAATTTTATGGTAACTTCGTGTATTTGTCAAAGTTTTTTCTGTATGTGTGCGGAACCTCTGGTACCTCCGAAAAAACTGGAGCCATTCAATTGACAGTTTTTCGAGCATTTTCGCGAAGGGATCGCGAGCAGGAGCTCGCTCCTACAGCAGTGTGTCGGGAATCGGAGTTCCCTCCTACAGAAGAATTGAATGCCTCTGCCCCAAAAACAGTTTCGGTGTGACTTTCTCATGAAAGTATGCTATACTTATGCAAAATCTTATTGTATGGAGTTTATCTTTTGATGAAAAACGAATGGGTTGTTTACGAAGGAAACGAAGGTCCTGGAAAGGGCAAGCATATTGTTCTCGTCAGTGGCGATGAAGAGTATCGCTCTGAGGAGGCGTTGCCGATGTTGGGGAAGGTGTTAGCGACGCACCATGGGTTTAAATGTACAGTGCTGTTTGCTATTGATCCGGAATCGGGGGTAATCGATCCGGAGGTACAGACGAACATTCCGGGACTCCACCATTTAGAATCCGCGGATATGATGGTGCTGTTCACGCGTTTCCGCGAACTGCCCGATGAGCAGATGAAATATGTCGTTGACTATACGAACGCTGGCAAACCTGTGATGGGGCTCCGCACAGCCACACACGCTTTCAGTTATAGCCGCAACCTTGAGAGTCCGTATGCAAAATACAGTTTTGATAATGAGGCGTTTGAGGGTGGATACGGCAGGCAAGTCCTCGGCGAGACGTGGGTGAACCACCATGGACATCACGGCAAAGAGAGTGCGCGCGGCGTAATTGAAGCGGCGATGCAAGATCATCCGATTCTCAAAGGCGTTGACGATGTCTGGGGTCCGTCCGATGTCTATGGTATTAATGATTTGACAGGCGACTCACAGGTGCTTATCCACGGACAGGTATTAGTCGGTATGGAGCCAACAGATGCCCCGAAACCGGATACCGTCACGATGCCGATGGTGTGGATTAAGACCTATACCGGTGATGAAGGCAACACCTCACGCGTCTTGAATACAACGATGGGTGCCTCTGTTGATTTAGAGAGCGAAGGTCTCCGTCGTCTCCTCGTCAACGGTTGCTACTGGTGTATGGGGATGGAGAACGCAATTCCTGATAAAAGCGTTGTCGATTATGTCGGTGATTATGCACCAACGTTCTTCGGTTTCGGCACTTTTACAAAAGGGGTCCGTCCTGAAGACCATGCCTAATAGGAGATAGTAAGGCTTTTCGTGCCTTGCCTGTTATTTTATTCATAAGGGTGAGGCACGACATTTTGTGCTGTGAGTGCGCGGTTAAAATAGAAGTGAGGATTCACAATGAACACGTCATTTGAGAGACCCTATAGACCTGTAGACTTAAATACATCGCTGACGAAAGCATTTCCATTTATGGAAATGGCTGAAAATCTCATGGAAGAAGCCGAATCTGCTACGTCGGGTCGAGCTTCACTCACCCTGGCTCGCGGAGATGAACTGACACTTATCCTCGTCGCTCTGAAAGCAAACAGCGTCTTAGAGGAACACCCTGCCCCCGCCGCTGCGACTGTTGTTCTGCTTAGCGGAAGTATCATATTTACCACAAGTGCTGATAAAATAACGATGGAGCAGGGCGAGGGAGTTGCCTTCACGGGGGATGTCCTTCATAGTGTCTATGCCAGCGAAAATAGCGCGTTTCTCGTTGTGATTGGCGGAAAGCAGCCTGGATAGCACCTAAAAGATAAGGTATAAGGTAAAATGAATATCATGCGGAGAATATGCGTATTTTGCATGTGTCCGCACGATATTCAGTAGTTTATGGGATAAACTTGAGGTTCGTCAACGTTTAGGACGACGCAGCACAACACCCAACTGTCCGACAGCCCAAAGCGTATCGCTTCCTTTGGCACGCGTGACTGCATAGAGGTTGTTAGTAATCCCAGTATGTTCTTGTTCCCACGTTTCTCCGCCGTCTGTCGAGTGAATAATAATTCCAGAGGCACCGACAGCGTAGATTTCCTGTTCAGAGAGTGTCAGAACATCATAAAGGGTGTGATTAACGCCGCTTGCTTCTGATGTCCACGTGAAACCACCATCAGTGGTAGATAGGACAATACCTCCCCGTCCAACTGCCCACCCCTTGCGTTTTGTTATGAATGACACTGCGTTCAGATCGGCACCGGTATCGGTTTCATGAAACTTCCAATACTCGCCACCATTGACGGTTCGTTGGGTTACACCGTTGGTCCCGACTGCCCAGCCGAGGGGGGCAAATTGCATATCAATGCTCGTGAGGGTATTACCGGTTGAGGTGCGTTGCAATGCCCAAACGGTCCCACCGTCTGGATTGTGTATAATCTGGCCACCTTCTCCGACAGCCCATCCCTCAGAAAAACTACCGAATGTGACTTCATTTATAGCGAACGAATTCTGGTGTGAGAATCGTTCTTGCTTGTTTTGTGCTGTCCATTGCGATCCATCCTGCGTGTAAAGTAATGTTGCGTCACGGAGCATCAACCATCCCCATTTCGGTTCAAAACTGGTAAAGTGGACATCAACAATACGTTGTGTGGTATCACTCTCTAAAGGTTGCCAAGTCTTTCCGCTATCTTCAGTTGAAAATAAAGCACCGTTATCCCCGGCAATCCAACCGTGTTGCTCATCAATAAATAAGACATCACGCAGGGTATTCCGCTGTTCGCCAAGTAGGTGATCCCAGTTTTTTCCGAAATCTGTTGTGCTATAAATCTGGCCTATAGTATCTTGCCCTTGCTCGTCAATATCAATAGCATAGTCATCGGCGGTGCGAGGTGCTGCCACAATCACACCGACCATCCAACCGTGTCCATCCTCAAGAATATGCGCGTTCGTCAATTTGAAGGCAGGAAGAAATTGTTCTTTTGCCATTTGGTGAACCCAGCTTTCATCGCCAACGGTTGAGCGTGGATTAACAAACGAGTCATTTATTATCTCCCAACTCTTACCTTGGTTGTGCGTAATGAGAAGTCTCTTGTCATTCGCTATGCCCCAAGCTTCCGTGTGATTACGAAATTTTACGGCGTGGAGTCGAGTGCCATCGGACATTTTGGGCAGTGTCTGTTTCCATGTTGTGCCGCCATCTGTTGTGAGAAGTGATGCCCCATTCGCCAGTACAATCCAACCAGAAGTCTCATTCATAAAATGAACACCGCGACCATATTTATGTGTTCTGGTTTGGACCTGCCAGTTATCGCCACCGTCTATGGTATGTAGAATGTAGCTTCCTTCTCTCATCATGCGTGACGTTACTGCCCACCCCTCTTTGGTGTTGATAAAGTGTAAGTCGGTGATAGGCATGTTCCCAAGCCCTGTTTTCTGCAATCGGAAGGTTTTGCCGCCATCGCTTGTGTGAAGCGTTTGCGCATCATTAGCACCGAGCCAACCCACTTGCGGATTAATAAAGTGCATCGCGCCGATAGAGTAGATAGTTTCCAAACCTTCACGGATTATTTGCCATGTCTCACCACCATTTTCGGTCCGCAGCAGGACCTCATTGCCTCCGATCCAGCCGTGCTTCTCATCAATGAAGACGATACGCTGCAAATCCTCCGTTACACCACTTTGTTGTGGATACCAAGTTTTGCCACCATCTGTAGTTTTTAAGATAACACCCCCGTGCCCGACTGTCCATCCGCGTATCGCGGACAGGAAATAAGTATCGGTGAAATAAGTCTGCGAGGCTCCTGAGCGGATAACCTCCCAATGATATTCAACAGTCTCTTCGAGTTGTGCTGCTGCTTCTATCTCTTGCGCAGCAGGCGGTAGTTCGACGACAAACTTTTCCGTATCCACAGAATAGCGCATCGCGATGCCATCTTCACCGACAGCGAGGATACCGTCGGGAGAGAGCGAAAAGCTATAGAGGTCGTTGGACGTGCCACTCTTCTGTGATTCCCATGTCATCCCACCATTGATAGTGGTTAAAATAACACCTTCATCTCCAACAATTAACCCGTGATTTGCATCGGCAAAGTAGACCTTGTTCAGATTCGCCTGCGTCCCACTTCGTTGAAATTTCCACGTTTTTCCGCCGTTGAGCGTGTATAGAATCTCACCGAGTTGTCCGACCACCCAGCCGGTATTTCGGTCGATAAAGTAAGCGGCGTAGAGTTCATTGTAGCTCTTGCTGTTCTGACGTTTCCAAGTCCGACCTCCGTCTATGGTGTGAAAAACAATACCGGGCCATCCGACCACCCATCCCTCTGTCTCATTGAGGAAAAAGATGCCTTTTATCATTTCATGGAAGTAGCGCGGCACTTGTTGTATCCACGTCTTGCCGCCGTCTGCAGTGTGAAGCACAGTGCCTAAATC
The DNA here is from genome assembly GCA_965208635.1 of Candidatus Poribacteria bacterium. GTDB lineage: Bacteria > Poribacteria > WGA-4E > WGA-4E > WGA-3G > WGA-3G. The sequence continues at coordinate 4,288,210 of OZ242349.1, forward strand.
GCCGACGATCCAGCCTTTCTGAGGATTGATGAAATGGAGGGCATTCAGGGTATACCACCACCCGCTGGTTTGCCGTTCCCAGGTTTGACCGGCATCAGTTGTGTGAAGAATGAGTCCACCATCACCAACCGCCCAGCCTTCCTTGTCGGTGACAAAAGATAAGTTCCGAATGCGGTGCCACGTGTCCATCTCTATATTCGTCCATGTTTTGCCACTGTCATCGCTTGTTGTGATTGTGCCCTTCTCTCCGACGGCAACCGCCCGGTTTGCATCTGCGAAAGCGACGCTCTGTAGGGTATCGGCTGTCGTCCCACTTTTCATTTCCCACGTTATACCGCCATCTTCTGAATGCAAAAGTGTGCCGTTCATACCGACAGCCCACGCCTGTTTATGGCTTGTGAACTGAACCCCCATCAAATCGTTCTTTGTGGGACTCTCTACGAATTGCCAGTCGTTTCCGCCGTCCTCAGTACGATTAATAAATCCACCTTGTGCGACGACGAGACCGTAATCCTCGCTGAGAAAATGGAATTTATTCACAATGGGACGTACATGTCCATAAATCGGTGGCATTTTAATCACTTGGGTGCTCCATTCTGCGCCACCATTGGTGGTATAAAAAACCGTGCCATCTGTGCCACCGCACCAGCCCTTGTAAGGACTGCTAAAAAATACCGTGTGAAGATTACAAACCGTCGTCGTGGTATCCGTTTTAACGAGGTTATCCTGTCTCCGCCAAGTATCACTGCTATCAGTGGTAACAAAGATTCGGTCATAGTCACCGACTGTCCACCCGCGATCTTTATTTACAAAGAAAACTCCCTTAATTTGAAAGTCACTCACTTCTTGATGATGCCATGTTTTTCCACCGTTTTCTGTGTAGAGCATCCCATCCTGTCCAGCAATCCAACCGATCTTTGAGTTGAGGAAAAAGACATCCAAAAGCAGCATAGAAACCTCAGTTTTTTGGACTGTCCAATGCCGTCCGCCATCGTCTGTAATCGCAATTACCCCCTTGTCCCCAACTGCCCAACCGTTACGGAGGTTCGTGAAATAAACCGATTTAAAATCTTCGGTCGTATTGACCGTCTGTTTCTCCCAATTCTCTCCCCCATCAGCCGTATGGAGAATCCAGCCTTGATGTCCTACGATCCAGCCGTGTTTGGCATCTGCAAAATGGACATCCATAAAATGTGTTTCCCAATCGGCTTGGCGAGTAATCTCCTTTTTTACACAACCGGTTAGTAGGAGAGGGATAGAAAAAAGAATCGCCATCCAAAAGCAAGTGATGTGTTGAAGGATATTTTTCATCTGTTTTATCTCCTTTAGTAGCAATCAGCAAAGATGCAAGCGTCTCAGAATCGTTTTTTTACAGACAGCGACAGTTGACAGCCGCTGGCTATTTTTCGGAGGGTAGATAAACCCCAACCGCTGCACCCGCATCCGTGGCGAACCAGAGTTTGCCGCGGCTGTCCTCAAATACCGACCAGACTCGATTGCGCGGTAGACCATCGTCTGTGCTGAAATTTTGGAATGTTTCACCATTGTATACACTTACGCCGCATTTAACTTCAGGAAAAACCATGCTGATACTGTCCTCGGTTTCATTCAACCTCGATGGTAGCTTCCTAACACCCGTAAACCAAAGGTTCCCTTTGCTATCCTGCATGATGTGGTCAATACTGTTCATTGGCAGTTCCTGGCTTAGTGGAAAAATGACCATTTCTTTTCCATCGTATCTACGAAGACCACTATTTTCCTCACTTCCACCTTCTCGACTTATCCAGAGGTTTTGCTTCGTGTCGAATTGCAAATCTGTTATGTGTGCAGATCTCGCCTTTGCCATCTCTTGGAAAGGCACTAAATCCGGATCAATAGCAAAATGACGGAATTGGGACGTTTCGGTATTGTAGTAGGTAATGCCAGCAGTGCTGCCGAACCAAAAATTGCCTGCTGCATCCTGGGCAACCGCCGCGACTTGACTCCACCAATCGGGCAATATATCCATTCCTATGGGACCATGCATAATAAGATGATCGAACTTTTCGCCATCGTAGTAATTCACGCCCAAAAACGTCGCGAACCAAAGTATTCCCGTTTTGTCTTCAAATATGTCCTTAACGGTATCGCGTAGGAGCCCATCATTTGTCGTAAAAATCCGAAACGTATGTCCATCATAGCGACTCACGCCTCTTAATGGAGGAGGTGCCTCTGTTCCTGTCGGGGTTTCGTTTTCAAGTTCCTTAGCGAGTTCACTTAATGGCATCTCCATAAAGGACATATCCATAGGTTTGCCTCTTTCCAGAAAACTTGAGAGCATACCATCCGCAAACCATAGCATTCCATGTGGGTCTTCAAAAATAAGACCTGTCGTGTTACGTGATAATCCGTCTTCTGTTGTGAAGGTTTGGAAATTCTCTCCGTCATAACGGGTGACACCATCGGTCGTTCCGAACCACATATTACCGCGACTGTCTTCAAAAATAGCAAGTATATTATCGGAAATCAAGCCATCCGTTTGGGTCAAGATCTTTTCAATTTTGAGTTCTGCTGTGTAGGCAACGGATACTGTCCAATGCCATAATAGCAGACATACAGCCAGCCATATCGTATGTAATCGTTTTTGCATTGAAAAACTCCTTTTATTTAATTTTCTTTGTGGGCAGGCGTATAAACGCCTACGCCAACACCTTTATCGGTAGCGAACCAGAGTTTGCCGCGGCTGTCCTCAAATACCGACCAGACGCGGTTACTCGGCAGACCATCGGCTGTGTTAAAATTTCGGAAGGTTTTGCCGTTGTATACACTTATGCTGGATTCAGCTGCAGGAAAAACTATGCTAACACTATCTGCGGTTTCGTGTCTCATTGGCGGCTGGTTGCTCGCATTCTTCACACCGGTGAACCAAAGATTACCGTTCCTATCCTGCCTAATGTTGTCAACGCTATTCATGGGAAGTTGCTCACTTTGTGGAAAGATCACCAGTTTTTTGCCATTGAACCGACGAATGCCGCTATCCTCTTCGCCCCTATAACTTTGACTTATCCAAAGGTTGTCGTTCGCATCGAACTGCAGGTCTGTTATGTGTGCAGTTGGTGTTTTCCCCATCTCTTGGAAAGGGGTAAAATCTCCGTCAATAGCAAAATAACGGAAACGGGTTGTTTGGACATCGTAGTAGATAATGCCAGCAGTACTTCCAAACCAGAAATTTCCTGCTGTATCCTGTGCAATTGCCGCGATTTCACTCCACCAGTCAGGTAATACCTCCATCCCCATCGGTCCGTTCACGCTGAGAGTGTTGAAAGTTTCCCCATCATAGTGGCTCACACCGGACGATGTCGCGAACCAAAGCGTACCAGTTTTGTCTTCAAAGATATCCTTAACGGTACCATCACCGAGCCCATCGGCATTCGTAAAAACCCTGAACTTTTCGCCGTCGTAGCGACTCACGCCTTTTGATGGAATACGTCTTGTCATTCCTTCGGGCGTTTCGTTATGCGGTGTGATATTGAGTTCACTCAATGGCGTTTCCATCCATGACACGTCTATAGGCTTTCCTCTCTCCAGAAAACTTGAGAGTACACCACCAGCAAACCAAAGCATGCCTCGCTGATCTTCAAAGATAAGACCGATCGTGTTCTGTGCTAAGCCATCTTCTGTTGTGAAGGTTTGGAAATTCTTGCCGTCATAACGGGTGAGTCCGTCAGTTGTTCCAAACCACACCGTGCCGTGGCTGTCTTCAAAAACAGTAAGAACCGTGTCAGATGCTAAGCCATCCGCTTGGGTCAAAGTCTGTTCGATTTTGAGTTCTGCTGTGCGGGCAAACGTGACGGTATCCCCTGATGTAAGAGATGCTGAGGTCGTGTCGGAGGCTTGGGTGCCGACACCCCTGCTTTCTTGGGAGGTATCAACCCGTCCGCCTTGATTTCGCACAGATGGTTTTGCCGCAATATCAAGAACGATAAACGCATCAATGATTTCGATAGTTGGTTCAGATTCTGCCTCAAAACTATACGGTTTCTGAAACCGAGCCAGATATTGGTTACTCACACCGAGCATTGACATAACCACAACGACAACTGTACCGAAAACTATCCACGGTAGCAGCGGTTTACCAACCGGCGGTTGGACGGGACCCATGTCAGCGACTTGCTGCATGATCCGCTCGGTTATGTGTGCGGGGAATTGAATAGTTCCGAGTGTTTCAGAAACTAAAGGTTCTACCTGTTGCGCCTGTAAGCGTTTTCGTCCGCGTCGGAGCCGAGTCTTAATCGTATCCACCGACACCCCTAAGAATTTACCAATCTCTTTCGTTGTCATCTCGCCGAGATAGTAGAGCGTCACAACTGTTCGCTCACTCTCTGGTAGCTTTGATAGCAGTTGTTTCACTATTTCACGCTGGTTCTCGGCGGTCTCCGTCTGTTGTTCCTCGGATATATGATGGGCATAAGTGGCTCTGTCGATTTCTTCCACAGGTGTATCCTCCAACGATTGCATCGTAAACTTTTGCTTTCGGAGCCAATCAATACAGAGTCGGTTTGCGATGACATAAAGCCACCCAGTAAACTGATTCGGATCTTTGAGCGTTGAGAGTTTCTTGTAGGCTCGAAGGAAGGTGTCTTGTGTGATCTCTTCAGCATAGTGAAAGTCCCCGATCTTCCGCCACACAAGCGCGTGAACACCCTTTTGGTGCTTTTCGACTAAAACGCGAAACGCTGCTGCATCGCCCGATAATATTCTGTAAATCAATTGAACATCGTCTTCCCTTTTCATGGGGGCCTCCTCATCAAATGCAAAATCTCGCAAAACTCAGTAGGACATACGATTTATCCCCTCTATTCTTTTAAGACGAAATCTTGGCGTAGAAAGGGTTCAAAATGTGAAAAGGGAAGGAATCAGAGTTTTTGGAGTTCCTCCGCGGGTGTTAGGCAGCAACTTGGGTTATGTATAGGTTCATCGAGTTCCATTGAAATGGTAAACATAAACAGTGGTTTGCAAATTATGTGCCAATCCGAAATAATGCGCTAAATGTGAGATGAGGCAATCTTTAGGACAAACGCTTGGAAAAACACTGCACCAAATGGGACAGACAACAATGGCGAATGCACGAATTTGGGCAGTAACTTTGATCCTGTACTCCCTGTGTTTGCCAATATCAGTGAACCACTTCATGATATATAATGATGGGAGTTAAGGACGAAATGCTTGCATATTCTGCAGAAATTGAGGAAAATGAATAAAGGGATAGATTCAATTTATCCCCTTTGGTGTATCCTGAAAGGGAAGTATTGAGAGAGGTTTTCTGGATCAAGGAGAGGATTGTCGGATGCCCTTTAGAGCGATAGAATTCCACCCTCGACGAGCATCGGGGCACCCGTCATATATCTGGATTCATCGGAGGCTAAATAGACCGCCGCCCAAGCGATGTCTTCCGGTTCGCCGATGCCCAACGGATGCATCTCTTTAATTTCTGTGTTGATCGCTTCTGGATCGGGTTGTTTTGATAGGAATTCTTGGTAGAGTTCGGTGTTGATTGTCCCGGGACAGAGACTGTTGACTCGAATATTGTCTTCAGCGTACCGAACCGCCATACTGCGTGAGAGGTGTACCACAGCGGCTTTGGACGAGGTATAGGCGGGGTGCATCGGGAACCCAACATATGCGGATTCACTCGCCATATTGATAATTGAACCACCGCCGACTTCGCGCATCAATGGGATTATCGCCCGCGAGACGAGATAGATACTTTTCACATTGACGGCGTACTGATGATCCCAGTCGTCTTCGGAAATATCTTCTAATTCGCCGACGACAGCGATACCGGCGTTGTTGAAGAGTACATTGGGGGTGCCGAGTTCAGAGGTGACGTGGGCAACGGCACGTTCAATTTGCGCCGCGTCGGTTACGTCGCACTCACAGAAAAGAGCATTTCCACCAGAGGATCGGATCTGCTGCGCGGTTGCTTCGCCGCGTTCTGCGTTCAGGTCCCAGAGTGCTACAGCGGCACCTTCACCTGCAAAGAGTTCAGCACTTTTCGCACCGATGCCCCGGGCAGCGCCGGTGATAACAGCAATCTTATCTTGAAGTCGGTTTGCCATATATGTTCCTTAAGGAAGACTAAAAATCGGTAGCCTGCAACAACGGCGCAGGCGGATCTACGTGAATAGCTTTTGTTTATTCAATATCCCTGACCGAACCGCAAGGTAAAATTAAAAATCTTTAGAGTCCTTGCAGGAGGGATACCCACCGTTCCCAAGCGGCTTTGGTGGCAGCTTTCTGTGCTTCGTTGGCATCATCTGCCATACCGCGCCTCAGGAAAGCGTGTCCGACACCTTCATAGATGACGGGTTCGTAGGTAACACTGGCGGCATTCGCTGCGGCTTTGGTGGCATCAATCGTGGCATTGATACGGTTGTCGCTCTCGCCATAGAAGCCATAGACGGGTGCTGATATTTTGGGGACATCCTCTGTTGGTGCGGCGCGACCGTAGAATACGAAACCAGCGGCGATTGTATCGGAATGGACGGCGTAACTGAACGTTTGTCCGCCTCCCCAGCAGAATCCAGAAACGGCAACGTTATCATTCGTTGAAGGCAGGTCTCGGACGTATTTCTGGACGGCATCCAGATCCGATGCAACTTGCGAGGGAGAGAGTTCGCGGATCGTCCGTCGGACATCATCACCGGAGTCGAAACTTTCTGTGCCGCCACCGTCAGGACCCATACCGGAAAGTAGATCGGGACAGATTGCGACGAACCCTTCAGCGGCAAGTCTATCTGCGACAAGACGGATCCAATCGGTAAGTCCGAAAATCTCGTGGATGACGATAATAGCCGTCGCGGGTTCTTTCACCTCAGGATAAACAACAAAGGCATTGACGGTACGAGCATCGGCTGTTGTTACTTTCACCCATTCACCGTGGCGCGGCGATGCTTCGAGTTGAGATTTTATACTATCAGCACCCGCGTTTCCAACAAATGATAAACCTGTGACAAGAATGCCTAACATAAGAGTATGGTATATTTGCATAATCCTCTCCCTATTTTTGGTTTGTTTTTTGTATAATAGACTCCACGACCTTCTGCATTTCAGAAGGGGGCACTGCACCGATCAGGAAGAAGTGGATTTTCGCACCCGACCATCTGAAGGTATCCGTCCCTCTGAAGAGACGTTTGTACACAGTGATCCCTTCAAGTTCAATCTTGGTTTCTTCTCTGCGATCTCTGTCCCTGATACGAGGTGGCTTACCCGTTTTTTCAAACAACGTGAAATTTACCAATCCGTCTGTATATTCGAGAAGAATTGAGTCATTCTCCCTACTTTTGATAATGCGAACATCCTTTAACTGAAATCCTGGTGGTAGGTATTCAGGTTGGATAGGTTTGGTTTTTATCATTTTTTCCGCTTCGGCAAGCGCAATTGAAGAGCTGCGCGGTGGGCGCGGTTTAATCTCTTTTTCAAAGGCTTTCCATTTACGTTCCACGGCTTCAGGATTGAAACTAATTCGTGTATAGACAAACATATCCTGAAGCACACCTTCGGCATCCAGATCCTCTACCCTCAAGATAACGCCGTTTTCGCGGGCAAAAAAGATTCGCTTTGTGGGTCTACCGGTGAATTTGGGTGTGATTGTTAGGATATTAGTTTCATAGCTCATTATTTTTTCTGTCGATGCTGACTCTTCCAAGTTGTAATTTTGAGCAATCAATTCAATTTCTTCTTTTGAAAATTGGCTTCTAACTTGTCGCCATTCGTGTTGGTCCCAATTTGTTTCCTGACGGTTTCTGCGATTCCCATTATCATTTCTTTCTCTGTTGTTGTCCCGGCGTTCATCTCTGTTTCGCGCACCCTCGGATGAGTGTCGTTCACCGACTATGGATACCACTTTCCGATAGGAAGCATCTACAGATTTGTGAATAATCACTTCTTCAAAAGTGCGTGTGCCTCTTGACGAGCTAAACGTCTTCAAGCGTAATCCTACATAGCTGACTTTACGCTCGGCTTCCGCAATGCGTTCAAGTGTGCTGAGGTCGGCAAGAAGTGTGTGCGATGTCCACAGCAAAAAGGCTAAAACTGCAGAATGAAGAATTAGATATTTATGGATTCGCATAAATTCACCTGTCGGTTGCCTTGGTGATAAATTTAATCCCCTACATTTTCCAGATAGAGATCGAGAAACAGTTCATCATCGTCAACGGTATACACTATTGGTGTTGAATTGATCGGCTTGACGACGTTTGACTTCAATGGGTTGTCTTCGAGTTGCTCAGTATAAAGCCCGAAGTAGAGGTCGAGCGTCTCTTCATATTGGGGGGCAGTCGGATAGAAGTAGAGGGCCCCTAAAATCAGGACGAGCGTCAGAAGACCGGTCGCACCTGCTGTAACGGGACGGAGGAACCATCGTCCAAGGTCGGGCATCCATCGCCCTATATCGGGTATCCATCCGGGACGGGTAGGTGCCTCCTCTTTGGGTGTTTGTGCAGCTTGCTGACGTATTTTCGCCATCACTGCGTTTTCAATAGATGCTGGCGCAGGATGTTCAAGTGTTTTAACCCGCTCTCGGTTTTGGCGGAACGCTGCCAGCATATTGGAACACTCGTCGCAAGAGTGGAGGTGTGCTTCGATCCGATCGCGCATCGCAGGAGCCAATTCATTGTCTAAATAGGCGGAGAGTTCATCTTGAAACTGCGTGTGTATTTTTGCCATCACTTCATCTTTAAGTGTTGGCGGCACTGGGTGTGCGATATTTGCGATCATCCGGCGGTTCTTTTGGAACGCCGACAACATATCAGAACACTCGTCGCAGGAACGCAGATGTGCTTCGATCTGCTTATGCCTGCTCGGTGTTAATTCGTTATCTAAGTAGGCTGATAATTCCTCTTGAATTTTTTGATGGTTCATGTTTTTGATCGAGGGTAGCGGTAGGAGTGTTTACCACTTGACTCGCTCCAGTTCTTTTTTGAGTGCCTTTCGGGCTTCATGTAACCGGGATTTAACGCGTCCGAGTGTGCATCCCAGAATTTCAGATATTTCTTCGTAGGGTAGATCTCGGAGTTCTCTCAGCACAAGGATCTCTCTATGACTATCTTTGAGTTTAGTGAGGGCGGCGTGAACAATCTCTTTCTCTTCGGTACGTAATGCTTGCTCTTCGGGTGTTACTGTATCAAGAGGAACCCACGGTTGTGAGTCGTCAATTTCTGTTGGCTCGGTTTTCCTGCGTTGATACTGGTCGATGTGGTTGAGGCATTTGTTTTTCACGATGCGGTAGAGCCATGTGGAAAATCGGGAACGGAATTGGAATTTCCCGATGTTTTCCCATGCGGAGAGGAATGCATCTTGCGCGACATCTTCAGCATCTTGGTGATGACCGAGCATACCGTAAGCGATGTTGTAAACCCAGTGTTGATATTGAATCACGAGGGTTCCCATTGCATCAGCGTCGCCTTTTTGACAGCGCAAAACAATCTCACGTTCCTGTGCGAGATCTAATTCTTCTGTCTTGCTTATCTCCGAATAGGTTTCCATAGTAGCTGTAAGGGTTGCAACGGACATACTTCTTCTCCAAACTGCCTGTATAAAGAACATGCTTTTTTATTCGATTCAGAGCCGTTTAGTTTCCCAACAGTGTTGATTCTTCAAATCTCAGATTTCGCTTAAATCAAGCAAAATTCTGAATATAAGGGAAAACTAAATGGTTTTCTTGTTCCATTAGACCTCTAACAAAACAAAAAGTTCGTTTTACTTTATCAGGACTTACGATCATCAAACCGAGATGCGTATCTTCGGATAGTACAGATACTGACCACTCTGGGATCGGCGCGGTTACAACCCGCACCGACCAGTGAAGTGCATAAGCCCTATTTAAGCACGTTTTCTTTGCCCGGTGTGGTTTGGAGTTGTTTGAGTTTGCCACTACCATTTGGCCATCTGCCGAGAGCAACATCCTTCTCCTGTTTTTCAAACGTCACTGCATCAAGCACCTGGTTACCACGTATATCGGTATCAACGAGCATCACAGTCTCGCCGTTACGAGACAACTTGAAGTTCGCATGGAGTCCGACATCGGCTTTGCCGTCTTCATCTAACCACACAAGGAGGTACCCTTGTGCAGGAATCGTCGTATTCTCAGGAAATGCCCATTTTTTGGGATTGTCCGTCTTATCTGATAGATACATCCCAGTAAGATTCACGACGTCACTGGTAAGGTTGTGCAACTCAAGCCAGTCTTCATGCTGCCCTTGCGGGTCGGTAATACTCTTGGTATTGACTGCCATGAGTTCGTTGATGACGACTGGCGTCTCTTTTGCAACGGGAACACCGATTCGGTACTGCGCCGCGCCTTGTTCTGATCTCGCTGGTGAAAAGGCGGTTGTCCCGTGTGTCTTGACGGCGTTTGCCTCTACGTAGTAGTAGACTATGGTGTCTGCGGGGAAACCGGGGATCTGTCCAACATAACTCTCCCCTTCTTTTCCCATCGTCATCTGATTGAAAACTGCATACCGATCGGTACCATAATACAACAAAACCGCGTCGGTGGCAATTGATTTGTCAAGGGTCGCTTTAACCGAGACGGGTTGATTCGCTACGGGAGGCGTGTCAGATCCGATCTCAACCGAAACAATTTTCGGGACTGGTTTGCTGAGTTCAGGATGATTGCTCAGATGCTCGCGGCGTTGGTTGACAAACCGCTCAAGGTCCGCGGGAGCATCGGTTGCAAATTCTTCATATCCATAAAGTTTCTTATCGTCTCGCTGAACCTCTGCATCAATAAGCGTTTGATATTCCTTGATAATCGGTTCAAACACTTCCCAATTGAGCCATTCATCTGCGACGGTTCGGACGTGTGCGAGATACCGTGCGCGCCACTGCGGGTTTGAAAGCAATCGCTTGATAAGCGGACGTGCGGCATTGTCTTCATGGGCGATAGGAGATACCATTCCATTTTCTAAGTCTCCCCATGACCAGCCACCGGGACCTCCACCGCCGGGACCCCCACGCCCTGACCGACCAAATCTGAGACTTTCATTGTTATCGTGCGGTACCAGATGGAATCTGCCGTTGACATCCTGATAGAGGGTGTAATCGCCGCCTTTGTGGATGTAGCCATCGTCATCCATAAAGACGTTTGAAACGGCGAGTTGCCACAGCACCTGATCGATATTAAGTACGGGTGGAAGATTTTCCACCAGTTCCGCGTCAGATGTGGAATCGTCAAGCATTTTCGTGAGTGCGATAAGACCTTCCCATGGGTTTTCGACATTCCTGGTTTTGAGTTGATACGTTTCTTGATATGCTGATGGATCATCTCCAGCATAAGTCAGCGCGCCACCTCTACCGGGACCTATCTTCCAACGGATACCCCCTTTTGTACCGAACCACTCGGCGAGAAAATCCTTGTTGTATTGTTGGAGATTAATATAGACTCCCCAATTTTCACCATTGATAACCAATTTCACAAGGTTCGTTTTCATCGCGGGGATATAGTCACGGGAGATTTGATTGTAAAGTACTTCACGCAGGAACGACGCATCAACATGTCCGTTGAGTAGATTGAGCGTCTTGTAACCATAGAGACGTTCTCCATCTTCACCGTAGTCAACGGCAATATTAAAGGATTTTTTCTCCGATCCGACTGTAAAGTAGGATGAAGTGCCTCGAAAATGGACCCCGACTTCCGGGTAGACCTTTCCATCAACAATCAGTTCTGCCGGAACTTCAATATCCGTGCGGTAAAACGAACTCATCTGTTCGTACCAATCTTCATGGTGGAATCGGAGATAAAGCGTACGGAGCGTTTGTGCGTCGTAGAGTGAGGGTGAACCTTCTGGCACTGTATTGAGGCTTGTTTGTACATCCTTCTGAACGCCTTCACGTAAACTTTCTTCACTCATGAGAGACACGCTTCCACCCCCGCGCGCATCGAGTGCCGCTTGCCGCTCGGTGCCGGTGAGTTTCCCATTCTTATCTTTGTCGAATTGATCGACCAATTTTTCTGGAGGCTGAGGGCCGCGTCGTCCACCTCGTCCACCCCCAAAGCCAAAACCGGGCATCCCACCCGGGGGACCTCCGAAGCCCATGCCAGGACCTTGGTCATCCTGCATTCGCTTAATCTCTTCTGCGGTGAGTTTGTTTCCTGTGAATGCTTCTAAACCTGTGACTCGAAGCCTGAGTTCGTCCTCTTCATCGCTCAGTTTGCCGTCTCCATTGAGGTCGAACCGCTTCTGGTCATCTGTGAGTTTTGGAGTTTCCTGATTGTCTTGCGCGTTGGTGTGTATTGCCCAACCCATAATTATGAGCGCAATGAGTGATATTGTTTTCAGTTGTTTCATGGTATTCTCCTTTTCGATTTTAGATTCGGAAAAGATAAAAAGGTTCGAGGTTTTTCCGCTTGCTATGTTCACTCTTTATCCATTTTTACCTCTGTGACGTGTTCAATCCCTGAAAGTTCGTTAAAAAAAGCGAGCCATTCCTGCGGATTTGCGAATCTAACCCGAAATGTGAGTTCAACCTGCTGTGATTTTTTGATCCGTTGTTCGAGTAGACGTTCGTAGATTAAGTACTTGTTGAAGACTGGACCATAGATCTTTTCAGATGTCTGATTCGGTGGTAAGCAGAATTCTAAGCTGAACTCGTTATCGTTGCCGAAACGTTGATGCCAATGGTACATGCAGAGGATAATGATACCGATGAGAAAAGTCGCCAGAATCGCGACAGATGGGTTTCCCGCACCGACTGCCATGCCAACGGCTAAGGCATAAAAAACGAAGCCAATATCACGGGGATCTTGAATAGCAGTCCGGAATCGGATAATGGACAATGCACCTACAAGGCTAAACGCTCTTGCGATGCTATCACCGATAACTACCATCACCACAGAAATCAACATGCATAGGATGATGAGTGTGTCGGTAAACGATTTTTGTGGGACTTTGGCGTGAGTCCACCAGTAGATGTTAACAATGAAAATGCCCAGCGCAAATGAGAGTAACACTCTGAGGGCATCAGCACCAAGCGTTACAAGTGGAGGTAGCGTTAAAAAATCAAATATTATATGCATTCCAGTCTGCCAATGAGAGGGTAGTATGGTAGTCTACCACAATTAGACAGATATATGTGGAAATTGTTGAAAAATTGTGTCAAAGAGGCGGATTAAAGCAATTTTCCCTATTCCTACCATATATGCATCGGGAATTAATGGGATGCCTATTCGGTTGATTTACTGGATTCTGCTCCATAGAGAACTATACGGTCAATCATCCCTGTAACCCCCATTGATGATGACAACACAACGCGGATAGCGTCTGTGGAGAGCGGAGCCCGAATGATATAGGGCGATGTTCGCACTGGCGTTTTGATTGCCTTGACGACTCGCCAATTGTCTTCACCCATTCGGGCGTAGACGGTCATGTTTCGCAGGGGCTCAATGGGATCAAAGTGGATCTCGATTCGACTGATAGAACGTCTTTCAGGAAGTATCCACTTCTGAATTGCACCTGTACCGCCCTCAGACATTTCAAACGTCTGTTTCATACCACCGTCGACACGGACTGTGTTTTGCGCTGCTATGGAAAGACAACCGAGCATCACGAGCGGGAGTAGGGCGAGTGTGAAAGTTCTATAGATGGCATTTGTGAGGCGTGTCATAATTTGTTTCTCCTATTCTTTAATACTAACTAATTCTTGTGCTATTCTTGTGCTTGTTCCTCATGACGAATCAGGACACCAACGAATATCCCTGAAAAAACCAGGATCGCGAGTGCGTAAGGTGCCGCTTCGGCGAACATTGCTTCTGATGTGTAACTCCAGACGTTGAGCGCGAGTGTTTCATATCCAGCTGGCGATAAAAGAAAGGTAAGCGGTAATTCTTTCATCGTCGCGAGGAAAACGAGTGCTGTGGCAGTCAGCATGCCACGCGTGAGAATTGGCAGCAGTGCCCTGAAAAATGCTTGTAGCCGTGAATACCCAAGCGATCGAGCGGCTTCTTCTAAATTGGGTGAGGCTTGGTAGAGCGAACTCCGTACCGGTCCGATGGCTTCCGCGAGAAAATGTAGGGTACACGCATAGATTAACACGGGTAACGTTTTGTAGATAAAAGTCAGCGTATTTAAGACAAAAAAAATAAGCGACAGTGCGAAGGCGAGCGGCGGTATGGCGTAAACAATATAGGCGACACGCCCTAACATGTTTGACAGTCGTGAGGGGTGTCGGACACCTACATAGGCGAACGGAACCGCCAGAAACGCACACAGAATTCCTGCGGGTATCGCAATTGACAGTGAACCGATGAGGGCATTCACAAGCCCCTCCAACACAGCAGTATCGAATCCTCTGAACATCCAGAGGAGTACTGCACCCGCTGGGACAACCACAGTCGCGAATGAGAGCACACTGAGGTACAGGTAAGCGGGAACTCGCCACGTACCGAGTGGGATCTGCGACAGTTGACGTGAAATTCCACTTCCTGCTCGGTGGAGAACCACTCGATTTAGCAATTTTGCCTCGAGATAGAGCAGGCATCCGGTAAATACGAGGAGCATGAGTGCAAGCCATGCCGCATAGATGTGCTCGAAAGAGAGCGTATACTCTGTGTAAAGCGCGTAACTAAAGGTCTCATACCGCATCAATGACACGACGCCGAAGTCCCCGAGAACATGTAGGCTAATGAGTAAACCGCTCGCATAAAGCGCAGGACGCAACTGCGGAAGGATAATGTGAAAAAAAGTTTCGCGATATCGGTAGCCAAGACTTCGAGCGGATTCCTCAAGGCTTGGGTCGAGACCTAACAGTGCGGTACGCAGATTCAAAAAGAGATAAGGACTCGTGTAGGCACTAAGGGCGAGAAGTGCGCCCCAGTAACCGCTGAGGCGCGGGATGCTCTTTCCAAAAAATTGGGCAACGATACCGGTATTCCCACCGAGTGCCAGCAACGCGTATGCCATAACATAGCCTGGAATAGCGAGTGGTAAAACGCAAAGCACCGTAAAGAAGCGTTTCCCCTTCAGATTCACTCGGGTTGTTAACCATGCGGCGGGGGTTGCCAAAAGAAGATCTAACGCGAGAACACCGGCGGTTAGCAGGAGTGTATTAAAGAAAAGTCGGGCATTTCGCCAGCGGAAGACGATCTGCACAAGTGCAGTGCCTTCCGCAGAAAACGCTTTGACGAATAGATAAACCAGCGGAATCAACCCGCCAGCACCTACCACAACTGCCGGTATGAGGAGATAGTGGTTGACACTTACTATTTTTGGCTTTGACATTCAATTCCAGTTACCTCAACTGCCGACAGGTTGTTGTGTCTATAGAATCTCAACGTTTCTCAAAAGTTTGACTGTACCATCGAGGTCGTCCATATCATTGAGATTGAAAGTCGGTGCCAATTGAAGCAGTTCAGAGAGAGGGATCAGGCTCTCGTGCGGCACTACACCCTCAATGGCGGGATATTCGAAGACATCGCTGGTGAAGTATTGCTGTGCTTTATGGGATAGCAGAAATTCCACAAATTCGAGTGCGGCTTCTTTATTTTTCGTGCTTTTCAATAATCCAATACCAGCGATATTGACGAGGTTGCCCGGATCATTTCCCTTAAAGAAGGTTTGTTCTACGGGGAAATCGGAATCCTTGCTTTTGAAGCGAAGGAGATAGTAGTGATTCGGCAAGCCGACATCAATTTCTCCTGCCGCGAGTGCCTCTATGATGGGTGTGTTCTTCGCATATTTTTTCACACCGTTTGCTTTCATGCCGCGGAGCCATTCTTCTGTTCGTTCTTCACCTACCTGTACGCGTAGAGAAGTGACAAATGCCTGAAAGGACGCATTTGTCGGTGCCCAACCGACTCTGCCTTTCCACATCGGTTGTGTTAAATCGAAGATGCTTTCGGGGAGTTCTTCCATCTTAACGCGCTCTGGGGAGTATGCGAGGACACGCGCCCTACCGCTTGTTGCTATCCAGAAGCCTTCGGCGTCACGAAATCCTGAAGGGACCTGTGTAAGGATGGATTCTGGCAATTTATCGAACATCGCTTTTTTACTGACGGCACCCAGTGCACCAGCGTCCTGTGCCCAAAAGAGGGCGGCTGGACTTTTGTCGCCTTCAGTCAGGATTGCGGCAGCGAGTTGGGTCGTTCCACCATAACTCACTTCTACTTGGATGCCACTCTTTTCTTCAAACTGCTTGATAATCGGTTCAACGAGGCTTTTGCTTCGTCCGGAGTAGATTGTCAACGTTTCGGCGTGAACTGTCCCGATGAGGGTGAATAAGAGCAAAACAAGTGCGCAATAACTGAAGAAACTGGATCGGTTGTTAAACATAATATCTCCTTTGGTAATTATAGTAAAGTTTAGAATTAATTAGACACTCCGCACCGGCGAGGTTAGAAACCTTGAAGAAATTGAGGAAACACCCAAGCAAAAACCCCCAGCAAAAACCCTACCAGGGGAGGGGCGAATGTCTATTTATTTTTCGGTTTTACTATAATAGACTGTCGTTCAATCAAATCTGGTATGAATTTAGTCAGATTTAATTGCGAAAGGTTCAAAGTTTTTGAATAGGAACTTAATGCGTGTTTTGTCGAGGTTTGGGTGCCACGCGCCAACGTGTATTCATACCTGCTGTAATATGATCGGCAACATGGCAGTGATAGAGCCAGTTGCCGGGGGTTTTCGCCGTCATATCTACCGTAACCATAGAGCCGGGAAGTAGATCTACCACGTCAGTGCGTTTTCCAGCATTTAGCACCGTCTGACCGTGCCAGTGTGCGGTGTGCATATCGACTTCAGTGCCTAACCCGATAAGATACCAACGTACTCGGTCGCCTTGTTGAACTTCCAACCCTTGCAGATTCCCAAAGATATAGCCGTTAATGGCGTGCTTAAGGTTTCCCTCTTCAGCCTCCTCAGGAGAGTCGTATTCCGCGCTTTTGCCACTTTCGACGATGGTGCGGTCGTTTTCGTTGAAGATGAGAAACAGGGTCGTGAATGCCTTATCGATATCTTTGGGACGCGGATCGTCCTCTGAGCGTTCCATCCCTTTCTTGGTGACGACGATGGTTCCGATTAAACCGTCATAGACTTCAGTGACTGCATCGACATGTGAATGGTAAAGCCAAACAATAGACGATGGATCATTAGGACCGGGGGCCGCATCGCTATCTGCTTCCCAGTGATAGGTGAACGTTCCTCCTGGTGGCACGGCGGCACCAGATCCCTTCATATCGGCACCTTCGTTTTCTTCGTCGTATTGTAGCCCGTGTACGTGAATGCTGAGGGGTTTGTCTGCACGATTCAGAAAATGCACCCGAACGCTATCCCCTTCGACAACATGTAGTTGGGGTCCGAGGATGCCCATCCACACGGGTTGTTCGACTTGTGTTGTGTAGGAGGCATCGGTATATTGGAAGTATCGGTATTTTTCGTATACAAGTGCTTTGCCCCAAACGTCCAATCCCATATTTGGTCTGATGAGATTTTCTCCGCTCGGCGCGTAGTTCCATTCAACTTTCTCGGCGGCAATCCAATACTCCCGTGTAGCGGCTTCAACGGAGTTGACGCAGAGATAGAGTAGGACACTCATGAGTATAAGGACTGTAGAAAACGTGGTTTGTAGATTTCCCGAATTGAGTATGGAATACAGTTGGCGGGTATTCGTTAATTTCAGTTTCGTGATATTGAGACTCATTTTCAAAAGTTGAGACTTTAAAGCAAACCTCATAAGATGCTAAACCTCAATAGGTTAAATTTGCATTGAATTATACCACAAAAAGCGGGAGGTGTCAAAAAAATCTTGAAAACTGTTAGAATCAGGATTTATAGCGCGTAGGTTGGGTTGAACGGTCATATCCGATACGATGCCAACTCAAAGAAAACTGATGTCGGTTTATACTCCGTTGTTTCAAAGATATCGGGTGAAACCCAACACTTTTCCTGTAGGTTTCGGGTATAATGTTGGGTTTCGCTGTGATTTTGATTTTAGGTGACGGTCTATGGTGTTAAGATGTGTTTGGAATATCAGTCTGCCTTTCTCGGTTTTGCTCAACCCAACCTACGTAACTGCATCGCAGGTGATACACATTGTGTAGATTTCAGGCGGTAGCGTGATTTGTCCTCAATCTATTTGGGGGTCGAGGGCATCTCGGAGCGCGTCACCGAGGAGGTTGAACCCCAAAACGATGAGGAAAATAGCGATGCCGGGAGCAGTAACAGCCAAGGGTGCGCGTCGGATAAACTTGCGATTTTCATTGAGCATCGCGCCCCATTCGGGTTCACCAATCTCAGCACCGAGTCCAAGGAAACTCAGACCGGCGGCATCCAAAATGGCGGCACCGATACCTAAAGTCGCTTGAACAATCAACGGTGCGATACAATTTGGGAGGACGGTGGTGAGAAGAATGCGACTGTTGCTGGCACCGATGACCTTCGCAGCGACGACATAATCTAACTCTCGAACTTTCAGGACAGCGGCGCGCAAAATTCGGGCATATTGCGGAATGTAGACAATAGAAACGGCGATAATCGCGTTCGTAAGGCTCTGTCCCAAAATGGTGACAATGACCATCGCGAGAAGGATACTCGGCATCGCGAGCATCATATCCATCACGCGCATAATTAGGTTGTCGAGCCTTCCACCGTAATAGCCTGCAATTGCCCCGAAAAGGGTCCCAAATCCTATGGAAAACGACATCGCGATCAGTCCGACCTTCAGAGATATACGCGTTCCATGGACAACTCTACTGAAGATGTCACGTCCGACGCCATCTGTGCCGAGGTAGTACGTGCCGGATGAGTCTTTGAGGCGTTCAGCGATGTTGGCGTGTCTTGGATCGTGTGTCGCGATAAGCGGCGCGAAAATGGCGACGATAATGAAAAACAGTATGATAGATGCCCCGATGGTGGCAGAGCGGTGTCTTAAAAGCTTCTGAAGAACGTATTGCTGACTGGTGCCGGCTGTTGAGTTCATCATCTAACTTCGTTTCCTACTCGGATACGTGGGTCAAAGTATGCATACAGCAGGTCCACGATAAGGTTTACGAGCATAAAGACCGCTGCGACGAAAAGCACGCCGCCTTGCACTGCACGGACATCGCGAGCCTCGACGGCAGCACGTAACCATGAACCGAGTCCGGGCCAGGAAAAGATGTGCTCGGTTAAAATCGCTCCACCTAATAAATAACCGAATTGCAAGCCTATAATTGTCAGGACAGGCACCATACTATTTTTCATTGCGTGTTGACTAATAACCTTCCAACGCGGTAAGCCTTTCGCATAAGCAGTCGTGATGTATGGTTGATTTAGCACCTCAAGGAGACTGGATCGGGTCATGCGAGCGATAATTGCTAATGGGATTGTGCCTAACGTTATCGCGGGGAGGATGAGATGCGCGATGGCGTTCCGAAAGGCAGCTAAGTTTCCAGCAAGGAGGGTATCAATAAGATAGAAACCTGTGCGCGATTGGACATCTAAATCCAATACGACATCCAGTCGTCCTGTGCTCGGTAGTATAGGCAGGAAATATGAGAAAAGCAAAATGAGCATCAATCCCAACCAGAAGATTGGCATAGAGATACCAGCGAGGGATATTGACATGGAGAAATAGTCTAAAAACGTTCCGCGAGAGACCGCCGCGATGATACCCGCTGCAATACCGAAAAGGATCGAAAATGCCATTGCCGCGAGGGTTAGCTCAGCCGTTGCTGGAAAATAACGTTTGATTTCTTCGACGACGGGTTGTTTTGTTTTGAAGGAGCGTCCGAAGTCAAGGTGTGCGACATCCCACAAGAATTTGGCGTATTGGTGATACAAAGGCTTATCAAGTCCCATCTCTTCTCGTAGTTTGATGAGTGCCTGTTCGGTCGCGCGTTCCCCCAAAATAGCGACGGCGGCATCGCCGGGAATGAGATGCACCATCAGGAACACAAGCAGCGATACCGCCAACAGGGATAAACCGATCGAGAGAAAGCGTTGAAGAAGATATGAGAGCAATTTTTTAACGATTAAATCTGGTCACCGTTCCACTCCGTTTCACGGTGATTTCCGGTCAATTCTAACCGCCTCTGGATTATACAAGTTTTTTAGCAATAGGACTTACGCAAAATTAAAATGAGACGTTTATCTTCGGATAGCACAGGGGTTGACTTCCATCGGATCGGTGCGGTTACAAACCACCCTACCGGTGAAGTGTGTAAGTCCTAAAAAATTAGAAAAATGGGTTGTGTAACTTCTCTTCACCCACAGTAGTGGAAGGACCGTGCCCCGGAAAGAGTCTAACAGCGTCTGGCAGTGACAACAGATTGTCTCGAACGCTGTCAATTTCATCCTGAAGGGAGATATTAGGACCGCCAACAGAACCAGCGAAGATCGCATCGCCGACGAACGCCACGTTCTGTGCGATGAAACTACATCCACCGGGCGTATGTCCGGGGGTATTGACGACGCTTACTGTGAGTTCACCAACAGTGAGGGTGTCTCCGTGTGCCACTTCACGTAATCTCGTTTCGCTCTGTGGTTTCGGTTCGTTCGTATGGATGTAAGTATCGCATCCAGTGGCGGTTTGAATCTTCGGTAACCCATCGGTGTGATCGCTGTGGGCGTGTGTCAAAAGGATCGCAGTGGGTTTTACATTGTGGGCATCTATCTGTTCCAAGATGAGGTCTGGATGCGCGGCAGTGTCGATAATCGCAGTATCATTGGTCGTTTGGCAGATTAAGAGATAAGCATTGACGGGCCATCCTCCCACCGGCGCGCTAATTGTGATAACCTCAAGGTCTGAATCGCTCATCTGTTGCGGTGGTTCGGGTTCCCACTCTTCTGTCGCAATATCGAGGAGTTTGATGCCGTCTAAGTTTAGGACTTCTGCGAGTCGATGGACTTGCGTTTCTGTCGGTTTTAAGGTATACTGTTCCATACGAGCAAGTTCCGTCTCTGCGATACCTGTCGCAGTAGCGATTTGGCTTGGAGACAAGCTCTGCCCGCGTCGGGCTTTGCCGATAATGTCACCGAATTCATCTTCAAGTGCATAAGCCATGGTGATGTTCTCCTTAATTTTTTCGGATTTAAGAAACATTGTATCAAAAAATTCGGTATAATACAATTGAAAACGGTAGGCATCACAAACGGAGGAATTCTGATGGACATTCCAAGAAACGGTTATGAACAAGCCGCAATATCCCTCGCTCCCATAAAAACCGATATGACGTTAGATGAATTTTGTCAATCCGACTTAGAGGGGTATGAATATACGAAAGGGAAATTAATACCGATGGCACCACCGACAATGGAGCACGGTGATATCAGTATGAATCTCAGTTTCCTATTGAATTTGCATATTCGTGAGAATCAGCTGGGACGTTTATATCCAGCAGATACGGACTTTAAATTAGGGGACCGATTGGTTAAACCTGATATTGCATTCGTTTCATCGGCGAGATTGCCTGACGACAGGCGTAAAGTATTTTCGATCCCACCGGATCTCGCCGTTGAAGTCATCTCACCGTCAGATATTCAATATCGTATTGTCGAAAAAGCACTTGCTTATCTCAATGCTGGAACTCGTCTCGTCTGGATCATTGAACCTGTGGGAAAGACAGTAACCGTGTACCGCTCCCAAACAGACATCAAAACATTTACGATTGACGATACCCTCAGCGGCGGGGAGGTTGTTGAAGGTTTTTCATGTCAAGTCGCACAACTTTTTGAATAGATATAATAATTATGGAGGAACAGGAGATGGATCCACAAAATACCCGCGAATTCAAACAAGAAATGTCCCTGCCTGAACACGGCGAGATGACGCTTGAGGATTTTCTTGAAAGCGATTTAGAGGGATACGAATATGTAAAAGGGGAATTGATACCGATGCCAGCTGCATCTGCGGAACATGGAATAGTCAGTGCGAGGGTTTTTCTTCAATTGGGTTTGTACGTGCGTGAGAGTCAACTCGGCGAGGTGGTTACGCCGGACACAGGTTTCCAAGTCGGTGAGCGCGTTTTGAAACCAGATATCGCTTTTATTTCTTCAGCACACTTGCCTGACGACCTGAGCAAGGCATTTCCAGTGCCGCCAGACCTTGCGATCGAGGTCGTGTCCCCATCAGATGCTTTCCGGCGGGTCATTGAAAAGGCATTCGCCTATATCGAGGCGGGAACACAGATCGTCTGGGTGATTGAACCCGGATCGAAAACAGTAACCGTCTATCGTTCAGAAACAGACATCAAACTGCTGACACGCGAAGATACACTTACCGGTGAGGATGTCGTGGAAGGCTTTTCATGTCAAGTCGCACAACTTTTTGAATAAGGAGGAGGGCGAAGCTTGCAAGCCCTTAAAACTTAAAGTATGAAACTTGGTTTAGTTACGTATAATATGGCGAAAGATTGGGATGTCCCGACAATCATTGAAAACTGCGTAGAAACAGGATTCTCAGGCGTGGAATTGCGAACGACACATGCCCATGGCGTTGAGGTTGACCTTTCGGCAAGTGAACGGACGGCGGTAAAACAACAATTCGCCGACTCCCCAATCGAGATCGCCGGTTTAGGTTCCGCGTATGACTATCATGCCACCGATCAAGCAGTACTTCGCCGGAATATAGCGGGAACGAAGGCGTATTCTCAACTCGCCGCGGATGTCGGAGCACCCGGCGTAAAGGTGCGTCCGAATGGACTTCCCAACGAAGTCCCCGTCGAAAAGACGTTGGAGCAGATCGGGTTAGCGTTGCGCGAGTGTGGTGAATTTGCCGCGAACCTTGGTGTGCAGATTCGGTTGGAAGTACACGGAGGTGGCACTTCTGAACTCCCACATATCCGCACGATTATTGATGTCGCTGACCACGATAACGTCTATGTCTGCTGGAATTCTAATTTCGGTGAAGTAGAGGACGGCTCTATTCTGAACAACTTTAACTACGTGAGAGGTAGAATCGGTTTAGTGCATATCACGGAGCTGCACCGGCGCGAATATCCGTGGCGGGAACTTTTTACGTTGCTGAAAGAATCTGGATATTCAGGTTACTGTTTGGCAGAAATCGCAGGGAGTTCCGATCCCATCCGCGTGATGAGTTTCTATCGGGCGTTGTGGGAGGAATTGTCAAGGTAACAGAAGGGTTCTTGTGATTTGTGTTATCATACTGCCAAAGGAGCTATCCTCTCATGACCAAATACCATAAAGACTTGAAAATGTCCTTAAAGCGTATTTTGGAAAGGTATTGCATTATTATGTTCGTCGGGGGACTCGCCCTCGCTATCAGCGGTTGCGAACGAGATGATGTAACACCGTCAGCGGAAACAACAACATCGCTCCCAGTGGAAAAAATAACAACACCCCTCCCAGCCGAAAAAACACCACCCCTCGCGGAAAAAACACCGCCGCCTGAAGGCATGGTGCTCATTCCCGAGGGGGAATTTCAGATAGGCAGCAACGATGGGGAGGCGGATGACGATGAGCAGCCGGTGCGCACCGTCTATGTAGATGCGTTTTATATGGATGAGATGGAAGTGACGAACGCGCAATTCAAAGAATTTGTGCTTGAAAACCCGCGTTGGCAGAAGAATCGGATTGACGGAAAATTTCACAATGGGCGTTATCTCTGGGACTGGAACGGAAATAACTACCCAAAAGGTACAGACAAACATCCGGTTGTTAATGTGAGTTGGTATGCGGCGATGGCATACTCGAAGTGGGCAGGAAAGCGTCTGCCGACAGAGGCAGAATGGGAACGCGCCGCGCGCGGTGGCTTAGTCGATCAGAAGTATCCGCATGGGAACACACTAACGCCGCGGGATGCGAACTACGGCAACAACATTAAAGATACCACCGCCGTAGAGAGGTATCCTGCAAACGGGTATGGATTACGTGATATGGCGGGTAACGTGAGCGAATGGTGTTTAGATGTATACCATCGTGGATTCTATTCCACATTTCCACAGGACGGTGTTGCGCGCAATCCGTTGGCGGGTGCAAATACGATTCAGTGGATATTGGATAACTTCACAGATGTTAATGTTGATGTTTCCCGCGTCCAGCGCGGTGGTCACTGGTTCGGTCCAGCTCGACTCGTGCGGGTCGCCGATCGCAGGGCCTCCAAGCCACCGAGCGCGTTCCATGTCATCGGTTTTCGTTGTGTGAGGTCTGTAACTGTAACCCCTTAACAGATTTTATCCTTCCAAAAATGTTACACGCGTGTAACATTTTGAGGGGATAGGTGTTGCCAGTTTTTTTGATGAATGAGGATAGATACTGTTGTCGAGATTGAGATTTTACATTTTATCCATTGGGATATTTCTGTTGACTTCTATCGGTGTGAGTGACACGCTTCAGAGTGTTCGTTTCAGCAACGATATGTGGGGCGTCGAAATCGTTCCGCATTCGCTTGCCATGAATGTCTATCCTGCGGGGACGGATATAGCGGTTCGGGCTTCATTGGGTCAGACAGGATTGGGTGCTGTGACGGATTTTACTGATGAAGGCAATGGTGTTCGTTGGAAACTGCCGGAACGCTCTCTTACCGTTCATGTCAAATGGATACGGGACTCGCTGACGATCGAATTCATTCAAGATGACCCCGCAAACGACACACAAAATTTCACCTGGCCCCTTATTGAAAACACCGAATCCGTCCACGGCTATATTTTTCCCTTCTTTGAGGGGAGTTACGTACCGAAAGATGACATCACATGGCGAGACTTTTTGTGCGATCGAGGACCGATAAACACAACAGCAGGTCTCTCTATGCCGTTTTGGGGGTTGGATCTTGGTGAAAGAACGCTTACCTACATTTTAACCAACCCTTTCAACAACCGAATCCATTTCAGTGAGACGGAAACATCTGATTTAGGTATGCGGGTATCGCACGCCTTCACGCCGAATTGGGAACGGAAAAGATACGGCGTGCGTCTCTCACTTGGGACAGCATCACCAGTTGCACCTGCCAAGGAATATCGGCAGTGGCTGATTGAGAACGGTGAATTCGTTTCGTTTATTGAAAAGATTGAAAAGGTTCCAGAGGCGGAAAAATTGCTCGGCGCGGCGCATGTCTACCTCTGGGGAGGCAAGCTCCTCAGTCAATATGATGTGACGGATTGGAAGGCGTTTGCGACAAAACTCAGTTTTGCGGACGATGAAACTACAGTTGGAACCGTCAGAAAACTTATCTTTTCACAATTGAACACAGAGGCACAGGAAGTTCTTCGAGATGTGGCACGGGCTGATTACTCTTCTAATCACAGTCAACGCGTTGTGAGCCGTGCAGTAAGTGAGCAGCTTGAGAAGCCTGATTTTTACAATGCCTCTGTGTGGGCGGAGATGCCTCTCGCATCAGAAACAGAAGAATTGGTTTCGCGGGACGTATCAACGCTATCGCTTATAGAAGTCTACCGACGCAACTGTCTGCTACTTTACGCGGCGTTCCCTGACACACTCCGGCATCCAGACGAGTGGGGCGATGGTCTCTCTGTGAAATTACTGGAGCGGTTTGCTGAAAGCGGGTTGGACAGACTCTGGCTCGGCGTTGATTCATGGCAGGACGGCTTTCGGCATCCGACTGCTGTTGCGAAGGCGAGAGAACTCGGTTATCTGATCGGACCCTATGATTCCTACCATAGTATTCACCACCCTAACGAACAGGATACATGGGAAACCGCACAGTTTGACTTGTCGCTTTACGAGACTGGCGCGGTTGTCAACGCGGATGGAACGAAGAATCGGGGCTTTAAAAAGAAAGGGTATCACTTAAGTCCGCTCGTGGCGCAGCCTTATGTTGAAGATCGTGTCAACGGTATCGTCACACAAATGCCGATGGACTTCAATACGTGGTTCATTGATTGCGATGCTTATGGTCAACTCTTCGACGACTATTCGCCGTCCCATCCCGCGACCCAGTTAGATGATATGAATGCTCGACTCGCCCGTATGGCGTGGATTCGGGATACACATAACATGGTCGTCGGTTCGGAACGTGGTGCTGCCTACGCCGCGACAACGATTCACTTCGCACATGGAATGACGGTCCCCGTCATCGGGTGGGGCGATCCAGATATGAAAGAAAAAACTTCGCCTTACTATATAGGCGCGTACTGGCCCCCCGAAGGTCCAGCGATTCACATAAAACAGGTGCCGCTCAAACCGAACTATCTTTACCACTATTATGACCCGCGTTTCCGGCTACCGCTCTACCAGATTGTGTTCCATGATTCGGTTATCGCGACGCACCATTGGGGTTCTGGAAGCCTGAAATTTGAGAACGCGATCGAGACCTTAGCACTCTTAGAGTTGCTTTACAACGTTCCACCGTTATACCATCTGAATATGGCGGAGTTTTCAAAGCATAAAGCGTGGATACAGCGGTACTATGCGTTCTTTTCACCGCTGCATCGGCAGATCGGCGGTCAGACGATGACCGATTTTGAATGGTTGAACGATAACAGGCAGGTTCAACGCACCGAGTTTGGGAGTACTGTTGAACTAATCGCGAATTTCGGGACGGACCCGTTTGAATATGAAGGCGTGATGGTTCCGGGCAAAAGTGTAGTTGCGAGATGGATCGGGACCAATAAAACTCATGTATTTTCTGTACATCTGTGAAAAGTAAAAGGAAAGTTATGAATCCTATTGAATTTTATCAGGCGAAATTGAATTATGAGACCGATTCTTGGGATCTTTATGAGGCACTCAATAACGGAGAGTCCATTGTTGTCATAGATGCGCGTTCTCCAGAAGCGTATGCGCAGGAACACATTCCGACAGCGATAAATATACCGCACAGAACAATGTCTGAGGCGACGACAAGGAAACTCGATAAATCTAAGGTGTATGTGACCTACTGCGATGGTATCGGTTGCAATGCCTCCACCAAAGGTGCTTTAAATATGGCGAAATTGGGGTTCCAGGTTAAGGAATTGATGGGCGGTTTAGATTGGTGGAAGCGTGATGGCTATGAAACGAAAGGTAAACACGGGATTCTGGGAACGAAAATTACCTGCGGGTGTTAAATACAATAAAAATTTTGAATTTAATTTGCAATTGCGGATGAAATAGTGTATAATTACATTAACAATCCCCCATAGCTCAGTCGGTAGAGCAGATGGCTGTTAACCATCGTGTCGGCGGTTCGAGTCCGTCTGGGGGAGCTCTCAATTTTGCTGACGGGCTTTGCCACTCATTATGATTGTCAAGGTTCGTCAGCAAAAATTTTTAACCTGTTTCTGTTCAAGTTCGCCCTATTTCTCCAATGGAGGTTGACATGCCGAAGAAATTTACCGATGCACAGCTGGATGAACTCTTAGTGAAAGGCTACTTAATTGTACCCGACTACTATTCAGGTGAACAACTTGCAGAGATGCAGGCTGCCCAGCGCCGCGTACTCCAGACATGGGAAGAAGTCAAAGACGATCCACCTCCAGGTAGAGCGATTTTGACGGAATTCCCGCCCCCTGAAATGGCTTTATTACGTGCAATCGTGGATCACGATGCCTGGGAATTCGCACGTAAGTTTCTGAAAACAGAGCATATTCACTACCGAGCTGGGTGTATGATTGCACGCTATCCTGGATTTAAAGGTCCCGGTGTTGATAGTGATCCGAGCAACTTGCACATCGATAACGGCAACAACTCACTGCTACCACAGTCCGAGAGTGCTCGTGAATTCGGGCAAATCGGCTTTTGGGTGCACCTTGAGGATGTTGACGAAGACCAGGCACCACTGAGACTCCTTGCGAAGGAACACGGACGGGACACCTCTCAATACGAACCGCTTGTTTGCAAAGGTGGAACCGTCTGTATCTTCAACAACTATACGTTGCATTCGGCAAGTGATTATCTGCGGGAGGATGGACAACGCTTCACGTGGGGATTCGGTTTGGGACGGGCAGACCACTATTGGGAAGGCTTTCGGCACTACACAGACAAAGGTCGAAATCCGACCTTCTCGAAATTCATCGGTACGCTAACAGCCGCAGAGCGTGAAGTCTTTCGGTTCCCACCTGCCGGACATCCGTACTACACGCCGCAAACGCTTGAGGCGTTGGAGGAACAGTATCCGGGTTGGAACGCCCGCGGCGAGTATTGAAAGGATTTATAGATGAGCCGAGATTTACAAATTAAGCAGGAGTTTTTCCACTCACTAAATCGATTCGTCTCATCACTCGATGAACATGTTAGTACAGATGATGGGCAATGGAGTATCAAGGGATTTATTGATGTATGTCGGAATATTTATACAATTTCTTCGGATACCAAAATAATATCCAAGATACTTGAAATACATCTCTTCCCTCGTATTCTCAGTTTCGCGGAAGAGATTGGATACCGAGTGGTTCTAGCTGAACATCAGAATTATTATCCGGACATATCTTTCGTGCATTCCAACAACGAACATATCAAATTCGCCGTTGATTTCAAGACGACATACCGCTTACCAAATTACCCAGAATTTTGCAATGGGTTCACATTAGGTTCCCACGGAGAATACTTTGTAAATAGAAGTAGCTCAAAGAATATTCAGTTCCCTTATAGTCAATACCAAGGACATTTCTGTTTGGGAATCATCTATAGTAGGCATGCCGAAGAGGTAGATGAAACTCGCACTTATGGGTTTGAAGAACTTTATTCAATATCTTCTGTTATAAAAGACTTTGAATTCTTCGTCGCGGAAAAATGGAGGATAGCAAGCGACAAAAGTGGTAGTGGTAATACTGCGAACATCGGAAGTATTAATAGAATTGCTGATATAATCTCAGGACATGGTATGTTCTCAGACTTGGGTGAGAAATGGTTTGATGATTATTGGATGAACTATGGTAAGATTACTATCACGGAAGATGGTGGTGAAACAAAGCAGATTAGAAACTTGAAAGACTTTGTTGCATATAGAGGTGGGGATGTTCGGTTAATTGTACCCAAAGCCAGAAAAATAGGTATAAGGAGCAGAAACCAATGATGAAAGTTATGATTCCACCGATTAAATGTCAGGGGATAAAAAGCAAACTTATTCCTTTCATAAAACGGGCTGTCGACTGGTCTTTTGAAGGCACTTGGATTGAACCTTTTATGGGATCGGGAGTCGTTGGTTTTAATATTACACCACGCAACGCCATCTTTGCAGATAGCAATCCGCATCTAATTAATTTCTATAATGCGATTGCAAGTGGGAAGATTGATGGTTTGAAAGTGAGAAACTTCCTTGGGCGGCATGGCGAAATACTATCAAAATGTGGGCAGGATTACTATTACGAAGTTAGAGAGCGGTTTAATAAAACACATAACCCATTGGATTTTCTTTTTTTAAATCGGTGTTGCTTCAATGGAATGATTCGGTTCAACCGTAAAGGAGATTTTAATGTGCCTTTTGGACACAAGCCTCAGCGGTTTTCCAAAGCATATATTACGAAGATAGTGAACCAAGTTGACTATGTTTATGTCATGTCAAGGCATTCTAACTGGTCATTCATTTGCCAAGATTTTAGGGAAACCCTTAAAGGCATGTCTGAAAATGATTTTGTCTACTGCGATCCGCCTTATGTTGGTCGGCACGTTGATTATTTTGATAGTTGGGACGAAGAAGATGAAAAACACCTATTTGAGATATTAAGTCAATCTCCTCGCAAATTCATCTTATCCACTTGGCATAGCAATCAGTACAGGGAGAATGTTTTTCTTCAAACGCTGTGGTCGGAACTCCATGTGTTAACCAAGGAACATTTCTATTATGTTGGTGCGAAAGAAGAAAATAGAAAACCGATGCTTGAGGCATTGGTAATGAATTACATACCCAAACATTTACATGAGGAACCAATTGAGCGAGCCGAACAACTGTTGCTTCTTGAAAAATTAGCGGAGTACCAAAATAGCGAAAATTTGGTGTCGTGAGGTTGAATAAGAAGCGTTAAAAAGCGGTTTTTCGGAGCGGTTCGGACATCAACCATCCGATGACGTCGACGATGTCGTCTTGACGATCCTGTAGCATCACTTCGATGAGCGCGGGTTTTTCAGCGGCGAGCGCGTCCCGCAAAATGTCCTTGAAAGTTTCCAGATCCTCAACCCGCTCGGCATACGCACCGAACGACTTTGCGAATTCGACAAAATTCGGATTCAGCAGGTCTGTGTCAATCGTCCGTCCTTCACACCCCTTCTGTTGAGATCCCTTAATTGCTGACAATGCTCCGTCATTCACCACCACCGCAACGACATTGATACCGTACTTCATGGCGGTCGCCATTTCCACGGCTCCCATTAGGAATCCGCCGTCACCACTGAAACAGATAACAGGGCGATCTGGATATGCGACTTTCGCGCCGATAGCCGCAGGATACGCATGTCCTAAGGCAACACCGATATTCGGATAGAGGAACGTCCTCGGATCGTAGATAGGAAACTCGGCGAACGAAGCGTAGCCGAGCGCATGGACATCAATGGCGTAGATGGTGTCTCGTGGGAGCACGTCCTGGAATTCGTGAATGACTGGCAACGGTGGCTGGGCATCGAATCCCGCTCGAAGTTCCGCCAGGACCTCGTCCCACCCGTTTTCACCGGAGCCAACGTCCTCGATGAGTGCCTGCAACGTCAGTTTCAGATCACCGACGACGCCTATATCGCACGGATATTCAAGCCCAATTTCGTCTGGATCTTCGTCGATTTGAATGAACGGTTGCGGTAATTCTAAGCTCCAATTTCGGGTATCGATGGATGTAAAACGCGGTCCGATGCCGATTAAACAATCGGTACGTTGAAGTGCCTCGCGTCCGAGATAGCCATAGCAGATTTGCAGAGCCAACGGATGGTCTTCCGACAAAACCCCTTTTCCATTGCGGGTAACAATCACGGGGGCGTTTAATTTCTCTGCGAGGAGACGTAACTCGTTTCGGGCGTTTGAATGAAAGACGGCGGAACCAGCGAAAATCAAGGGCATCTTAGCCTTGCGAATTGTTTCAACTGCAGTGCTGAGCGAGGCATCGTCAGGTGGAGGTAATTCGGTCCGTTCGACACGTGGTGGGATTCGGACATCACCCTCTCCAGTGACGACATCCATCGGAAATTCTAAGAAAGTGGGTCCCGGTCGTCCACTGCGCATTGCTTTAAAGGCGTTTTCGATGACGACAGGAATCTCAGCAACGGTATGCGCGATGGCGCAGTACTTCGTGATTGACTCAAAAAACCGCATCTGGTCCAATCCGTGGAACATTTTGCTCGGATGTTTGCTATAGAGACTGGAATCGCTCTGTCCAGTAATCAGTAGGACGGGCGCGCAATCCGTGAATGCCTCTAAAATCCCTGTCGATGCGTTGCTCGCACCCGGTCCCGGCACAGTGATCGCGACACCAACTTCACCCGTTGCACGAGCGAAACCGTCTGCCATTTGCGTCGCGGCGTATTCATGCCGGACGAGGTAGTGGTCAATTGTGCCTTCGCCTCTTCGCAGTAGGGCATCGTAGATTTGGATGTTTTGGGTGCCAGGCATTCCAAAAACCGCTGAAACGCCCTGTGCTTTCAAACATTCAAT
The DNA here is from genome assembly GCA_965208635.1 of Candidatus Poribacteria bacterium. GTDB lineage: Bacteria > Poribacteria > WGA-4E > WGA-4E > WGA-3G > WGA-3G. Next base: position 4,319,689 of record OZ242349.1, read on the forward strand.
GATGATATCTCCGCCTTTCACTTATGAGTCTCCTTTGTGTTCTCTGAGGAAATTTTCTAACCATGCATCGGGATCATAGCCCAGTCGGCGTAAGAGTTGGCATCCGACACGTTTTAGAAAATTCGGAATAAGATTAAAGAGTTTAAGTCGCCAGTTCATTTTTAATTTATTGTTCCTGGGCTGCTCTCCAAAAGAATCTTGTAGGTTGGGTTGAACGACAATCTACTAAACAGTAGATAACGCGGGTGGCCTCGAAGTTCAGAAACCTGAATATACCAAAGGGCAAGTGAAACCCAACGCTTTTTGCTTCCAACGTGCTTTGTTTGTTGGGTTTCGCTCTATCTATATCCATTAACGCTACATGGAAAAGCAAGATTTTTACTATAAACACAGCGGTCTTAGTCTTTACCGCTCAACCCAACCTACGGGAACTCACCGAACCGCAAGGAATAATCAAAAAATAGCCTCGCCACTGTTTTTATCGAAAAAGTGCATCCGCTCTGGGACAAACGTGACGTAGAGATACTGTCCGATTTCCGCATCAAAGTTGGGTGCTGTGCATGCTTTGAGAATTGTGTGTGCGCCTGATGTATCGGTTCCGAGCGTCAGTTCAACAATTGTTTCCGCACCGAGGGGTTCACTGCTATAGACTTCAGCCTGAAAAGCATTGGGTATCGATTGGTGGCTGATGATAACATCTTCAGCGTGTGTGCCGAAGATAAAATCTCGGTCTGGATCGTTGTCGTTGACGGTTTTAGCAATCTTAGGGTTCTGAATTGCGACTGTATTATCTCTTCCAAGATGGCTTGCTAACGTCAAGTGAAGTTCGCCGTTAGTGCTGGAGATGTCGCACGGAATGCAATTCATACTCGGATTCCCGATGAAACCAGCGACAAATAGATTGGTCGGGTGATTATAGATTTCAGCGGGTGTTCCCAATTGCTGGATTCTGCCGGCTTCAAGGACAGCGATCCTGTCTGCCATTGACATCGCTTCAATCTGATCGTGCGTCACATAGAAGGTCGTTGTGCCGAGTTCACGTTGCCGCCATCGGATTTCCGCTCGCATCTCGGTCCGAAGTTTCGCATCGAGATTGGAGATCGGTTCGTCCATAAGGAAGACTTGGGGACGACGAACCATGGCGCGTCCGAGTCCAACCCGTTGCGTCTCCCCGCCGCTCAATTGGTTCGGTGTCCGCAGGAGTAGATGCTCGATATGAAGCATCTGTGCAATATCTCTGACACGCCGGTCAATCTCTTCGGCAGAGAGTTTCCTCGGATGTAGCGGAAACGCCATGTTCTCGTAAACGCTCAGGTGTGGATAGAGGATATGCGACTGGAAAACAAAAGCGACATCGCGTTCGGCAGGCGTTTTGTCGTTGACACTCACATCGTCGAGATAGATCGTGCCGTCTTCGGGTTTATCCAGCCCTGCGATACAGCGGAGCGTGGTCGTTTTTCCCGCGCCAGTCTGACCGAGAAGCACAAAGAATTCCTCATCTCGGATATCGAGGTTGATGTCGTCGAGCGCGATGAGATCACCAAACCTTTTTGTAATGTTTTCGAGTCGTACTGTTGCCATGAATAATTCTACGATTCTGTGTTGTGGATATTGCTACAGTATAGCACAAATTGCGTCCGGAGGTCAACAAAAATTGGTTATCGGTTGTCAGCGATCAGTAACCCCCTATCAGGGCAACTTGAGGAGTCGCGACCAGAGATCGTTCCTACGGAAAAATAGCGAACAAGTATCGGGATTCCGAGATCCCTCCTACGGAAAAAATATATGCAATTCGGTGGCGTATAGGGTATAATTAAGAAATAGTTTCTATATTTTCGCTGTTACGTGCACAGAAAATACTGGAGAAAAAGATGCTGGATCGCTCAGAGGCAGAACAGAGCGCACATAGAAATCTGTCTTTAATGGATAAAATTAAACGACAATATGATTTCACCCCATCAATCACACTGATTTTCGGGCTGACGATACTCTTCTTTATTGTTTTTCTTATATATCCACTCCTCTATGTTTTCAAAGAAGCTTTCTGGATTGAAAACACATTCAATCTCACATATTTCAAATTGATCGTAACCGATCCGAATATCCGGGAACTCGTTATCAATAGTTTCAAAATCGGTGTAATGGTGACGCTGGTGACGAGCATCATCAGCCTTCCACTGGCGTATTTTTTGACCCGATACCGGTATCCAGGGCGCGACATGCTCCGTTCTGTTATCCTAATTCCGATGATTATGCCACCGTTTGTTGGCGCAATCGGAATGCAACAATTCTTCGGACTATACGGGAGCGTCAATATGCTCCTCGAGAAACTCAATCTGATGGATTTGGCGGAACCTATCGACTGGTTCGGCGGCGGGTTCTGGGGTGTAGTGATGTTATCAACGTTGCACCTGTATCCGATCATGTATCTTAACATCGTCGCGGCACTCGCAAATGTCGATCCGAGTTTAGAGGAAGCCGCGGAGAATATGGGAGCCTCGCGCTTTCAGGTCTTTCGTCAGATCACGCTGCCATTGATGATGCCGGGTTATTTCGCCGGGGCAATCCTCGTCTTTATCTGGGCGTTTACCGATCTCGGCACACCTCTCATCTTTAATTACAATGAAGTCGTCGCTGTGCGAATTTTCCGACAAGTGACTGAGGCAAATCAGAATCCAATGGGGTACGCCCTTGTTGTGCTAATTATTGTCCTGACAGCACTCGCCTTTTATATTTCTAAGCGGTGGACAGGGAGTAAACACTATGAGATGCTCGGCAGAGGACACGTGACTTCGCGGGAAACAGAGACAAACTGGGGCATGCGTGGTATCATCTATCTCTTTATCGGTGGATTGACGTTTAGCGCATTGTTACCACATATTAGTGTCATTCTTGTTTCCTTGACCCCAGATGCGAGCCAGTGGCGATTGAGCGTGCTACCACAATCATGGTCCTTCGCACATTATATTGAGACCTTCACGCATTCCGATACGCTACCGAGTATCCTCAACAGTTTGAAATACAGCGTTTTCAGTACACTGTTAGCACTTTTGGTAGGGGTTGTAGTGTCATATCTATTGACACGCAAACGTCTCCCGTTCCAGAATTTATTGGATGCAATCGCGATGTTACCCTTGGCATTACCGGGCGTTGCAATAGCCTTTGGATATATGGGCAGCTTCGCCGATACAACGCTTCTGTTAAGGCATCTTCCTGAGACGTTCATTAATGTGATCGATCCGAGAAAGAATCCGACATTCCTTCTGATTATTAGCTACGCAGTCCGACGGTTACCCTATATGTTGCGTTCCATCTACGCAGGACTCCAGCAGACAAGTGTCACCTACGAAGAAGCGTCACAAAACATGGGCGCGACACCTGTTCGGACGTTGTATAAAATCACCTTGCCTTTGGTCATCGCGAATATCCTCGCCGGTGCGATTCTCGTGTTCTCATTCTCTATGCTTGAAGTCAGTGATAGCTTAATCTTGGCAATGCAGGATAAGTACTATCCGATTACGAAAGCGATTTGGTCCCTCTCCCAGCGACCAGACCACGGTCCATATACGGCGAGTGCACTGGGTGTGGTCGGTATGTTAATCCTGATAGCGTGTCTACTTGGTGCCGGACGTGTGCTTGGTGGGAAGTTGGGAGAAATTTTCCGGATTTAGGAGACCTAATGGACATTTTGCATAGCGTTCGCGATGCGTTGTTAGAAGCGCAGGACGTACTCAATCGGTTTATCGGCAACCCTGAGAATATCGCGACCATCGCGACAGCAACAGAAATGATACGAGATGTGTTTGCGCGGGAAGGTAGGGTCTTTACCTGTGGAAATGGGGGGAGTTTGTGCGATGCCATCCATTTTGCTGAGGAATGCACAGGTAAGTTTCGGAACGATCGAAAACCGCTTCCTGCGATCGCACTCAGTGATGCGGGGCACATCACCTGCACAGCAAACGATTTCGGATTCGCAGAGGTCTTCGCGCGTCCGTTGTTGGCACTCGGACACCCCGGGGATCTGCTTGTCGTCCTCTCAACCAGCGGAAATTCTGAAAATGTTGTCCGAGCGGCGATAGCGGCGAAATCTCGCGGAATGACAGTGTTTGGATTGTTAGGGAGAGAGGGTGGTAGTCTGAAACAACACTGTGATATTTATCTCATTGCTCCCGGCGACACTGCAGATCGCATTCAGGAAATCCATATTAAAGTCCTCCACATTCTCATTGAACAGGTCGAACGCTTAATGTTCCCAAAGAATTATTGACCGCGTTTCAACCCTTTGCTACTATGCACCACAAGTTTGAAATGGTTTTCAGGACGGGCTTTCTACGAAAACCCTTTCGGTCTTCAGTTAAGCAGTTTTTGTTTAGCGGCATCTCTTGTAACCGATAACCATTTAACGGAGGAGGCAATCTATGGAGACATCACCGAAAAATAAAGCGTATTGGCGAAAAAATCTCCAATATCTCGCCATTTTATTGGGAATTTGGTTTATTACTTCATATCTCTGCTCGGTTGTGTTCGTAGAGCAACTGGACAAAATCCGTATTTGGGGGTGTCCCCTCGGGTTCTATTTTGCACAGCAGGCATCAATCTGGATTTTCGTTGAGCTCATTTTCGTTTATGCGTGGTTAATGAATCGTTTAGAGAAGAGATATAGTCAACCTGAAGATGGGGAGGACACAGATTAAGTATGAACGTACAAGCATGGACTTTCGTAATGGTGGCGCTCTCCTTCGCGTTGTATATCGGTGTAGCACTTTGGTCCAAAGCACGCTCGACTGGTGATTTCTATGTTGCTGGGAGCAATGTGCATCCCGTTGTGAACGGCATGGCAACCGCAGCGGATTGGATGAGTGCGGCTTCGTTTATTGCGATGGCAGGGATGATCTCGTTCATGGGACGCGATGGATCTGTGTATCTGCTCGGATGGACGGGTGGGTACGTCCTGCTCGCGTTGCTATTGGCTCCCTATCTCCGTAAATTCGGCAAATATACCGTCCCTGATTTCGTCGGGGATCGGTATTACTCACAATTAGCTCGGATTGTTGCCGTGGTGTGTGCAATTTTTGTCTCGTTTACTTACGTCGCGGGACAGATGCGCGGGGTCGGCATTGTCTTTTCTCGGTTCCTGAGTGTCAATGTTGAGACCGGTGTGCTAATCGGCATGGGGATTGTGTTCTTCTATGCCGTCCTTGGTGGGATGAAAGGCATCACCTACACGCAGGTCGCACAATATTGTGTGCTGATCTTTGCCTATCTCGTGCCTGCTATTTTTATTTCTATTCTCATCACGGGCAACGCCATCCCTCAGATGGGGCTGATGGGAAAAGTAACAGATGGCTCTGGACTCTATCTCCTTGACCGACTCAACGGTTTGAATGAGCAATTGGGGTTTAACCTCTATACCGATGGAAATAAAGCCACGATTGATGTCTTTTTCATCACGGCGGCGTTGATGTTGGGAACCGCAGGACTCCCACATGTGATTATCCGATTCTACACCGTCCGAAAGGCATCTGAAGCACGGATTTCTGCGGGGTGGGCGCTGCTGTTCATCGCACTTCTCTATACGACCGCACCGGCAGTGGCTATCTTTGCCCGCACAAACCTACTCAACACTGTCAGTTATGAACAGAACGGTGAATTGACGGATGTGAGATATGAGGATGCCCCGGACTGGTTTAAGAATTGGGAGGCGACAGGACTCATTAAGTTCGACGACGTGAACGGTGATGGAGCGATCCAGTACCGCGGTCCAAACTCAGATATCCAGAATGAGTTGATAATTGATCGAGACATCATGGTCTTGGCGAATCCTGAGATTGCGAAACTCCCGAACTGGATTGTCGGCTTAGTGGCGGCTGGAGGTTTAGCAGCAGCACTCTCGACCGCCGCGGGTTTGCTATTGGTCATCTCCACCGCAGTTGCACATGATCTCCTTAAAGGCGCGATTATGCCGACGCTACAGGAGAAACAGGAATTGACTGCCGCCCGTATTGCGGCGGGTGTAGCCGTCTGTATTGCTGGATATTTCGGCATAAATCCGCCAGGATTCGTTGCACAGGTCGTTGCTTTTGCATTCGGTCTTGCGGCGAGTTCATTCTTCCCGGCGATTGTGATGGGAATCTTCTCCAAACGCATGAACAAAGCAGGGGCAGTCAGTGGTATGATTGTCGGTATCACCTTTACGGCGGCGTATATCATTTATTTCAAGTTTGTCAGTCCAGATCTCAACACATCGGAGCATTGGTTATGGGGTATTTCACCCGAAGGTATCGGGACCCTCGGCATGGTGCTAAACTTCATCGTATCTATCGCTGTAGCTGCCGTGACACCATCTCCACCTGATGATGTGAAAGCACTCGTTGATGATATTCGCGTTCCTTAGAAATGGAGGTATTCGATGAACACAAAATTTTCATGGAGACATCGTCAATGTTTCGACTACCGCTTAGCAACGCTTTTTGAACTGAGTTGGCAAACGGTTTCCACGACCTCTTGTGTAATTCTACTGTTGCTAATGGTTCCTTTGGTTCATGCTGCAAAAGTAGAAGATTTTATGCCGCAGGAAAGTGTCTTTTATGTGAAATTTCAGGATTTGGATGAAGTCTACGGCGAAATTGAGATTTCGGAAAATTGGGAGAAAGTGCTTACGCTGTTACCGGATGTGGCAGGTTGGCAGGAGATGCAGCAAGGACTCGCGATGTTCCAAGGGATGCTTGGAACCAGCCCGTCGGGTATAATTGAGACGGTGGGGTACCGAACGGCATTGGCAATTTGGCTCGAAAAAGCGAATGATGCGCAAATTGGTATCGTGATACATTCAGGCGGAAATCTCAACAAACTCCAGCAGCTGACCAAGATTGTAGAAGGGCTCTTAGGGATGGATGCCGCAAATACCTTGCATTTAGATGCAGGGGTGTACCAACGGGTTCGCTACAACGCCTTGGAATGGGACAATGGTATCGTCAAATATGGGTTTGTAGACGATTTCCTTGTTATTGGGATGGGTGACGAAAGTTTTGAAAAATTGATGGACACCTACCGAACGGATATGCCTTCTGTTCAGCAGAACAAGGAATTTGCTGAAGCGTTAGAGAAAATAGGGTCAGGAGAAGTTATCGTATATGCTAACGTCCCGCCAATTTTGCCCGTGATAGGTTTAGCAGAGTGGGAGCGCAGGAACCTCGCTGCTTTTCAATCTGTGTTTGGATGTCTCAATTTACTGAAAACAGATGCCTTCCTTCAAATTGCTGCTCAGTTTACCCCGAATCCACCAGAAAACGAGATAGGCGTGTTTTTGAAGGACGGAGCAAGGCTCGGAACTTTAAACACGTTATCCGGTGAAGAAGATCTCTTTGTTGCGGTAGCACCGCAAGTTGTAGAGGGTGTATGGGAACTTGGACGCACCCTAATGGCGGAAGAATCGGAGGCTGATATCGATGCGGGCATCGCTTTTGTTGAAGGGCTTTTGAATCTTGATCTGGAAGAGGATATTATGGTTGGGTTGACGGGTGAACTCGCTTTGTCTGTCCCTAACCTCACGCGTTTCGATCCGGAAGCCGTAAGTGGCATTCGGGTTGAGGTAGATAGTGCTTTTGCGCTTGATGCGGGTGATGTGGAAACGACCGGTGGCATTATTTTCAGACCCAGCAACAGGATGAAATGGAATCTGATCGGCAATTCACTTTCTAACCTACAAAATGCCTCTGTTTCTCAAACGGATTACAAAGGCACTACAATATCGGGTTTCGCCTCGAATATCTATTATGGTGAGATAGATGGGCTGTTCCTTGTGGGTTTCTCCGAGGATCAGGTCTCTACACTTATTGATGGGATTAAACAGAAAAAGGAACCGTCCTACCTAAAACATCTTCCAGAAACCCCGGCTGCGTTTGCCCAACTGAATTTAGCGCGGGCTTTGGAGATGGAAAAAGGAACGCCACCCGTGGACAAACTACTTGTCGATTCTAAAGAGATACCCCTGTTACTCGGTTGGCTTTCTGTCGCAGATGGGACGTCTCTGTTGGAAGTGCAGTTGTCGGAAAAAGAGACACCTATTGAGGTGCTCGCGAAGCTGGTTCCATTTTTGCTTTGGAATATGGATGTCCAGTGGGAATCGTCTCATTAAACTCTACTGATTGAGGAGGAGAGAATAATGAATGCAAGCACGGGGATATATGTAAGACGATGGTTTTGGGTGATAGTATCTGTCGTTGGTATCTTACTTGGTATGGGAATTAGTCAGGTGGTCCAAGTTCACGAGGCGACGGCGGAATCCCACGATGATGGTTTATCCGAACTCGCTGCGGAACTTGAGGAAATCAAAGCAAGGCATAGAATGCTGCAAGCGAAATGGCAATCCGAATTGCTCGCGCAGATCGTGCCAACTTTGACGGACGAATCTAATAAGGTGAAACGTGAATTTGTGGATTTCCTTGAAGAAATTGGGAGCCCCGGTACCCCGGCTCTCGTTGCGATGCTTCGAGACCCTAATCGGCGTGTCCGTCAAAGAGCTGTTGAGGGGTTAGGACAAATCGGTAAACGGGAAAGGAAAGCGGGACGGAATTCAGATGCGGTCGCAATCGCATTGGCGACGGCACTCAAAGATTCATCTAAAGATGTTGTCCGTGAGGCGGTTGAGGAATTGGACGGTGTTCGTCCGACATCACCGGAATCGCTTACTGTCGTCGTACCAGCACTTATTGCCGCAAGGACAGTGGATTCATCCAGCGTACGCAACGATGTGGTTGATGTTTTAGGACAGATCGGCGAAATTCTTGCGAAAAACGGAGAATCCACTGATGCTATCCGGGATGCTTTAATTGCAAGTCTGAATGACGACTCCACGAAAGTCCGAACCAATGCGATTGGTGAGTTGTCTGATATACGAGCAGGATCTGCTGAAACGTTCACCGCGTTGATAGAGGCATTGTCAGACGGTTCTGGCAACGTGCGTGCAAGTGCTGAAGATGCCTTAATTGAATTGGGTGAAGACGCTGCTGAGGCTATCACACCGATGTTGGTGGATGCGTTTACGAATATTCAGTCGTCCAAAACGCGCGTACAGGTCGTTGATGTGCTCGGCGCAATCGGTGAAGAACTCATAGATGACGGTAAGTCTGGAGACATAGTTGTGAAACCGATTCTCGTAGCATTACGCGATGCTGCCGAGGATGTCCGCCGTAACGCCGCTGATGAGTTAGGGGAAATGCGCGCAACATCTCCTGAAGTGAAGACAGCCTTGACAAACGCGCTCAATGATAGTTCTAAAGCCGTTCGCGATGCCGCGAAAAAGGCACTTCGACGGATTGAGAGTGCCAAATAACCCCTCGGATACAGTGTCGATTGAAAGTGGGATCCTGCTATTTTTTCTGGTTCATCGTTTGACTCATAGATTTCGGGGTTAGTACTATTGTGAGTATTTTAAAATAATGGTGCCTGCGAGATGTTTTTCGGAAGGACTACCGTAGGCAGTTGTTAAACTTATCTCCATCTCTTGCGTCTTAAGTATCAACAGATATTAAAAAGATATTATACGATAGATTTATAGAAAAAATACGAGGCTACTTCTCGCGTGAGGTCCGGAATCCCATCGACAGGTAGAGTTTTTCACTATGCAACAGACACTGAATACGGATTCGCTTGTTGAGGTGATGCGACAGGCATCTCTCATTTCTGAACAGGACTATACAGACATTGTTGCAGAGATAAAACAGACTGGCGCATCCGAAGCCGCTGTGCTTTCTAAGCGTGGTGTCCCCTCCAATCTCCTCGCACTCGCGACAAAGAGTGTCGAATGTGGGACCTCCTTCACTCAATTGGAAGGTATTATTCCTGATCCTGATGTGCTGGAGAAGGTGTCGCCAGGGTTCGCATACCGAAATAAAATCGTGCCTATTGAGTTAATGGACGATCAACTCACTGTTGCGATGGTGGATGTTCTGGATGTCGTTCTCATTGACGAGATTGAGCTCATCACAAATTGCCATATTACACCTGTTCTCGCAGATGAGGCAGATATTGACGAGGCAATTGTCCGTCTCTATGGACGCACTGCTGAAAGTCTACTGAGTGCTGGTATCAAAGGACCTGTTGGGGCAACTGCTACGCTTGAACGCGAGACGATTGACGACTTTGGAATTGATGAAAAAGACCTCAGCCAAGATCCGACGGTCATACATGCTGTTGACCAGATGATTATCGATGCTGTCCGGATGGGCGCAAGCGATATTCATATTGAACCCTATCCGGCGCAACTGAAAATCCGCTTCCGTGTCGATGGTGTGCTGGAGGATCAACCCCAACCCCCCGCCTATCTCCAATCCGCAATCACTTCGCGTATCAAAATTATGGCGGGAATGGATGTCGCAGAACGGAGACGACCACAGGATGGTAAAATCAGTCGACAGATTGGTAGCGTCGGGAACCGGCAAATAGACCTCCGTGTCTCTACTGTGCCAACAGTCGCGACGCTACACGGTGAAAGCGTTGTCCTCCGTATCCTTGACCGACACTCTATCGATTTCGGGCTTGAAGAACTCGGGTTAACCGAGGAAAACCTCCAACTCTTTCAACGTATGATCCGTAAACCTTACGGTATCATCCTTGCAACGGGACCCACCGGTAGTGGCAAAACCACATCACTTTATGCTTGTTTGAAGGAGATTAACTCACCCGATGTCAAAATCATAACCCTTGAAGACCCAGTTGAGTATGAATTAGAGGGCATTAACCAAATTCAGGTCAACCCCGATATAGGCTTTACCTTCGCCCAAGGTCTCCGACATATCCTCCGGCAGGATCCAGATAAAGTATTAGTCGGTGAGATTCGTGACTACGAAACCGCGGAGATGGCGATTCATACCTCCCTAACTGGGCATCTGGTCTTTAGTACGCTCCATACAAACGATGCGCCAGGCGCGATCACGCGACTTATTGATATGAACGTTGAACCCTATCTCGTTGCCTCCACGGTAGAGGGAGTCATTGCCCAAAGACTTGCTCGCCGTGTCTGTAGGGCGTGTTGTGAGATGTATTCTCCTGATATGCATGAGTTGACAGGTCTTATGGGTAACGGTAATGGCAATGGCAATAGTACCGCTATCCCCTACGATTTGAAAATTCCGCGCGCAGTCGGATGTAAGGAGTGCCGCGGGAGGGGTTACAAAGGTAGAATCGGTATCTTTGAAGTTTTACTGATGACTGATGAAATTCGATCAATGGCACTCAAGCAGGCATCAACGAGTGAAATTCGCCGCCTCGCCGTCCAAATGGGAATGAAGGGCTTACGTGAAGACGGTTGGCGTAAGGTCGCCGCTGGATTGACAACAGTTGACGAAGTCATCCGGTTAACACAGGAAGACGAATTTGATTTCGTGGAAGTTGTGTAGCTAACTTTAAACTCTTTTTTCCTAAAGGAGGATTGCCATGAAGTTGACAGTAATTGCAAGTGCGATGTTGCTCCTGACCCTGCCGGCATGGGCAGGGACATTTCTGGTGGACTTTGACAACGGAAACTTAAACGGGTTGCAGGAATTACTTATGGGTAAGGCACGCCTCGGTTCTTGGAAGATCGTTAATGGTGAACTTCATGCGGTAAGCCCAGATGGATGGACACGCCTACTCACAATTGGCGATGAAACATGGAGCGATTACACCATTGAATTTGACGTTAAACCGCTCAAAATGCCAGGGGTCGGAAGTATTGCTATTGCGGCTCGGATCAAGAGAGACTGGGTAGTCTGGTGCCTTATCGGTGATCACCCAGTCCCCAAAAATATCTCTGCAGCTGCGTGTGTAGCTGTCAACTTTCGAGCCCCCGCACCGCTTCACTTCTTTGGTTCCAAACCCCACCAACCTTTAGGATTAAAGCTGTGGTCGAAACTAAAGTTGGGCGTTGAGGGGAATATATTAAATTTTTGGATTAACGGAGAGCAGGTTCTTGGCCCCATAGTACTTCCGAATCGCGAGACTTTTGAACGTCGTGAGGCTTTTAGAAAACAAGATTTTGAACGACTGCATGTGGACGAGGAGGATCTGCAATTTCGACCTATGCGATTAGATGGGTTCCAAGATTTTCTGACAGGTGCAGTCGGTTTTGGGCTCTCGAATCAGACGGCGAGATTCGACAATGTTGTAATTACTGGCGATAGTATCCCACACAATGACGGGTTATCGGTAATACCTAAGGCAAAACTCGCGACAGTCTGGGGAAGTCTAAAACGTTTTTAAGATATAGGTGTGCTCCGAATTGTAGCGGAGGGGTTGATTGTGCCGACATTCCGATATGAAGCACTTACTCATGGTGGTGGCACCGTTACGAATACAATAGAAGCCGACTCCAAAGCCGAACTCGTTTCTCGCTTACGGCAGATGGGCTATTGGCCCACAGACATTGTTGAAGAAACGGAGGATGCGGCACCGGCTGATGTACGTCGTTGGTTTAAGATCGGTACACGTGGGGTCAAGGCGGCGGATGTTGAGTTCTTTACGTACCAATTGGCGACGTTGGTGAACGCACACGTTCCCCTGCCACGCGCATTGGAGGTGACACTCGGTCAAATCCAAAATCCTGCGCTTCACCGTATCGTCTCGCAAGTGAAGTACGATGTGGAACACGGTGCGACTTTTCATGATGCTCTCACCCAGCATCCGAAGGTGTTTTCAAATCTTTATGTCAACATGGTAAGAGCCGGCGAGAGTGGGGGTGTCCTCGGCTTGGTCTTGGAACGGCTGGCAGAATTCGCCGAACGCCAGAGACTTCTCAAAAACGATGTCGTCTCAGCACTTTTCTATCCTGTTATCTTGTTGGCACTGAGTGTTTCCGCTGTTGCGGTACTCATGATTCTTGTCATACCGAAGTTCACTGCAATGTTCAACGATCTCGGTGTCGAATTGCCGTTGCCGACGCGAATTCTCATTGGTGCCACTGATGCTTTCCAGACCTATTGGTGGCTCGGGCTTCTCGCGATTATCGTAGGTGTAACAGGCTTGAGACAATATCTACGTCGTGAAACCGGTCAGGTCTGGTTTGACCGCCTAAAATTGAAATTACCCCTCGTTGGACCCATATTTAGCACGTTTGCGATTGTCCGCTTCACCCGAACGATGGCAACGCTTTTAGAAAATGGTGTACGTATGCTACCTGCTCTCCAGGTCGTCAAAGACACTATCGGGAATAAGGTATACAGCAACGTCGTCGCTGCAGCAGAAACGGAAGTTGAACAAGGCTCCTCGCTCGCACGTGAACTTGGTAGGAGCAAGGATTTTCCTGAATTTGTCACCCACATGGTGGCTGTTGGTGAGGAATCTGGCGAACCTGTTCATATGCTCAGCAAACTATCAGAATACTACGATTTAGAAATAAAAAAGAGTCTTGAACGGCTAACAGGTTCCATCGGTCCTATTGTCATTTTGCTGATGGGTCTTGTTATCGGGTTTATCGCTGTCGCGATGATCCTCCCAATTTTCGAGGCGAATCAATTACTGAGCAATTAAATGGCTATCGGCGATCGGGTCGCTTCGCTTTCGGTAAAGAGAACGTTGTGGTGAAAAAAACGTTGGCAATAACCACAACGATCTACTGATTGCCGATAGCCGACCGCTGACAGCCACCCCTATAGGAGAAAAAAATGTACGCTGGACTTAAATCCGACCAATCCGGGTTAACACTCATTGAATTGACGATTGTCATCGTTATTTTAGGGATTTTGGCAGCCTTCATCGCGCCACGTGTTATCAATGCCCCACAGCAAGCGAAAGTCGCTAAGGCACAAACAGAAGTTAACGGTATCAAAACGGCATTGGAACAGTATGCGATCGCAACGGGTGAATATCCTACAACGGAACAAGGGTTAAGTGCCTTGTGGCGAGCACCAAGCCCCGCACCTCCAAATTGGGATGGTCCCTATATTGGTAGCCCCAATTTTGTTGATCCGTGGAATAACCCTTATGTCTATCGCCAACCCAGCACCCATTACGGATACGATTATGACCTCTATTCAATGGGTAAGGACGGGAAGGTGGGTGGCACTGACTTGGACGCGGACATCACCAATTGGGTTGATGAAACCACCGGAGCCTACTAAAGTAAAGAAGTCCGAACTATGATTTATATGCCAGCGATATAAGAGGGTGGATTTACCGTGATTATTGGGGGATTATCATTATCATGCTGAGTCACATAAATCACAAAAATCCCGGTTCTGACTTCTTCCGGATGCTCCGCACGCGAGTCGCTACGGGGTCCCCGGCATTCACAATTACGGAGTTGCTTATCGTCTTGACCCTCATCGGTATACTGTCGGTAATCTCTATACCGACACTGAAAGGGTTCGCGGCAACGCGCCGCTTAAAATCTTCTGCTTATACGCTCCGTAGCCTCCTCACGTTTGCCCGGGATATGGCAGTCACGGATCAAACGACACACCTCGTCGTTTTTGACTTTGACAGTGATCGGTACTGGCTTGCCTCCAGTGAAACGTTCAACCCCAGTAATCCGCTGACATCGGCACTGACAGCTCAAAATTCTACTGTTGTCGCTGCTGTACAGAATAATCTAAACAGAAATTCGGGGTTACAAACCACTCCTACGACAGGCGCCCCCGCTTCACAGGCACCTTTGACACGATCCAGCGGTATCTTGGGGGTGCCCTACCCGATGGAACAGAATGTAACATTAGCCGCGATCGTAACCAACCGCAACGGTAGAACTGTCACGGTCGATTCTGGCGTAGCGTACATCTATTTCTCGCCTACTTCCACCTCCGAGGATGCTTTCGTATATCTCCAGAACTCTCGGAACCAAATAATGTCTGTTACTGTCGAGGCAGCAAGCGGACGTGTCCGTGTGCGGCAACTCACATCTCAGGAGATAGAGATGTTAGGCTTTGAAACCTCTGACTAATTTACCTTAATGACACATCGGAAGCACTGAAAATATGAGATTGCTAATTACGCGTCCAGCACGAAAAGAAAGAGACGGCTTTACCCTTGTCGAAGTACTTGTGACGTTGGCGATTTTGGCGGCGGTCTTGCCAGCATTGTTGCAAGCGTTTGCTTCCGCTGCACGTAACCAAGGGCTTTCAGACAACAGTACCACCGCACTCTATCTTCTGAAATATCGGATGGCTGAGATTGAGATGGAAGGGTATCCAGATGTTGGTGATGAATCTGACGAGTTCGGTGAAAATACACGTTACCGTTGGCGTTCCGTCGTTGCGGACGTAGATTCTGAAGAGGTTGAAAACATCCGTCGGGTTCAAGTGACCGTCACATGGATACATAGAAACAGGGAACGCTCAATATCTATGAGCACATACATTGCAGATCGGCAAATGCCGCAAAATAGCAATCAACCGTCAGCCGTCGGGAGTCGATAAAGAGGTGTCTGATGAACCAAAGTTTTCTTCGAGAAACTGAGAGTGGGTTCACACTCGTTGAGATGCTCATGGCAGTAAGTATCCTCGTCATCATTGGCGGTTCGGCGTATTTTGCCTTCAAAACAGCCGTGGATGCCTACCATCAGACGGAGAAGAAAATATTGGCAGCACAGAGGAGTCGAGTTGCCATGGATCGGCTTGTGACGGACCTTAGCAATATGCGGATCTCGCTGGAGGATCCAGAACTTGCTCTCTACACGCAAGATGGTCCGAGTCAATTCGGCGATAGGGACATGCTCAGTTTTGTCACGCTCGTTAAGACGGATCCAGATCCGTTTTTAGAGCAACTCGCAAGTTTCCAATCTCAGATTGCCTCTCAAACGCCTTTGCCGCTTTTAAGCGATGTGCAGCGTGTGGCTTACTTTGTTGGATCCGAACCGTTACCCGGCGAATCCGCTTTGAGTTCGTCAAATTTCCAAGAATCTCTTACAGGAGACACTCTTGACGCACAGAGCGGTGGACTCGCTCTCTTCCGGGTTACAACGACAGCACTCGATCCTGAAGTTGTGCTTGGTGCTCTCTTACAAACCGGTCAGGTTCCAGAGACGGATGAAAATGGTGAACCGATTTATGTCAATATCGCAACCCTTGTTGCCGGACTGGTCAGTTTTGATCTCCAGTATTTCGATGGAGAAGCAGAAGTGTGGCGCACCTCATGGGACGATGCTGAAAGCCTCCCGAGTGCTGTGCAAATCCGGATAAACGTCCAAGGTGAAGCACAGATACCTTCGAGCATTGATGTAGCACAGAACACCGCGCAGAGCCAACCGACGATGCAGTCAGTAGGTATGACGCAGGCGACGATGGTGTATCTTCCTGCAAGTGCCACCGCTGGTGGACCAGCAGGGGCACCTTAGGAGAGGTCATGGATGATGCGATTCACGAAACGGAATTCTTGCACATTCTACAGGGAACAGAGGGGTTTATCTCTCGTTTCAACGCTCTGGATACTCACGATTCTGTCTATTCTTGCGGCACAGTTACTCTATTCAATCCACATAGAGCAGCGAACCCAACGAAATTTCTTAGACAGGTCGAAGTTCCACTACGCTGCCAGAGCAGGGTTCGAGTGGACACTTGCCGTCATGCGCGATGACCAAACCCCTTTTGACTCACTCGGCGAAATTTGGGCTGAGCTGATCCAAGGGCAGGTTGAAGATGGGATTCAGATTGGCAATTTCTTAAACTATCAAGTGACAGTTGTAGATGAAGCATCTAAAGTTAATATCAATATCGCCGATGTGGGACTTATCAGTAATTTGCTCGCACAGGTAGGAGCACCGCCAGATGACGCACGCACTGAAGATCTTGCCAACAAAATAGTAGAAGGACGACCGTATCGTACCGTTCGAGACCTCGCTCGGATCGAAGGCATGACATCTGAGCTTCTCTATGGAAACCCCGAGCAAGAAAGAGTCGTCAGCAATCAGCCTTCGACTGTCAGCGGGAGTGCCTCTGGACTGACAACGGATAGTCGACAGCCGACAGCTATTCCGTTGGGACTCGTTGGATTGGCTACCATCTACTCGGTTGATGCGAGCACTGATCCGAACGGAGAACCGCTTGTTGATGTCAATACAGCGGATGCAGAGGAGTTGACGAAAGTTACTGCCCAGCAAAATCAACCTGTTTTCACACAGGCTGAGGCGGAGTCGCTCATCCAACAACGTGAATTTGACAGATTTGCTGCGCTTATGGATGTCCAAGCGGTTTCCGATGAGCTCTTCAACAACATACGGGACCAACTGACGACTGAGGATGCTGGCGGAGGGGAAACAGAAGAGAAAGCCAACGATCAGGAAGGGGATTTTGTTCCAGCACAGCAAGAGACACCGCAAATACCGGATGAAAGTGGGAAAATTAATATCAATACCGCCGATGTGGAAACCTTGGAGTCCGTAGAGGGTATTGACCAAGGCATTGCCGAGCGTATTGTCAGCCATCGTGAGGGACAAGGACTTTTTCAGAACATCGATGCAATCAAAGAGGTACGGATGTTAACACAGCAAGAATTCATCGGTATTGTTGATACAATAACACTAAAAGATGGAGAGACCCGCCAAGGACTTATCAATATAAACACAGCACCACCTGAGATATTAGCACTGCTACCGGGAATGGATCCACAAAAGGCACAGGCGATCGTCGAACGCCGTGAACAGGACACATCCGGTGCCTCACAGGTCCAGAGTCTTACTGAAGATGAAATAAAAGGGAATCCGTTCACTAACATCTCACAGCTGTCCCAAGTAGAGGGGATCGACTTTGGGACTTTCCGTGAGGTCGTTGATTGGGTAACTTATCGTTCGCATGGGTATCGTATTGAGGCAAGCGGTGTTGATGCCACCGGCAAGGCCGTCTCGACCTGTGTCGGCATCATTGATCGAACAGGTGACCAAATAATTGTCCAGTATTGGCAACAGGATTAAGGAGTGGCTTTCAGTAATCGGTTTTCAGCAATCAGTAAAAAGGTATTAGGATTATCAAACACCTCTTGTGACTGCTGACGGCTGATTGCTGACGGCTGACGAAACAATGGCAAAGAACCGAGTTGTGGCGATAGACATCGGCACAAACACAGCGAAAATCGTTCAGCTTGAGCAATCATCTACAACCGTGCATCTTACCAATGCAAGCGTCGTGACGTATCCAGACAAAGATGATCGGTTGCAGGTGTATGAATCGATGAAACACCTCTGGGATTCTTTAGGGGATCTACCCGCGGAGAGTGGTATCCGTTCGTTGTTCAACCGAAATAAGACAGAAATAGCTCTTGCCCTTCCCCGTTCCTTAGTGAATACCAAACGCTTATCGAATTTGCCGGCGGCAACGGATGAACAACTCGCAAGTATCGTCGCAATTGCTGCCGAAGCCGAACTCCCTTTTCGGGTTGAAGAGGCTATCTTCACGTATCACGATGTACAACAGACACCTGAGACCTCTTCCGTAGAGTTAATTTCTACACGGCGAACAACAGTTTCAAACTATTTGGATCACCTTGAACAGATTGGCGTTTCCGCATCGGCGGTTACGCCTTCAATGATAGCTATAGCGGAGGTAGCGGCACACAGCGGATGCACAAAACCTACATTTATTGTTGACATCGGTGCCGAACAAACGGACTTCTGTTTCATGCAAGGTGGGAAACTCAGGTTTTCACGGAGTTTCCGTTTCGGCGGGAACCATCTTTCTGAACATCTGAGTCGTACTTTGAATATAGATGTTGAGACTGCAGCGGCGGAAAAACAGCGTATCTCAGCAAGCGAAACTCCCGCAATCACATGGACGACCCAGTTTATCAGTGAACTCCGGCGCTCCATTGCCGCCGCTACACATTTTGAAGCGGAAGTGAACACTGGTGGATATCGGGACCTCACCCTATCTGAGAGAGAAACTGAACTCTGGTTGTGTGGTGGTGGGGCACGCGTCCCCGATCTCGTATCTGTTTGCGAAGCGGAACTCAACATTACAACACAGTTGTGGAATCCGCTTCATGCTCTCCAACAGCATGTGGGTATTGACATTCGTCCTATGCGTCCGGGTGTAGAGGCTATTCTTGACGAATGGAGTGATACCCTTGCTGTCCCTTTAGGTGTAGGACTCAATGCGTTGAAGTCGGCAGACCGGGTTTCCCTGTTGCCGAAGGAGGCAGTTGAGACACTCACACATACAGCACGGCAACGGCAACTCTTTGCCGCTGCTGGGTTAAGTGTTTTGATAATCGGAGGGATGCTTTTTGGTGGTTATATGCTTCAACGCTCGCAACAATATAGAAACGAAGCAGTAGAAGCGCAACTCACGTATTACGCACAACCGATGTCTGCTGCAAAAGCCCAACTTGGGAAGGAGCTGGCACTCACCGATATGTTAGCGCATCACATCTCACCACTTGATATTTTGCATGCCCTTAGCGAGATGTTTGGCGATAGGACACAGGTGGCATGGACTAATTTTAATATTACCAACCTGCACGAGCCAGCGACAGCGCGCATTACATTCAATTTGGAGAGTGCTTCTCATAATGCCATCAATACACTCTTAGGCGCGCTTGACCGTTCTGGGGTGTTCACCAATGTCCGCCCGGGTGAAGTCACAACTATTTCTCAAAATAGAAAACAGATTTTCCAAGTGCAGGTCCGATGTAATCTAACGACATCCGCTGTGAAAGCATTCGCCAAAAGACGATATCCTTTGCCTGAACCACAAATCGATGAAGTAGCAAGTATGGAACCTTATGTTGCACCGCCTGTACTGGACACCTTTGAAAACGAAATGGACAAAAAAGTAGAATAAACGAGCCTGATGATAATTATATGTTTCTAAAGGATTAACTTATGGAACTGGATCTCCAATTAACGCCACGTAGTCGAATCTTGCTTGGTATCTTGGGTGGATTGCTCTTAATTTTGCTCGCCATACAGGTAGGTCCTGCTTTTTATCGGTTATTTGTGAATCATGACACCCAGGCGAAACAAGAGCAGTTGTTACAGACTCAAAATTTGGTGCGTGCTGCAGAAGTACTCAAGCCCATCGAATCAGAGATTTACAAAGAGACCGGTTTGACACTCGCACTGAATCAACAGGGAAGTACAAACTCACAACCTGCCAAGACACTTTTTGATACTGAATTACCGGAAACCGTCATTAGATCCCGTATTGATGCACTCGTCAGGCGCGCTGGCATTCAACAGAATTATCAGCTCCTCACGAAACCTGGTACTGCTAAGCACACACATAAACTAACGGTGCAGAATCGAGGAAACCTTGTTCTCTATTTCTATTTTAAGCATATAGAAACGGAGGAAATGGAACTTACTGAGGCGGTTGAACAACAGGCAGAGGAAGATACCTTTAACATGTTAATGGATGCATGGCTGTCTGGGACGGAATCCGAAACGGATGAGAAAACGAGTGAAACAGAGGATTCAGGGTCTGGGACGGAATCCGTGGCAAAGGAGACAGGACGCGCAGATAAAGCAAAACCGGCTAATCCAATGGACGCTGCTGTGCAGTGGAAATTCTCCTCGCTTCCGGATACAATACCTATCGATCTCCGAATCAAACTCGCAGCATTTATCAGAAGTATGATAACACGACAACTTCGCGGTGCGACGGATTCGAGACAGGATTTCTTTGAAACGCAACTCCACAGAGTCGAAACCCCAGCGACGCCGGGTATCTTCGGTATCGGAGCAAAGCCGGCTACCGTTGAAATCCAATTGCGAAGGGATAGCACTCTTTTAGAAATTCTCACGTATTCTGATGAGTCCGTGGATATAGGTAAACTCCAGTATGCGCTTGTTCAATACGTTGAGGAGATTCAGGAGCAACGTGCGACACTTTTAAAGCAACTCGCGCTGGCACCATTGACGTATCAAACGGAGCACTACACAGTTGAAATGAAATTCAAAACAGATCTTGAGAAACTTGTCAATTTGAACCATCTCATCGAAACAGGTGCTAAATGGCTCACGGTGCGAGATTTACGAATCTCCGCCGATAAACAGACAGAGGCGCGCCCAGCAGCACGCGGTCGAGATTCTGGTGGTGCAACCAATTTGAATGTGGATATGCTCCTCATCGCTCGAATATTTTAATAGTTATCGGTTGTCGATCTTCGATAGTCAGTGTAGGAGGGAACTCCGATTCCCGACTTTTGTAACCGATAGCCGTTAACCGACGACTGACAACCATTCAAAAGGATTAGATGTTATGCAAGGAAAAAATCTTTCGTTTCTGCGCAGGTCTCCTATAAAGGCTTGTGGGACAATACTTTGTTTGGGGTTGCTTCTTGTTGGGCTCGTTGAGCTTTACGCACAAGAACAGCAACCTACAATGCGTGTCGCCGAAACCGATGAAGCAGGACGCGCAATCCGCTTCGACTTTAACTTTACAAGCCAGGAATTGAAGGGGCTTTTTGAATGGCTCTCTCGGGAGGCGGATCTCACTATCATTGCGAGCGAAGAAGACATTAAAGATAAAAGATTCTCACTTATTAACCTCAATAATGTAACGATTGAAGAAGTCATCGAAAAAATCAAAACCGTCCTCACCCAATATGACCTCACGCTCATTCAAACAGATAGCACACTCTTGGTCACCACCTTCGCACGAGCGGTTGCAACGAAGGGCATTGTTAAAAGTATCCCGCCGAACCCCGAACGGGTTGACATGACTGACGAAATCCAAACATATATTATCCAATTAGATACCGTTGTCGCTGCCGAGCAGGTTGACCGACTCAAGCCGCTTCTCAATAAACAAGCAAATATTTTTGCAGACTCAGCTACAAATGCACTCGTCATCACCGATGTCTCCTCTAATATACACCGAATTGTCTCCATTCTCCAGATCGCAGACGAAGGCGAACGTTTCCCTTTAAAGATTCTTATTGTCCCTCTCGCTTACGCTGAAGCCGAGCCGTTGGCACAGACGCTCACAAACGTTTTTCAAGAAGAAGGCGAGGGTGAGGATGCCAAAGGGCAACGCGGTCGTCTCGGTGGCGATGCGGAACAGGCAAAAGCCGCAGCGGTGCAAATGAAAGCCGATGGCACCGGCTACGAAGTGCTTCAAGGCAGAATCAAGATTATCGCCGATGTTAACTCAAATTCACTCGTGCTCAAAGCGTCTGAGGCAAACCTTGTTTTCCTCCAAGAAATTATCAAGGAACTCGATATTGCACCCAACGTAACAACCGAGATACGCACGTTCCGACTTAAATACGCAACCGCTGCAGATGTCGCACAAACCCTCCAAGAGGTCCTTACCGGTGATGTGCCCGATAATCGGCGCAGAATGGACGCTTGGGATCGTGCGAAACTGAGAACTTATCAGCGCGAACAGGGGATTGATACCTCCCAAGGCATCGTCGGTACTGTCAATGTTTCCCATAATGACCGAATCAACGTCGTTGTTGTTTCCTCAGATCCACGCAACTTCTCTATTATTGAGAAGGTAATCAATGAACTTGACCAAGAGCAAACACAGGAAGAGATCCGACTCTATTTTCTTAAATTCGCGGATGCTGAGACCCTTGTCCCGAGCCTACAAGACCTCTTTGAAGGCGGTAGCGCAGGATCAGACAGAGACCTTCCATGGTGGCGGCGCCGAGACCGGGAACCGACTGAAAACACTACCGGTTTCGGAGTCCAAGGCGAGGTTCATCTCGTCGCGGATTTACGCCTCAACGCCATTCTCATATCCACGAGTGCCCAAAACTTTGAAACCATTGATGCGCTCGTCAAAAGACTTGATGTCAACATGCCGGACCAGGAGTGGGGAACCCGCATGTATAAACTCAAGTACGCCGATGCAAATAATGTCGCCGCTGTCATCAATAACGTCTATCAGGGGAGTTCCCAAAACACTGGCAACTTTTTCTTTTTTCTCGCTGAACGCAACCGTAATCAGACACAAGGTTCACTCGCTGGCAACGTTACTGCCGAACCTTATCCGACGCTCAATGCCGTTATCGTCTCAACGGCAACCCAGCGCAACTTCGATCTCATCACGGAATTTATTAACTCCATGGATGTTCCGACACCAGAGGGACAAAAGGAGATTACTGAAGCAATTCGTCTTGAATATGGGAGTGCAGATCATCTCCAGCAGGTCCTTGAACAGGTCTGGGAGGGTGAGGATGATGGCGGTGGTTTTAGTTTTAGCCGTTTCTTTGCTTCCGGGGGTAGACAGGAACAGCAAGACATCAATTCCTTACGTGGAAAAGTCACCGTCTTTGCCGATGCTGATACCAATTCCCTGATTATCACGACGCAACAACGATACTTCGCGGAGGTCAGGGCACTTATTCAAAAGTTGGACTTCGTCCGGGGACAAGTTTGGATAGACATTCAGATTCTCGAAGTGACGCTTGATGAAACCACCAAACTCGGTATTGAGCTGACCGCTCAGGAGAACAAGATTTTTGGTGTCTCTGCCAGACCCGGAAACCCGTTGATTGGCGAACTCGACTCGCAACTTGGTCTTGAACAGGAGATCTCTGGGTTTAACCTCGGACTGGCAACCAAGGAGTATATGGCACTCCTTCACACGCTGATGCGCGAGAACAAGGTGCAAACCCTTTCAACGCCATCGCTTTTGACGCGTGATAGTTGGAACGCCACATGGAGTAGCGGTCGCCGTATACCGTATCTCCAGAGCGTTGATACGACCAGCATCTTGGGTGAGACCGTCTCACAGCCGCTTTTCAACTACGATTTCATTGATCCACCTGTGGGTATCAACATCTCACTTACACCTTATATCGCCAAGTCGCAAGTGGGCGAGGACGGCAAACGGACGATCGGATTGGATATCGAAAATATCAGTGCCAGCAACTTCATTGAATTCACAGATTTCAATGCTCCTATTACCGATGATAACGCTATCAGTGTCTATATTGATGTTGAAGACGGTCAGCAGATTGTCGTCGGTGGTATCATACGTAAGAAACAGAAACAGGTAGAGAACAAACTTCCGATTTTGGGCGACATTCCGTTTATCGGCAGACTTTTCAAGAACACCGAAAACGCTGTTGAAGATGCTGAGATTGTTATCATCATTACGCCGCACATTGTAGACATCAAGAACCCTGAGGACCTCGAGAAACTCAAGGAGAAGGCGGACAATTGGCAGAATAACGGGAATGCTGAAAGCGAAACGGAAATCAAATAGATAGGGCTATCCAATTTCCCATTTTTCACGCAATTTTTTGACTTCCAGTCCTATAGGTGCGGTTCTTAACCGCATTGATTTTGTTTGCACATCACAGTTTTCCTGTGTAAGAGTGATCTCTTCTGCAAATCGGCGAAAATGTTAAAATAAAATGCCTCTATAAAATTGCCTTGACGAATCATGGTAAGATAATTTATAATGGAAAGTAGATTTTTATGTGTATTTTAAGGTGGATGTTATGCTGAAAGTTATTATTTCCGTTTGCCTTGCCATTGCGCTTCTGCTTCTCCCCCAGATCGGTGGTGCCGAGCTCCTCGTAGCAGATGACTTTGAAGGTAAACTTAAAAATAAATACTGGAAAGGGCAAGATGAGTCCTGGAAAGTGAAGGGTGGTAAATTGGAGATCCATCGCCTTGCCGGTGATGGAAACGGCGAAGTTGATTTTGGATACGGACTCATTGAGTTTGAGGATTTTGGGCTTCGCCTTGATTTCTACTTATTTGATGATGATGATTTTCCGAGCAAAATGGAGCTTCTATTTCGCGCCAACATAGACTATCACTTCTATCAGTTAATTATCACCCCTGCGAATGGATTCGGCCGCCCGAACTCCGCACGTTGGTACAAACGGGAAGGAAACGATCGCGGTACATGGAATGAGTATCGCGACTTCAGAGCCGAATTTCCCTTCCCTATCCTGACAAAGGAGTGGTACACCCTCGCTTTGCTTGGAGACGCCAACACGTTTCAACTCCACATCAAAAAACAAGGGGAGTTGGTGTTTCAAAAGGTCACGGAATGGACAGACGCTAAGAATCTACATCCCAAGGGGGTTCTGGGTTTTCACACGAATCAACTTCAACACTACTATATTGACAACCTTTACCTTTACGACAAACCAAATGAAGTTAGTCTCGCTGTCGAGCCTAACGGCAAACTTGCCGTAACATGGGCGAACCTGAAGCACTAACAAACCATTTTTATTAAGATAAAAAGGAGATTCTTTAGTTATGAAGAAAAGAAGCATTATCACAATCCTCAGCCTATCCCTTTTTGTTCTTGCTCTGACGAGTGTTCCTGCAGCAGATTTAGCAATCTACTCAGGTCCGACAAATCCGGGTTGGATCTCGCAAGAAGCGGCTATAGCCAATGCTGAGGCAATCATGAACGACGATCAAATGAAAGCCATCTTTGAAAGTATTGAAAACTATGGTGATGGTGATGAGGTCGGTTCCGATTCACCCTTAGGCAAATGGATGCAGGCACATACCGGAAATGGACAACAGGATGTCTTCATCGCTGCGTCCGGAACCGCACCGAGTGCTATCTATCAATTTCCGAATGTAGATCCGGATGGCTCTAATATCGAAAACTTCATTGAGGATGGCAACGTTTTCATTAACGTCGCGGACTGGATCCTGTATATGAGTTACGAAGGCGGTACGCGAAGTGCAAATAACGGTGCTGATGGTGCTGCCAACGTCTTTGATATTCCCGGACTGAGTTTCGGAAACAGAGGCGGACCTGCGGTCCCGACGGAAGAAGGAAAAAAATACATCCCTTCGCTGGTGGAATTTCAGTCCGATAGACCATGGCATCTCGAGCAATTTGAAGGTACGGATTGGGAAGTCACCGCCTTCGCTATTTCAAATAATGACCCAAATTCCGCAGATCCAGCAGTTGCAGTGAACACTACTTATGGCGGAATCATCGCTGCTCTATGGCAGAAAGCCCAACCCAACTGGAATGGTGATGACCCGCGGGCTGGTGGTGTTATTGAATTTATTGCCAACTGGCTTATGGAAAACGGAAGTATAGCAACGCCAGTAGAGGCGCAAGGTAAAGCAACCACAACCTGGGGAAAAATTAAACTGGGTCGTTAGTTGCCTTTTCAACGATCTTTTTCTTTACCGAAGATACGGGTGGAATGTTAACGTTCCACCCTCCAACAATTACAAACTGATGGCAACCAAAAAGGAGGTTTCGCACATCATGAAAATTTATCTAAGTATAGCCCTCTTGGCTATTTTCGCTTGTGTAACTACGGTTTCAGCGAATGATTTGGCTTTCTACTCGGGTCCCACAAACCCCGGTTGGATTTCCGATAAAGCCGTTCAGGAAAACGTCAAAGTCATTAAAGATGACCCAGGGGTCAAAGCCTTATTTGACAGCATCGAAGATTTCGGCGACGGCGATGAGGTCGGTGATGATTCTCCACTCGCGAAATGGACTGTCGAGCATACCGATAACGGTCAACAGGATGTTCTTATCCTCGCTTGTGGAACCTGTCCGAGCGGACTGTATGAGTTCCCAAACAAAGATCCTGACGGATCTAACGTCGAGAATTTTGTTGAGGCGGGGAATGTCGTCATTAACGTCGCAGACTGGATCTTCTATATGAGTTACGAGGGTGGGGTCCGAAGCCCAAACAATGGTGCTCAAGGGGCTGCCAATGTTTTTGACATTCCTGGACTCAGTTTCGGTGCCCGGAACGGTGCCATGAAGCCAACCGACCTCGGCAAAGAATTCATTCCATCGATGGACGCTTTCAACTCTGACCGTCCTTGGCACGTAGAGCAGTTTAAAGGCTCGGATTGGAACCTCGTGATTTTCGGAGAATCAGACAAGAATAATGCCGATCCCGCGGTCGCTATTAGTAAGAAACCCGGAAAAGACGGGGTAGGTATGATTGCCGCTATGTGGCAGGCTGCGAAACCTGAATGGCCCGAAAAGACGGATATCCGTGGTATCGGGGTTGCTGAATTCATCAACAACTGGCTGGCAGAAGAAGGGGAGTTCGCTGTTGAAGCCAAGAATAAATTAACAACAACTTGGGGTTCAATCAAGCAGGTTCGCTAATTTTGCACGCTTTATCGTCAAGATAGTTCTTGCTTCTCAACACCTCACTATAAGAAAATGCCTCTGTATCGTCCGAACGGAACAGAGGCATTTTCTTTTCACTGGCAAGGGTGGAAACCTCGTCCATCTATTTATAGTAAAGTCGAAAAATAAGTTGACGGCTGTAGCATAAACTGTTAGTTTGGGTTTCCCCTTTAGCACTATACTCACAGTCTACGCTACAATGAAAGTGTTCTCGTAATTATGGACTTTACTATAACAGAAGCACTGCTATTTAAGGGACGTAGCTTTCATTTTGCTCCACGTCGTTGCTAATAAATGCGGTTGCGGTGAAACAGGCAAGGCAAACGCTGGGTCAAACCAATCCCCGACATAATGCCAGAACCCTGGAGGGGTGAGTTGTACGGGCACTCCGTCCGCCAAAGAGACTTTGAACATTTGCAGGTCATCGTTCTTATCAAAAGCATGATAAAGAAGCGCGTCGCCGGAGGGTGACCAGCTTGGCTCCACAGCGCGACGGACGGCTTTGTTAATGACCTGTCGAACCCCCGTGCCGTCCCGATTGACAATGTAAATGGTTTCTGTATCATGATCCCCAGGGACTTCTTTGTTCCAAGAAAACGCGAATTTGTCTCCCATTGGAGACCACGCGACATGCCGGACCCAGTCGGGTGCCTTGGGTGGAAAGAAGAATTTCTGTTTCCCCGTCTTCACATTGAGGATACTAATACGCTTTGGATCTCGCGGCGCGCCCTGAACAAAGGCTATCTCCGTGCCGTCCGGAGACCATGAAGGTCCCCACCCAATTACCATACGCTCCTCTTTTTTCCCATCTATTGGAGCGATGTAAATGAAAAATTTCCCTTGCTCCCAGCGCGTGTAGGCAATCTGTTCTCCATCCGGGGACCAGTCTGCACCGCTTCTATCCGCCGATTTAGCAAAAATGCGTCGAACATTAGAGCCGTCGGCATCCATCAGGTATAGGTCGTAACTGAGTGGAAACCGGTCTCGATCGGAATGAAAAAGGATCTGTTCACCCGTCGGCGACCATTGGGGCCCGACATCCATCGCGCGGTGCCGAGTAATTCTCTCCATTCCACTACCGTTGGGGTTTATCAGATAGATATCCCTATTCTTATTCCGTGCTGTCATGAACGCTATTTTAGGGGTTGTGGGTGCTTGTGCCAAAATCGGGTAAATATCTGTATAGAACAGCATCAAGCTGAGAACACAAAGAATGTGTGAACGTTTCATAGTAAATGCCTCCATGGTTCAAAACCAGAATGGAATTTTCAAAGTCCCTATTGCTTAATCACGTGTGCTGATCGCTTGAATCGGCGACAAACTATTGCGTGCCTTTCTATGGTTGCTGCTACCGGATATGCCGATAGAGTTTGGCAAGCCTCTTTGGTGAGACTTTCAGGAAATATAGGAGCGTTATCAGCCAGTTGTTTAATGTGGTTCGGATGATACCCCTCGCTTCCCATCGTCTCGCGGATAAATGGATATGTGGCACGATGAGCGTTGTTTTGCCGAATGTTCGCAAACTTTTTGAAAATTCCATCTCTTCCAGAATCGGGACATCTGGAAAACCGCCGATCTTCTCAAAGTCGGTACGTGCTAAAAAAATGCCACTATCCCCATAAAATACCTTTAGGTATTTGCCTCGGATGTTGCCTGCGATCTCAATCATACGGTAGAGGGTATTTCTGCCGTCGATCTTCTGACGGAACCCACCGCCGACGTAACCCGATGACAGTGCTGTTTCCATTGCTACTAATGCTCCCGATTCAAGCCTAATATCGGCATGTAGAAAAAGCAGGATGTCCCCTGTTGCCGCCGCCGCACCTGCGTTTAACTGTTTTGCCCTTCCACGCCCCGATGTTAAAACCTCGCCATACTTCTTAGCGATACACACGGATTCATCGCTACTTCCACCGTCTACGATAATCAGTTCGTGGGGTCCCAATTCGGGCTGAAGTTGAGACAGTGTTTTGTCCAAAATCTTTGCTTCGTTCAAGATTGGGATAATAATCGATATTGTGGGAGGGGTTTGTAACCCCGATTTCCTTCCCATGCGGACCTAAAGAGTTGTTTGTGAATGTTGATTGAGGGCAAGTATCGGAAAAACGGACGCATAAATCGGATCGGCGTAGCCACCGATGATCTCCCAATAGATACCGACGCACTGTTCGGGCCAGGAGCCGTCTTCTCGTTGGTGTTTGCGTAAAAATGTAATTCCTTGTTCAGCGGCAGTATTTTCAGGATTCGCAAGCAGGAGCGCGTAGGTGCTCCATGCTGTCTGTTCAACTGTGCTTTCAGTCGGATTCCCAAACATATCTTCGCCCCATCCACCATCGGGATTTTGCCTGCGTTCGAGCCATGCGACCCCCCGCTGGACTTCGGGAACATTTTTTAATCCGACCTTGACAAGTGCGGCTATAGCGCAGGCGGTGCCATACGTATCTTTTGCTAACCAGAGATCTCGCCAATACCCATCGCGATTAATTTGTTCGCGGAGCCAGTAGACGCCAGCAATCATCGCCTCGCGAGCATGCGGTATATCAGGGATATCGCTCTGATCAAAAGCAAGAAGTGCTTCAATTGCATGTGCTGTGATACTCACACATCCGACATCTCCTTGACCGGGTTGATATGTGCTCCAACTGCCATCGCGTACCTGTTGGGTCTTCAGCCATGTAATGCCACGGTGAACCGAGTTATCTAAAGCCTCACGGTCAATCGGTGAACCTACGAGGAGTGAGCGAATTAAAGCGAGGGTCCCGAGGGCAGTATCATCAGCGTCGCTTGGAAGCGTACTGTCTCTTAATCCAGAAAACGCCCATCCGCCATCTTCATTTTGATGGTTGATGAGCCACTGTGCAGCACTTTTCACTTTGTCTGTGAGTTCATCAGTAGGAGGGAACTCCGATTCCCGACTTTTCGCTTCATTGTGTGTGGCGTACACATCTGTTAGTGCAATAATGCTCAGAGCGGTGTCCCACACATTCAGGTTCAATGCCTCTCGGCATCCGCCATCACGGTTTCGCGTCGTGCGGAGCCAAGCGATACCGCGTTCGATAAGTTCTGCGATCTCTTCATCCGCTTCCCATTTTTCCTGAAGTTCAATGAGTGCCAAAACAGAAAGGGCTGTGATGTAGTTCACTCGAAACCAGCTTCCATCGCTGAGGACGTGTGTTTTCAACCATGTCGCGAGGGATGCTATCATTTCAGGACGTCTTGCCGTGTTCAGTTCGATCATAATGAAGACCGGCACGAGTGTATGTTGTTCGGCAATGAAGAGGGCATCGAACATTGGCGTGTTGAAAAGCGCAACAGGGGGCAGACGATGTCTCGGTGGCTTCAATCGACTGCCGAGTAACGGAATCTTCATCAGTTGTCTGGCGAGTTTCATGAGGGGTATGGCGTTTTCGGAGAGGGTCAGTTCCTTCCAATCGAACTGATTGAAAGCGGCATAAGCCAATTTGACTAAGGCAAGGTGAGGTTCATATTTCGGGACAGACGCAAGCAGTTTTTCGAGGGATGGATCGGGGGCACGTTGCTGGGTTTGCTCCAGTATTAAGTGAACGAATCGGGTCGCTTCTACATTTGAGACATTTGCGGTATCTAATCCCCAACCGCCATCTTGGTTCTGATTTGCGATAAACCATTCGATCAGAGCTGAATCCGGGGTTTCGCCTCGGATGAGTTCAATCCACGCATACGCGCAGGTAGGGAAAGTACTCGAGGAGAGTTGTCCCTCGAAGTTACCATCTTTACAGTGTTGTGTCAGTAAATGAGCAGTGCCGCGTGCTAATGCGGATCTAACTTCCTCTGTCATAATTTTTTTCCGATATGTCTTTCCAAAAGAGCATCATTTCTACGCTTAACCTTTGAGGTATCCCCATAAAATTGGCAAGGTCAGTTCGGAAAAATCGACTGCCTGGGGCGCGTCCAAATTTGGACTCAGCACATCAGTCTTCCTTGCAATATCACTGATTCGGACTTCGTCCATCAAACCTTTCCAGTTAAACTGACGAGTGTTCTTGCTGCCAATAATAACATCGAATCCAGCACTCTGTAATTTGCCACCGTGGTTTGTTGAACCTACCTCTTTGCCGTCAATATAGAGTTTAATTTGGTTGGAATCGTAGGTACCGGCGACGTGTTGCCATTCCTCTAATTCTAACGGCTTCGCGGCACCAGCGAACGCAACGCCTTTTTCTGTGTTGATATGGAATTTAGCGATACCGTTCTGAACACCCAGATGGTAGGCACCGGGTGGTCCGTCCCAATTCGTAAAGATGAGTCGCCATCCGCTCAAATCTTCGGGGTAAACCCAAGCTTCAATTGTGATCTCTACTTTCGGTATAAGCACCTTCGCCTCACCGAGGGAGATCACTGCATTGCCATCAAAGACAAACGATTTTCCGGGTTTATTCTCTTTATTCCAGTCTTGGTTTTCGTCCCACGCGGCTTTCCCTTCGACTTCACCCTTAACTGCATTATCGGAGGTATCTGTTAGATCGCCACCGTCAAAATGCCATAAACCCAGCGTGGATTCATCGGGCAGATATTCAAATCCACCAGCGGCGAAACTAAAGCCGGTAATAGACCAAAAGAAAAACACACTAAAAAGCGCGAACAGGGATTTTGCTGAAATCATATTTGCTCCTTTTGTAGCGACGAATTGTGATGTATAGTTTAGCATACAACTGTCTTGAACGTCAAACTTTTCTCTCCCTAAATCGGTAAGATCTGGTAAGCGAATTGTCTCCGATTCTCAATTGACTTCAACCGTTGGGATATGCTATAATTTTATATTAGGCGCAGATAGACTTAAACCCTTGAGGTGCAACTAAATGTTCAGTCTTAGTGGTTCTCGGTTCGATTTTTTCTTGCGAAAAAACCTTTCAGTTGTCGGTTTTCAGTTAAGAGGTTTTCGTTTAACAAAACCCTCTTGTAACCGACAGCCGGTAACCGATAACCGACAACCCATAACAGTGTATTTGGCTGTTTTCACTCTTTTTTTTGCGGTAATGGGTCTGTTTACTGCTCTTGCTGAAGATGATACAGCCCCTGTGCAATTAGAGAAAATCGTTGTAACACCCGGTCGTTTTACGATCTACGATGGCGCGTCGGCGAAAATTTCGCTATCGAAGCAGGAGATTGAACGGTTTCCGCTAATAGACAACGATGTCATGCGGGCAGGTCATATTTTTCCGGGGGTGGCTTCAAGCGATTATAGTACGCGCTTCAGTGTACGGGGTGGAGAAAAGGACGATATTTCAGTCAGATTAGATGGGATGGAACTCTATAATCCGTATCACCTCCAGGACTTCGGTGGCGCAGTTTCACTGATAGGTTTAGGTCTCATTCAGAACACCAATTTGCTGATAGGTGGATTCCCTGCGGAGTATGGAGAGAAAATGTCTGGGGTCTTTGACATCACAACGAGGACGCCAAACACTGAGAAATTCTCCGCCAATTTTGGGGTAGACTTAATTAACGCAACAGCCACGTTTGAAGGACCTCTTTCAAAAAAAGGGAGCTGGCTTCTGTCAGCCCGCCGAGGGTATATCGATCTGATTCTCATGCTCATGGATATCGATGAAAACTATAAACCGCAATACGCTGACATCTATAGCAAATTAACCTATCAAGTTACGCCGAAAGATACCGTCACGCTAAATGGTTTATATGGTTGGGATACGAATCGGATTCGTGTAGATGATGTAGACAATAACTTGGACTCTCGATACGACAATTCGACAACTTGGGCAAAGTGGCGGCATATTTTTGGGGATTCACATTGGACGGACTTTTTTGTTTTCGCTGGCACATCCAGTCAGGATAGAACGACAGGGAAAGCAGATGTTGATAATCGCAATTTCGGGTTCTTCGGTACAAAAGCAGAACTTACAGCAAATCTTTTTGACAAACACACCCTCCGCAGCGGTGTTACATGGCGTTGGTTGACTGCCCAGTATCAATATGATGTTCAGGAACGGCAGGCGGGCATAAACGTCTACAAGCCAATTCTCGCCGATGTTGACGATAGGGGGAGTGAATTCAATCTATTTCTCCAAGATGAGTGGCAGCTCCATTCCAAACTTGCGCTCAATGTCGGTGGACATTATCTCTACCAGCATTATCGAGAGGAAGGTATTCAGCGGTATGAAGTCGGTCCGCGAGTCGCGCTTGCCGTGAAACCGACGAAGCATCTCGTTTTGCGGGGGGCTTGGGGGATTTATCACCAACCCGTTCACCTAATGGGAATTCCGGTCGAGGATGGCGTTGAAACGGTCGGGCGTGCGGAGCAAGCGGTGCATTACATCCTCGGATTTGAGTACACTCCTGTCGATAGTTTCTTGGTCCGTGTCGAAGGTTATTACAATACTTTTGATAATCTTGTTGGCAGACTTCGTGAGTTTGGAAGGCAGAATCAGGTTTTTAACTCGCCTGAGTCTGGGGATGCCAAAGGTGTTGATGTATTTATGACCCATGTCGTATCAAACCGTTTGACGTGGACACTCGGTTATGCCTTTGGAATCGCAGAAGAGATCGCAAATGGAACAAAACGCTTCCGTCAACACGATCGGCGGCATTCTTTCGCTGTTAGCAGTAATTATCAGTTTGCCCCGACGTGGTATCTCTATCTGAGTTGGCGTTTCCATACGGGTGAACCGAGAACCCCTCTCATTCACCGAGAAGTGAGGGATGGCAGTATTGTTGTCTGTGATCGACAGTTTGGTGATATACACTCAGCGCGGATGCCTGCCTACCACAGCCTCGATTTCCGTATTACAAAGCGGAGTCCGTATCGACGATGGGAGTTGTCTTGGTATTTTCAAATATTGAACCTGTATAACCATGCCAATCTGGATCAGTATGCTTTTAGTCAGCTACGCGATGAAGTGACAGATGCTGTTATTGGATGTGCGATTGAAGAAGAGCCTCTCTTTCCGATTGTCCCTACATTGGGGGTTACCGTAACCTTCTGAGTGAGTGTGAAGAGAACCGAGAAAGTGTATTAAAAAAGCAATGTTTAAGTGTATTAAAAAAGCAGTAAAAAAAATCTGGCGACGCTATATCGGGAATTTGCGAGATCGAAAATTACCGAAAGTTGCCCCCAGCGTAGCGGAAGCGATTCTTCCGTTGGAGACGGATGCGTACGCTATCGCGCCGAATCAGCTCAAGGACATGATGAACAGAGGTATACCTTTCGTTTTGTTGGATGTTCGGGAAGAATGGGAGTATCAGATGGTTCACCTTGAAGGTGCTGTATGGATTCCCTTCGGCGAGTTACCAAGGCGTTGTAACGAAATTACCCCTGGACTTGAGATTGTTGTTTATTGTCACTGGGGCATGCGGAGCCTTGACGCGGCGTTCCTTTTGCAGCAACTCGGTTTCAAATCGGTGAAGAGTTTAATCGGCGGTATTGATCGATGGGCACGGGAAATAGATCCACAAATGCCACGCTATTAGTTTTTTAAACTATTAAATCTGGGCATTGCTCCATTTCATTACGCAATGGTTCTCGGCGAAGTGAGTAACCTTTTTAAACCTGAAGCAGGTTCTTGACTTACCCGAAAACCAGCGTGTAACATTGTCCTGCAAGCCTATAGAGGCTTGCACAGGGAACGCTGATCAGATTCAGTCGTTTAAAAGTCTGTTTTGAAATCTTGACTTCGGAGACCGTATTTCTGCATCCGGTGCTGAAGCTTGCGTCGCGAAATCCCCAACAGTTTTGCCGCTTGAATCTGATTCCCATTGCTTTTTGATAACGCACTGCACACGTATTCCTTGATAATTTCGTCAAGGGAAACTCCTTCCTCAGGAATATCAAAATCAACGTCGGTGGCTGGAAGCGACGTATCTAAAATCTCCGGTGGTAGTTCGTCTTTATCAATCACTTCATTTTCTGAGAGCACAAAGATACGACGGAGGTAATTTTCTAATTGCCGGATATTGCCGGGCCAGTGATACCGCCTGAGTATAGACATTGCCTGTGGTGTAACCTGTTTCGGGAGTGCTTCTGCATATTCGCTACTGAACTTCTGGATGAGAAAATTCACGAGCAAAGGAACGTCCTCTGGATGCTCTCGAAGGGGTGGAACGTGGAGCGGGATAACATTCAAACGGAAGTAGAGGTCTTCCCGAAACGTGCTTTCTCGAACGGCTTGGATGAGATTTTTGTTCGTTGCCGCAATCACACAGACATCTACTTTGATGTTCTGAATCCCACCAATTCGTCGTATCTCGCGTTCCTCAAGGACGTGCAATAGTTTACTTTGTGTTTGGATCGGGAGATCCCCGATTTCATCAAGAAAAAGCACCCCTTCATTTGCGACCTCAAAAAGTCCTTTCTTTTGGTGTGATGCGTCTGTGAACGCCCCCTTTTCATGTCCAAACAATTCGCTCTCAATGAGAGTCTCAGGGATTGCTCCACAGTTGATCGAGATGAACTGCTTGTTTTTTCGAGACCCGTGTTTGTGAAGGGCGCGCGCGATGAGGCTTTTCCCTGAACCCGTTTCGCCTGTGATGAGAACTTGTGTGACACCACGACGCAAAATCCGAGCCATATTTTTGAAAAGATCCTGCATCTTCTCGCTATCACCGACGATTTCATCAATCTGGATTTCGGGTGTTGCGTCATCGCTTTCCGCTTCGATGCTGCGAAGCGCGCCGCGAGTCTGTAGTGCGTGTTTCACTTCCCGTTTCAGGACTTCGATTTGGATCGGCTTTTCAAGATAATAGAATGCACCTTCGTGTGCCACGAGATTAACAGCGTCGTTTAGTTCCGCAAACGCTGTCATGATAAGCACTGGCAGATCTGGATCGGTCCGCTTTATTTCCCGAAGTAGGTCTCTCCCCTCAAATCGGGAGGACATCCACATATCACTGATAACGAGATCAAACATCTGTTTCTCTAAACTATCAAGCGCGGTTTTACTGTCTCCAACGATTTCAACCGTGTACCCTTCGCGTTTCAAAATACGCTGTAAGATTGTCAGTTGTGCTTGGTCGTCGTCTACAATCAGTATTGATGCCATTGTTTGATTCTCCTCATCTCAGTTCTGAAGTTATGGCAGTTCGTCCGCATTCACCGGGAGACTGATTTTAAAAGCGGTTCCCATTCCAATTTTGCTTCGGACTTCAATTGTGCCTTTATGAGCCGTAATAATTTGGTGTGAAACGGCGAGACCGAGTCCTATACCGCCCGTGGCATCTTTGGTTGTAAAATACGCATCGTAAATTTGTTCCTGAATTTCTTCTGGGATGCCTATGCCGGTATCTCTGATTTCAATCACTGCATCTCTCTTGTTCTGATCTATCTGCTCCACAAGGGTTGTGATGTAGATGCTACCGCCTTTCGGCATTGCTTGGATACTGTTTTGCACGAAGTTGAAGAACGTCTGTCGCATTAAGGCAGCGTCCAGCGGGACATCTGGTAGATTTTCATCGTAATTTCTAATGACTTGTACTTTGGCTTCCTCAGCGATAAGCGCGAACTCAGATAAAACCTGCTCCACAAGCGCATTGAGGTCTGTCGATTCTACGTTCAATCTTCTCGGTCGATTCAGTGTGAGGAACTGCTCTGAGGTCTGCTTCAGTTCCGTTATTTTTTGGTCGACGATCTCTAAAAGTTCTTTCGCTTCTTCAATGTCGTCTTGGTTCACCTTTCGTTGTGAGAAAACAGATTTCAGGTGCTGGGCTGTCATCCCGATAGAATTAAGGGGATTCCGAATTTCGTGCGCCACGCCAGCGGCAAATTGTCCTAAGGCAGCAATCCGTTTTGAATGAGAGTCCCGTAGTTGCCACAGCATCCTTGCGAGATTGTAGGTTGCCCTCCCGATTTCATCTGATGAATAAGTCTCTTGAAGTGATAAATCCCCACTTTCAGCGTTCTGTATAATACGGGTCATCCGCTCTAACGGCTTCATAATTAGATGGTTTGTTGTCAAGTCAATCAGAATTACGAGGAGTGCTCCAACGATTACGATGAGTATTGCATGCATTAGCAATGAATATCGAATGGATCTGCCGATATAAGGGACATCGTAAAGGACTTGTATGTAGCCGGTTAATGCTTTCTGAATCCACAAGGTCTCATCTTGTTTCCATAAGTTATAGAGATCGCCTTTTTCCTGATCCGTCATTCGCCAGCGTCTACCTTTCTCCTCAGTTATCACTGGATCGTCTGGCACGTAGACATCTTCACCAAAGGCTCTCTTCCAGACTTCATACGGCAGCGTCCCGTTATCGAGTATGGGTTCATATGCGAAATCGGGGGACTCCAACTCAATCGGCTTTGGTCCGGTCAAAACAGCGGTATATTTGATAACAATAGCCGTTGCGTTCTGTCCCTCAATAGCGTGTATCGTCGCACCTTTCGTCTCAATTTGTTCAAGATCCACTGAATCAAGATTTATATCAACGGTATCTTCACCGGCAAGGAGACTCGAACGGATACGGGTGTCGTTTAAGGAGACGTGGATATTCAGAACATTTTGCATATCCGGATGTTCCCGCTTCAGTTTATTCAGTGCTTGATCCAGTAGCTGGGCATCGAATACCGTTGTGGATTCGATTTCTCTCTCAACGGCACGAAGAATCGTGTTTTCAGCGATTTTCCTCAGTTCGGCACCGCGTTCTGCCCCCAAAGCGTGGAGCGCATTCATATCATTTCGGACACGGATGCTATCGAAAAAGTAAAACGCCACGAGGATTGCTATAACACAGAGATTAATAACAAGGGAGTACTTCCATTGGAGTCGCATTTTAACTCATAACTCGTTGCACCGCCTTCTTCCACTGCGCGAGTTTTTCGTTGCGTTGCTTTGCGTCTATTTGTGGTGAGAAGACGCGAGCTTTAGAAGTGGAGTCGTCCAGTTTTTCTTCCTCGGTTCTATTTGTCTCAAGTTCTTCGATGTCCTTCCATACACCAGCGGTAATGCCTGCAAGGTACGTAGCACCCAAGCCCGTTGATTCTATTTGTGCCGGACGTTCAACATTTATCCCCAGAATATCCGCTTGGAACTGCATGAGGAAGTTGTTAGCCGCCGCACCACCGTCAACGCGTAGTTGCTCCAGGGACATCTCTGCATCCGTCAACATTGCCCTGACAACGTCCGCGGATTGATACGCGACGGATTCTAATGTGGCGCGGATGATTTGTTCACGGGTACTCCCTCGCGTTAAGCCGAGGATGGCACCACGCGCATCGGGATCCCAATACGGCGCGCCAAGTCCAGTAAAGGCAGGAACAACAAAGACACCCTCCGAATCTGGTGTACTATAAGCAATTTCTTCGGTTTCTGATGCACTCTTAATAAATCCGATGCCGTCTCGGAGCCATTGGATGGCAGCACCTGCGACAAATACACTTCCCTCCAGTGCGTAAACGGGGTTTTCGTCTAAGCTGCAAGCGAGTGTTGTCAGTAGTCCAGTTTTTGTTAATACCTTTTCAGCACCTGTATTTAGCATGAGAAAACAGCCGGTGCCGTAGGTGTTTTTCGCCATGCCGGGTTTGATGCACAATTGACCGAAGAGCGCGGCTTGCTGGTCCCCTGCTATTCCGGTGATTGGAATCCCATCCAGAGATATATTTTTACCAAATGTTTCAAGCCAAAAATTCCGGTAGAAACTCGCTGTGCCAAAGTTGCTCGCAGAGGGACAGACTTCCGGTAAAATCGCTTTCGGGACGTTGAGAATTTCCAAAAGGGTTTCGTCCCATGACAGTGTATTAATATTAAAGAGTAGGGTGCGTGAAGCATTTGTGTAATCGGTTTTATGGACTGCACCATCTGTTAGTTTCCAAAGAAGCCAAGTATCTACAGTTCCGAATGCGAGTTCTCCACGTTCTGCGCGTTCCCGAGCACCGCTAACGTGATCCAGGATCCATGCAACCTTTGTCCCAGAAAAGTAGGCATCAATTACGAGACCTGTTTTTGCTTTGATCTCTTCTGCAGCTCCCTGTTTTGCAAGATATGCACATTTATCTGCGGTACGACGGCACTGCCACACAATCGCGGGGTAGATCGGTTTTCCCGTTTCCCTGTCCCAAACAAGTGTGGTTTCACGTTGGTTTGCAATTCCAATAGCAACGATATTCAGGGCATTTTCTTTTTTAAAGAGTGCGTCTATTGCTTGTAAAGTGGCGTTCCAGATTTCCTCTGGATCGTGTTCTACCCAACCGGGATGGGGATAGTATTGTGTGAATTCTTGGTATCCTTGTGCGATAATGTTTCCTTTCACATCAACAAGGAGAGCGGTAGTCCCCGTTGTCCCTTGGTCGATTGAAAGGATGCAAGCGGTATTCGACATGCTATGCGTCCTGCTCCTAAAGTGTTTTATTTTCATAGGACTTACGCACGCTGCTCTTTTGTAGGATAAATTGTTAGTTTGTGCCGTTACACGTGTGAGATTTTTAGCGGGCACAATCAAATAGAG
The DNA here is from genome assembly GCA_965208635.1 of Candidatus Poribacteria bacterium. GTDB lineage: Bacteria > Poribacteria > WGA-4E > WGA-4E > WGA-3G > WGA-3G. Next base: position 4,359,126 of record OZ242349.1, read on the forward strand.
CTTGCTATGGTCAAAACTGCGTAAGTCTTGTTAGAGTAACACCGATGGGAAAAAAAATCAAGTGAAAATCAGTGTTTGCTCCACTTCGGATTTTAGCATTTTTCCTAATTCAGGTTGACATCGCGTCTGTTGTTTTGGTATAATGCATTATTATGTTTTCAATGGATTTAAACATAAACAGATTTCAATGGTTCAGAGAGGAGTAGATGTTGTGAAAAAGGTTTTGCTTTGCACGCTTATGATATGTTGCTTGGCTGCATATCAGAGTTATGCGCAGATTGAGTGGGATGCTGAAAAATTTATGCCGTTGTCCGAAGTGAAAAAGGGCATGAAGGGAAAAGGCTTCACTGTGTTTTTCGGAACAACGGTGGAGGAATTTGAATGTGAAGTTGTCAGTGTTGAATACAACTTTATCCCAGGGTGGCATGTTGTATGGATGAAGGGTTTGAGCGACAACTTTAAACGGACCGGTGTCGCAGGCGGAATGAGCGGGAGTCCAATATACATTGACGGACGACTCATGGGCGCGCTTTCTCTCGGTTATTTTAACCAACGAGAACACGCCAATGGCTTTGGTGTCACGCCGATTGAATTGATGGTGAAAGTCGCGCAGCGTGGGATGGAACCCAATCTAAGTTATGCGGGTGCCCAGCTCTTTAACCTCGATTCCTCCGCAGCAATGCATCAGTATGGACTGGATGCAGGGCAGTCCCTGCTTCGCGATGGTCAAGTTGCACAAGTTCCGCGTGCTTTTGATGAAATGTGGCTTGAGAGTATCGCCGATATGCCTTCCCAAGTGAGATCGGCACGGTTATCTATTCCGGTCGCGCTTCCGACACTCAATTCGGAAGTGATGAGATTTGTCAAACCCGTTTTTGATAAACTCAATTTTACCCCAGTCCAAGCTGGTGGTAGTGGGGGTCCTGTTAAGGAATCGCCAGTTGAGGAAGGACAGATCATCGGGACAGAATATGTCCGAGGGGATGTTTCATTTTTTGGGTATGGAACTATCACTTATGTAGATGGCAATGAACTTCTCGCTTATGGACATTCTGCGTCGGCAGAAGGGAACGTGAATATCCCGCTTTCTGGCGGATATGTGCATTTTATTATGCCGAGCCGCTCCCGTTCCTTTAAGGTAGCAGCACCGACACAGCCCATCGGAACTTTGGTGCAAGACAGGGATCCTGCGATTGCTGGTATCATAGGGAAGCACCCGAGTTATATTCCTGTAAATGTCAACGTGCAGACCGCCGATGGTAAGCAGCATCAGAAGTCCTACGAAGTCATTCGGCATCGCAGTTTCTCCCCGATTTACACCGGTATGGGGGCGTGGATGCTCATGGATACACTTGAGTTTTATTTGGGAGACTACACGCTCAATATGGGAGCAACTATCACTCTCAAAGAACATCCCGACCTCGAAAAGCGCGAATTAGTCTATAAGAACATCTTTTCTTCCAGAGGATCACCAGGATTTGGGATCATGCAGACCCTCATGATGCCAATGCTGCAGTTATCCCTCAACCAGTATACGAGCGTTCCGGTCGAAAATGTCACCATTGATGTGAGCATCGAGGATAAACGGCGAACAGCGAGAATCCAAAGTCTTCAGATGGATAAACTCCGCTATCGCCCTGGGGATACCGTTGAGGTAGCAATTACTTTGCAACCCTATTTTGAAAACCCCATCGTGCAGACAGGAACAATCACGATTCCTAAAGATGTTCCAGATGGACTTGTCACGCTCCTCGCCACCAATGCCAGTTTTCACGAATCGTGGCAGCGTAACCGGGCACCCTTGAACTTTCGCCACAGGGACATCAATCAATTGGTCGAATTGTTGCAACGGGGTGAAAATAACTCGGAAATTATTATGGAACTCTTTGTGCCTGAGCCCGGACTCACTGTTCAGGGTAAAGAATTCGCACATCTGCCGCCTTCAGTCATGTCTGTCATGAATACCGCAAAGCAGATCGGCAATAGTGGATATACTGTGGGAACAACGTTACACATTGATAAAATGTCAACAGACTATGTCATTTATGGAAGTGGCATGATTCGGCTCGTTGTGGATAGGAACGCAGAATAATGTTAAAGAGCGGGGTGGGGACTGAGATGCGGACATCTCGTCCTATAACACCCGTTAGTAGTATGGAAACACAAGGATCTTCTTCGCCCGGGTGAATGCTAAAAATAATATAAAACCTTAAAATTTGGTGGCTTGCTAATATTCACTTTCAAGCTTTACCTAAATAACCCTACAGGAGGGTATTTTCAATGCGCCGTGTCATCTCCTTATGGAGTCTTATTTTAACCGTCTTTATTTTTCCAAGCATCGCGTCCGCAGTCAATACATCGTTATGGGAACAAGAAAACCATGCGGATTTTGAAGCAGGTAAGCCCAAAGACCTTTCGCTTACAAGTACCGGAGATGTTATGTTATCTCCCAAAATTGATTCCTTTACGAAACTCAAAGAGACCCAAGTCTGGGCACTTGTGGAAGATTCAGCGGGAAATCTCTATGCGGGTACCGGGAACGAAGGAAAAATCTATAAAATTGCTGCCGATGGCGACACCGCCGAACTCTATTACAATTCACCTGAGGTTACCATTTACAGCCTCGCCATCGGACCCGACAATGCTCTATACGCTGGTACTGGACCCGACGGGTTGATTTACAAAATCACTGATGCGACGACCCCTCCAACGACCCTGCTCAACGAAGGGGACAAATATGTGTGGGCATTGAAATTTGATGATGCCGGTAATCTTTATGCCGCAACAGGTACGGATGGCAAAATTTACAAAATCACGCCAAATGGTGAGTCCAGTGTTCTGTTTGATGCCGAAGAAAAAAATATCATGACACTCCTTCTACACGAAAATGGTTTCTATGCGGGAAGCAGCGATAACGGCATTATTTATCGTATCACAGACGAGGGGACTGCCAAGGTTATCTATCAAGCGAAAGAGAAAGAGGTGCGCGCCCTTGAAATGGATACCCAAGGCAATCTCTATGCTGCGGTGGTTACGTCCCAACCTGCTGAACCCTCAAGGAACCGACGCGGTGGTTCAAGCGGACCCCCGACTCCCTCCGGGCCGCCGCCTCCAGGGGGTGGGGCACCACAAGAAAACAAGTCTAACATCTACAAAATTCGTCCGGATGGTACGGCTGTCTCAATTTGGAATTCACCGGAACCGCTTATCTTGGCTATCGTTCTTGAAAGTGACTCACAAATTCTGGTAGGCACTGGAGATGAAGGAAAACTCTATCGTGTCAATCCGATGAGCGGAGACTCTGTGGAAGTCGGTAAATGTTCAGCGAACCAGGTCGTCGCCATACATCAGAAGAAGGAAGATGGGGACACCAAAACGCTCCTCGCGACAGGTAACCCCGGTAAGCTTTTTAATCTCACAGCCACCTACGTTAAAGAGGGTACCCTTGAATCTATAGTTCACGACGCGAAAAGTTTGTCTCGATGGGGAAAGCTCTCTTGGGAAGGTGAGATGGCAGAAGGGACCGCGGTTGCCTTCTCAACACGGACGGGTAATACGAAAAAACCCGATGATACTTGGAGTGACTGGTCAGATGAACTCACAACAGCGGAAGGCTCTCAGATTCCCAATGGAGATGGTCAATACATCCAGTGGCGTGCTAAGTTCACAACCAGCGACACGGCGCAAACGCCTATTTTGAAGAAGGTTACCCTTGCCTCTGTGCAGACGAATGTTGAACCACGTTTCACCAGCATTGAAATAGACGACGGTACTGGTGGTGGTAATCAAGAACGTGGTCGTCGATCCGGAGGCGGTAATTTACCGCCCCCAAGCGCGCGCGGCGGGGATAGCGGTGGCTCAGGCAGTGGAGGCGACGCTCCTTCCAAAAAATGGAAGGTGAGTTGGAAGGTTGAGGATGCAAATGCCGATACGTTGCAGTATACCCTCTACTACAAAGCGGTTGACGAGAGCAACTGGCGTCTCCTTAAAAAGGAATTGTCCAAAGCGAACTATGAATGGGATGTCACTACCGTCCCAGATGGACGATATACCTTGAAAGTCGTTGCTACCGACAAACTCAGCAATCCAGTCGGATGGGCTAAATCCGCTGAGAAGGTGAGTATGCCGGTTGAGGTAGACAATACGCAACCTTCTCTGGGGGAAATCCAAGTCACTGCTAACGGTGATAGCACCTACAAAATTGCCTGTGACGTTACAGATATGACCACACCGATCCAGAAGGCTGTCTATAAGATTGACAGCGATGAACACTGGAAAGTTATTTTTCCTGATGATGGTATCTTCGATTCCAAAATGGAGCAGCTCCTACTCGAAACGGGTGAACTTCCCGAAGGGGCGCACACCATTATCATTCAGGTAACGGATAGGGCACGAAACATGGCTGTTGGTAGGGCAAGTTTCTAACGGGTTTCATTCGCAGGGCGGGTTTAAACCCGCCCTATTTTTTTATCGGATCGACTCATTAAAGAGGAATTGGCCCCATGGCAAGTGAATTTCTTGTAGACGGAGATCTATTTGTCGAAGTTGTGGACAACACCGATGGCGGAGGCATTCCCCCCAAACGCCTCCAAACGCTTAGCCAAGCACACCGGGACGGCAGTTTTGATAGTACTGCTTTTCCATTCGAGCGTTCCAACGGTTATAACGGTGTGCGTCAGCTCTACAGTCGAAGGGGACCTCAAGAGAACATCTTTCGTTCTGGATGGGGCAGTAGCCTCAATTTCGAGTTCATTTTTGACGTTTCAGGCGCAGCGATGACACCGCGTTGGATTGATGGAAAAAATGGAAGTCCGCCAACACCAAGCCAATTGACTCGGCTAACTGACAATTCGGTTCGGTTAGAGACGTTTGTCCCCGAACCGCATCACGTTGATGTGAGCACTATCTTTACGCTCATCTCGCCCCATTATATCAATTGGGAGACAACGATTGTAGCCCGGTCTAATGCTTTCGAGGAAGGTTGGCTGGGGTTGTTCTGGGCAAGTTACATCCACGCTCCTGAGAACAAAACGACCTACTTTCTTGGGCGTCGAAACAAAAACCGTCCCGTCGAATGGATTGAATCACTGGAGGAAAGCCCGCCCAATCCGCGCGTTTTTGCTAGCGAAACCGACGCCCTGCTATCAATTGAACCTGATCCAAATGGTAGATTGTTTCACAACATCCGTCCGATTCGCTATGCTGTTCCGATGTTTTACGGACGCTGGCGTAACATGATGCTAGAAATGATGTTCAAAAGCGAGGCTGATTTGCGATTCGCTATTCAACCAACGGGTGGAGGCTTGAAGAACCCAGCATGGGATTTTGCCCTGGTTATTAGGAACTGCGAGGTGTTAAAACCGTATCATTTTAGTGGTTGTGTCGTCTTCAAACCCTTCGTCAGCTCTGAAGATGCGTGGACGGAATATCGTCAGTGGATCGAGACGACCACATAGAATGAGTTCAAGAATCACCTCCGCTCTGCTTAAAAGGAGTGCTGATACATGTCCACCCATCACTCAAATGCCCTTAATTTATAGTAAAGCCCACAATTAAGTGTACACTTCGGAATCGGTGCGGTTAGGGGATTTAGTCTGGGGAGAGACTGGATTTAGTCTGGGAATAGACTAAATCCGTAGCGCCAGAACGGATGCGCGTGTGGCATCCGAGGACAACATGTGGACTTGCGGGACAATGTATTACATTTCCGTTCCTTGTATTACATTCCGCACCTACCGGGGGAGGAAAGTGTTCATTTATTTTTCGGATCCACTATAAAGGATATAATGATATTGAACAAACCGAAAAAAATCCCAGCGGGAACACCTTTTGAATTTGGTGAGCATCGTTTTCATTTTGGTGCAGAGATCGTTGAATTAGCAGATTCCAGCTCACTTCTCAATAATTACGGTGCGTTGCACAGCAAGATGCGTGAGGATGGGTATCTCTTCATCCGAGGTTTCCATCCGACGGAGCATGCGGCGGAAGCGGCACTTTGGACATTGCAAGCCATTGCCCAAAGTGGTGGATTGAAGCCCGGGACTCCGATTGAAGACGGTGTTATCGGTGAAGCGAATCAGACCTTTAGTTTTTTTCGACAGACAGAAGTGGCTCATGCCAAACCGATTCTTGATGTTGTCGATAGTCAGCGAACGATGCAGTTCTACGAAGAATTCCTCGGTGGTTCAGTCATTACGTTTGACAAACGGTGGCTTCGCTGTATGGCGAAGGGGGGACACAACCATTTTCACTACGATAGCGTGTACGTTGGGCGCGGCACACAGAATCGGTACACGATGTGGAGCGCATTGACGGACATCGGACTGGAAAACGGACCCCTCGTTATCTGCCTCGGTTCCCATCGACATGATCGATTAAAGTCTACCTATGGCGCGACGATATGGATCGTGATTTGACAGAAGCCGTATTCAGCACGGATCCACGCGAAATGGTTGAGAAATTCGGATTCACGCTGGCAACGGCGCATTTCCAGCCGGGAGACGTTATTATTTTTGGGCTTTACATGATGCACAGCAGTGCTCCCAATCGCTCTGATCGCTATCGTATCAGTATTGATACGCGATACCAACTCGCTTACGAAGAGAAAGATGACCGTTTCTTTTTCCGTGAAGACGGCAGTTGGCTCGGTAATTTCTACAACAAAGGTGCAAGTTACAGACCAATAACAGAACTCCGGCAGGAGTGGGGGGTGGAATGATACCTTTACCTTTAAATAAAAATGCTCACTGATAAGAATGTAGATGGGATCGTAGGGAATCAACGCCGAATGCGCGTGTGGCATTCGCCGGGGTTGAGCGGTGAAACAAGGAATCCCTACAGTTATGCGCAAAATAAGCATTTTCGGGCAATGCTCCTTAGCACGAAGCATAGCGAAACCCAACAATACAACGTTATCGGTGTCAGGAGATGTTGGGTTTCACTCGTGTTGTGGTGATCTTATGCTTTTAGGTGTTTTTAAAGGTGTATTTTCTTGATGGCATTTTGAGTCAGATCCGCTCAACCCAACCTACGGATTTATATCACGTTCACGTTCACAATATTAGGTCTATCAGAAAATTTCACTCAACGCACTGGTGTAAAAGGAGGCTTTCGTATGGATTATAAGCAATGGAATTTAGCGGTTTTAATCGTCATCTCGATTTTTTGCTATGTTGGAAACAGTATCGCAGAAAATTCAACCGCAACCGGCACTGTATTTCTTGATACAAACGGAAACCAAGTGATGGACGACAACGAAAAAGGGTTGCCTGAGATTCGCGTCTCTAATGGGCAGGATATTGTAAAAACCGATGCCAACGGGCAGTACTCGCTCGCAGTCAGTGATGACACGATTCTCTTTGTCATTAAGCCGCGTGGGTTTATGACGCCGGTTGATGAGAATCGTCTCCCGCGATTTTATTACATTCACAAACCACACGGTTCGCCAGAAGGACTAAAGTATGCCGGCATCGCACCAACAGGTCCATTACCGGAATCGATTGATTTTCCGCTCACTGAACAGTCTGAGGCGGATACCTTCAAGGTGCTCGTTTTCGGGGATACACAGCCCTATAATATGCAAGAGATTGAGTGGTTGGCACATGATGTAATTGAAGAAGTTATTGGAATTGATGCGGTGTTCGGAATCAGTCTCGGCGATTTGGTGGGTGACGATTTAGACTTATTCCACCCCCTTAACGAGGTGATGGCTACCGTTGGGATACCATGGTATAACGTCCATGGTAACCATGATATGAACTTCCTTGCTACAGACGACCGGTACGCAGATGAGACCTTTGAACGTGTTTATGGACCCGCCTGCTATTCTTATGATTGGGGACCTGTCCATTTCATCAACATTGATAATGTGTACTTCTTCAACGATGAGGAGAACAGGCCTCGCTACTCAAGTGAGGTGGGAGAACGCCAGCTGACGTTCATTCGAAACGATCTTGCTTTTGTGCCGAAAGATCAGCTTGTTGTTATATCTCTACACATTCCATTGACGGAGATGCGTGATGTGAAGGAATTGATGAATCTGCTCGGCGATCGACCTTACACGTTATCCCTGTCAGCACACACGCACTTCCAACGGGATGACTTCGTTGGACCGGAGCACGGTTGGCATGGAGATGACTCACATCATCATCACAATCATGCAACCACATCGGGCAGTTGGTGGCGGGGCACGTTTGATGAAGTCGGTATACCTCACACAACCATGAGAGATGGTGCCCCGAATGGATATGGTGTCTTCACATTCAGTGGGAATCACTATTCAATTCGGTTTAAAGCCGCTCGTCGTCCAGCGGATTATCAGATGAATATATGGGCACCCTGGGAAGTTGCGTCTGCAGAAACTGGTGAGACAGATGTAATCGTTAACGTGTTTGGAGGCACCAAACGTTCAACGGTTGAAATTCGTCTTGGCGAGGTCGGTACATGGCAACCGATGACCTATATGCCTCAGGAAGATCCATACTATAAAGCCCTCAAGGCACGGGACGATACCGACCAACTTGAGCGAAAACTGCATATCGCCCTTCGGGAAACGATGAAGCCACAGTTGAAGGAGGAGAGCGAGCTGCCACAAAGGGGACGAGTGATTAACGGAGCTGTAAAATCAACGCACATCTGGCAAGCTAAACTCCCATCGGATGTCCGCAAAGGAACGCACGTTATCCACGTCCGGACAACGGATATGTTTGGTCAAACCTTCACAGGACGCCGAATCATCCGAGTGCATTAATCCAGTATCGGTCTTCAATCCCCTACAGGCACCGTAACGAACTCAAATTATCCGTTTGTCACAATTTCAATGGATGAATAGGCGATATCCAGCAAGGTATCTAATTCTGAAATCGAGATTTGTAGAGGGGGCATCAGGACGATAGTGTTGACAAGCGGTCTAAGTATCGCCCCACGGGTGAGTGCCTCTTTACAAACTCGGATACCTACCTGCTCCTCAAAGGGATAAGGTGTGCAGGTGTCCGAGTTTTTCATTAATTCTACACCGGCGGCAAAGCCACACACTCGGACATCTCCGACGTGCGGCAACTTGTAAAATTCCTGAAGCCGATTCCTGAAGTGTTCAATAGTAGATTGGAGTTGGGAAAGGAGATTTTCGCGCTCGAAAATAGCGATGTTTTCTAATGCGACTGCACATGCCAATGGGTTTCCCGTGAAGGTGTGTCCGTGGAAAAAGGTTTTGAGGTCTCGGTACTCACCGAGGAAGGCGTTATAGATTTCGTCGGTAGTGAGTGTAGCCGCAAGCGGTAGATAACCACCTGCGAGTCCTTTTGCTGTGCATAAGAGGTCGGGTGTAACGTCCTCGTGCTCGCATGCCCACATTTTGCCAGTGCGACCAAACCCGGTCATCACTTCATCAACAATAAGCAGTGTTTCCCACCGTTTTGCTAATGCGGCGAGTTCCTTTAGAAATCCTTGCGGTGCGATAAGCATGCCACCGGCACCCTGAATGAGCGGTTCTAAAATAATACCCGCAATTTGTTCTTCATGTTCGGAGAGTGCGCGTTCCACCGCATTGAGCCAACGAATTTTAACCGCAGATGCATTATCGGATGTATCCACAGCGCGCGAGGGGGGATAGGTTTCAAGAGCGGACACACGGATACCTTTGAAAAGGAGGGAATCAAAGGTAGTATGGAAACTATCAATACCACCGACACTCATCGCACCTATCGTATCGCCGTGGTATGAATTGTCGAAATGGATAAACAATTTCCGTTGTGGTGTTTTCTTGTGTTGCCAATACTGATACGCTATCTTCAAGGCGACTTCGACAGCGGTTGAACCGTTGTCGGAGTAAAATACCTTGTTCAGTCCAGCCGGTGTGAGTTCCACCAATTTTTGTGCAAGTTGGATCGCAGGGATATTGCTGTACCCAAGCAGTGTAGTGTGTGCGATCTTGTCTATCTGTGTTTTGAGTGCAGCGTTCAGTGCTGGATGGTTATGCCCGTGGACGTTTGTCCACATGGAAGCGATGCCATCAATATACCGATTTCCGGTAATATCGATGAGATAGCACCCCTCACCCCTTTCAATAATGACCGGTTCCTCCGCCAGCCAGTCCTGCATTTGTGTGAACGGGTGCCAGAGGTAACGCTTATCCCAATCGACAAGCGTTTCTTTATCAACCATAGCCTATAGTTGCAAGTTTCGCTATCCCTTCAGTTTGGCATAATGCACTGTGGGTTCAAGTCCGAGTGATTCACATGTGCCGCTTTTAGAAACGATAATCGTCAACACTTTATCCCGGTAGGTTGCCTGAAAATCCTCTGGTTGTCCTGAGATCGGCATGATATTTGTGAAACCGTTCGGGAATGAACTTGTGCGTCCCACAACAGAGGTAAACCTTGGATCGTCCAATTGTGTCTGAACAGTTAAAATACTTTCAGGTGCCGGTGGTTCACCGGGGGCATACGGTGAACTGAGTTGAATTTCATAAGTGTAGTCTGGCATTCTATCAGGGAGTTCATGTTCTTCTTTGGCGACGGAATTTGGAACCCACCTCGGGAATTCAATTTCCACCTCGTAGTGATTCGCCAGCTCCGTAAGGCGATTTACCATACCGTAGCGTCGGTAACGTTCCCGTAAGTCGTCGGAATAGATTTCACCATCTGTGAGGACCGATCCCGGCATCGTTCTGCGTTCTTCGGTTCGCTGAACGGTGAGTGCTGAACGTAAGCCGCTCAGGAGTGGGGTTGCAATGAGTGATGGGAACCATCCGTAGAAAGCGGCACCGTAGCGCGGTTGTTCAACTGTGGAATTGAACTCGTCTTTGAATCGGTAAATGCCTTCAGAAATGGCGATGATGATCCCTAAGAAAATCATCAGGTTGCCTTCACTCGTAAAAAGGTTGGCACTTTGCCCGTTGACCCCGATGAAGAAGAGGATAAGCGGATAGAGCGTCAGGTTGATGAGGCTGTTGATACCTGTTGATACCGCAGAACTAAAGACAAGCGTATTGCCAGCCATCTCCTCAAGCCGTGTTTTGAACTTGGCTGAAAAGGCACCAAGAAGTGGTTGTCCGAGCATTGTTAAGACATTGTATGGTGCGCGAAGTCTTGAGTCTGGAACCTCTGGTATTTGTACAAATTCTTCCGGTATACCTTGCTGCTTCCCTTGTGCGGTTTTTCCTGCTTCACCGGTTCCTTCATCCGCGGTTTCAGGTTTAACGAAGGTCTCGAAAAATTTACGGTTAATCTCAATAAACGGTTCCCATTCACTGGGGACATCACTTTGCATAGAGATCGCGTCAACCGGACACGCAGGTTCACATGCCGCGCAGTCGATACATTCGTCTGGATTTATGTAAAGTTGATTTTCGCCTTCAGTAGTGTGTATACAATCGACCGGACAGACATCAACGCATGCGGTGTCCATGACATCAACGCACGGTTCGCAAATTATGTAAGCCATCTCACCCTCCTTTTTATAGATATGCCTCTATTAAGTATACCACATTTAATCGTTGATAGCAAAGAAATATTTCTGTTTTTCACGGTTTGACAAACGGGCTGATGATGACTATAATGGCGCAAATACTAAAGGACGTAAGAGGAGCCAAAGGAACAATTAAGATTCATAACATCAAAAACCAAGCACGGAATGAAATGGAGTGCGACTCAAGATCAAAACCTTTCCAATAATAAGTTACGAAACTTATCCGCAAGGAATAATTAAAATATGATTAAAAAACCTGAAGATTTTATTGTCGAAGAATTAGCACTTTATGAGCCTACCGGAACAGGGACGCATACCTTTTTCGCTATTCGGAAACGGAATCTCGGGACCTTGGAGGCGATTAACCGAATAGCCCGAGACTTGCAGGTATATACTCGGCAGTTTGGTTACGCAGGCTTGAAGGATAAGAACGCCGTCACAACACAAGTACTGTCTGTTGAAGGGGTGTTACCGGAGCGAGTTCTGAAAATTGAGCAACCGGATATTGAAGTCCTTTGGGCGGAACGGCATCCCCATAAATTAAGAGTGGGACATCTCCGGGGCAACAGGTTTCAGATAATCCTCCGCGATATTCCTCACGATGCCCTACTGCGTGTCGAATCGGTGATGAAGCGGATGGCAACTGAAGGTGTACCGAATCGCTTTGGAGCACAGCGGTTTGGGAATAAAAACAATTCACATCTGGTTGGTAAAGCGTTAGTAAAAGCGGATTGGGAGACGGTGATGCGTTATATACTCACAGATGACGCACTACAGGATGATCATGTCTCACGCCGTGTACAACGGGAATTAGAAAAAAAAACCGTCGAAAGGGTCATAATGGGTATTCCACATCGGCTGCGCAAGTTGTATTTGTCGGCGTACCAAGCGTATCTCTTTAACTGCATCTTAGAAAAGCGGCTTCCTTATTTGGACAAACTCCTTGAGGGGGACATCGCTGTGAAACACGACAATGGAGCACCTTTTCTCGTTACGGATGCGACTACTGAGCAATCGCGAGCAGATGCATTTGAAATTAGTCCTTCGGGTCCGATTTTCGGATATAAGATGCGTCTACCGACTGGCGACGTACTCGCTTTGGAGACATCGCTCCTCGCAGATGAAGGGGTTCGGTTTGAAGCCTTTCGTAAGGTTGTCGGTATCCGTTTGCCGGGGACGCGTAGACCTTTACGGATGCCGATGCAATTGCATGAGGTGTCATCTGTCAATAGCAAGGGGGTCCGTCTCGATTTTACACTACCTGCAGGTGGGTATGCGACTGTCGTGTTAGAGGAGCTTATGCCGAATATACAGGTGCCGTAACGGATAGTGTTTTATCCAATTTCAAATTAGAGATAAACCCGGTTCGTAGTCGCGCAATTCATTGCGCATCTCCTGGCACAGTTCGCTTGGATTTGCGGAATCTTATAAACGTCCACACGCCTGATGCCAGTAGGACTGCCAGCAACACAATTAAGCCGATATTCAAGAGATAACGTCCACGGTTGAGATCCCAGAGTCGTTGGCTCGCCAGTTTAGCGGCAGAACTTCCGCTTTCCGCTTTTATTTTTACCTCTTCCCAATACTTTTTGGCAAGTTCGGGCTGACCATGCTGGTCGGCAAGTTTTGCTGTAACGACGAGGTAGGTAACGTCCTGAACGTCTTGTTTCTCTACGGCATCGGCGAAGGAGCTGAGCAATAGAACTGTTAGATCAGGGGACATTTGTGGAAAATCGCTCGTGAGTTCAATGCCATTCTGAAAGGCAGTGACAGCCCCTTGATGATTATGCCGGTCGAATTCGATTTGTGACACTTCAAACCAAGTTCGCTTCACAAGCTGCAGGGGTTGTGCTATGTCGGTATAGCCATCAAATGTAAAAGTTGCCGAACCGTAATTCAGGTTACCCTGTTTCACATAGAGCGTATAAGTGTCTCCGAGACTCAGTAAACCTGAATCCTTCCACTCATCGAAACGGTAGATTCCATCCGCTTCCACAGTCTGTTGGTGCGCCGTTCCATCAATCCAAACAACAGCCCCGGCAGGTGACGCATCGGACACACCTGTCACAGTGCCTTGAACAGCAATAGGTTCAAGTGCCCAGCCAAGATGGACAGATTCTCCAAGCGCTAACTGCAGTTCAGCAGTTTTGGGCGGTGGGATGATGTACCCGGCTTTCTTTACAGTTACAGTGGAGGTGCCTTGTTGCAGATTTTCTGTGATGAGTTTCGGGGTGCTTCCAACCTCTACGTCATTGATGAAAATACTTGCGTCTTCGGGGAATGTTGTGATCTTAAGCGCAGGGCTAAGTTTGAGCAGTGCCATTTCGACATCACCAGTCGGCGCAAGAATTCCGTCCATAAACTCAGGATGCGTTCGCAACAATTCGTAACTTTCTATAATGCTGAATTGTCGATTATCGTTTGTATCGGTTGTATCTACCGTGAGCGTATCGTGGAGTTGCTGAAGGAGGGCTGTTGTGTGTGCTTTCTCTGCGGGTTGGATCGAGTTGAGTGCAGCAGTGCCAAGCGTCTCACGGTTCGCGTAGTAGGCGTTTAGGTTCGTATCCTCTGTGTAACCATCGACAATAACAACGGTTTCTTTGCTTTCTGTTTCTCTGAACCAGTCATTGAGGGTGGCATCTTGGATCCCTTGCGCGTCTCCTTGTGTTAGCAGGTGCATGGCGTTCATACCTCTGGGTTTGGTAACCATCCCGTGATATAGAAATATCAGAGTATCCTGAACCTCGGTTTGCCTCCCAATTTCTTGAAGTATGGCATGGATCTCTTTAGACGTAGCGGTGTCACCTTCGACACGGTGGATCTGCTCACTGGGTACATTTCCACGTGTCGTTAGGAGTTCGATCAGTGAGTTTATCGGTTCATGGGCACGTGCTTCCGGTGTTGCGTCCACAAATAACCAATGTGTCCCAGAATCAGCCAAGAGTACTGGTGGGGATACGAAAATAGCGAATGCGATGCCTATAAAGATGCGGATCAGAAGGATACGTTGCTGTGACATGTCTTTCGTCCGAAGTGTGTTTCAGAGTTACTAATTTAGCAGTAGTTTAACAGAAATTCTGGGAGATTGCAAGAAAAAAGAACCTCTTTAGGTGTTAAAATGTCTAAACTTTTATCAAGAAACTGCGTCAAAATGTTATAAAATAAATCTTTTTGGCGTGCCTTGAAAGTTAAAGCTTAACTGTTAAAATTTCAGAGTCTGTCATGTATGAAGGTCTGCTGTTGGGTATTTGGCTCACAAGGTTAGCAGTAGGCGCATTGGAAAAATTAGAGAGACTCACGATGATACCACGATTTATAATAGTAGTGTAAAACCGACACCAGGCGTCCGCCAAGAAGCGCGTCTATAAATGTTGGAACGGACAAGGAGATGTTAATGTTTCACGGGAAAGTTATGTTCACTGTTTTGTCAAAGTCTAAAGGAGCGCGCCGTGCGGGTTTCCAAAGTTTGCTCTTAAAATTCATCCTTACTGTTCAATTCGCAGTCGTTTTTTGTGTCGGCGCACAGGAATCTGCCACCGAAGTTGATTTAAACCAACCTTTGACACTTGAGCAATGTATCCAAATGGGCTTGGAAAAATCGACGAGTATGCGCAATGCGCGTTTGAATCTTGCGATACAGGAACTTCGGGTAAAAACTGCGCGTGCTGACTATTTTCCACGAATTTTTTCAACCGGTGTTTACGATTTTTCTGACCAAATTGATTTCGGCTTTGAACCTGAAAATTACGATTTGGGACTGCGCGGTCAATATACAATTTGGGACAATGGTCAACGCGAGGGCGGTTTCGCACAGGCGAAAGAATCACTGAGTGCCACTGAGAGTCGCAATGAAGGAATTAAACAGAGTGTAATTTTGCAAATCACAGAAGCCTACTATGATGTTCTCCAATTTCAAGCACTTGTCGAAGTGAGCGAACAGAATTTGGCGAGAGCACAGGACAACACCCAGCGAACTAAGGATTTCGTGGAGGCAGGTTCACTCATTCCAGCAGATGTAGCGACCGCAGAGGTACAGGAAGGCAATAGAAGATTAACGCTACTCAATAACCAAAATTCACTTCAAGTTGCAAAAGCACGCTTACCACGGCTTCTTGGTTTGGACCCTGGCGTTTTAATTACTGTTTCGGCGGATGAAGCGTTTCAGTTATATCAGCAACGCGGGACTATTGAAAGAATACAAATACCCGTTGAGGAAGCCATCCAAATTGCACTCGACAATCGTCCAGAATTTAAGGAGACGCAAGCGCAATTAAAATCACAGGAATGGTCGTTGACGCTCGCGAAACTACAACGTTGGCCCCGCCTGAACGCCGATGCCGACTATAACGTCAATCTTGACGATTACCTGCGTGAGCGTGAGAATTTCTCTGACTTCCGAAGTTGGAGTCTCGGAGTATCACTAAATTTCACGCTTTTTGACGGTGGTATTTTGGGAAATCGCGTCAAAGAATTAGGGATGCAATTGGAACAGGCTCGTGAAAACGCAAGTGACTTGGAACGTTCCGTCGCCTTAGATGTCCGGCAAGCGTATCTAAACCTCAAGCGCAGTGAAGCCGCTGTCGATATCGCCAAAACTATCGTTACCAATGCTCGGCTCAGTTTGGAGGTCATTCAAGGACGTTTTGATGTTGACAAAGCAATTTTGCTTGAACTCCTTGATGCACAGACGAGTTACGCGCAAGCATTGACGGATGAGGTGAATACATTCTACGATTACAAAATAGCGCAAACCCGTTTACAAGATGCAATGGGAGTGTTACAGTAGCCATGAAAATTCAAAAAAAATGGATTATCATCGGAGTAGTTGCCTTGGTTGTGATCGCTGTTGGAGCAATTGGTGCTACTCGGATGGACTTCAGTTTCGGTCAAAACAAGAAGGAAACCGAGGATAAGCAGGAGATTGTACGCCGCGGCGAATTTATCGTTCGGGTACGTGAGTCCGGCAATCTACGTTCCTTTCTTGAGGTGGATGTCCGTTCAAACGTGGAGGGCGAGATAGTTGAGATTTTCGTCGATGAGGGGCACAAGGTCGAATTGGGAGACCCTTTGCTTAGAATTGATGATGATGAGATTTTAGAACAAAGGAGACAGGCGGAAGCTAATCGCGATGCTCGAAAAGCCCAACTCCAACAGGCAGAACTCCAAATCCAGATTACTGAAAAACAGCAAGTGAGTGGTCTTGTCCAAGCACGCAATTCTGTCGCTATGGCACAGGCAACTTTAGATTCATTTGTGGCAACGACACAGCAACGAATTACAGAAGCGGAAACACAGGTGGCGACTACGCAGATTGACCTCAATCGTGATCAAATTGGCTTGAAGCAGGCTGAGATCGCTTTGGCACAAGCAAAACTAATGCTTGATCGGGCAAAAACGGGTGTTGAATCCACAAAGGTGTCACTCCAAACTGCGGAGTCCGAGTACAAGCGAAATAAAGAATTATTTGATAAAAAATTAGTTTCAAAACGGACATTAGAGGAATCACAAAATCAACTCGCTGGGGCGAAGTCGCAATATGAAAACGCACAGAAAGAGGTCGAATCCCAACAGGAAACCATTAAGTCCCAAGAAGAAAATATTAATGTCCGGAAAGAAGCGATTCAGAGTCGTGAATCAACGCTTGAACTTAATAAAAAGAATGTTCTGACCCTTAAAGAATCGGAAGAAGGACGGAAAAAGCAATTGGAAGCGGAAATGGAGAATGCTCGCACGCGGCTTCAACAGTTAGAAGAAACGACTGAAGAAGAAAAAGAACTCACCCGTCATGCGAAGGTCGGGGCGGAAGCGAGTTTGCTCCAAGCCCAAAGCCAACTCGACTCTCAACAGGAACGCTACGAATGGACGACAGTCATAGCACCTATGTCTGGTACGATTACGCGTATCACTGTCGAGGAGGGTGAAATTATCACCTCGGGACGCTCTGCTTTTTCACGTGGTGATGCGATTATGCGTATCGCTGACCTCGATCAGATGATTGTGAGGACCCAGATAAATCAGGTGGAGATCGGAAAAATCAAGCAAGACCAACGCGCCGAAATCAGCGTTGATAGTTATCCCGGACGCGTCTTTCCGGGGAGAGTCAGCGAAATTTCACCGAGTGCGACACCACGCGGTCCGCAGAACCAGAGTTCTGTGATTACCTTTGAGGTAGATGTAGAGGTCATCGGTTCACCACCAGAACTACTGCCCGGTATGTCTGCCGATGTTGACATCATTGTGTTTGAAGAATCCGATATCCTTCAACTTCCAATACCCACTGTGCTGAGTCCTAAAGTTTTCACTGTTAAAGCGAAGGTAAATTCAGCGGATCTTTCGCAATTTCAGAGCGGTCAGGAACTCAAAATCCGAAGTTTGATCGGAAAGGAGTTTGATGGACGGGTCGGCAAGATTGCCCCAGAGGAAACCCGCGGTAATCTTGAAATATTAGTTGAAGAGGAGCAGAAAGGCTTGAAAAACGGCCCGATAGAGATCTCAATTGTTATCTCCGAAGGAAATGTGCTCCCCAATATAGAAGCCACAGTGAGTAGCGAGCGGCAGTATTTTGTTATGTTAGATACAGGTGAATCCAGTAAAAATGGCAAAGAGCAAAAAGGGGTTAAAACCCACATTACAATCGGACAGCGTAATAACACCCACTTTCAAATCACTGGTGGTTTGAAGGAAGGGGACCGCGTTTTTGTGCCTTCTATGCAAGAACTCACAAAGGGACAAGAAGAGTCAGAGGAAAGGGAAGAGAAATAGGTCAACCTAAACGTGCTAAATTGTATTTTTCGTTTATTGCTTTACCTTCATAGGATCAAGGTTAAGGAGGAAACGCTGTGTTAATAGATGTGAGAGAGTTGACGAAAGTCTATCAGATGGGCGATGTGCAGGTACATGCCTTGCGGGGTGTGTCCTTCGAGATAACACAAGGCGAATTTATTGCGATTATGGGACCATCTGGTTCAGGCAAATCAACCATGATGGATATCCTGGGGTGTCTTGCAACGCCGACATCCGGACAGTATTTTCTTGAGGGTGAAGAGGTTGGGAAGCTGTCCGATAATCGTTTGGCTGACATTCGGAATAAAAAGATCGGTTTTGTGTTTCAGTCGTTTAACCTGTTGCCGCGAACCAGCGCACTTAACAATGTTGAATTACCGCTTATTTACTCCGGTTTGGGCAGGAAGGAACGCAAACGGCGCGCCTTTGAATCCTTAGAAGCAGTGGGGTTAGCAGACCGAGTCGATCACAAGTCGACCGAGTTGTCTGGTGGACAAATTCAGCGTGTAGCGATTGCGCGTGCTTTGGTGAATAGACCTTCAATGATTTTTGCTGATGAGCCGACAGGTAACCTGGATACCCGTTCTGGGGACGAAATTATGGCGATTTTCAACCGCTTGAATGATGAAGGAAACACCATCATTATGGTGACACACGAACCTGAAGTCGCTGAACATGCCAAACGTGTGTTGCATATTCGGGACGGTTTAATCGAACGGGATGTCAGGCAGAATGGGCAGAATGGCGGTGATACTGGTTAATCTACGGAAAGTCCGCTATGCACCATGTCAAAATTACCACTCCATCCCGCTTACACTTTTCTCTGCTTGATTTGAACGGTGCATTGGGACGGATTGATGGAGGGTTCGGTCTCGCAATTGCTGAGCCTAATTTTCAAATTGTTGCTGAGCAGGCAACCGGTATTCATCTACCATCTTCTGTATATCGCGATCGGGCGGCTACAGTCCTTGAGCGACTTCAAAAAACCTATCCTTTCCCCGGCATTAAATTAACATTTCAATCCGAAATCCCAATGCATTGCGGATTCGGATCTGGAACGCAACTTTCTCTTGGTGTTGCGCAGGCAGTCAATGTACTATACGAACTTGGGTTAGATGTGGAAGAACTGGCAAGGGTTGTTGGGCGCGGTGGTACTTCAGGCATTGGGATTGCGGCATTCAGGACTGGCGGGTTCATTGTCGATGGCGGACATCGTTTCCCTGAGCAGAAGTCATCATTTCTGCCTTCTTCTGCAGTTGGGGATATTTCGCCGCCTCCGGTTTTACTTCGTTACTCGTTTCCAGAGGTGCCGTTGCTGATTGTCATGCCGAATTGTTCACGGATTTATGGTGATAAAGAAATTGAGTTGTTTAAGACGCTCTGTCCACAACCCGAATGGGTTGCACAGAAGCTTTCACATATCCTATTGATGCAGGTACTACCTGCTCTGATTGAAGGGGATATGCCTGCCTTCGGCAAAGCCTTAAATCAAATTCAAACATTTGGGTGGAAAAAAGTGGAAATTGACGCACAAGGTGCTGAACTCCAATTGACACTTGACTTCCTACGCGACAGTGGGGCTTTCGGGGCAGGTGTTAGCAGTTGGGGGTCGGCAATTTGCGTGGTGGGCGCGGATATTGAGAGGTTAAGACAGGACACCGAGGCATTCCTAAAAACGCTTCCGGATGGCGGTTCCTGTTTTGTTACGCAGGCGAACGACGTGGGAGCACAAGTTGTGTCGGGTTGAAAATAGAAACGGGCGGATGGTGACATCCGCCCGTCATTGGTATTACCCCTTACTTGGGGAATAGTATGGGTTATCTCCGGCACCGTGATCCGTCGTGTCAATCACGTGCTTAATCTCAGGAAAGACCTCTTGAATCATCGCCTCAATACCGTGTTTGAGGGTAACATTTGCCATGCCGCAGCCTTGACAACCGCCCCCCATATGAATGTACACAGCATCGTCCTCAACGTTCAGGAGTTCTATCTGACCACCATGTGCCGCAACCGCCGGATTAATCCGTTCATCAATAAGTTTCTGAACCTCTTGTGCTTTTGGATTGTCCCATGTTGGTGTGTTTGGGTTCTCAATATTAAACCCGCTCGAATTCAGGTCATCGACGTAGTCAATCACAGCACCTTGAAGATCAGGTACGCTTTCTGCGTCGACAAGTACATTAAAATTCTCACATTCAACAACAAGGTCGCCCTCTTGTGCTTCAGTAGCTAAACCGAGGCTGTATTGGAAAGCCGTGGCAGTTCTGCCTTGGATACTAATGCGTAATCCTTCAACTTCAACCTCTTCGGTTTCTATCACTGCCTGAATCTTCTCTTGTGCGGCTTCTGTGACTGTAAGCAAAGAGGTTTCAGTGCCCTTAAGCTTCTTCAAGAAATTCTTCATAGTTGCCTTCCATGAGTGGTGTTATGCGGCTCGATATTGAGAATTCGACCGAGATTCGCCCATCTCGTCATACCTGCCCTTCAATCGGTTGATTGCCTCTATTTCGAGTTGACGAACTCGTTCTCGTGTGATTTTCAAGGCGACCCCGATTTCTCGGAGTGTTTTCCGTTCTCCATCCTCAAGTCCGAAGCGCATTTTCAATACTCTTTGCTCTCGCTCTGACAATCCAGATTTGAGCAATTGAGCGGTCAGATCCTTATTAATCATTTCTGCGATCGGACCGTCTTCTCCACTCGTTGCTGGATCTTCGATTAAGTCGCCTAATGTTGCAGCAGAACGTTCGTCGCTAAGTGGTAAATCCATTGAGATAGTATCAGCGTTAAACGTTAAAATTTCTTCGACCTGTTTCACTGTCAAGTCTAAAGCGTCTGCTATTTCGTCGCGCCGCGGTTCGCGCTGTAGTTCTTGACATAGTGTTGCGTAGACGGCGTCGAACTTATTCATTTTTGCAACTACATAGGAAGGTAATCGAATGGAACGGGAAAAATTGTCAAGCGTACGCATAATTGCTTGTTTAATCCACCAGATCGCGTACGTGCTGAATTTAAAACCCTTCTGATAGTCAAACTTGCTTGCCGCTTTAATCAGTCCGATGTTTCCTTCTTGAATCAAATCTTCGAGTGGAACGTTGTGACCCTGGTATTTAACTGCGATAGAAATAACGAGTCGTAAATTCGCTTGGACAAGTTCATCTCGTGCACTACGTGCTTCGTTCTCTGCTGCTCCAATCCGTTTCGTCAGTTTCTCTTTTTGTTCGTCAGATAATGAGTCACCTTTCACCAGTGCGTCTTGTAGTTCGCTTACCAGTGCTTTTCTTGCTTCGCTCCTGCCAGTTTCAAGTTGTCCTGCCAGTTGTTCTTTCTTCTCGCGAGGCAATAGGTTTACTTCCACTAAGGCGTCTAATGGTTCGCTTACTGCTTTAGCCTCTGCAGTTTCAAGTTGTTCTTTCTTCTCGCGAGACAGTAGGTTTACTTCCACTAAGGCATCTAAGAGTTCGTCTAATGCTTTAGCCTCTGCAGTTTCAATCCGTTTCGCTAATTGAACTTCTTCCTCGCGGGTTAACAGACGGTGACCTGCTACGCTCCGAAGCCAACTCGTTAAAGCGCTCTGATCGCTACCTTTATAACTTTCCGAGGGTTCTGTTTCATCTGGTGGATATGTTGTATCCATGTATGGATCAACACTTTCAATACTTGCTGTTTCACCGAAAAACTCGGCTTCCATCTTTCTCCTCTCCTTACTATAGAATACTCTATAGAATTTTTATAAAACAAAAATTAATGATACATTATGTTAAAACGATTTGTCAAGTAAAATGTTTAATAAAAAAGCGTAATTACGCCAAAAAATCCGAAAAAACAAGGATTTTACCGAAAAAAAGAGAGCGACACGGCAATCGCGTCATCATTTCACGTGGAAATTCACGCGAAGCACTCTCAACTATGGGAAAAAGACGCTATAGACTTCTGGAAAATAATCCTCTTCTTGATCCATGGGGTTCAAATGTAGGAAAGGATTCTATGTAGAATGCCCGATTAAGAGCACCGCTGATGGTAGTGAAGTCTCTGCCGCCTGTTCAAAGGCTCTCGCGATGCAGGGAACATCCGAATCTGTTTCGAGCATCTCGTAAGGGAGATTCCATGCTTTTAGCGTTGGTTCAAGGAAAGTCGCTACAGAATCGATCCACTGTCCATCTCTATCCCGGTTGTGGTAACCCCGATATCCAATAAATACCACGACTGGAACCTTCATATTGACGACGGTGCCTCGGATCGCATCGCCTGATTCCAAGAACCCCGTGTTTTGGATAATGATCACTGGCTTTTGGTCGCCAACGTACAACCCTGACGCAATGGCAAATGCTTCTCCTTCGCGAGTGACCGTAATGACTTCGATACCAGGCTCTGATCGTAGGAGTTCATAAATTCGGGCACTGCCGTTATCTGGAACGCCAACAGCGTGGGTGATCTCCTGTTTCTTTAATTCATTTACTATCATCTGTGCTGATGCCAAGGTCTGCTCCTAATCCTATGGGACTTACACACTTCGCTGATAGGTGCGGTTTCATGAAGTTTAATAAAATATTTCGGTAATTCTATTCCAGAAAACTCTTGTAAGGGAAACCGGTCTTGTGCCTGCCCGCACATTACTCAATTTTGCGTAAGCCCTGTCCTATTCTTGTGGGAAAAATAATTAAACTATGGGCGGACATTGTGCCTGCCCGGACGATTGTCATTTCTATCGTCTTCCTTCAACCAAAGAGTCAACCACTGTTGGATCGGCGAGCGTAGAGGTATCACCGAGGTCAGAGATGTCGCCTTCCGCGATTTTGCGGAGGATACGCCGCATAATCTTGCCGGATCTGGTCTTCGGCAGTGCGGGAGTAAACTGAATCTTGTCAGGCGTGGCGATAGGTCCGATTTGTTGTCGGACTGCCTGTTTGATGCCTGTTTCTACCGTATCAGATTCAGATTCACCCGTCATGAGTGTAACATACGCGTAGATGCCTTGTCCCTTGATGTCGTGTGGATAACCGACGACTGCGGCTTCTGCCACTGATTCGTGTTGACCGATTGCCCCTTCAACCTCTGCTGTACCCAATCGGTGTCCGGAGACGTTCAGAACATCGTCCACGCGTCCTGTAATCCAATAATATCCATCTTCGTCGCGTAGGACCCCATCGCCCGTCATATAGTAGCCGGGGAATCGGCGGAAATAGGTATCCAAAAACCGTTCATGGTCTCCGTAAACGGTTCGCATGATGCCGGGCCACGCCGTTTTGATACAGAGGTAACCAGTGGCAGGGTTCCCCTCCACTTCGTTCCCACTTTCATCAAGTATCACCGGTTCAATTCCGAAAAACGGGTAGGTTGCCGAGCCGGGTTTCAGGGGTGTTGCGGCAGGCAGGGGGGTCATCAGAATCCCACCCGTTTCGGTTTGCCACCATGTATCCACGATTGGGCACCGGTTGGCACCGACGATATTGTAGTACCACAGCCACTCGGGTTCTTTGATCGGTTCACCCACCGTACCGAGAAGTCTGAGCGTGGATCTGTCGTACTTTTCGACCCATGTATTCCCTTCTTTCATCAGGGCGCGTAGTGCCGTCGGAGCAGTGTAGAAGATATTAATATTGTGCTTCTCAACGACCTGCCAAAAACGTCCAAAGTCCGGATAGTTTGGTACACCTTCAAACATCACGCTAATCGCACGATTCGCAAGTGGACCATAGATAATGTAAGAATGTCCAGTAATCCAGCCTATGTCAGCTGTGCACCAGTAGACATCGCCTGCATGATAGTCAAAAACCTGTTGATGTGTGTAAGACGTGTAGACAAGGTAACCACCTGTAGTATGCAAAACACCTTTCGGTTTACCGGTTGAGCCGGAGGTATACAGGATGAAAAGCGGATCTTCCGCATTCATAACTGCTGGTTCACAGTCTGTATCGGCGTTTGCCATCGCTTCGTGCCACCATATATCTCGCGAAGTATCAAAATCGACCGCATCTCCGGTGCGCTCCACGACAACGACCTTTTCAATAGATGGACATTCCGCCACTGCCGCATCAGCATTTGCCTTCATCGGTATATCGCTGCGGGGACCACGCATTGCGGTGTCTTGTGTTATCAGTAGTTTACAAGCCGAATCGTTAATCCTGTCCCGGAGGGATTCCGCTGAAAATGCTCCAAAGACGATGGAGTGAACAGCACCAATCCTTGCACACGCTAACATCGCGATTGCCAATTCTGGAACCATCTGTAAGTAGATACAGACGCGATCCCCTTTTTCAATGCCTTGTGCCTTCAGGACATTGGCAAACTTTTTGACCTCGGCGAGGAGTTCACTGTAGCTGAAGGTTTTATCTTCCGATGGGTCATTCCCTTCCCAGATAATGGCGGTTGCGTCGCCGTGACCGGCTTCTATATGCCGATCGAGGCAATTGTAGCAAGCGTTCAGTGTGCCACCGTCGAACCATTTAATCTCGCCGTTAACGAAATCGTAATCTCGAATCGTATGCCATTTCTGATACCACGTCAATCGTTCCGCGATCGTTGCCCAAAATACCTCCGGATCTTGAATCGATTCGGCGTATTGTGCTTGATATGTTTCTAAACTGTTGACGTGAGCGTCACCAATCGGATAAGCAGTTTCTGCTGGTGGAAAAATATTGTTAGCCATATTGTATTTTCATCTCCTCTGTGAATCAATCTGGAGCACGCTCCCAAAACGCTCCTGCAAGTTGTGATGTGGTATATTTTATAAGGAAAACGGTAAGCTGTCAACCCCAAAAACGGGAAAAAGTGACAGCCACGACATCCATCGTCATCGCGACAAGCCAATGAATTACCGCTCCGTAGATAAATGATCGCGTTTCCAGAGCAAGTATCCCGAGCAATACACCCGCAATGACTGAACCAATCGCCTCCGGTAATGGCTTTGAATAGTGCATCACTGCGAATGGGATCGTCTGAATTAAGAGCGTATAGTTCCCGAATTTCCGTTCTAATCCGAAGAGCATAAATCCACGGAAAAAGAATTCCCACGAAAACATGTAAATACCGTACGCGAGTTGGTAGGGTAAGAACGCCTGCCAACTACTTGCCACTACCTTGCTGAGTGGATACTTCGCTACGAAAGGCGGATACACAATGACTGCGAGAATAACCACGGGTATCATCAGAAACCATGCCGCTCCTGTTATGCTCCATCCAAGTTTCTGATTCCCGAGTTGGAATCCGTAATCCTTCAACCGCTCCTTTGTTCCAAATTGCGCTACGAGGACAGGTGCGAGCAGTAAGGTGAGTGCTGTCGTCAAAAACCAGTAATAATACGAGTGGCTCTCCGCCAATGGGATGCTGCTAAAGTATTCTGCGAAGTGAAGTCTGAAAAAACTGCGTCGGCTGTAGTATCTGTGCAATGTTAATAGGAGCCCAGAAGCAAGCAAGATAACAGTTGCCTGTTGTTCCCAACCGCGTAGATACTTTTCTTTTAAGCTTTGGAGACGGGAATACATCTTGATATCCAATAGATTTTACGGTATTATACTGTCACTCGTGGAATTTAGCAAGAGGCAGTTTAAAGGGGATAAGGGCATTCACTCCTTCTGTAGGAGCGAGCTCCTGCTCGCGATTTCTTACGGGCATTCGGGCGTAAAGCCCAATCCTTTAGGTTTGGGATATAGGTTTCCCGCTAAGGGCGTAATCCCTGAAAATTAACTTGACAATTGTAGTGAAATTGTGGTATAATTAATACTATCACACTGGCAAACATATCCAGCGCCACCGCTTGGTGGCGTGTTTGCCAACCCACTGGATAGGGGTTAAAGGTGTGATGTGTGATATACCATGAAAACCTACAAATATCCGTTTTATGATCAATCTAATTGTATACGATTTGGCAACCTGCTTGACGATATGTGGCAAGTGCATGCCTATTTCCATGACTGGCAACGCCAACGCTATAAAGACGGTTTGCCTTATGCCAACCATGCAGCCATGTGTGAACATTTGACCGAGTTGAAAAGCACGACGCATCCACATTGGAACGCCTTGCCGAGTCAAGCCATGCAGGAAGAATTGAAACGGATACACCTTGCCTATGAGCGTTTTTTCAAGAAACTTGGCGGTAGACCGAAAATCAAGAAACGCCATAAGTTTAAATCCTTCACACTCAAACAAACAGGCTGGTCTCTGAAAGACAATCGCCTCACCCTAAACTTCAGAAAATGGAATAACGGTAAATGGCGACATGATAAAGTCGCTTATACTTTCCATAAACATCGTGAGTTTGAGGGAAACATCAGTCGTATCACGATAAAGCGTGACGCGTGCGGTGATTATTGGCTCTACATACTCACGGACTTTGTAGAAACGAAGTCTCTGCCGACAACGGGTCAAAGTGTTGGGGCAGACTTCGGCATGAAAGACGCATATTTGACGCTCAGCACGGGTGAGAAAAAACAGCACCCACAACCCCTGAAATCTAACTTGAAGAAACTTCGCAGTCTCAACAAGGCACTGAGCCGTAAACAAAAAGGTTCTAACGGCTGGTGGCGATGTGTAAGGCAAATCGCACGTCTGTATCGGAAAATCACGAACCAACGCAAAGACTTTCATTGGCAACTCGCCTCTGAACTCTGTAAGAAGTTTGATACGATTGCCATTGAAACCTTGAACCTTTCGGGCATGAAAAGGCTGTGGGGACGTAAGGTTTCCGATCTTGCTTTCTACCAGTTTGTTGAGATTTTGAAGTATAAGTGTCAAAAACATAAGCGTCAACTCCTTCAAATTGGGCAATGGACACCCACCTCTAAACCTTGCTCCGATTGTGGATACCCTAACGAAAACTTAACTCTCAACGATAGGCAGTGGACATGTCCTGAATGTGGTTCGCACCACGACCGAGACATCAACGCTGCGATAAACATTTTGCGGGCAGGGATAGCCGTTGCCTAAATACGATATGCCCTATATCCACACGATGTAGGGGAAACGCCCATAGGTGGAGACGGAATAAGACGGTGGACTTTTCAAGGAAACCGCACTGTCTATGAAACCGAAGCCCACGCCTTTAGGCGTTGGGTGCTATCACTAAGATGTTTTCTACTGAACAAATCGAGCGAATCTTAATCATCAGGCTTGCACCTTTGGGAGAAACGGTTTTAACAACGCCTGTCATTCGTGCCTTACGTCAGCACTTTCGGGATGCCTATATCGCCTACATGGTAGCACCGACCCGAGAGGATTTAGTTTCTGCAAATCCACATTTGAATGAGGTGCTTACCTATCAGGCTTCAGTACCGAAACTCATCTATCAAATGGCTCGGCGTCAATTCCAAATGGCGGTTGTGCTACAACCAACGTTCCGTCTCGTCCTTCATACATTTCTTGCCAGAATCCCATTCCGTGTTGGGTTTGAAACGAACGCCGGTGGAAAGAAATTGTTGAATCTCGCAGTCCCGAATAACACGGCACAGCATGAGACACAACGCTACCTTGATGTCGTTCGTGCACTGGGTGTTGAAGTCGTAGACAGTGAACCCGAGGTATTTGTTAATAGTGCGAGCAGCGTGTGGGTGAACAATTTTTTTGAAAACCGGAAGCTCAATGATAGCAAATACATTATCGGTCTCAATCCGGGTGCCGCGACGGCTTACCGCCGCTGGCATGCCGCGAATTTTGCCGCTCTTGGTGATCGGCTACATGAAAGGTACGGCGCACATATTATTATCACGACTGGACCACGGGAAAGTGAATTGGCAGACCAAGTTGCGAAGCAGATGGCACATTCACCGGTGATTGTCGATCAAGCGACCCCGATGCAACTTGCGGCACTTCTGCAACGCTGTAACCTATACATCAGCAACGATACGGGACCGATGCACCTCAGCACCGCCGTGAAAACACCGACGATTGCCTTGTTTGGAGCTTCTAATCTTATCCAATGGGCACCGCCATGGGACAGACATGCAGTGATGGCGCGCAAAGAGTGTTCGTTGATGAAGACGCTATCGTCCAAAGAGTGGGATGCACATCCCGATCGCGCACGCGAAAATCTTGAGGCGATTACCCCAGATGCAGTTATGGCGACAGTGGAGAAACTGGTATGGTAAGTGCTGAACGCGACCGAGTTGTAGGATTGCACGCGCAACTCATTAAGAATCGTCTAACCGACATTCGTGATAGGATGTATCGACAGTCCCTCTTTGAGGCAACCACGCTTACATTGTTCTGTGGACTTATCCTGCTCGGTATTCTGTGCCTTCTGAATCGAGTGATTCTTCTACCGATGCCTGTATCAAAGATCAGTTGGCTTGTCATGTCTATTGCAGCGATTGTAGGTATCTGCCTCAGTTTGAAATATCGTAAGGATTTAAACTTTGTCGCGCGAGTTGTTGACGAAAAGATGGAACTCAGCGAGCGTCTCAGTACGGCACTTGAGTTGGTGCAACACGATCCCCGAAGTGAGTTCGCTCAACTCCAGATTCAAGATGCGGTAGAGACTGCTACAACCTTAGACATTGGAAAAATAAGCCCGTATCGTCCGCCAAAGATCCTGAAACTATTTCCGATTCCTGTGTTGCTGATTGGGTTTTCTTTCGCTGTTTCACCCTTTTATGAAGTACCGCAGCCACTGACTGATTCACAGCGGCAAGCCTTAGATGGAGCGATTCATAATCTTGAGGCAGAACAGGTTGAGAAGTCGACCTTAAAGCGTCAGATTACCGACACTGTAAAAAAGTTGAAAGCCGTACCAGATCTCAACACGGCACAAAAACATCTCAGCAACTTAAAGAAAGAGGTCCGTAAGCAACAATCGGTGCAAACCGCTATTACCGAAGCCACAGAAGCGAGTCAAAATTTTCGTGGTATGGATGCCAATCAACTCGCGGCAGAACTAAAAGACCTCACTGAGCAGACTGATATACCGCTGAAGCTCCAAGCGGAATTGATGGAACTCTTTGAACGTTTGGCTGAGAATCTGCCGAAGGGCACGCTCAGTGATTCACTGAATCAGATTCAGGGCAAGGCGGTCACCGCGGAAACGTTGCAAGACATCATCGCTGCGCTTGAAGAGATGGAAAAGTCAACAGACCTCGCGCAACTGGAGGCACAACTCACGGCGAGTCAGAAGGAGTTGGCATTGGCAACTATTGAAACTGAATCTCCAGGTAGCGGGGTTGCGAATAGCGATGGCGCACCCGGAAGAGACGCTGGAACTCGCGAGGTACAAGGAGCTCATGAAGGTGTGTCGAATTCCGATCCATCCTCAGAATCACAGACAGCCGAATTAGATGGGGTGGAGAGCGAAACGGACGATGCAGATTCTACAACGCCACTGATGGGTGAGGAGACACCAGTCCTACAGGGGAATGGAGAACGGTTGACGCTTACAGCAGGTGCCTCTGGTGATGCTGAAGGTTTCTCTCGCGTCTTTACGGGTGAGGGCACCGACGATGCGCCTGCCTATTTACCCTTTGCCGATGTAGTCCTCAATGCGTCGCGTGCGTATGCTGAAGCAGTAGAAAGTAACCGTATTCCTGTCCGGTATCAGACACAGATTAAATCCTACTTGGAGGCAGTTTCCAGAAAAAATGAAAAAGAGCATCATTAAAATTCTAATTGCTGTTGGGGTCGTTGCGGCGGTTTATCTCGTGTTGAGATACTACGGCGTGACAGACGAAATTCGCTTAGAGAACGTGCCGAAAATCAAAACATGGGTGGCGAGTTTCGGAAAAATTGCCCCCTTGATTTACATTGGACTTTATTTAGTATCCACTGTCTTTTTCCTGCCCGGTTCTCCGGTAACAGTGTTAGCGGGTTTCGTTTTCGGACCCTTGTGGGGGGTTTTTTATGCGTCCGTGGCTTCTATTATCTCTGTCTCCGTAGCTTTTCTCATTGCCCGATATGTTGCCCGTGACCTCGTTGAAGGTTGGGTCAAAGACAATGCGCAATTCCGTAAAATAGATGAGCAGGTTGAAGAACAGGGATGGCGTATCTTGATGTTTACGCGCTTGGTCCCGATTTTCCCATTTAACCTTCAAAACTATGCCTATGGGCTAACGAGTATTCGGTTCTCCACTTATGTACTGGTCTCTGCTATCTTTATGTTGCCGGGAACGGCAGTATTTGTCCAGCTCGGTGGGGCGTTTGTGAGTGGTGAGGGAAATATTTGGAAGACGCTGCTTTATCTTGGAATAGCTGGTGTGCTTATGCTCTTGCTGTCCCTGATTCCGAGATTGCTACGAAAATATCAGACGAAATTGTAGCTAAGGGATACCGGTGGAGCGGGTGCGTCACGGGTGCTTCTGAATTAACGCCGCTATAGCAGCAAATGCTTCTTTACGGGTTCGGATTTCACCGTCAAATTGACGGTCCTCAATCTCTTTTAACAAATCTCCAACTTGCTCCCCTTCTTTCAAATGAAATTCCTGAATCAGATCGTTCCCTGTGATCAATCTGCCCTGTTTGTAGATTGGCAGAATGTGTTCATAGTAAGTATCAGCGATCTGTTTTAGAATCGCCGAATCAATCGGAAATGACGCTGCGGAATATAGAAGAATACCCCACCAATCGGACGCATAACTTCTAAGGAAGCGATTTATCTGTTTCTGTGTCAATTGTGGGATGATGTTTTTAAGTTTCTTGCTTCCAGAAATGAGACATTCCATAAACTGCACCGCTTTTCGGCTGAACCGAAGACGTTCGCCGATACCATCCAAATTGTCTCCTAAGAGTAGGCACAATTTGATGAGTGAACGCCTATTGATTTCTACACTGAGTTCCTCTTGGAGATAGTGATTAATTTTCTTGCGATAAGCATCGAGGTCCGCAGGGATTGGGCTTTCCTCGAAGGTCTCAAGTGAAATCCAAGTTTGGCGGGCACCCTTTCTGATCGGTACGACCTGTGTGAGGAGTCCTGCGGCATCCATTTGTTGTAAATATCGGTGGGCTTTCTTAACGTAAAAAATTTTCATCAATTCGTCCCGGCATCGTTCCGCCGCTACATTAGGCAGCATTGACCTGTACACTGTCACCAGATCGATTGCATTCTGAGAGATCTGGAAGTCTAACTGCGCTGCGAATCTGTAAATCCGTAAAAGTCGGACCGGATCTGCTATCACAACCTGCTTGTTGGGGAATCGAAGCATGCCTGTTTCCAAGTCTTTCATGCCACCGCAGGGATCGATTACCTGAGAGAGATTATGTTCGTGCGACTTATTTGTAAGTGTCCTCGCATTTTCAAAGGTGATTGCCATAGCATTAATCGTCAGATCCCGCAGACGTAAGTCATCGGTGAGCGATGCGGCTCGGAATTGTGCGAAATCCATGCTGAGTTGTGAGGATTGTGAAGTGCTATCCTCCTTAACAATCACGCGGGCTGTGGGTGGGTTTTCTTCTAAAGCGATGGCAATTGCTCCAATATTGGTCGCAAACGCTTTAGCGAATTGGATTGCATCAGAAGCCAACGTAAAATCAATATCTGTCGTCTGACGTCCAAGCAACAAATCCCTCACGCTCCCTCCGACGAGATAAAGTTGTACACCTCGCTCTTTTGCGAAAATGGTGAGTGCCTGCATAGTCGGGTGGTCAAATGGTTCTTGGAGTATCTGTGTTGCTATTTTCATGGGGTGGCTCGTGCCTTCTGTCGTTGTGCTTTCCGGGAGCGAAATAAGATCCCATCCAAATGGAGATGTGTTGCGTAGCCGATAAAACTTGCCACATAGAACGGGAAACCGCTGCGGACGGCATCCGTAAGTCCTTCCCATTCTCGTAAAGCACTGAGTGAGTCTACGAGGGTGCCAGATGTTTTCCAGTCTGAATATGCCGCATAGATCGGAATGAACAGGAACACACTGGGGATTAAAATCATCGTAATTTTGGCGTGTGTCCATCCACGGTGTTTGCTCATGATTGGAAGCATTGCGAATAGACCGAGCAGCGCGGATTCCAGATACTTTTGCAAAAAAACGATTAGCACTACATTCAGCGCAAAGAGTACGGTATAAAATATTTTCTGACTCTTGCTCTTAATATCAACGTCTGGCCACAATCCGAAGAGGACTGCGACAGCGAAACAACCGACGATTTTTACAATGTCTGTCACCGGTGGAATAGTTGGATTCCACCCCTGTGGCACAGTATCATAAAGGATTGGAACGACGAAGGTAACGACAAGCGAAATGGTGAAGAAGGTACTATAAGCGACTAACCCGCCGATCCAGTGTTCGCGAAACATACTCATAAGGATAGTATAGCACACTTAAGCGTAGGAATAAAAATTTCTTTTGCCGCCATCAACAGGCGTGGGTAGCTTGGATTTTAATTTGACTTCCAGCACTGAATATGATACAATTATGTCATAATCTTTACGGAACTTGCTTTTAGCGACAGGTTTTTGAAACGCATTAGCCTTTGATCCTCAGGGTTAGGATTACTGATAATTGGCTTGACTGAAAAAAGGAAAACGGGTATTATGTAACAATAGAGGTGGATGGGCGAGAATTGATACCCCGTTGCTTCGGCATCGGTAGGGTCGTAAAACACAGTCTTTAGAATTTAAACGATCTTTCGTCCTTGATTTATCTGTTCTTTTCAACTGTGTACTGCGACATCATAGAAACCGCGAAGAACCTCTACGATTGGGAGTATCGCGTTTTTTTATTTTTTATATTCTATTTAGGTATGACAGCAGACGAGAAAAACTCAATTATTGAGATGTTAGCACCGATGCTTGATATTGATGGTATTGAGCTTGTGGATGTGGAAACACATTCAAAAACGCTGCGGCTCCTCATTCATAAACCCGATGGACTTTCGGTGGCAGATTGTCAAGCGGTGAACCAAGTCGTACGTCCGATTTTAGAAGTTCATGAGCACTTAGCAAACTATGCTCAATTGGAAGTGGCTTCCCCCGGCATAGACAGACCCTTGCGAACTGCTAAGGATTTTCAGCGGAATTGCGGGCGGACCGTTCAGATAGAAATCGCCTCAGAAAATGAACACGAGCGTCAAGTACAAGGCACCGTCGTAGAGGTGCGTCCTGAAGAAGTCGTCTTAGCACAGTCTGATGGAAAGGACATCTCCATTAAAATATCGCAAATTCTCAATGCCCATATACATTTGAGATGGTAGCGAATGAGAGCCAAAGACGCACGTTGTAAATATAAAAATATGGAAAGGAGCACGCGGACTGTTGATACAGGGGAACGCTTGCCAACCTGTATAATAAAAAACCGCTGACGATTATTATGTTAGAGAATCTCCAAAACGCTATACGGCAGAATACGGCGCAGACGGACTTACCTGAAGAGGTTTTCATTGAGGCGATAGAGGAGGCACTACGTGCTGCTGCACGCCGAGTGTACGGTGCTGATGCCAATGTTTCTGTTGAGATTAACTTGGAAGCAGGGGATATACGCTGTTATGTCCCGAAAAAAGTGGTCAATATTATGCGTGATTTCTCAACAGAGATTCCGATAGAGCAAGCTGTGCAGTTCCAAGAGGACATTGAGGTTGGGGAGATGCTGGACGTCGAAATCAATCCCAACGAGTTTGGACGGATTCCCGCACAGTTGGCGAAGCAAATCCTTTTCCAAAAGATTAAGCAGGCGGAACGAGAGAAGATTTATCAAGAGTTTGAGGGGCGCGAGGGTGAGGTCGTCACGGGGTATGTTCAACGTTTTGAACGTGGGGGTATCATCTTGGATCTTGAGCAGACGGAAGCGTTTTTACCACCCCGCGAGTTGCCACGTTCACACAACTATGAGCGTGGTAAACGTTTGCAATGTCTAATTCTGTCAGTAAAGAATGAGATGCGTGGTGCTCCTATTATTGTATCTCGGACGCATCGGGATCTGGTAGCGATGTTATTTGAGCACGAAGTACCTGAGATTTATGAGGGTCAAGTGCAGATTATGGCAGTTGCCCGAGATCCTGGGAATCGAGCGAAGGTAGCGGTCAGAGCGACAGAAGAAGGTATAGATGCCGTAGGGACATGTGTTGGCGTCAAAGGGATCCGTGTCCAGACGGTTGTCGGTGAACTTGATGATGAGAAGATAGATTTACTGGAATGGAGTGAGGATCCCAGCGTCTTTATTGCGAATGCTCTGGGGGCGCGAGTCGGTGTGCGTAGGGTTGAACTGAATGAGGAAGATCAGAGTGCTCTTGTGATTGTTCCTGACGATCAACTCTCTTTAGCGATTGGGCAGCGGGGTCAGAATGCGCGACTGGCTGCCAAATTGACGGGTTGGAAAGTTGACATAAAGGGTGAATCTGAGGCAAGCGTTTCGATGGATGAACTCTTTAAACCCGAAGATTCTGATAATACAGACGCGCAAACCTCGGACAGCCAAGAAGAAAGTCCTGACCAAAGTCTGCAAGAACAGGAGACTGTTGATGCACCGGATTCAACGGAAGCTGAACAAGTCGTTGATTTGGTGGAAGGCGTTGAAATAGACGCAGACGCGGATGACTTTGATACTGAGGAGACAGAAAGTCCTGACGATGATTTTGATACTGAGTCGTCAACGGTACCCACAACCTGAAAGTTGGGACTTGTGCTTTGTAGACAATAAAATTAGACGTAGTCCTGTGAGAAAGGTTTATTTTTACGACCTTCGTCGTCTACATCCCGCGATCTGAAGCATAGGGATTTGACGGGGGAGTGTTAAAAGTAGGTGAAGTCATTGAGAGATGTTATTCGTACGTGTATTGGGTGCCGTGGGAAATTACCCCAGAAAGTGTTGATTCGGTTCGTCCCTCAGAGCGGCGGAAAACTGCAAATCGACTGCCACAAAAAGTTAAGTGGGCGCGGTGCTTACGTTTGTCCCTCTCAAGACTGCATTCGGAAAGCGTTTAAGTTTCCTAAACGGATTAATTCTTTATTACGTGTACAACTCGCAAGTGAGAATATAACACAATTTGAACAGATGCTTCTTCAGAGGACCCAAAAGTCCACGAGCGGAAAATAAAAAGGAGAATGTACTATGAGCAAAGCCCAACGACGGCGGCGGAAGTCCACCAAAGATAGTCAAGAGGAAAGTCAAGTCTCTGGTATGC
This sequence comes from Candidatus Poribacteria bacterium, assembly GCA_965208635.1. Classification (GTDB taxonomy): domain Bacteria; phylum Poribacteria; class WGA-4E; order WGA-4E; family WGA-3G; genus WGA-3G. The sequence goes on from OZ242349.1 coordinate 4,394,403, forward strand.
GGGTTTATGAATTGGCGAAAGAATACAACCTAACAAATAAGGAACTTATCGCTCTACTTGAGGAGCATGGAGTTCGCGTTAAAAACGGGATGAGTAGCCTCGATCCGGACACCGTCGCACTTATTGAATCAGAATTGGCTGACGAACCGGTTGATGAAACCGAGGCTACGTCCGAAGAGGCGGTTGAAAACACTTCGGAGTCGGAAGCAATTGACACAAACGGTGGTTTGCAGGTTGAGGAAGGCACAACTGTCGCTGACCTCGCAACATCATTGGAGTTGCAACCTTCAGCGTTGATTATGCGGCTCATGAAGTTAAGGGTGATGGCGAGCATAAATCAGCGGCTTGATTACAATACGCTTGTGATGCTTGGAGAGCACTTGAATTTTGAACCGGTTCGGTCGAGAACTCTTGAAGATGAACTGTTGACCGAGATACCGGATGACCCAGAATCTTTACAACCTCGAGCTCCGGTCGTTACAATCATGGGACATGTGGACCATGGCAAAACATCTCTTTTGGACTCTATTCGTCAATCAAATATCAGTGAATCTGAAGCAGGTAACATAACACAACATATTGGAGCATATCACGTAAAATTAAAAGGTGGAAGCATCGTTTTTTTAGATACGCCGGGGCATGCCGCCTTTACGGCGATGCGAGCTCGTGGCGCACAAGTAACCGATATTGTCGTTCTCATTGTCGCGGCTGACGATGGAGTCATGCCTCAGACAATTGAGGCGATCAGTCATGCAAAGGCTGCGAAGGTTCCGATTGTGGTCGCCATTAACAAAATAGATGTGCCCGGAGCGCGCTCCGACTACGTCAAACAACAATTGGCAGAACAGGAACTTCTACCAGAGGACTGGGGTGGACAAACGATTTGTGTTGAGACTTCGGCTATAGATGGAACGGGGATTGACTTTTTGCTTGAAATGCTTCTGTTGGAAGCGGCTCTGCTGGAACTCAAGGCAAACCCAAATAAGCCAGCACGTGGTGTTGTTATTGAAGCAGAGGTTGACAAAGGTCGAGGGGCGATCGCAACCGTGCTCGTACAATCTGGAACATTGAGGGTAGGTGATGTGTTTGTTTCAGGTAGGTACTCCGGAAGAGTTAGAGCAATGATGGACGATTTCGGAAAACGGATGAAGGAAACTGGACCTTCATGCCCTGTTGAGGTGCTCGGTTTTACCGGCGTACCGGAGGCAGGCGACAGATTCTATGTCGTTGAGTCTGATAAGGACGCACGTGCTATCAGTGAAACCCGTCAAGACCAGTATCGCAATGAAAAACTCGGGGCAAATAGCCACGTCAGTTTGGATAACCTGTTCCAACAAATTCAGGAAGGCGAGATCAAAGAATTGAACGTTGTTCTTAAAGGCGATGTGCAGGGTTCCGTACAAGCCGTCGCTTCATCACTGCTCGAGTTGAGTACCGATGAGGTTAAGATCAATATTATTCATCAAGCCGTCGGAGGGATTACCGAGACGGATATTTTGCTCGCTTCTGCTTCTGACGCAATTGTCGTCGGCTTCAACGTGCATCCTACGACGGAGGCGGTACAGGCTAAAGAGACTGAGGGGATTGATGTGCGGACTTACAACGTCATTTATAATCTCATCTCCTATATCCGTTCGGCTATGGAGGGCTTGCTTGATCCTGAAGTACGAGAAGTCGTTATCGGACGTGCGGAGGTCCGTGAATTATTTAGAGTGCCGCGCCTCGGTTTGGTTGCCGGTAGTTACGTCAATTGGGGACGAATTTCCTTCAATCAACCGCTTCGTATCCTGCGTGACAATCGATTGATTCACGAAGGCAAAGTCAATTCGCTTCGCCGGTTCAAGGATAATGTCAATGAGGTGCAAGCGAACTACGAATGTGGGATAGGAATTGAGACGTTCGATGATTTGAAGGTTGGTGATGTCCTTGAATGTTATGTTTATGAACAGGTAGCGCGTTCACTTTCGTAAATTAGTCCTGTTTGTATGGTAGCGTATTTTCATAAGGGGTGCGGTTGTCAATCGCACTCACAATTGATCGACATTGACACTTTCATGCACATCGGTGTTTGTAAAATCCGTCTCCGAATTCCGGAAAGTCATTCGCTGAAAGCGAAACGCCGGGTTATCAAAAGCCTCACCGCGAGACTCAAAAATCGCTTCAACGTTGCTATTGCTGAAGTTGAGGCGTTGGAGGCACACCAGTTCGCCATATTGGCTGCAGTTTCAGTTTCCAACGATGTTGTACACCTGAATAAGATTATCTCACATCTCATTACTTTTATTGAGACGAATGTAGATGCTGAATTAGTAGATTACGAAACGGAATTTTTCTTTTGATAAAGATCGCAAGCCAAAACTTGCTACAAGGGATAGGATTGACATGGTAGATAATAGAAGACAAGATCGAGTGGGAGCACTCATTCAGCGAGAATTAAGCGAGATTATCCAACGTTCTGTCAAGGATCCGCGCGTCGCATTTTGTACTGTCACACAGGCATCTGTGTCCCCGGATCTAAAATATGTGGATGTGAAAGTGAGCGTTATCGGCGACGAGGAGCAGAAAAGCAAAACGCTTGCAGGTCTAAAGAGTGCGGCAGGGTTCCTTAGGCGTGAGATCGGGAGTCGCCTGACGCTTCGCTATTCACCAGAGCTTCGGTTCGCTATAGATGAATCTGCTGACTATCTCTTCAAAATAGATGGGCTCCTCAAGTCTGTGGAGACTGACGACGAAACGACATAAGACCACGCAGCGGAACTTCATGAACACTCTACAAATGGCTAATACGCAAGACTACAGCGCACTCCTAACCCTATTTGAACGATACCATAACTTCGCCCTTTCAACGCATATTAATCCTGATGGTGATGCAATCGGTTCCGAGTTGGGGCTTTACCTCTTTCTCACAAAGCTCGGGAAATCTGTTAAAATATTTAACACGGATATAGTACCCCCTAACTATCGGTTTCTCCCATTTTGGGATAGTATTGAGGGCGCGCATTCCGTCGGGACGTATCGTCCTGAGGTGTTGATTGTTTTAGATGCAAGTACGCTGGAGCGAATTGGAAAAAGGCTTTCCAACACCTTACACCCTATACATAGCCTCGTTAATATTGACCATCACGCCACAGCAGAGGCATTTGGCGACATCAACCTCATTGTCCCTACCGCCTCTTCCACCTCAGAGATTGTTTACAAACTCATTAAACACCATCAATTCCCAATATGCGAAGCATGTGCGCTTTGTCTCTATACAGGACTGATGTTTGATACCGGCTGTTTTCGACATAGTAATACCACCGCCGAGACACATCGAATCGCCGCAGAATTAATTGAGATCGCGGGGATCACTGCAGACGAAGTCTATCGGAATGTCTATGAACAGATTCCTGTTGCGAAGATACATCTGTTAAGTAAAATCCTCAGCACATTGCAAACAACAGATGATGGAAAAATAGCATCGGTCTATGCGACACAAGCGATGTTTCGCAAAACTGGAACGACTGCTGATGCTGTGGAAGGGGTTGTCAACCAGATTCAAGCAATAGTGGGTGTCGAAGTGGCACTCTGTGCGTCTGAGATGACAGATCGAAGTACAAAAGTGAGTCTCCGGAGCCAAGGGAATGTTGACGTTAGTCAACTTGCCGCAGAGTTTCAAGGCGGAGGACATGCTCGCGCAGCGGGATGTCGGATTGCCATGCCTTACCCATTAGCTATTGCTGCCCTTGTTCAAGCTTCTCAACGCTATATTGATCCGAATCACTTGGGATATGGTGATTGTCAAAAGGATTGAGGAACGTGGAAAATTCCGGTAGTGGAAGCGATCTACAGATCGCAACCACATCTTGTAGTTTAAACGACATCGTTGAATTCGATAGGGAGACTGCTGTCACTTTTGGTGTGTTTGACGGTATCCATCTGGGACACCAAGCGGTTATTGAGACACTTCTGAAACGCGCTGCACACGAGAACTTGATGAGTGTATTGGTCGGTTTTTACCCGCATCCACTTGCCTTCCTTGCCCCAGAACGATGTCCACCTCTCCTGACACCCCTCTCCAAGCGCGTCGAAATACTTCAACAATTTGGCATTGATGAAATCATCATGCTCAGTTTTGACGCACAGATTGCATCAATGTCTCCTGAATCCTTTGTGGAATATGTGCTCTTAGAGAAATGTCGAGCGAGGCATGTTGTTGTCGGATATGCTTGCCAATTTGGCAAAGATCGTGCTGGGAATGCAGAGCGATTGGTGGCACTTAGCCAAGGGTATCCCTTCGATGTTTCTATTGTTCCACCTACGGAGGTAGATGGTGCCTCAGTCCATAGCACTCGTATCCGAGAAGCACTCGCACAAGGTGATCTTGAGCGAAGTTTACAGTTGTTGGGACGTCCCTATTCTTTGATCGGTAATGTCGTTCATGGCGATGGTCGTGGAAGGCAAATTGGGTTCCCTACCGCGAATATAGAGACCCAGAATCAAGTTTACCCGCCTAATGGTGTTTATGCGATCCGTGCAAAGTTGGAGGAACGGTGGTTAGATGGGGTATTGAACATCGGAATACGCCCTACGTTCAACGGTGTCAATATTCAGGTGGAGGGACACTTCTTCAATTTTGATGAAATCATCTACGGTAAACCGATAGAAATATTCCTCGTAGAGAAGATTAGAAGTGAACGGAAATTCCCAAACCCTGAATTTCTGATTCAACAGATACAGCGCGATATCGCAGCCGCGACAGAGATTCTCGCTGCGTCTACCACCTCATAGATGATGCCGCTTAAACTTAGGTGCCGCCGTGGGGTTGTGAGTTTAATTTGAAATTTGGGTTGGTTTGTGATATTATATATGTATCAAATATAGATAGAGGGAGAGCGATCTCCCGATACGATTGAGTTTTTATTCCATATCTGTTTTACAAAAATTGGTTGTTCGACCAAAAGGAGGTGAACGCAATTGGCAATTGATGCAGCAGAGAAGAAGGAATTGATCCAACAGTACCAGATGCACCAACAAGACACTGGTTCCCCGGAGACGCAAGTGGCAATTTTGAATGCGCGTATTCAACAGTTAACTGAACATTTTCGGACACACCGAAAGGACTATCATTCGCGCCATGGACTTTTCCGATTGGTTGGCAAGCAGCGCCGCTTGTTACGGTATCTTTACAAGAAAGACGCAACGCGCTATTACCGTTTAATTAATGAACTTGGAATTCGTGACACTATCGGATCGAGGAGGAGTTAGATTTATACTGACACCGGGCGAGTTTGTCGTCTCGGTGCTAAGTGGGAAACGAATACGTCGTATCTTGTAAGAAATGCCGTGAGAATTGTCCCAGTGGCATCGTCTGATATTTTAAAGACTGTATGCATTGTTCTCAAATCGACGAGACTTTTTTCCGGTGATGGCTATTCTTAACCGCTTTTTTATGTCTCTACTTGGTGACACGAGAAAATAAATAGGAAATACAGGAGTATTATATAGAATGAAAGTTGAAATGCAACTTGGGAGCGAGAAGTTATCAATTGAAACCGGAAAAGTTGCGAAACAGGCAGATGGTGCCGTTTGGGTGCAATACGGTGGAACGGTTGTTTTAGTCACGGTGGTAGCCGATGATGCTGAACAAGATCTGGATTTTTTTCCTTTAACAGTGGATTATCGTGAAAGGGCATACGCCACTGGGCGAATACCGACAGTTTATGGTAGGCGCGAGCCACGTCCCGGGACATCAGAACAGTTGGTCGCGCGTTTAATTGACCACTGCATCCGCCCTCTCTTTCCAAAGGAGTTTAAGGCTGAGGTGCAAGTTTTATGTAACGTGTTTTCATCGGATGGTATTCATCCTGCGGATGTGCCTGCCCTTATTGGGACTTCTGCAGCATTGTCGATTTCCGATGTACCCTTTGATGGACCTGTCGCTGCTGTCACCGTCGGAAAAGTTGAAGACAGATTAATCATCAATCCTACTTACGAAGAATTACACGCCTCAAGTATGGAATTGTTCGTCAGTGGCAAGGCTGATGCTGTTATGTCTGTTGAAGGCAGTGGGCATGAAATTCCTGAAGATGAAGTCATTGACACAATTATCACCGCCCACGAGCAGATACAAGAGATCATCAAACTTCAAGAGGGGTTGGCTGCTGGTTGCAGTAACACAAAACGCGATTATGCCTCTAAAAGTGTTGAGTCTGACCTCAGTAGCCGTGTCCGGCATCTCGCCACTTCCCGCATTCGGGAGTCCATCGGGATGGCAGACAAGAAGGCACGTGAGGATTATCTCGGGCAGGTACAGGAAGAGGTGCTCTCAGAAATTCTTGAGGATACCGCTGACGAAGTCGATCCCAATGCAACAAAAGATACCATTTCCATCTTAAGTGAAATCGAAAAAGAAGAGATGCGTGAGGCAATTCTCACACAGGGAAAACGTGTTGATGGTCGAGGTGTAACCGACATTCGCCCGATCGCAGGAGAAGTTGCATTGCTTCCGCACACCCACGGCTCCGCCCTGTTTAGCAGGGGGCAAACACAAGCACTCTGTGTAACAACGCTTGGTACATCCGGTGATGAAGATGTCCAGCGTGGACTTGATGGCGAAGCAAGACGCTCCTTCTTTTTACATTATAACTTCCCACCTTTCAGTACCGGTGAAGTCAAACGTATGATGGGACCTGGTCGCCGCGAAATCGGGCACGGGGCACTCGCGCAAAAGGCTCTTGAACCGGTCATCCCCGATAAAGAAGAATTTCATTATACCATTCGGGTTGTCTCCGAGATTTTGGAGTCTAATGCTTCATCTTCAATGGCAAGCGTCTGCGGGGCAACACTCGCACTATTAGATGCAGGTGTGCCACTTAAAAGACCCGTCGCTGGGATTGGTGTCGGTCTTATTAAGGAAGGCGAACAGGAAGCCATTCTTACCGATATGCTCGGAACTGAGGATTTTCTCGGAGATATGGACTTCAAAGTGGCGGGAACCAGTGACGGTGTCACCGCTATACAGATGGACATCAAGATTGCCGGGGTCACGCCTGAGTTGATGCGTCGGGCAATTCATCAGGCAAGAGAGGCACGTCTGTCGGTCATCGAACAGATGAACGCTGTCATAGCCGAACCGCGTGCGGAATTGTCACCCTACGCGCCTCGGATTTACTCCCTCCAGATTGCACAGCAGAAAATCAAAGACCTCATCGGTCCGCGAGGTAAAACTGTGCAGGGTATCCAAGAAGAGACAAACACGACCATCAATATCGAAGATGATGGAACTGTTGAGATTGCCGCCACGAGCGCTGAGGATGTTAAACGCGCCGAGGAGCAAATTCGGGCAATCACCGCTATGCCTGAGATTGGCAAGGAATACACTGGTAAAGTGGTCCGAACAGCACCTTTTGGTGCGTTTGTCGAGATCCTGCCGGGTAAGGATGGGCTTGTCCATATTTCACAAATGGGGGATGGGTATGTCCGCCGCGCCGAGGATGTTATGCAGGTTGGTGACGAGGTTACCGTCCGCATTCTCACTATTGATGAACAGGATCGCGTGGATCTTACACTTGTTGCTGCAGGAGGCGTGCCTGTTGCAGAACTGAATATTGAGTCGAGTGAGGATCGCGAATTCTCATCCGATTGGAATAATTCCAGAGAATCCCGAGACTCCGGCGGGCGTGGCAACTATCGTGATAATCGAGATTCTCGTGACTACCGCGACCGTGATAGGCGTTCTAATGACTCACGCGACCGGCGCGGGAATCGCTATGACCAACGAGATAATTCCCGTGACTTCCGTAATCAACGCTCACCACGCATTCCCAAAGGACGTTCTCGGTAATAGGAACGCGTTGTAACAACCAATTTTCATAGAGCACAAAATAGGGTGAAGGGTGATTCCTTTACCCTATTTCTATATTGAAGCCTCAATACCGTTGACTTTAGGCAATTGAACTTATAGACAGCGAAAATTAAAAATTTGGCATGTTCCCCGTGTTTATGCTATAATATGGATACCATAAAGGAATCCGAATCTTTAACAAGAACGATACAGCCGCTCGTATAGACGAGGTAAAACACACTACTGAAATGAGGGCAAACCGATGAAAGCACGACGTAATCTAACAAAACATGCCTTTGATAAAGGAGATTTGCTTGATCAGAAATGGCTCACCTATTTTTTAGCCGTTGTTTTAATACTCCTTGTTCTTGTCTTTGTTGTTCTATTGTCGCCTACCTATAAGCGGTATGTTGTTGATACTGTTAAATCTGTGTTTTATGGTGGAAAGCAGACAGCACCGCGACCGAAAGCGGCTCCGGTAAAGTTTCAGCGACCTGCACTAACGAATGGTCTGATGTTTTAAACGGAACAGACAAAACCGCGACAATTAGGAGATACAAAAACTAACTTTGGAACACCCGTCGGTCCTTTTTCCGACAAAACTCGGAGGAGAGAAATGTCTAAGACATTGTTCATCTTAATGTTACCGATATTGCTAATTTTGATCTCTGGATGCGGTTATGTTTCCAAATCGGAGTATCTGGAGCACATCTCAACCATTCGTATCACACCTGTTGAAATCTTGGATGCAGATTTTGCTTATGATAATGCCTCCCAGCGTCCCAATGATGAAGTCATCCACGAGAAACTCACCCAACGCTTCAATCGTAAATGGCGAGACGGCAACGATGCCGAATTTACGATGCGAATACAGGATTACAATGTGAAGGAGCACGGATTCGGACCGAATGGTGAGGTCGAACTCATACGGATGACCCTTCAGGTAGAGTATCAATTTATAGATAGGGTCCGGGGTCAAATTATTGAGGAAAGTGATAACTACCTCCAAGTTCACGATTTCTATATTGTCCCCAATCGGGCTGAACCGATGGAAACCGGTGAAGAAGCCAGAAGGCTTATTGTAGAAGAATTGATCGAAGACCTTTACAACCAACAGTGGTAGTAAAATATAGCGCAGGAGCCCTCGTCCGAATGAAACTTCAACCAAGCGCAGGAGCCCTCGTCCGAATGAAATGTAAGACAGGATGTCCTTTTCAAAGACTTCGTCGTTTTTCGCTTTGCGTGACTTTTTTCTGTAGTTTAGTGCTGATTTCATGCAGTGAAGAACAGGGAAATTGGACAGCCGTTCAACAGGAGCAGTGGTAGTAAAATATAGCGCAGGAGCCCTCGTCGAATGAAATGTAAGACAGGATGTCCTTTTCAAAGACTTCGTCGTTTTTCGCTTTGCGTGACTTTTTTCTGTAGTTTAGTGCTGATTTCATGCAGTGAAGAACAGGGAAATTGGACAGCCGTTCAACAGGAAGGTGAATATATCTACGGAGTCTGGCACAGTGCTACACTGAAGAGGGCAGAACAAGTAATGCAGGAGGTTTTTGAGAATATTAGAGGTGCTTCGACACGACCGGCAGAGTCACTAACGACACAAGACGATGGACAAACAAATATTTCACCTGAGTTTCTCTTACCGAGCGATGGTGCCGTATTAGATTGGGTGCAGTCGCGCGCACCATCAACCTACGAAGGTAAAAGTCTCTATCGGGATAGAGCCGAGTCCCCGGATCTGTTATATGCTTACGGTTTCCAGCGGCAAGCCGAGGTGGAATATCAAACACCTCGATTTGGTTCAAAGCCTTTGATTTTGCTCGAAATTTTTGATATGGACACCCCTGAAAATGCATTTGGGATTTACAACTTTCACATCTATCCGCAAGTAAAGTTTGAGTGGGTCGGCAGCAAGGCGATCCTTTCGGGTGGGTATCTCCGATTTTCAAAAGGGAAATATTTTATTCAGATCGAAGGCTACGAATTCGCTACCGGTATTCGTGAAGCGATGGTGCTGCTCGCAAAAAATATCGCCGCACGGATTAAAGAGCCTGCTTCAGAACCAGGATTACTGACTTTACTCCCAAGCAATAAGATGAGTGGAAGTGTCAAGTTATTCCGATCGAATTGGGTGTTGCGTCAGACTTACAACACGTTGCCCGCCAATGTACCACAAATGAGTGATACTGCACTCGGGGTATCCGCTCGCTATCGGGATAATCCAGCTTTAAAAAATTGGATGGATGCCCAGATCGTTTTTATCATCCGTTTTCCCGACCCTTCTGCGGCGGAATCTGCCTATACCATTTACCGAGATTCCGTGATGGAGGCGGCACTGCCTCTTGATGTTGGCACAACTGGACCGATTCTTGTGAACGAGTCTTTGGCTCCATAGTCGAGCAGAAAAGGAGTTTTTTTATGCGAGGAGATTTTGAAGCCTATCTCAACGATTCATTTCGTGATGAAAATGGGAATCTTGATTTAGCATCGTTGTTGGCATTAGAGGATGAAGCCGACATGGATGTCGCAGTTATTATGCCGAATACCCAACCACTTCCCGAAAATGGTGAACTCGCCAACGCGATTCGCGGTAATTCGCGGGCACTTGGCTGTGCTCTCGTGCATCCAACGGAACCAGAACCCGTTGAACAGGTGAAGTTGGCAGCCGAGGCGTGGGGAATGCGCGGGATCAAACTTATGCCGGCAGTTCACAACTACGATGTGGACGATGAAATTGTGCGTCCTATTGTTGAAGCCGCCCGTGATTACGGACTCATTGTTTCAATTCATTCCGGACCCAACAATTGCCATCCCAACCGGATCGGCACTGTGGCAAGCTGGGTCCCAGAAACCCCGGTTATCATGGATCACATGGGATTTCCAGACGATTTAGATTCGGCGATCTCTGTCGCAAAAGATAACAAAAATATCTCGTTGGGGACGACGATCTTACGCTTTCATCGGCGTTGGGGGACGGATCCGGATACCGTTGTTCCAACGGAAGTCAAAACCGCTGTTGACGAACTTGGACCTGAGCAGATAGTCTTCGGTTCTAATTTACCTGAGTACCGTCCTATTCAGGTTATCAACGCCCTCAAGCGGTTGGAACTCGGCGATGATGCCGAAGCACAGATTTTCGGTGGAAATCTCGGTCGTATCTATGGACTTTAAATACGCTGTATCTCCTTGGGTTCCTCACCACTCCGCCTCCGCTGGCGAGGTTTCTAACCTCGACTACCTTAGGCACAACGGGATGTAAAGAAATGAAGCGAACACCCCTTTATGAGGTCCACAAAAACCTCAATGCGAAATTCACCGAATTCGGCGGTTGGGAGATGCCCATTCAGTATAGTAGCATCGTTACGGAACATTTGGCTGTCCGGAGCATCGTCGGTTTGTTTGACCTGTCGCATATGGGAGAGATTGAAGTCTCTGGACAGGGGGCGAACGAATTGGTGCAGAAGCTCAGCACGAACGATGTGAGTCGTTTAAGCAATGGGCGTGTGTTGTATACCCTATTCTGCAATGAAACAGGTGGAATCGTTGACGACCTACTCGTTTACCGACATGCTGATCATCACTATATGCTGGTGGTCAACGCCGCCAATATAGAGAAAGATCTGGCGTGGGTGGAATCCTGTAACGATACAGGCGCAGACGTAAAAGACATGTCCAAGGAGACGGCTCTCATTGCACTGCAGGGTCCACAGGCAATAGATCTTCTGAATCCTTTTGTTCCTGAGAGAGATGTCTCCGAGATTCCATATTTTCGGTTTACAGCCGGTGAAGTCGCTGGTGTCCCTACTGTTATTTCACGTACGGGTTATACAGGGGAAGTTGGATTTGAGTTGTATGTTCCTGCGGCAGACGCCGAGCAGTTGTGGACTGCTCTGTATCCTACTGTCGTCGCGACAGGAGGGCAACCCGTCGGACTTGGTGCGCGCGACACGTTACGTCTTGAAGCCGGACTCCGACTTTATGGAACGGATATGAACGACGACACGAACCCGTTTGAAGTCGGACTTGGTAAGTTTGTCAGATTTAAAAATCGACAATTTATCGGTAAAAGCGCACTCGTTGCACACAAAAAGAAGGGTATCGCGAAACAGATGATCGGATTTCAGATGTTGGACCGCGCTGTAGCACGTGCGGGTTATGCGATTTATCAAGTCAATGAACGCATAGGTAGCGTGACCAGCGGTGCCCCTTCACCGAGTCTCAAATGTAGTATAGGTTTCGCTTCTATTGAATCACAAGCAGTCTCTAAAAATGAGAAAGTTGATGTAGAAATTCGAGGTAAACTGCACCCCGCTAAGATTGTGGAGGTGCCTTTTATTTCAATGGGAACGTAATTTTTTTATAAACAGAACTTACGCATTCCCTCTCAAAATCCCCCTGATCAGGGGGATTTAGGGGGTTAAAAACATGGAAAATACCACTTTTTGCGTCCATAAGCCCGATATTTGCTAAATTTGCGTAAGTCCTAATAAACATAATTATAGAGAACATAATATGATTCCACAGAACTTAAAATACATGGAAAGTCATGAATGGGCAAAGCAGGAAGATGACATTGCCACTATCGGTATCAGTGACTATGCCCAATCTGAAATCCAAGATATTGTCTACGTCGAATTACCTGAAGTAGGCACCCAATTAACACAGAAAACGGAATTTGGCGTGATAGAATCTGTCAAAGCCGCATTTGACCTCTATGCCCCTGTTAGCGGGGAAGTTATTGAGGTAAACGAATCCCTCCTTGATGCCCCAGAACAAGTCAATGAATCTCCTTATGATGAGGGATGGTTTCTCAAAATCAGAATGACGGACACCAGCGAACTTGACACCCTTCTTGATGCCGATAGTTATCAGGCACATATTGAGGCGGAACATGACTAAAAGAGAAAACAACAAACGCCTCTTTTCAGATCGACACATCGGTCCCCGTCCAGAGGATATTGAATTGATGTTGTCAACGCTCGGTTATTCTTCAATGGCTGATTTCGTTGAAGACGTTGTGCCAGCGGACATTCGTATATCCTCCCCTTTCAGTTTAGATGGAGATGCCGCTGGCCTCTCAGAGTCGGAGGTGCTTGCCGCCCTAAAGAAACTTGCTGCCCAAAACCAGGTCTTTCGCTCTTTTATTGGAATGGGATACTATAATTGCTTTGTTCCCCCAGTCATCCAGCGAAACATTCTGGAGAATCCGGGTTGGTATACCCAGTACACACCCTATCAAGCTGAGATTTCACAGGGACGTTTGGAAGCATTGCTAAACTTCCAAACGATGGTGATTGATTTAACCGGCTTGCCTGTTGCGAATGCTTCTCTTTTAGATGAAGCGACAGCCGCCGCTGAGGCGATGGGGATGTGTGTTGCAAATGTACCGCAGAAGATCAGTCGAAACTTTTTTGTGTCAGAAACTTGTCATCCACAAACAATTGCCGTCCTGCAAACACGCGCTGAACCGCTCGGCATTGAATTACAAATCGGGGACCATCGCGATGTCAATTTTGACACACCGATCTTAGGTGCCATCGTGCAATATCCGGCTACAGATGGGGCGATCTATGATTACAGTGAATTCGCTGAACAGGTGCATGCCGCTGGCGGTTTATTCGTTACTGCGACTGACCTGTTGGCACTAACGCTCTTACGTTCCCCCAGTGAGTTTGGTGCTGACATCGCTATCGGTAGCGCACAGCGGTTTGGTGTGCCGCTCGGATACGGCGGTCCCCACGCCGCTTTTCTTTCTACACATGAAGAGCTTAAACGTAGTATTCCCGGACGGATTGCGGGTGTTTCTCAAGATGCGACCGGCAAACCGGCTATCCGCTTGGCACTCCAAACGCGGGAGCAACATATTCGACGTGAAAAAGCGACGAGTAACATTTGTACCGCGCAGGTCCTGCTCGCTGTGATGGCAGGGATGTATGCCGTCTATCATGGACCCACAGGACTGAAGCACATCGCTGAAGGCGTCTATTCCCTTACTTGTACATTACGTACGGGACTTGAAGAGCTTGGGTTTGCAACGGGGGAATTCCCCTGTTTTGATACCCTCTCCGTTGGTGTTCCATCAGGAACAGTGGAAGAGTTGCTCGAATCTGCACATGCAAAACAAATCAATCTTCGGACGATTGATTCAACGCATATCGGTATCTCTTTAGACGAAACGACAACATCTGCTGATGTCGAAGAAATCCTGCGGATATTTGGTGCACAATCAAGTTTGGAGAGCATTCCTGTAGGGGCAGGTCTTGTGCCTACCCTTCCAATAGATTTGCAACGGAAGAGTTCCTACCTGACGCATCCTGTGTTCAATAGTTACCATTCTGAAACCGAGATGCTTCGCTATATCCACAAGCTTCAAACCAAAGATCTTTCCCTTGTGAATGCCATGATACCTCTCGGTTCTTGCACCATGAAACTTAACGCTACGGCGGAGATGGTTCCGGTGACGTGGAACGAATTTGGCGGACTGCACCCCTTCGCACCACGAGAACAAGCAGAAGGCTATCAGAATCTATTTTCACAGTTGGAAACGTGGTTAGCTGAGATAACCGGTTATAGTGGAATCTCATTGCAACCGAATGCGGGTTCACAAGGTGAATATGCAGGACTGTTAGTCATACGTCAATACCACCAGAGCCGCGGGGAGTCGCATCGTAATGTTTGTCTGATACCGACATCGGCTCACGGCACAAATCCTGCGAGTGCTGTGATGGCGGGTATGAAAGTTGTCGTTGTTGCGTGCGATACTGATGGGAATATTGACCTCGAAGATCTCCGATTGAAAGCTGACGAGCATCGTGAAAGTCTTGCCGCCGCCATGATTACATATCCTTCAACACACGGAGTCTTTGAAGAGAAAATTCGGGAAATTTGCGATATTGTTCATCAATCCGGTGGACAGGTCTACATGGACGGTGCGAATCTGAATGCTCTTGTCGGAATCGGACAGCCAGCAGATATTGGAGCGGATGTATGTCATTTGAATCTTCACAAAACTTTCTGTATCCCACACGGTGGCGGTGGACCAGGGATGGGACCTATTGGTGTCAAGGCGCATCTCACAGATTTCTTGCCCACGCATCCGCTTGTCCCTGTCGGGGGTGATGCCGGAATTGGTGCCGTGTCTGCTGCCCCGTGGGGGAGTCCAGGCATTCTGCCTATCTCTTGGGCATATATTGCGATGATGGGAACGCAGGGGCTTACAGCCGCGACAGAAGTTGCAATCCTGAATGCTAACTATATTGCCAAACGGCTTGCACCTCATTATCCTGTCCTTTATACTGGAAAGAACGGCTTAGTGGCTCACGAGTGTATCATTGATTTGCGTGCCTTCAAGAAAAGTGCTGATATAGATGTGACCGATGTCGCAAAGCGGCTGATGGATTATGGATTCCACGCACCGACTGTCTCTTGGCCCGTACTGGGAACGATGATGATTGAACCGACAGAAAGCGAATCGAGAGCGGAATTAGAACGGTTCTGTGATGCCCTGATTTCAATACGTGAAGAGATCGCGGAAATTGAGGCGGGCGTTGCTGATCAGGTAGACAATGAATTAAAGAATGCCCCCCACACTGTGGAAGCGGTTACACAGTCTGAGTGGAGTCATCCGTATTCGCGGGAAAGAGCCGCGTTTCCAAAACCTTGGGTACGAGAGGCTAAATTTTGGCCCGCAGTCGCACGTATCAACGAGGTTTATGGGGATAGAAACCTTATGTGTGCTTGCCCACCACTTGACGAATATTAAACATTAGGACTTACTATAGTTTGGACAATTGTAGCATAAGAGCCCGTTGGTTTCCTGTTCATCAACTACCTCTTTAGCCCAGCGCGGAAACCTAAGGTGTATCTTCCTTAAAATTATCCAAAGTTTAGTAGTGCTTTCATTGAACCGAAATAGTAGCCTGCAACAACGGCGCAGGCGGATCTATGGAGATGTGCTTGATGTCCCCAATCCACCTGACCAAACCGCATGGTAAAATTAAAATATGAAAGCCATAATTATAGGTGCAGGAGAGGTAGGATTCCATATTGCCAAACTTCTCACTGTCCAAGATAACGATGTTGTTCTCATTGATGAGTCCAATGCCGCCTGCGACCGGGTTAATGAACAATTGGACTTACAAACGCTGCACGGATCCGGGGCATCGCCGCGCCTTCTCAAAACCGCTGGGATTGACGAAGCTGAACTCCTCATTGCTGTTACAAATAGCGATGAGATTAATATGCTCGCTTGTCAGATAGCCGGCAGATACAGTGTCAGCACAAAAATTGCCCGTGTCTCAAATCCTGACTATTTCTCCACCGAAAGTGGACTGACGCCTAAAGATTTCGGCATTGATCTTCTGGTGAATCCGGAGCAGCACTGTGTTTCTGAATTTGTCCGACTCTTGCAGATACCTGAGGCGCGGGAGATTGTCGAGTTTGAAGACGGAAAAGTCCAGCTTGTTTCCTTTCGCGCCAGACAGTCAAACCCTTTAATCGGAAAATCGCTCGCGGAGTTAGACACGAGTGGCCTGCTCACTGATATCCGTTTTGCTGCTATTAGTCGTCGAGGAACCTCCAGTAACGGCAACCCGATCAGTAATGGTAGCAGGCACATTATCATTCCGAGAGGGACAGATGCTTTGCAACAAGGGGACGAAGTCTTTGTCATCGGCAGTGCGTTGGCAGTGGAACAATTGTTACGTATTAGTGGTATCACGTTTAATCAGCGGCTTGACCGCGTTATCATTGTTGGCGCAAGTCCTATCGGCATTGGGCTTGCCCGTGTGCTTGAAGAAAACGACACCAACGTCAAACTCATTGAAGCCGATGAAACGCAAGCACAACTGGCATCCCGAACGCTAAAGCGCACCACCGTTTTACAGGGAGACTATCTCCAATACAGACTCCTTGAAGAAGCAGGTATAGACGGTGTTAACGGATTCGTCTCCGTTACTGGAGACGATGAAAATGATATTATGGCATGTATGACTGCCAAAGAAAACGGTGCCCAGCGTGTACTCGCACTCGTTCAGCGACCCCATTATCTCCCCTTGTTGGCACGTATTCCGAGACTTGATGGCGCAGTCAGCCGACATCTTACTGTTGTTAGCAACATCCTGCGGCTTATCCGTCGTGGAAACATAGTGTCTGTTGCTTCGCTCCACGGTATAGACGCGGAAGTCATTGAAATTGTCGCTGGTGTTAACGCGAAAATAGTCCACAAGGAACTCTCCTCTTTCAAAACAAGATTTCCAGAAAACGCCTTTATCGGTGCCGTTATTCGACGGGAAAAACTCATTATTCCAACTGGTCAGTCTGTTATCCAACCCGCAGATCGCGTGATCGTCTTTAGTATGCCAGGCGCGATTCCAATTGTCGAAGACCTTTTTGCCGAACGCCGAGTCTAATAGCCGATAACTATTAAAATGAGCCTTAAATTAATCGCTTATACGCTTGGTAATTTGCTTATTTGTCTCGCGGGAACGATGCTGCTTCCTTTGGGAGTGGCTATCTATTATCAGGTAAGAGCCGGTGAAACCGAGAGTAATTTGACAGCATTCGTCATCTCGGCGATACTTACCGTAGTTGTTGGTTTGGCTCTCCGTTTCAGTATTCGCGCACGGCAGGAGGAGCTCGGCATACGCGAAGGCTTCGCTGTTGTCGCTTTGGGATGGGTGACGGTTGCCCTTTTTGGTTCGCTCCCCTACATATTTGCAGATGTATTTCACAGTGAGGGGCACTCATCGTGGGTAGAGTTTTCCTTCTGTTATTTTGAATCTATGGCAGGGTTCACGACGACAGGTGCCACTGTCCTTACTGAGATTGAGCATCTTTCACACGCTATGCTCTTCTGGCGGAGTCTTTCCCACTGGCTCGGTGGGATGGGAATTGTTGTGCTTGCTGTCGCGATTCTTCCAATGCTCGGCATCGGCGGTATGCAGCTTTTTCGTGCCGAGGCTCCCGGACCGCAGACCGATCGACTCACCCCCCGTATTGCCCAGACCGCTAAACTTCTCTGGGGTGTTTATCTTCTACTCTCTTTTTTAGAAACGGTGCTACTAATGCTCGGCGGAATGTCGCTTTTTGATGCCCTCTGCCACACCTTTGGCACGATGGCAACCGGTGGGTTTTCGACAAAGAACCAGAGTATCGGACACTACAATAGTGTTTATATCGACATGGTAATCAGTTGCTTCATGTTCCTCGCCGGGACTAATTTCGCACTTCATTATCGTGCCCTCCGCGGCAATGTCAAAGCTTATCTCCAAGATACGGAATTCAAATTCTACTGTATTGTTATCGCAGTGAGCATTACCTTAATTTCATGGAATACGATTAGATTTCAGGTCGATGGGGATATCCCCTATGATTCGATGTGGACATCGCTACGCTATGCGACGTTTCAGGTCATGTCTATTATTACGACCACCGGCTATGGGACTGCTGACTATGAACGCTGGCCCGCCCTTTCCATATTCATTTTGGTTACTCTTATGTTCTACGGCGGATGTGCAGGTTCCACTGGTGGCGGTATGAAGCAGGTGCGATTCCTACTTCTCATCAAGCAGAGCGGTGCTGAAATTAAACGCCTCCTCTTTCCGCATGCCGTGCTTCCGATTCGCGTTAACGATCGGGTCGTTCCACCCGAAGTCATGACGAATGTCCTCGGATTCTTTTTCTTTTTTATCGGGATTTTTGCGATTGTAACGTGCATTATGGCAACTTTGGGACTTGACCTTGTGAGTGCTGCTGGGGCAACAATCGCTACGATGGGAAACATCGGTCCCGGTCTCGGTAGTGTCGGACCGACCGATAACTATGCCCATATTCATACAGCTGGAAAATATGTATTGTCCTTCTGTATGTTACTGGGACGTTTAGAACTTTATACCGTGCTTATCCTCTTTTCACCGAATTTCTGGAAACGATAAACTATGAACACCGATAAACTACGCCGAGAATATAGAGCCTATAGTGGACACCTACTTGAAGAGAACGCTGCGTCCGATCCGTTTGACCAATTTGACAGGTGGTTCTCTGATGCGATTGCCGCTAAACTTGATCTGCCGGATGCTATGACGTTAGCAACGGCAACACCACAAGGTATTCCTTCCGCTCGAATGGTAGTCCTCAGAGGCTTCGATGCGAGAGGTTTCTGTTTCTATACCGATTATGAGAGCCAGAAGGGGAAGGAACTTGCTGAGAACCCGAACGCCGCGTTGGTATTCTATTGGCGTGAACTCGATCGGCAGGTCCGCAGTACCGGAATTGTTAAAAAGATGACAGCAGAAGAATCCGATGCTTATTTCGCCAGCCGTCCTCTCAGCAGTCAACTCGCCGTGTGGACAGAACGCCAGAGTCTTGTGATTACGGGTAGAGAACATCTCAGGGACGGGTATCAACGGGCAGAGCAGACATATTCCGCGGATGATATACCACGTCCCTCGCATTGGGGGGGATACCGACTCGTGCCGACTCTGTTTGAATTTTGGCAAGGATGTCCAAACCGCCTGCATGACCGACTCTGTTATACGCTACAGTCCGATGGAACATGGGAAATGACGCGTCTCTCGCCGTGAATCCATTGTCCTGAAATTGCAATGTAGCACAAACTGTTAGTTTGTGCTACAATAGGACGTATCGGTATATTATGGATTTTGCTATAAAGGAGATAGGAGATGCAACTCACATCCATTATAGTCCTATTTTTTCTGCTCCCTTTCTCTGCCTTATCGGGGACCTTTATAGAAACCTTTGATGATGGAGATTTGGAAGGGTGGCGGGAACTGGTCCACTTGAATGAGGCAGCTGGTTCTTGGAACGTTATTAATGACGAACTTCACGCTGTAAGTCATGAGGGATTTCCGCATCTACTCGCAACGGGTGATGATACATGGGAAGATTACACCCTTGAGTTTGATGTCAAGCCGCTGAGAAAACACGGTAGGGGGGCTATAGCGATTGCAGCACGGGTTAAAGGAAGTCTGTTGTTCTACTGTAGCTTTGCGGACCAAGTGATCTTCGGTAATAAAGATCCCCGCCTCGATTCGTTTTTGAATTGTATGAGGGGCAATTTGCACGATGCAGAATTTACGATGCTCTACTTTGAACCCCATCCGCTTTTAAGATTGAACAAGTGGTCGCGTCTAAAATTAAGCGTTAAGGGGACAAATTTCATTTTTTCGTTAAATGGCAAGGAAATTGCGGAAACCGGAGATGATTTTGCGCCGCCGCACAACGGGCAAAAAATTAAGACAAAGGCAGGCAAATTGACGGGCTTTTGGACAGGTGGTGTGGGTCTCGGTCTTGCAAATTACACAGCACTCTTTGATAACATTGCTGTCACTGGCGATAGCATTCCGAATAACGGGGGGTTTGCTGTAACGCCCCAAGGAAGACTCACAACAACGTGGGGACAGTTGAAAAAGTTTTAGATAAAGGTTTTAGCAAACCAAACGAATCGACTCTGGAGAATTTGTGAATACTTTATATTTTTTCTCAAAAAAACTTGACAATGTTTTTGAAATATGAGAAACTATTAAGCATATTAGAAAAATGTGCTTGAGAGTTGGCATTAACCTTTCGCTTTGGTTAAGTTTGCGATGCTAAATTGTGTTATTGAAGCACAATTTGTCTTTGCTTTATTTATTAAGATGTGTGAGGGAAACCAAATAGATTAGAAACAATGTTAATAGATTATCTTCCAATCTTGTTGTTAGGACTCTTCGCAGTCCTCTTTGCGGGTATTAATCTCGCCCTAACCCATATTCTTGGACCCAAACGCCCAAACCGCGTCAAACTCTCCGTTTACGAATCGGGTGTCCGCCCAATCGGCGATGCGAGGCAACGCTTTACAATTCGGTTTGACCTCGTCGCGATGCTCTTTATCATCTTCGATATCGAAGTGGTGTTCCTCTACCCTTGGGCAGTGGTCTTCAAGAAATTCTCTGAGACGAGTGGTTTGTTTATTTTAATTGAAATGCTGGTGTTTATCGGCATTCTTCTTCTGGGTTATATTTACGCTTGGAAGAAAGGAGGCTTAACATGGGATTAGATTTTGTTGGACAAGGTGCCGAAGAGACGGATGGGAATATTATCACAACGACTATTGATAAGGTCGTCAACTGGGGACGGAAGAATTCGTTGTGGCCCATGCCCTTCGGGACAGCGTGTTGTGCAATTGAGATGATGGCGACCTTGGCTTCCAAATTTGACCTCTCTCGGTTCGGTTCTGAAGCGATCCGCTTTTCACCCCGCCAATCCGATCTGCTCATCGTTTCTGGTAGGATTTCCATCAAAATGATGCCGGTGCTCAAACGTATCTATGACCAGATGCCGGATCCGAAATGGGTGATTTCGATGGGAGCATGTGCTTCCTGCGGCGGCGTGTTTGATACCTATACGCTTATTCAAGGTGTCGATCAGTTCATCCCTGTGGATGTTTACATACCCGGATGCCCACCGCGCCCCGAAGATCTCATTGACGCGGTGATGCAGGTGCAACAGAAAATTACCAGTGGTGCGTCACCTAAGGGAGTAGAAGTAGTCGTATGAATGCAGAGAAAGAAGTTGAAGAACAGTCGAAACCTATTGTACTGGAAAAATTAGAGGAACATCACGCAGATGCTCTTTTGGCACAGGACGAGACGCGTGGTACTGTCGTCGTTGTTGTCCGAAAAGAACAGGCTTACGCCGTGTTGGAGTATCTGAAAACAGATTCTGAACTCGCCTATACTTTTCTCGTTGATGTTACTGCCGTTGACAATTCTCAAATGGAATCCGAGTTGATGCAGTTTGACTATGCGAGATTCATGGTGGTTTATCATCTCTATTCCTATCAGGGACAGTGTCGCGTCCGAATAAAGGTACCTGTTCATGAAAACGACCTGAGTATTCCATCTGTCACCGCGTTGTGGCAAGGTGCGAACTGGTTGGAGCGTGAAACTTATGACATGTTCGGTATCAATTTTGAGGGACACCCCGACCTTCGCAGAATCTTGATGCCGGACGATTTTGATGGACACCCGCTCCGAAAGGATTATCCCCTCCGTGGACGTGGCGAGCGCGAAAGCTTTAATTTTGATAAACAGAATGCCTAAAACAGAGTGGTTATAAGTCACAAGTTATAAGGGAGGTGGATTCAACGAAAACCTCTTAACTTATAACCTACCACTTACAACTTATAACTCTAAAAAAGGAGTATCTTATGCAAGGTGGGCTGGAACGCGCCACAGGTGAGAAAATGGTTCTCAGCTTTGGTCCGCAACATCCGGCAACACACGGTACCCTCCGTATCGTGTTGGAGCTTGATGGTGAATCCGTTTTGAAGGCGACACCACATGCCGGCTACCTGCATACCGGATTTGAGAAGCTCGGTGAACATTTGGATTACAACCAGTATATTGTTGTAACCGACCGGATGAACTATCTGTCGCCGTTGTCTAACAATTTCGGATATGTGCTTGCTGTTGAGCAATTGCTCGACATTGAGGTTCCAAAGCGGTGTCAATACATCCGTATTTTGATGGCGGAGCTCTCACGAGTTGCAGATCACCTACTATGGTTGGGAACTGCCGCCCTGGATTTAGGGGCGTTCTCTGTGTTCCTCTATAGTTTCCGGGAACGCGAGAAGTTGTATAGCATCTTTGAAAAGACAACCGGCGCACGGTTGACGACCAGTTATACACGTATTGGCGGTGTGCTTCGCGACCTCTATGCTGGGTGCGAAGAAGATGTACGCCAATTCGTCAGCAACTTCCCAAAGGCACTCAAGGAGACGCATACACTCCTCACGCGGAACCGTATCTGGATGGATCGGACGAAAGATGTCGGACCCATTTCTGCTGATGATGCCATCAACTATGGGCTAACAGGTCCCTGTCTCCGAGCCACCGGCGTAGCACATGACATTCGCAAAGCTGAACCCTATTCCAGTTACGATGAGGTCACATTTGATGTGCCAGTTGGAAGCAATGGCGATGCCTATGATCGCTACCTTGTCCGGATGGAAGAGATGATTCAGAGCTGTGGCATCGTTACCCAAGTCCTGGATAATATGCCTGACGGACCCGTCAACCTTGAAGATAACAAAATTACGATGCCGAATAAGTCCGATGCTTATGGGCATATTGAGGGCTTAATCCATCACTTTAAGGTTATTATGGACGGACACGGTGTGGAGACTCCAAAGGGTGAGCATTATTGCGCAACCGAGTCTCCGAACGGCGAACTCGGATTTTATATTGTGAGTGATGGTAGCGGAACCGCTTATCGTATCCGTATCCGTCCGCCGAGTTTCTTGCACTTCCAAGCATTACCTCACATGTTGGAGGGTGGAATGGTTTCCGATACCGTGGCTGTCTTGGGAAGTCTGAATGTTATTGCCGGAGAGTTGGACCGCTAAAAAGGAAACACAATGGAAAAGGAAAACACAATAGAACTCAGCGGCATTATGCTTTTTGTCAAAGACATGAAAACTGTCATCGCGTTTTATAGGGATGTCATTGGGTTATCTCCTGACGAGGATCAACCGTTCCCAGAACACCGTTTTTTCCGCTTTAAGACAGGGGTTGGCACGTTGTGCCTCCACAGCGCGAGCAAACCAAACGAAGGCAGACAGAAACTTATGTTCCACGTTGAAAGCGTTAGTGCCATGCATCAGCACATAAAATCCAAAGGGAAACGATTACGGAAACTTGAGAACGACGGTGGGAATGCCATTTTCGATATCCGCGATCCGGAAGGCAACCGTATTCAGTTTTACGGCAACTATTGATTTTGGAAGTTTTCACAAAGACAGATAAAGTAATTTTTGAAGGGAGTGTCATTAGATTCCATGAAACTAAAAGTTGTTATCCACAAAGCCGAAGAAGGCGGGTATTGGGCAGCAGTGCCATCAATGGCTGGTTGTGCAACACAAGGCGACACTTTTGAAGAATTACTTGAAAACATCTATGAAGCAATTGAAGGGTATTTATCTCTGGATGTTAGGAATATAGAAATCACAGAAAATGATAGAGTGATGGAGATAGCTGTTTGAAAGTGCTAACCGGTAAAGCGTTTTGCCGTTTATTAGAAAAGCACAATTGACAGTTAAAGCGAATCAAAGGCAGCCATTACATTTATGCCAAAGATGGCGTTCCGGAGCGGATCGTTGTGCCTGTCCACGGCAATAAAACACTTAAACGCGGGTTGCAGAGACATTTCATGAAAATCAGTGGGATTGCAGAAAGTGAATTGTAGCGGTATTAACTTGTTTTTCAGGTTGACAGCGTCAGTGCTATTCATCAACGACTGAAATCGAAAGGGAAGCGATTACGGAAACTTGAGAACAACGATGGGAATGCCATTAAAAAAACACCGATAAACCCTTGTGGTTACAGGGTTCTCTGGCGATAGTCTTTGTACACCGAATGTTACACTGGTGTAACATTTTTAAGGCGAATTTTTAGGCTTCGTGTGCCTTATGAAATCAACTATATGAAAAAGAAACTATTCCCGTTAAATGCCGATAGCCCATAAAAGGAAAATATAGATGTCAGATGCACTCATTCAAATTGAAACGCCTTTCGCGTTTAATGAAGAGAATCAAAGGGAATTCGACGCGTTGATAGGGCGGTATCCCGTTAAAGAAGCCGCGATGCTGCCAACGCTCCATCTCGCACAGAATCAGGCAGGCTACATCACTCCCGCCGTTATGAAATACGTCGCAGAGCAGCTTGAAGTCTCCGTGATGAAAGTCAAGGATGTTGTTACTTTCTATCCGATGTTCTTTGAAGAGCCGGTAGGAGAGTACGTCATTCGGGTATGCCACACCCTTCCTTGTGCGTTGCGAGACTGTAAGGTCGTTTTGGACCATCTTAAGGCGAAGTTGGAGACGGATGTCGCCTCCGAAACGAATCTCGCGAAAGGCACAACTGCTGATGGTAAGTTCACGATTATGAAAGTGGAATGTCTTGCCTCCTGCGATGTCGCTCCTGTTATCATGGTGAATGACGATTTACATAAAAATTTAACCCCAGAAAAGGTTGATGAAATCATAGATAATTTGTAGAGGAGATAGTATGATAGAAGAAAGACGAATTCTCTACGAGCATCTGGATGTGCCTGATATTAACACGTTCGATGTCTTTCGGCAATACGATGGCTACACGCGTTTTGAAAAGGCAATTACGGAATACCAACCAGACGATATTGCGAAAATGGTGATGGATTCCGGGTTGAAGGGTAGAGGTGGTGCCGGATTTTCGACAGGCTTGAAATGGAGTTTCGTTCCAAGAGATATAAAGCCATGTTATCTCTGTTGCAACGCCGACGAAAGTGAGCCGGGAACGTTCAGTAATCGCTACGTTTTGGAAAAGAATCCACACCTCTTAATTGAAGGTATCCTAATTTGCTGTTACGCGATGGGCATTGAGACGACTTATGTCTACATCCGCGGGGAATTCACACTTGGGAAACAGATGTTGGATGCCGCTATCAAAGAGGCTTACGAACAAGGCTATCTCGGCAAAGACATCCGTGGTACAGGACTCAACATTGACATCTATTCACATCCAGGAGCCGGTGCTTATATCTGTGGTGAAGAGACAGGGCTCATTGAATCGCTGGAGGGCAAACGCGGGCAACCTCGGAACAAACCTCCATTCCCTGCTGTCGAAGGTGTGTTTGGAAAACCCACTGTAGTGCAGAATGTGGAGACATTATGCAATCTGCCTTTTATCGTTGGCAACGGGGTGGAGTGGTACACCCAAATGGGACCGACGTATGCCGATACGCGATCTGATCCGCCGACACCCGATCCCAACACTGGCACAAAACTCTATTGCATTAGTGGTGATGTTAACGAACCCGGTGTCTATGAGCTTGATCTCGGTTTGACCTGTTCAGAGCTTATTGAAGTCGCTGGAGGGTTGCGCGGTGAAGAGGTGAAAGCGGTTATCCCTGGTGGTAGTTCCGCACCGATTCTAACGCATTATGAGTTGGATACGCGGCTTGATTTTACCTCACTCACGCTCGCAAAATCGATGCTCGGTTCCGGTGGCATCATTGTCATGAACGAGACACGGAATATCGTCGATTGCTTACTCAATATCATGAAATTCTACGCGCACGAATCTTGTGGACAGTGCACGCCGTGCCGCTGGGGAACCCCGTGGGTCCGGGATATTGTCCAACGGATCGCCGACGGAAACGGGCGAAAAAGCACGATGACCCGTCCCAAATTCGGTGTCGCAGAAAATGGTAGATGGGGCGATACTGGTGAGACAGAGGAGATCTATGAAGACTTAGATTTGCTGGAAAGTGTTGCCAATAACATTGCGAATGTGGATACGATGACGTGGAATACGATTTGTGTCTTTGGCATCGCAGTTTCCTGGCCCGCCGTGAGTTATATGCGCAAATTCCGTCCCGAATTTGAAGCCGCCATCCGAGAGGGTAAACTTGTCACGCTACCTGTTGCTGAGGCGACCGTCCCACCGGAGGAAAATTACGCGTATCAACAGCGGTTTGTTCCGAAAGAGTTCGCTGACCTGTAGGAAGGAAAAATTAAAAGATGGCTTTTGTTAAACTGAATGACCTTGAGATAGAGGTTGAAGATGGAACGAATGTAGTCGAG
Organism: Candidatus Poribacteria bacterium; assembly: GCA_965208635.1. GTDB lineage: Bacteria > Poribacteria > WGA-4E > WGA-4E > WGA-3G > WGA-3G. The sequence goes on from OZ242349.1 coordinate 4,420,853, forward strand.
GCGGCAAGACAACACGGCATTGAAGTCCCTCACTACTGTTATCACCCAGGATTGACCCGTCCAGCGAATTGCAGAATGTGTCTCGTTGAACCGCATGTTTTCTTTCCACCTGCTGGTGCAATCGTCCCTGATCGGCAACTCGCAACTGGGTGCACTACGGTGCTGAGAACAGCACCACCCGATAGGAAACTTGACGGAAAGTACGACTTTATTGTCCGTACAGATAGCGAGCGCGTCAAAAAGGCACGAGCGGATATATTGGAATTTCTGCTTGTGCATCACCCACTTGATTGTCCTGTCTGTGATCAGGCTGGCGAGTGCGATTTGCAAGACTACTCACATCGACATGGATATGATAAGAGTCGCTATCTTGAGGTCAAGAACGTTCCGCCCAAGAAGGACTTAGGACCCGACGTGCTGCTTTACGCAACACGCTGCGTTGTCTGCACCCGGTGTGTCCGATTTGCTGATGAGGTTTCCGGAACGGGCGAATTAGGCTTGGTCCATCGCGGTTCCCATGACGAAATCGATATTCCGCGGAGCCACGAAGGTGTCCCTTTGCAAGTACTGGATAACAAATTGGCAGGAAATGTCGTTGATATTTGTCCCGTTGGGGCATTGATCAGCAAGGATTTCTTGTTCAAGTCTCGTCCTTGGTTTTTGGAGAAAGAGAACAGCGTTTGCTCAGGATGTAGTGTCGGTTGCAACATTACCGTAGAATATAAAGCCGATGGTGTGTACAGACTCAAGCCGCGCTTCCATGAAGACATTAACCAGCATTGGATGTGTGACGATGGTCGCCTCGGTTACCACTATGTCAACAGCGATGACCGACTCCAACTTCCACTCAAACGGGTTGATGACGAACTCACGCCAACACATTGGGCAGATGCCTTAGCGGTAATTACAGAAAACGTGTCCGAAATAGAAGCTGAGGACATTGTTGTTATCGGTTCTGCACAGGGAACCAATGAAGACAACTACATTTTACAGCAGTTGGCGCACGATGTGCTGAAAACAACGCAGTTGGGACTCTTTGGGCAACTGCCTGGTGAAGAACACAAGTTCCCGCAGTTTACAATTGAAGCCGACAAGAATCCAAACGCGGCGGGTGCCCGAACAATACTCGGTTCTGCGAATGGCAACGTCGTTTTGGAGGGTGAGGCACTTTGGGAGAAGGTATCGGGCGCAAAAGTCGTTTATCTCGTCAGCGGTGGACCGGAACGACCTCTCGAAGATGCTGAAAAAGCGGCGTTGGAGAGTGTTGATTTCCTTATTGTACAAGACGTTTTGCCTTCAGAAGTAACGCAGTTGGCAGATGTCGTGCTACCGGGGACCACCTTCGCTGAGAAGGATGGCACCTTCACAAACTCAACAGGTTGGGTGCAACGGATTCGTAAGACGATTGATCCACCGGGTGAGGCGCGTGTGGATTGGGAAATTACGCAACAACTTGCCAAGCAGTTGGGCGGTGAGATGAACTATCACTTTGCTGGTGAGATTGCCTTGGCAATTGCCGAGAATGTCCCAGGCTATGCTGACGCAACACATCAGAAAATTGGGGACATGGGTATCAAATTAAGCCTCTGACGATTGTTGTTACGCTGCCCTGCCGTTGTTAGGGCAGGACTCCACGTTGTTAATAAACCTTTCATAACCTGAAAGAGGTTTCTTAACGATTTTAGATCGTTGCCGACAACGGAGGCAACGCCCAGAGATAATAATTAAAAAAATGGAAAATATCCCTCTCGTTTTAATCATCAGTTCACTCGTCAAGATTCTCATCATTGTCCATCTGCTGCTGATTGGCGTGATGATAATGATTTGGGCGGAACGACGGGTGAGTGGATGGATGCAAGATCGGTTAGGACCTAACCGGGTTGGACCTCAAGGTCTGCTCCAACCTGTTGCTGATGGGCTTAAGTTTCTGTTTAAAGAGGATCTCATCCCAGATCATGTGGATAAACCACTTTATGTGATGGCACCAGCAATGCTGTTAGTCCCGGCACTTGTTGCGGTTGCAGTCGTGCCGTTTGGAAGTTCTATTACGGTATTGGGACATGAAATACCGCTCCAGATTGCAGATGTCAACATCGGTATTCTGTATATATTGGCGATAACATCTCTTGGAGTCTACGGTGTTGTACTCGGGGCATGGGCATCTAATAACAAATATTCGCTCCTCGGTGGTTTACGCTCTTCGGCACAGATGATTAGTTACGAACTAACGCTCGGATTGGGGATCATCGGCGTGCTGATGCTGACGAGTTCGCTCAGTCTTCGGGCAATCGCAATAGAACAAGGGGCATATCCATGGCAATGGAATTTCCTGATTCACTTTCCCGCATTTCTGGCGTTTACAACGGCAATGTTTGCTGAAACAAATCGATTACCCTTTGACCTCGCTGAAGCGGAACAGGAGCTCGTAGCGGGGTATCACACCGAATACAGTAGCATGAAATTTGCGATGTTTTTCATGGCTGAATATATGAATATGATTGTCGGTTCTGCCGTAACGGTGACGCTCTTCTTAGGAGGATGGCATTTCTTCGGTTTAGAAAATATGGGTGGTCCTGTGTGGAGCGGGATAATCTCGTTTGGTATCTTTTTTGTCAAAACTGCTATTTTCCTATTCGTGTTTATCTGGGTTCGATGGACGCTGCCTCGGTTCCGCTATGACCAACTCATGAATTTCGGTTGGAAATTTCTATTGCCTGTCGCCTTGACTTCAATCGTCGTAACCGGCACTTTATGGATAATGACTAACTCTCGTCTAATCGTAGGTATCGGCAATGTCGTTTCCGCGTTTATTGTTGTATCTATTGTGGCAGGACTCCTTGTGATGAGAACGCCTAAGCCGGCAATCCAAGATAGCGATGATCGGCTCACACCGACCGCTCTCGACGCAATAGAGTAGGAGGCATGCTGATGAATGCAGAACAGATTCTATTTATTCTCTTTGGAGCGGTTTCGCTAATCGGTGCGATTTCTGTAATCTCGTTCCGACATCCGATTTATAGCGCGCTTTCGCTTATTGTCACGTTTTTCGCACAAGCGGGGCTTTTTGTCCTGTTGGGTGCACATTTTGTTGCGGCAGTACAAGTAATCGTCTATGCCGGTGCAATCATGGTTCTGTTCCTCTTTGTGATTATGCTCCTGAACTTGGGAACACTCTCGGTGCAAGGGGCTATTGGGAGGAAACTGAAAGGATTAGCTATTATCTTAGGCATCCTCTTTGCCGCTGAAGGTATCTATATCGCGGTGAATGCGCTCAACGACACCGCAGTGGCATCGGCAGAATCTGGGGCGGCAGCGGTGACGACAACCACTTATGACATTGGCGAACTCTTGTTCAGCAAGTACCTCTTACCGTTTGAGGTTACCTCACTTATTTTGTTAGCGGCATTGATTGGTGTTATCGTCTTGGTAAAACGCGAAGGTCAAGAGGAGAGCTAAAGTCAGTAATCAGTAGATGAGGTATTTATCTTCATAGCGTCAAAAACGTAGCCTGTAATGAAATTATGCCTTAAATGGCATAATTTGTCTTTGCTTTACATTTGGAAAGGTTTTTTGCTGGGGTGTTTCTCCAGATTTACGCTAAGGACTGTCAAAGTTCCAAACCCGCTTGATCGAACCGCAAGGAAAGTTAAAAAAATGTCATTAGAATATTATCTCATATTGAGTGCGCTCTTGTTTACAATCGGAGTCATCGGGGTACTCATCCGCAGGAACGCTATTATCATCTTTATGTGTATTGAACTGATGCTGAATGCGGCGAATCTCGCTTTTGTGGCTATCAGTCGTAGTCTGGGCGAAGCAACGGGACAGGTGTTCGTTTTCTTTGTGATGACGGTCGCTGCTGCAGAAGTCGCGATCGGGCTTGCAATTATTGTGAGCGTCTTCAAACATCGACAGACAGTTAATGTGGATGAAGTTAATTCGTTGAAGGGCTAAGCAATTCGCTAAAGTAGTAGGCATACTCCGTTATGCCGTAACTAATGGTTTTCATTACTGAAGCCCATCAGTTAAAAGAATGTAATAGGCAAGGATAAAATATGACAATAGAATTAATTGTTGTCCTGTTAGTTGCCCCACTTATTGGGTTCTTGATTAACGGGTTATTAGGAAAATGGCTAAAAGGGAACGAACAACTCAGCGGGTGGATCGGTTCGCTTGCGGTGCTTGTCTCTTTAGTCTGTTCGATTATCGCTTTTGCCAGTTTGCACGGCGGTGCTGCACCATTCGATGAAACGCTCTATGAATGGATTACAGGCGAGTCGTTCGCTTTCAATATCGGGTTCCGTGTAGACGCACTCACGTCAGTGATGTTGTTAGTGATTACAGGTGTTGGGTTTCTCATCCACGTCTATTCGATCGGCTACATGCATGGCGATGAAGGATATACACGCTATTTTGCCTATCTGAACCTGTTCGTCTTTGCAATGCTAATCTTGGTCCTTGGAAACAACTATTTGATGATGTTCGTCGGATGGGAAGGCGTTGGTCTCTGCTCCTATCTCCTCATAGGGTTTTGGTATGAGAAGCAAACGGCGACAGATGCTGGGAAAAAGGCATTCATCGTGAACCGGATTGGTGACTTCGGATTCTTGCTGGGGATGTTTACCTTGTTTGCTGCGTTCGGAACCCTCGATTTCGCATCGATATTTGAAGCCGCTGAGGCAGATAATTTTCAGAAAGTCTTTGGTGCGAGTACCCTCGTCATTGCGACCTTGTTACTTTTCGTTGGTGCCATAGGTAAATCGGCACAGATTCCGCTCTATGTATGGCTCCCGGACGCAATGGAAGGTCCGACCCCTGTGAGTGCCTTGATCCACGCCGCGACAATGGTGACAGCGGGTGTATATATGATAGCACGCTCCGCTGTGCTTTATAATATAGCACATACCGGCGAAGTGGTCGCATGGATCGGTGTTTTGACTGCCTTCTTCGCGGCAACGATAGCACTTACACAGAACGATATAAAACGTATCCTCGCCTATTCGACTGTAAGCCAACTCGGGTATATGTTCCTTGGTGTTGGTGTTGGGGCTTATGCCTCTGGCATTTTCCATTTGGTAACGCATGCCTTCTTTAAAGGGCTGATGTTCCTCACCGCTGGTAGCGTGATGCACGCCATGGCGAATGAATTGGATATGCGAAAAATGGGTGGCTTAAAGACAAAGATGCCGATAACGCACTGGACCTTTTTAGTGGGTGCTCTTGCTATTGCTGGGTTTCCATTTCTGAGCGGTTTCTGGAGCAAAGATGAAATATTGCACAGTGCTTGGGGGAGTTCGCCTATTATTTACGTCATCGGTTTAGTCACCGCATTCTTGACGGCGTTTTATATGTTCCGTCTGATCTTTGTGACGTTTTATGGTGAATCTCGTGTTGAACCCGATGTTGATTCGCATCTACACGAGTCGCCGCCAGTTATGTGGGTCCCGCTCGCAATTCTGGCGATTCCTTCTGCCTTGATCGGATTGCTTTTAGGTTGGGGTGGACATGAAAGTTGGTTCCATCACTTCACGAAGAGCGTTTTTCCAGAAGCGCATCATGACGCATCGGGTAATGTGATCTTATTCATGGTGATTTCATCTATAGTCGGTTTGGCAGGCATTGCGTTCGCATGGTCGCGCTATCGCGAAAGAACACCCTCTGACGAGCCTACCAATGCCCTACATAGGCTTCTTGCGAACAAGTACTATGTTGATGAGGTGTATAATGCACTCATCGTGCAACCGATCAAAAACGGTTCTCATTACCTGCTATGGCGGATTGTAGATAACGGCATTATTGATGGAATTGTCAATGGTGTTGGGACGATTATCCGATTTATTGGTGGAACGTTGCGACGCCTCCAGACAGGACTTGTCCAAGTGTACATTGTGTCAATGGTTCTCGGAATTGTGTTGTTCCTCGCATACTATCTGTTTTTTACTTAATTTTTAACTATGGACCTATGGGCCCCGTTCCACTTCGTTACACGGTGGTTTACGGAGAAATAGAGAACCTGCTTTAGGTTTAGAAAGGTTTTTGACCTTACCGAAAACCGTTGCATAATGTAATGGAGCAACGTCCAGATTTAATAGATTAAAAAGCGGTTTTGGCTTTATCCTTGGTTCTGGCGGTGATTTGTTCCTTTAAGAAAGGAAATCGCGATCGGTAGGTTGTGCCTATCGACGAAGTTAAGTTATCCTAAGGAGGTTTCCTTGTTACTTTCAATAGTCATTTTTTTACCACTGCTCGGCGTGATAGCCATCGCGTTGCTCAGAGGGCTCGGTGCATCCGCTATCAAAGGCATCGCACTCGTCATTGGACTCCTGACGTTTATTGTCTCATTGGGGCTGTACACCGGTTTTGACACAACAACTGCAACGTTCCAAAATGTCACGCAGCAAGCGTGGATTCCCGGTTTAGGGACAAGCTACCACATCGGCATCGATGGTATTTCGCTATGGTTGGTGTTGCTTACGACTTTCCTGACACCGGTGTGTATTCTTGCCGCATGGAACTCGGTCGAGAAAGGGTTGAGTGGCTTCATGATGTCGCTCCTCGCGCTTGAGACCGGAATGTTGGGTGTCTTCTGTGCTTTGGATCTGTTCCTCTTTTTTGTGTTTTGGGAATCGATGCTGATTCCGATGTACTTCCTCATCGGTATTTGGGGTGGAGAACGTCGAATTTATGCAACCGTGAAGTTCGTGCTTTATACAATGGCGGGCAGTGCGCTCATGCTGGTTGGCATTTTGGCACTGTATTTTCAAAACAATAATAGTTTCGACCTCACGACGCTCAGCGGTCCGTTTGAACATTCACATCTATTGTTCCTTGCGTTTTTCATTGCCTTTGCCATTAAGGTTCCGCTCTTCCCCTTCCACACGTGGCTACCAGATGCGCACGTTGAAGCTCCCACGGCGGGAAGTGTGATCCTTGCCGGGGTGCTCCTAAAAATGGGAACCTATGGGATAATCCGATTTTGCCTGCCACTTTTTCCCGATGCCGCGACTGAATTCACACCGTTGATTGTACCGCTCGCTGTAATAGGGATCATCTACGGTGCGTTGGTGGCAATGGTCCAACCCGATCTGAAAAAACTGGTCGCCTATTCCAGTGTGAGCCACCTCGGATTTGTGGTGTTGGGATTGTTTTCTAAAAATCCCGCCGGTATTCAAGGAAGCGTCTTACAGATGATTAATCACGGTTTGAGCACAGGCGCGTTGTTCCTTTTGGTCGGAATGATTTATGAGCGACGACACAGCAGGATGATTGTGGATTTCGGGGGATTGGCGAAGGGTATGCCAATCTTTGCTACGATTTTTATGATTGTAACGTTATCGTCAATCGGACTACCGGGGTTGAATGGATTTGTTGGCGAGTATATGATACTGTTTGGCAGTTTTGTTCAGGGAGCCTTCTCGAAGATATATGTGGTTCTGGCAACAGCAGGTGTGATTCTGGCAGCCGTGTATATGCTGTGGATGTTCCAGCGTGTGATGTTTGGAACACTGGATAAAACGAATGAAGCTTTGCCTGACCTGAACGCACGCGAGATCGTTGTGATGTTGCCGATACTGCTGTTCATCGTCTGGATCGGTGTTTATCCAAAGCCTTTCCTGAGTAAGATGGAGAAATCAGTAGGACTTGTCGTGACGCAGGTGCAAACCGAGCCTGCTGTGGGACGCGCTGGCGAACAAATATTACAAGACACTGAACTCGCTTTACACGGAACACAGCGCGCACAAAATGAAAAGATTGAAAAGGAGGCAGAGACGAAGTAATTGAAATTTAAACTTACAACTTGTCTTATTCTTTGTGTGATTTTGGGACTTATGCTATCGGTTTCAATAGAAGCCTTCGGTGCAGATGACGCACACGGTAGTGAAGATGCACATCATGGTCATGGCGTAGACGGGGCAAAATTGCCTATTTGGAGTATCATTCCGTTTGTGGGTATACTCCTCTCTATTGCGATTTTCCCACTTGTGTTGGATTCCCATTTTCTGGTCCATCATGGCGGAAAAATGTCATTGGTTTGGGCGTCAGTCTTCGCAATTCCGTATCTCATAGCGTTTCGAGGCGAAGCGTTTTACGACATTCTGCACATCTATTTATTAGACTATATCCCATTCATCCTGCTTTTATGGGGATTGTTCACAGTTGCAGGAGGGATCCTCGTGCGTGGCACGTTGCGGGGCACGCCAGTAGTCAATACACTGTTACTATTATTAGGCACTATAATTGCATCATGGGTCGGAACTACCGGGGCATCAATGCTACTGATCCGCCCTTTAATCCGAGCAAATGCCTACCGAAAGAATAAGGTTCATTTAATTGTCTTTTTCATCTTTCTCGTAAGTAACATCGGCGGTTCTTTAACGCCAATAGGAGACCCGCCTCTATTCCTCGGATTTCTCCGCGGTGTCCCATTCTTTTGGACAACTACAGCACTATTACCCCATATGCTGTTGATAAGCGTCGTGTTGCTTGTTATATTCTTTATATTTGACAATTTCATGTTTAAACGAGAGGGCGGTGTTGTCCCTGATGATGGAACCAACGAACCTATTCGCGTAGAGGGCCTTTTCAACCTCGTCTTCTTATTCGGTATCATTGCCGCTGTTCTAATGAGCGGTACTTTCAAGTGGGGAGAAGTCAACATCCTTGGCGTTCATGTATATTGGCAAAATATTGCTCGTGAGGCATTGATTGTTGTTATGGGGCTACTGTCCCTTAAATACACCCCCTTCAGTGGCGAATTACGTCAATCCAACGAATTTTCATGGGAGCCAATTGAAGAAGTCGCAAAAGTGTTCGCTGGGATTTTTATGACGATTATTCCAGCATTGGCGATTCTAAAAGCAGGAGAGAAAGGCGCGTTGGCAGGATTAATTGGGGCTATGCAACAACCTTTGCACTATTTTTGGATTACTGGTATCTTATCCAGTTTCTTGGACAATGCACCGACGTATCTGACATTCTTTAATACCGCACTTGGAAAATTGAACCTTACGGAGGCGGTTGTACCACAAATTCTGTCAGGCCAATTGGTGGGTCCCCAACACCTTGAATTCGCTAGGTTGCTAATTGCTATTTCTGTGGGAGCCGTGTTTATGGGGGCTAATACCTATATCGGTAACGCCCCGAACTTCATGGTGAAGGCGATCGCAGAACAGAGTGGTATCCGCATGCCGAGTTTCTTCGGATATATGCTCTGGTCGGTCGTCATTTTATTCCCGCTCTTTGTGATTGTAACGTTTGTGTTCCTGCGCTAACGCACTTAAGACTACAAAAGGAGATTTTGAATGCCAATAGAGATTAACTGGCAATTACTGATGCCGGAGCTGATCATCGCTTTAACGTTGCTCATCGTCCTCGTTTTTGATCTGTTTGACTCCATTTCAAAATCGATCCTCGGCTGGATGACGATCGTTGGTTCCGGGATTGCGCTATGGGTCTCCATCCAGATGCACCAAGCAGGCACAGTTGGCACCCAGTTCAACGATATGTTCAAGGTAGATAATTTCTCCCTCTTTTTTAACATTATTTTCCTTGTTTCGACGATTTTGGTCGCGTTGATTTCGTTGAGTTATTTGGGTAGGGACGACAGAAAACAGGGACCTTACTACCTACTTATTCTGCTCGCGACGCTCGGCATGATGCTCATGGCTGCAGGCAATGAGTTGATTATTGTCTTCCTCGGCTTGGAATTGATGTCATTATCGCTGTATGTATTGGCGGGTTATTTTCGAGAGAGTCCTGCTTCAAGCGAGGCGGGCATGAAATACCTGTTGCTCGGCGCGTTCGCAAGCGCGTTCTTCCTCTACGGGATCGCTCTGATTTACGGGGGTGCCGGGACGACGAATGTCCCCGCAATCGCTGAGGCAATTACCGTCCCGAATAAATCGCCACTGTTGTTAGCAGGAATGTTTCTTCTTATTGTTGGGTTCGGATTTAAGGTCGCCATTGTGCCTTTCCACCAATGGGCACCCGATGTTTACGAAGGCGCGCCCACAACGGTAGCCGCGTTTATCTCCGCCGGACCAAAGGCGGCTGGATTTGCCGCGTTCCTCAGAATTTTTATGGAAGCCCTACCAAATCTGCAAGTCGAATGGAGTGGCGTTATCATTGTGCTGGCGATGTTAACGATGACTGTCGGAAATGTCATCGCAATTGCGCAGACGAGTATAAAACGGATGCTCGCTTATTCGAGTATTGCGCATGCAGGTTACATCCTCATAGGCTTAGCGGCTGCAAATAACGACGGGATCTCGAGCGCGATGCTTTATCTGCTCGTATACTGTGTGATGAACATCGGTGCGTTCGGTGCCGTCATCTTGGCGAAAACAGAGGATGGCGAGAGTCTCGTGATTTCTGATTACGCAGGACTGGGGCTCCGAAAACCGTTGCTTGCTATGTTTATGACGATAATGCTTTTGTCACTCGCTGGTTTTCCACCGACTGCCGGGTTCGTCGGTAAATTCTATATCTTCAAATCAGCAGTTCAGGCAGGGCATATCTGGCTTGTTATTGTTGGCGCGGTCAACACAGCAATATCGGCGTTCTACTATCTCCGGGTTGTTGTCACGATGTATATGCGTGAACCCGAAGAAGAGTTGCCATTCGCGTCGTATCCGAGCACACTTGTTGTAGGATTGGTTCTCGCGGCTATTGGTGTATTGCTTATAGGTATTCTGCCATCGCTTATGCTCGCTCCGGCACAAAATTCAGTCTTTTAATGGTTATCGGTCATTGGTGATTGGTTAAACGTGTGGCAGCGTGAGAGGGGTCTGATCCCCAAGCATGCACACCACAAACTGTAGGGGCAGGTCTTGTACCTGCCCAATCTTTTCTAATAGACCGTTCGTTTTTCAACAACGGAAAGAAATCAGTAAGGATAATAATAAAAAATGTCAGATGTTAGGTTAGGTTTTATTGGCACGGGTGGCAACATGAATCGCCACTTGCGTGAATTAACTGAAATCGGTGGTACAAAATTCGTCGCCTTCTGTGATATTGTAATCGACAAAGCGGAACAGGCAGTTACGCAATACGGCGGTAAAGCCTATGCAGACTATAATCAGATGCTCGCACACGAGGAATTGGATGCCGTTTATATTTCAATCCCGCCGTTTGCCCACGGTGCCCCTGAACGTGCTGTCATTGCTGCCGGACTGCCGATGTTTGTAGAGAAACCGGTGCACATGGATACCAACGAAGCAAAAGAAATCGCCGCTGAAGTCGAAGAGAAAGGTATTATCACCGCTACTGGGTATCAGGAACGTTATCTTGATATTATTGACACGGCGCAGGAACTCCTCGCTTCTCGACGCGTCGGGTTTTTCATGGGGTATTGGATGGGTGGTATGCCGGGTGGATGGTGGCGCGAGAAGGCGAAATCCGGCGGACAACTCATGGAGCAAACGACACACGAATTTGATATGGCGAGGTACCTCTTCGGTGAAGTCAATACCGTCTATGCTGTCGCACGCAACGATCTGATCCCGAATACCGATTACGATATTGAGGAAGCATCTGCTGTTTCATTGCAATTTGAGAGTGGGGTCTTCGGTATTATGTTTTCTGCCTGCTTTACAACCAATGGGATGCGGCGTTCCGGCTTAGACATCTTCTGTGAGGACGGTTCACTTGAGTACCATCTCCGTAGTGCGCTTGTGCTTTCTACTGCTGATGAAACGACTACGTGGAATCCACAAAACAATTGCACAATTGATATGGATAGCACCTTTATTGAAGCAGTCCGCACAGGCGATGGAAGTGCAATCCGGTCGCCCTATTCTGATGCCGCTAAAACCGCAATTTTGTCAATTGCCGCCAACGAATCTCTTGAAACGGGGCTACCTGTCCACCTGGGATAACTGAAAGATTTTTGCCCATTACATCCCTTCCTTGCATCCCTTATCTGCGATGTGCTAAAATATTGGTAAAGTGCCTTTTTCAAATTCCAGAGGCGGTTGGAATTAACTGAAAATTATCGATAAACGTTTTTCTAACTATGTGCTTCCGGACTCAAGAAACGCCCAAGCAAAAACACTTCTTAACTGATAACTGATGACCGAAAGGATTTTCGCAGAAAATCCGAACTGACAACTATAAATAATGGAACATCAGATTAATCTACCCATCACTGGGATGCACTGCGAAAACTGTACAAGCACCATCACACGGCATCTGAAAAAGATGGAGGGTATCCTTGCCGCAGAAGTCAGCCTCGCCACTGAATATGCCGCGGTTACCTTTGACACATCTATACTCAGCGAGGAAACCATCGTTGATAAAATCCGAGATCTCGGTTTTGACGTTGTCGATGCGGACGAAGAAGATGCCGCTCGCGCTGAGGAATCCCGACGTCAAAAGATGCAATTCATTGTCGGAGTCATCTTCACGCTCCCGCTTTTTCTCATCAGCATGGGCAGGGACTTCGGTGTTATCGGCGACTGGGCACACGCGCCTTGGGTTAACTGGTTCATGTTCGGTTTAGCACTACCTGTGCAAGGGTATGTTGCTTGGGATTATTATGTCGGTGGTCTTAAAGCGTTACGCAACCGATCCGCTAATATGGATGTGCTCGTCGCTATGGGTACATCCGTGACATTTCTCTACAGTCTCGTTGTAACGATGGCATTGGAGATGGGCACGGGGACGTCCTTTGGAACCCACGTCTATTTTGAGACAGCCGCGGTTATTATCACGTTGATTAAGTTAGGGAAACTTCTTGAAGCACGTGCCAAAGGCAAGATAAACGCCGCCCTCAAAAAACTCCCCCAACTGTTCCCCAAAACAGCGTGTCGCCTAAAAAACGGCGAAGAACAACACATTCCTATTGAACAGGTTGGTGTAGGAGATGTTCTTCTTGTACGTCCCGGCGAAAGTATTCCTGTCGATGGCATAGTGCGCAGCGGCGAAAGCGCCGTTGATGAAAGCGTCTTTACCGGAGAAAGTGTGCCTGTAGATAAGGTGCTGGGCGACCCTGTGACGGCAGCGACGATGAATCAGAGCGGGATGCTCACAATGGAAGCCACGCATATCGGAGCAGAAACTGCCCTTGCCCGTCTCGTTCAATTGGTACAAGTGACGCAACAGAGTAAGCCGCCTATCCAACGTGCCACCGATGCAGTCACAAACGTGTTTGTGCCTGTCGTCACCGGGATTGCCATTGTGACGTTTCTCGTATGGTGGTTCCTCATTGGAGAAGGATTCACCCCGGCGATGCTCCGTTTAGTTGCAATCCTCGTCACAGCCTGCCCGTGCGCATTGGGACTCGCCACTCCAACGGCAGTTATGATGGGAACCGGCATTGGCGCGCAGCGCGGCATCCTCTTCCGAAACGGTGAAGCACTTGAACGCGCAGGAGACTTAACCGCAATTGTCCTTGATAAAACAGGGACCTTGACAGAGGGGAAACTCACGCTTACCGATATTCTCACGGATGAAGACGAATCAGAACTCCTACGGTTATCCGCCGCGGCGGAGCGTGGCAGTGAGCATCCTATTGGCAAAGCAATTGTACGAGTCGCTGAGGAACGGGGACTTAACATCGCTACGCCAAGTGCGTTTAAGGCGGTTACCGGACACGGTATAACCGCACAGGTCGGTGAAAATAGTGTCGTCATAGGCAATTTGTCCTTAATGCAACAACACAAAATTCCGACAAGGAGATTTGATGAGGACGCAGAACGTCTACAAACCGAGGCGAAAACCGTTCTATGGATTGCCGTTGATGGGCGAGTTGTTGGACTTCTGGCGGTCGCGGATACATTGAGAACGGAAGCGCAAGCCGCAGTCGCGGAACTCTACGAACTTGGATGTACTGTATCAATGATGACAGGGGATAACCACGTTACGGCTGATGCAATCGCCAAGGCTGCACGGATTGGTGATGTCATGGCAGAACTTAAACCCGAAGATAAAGCGGCAGCCGTTAAAAAGTTACAGGCGGAAAATAGTGGGCTCGTCGCGATGGTAGGCGACGGCATTAACGATACCCCCGCATTGGCGCAAGCCGATATCGGAATCTCACTCGGTACAGGTGCCGATATTGCCAGGGAGACGGCACATGTGACGCTCATGCACAGCGATTTGCGCACACTCCCTGAAGCAATTCGGTTAAGCCGCTCGACCATGCGCACGATTAAACAGAACCTTTTCTGGGCGTTTTTCTACAATGTGCTTTTAATTCCTGTCGCCGCGGGCGCACTGTATCCGCTATCTTTCGTACCCACGATGTTTCGGGAACTCCACCCGATGCTTGCAGCGTTTGCGATGGCGTTTAGTAGCGTATCCGTTGTGCTAAATAGCTTACGATTGCAATGGAAGCAAAATTCCCTGCTTTGATTAAAGCACGCCTATAGGAAAATGGAAAATTTGTCTATGAAAACAGCCTTGACATTACTTATTTTTTTAACACCGTTTTCACTAAACGCTTTTGCACAAGACTTTCCACCACACACGGTCCTTGAACAGAATATAGAAGGGTTCCAGTTCAGTTTCCACGATCAGACACTCATAGGTTGGCGTGGGCACGAAATTAACTTATGGGATATTGCTACGGGCACGCGTAAAACCACACTTAAAGCGGATGGTGAGGTCCGAAGTGTATCGTTCAGTTTTGACGGAAAAACGTTGGCGAGTGTAAGTGGAAGAGCTATCCAATTATGGAATACTGCTACAGGCACGCGTAAAACCATAGATAAAGGGAATTGGAACAGCGTGTTGTTTAGTCCAGTTGATCAGATATTATTGGCAAGTGAACGTAATGGAAAGATCCGATTATGGAATGTTGCCACGGACCTTCCCAAAGTCACTTTTGAAGGGACAGGGGGTTCCGTGTCTTTCAGCCCGGATGGGAAGACATTGGCGAGTACAGATTACGAGAAAATTAACTTATGGGATGTTGCTACAGGCACGCACAAGGAAACCCTTAAAGTACGTACAGATTGGATTTTCAATATACTTTTCAGTCCAGATGGACGCACACTTGCTGTTGAGACTAGCACTACCACCCACTTATGGGATGTGGAAACGCGGACACACAAAGCAACCCTTGCCGGATTCGGTGTTTTCAGTCCAGATGGACGCACATTTGCCATCGGGAGCGGTGGTACCATTCACCTATGGGATGTGGAAACAGGGAACCCAGAAACTACCATTGATACCCTTGCAGGGCGTACAGAACTAATTACCGATCAACCACCCATCGCCCAACCGCCTATTGGCAAACCGCCGTCCTTTATATCAATCACTGATTCGAGAGTTTATACAGTCGTGTCTTTCAGTCCAGATGGGAAGACATTGGTGAGTGCCACTGGAGCACTCCAATTCAATGACATCACCGGTACTGATAGAGATTTATGGTTGACTATTGATCTGTGGGATGTTGACACAAGATCGCACAAAATAACTCTTGATGAATTTAAGGAAACAGGGGTCTATCGCTTGTTGTTTAGTCCGGATGGCCAGACACTAACGGTGATTACGACGGTAAAAACTTCTGATAATTCTCTTTCTACCATCTTTTTGTGGGATTTCTCCACCTAAGTTGATATCGCACCTTCCACTGTGTCCAATACCTGTTCTACACTGATCCTTGCAATTACTTCACAACTACCGGCACCACATCCTCCTGGATGCCCTCCCGGATGACAAGGGTTGCAACCCAAATTTATCCCACTCTGTACAACCGTGTGTTCGTTTCCATAGGGACCGCTCCGAATGTGATTTGTTGAACCGAAAAGCGCAACCACGGATGTCGCTACAGCAGCAGCAATATGCATCGGTCCTGTATCATTTCCGATATACACATCGCACGCAGAGATTAACGCCGTGAGATGCCGAAGGTCGTCCGTTTTGACGAGGATTGGTGGGACTTCCATCATTTCTGCAACTTGCGTTTGGAGTCCCCGTTCGTTCGGACCGGCAAAGAGTAAAATCGTTGCGTTGCGTTTCTTTGCTAATATGCTCGCGACATCAGCATAGTTCTTTCCGTCCCATAACTTATATTCCCAATTCCCACCCGGATGAATCCCGATTAGCAATCGTTCTGATTCAATACCGGTTTCCTGAAGAAAATGGTGAGCTGCAGTCCGTTCCGATTCAGTCAATTCTAAGAGTGGGTGTGCACTCATTATGTCAACACCTTGTCTCTGCAGCACCTCCAGATACCGAGTGACAGCGTGGCGATTGCTATCCCCACGTGCCAATCCCCAATGTTCCGCACCGATACATCGTGCCATCAGGCTGTCCCGTAAGTTGACAACGAGATCGAATTTGCCAGTTCGTAAGGTTTTTATGAGGCGCAGTCTCCCTTTCCAGCCGGTGTGTTCACCTCGATTGTCATAAACGAGAGTCGCATTGATATTGGGATCGGTAGCAAGAAGATCAAACGCTCGTGGTCCGACGAGGAAGGTTATGTGCGCATCTGGAAAGTGTCTGCGTAGGGGTTGGATAACAGCAGTAGACAGGACCGCGTCACCGATAAAAGAGAAACTGAAAACGAGAATTCTTTTCGGCATTTTTTAACTATGCAGGTCTGAGTGGTATTTCTGTCGTCGATACCGATCTAAAATTGATTAAAAACCTGCTTTAGATGATGAAAGGTTATTTAACAATTGGGAGTCTGCAACTGGAAGCAAACGGACGCAGCAGCCCAGAGTTAATCGTTAAAAAGATTCAATCATTTCAACGGCTGTTGTTAAGCCATCTTCTACTTCTATCTGTTCTCCCAACGCCTGCGCACGTGCGGTCATCGCAGGGGTCGTAAGAACTTGCTGAATCCGTTTCGCTAAACGTTCAGAGGTAAGACTGCGACGGTGCAGGTGCTTCGGTGCCACTCCTAAATCCGACAGACGTTTTCCCCAATATGGTTGGTCTGCGTTATGCGCCACAACAACAGAAGGCACTTTTGCACGACAGACTGAAGCAGTCGTTCCAGCGCCACCGTGATGTACAACACAGCACGCTTGTGGAAACAACCACTGGTGTGGCACATACTCCGTGCAGAAGATATCGGGTAATGTTTCTTCTGGGTTTCCGAGTTGCCCCCATCCCGCTTGTATAACGGCACGTTGATTTACCCGCCTGACAGTGTCAATCAAGATTTCTGTCGTTTCATGTCCATTGGATCCACCCATAGAGCCAAACGTGATGATGATAGGTGGGGACCCCTCTGCCAAAAAATTGGCGAACTCAGGCGACGGGACATAATCAGTGGATGCAAGATGCCATACACCCGTGAATTTGTGATTCGGTGGAAAATCAGCTGGTGGACAGAGTGTCGGAGACGCGGCAATGAGATTAAGATACGGTGAATACATTCCATCTAACATCACGGAAGACCGGGGTTTCCCACCAACCGAGACGATAAATTGATTAAAGAGAGTATCCACACTCGACGCAAGACGCAGTTGTGCTACTTTCCAGACGACAGCATTGAATACGCGTCCCCAATTCGGAAACGGATAAGGTGCAAAATCGAGGGATTTTATGGTGGCAGGGCAATATGTCACAGTAAGCCAGGGGATCTCATTTCGGATGGCAGCCTCTTGTGCCGGGATGTCCACCGAATGGCAGATTACTAAATCCGCCCCTTTCATCGCAGCCGAGCAATCCTGATACCATTTTTCACCACGACGGACAATCCCTTCCTCCACAATGAGGCGGAGCATCGCGAGCGGATCGCGTTTATAAATAACGGCATCCATCGCCGCGTGAAATTCTGCCAAGTCAAAATCGACTCCGATTTCATAGAATTCCGCACCGATCTCAAGAATCTTATCTCTATAAAGTGATAAGGCACAAACGCGCACCTGATGCCCTCTTTTAAGCAGGCGTTCCGATAGTGCCAAGACCGGATAGACATCTCCCGTTGTGCCCCACCCTACGACGACGATCTTCATTTTATCCTCGTTTCTATCGTTGCTATTGTTGTATTCCAAACTGGTTCAATAGAAAGTTTTTTTGTACACTCCCACCCGATTTTACATTTATGCGCACTACAAGGCCAGCACGGCATATCCCGCCGCACGATAGAAGCGTTTTCGCTTAATGGATGCCACGCCACGTGATCGGTGGGACCGAAGATCGCTATTGTCGGTACGTCCAATGCTGCGGCGAGATGCATCGGACCGGAATCGTTACAGACGACCAAGTCGCAGCAGGAGAGCAGTGCCCCTAATTCTCGGATTGTTTCTGGCGCGTGAGCAATAGCAGGGGACTGCATCGTTTTCTGGATATTTTCCGTTAATGCTTCTTCTCCGGGACCCTGTAGAAGAAGTATTGTCGCCTTATAGTGGTATGCCAGCCTATCTGCGAGTTCAGCATACTGTTTTTCGGGCCAACGTTTATCGAACGAACTGCCGCCGGGATGGATGCCGATGAGAAACGTATTGTCGCCGGTACCCCACGATGCAATCCGCTTTTTGACGATGCTAATTTCATTAGGCAACAAACGGAATGTGAGTTTCCGTTTGCCCTCACCGTTACAGATTAATCGGACGAGTTCTAAGTTTCTGTCAACTTCGTGGGTTTCGCCTTTTGGATATTTACCGCGCCATGCGTGTGTGAGGGTGGATCTAAAACGTTTCTGGTAACGTCCTAAACGGTGTGGAGCCCCAGAAAGAAAGGCAACGAGATGCGACCACATTGCTGTCTGCATGGCAACAGCGAGTTGAAACCGTTCACGACGCAACTCGCGGTAGAATTGGAATCGTGCTAAAAATCCTCGGTGTTTTCCATCCCGATCAAAGACGAGAATTCTGTCCACATCGGGATTACCGATTAGCACAGAAGCATTAAGCGGTCGCGCTAACACTGTGATTTCTGCTAATGGATAGTTTTCTCGCAACAGCGAGATTGCAGGGGTCGAGTTAAGCAAATCTCCGATCCCGTCAACGCGAATGACGAGTATCTTATTGATATTAGAAAGTGGAGCATTACCATCCAGACCGCCGGGTAGCATAATTTTTCCCTTGTATATGGAGTTAAAGTGTTGTTTATTATAACACGAAGCCATAGAAATGGCAAATCTCAACACACGGAACTAAGCATAAGCGTATCGTTTGTATTGACGTTAGAAGGTATGGTATACTATAATTATGCGGCACAGAGCACCACCTACAACTGAGAGCGACCAGAAACCCTCAGCACTCCGTTTTCTTTTCGGGACGCTCGTCTTCGGTTCGGTCCTCATTATCCTTACTTGTTATTGGATCATCTCCGCGGAAAACCGGGTGGTATGGGAACTGACGGATTTTTCTATCTTTCCGACGGTACTCTTTACATTTTTTCTACTCGCCCTTGTCACTCCGTTCCTCAAAAAGATTTTCAGAGGTTTCACGCCAACAGCACGTGAACTGGCATTGACGTATACGATGGTATCCGTAGCAACTGCGCTCGCGGGGCACGACATTGTTCGGCAGTTGGTGCCTATGATTGCCAATGCGGGATGGTTCGCAACACCTGAAAATGAATGGTCAGATCTCTTCTTCCGATTCATGCCTACATGGCTTACGATTACTGATCGCCGGATTCTACAGGGCTACTTTGAGGGGGATGATACGTTTTGGCAGGAACACTACCTAAATGCGTGGATGTGGCCCATCATCGCGTGGAGTGGATTGGTGATTGTCATTCTGTTTATGATGCTTTGTGTGAACATCATCATCAGGAGACAGTGGATCGACCACGAGAAGTTGAGTTATCCTTTGACAACGCTTCCTGTTGAATTACTCGGTAATACGTCTACACTCTTTCGCAATAAGTTGTTTTGGCTCGGTTTCGGAATCGCATTTGGACTGGAAATTCTGGCGGGGTTAAACTACCTTTTTCCTGTGATTCCAGCACTCAAGATTAAGTATCAACTCTACTTTTCTGAACGACCCTGGAATGCGGTCGGACGTTTGCCTGTCTATGTCTATCCATTTGCGATAGGGTTTGGGTATCTCATGCCGTTGGAGTTGTCGCTGTCGTTTTGGTTCTTCTATCTGTTTTGGGGTGCACAGCGCGTCTTTTTTAGCGCAACAGGGTGGACAACCGCTATCGGTTTACAAACGGAGCAACGCGCTGGGGCATGGCTCGGTATTGGGACACTCGCCCTCGTAACAAGTCGGCGACAGATTCTGCAAGTCCTCGGTGGTGTGTTTTCCTTTAGAGCCAAAGATGGTTTATATCGGCTTGCTGTTTTTGGAGTGATAATTGGCATGGCGTTTGTGTTAGTGTTCTGGTATTTCGCCGGACTGTCGCCGTGGGTTGTTCTTGGGTATTTCAGTATCTATTTGGTGTTGTGTCTTGGGATGACGCGCATGCGCGCCGAACTCGGACCCCCGACACATGAACTACACAATGTGCATCCCGACAGGATTATGTTGCTGTTTGCTGGGAGTCGATCACTCGGTGCGCAAAACCTAACGAACACGACCCTACTCTCATGGCTCGCGTATGGTTATCGCTGCCATCCGATGCCGCATCAGTTGGAGGCGTTCAAAATCGGCAGAAGCTTCCGTTTGAGTGAAAATCGGTTGGTTGTTGCTCTGATTGTAGCGTCGATTGTGGGAACTATCATTTCAATTGTTGGGCATGTGGCACTCTATTATGAATACCGGTTCGCACATTGGGGGGTTGGTGAATTTAACCGCTTGCAAAGCTGGATTATCGCGCCGCGGGCACCGAATCTACCTGCTATCCAGCATATTACATTTGGCTTTCTGTTCACAGGTGTGCTGACGTTTCTGAAACGTCAATTTTTGTGGTGGCCCCTCTATCCTGTTGGTTATGCTGTCGGGAATGGTTGGGCTATCGGTTGGATGTGGTTCTCGATCTTTTTGGGATGGCTCTTCAAGCAGTTACTGTTCACGGGGGGTGGGGTCCGAGCCTATCGCAAAGCATTACCACTGTTTTTGGGATTTGTATTCGGTCAGTTTCTCGCGGGGAGCCTCTGGAGTTTGATTGGGGTGGTGTTGGATATGAACATGTACACGCTTTTTCCATGAAATGGTGCCATCAGGATACGATTTGTGTGTTTAATCCAAGGTCCTCAAGCGACGAGCAACATATCAGAAGTCCTCTAATGCTTGTGCTTCGGATTCAAACACGCCTATGCTCTGGGTCAGCCCAATGGTATTGAAGATATTTCGGACTTGTGTGGAGGGGTGCGCGACTCGCAGAACTTGCCCTTTCTCTCGCATCTTCCATAGCAATCTGATGATTTCACCGAATCCGCTACTTGTGATGAAACTCCTACGCTCAAAATTAAGCAGGACTTTTTCTGCGTTCTGTACTTCCGTCTCAGCGTAGGCATCGCTTAACATAGATTCAGAAGCGTCGGTGAGGTACCCCGTAATGTCAAATATCGCTATTTTTCCTTCATGTCGAATAGAGATTTGAGAATTTGCTCTCACAATTTCCTCCTGTAAGATTAGTCCTGAATTCGTTCAATCTGATTATTGGTCGTAGTGTGATCTGTTAATCTTCAGTAAAAGTTCGCTGAAGTGGTGTATGTTCTGGTTGCTCCCGGACTATTGTTCCATCATCCAGATGAAGCCATGTCTCAAATTGCCGCTCACCTGCCTGTAATGTTATGACACGGGCACCACGGGGAAATCCTTCTCTACCGTAGGTATTATAGCCAGAGGCGCGTCCATAGCACAGACGAATCCCGTGCAAATCCCCCCAGAAGTCGTTGATATGTTCGTGTCCGACAAATGTTCCCATGACATCGCCTGCCTCATGCATCGCAGCGAAGAAGCCTGTATTGAGTTGAGGCGCACAGACATTTTCGTATTTTACGCCATAGCAGGTGTGAAAATCCCATACCTCGTCGTATTCAGGAATCGGGATGTGGAAAAAGGCGAGGGCAGGAAGTGGGTGTCCCGCTTCAGCGGTGAACTTTGCTGACGCTTGCAGGTACCACACAATTTGCTCCCGTTTAATCCAATCATAGCCATCAATATTTGTTTGGGAGTAGCTACCGGAATCGATGAAATAGAGGAGTGCTGCGGGGACATTCTCTTCAGCACTTTGGATGGGTAAAACGTAATTTCCGACACCAGGTATCTCTGTCGGTCCTGGTTCCGTGAGAGATAATGTGCCTTCTTGCATGACTGCCATCAACTCGTTGCGATCGGCACTTCCTTCGTCATCGTGATTACCGAAAACTGCTGCCCACGGTGCGCCGCATCCGTCTACAATTTTAACGACTTCTCGGAGCGAGTCGGCGGCATTGTCGCATCCACCACCCGATAAAATATCGCCTGTCAGCACAATTAAATCTGGAGATTCAGCTTTCGCGACTTGTTTTATCAACGCCGCTGATTGCTGATCGGGTTCCTCACCATTTTCCCAATGAATATCGGTAAATTGCACGATTTTGAAACGCCGGTCACTACGGAACTTCAATGTGTTTTTCACTATCTATTGCTCTCCTTTGCGCGTAATCATAACATAATTCCCAAAAATTACAAGCGAATTCTTTGTGAAAGAATCATTTTGTTGGGTGTTATGTAAAGGATATTGCACTCCCTCTTATAGAGACATTTATCCTTGAAAAGATAGAGAAATTTGTATGTCTCTTCTTTTGCTGAATGGGTAAACTGAACATCTCTGCTATAATAATCTTGCTATCTCCAACTTTTCGTGGTAACATATATGCTATGCCAAGTAACTGTTCATTGGACACCTACGACACTCGGACGACTATTCTCTCTAACGAAGCGGTAGCCGAAGCACATTACTTGCTGCGTTGTGAATGTGCTGAGATCGCGCAGCGCGCGCGTCCAGGGCAATTTGTCCACGTCATGATTTCACAAGATACAGGAATGTTACTTCGCCGTCCTTTCACTATCTACACTGTGGAAGGATCCGAGATAACGATGCTCTATCAGATCATCGGCGACGGAACAAAGCAATTGTCGGAGTTGCCGGCGGGCGCACCCTTACAAGTCTTAGGACCGCTCGGTAATACGTTTAATCTTACCGCAGAGCCTGAACCAGCCATTATTGTCGGTGGAGGCGCGGGTATTGCCTCGCTCATGTTACTGGCTGCTGCATTGCGCGAAGACGATATACAGACGTTCGGGTTGGTCGGTGCCCAGCATCGTGCTCGACTCTTGAGTGTGTCAGATTTAGAGTCTATTGGCATCGTAGTGCATATCGCTACGGACGATGGGAGCATCGGACATCACGGATATGTAACTGACGTGCTCGCTAATTTACTGAGTGAAACCGAATGGCACCGTCCGACGATTTATGCCTGTGGACCTCATGGGATGCTCGCGGCTGTTACAAAAATTGCCACTGACTTTAAGGTGCCTGCCCAGATTGCTATGGAGAATCGAATGGGGTGTGCGATGGGGGTGTGTCTCGGTTGTGTGTGTCCTGTCCGAATAGACACAGATCGCGTTGAATACCAACGTGTGTGTACCGAAGGTCCTGTCTTCAATTCAACCGACATCGCATGGGACGTTTTTTAGTCCGATGCAAGGCGTAGAATGGAAAAATCGAAGCAAAACCCAATTATTAAAAAATGGAAATGACCTTTTATCAAGAATTAACAACCCTTAGCCTCAGCGGTGAGTTGCTTTCTGATGCTATTTGTGAGAAACTCCTAACTGCATCGGAAATAGAATTACTCCCACTTCTAAATGCGGCGTATCAGGTTCGCAAAACCTACTTTCAGAATGAAGTACAACTGCACATCCTCAACAACGCTCAGAACGGCTACTGTCCAGAGGATTGCCACTATTGTGCCCAGGCGAGTTCCGCAACGACAGACATCGAAGCCTACCCCTTAAAACCTGATACCGAGATTCTTGCAGAAGCTGAGCGTGCTTATGAGTCCGGCGCGTATCGTTACTGCATTGTGATGAGTGGACGCGGTCCTTCACCGAAACGGGTTGCTCACCTTGCGAAACTCATCCGTTCTGTAAAAGCGCGCTATCCGATCGAAGTGTGTCTATCCGCTGGGTTGGTTGATGTAGAATCTGCTGGTATCTTGAAGGATGCCGGATTGGACAGACTGAACCATAATCTGAATACTTCCGAAGCCCATTATCCAAAGATATGTAGCACGCATAGTTATCAAGACAGAATGGATACATTGCATGCCGCTCAGACAGTCGGGCTTGCTTGTTGTTCAGGAGTGATCGTTGGAATGGGTGAAGGGACTGATGACTTGATTAAGGTGGCGAAAGAACTTCGGCAACTTAGGGTCGCCTCACTTCCGGTAAACTTCTTCTTGCCGATATCCGGCACGCGACTGCCGGAGTTTGCCACGGCACAGCGGAGCGTGCCTGCTACTTTAACTCCCGATTATTGTCTCCGCGTGTTATGTCTCTACCGATTCCTGAATCCGCAGGCTGAGATACGGGTCGCTGCGGGCAGGGAACATCATTTTCGGAGCATGGAAGTGATGGCACTCTATCCAGCAAATTCGATGTTTATAGACGGTTACCTGAATGCGGAAGGTTCGATGGCATCTCACACACTCCAGATGATCAGAGATGCCGGGTTTGCGGTGAAAACAAACGGTGATGATACAGAACAGCTCAAGGGAGAGGAATCAGAAAAGAGAGACGTGCTTCTTAAGGAGTTGAAAATACTTCGCCCGCGCATGGAATCCGATGCTTAATAGGGCAGGCATACACGAGATAGGATGAAATATCCTTATACACTCGCCATTTCAACCGTGCCGGGAAGTTTACTGAGAATCAGTTTCTCCATTTCGACTTTATGGCTGGCATTATCAATGTCGATCCCAACGAGTCTACCTTCGGCATCATAATCAAGAACGATACCCTCCGAGATCTCTTGACTCTCTACACTGGACTGCTCAGACAAATTGATATACAGTGAATCGGTTTCTGGGTAGTAATTGAGTTTCATGGCTTCGACCCTCGGTCTCGAAAAGCGTTATGACATCACCCAATCTGGGTCAGACCGCCCATATACGGTTGTAGCACCGCAGGGATACGCACTGTTCCATCAGGAGTCTGATACGTCTCAAGGAGTGCGATAACAACGCGTGGCAATGCGGTACCAGAAGCATTCAGCGTGTGAACGAACTCCGGTCTCGCACCGGCTTCACGGCGGAATCGGATATTTGCGCGACGTGCTTGAAATGCCTCAAAGTTGCTACAGGAGGAAACCTCTAAAAACCGCTGCCGTGCAGGTGCCCACACCTCAATATCGTAGCATTTCGCCGCGGCAAAAGAAAGTTCCACGGTGCAATGTTGCACGACACGATAAGGCAAACCGAGAGCCTGCAGAACGCTCTCGGCGTTCGCTAATAGTGTTTCATGTTCAGCGTACGAGTTTTCAGGTGTGGTGAATTTCACCATTTCCACCTTGTCAAATTGGTGGATACGTTGTAAGCCGCGTGTATCCTTGCCGTAAGCACCCGCCTCGCGCCGGAAACAGGGGGTATAGGCGGTGTAGTAGATAGGCAGTTCATCACCAGAAAGAATCTCGCCTGCGAAAATATTCGTTAAGGGTACCTCAGCCGTTGGGATAAGAAACAGATCGCTATCGGGGTTCTCCTCATCCCTATCACATCGGTACATATCTGCCTCAAGCTTAGGAATTTGTCCTGTCCCTGTCATTGTAGGACGATTAGCGAGGAATGGCGGTGAGATTTCGGTATAGCCGTGTTGGGTCGTGTGCAAATCAAGCATAAACTGAATCAACGCACGCTCCAATCGTGCACCTAAACCTTTGAAAAGCACAAAGTTACTCCCCGCGACCTTAGCACCTCTTTGAAAATCGACAATATCCAACTGTTCCGCGATTTCCCAGTGCGGTTTTAACTCAAAATCGAAGTTGGGCAATTCACCCCATGTCTTGATTTCGATGTTGTCATCTTCGCTGGTGCCGACGGGTGTGCTCGCCTCTGGCATATTGGGGATTGTCAACAGGATGGCATCTATCTCGGTTTTAGTAGTATTGGCTTCAGCGGTGAGTTCCTTGATTTTTTGCGAGAGTTCCCGCATCTCCGTGATAGTTTCTGCTGCGTCCTGTTTCGCTTTCTTACGCTCAGCAATTTGTTGTGAGACTTGGTTCTGGTGCGCTTTGAGAGATTGTGTATATGTCAAATTCTCACGCCAGCGTGTATCTAATTCCACCAACCTGTCCAAGTCAGCTTCCGTATGGCGATCCGTTAACATCTGGCGGACATCTTCGGTATTTTCGCGAATAAACTTAAGATCAATCACGGCAGTGCCGCTCCTCTATTGTCGGTGTTGCTTGAAAACCTGTATTCAGAAGTGAGATTCGTAGGTTGCTGCTATGTGGTAGAGCGTCCTGTAACGAAGAAACCACAGCATTGTAGGACACAACCTGTGGCTAATTCGGCATAGTATAATAGAAACGGGCCCGACGGGACTTGAAC
Source organism: Candidatus Poribacteria bacterium (assembly GCA_965208635.1). Lineage (GTDB taxonomy): Bacteria > Poribacteria > WGA-4E > WGA-4E > WGA-3G > WGA-3G. Next base: position 4,447,245 of record OZ242349.1, read on the forward strand.
CCGCGACCTCCTGCGTGACAGGCAGGCGCGCTAAACCAAACTGCGCCACGAGCCCATAAAAAGTGCCTAACAGGTAGGCGGGACAGGACTTGAACCTGTGACCTACAGCTTGTAAGGCTGTCGCTCTAGCCACCTGAGCTACCCGCCCAGAATGAGATTTGGGTATCATCTCACCTCAAGGACTTTATTAAGTATACCACAGAGTTTGCCATTTGTCAAGAAAAAATTGTATTTTTTTCAAAAAAATAAAAAAGAATAACTTTTTTCAAAAAAACAGCTTTTCAGGCACTCTTTGCGGGTGAATCCTAATACCTATAAACCCAATTCCGGCAGAATTATTCACGTGGTTTGTCGTTTCCGCGATACGGTCGCTCACCGCGCACAAGTACTCTCCGTGGATTGTCTTCCCACGTTAGTTCATCAGGACTGTGGTAACCGAGGGTCATACTCATCCGCGTCCTATCCGTGCGATTAACCCCTGCCGAGTGGATTATCATGCTATCGATAGCGAGCAAACCACCGGCTGGCATCGGTAACGGGATTACTTGGTTTGCCGCGATCTGTTGTGTTTTTTCGTCGTTGAGACTCGCAAACGCGGGCAGATGGTGCGACCCTGGGACGACTCGTGTGCAACCGTTCTCTAAGTTTGTGTCCTCAAGATAAATTAGAACGGTTGCAATCGTCCGAGACCAATGACCTACATCGCGATGCAACTCAAGCGAATGTGTTGAACCTGCATCTCGAAGATAGATGTGGTTGTGGCGATTCAACACAAATTCTATGTTTGAGCCTAATAATGATTCCAACGGATTGAGGATTTCGTCGCAAGTGATTGTTTCTTGAAAGATGCCCCCGCGCTGCCAAACGGCAGAGATTCGGATAATTCTACCGTCTTGTCGAGCAACAGGTTCCACACCTTCTGCCATGTCTTTCAGCGCAGCGGATTTGAGTGCCTCCACATGCTCCTTAGAGAGTTGCGTTGGAAATCTGATAAAACCGTTGTGGCGAAACAGTTGGATTTCTTGGGGAGTCAGTTCCATCGGTTCCCTTACCTCGTCTTTAGTGTCAATTATGTAATGTTAGTTTAGCGCGAATGGATAAGGAAGTCAACACGAAATAAGGCAGAGCTATTTAGTTTTAGGTTTTTAGGGAATGTTTTTCACAGTTGTTTAACTCAGCAAGATTCGATACCCCGTGCTGACACCCGTTGCCATTCCAACAAGTGCCCAGATGCCAGCGCAGGTCATCTCGCCAAGCACAAGCCCAAGGAATATCGGCCTCGCACCTCGGTACATTCTCAATCCCCCGTACCTGACGAGAGTATACTTCATCATCCAGCCTATAAGGATTGAGGGCCACAGCTTGAATGAGGCCCAAGAACTCAGCATTGTATACCCGATTGGATGAAGCGGCCACCACACGAAAATCCTTCTCAGCCACATCAACAGCCCCATGAAAAGGCTGCCGCCGACCATAAAACCTGTGTTCGTCCAGTCCGTCCCGGTATCGGCACTAACGAGCACAGAAGTCAGCCACCGCATGTCGCCCGCACCACCTGTGTACGGCGCACGATGTGCATAGCTGACGTTGAGGACGGAATAATATGAGACAAGGGTTCCGATAACCATCGCCGCGCCCATAGCTATTAACAGCCCCCTCCGTCTGACCTTGACTTCGTCGGCCGCCTTGAGACCGTTTACCACATACGGCATCATAATCTCCCTCAAATCGCGCGTTAGAGAGACGGGATGCATAAACAGCGATGTCATGGTTGAAGGATTGATTCTCGCCGAACCCAGTGTGGTAAAGAGAACGTAATGCGCTGAATACGAAGGGTTGACAAAAGGAATTCCTCCGTGGATGACTTGCCATGTCAAGACAATGTAAATTCCGAGAAGCACCAGCACAAAAAGCAGTGCGAATCCCAACGACATTCCCATCAGATGATTTGCATACGCCAGCAGCAATATCCCGACGATGAGACCGATAATTGTCAAACCAGAGGGCATCGCCTCGTTTGCGTCATCGCTTTTGCGAAAGGCACTGACGAGCATGCTTCTGATGTGATGCCGTGCTTTGAAAAGGGTGTAGATAACAAAGACGAGGCACGCACCGATTTCCTGAGAAGCACTGAACGAATACGCGTTGTGTTGCACGCCTGGACCTTTGGTGATTTGGAAACCGAGCATCGAGCCGATAAGACATTGGAGTTTGAAGAATAAAAAGAAAAGCCACAGGCTAAAAGATACCTCAAGCGGCAGTAAATAACTGAACCCCACTATCGAACAATACAAATTGAGTTGCAAAGGTCTCAGGGCACTCCAAGGCTTTTCAATTAAGTAGGGGTGGGGATTGAATCGGACGGGAAATTCCGGCATGCTAGGGAAGAACGCATGAATGCCGTTCAACGTGTGAATGCATAGGGGAACGGCACATCCGACCCATAATGCTTTGTTCCTGAAGAGTGAATTTCTGGCTCCCGGCGGGTTGTTTGCCATCTCCACAGGCAACACAACCAGCGGAAAGCTACACCGCTCAATCTCGACCCATTGTCTGCGGAGCAGCACCGAGAGGCATATCACAACGAAGTAGAGGACAAAGACGTAAATTGTCCAAGCGAATAGAGGTATCAGCCATACCCCCCAGGGGATGGATTCACCCGAAGAGATGCCTTCATAAAAGGATTTGATAGCCTTCTCATCACGAACAACGCGCCAGTGCGGAATATATTGATGGAAAAGTGCTTGCCAATCATTTTCGGGTGTTGCAAAATACTGGTAGGCGACAAGCGGGTTAAAGGCATATCTCATCATGCCTGTCGAAGGAATGCCGGAGGCGGCTGCCATGATACACCAGATCGTCACCAATTCACCCGCCGACAGTGCGAGTTTGGGAGAAACTGCGCTCAAGATGCGGTTGCCAATCAGCACCAGGAGGGTCAGGACAAAAAATGGACCGACAGGAAAATGACCGCCAGCGAGAAAGACATTGCGAATCACGTAATCATTGTAAGGCGCAATCAAACATTCCCCGGCGGCACAGACGAGCCCAATAAGAACTGCCCGCGAGGATACGCTAACAGATCTGCTCGTGAGGTTTAAGTGAGTATCGAACCGTTTTGACGTGTCCATCTGTCAGAGTGCAGTAAAACTACCTATTCTCTTTCCTGATTTCCCAACCGTCGGTCGTCTGGATAGGGGATGGCACTTTGCTACCAAAGTCAGTCATAAAGCTTTGGCTGAAGCCGGATTTTGTCCATTTGAAACGTCGAATCAGTCGAGTGGATTGTCCGCCTCAAGCACTCGGCGTGCTGCAGAGGAGAGCCTTCCTTCCGCCGCGGCCCGTTCTACCCAATGGGTAGGTATGCCATTTGTCCACTTGGCAGGGCTTGCGTCGGGGTCTGGTGTCCGATACGCTATCAGCAAGCCCCATCGGGTCGGGGTTCCTGGCTTGCGATGGCCGACATGATGCGGCATGTGATGGGGAAATGAGACCATGCTCCCGGGCGGTAGCGAGAAGCGTACCATTTCCAACGGCTTGCCGGTGAAGGCGTGGATCTTTCCCTTCAGCCAGCCCGCTTTCATGGCGGCGTCATCATCGGGTCGCTCGGTGCTCCATTTGTACGGAATGCGGTAGAGATGAGCACCCGGGATGACCCCAAGTTCCCCACCCTCTTCGATGGTTGCCCCTTCCGGGTAGCAGAGCGTCCGAATACACTGCCGTTGCAGATACTCGGTGGTAAGGGCATCTCCGGTACCGATAGGATCTTCGACCTCGTACTGCCCCTGCCGATACTGGTGAGCATGCCACCGCCGCCCTATTGAGCCTGGCGTACGGTTGAGCATGTTGCAGTGGTCGAGTATGAAGCGGTCACCGAAAAGCTTGGTGAATAGCTCCATCATCTGAGGGTGAGCGGTGGCGACATCCCTGATGAAGTCGTCGTATCCAATCGAGAAATGTTCCGGCATGACCCCCTGCGACTCGTACCCGCGTGTCACCAACGCAGGACCTGGACCGAACAGTCCGTGGTCGCGCATGTATCCATTCAGCCCTCGTGGCATGAAGCGCATCTGCTCTGAGCCCCCGCAACAAGTCGCCAAAAACTCCGGGGTGATTTGTTCCGGCAACGGCGGCTGGAGCCCCCGGCCCGCGAAGTCGATGGCAGCCCAGTCGGTGTCCATGACGATCTCATCGTTCATCTGCTGTAGCTTCTGCAAGCTTTCCGTCCACCGCTTGCGCCCGACATCGGTCAGTATACCCTCCCACACCCAATATCCTTCGCGCTCAAAGAATGTGCGGTCAAATGCCTGAAGCACTTCCGGTCGCAGCAGGTCATGCACGCGGCTTGCTGGGGCGACGGTGTCGGTTTGACTCCGATGTATAGATGATGTGTCCATTGGCTCCTCCTTCGATAGAAGTCGACAGTTAAGATCTTTCGAGCGGATTCTTAGATACCAGAGCCAACGGTGTCAATGGCAGTGCTAAATCCTGGACCTCCAGCCGCCACATAGCCATCGCTGGTGCCTGTTAAATCAGGACTGACCCAGAAAGAATATAACTGTCCGTTTGTTAAATAAAACCTAAATTTCACCGGTTTACCAGCCAGAGAAGATAAATCCTCTCCGTTTTTCCACCTTACTAATTGACAGGTAGTATCCTTGCTTATGGGAATGCAGTTTATATGGGAATATGGCTCAATCTCATTGCCTTGATCGTCTAAAATTTCAACTCGGAGCATACCATTTTTTGTATTCGTATTCACAAAAAGATGTTGGTTTCCCTTATTAAATATCACGGCTCTCGTTGTTAAAGATTTCGTAGATAAACCGGCATTCATGGAAGCAAAACCGTCTCGGCGAAGTATTGCGAGTCCAGTCGTACCGCCTGCATACATATGTCTACCGAGTGTAGGGGACTCTCCGGACCAGGCACCAAAATAAAAGTAAATCTTATCATTCACTACCAAACATCCACCACCTGCCGCATGAATATACGCTCTATTCCATGTGCCTTCCTTTCGCGATGCGGCTATAAAAGGACTGCGAACAGGTCTATGCCAGTGGAAACCATCGCGGCTATAACCTAACACCAGTTCATTCGTCTTAGGGAATCCCCCTATGTCACATAGCTCATTGGGTGGACCTTTAAAAATTGCAAACAGGCCCAGAAGCAAGCTCTCATAGGCAACTGCGTTAACGTCATATAGCTGAGGTGCGTATCCGAGGTCAGGATCAGCTGGGTCGAGTTCATCAGCTCTCGTCCAGAATACCACATCTTCTTTCTTCCATGAAGCACCTTTGATAAAATCCGCGTGTTCGCGATAACTTCGGGTGCGTCCAAGCGTACGATTAGATGTCCTAATACTGTAAACCCACTTTTTCCTGAAGGCATTATAGAAGAAAGTCGTATTATCCCCACAAGGCCCCGTTCTTACTGGCTTCCCCCAGTGGATACCATCAAATGAGGTATAAACTTCCCCTCCCGACCAGTCAGGAGAACGGAAGTATACGAACATTTTAAACCTTTGATTCGGATCGTCTGTTTGGGGGTCTAACCAGACTGCGGCTCCATCTCGCCGATATCCTTCCCTTACCGGGAGTACCCTGTTCGTAGCTGGCACTACATCTAACATGGGTCTGTGCCAATGTAAGCCATCTTCACTTATTGCATAACCAACACCATCGAACCATCCAGCATGATACCACATTTTAAATAATTGTTCTTCGGCATCATAAAAAACGCCGTCATTAAACGGGGAGGCAACCGGATATTTCCCATTATTGAGCTCCAGTTGCGTTTCAGGCTTTAAAACCGGATTATCTTCATATAAGCGTGGATTGTGAAAATCCCTTTTTAGATTGGTACTTTCAATGAGAAAGTCATCTACAAACAGTTGTCTTCCCGTATCTATATAAATAACTGTCGGTGGATTTTCTAAGTATGGCACTGAGATAGGTGAAAGGGTTGTGTCACACAAATTTCGTGGGGGCCACTCTTCCGGCAGACGAATTCCATTATATAGAATTTCTTTCTCATTATTTTCCATTATCAAAATCTCCTTGCTTCTTCGTTCTCTCGCACTTTTCTCATGATGGTACCTCATTTTAATACTCGTAAGTTGGATTTGGGGGTATGCCCTGATCTTTGAATCGCCGGTAATCTCCGCTCCGAATGGGGATAAAATTACCGCGGATGCCGTAGATCCTGCCGTTTCTGCTTGACACGTTTTTCATGGGCTATCAGAAGAATGGATCAGGGAAAAGGATGCCAGCCACAGAAGGAAAAGCAGCGCGGGATTACATCAAAACACCAAAGCTCAGAGGCGAAGAGGGGAGAATGTGAGAAAGCGGTGAAACCTCCGCTTTCTCACATTCAAAAACTCGGCTTATGCGCTTCGCGAGCATCTCATCTGCCGTTTGTGCCATAAGTTGTATGAAATGGAGTGACTATTGGGAAGCCTGCTTAACCTTACCCCATGTGGTAGTGAGGTGCCCCAATGGAGAAACTGGGAGAACTTCCTCCATATTATTCATGACCGTCTCGATATCGTCTTCATCCAGTTCGCCTCTGAAAAGGGCGACCTCGTCAATGACGCCGTTGAAAAATGAACCGCCTCTGTGATCACCCATGCTGACTCCGATCGCAAAGCCGTTCTCGTGATCAATGCTACCTTTGACTGAGCTATGGTCAATAGGGTTTCCCTGCTGTTTTCCATCGACGTAGACATATCGCTCACCCTTTGTTCTGCTGAAAACCACCGCAAGATGATGCCACTTCCCGTCGTTAAGACCAGCGCCTCTGTTGTCACAAACTGTGACAGGTTCAGTCTGCAGTCAGGTCCTGATGACTCCTCCACCACCGAACTTGACTTCAAACCCAGTCCAGTCTCCAGCCAGCCTTGTTTTACTCATTATGAAACCCGTGCCCGTATCCGTTTTGAACCAAGCGGTAGCAGTAAAGTCGGTCTTATCGCCGAGTTCAAACCCAGTCAGTTTGTCCGCACTTTCCGTCTCGACCGAGGTCCCGCTTCCATCAAATTCCAGAGCACCACCGAACTTACCTTCAACCCATTTGGGTCCGGCTATGAGCTCGCCGTCATTGCCATTGGGTGAGGAATCTTTAGCTACATTTCCTCTACCTTCGTCAAAGAGCCATACCCCGATTGCGTCATCTACGCTAACTTCAGCTGCGCTGAGTAAAGGGAAGGCAGAAGCTAAACATGCGCAAGCTATGACCTTTATCACCAATACCCGTATCATTGATAGTTCCTCCTTACTTTCTGAGATAGAATAGAAAATGGAAAAACCGTCCTCTTACAGCTTAATCTTACCCCATGTAATGGCAAGATTACCAGACAGTTTGACAGCCGTAATGGAAACTGCTAGCCCCTGCATCAGGGTTCTAATATCAGCATCGGATAGAGCGATGTTGAAGAGGGCGACCTCATTGATGACTCCGTTGAAAAACGATCCTGCTCTGAGATCACCCAGACGTACTCCACCTCTTCCACGTTGGTTTCCAAACTGTAATATCCAATTATACCTAACTCGATGTATCATGTCAAGTTAACACATCAATTTCGCCCAAATAAGCCAGTTGTCGATTGCAAAGATAACAGGAGTCGACCCAGCAATACTTCATCATTTCATCCGAACTATAAAGTTAATTGAAAATCCTTAACTGGATTTTCTGTTCCATTTAGAACTTACGCATTCCGTCTTAAAGTCCCCTTGATAAGGGGCGGGGAATGCCACACGGAAACCTGAATACCGTTGATTTGAGGTCTTCCACACGGGAAACTTCATACCGTTGATTCTGATTCTTTAGAAGAAGATAGAGTTTTCTCAGAAAGCGGAGACAATTACACCTTGATGGTGCAATTTGGTAACGAAAGAAGGGAATATTTCGTTTTGTTTATAGGATATAAATAAAAAATGGAGAAGAACAACATCGCGCCGAGGAGAAAAATCATGAAAATATGGTGTTCTTGCCTGCTGATCCTTTCTGTGATGGTAGTATCTGGATGTGTAAGCATGTCCGGTTATAGGAAGGCTTCATTGCGTCATCAGGCATATACCAGCGGACAAAGGCATGCGACTGCCGCTGAATGGCGTGCACTTATCTCGGAATTTCAGGATGTTATTGATACGGATACGCAAGGACCCTTAGCTGACGACGCGCAATACGCGATCGCTTCCAGTTGGATGTGGAGCATCAAAACCGGTGACACTGAAGCACCGCAGCAGGCGATTGAAGCATTCCAGAAACTGGTTCGCAGTTATCCTAACTCGCGGTATGTTCCACGAGCACATTACGGGTTGGGGCACTGCTATGCCTATATCGGAGACGATTACCAAGCCATCACACAATATCAGATTGTAGAGAGCCGCTATGCGGGTTCTGAAGTGTCCGATCGCGCCCAATTAGAATTAGCACGTGTGTATGTAAGGCAAGGTTACCTTACACGCGCCGAGACACTCTATGCGAACCTTATCGGATCTTCAGCAGATCGAACAATTGTTGTTGCTGCCACTCAGGAACTACGACCTCTTAGAACTCAACCTTTTAAAATACAACGAAAACCGAGAGTATCGACGCCTGAAAGGGACGTTCACGCACAAACGCAATCCAAACCGCAACCGGAGCGAACTGCCCCTATTCTCGAAACGAAAAAACCTTTGGTTCCCGAAGCACTGACACGTGAATTTGGATTAACCGCGAAAACGATTGTTATTGACCCTGGTCATGGAGGTAAAGACCCAGGAGCATTGGGTAGAGGTGCTTTAAAAGAGAAATACATTGTTCTCAACATCTCTGAAAAACTTCGTGAGGTACTAACGAGAAAAGGTTACACTGTCCTGATGACACGTGATACCAATCGTTACATTCCGCTCAAGGAACGTACTGCCTTCGCAACGCAGCACAAAGCTGATCTTTTTCTCAGCATTCATGCAAACGGTAGTGAGAACTCTAAAGCAGAAGGTATTGAAACCTACTATCTGAGTGTCACCAATACCGACAAAGCCGCAGCAGATATTGCAGCGCGGGAAAATGCAGACTCCGGTTACAGTATTCAAGAACTGGAAGCACTGCTGAAGGGAATCATACAGGAGAGCAAAAGCGAAGATAGCAAACGGTTGGCAAGACACATACAACAAGCGTTGGTACAAGCGACTGGCGCGGTTGACCGTGGGGTCAAACACGCACGGTTTGTCGTTTTGATCGGAACAAACGTGCCTGCTATTCTTATTGAGACCGGATTTGTATCGAATCCCGCGGAAGGACGAAAACTCACAACATCGGCATATCAACATAAAATTGCCACTGCTATCGCACAGGGCATCGAGACGTTCTTGGGGAAGACCGAAGAAGCACCTCTTGTTAAAAGTGCCAACCCAAAACTTGCCGCTACAAGTGCTGAGGAGAACAGGTAATGTTTTTGACCCATACCGGAAATAAACGGCGCAGTATCCTCATAGTTTTGCTTTTATGTGTGATTTTATGGTATATCGGTGGTCTCAGCCCTGCTAACTCACAGCAAGAACAGATTGCGATTGTCTTACCGACAGCCACATCCGGAGTGTCAGAGGGAGACGTTCAATATGCTCGTTCTGTTGCTAAGCGATTCAGCCGAATGCTCGGCATCATCGGATTCTCTACCGACACCTTTGAAGAATCATTGATCTCTAAGGCGCAACTCAAATCCCGTAAGTTAATTGTACTTCCATTGAACGCTGTTTTGTCAGCACAAGCGACGCGCCTCTTGAAAAATTTCGTCGCAGGTGGCGGTAAACTTTTCGTGACCTATAACTTAGCGGATACGGTGGCACCGCTGCTGGGTTTGCGTCAAACGGATTGGCTAAAAGAGGAGTCACCTGGACAGTTTGCTTCAATTCAGCTGAACGCTCCCGAAATACCTGATATACCGACCTCCATTAGACAGGCATCATGGAACATTACAGTCGCAACACCGACAACGTCTCAGACGAAAGTTATCGGGTATTGGCACAATATGGCAGGGGAATCGACGGGTTTGCCTGCGCTTTTTATGGGCGAAGGCGGTGTATTCTTCAGCCACATCTTCCTCCCAGACGATATCCTGACCAAGACACGATTCCTTGCCGCACTCTTAGGACATCTCATTCCAGAATTTCGGCAGACCCTTGCTAAACGCGCTATAGAGACAATGACGGTTGTAGGACATACAGATGGGATTAAGGCTTTAGAGGCGTTTGTTCAGGAAAGCGGCGTGCCGGAAGCAGGACACGCTTTAGAAACAGGAAGGCGTTTGATGGAGAAGGCACGCGCCGAGCATAACAGTAAGGCTTACAATCCTGCGATAACGACAGCACGCGCAAGCCGAGAGGCATTTTCAAAAGCCTATTTCTTGTCGCATGTTAGCCGAGCAACCGAAGGGCGCGCCGTGTGGAATCATTCTGGACTTGGCGCATATCCCGGTGATTGGGACAGGTCCGCCAAAGAATTGGCAGAGACAGGTGTGAACATGATTCTCCCAAACATGGCGTGGGCAGGGGTGGCGCATTATTCCAGTAAGGTCTTGCCCCAGAGCAAAACCTTTACACAATATGGAGATCAGTTAGCACAGTGCGTTGCGGTGGCACGCAAGTACGGTTTAGAAGTGCATGTGTGGAAAATTACATGGAATTTGGAAGGGGCGCCGAAAGGATTTGTTGAAAAAATGCGGAAGGATGGACGAACCCAAGTCTCCGCAACCGGAAAACCTCTCAATTGGCTCTGCCCATCACATCCAAAAAACGTCCAGTTGGAATTAGAAAGCATACTGGAGATTGTTACGAATTACGACGTAGATGGCATCCATCTGGATTATATCCGTTATCCCGGAAGTCATGCGTGTTACTGTGAGGAGTGCCGTAAGAGGTTCGTGCTCGCGACGCGACAGCAGATTGATGACTGGCCCGCCGCAGTCTTGCCGAATACTGGAGCGTATGGCGATCAGTATATTGAGTGGCGGTCGCAACAAATCACACGTTTGGTTCGCTTACTACACAAACGGTTGCGAGAGGCGGATCCTAACATCAAACTCTCTGTAGCCGTCTTCGGTGGGTATCCAGCGTGTGTGACTTCTATCGGACAGGACTGGATCGCATGGGCAAAAGCAGGTTATGTTGACTTCGTGTGCCCAATGAATTATACAGAGGATACGGACTATTTCACACAGTTGTTAGTCGACCAGCTCGCTTTGATGCCTAAGGATGTAGCTATTTATCCCGGTATTGGCGCGACTGCCACTAATTCGTTACTGACGCCAGATGCCGTCGTTGAACAGGTTTACCTCTCGCGTTCTTTAGGAGCTTCAGGGTGGACGATTTTTGACTATTCCCTTGATATTTCTGAGACTGTATTACCAGCCCTTGGAATGGGTGTGGCGAAGTCCAAAGCGCAACCTCCACATTGACAAGTTCATTGGGTTTCGCTCTTATGTTAGGGGTGTGAAACATATCGTAGTTGCCTCACTACATGTAAATAGAAACCTAATTTCTCACATATCTTACCTGAGATTCTACTTGCATATCATTCATAAATAGTGTAAACTGGTTCGGAACAATTTCATTATTACCGCGTACCCGATAAGAAAAAGGAGATTCCATGGATCTCAATAAAGACAGACTTAAAATTGTCTATGATCGGGAGGCAGATGTGCTCTATGTGACAAAAGGCTCCCCCGATCATACTGACTACGTTGAATACACCGAAGAGGTCATTCTACGCTTCCATCCGGAGACGAAACAGTTGGTAGGTTTCACGCTTATTGATTTTTCTGAGCATTTCGCCCGGAAGGACTCAGACATCGCTCTGCCTTTCGATGTGGATTTTCATACGGATGCTCTGCTGCGTGCTTAGTTTTCTAAATACAGATTGTAGGAAGCCTCTGCCTTACGGAAAATTAAAGGAGATTTTTTGAATTAATGGCGCAAAAACCGAATATTCTATTTTTGATGAGTGATGAACATAGTCCGCACGCTATGGGGTATGAGGGAATTCTATTGTCCAAACACCGAATCTTGACCAGCTCGCAACATCCGGAACCTATTTCGAGAGTGCCTACTGCCAAGTCCCGCTCTGCACCCCCTCTCGGATGTGTATGCTAACTGGAAAGTATGCCCATCGGTGTTCAGCGTGGAATAATGGGTCTGTCCTGTTTCCTGAGCATCTCACGATGCCTGCGCATTTTGCACAGCACGGCTATGCGACTGCCCTCGTTGGAAAGATGCACTTCGGTGGCAAAGAACAGAACAACGGTTTCCAATCTCGACCTTACGGCGATTTGCGCGGGTATGCCGGGCACCAAACAGATCCATTGAAGACTCCGTCTGGTACGCGACAACGAACGCGACTCGCTGGAATCACCGAGATCCCGACCAGCATGCTGCAAGAACGGGTTATCAATATGGAAACACTTGAGTACTTAAGATCACAACCATCAGAGCAGCCGTGGTTCCTACTGGCAAGTTATAGTCGTCCACATTTCCCACTCACGGCACCCAAACGACTCTTTGATAAGTATTGGCCCGATAATGTCGATATGCCCAACGTTCCAGAGGGACACTTGGAGCAGACACACCGCTTCGCAAAAGGTTTGCGGGACAACTTCAAAACGGATGAAATCCCGTCCGAAGAGGCCCGTAAAGCGCGAGCGGCGTACTATGCCTGTTGCGAGTTCCTTGACGAGACCGTCGGAGATCTGCTCACACTTTTAGAACGGGATGGTTTACTGGATAACACTATTATTGTTTATACGACCGATCACGGTGAAATGGCAGGAGAACACGGACAGTGGTGGAAGTCGAGTTACTATGAAGCTGCCGCACGCGTGCCATTGATAGTATGGGATAGACGTCTGTCGCAATCACACGGAGAACGGGTGACAGCACCCGTCGAATTGAACGACCTCTTCCCAACGTTGTGTGCCAGAGCGGATGTTCCTATCCCTGAAGGTTTAGATGGCGCTGATCTGACAAATCTTATGTCGGGTAATGCGGATGGTTGGCGTGACACCGCTATTACCGAGTACTGGTCGAACCAGACTACCGGTCCGATGCGTATGCTCCGAACGCCTCGCTATAAATACGTCGCCTTCCCTGAAGATGAACCCATTCTCTTTGACTTAGAAACAGACCCAGATGAATTCGAGAATCTTGCCGGTCAGGCAGCATATCGAGAGTTGGAGGCATCTTTGCATGAACAACTCATGAGCGGATTTTCATGGGAGTCTGTTAGGCAACAAATAGCCTCAGATGGAGAGCGAAGCCGAGATTTCAAAGAGTCGTGGGGTAAAGGCACCCCGAATCAGTACACGCTACCCGATGGACGTGTTGTCGATGCGGAAACCTGTCTCTATCGTCCCTCAGTGAGAGACGAAGACTGAATAGTTGTCGGCTGTCAGCCGTCGGTTAAAGAGGTTTTTGGTAACAATTTATGCGGTCCTGGAATATTCCAAGTAGCGATTGATTGTTACAAAGTGCCTCTTAACTGAAAACCAATAACTATTAAAACCGATGTTGCTAAACGCGCCTCAAAAACCCGATGTTAACAACCGGAAAATCGGAGCGGAACCCCAAGCGTTAAAAAACCAAAAAATCCGACTCCCTGCCATTCTCGTAGGACTGCTTTTGATAGGGGTGATGTGTGCAATCACACCCTACAACAATTATTTCCTACAAAATACGAAGATCGCGGGCAATCATCTTCCTGTTGGTTCAATCTTCGGACTTCTCATTTTAGTGTTTCTTGTCAATGTGCCGTTGCGGAAGTTGATGCGAAATGGGCGTTTTGCCTTTTCCGCGCTGGAATTAACCGTTGTCTGGATGATGCTAATCGTCGCAGTCGGCATTCCGTCAATGGGGTTGTTGCAGTTTCTGCTTCCCTCGCTTGTTGCACTGCAGTACTTTGCGACGACAGAAAATGATTGGTCAGAAACACTCCATCCGCACGTCCCAGAGTGGCTCGTTGTAACGGAACCCCGTGCCGTAACGGACTTCTATGAAGGGATTTCTCCCGGTGAAAGCGTTCCGTGGATGCTCTGGCTCAAACCCTTACTCGTCTGGGGGCTTTTCGTTCTGGTCTTCTATTTTACAACGCTCTGTCTTTCCACAATCCTCCGAAAGCAATGGGTAGAACGCGAAAGGTTTTCGTTCCCTTTAATTCAGATTCCGGTCCAGCTCGCGGCTGAACCGGCGCGCGGCACACTGCTCAATACCTTTTTCAAAAACAGGCTGCTTTGGGCTGGAATGATACTGCCGGTGGTGTTGCACCTTATCAACGGGTTGCATGCCCACTTTCCGAGGGTGCCAGAGATTCCGCTTATTTACAATATCTACACCGTCTTTACCGAAAAACCGTGGCATACACTCGGATGGTGGCCCGCGATGCGGTTCGTCATCTATTTTTCGGTCATCGGGATAGCCTCTTTACTCACGCTTGAGGTCTCGTTTAGCCTCTGGTTCTTCTACCTCTTTTTTAAACTCCAATATATCATCATGAATGCGATGGGACTCAGCATCGGTCCATGGATTAGTTGTAGCCGTCAAGTGATGGGGGGCTATCTCGTTTTTGTTCCAGCGGTTTTCTGGATAGGACGTGAACATATCATAGCAGTTTTTAGGAAGACGTTGGGTCTCGGACACGCAAGGACGAACCGCTCCACCATAGAAGGAGGACCGATAGACGATTCAAACGAACCGATCTCATATCGTGTGGCACTGCTCGGATGTCTTTTAGGGTTTATTGTTCTTGTCCTGTTTTTGGTCCTTGCGGGTATAACAACGTGGGTTGCGGTTGTGACGCTACTCTCTATCTTTATTACATCAATCGTTTTGTCCTGGATGGTAGTTAACGGCGGACTGTTGCTTGTGCAGGCTCCTTTTTTCCCTTCGGAATACATTGATATTACTGTGGGTTCCAACGCATTAGGGCATAAGAGCCTCGCGATTCTGAGTTTCCAACGTACCTTCCTACGCGATTGGGGCGAATTTATGATGCCAAACTTTCTACACAGTTTCAAGGCGGCGGATGAGGTGAAACTCGTCCGCCGTCGTGTTGTGCCGATTTTGTGGGTCTCAATTGTCGTAGCACTCCTTGTTTCTGTTTACGCTTCACTGACGCTAATTTACGACAAAGGTGCTCTGTTTTTACAGAGTTGGGCTTTCGTGGTCGCGCCGAGGAACTATTTCCAACGGATGAGCAGCCTTATCCAATTCCCCATCGAGACAAAATGGGATGAGGTGTACAGTATGATTGCTGGCGCGGGGTTTACAGGTTTTATGCTCTGGATGCGGCAGAACTTTGTCTGGTGGTCCCTACATCCGATCGGTTATCTGCTGGGGGCAACCTACCCACCCTTTCACCTCTGGTCGTCAATTTTGATTGGGTGGTTTATTAAATATATGGCACTTAAGTTTGGCGGTGCCTCAACGTATAGGAAGATTCGACCCGTCGCGTTCGGCTTGATTTTCGGTGAATACGTGATGGTAGGGCTATGGATGATAGTTGGGCTTTTCACAGGAATCGGTTATTTTGCGTTGCCATCTTGACCTATGAGGCGGTCTGTAGACCGATATACCGGTAAACCTTTATGCTACTTATCCCGTCCAATTAAAAAACGCAATTAGTAGTTTCGGGATTGGTTAAATTGAGTTCCATGGGAATTATACCCTAAAAGGTTGACAAAGTTCAAAAAAAGTTGTACACTTTATGGACCTACCCAAAAAGGAGATTAACAAAGTAATGAGCAGTTCTGTGAATAGGAGACCCACTATGAGATGTAAACTAACACTCATTCTGGAAGAACAACCAGAGGGTGGATTCACAATAACTTGTCAAGAATTACCCGAATTGATTACAGAATGCGACTCTTTAGACGAGGACGAGATTAAAGAGGTCGTCACCGATGCGTTTTATGCCATTGTTGAACTTTACGATCACCAACAACGGGCTTTGCCTGAAGAAATTCAGATTTTAAACGACAATACGGAGGATGCTGCAGTTAGGCATCTATTGGAAACGGTGGTGCCTATCGATGAAGTATCGCGAAGTCGCCAAAAAACTGCGTCAACTTGGCTATGAAGAAATAAAGAGAAGAAGATCAGGTTCCCATCGTATCTGGGAACATCCGCAAACTAAACTGTCAGCATCTATCCCTGATTGGGGGAGTAGAGATTTGAAGATAGGGACACTCCGAAGTATTCTTAAACAATTGGAGATTAACTATCAAACGTTTCTTGATAGTTAATCTATAATTTAAATATCAGAACATATACAATCAGCAAATATCTTCTTGAACGGATTGATATTGGGAGTATCATAGAGATGATACTCCCAATATGCTTTAAGTGCATTTTCGCAGTAAGTAGTTTTATGGTAAATCTTAAAAATATATGAACAGTTTTCGTAGGGGTTGGGTCCCCCAACCCCAAATACACTCCTATCGCGGTAGGCGAGGTTTCTAACCTCGCCTCTTTAGAGTGTCAAAAGAGTGTCAAAGTAATTCTAAAATCTACCATAGTTTCAAAAATTTAGGTTTTTAACCTGAAAAAGGAAAATTAGAAAACATGCAATCCAGTCAACCTACGTTAGCGGATATGTGGAAAACTCGTGCCAAAACCCAACATGCTGTTGTTGGGATTCGGACATGGCACGTCAACCTAAATCCACGCGCAATGCCCAGTTTAGGATTCGCTAAAGGGCAGTGGCAAAAACCCACGACTCAGACAGCACATGTTGATTGGCGCGGTCCCTTTGCCGCACAAGCCGGGGCGTTAATCGTCGAGATTACCACTGATAAGGGGTTGAAAGGATACGGTCTCGGAGGTGGAGGACTTGCTGGCGCGCTGATTATCGAGAGACACCTTCAGAACTTTGTCATCGGACGCGATCCGCTTGATGTTGAGGAGATTTGGGAGCGTTTGTATCATATCACCTCGATTTACGGACGGCGCGGCTTGGTAATTTACGTCCTGAGCGGTATAGAACTCGCGCTTGTTGACCTATGTGGAAAGATTCTGGACGCGCCTGTCTATAGTCTTATTACGGATACACCACGCCTTGAGATTCCTGCATACGCGACGGGTGCTGATGTCGGCTATTACGCTGAGAACGGGTTTACCGCTTGCAAGTTGCCACTCCGCAACGGACTCGCTGAGGGTGAAAACGGGTTTGCCCAAAACGTTGAGATGATACACGCCGCACGAGATGCTGTCGGAACGAAAACAGAATTGATGGCAGACATCTATCTCCGTTGGGATGTGGACTATACGCTCCGTTTCGCTGATGCCGCCACCGATGCTCGCCTGAAATGGATCGAAGAACCTATCCCGCTTGACGACTATGCCGGCATGGCACAATTAGTCCGTGAAGTTCAACCGGCTTGGATTGTCTCCGGCGAGCATGAATTCACACGATACGGATTTCGGGAGTTGCTGCGTTGGAGGGCGGCGGATATGATTCAACCTGACATCAGTTGGGCAGGTGGTTTCACGGAATGTTTACGCATCGCCCGTGAAGCCGCTGAACTGGACATTCCGACATGGCTCCATCAAGCAGGAACACCGTGGGGGTTGCATCTCACTGCTTGTCTTCCGATGCCGTGTATGGCAGAGACCTTCGGTCCCTCACGGGGTGGCGTTGAAAATGAGTTGTATCGTCGCTTACGACCCGTACCGCACGATGGGTTTTTCACCCCCAGCGACGCGCCCGGTTTCGGCGTAGATTTGGACGAAGCGTTGTTAGAGGCATACACAGTTGATCGGTTGTAGACAGGTTCCATCAGACAGGGTTTGAAACCCGTGTTACACCTGTGCATCCGGATGCTTTTCTTTCATTCGTTTGACGGCATCCAATTTCGTCTGTTGCCAATCGGTCCAGTCTTTCTTTCCTTCATAGCGGACGACATCGTGGATCGTTGCGCGCGGTTGGTAGGTAATATAATTTCCCGTGTGCCAAGCAAGGTTCCGATACACCATAAAATCTCCCGGTCCCAAATGCACTTGAACCGCACCCGGGAACTGCCTGCAATGCTCTAAACAGTATCGCTCAGCTTCAGCGTTAGATCGCCCTTCAGTGGGTTTCCGTAGTTTCGGATCGTTTGTTGATTGTTCTTCACCGGGCATATCCCACTGGCGTAGATGGCTACCCGGGACGAACCACGTACAGGAGTCGGCATAAATCGCGCAATTCACCTGATTGAAGTGGCGTAGGTCGTACCAGACTTCCGCTAACTTCGCCTTGACAATCTCATCCCGTGCTTCGGGAGGAACCTCTACAACGCCATCTCGATGCCAACCAATATGCCATGGATGTTCAAGCGGCTCAACGAGGAGTCCCATGATGTCAACGTGGCCATGCGTGTAGTCAGGACCGAGCAATTTTTCGATAGCATCTCGAAGTTCCGGCAACTCCGTGTAATCGTAGAAAGGCTTCAGATCCAATTCATCGCCGTAATTGGATAACGGTTGGATCCGCTGGGTTTGTAGTCCATTGAGTTTATGTGCCAGATCGCGGGCTTTTTCTGCCTCACGACGTAAATCGCTGAGCAACGACGGTGGAACAATCCCTCGAAAGATAAGATACCCTTCCGAGAGATATTCATTGACCATAGAATCTTGAAAATGAAATGCCATTGTTCTTCCTGATACAGATTAGACCGCTACACCCCGCCATTCATCTTTCGCGCATGTAATATCAACGACATTTCCATCAGGATCGGCAACCTTGAAGGAGCGTTCCGGTGGTTTGTTATCATCGATCTCATCCCCTTTTTTGACATTATCCATGATCAATTCAAAACCGCTATCCTTGAGAGTGCTGTAAATACTCGCCAAATCTTCAACAATGATACCGAAGTGGATAAACTCTGTGCCTTCTTCAAACGGTGGACGTTCCGCACCGTTATATTGGAGAATCGTCATGTTCAGCGTGCCGTCCGAGAGGTCTAACCCACCGCGTCCTCTATACCCAACGAACTCAAAACCGATGGTTTCGTAAAAAAGGCGCGAGGCTTCCATATCCTTCGTTCGCAGCGCGATATGTCTCAAAAATGCCATTGTGGTTACTCCTTTTGGGTGAGATGAACTGAAATTCGTCAATGACGTATTGAAATTAGGGTTTATTCTACATAAAAACTGTTCAAATGTCAATACGGATGTATAATTGGATCAGAGGGGTAAATCGCGAGCATGAAGAAACACCCAGGATTCGGATATCCCTCCTACACGACATCAAATACAGATGTGTTGGAAAAGCACTTCTCTTGACAAAAACATATATCTGTTTATAATGAGAGGAAATTCGATGCAGTTCACGAAGGATTTTAAATGCGTCCTCAGGGGCCCAACCTACTCTATATCCATTCCGACCAGCATAATCCGTATGTGACAGGTTGCTACGGCGACCCGTTGGTGCAGACCCCTAATCTCGATAATCTCGCTACCGAGGGGGTGGTGTTTGAAAACGTCTATTGCCCATCTCCGATCTGTGTGCCATCCCGGATGTCGATGTTGAGTGGACGCTACCCGCATGAGAACGCCGTCTGGACCAACAGCCACATACTTGATTCCGGTATTCCTACGTTTGCGCATGCGATGGGTGCTGCGGGCTATAAACCCATGCTTATCGGACGCATGCACGCGCTCGGACCGGATCAACTACACGGGTATGCTGAACGCCTCGTTGGGGATCACGGTCCGAACTATCATGGTGGACGTGGTGTTGATCATGGTGAACTCTCTGGCACGGCGGGACCGGCACGCGTGAGTCTCGAAAAATCTGGGGCAGGTCAAAGTGCATATCAGGTACACGATGAGGATGTGACTGCCGCGACAGTGGATTACTTCAATCGACTCGGTGTCCAGAAACGGGCGGGACTTTTAGATGCTCCATTTTCAATTTCTGTCGGGTTTATGCTACCACATCAGCCTTTCGTTGCCCGCCAAGAGGATTATCGACTGTATGAAGCACAGATGACGATGCCTCAAAATCCTGAACCTTTCTCAGAGGTGTTACATCCCTACTTTCGGTGGTGGCGTGAGAAGTGCGGGATTGTTGAAGTTTCTGACGCGGAGATCCTTCGCGCACGCACGGCATATTGGGCGTTGGTAACCCGAATGGACGTGATGATTGGACAGATCTTAACCGCACTCCGAGAAAACGGGTTAGATGAGGACACCCTAATCCTTTATAGTTCAGATCACGGCGAACAGGCCGGTGAACACGGACTCTGGTGGAAACAGACGTTTTATGAACATTCCGTGAAAGTTCCCACGATTTTATCGTGGCGCGGTGCTTTACCGGAAGGCGTACGATGCGATCGAGTTGTCAGTTCGCTCGATTTGAATGCCACGATGCTCGATGCACTCGGTGCACCAGCTTTACCCCATTCCCGCGGTCGAAGCACCTTACCACTTCTCCGCGGTGATGATACACAATGGGAGGATATCGCCTTCTCTGAATATTGTACCGAAGATGGATGCTATCATCGGATGGTCCGTGATGGCGAATGGAAGTTGAATTACTACCACGGTCAATCGCCACAACTTTTCAACCTGAACGATGATCCAAACGAAACGCAAGACCGAACGGACGATCCGGCATGCCGAGACATTTTAACACATTTAACGGAAAAAGTATTGGACGGTTGGGACCCAAATTCAGTTGCCGCGCAAATAATTGCGAAACGAGCCGACACGCAACTCCTCGGCAGATGGGGACGGAACACACAACCTGAAGATCAGTACCGTTGGAGCTTATTACCAGAAATGGATTATCTGGATTGAATCCAATAGGTTTAGACGTTTTAACACAGGTTTTCAAGTCTGTAGGGGGTTTTTGCTTGGGTGTTTCCCCAGGTCTTGTGCCTACTCTACTATGTCTTTTGGGGGAAAAAGGAGATACAACATGGCAAACAATCCAATTCTCAAGGGTGAACCTTTTAGCAAAGAGAAAACAACGGAAATTGCCGAACAATTCTTCCGCGATGGGTTCGTTTACATTCCGGGGGTACTCACTGAGGGAGAGGTCGCCGCACTACGGGACAAATCTGATGAGTTTTTCGCGGATCCGAAACTTGCAGAGATAACGAATTCTGAACTTGCTGATGTCAGATACATTCAGATGGGGGCGCATGCCGAATCCCAGGAAACGCTACCCTTCATTTTACGGAACACGATCGAACTCGATCAGATTTTCCGGGATATGCTGCTCCGTGAACCGATTCTGAGTTTGGCAGAGGCAATCGTCGGCGAAAACTGCAAGTTTTGTGGTCAAAATGTGCTGCGGAATCTTCCCGGTCTCTCGATTGACCGATGGCATGTTGACGGCTCGGTCCATTTTCCTGTTACGGAAAAAATGCCGCGGCACGACCCTCGTCTACGGATGCCTGTGATGTGGTTCACCGTCCAGATGGCGTTGAGCGATATTGATACGCTTGAAGAGGGACCAACACAATATGTCCGTGGCAGTCATTACTCCGGTAAACATCCGAACGATCAGGAAAACCCTGAATTTGAAGGAAATACGCCGACCTCTATTTTCTGCAAAGCGGGGGACATTTATCTGCAGGACCCACAATGTTGGCATCGCGGTGCTCCGAACCTTTCAGGTAAGACGCGTTATATTTTGCAATCTCAGTATGCAGCGTATTGGGCATATTGGCGATTTAGCCTTTGCAACGGTGTACCCGTCCCTAAAGAGGCTCTGGAAAATGCCGATGATCGGTTGATGAGTCTCTTAGGACGTCCGCGTGTGAGTGACTTGAATTAAGGGGGTTGGAAACGAGGAAAACATGGCTGAAACACCACTTCACTTCAGAACGATTACCGAGATCTCGGAAGCGATCGCATCAAAGCAACTGTCGCCTGTAGAGATTACGGCTGCAATGTTGCAGCGCATTGACGAGTTGGATGGTCGATTCAAGAGTTACGCCACGGTGATGGCGGATTCCGCAATGAATGCAGCGCAGGCGGCAGAGCGGGAGATTGAATCGGGAACGTATCGAGGTCCACTTCACGGTATGCCTATTGCGGTGAAGGATCTTTGCTTCACGAAAGGGGTCCGCACGATGGGTGCCGCGAAAGTCCTCGCGGATCATGTCCCATCGTTTGATGGCACGGTTATCACAAAACTTGAAGCCGCGGGGGCGGTGCTGCTTGGAAAACTCAACCTAACTGAAGGCGCGATGGGCGGCTACAATCCTGAATTCGACATCCCAAAAAACCCGTGGAATCCTGACCGGTGGACAGGTTCATCGTCGAGCGGTTCTGGGGTCGCGACGGCATCAGGATTATTCGGTTCGCTCGGCAGCGACACAGGCGGTTCCATCCGATTCCCTTCAGCGGCATGCGGTATCGTTGGGATAAAAGCGGCCGATCGTAAAACCGACGTGGGGAAGAGTTAGTAGGTATGGTGTGCTCGCCCTCGCCGAGTCGATGGACCATGTCGGTCCAATGACACGCAGTGTCGCCGATGCTGGGATTATCCTTGAGGCGATCGCCGGGTTCGATCCGAACGATCCCACCTCTCTACCGAATCTTGTACCGAATATGCTTGAGGGGGTTGGACAGGGCATCCAAGGGATTCGCGTCGGATTCGACGAAAACTACGCCACGAACGATATTGACACTGAACTTGCTGAAGCGGTTCGTGCTGGTGTGGAAGTCTTGGCGGACCAAGGTGCTGAAATCGTTGAAGTGCAAGTGCCGGATGTCGATGAATACGTCTCCGCATGGCCCACGCTGTGTTCAACAGAGGCAGTGTTAGCACACGCCGCTACCTATCCGTCCCGACGGGATGATTACGGACCTTGGTTCCGAGGATGGCTGGATATGGGCGCGAAGGTGACCGGTGCCGAATACGCTAAGGCGAACAATTTGAGAGCTGCCTGTACAGGGCATTTCAGACGGGTGTTTGAAGGGATTGATATACTGGTGTGTCCATCAATGTCCGCGCCACCACACCGTGTCTCACCAGAGATGTTATACGGACGATATGATGCCCGAAATCCGAAGTTTCAACGGTTCACCGTGCCGTTTGACTACAACGGCGCACCAACCCTATCTGTGCCGTGTGGCATGAATAGCGAAGGGCTACCGTTGAGCATTCAGTTTGTCGGAAAACACTTGTCAGAGCCGTTGTTGTGTCAGGTCGGGCACGCTTACGAGAGTGCTACACCGTGGCACAACCTCCATCCTGATGTTTGAGTGGAATAGCATTTCTACTTCTGTGGCAGGTGGTACCCTTCTTTCATCGTTTGGATGCTGTAGAGGCAATTTTCTGCGGTTATGTAAAGCGTCTTACTTGTTTTGCCACGTCCAAAGGCGACGTTCGTGGGTTTATCGGGAGTCTTCACATACGCCAGTTCCTCTCCTTCAGGCGTGTAGACGCGGACTCCCGGTCGGGTCTCATCGCGCACTGCCACGAAGAGATTTCCTTCGGCATCAACCACCATCCCGTCTGGACCGTCTTGTGGAGCATAGTCGACAAGCGTTTTTCGGAAAGTCGTTGTCCCTTCCGGTGAGAGGTCGTAGGCGAGTAATGCCATATTTCCGTTACGCAGTGGTATATCATCAGGAAAACTACCCATCGCACCGTTGTCATGACTAATCACATACAAGGTTTGCTGATCCGGAGCAACCGCCACGCCGTTGGGTTTGCCAGCGTCCGTAACAACGAGATGAATCGAGCCATCCAGATCGATCCGGTAAACGCCAAAGATGGGTTGTTCAACGGGTTCATGTCCAGCATACCGAGGATCCGTAAAATAAACGCGTCCTTGCTCATCAATCGACAAATCGTTGGGTGAATTAAAGGGTTTTCCGTTATAGAGACCGGCAATAATTTCGCTTTTACCCGTCGTTAGGTCTGTCCGAGTAATCCTGCGTCCCCCAAAATCCGCTCCCTCTGCGATAACTAAGCGACCTTGGGCATCAAACTTCGTACCGTTGGACATCCCACTGGGGGAACGGAAAACGGTGGTTTCTCCGGTCTCTGGATTGTGTTTCCAGATATTTCCAGCTTGCATATCCGTCTGATCTGTGAAAGTGATGTCGCTGAAATAGACCGTCCCGTCCGGCGCGACGGAGACACCTTCCGTAAAATGTGCCCCGTTGAAGAGTTCTTTGAGTTCGGCATCCGGGGCAAAGATAGCATTGTGGTTTGCAGCATTCCCAATTAACACAGGTGCTAACGCGAAACCTGCCGCAACAGCACACGCGAGCGTTTGTGACATATTTAGATTCGACATATTCCACTCCTTCCAATTCCATTTTCAATGGCAAGATTCTATCACACATTCTAAACATCGTCAACCCATCGGATGTGGACCGTGGGTTATCACACCCTGTCGGGCATGTGCGTAAACAGCGTCTTGGATTTCAAGGATACGCACCGCATCGACGACAGTCGGCTCAACAGTGCCACCATCTCGGATTGCGTCAAATGCCGCACCCATCACGCCTTGAATCCTCGCACCGTGAGAGAGGTCTTCGCTGAACTGGACGCCTTCGGTTGTATGTACTTCAATCAGAGGCTCACCGTTGCGACCGTACTGTTCAAATACGGATGCCTTCGTTCCAATAAATCGGAAGAAATGATCCCCACCCCGTTTACCGGATGGATATGTATAACCCGATTCAATAATCCCAGTGATACCGTCTTCTGTTCGTAGCACGCCAACACCACTGTCCTCTACACCCCGGCTGTGCATAGAATTGGACATGACGGCACCAACGACTGTTATTTCCCGATCACCCGTAAACTGAAGGAATGTATCGATGCCGTGTGCTGCTTCAACTGCCCAACAACCGCCACCCGATATACTCGGCGTGTTATGCCAAGCGGAGGGGGTCGGGTCGTAACGGGACGGGGGACCGTTGTTCAATCTGCTGTTATATAGGACAAGATCTCCCAAACTCCCGTCAGCGACCATCTCTTTGATGACACTCACGATTCGACTCGCACGATTCGGTAGCACAAGCGCGCTGAAAACGCCGTGCTTTTCAGAGGCTTCAGCGGCTGGACGCAGCCGATCGGCACAATCCGAAAACGGTTTGTCCAAAAGGTAAGGGATACGCCGATCTACGCATGCCTGCACATGGTCCGGCATCTCGATGTGTTTTCCCGCGACGAGAGCGGTGTCCGGTTTGCTCGCATCAAGGCATGCTGCTGCCGTCTCATATCCGGGACATTGAAAATCGTCTGACAACTGTTGTCGAGGTTCCACTTCGGCATCCATGATGCCTACAATCTCGTGTCCGAGTTCATGTGCCGTGCGTGCCATACTGCGTCCGTGATGACTATAAGAAAGAACAACCAGTTTCATTTTTTATCTCCTTGTAAGCGCAGTTTCATGAAGTGTAAGTATTGATAGTGAATTATCAAGTCCCGTAGGTTGGGTTGAACGGGAGCCTACTAAAATTGCGTATGGAAGAAGACTTTCAAGGTTCATCAAGATACGTGAAATCATCCAAATACAGGTGAAACCCAACGTATTTCCACGCCAAGATGATTTAAAATGTTGGATTTCGTTCTATCTTTCTGTTCTAATGGGTCCTTGAAAAGCAGGATTCTGTGTCTAAGAGAGATGACACCTTGTCCTTCCACTCAACCCAACCTACGTTTACTCGGTTTCCGACTGCTGATCGCTGACGGCTATCTATAAAACGAATACATCGGCATCCCTGTGATGAGCCGAATCAACACCCATACACCACCCACCATAAATTCGCCGAGAATCAGTCCTAAAAAGAGCGGGTATGCTTTGCGATAGAGGCGAATGCCACCCACTTTCAGCAAGATTGTTTTGACACCCCAACTGATAAGTATCGAAAACCACAGCCGACCGATTGTTGATCTTTCGCCAGCGACCATATAACCAGCAGGATGGAAGGGCCAGAACGGAAATATCGTTCGTAGCCACCAGAAGAATCCGGTAAAGAGTGCGCCGATGCCAATAAAAATCACGGCAGGAACATCGGTGTCAACTGGATGATAGATCCAGCTTTGCAAAAGGTTATAACCACCTGTCCCCAAGTCACTAACAACGCCGATATTGTATCCAACGACGAGATATGCCCAAAACGATGCCAGAATCCCTATCACCGAGGCGAACATCATTGCTACGATGAGTCTGCCGGATCGCATACCTGTCTCCTCTGCAAGTTTGAAACCTTCAAGTGTATGCGGCATTGGATGGGCGCGCGATCCACGATTGAAGGTTAGATAAAGACGCATCATCGTTAAACTGCGATGTGAAATCAATCGGGTACCAAAAATGTCTGTGAGGATATCGTGGGGCGTTGCGTAGGTCCGTATCGTCGGAGGTCCGACTTCAGCACGGATACGCGTCAGACTCATCGCTAATAGGTAATAGATTAAAAAGTAAAGCCCGATTGTCCAGAAATCCATCCCACCTTGTCGTGAGAAAGCGAATAGGAAAAACAAACCGCACACTAACCCAATTGCCGCCCAGCGATAGCGCATCGGTTCTCTACTGTCGTCAATGTCGCCGGGTGCTTTCCACCATCGAAAGATATACTTGAGGATCCTAAGAAAGTAGCGTCGTCCACCCCAAAGTGCGAGACAAGCAAGTATCAGATAACCACCCATCACCTGTTGCCAGTCGTAGGGAAATCCCGGCATAACGTCAAGACCGAGCGCGCTGCCCAGTATCCGTTGTGCTTTCCAGAACCAATAGAAGAACCAAATCGAAAATGACATTTCCAGTGGCATCAGATAAGCGAGTCCAACGGCAAAAGAACGGATATAAACCGGGGTCCACCCCATTGAACTCCACGGTTTCTGTGTGAAATATTGACCGAGTTCGGCGTGTCGTACTGGGATTTCAGGGATCTCAGGGAACAGCACCTGGAGACCATTGATGAGGTTGATACCACCTGCGATCGAAAACCCAAGCCACATCATCGGTGACCGGAAAAGTCGTCCGTCGAGTCTTGTCATTTCCAATGGCAATTGCACGATAGGATACGTCAACCGTTCGTGCTCAATCCACTGTTTTCGGAGAAAAACGTCCAAGCAGATCATCACCCAGATGAGAACGGTTAGAAAGATGGTCCACCAAAGAATCGGGCGTAGCCATCCCTGCAGGTGCACCATCCTGTAAATAGTGCTCTCTCCGTCGTAGAACGCCTGCAGACTTGCCATATCGTTAGATGTCAGCCACGGAGGAAGATACCGCCAAAACAGTTGTTTCCATTCGTTTTCAGGGGTCGCGAACCAGAAAGCATCGGATATCGTCGGGATAACCGTTTGCATCATATCGTGCCCCGCGATCGCTGAGGAGAGCGACAGCATCACGAAGACCGTCAGGAGTTCGCCCTGCCTCAGAGCGAACCGAGGTAGGAACCGATTTAGCAATAGATTGAAAGGGATGAGCACCATCAACGTAATAATCACGTTATAGATGAGAGACATCGTCGTTGGGAGGGTGCTCCAGAATTTGAGGTGGTTTGCCATGATGAAGTAAGTATTCACTGGGATCAGTAGCAAACCGAGGACAATGGCACGGAACGTTACGCCGGGATGGGAGATTTGATTTTTCAATATTGCGTTTGCCATAAAGGGACTGGAACTTGGGATTTGTAGTGGAGCAATTTATTATGATGATTATAGCATAATTCCTAATTTACATCTCCCTCTTTTTTTAGTTTCCTTCTTGCGCGCCAATACGCAAACTGCCGTAGATAGTAACCGAGATTTTTGGGGATTTTCTCATATTCTGGCACGAACAGACATGTCCCACCGAGCACCGCTAATTCCTTCTTGGCACGCGTCATCGCAACGTAGAAAACACGACGCTCCTCTGCAAGGTTGGTATCACGACGAGGGAAACGCCGCTCCAATGTGTTATGGATGAGAATCACCTTTTCCCATTCCCGTCCTTTCGCTTTGTGGATAGTTGTTACTTCAACACGTTTCGCGTGCTTGGAAAGCATCTCTTGAATCTGGTCGGTTTCGTAGTTCGTGCGCGCCAAAACAGCGGTTTCCTGACAGGATTTCAATTCACGGAGTAGGAGGGTTTCTATAGTTTCAGGCGTTGTCTCGACGATTTTTATGTCCTGTTGGGTTGGATTGTGCGCGCGAAGGTCTTTGCTGATGCGTTGCGCGTTCCGCTCAATCAAGGCTCTTGCGTGTTCAACGATCGTTGATGTAGAGCGATAGTTCCGCGTGATTTCGTATTTTACCACCTCTCGGCGAGCGGTGAATGCCTGCATAATTTCGGAATCGCCACCGCGGAACCCGTAAATCGCTTGGTCGTCGTCGCCGACAGCAAAGAGATTCTCAGATAAAAGCGAGATCAGTCGGAAGTCGGCTGGGGCAATGTCTTGGAATTCATCAACGAGCAGATAGGGGTATGTATCGCGGTAGGTTTGCTGAAGATCAGGGCATGTTTCAAGCAAATTCGCGGCATGGATAATCATATCCTCGAAATCGACAGCGTCTGCCTTAGTTTTGAGCGTCTCATATTTTACAGCGAATGCTTGTGCCACGCGGTCCTCAATTGTCGTCGGGTTGAACACTCCTGCGGTAACGTGCCGTTTCGCTCGCATAACGGTCTCTTTTATCTCGTTGAAGCGATCGCGAAGATTCTCAAAGTCGGGATCTCTATCAAGATGTGCTGTGTATGGAATCTCGAAATGTTGGCAGAACATTTCAAGAATGAGTTGGTCGCTATACTGTACCCGCAAAGGATCGGCACGGTTAAACACATCAGCACGTTTTCTGTAGAACGCAATCCAATGTGCTTCGCTACGGTTTGCTTCGCGTCCTTCCACCCATTCAAGCACCTCAAAACTGAATTGTGTTTCGCCTTCAGATCGGATCGCTTGTCGAAGTCTGTCATTTGATGAGTGGTCGAAGTGTTCCTTCCGCCGACGCTCTGGGTTTATGGTCTGTCCGATGTAACACTTACCGGTGCTTTTGCTCTCAATTTTGTAGATGGCAACCGAGGTCGTAGAGGTATCCCGTTCAATCTGTGTTTGTTCTTGTGCGATGATTTCATCTATCTGTCCCGTCCAGATCTCAGGACATTCGCTAAATCCCGCGCGTTTATAGTTTTCAGTGATAATGTCTTTACCGAAAGCATGAAGCGTTCGGATTTCGGGTTTTCGGGACGTTGCCGTTTCATCGGAAGATTTTGATGACGTGAGTTCCCGCACTTTTGTCAAGCAAGATTTGGCTTGCAAGTTGCGCCAAATACGCGTCTCCATCTCTTCAACTGCTTTTCTATTAAAGGCAATCGCGAGGATTTGTGGAGGTGGGATGTTGTGCGTCTGGATGAGGTTTAGAATCCGTGCCGTTACGACTGTCGTTTTGCCGCTACCGGGTCCCGCGATGACGACAGCCGGACCTTTGACATGATTCACGGCTTTTTCTTGGTTTCTATCGAGTTGCATAGATGTTTGTGCTGTTTGGATGGAAAGTCGTTATTCGAGGATCATTTTACAGAAAGGATTTCTCTTGCTAAATTCACTTTGGCATGCGTCGCACCCATAACCACAGTGCCACATTCATCGCACCGATAAAGCCGAAGACGTAGGATTGAATGCCTACCAACGTGTCAAGCGATCGGATAAGAATTGTACATAGGATTGGTAGACCGAGGGCAGCGCACGTGTAAAAGGTCAGCAATTTCGCACCTTTCGCTTCCCAGAAGGTTATCTGCCGCTTTAAAACCTGTAAATACGATTGATCCCACAAACGAGATGTCCACTTCCCCTGCATGAAACCCAGTCCGATCCCTAAGCCGTAGCCGAAACTCGACCATCGGAGGTCAATCCGGACGTCCTGTGAAATGACAACTACCCATAGCAGCTGCCCCAACACCGAAAGAACGATGAACGCCCAAAAGACAGGCAATTTCATATAAAATGGGAGTAGACGTTTTTTAATTTTTCCTTGCGGTTCGGTAAGTATAATTGGATAAACTGTGTTACTCGCCGTATATCCGCCCTCCTAGCGCAAGCCGCGTGTGGGCTTGCGGGACAATGTTACGGGGTTACATTCTCGGATCATATCGAAAAAATCGAGAGCGCGGATCGCTCCTACAAAAGATTCGATTTGGCGTAATTAACCGCGTTTTTGAAGATAACCAATCCGTCGCCTTCTTCAGAACTGGATTCTTGGGTTTTCGCAGGTATCCGTGTCCAACGGGGATGATTCCATTTCGTCAGGAATCGTTCTGGATGGGGCATTAATCCAAAAATTTTGCCTGTTGCATCGCAGATACCCGCAATATTGCTATCGGAACCGTTCGGGTTGTTGGGGTATCTACTCTCGACGTACCGAAACACGACCTGATTGTTTGTTTCTAATTCTGACAGCACATTCGCTGGCGCAGTAAATCTACCTTCAGCATGTGCAACAGGGAGATACACACGCGCTTTGACCCCTTTTGTAAAGACACATGGACTCTCTTGTGTTGCCAGATCCACCCACCGACACTCGAATTTTGCTGAGGTATTCATCGCTAATGTCGCTCGTTGCGCCATTTCTGAAGTCCCGTTCCCGGGCAGTAAACCTGTTCGCACAAGCACCTGAAACCCATTGCAGATACCGATTATTAACTTGCCCTCTTCGACGAAGCGGTTCAGTGCGTCTGTCAGCTTGTGTTTCATCTCAACCGCCAACAGGATACCCGCGGCAATATCATCGCCGTAGGAGAATCCACCCGGAATCGCGAGGATTTGGTAGTCGGCAAGGTTAACTTTATCTGATATGAGGTGTTGAATATGGACTAACGCTGTCTCTGCCCCAGCGAGTTGGAACGCCATATCCGTTTCTGCATCGCAGTTGGTGCCTGCAGTCCGTAAAATGAGTGCCTTTGGTTTCATTCTTTTAACTTTCCTTGCGGTTCGGTCAGGTAGGTTTTGAAAATAACGTCCCTTTCCGTCCATCCGCCTGCGCCGTTGTTGCAGGCTATGTTTTTGATTACACCTTAGTCAGCAATCGCTGAAGAGTTTTTTCGTTAGTCCTTAAGCCGTAGCCGTAAGCGTAGCGGCGGCGGATATGAGGGACACACGCCAAAGTCCAAACGCATGTTATTCCTCTGCAAGGTAAAATTAAAAAGCTTGCCAGGCAGATTTGAGAATATCAATTGACGTTTCAACTATCGAGTGTCCAGTCTTCCCTTTGATGACGAATTCGGGTGTCTCTGAAACGGTACCAAGGCAACCCAATGGTATCCCGACCATGTGGTTTTCGTAGGCATGTTGGTGTTGCGGTTCAATCTCTACGAGGAAGCGGCTATTTGATTCTGAAAACAGGAGGAAGTCATTAGCATGGATTTCTTCGCCTGTCGGGATATCGTCAAGACTCAGAGACATCCCGTATCCACCCGCAAATGCCATTTCCGCCGCTGCTACACCGATGCCGCCTTCAGAGCAGTCATGACACGAGCGCACCAATCCACTATTGATAGCAGTACTGAGACGTTCCATCGTCAACTTACCTTCACTTGGACGAATAGCAGGGGCAGTGCTTCCGATAAAACCGTGGATGTTGAAGTAGTGCGAACCACCTAATTCAGTGTAGGTATTGCCCACGACATAAATGAAGTTACCGGGCGTTTTCACGTCCATGGTGACGGCGTGTTGAATGTCGGGCATAACACAGATGGCGGATATGAGGAGCGTTGACGGGATTGCGCGTTGTTCACCGGTTGTTGTGTCCCGATACTCGTTGTAGAGGCTATCTTTACCGGAAATGAAAGGTGTGCCGTAGGCGGTTGCAATATCATAACACGCTCTTGCTGCCCGAACGAGTTCACCGAGTCGGTCAGGTTTATCAGGATTCCCCCAGCAGAAATTGTCCAGTAACGCCGTCTTTTCTAACGTCCCCCCGACAGCGACGATATTCCGTAAAGCCTCATCAATCGCCGCCGCCGCACTGAGATACGGATCCACGTCGCTGTATCTCGGATTGATACCGTTCGCGACAATTACACCCGTTCGACTGCCTAAGACTGGGGTCGTGACGCACGCATCGCTGGGTCCATCGTTTTCTACACCGACAAGTGGATTGATAACCATGCCACCTTGTACACCGTGATCGTATTGTCGGATAACGGATTCTTTGCTCGCTATATTAGGACTTGCGAGAAGTTGTTTGAGGTCATTCGTGTAAGAGGGATGTTTTTGCTCGGATGTTCCGCTGGTTCCTTCATCTCGCGATACCATATCGGGATGCTTTGGCGGCTCCCAAACCGCCTCTTTCACAGGCATTGGCAGTCCATGGTGCAGAAACTCCATCTCCAAATCTGCAACGATTGTGCCTTCATAGAAAACCTGTAGTCTATGCGTATCTGTGAAAGTTCCGAGGACTGTGGCTTCAACGACTTCTGCCTCACATATTTCCATGAGTTCATCCAGATTCTCAGGCGGCACAGCGATGACCATGCGCTCCTGTGCTTCAGAGAGCCAGATTTCCCACGGGGCGAGCCCTTCGTATTTCAGAGAAACGCGTTCGAGATGCACTTCTGCGCCTATATCTTCACCCATTTCGCCAACAGCAGATGAGAACCCTCCAGCACCGCAATCGGTTATAGAACGATAAAGATTTCGATCCCGCGCCTGTAACAGCGCATCGACAATCTTCTTTTCCATAATCGGGTTGCCGATCTGTACCACGCTGCCGAGGCTTTCAGAAGTATCGTCCAATTCTGCAGAGGAGAAGGTCGCACCGTGAATACCATCGCGCCCGGTTTGTCCACCGATCGCAACCACTAAGTCCCCGGGTTCAACGGATTTCTCGCATCTGTTTCTCGGTATTAAGCCGACGTTTCCACAGAAGACGAGTGGGTTTGCAGTATAACGGGCATCAAAAAGGATTGCACCGTTCGCTGTGGGGATACCCATCCGGTTGCCGTAATCGCGCACCCCAGCGACAACCCCTTTAAATACGCGCTTCGGGTGGAGTGTGCCTTTCGGTAGTTGCGTGTATGGCGTATCCGGCATCCCAAAACAGAATACATCGGTGTTTAAAATCGGCTTCGCACCCAGTCCTGTACCGAGTGCGTCGCGAATTACACCCCCTATTCCGGTCCCAGCTCCACCATACGGTTCAATTGCTGAGGGATGGTTGTGTGTTTCTACTTTGAAAACGAGGTTGAATTTCTCGTCAAATTCGATGATACCCGCGTTGTCTGAAAAGACGGAGACACACCAAGGTTTCGCTATCTCCTCAGTCGCACGTTGGATGAAGCTTGGAAACAAGCCATCAATCTGCTCTGGTGCTTTTCCTTCTTCGGAATAGAGGATGGTACTTTTGAATGTTTTATGAACGCAATGTTCAGACCAGGTTTGGGCGATGGTCTCTATTTCTACATCGGTGGGGTTGCGTCCGAGGGTTCCGAAGTGCGTCTGAATCGTCTGCATCTCGCTCAGACTCAAGGACAATGTTCCTTCTCGACTGATACGCATCAGTTCAGCGTCATCGGCAGTTAAAATCTCTATTTCTTTGACCATTTTTGATTTTACCTTGCGGGAGAACGACAGGATTTCGACTTTAACACGTCTTCCTAAATATTCGCCTACGCCGTTGTCGCAGGCTACGGATTTGGCTAATTTTGCTCTGGAGAATTCACAACTGCTTGAAACTCGCGGAAGTCTTGTATCTATTGCTTGAATGAAGCTGTTACCCGCGGAATACTCTCTTCACAGGCGAACCGTTCAATGCTGGAGGCACCCACGAAGCCAACGGCATCTGTTTTCTCATTGATAAACGCCGCCTCCGGTGCTTTTGAAATGGGACCGCCGTGTGCTAAGCAGATGACATCTGGATTCACAACTCTTGCGGCGTCGCAAATTTCCTGCACGCGCACCGCGGCGTCTTCAAGCGTGAAAGCCGTTTCCGCCCCGATCGTGCCGCCTATCGTTGTCCCCATGTGTGCGATGATAACATCCGCGCCGACTTTAGCCATATTCTCCGATTCTTCTGGATTGAAGACGTAGACGATGGTGAAAAGATCCAACTCGTGCGCGATACCGATCGTTTCGACCTCTTTGTAGAAGCCCATCCCTGTTTCTTCAAGCGTTACCCGAAAAGTTCCGTCAATCACGCCAACGGTCGGGAAATTATTGACGCCATCGAAACCGACATCGCGAACCTGTTTGAGGAAGTTGCTCATTCTGCGCGTCGGATCTGTGCCGTTAACACCAGCGATAACAGGCGTCTCTTTGACAACGGGTAGAACCTCACGTTCACCCATCTCCATGACGATAGCATTCGCGTCACCGTAAGCCAAAAGTCCTGCACAGGAGCCGAACCCTGACATCCGATAGCGACCTGAATTGTAAATCACAATCAGGTCCGCGCCACCTTGCTCAGCAAATTTCGCCGTGATACCTGTTCCGGCACCCACAGCGAGTAGGGGTTTGTCTCTATCCAATTCTGTTTTCAGTCGTTCTAAAACCTGATCTCGTCTATAATCTGGCATCTTTTAATTATTCCTTGCGGTTCGGTCAGGTGGGTTAGATCTTGAAAATCTCTCTCCGTAGACCCGCCTTCCATTACATTACAGGCTATGTTTTTGGTGCTGTGAAGCTAACATATTCCTAATTTTCCTTGCGGTTCGGTCAGATGAGTTGGGTCAATAACGTTCATTGACGTATATCTAGGGGAAACACCCAAGCAAAAACCCTGCGCCGATGTTGCAGGCTACGCGCTTGGGTCTACTTTTTGACGCAAGCCGCGTGTGGGAAACCTGCGGGACAATGCTATTCATTTCTTGATTTTGCCTGTAAACGTGCTGCTGCCCCAGCATCCCCGATGTGCATCGTGTTGTATGCTTGTTCGGAGGTCTTGAACGGACCGACACCTTTGTGCCCGTGCCAATCACCCTGGGTCATAATCGGGTTCGTTAAGCCTGTCTCCTGTTCCCGCTGAAGAATCCAGCTTTTCATCCGTGTTTCGAGCACATTGACGATATCAGGATGTACGTCGACGAGATTGTTGTTCTCATCGGGATCTTGGATAAGGTTATAGAGTTCTACAGGCGGTTTAAAATGGAAATCGGGTTCAAGCGCGACGATAAGTTTCCATTCAGGGGTACGCCAGCCATGCTTCCGCATCCACGTGCATTCTGTAATGTAGAATTCACTCTCGTAAGAGGTAATCTCGCCGTTCATTAAGGAGGTAAGGCTCTCTCCATCGAATGCAATATCTGTTTCGATGTCTGCTAATTCAAGGAGTGTCGGCACGAGATCTTTATGTTGATTGTATCCAGCAACCCGTTTTCCAGCGGGCACGCGCCCAGGATAACGGATAATGAGCGGTACATGTAGCGTGACATCATAGAGTCCGTGATGATCGAACCAACACTCGTGGTCATAAAGGGTTTCGCCGTGATCTCCATTGATAACGACGATTGTCTCATCCAATACGCCACGCGTTTCGAGGGCATTGAAGAGCGTCTGAATACATGCGTCCATATAAGCGATAGCACCATCGTATTGCGCGATGACGTAATCTTTATCGGTAATTCCCGGTGGCATCCATGAGGCGAAGTAATCGCAAAACGGCTTAAACGTCATCACCGGTTCCATGGATTTATTGCTTGGGTCGCACTCATCGCCGTGGTAGAACATCCGTTCATAAGGAGCAGGCGGTAGGTAGGGGGAGTGTGGGTCCATGTGGCGCAGGAACAGAAAAAACGGTTTTTCGTCGTTCTGATCGATCAGTCGGTTCAGTTCTGGGAGGGTTGTTTTGTTGAGATTTTCCGCTTTTGGACTCCGTCCACTGTCATCGGGTCCCCATCCAGAATATTCAAGATAGGTGTCAAACCCACGGGCACTCGGTCCACCGAATCCAACGCAGGTGGTATCGTAGCCTTCATCTCGGAGGATTTCAGCCAGCGTTTTGACCTCTTCTCGGAGCGGTCCTTGATGCCGCAACGCGACGACCTGCGTGCTAAATGTATCCAATCCTGTCAGCATAGAGGCGTAGGCGCTTGTTGTCGGAATGTGTGGACTATAAGTTTTTTCAAAGAGCGTGCCACCTTCCGCGAACCGATCAATGTGAGGTGTCGTCAGTCGGTGATACCCGTAGCAACTCATGTGTGTTGCGAGTAGTGAATCAACTCCCAGCAATACAATATTTGGCTGTTTTGCCATATCCATTTCTCCTTTTTAATAGTTATCAGTTATCGGTTTTCGGTTAAGAAGGGCTTCGGTTCACCAGGCATCATTGGGTGAATCAAATACCTCTTTTTGACAACTGACAACTACTTTAACGCAAGTTGTCACTTATTGATAAACATAGCACTTTCTTCGGCTTGCAATCGCGTAAATATCCCATTTTCTATAGACATACTACCCCTCTGGGGTGAGGAAAGAGACTGAAAACCCTTTCTGAAACGTGTAAAATCTGTTAGTAGCAACTTGGGTTTTTTAATAGTTGAAATACTGCAAGGACAGCGGACGCAGCAGCTCAGATTTAATCATTTAAAAAATCCTTATGCCAAATAAGCGAATTCTGAATATCGTCGTTAAGCACATCACCGATTTCCAGCGAGTTAAAATAGGGTTCTGGCAGGATGTTTCGTTTTCCGTTAAAAGTGCATCCATCAGGCATGAAACCACACGTCATCGCTCTACGGTGGTGGATTGTCATATTCGCGCCGGCACCGTGTGCAACGAGTCCGTTGTGCCATGCAATAGAACCTGCCGGACAAGGGGCACACTGCGGTTCAATCTGTTTCCATTCTGGGTATACGTTAAAGAGTTCACCGATATTTATTCCAATCCCCACATTATCAAAACGGGCTGTTTTATGTGTGCCGGGGAGATACCACATACATCCGTTCGCAAGTGTGGCATCGTCCAGCGCAACCCAGAACGAGACGGCATCCCGTGAATCAAAGGACCAGTACGGGACATCGAGGTGCCATGCGGTCGGGTTACCATGGGGCGGTTTAATCAAAGCTTGGTCGTGCCAAATTCGCATGCCATCGACACTGGCTAACTGTGCTGCCATTTTACCGAGTCTCGGATCATGCACCAGTTTCCGCATACCGGAATGGGTATCTGACAAGCGAAGACACTGTGTAAAAACACGGGCGTAAAACTGCTTAGCATCCATCTGGTTCGTCATGAATTCCACGGAATTTCCGAGTCGTTCCTCAACGGATTCATCGGTACAACGTCGCCATTCCGCTAATTCCTCGGCATCCAGAAAGTTCTCGATAACAAGAAAGCCGTTTTCCTGATAAAAATTAATTTGTGATTCGGTGAGTTCGTTCTGCATTCTCGACCTACTCCTTTCAGTCCTTTTGCTCTTGGCTTCTGATAGCCTTTACAAAATTGTATCACATAAGCGGTAAATAGACAAAAGAAAAATAGTAGAGGTATTCAGTTCTCATATAGGCGGAATTTCAAAATCCCGACCCTTGACAGAAACCGACCGTTGATGACTGATAACAAACAGCTGA
Source organism: Candidatus Poribacteria bacterium (assembly GCA_965208635.1). Taxonomy (GTDB): domain Bacteria; phylum Poribacteria; class WGA-4E; order WGA-4E; family WGA-3G; genus WGA-3G. Next base: position 4,484,716 of record OZ242349.1, read on the forward strand.
ACGTCTCTGCCTGAATTCGCTTTAAATCTGGAATTTCCTTGAATTGAAACGTCCAATTGTGATATAATTTAAAAATGATGAAGTACAATATGATTTGCAAACTTATCCTGTGGGGAAATCATAATGAATTGCGAAATGAGCGAAACCCGAATGCGAATCCTGCAACTGCTGAAAATGCGATCCAACATGACGATCGGTCAGCTGAAAGAGGCATTGCATATCAGTCAGATGGGGATCCGGCAACACCTCGCTATCCTGGAGGCCGAGGGGTTAGTTGAACACCATCAAGAAAAGCAGGGACGTGGTCGTCCACCTCACGTTTATCAATTAACAGATGAAGCAAACGGTCTTTTTCCCACGACTTATGCTAATTTTGCTGTTGGTTTAATGCATGAAGTTGCCAAATTCAACGGACCCGGTTTCATCAACAAAGTCTTTCGAGGACGGATGAAATCACAGTTGCAGACGTATCAACAACGGCTCCAAGGGAAGACGCTGTCCGAACGCGTCAAAGAACTTGCCCATATCCGTGATGAAGAGGGCTACATGGCGCGTTTTGACGAAGATGAGGACGATTACGTCTTAACCGAACATAACTGCCCTATCGCCTTGATAGCGCAAGAGTACCCGCACGTCTGCGAAATTGAAACGGCACTCTTCCGGCAATCCTTGGGTGCGAAAGTCGTTCGAGTAGAACATCTCATGCAAGGCAGCCATAAATGTTGTTACCGGATTCCTAAAGCCAGCAAAGAGTAGGTTCGGTGCAACACGGGACACGACTCTCAGGGGTGGAACATAAAAATGTCTGATGAAACGGGGAGGCGCGGCTTTTTCAAGGAAGCCTTGAACCAACTCATCCAACCTGTCGCCGAATTCCTTGATGACCAGATAAGCGACCATTTGCCTGCTGAGCAGCCGAGTGCCCGTCAACTTTTCCGACCTCCCGGCGCATTGCCTGAAGCGGAATTTTTAGAAAAGTGTCATCGGTGTGGCAACTGCGTCAAAAACTGCCCAGCAAACGCTATTTTCCCTTTACAGACGACCCAGCCTGACATCGCGAATACACCTTATATCGATCCTGAGGAACAGCCATGCGTCATCTGTGATTCGTTGGCATGCATGTACGTTTGTCCGAGTGGGGCATTGCAAACTGTTTATGCTGAAGATATTAAAATCGGTTTGGCTGTTTTCAGTGTTGAAACCTGTTTGCGGACAAAAGATGTGGACTGTACTTACTGTGTTGATACGTGTCCAATTGGCGAAGACGCAATTCACTTCACGTCAGATGGCATTGTAGAGGTGCTTGATGCTGGGTGCACGGGATGTGGGGTCTGTCAATACGCCTGTCCAACTTCACCAAAGTCGATAGTGATTGTACCTCTCGCTGAGTAAGTTGTTGTATATTGACTTCGGGGATATCTGATTGTATTTCGCACCGTTGTAAAAGAAATATGTCTGTACTTGTACAAATACTTATGCAGGGTACTTTAGGAGGGCAAGACCTACGCGATATCAAACCGCCCTTAGAGGTGCCGCAGAACCTGTTGACTTATTTCATTGGTGGGACAGTGATACTTGGTTTTGTAACTGTTTTGGTATGGTACTATCTCCAAAAACGCCGTCAACCACTGCCTATCCCTGTAACAAATGAGAATGACACACCGTTGGCACATGAGGTAGCATACGAAAAACTGGCGGCAATTGAAGCCTCTGACTGGCTAAAGCATGGCGACATGGAGACATATCATACCCAAATTGCTTATGTCCTTCGCCAATACATTGACGCACGTTATCATATTCCAGCATTGGAGTTGACAACGACAGGATTGTTGCAGGCGATGCTACGTGCTGAGATAGCGACTCTTTATGTTGAACGGACACAGCAATTACTCGCCAATTGTGATATGGTGAAATTTGCAACCTATCAGCCAAAATTATCAGAAGCATCTGCACGGATAACAGATGCTCGCTGGATTGTTGACGAGACAAAATCTCTTGTGTTATCCTCTGTCTCATAGGCAGAACACATTAAGACTTTACCCAATTCGTCACCGTTCACGGGATAGCAGTGTGGAACATTAGCAGTAAGGCTGTTGTAACAGTGTGCTATCTGCTTTTGCATTTCTGCGGTGTATTCAATGATTTCCATCTTCTTCCTCAATTTCTTCGGAGTTCCCTCGCCCTCTACAATGCCCAAGTCATTGCGGCGTTTATTGTAGTCCTGTAAATTCTGATTCTGACAATTGAAAACTGAATGGTTTTGATAAAAGTCTTGACATAATTTCATAAATATAGTATTATGTTTAATCAAGTTTTTCATAAACCTTATAATTTACGGAAAGTGCCAACTTAGGTGAACAATTTTACAGACTTTCTAATATAAATACAAGTCATAGCAAGGAGGGAAAATTAGCGTGTCAGATGAACACAAAGTACTCCTCACTATACCGATGTATCCTGATATGGAACTTGCCGCAGCGAAAACGGGTTCTGTCCTCGCTGAATTGAAGGACTTCAACGAGGAGGCAATTGAAGAAATTCAACTTGCTATCATCGAATCTTGTATCAACGCTTCTGAGCATAGCCAAAGCGAGGATAAGGAAGTACATATTCAGTTTTTAGTTACCGACGATCAGTTGGAGATCAAAATTACTGATCGAGGAGTTGGTATAACTGCAGATACACTCGACGGCACCCGCTTACTCGGTAGACCAAGTGTACACCCCGATTTACGTAAGCGTGGAAGAGGCTTACAAATTATTAGAGCTTTAATGGACGAAGTGGTTATAGAAAGCAGCCCTAACGGGACGACTGTGAGTTTCACGAAAAAGAAGACCCCCGAATAGGTTGCTGTGTCGTTATTGCACAGGTTTCCTATAGAGGCATGCCGGGCAATATGTCTACAACGCAACTTTGAACCCTTCACGGGTAATTCGTGAAATTGTGTTAAATGTACTGTTAGGCCTTTTTCTAACTGTGTGTTTCTGAACTACCTTCTACTCTGTTTCAGGTAGGTTCTCGGTCAATTCACACAGGGGTGGGTTCAGTAAAATCCTTTCGGACCTCACCAGACACCATCGTGGAATGAAATTATGCCTTAAATGGCATAATTTGTCTTTGCTTTACATTTGGAACGATGCCCAGATTTAATAGTTTAAAATCTGTTTTGGGGTAGTTTACACGTCCATGTTAAGAACTTAAGGAGGTAAGCGATTTGTTGGACAAATTCGATATTCAAATTCGCGAGGCGAAAGAGCACGCGGTAATTGAAACAACCGGATACTTGAATGATGCTCTCGGAGAACAACTTGCCGAGAAAGCACAGGAACTCATTCAGAACGGTTGTACGCAACTCGTAATTAACCTTGAAAAAACAACACTCATTAACAGCATTGGAATATCTATACTTATTGAGATTATAGAAGCACTTACTGAACGCGAAGGCACCCTGAATTTCTGTGGGTTGTCTGCCACACAGGAGCGTACATTCCGCATGATGGCAATTGCCAAGTATGCTGGTATCTTTCCAGACGAAGAATCCGCTATTGCCAACCTATAACTTTGTTAGACGTAAATTTTACTCCGAAAATAGATCGAGAAGTTTTTGCTTTATATTGCGGGATGCGTTTGAGTGAGAGATATTCCGGTCTTCAGTAAAGCCTATAGTAACAGATATAAGAAAAATTAAAACCTTAACCATCATCTTGAAGAAACGCCCCGATGACTCTCACTGCGAGGCAACACGCGCATTCAGCGTTGATTCGCAAAAACACTCCCTGAGAAATGTTAAAGCACGGGTTGATGGTTAAATTATCTGGATGCCAAACTATGAAAGATCCAAGCACGCCTATGTCAGAAAGCAATTTGCAGGTTTCCCATCAAACACCAAATACCGCAGAGCAGACGATGGAGCGGCTTATTTTCAGTCTGTCGGAATTGGAACATTTAGGGCAAACGCTGATCTCTGGACACAGCAATTTTAATCATTCAAGTAAAACTTATCTCCGGATCACGCTTGGAACTTTGCAAGTCACACGCGGAGCGATACTCCGTTACCATCCAACGAGACAAAATCTTGAAGTCGTTGCGTCATCGCCTGATGAAGTATTTCCGCCAATCACAGTTGAACCGAGCGAGATCGAGAGTTTGCTGCAACCTTCATTCATTGAGAGGGCGAATCTTCCAGAAGATCTTGAACAATTCTTCGCTCGGGCTGCCAAGTTCGTCAAGACTGTTGACATACGGCTTTGGGTGCCTCTGAAGATTCAAGATGAATTTCTCGGGATGATTGGATTGGGAAGTTTTCTGGGCAGAGAGGCGTTGGAAGCATGGGAGATGGAATTACTCACAACCCTTGCTCATCAAATTTCAATCGCCATCGCTTATTCGCAAATGGTGGAGGGCGTTCAAAGCGAAAAATTTCGATTGTTTATGCTCGCCGAAAGTGCTCCGCAAATCTGTCAACTCCTACAACCTGAAGCCGCCGCAGAACAGGTAGTGCACCAGGCTGTCTCACTTTTAGACGCTAACGCTGGAGCACTCATGCTCACGCACCCCGAACGCCAGGAACTTGAGATGCACTACAGCTTCCCAGAGACATTACTTGAAGGTCCCTCAGGCGATTCCGGTCCTAATCCACTTATTATTTCTTATGATGAAGAGGCATCCGTATCCTTGGAAGCAACGTCCGCTGATATGCTGAAATTTGTTGTCAAGGAAGGCTTGCCGGGACACTGTCCACCAAACTCTGACACCCTTTTCGGAGGAAAGAATTTGATGGCAGTTCCCATTCCCGGACGCGACGGGGACATTCTGGGGATCCTCGTTGTGGGTGATAAAGAGGAACGTGGGGGTAGTATCGCTCCGTTTACCGATGAAGATGTTATCCTACTTGATTCTTTCGCGAAGCAGGGAGGGGTCGCTATTGAAAACGCACACCTACATCAGGAAGCATTGGAGGCACGCCAGTTACAAGCGGAGATGGAAGAAGCTCGTAAGATACAGGTGAATCTCATTCCAGAGAGGCTACCTGACATCCCCGGATACGAAGTTGCTGGGCATTATGAGCCACGCGGTCCCGTTGGAGGCGACTATTATGATTGTATCTCCTTACCGACCGGAGATTGGGGACTCGCAATCGCAGATGTTTCTGGAAAAGGGATGCAAGCGGCGCTTCTTATGGCAACACTACGTGCAGGGCTCATCTCTGAATTGTCTCGTGGAAAAGGATCCGCATCGGAAAATTCAGAGCAAAATAATCTGAGTGTGTCCGCCTTGTACGCTGAACTTACCGATATGGCTTTGACGCTTAACTCGCTCCTTTACGCCAGTGGTACAGAAGAGAAATACGCTACTTTCTTCTACAGTCATCTTAACCCCGATACGGACGTCTTGACGACACTCAATGCGGGGCATAATCCGCCCCTGCTCATCAGAAAAGATGGAACCTATAAATGGTTGGGTGAAGAAGTAGGAGGCATCCCTCTTGGAATGTTTCCAAACGATATGGTTCCGAACATCGCTGAATATGAAGCGGAGAATGTCAAACTTACAAGTGGTGATGTCGTCGTATATTATACGGATGGTGTCACAGAAACCGTCAATGTTGAAGATGAGTATTATGAGGAGGACCGACTCGTAGAGGATTCCAAAGCGTGCAAGGATTCTGATGCTGAGGGTATCCGAGAATATCTTCACGGCGCAGTCATGGGGTTTCAGGGGGAAGCCGATCAATTTGACGACCTTACCCTACTTATTTTGAGGAAACAGTAGTCAGTTATAAGTTAAGAGGTTTTTGGTACAGCAGGGCTTCTTAACTTATAACCTACGAGGGTTTTAGAAAAAAAACGAACCTACCACTTATAACCCTCTTTAACTGGAAACTCCAAACCGCAAGGTAAAATTAAAAAATGCAACAAAGTCCAGCAGGCGGACGCTCGTTTTTAGATCCAGCAATCCTTGCCCGAATCGGGAATCTTGAACTGATCGCAAAATTCGTCGTTGAAGGCTTTATCTCCGGACTCCACAAAAGTCCCTATCACGGGTTCAGTGTCGAGTTCTCGCAATACAGGCAATATATGCCTGGTGACGATACCAAACATATAGATTGGAAAGCCTACGCTCGCACAGATCGGTACTATATCAAGCAATTTGAAGAGGAAACCAATCTCAATTGCTACCTCCTATTAGATGCAAGTGAGTCTATGTTGCATCCGATAGATGAAGCACAAGTAGATGATCCGACTATAGAGGAGAGTGGAACTGGACAAAGGCTAACAAAGTTGCGATACTCAAGTTTCCTCATCGCGTCCCTTGCCTATTTTATGGCGAAGCAACGGGATGCTGTTGGGTTTGCGTACTTTGATGATACACTTCGCCAATACCTTCCGGCTCGAAGTAGCACATCACATTTGCACTCGATCTTGCTCACGTTGGAGACGCTACAAACTGCAAAAAGCACGCGGATGGGAATGCCTTTGCATCAAATCGCGGAACGCCTTACCAAACGCGGCTTAGTACTCTTCGTCTCCGACCTCTATGATGACAATCAGACAGAGGTTGTTGAGGGTTTAGAACATCTCAGATATGAAGGACATGAGGTCATCGTCTTTCATGTGCTGGCACATCAGGAGCTGGCATTTGCTGGCTTTGAAGCGGGCAGGAGTGCAGAAGCACTGATTCGTTTCATTGATTCGGAAAATGATGCTGAGATTATTACAACACCCCAAGCGATTCAGGAAAGTTATTTGAACAATTTCAACGAATTTCTTGATACTTATAGACTCGCGTTGCGGCAATCGGGTATTGATTATAACATGATAACAACAGCGACACCCATCGACTTAGCACTGGCATCCTATCTCGCGAAGCGGCAAGGAGTCCTTTGATTTATCTCAAAAAGGTTTTTAATTTTACCTTGCGGAGTAACGAAGTGCGTTTGGACATTGAAGCCCGTTGCGCAAATCCGCCTGCGCCGATGTTGCAGGCTATGGGTTTGTCTAAAGAGCGTATAGCCCGTAATGTAATGGAGGGGTTTTTGCTTGGGTGTTTCCTCAATTTCCCCAGATATACGGAAATGAAAGTTATTTATCCAATACACCTGACCGAACCGCAAGGAATAATTAAAAATTGTTTGGATTAGGAATTTTAGCTCCCTTATTCGCAGTAGCAGGTATTGTAGGTGCCTCAATTCCACTCATCTTGCATCTGTTAAACCGGGAACGTGCGAGACGATTGGTGTTCGGGACCATCCGTTTCATCCAGATGTCGCATCAGACAAACGTGAGACGGCATAAGTTGAAACGGTTACTGCTTCTACTCATGCGTATTCTGATGTTGGCACTCCTCGGTTTTGCCTTTGCGCGACCGTTCTTCGCCGAAGCTCCAGTCATTGCTCAGAAAACAGGTGGAAAACGAAACGCAATTGTGATTCTCGATACCTCCTATAGTATGCAATATAAGGAGGTATTTGAAAACGCTAAAAAGGAGGGTATCGAAATCCTTGATGGGCTTGATGCAACCGATGCCGCTGGTCTTATTCTTTCTTCCGACAATGCCCGTGTCGTTGCACCACTCGGTTCAGAGTTCTCACACATTAGAGCGGCTTTGAACGATGCAGAAGCCACTTATAAACCTACAGATTATTTAGATGCATTGCAAACTGCTGACGAAATACTTGCGTCTATTCCTATCGGTGAAAAACAGATTTATGTAATTGCGGATATGCAGAAGCGGGGATGGGAAAACTTCATTGAAACCGACAAACTCAATCCTGATGTCCAAATTCAGTTTATTGATGTCCATCCTGAACAACCGCACAATTTTGCGATAACAGGCATCAATGTACCACCTGTTATATTGTCCCGCAAGCCTCTATACGGCTTGCGCTCGGAACAGCAAGCATCCTACCTGGTTGCACGCGTCCGTAATTTCAGCGATGAGGGGGTCGAAGATCTACCAGTTCGTCTATTCATAGACGGGAATATGATTCACACCGTCGAGCTTGATATTGAACCGGACGACCTCGCAGATGCCGCCTTCCGGATTGACTTTCAGGATGAGGCGACGCATACAGGTTGGGTTGAACTGCCCGAAGATGCGCTTGGTGTTGACAACAAACGTTATTTCACCTTACAAAGCCTGCGATCGATCAAGGTTCACGCCGTCAGTGACAAACCACGGACGCAAAATCCCGCTCGAAATCTTTATGGACAGACGATGGAAACGTTTTTCATGAAAATCGCGCTTACGGCAGGTCGTGATGCGGTGCCTATTGATTTTACCGAATCGAGTTCGGTCCCCAATACGGCGATACTCAATCGCACCGATGTTCTGGTGCTCGCCAATGTAGCACAACTCTCTTCCGAAGAAGCCGGACGCGTGGCTACTTATGTTGCTTCAGGTGGCGGATTGATTGTAACAGTCGGTAGTCATATAGACCCTGATGTCTATGAACAGCGTCTTGGTGGTGAGGCAGGTTTGATGCCTTGTAACTTCGTCCGAGCCGTCGGCGATGCTTTTGACCGTCAGCAGTTCCGCGTCCTTGCGACAGTGAAGTATGAACACCCGATTTTCGCTCCGTTCAAGGAACCTAATCATGGCGATTTTGGTAAGGCGCGGTTTTATAGAATTTTTCAGGCGGTCCCAACGGCAAATGCTACCGTTATTGCTGCTTATGATGATGGCAGTCCTGCGCTCTTTGAAAAGCCTTATGGAAGCTTGGGGCGTGTGCTCTGTTTTACCTCAACCATAGACCGAGAATGGAACGATCTACCGATTCGCGCTGTTTATTTACCTTTCCTGCATGAGTCTATTAAGTATCTCGCCCTTAAAAATGCCGAAACGTTGCCTGATTACCGCGTCGGAGACTATGTCGAACTGAAAGTTTCCGATACCGAGGATGAGGTTATAACAGAGAACAGAGAGGTAGCTATCTTCAATCCGAACGGCGTTGAGACGCGCTTGGGACGAAACAAAGATATTCCGCCTACACCGGAGAATACCCTACAAGGCGGTGTCTCATATACAGATACTGCAATACCGGGGATCTATTCAATTCATAGGTCTGGGGCGGAGACGTCGGACTACTTTGTCGTCAACGTTGATACCACTGAGTCCGATCTTGCGGCGCGCGATGTTGAGGAACTCGCAAGTATGCTGAAAGGCGCAGCTGATGAGTTAGTCGAGGATAAACCGATGGCAGAACTCGTGGCGCAATACAATGAAGGTGTGGAGAGGAATCAAAACGTATGGATCTATCTCATGTTTGCAGTCTTTGCTTTAGCAATAACAGAGATGTTTCTTGCCAACCGTGTTTAGAAGTTAACGGTTAACAGTTTTCAGTTTTAACCATCAACTCGTGCCTTAACACTTTTATCAATGTGCGAGTTGATGGTTAAAGTTACAAGAGGTTTTGGGTTAAACGAAGGTCTCTTTACCTGCTAACTGACAACTCATAAAGGGGAAAAATGAACTTTGAACCGAGCGCACCAATTGAAGTGCCACAAATTGTATCGGAGGAGCAGATCCAATTCTTCATCAATAACGGGTATCTTATTGTCCCAGATCTGCTTTCTTTGGATGAGGTAGAGGAATTGCGGCAGGACACTGTTACGCTTGCCAAAGGTGGATACCCGTGTGAAAGCCTACAACCGCTTCCTGAGGATATTGACGATGACGAGGCTGTGGGACGTATCCTTTGCATTCATCAACCTCATTTCGTTAGTCCAATTATTGAGAAGTACGTCAAGCACCCGAAAATCTGTGGTATCCTGAGTCAGATAACTGCTGCACATCTTCCGTATTGGGACGGAAGCGTCAAGTGTATGCAGTCGATGCTCTTTGTTAAACCCCCAGATTTTCAGGGGCAGGCATGGCATCAGGACGAATTTTATATTCCGACCCGCGATCGTTCCTTGATTGGCGCGTGGACCGCAATGGACGATGCAACCATAGAAAATGGATGTCTATGGGTGCTTCCCGGCTCACACCGTCGAGGCTATCTCTATCCGCAGAGATACCACGAGGACCCAGATGAGTTCGATTTTGCTTGGGAGAGTTATGGATTTGATGACACAGATGAGGTTCCCGTTGAAGTTACCACCGGCACATTAGTGTTTTTTAACGGGTATCTACTCCACCGCTCTCGTAAAAACCGTGGAGATACATATCGCAGGGTTTTGGTGAACCATTACTGCAATTCGTGGTCTTTGTTGCCTTGGACGATTAAGGAAGGGGAACGTGCCGCAAGTGCTGACCGCCGATGCATCATTCCGGTCTCTGGTGTCGATCCTTATGCTTGGAAAGGCTATGATGATCCACCTCAAGAGGTCCATTTGCGAACCTGCAAAGCCGTTGATGAACTGGAGCCTTTAGATGCAAGCTAATATTGAACGTTTTTCTGACCTTAGGCAAGCGTTGGAAACTATGATGCAGCGGATTGAGACAGGCGAGGACATAATGGAACAGTTAAAGCAGATTGACGCACTCTCTCAAGAGCTCGCACCCACAGCGCCTAAGATGCTTCTGCACTACCTTGAGCGGAAAAGTTATACAAAAGCATTAGCATGGCTCGAAACTTTAGAATAGTCGTCAGCGGTCAGCTGTCAGCCAAAGATCGTTATGGGAATCGCAATCGTTAGCAATTGCCAGAGGCTCTACTGATTGCTGATAGCCGATTGCCGATAGCGAATAAAAAATAGGAAAAAAATATGATAAGAGAGGATGGGCGCGGACAAGATGAACTGCGTCCTGTCACAATCAGACGACACTATATCAAACATGCCGAAGGCTCTGTGCTCGTCGCTACAGGTGATACCCGTGTTATATGCACTGCTTCTGTAATTGACCAGCAGCCGCGTTTCATGCGGAACCAGCGCATTAGAAATAAGGGGTGGGTGACGGCAGAGTACTCCATGTTACCCCGTTCTACTTCCGAGCGGATGCAGCGTGAGGCAACCCGTGGCGGTGTTAGTGGAAGAACGCAGGAGATCCAACGCCTTATTGGCCGTTCTTTACGTGCCGCTGTAGATTTATATGCCTTAGAGGAGCATACCGTTTGGGTTGATTGTGATGTGATTCAGGCTGATGGTGGAACACGCACCGCATCTATTACGGGTGCCTTTATCGCGCTCTGGGATGCCTGTCAGGAGTTGGTTAAACGCAAAAGAATTAAAAATTTTCCTATTACCGACAACATTGCCGCTACAAGCGTAGGACTTATTGACGGTCAACCGATGTTAGACCTCTGCTATACGGAGGACTCATCAGCGGATGTTGATATGAACATTGTTATGACCGGAAGCGGGCAATTTATAGAGATACAAGGCACCGCAGAAGAGAAGCCCTTTTCGCGGGACGACTATGACCAAATGCTGGATCTTGCAGTTGGAGGTATACAGCAACTCGTTCGACTCCAGAATCGGATGATGTTGGAGAATTTAGATGAAGCTCGTATTGGCGACGCGTAACCAAGGTAAGGTAAGAGAACTTACGGACATGCTTTGTGGTGAAGCAGGCTCCAAGCAACAGATCGAAGTCATCTCTTTGGAAAAGTATCCAGATGCGCCAGAAGTGGTTGAGGACGGGAAAACGTATATGGAGAATGCCGTTAAGAAGGCATCTATTATTGCGGAGCATACGTCCCATCTCACCCTCGCTGACGATGCCGGATTGGAGGTAGATGCTCTCGACGGTGCACCAGGCATTAACTCCAAACGCTGGGCGGGTGAAGACGCAACGGATGATATCCGGATTGCGAAACTTCTTCAGGCACTTGAGGGTGCCACCAATCGGCGGGCACGCTTCATCGCTGCGATTGCGGTGGTACACCCGAATTCCGAACCTGAAGTAGTTCTCGGTGTTTGTGAGGGACACATCAGGCACGATCCTGTGGGGGAGAGTGGTTTCGGTTATGATCCGGTCTTTGTACCTGACGGTTATAATCAGACTTTCGCAGAATTAGGAGAAAAAATAAAAAACCGAATTAGTCACAGAGCAAAGGCATTGGAACAAGCAATCGCCTTGCTTTAATAGGAATCATTCATCAATAAGAGGAGAAAATGGCCGCACTTAACGATTTACGCAACGGGTTGGTTATCCGACTCAACAATACTATTTACACGATAGTCAACTGTGAGCACGTCAAACCAGGGAAGGGTGGTGCTTTCGCACGAACTAAAATCAAACGTGTTTCCGACGGTGCCGTCTTGGACAGGACGTTCCGTTCCAACGAAAATGTCGAGACCGTCAGGCTCATGGACCACCGGATGCAGTATATGTACCGAGATGGTGAGGTATTGTGGTTTATGGATAACGAAACATTTGAACAACACTCACTCCCTGTCGATCTCATTGGAGATGACTTAAAGTTCCTAAAAGAAGGTGAAACTGTCACCGTCAAAATGGAAGGCGTAATCCCGCTTGCCGTTGAACTTCCGAACTTCGTTGAGCTTCAGATTGTTGAGACTGACCCAGGATTACGGGGTGATACTGTCAGTGGCGGTTCGAAGCGTGCCACACTCGAAACGGGTGGTGTCGTGAATGTCCCTTTGTTTGTGCAGAACGAAACGCGTATCAAAGTTGACACGCGCACCGGAAAATATGTAGAAAGGATATAGTGGGTGTCGGGGCATGTTGCGTAGCAACACACCAACACCTGTTAAAAGAAAGAAATGCGTCAAAACAAATCCAAGGATAAATCTCAATCTGCGGAACAAAGCTATAGCGATGTCTTGGAGATTGTCGAACAGTTGGCGGAAATTCTTGTCCGTACCGACCTTTCGGAAGTTCGCATCCGCGATAACGAGTTTGAAGTACAAGTTTCCAGGGATCGCGGGAATCCCGGCGGATATGAACAACAGGTCGCGCTACGACCGGCAGAGACGAATGTAGCAGTAGGTGCACCGCAGCTTCCTGTAGAGAACCCTGATGCCGAAGGTGGCTCGGGACGCGCGAATGCATTCATCAGTGCTCCTATGCCCTCGCGCTTCTACCGTTCGCCTGCCCCTGACGAACCGCCCTTTGTTAAAGTTGGGGATATAGTAGCAACGGGTGAACCTGTTGCTGTCCTTGAGGTCATGAAAACTTACAATCCCGTTGAAGCTCCGTTTAACTGTGAAATTTTAGAGGTCCTCGCTGAAGATGGCGAGGCAGTTGAATATTCACAACCGCTGTTCCGAGTGAAGCAAATTTCTTAGGAATAGTTATCGGTTATCAGTTGTCGGCTATCAGACAAGAGGTTTTTGTTAAACGGTATCCTCTTAACCGAAAACCGACTACCGAAAGGATTTTTTGGAATAAAAAAATCCGAACCGAAAAGCATAAAAAAACATGATAAAAAAAATACTGATAGCAAATCGCGGTGAAATCGCTGTCCGCATCATCCGTGCATGCAAAGACATGGGGATTAAAACGGTAGCGATTTATTCAACCGCTGATGAAGATGCACTACACGTTAAATACGCTGACGAAGCATACTGTATTGGTCCACCGCCCTCAACTGAGAGTTATCTCAAATACTCCAATATTATCACTGTTGCGGATTATGCGAATGTCAACGCAATTCACCCTGGAGTAGGCTTTCTGTCTGAGGACGCACAATTTGCGGAAATTTGCGAGGCACACCAGATAAAGTTTATTGGACCCTCCATTGTAGATCTCGCCACGATGGGTGACAAAGTGAAAGCACGCGAAACTGTGGCAAAAGCAGGACTGAAACTTGTACCCGGCAGCGGGGGTGGTAGGCGTAAAAACAGCAAAAAAGGAACAGTTGACACTGCTGAAGATGCCGTCCAGCTCGCTGAGAAAATCGGATATCCTATCGGGATCAAAGCCGTCGCAGGTGGCGGTGGTCGAGGCATCCGAATTGCTGAAAATCAACCGAGTCTACTTAATCTTTTCCACACTGCAAAAGCAGAGGGTGAAGCCGCTTTTGGTAATGGGGACGTCTACATTGAAAAATGGATTGAGGAAGCACGACATATTGAAGTCCAAATCCTTGGTGATACCCACGGCAATGTTGTCCACTTAGGTGAACGGGAGTGTTCTATTCAGCGGAAACAACAGAAACTCTTGGAAGAGGCACCTGCCGCCTCAATTCCACCGAAACTTCGCTCTGACATCTGTAAAGCCGCCGCAAAAGCCGCAAAAGCGATCGGATATACAAACGCTGGGACCGTTGAATTTGTCGTTGATAAAGATGAGAATTTCTATTTTTTGGAAATGAATACACGGATTCAAGTCGAGCATACAGTCACTGAAAGTATCACCGGCATTGATCTCATCAAAGAACAGATTCGGCTTGCGATGGGAGAGGAACTCGGATATAACCAATCTGATGTTCAGATCCAAGGACACGCAATTGAATGCAGAATCAATGCCGAAGATCCAGCAAATCAGTTCATGCCTTCACCGGGGCTTGTTACAACCTACCATCCTCCGGGTGGCATCGGGATTCGGGTTGATGGGTATCTCTACACGGGATATACTGTTCCCTCGCACTACGATTCCCTCGTAGCGAAACTCATCGCGACGGGCAAGGATCGAGAAGAGGCGATTGCACGGTTGAAGCGTGCGTTGTCTGAATTTGAAATCGAAGGCATAAAGACTACGATTCCGCTCTTCCAGAATATCCTCAACGATGAACGCTTTCGTAGCGGAACTATTTTTACCAATTTCTTAGAAACATGATTTTTAAATGTTCGCGAGGCGTTAAAGCACGTGATATGTTTAATAACGGTTCTCGCTTAAGAATCGCCTGCGCCGTTGTTGCAGGCTCGTTTTTTTGAAAACCGGGACCGAAACCAAAAATTAAAACTGATATGCGTTTCTTCTTACTCACGCTTGGGATAGTTGCATTAACATCGATGAAGTTACAGGCAGTTACTTTTGTTGATGTCACAGACGAAGCCGGCATCCGTTTTCAGCATTCAAGCGGAACCCGTTCCAGTTTACTCCCAGAGGACATGGGTTCTGGTGCAGGCTTTGCCGATATAGACAACGATGGGGACATCGACCTCTATATTGTCAATATCCCTGGTCCGTTTACACAAGAGGGCGAAACGAATAAGGGGAACGCCAATGCTCTCTATCGGAATAACGGGGATGGCACTTTTACGGACATCACGCGTGCCGCAGGTGTTGGACATCAAGGATACGGTATGGGGTGTGTCTTCGCAGATGTCGACGGGGATGCCGACCTCGACCTTTATCTAACGAACTATGGTGAGAATGTCCTTTATCGGAACAACGGGAACGCCACTTTTACGGATGTGACGGAAGTTGCTGGTGTCGTCTGTGACTTGTGGAGCACTGGTGCCGCCTTCGCAGACATAGACGGCGATACCGATTTGGACCTCTACGTTTGCAACTACGTCACCTACGACTTAGAAGCGTTGGAACAGATGAAGGAGGAGTCCCTACAATCTGGAAAACCCGTACCGAGTGCCCTGAATCCCCATGTCTTTGAACCGCAGGATAACGTCTTCTATCGTAACAATGGTGATGGTACTTTTACCGATGTAACCGATGAAACAGGAATCGCGGCAGTAGGCGGTAGAAGCATGCAAGCCATCTTTAGCGACTTAGATAACGATAACGATCTGGATCTCTATGTCGCAAATGATACCACCACGAACCATGTCTATCGCAATGATGGCGGTGGAAACTTTACTGATGTGAGTGCCGAGTCGTGGGCGGCAGATTTTCGCGGTTCTATGGGACTCACTGCTGGCGATTACGACGCTGACGGTGATACCGATCTCTTTATGAGCCATTGGGTAGACGAAGAAAACGCACTCTATAGAAATTTGTTTGCAGAGGATGGGAATGCCAAACAGATCCGGTTCGTAGATGAATCCTATACTGCCCTGCTTGCTGAGGAGAGTATCAAACAGATTGGATGGGGTACTGCCCTCTTTGACTTTGATAACGATGGTGATTTGGATATCTTTGTAACGAACGGCAGCACCTTCCAAGAACTCAGACGACCAGAGGTGCTGATCCCTCAGACTGATATGTTGTTCCGAAACAATGGAGACGAGACATTCACCAATGTTAGTCACGAGGTGGGAATTGCGACACTCCCTCTCCGTGTCGGTCGCGGCGCAACGTTTGGAGATTATGATAATGACGGTGATGTCGATATTTTCATCGTCAACAACCATGCCCCACCGACATTGTTGCGTAATGAGGGCGGGAACCGCAACAATTGGTTGCAAGTCAAACTCGTTGGGGCGAGCACAAATCGGGATGCTATCGGCGCGAAAATTCAAGTGAAAACGGCGGATCGGACACAGATTAAAGAAATTTATGCAGGTGATAGCTACATGTCCTTTAACAGTCTCATCGCGGAATTTGGCGTGGGAAACGCCACACAGATTGAGACGTTACAGGTCACTTGGCAGAACGGAGAAACGCAGAAACTTCATAATGTCCCAGCAAACCAACGAATTCGGATCAGACAGGAACCATCAAATTAAAGTTATTGTAAAAGGCACAGCAAGCCTGTGTTTGTTGATATAATCGGATTGAAAATGAAGAAAGAAAAGAAAACAAACGCCCTTAAAGCCCCTTCAAAAATCCTGTATGTCTTACTCACCGGCGTGTTTTTATGCTACTTTGCTGGTTGTGGAGACCATCCCACTATCAGACGCGGTAAACAGCTCGCCGCAAAGGGCGACATTGATGCAGCAATAAAGGCGTTCGAGGAGGGAATTAATTACGATTCCGCGAGACCTGAAGCCTTCTATCAAATCGGCTTGATTTATCTGGAGATGATGGATAAAAATCCAAGTGGAACGGAATATAGAAAGGCGGCTATAGATGCCCTTTTTTGGGCACTGGATATGGCACCCCAAAGTGCACCAAGAAGAGCGGAGATTAGGCTCGCACTTGGGAAACTTTATTGGTTGGAGAACCAGCGATCTCGTGCTCTTGGCGAATTTCGGGACACCTTGAAGACATCACCCAACCAAGATGTCATCTTAAAATTGGCGGGTTTCTTAGGGGATGCTTACCACGTCCGACGTATCCGTACTGAAGGCAGCGACGATTACGAGCAGACCTTCACTGAAAAAGGGAATATGATGACGTTTACTGCAAAGTATACCGACGATTATAGTCCCGCAATTTCACCCGATGGGAAATGGCTCGCCTTCGCCTCAAATCGCCTCCAGAACGCTGAGTTGTATCTCATGGACCTCACAACTCGCTCCCTACAGCAGCTCACGCATACCGATGAACTTGACGAATACATGCCCGCTTTTTCACCAGATGGTAAATCTATCGCTTTCGTTTCAGAACGTACCCGCGGCGGCATGATGCTCCCACCGATTCAAGCGAGTGGCTCCGACCCGAAGCGTGCGACTATCTACCTCATGGATATTGATGGGAGAAACCAGCGTCCGTTGATCGATATAGAAGGGGCACAACGCGCCCCTGTTTTTTCACCTGATGGCAAAAAAATCGCCTTTGAATCCAAGGCACCGATGCAGGAAACTCAAAGCGGACCTGGGAGCACCGAGAACAACGCCACATTAGAAATCTACGTCATTCATATCGACGGCACAAATATGAAGCGACTGACGCATAATGATGTGGATGATGGCCATCCAACGTGGGCACCCAATGGAAAGCAGATCGCTTTCACCGGAATGGTGGACGACATCTACCAACTTTTCAGCGTCAATGCAGGAGGTGGTACGGTAAAGCAGTTAACTTTTGAGGACGCCAGCCACTACCACCCCACCTTCAGTCCAGATGGCAAACGGATACTCTATGTTTCAAACGCGCATAACCGTTATACGCTTTGGATGATGAACGCAGACGGAAACCCAAACAAAACCCAACTTACGAACCACATCGGGGCACATTTTGAACCCAGCCTCTCAAAAGACGGAAAAACGCTTGTATTCAGCTCTGACCGTTCGGATCACATGCGGATCTATCTCATGGATCTGACAAAGCCCGTCCAAATACAGGCGTTGAAGGTAAGACTGGCAGATTTTTAATTTTACCTTGCGGAGAAATAACGTGGATTTGAACCTGTGACATGCGTTCCTCATATCCGCCTACGTCGTTACGGAGAAGCACTTCATTCATCAAACCCACCTGACCGAACCGCTTGGACGGAAGAAAGGTATGGTTAAAAATATGCGAGCGATTTTTTCTCTTTTCCTTATCTTCCTCATCAGTCTCGGATGCAATACAGATGCACCACAGCCTAAAATAAATCCACAACTCACGGCACACTATCAGAAGGGTGTAGACGCTTTGGACATGAATAACTTCGCTGAAGCGGAAAAAGCGTTTCAGACGTGCCTGCAGATTGATGCCAATGCCCACGATGCCCGCATGCAACTCGCACGCACCTACATCAGACAACAGAAGTTTACTCGTGCTGAAGAGACATTGCAGACACTCATAGAATTGAGTAGGGGCGAGGTCTCCTCGCCCGAAGCAAAAGACCAACTTTCAAAGGCGTATCTAACGTTAGCACAGGTTTTCAGTTATCAACAGCGTTTTTCTGATTCTACGACAGCACTCACCAATGCTCTGGAAGTTAACCCTGACGACACCGAGGCGCGTATCAGACTCGGCTATTTCTTAGGTGCCCCACAACAAATGCTCGTACCGGATCTCTCTGCATCTAAAAAACAGTTTGAAAAGGTGCTGGAACTCGAACCGAACAATCTGGAGGCGATGCTCCAGCTCGGTTTAGCCGAATTCCGACTCGGTGAAGCCGACAAAGCCGCTGAACGGTTTGAAAATATTATCCAGAATTATCGTCGGCATTCGGGTGCGTACTACTATCTCGGTGTCTATCATCTCAGACACGGCGCACCTGAAAAAGCCATTGAGAATTTCAAGGAATCGCTTCGTCTCAAGTCTCGTGATCCCGAAACTTTGTGGAACTTATGGACAGCATATAATCAACTCGGTGGTTACCCGGAAGAATTACCAGATGAATTTAGGATTCAGCCGTGGGAGGGGTTTGTAACCCCGAATTCTGTCGATGTTCCTTTTGCCAATATTGCCCCCGATCTAAAGATGGACAAAGTCGACGGCGGGCGTGGCAGTGCATGGGGCGACTACGATAATGACGGAGATCTGGACATTGTTGCTGTCGGCACGTATCAGCCACACGCGCTCTTCCGTAATAACGGCGATGGCACCTTTACGAACACCGCGAATCAAGCAGGCATTGCCGATCCGAGAGGGGGGTGGGGATCGCTCTTCGCCGATTACGATAACGATGGCTATTTGGATCTTTACATCACGCGTGGCGGCTGGTCAGGTGCGGCAGAGAATACGCTCTATCATAACAACGGCGATGGTACGTTCACCGATGTTACGCACACTGCCGGTGTCGCGGATCCGCAGAGTAGTTTCTGTGCCGCGTGGGCGGATTACGACAACGATGGCTACCTCGATCTCTACATTGCAGATGGAGTTATCGGTGATGGTGCGGCGAATGTCTTGTATCGTAACAATGCGGATGGCACGTTCACGAATACCGCAGAAGCCGCAGGTGTCGCGGATACGGGCAATTCTCTCGGAACCGCTTGGGGGGATTACGATAAGGATGGACATATTGATCTACATGTTGTCAATTTCGGGCAATCCAATGTGCTTTACCGCAACAACGGTGATGGCACGTTTACCGATGTCACTCCGACGACAGGTATGAATCTCCCTGTTACGGACGCTTTTGTTACTTTCTTTTTGGATGTAGACAACGATGCAGATCTGGACATCTTCATCTCGAATTCAGGCTCTTTTCAAGCCTTCATCGCGGGTCAAATCACAGGCACTGCCCCACACGATGGTGATCGGCAGGTGCTTTATCGGAATAACGGCGATGGCACCTTCACTGATGTCACCCGTGAATCAGGACTCTATCACGCTTATGGCGCGATGGGAGCAAACTTCGGAGACATCAATAGCGACGGTTACCTCGACATTTATCTCGCGACTGGCGCGCCACAGATGGGACGGCTCGAACGCGACGCACTCTTCCGCAACAACGGCGATGGCACTTTTACCGACGCGACTGCGGCTCTGGGGTTAGGAAACATCGGAAAAGGACACGGCGTAACTTTCGGTGATATTGATACGGATGGTGATGTGGATATCTATGTCCCTGTCGGTGGGGCGTTTATCGGCGACCAGTGGCACAATCTTTTCTATCGCAACGCTGGGACTGGAAACAACTATCTCACTCTAACGCTGATCGGGGTCAAAAGTAATCGGGATGGGATTGGTGCTAAAGTAACCCTTCGTATGGGTGATAACGTGATTTACCGAGAAGTCAGCGGTGGATGTGGGTTTGGATCAACCAATAGTTTGTCGCTTGAGATCGGACTTGGGACACACACGAAGGTTGATACCCTTGAAATCGTCTGGCCCTCCGGTCAGGTGGATACGCATCGAAACCTGTCTGTCAATCAGGAACTCGTTGTCACTGAAGGAGAGGACCTATGAAATCCATTGGACGGAAGAAAGGAGCGAAGTTGGAAGAGGGGAAAAATGGAAGGACGGATGCCCCCCAGTCTTCCAGTCTTCCCCCCTTCCAGTCTTCTTTTCCGAGATCTGCTTTACTCACGGAAGATACTCTGGCTCTCTTCGTTGATTATTATCAACTCACAATGGGGCAAGCAGATTTTAGTGCACGGAACGATAAGGTTATTACAGCAAACTATTACGTCCGCACCATCCCGCAGGGACAGTATCTCATAACGGCTGGATTGGAGCAGGTTATCCACTACACCTTAAACTTACGCTTTACTGATGCTACACTTGACTGGTTAGCACAACGAGGCGACCTGAGTCCTGATTATCTTGCCGATCTTAAGAACTTCCGCTTTGATGGCTCCATTTTCGCTGTCCCTGAAGGCACGCTTGTTTTTCCCGACGAACCGATTATCAACGTCACGGGTCGCTCCAGAGATGTACAACTTTTTGAGACCTATCTGCTCGGTGTCATGAACTTTCAGACGCTGATTGCCACGAAAGCCTCTCGAATTGTAGAAGCCGCACGAGGCAGCCCTGTATTCGACTTCGGCGCGAGGCGAGCACACGGCAGAGATGCAGGAATCCTTGCCGCTCGTGCCTCTTTCATCGGTGGCGCGAGAGGAACATCGTTGGTGCTTGCTGGACAATATTTTGATATACCTTACGTTGGCACGATGGCGCATAAGTTCATCTCTGAGCGCCCTACTGAGTTAGAAGCCTTCCGCGATTACGCGACTGCCTTTCCAAACAGGACCACCCTTCTCATTGATACGTACGATACACTTCAGGGGGCGAAAAACGCTTGCATTGTCGCAAAGGAGATGGAGACACGCGGTGTGCGATTACGCGCAGTCAGGTTGGACAGCGGTGATCTCTTAACCCTCAGCAAGGAGGTCCGTCGTATCCTTGATGCTGAAGGACTCGATTATGTCCAAATTATCGCAAGTCATGAACTTGATGAATTCCAGATAGACACACTTCTTAAAAACGGGGCACCGATTGATAGTTTCGGCGTCGGCACACGGCTCGCAACGGGGGCTAACTTCGATTCGATCACCGGTCAGGGAGGCCCCTCTGCCCTCGGTGGTGTTTACAAGTTAGTCGAGAGTGGAGGCAAACCCGTTGGAAAACAATCGCTGGACGAACCCTCTAAAGCAACCCTACCCGGAAAAAAGCAGATCTACCGTGTCGCCGATGCTAATGGAGATTATGTTAGAGATTGCCTGACGCTCTGGGATGAACCGAGCTCTGAGGGACAGCCTCTCCTAATTCCGATTGTCCATGATGGGGAATTGGTATATGATTTCCCGAATCTGCATGAAATCCAGACCCGAACAACTGCAGAACTCAATAGATTACCGGGTTCACATAAAAGTTTGAGAGAAGCAGAACCCTATCCTGTGGAGTTACATCCGACATTAAGGAATTTATTTTTTTAACTTTCCTTGCGGAGTGATATGCGGGTCTGGGAATTTGAATTGGGTTCGGGGATATCCGCCTGCGCCGTTGTTGCAGGCTATGGTTTTGGAGGTTACGACAGACAGAAAGCAGTTGTCTGCTATTGATTGGATTCTGCTTTTTCTATTCCAAGGCGTTTACGGTTTTCTTTGATGAAGCGCATAACTGTATCTGAATCAGCAGCTTGTAAATTTCCGATGGCACTTGATTCTTCTATGAGCATCGTCATTTGAATGGCATTGTCCTTGAGTTGGCTTTCCGCCCTTTCGTAAAAATAGGCGGCTTGTGCGTTTTCACCTTGATTTTCGCAGATGGCGGCGAGATAGACGTAAGCAGCAGCGAGACGTGGGGACTGCGTCCGGTTTTGAATGAACTCCTCAAAAGCGAAGCGTGCTTCGGTGTAGCGTCTGTCATCGTAATGGACTCGCCCAATCCGAAACTGTGCCCTATCGGCGAAACTATCCTTATAGCCTCCTGCGAGGTAGCGATCCCGTTCTGGATATCCGATCGTCGTTTCGTAAGCTTGCAGTGCCTCGTTGTAACGATGGAGTTCTCTGTAAATCTCGCCTAACTGAAAGTTTGCCATCATCGCTTGCAAGGTGTTCGGATGCGTTTCAATAACCTTTTCGTAAGCTTGAATCGCTTCATTAGGCGTAGAGAGTTGTTCAGTGTAGATGAGTCCGCTGCGGTAGAGTGCTTCAGCGGAATGCGTCAAATCCGCGTGGTGCTTCAGTACCTCTTGATATGCCTCAATCGCCTTCGGATAGTCCTGTAACGGCTTCCGCTCGTAGATGGTCCCGATTTGCAACCGCGCACGCGCTGCTTCTATAGGTGCCAGGTTTTGATCTTGGAGTTTCTCACGCAGATTTTCGATGGCTGTCAGTTGCTGAAGTGTTGGAAGTTGTGCCGCTGCCTGCTCTGCTTGAGATGTATGCGGTGATGTGGCAATGAGATGTCGAGCGATACTTAACGCTTCAGAAAAATCTCGATCTGCACGCGCTTTGTTCAACCGTTCTAATTCCGTTGCTGACATCTGCTCTGTGAGTGTCTCTATTTTCTTCTTAATCTGTGCCTGCACTTCAGAAACGCTTTTGTCATGCATTGAAATCTGTCCTAAATACCCCGGGTCGAGTTGCGGCAGATAAGCATGATGGAACGTTTCAAAAGCCTCTATCGCTTTCGGATAGTTTAAACTTTTCTCATAACAAACGCCTGTCCAATAGAGAACAGCATGCATATTCCAGAAGTTCGGGTATCTCTGTTTCAGTTTCTCAAAGATGGGGATTGCTAATGAATATTTCTCGGATGCGCGATGAATATTTGCCATTTGAAAGAGTGCCTCCGCAGCGAAATTGCTGGTCGGGTAATCTTCAATGACTTTTCTGTACGTTGCCATAGCTAAAGCCGATTGGTTCAAGACGGTATGCCGTAGGTATGCGATGCGCCATCTCGCTTCTGGTGCCATAATATCGTCAGGGTGTGATTCCAGGAGCGACTCGTATTCCTCAATTGCCTTTTCAGGCTGGTTGAGTTGCGAATGATTCCGATAGAGTTCAGCGATCTGAAATTGAGCGATAGCGGCAAGGGGTGTCCCTTTGTACTGGATCGCAATACGCTGCTGCTCCCTTAGGTCAGAGAGTGCGCTGTTAATATCTCGTATCTTCTGCAAGCCAGTTTTATGGACGAAATGCGAGGCAGGCGCGAACTTAATCAATTTGTCGTAAGTTTCGATAGCGTCTTGGTAATTGCCCATGCGGCTATGGACATCACCTATTTTGATGATGGCGAGGAACAGTTCCTCAGCAGCAAGCCCCATTTTCTCAAGTTTTAAAATTTTGTCGTAAGCCTCGATCGCTCGAGTGTACTGATGTGTATAGTTGTAGTGGATCTCGCCAATCTGGTAATAACACCAACTTTTTACCGCGGTGTCTTCGGCAGATTCCGCAAGTACCTCCAGTTTATTATTCGCTTCCGTGTAGTGTCCTGCTTGAATTAAGACGTGCACCTCTTCGAAGTGGGCATAAGCAAACGGACAGAGGAGAAAAAACAGCAGCACGTATGAGAGAAGTTTCTTAATTTTACCTTGCGGATAAGTATCAGTGGTTTGTGATTTGACGATGTTCATGTTCGAGTCGCCCTCCGCTACGCTTACGGGCTCGGTTTTCTGTTTTTAATAGGCACAACCCAAATGCGCTTTCTTAAGAGGGTGTTCATGATTATAACCACTGTCACAACAGCGCAAATGATTCTTAAACGAAGAACTTTATGAGACCAATTGCCTGATTTAACGCTTTGCAAATCGCAAAAAAAGAGCGGTGGCCAGGTGTTAATCATTTAGGAATGCTCTGCTATCTCACTATGGCGTGTTTAAGGTGCCGGATTGAAGATTCTGAAGATGCTCGTCCGCAACCTTCGTCCAATTGGTTCCGTGTGCGTGTTCCTTCATTCGATGGAGCCGACTTTCTGTTTCCCATGCATCATTTCGGAGATGATGTGTGATGAGGGCTTCCTCTAAATTTCGCTGAATGTGTTGCTGACGATATTGTTCGATCCGGGCGACAGCGGTTTGTGTGTCAGGCAACAGCAGTTCGGGTTCTGGCGCAAATAGTTCTCCCCATAGGAGTGCGATCGTGATTAACGCGATAGCAATAGTGCTCGCGGCAGCGGTTCTTTGCCACCGGAAGAGAGACCCGAAGTTAACAAGGTACGCACTGACCCGCGAGAGCAACGTTTGCTCGTGTGCCGCAGCGAGACGTTTGTACACATTCATTTCAATGTCTTGTAAAGCGATTTCGGGAACACGCAATTCTGCTTGTGCCTCGTCTGTCAACTGTAGGACGGTACGAAAAGATTGAACTGCTTCCGTACAATCTGGACAGTTCTTAAGGTGTTCTTCAAAGGGTTCCTCTTCTTCTGGCGACAGAAGTTTGGCAGCATAATCGACTGCTTGCCCTTCGGATTTTATACATTTAGGCATAATGAATGCTTCTCCTTTCTTTATCTATATTTCATTATTATCCCAGAGCGGTCGTAACAAAGTCTGCAAGCGTTTTACCGCACGGTGAAGGTGAATTTTTACGGTCCCTTCCGCCATATCCAGCGTTTCGGCGACCTCTTTGAGTTGTAAACCTTCATATCGACTTAACATAAAAACTGCTTTCTGCTTCGGGGAGAGTTGATCGACCGCCTCACGGATGATACGTCCGCGTTCCTGTTCTTCTACTTGCTGGACAGGGTCGCTGTGAAGATCGGTAGCAACGAGGTTCGCTTCAGGGACTTCCATATCCTCCAAAGCATACACAGGATGTCGGCTTTTCGTACGGTGATAGTCGATAGCGAGATTGGACGCGATTTTGTAGAGCCATGTTGAAAATTTGGCTTTCGGTTGCCAATTCTCAAGGGCGCGGTACGCCTTAAAAAAAACTTCGATGGTGATATCCTCAGCATCCTCGTAATTTCTGACCGAACGCAGAAGGTACGAGAAAATCTTAGCTTTGTAGCGTTTCATCAACTCATCAAAAGCGTTTTGGCGACCGGATTGAAACTGAGCAACTAACATTTCATCATCTATCAATTTGTCCATGATTCCCAACTTATGAGTATCGGTTGGAAATTTTGTCCTTCCGAAGCAAGTGGTGGACGATAATGTGTTAAATGCTTACTTAAACGGAGCCGATTTAAATAAGTTTACAAAATTTGTCATCGGTTGTCAAGAGTCTTATTCTGCTATAGAGCCATTCAGTTTTATGCAGAAAAGGTGTTGACTCTTTTTATAGATTTTGCGATACTATCTACGGTTAACGTTGTTGACTGCTACACTTTGGGGAAGCGCGTAAGCGCAACCAACGGGCGCGCTGGGTCTACGAGAAGGATTTTTAATTATCTATTCTGGACGGCGTTTCCGTTGTCAACGCCGATCTAAAATTGGTAAAAAACCTGCTTTAGGTTATGAAAGGTGTATTAACAATTGAAAGACTGCAAGGACAACGGACGCAGCAGCTCAGAAGCAATCGTTTAAAAAAGGAAAAATTAAAAAATGGCACATACGCATACCCATCCCGAGCAAAAACCTTTGTTTATTCCCGCTTCGGAGACAGCGGAACAGATGGCACAAGCGGCGGGGAACTTTTTGGATACATTAACACCCGCGTTACGTCAGAAGGCGGGACTTCCATTTGATGGAAATGAACGACTTCGGTGGCATTACATTCCAATCGAAATGTGGGAGCGAGAAGGCGTTTCTCTGAATGAACTGAATACAAAGCAGCAGGAAGCGGCGTTCACTCTCATGGAAAGTGGCTTGAGTGCGAAAGGTTATCAGAAAGCTCGCGCAATTATTAATTTGGAGACAACGCTTGGCGAGATTGAAAAAACCGCTGGAGAAGCGCGACTGGTACGCGACCCAGGGCTCTATTTTTTCACCGTCTTCGGCGATCCGACCGGTAATGGCGCATGGGGCTGGCGTGCTGAAGGGCACCATGTTTCGCTCAATTTTACCGTCGTCAATCGAGAACTCATTTCACCAAATCCCTCTTTCTTTGGCTCAAATCCAGCAGAGGTGCCACAAGGTGCCAAAAAGGGATTAAGAGTCCTTTCCGCCGAGGAAGATTTGGCGCGCCAACTCCTTACCAGCCTGAATGATTCACAGAAGCGTCAGACAATCATCAATGCGGATGCACCCTCCGATATTTTGACACGCGACGTACCTAAAGTTGAGTTTGAGGCTGTTGAAGGGTTAGCCGCGGAATCTATGGAAACATCCCAACGCGAACTTCTGATGAACCTCGTCCATGAATATATTGATCGACTGCCTGATGAAGTTGCCCAAATCGAACTCCGCAAACTACGCGAAGGGAGCGTCAACGATATCCACTTCGCCTGGGCGGGAGGAGAGACACCAAAGACCCCACACTATTATAGGTTACACGGTCCATTCTTCTTTGTAGAATATGATAACACGCAGAACAATGCGAACCACATCCATTCCGTGTGGCGACACATCGCAGACGATTTTGGGGTAGATCTGCTTCGGTTACATTACCACAAATCCGACCATCACGAGCATTAGGTTCATTAAGTTAATAAAAAAGCCGCCACGGTTGGCGGCTTTTCTTATTTTTCGGGTGTCTCTTATCGCACAGATTTTAAGGTGCCCCATGTTGTGGCTAACTTATTAGAGGCTTCGACAGCAAGCACTTCATTCGTAAGGACGACCAACCCTGTATGCTCTGAGTTCTTACCGAAAACGATAGAATGGGTATACCAACCGCTCCAGCCCTTCTGTCCTTCCTGTCCTGCTTCTCTGTCACCGTCATTGACACAGATACCGAGTCCGAATTTAAACCCGTCGCTGAATTTTTTACCTTTTACTTGCAACTCTTCCGCCGTGAACCTGATTTCATAGTAGGTTTCTTTTTCTGCCTCGTTTCGAACAATGGCGATGTCTTCACCGGGAGCGATGCCTTTACCACCCGGATTCTCATTGAGTGCCCCTGGAAGAATGTCCTTTGCTTTATCATCTAAACCTACATTATAGAGCCACATTGGTAAACCGGGGCTCCGTTTGCCGCTCATTTCAAAGGCGAGTTGCGCGCCGTCCCCGTTCCAAGCAGCGGCTGCAGCGTGTTCATGCTCGTCATCATCGACGGCGATTGAGATATAAATTGCCTCGGGATCCCAAAGAATTGCGAAGCAGGTTTGGTGGTCATCGGGTCCCTTCCATTTTCCACCGTTATGCTCTTGAAACACATTTCCTGAATACTCGACACCACAGAAGATCTTACCATCAGTCCCTTTAACCGTTTCAAAAACACCTTCCCAATACTCGCTAAAATCACCTACCTTAATGTCAACACCCGGTGGAATCATGAGAGCATTGTAAACGTCATGGGTTTTACTACGCCACTGCGCGTCTGCTATCGTATTTGTGATGAAAACGAGCAGAGCAATTGTCATAAGAATACGCGTGTTCATTTGTTGCTCCTTATCACCGATTACCAATCATTTCACGACCTTCATCCGCACCAAAGCAGAAAATATATCGGTCGCTTGAGCCGATGTAAAGCAAGCCGTTGGCAATGGCGGGTGATGAATACATTTCTATGTTCCGGTTAATGATTCTCGTATCAAACTCCCACTGTACCTTTCCATCGCTGGTAGCGAGCGCGTAGATGTTCCCGTCTTTCGTTGCCGCATAAACAGTATCCATCGTTACAGCGGGTGAGGAAACAACGGGTCCAACGAGATCCGTTTTCCAGTTGAGTTGTCCATCTGTTGACTGGAGAGAATAGACATACCCATCGCGCGAACCGAAGAAGATGTAACCGTTCTGAATGGAGATAGCTGTTAGGACAGCATCTCCTGCTTCATGTTCCCATATGGTGCCACCAGTTTCCGTGTCAAGAGCGACGACTTTACCTGCAGGTATCGGAGCACTATCCGAAAAATTACCCCTTCCAAGTCCAAAATAGACAATATTTCCTTCTGCGCTCGGACTTCCCCACACGGGATATGGCATCTGTTTCGACCATGCCTCAGCACCTGTTTGGGCATCGACAGCGTAAATCCGGTAATCTCCATAACCTGTGCCGAAGTAAACCTTGTCCTTATGCACAACAGGCGACATGTCGGCATGAACCGCCGGATAATGCCAAATTTCTTGTCCTTCTAACGCATCAATACAATAGACCCCGTCAGCACCTGCCGTGAAATAGAGTTTCCCCTGACTGATGAACGGGGTTGATTCAACATGACTCGTTGTTTGGAATGACCAAATCTGTTCACCTGTGTGGGCATCAAGACATCGGAGGTGACAATCACTATCGTGGTGATAACCTTCACCGATGTAGACCCTGCCGCCGGCAACTGCGGGTGATGAAAAAATCGGAGTCGGAGAAGTATGCCGCCAGAGAATCTTCTGCGTCTCCGTATCAATGCAGTAAGTCGCACCCCCTAATGAAAAGATCGACCCGTGTGAGGAACCGATATAAAGCCGATTCCCAACAATCGCTGGAGACGAGGAGAAGTCAACCGCCATCGGCTTTTCATCTGTAAAAATCCATGCGGGAGTGCCGTTTGTTGGTCCTGAGAGGGTATCTACATGTCCAGTACGACTTTTTCCGCCTCGGAAACTTGACCATGACGTGCCTGTATGTGCAACTCCCCTTCTCGTTATGTGAATCGTCGCTTCAGGGGATGTTGTAATCGGATTTATGGTCATCAAAATGAGTTTGTAACTCCCCCATCCAAATCCGATAAGAAGAATTAAACTCAGAACGGAAGCTGTGATTTTATGCGCACTCGCAAAATCGCGGAACTTATAGAAAAGCATTTTTGTCGTATCCCTTGCAAACACAAGCCCAGTTATCAGGGCGACCCCAACAAAGGCAAGAATCTGCGGGA
The DNA here is from genome assembly GCA_965208635.1 of Candidatus Poribacteria bacterium. Classification (GTDB taxonomy): domain Bacteria; phylum Poribacteria; class WGA-4E; order WGA-4E; family WGA-3G; genus WGA-3G. The sequence goes on from OZ242349.1 coordinate 4,514,086, forward strand.
CGATGCTTAACAAAGCCGTGAGCGGTCCAAGCAACTGCGGAATAACTGCATGTGCAGGGCTTACGGAGGTTTCCAAGAAAAGGAAGACGAGACTCAGCAGTAGAAACATTTTCACACGGAAACCGAGGTGCCGCATTTCAATCCGAGGTTGTTTTATTGTTTGTTTCAATATCGCTTTTCTCATCTCTACTTACCTCATATGCTACTTGGATGTTTCCAAAAATCGGACAGCGAAATGCACCAAATTCTCAAGCATTCGACGATTCTTGGAAACTTGCGAGGATCTCTGATTGTGGAGGTTGGTGACCAGATACATCCCTTTGCCGTGTTTCAATTTAGCAACGACGATCTCTTTGCCATCATTGGTTGTGGCGAGGATCTCATATTTCTCATTCCATCCCCTCCATGAATCATCGAGCGAAAGTTGACCCGATCGAATACGATTCGGTTCCTTAAAGAGTTCGCCTGCGTGGGAAGTGATTTTGAAATCATTCCGGGTTGAACTTTCCACACCCCTAAGTGGTTCGGGTAGCCAGCCGCTACCGCACGGACGTTCCCTATCGCTATCCTGTCCAGAAGCGATAACAATACCACCATTCTTTACGAATTCCTTAATCCGTCTTTCTCGTTCCCGGTTAAGTCGGTATCTGCCATCCGAAAGCGTACGGAAACCGAGCCATAGGATATCCGCTTCACGAAGGGTCGGTAAATTGCGATCGCTTGTCGCATGATAAACGAAACCGAAATCTGCTACGGCGTCAAGTTCGGCGATGGCGCGAGATTCCGACTCATACCTATCTGTTTTCAGCAGCAGCAGTTGAAGGGCATCTCCACTGAGTAGGGTACGCAATTCTTCTTGAAAATCCGGTGTTGAATCGCGTCTTGAGACTTTGTCATTATTGAGGTATTTTTCAGTGTGTGTAAACAGCCACCAACCCCATTCGTCTCCCCGTTTTGTGGTTTGGGTTTGAAACCATTTCCCACCTATGTGTGCGAGGCTATCAATTCGTCTGCCTTGTCTGAGATAAAAGACGATAATCGGGGTGCCCTGCTTCATAAGACGCATTGCCTCTTCTCTGTGATCCACTTTTCCTTTGTAGACATCAAGTCGGATCTTGATCTCCTGAAATTCACTGGTGCCTTTGAGATTCTCTTTTACCTTGACTTTCGCTGTCTTTCGCTTGGTGTTGACCTCAGTAACGGTTCCGAATACGACATTGGTACTTTCCGCAACGATTTGTCTGATTGTGTAACGCTTTGCGATGTATCCTTCAGCAGGAGGCTGGATCAGCATCAAGATACCCGCAACAAGCAAGCTGAACAGGTAACCAAATTTCCTAGCACTGTTAAAATTAAATATAGAACGATTTGTTTTCATGGCATTTTCTCCTACATTTTTATCTCGGATACGCTTGCGGTGTTTGTGAGCGTATCGCAAAGGAAATCGGGGTTACGAGGGGAAATCCGCAGAAACACCCTTCCCACGAAAGTTCACTCAATTTTGACAGCAGTTCCAGTCGCTGTTACCATCAGCATGCCGTTATTGGCACCGAGTACCTGATAGTCAATATCGATACCGACGACTGCGTGTGCCCCTTTGCGCTGCGCTTCTTCTTCCATCTCTTGGAGTGCTGTCTCACGCGCTTCCGCATATTTGTTCTCATAAGTGTCTGAACGTCCACCGACAAAGTCTGTGATACTCGCCATGAAGTCGCTAATAACATTCGCGCCCATGATAGCCTCACCCGTAACGAGTCCGAGATACTGTCGGATCTGTCTGCCTTCAATTGTATTAGTGGTTGTTGTAATCATTACTGTGATTTACCTCTCGCGGCGATGTCCCACACAGATTCAACGATCCCGTTACGGATGCCGTAATATCTGTCGTGTAGGTTCACCGTCGTACAACAGTGCGTTGGTAGAATTTCAAGTTTATCCCCCGGTGTGAGGGAGACGTTCGTATCGGATACTTGCCCAACAGTTTTTAAAGTTCCGTGCTCTTCAGAAAGTCCAGTCAGCTCCATCCCCGTTATACCGATCGGTTGGGGAATCCCGAACTCTTTTGCGAGCACTTTCAAACCTGTATCCACTATGACTCGATCTGTGGATGGACGGCTCACAACAGTTGCCAAGACTGACAGAGAGCAGTCGAACTGCTCTCCAATACCTTCTACGTTTCGGTAGGTAGAATCCATGAAGATGTAGGAGCCCGCCTGCACCTCTGTCATTTCTGGGATGCTTCCTGTGAGGTTAAAGGTGCCTGTGCCACCACCACTCATAATGGAAACCTCTATACCGTGTTTTTCGACGTAGTCTTTGGTGTCAATCAGATGTTGCATGGCTTCTTGCACGTTTGCCTTGCGTTCCTTTAGGTCAGGCTTCGCGACGGTGTGCCCCTCGTAGCCCATTAATCCCTCGAACTTTAGGTTTGGGCTTTGGCGTATCTGGTTTGCCAGTTCTAACGCTGGTTGACCGGGTTCAACACCACATCGGTCCATGCCGATATTCACTTCTATTAACATCCTGACGGTTACACCTTTGGCGGCGGCTGCCTCGGAGATGGCTTGCACGTTCTGAGGATTGTCGACTGCCACCATAATTTCCGAGTGCTTCGCGAGGTTAATGAGACGCGCAATTTTATGTGAACCGACAACTTGGTTGGCGATCAGGACATCTCGGACACCAGCGTGGATGACGGCTTCTGCCTCACCGAGTTTCGCACAGGTAACGCCGATAGCACCCGCGGCAATCTGTTTATGCGCGATAATGGGCGTTTTATGCGTCTTCATGTGAGGTCTCAACTGCGCGTTTACTGTGCTGATGTAGTCCGCCATCGTCTGTATGTTGGCTTCCATTTTATCCAAGTCGATCAGCAGAGCGGGTGTGTCTAATTCCGTTTTGTGCATGCCGATGAAAGGTTCAGTTCCGGTATTCATTTTTTTAATTATTCGCAAAGCGTTCAATCACATAGATTTAGGCTTTGACATTCCTTTCTGTATATCTGGGGGAAACCCCCAAGCAAAACCCTGCGCCGTTGTTGCAGGTTTTTAATTATTCCTTGCGGTTCGGTCAGGTGGATTTGATGCATAAAGTGTCTTTCCGTATATCTGAGGGAAACCTCCAAGCAAAAACCCTGCGCCGTTGTTGCAGGCGGCTTTCCTTTTCTAATTTTGACACTGCAAGTAACCCCGGACATCATGCGGACTCCTAAAGTTGCTTAACGGGATTTGACAGTGTGCCGAACGCATCAATTTCTATCTGGACAGTATCACCTGGGGCAAGGGGTAAATCGTTTGGAACAATGATACCAGTGCCTGTTGAGACAACAGTTCCAAATGGGATTGGGTTATCCCGCATCAAAAATTCGGTGAGTTCTTCAAACTTCCAATTAATTTGAGATGTGTTGACATCGCCTTTATAGATAGCGTCTCCGTCCCGCAGAACGGTGCATTGCATGTCCAGGTTATAGGGATCGTCCACTTCCGATGGTGTGAGGAACATAGGACCGAGTGCGCAGCAACCGTAGAAGACTTTAGATTGTGGAAGATAGAGTGGATTGTCGCGTTCGATGTCCCATGCGGATACGTCGTTACAAAGCGTATATCCGATGATTTCTCCATTGTTACCGAGAACATAGGCGAGTTCTGGTTCGGTTGCTGTCAAGGCGGAGTCGCTCCGAATGCCAATAAAACCGTTGGGTCCGACGCATCGCGCAGGTGTCGCTTTGAAGAATATCTCCGGGCGGTCAGCGAAATAGACACGACTATAGATGTCCTGTTCACTGTCGTCATCACGCATGTCCGCGCTCCGTTTGTAGGTTACCCCGCATCCCCAAACTTCAGGGGAATCAATTGGGGATAAGAGATGTGGGACATTTTCATCGGGAGCGACATCTAATTTCTTGAGCGTAAGCCCTTCGGGTTCGGTAGATTCGTTTGCTGCCTCTGGCAGTGAACGGAGTTGCATCGGGGCGGGCGTTGCGACTTTCTCTTGGATGTCGGCGAGTATTACGCCAATGCTTACCTGTTCCCTGTCAGCGAGTTCCAACACCTCTAATACACCGGGTGATTCCTCGCTCGTTACATCAATCACTTCTTCATCGCGGGTGACAATCCCGACCCGTTTGCCTAAATTCGGTAGATGAAATTGAATTAGCTTCATATTTTAATTTTACCTTGCGGTTCGATTAGGGGATTTAGTGGATAACGTTAATCAACGTATATCCGCCTGCGTGTTTTTGCTTGGGTGTTTCTGCGTATTGTTGCAGGCTACCATTCCGTTTCAAGCGTCGCAGGTCGGGAATCGGAGTTCCCTCCTACCGGACCTACTTTCCACTCGTTCCAAACTTGGTGCTCTTGATTCAATTTAGGAAAATTCGAGTTGTGCCCATACTGTTGCGTCCTTAACGACGGTGTCTGGCGTAATTTGTGAGTGGAGTAGATGCCCTTGGGTCGTCCGAAGCGTCGGTTGTCTGGCATCTTGATAACGCCAATCTAAACTCCATCGGATATGTGAAGCGCGGTTCGGGAGCCCACGATGGAACAGCAGATTACTGAAAATTACGACATCCCCCGGCATAATCTCAATACGGATGGCATCCGCTTCAACTGGTTTGATATAGTCATCGTGTATACGTAGGTAGTACTCATCCTTTTCGTGTGGAACAACACCCCACTTATGACTTCCCGGAATGAATTCCATACACCCATTTTCGACGTTGACCGGCACTAAAGGCGTCCAGACGTTCATCATCCGCAAGACATCCGCCTCTTTTGAAGTGTAACCGGCATCTTGGTGCCATAGGACCTCTGTTCGTTTGTTCTCTGGTAGTTTCGGACGAACAGAGTAGTTCGGGTATAATCGGATTTCTGGACCGAGGATAAGACTCGCGAGTTCAAGAAGGGTGGGATGTGCGAACACGTCAAAGAAACCTTCCCGATGGAGTTCCGAACGAAAAATGGTTGGGTTTTCGTCGGGATAGTCTTCGTAGAGTCGAATTAGGCGGGTTTCAAAAGAGGCATCGGGGTAGGTATCCGTCAGTTTTCCTTCTGTATACCGGCACACTGCGAGTTCAGCGACTAACGCTTCACATTCGTGTTTGACAGTCTCAAGCGTTACCGGTTCCAAAACGCCGCGCAGGATGGCGAACCCGTTCTCATTGAAATTCCTGATAACTGATTCCATTTTCAGGTCTCCCTCTCTGCGTGGCATTTTTCGTATTAAGCGTATATCTCTGTTGCTCGCCTAATTTCCACTCGGAACTAAGTCTGCTTTCACAAGAAACGCGACGACAGCGTGCGCGGATTCTTCGAGTGAGAGTTCTGCTGTGTTCACTGTGACCTCTGGATCGACAGGTGGTTCGTAAGGGGCACTGATACCGGTAAACTCCTTAATCTCTCCAGCACGTGCTTTTTTGTATAAGCCTTTCGTATCGCGCGTTTCACAGACTTCAAGCGGACACTCCACGAAAACTTCAACGAATCTACCTTCAGCGATCAATTCCCTTGCCTGATCCCTATCGGCGCGATAGGGCGAGATGAAGGCTGTCATAACAATAGTGCCGGCATCTGCAAAAAGTTTCGCGACTTCACCAATGCGACGAATGTTTTCCTCGCGATCTTCAGGTGAAAAACCCAAATTCTTGTTCAGCCCGTGGCGAACGTTGTCGCCGTCCAAAACGTAGGTGTGGTGCCGTTGTTGATGGAGTAGTTGTTCAACTGCGTTTGCTAACGTCGATTTACCTGAACCGGAGAGACCTGTAAACCAAATTACACAGCCTTTCTGATTCAGTAATTTTTCTCTATCTTCCGCCGTGACAATCGCATCATGCCACGTAATATTAGTTGCTTTCTGTTGAGCCAATCGATTATCCCTCACATGTTTTAGAATTCATAAAATTGAGGCGTTCCAAATCGCCTCTATCGTCAGATACAATCATTGTATTATTATACGCTCAGAAATCAATAATGTCAAACAAATTCGCAGAAACATTCAGTCCTTCTGTAGGACGGAACTCCGATTCTCAGTAATATAGATAGTTTTATTGACGGGACTTTCGGTGCTTGAGAAATCGAGCGTTTGCGTATGTCCACTTTGCCATTTTACCTCGATTGATTGAATTGTCTTTTGAGCACCGATACCGAAAAGGAGCGTTTGCTCGCTACCAGAGGCGTAACTGCCTCCACACGTTACCTCCCTGAACAGCGTCATTTCATCTGTCCGCACCCACACCTTCGTACCAATTCCATCGCGGTTGCTTTCGGTGCCGACGAGCCGGATTTTCACAGAGTTGTGGACTTGGGAATCGTTTCGTAGCAAAATAGGGGGTTCATCACAACAGGTGACGAGAATATCCGCCGCGCCATCGTTGTTATAATCGCCAACGGCGACACCGCGAGCGACAACAGAGTGCTTGAAAAACAGTCCCGCTGTCTCAGACAGGTCTGTGAATGCTCCTGTTCCTGTGTTCCCAAAAATCTGGCATTGTTGCCTGTAGGAGAGCGATGGTGTAACCTCTGATACGTTGTCCCACACGTGTCCGTTTGCGACAAAGAGTTCGAGTCTGCCGTTGTTATCTGCGTCAATGAACTGGGTACCGAAGCCGAGTTTTGAGAAACTTGCATCGGCGAGTCCGGCTTCAAAGGTGGTCATCGTATAAAAGCCGTCATTATCGTTGTGGAAGAGGCTGTTAATTTCCAGAGAGAAGTTCGTAACGAAAAGATCTTGAACGCCGTCATTATCGTAATCACCGGAAGCGATTCCCATACTCGCTGTTGCACGTCCTTCTGAATTATAGGCAACCCCCGCAGTGATCGCGACATCTGTGAAAGTTCCATCCTTGTTGTTCTGGTAGAGGAAATCAGGAACAGCATCGTTAGCAACGAAAATATCAGGATACCCGTCATTGTTATAGTCTGTAAAGAGCACCCCTAACCCTTTACCGGTGTTGTGAACCATTGCACGGCTCGTAACGTCTGTGAATGTGCCATTGCCATTGTTCTGATAGAGTGTATCACGCGCTCCGGGATATTCATGCGGACCACAGTAAATATGAACACCTTCCAGAAAGCAAGCATGGGCGGTCTCTAATTGATAATCCAAATAGTTTGCGACATAGAGATCAAGGTGTCCGTCGAGGTTAAAGTCCCCGAAGGACGCGCTAACGCTCCATTTACCGTCCCCAACACCGGCGTGTGACGTAACGTCCGTGAAGGTACCGTTCCCATTGTTCCGGTAAAGTTGGTTTCTACCGAAGTTGGTGAGGTAAAGGTCGGCATCACCGTCATTGTCGTAATCTGCCGCGAGGCATCCCATGCCGTAACCGTGATTTTGCTGAAGTCCTGCTTCTACTGTGGTGTCAACAAATGTTCCATCACCTTTATTGCGGTAGAGGACGTTCATGTCATTGGGATGTCTACGGGATTCGGAAGTGCGGCTGAGCGTGCCACTATTGACGAGATAGATGTCGAGATGCCCATCATTGTTGTAGTCAAAAAAGAGTCCGCCGGATCCCATCGTTTCCGGTAGGTATTTCTCTTCAGATGCACCGTTGGTATGTTTGAAATGGATACCTGATTGTTGTGTCTGGTCTGTAAAGCGAAGTGTTGTTTCGGCAACGGAGGGTGTCACGGCACAGCAGACGAGTATCAGGGAGGTCAGTAGGATGGTTTCTGCTTTCACATTGTCTGTTAAAAATAAAAGCACCCAACGAGTGGGTGCTTTTAAGTGTTTGTTCACCTTAGAATCCAGCTTTCAGCGAACCCCAAGTTGTAGTAAGTTTGTTTTGCGCTTCAACAGCGGTCTGTGGATCGGTTTCGTTCGGATCAAATTCCACATCTGTTGTCGCGAAAATTTTGTCGATGTATGTACCGTCTTCGCGATGGGCGATGTGCAGTGTATGATCGCCAGCATCCAGTTCCACGGGAACAGGATCGTCGCCGTGCTGAATCGCTTCTGTTCCCTCAAAAGGACCGTCGCGCGTATTCAACCGGAACCAGACCCAGTCGGTTGTATAGTTAACCCGGAGTGCCTCTATTTCAAAAAAGTCCCAGATGTTCATGGTAGCGTCGTTGGTAGAGGCGACATCACCGTCGGCAGCATCGAATGCCCAGAAACAGGAGTTATCGGCAACTGAAGGGGCAATCACACGTCCCCAGAAATGCCAATCGTCTGCTTCAACGGTGAATTCGTATTTCACCCAGTCACCACCATCGTTTCCAGTCCCATTGTGTGAACCGATGTAAGCACCACCGGATGCTTCTGTGACGGTGTAATCGTCTACAGCATTATCGGCGTTACCGGGGTGATCCGTCGGGACATCAAAGACTTCAAATTTTGTGCCGTTTGAATCGTTAAAGTTTTCCGCTTCCCAGCTGATATATTTCTGTGCGAATGCCGGCGAAACAATAAGGCTTAGCATCGCCAATAAAATGAAAGTTCGCATTAAAAACCTCCTTAAAAGAGTGGATTAAAGTCATTATAGCACATTTCAAAAAAACATGCTACTTTTTTTCTAATTTTTTTGAAGTGTCCAGATCAGGGGATGATTCCTACTGTCCCAGGAAACACTGTGAGATAAGTCCATTTACATCAATGCGTCTTCGACTTCTTCAGGCAGTTCGACTGTACTTGGATCGACATCAATGGGATACTCAGTACCGTACGCTTCAACGAGGTCATCGAAATCGACGTTGTCTACGCGCTCAAGATCGTCACCTGGATAGACAAGCCATGTACCGTAGCAACTATCACAACTGACGAGATCTACATCGTTTTGTTCAATCGGAAACTGCGTCAACGGATTATTACAATCAGGGCAAGGTAGCATATACGTATCTCCTCGGAGTCATCTCAATCACATGATCGAGTGCTAAGGGTTAATCAGCGGCGGGGGCAAAGGTGTCCGGATTTTCCGCCGCGGCATCGTAATCATCAATCAATTCCGTAATGACGGGGTTGTCCCCGCAAAGTGGGCAGTTCTCATCTCGACTGATTTTCATTTCGCGATAGGTCATACTGAGTGCGTCGTATAGGATGAGCCTACCGATGAGAGGTTCGCCGATACCGATAATGTATTTAATCGCTTCGGTTGCCATCATGACACCAATTACGCCTGGGAGCACGCCCAGGACACCCGCCTCACTTCAGCTGGGCACCATGCCGGGTGGCGGCGGCGTCGGATACATGCATCGGTAGCACGGTCCCTCGTGTGGTTTAAAGAGGGTTACCTGTCCTTCAAATTGGAAAATACTGCCGTGAACAACCGGCTTGTTCATCAATACAGCGGCGTCGTTGACGAGATAACGGGTCGCAAAATTGTCGCACCCGTCAACAATCAAGTCGTATTCCGAGAAAATCTCTTCAACATTATCGGCAGTCAAGCGGAGATTATACGGTGTGATGTTGATATCAGGGTTCAGTGACTTGATCGTCGTTGTCGCGGATTGCACCTTCGGTGTACCAACGGATTCTGTGCGATGAAGTATCTGACGTTGGAGGTTACTTAGCTCCACAACATCGGAATCGATAATACCGAGGTGTCCAACACCGGCGGCACCGAGATACACACCCGCGGGTGAGCCTAAACCACCCGCACCGACCATTAGCACCTTCGCATCAAGGAGTTTTGCTTGCCCCTGTTCCCCAACCTCAGTGAGCATGAAGTGACGACTGTAACGATCCAGTTGCTCATGGGTCATCGGTTTATCTTGTGCTGTCGGGTAACCCGCCGCCATCCAATCGCGATATCCACCCGCGAGAGAGATGGTATCGGTGTAACCCATTTCACGTAAGGATTTCGCAGCAAGGAGAGAGCGGAGTCCTGCCGCACAGTAGATGATAACTTTTTGGTTTCGATCGGGAATGTAGTTCTCAACCGAAAATTCCAGCATTCCCCGTGTGACGTGCACCGCGTTCGGGATATAGCCAGCGCGATATTCATCTTCGTCGCGCACATCGAGTAGCACGAAATCGCTTTCTTGCTCCTGTTCGTTCTTTACTTCGTCGACGGTTACCTCCGGGATTTCTGTTTTCGCTTCCTCGACGATTTGCCTGTAGGATTTCATAACGGTTTTCTCCTGCGGAAAAGAGATGTGAAGATCTGAGTTTCATATTCGTGTTTCATAAGTTTGTGTCTCTTAACTTGCAAAATTATATCACAACCGCGTGATATTGTCAATCTTTTATTTTTTGGTATTCCACAGACCTCTTGTTCGGAACGAACTTTAAATCGCAACGCTTGGCTTCTGATAGGCACAATCCTCATAAAACCTCGCCTGTTAACCACTGACAGCGGATCATTGATAATTGACAACTAAAAAATTGACATACGGACTGTAGATATGCTAAAATAGATATGGACGTGTGAAGTTCGTCCAATAGATTTATGCAACATCTCCTGAGACTTGAAACATTATCACGGAATAAGGAGCTACCCATGTACAACGCCAACCCTTTCCACCAGCCAGGACAATGGTACCGAGGAAATACGCATAGCCACAGCACCGAGTCTGATGGTCAACTTCCGATGTCTGACCGGTTCGGAGCATATCGTGAGGCAGGGTACGATTTCCTCGTGCTAACAGATCATCGTAAGGTTAATGATGTCAGTGCTTACAGTACATCAGACTTTTTGGCAATATCAGGGAGCGAAGTTCATCCATCGAATCCCTATGGTGGTGCGACGTATCACTTTGTCGCCATTAATATTCATGAAACACTGAATTGTGCAAAGATGCACCCGAACGCAGTGCTCGATGAAATTAAAGCGCAGGGGGGTGAAGCCGTTTTATGTCATCCCTATTGGTCCGGGCATACGATTACAGATTATCTACCATTGCGAAATTATTTCGCTATTGAAGTTTATAACGATACCTGTATGAGTATCGGCAAAGGCTTTTCGGAACAGGCGTGGGATGATCTGTTGGATAGAGGAGGACCCGTTCTCGGAATCGCCTCTGATGATGCGCATGGTACCGAACACGACTGTTTCCACGGATGGATTATGGTGAAGGCACAAGACCTGTCGATTGAGAGTATCATGGAAGCACTCCGATCAGGTGCGTTCTATTCCACACTCGGACCTGAAATCGAGGATATGACATTAGACGGTGGCGAAGTTACGGTTAAATGTTCAGAGGCGCAATCAATTGTTTTCAAAGCCGAGTGCAGTCGCGGTCGGCGAATTCTGCCACCGGAGGGTGAACTGTTGACCGAAGCGACATATAGTATTCCGAATGGTGCGAAATATGTTCGGGTTGAAGTAACAGACGAAACAGGTAAGAAGGCTTGGTCGAACCCGCTCTTTTTCTAAAGCAATGCGTTTGAGTGTTTCGCTGGTGCTGTGATGCAAAACATTCTGGTGTGTCAGACAGGTGGCTGGATCGGTGATATGGTGCTGCTAACCCCCGCGTTACGCACCCTAAAGCAGACGTTCAGTGGCTCCCGTCTGGAACTTCTATTGCGTCCCCGTGTCGCAGATTTAATGCGATCGCACCCTTATGTTGATGACTGCATCGTTGATCAAAAAACGGAAGGACGTTGCCGATCGCTCGCGAATTTGGTGCGTCAGATACGAAATAGATCTTTTGACCTTGCTGTTGTGTTGCATCCTACCTCATTCCGAAACGCTTTGCTACCGTTCCTCGCGCGAATTCCAATTCGTATTGGTACGAACGTCAGTGGACGTGGTATACTGCTAACGGAGTCTTCTGCGGATAATACAAACGTCCATGAGGTACATCGGTATCTACGGGTGCTGCAGATGCTGGACCTTGATACCGCATCGGACGATTTGGAGTTTTGGCATACGGATGCTGACCGACACTTCATTGAAAATCTTTTGCGTGTTGAAGGTGTTTCGCGAGATGATCGGCTTATTGCTGTTAACTTAGGAACAACGTGGAAAACAAAACGGTGGTATGTCGAAAATTTTGCTGAGGTAATCCATAAAATTACACACCTTGGCTCAGAAGTGAAGGTTGTCCTAACAGGTTCACCTGCGGAACAGACACTTGCAGAAGAATTGCCTGCTTCGCTTCCGATAACTAATCTTATTGGAAAGACATCAATTTTGCAACTCGGTGCATTGTTAGAAAGATGTGAGGTCTGTTTAACCTGCGATAGCGGACCTATGCACATCGCCGCAGCGGTCAATACACCGACAGTCGCACTCTTCGGGCCGACAGATCCGATGCGCCATCGTCCTTATGGGACTGGGCATACGGTCATTGAGAAGTCGGTCTCGTGTCGTCCGTGTTACAAGCGATCGTGCCATTTACAAGACGCACCCTATCTTTGCATGCAGGAAATTGGGGCGGGTGAAGTCGTAAAAGCGGTTGAAACAGAGTTATATAAGAAGGATTGTATTGTTTAAACATAAAAGGAAGACTGAATGAAGGACATCCGCGCATTGGTATTTGATTTTGGCGGAACTTTAGACGGGAATGGCATTCATTGGTTGGAACGAACATATCAGTTTATCCAAGAAAGGCATCCGGAAATTACGCGTGAAGCGTTTGACGAAGCGGATAAAGCAACGATAACAGAATTCGCATTCGGTGATCCTTCTATTGAGTGGTCTTACCAAGACGCTGTGAGCACCGTGGCATCGCGTTTGCGAAAGCAGGGTTCTTCTCTTAAGTTGTCTTACCAAGACGGTTCAATGCTGCCGATTGGAGCGGTCGCGTCTGAATATGCAGCACGTTGTACTTTGCGGGAGACTGCAGAGGCGATTGCAGTGGGAATTTATAAGCGGTTGGGGTTGAGCGAGAAGATGAAAGACGAGTACGTTGATTGGTTCTGTGAAGGTGCCGCTAAAAGCCTCGCAGAGAATCGGCGATGGCTTGAAACACTGCACGACACCTATCAACTGGCAGTGATTAGTAATAACTTTGGGAACACTCGAGGGTGGTGTGATGAGTATGGACTATCACCCTTGCTTGAGGTAATTATAGACTCTACAGTTTTAGGGATAGCGAAGCCGGACGCTCGCATATTTGAAGCGGCTCTGTCGGAATTAGGAGTTGCACCGGATCAAGCGATCTACGTTGGGGATAGTTATCCTGCAGATATGGTTGGCGGTAAGAATGCTGGCATGTGGACTGCCTGGCTTGTTGGAGATCAGATGAAACCGTGTCCAGATCCTTCTATGGTGGATGTTCAACTCTCTCATCTGCACGAATTGACCGGTTTTCTGGATGAAAAATAAAATTTTCAGGAGATAATGGGCAGACATCTCGTTCTGCCCATATAGTTGTGGTGTCGGATGTAGGATGTTGCTATAATTCTCGATGAAGACCGATGACTTTACCGAGTATCATTACGTCCTTGATATCGAAAATACTCGGTTCAATCGCTGGATTTTCCGGTTGCAACCGGACTCGGTCGCCATCGATAAAGAAGCGTTTTACCGTTGCTTCGTCCTCAACCAGTGCTACGACGATATCACCTGGGTCGGCATTTGATTGCCTTCTAACAACGACAAAATCACCGTCCAGAATTCCAACACCGATCATGCTCGATCCGATAATACGAAGTGCAAAGCACTCATAATCGTTAAGCATGCGCGTCGGCATTGGAAGGGTTCCTTCTATATTCTGCGATGCGAGGAGCGGTTCGCCTGCCGCTACACGTCCAAAGATCGGGATCTCAGTAACATTCCGGGGCACTTCCGCCAAGGCAAGATTTGCGTTCTGTCCTTCCAGCCATTTGCTGGTTTCAAGCTTCGGGTCTGCCTCTTTTAAAATCGAAATTGCGCGTGGCTTACCATCTTCCCGGCTGATATACCTTTTTTTCTCAAGGGCATTGAGATGGTCATGTGCCGCTTTCTCAGAAAAGCCAAATTGGCGACCTATCTCACGAATCGTCGGTGGGTAACCTTCCTTGATACGCGTCTGAATATAGGTGAAAATCTCGCGTTGTCTACCTGTCAAGTTCTTTGCCATGGGTCTGTCTCCTCTATCTCCTATAGTAAGCATTAGTTTATATTTATATATTATGCTATATTCAGTTTAAAAATGCAAGGAAAAATTAATCTTTTTTCCACGTATGGTAATTGTCCGGCTATAAGAGAATTGAAACCGAATAGAACTGTTAACGTCTTAATTGAAGGATTAAAGGAAAAATTGAAAATGCAAAGCCTTAGTTTTTTTGCGCGTATTCTCGCTAAGTCCAGTCTTGCCTTTCTGATAATTACTTCGGTGATTATGGCTGTAGATATAGGGGTTGCGAAAGAGAAAGCAGAGAGGGTTGAACTTGATGGCATGGTCAAGGACTTTATACTCAAGGATGCGGGTGGCACCTCTCACGCTCTGTATAAACTCAGTGAAGAGAAATCTGCCACAGTTGTACTGTTCCTCGCTACGCAATGCCCAATAGCAACAGACTATGCCGAGCGAATCGTTGCCTTAGTCAAGACTTACGATGAAAAGAACGTGCAATTTATTGGGATAAATTCAAATAAACAAGAGAAGATTGAAGAGATTTCGGAATACAGTGAGAAGTACGGTTTTGAATTTCCTGTGCTAAAAGATCCGGAGAATAAAATTGCTGATTATCTCGGAGCGAGAAGAACGCCAGAGGTCTTTCTTCTTGATGCCGAACATGTTCTGCGCTACGCAGGTGCAATTGACAACAGTCCGAAGGAGCCAACGAAACACTATCTCCGAGATGCTTTAGATTTAGTGATCACTGGAAAAGATATTCCAAAGTCATCCAAAAAGACAAGAGCTGTCGGATGTACGATTAAGCGAGTTCGGAAAACGAGCGTAGATAGAACGCCGTGAATTCCAACCGCAACCCTTGAATCTCTTCGTTAGCGTCACGCAGGGGGCGAAAAAACAAAATGCTTCGATTCTTTTATCATCTTTTTCAAGCAGTGTTAACTCTATTTTGGGTTGCAGGTATATGCGTGTTTCTGGCGATTTTTGCTGCCATTGGGTTTGCAGGAGGTATGTTGATCGCGTGTTGGGAAGATGTCCGAGACATCGACTTGTATCGCCTTGAATACGATGCTGATATCCAGACATGGCGGCAACATCTGGAGGTTTACTCCGCAGTCTGCGAAGTGCAGGAAACCGATAAAATCGCATTTTTGATTGATAAATTGAAACGTTTGGAATACAAGAAAGTCGCGGAACTCATTCCAAGATTGAGTGCTCCAGGAGAGTATGCTATAGCGAAAGACGGGACCCTGCGTATCCATCTGCGAGATTTTGAATATCCGAATCTTGATGTGAAGGCTGGACACGTTCGGATTTCAGTGAAGGATGGGAAAATTGCCGCTATCCGGAATGCAAATAATTCTGTACGCCAAAATTTCTACCTTGAACCTGAGAAAATCGGCGAGTTTGCCGATGATGAGGGTTCCACGCGTCGCCTGATTCCGCTACTGCAAATGCCTGACAAGCTCACAGGCGCATTCACTGCCATTGAGGATCGGCGATTTTCTGAGCATTGGGGGATTGATCTAATACGTCTCGCTGGGGCATTCAAAAACAACCTCTTGCACGGCAGTCGCTTGGCTGGGACCAGCACACTGACCCAACAGTTAGCACGAAATATCTATCTCTTCGATCAGCGATCCGACAGAAGTGTGATTCGGAAGGCGAGAGAGATACTCCTCGCTGTGAAAATTGAGAAGGCTTTCTCTAAGGACGAAATTTTTGAACGCTATCTGAACCACGTTGATTTGGGTAGGTCGAGGTATGGCGCGAAAACGTATCACGGTGTCCAGCAAGCGGCACTCGGATATTTCGGGAAAGAGGTCTCGGAACTGGACTATCACGAGTGCGCATTGCTTGCCGCACTTCCAAAGGGTCCCTACGCTTTTTCACCTTTTTCCAACCCGGAAAGAGCACTAAATCGACGAAATATCGTACTCGATCAGATGTTTGATCAGGCTTATATCACGACTGAATCCGAATGGCGTACAAGCCGAGATGCCCCACTCCTCCCGCGAAACCTACCCAGAAAAGGGACAAGAACAGCACTGAAAGAGGCTGGGCATTTTCTTGACTATGTCCATGAAGCACTTATTCGACTGCCTGAACTCAAAGACAATTTGTATAGTGGCGGGTTGAAGGTATACACCACAATAGATATGTCCATGCAATTCGTCGCCGAAAGAGAGGTCGCAAAGCACCTTCGCGTGATGGATAAAACTTACGGCGGGCGGCGTCTACCCGATTACGATACCAATAAATGGAATCCACACGGCATTGATCCCATTAATGATTACTTACAAGCCGCACTTATTGCTTATGAACCGAAGACGGGACACATTAAAGCGATGGTCGGCGGTAGGAATTACAACATCACAGGGGATAAGATTAATTTCTATAATCGAGCTATCGGTACTGCGAGACGACAGCCCGGTTCTGCATTTAAACCGATTGTTTTTGCGGCATTGTTAGAAGATCCGGCAATTGTGACACCCACAACGATTATTGTTGATGAAGAATGGGGCATACTTCCTTTCCCCGGACAGCCGATGTGGTATCCTCGGAATTATAGTAAGTTTTTTAAGGGCAAAGTTACTGTGCGCGATGTTCTCAGGAGTTCAATTAACGTGCCGACAGCAAAAGCGATGTTGGAGACACCGATCGCTGAAAACGGTAAATGGGAAGGTCTAAATCGTGTTGTGGATTTGAGCAGGAGAATGGGTATTAAAAGCCCATTGGATCCAGTGCCGGCACTCTCTTTAGGTTCATCTGGTGTGACAGTTCTTGAACTCACCTCTGCGTATGGTATCTTCGCAAACGGTGGCGTTCAGACGAAACCGGTGCATATTCAGTACGTGCTGGACACAGCGGGGAAAATTATTTATTCTTCTGATAACCGTCAGGAGGAGCGAACCCACGTCTTAGATGAAAAGATCGCATATCAGATTACCTCATTTTTGGAGAGTGTGATTCAGGATGGAACAGGTAGACGGGCGGGGCGGATGGGACTGACTCGACCGGCAGCGGGTAAAACAGGCACGACCAATGAGAACGTGGATGCTTGGTTTGTCGGTTATACCGCGGATCTTGTTGTCGGTGTTTGGGTCGGATTCGATAAGAATCGGTCGACGCGCCGTAACTACAATCAGGAAGGTGCCAAGGCGGCACTGCCGATCTGGGCGCAATTTATGATTGATGCCGCTCGAGGCCCAGAAAAGCCGTTCCCTGTCCCGAGAGGTATCGTCTTTCGAGAGGTTGATAAAAAGAGCGGCCTTCTCAAAAAAATCGGTAGATGTCCAGAGGAGAACATTAGCAACGAGCCGTTTATTGAAGGACAGGAACCTCAGAAACTTTGCACGCTCCATTAGTTACATTCAATGCTCATGAAACCTCCTGTGAGCGGGTTTTGTATCCTCGATTTATAGGCGAGATTTCCTAACCTCGCCTTTCCTAAAATCCCGTAAATCCTGATTCAGACGAAAAACGCCAGCAACCGCTGACTGCTGATTATTGACAGCCAATTCTCTACAAATTTTTGGCGGACTATGGTATACTATATAAGGCATAAAACCCAACGCAAACTGGACAAATTTCTTGTGGTCTCGATGTAGACCACCGCTGGCAATGTCGTATTGCAAGGCAATTGAAAACTTGACAAGGAGCGAGGAGCTAAGATGAGAGAGAACTCGGAATTACTGACCAAGATTGATGATCCAAAAGATGATATTTCTGAACTGGATAACCCGCAATTTGAACTAATCTCAGACTTTTCACCACAAGGCGATCAACCCGAAGCCATTGACAAACTCACAGAAGGGCTCCAACGTGGAGACAAAGCACAGACACTCCTCGGTGTGACGGGGTCAGGAAAAACCTACACGATGGCGAATGTAATTCAGAACGTCCAATTGCCCACGCTCGTTATCTCACCGAATAAGACACTCGCCGCACAACTTTACAACGAGTTTCGGACATTTTTCCCAAATAACGCCGTCCACTATTTCGTCAGCGATTACGAGTACTATCAACCTGAAGCATACATCCCATCCACGGATACCTTTATTGAAAAGGATGTTCGGATTAACGAAGAAATTACACGGATGCGGCTCGCTTCAACAGCGTCCTTAATATCGCGTCGCGATGTTATCGTGGTCGCGAGTGTTTCCTGTCTGTACGGTCTCGGTTCACCGGATGAATTTGAAAATCAGAGGGTCCAGGTAACCGTTGGCGATGTCGTTCGGCGCGATGCCCTCCTACGAGCCTTAGTCGATATTCAGTATGTCCGCAACGATGTTGAGTTCTGGCAAGGTGTATTCCGCGCTCGCGGTGATGTTGTTGAAGTCTTTCCTGCTTATAGTGAGCACGCGTATCGTATTGAGCTTTTTGGCGACGAGATTGATCGAATTAATGAAATTGATACAACAACAGGAGAGGTGCTGGCACAACGGGATTTCCTTGAAATTTACCCAGCCAAGCACTTCATGACGGATGGTGAAATCTTCGATCAGGCACTCATTAATATTGAACTTGAACTCCAAGATCGTATTCTGACTTTTGAAAAAGAGAATAAATTACTGGAAGCGCAACGCATCGAGCAGCGAACCCGATTTGACTTGGAAATGTTGCGGGAGGTGGGCTACTGCTCCGGTATTGAAAACTACTCACGGCATCTCTCGGGATTACAACCGGGTGACCCGCCGTATTGCCTGATGCACTACTTCCCAGACGATTTTCTTCTTTTTATTGATGAGTCCCATGTAACGATCCCGCAGTTGCGAGGTATGTATCGTGGCGACCGGTCCCGAAAAAAGACGCTGGTCGAGTATGGCTTCCGTCTACCCTCTGCCTTGGATAATCGTCCGCTTCGGTTCGACGAGGTGGAAGCGCGGGTCAACCAAGTTGTCTTTGTCTCCGCGACCCCTGGTCCCTATGAAATGGATAACGGCGCACAAATCGTTGAGCAGATTATCCGTCCCACTGGACTCATTGATCCCGAGATTTCGATACATCCAGTGAGAGGACAAATAGACCATCTCATTGGCAAAATCCATGAGCGCGTCAGGAGCAAACAACGTGTCCTCGTCACGACGCTTACCAAACGGATGGCGGAGGACTTAACCGAGTATTTGACGGAGGCGGGTATCCGTGCTGACTATATGCATTCAGAGATTGATGTGTTCGACCGTGCCCGCATTCTGCGTGAACTTCGCGAGGGTGTTTTTGATGTTCTGGTCGGTATCAACTTACTCCGAGAAGGACTTGACCTTCCTGAAGTTTCACTCGTCGCGATCCTTGATGCTGACCGTCCGGGTTTCCTCCGTTCTGTCAGATCTCTCGTCCAAACCGCTGGACGCGCTGCCCGAAATGTTGACGGTGAAGTCCTCTTATATGGGGATAACATCACCGAAGCAATGGGAGAAGCGATCAAGGAAACACGGCGACGGCGCGAGATTCAACTTCAATATAACACCGATAACAACATCACACCCGCGACAATAGAAAAGGCTATTCAGGAGCTTATCGCTGAATCAACTGAAGAGTATAAAACCGAAAAATCCGACAAGTCTGCTATCATCCCAGAAACCCTTGAACTGCAAGACATTGAAGCGACTATTACGGACTTAACGCGACGCATGCGAAAAGCGGCGTTGGATCTCGATTATGAGGAAGCCGCCGCCTTACGGGACCAGATTACTGAACTGAAAGCGCAATCAGCGGAGCAGTCAGTTTGAGAGCGGTTGAGTGCCTCGAATAAATCCTCGGAATTTAAAACTTGTATCTCAAAATGGAATCTGCTAAAATGCAATAGTCAATCTAACTCCATAACCTTAAATTCGATCCCCCGAAGATGAATGATTTTGGTAACTTGTTATTAAAATATTGTCTTCTTGAGGAAAAGAGAAAGGACTTTGCAATGTTTGTTTGTGTAGCCTGTGGCTATTTGTGGAAAGAAGCAGATAGTCCACCAGAAGAGTGTCCGGCGTGCACGGCACCTAAAGAAAAATACATTCCTTATGATGATAGGGCAGAACGTTGGGTCAAGCGTGCTGTCGCGGCACATGTTATGTACCCGGATGGAGAGGGCGCAGACCTTCGCGCAGAGAACTCGGCACTCTCGTCTCACATTAGATTTGCCCTTGTTGGGTTACTCGGTGATCTTGAGAAAGGATAGGAACTGTGGAGTCTCGATCCTCTAATTGAGACTCCTTCCACTTTTCTATTGTTGTGTCAATTGAACCGAGACTGCCACTCTCACTATGACACAGCCCCAGAATATCATGGACGCGGACCGGTTGTACGGAAGGACCTACCGGCGAAATGCGTCTGTTCTAATCTTTAATTTTCTAACCAAAAACATAGCCTGCAACAACGGCGCAGGCGGGTTAACGGAAAGGAACGTCAATATGCAAACCAACCTGACCGAACCGCAAGGAATAATTAAAAATCTGCTGATTCTATTTCTCCTTGCTATGCAAGGGATAGTATCAGCACAGGATCTCTCAGATCGTGTGGTAGAACACATTTTTCCCAACGGTCTGAAGTTGTTGATGATTAAACGCGATACCTCCCCGACTATTGCCCCTTACATCCTCTTTAAAGCCGGTTCCGTTGATGAATCAGATGATTCGCGCGGTATCGCGCACATGCTCGAACACATGCTGTTCAAAGGCACCAAAACAATCGGCACAAAAGACTACGAAAAAGAGAAGGTCGTACTCGCCGAAATTGATCGGATAGGTGATGCACTTGACATGGAGCGCGCAAAAGGTTCCAGAGCGGATGCTGACAAAATAGCCGAATTAGAAGAAGCGCTTAAAGCACAACAGGAACTCGCCAAGGAGTGGATCGTTACCGGCGAATATACCGAAATCTATACGCAACACGGGAGTACCGGATTCAACGCTGGCACCTCTGTTGACTATACCATTTACACAGTGGAGTTGCCTTCTAATAAATTAGAGTTGTGGGCAATACTTGAGTCTGATCGGATTAAGAACGCTGTCCTACGTGAATTTTATGTCGAACGCGAAGCCGTCAAAGAGGAACGTCGGATGCGTGTTGATACCCAACCCGGTGGTAAGCTTTATGAACAGTTTATGGCTGCTGCCTTTACCGCTCACCCGTACGGCATACCGATTATCGGATGGCCCTCGGATATCGCCATGCTAAATCGGCGCAAAGCAGAAGAATTTTTCCGCATACACTACGCCCCAAATAACTCTGTCATGGCTATTATCGGGAATATTGACATAGATGAGACCATCGCCCTTATTGATAAACATTTCGGTGATATTCCGTCCCAGCCGCTCCCACCTGAAGTCACAACTGATGAACTTCCGCAGGAAGGTGAACGTCGTGTGGAAGTCGAGTTTGATGCTGAACCGCAACTCATGATTGGGTACCATAAACCCACAATCCCACACTTTGACGATTATGTGCTGGATTTTATCAGCGCAATCCTTTCCGATGGACGTACCTCTCGGTTTTACAAAAACATCGTTGAAGAGGGGATCGCCCTCTCGACAGATTCATTGAATGGATATCCGGGGGCGCGCTACGATAATCTCTTTTTCATAGAGGGCGCACCGCGGTCTCCACACACAACCGCCGACCTTGAAGAAGCAATTTACGCCGAACTCGAAAGGCTCAAGACCGAACCTGTCGCAGAAAAAGAATTTAAACGTATCCTCAAACAGGTGGATGCCAGTTTTATTCGAGGTCTCAGCTCAAACGCTGGAATGGCACGACAACTCACCTTCTTTGAAGGGATCGCTGGCGATTGGCGTTATATACTACAATGGCGTGAAAACATATATAAAGTTACGCCAGAGGACATCATGAGAGTCGCAAAAACCTATTTCACGAAAAGCAACCGCACCGTCGGCACACTCGTTAAGAAAGAGGCAGTAGCACCCGCCGGTGAAGATACGGAGGGCAGCGAATAATGCAGAAACGAACCTTTACCGGACTTGTCTTCGCGACACTCGTCGCCTGTCTCATCGTGTGGGGTATCTCCTCTGCATTCGCCAGACCCCACGAAGAACTCACCTTTGAACCGATCGAGTTTAAACCACCTGTCCCAGAAAAGCGGATGCTCTCCAATGGGATGACCCTCTATCTCATTGAGGACCATGAGTTACCCCTGTTTAACGTCAATGGGTTGATTAAAACCGGGGACATCTACGATCCTGCGGATAAGGTAGGCTTGTCTTCCATATTCGCATCTGTTATGCGAACTGGCGGGACGGTGTCGCGTGAACCGGACGCGTTGAATGAGGAGTTGGAGTCTATGGCGGCTTCCGTTGAAGTCGGTATGTCCCGAGAATACGGCACAGTTAACCTCTCAACCCTTGCAGAAGACATCGAAAAAGGGTTAGAAATCTTTGCGGATGTACTCAGGAATCCTGCATTTCGAGAAGACAAGCTGGAACTCCGTAAACAGCAGTCGGTTGAGCGGATCCGTCGACGCAACGATAATCCTATTCAACTCGCGTGGCGCAACTTCTCCGCACTGCTCTATGGGACCGACCATCCGTTCGGATGGTATACTGATATTGAGGGCATAGAAAGCATTACCGTTGATGACCTCAAAGCGTTTCATGCGAAATATTATCATCCGAATAACATGATGCTCGCTATTACAGGCGATTTTGATACGGAGACCTTGATTGCACAACTGGAAAAGGTGTTTGAAGGCTGGAAATCCACAGAGATTATGTTCCCTGACGTTCCAACCGTGGATTCCACTCCGGGAGCGTCGGTTAATTATATCTTCAAAGATCTCCCACAGTCGGTAATGCTCATCGGACATTTCGGCATTAAACGCACTCCCGATTTCCCCGATTTCTTCGCACTTCGGGTGATGAACGATATTCTCGGTGAAGGCGGTTTCACCTCTCGTCTCATGAAGGAAGTGCGTGAGAAAGCCGGTCTCGCCTACATGGTAGGCAGCATCATGCAAACCACATATTATACGAATCCAGGGGAATGGTTCGCTTATTCGCAGACCCGTACGGAAAAGACGGCAGAGGCGATCTCGCTTATTATTGATGTCGTTGAAGGTCTCCGAGATACGCCTGTACCTGACGATGAGTTACAGCGCACCAAAGATTCACTCATCAATTCGTTTGTTTTCGGGTTTGAGAGCAGTTCACAAATCGCTTTCCAGCAGATGATGCTTGCGTATCGTGGTTATGCCCCAGACTTCCTTGAAACCTATACCGATAATATCGCCAAAGTCACAGCGGTGGATGTACAGGCAGTCGCACAAAAATATCTTCATCCAGACGCACTCACGATTGTCACTGTCGGGAATAAAGCCAATTTCGACCGAGCACTTGATGAGTTCGGTGAGGTTAACGAAATCGAGATAGAGCAGCCAGCACCGCCACCTGCGGAACCGATGCCTGAAGCGAGTGAAGGAGACATGGCGAAAGCCAAAGAGATCGTCGCAGCGGCGGTCGATGCCTATGGTGGGCTTGAGAAACTGCAAGCCGTCAAAAACATTGTTGTCGAAGGACGTGCGACCGCCAATTCACCGATGGGACCGATGAACTTGGATGTAAAGGGGTATCAAGTCTATCCTGACAAACTCCGACAGGATATCAGGATGCCTCAAGGTGAAATGAGTTATGCCTTCAATGGGACTTCCGGGTTTGCAATGACCCCTATGGGACCGCAACCTTTACCGCCTGAAATGACGGCTTCCATGAAAGATGGTATTTTCAGAGAGCCGATTTGGTTGCTCGCGAGTCTCATGAAGGATGATAGTTCAATTCAATACGCTGGCACTGAGGAGGTCATGGGGAAATCTGCCGCGATTGTGCTTGTTCCTCAGCCTTCGGGTGAAGTTCTCAAAGTTTTCATCAGTGAAGAGACGCACTATATCGTGAAGATGAGTTTCCGTGAGTCGGAGCAGGGTGTTGTCGTTAATAAAGAAACGCTCTTGGGCGATTATCGCGATGTGGACGGTGTCAAGGTCCCACATCATATTCAGCAGAATGTAGAAGGTCAACTCTTCACCGAAACTCGCATAAGCAGCGTCATGTTGAACGCAGAACTCGACGAGTCGCTGTTTCAGGAGCCAAAATGAAGACCTTAAATCTAAGCGTTCGCTATTTTCAAGATAGCACGCCAGCAGATGTACCGTGCCGTGAAACCGCTTTCATTCGGCGTGAGTTTGACATGCCGTTGCCTATCGAGGAGACCGCGTTGGTACTCGTTGATTTGTGGAACGTGCATTTCATCGAAAGCTGGATAGAACGCGCGGCGAAGATAACGAAGGAATGTGTCGTTCCTGTGATAGATGCAGCGCGGGAAGCGGGTTTAACAATCGTTCATGCCCCCTCTCCGTCTGTAGCGGCGCAGTATCCGCAACTCAAACGGCACAAGCCGCCTGAACCGTCTACCCCTTCAGCGTGGCCCCCCTCTGATTTCCGAAGTCGGGAGGGGGACTACGCCGTTTATCGGGGTCCTCGGAGTCAACCCCCCAGTATTGATATCCATTGGAACAAACTCGCATCGCAACTTTCTGTCTCCCCAGCGATTGACGTGAAACCTGATGATTTTGTTATCGCGACGGGACAGCAGTTGCATGAATTGCTGGAGGAGCGAGGGATTTTACATCTGCTCTTCGCGGGTTTTGCAACGAATTGGTGTGTATTGGGTAGGGATTACGGTATCCGTTCGATGGCGCGGTATGGCTATAATATCATCCTGTTTCGTGATGCCACAACCGGTGTTGAGTTTCCTGATACTTACGATAACCTACTCACGACGGAGATCGCCATTCGGGAAGTGGAACAGCAATACGGCTTCAGCGCATCGAACGCCGATTTCTTTGAGGCGGTTGAGAAACTTCCAGCATAGCGTACGAATACTGGATTTTCATTTTTCACTGTTAGGCGAGGTCTCGGTATCGAAAAGGTGATTGTGAAGGTCATTAGTTTTTGACCGTTTTTCTGAACTGTCGGGCATCGCTTTTCCTCCACTCAATGCTAAAAGCAAGGTCTCATCTTGATTTATATGGGTTCAGGGTGAATATGCTTTACCTCTCCAGTTCAATAACTACCGTTGCACGCTTTTCTGGTGCGAATATACTTGTTGACAAAAGTTGCAGGTCTGCATCGGTTACGTTCTGGATTGCAGCACCTAACTCGTTGGTATTGATCTGCAGTTGATACTGCCGAGCAACGATAAAAGCGAAAGCGTACAAGTCGAAGACCCGCTGTTTATCAAGTAACCTTGCCATGGTGTTGATTGTTTGCTGTTTGTCCTGTGGTGTGAGTTTTGATGTCAATGCCGTGTGAAAATGTTGATTTAACTCGCGCAACACCGTCTCAGCATCCTTTTCATCCGATAGTTCAGACTGAAGTGCAATTGTTGTTGGATCAACCAACGGTTGGTAGTAGATAGGTTGAACTTTACTCATCTGAAAGGGGCGATGTAGACTTGACCACAGACGTGAAACAACAACCAGAAACGGGGCATACTCCTTACTCCCGATCGTCGGTGGCCTATATCCGATAGCAGCGATCCCCGTTGCATCTTTTACCAGAGGTTTCACAGGGACGGTGTGAACGCCGCCGGTTTTTGCGGTAGGCGTTGGAAGTAACGTTGGCGGTTGTTTACCGGTGGGAATCTGATTGAAGTTTGCGCGGATGGACTTTCGTGCTGCGGTAACGTTGAATTTGCCTGCGATAACAAGAATGGCGTTGTTCGGTTTATAATAGTCTTTCCAAAATTGCTGTAATTCGTGGCGTGTGATGGTCTGGACATGTGTAGAAGTACCACCGTATTGCCCGCCTTGAGGTATAGGATACAGTCGCGCTCGAACATGATTTAAGCCTGCTAACCACGGAAACCCACCATACATGTTTTTCAATTCCTCCAGCACGCGAGGCACTTCACGCCCAAGGTCAGCTTCGGTGATACGTAGATCGTTCATACGTGCGGCTACATCCGTCAACTCTTCTGCAAATTGTGTCGGTTCAACGATGCCAGCGATAACAGTGAAATCTAAGCCTGTTTGCGCGTTCCAACCCACCGGATAGCGTTCTATAAACTGCATAACATTCCGTGCTGGTGTGTCTCCTGCCGCTGCGGTGACATACAGATGTTCGAGTAGGTGAGTCATCCCGGATTTACTGATCGGATCGTGTGCAACCCCGAAATTAAATAGCACCACGAAAGCCACTTGGGTCGCCTTGGGCATGGGATGAAGGATAACGGTCAATCCATTGTCCAATTTGTAAGGTTCTGTGGTTTCTGCAAACAGCGTGGGGATAGCAAACAAAACATAGGATGCCATTATCAAGAAAGCGAGTTTAATCCTACTTGACATGTCTTTCCCTTTGCTAAATATCAGGATGGTAAGAATTATATGCCGCTTCTGGTGGCGAAACTTTCCAGCGGTGGGAGTTCCGGGTAGTGCCCACGGGCATGCCGCCACGCGAGTAACCCCTCAACGACCATCCAGATCTGTAAGCCTTCAACGGCGATACCGAATCCGAAGAGCAAGTATTTACCTGTGAAAAGCCAACCTGTTTCTGGGTTGAACATCTGGTGTAGCATCGCCCATGCAGGCATGATGAGCATGACGATCATCGGGAGGAGGGCGAACCAGATCGGTTTGTTGCGCCGTAGGAGATAGAAAACGATGACCATGAAGGCTAATCCGGCTAAGAGTTGATTCGTCGCACCGAAGAGGGGCCAGAGCGTCAAACCACCGCTGCCAGGACCACTCGGTCCCTGTAGCAGAGCAACTGCCGCGGCGAGCACTAACGCAAACGCAGTTGCTATATAACGGTTCGTCAACGGCTTGAAGTTAACCGTTTGCGCCAGTTCGTGGATAACATAGCGTTGGAGTCGCGTCGCTGTGTCTAAAGTTGTTGCGGCGAAACTCGCAACGAGTACCGCCATAATCGCAATGCCCATCTTGAGCGGTATACCGAGGGAAGCGAGGAAATTCCCACCACCGTCAACAAACGCACTCACCTTTGCCTTCAGTCCATGGCTTGCCCAACCACTAACGACCGTGGTAGTCCCGTCAGGATTTGTTTCCGTTTTGATAGCATAGCGCGTTTTCCACGCGTCATGATTCGTAACAGGGGTTGTGCTATCTGCCTTAACAATCGGTTGGAATGTATAGTTTGCGCCTGTGCCCGTCCTGTTAAAAATCCCCATACCGATACCAGCGCAACAGGCGAGAATAACGATAACGGCAAGTCCACCCTCGAGTAGCATTGCGCCGTATCCTACATATTGCGCGTCGCCTTCGGAGGCGACCTGTTTACTGGAAGTTCCTGAACTCACCATACAGTGGAAGCCGCTGACTGCACCGCACGCAATCGTAATAAAGAGGAAGGGCCAAATCGGTGGGGCATCCGGTGGAATGTCTGAAGCAACAGCAGGCGCGGAGGCTGTCAGATCTGCTCTGCCTGTCAAACCTGCGAAGGCAAGTCCAAGCACCAATAGGAGAAGTGCTAATACGAGTTCATGGCTGTTGATGAAATCACGGGGTTGCAGCAGCGTCCAGACGGGCAATACTGAGGCAATAAAACAGTAGACGAAAAGCACCAGCGTCCAGATCACCACGACGTTTAGATAAGTTTTTCCGAGCAGGGGGATACCGAACCATTGCGCCAAGTCAATCGGCAGCAGATATGCCCCAACTGCCATTCCGATGTACATGATACCGAGCGCAACAATGGATGGGATGAGGATATTGCCGCCTCGACGATAGATCCAGACACCAATGGCGACTGCCAGCGGAATTTCCACCCAAACGGATAGGACGGATTCAGGATAGTAGGAGAAAATCAGGGCGATGACCAAGCCGAAGATGGCAAGGACAATTGTCAGCCCCATAAAGAGGACAAACAGGAAAAGAAACTTCGCTCGCGGACCGATCATCCGACCCGCAACTTCACCGACGCTTTGCCCACGATTGCGAAGCGATACAACAAGCGAACCAAAGTCATGGACAGCACCGATGAAAACCGAACCCAGGACGACCCAGAGCAACGCCGGTAACCATCCCCAGAAAACGGCAATGGCGGGTCCAACGATGGGACCTGTGCCAGCGATACTCGTGAAGTGATGCCCAAAGATGACCTCTTTTTTCGTTGGTACGTAATCGACATCATCTCGCAATTCTTGACTCGGCACTGTGGCTTGAGCGTCTAATCCGAAGATCTTTCTCGCTAACCATTTGCCATACGTATGATAGGCAACGATGAAACCGATAAAACTCAAGATCGCAATAATAAGCGTATTCATTTTTTGATTTTACCTTGCGGTTAAACAACGTCCGTTTCGACTTTGACGTGCGTTGCTTATATCCGCCCTCCGCTACGCTTACGGGCTATAGGTTTCGCTTTTGAATTAGAACTTGCACACGACCTCTTAAAGTCCCCTGACATGATAAGGGGGATTTAAAGAAAATAAAAATTTGGCTTATCTGACTCCCATTAAAACCTCGAATGTGAGTTGATCCAGTTTCTCGTATCCGAGTCCTTTTTGTGCGAGGGTATCTGGTTCAAAATCTATCTTTCTGAGTTTTCCAACACTCTCGGCGTTGTAATTTGCCATGAGTGCTTCGAGTTCAGGATCGCGTGCTTGTATTTCAGCGAGGATTCCCTGTATTTCCGCATCTTCATTGAAACGATGGGCTTTCTCTTTCAGAATCAGATAACTCCGCATGCACCCTGCGGCAAAGTCCCAGACCCCTTGTTCGTCTTCAGTCCGGTAAGCGTGTGCGTCAAAGTGGCGAGAACCGTCCCAGTTCATATCTTCAAGGAACTTGACGAGGAAGAACGCCCCTTTGATGTTTTCAGAACCGAAGCGCAAATCTTGGTCAAAACGACTCATCTTCTGGTCGTTGAGATCAATGTGGAAGAGTTTGCCTGCTTCATAAGCTTGTGCGACACCGTGAATGAAATTCAAACCTGCCATTGTTTCATGGGCAAATTCGGGGTTAACGCCGACCATTTCTGGATGATCAAGCGTCTCAATAAAGTGGAGCATGTGCCCAGTTGTGGGAAGATAGATGTCGCCACGGGGTTCATTCGGCTTTGCTTCAAGCGCGAAACGGAGATCGTAACCTTGGTCTTTGACGTAGTGCGTGAAGTAGTTCATCGCCTCACGATTCCACTTGACGGTATCAGGACCGTTTTTGGAGGCATCGACTTCTGCACCTTCACGACCGCCCCAGAATACATAAATGGTCGCGCCGAGTTCAACGCCGAGATCAATGGCATTCAAAGTTTTCTGGATTGCAAATGCTCGTACCTTCGGATCGTTAGCGGTAAACGCGCCGTCTTTAAAGATTGGATGGTAGAAGAGGTTTGTTGTTGCCATTGGCACCTTCATACCGTGATCGGTGAGTGCCTGCTTGAATTCACTAACGATTTGATCGCGTTCAACGGCTGTAGCATCAAAAGGTACCAAGTCGTTATCATGTAAATTAACGCCATACGCGCCGAGTTCGCTTAATTTTTGGACAGTGTATGTGGGTTTCAAGGGGGGCCTGACAACGTCACCAAATGGATCGCGCCCGGGATTACCGACCGTCCATAATCCAAAGGTAAACTTATGCTCAGGCTTAGGCTGATACAATTCTGACATTCATTTACTCCTATTGCTTATAATTTTGACATGCTTACGAGCCAACGTTTAAATTATACCATATTTGGCATATTTGTTGCAAATTCTTACCGTTGTTTGCTGAGGTGGTTGAGCATTCATGTAGGAGGGATCTCGGAATCCAGACTGCTGATGGCTACGGTGATCCGGTGTTATGGGGCAAGGTGCTTGGAAATCTGTTCCAAGACTGTTTCATAGTCTGCTTCCAACTCAAGTGGCGCATTCAAATAGCGAGGGGGTGGTTCCCCAGGTGTGACGTTGTGATATGCCACCTTGAAATCTGGGAATTTGAGTCCGTTCGCAGTGGAGATGACGATAACCCTATCATCTGGACGGATCTGTTTTCGCTCGACCATTTTTGTAAGAACAGCCAATGCCACTCCGGTGTGCGGACAATTGAACAGCCCTGTTCTATCCGCTCTCGCCGCAGCATCTGCCAGTTCTTCCTCAGTCGCTTGGTCAACGATACCATCGAACCGTCGTAACGTTCGGATAGCACGGTGAATAGAGACGGGATTTCCAATCTGGATTGCTGTGGCTTGTGTAGGCTGCGCCGTGATGGCATGGAACTCTGTGAACTGTGTTTGATAACTTCGATAGAGTGGATTCGCGCGTTCAGCTTGGGCACACGCGATGCGCGGCAGTTTGTCAATAAGACCGAGTTCCAGCATCATTAAAAAGCCGAGTCCAAGTGCTGAAACATTACCGAGGTTACCGCCGGGAATAATAATCCAATCCGGCACTTCCCAATCGAATTGTTGCACGATTTCAATACTAATCGTTTTCTGTCCTTCGATTCGGAGAGAATTGATGGAATTAGCGAGGTAAAAGTCTTTGCGATCGGCAAGTTTTTGGACAATCGTCATGCATCCGTCGAAATCCGTTTCCAGCGAAAGCGTCAAGGCACCGTTAGCGATGGGTTGAATAAGTTGTTCACGTGTAACTTTCGCTTTTGGCAAGAGAATAATGGCGGGAATACCCGCGGCGGATGCATACGCTGCCAAAGCGGCGGAGGTGTCGCCTGTGGATGCACACATGACAGCACGCAGATCTCCCGATTCAGCCATAATCTGTTTCACCATTGAGACCAGAACGGTCATCCCAAGGTCTTTAAAAGAACCGGTGTGGCTGTTACCGCACTGTTTAATCCACAGATCGCTCAAGCCGAGTTGATTACCGAACCGTTCTGCCCAGAACAGATTGGTGCCACCCTCACACATAGAGATGATGTTCTTATCGTCAATGTTTGGGCAAACAAGTTCCTTTTTCCCCCAGACACCGCTACCATACGGATATTGTGTGCTCATGTAGCGGTGTTCAAAGAGGGATTTCCAGTCTGCTGGACGGCACTGCTTTAGCACGTCTGTGTCGTGCTGAACCTCTAACAATCCACCACATTTTTTGCACCGATAGATGACTTCCGTAAGCGGATAGGTCTCATCGCATCCTTCACTGCACTGGAACCATGCATCGTAGTTCATTGCTCTGCGTTCTCCTCCATAGCATCTGGAAGGGCGTCTTGTACAGGCTCATTTCCGTTTGATGTGTTAAGGAGTTCGTCGATTTCTTCAAGTGAAGGCAATTCAGAAGCATCTTTCAAGCCGAATTGTTGGAGGAACTCATCTGTGGTTGAGAACAGCAGGGAGCGTCCATCTTTTCTGCCTGCGATGCAGACCAGCCCTTTCTCTACCAGTGAGTTGAGTACACTGTCACTGTTCACGCCGCGAAGCGCAGCAACATCAGCGCGCGTAATGGGTTGCTTGTACGCTACGATCGCAAGGGTCTCTAATGCTGATGGAGTCAGTTTGACACGGACCTGTCGGGTATAAAACTTCTGAATCCACTCTGAATATTGTGGAGACGTACAAATTTGATAGCCGTTTGCTATTTCAACAAGACGGAAACTGCGTCTCATTTCTTGATAGTCTTGGCGTAGTTCGTCGAGTTCCGTCCGGATCGCGCGTTTGTCTAACTGCGGGAGCACCTCTTGAAACTGTTCCACCGTAATTGGTTCGCTGGCGGCGAACAGAATCGATTCCAAAATTAATTTGGGTTTTTGCGCCCATATCGCGTCTGGTTCCTCTTTCGGATCGAAAGTGGTAACGTATTCAGAATCCATAAACAAAGTTCCTAATTGTTTCGTTCTTCTGAACGAGTGTTTTCAACGGTCGGAGGCGGCGGGGTCTCTCTATCAGATTCCTCGTCCTCTTGTTTGACGATATAGATACTCTCAAAATGGTCGGTTTGAACGGTAACGATGTTTCCTATCCGGATGAGTTCTAAAATGGCGAGGAATGTTACAATTCGATCTGCCTTGGTTGAAGATAATGGGAACAGTTCGTCGAATAGCAATTGATCTGAACTCTCTAACTGCAGGTTGATAAAAGTGATTTTGTCTTCAACCGTGATGGTTTCTTCTTCAACCGTTTCGTATGTCTCTTCGATGTCTATCTCTGCAACTCGGTCGTTCACACCCTTAAAGGCGGTAAGAAGATCGAACAATGTGGCTCTGATTTCAAACGCACGCGCGCCATCTAAATCTTCGTGTAGTTTAGGATTTCTGCTATAGATTAATGTCTGGCGTTCAGCGTAAACATCCAAAATTTGGGCAGCCTCTTTGAACCGTTTATACTCCAAGAGTTGTCTGACGAGTTGCTCTTGATCACCGATTGTGTATTCAGCGTCTGGTGTGAGTTGTGGGAGGATACTTTGCGATTTGATGTGCAGAAGTGTTGCCGCCATCACTAAAAATTCGGATGCTACATCTAAATCTAACTCCTCCATGAGATTCACATATTCCAGGTACCGATCGGTGATGTGCGCAATCTGGATATCATAAATATCCATCTCCTCTTTCTGTATCAGATGAAGGAGCAGATCGAGGGGACCTTCGAAACCCTCTAATTTCACAGAGTATATTGGGGCTGTAGGGGCAGGGGTTGAAGTTGTTTCAGTCAACATTTTTATCGTAGACCTACGATTTTTGCAATCAGATTTAGGGTTTCGAAACTAATATTGCTCAGGAATCCGAACACATAGTTCGGTATACCGAAAATACCCGGTAAAAAAATAAGGCACATCAAAATCGGCATCCCATACGGACTCAGTTTCTCGAATTGATGCGCTGCACGTGCTGGGAGCAAACCTCTCACCACACTGAAACCGTCTAAAGGAAAGAGTGGAAGCATGTTAAACGCCGCGAGAAACACACTTATCAATGCTGTGCGAATTAATTGCCTGTTAATCTCAGCGTGAAGCGCAGAGGCAGCCGGATTGAACCCTGTAAATTCCAATATTATCCGAAGTGCTCCCAAGATCACGAAAGTGAGAACAATATTCATGAAGGGACCGGCAGCGGCAATCAGCATCATGTCCCTTCTCGGGTTTTTCAAGTTGAACGGGTTGACCGGCACCGGTTTCGCCCAGCCGAAGAAACCACCCCCGAAAAGCGTGCCGAGCAGTGGGAGTATCAATGTGCCGATAATGTCAATGTGTACGCCCGGGTTCAATGACATCCGTCCAAGATCGCGGGCTGTTGGATCCCCTAACATGTCCGCTGATTTGGCGTGTCCCCATTCATGAAAGGTTAACAGAATGATGAACTGTGTAACTACAAGAATTGCTTCAAAAGGATCGAAATTAGGCATTATGTATTTGGTGCCGCTTGTCAACACCGGGTCCCCATAGCGACTAATGTATGGGACCAAGTTTGCTATACGGAAGTCCGCAACAGGGTATATGCTTCCTCTTTTTTAGTAATCTCTCCGTCCAATTGTGCCGCAAACAGCTTCCAAAGTTGAGCCTCAAAAGCTTTGCTCGGTTTTTCCCCAAACGCTATCAAGTCTTTTCCTGTGATAAAGGGTTCTATCTTCCGTAGAACAAAGAGGTAGTCTGTTATTTTCTCTCGTTTCCACTTCGGCAGTGTTGTGTCTACGTGACAGAGTGCTAATGCCTCGGTCGGATAAGGCTTTAGCGATTGATAAATTTCACTCGGTTTCGCTGTCTTTTGCAACGACACCAGTGTTTGTTCCAACTGTTTGTAAGTAGTGAGCGGTGTTTCTACCCGGTAGAGGTTCCCGTCCCCACAGATGTAGGTTGTCGTATTTTTTGGATCGACAGCGCACCATTTCCCGCTTTGCTGGTCAACGGAGGTGTCATCCGATAATGAGATTCCGAGTTTCGCAAAGGCTTCCTGTGTCACCTTTTCGAGCGAGACCTGCTGTTCTGAGGCTTGGGTACGGCTTATCAATCGTTGAAGTTGATGTTCCAATACCAACCTGAAACTGAGTGCCTCAATCTGATATATCGGCGTGTCGGTTCCAAAAAACGCCATCCAGCGCACCCGTTCAGGTTGAAATTCTTCATTCTTAAGATGCATTGATGTCCAAGTTGTTGCTTGTTCTGCTTTCTTAAAGTCACAGGCAAACGTCGTTGATATATTCCACCCCGCAGAGATAGTGTTCCATACATCAAGTTGTGTAAGGTGTGCGACGATCTCCGGTGCGTTCTTCTCCGTAAGTATTCTATCAATCTCATTCCGTATCCGTTCACCGCTGAGTTGCGCCAATATGGGGAGTGCTTCCCGCATCAGAGCCGTATCGGTTTCAGGAATACAAAACCCGTAGCGTCCGGCATACCGAAAGGCGCGGAAAATGCGCGTCGGATCATCCGTGAAACTTTGCTTATGCAGTACCCGAATAGTCCCGGTCTTGAGGTCTTCCAGACCACCGGTTTTATCGAGGATCTCACCAAATGCGCTTGTATCTAAGCGCATCGCCAAGGCGTTAATCGAAAAATCCCGTCTCTGCAGATCGTCCGTGATTGTCCCACGTGCTACTGTAGGTAACGTCCCGGCACCTTGATAAGTTTCACGGCGGGCGGTAACGAAATCCACTTTGGGGAGGTTAACATCGGCGGGTGTGACAGTTGCAGTGCCAAATTGCGGATGTGCGTCCAGTGTTCCGTTCCAACGTTCACACATCGCGGTTGCTACTCGGATTGCATCTCCTTCTACAACGATGTCGATATCGAGACTCGGTCGTTTGAGTAGGAGGTCCCGGACAAATCCACCGACAAGGTAGGTTCCCTTTCCGCCTACCTCGCCAATTTCATGTAACAGATCCAAGATCGGTTCAGGAATGTTGGGTATCATTTTTTCTATTTTTCAACTATTAGAATCTGGACATCGCTCCACTTCGTTCCGCGCCCCTTCCCAGTAACGGATGGGGACCCCGGTATCTGATTACATCTTTCATCTGCGGGAGATACAAAGGGATTACGAAGGGACCTTAGCCGTCCTGAACCACGTATGGATTCATCGAAAACCTACCCGTAATGTAATGGAGGGTAGTCCAAGAGCACATAGTTAGAAAGCCTATACGAAGGCAAAGACTCGTGTCGGTGCTCCAGAACTGCGTGCCAACTTCAGCGGGGCGATTACGACATAAAAATGCGTCGGCAATTGGCTTAAATTGCACAGATCTTCAACATGTGGGATACCCGCTCCAAGAAAAACGAGATGCGCAGGCGGTAAACCGTCGTGCAAGGGTGGATGTCCTGCCACCGAGTCAATACTACACGCATCTGTTCCGATAACCTTTATGCCTATTTTGACGAGGAGTTCAGCGGCGTCCTCACTAAAACCGATCCACTCCCGGTTGAAGTTGTCCTGATAGACGAATCTGTCCATTCCGGTCCGCATAAAGACGATGCTGCCTTCTGAAATCTCGCCGTTTTCGGCTATCCATGTTTTAACATCCTCTGCAGTCACGGCATCGTTCGGCTTCTTGGTTGCGGAGAAGTCCATCAACACGGCGGATCCAGTCAGTTTTTCCTTCGGAATTTCGGCGATCGTTGCGCCACCGGGGTACATTAGACAGGGGGCATCCATGTGCGTAGAGTAGTGGCCGGACGTGTCAATACGGCTTTCAAAGTAGCCATCTTTTTCTAATGTTGCTTGGTCGTAAATTTTGGCAGGATCAATCGGCAGTTCGCATGGACTGTTTTCATCGACCACATAAGACAGAT
The DNA here is from genome assembly GCA_965208635.1 of Candidatus Poribacteria bacterium. Classification (GTDB taxonomy): domain Bacteria; phylum Poribacteria; class WGA-4E; order WGA-4E; family WGA-3G; genus WGA-3G. The sequence goes on from OZ242349.1 coordinate 4,549,698, forward strand.
CCAGCACATTTTGAAAGTCAAGGTGCATTTTGTGTTTCTCGCTCTCTTTTTTTATTTGTTATGAACAGGACTTACGCAAATTGAGCAGAAAAGGGACTTGTTTTATGCAAAAAGTCGTTATTTCGGTACTTTTAGCCCCCTAAAGAATCAGAATCAACGGTATGAATGCGAATCAACGGTATGAATGCCGTATGGCATTCCCCGTATGGCATTCCCCGGGTATGAAGTCTCCCGTGTGGGAAACCTCCCCGCCCCTTATCAGGGGGACCTTAAGAGGGAATACGTAAGCCCTAATGAATATAGTATAGCACATATTGACGAAACAATTCAAGCGAATCAGTCAAGGGCTATTGAAGTAGTTCAACACTGTATCATGCAAGATGCCGTTCGTTGCCACCAGTGAATGCGTATCTGTCGTGATGTCTTGTCCCTGTATATCCGTTACCCTCCCGCCTGCTTCCCTCACGATGACGGTAATAGCCGCAATGTCCCAAATACTTATCGCCGCTTCAACGACAGCATCCGCTCTTCCAGAAGCCACGAGATGATACATGTAAAAATCTCCGAATCCTCTGGTGCGTGCCGCGTCATTGATAAAATCGTAAATCCCGGGAAAAGTTCCTTTTTCTACGAACCACTTCAGTCCGCCGTGGCATGCCATCGCGTCTTCGGGTTGTGTCACGCTGGAAACAGTTATCGGTTCACCGTTCCAGAAAGCACCGCTTCCTGCTTCGGCGTAGAGAAGTTCATTCAAAAGTGGTGCGTTGGAAACACCAAGGATGAGTTCTTCACCCTTCATCAAGGCGATCTGTGTGCCGAAGATCGGAATTTTACGGATATAATTCTTAGTTGCATCAATCGGATCGATGACCCAAACATAAGGGGAATCCGCTTTTTCGATGCCGTACTCTTCACCCAAGAATCCGTGGTCTGGGAACGCCTGTTTGATGGTTTCTCTGATAATTTTTTCTGCGCCTCTATCGGCGAGAGTAACCGGCGTTTCGTCGGCTTTCATTTCCACTTTCATGGCATCGCCGGTGTAGTAAGCGGTGATGATTTCTTCAGCGTTTTTCGCCGCTTCTAACGCGACGGTTAAAAATTGACTCATATTTTAATTATTCCTTGCGGTTCGGTCAGGTAAATTTGATAACTGAAGTGCCTTTACGTAGATCTTGGGGAAATGCCCAAGCAAAAACCTCTCCGCTACGCTTACGGGCTATGCGTTCAGGTTTAACGAACATCTCTTTACCGACTGCTGATTGCCAGTTGCCGTACTCTAACGGAGTGAAATTGCGGGACAATAAACTCTTTTCCATTCACGGTGCCACCATACGCCTTCCGAACGTTTTGTTGCAAGATCCGTAAAGCCATAATCGTAAAGGGTTGCCCGGACATAGCGTGGAGGTGTATCAGGGAACGGATTTTCTGCCAATAACTGTAGCACCTCAGGCTTGTCTTGTAGCAGTGCGCCCATGAAATTGAGGAACCACGGTGTGTTTTGATAACTGCCTTGCAGGGCGGCGAACCACATCTGCCAATCGAGGCGCGGTTGATGCGGGGCAACCCATTTTGGCGCGGCAGTCAGATCTCCCGGTTTCCATCGAAATTGGTAAGTTTCCCATGTGATCCGATCGTTGCTCCCTTCAACGATAATCTCTGGGCGCGATTCCGTCATATCTGCGAAGAGTCCGTAGGTATTCACGCTCCGAAACGGCGCAATCCAGGCGACATCTGGAAACCGTGTCTCTCTGAAGAGTTGTCCACCGAAACGGATGCCACTCAGCAGAAAGAGAAACATTGCAACGACCGCTATACCGATACGTCTATTATATCGGTGACGAGGTCGTTCAACGAAGTGGATAATGGGCATGAACCGCTTTGGGAGCAACCCTTTCCATGTTACGTCGTCAATCAGAAGGAGGCATAGTGCAATTGTTAGTAAGTTGAAAAAACAGTAATTCCCTGTTAAGACGATGAGCACTTGTAGACCGATTAATCCGATACATCCCGCAGTTCGTAGGCGTCGTGGTGCGAAAATCAGAAACGGGACGACCAGTTCAGCAGTAAACATACCAATTACAGAGGCTTTCTGGAACCATTCCGGCAACTGATGTGCATACCATCCGAACCCTGTTGGCAACGGTTGTGTTTCATAATGGAAGTTGAGAGCCGTAAGGTTTCGCCACACCTCGTCACTGGCGAGTTTGACGAAACCGGAGGCAAACATCAGGCGGAATAGGAGCCACCGTAGAAGCCATAAAAACGCAGTGGAAGGTTGGGATGCACGTGTGAATGTCTCCCGAAGTTGCAGTGGCGCGAAGAAGATTGCCAAAAATCCTGTCTCTAAGAGCAGGACATCCCATTGGAAACTCAAAAAAACTTGCCCCACTGTCACAAGCGATAGATAAAACGTCCACAAACCGACTAAAGCGAATGAGGGAACAAAACCTGCGATTAAAACGAGAGACAGAAGCACACCGCCAGCGCACAGGAAATTGAGGAAAGCATCCGATGCGTTCAGCCAGAACAGTGTCGGGACGAGGTAGTAGCCTTCCGTTCCGATCTGCTGACGGACAGCCTCTAAATACTGGTCTGCTGGTAAAATCCCACTACTTCCAACGAGTCCGTGAATCTGTATCCACAAGGACAGGAAAGCGATGAGGTAAATACAACCGAGTCCGCGCAGGAACAACCATCTCGAAAAGCAAAACGTTGTTCTCTCCGCGTGCGTCCCCCACAACCATCGCGTCATCGCAGAGAAAAACGGACGATGCTGCGCAATGAAACGATAGATGCCTTCGGATACACTCGCAAAGCCGGGCAAGCGGTAGTAGCACCAGAGAAACAGACCGTTGTTCAAGGCACGTAGGACAGCCTCTGCTCCGCTCAAAACCGTTCCATTCTGAAGGATTAACTGGACTGAATTCTCAAACGCTGAAAGGGAGATGTCTGGGAATTGTGCCGCCACTTCTTGATAGGGCGCGTAGGCGACGCGGGCACCTGTGACGTGTTGCCACTGCGCAATCCAATATCGGCAAAAGTCGCAGGCGTTATCGTAAACAAGGAGCGGTTTGCTACTTTGTGATTGCATCAAGGTTCCGGGGGAGGTTGCCCAATCCATCGGGCATTAACATTGGGAAAAGGTTAACGCCATGCGTGGTGAATTTTGGCGATGGCTTCTGCAATCTGATCCATATCTGTTTCTGAATTGAGGAAGAGATTCTGGAAAAGCCATACGCTCTGCTCACAGACGGATGCGGCGTTTGGGCACGGCAATGATCGGATAAGATGTGGGTATGTCTTCGCGACGTGTGCCATTCCGGGTTCTTGTGAGAGTGGAGAACGGTAACCGATAGAACACGGAATACCTTCGGCAGACAGGGCGTCCACAAATTCCTGCCGCGATTTACCGCCAAATCCTTGGGGGTCATACTTCAAGCAGTAGAGGTGGTACCCGTGTTTGGTAACCCACGAGGCAAGTTTCGGTGGTGTGATCCCTTCAATCGTTTTCAAAGCGTTGGAGAGATAGATTGCGTTTCGATTGCGAAGATCGGTTTGTGTTTCTAACAGTTCCAAGCGTACGAGTAATATTGCAGCGAGATATTCTGAGGGACGATAGTTCCATCCGAGTCGCGGATATTCCCATCGCGCTCCACCGGGTGCGCGTCCAACATTCATAAAAGCACAGACCCGATCGTGGATATCTTTGTCGTTTGTGGTAACCATACCGCCTTCACCGGAAGTCAGGTTCTTTGAGGCTTGGAAACTAAATGCACCGACACTGCTGAGGGACCCAACCTTTTTCGTCTGATATTCTGCTCCGTGAGCCTGCGCGCAGTCCTCAATAATCGCGAGATTATGGCGTTCGGCAATTTCTCGTAAAGTCCCCATATCTGCTGGATGGCCGCCGAGATGGACAGGCAGAATCGCTCGTGTTTCTGGACCAATAGCCGCCTCCACCGCTTTCGGATCGATCGTGAAGGTCTCCGGTGAAATGTCTACAAACACCACGGTGCACCGACGTTCCAACACTGCGCTTGCGGTCGCTACGAACGTGTAGTTCGGTACAATCACTTCGCCACCATCACTAAATCCATCGAGATCCAGTGCACCCGCTAAAGCGGCACTGATTGAATCTGTCCCATGTGGCATAAAAAGCGCGTAGTTTGTTCCAGAATACTGAGCGTATCGTTCACCAAAACGCTCAATCATCGTGCCACCGGAGCCTTCATTCGCACTCAGGTACACTTCGCGGAGCAACGGCTCAACTTTTGATTCCCACTCCTCAGTCGTGGTACGGGGCCATGGAGACCATGGATCGGTTTCTGTGTTTCGGACAGGGGTGCCGCCTGAAATCGCTAATCGGTTGGACATGTTTTCTAATTTTCCTTGCGGTTTTATCTGTTTCGGTGGGTGGGGTTTCCATCTGCATCTACATACACAACTTCCCAACCCGCTGGTGGCACACCAGTATTCAATAGATGGAGTCTCTGTCTCTCAGAAAGTTTTTTTTCTTTAGCCGAGAGAATTTCTCCTGTATCTAATTGTGTTTCGGAGCGTGTGTGCCAGATCTGTGCTGTTGATTCCGTTTTTAGGACGTAGATTCTTCCCGGAACTTGGGGCAACGCATTTTCACCTACCATAAACCAGTTTTCCACTTCTGGGTGGGCTCGATTCACTTGAGTGGTACTTTGATGCTCATGTTGATACTCTTGGATGAGGGTGTCAATATAACTCGCTTTTACGGTTTCCCAATCATCTTCAGTGTAAAATTCTTCTAAAATTAGATTTGAGCGTAAGTCGAGGTATTCACTATAGTTTTTGAAATACTCTATCGTGATGCCTTGATTGAGGAGTATCTGAAGCCATTCTTCACGTGGGTATTTGGTATCGACATCTGCCAACGTGAACTCAATGTGTCGTTTTTCGCCATGAAGTATCTCCGCGGTAGTCACCATCTCATGAGAATTATATCTATCATCAAACGCTTTCATAAGTGCCTCAACGGTTTGGGGTCCGGTATATTTCTCTTTTTTTGTCTTGGAATCCAACTTCAGGTAACACCCAACAAAAGTAACCCCGAGAATAAGCAAAAACAGGTAAATTCGCACAATATATTTCATGATTTTTTCTCCTCTCCCTAAAGCGTTTGTCGATTTTCTACAGAATATACACGATTCGCGGAAAAATTACAAGAAAAAATTGGTATATTTGACAATCAGGAAAAGAATGTATACAATTAAAGAGAATTAAATTTTTTATTGACTGAAAGGAAATCAAAAATTGAAAATTTTTTTGTTTATACTACTTGTTGTAGGACTCACCGCGATTTGCATTACGGGTTGTGAGCGACCTATGGCGAAACCGATAATCGATGCCGTTACATCGACTGAAATGCCTACAATGGAGGATCCAGAGGCATTTACAGTCGCCTTCGTCCAAACAGCGATTGATCTTTATAAGATAGAAGGGCGCGAAGCCGCTATAACCTACTATAATGATCCTGCGAGTGTTAACGGGCAATGGTATGTATTCATCATTGATGGTAGCGACCTTATAGTTTCACACGCTGCACTCCCCGAACTGATCAGTGTGGATGTAAAAGATGTTGTGGGTTTTGTCGATTACCCAATAGGAGCAGAAATCGTCAAAGCAACAGAAGAAGGACACTGGATTGAATATTTGGCGCACAATCCGCAAGCTAACAAATTGGAACTAAAGCGGACGTGGATAATTCGGTACGATGGATATATCTTCGTTTCTGGGTATTACGAACCGTGGGGTCCAGATCCTGCCACGTTAACACCCGTCTCAAAAGATAATCCAGAAGCATTCACGCTTGCCTTGGTTTTGGAGGCGATCGCCCGTTATGAATTTGAGGGAGCCGAGGCTACGGCAACATACCATAACGATCCGGCAAATATTGATGGGCAGTGGTATGTGCTCATCACTGATGAGAATGATGTCTATGTCGCCCACCCGTTAAGACCAGATTTCATAGGAGTGGATATCAAGGGTATTCCGGGCTTGGATGGGTCCCCTTTAGGGGCAGAAATCGCCATGGCGACAGGCTCAGGACTCTGGATTGAGTACTTGTGGCCCAACCCTGAAAGTGGCGAGGTAGCGTTGAAACGCACATGGGCAATTCGGCACGACGGTTACCTCTTCGGTTCTGGATACTATGAACCGATGTCTAATTAGGGGATCGCTACTAATTGGCGGATTGCCTCCACCGCTGTCTCTGTATCTTGAAGCGGTTTATTCGGCACGTCGGAGACGAGAGAATTGATAATATGTGTTTCTAAGCCGTCAAGTCTGCACCGACTCACAATGGAACTTTCTTCCATATACCGATAGACTTCATATCGCTTTGGCGGTCTCACACTTTTATGTGGTAGTGTTAAAACGGCAACGCTGCGTCCACTGCTCGCCGCCTCACACACCATTGAAAAACTGTCCGCGGTGACGATGAGCAGATCGCTTAGGGCGAGAATGGCTTGATAGGGATCTTCCAGTTTTGAGGACGTATCAGGGGTAATAAAGAATGGACACCAATCGGTATCTTTTGCGGTGGATACCAAATATTCCGTCACATCCGATGGGGTTCGGCGTGAAGTCGTTATGAATACCTGCGCGTTTATCCTTTCGGCGGTTGCTTCGCAAATCTCACTGAGCCGTTCGGCATCCTCTATCGTGATAGTCTCGTGCCGATCTGTCCCGCCGAGCAGGACGCCGATGCGCGGACAGTCCGATAGGTGCAGTTCCTCTTTCAATTGTTCCCGTTTGACATCCAGCAAGTGAGGGGAAATAGGGTTTGGCACGCCGATTGTTCTGCAAATATTGTCTTTGCGCGATGCTTGGTGCCAAGAAATCATTGGGAGAATTGCGAGGTCGAAATATCGAGTGCCTACTGGTGAAGGTCTGCGACACGTAACCGTCTTAGCACCGAGAATTCTACCGAGGAGTAGGTTAACTGCTGCTACCGATGAACCTGTTGAGAGGATAATATCAGCGGTTTGGAGTCGGACCAGTGCATGATAAGACTCAGGAATAAGACTCCACCTCAGAAGTGTGTGGATCAGAGATATGGGAAGCGACGCACCTCCAAAAACACACATAAAAGCGCGAAGGAGATTGTCACGCCATTTACGCCGAAATTGTATCTCAAGCCATACCGCTTGGCATTCAGGTATTTTTTCGACAATGCCTAAAGATTGTTTGTAATGCCCCGGTTTCCTGTCGCTTAAGATAACAACTTTCATTTTTAAAGTAGTAGGCACACTCCGTGTGCCGTAGCCTGTAAAGTAGTAAACATACTCCGTAGCCTTTACTCTTGGATCGTTCGAGTTAAGGTATATTCAGCCAGTTCTGTTACACCATCTTCATCTTCGATTTTGACAACACCGACATGTGGGGCAAACCATAGCGTCTGCTTCCCTTGAATCGTCTCATCTGTCGAAAAAAGCGTGTGTGTGATTTCGGTCTGGTATTCTATCTGATATGTTTTCTCAAAGTTCCCAGCGAGGGTGTCCAGCGGACTTTCGGCGACGACTTCCCCTTTAACGCGTATATGCGCCTCAAAAGGTATTTGGAGCAGGACAAGGTTTTGCAAAATGATGTTTCCGTTAACCGTTATGTTCAGCGCGTCCCACTGGAAATTGGGAACCAATGGTATCTGAAAAAAAATGAGTTCAGGGTGCGCGAACGGCTCTACTGCAACCGTCAATTCTAAACCAGCGAATTCGTCCTGCACGGCTTTGGGTAGTTCGGTTTGAAGATAATCGGTCACCTTCTCACTGATCGTGAACATAACCTCGTTCGAGGTAACCCGATAGTATGTAAAATTCAGGAAATCAAGTTCGGTCCCCGTAATTGGTGTCGTATCCTCGAAGACCTGATAGTCTTTTCCCTCAATATTCGTCTTACCACTCACTTCTCGTGTCCATTGGTATCCATCAGAATTTTTGTAGATCCATCTACTTCCAATGCTATCGGGAAAGTAGTTTGGCATCTGTTCCATCGGTGCTGGTGTTTCATCCGAACCACAACCGGATAGCAGTAGGATACTGCAAAGCGCGAAGAGAATCAGCCGCATTTCACTCCTTTTATTTCTCCGCTTTTTTTCTTCAGAGCATTAGTCAAACAATAATATTGAGAATTCTCCTTCGTCTATACAAAAGATAGTATAACACATCGTCAAAAAAATTGACGGGCATTGTCTAACAGGTCTCCCAATGCTTTAGCGAATCAACGGTATGAATGCCTTATGGCATTCCCCAGGGTCCAATGGGTAACGCCCGTGGAGAAGTCCAAAAAAGATTTGAATTTTAGCAGAGAATGTGGTATAATTAGACTACATCGTGGCAGTGGATACGACCTCCCGCTTGGGAGTGCCACTGCTCCGTTTCGTAGCGGTTCACGGTGTAAAGGAAATCACGATGTATACCACACTGTATAAATTATTTCGTGCGCCACGCAATCGGAACTTAAAACGAAAGACGTGGATCGCACACACAATCTGGAACTATTTTCTCGGGTGGCAACGCACGCGGTATGCTCTTGGATTTCCCTATATGTCTTTTAAGGAGATGTCGCGTGAGTTCACCGTTCTAAAGAACTCGCATCCAGAAATATTTGCACATTGGCGAGAACTGAACACGTGGTCAGCGCGTGAGATACTCAAAAGACTTGATGCGGGTTACATCCGTTTCTTTAAAGGTCTTGCGAAACGTCCTCCGAAGTTTCGGTCATGGCGAAAACCTTACTCGTTCACGATGTGCCAATCCGGTTTTAAGTTTGCGGATCCCGAAGAAGGCGATTTAGGGTTTGGTATCTATGCCGATCGCGTTCGGATTATGAAACGCGACTACCGTTTTAATCTCAGTCGCCCGATACTCGGTAATATCAAGACTGTCACTGTCAAAGCAGATGCGCTTGGAGATTTCTATATGTCCGTTGTAACAGACCACATCGCAACCGAAGTCACACCCAAGACGGGTCAAGCTGCAGGGTACGACTTCGGTATCCAAACGATGTTCACCTGTTCCGATGGGACACAACGGGAATCGCCTCACTTCTATAGCACCGTAGAATCGAAACTCAAATCAGCTCAACAGAGGCAGTCAAGCAAACAAAAAGGGAGCAACAACAGAGAACGTGAACGTCTAAATGCTGCGCGTGTTCACCGTAAAATCAGACGACTCCGCGAAGATCATCATTGGAAACTTGCCAAGCAACTGGTGCATCAATACGATGTCTTGTTTTTTGAGACGCTTTCGTTTGAAGGTATGAAACGTCTCTGGGGACGCAAGGTCTCTGATATTGCCCCGTATGCGTTCCATCTGAAGTTGCGACATCAAGCGAAAAAGCACGGAAAGCACGTCTGCTATATTGATAGATTTGAGCCGACATCTAAAACGTGTAGTCACTGCGGACAAATGGATATGTTTATCACTTTGGATGTCCGTAAGTGGAAATGTTCAGGTTGCGAGCGAAAACATCACCGGGATGTCAACGCTGCAATCAATATACTTAAGGTTGGGGCATCAACCTTTGGGTTAGAGGGTGTCAGACTTGCGATCGCAAGCAACCCTCGTAGACTTCATCCGAAGTCTATACCCCACGATCCACACAGAAAAGCAAAGGATTCTTAGAGAATCCCACTGCTTCAACTGTGGGAGTATGTCAATATTCTATTCATTTAACCGACTGTCGACCACTCCTGTAGGCGGGATCTCCGAATCCCGACGTATTCCTTGACAAATAGGTTGAATATGTTATGCTTTTAAAATATCTTGGAATCCAAGAAGGAGAGATTTTTATGCAAACTGTGGTGAGAAAGGTTTGTGACCCGGTTACAAAGCAGATATATGAGATACAACTGCCAGCACGCGCTGAGATAAAAAGAGTCGTTCCTCATCTTGATTTTCCACCTGAGGGTTTTAGATATAGAGATGTGGCGGCTATATTAGCGAAGAAGTTTCAACTTTCTAATGAACAGATAAATGCTAAATATAAGTCGCACGTGGAAGCGAATTCCACAGAGACTGTTTGGCGTGATGTATTGGTTTTCGATGCTATTCGAGAACTTTTTAAAGAAGGAAAATTAGAACAGCCAGGAGGAAGAGGCGAACCGTACGTGCTCGCCGAAAATATACCTCTAACATCTCTCAAACCTGATCTCGGGCCTATTCCCGAAGAATTGATTAAAGAAAATTATGAAAAAAGTCGAGAGAAATTAGTCGGAGATTTACTACAACGAATTAAGAACAACACCCCTGCTTTTTTTGAGAAACTCGTTATTGACTTGCTCGTCAAAATGGGATACGGTGGTTCACACGAAGATGCCCAAGCCGTAGGACGTAGTGGTGATGGTGGAATTGATGGTATTATTAAAGCTGATCCGCTTGGTCTTAATGTCGTTTACATTCAAGCAAAACGATGGGAAGGAAATGTTGGAGCACCACCAGTTCGGGATTTTGTGGGAGCGTTGGATGGCGAAGGGGTACAGGAAGGAATTTTCATTATCACCTCAGATTTTAACCCAGCAGCTAAAGAGTTTGCGGAAAGAAGTTCTAAGAGGGTTATTCTTATCAATGGCAGTGAACTCGCTCGGTATATGATCAATCACAACGTTGGCGTTTCTATTGAGAAGACCTACGAAATCAAGCGCGTAGATTCGGATTACTTTGCTGAAGACACCGAGAACTCCTAAGCATGTTAGCAACAAAGGAACTGATGTATCCATTCATGACACGTGTCTTGCTACCAGAAGAAGGTGGCGGTTATTTAATCGAGTTTCTGGACCTTCCCGGTTGTATGTCCGATGGCGAGACGCTTGAAGAAGCCATTGAAAATGGAAAGGATGCCCTGCAGTGCTGGATTGAAGCTGCAGCAGAAGATGGACAGGAAATACCTGAGCCGGGTTCATCGCCAACGTGGGTTCAACAGGTTCCCACCGATGTTCATATACAACTCTCCAAACGGGCAGCGGCAGAAGGCAAGAGTCTCTCTGAACTCGTTGCCTCGATATTGGATGAAGCCATTTGAAAGACGAGACACAATATTCAATAAAGCATCAAACCACTTCCATCCAAACCCCCGGCACGAACCCGGGATACTCTCCCTCACTGAACGCTGGATAATAGACAGCCTCATCACGGAAATCGTGAACGACCTCTCCACCACTTCCATCAGGGATATGCACCCTACAGGTATACTCACTCTCTCGGAACAACTGCTGCGGTGTGGGGGTAGATGCATCAACGCGATACGCTGACAGTGCCGCCTCATCCACTGTAATTCCCAACCCCGGTGCATCCGATACCTGAATCGTACCCTCAACGACAGGGAGCCGTGTCTCAAGCAGATCCGATTCCCACAACTCGTGACACGTAATTGCTGGCAATTCCGCTTGTGATAACACCGCACCGAGATGTACCGAGTATGCCGTTGTAATACCCGTACCGACCATCTGGAGCCAGTAAGGTTGCGAAAACGAGGCACAGAGCGCGTTCGTCCGTAGGAGCGAGTTCACACCACCGCCGACAACGAACCCGCCGCAACAGCGTGCATGCAGACACGACTCGTTGAAATGCTCGACGATCCGATTCTGAACAGCCGCTTGCAACCTCGCCGCACCCTCTACGTCCGTGCCGAGATAGTACGGACTCTCGTAAATAGCGACATTCGGATGTTCATCTAATCGTTGCAACACAGGGATCGCGTTATCCGCAGTCCGCAGAAACCCGTTGAAATCAATATCGAGCCGATAGTCTGCTGGCACAGCGTCCCCGACAGCGTCCACCTGCGCGAAGATGTCCCGCCACGGACGCGCTTTCAGTTTCGCGGATGTGTAACCCCGTTTGACCGATTCTTGGACCTCCGCAACCCAATCTTCCGGCGGCATATCGATATCCCACCACGAAATAGGACACCGATCACGAACCTTAGGTCCGATGAGTTGATAGGCGGGTACATCTACAGATTTGCCAACGGCGTCGAAAAGCGACATCTGGATGCCGAACCCGATGCTGTCATCGTTCATACATGCAAACGCGTTCTGTCCGATGACCTGTTCAATATTCGCCGATTCATCTGATAGATTCTCTCCGTATCCGATAACGCCGTTACTGAGTTCGACCCGATAAACGTGGACGCGCTCGCCGTGTGTCAAGGCGCGGTGCATGTGTCTGCTGACCCGTTCGTGATAGAACGGCACGTTCAACGAAATCGCTTCGAGATGTTTGATGCTAAGCATAAGGTCCTCCCCAATTAAAACTGTCGCTAACGAAGTTTCAACCCCGTTTTTCACTCATATTCCTCCAAATTGTAGCACACTTGCAAAATAACAGGTGAAAATATTGGTACAGCAGACTCCGTGTAGGAGGGATCTCCGAATCCCGACTTCTGTAGATATATTTCCTTGAAGAAAATCGACGCGATCCGCAACGAAAGGTGTGAAAATGGGAATCATGGGTTCTGTGAACGTGGGCAACAGAAAACTGCAAACTGACAACGCAATTGACACCGCCGCCTTTTGTAGGTATAATATCTATAACGTATCCAACATTAAAACACCGCGACGTTCACAAGCAAGGAGCAAGTTATGGCAAGAATCGAACCCTTTTTTGTTTCAAATGAACTCTTAAATCAACCTGAAAAACTCCGGGAGCGCGCACAGCGGGACGGGTATCTCTTTTTTCGTGGCTTGATTGATGCCGATTCTATCTACGAACTGCGTCGAGATTTCTTGGAGATCTGCCATCAGCACGGATGGGCACAGGGGGGAGAATCCCTGATGGACGGCATCCGTATCGGGGGTCCTTTCATGGAAGGTGATGATGGCTATTGGCCCGTTTTAGATGAGTTCCAGTGCTTGGAATCCTTCCACGCGTTCGCACACCACCCAGCGGTCATAGACGTGTGTGACAAACTCTTCGGTGAAAAGACGCTCGTGCATCCGCGGAATATTGGAAGAATTATGTTCCCGGAGAACACAAAATACACGACGCCTGCACATCAAGACTTTATCCACATTCGCGGGACAGAGGAAACCTATACCGGATGGATACCGCTTGGACCCTGTCCAGAAAAATTGGGTGGATTGTCAGTGCTTTCTGGTTCGCATCAAGGGGGGATTTATCCCGTCAAACCGGCACTCGGCGCAGGTGGACTCGGTATAGATACAGCACCTCTGGAAGCGGATGGGTTCTACTGGGTCGCAGGTGATTACGAGCTCGGTGATGCACTCTTCTTTCACAGCCATGCCGTTCACAAAGCGATGCCGAATCAGACCTCGGATCGGATACGCCTCTCGGTGGATTATCGCTATCAAGGACACTCCAAGCCTGTCACAGATGGATCGCTTCTACCGCATTTCAATCGGATGGCTTGGGACGAAATTTACAAGGACTGGACTTCCTCGAAGTATCAGTATTACTGGAATGTGTTTGATTTGAACAGAGTTGAACGGTGAAAAGCATCCTGCGAATCCTATTCTACAGCACTGTTTACTTTATGGCGATCCTATCTGTCCAAGCACCCGATATGGTCCTCATTCCAGCGGGCGCGTTCCAGATAGGGGACGACGATGGAGAACGCGACGAAAAACCGATACATACCGTTTACCTCGATGCGTTCTATATCGACCCATACGAAGTAACAGTTGGAGAATATAAACGGTTCCTTGAAGACACAAACCATCGACCGTTATCGGACTCGGTTTCTCGAACCTCACCGACCGATCAGCATCCTGTCGTAGAGGTGAGTTGGCACGATGCAATGGCGTATGCGCAATGGGCAGGAAAGCGATTACCTACAGAAGCCGAATGGGAAAAAGCCGCACGAGGCGGCTTGATCGGACAAGACTATCCGTGGGAAGGTCCGATTAATGCGAACAAAGCGAATTACGGCAAGAATACAAAATCTGGTACGCATAAGGAGCGCACAACACCTGTAGGGACATATCCTGCAAATGGCTACGGTTTATATGATATGTCTGGAAACGTCGCTGAGTGGTGCCTTGATACATATCAACGAAAGTTTTATGGGAATGGGCAGCAACGTAATCCTGTTGCTGGGGCTAAAAACGTTCAACGGGCTATCGCAAATGCTGATGCTAACAGAGAGCGGCGTGTCGTGCGCGGCGGATCTTGGAGTTTCAATGCTAAAAGCGTGCGCGTCGCAAATCGTCTCGCGGAGAAACCGTCTCTGTTGAGTAGTGATGTCGGATTTCGTTGCGTGCGAGACGTGAAACCTTAAAGGTCATAAGCACACACTGTGTGCAGTTCACAAAACATAACAGTTCCAAGGGAAACAGAAGTCATTGATTAAATTTCAACAGCAAAAACCTGATACCGTAGATATTATCTGTGTTGTAGTGGTGTTAATTGGATGGATGGGAATTACTGCTTTACCAACCTCTGCTGAAAACTACACCGGTGATTTTTTGACGAACGGTGTTGGGGGCAGAGCTCTCGGATTGGGCGGTGCCTATGTGAGCATCGCTGACGATGTAACCGCTACCTATTGGAATCCCGCTGGCATCGCGGGTATCCCCGATAATTACCAACTCTGTCTGATGCACGCCGCACGGCGTTCTGGATTAGGCGCGTTTAACTATATAAGTGGCACAACACAAGTCCTGTCGAAACTTAACCTCGGTCTGTCATGGTTTCGCGCAGGCGTAGATGATATTCCTATCTATCCACTCGTTCCAGCGTTTGATCCCAACATTACGCCAGAGGCACGGCGAAACCTCGCGAAAAATCGACCCAGAGAATCCGATTTCATTCCAGTGGGTTACCTAAACGACAGCGAAAACGCCTATATTTTAACACTTGCCACGCGTTGGGTCGTGAGCCAGTCGTGGTGGGATAATTTCGGAAGGGATTCTCTGCCACCGGAGTTTATGTGTGGTATAAACACCAAACTAATTACACAGAGCCTGAGTGGCGGAGATCTTGATACCTATAATTATGGGAGTTGGGGATACGGCTTTGATGCGGGATTCCTCGCCCGTTTGCCCGATTTCAATGCACTGTTCAATGTAGAAGACTTCGGCAGTCTCGCCTTTGGATTCAATCTTCAGGACATCTCGAAAACGACTTTAACGTGGAATACCGTGTCTGCCCCGAAAGAATCTATTCCGGCGAATTGGAATATCGGCGTAGCGTACACGAACAATCACGTTTTCAACCGAGAGATGATTCTGTCCTATCAGTGGCAACAGCGTTACGGCGGTCAATCGCATATCGGCATAGAATATCGTATCAGCGAACCGTTGGCACTCCGTGTTGGCTACCGAGATGATCGCATTACGAGTGGAATCGGTATCCAGGTCCGCCAATTTCGCCTTGATTACGCACTCCTTCTCGGCGACCTAATTAGCACGCACTTTCTGAGCCTACTGTGGCATTTTTAGAGGTTACGGGCACCCACAAGGGAGAAGAAACACCCAAGCAAAAAACCCCTATAAGATGTCTACACATTTTTAGGATTCACCATAGTTCTTCTGTAGGAAGGAGCTCCGAATCCCGTCTGTTTTAAAGTCCCCCTGATAAGGGGGATTGAGGGGGTTTACTGACTGCTGATTGCTGACCGCTAACTCCTAAACGTTCGATCTCGACAAGTTCGGTTGATCGCGTAGTAAAATCAGGAGCGGTGCCAGGACCACCGGAATCATCACTAACCCATCGAGCACAATAGGTAAACCGTATTGATCTCCCAGAACACCGACGAATTTATTCAGTAATCCTCCGACCCCCCACGCCGCACCCATCATAATGCCGGACGCAATGTTTTCATGCCCGCGCAGGATCATCTGTGCTAAGATGATGTTAACCGTGATTGAACTTGTGAGAATCACATTGCCTAAAAAGAGGAGCACGAGGAAACTCGGACCGTCAGAGTGCAGTGAGGCATAGAGAAGCGGGGGCGATCCCAAGAGCGAAACTAACAACAGAACGAAGGTGTTTACACGGGTGATAAGCCAACCACTCGCCATGATACCCATAGAACCTGCGAAAATGAAAAGGGCAATCACGAGCGAGCGCATCTGGTCGGAATAATTTTGGTCATCCAGATAGATGGATAAGAAGTTTTCCAACCCGACTGCTGTGACGGTTCGCAGCGCCGCAATAATAAATAGTACGCTGAGGGGTAGAAGATGCGGACGGGCGACAGTCCAAAAGGGTTCTTGTAGTCTCGGTCCCTCTTCTAATCTGCCACGCGGTGTAGCGGTGAGATCCAGAGACTTCTCGAATTTCAGCACTTTCGGCACCAACAGTGCTAACATCACCCCAGGGATCATTTCCCAAACCAAGTATTGCAAACCGAAATTGTATGGAATGAACATCAGCACCAGTGGACCGAGTGCCCGACCGACGTTACCACCTGTGAGAAAAATGGAGGTTCCCATCCCTCTACCCTCTGCGGCGAGCGCACCGGCATAGGTCGTCGCTTGTGGATGAAATGAGGCGATGCCGAGTCCGCCTATCGCTAATAATAGATAGACGACACGCGGCGAAGGAGCGACCCATAGGAGGCTGAGACCGATTGCAGTGAAACCGACACCAAAGGTCAGGAAATGCACCGACCGTACCCGATCCGATAGCCACCCGAAGAGTATCTGTCCGAGCGAGCTGAAGACACTGTAAATCGAGATAAAGTTGCCAGCTAAACTGTTTCGTGTTGCCGCGGAAGTTGCTAACTTTGTCAGAAGGAGAGGTTGCAGGTGTGATAAGAGCGTGGCGTAGGAGTCGAGGACAGTATGGGATAACGTCAGAAAGTAGAACTGTTTCCGAGAGGATGGACTCGAAGAATTTTGATTATCTTTCATGGACGAGATGAGTACCCTGTTTCTATGTAGATTAAGATAATGTATATTGTAGAATACATCCATGTAAAAAGCAAATCTTTTTTCTGATTACTGACCGCCGATTGCCATTTCTTCTTGACAATTAAACCTTCCACATATACCATGATGCGAATCCCTTAAACATAAAAAAATAAAAATATCCATAATACTCACACAGCGAGCGTGCCTTTGAACAGAAAGCAACTTCAACGGGTTACCAAAATCGGCTTACCGACGGTCTTCGCAGTCGTCATAGCTTACTTCCTTTTAAAAGAGATTGACATTCAAGAAATACCCAAAACCCTGAGCCGATTGTCAATAAAGGCACTTTTAATCGGGTTCGGATGCTACTGTTTGTTAGTCTTAGCGAAAGCCCTACGGTTCCGGGCACTGCTCGACCTCGATAGCGGTGTCCATCAGGTCTTCCCAATCTTGGCGATGCATACCTTTTGGGGCAATATCCTCCCCATGCGGACAGGGGATGTCTCTTATGTTTATCTGATGCAACGTCGTCAGAAGGTAGATGCAACACAGGGAGTCGCTTCGTTGCTCGTAGCAAGCCTGATTGATTTACTGCTCCTCATGGGCTTGGTCGTCTCCACAGCGTGGCTCCTGCGCGCTGCGCTTCGGGACACATTCTCTGGCACGGTTCTCTATCTCATACCGCTTCTGATGGGTGGCGGTTTGGTTGCTGTGATAGCCTTCGTCTACACCGCCCCACAAACCTGTATGAGATTCGCAGAACGGTGTGCCAGTCCACTATTGGCACTTGAGAAGCGATCCATTTCATGGACGGTCGATAAAGTCTTAGCAGTGCTTCGGGAACTAACGACGTTCCGATCGAACCGTCGGTTCTTGGAAGTCTGGGCATACTCCGTCCTGTGTCTCATTATCCGTTTCGGGTTTCAATGCTACCTTGTCGCCGAGATGGGCGTTGGAATTCCGATGATCGAGGTGCTGTTCGCACTCGCATTCACCAACGTCTTTAACCTGTTGCCCGTTCAAACCGTCGGGAATTTCGGGACAACAGAATTCCCCTTCGTTTGGTTGCTAAACCATTTCGGCACATCTATAGAGACTGCCACTGTTACGGGATTTAGTTTGCACATTCTGATTTTACTTTTCTGTCTACCTTTAGGCGCGTCCGGGTTCTTGATGAAACCGAAGGAGCAATAATATGAGAATTATCGATCCACATGTTCACGTTTGGAAAAACGATCCCCAGTTCCCATGGGCACCAGAGACGACGAGCCCACCTGAGGAAGATGCCACAGCAGAGACGCTATTGGAATTGATGGCGGCGAACGGTGTAGAGAAAACTGTTCTCGTTCAGGTCATCCATTACCGCTGGGATAATCGTTATGCCGCTGACGCAATGAAAAGGTATCCCGATAAATTCATGGGCGTCTGTCGAATCAACCCCGAAGACCCGGACGCACCCGATCATCTCAGTCGTTGGACGGAGGAGGACGGTTTCCACGGGGTACGGCTCAGTCCCTCTGTCGGTGAGGCGGGAGACTGGTTTGCTGGACCGTTGATGCCCCCCATCTTCAGTCGTGCCGAAACCCTCGGTGTCCCGATGCTGATGCTCACCGGAGCCGAGCGGTTGGTGGATCTCGTGCCACTTTTGGAACAGCACCCAGACCTTGATGTTGTCATAGATCACATGGCAAGCTGCTCGCCTGATGCACCTGAAAAACTGGAGTTATTACTGAACCTCGCACAGTTCCCTCGCGTCTACGTCAAAATTAGCCATACATGGTCGATCTCGAAAACGGGGTACCCGTGGGCAGATACCTTTGAACAGGTTAAGAAGGTTTATCAGGCATTTGGGGGGGCGCGATTGATGTGGGGCACCGATTGGCCCGTCTGTCTCAGTCGAGCCAGTTATTCGGAGACCTTGTCAGTCGTCCGAGACGAGATGGATTTCTTTTCACCCGAAGACCGGGAATGGGTGTTAGGAAAGACCGCACTCCGACTCTGGCAGTTTCAAAACGCCTAATCCTATAGGATGGATTTCAACCATACTGAATCTAACACCAATCTGGTAGGGGCGGTTTCTAACCGCACCGGATTCTCTTCTGTAGGAGCGAGTTATACTCGCGATCTTACTGACTGCTGACCACTGATTGCTAAAAACTGAAAACCATTTTCCCCTTGACAAATTTTCTCGGGTATGTTATCATAAAGGTATTAAATCGGATGTAATAACGTTTTCCCGTTCCCAATCCTCTGCAAAAAAACAGCACCGTGGCAAGGCACCACGCTTTACAAGCCCCTATATGCTTACGGGTGAGATTCCGATCTTACCCATCCACCGGGAGGAAAAACGATGCCATTCTGTCCACAATGCCATGCTGAATATAAGATAGAAGTATCAATGTGTTCGGATTGTCAAGTAGTGCTTGTGCCTCAACGCATATCCCCAGAGGTTACCGAATATGGGGACTGGTACACTGTTGAATCTGTCCCAAACGAATTAGCGGGAAATATCCTCCAAAGCGTCTTGAAGGAGGACGGCATCCCCGCCTATCTGCGCTGTCATGAAGTCCCTTATTATGGTGGGGTGAAAGGCAACTTAGGACAATCCGAATGGGGGGATGTCCTTGTGCCAGTTGAATTACTTCCACAAGCACGGGAGTGCCTTAAAGTCTATTTTGATTCACTACAGGACCGTTAAATTCCGCAAATAGGTTGCCATGAAAGCCGATCAACTCTACCTCTTCAAAGAAGCGAAATCCCATAAATCTCACAGTCGCATGGCTGATAAGGTTTATGTAAGAGGACACCGTCGGCGCAACGGTAGTTATGTCAAAGAACATTGGCGGAGTCGACCTAACCGAAGGTTTGGCACTTTCAGACGGTTTAATTCGACAGATGAGCAACTCTCCTTCGTCGTAGGAAGTGAAGACTCAGATTGAGAAAATAATAGGCACACTCCGTAGGTTCTCCGTAACACACATTGCAAAGTAGTAGGCACACTCTGTGTGCCGTAACAATTGCGTCTATATGACGTGATCAAATAGACTATACTCAGAAAAATGCTATGATCTACTTTTTGCGACGCTTGCATGTGTCCCGTTTTACGTGCCGATGCTTGCAAGCTCACGCGATTTTACTGTTCCTCATTGCAACGACCCCACTCTTCGGCGATGTCTACCGGATTAAGAAGGGCGATACCCTTCTGATTTCGGTGATCGGACAGCCTGAATATACGCACTCCGCACAGGTACGTGAAGACGGCAGAATTAGTTATTTCGGTGGCGATCTTGATGTTGCTGGACAGACAGTCGAGATGGTTAACCAACAGATTCGCGAGTTCCTCGTCTCAGAGAGTCTTGTCAGAAACCCCGTCGTCATGGTCTCACCGGTGTTACAAGAGAACGGTGTTTTCGTCGGCGGTGCAGTCAAACTTCCCGGACGTTATCCGATTTCCCCTGAAACCGACATCGGTTTATACCGTGCCATCGCACTCGCGGGGGGTATGGCGGAGAACGCCGATCACCAAGTCGTACAACTCATCCGTACCGACGTGCCAGACCCCGTCGAAACCTACGACCTCTCACCGACCCACCCTTACCGCTATATTCGCGTCAACGTCAACGACCTCGTGTTCGTCATGCCCCTCAGTGTTGTTGAAGTGCAAGGACAGGTGCAGACACCCGGTAAATTTTTTATTCGGGATCAGATTAGCATTGAGGAAGCACTCGCACGCGCAGGTGGCCCCACCCAAGAAGCAGACCTGACCGCCTTGGTAAAAGTTGAAATGAACGGAAATCTGTCGGAGTTCAACCGTTCCGAACAGTTTTGGAGGGCGACGCTAGAGGCGGGGGATTCTCTGTCTCTATCAAACGGTGATGTGTTGTTTGTCCCGAATATCTTCAAAGTCGAACCTATCTACGTAACGGGTTACGTTCGATCTCCAGGGGCACAGCGGATTCGCGGGCCCTTAAAACTCTCGCAGGCGGTTGCCCTTAGTGGTGGGTTTGAAGCGGCAGCGAACCGTGAAGAAGTCCTCATCCACCGCAGAGACGGCACGATCGTGGAGGTGCCTTTTAGATCCGATCCTGCTGATGGTGTGACACAGCAGGTTTTACTCTATCCAGGTGACATTTTAGAGGTGAAAAAGAAGTTTCAGGTGAATTGGAGTCTCGTCAGCACATTTGCCTACATCCTCATCGGCGGGGTAAGCCTTATCCTAAACTTAACAAACTAAGTTGTAAGTATCCATGTTTGTAGTAGGGAGACCATTCATTGCCCGTTTGTTATGTGTATAGTTACCAGTTCTACTGTGCCACTATCGAGATTTTCAACCTCGCTATACACTAAACTAAAATAGGTATAGAGGTAGCATCTTACTATAGGAGCAACCTCTTGATTGGGACATGTTTGACAAACTATACTGCAAGAAAGGAAAATAGGAGAGTATGAATAATACATCAAATCCTTCGCCAGAAATTGCTCTTGGTCAAATTGTTTTCTTGAAAGCGGATCCGTCTACTCGAGGTGCTGTTGTTGCGGTGTTACCGGGGACTCCTGAGAACCGAATTAACGTTTTTGTTGATGGAAACGTTCATACCTTCTACCCCTCTCAGTTGCAACTTGAGATTCAAGATGATTCTCGCGTCTTTTCATGTGATGACTTTCATGCCTACCTAACAGCATTACAGATCCGATATCCCGGCTTATCCACCTTATATTCGCTCAACGCAGCGCGGGTTGACTTTATTCCATATCAATACCGACCCGTTCTTAAGTTCATCAAAGCAGATTTACCGAGATTGCTTATTGCTGATAGCGTTGGTGTGGGAAAAACCATTGAAGCGGGATTGATTCTGCGCGAGTTACAAGCACGTAGCAATGTTGAATCTGTACTCATTATATGCCCGCGTCCGTTGGTAGCTGAGCAAAAGTGGCAGCGGGAGATGAAACGATTTGACGAGAATTTTGAGCATCTCGATGGGGCTAAATTGCGATATTGTATTAATGAGACGCATCGGGACGGTGAATGGCCAGAACAATACCAGAAAGTGATTCTCCCGTATTCATTATTGAACAACACACTCCTTTTTGGTCCTGAAGGGAAACGCAAACGAAAGCAGGGCAAAGGGCTTTTAGACTTGGATCCGCCACCGCACTTTGATCTGGTCATTGTTGACGAAGCACACCATATCCGAAATCAGGGAACAGCCAATCACGAAGCCGTGCGGTTCTTCTGTGAAAATGCGGAAGCAGCGGTATTTCTCACGGCGACCCCTATCCAACTCGGCAGCCACGATCTGTTTGTTTTGCTTAATGTGCTGCGTCCGGATCTAATTTTGGATGAGGAGAGTTTCGATCACATGGCGGAGCCGAACCCTTTTATTAATCGAGCGATTGACGCTGCTCGTGCGCAAGAAAGTGCATGGAAACAAACCGCAAAGGAAGCTTTTGATCAAGCAGGTGCGACCGCTTGGGGGCAATCAATTCTCAATAACAATCCTGAATTCAAGCGAATTAGAGATTATCTTGCTGGCAGACATATCACTCCTGAAGATCGCGTCCAACTCATCACCGATATGGAGGCACTCCACACGTTTTCAGGGATAATCAATAGAACCCGGCGTCGCGATATCGGTGAGTTTACTGTTCGCCGTCCGCAGACTGTGGAGGTTGCGTTAACAACAGAGCAGGATGAACTTCATAAAGCACTCCTTGAAACGCAAGCAGAGATATTCCGCAGTTTACATGGCAATCAAAGTGTTAACTTCATGATGACAACGCTCCGCCGACAGTTGGCAAGTTGCTTCCATGGGCTCGGACCACTCCTTGAGGATATATTAACCCGCCGCCTTGACGAACTTGAGTGGACAGAGGCTGATGCTATTGATGCGATGCCTTTAGAGGAACTTACCCCGCGAATTCGCCAGCAGGTTCAAGAACTACTTGAAAAAGCGAAGACGCTTGATCCAAAGGATTTGAAGTTAGCGGCACTCCGAAAAGTTGTCCGCAATAGGCAACGCAGGCGCAACAACAAAATAATGATTTTTAGCAGTTTTCGCCATACGCTCTCCTATCTTTACAAACATCTCACAGCAGAAGGTTTTCGAGTTGGTCTCATACATGGCAATGTACCAGACGAAGAACGTTTAGAACTCCGAAGCCGGTTTGAGAAACCGAAAACCGAGCGTGATAGTCTTGATCTTATGCTTTTTTCGGAAGTCGGGTGTGAGGGATTGGATTACCAATTCTGCGATTGCATTGTTAACTACGATCTGCCGTGGAATCCCATGAAGGTTGAACAACGTATCGGACGAATTGACCGCAAGGGGCAAAAAAGCGAGAGTGTCACCATCGTTAACCTCATTACACCTGGAACCGTTGACGCGGATATCTATGAGCGATGCCTCCGTCGTATCGGGGTTTTTGAGAGCGCGTTGGGCGGTAGTGAAGAAATCCTTGGTGAGATCACAACTGAGTTGCGAGACATTGCCGAAAACTACGCCTTGACCCAAGAAGAGCGAAGAACCAAATTACAACAGTTGGCAGATAACCAAATTCGATTGATACAGGAACAGGAAATCCTTGAAGCACAGCAATTGGACCTGTTCGGACTCCGTTTTCCTGATGATAGAATGGATAAGGAGGTCGAAGAGGCTTCCAGTTTCTGGTTATCTCCGACATCAATACAACGGCTTGTCACGCGCTATCTTCACCAGAAAATCGGGACGGAGCAAGAATTCATCCTCGGTGAAAAATCCCTCAAAACCCTTCGACTTTCTGAAGAGGCGCGGAACACCTTGCTGGATGATTTTCAGCAATTCCCTCGGGAAAAGACACGTGTCTACCGGGATTGGGAAAAATGGTTAAAGGGATCGGATCAGCATTTATCTATAACCTTTGAAGCCGACTGCGCGACGCATCATCCCGAAGCTGTGTTTATCATGCCGACACATCCGTTGGTGAAACAGGCAGCAAATGCATTAAACGCGGAACAGGAAGCCGTTACAACACTGAAGGTGAGAACTAACAAAGTTCCTTCGGGACGCTATGAATTCGCCATTTACCAGTGGCGGTTTATCGGCATTAGAGAACATTTAGTTCTTAAACCGATTGCCTTATCTGAGGCGTTGACACCCCATCTCAATGACCTACTTGAAAGCGCAGAAGATGGTGATACACAGGAAAGTCAAGACCCCATTCAGAAGGAGGCGTTAGAAGAAACGCACCAGCACCTATGGGCTGAAGCGCGGGATAAACATCGGGAACGCACACAGGCGTTGGCAAATCACCGTAGAGAGAGTCTATCGGCAAGTCATGAAAAACGTGTAACACTGCTTGAAGATAGGATTACCAAAGCGACCGACCCGAGAATTCAACTAATGCGACAAAGCCAGCTTGATAACGCTGATACCGAGTACCGTCGACATATCCAAGCGTTTGACGAAGCGATGGCGAAAGCTGATGTTACGGCAGAGCCGGTGGCTTATGGGATTCTGGAAGTATCTACCAATCCTTTACTCAGAACGTAGTTATGTAAATAGATTTAGAAATTTAACGCAGAGGCATTTTAGAATGAATCATGATTGGGATGTAGAGCAATTGCTAACAGAACATTTTGATGCACCTATCCGCTTTCATTTACACGAAGGTAGTATTAACTTAACGGATATCAAGACTCATATTCATAACAGAATTCATGGTGTTGATAGTAAAGGGAAGCGTCATCTCCTGCATAATGAGAACATTTTGTTTGCTATTCCGGTTGAGAAAATAAAAAATGTGCGGGATCGGATTACGATGTTTCCAGCGGTAAGGAGTCTCAAACTTAACCGAAAAAGTACTGCGCAGAATCATTTTTGTGTTGATGGTGTTAAGTTGGAGTCAGTTGTCGGCAATGATATAGCTATTGTTACACGCAGAGGTCACATATTACGCGGTGAGTTGCAAGCCTTTGATAAGTTCCATTTATTTATGCGAATTGGTAAGGAGATGGTACTTGTCTACCGAAATGGATTATTCGGTTTCAAGGAGGAATTAGACAAAAGCCTAGCGCAGAATCAAAACCTACATGAATTACGTAAAAAACGAGAGAAATGGGTAGAGGCAAACAGGGAAAACGATTTTGAAGAAGGTATTAAGCACTTGCTCACAGACTTATACCCTGACGATGCACATTTCATCTATGAACTTCTTCAGAATGCCGAGGATGCTCGTGCATCAGAAGTGAAATTTGTCCTTAATAAAGACTACGCGACAGTTGAACATAACGGAGATCGTCTTTTTTCTCTGGGTGATGTGGAGGCAATAACAAGTATTGGTTTTAGCACAAAAAAGGATGATCCTACTGCCATTGGTAAGTTCGGAATCGGTTTTAAGGCAGTATTTGCCTACACCAGCACACCAGAAGTTGAATCGGGTGAATTTCATTTCCGCATCCGCGACATAGTTGTGCCTGATACAGAGGGATTGTTCCCCGGTGCCCTCGGAGCGGGAAAAACCCGCTTTATCTTTCCTTTTGACAATCCAAAAAAGTCTCCTGAAAAAGCGAGGGCTGAAATAGAAAAGAATCTTCGGGAATTAAATGAGAATACTTTACTGTTTTTAAGGAACATCCGCAGGATAGAATACCGACTGTCTGACGCAACGGCTGGTTCTTTGGAGCGGAAAGGTCTGGCGAATGATGAAAACCAAATTGAAATTTATGTTACGCGACCCGCAGATCAAGTGCCTGAGTCTAACCAATATCTCCGTTTTACAAAGAATATTGATGTTCGAGACGAAGAAGGAAAATCTAAGCATTGTCAAATCGCCGTTGCTTTTGGTATGGATAAATCTGGAGGTAAAGGATGGAAGATCGCTCCGCTAAATCCAGGCGAGGTCTGTATCTATTTTCCTGCTACGAAGGAGACATCCAACCTACGGTTTCACCTACACGCCCCTTTTGCTTCGACTGTTGCACGTGACAGCGTTCGCGATTGTCCCGCTAATGATGAATTACGGGATCACATTATGGACTTGATTGCCGAGTCAATGCATTCCATTAAAGACCGAGGATTGTTGGACCTTGAATTCCTAGCAATTCTGCCTAATAGCACAGATAATCTATTGCCGTTTTACCGACCTATTAAAGAACGATTAATTGAGGAATTCAATACGAAAATACTGACCCCTATGAAATCTGGAGGCCATGCAGCTGCATCTGGATGTTATCGGGGTTCCAGTACATTGTCCGATTTGATTGTGGATAAAGATCTGGCAATCCTTCTTGGAAAAGATCCTTCTCGACGATTATGGATCGCCAACCCTAGGCAGATTAATCAGTCGGAGGACAATTTCCTATCCATGCTTGATATTTCTCGATGGACTACTGAGGAATTAATAGAGACGCTGGATGATGAAAAGGCGATGGAATGGCTGAAGGACAAATCGGATGAATGGCACCAACAACTGTATGCCTTTCTTGGTGACGATCTCTATGACTGTTCAGACCTTTGTATTGTTCTCTGTAGCGATGGTAAATACAGAACAGGCAGCGAGTGTCACTTTCTTGATGATGCAGAATATGTGCCCCAGGAGGAGTGGATACACGGGGAAGAGTTCCACTATGTTACTAAAAGTGTTTATTCATCTGGACAAAACAAAAATCAACAAAAAAAGGCCCGCACTTTTCTTGAAGATATGGGCGTTTGCGAGGTTGATGAGGCCGAACGAATTAAGGCAATTTTGAGGCGACGATACGAAGATCCAGACACTATAATACCTTCTGAACTTCATGAGGAAGATATGAAAAGATTCATTGCCTTTGTAGAAAAGGAACCTGATAAGGCAATTTTGTTTGACGGATACAATGTCTTCAATACTTCTGGAGGTAACTGGTCTACATCTCTCGTTTTCCTGGATTCACCGTATCTTGAGACAGGTTTGAGGGTCTATTATGAGGATGATCGTTACTGGGAATTTATAGATGAAGAAAACGTCTATCCTTATTTTTCGCTGGATTATGAAGAATTTGGCATAGACTTAAAAAAGCTTGGTCAATTCGCAAAGGTATTGGGCGCGAGAACACAACTTGCAGCTAATAAACAGATAATTCCGGAAAATCATCATGAATGGAATAATCATCTCTGCCGAGGGTCAGGCGTATGGAGGAGTGATACAGGCATTGATGCAGATTATAGGATTCCTGAATTTCAAATTCTTCGTGTTAACCCATCGATTGCTAAGGCAAAATTGTTTTGGCAAGCAATGTGTTCTCTCCCTGAGGAATGTCTAAAAGCGCAGTTCCGTTGGAATCGATCTAATCCCCTCAACGAAGGGCATTCTAGCCTTGTGCATGAGTTAAGGAATGAAAAATGGGTTCCGCAGAAAAATGGAGACTCTATTTCTTTTGTGCGTCCTTGCGATGCAGTAAGGGATTGCCTTCCTGGAGGTTTTCCCTATGATACAGGGCAAAAGTGGCTTGAGGCAATTGAATTCGGTAAAACCGCAAAGTATCAGGGAACGGAAAACATCCTTAAAAAGGCTGAACAAAACCTATGGAATCAGCGAGCTAAAGAGTTGGGTTTTGAATCCCGAGACGAAGCTGAGAAAGCCGTAGAGATTTTTAATCTGTTAAAGAAGCAAGGAAAATCGCCTGATGTATTACTTGAGGAAAACAGGATCCGAGAGCGACGAATGGAACGGCTTATTATAGACCTTAGCGATGGAGAAGAAAAGGAATATGAAATTCGGGCAAGAAGCATTAGATCGACCCGTAACACAATCGACCCAAGTACTACCCTTAGAGCATTGTATACGAGGGATGAAGACAGAATGCATTGCCAGATGTGTTCAAAGAGTATGCCGTTCAAAAAGCGGAATAGCGATGAAGATTACTTTGAGGCAGTGGAAGCACTCGGAAAGGGTTACTTTTTCAAAGAGCATGAAGCACAATATCTGGCATTGTGTCCAGAATGCGCAGCAGAGTACAAGGAGTACGTGAAGAAAGATTCAAAAGCACGAGAAAATCTCCATAACGGACTGAAGAATTCGGACAGCCCCCAAATCTACTTGGAATCGAATGGGCGAACCATACGTATTTGGTTCAAAGATAAGCATTGGCAAGATCTGAAAACAGTTTTATATTACTATGAAAATATATACAATCCTGACGCGTCCGATTAGCCTTAAATTTTCTAAACACCTGTCGCCCCGCTGGGACTTGATTGTTGAGAGGATAGATTTTCTAAACACCTGTCGCCCCGCTGGGGCGACACTTTCCTGAGATGCGATGCTTTTCTGACGAGTTTGGTTTTTGTGGAAACTAAGAAAAAATAGCAAAGCACCTGCAAACTCAACCTGAAACAGAGCGAAATTGTCCAAACTACAGTATAATCAGGACTTACGCAGTTTTAACCGTAGCCTGATCTATTAGATTGGGATCCATTAAAAAACTAACATGGGAAACCGGGACACACTAAAAGTTTATACTTTAAAAGGGCATCGTGCCTAAGCCATTTTCTATAGACATACCACTCCTCATGAAGATTAAATAATAAATCGGGTAATCCTATATTTTTGGAAACGCTCGGGAATCGCGAGCCCAGCTCGCTCCTACAAGAAGATGTTGCTGCTGAATTACCTGATTAGATTGTTAAATCTCATCTGGGGTGTGGAAAGAGATAGAAAATCTTTCTGGTTGGGTTATAAATAGCCTATGATGGATTGCATAAGTTCTATAGATATGAATTTGACATGGGACCGGTTTTCATGGTATTCTTTCGTTAGGAGGAGTTCAAGTAATTTCACGCATAAGAATTCTAATTTCAAACAGAGGCTGCGAAAAAACGGGGAATCAATGATGGAACATCCAAATTGGACAGAAGCTGATTCGCGAAAATCCAAGCAAATTTGGGCGAAATACCAAGAGCAGCATGATATCTCCGATCAAATTGGGCAAACAGCCGGCATTGATCCAAAAAGCGGCAGGATTTGGTTCGGCGACTCCATTGTAGAGATCGTAGAAAATCGACGCGCTGAAGGAATGACTTCTCCCCTTTTCTTTGAACTTGTCGGCTTTAAAGCCTATTTCCGGAAGGGCGGGCATCAATGATGCAGGGTACGGTGTCAAATAGAGGCGTGCCAATCATCATTATCCTTATTGCCGGACAAGAGTGGGCAGCGACTATTGACACAGGCTTCAATGGAGATCTGGAATTGCCTGAAGCCTTACGAAGTGTTTTGGAACCTGAATATGTAGGAAAAGTGACTTCTTCATTAGCGGGTGGGCAAACAATTGAAGAAGACGTTTATTTAGTGGAATTTCCGTTCGATGGCAATATTGTTCAGGCGAGAGCAACTTTCGTCGCCAATGGTGAAATTCTTATCGGAACTCATTTGCTACGGGAATATTGGCTACAGATTGATTTTGTCAGACGAACTGTTATATTGGAACGGGTTTTGTGAGATGGATACTTAGAAACCATGCCAACCCCCAACATCAAACCCACACACAAACCCATCAAAACCTACTACGCCGAACTCAAAGAATACGAACGACTCGGCGAACAGAATGAAGGCACCGTCCGCGCCGCATTCCAAGGTCTACTCCAGCACTACTGCCATCAATCCAATCTCACGCTCCTCTGCGAAAAGACGCGTGCTTTCCCTCCTGATAAGGGGGGGCAGGGGGGTTCAAATAGACGAATTCGACCCGACGGCGAAGTCGTTGATACCTTCAAACTGCCCTACGGCTACTGGGAAGCAAAAGATACACAGGACGATCTCTATGTCGAAGCGAGCAAAAAATTTGCCGCAGGCTACCCATCAAAAAATATCGTTATCCAATCCCCGACGCACGCGCTCCTCTATCAACATGGGGAGTTGCAACTGGATTTAGATATTACCGAACCGAGAAACCTCGTTCGTGTGCTTCAAGGCTTTTTCGCATATCAGGAAGAGAACATCGCTGCATGGCATATCGCAGTCGCCGAATTCAGAGACAAGGTGCCAGAACTCGGCGAAGAGTTAGCAACACTCATCGAAGCGGAACGCCAAAACAACCCACACTTTCAGGAAGCCTTCACCCGTTTCCATCAGCAGTGTCGTACCTCAATCAACCCGAACCTCTCCATCGCCGCGGTAGAGGAAATGCTTATCCAGCATCTGTTGACCGAGCGCATCTTCCGCACCGTCTTCGATAACCCCGACTTCACGCGCCGCAATATTATCGCCCGTGAAATTGAAACTGTCATTGATGTGCTAACCGAGCGGACGCTGAATCGCTCGGAATTTCTGCGTCTCTTGGAACCCTTCTACACCGCAATCGAGCAGACCGCCAGTACGATTACGGACTTCTCACAAAAACAGGGATTCCTCAACACCGTCTACGAGCAGTTTTTTCAAGGCTTCTCCGTCAAGGTCGCAGACACGCACGGCATCGTCTATACACCGCAACCGATTGTCGATTTCATGGTGAAAAGCGTCGAGCATATCCTCGGAACAGAGTTCAACCGTTCCCTCTCCGATACCGGTGTCAACATCATCGATCCGTTCGTCGGCACCGGCAACTTCATCGTCCGCATCATGCAGGAACTCGACCCTATCTCACTGGAGCGGAAATACACCGCCGATCCGCCGGAACTCCAGTGTAACGAGGTGATGCTCCTACCCTACTACATTGCGAACCTGAATATAGAGCATGAATTCTACACAGCGACAAACCGGTATGTCCCCTACGCTGGTCTATGTCTCGTGGATACCTTTGAAACCGCAGAAGACCGACAGATGCAGCTGTTCACGCCCGACAACACTGCACGCGTTGAGAAGCAGAAAGAATCCGAGATGTTCGTTGCTATCGGCAACCCACCCTACAATGTCGGGCAGGTTAACGAGAATGACAACAACAAAAACCGTGAGTATGAGACGATGGATAAGTCCATTAAGGATACGTATGCAAAAGACTCCAAAGCGACACTCAGGAGCCAACTTTACGATCCGTATGTCAAGGCAATTCGATGGTCGTTGGATCGGATTGGCGAGGAAGGTGTTGTTGCATTTATAACAAACAACAGTTTTATTGGAGGTTTAGCATTTGACGGCATGCGGAAACACCTTGCCGCCGATTGCGATGCGATCTATATTCTCGATTTGGGTGGAAATGCGAGACAGGGATTGAAGGTCTCCGATGCAAATGTGTTCGGGATTCGCGTCGGTGTCAGCATCAATCTGTTTGTGAAGAAAAAGGAGAATTCATCGGAGGCGGCGCGTATTTTTTACTATCGCACGGATGATCTGTGGAACAGAGAACAGAAATTTGGCTTCATGAATGATAGTCAACATATTGGTACTATTCCGTGGGAATCCATTCAACCAGACGATCGACATACATGGCTCACCAAAGGACTTCACGCCGAGTTTGATGACTTTATTCCGATGGGAACCAAAGAGGCAAAAGCACAAAAAGGTGAAGCAAAAGACGTAATTTTCAAAACTTATAGCAACGGTGTAAAAACGAATCGTGATGCTTGGGTCTACAACTTCGACCGAAAGGCATTGACTGAGAACATGAGCAGAATGATTGAGATTTACAATGCACAAGTCTTCAAATGGAAACGACAGGAAATTAGGGGTACAGACATTGATGATTTTGTGGTATATGATGATAAAGAAGTTAGTTGGAGTCGGGACCTAAAGGCGAAGTTGAAACGGGGTACAACTGCTGAGTATGTAGAACACAAGGCAAGGGAATCCCTTTATCGTCCGTTTACGAAATCAAACCTCTATTTTGACAGAGTAATGAACGATGTCGTATCTGTGTTTCCATTTATCTTCCCTACACCGGAGACCGAAACTGAAAATTGGGTGATTTGTATTAGTGGGGCAGGACACGATATTTTTAGATGCCATATTACCAATAGAATCCCTGAGTTTAAATGTTCAAGTTCCACAAATGGCGGGACCCAATGCTTCCCCTTCTACATCTACGACGAGGACGGCACGAACCGCCGCGAAAACATTACCGATTGGGCATTAGCGGAATTCCGTAGCCACTACCGAGACGACACCATCACCAAATGGGACATTTTCCACTACAACTACGGACTCCTCCATCATCCCGACTATCGCGAGAAATACGAGGCGAATCTCAAACGCGATTTGCCGCACATCGCATTTGCGAAAGACTTTTGGGGATTTGCGAAGGCTGGTGCGCGGCTTGCAGAAATCCACGTCAACTACGAATCCCAACCCGAATACCATAAGTTGAAGTTCATCCAAAACCCGGACGCCCAACTCGACTGGCGTGTGGAGAAGATGAAACTCTCCAGAGACAAAACATCGCTTATCTATAACGATTTTCTGACGCTATCGGGGATCCCCGAAAAGGCGTTTGATTACCGGCTCGGCACCCGTTCCGCGCTGGAGTGGGTCGTAGATCAGTATCGTGTGAAGATAGACAAACGCAGCGGCATCGTCAACGACCCCAACCGTACCGATGATCCGCAGTACATCGTCATGTTAATCGGTCAGGTCATCACCGTCAGTTTAGAGACGGTGAACATTGTTGAGAACTTGCCGTCCTTGTAGAAATCTCTTTTTGTGGGAGGGGTTTCTAACCCCGACTCCTGATTTGTCTCTTAAAGGACAAACAATTAATCCTACCAAATAACCTTTTGTAGTGTTGTAGCGCAAACTTTCCAGTTTGCGCCCCGCCTCTGCACAAACTAAAAGTTTATGCTACAGATGTCCACAGATTTTTCGACCTTACTATATAAGCCCGATTTGTTAGTGATAAGCCCGATTTGTTAGTGTCGGTTAACAGTGATTCGTAATGACCTAATTTCACAGTTTTCACAGTAAACTCCAAAATTGATATATTTCAGAATATGACATGAACCTGTCCCACGACTGGGTTTCTCCGAATTTTCGCCGAACGGTCTTTTCATAGTACTGTGAAATTTCGTATCTATACTATGAAAGATTCAGTTGAGGGAAACGTGGGATCTGACTCGACGCTTGACTTCCACACAGCGATATGATATACTAAAAATTGGACTTCATCATTAGGAAAATAAAATGAGACAGTTTAGAAACCAGAGCCGTTTGTGGACGGCGAACTATCGCACTTTTACGTATACGCTCATCATAGTTTTTTGCCTCGCGTGCTTGCCTGCCGCTGCCGATAATACGGACATCCACGAAAACGCCGGTACCCGCGCCATGACCTTCCTCAAAATCGGTGTCGGAGCAGAGGCGATGAGCATGGGCGAATCCCAAGTCGCGGCGACCGATGACCTTTACGCATCTTACTGGAACCCCGCCGGTCTCGCGAGACTCCAACAGCCGCAACTCGCACTCATGCATAACGAATGGTTCGCTGGGATTAACCATGAATTTGTGGGGTTCGCACTTCCACTTAAAGGGGCAGGTACTTTTGGAGTGAGTTCGAGTTTCTTGTCTTTCGGGGAATTGCAAGGACGCGATCGGGAAGGAAATGAGACGACGATTTTCCGTCCGTACGATCTGGCACTGATCCTCTCGTATGCCCGCGGTTTCGGCAGTTCACTCGCTTTCGGTATGAACGCGAAATTCCTGCGCGAGCAAATCGCCGACGAAAGTGGAACAGGAATCGCCTTCGATCTCGGTGGGTTATACAACTTTTCTGAGACACCGTTGTCACTGGGATTCAACGCCCAACACGTCGGACCCCGAGTGAAGTTCATAGAAGAGGCTTTCGGGTTACCCTTCACCTTCAGGCTTGGCGCGGCTTACAGATTCTTGAATGACGCGCTCCTCCTAACGACAGACATCATTCGTCCCTCCGACAACGATATCGCTATCGGGGTCGGTGCAGGCTACACGATCGGCAATGTCTTACAGCTCCGCATTGGCTATAAATACAAAATCGGTGGCAACGATTTAGGCGCGATTTCAGGACTCACCGGTGGTTTTGGGTTAACCTTCCTCCGCTTCCAAATCGACTATGCCCTCATCCCGTTCGGTGTTCTCGGATTAACGCACCGCGTCTCCTTAGTCGCCAATTTTTAGAAGACATTTCATGCCCACCGCTGGCGAGGTTTCCTAACCTCGCCCTACTGATGACTAATCCCAACAAATCCTGTGAATCCTCTAATCCTGTAAATCCTGATTCAGACAGACAAAATCTCACGTGCTAACCGCTGACAACTATTCGGAAGCCACCTGAATAAACGCCTCAAAAAGCTTACGCCGGTGTTCCTGAAAATCGGCAGTTTCGATCATCCGCTCTGGATGGTATTGCACACCCAACACAAACCGCTTTGATCGGTTTTCCATCGCCTCGACAATCCCTTCCTGCGTACGGGCTGTCACCTCAAACCCTTGTCCCTTCTCTTTCACGGCTTGATGGTGTGCGGAATTGACTTCGTCTCTGCGTTTACCCGTGATTTGGTTTAGCCGACTGTTGGCTACAATCTCAATTGTGTGTTGAGAATCCGCACCGTTTATTTGTGATTGAGGTGATGCGTCTATTGGGAATTCCGTGGGTATATCTTGGTATAGGCTACCCCCCATTGCGACGCTCATAATCTGAATCCCGCGACAGATACCGAAAACCGGAAGGTCAGTTGCTATTGCTGCTTGACAGAGTGGTATTTCCAGTGCATCGCGATCTTCGCTAACATTGTCCAACGCTGGATGCCACTCGGCATCAAAGTTATCTGGATGAATATCGCCACCACCTGTTAGCAAAAGTCCGTCTATATCGTCGAGTTTAAAATCCGATATACCGGGATAGAGTGTAAGAGGGTTGCCACCGAACTCTTTGATCGCACGAATATAGTTATTAGAAGGGTCGTCCTCAATATTGTTGACAAATGTAATTCCGATAGTAGGTGCCATATATGAAAGCCTCCTTTTAAGCCGTTTTTTTTGGGTGCGGATCGATTCTCGCAAGCCAAGAAAGTGCTATAATTCTGAAAATCCTGATTCAGACAATAAACACTACACATTACCCATTTAAATTCTTCGTCTTCATTAACCGTAGCCCCAGCGGGGCGATATGTTTGTAGAAAAAGTATATAAACGAAGAATCAAGCCCCAGCGGGGCGACATGTGTGTCGAACACGCTGTTTATATTCGGTAGCCTCCTGAATAAATTTCTCAAATAGTTTTGCCGCGTGTTTTTCAAGATTCGGGTTCTTAAGCATCCACTCTGGATGGTATTGTACACCCAGTGCAAACTGTTTTGATGGATTTTCTATCGCCTCAATGATTCCGTCTTCCGATTGTGCTGTTACCACAAACCCTTTGCCGATCACTTTCACGGCTTGATGGTGTCTTGAACTAACTTGGACGATATGGTCGCCTGTAATTTGACTTAGCAAACTGCCGGCTTCGATCTTAATATCGTGGATAACATCGCTTGGCTCTACTTTGTGTGAAGGGATATCTTGATAAAGGGTTCCGCGCATTGCTACATTCATGACTTGAATCCCGCGGCAGACACCTAAAACAGGCATGTCAGCATTTAGAGCATCTTGGCATAGCCAAGTTTCTAAAGCATCGCGGGATCGGCTAACACGGTCAACTGCAGGATGTCGTTTCTCAAAAAAGAGGGCTGGGTTAATATCACCACCCCCTGGCAGCAGGAGCGCGTCAATCTCTGAAAGGTATTCGGAAATAGCGTTACGGTGGTCGGCGATAGGCTTTGCAAGTGAGGAAAATAGGCGCGGTTCACCACCGTACTGCACAATTGCATCGATGTAGTTTTGCATATCTTTGATTCTTTTACACGTAATTCCAATAACTGGTGCCATATATGAAAGCCTCCTTTTGAATCTTTTTCTATACACACATGAGTTTGACTTAATCCTGTAGGTTGGGTTGAACGGAGAAGACGAAGGCTTATTGATGCCAAAAAATCGAAATTTTTTCGGTAGACTGTCATGTGAGATGTTTATAGTGAAACCCAACAATTCACCAACCAGTGTTCGATAAGCGTTGGGTTTCGCTGGGGTTCGAGATATTCGGGTATCTTAAAAATCTGAAGATTCCCGCATCAACGCCCGCGATTTCCCATGTCCGCTCAACCCAACCTACGTCCGCAAACTCTATATTAAATTATACCCCATTTCAGAGACAAATCACAAACCGATCAGGATATTGGATAGATGTGATATATCGGGACTATAGGGAGACTTGTTTGGAGTAGGGCAATTTATTGCCCCTTGCACAGCGTTAGGACGTGCGATAAATCGCATGACTACGAACATCGTGCTTGTGAATTGCTGACAACTGACCACTGACAACTGATAACAGCCCCTAAAAACCAATCATATTTGCATTCTCTGAAAATGCGTGGTATAATTTTCGTGAAGGAACCTATGATACACGAAATTAACAAAAACAAATTATCTATTACAAAGGACAACGCACCGGTCCTTACTTACTGTTATGGCGATTCTGAAAGTCCGCCCTATTTTCATCCACTCTGTGCCCCGAACGGACAGGTGGTAACGGAAGGGGAATACACACAAGGACAATATCCGCCAGGGATCTGTTTCACACTCGGAACGGTCAACGGTGAGCAACTCGACCCGAACACACTGACCCGCGAAAGAGATCCGTCGAACGCGGGGGATTCGGGAGACTTCAAGATCGTCACGACGTGGAACGCATCGGAACCGCTGCTCATAGAAACTTGCACCACGGATGTACATCCGCCGCAAACCGAAGTCCAAGTGCTGGACATCACTATCTCGTTGTACGCACCTGCGACCTCGCTTGAATTTGCGGGTAACATCGGGCTTGGATGTCGGACAGTTGAGATGGAGTACCGCAAAGCCACGGATGCAAACGGACGGATCGGCGAATTGGCAGTGAATGGAAATCGGTCGGTGTGGGGAACGCTCTCCGGTGTCACGGCGACTGAACAGAATGTCGTTGGGGTCGGTATCTTTCCGCATCCAACAAACGGTGAAACAACGTTTCTCGCGGAGGATGCATCGTTGGGATACCTCTTCGCGCAGGCTGTTCCCTTCAAAGTGAACGTCGGACTGACGCGCACCTTAAAATACCGTGTCCTTGCGTATATAGGTGATCTCTATACGGTCGATGTCTGGCAATACCATCAGGATTACATCGGGTGAGATGGTTTTCGGTTCGGATTTTCTCATGAAGTTTAATAAAATATTTGGGTAATTCTATATTCCCCCAAACCCGGTAGGGTCTTTCACGGAACCGCACCGGATATAGTTATGCAATTACCTGATTAAATTCTTAATCTTCATACGAAAAGTTTTTCGGTTAACAGTTGCCAATTAAGATTAAGAGGGTGTTTGCTTGGGGGGTTCTTGAGTTCATAACCCATATTTGGAAAAATGCAAAACGATACACTTTTCCCACTCTATAATAAAAGTGAAGGCGCAGACACACCGCATCCGCCGCCAAAAGTATCGCAAGACGGAAGGTCTTCTGGTGTAACACCAACACATGCCCGTCGTGTCTACATCGAAACCTACGGATGTCAGATGAACGTCAGCGACAGTGAACTGATGGCAGGCATTTTGACGCAAAGTGGACACCAGACCGTCCCACACCTTGACGATGCCGATGTTGTCCTCGTCAATACCTGTGCGATACGAGAAAACGCCGAGACGAAAGTAATTAATCGGCTGAAGCATCTGAATCACCGGAAACGCCGCCACCCAGAACTCATTATCGGAGTCTGCGGTTGTATGGCGCAACACCTCCGAGACCGACTCTTGGATGCCGCACCGTATGTTGATCTCGTCATGGGACCGGATGCCTATCGGAATCTCCCTGCGGCTTTGGATTCTTTGGCACGTGATGTCGAGTCACATGTGTCTCTGACCGATCGCGATCCGTTTGTCGGATTACGGTTGGACAAAAACGAGGATTACGCCGACATCGCTCCCATCCGAAAAGAGGGGATTCGGGCGTGGCTGACCATTCAGCGCGGGTGCGATAAGATGTGCACCTTCTGTATTGTCCCTTTCGTCCGTGGTAGAGAACGCAGTCTCCCACTAAAACTCCTCGTTGAAGATGTCGAAAAACTCGTTGATCAAGGGTTCAAAGAGGTTGTGCTTCTTGGACAGACCGTTAACTCTTATCACGATGACAGTGCCGATTTTGGGGACCTCCTCTACGCTGTTGGCGAAGTGAACGGGTTGGAACGCGTGCGATTTACCTCTCCACATCCTGCAGACGCAACGGATAGTATGATTGATGCAATGGCGAATTCACCAGCCGTCTGTAAACATCTGCATCTCCCGCTACAATCCGGTTCAACCGAAGTCCTTGAGCGGATGCGCCGTACCTATACAGCGGAGGCGTACCGGACTCTCGTCTCAAAACTCCGCGAACGCGTCCCCGATATTTCCCTTACAACCGATATTATCGTCGGATTCTGTGGTGAAACCGACGAGGAATTTATGGAAACGTATCAGATGATGGCAGATATCCGATACGATTCCGCGTTCATGTTCAAGTATTCCGAGCGTGAGGGGACTCTCGCACACAAAGCCTTACCCGACGATGTTCCTGAAAAAGTAAAGGGAGAACGTCTCGAACAGATTATTGAACTCCAGGAAAACATTTCCGCAGACATCAACAATGCGGCAATCGGTGATACCGTGACAGTGCTCGTAGAAGGCGAATCCCGTCGCGATGCGGATAGATACCACGGAAAAACGGACGGTTTCAAAACAACAGTATTCCCCAAAGCGAACAGCCGAATCGGCGAAATAGTCAACGTTCGCGTTCACAGCACAACAACGCATACCTTAATTGGGGAGATAGCTTGATGGACAAAGTTAGGATCAAGAACAGGGTCGAAATTGAGAAGATGAAGCGGAGTGGTCAGGCAGCAGCGACGGTGCTAAAACGCATCGGAGAGGCAATTGCACCTGGCGTATCGACTGCCGAATTGGAACGCATCTCACGCGATACAATTGCGGAAGTCAACGCCACATCTTCCTTCTTAGGCTACCAGCTCCCCGAGCATGAGCCGTATCCCGCCACGATATGTGTCTCGATGAACGACATCGTCATCCATGGGATTCCAGATGAAAGTGAAGTGCTACAGGAAGGCGATATCGTCGGGATTGATACAGCTGTCAGCATTGACGGCTATCACGGTGACAACGCATACACCTTCTCCGTTGGGGACATCTCACCGTCAGCCTCTCGGTTACTTGACGTAACTCGGAGTTCTCTCTACGACGCGATTGCCGAGGCGAAACCCGGAAACCGTATCGGCGATATCTCTTCTAAGTTACAGGACGGAGCAGAGGCTGAAGGGTTCTCTGTCCTCCAGAATTTTGCTGGACACGGTATCGGGCGGAATCTCCATGAAGCACCAGAAGTGCCTTGCATGGGGCTTGCTGGACGCGGTTTACGTCTGAAACCGGGTATGGTGCTCGCGATTGAGACGATGGTGAACGTTGGGCTTCCCGATGTCCAAATACTGGAAGACGGTTGGAGCGTCGCGACGCTCGATGGCACTTTATCCGCCCTTTTTGAGCATACGGTGGCGATCCTCTCGGACGGACCCGAAATTCTAACTGGCAGCGAATTGTGGGAAACCTAATCATCCGCGCTCGGTAGGCGAGGTTTCTAACCTCGCCGGTTCATGGTGTACAATAACTGTAAAATCCATCATAAAAAATGAAAATTATAACCATTATCACTGCCATCCTCGTCTTTATCTCACTCTACCTTATCTTTGGATACGCACGCATTGAAGGCACAATGCTCGAAGTCCAAAAAATCTTTTATTATCACGTCTCTGCCGCACTCACTGTTTTTGTAGCCTTCGGTGTTAACTGCGTATTTAGTATAAAATACCTCATCCAACGAAAAACTAACGATGATCTCCTTGCAGTCGCTGCGGCGGAGCTGGGTATCATTTTTTGCACGATCGCGCTGCTATCGGGTCCAATCTGGGCGCGATACGCATGGAATACCTGGTGGAATTGGGAAGCGCGTCTCACGAGTACACTCGTCCTCTGGCTCATGTATGTCGGTTATTTTATTCTCCGCTCCGCGCTGGAAGACGACAAACGTAGATTGTATTCCGCTGTCCTCGGTATCATTGCCTATCTTGACGTACCCATCGTCTATTATGCCGTCGACATCTGGCACGGAGGCTTGCATCCAGACCGTGGCACCAAGTGGAACCTTGAAACGACAATGCGGCATACATGGATGGTGGCACTGCTCGCACTCATTATGCTGTTCACACTGCTGCTCATCGTACGGTATCGGATGAAGAAAGCGGAAGCGCGTTATGAAATCGTCCGGCAGAAATACTTAGGGGAGGCATCGCAATGAAAATAGCGGTTCTTGTGAGTTGTTTGGTGGTTTTGGGGTTATTCATCTTCGCAACCCAAGTCCCGATCACCTTGACAGAAAATGAAGTCGCGAAGGCTATTGAGGAAGCAAGCTCGGAATCCGAAGTGCCTGTGGATGAAGACATCTTAGCACAGGCAGTGCAACTGTCCGTCGCAAAACTGGAGGAAGCACAGCGCACACGCCTGAAATATCTTGCATCCGCCTATTTCGTCATTTGGTTAGTCTTTATTCTATACATATTGCACTTAGAGCGACAGCAGCAAGAACTCGACAAACGCTTGGCACAATTAGAACAGGAATCCGAACCTGACGCAGAGTGAATCCAATTGCCTTCCACATCCCGATAGATGTAGTCTCCCAATGACCCTTTCTCACCATCGTGAGTGCGGTTTCTAACCGCCCGCTGATGATGGACGTGCTATAAACGAATTTCCGAATCCCGGCTTCTGATTGCTAATGATTGTTTTTAGCCAATACCCGCACCTGACCTCAAAATCCATAAACTTCTCGCCATAGTTACGCTTCTCAATACACAACAGTTGTAAACTTTATATCCAGAAATCGTTAACAAGTTTAACATCGAAAAATAGGAGCAAAAAAATGAAAACGTTCCTCTTTAAAACACAGCAGACACTTGAGCGGCCCCTGACAGAAGTTTTTGAATTTTTCTCCAATGCACATAACCTTGCCGAAATTACGCCGCCGTGGCTCCATTTTGAGGTACTAACCCCCGCACCGATTGAAATGATAGTCGGAACGCGTATCGACTATCGGCTGAAACTACGTGGCTTCCCGATCCGTTGGCAGAGCGAGATTACGGAGTGGAATCCACCACACTTTTTTGCGGATGAGCAACGCCGTGGTCCTTATCGTCTTTGGCGGCATACGCATACCTTTGATGAGGTAAAGGAGGGTGTTGTTGTAGGCGATACCGTTGAATACGCAGTTTGGGGAAATGAGCTGATTGGTAGGCTGTTTGTGCGTCCCGATATAGAAAAAATCTTTGCGTATCGCGCCGAACAATTAAATGAAATCTTCCATTAGCCGGGACGCCTCACAGGAAAAACAGTAATCCCTCATAGAAACGGATGCGTGCGTAGTAGCGCATCACGCGTTCTACGTGCGATAACGTCTCATTGGCACCTTCAAAGTACCCATG
Source organism: Candidatus Poribacteria bacterium (assembly GCA_965208635.1). GTDB lineage: Bacteria > Poribacteria > WGA-4E > WGA-4E > WGA-3G > WGA-3G. The sequence continues at coordinate 4,591,028 of OZ242349.1, forward strand.
AGGCGGTTTATCGCTTTTCCAGACCTCGCGATGCATAGCGGTATGTTGTTTCGTCAACTGGTTGAGTGCAATGCTCACGGGTTCCCAGAGAAGTGGATCTCCCGTCTTATGGTAACGGACGAGTGCTTGTGCATCGCGTATCCGTCCGAGACCACCGTTATAACTCGCTAATACCAACCGATGTCGGTGTTCGTGTGGGCTTTCTGAGAAAGCGTTATACAACATCCGTAGATGACGTGTCGCGCCCGCGATGTTCTGATTCGCATCAAACGGATCTTGCACGCCGAGTTCCTTTGCCGTGTTTGGCATCAATTGTGTCAACCCCAGCGCACCCACTGCGCTTTTTGCCTCTTTGTCAAACCCAGATTCCTGCACAATCAGGGCGCAAACCAGTCGAGCGTCCAACCTTTCTTTTCCCGCATGTTGCTGAATTAACCCTCTATACTTGAGCATCTTCGGGGTCAGTACAAGCAACCGTAGATCCAATGGGACGTTGATGACCCAACCGAATACGAGGATTACAGCAAGTGTCGCAAGAATGATAATGAGTGTCCGTTTGTGCCGCATTTCTATCTACCCAAAATGGTTGTTAGTTGTCAGCGCGTAGGTTGGGTTGAACGGGTACTATCAAAAAATGAAAAATTATCGAGAGACACTTTTTTGTCCGTGCACCGCACTTAAAAAATATAACCAGTGAAACCCAACAATCACCTGTCGCTTCATGGTGTTGGGTTTCACTCCGTTCTTTCTGTATATAACGGCGTATTGGATTTGACTTGTGTTTGCGATGTAGCATCGCACTTCTCGACTCGTTCAACCCAACCTACAAGACTGATAGCCGATAACTGGCAACTATTAGAACAGATAACCCATCTGAATCGCGAGTCGATGTACTTGGTGTGTCGCTCCTTTACGATGTTCAGCATTTTGCGTGTAGTGCCACACGTATAAAAACGAAGCATTCCATCCATTCAATGGACGATAGGAGAACCGCCCCCCGACTTCTGTTCGCCGGGCAACAACACCCGTCGGAAACGGGAGCGTCCTAAAATCTTCCCCATAAAACCGATCTGCGATTCTGCCTTCACCTTGTCGGGTGAGCATAGCACGAATCTCTGCTTCGGAGGAGACAGTCAATTGATAGGTGGCTGAGAATCGAACTGCGTCTGAATCGGTACTGATTGGGTGTCCGATAGCGTAGCCGAAGTGTGTGAACTGATTATCAGGCACCAGATGCGTGTAAGCCCATCGGTTGACGCGTGCGTATTCGCTGTGAATTCCAAGATGGCGACTCAGGTGTTGCGGATACCATGTCGCTCCCAAGAGCCACGCGACAGCGTGTGGATCGTTCGCACCGGGAACGTATTGGATATCGTCGATGACCCATTCACCATACAGCCGCACACCATCAATTGGACGGATTGCGGCATCGAAGGCGAACATAACGTTATCGTCGGCTTTGGCGTTGTATTGTAGCGCGTAATAGAGAGTGATCGGGTTTGCGTATTTCCATTCGAGCGTCTGGGCATCGCCCCCGTAAAGCACCCACTCCGCGACACCGATTTCCACGCGATCGTTAAATTGGTAATCGAGTCGGTGCCCGCTGATATAACGTTTCGCGAGATAGCGTTTTTCGCCATCATCATACCAAGTAGCGTCGAGTTGTGCCGTAAAAGCCGTCGCTTTGAGTCGTTTTCCGAGCCTACTGGTGAGTCGTACCTGGTCAAAAGGTGGCGAGTTATCAGAGATGCCGACCGATTTGTATGGACTCGCACCCCAGAAGAGCCAATCTCTGCCGATAAGCAGATCAAGGTGCGCGCTGTTGACTTGCAAGTATCCTCTTTTAAAATCTCCAGTATAGTCTCCGCGCCAGCGTTCAAGACGTTGTCCCGCTGTCGTCCCGTCCAGCGGTGGACTCTCAAAATTATGTCCCTCAAATTCAGAATAGAGCGTTAGGCGCGGTGCTTCTCGCTTTTCAAGTTTCCCAAGTGTGTAATGAAGCCCCCATTCAAACGCCGGAGCCACTTTTTCTTCTGTCGCTCGGAGTTGTGGCAAGAATCGCATCCGCCGTCCGTCTTGGATCATGAGTTCTTTCGCGAATTCCCGTTTCAATTTTTCTAAGAGTTTCCGATCTATCTCTGATGGAGCAACAGCACCTCTGCGAATGCGAGATTCAGCCTGCCGTATCGCTTTTGCTACATCTGCTCTTGAAAGTGGTGCCGTGTGTCGATGGAATCCGCCTGTGATACCATCGGTTTCCAACTTTGCGAGTGCCTCGGCGATCCAACCATCGAAATTCAAGGGAACATCGGGCGCGCCGAACGCCGTACTCATAACGAGCGTAGAGGCGAGGAGGATATATAAGATATTCAACTGCTGGCGAGATTTCCTAACCTCGCCCGTCCATACTGTATCGTTAATTGTATATTTCACTATTGGTGTGTAAGATCTTCAGTCCTGAAAAAGAGGAATGTAAGCACCAGCAATTCTTCCTACATTTGAATGGTGGGAAGATTAACTATGGCTCCGCCTCCAATTTCTTAACATAGGCATCGATACGTCGGAACTGCCAGGTCCATTGTACGTTGTAGAGGAACTGCCGCAGGTCGAAGCGGTTGTCGTCTGGGGAATAGGATTCAGCATGATAGGAAGGCGTTAGCGTTGTCATTTTGTGTCGATTGATGGAGTAGTATCTAAAGAACCTTTTGACTTTCTCGGCAACCTCGTGCGGTGGCAGATGCTCCCACTCTTGTACCAGTTTTTCAAACATGCTGACAGGACCGCACTGCTCCATTTTTCGGAGTTGCCCGAAACGACTCAATTCGGCGTAAGTCATCCCCATATCGTCTTCATCGATTTGCGTATAGGTCTCGGTGATCGGTTCCAGTTCTGCTGTCGGTGGTGCTTCAACAATTTCCGAGAGAGCCGTATAGCCGAGATGGTCTTTAGCCCAATTCAGGAATCTTCGTAAGTCGTGTTTACTAATTCCACCGATCGGGTTGATGTCCCCACTGCTGCAATCATATTTTGTGAGATAGCCCCGCAATGCCTCATCGACATTACCCGTGCCCAATACAAGGAGCGTACCTTCCCGATTCCGTACCCACGGCATCATCTGAGCGAACAGGTAGCTCAATACCATCCGCAACCGTGCCTGTATGTTCTGAAGTGCTTGATTTTCTCTGTAACTGCCACCTTCAACCTTAAATCGGGGTGTCTTCTGCGTGATACGGGTAAAGAGCGTCTGCAGTGCGTTGACAAGTCCATCCATATTAATGTTGAGATGATATGCACCGATCTGCTCCGCGAGCAGTTTCGCGCGTTTTTGGGTGTCGCGAGAACTATTCTCTGTGCCGATATAGCACGTATAGAGTAGACGATTGGCGAGCACGCGTGGATCCGTGAAAACATCTGGAGTTTCACCGTCATCCAGCCACCGCGCGACATCACGAATAGCTGCGGCATTTTTGTTGCGTATCGCTTCTGCCACCAATTGACACATTGAACCGACAAGCGTTGCAACAGCACCACTGTCAGCACCACCAGAAAGCGGGATGAAATATCCCGCCGCACCAGATCTGCGTAGATAATCCCAGAGCCAGCACGCCGGACCCAAAGCGATCTCTTCCTCCGGTTCGTGCGTATGTGGCTCGATTTTTCTGCTCAGATTCAGGACACTGTTTCCGTATGCAGGTTCAAAATCGAAGTCAATATCTATCTGCGGCAACGGCTCCATTTTGCTCGCTTGGACAGCCCGACTCGCCTTCGCGCCTCGATACGCACGCACGTCCTGAAGGTTTACCGCCGCGGTGACGACCTCTACATCTTTGAGCGAAAATTGGGAACCTTGCGCTAAAATCTCACCGTTTTGGGCAATCAGTGCGCAGCCGTCGAAATAGAGTCTACCCCCGTCACACCCTTGTTGATTGGCATAGAGATAGACACCCCCGTTTTTGGCACTTGCGTTTCTGATGAGTGCGATGCGCGTGTCTAATTTCCGTAACTCGTGGTGAGAACCTGATCCATTCGCTATGATTTCAACACCGGCGTTGCCGAAGTGGATATGCGGACTCATCGGCACAAAGAGTTCCTCGCATGTCTCCGATGCGAGGAGTGTATCGGGGGTAGCAATCGCCGCAATCCCGATAGGTGCCGTCCGTTGTCCGGTCAGTTCGGCAATCTCGCGAGGAAGCGTATAAGGTTCGGTGCGCCAACCCCGTTCCCATGCCGTGAACCAACGATGCTCCCGATAATTACCGTCGCTCGCCAGGACCATCTTGGGGCGAATTAACAGGAGTGTGCCGTCTAAGACAAAGACTCGGCAGTTATACCGAACATTTCTGTGCATAACGGGCATCCCAATGTCACACAGGATACCGTCTGTATATCCGCCTTTGAGGATACATGCCAGCGATTCCCAAGCGTGCAGTAGCGTGTCCAATTCCAAAAAATGGTCTTCGCAGGAGTACCCCGTGATCTCCAATTCCGGTCCCAATCGATACCGAGCACCGCGTTCTTTCGCAATCTCTATGGATTCAATGATGCGCGCAGTGTTCCCTTCAAAATCGAGACTCCATTGATTCAGGTTGCACGTTGCGAGGACTGCTTTCATTTTTTTCATTTACCCTGCGGTTCGCTCAAGTGGATGCGTCAAATAGCGTTAACCTGCGTCCATCCGCCTGCGTCGTTGTGGCAGGCTACAATTATCTTTCTTTTACTCTCGGACTTTCATACGTCCCCAGAGTGTTGTCAACAGATGAGGTTGCGGTGAGACCGGCAGTGCAAACGCTGGATCGAACCAATCCGGAGCATAATTCCCACCTTCATCCGTAAGTTGTTCGGATATACCCCCGGCTAAGGGGACTTTGAAGAGTTGACTTCCATTACGGGTTTTCTTTTCGTAGACGAGGACATCGCCCTGGGGTGCCAAAGCCGGATACGATCCCGTGCCATCCACTTCAACCTTACGCGGTTTGCCGTTCCCTTTGCGATTTACAATATAGAGTTTCATTGCATTCGGCTGAAGATCATTCACGCTTATACCGGTAAAGACGAATTTGGTGCCATCAGGTGTCCATGTCGGATAAAAGATCAAAGGAAATCCATCTGGCGAGATCTGTTCTTTTGCCTTGTTTTGCACGTTAACAATCTCAATTCTGGGTTTGGCTATCTGTATGCCCCCAAATCTGTCATTGATAGGTATAAGCATCTCGGCAGAGATGAAAGCGATTTCAGAACCATCTGGTGCCCACTCAGGCTGCATACCGATTGCGAGCCGTTTCTCGGTCCCTCCTTTAATCGAAGCTGTATAAATAGCCACCTCACCCCCATCGACCCGATAGTAGGCGATCTTTTCGCCATCGGGGGACCATGTCGGATGCCGCCGATCCACTTTTTTGTGAAAAACGCGTCGAACCCCGTCACCATCCGCATCCATCACGTAGAGGTCTGAAATCTGTCCAGCACGATCGGAGGCAAACAGAATCTGTTTGCCTGTCGGGGACCAGACTGGGGAGTAATCGTTCTCGCGATGACGGGTTAAATTCATCTGCCCACTGCCATCGGGATTCATAATGTAAATTTCAGAATTGCCGTCCCGGTTCGATACAAACACAATTTTATCTGTTGTGGGCACCTGTGCCGAGACTGGTATAACAGACGATAGGACTACCAGACTGACTCCGAAAAAAAGGAAAAAACGGATCGGTTTCATTGTGTGCCTCCTATGGAAGTTATGTTTTCTGTGGTTTCTTTCGCGCAGCGGGAAACAAAATATTGTTCAGGATAAGTCGATATCCCGGTGAATGTTTGTGCAAATCAAGATTCGTCGGTATTTTTCCCTCACCGACGAGATGACGATAATCCTCTGGATCGTGTCCACCGAGGAACGTAAAGGTTCCTTTCCCTAATTTACCGTGGATGTATTTCGCGTAGTTGCTACCTTCTATCTGCCCTAAGATAGTGACGGAGCCACGAATCTTGTCCAAATTAAACGATGTCGTCTGTCCGAGATACCCCGGCACAACGCTGACGTGATTCTGCGTGAGCATCGTCGGGATCGGGTCGTGCTTTGCGGCGAATTCAAAGAGTTTGAAATCCTCTACCCCGCTTTGTGCGTCCCGATCAGGGTTCGGGTTATCTATGTCTGAGAATTCGTATCGGTATGGGTTCGTGTAAAGACTAAAATTTTCAAATGCCAAAGTACGCTGAAAGTCAAGTCGAGCCTCGGCATCCGAATCGATCGGTGTCCCATCCAATTCAGGAGCAACGATATCGACTGCACCACCGAGCGTCGCCAAAGCAATGTCAAGGGTTTCTGGGGCAGAGCACATTGCGAAGATAAAGCCACCATTGACGATATAGTCAGCGATCATCTGTGCAGTCTGCCCTTTATGCTGTGCCACCCTTCGGAATCCTGCTTCTGTGGAGGCTTTTTCAAACATCAGCATCCGCTGCTGATACCAAACTTGGGTAGAAAATGCGGCGTGAAACTTGCCGTGCTGACCGGTAAAGTCTTCATGATGGAGGTGTAGCCAATCGTAATTCTCTGTCTCTAACACGCCACTTTGGACCTCTTTGTCCCAGATTTCGTCGTAGGGAATCTGGGCGTAATCCAAGGCGATTTTGACTGCGTCGTCCCAAGGGTCTCGGTACGGAGATGCCTCTGATGGCGCATATACAGCGATTTTGGGGGCTTTTTCCAATAGGATCTCATCCATGTTGCTACCTTCGAGGATAGATTCCTTTATACTGTGGTAGTCAGCGTGGTTCATCGGTTCAAAACGCACACCCATCAACGCCGCACGTATCCGGACATCTTGCGAATCCGGTAGGACGAACGCGCCACCGCGATAGTTAAGCCACCAGTAGCATCGGTACTCACGCGGCACCTCTAATGCCCAGTACGTCAAACCGTAAGCCTTCAGATGATTGGTTTGTGCCCCGATTTCCATCGGTATCAGAAGCCATTCCGCCACACCCACGTTTACTGTAATAACGCACAATATGAATATAAAAATTAAAATTTTTAAACTATTCAATTTACTCACCTTAGTTCTTCTGTAGGAGGGGCGGAAACACCCGGGGAATGCCACACGGAGAACCTTCATACCCGGGGAAGCCCTCACGGGAAACCTCATACCGTTGATTCTGATTCGCAAAAACACCCCAATTCCCGACCCCTAACTGACCGCTGATTACTGACTGCTGGTTGCGGGTTCGTGTCCAAATACGACTTGTCCGTTGGACATGAGTGGTGCTTCAGTCGTTTCCGGGTTCTGCGTATCAATCTGCCAGAGTTGTCCGTTATTCTCATAGAGAATCCAACGTCCCTCCGGCGGTATCCATACCGGATGCGAGCCACCTTTTTGTGTTAACCGCCGCTCCGTTGGTACGCCTTCATCTGAGTAAGTAGTGAGCCAAACCTGTTGATAGGTGCCTTCTGTTCGCGTGAACGCCAACTGGTTCGGATTCACGGGGGACCAGGTCGGTTCCGTATCATCAGCAGGAGACACCACAATCGGTTCCACACTTGATGTCACTTGATCGAAAGCGTATATGTTTCGGTTCTGTCCCGCGTCGTCCGGATTTTCGATTGTTCCGGCAGTAACGTAAGCAAGCACTGAACCGTCTTTGTTCCATGCAGGTGTGAAACTCTGTAATGCCGTTGATGGCACAACAAACTCGGATTCAGTCGAAAGATGCCGTATGACAACGCGACTCCGATTCCCATATTCAGGACGTATATAGGCGACGTATTCCGCATCGGGTGATATTGCGGTGTCTCTTGCCATTTGTCGACTGTCAAGTAATAGAGCACCGTTGAGTTTCTCACGGCTCCGAACGATAACGTTACCTTCCCTATCCTGAAAGATAAGCGTCCCGTCGTTCGAGACTGTTGGATTGTGTCCGGCACCCAATGGCGCGTTCGTCCCGTCCGGGGCAAGTCCCCAGATTATATCGTCATAGGCAAAGTAGATATGCGCTGGTAATTGTTTGGTTGTTTGTGCCTTTTCTGAAATGATGTCTGCTTTCGGAGTGAAACGCTCTTCATTACCGAATTCCCAGCCTGCCCCGTTGGCTCTCCAGAGAAAACCGATCCCCTTTGTCCAATATTTCCACTCCTCGTTCATGCGTCCATTACGGGTGAGCCTAAAAATATCTTCAGGTTCACCGTACTGTTTTTTGATTTCCCAACGTCCGCCGTCCTCAATCTCCGCCATGTTTCCCTCTTCGTCGATGTAGCTGCCAAGAATGTCTATATCAATATGCGGCGTTGTCTGTCCTGAAAATACACTGACCGCGGCGGGTTCACCGCGCGTCGGACGACGCGTGCCATATATCCCGACGCCATCGGTAATTCCCGTTGTTCCGTCATTATTTGCGTCCATCACTGCCATGACGTAGTAGGTCCCCGGTAGAACACTAACCTGATAACCGCCGTCTCCCGTCAGAGAAATGGGCATGGCGATCGGTGCGCTGAAATCAGGGCTGTAAGAGAGGGTCAAAATTCCCCGTTGAACGGAATGTCCATCCCACATTATGTGTCCTGCGATTCTGCCCTGTTCGATGTGTGTTTCAATGCCGGGAGGGGCGGCGTGGAGATGTCCGTTCGCGTCGTAACGCGCGCTTATCACGAGTTCGATGTCGCGGTTCTCGCCCTCCGTCAGTACGATCGGATCCGGGGGCTGGGTGGTGATGTCCACCGTCCCATAACCGCCCAAACCGTCGCCTTCACTGTATCGACCGTTTTTATCTGCATCGAAATTAACGATAACGTAGTATTCACCCGCCGGAAGCGCGATGCGGAATATACCGCCAGCCGCGGTTTCTCCGCTTGCAATTGGTATGACTAAAGCCGGTTCGGCGTATACTTCAATTTGTGCCGTCGCATCTTCAGGAAGCGATACGTGCCCTGTCAGTATACTCGTATTTTCGGTCGTCGTCTTTTTTCGGGTCTGATAAGTCGCGGTAATCGCTATCTCAATATCTTCAGTGAACTTATTGGGCGAAATTAGCACAGGTTCAGGGAATTCGCCGCGCTTCCGCATATTTTCCACACCGTAAAACCCGAAGTCGTCGCCAGTATCCAATTTATTCGTGTTGTTGTTGTCCACAATCGCCATCAGGTAGTACTTCCCCGGCAGCAGGTTCAACGCCCACGCACCTGTATCCGTCACTGGAGCGATACCGGCGCGATATTTCCAAGATAGATCCGTATAGGCGAGAATCAATGCTTTTCGGTTTCCAAGCGAAGTTTGAGGATTCACAGGACCTTGACCGAGCCTAAGTGTGCCTCGACAACCGGATGTTGCGGTCCGCAAAGCCGTCTGGAATTGCTGGAGTTGACTCGGTTCATATTGAGAAGTTGGAACAATTTTGATTTGTCCTTGGGTGTACGTCGCTCGTGCTGTGATCGGGATCTCTAAACCTCGAACCTTTTGTCCTTTATCTACTTCAATTAACGCGTACTTTTGCGCTTCGTCGGTCCAATCGGTGATACCGAGGATACCCAAACCGTCGCCTGCATCGAAGTTCCCCGATTTATCGACATCAACATAAGCAACGATATAGTAGCGACCCGGCTCCACGCGAATCGTGAATTGGCCATCGCCGAGTTGTGGTATCCCGCTGGTATACAATTCTCTGAGTTCCTCATCTCGGTAGACCGATACGCTTGTGTGGGATAGGTCGTGTCCTTCCCAGGTAACGCTTCCTGATAGGGTCGCTGTCATCCTCCTGGTGACGGCGTTTTCTTGGGCAAAAATTTCCTGGCAGAAAACCGCACCGATAATCGCAATGCTAATGATGAGTCGTAACGGCATCAATCGTTTCATTTTCTATCCCTGTTTATCTGTTCCTTTTGTGTTGCTATTAAATGTTACTCCGATTCCAACACATCCTTGTGCGAGCGATCTTCAGTTCGCGGTTTCTATACTAACCCAAATTGTTACTAACAAATTTTGAAGATTCAAGGAGATTTCTCGCGCACTTTCCTCACTCCAGAGGGTCGATATGTCTATAGAATTAGATGATTATATGGTAACACATGCCGGTATAATTTGCAAGAGGCGAATATTCCTCAACAATGGGAGACCCTGAATGGTTCCCTAACTACAAACCAAATTGCTTATGAAGATTAAACAAGTAATTCGGTAATTTATTGGGGCAGTTCGGTGTCCCTTCCCAGTAACGGGTGGGAACCCCGGTTGCAAACCGCACCTACCGTGCTATGGTAAAGTAAAAAAATGAAGTTTACATCTCTTCTGTAGGAGGGAACTCCAATTCCCGACTGTCAGTGGGTTAGGTCGCGATTCGGGGGGTACGCCCCTACAATAATAACGCTCACTGCGAGGCAAGCTGACAACCAAAATTCATTTGCTTTTGCGCCGACGATGTGTTATAATTGTATTAAATTACCCATGCGGGTAGAAACTGAGCCTGTTTTCTATCCTTGAGGGAATCTGCCCGCGTTAAACCTCACCCTCAATCTAAAGAGGAGTACTTCACAATGAGAGTAAAAGTCTATTATATCTGTGCTGTCCTGCTGATGTTGAGTCTGTCAACACCCGCAGTCTTCGCAGATCCAGGTGCCCAAGAAGATAATTTGCTTGGGTGGTGGCTATTTGATAGCGAAAAAGACGAGATGGGGAACTGGGAAGATATAGATCTCCACGGTGCCGAACTCAAAGACGGTCAGTTGGTTGTTGAGATCGGAAAATGGGCACATGCCCTCGAATACAACGGACCCGACATCGAAGAGAAGACGTTAATGACATGGGTCGCTCTGGATAATCTCGCCGCACTGAAAGGCTCAGCACTCACGTTAGATAAAGCGACAGAAGACCAGTTCAATGCCATCGTCTATGCCGAGCGTCAACCGAATCAATGGATGTCTGGAAGCAGTTGGTTCCATCGCACTGAGGACTTTCCAGATGCGCACAACGAGAAGAACAAAGGCGAAGAGGTCTATTTAGCCTTCACTTACGAGGATAAGGGTGGAACTTACAAGATTACCGGATACCGCAACGGCAAGAGCCTTGGAAGTTATGAAAAGGGTGAGATCAAAACTTGGCCCACAGGTGATGCTGAAATAATTTGGGGAAAACGGCATACAAACGGACTTGGGGGTCCTGGAGAACTTGAGGCACACATTTCAGAATCTCGAATCTACGCCGTCGCGTTGACTGAAGCTGAAGTTAACGGAATGGAACCCGAGAGTCTCGACGTTGTGCCCCAAGGAAAACTCGCGACGCAGTGGGCAAAGCTTAAACGGAAATAGGTTCTTGATTATAGGGTGAAACCTAAATGGATTCGCCCTATTTTAAGTTGATTTACGAAGACCGCTGACCGAGATGGACGTTATGAAAAGCCGACTCGCACTTTTTCTCATGTGCCTCAGTCTCTATATCGTTGCTTTTGCGACGGCTGAAGAACACGTTTGGACCTTTGACAACGATGCCTCCGATTGGACTCCCGCGAACGGCAGCTGGGAAGTCGAAGAAGGTGTATACAAACAAACAATGCGCTATGGTGAAGCACAGAAGGCGTTGGTTAACGGGGTAGAATGGACAGACCACACGCTGGAAGCAAAGGTCCGTGTTGATGACGGGCACTGGGGTGGTATCGTTTTCCGGGCGCAAAATGAATTTGAGTACTATGTGTACCTCATCTGCCCAAAAGAGAACAAGTCTGAGTTGTGGCGGCACAAGCGCAGCACCGCTTTTAAAGATGGGTTTGAAGCACGCGACGAAATCGAACACGACATAGACCCTATCGGTCTTACGATTACACGCAACGAGTGGTTCACGCTTCGCGTCGTCGTTGAAGATAGTCGCATCGCAGTTGCTATTAACGATATAGAGCAGGGTGTCTTTGTTGATGATACCTACCCCGTCGGGAAAGTCGGGGTCTGGACGTGGGATACCCAAGCCAGTTTTGATGATGTCAGCGTGAACGGCTCCACCACTGCCATTCTTACGGCAATTGAACCCAGAAGAAAACTCGCCGTGTCGTGGGCAACACTAAAAACTCAGTGATACTGCCGCATGGATTCTGAGACTTGCGTGGGAGGGGTTTGTAACCCCGAATTCCTCCTCAGTACATCATAAATATTTCTGCATTCGCAGAATGTACACTTTTCGCCAAATTATTTTTTTCGCGCGGGAAACCGCACAAGAAATACCGATAAACCCTTACGGTTATTAGGTTTTATACCGACAATCTATCTAACCCAATGTTACACGGGTGTAACATTTTTTCAAGAAAACTCTCATTATCTAAACGCGTTTTTCAGGCGCACATAGGAGGAATTTTCATGGCAGATGTAGGGAGTGCTGCACCGAATTTCACACTTACAGGTGCAGTTAACCAAGAAGATGTTGAAGTTTCATTGAGCGACTACACAGGCAAAAATTTGGTGGTTCTTTTCTACCCGCTCGCTTTTTCCCCAGTCTGTGCTGAACAGGTGCCAGATTTCAACGAAAGTTTGTCAGCAATTCAATCGAAAGGGGCTGAAGTCGTCGCAATCAATCGCGATTCAACGTTTGCCCATAAGGCGTGGAGTGAGGTGCTCGGTGGCGTTGATTTCCCGCTCCTCGCAGATATGAATCTTGCTGTCTCTAAGCAGTTCGGTATGGCAATCGAAGATGTCGGCATTACCACGCGTGGAGTCTTCATCATTGATAAGTCTGGGAATATCGCCTTCAAACACGTCGAAGCGGCTCCACCCGACAATACACTGTCAGCTGAGCAAGTTCTGGGCGAGTTGGACAAGTTACAATAGGTATTTCGGCATAACCGGGACCGTCCGAACGGTCCGCACGCCTCGACCATACGGAAAAGCGGGCATCTGGCGAAACTTGTAAACCGTGATTCTCTACCCTGCCAACGCCCGCTTTTCGTTTTAATTTTCACAACATTGACAACGCCAAACGGATATGGTATAATACCATTAATGCGGGTGTAGCTCAGCGGTAGAGCGTCAGCTTCCCAAGCTGAGGGTCGCGGGTTCAATTCCCGTCACCCGCTTGTATATTTGCCCAGTTGAATATTTGATAGGACTTACGCACTGTAGCATAAACTGTCAGTTTGTGCTATGTAAGGAGTCACTAACTCACACTTACGTCTACAAGTGCTACCGTCGTAAGAAACGGAACGCCTCATTTTGCGTAAGTCCTGTTTGACTTAAAAATCGCCTAAAATTGAGGAAATCCATGGCACGAGACCAACGATTGACGAAAGAAGAAATCCAAGAAGATAAATTTATTGAAGGACTTCTGAAAGCCTACCAGTTCCTTAAAGAGAATCTGCGAACGATCGTCATTGTAGTAGGAATAGTCGTTATTGCTGTCGTAGGCTATGCGGCATATTATCAGAATCAAGAGAGCCGTCGCGCCGAAGCAACAATCGCGTTGCGCGAAGCCACCGAAGTCTATCGAACCGCTGAAGCGAGCCTCTTCGATGCGGAGAAATTAGCGGAAAGTGAAGAATCTCTCGCAACCGCACAGACGCAGCTTCAACAGGTCTTTGAGAAATATCCGAATACCGCTTTTGCTGACAAGGCACGGTATCAATACGCAAGTTCACTTTATTATCAGGGCAACTACGCAGAAGCACGCTCACAATTCCAACGAGTCATTGAAAACCATCAACCCGAAAATCAGATGTACAGCCTCTACGCACAAAAGGCAATAGGTAACACTTACGAACAGGAAAGCAACTATGAAAAAGCCATCGTTGCCTACCAGGCAAAAGCATTCCCGCCTACACCAGAACTCTCGCCAGAGATTCGGAAGTTCGTTCTTGCCGAAGCCAAATTTAATCAGGGAATTGTTTATGAAAAGTTAGGGGACCTTGATGCAGCGCGTGCCGCATATAAAGAGATCATGGATGAGTTCCGAACAACACTTGAAACAGGTATCGCAGAAAAAAGCCTTGAAGCAATTGAAGAAGCAAAAGTGGTTATCGCTGCCATCGGTGAAACGTTGGATCTCTCAAATGCAGAGAAACTGGAAAACGAAAAGCACTATTATGACGCTTATGTCGCGTATGCCGACGCGATTCGCGCCTATAAAGTCAGCAAAGACATTCACGGTGGGTTGTCCTCGGAACTCCGAAAGCAGATTGGAAGTTTTGAAAAAGAAGCGATGACAATCATAAATAACATTCAAAACGCCCGTCGTGCCGACGATGAAGGCAGAGAAAATTCAGCACTCTACAGCTACGATCTGGTTGTTGAATTTGAAAAACTGGGGTTAAGTCGCCGTCTTTATGAGAACGCGCTGCTCCACTACAAACGCCTTGAATCTGCCCAGTAATTTGTAGGTTTACCAACATTTTTTATACCGTTATTAAGGAGCCGCAATAATGTTTTATAAATATGGTCGTTCGCTTTTTTTCGCTTCCAAAACCGTCAGATTGGCTCTTTTGGGAGTGCTTTTTTTAACCTTTATCCCGTTTGTATCATTGGGTGAAGCGGCACTGACAGGAAACCTCGCGTATGCAGTCAACGGATTCGATGAAAACCTTGGGCGCTTCGATTGGAATCTCTATACAACAACAATTAAAGGCACTAAAGATTTAAGAGCCATCCCTTTAAACGTCAAAGGTATGTATCCCTCGTGGGGGCCGAACGGAGATCTCCTCTATTTTATCCAACGCGATGCTGGGCACTCTAATGTTTATTCCGTTAAGCCCGAAAATCCGAAGAATAAGAAACTAATTACACCGTCGGCTGGCACGTATCGGTTTCTTTCCGTTTCTCCGAATGGCAAAAAACTCGCTTTCAACGGTTGGACAATAGACCAGCTTCCTCAAGACAATCAGATTTGGGTGTTTGATATCGACAGCGGGGAAATGGAAGTTATGACAGCAGTGCCACACCAAGGATGGCCCTATTCATTTTGGGGAATGTCCTGGTCACCGAATAGTAAACGGATCGCCTTCTCGCTCTCCAGACCCGGCTGGTTGGAACATCTCTACCTCTTAGACGTTGAGACCAAAGAGATAGAACTCTTGACCGAACTCCATAAAGACTTTTATCCAGTGTGGGCACCCGATGGACAACGTATCCTCTTCCTCAGATGGAATAGAGAATTCGATACGTTCTGCACAATCGACGTTGAAACCAAAACAATTGAGACCCTGTTTGATGTGGACAAAGCCACCGGTTATTGGGCAGATTGGTCGCCTGAAGGAGACTTTATAGCCTATTCCCGATGGGGTTCCATCTATCTCTACGATTTCGCCACCAGTGAAACCGAAGTAATCGTCGAGGTTGATGGGAGTGTCTTTGTCGTTGCTTGGTTGCGAGATGGGGAAATATTGCCGGTTGAACCGCAAGAAAAGTTAGTCACGACTTGGGGGAACCTCAAGCGCAAGAATTTTTAAATGTTCGCAAGGCGTTAAATGAAGTCTTCTGTGGGTTTTCGTTTTTCTGTTATATCCGCCTGCGCCGTTGTTGCAGGCTGCCGTCTTAGTATAGAATGGAAAACCGTAGCCCGTAAGCGTAGCGGAGGGGTTTTTGCTTGGGCATTTCCCCTAGGTCTACGGAGAGGCACGTTATCTGTCAAATCCACCTGACCGAACCGCAAGGAATAATTAAAAAGCCGCAAGGAATAATTAAAAAGTCGCAAGGAATAATTAAAAAGTGGTAGCCAGTGTTGAAAAAGCGTTAGAATACGACAAAATCCGTGCACTTCTAAAAAAGTACACCGCTTCTCAACTCGGAACGGCGCGTGTTGACACCCTCGCGCCATCTACGGATGCCGATAAAGTTCGCTATCTACTCACGTTGTGTAGTGAGGCGAAAATCTTTCATCAAGAACATGGTGGAATACCGCTGAACGGTTTAAAGGATATCCGAAAATCGCTTACCCACGCTGCGAAAGTAGGCGCGCTTTTAAATGCTGAGGAACTTCTTGATATCCGAAAGGTCGCACAGATTCCCGAAGACATCCATCGCGCCTTTGAGAAACGCGACCGGGAAGAGTTTCCTAATCTCTTTGCTATTGTCGATGCATTGCCTGTGTTTCCAGAATTAGTTGAGGCGGTTAGTTACTGCATTGATGCTGAAGGGGTCTTGCTGGATCGCGCAAGCCCTGAGTTACGCACCATCCGTCGCAAATTGTCGCGCCTTCGTGAAAATATACACCAAAAACTGGAATCGACGCTGCGTTCACCAGAGCACCAAAGAGCAATTCAAGAGCAGGTCATCACCTCTCGGAACAACCGGTATGTCATCCCAATAAAACAGGAAGCACGTTCATCTTTCCGAGGTGTCGTTCAGGGGCAATCCACAAGCGGTGCCACCTTCTTTGTAGAGCCTTTGGACATCGTTCAGATGAACAATGAACTCCATGAAACCGCTGAAGCCGAACAACGTGAAATTCGACGCATCCTTCTTGAACTCACAGATCGCGTGCGTGACAACTTGCACGAATTAGAACTATCTTTGGATCTGTTGGCAGAGTTTGATTTCTTGAACGCAAAGGCACGTTTTAGTTTCGCGCTAAACGCTGTTGAACCGAAACTGAATACCCGTGGTGTCGTCAAATTGATTGAGGCACGGCATCCTTTGTTGGAGTTCCATCTTCAGAAAGAACGGAAATCCGATGCCGATTCCCATAAAGATGAAAATCTACCGACGCATGTTGTTCCAACAGATGTTCATATCGGTAAAGCGTTCAATACACTGATGATCACCGGTCCGAATACCGGTGGCAAAACCGTTGTTCTCAAAACGGTTGGGCTTTTAGCACTCATGGCACAATCCGGTTTGCATATTCCAGCAGAACGCGGGAGTCAGGTTGCTATCTTCGACCATATCTTCGCTGACATTGGCGATGACCAAGGCATAGAACAGAGTCTGAGTACTTTCTCCTCACATATCACGAAGATTGCGGAGATGCTTAGGAAAATCGAGTGCGCCGAATATACGGAATATACGCTTGTGTTGTTGGACGAGATCGGTGCTGGGACAGATCCCAGCGAAGGAACTGCCCTCGGTATGGCACTCCTTGATTGGCTTGGAGAGAGACAGGTGAATACTATCGTCACGACGCACTATGGTGCCCTCAAGGCGTATGCTCATACACAACAACGTATGGAAAACGCTTCAATGGAGTTTGACTGGACGACCCTACGTCCGACTTATCGACTGCAGATAGGTATACCGGGAAGTAGCAATGCCATAAAAATTGCCTCACAACTTGGGATTCCTACTGAGATTCTTGATGAAGCACAAACGCATTTGGGGAATAATAATGTGGCTGTTGAAGATCTCTTGGTGCGTTTGCAGGAAACACAAGATGAATTGGAAACAGAACGAGCACGCTTACAGAAAAAAATTCAAGCAGCTGAAATCGCATCCGAGAAACATACGCACCTCCTTCAAACCCTTGAAACCCAACGGGATACCTTGACACAGCAGGCTGAAAGTGCGGCTCGCGATATCGTTGCCAACGCACGCAAAACCATAGAGAGACTGGTCGCTGATATTCGTAGGCAACAAGCCTCTAAGGATAGTATCCGAAACGCTTTCTCAGAGATAGAAGTTGCCAAAAAATCACTCAAGAAAGAACCTCCGAAAAAACAGACGAAACAACCGAAGCTCAAAGTTAACGTCGGTGATAAGGTCAGAGTCAAGAAACTCAACCGATTTGGAGAAGTCACGGCTATTAAACCGCGCGGAAAAACGCCACTTCAGATTCTGGTTGGGAATATGCGAATGCAAGCCGCCTACCACGAAATCGATTCTGTGCATCCAAAACAAGAAACATCAAACCTCTCAACGTCTGTACTCGATATACAATATAATAAATCCAATTCAATCAGTAGTGAGCTTAATATCCGAGGGCTGCTTGTAAAAGAGGCATTGGACTTAACCGATAAGTATCTTGATGATGCGTATCTCGCGGGTATCCCGACAGTTCGTATCCTTCACGGCAAAGGGACCGGCGCGTTGCGAAAAGCCGTTCATGACGAGTTGCGTGAGAATCCACGCGTAACCAAGTATCAGCTTGCTCCACTCAGTCAAGGCGGTGAAGGTGTAACCGTCGTCACATTCAAAGAGTGAGGCGTAATAAAATTGTAGATTGGGTTGAACGTAGTGAAACCCAACAGCCCTAACCGCGGTAGGTGCGGTTTTCAACCGCACCGGGTTTGAAGAAAACGGGTCGCTATAATACATAAAGGCAGATTCACCGTGAACAGTTCACAAACAAGAGGCTCTGTGCCACGCGAAACGATTGATGAGATTCGGAGCCGAAGCGATATCGTTGAAGTCATCTCTGAGTCTGGTGTCGTCCTGCGTCCTGCGGGTCGAGATTACAAGGGGCTCTGTCCGTTTCACGATGAAAAGACCCCCTCTTTCACGGTCTCACCGCAAAAGCAGATGTTCTACTGTTTTGGATGTCAAACCGGTGGCAATGTCATCTCTTTTGTGCAAAAACATGAAGGTAAAAACTTCATGGAGACGCTGGAGTGGTTAGCGGGTCGGTTGAATATCGACCTACCGAATCAAGACGTTCGCGGAAGTGCTGATCGAAAACGGTTCACATCTTTAGAAGACCTCAACCGGTTTGCTGTGGAATATTACCATAACCAGTTGCTGATTGATAGAGCGAGCGCGTCGGCGATGCGGTATCTCAAGCATCGGGGTGTCCAACTGAAAACACTTCGTTCCTTCCAGTTGGGCTACGCAAAGTCTGGGCACCGCGAGCTTATTAAAGTCGCAACAGATAAAGGTTTTACTATCCAGCAACTCATTGATGTTGGGCTAATTAAGGATGAAGATCGAGGGCCGCAGGATCGATTTTGGAACCGGGTTCTTTTTCCGATTTCCAATGAACGGGGTGTACCCGTCGGCTTTGGTGGACGCTCGCTTTCCGATGAACATCAGCCAAAGTATTTGAATTCTCCCGCGACAGTTCTATATGATAAGAGTAATATCCTTTATAACCTTGACAAAGCGCGTCAGTCTATCTACAAAAAGCAACATGCACTTCTTGTAGAGGGATATATGGACGTTTTGATGCTTTTTCAGGCTGGGATTGAAAATGTAGTCGCGTCTTCTGGTACCTCACTGAGTGAAAATCATGCGAACTTGTTGAAGCGGTTTGCCCCGGAAGTTGTCATTGTCTATGACGGGGATGCCTCCGGTTTCCAAGCCGCACAACGCGGGTTGCACCGACTACTCGCAGAGGGATTGCGGGTGCGTATTGCCCTGTTACCCACAGGAGAAGATCCAGATTCATTCACGCGACAACACGGGGCTGCCGCGTTCACAGAACTCACAGACAAAGCGATAAATCTCATCGAATTTCAGATTCAAGCCGCCATCCAACGGCAGGATATTCATCGGATTGATGTGAAAACACAGGTCGTTAAAGAGATAGTGGAGACACTCCTGAACCTCGAAAATCGCGTAGAACGAAATGAATACATCAAATACGCCGCAAGGGAACTCCATGTGGAGGAATCCGTACTTTGGCAGGAATTGCGGGATGCGGGGTTCAAAGAGGCTCCGATTTCCAATCAGAGGAGGCGGACCAAGGCGAATAACCAGAGATTGACACCCCGCGCACAAATTGAACGTCAATTGATTGAAGCATTAATCCAAAGTCCAGCGTTAATCTCTTATGTTAAATCGCAGTTTCACTATCAAGATTTCACGGAACCCAACTTTGTGAGAATCGCACAGTTGCTATGGGAAGCTTGTAGGGACGACGAGAATGTAGATATCCAAACCCTAATTAATGAATGTCCTGACGAAAAACTTAGCGCGTTCATTTCAAGCGCGGTTCTACAGAAAACGCCTCCACCGAATCTACGAGCACGCGTGGAGGGATGTCTTAAAAAACTGCAGCATTTCCTCTTGCGAGATCTTGAACAGCGTGTTCGCTCACACGCACTCGCTGAGGGAGCAGATGAACGGGAAACCCTTGAGGAGTTAGTGAAACTTTCAAACCAAAGACGTGCCTGGCACAATCGTGATACTGTGGACACTCGTGGTGAAAACCCAAATGAAGGAGGGAGTTGATGATGGATTTAAAGGATCATTCTACTCTTGATTATCTGGATACCGATGGCAACGATGAACTTGGATACGAAGATGAAATGGCAGAAATAGTCGCCTCAAGCACAGGTTACACAGACGATTCTGTGAAGGTATACATGCGCGAGATGGGGAAATTTCAACTTCTTGATAAGAAACAAGAGGTTGAACTTGCCAAACAGATTGAGGCGGGGCATCGTACGGCTCATGAAGCAACCTTCGGCACAGCACTTGCTATTACAGAGGTTCGAAAACTTCTCTATAAAATTGTCACAGCCAAAAAGCGGGCTTCGGATATTATTGATATGCCTGTTTCCAGTACCTCGACCCAGAATAAGGAGCGGAAGTTACGCGAGCAAGTCAAAAAGGCGTTGAGTGTACTTGAGACGTTGGAAATGGAACGTCTTACTGCTATCCCACCTCCATCTACTGAAAACGGTGGGAAAACCGCTGCGAAATCGAAAACTCGGACCAACCTCATTAAGACGCTTGATGAACTTAAGATTGACCGAGAGGAGATTTCTAAAATCTCTGACCTCGTCAAACAAGCCGAGGATCAGATTAGCACTTGGGAAGGAGAAATCCAGTATCTTCAGCAGATCCATAATATCCCGGATGAATGGCTTAACGGAAGCAACGGAGTTGATCGTCAGTTTGAAACCGATGCTGCAAAGTCCGCCTATATAGACATCGTTCGTCTACAACGCAATATTCGCCAGCACATGACTGAAATTGGTGTGCCACGGGAACGGCTCAAGACCCTCACAGGGCAAATTGACAAGGGTGAATCCGAAGCGCAAGACGCAAAGATGGCGATTGTTGAAGCGAATCTCCGACTGGTGGTCAGCATTGCAAAGAAACATAGGCACCGTGCATCTGGGCTTGAATTTCTCGACTTAATCCAGGAGGGAAATATCGGGTTGATGCGAGCAGTGGACAAATTTGATTATCAGCGCGGCTATAAATTTAGCACCTACGCCACATGGTGGATTCGTCAAGGGATCACACGGGCTATCGCTGACCAAGGACGCACGATCCGCATCCCTGTCCACATGCACGAACGAATTAACAAAATCAGGCGTGTCCAGCGTTCACTCTTACAAGAGTTGGGCACTGAACCATCAGCTGAACAGATCGCCACCGATCTCAGGATCTCTACCAGTAAAGTCAACGAAGCGTTAGCAGTCGCACCTGAAACTGCCTCCTTAGATACCCCGATCGGTGAAGAGGATGAGAACCCTCTCGGTGCTTTCATTATGGATGTTGACTCTCCTTCCCCTGTCCAAGAAGCAGAATTAAATATACTCAAAGAGCAGATTCAAGAAGTCCTTGCCGAGTTAAATGAACGCGAAAGAAAAGTGATTTCGCTCCGTTTTGGGATTGAGGACGGTTATCCAAGGACACTTGAAGAGGTCGGCAATATTTTCGAGGTAACACGCGAGCGGATCCGGCAAATTGAGGCGAAAGCACTTCGGAAGTTACGACACCCAAGACGGAGCCGCAAACTCCGGGATTTTGTTAATTAAGGATGATACCTACCCTCTATCTTTTTGTAGGAGCGAGTGTTTTTGCTTGGGTGTTTCCCCTTGCTTGGGGTTTTTGCTTGGGTGTTTACCCAATTTCTTCAATTTCCCCATGCTCGCGATTCTTGCTGATTGCTGATTGCTGACTATTAAAATATTTGAAATTTAATGCGAAATATGATATAATTTTCTCACTGAAATCGCTTTAAAGGGGCCCATAGCTCAGTGGTCAGAGCCGCCGGCTCATAACCGGCTGGTCCTAGGTTCGAGTCCTAGTGGGCCCATATCCCTGCATGGGGCGTTAGCTCAGGGGTACGAGCGCTACCTTCACACGGTAGAAGTCACTGGTTCAAATCCAGTACGCCCCATTGTTTGTGTCAAATCGAGGAGAGGTAGATGGAAAGTAAGGATACCCCTAATTTCGTCCAAGCAGGCGTCAAGGCTATCGACTGTGACATCCATAACGAGGTCCCAACCTTACAGACGCTTTTCCCTTACATGTCTGATTTCTGGGTCGACTATTGTAGCACCTCCGGCTTTAGAGGTCCCGATGCAAATGATTATCCGCGTCAGGCACCGCTAACGACGCATCCCGATGCACCGTCTCCGTGGGATGTGGATCTCGAACATGTCCGTGAACACCTACTTGATGCTTGGAATCTCGAATACGGTATCCTCAATTGTGCCTATCGTGTGCAAAGCGTCCACAATCCCGACCTCGCTGAAGCTATCGCACAGGCAGTCAACGATTGGCAGATAGAACATTGGCTCGATCCCGAACCTCGACTCCGTGCCTCTCTTGTGATTCCAAGCCAACTTCCAGATCTCGCGGCTAAGGAAATTGAGAGAGTTGGCAGTCATCCGGGGTTTGTCCAAGCGATACTCCCTGTCCGTTCACGTATCCCTTATGGTAACCGCATTCATCATCCGATTTACGAAGCCGCCGTCCGAAATAATCTCGCGATCGGCATTCATTACGGCGGTGCTCCGGGTACTCAGCCCTCTGCGACTGGCTGGCCCTCTACATTTGTAGAGGAATATAGCGGGATGACACAGGTCTTCCAAGCACAGGTGATTAGCCTCGTTGCGGAAGGCGTTTTCGATCAGTTCCCTGAACTACGTGTCGTACTCATTGAGAGCGGTTTTACGTGGCTACCGGCTGTTATGTGGCGGATTGATAAAGAGTGGCGGGGCCTCCGAAGCAATACACCGTGGGTGAAACGTCCGCCTTCTGAATACATGCGTAAACACATTCGATTTACTTTACAACCTATTGATGCACCACCGACTCCGAAGCAACTTCTTCAGATTATCGGACAATTGGAATCCGATGAGATGTTAATGTTTTCAACAGATTATCCGCACTGGCAGTTCAATACGCCCAATGATGCTTTTCCAACGGAACTACCAGGGACGCTCGCTCGTAAGATTTTACACGAGAACGCACGTGACTTTTATCAACTTTAGTCCATTTTCACTTTTTAAGTCTTTTGGAGAAAAACGCAATGAAAAACACAGCGACAAAACGTTCTAAATTCCGAGTGATTGATTGCGACATCCACAACTCTGTCCCACCAGGGGGGCTATCCCCTTATCTATCCGAGCGGTGGCAGGAGCACTATAAGACTTTCGGGCTCCGTGGCCGCATCGGTGGTTATTATCCACGGGCACTCCTGAATGCCGCACGGCGGGATGCCTGGCCCCCCTCAGGACTCTCTCCGGGCGCAGATTTGGGGTTCATGCAGGAGCAATTGTTGGACGCATTCGGTATTGAGTATGGCGTGCTTACCCCGCTTATGCCTGTCGGTGAACAGTTGAACCTTGAATTTGGTGATGCACTCGCACGGGCAGTCAACGATTGGCAGGTCGCCGATTGGGTGGAAGTTGACCCACGCTTACGCGCCTCTATTGTCCCTCCTTATGAGGATGGAGATCTTGCGGCTGAGGAAGTCCATCGCTGCGGTCCCAACCCGGCGTTTGTTCAACTCTTGCTCCTCGCACGGACGAGGGATCCGCTTGGAAACCGAAGATACTGGAAAATGTACGAAGCCGCCTGTGAGTATGACTTACCCATCGCTATCCACTTTGGAGGCAATCAGGGTATCATTACAGGTGCCGGGTGGCCCTCCTATTACATTGAAGATCATGGCGGTATGCCGCAAGCCTTCCATACCCAAGTCATCAGTTTCGTCATGGAAGGTGTATTTGAGCGTTTTCCGACACTCAAAATTGTCCTCATTGAAGGTGGATTCGCATGGCTGCCACCCCTGATGTGGCGACTTGATGCCACATGGGAGAAGTTGCGCGTGGAAGTGCCTGACCTTAAACGGAAACCCTCGGAATACATCCGAGATCACTTCTGGCTCAGCACACAACCGATGGAAGAGCCACCGAAACGTGAGTATTTCGAGCAGATGCTTGAGCAGATGGACATGAACGATAAACTCATGTTCGCCAGCGATTACCCGCATTGGGATTTCGATGCGCCTGACCGTGCTTTACCCAGTTTCCTGAAGCCGGAACTGCGTCGCAAGATCTTGTCAGAGAATGCCCGCGAGCTTTACGCGTTTGATAAATTATAGCGGCAATTTCTGTTAAAAGTAGTAGGCACACTCCGTGTGCCGTAACAGGTTGAGGTGTTTTCCTCGGGGAAATACCTAAGAAAAACACCTCACCGAACATAAATTTCTAAACTCTGGTAGGAGCGATCTCCTGATCGCGACTCTTAACTTCCTGTCCCCTGATAAGGGGGATTTAGGGGGTTGGGGTTCCTGACAACTGATAACCAATAACCACATGCCTAAATACGTAGTAGCAACCCCAGATGAAATTCCTCCCGGTGAACGTAAGATCGTCGATATCGGCGGGCGTTCCATCGGTGTTTTTAATATTGATGGCGAGTATTTCGCGATCCGTAATAGTTGCCCACACCAAGGCGGTCCCTTGTGCAGTGGCTTGGTCACTGGATTTTTAGAGTCCCCCGTGCCGGGCAGTTATCACTATACCCGCCAAGGTGAAATTCTCCGATGCCCATGGCACAGTTGGGAATTCGACATCAAAACAGGACAATCTTGGTGGAGTCCCGCCCAACGACGCGTCAGAAAGTACGAA
The DNA here is from genome assembly GCA_965208635.1 of Candidatus Poribacteria bacterium. GTDB lineage: Bacteria > Poribacteria > WGA-4E > WGA-4E > WGA-3G > WGA-3G. Next base: position 4,615,718 of record OZ242349.1, read on the forward strand.
GTCCAGGTCGAGAGCGGTGAAGACATTGAAGCGTCCAATTCTGGGCGCGAGAAAGGTCCCTATGTCGCTGATACCTTTCCAGTCACCGTTGAACAACAGTACGTCGTCATCGAAATCGACTAAAGTCTCCCCCTCTTCTGTAGAGGGATCTCCGAATCCCGATTTTGATGACTTTGACCGATGCTCTTCCTGTAGGAGCGAGCTGTGCTCGCGAGTCTTATCTAATTGCTGATTGCTGACAGCTAACTATCCTCTTCCGCTAACCCACCGATTAACTTTTCCTGATCACCCGGCGAATAAAAATACGATCCCGGTCGCCAGTCCCCAATGTCTCCGATTAACCGACGTTGACGCGGCGTGCATCTCTCCATCAGTTCAGGTGTTGCCTTTTCGTAGTCGAACGGGCGGAAACAGTGATGGCTGTAGCAGTAGATTAGCGTTTTTCGGGGGTGTTCCGATCGATTTGCGACAACACCGTGCCACAGGGCATGCGGGAAAACGGCGGCATCTCCTGCTTTCACACATAACTGGACGGCTTGAGGGATATAGGGACCGTCCTTAACTCCCGTTTCTGGGAACGTCCGATTATGGCTCCCCGGCACAACGGTGAAGTTCCCACTGTCCGGCTCCTCAAGATCCGTCAAAAAATAATGGATTTTGACTTGCAGGGGTGAACTCGATCTGCTAACCCGAATGGTTCGCATCGCCTGCCCGCCGTCCGTGTGTAGATACCCTTGGTCTTTCGGATTCGGGGGGCGGACAATAACCTCCGACATACTCAGTTGGATATAGTCACCCATCAATTCACGCACAATCGGAAACGTCACCGGATGATCCATCAGATCTACAAAAATATCGTTATCTTCCATCACATTCCGCTTATCGAAAGCAGAATCGGCAGTAACATTTTCGCCTTTCCGAAACTCCGCATCCATTTCATCTACCGTTGTTCTTAATGCCTGTACTTCTTCAGAAGAGAGCACCCCTTTCAAAATGATGTAGCCCTCTGTCCTCCACTGTTTACGCTGATCCTTCGATAAAATTCCCATCTTTACATAACCTCTATAAATGTAAATATCTCGACGACACTTGTGGGAGGGGTTTGTAACCTCGACTGCCTATCACAGACCGTAGTAGGCGCGATTTTCCAGTCGCACCGAAATTTCCGAACACGCTGTCCACCAACCAACTGCTGACCGCTGATGGCTGACTGCTAATAAAATAGATGACAAATAAATTCATGTCAAGTAAAATAAGAACAGGTCTATTTAGTTCTCATGTAGGGGGGATCCCGAATCCCATCCTCTGAAGATGTCTTTTTTACGGGTAGCCGAGAATCGACAATCCTTAAAGGGAGTTTTGAGCATGCAAACGAATCCACAGTTAAAGGAAAGCCACAAACTCACCGACGCGCAGATGCGGGAATTTATTGTGAACGGGCATCTCACGATAAAGGCGGATCTGCCGCGCAGTGTCCATGAAACCATCTATCGCAAAACACAGGAATACACGGCGAAAGAGGGAAATTTGGGAAACAACATCTTGCCGCGTGTTCCCGAATTGCAAGCAGTTTTCGAGGAACCCGCTGTGCGTGGCGCGTTTACGAGTATTCTGGGCGAGAATTACGCCATGCATTCCCACCGACACCCCCATCAGAATCGTCCTCACAGTGATGGACAAGGGTTTCATAAGGATAGCTACTGGGGGTATCAGAAGGTCCGCCACCACTGTCCCCGTTGGGCGATGGCGTTCTACTATCCCCAAGACTCGCCGCTCGAAATTGGACCCTCCGCAGTCTTACCCGGAACGCAGTACTACGACACGCGTATCACGAAAGATAACGATGGTGAGTTAGCACTCAGTGGCGAAGCTGGCACCCTAACAATCATCCATTTCGACCTCTGGCATCGCGCCATGGCAAACCAGACGGACAAAACGCGTTACATGATGAAATTTCAGTTCGTTCGGATGGACGCACCTCAGGGACCGGAGTGGAACGTAACGGATCCACACTGGAAACTAAAAGATGCTGATTCAGCAACCCCTGTGCATCAAGGGACATGGCGGCATGTCTGGAATTGGGTAGCAGGCGAGTCTAACGGAAGTTCAGCACAGCCGGTTTCCAATGGAAACTTATCGAAGCACATCACTTCATTAAGTGATGACGATGCCGCTGTGCGCTCCCGTGCCGCTGATGACTTAGGGATGTTGGGTGAATCCTCCGCAGAAGCAATTCCACACCTCATCCAGGCACTGTGTGATGTTTATGAGCCTGTCCGTTTGAACGCCGCGTACGCACTCGGATCGATTGGAGCACCGGCTGTTCCCCAACTCATTGAAACACTCTCTGTTGAAGACCAAATCATGCGACGGATGGCCGCGTACGCACTCGCTGCGGTCGGTGAACCTGCTGTGTCTGCCCTGAGCGAAGCGTTGCAACATACTGAAGACGTTGTTCGCGTCGAAGCCACCTACGCTTTGGCACAAATAGGGAATCCAGCGGAATCTGCTATCCCAGCATTGATGGAACGCACGAAGGACGAGTGTGATGAGGTCCGCCGCTATCTCGCCGAAGCCTTCGGAGGCTTAGGACCCATTGCTGCTCCCGCTGTGCCTGTTCTGGCTGATATGCTTGCGAGTGATCCCGACGGACAAGCACGGTTTGAGGCGGCGTTAGCATTAGCACAGATTGGACCTGCTTCAAGCGATGCCATTCCAGTGTTGGCAACGGCATTCAGTGACGAGAACCGGTACGTCCGAGACAACGTTGTCTTGGCACTGAAACGAATCGATACCCCAGAGGCGGAGTCGGCACTGTTTGACTATCTGCTGATGGCGCGGTGGTGTCCGATTACAAATCGTGAAAGCACATTCTAAGGACTTCGTACATGAATTATGAACTCATCATTAAAAACGGAACCGTAGTCGATCCCGCACAAGGTATCCATGCGCGCAAAGATGTGGCATTCGCGAATGGGCGCGTCTTAGCAATCAGCGACGATATACCGACATCTGAGGCACGGGAAGTCTTAGATGCTGAAGGATGTTTCGTCACACCCGGCTTAATTGACTTGCACGTGCACGTCTTCTACGGTGTCAGCCATTTCGGAATCGAACCGGATCCTACCTGCTTGGCACGCGGCGCAACAACCGTTGTTGATGCGGGTTCAGCGGGAGCGGACACGTTTCCCGGTTTCCGTAAATACGTCATTGACGTCAGCGACACCCGCATCCTCGCGCAGTTGAACATCTCTTCACAGGGGATGCTCACGCAAGAGATTGGAGAATTGGAAAACCCGGACTATGCAGATGTTGGAAAAGCGTGCCAAATGATAGAGCAACATCGTGACATCATTTTAGGAGTCAAGGTGCGTTTGACGCGGGAGACGATTGTCGGTGCGAGAGCAAAAATGTTGCCGTTACATAGGGCGCGAGAAGCCGCCGATGCCGCAGGGTTACCCCTGATGGTACATCCACAAGACGCGTGGTGTGAGTCCATAGACGAGATATTGGCACTGATGGGAGAGCGTGATATTTTAACACACTGCTTCCACGATATGGAGTGCGGCATCTTGGACGAAAACGGCAGGATTCGGGATTCAGTCCATGCCGCGATTGAACGAGGTGTTATCTTCGATGTCGGACACGGGGCAGGCTCTTTCAGCTGGGATATCGTTCAGAAAGCTATGGCGCAAGACGTTGAACCGACAACAATTTCGTCTGACCTGCACATCTATAACGTCCACGGTCCCGTGTACGATCTCGTGAATGTTGTCAACAAATTCCTGTATCTCGGTATGTCGCTTGACGATGCCTTGGCGAAAGTTACGAGTATCCCCGCAGAAACCATCCTGATGCCGGGACAGGTAGGTACGTTGGCTGTCGATGCATGGGGAGATTCGGTAATTTTTGAACTGCGCGAGGGTGAATTCCAACTCGTAGATGCCCACGATCAGGTTAGGATTGGCAAACAGATATTGGAACCGATTGCCGTTGTCAAAGGCGGACAAGTGTATCGCCAACGGCACACCCACGGCTAAAATTTTCCAATCACAGTAGGTGTGGTTCCCAACCGTACCCTATCTCAGCAATCAGGTAGGTGCGGTTTCTAACCGCACCCAGTCTCTTCCAAACACTTACAGACACAACCCCTGACAGCAAATCCACTATGGATGCTGTTCTCCTGATTTCGGTTTCGCTTTCGGCGCGTTGGAATCAGATCCAAAGCGGATATGAAGGGACGCACCGGGGGCGTGTTCCTTTCCGAAAAGTAGGTGCTTTACGCCCCCGAAAACAACTGTTGATCCTACCAGTACGACGGCACCCCAAATCAATGTCTGCAAAATCCATTCAGTGAACGAAAAGAGACTACCCGTCTGTTTCGGAACCGATAGTGGACCGAGTGCTATCAGGATAGTGCAGAGAATCGCATTGAGCGTAATCGTGCCCTCCGTTACCAGACGGTGTGGACTGAAACCGACCAAAGCGCGTTCAAAGTTGAAGATAACCATCCACCATAGGAATATAAAATAGAGCAGTTGTCCCTTCCCCAACCAACTCGTCGGAATGAAGGCGAGCGGTTCACGAAAATGGACCGACAAAATCCATACACACGCTATACCGATGCCGATATAGAAGAGTTCAAACCAACCTACCCATCCCCTTGAATGTCGAAACCAACCGACAACGGGCAAACCAAAAAACCGCTCCGGTAGACCTTCAACCAAGTCTACCCATGTCCCTGCCGCTTTCCTATAATTGACGTAGGTCAGCAGAATCAGCACAGTGAACACAGCAAATATCTCCATCCACTGCGGAAAATTAGGGTTGGTTTCCAAAAGCGGGGCTCGGTTAAGAAGGAGACCAAACGGTATTGCAATCCCAAGTCCGAACAGAAAGCCTTGGGTCTGCTCCATGACGCTGTGCCAATTCGTGTGGCAATTCGTTTTGTTACCCACCCAAATGTAGATGAGTTTCAGCAATTGTCCAAATGAGAACGCAATACCGCCTCCGAAACCCGTCATCAATGTAGCGAAAGCCACACCGCTGAGTTCATAACGCGAACAGTATCCCAAGATCCCGATAACCATGCCGACACAACCTGCCCAGTTGTCTCCGCGCGGCGGTGTCATACGGAGGCGACAAACGTTTACCAACAACAAAAACCCACCGAACCAGCAGATCCCCATATACAGGACGAGATTCGTGCCCATATCCAAACCGCCACGGAAGAGCGCGACAATAAGTGCCGCGACGATTGCCACCAGCGCGGACACCCAATCCGTGTCGTACCAATAGAGCGGACTTTCGTGGCGTTGCATCCGTTTCGGCGCAAGGACTCTATCAATAATCACCGCCTGAAGCGACCAACCGATGAAGACTGCCGCGATCGGGGTAAAGAGCAAGGACAGTTGGGTATGCGTCAGGAACGCAGGTAGGGCAGTTCCAGCACCACCGAGGGCGGCCCATAGGAAACCGATAACGAACAGATTCGCAAACCCGTAAAACACCGTTGGTGAGTGCGATGAATGGCTATATCCAACGACCATCATATATGACATACTTCCACCGAAGGACCAGCCGATTGCCCCAAACATCGCGAAGTAGTGGACATGCCGCCACCAATCCTCTCGTCCAGAGAGCAGCGCAATTGCTATTGCAGCGAGTCCACCAGCGAGTGCTGCACCATATTCATGCCCGAAGTTACCACGTATGCCCCAACCAACACAAACAGACAAACCACACAGAAGAACCATTTGCCACGGAATAATTGCTATGTCCATATCTATACCCCCATTTTTCACATAATCTGTTGCATCTTTCTGTAGAGCGAGCGTCTTGCTTGGGTATTTCTTCACGCTCGCGATGCTTCCCTCACAATTTCTTGCATCTATTATGAGAGGATTCGCTTTTATTGTCAACTTCCGTACTACGCCAATCTTTCTGTAGGAGCGAGCGTTTTGCTTGGGGTGTTTTTGCTTGGTGTTTTTGCTTGGGTGTTTCCTCAATTTCCTCAATTTCTTCACGCTCGCGATGCTTTCTGATGCCTGAGCAATTGTCAAATGCCAACCAAGCAAATTCTATTCATGACCATGAAATTAGGCATTTTTTGTCAAGAGAAAATCATTTTTTGCATATTAATTTGACATATGATTCAGATTATGATATTATATAATCATAGTGGCGCATATGATTTTGTATGTGTAAGATAATATAAAAATTAATATTTTATTACTAATACTGGTTTTGTCACATTTTTCTTACCTTATTATTTCGCAAAACCATCATATCTTTTAGGAGTTTATCATGAAAAGCAAAACTGTTGATTGCAAGACCATTGTGTCAATACTTGCAGTCGGATTCTTCGTAATCGGCGTAATCCATATTGGTCGTACAGCGCCATATTTCATCAATGACGGCGACACTGCTACACGGTCAGTAGATGAAAACGCTGCTGTAGGCACAAACGTCGGTGCCGCGTTTACAATAGATAAAGACGGTTTTAAAACCGTCCGATACGAATTTCCGGATTATAACAATAAGTTCGAGTATATTGTCGGTCGGGATAAAAACTTTGTTCAGATACAAACTAAAGTGAGACTTAATTACGAAGTACAGAGCAGCTACACGGTAAGGCTTATACTCAAATATTTCGACAACAACCCATACGGCGATGGAAGTCCCATGGGGATAGCTGACACCGTCACTGTCACTATCAATGTCAATGATGTAGCTGAACGACCGACTTTACCTTTTCCTTCTACCGCGGACGCTTTGCCGACGCTTACCAGCGCAGAACGCGAGCATATCATTTCTTTGCTTACACTTGATACTGTTATTTTCAATGAACTCTTCAATGCATCCAACGATACACACGACTGGTTGGAGCTACGAAACGTCACCAACGCAGATGTCGATCTCAGTGGGTGGCATCTGATTGTCTCTACAGGTGGGACGACCATAGTACACGAGTTTTCAACAGGCACAGTGCTTCCTGCTGGAGAGCTACTCTTGCTCCTCAATACCGATCCAGATGACCCTGACATGCCACTGGCAACGTCCGAGGAGCCTTCGTACCACTATCTTTATGATGAGGAGTTTGCTTTACCGCAAGAAGAATTCATGTTGCTGCTTCGGAGTCCGTCTGCTTGGGAAGACAGCGCGGGTAGTTACCTCTTTGGGCAAGAGAAATTGCCGACGACAGTTGACTTCGCTTTAGATACAGCATGGTTCCGTGCCAAGGCAACTGTCTTCGGGCATCGAAATAACGCATGGATCATCAGTGGATACCACGACCGACTCGGTTATGATAACGATACGCCAGAAGACATAAGCCTCGGTACCCCCGGATACCCACATGAGACGATCTTAGGGGATGCAAATGGCGATGGTGTTGTCAACATTCTGGATCTCGTCTTGGTGGCTTCACAGGTCGGGCAGTTCGGCGGAACGGATGCTGACATGAATGGTGATGGCACTGTTAATATCCAAGACTTAGTTATGATTGCCAACGGATTGGGGAATGTAGCAGCTGCACCTTCCGCAGAAGCTTTGACAGCAGCGAAGGTAGAACAGTGGTTAACACTTGCGAAGCAGGAAGTCTCTCGCCCAATTCAAATTCAGACATCTCTATCTCAACGCGAGTTTTCGTATGAGCATGGCATTTGGGTACTGAAACAGCTTTTACGAATGTTGGTTCCTAAAGAGACCGCACTGTTGGCAAATTTTCCGAATCCATTCAACCCGGAGACATGGATACCCTACCAATTGGCAACTGCCAGCAACGTGCGGATTACCATCTATGATTGGCGTGGTACTTCAATACGTCAATTAGATCTCGGACATCAACCTGCCGGGTTGTATCAGAGTCGTAACCGTGCAGCGTATTGGGATGGCACTAATGAATTAGGAGAGTCTGTTGCGAGTGGAATCTATTTCTATACACTTATAACTGACGATTTCTCTGCTACACGTAGGATGCTAATCCTCAAATAGTATCAAATGACCTCATGATAGCTGGGATGCTGATGTTTATTGACTTCCCAGCGATCGCTGATGAGTGGAAGGATGTGCTGGATGGCACATTTGTCTGAAGTATAGCAAATACGGATAGGGGTGTCAACCCTATTTTCAAGTGGATTCCTCCTGTTTTGCTAAGTTTGCATCAAGGGTTTGGAGTTGATGCTCTGGAATGAGGTCAAGATATTGCGAGATAACCCGTTTAGAAAGTCGGAGAATCTGTGAGATGTTGTCAATATCAGCGGTTGCGGTGCGAACAACTTTCACACGCTCATAATCGCGAATGTATCGGTCGACGGCCTCCTTGGAGTGCTTGGTTTTGGCAGCAATACTCGGGGTGAGGTGTCCTTGAAGATAGAGGGTGACAATCTCTTTCTTGTGGGTAATCGCCCCTGATAAATCATGGATGTTGCCGCGCGTTGGCAGAAGTTTTCCACTACTTTTCTGCCATTCATTGACATAGTCGTTGACGACGGCATCACAGACATTGAGCAGGACCGCCAAGTCAAGATGGGTCAATAAGGCCCCTTGGTCATAAGCTTGATGACACCAGCGGACGAGGCGATTGATCCTCAGTTGTCGGGAGGTCAGGTCCGTTGCGAAAGGATTCAAGATCCTCTGTGGCGAGGTAAGTCAGGATGACAGGTTTCATGCGGGTCTTGACGATGGATTTGCCTTTTTCAGGATATTCATCAAGAGGCACCGCCATCCAAACAAGTTGTCCATAACGGAGGTATCGCTCCTCTGGGAGTTGATCGGCAGTGGCGAGTTTCTCCAAAGGCAGGGTAATGACGAAATACTCCTCAACAGTCTTAAGAATATCATCAACAATAGCAGTTGCTGTGACTTCGCCTTTGTCATACCCGTAGTCATTCAAAAAGCGATGGATCAGCAACTGTCGTAGCGATTTATCGTTGATGCGTCTGAACTTCTTCTCATTGATTTGTGTGCGCGTCAAAGGTTTGCTCATCGCAGATCCCCCTTTTTTTCCTCGACAGGTTCTGGGTGAAGGAGTTGGGTCATGCGCTCGGTGTCTTGGTATTGCTCATAGAGCGAGAGATACTCGCGTATGAGTCGGTCAGAGAAATGAGTAATCAAGCGGATCTGTCCTTTGGGGAACCCTTGATGATGCAGCGTCGCAACTTGAGTGAAGTCTCTCAAATACCGGGAGACGGACCGTTCAGAGTGGTTGGTCTTTTTCTCAATCTCGGTGAAGGTATACATCTTGAAATATAAGTCGAGGATCTGCGTCTTGTGAGACAGACCGGGACCCATGTCGTGTTTCGCCCCGCGCGTCATGACGAAATACCCGTCCTGCTTCAAGGCGCGAATGTCGCGTTTGATCGTCGAAGGAGAGCTGGTTAATAAAACGGCTAAATCCTCATAACTCAGCAAGGCATCTTGGTCATAAGCCTCTTGGGTCAATCGAAGGATGCGATGGCGTCTGAGCCCTGCCAGGCCATACTTGGCTAAGACTTCAAGATCGACTTGTGTGTCATTGAGGGTGAGTCGACAGGAGACTTTTTTCGCTAAAGCAATGTGTTTGCCTGCCGGTTCCTCGGCAGCGATCGCCTCGTAACAGATTTGCCCAGAGGTGAGTTTGACATCGGCGTGTTGCGCAAAGTAGTCAGAAATCTGTTTATAGTAAGCTTCAGCAATGATAGGCATGAGATTAAAGTCTGCTGAAATCTTCTGAATAATCGCAGCTCTGGCATTCTTGGATTCGAGTCGGTTGATACCGTAAGCGGTATCCTTCTTGCGATTCATACGGACCTCCATGAAAAGAGTGTGAGTGATGTAAATACATCTACCTGTTAGGTTCACTCATACGATGAGTATAACTCATGGGGTCATTTGATACAAACTATAAGTAAGTACTGGCCCATACCAAACAATGCTAAATCATAGGGGCGGAGCCATGCCGCCGTCCCTATTTTTGCCTAAAAAATAATGTTTGTTGTAATTGGCTCTGTTCAACTTAAATCTGCTTTCGCTGTAGGACAGCAGATCATTCTTAGAAATAAAAGACAAAAGAATTGATGAAAAAAACATCTATTTTCATATTAAGCCTGATTCTCATTTCAATCATAAATCAACAGATCGGTTTTGCGCAGGACACTTTGCAATCGCACGTCCCTGATGGTGCTATGGCACGTCTGGGAAAAGGCAGAATAAACGGGATAACCTATTCCGCCGATAGTACTCAGCTTATCATCGCCAGCAGCATCGGAGTTTGGGGATATAATGTGGATACCGGGGAAGAACTCCCTCTGCTTGCAGAATATACCGGTTCTGTCTCCAATGTCGCGTATTCACCAAACGGTCGCACACTGGCAAGCGCAGATGAAGATGGCACTGTACGGTTGTGGGATGCTAATACGGAACAAATGATCACTCCACTTTCTGGACACACCGATTGGGTGACATCTGTCGCATATTCGCCGGATGGGAACACACTTATCAGCGGAAGTCGAGATAATACCGCGCATTTGTGGGATGTCAGCACTGGACAACTTAAAACAATTCTTACTGGACATTCGGATTGGGTGACATCTGTCGCATATTCTCCAGATGGCAAACGAATTGCCACCGGAAGTGAAGACAGCACCGTACGGTTGTGGGATGCCGACACAGGTAAATTGGTTGATACGCTAACTGGTCATACCGGTTGGGTTTATGATGTAGTCTTCTCACCAGATGGTAGGTGGATAGCCAGTGGAAGTAGAGACCGCACCATACGGTTGTGGGATACTCATACGAACCAACCCGTCGCCATACTTACAGGACACACTGGCTCGGTGACTTCTATCGCGTATTCACCCGACAGTCTCACAATCGTGAGTGGGAGCAGCGATAATACTGTGGTTTTATGGAATGTCAACACTGGCAAATCTACTGCCAGACTTACGGAGCATACAGGTGAAGTGACATCGGTTGCGTATTCACCCGATGGTCGCACCCTTACAAGTGGAAGTAGGGATGGAACCGTCCGTTTATGGGACACCGACACCGGTAAGCCTATGGTTACGCTCGCGAGGTATATTGATAAGATAACTACAATCGCATATTCACCCACTGGTGAAACATTCACCAGTGGATGTGCAGATGGGATCGTGCGCTTGTGGGAGGCTGACACAGGTCAGGCACTTCACACGTTTATTGGACATCCCAACGAAGTTGCGGCTATCGCGTATTCACCCGATGGTCACACAATCGCGAGTGTCGGAGGTATTGGCGACAATACTGTGCGTTTGTGGGACGCTACCACAGGGCAATCACTTGCTGTTCTCACTGGACATATTTCCTCTGTCTATACTGTTGCGTATTCACCCGATGGTCACACAATCGCAGCCAGCGGCGGATTTGGAGGAAACATTATCCGTTTATGGGATACTGCCACAACTCAACTCAAAGCTACTCTCACCGGACATACCCGTAGGATTAGTTCCATCGCTTTTTCACCGGATGGTCGCACACTTGTAAGCGGCAGTCGGGACGGGACAGGGCAGTTGTGGGATCTTAATGCGGGACAACCCATAGCCACGTTCGCAGAGCATACTGACAGCATTTATGCCGTTGCTTTTTCACCGGATGGTCGGACGATCGCAAGTGGCGGACGAGATGATACCGTGCGTTTGTGGGATACTGACACGGCACAACTCAAAACTACCCTCATTGGACATGCGCATGATGTTCGATCTGTTGCATATTCCCCAGACGGAGGCATCCTCGTAAGCGGCGGTGAAGATGCCACGGTGCGGTTGTGGGATGTTGCTACAGGACATTCAATCGCTACCCTCATTGGGCATACAGGTTGGGTAACATCGCTTGCATATTCGCCGGACGGGAGCACACTCGCAAGCGGCAGTGAAGACGGTACTGTGCTGCTATGGGACCTCACACTGCTTTTCGCACAGGAACAACAATTACGGAAGGCGGTCTCCCAACTTCAGCAGGATAAAGATCAACCTAAAGTACAGCTGATTTACTTTCATCCAAACGACCGTGCGCCCGATTACAGGATAGAATCACAGGCAGACAGGGTGATAAAGGATGTTCAACTCTTCTATGCACGTCAGATGCTAAACCACGGATTCGGTATAAAGACCTTCACAGTTGAAACCGACCTAACCGGCAAAGCAGTGGCGCACCATGTAGAAGGGCAATTTCCCAAAACATATTATCAGGATCAGCCGTATAATAAAATCTTGAAAGAAATTGATGCGCAATTTGACAGATCACGGAATATACTACTTGTCTTTCTGGAGTGGGAGGATAGTGACATTCTGGGGAATAACGTCTGTGGGCTCGGGGGAACCCACCCATCTGGTGGCGGTGCAGCGATCCTTCCTGCCACTGACAACTGTTTTAGCTTTCGTATTGTTGCCCATGAGCTTGCCCATGCTTTTGGTTTGTATCACGATTTTAGCGAACCCAATCTTATGGATGACGGCAGCAGGTACTTGGCTGAAATTTCCGCATGCGCCGCTGAATCGTTAAATGTACACCCATTTTTCAACACTCCTCAGGGGGACCTCGCATCCACAACCATTCAGCAGTTCCTACCGCTTAAGTCTTCGTCCGATACTGTCCGTTTCCATTTTGAGGTAACTGATCCGGATGGACTCTATCAAGCGCAGTTACTTATCCCATCAACCCCTCAAGATCCGCTTCAGGGATATAAAATGATTGGCTGCAAACGATTAGACGGAGAACGTGCCACAGTCGAATTTATCACCGCTGCATTAATAGCGTCACCAGAGGCTTCTATAGGGCTTCAGGTAATTGATGTTCATGGAAATGTAACACTACAGTGGCAGAAAAACGGGATAGATCCGCTCAGACATCTTGATGTGAACGAGGATGGAGTCGTGGACATCCTTGATCTGGTGTTAGTCGCCTCACAGATCGGGCAGTCCGGTGAAACGGGTGTCGATCTAAACGCAGATGGCGTTGTCAATATTCAAGACCTCGTTTTGATCGCAAATGGAATGGATGAGGTATCTGCCCCTTAAGGGAACAACATCTCGACACTCCGTGTGCCGTGACATTGACAGCTGATAACTACACATTGCATCTATTTCATGTATATGATACGATAAACGCATATACAAAGCGTTATCTGCTGGAGGCTAAATGTTATGAGTCGTATACGGATAGGTGTTATCGGATGTGGCGCGATTGCTCAAGTGCATCATCTCCCGAATCTTACCGCACTTCATCGAGAATTTGAGGTGCCGATCGTCTGTGATCTCTCTCGTGGTGCGGCACAAGCCGTCGCAAAGCGGTTCCATGTGCCGCAATTCGTGACAGATTACAATGAATTGCTAAGCACAGATGTGGATGCTGTTCTGCTTTGTCACGGCGATCCAAAGACAGAAGTCGCACTCGCGGCGTTTAAGGCAGGGAAGCATGTTTTTATTGAAAAACCTGTCTGTTTTTCGCTTCAAGAAATGGATGCGATGCTCTCCGCGCAGCGTGAGGCTGGCACTGTCGCACAAGCGGGATATATGAAGGTGCATGACCCGGCTTTCCAACTTGCCAAGGTCGAAGTAGATGCAATGGAAAGTTACCGCTTCGTGCAGATTAACCATCTCCATCCAAATAATAGCTTACATCTGAGCCAATTTGATGTCGAACGATTCAATGATGTTCCAGCCGACGCATTTAAGCCAGCAGGTGTAGCCCGTGAGAAAGCACAAGCAGAAGCCATAGGTGAGGTCTTATCACAAGTGGAATCCGATAGCGGCATACAAAACAAGGCAGCACGAGTGTTCTACTTGCTTGCGGGCAGCATGATTCACGACATCTATAGCCTGCGGGTAATGCTCGGTTCACCAAGTGAAGTGGTGAGTGCGGAAGTCTGGGCTGATGGACGCGGTGTGACGATTGTGTTTGGCTATCCGAATGGCGCACGCTGTGTCGCGACATGGGTAGACCTACCAGATCTCTGGGACTTTAAAGAGACTTTGGAAATCTATGGCGATACCAAACGCGTGATCGTCTCCTATCCGACCGGTTTTTCACGAGGTATTTTGTCAGAGGTAACGATACACGGGATAGACCCCGATGGCACGACCTATAGTAAAACACCGGCTGTCGAATGGGAGAGCGCGTTTGTACGCGAGTTACGTCATTTCCATGCGTGTATCACAGAGGGTGAACCGTGTTATACTGCGCTGGAATCCGCTCGGAACGATATTGCACTCATTATTGACATTGTGCGGTGCTATGTCCAACGAAAACCTGTTGGTTGTGTGTAAACGCACTGACGAGAAGGAGGCGAGGGGTCCTGGGGGAAATGCAGAAATACCCTATCAAGGGGAACGTCCCAGTAAAAACACCTCGCCCATTCATTGAGTTCTATTCCTTATTCCTCTTCTACAGGTTCCATGGGTGGTTCCACTTCCGCTGGTATTATACCATCACCCATGTCTTCGCCTTTTATCGTAACGGTTATATCTCTGGAACCTGTTACAATAAAGCCGTCGAGAGTGAGTTCTGCTTCAACAGTCGGCGGCGGTCCAATGTCTTCTGGAATTGGAAATCCATCTAATGGTGGAAACCCTTCAGGCAGAGGGAAATCTCCTGGGGGTAGCAGATCTGGTGGGAAACCTGGGAAACCGCCAGGACCCGCAAAGGTCAGCGTCACCGTAATTAAACCCGGATCTATCTGATCCTCTTCCATCTGTTTGATGAGTTCATCCAGATTTTTTGGGACAGGCTTTTCTTCCTCGTCTCCGAATCCATCAAAACCAAATCCGAAATCGAGAATAGCATCAGGTGGCGGTCCAAGCTCCCCGAATCCAAAAACGTCTAATGTACTTCCAGAAACGTTGATGTTTGCTTCACCAGCGGGAAAATCTTCGGGGACCTCAAGGGTGACCTCTCTCTGAATCGTCCGTTCGTCTCCAGCAGTACTCCAGTGCGGAACGAGGACGACTGAGACAGTGACACTCTCACCCGGTATAATCTCTTCAGGCGTGCTAACCTCTGCAACCTCTGCTTTCGTGATTTGCGGTTTGTCTGTGATAGAGATAGATACCGCTTTCAATGTCGCTCTGCCTGCACTGTTTGTAAGTGTATCGCTAAAAGACTGAACAATCCGATCGACGTTTAACAAGACATCCAGAAATAGGACCGGAGAAGCACTCCTGAAGGGTTCAGTATAGACGGTTTCGGTTTCCTGAAACTGGAGTGTAACAGCACCATCCACTGTAGCATTACTTAACTCCATCCGAAGGGCATCCATTGTGATTGCAGCGACAAGTGGGATATACCACTCTTGCCCGTATGCCACGCGATGGTGTTTTTCTATTGTTGTTGGACTGTTAGCCGGGTGGTAAGAGGTCTTAACAGGGATCATTGGTGGCGGAGAACCGAGTTCACCAACGATTGCCGGTGTGAGATCTTTCGTTATTGTCCCGATTGGGTTGCCATAAGCGGAGGCGGACTTGTAGGATATTGCGAGGCTCGGAACGATACCGTTGACAACGGCTCTATATACTGGTAATGCGGACTTCCCATCGCCAAACATTGGATGCCCGAACGCTACAAATTTATTGTCATAAACTTGTGTCACGGTTCCAAGACCTATTGCGTTGGCAATGTCGCCTGTCGCTATAGCCGCACCAATCATATCTCCCGGTGCGAGTCTGGCTGAAGTCCCCGCAGGAGGTGCTGCAGGCGCGCCAGCGATATCAGCAAAGAGTTCAACGAAATTATACCGTGAATTAGCCAGATATGAAGAGAGTTCTTGGAGTCTGTGTGTTTGTATTCCAGTAATCATCACAGGTGTTTTAACGGGTGTGTAAGTCGCATGGATTCCAGCGGCAGGAGCGGCAGGGGCTGCCTCCTGAGCAAGAATCTCACCGAATGTTTGGTGATCAATCGCGGCTTCCATTGCATCGATTGATGTCACCCAAAACCGTGTCGGTGCTCTTGAGAAGCTATCACCATAAGCAAGCGCACCCATGATGCGTCCCGGAGGACCGACAGGACTTCCCGACATCCCTTGTGCAATGCCGCCCAAAGCCTCAGCGGATTCGTCCATCAGTTCGCACTCGTAGAGCGGAAATCCTAAACCGAAATCCCGAACGCCACGGAACCGTGCCTGAAGCACAACTCTGCTTGTCCCTTCAAGTACTGTAACGATTTGGACAGGTGTTTTATCCGTCAGTTTCCGTGCTTCATCTTCATACATATTTTCCAAGACAACATCGCCTAAAAGGGGAGCCGCACTAAAGCCGGTTATTAGGTCGTCCGCCACTGGATTTTCAAGCTGTGTCTGCTCTTCATCAGGAGAGCAGCTCAATTGGCAGAGTACCACGATGGTGATACTTGCCAGGACAAAAAACTTTCTCATTATATATTCCTCCAGAATAGAGTTGCCTCTATCTGTTTATTTCCTCTATCTGTTTATATTATTTAATGTTTATATCCAAAACATACAGTCTCGCAACTGTAGAGTTGTGATTCTGCTTGGTTAGTAGATTTCAGTTAACGAATTTATTCAAATTAAAATCACAACACGCTGTTATCATAGTTTCTGAGTCTTCGGATGTTGCAAAGAAAATAGGCGCGATTAATACCGCGCCTATGGTTTAATAAGACTGTGAAAACTACCAAGCAACCCAACCACCATCGACTGCGATCGTTTGCCCGGTCACCCAGTTCGCTGCATCTGATGCTAAGAACAGCACTGCACCGACAACTTCGTCTACCTCACCGACACGCCCCATCGGGATACGGCGGACAACGTCTTCATAAAATTCCTTGCGTTGCAAAAGGACATCCGCGAGCGGAGTCCGTGTAAATGCCGGTGCCACAGCGTTCACTGTAACGTTATGGGGTGCCCATTCAACGGCGAGTCCTTTCGTTAGCAGGACAACACCACCTTTACTCCCTGAATAGGCAGTTCGCAAGGGTCCACCTACCAAGCCCATCGTTGAAGAGATATTGATAATCTTTCCATTTTCCCGCTCTATCATCGGTTTCACGAGCGTCTGCGTTAGGAAGAACAGTCCTTTAAGATTGAGATCATAGATCGCGTCCCAATCCTCTTCGGTTAACTCAAGTGCGGGTTTTGGGCGGTTAGTGCCAGCATTATTAACGAGGACATCGACGCTACCCCAGACATCGAGTGCCGCTTGTGCGCCTGTCGCAACTTGTGCCATATCGCTGACATCGAACACAACCGATTCCGCTTCGCCTCCGTTCTCACGGATCTCGCTCGCGACCTCCTCAAGATCAGACGGGGTACGGCTGTTCAAGATAATTTTCGCTCCCATCTGAGCAGCAGCAAGTGCAATACCTCTGCCGATGCCCTTGCCGGAGCCTGTGATTAACATGACCTTATCTTTCAATTCAAATCCTGGAAACGCCATATTTTAACCTCCAATCGCTAATTTCAACGTATTCTCTAATAACATTGCACGTGTCATAGGACCAACACCACCAGGGACCGGGGTAATAAATCCCGCCACTTCTTTAACTTCTTCAAATTTAACATCCCCGACAGCACGTCTATTGACATGGTTAATACCAACATCAATGACGATAGCACCAGGCTTGACCATGTCCGCAATTACAAACTCCGGTCTACCGACAGCGGCGACAAGAATATCCGCTTTCTGAACCTCTGCTGTCAAGTCTACCGTTCGGGAATGACAATAAGTAACAGTAGCATTTCGATTCAACAGCATCAATCCAACAGATTTGCCGACGAGTGGACTTCTACCGATACAGACGGCATGTTTGCCCTCAATGGGTTCACCTGTCAGTTCAATCAGGCGGATAATCCCTGTCGGCGTACAAGGTGTGACCCTCTCGCGATTGATGAGGAGGTTGCCTAAATTGACCGGGTTCAGCCCATCTGCGTCTTTATGGGGGGTAATCTTATCAATGACTGCCTCTTTATCTATGTCCTCTGGAAGTGGCATTTGCACCAATATTCCATGGATATCCGTTCGCACATTTAGGGCTTCAACGTGCTCAATCAGGGTATCTTGATGAATGTCTGCCGGTAAGTGATGGACTTCGGAGTGGAAATGCACCTTTTCACAATCACGTTGTTTGTGTTTGATGTAAAGCGTTGATGCAGGATCATTGCCCACTTGAACAACAGCGAGGCCCGGGGTGAATGTGATTTTTTTTAATTTTCGCCGGATCTGGCTCCGGACGCGCTTTGCAAGTTGATTACCATTAAGGAGCTCGGCTGACAAATCCCTTTTCCTCCAATTTACGCTTCTCTTGGTTCAGTGTATCATCGCAGATTATCCAGCTCTCCTGTAGGAACATCGCCGCCTTACGACTTTCGCTTCCATAGGAGGGATATCCGAATAGCGATTTCTGACTGTTGTTAACTGCCTGCTGATGGCTGACTATTGTTAACCAATAGTATACCATATATCCCGTTTTCAAGCACTGTTTTTTCAGGGAATCGTCAGAAACATCTACGATAATAACCGTTCCTCAATTTATTCAATGCAGATGTTCGTTTATACAAATTGTTGACCTTTTCTCATGGATACTGTATTATTATCGCAAAAAGGTAGGTGAGAAAAATGATTCATGTGGGTGTGGGACATTCGCAAAGTATCTCAACTGTGGAAGCCGCGGAGCGCGCAACTCTGATGGCAATGGGAAACGCGGGTATCGCCAAAGCCGACCTCGCTATCGTATTCGCGACCATCAATTATCAAACGGAATATGGAGACTTGTACAAAGCCGTTCAAACTAACTCCAATTGTGATGAACTCATCGGATGTAGCGGGATGAGCGTCCTGACGTCAGCAGGAGAGTTTGAGGAAGAACCTGCGCTCGCGGTAATGGTGATACGTAGCGAGCAACTTTCAGCGGTATCGTTTAGCGCACAAGGCTCGGCATCTGAAGTCGTCGAGCAGATACAAAAAGACATTCAGGCGGAACTTGGTGATGATTCTCTTTTGGTAATTTTCCCGGATGTTCGGGCTGTGAACCCGGCAGAACTCGTGAAGTATATTGGTGATGATGGGGCAGAATTACCCGTCGTGGGTGCCGCTGTCTCTGGCGATGCAACAGGGGCACAGATGTATCATTGGAAAGGCGAAGAGGCAACAGAGGGAGGGTTGACGGGTATCCTCTTAAAGGGTAATTTCAGCACGGAAATCGGCGTTGCACAAGGATGTCAACCCATCGGTAGACCCCGTGAGGTAACCAGAGCGGAGGGAGGCGTTATTTTTGAATTGGATGGTGAACCCGCATTGGAAAACTTTAAAGGCGCCCTACAGCTGCTAACCCAAGAAGATATTCGTCGGTCAGGCGGCACAGTTTTCGTCGGGATCGCAATGGACCCTGAGAACAAAAATCCGATCCGCGGTGATTTTTTGATCCGTAATCTTGTCGGTATTAATGAGGAGCATAACGCACTGGCTGTATCCGAGGAGGTAACGGAAGGACAATTGGTGCAATTCCATCTGCGGAATCCAAACGCAGCCGCAGAAGAAATACAGGTGATTATCACACAATTAGCCGAGAAAACACGGCAACAGCCCCCCGCATTTGGACTCTATTTCAACTGTTTAGGTCGCGGTAAAGGGTTATACGGCGCAGCAAATCACGACATCAGTGTTATCCAAGAGAAGTTCCCAGGATTACCCGTTATCGGATTTTTCGGGAATTCGGAGTTCGCACCGATCGGTGGACGGAACTTCGCACACGCTTATACCGGCGTATTTGTGCTTTGCACCACAAATTGAAAAAAGCCTCTTAACCCTATAAGGGCTAAGAGGCTTTTGAAACGTCAGATATAAATGAATTATTGAATGAATTATTTGACGATAGCGAGCCTACGTGTCGCTGTGTAGTCTCCAGCAGTCAACTGATAGAAGTATACACCGCTTGCGAGTCTTTCGCCCGCATCGTTGCGACCATCCCAGTAAGCGGCACTGTCTTTGTGGAGATAGAAACCGCTGTTCTGGAAACCGAGGTCCAAGGTCCGCACCAGATGTCCAGCTGAACTGTAAATACGTATCTGAACGTTTGCATCTTCGGATAACTGATACGGCAGCCATGTTTCTGGATTGAACGGATTTGGATAGTTTGTGAACAGGGCGGTCTGTGTTGGGCGCATCGCATCAGGACTCAGGTGCAATTGAACGAACGCGCGGCTGATATCCGTAGGCGTAACTTCGTGATGTAGGCTTCCGATAAACTGCCCAGCTTCGTTGTGGACATGTATTTCCAGTACATCGCCGGTTGCCATCACAGCCTTGCGACTTAGGTCTGCCCAGACTGCTTGCAGAGTGTCTGATAATGGCACAGCTGTCAGCGTTTGGACATCACCCGTTCGCGGGTTATGGACGGTGAACGTCATATTTTCTGCAGAGGCGACTTTAGCGGAAAGTACAAACGCCCAAGCATCCCTTGCTTTCTGCATAGAGGGAGATGCTCGCATTGGCACTGTATTGCGCCAAGCCCCACCTACGAACGATGCGACTCTATCTTGTGCCATGTTGACGATGTAACCAGAGCCGCCTTCAATCGCGAAACCGTCACCGGCATCCACCATACTGAAGCCAACAAAACGCTCAGGATCGTTTTCTAATTTAATAATTATTGTCGCACCGAGCCCTTCGATAAGAGACCGAGCGGTGTGCGATTCAGCGAGTTGCAACGGCAAGCTGAGCATATTCAGACCAGCATGCAACTGCTTAAAGAACACGTGATCTGAGCAATCTACCATGGTTATTCCCGCTGCACTATCTGGATTGAAGAGTGCCACGAGTTGTCCACCTTGCACGAGTTCTGGATCTTCATGATTATAGTGTGCTTGAACGGTAAGTAGGAACCAACCCGCACCGAGGACCTCTGATGCGTCGATAATACCGGAAGATTCTTCATTGGTTGTGAAAGGTTCCACTGCCGCCACACCAATGGTTCCGAAACGCGTGGGATCATGCTCAGCGATGATTTTCAGGCTGTTAGTATGAACATTGTACTGCCAAATTTTCGCAGTTCGTGGTGAACCACCAGGGTCTTCCTGAATCAGGACGTTCCCAAACTTATCCATCGTCATGTTATCGAACATGATGCCCATTGTTCCATCTGTCATCTGATCTACAACGCCACCGAGTGTCGGTTCTGTGATATTGTCAAAGCGGAGTCTATACAGTCGACTACGACCGATCTCTGTACCGAGTCCGTCTTGGGTCTCGTCAAAGCGGTCGGTCGTCACGAAATAGAAGTCAGCAGGCACGTTCGGATCCCAGACTCCATCTTCAGGACGGAGCCAGAGGGTTACTTCAGCATCGTTGCTTGCCGTTTCTAAATCCGCACCGCTCATATTTGTAACGCTCTCAAACAGGTGCAACGAGAATCGGGTCCCACTCGGGATACCGGGTTCACGTTCCTCTGCGGGAATTCCCTCGGCTTTGACACCATAGAGTTGTCCATGCGTTAAGCCTGCTCTTTCAGCTTCGTTTCCGTTTGCTTTTTTGGTTCCAACGTAAACATAAACCTGTCCTGGGCTTGAATCATCAGTTCCAATCACCAGGGTCTGGTCTCCGGTGTTTGGATGGGGGACAACATTCTCCCATGCTGATCTTCCAAAGTGTGGCAACTGGTAGCTAACGCCTGCATTGGTGCCGTCAACGATGTGGGCAAATACCCGACCCTCCCCAGTCTCCTCTCCATTCATATAGATACGACCGTCATAGCCGTGCCCCGTAGCAGGATTGTAGAACGCTGTCATTGCCGGTAAATCGCTGGAACAGAAACGGTGGAAAGCCCCTCCAGTAGTGGGAGCGTCATACGCGTTTGTTTCAGTATTCCAAAGTGCTGTGAGTTGGATCAGGTCCTCTCCTGATTGAACTTCGAGCATCGTTGAAGCGTTTCCTGTTAATCCATTGACGATCCACTTTGAAACGAAAGCACCGCCTTCTGTTGTACTGTGTGCCCGTGGCACGCCTTGTGAAGTGTTAAGTTCATGATTGATTAACCACGTGAATGTTCCGTCACCGTTGCTGTAAGCACCCGTTCCGTCTGGAATGCCTACTAAACGATAACCACTGATTTCATCGCCGACTGTCAGAATTGACCACGTCTGTACACCCGGCGCGACTGGTAGCATATACGGTGATTCTGAGCTACTGACGCCTTGAATTACTTGTCCAAAAGCACTAATAACTCCTAATAGCGCAGTTGCTAAACCTAAGCAGAATGTTGAAAATAGTTTGCGTTGGTACACTTGATTTTAACCTCCAAAAAGATAAATAAGCATGACACACCTATGTTATTGTAAGCGTCTAAGTCATCCTTGTCTTGGATATATCTTTGAATGTTTCTCACAAATATGAGTTTCCCAGAGGTCGCAAACATCATCGGGTAAGCACCTTATTTGTGAGATGACTGATTGTTGTTTACCGCAATTAATTATAGGATTGATATATTACGTAAAGTTTAAGATGTGATGGAAAAATATTGTGTATTTCGTGAACATTCTATGATAAAAATTTTGTGAAATGATGGCAATTTTGCAAAAACCTGTCCCTTTATTTTCTTACATGATACAATAGGATATTCGCATCTGCAAGTGAGTTTCCTAACTGCACCAATCTTATGCTGTTTCCATAGCAAATCTAAGGAGCCAAGAAAGTGAACGAAGAACTTTTTATCAGTCAAGAATTTACACCCGTTAACGGATTTACATCAGGGATCGAGGGACCCGCGTGCGATGCATCGGGAAACCTATACGCTGTTAACTATGAGCGACAACACACTATCGGCAAAGTGATGCCTGATGGTACTTCGAGCGTTTTTGTTGAACTCCCACCCGGTAGCATTGGCAACGGCATCCGTTTCAACAGTGAAGGCTTTATGTTCATCGCTGATTACACCAACCACAATGTCCTCAAAGTGGATATGGACACACGGAACATCACTATCCATGCCCATGAACCGACAATGAATCAGCCCAACGATCTCGCTATCGGGGCGAACGATATTCTCTATGCGAGCGATCCGAATTGGGGCGCGTCCACCGGACAAATCTGGCGGGTGGATACGGATGGAGTGGTGACCTTACTGGAAGCAGACATGGGAACAACAAACGGTATTGAAGTGAGTCCCGATGAAAAGGTGCTGTATGTCAATGAATCCGTCCAACGTAACATCTGGGCTTACGACTTATCCCCTGAAGGGGAGGTTAGCAACAAACGCCTCCTGATTCAGTTCCCTGATTTCAACATGGACGGAATGCGGTGCGATATTGAAGGCAATCTCTACGTCACACGGCACGGCAAAGGCACAGTCGCGAAACTTTCACCCGCTGGTGAGGTAGTGTTGGAAGTACAGTTAACGGGTAAGCTCTGTTCCAATATCGCTTTTGGCGGTCCAGACGGACACACCTGTTACGTCACGATGGCGGACAGGGGGAATGTAGAAGCGTTCCGTGCCGACCTACCCGGCAGAAGTTGGCAGTTGTTCCAATAAACCCGTTTCGCACTATAATGAAACCTAACCTCCTTGACAGGTGCCTCGATTTGTGGTATCATTGTTACGTATAACTATCTATTTGGAGGTAACTTGTGAAACAACTGTTTATTGTCTTAATTCTCGCCTTGGTTTGCAGCACGTATGCCGCTGCCGATTTATTGGAAGGGCTTGTCCTGTACATGCCGCTTGACGAGGGTACGGGCAAAGCGACCGAAGACTTCTCGGAAAACGGATTTGAAGGTGAACTCAACGGCGGCGCGAAGTGGGTTGATGGAAAATTCGGAAAAGCACTTGAATTTAGTGCATCATCCGATTTTGTCGCGGTTAAAGACAACGCGGCATTTCACATTGAAGATGAAATCACGCAAGCCGCGTGGATTAATCTCGACCGGCTGCCGAGCGCGCACGCAATCGTTTTTGGCACCCGCATGGGCGGCGGCGGAAGACACATCGGATTCGGCTATGGGATGAATCCTGGAAACGGCATCAAAGTCTGGACGAATGGTGCCGGTGGCGGATTCTTGGACATCAACGATAACAAGACGGGGCTTGATACCGGTAAATGGTATTATCTGTCCTATACCCATACAAGTGATAACAAAGGTAAAGTCAAGATTTACGTGGATGGCAAAGTCACACACGAGCAAGACTCTAACAATCCAGTTGCCCCGGCAGGAGCTACGAGCCAAATTCAGATCGGCACTTGGGCGGGTGAAGCGTGGCCCGGCATCGTTGACGAGGTCCGGCTCTGGAATCGCGCCCTCTCTGATGACGAAATGGAACAGAGCATGGAGATGGGGGCTGATGAATTTTTGGCTGTGAATCCAAAAGATAAACTCGCCACATCTTGGGGCAAAATTAAGAAACTTCGCTAACCGAAACGAGGCGGCAATCTTTGTCGCCTCTCTCTTTTTTCAAAGCCCACAAGACTCTGGACACTATGGAAAATTACGAATCCGTCTTAAAACGTCTCGAAAAAACAGCAAAACAGTATACCAATATCGCGCCAGAAAATGGTCAATTGCTCTCTATCCTCATCCGTTCCATTCAAGCGCAAAATGTGCTCGAAGTCGGGACAAGCAACGGCTACTCTACAATTTGGCTCGCTGCTGCGTTGAAGGAGACAGGGGGTAGACTCATTACCCTTGAATTTGATCGAAAACGGGCAGAAGAAGCACAGGCGCATCTTCAGGAGGTCGGGTTAGATAGTATCGTTGATGTCCGCATCGGAAACGCGCTTGATGAAATACCGAAATGCGATGCTACCTTTGATCTTGTGTTCCTTGACGCAGAGAAAGATGAGTATCGACGTTATCTTGAATTGGCGTTACCTAACATCCGTCCCGGTGGGCTGATTGTCGCTGATGACACCCTAACAATGCGCGATGAAATGCCCGACTATATCGAATTCGTCTTTAGCACACCCATGTTACACTCTGTTGATATTCCTTTGGATGACGGGATTATTTTGAGTTATAAAACCGAGGTATAGAAGTTGATGGTACATTTATAACCTTGATGAAGAGGTATTTAAAATTTCCGTTCAATCTCAACTTTCAGACAAATCCACCCGTTTTACTGAATCCGTCATCCGCGGTATGACGCAACTCTGCCTGCGTTATGATGCAATCAACCTGTCCCAAGGCACACCCGCGTATCAACCCCCTCCAGAAGTCAAAGCCGCCGCAATTGAAGCAATCCAAGAAGGTTATAACCAGTACAGCATCACGTGGGGGGCACCCGTGTTTCGCGAAGCGATTGCCCATAAGATGACGACGTTTAACTGCATCCCCACTGATCCGGACAGAAACGTGACCGTCACCTGTGGTTCAACCGAAGGCATGCTCTCCTCGCTTCTCGCAATCATCAATCCCGACGACGAGATTATCATCTTTGAACCCTTTTATGAAAACTACGGACCGGATACTATCATCTCTGGGGCAACACCCGTCTATGTAGCGTTGCAGGAGACACCCGCATCTGACGGGACTATCCGTTTTACCTACGACGCGACCGAACTCCGAAATGCCTTCTCTGCTAACACAAAAGCGATCGTCATAAATACGCCGAATAACCCACTCGGCAAGGTTTTCACCCAAAATGAGCTTCAGGAGATCGCCGACCTTTGCTGTGAATACGACTGCCTCGCGATCACTGATGAGATATATGAGCACATGATTTATGATGAGAAATCCCATCTCAGTATCGGTTCACTCCCACAAATGCGGGATCGGACGATTACCGTGTCGGGGTTGAGCAAGGCATATTCTATGACGGGTTGGCGATTAGGTTACGTCATCGCACCGGAGACATTGACCGATGCCATTCGCAAAATGCATGACTTTCTGACAGTCGGGGCACCGCATCCGCTTCAGCGCGCTGGTGTCGTTGCCCTCAATTTGCCGTCGAGTTACCATCAAACCTTGGTCGCGAAATATGACAAGAATCGTAAATATCTCGTTGATAACCTCGCCAAAGCGGGGTTTCTATGTCATGAACCGGAGGGTGCGTATTACATCATGACCGACATCACCGATTTTGGGTTTCCTGATGATACAGCCTTTGCACACTGGTTGGTGAAGGAAATAGGCGTAGGCGGTGTGCCGGGCTCGAGTTTCTATAGTCGTCCACACCTCGGTAGGACGAAATTTCGGTTCATGTTTAGTATGGCAGATGACATCCTCGCCGAAGCCGCCGAACGTTTGATGCAGATAAAAGCGAAAATCTGATAGGGTAGTAGGCACACTCCGTTGTGGGAGGGTTTGTAACTCCGACGCTTCTATGGAGGGAATTCCCATTCCCGACTGACTTAAAAGTAGTAGGCACACTCCGTGGGTACTCCGTTCACTTTTCCATCAGAGACACCGATATGGACATCTCCCTTGAAAACGAAACGCAATATATTTACAGAAAAGAAATTGAGGCATTGATTCAGCGGGAAGAGAAGTATAGAGACTTAAGTCCCGCTGACCTTGAAGCGATTGTGCGTGCATTTGAACTGACTTTGACCAATGGGCGTGAGAAAGTCCGAGCCCAAATGCTTTACGATCTTATTCACCAAAAAAGAGACGACTGATATGCAGTTAGAGCGGATCCGCCTTAAGGCTTTCGGCTGTTTCCAACAGCGCGATTTTGAACTTCACGACGGCATCAATCTCATTTTCGGTCCCAACTTCAGTGGGAAAAGTACGCTCGTCAATGCGATCTTTTTTACGTTAACCGGAAAACCGATTGTCCCTCGCGTGGATACCTCTGCTATAAAAAACGCTAAAGCCTATAGCGGCACGGCGGGTCTCCAATTCATCGTGGATGATGAACGTTATCAACTCTACCGTGCGACAGGGAAACGTATCCAACTCCGTTCAGAGAAAAACGGCGCATGGCAGATCGTTTTTGATGAGAACCGGGTGAGGGTGACGGAAACATTGTTACAAGAACGGTTTGGCATTATGCACGAGCAACTTGCTCTCACTACATTTCTCCGTGAAGGCGAGATTTTTGAGTTTCTTGCCCGTCAATCCACGAGCCGCCGCGATATTCTCCATACGCTCCTCGGTATTGACAGGCTCATAGAAGTACGAGAGCGATTCATTGACACACGCCGCATCGCGAAGCGTGAGCAGGGAAGAATTCGTGCGCATCAAAACAGTTTGCGGTTCAATGCGCAGAACGTCGATCAAGCCGAACTTGAACGAATTGAGGAAAAGTTGAAAGGCTTAGAAGCCGCTTATGGTGCCGAAACGGGAGATACCGCATTAATCGCAGAATGGCTACAGCACCAGGAGCGTTTACAAAAGCGTTTGGACATGCTCACACACGAACAAAACGCGGCATTGAGTGGTTTCAACGATGTCGCACATCTGCGCGAAATGATAACTAAAATCGAGACTGGTATTCAGGAAGCCGCTGGATTAGAAAAAAAACGAGAAGAACTTATACAACAGATTGGTAGCCTTGAGTCACAGATTGCGGCATTGACACATGTCTGCGACACCCTCCGTACCCTGATTGAGAGCGATGAACAGCACTGTCCGACCTGTTATCAGAAGGTTGAGCGTGAAGTCGTGCAACAGATTATTGACGAGAAAGAGAATGAGAAATCACAACGCCGCGCCGAATTGGATACTCACAAGCAATCGTTGGATACGGAAACCGAGAATTTAAAGAATCGGCGTGAACTTGAACATCGGCTCCAGACTTTTCGAGGACTTTTAACACGGTTTGAACAGCACTCCGGCGAAATTGCGGAAATTCAGAACGAACTTAGAGATCTGACGACACGATTGACGGAGAGAGGCATCCAAAAGGGCAAAGAATTGTCTTCTGAAACACCTATGGGTTTGGACAAACCGAAGTTGAAAGCCCAAATTGATCAGGAACGGAAACGCCTGGACCAGCTCAAACAGCAAGAAGCAGTCCGTTTGGATCGGCTTGGCGCGCTCCAGCGAGTGAACAGAGATGCCGCCAAGGTTGAAAAGACGCTCCTGAGTTTAGAACTCGCCTGCGCTGGGGTTGACAAAACCATCGAGACCCTCCAGCGTCAGATTCTCAAACCCGCTGAAGAGGAGTTGCATCACTGGCTTGAAAAGATGGAACTCTTTTCTATTTCTCGCGGGAGCGGGGGACAAACCCGCGTTGACTTACAACGCCAACACCTACTCCCTTCGCTGACGATAGATGGTGTCGATCGGAGTTTGATGCTGCTCAGCGGTAGCGAGAAGATGTTCCTCTACCTCTGCTTTAAAGTTGCACTCGCCAAGGTATTAGGCAACCCTGGTTTCTTTGTCTTCGACGATCCGACGCTCCACTTAGATGAAGAACGAAAGGCGTTGATGGTGGATTTTATTTCTCAACTCGCTGAAGAACATCAAGTCGTCGTGACGAGTTATGATGAGGATGTCCGTGTCGGATTAGAAGGCGCGAATCTCATTGAAATGACCAGAGAATCCCCTTAAAACTGTTCAAGATAGATATCCCCGTTATCCTGTTGAGTGTTGCTCCAGACGACAACCCACTTCCCCTGTTCAACAGTTACCACAAACGGCGGATAATGTTTCCCCTGACTTGTGGAGATAGCGACCCCATTTCTCTCCCACAACGGTTTGCCTTCTAAATCAATTTGCTGGCGGTAGATAGCATCACTGCTCTCTTCGCCGAAATCCTCTCGAAAATCTAACCACACCACAGAGAAACGGTTTTTCGCGGTGTGCACGATGAAAGGCCTGTCCTGATGTCCACCGGCTGTGCAAAGCGGTATACCATCCTTTTTCCAGACGAGGGTGCCATCGGCACGGATACGCTGCATATATAAATCGGAATAGACATCGCGCTCGTCCCGCCAGACGACGATGAAACCGCCTTCTCCGTCGTTCACAACCGAAGCATGTTTCTGAATCCCCTGCGCAGTACAAATAGGAACACCCGCGTCCTTCCACAATTTACGACCGTCAGGTGCAACTCGTTGAGCGTAGAGTTGATCGTTGATAAAATTTTCGTAAATCTGCCAGAGGACAATAAACCCGCCTTCACCGTCAGCAATCACCCGCGGTTCACCTTGCATTCCTTCTGCTGGTGAGATGAGTCGCGGCGCGTCCCACAACGCTTCAGCGTCTAAGCTCAGTCGGTATGCCATAATGTGCCAAGCGTCATACCCGATGACATCCCACCAAACAATATAGAAGCCCCCTGTCTCGTCCGCAAGCAGAATCGGATCGCTCTGGAGGGATTCCGATGGAAAAACGGGTATTCCGTTAGGTTCCCACATCATTTCACCTTTAGCGTTGATCCGTTGGAGGTACAGATCTTGAAATTCGGAACTTCGGCGTTCATCTTCCCAGACGCAGATGGCACCGCCTTCACCGTCGCTCAAAATCGCTTGCGTCGATTGATCCGCACCATTTACGCAGACAGGTATACCATCTGTTTGCCAAAGGACATCGCCTTCAAGATTCACCGCTTGAGCATAGATATCCCAATTACTTCTGGCACGTCTGTCGTTCCAAACAACGATCGCGTGCTGCCCGTGCCGGATCACCCGTAAACGTCGCTGATTCCTACCTACCTTGCAGATTGCGACGCCATTTTCTTCCCAACGCGTTGTGCCACTACTATCAACGCGCTGCGCATAGACATCCCAATCCTTACCTGTCCGGTAATCCTCCCACATAACAATAACACCCCCCTCACCATCGTCCACGACCCATGGGAGAAATTGTCCATCTGGGGCTGTCGAGACAGGGATTTCAGCAAGAGAAGATTGGCAGAGTGTGCAGAACCCCGCAATTAAAAGAAATATCCCTGCCGATAGTAATTGGCTCAATCGGTGAAAAGCGTTTTGGGTGTCCATAAGTTGATTAATGTTCCTACTGTATTCAAGTCCAGTGCTTCCCAGTGTTGGATGGGCAGTTCGATATGGGCAAGTGCCGCGGTTGGCATCCGTCGAGCCTGTCCAGTCACAGAGCCTACGAGTTGTTCCATCGTCGGATTATGCCCCACGACCATAACGCGTTCATACTTATCTGGTAATGTTTGTAATGTTTCAAAGTAGACGCCTACGACGGTATCATAAAACACGTCTAACTTTTTGACTTTCCCCGGATAGCCGCACGCTTTTGCCACTCTACTCGCGGTTTTTCTTGCACGCTTTGCTGATGAAGATAGTATCCTGTCGGGAATTAACCCTTGTTCACGCAGGTGCTTCCCCATACGTGGCGCGTCCCGTTTACCACGAGCATTGAGAGGTCGGTCGTAATCAGAGAGTTCTGGATAATTCCAACTGGATTTTGCGTGCCGTAGAATCAGGAGCGTTTTCATATTTTAATTTTTCCTTGTGGTTCAGTCAGATGGGTTCGGGGATTGACGCACCTTTATGTACATCTGGGGGAAATGCCCAAGCAAAACCCCTCCATTTCATTACGGACTACGCTATTCGGACGATGCAGAAAGCTTCACAAGTGTTCTTCATTAAAATTAAACCTCGCCTCCCGGTCACCAATCATCATTAGCGTGGTTTGTATCCGCGCCTTTCTGTGAATATCCAAGGAATTAAGAGCTTTACGAGGCACGTCTCGTATCGTATCATAATTGGGACGAAATGTCAATTTTTGATTTGCAATCCCAAGTCTTTTGTGATATTATTTTATAATGCGCCTGTCAACGCATTTAGGAGAATATCCGTTATAGAGTTCAACACAATTAAACTCTGGAGGAAATAAAACATGTTAGTCAAAATTAACGGAATTCTCACAACACTATTCTTTGTTATGTTACTGGGTAATATCGGTGGATGTTATGTTGATACCAGTGATAGGGATGATGAGCCACCTGCAGTGCCTCGAGGGGTCAGAACCATTACAGGCGATGAGCAGGTTATTGTTGAGTGGTACCCGAATGGCGAATATGACTTGGCAGGCTACACAGTGTGGCGTGGACGCGACGACACAGATTTTAATGCGTTAGTAGAAGTGTCGGAAAATACCACGCGCTATACCGATACGACAGTGCGAAACGGGGAGACTTACCACTACGCCGTTTCCGCTTATGACATTGACGGGAACGAGAGTCAGTTGAGTCCCGAAGATGCTTGGGATACGCCACGCCCCGAAGGGCAGAACGTCGTCCTTGATGACTACACCCTTGCCCCCGGAAGAAGCGGATTTGATTTCTCTCGACCAGAAAAAGGGAGTATCCCGTGGGACACCCCTGCGACCGATGTCTATTTCGGTCTTGATACTGAGGTAAACGTCACTTATCTCTATTCCGACAATGATACGTTCATGCAAGATTTGGGGTATCATGAATACTTTGATGGCGTTGATATTGTTCCTGAGATGGGGTATACAACGCTATTTGTCGAACTCATTGAGGGACACGTCTATGCTATTTATACACCTGATGGGAACTTCGCCAAGATTCAGGTACGCAAACTTTCTGATGATGCTGTCGTTTTCGATTGGGCATACCAAACCGAACCAGAAAACGTCCAATTGGCACCATCTCTCAAGATCCTTCAATAAGGAGCACGTTTCATGCTAAGAAAGATTGGGGCGGTGTGGGTGCCGCCCTTATACACGCTTCTTGCGATTATGATACTTTTCATCACCGGATCTGTTTCAGTAATCGCTGAAACTACATCCACTGATGAGAAATCCGATGCGGAAAATCAAGGTATACAACCACTTTTGCGTAATTATTTCTCGGACACTGCTGAACCTGAATCGGAGTATCCGCTGTTTCGGGAACACGCGGAACGCTACTATCCCGCTCTTGATCTGAAAAAAGCGTCGCGATTGTCAACTTTTATGCCTGGATTGGGACAAGCTTATGCCGGCAATTATACAAAGGCGACGTTTTTTCTGACTGCTGAGTTAGGGACCTTTGCACTTGCTGGCTATAACATCGCACGCGCCTTGCATTACAACGATCAAGGCGTTTTTGAGACGGGATTTCAAGACATACGGACGGGTGAATTCTTGACCTACGAGCAGGGACGGACTCGGATGAAGAACCACGCATTTCTCAGCGGTGTTCTTCTCGCAACAGGCATCGGAATCCACATTTGGAATATTTTTGATGCCCCGAAGACAGCCGAAGCGTATAATAATCGAAGGTTTTCCGTACAAGTGCAACAAAGGGATAATGGTATCAGTTCTCTAATCTTTACACATAGGTTCTAACATCTACGGAACGGAACATGAAATCAAAAACTCGCTTCATCGAACCGCAAGGAAAAATTAAAAAGTATGCAAAGCATCTAATTTTCATCTTTTCACTCATAGGAACTCTTGCCTTAAACAGTGCTTCCCGTTCACTTGTTGAAAGTCCAGACATCTCTCACACTCCGCTAAAGGTCGGAGAAAAATTAACCTATAATATTAGTTGGAAAAAGATACCTGCCGCCAAGCGAACAGACTGGATTGCCAAGGAGGAGCTACTCAATGGGGAGACTGTTTACCACATCCAGTCTGAGATGAAAACCCGTTCACTTTTCAGAGTCTATAGTTTTCAGAGACAAGAGGAGACTTATTTTAATCCGATCACCCTCTCACCTGTACGCTTTCGGAATCGCCTGCAGGATCAGAAATATCGTGCCACGGTCACGGTTGATTTTCGAGAGGAAACGGCAGAATATGAAAAAATCTCTCGCCCGAAGCCGAAATCGCCTGAAAAACGCGAGGCAAAGGTCTTAGAAATACCCACTGGCACACAAGATGAACTGTCAACACTCTACTTTCTACGTTCTAAAGAATTTGAACTCGGCAAAGCGTATGTCTTCCCAATTATCGCGAAGGGAAAGGTCCAGAAGGTTACCCTCACTGTTGAGCGTAGAGAGATCGTAAAAAGTAAGGCATTGGGCATTGTCAAAACGCTCGTCTTGCAAACTTCAGCTGGCGACCGCTTCTGGCTCACGGATGATGAACGTCGGTTACCTGTCAAAGCGGAGAGCAAAATAGGGCAATTGACGGTGAAAGTCACTTTAACCGATGTCGAATTTACAAACTAAAAATATCCATTAGTCGTCAGTCTGCTTCGCAGTGAGAATAGTCAGAAAGAGTCGTGAGCGCAATTCGTTCCTGATGGTTTCGATTAACCGCAAGGTATAATAAAAAATCGAGAGGACATCGATTTGCAGTATGCCAAGCACCTCATCTTCATCTTTCTTTTCATAGGTTGCCTTGCCGTAAATGCTGCTGACCAATCGCTTGTTGAAAGCCCAAACGTTTCACCTCATCCACTGAAGGTCGGTGAAAAGTTAACTTACAACATTAGTGTGAAAAAGGTGCCAGCTGTCCGACGGATAGATCGGATTGTCAAAGAAGAATTGCTGAATGGAGAGACCATTTATCATGTCCAGTCTACGATGAAACCTCGTGCCCTTTTCAAATTCTATGATTTCGAGAGGCAAGACGAAACGTATTTGGATCCGAAGACACTCTCACCTGTCCGTTTTCGGAGTCAGTTTCGGAAGCAGAAGAGTCGTACCACTGTGGCAGTTGATTTCCGAGAGGGAACGGCAGAATATGAAAAAATCTCGCGGCTGGATCCGAAATCGCCTGAAAAACGCGAGGTAAAGGTCATAGAAATACCCACTGGCACACAAGATGAACTGTCGAGGCTCTACTTTTTACGTTCTAAACAACTGGCAGTTGGTAAAACCTATTTCTATCCGCTTATAAAGGAGGGCAAGCTTCAGGAAATTACCCTCACTGTCGAGCGTAGAGAGAAGGTAAAAAATAAAAAATTGGGTGCCGTCGAAACGCTTGTCCTGGTAAGTTCAACAGAGAGTCGCTTCTGGTTCACAGATGACGAGCGTCGGATACTCGTCAAAGCAGAAGCCAAAACGGATGGTTCGACAGCGGTCCTCACTTTAGTCGGCATCGAATTTTCAAAGGAGTAGTTATCAGTTATTGATTATCAGTTTGCCTCGCAGTGAGAGTTAAAGAGGGGCTTTGTAACAATTCACCTTTCCTTGGAATATTCTAAATTGGGAAAAATTGTTACCAGTCCCTTCCTCTTGTTACTGACATCTGATGACTGATAGCCAATTAAGGAAACAGTAGTGATAGAACTTTTACGCAAAACAGAAAATTACCAGACCTTGGTAGCACTTCTCAAAGATGGTAAGAAACTCCCGTGGCTCAGAGGATTAGCAAACGCGTCAACTGCGTATCTTTTGGCGACGCTCATTGACGATTTTCCAAATAAATCCTTCCTGATTATCCTTCCTTCACAACGTGAAGCCGAGCAAGTTTTAGAAGAGATATGTACATACACGGCGTACCCTGCTTTAGAAGCGACACAGATACTCGATGTGCAGTCCAAGATGAATCTGTTTCCCATCTGGCACCGAAAAATTTTTGATGGCATCGCGCCTCCTAAGGAAATCGTCGCGGATCGGATACGATGTCTGGAACACTTACTATATAAGGAACGCAGCATCATTGTAACATCAAGTCAAGCGATGCTTTATAGACTCCCACCACGCCAACGATTTGCTGAGGCATGCTGTGGCCTTAACCTCGGAGATGAGATAGACCCAGACGAGGTTGCCGCGATGCTTATCCGAGGTGGATACCAAAACGTTGAACTTGTAGAGGTTAAAGGCGAATTTGCCCGTAGAGGCGACATCTTAGATGTCTATCCCTTAACTGCCGACACCCCAATACGTGTCGAATTTTTTGGTGATGAAATTGATACTATCCGTTCTTTCGACCCGATTTCGCAACGTTCGACTGAACCCATCGAATCGGTTACGCTTACACCTTTGCGGGAAGTCCTTTCCACTGATGTATCCGTTGACTATTGGCAAACCCAAGCGGATGCTCTCATTCAAGAACACGCGACGCCACAACTGAGAGCCGCCGTTCGGGAGGTAACGCAATCTTTAACAGAGGCTGCATCCTCTCAATATCGGCTTCGGGAAGAGTCGGGAATCGGAGTTCCCTCCTACATGGATGGAATAGAGGGATTTTTGCCGATGCTCGTTCCAGAAACAGAACTACTCACCGATTATCTACCCGATGACACCATAGTCTGTATTATTGAACCACAGTGGCAGAAGCGCGAAATCGTGCAAATGCACGAACGGATGCAGGAGTTGTACCAGAAGAAGTTAGAGGAATCCAACCTTATGGTCCCACCGGATAAACTTCTCGTCACCTTTGAAACGCTTCGTACCGAATTAGAGAAGTATTCCGTCATCTCATCGTCCTTAGCACCACCCCATGAGGTCATAGACAATGAGGTGCTGCCCTTGCATTTTGAGATGAAACCGTTGGCACTGCCATCAGGCAATTATCAAACGGTTATCAGTCAGATGAAAACTTGGACAGAGGAAGGAACCCGTGTTCATGTTTTCTGTGAAACGCCTCAACAGTCAAAGCGAGTGTCTGAAATCTTAGCAGAGCGTGAATTGTTCCCTCCAGATGTGGATACCAGCGTCGGAACAATTAGTGAAGGGTTTCTGAATGAATCGCTAAATCTTGTCGTTATTTCCGAAGATGAACTCTTCGGCAGTCGTCATCATCGCCGTCCCATCCGACCCCGTCCTTCTACAGACGGGACACCAATTCTCAGTCTCATCGATCTAAAAGTTGGGGATTATGTCGTACACGTCTCGCACGGCATCGCTATCTATGATGGCATACGTCGATTGGCAATTGACGGAAGGGCACAAGATTTCCTGATACTCAGGTACAACGGAGATGACATTCTTTATGTCCCGACGTATCAAGTCGATCTCGTCCAGAAGTATATCGGTAGCAAAGACAACGCCTATAAGCCACGTGTTGATCGGCTGGGTGGAGTTGCTTGGAGTCGACGAAAGGGACGCGTCAAAAAATCAATCGAGCAGATGGCGGGTGAACTCCTCAAATTGTACGCCCTTCGCCAAGCGCGCAAAGGTTTCAGTTTTCCGATTGAGGTGCCGTGGCAAACCGAATTTGAGGCACTTTTTCCGTATCAAGAAACCGATGATCAGTTGCAGGCTATTGAAGATGTCAAAGCAGATATGGAAGATGAACGTCCGATGGATAGGCTCGTCTGTGGAGATGTCGGATACGGAAAAACTGAGATCGCATTACGTGCCGCTTTCAAAGCCGTCATGTCTGAGAAACAGGTAGCGATTCTTGTCCCTACGACTATCCTCGCTCTCCAACACTACGACACTTTTGAGAAACGTTTTCAGCCTTTCCCTGTCAACATTGAAATGTTAAACCGGTTTCGCACGCCGAAAGAGATAAAGCAGATTAAAGAGGGATTGGCGAAAGGTACTATTGATGTTGTTATTGGAACACACAGCCTACTTTCCAAAACGGTTGAGTTCAACAATCTCGGACTCTTAATAGTCGACGAAGAACATCGCTTCGGCGTTAAGCATAAAGAAAAAATAAAACAATTCAAAGAAACCATTGATGTCCTTACATTGACCGCTACACCCATTCCACGAACGCTCCACATGTCGCTTGTTGGCATCCGAGACTTTAGCACTATCAACACACCGCCAGCGGATCGATTACCCATCCAGACGTACGTCATGCCTTATGACAGCGATGTAATTCGCGAAGCCATTACCACGGAATTAGGGCGCGGTGGACAAGTCTTTTTTGTCCACAACCGCGTTCAGGACATTCAGAGTATCGCTTTAGCAATTCAACAACTGGTGCCGGACGCGCGTGTCGCCGTCGCACATGGGCAGATGCCTGAACGTGAATTAGAAACCATTATGCTGGAGTTTGTCCGGCATAAACACGATATCCTCGTCTGCACGATGATTATTGAATCAGGACTGGATATTCCCAACGTTAACACGATCCTCATTAATCGAGCGGATGCACTCGGTTTAGCGCAACTCTATCAGTTAAGAGGGCGCGTCGGACGTGCTACTGTACAGGCTTACGGGTATCTCTTCTATCCACAGGACCGAGCAATCACAGAAGGCGCACAGAAGAGGCTCCGTGTTATCGAAGAATTCACAGACCTCGGTTCGGGCTTCAAAATAGCACTCCGAGATTTAGAAATTCGAGGTGCTGGAAATATCCTCGGTGCCGAACAGCATGGACATATCGTCACGGTCGGTTATGAACTGTATTGCAGGCTACTTGAGGAAGCGGTGATGGCACTAAAGGGTGAAAAGGTTGAGGAAACCGTAGAGACACGTATCAGCCTACCCGTTGAAGCCTATCTGCCTGATGACTACGTCCCTGATAGCCGTCAAAAAGTCTCTATCTATAAGAAAATTGCTGGGCTGAAGGATCGAGAAGCACTTAATGAACTTCGTGATGAGTTGAAGGACCGATATGGTGCGATACCCGAACCTGCTGAGATGTTGCTGGAGGTTGCTAACATCAAACAACTCAGCCAATATCTCGGTATCGCAGCCATTGTTGCTGGAAATGAGCAGGTGAAGGTTACCTTCGATGAAAGAAAACCGCGAATTAATGTGAAGAAATTCGTTGAGATAGTTCACCAAAATAAAAACCTACAGTTACAGCCTCCGGCACAACTGATGATTCGTATGCCAGGCGTGACTGGGGTGAGTATGTTGACCGAATTGCAACAAGCACTAAGGTTGTTTGTTGATATGTAACCCAGGGCAATCGGCTACCAGCCGTCGGCAATCGGCTATCAGTTAAGAGATTTTCGTTTAACGAGGATTTTCTTTTGTGACTGACTGCTGACCACTGATGGCTATTCTACCGATAACCACTAAACCGCAAGGTGTGTTAAAAAAGTCAACTAAAGGTAACATGCTACGCGCATCGTCCAAAGCGCGTAAGCCCAACCAACGGGCGGGCTGGATATACGGAAAGGTACTCCATTTCCAAAACCGACCTGACCGAACCGCAAGGAATGTTAAAAGTATGAAAAGAATGATTGTTATTTTTGTTATGGTCACCGTGACCTGTTTATTGGCATGGAGGTATGTTCAGTCCGATGGTCATGAACAACCCCAGTCTGCTATGGACGAAAGCAAGGTAATTTTGGCAGAGTACAAATGGAATGACAAGCCTTATCAAATCTCATTGGCAGATTTGAACGCCGCGATTGCTGAATTGCCGGTTTATCGTCAGCAGAACTATGAGACTCGGGAAGACAAAGCCGAGTATCTTGAGGAACTCATAGATGAACGGCTCCAAATCCTCCGTGCTACCGATGACGGTTTTGATTCACTTGCTGAACACCTCAAAAAGCTTGAAGACTATACGCATCAGTTGATGGTTGAAAAATTGACCGAGGCTGAAGTGGATAACAAAATCGACGTTACCGATGAGGATCTCATGGCGCATTATCAAGCGAATTTGAGTGAGTACATTGAGGAAGCGAAAGCTCGCGCAACCTGCATTACACTTAATGATGAAGATTTTGCCAACGAGACATTGGATGCAATTAAGGCAGGCAAAGACATCGCTGAGATGGCAAAGGAACTCGCCGAAGCAGGTAAACTCGCCAACGGACCTGGCACCAATCAGGATGATCCAGGGAATACCTACATGTTTACCAAAGCCGCATCTCCGCGTTGGGCGGAGTTCATTGAGGCTGTCTTTGAGCAAGAGATCGGTGAAATGACAGATACCCTTTTTGAGGTAGATGTCAATGAAGAAACCTTCTATCTCATCTTCCGTAAAGAGGAGCATCAACCAGACCGACAGCAGGAATTCGATGAGGTCAAGAGTGATATCCAAAGAACGGTTGAGCGTGAAAAGAAACGTTCACGCATCAATGAGTGGGTCACCGAGATCACTGAGAAAGGCAAGTTGAAAACCTATCCCGAAAATATTCCGGAACCGCCGAAACCAGAAGAAGCAGAGACCGAAGAATCGGAATCGGATCAATAGGCAGGAGAATAGCAGTCAGCAATCAGCAAGGAGGCTCTACTTTATCAGACAACCTCTTTACTGACAGCCGATAGCCATTAAAAAAGGAGTTAGATAAATGCTCACAGTAGTTGCCCGCTTCATGGGCAAAATCAAGAATCAGTCCGGACTTCCGGTTATCCCCTTACTTTTAATCGGGATCCTTGTCACACATCCCGTCTTCTATAGTTGCGGCGACAAGGCGATCGGTGCTGATGGAACGGTCATCGCTGAATTTGATTGGAACGGAAAACAACGCATTACCCTTGAAGAGATGATGCAGGAGATTAGCGAACTTCCCGAATATAAGCAGCGTCAATATCAGGACAAGGAAGGATTGGAGACCTATATGACTCTCATGGCAGAGAGTCGACTCATTCTCAGTCTTGCCCGAGATGAAAAACTCAACGAAGATCCGGAAATTCTCAAGAAGGTGCAGGACTATCTTCACGAGTTGATGGTCAAGAAAATTACCGCACAAGAGATTGACGACAAACTTTCTTTGACTGAAAACGACTATGTACAGTACTACGAAGCGAACAAAGCGGAGTACGTTCGTCCTGCGCAGGTTAGACTTTCCTGTATCACGCTCCTCAATAAAGAGCGGTCTGATGAAGTCTACGCGCAAATCAAGGAAGGCAAAGACATCCTTGAGATCGCCCAAGAACTCTCCGATCGTGGTGAACTCGTCGGTCCCGGCGCGAACCCTTCTACTCCGGGGGACACCGACTATATTAGTAAGGCTTCTTTCCCTTCAGGAACTGAACCCTTCTTAGATGCAGCGTTTTCCGCGGAGATCGGTCAGTTCCACGATAGTGTCATTGAAGTCGAAGTTCAAGGTGAAAAGTATTACATGATATTCCGAAAAGACGAAGCTCGCGATGAATACCAAAAACCGTTTGAGGAGGAAGATGTTCGTAGGAGTGTCATCCGAAAAGCGGAACGCGAGAAACGGCAGGAACTCATGGACAACTGGGTTGCCGAACTTCGAGGCCGTGCCGAAGTCAAAACGTACATTGATCGCATTCCAGAAGCGGAATCTGAAGAAGCCGAAGAGGCATCAGAGGAAGAACAACCCGAAGAGTCTCCTGTAGAGGCAGAACCTGAGCAATAGGTTTAATAGCAATCAGCAGTCGGCAGTCAGCAGTCAGTTTCCGTCGCCGTTTTAACTTTATCAAGTTGGTGTACTGATGGCTGATTGCTGATGGCTGACAGCTAATAAAAGGGATATCCACATGGGTTACAGAGTAACTGCCTATCTTATACTCATTCTATTACTCATCAGCGGTGGTGTGCGGAGTAGCGTCGCTCGCACCTTTGACAGAATCATCGCTTACGTTAATGACGATGTTGTGACTAAGCGGGAGCTTGATGTCTTGGTGAATCAACGCGCTATGGAACTCCAACAGGTCTATCGTTTCAGCGAACGTGAGGCACTCAACGAAGCGGAGCGACAAAGATCCGAGTTACTTGACCGGCTCATCAGACAAATGCTCCTTTTGGAAGCCGCACTCACACTGAAAGTTACCGTCAGCGACGTGGAAATAGAGCAGTACGTTCAAGATTTTAAAAGAAAATATAAAATCGAAACAGACGAAGAATTCAAAAAACAATTAAACAGAGAGGGGATGACCCTCGTAGCGTTTCGGGAGCAATCAGAGCGGAACCTCAAAGCAGAGAAACTTGTTATGGGGAGAATTGTCCCTCGATTACAAGTGCGTGAGAGCGAGATCCAGAAATTTTTTGAGGAAAATAGGGACCAACTCCCCACTAAAACAGATAAGGTGCATTTGCGGCACATTTTTATTGCCTTTAAACCGAATCAAGCTGATCGGGATGCCGCATTTGAAACTATTAATAAAGCACTTGAGGAAATTACAACTGATGGCACCAAGTTTGAAGAGTTAGCAAAACGATATGCCTCTAAGCGGAACCCAAGTTCACAGGCAGGAATTCTCATAGAAGCTACGACTGAGGAACTCGAAAGGTTTCCAGAGATATTCCAAGACGTACTCGCAAACTTAGACGCTGGCAAATTCAGTGAGCCTGTTGAAGGAAATGAAGGACTCTATGTTTTCACTGTCGAAACGAAAACTGATGGAATGATTGCATTTCGGTATCTCATTGTCCCTCTCACGCCGAGTGCACAGGCTATGCAGGAAGCGCGAGAGCGTATTGTTGAGGTTTTTAAAAAACTGGAGAATGGGGAAGATTTTAATGCCCTGGCAGAGACATATTCCGACGATACTGAAACGCGGGAGAATGGCGGGGACCTCGGAGTCCGTTCCTTAACGGAACTCAATCCCAACACTCGGAAAATCATTGAAGGACTCGAACCCGACACGTATAGTCAACCCCACGAAACTGAATCCGGTCTTCACATCTTTAAAGTTGACGAGCGAAATAGTCCCAGTCTCAGTGAAACAGAGAAACAGCAGATCACCTCAATACTTCGCCAACAGCGGTTCCAAGAGGAATGGGACGCGTATACCAATAAACTTCTTGAAAACGCTTACATTAGAATCGAACTGAAAGATTTTTAATTTATGGCCTCCTGGACTGTTCTCCATTTCATTACGAGCAGGTTCTTGGTAAAAGTGCCATGTTGATGTAGGAGGGAACTCCGATTCCCGCCTTTACCAAAAACGTAGCCTGCAACAACGGCGCAGGCGGATATATGGTTGGCACGCAAAAAAACAGAATCTCCGTTGTTTCTCCGCAAGGTGAATTTAAAAACCTGCAACAACGGCGCAGGCAACTCTCTCACACGGAAACCGTTAAATATCCAGAGGCTATGACTTATCCGCAAGGTAAATTAGAAAACCAACATCACGCCTTCCTTATCCCTACCTCCGGAATTGAGCGTCGTAGGGGTTGGGTTACCCAGCCCTTACTGGCATTATTCGTCATTGCATGTCTCCTTTGTGCGATACAGTTCAGTGTCGCACAAGAGACACAACCCGCTGACCCATCCGCGGCTGAAGAATCTACAGATGAGACTGAGGAGGAGGGATCTGCCTCAGAACGATTGAATCCCGAAACAGATGTACCTGAAGAGGGCATGGTAATCGGCGATGGCGACGATATGGCTATGGTCGATAATTTCGTCCAAATTCACGGAAATGCTCTTATAAAATTTGAGGATGTCATTCTTCGGGCAGACCATATCTGGGCAGACTTCGATGAAAACTTGATGCGTGCATCTGGGAACGTCCACTTGAAGATTGGTGACGAGGAGACATACTCTGATGAACTCATCTTCAACCTTGACAACAAAAAAGGAATTGCTCGGAACGGGTTTACATTCAGCGATCCATGGTATTTCGGTGGGAGTGAAATCTTTAAGATACAGGAGGACCGCTCCTATATCCGCGGGGCATCCCTGACAACCTGCTCACTGAAGCATCCCCACTACTATTTCAGTGTCTCTGAAGTCATTGTCCACAAAGATCGGGAGATGATCGCCAAAAATATCGTCTTACGTATCGGTGGGTTTCCACTCTTCTATTTTCCTGTCATTCGACGGGACATACGAAAAGGTAAGATCGCAAAAATTATCGTTAAAATCGGAACGGATAGCTACCAAGGTCCGAACATCAGCATCATCTTACCTGTAGCACGTAACCGTCGTTATGATGGAGCACTGCTCTATGACAGAAGCTCAAAACGCGGGCAAGGGTTCGGGTTTGAAGGTAAATATCGATTCAGTGATACACAGTTTCAAGAAATCTATATCCCTATTCCACCCGATGTAACACCGAACCAACGCACGAAGTTAAAAGAGAAGGCGGAGGACTTACAAGATCGACTTGATGGTGAATACGATCGCTATTGGCTACGGCAGATTTTTATTGAATATAAAATCACTGAGGATGATGTCAATCGTGCGAGAGATAAGGCAGAAACCGTCCTTGCGGAACTCCAAGAAGAGGGTGCTAACTTCGCACAAGTCGCACAGAGCAATTCCGACCATTTCGACACCCGTTACGAGGGCGGCGACCTCG
The DNA here is from genome assembly GCA_965208635.1 of Candidatus Poribacteria bacterium. GTDB lineage: Bacteria > Poribacteria > WGA-4E > WGA-4E > WGA-3G > WGA-3G. The sequence continues at coordinate 4,658,568 of OZ242349.1, forward strand.
GATTCCTCGTCCCGGGTGAAGTTGATGAGGAAGGTAAACCCAAACTCGATCCGGTTTTAGAGGAAGCCGCCTTCGCATTACAGGAGGGCGAAATTAGCCCTATCGTCCAAACCGAATCTGCCTTCCACATCCTTAAAGCCGATCGCGTTGTTGATGTCTATGGCGAACGCGAAATTAAACTCCGCCGTATTGACATCGCTATTAGTGCAAGTGAAGACACGGAATACGTCCTGCGTGAATTGGCAGATGACATGCTCGAGCGCGCCCACGAAGGTGAACCCTTCGAGCAGTTAATACAAATTCCTGATCAATTCGCGGACATCGCTGAACCGACCTTATCCGAGCCTAACGAAGGTAAAGGCTTACTCTTAAATGAGATGGAGTCCTCATGGCGTGCTGCTGTTAGGCGATTAGAGAATCCGGGGGATGTTATTGAACGTCGACCTATTACTATGCCGGAGGGTCTTTACCTTTTCCAATTGATTGAAAAATCTGAGACCCCGACTTTCGAGGAACTCGCTGAACAGTTTGAGGCAGAGTGGGATGAATTCTACGAAGATGTGATGAACCCTAAACCAGAAAATACTGAGGAAGATGGGGACTCGCAAGAGGATACATCTGAAGAGAGCGGGACACAAGAACCTGACACCGTATCCCCCGCACCAGAGTTACCGCAACAGCCTGATGCTACTGATGATGCTACTAATACCGATGAAACCCAGAGCGCAGAGCAGGTCGAGAGTGATACTGATGAAAATCAGAACGTAGTGCCAGACGAGTTAGAAGATGATACTGATGAAAGTCAGAACGTGGAGCAGGATGAGCCGGAAAACGATCCAGAAGGGGAAACGACTGCTGATCAGTCCGATGGCGAAGAAGTATCCGAAGATCCCGCCACTGAAGAGGATACCGAAGACGAAGAAGACGAACTAAAAGTCTACCGGAAACACGGTTTTCGAGGACGATGGGAGGATCCGAGTGCCGTCGCCTCAGATGCACAAAGGTTATATGCCGGTGAATATAGTAGCCGTCCTATTCAAACCAAAAAATCCTTCCGGCTCATCAAAGTTGACAAAAAGAGAACCTATCGAGGCGATATTTACTTCTACGGCGCAGACCGATATTCCTACGAGCGGCAGAATGCCACACGCATCGGCAGACGGTGGAATATGCGATGGGGGCATACGCAATCTTTCTATACCCCATGGGATAGCCGTGAAGAAGGTAGACGTCCTATCAACTTCACCGGTAGAACAGAGTTGCAAGCCCGTAATTTCAAGGAAGAACTAAAACTCCCCGGAGAATCCAGGCTTAACACTTTCGGAATACTCACCTATGGAACCGGTTTATCTACGGTCGCTGATGGGGATCGCGACGAGAACGACAATCTCACATTTTCTCGGGAAACGATTGGAGATATTACCGGAAGGCTCGAAGTCCGACACGTTCACGACTTCACAGATGAAGGCACGACCTCCTTACAAAAACTTCCGCAATTCACTCTGAATTTCTCACGGATGCGTGTGAGTGCACTACCCCTCTTTGGGAGTCTTAATGATCGTCTGGAAGACGTTGCTGAAAAGTTCAAAACTGAGACACCGATTCTTTCACTTTTCACCGTTCCAACCCTTGAAAGCACCAGCTTCGACCTGGATCTTGAACTCGGTAACTTCTTTAGAGAAGTCTATAAGGGCAAAGTGGATGAGAGAGATGTATATCTACAGACGCTGGACCTTGGGTTTGATGTCCGCAAGCAGTCAACGCTCCTGATTACCCCCTTGCGGGAACTCCAAATGAGCCTTGATCTCAATACGAACATGATCTGGCACGACCAAGACCAAAATAAGGATAGGAACATCGTGAAAGGCGTTTACAGCTTCAATGGATCCGCCACAAACACGCTCTTCCGTGTTTTCAACGTCGGTTATATTCCTGGACTCCGAAAGTTGAGACACGAGATCCAATCCTCACTGAGATTCAATTACCAGCCAGCTGTTGACGAAGATGAGAACCTGTATCCTTTCGGTCCGAGCACTTACTTCTATGAACGGAAGAGACTCACCTATAACTTCAATACAAACTTTGAAATCAAGACCCGACGGAGTCAGTCGGCACACCGTATCTTCTATTTTGATACCCGACTCTCTGCTGATTTCACGGATTTCGATCCCTTGTATAGACGGAAGTATGAACCCATTGAGAGTGATTTCACATTTGTCCCGCTTCCGAGTCGGAACTTAAATATGACCGTCCGTTTCACACATGATCCCAATCCACATCCTGACGATGGGAAGCAATTTAAAATGGTTGGGTTCCGTACCAATATCCGATATACCCGACCCTCTTGGAATATTAGTATCGGAAACTCTTTTAGCAAGCGGCATACTTCGAGACGGGCTTCTCGATCGATTACCGCCACTGGACGCTATCGCGTTAGCCAAGACCTCGAATTCGACGTAAGCCTTATCTATTATCCGATTGATGGGCAATTCTATTCACAGCGTATCAGTATGACGCGTAATCTCCACGATTGGAACCTCCGTATCTCTTGGAACCGTGTCGGCATTAAGCGCGATAATGTCCCCTCAAACTATAACAGCGTCCGTCAGGACTTCACGTTCCAGGTGAATCTGATACAGGAGCCTGCGGTTTCGATGGGTGTCGGTTATGATGCAACGACTGAAACTTGGGGACTCCGTACCTTACCGGCGGGCGCGCCGTACAACGCCTTCGGTACCGGAAACTCACTCGGCAGATCCTACTTCTAATTTCTCAGTACGCACCGAGTAGAAAATTTCACAAAGATTTTGGAGAATAAGGTATAATTGTTATTCCCAGCAGCGGTTGATGTGATGAGAAACCGCACCAAACTGGAGAACCTATATTTTGCTGAGGAATTTACATGCTACTCAAAGATCGAATCGCTATCATAACAGGTGCAAGTTCGGGCATTGGACGCGGTATCGCACTTGAATGCGCTCGTGAGGGGGCGCGAGTCGCTGTCGTCGATATACAGGAGACACCTCTCCGCGGTAAATATCACGAAACCGATACCACAACACCGACTGTTGCAGAAATTGAAAAACTTGGGGCAGATGGACTATTCCTCGAAGCCGATGTCGCCGACGATTCACAGGTCGCACACGTCATTCAGCGAACTGTCGAACACTTTGGAGGACTCGACATCCTCGTTAATAATGCCGGTATTCATATCCCGGGTGGCGCACAGGAACTTTCAATCGCCGATTGGGACAGCGTCGTTGGGGTCAACCTCCGCGGAGTGTTTGTCGCGACGAAACTCGCACTCCCTCACCTGAAACAATCGAAATTTGGTAGAATTATCCAGATCGCCTCTGTCCACGCGTATGGAGGTGGGGCGGGACCGGCGTATGCTCCCGCGAAAGCCGCTATTGTCAACATGGTTCGAGATACTGCGTTGGAAATCGGGCAATTCGGTATTACCGTCAACGCCATCTGTCCGGGTTATATCGAGACAGCGATTCAGGATTACCTCACTCCCGAACAGATTGAAGAAGCGTTAGAGAAAACCGCTTTACCACGTTTCGGTCTACCGAGAGACATCGGGCGTGCTGTGGTCTTCCTCGCCTCCGATGATGCGGAGTGGGTCACCGGTGCTTCTCTGCTCGTTGATGGTGGATTCGCCGCAGGCGTTTAAATAGTAGTAGCAGGCACACGCCGTGTGCCGTTATGCCAAAAGGACTACAACATGATGCAAATGAACCAATGGGGAACAATCCGCTTTACAGATAAGGTCGCATTGATCACAGGGGGTGCCTCCGGCATCGGCAGGGCAACGGCGAACCGTCTCGCTGCTGAAGGTGCGCACGTCATCATCGCCGATAAAAACGTCGATATGGCAAATAAGGCTGTCTCTGAAATCCAAGAATCAGGTGGGAGGGCACTGTTTATAGAAACCGATCTCGCTGATGACGAAAGTGTTCAAACCGCCGCGCAGGAAGTCGCCGAAAAGTTTTCCGCACTTCACATCCTCGTCAATAATGCCGCTATCGCGAGAGGTGGCAAAATTGAAGACGGTGGATGGATTCCAAATTGGGAACCCGAAACCGCAATCGGTCTTCGCGGTTGGGTCGTCATCACGCAGCACCTGTTACCGCTTTTGAAACAGGAAGGCGCTGCTATCGTCAATCTCTCATCGGAGGGGGGTTATCTCGGTAGACCCGGGGGATGGGTCTACGATGCGATTAAATCCGCATTGGTCTCTCTCACGAAGACAATGGCGTACGAATTCGTTGAATACGGTATTCGCGTGAACGCCGTCGCACCTGGCTGGGTTGTCACGGAGATGCACTTTGGGAGAGCACCTGATCCTGCCGCGCGCAAGAAGGAATTAGAGGAGACATCGATCAATTCCTGCATCATGAAACGCCGCTGTGGACCGGAAGAGATCGCATCCGCTATCGCCTTCCTCCTTAGCGACGACGCCTCTTACATCACGGGGCAAACCATTCATGTTGATGGTGGACGCTGGGGAATGTCCGTCGGTCGATGATTTTTAATTATTCCTTGCGGTTCGGTCAGGCGAGTTAAGATATTCATGTTTCATTCCGTAGATCCGCCTGCGCCGTTGTTGCAGGCTAAGTTTTTGGTGCTATACCGTACAGATCCTTATTTCAGTTGCGACTTAACCAGAAATCCGCTTGTAACATTGTCCTGCAAGCCTATAGAGGCTTGCCCGAGGAGAGCACCCCGGGATCCATAGTTATAAAAATGCCCAATAAAACCCACACCACAGCCGTAGTCCTCATTCCACCAGAATCCGAACAGTCTCCTATCCAAGCCATTCGCAAAGTCCACGACCGTAACTTCCTGCGATGGATGCCACATATAACACTGCTCTATCCATTCGCGGAACAACACGACTTCGGATCAGTGATTCCCGCCCTCACACAAGCCGCACAACAGATAACACCGTTCTCTGTCCAACTCGCTCGCTTTGATGCCTTCCGACATCGAAAGTCGTGTACGATGTTCTTAGTGCCAGAACCCGAAGACCAAATTGCGCGGGTACACAGTGCCCTGATGCACCACCTTCCCAATTATGACGACACTGCACGATTTGCTGGCGGTTTCCATCCACACCTCTCGGTTGGACAATTCTCGCACCGCTCCGTCCAGGTCGAGCAGCAGCGACTTCAAACCGAATGGCAGCCAGTCTGCTGTAAAGTGGAAGCGATCAGTCTAATTTATCGCTCACCTGAAACAGATGATCGGTTCGTCGTTGCGGAACAGTTTCCGTTCCAAACACGGAGTTAATAATGAAAACAAAAATTTTCTTAACTTTTCTCACAATTGTAATTATATCCTTTGCTGGATGCGAACGGGTAAAACAGGTAATGACACCTGATGCACTCTCCACCGATGCCGCCTCGACTGTTAAAATTGGTGTGATCCAGCCCTCAGGATACTACACGGGTTTCGCTCAAGGCGCAGAACTCGCGCGAACCCAAATCAATGCCCGCGGTGGTGTTCTCGGACAGCAAATTGAATTTATCGTCATGGACAACCAAGGCGCACGGGCAGTACCAGATGCAGAAGAAAGCGTCCACATCGCAAAAACACTTATTGAGCAGGAGGACGTTGTTGCGATTCTCGGTCCCATTTTCTCTAACAATTCCATACAGGTTGGACCCGTCGTTCAACAACTTCAGCGTCCCATCATTCCCGGCTCCGCTGGCGATCATGTGACTGCTGCAGGGGATTTTGTCTTTCTCGTTGTCCCTCCGACATCAGCCCACGGAACGGTAATAGCACAATTCGCAATCGATCCATCTGAACTCAGTGCGGCAACCGCCGCGACCCTCCGTCAAACGGATAGTGCCTACACAGGAAGCTTGACGCAAGCATTTGAAGAGAATTTTCAGAAACTCGGCGGGGAAATCGTTGCCAGCGAAGTTTATGGAATTGGCAATAAAACCTTTGATACGCAACTCACAAACATTAAAGCCACAGCCCCGGATGTGCTGTATATTGCTGGCGTTATTCCAGATATTCACTTCGCAATGGCACAGGCGAGAGAAATCGGTATTGAAGCGACTTTTCTTGGACCCGGGAGCTGGGATGAGTCTGAAAAACTTTTCAACATCTTAACTGACAACGCGCCGTTAGAAGGGGCTTACTTTACCGCGGATTTTAGTCCAGAACTACCGAGTGCGGAACACTTCGTCAAGGCATATACGGAAAGCTTCGCAGTCTCTCCAGATAGTGCCGCAGCCTCAGGCTACGATGCTATGTCCCTGTTAGCCTCCGCAATGGAAAGAGCACAGACACTCACCCCATCTGCGGTTCGAGATGCGTTGTCAAGCATCACCGACTTCCAAGGGGCAACGTTCATGTCTCACTACAATGTCAACCGACACCCCGTTAAAAACGTTGTGATTAACACAATTCGCAACGGACAAGTAGAATTTGATAAAGTTATTGCCCCGTAGCAATCAACTATTACTTATAGAAAATGACGTAAGTTCCCTATTTGTAGCGCAAACTGTCAGTTTGCGCCTTATGGGACACAATCTAAATGAGGTTTAAGTATTTAATTCGGTAATATTTATTTTCCCCAGGTCCGGTAGGTGCGGTTTGCAACCGGGGTCCCCACCCGTTACTGGGAAGGGACACCGGACTTCGCTAATAAATTACCGAATTATTTTATAATGTTCATACAGATTGTGCTACGAGAACCCCGCTGATTATCAAAAATATGCGCGGTGAGTTCCCTACGACCCTATTTATGGAATTTACGTTTATAATACATAAATCGAAAGGTTAATTTTTAATTATGAACACGAAAACTGTCCTAACCCTCATCGCAATTTTAATCATATCTCTTTCAGGATGCGAACGAGCCCAACACGTCATCACACCCGGGACATCTATCTCAGGCACTATTTCCACTATCAAAATCGGTGTGATTCAACCCTCAGGACTTGCGCCCAATTTCACCAAAGGCGCGGAACTCGCAAGAGGGCGGATCAACAACAGCGGCGGTCTGCTCGGAATGCAGGTCGAATTTATCGTCATGGACAATCAGGGCGACCGCGAAATCGCTGATCCTGTGGAAAGCGTCCGCGTTGCCAGAGCACTCATTGAGCAGGAAGGCGTTGTTGCGATCTTAGGTCCGCTACTCTCGACGAATTCCATGCAGGTCGGACCTGTGGTCACCGAGCTTCGACGTCCCATCATAACGGGTTCATCTGGAGAGAAGGTAACCTCCACTGGTGAATTCGTATTTATTACGGTTGCTCCTTCCTCTGTCCAAGGCGCGACGACAGCACAATTTTCGTTAGACCCTACCGAGTTAAATGCTAAAACCGCTGCAACGATCCGTCAATTCGGAGATGTATACTCCGGGGCTGTTGCTGATGCCTTTGAAGAAAATTTCCAGAAACTCGGTGGTGAACTGGTCGCAAGTGAAATCTATCAGCACGGTGATAGAGACTTCACCGCGCAATTGACGAAAATTAAAGCCGGCACCCCGGATGTCCTCTTAATCGCCGGTTTCAGTCCAGAGATTCCGTTGATGGCATTGCAAGCGAGGAATATGGGCATAGATGCAGCCTTTATCGGCACTAACGGTTGGGATGAACCGGACAAACTCCTCGGCACTTTAAATGACAATACCCCTTTAGAGGGATCTTACTTCACAAGGGATTTTAGTATGGATTCCCCCGCTGCTGCTCCCTTTGTTGAAGCATACACCACGATGTATATGGAACCGCCGGATGGACCCTCCGCGTGGGGCTATGATGCGATGTCGTTACTATCAGTTGCTATCAAGAACGCGGGGACACTGGAACCCGATGCTATTCGGGATGCGATAGCAAACACGACCAATTATCAAGGCGCGTCCACAATCTCCCGTTTTGATGAGAACCGTCATCCTCTCAAAAGTCTGACGCTCTACACGATTCGGGGCGGACAGATAGAACGCTATAAAGTCGTTGAACCATAGTGACAAAACTTGTCCCAAAACTGGTAGGTGCGGTTAGGAAATCGCCTGGGCATTATTAGGAGATTACTGAATTAAATTCTTAAACTTCATCTAACCTCGCCTACATCAATTTTCATCGAAGAAACATTATGAACACCAATCTGTCAGAAATTGAAAATCGGCTCTGGAGTGCTGCCGATGAACTCAGAGCCAATTCGCGCCTTCGGGCATCAGAATACTCAACGCCTGTGTTGGGACTAATCTTTTTACGCTACGCCGATCATAAATTTACGCAGGCGGAGCAGGAAATCAGCAATGAAGCCTCTACGAGCAGGCACAGACGGACGGATCCGAGAACACAATACCAAGCGCGCGGCATATTTTACGTGCCGGAGGAAGCACGCTTTCAATACCTGCTGAATTTGCCCGAGAGCGAGAACATCGGACAAGCCATCACCGATGCTATGAAGGCGATAGAAACAGCAAATCCTCAGGTTGATGGAGTCCTACCGAAGACTTACAATCGCCTTGAAAAGAGCACGCTCCTCGAACTCCTCCGCATCATGGAGCAGATTCCTATGGATATTGAAGGCGATGCTTTCGGAAAGGTCTATGAGTACTTTCTCGGGAACTTCGCTATGAGTGAAGGCCAACGCGGGGGTGAGTTCTTCACGCCTACCTCCCTCGTTAAACTCATCGTCGAGATACTCCAACCCTTTCATGGGCGTATTTTTGATCCCGCCTGTGGCTCCGGCGGTATGTTCGTCCAGAGTGCTGAATTTATTCACAACCACCAGCAAAATGGAAATCAAGGGAATATCAGTCTTTACGGGATTGAGCGCGTCGCTGAGACGATCCGGTTGTGCAAAATGAACCTATCTGTGCATGGACTCGAAGGCGACATCAGACAAGCCAATAGTTACTACGAAGATCCACATGACTGCCTCGGTACGTTTGATTTTGTCATGGCAAATCCACCATTCAATGTAGACCGCGTTGACCGAGAACGCATCAAAGATGATTCGCGATTTCCGTTCGGCATGCCACGCGTTGACAATGCCAATTATCTCTGGATTCAACTTTTCTATAGCTCCCTCTCCGAGACTGGACGTGCAGGCTTTGTTATGGCGAACTCTGCCGCCGATGCACGCGCTTCCGAACTTGAAATACGCACCCAGATTATCAAAGAGGGAGCAGTTGATGTCGTTGTCAGTATCGCCTCAAATTTCTTCTATACGGTTACCTTGCCGTGTACCCTCTGGTTCTTTGACAAATCCAAACAGAATGGTGAGAGACGCGATAAAGTGTTGTTCATCGATGCACGCCATCTCTACCAGCAGGTGAGCCGCGCACATCGGGAATTCACTCCATTGCAACTCGAATTCCTTGCGAACATTGTGAGACTCTATCGCGGAGAAGCTCCTGAAAACCAGCATAGCAGCGCAGATTTCCTCGCCACAAAATTCCCAGATACAGCATACATTGACGTGCCAGGGCTTTGCAAAGTGGCTACGATTGCCGAAATTGAAACACAGGGATGGAGTCTCAACCCGGGTCGGTATGTCGGAGTCGCCGAACAAGCACCCGATGATTTCGACTTTGCAGAGCGATTTGGTGAACTCAACGAAGAATTAGAAATCCTAAATGCGGAGGCACACCAATTAGAGGAACACATCGCTGAGAATGTTGTAAAAATTTTGGAAGATAGGGTATGACATCAACGACACGGTAGAATCTATTGATCCATCATTTGACAAAACCGTTATTTCACAATAAAATATATTATACGCCAGTTTGAAAATAAATCTGTAGGTGTTTTTGCTTGGGTGTTTCCCCAGGTAGAGCGGTAAATACACCAAAAAAATCGCTGAATGTAGAGAGATCTGACGTTTTTCAAGACATCTTCTGGGTCAATAACAGTAGCGAAACCCAACTTAACACTTTATCAAACTCACGTTATTATAGCCCAAGTTGCCATCTTTGTAGCATAACCTGTTAGGTTGTGCATCTATTGAAAACTCATTTAGGAAGGAGCCTCCTCATGGAACTTACAAGGGTCTTTGAGTTTGTCAACCCAAAAACGATTCGGATTAAAGGAACACGGGTCGGTATTGAAATCGTAATTGAAAAATTTCTTGAGGGGGCAAACCCGAAGGAAATTCAGCGACACTATCCACATCTGACCCTAAAACAGATCTATGCAACAATTACCTATTACCTATTCAACACAGAGGTGATAGATGCCTATATTGAAGCTGGGTACAAACGGATGGAAACTGCTTATGAGACACAACGAAAAAACCCACCGCCGGGTGTGAAGCGTCTTATGAAAATAAAGGCACAACGTGAAGCCCAAAGAATGGCATCCCTAAAAAGTGACTAAAACAACAGCAAAAGAGAAGACAAGATGAAAGACACAATTCGTTTTGGTGATTTCGTTGAGGTTAATCCACGCATCCAATTGGAAAAAGGCAAAAAATATCCTTACGTTGAAATGGCTGATATTATCCCTGGTAACGCTTTTGTTTTCCCTGAAAAACAACGTGTCTACAAAAGTGGAGGATCACGATTCCAAGCTGGAGATACGCTTTTTGCCCGTATTACACCGTGTTTAGAAAATGGAAAGATTGTCAGACTCAAGCATACCGTTAACCAACCCTGTTTTGGATCGACAGAGTTTTTCGTTTTTCGTGGTAAACCCAATATATCAGATTCAACTTATATATTTTACTTGGCTCTGAGCCCTATGATTCGGGATCCTGCAGTAAAGAGTATGACCGGTGCTTCAGGACGACAACGCGCTATATTATCATCTGTTGAAGACATCCATGTTCCAACCTACCCTCTCCCAACCCAACGCAAAATCGCCGCTGTCCTCTCCGCCTACGACGATCTCATCGAAAACAACACCCGCCGCATCAAAATCCTTGAGGATATGGCACAGACCCTCTACCAAGAATGGTTCGTCCACTTCCGATTTCCGGGACATGAGAGCGTCCCGATGGTAGAATCACCATTGGGACCGATACCGAAGGGATGGGAAATGGTTACTGCAAGTGAAGCCATTTTCATAAACCCGCAAACTTCTGTTCCACGCGATACCAAAAAACCATTTCTCCCAATGAAGTCCGCAACAGAACATTCAATGGTAATCACTGACGTAGAGGAAAAAACGGGAAATAGTGGGGCGAAATTTAAAAATGGAGACACGCTATTTGCACGCATCACCCCATGTCTTGAAAACGGAAGAACAGGTTTTGTACAATTTCTCCCTCACGACGATGATGTCGCTTTTGGATCCACTGAATTTATCGTCCTCAGATCCAAAAAACTGAACCCCTATTTTGTCTATCTTTTAGCACAGACGCGTGATTTTAGAGAAAATGCTGTCAAGAGTATGACTGGGGCGACAGGTAGGCAGCGTGTCGTTAATCAATGTTTTGATGATTACCTTTTGCCAGTCCCCAATAAGGTCATACTTGACCGATTTAAATCTACAGTTGCGCCTTTGTTTAGGAAAGCTCAGAACCTTTCGGAAAAAAATATAAACCTCCGCCAAACCCGTGACCTCCTCCTCCCAAAACTCATCTCCGGTGAAATCGACGTATCTAAACTTTATATAGACGGTATGCAATCAAGTGCTGTTGTTCACTAATCGTGGATTTGGTTTGTCTGAGAACCAGTATTATGTTAAGATATATGGGGCTTATGATTTAACATTGATTCTGTTATTTCGCCAGTCGGCGTGCCCAGTATAGAAATAATTGCCGTGATAAGGTCCTAACAAATCAATCCTTTGTCCGATTTCTCAGGCGTTATCAGAGAGGCAATACGGAATACATTGTCGAAACAGAAGTGGGAGGCAAGGGACCCAAAGAGTACTTGGAGGATTGTTCTGAGCAGGTTCTGCGCGCCCTCAATCCAAACATACCGCAAAAGAATATTAACCGTGAGCGATATCATGAAAGGGTGTTGCCTGATCTGGCTGAGCACATAGTCATTGCAGAGAAACACTATGGCGTAACAATTCTCTCCGTGAATTAGGAAACGTGTTAACGCAACTTAAATAAAAGGTAATTATGATAAGCGTAAGAGTCTGGAATTTGCGATCCGACCGAGATGCGGAGGCAGTCAGGTTCTTGGAGAATACATTTTTGAGATTCAGGCAACTTGAGTATGTGGCTATCCGGACAGCGGGAAGAAGTGCGCTCCGTAAATGTCATAGAAAGGGGATTCCTGTGAGCAGTGACTTGAGGAAGACTCTCCAGCACTACCTCGCGCAAGATGACTATATTATTTTCATCATTGATACTGATCAGCAGGACCTGAAAGAATCAAGTGCGCTTGTTGACCAGCTCAGACCTATAGTCAAAGATTCGGATTTCACTGATAAAGTCTTTTTCTTACCGGATCTTCACGAATATGGTTCATCCATCCCACCACAGTGGCAGAGTATTGTTTCGCGTTTCCGTACCGAAGTTGAAAGTGAACGCAAACGGTTTCGAGAGGAATGGGATAGGGCTGTAGCACCCTTTCACAACGCGTTTGCCGACACGCCAGAGGAAGAGGTGATACGCGATTTTGAGGAAGCACTTGCAGAGGTGAGGCGTGAACGCCAGAGCATTGATAGGAATAGATCACGATGATTCAAATTTCTGAACCGATAACGCTTGAAAAACTGTTACCACTAATACAGAAATTGCCCAAAGTTGTGCGCGAGCGGTTGCGTAAATCCCTTGAAGAGGAATCACAGTTAGATGCTGCAATTCTGCTATATCAAGAAGGCGAAGTAACACTTGGCAGAGCCGCTGAGTTAGCAGGGATCCACCGTTATGAGTTTGCAGAGGCTTTAGCAGCGAGGGACATCTGGAAAATCGTTGAAGTTGATTCGGCAGAAACGTTGAGAGCACGGATAGCGCACATCAAACGTCTTCACAAATCCAATCCGAACAAATGAACCCATACAGCGAAGATGAACTCATCGAACAACCCACCATCAATCTACTCGCAGGAATGGGATGGGAAACGCTCAATTGCTATAGTGAATTTGATCAGAGTGGTAGTCCACTCGGTAGACAAACAAAATCTGAAGTTGTCCTAACCTCTCGCCTCCATGTCGCACTAAAACGCCTCAATCCGACCGCAACCCAAGACGCAATCATCAAGGCAATCGAAGAACTCACCCGCTCCCGTTCCCTGATGAGCGATGTTGAAGCCAACCGAGAAATCTATACCTTTCTGAAAGACGGCATCCGAGTCACTATCAGCGATCCAGATGGTGAAGGCGAAACCGTTGAAGTCCTTCAGATCATCGACTGGGAAAATATAGAGAATAACGACTTTTTCGCGGCATCACAGTTCTCAGTTACCGGTGAGATGTATACGAAACGTCCAGATCTCATCTGTTTTGTCAACGGAATTCCCTTAGTCCTGATGGAGTTCAAACGGATTGATGTGAACCTCCACGCCGCATATAATGACAATCTTCGAGACTACAAGCAGACCATCCCACACCTCTTTTGGTACAACGCCTTCATTCTTCTCTCTAACGGCACGGACAGCAAAGTCGGTAGCCTCACCGCCAGTTGGGAGCACTTCGCCGAATGGAAGCGTGTCCACAGCGAAGACGAGCCGCCCAAAGTCTCTTTAGAGACGATCCTGCAAGCACTATGCACACCCAAGCGGTTGCTTGATATCGTTGAGAACTTTATCCTTTTTATGGAAGTGCAAGGCGGATTGATCAAGATTCTCGCCAAGAACCATCAATACCTCGGTGCCAATAATACGATCCAATCCCTGCAGAAGATAGAAGATAACCAAGGCAAACTCGGTGTCTTTTGGCACACGCAAGGCAGCGGGAAAAGCATTTCGATGCTCTTCTTTGCCCAGAAAGTGCTTAGAAAAGTGCCGGGAAACTGGACATTTGTTGTCGTAACCGATCGCAAAGAATTGGACGATCAAATCTACAAGACCTTCGCAAGTACAAGTGGTGTCTTGACGCAACAAGAGGTTCATGCAGGAGATATAAAACATCTACGCCAACTCCTCGGTGAGGACCATCGCTATATCTTTACTCTCATCCAGAAGTTCCAGACGCAAGGTGGTGAGAGGCATCCAATTCTTTCCGAACGCTCAGACATCGTTGTTGTTACCGATGAAGCGCACCGCAGTCAATACGACACACTCGCCTTGAATATGCGCACTGCACTTCCCAATGCCGCATTCATCGCGTTTACAGGTACGCCTCTTATGGCGGGTGAAGAAAAGACAAAATCGGTATTCGGAGACTATGTGAGCGTCTACGACTTCAATCAATCTATCGTTGACGGTGCAACCGTTCCGCTCTACTATGAAAACCGTGTGCCAACCCTACAACTGCTAAATGAGGACTTCAACGAAGACATTGAACAGATTCTTGAGGATGCAGAACTGGATGAAGCACAAGAGACAAAGTTGGAACACGAGTTTGCCAGAGAGTATCATCTCATCACACGAGAAGAACGCTTGGAAACCATTGCGGAAGATATTGTTGAACACTTTATGGGTAGAGGTTATCAAGGGAAAGCCATGGTCATCTCAATCGACAAAGCCACCGCTGTTAAGATGTTCGACAAAGTGAAAAAACATTGGAAACGGGACATTACGCGTTTAAAATCGGAAATGGGCACACAGACCGGTAGCGAGCGGATCTTCTTGGAGGAAAAGATTCGCTACATGGAAGAAACCGATATGGCAGTCGTGGTTTCTCCAGGACAGAATGAGATTGACGATCTCAGCCAAAGGGGAGTGGATATCCTACCTCATCGCGCCCGTATGAACGCGGAGGACTTAGATACCAAATTCAAGGACTCCGATGACCCCTTCCGAATTGTCTTCGTCTGTGCGATGTGGATCACAGGCTTCGATGTCCCTTCATGTTCCACTATCTATCTCGACAAACCGCAGCGAAACCATACGTTGATGCAGACCATTGCCAGAGCCAACCGCGTCTTCAGTGACAAAAATAGCGGCTTAATTGTCGACTACATCGGGGTCTTCCGCGATCTTGAAAAAGCGTTGGCAATTTACGCTACGGGGGCCGATACGGAAGGTAAGAAACCGATTGCCGACAAGTCAGAATTGGTTGAAAAACTCAAGGAAGCGATTTCCGAAATCACCGAATTCTGCAAAGGTCTCGGCATTGACTTGGCGAAAGTCCAAACGGATGACGCTCTGCAAAATATCAACCACATCAATGATGCAATGGAACGCATTCTGATTAATGATGAAACCAAACGGAACTACTTACAACAAACAACGAATGTCGTTAAACTATACAAAGCGATTCTGCCCGACCCCAGAGCACATGAGTTCACCAGAATTTGTCAATTTATTAGTATCATCGCACAGAAAATCAGGAATTTAACACCGTCCGCTGACATTTCCGGTGTAATAACAGAAGTCGAGGACTTGCTCGACGAGTCAATCGCACCTGAAGGATTTCTCATTCAGATACCACCTGACAGTTACGATATGAATCAGGTAGATTTAAGCCAAATTGACTTCGAGCAACTCAGTGAACAATTCAACACAGAACACAAACGCGTCGAGGCGGAGAGACTCAGAGGTGCAATCAACGGTAAGCTCACCGCGATGATTCGATTCAACAGAAGTAGGATGGATTATCAAGAGAAATTTGAGCAGATGATCGCAGAATATAACGCAGGTACTATTGCTGTTGATGATTTCTTCGAGGGGCTTTTCAACTTCGCTGGTGACCTCAACCAAGAAGACCAGCGCGCCAGTACTGAAGATCTCTCTGAAGAAGAATTGGCAGTGTTCGATCTTCTGACGCGACGTGAACCGCATCTGACTGTCCCTGAGCAAGATGAGGTGAAAACTGCTGTGAGGAAATTGCTTGAGACACTTAAGCGGGAGAAGTTAGGCTTGGATTGGCGGAAGCGGACGCAGTTGAAAGCGGAAGTCAAAGAGACCGTTAGTAGCATACTTGACGATGGATTGCCCCAACCTTACACGCCGGAACTGTTCAATCAGAAATCTGAAGCGGTTTATCAGCACATCTACGATGCTTACTACGGCGAAGGAAAAAGCATCTATACTGAAAATTAAAGGGGTGTGTAAAGTTTTTGGCATTCGGTATAATCGTAAATCGTAGGTTGGGTTGAGCGGTAAGAACCCAGATACTTTCGTTTATCCACAGCAGCTCCCTCATTTCAATGACCTGTTATGTGTAAATAGAGATAGCGAAACCCAACATCCCAAACGGTGCTGGTGTGAAAAGGCGTTGGGTTTCACTTGTATTCTAATACGTTCAGGTGCCTTGTGAGTTTGAAAATCAGCGCTGCTATGAGGTCTTCAGCCAGGTCCCGTTTAACCCAACCTACGGGATTTTGACAAAATATTTACACACCCAAATTAAAGGCGCGGTTTCAACCGTGCCTTTATTAACTCAAAAATCTCAAATTATCATCCAATCTCACCGATCTCAATCAATCGATCGTCCAATGACAAATCTGGACGTGGGAGATCGCCGAACAGTGGACGGAAATACCCAGCCCCAGCGGGTGAAATCTGATACCGTTCCGCGTCGTAGAACCTCAGATCAAGGCTTCTCCGAATCACATGACCGGAGGCATCCCGCTTCAGTACTTGGTCTAACGCCAACAGGGTCGGTTCAATACCGGCATCTGTCCGTGTAATCGTCGCAACACCGTTGAACATTCCGTCTGAAAGTGCCTGCACCGCCATTCCTCCTGCCTTCATAGCGATGTCTCTATCTAATGCAATTGGGCTACCGCACCGTTGGAGATAACCGAGTATCAATGCCCGGAACGCTGAACTTGAAATATCGGGAAGTAGTTTCTTCATCGCCTCAACAATAATTTCTGAACACCCTCCCGGTTTCGTATGCCCAAAAGCATCAAGTTCTGCCTGTGAGGTAATCATGAGTTCCCCATCGTCATTTCGGATGCCTTCCGATACAACAACGATGACGTTCCCTTGTTGGGCGTGTTTTTCGCGAATCGCTTCTGCCAGTTTCTCCGGTTGATACGGCATCTCTGGAACAACGATAAGATCCGCCTGTCCGTAGGCGGCAGACAGTGTCAGCCAACCCGCATCTCTTCCCATCGCTTCAACGACAATCACGCGATCGTGGGAGTAGGTCGTCGTCCGAAGGTCGCGGACATAGTTAATAACACTATTCGCCGATGAAGGGAAGCCGGGGCAGAAATAGTTTACCATCTTCGAGTAATCGACGGCATCCCCTTCGGGTGGATTGATACCCACATCGTTATCAATTGTTTTGGTGACGAACGTGGTTGTGAATTGATCCGACAGCGCGGTCCCGACCGTCAAGGTATCATCACCACCTATCGGAATGAGACCGCTGATGTCCAATTTTTTCAGATTGCTGACGGCTTCATCTAATTTGCCATCTTTAATCAAGTTTGTGCGTGAACTTTTTAACAGGGTCCCACCCCGGTTTTCATCAATCAAGTCAGGTGTCAGCGTAAAGTAACGTCCACCCTTCAAAACACCGCGCCACCCTTCCATGAATCCGATGAGCTCAAAACCGAGTTCTTCGGCTTTCAACGCAATGCCTTTAAGGGTGGCGTTAAGAGCGCTTGTATCGCCTCCACCTGTCAAAACACCTATCTTTTTTGCCATATCAAGCTCCTTAATTATTTATATGTTTTTTATTCTATTGTCCAATGTTATTTGCACCACCAGTGGTCTTTCGACCACGCTTCCCAAGCTATAGTGAATTATAAAAACAAGCAGGCACTTCCTGGTAGATGCGGTTTGAAACCGCATCTACCGCAGTGTCCAAATAATTGACTTTACCGTAGTCCCCCAAAATGGTGGCAGAATTACTTGACGACTTCAAGAAGAACCGGTTTGTCCAAGGCGAGTGCCTTTTCAAACGTCGGCTTAAAATCATTTGGATCTTCAACGCGTAACCCAATCGCACCGAACGATTCTGCAAACTGCACGAAATCCGGATTGGCGAGCTCAACACCGATCCGTTTGCCGAAGCGACGGAGTTGTCCGCGTTCGATTGAAGTGTACTGGTTGTCGTTCATCACAAGCGTCACAATAGGCAGGTCATACAATACCGCCGTTGCCAGATCTGGGCAGGTCATTAAAAATCCACCATCACCACTCAGTGCGACGACTTTCCGCTCTGGATAAGCGACCTGTGCGCCGATGGCACCTGTCAATCCGATTCCCATCGCAACGGATACACCAGAGAAAATGTAAGTCCCTGGGTAGTAACACGGGAAATGTGCCAACGCACCATAGCCAGTAATGTTAACGTCAACCGACAAGATCGCATCACGGGGCATTACATCGCGCATCTCTTGAAGGATCTGAGGATGTTCAATCGCCATGAATCGTCGCCGTAATTCGCGTAACCCTTCTCCCCAACCGCCTTTCCACTTCTCGTCGCGCAGCGCGGCGTTCAACTGACGTAAAACCAATTTCGGATTCGCACCGATGCCGACGGTCGCAGGGTATTCTTTGTGAATCTCCTCTGTGTCCGCTTCAATATGCAACAAGGGCTGTGGAATCTTGAGGCTCCAGTTGCCGGTATCACGATAGTTAAACCGGGTCCCGACAGCAACAATAAGATCAGATGCCTCCATCGCCGCTTGGGAAATACCATCGCGGAAGACACCGATGGAATTCGGGGAGTCCTCCGGTACTGAGCCTTTCCCAAAACCTGTCATCACGATTGGAGCGTCCAGAAGCTCCGCAAACTCCAGTATTTCTGCCGTGCCGCGTGTATGGTTAATACCGCCACCTGCGATAATAAGTGGACGTTCTGAAGTGCTTAACAATGCCAGTGCCGCATCTACATCCTGTGGACTCGCAGTCGTCTGGATACCGTTGTGCCGTGGAGGGATTGGAAAGTCGGCTTCGGCATCCAAGGCATCTTTTGCCAACTCGATCAGCACAGGTCCCGGTCTACCAGAGCGTAAGGCACTGAAACTGCGATTGATGGCACCCGGAATCTGGTCTACCCGATGCACAATTTCCAGATGTTTCGTCATTGAGCTGAAAGCGGCTCTCTGATCCAGCCCGTGAAAACTTTTCTTCGGGTCCCGTGATGCCAAGTAAGATGGGTTCTGTCCAGTAATCCAGAGTACCGAGGAAGACGCTGTATTCGCCTCACCGATACCGATAGAGGCATTGTTTGAGCCCGGACCCGGGACGGTCATACAGACACCGACATCGCCTGTCGCTCGCGCATAGCCATCCGCCATGAATGCTGCGCCCCCTTCGTGCCGTGTGACATAGTGCTGGATGCTGTCCTGATTGTTGTACAATGATTCGTAAACAGTGTCTAAATGGTTGCCCGGCAAACCGAAAATGTCGCTAATACCTTGTGCCTTTAAACATTCAACGAAAAGATCTCCACCTGTCATGATTACTCCTTTCATATTATTCACAATAGAAGCAACTCTGAATCTTACGAAGCTACAAAAAGCCGCCCCTGTTTAACTGTAAACACACTATTGAAATACGTCTTTCCATTCGCGTGCCAAAAATCAACGCGTTCTTCCACTCCCTTAAACAGATCCCACTCCGCGACATGAGATGCTTGGTAAGGGATCTCAACTAAGGCATCAATGGATTCACTGCCTCGATTATAGAGATAAAAGCGTTCAGATTCTTCCGAACCCCGGTGGTGTACCTGAACGACATCTGTCTCCTCATTGTTGGGCTTTACATATACCAATATGGAGCGGTTCACCCATTTTCGAAGGCATTTTTCGAGTTTCTCAATTTTCTCGTTTTGCGGACCTCGTAGAATAGTTGTCCGTCGTCCGTAGATGAGTTGTTCCAGTGGATACGGTTCAAGTCCGATCCTACCGTTGAGCAAATAGGGAATCGGTTCATCTGCTATCAACCGTCCCTTCGCTTTCGTGAATGCGCGCAGACGCTTGACAGTCTCTTCTTGAAGCGAGATACAACTCGGAAGCAGAATAACGTTGTAAATCGCATTGACGCCTGATCGGTCGTTCGTGAGACTGAGTCCACCGCTCTTATTGTCCCGTTTTCCTGTGTTACCGGCACGCACAATGTCTGCTGAACCCAGTTCCTGCTCCGAGACAATCCTAAAGTCGTAACCCAATTCCCACACGCTCTGACACAACCATCCCCATGCTTTCGTCAATCCATTCCACTGTTTCTCATCGGGTTTCGTCCAGAGGCTCTGTGTCGGTGCGACCATAAGGAGCGGCCTCTTTGGATAACCGTGCGATAATTTCTGCGTGATAGTCGCGGATTCCGAGACTGCTCTCTGATCTTTATGTATCCACAGATTAAAACCGAGACTCGCATCTTCAAGCACCGTCTGTTTGTCCGTTTTCTGGGATGTCTTTCGTGAAATACCGGCATACTGCGTATCGCTGCAGACCCACTTCGCAATGACGAGTCGTTTCGGTGTATCTATTTCGGTGGCGTTTAGAATAGGGCAGTCCACGTGTGCCAACATTGTCCCTAATTCAAACTCCAGTGCCCTTGCACTCGCAGGGAGACTTAAAGCAAACTGTAATCTTTCCTGATGACAGAAATCACGCACACCTCTAAGAAAACAGATTGCGAATCGCGTTGTCAATTCGCTCCAAAATGTGTTCCTGATTGCTGCCGAGTTATAAGTTTCATAGAAAATTAAGGGCAGATATGTTGTAAGTGTCTCCTCAGTCGTTTCTAAAAGTGTAGGACTCCACGGTGCAGAGGTGATACCAGCACCCAGAACGCTTGCCAAAGACAAAAACTTCGGTAGTTCGCAAGTAAAACCGATAAGGTGTTTCTTGCCGTAGATCTTTAGATAGTCTACCAGCACACGTTTTACGAACCTTGAAACTCCGGTGCTGCTCAAAAGATCTTCCGCGGCTTCTTCCGTTTGATAGAGGTGAATCACTGTCCGTCCACGAAGTCGTTCTGCGACTGCAAGATCGCCTGCTATGCAGCGTTGAACGTACTCGCTGATATTATAGCAGGGAGCATCCGCCTGTGGATGCGCGATTAAGTGGTGCTGACTCAATTCCACGCTGTTATGCAGATGAGACTGATGAAGTTTCGCCTGAATTGCCGTCGTTGTTTCCGTTTCACCAAAGGATTGTTCTATGGCGTTCAATTGGTACCGCGTTTCCAGCAACTCAGTCGGGAGTGAAACCCAGGCGCGTTCCCCGCGTCGCAACAAGTGCGTTAATTCTGCTCTATGACTTGCTTCTTTTCGCGTCCCACGCCACAACAGCATGTTGCCCGCGTCAAAGGGAACCGTCTGCACAACTATCCGCTCCTAATTTTCTAATTATGTAGCCCCTGTCCCGTTCTCCAAATGTAAAGCAAAATTATGCTGTTTTAGGCATAATTTCATTATCAACGGGTTGTTAATTCAATTCCAGCTGGGCTAAAAGCATGGAAAGGGATTTGAATACACCGAAAACCACCGCGTAACGAAGTGGAGCGGTGCTCAGAGGCACATAGTTAAAAAAGTGATTTGCAACACTGGTACGTATGTGGTATACTTTTAACACCAATGGAAGGGTAAAAATTCACGACTTCTCTTCCAGCTTTTATACGCCATTTATATTAAAAAGTTTAGCATACCTGGAGAAATGATACAATTAAAAGTTTAATCCAATCTATACTTAAATCCTGAACAAATACTACACCAAGCAAATAAAAATGAATGTCCTTGAAAATCTTATCTCAGCATTTTCTGTGCTTCGCGGAAGCAAACTCCGCACGGTTCTCACACTCTTGGGGATTACGATCGGTATTGCGGGTGTGATCGCGATGATGTCTTTTGGCGCAGGTGCCGAAAAACTATTGATGGCGGAGGTTAACCAGATCGGTGGACCGAGTATGTTCGGTGTTTACCGACCCGGGAAAATCCGCAAGAACGGACGTTGGCAACGCAACACGAGTCCACATCATTTGGAAATGCAAGATCTCAGCGATGTCTTAGTGGAATGCCCCTCTGTTGAGGTCGCCACTGTCGAGGGGAGTTACTACATCAGTCTCGGTGTTGATGGGAGATTTCAACAAACGTATCTCCGCGCGACGACGAACGAATACCAAGCCGTTCGTGAATGGAAGACGCAATACGGTAGATTCCTCGCTGATACCGATATGGACACTTGGACAAAGGTCTGCGTTATCGGTTCAAAAATCTGGCAAGAGCAGTTTAAAGGACAGGATCCCATCGGTAAGGAAGTTATCATCAACAACCATGGAAACAACAAACGTTTCACTGTTATCGGAATTATGGAGAGTCGAGGGGATGGACTCGAACGAGGCAGAAGCGATGACAATATGCTCTTCATCCCGATTACAACCGCACAGAAACGGTTTTGGGGACACGATCACGTTGGACACATCATGGTGCGGGCAAAGAGTCCACTTCTCGTGGACCAGGCACTCAAAGAGGTAAAAACCATCATCATGCGCAACCACGGCGGCGATGATACCTTTTTCCGAACGTGGTCCGCGAAAAAAGGGATCGCAAATGCGAAGAGGATGATCTTTATTATAGAATCTGTACTCGTCGTTATTGCGTCTGTTGCGTTGATTGTTGCGGGTATCGGTATTCTGAACATCATGCTCGTTTCGGTGACAGAGCGGATCCCGGAAATCGGACTACGGAAAGCCGTCGGCGCAAAAAGTTTCGACATCCGCTTGCAGTTCCTTACAGAATCCGTCCTGTTGTGTCTGTGTGGCAGCTTGCTCGGCATTGCGTTCGGTACTATTGTCGGCAAAGGCTTCGCATGGATAGTCGGTAAATTTATACAAGAAATGGCGTGGCCCTCCGTCCTGACACCAGAAGCCGTCTTTATCTCCGTCGGTGCCGGTGCCGCGGTAGGTATCTTCTTCGGTTACTATCCCGCCAGCCAAGCCGCTAAAATGACTCCCATTGATGCCATCCGCCATACATAAGAAAAGCCTCATATGCTTTAGCAGCAAATTTCGGCAAACGCTTTCCTGCTCAGGAGAAAAACCATGACAGTCTTAGAAAATCTTATCTCAGCGTTTGCTGTGCTTCGCGCAAGTAAGCTCCGCACGATTCTCACGCTCTTAGGGATTACGATCGGTATTGCGGGTGTAATCGCGATGATGTCTTTTGGTGCGGGTGCCGAAAAACTGATGATGGCGCAAATTGAAAATATCGGCGGACCGAGTATGTTCGGCGTTTACCGACCCGGATATATTGAAAAGAATGATCGTTGGCAACGCAACACCAGTCCGCATTATCTGGAGATGCGAGATTTGCACGACATTCTGTCAGAATGTCCCTCTGTCGAAGTCGCTACTGTCGAAAGAAGTCATCCAATTAATTTTGAGGTTGAGGGAAAACATCGGCGAACTTACCTCCGCGCGACAACGAATGAGTACCAAGCCGTCCGACGATGGGAAACTGAATACGGCAGGTTCATCGCTGATACTGACATGGATTTCTGGAATAAAGTCTGTGTCATCGGGGCAAAAGTCTGGAGAGAGCAATTTAAAGGACAGAATCCGATTGGCAAGGAAGTCGGTATTAACAACAAACGCTTTACCGTTATAGGCATTATGGAGAGCCGCGGCGATGGGTTAGAGGAAGGCAGAAGCGACGATAATATGATCTTCATTCCGATTACAACCGCACAAATCCGTTTTGGGGGACGGAACCGGGTTGGTGCTATCATGGCACGTGCCAAAAGCATTGAGTTAGTAGAACAGGCACTGAAAGAAGTGAAAACCGTTATCATGCGCAATCACGGGGGGGACGACACTTTTTTCCGAACATGGAACGCGAAAAAGGGAATTGAAGGCGGCAGAAGGATCATTTTCATTATAGAGATGGTGCTCGTCGTCATTGCGTCTGTTGCGTTGATTGTTGCGGGTATCGGTATTCTGAATATTATGCTCGTTTCGGTGACAGAGCGGATCCCGGAAATCGGATTACGGAAAGCCGTGGGTGCAAAAAGTCTTGACATCCGTTTGCAGTTCCTCACCGAATCGGTATTATTGTGTCTCATCGGGAGTCTGCTGGGTATCGCGTTTGGTGCAGTGGTAGGGAAAGGCTTCGCATGGGCGGTGAGCCAATTCTTTAATGAACTTTCCTGGCCCTCTGTTATTACACCGGAAGCCGTCCTCATCTCCGTGGGGGCTGGTACCGCGATAGGTATCTTCTTCGGCTATTATCCTGCCAGCCAAGCCGCTAAAATGACTCCTATTGATGCCATCCGACATACATAAGGTGTTGAATAACTGTAGAGGCAATACTTAATATTCACATTGAGAGGAGAAAAGTAATGCTTAATTCGCAAACCAACCCTGAACCTACACAAGATGTCTCGGCACACAGAACTCCAATGACGTTGGAGGAATTTCTTGAAAACGATGTGGAGGGATATGAATATGTAAAAGGAGAATTGATCCCGATGTCCCCACCATCCATGGAACACGGTGAAATCAGCAGCAACGTTATCCTCCATTTGAGTTTACATGTATTTGAGCATCAGCTGGGACGTTTGTATACCGCCGGCACGACGTTTCGCTTAAGGGATAGGGTAGTGAAACCCGATGTGGCATTTGTATCAGCGGCTCGATTACCCGAAAATAGAGAGAAGGGTTCACCCATTCCGCCGGATCTGGCGGTTGAGGTCGTCTCTCCGACAGATAAACATTACGATGTCACGGAAAAAGCGTTGGCGTATCTGAAAGCAGGAACACGTCTCGTCTGGGTGATTGAACCCGTCGCGAAGACGGTGATGGTCTATCGGTCTGATACAGATTTCACGGTGCTTACGCGTGAGGATACATTGACGGGCGAAGATGTCGTTGAAGGGTTTACATGTCCAGTCGTGCAATTTTTTGAATAGATTTTGTTGTAGTTTGGAATGTAGGTTGGGTTGAGCGAAACATGAGAAACCGAGCACACTTGCGGCAAAAAAATTAGCATCTCCAAGGGACTTGAACACCCCAAAATTCAGCGAAACCCAACACATCAATATATCTCTGTTTCTTTGATGGGAATGTTGGGTTTCTCTATTGACTTCCTACATGAAGAATTGTGTGAGCAGGCAACTAACTCTTTGAATTGATGGATTTTCTATTTTTTACCGTTCAACCCAACCTACGTTAGCTCCTCACATTGAACTGACATTATTCATAGTTACTCAAAACGTTGGGGCTACAAAAAACCGCAAAAATCCGCGAAATCTGTGTAATCCGAGATTCAGACGAGACACACCATCACCAGAAACCCATGCCCCAAACGCTTCTTCATACCCCTCCTACACAAGGCATCAAATACATAGGCTCCAAGCTAAAACTCATCCCACACGTCTTGGAACTCGTCAAAAAGGTTAACGCCAAAACGATACTGGACGGGTTCTCAGGGACAACCCGCGTCTCGCAAGCATTCGCAAAACTCGGTTATACCGTCATCTGTAACGACACTGCCCCTTGGTCAGAAGTTTTCGGCACCTGCTATCTGCTCAACACAAAACCGAAAGAAGCGTATCAACCGCTCATCAACCACCTCAACGCCGTTTCACCTATGGACGGTTGGTTCACGGAACACTACGGCGGACACACCAACGGTGGTTGCGCAATCCAAGAAGATGGACTTAAGAAACCGTGGCAACTCCATAATACCCGTAAATTGGATGCGATTCGGCAGGAAATCGAGACTCTCAAACTCGACCCGACCGAAAAAGCAGTCGCACTCACCAGCCTGATGCTCGCACTCGACCGTGTTGACAGCACCCTTGGTCATTTTTCCGCCTACCTCAAAGAATGGGCACCCCGTGCCTATAAAGAATTGGTACTTGAAGTACCTGACGTTTTCACATCGGAAGGAAAACATCAAGTCCATCGAACCGACATCTTTCAACTCGTGCCGCGTGTCTCTGTAGACCTTGCCTACTTCGATCCACCCTACGGTTCAAACAACGAGAAAATGCCACCGTCCCGTGTCAGATATGCCGCTTACTACCACCTCTGGAAAAGCGTTGTGCTCTACGACAAACCCACCCTTTTCGGCAAAGCAAAACGGCGAAAGGATACATCAGACCCCCTCGCCGCTTCTATATTTGAGGAATTCCGGCAAAACAATGACGGACAATTTATCGCCGTCCAAGCCATTGCGAAATTGATCCAAGAAACACAAGCCCGATGGATTCTGCTCTCTTACAGTTCTGGCGGTCGCGCGACTGCACAACAACTCAACGAAGTCATGCAAAACAACGGAAAACTTCTCGCTGTTCTCGAACTCAACTACAAAAAGAACGTCATGGCAGGGATGCGATGGACGCATGAATGGGTGAACGCCGCTGAAGCACCGAACCGAGAATTCCTGTTCCTTCTCGATAAAAATTTTTAATTATACCTTGCGGAGTAACAACGTACGTTTGGACTTTGAAGCACGTTGATCAAATCCGCCTGCGCCGATGTTGCAGGCTACAATCCTGGTTTATAGTGGAACCTAAAAACAAATAGACACTTTCCTCCCTTGGTAGGCGAGGTTTTCTAACCTCGCCGATGCAGAGTGTCCAATTAATTCCAAGCTTTACCATAAGGACTCAGATTACAGTTTCAGTGGCTGCGAAGTATCCTTGCAAAATGCCTTAACCCTTGGGTGCTCTAAGACCTCCGGGTTCAGCATATATGCCGGTGCACGTCCCTCGATCGCGTCTGTGACCTGTTCAATCGTCCGAAGATCCAATCGAATACCAGATTCAACAGTCATGCCGGCGTTGTGATTCGTACAGATAATGCGCGGATGGTCTTTGTGGATCGCCCGCGGTCCGTTAACTGGATCGTCAACGACATAATACCAGAGTTGGTTCTCGCTGACGGCTCGATTGGCGGCTTCATCGTCAACAAGATTTCCGCGCGACGGGTTGATGAGGGACGCATGCGGTTTCATGGCACAGAGTTCCTCGTAGCCGACAACAGTATCTGCCCCCGATAGGTGTAAAGATACAGTATCGCTCTCTTGGAAGAGTGCCAACGGTGTCTCAACAGCCTCCGCACCATATTGCGCCGCAATCTCAGCGATATCCGGACGGATATCGTAAACCAGAAGCCTTCCATCCTCACCCAGAAGTGGACGCGCACGACGCGCAACCTCTTGACCGATCCGACCAAAGCCGTATAAACCGAGCGTAGAACCCATCACTTCATGGGTCTTGATAAGCCCGAAGTTCCCGTTATGAGAGGCGTTGTTTAGCGTATAGACCCGCTTCATGGTCGCGAACCACTGGGCAATCGCATATTCAGCGACTGTCACCATGTGTTCAGGCGCAATTGTGACAATGACACCATACTCCGTCGCCATGTCCACGTTAACGGTTTCATATCCCACACCCCAACGCGCAATAATTCGGAGTGAATCTGCCGCTTGGTAGAAGCTTTCATGAAAAGGCACTCCCCCTGCGATCACACCAATAACGCCATCAGCGTGTTCCGCCGTAAATTCGCGTGGGTGGATACTCAACTCACCAAGTTTTTGCAAATCTGCCAACGCCGCCAGACGCTCCGCAGTATCGAATTCGGTGTTTTCAAAAATAGGAGAAAGTAAAATTTTTGTCATAATTTTTTTGTTTAGCGACTGATACGCACGCTCCCTGCTTCCATCGCTTTTTCTGCCTCTTCTGCTGTTGCCCAGTTGAAGTCCCCGGGGAAAGTATGTGCTAAGGCGGAATAGCCACCCGCAAAATCAACGGCTTCTTGTGGGGACTTCCCGTTCAAGAGGCAATAAATTAATCCCGACGAGAAACTATCACCACCACCTACGCGGTCTACCAGTTCCAAATCCTCATAGATACGGGACAGATAGAATTCTTCACCGTCATATAGGAGTGTCCGCCAATCGTTCAGCCAACCCGTTTTGGCATCACGCAACGTCGTACCGATCATTTCAATGTTGGGGAAAGCGTCCTTAACACGTTGTGCAACCGCCTTGTAACTATCAGGTTCAAGGCTGCTATATGACTCGGTTGCCCCTTCCGCGGCAAAGCCGAGTGATTTCTCAAAGTCTTCCTCATTCCCGATGAGAACAGAGACATGCTCCATCATCGGTCGATTCGCCGCTTGTGCTTCCTCTGCACTCCAGAGTTTAGAACGGAAGTTCAAATCGTAACTCGTTTTGACCCCTGCCGCACGTGCCGCCTTGAGTGCTTCTGCCGAGACAGCCGCCGCAGATTCCGACAATGCAGGTGTGATGCCACTGAGATGAAACCATCGCGCACCAGTAAAAATAGATGCCCAATCGATCTCACCGGGGTGTACTTTAGAAATCGCAGAGTATCCACGATCGTATGTGACACTGCTCGCACGCGGGCCCGCGCCTAACTCAAGATGATAGAACCCGTTGCGCTCCAATCCGACGCCATCGAAATCGACCCAAACGATGTTTGACATGTCTACGCCGAGTTCGCGTCCCTTATTACAAATATAGCGACCTGACCAATTGTCTACGAGTCGTGATACCCACGCAGTCCGCAATCCGAGTTGCGCGGCGTTCACTGCGACGTTCATCTCTGCACCACCCGCTGTCATTGAGAGCGATGTCGCCTGCTCAAGGCGCATATATTCCGGGGCGGTGAGTCGGATCATCGCTTCCCCAAACGTAACTAAATCGTACATAGTCATTCTCCCGTTATGATGTCTGTTTTGTTCCGGTAT
The DNA here is from genome assembly GCA_965208635.1 of Candidatus Poribacteria bacterium. Classification (GTDB taxonomy): domain Bacteria; phylum Poribacteria; class WGA-4E; order WGA-4E; family WGA-3G; genus WGA-3G. The sequence continues at coordinate 4,687,228 of OZ242349.1, forward strand.
TCGTTATAGAGATTTTCAATACATTGTCCGCAGAAACAGTAGACCCTACCGTATCCGCCGACCTCTTTTTCAAGCAATTCGGTCATAGTGAATTCATTTTGGCAGATCGCGCAAACTTCTATCAGGTCTCCCGGTTCAGGCTCTTCCGTGCCGGCTTTCCGTCGAGACATAAAGTGCAAAATCAACCAAACGACGATAGGTGTGAGAATTACAAAAATAATAAATAACATGTATAGTTTCCTTACAACGGCATAGAACAACCCGTGTTCCTATTACTATAGCGGATAGTCGCGAACATGTCAACGGAAATTCTGTGTGTGATAGTTGGTAGTCTCTTTGTAGGACGGATCTCCGAATCCCGACAATATTGGCTTTTAAAAACCTTCAGTGATCAATATTTCTCTTGCTGACGGCTGACGGCTGACGGCTGATAGCCAATCTATGTTTGATAAATGCTGAGGTGTATGCTAAAATACAGGGACACTTTCCAATAATGGAGTAACCGATTCACACATGTCTAAAATAACCCTCGTAGACGTTTATCCCACTGCTGTTGGAATGAGAGACACCTTTAATATCGGGACAGGTTTCGTCGGGGATCCGGGATCCGCAGGCGACCATGTTTTTGTCAAAATCACAACGGACGATGGCTATATCGGTTGGGGAGAACAACGCGCACTCCCTTCATGGAGCTACGAAACCACGGAATCCATCACAACCACCGTTCAGCATCACATCGCCCCATTACTGCTCGGACGAGACCCACTACATCTCAACCAAATCCATGAGGCGATTTATCAGGAATTGAAACCTGCCGTTAGCAACGGACATCCTTTCGCAAAAGCCGCCGTTGATATTGCTTTACATGACCTCCGAGGTAGAATCCTTGAGATCCCATTACATACCCTCTTCGGTGGAAAACGCCATGACATGCTGCCGCTCTGTTATGCGTTGAGTATTGATACACCAGAGATAATGGGATTGAAGGCAAAAGCACTATTTCCGTGTTCCTGTTTCAAAGTGAAGGTTGCTGGAACGCCTGCGGATGATGAAGAACGCCTGCGCGCCGTGCATGAAGCCGCACCAGATGCCAAACTCTGGATTGACGCGAATCAGTCTTACACGCCATCGAATGCGCTTGAATTGCTGAAGCGGGTCTCAGACATCCGGGAAATTTACTGTATGGAACAACCCGTCGCAAGTCAGGATTGGTTCGGTATGAAGCGGGTCCGAGAAGATGCTCCGATTCCGATCGCAATTGACGAAGGGTGCTTTACCTACTTCGATTTAGCGAAAATCGCACGTTTGGAATGTGCTGATGCCGTTGTTTTGAAAGTGTGTAAGTCAGGCGGGTTAAACGAGTGTCTTAAAAGCGTGCCTATCGCGGAGGCAAATTCGCTTGAACTTCTCGGTAGTGGATTGACGGAAGCGGGAATCGGGTTTATCGCAAGCGTCCATCTCTTTTCAACGTTGGATCTGGTTCTGCCTGCTGAACTCAACGCACCTGCTTTTCTGGAGACTATGGCAGTGAGTGGTGTCCAAATCCATGACCATATCGTCACAGTTCCAGATGCTCCGGGGTTAGGTGTTACACCTGATGAAGACTACATCAAGGCGAATTTGATTAACGTTGAGGGTTCTTAAGCAGTATAAATATTTCTATGAGAATCGCGATAGCGATTGCCACTGCGCAGAGTAGGTAAGGACTCTGAACGCCTAATGATGAGTCCGCCGAGATACCGCCAAGGAACGGACCGAACAGGATTCCGACCCCTAATATCGCTTCGTGCCACCCGCTCTTATTCCCTTTATCCGCATGCCGATCCAGCCCGTAGTAGAGGCTACTAAAGTAAGTAAACGCTACAGCCACACCGATAACCGCAAATGCAAAAGCCCAGAGAATAATATGTTGTGTCAATCCTATTCCGAGGAAACTCAGAATTGCCAGCAGTTGAACAATCAATAACGGGCTAAAACGATAATGCCACCGCGTCGAGTACCCGGTCCCAAGAACAACGAACGCCAATGTTTTAACACTACCGAGTGTCAGCATCAAATTTCCGTATATTGTCGGGTGTATTCCCATCTCCAATGTGAGTTTTGGCGCGAGTTGGCGGAGTACACCCAGCGAGAACCACGAAACAAAATTCGCACAGCGAGCCAAATGGAGATAAGTCATCCGAACGGGTAGAAGTGGATACAGTATCTCAGGTGATTCTGGATCGGACGCATCTGTGTCGACAGATAGATGTGATGGGTCGGATGTGTTAATACGAGAAACCCAAATCGTCACTAAGGTGAGTAAGGCGAAAATACCGGCGAGATAGAAAGGTCTGAACGGGTTTGTATCACCGTACAGATAACTCGACAACGCCGGACCCACGGTCATACCGATGCTCCAGAATAAATTGAAGAGCATAATTCGGTGGATTAATTCGCCTTCACCTTCTCGTTCAGCGAGCCACGCCTCGTAAGCCGGAAAGAAGAGTGCCATGCTGACACCGATTCCGGGGAAGAGGCTCATCAGATGTCCGCCGTTTCGACAAAAAGCGAGTCCTATACTGACCGCTCCAAGTATCAGGCACGCCGTGTAAAGGATATACCGACGCTCTATCCGATCCGAGAGTCGACCGAGTGGGATCGCGAGCACTGCAAAACATCCAGTGCATACTGCCATTAACACACCGAGGAACGTTGTGGAGAGTCCTAAATGACTGGTGTAAAAAGAGGTATTGGTTAGAATACTGCTAAAGGAGAGGTCAATCAGTAGGACTGGCAGATAAACGGTGAGCAATTGGATCAGTTTTAGGCGCATTTTTCCCCATTTCGCACCTAACGTTATGGCATCACAATCGCGGCGTCGATCATGTGATAGCCTGTCGCACCAACCGGTTCTACTTCGATCCCGATTTCGTCTTGTGTAACACCACTGTTGCCGGTGGCTCTCGCGTAAATTTCGACAGGTTCCGACTTCTCAGGCACTTGCCAATTCCATTTCCAGAGCACCCACGCAAGTGGGGTGTCTTTTGCCCAAATTTCCGCCTCTTCCCATGTCTGTCCGTAGTCGATACTGACTTCTACTTTCTTGATACCGCCGTGGTTGCCGGCATCGAACGCCGCACCGCTGACTGTGTAGACCTTGCCGCCAGGAATTGCCTCGCCTTCACTCGGTGTCCCGATCATTGTGGCGAGTTTCACATTCGCGATCGGATCCCAGCCTCGTTTCTCCCAGTAACTTTCGTGTTCCTTCGCCAACTGGATGTTCATTATCCATTTCGGATTTTTCGTGCCGTAATGACCGGGGTTAAGCAGTCGAATTGGGAAGCCGTGCTCAGTCGGTAGCGGTTCACCGTTCATTTCATACGCCAGGAGCGTATCTTCGCGCATCGCGTCTTCCAAAGGAATCGCCGTATGGTAACCATCCGCACACCGGAAGACGACAACTTTGACTTCAGGTGTTGGTCTGACTTTCTCAAGCAGATCACGCAATCGAATCCCTTTCCACACCGCATTGCTCATCTGCTCCGTACCGATCGGGTCACCGATACATTTCAAGGTTCGCATCGCCGTGACAGACTCCATCGCCGTGATGTCTTCAAGTCGCAGCGGTGGAATCCGTTTTTCCGAGAGACCGGTGATTACCAATCGCCACGCCGCCGCGGCAAGTTCAGCTGGCTCACCGATCTGCAGAATATAGAAGTCGGCATTCGGGGTTATCAGTGTGCTCGGCTTAAGTTGTGCCATCGTCGTTACCTCTCCTTCTAATTGAAGAGGTAGGACCATTCCGGCGGCACTTACCGCGCTCAGTTTTATGAACGTTCGTCTTTTCATTTTTTAATTATACCTTGTGGTTCGGTGAGGGTAATCAAGTGAATAGTGTGAATTGACGTAGATCTATGGGAAACACCCCGATGACTCTCACTGCGAGGCAACACGCGCAAATGTAATACAAGGAACGGATTTAGCCTATTTAAAGGCTAAATCCAGCGTTGATTCGCAAAAACCCTGTGCCGTTGTTGCAGGCTATCGTTTCGTTAAAACCCACTTTTTAATTATTCCTTGCGTCTTTTTCTACTTTGCATTCGCATCGTAATCTTTACGACCCCTCTCACCATAATTGCTGTGCCGCCGCACAGGAATAGGGGTAATCCCCATCTCCAGTGAAAGAAAAAGTAAGCGATAAAACTGACACACATCAAGATGATGAAGGTGTTCAGCAGTTTTTTGTTTTCATACCATTTTTGCATCTGTTTATATGTTTCTAATGGTTATGACGCTATCTCGTACAGACATCTCAAATTTCGTATTTCCAAAATGATACTACATCCTCGGCTGAATGTCAACAGGAAATTCAGACTATTAGGGTCATTTAGTCTCACCCACAATCTCCCTTTCTTCGCTGGCGAGGTGTTTTTGCTTGTGGTGTTTTTGCTGAGGGTTTTTGATGGGGTGTTTCCTCAATTTCCCTCCTAACCTCGCCGAACCGCTGACTGCTGAGTGCTTCTCTGCTGACAACGAATAGCCGAGTATCCCTGATGTGCGTTCAGTTAAAATATTAATTGTGCTTTGTTTGAAAAAATAGTATGCTATCTGTATTATTCACACACAAACCAAATCATTTTACAAAAAGGACCGCAATCCCTATGGCGAAACAACCGAATATCATCTTTTTGATGACAGATCAGCAACGTTTTGATACGATCGGTGCACTCGGAAATCCGATCATTCAGACCCCAGGACTGGATCGTATTGTTCGGGAGGGTACAAGTTTTACATCAGCGTACTGTCCATCGCCTGTATGTGTAGCCTCCCGTTGTAGTTTTCTCCTCGGTCAGTGGGTACACGAAACGGGGTGTACGAGCAATTCGCCGATGCCGCAGGACCGCGTCTCAGTGATGGAATTGCTCAACGAAGCAGGTTACCAGACGCACGGTATCGGTAAAATGCACTTTTCGCCGCAGGGACGCAAAATGTGGGGGTTTGAGACACGAGACTATTCCGAAGAAGGTCCCGGTCCTGATGATTTCACGGAGTTTTTGGGAGAAAACGGTTACGACCATATCGTTGCGCCACACGGTGAACGCAGCGAATACTACTATATCCCACAACCCTCACAGTTGCCTGATCGCCTACACCATACACAGTGGGTAGGCGATAAGACCCTGGAGTTCCTCTCTGGACGCGATGAACAGCGTCCCTTTCTGTGTTGGAGTAGTTTCATCAAACCGCATCCACCGTTTGAATCTCCTGTGCCGTGGAATCGACTCTATCGTTCGGTTGAAATGCCACTGCCGTTCCTGCCCGCGGGTTATGAGCATCTGCATACCTACTGGAACCGGCATCAAAATCGCTATAAGTACCGGGACCAAGGACGAGATATGAACCTCCTTCGGACGATGCGAGCGGCTTACTACGCCGCAATCTCTTTCATCGACTATCAAGTCGGACGTATCCTTGACTACCTCGAATCGGAGGACGAACTGGACAACACACTCATCTTGTACACGTCCGATCACGGTGAGTTACTCGGCGACTACGATTGCTACGGGAAACGTTCATTCTTGGACGCAGCTGCTCGGATCCCGCTACTTGTCCGCTATCCTGAACGTTTCGGGGCGGACGCACAGTGTGACATACCGACGAGTTTGGTTGATGTCCTTCCAACCTGCCTCGGTGCAGCAGACCTACCATCACAGACGGATCGGAGCGGGGCTGATCTTGCTGATATTGCTGCCGGTAATACACAACGAGATGCGATTGTTGGGCAATTGGGACAGGAAGGTACGGGACTCTATATGCTCTTGACGGAAGAATATAAATACATTTACTCTGCCGCTGATCGAAAGGAGTGGCTTTTCAGATGTCTGTCCGGAGGACTTGATGACCGAAGCCTCGCCGGTAATCCGGCTTATGGCAGAATTCTCAACACCTATCGACAACGCTTGATTGAATGGTTCCGAGCGGATGGCTATGAACTGCCCCTTGATGGCAACAAATGGCGCGATTTCCCACCCCCGGTTGAACATGATAATCCTGATGCAGGTCAGCTTTTCCAAGATGGTCGTTCCGTGAGCGATCAGTTTCCGACGGGGTATTCACCGCATATTGACCCTCTGAGACCGTAAATTATGCCAATCCGTTGTACTACGAAAAAGTTGATGTCAAAGGCGGCATGGAACGCCTACAATACGTACCGCAAAGGGGTCAGTTACCGTTCGCAACTTTCAAGAACAGCTGCGTTATTCAATGCGTCGCGCGCAGACATTTCAGCGTTCCAGAGAGCACAATTGGAAACACTCCTTCGGCACGCGTATCAAACAACACCCTACTACCGTGAATTGTTCAAAGTAGAATCCCCAGATATTTCACAAATCCCGACGCTTGAGAAAAGTAACATTCGTGAGCAGTTGGAGAATCTCTGCTCTGAAGCCGTTCCACAGAAGCACCGTATCAAGAACGCTACTGGGGGCTCGACCGGCACGCCGCTGACCTTCTATCAGGACAGAAATTATTGGAATCAACGGAATTTGAGTGTCTACTATTTTGATCGATGGGCAGGCTGGAATTTCGGTGAACGCCAATTAATTATCTGGGGTGCCCTCTCAGACGTGGGAGCCTCTCGAGATTGGAAGCATCAACTCAACAATTTTTGGCGGAACCACTATTGGCTCAACGGTTTTCATCTCACAGACGCGACAATGCGAAGGGCATTTCAACGGATGGATAGATACTATCCACAAACGATTCTCGCTTATCCCTCATCGCTTTATCAGTTCGCGAGGTTCATTTTCGAGAACGGTCTAAAGCCCAGGTGGGGCTTGAAAGGGATTATCTCCTCGGCGGAGATGTTACATCCACACTACCGGGATTTGGCGGAAACTGTTTTTGGCATAAAAGTTTACAACCGATACGGCGGACGCGAGGTCGGATTGATCGCGATGGAATGTGCAGAGGGACGCATGCATATTAACTGCCGTGACCTCTACCTTGAGATAGACAGTCCTGATCCATACACCCAGCCAGGGGACATCCTCATCACACAACTGAATAACTATGCAATGCCGTTTATTCGGTATCGGATTGGAGACATTGGCCGTCTCTCCGATGAGGTATGTCCCTGTGGAAGTCAGCTACCTATTTTGGCGGAACTCCTCGGACGTAGCACAGCTACCTTCCGGACGAGAACTGGCACATTGATACACGCCGGTTACTTCACACACCAATTCTATAACGTCATTGGTTTGGAGCAGTTCCAACTGATCCAAGAGACCTTTAAACACTGCGTCTTGAAGGTAGTTGTCAACACACAGTGGACAGAGGCAGCGCGTCGATACATGGTGCAGAAGATTCAAGAGGCACTCGGTGCTGATGTAATCGTCACGGTAAAATTTGAAAAAGAAATTCCACTTCCCACTTCGGGCAAACGGGAATTTACAATCTCAAAAGTTGTTTAATTTATGGGACCTTGACTGCGCGCCATTTCATTACACACAGGTTTTTGGTCAATTCCTATTGAAATAAAAACCTGTACAACATTATATCAAAACCCAAGCCTGCACGACTCGAACCCATGAAACATCAAAGTTTTAATCCGCTTTACTTACCCGCAAGGTACAATTAAAAATTGCAAAGTTCCCGAAGTGGGGCAACACGTTTTGTTCCACCTGGGACGTAAGCCAAAATAAGCCCGTCAATCAATAGATTCCGATCCGCGATAACACCTGTACTCCGCTCCGCCGTTACACCTTTAGAAAGTAATAGGTAGAATGTGTCTTTTTTCCAGCCGGGCGTTGTGAAGAAGTTCCCTTGTCCTTTTGAAATAACAAGGTCTGCTTCCAACAGCGCGTTGAAAAATTCAGGCGTTCCCTGATAGAGATTTGTTCCGATCGTCTGTGCACCTGACGACATGAGTTTTACAACACCCTCCTGCACCGCCGTCTGGAGTTCCCGGAACTGCGGTAGGTCTATGATCTCCCGTAAATCTGCTAACGTTGCGTCATTACTGGCGTTGTCCACCTTCCCAACCATCGTGATACGATGTCCGCATTCAATGAGGTCTTGAATGAAGGCGATGTCAAAAATGACTTCTCCATCGTTGTCGGCAAGCCAAAGGATCTGCTGAGGCTCCGCGTCAAGCACCTTTTGATAAAACACTTCATAACAGTCGATAGCCAAAGATGTTTCAACCGCCGCACGGAGTGATTCGGAGAAGTAGTCAGGATTCGCTTTCAGTTTTTTGACGACTCGTTCACTACTATAATCGATAATATTGCCCGCAACGACCAACTTCAAACGGGTCAACCAATTGTCTTTCCAAAACTCCGGTAGTAGCGCGAGTGCAGTCTGTCGTGCTTTCAGTTTGTCGTAGTGGTAGGGGTTCGGATTCCCGGTGTGGAGCGTCACCATCTCAAAAATACTCCCCCATAATTCTTCGGGTGTGAGGGATTCGATGAGGTAATCTCCGTTCGCGCGTCGAAGATCCAGAAGTATTTTTACAGCATCGCACGCGACGTGTTGTAATTGCGGACTGCCTGTGGCACGTGGAATCAATTCTGTCGCACTATGGGACTGGACATGTCGTCGAAGGTTTTCCCAATCTGGTAACGCTTTTTTCTCCCCGAAGGTAAAAACCCCGGGGATATATTCATCTGTTACAATTTGCTCGAAAAGCGACTTCGGCACAGCAGGTGGGGATTGCGCTGTTGGAACCCCGAGTGTCCGATGTGCCAAAACGGTGTCAGAGGGGATTACCGTCCCACGTGCCACAACGGCTGAGAGTCGCACGTTGGTTCCCACATTCACTGCATCAAAGGTGCTATTTTCAATCGTACTCCCTGTGGCAAGTCCTCGGACAGGTACTGCCAACCTTTCGGGTATCGGACTCAATTCAAAGGTCGTGTCATTTGCGGTAACATTCTGTAGTCCAACTGCGTCTCCTACCGTGGTCGCGCCCAGCAATGTCGCGTTTTCAAGCCTACAATAGTTCCCGATCCGCACTTTTTCGCCGAGATGCACCCTGCCGAGGAGATAGCACGCCGTGCCGATCTCAATATCTGCACTGTCCAACGTTATCTGTGCGGCTGGGTCAACGCGAACGCCTTTCCGTGCAAGAGACTCCCGTGTCTGAGCAAACAGTGCCGCTTCACCCGATAGAACATTCGACCATCGATTCACACCTGATAGCACTTCGCCACGATAGATAAAAGCATTCGTTTTCAGCCCATCTTCATAACAGTGTCGAATTAAGTCAACGTGGTGCAGTTCGCCGTTTCGGTTTGTATGGGGTTGCAACCGATGTATCCGCTCTATCAACGCGCTTTTCCGAATAAGTGTGATCCCCGTATTGGTATACGCCTCACCACGATGCCACCGATCCCACATCTCCTGTTTTTCTTTCTCCGTCATGTCGTACCACTCTTTGGTTCCTGTTAGGTTTCCGTTTGCATCGAAGAAGAGTCCACCTTTATCTAAGACCGTTTCAGGGACCTTGCCGCAGAGGGTAACATCCGCGCCGGAAATGAAGTGGGAGAGCAACGTCTGTGCGAAAACCTCTCGATCCAAGAACGGTTCATCACCGAACGCCACCCCGATCCATTCCGCATCGGACTCGTGGAGTGCTGGCAACGCCGCTTGCAGCGCGCCACCTGTACCGTTCATCTCTTCTTGGATACAGGGAATAACATCGGGACCCAGCAGTTCCGTAAGAGATCCATCTTTCTCAATACGCGATGCCATCTGTGGGTTAATGACAACAATATCGGGGCGATTACCGGGTAAGTAACGTCGCGAGTATTGGAGGGTGTTTTGCGCACCGAAGGTGATGTCCAGCGTTTTGCTCAGACGTCCACTAGGATCAATACGGGTGCCTTTACCCGCCGCGAGCACCACCCATTGCGGTGTAAGGTCGTTTTCAAGATTATCTATGGGAAGTGTATTAAGAAAAGTCTCGAGGGCAGTCGTGTCCGCTGAGATTGCCGCGAGTGTCCCTTCTAATGGGCAACCAAGGAGGTTTTCAAGGAAATCAATCTTCATTTAATCGTTATCGTCCAATTCGGTTTGAATGTTCTGAAAAGGTGTAGGGAATCAACACCGTAGACACTACGCGCGTTCGATATTAATTCCCTGCATATAGAACCTTCGTAATTACAGTTCCTAATGCGTGCCTTTCTGCTTGAGATGTCCCCAAACGGTTGCTAACTTTCCACTCGCTTCAACCGCAAGCTCACCCGCCGCAAGGTCGGCAATCTCGTCGTCATCTAAGACTCTATCGTAGATACGTACATCGTCGATGAGTCCGTTCCATGAACGCCCTTGATCCTTTTCGCCCTTGCCGATGACCAATTTGGTGGCATCCGTCAATTTCCCTTTCGTCGCCGGGCTGTTAAAGGTCGGTGTATCGAGTTCACCGTCGATATAGAGTGCCAGTTCGTTGCCACTGCTCCACGTCAAGGCGAAGTGTTGCCAGGACTCCGTCTGCACGTCACTTGAGGTCTCAAGCCGTTGAACCCCGCCTGTTGTGGTAATACCGGCTTTCACGAGGTCGCTACCGCCTGCTTCAAAACCCGCGGCATCATATCGCAACGAGAGGACGGTATCGTCGCCACCCGGATCGCGTCCATCAATGAACCCTCGGTCAGATTTGGTTTCAGCAGACTTCACCCATACTGCAACGGTGATAGCGGTGAGTCCATTGATATAGTCTGCGCCGTTATCGTCTTCAGCGGCATCACCACTCCCATCAAATTCCAAGGCACCGCCGAGTCTTCCAGCGTTAGGTTTCCATTTGACGCCGTTCCCTTGAAGCGTCGCGTCGTTCCCGTTTCCACTTGAATCCGCGGCGGTTTTTCCGTCTGCCTCATCAAGATTCCAATATCCGAGTAACCCCTCTTGAAGATTCGCATCAGCGATAGAACTCAAGGCAATAGAAATCACGAAGATGAAAAGTAACCCCTTAATTCCGTTCCACATTTTGAATTCCTCCTGTAACCGTTATCGGTTTTAGGTGGTCGTTCCATTTTCAATTGCTGTATTTCACATCCAATTTCATTCAGAATTTGAGAATTTATGGGCTGTGTGTCTACATCAGAATTATGTGTTTTTGAGTTACTCGTTTATGTGGGCGATGTGCAGTGTCCTTTATCTCTAAATTATAGCATTGAATCCATGTTTTGATAATGTAAAAATAGGGCAGATATAACGACCTGCCCTATGTCCACGTTTTGTGGGAGGGGTGTTTCCCCAGTAACCCCGAATATCTATCACACTTAGACATTACACACATCAAAAGCGTGTTGCATCGCATCGAATGCATCGCCTTTGGGACCGAATTCATGTCCAACATAGAGATCATAGCCGGTGTTGACGATGGCGCGCATCACGGCAGGATAGTAAATCTCTTGCTCGTCATCGAGATCGTGCCGTCCGGGGTTACCGGCGGTATGATAGTGCCCGATATAGTCACTATAATCCGTGATGTTACGGATCAGGTCACCTTCCATGATTTGCATGTGGTAGATGTCATAGAGCAGTTGTGCTCGCGGTGAACCGACACCTTTGCAAACCTCAACACCCCACTCCGTCTTATCGCATTGATAATCTGGATGGTTGACTTTACTGTTGAGTAGCTCGACGCAGAGATTGATCCCTTTCTCCTCAGCGGCTTTCGTAACGCGCGACAAGCCTGCTATTGTGTTATCACGTCCCTCTTCGTCAGATCTGCCCTCTCGGTTTCCAGAAAAACAGATAAGTCCGGGGATGTCGTTTTCCGCCGCGATGTCGATGTTTTGGAGGATTTCATCTTCAATCCGATCGTGGTTGCTCGGATCGTTTAACCCGGACGGAAGCGAGGCGTGTCCGACGATAATCGCGACACGCATCCCGTGGTCTTGGACGACGGACCAGTATTCTGCGGGTAGCATTTCAATGGATTTATAACCGATTTCAGCGGCTTTCTTAATGACTTCTATTGGATCTCTGCCACGGCTGAAACCGCCAAAACAGATGGATTGATTAATTGGCATAATTCTCTCTTTCTTTTTTAAAGTAGTAGGCACGCTCCGTCGTGCCGTAACCTAATTTTTTCTACAAGTCAACTGCCTTACCCGTACGGAAGGAGGTACTCGCCGCAAGCATAATGCGAAGCGTCTCTAATGCATCGCTGTAAGGTGATAGAATTTGGGAGGTGTCACCCGTCTTTACGGCATCGATAAAGACGCGATCCCTATCCTGTCCGCCTTCATTCGAGAGTGGTTCTGTCTCGCCACCGCGGTTCACTTCGTTTGCACCACCCACGGTGACAACGAGTCCACGCGTGAAGACTTCAAGATGCACGCGACCGAAACCTTCCATCGCACAAGCCGAGACGATGTTCGCAACAGCACCGTTCTTGAATTCGATGTTCACCATGCTGATGTCGTCTATGTCATAATTCTCAATATGCGCCATACTGCCACTCGCCGCAACGCCATGGATAGTCTTTCCATCGCTACCGACGAGGAACCGTGCCAAATCAAAGATGTGTGTTGTCTGTTCAACGTGTTGCCCACCGGATTCTGCACGCACGCGCCACCACGGTGTGCCAGGCATCCCACCCATCCAATAGCCGAGTGCGCCGAGAATTTGCGGTTGCGCTTCAAGCATTGCTTTGGCATTCTGTGCGTTGCCACCGTAACGCCAGTGATAACCGACGCTCGTAACCACACCGCTCTGTTCAACATATTCATTGATGATAACCGCTGGTTCTAACTCGGAATGGATCGGCTTCTCAATAAACATCGCGATGCCTTTTTCACAAGCGATGCGTTCCTGCTCACCGTGCGCAAAAGGCGGTGTACAGATATAGACAGCGTCCAATTCCTCTTTGTCGTACATGACACGGTAGTCGCTATAAGCGTTGCCACCGAATTCCTCGGCACGCTGTTTTGCTCGGTCTTCCGAGATGTCGCACATGGCGCAAAATTCAACGTCCTCAAAGTCATCTTTAAGGTTGCGCATGTGTGCGCCTGCCATGCCACCGGTTCCGATAAAACCGAGTTTCACTTTATCCATATATATTTTCTCCTTAAAATGAGTAATTACGGAAAATCCCTGAATTTCACGGATATAGTTTAGCAAAGGCTTCCGTTATATAGCAATAGATTTTTTTTCAAATTGTGGTATAATACTTTAAAGAACCATCAGCGATCAGTCATCAGCGGTCAGTAGGAAGTTTGCAAGTCCGTAAATTTCGCAAGCGTAGGATAAACTTTACAACTTCTCGACTTTAGCACACCTCACAACTTATCAAAACTGATGGAAACCGAAAGCCGACAACCGATAGCCAAACAAGGAGGAAACAGTATGGGTTTCAAATTTGGATATAGTACATTACGTTGGCAGACACCCGATTTTGAGGAATTGTTGACGCAACTGAGAGATGCCGGATGGGACGGTTGGGAGATGCGGCAATCCTTGGACTGGGTAGGCACGCCACAACACATTCGACAGGTGTGCAACAATGCGGATTTACCTGTCGCCGCCGTAACAGCACGTGGACTACCAATTGACAAAGACACAGAGCAGATGGAACTCAACAAACGGCGAATTGACTTCGCCGCAGAAGTTGAAGCCGATTGTTTCATGTTCATGGGCGCGGGAAAGCCTCAGGGACGTCCGGTGAATAATTCAGACCTCGCCGCACTCGCTGATGTCTCCGAAGAGTGGGCAGAATATGCCGCACAATACGGATTAGAGGTCTGTTACCATATCCATACCAATACCACAGTGGACTCGATTGATGACTGGGCAAAATATATGAGCCTCCTCCGGAAGTGTAAATTGTGTATAGATGTCTCACATTCCGCACTCTGGGGATACGATCCGATTGAATCCATCCGACGTTATAGCGATGTCCTTGTCTATGTCCATCTTCAGGATTATGCAGGCTACACGGGTGGAGATGGCAACTCGTACGATGTGGACTGGGTGGATGTCGGTGCTGGCACTGTCATGGATTTCCCCGGTATCATGTCAACGCTCGAGGAACTCAATTATGACCGCTGGGTTACCGCGTGCCCCGGTCAGCTTGAGGAACGTTCGGATCTCGAACGCATGACGGTGAACCGAGAATATCTGCGTCAGTTAGGCTATTAACCGGTCCCCGGTACCGGTAGGTGCGATTTCATGAAGTTTAAGAAAATATTTCGATAATTTGATATTTCCCCCAGGCCCGGTAGGTGCGGTTTGTAACCGGGGTCCCCACCCGTTACTGGGAAGGGACACCGGACCTCGTTGGAAAATTACCGAATTAAAAAATTAACTTTCATCTAACCGCACCGGGCTTAGACGCAAATCTTTGTAGGAGCGATCTCCGAATCGCGACGTGTTAAATTGAGAAACTAAAGACGGAGCCAAAGTCTATTATGAACAAACCAGCGGAGGACATCCGCTCTATTCTCGCTACGGATTGTGGTAGCACAACGACGAAAGCAATTCTAATTGAAAAAAGGGGTGAAGAATACCAACTCATCGTACGGGGTGAGGCACCGACTACGGTCGAAGCACCTGTCGAGGATGTAACGGCTGGCGTTATCAATGCCATTACTGAAGTTGAGGAACTCGCAGGACGTAAACTCCTCAACGACGGTGTGATCCTCAAACCACAACGCGGAGATGAAGGGGTCGACATCTACATATCAACCAGTAGTGCCGGTGGCGGACTACAGATGATGGTAGCGGGTGTCGTACGCAATCTGACGGCTGAGAGTGCCGAGCGTGCCGCACTCGGGGCGGGGGCAATCGTTATGGATGTCATCGCTTCCAACGATAAGCGGCTCCCCCACGAAAAAATCGAACGTATCCGGCACCTACGTCCCGATATGCTACTCCTATCTGGGGGTATTGACGGTGGGACAACCTCACACGTCGTTGAGTTGGCTGAGATTATCGCCGCTGCGCGTCCGAGACCGCGCTTAGGCATCGCTTATGAACTTCCCCTCATCTATGCCGGGAACAGAGACGCACGCGAGTCAATTACAGAACGGCTGCAAGGCGTAATGGCGTTGGAGATAGTCGATAACCTCCGTCCGGTGTTGGAGCGTGAAAACCTCATGCCGACGCGCCACAAGATTCAGGACCAATTCCTCGAACACGTTATGGCACACGCACCCGGTTACAGAAAACTCATCGACTGGACAGACGCACCTATTATGCCGACACCCGGTGCGGTTGGTGAGATCATTCAAACAGTCTCCGAACAACAAGATATTGAAGTCGTCGGTGTTGACATCGGCGGGGCAACGACAGATGTGTTTTCTGTCTTTCAGAACAGAGAAGGAGAACCGATCTTTAACCGCACTGTGAGTGCCAATCTCGGCATGAGTTACAGCGTCTCCAATGTGCTCGCTGAAGCCGGTTTAGAAAACGTCCTTCGTTGGGTGCCGTTTGACATTGAGGTAGGTGACCTCCGCAACCGAATTAAAAACAAAATGATTCGTCCCACCACTATTCCCCAAACCTTACAAGAACTGATTCTCGAACAAGCGATTGCACGTGAGGCACTCCGACTCGCTTTTGAACAGCACAAACAACTCGCCGTGGAATTGCGGGGGGTTCAGCAACAGCGGACGATTTCTGAAGCCTTCGATCAGGCGGAAAGCGGTCAAACCCTTGTAGACATGCTTTCTTTAGATATGCTTGTCGGAAGTGGTGGCGTTTTATCACACGCACCGCGACGACAGCAAGCCATGCTCATGATGACAGACGCATTTCAACCTGAAGGCATAACCCATCTCGCCGTTGATAGCATCTTCATGATGCCACAGCTTGGGGTCTTGGCACAGGTCAACCCCGAAGCCGCGACGCATGTTTTTGAACGGGATTGTCTTATCCATTTGGGCACTGTTATCTCCCCGGTCGGTATTGCCAAGGTAGGTGAAACGTGCCTGTCAATAGAAGTGAATACCCCGAATAACGCACCTATCACTGAAGATGTCCCCTACGGCGAACTCCGACGCTATCCGCTTCCGTTGGGCGAAAGGGCGACACTGAAACTCCAGCCATCACGGCGGTTCGATGTCGGTGCCGGGAATGGACATCCCGTTGAAGCAGAGGTGATGGGCGGTGTCGTCGGGTTGATCGTTGATACTCGCGGCAGACCCCTTGAAATACCGACGGATGCGCAGCAGCGCGTCTCGCAACTCACCAAATGGCAAACCGCTTTGGATGCCTATCCATAATTCGTCCACAATACTACAACAATATTTTTTCGTTACGGACTTGACAAATTTTCGTTGATAATTTATGATGTGTCATAACATGTAAGTTATGTGGCAAATCCGGATTACATATTCAGATTCGCTCAACCTTTTAGCGAAACAGATAGGTTTTCAAAATCTGCTGTTTCATTGTGGATTTTCCTATAAGGAGGCACATTTCCAATGAAAAAGTTTTATCAATTCACACTCGCGACAACGATTATGTTCGCGCTGCTTGTGAGTATCTCTCACCTTGCACTCGCGCAAGGGAAAGTCAATATTAAAGGCGGTCCGATAAAAGAGGCAGATTGGTTAAAGGATCCTGCCGGGGAACTGAATGAAGACCACTCGGACAACAAGAACTGGATCACGAAGTGGTATGGTCCCGATGGGAACTATGAAAACAATGGAAGTTTCCAAGTTTCTGGGAAGATCGACCTTATTGATGAAGGCACTAACGGTAAACTGACGGAACCCGAACTTTCGACCGTCGCAGGCCTGGAATCGACGCAGACCATTAAAATGGCTTGGGATAAGAAGCACGGCGGTGTCCGAGACTGGACAGTTTTTGAACTCGATCCAGCGGATGCACACCACATGAACCGCGATGGTCCCATCGATAACATTGATACCTATGCGATCTGCGTTATTGACGCACCCAAAGACATGACATCCGTGATGTCCCCAGCGCATGATGATCACGCGCAGATTTGGATTAACGGCGAAAAATGGTACAACAATTCTCGCTGGACGGGTGCCGCACAGCAGGTCGATTTCAATATTGAAGTTCAATTGGTAAAAGGCGCGAATGTCGTCCTTTATCGGTGTGGTGAATCTGGTGGGCACGCGTATATGAACCTGCATTTCGACGATAAAACGCATAAGGAAGTCGATATCTACCCACAGAAAGCAAAGGACCAGAAAAGCTTCTTTGATGAAGTTAGAAGTGTTCTTGCCGTTGATCCCACCGGAAAATTGGCAACAACATGGGCAGACCTTAAGCGCAAATAGGACACCTCACCGTTTCTATAGGCGTGTTTTCTAACTCCATCCTTACACATGGCGGATTGTCACACTATCTGGTGCTACAATCCGCCATATTTTTTACGATGCCACTATGTTTCCTATTTTTTTAGGGCTATTTAGTTTTCCGTTTTTTTTTTAGAAAGATTTTGAGCAACCATCCCGGTAGGTGCGGTTTGGAACCGCACTGGATCCTGAAAAATAGGCGTAAAATCCAATAATTTCTTAAAACTGAATGACCCTGCCTATTTTTTTACATTTTCTTGACAAATTTTGCAACAAATGCTATGTTACCAAATTGTAGCGTTGGACTATTTCCACGTTACATAACCTACAAACGAATCTGGGTTATACTGTTTTTAACTCAGCAATCTCAACCATTTACCCCATACGGAGGAGACACAAATGAAAAGGGTATATCGGTTTACGTTTGCAATAGCAATTATGTTCGCACTGATTGTGAGCGTTTCTCACCTCGCATTCGCACAGAAGCACAAAGTCAATATTAAGGGCGGTCCGATACCGGAGAAGAATTGGCGCGACGAAGCCGATGCCGCACAGTTGGGCGAGAACCACGCCGATGTTAAAGATTGGATCAGTCTGTGGTACGGACCCGATGGAAACTATGAAAACAATGGAAGCTTCCAAGTTTCCGGGACCAGAGACCTTATCGAAGAAGGTACCAACGGTAAACTGACAGAAATCTCACTTTCGACAATCGAAGGCTTGAAAAAGACCCAGACCATTAAAATGGAGTGGGCTAAGAAACACGGCGGCACCCGAAACTGGGATGTCTTTGAACTTGAAGTCGCAAATCAAGACAATATGAATAGAGACGGTCCCGCCGATAACATCGATACGTATGTGATGTGTGTGATTGAGGCGCCCAAAGATATGAAATCCATCTTTTCTCCGGCACACGACGATTGGGCACAGATTTGGGTCAATGGTGAAAAATGGTACAACGATCGCACCTGGACAGGCGGCGCGCAGATCGTGCACTACAACATCGAAGTCGACTTGGTGAAAGGCGGGAATGTTGTGCTTTACCGGTGTGGTGAATCCGGCGGTGCGGCATACCTCAACTTGCACTTTGACTCAGACACGCACAGGCTCTGCAAAATCTACCCAGACAAGGCGAAAGACCAGAAAAGTTTCTTCAGCGAAACCTCTCGTGCTCTTACAGTCGATCCTGCTGGAAAGTTGACAAGCACCTGGGCAGATATTAAGCGGAATTAATAGCAAAGATAAGCCCTTGTCTATCCCTTTCAGACAAGGGCTTTTTCTTACTCTCTCTTCTCCATAACCGACTCGTGACATGCCCTATAGAAGGACTCTCCAAATCCCGACTGCCCCACTGACAGCCATATTATTCTCCAAAACCCCAGCGGGGTGACATGTCTGTAGAAACGCAACCAGTTCCACGTCTAAAGTTTTCTTCGCATTGGATTTTAGCGTTTGCGGGGCGGCATTTGTATAGAAGCACCTATAACAGGGAGGCTCCAATGAAATTGAAAATGCATGAAAAGTTGAAATATATGTTTTTAGGGGGATTGTTGACCCTCGCGGGTTTTATGTTGGGAAACATGAACAACACTACAGACGCCCAGTTTGGATATGAAACGATCGATAAACTGACCGTCGGAGAGTTAATCGTCCGTAAGGATATAAGGATCATGAGTGATGATATGGATCCTCGAGTGCATATCTCTTGGGACAGAGATGGGGGACGTGTGATAACTTACGGTCCTAAGGGAGTGGGTGCCGCTTCTCTTTTGGTTGCAGAGGGCAATGGCGTTTTGACAACTCAGGGATCAAAGGAAAAAACAGGTGCTTCTCTCATGGTGAATGAAGGCGGCGGGGTCCTATCACTTTTCGCGCCTGATGGAAACGCAAGGATTCTCTTAGGTATAGCTGAGGGGGATGGTATTGCTTACATAGTCGATAAATTTGGTGCTGCGCGTGTATTGAAACCTTAGTTAATATCTGAAAAATGGAAAACTGAATAGTCCCAATTATTCCACAACTTTCTTGACAAATTTATGTTCAGGTGTTATAATAAATTAAAATTGTAATCTTGAACGCAATTTCAGCGTTTATAACCTGTTAAAACGTCTTAGGAGGCACCCTAATGCCGCCTAATCACTTTAGTTTTTAACCTCTAAAAAAGGATATGGGATATAGTATGAAAAGATTTGATACCTTTACACTCGCAATCGCGATTGTATTCACACTTATTGTCAGTGGTTCACAGCTTGTCTTTGCACAAGCAAACGCGATCACCGGCGGTCCGCTTGCGGAAGACATGCTCTTAGAAGATCCAGAACCCAATGGTGACAACCTCAGACAAGATGATAGTGGTGTAGATACATGGATAAGTCTCTGGTACGGTCCCGAAGGAAACTATGAAAACAATGGAACCTTCCAAGTTTCCGGTTCGATAGACCTCATCGAGGAAGGCAGCGGCGGTAAACTGAATCAGGCATCGCTTTCAACCCTCGAAGGTCTGCTTATGACCGAAACCATAGATATGGAATGGGGCGACGACCACGGCGGCGACCGTGCATGGACAGTCTTTGAACTTACCGTCGCTGACGACCACAATATGAACCGCGGTGGTCCCGCTGATAATATCGATACATACGTGATGTGCGTTATTGATTCACCGAGCGATATGCAATCCGTGATGTCCCCAGCACACGATGACTGGGCACAGATCTGGATTAACGGTGAAAAATGGTACAACAATACCAGGTGGACGGGCAAAAATCAAACGATTCTTCACACCGTTGAAGTTGATTTGCAAAAAGGTGCCAACGTCCTGCTCTACCGGTGCGGTGAATCCGGTGGTGCCGCCTATCTCAACTTGCACTTTGACGATGCGACGCACGACGCCGTTACCATCTATCCCGAAGAAGGAATGGATAAGCAGAGTTTCCTTGATAAGGTCAATGACCTTGCTGTCTCCGTTGAACCCGCTGGGAAATTGACAACAACGTGGGCGGACATCAAACGCCAATAAGACCTATTGCTCTTATCGTAGGCGCGCTTTCTAAGCGCGCCTTTTTTTAATTGGCAGTCATCTGTCAGTTAGATAACCGTTTGTAATTCCTTGCAAATGACGAAAAATATCTGCTACAATAAAACTATGTTGAACAAATTGATCTGTTGCTCGCTTATAACTGTTTTCGTTGCTGTCCTCGTCGGATGGATAGACGGTTGGAGCCGCGCTGTGAAAGCCGGAAACGCAGCTTATGTGCGCGGAAACTACGACGCAGCACAAACGGCTTTTCAACAGGCAACACTTGACAAACCTGACGATCCCGTTGCACACTATAACTTGGGAACTGCCCTTTATAGACAAGGTAAGTTTCGAGATGCAACACGGACATTTCAGGCATCCTTATCAAAGTATCCCGAACAGTCTGCCAAACAGATCAAAAGTATCCTCAGTCAATCAAGTATCCTGTATAATTTAGGAAACGCCCAATTTAAAGTCGGCGACCTCACAGGCGCAATTGCATCTTATAAGCAAGCTCTTCGCTTGGATCCGCAAGATCCTGATGCCCAACATAACCTCGCATTGGCACTCCAACTCTTAAGACAGCAGGAAGATCTCGCACAGCAGTCGAGTAGAAGCACTGCCCGAAAACCGAGCCGGACGACATTGGTAGAGCGGAAACACATCGGCTCGTAGAACGTTTCAGTGAGAATGAAAATAGGCTACGGCGAAAATTACTACAACAACAGCGCAAAAGTGGATATCGACGTGAAAAGGATTGGTAAACTTCAGAAGAATAGAAAAATGGAAGGATGGAAACAGGAAAGGATGGAGGACCTACGCTTCCAACCTTCCAACCTTCCAACCAAGAATCTTCTACCCTTTTTCGTCGGCATCGTTTTCATCTTTCTCGCAACAGAGGCAGAAAGTCAAAAGATTAACGTCGATGCCGTGGTGAGTCCTCGACACATCCAATTTGGTCAGAGGGCAAGGTTGGACCTCACAATTTCAGGAGAGACCTTCATCAAACATATTGAAGTACCGCAATTCAATTTTCTGCCAGCGTTCCTTGCGGTGCCCCTGTATTCCGAAACCACACCACGGTTGGAAGCAGACAAAATCGCGGTTTCTATGGCGTGGGCTTATGAACTGATCCCACAAGCCATCGGTGACTTCGCTCTATCCGATATCCGTTTTGCATATCAAGGGACTCCTTATTTCGCAAATCCAGGCTCAATTCGGGTGAGCGGTACCGACACCTATGTAGATGTCTCAACCAACGCCATTCATCAAGTTGAAGCAGAGGTCGATACACCTGAACCCTATCTCAATGCCCCACTGACCTACACCTTCCGCTACCTTTATACAACCGTGCTTCCAACTCGTGAATCCCCAACGCCCTTACTTCCATCATTCTCCGACTTTCGAGTTGAAGAAATCTCAACATCTCCGTCTCAAACGCGACAGATTCGCGGAAAAACCTTTTGGATTGAAGAACATGTCCGTCAGTTATACCCACAAAAAACAGGACAGATCGTGATTGAACCCGCAGAGCTGGTTCTCCCGCTGCACAGTGGTCGCAAAATCTTGAAGACAAAACCACTGAAATTGACTGTGCAACCGCTACCGGAGGCTGGTAAACCACAACACTTCAGCGGAGCAATCGGCGAATATCAAATCTCTGCTCAGATCACACGGAACTGGGTAGAAGTGGGGAATGCCTTAACGCTATCTGTCCGTGTCTCTGGACGTGGCAACATGAGAACCGTCACTGCCCCCAAACTCCCACCAATACCTGGAGTGATTGTGAACGGACCCAGGCTTACTGAGGATTCCACATCAACAAGTTTGGCATACACCTATACCCTAATCCCTTCTCAAAGAGGTGTCTTACGCATCCCCACCATCGAATATACCTACTTCACTCCGAGCCGTGCGGTTTACGCAACAACACAGACGGCACCCATCCCTGTCTCTGTGCGCCCGAATCCGAACGACACAATTGAAGATGAAACCGGTGATTCCCCGTGGTTACTCTGGTCAATCCTCTTAGCAATCCTGATAGCGGCATTAGGAATAGGAGGGTATCTCTGGTACCGCACCGGATTTGTGATACCAATGCGGGGGGAGTCAAATACCGAGACCGGAAGGGATACACCCGACAGCCAGGGACCCAGAAATCGAAGAACACAGGATACAGATACAGAGCCGATAACCCCCGCTTCACAAGCCCGTGAAGCACTTTCCGCGCTCGTAAATAGCGACACCACAGAAAATGCGACGACATTCGCGAACGCACTCACACATGTGCTCTATCAGCATCTTGAGGATATATTCGACTTGTCACAGCGGAATATTGACACAGCGCGCGAGGTATGCACGCACGCCGGAATCTCCGAACCTATTCTTGGTGAGCTTGTTGACCTTCTCACGAAGTGTGATTACCATCGGTTCGCACCTGTGCCGCTACCCCTGGACGAACGAAATACTTTAATCGCCCGCGCCGAGACGGTTATTAACGAAATTGAAAACCTTCGGAACACACACGATGCGTAGTCTGGTTCCTAAATTTGTAGGGGTAGGGCTTGTGCCTACCCAATAAAAATGCAATATTTGTATAAATAACTCTTGTGCTATCCAAATCAACTCGGTTTAAAATAAAAAGGAGTCATAAAAAATGGACATATTTTGGCTTTTAGCTCGTTGGCTACACGTTATCGCCGCTGTTGTATGGATCGGCGGCAACATGATTTTAGCGATGGTAATCGTCCCTCATTTCAGACAGAACCTGCCCCCTGTCCAACGCATCCTACTCTTGACCCAGATAGGGAAACGGTTTGAGCCTATCGTATGGGGATGTATCGGTGTGCTATTTTTTACGGGCATTGTCAATCTCTTCGATGCCCTCGACCTCACCTCCCTCGCCCCGATTTCCAGCGCGTTTATGCGGACGTTCATCATCAAAATCGGACTTTTCTTTGTCCTGATTATTCTTACCGTATTGCACAGTATGATTTTTGCACCCCGACTCGCAGCAGCAGTCGAGACTTTGGACCCATCACTTGAGGATCTCCCATCCGAAGTGAAGCCTCTCCGTTCCCAGATGTCCGTAATCTCCAGCCTGATGGGAGTCATCTCACTGCTCATCCTCCTCGCCGCCGTCGCCCTTCGGATGGGGATCTAAACCATCTTTTTGTACGAGGGAACTCCGATTCCCGACCACTAAACTCACCTTCTCCGCTGGCGAGGTTTCCTAACCTCGCCCTAATCCCAACATGGAGATAATCGAATGCGCATCCAAATCCTCGCCGATGTTGGGGAAGGCATTGCCCTCCCTATTAACTACAATTACCAACTTGCAGGTATCATCTATCGCTTTCTCGCCGAATCCAACCCCGAATACGCCTCCTTTCTACACAACGAAGGTTACGCTGCCGCAGAGAAACGTTTCAAACTCTTTACCTTCTCGCAACTCATGGCGGAACACAGACGCATTACCGGTGCGACGATCCATTTTGGCTCAACTTTGACGTGGTACGTCTCCTCTCCAGTCGAACGATTCCTATCCCATTTTGCCGATACCCTGCTAACCGAGGGCTGACTATCCATCGGTCAACATCAGTTGAGAGTCAGAGATGTGACCGTTCCGCGTATTCCCCGCTTCCGATCAGAGATGCGTTTCAGATGTCTTTCTCCCATCGTAATGTCTACGACCCGCGAGCGTGATGGCAAACAGGCAATGCATTATTGCTTACCCGACGATCCAGCGTTCTCTGAACTCATTCGTCAGAACCTAATCCGCAAACACGAAGCCATCCACGGTCGCGCCCCTCATGACCATATTCTAACCTTCCGCTTTGATAACGCCTATATCCGCAAACGACAGGGACGCGTCACCCGACTCGTAGACTACAAGGGCATCAAGATACGCGGCGTGATGTGTCCATTCCATGTTTCTGGAAGTGTCGCCTTGATCCAGACCGGCTACGAATGCGGTTTCGGCGACAAAAACAGTGCCGGCTTCGGCATGGTAGAAGTCTAACGTGAATAAAAGTCTATGAACTCGTAGAACTGGGATTCCGAAGGTAGGCTGTGAAGATTTCCCTCAAAAAACCACCCTGTTTCGGAAAAAATTGTTTGACATCCACTGCCAATGCGTGTTAGACTTTAATACCCAACTTTGACGAAAAAAGGACTGGCAGCAATATGTATCGCCAGTATATCTGATATGGCACAAAGCCCGAAGCAATCGGCACCGAACAGACGACAATATGATACCGTTTCAAAAACCCTCATTCAACAGAATCCTAAAGACTGGGTCGCCTTTAGTCTCGGCATCCCAGATGTAGAAGTCGTCCGGGTCCTTGAAACCCAGCAACCCACTGTCAAATCAAACCAAGTGGATAGTTTCATACACGTCAATATCGGTGGGAAAGAAGGTATTGTGCATTTAGAGATGCAGACGCACGATAGCAGAGAGGTGCCGATGCCGTATCGTATCGCAGGTTATGTCGGGAGAGGCATTGAGGCGTTTCAGTTGCCAATCTATTCACATGTGATTTACCTACACCCCCGATCAGGCAAGACCGATCCTGGCGAATACGTTCAAGAGATAGCGGGTTATGAAATTCGTATCCAATACAAGGTGATCCGGCTCAGTGAACTAGAAGGTTCGCCCTTCTTGGAGGCGGGTGTGAAAGGTTTGATCCCTTTTACGCCGCTGATGAAGCCACCGCCCGGCATAAAGGGTGAGGAGTGGCTTCGGCGGTGTGTTGAGGTTGCCGATACTGTGGAGCAGGATTCGGTAGCAAAAGCGGATTATCTGACGGATTTAGCGATTTTAGGTGGCTTAATATTTGAGTATTCAACTGTTCGTGAAATTATAATGGAGGCGATCATGCAAGAATCATCGGTTATCCAACATTTCCTGCAGCAAGGCATAGAGCAAGGTATAGAGCAAGGCATAGAGCAAGGCATAGAGCAAGGCGCGCGTCAGATGAGTATTGAAAGCACATTGACGATTCTCGCTGAACGCTTCCCTGATGCGGACATCACAACCGTAAAACCGATCCTTGAAGCGATTGAGGATCTGGACCGGCTCAAGCAGTTAAACCTGACCGCTTCGATTGCTGAAAGTTTTCTCGCCTTCCGAGACCGCTTAGAGGCATAACTGTCGGCGTGTCATCCTCCAACAAACCCATTGATGGTAGAACATCGCCCCATCACCGGTGCGAATATCCATTTCGATTCAACGTTGACGTGGTACGTGTCCTCCCCAGTTGAACGGTTCTTATCCCATTTTGCGGATACCTTGCTAACCGAGGGCAGACTATCCATCGGTCAACATCAGTTGAGAGTCAGAGATGTAAAGGTTACAGCCGTTTTGAGACCCACCGCTTCTTCAGGTTTTACTCTGAATACTCTGAAACTTGGCACATTCAAACCATCCGTGAAATCCGTAAAATCCGCGATTCAGACAATTAATATCGACTGACCGTTGACAGCCTTTTCTAATCGAACCAGTATGGAATCAAAATCGGATTTGTAGGGGCGGGTCTTGTATCCGCCCATATTTCTAAGTGCTACCGAAGGAAAAAGAGGAGATAAGAACCCAAGAAAAGAACGTTAATGACCACCAAGGCACCACGCCCAATCCGAGTCTTCAACCTCGGAAACAGATAGATAGAGGCAGCCAGCATAACCAATCGCTCTATCGGTGCGACGATATCGCCGTAATGATCATCATCCCAATAGGAAATAGGACTTTCAAAGACGAAATCGGAGAGGGGGAAAAAGTGGTGATGTCCGTCGTCGTGATGCGTTATAAAGTCGAAACCACAGTGAATGAGCATGCTCCACGCAAAAACGACAATCCTCTCGGAGTTCAGTAGGTAATACCCAATTCCCAAAACAATCAGAATCAATGGGATCGCGTTGAAGATGTCAAAGAAGGTTTGCCACGCCTCCATGAAGTATCGGGAATCCCAAATTTCACGCTGTGGTGTCTTACGGATAAAAGTTTCGACTGCGAAGAAGATGAACATCGGTAGGTCAGGAAGGACAGCACCGATGAAAGTATAGCAGTGAAGAAAGGGTTTGTCCCGCTTTGAGAGAAGGGCTATATTGAGGACAACATGCGATTGGGTAACCATTGAGAATTAGACTTTATTGTAGGTTGGGTTGAGCGGGTACTATAGAAACCCTACCAAGTGAAAGGAAATGGATGTTCCCATATACACTATATCAGAGAAATATGAAGCGAAACCCAACGCTTCACTCGGAACCTCTGCCTATGAAGTTGGGTTTCACGCTGTTCTTGAGTATGTAGCAGCGTATTGGATTTTAAGGGATCTGTGAAATGTTCAGTAGGACTTCTCATCTTTGTTCAACCCAACCTACAGCATTGATAGTCGGTTACTGATTGCCGACGGCTGACTGCTGACAGCCGATTGCTAATTAGAGATGCCAAATCTCGCCAGCAAAGGTCGGAAATAGACAATCGAGTAGCACAGTCGGAGCCGTCCCCTTCGTCCAGCAATCAACGAAATTTGATGTTAATTCCTCCGTCCGACACCGTCCGCACAGCAGCTGCAAGAAAGTTAAGTCAGGGAATGCAGCATCCCCGTCTTCAACGTCTTTTGGGTTCCAATCGGTAATATCCGTGATGCAACCCCGTTCCAATTTAAGGTGTATTCCAGTGCGATAGAAGTTGAGTTTGAGTTCACCCGTGTAACCCTCCGCGACAGTTCCGATGAGATGTTTTTCGAGTGCGGATTGGATATGCTGTAGAAACGCTATTAAATCTGGCACGCGGATATACCACGCGTAGGGCGGCTCCTTACGAACAAGGTCTTTGGGCAATGCCTGATAGACCGGATGTTCACGCCCCAACATGAACTGCACACCTGTCGCTTTCGGGTTGTCGTTCTCGGCAACAATTGGTGTTGTTTCTGCTTTTTTCCACAACGCTCGCAGTAGCGATCGGATGTGATGCAGATAGCCTACCCCGGGTTTGAGCTCCATTCGCATGACAAGAAAATTGTCATAACACCACTGAAAATGTTGGACATAACCGAGTCGTGTGCCTTCCATATCTTCAATGAGTAAGAATTCCTGTCGCGCTTCACTCCCCGCTGAACGTCCATTGAATTCGTATTCCCACATCGCCGGTGTGCGAGAGCACGCGAAGACTTTCTGCTCAATCGTACTCTGATAAAGGTCTCGGATGAAAGCATTATCCGCATCTGTTCGGGGGCGGAGACGACACGTCTCGGTCTCCCCTTTTTTGAGCATCGGGATATGTATCCCGTCGATAACGCGTTCTGCTTCCATATCCAGTGCCATCTCATACCCGAACAGTCGGTAATACCACGGGATACCTGTGATACCTTGCATCAACTCACCGCGCGCCTCGCTCAACGCGTGAATCACCTCAAACTGCTTTCGAACCAAACCTCTTCTGCGGTACTCAGGTTCTGTCGCGACGAATTCGGGTTGCCCAAACTTGAAGGGGATACCGCTATACGTCCACGTCTGTGAGATGAGGCAGAGAGATGACACAATTTTCCCTGTCTTAACATCTTCAACAACAGTGAAATCGCTTGCCTTGCAGGTGGGATGATCTCCTGACATCAAGTCCCGAATACCTGGACCCACGCTCACTTCTTCATGAAGTCGCGTGTTGAATTCAGCAAGCTCATCCGTATCGGTAGGGGTAGCAAATCGGAGTTTTAGGTTGTCGCCGAGATCCATCGGCATTTGTGATAGAATACTGTTTTTCGGCATTTACGTTCCCTATAAAGTGAAAATAAAAAGGATTGTATCACAAATCAGGAAACCCGTCAAACATAACGGCACGACGGAACTCCAAATCCCGACACTTAACTATAGTAAATTGCTGACGGATGATCACTGTTCTTGTAGGAGCGAGCTGTGCTCGCGATCTTACTGATAGCCGACTGCTGACCGCTGACTGCTAAAAAAATCAGAATATTTTCGGAGATACTGGTATAATGGCGGAACATTCAGGAAAACCCTACACAAAATTGAGATGCAACTCAAACCACGTCCCGCACTCTACTTTCTCATCCCGTATCTGCTGGGCATCATCGCAGGCAAATGGACCTCTATCCCGTTTCTGTGGCTCTGGATATTTGTACTCCTCTGCTTTATCGGCAACCTCGTCGCAAGAAATCGTCGGCGGTTCCTTTGTTATGCATTGCTCCATCTATCTATCTTTGCGGGCGGGATGCTCCGTTTAGAAATCGCATCCGATTCGACAATCCTAACCCACTTTTACAACGAACCGATCAGTTTTTCAGGCACTACTACATATCAACCCGAACGCGGAGAGGCGTGGGATGCCTATTATGCCGTCGGTGAACTCCAGTTATTGTCAGACCCGGCACAACAGGTATCGGCGAAAGTCCTCATCAGATTTCAGGAATTGTTACCGCTCCGATACGGTAAACATCTAACGTTGACCGGTGTTCTACGTCAACCACAATCCAAACGTAATCCGGGTGGTTTCGATTACCAAGCTTACCTTTCTCGGCAAGGGATTGTTGGGATAATTGATACGAAGGGGCTTGTGCGAATCGGTGAACAGCGTGGATTCCCACCCTTACGCTGGATAGAGACACTCCGTCTCCAGACCGAACGTCTGATTGATGTGATCTATACAGAAACCGAAGTCGAAACGCCTCTCCTTGAATCCGCATTGCATGCCCAACTCCTCAAAGGTATCTTACTCGGTAAACGAAGTGATGTTCCCACAGAAACATTAGATCTCTTCCGAAACAGTGGGACCTTTCATGTGCTTGCTGTCTCCGGTCTGCATGTCGGGCTTGTCGCTATGTTCTGCTATTTCGGTTTCTCGCTTTTCCGGTTCCCGCAGAAGATTCTGTGCCTCTTGACGATTATAGCAGTACTGATTTATGCATGCCTCATCGGTTTCCGTCCCTCCGTCTTTCGAGCGTCGCTGATGGCAATTCTATTTCTCTTTGCAACCCTCATTGATCGGGAGGCGGATCTCTTCAATCTGTTAGCGTTTGCAGCATTAGTCTTGCTCCTTTTGAACCCACTACAAATCTGGGATGTCGGATTCCAGTTATCATTCGTTGCCGTTACTTCCATTGTCTATTTCGTCCCGAAAATGGAGAAACCGCTACGTCGGCTGTGGGAGAGCACCGAAGATTCTGTCCCGACACAATTTCGGAACACCACAATCAAATGGGTGATCCTTTCCTATCTGGTAACGTTCGCGGCACAAATCGGGACGGGACCCCTAATAGCCTACCATTTCTTCCGAGCATATCCACTCGGTATCATCGTCGGTCCGTTCGCGGTTGGACTCGTATCGCTCATCGTTGCGGTGGGCATGGTATCCGTATGCGCCGGTTTTATCTGGCTCCCGTTCGCGAAACTGCTTGGCGTTCTCAATCACGCGATGATCTCCATCTTTCTGACGCTGATTGGCGTGTTCGGACAGATATGGGGAGTCGTCAAACTAACACCGCCAACGTTAGGTCTGTTCATCCTCTACATCGCTGTCTGTTTAGGGATTACACATTGGCGGGGCGTCTATCGTCAATGGAGAGTCGCAAGCCTTATCGGATTGTCCGTCGTAACCATCTGGGTTTGGGATACCGCCTTCCACGAGAAAGGAAGACTCTTGGAAGTAACTACACTGGATGTCGGGCAAGGAGATGCCGCAATCGTCAGATTTCCAGATAATCGGACAATGCTGATTGATGGTGGCATCCAACGAAGTTATTACGACAAACAGAAAGGGAAACGGGTTGAATACGATGTAGGCGAACAGATTATTGAACCCTACCTTGACTTCCACGGGATTCGAGAACTTGATATGGTAGTCCTGACGCATCCAGATCTCGACCACGGCGGTGGACTGGCATATATTTTACAGAACTTTAAAGTAGGACAGGTACTCGGTATATCGGATATGCCGCTCGACTCCGAGACGCATCGACGCTTACATACCATTGTCAAAGCACGAAACATCCCGTACTCGTTTCCGTACGCCGGAGCGATGGAATTTACATCAACTGCGACACTCAACCTCGTTCATCCAATTGATGCCAGTTCTACGAATCTAATGGATACGGACAAAAACGACGATTCACTCGTGATGAAGATTACTTATGGTGAAGTAGACATTCTCTTCACAGGGGACATCGGTAAAAACGCGGAGTCCCGACTCATCGCGTCAGGGCAAGACCTACGTTCAGAAATTCTAAAAGTGCCACATCACGGAAGTCGCACATCGAGCAGTGCTCCGTTCTTAGATGCCGTTCAGCCGCGTTATGCAATCTTTTCACTCGGTCAAGGTAATCGCTATCAATTTCCACACGCCGATGTGGTGAATCGGTATCGGGCACGTGAGTGTCCGATGTTACGAACCGACGAATCAGGAGCAATCACCCTCCGTACCAATGGCACAAAATGCTGGATTGACACAGAACTGTAGGAGGGAACTCCGAATCCCGACAATATTGACTTGGAATATTCCAGACCGGGCAGATTGTTACCAATTCACCTCTTTGCTGACTGCTGACTGCCGACTGCCACTCTTCTGACTTCCGACCACCGACCGCTATTCCGGCGCAATAGCAACGCGAAGTACCTCTTGGCGAAATGCGTGTTCAAATGCGGTGTTAATTTCCGATAATTGATATGTTTCTCCGATAAGTTCCGTGAATGGGTAACGGCTTCGGTTTTCCTCCACAAAACGGATGGATTCGCCGAGAGCGGTAGGATGATAATTATGGATGCCTCGCAGCGTTACACATTTTGTGACGAGTTGGTGCGCATCGACAGTGATATCGGCGTTCGGATAGACATAACCGAGTGTCACACATCTTCCACCGACTGCTAACCACGTAATCAGGTGAGGAATTCCAATCGTAGCGCCGCTGACTTCTACACCGAGATCAGCTCCCCGTCCGTTCGTCAATTCTTTTACTGCCGTGTCTATTTCCACAACAGATGTCTTATCTGGATTGAAAGTGTGCGTTGCACCGAAGCGTCTGGCAATCTCCAGACGACTTTCGTTGGTATCCACAACGGCGATCCCTTCATACCCTTTCTCATGTAGATAGCATGTCGCATAAATTCCTAACATGCCGGCACCGTGGACAACTGCTGTCTCACCGGACTGTGTGCCGATGTTCATCAAGCCGTTCACTACGGTTGTAAGCGCACAGTTGATAGGTACCGCTTCTTGGTCTGTCATAGCGTCAGGAATAGGATAAACGGCTGTCCCAGGATGCAATAGGATATGTGATGCAAACCCCCCTGAAAAGGCGCCCACCCCTTCACTCCGGGCGTGACCGTATTTGAACATCGTCTCACATTTCTGTGGGAGATTCCGATTTGCACAATAGTCACACGTTCCACAAGAAGTTGTGAGACTCCATGTAATCCGATCGCCTTCACTGAGGGCGTCTCCAGTTGCTGAACGAAGGCGTGTTGGTGCCGCAACAGTCCCAATGATTTCATGTCCGAGTATACATGGAGTCTCAGCACCGCGGCGACCTGATACTGTGTGAAGGTCGGAGCCGCAGATCGTTGAAAGGGATACATGAACGAGAATGCTGTCTGGAGTGGCAACTACGGGCATCTCGCAAACTTCAAATGGTATACCTACGCCGTGAAATTGTGAAATCTGTGCAGATATTTGCATTGCGTTTGTGTTCCTTGTTAATTGTCTGAATTAGGATTTACGGGATTTAATTTGACAAACCCAGAGGGTTTGCGTATCATAATATTATACACTATTTTATAAAAAGATAGGGAATGAGACTGAACGACATGGACAGAACTGCTGAAGTTCTTATCGAAGCCTTACCTTATATCCGACGCTTTTACGATCGGCGGATTGTTATCAAATATGGCGGTGCCGCGATGGA
Source organism: Candidatus Poribacteria bacterium (assembly GCA_965208635.1). Taxonomy (GTDB): domain Bacteria; phylum Poribacteria; class WGA-4E; order WGA-4E; family WGA-3G; genus WGA-3G. The sequence goes on from OZ242349.1 coordinate 4,719,414, forward strand.
GGATGAATCGCTCATCCATTCCGTCATGCAGGACATTGTACTGATGAAATATGTCGGCATCCGCCCCATTATCGTTCACGGCGGTGGACCGAGAATCACCGCATGGATGGATAAGATTGGGAAAGTCCCGGAATTTGTACAGGGGTTACGCGTAACCGACGCCGAAACGGTTGAAATCGCTGAGATGGTGCTTGGGTCAATCAACAAGGAGATTGTCTCTCGGATCAACCAACACGGTGGAAAAGCGATTGGGTTGTCTGGAAAGGACGCGAACCTGATACTCGCCGAGAAGCAGGAAACTCAAGTTGCCGACGAAAACGGACGACTCACAGATGTTGACTTGGGGTTTGTAGGAAAAATCATTGGTGTGAACACCGAATCAATTACGGCACTCGACAGAGCAGATTATGTCCCCATCATCGCACCCATTGGTGTTGGCGTTGACGGACAAACCTATAACATCAATGCCGATACCATGGCGGGCGAGATCGCATCCGCATTCCAAGCGGAGAAGTTAATTGTTCTCACAGATACGCTCGGCATCCTCCGCGATCTATCGGATACCTCCTCGCTAATGCCTACCATTCGTATGAGAGAAATAGACCCGTTGATTGAAGAGGGACTCATCGCAGGCGGTATGCTTCCGAAGGTGGAGGCATGCACGACAGCACTCATGGGTGGGGTCTATAAAACGCATATTATTGATGGACGGATTCCCCACTCGCTACTCCTTGAAGTCTTCACAGAGGGTGGCATCGGCACCGAAATCGTTAGATAAATTTTTAATTTTTCCTTGCGGTTCGGTCAAGTGTATTGTACGTTAGGCGTTTCTTGGCGTATATCCGCCTGCGCCGATGTTGCAGGCTACGGGATTCGGTATAACGAAGGCCTCTTCACCGGCAGCCGCCAACTGACTGCTAATTGCTATTTTCCTTATTGATAGACGAGGGAAACAATGACTACACCTAAAAAAATTGCCGCAATCATTACAACATACTATCAGCATTCGCATGCAGACGTGATTGCTACGAAATACATGAAGGGGTTTCCCACAGATACCGGGCATCAGATGCCTCGCGTGGAATTGGTGTCCATATATCTGGATCAGGTAGACGATCGGGACATCGGGGTCGGTTTAGCTGCCGAGAATAACGTTCCCATTTACCCAAGTATTCGGCAAGCATTGACACTCGGCGGGAATGAACTGGCTGTCGATGGCGTGCTACTTATCGGTGAACACGGCGACTACCCATATAACGAGATCGGACAACACATGTACCCGCGTCGCTATATGTTCGAGCAGATTTGTGGTGTTTTCGCATCGAGTGGTAGGTCGGTCCCTGTGTTCTGTGATAAGCACCTCTCCTATAATTGGGACGATGCCATTTGGATGTATCATCGCGCAAAAGCACTTGATGTCCCGTTTATGGCAGGTTCCTCACTTCCTCTCAGTTGGCGGAAACCCTTTTTGGAACATCCTCTCGATATAGAATTGGAATCGGCTATTGGTATCGGTTACGCCGGTGTAGAGTCTTATGGTTTTCATTCACTTGAGACGCTACAGTGCATGATTGAACGTCGACAGGGCGGTGAGTCTGGAATCGTGGCGATTCAGTGTCTGGAAGGAGATGCGGTCTGGGAGGCGGGTGCATCTGGAAAATGGTCTCTCGATTTAGCAGAAAGGGCGTGTGCTCAGATCGAGAATCGTCCGGATACGACTTTTATAGAAGGTTGCCCAAATCCAACGGCATTCCTATTGGAGCATAGTGATGGGTTCCGTTCTGCTGTGTTGATGTTGACTGGCTATGTATCCGATTTCGCTTACGCTGCGAAAACAGGCGATACTCACTACGCGACGGAGTTTTACCTACAGAACGGACCCCCACATGCCCATTTCAGTTATTTGAGTCTCAATATCGAAGAGATGTTCGTGACAGGGAAACCCCAGTATCCTGTAGAGCGGACCCTGCTCGTGACGGGTGTTCTCGATGCACTCATGCACTCGCGAGCAGAAGGACACGTCCGAATTGAAACCCCGCATTTAGCGGAACTCACATACCGTTCTTATGAGAAAATGCCCATCCGACCGACGGCACCGCGTCCTGAAGGTGCTACGCTAATATAAAGGTGCGGTTAGAAACCGCACCTACCAGGTCAGGGAAAGTAGTCTTAGCGTTCTGGGCGCGCTGGCACACCGGTCTCCGCGGATTCGTAGATGAGGTCCATCAATTCAGATTGGATAATCCCATTCATCGGACTCGTCCGGGGTTCCGCTCTGCCGAGAATCGTATCGATGAAGTTGTCATCAGGTGAGCCCGCGGACATGTCGTCTGTAATCGGAGGTGGATCCAACGCTTCTCCACCTTTCCAGACGCGAATCCAACCGCCACCCCAGCCGTCAACCTCAATCCTGCCGTTCTCAAACACCAATGCCATGTGTGTACCGCCAGGGCTTGGGCAATTGCCACTCACAGCCATCGCCGCGAGAACACCGCTTTCAAACTTCACGTTGATTGAGGAATTGATGTCAACGTCCCGATCTTGGTTGTCTGTATAGGCGTAGACTTCAGCGACTTTCGACTCGACTGCCCAGCAGAGACTGTTCAGGAGATGTGCTCCGCTATCGTAAGCTTGTCCACCACCGGAAAGTTTCGGGTTCTGTCGCCATGTACCCGTTGTGCCACCTTTCCAGCCTTGCGTGATATAGCCAATGACCAATTCCAGCTTGCCAAATTCGCCGCTACGGACAATTTCCCGAGTATAATAGAAATTGGGTGAACATGGTGTATTGTAACCGATAGTAAGCGTTAATCCCGTCTCTTCCACCTTTTCTGCGAGGGTATACGCATCTCTGGAAGAAGTAACCATCGGCTTCTCCATCAAAACGTGGCAACCTGCCTCAAGTGCCTGCATCCCCTGCTCAAAATGGAGCGTGTGCGGAGTAGAGATGACCACGGCATCCGGCGATGTCTCTTTCAGCATCGTGCCGATGTCGTCATAAGCACTCGGGCGCGGACTCAGATCGGACAGGTTCCGATCAATATAACCGTTCGCAATGTCAGTGTTCACATCGCAGGTGCCGACGATTTGCACGTCAGGGTTTTCATTCATGCGTCTGGCGTGGCCTGATGAGTTTCCACCACATCCAATCATGGCAAGTCGAATCTTCGCCATATTTTTCTCCTTGTTTAGTAGTTGTCAGCGGTCAGGGCAGTTTTTTTATAGCGGTCGGCAGTCAGGGCGGTTTTTCTTACGAAAAAACCTTTCAGCAGTCGGTAAAGAAAGAGGCGTTCAGTAACGCTTGCGTCTTTGCTGATTGCCGATTACGGGCTGCTCCCAAACTTAAACGATCGGGCTTTCATACTTAAACTTCGATAAATCGTCGACACTGATTGCGCCATCGCCGAACACCCGCGTAAAGGCATGCCCGTGATGCGACTTCGTCTCACCATGCATGTAGCAGACGCTGAACGCCCGCCGCGGAATATCCGTATCATTAGTCCCAGAGCTGTGCAGCATCCAATTGTGGAGTAAGACGACTTCTCCAGCCTTCAATTCCATCGGGAGTGGTGTCGCCTGCGCAACGATGTCGTCAATGTGTTCCTGTGTGAGAAAACCTGATCCGTTTTCAGGGTTGATGAGCCTACTATGCGACTTCGGAATGATATGTACGCAACCATTCTCAATCATTGCCGGATCGAGAGCCGTATAAATCGTAATCTGTGGGTCGCGATCGAGGTCTCTCCACCTGTCTTGATGCCATGTCAACTGCGTACCTTCGTGTGCGGGTTTATTCATAAACATTGCCCGAAAACAGGCAACAGGGGTGTCATCTCCGTAGATTTTCGCACACACCTCTTGGAAAACGGGTTTCTGGAGATACGCCAAGAAAATCGGATCGAGTTCAAGGTTCTGTATTTTCCGATACAACAACGTGGCACCTTTGTGCCCTTTAGACTGCGGTCCAGGGGAGTTCTTTCCGGGCTCCCGATCCAGCTGCATCATGATTTGGTCATAATCCAGCGATGCCTTACCGAGCATGATGTCATCCATCTGCTGCTGCAGTCTCGCGAGTTCGGTATCCGTCGCGACTTGTCCGATGCGCACGTAACCGTTTTCCGAAAAATGTTCCCACTGTTCATCCGTTATATGGTGTTCCATGCTATGCCTCCCAGTTGAGCATGTCGTGGTTCCTTAGCAACCCCTTGCTGTAGGAGCGAGTGTTTTTGCTTGGGTGTTTCTTCGCGCTCGCGATCCCCATTGATCTACTTTTTAATCCCACGGAAATTGCAAGCTACGCCAAAAGTCTGTATGCAAAGTATAACACATATTTCAAGAAGTATAAAAGAAAATTACAACTATACCATCTGTTTTTACTGAAATCATCTGATCTTGATTCCCGTTTTGAAAATAATGCAACCTTTGTGTACCTAAGAGTCGTCACCCCAATCATTGGATGTGATGGCTTTTGGGAAATACTCAAAAAATAAGTTTATTTTTTTAATTTTCAAAAATAATGCAACCTTTTGGTACCTAAGAGTCGTCACCCCAATCATAAGATGTTAGATTTTAGCCAAGTTGTGACTCACAAACTTAACAGAATTTCCACCAAAAAGGAGAAAACCATGCGCTTTGTAATGATTAACCTGATTCTGGTATGTTTGTTGTTGTTCGGTATCGGTTATCTTGCTTTCGGGAACGTTGAAACCGATCCTAACCCCAAACCGAATGCTCACGCCTCCATTCACTGTGCAGATGTCGCTCCTTTGGACAGAATTTCTCGGAACGTCCAGGGAACTCCACAAAACTGGGCGGTCACGTGTTCAACTTTAGAGAATTTGTTGTATGTTTGCCTACCTGATAAAATAAAACGACAATCGAACGGTTAAAAGTAGGTCACTTCTATCAAAGAGTAATCGTTCCAGAGGAGACTTAGGATGGCACACACCGATGCTGAACTCATCCGACGTATATTACGAGGGGACCAGGACGCATTCAGTCCCTTAGTGAAAAAATATCAGAAAGGGGTTCACACACTTGCGTGGCGGAAGATCGGTGATTTTCACATCGCACAAGAAATTACGCAAGATGCGTTTCTCACTGCGTATAAGAAACTCAGAACCTTGAAAAACCATAACCAATTTGCAGGATGGCTGTATGTTATCGCGGCGAACCTATGTCGTGACTGGCTCAAAAAGAGTCGCCTACCGATGGACTCCTTAGATGCTGAAGATGCTGGCAATACGAATGAGGTGGACAAAGTGTCATATTCTCGATATGTAGCAGAAAAACAGGAAACTGAAGCCGATGAGACGCGCCGTGAGATCGTCAAAGAACTGCTTAAGAAATTACCGGAAAGCGAACGGACGGTGATGATGATGCATTACCTTGGCGAGATGACGATCAAATCCATTTCCGAGTTTCTCGGTGTCTCCCAGAATACCATCAAAAGCCGACTCAGTCGCGCCCGCAACCGTTTACGGAAAGAGGAAGATATAATTCAAGAGAACCTTGGTAGCTTCCAACTCCCTGATACCTTAGCCGAGAACATCATGCAGGAAGTCTCGCGTATCACTCCCGTTCCACCTGCAGCGAGTAAACCGGTGGCACCTTTGGCAGTTTCTGCTGCCTCTGCTGTCCTGATCTTCCTGTTGATGGGTGTTGGTACACAATACCTCTCTCGCTTTCAGAAACCTTACAGTCTCGACGCTACCTCAGAACCGACGGTTGAGATTATTGATGCGGTGTTTGTCTTAGATTCACCCGCAAAACCTGCGATTCGGAGTCAGGCAGGAAGTTCAGTTACACCGGGGAAAGGTCCCGGGTCAGGTCAACAATCCGACGAAACCCTTTTTGCGACCCTCCCTGTTGACAACACACGGGTTGCAACCCCGAAACCGCAGTGGACCCAGACAAAGGGACCCGTAGGCGGTAGCGTCCAGCGTCTGTTCTTCACAGCGAATGGCAAGCTCTACGCTGGCGCAGGCGCAGATCTCTACACATTGACAGACGATGGAAACGCATGGCGAGCCATCACGCCTAACGTCCCTATTCAGGGATCATGGCAAATCACAGAACACGAGGATACCCTCTATATCGTCTCCGATACCGAATTGCTCGCTTCCGCAGATGGAGGCGAGACATGGAACTCGTTGGGAACACGTCCTGAAGGTCAGTTGATCGACCTCTTAATAACAGATGAAGATTTTGCGGCGCAAGCCGATATTATAATGTACTTGGCGCTCACTGATGGCGTATTCCGGTCTACGGACGCTGGGAAATCCTGGACATCTCTGAACGATGGTATCAATGATAGAAAGATTCGTGCGATTACGACTATTGAAAACACGCTGTTTGTCGGAACGGATGCTGGACTCTATCGCCGCAGATCTGAAGGTTGGGAACAACTGCCGGTAGGAGAATCCGAGAATGTCCGAGCATTGGAAAGTGCAGGACACCAACTCTATGTTGCTGTAGGTCCTGAGGTTAGGGCACAGGAGATGTCACCAACCGCCTCAATGCGAATGACGATGGGAACCACTCTGTCCCTCTATCGCTCAACGGATTTAGGAGACTCGTGGCAGGCATTAGACTTTATTGTAGAGCCAGAATCTTCGCAGGAAGGTGGTTTCGGTTTCACAATCGGTGCGCAAATTAGCGATTCAGGAACAGGACCTATCTTGGACACCAAAATCGTCGCATCGCAAGAAAGTCTTTTGGTCCTAAACGGTGGAAAAAGTTATTACTCAAATGATTCAGGTAAAACGTGGGGTAACTTGGGTTCGGACATTTCAGATATAGGGTATATTACCCCTACGAATACGGATATCTTCACTTCAGATATAGAGCATATTTCTCCTACGAATACCCTCTACAAGAGCGGACCTTTTGGAATTTATCGGACGACCGATGCGGGTAAAACATGGCACCCATTTAACACGGGACTGGTAAAGACGGGGGTCAAGGATTTAGTTGCTACGCCTAACAAACTTTATGCCAACATGGGACAGACACTCGTCGTCTCACCTGACGGTGGCGAATCCTGGACCCCAGTTTCAGAGGACACCCTTGACTCTCTGAACTTAACGGCGATTCTGGAATTCAATGACACGCTCTATATCAGAGGGGTCAAAGGAGTGCTACCTCAACTTTTCCAATTTTCTGATGAAGACAACACCTTAATCCCTGTCCCCGAAATACCGATTTTGGAGCGGAAAGACTATAACGAGTTAATAGGTGAGGAAATGGAGAGGGATCTTTTAGCAACGGTTAATGAAGAAATGGAAAAGGACCTTTTAGCAACAGGGCAAGACGAAGATCAGAAAAACAGTGAAGTGGATAAAAAACTTAACCTTGAAGACGTGCTTAACCTTGAAGACGTAGATGTAGATAGAGTCAGTGAGACATATAGCCAGATCGTCAAGAAAAGCTTAGTTAAACTTATTGGGGCGGTTTTGGGGAGTTTCGCTGTCAGTGATACTGCTTACTATATGGAATCTGAACAGAGACTCTTCAGATGGAAACCCGGAACAGCTCAGTGGTTTGATACTGGGTTGGTCAATCAAAATGAGTTCACTGCTGAGTTCACTCAGGTATTTGACGACACTAAGGATCCTTTTGACTTCCGTTTGAAACTCGCTGTTTTAGGGAAGACCGTCTATGCTGGTAAAAGCGATGGACATCTTTTCCAATCATTCGATGAGGGAGATACTTGGGACGATATCACTACATCACTTCCGTTCTCTGTTACATACTTCAAGACAATCGCTTTTGCCGGATCAACCATTTATGTCGCAACCGATAGAGGCGTTGCATCTTCAAACGATGGTATTTCTTGGCAGGCGATAACCGATGCAGAAGGTATGCCGTTTATCATAGAAAAATTAGCAGTAGACGGCACAACTGTCTATGGGACACACCAGCAACGGGTGTACCAGTTGAAAGCCAATGCTAACACGTGGCAACAGGTTACACCGGAAATTCCAGTCCGTGTTCACTCTCTTGCTGTTGATGGTAACACACTGTATGTCGGCACCGCTGGCAGTGGTGTGCTACGTTTCACGCTTGATGAATCCGAATAAAAAATCTGAAATATACTAACACGCTAAGGAGATTAAAAAATGAAAAGCATAATTTTACGACGCAAGATTCGCAATTCCCTAACACTTCTGATCACAACTTTGGTGACAATCATAGGCTCGCAACTGTCGCTTCACGCAGGCACAGACCAGTTTCTCTTTGACATGGATGCGATGAAAGACCCCGGCAGTTTGATCGTGAAACTCCAAGACACGCGTGCACCGGTGTCCAAATTTATCGCATCGCAATTGTCCGAAGATATGCAGTGGGTGTTACTCGGATACAACGGTACAAGCACACCCTCCGCACAGCAGCAGAAGGTCCTGCTTTCAGACCTAAATCGACTGCTTCAAGTGGATTCTCTCTACGATGCGCAACGGTTCGCTGATATCGAACTCAGTGAACAGACACAGACACTTCTTACGCAAAACCCGAAGAGTGGGGAAGCATTGATGCGTCTAAACCGGTGTCTCTTAGCAGATGCCTATCCCTACGAATTAGCCTCGCTTTCGGAGGATCAAATTGCTAAGGATATTAAAGGCATTGAAACGTGCAGAGAAAATTTGCGGCAGATAAAGCGCGCCCTTGATGACTATAGAGCCGCCAACGCCGATGCATATCCGCAGTGGCTTTCCGATCTTTCTCCACAATATTTGGAGAAGAGAGCGCTCCTCTGCCCAGCAGACCCGACGGCAGGTGTCCCTGGCGTTCTCACCGAAGATGCCTCCGACCCAACACTGCCGTGCAGCTATCTCTACGAGATTCGACCTTCTGAGAAAGAGGAACAACAAATGCTGTGGACACCGGAAGGCGGGATGATACCTATCGTTCGCTGTGAACACCACCGTCTCAACCTAAGTCTCAGTGGGAAACTCTATCGCAACGGACCGCAGAGGGACATCTATGATAGCAATAAGATAGGGTTCTCCTCGCTCGCCGACGTTGTGCATGGCTTACGTAAACAACACGGAGACGCGTTTCTCAAGACCCAAGAAGGTAGAGAGAGTCTCAAACAAGCCACCGAAGAATTCCTCAAAAAATTCGTGCCAAAAATGTTGAATGCCCTGGAAAAAGAAATTACTTCTCAGATTGAAGCACAACTCGGAAAAGGCATTCTTGAGACACCAATAGGGATGAATATCCTCAAGGAAGCCATCCCGCAGGTGGAAAACCAAATTAAGCAACAACTAAAGTCGCAACTCCAAGCACAACTGGGAGAAGAATTCCTGAAAACCGAAGAGGGACAGGACATCCTTCAACAATTAGCGGATTTGATATCCCTGTGATGTGCTATACAGTAAGTCCCATAAAAGACGTTGTAGCATAAACTGTGAATTTGCGCTACAACGAACACCGAACCCTAAAAAAACACAGGAGAAATTACCATGTTAACGACATTAATTCAAAAAGAGATCATGCATCACATTCTCAGCGTCCGGTTCGTTGCACTCTTGCTGATGTGTGCGTTGCTCATCCCACTCACCCTCTCCATCAATTACCGCAGGTATAGCCAGAACTTAACAGATTATCAAGAGTCGGTGAAACGCACGCGGGCAGAAGCGAAGGAGAATCCACCGAATGCAAGCGATCCAAACGTGGAGGTCTCTAAGTTCTTCCTCAAACCCACACCTTTGAGCGTCTTTGCGAACGGGATAGAGGAAGCACTGCCGACCTATCTCGGGATGACCCGTAATGGGGTTCGACAAGGTTCAACAGGGCTTTCACAAGCATCCGTGGCGTATGCCCTCGGAAACCTTGATTTCCTATTTATTGTGGGGACGGTTTTCAGTCTGCTCGCCCTTCTATTTACGTTTGATGCTGTTGCCGGAGAAAGAGAGGCAGGCACGCTCCGGATAAATCTGTCAAATCCGCTTCCCCGAGATGTGTTTTTGTGGAGCAAGCTAATCGGTGGATACATTGTGTTCGTTGTTCCCTTTTTAGTATCCTTCCTCTTGGGGTTACTCCTGATCGTCTGGCAGGGATTTCCGCTCGGTGAGCTCAATGTTGCGCTGCCAGTGCTGGGTCTGACGCTTGTCTCGCTGCTCTATATTGCGGTCTTTTTTGCGATAGGTGTGGTCATTTCAACGTATGTCGATAACTCCAAGACTGCCCTGATTGTCGCATTTACGTTTTGGGTGTTTGCCGTGCTGATTGCACCGCGAGGGGCGTTTGTCGTCGCGAAACTCGTCGCACCCACCCAGACCCAGCAGACTGTTTATATGGAGAAAACCGCACTTCGCAATAACCTGACAAAAGATAAGGAAGAGAAGATTTCGGAAAAAATAGCCTTAGCTTTTGCGAACAACGAAGGCAGTATCGGTATTAACCTAAGCGATCCAGAGACGCAAAAAAAGATGGATAAACTCAGAGGACCGATTGATGAACAGTTTCGACTGGAGTTTCAGAACCAAGCGGGCAAAATTGACAGGGACTATCAACGCGAGAAGGATCGGCAAGAGCAGGTTGGTGAGATGCTCTCCCGGATCGCGCCAACGTCTTCACTCACCTATTTTGCGATGAACCTCACCCAAACTGGCAAGTTGAAAAGGGACACCTACTTTCAAACGGGTGAGCGATACTACGATCAACTCGATGATTCGTATTTCAGCGGAATTTCAGGCGACGTGCTTGCACAGTTTATGCAGTTGGCAAGACGGAAGGAGCATGATTCTGCTGAATCCGAGACAGAAAAAATTCCACCACCGCCAACCCTGACGGAATCCGCTTTATCGGACACATTGCGTCGCTCTGCAATGGATGTGTTCTTACTGGGTTTTTTTGCTTTAGCGTTTACGGTGGTGGCGTTCTTGAAGTTCTTCCGTTCCGATATCTGATGTGAGGGATACCTCACCCTCTGCTGGCGGGGTTTATAACCCCGCCTACCCGCAACGCCAAAGTCATTGTGGGTTTATTATAAAACGTGTATCTCTCAATTTTTTCCACAATGCACCCATTCTGCCTCAAAATCGTATCCTTAATTATAAAGCGCAAAAAATAACCGGAGGAAAAACCGATGTTAGAAACCCGTGACCTCACGAAAGTCTATAACGAAAACGTTACAGCCGTCAACAAATTGAATCTGAAAGTGGACAATGGCGAGATCTACGTTGTCCTTGGTGCCAACGGTGCCGGGAAAAGCACAACCATGTCCATGCTCCTAAACTTCATCGAACCGACGAGTGGCACCGCATTGATAGGTGATATCGAGATTCCGAAGTTTCCACTTGAAGCGAAGAAACATCTCGCTTACGTTTCGGAGAACGTCGAACTCTATCGCAACTTCACGGCGCGCCAAAATCTCTCTTTCTTCGCAAAACTCGGTGGACGAAAGAAAGTATCCAACGCGGAACTCGATGCCACGCTTGGACGTGTCGGTTTACCGGAGGAAGCCTTTACACGACGCGTGAAGACATTTTCCAAAGGGATGCGCCAACGTCTGGGGATCGCAATCACAATCATGAAGAACGCGCAAGCCGTTCTGCTTGATGAACCGACTTCGGGCTTGGACCCCAAAGGGGGTGCTGATTTCCTGAACCTGCTGCGTGAATTGAAGGAGGAAGGGAAATCTATCTTTATGTCTACACACGACATCTTCCGGGCGAAAGAGGTCGCTGACAGGATCGGCATCCTCGTACAAGGCAATCTGGAGCGGGAACTCACGCGTGACGAAATTCTTAAAGAGGATCTTGAAGCACTCTACCTGCATTACGTGGCAGGCTATGAACCCGAAGAAGAGGCAACAGAATAAGAGAGAGAAAGGTGGAAGAAAATGGAAAGATTGAAGAAAAAATGGAAGAATGGAAAGGAAGGATGGAAAGATGGAAGGCTGGGGTCCCCAGCCTTCCAATCTTCTAACCCTCCAATCTTACAATCTTTAACACTCGTGCTGGTTTTCTTCATGAGCGCGACGGGCATCCTACGGTCGATGGGTCCGCCGATTGTATCCGCTGAAGAATTGCCGTCCACTAATGACAGCAACGGGAAAACGAAAGACGAACAGAGTCGCCAAATCCTGATAGAAGTCGAACGCCTGAAGATGGAATTGGCAGAAAAATTGATGAAAAAGAAACAGGTCGATCTCGAAAATCTCAGGACGATGATGATGGAAGAGGACAACATTGTCACCGTCTCCGAGGTGAATAAAGCCGAGGAGGCTTACGAACGCGCCGTCGATGAATATGAACAGGCGAAACTGACACTCCAACAGGTCGAACTTGACTCACTGAAAGATGAGTGGCACATCACCGTTGAAACGACAAGCCTCTATGAATCTGCCGATGGTCGGGAATTGTTCTCAATTACCTTGCGGAATAGTTCCTCTCCCGTCAAACTTGTTGAAAGTTCAAAAGTACTCGGACGCGAGATTATCATCAGCGCACAGATTGACGACATCTTCGTCGCGATTAAAGAGCAAGAAGGTTATGGTACAAGCGGAGCAACCATCACCGAACCTTATGAACAACGCATTGAAACGCTCAAAGAGGGTGAATCCGTCACGCTGGAGTTTGAACTCATAAAAGAGAATGTGCGCGATGTTGTCGTTGAGTTGACGTACTCAGGTGAAGTTGACGAGAAGAACATTCACCTCAAACAGGAGGATCCGTATATCTCTGTGGTGTCCGCGAGGCGTTACAAGGAGGGCGACCGACGGCGTCTGGAAGTCGTTCTGATCTATGGGGCACTGAAAAGCGAGACAGAGGAAGCAGATGCTAACACAGCACAAGAAATCAACAATGTCTATGTCTCTATCAAAGACGAGACGGAATCTATCATCGGTTATCCTTATGAACCTCGGATTCCGACGATGAAAGACGGACAGGAAAAAACCCTTGACTTTGAACTGCGGCGGAATGTGGACAACATCATCGTTAATCTCAAATATCTTGATGAGGATATTTCCTACAAAATCCATCTTGAGGAGGACACGCGCTACATCTCTATCCTGAGTGCGAAGAAGTTTCGCGTTGACAACCAGATGATGGTGACAATTCAGTTGAAGAACACGTCGACAACCGAAGCGATGTCGAGTGATGCGACGCCTGAAGAGATTGCCGCCGCAAACGAGATTCGTGGAATTTATGTCTCCTTACTGGATGTCACCGATGACACGAACATCGTCAAGCCGTATGAAGAGAAGATTCCAGTCCTGGGTTACAATGAAGCCGTAGATCTGACGTTCCAACTCCAGAAAGATGTTGAGAGCCTGAAGGTATCGTTAGATTATCCTGAGCTTGACGCACCCGATATGCGCTTGATTTATCTGCAAAAAGAGTCTGCGTTGGACGTCGTCAATGTCAGTTCGCTGCGTTTTTCACAGGAAGGCAACTTAGGGAGCAGCGTCACCTACGATTTGACGCTCGATCGGTTAGCGGAGACGGAGAATACCTTCCAGTTGCGCGTCATTAACCTCCTGAATCGGCTCTCCTTTGAGTTCCAAGACCCGGAGACGCAGTCTCGGCAGTCGCAGGTAAAGTTCACGCAAGAACAATCCAAGCGGAACCTCTCCTTGATTGTCTATCTTCCGGAGGAATTGGATGCGTCCTACCTCGATAGCACGCTTGAGTTCTACGTCGCTGTGATTGATGAGGCGGAGGCAAATGAACTCGGGGGGGTCAATAATCGCTTAGATTTATCTGCTGATAGGATTGCGGGTATTCAAGGGGGTGTGGAACGGTTTGAACTGATTCCAAAGGGAGTGCCGGAGATTGAGGTATTCGTGCCGAACGCGTTCCAGACGATCAAGATCGGCGAAGAGGTGAACATGACAGCGACGTTGAAGAACATCGGCACCCGCGATCTGGTTGACATTCGTATGCTTGTCGATGTCAACACGGATTGGAAATACACGGTCATCCCCGAAGTTGTCGGTTCGTTGAGACGCAACGAAGAAACAGAGATCCAACTGACGTTGAGTCCGCCTGCGGACATCGGTGTGGGAGAATATCAAGCGAAGTTGAACGCTGAAGTCACCGTCGATAACCGTAAGTTTGAAGCACGCGACCGTTCGATCACGGTGCAAGTGGAGTCTCAAACACAAATGTCAGTGACGACGTTGTTGTTCGGTGCGTTGATCCTGCTGATGATTGGGATTGTTATCGTCACAATCCGTATCAGTCGACGTTGAAGAATGGTCATCGGTACGGAAACCCTTCGGGTTTCCTTTTGGTTATCAGTTATCGGTAACAAGAGGATGTTGTTAAGTGAGGGGAAACACCCCAGCAAAAACACCTCTTAACCGAAAACCGACGACTGAAAGGAAAATCCTTCGGATTTTCCGTACCGAAAACCACTCCTCTGAAAACTATCAAAAAGGAAATTATAATGAACAAAGGATTGATAGCTTTTATAATCTGTTTACTTTTGAGTAGTGTAGATGTTTCTGCTCAAGTACAACGACTCGTCCCACTACAGCCAGCCCGCGCTATCGAACTCGCACTACAGAACAATGAGGCGGTGAAACAAGCGGAAAAAGTCGTCGAACGCGCCAAGGCAAACCTCCGCGTGTCTAAGGCTGTTTATCTGCCACAAGTCGGGGTCACCGGCGAATATCAACGTCAAAAAGATGGTGATATAGACGACAGAGACTATCTCACACGGGCACAGGCAAGTATGCTCCTCGCACAATTCGGCGAAATTCCAGCAGGACTTGATGACGCCCAGGAACAGGTGCGTAAAGCGGAAATTGAATACGAAAACGCCAAAAAGCAGAGCGTTCACACTGTTCGGAATCTCTGGAACAATATCATCCTCACACAGGAAGAGATTCACGAACGACGTGCCATTGAAACCGAACTCAATAAAAAACTGAAAGGCACACAAATCAGGCACGCAGAAAAACGGATCCCTTTCCTCAGTCGCCTCAATACTGAACTTGAACTCTCCGAACAGCAACTCGCCATTAACGAACTTCAACGACGGCTTGATGTCGACACCGCTGCACTTATCAGCCTCATCGGACTCGATCCACTCTCACAAGTCACCCTCTCACAATCCCTGCCTGAGGATGATATGACACTCGAAACTGCTGTTGAACTTGCCCTTTCAAATAACCTTGACTTGCGAGATTTAACAGGCGATATCGTCCGCCAAGAACGTCTCGCTGGTGAAACAATCTGGAACCGGTTCCCTGAACTTTCTGCCGAAGCGCGCTACAAAGACCTCCATGTGCTATTGGAGCAACATCAGCCCAGTGTAGGTTCCAGGGGGCAGACGTGGGATGCAAAGGCACTCTATGATCCAGTGATACTTGACCGAGAACGAGATAACTCAAGCATTTTTCAAACAAATCCGAGAACACAGGATGGCTGGGAACTGCGTTTCAACTTCAACATCCCGCTATACGATGGGAACAGGACGAAGAATCTCCGCGCTCGAGAACTTGCGGAACTCGAGAGGCTTCAGTTGGTGTATGTCGAAAAAACGAAGTCCATCCGTGTAGAGGTGCGACGCGACTATCGTGCCGTGGCGAATGCCAAAGAACGCATGGAGATCGAAGAAACACGGGTGAGGATTTTTGAGCAAAGGTTACGAACCATAGAACGCGTGCTGGATGAAGTCACGGTTGAAATACCCGGCTATCAAAATATGACTTACAATGATGCGTTTGAAACACAAGCACAATTTACCGAGGCACAACGCGTCTTTTATCAGACGCGCCGAGATTATGCGAGAGCAAAGGAACAGCTCCGAGAAACAATGCAATGGATCGAATAAGATACTCACCAAAGGAGAAAAATATGAGGAATACTTTAACGATACACACTGAACTCAACGATTGCAATGATCAGGAACTCGTCGCACGCGCCCAGAATGGCGATACAGAGGCGTTTAATCCGCTTGTCCGTAAATATCAGCAAAAAATCTATCATCTGATTTACCACAAGGTTGGCGACCGCGAGACAGCCCAAGACCTCTGTCAAGAGGTGTTCTTGAAGGCATGGCAGGCACTGCCGAACTTCAAGGGACACTCCGTATTCTACAGTTGGCTTTACCAGATTGCTGTCAATCGTAGTATTGATTTTCTCCGCAAACGGGATAGAGGAAAGGTTTTAGGATTTGAAGAATTACCTCAGAATGCGGATGATACACTTCAAATGACCGATCTACAACCTTCGCCGTGTGAGGTGCTTGAAAAGAAGGAACTCGGACACATCATCCGTAAAGCCATCCGTAAACTGCCGTTAGGTCAGCGAAATGTTATTTATCTGCGTCACTGGGAGGGACTCCCGATAAAAGAGATTGCCTCACGCTTGGGTAAATCGGAGAACACCGTTAAAACATACTTGCACTATGCCCACCGCAAACTCCGAAATATACTGCGTCCGTACTTGCAAAACGACCCTCTTGCAGGGTAGATAGAAATTTGAACCTATTCAAAATTGGTATCAACCACTGAGGTCGTTGTAGCAAAAGAAAGCGAGGTCCCATGCCCCAGGTATCCTATAAATCCGATCTGAAGCGGTTTTAAACTCACCAGAGATCGGTTTTTCATTTTTTTGAAAAATAATGCAACCCTTTGACACCTAAGTTACGTCACTTCAATCAACAGACGTAATCATTTGGGAGGAGGCATGTAATGCCACAGAGCGATGCTCGACTCATTCAGCGAGTCTTACAAGGGGATCAGGATGCCTTCAGTGCTTTGGTAAAAAAATATCAGAAAGGCGCTCACGCGCTCGCTTGGCGAAAAATCGGTGATTTTCACATCGCACAGGAGATCACACAGGACGCGTTTCTCACGGCGTATAAAAAACTTGGAACTTTGAGGGATCATAACGCGTTCGTCGGATGGCTCTATGTGATCGTGGCACGCTTGTGCCTTGATTGGCTCCGAAAGAGCCGCATACCTATCGAATCCCTTGATACTATCGATTCAAGTGCGGTGAACAAGGGGGCATACTCTCAATACGTCGCGGAAAAACAGGCAACTGAAGCCAGTGAAGCGCGCCGTGAAGTCGTAAAGAAACTCCTCCAGAAACTGCCAGAAAGCGAGCGAACAGTGATGACGCTCCATTACCTCGGCGAGATGACGATCAAAGCGATCAGCGAGTTTCTGGGTGTATCTCCCAATACCGTCAAAAGCCGCCTGAGCCGCGCTCGCAACCGTTTACGAAAAGACGGAAATGTACTCCAGCAGAATCTTGGCAGTTTCCAACTCCCCGATCAATTGACAGAAAACATCATACGGGAAGTTTCACGTCTGAGTCCCGTTCCTGTTTCCACGGGTAAGCCGATAGCCCCCTTGGCACTTTCTGCTGTTTCAGCCGTCGTGCTTTTCCTACTGATCGGGGTTGGCACGCAGCATCTCTCCCGGTTTCAGAAGCCATACAACCTCAATGCCACCTCGGAACCGACGGTTGAAATTATTGACGCGGTTTTTATTTACGATTCCCCTGCGAAACCCGCCGTCCGGACTCAGACAGGAAGTTCGGCACTCCCCGGTAGAAGTCCTGGGGAAGGTCAGAAACCTGACGACTCTCTTGTTGCCACACTCCCCATCGACACGATAGAGGTCTCAACCCCGAAACCGCAGTGGACCCAAACTGGGGGACCCGAAGGTGGTGGCGTTCAGAACCTATTCATAACATCTGACGGAGATGCTTACGTCGGAACAGGTGCCGACCTCTATAGATTGACGGACGATAAAAGTCGGTGGAACCTTGTCAACGCCAACATGTCCCCTAACGGATCGTGGCAGATAACAGAACGGGACGACACCCTCTACGTTGTCTCCGATACAGAAATTCTCGCTTCAATGGACAGAGGCGAGACGTGGCATCCACTCGGTCCACGTCCAGCGGGTCCACTAATTGATCTCGTCATAACAGATGGGACCCTTGGGGAGCGAACCAATATTGTAATGTACTTGGCACTTGTTAATGGTGTATTCCGTTCCACGGACGCTGGCAACTCTTGGACTCCCGTAAGCGAGCAGTTGCTAAACAAAGAAATTCGCGCAATCATTGCCGTTGAAAATGTTGTGTGTGTTGGGACGGATTCTGGACTGTATCGCCTCAATTCGGAAGGCTGCACCTTATTATCGGTGGGTGAATCCCAGAACATCCGTGCATTGACGAGTACTGAACATCGACTCTATGTTGCTGTGGGGGAAAAGGCTGTGAACCAAGGAGTCGGGTTCGGCCTGCCAGCGCGACTGATATCGGCGACATCTCTGGCACTCTATCGCTCAACAGATTTGGGAGATTCATGGCAGACCTTAGACTTTATAAAAAGAAAAACAGAGCCATTATCCCAAGATGAAATGACGGTTCATGTTGCTTCCGGACCTTCGGAATCCTACCAAAAGGGTAAGGATAGATCCAAAAACGCGGAAACGACTTCAACATTCAAAATGGTAGCAGTGGAAGAAAGCCTTTTCGCAATGGACGACAAAGGTAGTTATTACTCAAGTGACGCAGGTGAAAACTGGGTTACCTTGGATTCAAATATACCAGACATAGGAGATGTTTCCAGGCTTGTGTCTTCGGGTGTGAATACCTTCTATCGAAACGGAACGTCTGGGGTTTATCGCACAACCGATGCCGGCAAAACGTGGCATCCATTTAGCACGGGATTGGTAAATACAAGCGTGATGAATTTGGTTTCTGTCCGGGATGTGCTGTATGCCAATGTGGGGGGCGAACTTCTCGCATCTTCCAACGGGGATGAGGTGTGGACACTCGTCCCAAGCAGCCTCGGAAACATCACGAATCTGGCAAAGTTCAACGATGTGGTCTATGCCAGAGGTATAGGAGACGCTCGCGTTCAACTCTTGCGCTTATCTACCGAGGGCAATCGGTTAAGCCCTATTCCGGGGATGCCATTTTTAAGGAAAAACGCCTCTTTAGATGTAGATGTTGCTGGAACCGTGGAAGAGATCCGACAGCTGATGCGTGGACTTCTCGGCGGTTTCGCTGTCAGTCGTAATACGTACTATATGGAATATGAACAGAGACTCTTCAGATGGAAACTCGGCACGCCTGAATGGGTGGATACCGGGTTCATAGATGAATGTGAATTCATTGATACAGCTGGTAGTTTTAACAATCCCAGTTTGATCGGTTTCAAAATCGCGGTTTCAGGGAGAACTGTCTACGTCGCTAAATTGGACGGACACCTCTTCCAGTCGTTTGACGAGGGAGATACGTGGAACAATGTTACGGGGGAACTTCCGTTTTCTTTTACACATTTCAAGGCAATAGAATTCGCTGGCTCCGCTATCTACGTGGCAACCAATAGAGGGGTCGCATATTCAAGCGATGGTACGCACTGGCACGTCACATCCAACTCTGAAGGTGTGCCAATCGTTATAGATCAATTTGCAGTGAGCGGAACAACGCTGTATGGCGTAGGAAAACAACGCATCTATCAATTAAAAGAAAATTCTGACAGATGGGAACAGATGACACCCGAGATTCCGAGTCCTGTGAGTACTCTCGATGTTGAAGGGAACGTGCTTTATGTTGGGACCTATGGCAGTGGTGTGTTACGTTTTAAATTAGATGACTAACGAAACGATTAAGAAATAAAAAACAAAGGAGAAATTACCGTGTTAATGACATTGATTCAGAAAGAGATTATGCACCACATTCTCAGCGTCCGGTTTGTCGCTCTTCTGTTAATGTGCCTTTTGCTCATCCCACTCACCTTTTCTATCAGTTATCGCAAGTATAATCAGAGCTTGACAGATTATCAAGAATCGGTGAATCGCGCACGTACAGAAGCAAAGGAAAATCCGCCGGATGCCCAGCACCCAAACATAGAAGTTTCCAAACTTTTTCTCAAACCCACACCGCTGAGCGTCTTCGCAAACGGTTTAGAGGAAGTACTGCCTGTCCATCTTGGGATGACGCGGAATGGCATTCGGCCGGGGTCACCCACACTTGCGCAAGCACCTCTGGCGTATGTCTTAGGAAATCTGGATTTCCTGTTTATTGTGGGGACGGTTTTCAGTCTGTTAGCACTTCTGTTCACATTTGATGCTGTTGCTGGAGAGAGAGAAGCAGGCACACTTCGGATAAACTTATCAAATTCCCTTCCCCGAGATGTGTTTTTGTGGAGCAAACTAATCGGTGGATATATTGTGTTTGTTGTTCCATTTCTGGTGTCTTTTCTCTTGGGATTACTCATACTCGTCGGGCAGGGATTTCCTTTAGGTGAGTTCGGGGTTGCGGCACCCGTGTTCGGTCTCACGCTTATCTCGTTACTTTATATTGCAGTATTTTTTACGATGGGTGTGCTCATCTCAACATGCCTGGATAACGCCAAAACCGCACTTATTGTTGCTTTCACATTCTGGGTACTCGCCGTGCTCATTGCCCCACGCGGCGCGTTTGTCATTGCGAAATTGGTCGCACCGACCCGAACGCAGCAGACGGTTTATATGGAAAAAACAGCAATTCGCAACAACTTGGCGAAAGAGAAACAAGGGAGGGTGAATAACAAAATACTTGAAACTTTTGGGACGAAGTTGGCGATAACACCAGAGACACAAAAAACATTGGAAAAGATTCGGAAACCGATTAACGAGGAATTTCGACTGAAGTTCCAGAATCAGGCAAATAAGATTGACAAGGACTACCAACGCGAAAAGGATCGCCAAGAGCAAATGGGAGAAATGCTCTCTCGGCTCGTGCCAACATCCTCTCTCATCTATTCTGCGATAAACCTAACGCAAACGGGTAAGTTAAAAAGGGACATCTACTTTCAAACGGGTGAGAGATATTACAAGCAACTTGATGATTCATATTTCAGTGAAATTTCAGACGACGCGATGGCACAGGTCCAACAAATAATGGATCGACAGATGAATAATCTTTCTGAAGCAGAAGAAATCCCACCGCCTCCATCCCTGACGGAACCTGATTTATCGGAAACGCTGCGTCGCTCTGCTGTGGATGTGCTCTTACTCGGTTTTTTTGCTTTAGCGTTTACAGTGGTGGCGTTTCTGAAGTTCTTCCGTTCCGATATCTGATGCGAGGGATGCCTCACTACCATTGGCGGGGTTTCCAACCCCGCCTACCCGCAATGCCAAAGTAATTCTGAATTTACGATAAAACGTGAATCTCCATAATTTCCCCCACCATACCCCCATTTTTCCTCCAATCATTTTTTGATAATCCGCCGCTGAAATATTTCCACACCTACTTTTGGATAAATCTGTGCTATTGTTGACAAACATGCTAATTGCGTATCGGAAATCATCGGCAAAGACCGTGTTGACGGCGGTATCTTGTTTGCTGATGCCTGACTGCTGATTGCTAAAAGTCGTTTGAAAAATAATGCAACCTTTTGAGGTCTAAATTACGTCACCTAAATCAATAGCAAAAAATTACTTCAGAAATTCCAGAGGCTATTGTCTCTGCCATATTATTCATTACAAGGAGATTAAAAATGAAAACCTTAATGATTGGAGTTCTCATTCTGGCAATGATGAGTGGACACCTCAACGCTGATGAGAACGATACGCCTAAAAATAAAATTACACTTAACCTTGACAGCACGTCAGAAGTGTCCGTCAAAGGCTTCATTGCCCCGATTACGGATACCATGTCCAACTTTCACGTAACGTGGGAGGCATTGGCAAATCTACGCGCAGCTGAACCAGAGAAACAGCATCCCGCATCGGTCTTCCGCTCCTTTCTTCCAGACAAAGCCGTTTCCGTCGGTGAACTCTGGGAAATTGAGGAAACAGGCGCATTAGAATTGCTACGGCAACTTCATCCCAATCCGAATTTGAAGATGCATATCAATGCAGGCGATTCCTATGGATTATGGGCATGCCTGCGCGCTTACAACGATAAGTTCGCCGACATCGTGTTTCGGATTCACGCCGAGTTCAAGTTAGAAGATGGCTGGTTTACCCCGTCTCAGTTCGCTGGGCATCTTGTGATTGACCGGATTCAGGAGAGGGTGGCGTTCTTCCAGATGTCCGTCCCTGAAGGTGTCGTAAACTTCGATGTGAACAGAAGGCACAAAAACGCACGTAGTTCTGGAACCGACATGGGTTTTTGTCCGCAAATGGAACTCCGTGCTGGAACACCCGGTATTCTGCGAGACACGCAATTCGCAGAAACTATCACCCAAGAAGCAACGGAACGCGCCTTAGCCCTGCGTTTCTATAGGTCACAGCAGATTAACTGGGTATCCTTAGAGGAAGCGTTGAACATGGCACAAGCACAACAGAAGCCGATTCACGTTATCTCTATCGATGGACCGTTGGCTGATGAGGCGTGCTGAGGGAGCGGCAAAAGCCTGAGGGCAGTTGTCCTCTCTAACAACCGAGTCATTGAGTTCTTGAATGAAAATTTCATTAACATCTGGGTGTCGAATGTCGAATTGGGACGTACGCCTAATAAGCAGGATTTTATCGCGCTGAGACGCGAACATGGGTTCAGACCGTTTGACACAGCGAATCCCTTGGCACAGGCGATTATGAAAGGCTGGAAGCAAAACTCGCCGTCGGACTCTTTGGTTATCTCGTCTAAATTCGAATTGATGGGCAGACAGCCTGTCAATGAACTTCCGGGCGCGAACAAAGCGCAATATTACCTAACGTTTCTCAAGGAAGCCTTAGCTGGAAACCTTCCCAGATTTGGGAGGAAGATCCCAGAACTTCAATATCAGAAACCGGACGGCGTCCCAAAAAGTGGCATCAGCACTTCAAGGGCAATCTGCGGAAGATGCCATGAACGCCTTCATAAAGGCATTTAAGAATCTTGACGCAGAGATGATGGGCTCAATGCTTATAGGGCATGCCAAAGAAACATTTGAAATGGATGCTGAAAATTTGACAGAGGATATGCGGACGACGCTCAGTCAAATATTGAGGCACATGAAGGTTTTGAGCAGCCGATATGTGGGTGACGAATTCCACTTCCAATTGAGGGTCCCGGGGTCAACCCCGCCGGAGGTATCTGTTAAGATGCGAAAAGTGGAAGGTGTGTGGCTCATTTATGATATGGAATGATTCAAATGACAGAGTGAAGGAAAACACACCGCAGTGTGGAGTGTCCGTGCTTAGGATAGATTAGTAAACCGCTTGTAGCACGAACTGTTAGTTTGTGCTACAATATCCCTTTATAGAACTCGCGTTATTGTTAGGTTGGGTGGAACGAGTGCTTCCGATTAAAAAATAATACAACTTTTTGACACCTAAGTTCCGTCACTATAATCAATGAACGCACACATTTCTGGAGGAGGCTTGTTATGGAACAAAACGATGCCCAACTTATTCAGCGGATATTACAAGGGGACCAAGAGGCATTTAGTCCCTTAGTGAGAAAATATCAGAAGGGAGTTCACGCGCTGGTGTGGCGGAAGATTGGCGACTTTCATATTGCCCAAGAAATCACGCAAGACGCGTTTCTCACTGCGTATAAAAAACTCGGAACCTTGAAAAACCATACTCAGTTCTCAGGGTGGCTCTACGTTATCGCGGCAAACTTATGTCGAGACTGGTTCCGAAAGAATCGCATGCCGGTGACGGAGTCCTTAGAGGCTACCGCGGCTAATGAAGTAGACAGGGTTTCATATTCTCAATATGTCGCAGAAAAACAGGCAACTGAAACCGATGAAACGCGCCGTGACGTCGTTAAAAAACTCCTCCAGAAACTGCCAGAAAGTGAGCGAACAGTGATGACGCTCCATTACCTCGGCGAGATGACGATCAAAGCCATCAGCGAGTTTCTGGGTGTATCTCCCAATACCGTCAAAAGCCGCCTGAGCCGCGCTCGCAACCGTTTACGAAAAGACGGAGATGTACTCCAGCAGAATCTTGGCAGTTTCCAACTCCCCGATCAATTGACAGAAAACATCATCCGGGAAGTTTTACGTCTGAGTCCCGCTCCTGTTCCCACAGGTAAGCCGATAGCCCCCTTGGCACTTTCCGCTGGCTCAGCCGTCGTGCTTTTCCTACTGATCGGGATTGGCATGCAGTATCTCTCCCGGTTTCAGAAGCCATATAGTTTTGACGCACAATCCGAACCTACCATCGAAATCATTGAGGAACCTATCTACCTTGAGATTCTCGCAAAACCCGCAGTGCGGAACCAGATCGGGAGAACGATCGCGCCGGGTAAAAACAGCGGTGCCGGTATGCAAACCTCCGATACCCGCTTCACCGCAAACGCATCGGACGACACCGACACGGGGAACGATTCACAATGGACACAGGCAATCGGACCCACAGGCAGTATTGTCTATAACCTCTTTGAAGCCGCGGATGGAACCCTCTACGCTGCCGCAAAAACAGGGCTCTATAAATTGACACCCGACGCAACATGGGCACTTCTTAACGCTGACATCCCTATTGGACAGTACCGAATCCCTATCACCGAGCACCACGGCACCCTCTATACCGTCTCCACTGAGGAAGTGTTGGCTTCAGAAAACGCGGGTGAGACCTGGAACGCCCTTGGTCCCCGTCCAAAGGGCATGGCGAATGGACTCATCGTCACCGAGGCACCCGAGAAGGAAGGTATTACCCTGTCCCTCGCCCTTCAGGAGAAAGGCATTTTCCGATCTACCGATATCGGTCAGCACTGGACAGCCCTCAACAACGGATTGACAGAGAAACGGATTTATACCCTCACCGCCGTCGGAAACACCTTATTCGCTGGCACAGACCAAGGCCTCTATCGGTTAGATTCAAACGAATGGCAACAATTGCTCACAGACGCAGATGATGCCATCTACGCCGTGACCGTTGACGGAAGCGACCTGTATGTCGGAATGGGTCGAGATGTCGAGTTCGTGGGATCCAAGAGATCCGGGCGCCCTAAACCCATAGACAAAAGAATCTTCCACTCCGCGGATCTTGGAACGTCATGGGCGGACATAACGCCTACAGATGCCTCCCGAGTGATGCATCTCGACTCCGCCCTACAGATTTTGGCAGTGGATAAAACACTCTTCGTCCTCGGCATAACCGAATTTCGATCCAGAGATGGCGGGAAAACCTGGACACACCTCAGATCTAATATAAGTTCAAGGAACACACCCAGATTCCCAGCTATCGCTATCGATGAGAACACATTTTACAAAGCCGACCCATACGGAATCAGACGCACCACCGATGCCGGTGAGTCCTGGCACCCGCTTGTAAACGGGATGACAGGTCCCAGAACCTACGACTTAATTGCCCTGAATCAGAGACTCTATATGCATATCGGTGGAAACCTTGTCCACTCAACCGATGCCGGTCAGACCTGGGAACATCTCCGCTTCAATACTGACGAGCGGACACCCAAATTGGATCCCGATTTTTATGCACGCATAATACTCACAACTGCCAATAATCGCCTCTATGGCATTTCAATTGAGGAGAACAGACCGAGCCTTTTCCGAACATCCGATGCCGGAGATGAACTCATCCCCCTCCAAGGGGTCCCCGCTTTTGAACCCGAGCCGCCCCCAGACAGGGCGGGAGATAGCTTGCGCCTAATAAGAAAAATAGCTTTAAGAATCAAGGCCTTTGCTGTCCGGGGTGAGACGTTTTACGCGCAATATCAGGAGAAACTTTACAAATGGAAACCCGGAAATACCGAATGGACAGACACAGGACTTGCCGATCTCGGCTTTATATCTTCTATCTTGGCTGTTTCTGGGGAAACCATCTACATCAGTAAGCCGTACGGAACATTGTTTCACTCTTTAGACGGCGGAAACTCCTGGAAAGACATCACTGCAACGCTACCGAGCGGATCCACACGTTCTTTATCGAAAGACAGGGGCGTACTGCTGGCGAGCCAATTCACACGTTTTAAGGAGATAATCTTCATCGGTTCATCGGTGTGTATCGCAACCCACACAGGGGTCCTCACCTCACACACCGGAGAACACTGGCGGGTTATCACGGATAAAAACCGGATGCCCACTGTCATAGAAAAATTCGCTACAGACGGCACGACCCTCTACGGTGTCAGCAAGAGTGGTGCCTACCGTTTAGATGCTGCCGGAGACTGGGAACTGATTTCCTCAGAGGTTCCCAACGGTTCGATTCAATCTCTCGTTATCAGTAACAATCGACTTTACATCGCAACCCACAGCGACGGCATATTCCACATCTCGCTTGAGGAACAGATGGATATTGCTAACTCGTTCTAAACTTTTCTGATTTCTGACTTTCTTATCTCCTCTGCGCTTGATAACAAGGGATATGAGCTTGGAGAGTTTAGGCGATATTAATCTCCCTCTGTTGCAGTTGTGAGTTTTAAATAGCGAGATAAACACATCAATGGCTTCCGATAACTCTCACACACCCAATACAGCATCAGCATCCCGTCCATCGGCAATCAAAACGCTCCGCCGCTTTTGCTTCGTTGCATGGCACGTCAGTCCGTTCGGTGCAATTGCACAGGCACTTATCACGCTCATATACGGGGGTATTCCTATCGGAACCCTGTGGGCGAGTCGAGGACTCGTGAATCTCATCGCCGCGATTCTTGCCGACCAAGCAGAGTCCAATCTACAGACCGCCGCACCCTGGGTGATCGCATTGGTCCTTCTGGCAATTCTCAGAAATGTAACAGGGACGTATGATAGTTACTTGCGATGGAAGATGCAGAACTTTATTAGACTGCACCAGCAACACGCTTTGATTGAAGCGGCGACACACATCGATTTTGACGTTTTTGATCGACCACAGACCTATGATTTGATACAACGGGCACGACAGGCTCTGGATCATCGGCTCACCAATCTCCTACGATTTCTAACAGAGATCGGACAACTCTGTGTGACGCTTGTCGGATACGGTGTGCTCTTGTGGATCGCAGATCCGTTGCTCGTGCTCGTGGTCGTCTTACCTGCAATCCCATCGGCGTGGCTGAAAATTAAGACCGCCCAAAGCGGATACATCCACGACTATGATGCCACACCCGTCCGCCGTATGATGGCATACATGCTGAGTTTATTGCTCGGTTCGTCCTCTGGACAGGAGGTCCGGCTCTATGGTCTTTTCAGCCCACTTTTCGGACGTTGGCGAACGAACCATCAAAAGTGGCGGGAAGAATCGCTCGCCAAGGTCTGGCTCCAAGCAAAAGGCTCTATCGGCACGACGCTCGCTGAAGTGCTTGCCTATTCAGTCGCAATTTTCATACTCGCAGAACGGATCGTAAATGGCGAACTAACGCTTGGAGATTATGTTGTTCTCATCGGCGCGGCGGGAACTTTTCAAGCGAATCTTGAGAGTTTGCTGAGTGCTATACAAGATGTCTTTGAAGACCTGCCGTTGCTTCAAGATTTACATTTTTTTTTAGAACGTGCGAAACGGGATCAGAACCAAGCGGGAACACAACGGTTTCCACAACCCCTACAAGACGGATTAGAGGTCAAAAATCTCCGCTTCCGGTATCCAGAGGCACCCGATGACGTGCTACAAGACATTAACTTTCATGTACGCCCCGGAGAGGTCATCAGTATCGTCGGCGTCAACGGAGCAGGGAAGTCAACGCTCATAAAATTGCTCCTCGGTCTCTATCAGCCAGATGATGGGACAATCCGCTATGATGGTGTGAACGTGAAGTCCATTGAACCCGAACAGATCGCTCTTAACTGTGCATCCGTCTTTCAGGATTTTGCGCGGTTCCGTCGACCGGTGCGTGAGGAGTTGGTGCCGGGTCCACAGAACTACCAGATTGATGACGAAACGCTTTGGCATGTTATCAATGCAGTCGGGCTCCAAGAGCGTTTCCAAACCCTTTCCCGCGGCTTAGATACATTTTTGGATCCGTCACTCGGTGAGGAAGGCGAAGGTGCCGAGTTATCTGGCGGAGAATGGCAAAAGGTCGCACTCGCACGGGCTTTGGTCCGAAACCCACAAGTCCTTGTGCTTGACGAACCGACTGCCGCCTTAGATCCACAAGCCGAAGTCGAGCTTTACCGACAGTTTGTTGAACTCGCATCAGGACGGATGACGTTCCTGATCTCACATCGCATCGGATCTGCCCGTCTCGCAGACCGTATTTTGGTATTAGATGCCGGTCGTATCGTTGAAGATGGCACACATGATGCGCTCCTCGCTAACAATGGACGTTATGCCCAATTCTTCAGAGCGCAAGCCCGTTGGTATCAGTAGAAACTGCTCACAAGCATGGAAACTGTCTGTTTTGACCGAACCGCAAGGAATAATTAAAAAATGCAAATGCTAAAGGAAAGTTTCGTAGCCTATGCTCGAACGTTGGTTGTGATTTGGCGGAGCGGTTCACTCGCTGTCTTGGGCATGTTCCTGCTCACCTTACTGCCCGGTGTTGTGCCCGCTTGTCAGTTTTTCGTGACGGAACGCTTAGTCAATGCAATCATCGAGGCAGTCGGCGACGCAAACTGGTGGCAGACGGTTTTACCGTGGCTCATCGGATTACTGGGGCTACGTATTCTTAGCACTGGTGCCGATTTGCTGCGAGAACCGCTGTACACGCACTTAGGTGAAAACATTGAAATCTGGATTAACGACGGTATTGCCCAGAAAGTCGATACAACAGAGTTAATCGAAATTCAGACCGCAGAATTTCAAGATTCACTTGAACGGGCACGCGCTGTCTCCGGACTCGCGCTCCAGAATATCCTCTGGTATCTCGTTGATAGCCTTCAACAACTCATCAGTGTTGTCACACTCGGCATCGTGCTGTGGCAATATCATCCACTGTTGGCTGTGCTACCTGCCTTGACGGGTATCGCATCTTGGTGGAGTGACACGCGTTTTTCGGCGGATCTTTACAGTTTTGACGTAGCGCAGACAGCCCAACGGCGTGAACAGGATGCATTGGAAGGCACCTTGACGGATCGTGGCGCAGGTAAAGAAGTCCGGTTATACCAAACCCAAAACGCATGGATAGAACACTGGCATCAATTGGGACAATCGCTCATAAACGGACAAATGGGAATACGACGAAAGAAATTCTCAGCCTGTCTCGCGCTCGATACTACGCGCGGATTGTTATACGCCGGTTCGCTTATCCTTTTGCTGTTAGAGGTCTTTCGTGGCGAGCTGACCGTCGGCACATATATCGCCGCTGCCGCCGCCTTGGTCCAATTAGACGGTATCTGGGACGCTGTCGCCTTTCAATTTCAGGCGATCGTTGAAGAGATGCGTCCACTGTTTGGGGATCTGT
Source organism: Candidatus Poribacteria bacterium (assembly GCA_965208635.1). Lineage (GTDB taxonomy): Bacteria > Poribacteria > WGA-4E > WGA-4E > WGA-3G > WGA-3G. The sequence continues at coordinate 4,748,603 of OZ242349.1, forward strand.
ATCGGTTTCTTGACAGACAGTCCGATACTCGAACCCCTGATACAACCGACGGAGAAATAAATGAATTCGACGGAAACAATACGGTTCAAGATATTGCAGTAGAAGATATCTCGTTTTTTTATCCACATTTGGAAAAACCAGCGTTAACTGATATAACACTCACATTTAAAAAAGGCGAACGTGTCGCAATCGTGGGACCCAATGGCGCGGGGAAAACCACACTGGCACGTGTATTATTGGGACTCTACCGTCCACACGCCGGCAGCATTCGTGTCGGAGAGATACCGTTGACCGAAGAGAATCGTCGAGCGTGGCTCACACACTGCAGTGCCGTGTTTCAGGACTTTACGCAGTACCACCTGACCGCACGCGAGAACATCATTTTCGGCGACCTCGAACATCCAGAACGCATGGAAACCGCAGCCATCGCCGGTGGTGCGGCTTCGGTTGTTGACGGACTCACTGACGGTTACGAGACAATGCTCGGTCCCACCTTCGGAGGACGCGATCTCTCCGGTGGTGAATGGCAGCGACTCGCAACGGCTCGGAGTTTCATGCGGGAAACGCCGTGGCTCGTTGTTCTCGATGAACCCACCGCTGCACTCGACCCGCTCGCTGAACAAGCCGTCTACGAACGATTTATTGAACGCAGTGCCGGACGTACGTCGGTCTTAATTTCACATCGCCTGTCGTCAGTCCGCACCTGTGACCGGATCCTCGTCCTTGATAATGGAGGAATTGTTGAGGACGGTGACCATGAAACGTTACTCGCAAAAGATGGACTTTATGCCCAGTTCTTTAAAGCACAAGCGCAATGGTACGTTTGAAGAATAACGAATACGAGAACAACTCACATATACCATCCAGCATCTTGACTCTATACGCATTGCAGGGAGGACAAAGCATTGAAACTGTATGAGGGAATTTCAACAGGACTCTCTGCCATTCTACAGGAAAAAATGCGTTCGGTGCTCACAATGCTCGGTATCGTTATCGGTGTTGCCGCTGTGCTCGCAATGCTCGCTGTCGGTGACGGTGCAAAACGTATCGTCACCCAAGAGTTTGAAAAGTTTGGCGGTCAATTTACGGTACGACGAAATCCATGGATCTGGCGAGGTGATCGTGTGTTTCCAAACCGCAGCGGTGAACATCTCAAGTACGAAGATGTCTTAGCGATTGAAGCCGAATGCCCGTCCGTCGCATCTGTGATACCCATTGTTTCTTCTGAAGTACTTGCACAGGCAGAAGCCGGGGCAACAAAATGGACGGAATGTGAGGGGGTCAATTCATACTTTCCAATCGGGATGGAGTGGAAGATTCAACAGGGACGCTTTTTCTCCGAAGATGAGTTCAATAACCGTAGGAAAGTCTGTGTGCTTGGCTTAGAAGTCGCGACGGAACTCTTTGGAGATCAGCATCCAATCGGCACAGAAATCAAGATTTCACTTCAAGGGGGAAGACCTGACCGTTTCCGTATCTTAGGCGTAATGGCGGAACGCGGTACAAGCCTTCAATATGGATTTAGTTGGGACGACATCGTGTACATACCTTTGACGACCGCACAAGACAGATTTAAAGGGACACACTATGTCAATTATCTCAACGTCAGGGCGGTGGACTCGGATTCCATTGAAAAAGCCGCTGAAGAAGTCAAGTCCGTCTTAAGAAAACGACATCGGAACCAAGACGACTTTTTCGATATTAGTTTTGCGACCGCCGCTGTAAAGGAACTTGATAAAATTAGTCGCATTCTTACGGTCATGCTCAGCAGTATCGCTGGCTTCTCACTGTTTGTCGGCAGCGTCGGAATCATGAATATGATGTTGGTTTCTGTCAACCAACGCACACGTGAGATCGGACTCCGCCGCGCCATCGGTGCAAAGCGCAGAGACATTTTCCTACAGTTTTTGATTGAAGCGGTTGTGATGTGCAGTGTCGGTGGTTTATTAGGAATCCTCCTCGGCATCGGCACAGGCTACCTTTGTTCACATATTGCCGTCAAAGTCGTTAAGGTCATTCCGCACTGGCCAGTCGTAATCTCCCCACACTGGATGACAATCTCGGTTAGCATCTCCGCTGGTATCGGTATTCTGTTTGGACTCTATCCTGCGATCCGCGCCTCACACATCTCCCCAATTGAGGCACTCAGAACGGAATAATACCAAATCAAACAGTTTTCAGTTCGAATTTTCTCATGAAGATTAAGAATTTAATCGGGTAATTTCTCAACGTGCGATAAATCGCACGACTATGATCAGATCTGTTTGTAGTAGGGCAATTTATTGCCCGTTGCCCATTTTATTTTTAAAACCTCATCCGAAAATCCTTTCGGTCATCAGTTACCAGTAACAAGAAGCCTTCGTTTAATCAGGACCTCTTGTTACTGACGACTGATAACCGATAACTGACAACTACTAAAAAATAATGCAACTTCTTGGAACCTAAAACCCGTCACTTAAATTAACAGGTGTAAAATTTTACCCAAATTGCTACTTGCGAATTTAATGCCGGTTCTACTTTAAAGGAGAAAAAAATGCGCTTCGTAATGATTAACCTATTCCTCGTCTGTTTGTTTCTGTTTGGTGCGGGTTACCTCGCTTTTGGATATGATGAAATTGAAACGACTTCTGAATCACACGGTCCCGATATGGGCGACGCATCTTGGGATGCCGCGCTTGAAACGTTCTATGAACTTCTCAAGACGGATCCAAAAGCGGCGCGCGTGGAACTCGAGAACGTTGCCAAAACGTTGTTCGATGGACATCCGCGCACAGAAGAGTGGGTGGAACTTTTTTACCAAGTCTTCTACCAAATCAGTCTAAAGGAAGATGAAGAAAAAAAAACCGAGCCCCCCTGGCAGCTTATTTCGGAAATCAAACGTCTATATGAACTCGGACTCGAAATACTAACTTCTATGGATACAGAGAAGTACGCAAAGCAGATACAAGTTCACCAAGATGCCCTTGATTACTATACAGAACTCACTGATTTCGCCGAGATTATGGGCGATAAATCACTGAAATCTGAAGAAGCCACTCCGAACAAGCAGAATCACACTTCGCAATCTGAGTCAGAATTATCTGATGCGGAAGACCAAATCGCTCATCAGCAGTATATGGAGAAATTTTTCGAGTTACTACCTACCGACCCGGAGGCCGCACGTCAGGAACTTGAAACCTATGCTGCAAAGTCATATCAGGGACATCCTCTTACAGAAGAATGGGTGAAACACTTTTTTCGTATGGGGAGTGAAGGCGAAGCATCGGTTTCAGATATTATCCGTTTTATGGAAATGACAAAACAGATACGAACCGATATGGATCCTGAAAAACATGCTAAGGAAATTAAGGGATTAGAAGATAATTTGGCACAACTGAAAATGGTTGCAAAATTCTATGAACGCGACGGGATAACTGACGCAAAGATTCCATTCAACCCAAACGTAGGGGACAAACAGAGTGAAGAGAAAAGTGCTTCGGATGCCCCCAAGGTCTCCCATACTGAGAAAATCGGCAAACCCGCGATGGATTTTGAGGTAATAGACCTGCAAGGTCAGGAACTCTCACTGAAGAAATACCGCGGACAGGTTGTGCTACTTGATTTCTGGGCGACATGGTGTTTTCCGTGTAGGGCAGAAATGCCGCATCTCAAAAGGGTTTATGATAAATACAAGGACCAGAATTTTGAGATTATCGGTATCAGCTTAGACCAGACCAGAGCCGTGGTTGATTCATACGTTGAAAAACAGAATATTACCTGGACCCAGTTTTTGGATGACGGTACCGTTGCTAAAATGTATAACGTTACAGGAATCCCTGCTACCTTTCTGATTGATGGGGACGGAATCGTTCGTAAGGTTAAACTCCATGGGCGGGCACTTGAAGACGCTGTCGCGGAACTGGTGAAGGAGAATCTGTTCAAGCAGACCAAATAGTTCTTGTAGGGAAGTCGGGTTCTTGTGCCGAGTCGAAATTGAGGAGGCTGGTGGTGGAACACAACGATGCTCAACTCATTCAACGGGTATTACAAGGCGATCAGGATGCGTTCAGTCCCTTAGTCGAAAAGTATCAGAAGGGAGTTCACGCGCTGGTGTGGCGGAAAATCGGCGATTTTCACATAGCGCAGGAAATTACGCAGGACGCGTTTTTCAGGGCATACCAGAAACTCGGAACCCTAAAAAATCATAACCAGTTTGCGGGATGGCTGTATGTCATCGCGGCACACTTATGTGCTGACTGGTTCCGAAAGAATCCTCCACCCGAACAATCCTTAGAAGTTACTGATATGAGCGAGGTGAATGAAGTGTCATACTCTCGATACGTCGCAGAAAAACAGGCAGCCGAAGCCGATGAAGCGCGTCGTGAAGTCGTTAAGAAGCTACTTCAGAAACTGCCAGAGAGCGAACGCACAGTCATGACGCTTTACTACCTCGGCGAGATGACGATCAAAGCCATTTCCGAGTTTCTCGGGGTTTCTCCGAACACCATCAAAAGTCGTCTCAGCCGCGCCCGTGATCGTCTAAAGAAGGAAGAAGACCTGATTCAACAACATCTCGGCAGTTTCCAACTGCCTGCCAACCTAACACAGAACATCATGAACGAGATCTCACGTATCGTCCCTACAGCACCTGCTGCGAATAAACCTGTAGTGCCTTGGGTGCTTTCTGCGGCTTCGGCTGTGTTGATTTTTCTATTAATGGGGGTTGGCACACAGTATCTTTCCCGTTTTCAGAAGCCCTACGATTTGAATGCAACATCGGAACGGACGGTTGAACTCATTGAGGCGGCTTTTGTCTTAGATTCACCTGCGAAATCCGCAGTGCGGAATCAGATAGGAAGTTTATCAACGCCCGGTAGAAACCCTGGTGCCGGTCAGAAACCCGATGCCCGGCTCTTCGCCGCAGCACTTGTGGATGAAACTGAGGTTTCAACACCGAAACCGCAGTGGATACAAACGAAGGGACCCGCAGGCGGGCTTGTCAATACCCTCTTTACGACAAGGCGTGGAGACATCTATGCCGGAACCTCCACGAATTTTTACAAGATGGCAGACGACGGACAGTCATGGAAACTCGTCGTTGCTGGAGGCTCAACTTCACTCAGTCTGAAAGATTGGATGATGGGCGGCACACAACAAATGGTAGAGCGGAACGATACGCTCTACATCGCTACCGATGGGGAGGTATTGACTTCTACAGATTACGGTGAGACATGGGCATCGCTCGGTGAACATCCAGAAGGGCAGCCCGTCGGGTTCGTTATAACGGATGGAGTTCCCGAGGCGGAAGCCGACATGACCCTGAACCTCGCTCTCGTTGAAGGGGTATATCGTTCTGTGGACGCTGGCAAATCGTGGATTCCCCTGAACGATGGGAACCTCGCGGGTCGAAAAATTCGTGCAATCGCCGCCGTTGAAAACACCCTGTTTGCTGGGACTGACAGTGGACTCTATCGCCGCGATATGGATACATGGGAAAGGTTGACCATTCCTCCAGCAGAAACGTCCGAAAATCAATTGGCTATCCATGCCTTAGCCGTCGATGAACACCGTCTCTATGTTGCTGTCGGGGACGAACTCACAAATCAGAATCAGAGAGCAAGGCAACTTAAATCTTCGATGACGGGGAATGATCCGTGGTCGCTTTACCGCTCAACAGATCAAGGCGATACGTGGTATTCCATAGACCCACGGAACAGACAGGAGGGTGAGGCAGAGAGGCAGCAGAAGAATCTCTTTAATTTCGATATGGCTTCCCCATTTCCTGGGGCAGAGACAACAGAAATCTATATGCCGAGTGTCAAACTCTTCGCGACGCAAGGAAGGGTTACAGTCGTAGACGCGTTTGGAGACTTTTTCTACTCCATGAACACGGGAGAAACCTGGACTGCTGTAGATGTAAAGGAGGGTTCAGCTTACAGGGTCCCGCCGCCTGTACTGATGATGGGCGCAAACACTTTCTATAAAGGAACATCAGGCGGGGTTCAACACACAACCGACAGTGGCAAATCCTGGCACTGGTTGAACACCGGACTTGTGGGCATTCCCGTTCAGACGCTCATCGCTGTTAAGGGTAAACTCTACGCAAATTCAATAGATGGGTTTGTCTGCTCAACGGACGCTGGTGAATCGTGGGTACCACTTCCGGGCGGTCTTGATCACGGGGTCTTTATTGAGGCATTTGACGGTGCCCTCTATGTGAAGAGAGCAAATCACATGGATACACCGTCCCCGCTGCTTCGCTTATCTACTGAGAATCACAGGACAGCGTTTATAGAGGGTATGCCCGCCTTTGAAAACATCAATTCACAGAACCCAGGCGAAGAAGTTGGTAAGATTCTGCAGGAAGCCTTTATAGAAATGAGTAAGCAAAACCCTGAGGAAGGCGCGCCGCCAAATCTTGAGGACATTGATTTTGAGCCGTTAAATGAAACCCTCAATAAGGCAATGCAAGAACAAGCCTCTGCTGGTCTGATGTCGTTTATTGGAAACTTTGCCGTGAGTGGCAATACCTACTATGTCGAATACGGAAAAACACTTTACAGATGGGAACCCGGCATGACAAAGTGGCATAACACGGGATTAGTAGATACAGGCGAGGACCCTTTTGCATCTCTATTGTCCTCTCCTGACAGTTATTCCGCTGATGTTGCGACTGCTTATGATTCAATTACTTCTATGGGTTTCAAAATTGCCGTGTCCGGTAGCACCGTTTACGTCGGAAAACGGGATGGACACCTCTTTCAATCGTTTGATGAAGGTGACTCGTGGAACGATGTCACTGAAGATATCCCGTTCCCTTTTGAAAAATTCAAGGCAATCGTCTTCGCAGGACCCACCGTTTATGTGGCAACCGACAAAGGCGTTGCGTATTCAAGCGACGGCACACGATGGCACGCCACAACTGATACTGAAAGCAGAGCCCTCGTCGTCTCCCGATTAGCAGCGGGAGGCACAACGGTGTATGGACAGACCGACCAACACGTGTATCTACTGAAACCGAGTTCCAATATATGGAAACAGGCAACACCTGAGCTTCCAGGCTCCGTTATTTCTTTCGCCGTTGACGGCAACACGCTATATGTCGGGACTACACATCGTGGTGTCCTGCGTTTCGCACTTGATGAATAATGTGGATAAGTGATGAGAGATATGAGTTATCACGCGCGAATCGTCAGTTTTAATGAATGAAGCAATCTATAATTGCTAAGGAGCAACTAAAATGATCCGATTTCTTATTCTTCTCGCGTTTTTTATCATCTTCACAACTGGAAATACTGGCTGCGATCACGACCCTGATGGCGTGGATGAAGAAACGTCGGTCAGCACCGTTGAGAGATTGAGTGAAGAAGACAAAGCAGCCCTTGCAAATAAGTTGAAATCTGTCGATTACCTATTATCCCGCCCACTCGAACAGCGGGTAGCAAGGTCACAAGAATATGTGCGCAAGTATCTTGAACTCGAAGATAAAGACAGTGCGGAAGCATTAGAAGCACTCACAATGGCTTTGTATATCCACGCTAAGGGAGATCATCCTCTCTTGGAAGAATGGGTAGTTCTCGCACATAAGATTTTCCGGGAAAAAGAAGCAACGGTGCCGGAGCTTCTGCGCGCGAAGCAGATAGAACTCCAAATCGCGCGCGATAACAATGAAAGTCGGAAGCATATCCAGGCTTTGGAAGAAGATGCTGAACAATTCGAACATCAGATTCAAGACCTTAAGGCACAAGGGGTAAACCCTCAAGAATTCAAAATTTCTATAGAAGTCGAGGGTGATGAAGAGTAACCTTATTTTTTCCAGTGTTTCTAACGTTCCCTTAAACAACTTTATACACAAGGTGGCAACTTGGGTTAGTCTTTAATTCAACTATATCTATCGTAGGCGTGCCTCCGCAAGCACGCCTTTTCTATTCTGTAAACGTGCTTTGTAAATATATCGTTAAATTTTTCACACGAAAATTGACAATGAAACCTTAAGTCATTATAATAGCCTTTGCAATCTCTGAAAACCATATATGCCCAGAAAATAAATATGAAATATATATTATACATCACAGTCTTGCTACTGCTTACTCTATCTGCGCGAACATCCGCTGAAACGCCAGACGGCACAATCCCTTTCGATTGCCCTGATGTACCAAACGCCAAGTTTCAATTCCACTTCACCCGTGAACTGATCGCGCTCGCCGTTACAACGGTCCCCTTCAACACAATGGATGATCTTTATATCCAAATCTACGATGATGAAGCAGGCATCTATGATAAACTCGCGCAATACTACGGCGAAAACTTGAAAGCGAAAAACTGGCACGGTGTCCAAGAGGATGATAGGGTCCAACTCTATGTACTGAACGGATCCGCTACGCAAAATCCGCAAGCAGATAACACTTTCACGGGCATCTTCGCAGTCGTCCAAGGCAATGATGGGATTTATCTGCTAAACATCGTTGGCAGCGTCCCTTTAGAACAGATGGGTCAGCTCTTAGCGAATCTCGGTGAACTCGGCATAGAGATCCCTGAATTGAAATCGCTTCCGGCGTTGGAGATTGATAAGCGATCTTTATCTTCACCGACAGGCTTCCGAATTGCCGATGGTTCCCCAATTTATGACATTCAGATTAAAGGCAATCAGAACATTGATCGGGCGGAGATTCTCGAAACGCTTCGCGCAGAGGACGAGGACATCGATAAAGCGGTGGAAGCATTGCGAAAAAAAATGGGGTCTCAATTAGAGAAAGTAGAGTCGAGTGTTAAAGAAGAAAATGGCAGACATACCGCCGTGATTACTGTAAAGGAACATTCTTCATCACGATCTTCTGGTTCCTTCGCAGCAAACCCGATGATTAGATTTAACCGCGTTTCCGGTTGGAAATTGGGGTTTACCTCTGAAGTTGATGTAGCAAGGGCGCGTTTTCCAAATGATATGCCCACCTCAAATATTTTTGGGTATATAGGCTATGGGTTCGCGAATAAAATAACGGATGTCGAAATTGGTATAGATACACTCCCGTTTGCGACATACACACGATTTAATAATCCCGAGGCGAACGTTGACAAATGGTATCACGGGTTCGGAATCAATACCAGGCTCCATCGCACGACCGACATCACACCTGATAACGTGCTTCCCTATCGTGTTCCCAATTCTGCCAATGACCCCTTCGGTTTGTTCTATAACATTTTCGGTGCCAAAGACTTACACAACTACTATTTAAGGCGCGGCTTTGAAATAGCCTTCCGATGGCAACATCTGCCACGTATGGAGTATATTCCCCCAAAGCACTTGGTTGCGCTGACGCTTCTTGCTGAAAGTCACAGGAGTCTGGAAAAAAGCACGGATTGGCATCTCTTCAATTGGCGTTCGACGTCAAAAGCGCGGGAAAACCCAGCAATAACTTCCGGTCACATGCGGAGCGTCATGTTCACATACGATCTTAACCTCCGCCAAGGTCGCCTCGGTACAGGTTACCTCGGTTGGCATAACACATTTTCGGTTGAGCACAGCAGGACCGCCTTGGGTTCGGACTTCGATTTTACACGCTATCAACTCCATCTCCGCTATGCGCATGCACTCGGTAAACATCAGATACGGACCCGCGCCGTCGGCAGTTTTTCAACCGCAGCTCTACCGATTCAACGTCAATTCACCATCGGTGGACCCGGCGTATTGAATGGCTATCCTCTCTACGCTTTCGCAGGGGATCGTGGCTACCTCTTCAATATCGAATATTTCTACCCTTTCCCAGAACTGTTCACCTGGAGAAACATGCAATTTGATTTTTTTACTCTCTTTCTGGTGTTTTTCCTCGATGCGGGTCAAACATGGAACATAGGTGACGAAACATCTACACTTGTGCCGAAGAGCGATGCCGGCATCGGGTTCCATTTCGGTGAACGCGACTCCTTTCTCCGGTTTAATGTTGCGCAGGCTTTTGAATCGGAACAAGGCGTGCAATTCAACATCCTCTGGTTTTATAGTTTTTAGTCAGTGTAACAAGAGACAATAAATGTGCCGACATACAAATCGAGTTTTTCACTATCCTTTGGATTCCATATTGTATCATTATTGATAGTATCGTCCACTTTTGGAGGACGTTTCGCCTTAGTGGATATGGCATTCAAAATGGGAATCAACGCCGTCATCTATTCACTCACACACTAAATACAGTGAGTTCCATAGAGGTGTTAAAAAATGCAACCTTTGGGTCCCTAAGTGTCGTCACCCTAATCATAGGATGTTAAATTTTTTAGCAAAGCCGCGATAAAAATGTTTGCGATCTGAGACAATCAAAAAACTGCAACTTTTTGGGAACTCGTTTGTAGTAATGTAAGGGATATTTTTCTAGCGGGATCTCCGAATCCCGACATCTTTTGTAGATGTACCCGTCTCAAACGCATGAGGAATACCAAAATGCGAGGACACACAAATCGAGCCTTATTGCTATCCTTTGCGCTCCATATCGTGGCGATGTTAGCGATCTCACCGTTTCTCGTCAATCACTTCTATGTAGAGAAAGAGATCATATCGGCTGAGATATTGGAGCCGGAATCCGAGAAGCAAGTGAGACGACGGGTGTTGCCCGTCCGTTCGCCTTTAGTACCACAAGTAAACGAAGCGGAATCATCCGCTGCTTCCCCTGCTTCACCGACGTCCGCCCCAGAAGTGACCGTCCCGAAGGCACCCGTTCGTGCTGACGTAATTCCAGATGTCATTACACACGCCGATATTCCGCAAGCAGATGCGCCCAGTCCAGTTTCTAACGCCAGTTTTGGGAAAGATGGTGAACTGGCAGGTCCCGTTGTGATTGAGGGACAGCAAGGCACCGGGGTAGGTGAACCTGGGCGCGGTGGACGTGGGACCGGCGGATATGGGAGCGGTAAACACTTTGCGCACGGAACAGGCACATCGGAGGTCGGATTCGCAACGCCTCATATTATAGATGAAGGACTCGGTATCTTCGACACAGACGTGATGCCCGGACACGGATTAATCGGACAGGTTTATGTTCCCGGTATCGTAATTGAGCGGATACCCGATTTCGGGGCTTTGACACCCGTCTATACTTTTATTGCGGCGAATTTAGATGTCTCTATAAGAGAATATACAAAAGGGTTCCCTACGCCAGAGATGCAGGCTGTTGTTGAGAATTTTGCGGTTCGTTTCCGCGGCGTATTGGCTGTCGATACACCCGGTAAATACACTTTCTGGCTTTTATCAGATGACGGCTCAAAGCTATACATTGACGACACTCTCGTTATTGATAACGATGGGATTCATGGAATAACCCGAAATAAGGGGCGTAAGGATCTACTATCAACGCCATCAGTGAAGGCTCAGGTATCGTGGCATTTTGAAGGGCACTCCGTGGATATGGGTAAGCGGGGAAGCATCGAATTAACAGCCGGGACACATCCGTTTGAAATTCAATACTTCCAAGGTCCCAGGTATGAAATCGCACTTCAGTGGTTCTATCAACCGCCAGATGCCTATAGACAGATTGTCCCACCTGAAGTTATCTATCGTCCCGGTAAAGCACGCGTGCCAGATGCGTTGAAGAAACTACATCAGCGACTTGGGCAAATTGAGAGAGTAGACTAAAATGCGCAGACACACAAACCGTGCCTTATTAATATCACTCGCGCTCCATATAGGATTGATGGTGGCAATTTCGCCGTTGCTTGTGACGCATTTCACTGCAGAAAAAGAGAGTATATCCGCTGAGATACTGGAACCAGAATCTGAGAAGCCGGTGAGAGAGCGAATCTTACCACCACGTACACCTGTAGTGCCACAAGTCAGCGAAACGGAAGCATCCCCCGCTTCTCCCGCTTCACCGACGTATGCGCCAGAGGTGACCGTCCCGAAGGCACCCGTTCATGCCGATGTAATTCCAGATGTCGTTACGCACGCCGATCTCCCGCAGGCAGAGGCTCCGAGTCCTGTATCCAATGCCAGTCTTGGCGAAGAAGATGGTGCGCTCGCAGGTCCCGTTGTCGCTGAGGGGCAGCGAGGCACCGGGATTGGGGTCCCTGGGCGCGGTGGACGTGGAACCGGCGGATATGGGAATGGAAAACACCTGGCAAAAGGCACAAGCACAGCGGATGTGGAACTCGCAACACTCGAGGGCATAGGCACAGGGCTCGGTATTTTCGACACAAACGTGATGACCGGATATGGATTAATCGGTGAAGTCTACGTCCCAGGGGGTCAGATCCATCGAATGCCGGATTTCGACCTTTTGACCCCCATTTATACTTTCGTTACATCAAACTTAGATATCTCTAAACGAGATTATACCGAGGGGTTTCCCACACCAGAGATGCAATCTGTTGTTGAGGATTTCGCGATTCGCTTTCGTGGGGAGTTAGCAATCGACACACCCGGATTGTACCACTTCGGGCTTTACTCAGATGACGGGTCGAAACTGTATATTGATGGGACTTTGGTAGTGGATAATGACGGTGTCCACATAGCGAAGGGTGAAAAAGGAAGCATAACACTCTCGACGGGGGTCTATCCTGTTGAAATTCACTATTTCCAGGGACCTCGACACTCTATTGCCCTACAGTGGTACTATGCCGTCCCGAATGAACCTTATTCTGAGACGACTCGTTCCCGTTCGATAACAACCCCCGCATGGAGTGTACGCTCGGAGGAATATATACTCGGAAGGATTGTGCCGCCCGAAGTTATCCATCGTCCCAGCAAACCGCGCATTCCAAAGGCACTGAGAAAACTACAGCAACGCCTGAAGAACGTCGAAAGTAGCCAGTAAGGGAGATTTTGGATGAAACATACGATTACAAAAGCATTCATAGTATTTTTGCTTCTCATTAGCCCCGCAGTGCAATCACAATCCAACGATGTCACTGTTGCCTTTGATTGTCCACATCTGCCATCATCTGAATTCCAGTTTGATTTAGACAGACGTGTCATCGCACTCGTGATGGAGGATCCGACTTCCAACGTTGCCCCTTTGTTTAACAATATAGAAAATTTACAGCTCCGCAGTTATCGAAGTCGGTCTGTCAATCTTAAGGAAGTTGTTCAATATTACGGAGAGACCTTAAAAGAGCGAGGCTGGAACACGTTAGGACAACCTTTCCAAGGCGATGTCGAAAAAGATAATTTGCATCTCTATACCCTCCAAGTAAATGACACCATTCAGGGAGTCTTCGCTATTATTAAAAGTGGCGACGATGTGTATCTGATCAATATCGCTGGCGAAATTCCGAGAAAGCAGCTTGGTGACCTGCTCCTAAATCTCCATCAACTCGGCATTGAGATTCCTGAATTGATGTCGATTAAACCCCGAGATCTGGAAATCGCGCCTCCTCCACCGCCGCCAACCCCTGAAATTGTCACACCAACGCCAAGACCTCCTGCTACAACCGGTACTGCTGAGGAAATCCCATCTTTACAAGAAACCCAAGAACCGACAAAATCATGGAATTGGACTTTTGATGGCGGGAAAATCCACGACATTCAAATCCAAGGGGTCGATGGGATTGATAGTTCCAACATTGTGAAAATTCTTGAAAATGGATCTGGTGATATGACTGAAGTCATGCCTATTCTGACAACCGTGCTCCTCAATAGTTCCAAAAAACCATCTCTACGCGTTGAAGAAAAGGACACTAAACGCGTTGCTGTAATCACTGTGGAAGATCTTCCTATTACACGAACATTGTCAGTGTTGAAATCTTTGAACATTTCTGGTTCGGATATTAATAAAGTCCATAATTCATTTAGCAAGTTGGTAGCACAAGAATCTGCCCCTCAAATTCCAGACATAGGCACACGATTTTTGGCAGGGGATGTCCCTATCCACGAAATACGCATCCAAGGGAATCAGAAAATATCGGATACACAAATCCAACAAGCACTTGAAAACAGTTCCGAAGACCTTGAACAAGCACTCAAAACGCTCTATAAAGCGATGCCCTACTTTGACGCGGTAAACCTACAGGTAGACGAGAAAAATTCAAAGTACGTCGCGACGATTACTGTTGATGAAAAACCGCTTTCTACCGATGTGTATCTCGGTCTCAATCCACCGCTACGCCTCGGTTTCAACCGAGTGACAGGTTGGGAGATCGGTACCGGTTTTGAACTGGGCAAACGAAAGGATGTTGGACCCCTTTGGGCGTGGAATATCAGAAATTCTGAAAACAATTATACGCCGAAACTTTTTGGGAGGGTAAGTTATGCCTTCGGTAATCCGCGTTTACATTACCGTATGGGTAGCAGAATAGATTGGGGAAATCCTTACATCTGGAACCTCGGACTAACAGCACAAATTCACCGTTTGACAGATGTAGTTGCCCCTGAACTTTTTCCGAACTACAACAATCCGTTACCTATTTTTCAACGCATTATTGGGACACCAGACCTTCAAAATTACTACCTACGACAAGGGGCTGAGATCGCACTGCGATGGTCACCCGTTATGCCAACCCATTTCTTCAAATTGGCAATGGTCGCTGAATCGCACGCGAGTCTACAGAGGAGCACAGATTGGTTTGTCGCCAATTGGGGATCGAAACTCCGTGTGAGAGAGAATCCACCAATAATCCCCGGTCAAATGCGAAGTATCACCTTTCAGTACGATTTGAATAATATAACGGATTCGGTGGGTTGGCACAATACACTTTTCATCGAACATAGCAATGCCGCCGTGGGCTCCGATTTTGATTTTACACGTTTCCAATTACACTTTCGGTATGCCTTCCGTCTAAAAACCAATCGAATTCGCACCCGTTTCCTGTTCGGGTTTGCCGATTCGACTTTACCAATTCAACGTCAATTTGTCATTGGTGGCATGGCAGGACTCAGAGGATATCCTTGGCACCGACAAGCAAATGAATCTGAAGGTTTGATAACCTACAAAAGCGGACATACGTCTTCTTCGTATGCATTCACGGGCGACCGTGGATTTCTACTCAACATTGAATATCACTACCGTCTATCGAATTTACTCAGTTGGCGGATTTTCAAAAACGCCTTTGCCATTGTCTTCTTTGACGAGGGGCAAGTCTGGAATGTATCCGGTCCAAAGTATGCTTTCGATCCCAAAGGCAGTATAGGCATCGGTCTACAGTTTGGAGAAGACAATTCTGTTGTTGTCGTTCCACCGGGTTTACATTCTGGAAGGGACGATTCTGTTTTCAGAGTTAACGTTGCAAAAGCTTTTGAATCCGGCACAGGTATCCAAGTTACGACAGTCTGGTCCCACAGTTTTTAGTCTAAATCCTTACTTTACATTTGAGCGTGCCTATGGACATCCGAATCTGGTTTAAAGGTGGATTTAATTCATTCTATATGCTACACTCTAATTCAGGCATTCAGGAATGAATTTTATATTCAGATGTTGGACCTACCTTCAAACCAGAAAAAAATGCGAACCATCCAGTTGTTGGCTATTTTCATCGCGATGTCCTTATCTGTTATCCTACCGAATTCGGAAGGTGAGTCGGACCGATTCACCTTCGTCCGTCTAAAGTATGGTGGCCAACTCACCAGACGCAGCAGTTGGAGAGTAGATTGGCCCGCCTCCGATCGGAATTTTATTTGGCAACTCCGCAAACAGACGAATATCGATGCCGATCCACGTGAAAAAATTATTGACGTTGGTGCGACGGAGTTGTTTGAATATCCGTTTGCCTACATGTTAGAAGTCGGAAGTCTGAGATTAAGCCGAAAAGAGGCAAAGAACCTACGTGAATACCTCTTACGAGGCGGTTTTATCTTCATTGACGATTTCCATGGCGAACGCGAATGGAAACGGTTTTACACGGAATTCAAGAAGATTTTCCCAAGTCGAGAGCCGATAGATATCCCTATATCCCACCCGATTTTCCGATGCTTCTTCAAGATCGAAAAACTCGTCCAGATTCCCGGGCTTCGCTCTATTTTTAGTGGACGCACGTATGAGAGATACGATGGTTATCCCGCATACTGCCGCGGCGTTTATGACGACAATGGACGGCTTATGATGATGATCAATTTCAATACCGACCTTGGAGACGCCTGGGAGCATGCCGCTGAGGGTTTCTACCCACGGGAATATTCAGATATGGCATTGAAGATGGGTATCAATGCGGTTGTCTATGCTCTTACGCATTGAGACTTCAATCCCCAAGCGTGTTGGTATCTCATAAAAATCTTTTGGCAATCAAGGTTGGATATGTTATAATTAACGCATCATAAACTTTAAATGGGTAGCACGCTTTAATACCCGCAAAATGGAGAAGCATCAATGCTCAGTCGTAAACAGAAATTAGAGTTTCATGAAAACGGCTATATCTCTATCCCTGGTGTCGTACGCGACTGATGATAGACGCCGCACGGCAGGCAATTAATCATTCCATCGGTGCTGTCGGTATGAACGAAGGAGACTTAGAGCGCTATCGAGCGCAATCTTACTGCAGCGAAATTCGTGAAGCCCCTGAAATCGTTGATCTTTTCAATAAAACACCGATCCTCAAACTTTCAGAGTCATTGATGGGGGCAGGGAACGTGCAAACGCCGACCTCGGGACAGATAGCACTGCGTTTCCCGGGTCCGTTGCACGTGGATCCAAATGAACCGCATGGACACCTTGACGGATTAGGAAGCGGTACGAATGGAATGGCAAAAGGGGTGTATCGGCGTGGATTTACCGCACTCGCTGTGATTTATCTCGCCGATGTTCCCGAACCGTATAGCGGGAACTTCACTGTTTGGCCCAAATCGCACAGTTTCTTTGCTGACTATTTCAAACAGGAAGGGCACGAAATATTGGCGAACGGGATGCCAAGCCCGGAACTACCGGAGGGACCAAAGCAGATACTCGGTAAGGCAGGCGATGTGGTTTTGACCCATCATCAGCTTGTTCACACGGCGGCACCAAACGCCGCCGCTGATATCCGTTACGCTGTCATTTTCCGATTGCGGCACATCGATTGTGAGAAAAACGGGTATGATGCTTACACCGATATCTGGAACGAATGGCCCGGTATTCGGGAAGCAATCGCCGCATCTGATGCCTAAAGCCACTGTTCGGAAAGCATAAAAAAAGGGCGGCACTCTGATACCGCCCATTAACTTTCTACTTCTACTGGATGTCTTTGATGTATCCCCAAGTGGTACTCAACTTGCCCTTCGGATCCACATCAAACGGGTCCTCGGGTCCACCGGCGAGGTGTTCAACCTCTTTCTCAGTGAGAGGACGGTGGAACAACATGAACTCATCCATAATTCCATTAAATGCCCATGTCGGTCCCGTAGCGGCATCAAACGCTCCTGCTTCTGAACCAATTCCGATAAATCCATACCGAGCCAACCCCGCTCCGATAACTTTCGCGGGTGCGTCTTCTTCTTGATCTAATTCCCCATCAACGTATATCCGCTTCTTTTTACCGTCGAACGTTGCTACGAGATGGTGCCATTTGTCATCTGCAACGTCCGTATCACCAAACCAATCATGACAACATGGGCAGCAGGTGTCAAAAGCAACAAAAGTTGTTGCCGCATTTCCACCGACGTCATCACCCACGGCAAAACGGAAAAATTCACTTCGGTCCCATGAGGCAATCATACCTCTTGCTGGTGCTTTAACCCACGCCACAAGGCTAATTTCCTCAATCGGATCTTCGTACATGTGATTCTTGACCGAAATGTAGGATGTTGAAACGCCGGGAAACTCCATTCCTTCCCCAACCTTACCTTTCACCGATTTGATATCATTGCTCTTGATGACCCCATCATTTCCATTACCCGACGCGTCAAGAACCTCATCACCCTTGAGTGTATCTTTGTTATAACTATAATAGATGATGAGATCATCTTCCTTGACTGACTGAGCGTGGAGGACCAATACCGGTCCTATTAGAATCAGCACCAACATCAATAAGCTGAACGTAAGAACTGTTTTCATTGTGACTCTCCTTTAGCAACATGCACGTGGTACAGTATGCATCTTTAAAAGCGTTCATATCTCAAAGGAACAGAAGAACCCTTTTTGGAACACAACTTACAACCTTGATTTCAGTATACAAAAATTGCCAGAAAAAAGCAAGCATTATTATAAGTGCGATTTAGGAATATCCACCGACACCTAAGAGCATCCTTTCTTCCAGATCAGCATCTTCAAGAAAGGCATGGGTTAACCCATCTTCGGGTTGTGCACCGCCGTGTGGCGATTTCCGTAGCCAGGTCGGTGTATAACTTAAAATTAACATTCTGCGTTTGGCTTTTAGAGTTGGTAAGCCGCGGTGCCAGAGATTGCCGTGGATCAGGACACCGCCACCCGCTTTCACCCGTAACTCAACTTCACCCTCTACCGACTCGTAACTATTCGGTGTTGCCTTGTCTAACCAATCATGCGATCCAGGAACGACTGCGACAGCACCGGTATCCTCGTTCAGATCATCGAGATAGATGAGACAATCGATGCAGTGTGGTCGTGAGAACCACGGCGGCAACGGGTTAGATACGACACGTAGATGTTGGTGCCAAGGCGTTTGGTGTTCCCGATCATCACCGGGATAAGTAATGCGTGCGCTCAGACCCCGCAACCGTACAAGGGGTCCCATCATCGCACGGGCAATTGATAGAGTCGGCTGGAATTTTAGGAGTTCTAAGAATGCGTCATCTTTATCCATCAGATGACGCGGAATGAAGCCCCAACCTCGTTTACCAGCCATCGCGCTGTCTCGTTTTGCCCATTCACGTTCCTCCAAACCATCGAGAGCATCCCGCAATTTTTGGAGTGTCTGTCCCTGAAAGAGTCCTTCCCGAATAAGATACCCCGTCTCGGAGAACATCTGTAATTCTTCGGGGCTTGCGTGCACCTCAATCTCCCAGTGTCCCCCGGATTCCGCATCTGGATTGTGGTCGTTTAGCACTTTGTACTCGAGTGTATGTCGTTCCATATTTCCCTCGACTGATTTTATAGTTGTGTTTTAAAATATGCAATTAATCAGCCGCCTTCAAGACTTCTGAATAATTCCCGATATACAGGTAAAGCAAGTTCCAATTTTAACGCTTCCTTAATTCCAAACCATCCGATCATTGAATGCTCTTCTATCTGTAGACACTCTGGTTCACCTTTCCAATCCGTTACCACGAATACATGATAGGTGTGATCGTTATTGGAATCAAATAGGGTTGAAATGTGTTCAAACTGAATTGGTGTAACACCAATTTCTTCTTGCAGCTCCCTGATGAGTGTCTGTGTTAGTGTTTCAGCGTTTTCGCAGTGTCCACCAATCATGTCCCAGACATCCGGATAGGATGTTCGGTGTTTAGCCCTTTTGCCCAACAGAATTTTGCCATTCCCGAACAAAATTCCGAGAGCACAGATCTTTAATTCCATAGTTTATCCTGATATAAGAGAATAGGCTGAAACATCTACAGATAGAGTAGGCTTAAATTTTGTCAAATCGTGGGCATCACATTCCCACCGCACACCGGAATATACGCACCCGTAATGTAACTGGCGAGATCTGATGCAAGAAAAAGCACAACGTTGGCGATTTCTTGGGCAGTCCCACGACGTTGCATTGGGACCTTACTCCAATAATGTTCATCGGACGCGCTCGCTTCACTCTTTTCGCTGACAGTCCAGCCCGGTGCAACTTGGTTGACAGTGACACCCTGTGCACCGACCTCTTTGGCGAGCACTCGCAAGACACCGTCCATTCCCCGCTTGCCCGATGTGTAGGCACTCTGTCTCTCAAAGTTCTGCATTGAACACTCGGTATTAATGCTGACGACCCGTCCCCAACCTGATTCGATCATCGCAGGGACAAAGGCTTGTGCCATGTATACATTGTGCAGAACGCATGACTGGAATTGGCTTTCGTAGTCCTCAGCGGCCTGTTCTAAAACCGAAGTCCAGCTATACTGAATTACGGCGTTATTGACGATGATGTCTGCCGAACCGAGTTGCTCTGAGACAGCATCACGCATAGCGTTTATCGAACCCTGATCCGTGACGTCCGCTTGCACGACGGCTGTTCGTACGCCTTTGGCGGTGATTTCATCTTGCAGAAGGTGTGCGGTTCCTTGGTCTCTATAGTAGCAGATTGCGACATCCGCACCCGCTTCCGCCAAGGTTCTTACCATCACGCGCCCTAACGCTCCTGAACCGCCTGTAATTACTGCTACTTTATTGGAAAGGTCAATCGGAATCATTACCACTCCATATCCTAAAGATATCGTGCTGTGTTATGGCTGTAACAAATCACCAGGAATACGAGACATCGGATAATTTGCGTCTTCGTCACGATTCGCAATGATTTCTGGAACTTCCCTATCCCAATAGTCTGGTATAGTATTGGGACGGCTATGCCATGCGAGAATTAACGTGCGTCGAATATCGGTAAAATTTCTGTGGGCGGAGTGTAAGATACGCGCATCTGCCATTACCAATGAACCCGCTTTTGCACAGATATCCACTTGATCCGGGTGATCACTGAACATGATGGGATGATCTTCATCAATAAACCGCGCCCCCTGCTCATGTGCTGGCACCAATATGTCGTGTAAATCGATACGCTTACGGTGTGTTCCCGGAATAACCTTTAAACACCCATTTTCCCGATTCGTATCCGTAAGATAATAATTAAGGAAAATCGTTTGGGGCCAGGGGGCACAACTCAGCGGATCGTTCCAGCGCATCCAATCTTGATGCCAATAGAGTGGGGGACCCCCGGATTCCTTCGTCAGAATAATGATCCCACCAGATGATACGAAATCTCCGAACCCAATCTGTTCCAAAGCATCGCGTGAGGATTGCCATTCCAACAGTTTTTGAATGTGGGTGTTATCTTCACCGCGGACGTTGACATGCTGTCCTTGATAGATAACATCCTCGGGTTCTATATGCCCTGCAATAAGTCGTTCCGACTCATCTCGGAGTTCCTGTAAAAACGCCTCTGTCAGAACATCATCAACAACGCAGAAACCCTCTTCGATCATTTGCTCCCGTTTTTGTAAAGCGACTTCAGGTGTCATCACACGCTCCTCTACTTATAAATTATAGTAAAACCTAAAAATAAATAGACATTCACCCCTTCCCTGGTAGGCGAGGTTTCTAACCTCGCCGGAGCGGAGTGTCTAATTAATTCTAAACTTTACTATAAATGTGATTCTAAAACTAATCCTTGGAAGGGGTAACTTGAAATTTTACTTTATTTTATCCGAATTAATAGGAGAAAACAACAATTTTTTCTTAGTCGGACCCGTTTACCCTTCGTTGTAGCGATGAATCTTGACCGACTTCACATTTTATGTTATACTTTGAAAAGGATAGGAGGCAAGCAAATGATCACTCGGGAAGACATCCAAGCAACTTGTGACCATATTGTCCGTAAAATCAACCGGAAAGGCAGAATTAGCACATGGAAACTACAGGACGAACAATCAATATTCCGAAATTGGAAATCTCCGATCAGGAACGTGCAGAAAACAAACTCACGCCAGAAAGCGTCGATGCAGGCGTACGTCTGTTACGCGAGGCAGGATTGGTCGTTATTGAAAGCGTTCTCCCACAGGACTGGATAGCAGAACTTGACATCGCTATGGAAACCGTGCTTAGCAATGAAAATAATGGTCATGAGGGTGAACACCCGATGTTGAAAATGCCGTTTATGGATCCGCGCATCATTGATAACCCGTTCGCGATGCCGATTCTGAAAGCGGCGATGGGTGAGAAAGTGTACGCGTATCTGCCTTACGGTTGTAACTCAACTCGTCCCGGTAACGAAATTCAATGGATTCATCGAGATTCGGGACAACTCTTCCCAGAACTACCGTTTGCACTGCCGGTTTCAACGATTGTCGTTAACATTCCGCTTGTTGATTTCACAGTGGAAAACGGCGCGACAGAGGTGTGGCCCGGTTCACATCTCATTATTGATGATGAGGCAGTACGTAACTCCCCATACAACGTCTGTGAACCCGAACGCGCCGCGAATTACCCCTCATTTCAGTTAGAGATGCCTGCCGGTTCAGTCGTCGTGCGGGACATGCGGTGCTGGCACCGGGCAATGCCGAATCGGACAAAAAATACCGTCCGGCACATGCTTGCACTCGTCTATTTTCGACGGTTTCACCATGCCCCCGACGCACCCGGAATCTTCGGCGCACGGATTCCAAAAGAGATATGGAACGACATGTCTGAGGACGCGCAAGAGGTCTATCGGTTCCAGACCCACGATTGAGGAGAACTATGAAACGAACACTGCTCATCCACCCCGACATGCCTGAGATTGACAGGGAACACGGTTTCTCGAATATCAACGGACCTTCTCTCGTTCGCGTGCCAGAATGGGTGGAAAATTCTCTGGGAAAATACTACCTCTACTTCGCACATCATCGCGGTGCTTATATCCGATTGGCTTATGCCGATGCAGTTGAAGGTCCCTACACCATCTATCGTCCCGGCGCGTTGCATCGAGACAATACAGTGTTTCAAGGATGCGATCACATCGCTTCCCCGGACGTCCACATAGACGAGGAAAATCGACGATTCTTCATGTATTTTCACGGAAATTATGGTGGAGGACAGGCAACCTGCTGGGCGACCTCCACTGACGGAGTGAATTATACCGCTTCGGATACACTGGATAAACGAAATGGTGCCTATTTTCGGGTCTTCTGGTGGAACGGACATCCCTACGCGACATACCACGGCTGGATAAGCCGTGCGGAAACACCCGCATGGACAGCACGCTTCATTCAACGAGATACACCCCTCTTTCCACGTAAATCCGATAAGGACAACACAGGTTTCCCGCGCCACACAGCAAATCTTCTTGAAGGGAATACCCTGACTGTTTATTACTCGCTGTACGGAGACAGTCCAGAGCGTATCCGTAAAAGCACCGTGCAATTGACAGACGATTGGAACGATTGGACTCCATCTGAACCAACAGAGGTTATCGCGCCAAAATACGATTTTGAGGGTGTGAATCTACCGGTGAGACCGTCGACGGGTGGGTTAGATCGGGAACAGGTGCATGAACTCCGCGATCCAGCGATCTATTGTGAGGATGGAAAAACGTGGCTTCTCTATTCGGTTGCCGGCGAGCAGGGCATAGCGATTATTCGCTTCTGATGAGAACTATAGTAAAGCCCGAAAATATTTGGACGCTTTAGAAAACACAAGACCCGACCTCGCTGGCGAGGTGTTTTTGCTGGGGTGTTTCCCTCCTAACCTCGCCACATTTGTGCTAAGACTCTGGAAGCCTATAAACACCCCGTCGAACCTTTACAATTTCACCCATCTCCACAAGGCGCGTGAGTTCTGTATTTATTGCTTTTGGATGTCCTTGAATCGCCTCCGTGAGTTCGGGTGTCTTTTTCTCTCCATCGGTGAGTAGTGCGAGAATTTGCTCGCGGAAAGGGACTCGTGGGGCTTTCCCCAGCCTTTGCAACACTCGGTTCGCCTGTCTTGGGGAACATCCCAGAACTCGCTCTACCTCTTTTCTACTGGATTCAGGGGTCAAATTGTCGCGTTCGGTCTCAAAACGCTGACGTATCGCTATCACCTCAGCGAGTTTGTCTAACCCACCGGCGACATCGAAATCTTTCCAGTCAAAAAGGAGGGTTTCCGGTCTGTCGGTGATCCCAGGAATTCGCAAACTTGTAATCAACATAATTTTCTTTTTTTCCAAACGATCCAGCTGAGCTAGCTCTATAATCTGGGCAAATATATGGGCGACTGCTTTTTCATAAATGCTCTGGACGCGTTCGTCTTTGAAACGGTAGGACTCAAATTCCATTTCATAAAGGAAGGGTTCTTCGTCGTTTCCAAATAAGGTCTGAGTTCGCTGCAAAATGGCACGTGGTCCCATGTCCGGCACGCCAACTACCCAGATGACTTGTGCCTCTTGAAAAGCGGTTTCCAATCCTTCCACCTCTCGAAAACCTGTCACAAAACAGACGTTTTCATTTTTCGCGATGTTCCTCAGCTGTCCAACTACGGGAATATGGGCTATAATCCCATGCTTAATATCCGGGTCCCTTTCAATTTCAGCTAGGATCCTCCAAAAAATCTGCTGCCCTGTTTCAGACACTCCGAGAACGTCCCACGTGTTGTTGAGATCTAAAATTGTCCTCGGTGGATAAATACCGGTGCGAATCTGACAAACATGGTTTCCGGGAACCCACGCCATCGGTTGGGTGTCAAGGATCTCAATTTCCTCATCCAAGAACGCCCGGCGTAGATGTTCGCCGTAGAGCGCTGGGGAGGTCACCAAAAGGTGTCTGACACTTGGATGTAACACCGGTGGCAACCAGAATCGTAGGACTTCGTCCTCCCATCGCATCGGGGTATCAGCATCCCTCGTGTAATGTGCAAAGAAACGTTTAAGTTGATGCCAAAACGTCCAGTTTGGATTCCGACAAACCACTGGAAACTCTTCAATGTTTTCAACAGTCGCCGTATCCAAGATACCTAACTTGACGGCATCAACTATCGACATCAAAATTTTTATGTCTTCGTTAGGCACAAAAGCGTCGAGTGGAAAAAAGGGCAACCCTTCCGCTGCCAGTCTATCTGCAGCCCCAGCATTCACAGGAATATAAGCAGAGATCCCTCGCTCAAACTCAATTGTAAAGCGTGCTAATTCCTCTTCCGTCTCTGCATCAATAGCCCCTCGTTCGACCACCCTACCCTGTACCTCGACGTGGCACATCTGTTGGATGAGTTCTTCTTCCAACCATCCAAACGTCTGTATCACTGTCCGGAGGCGTTTGATAGAATTGGTATGGAATCTGTCTTTAATTTCAACTGCGTTCAGTAGGGCCGTGGCAAAGTTACCTAAGGCACTGCCTTGCCAGTTGACAATCCACTCCGTCAATGTAGTTTTTGGTAGTTCGCATTCAAGAAATAATTGATTTTCTCTCTCAATATCTATGATACAAAGCGGCTGTGTCCCATCGCGCCTTTCGAGAAATTGTTCTGCTATCTTCGCGTATTGTGGGTCCAACAACAGTCGAACATCCTCTATAATTTGTGTGTTGGTAGTTTGTAATGTAGAGGATTGTGATAAATAGCCACGCTCCCGACATGCTGTATAGACGCGGCACTGCGGACAAATAATCTCGCTCGGGTCCCCACCCTTTTGCTCAATTGCTTCGCACCGCTCGGGATCCTCGCAGACGTTTCCACGTTGAAAGGGAGTTGCCATGCGCACGTCAACGGGAATATCTTTCACTTGATCCCAAAGATACATTCGATTCTGCCATCGGGCAACAGGTACCACCTCCCTTTTTTGAAGAAATCTTTCTGATGCTGCCGCAAACTCACCATTTGGTACATTTAAACAAATTGTCTTTTTAGGACGCAGAGGGGATCCCGTTGCCCCGTCTTTTTCTAACTCTGTCTCGTGAATACATCCAAGAATGCGCACGTTCCTCTCGAAAGCACGCTGCACCTGAACGCGAATATCTTCTCGTGTTTCATCAATATTTTCCGTAGGTTTCGACTTGTGCAACATTGGACGCGGACGCTTTATTCCCAGAGGACTGAGTTTCCCTTCCCGCACGGTAAGCATCTTATCCTCTATCGGCAATCCCATCATGGGGAGCGGCGGCAGGATACCAGTATCGTTCCAAATATCTGTTATGAGCGTTGCCTCCATAGGTAGACCAGTATCAGGTGTAAAGGCACGCACCCACACCTCACCTTCATTCTCCCACAATGATACCTCTGTATTGCCAATCTTATCACTTTGTAAACTCCAATAGTGTAATCCATCCGCGTGTTTGACGTAAGAAAACCCGCGCTTGAAAAATGCCTCTTTAGCCAGATCAAGTTTATTCGATCCGAGAGAGTAAGGTGGGTCGGAGACGTTCTCCACGTATGGTAGGTTTTGGGGAATAGGTTCGCGAAGCGCAGCGCGAAGGGCATCAATAGGGGCAAAGAGTAACTCTTTGGAAATTACAGGCGGATCTACCGGATTTCCAAGCAGAATTTCATAGCGTCCATCCCAGCAATTGTGGCCCTCCTCGCCAAAAATTTCAAGATACGCGTCGTGTTGGCGCGGATTTTCTGTTGTCGGTATCCCTCTATAGACATACAACCTAGTTTGCTTGGTGCTCGGGTGCAGGTACCCCGGTATCCTGCAAGAAAAGCGCAGCCCACCAGATTTTGACAGCGTCAACAATGGGTTCACGACAGCGTCAACAAGTCCTTGAACGCAAGCAAGAACGGCATCAGGTGCGGCACAGATGGCTGCATACTTAAAGTCGATGTCGTGCCATGGCGCGCCATCGCGCGCCGAGGGAATACCTGTATATATTTGAATTCCCCACGACTTGTGCCATTGGATGACCTCCCAGTCTGTCACCTGTTGGCGTTTCAAAAACCTTTCGCCTCCAAAATCTCGCGGCGGTCGATCGGTTCCAGGGGCACGCCCTATCGGCATAAAGGAAACGCCTGCCGCTTCCAAGTCTTGCAACATCACAGGGTATCTGTCCGCACAATAGACTGTGAAGTGGTAAGGAAGCCCTTTGTAAAGCTGAGGTGCTATGCTCGTCTTCCGTTGCTCAAGCGGATTTTCGTGCCGTTGGTGGCAGCGAGCAATTATATCTTGCAGAACATCGGTGGTCATTGACATATTTCCCTAACTACAGTAAGGCGATTTTTTATTTTTAACCACATAAATTCCAGATACACATTCTACTGAGAAGCGAACACTAAAATCCAAAGCAAAATCCCTAATCTTACTAAATTGACTTTTTTCATAACGTGATTTCAATATAATACCAAATCTGAAAAATAAATTCGCACCTTAGTGATTTTGAAACGCTATGAGGTTTCTGATGGCTTGGATGGGCGAAGGAACCTCACCCCTACAAACAAATTTTTGTTAATTAAAAAAGAACGTTAATTTCGCTTCAACGCAACCAACGTGTCTCTGGCAAACTCGCGGTAAAAAACACCAATTATGAGATATTCACAAATCTCATAATTTCACATAAGTTAATAGTATATATTATCAAAAATGACATTCTTTGTCAAATTTCAAATTGATACAAAGTCAATCATAATCAAGGTTTACATGCCAGTTATATTAGGACATATTTTTTTAAATTAAAATAACAATATAATAATATCCTTGCCAAACCTGTCGCGATTTACTCCATTTTTTCCAGTGCCTATCCGATACACATTCCATATCAGATTCGGTTTGTTGTTCCTCTTCTTTCATCAATGGCAAAGTAGGTAACTTATTTTAGCATTTTAGCTTAGCAAATTTCGTGCCACGCCTCTAACAAACCCACACCTGTATCCAGACCGCTTCCGAAATCTCCAAATATACTTTCAAGCAGGACACCTAAGCACAAGCAAATCCTAAGATCTTTCAAGGTAGGCATATCCACTCAAGGAAGTGAGTCGGTTTTACCCTACGTGTTTCATTTATATGCAAAAACTGTAAAGCATCCCACAAAAATTGCCGCACCAATCAACAGTTTTTGGGAATTGGCACTTTTGGCGAATTGAAAGCAGTAATGGAGAGTGGGAACTTTTTGCTGACAGTCTGTGAATTTCAGTAAATGTGTTAAAGATCATCGCGGTATTCGGAAAGGGATTCCTCCCACAAGAAATTGGATAAGATGCTAAAGTATTATGCATTTTAAGCAAAATTAGCGATATTTATGGACATAATTTGTTTTTCCTTGAAAAATTTCGTATAATTTTTAGTTACTTATAGACTTTTAAATTTTTTGTTTGACTAATAATTAAAATAGACCTATTATAACAATTTAGTGCATCAACTGTCTCTCGACGATTCGTGTGAACCTGAATTTCAGAGGTTTGGTCAACTTTATCCAAATCCTCTAAAATACTGAGGCAGTTAAGCATTTCGGTAAAGAGCGAGCCTAACCGTTTATCTCCATCTTCAATCTCCAGACTGAAGATGGAGGTGGTTAGACGCCCACACATAACCTTGCATGCTAATCTAACGGGCATTCCCTCACTTCAGAGAGGCATACTCGCCTATGTACAAGCGGTCTGTCGGCGGTTCTTTCGAGCGAACCTTGCTTTGCAGGGTGTGCAAGGCTCAGGAAAACATCCTGCTTTTGTTAACTTTGGAGATAATAACTTGTGTCTGAAGGAATTAGATCTTGACCGAAAGGAACCCACCCAAATAACGGAATATCGACAACTACACAACTTCGCCTTTCCGTATATTTGGATTAGCAGTAGGTCAAGAAAGAGGGGAAGGCATTGCTGAATAACGCCAAACCTGCTTTCCTCTCTTTTGAACGAAAAAAGAAAAACACATGAAACGCCAAGCAATAGCAGAAAAAGCAGAGCAGGGCTTAAAACTACTCAAGATGTCCATGTTTCATCGGTCTACGAAATCTCACTTTTCTACGAAAGGATCACCATGAAAATCCGCCTCGGTCCCATAACAATAGACCCAAAACGCGTATATCACTTCAAGCGGATCGGGTCAAGAGTTTGCCTACTCCAATTCATAACAGGAGAATCTATAACCGTAGCATGTGGTGTAAAAACGCCAGACAACAGCACTATATCATTCCCTGGAACTCCTGAAGACCTGCAAGAACTCTTGGAAGAATATATTGAAGCCAATTAATCAGCCCAAAGGATAATCGACTAAAGGGAAAATCGTCCGCTTACGATAGCGAGCAGATAGTATGCCGTAGCTATCATACCGCTTGATGATAGCTTAAATGCCTCAGACGATGCTTTGAATTCAACTCTCACTAAATTAGATTCCAGCGTAATTTGTGGTACGTAGTCATATATCCACGCTGTTAGTAGGTGGGATCACGAACACCTGCATCTGCATCGCGGCAACGCGACTGATGACGCTGATTAGGTGAAGCAATCATGCCCCAACACCCCATATTCATTCAATTACCATCGCCTCCCATGCAGGCGATTTACAACACTATTCAGAAGGTTAAAGGCGCAAAGATTTCCTGCTTCATTACGGGCGAAACCGGTGTTGGGAAGGAGGGGGTCGCACGATATATTCACGAAAGTGGACCCCGACAGGACAAGCCTTTTATCGCCATCAACTGTGGTAGATTCTCCTCAGAACTCCTGCAGAGCGAACTCTTTGGGCATGAGGCAGGGGCGTTTACGAGCGCAATCCGTCAACGACGGGGGGCACTTGAAGTCGCAAACGGAGGGATCCTCCTTTTAGATGAAGTCCTCGAAATGTCATTGGACGCACAGAAAATGCTCCTTCGTGTCTTGGACACAGCAACACTCACGCGACTCGGAGGAAACGAATCTTTGACCGTGGATGTTCATATTATCGCATCAACGAATAAGAATATCCTGAAAGCCCTTGAAGAAAAGCAATTTCGAGAGGATCTGTATTACCGCCTTAAGGGTCTGATGTTTCAAATACCCCCGCTACGGCAACGTTCCGAGGATATAGCACCTTTAGTAGAGATGTTTATCAGTGAGTTCTCTACCGAATATGGAAAAAGTGTTAAAGGGGTTACCCCGAGGGCACTCACGCTTCTTGAGCAGGAGTCATGGCCCGGGAACATCCGTCAATTGAGGAACGCCATTCAGGTGGCTGTCGCTCTCGCAACGACCAACAGACTTGAACCTAAAGATTTTCCCGAGATTAATCCTGAGTTTGTTCAGATACCTATGTCTGTATGGGAGACACTCCCTCTGGAGACACGGAACACAATCACCCATGAACTTTCAAAAACGGAATTCCTGAATATAAAAAATATGAATCAGAATCAAATTCTACGGGCGGTTGCCCAGAAACGCATTGAGCAATATCCATCCTTACGTGAAGCCGCTAAGTCGTTAAATATTGATATTCGCACACTTCAGAGGTACGCCCAGGAGAGAGAATCAGAAGAGAAATAAATGAAAACCAATCAGAAGGTCAGCCTCAGACACAGATCCGGTAGGTCCGATTTCCTGCCGCACTGTGTCTTAAACATAAACCGCATATACGCCAAACAGGTTATGAAAACCTCTAAATTGACACGCATGCGTTATCTTATCATAGCACCCACGCCCCAAAGAATTTATGATGCTACGTGACCGTATACGGCAAGCCATTACCACCTACTTAGGGACGCCACCGTTTCGAGAGACAGAGATTTTGACAGATCTACCGATTCGATTCGGAGTTCCAGGGGTCGGCAGCGTTGCAGATTATGTGGTTCATGATGCCGACCACTTCGTCGTTATCATTCTCTGTGAAGTGCCCACCACCCAGAGTGACATGTTGGAAGCACATGACCATCTGAAATGTCTTCTCTCCGCGACCGACACGCAGTTCGGTGTTCTTGCGATGGGCACGGATCCGGAGAGTTGGTTTTTTTCTGAGAACTGCCGCAATAATTGGTTTATTGAGATCCCACGATCCGTTTTTGAAAGTCGAGTGGCACGTTGGCATCCTGATATGCGCCGGTCCCCATCAATGCTGAATTTACAAGAGAGGATCAGAGCGTCGAACAATATAGCACATCAGCGGCTTAAAGAACTACGAAAGTGGCGATGGACCGCCATTGGTTTTGGAATAGGTTTCCTTAGCATCGGCTTGTTATTGATATGGTATATCCTCAAATGAAACGCAGACTCATTGACGTTTTTCAATGAGCCTTCCGACAAAAAAAACCAAAACGCCGAGCGTCAGGAAGCCCATCTCGACACCCATTGCTTTGGATTCACTGTAACCATACGGATTGAAACAGCCTAAGTAGAGTCCCGCGCCTAAGCAGGCTATGCCCATCAGTTCCAAAGTTTTACCGATATAATACACGAATTCTCCACTGCTATTAGTGGTAGTTTATTTTTCAGTAGGGCAAAGTTTTTACGCCTCGCCCTACGGTTGCCAACTAATAGAGACTTTTGATGCGTCCCCATGAAATTAATTTTTGTTGCCGAGTTGGTTCGATTCTCGCCGTGAAAACGAGATCGGGCAAGTGATCGTTTTCTTCAGTGTAACCTTCTGGAGCCCAAGCGATTTTATGCTGGAGATGACCACTATCGACATCATTATAGGCGATAAAGAACCCGATACTGTTTCCCTTCCTTGCGAGATTATCAAGACGAAAACTTAACTCACACGTCTGTCCGCCGTTTCCCCATGCGACTCGCGTCAACGGTGATTTTAGCGTGCCCATTTCTTTCTCAATCGGGATCTGAAACCGGTAGAGGTCTTCCATGCGTCCCGAGTGGTGTGGGTCCACGTAAACAATAAGATGATCCTCACGAAGCACCTTCTTTTGGCGGTTTTCCAGCTGATCATCTACTAATTTAATAGCGACGTAAAGAAAACCGTTTCGCCAAACCGCCCCGAAGGTTCCTGTAAAATCCGGAGATTCGCGCCAGCGATTCCCACTCATTAAATCTTGTTCCAGTTTCCCGAGAATCGCCCTGTCCCAGACTGGATCATCAAGATATCCATCTACGATGGGTGCAATAGGTGCGAGTTCAGCATTATATTGAAAATTTTGAAGATTCCTACCTGTGACGTGTCCTAATGCATGAGACACCATAACCAACAGGAGGATAATTATCGCAAATATCTGTTTGTTAAAATTCATAAACTCCCCCTTTCCAGGATAACCTGTAGGATTGGATTTTATAAACGTACCAACGCGGATCTAAACATTTTGTTGCACCTATTTCTTATTTCTTCACTATCATTATAGTATACCTTAAACAGAATTATTTATCCAATTAAAATTGGCAGGAACAGATTTGAGATGTGGAAATAGGCGATTTTTTTAAATTCAGTTGAAATTTGAAAAAAAATCTGTTATACTTTTAAACTAAGCACATTTTGAAATCAATTTTTTGTCAGCGCTCCGAAATTAACAGAGAGGCAATTGGTTGTGAATAAAAGTACAAGAAGCATGGTGATTTGGTGGGTAGTTGTTGCTGGACTCGTCGTCCTTGGCATTTATCAACTATTTAACCGCAGAGATCCGGTTTATCAACTCGCGACCTCTGATTTTCATCAATACATAACGCGCGGTTCATCCCTATTCGAAGGATATCTGGTTTTAGATGAAGAATGGGTTGAAGGACAGTTTAATAAAAATAGACTTAATGAAATTCGCGCTGAGATTCTGGAAAGCGTAGATTTTGAAGAGCAGGAAACCCATCTTCCGCCAAAATGGCAAGGTGAATTTAGAGCAAGTCGCGATGCGATCGATGATTATGACATCCAAGCGAAACTTGACGAGCACGAAATTAACTATAACGTCAAGCCACCTTCTAAGTTCCCGCAAGGTTTACTTATTTTCGGGACAACCGTTGTACCGCTACTTATTTTCTTAGGCTTGATGATTTTCCTGTCGCGTCAGATGCAAGGAAGTGGGAATCGAGCCTTATCTTTTGGCAAAAGCCGTGCCAGACTCCACTCTGAAAACCAAACGAAAGTAACATTTGAAGATGTCGCCGGTGTCGATGAAGCAAAGGAAGCACTTGAAGAAGTTATTGAATTTCTAAAGGCACCGAAAAAGTTCGAACGACTTGGGGGTAAAATCCCCAAGGGGGTCCTCCTTATGGGACCTCCGGGGACCGGTAAAACAATGCTTGCCCAAGCTGTTGCAGGTGAAGCGGACGTTCCATTCTATAGTATCAGCGGTTCCGACTTCGTCGAGATGTTTGTCGGCGTAGGGGCATCCCGTGTCCGAGATCTGTTTGAAACCGGCAAAAAGAACGCCCCTTGTATCATTTTTATTGATGAGTTGGATGCTGTCGGTAGACACCGTGGTGCAGGTATCGGCGGTGGACATGATGAACGTGAGCAAACCTTAAACCAGCTCCTCGTTGAGATGCAGGGTTTTGAGGCATCCGAAGGTGTGATACTCATCGCAGCGACGAACCGTCCTGATGTTTTAGATCCCGCTCTCCTGCGTCCAGGTCGATTCGACCGGCAGATTGTTGTTGACTTACCGGATGTTCGCGGTAGAGAAGCAATACTCAAGGTACATACAAAAACCCCCTATAAGCTCGCTGAGAACGTTAATTTGGAAATCTTAGCGAAGGCAACACCAGGGTTCTCTGGTGCCGACCTTGAGAATATGGCAAACGAAGCCGCCCTGCTTGCCGCACGATGCGACAAAGAAGAAATCGACATGATGTGCTTTGACGAAGCCAAAGACCGCGTCCTTATGGGACCCGAACGGCGTAGCCTTGTCATTAGCGATGAAGAGAGAACCGTTACGGCTTATCACGAAGCAGGGCATGCCCTTATGTTACACTTCGTCCCAGAAAGTGACCCAAACTACAAGTGCACTATTGTTCCACGCGGTAGAGCCCTCGGTGTAACAGCGAAACTCCCTCTCGAAGAACGGCATAATATGAGCAAAAAACGTCTACTCGCCCATATTATTTTTGCCCTCGGAGGCAGAGTTGCCGAAGAAATTATATTTGGCGAACAAACTACCGGGGCACAAAACGATTTTGAGCAAGCGACAAGCCTCGCACGTCGAATGGTCACACAGTGGGGTATGAGCCACATGGGACCTCTCACCTACGGTCGACGCGACGAACAGGTCTTTCTTGGTAAAGAATTAAGTGTTCATCAGGATTATAGCGAAAAAACTGCCATTGAAATCGACAAGGCGGTCCATGATATTGTAACGGAGTGCTATAATAAGGCACGAGAAATCTTGGAGACGAATCTTGAAGGCTTAAAGTTACTCGCCGACGCACTCTTAGAACGGGAAACGCTTGTTACCGAAGAGATTGATGAAATTCTCGGACCCCGGCCACAACTCCCCGCGAAACCAATCGTATGAACTGTCGTGGCAAATCGCTCACTTTAGGTCTACAGACACATATAATGGGCATCTTGAACGTCACCCCCGATTCGTTTTCTGATGGAGGGTGCTACCTTGATGTCGAACGGGCGGTCGCACATGCCGAACGGATGGTAGCAGAAGGTGCGACCCTCATTGATATTGGAGGAGAATCATCCCGCCCCGGGGCATCCCCGGTGTCCATCAGTGAGGAATTGGCGCGAATCCTACCCGTCATTCGTGCTATTGTTGACACCGTTGATGTCCTTCTTTCCGTTGACACATATAAAGCTGAAGTCGCTCGGCGTGCACTTGAAGCCGGTGCACATCTTATCAATGACATCACAGCATTGCACGGGGACACGGCAATGGCAGCCGTTGTATCAGAAATGGAAGCGGGACTGATTCTGATGCACATGAAGGGCACACCCCGCACGATGCAACAAGCACCTGAGTATGACGATGTCGTTAGCGAGATCTGTGATTCGCTTCAGAAGAGCGTCGAGACTGCCGAATCCCAAGGTATTACCGCCGATCGCATCATTATTGATCCAGGGATCGGATTTGGCAAGACGATGAAGCATAACCTTGAAATCCTAAAACGCTTTACGGAATTCCGCGGGTTAAACAAACCTCTGCTCATTGGGACTTCACGGAAATCATTTATCGGTAACATTTTAGACCTCCCTGTAACGGAGCGTGTTGAAGGAACAACCGCCACAGTGTGCTGGGCTATCGCCCATGGCGCGGACATTGTGCGAGTCCATGATGTCAAAGCAAACGTTCGTGCTGCCCGAATGACAGATGCTTTTTATAGATAAACCGATGCACCAGCAAAAAATTCAGGGAATCGGCATTGATATTGTTGAAGTTGAACGGATCCGAGACGCATCCCGTCGATGGGGCTCACGGTTTGAAAAACGGGTGTACACACAGCAAGAACTCGCTTATTGTGGAGACACTCCATCTCGCTACTGGCGGCTTGCGGCGCGTTTTGCTGCTAAAGAAGCTACGCTCAAGGCTCTCGGTACAGGTTTGACAACAGGGATGCGCTGGCAAGATGTCGAAATCCGGGCGAATACTATTGGGAAACCGGAACTCATCTTACACGGCGAAGTCCAACGCTACGCTCAGGAACGCAATATCAACGCATCGTTCGTCTCTATGTCTCATACAAATGACTATGCTGTAGCACAAGTTACACTCTGTGCCGTTTGATTCGGTTTACGCTCACACTTGATTTCTGCATGCTTAAACATAAAGGTGACGCTCTACGGCGCGTCTCTTTCGCGTGAGGTAAGAAGTGAAATACGTCCAAAATTGTGGTGCCACTCTCCTATTCTGTATGGTAATCCTCCTCTTTGTTATGAGTAGCACTACCTCAATAGCAAATACGAGAGCGTCTGCAGATGGATTCCTGAAACAGTTGCTTGGAGCCGAGCATTACGGAATGGGAGGGAGTTTTGTTGGCGCAACTCGCGGTGCCAATGCCTTAGGGAGTAATCCTGCTGGTATGAGTGAAATAGAGGGAAACCGATTCGTTATTCAAGCGACCCGTTTCCCACGTACTGTCGCCCTGATTTCCAAACCGAACTCAAATGCCAATTATGAGGATTATAGCCGGTACGAGCAGCACTCGTCGGGTGTCGAGACTTTAAATTGGGCACTTCCAATGGGCAAATTCGGCACGCTTGGATTCGCACTTGCTTTTGAACAAGCCGGTGCGTTTCGTCGAGTAAATTACCTTGGAAAGGCTCTTAACAGTTTTCCCGAAAATAACCTTGCATTCGGTCTCAGTTACGGAGTAAATCTATTTGGAGGCACAGTTATCGGTGTTGACACGAAATGGCTTCGGTCCAAGGCAGTCGGTATTGACGGCAACGAAGACCTTGGACACGGATATGCCTATAATGTCGGTGTTATCCAGCAGATCGGAGACATGATCCAGATTGGGGCTGTTGTTCAAAATTTGAGTAATGGACTTTCCTTTTCTGATCCATCTATTCCGGATACAATGGAACGTTCGGTCGTAACCGGTATCGCATACCAGCGCGAAATATCTGATGTGGCTTTGAGATTCGGTTTAGACGCGCACCCGCCTTTCCGCGATGGTATACGAATAAATATAGGGGCTGAAGCGTGGTATCGCCACCGAATCGGGATTAGAATTGGGTACCTCAGAGACACACAAAAGCGGTACACACCGGTTTTTCTCTTGCAAGACGGTTCATTTGAAACGGAAGAACGGCTCTGGATAGCAGAAGGTGTCTGCTTTGGGATCGGGTTCAGATTCGGAAGCATCATCCTCAATGCCGCATATACACCGCAATTCACACCGGTTGTGGTAGATGAAGAACGGATCCATATCGTGCAGGGGAACGCTGTGTATGCTTTTTCAATCGGGCAAACCTTTTAGCAACCAGAACTGTAATCGTGATGTATGTCAGACCAATATAGAACGATAGTGGGAATTGCCCATGCATCCCACGTTGTAAAGAAATCTCGATTTTTCGGCGAGGCAACTGCTGTACATACCCAAGAAGCAGTGAAAGATTTTCTGAGTCAGGTGCAAGAACGAAACCCGCGTGCTTCGCACTACTGCTACGCTTATACTGTTGGCAGTGATGCCACACTGCGTGAATATGCTACAGATGCAGGAGAACCTACTCATTCTGCTGGTCCACCTATTCTCTCAGCAATTCGAGCTTTTGACTTGTCCAATGTTGTCTGTGTTATCACTCGATATTATGGCGGTATCAATCTCGGTGTCGGCGGATTAATTCGAGCTTACGGCAAATGTGCAAGGGAATGCCTCCAAAATGCAATAATTGAAAATCGTACCTTTTATCAAAACATGTATCTAAGGGTGAAATATTCAGACATCGGTACTGTCGTCACTCTGGGCAAACGCATGGGCGGGAAAGTAATGGATATAAAATATGACCCTGACCCAATTATTCAGATTCAGATTCGGCAAAACGCGCTCGAACCCTTCCAGGCACAACTTCAAGGTCTTGGAATCGTAAAGTGATAGACTCCATTAATTTTAATGGCAGGAGGTTCACGATGAAGAACATTGAGATAAAGTACACAACAACACACGAATGGATTGAATTTCTTAATTCCAAAGAGTGTAATGTTGGGATCACCGAACGGATTCAAGAAGTCTACAGCAGCGTCATTTTTATAGAGTTACCAATTCTCGGTGAATACGAGCAGGGCGAAATTATTGGACGCGTTGAAACATCAGAGGGGAGGAACTTCTATATTTATGCCCCTGTAACAGGTGAAGTTTACGAAATCAACGCCGCTCTCGAAGATGATATTGAACTCCTCAACCGTTTTCCTGAAGGAGATGGATGGATTTGTAAATTCCGGCTTGAAAACCCAAATGAAGTGGATACGCTCCTCAGCCGACAAGAATACGAGTCGCATGAAGAGGAAGAACTCAACGAAGATGAGTACTTGCCAGAAACGAATTTTTACGATAACATT
Source organism: Candidatus Poribacteria bacterium (assembly GCA_965208635.1). Lineage (GTDB taxonomy): Bacteria > Poribacteria > WGA-4E > WGA-4E > WGA-3G > WGA-3G. The sequence goes on from OZ242349.1 coordinate 4,785,867, forward strand.
GAAGACTATTAATTCCAAGTGTGTCCCATTTGTACACGGCTTTCCGTCCTATACAGATCCTATTACGCTACCGCAGAAGTAATAAAAATACGCCGGACGATGCTCAACTTCGGCACCGGCAGGACAGCCTCAATCTGGTAACCAAGGTCGGTCAGCGTACTACTGAGATCCCGAAGATCGATGAACGCTGCCTTCGGCGCACACGTCCGTAAATTTGATAAAATCTCTATTTCTTGCGAGCTATCTCTGACGAGATTAATGCCGTAGGGTAGATCTGTTGCAATAGTATCATACTGCCCATCAATTTGTCTCGCATCACCCAGTGCTACGTCTGCTGAGAGCCCGAAATGCTGAAGATTCTTCGTCGTTGCACCTACCATGCGTGGATTGACATCGTAACCAACTGCGTCGATGCCGCTATGTGCAGCAGACATCACAATGGTCCCGGTTCCACAGCACGGGTCAAGTAGACGATCCCCTGGACATGCCACCAAATTGACGAGCACACGCGCAAGTCGAGCCGGTAGCGAACTCGATGTCACATACGGGCGCTGGTTATGCGCAAGCCATACATTATCAGACTCGGAAAGGAGTTGTCCGAACCACATTTTATCAGCCGTCACAACCGTCAGAAAAGTCGTCCGCGGCTGACACAGATTTGCACTGCCACCGATGACATTACCAACGTCCCGCGCGAGTGTCATAGAATTTACTTTCAGATTGCGGGGCTTTTTTACGACAGAAACCCGAAATTCGTCGGCATGTAAACCCATAGACCTGATGTTCGTGCAGAGTTCAGTGAGACTGGTTGTTTCAAAAAGAATTTCGCTGCAACTTTTTAGATAAGCACCTCGACGCACATCAACACACCGATCTGAAATCGCTATACCATCCGTATTTGGCGCAGAGCCTGTCAAGGCAACGCATTCTGCACTCACTAACTCCGTAAGTCCATGTGGAGTCGCTGTGAGATAAAGGTATTGAGATATTGAGTCCAAACTCATATGCTTTCTAACAGAATTTCCCGTCTCGCGTGTTAATGTCGTTCGTAAGCCTGTATCTTGATTCATGAATTGATGATGAGTCCAACCAATTTGATTATACCACTACTTGAAGAAAACCACAATCCGATATCATAAAGGAAGACTATGCCACAGACAGAAAAAATTCGGATTGGGCACAGCCCAGATTCCGATGATGCTTTTATGTTCTATGCTCTCGCCAAAGGGTTAATCCCGACGGATCCGTATGAGATTGTTCATGTCATTGAAGATATTGAAACGCTTAATCAACGCGCACTTGCCGCCGAACTTGAGGTCACGGCAATCTCTGTTCACGCCTACGCTTACGTCGCAAAGGATTATGTGTTTATGCCGTGTGGCGCGAGTATCGGCGATCAGTACGGTCCCCTTGTTGTTTCCAAGACACCGATAGACACACTCGCTGGCAAACGTATCGCTATTCCGGGCAAAATGACGACCGCTTATCTCACACTCAGCCTCTTCCAACCCGACTTTAAGGCAGAGACTCGTCCCTTTGACAAAATATTAGATGCCGTCCAACAAGATGAAGTAGACGCTGGACTCATTATCCATGAAGGACAATTAACTTACGCACGGGAAGGGCTTCACAAAGTCATTGATTTGGGTGAGTGGTGGTATGAGGAAACAGGGCTCCCGTTACCTCTCGGTGCGAATGTAATTCGTCGCAACCTCGGTACTGAAAAAATTCGTGAGATCACAGCATTACTCAAACAGAGCATCCAGTACTCACTCGAACATCGAGAACGCGGGTTGGAGTACGCAATGACTTACGCACGCGACATGGAAACTTCGCTCGCGGATAAATTTGTTGGGATGTACGTCAATGACTATACGCTTGATTACGGGGAAAAAGGTAGAGCAGGGGTGCAAGAATTACTCCACCGTGGTAGCACAGCTGGGATTATTCCGCACCATGTAGATGCTGATTTCGTCTCCCTTGAATAGTTTGTTCTGCCGTTCTCTCAAGGTGAGGTGTCCACACCTCACCCTTTTGGTATATCTACGAATGTCATGGATGCAAAACGCCGCAGATATTTCCACTTAGAAAATGCTGATGGTAAGAGACTCGCCTATGGGATTCTCTATGATGAAGGAAACGTACAACTTCTGTGGCGAGATGACTATGGTCATACAGCAGAACAGTACGCATCTATCAATCTGGTATTAGATTTGGTCCCGGGGATCTCTGTGTTACGCCTTGAAGATGATGAATCGGAAAACGACGGGGATTAGAAATATCAAGAAACTGAGGTATTCATTTAACGAAGCCGCTGATCTGCCAATTTGATAATTTCTCCATTCTCTTGCGCAACATACATATAGCCGAGTCCGTCTAACACAATCCCTTCCTGTTCGTCCCCGGGTAAGAGGTATTGTCTTAAGACAGTGCCTTCCCGCTTGAGTTCCACCAAGAGGTTTGTTGTATCGCTAATTAATACCAGAAAATCGCCCTGAGCATCGTAAGCCAAGCCTGAAATGTCAATGAAGTTCATTTTGTAAGCACCGATGATTGCACCGTCCGCCTGTTTTGCTGTTGTGGAACGCAGCGGTACAACGACCTCGCATACGACCGAAGGTTCATCTTTCGCTTTGAGACTGAAGGACTGGTTGCCGACCCAAAAAGTCCCGCCTTCCGGGTGTGATGCATCTGGAACAAAAGCGATCGCTTCAATGCCCATGCCCCCTTTCCTCAGGAGAATCTCACCTTTAAAATTTCTGCCAATCCTGAATTCTCTTTGAATGGCGAGATTTTCTGGGTCAAGTTCCAAGATCATTTCGTCGTCTTCTACAGCCGCATACAACAAGCCCGTACTCGGATCCACAGTAATCCCTTCAATGTCCCGCCCGTTCAATCCTTTCGACTGAATGAGCCTACCTTCCAGGCTTACCTCATGGACACTTCCTGAATCATCAGCAATAAATAGACTTCGTCGAATCGGATGGTAGGTGATACCAGAAGGCTCCGCTATTTGTCTTTGCGTTATATTCCCAATCCAATTATACGGAAGCGCGATTGGACGGGAGGTTGCCGTTTCTTTCGTCGCCGATTGCTCCATTTGGACCAGAAAGTATACCAACGCGATACTGATAATTATGATCGAAAAAATCAGAAACACTCTTTTGTAAGACATCATAATTCCTCCATCTTACATCCTCAAAGAGTTCTTTTCAGACGCTTACTTATACTTTATCATATTCTTCCGAAAGATTCAAGAAAAATAAACCGACCTGTTGATCATAGATTTTATTGTAAGTGTTAAAAAGTAATTAACGCATCTTGACATCCAGCAGAATTTACGTTATAATGTGGAAAAGCATCGCATGGTATTCAGGCAACCAATCGAGCAAAGTAGAGAAGTTTCAATTGGGTATTGAGTCTACCATTAGAATGTTCTTGATGTTTTCACTTGACAAACTGCTTTTGCTAATGGTATTTTAATTTTACTTGCAATTTCGTTTGTAAGTTACGCCTGAATACTAAGGAGCAGGTTATGACCAACATGCCGAGGCTCGTCGTTGAAGTCTTTGAACATGTGAACTTTCATGGACGCAAGGTTACGCTTGTTGAATCGATCCCGAACACCGGAGAGATTGGCGCACAAGATATTATCTCTTCGATTAAAATCTACAAGGGACCAGGGTTCAACGCGTCACCTAACTACAAAGCCGTCTTTCACGAGCACGATAACTATAAAGGACGCCGGCTGGTGCTTGCTCCAGGCTTCTATCCAAACATCCATGACATCCCTTACAACTTCGGTGATGCGATTACATCTATCAGTTTTAGCCCATCAGCGCATCCAACGCCACCGGAGTACGGAGCAGTCCCGGTCATCATTGAAGTGTTCCGTGACGTAGATTATACCGGTCAAAAGAGCGTTGTCATGCGCGATGTGAGTTCGATGTTCGATATCGGCATGAATGATACTGTTTCGTCAATCCGAATCCAGCGCGGTCCGAGTTTTCCGTTCAGTGGATGCCATATTATTTTTTACGAGCACGTTAACTTTGAAGGGCGGCGATTGAACCTAAGTTTAAGTTCACAAGAATTTCAATTGGCACTTCGGAACCTCAGAGCACTTCCGCATTCGCAATCATTTTCAGATATTATTTCTTCCATAAAAATTGTGCCTTTGGGCATATTCCGTGTGCTGATTGTTGTTGGTGATAACGCATCGGGCGAACCGGCAATATTAGAGTCCCTTACTTCGGTTGAAGGTTTAGAATTCCAATTCACGACCGTACACATTAATGACAATCCTGACAATCGTGGGGACCCCAACAACTCAGTCAAACTCTCAAGCATTACGCTTTCAGAGTACGACATCATTTGGTTCACTTGGAACGCAACAGGACATGACGGTGAATACTTCGTTGAAGACGCGGATCAGGAAATTCAGGAGTTCGTTCGCAAAGGCGGGATTGTTTGGGCTTCTGCTATGGACAATAACATTACCCCCCCTGATGGTGTCCATACGACTGAGCCTGCCTGGCGTGGGGACTGGTTGCCAGTGAGTCGGCACCCGATTCGCGTGATTAATTCCAACGATGGAAACGTCAGAATTACCGATGACGGTCAAAAAACAGGTATGTTTACCTGGCCCCATAAGGTGAACGTGGATACGCTCGTAACCGACGATCATTGGGTGACAAACGACGGAAGTTACCGAAGATTGGCTGTCAGAGAGGATAACGGAGATCCCATCAGTGTGCAATTACAATGGGGGGACGGATATTATGTCGCTTTTGCAGTGGATACCCGTGATGCATATCGGACGACTATAGCGAAACCTCTCGTTGAGAATGCTCTCTGTTACTTAGCAAATCTGGCATGGCAGACTTCTCCACGCCAACCCCTCAAAGGGCGATACCGGTCGAACCTCAGCAGCGAGACCATTTTCCGGTAAAATTTTAAGCGTGTCTTAAAAAAAAGAAATGCAATTAAAATCGGGCAAATTCCTATCTCGGTTAGAATTAACCAGACACCGCGGGGTACCCACCCGTTGCAGGGGACGGGAAATGTAATAGAACGATGCCCAGATTCTAATAGTTAGAAAATCATTCTATAGGAGACTTGAATGCGATTCATTGCTGCTATCGTTTTCTTAATTGCTGTAGCAATCGCTGTTGGTTGGTTTGCCTATCAAAACCTCGACCGTTTCGGGCAGAACCAAGTCATACGGTGGTTAACAGTTATTCTCTTCGTATTATTTGCAAGTTTGGCTACATTTGCCGCTACAGTCATCCGCTACCGGATACCGAAAGCCGATGTCGCACTCGTGCGAACAGGTGGGGCAAGAGAGAAAATCCGTATCACCGGCGGTCTCTGGGTTAACACCATCATCCACGAAATCAAAGAGATCTCCCTCAACACGATGCGAATTGAGGTTATCCGAGAAGGTCCAGAGGCACTGATCACTTACGACTTTAACCGCGGTGATGTCGAAGTTGTTTTTTATCTTAAAGTTGAGCCTGAAGAGACCGCTATCTTACGCGCCGCACAAGCACTCGGTGATAAGTCTATGACCCCGGAAACCGTCCGCGAATTAATTGAACCCAAACTCGAAGGTGCATTGCGAAGTGTTGCAGCCGAAAGTGATATCCAGGATCTCCTCCAGAAACGTCAAGAGTTTGCTGATAAGGTGCAATCCGCATGCGGTGAAGATCTCGAAATCCAAAATGGATTAACCCTTGAAACCGTATCTATTATTCGGGTAGATCAGACCCCCGTTGAAACGCTTGATGCCGAAAACCGATTTGACGCTGTCGGTATCCGTGAAATCACCGAAATTACAGCTGAACAGGAACGAGAAAAAGAACGGATTGTTCAGGAAAAAGAAGTTGCAATTGTTCAGATTGAGGTCGATGCCCGGATACAGAAACTTGAAGCTGAACAACAACAGGCATGGGCAGAATCCGATCAGCAGAAAAATATTGCTATCTATGCCGCCGAACGAGAAGCGGAGACCCTCAAATTCCAATTTGAGATGGAACAGGGTGTGCAAGAACGTGAATACGAAATGAAGCAAGAGGTCGAGCGCGCACGTATCAGACAGGAACAGGTCATCCAAGAACGCGAAATCGAGATGAACCGTGACATCGAAGTCGCTCGCGTCCAACAGGAACAGATTGTCGCCGAACGTGAAATCGAGAAGAATCTTATCGTCGAAACACAACAGATTGAGCAATCCAAAGTTGTACAGCTCGCCGAAATTGAGCAACATCTCGTCGTACAAATGCAGAGAATTGCACAGGAGCAGGCAATCACTGTTCGTGAAATAGAGAAAGTATTGACGGTAGAGAAAGCACGCATTGCCCAAGAAGAGGGAGTCGCTTTACGAGGTATTGAGCGTGACTTGACAGTGCAGACAGCACAACTCGGTATGGAACAACAGGTCCAACAGCGTGAAATCGAGAAGAATCTCGTCGTTGAAACCGCACAGATTGACCAGATGCGTCAAGTCGAACTCGCCGAGATTGCCAAAGTATTAGCTGTGGAAATAACCCGGATCGCACAAGAACAGCAAGTAGAAACGAGAGACATTGAAAAACAACTCGCCGTAGAAAGAGCTCGTATTGCCCAAGAAGAAGGGGTCTCCTTGCGGGACATTGCGCGCGATTTAACAGTCCAAACGGAACGCTTCAGTCAGGAACAACAGGTTCAGCAGCGTGAAATTGAGAAGAATCTCGTCGTCGAAACCGCCCAAATCGATCAAGTACGACAGGTTTCACTCGCTGAGATTGCTAAGACCTTGACGGTGGAACAAACCCGCATCAATCAGGAATTGCAGGTTGCCATAACCGACGAGGATCGGAAAATCGATGTTGCGAATAAACAGCAGGTAACGGCACTCGCAGAGAAAGAGCAGTTAGTTGCGGAAGCTGAACGTATGGGCGCAGAAGTGAATGTGACGGCAACAGAACAGGTGAAAGAAGCCGAATGGCAGCGTGAAGTCGCAATCATTGGTGCTGAAGCACAAGCACAGCCGATTGAACGTCTTGCCGATGCTGTACTTGCCGAGGCGCGTGCGAAAGCACAAGGCGAGATGGCAGAATATGAAGCTCGAAACGTTGCTGAACAACGCGTCCTTGTCCAGGAAGCGATTATGGAACTCATTGACGAGGCGGCTGATATTGTTGAGGAACTCATGAAGCCTGTTGAGAAAATCGACAGTATCAAAATCTTGGATATGGGTAACAGTGATGGACAAGGTGGTCTCAACCGCAGCAATATGGGCAGGCTTGCAAATGCCCTGCTGGATACCGGGGCTATCTCCCCTATGCTTAAGGAATTGTTTAACTTCGCAGATGTAGACGCACAACAGATTACAGACAAAATTGCTGAATATCTATCTGACCTCGTCAACCGTCCGAGTTAATCCTCTTCATTGATTCCGTCCTTGGAAAAATATGCGACATCAGCGATACCAAACCTCAAAGAGAAAGCCCAAGCGCCAACGATGTCGAACGTGTCGTTCAGATAATGGCAAACGGATCTGTCCGGCACTCAGCGGTATGTTAATTTGCCCCGAATGTTGTAGAGCCAAACGCGCCAAGATCCCTGGATGTGATGAAAAATGCCGATATTACTCACCGCTCATCGTCTCAAGTAAAGCGCATAAAGCACCTGATTTTCCATTGCATCGGTGCTTAGTCAGTCGCTCTAAGGACACCGGTATGTTAATCGTGGTTGGTACACGAAAACGTCCAGATGGCAACCTGAAGGCGATGTTCCTACTCCTGGACCTCTGGAAGAAAGGCATTCGAGATTGTTTCTTTGACGCAAATCTTTCTGAGAAACAGTTTGAGAAAGTATCACAAAAGATTGCGAAGAACTATGATCTCATGGAATCCCCAGAACCGGATGATGATGAACCTAAAGAACTCGTCCGTCTGCCAAAGGATACACTCGTTATTGAGGCAGATGCCGCGATCCATCTCGATAAGGGCGTGAGAATGGTTGAGCATGAAGAAGCCTCCGATGGAAAAGCTATCGATAGTTTGAAAGGGGCGCGTGCAATACACGAAATTTATATCCCTAAAACCGGGAAGTGGTACCTCTGGGCACGTGCTTTCTTTCAATGGAGTAAAGATTCGTATTGGATCGGTATGGATGATGCCCTCCCAAAACCGTGGGATAGGGACGGCGGTCCTGGTGCCATCCGAATTTGTCCAGATCCTGATGATACCTCTAAATGGCACCGCTGGTTATGGAACACCGGACCGGACAGTGTTGTAAACACCAAACACGGTATCGATCCAGCTTTTTTCCAGATTAAACGGACAGGATACTATCGTCTCTGGTCAAAAGGCAGAGAAGCCGGCTCACGCTTGGATCAGATATTGCTTACCCGCACCCGAGATTTCAACGCGCAAACTGAGACGGGAGGAAAACCGCTCCCGATTAAGCAGGCACCGCACCCCTACGAACCCGCCTCTATCCATGAATGTCAAAAATTAATTCGCCATGCTGTCCAGATCGCGACCGCTGTTAATTCCGAAATACCTTGGGAATTTAAATACTGGCTTCAGGATATATGGGGAGATATTACGCAATTCCCAGAAACAGAAGGTTCGCTCTACAAATGCCCCAAATGCGCTGCAGATCTGCCGCGACAGGCAGTTGACCTCATGACACAACATGCCCAATCCGATGATATCCAGTTCTATATCCTGTGCCGGAAGTGCGGAGGGGAGTTTGATTAAGTCTGTCTTCGCTCTATGTTGCCGCTCTTCGTCCATGCGAATAACCTCGCAGAGATTGATTATTGGTATCATCGTCCTTGCCCTCTTTTCACCTCTCAGCATCGCAGCACCGCCTAATCCCTACCTCTTTTTTACTGAGGATTCAGAAAGTGGTGAATTCGTGCCTAAAACACCTCAAAGTAGAGAAGAATTTCTCGAAGCACTTGAAGAGTGCTGTCTCGCCAGAGAGCAAGGTATCTTGCAGTCGGATGGCATAGAATATGTTCTCGCTTTGAAAATAGATTTTGCTGATATGCCAGGGCGTAGAGAAGGGGCAGCGTTCGATAAATATCTTTTCGCAACGGAAGGTGTTTCTCTCAAAACCTATTATCGTGAAAACTCTTACGGACAAATGGATGTCCAACCCGGTCCGATGGGTGGGGTTATCCCGAAAGGCAATGCATGGTTTCGTGCCAAAAAACCGATGACCTATTACGGAGAAGGCAGAAGAATCCTTGAACGCTATCGGGAATTAGTTCGCGAAGCATGCGAAGCGGCGGATGCAATCGTAGACTTTTCGCAATATGACAGAGACAAGGACGGGATCGTTGATCATGTCTTTCTCATCCATTCAGGTAATGACCAAGCCTCCACAGGTGTAATTGATGATATTCAGTCGCTTCTGGTGCCCTCTGTAAATGCCATTCACGATGGTGTGCACGTCAGTACCGCCGTTCTTGTAGCCGAGGAACCCGATTTTGAGCATCCGCGCTTAGGAATCTATTTCCACGAATTCTTCCACGATTTTGGTGCTCCCGATGTCTACGGATTTGACTTCCCAGATGCCCGAGACCATAAATGGGGATTGATGAGTCAATTTGGTCCCTATCAAGGTCCAGAGGAATTCGGGATCGGGAACGGTTTACATCCGAGCCATATTATGGGATACCTCAAATGGGATTTTGACGCGAGACCTCAAAATGGCCGTCTCGGTTGGATTCAACCGATCCAGATAACGCAAAACCAAAAGATTGATATACCCAGTTTCGAACTCGGACCCAAAACCAATAAACTTTTCAAAATAGATATTCATTCGTCAGCTACCCCCGTTCGTGGAGAAGCAACGGAATTCTTCTTGATAGAGAATCGGAACAAAACGTCAGGTGCGACTTTTGATACCTATCTACCCGAATCGGGTATTCTCATTTGGCATATTGACGAAACGAATCCATATCCTCTCGGCACTTATGATGCCTCCCAACAGATTTGGCTTGAGGATCCAGCAGATCCCCAACATCTCGGCATCTATCTACAGGATGATATTGAACTTATAGATGTGCGAACGGTAACCGATGGTGCCGCCTACTCCGCTGATGATGGACAGACGGCTTTTACACCCGGAACTCTGCCAAATAGTAACGCTAACGACGGCACTGTAACCGGTATTTCGATTACGAATATCGGACCGGAAGGACCAACGATTCCTATCCTTGTGTCGTTTGGTGACACCTACGAACCAAACGATACGTTTGCGACTGCGTTCCCTATTACATACGCACAAACCTATGAATCTTTCCTTTTCAACTTATCTGATACGCGCGATGTCTACGCATTAGAAGCAACTCGGGACATCACGATTTTAGTAACGTTGGCTGACATCCCGCCAGGCAAAAACTACCGCTTGTCTCTCCACACCGCAGCAGGTGAGCGGATCGCCACAGGCGAAAATGCGACTGACATCGGAGGACTGAAACTCATCTATCAACCCGATAAAACTGATACATACTATATTATCGTGGCATCAGAGGGTGGATTCAGTAGTGTTGATTCTTACCGTTTGCGTGTAGAGCAACTTCAGGCAGGAGATTTCGCACTTGACGAAATAAAAGTATATCCAAATCCTTTTCTTATCGGCGATTCAGTAGTGACATTCGCTTACCGGCTGTCTGCTTCGCAGATTGCCGATAATATTAGCCTTGAGATCTTCATTCCCACGGGGGATCTTGTCTATAGTGAAACGCGAGAAACCGTGGGAACGCAAGGTAAATTTGAATGGCACGCTGTAACACGCAACGGTATCTCCCTGGCACCAGGCATTTATATCTATCGCATTTCTGCAATGCAGGCGGACGTGCTTGTCCAAGAAATCGGGAAGCTGAGTATTGTAAAATGATTACAACAAATTCTTCTCACATATTTCTTGACTAAAAATTGTAGTTATGCTATTCTAAAGCACAAAATCAGTTTTAGACGCACCACGTTTATCTTACTCTGGCTTTCTCAAAACCATCTGTAGACACTCACGTGTGGATCTTTTGAGTATCTCCAGAGTGGAACCGAAAAACGAATTTACCATTCTGAGAATGGTAACCAAGGAGGCAATATTATCAATGAAATGGTTGAATAAATTCACAATACTCAATCTTGGGCTGCTATTTGCCCTGACCGTTAGCGTCGCAGGTTGCGGAACAGCACTCGGCAATTTGTCACCAATTCAACCCGTGCATAATATAGCGGTAGCATTGGAGTTACAGACCAAAAATCCGAATGAAGAGGTCGTTGTCCCGGCTGTCCCTTCTGAGGCACTTGCGAAGCCGGTGCTGGACAAACACGGCATGAATACTGTTGGATTCCGAATTGGGAAAGCGCGTAATGCCAACATGGAAGCGTTAACTTACATCGTCGCATTCAACGAATATGCCCATGCCGAAGATCAGTGGGATCAATTCCTCAGCGATTGGACGGATACCCAAGTCCAGATTGAAACAGGAACCGGTGAAGATAGGAAGATGGTTGATGTCATCATGATGTCTGACCATCCAGAACTGTTTGATGTCAATTCAAGACAGCCAATTCTAACGAAGACTGAGGATGGGATTACTGTTTCCATCGCGTATTGGCGGCGACCAGACCTTGACCGGAAGTATAATCGTGGAAATGCTTTTTCACCTTTTTATGAGACCGAAGCACTCCACCAAGGCGACAAAACAGATGTGTTTTACGTGAAGATTACTAACAATCGGAGCGAAAACATCATCTTTGATGTCAAAAAATGCCAAATCGTCGACCAAGACGAGAACCTCTATGGCGGTATGAATTATGATGATTTAAAGGAGCGTTTCACATACATGGCGCGCGCAACAGGCCTTTATGTCACAAATGGGCTTGAAACCGCACGGCGGATTCTCATTGAGAAACGGATGCCTATCGTAGAAAAGCAGGTGGGTACGCGCCGGACAGGGATTCCTCCGGGTGAGAGTGCCGAAGGGTTCCTTCCATTCATACAAACAAAGTTGAACGCACTCGAACTGAGGGTTATACTACCGATTGAGAAGGCACCACCGCCAGGAGCGGCACAACGCTATCGAACAATAGAATTCGATTTCCCCTTCACACATGATAGAGGCATTCGCGTTGCACAGCCTTCACCCAGACGCTATTAATGATAGGAACGTTCGCACATCAAGATGCTCGTGGATCATATCCGCGGGCATCTTTTTTTATTCTTCGACAATCTCGCAGTTCGGTAGTGACTCTAAAAATTGTTTGCCGTAATTCGCCGTTCTAATCCGCGGGTCGAGAATCGCGACAATTCCGTTATCGGTCTGCGTACGGATGAGCCGTCCAAATCCCTGCTTTAAGCGCAATATCGCTTCCGGTAGACTAAATTCAAAAAACTCGTTCCCACCCTCTTCCTTAATCTGTTTCACGCGTGCTTCCATGACTGGATGTGTCGGAACTTCAAAGGGTAGTCTTGTAATGATCACATTACTGAGTGATGCGCCGCGAACGTCAACGCCTTCCCAGAAACTGGAGGTCCCAAATAGGACTGAATCTGTATCCTCACGAAACGCCTCAAGCATCGCGGTTCGCGAAAGTTCGCCTCCCTGTATGAAAGTATCAATCCCTATCTCCTCCAAATCAGGCGCGACAGCATCGTAAACTTCGTCCATCATTTTGTAACTTGTAAACAGGACAAACGCTTTACCATGGGTCAGTTTCAGGTAGTGTTTAATTTTCTCAATCGCCGCTGGTACAAACCTATGACTGTTCGGATGTGGCATATTACGCGGGATATGAATCTGGACTTGCCGTTTAAAGTCAAACGGCGAATGGACAAGAAGTTCACGACTCTCACTTATCCCCACCCGTTTCTTAAAGTAAGCGAAGTTACGATTTGTAGAGAGCGTAGCACTCGTCATCACAACGCTATTCTTTACTGTGAACAGGTGATCTTGTAACATTTGATTCACATTTGCGGGTGTGGCGTTGAGTAGGATGCGCGGTGTCCGTCCCCGCGTCGATATTTCAGCCCAATAGACGTAATCCGGATCGCTCTGCCGAATGATCATATCCAATTCGTCTCGAAGGCGTCGGCAATAGCGTTGATGGGCTGTAATTTCCTGTTCATCATCGTCCGTCATAGCATCGTCTCGGAGACGTTTTAAGGTTTTTTCTATATCGGCGAGCGGAGTATCAAGCACATTTTTAACGAAATTGCTTCTATGGATACGTGGTGTCAGGTTGTTACTATTCCCCTCGCTACCGATTTCTTCTGGCATAGCTTCAATAATCGTTCTGAAGAGGGTATTTGCCTGCTCACGTGCTGTCTCGACTTGAGTTCTCAGTTGCCGTGAATCAAACCGTTTCGCTAAGCCATCTTCACTCCGTTCATTGTACAGAGAATCCAAGAGCCATTTGACGCGAGTGTTGCTGAAGTCGATGCTGGCATGGTTCGTGGCTGTCGCTTCCAAGTGGTGCGCCTCATCAATGATGAGATAATCGTAATCAGGTAACACACTCATAGCCGCCTCACTATCCTTACGGATTGCGAGATCGCTAAAGAGTAAATGATGATTCACAATCAGCAGATCGGCGTTGTACATTTCTCTTCGGGCTTTGAAATAGAAACAAGTCTCGTAAGTCTCGCAATTACGCCCGAGACAATTATCTCTGTCAGAAACGACTTTATCCCAAACTTGTGGTTGAGGTTGCCAAGGCAGGTCAGACCTACTGCCATCTACTGTTCGATCCACCCACTCCTGAATCTCCGCGATTTCTTCCACCTCCTCACGCGTATCGAACAATCCTCGCTCATAATTCATCAAATTTTTGAGTCTTCTTCGCGAGAGGTAATTACGCCGTCCCTTCGCCAATACTACATTGAAATCGCGCGGAAGCACACGCTGAAGAAAAGGGATATCTTTCGTGACGAGTTGTTCCTGTAAGCTGATAGTATTCGTCGAGATAACGACCTTCTGCTCCGCCTTCAGAGCGAGAGAAATAGCCGGAATCAGATAAGCAAAACTTTTACCAACACCCGTCCCGGCTTCGACAATCAAGTGCTCAGATGCCGTAAAGGCACGAGCCACCTCATGTGCCATCTGTAATTGTTCTTGGCGGAATTCGTACGCTTCCAGCTGTTGAGAGATGAGACCACCGGGACTAAAGATTTCTCTGAGAGTGATGTTTTGTGGTTTTTGTGTCATTTTTTAATTATGTGAATCTGATCTGTGCCCCATTTCATTTCGCACAGGGTTTCGGTGGATTCTAAACACCTTTTCGCACCTAACATAGGTTCTCTACTTCTCTGGAAACCATCGTGAAAATGAAATTAGGTTTCCTTAAATGGCATAATTTGTCTTTGCTTTACATTTGGAACGATTTTCAAATTTAATAAATTAAAAATTTCTGAGTCTATTCCTATTTTCTGAGGTTAACAGTTATCCTCTCCGTGCCATGACTGCTTTTAACGTCAAGGATTAATTCCTCGGCATTTTGATTCGCCTGAAGAAGTGCCTCGAAAGTCCGCACATCCGTAATTGTGTGGTCATTAATCGCCATAATAAGTGCTCCGATTGGAATGCGCGCCTTGTATCCAGGTGCCTGTTCTTTCACCGTTTCAACAATAACACCGCGATCTTCATCAGTCAGGTACGTATATCTTTGAAAATCTCCTGCTTCCAACTTCCGAATTGCCAATCCAAGTGTCTTCCAAGATACAGACTCTATTTCAACAGATTGTCCCGCATATTCGGGTGGCATTTCTCCGATAGTCACATTGAATGTTCTCTCATGTCCTTGTCTGAGAACCCTGATGACGGACCGCTCACCGACTTGCGATTGCGCAACGAGCATTTGAAGCTCAACAAGCCTATCCACTCTGTCGCCATTGTATTCAAAAATAATATCATTGCGCCGCAAACCGCCAAGGTATGCCGGCGTATCTCTACCGATAGGTCTGACCCGAATACCCCCTCTTACCTCTCGCATACTGACACCAAGGTAACCACGAATAACCCGTCCATTCGCAATGAGTTGATCACCAACGGTCTTAACGAGATTAATCGGAATAGCGAATCCCGCGCCTGCCATCGCTGGAGCCGGTGTATTTTCATTGTTATTCAGGCGGCGAATTAATGCGTTGATACCAATAACCTCACCGTGGATATTCAGTAACGGTCCTCCACTACTACCGGTATTAATCCAAGCGTCTGTTTGAATAAAGTCTTGGTATCGAATAAAACTAATACCCCGGAGAATTGAACGGCTCTTACCACTCACAATACCTGTTGTTACGGTATAATCAAGTCCAAAAGGATTGCCGATAGCAATCGCAAATTGCCCCACCCGCACCCTTGAAGAATCAGCCAATGGAATGACAGGAAACGCTTCATCTCGCGCAATCTTAAGAACCGCGACATCAGTGTTTGGATCCGTACCGACGAGTTCTGCCTCGAACCTACCACCATCCAACAACGTTACTGCGATATCTCTCGCATCATAAATAACATGGTGGTTCGTAAGAATGTACCCCTCTTTGCGAAAAATAAAGCCCGATCCAACGCGACCTTCAGATTCTTCTATACCTCTAACGCGAACGCCAACTATTGCAGGCTTACTTCGAGTTACAACACTCACAAACGCATTTTCAATAGAAGCCAACAGGTCCAAGTCGCGCTGTTGGTCAACCGATTGAGCACAAGAAGAAACCAAGACTACAGTGGATAACAAGAGAATACAGAAATCTATACTTTTCCTCATCGAAGTGTCTCCTTAATCAAACGCTCTCAATTTACATCTCATTTCACGAGACACACGGACACCTCTTCAGGCTTTCAAATAGGAGAGGCATCCGTGTCCAGTGTAATTGCAACCAATTAATCCACTGCTTCATCCGGATTGTCTGCAGACAGATCTTCACCTCGATGTAAACGGAGTGCGAGGTTCGCCGTCTGCCGACGTGCCCGTGCCGTCGGAGCATGCGCCGCGAGATAGCGTGATGCCGCCACGAGCGTCATTTGTGCACGTGCTTCGTCCAATTCCTCTGCTTGTTGAAAGGCTGCCTCCAGCATCTGGAAAGAGTGAAATTCCGCATCTTCGCGTAGGAGGATATGACCAAGTCTCTCTAACAATGCTTCACGAGGATGCCCAAGCGACAGATACCTATAGATGTACATCCCTGCTTTATCCACTTGCGCCTGTGTGTCAAGGAGTGCAACAAACTCATCCAAGAGCGTATCAGCGTCCGTAGGAAGCGTATCGGTTTCCCGACGGTGTTGTGGCAGACGCGCTGCGGGCATATTGAACCACCGATCAAAGTAGATAGCGATAGCACCATGAAAAATCCCACGGATAATCTCCACTGAAGGCGCGCGTTTCGCACACTGATACAGCGCATTGCAGTAGGTGTAGGTGTGTAACACTGCAATCCAATCACCAAATTCGTTCTTTGTGTGGAATTGCGCGATACGGAGTGCCGCAGCATATGTCAGCGTCTGGGTCAATCCGGTGAGTGTTGCCCCCTCTCGGATAGCACACTTGATTGCATCGATCGTTTCAAGTGGCGCATCAGCAAGTAGAACTTCAACCAACGCATCACTGCCCGTCCAGGTATTGTCTTTACCTGATTCCACGAGATCCTCAAGTTCATCAAAAGCCTCTCTAAGGACTGGAACAAAATCAATTGGACTCCGCCAGCGATTCTCTTCCTCTGCGCGGGACGAACTTGCCAGCATCCCAACGAGTGTAGGTATTACCTCGTCAGCCCTTTCCCAACCAATTCGCTCAAGGAGTTCAAAGGCTTTATTGATAAAATCGAGTGTATGCCCACCATCTCGATAAAAATGATCCGTTGCCGCCGCTACCATCATATCACAGACCTGTGCTTCGGTCGTGTCGTTGGCAATTGCGGTCATAATCGTCCGTTCCGCGCCATCGGCGTTGCGAACTTCAATGAAATAACGGAACCATGTTTTCAACTGCGATAACGAGTGGGTATCTGTTTCAAGTTCTGCCAAGGCAATTCGCGGAGCTGACGATGAAGTCTCATCGGAAACATGGAGTAAGCCTTGATAGAGTGCGAGCACCTTGTCGGCATCCGATAATTTTCCAGCAACATTTGCCATGCAGGTGAGAATCGTCATGGCGGGTCCCCAGCCTACCCGTCTGCCGCGTGCTCCATAAAGTGCACCAACTTCAACAATAGCATCAGGCGCAGTGTCCAGTGCTCGCAGAGCGATAACCGATTTCGCGAGGATAAGATTGATGCTCTGCTCAAGACCTTCACGGAGTCGTCCCTTCCATCGCTCAATAGCATTTGCCCCATTGGCACTGACATCAACGTAGACTTTACCGGCCCGAATTTCGATAGGATAGGGTTGAACGTCATCCGCAAACGGGTGAAAGGTGCAACCACTAGCCAGATCGAACATCGCGTGATGCCAATGGCAAATCAGGATGCCATCGTGGACGCTCCCACGGTTAAGAGGATAGCCCATGTGTGGACAACGATTATCCACTGCGAAAATTTTGCCATCGCTTTTTGCCAAAGCAATGGGTTGCCCTCCAACATTGACAGCTATAACACCTTCCTCAGGAATCTCTGATACCTCAGCACATTCAATGAATTCTGTCCCTCTGTGATGGGCGTTCAGTTCATGCCGTGTCTGTTCAGCCATCGTCCGATCCTCCTTTATCTCCATTTTTGTGTAGTCTATTTTATCATAGTACCCCAGTATTTGTCAAAGTGTTCTTCGCTACCGAAAAATTGCCAATTTCTCCAGATAAGTATACGTCTCTCCCTTTGAAATAACCGAGATATAACAGACATAAATACCTGGGGATACCGCCAACCCATAGGAGGTTTGCTGATTCCACCATGTCCGCCAGATACGTGGGTCCAGCCGGTCAGCGACCCCTTCAATCCGCTTTATCAGATTACCACCCGAATCATAGATAAGTATCTGCAGATCTGTTATATCCACATTTGCGGCAACCCGAAATTCGGTCAAGCCATCTGAACGTGCCGGGTTAGGAAACACGATCACATCTTCCCAAGCAAACGCCTGCGTCAAAATAACGGACTTCTCGACTGAGACTGCACCGAGCGGATATCGCGCCGTCACGAGAAGCGTGTTCTCCCCAGGATGTAATGGCACGGTGGCAGTATAGGTCTGCGTCTCTCGATCCAAAACCGCCAGTGTCCGACTCGGATAGACAATAACGTCAATTGGAAAATCTGAAAGAAATGTCCCCTTAATTTCCAATTTACTCTCTTTCGTTGTCGTCGGAACTTCTAATGTTACTTGTGGCATCTGCCGCGTCGGATGGAACATAGATGTCAGCAGACTGTCCATCGTAACGAGCACAAGTTGCGTTACTTTTCTCACCAAACCGAAATTCACCTTATCTGCGGTATCCTCAGAGGTATGATAGAAAGGGTTGGTATCGTAGTTTTGAGAATCCCGCCACGGTGTAGAACTCTCAGTTAGCGTAACGGCATCATAACCACCATCCCAGAACGATTTGTGGGAAGAAATATCAACGAATTCATCTTGGGTTCGGCGAATCTTCAAGCCGATGTTATACCACGTGTTCGCAATTATAAGAGCACGGCTTATCCACGCAGAATCGTTATTGGTAACAATTTCAACAAGGTCGGTTTTCCAATTGAAACCCAACATATCCAGATTAAAGACACCAACGATCCTTTTCGGACCAGGTTCAGTCTCACCACTCTCGTCTGTAGTTGAAGCCTCTCGAACATAGGACCGACTCCCAAGGAAACCGAGTTCCTCACCCCCAAATGCAATAAATCTTATCTCGTGTTCATATTCATAGCGGCTTAAAAGGTAAGAAATTTCCAGCATCGCCGCGACACCTGTCCCATTATCGTTTGCTCCCGGGGCAGTGGATGTTAATGGATTCCAATTCGGTTCACGCACAGCCTGCGTGTCATAATGTGCACAGATGATAAAGACACGGTTGCTGGATGAAGTTGACCGTGCTGGCAGGACAGCCGTTACGTTTCTGACGCCGCCAAACACCTGCCCACTGACTTTCAAACGCGGAGAACGGCGAAACTGACGCATAATGTAATGCACAACGTCATCCGTCGCCTCGCGATGGTGTGCGCTGCGTGTGCGATGCGGTCGTAAGTTATGTCCTGAGGAGAAATTTTCCTGCAACGCGATGACCTGTGCTTCAAGCGCATCGGATTGCACGAACGTGAGCAGTTCATCGCCACGACTCAAGGACAGATTGCCCTCTTCTGCCATGATAGGCAAGGAAAAAAATACAACAAGTAGAAGAATTACGTGTCTTTTCAGAGAAGCGTGTAGGCTTCGTCTTAATTGCCTTGACATAAGAACGAAAATTAGGTATCCTATTTAAGAATTGCTTGACATTATAACAAATTTTATGCTGATTGTAAATAGGAGGTACCAAACCGTGAATCAAGACAGATTTGAAGAAACCGTGGTGTCCACGTTAGATAAATTACGTGAGGATATCTCCAATGTTAAGTCAGATATCGCTAATATCAAATTAGATATTGTTAATGTCAGGTCGGATATTGCCGAGGATATCTCCCATGTCAGGTCGGATATTGCCGAGGATATTTCGAGTATCAAATCAGACGTTGCATGGATGAAAGGGAAATTGGAGGGACGGGCAAAGACGCGCCATGTGGTCCTCACCGCCATATCCATTGTTGTTGCTGTCTGTGCAGTCGTTGTCGCCATTTTCAAGTAATAAGCAGCAGTGTTTCAACATTGTACGCACATTTCTCCTCACCGACCGACTTACACAAAGTGGGTTCCCACACCCGTGCTTCCTCAGCATTGAATGCCGCTGAGATAGATGATAAAAACTGCCCCTGGGTCTTTGCCGATGGAAGGGAACAAAAATGCCAGCTAATCTACCCCCGACCTACTATAAACTCAAGCACCAGCATGAAGCCGCGAAAACGGATGAAGAGCGACTGAGCCTATTAGAGGAAATGTTACGCATTATTCCGAAACATAAAGGTTCAGAAAAGGTGGTCTCTGATATTCGTCGCCGTATCGCCAGTCACAAAAGAGATCCTTCAGAAAAAGGGGGTAAGGGAGCCAGTAAAAGAAGCCACAGTGAACACATCCCAAAGCAGGGAGCCGGTCAGATAGTTCTTATAGGACCACCGAACGGCGGTAAATCACAAATTCTATCAGCCTTTACGAACGCCAAACCAGAGGTGTCGCCAACCCCTTATACGACGACCTTGCCAACGATCGGAATGCTACGCTATGAAAATATCCAATTCCAACTCATTGATACACCTTCTATTATGATGGACTTCATTTCATCAACAGTCTTGACACTCACTCGCAGTGCTGATTTGGTTCTGCCGATTGTAAGCCTCGCGAGCGATAATCTATTGGATGACCTTGATATGGTGGTGGCGTTTCTTAAAGAGGCAGCCTACGGAACCTCGGAAAATGGACATCTCATTATCGCGAATCAACTCGACGCCATAGGGGCAGAAGAGCGGTTGGAAATACTCAAAGAATTCTACGACGATACGTTTCAAATTCATCCAATTTCTGCCGAAACCGGTGCAGGCAAAGAGACATTATCCCAAGTAATCTATAGGGAATTGGATATTTTGCGCGTTTATCCCAAGGCACCCGGCAAAGCCATAGAACGTGATGATCCCATCGTTCTCCCGACAGGCTCAACCGTGCTTGACGCCGCTATGGAGTTACACAAAGATTTCGCCGAATTCAGGTTCGCACGAATATGGGGACCCCAGTGGCACGATGGGCAGTCTGTCAGTCGCAATGATGTCATTTACGATGGGGATATAGTTGAATTTCATTTGTAATTCCCCTACAGTAACAGGTGGGTATAGATGTTGAAACGAAAGACAACCTCTCCATATCTAATATGCTCACTCATCATCCACGTCACACTGTTATTAGGAATGTGGTGGGTGGCTCCCCAGCAAGTGCCTGTACTGCCGTTCTATGACGAGATAGCGGCTTCGATAACCCACGTCGAGCGACCCCCACTACCGATTAAACAACTACCCGTTGTTGAACCTGCCGCACCCGTCGTCGTCGAAAAAGAGAAACCCAAACCACCGCCGAAACCGAAAGCCGGTTTGAGCGCAGCATGGCAATTGGGAACCCCAGATGTCCCAGAGGCATCAAAACCCGAAACACGCAAACAGGAAAACGCAAGTCAAACACGACAGATTGGAGATGGATTATCACAATTGACTCCTGTCGTAGGAAAGCCCGCCGGTTATGCTCCTGAAAGCCGATTAGCAGTGAAATCACTCAATCAGCCCACCGTGGCCCTGCCCTCCACACCCGAAACAGCCTATGTGGCACCACAAGGCGAAACCAACCCAGTTTCTTTAGATACCAATAAAACCTTATTCAGTGGCACCTCGCCAACTGTTGACGCTCCGAAAATTCACTACGGCAGCGAACGCGGAGATGCACTCAGGGCAACTGGCATGGGCAATTCTTGGGGAGGCGGTGGTGCCTCTGGGGGTGGCAATGTAGGAGGCGTTTTCGTCTATATGATGAAAGATATTGCCCGAACACTCGCAGAAGCAAGCGTGACGAAAAAAGTTGATGTTGTTTTCGTTCTCGATGAAACGGCAAGCATGACAGATAACATCCGCGGGATTCGCGCCTACGTCGATTTCCTATTTGAGGCATTCGATCGGGAGGGGCATGATGCCACTTTTGGACTGGTGACCTTCACTGATGAAACAAGAAAATATGGACGTACTGACGACCTCGGAACATTCAAAAACTGGCTTTTTAAAATAGGCGTTGACGGCGGTGGAGACATCGCAGAAGCCGGTTTAGACGGACTTATGACTGCGGTAACAGAGACCAAATTCCGAAAGGGGGCGCAGCGGTTCATCGTGCTCGCGAGTGACGGTGCTTTTCACGATGCCGACTACAACGGAAAATCTGCTTATAGTTTAGATCAGGTCATTGAAACACTACAAAACGCGCAAGTTCGTGTTGATGTGATCGGAATAGACTATTTACCGATCCGGCAGATCGCGCTCGCAACAGGTGGCACATGGCGCGCTATTCCCGGTAGAGGATATCTGGAATACATACCACCACTCACTTTGACAGTGAAGTTGTTCTCCAAATTAGGCACTCTCAATCTTGAAAACGGGCAGATGGACGATATAATTACCGTCTACATCAATAACCCACCTCGCCCTAAGCAACTTACCTTGACCTGGAAAGTCCTTAACCCCTTAGGAGAAAGGTGTTACGGTCCATTCACTAAGAAAAAAATTATCCCAGATGATAGCTCAACAGTGGTAGAATTGAAACCCGTCCTGGACAGTGAAGTTTTTCTGACAATGCCGGGAATTTATACGATCATCTACCGACTTGAAAACGATCACGGACATCAAAGTATCCTGCGCCGGACATTAACGTTCTAATTTGACATGTCTATCACTGTTGGAACGACCTGTAGCAGGGAACTCCGATTCTCGATTTCATTTATATTAAACCAAAACCGAAGCCTGCAACAATACGCAGAAACACCCCGCTGAATGCCCGGGGAATGCCATACGGAGAACCTTCATACCGTTGATTTACGCGCATTCAGCGTTGATTCGCAAAAACACGCAGGCGACTCGAATACGAAAACCGTTAAGTTCACAGATACTATGACTGACCCACAAGGTAAAATGAAAAATCAGATTTTTGAACAGTGCCGCCGTCACTTCAATGACATCGTTGCCATCCGAAGGGACATACATCAGTATCCTGAATTGGGATTTGATGTACACCGCACAGCAGGTATCGCCGCCGAGGCACTGGAGGCACTCGAAATTCCTGTCAAAACGGGTATCGGTAGGACAGGTGTTGTCGGAGATTTGGAGGTCCCGGGCGCAACAAGACGTATCGCCTTACGTGCAGATATGGACGCGCTTCCGATTCAAGAACTCACCGATGTTCCCTTTAAATCTAAAATCGATGGAAAAGCACACCTCTGTGGACACGATGCACACACGGCAATGCTCATCGGCACAGCCCGAATCCTATCAGAACTCCGAAGTAGCCTCAAAACACACATCAGATTTATTTTTCAACCGAGCGAAGAGGCCGCTCCCGGCGGCGCACCAGCGATGATCGCAGACGGTGCGTTGGAAGACGTAGATGAAATCTACGGGATCCATGTTTTTCCACTCTTTGCAGTCGGAGAATACGCTACATGTCCTGGTCCAATGCTCGCACAGTCTGACACTTTTCAAATTACACTCACTGGCACAGGGGGTCATGCCGCGTTTCCACACCTCACTGTCGACCCAATTGTGATGAGTGCGCAGTTTGTGACAGCCGTCCAGTCTATCATTTCAAGAAACGTGAACCCATTAGACTCGGCGGTAATCAGCGTCACACAACTCCATGGAGGAGACGCAAACTTGCAGAACGGACTTACAGGGGCGGCACTTAACGTCATCCCTCCTAAAGCCCTGATCGGTGGGACAGTACGCACACTTCAAAAAGCGGTGCAGACACGAGTCCGAGGGCAATTAGAGAACCTTCTCGCGGGATTAGCAAGCACTCACAACGCAACTTATACATTCGACTACCAAGAAGGGTATCCGGTAACTTACAACCACGAACCGTGTGTCGACACAGCTATATCCACAGCGCAAGGATTAGTTGGAGAGGACAATCTCATATTCCCAATGTCCCCGATACTGGGGGGTGAGGATTTTGGGTACTACTCACAAAAAATTCCAGCCTGCTTCGTGATGGTAGGGGCAGGTAATGAAGAGGAAGGCATCGTGAATATGTGCCACCACCCACAGTTCGATATTGATGAAACCTGTATGATTTACGGTATGGCATTGCTCACAAATCTCGCAATGTTGTAATGCTTCAAAGTCTTTGGGAAATCTGGAACGATGGATCTGAAGAAGGGTAATTCTGGATCAACACACAATCCACAGCCACATTCGTCAGTCGGCACCCTCACTCTGATGTTTACCGACATCGAAGGTTCAACACTACTTTGGGAGGCGCATGGCAATGAGGTTATGACGGATGTCATCAATACACATAACACGATTTTGCGGACTGCAAACTCGGCGTGGGGTGGCACTGAGATGGGAAATGAAGGCGATGCCCTTTTTTTTGTTTTTCCTACGGCAAGTGCCGCCGTTATGTGTGCGCTTGAGATACAGTTAGTACTCAATGCATATCAGTGGCATGAAAATATCAAGACGTTACGCATCCGTATCGGTATTCACACGGGTGATATGATTCTATTGGATGACAAGTATCATGGGATGGCCGCAAATCTTGCCAAGCGAATTACGGACGCAGGACACGGTGGACAGATCCTGCTCTCCGCTGTGACGCACGAACTCGTTAAAACACAATTTCCATCCGGCAGTTTTGTTGCACTCGGTACACATCGGCTGAAAAACATTCAACATCCAGAAGCGATTTTTCAATTCCTCGCACCGCGGGCTTGCATTTTAAAAATTACGAGTGAAGAACGATGGCAAGAAGTCTTCAACAAAGAGGCACAAGAAAACATATCGCAGGATAAGAAATCTGCAGACCCTGCACTTATTCCCAAACTACAAACCGAGTTCCCACCCCTGAAAACCGTTAACAATTCACCCAATAACTTACCAGCACCTATAAACAGTTTCATCGGTAGAGAAGCCGAAGTCCGTCGTATTGTAGAGTATTTCACCGATCGGCAGGAACGACTGGTGACCCTGACTGGACCTGGGGGTATCGGCAAAACGCGCCTCGCCTTACAGGTTGCAACAGAACTTCATGACACTTATCCTGATGGTGTATGGTTTATAGCGTTAGCGGATTTGAGACAACCTACGCATGTTATCACGGAGATAGCGACGGTACTCGCTATTCCATTGAAACCAACGCAGGATGTCTTGGAACAGGTCGTTTCATATCTTTTAGGAAAAACACTTCTATTGGTGTTGGACAATCTTGAGCACTTGATGGAAGCCTCGCAAGATGTCAAAACCTTATTGCTCAGATGTCCGACCCTACACTGTTTAACCACATCACGGGAACCCTTAAAGATCGCAGGTGAACAGCGATTCATCGTGCCTCCCTTATCTATTCCATCTGAAGATGTAGACTATGAATCTCTCTATCATTATGAAAGCGTCCAACTCTTTTTAGCGCGAGCAGAAGCAGTCGCGCCCGACTTCCAACTCACAACTGACAATGCCAAAGCGATTGGCGCGATTTGCCGTATGGTTGATGGACTCTCTCTCGCGATTGAGCTTACCGCAGCGCGCGTCCGGGGTATGACGCCGCAACACATTCTTGATCGCTTAAGAGCTCTCCTTGATAACTCACTCTCAAATAAGCCATCTGCACTTCTTTCAACAAGTAATCGGGACGTACCAACGAGGCACCAAACCCTTAATGCAGTGATTGACTGGTCCTACAAACTTTTAGAGCCAGAAGAACAACTCCTACTTTGTCAACTCGCGTTTTTTTCAGGCGGATTCTTCTTGGAAGCCGCTGAAACTATCTGTAGTTCAGCTTGTGTTCAGGCAGAACAGGATTTACCCTATACAGAAACAATCGACCTCATCTTTAACTTACACGATAAATCGTTACTCGTGACTGAGGAACATCTGACGCGAACCCGTTACCGACTCCCCGTTCCATTACAATTGTATCTTCGAGAGAAACAACACTTCACTGGATTCAGAGAGGCACATGCGCACTATTATCTTACGTTAGCACAAGAGCAAAATAAAAAATTAGAGGGGCCTGAACAGACCGAGGCACTCTCAGAAATGGCGATCGAACTTGATAATTTTCGCGCCGTTTTCGGGTTTGCGCAGGAGAATAATGAATGGCTCCTATTTGGGCAACTCGCTGCTGCTCTTTCAAAATTTTTCTATATACACGGATTATGGACTGAAGGATTGGCATGGCTGAAACAAGCAGAGACCGAATTGCGCCAACGACTCGGTGAACATCAAGAATCAGAGGACACGTCTGAGACAAACGAAATGTCCGTCCAACTGACAATAGCAGGACTTCGAGTGGCTCTCGCAACATTCTATAATGAACAACAGGAATGTGAAACTGCTCGGCAATTATGCGAAAACGCCTTACAAGTTTTCAGAAGGGTAGGGCAGCAACTCGGTGTCGTCAAGGCGTTAAATTGTCTCGGTATCATCGCAAGGTATGAAAAAAAACTGAAAGAGGCGGATATACACTTTACGGAAGCCTTAGAAATAGCAAGGGTATTAGACGACAAATGGCATACCGCTTCTGTACTAAACAATTTGGGAATCACGGCATATAATCGTCGCCATTTTGAAGCGGCGAAACTACACTATACCGAAAGTCTGCGCCTCGCTCGCGAACTTGGAGATAAACTCGGAATTGCATACGCTCTCAATAATCTCGGAAAAACCGCGAACCAGCAAGGTCTACGAGAGGAAGCGCAACGCTACTATACAGAAAGTCTACGTCTCAGCCGTGATTTCTCTACCTCCAACATCGGGCTTCCTTATTTACTGGACAGCCTGGGCAAGGTAGCACTTCGCCACGGTAAACACGAGGAAGCGAGACACTACTATACAGAAAGTCTGGAGTACCGAAAAGAGAACGGGAACCCCCGTGAGATCGCAGACTCGCTCTATCAATTCGGACAGTTAGCCCAAGCGGAAGGCGAATTTGAACAGAGTTTGTGCCTCTTTCTTAAAGCCGCGTCAATCTACGCCGAAACAGACGCGACAACATCGTTTTATGCAGATGCAGTGAATAACGCTATCCAGGCATTAGCGGCAGAACTCGGCAGTGAAGCAGTAGAGACACTCAAATTGAAGATGGAAACGCAAACGCTCGAGGAAATAGTCAACATGTGTCTATCCTGATAAGACTACGTAAGCACTGCACCTTTCAGATCGAGATATAGCATTCATAGGTCTTACGCACGCTGCTCTTTTGTAGCATAAACTGTTAGTTTGTGCCGTTACACGTGTGAGATTTTTAGCGGGCACAATCGAATAGAGCGTGCTATGGTCAAAATTGCGTAAGTCCTGATTCAGAAAAAATGGACACCACAATGCAACAACGAGTTATTTTTCTTGTTATTCTATCCTTATTCTTTCATCTCACACTTGGAGGTAGTTTATATACTTCCGCTCAGGTCGAAGTTCTCCCAACTCCCCCAAGTGTGAATCCCATGTTGGATCCAGTCGAAGCCGCACACGACCATTACCACGAACGACGGTATGTGGAAGCGATTAAAGCGTACGAGGACTTGATTGAAAACGGTGTTCCCCGACCTGAGGGGACTTATGTCCCGCTTCGGCAAAGCCAAAAGGACTCGATTCGGTTGATGTTAGGACAAAGTTACGCCAAAGTCGGCGAGGATCCTGCCGCACAACGTGTCTTCAAAGAAATTGTTGACGAAAATCCTAACGGTTCTTATGCAACACAGGCTGTTCACCGGTTGGGAAACCTCTACTGGCAACGCTATCAGTTCAGAGAAGCAATCAGACAGTGCAAACAGATTCTCAAGCAACACCCGAATACGACTTCCGCCGCGACAGCCGCCTATCTTCTTGGAAAATACCAGCAAGCAGAAGGTAAATCCGAGGAAGCAATGGATAGCTACAAGTACTTTCTTGACAATTTTCCAAGATCACCTTACCGCGTGAGTGCGTTCAATAGCCTATCCCAGCTTTATATGACCAACCAACGCTACACAGAGGCTGAAAAACTGATTCAAGAACGCATGCGACGCTACCCCGATGATATTACACTGTTGGAACAATTAGCGGAACTCTACCAGCACCAAAACGCTTATCCGAAGGCACTTGCACTCTACCGGAAGGCACTTGAACGAAATCCGAATGATACGAATCTTCGTAGGAAATTGGGCACGCTCTATGCCGAAATTGGTAAAACCACACAAGCAGTCGCCGAATGGGAAAAAGTAACCGCAGACGAGGCAAATCAAGCCGATCAACAGAAACAACTTGGAGCAATCTATCTCTCCCATAAGATGTATCCAGAAGCAATCGCCGCATATCAGCAAGCCATACGCTTAAGTCCAAAAGACAGTTACCTCTATACGCAATTAGCAGCAGCGTACAAAATCCAAGGACAAATTGAACAAGCCACCGAGGTCTATATTGATGCTTTGCAAAAGGTTGGACTTACGGGGAATCAACGCGAAGCGATCTGGGATGCCATGCAGGAAATCTATGAAGGTGATCACTATAAACCAATCCACGATAAACTCGTCGCTCGACTTGAGAAACGACGAGCACTAAATCCACAAAACGCCAACATCATCATGACCTTGGGAGAGCTCTATTTCCATGCCGGAAGAGTGTCCCAAGCACTTGAGACGTTTACACAACTCCATCGAAACTATCCGACACACACTGATATGGCATTACAGACATACGCACGAATGTTAGAACGCAATGAGAACCCACAAGCCATAGATTTCTATAAGGCATTGATAGCAGGCTCGACAGATAGTACACGTATAAGAAACGTCCGCTCTCAACTTGCCGCACTCTACCAAAAAGTGGAGCAGTGGAACGATGCCATCACACTTTTAGAAGAGTTGGTTTCCAACCGCGAGGCTTCTGTCAAAAATAGATTACTACTTGGGCAGCTGCAACTGCACGGCATCCACGCGCCGAAAATCGCTCAGAAAACTTTCCAAGCCCTGCTTACACAACGTTTGGTTACTACCCAATTGGTAGAAGCGCAATTAGGATTGGCAGAATGCCATGTCTTGCTGAAACGCTATACACTTGCGAGAGAAGTCCTCGAACCGATCGCCAACCGTCCCAACCGTTTCCGCGCCGTTGCCCGCAAACTGATTGGTGATTCCTATTTCTTTTCCGCTGATTTCGATCAAGCGACCAAAGAATACAACGAAGTCATTCAAATCTCAAAATCCGATCAGCTCACAAACGATGCCCTTGAGCGGATAGTCCTCATCCAAAATCATGCCGATTACCTCAAAATTCCACTCACGGATTATGCAACTGCTGTGCAATTCTATCTAAACGGAGAGACCGCGGAGGCATTACAGCAGTGCGAACGGACCCTTGAAACCTATCCACAAGCGACTATCGTTGATGCGGTATGGCTTCTTATCGGTGACATCCATCGCGAAGAAGCTAAAGATACTGAGGCAATCAACGCATACGAACAAGTAGTTGTGCGAGAAAGTCTCAGCGTCCCGAAGGCACTCGTGAACATCGCCGAAATTTACCGACAAAAAGCCGACTATGCGAATGCCGCTGCCACCTACACCACGCTTATTACCGACTACCCTGAAAACGTTATCGTCGTCCATGCTCGCCAGCAACTTGATGAAATTATGAAACTTATGAATCATCAGTAAAGAAGCAGTCAGGACGTTCGCTATGCTCACTCTCGGTTTCAGTTGTCTCTCACAAGAGGGAAATCGGGGTTACAAACTCCTCCCACAATCTGATCACTGAAAAATCTTACTCTGACCGCTGAAAGGAAATCCGAAGTGCCGACCTGACTGCTAACTGCTATTCTTCTGACGAATATTGAAATATAGCACGCAATTGTGGTAGAATTATAAAAAAGATTTACAACACAAAGGAGTTAGCAGATGCCCCACCCTGCTCACAATTTATTTAATACACACCGAACCCTCGAAAACGATGGGTTTGCGTGCACCTATTACTCACTTCCTGCCTTAGATGAAGCCGGTATAGGGTCGACAACCACCTTGCCTGTCAGTCTCCGTATTTTACTCGAATCATTACTGCGAAATTACGATGGACACCAAATTACAGAAGAAGATATTGTAAATTTGGCAAATTGGGACGCCCAATCTCCGAAAGCCTTGGAGATTCCGTTCAAACCGGCACGTGTCGTCGCACAAGACTTCACAGGCGTTCCGCTCGTTGTTGATATTGCCGCGATGCGTGCTGCTGTAGCCGAACTCGGCGGTGATGCTGGTATGATAGAACCCCTCGTCCCTGTTGATTTAGTTATCGACCACTCCATCCAGGTCGATGCCTACGGCTCAGAGAGCGCATTTCAATTCAACACCGAACGGGAATTTGAGCGTAACAAGGAACGTTACGAGTTCCTCAAATGGGGACAACAGGCGTTTGAAAAATTCAATATCATCCCACCCTCTATCGGCATTGTACATCAGGTGAATCTGGAGTATCTCGCCAAAGTCGTTATGACAGAAGATTCCCTCGCCTATCCAGATACCGTCGTCGGCACCGACTCACACACCACAATGATTAACGGCTTAGGTATCGTCGGATGGGGTGTCGGCGGTATAGAAGCGGAAGCCGCGATGTTAGGGCAACCCGTTTATATATTGACCCCTGAAGTACTCGGCGTTCACTTGAAAGGTGAACTTCGTGAGGGTGTGACCGCAACAGACTTGGTTCTCACTGTGACGCAACGCCTCAGAGCCGCGGCAGTCGTTGACAAGTTTGTGGAATTCTTTGGCGCAGGTGTAGAAGCACTCTCTCTACCAGATCGAGCGACGCTCTCTAATATGTGTCCAGAATACGGGGCAACTATCGGATTTTTCCCACCCGATGCAGAAACGATGCAATACCTCCGCCTCACTGGACGCGACGAAACACACGTTGACATGGTAGAGGCTTATCTCAAAGCCCAAGGTATCTTCGGTATCCCACGCCTTGGAGATGTTACGTACTCCGATGTCCTTGAAATAGATCTCGCCGATATTGAACCGAGTATCGCCGGTCCGAAACGACCCCAAGATCGGATCGCTTTGTCGGATGTCAAAAATACCTTTACTGAACTCCTCGCACGCCCCGTAACTGAAGATGGATTTGGTGTAACAGAAGGTATAGACGATAGCGACGGCATAACCCACGGATCGGTTGTTATCTCGGCAATCACCAGTTGCACAAATACAAGTAACCCTTCCGTGATGATCGGCGCCGGATTACTCGCTAAAAAGGCTGTTGAAAAAGGGTTACGTGTCCCCGATTACGTCAAGACCAGTTTAGCTCCCGGTTCGCGCGTCGTCACTGAATATCTACAGAATACCGGTCTATTGCCCTATTTAGAAGAGCTCGGCTATAACGTCGTAGGTTATGGATGCACAACCTGTATCGGCAATAGTGGACCGCTTAACGACGTAGTTCAAGAGGCAATCGACGCAGGAAATCTCGTTACAGCAAGTGTTCTCAGTGGAAATAGAAACTTCGAGGCACGTGTGCATCCAGAGATAAAAGCTAATTTTCTTATGTCCCCGCCACTCGTCGTCGCTTATGGCGTCGCAGGACGGATCGATATTGATTTCACTACGGAACCTCTTGGGCACACCGACGCGGGGGAGGCTATCTATCTAAAGGACATTTGGCCCACCCGCCAAGAGATCGCCGAAATGATCGCCGCTGCAGTCGATCGACGGACATTCCGAGAGATGTATGAATCAATCGGTAATCAAGCACCGGAATGGGAAGAACTCGCAGGCGCGACGGGAGTTCTTTATCCGTGGAACGAGAGAAGCACCTATGTCCAGCATCCTCCGTTCTTTGAAGGCTTTGCTCGCCAGCCTGTGCCTATCTCAGATATTGTGGACGCTCGTATTCTCGGTATCTTTGGAGATTCTGTGACCACCGACCATATATCCCCGGCAGGTGCGATTGCAGCCGCAAGCCCCGCAGGAGAATATCTCCAAGAACACGGTGTAGAGACGCGAGATTTCAATACCTACGGATCCAGACGTGGTAACGACCGTGTGATGAGCCGTGGCACGTTTGCCAATCGGCGTGTTCGTAACCTGATGACTCCGGATATAGAAGGCGGATGGACACTTCAGTATCCTGCAGGCACACAAACGACTATCTACGAAGCGGCACTCGACTACAGCGAAAACGAGGTTCCAACCGTTATTTTCGCTGGACAAGACTACGGTATGGGAAGTTCTCGCGACTGGGCAGCAAAGGGACCCAAACTCTTGGGGGTCAAAGCCGTTGTTGTAGAGAGTTTCGAGCGCATCCACCGGAGTAATCTCATTGGGATGGGAGTCTTACCCCTGCAGTTTAAGCCCGGAGAAAACGTTCAAACGCTCAACCTTGACGGAAGCGAGATTATCAGCATCACAGGTTTCGCCGAAGATCTCCAGCCGGGACAGATGGCAACACTGAACATCGTCCGCGCAAACGGCGAGACACAAACAACTGAGCTGTTAATCAGAATTGACTCTCCTGTAGAAGTGGAATACTACAAACACGGTGGGATTCTGGATTACGTCATACGGAATTTCCTGTCTGCCTAATTGATCTTCCCAATTATGGTAGGTGCGGTTTCCCAATCGCACCTAACCACCAGTCATCACGCTCCAGAATCATAGCACCGAAATAAAGAAGAATGCCGCCTGCAACAAAACACATAGTCCTAATTATTTTCATCCTCTCCCTCTTCATCACCCTCGGTTGTGGAACCGACTCGGAATTTAAGAACCCATGTCCCGGATCTTGGATTTCACGATGCGGTGGCAACACCGATATTTTGATAATCGGACCCTATAGAACAGAGTGTCCAAGTTTTTCTGGGTCAGATTGCTATCTTGAATTCAACGAAGAAAGTCAGCGGTGGGGATTTTTCTATGACGGGATACGAGGGTTCGACTTTGAGCCGGGGTTCATCTGGACGCTGAAAGTCAGTCTTCACGAGTACAGCGGAGACATTCAAGACGTGGGAAAGTATGAGTATCGGCTTATAGAGGTGTTGAGCAAGGAGGAGGCATCGGTAGATGAGAAACCACCACGGATTCCGTAACTGTGCAGATCAATACGAAAAAGCTGTATATCTAATAGACTTTGCTACGGTGTCCAATTCGGGAAACGTTAATCTCTCTGGTTTGCCGATTGAAAGTATAGACTATACGATAATGTTTAGCAACTCTTAAACTGAATTTCCCTCTATGTCTGCCCCGAAGTGCCTTGTGCGGTCTATCGTCGCAAGTTTCTTGTAATTGCACCAATATATTACGGACTCTCGCACGGATCGTTGGGTCCAAACGCCTCAAATCTGATCTCGCCTCCGCGCTTATGTCCAGTGTATACAAACCTATTTACCCTCAAACTCTTTGAAAACTTCTTCCAGTGAATAGGTCCTATCTCCAACTTTGAGGGACGCGTCTACCCGCTCTAATTCCTCAGCGAATTCCGAGTTTATCTCCAACCCCTCGTCGGGATCATAATGGTAGTCTTCCAAGGCAAGTTCTAAGAGTTCGTAAGCGATAAAAAACTCCCGAAATCCCACATCTAATTCCTCAAATGATGCATCCGCTGCTAATAACGCCGCAAGTCGCTTACGCGCAACAAAAAGTTCCTGCGTCACAAGGGTGCGAAGCAAATTTCGATATTCGTCTGGCGGTAGCGTAATAATCTTCTTTTGTGGTCTCGGATCGCTTTCTAAGTAAATCCCCATACGTCTATGGATTCGCTGTTCAAGGGTAGTTTTTCTGTTGGCAAGGATATAGTCGCGCTGCCGTTTTAGTTTTTTCGTGAGCGGATTGTACGGATCTAATCCGTTAAGTGGGTCCTGCGTATACGTTTCAAACCAAAATCCCAAATTCTCGTAGTCCCCATGAAATTCAAGGAATTCGGCTTCTAATGCTTCCCTCGAACCATTTTTTGCCAGTAACGCGGCGAGCCGTTCACGTGATTTAAAGATTTCCTCGTTGACAAGCGTCTTGAGCAATTCTCGGAGTTCAACAGGGGTCATCTCTGTAATATTTTTCATAAGTTGTGCTTACCTGCCATGAACCATTCGCAGATCCAGTCGTCCGTCGACATTGTCAGAGACGGCGTTTGTCCAATCCACATCGTTAAGACTCTGCAGGCTCATTAGGGCGACGTTCACCAGCGGGTTAGAAATAGAATAGTTGAGTAAAAAACTGTCTACATCAACATTCGCCATCTCATTGGGGAAGCAGTGCTTCATGAGATTCTGGAACGCATTACTGGTGGTAGAGCGCATCAGTACAATTCCCATCTCTTGTGCGACTGCATCTGGGATGACACCCCGTCTGCCAAACGCATCGCAAGTGCTCTGATACATTAGGTTGTAATGGATTTGCATCATGTCAAACTCACCCGTGGCAATCAGTTGCTCAGTGCCACCGGAGGGACCGTCTGCTGAAAATCCGATAAATCGGACCTTTCCTTCTTCCTTGAGTTTGAGATACGCTGCCAACCCACCACCATTCAGAATTAGTTCTGTATCATCGGCGTAGAACCATCCACCATGGAATTGCAGGACATCAATATAATCGGTGCCGAGTCGTTGAAGACTACCTTCTACATCAGTAGCGATGCCCTCTGGATCGTAGGCTTCCGTCTTAGTAGCGACGATACACGATTCCCGCCGTCCAGCAATCGCCTTACCGATAATTGTTTCGCTGTAACCACCCCCATAATCGGGAGCAGTATCGAGATAGTTGAGTCCAGAATCCATAGCGTAATGGAGCATGTTGACGAGTGATGTTTCATCGTGTTCTGGGCGGACCCTACCACCGCCATACCCGATCTCTGATACGCTAAGTCCTGTTTTACCGAGTGTACGATATTGCATACTTTTAATTTTACCTTGCGGAGGAACACCGTGCGTTTGAACTTTGGCGTGCGTTCCTCATATCCGCCTGCGCCGTTGTTGCAGGCTACGTTTTTGATGCTATCTTAAGAGGTAAAACATGTTAGACGAAAACCTCTTAACCGACTACTGATTGCTGGCTGCCAATTTGCCTGGCGGATTACACAAAATCCATCTGAGAGGTGCGGCTCTTATTCCCGCGTATCGTGCGGTTGCTCAGCTTGACGCAATTTTCCCCAAATAACCCCTCAACCTGTTCAATAACCTGCGGTTCATTTGCCACACTATACTTTTGCGCACACCGTGCGATAACTTCACCGTAACGAGGACTCATGAGACGCAGAATCAGATCCAAATCCCCTTTGTTAGCACGAGCAATTTCTTGAAGCCTTTCCAATTTCTCGACATTCCCAATATCAGACTCTGAAATCGTTACTTCAAGAGCAGATGTCTGCTGCTCACTAACAGACTCAATATCTATTACCCGATCTGCCTGTATCTGGCGTTCTTCCCTCTCGGTATCGCCATTTTCAGATCTCCGATTCCTATTGTTCTGATTAACACTGACTTTCCCACGAATCCAAACGACCCTACCTTCAACGAGGTCTCCCGCTTTTTTGTATGCCTCTGGGAAAATAACAACCTCTATCGCGCCTTCCAAATCCTCTAATCCGATCACCGCCATGGGATCCCCTTTTCTGGTGGTGATATTTTTAACATCCGTTACCATTCCCGCCACATCAACTTCGGAATCAATACGATGTTGAACGAGGGTTTGGGTACTGGCACTCGTGTAATTTTCAATGATATTGCTATATTCTTCAAGTGGGTGTCCGGAAACATAGAAACCGAGTTGTTCCTTTTCACGCATAAGCCGTTCCAACGGATCATACTTTGGAGCATCAGTAAGCGTTACAGTCGCTGTTGGCATTTCCTGTCCATCGCCAAAGAGACTCATCTGTCCGCGCTCCCGTTCTGCTTGTGCGTTTTGTGCCACTCTCATAATATTGTCTAAGTTGACGATATGTTGTGCCCGGTGTCCCCGAAGAGAATCAAATGCGCCGCTCAGAATCAAGCTTTCAACAGCACGTTTATTAACCTGTTTCATATCCACGCGTTCACAGAAATCCTCCAACGATGTAAATGAACCGCCTTGTTCTCTCGCTTCCACGATGGCATCTATCGCGTTATCGCCAACACCTTTGACTGCAACAAGTCCGAAGCAAATATCGTTGCTATCCACCGTGAATTCTCTTCTACTGCTGTTGACATCCGGCGGTAAAAGATTGATTTCCATTTCCAGAAATTCAGCAAGTTTCTTACATTCGGTGCGGTATCGAGTAACCTTCGACGAATCGCCTGCCTCTCCAGTCATCATCGCCGCCATGAATTCGTGTGGATAGTGCGTTTTCAGATACGCCATGCGATATGATAACATCGAATACGCAACGGTATGCGATTTGTTAAAGGCATAACGTGCGAAGGGTTCGATCAGGTCAAATATCCGTTCCGCCTCTTTTTTAGCGATGCCGTTTTCCGATGCCCCTTCAATAAATTTATCACGTTGTGCTTCGAGCAGCGCCATGTCCTTCTTTCCCATAGCGGAACGGAGTATGTCTGCTTCACCGAGCGTAAACCCCGCCATATCACGAGCGATTTGCATCACCTGTTCTTGGTAGACACACACACCGTAGGTGTCTTTGAGAGCATCCTTAAGCGACGCGTGAATATGTTCGACAGGTTTGAGTTTATTCTTTCGGTCAATGAACTGTTGCATCATGCCGCTTTCCAATGGACCCGGGCGATAGAGAGCAGGAATCGCCGAGAACTGCTCAAAGTTATCGGGTTTAAGTTGCGTGACAACGCGATACATACCCGGGGAGGCTTCCAATTGGAACAAGCCGTTAATCAGCCCTCTACTGAGCAGAGCATACGTTTTTTCATCATCGAAAGGTATCTCTTCCAACTCAATCTCTTTACCGTGGTTCGCCTTAATCATCTGCAGGCAGTCGTAGGTCTCAGTAAGGCTTCGCAGACCAAGAGAATCGAATTTAACGATACCGACATCCTCAACCGTTTTCCCTTCAAACTGCGTCGCGACTTGGTCATGTCTATCTTTGAATAGCGGGGCAAAGTTCGTCAACGGACCGTTTGAGACAACAATCGCGGAGGCATGGCAAGAGACGTGCCGTTTCATCCCTTCGACGGATTTGCTGAGATCCATCAACTCCCGATATTGAGAACTATCCGCGAGTTTCTGAAAGTCAGGCACTTGCTCCAAGACTTCATCAAGCGTTATGCCAGGGGTGGATGGAATCAGCTCTGTCAACCTTTCAACATCTTCGAGAGGCACTTCAAGCGCGCGTCCAACATCCTTTATGGCGGCTTTTGCTCCCAAGGTCGCAAATGTGGCGACTTTACCGACAGAATCCTCACCATATTTATTTCTCAGGTAATCGATAACATGCTCACGAGCACGGTCAGCGAAGTCAATATCGATATCCGGTGGACTAATACGTTCAAGATTTAGAAACCGCTCAAAAAGGCAGTCGTAATCCATCGGGTTAAAGGTAATTACATCAAGGGCGTAAAGCACGAGGCTACTCGCAGCAGAGCCGCGTGCGGAGAGTGGATACCCCTGTTTGTGAGCGTATTTAACGTAATCCCATACAATGAGGAAATAACCCGAGTAGTCGGTTTTGCTAATAATATCCAGTTCGTAATCCAGCCTCCGCCGAATAGGTTCAGAGAGCTCACCGCCATATTTCTCCTTCAAGCCTTGATAGCAGAGTTCTTTGAGGTAACTATCATTTGTGTGGCCTTCGGGTACCTCGTATTCCGGCATCACGTTTTTGCCATATTCGAGTTCAAGTTTACACCGATTCGCTATCTCAAGCGTGTTGCTGAGGGCTTCTGGTGGATAACCCTTGAGTGCCTCCCGCATTTCATCAACATTTTTAAAATAGAAATGGTTATCGAACCGGAGACGGTTCTGCTCTTTGACAGTCTTTTTCGTCTGGATACACAGGAGCACATCGTGCATTTCATGGTCAGATTTACGGAGGTAGTGGCAATCGTTTGTACCGACAAGTGGCAGATTGAACTCTTTTGCCAACTGAACCATCACTGGGTATGCTTCGAGTTCTTTGTCTATATAGTGATTCTGCACCTCAACGTAGAGGTTCCGTTTCCCCATTATCTCCATCAGCGTCTTGAAGTTTTGGATACCTTCTTCTCGCCGATTTGAACAGATGAGTTGTGGCACCTGTCCTTGAATGCATCCTGTTAATGCAATAATTCCATCATGGTATTCACGCAAGATTTCCATGTCGATGCGGGGTCTGCTGTAGAACCCCTCTGTATATCCAAGCGATATTAATTTTAGGAGATTCTGGTAACCGGTGGCATCCTCTGCAAGCAGCGTGAGGTGATAGGGACCGCCCTGTCCCTTCCCACGTTCTTTTCGACTGCCGGGTGCGACGTACACCTCACAACCGACAATTGGATTGATCCCCGCCTTTGTCGCTTTACTGTATAATTCCCATGCCCCGAACATGTTGCCGTGATCGGTAAGTGCGACAGCAGGTGCACTGTTTTCGACTGCCCACTTCACCATGTCCTCAATGCGACACGCGCCATCCAACATGCTATACTCGCTATGGTTATGTAAATGAACAAATTCGGTTGCCATCTTTCCTCCAATATTTAATATTTAATAAGTTCAATTGTTGAATGTATTAAGAACTATGAAATCATTTTTATAATACCAGAAACACACCAAAATTTCCATAGTAAATTTTCTGGTCAATGCACTTTCAATTGTAATTTCCGATGGAAAAATTCTGTCGTTTAACGCGCGGTGAGATTGCAAACCTTACCAACAAAGGTTCAAACGTAAATCTCACAGTGGCACTCAGTTTTCATCTATTGAATGTCAGCAAGACAGGTTGGGGTTATATGAAAATTATAAATTAAAATGGGACGTAAACCTATCTGGTGAACGCTTAATTAACGCTCGAAGAACGAAACCTTTTCAATTAAGTTGACCGAAATTTGGAAAACTGGATTCAAAAAGATAAGCCAACTTCGTAAATACAGCGCGATCCCCCGGCAGACTATCAGCAACAACAAGGAAGAAATGGCTTTCCGGCGTAAATTCGTAATCAAAGATTGAGTTGAAATTGTAGCTGATCTCATCTCGCATCCGCTCATCTACACGTTCAACGAAAATTCGCCAACCGATTTTTGGGGTAAATTGGTAATTGCTGCGAAGCCGTAAAATAAGGGTATTTCGGTGTGCGCGCCAAAAGAAATTATCAAAGTCCAGATCGATGGTAAGCTTACCCGAGAGGTTAACGCCGCCAGAAAAACTGGTAAATCGATTGAATTCATCTCGACGGGTGCCGAAGCGATTCGTAACACCCAATTGTCCCCACGGTGCTTGATAATCAATCTCTGACCTGATAAATCGGGTATCAAAAAGTTGCCCGACTTCGCGAAGTTGCCCGAAGCCAACGGAAGTGAAAAAGTTAAATCGCCCGATGTCAATGTAGAAACGGGACTCGCTCAGCCGTTCCCGTAGCAATCTTTGGGCATTGGTTTGGTAAAAGTGCCGCGTATCAACCCAGAAAGATTCCACGAAATGTGCGTCTGGAAACTCATATCTATATCTGAGACGGGCGCGTGCCAGGCGGAACGCTTCCTCTTCAAGTCCCATCTCATTTGGACGAAAGCCGTCCTGAATCTCTTCCAACTGCGCCTCGCCAAGCCACCCTTCGCGAATCCATTCCATGGCAGTATGGTACGCCCAGTGCCTTTCGCCATCAATCCAATCAACAGCATACTGAGACGCTGCAGTCCAATCTCGATGTAATCCAAATCGCCCGTTGAGCGATAGGAGGGCGACATCTCGATCGGCTTGGTGTTTGTGAATGCCCATCGCCCCAACGACAGTCCGCTCACCGATATCGTGGTTAATCCGACCTGCTAAGAGATTCATCTGCTTTTTCTCATCCGCATCGTACCGATCAATCATCTTGCCGTAGGTGTTGATGATAGCGAAATTAGAATTCCCAATCTTGCCCGTCGTTTTCGCACCCAAATCAATTTCTTGGACGCGTCGAGTATAGAAAAGATCAAGCGGAAGCTCAAATAACTCAGCACCCTCTCTGAAGAACGGGCGGCGCTCTGGAAGAAATAACTCTCGGTCGCTTGAGATGTTAATTTGCGTTGGATCACTCTCCAACTGTGAAAAATCGGGATTGAGTGTCACATTTGAGGTGAGGCGCGTTGAGATCGGAAGAATCAGGTCTATCCCGCCATCAAGATCGTTGGGACGACGGACAAACGCACGATAACTGCCGTATGGAAGTATCCCGAGTTTGCGTTCCGTTTTCACCTTTTCTAAATTTAAACCGGTCAAATCCCCAAATTCTGACACGCGTGAGAAAAAAGCCGTTTGTGCCCATGAATGGGATTGACCATTTATCGGACGCACCCGCCAAAAGTTGATGCCCCAGGTGGTATTATTCTCATTAAATCGCACCTCACGAAACGGAATCGCAAATTCTGCCGTCCAATTATCCTCATGTTTTCTTACTTTTGCTTCCCATTTTGCGTCCCAACTCATATCAAAAACACTCTCGTTTCCGACTCTTTCATCCGCCTGTGTGCCGAGTGTATTGATTGCAAAAATATAGCAGTTGCGCTGGTCGTGATAAGTATCGAGCATCACCTCAATACAGTCATTCTGCCAAACGAAGGAATCCCGACGTGTCATCGTTTCTCGGAGGCTTTTCATGTCTGGTTCCTCACAGCGCACGCCGATATACAGCATGTTTTCATCATACAGAACCCGAACTTCGGTATTTAATTCAGCGGGATGTGCTTCTCCCTCCTTAGCTCGGAAGAAATTAGTAGCAATATCGGCGCGTTGCCAGACGGGTTCTGTTAAATCCCCGTCAATAATGGGCGGATTCTCTACCCATACTGCACGAATGGTGCGTCTTGGATTTTGTGTATTTGCGAAAAGTGGCACGGTTACCAAAAGCACAATCGATGTCCAAAAAAGTGCGCGTGCCCACCACACTCGTCCAACCTTTTCCATTATCCCCTCTTTTTCTCTATTTAGGAATTACGCAATTCTCTCGGTAGGTGCGATTTTCTAACCGCATCTGTTGTGTGATAATAGATGTAATTCCTTGATTTTTCGGAAATCCTGCGGTATTTTGTTATGATGTGTTTTAGCAATGTTACGAGTTAAACCAAATCTTTTCGATAATGGTATAACCCGCATTGATAAAAATTCATCAGAAAATCTCCTCTTCAAACGGATCCCTGAATACTTCCGTTTTTTAGGTTGATACGCTTCTCTCAAACCTGCTATAATAGACGATATTATATTTTTATTTACAGAAATGCTCCCGGACCTTACCGATAGTATGTCATCCACTGGAGCGGAAAAGGTATGGACTCATCATCGCGGATTCTCGCGTTCATCTTAGATGGAAAAATCAAGACTTCTCTTCCTGTTCTTAACCCTATTCTTCGTGATGCTCGGGTTTGGCATCATTATTCCGAATCTCGCTTATTACGCTAAAGATACCGGGGCAACCACCACTGAAATAGCGATATTAATGTCCATCTACTCTGGGATGCAACTATTGTTCGCGCCGATCTGGGGTAGACTCTCGGACAAGCACGGCAGAAAACCCGCGATTTTGCTTGGATTGCTTGGGAATGCTGTCGCCTTAGTCGGTTTCGGATTGGCAAAAGACTACGTCTGGCTCCTCACCGCCCGCAGTGCCGCAGGTATCGCTTCAGCCGCTGTGCTACCGAGTGTAATGGCTTATGTGGCAGATATAACCACGTCAGAAGAACGGGGCAGAGGGATGGGCTTAATGGGTGCGGCAATGGGACTTGGCTTCATCCTTGGTCCAGCGATTGGTGGTATTATGGGCAGTCACAATATGCCGTTCTTTGTCGCAGGCGGGTTGTCTATACTAAACTTCCTCTTCGCGCTTATCCTGCTCCCAGAATCTTTACAGAAAGACATCGCTGATGAAACAATTGAAGATCGGCACGAATGGATCTCTCCACGCGAGATATTTCGTCGGACAACCTTGAAATCGCCGCTCACTCCTCTTTTCCTTGTTGCATTTTTCTCAACCTTCAGCTTTGCAGGATTGGAGATGACGTTCCCACTATTCATTGAGGATCGTTGGAACTACGGAGAGAGAGAAATGGGGTGGATGTTCATGTTTATGGGGGCGATTGCGGTCCCAATACAGGGTGTCTTGCTCGGAAGATTAATAAATGGTTTAGGGGAGCGGCGCATCATCCTCATCGGGTTACTACTCAGTGCGATAGGTATAGCACTTTTGCTCAACGCTTACTCCTTCGTAACACTCACCATTTATCTCACCATTGCTGGTATCGGGAATCAACTCATTCGTCCAACGAATACGTCGTGGATATCCAAACAAACTCGAATAGGTCAAGGCGCGGCAATCGGTATCATGGATGCTTTCCTAAGTTTAGGACGTATTCTGGGACCTCTCCTTGGCGGTTGGCTCTATGCAAAAGAGGCGTATCCGTATGCGGTGCTGGCAGGGATTTTGCTCCTTACAATGTTCGGCTTGTACATTCCTTTGCGCCGAATTAAGAATTTCTAATTTCCTTGCGGTTCGGTAGAGTTGGTTAATACTTTCACCTGCCTCGCCGTATATCCACCCTCTTAGCGCAAGCCTATAGAGGCTTGCGGGATAATGTTATGGGCTACAGGTTTTCTCCAGAGAAACTAATAGAGGAAGTATATTTCAAGTTATTTTGTCGTCCGAGTGTCTAAGGGTGGCAATCGGTGTTCGACACGCCGTGTGTTGTATTCAAGCCGATACCGCCGATGTACTTCATCATCCGGATAGTGTTCAGTCTCTGGATATGGATATTTGGACATCCCATGAAACGGTAAGGGTTCAACCGTTTGCGATGTCAGCGTATTGATGTCCCCGTCCTTGTCCCATCCGTCGCTATAGAAAATAAAATCTCGCACCCACCCTGCTTTTAGTGTCGGTAAGCGTGAGGCATCAAATTCCACTGTAATCTCGTCCCCTGCATTGAGGATAACGTACATATCATCTACCGCCTGCAATAACGGAGCGACATCACCATAACGGGTGTAATACCCCGCCAAATCACGCCACTGTGCCGCTATTGTAACCTTTTGGTAGTCAAACAGGTGTGGGGCGTGCGGGTTCGGACGATACATCTCAGAAAAGCCTCGGTAGTGTAAATCCGCGCTATCCGGGGTCAAGGTCGTCATTTTCATCGGGACAGTCTGCTTGCCGACAGTGAAAAACGCTGTATCCCAGTAAATTTGCATATCGGTTTCAATCCGTACGCGCCGATCCTCCGATAGGAATTTACCCGTCAGGTCAATGGTGATTGTTTTGTTTTTCCCTGCAGGGATTCCAATCATATCAATTACGGTTTTCCATTTACCAGTTTCATCTTTCACAGCAACCGACGGAAAACTCGGATTGATTGCGGGGTTTTGGAACAAAGCAACGTTGATACTGGTATCCGTCGGGAAGATCCACCCGCCAAGGAAAAGCGTCAGTGATGTGTCGTTTGGAACATCACCAAGATCAAGGATTATGGCATGCGGTTCAACAACACCTTGATACGGTCCAGGATCATGTTCAACAGCATAACCGTAATCAAACGCCTTTAAAGCCTCGGACACATCTTTGCCACGATGATCCACGGCAGATATGGGATACCTCTTTTCTGAGACACCATAAATCTTGAACTCCGCAAAGGGTGGCGGCGTATACTGTTCATTCACGAAAATATCAGTGCCTTTAGGGTGATCAACCGCTATCAGCTTCACCTCATCAAAATAAGCGGTTTCCCACAATTCTTCTGTAATCTGAATGGAATATTTACCGGACTTCGGTTGTATTTGCGTTCCCGAAATCTTCACAAAATCCTTTGTTTCATCAGGCGCGACGAACCCCATCGACGTAACGAGTCCCAACGGTGCCCGCCAGAGCAGATCTGTGACGAATTGATAGTGTTCACCGTCGTAAACATATAGAAACGGACAAGAGCCTTTTAGCACCTGTTTTTCCAAAATTCGCTGTCTCACCTGTGGTTTAACAACGTTCTGTGGAACACCATTCGTCCAGACGACACGAACGACATCTGCCGCGTCATACGCGCCCAATCCGAAATGAGACACCTGTTCCGTTACATATTGTAACTGATACAGATCCCCGACCTTCACTTCCAATTTCGAGCCGATGCCATCTCTATTAACTTTGTTGTTTCCCGCAGTGATACCTTCCAATCGCACCTGTATCCAATTGTTTTGATTCCCGCCGTCGTTTTGCAACGCGCGGAGTTGTC
This sequence comes from Candidatus Poribacteria bacterium, assembly GCA_965208635.1. GTDB lineage: Bacteria > Poribacteria > WGA-4E > WGA-4E > WGA-3G > WGA-3G. Next base: position 4,829,944 of record OZ242349.1, read on the forward strand.
CGTCGGTATTGATGAAAAAGAGATCAAGATCGCCATCGTTGTCATAATCACCGACTGCACCCGCAATTGCGGTCTGGAGAATCATATCTCCTGCCGGTGTGACCGATTCTATTAAGGGATACGGTTCCATAAAAGTCCCGGTCCCATCATTCCGAAACAGGAACATGCCTTTATCTCCACCAACCCAGACATCAACATATCCATCGTTATCGTAATCCAAATTTTTTATGAAAGCAGGTGGCGTGTCAAGGACGCTCGTCTCTGAACTCGGTGCGTCAATAATAAAACTCCCATCACCTCTATTGTAATAGAGATAGATGTAATCTGTTGTCGCCAAGAAAAGGTCAACGTCGCCATCGTTGTCATAATCACCCGCAGCAGTTGCGAAATAATGCGCATCCTGAGGAATCCCTGTTTCATTAGAAACTGCCCGGAGTTTCCCTTGACGGAGATTATCGTAAAGCGTGCATCCCGCTCCTTTATGTGTTGTAAAGATGTCTATATCCCCATCGTCATCAAAATCGGCAGACACTGCTTCAGCAAGTGTGCGCTGGACGGAAGGCACATTATCCACATCCATCGTTACAAAGGTCTGCTCACTAACATCAGTGAAAATTACATCGCCCTTATCATCGGCGATACCGTTATTCCGATACATTGTAGTATCGGCTCGACCTGAAAAGAGGTCCAGATCGCCGTCATGGTCGTAATCAACAGGGAAAAGCATCTCGGTTTCGTCTGATGTCTGTTCATTTTCAATGAGTGAAGATGTCTCCCAATTGCCATCTGCATCCATTTGCAGGTATGTTATCGCGTCGTGAGGCGGCAATAGGAAGTTTTGTGTCCCATCTTTATTGAGATCCGCGAATGCAACAACGTGTTGACTGAGATCGCTTTCAAACCGTTGGACAGGCTCAAAATTTTCACCCGTGTTTTGAAGAAGACGACCCGCTGATGCGATAAACAGATCCAGATTCCCATCGCCATCGTAATCAACCAAAGATACAGCGGCAGGTATTTCGGTAGGTGTGTTTATGTTAGCGAGATCAAGTTGTTCGGTAACATCCACAAAATCCACATCAATCGGTGTGCTCCCCTTGGCTATAATCCGCGCCTTGAATCCTGGACTAAAGGTTTCTATCGGATGTCCAAGGATGTCGGTAACAAGCTCACCGATGCCCTGCTGATAACGTGGACTCGCTCGTTGCACGTTCTCAAAAATTCGGATGTTTCGCGTAGCGATCTTTAGATCGTTCTGTTGTAACGCCCTTATCCCTTGTGTTAGATATTTCAGTTTCTCTGGTTCAGTGTCGCCTAACAGGAGCATCAATTCTTGACAAAGACTTTCGGCCTCTTCAAGTTTCTCCTGCGCTAAAAGCCCTTGCGTCAATTTCAATAGCACGACGACATTCACCGAGGAACGGGTATGGAGCTCTTGCAAATGTCGGACTGCTTCCAGTTGTGCCTCTGGATCGTTGCGCTGTGCCAGATAGTGACGGACCAGTTTATACCGAAACTCCAACTCATCGGGTGCTAATCGGACGGCTTCCTTCATCGCCTCCACGGCTAATTCGCTCTGTCCTTGGAGTTGATAAACCTCAGACAGGATAAAGTGTAACTGGCTATCCATCGGTGCGACAGTGATCCCGCGTTTGACCCATTCTTCGGCGGCACTTGCTTGCTGTAGACGCAAGTGTGCGACAGCGAGGTTCCCGTAGCCGATCGCTTCATTGGGGAGGAGTTCAATAAGTGCTGTAAATGCCTCAACCGCCTTTGACGGTTGGGATTCTTCGAGATATGCCAACCCTAAATTCTGATGCCGTATTGCATCTTCAATGATTTGCGTATTGTTCGTTTCTTGTGCATTTACTGTCCAAACGGCAAAGATCCATATCAAGAGTTGGATATATTTTAGGTGTTTTCTTACATTAGGAGATTTTAATCTAAGTATCATGCATTTTCCTCTTTCTGAATATCTTCTGCGGCTTCCCGAATTGCCTGTCGTATGCTGTTCTGGCGGAGTCTGAGGGAATCCTCCAGTTGTTTCAGATGCAACAGCCATGACTCCTTAGAATCGCCTTCTTCTGTGCCAAACCCATCTGTCATAGAAAGTCGAATATATTTCAGCCGTTCCGTCTGTAGCACCTTCAACTGAGCATCATAGTCTTCAATCCCAGATTCCAACAGAGAAACCAGCTCACGAATCTTTTCCAACGTCCGTCTCCCTTTCGTTATATTTTTTGTAATTCAGCCTCGTAGGTTGGGTTGAACGTATCTGTGAGTTCTGATGCGAAGGGATCAAATACATCTCAAATTTAAGGAACCTCATAGACATTCAAGAATTGAGTGAAACCCAACTTCATATAAACATAAGGTACGTCTTGAAGTGTTGGGTTTCGCTACGACATTAGTACGTTTACGCGTTTTGGGAAATCCAGCCTTCTTGGGATATAGACTCTTTGTTTTTACGTTTCGCTCAACCCAACCTACAATGCTGAACGTTTAAGTCAAATCCACGTTATCCTATTGAGGTATTAGTTTACCCTATTTTATCTTTCCAATCAAACATAAATCGGGTGGGAATAGCGAGCAAGGTATTGATATTTGTGGGTTAGTGCCATTTTGCAATTCAGGTTTTCGTTGCGCTTTCGACTGAAAATGAGTATAATAGGGTTAACACGGAGGCAGAGAGATGATTACGCATATACGGGTAAAAAACTTCAAATCGTGGCAAGATAGTGACGAAGTAAAACTTGCCCCTTTGACAGGCTTCTTTGGCACGAATAGTTCTGGTAAGAGTAGTCTTTTGCAAATGTTGCTATTGCTCAAGCAGACTGTTGGTCAGGATGAAGTTCTTTTTTTCGGGGACGAAAAATCTCTTGTCAATCTTGGCAATTTCCAAGAGGTGATCCATGGACATGAGTTAGGTAATGAACTGTATTTAGGGATGAGTTGCAAACTCAGCCACTCTGTTTCTTATCATCTTACTACTACGTTATGGCAGATGCTCTCTTTTACTTTTGACACCGTTATCCGAGAAGTCAATGGAAATCAAGCTATTAAAGATTTCCGATACAAAAGTTTACTTGGTATTGGGGAAATTGTTTGGGAAGATAATAATCTTTTGGTTAGCAATCGAAACTCAATACCGATCCGTGTCCAAAACTGCTATGGTCTACCATCATCCGAAAATTCTGATGTCCCAGAGGTTCTAACCCGATTTACATCTGTATTTGAAGAACTGTTTTCCCATGTTTACTATCTTGGTCCAACCCGTGTCCATCCACAGCGCCACTATCATTGGGAAAGGACACATCCGAAGGAGATAGATATGTGGGGGAATAAAGCTGTTGACGCGTTACTCTCCGCCCGCGTTAGACAATTAACAACAGCTCATAACGGAAAAAGTGTCCCAATCGAGGAACGGATATCCAAGTGGCTTCAAAATCTGGAACTCGCCTACTCCTTTTCACTTGTTCCGAAAGGCTCTTTAGACGATACCAATTACGAAATCCGCATCCGAAAGACCCAGAACAGCGCAGAAGTCACATTGGCCGACATGGGTCATGGAATCGCCGATTTATTTCCGCTGCTGGTTCATTGCTGCTACGTCCCGGAAGGATCAACCCTGATTTTAGAACAGCCGGGCATTCATCTGCATCCAAAGGCACAAGCTAATCTGGCGGATCTGTTGATAGAAGCTATCACGGAACGCAACCTCCAGATTCTGATAGAAAGCCACAGTGAACACCTACTAAATCGGCTACAACGTCGGATTGCTGAGGAAAAGATTAGCGTTGACAAAATCGCTCTCTATTTTTGCCGTAATGAAGAAGGGATTTCTAAAATTGATAGACTAAAGATGGATGAATTCGGCAATATAACAAATTGGCCGCCAAAGTTCTTTGGGGACGAGATGGGAGACCTGCTTGCAATGACAAAGGCACAAAGGGAACGCCAAAAGAAAGCAGAGGGTTAATGAACGCTGTTATTGTGGATACGAACGTTATCGTCATTGCAAATGATACGGATAACGAGAGGACGGATTGTAGAAACCGATGCCAAGATCGACTTGAGCAGATTTTCGATCAACCTGAAAAGGTGGTTATTGACGACCGATGGCGAATTTTGGGAGAGTATGAGGATAATGTGAATCCAAACGCCCGAAAAAAAGGAGTTGGCGATGTCTTTGTAAAAACGTTGCTGCAGAATCTGAAGAATCCAGAAATTTGCACAATGGTGCCCATTACATCATTATCTGGCAACGGAACCGATTTTGAAGAGTTCCCAGATGACCCTGCACTTAGTAATTTTGACCCAGATGATCGGAAATTTATTGCCATAGCAGTCGCGTACGGAAACACTCATCAACAGAAGGCAATTCTCTTGCAAGCATCCGATAGCCAGTGGTACGGGTTTCGAGAGGAACTCGTTAGAAACGGATTGGAAGTTGAATTTGTTTGTGAGGAGTATATTCGAGATCTATATGAAAGACGGCAGGCAGACTGAATTTCGCCATCACATCCAAACCTCAAACGAATATGCGTCGTAACTACCACCTCCTTATCCTCCTTTTTCCCGTTGTCTTTTGGCTCATCTGCTTTTTCCTGCTTCCACTCGTATCGGTATTCATCTATAGTTTTATAGAACGCGGCACATACGGCGGGGTGCGGTGGCACTTTACACTGGAAAACTACCAACGTCTATTTGATGGACTCTACCTCGGTATCCTCTGGCGTTCGGTATCGACAGCGTTGATCTGTACTGCCATCTGTCTACTCCTCGGTTATCCCTTCGCCTACTATCTGGCACGCTACAAACCAAAACATAGAAACGTATTGCTGCTCCTTGTCGTCGTTCCGTTTTGGACGAACTTCCTGATTCGGACCTACGCATGGATACTCATCTTGCGGACGGAAGGACTCCTGAACAGCCTCTTAGGCACAGTCCTCCCGAATTGGAGTCCGTTAGAACTGCTGAACACGCCACTCGCGGTGCAGATAGGACTCGTGTACGGGTACCTACCCTTCATGATACTCCCCCTGTATGCCGCTCTGGAACAATTGGATGTGTCGCTATTAGAAGCCGCACAGGATTTAGGTGCGTCGCCGAGGCGCGCGTTTTGGCACGTAACCGTGCCTCTCAGTTTGCCCGGTATCCTTGCTGGCTCTATGTTAGTTTTCATCCCAACGGTGGGTGCGTTCCTAACGCCCGATCTTCTCGGTGGTGGAAAAGTGAGTTATATTGGTAACGTCATTGAGAGACAATTCAAAACAGCGCGGGATTGGCCCTTCGGTTCCGCGCTCTCGTTTATGCTGATGGGTATCGTTCTGGTCGGCACTGTGCTATACTTTCGCGCTTTACAAGAGAATGAAGATTTTTAATCTATGGTATCCTGGAATGTGCTCCATTTCATTACGCACAAGTTTTGGGTTAAGGAAGTCGGGAATCGGAGTTCCCTCCTACAACCAAAAACGTAGCCTGCAACAACGGCGCAGGCGGACTTAGGGAAGGCACGTCAAATGCCCAAATTCACGTTGTTCTCCCGCAAGGTAAAATTAAAAATTCTTGAAGCCAATATAGGATTGGTTTACCTCTTTTTATATATGCCGATTTTCGCGGTTGTGGTGTTCTCCTTCAACAGCGGAGAACAGATTTCTGTTTGGGAAGGCTTCACGTTCGGTTGGTATGCGAAACTGTTCGAGGATGCGGCGTTGTGGCGGGCTTGTCGAAATAGTTTGATGGTGGCAGGCATCGCAACGGTTATCGCTACCGTTATCGGCACGGCGGCGGCACTCGCTATAGAACGACACCGTTTCCGCTTCCGAACTGCCCTTGTCCGAGTGCTCTATCTCCCGATTATTATCCCTGACATCGTGTTGGCGATCGCGTTGTTGACCTTTTACGTGCAAACCCGTATTCCGCTCGGTTTAATCACCGTAATTATTGCACACGGCGTTTTCAACATCGCGTATGTCACCATCGTCGTGCGGGCGCGCCTACAAGGCTACGATAACACCTTAGAAGAAGCCGCCCGTGACCTCGGTGCGAACGAATGGCAGACATTTTGGCAGATAACATTCCCTCTGATTGCCCCCGGAATTATCGGTGGTGCGCTGCTCGCCTTTACACTCTCTATTGATGATTTCGTTATCACTTTCTTTACCGCTGGCGTGGGTTATACAACACTGTCCGTTCACATCTATTCGCTACTGAAATTCGGGATTACACCGAAGATTAACGCCATCTCAACGATGTTGTTGGCGAACTCAATTGTATTTATCCTGCTATTCCTGTGGTTCCAAGGGGATGCAACCTCTTCCCAAAAGCAGGAGGCACAGTAGTAAGCCTATAGACAACGAATCGAAACTACTCGCAAATTTGCATAGGTTATGATATAATTCTTTTACTGACACGGCAAGGTTAGAAGACAGACGACATGCCTTATCTCCGAACACACACAGAAATCGATCTGCTGGCAATCCGACACAACGCTGAAACAATAAAGAGATACACGGGTAAACAACTGATTGCCGTCGTGAAAGCAGATGCTTACGGGCACGAAGCGGTCCGTGTAGCAGAAGTATTACACCCAGTCGCCGATATGTTTGCAGTCGCGACCCTTGAAGAGGGAATAGAGTTGCGTGAAGCGGGTATACGTAAACCGATTCTTATCCTCTTTAGTTGTGTGCCTGCACAGGTAGGACCTATCGTTGAATTCGATCTCACACCCTCAATAGGGGACTGGGAATTCGCGAAAGCATTAAATGAGATTGCTTCAGAGGCTACCCCTACTAAAATCCACGTCAATATCAACACTGGAATGAATCGAAGTGGTATATGCTGGACGGAAGCACTGGAGTTTCTGAGTAAATTGAAAAATCTGCCGCGACTTGAAGTTGAGGGCATTTTTACGCATCTCGCTACCGCGGATGAGGTAGATAAAAGTTTTGTTTCTGTTCAGCTAAAGCGATTTTCGTCTGTGCTTTCGGACAACGACGGGAAAATGGTGCATGTAGCGAACAGCGCGGCGACACTGGCGGTTCCTGAGTCTCATTTTGATGCCGTCCGTCCCGGTTTGAGTCTGTACGGTATCTATCCCGCAACTGAAAAACCGATTCTACTCAAACCGGCTCTTACATGGAAAACACGAACCGGTTGGATAAGCACTATCTCGGAAGGGGAAGGTGTCAGCTACGGGTTGACATACAAAGCTCCCTATCCAATCCGTGTGGCGATGGTGCAGATCGGATATGGGGACGGATACCCGCGCGCCCTTTCTGGCATTGGTGAGGTGTTGATTGGTGGAATGCAGCGTCCGATTATCGGAAGGGTTTGCATGGACGTAAGTGTCGTGCAACTGGAATCGGCAGATAAAGTAGCCATCGGCGATGAAGTCGTCTTGATCGGAAAACAAGGGGACGCGGAAATCACGGTTGATGAGGTTGCCCAGCGCGTTGGGACTATTCCTTATGAAATTTTAACACAGATAGGTACACGCGTAAAAAGAACTTTTCGTCCTGTTTCTCATAACAACGAACACTATTTTAAAATGAATAGTATGGTCTCAGGCAAGCACCCGTAAACTGTTTTAAAGTGGAGGCATTTGATGGCGACCCTCTTTTTGAAAGGCTTCATAAGAGATGCAACATATACACCCTATCTCAACCCAGAGAAATTTGAAGCGTATGATATAACGCAATTTGATGTGAACCAAGCACAGGCATACGGACTCATCGATTTGGGAACATCAGGGAATAATTTGGCTTTTTCAAAATGGGTTTCACCAAAACGGACGCGCTCTTACCCTTTCGCACGGATTTATAACACGTTCCACTTCAACACAAAAAAGGTAACAATCATCCCGATTATCAAAGATGAGGGCGCGGGTACACAGAATAATGACCGGATTAACTTTATTACATTTTCATGGATGAATCTCCTGAATATCTATATTATCTTAGCGTGGTATGAAAATGCTGAGAGGAAACCCGGGACAACCGATCGCATTACTAATCAGATCATGAATGTTAGGAATGTCCGTGAAAAATTGTTTGATGTGAGCCGTTACCAGATGACCGCGTTACATTGGAACACGACCCACTTTGAGAAAGATTTTGAGTTAATTTATCTGAACGCAGTTGAGGGATACAAGAAAATATCCCAAGAGAGATGTTGCTGTCCACAGTCCCAAAAATCACTTACAAACTCTTGAACGGTTTAAAGTAAACAGTCATTTCCATCTAAACTCATTTAAAGAGGCAAGTCTCCCGCGCTCCTACGAAGCTGCTCATAGAGAATCTGTAACGACACATATCTTAGAATCCCTTGAAGAAAATACTAAAGGTGTTTTCGACATCTCAAACTATCTCGGCGGGCAGTATTATTTAACCGCTGATGAAGTTTACTGGGAGAATGATCAGTTAGTCATACAAGAATCTAAAAACAGTAGCAAAGGGAAACTTCCGTCTGAAGATGATATTAAGGATGGTTTGTTCAAACTGATTCTTTTTGCAAATATGGAAGAGGTGGCAATGGATGAAAGGACAAATATTCAGTTTATCACCCGGTTGAAACTAACCGGTGATCTCATTGGTAGCCTACATTTACCTTGTGCCACAGAGGATGTGTTCAATTTTTGCGCAAAAAATCGCTTGACACAAATATACCAAAAAAGACTCACTTTGCTTAACCAAGAAGCGGGTCAAAATAACAGATTACAAGTATGGATAACTGGTCACCATGCATAAATTAGCCAAAAGCCCACTGCGGTATCCAGGTGGTAAATCACGGGCACTCAAACAGATCCTACCGTTGATTCCAGTAAATATATCGGAATTTCGTGAACCTTTCATCGGTGGTGGTTCTGTCTTCTTTGCGATCCGAAGTCTCTTTCAAAACCGTATCAAGTCCTATTGGATTAACGATCTTAACTATGACCTCTACTGCTTCTGGAAACAGGTAAGAGATCATGGGCCCAGTTTAGTTGACGCACTCAGAGAAAAACGCACAACTTCCACAAATGGACGAACCTTATTTGAAGAATTAACAAAAACGAAAGATGATCTGAGCCAAAACCGAGAACTCCTTGGCGAGTTTCAACGCGCGGTCCGCTTCTTCGTGCTCAACCGCATTACCTTTTCTGGCACAGTAGATTCCGGAGGATATTCACAATCCGCTTACGAGAAGCGCTTTACGGATTCATCTATTGAACGTGTGAAAAACATTTGTTCTTATCTTTCCGGAGTCAAAATCACGAATAGAGATTATACCAATTCACTTTTCCAAGGCGGCGACAATGTATTTATTTTTCTCGATCCACCCTATTGGAAGGCAGCTGAATCAAAATTATACGGTGTGAGGGGCATATTGCACACTGCTTTTGACCATGTGCAATTCGCTGAGAATATGCGAAAGTGCCAGCACAAATGGTTGATTACATACGACGATTCGCCCGTCATCAGGGACCTCTTTGATTTTGCTGACATTCAGGAATGGACGTTACAATACGGGATGAACAATTACCGGAAAGAGAACGCGGCAAAAGGGAAAGAATTGTTTATCAAAAATTACTGAACAGAACCGCAGTAATCGGAAAATCGAAGATTTTTATTCAATATTGCTTGAGGTCAATTCGTAAAGATGTTGATTGAAGTAAAGAATCTCTCACTTTTATTTGGCACCACAACCGCATTAGACAACCTCTCAATGCAGGTACAAGGCGGTGCTGTCGGTTTACTCGGACCGAATGGTGCGGGAAAAAGCACATTGATTAAGGCACTCCTTGGGTTCGTTAAACCGAATGAAGGCACAGCAACTGTGTTCGGACTGGATGTCCAAGCAAATCCGATGGAAATTCGGAGACAGGTTGGGTACATGCCGGAAGATGAGTGTCTAATACCGGGGATGAGTGCCGTCCAACTCGTCTCTTATGCTGGAGAACTCTGTGGGATGCCGAGACGGGATGCGTTGCAACGCGCACACGAGGTCCTTTATTACGTCGGTTTAGATGAAGAGCGATATCGACCTGTGGATGGGTACTCCACAGGTATGAAACAGCGTGTAAAGTTAGCACAAGCCCTGGCACATGATCCGAAGCTCCTACTCCTTGACGAACCAACAAATGGGATGGATACAAGCGGCAGAGAAGAAATGCTCGAACTCGTCAAAGATATAGCGATCGACAAAAACATCAACGTCATCTTATCCTCGCATCTGCTCCCCGATGTGGAGTTCGCATGTCAAGAGATAGTTGCGCTATCACACGGTAGTGTCGCTATCCAAGGACAGATACAAGATCTCAAAGAGAACAAAGGACAATCTTTCGATCTGAAGATCGTGGGGGACAGCGAGGCTTATATCACTGCTTTGGAACACCATAACTTTCAGGTCGAATTACACCCCGACAAACGCCTGCGGGTTACGTCCGGTAATCAGGAACAAACGGAAACAACATTCTTCTTCAAAGTGGCTCACGATACAGGTGTCCAACTTCGTCAACTCCGTGGTGTGAAACATACGTTAGAGGATATTTTCGCTGAGGTGATGAGTGTAGATTCACAATTTTCTAATGATTAGATCTGAGCTGCTGCGGACGGTTGCTTCGCATTGTCCCGCAAGCCTCTATAGGCTTGCGCAGAATGCAGATATTTTTTAAAGAATAGCGATATGGCGTTACTGAGGTTTTTTAATGTCCGACATTTTACGACGATCTTAACACTCGGCATCTTAACCGTCGTTATACCTTCTCTCAGCATAGCAAATGAGGTCCTCCGTATCGCTGGAATGGGTGGCACCCGTATCGCAACGTCTGCAGAGGACGCAGGCATATTTGGGAATCCGGCATCGCTTGTGCGTGTAAAGCACCACAACCTCGCGTTCGGTACTGCGGCTGAAAATATCCACTGGGCAGAACTACCCAAACACGGAACTGTGCAATTTACCGCCGAAGCCAATATCGACATTTCGCCAGCACTCTACTATTCACACGCATTCGGTAAATCGGGTGTGAGTGCCGGGTATGCCGCAAAATTTGCGAATTTTGTGAACTTCACATTTGAAAGTACACGTGCCGAATACAATCGAAACGCGCGTCAATTTTCCGCCACAACCGACCTGTTAACACACTACAACTTACGCCAAGAAAGGAGTTGGATCATCGGATTCAGTCGCGAACTCGGAAAATCAGCGGCAGGCCTGCGTCTTAGATTGTTGAGACAAACTGTAAACCGAGGAACGATGATCTCGACTTTAAATTTGGCAGCACGCCACGGACCTGAAGTCGATACAGATGCACCTGAAGAACTCATTGAGGCAATCGTTGAAGAACTACAATTCGGGGACAGAGTTCGGGATATCGTTCACGAACGACAGCCGACGCTTGAAAGAACAGTCAACCGATTAGAATTGGACTTCGGATTTCAACGTCCGATATGGTTTGACACAGAGCAGCCGAATCCACCGTTGCTGGTAGGTATCCTCTTTGAGAATCTCCTGCGCGCAGATTTAGTGGAACCTCTCCCTTTCCGAGTCGGTATCGGTGTCGCTTATGTACCTCAGGAATGGATTACAGTCGCAGCGGATCTTTGGCGGGACTTTGGACAAAAGGGAGTGAGTTTTGCCATTGGCAGCGAATTTCAGAAAACATGGACTGGAAGCGTGCCAAAAACTGTGGCACTCCGAATCGGATTGGGACGTACACAGGCAACTCCTCATTTCTCATCTGGCATTGGACTCAGGCTTGGAACCACATATTTGGAATACACCCTGATGTTCGGAAATTTCACCTATGCATCTTACAGACATCTATTCGCATTCACCCTACGTATCTAACACAAGGAGGTAACCTCGCATGGCAGATAGAAATAACGTTATTCAGGTTGGTGTCGCCGAAGTAGATATTACCCCAGATTATCCGATTCGACTGAGTGGTTACGGGAGTCGTCGCACGGAGTCTGACGGTATCATTCAGCAAATATGGGCGAAGGCACTCGCTATCGGCAGCGATGCAGATGATCCCGTTGTCTTAGTAACGGTCGAAAACTGCGGCTTACCGGACGAGTTGACCGAGGAAGTGTCCGACCGGATCAAGGAGAAAACCGGCATCTCGCGTGCCCATTTCGCGGCGTGCTTTACACATACACACAGCGCACCGTGCCTAACAAACGCCGCACCTTTCCTGTTTAGTTCGGATATACCCCCCGATCAGCAGAAAACGATAGATCGGTACACCGCTCAGTTCAAGGACTGGATGGAAGCCGTTGCATTGGAGGCACTTGCGAACCGCGAACCATCACATTTGCGTTGGAGTATCGGAGAACTCGGTTTCGCAAAAAATCGGCGCACTGACGGCGGACCCGTAGACCACTCGTTACCGTGTATGCAAATCACACGTGAGGACGGCACACTCCGTGCTGTATGGGCAAGTTACGCCTGCCATTGCACGACGTTGGCTGGCACCGATAATCATATTTGTGGAGACTGGGCAGGATTTGCCCAAGATGCCCTTCAAGAGGCACTACCCGGTGTAACTGCTCTAATCTCCATCGGATGTGGTGCCGACGCGAACCCTGAATCTCGGATGATGCCGATGCCAGATGGAAAGGAAGAGGTATTCAGCACCCGTCTTGCGTATGCCAAAGCACACGGAGAAGCACTCTCGGAGGAGGTTCAGCGTCTCTTAAAGAGTGATGCGAAACCTCTCACCAGTGTTCCAACGGGGGCATTTGAAAGGGTTAATCTGCCGTTTGACACATTACCGACCCGTGAAGAGTGGGAAGCACGTGTGGCGGGAGGCGGTCACGATGCCTATCACGCTCAAAAACACCTTGAACGCTTGCAAAAAGGACACCCTCCCCAAACAGAACTTTCATATCCAGTACAAGCATGGAAATTCGGGGAGGAACTCGCTATTGTTTTTCTGGCAAGTGAGGTAGTCGTCGACTATTCGCTCCGTTTGAAAAATGAGTTAGATGCTGATCGGTTGTGGGTAGGCGCGTATTCAAACGCGTTTCCGTGCTATATTCCGTCGGAGCGAGTGTTAGCCGAGGGGGGCTATGAAGGTGGCGGCGCGATGCTCTATTTCGGTCCACCGACTCGATTTGCTCCTGGGGTTGAGCAGTTGGTGATTGATACCGTGCATAGATTGTTGCCGAGTGGATTTTAGCAGAGAAAAAAATAGGTGCGGTTAGAAACCGCACCTACCGTTTTTCGTTAAATCAATCCCGCTTCCGAAACCGTCTTGCGTAAAGACTCAAGGTTCTCAGGAACCATCGGTACGAGCGGCAACCGCAGTTTCCCGTTGAGTTTCCCCATCAGTTGGAGTGCAGTTTTCGCTGGAATCGGGTTCGTCTCAATAAAGAGGTCCACCGCCAAGGACAACGTTTTGTAGTGGAGTTTCCGGGCGAGTTCAAGATTTCCGGCGTGAAACGCGTTACACATCTCGGCGACATCAGCGGGTGCAACATTCGCCACGACCGAAATTACGCCTTTACCCCCAACAGCCATGATCGGCAGTGTGTTCACATCGTCACCCGAAAGCACAACGAAATCTTCAGGACATAAATCGACAACCTCACTGGCGCGTTTGAGTTCGCCTGTCGCTTCCTTGAGTGCAACGATGTTCGGATGTTCAGCAAGCCGGGCGATCGTCGGTGAAAGGATGTCGGTACCACAACGTCCCGGAACGTTGTAGACGACGATCGGGATGTCCACTGTGTCAGCGATCTTCATATAGTGGGCATACAAGCCTTCTTGGGTAGGCTTGTTATAATAAGGGGTAACAATCAGGGCGGCATCCGCCCCTGCCTCTTTAGCGTGTTGCGTTGCCCGCAAGGTGCGCGTTGTTGAGTTGGATCCGGTACCTGCGATAATAGGCGCCTGTCCATTCACGGTTTCAACAGTGAGTTCTATTACCCTATCGTGTTCAACCTCAGACAGCGCGGGGGATTCACCTGTTGTGCCACACGGAACGATGCCGTGTGTGCCGCCGTCAAGCTGAAATTGAATCAGTTCCTTGAGTTTTGCTTCGTCAAGCGATTCATCGTCCTTAAATGGTGTGACGAGTGCAACATAAGAGCCTTGAAACATGTAAACCCTCCTTTTTAGAGTCGCCAGTTTTCAGTTAAAGAGGGAACATGTCCAACCAAACCATCCCTTAACTGATGACTGACCACTATGTGTCTATAAGCATTTCACCGTATTGACTATCAGAAACCAGAGTACTTCTTTACCGACTGCCGACAACCAACGACTGACGGCTATTTCCGCGCGTTTAATAATTCCATGCGTCTGCTGTGAGTTCACCGACGTAGATAACACGAGCATCACCTTCAAGATAGACGTTCTGAGCTTCGCCGTTCTCCACATCAAAATGAATCCTCAATTCGACCCCACTCGCCGTTTTGACAGCAACCGGGGATACAACCTTTCCTAACGTCGCCGCAACAATAGCAGAAGCGATTGACCCGGTGCCACACGCGAGCGTTTCATCTTCAACACCGCGCTCATACGTCCGGATATCAATCAATCCTGGGGACTGAATGCGGATAAAATTCGCGTTCGTACCAGCGGGTTTGAAATCGTCGTGATACCGCGTCTGCTGCCCTAAATCAAAAACGTCCGTCCCTTCCAAATCCTCGACGAAAAAGACAACATGCGGCACGCCGCTATTCGCGAATCCGACGGTATGCATTCCATCTGTCAATTGGAGTGGAACATTGAGTCGGATATCCGTAGGGTCACTCATACGAACTTTAACGTTCTGACCCACTATTTGGGATTCATAAATTCCAGCATTCGTCAGAAATCGCATCTGCTCAGACGCTAGACCGTTCAGATAGGCGAATTTGGAGATGCATCGCGCCCCGTTCCCGCAGGTTTCCACTTCACCGCCATCAGCATTGAAGTATCGCATGCGAAAGTCGACATCGTCAGCCTTTTCCACGAGGAGAACACCGTCAGCCCCAACCGACATACGGCGTTGGCAGAGTTTTTTCACAAAATCTGTGTCGGTACTATCAACGATTTCCGCCAAATTATTGATAATGACAAAGTCGTTGCCTGCACCGCTGAGTTTCATAAAGGGTATTTTATTCATTCCAGGTCCTTTACTGCGGAGATGTGATTTGATTATATGATAATATTATTCGGATTTTGAGTCAAATGTTTTTTGGACGCGTCCAAGGTAGACTGAGTTCTTCTGTAGGAGGGAATTCCGATTCCCGACTCTTGCTGACTGCTAATGGCTGATCGTTCTTACGAAACACCTGACATCAGAGCATGCGTGCGGAGTTCCGACACGATCCCTAAAACACCATCGTAACTGTCGCAGGTGACAAGACGATAGCGAAAGGGTTTGACGTGTGGGATGCCCTTAAAATAGTTGCTATAGTGTCGACGCATTTCAAGAATACCGAGCTTTAACCCTTTCCATTTAATGGAGAAATCAATATGCTTTCTAAAAACGGAAATGCGTTCATCTATTGAAGGAGGTGGGAGCAATTCACCGGTTGCGAAATAGTGTTTTATCTCGTTGAAAATCCATGGGTATCCGATCGCAGCACGTCCGATCATAATACCGTCAACACCGTATTGCCGCCGCATCTCCGCCGCTTTTTGTGGACTATCGACATCACCGTTGCCGAAGACAGGAATCGTCATCCGCGGGTTGTCTTTGATTCTACCGATGAGTGTCCAGTCGGCATCCCCTTTATACATCTGACGACGGGTTCTGCCGTGAATCGCAATCGCGCGGATCCCAACATCTTGCAACCGCTCGGCGACTTCAACAATATACTTCGTTTTATCGTCCCATCCGAGTCGCGTTTTGACGGTTACTGGGAGATCCGTGGCTCTCACTATCTCGGCAGTCATTTTCACCATTTTGGGGATGTCTTGCAGGATACCCGCCCCTGCCCCTTTACACGTAACCTTTTTAACAGGACAGCCATAGTTAATGTCGATAATGTCGGGTTGGACTTTCTCAGTGATTTCTACAGAGGCGCGCATAGAATCAATGTCGTGCCCAAAAATTTGGATTCCAATCGGTCTCTCCGCTTCAAAAATGTCCAGTTTGGCAACACTCGGTGCGGCATCTCGGATGAGTGCCTCAGAGGAGATGAACTCTGTGTACATGAGATCGGCCCCGTTCTCTTTGCAGACAGCGCGAAAAGGCGGATCGCTCACATCTTCCATCGGTGCGAGCAATAGTGGGAAATTTGGAATATTGAGATTGCCGATTGTTATCATGGTATGTAGTCTGTGAAATAATTTTATAGAAGATTTGATTATTGGATTCGCCGTATGTATTCATCGTGTGTGCCGATCCAAAACCAGACAAGATTGTCATCTTCTTCACGCGCTAAAGCGCGATAGTTTCTATTAATACGTGCAGCCCAAAATGGACCTACTTTTTTTAGATTTAGGGACGGGTGCCTTGGGTTTTGTTTCAGGAACTCAAATTTGTTGTCTGCGAGTTCTTAAACTACACGCGGGAGATTTCGATAGTGCTCCCAAAATTCTCGATTCGTTTTATAAATCTTTACACCTACCTGCCCGCAAATCCTCAAGGGCTTTCTCACTGAGATGGTCTAATTTACCAGCATTTACGTCTTCCTCAAATTGCTTGCACCATTCCTCCCACTCGGCTTTTAAGACTGTATGAAGTTCACCCTCAAGGGTCTTTAGCAATTTCTGTCGGCTGCTTTCTTCACATTTAATCTCGGGCACTTCCGGTATCCACCCTATCCACGCGCTGCCATTTTTTTCGATATGGGCAGTATAAGTTTCTAAAGGATCCAAATATTGGATTTCGACGGTCTGAATTTTTTCCATGTGTACCTCCTTAGGTTCAATCTGTTTAAGACAAAGTTATTATACCTCGCAAATGTGCTATTGTCAAAGGAATTAGAGATACGAATCCAAATATCAATAGATGAAATATGAATAGATGTTTGACTTTTTACCTATTTCGTGATAAATATAAGGACAAAATGCGGAAGGTTCCCTATTCATGAAACTATAGCGAGGTATTGCTTATGAGATGTATTTTTGTGGGTATCGAATATGCTGGAAAATCAACACTGGTCGACCTGATGACCAACTATTACCAACACCGGAAGTTGAGGGTTCACGTCGATGATCACTTCACGATCCCCGATTCATCGCTCAGTCCAGAATCAAGAGCGGCGTATGTAAATTTCCCAGACGACGTGAAGGAACGGATGCAGCGGATGCAACTTCAGTATCACGTTGAAGTGATAAAAAACTATCCGAACACCCTTATCGCCGGGTGGCACATTGAGGAGCTTGTCTACTCATCCTTCTACGGAGATGACCCAGAAAGCACATACTACCCAAAATATCACATCAACGCGCAACGTGGCTATGAAACACAGGTGATTGAAGCACGATTGCCAGATGTGGTGATGATTCATGTCACCGCCAGCGATGATGCGATTAAGGAACGGATGGCAACAGATCCACACGAATATCAGATTATCAAGGAAGCCGATATCCCAACGCTCAACGGGCTTTTTCAGGAGGAGATTGACAGATCCCTATTTACCCTAAGTGGACGTAAGATTGTGCTGGATACAACGGATAAGACACCGGCTGAATCACTTGATGAACTGCTCCTACTGTCTGAACCGCTCATCACGTTCGGTGAACTTGCTGTCCGCGCAATGGACGTGCCAGATTCCGATTATCAGGTGCGTTATGAAAACGGTATTCGGAAGGTAATACCGGTATAGGAAGGTATTGGCGAGGCATAGGAACCTCGCCAACGGACATTATATTTGGAATTACCTGCTCAAAGGATGCTCGCGGTTTGCGATTGGGAAGGGGACGCGTCCTCCTGACAGTTGAGACTCATAGGCACCGAGGATCATCTCCAAGGCGGCAACAGCGTCTTCTGCCGCGGAAATCGGTTTCCGGTCGTTCTCAATCGCATCAATCAGATCGCGAATAGCGAGTTCATTGCCCTGGGAGAAAGGCGTTTGGTCTAAGTCAATCGCTTCCCACTCCTGATCGGGATTTGAAGGGAGCAGCACCGGATACGAGTAGACCATGAGTCGGTTTGCGACATCACCGCGGAGCGAGAAAATACCTTCGCTACCGACGATTTCCATACCGTATCTGCCGGAGCCTGCCTGATCTCTCCGAGATTCAAAAAAGCCAGAGACACCGCTTTTGAAAGCGAAGTAACTATTGATGCAATCACCCGCGACGGGTCCCACAGGTTCTGTTGGTTTGTGGTCGCCACCGTAAGTCACTTCTTTGCCGTTTGTCGTAACGTGCGACTGCATCCACGCGACATCTCCGACGAAGAAGCGCATCATATTAAATGTGTGGGTGCCAAGAACAATCATATCCTCACCACCACCGCGATGATCCTGTTTACCGCTGGCATGGATGGCTTGGATCGTGCCGATTTTCCCATCGTCGAGCATTTCTTTGATCGCATGTGTCGCTGGAAGATATACCGCCTGATGTGCCACAGCAACCTTTAATCCCTGTGCTTTTGCCGTCTCAACGATTATATCGCCATCTGCGAGCGTACTTGTCATCGGTTTCTCGCTATAGACACTGCATCCTGCCTCAAGACACGCAGTTACCATAGCAACGTGATCCGATGTCCAACGGGGGCAGACGCTTACAATATCAAGGTCCTCTTTCTCAAGCATATCCCGATAATCGGCGTAACTACGCACTGCCCCTGCCTCTGCAGCAGCCTTTTCTCTACCTTCTTCGTTCGGATCAGAAACAGAGATAAATTCAACGTTCTCTATATCTTTATATGGCGTGTGGAGTCCGTGTCCGAAGTTACCGGCACCTGTATGCCCAATTGCCGCGGCACGATACGTTTTCTGGCTCATTTTGCCTCCGTTCTATGTTGTGATTTAGTATCCCTTTTGCTTATCAACGACGTTGGCGAGGGGTTCACCTTTCACGTAGCGGTGTAGATTGTCGATAAAGAGTTGCATGGCACGTCTCCGAATGTGTTGCGAGGAGCCTGCGCTGTGCGAGGTAAGAATCACATTCTGCTGTTCCCACAGCGGGTTTTCCGGCGGACACGGTTCTGTGTACGTTACATCCAGCCCTGCGCCTGCTAATTTCTCGTTCTGAAGTGCGGCCACCAATGCCGTCTCGTCAATAACCCTACCACGACTGACATTCACGACATAACTCGCATCGGGCATCTGATTAAATTGCGCATCTGATAGGAGTTTATGGGTTTCGGGGGTACTCGGACAACAAACCATGAGCACGTTTGACTTCGCTAAAAACTCCATCAATCCATCTAAACGGTAAAGTTCTGAGATGGTATCGGGCTTATCGATGGGTTCCACATCCATACCGATGACCTTAAATTCAAACACCTGTGCGCGTGCTGCAATCGCTCGTCCGATGCCACCCAATCCCAGTATCCCCATCGTCATACCCGCCAGTTCGATGCATGGAACACGTTCCCAATGCTTCGTTTTCATAAATTCCAATTGGTCAGGAATCCGACGGGTGATGGATAAAAGGAGGGCAAAGGCGTGCTCCGCGATCTGTGTGCCGTATAAGCCGCGACAGTTGGTGAGTATCACATCGCTTGCCTTGAAAGCGGGATACATGAATCCTTCAACGCCTGCATGCGGTTGATGCACCCACCGCAACGCCGTTGCTTCCTGCATTTCATCTTCGCCAAGGCGTCCATATAAAATATCAATACCGGCGATGTGGTCACGCAAGGATTCGCCGTCTGGTAAAAAGCGAACCTCAACCCCTGGGGGAACATCCGATAGCATCGCTTCAATTTCTGATGCTTGCCGACTACCAATCAAGACTTTAGTATTATCCATGCGTCTCTCCAGTACCAGTTATGTCATTTTCCACCTATAGAAAACCGACTTAACCGCTAATCGAATCTGCGTGCTGTGCCCACTGAAAATCAAGTTCGCTGATGCCGCCCGCATCGTGGGTCATCAAGTCAATTGTCACACGGTTATAGACGTTAAACCATTCAGGATGATGATTCATGGATTCGGCAATTAAGGCGAGTTGTGCCATGAAACCGAACGCCGTAACAAAGGTATCAAACTGGAATTCCTTGTGCAACTTACCGTCTTCCACGGTCCAACCGTTGAGTTGTCCCAAGTTTTCCTGAATTTCAGCGTCTGAAAGTTTCTTCGCTGCCATTGAAAGTTCTCCTCAAGATGTATAATGGAATTGCGAGAGCCATTTAGTGATGCATCGTCATAAAACGACTTCAAAGTGGATAGGTTTCCTAATTCTGCGCAAGCCTCCATAGGAGACCTATGGGACAATGCCTACCAAATGGGATTGACCGAAATTGTAGTGGAAATTATAAATAAATGCAAGTTAAAATAGTAATAGTAATCTTCATCATGACGTTCTTAATTTCCCAATAATAACACTATGTGAGCACGTATCGCAATAAAACAGACTTTAAATAGGAGGCACCAATGCCAGGAGCAACGACCCTTTATTTTCCAGAAGTGGGACCCGAATGGCAAGACTGGGTCCAAGTCACAAACGTGGGAACCGAAGACACTCGTGTGACCGGAATCGCGAGGCATGCCGACAACGGACAACCGACTTGGTCTGCGGAGAAAACAATTAGTTCCTTCGAGTCCTGGATCCCCCCCGTTGACGAGATTAAAACGAACTCCTCAATGCAGTTCACTGCGGATCAACCGATTGTGGCAGAACGACACATGCACAAGGACACGAATGTGCTGGATTTTGTCGGCGCGGCTCCAGAATACGGAACCGTTGGGCAACGACTCTTTTTCCCAGAATTGGTCTCCGGTGCTCACGACTGGTTTCGGGTGCTAAACGTAGGTGAGGCAGATGCACACGTCAATATCACCGTCCGAAACAGGAACGGCGATGTCCTCAGACAGCGACACCACGTCATTAAGCCTCTCTGTTGTTGGGATCTCAATGAAGGTGTTATGGGAAATGTCACCGGCACCGTTGAAATGCAAAGTTCACAGCCGATTGTCGGTGAACGCCATCTCCACTATCAAGGTGGAAAGACATCTGTCGGGCAATTTGGACAGGTGATTGCAGATGCCCCGCGTACACTCTTTTTCCCAGAGGTAGGACCCGCATGGGAAGATTGGGTTGTGATCGTCAATGTCGGAAGAGAAGATGCAGAAGTCACGATGATCGCACGGAAAGATGACGACGCACGATCGACATGGACAAAAAAACGCGATCGACTACGACCTTTTGAGTGCTGGACCCCTCCCATGGACGACATTAAAGTGAAATCCTCCGTAGAAGTGCGCAGCAATCAACCAGTTGTCGCGGAACGACACATGCAAAGCGGGACAGCCATTATCGATCTACCCGGCGCATCGGTGGAGGGCGGACAGGTTGGCATCCGACTCTTTTTTCCTGAAATTGCGGGTGGCGCGTGGGACTGGTTCCGATTTCTTAACGTCGGAGAAGCAGATGCCTTCGTTAACGTCATCGTCCGCAACCGGCAAGGTGAGATTCGTCGGCAGGTGCACCGCCAAATTAAGCCGTTCTGTTGTTCCGATATGGATGAGGGAGCGATGGGGAAAGTGCGAGGCACTGTTGAAGTGCAAAGCACACAACCGATTGTCGGCGAAAGACACTTACACTACCAGACCGGACACAAAGGTGCTGTCGTTGGTGAATACGGTGTCGTGATTGGAGAATAAAATGGCATGGATTCAAACCGTAGATGAAGCCGATGCGACCGGTGTCGTGAAAGAGGAATACGACGCCGCACTTGCGCGGGCAGGGAAACTTTACAATATTGTCAAACTTTTCAGCGTGCGACCGAAAAGTATGCACGCCTTCGTTGAACTCTACAAAATCGTGATGCACGACCCAGACTGTCCACTGAGTCGGATGCAACGGGAAATGATTGCCACTGTCGTTTCGAAGATGAACGAGTGCCATTACTGAATAATAGCGCACGCTGATGAATTGCGGGAACAATTCACAGACGAACAGATTTCACAGATTGTGTCGGATTTTCAGACGGCTGATATTGACGAAGCCACGAAAGCGATTCTTGAGTTTGCCGTTAAGGTGACGAAAGCGGCACCGACTATTACACCGACAGACTTGGAACGTCTCCGCAGTTATGGACTCACCGATGAGGCACTCTTCGCTATTGTGGAGGTCGTCGGCTTTTTTTGTTACGTCAATCGGATAGCGGACGCTTTTGGAATAGAATTAGACGATTTTCTGAAAGGGAGGAATTTTGATGAATCTAACGGATAAAATTGCGATTGTGACAGGAGCGGGACAGGGTATCGGCAAAGCGATCGCCATTAGACTCGCGAACGCTGGTGCAAACGTTGCTGTCTTGGATTTGAACATAGATGCCGCAGAATCCGCGGCGCGAGAAATTGAAGGGACTGGCGGCAGTGCGATACCCGTTCAAGCCGATGTTACACAGTCCAACGACGTTAATGCCGCCGTTGAGAAGGTTATCTCTACCTTTGGTCGTGTTGATATCCTCGTCAACAATGCCGGTATTGCGGGACGGACACTCCCTCTAACCGACTTAGAAGAAGCAGACTGGGATGCTGTCATCGGCGTCAACCTCACAGGTGTTTTTCTCTGTTGTAAGGCGGTCATCCGTCCGATGATTGATCAGGATTACGGCAGGATAGTGAACATCGCCTCAATTGCTGGGAAAGAGGGCAATCCGACGCTTATACCGTATTCGGTGTCTAAGGCGGGAGTGATCTGTCTGACGAAAGCACTTGCGAAAGAGGTAACGGACTATAATATCCGTGTGAATGCGGTGTCACCAGCAGTTATCCAAACGCCCATTTTGGATGGCATGGCACAATCGACCATCGACTACATGGTGGGCAAGATCCCGCTGGGACGCGTTGGGAAACCGGAGGAGGTTGCCGCTGTGGTGAATTTCTTAGCTTCGGATGAGGCGAGTTTTGTGACGGGACAGTGTTACGATGTCAGCGGTGGAAGGGCAACGTATTAGATGGCAGTCAGCAATCAGTCATCAGTATTCCGACGAATCAAGGAAGAGTCGCTCCTACAAGAAAAGGCGGAGTTTTACCTCCGCCTCTAATTATAGTCTCTCAATTGGAAAATCGTTTTACTCGGCGATACAGTAGAGATACTGCCCGCCACGGAGGTATAACTCCGAACCCACAATTGCCGGTGATGCGTTGAAACTATCGTCCAGCGTATTTTCCGCTATGATTGTAAAATCGGGACCGTGCTGGACAACGTTCACTGTTCCATTCCGTCCGGCGATGTAGACGCGATCCGCCGCACCAACAATGGAAGCGTAGACACCAGAAACACCCTGTAATCGTTTGGGACCGTAGTATGCCTTCCCCGTCTTGGAATCGAAAGCAGAGAGGATACCGTCGTTGCTTTTCAAGAAATAGAGTGTGTTCTCATAGAGAAGCGGTGATGGTACATAAGGCGTATCCCGACCGTGTTTCCAGACGACTGCATCCGAACCGCTAATATCCCCCATCGCTTTTGCGAGTTGAACTGCTTGTAATTCACTGCCTCGGAAACCACTCATCAGATAAACAAGCCCATCTGCAGCGACAGGTGACGGAATACTATTCGCCGTCAATCCATCGCCCTCCCATAAAAGTTTCCCGGTTTCCAAATCGTAGCTACGGACACGATTTGTCCCTGTAGTAACCACTTGCGGCTTCCCATCCTGTTCAACGACAATCGGTGAAAACCACGTTGTTCTTTCATTACGGTCAGTCTTCCAGAGGACATCCCCTGTCCGCTTGTCAAGAGCAGTGATAAAGGAATCGCCTTCATGATCTTGAACGATCACGAGCGTGTTACCGTGAAGAACAGGCGAACTCCCTTCACCGAAGGTGTTGCGTTTATACATCGTGCCGATGTCTTTTTCCCACTTCACATTGCCCATCATATCCACACAGTAGAGTCCGCGCGAACCGAAATAGGCGTAGATGAATTCACCGTCGGTAACCGGCGAATTTGAAGCGTAAGTGGCATCCCGGTGTGTCCCCTCGTGTGGATTTATCTCTCGCAGTGTCTTCTGCCACAGAACACTTCCATCACTGCGGTTAAGAGCAATGAGATCAAATTTATACTTGGGACCGCTGTCTCTTTGAAAGAAGCCACTAAATGGATTGGCATCCTCAGACTCCTTCTTCTCCTCCTTAA
The DNA here is from genome assembly GCA_965208635.1 of Candidatus Poribacteria bacterium. Taxonomy (GTDB): domain Bacteria; phylum Poribacteria; class WGA-4E; order WGA-4E; family WGA-3G; genus WGA-3G. The sequence goes on from OZ242349.1 coordinate 4,854,133, forward strand.
CTTCAATAGCGGTTTGGATGAAAATTTTGTCTTCCCAAACAATTGGCGCGGCATGCCCTGTACCGGGGATAGCCACTTTCCAACGGATGTTTTCAGTTTCACTCCACGTCGTTGGTGGATTAGCATCGACTGCGACGCCGGTGGCGTGGGGACCGCGCCAATGATGCCAGTTTTTCTCAAAACCTACAGGTTGTGACGCAATCGCCACAACCACTGCCAAAGCAAAGATACACAGGGTTAACATTGCGATTCTCTTCATTATCTCTAATTCCTTTCATTTTTTCTCCTAAGAGGGGTGCGGTTAGAAACCGCACCTACCGAGAAAAGGTATACGCGTTTTATTGTAAGAGAGATGCGATTAGAACCGCACCTACCAAGGAAAGGTATAAAATTCTAAATAGGCTTAGGCTACAATATCCTCAATAACAAGGGGCTGTGCCAACTCACGATTCGCAGCCTCCAGTTTTTCACGACTCGAAACGACGCACACCGCGGCTTTATCTCGATTTTCCTCCAAGAGTTGGAGAAGTGCCCGTTTCACTTTAACAGGCGTTGCCTGCCGGAGTTGTGCGTAGCGATCTTCCCGCATCTCACGTGTCTGCCCAACGAGATGTTGACTCAATGCCCCGCTTGCCGCTTGGCTTGGACGAATCGGCTTCTCACCATCTTTCGCCGTAGCGATAATCGCGCGATCTATATCTACCTGTGTCCACTCTACCTCTTTAACATAGTCAACAGTTTGCTCGAAGACATTGATTGTGCGTGCGACGTGCGGATCGCGATACGAGGATTGCGATAGTACTGCATCATACGGGCTATAGGTGAATCTTGCGCCGTAAGCATTGCCTTTAAAGCGGATTTCACTGAGTATGTAATCCAGTCGAATGAGATGCGCACCAATCGTCAGCAGTGCTGAATCCGGATGCGAATAGTGGGGGGCCGGCATTACGTGTGCGCAATGTGCAATCTGAATCGGACCCGCTAATCCTTCCCACGGTGGCGTATCAAACTGCTGGAACGCAATTGATTCCGAAGTAATAGGTTCGTCCCGCATCGCGTCAAGCCATTTACCGAGTTTGACATGCACTGTGTCAAAGGCGGCATCGGAACCGGTGAAACTGGCGGTTACCCGTCCACGTGCTAACAGGAAATCGCGAATCTCTTCTATATGACCCATAAGGTCGGTATTAAGTTCGTCAAAATTGTTGAGCAGCGTTTCGCTGTTGTGGAGTTGCGGTAGCCCATAGACTATTTCGGCAAGATGCGCATTTGACGAAAGCCCGCGTGAAGCGTGATGAATTGCAGTACTTGAGCCATCGTGGATCATCTCTGTCTGATATTCGGCGACGGCTTGTACCAAGACATCCCGAAGGCGTTCCGTATCGCGCGGATTCACAGCGAAAAGCAGATCATGTAGGACATCCAGGGCGGCATCCATTTTACCATCAAGTGCCTTGAGATGAAACCGCATATTTTGCAAGGAACGCCTTGCGTCAAGAGCCCGTGTGCCGAATCCCGCCGAACATCCAATTCCGCCAGTAACCGCCGATGTCCGTTGTGCCATCTCTTCATAACTCATATCAGCGGCACCGAGTTTACCAATCGCGTCAGCGTATCTCGGCAGATATGTCCAAAGGCGCTCTGGCAACCCTTGCAAATCGAAATTTAGCACGAGGTAGTTAACACCATTGGCGAAAACATCGTTGCGGAGCAGGTCACGCCCGCCGACGTTCTCGATTGTTGTAGGGATATGTCTCGGTTTCTCAGGCAAATCGCTGACCTGAAGTTGTGGCAGTCTCGCAAGTGCTTCCGGTGAATTCGGCACACCGTTGAGACGTTCCAGTTCAGCAGCATCAGCGGCAATTCGCTGGACCTCTTCATCAGTGAGTTCTGCCCGTGTCTCTTTCATCCGTTCGGTGAGTTCAGCATCCATTCTCGCCTGCATATTCCGATCAGGCGACAAGATATTGGTCAGACGATGTGGATTCTCAATAAATTTCTCGCGGATGAAGTCGTTAAAAATTGACGGATTTTCCTGCCACTGCTGACGGACATCAGCGAGGGTTTTCCCCATCTTTAGGAACGTATCTGAATCTTTTTCATAGATCCAACCGTCGATGACACGATAGAGCATACGGAGCGGGAACATCGACGCGACTTCTTGGTAATGATAGGTCGCTTGCTGGAAAGCCGCTTCAACCTTCTCGCTCTCGATCTCTGAGTCCGCGATCTGTGTTAAAGTATCGGTTACTAATTGCGTAAAAGCTTCAGAGCGATCGGCTTCACTCCCTTTGAGAATGAGATAAAAGACGGCGGCAGGTCCAATAGAACTGGCAGCAGCATAGGCGAGATCCGCACCGAGTTTTGATTCAATAATCGCCTTGCGAAGGGGTGCGGCTTCATTACCAACGAGAATGAGGCTCAAAATCTGACCTAAGGCAACCTCTTCTGCGTCGGTTGCGTCACCGATGATCCAACTGAGCGAGAGATACGTCTTTTCTGTGAGCGGTTCATCTGCCCCAACAGGATACGTATCTGTTACAATCCGTGGCGCATCCCACTTCGGTTGGTGTGTGACCTCCGGTCTCAACGGACGCAGAGCAGCACTCGTAGCGTTTTTTGGGATTTTATCCAACCTATCAGCGAGGAAGTTGAGATAGTCACTCGTTGGAATGTCGCCGTAGAGAATGAAATAGCCGTTACTTGGGTGATAATAGGTTTCATGGAACCCTTTAAGCTGTGCATACGTCAAGTCCGGGATGGCATCTGGATCACCACCGGATTCACAGGCATAAAGCGTATCGGGAAGGAGTTGACACATCATTGATCGATACAACCGAGCTTCGGGGTCTGAGAATGCCCCTTTCATCTCGTTATAGACGATACCTGTTATTTTTAGGTCGCCGGTGGGATCCTCTGGATCAACGGGTGCCAGGTGATGTCCTTCACGCTTGAAAGTGTTTTCCGTCAATAATGGATGGAAAACTGCGTCAAAGTAGACTTCCGCCAAGTTGAAGAGATCTTTTTTGACATTGCTGGATACCGGATAGCAGGTAAAATCGGAACTTGTCATGGCGTTGATAAAGGTTGCCATGCTCATTTTAATCATCTCAAAGAACGGCTCTTTCACCGGGAATTTCTGGGAACCCGCTAAGACGGCGTGCTCAAGAATGTGCGGGACACCTGTATCGTCTGAGGGTGGGGTCGGGAAATTAATGGAGAAGAGATTCTCTGTGTCGTTTGTGTAGAGATGTAGTAAGCGGGCACCGCTATGTTGGTGTGCTAATTCAATCGTCACCGCTCGTAATTCGTCGATCGGTGTGACGGCTTTTACTTCAAAGCCGTGCAGTTCTTCGCCGGGACGTAAATCTACCTCCGGCATTCGGGTCGCATCCAATATTTTAACCTCCGTATCTATATTTACTTTTCTAAATTGGCACAAACGAGTTCATTGTCGTTCCGAATGAAGACGTGTTTATAGGCAAATGCGGGATGTGCCCACGTAACACCGCCTCTTCGGTTGAGTTGGTCGCGTGTCGGTTCGATCAATTTGGCGCGACTGATAATATTCAGTCCTTCAGGAGAGAGTTCTGTAATGAGAAGTTCGCCGTGTTCATTGAACATCCAGACCCTATTCTCTGATGACCCAGGATGCTTGACGAGATGGATATTGCTCCAGCGCGCTTTCCGTACAGCGGAGAGGTCTTCCCAAATCCGATCGCCGTTTCGCGCATCTAAACACCGAAGCTCGCCGTAACTATCCACGCCGTAGATGTAATCCCCAAAACGCACTGGGGTCGCCATTGTGGTCTGAAGCGCGTCGGTATTCTGTTCGTTTTTGCCTTTACGATGCCAACCGAGTTCTACCGCCAATTTCTCTTCAGGCAATTTCAGAAGAAGAGACCCTTGACGGAACTCAGTAACAAACAATTCGTTCTGATCGAAAATAGGCGTAGCAATCGCTATCTCGAAACTTTCTGGTGGAAACGGATAGAGCCAGTAGGTTTCGCCGGTCTGTGGATTGAGACCCGCTATATTCGCACCCGTCCAACAGATCAGGACGCGTTTCCCTGCTTGCGTAATGACAATCGGTGCGGAATAAGAGGCGTTATCATCCAATGCTCTCCACTTCTCTTCACCCGTTTTCCTGTCAAATGCGACGATACACGCGTCTGGCTTGCCCCCGATCTGAACAATCAGGTTTTCCGCCTCAACAATAGGAGCACATGCAATGCCCCAGATAGGCATATTAATGTTATATTCGGCATTGAGATCCCTTTTCCATACGATCTCACCCGTAGTCGCATCAAAACAGTGCAGATGTCCCATCGCGCCTAAGGCATAAGCGAGTCCATCCTGCACAGTCACAGTCGCACGGGGTCCTGCCGTATAGTCAATCTTGTATACACAATCGTAGGTATAGGACCAGATAGACTCACCTGTCTCCCAATCGAAGCAGTGAACGCGTTCCACCTGTTTCGGCTTTGTGAGTCTGTCTGTAACGTACACACGTCCATTGGCGACGCTCGGTCCGCTATACCCGCTTCCGATCGGCACACGCCAACGGAGTGGAATTTGCTCTCCTTCAAATTTGTCAAGGATACCCGTTTCGTTCCAAACGCCTTCTCGGTTTTCACCACGCCATTGGTGCCATTCATCGGCACTTGCGGATTTCGCCTGAACTGCTACTACAACAAATAGTGCAATGAGTAAACATGTAAACTGCTTCATAATTTTTCCGTATAACTCCTCAACCAGAGAACCATCTGTCGATAGACCTCTGTTATCTCTTTATATTCTGATTTTAGTTTCACTAATTCAGCATGCGGTCCATCGATTCGGCTCTGTTTGAGTGCGTCAGAATTCCGATGTGTATCGCCTTGATATGTAATCTGCACCAAAGGTTCAAGGTGCGCGACATCAGCACCGGTGTCGCGTAAGTATTCCCAAATGAGTCGGGTCGCACAGGTGCTATTCCTATTCTGAAATGCGGGAGGCTTGTGATCGAATCGGTAATTTTCAGGGATATATGTGTTTCCAACATCAACCACACAATCGGCATGCAACATGAGTTTCTCTGGCACTTTTCGACTCACAAACAGTACTTCTGACTCGTGTTCCTTGAAGAGAAAATCTTGGGCAATCCATGCACTGACGATTGCATCAAGGTCTGGATTTGCGTGTGTGACGATCTGTTTTTTAATTATACCTTGCGGGTAAGTAACGTTGGCAGGAACTTTCACCTGTCTTTCGATATACCCGTCCTCCTTGCGCATGTCTCTTATAGAGGAAACCTGCGGGATAATGTTACGGACTACGTGATTTGGCTTACCAGCAGAAAGCCCCTTCACAACCTCTCTTGCCTATGCCTTATAAAGTATAGCACAGCACAAAAATAGATGTCAAATTCGCGAACAATCAGAAGTGTGTAAACCAGAAACGAAATCGCGCGACTTTCAGAGTATTCAGAGTAAATCCAAAAAGTGATAGGTGTAAAAAAGAGGCATGCCTCTATATCACCACTGGGTTTTGAGGGGCTTGACTGAAAGTTTCTGAGAAGTTTACTCTAAAATTTTATGGGGGAGACACATTAGAAGTCGGGATTCGGATATCCCTCCTACAAGAGATATTAGAGGTAAAATAAGATTGGTTGAAGATTACGAATTTAATACTACTCTTCAGGCGGTGCATCTATAACGCATCGAAACCCTCGTATGAGAGATCCGGGATTTCCGCCCTGACGACTGGCACATCGGGTGAAATCCAAATTCTCTGCCCAACCACCGCCTTTTAGAACATGTCCGTCGCCGGTTTCAGGTCCCTTCGGATTGACGTTAGGGGGTGAAGTCCGATAATAGTTTGGGTCATACCAGTCCGACGTCCATTCCCATAAATTTCCCGCCATATCGTGTGCACCGTAAGGACTCGCCCCTTGTGGAAACTGTCCAACAGGCGCGGTCTCTTTATATCCATCTTTGAGTCCTGTACCGTCATTACCGCTGAGTTTTGTTCCATCCCACTCATTCCCCCAGGGCCAGTGCCGCCCATCTGTGCCACGAGCGGCTTTCTCCCACTCTGCTTCCGTTGGTAGCCTCTTTCCCGCCCACTTTGCGTATGCGACCGCATCTTCCCACGCTAAGACCGGCGCGGGGAAGTCAGGTGTGTTATGAGGAGCATAATCCAAATACTGCTTCGGAACATAACCCGTTTCGGCGAGGAACCGCTTGTATTGTATGTTTGTTACTTCATATTTGTCAATGTAGAAAGCATCCACGAAAACTGTGCGTTGCGGACGTTCATTGTCGAACCGAGCGATATCGCGGAGCGGAAAAATCTCCTTGAAGTGTTCAATATCTGCATCGCTGGTTCCCATCAGAAATTCACCAGCGGGAATATAGACCATTACGGCTTCATCTTTGGGGGTTGTGATCGTTTGAATGGGAAGTGGACCAACGAGGGGGGAACTTGCTCTCTCATGGCAGGCAAACGCTAATAACATGAGGATCAAGAGAACAAGGAGAGAGGTTAGGAAACCTCGCCACCGGGGAATTCTGACTTCGCTAAATCTCATTTCTAATTTTATAGATGGTGTTTCTGGACGACTGGCGTTTTTATTGATAGGCGCGCTTTGGAAACGCGCCCATCAATAAAAAATCGAGATTGAAAATCTCTCCTACCGAACCGCTTTCAGATCACCCCACGTCGTGGAGAGTTTACCAGCAGGTTCAACCGGTGTTTGCATCATCAGCCAGGTGATAATTTCAGCGGCGATAGCACCCTTCGGTTCGTCACCACCATTGGTTTGTATCACTGGGATTAATCTACCGAGGTTTCCATCGCGGACGATAATTGGATCGGCACGGGTGCCATCATCGTTTTGTGCGAGTGAAACTTCAATTTCCCAATCGCCATCGAGCTGATCGGTGTGGAAGGGACGGTCGGATGCGTAGTCGGTTAGACTCGGGGAAATCGCTTTGCCCTCAGCCGTGACTTTCATCGGGGTATCATCATCCCACATCACAATGCCGTCGATGTCCATCATGTTTTGGAGTCCGCCTTCGCGGTTTCTACCAGCCAAACCCCAGAACATATAGTCGGCGTGGTTGATGAAAACATCGCCATCGGTGGTTTCGATGAAGGTTTCGGCGATAGAGCCGTCGGTCTGCGCATTGCCTTCCGGATAGATTTCAGGTGGGAAATCACCGTAAAGGACACAGATATCCAAAGCACCGTTGCCTGTAGCACTCTCCATCCAATCGGCTAAATCCCCGGCTTGGCCATCGCTATCGTACCATACGGTATCCGAGATACCCGCATCGTTAAGCATATTGACACAGATCTCTGCCTGTTCGTCAGCCGCCGCTTTACCAATCCACTGCGTGATTCCGGTATAGATAGCAACTCCACCAGCAGCAAATACGGACGTTAAAGGGAGTGCCATTAGCGCAATAAGGGTGAGTGAAAGAAAAATATTTCGCATTAAATTTTACCTCCTGGATTTGAGATCGCCCCACGTTGTGGAGAGTTTCTCTTGGGGATCCACATCAAGTGCCCCAATAACTTCAAGATAGTAGTTGAGAATAATTTCCGAGAGGACTTTACCTTTCGGATCGTCTTGACCATTCGTCTGATAGACCTGAATCAAACGTGCGTCGGTTTTCGTATTTCGGATGATGCACGGGTCACATCGGTTCATACCGCTCGATTTACCTGTTTCCGTCGCAAATGCGATCTCCACTTCCCAATCGTCTTCGAGCTGATCCACGTGGAACGGACGATCGGTGGCATAATCCTTCAGTGTCGGTGTGAACTCTTTCCCTTCCTTTGTGACCTTCATCGCTGTGTCATCATCCCATTGGACGATACCGGGGATGTCCATCATGTTTTGAAGTCCACCTTCACGGTTTCTTCCAGCTAAGCCCCAAAAGAAATAGTCGGCACTGTTTGAAAAGGTATTGCCTGCATCAAGGAATTCTTCGGCAACAGAACCATCTTCATCTTTATTGCCTTGCGGATAGATTTCAGGTGGAAAATCGCCGTACAGGCTAATAAGGTGATAGCCTTTTTCCTCGGTGTGATCCTTCGTCCACTTTTCAATGGCTTTAGCGTTCTCATTGACAACCTTGCCGATACCTCTTTGACCTTCAACTTCTTTGATGAATATATCGGCTTGTTCTTGTGCCTGTCCCTGACCGATCCACTGCGTTATCTCCGTGTAGACGAAAATATCGACTTTTGGAACGGCATCGGCTGTGGGAGTCCAGAGCGCGAGCGTCGCTGCGCAGAGTACGCCAGCAACAATCATAAAAAATCTCATTTAAAAAGATCCTCCTATCATTTAAATACATTAAGAGGTTTGAAATATCAAACCTCACGAGTGAAATACGGAAATTATGGAGATACCCCACAATTTCTATGCATATTACATTTTTTCCAGAAATTTGTCAAACAAAAAATTGACTTTTTATTATTGATAACCCAAGTTGCCAGTTTTCTATTCACATAGCACCCCTCTGGGGTGCGACTTCTCGAATGACCCATTTTCTATAGACATAACACCCCTGAATCAACGGTATGAATGCCATATGGCATTCACCGGGGGTGCAAAGAGAAGTTTTCACTTGAAAAATCTGTATTCAAACCTTCAAGACCTATTCGGTAGCAACTTGGGTGATTGATAAACAAATACACACTCAACTTGGTTAATAGGCTTAACCTCAATGCGGCAATTAGGTTACAAGTTAACGGAGAGTTCTAAACGGAAATGATTGATTGAAACTTGGTTAGACTGGTACATAATCAAAACCATGGGTAGGGTTTCATAGATATTACAAACGATGCTCTATGTGTTTTTACAACATACATGTGAGTGCTGTACTACAATGCAAAACGATGTCAACGCTTATTTTTCTCCACAAGCAATTGAACAATTTTTCACTTGCATTGCAAACCGATTTCATCTAAACTCATTTAGCAATTCAATTCTGCTTACGAGGAGATCAGAATATGACTATCCGAGTCGGTATTGTTGGTACGGGCGGTATTTCACGTGCACATCAGCGGGCTTACACGAGAGCAGGCGGTTTCGAGATCGTCGCCGTGTGCGACATTATCAAAAGTAAGGCGAATGAAGCCGCCGATCAGTGGGGTGTCCCCAGAAAGCACGTCTTCTCAAGCTACAACAAAATGCTTGAAATGGACGAAATCGATACGGTCAGTGTCTGCACTTACAACCAAGGACACCGGCGTCCGACGGTTGCGGCACTCAACGCAGGTAAACACGTCTTCTGTGAAAAACCGATGGCGGCAAATCTTCCTGATGCCACCGCCATGGTCCGAGCGGCAAAAGCATCAGGCAAAATCTTGCAAATCGGTATCCACAGCACATTCAATCCGAGACTCCAATTCGCGAAAAAGGTGATCGATGCAGGTCTGCTCGGCGATATTTACTATTCCGAGTCCTCGGGGGGCAGACGACGCGGGAACCCTGCTCGCACGTTCATCTATAAAAAGACAGCAGGTGCAGGTGCAATTGTAGACATCGGTGTCTATAACATGCACAATTCGCTGTATGCGATGGGCTATCCGAAACCCGTGCGTGTCTCCGCTATCACTGAGGATTACATCTCGCAGCAAGACCCACAATTCCGTGGTATCATGGACGTTGAAGAGTTCGGTGTAGCATGGGTGCGGTTTGAAGATGGCGGCGTGATGGTGTTCAAGATCTCTTGGGCGATTCATCAGGATTCGCTCGGTCCAAGTTTCTGCCTCGGCAAAGAAATGGGGATCTCCTTGGATGGACCGGTGGTCTATGCTGATGCTTATACAGATGATCTCAAGAAACTGGTGGAATCGGAAGGATTGACAGCAGAACCGGACCCACCAGAAGGGATGACGACGATCCGTTTCGCAGGATTTCCTGAGGTAGATGTCTGGGAGGCACAGATAACCGCGTTCCGAGAAGCCGTCTTAGCGGATGATCCTTCTCCGATACCACCGGAGGGCGTGCTCCTCACAAACGTCATTATGGATGGTATCTTCCGTTCACATGAATCAGGTAAAGAGGTTGCTGTGAGAGTGCCGGAGATTTAGGTTCGATGTGGTAAATATGTTTAGGACTTACGCACTGTAGCATAAACTGTCAGTTTGTGCTATGTAGAGAGTCGCTAACTCACACCTACGTCTACAAGTGCTATCGTTGTAATAGACGGAATGCCTCATTTTGCGTAAGTCCTGTATGTCATAAGGAGATCAAAATATGACTGTCCGAGTCGGTATTATTGGCACAGGTGGCATTTCACGTGCACACCAGAGCACCTATGAGAAAGTAGGTGGATTTGAGATTGTCGCGGTCTGCGACATCATCAAAAGTAAGGCAAACCAAGCCGCAGAGGAGTGGGGTGTCCCAAAAAAACACGCGTTTTCAAGCTACAACAAGATGCTTGAAATGGACGAACTTGATGCTGTAAGCGTTTGCACTTACAATCAGGGACATCGGCGTCCAACAGTCGCGGCATTGAATGCCGGTAAACACGTCCTTTGCGAAAAACCGATGGCGGCAACGCTCCCTGATGCCACCGCGATGACCCGTGCAGCAAAAGCATCGGGCAAAATCTTGCAAATCGGTCTCAACCCGACGTTTAGTCCGAGACTCCAATTCCTAAGAAAGGCGTTCGATGCGGGATTGTTCGGCGACATCTACTACTCTGAATCTGCCGGGTGCAGGCGACGCGGGAATCCGGGGCATACATTCATCTACAAGAAGACCGCGGGTGCAGGGGCAACCGTCGATATCGGTGTCTACAATATGCATGCTTCGCTGTATGCGATGGGATATCCGAAACCGGTACGAGTCTCCGCTATTACCGAAGATTATATCTCAATGCAAGATCCGAGGTTCCGGGGCATAATGGACGTCGAAGAGTTCGGTGCGGCGTGGGTACGCTTTGAAAACGGCGGTGTAATGGTGTTCAAAATCTCCTGGGCAGTGCATCAGGATTCACTCGGAGGCAACTTCCATCTTGGAACGAAAGCGGGATTCTCGTTGAATGGTCCGGTTATTTACGCCGATGCGTATGCCGGTGATCTCAAGAAATTTGTGGAATCTGAGGGATTAACAGGGGAACCGGATCCGCCGGAAGGGATGACCACGATCCAGTTTTCAGGATTTCCAGAGGAAGATAACTGGGCGGCACAGATGATTGCATTCCGTGAAGCCATCAAAGCGGATGCGCCTTCTCCGATACCACCGGAAGGTGTTCTGCTCACGAACGTGATTATGGACGGTATCTTCCGTTCGCACGCCGCGGGGAAAGAGGTGGCGGTGAGGGTGCCGGAGATTTAGGGGTATTCTTAGTGTAATTAGGAAACCGCACAAGTGATAATATATTTTGCTGGCGGGGTTTGCAACCCCGCCTTTTTCATACGTGACTCAGACGAACTCAGAAATCGCGACCGGGAGGTCGCTCCTCATAGGTGTTCCTCAATATACTTCTCTAAAAACCCTTCAGACCTCCCCATATTGTGGAAAGCTTCGCTCCGGGCATTACTGACAATCTCCCTTTGTCTGGGATACCTTTACCAGTGATGATAATATTATCAAATCTCGCCGTATAACTTGTAAGACCAAAGCCCACACCTCCTGTAAGAAAGTGATCCAAATTACCTGCCTTCTGATTAATGACTTCTTGACCACCGGGCCTAAAAATGAAGTCCTGTCCAGTTTCGACGACTTTTGTGTCATTTACCCAAAAAATGAAGGTCCCTCCCTTAACACTCAACTTCAGGGTATACCAAGTGTCCAGTCTCAAAGGTGGATGAGTTTCAAGATAGAGGATGGCTGTGACATTGTCGAGGAAATCGCCGACACGACAATTTGCGTTTGATTCAGGGAAAAGATAGTCGCCAATCTCGCAGAACATTAGCCAAGTTTCATTGATCCGCGCGGCAATCACTAAACTTCCGCGACCATGTTTTTGAAGTGGTTTGATCCTGACTTCGACCGTATAATTTTGCCATGTCTCGTCTCCAATCGTGAGTAAACGTGTCCATCCATCAAGACTTATTGCGTGAAGTTCACGATCAATTACCTCCCAAGAACCCGGTGCTTTATTGTTTCGGACCAGTTCCTGCCACTCTTCTAAATCTGCGTCATCAAAGGTTTCAATAAACGTTCCTGCCAATACAGAGAACGTGAAAAAAAATAGGGCACATCCAATAATTGTTAATTTCATGATAATGTTCCTTTAACCAGGTTTTATTTTTCATAAAACCGTACCTACTGACGACTGATTGCCGACTGCTACTTCCAACCGCATCTACCGGGTCTTGGGACAAATAATGGAGATCCATGCCCGCATCCCCCGCACATCTACCGTCAATTTCTGGGCAACCCTGAAAGAACGTCGCTGTTTTAGTTCATCATCAAGCAGCATGTCTTGAGAAGTGAGTAGTACCATCCGTCCCCTTGGTTTCAGGACGCGCTCGTATTCTCCGAGACATTGGCGATATAGATTCGTAAGTTGCGACACATTTCCGACCGTCTCCCCGAACGGGAGATTACAGACAATTTTATCAACAGTATTCGATCCTAACGGCAAACTTCGTGCATCCCAATGAAAGAATTGACGCGGCTGATGTTTCCGTCCGAAATTTGCCACGGTAGCATCTAAAGCGTCTGGAGAGACATCACCTCCAATCAAATAACGATACCGCTTGATAAGTGCCCGTTCCAAAAGGATAGTCCCGGCACCACACATCGCGTCCAAAAAGACATCGTCTGGATGGGGTCGTGAAAGGCGCACCATACTGTACGCCAATGTCGGTTTGAGAGACGCAGGAATGTGTGCCTGCTTATACGGACGTTGTGCCATATCGTTTGAGGAAAGCTTGATGCTGATGTAGCCATCGTCTCCATGCACCTCTGCCCAAATATCTATAGCCGAACTTGACCGCTTCAAATACCACCCTCGTTCTAACAGTGCACGTTCAACCACGCGCTGAAGATCAACCCGACGAAAATTGCGCTTTCCTGAGAGCCGACTCGTTACCCGAAACGGCATCCGTTTCCGGGCATTGATACCTACCTGTCGACAGCACGCGAACGCCTCCTTGAAATTGAAACGCGCCAGCGAACCGCTTAATGCCGATAGCGAACTGCGTGAGCGTGTCATCTTCGGCATCTGCTTTAAAATGAGAAAGAGATGCTCGGATGTTCTCAGCGATAGCAGTTCACGTGGGTTACCCGTATATTGGAAGAGGATCCGCTGAGGTTTCCGTTCAAGGATTTTCAGACGTCCTGTGTCAGCGAAACGTTCCGATAACTCCTCGCGTGCGATGGTTTCGAGCCCTGCACTCACGGTGATTGCATATAACATTTTTTTAATTTTACCTTGCGGTTCGGTCAGGAGGGTTAGGTATTTAGAGCATTTTCCCGTAGACCCGCCCTCCGCTACGCTTACGGACTATGCACCGCAGACTATCCGCGCACCCTTTTTTAATTTTACCTTGCGGTTCAGTTAGGGAGATTAGGTATGGGGTTCGGGCCAATTCAGGTGGCGATGTAAGAACCGGAATGTGTCCTGCGAATTAATCTGATGTCCACCATCAAAGAATTCGATCTCCGTTCGATCAGCGATTCCCAACCGAACGTAAAGCCGACGCACGACAGCGAATTCGTGTGCGACCCATTCATCGGGTGCAACGCCATCATCATGTCCACGCTCCACCATAAACGGACGTGGCGCAATCAATCCCGCCATCTCACCGTAGTTAAAGGTGTTCCCCAAATCGAATTCTGGCATCTCATACTCACCCCCGAACATATAACTGTACCGAGAATGATAAGTCGCATTTTTGACGATCCATTCGTTGAAATCCGCGGAACAGATGGAGCAGGCGTAGCGTTCCAGCACGGCAGGGACACGCATTGCCGTTTTACCACCGTAAGATAATCCGTAAAAGCCAATCCGATCCGCATCGACGAAGGGTTGTTCGGCGAGCCAGTCAAGTGTCCGCTCATGTTGGCGAATGATCAACGAAAAGAGCGACCATTTTATTGGATTCGCCTTGCGTTGAATGACGCGGAAAGCATCCAAACCGATATAAGGGTTCTGCGGTGCGTAGGTAATAAACCCCCTGTCCGCCAAGCTTGCGGCGTAAGAGTGATAGACGGATTCTATTTTTGGATCCGCAGTATCCTGCGGTCTACCCTCTAAGCCGTGCTGACAGACGACAACGGGACGTTGCTCACCCGGTTGGAGGTCGTTCGGAAGGAGCAAGATACCATAGGCGAAAACACCGTCCCAAACATCAAGGACAACTTCGTATCCCTTCCAGAGAGGTTCATCATAGATGAGCCGCGTCCTTGGATTGGCAGGCACATCAGGGGGCGGACACCTACCGATAACTTCGTCCCAGAAATAGGCTTTTGACTCCGTACATGTCTCCTCCCAGCGTGTCAGCGAAGAGGGATCGGTTTTCTCCCAGAAGAACTGCTGCCGTCGCGACGCCGCTTCTCTCAAAAAGCGTTGTGATAGATTCACCAGCTGCATAAACTGTCGTTGCTGACGTGCATCGTCATCGAAACCGTCAACCGTGCTTGAGGAGAGGAGATAGGAACTGTCAATGTGTGCGTTTTCAACACCGAGCCCAGCAAGCAACGTGGTCAATGTCTCTTCAGACCCCGGTAATCCATCTACAGGAGAAACGAGGGATAAGGCATCGTCGCTATTAAGTTGCTGATAAAAATCACGGGCGCGTTCATATTCCGGCTCTACGGCATGGATCGGTGGCGAGACCAACTGTCCCGGTGCAGCACCTCCACGCCCCTCGCGAACGGGTGGCGGTCCATCAACTTCAGGTCCACGGCTTGTTTCGATAACCAACGGACGCGGCGCAATTAGGCTCGCAATTTCAGCATCGCCAAATTCGTGTAGGAGTCCCCACACATTTCGATAGATCGGTTCTCGCCAGACCTCCTGCCGAGATTGGAAATATCCACTGACAACTGTCGCCTGAATCCTTGTATCGACTGCCGCACTATAGAACGCAATCAATCCACCTTCGCCGTATCCAATTACACCAATCGGAGCATCGGCAAGAGACATCCAATCCACTAACGATAACACCTTCTGAACTTCATATCCGATGATATGTCTTCCGAGCTCAAACGCCATTCGATAGATGAACTCGCGATGCGGTTGATTCGTCATCGCGCCGAGGGTCGGGTTTCCTGAATAGGTATCGTCACGGTTAATGAGAAGTGGGACAACGACACGACATCCTGCCTTCGCCAAACGTCTCGCAAACTGGGCGTTCGCTGACAATTCATCTGCTACCCCTGCTATCATCTCCGGTGTCCAATCGGCATCGGGCAGAGCAACAATCTGCGCAGTAATTGGGACGTTGTGCTTCGGTTCCAACAAAAGTCCTTCGCCCTCTACCTCATCGAAAACCTGCCAGCGAACACGGGATACAGTGTAACTCTCATCTTCCGTGAGCTGCGCGGCGGTTTTTGTCGTGGCACTATAGGAGAGTTCCTCTATGGGTAACCGTGAATCAAGACAACCGATCCATTTACGAAGCCGCGCCCGGTTTGATTCGACAGATTCGGTATAAGCATTGTGCGAACTATAATCACGATTCCACAATCCTATCCGACTTTCGATAGAACCGGCTATTGCGCGGGAAACATAACCATCAAGAGCCTCAACCATCTGTGCGGCAAGATCGCCTTCTAACGTTAAAGCTTCTGTCCCATGTAGCGCTTGATCAGTTTCATTTGACATTTTTTAATGATTCCTTGCGGATTTTCTAACTTACCTTGCGGAGAAATAACGTGCGTTTCAACTCTCAAGTGCGTTTCTCATATCCGTCCTCCGCTACGCTTACGGGCTAACGGGTTGGGGACTAAAGAACGCCTCTTAACTGATAACTGACAACTGATAACTGACAACCATTAAATAACCCCATCTCGCTTTAACTGTTCCACTTCACCAGGAGACATTTTCAACAAACCGGTCAGGACCTCGGTTGTATGTTCTCCGAGACTCGGTGCGGGGACGTCTACGTCCCCAGGTGTTTCAGAAAGTTTAATCGGTATACCCGGCACCTCTACCTCTCCTGTGATCTGATGTGAAATGCGTGTAATCATTTCCCGCGCTTGCACCTGCGGATGACTGACGACTTTGTCCATTGCATTGATGGGACCACACGGCACACCAATTTTACCCAGTGCCTCAATCCAGTCATCCGTTTTTCGGTGCGACATGATCTCTGAGAGAATAGGAAACAATTCACTATGGTTCTCCGTTCGGTCAGCGTTCGTTCGGAAGCGTTCATCTGAGATGAGCTCCTTCCGATTGACGTGTTCACAGAACTTTGTCCAAAGGGTGTCGTTTCCGAGTGCGATAATGACGTGTCCATCCGCAGAAGCAAACGCTTCAAAGGGGGTAATCGCTGGGTGTCTCGCACCGAGGGGTTTGGGGGCTTCACCTGTAGCAAAATACCGGACAACGGCATTTTCCAAAACAGCGACGAGACTGTCTAACATCGCAACATCAACAAACTGTCCGCTACCTGTTCGATTACGATGGTGCAATGCAGAGAGGACCCCGATTGTCGTGAAGAGGGCGGCGGTGATGTCGCTAATAGAAGTGCCGACACGTACAGGGGGTCCGTCCGGTTCACCCGTGATGCTGATGATACCGCCCATGCCTTGGATAATCATGTCGTACGCGCCTTGCTGAGCATAGGGACCCGTCTGCCCGAAACCCGAGCACGCGGCGTAGATAAGCGATGGATGTCCGACTTTCAGCGTGTCGTAATCCAACCCCAATTTTTCCATCGTCCCCGGACGGAAATTCTCAACAAGGATATCGGTCTGCTCCAACAATTGCTTGAATATCGCCTGTCCACGCTCGGTTTTAAGGTTGAGCGTCACGCTCTGCTTCCCACGATTCACGCTCATGAAATAGAGACTGAACCCATTTTTGAAGGGACCGAAATTTCGAGATTCGTCTCCTGTACCGGGCTGTTCAATTTTGATGACCTCTGCCCCAAGGTCACCGAGGAGCATGGTCGCATACGGACCTGCGAGCACCCGCGTTAAATCCAAAACCTTTATTCCATCAAGGGGTCCAGGCATCTGCTACCTCTCTTGTGTGCTACAACGCTTCACCAACGATGAGGCGATATGCCTCACGGTATTTCTCACTCGTTTTGGAGATAACAGTGTCCGGTAGTTCAGGCGCGGGGGGTTGTTTGTTCCAGCCGATTTCGGAAAGGTAATCTCTCACGAATTGTTTGTCAAAACTCTGCTGTGGTTTACCCGGTTCATAGAGATCCGCGGGCCAAAACCGAGACGAATCAGGTGTGAAGATTTCATCAATGACGATCAGTTTTCCATCGCGCTCTCCGAATTCAAACTTGGTATCGCAGAGGATAATCCCCGCATTTTCGGCGTGTTCACTGGCGGCTCTGAAAAGTGCAAAACTCGCCTCAATCAACCGATCTGTCAGTTCACTGCCGACCTCTTTACGCATCTCCTCAATGGAGATCGGTTCGTCATGTTCTCCCTGTTCGGCTTTGGTCGTTGGCGTGAACAACAGTTCTGGAAGTCGGTCGGATTCTTGCAGTCCGTCCGGGAGCTTCTGTCCGCAAATTTCTCCGGTCTTCTGATAGGAGGACCAACCGGAACCTGCGAGGTACCCACGCACGACACATTCAACATCAACCCGATCGGCTTTGCGGACAAGCATCGAGCGTCCTTTTAAAAGTTCTGCGTCAGATTGCAAATCATCGGGATACTCTTCGACATCCGTTGAAATGAGATGATTGTCGGCGACAGATTCAGTATAGTTGAACCAGAATGTGGATAAACCGGTTAAGACTCTGCCCTTATCTGGAATGCCGTTCGGCAGAACAACATCAAAAGCAGAGATACGGTCCGTGGAAATGATCAGAAGTTCGTCCCCGAGGTCATAGAGATCTCGGACTTTTCCACGGTGGGCGGGTGTATAATTCGTTAAGTCTGTAGACGTAATAACGTTCTGAGACATATTTGGTTTCTCCTTATATGGGTTGTTGGAGGAATAGTTGTCAGTCGACTGACAACCGATAACTATCTATTTTTTGAGCAGATCTCGTAGCACGATGGCTGTTCTATTTGTAGTTTCAATTTGGAGTGCCCTGTCTACCTCCTGCCTCGCAGATGCATCTTCACCGAGATAGTAATAGCATGCCGCCTTAAGCACATAGAGTTCGGCTTTGGAACGATAGTCATGCCGGAAGAGATATTGGGCATCCCCTTGCAGCGCATTATCAACCGCTCGGATAGCAGATCGGAAATCGTTTGTATCTTTATGACGCAAAAAAAGCAGGTTCGCAAGTCCGACCCATGCATCCGCATTTGAGGGATCAAGTTGCACGGCGTTCTGGAAAGATTCTTGTGCCAGCGGCGGATTCAGCGACAGACTGAGATGACTCCATCCCACGCCGTTATGGGCATCGGCAAGATTTTCATCGAAGTTGATCGCACGCTCAAAACTGAGTAATGCCTGTGCATAGTTCCCGGACTCGTAGGAATGCCATCCGCGTTCCATATGATTCAACGCACTTGACGTATTCGGATCGGAGTCACTGGAACAACCGCTCAGCATCAGGAGGCAAGAGGCAAGTAGAATGACGCATACAATGTAAGTCATCATTTTGAACGGAATGTGAGACATCTTGCCTTTTCCTTTTTTAATTCTGCCTTAGTGAATTTGCGGTCTTAGATGCACAATCTAATAGATTATGCTACAAAGATGGCGACTCGCGTTAAAATATGAGCCAAAACATGTAGCCCGTAATGAAATGGAGGGCGGATCCAACGCGGTAACCTTGAAATCTCAAACCTCGTTCCTTCTCCGCAAGGTAAAATTAAAAATCAGACTTCAGCGTTGACAAAAGCGGGCTTCGAAGTGCCATAGCTACAGCAACGGCATTTGCAATTATACCAAAACCTAAGATGAAAAGCAAGGTAATTGTAAGGGAAAACCACGGAAAAGAGGGGAGATGTCCCTGCGAAGCGAAGATTGCGGCAAGTCCAGCGGCAAGTCCAATAAGCATTCCAATAACGAGAAGAAAGCAACTTTCAAGGAACAGCATCCGCGAGAGTAATCGCCGTCGGAAACCGAATGCACGGAGGGTCGCTAATTCGCCACGACGTTCAATGATGTTTCTAAACAGCACCAATGCTAATCCGAAAGTACCGAGTAGCACCCCTAAACCACCGAGGCTCTGAAAAGTGGAGATATAGGTATTCTCAACCGCTCGATAACTCGCAAGGCGCGCCGATGCAGACGCAAGGTCAAAACCGTAATCCCCTAATGTTTTCTCTAAGACCTGTGCCGTTTCCTCCCGCAAAGCAGGCGGCGTTTTGATGAGGAAAAACCGATATCCGCTTTGACTTGGGAAGTATTTCATGAAATTGGATTCAGAGATAATCAACTGGCTTTGGAAAAGACTGTTCACAACCGTCTCAAGTTCAAGATGGAGCGGCTTTCCAAATTCATCTTGGACGATAAAATCGTCGTCCGGATTGTGATGCAAAATCCAACGGAGCGATTTTTCATCACCGATGGCAGGAATTTTACTGCTTTCCGTGGACATGAGGTTCAAGTTAACCCAAGGTGCTTTGTCCAACATCGCATCAGAAGCACCCAAAATCTGCGGTTTCTGCGGTTGGTAGAGATTCAGACAACTGACATCTTCACCCGGCAGGACACGAAACGGGATGACCTCTGATGCGCTAAGAAGTCCAGACGCTTTATCGGAAAAACCGAGTTCAAACCTACCGTCCGATGTGTTCAAATTATGATGTAAAGGGAGCGAAGATTCGGCGACAAAGGCGTATTCTGTCTCGGGTGGGCATCGTGCCGATTTGCCCCCACCGCGACGATGATACAGCACGCGATACTGATTGTGATAACACAGGTTTTGCTCCGTCCCGGTTGCCGCGCAGCGTTTCTGACAGCAAACCGCATTCTGTTCAACCGTTTCGGTACATTCTGTGATTTTAACCATCTATCGAATACCTCTGCCCCTATGCCGATGACGAACAGTGCCACGAATAGTAAACTGACCACCGGCTGTTCCATCCATAGCCCCACTCCGAATCCAATCGCGGCGATTAACCAGCGGAGGAATCTCATTTTTTTCGCCTTAGATTCGCCTGCTACAGTTGCCTCAACGAAATCGGTTTGACCCGCGAGGAGCGACACGGTAGAAGTTTTCCCTACTTTGTGGACAGTTAATCGGATAGAAAGCATCACAACAGATAGCGAAATAATCGCTCCAATCAGCAGGCTCCATCCACCAACATGAAGTTCCATAAACGGGGTCCCGATGGCAGGTAACCACCACGTCTGCAACCCATATATCATCAATTGCGCATACCCGACAGCGAGCAGACATCCGAATATACTCCCGATACCGGCAATGATGCCACCTTCAGAAAGGAATCGGCGGCGGATTTTCGTAAGCGGATAGCCGATCGCTTGTAATATACCGATTTCACGCGACCTCTGCTCTACACCGATGCGGAAAAGCATCCCTACTAACAAGGCAACGGCAATAATGATAAAGGCACTCAAACTGCTAAAGAGCATCCCGAAATCTGTTGCACCCGTGGAGGCTTGAAGTCCGTCAGATTGAAGGGCTAAGAATTGAAATCCAATCTGTTCGGGTTGAATTTTCTTGAGGAACTCGGTCTCAAAGAGGGTACGTGTTGCTTGAAGGTCTGTGCCTGGCGCAATACCGAACCGAATGGCAGTGAGATTCCCAAATCGGTTTTTCCAAAGTTGCTTACCGGTTTCCAGCGGAATAAACGCTTTCGGTGTCGCTCCGTATTCATCCCAATACGCTTCGTCTTTACTACGAATCAGTGAATAATCAATCGGGAATGGGGACTCCCACTCGGACATATCTGCCGTATCATGGATACCGGGGAAAGTAGGGATGATGTCTCTATCGGCGGCGATCCCCTCGATCGGTAGAATCCCTTTCAGGCGGAACAGAGCCGTTTCCGTGATGTATTCTTCCGCCGCTCCAACGCGATAGTATGTAACGCTGACCTCGTCTCCAATTCCCACGCGAAGGTCAGTCGCCGTCCATGTATTGAGGACAATCTCAAGACTTTCTAATTTTCCTTGCGGATCAACAACAGCATCTGAAGTCTGGGAGCCTTCTACGTACACGTCTCCCGCCATTTCATTTTCGGTTGTATTTCTGTTAAGAAGTTCAAAAAACTCCCCTTCATCAACGGGAAGTGCGACGATTGTCGAATATGGAACCGTGTTACCTTTAGCTGAGATTGTATTCGCGAGATAGGTGAGTGTCGGGAGCGTCGGAATGCGGTTTTCAGTCGCGATCGTTAGCGCAAGGTCAGAAAAGATCGGCTTCAGGAGATACTGTTGACTTCGGAGATCAAAGTGAGCATCGTGTTCCTGGATGTCCAAGTCGAGTGCGTCCATACGCAACGCGAGGTCGTCAGACGAAATCGGAACTGCTTCCGCCGTAAGCAGGGCATTTACCCTATCTCTCTGTCCAAGGACTTTTTGTAAAATTGGGAGTGCGATGAAAGCATTCAACGGGAGACTTTGATGTGCGTGAAGGCTAAATCTTCCCGCGTTCTCAGTGGGAACGACTTCACTCACAATCACACGTAGGCTTTGGATCGCCGCGGATGCGTCGCGTTCACCGAGAAGGAATTCTGGATGGATGTCGGCGACTTGGGGTATATTTACGAGGAGCGTGTCGCCTGCTTGGACGTTCAGCTCGTTCTGGAGCGTTTCGTTGATGACGATGGCGTTGAAGGTTTGGTCCGACGTTTTATTTAGGCGTGGAGCGGTCTCCCCTTCCCAAAAGGCGAAGAAGTTTTCAGAGACACCGAGGATGTTCACCTTTGATGCCCGTGTCTGTGTTTGCGGAGCGACGATTGTCCCATTCAGCAAGATTGCAGGAACCGTGTTCTGTCGGTCCAATATGTCTGGTGGGAAAAACCGGTCAGCAAGGAGCGCATGTTGAATTGTGCCGAGCCGTTCCTCTGTTAAGCCTCGCAGACTTCCTCGCACAGAATCCCCGACAATCAATGCCCCAGCAAGCACACCCGTCGCGACAGCCGTGCAAAGCGCGACGACAAGATGTATCTGCCAGAAGTATTTAAAAGAACCCCAAGAAAATAGACCAGGATTATTGTGATTTATGTGATTTCCCCTGATGGTAAGACCTCCGATAATCATGGTGAATCGTAAAAATCATAGAAATCAGAGTTCAGACTTTTACTATTCTTCCATCTGAAAGCTGCAGATGCTGCTGAAATCTTGAGACCAATGCGAGGTTGTGTGTGACAACAATGAGCACATTCTGCTCTACGCGGTGCAGTTCAAAGAGTAAATCAGCGATAGTTTCAGAAGTAGTAGCATCCAAATTTCCGGTCGGTTCATCGCAGAGGAGAATATCCGGTTGATTGATAAGTGCACGGGCGATTGCAACGCGTTGTCGTTCACCCCCTGAAAGTTCACTCGGTCGATGCGATGTTCGATGCGTGAGCTCAACCCGTTTGAGGAGTTCATGTGCCCGTTGGGTCGCGCCAAGTTCCTGCTTGAAGGCGAACGTCGGGACGAGAACATTCTCAAGCACGGAATATTGTGGAAGCAGATGATGATCTTGAAAGACGAATCCGATGTCCGCGTTGCGATATCGCGCCAGTTCAGGCTCAGAGAGCGTAAATGGATCGGTGTTGTTAATCTCAACCTGTCCAGCAGAGGGTTTTTCTAAGGTGCCGATGATGTGTAAAAGTGTGCTTTTGCCGGAGCCAGAGGGACCCGTAATGGCGACAGACGTTCCACCCGTGAGACTAAACGAAATATCCCGTAGGACCTGGAGTGCCCCAAAATCTTTGGATACATTGGATACTTTCAGCATTTTTTGATATATGACTCCTTGGTTGCACTCCATAAAGCAACGGAGTTACAATCCTCGCCAGCGGCGAGTATTTCCGCCTTCACAAAAAGCACGTAGCCCGTAACGAAGTGGAGGGGTTTTTGCTGGGGTGTTTCTTCAGATTTAAGGAACGTTCTTGATAGTTCAGACGCACGTTGTTTTTCCGCAAGGAATAATTAAAAAATCTGATCTGCAATGAAATCTGGGATAGGAATTGTGCGTAGTTTTTCACCGGGGTTGGTTATACAACACACTGTCGTAATTTGCCCACGAGCAATGTCTTTGCCTTGATGCGTAAAATGAAATTGGTAGGTGAGGGACTTCGTCCCTTTTTTCGTAACTCGGAGGTGAATGTCCACTTCATCTTCAAATCGGAGCGGACTTAAGTATTCACACGAAGCTGCGAGTCGGGGCCATCCGATCTTATTTCCGTTCCATTCGGTTGCGACACTTGTACCTAAGTTACGTAGGAATTCGTGTTCCGCAGTCTCCATAAAGACAAAGAATCGTGTAAAATGGACGATGCCTGCCATGTCAGTATCGACAAACTCGATTTTGCGTTTGGTCTGGTACTCGGTGTACATTTTAGGGTTAACGGTTAACAGTCTTCAGTTTTCGGATTTAGGGTTATTGGTTATCGGTTCGGTTTTTCTGCGAAAAATCTGTAGGTTATAAGTGAAGAGATTCTCGTTTATCCAGTGCTTCTCTTAACTTATAACTTATAACCAATAACCGAAAGTGGAGCGAAGCGGAACGCACCGACAACCGATAACCCTTCAGCTACATCTTTGGAAAATCTGGCACATCCTCGTATCGACTCCACGTCTCAGCGTAAATGCGCCAGTGTCCATCGGTTGGATCTACCATGAGATTGAGTTTTTTAGTGCCGTAATCGGAGTAAGCAGGTCGGCTACCACTTGCTGGTGTGCCAGTGAATTTTTGTAGAAACTTGACATCTGCAACCGCTCGATCTCCGTTAACCTGCAAGTTAGAGATAGAGACTTGGATGTCAGCGTACATGGTGTTGAGTTTCCTCATCTTGGCACGGAGTTGTCCTTTTGTAAGATAAACCGAAGTTTCTTTTCCACCTCGGACATTCACACGGGTAATTTGTGCTTCATCCGAATAGATAGACATATAGGTATTCAGGTCTTTTTCTTCCCATGCCGCCTGCCACTTTCCTAACACCTGCCTCACTTTGAGGTGCGTATCCAATGGCGCATTCCCATCGAAAGTGCCGCCAGACGCTTCGCCAGAAACAGTGTCCACTGCAGGTACATCCGGAGCGAGTGCGATAGCATCAGACACAACATTGACCTGATCGTTTATGAGTTTCCATTTACGTCTGAAAAATCCTTTTTTCTCAATCGTAAGCGTGCGGGTGTGGGTCTCAATGGTATCGCCACCATTTTGCAAAGTTACCTGAATGTTATCGACCAAATGCCGGTTTTTGTGTCGTGGAACAGCCGTATACATGGCACCAGTGAGATCCACGATATGGGTTTGCGATATCAGATCCTTAGCACGCGCAAAACTCGAGGCTCGTCTCTTACGGGCAGATTTATCCCATAGGTCGGTATATGCCTTTAAATCTTGGGATTCCAAGGCAACCTTCCAAGCCATCGCAAGGGGTACGACAGGACTTTTAGGCTGTTCTGTAATCCCCGTTTGCTGCGTAGAAGGCGTTGACACTGTGGGCGCGAATTCACTACCGACGACCTCCTCATGGACAATCTTCCACCGCTGTTGAATAATACCTTTCTTTTCAATAACAAGATTTCGTAGTTGCTGTTGTGCTTCGCCTGGGTAATAAGCCGTGAGTGGAATCCCCTCAATCCGGAAGCGGTTCGTATAGCGAGGGACTCGATAGGGTTGACTGGCACCACCAAGGTCAACTTCAAAATCTACGTTATCTCTAAAAAGTCTTACTGTCTCCTGATAGCCCGTACCAGGACGTTGGCGTGCACTTTTCACCCAGAGTGCTTCATACCTTTTCTCATCGCCAGATTCAAGTGCACTTTTCCACTTCACCAAAAAGGCTGTAGGGGTCTCACTCGAACTCATGAAGATCACAAGAAATAGAACAAAAGCGATGACGATTGCCGCAATCGCACCACCCCACAGCAGGTTCCGGGGTATAGTGAATTTCTTTTGGCTGTTTTGCCGGTTCTGTGCGTCGTTCACAATTTAACCTCCAGAAAAAAATTAGAAATTGGGTACGTTCTCATAAATTTGCCAGATTTCGTGATGAATTCTCCAGTCGTTACCAACTTGATGCATCCAGACTTCGCGAATCCAAATATTGTAAAGTGCCGTAGCATTTTCATCCGCTGCTGGTGTCGCCAATCGGGTCAGTCGATGGATACCGATGACGCTTTCTCCTTCGACCTCGGTATCGGCTTTCGCTTTGTTCCACGCGTGAGTGCTCATCTGGTGCAGATCTGCTTCAAGTTGCTGGAGATCAAGTTTACTGCGATGTTCTTTACTCTCGCGAATCACGACTTTGTCGGCAATAATATTAGGTTCATAGTGTGCCAGATGTCCATTGAGGTTGTTCGCATACCATGCGCGCTCCCAATTACCGAGCGCCATCTTACCGGCGGCAATCTGTTCTGCAGAGAGGGAAATGCGCCCTGTCTTCACAGGATGCAGTGGAGGTTGACTGGCAACATACGCGCGCGCCTCTTGTGCTTTCTGTTTGAGATATTCCGCATGCTTTGCACCTGCATTCTGCTGGTTGGCTTCTGCGAGCTTCTCGGTATAGATTTGCGCCTGTTCGCGGAGTTGTCTCCTAAGAGAATCTATCTCAGCGATCACCGCTCGTTTCTGATACCCTTCCTCTTTCACCCTTCTGTCAGCAACTTCAAGTTTGCGACGGAGTTCTGCGACCTCTCTCCCGTAATTACGGATCTCGGTTTGCGCTCTTCCAGCACGTCCCCGAATCTCTTCTAACGTATCAGAGAGTTGTGCGACCTGTTCCCCGTAGGCTGCCCGTGTATCACCCAACTCACGATTCTCTTTCTGGAGATCCCGAACGGTCTGTTTTAGTTCCTTATGCTCGCTCTGAATGTTTTGCATCTCGGATTGAAGCCCTGCGAGTTCTTCCTTTTTACTCTTAACAGTATCGCGGAGTGATTCTGTTTCAGCTGTCCTCTGGAGTATAGATGCATTCAATTCCGAGTTTTTAGTGATATTCATGGAATTCGTTTGTGCCAATGTGGCATCAGCTATCGCTTGATACGCGAGCCGGAGTGCATCGTTTCCCTTTTTTTCCTTAAGTGCTGTTTTGGCAGACGCAAGGTTGGCTTCCGCGGTCTCAAACACATCAGATGCGAGCGTCGGGGCATCAACTGCCATTGCCGCCGCAATAGCCGCCTCAGCGTCGGCAATCGCTGTGTCAACTGCTGATGTTTCTATTTTTCCGAGTTTTCCGCCACATCCTACTAAACTGAACGAAACGAGAAGCATCCCAATGAATAAACCCCCACTGAGTGCAACGTTCCCCTTCCGTGCTAAAGCGATGAACCGTTTCATTTTCTAACTCCTTTTACCTATTTTTGTGTACGTGGCTGGTTCAATTTAATAACAAACTTTTCTTTTCATTACTCAAATGCAGACAAAGCCAGAACCTCAGGTTGGACAGATGTTGACTTCATGTGCGCGAGTGTGTTCTTGATTGTTGATGCGCGTGCCTTACCCACTCCATCCACTGCTTGGAGTTCACTAACAGCCGCCGTGTTAACTCTATCTAATGTTTTGAATCTGTGAACAATATTTTCAACGACCCTGAAGGGAATTCGAGGCACTTGGCTGAGCATTCGATACCCGCGCGGTTGAAGCACCTCGAAAGTATCACGTACATCACGCGAATATCCTAAAGCCTCACTAATGTTACTCTGGTCTGCGAGGCTGTGTGCATCAAGACCCAAAATTACTTCAAACGCCTCAGACGCGTCACGTAGACTCTCATGATAGTAATCGTTTATAATCAGAAGTCCACTCTCAATTTCAGTTGCGAGTTCAGGAATCACATACTGTAGAGATTGCGCCTGTATGCCTAATTCGATCCTGTAACGGTCCAATTCCTGCTCAGCGCGGCGAACACGTTCACACAATTGGATAGCCGCGACGACATCCGCTAAGGTGACATTTCCACTTAATTCAGCCCAATTCAGAACAGTAACCGCATTTCGTAGTGATCTGAGGTGCTGTGTCAGGACGAACATCGTTTGATTCGCGCCGGACAGCAATGTCGGATGGTCTCGGAGAATATAGCGTTGATCTTTGAGATATAGGGTGAGCGTATTTCGGCTTCGTGACATCGCGAGGACAATATGCTCAGTCTCTCTCGCAAATTTATCCGCCGAGCGGTGGCGGAGTCCCGTTTCATCAGAGGAGATCGTCGGGCTTGTTCTCAACGTTACATTTGCGCGCACGATGCGTTTTATATCCTCAGAGAGAATAATTGCCCCATCCATTTTCGACAACTCATACAAGCGTGTCGGTGCATACGGACAATTAATCCGGAATCCGCCTTCTGTCAAGTCCAGAATCTCTGGCGTATCACCCAAGACGATTAGCCCACCGGTCTTACTTTGGATGATATAATCAATACCTTCCCTCAGATAAGTCCCCGGCGATAGCAGCTTCAGTGCCGCAAAGAGTTCGCGTGTTTTTTGATTTTCCGTTGAGATGCTTTGCATTGCAATCACCTCCTACATTAATAGCGTAACATGTCCGACGGGCAGTGTCAAGGTAATCTCCTGTAGTGAGTAACTCCATGTTTTTTTTGCCAGAAATAGGTTTTTACGTGCCTGTTGCAAATCTTTCCAGTTTTTATAAAAAAACAGAAAGCCTACAGAAACAGAATACCTTAAAAATTCCGCTTGACTTTACGCGCATATCAGTGTATAATGTATACCAACTTTACACCTTCGACGAGAGCGCAGTTTATGCGCAATCTATTCATCAAAGGGATGTTCGTCGGAAAATTTATGATAAAACCCAAAAAGGAATGCGTGAAGATCCCCGATTTTTCACACTCAAATTATGCGATTTAGTCTATTAGGCGCGTTTTTCGCGGCAGTTGTTTCATGCAATAATAATGAACTGCCTAATGTAACGATTGAAACTGAAAAAGGAAACATCATTATTGAACTTTATCCGGAAGCTGCTCCAACCACAGTAGAGAATTTTGCGAGACTGATCGAAGCAGGATACTACGATGGTGTGATCTTCCATCGATACGTTCCAGGTTTTGTTATCCAAGGCGGCGATCCAGACGGAACAGGTAGAGGTGGACCTGGATGGACAATCCCCGGTGAGTTCCAAGATCCAGAACTCCGGGATAAGATGCCAGTTCATGAAAAGGGTGTTGTTGCGATGGCACGGACACAAAATCCCGACTCGGCGGGAAGCCAATTTTATATCTGCATCAGTTCAGATCCAACACCTTATACCCATCTAAACGGCAACTACACCACATTTGGGAAAGTTATTGAAGGATTGGATGTGGTAGACGCACTCCGTGAACGTGATGCCATGACAAAAGTGACGATCGAAAATTACACAGTCGCACCGTAGCCTGCATTCGGAAAGGACGGACATACTATATGGATGAATGGAAACGTCTCGTGAGAGACACTGTCAACACCCCAGAAAAACTTGCCGCCGCATTTGATGTTGACTTAGAGGAGATGCGGCGGATTCACAAAGAATTCCCGATCCGCATCAACCCCTATTACCTGAGCCTTATAGAAGAACCCGGTGATCCGATTTGGAAACAGGTCGTTCCCGACCCAAGAGAATTGATGAGTACCGGGGTAGAGGATCCACTGCACGAAGAAGACGATAGCGAAGTGCCAAACGTAACGCATCGATACCCCGACAGGGCACTTTTCTACGTCAATTATATGTGTCCAATCTATTGCCGTTTCTGCACCCGAAAACGAAAAGTCGGGGACCCACACTCCATTTCCGAAGATAACGTTGAAAGAGGACTCGCCTACATTCAGGCGCATCCAGAGATCCGCGATGTCATTATCTCCGGTGGTGACCCGCTCATGTTGACGGATAAAAAGATTGACATGATCGTTGGGGGACTCCGATCGATTAAACATTTGGAAATCATTCGGATCGGTTCACGAGTGCCGGTAACATTGCCACAACGCATCACACCAGAGTTGTGTGCGATTCTGAAACAGTACCACCCTTTCTATATCAACACCCACTTCAACCACCCACGCGAGATTACACCCGAAACCGAGAAGGCATGCGGCATGTTAGCCGATGCGGGTATACCTCTCGGTAACCAGGCAGTACTCCTGAAAGGCGTGAATGACGATCCTGATGTGATGGTGGAACTGATGAAAGGTCTACTGCGCATCCGAGTCAAGCCGTACTATATCTATCAAGCCGATCTCATCGTCGGCACCGACCATTTCCGGACAGCAGTCCAGACAGGCTTAGACATTGTTGCCGCGTTGCGGGGACATATCTCTGGATTGGGTGTGCCGCATTACGTTGTAGATGCTCCCGGTGGCGGCGGAAAAATCGCACTCATCCCTGATCCAATTGTCGCCTTCGACGACGACGAAATTCAGCTCCGCAACTACGAAGGCAACGTCTATAGCTACCCGAGCACACCGTTCTTTGATGAGGACTGGTAGATTCAAGCAAATTTATGTCCATTGTAGGGTGGGTTCCAGTGCCCACCCTATTCTTTTTTCTTATCTTTTTTTCCAATCCATTCAAAGGTCCTTCGTAATTATAGCACCCGTCAGCATCAAACACAAGAAAAACATAGCCTATAGACACCTATTTTTCCGAACCGTTTATCTTCTCAAGGAACGGACTGAGTAGATCAATCGGGATTGGGAAGACAACGGTCGAGTTCTTCTCTGCGCTCACTTCTACCAACGCCTGAAGGAATCGGAGCTGCACAGCCGTCGGGGTTTTCGTGAGGATTTCAGCGGCATTGGTCAACACCTCGGCAGACTCAAACTCACCTTCGGCGTGTGTGACTTTGGCACGCCGTTCCCGTTCCGCTTCCGCCTGTTTCGCCATCGCACGTTGCATCTCGACAGGGAGATCTACGTGTTTGATCTCCATCGCAAGCACCTCGACCCCCCACGGTTCACAATGTTTCTTGATGATGTCCTCTAAGTCCTGATTTAACTTCTCGCGTTCTGAAAGCAGATCGTCCAGTTCAGCACGTCCAAGCACACTCCGGAGCGTCGTCTGTGCAACTTGGGCAATCGCAAAACCGAAGTCTTCAACCTCAATCACCGCCCTGTCCGCTTCGGTCACCCGGAAGGTGAGCACAGCATTAACGCTCACAGAGACATTGTCTTTCGTAATCACATCTTGTGGGGTGACATCATTGACAATCACCCGTAGACTAATGCGTTGCATCCGTTCAATCCAGAACGGTATCATAAACACAAGTCCAGGACCGCGGGTCGAAACCAATCGTCCGAGACGAAAAATAACGGCGCGCTCGTACTCTTTGAGAATTCGGATACTTGTCGCGATCATAATCACGACAGCAATTGTAATAGCAAAATAGATAGGATCAACTTGTGGCATATTTTAATTTTTCCTTTTTTTAATTTTCCTTGCGGAGAAACAACGTGCGTTTAGACTTTTAGATCTAATACTATCAAGAACCACAGCCGGTGATGTCACGAATCTTCTGAAAAAAAGCACGTTTGCGCGGCGTGTTGATTTGCCACTGCACTGGCACGGACTGGTACCCGTTGCGATAGTCATTCTCACCTGGGTCGAAGTAACCCCATGAGGCATATTGGCTGACAGCCGCGACACAGTTATTCAAAGGTTTATCGAAATCAAAATGGTCATCTTCATTGAAAAGGATTGGCATCGGACGATATCCGGGCACCTCACGGGTCTGCTGCACCATTTCAATAATTCGGTTCGGATCCTTCACACCGTTTCCGTGTACGAGCAGGAAATCGGAGGAACGGACAACATTTTCAAGTGGCACTCTGCCGCCGCCGTAACTCGTCCCGACGAGGAATCTATTGTCATTACGCGTCGTTGCTTTCACGCGCGCAATCAATTCATGGACCCGCTCAGGCTGCAGAATTTCGTGTGAGTATCTCACGTTGCACTCGTTGTTAACCTCAACGATAACATTGGTATATCCTTTATCGAAAAGCCAACCCGTTGCGTTATCAACTGCGTTCTTGACGGCGTTTTCGTCAGCGATCCGATGGTCCTGTCCAAAGTAGAAATAACCGAGGATAACAACCATACCGAGTGCGTCAGCGAAGTCGATGATACGTTCAAGCCTCGATAGGTAATCGGGATTCAGGCTACCGTCGGTTTCTATACCTGAGTTGTGCCACGGTTGTGCTTTGGAGTAGCCTTCAGGACTGCCACCTTGGAGGTTAATCGTGAACGCCAATATGCCGTGTGCGCGCCAGGTCGGCATCGCGGCTAAAAATTCACGTGTATTGCGCTCTGGATCCCATTCACCTGTATCTGGATATTTCCAGAGATGTATCGTCTCAGGATTCCGATCATCAAAAATGCCTTGCACCATACGGGTGTTGAGAAGCAATCCTTCAACTTTATTCCCTTGGTAGGAACGTCCCGGATAGGTAATTTCTCCGTTAATGTAAAAGGCATCCTCAACGATACTCACTGCTGTCTTCATCCTCTGTTTCCTTTCATTTATGTACGTGTCAATATGAGTTTCATGGCTGTCTGCATACAGTCGTGAGGTGCCGCTCACGAGAAACAGCCCTGCCAATGTGGTGCTTCCGTTAATTAAAAAATGTCTGCGGTTCATAAACTTTTTTCCACGCGGCTTCAACAGAACCGAATCTTGGACAAGCCTGTTTACTGTGTCTTCTGTGAAAGCGCCTTAAAGTACTGTCGGAGTTGCTCGCGATACTGAAATGGGATATCCTCGAATTCCTTCGCATAAGGTGTGGTCTCTAACTTCCGGACAATTTCAAGGAGTTCAGGATGCAAAGGTGGCACTTCTTGTGCGGGTGTTTCGGGTCTCTCCGCGACCTCTGCCTTCCGCTGTTTACCGACATCTCGTTTCTGCAACGATTTTAAGCTATCAAGCATTCGAGTCAAAATCTGTGCCTGTCTATCGAGGACCTCCTCATCGAGTTCACCTTGACGAAGTGATTTCTCGACCTCAGTCATCTCCTCAGCGACATCTTCAAGACTCCCCAGCATTTGCGCCATCTGCTCTGCGCGCTCAGCGATCCGCTCAGTTGCCTCTCGGATCATCTGTTGTTGAGCGGCAAGTTGACGCATCATCTGCTCAAGCCCTGGGGTTCGCCCCTGTTCTCGCATCTGCTGATTCAGATTTTGTGCCATCTGGTTCAGTTGTTCTTGACTTTCGGCGAGCTGCTGCAACTGCTCCATCATGTTTTCTAATCCGCTGGCACCCATCTGTTGGTTCATCTGTCCCATCGCCTCAAGGAGTTCAAAAACCGCCTGATTAAGATCAGCCAGCGCGGCTTTTTGTATCGGTACGGCAAGGCTTGGCTGCCTATCCTCTAAGGCACGTGCGGCACGGGAGAGTGCATCGTTTGAGGCGTTAAGATGGAACATTGCTTCAGGCGGCACCTGTATCTGTCGGTTCCCCAACTCCCAAAG
The DNA here is from genome assembly GCA_965208635.1 of Candidatus Poribacteria bacterium. GTDB lineage: Bacteria > Poribacteria > WGA-4E > WGA-4E > WGA-3G > WGA-3G. Next base: position 4,886,761 of record OZ242349.1, read on the forward strand.
TTTACTGGAAAGTTGTGTAATACTTTCCGCTGTACTAAGCTCATCAGCGGCGAGTTGTTGCAAACGAAGAATCTCACTTGAAATGTAAGCATCAGACTGCCCAGCAGTGAGGATGTCGTTCGTTTGCGTGAGGACATTCTCATGAAGATGTGAGAGATGGAGACCACTCGCAACGGCTTCCTGTAGTGCGGTCAAGGTTTCGTTGGCGTTTGCACCCTCCATGAACGCCAAAGCGTTATCCAAACCCTGCGCGAGTTCTGAGAGGGTCTGTTCTGCCCCTCGTCCAGATTCGAGTGCTTCACTATTCTGCCCACTGCGGAGATTCTTACTGGTCCCTGCCAGCATTTCAGGCAGTTTATACTCATGCGCAAACTGGTTGAGTCGTATAATTTCATCGGCGAGCCGTTCTATTTGCGGGGGTGCCCCCGCTATGTCACTGTCGTTATTCCGCGCCAGCTCCCCCATCTTTGTACCGAGTTCCTCTAACTTTTCACTAAGCTGGCTGAATTCATCCGCTATCCGATCCTCTTTTTCAGCAAGGTCGCTTGTAGGTGCAGACTGTTCTAACGACTCCAATGTATCCATCAATTGCTTTTGCTGTTCGGCGAGCGCCTTCGCCTGTTTCGCCGCAGCTTCGAGTTCCTGTTCAAGGAGAATCTGTTCATAAAGAGATTTGGCACGTTCCAATTGTTGTAAAAACTGCTCCTGACTGAGATTCGCTTCCGCCATCGACCTCTCCTGCTCGTTCATCTGCTGTTTGGCGAGTGCCTCTGATAACTTCTGTAGAAGTTCCTTATGCTCTTCAGAAAGCGCTTTCTCCATCAGTTCTTGCAGTTCTTGGTACTTCTCGATAGTCTCAGTGTCAAAAAGTTGGTTCTGCTCCATCTCTTCTGCTGTCTCTTTCATATTTTCGATGAGTTGCTTCGCTGTCTCCTCAATCTGTTTCTGATTCTCAAGTACCTGTTGCATCAGATTTTCGTCATTGAGGGTAAGTTCCTGGCTTTTCCTGATTTTATCGAGAAGCGTATCAACCAGACCGGTGGCATCTGCCTGCTCATCAACGAGTTCCTCAAGCCCTCGTTGCTCGGTCTCCTGCTCCGTAGCGACCGCGTCATATAACTCGGAGAGGGATGGAAAGCGGAGCGTGAAGGTATGAGACTTACCGATATTCGGTCCCGAGACATCGTCGATATCCAAGGCTTGAACGTAATACGCGAGTGTTTCACCGGGGAACATACCTATCCGATCAACATCCCATCTGTATGCCACAAAAACCGACCTTTGTGAAAGCGCGTCCTCTACCGCCCAACGTTTTAAAGGCACATTTACCGCCGATGCTCCTGCACTCTCAACGCGGTACACCAACTGGAGTTCCTGTATACCATAGTCATCCGTCGCCTCTACCTTTAGTTCAACCAGCATAGCATCGTCCAACACAGTATCCCGCGCGGGTGCGACAATAGTAACATCGGGTGCGGTATCTTCAAGAACGGTAATCGTCCAGTTAACGGGGTCTCGATTCGTGAACCCGTCAACGTCGGTAATGTAAATACGATAATTTTCAGTCTGTCGAGCGACGAAAGATCCCTGTATTATTTCCGATGTGGAGAGGGCTTTCTGTTGGGAATTGGAGCTCCCTCCTACAGATAATTGTGTAATAGGACCCTGTAACTTCCCTTCCTTAACCTCCAATAGAACATCATCTGACACCTCAAAAGCGATATGTGCTCTCTGAAGCGGTTTGTTGCTCTCCCCAGCGAACACAATTTCTGTTCCAAAAAGCACTTGGATGTCCCCGACGTTTACTGGAAGGGTTTGGGACTGTAGTTGCGTGTAGGCAGGGGGGGTAAGTCGATACTGGAACTGCGTGACAACCGGTTCATTGCTGATTGTTATTTGATACTGCTCCGATACCACCTCGTTGACCGAAACATAGTATTGAAGCGGACGTGTCACGTTTTCAAGCGTCGCGCTGTAGGGAAACCTCGAAAACTCAGAAACCTGTAAACTGCGTCCAGTATCAGCGGGTGTATGGTGCATCGGTAGCGATTGCCATTCTGCCTGTGGGAGGGGTGTTTCTGCTTGGGCGTTTCCCCCAATTCCGAATTCCCCAATACGGTAGTAAAGTGCGACGGGAGCACCAAGATGTCCGCCTATCTCAGCGGTTACGTTGACATCGCTCCCCCGTTCAATTTGGATATTACCGGGCTGGACTTTTGTAATCTGAATAGACTTCTTTAGATATTCCTGATCGTCTTGCAGCGTTTTTGGTAAGGTCTGGAAAGCCTGTGCGAAGCCTGTAAACGCAGTAGGTAAAAGAAAATGTGTAACGAGAAGCAGGATAATTCCCCCAACGGCGACCCCGGCACTTCGCCGAATCTTCCGAAACTCCGACTGAAATACCCGTTTGTGTTGCACCTGCTCCATATCCCGGCTGGCTTGTATAACCAGATGCTCAACGAATTCTGGAGCATACCCAAGACGGTTGCCCTGTAAAGTTCGCCAAAGCTGGACAGCACTGAGAATTCGGTTTTCAGCGGCGAAGGTTTCCGCTGTCTGCGTCGATTCAAGACGCGATGCGACAGCAGCGTCCGTTAACTTATTAGAGAGAGGTAAAACGAATGACCGAACGATTGCATAGATAGCACCACCTATTGACAATAGAACGATCGCGATACGTATCCAGCGCGAGAAAGGAAACTGCCATAACTGGAAACTTACCGCTAAAATGATAATTGTCCCCGTCATCACAAGCGCAAGGATACCGAGGCACTTCAGGAGTCCTTCAGAGAAAGTGAGCCACCGCCACTGCCGCCGAATCGCACGTAGCCGATCAATAAGATTTTCATAAGCCGCATTCGCATTCTGTCTGTCCATTTCATCGCGTCCTTTAGTGAGTCAGCGCATATACCGCAATATTTACCGCCATTTTTGCCGCGAGTTCGCGAACATGGGGTGTATCATCTGGATGTACATCGGCATCTTCAAGCCCATCACCGATGTCGGCACTGTAGACATAATAAACGACCATACGTCCATCATGAAAGAGTCCGAACCCTTGGGCAGGTTCAGCGTCATGTTCATGAATCTTGGGGAGTCCTTGTAGCTCGTAGAAACAGCGATAAATCAGATGCGTGTTTGGTATCGGTTGTAGTTCCTGTTCTGGAAAGACTCTCCGCATCTCACGACGAAAACTCTTGTCAAGCCCGTAATCGTCATTTGCGAACAGAAAACCGCCGTTCTTGAGATAATCCCGTAATGCCTCAATCTCACTTTCAGTCAGTCGAATATTCCCGTGCCCTACCAGATAGAGTATTGGATATTGGTAAAGGGTATGATCCGTCAGCTTAATAATCACCCTATCCTGAGCCGTCTCAATATCTGTTCGGTCTCGGAGGAGTTGAAGCCAATTTTTGATAGTTGTCGCGTCGCCATACCAATCACCCCCACCACCGTAATGAATTTGGGCGATAGTTATCGGAACATCAGAAGCCTGCAAACCCCGCTTTACCTGTCCAACCATCACAGCACAAAAGAGAAAACAACCTATCCAGAAATAGTTTTCAGTTTTCAGTTTACGGTTATCAGTTAAAGAGGCTTTGATGTAACAATTTACCATTTTTGGATGGATTTCAAATTTTAGAATCTTTACTCTTCATTCAACTATCTAAACCCAAATTGCTACTAAAGGTTTTTTGGGCTCTTGCCACACCCCAGAGGGATGATATGTCTATAATAGGTAGCAAGTTGGGTTATTTAAGTCAATCCAACTCGTTTACGCAAAAACCATTCAGTCCCTAATAACCCAACGACAGTGATGAGAACTAAAGGGTGTGCCCAAAGCTCGCGTTCTGCATCAACGAATATCGGATTTTGAACATTTGCAATGTTTTCAGGAACAGATTCCGCGTCAGCCATCGTAAAATAGGCACCACCGGTTTGTCCTGCAAGTTGTTTCAACAAGTTCTCATTGAGCTGCGGATTCTCCAATTCGGCAAGTTGCGGATGCGCGTAAATATCGATCTGATCCTCGCCTAACTTCAGATTGCCGCTTCTACCGGTTGCGCGAATACGGTACTTTCCCTTTTGCAGTAGGGCAAATTGGGCAGTATAAAGATTACTCATATCGGCATCAATGGCTTTCGGCTCTCGGTTCTCGGCTCTCGGCACAGAGGTTTCCGCGGCTGCCACAAATTGCTCTTGTCCGACAGCCATCTGAAGTTGGAAGGGGGTGCCATCAGGGGACACCACTTCGATCTGAACTGTTGCACCCGCTTGCGGTTGATAGGTTTCGGAGTACAAATACGCTGCAACCTTCACCGTATCCCCTATCGCATAAGTGGAAGCATCTGTCGTAAGATATACGTTCTTGTCATCGGTGTTTGTTGCCATCCACCGTATCACCTGTGCCCAAAATCGAGGATAGATTGTCTGATAACGCGTGTCCCTGTAAGTTGTGACACCAAAATCCCAATTCCAGAAGCCTTCTGCCGCAATTATCAAACTTTTACCTAAACCCGTCCTTTGGAGAACCAGAATGGGCATGCCGCTCCCGTTTTCCATCAGTGCAGTTGCGCCACCCCTGAGACGGAATCCACTGAAAGATCGCGGCAACGCTGGCATGTTCCGCCACAAACTCAAATTACTTCCGTCCAGCCCTACGGTTTGATCCGTTTGGGCAACCTGAGCATCATCAAGATCCAACATTGGATGAAATGCTCCGGATTGGGTCAGTTGCACAGTGAATTCCGCATCCTCTACACGACATCCATTCCTTGGGATGTCAATCGGCAAAAGAGGAGCTAATTCTGTATTTCCGAGTCCATTCATTCCGAGCATGTTCCGTGAAGGTAGAAAGATAATCGGTTTTCCGTGTGTCTCAACGAAATCAACAATCGCGCGTTGTTGGGTTTCGGTGAAATGCTCAGCTCCCACATCCCCTAAAATCAGCACATCATATTTAGAAAGTTCGGCGAGCGATTCGGGGAACTGCGGTGTCTCCGACGCCTGAGTCGCTTGTGGATAATATCCATCTAAGCGATCAAGCACACTACCTACAGGCAGAGACTTCCCTCCTTTACGTGATAAGATTGCACAGGTAGCCTCAATATCCGGGTCTCTTTCCAATGTTCGTTTCAAAAAGGTGTAGTCCCATCTGGGTCTGCCTTCCAGGTAGAAAACGTTCAACTTTGCCTTCACAACCTTCATCGAAAACGACTTCTGATTGTTTTCCTCCGTGAGTTCGCCATCAAGCGTTGGAAGTGTAACACTGTATTGAAAGCTGCCTTCCGACTGCGGTGTCAACTTTAATTCAACTACCTGTTTTGTGCTGGCATCTACAGAATCTATTTCCTGAGAGGGGTTGAAGGTTAACGTTGCAGTATCTACGAGTTTTTTACTTTCTACTTCCCGCAAAGACAACTGGGTCGTTTTACCGGTATAGCCCGTTTGCATAACACTCACACGAATGACACTCTCATGGTTTGTGTAAGCAATTGGCGTGTAATCGACACGCTGAATCTGAATGTCTTTTGGCGGTTCCACAGAACCAACACCTATCGGATAGATCGGCACTTCCAATGCTGTGATCATCTCCAGAGGGAACTGTCCAGAATTATGTGCACCATCTGTAAAAAGGACAATACCGGCAGTTTGCTGCCCCTTCCACGCGGCTGCGGCTTCTCGTATAGCCCCCCCAATATCAGTAAGTGCACCTTCCGCTTCTAAGTGTGGCGTTGCAGGATCACCCTCTTGTGCTAACAGGATACTTTGTTGCAGTCGCGTATTGAAAGGATAGAGATGAACTACAAACCTATCTTGTAAGGTTTGTAGGAATTGCTCGGAAACATTGAAAAGCAGTTGATTTACTTGACCGAGCCTCGACAGAGGTGGCTCGCTCACAGGGACATCAACAAGTTGCATACTTCGTGAGGTATCCACTAAAATAGAGAGATGCGTCGGTGGTGTGATGTCTTTCTTTTCAATGACAACTGGGGCTAAGAGACAACCGAGCAGAATCGACGCTGCAGCCATCCGCAGCAGGATGAGTAACAATCTATACCTCGGTTGCAACGGACGTGCTATCCGCAAATAAACATATATAGTTATACCGATAACAACACCGATACCGAGCACAACTATCCATCCGGGCAAAAAATAGGTGAACCGCATATCTGGCTTATTCCTTTCACAACATATTATAGCCGAACAAGGGTATCATTGTCAAATGGATTTTCCTCTTCTGTCGGAGGGAATTCCGATTCCCGACTCCTAATTCTTGCCCACTGCCATATCAACAAGACTTACGCACTCCCCCGGTAGGTGCGGTTTCTAACCAGGGTTCCCACCCGTTACTGGGAAGGGATGCCGAATCCTGTGAAAATAGGTGAAATTTGGTTATTTTGCGTAAGTCCTGATCAATATACTATTTCTATGATGGAATGGAAAACGAAATATCGCACCAATAGGATCAAACATGATAAGGGGAGTAAAAAAAATAAGTTTGACAACAGATAACCCTCTCTGTTAAAATATGCTCAATTCAAACTTTGTAAGATGGAGTGCAACATGGCTGAACAAAACAATAACGAGAGTGCCGTCGAAACCCAAGAGAAAACACAGGCAGAGAGCGGTGTGATCGTCAACGCTGCGCAGATGCAGTCCCTTGATATTAGCGATCGGTTCACTCGGACGAAAACGTCAACCGGTTGGCAGATTAAGTTAGAGGCAGCAGCGCGCGTCACTATCAACTTCATGACCAGTATGCGAAAGTTTGAAATAACATTGATGCAGGGCGATATTATTGAGCGTGACGGAGATGACCTGATTCTGATTCGGAACCAACCCGCTGATGCTTACCGTTCCCAAAGAGGCGTATCATCATCACCGCTCGCGCGGGGTAATGAACGAACGTTAGCTTCTGAGCCGACCGAAGGTAGGACAGTATAGTTTTCTTCTGTTACTAACTAAAGGTATAGGGGGTAGCAGCCCATTTTAGAACGTATCTATCAGCTTCTCTCCAGTTTAAAGGGCGGAACGATGATTCCGACGGAAGTGGTACTGAGCCCACAAAGTTACGCGAAACTCGTTTCTGAACTCGCCGAAAAACTTGGGTGTCAAGGCATATCACATTTGCAAGTCTCGCATCACCTCGCCTTGTCAGTCTCCATCCAACACGAAAATACCGATATGATCGTCCTGAAGGAATTGACCCCTAATCCGTGTCCGGTCTGCCACCGTCGATTGACGTTCCTTCGAGAAACAATGGAACGCTTTGAGAACGACAGTTCCGACCTGATCCGCTGTCCAATGGGACACCGTTATCCAGGTGCGCTAAAGGTGTATTATCTGAATATTCTCCGGCACGGTGAGAGGGATGAAACCGAAAAACCAATAAAAATGTGTCCGGAGTGTGGCAGCAAAAAAATCCAGTACTTAGGACCGAAGGCGATGTTTTGTCTCGATTGTGATTGGGATAACGGGATGGAAGCACGGTATTAGATACCGGAATGGATAGAAAGTTGTGTATTGTATAGATGGGTACCCTGATGAAGTTTAAATAAATATTTCAATAACACGAGCGAAAACAACGATTGTAGGGGCAGGTCTTGTGCCTGCCCACATTATTTAATTTCTCATGGAAATGCGTCTAATGACGGATAAACCTAATGGAAGTGTCCAGCGTGTGGATCAACGGCTGCGGCAGCAGCATCTGGCGGCTCTTCAATCTCTGTAATGAGTGTTTCCGTCGTCAACAGCAAGCCAGCGATACTGGAAGCGTTCTGAAGTGCGGATCGAACGACTTTTGTCGGGTCAACAACCCCTTCCTCAAGCATGTCGCCATATTCAGTCGTTGCGGCGTTGAAACCGTAATTCCCTTCACCTTCCTGTACTTTGGCAACAACAACTGAACCTTCCATACCTGCATTCTCTGCAATCGCACGCACAGGTGAAAGCAAACTACGGCGAACAATATTGAGTCCTGTCTCTTGATCTCCCGCCAATTCCAAACCACTCAAGGACGCTGCGGCTCGTAAGAGTGCTATACCACCACCGGGTACAATGCCTTCTTCAACTGCGGCACGCGTTGCGGCAAGGGCATCTTCAAACCGTGCTTTCTTCTCTTTCATCTCGACTTCTGTAGCGGCACCAACATTGACAACAGCAACGCCACCTGCGAGTTTCGCGAGCCGTTCTTCCAACTTCTCCTGGTCATATTCGGAAGTTGTTTCCTCTATTTGCGTCCGAATCTGTGCGACTCTTCCGTCAACAGCCTCTTTAGCACCACTCCCCCCAACGATTGTGGTGTTATCCTTGTCAACAACGACGCGTCGAGCGGTTCCGAGCATACCAACAACGATGTTTTCTAAACGAATGCCCGTCTCTTCGGAGATAACTTGACCACCCGTCAGGATAGCGATGTCTTCTAACATCTCTTTCCGTCGATCACCAAAACCGGGGGCTTTAACGGCGGCAACTTGAAGGTTACCACGGAGTTTATTCACCACCAATGTAGAGAGTGCTTCCCCTTCAACATCCTCAGCAATAATGAACAAGGGTCTGCCGAGCTGCATCGTCTTTTCCATAATCGGTACAAGATCTGTCACTGTGGAAATTTTCTCGGTATTGATGAGAACATAAGGGTTCTCAAATTCGACCACCTGTGCCTGCATGTCAGTTACAAAATTGGGTGAAAGGAAACCGCGATCGAACTGCATACCTTCCACAATGTCGACGGTCGTCTCTGAGGTTTTACCTTCCTCAATCGTGATAGCACCGTCATTGCCAACCCTGTCAAGAGCTTCAGCGACGGTAGCACCGATATTACTGTCGTTCGCAGGATCATTCGCTGCGATTGACGCAACCTGTAAAATCTCCTCATGTGTATCAACAGCACGGCTCTGTGCGGTGATAGCATCAACGGCGGCAACTACGGCTTTGTCTATACCGATCTTCAGTTGCATTGGATCTGCACCGGCAGTGACGTTCTTGAGACCCTCATGAAGGATTTCTTGACCCAGCAACGTGGCAGTGGTGGTTCCATCGCCTGCGACATCGTTTGTTTTCGTGGCAATAGATTCAAGTAACTGGGCACCCATATTTTCATAGGGGTCCGGGAGTTCAATTTCTTTTGCGACGGTGACACCATCACATGTTACCAGCGGTGCCCCGAAAGATTTTTGAATGACAACATTTCTACCACGGGGACCAAGGGTAACCTTCACAGCATCGGCGAGTGTATCTGCGCCGCGCTTGAGTGCCACCCTCGCTTCTTCATCAAAGATAATTTGTTTTGCTGGCATTGAATTCCTCCTGTATCAATTTTAGTGTTGCAATATTACGTAATCTTAAAGTGTTGCGACTACAAATCGCTGATATAATTATAGCATAGACGACGCGTAAAGTCAATTTTAATATTGTAGCACGCGAAGACAAAAAATAGGCGAGGTTAAGCTACCTCGCCTACGAGTGAAGGGATTTTAACGTCTAAAGTGATTCTAACGTCCGCGCGGATTTTTCAAACTTCCCCAAGTAACAGCCAATTTCTCCGCAGGATCCACTGCGAGTGTCGCTTCGCCTAAAGTAATCGCTGGAATGACAGGCACTGAACCCAATTCCAAAGAGACGGCATCTATCGTCTCAATCCAATCATCGGGACGCGGGTTTTCCCACTTTGTGGTAACCAACCCTGCGTGTCCACAAGGACCGCCCTCCTTCTTTACCCATCCCCAGACAGAGTTATCGTCTTGGAGCGCAGCATCGTCGTGGCACCAATCATCCGAGTTAAAACCTGAAATCATTTCAAGTTCTTCCTTCTTTCCAGTCCGATAGTGCATCACGAACTTGTAACTTGGAACGCCGTTCTGTTCCCATCCGGTCGCGTGAAAGAAATAGACGAACTTTGCCTTGCCGCCAACGACGATGTCATTAACCGCCTTGGGCCATATCGCGGCATTGGTGCCGAAGAGCACAATCGCACCGTCTATAATTTGGAACTCTACCTTCCCGTCGGGTCCCTCAAACGCATCCACCTCACCGATAGGCAAGCGGGAAAGCGTGCTATCCCCAGGCTGCTTGGTCCACCACTGGTGTTTAACAAGTTTCGAGTTGACGAAGGGTTCCAAGTCAACATGTACCCATTCGTCTAACGCTGTAGCGATACCTGCCGTAAAAAGACCGACAACACAAAGCAGTGCAATCAACCCGAACAACTTAACCAATTTCATGAGAATTTCTCCTATGTTAATTTATAGGTTATGGGAATAGTATAACAGGATTATGAATTGGTGTCCATACATTTCGGTAGGGTGCTTCTCAAATCAGCCAGGCAAAATTTTCCTTTATTTTTCCTTCGGCTTCGGCACGGCAGGTTCAACAAATAACGTCTTTTCACGTGTGTAATGCACATAACCGGCGACGTTCCCCTTACGCTTCACGACATATCGCGCCCACGTATAATCGACAGGCACATTGCTCGCATGATGTGCTTTGCTGTAGTAAGCCGCGAGTTGCGCGGCTTGTAACAACGTCGGCATCGGAATGTCCTGACGATTCTCTGGATTGCGGATGATGACATGTGAGCCGTGAATCTGCTTCGCATGAAGCCACATATCACGGGGTTTGGCAATCTGACGCAAGAGCAAATCATTCGACTGACTGTCGTCCAACGTACATTTGGAAACCGTTGATAGAGGTATACTTTCGGAATGGACCGTCGCCTACCTCCTGTTTACTTTCTGCTTACCGCGATGCACTGCCTTGAGATAGCCGTTGGCGACGAACTCCGTACGTAGACGTTGCAGTGCATCTAAAGTGTCAGCGACTTCTAATTTGGATGCATAGAGTCGAAGTGTCTCCTGATCCGCCTCTACATCCGAGATGAGTTGCTGGATGCGTGAGTGTCCTCGTTTCGCTTTTGTGTACTTCTTGAAATAGGTCTGTGCGTTATCGGACGGACTTTGCTCCGGATTCAGAGGAATCAACAGCATTTCAAGATCAGGACTGTAATAGTTCTGCAATTCTATCTGTGCCTGCCCGCGAGTGATAGCGTGCAGGTTCGCGAGAAGCAACTCACCTTGAATACGATAATCATCCGCTTTCTCCGCCCGCCCCAGATCGGTGTGCAACCCCTCGGCTTTTCGCTGGAGTAGATTCTCCTGTTTCGTCAACGCTTGTGTGAGAGTTCGGCGTTCCGATGCGATGTCCTCCTTCAGGGTGACCGCCTCGTAGTATGCGGTAAGCGCGTCGCTCATGGTATCAAACGCTTGAGAGGAAGCATGCGGAAACTGATGAAGCACCATCGCTGACGCGGCAATCGGTTCATCTCCGTCCATGAGCAGTTGCGGTGAAGCGTGCGCCGCATCGAAACAGTCAATCACCTGTTGATACGCTTCCCAGAGTCCCATTTCCGCCGACCGAGCGATAATCTCTTTTGCAAGTGTTGGACTCAAACCGTCAATTTTGTTAAAGAGTTGCCGCCAACTCACCTTTTCTTCTCCACCAACCAACTCCGTGAACGTTGCCTCATCCAGCATCAGTGGATCTAACTTCTCCTGCTGGGGTGGCAATGTATAAGTTTCACCGGGCAAAATCTCTCGATGTCGGCTCATCGTTTCGTCAATACGTTTGAGACTCTCCAGAATCCTGTCGTCGGTTGCGTCGATCAGGATAATGTTGCTATGTTTGCCCATAAATTCAGCGATAACGGCTTTAGGGGACGGTTGTATCGGCTCATCAGAAACGGGTTGAACGGTTATCTTGAGTATCCGATCCCAACCGAGTTGTTCAATCGCGGTAATCGTGCCACGTCTGAGATGTGTTGTGAGAAAATCTGCCAGATAGGATTGTTTTTGTCCGGGTGGCGGTTTCTGGATGAGGTGCGCGCGGGCATGCAATGAATGTGCCGATAGCGTCAGCCAATGCGTCTGCGGACCGTGACCTATCTTAAATGAAAAGGTATGGGAGTTCGTCTGTTCAATGTGCCGAATTGTACCGTCTAAAAGGGTTTCACGCAATTCTTGGGCAACCAGACGAAGTGCTAAACTATCATACGACATAATGGAAATCTCACTTCATGAAAACTCAGCCACCAACAATCGAGGACACATAATCCGCGATTCAGACAACAGACCAACGCTGACCGTTGACAACTGATTGCTGATGGCTGACTGCTAACTAATGATACCGTTTTAAGTTTTGTGCTATACCGCGGAGGTGTTCCTGAATTTCTGATGGAACCCGCGGATTAAATGGACCCCCGCCCCCAGCGGCAATATCCTCAAAACCGCTTAAGATCATCGCTTCAACGACAGCAGAATAGTTATAGACCCGCTCGTTCATGAAACGGATCTCCTCAAGCGGGGCAATGTCGGCTTCAATGCGCGCAGAGGTCTCGTAATCCCCCCGACGCTGCGCATTGTTAATCTCGTCAGAGGCACGCGCAAAGGCGACGGCGATACCAGAGGTATGCCCTTTCGTCCCCAGTTGTGCAGGATGGGTACACCTATCCCCGATGCCCCACATCACAATCCCGCTGTCACCGACACCCTCGACAAGCGGCGTAACATCCTCTTCATCCGTTCCGACCTTCACACCGACGAAGTGCGGTGAATCGTTTAAGAGACGAATGACCGCTGCCATATCGCGTTTCTGACGGAAATAGTAGAGAAATCGCGCACCACAATTTGTCCCATATTTTTCACCAAATTCCATGTACTGTTGATAGATACCCTCTGGGTTTGAGACCCCTGTCAGAGGCATCAGCAAATACACATCTGGCGGCTTATGAAGTTCAGACTGTGCTTCAATAAGTTGACCAGCTTGACCAATTGGGTTAGGCACAATACCAGACATGAGAATACCATCATCCCCTATTTGTCGTCCGGTTTGGTCGATGAGACGAAGTTGCTCAGTTTCGCTGATGTGATGGATCAGACTCGTCCCAGCGATAGCAATGACACGCTGCCGTCCTTCATCAAGATAGTTGTTGCGCATCAAATAGTCAATGTTTTTGCCGTGTCCGGTGTAATCAATATCGTCTCCCTCGAAAGGGACGATAGGAATCGCGGTAACCGAATTGAGTGCTTCCAAAAGATTTGATAGTTCTAATGGCATAGCAGTCCTCCTTATTCAGTTTTTAGTTTTCAGTTGTCAGTTAAGAGAAGTTTTCGACTAACTTCCTTTACTTTTTAAGATAGCATCAAAACTTGTAGTCCGTAACGAAGTGGAGGACGGACTTAAGAAACGCACGTCAAAGTTCAAACGTCCGTTGTTCCTCCGCAAGGTAAAATTAAAAACTTTTCCGCAGGACGAGTACACCTATCGGTACGCCTGCTGATATGTCAGTTTGTAAATTGATTTCAAGACCGTCGATTTGCGTCTGTGTTAGCCTATTTTGCAAGCGGTTATTGAGACGCTTTGTCGAAATCCGTGCCTCTACAGCACTGACAACATGGTTTAAGATCGCCACACCTAATATTGTACGAGCGAGTTGAAAGGTATCGTTCGCTTGCTGCCGTAAGTCGAACGCGTCCAAGCGGTATCGTGAGTCAAAATCGATGTCTAAATCGGGTTCATTTTTCAGATTTGGATCAAGATCCCCCCAATACCATTTGCCAGTGCGCGCCCGCGTCTCGTCTGAGTCGTAGACATGATTCCATGTCTCATACTGCGTGGCATGCTCAAAATCCTCTATAGGATCCCAATCCTCGAAGGAGCCTGGACCAATAAAAGTAACGTGTTGTCTGACGACATCGCGATAGTCTTCTCGAGTGTTCGAGGCATTGTTTCGTAGAAAAAAATACGTCCCGAGTAAAACCACGTCTGCGGCAGCGTAGAGATAACCGCGTTTCGCACCCGTATAGAGTTGCCCCATCCCCGGAATAACGAGCGAATACAGGAACGCCTCGTTTGGAGATTTTCGTGCCTGAAACTCTTGGGTCGCCTCCATCACAACAGAGGATTGATTCATGAGCGTACGGCTTCCAAGTGCGGAATCGAGATAAAAAGCAGTGAACAGTGGTGCGCGGGGACCCTCGGAGGCTACACAGAAACCGGATGCTAAACATAATAACAGTACGATTATTAAAATTTGGGTCTTAGATTTCACTTTTTTGTAGTTTCCTTCTAAAAGATGAACATCACAGTGGTTTCATAGAGGCGCGATCGGCTTGGGCCGAAACTCGGTCCAATTGTAAAGTCGATATTGAAGAGATACCATCGGGCACCTACACCGGCAGTAAGGTAATCTGTAAAGTCCGGTAAGTTAATGCCAGGTTCTGACTTGTAACCAACACGCAAGGCGAGTATACCGCCGAGCCAGTACTCTAATCCAAGATTCTTTTGAAGGTGGCGCCATTCAAATGCCCGAATACCAACCCCACGATCGGAAAGGAGTTGCTCTCGGGTTAGTTTTTCCTCTCTTTCGGCGTTGAGCCGGTCCAAATCAACACCTAATTCGTGTTCATCCTCAGCTAATTTATCGATGTAGGCTGTGCCACCAATGAGGAGGCGAATGTGGTGATACCTTGACTGATAAAGACTCATAGAAGTCCCGATTCGTAAGAACCGCGGTAACGGATCCGCTTGGTTTTCATCAATGAAAGAGATACCCGGTCCAACATTCTGAATAGCAACACCGAGCGTGGTAGGGATAGGATCGAACGGAAGGAGATATTGCATTCCCAAATCAACGGCATAAGAACTTCCACTCTCGCGTCCGAGCACCATCCGAATCATTTTACCGCTAATCCCCGCGGATAAAGACTCTGTAATACGGTCGGCGTATGAAAGTGTCAATGCGAAGTTAGTGCCGAGACTTTCCTCACGAAGGATATCGGGAGAATCGGTTGTCACGGCAATTGTGCCCTGTCCTTGCATCTGGAGTGTCGCGCCGATGGTTCCGACATCGCCGAGTGGCATCGCGCCAGAGATGAAGGTATAGTATAACCCTTCCCCTGCTTCTCCGAAAGGCGCGCTGTAATCTGTATAAAACATTGAGGCTTGCGCCGCTTTTCTACCAGAGCGGAATTTACTTTCAGGCATATCTGCCAATCCACTTGGGTTCCAAAGCGACGTGGTTACATCCCCGGACATCGCAGAAAAAGCGTCACCGAGTGCTCGCGCTCGCGCACCACCACCGAGGTTCAAGATTTGCGCGCCTGTCCGACCGGGTCCCGCAACAGCCACCACTGGAAAAAAGACGGCAAGACATAAAAACAGTCCGAAGATTTTGCGTATAAGAAAGTACACTTAATTCCTCCATTGATTGATTCAACTGCAATGCTACTTAATATTATATAACAACGCGAGCAATAACGCAAATCGCTTTAATTTCGTTTACATTCACCGCGATGAAACATTGCCTCTTGACAGAAAAATAAATACGTGCTAAAATCGTAAAGTAGATTGACACCAAAAGGAGGTCTGAATACACAAACCAATGCGAACAATTAGGGCTCAACTTAGCCCGTATTTTATATTAACAGTCTACCTCATCCTCTGTTTGTGGAGTCTTAAGGTATTACCTGCAGACACGAATGAGGAACCCCCGGAAATTCTCACGAAACGCGCGATTAAAGCAGTACGCATCGAAACACCTCCGAAAATTGACGGAAAATTGGACGACGCATGCTGGCAAAATAGTGCCAAAACCGGTGAATTACTCCAATTTGAACCCCAGAGCGGTGAACCCGCAACCCAATCAACGACTATCTATCTCGCCTACGATGCCAATAATCTCTATGTCGCATTCAAATGTTTTAAAACCGACATGGACAAACTTGCCGCGAATCTGACGCGCCGCGACTCCTTTTTCTTTTCTGACGACCACGTTGAAGTCTTAATCGATACCTTCCTTGACGGCAGAAACTGTTACGCATTCGCCTTAAACCCACTCGGCACACAAACCGACCGACGCCTTATTAACGAAGGAGCGAACAGACGCACGGGGCAGTCCATGATCGGGACTGCCATCTCATGGGATTGCGACTGGCAGGGTCAAGCCGCAATAGGCACAGACAGTTGGACAGCAGAATTCGCCATCCCGTTTGCCGAACTCCGGTTTTCAAAGGGAATGGAAATAGCAACGTGGGGCATCAACTTCTGGCGAAACGACGAATCACCCGCCGAAGAACAGATGTGGGCAGATTTAGGGGACCGCCAGTACGCCGTCTCAGAATTCGGACATCTCACGGACCTTCCACTTTCAGGTTTGGTCACTAAAAGACCTGTGAAATTCAAACCGTATGCCACACTCAGACCACAAGTCCGGCAACCAACAGATGGTGAAGCTTCAACGGCTCTGGAACCCGACGCCGGGTTAGACCTCCGTTATCCGATTGGGGATTTTACCGTTGATCTAACACTCAATCCAGATTTCGCGCAAATTGAGGCGGATCCGGATCTCGTGAATCTCACCGATATTCCGCTCCGCTTTCCCGAAAAACGCCCCTTTTTCCTCGAAGGAAACGAACTCTTTCAAATGCCGCTTGACCTGTTCTACAGCCGGAAAGTCGAGGCACTGCTCGGCGGTGGAAAGGTCATCGGGAAATTCAGTAAGTACAATCTCGCTTTTGTGGGCGCCGTCGCGGGATCGGAAAACCCTGACAGAGAAATATCCGCAGGTGAATTGCCCCTCGCGAACGCTAAAGATAGCAACTTGGGTTATAACTACTCCGTTTTTCGGTTGCAACGGGAAGTAGGTAAAACATCATCTGTCGGATTTTTAGGTGTTAACAAACAACGCGGTGCCATGTATGACCGAGCAGGCGGACTTGATGCCCGTATTCAACTCCCCGCCGCTACGAGTCTTAATCTGGAGTACGCAAGAGAGTGGAAAGCAGGCGGTCTGGATATGGCAGAAAGTACCGAGGATGACCTGATTTTCGTTCAACTCGCCCGTCGGACAAATGTATTCTCAATCGATGCGATCTATGCAGATATTGGAGAGTACTTCAACCCTGAAACAGGATTCGTTCCACGCGTCGATAGACGCGGAGTGGTTATCAGAAGTCGCTATAATAAACAATACAAAGGGGCTGTTGAAAGACTGCGCGGTGAAGTCGAATATGAACGCCTCACGAACCATGCTGGTGAACTCACAAATCACAGAGCGGGTTTTAGCGGACTCTTCGGGGTTTACGATTTCTTTTTCCTCATCGGACCTGAATGGTACAATCACATTGACGATGACGATAATCAATTATATGAGGACAGAACCGCTCGTTTCTTCTTCGGGTGGTTTCCACCGAAATATGTGCAAATCCGAAACACCGGTAACTTCGGTCTACGTAATGACAAAAACATTTTCTTTCTCCGACCCGAAATCACAATTCGTCCAACTGCCAAACTCAGTCTCGAGTTCATTTTGCAGCGGCTCCATGAAAAACAACCCGACGCAACCGCGTGGGAACTTTCCGAATGGACGCGTCGCTTTGTCGTGAATTATCAGTTTGCACAGCGTATGTATGCAAGAGCCAGTGCCGAATTCACCATTGAGAGAGAACGGCGAGTCTTCGCGCTCTTCGCCTATGAATATCGCCCTGAAAGCAATCTCTTTATTGTCTACAACGACAATCGTACGGTAGAAGGAGACACGGAGCGAATTGTGTTCATCAAAGTCGCACATCTACTGAAAACGGATCTTTTTTAATTGTTCGCAAAGCGTTAAGTGAAGTCATCTGTTCATTGAAGGTTTTTTCTTATATCCGCCTGCGTGTTTTTGCTTGGGTATTTCTGCGTATTGTTGCAGGCTACCATCTCAAAAATACAACCAAACAGTAAGCCCGTAACATTGTCCCGCAAGCCTTTATAGGCTTGCGTTAGGAGGGCGACCCTACGGAGAGGCACGCTATGTATCAAACCCACCTCAACGAACCGCAAGGTAAAATTAAAAATTGGATATTTGCGGGACTCTCAGCACTGTTGTTGTTCCTGAGTTTCCCAAATTTAAACCTTTTTCCGTTTGCTTGGGTCGCGATGGTGCCATTTTTTATTGCCTTGACGCGTGCGACAAGTTGGAAATCCGCTTTTTGGATCGGATACCTGACAGGTTTTCTGTTTTTTGCAGGTTTGCTCCCTGCTATTCTCCTTCTCTACCCGTATGCAAATATCTTCGCTACAATGGTGGGGTACCTGCTATTAGTCGGATACACGGCACTCTATTTCGCTGTCTTCGCAGTGTTGATGAGGTTTGTGCCAAGGCGTTCCAGTGTCCTGTTTTCGCTGTCTGCGGCATGTATCTGGACAGCATTAGAATGGGTGCGAAGTTGGCTAATAACAGGGTTTCCATGGGGAAGTATCGGTTATTCACAATGGAACAATCTACCGGGAATACAAATAGCCTCGCTTGTTGGTGTACACGGTATCAGTTTCGTCATCGTGTTCTTCAATGCCGGCATCGCTATCTTGCTGTGTAACCGTCATCGATGGCGACAAGAAATTCGTGCCGTGATCCTGCCACTGATCCTGACGCTATTTTGTTTCGGTTACGGGGTCTTCCAACTCCAAAACGCTGACCCTTTGGACCAGGACACAAACGCGACGAATCAAACAGACACCGAGACCTTAAAAGTTGCGCTCATCCCGGGCAACATTCCACAACTTCAGAAGTGGGACCTCCGTCAGTTTCCAAGGAATTTGCAACGCTATATCGGTTTGACCCATAAAGCCAGCAGAGAAGGCCCTGAGGTTATCGTGTGGCCCGAAACAGCAACACGAAGCAGGGCATTGACAGGCGAGTGGCCCACATATTACAGAAGATTCTCGCAGATGCTTAGCGATACCGGGATTCCAATGCTCCTCGGTACGGCTAACACAGGAGAAACAGACAAAGCGATAGGTCAATTTTCCATAGGTACGCGAAAAAGAGATACGGAAATATACAATCGCGTCCTTTCGATAGCTCCAGATGGGAAGATACATGGAGACTATGCGAAGATGCATCTTGTTCCTTTTGGGGAATACGTGCCTCTGGCACATCTCCTGCCGGATTTTATCCCCAATTTTATCCAGTTTGAACCCTTCGCGCATGGAAAAATAGTAAACCTTTTACCGGTGTTTGACGTTAAAAATAAGACGAACCCCCGGAAGATAGAGGTCGGTGCTTCGATTTGCTTTGAATCGGTGTTTCCAGACGAATTTCGCAACCCCGTAAAAATGGGTGCCAGAGTGATGGGAATCTTCACGAATGATGCTTGGTTCAAAGGAACTGCCTTCCCTGAACTGCATCTATCAATGGCACCTTTCCGCGCGATTGAGAACCGTATTGCTGTGTTCCGATGCGCAAATGGTGGATTTACGTGCGTCGTAGACAAGTTCGGTAGGATAACGACACCTTTGATTACACCGGACACTGCTCAGGAAATTCTCATCGCATCTGTTCCACTTCTTTCGCCCACGGAACATGAACAGACACTCTATACCCGCTACGGCGATTGGTTCCCCATTCTTTGTGCCCTTATTTGCATTGGGTGGTTCAGTCGTCAAATCATAATGTGGGCTCGTCGTAGACATTCATAGCATTCATGAGGAGTAATATGCTTGTAGATTTAAAAAACCAGGCTGAAGAGATGCAAACCCGCCTCCAAGAACTCAGAGGTTATCTTTGACCTGGCTGAAAAACAAAAAGAATTAACAGAACTTGAAGAGGCGACAATCGCGCCTGATTTTTGGAGCAATACGCAACGCGTGCAAAAGGTTAACCAACGCATCGCCACCCTCCGAGATGAAGTTGCGGCATACGAAGACCTCGCCCTAAAAATTGAAGATATTCAAACCCTGCTCGAACTCGCAACTGAAGAGAACGATGGGAGTTTACAAAACGAGATTGCCGACGGATTGGACACTGTCACGCAACATCTCGAACAGATGGAACTCCGCTTAATGCTGACAGGCGAGTTTGATGAAAACAACGCAATCCTCAGTATCCACTCCGGTGCTGGCGGGATTGACGCGCAAGATTGGGCAGGGATGTTGATGCGCATGTACCTCCGTTGGTGCGACCAACGCGGCTATCAGACCGAAATCGTAGACCTCACCTCAGGAGACGAAGCCGGCATCAAAGGAACAACAATCCTCGTTACAGGTGCCTCGGCTTACGGCTATCTTCAAGCCGAAGCGGGCGTGCATAGGCTCGTTCGATTGTCCCCCTACGATTTCAATAAGCGGCGACACACCTCCTTTGCCGCCATTGACGTGACCCCTGAAATCGACGACACTGTGGAAGTAGATATTCAATCCGAAGATCTGCGGATAGATTTCTATCGCGCGAGCGGTGCTGGGGGGCAGCACGTCAATGTCACAGATTCAGCAGTTCGGATCACACACAAACCCACCGGAATTATCGTGCAATGCCAGAATGAACGTTCACAGCATAAGAACCGAGAAATCGCTATGAAATTACTCCGTTCCCGTCTCCATGAGAAATATCGTGCGGAACGGGAGGCAGAACTCTCAAAACAGCGAAGCGAACGCTTAGATATTGACTTTGGGAGCCAAATCCGGTCATACGTCCTGCACCCATATCAACGCGTCAAAGATTTACGCACGAATGTCGAAACAGGCAACGTTAACGCCGTATTAGATGGTGCTTTAGACTCCTTCATCGAAAGCTACCTCAAAATGAAGGCTCAACAGAAATAATACTGCTTTTTTCGTTGCTTTATGAACGAGGCTAAGGTATAATTGTTAAAATATTACTAAAGTATAACAATAGTCCTCATAGAAAATAAAATGAAAAGGGGAAGAGTTGTGGAAGAAACAAAGGACATAATTCAGCAACGTCGCGAGAAATTAGACGAAATCCGCAAATTTGGCGTAGAACCATATCCGCATAAATATGAGCCTACACATACGACCTCCGATATTCACAGAGACTTTGCTGACATTGAAGAAACACCCGACGAAACTCAGAAAATCCGAATCGCCGGTCGAATCATGACGAAACGCGACCATGGAAAAAGTAGTTTCGCCCATCTGCAAGACGGTGAAGGTAGAATTCAGATTTACGTCCGACGCGACAATGTCGGTGCCGAGCCGTACAAAGCATATCGACGTTTTGACACTGGCGATATTGTCGGTGCCGAAGGAACAGCCTTTCGGACGCGCACGGGTGAACTCACCGTTCTTGTTGAATCTATACACCTCCTTTCAAAATCTATTCGACCACTCCCTGAAAAATGGCACGGTTTACAAGATAAACAGACCCGTTATAGACAACGCTACGCAGACCTCATCATGAACCCTGAGGTGAAGGATGTATTCCTTAAAAGGACACGAATTGTTCAAGCGATTCGCGACATGCTCAACGAGCAAAACTTTATTGAAGTGGAAACGCCCGTCCTTCAACCAATTTACGGTGGTGCAAACGCTCGTCCCTTCACAACGTATCACAATACATTGGAGCAATCACTCTATCTGCGTATCGCGAATGAACTCTACCTCAAACGTCTCATCGTAGGAGGGTTCGATCGTGTTTATGAGTTCTCGCGTGATTTCCGAAACGAGGGAATGGACAGGGATCATAACCCCGAATTCACAATGCTTGAACTCTACCAAGCCTATGC
Source organism: Candidatus Poribacteria bacterium (assembly GCA_965208635.1). Lineage (GTDB taxonomy): Bacteria > Poribacteria > WGA-4E > WGA-4E > WGA-3G > WGA-3G. The sequence continues at coordinate 4,908,324 of OZ242349.1, forward strand.
TGATTATATCCAGATAATGGAGCTTACTGAGACCCTGATCGCCGACACAGCAAAAATCATTCACGGGACAACGAAGATTCAGTATCAGGAACATGAACTCGATCTCACGCCTCCTTGGCGCAGAATGAGTATGGTCGACGCGGTTCGGGAGCACAGCCCTATAGACCCCGTTCCACTCTCAGCAGACGAACTCTACAAAGCCGCAGTTGATGCCGGCGTCGACTTGGCAGGTGATGAGACGAAAGGGAAAATTATAGCTGAACTTTTCGACACATTTGCGGAATCGAAACTGATCCAGCCAACATTTATAACGGATTATCCCATCGAGGTATCACCGTTTGCGAAAAAGAAGCCCGACGCTCCAGAGTTCGTCGAGCGCTTTGAACTTTTTATTTGCGGAATGGAATTCGTAAACGCCTTTAGTGAACTCAATGATCCAATCGACCAACGCCAACGCTTTCTTGAGCAGGCAAACAATTTGGAGGCAGGTGATGACGAAGCCTTCATGGTGGACGAAGATTATTTACGGGCATTGGAATACGGGATGCCCCCGACGGGTGGACTCGGTATCGGTATCGACCGATTGACGATGTTGCTAACCAACCAATACTCCATCCGAGACGTAATCCTGTTTCCACAGATGCGCCCGGAACGCTAAGATGAAAACCGCATCGACGCTCTACACAGAAAGGTTGATACTCCGTTCGTTTACACTGGAAGATGCCGCTGACGTGCAACGTCTTATTGATGATCCCGATATGGCATCGACCACTGATGAAATAGAATATCCTTATGAAGATGGAACAGCAGAGGAATGGATTCAGTGGTGCTACGAAGCGTTTGAAGACCGTGAACGGACGAATTTTGCTGTTATACTTAGAACAGATGGCACGTTGATTGGCAAAGTTAGTCTAACATTTCGGATTCACTTACCTTACAAAGATGCAGAACTCGGCTATTGGATTGGGAAACCTTACTGGAACTGTGGGTATTGCACCGAAGCCGCAAAAGCCGTCGTCGCTTATGGGTTCCGTGAACATGACATCGATCTGATTTACGCCTATTACTTCAAACGAAATCCGGCATCCGGACGGGTGCTGCAAAAAATCGGAATGCGCTACGCTGAATATATTCCCAAAGATCCAGAAAGATATTTTTTTGAAGATACAATCCACTACCGTATACTAAAAAGTGAGTTTGAAGAAAAATGAGGTCCGCGCCGCCCCTTCTTACGGAAAGACTACTACTTCGGTCCTTTATACTTGAAGATGCCACCGATGTGCAACGCCTTGCTGGTGATCGCGATGTCGCATCAACCATACCCAACATGCCACATCCTTATGAAGAGGGTATGGCTGAGAAATGGATTCATTCTTGCTACGAAAAGTTTGAAAAAGATGAAGTGCTGAACTTTGCAATTACACTTCAAACAGACAAACACTTCATCGGTGGGATAGCCCTTAGACTCGATCTAAAGAACGAAAATGGTGAGATCGGTTATTGGATAGGGAGACCCTACTGGAACCGTGGTTATTGCACTGAAGCCGCAAAGGCTGTCGTTGCGTATAGTTTTGAAGTGTTGAAATTGAATCGAGTTCAAGCGAAACACTTCAAACGAAATCCAGCCTCCGGACGTGTTATGGAAAAAATTGGAATGCGCTATGAAGGGTGCCTTCGACAATATATCAAAAAATGGGATAACTTTGAGGATACACTGGTATACGGGATGCTAAAAGTAGATTTCGACGCTGAGGTTGTTAAAGAACCGTTGTGAGGGTATCAAAGATTGCTTACCAATTGGAAAACTGCAAGGACAACGAACGCAGCAACTCAGGAGTAATCGCTTAAAAGTAGACTTCAACGCTGAAGTTGTTAAAGAACCGCTGTAAGGTTAGCAAAGGATTCTTACGAATTGGAAAACTGCAAGGACAACGGACGCAGCAGCTCAGGAGTAATCGTTTAAAAAATGAGATTTGAATGGTTTGTAGCCTCCCGCTATCTGCGTTCTCGGCGAAAACAATCCTTTATTTCAATTATCAGTATTATTTCCATTGGGGGTGTCGCCCTTGGCGTGGCAACAGTGATACTCGTAAGTGCTGTATTAGATGGCGTTGAACAGGGACTGAAGGAGAGATTTCTCGCAAACGAGGCACATGTTGTTCTCCGGTTGCATGATAGTAGTTTTTTTAGTAATTACCAAAAACGTATCTCACAAATTGAAACAATTGATGAAGTCACAGCGACATCGCCGGTCGTTTGGGCACAGAGTGCTGTTTTTCAGGAACGTAGCGACACCATTCAGGACGTAATTTACATCAAAGGCATCGACCCTGTCTTGGAAGACAAAGTCACCGGCTTCTCAAAATTCGTGGATGGCTCAACTGAACTCCAAAACTCCGAGTTTATTGAAACAGCTCGACTCATCAGAGATGAAACGATCACGGGAGGGATTGTACTCGGAGGACGTTTGGCAGCTCGCCTCGGTGTCATTAAAGGGGACGTGCTGCGACTTATCGTGAACCTCGCGAAACACCCCGTTAACGAGTCAATGCTCATACCGGACTTGGCGAACTTCGTTGTGATTGGGTTCTATGAATCTGAGTTGGCGGTTTATGATAACAATTTCGGATTTATTCATCTACAAGCCGCTCAAAAGATGTATAACAAACCGGATCAGGTAAATACAATCTTTGTTCGGTTAACCGATGCGGAATTCGCACCTCGGATTGCCAGACGGATTGAGGATAAAGTTCAGTTCTCTGTTTTAGAAGGAATGCCGGATGCCAGAACATGGATGGAGATGCAGGCACCACTCTTCTCAGCACTTCGATTGGAAAAGATAGCAACTGTCATCATAGAAGCACTTATCATCCTGGTCGCATCCTTTAACATCGCAAGCACACTCATCATGACCGTGATGGAAAAGACAAAAGATGTCGGGACACTACGAACACTCGGCTCTTCACGCGGAAACATTATGAGAATTTTCGTGATTCAAGGGAGTGTCATCGGGATGCTTGGAACGTTATTAGGCACGGTCTTGGGTCTTGTTCTTTGTTGGCTTCTGAGTTACAATTCAGCGCGCCCGTCTTACTGGTACGCCGTTGTACTCATTGTGCCAATTTTCCTACAAGTACTAATTGCCCTGAGGCGACTCACACCACGCCGTCAGGGATGGACGTTCGCAATCGGTATTTTATGGCTCATAGCGATAGGGTTCGCGCTCTACTGTGCTGTTACACCAATTTCGCTCGCGGATCTCGGACTGAGTCAAGTCTATCAGATGAATCAACTGCCGATACAGGTGAATTGGTTCTTTGTTGTTTTCATCAATATACTTTCATTTTTAATCTGTTGGCTCGCGACACTCTATCCGGCATGGCAAGCAGCAAACCTGAAGCCGGTTGAAGCCCTGCAACATGAATAATTTTTAACTATGGGAATAGAGACACTTATCCGCATCGTAGATTTACACAAATCCTATTATGATGGCGAGTCAGAACTTCCGGTTCTTCAAGGCGTCAACCTTGAAATATATATGTCAGAACTACTGGCTATCGTCGGAGCATCAGGCGTAGGGAAAAGCACGTTGCTTCATATTATTGGGACACTCGACAGACCAACGACAGGAAACGTTTTATACGACGAAGAAGACGTATTCACACTATCCGATACAGAACTTGCTCGATTCCGGAACAAAGAGATTGGCTTTGTGTTTCAATTTCATCATTTACTACCGGAATTTACAGCGCTTGAAAATGTTGCAATGGGCGCATTAATTACATCATCAAACAATAAATCGGTTTATAAAGAGGCGGAGTCATTACTTGATTATGTTGGGCTATCCGAAAGGCTTTCACACTATCCAAGCCAATTGTCTGGTGGCGAACGGCAACGTGTCGCCATTGCGCGCTCACTGATTAATCAACCGAAGGTTGTACTTGCTGACGAACCAACAGGCAACCTCGATCGACGGAGCAGCGACGCGGTATTAGAACTGCTCTGGGATCTGAACGCCAAATCTGGGCAAACCTTTGTTATCGTAACCCACAATCAAGAACTCGCCCAACAAGTAGATCGGGTTATCCAACTCGTTGACGGAAAGGTTTTTTAAAAATGTTGATTTATATCGACGGAGAATTTCTACCAAAAGCAGAAGCAAAGGTGTCGGTGTTTGATCACGGTTTGCTTTACGGGGACGGCGTTTTTGAAGGCATCCGTTCCTATAACGGCAGAGTTTTTAAATTCGATGAACACCTTGAGCGGCTTTACGATTCTGCGAAATCAATCATGTTGCAGATCCCTATCCCCATTGAAACAATGAAGGAAACGGTTCTCGAAACGCTCCGTCGAAACCATCTCAGTGAAGCCTATATTCGATTGGTTGTAACTCGCGGTGTAGGAGATCTTGGACTCGATCCGGATAAATGTCCAAAGCCGAGTATCATTATTATTGCAGATAAAATCGCTCTCTACCCACAAAAATTCTATGAAGAGGGGTTGGAAATCGTAACCGTCTCTATCCGAAGGAACTATTCAGAAGCCATTAACCCGCGTATTAAGTCGCTGAATTATCTAAATAATATTTTAGCCAAAATTGAAGGTAAACAGTCCGGAGCAGAAGAAGTATTGATGCTTAACGCAGAAGGTTATGTTGTTGAATGTAGTGGCGATAATATTTTTTGGGTAAAGAACGATGTCATTGTCACACCACCGGTTCACATGGGTATTCTGGACGGTGTAACTCGGAACAGCGTTATCGATCTCGCACGTGATGCTGGAATGCAGGTTGAAGAACGCGTTTTTACACGGCATGATCTCTACATTGCTGACGAATGTTTTCTCACCGGCACCGCCGCCGAAGTTATACCGGTCGTGAAAATAGACCGACGCGCCATCGGGGACGGGCAACCCGGCAAGGTAACAGAAAAACTAATCGCTGCCTTCCGGCAGTTCGCACATAGCTCCGGCACCCCAATCTACACGACGGAAGCATGACGGTGTTATATACCGTGCCTACACGTGCGTGGAAAAGCTTACAGTACACAGAGGAGACTCGATTATGAATGCGCCAAAAAACGTTTTTATTCTGATAAGTCTATTCATCGGACTTGCAGCAATTACCGCTTTTGCAGAAGAAACCGAAACACCGGTATTTGGTCCCCAGCCAGCCACTATCTCCGAACAACAGGTGGAAACTGAGCCTGCTAAAGATACCACAGCAGATACCACCAAACCAATCGACGATTCAATGCTTCTCGTCAAGAAAATCTCTTTTGAAGGCGTGAAAACTACCTCCGAAGATATGCTGCGCACGCTTATCCAGACACAAATTGGATACGAAGTCTCTGAAGAACTCCTCACGCAAGATCTGAAAAGCCTCTTTAAAGATACAGGCTTCTTCTCTGAACTCACAGTAGATGTAGCATCCTTTGAAGGCGGCGGATTAGAAATCATTTACAAGGTCACCGAAAGCCCTAAAATCTCTGGAATTAATATTATCGGAAACGAAGATTTGAGTACCGGCAAACTAAAAGATGAGATTACACTTCGCCCTTCAGAAATTTATAGCGATCGACGCCGATGGGAAAGTGAGCAGGCACTACAGAAACTTTATCATGAGAAGGGGTACTACCTTGTCAGTATCCAAACCCACCTCGGCGATAAAGATGAAGAGGCTAACACTGTCCAAGTCACGTTTGAGATAAATGAAGGACCGAGGGTGCGAATTGAGGAAATCAACTTTATTGGAAACACACATATCTCCGCGAATACGCTACAGAAAAAACTCAAAACCCGCACCGGTAAACACTTTGATCAGATGTTGTTTGAGGAAGAAGACATCTCTCTGAATCTTCGAAATTATTATCAGGATCGAGGCTTTGCACAAGTGAAAGTCGTCGGCTACGAAAAACGGTTCACAGAAGACAAGACCGGTTTAATGCTTGACATAACCGTTGACGAAGGTCCCGAATTTATTATTGGAACCTATACACTTGACGTGGAAGGCGGTGCTAAAAATCTTTTTTCGGAAAAAAAGATACGGGGGATGCTCGATCCTGCGGAAGGTGAGGTCTTTAACCGCGCCACTTTTGACGAATCAATCGCAAAACTACAGCAAGCTTATCTCGATAAAGGTTACCTACTTTCAGAAGTTCTACCGACTCCCACCTTCAATGAATTAGATGGCGTGGTTGACATTACCTTGAAAATCAACGAAGGAGATGTCATAATTATTGATAAGGTCATCATTACCGGATTAGAAAAAACGCAAGAACACGTCGTTAAACGTGAGTTGGACTTTTTGGACATCAAAGCTGATGAGTTATTAGATGTCAAATCTCTGCGTAAAGCGAGGCAACGTTTGTTCCAGATGGGTTCCTTTATTCGTGCCGTTGACTTTGTGCCAAGTGATACCTCTGAAGAGAACCGCAAGGAGTTAAGAGTTAACATAGCGGAAACGCCACGAACAGGGATGTTAAGTCTCGGAGGTGGATACGGCAGCGAAGGCGGTATTTTCGGTGTTGCAGAGGTCGGACAAAACAATTTCCGCGGACGAGCGTATCGAGTGCACTTAAAAGGCGAATTAGGCACAAGAGATCACCACACAGCCGAACTCAGTTTTGGAACCCCTTGGATCTTGGGAACACCCACCCGGCTTAACGCTCGAATCTACGACAACCGCCGTTTCCGTCGCTACTATGGAACGATCGGTGCCCTCTATAACCGTCGTCAACTGGGAAGTAGCTCCTCATACGGTCTATACGACCGGTACATTTGGGCGAGACGCGGGGCATCGCTGACACTCGGAAGACCCATCGCACATGACATTGATTTGTCCGTGCGTTTTCGGAATGAACATGTGGAATCACATAACCCGGATCGTCAGCTATACAACCGCTCCACACGCAGTATTCTGTTCGCTCTCGGAAGGGACACTCGCGATTATCGCACCTCCCTGTTCGACCCGACAGCAGGTTCATTTCATACGCTCTCTTATGAATACTCCGGTGGTATTCTGGGAGCGGACAACAAATTCCAGAAATATTATGCGGACACGAGTTGGTTCTACAGTGGATGGTGGAACCACGTTATCGCCGCGCATGCCCGCGCAGGTATCATGCGAAGTGAAAGCAACGATGCTTATTTCCTGTTCTATGAACGCTTTTTCCTCGGCGGTGTAGATAGCATTCGTGGCTACGAAGATTGGGAAATCTATCCTGATCCAGATGAAAACGGTTTTATCAATCCCTACGGTGGTGATAAGGTCTTCTTCGCAAACTTTGAGTATCGTGTCCCAATTTCTCAGCAACTTACAGCCGCTCTGTTTTTTGACATAGGGCAGGTGTGGGATGAAAGCACTACAAACGTCTTCAGCCAAATTAACATGAAAAAAGGACTCGGTCTTGAGGCTCGGTTCACTATGCTCGGCATGTTAGTTCGGTTAGGTTGGGGATATGGCTTGGATCGCGTCACCGGTGAACCCGCTGGCAAATTCCATTTCACGGTTGGTCCCGGTTTCTAATCGTTCGCGAGGCGTTAAATGATGCGATTGGTTTATTGACTGTTTTCTCTCAAATCCGCCTGCGCCGTTGTTGCAGGCTACGTCTTTGATTCAAACATTGGAAGGAATAATTTTATGAAACCATTTCGGTTGGGTGCTTACCAAGCACGTCTAACTCTATTAATTATCGGTCTCACAGTCTTCTGTTTCAGTTCAGGAAGTATCGGGCAGGAGTCTTTCAAAATCGGTGTCGTAAATACACAAGAGGTTTTAGAAAGCTCCAAAGAAGCGACAGATGCAACCGAACTGCTCCAAGCGGCAAGTGAACGCTTGAAAACGAAGTTGCAGCAGTTAGGAGACGAGATCAGAACACTACAAGAAAAGAAGGCAAAGACTGAACTTTTCGTGGAACGAGCACAGACCGCGGATTTGGATAACGAAATTCGCCTCAAACAGCAGGAATACCAACGTGAGGTCGAAATCGGTCAACAGGCATTGCTTGAAAAAGAGCAAGAACTAATGGAGCCGATTTATAACAGCCTTCAAGAACTGATTGTCAAAGTCGGTGAAGCCGAAAACTTTGACATCATCCTCGAAAAACGACTCATCACACTTTATGTGAAAAAGGAACACGATTTGACCCAACAGTTAATCGGCTTGATGAACGAAAACAACGAAAACTCTGAATAACGCTACACTGCCTAAACTCCAGTTGTGGGAGGGGTGTTCCCCCGAATAACAATTCACATCTATGGAGAAAGGAACGGCTAAACGCGTATGAAACTCAAGGAAATATGTGAACGCTTGGATGGCGATCTTTCTGGAGACGGTGATATTGAGATTACAGGCGTCTCTGGGATCAAAGAAGCACTCCCAAGCCAAATCACCTTTGTTGCTAACCCGAAGTACCTCGCCGCCATAGCAACAACACAAGCCGGCGCAATTATTATTGGCCGCGGTGTCAACGGTAACGGTAAACCTACTATCTGTGTTGAGAATCCCTATTGGGCTTTCGTCAAAGTTATAGAAATGTTCGCATGGGACAAAAACCATCGGGCACTTCCCGGGGTTCATGAGACCGCAATTTTAGGAAAGAACGTCAAACTTGGTGAGCGCGTCTCAATCCAAGCGTTTGCCTATATCGCTGACAACGTTGAAATTGGAGATGATACCGTTATTCAGCCCTTTGTCTATATCGGCGAAGGAAGCACGATCGGTTCCGATGGTCTTATCTATCCACACGTCAGTATTCGAGAAGAGGTAACCATTGGCAACCGGGTGATCATCCACTCCGGCGCGGTTATCGGCAGCGACGGCTTCGGATTCGCACCCGTTAGCAACCGACACCACAAAATCCCGCAAATCGGAACCGTGGTCATTGAAGACGATGTCGAAATTGGGGCGAATACTACCATTGATAGAGCGACACTTTCTGAAACGCTTATTAAACGCGGCACTAAATTGGATAATCTCGTCCAAATCGCACACAACGTTGTCATCGGCGAAGATTGTTGCCTCGCCGCACAAGTCGGTATCGCTGGTAGTACGACGCTCGGTGACCGAGTCAATATCGCCGGTCATGGCGGTGCCGCAGGACATCTGACGCTCGGTGAAGACAGTGTTGTTTACGCCAAATCCGCAGTTACAAAGGACATGCCTGCTGGCAGTCATCTGTCCGGATTCCCCGCACGTCCGCACAAACAGGAATTACGAATTCACGCAGCGACTCGGAAATTACCCGAACTGCTCCCCGAATTTACAAAACTCCAAAAACGGGTTGCAGAACTGGAAGCGAAAATTCAAGCACTGGAGGATGAATCGTAGCTCCCCTACATGAAGATATTGATCGCGTATCTTGAACTGGCGCGCCCACTTAACGGAATTATCGCCTTCATCTCTGCCTGGCTCGGTGGGATGTTTGCCAGCCAAGGGAACATGGAAAACCTCATCGATATCCGACTCCTATTGGTTTCCATCTCCGCGCTCGTCTTGCTCTCTGCCGGAAACGCCATAAACGATTATTGTGATTACGATATTGACCGAATCAATCGCCCGCGGCGACCCCTACCTTCTGGACGTCTTCAGCGCACCAACGCCCTAATTTTCGCGATAGTACTGACCGCAATCGGTATCTATTTCGGAACTCTTATTAACAGAAATGCAACAGGCATAGCCATCCTTGTATTCGTTGCACTCGCATGTTACGCTTTCTATTTGAAACGCACCCCTTTTGTCGGCAATTTAGTCGTCAGCGGATTAACAGGGCTAACCTTCATCGCAGGGGGCGTCGCCATAGACTCAGTGCAAGGTACTCTCGTTCCAGCAATCTTCGCCTTTTTGTTCACGACGGCGCGGGAAATCGTCAAAGACCTTGAGGATACAGAAGGGGACCTGAAAAATAACGCAAAAACGCTCGCAACGCTCAACCCACAGATAGCTGTCCGAACCGCCATCGGATTCATGACATCTGTTATTCTATTTAGCCCCATTCCATATCTATTCGGTTTGTATTCATGGCACTACTTGATTGTCGTCCTTATTGGTGTTGACGTGGTGCTCATCGGTTTGGCAATTAGGCTATACCAAGATGCCTCCAGAGAAAGTTGTGCATCCATTCAACGTTGGATGAAGTGGGATATATTCGTCGGACTTGGTGCAATCTATCTCGGTTCTTTTTAATTTTCCTTGCGGTTCGGTCAGGAAATCAACGGTATGAGGTTTCCCGTGTGGGCTTCCCCGGGTTCAAGTTTGATGTGTCTTTCCGTAGATCTGAAGAAACACCGGATTTGGTCTGGGAATAGACCAAATCCATTCCTTGTATTACATTGCAAAAACCCCTCCGCTACGCTTACGGGCTGCGCGCTTCGGTTTAACAAAAGCCTCTTAACTTTAACCATCAACTCATGCCTTAACAACTTTATCAATGTGCGAGTTGATGGTTAAAACTGATAACTGATAACCCATCACCAATGATAAATTACAATGAAATTATCGCCTTTTTGGAGAAAAAAAACGCCGATGTAGATGCCGTCTCTCGTTTTAAGCAAGCGTATCATACTTTCCGCAAAACGGGCACATGGCACCCTGCATATCAGGTATTTTACAGGTTGGCAGCAACTCGATGGGGTGATGTTGTTAGAACCGATGGACACATCTGACAGTGACTATCGGGTCCATCTCACAACAACAACTGAACGGAGCTTGAAAGAACTGCTCCTCGCTTTTCCGAGACGATATACAGGTCTGTTTCATCTCAACGAAAAGTGGATAGAAAACAGAATCCACGATGTTTTAGAAGGGGATGTAATTCAGACCGATGCAGGCTCCTTCTATCGGGGCATCAAACGCGGCAGTAGCACAAGTGCGGAACAACGAGCTGTCTCGAAACGGAAAGATGCAATTGTATCGCACATACGCAAATTAGCCTCGCTGAAAGGGAAACTTGAACACTCCCAATTTATCATCGAAGGACCTCTGATAGTAGAACGAGCAGTAGCAGATGGACTTCCGATCGAAACGCTTCTGTATACGAGCGGATTTGCGGGGACATCCGAAGGGAAAACCTTGCTCACGCACGCAGTATCAGAAAGCCTATCTTTGTATCAGGTAAACGAGGGTGTGATGGGTTCAATTACGACAACACGTCCCGTTCCATCTATAATTGCTTCTGTTCATCTCAGTTACCCCAACTTCCTTTCGGAATCCGGAAGTCTCAATTTCCACTTCAGTCCAAGATGTATATTGCTCATCGCAGAAAACATAGGTAATCCCAATAATCTTGGGATGACGCTCCGAACAGCAGACGCGGCAGGCATATCCGGCATCCTATTGAGTGGTGGAGGCGCAAGTCCTTTTCACAAAAATTGTATCCGTGCTTCTCGAGGGGCAGTTGGTCGCTTACCCTTGTTCTACGCATCAGATATCGGTAGTGCAATTGAGACCCTCCGCTTATCAGGTTGGCAAATTCTGGGTGCCACAGCAAGTGCCAAAAACCAACTTCCTGAAATGGACTTCACACTCCCCACGGCTATCGTCGTAGGTAACGAGAATACGGGTCTTTCCACTGATGCACGTGAACGCTGTACGGAATTAGTTCGCATCCCTATGGCATCAGGACAATCATCACTCAACGTGGGAGTCGCCGCAGGCATTCTACTATATGAGCTAACGCGACAATACAGAATTTGACAAATAGCCATAAATATGATAAAATTTTAAAAATAATTGGCGATCCACAAGTCTCCAACATCAGAAAGGGCATAGCATTTAAACCGATATTTACTCGCATAGGCAAAGAAGGAAAATCGCATTTGAGATCAAATTGGGTTCTTAACTACTTTCACGAGGTATTGAAAAAGCACCATGCTGGTTATTTCGTTCTAATTGATCCGGAGCAGTGTGAAATTGAAAAATGTGTCAAGCTTGCGCGCGAAATAGAGCAGGCGGGTGCAGACGCAATTTTGCTCGGTGGCAGTTTTTTAACGAACGATTTGCACCGCATCGCGAAAGCCCTTAAGCAGGAAACGGAACTCCCGTTGGTGTTGTTTCCGGGAGATTCGATGCACCTCACGCCCCACGCTGATGCGATTCTGTATATCAGTCTCATAAGTGGACGCAATCCGAACTATCTCATCGCTGAACAGGTCAAAGCGGCACCGTGGATACAACGTTACGCGCTTAAACCCATTCCAACTGGCTACATGCTAATTGAAGGCGGTAATAAAACCGCCGTTGAATTTATGAGCGGAACAATGCCGATCCCACGCGATAAACCCGACATTGCGGGACCCCATGCATTGGCTGCACAGTATCTCGGTATGCAAATGGTATATCTGGAGGCAGGTAGTGGTGCTGTGCACTCTGTTCCAGAGGAAATGATCACAACAGTGAAAAATCAAATCAGTATCCCACTCATCGTCGGTGGAGGCATCCGCACACCAGAAATTGCCGCAAAAAAGGTAGAAGCAGGTGCGGATTTCATCGTCACAGGTAATGTTCTCGAAGAAAACGGATCCCTCGAACTGATGCGGGCATTCGCTAACGCCGTTCACGGCTAAAATAAAAGGACTGCATTGTAAAGATCACCCTGCTAAAGCAAGGGTGCTTTGACATAGCGTAACCACACGTTCCCTGTTAAAGATTAAGTTCTTTACTACAGTAAAATATCGGTGTATCTGTGGTGGTTCGCAAAGGTGTTTAGGATGCTCCCCAAGTCCTATGTAAACGCTGATACTCCGATCTGGATGGGGCAACACACAACCCAACCGATTACGACTGCACATAGCACTGTGCTGTCCCAATCGGCATCGGGAGGCTACAAACGATGTTTGTTCCAGTCAAAAGCAAGTCTGGTAAAATCTTAATGCCGACACACCCTAACAAAGCAGGCGTGCTAATCAAGAAAGGATTAGCAACGCCGTATTGGTCTAATGGTATCTTTTGTATTCGACTTAACTCCGAAACAAAAGAATATACGCAAGAGATATGCGTAGGCGTGGACCCCGGTAGCAAGAAAGAAGGCTTTACTGTCAAAAGCGAGGCACACACCTACCTTAACGTGCAGGCAGACGCACACCACAAAGTCGGTAAGAAAGTAGAAAAGCGTCGTGAGTTGCGTAGAGGTAGACGCTCACGGAAATGTCCAAATCGGAAACGGAAGATGCACACCCTTTCGAATCGTAACCGTATCCCTGCTGGCACGCGTGCAAGGTGGGATTGGAAACTTCGTATCCTTGACTGGCTATCGAAACTCTACCCCATCACAGATGTTTGTGTGGAGGATATTAAGGCACGGACAATCAACCGTGCCAAGAAGTGGAATACGTCCTTTAGCCCACTTGAAGTCGGTAAGCAGTGGTTTTATAGCGAAATCCGAAAGCGATGGGAACTGCTAACCCTTCAAGGGTGGGAGACGAAAGAGATACGCGACAGATTCGCACTCAAGAAGTCGTCAAAGAAGTTAGCCGACACCTTTGAGGCACATTGTGTAGATAGTTGGTGCTTGGCATATCACACCGTCGGGGGTTCAGAGATACCTGACACTACGGACATATTCTGTATATCACCTATACCGATACGCAGACGTGAACTGCACAGACAGAATCCGCAGAAAGGCGGTAAGCGTCCAAGATACGGTGGGACACGGTGTCTATATACAGTTAAGAACACTTTGGTTAAACATACCAAATACGGATTGCTACGTATCACAGGCTACGATACAAAGGGTGGGCTAAACCTAAGCGAAATCGCCAGTAGTAAACGTGTCGTAAGAGGTGCAAAACCGAATACGTTCCGTATACTACGAAAACTCAATTTTCAATACAAATAGGAGCGGGCATTCCACACCCCGCTAAAGCGCGGGTGTCCTCTGCCCGAAGATTTGATGGCTGAAGTTAAAGAGATACACATAAACGCCGAAGTCGAAGAGGTTACTGATACAGAAACGTCTGACAATAACGATTCCAATGACAATAAAGAAAAAACACTTGTCGAACGGATGCGAGAAATCGCGGAGACGGCACTGGATACAGTCAAATCGGAAGTGAAAAAGGAGATAGAAGAACGCATCGCACCCGTCGAAGAAACTGCTGCCAACCTTACTTCGGAAGTCAAAGAGGAAGTAGAGGCGATCGTCCAAAGGGTGCGCGAGCAATACGAAGCGGAACGCGAAGACTTATTGCACACAGAAATCGAAAAAGAGGTAGAGACTGCTGTACAACACGTACATGAGGAATACCAGGCCGAACGTGATCGTCTCCTACGCACAGCCGCAGAAGCCGAGAATACCAAAAAACGCTTGCAAGCTGACTATCAACGTCAACTCAAATTCTCAAATGAAGGAATTTTAGAAGGGATGATCCCTGTCTTGGACAGTCTGGAAGCCGCAATCAAAAGCGTAGCTGAACAGGATGATGCAAGCGATACTTCATCAACTTTTACGACCTACAATGAAGGCGTTCAACTTGTCCATAAACAACTATTAGACGCACTCAAAATCCACGGACTCACCCCGATTGAAGCAGTCGGTGAAATATTCGATCCAAATCAACACGAAGCACTCCTTGTCACAGCATCGGACGATGTACCTGAGGGAAAAATTATTGAGGAATTTCGGCGTGGTTATATGTTGCATACCCGTGTCCTGCGTGCCTCGCAAGTTGTCGTCTCACAGGGACCACCCGAAGAAGAAGCATCAGACGACGTGTCAGATGATACGGATGCTACTGACACTACTGAATAGACACAGGAAGGAAAATATATGACGCAAAAACGCGACTATTATGAGATTCTGAACGTCAATCGTGATGCCGATGAAGACGAAATAAAGAAGGCTTATCGCAAACTCGCCATACAATTCCATCCAGACAAAAACCCAGGCGATGAAGTCGCCGAAGATAAATTCAAAGAAGCCACAGAGGCTTATGAAGTACTGCGAGACTCTGAGAAGCGGGACCGTTATGATAGATTTGGGCACGCCGGATTGGAGGGCATGGGCAGCGACTTCGGAGGCTTTGGTGTGAACCTTGACGACATTTTCGGCGATGTCTTTGGCGACCTCTTTGGAGGATTCAGCGGCGGTACGCAGCGCGCACCCAAACGTGGACGCAGTTTACAATATAACCTCGACGTAACATTGGAAGACGTTATCCACGGCAAAGAGGTTACAATCCAAGTCCCACGGGTTGAATCGTGTCCCACATGTGAAGGCAGCGGTGCCAAAAGAGGAACGAGTCCTGTAACGTGTCCTCAATGTTACGGCAGAGGGCAAATCAGCCAATCACAAGGTTTTTTCACAATGTCCCGAACTTGTCCGAGATGTCGTGGCGAAGGTGCAATTATTCAAGACCCTTGCCGCTCTTGTGGTGGAAAAGGTGTCGTTCGAAACACGCGCGACATTCCGTTAAATATCGAAAAAGGCGTTGATACAGGTTTCAAGTACCAACTACGAGGTGAAGGCGAAGCGGGCGCAAACGGCGCACCTCCGGGTGATTTGTTTGTCGTTATCAATGTCGAACCACATGAACATTTCCAACGCGATCGAAACGACCTTATCACATCAGCCAAAATCTCGTTCGTCCAAGCCACCCTCGGTGGGAAAATAGAAGTTGATAGTATTGATGGAAAGGAAGAATTGCATATCCCACCGGGTACACAGTACGGGGCACAACTACGTATTCCTAACAAAGGGGTTCCACATTACAGACGCTCTTATTCAGGGGATCTGGTCGTGAGGATGGAGATTGAGATACCAACGCATCTCAACACGGAACAGCGTAGAGCGTTAGAAGAATTTGCGAAACTGAGAGGAGAATCTCATCAGAGCGAACACGGTGGATTCTGGGATAAACTGCTCGGTAGACACGAAGACGAGGAGCCTGAATAGAACATACCGGTCCATAGCGGCTCGATAACCTTATTCCTACAGACGCGCGAATGCAGATCAGATTAGCTTCTCGTAGGTTGGGTTGAACGAGAACAAACTCATGATGCTACATAGCAGAAAATCATCAACTAACAGATAGAACCTGATATGACCAAGACGCGAGTGAAACCCAACGCATTCTTAGACCCATGGCACTTGGAATGTTGGGTTTCGCTCTGTTTACTTCTAAGACTGGGGATTAACAATCGGCATTCTTAGTTTAAAAATAGGATTTTTAGGCTTTTACCGCTCAACCCAACCTACGTTTAAACTAAGGCAGAAACGTGGTAAACATGGACTGGGCAAGAATAACGGTAACCACCTCTCAAGAGGCATCAGAAGCCGTCGCGAACCTGCTCTTTGAATTAAACGCAACCGGCGTTGAACTCAAGGATAACGATGCCGCCACGGTAAACCTCATTGCCCACTACCCTTTAGATGACAGAGTCGGCGGGCGAATGCAGAAACTCCGCGACTTCCTTGCGGAACTCCCAGCGTGGGGTATTCAATCACACCCCGCAACGATTGACTTAAAACATGTCAAATCCGAGAAGTGGGAAGAGGCATGGAAATCTGCCTTTCCACCGCGGCGTGTTGGCAGAGGGATTATCATCGCACCCACGTGGAGCGATATTCCCTACGACAAAACGGAAATCTTGATACAACTTGATCCGGGTTTGGCATTTGGAACAGGTTACCATCCGACCACACGACTCACCCTCGAATTATTGGAACGTACCGTCAAATCGCACCATCAAGTCGCTGACATCGGGACAGGTTCGGGTATCTTAACAATTGCCGCTATTAAGTTAGGCGCGAAACACGTCGACGCGATTGAAATTGACTCGACAGCAATCCCTGTAGCAGCATCCAATTTTCTGGTAAACGGTGTGGCATCGCAGGTATGTTTATCTCAAGCCGATGGGCTTAAAGGAACAGAGAATAGATACCATCTCATTATAGGAAACATTCTAACGAAGGCAATTCTCCCAATCATCCCGTCCTGCACACAGCGACTCTATCCTGCAGGGATCGTCATTTTCTCTGGGATTCTGGAGACGGAGCTTGCGCAAGTTAAGTCGGTTTTAGAAGCAAATCAATTTCAATGCCTTGAGGTTATGAGTGAGTCAGAAGATAATATCACTTGGGTAGGAATCAAAGCCACTCTCCGATCCGCTGCTACGCCGTAATACTGTGTCACTGACTCTCTTGCGGCTTTTCCTTCGATAACCCGTGACAGAGGTTACAACTGCCCACATTGAGATGCGGCATCGTTGGTGATTTTTCATCGCCTCTTAAATGACACTTCAGGCAGTCAATCGCTTCCTCTGACCCACGATGCTCCTCAATATTAGAACGGGCAGGTGCGGCATTGAAAAAAAGAATAACCATAACAATCGCAAAGATAAGACCAATAACGCTGACAATAACAAAAAGCGTTCTGGGACTGGCTTGTTCCGTTGGCATATCGTTAAAAGAAGACTCCTTACTTGAAAAATGGAAAGAGGGTGGGGATATTGTCTGCGGTGAGTGCGGAACCGTACTCGCATCCTTCAAATGCCTCAGCATACTTGATTTGTGCTCCGGCTTCTTCGCCATAGAGTGCTATTAGCACATCTCGATGCTTTTCGGCAACATCCTGGAAACGATTTAACAAGCGTTCAGCAAGCCACGCACGCCGTTCCGATGCCCCAATAGGGACGGAGTCTAATGAACCGCCGTTGTAAGGAAGCCATTCGTAAAACTGCGATACATGACAGTGGAGCATATCAATCTTCTGTTCAACGACAGCATCAATGCCTACAACGACATCTGGCGTGAACGGGTTGGGCTTCATGAAACCGTCGCTCAAATAGGTAATAACGGGATTTTTATTCAAATGTGGTGTAAGCGCACAGATATTCGGCACGGTAACCATGTATGCCGCGTCCTGAACCAAGATCGACGTATACCGGTGGTCAGGATGATAATCGTTGGGTCGGTGGGTCATGATTAAATCTGGACGGAATTCACGAATGGCGCGAATAATCTTATATCGATTTTCTAACGTCGGCATAAGTTCACCATCGTGATTGTCCAATAATTCATATTCAATACCGACGACTTCAGCGGCGGCTTGCGCTTCTTTATATCGCCGCTGCGCCAAAGGAGCACCACCCATCTCGTGATGCCCTGCATCACCGTTCGTAACTGAGACAAATTTAACGCGATGTCCCTGTTGCGTATACAAGGCAGCGACGCCGCCTGCTTTTATATCACAGTCATCGGGATGCGCCCCGAAAACCAAGACATTTATCTGTTTTTTTGACATTTTTTTCCCACTTTTAGGACATGATTAAAAATATGAAAAACTGGAAAGTTGAAGTCTCTTATAAACCTGAAGTCCCCGATACCGTTGGACAAGGCATACTTGAGGATATAACCGATCTGGGTATCAGTGGCATTGATTCTGTCCGCACAGCCACAGCCTACTGGATCGAAGGATCTCTCGACGCTGAAACCATTGACCGAATCGGAACTGAGCTCCTCGCTGATCCCATTACACAAGTCTACACTTTCGGACGTGAAAATGATACCGAGACAGATTGGACCCTTGAAGTGCAATTCAAGCCCGGTGTTACGGACGCAGTCGGTGATAGCACCGTCAAAGGCATCACAGACTTAGGCATCGCGGGTGTCGCTGTCGTTCGCACGGGACATAAATATTGGTTCACTGGTACCCTAAATGCGGAAACTCTTGAAACAATCGCCCAGCGACTGCTCATGAACGAGGTCATCCAAACATTCTCCTATCAAGCACCATCACCATAACGCTCCGGACGTTTAGCTCTCCGATAAGCGTAAACGCTCAATCCTTACATCTCCCTGTAGGAGCGAGTGTTTTTGCTTGGGGTGTTTTTGCTTGGGGTTTTTGCTTGGGTGTTTCCTCAATTTCCCCAATTTCTTCAATTTCTTCATGCTCGCGATCTCCTGAGGAAACTAACTTGCATACACTCGAATCACTGTACCTAAGTGAAATCGGACGAGTGCAGCAGTCGCAACTTGACGAAGTGCGAAACCGACACCGGCTATCGGACTCACGCGCTTCGGTTTCCCCAACGTAATGTCCCGAAAACCGTGCTTCCGCAGTAATTTTGGTAAGGAACGCGCAGAGAAATAGTAGAGATGATCGTGCGGGTGGACATAGGGCCACTCCGCTTTCTGAAGACGGCTCTGTAAACCCTCACCGTTCGGCACTTCGATAACAAGCGTCCCCGTCTGAGGCTTCAGGACCCGGCGTAACTCACTGAGGAGTGGATTTAATTCCGAGATATGCTCCAACACATGGTAGAGCGTAATCGCATCAAAGTGGGCAGATGGGAAATTCGCATCAAAGACCTCCCCACACTTCACATCTAACTTATACATTTCCTGTGCAAAAGCACTACCACTCTTGGATGGCTCAACGCCGTGCGATTCCCAACTCTGTTCGCGCGCGAGGCGGAGGAACGTTCCAATACCACATCCGACATCTAAGAGCCGCCCCTTACCCTGATGGTGTTTCTCCAACTCCGATAGACGTTCCGCCATCTGTAACCATTCCATGTTATCCGTATGGATGCGCTCTACTTTATCCGGCGGATAGTAGGTCTCAACATACTCGTCTTCAAGCCTCTGACGATTGACTCTCGGATTGACATACCGCAAGAAACATCGCTTGCAGACGACCACCGATAAGGTGTCCTTACTGAACAGTTCTTCCGTTTCATCCCGTTCGCAAATTGGACAGTTGATACGTTCGAGATTCTCTGTTTTCATCATTCTGTAGGAGGGATTTGTAATCCCGATTAAAAATACGGAACTCCCTGTGCTTCCACATAAACCGCGTAGAGAGACTGGCTACCCATCATAAACAGTCGATTCCTTTTCACACCACCGAAGCAGAGGTTTGCACAAATTTCTGGGAGATGAATTTGCCCGATACGTGTTCCGTCTGGTGCGAAAACATGTACCCCATCGTATCCATCGCCAGCCCAGCCAGCACTCGCCCACAGGTTTCCATCGACATCACACCGAATACCGTCAGCAATACCGGGCGATGTATCACAGAACACCTCCTGCTTGCCCAACCTCTCGCCATTTATTACGTCATAGACGAAGAGATGCCGCGGTGTTCCCTCTTTATGCGTAATCCCCGTATCCACGAGATAGAGTTTCTCATAATCGGGCGAAAAACAGATACCGTTCGGTTTCTCGAGTTCATCCGTTGCAATGGTCGCTTCTCCAGTATCGGGATTCAGGCGATACACGCAGGTCGGCAATTCAAATTCAGCGACATGGCCTTCATAGTTGAGCATAATCCCGTATCCGGGATCGGTAAACCAGACATGCCCATCGGGATGGACGGCGACATCGTTCGGTGCGTTGAGCGGTTTTCCATCAAAGCTGTCCATCAGCACGGTAATCGTTCCATCGTATTCGGTTCGCGTGACACGCCGTGCGCCATGTTCACAACTGACGAGCCGTCCTTGTCGATCGCGGGTATGCCCATTGGTATAGTTCGAGGGTTTGCGATAGACGCTCACATCGCCGGTGGATTCCTCCCATTTCAGAATCCGGTTGTTCGGAATATCGCTCCAGAGCAGATAGCCGCCGTCGCCGAACCAAGCAGGTCCCTCTGCCCAACGCGAACCTGTCCATAACCGTTCGACGACAGAATTACCGATTGTATATTTCCCGAAACGGGGGTCTAATGCCTCAATTGCCGGATCTGGATAGCGGACAATTGAATCATCCCATTTTCTTTCTGTACGCATGCAAAACTCCTTACAAATAGCATTGCAAACAGTATACCACAAATTGAGAAGTTCTACACAGAAAATCTCAGGGGTAATCTTTGTTTTCCCAAGTCCGGTAGGTGCGGTTTCCCAACCGCACCTTTTCGCTTTTCTTTTTTATACGCGCATGATACAATTACTTTGAATGAACACAATACTATGGCTTTCGTAGAAATCAAGTTATACTACAAATAAAGATATCTATGTTAAATAAAAACACATCCCTAAAATCTGGTATCCGAGATAACCTCCTACGTGAAACAGTCCACGATTTTCTACAACAAGAAATTAAGAACGGTTCCGCACTCTCCATCGTCTCCGCCTACTTCACCATTTATGCCTACGAAAAGATGCAACACTCCCTGGATAAAATAGAGGAACTCCGTTTTCTTTTTGGGGACCCTGATTTTGTCAAACGTATGGATCCGAATAACACAGATACAAAAGCGTTTGATATGACGGATACAGGTCTACAACTCAACCAGCAACTCCGACAGAAACCGATTGCCAAAGCGTGTGCCGAATGGATAAACGAGAAGGTAGAAATCCGTACGACCCGCGAATCTAATCTGATACACGGGAAAATGTACCACATCACCAATAACGGCGTTGACAAAGCAATTCTGGGTAGCTCCAACTTTACGGTGCGCGGACTCGGACTCAGTTCAAATAACAGCAACATTGAACTGAATCTTGAAGTGGATAGCGACCGAGACCGAACCGACCTCAAGGCGTGGTTTGATGAACTCTGGAATAACGATCAACTCGTTGAAGATGTGAAAAATAAAGTCCTCGCAAAACTGAAGCAGATAGGGCAAGATCACCCACCAGAACTCGTCTATTACAAAACCCTATACGAACTTTTCCGTGAAGAAATTGAGACCCGACAGACAAACGAACAGACCCTTGAGGATATACATCTATACGACACAAAAATTTGGGGCAAGTTATACGATTTTCAAAAAGAGGGCGCGAAAAGTGTTATTGCTCGGCTGCTGCGACACAACGGTTGTATTTTGGCGGATAGCGTCGGATTAGGAAAAACATACACTGCACTCGCCGTCATCAAGTTTTTTGAATTGCGAAACGAACGTGTCCTTGTTCTCTGCCCGAAAAAACTCCGCGAAAATTGGGCACGCTACCCGGCACATAACTCACAAGCATCCAATGAGTTCCTCGATGATAAGTTCGGATACACCTTACTCTCGCACACCGACCTATCCAGATACAGTGGTGATTCTGGCGGTGTCAATCTATCAGATTTCAATTGGCAGAATTTTGACCTGATTGTTATTGACGAATCCCACAACTTCCGAAATGACACCAAACCCCGTGAGGACAAAGATGGCAGCTTCCGTCATAGCCGTTATTCCCGCCTATTAGAGGAGGTCATCAAAGAAGGCACAAAAACCAAAGTGTTGATGCTCTCCGCGACGCCCGTGAATACTTCACTCACTGACCTCCGCAATCAGATATATCTCATGACAGAAAAACGTGAGGATGTCTTTAGAAACAGTTTGGGGGTTAGCAATATCCGCACTTTAATACGACAGGCGCAAAAAGCCTTCAAGACGTGGGAAGAGAACACCACCAGAGATGGCACAAGAGATAAAACAGAATTATTTAATACGTTAGGGGTAGAATTTTTTCAACTCCTCGGCGGCGTTTCTATTGCGCGTTCCCGAAGGCATATCATAAAATACTATGCCGAAGAAATAAAAAAAATTGGTGAATTCCCTACACAACTCGATCCAGTCAATTGCCATCCACCTACCGATCTGTCAGGCGAACTTTCATATAAAGTGTTGGCGGATCAGATTGGTGATTTCGAGTTGTCCATCTATAGACCCTCCAGTTACGTTGTAGATGAAACAGCAAAACAGCGGTTAGCAGATGAAAAACAGAAATTCCGTTTCAATCAGGAGGATCGTGAGAAATTCCTTATCGGTATGATGCAGACCAATTTCCTCAAACGGCTGGAAAGTTCTGCTTACTCCCTTTCCAAAACGCTTGAACGCACCATCAACAAACACGATGAAATGCTGGAGAAGATTGACCGCTTCCAGAAAAACCAAAATATAGCAGACGCAGGCGCCGATGTCCTTCCCGATGATGATGAAGACGATGAGGAATTTTTAATCAATCGTGCCAGAAATCCCTACCATCTAAAAGAATTGGATTGCACCCGCTGGAAACAGGACATCAACCAAGATAAACAGACATTAACCGCTGTGTTGGAAAAAGTGAAATCCATCACATCAGAACGGGATGGAAAACTGAAAGAGATTAAAAAACACATCCGAGATAAGGTGCTAAATGCAACAAAAGATAAGGACGGAAACCCCAATCGCAAACTGCTCATCTTTACCACCTTCAAGGATACGGCAGAATATCTCTATGATCACTTGTCTGAACTCATATCGGAATTAGGGCTGAATATGGCACTCGTTTCTGGAGATATGACGCGAACGACCTGCGGAGAAAATAAATTCAACGATATTCTTACGAACTTTGCCCCCCGCGCAAGAGGACGTTCTGAGGACATCAGCGACAACATAGACCTGATGATTGCGACAGACTGTATCTCAGAAGGGCAAAACCTTCAGGACTGCGATACCGTTCTAAACTACGATATACACTGGAATCCCGTCCGTATTATTCAACGGTTCGGGCGGATTGATAGGATCGGTAGCAATAATGTCTCAGTCAAGATGATTAACTATTGGCCCACAGAAGATATGGAGGTCTATCTCCGTCTACGAAATCGCGTTGAATCCCGAATGGCACTCGCCGATGCCACCGCAAGTGGTGATGACGACCCGTTGAATGAATGGGCTTACGAACAGGCACAGATGGAACTCAACTTCCGGGACAAGCAGTTGGAGCGGCTCCGCGAAGAGGTACTCGATCTGGATGACCTCTCTGACGGTGTAGTAATGAGCGACTTTACATTAGATTATTTCTTTGCGCAACTCCTGAAGTATCTCGAAAGAAACAGAGCAAAACTTGAGGCAACATCAGACGGTGCTTATGCCGTTACCAATAACGAAAACAATCCCTCGGAAAACGGTGTCATCTTCTTTCTCCAACAGACCAACGCCAGCACAAATAAACAGGAAAAAACCGCCAGTCCCATCCACCCTTACTACGCCGTTTACATCCGAGACAGTGGGGATATCCGTTACGGGTGTATCAATGCGAAACAGGTGTTGGATCTATTTGAGACATCTGCCGTTGGGAAAGAGGACGCAATAGATGATTTATGTCTCTGGTTTGACCAAGAGACGGAATACGGCGATAACATGACACATTACAACAAACTTTTAGACGCCGTCATTTCGCATATCACACGGTCACATACGAAGACACAAAGCCAAATTTTGAAGAGTGGGAGTCCTCGCGACGCAAAACTGACACCCGCATCCAAAGCCCCTAAAGACACTGGCGATTTCAAGTTGGTGACATGGCTGATTATCACATGATTAACCCGTCCCCGGTAGGTGCGGTTTTTAACCGCACTATAGGTGTCAATTTAAGAAAAATTGCATCATGGCATCGTAGGTTGGGTTGAACGGGGAATACCAGAGTCCAGTGAATTGAAAGAAACAGTACGCCTTCTCTATACACCTTCCATTTCAGAGATATGGAGTGAAACCCAACGTCTTTGCGGTTCCCGAAACGCTGCGGGTATGAAGTTGGGTTTCACTCTGTTCTTGGGTATATCCGAGGCTGTGTTGGATTTCAGGGATATTTGGAACATCGGCATCTGCCTTCTAAGTTCCGTTCAACCCAACCTACAGTACTAAATTGACACCTATGGTGCAGAAAATAATAACATCGGGCGGATAAAGCCCTCCAAAAAGAGGAGTCTGTTATAGGAACACAAAATTATGAACAAAGAAGCAATCAAAGCCGCACTATCCGCAATACCGACCGGTGACTTTTTAGAAAAGTCAAAAGACCTGCTCGGCACAATAGGCTACCGCAGTGAACTCACCCTTGAACTTTCCGGCACCGTCCACGACTTTTTTGACGAATTTCCACCACTCAACCCGAACACCAAAACCGAACAGGAATTCCGAAAACACGCTGAATCCGTGCAACTCGTGTTCCAATTCACAAGCGACGAAATCGCTGATGATCCACAGGGAACACTTTTTGAATCCGCTTCCTTCGACAAAGGAAACATAAAAAGTTTCCTGTTCTGTGCAGTCGAGCTAAAAGACAACAACTATTCCCGCACCAAATACGCCGAGTTCACACGAGAAATCAACAAACGTCTGTTCGCACCCACTGTGATTTTATTTCGCGCCGGTAATCATCTGACAGTTGCATTTGCCGATCGCCGCCCAGACAAAACCGACGAGGACCGCGATGTGCTCGGACAGGTTACCCTCATCAAAGACATCCGTCTCCACAACCCACACCGCGCACATTTGGACATCCTCTCTGAACTCTCACTTGAAGCGTGCGTCAAGTGGATAGATGAAAAACAAAAACCGAAAAACTTCGACGGTCTACTGGGGGCATGGCTCGCCAAACTGGACACCGAAGAACTCAACAAACAGTTCTATCGAAAGCTGTTCGCGTGGTACGAATGGGCAAGAAAAGAAGCAACGTTCCCGACAGACGAAAACCGAATCATAGAACCGGAGGAGCATGTAATACGCCTCATCACACGTCTACTCTTCATCTGGTTTATTAAAGAAAAAGGGTTGGTGGCAGATGCGTTATTCAACAAATCGCAAATCCAAGACCTACTGGCAGAAGACGATTTTGATACCGGAGATTCCTACTATCGCGCCGTGCTACAGAACCTCTTTTTCGCCACATTGAACACCGAAATAGACAAACGTAAGTTTAGCACCGTTGGCTACGCCACAAATCGTGATTTCTCGCGTTACCGCTATAAAGCTCAGATGCCTGACCCCGATAAACTCTTAGAACTGTTTGACCAAACCCCCTTCATCAACGGTGGATTGTTCGATTGTCTGGATAGTTGGGAAGCGACGGGTCAAGAGAGTTACCGAATCGACTGCTTTTCTGATAATCAGTACCATAAGTTGTCCATCCCCAACCGTCTCTTTTTTCATATAGAGCAAGGATTGATTCCGTTACTTGAGCATTACAAATTCACCGTCGAGGAGAACACACCGATAGAGCAAGAGGTGGCATTGGACCCAGAACTACTCGGCAGAGTCTTTGAAAACCTACTTGCTGCCTACAACCCGGAAACCGGTGCGACGGTGCGAAAACAGACCGGATCCTACTACACCCCACGTGCTATCGTCGATTATATGGTGGAAGAAGCATTGGTCGCCACGTTATCCCAAAAATGCGATCCAACCGATGGCGACGCGCAACTCTGGAACGAACGGCTACGCTATCTTCTCGACTATGCCCAAGCCTTTGATGATGCCAACGAATGGTTCGATGATGCTGAAAAAGATGCCGTTGTCCGAGTAATTTCCGAACTCAAGATATTGGATCCCGCAGTGGGTTCCGGTGCATTTCCTATGGGGATGTTGCACAAATTAACCCTCGCATTACGCCGACTTGACCCAGACAACACCCGCTGGGAAAAGTTACAGAAGGAACGCGCGCTCCAACGAGCAGAAATAGCGTTTGATACACAAGACGACCCAACGCGGCGTGAAGAACTCATCGAAATCGACGAGACTTTCAAACGCTATCGAGACTCAGACTTCGGACGAAAGTTGTATCTCATCCAAAATAGTATTTTCGGCATAGACATCCAACCCGTGGCGTGCCAGATCGCCAAACTCCGCTTTTTCATATCCCTTGCCATTGAGCAGGAACCCGAGCAGGATACACAGAACTTCGGCATCAAACCGTTGCCAAACTTGGAGACGCGCTTTATCGCGGCAAACACACTGATAGGACTCACAGCACAACGGATGCTGACAAGTAACACCGCGCGAGATTTGGAACGCGAACTGGGTGACAATCGCGAGCGGCATTTTCATGCGACCACCCGTCAACGCAAACGTGAATATCAGCGAAAGGACGAGCAACTGCGATCCGAATTGGCAGCGGAGCTAAAAAGCATGGGCACCCCAGCAGATGATGCCGAAAAAATTGCAAAATGGGATCCGTATGACCAGAATGCCACCGCCGATTGGTTTGATCCTGAATGGATGTTCGGAGTCATAGATGGATTTGATGTGGTGATTGGCAATCCACCCTACATTAGTCATGATAAAATCCCAAAACAACTTAAAGCCCAAATCAAGAATCATTACCAATCATACGAGCCATTTGCAGACGTATACTGTTATTTTATTGAAAAAACCTTAGAACTACAGAGTAAGAGGAGCATTCTTAGTTTCATTACCTCAAATTCGTATTTAAGAGCAGAATATGGAGCACCAACCCGCCGCCTATTGCTAAGTAAAAACATACTACTTAGAATGTTAAATATTGAGGACTCACAGGTCTTCGAGAGTGCAATTGTTAACGTCGCGATAATTGTGTCTCGTACACCGACCAATTCCACTGATGATTCCTGCCTTGTTGTTAATTCCCCATTTTCAGGTAATAGTTTCGCCGATTTTGTGAAAATCAATGGCTTTAACTATCCTCAATCATACTTTAACTCAAAGTCATGGAATCTCGCAGAACCGCAGCTGATTGAACTTCAAAAGAAACTGGAATTATCAGGAAAAACTCTTAAAGAGTTTCAGACGAAAATTAGACTTGGTATTGCTACTGGTAGCAACGAAGCTTTTCTCATAAATGAAGATCAAAAACGGGAATTTTATGAGAAAAATCCTGTCAATGCTGAAATCATAAAACCTATTTTGAGGGGACGGGACATTTCACGCTACAGTTACAACCTACCCGGGCAGTATATTCTACTCACCAAAAATGGAGTTAATGTAGAAAGAGATTACCCTGATATACATGAACATCTAAAGTCGTTCGGGGATAAGTTCAGAAATCGTGGAGCACAGGGACAACATTGGACTAATTTAAGAGCTTGTTCATTCTATGACGACTTCAAAAAGGAAAAAATCGTGTGGATCGAATTGTCAGATTTGGGACGATTCGCACTTTGTAATGAGGAAATCTATCTACTCAACTCGGCGTACTTTTTATTACCACCTTTGGGTATAGACTCAAAATTCCTTCTTGGCATCCTAAATTCAAGCACAATTCGCTTTTACCTGAATCTTGTCGCAGAAACAAGCGGAATGGGAACAAGCCGTTGGATCAACAATTATGTGAAAGAATTCCCAATACCAATAGTTGCTTATGAACAACAAACTGAAATCATTGAACACGTCGATCAACTTCTTGCGATCAAGCGCGCTGACTCGGATGCGGACACTTCCAATCTTGAAAATGAGATTGACAAACTGGTATACGCCTTATACGACCTAACCGACGATGAGATTGCGATTGTGGAGGGAAAAGAATGAATACAGGACTAAAGATTTTCATTACCTATGCCCATAAAAATTCAGAAGCAAAGGACGAATTGATAACCAGCCTTGCCGTCCTGAAGCAAAACGGATTAATAGATGTCTGGCACGACAACGAAATTCTACCTGGAGACAAATGGCGAGATGAAATTTTCAACAACCTTGCTGATTCGGACATTCTACTCTACCTTACCTGTCGGTATAGTCTTGCCTCTGAAAATTGCAATAAAGAATTAACTGCTGCGTTAAATCCAAATATAAGAGTGATTCCGATTATCCTTGAACATTGCGATTGGCTAAATCACCAACTTAGCGATTTTCAAGCTCTACCGGATAAAGGTAAACCTATTAACGAGTGGCAACCTGAGAGCAAAGGGTGGTTAAATGTACTGCCATCGGAAATTTGGACCACTCTCTAAACCAAGATTGTGATACAATAACAATCTATTTGAAAGGAGCATTCCGATGGCGAAACGCAGAAGATTTACCCCCGAATTTAAAGCAGAAGTTGTGCTGGAGGCACTTCGCGGTGAAACTTCCCAAGAGGTGTCAGATACCCTAACGCCGAATGCAGGCGTTTGAGATTATACACCTGTGTGATAAAATGACCGATGCTTTGTCGAGCCTCGGTAATATCTTGATAATCATTGAGGTGGACTTCTTCTTCCTTGAGCGTTCGGATCAATCTTTCAGCGTATCCATTCTCCCAAGGACACCCGCGGCGAGCTACCGAAATCTCAACACCGTATGCTTGGAGTGTTGCGATATACGCCTTTGAAAGATACTGCACGCCTTGATCGGAATGATGAATCTCCGGAATCCTGTCGTGTAAAGCTTGCTCTAAGGGTTTCAAAGTCAGAGTTTGCGTCAAGTCTTGACTGAGGTTCCATCCTCGAATCATACGTGTGAAGACATCCATGAGCAGCGCGACATAGATGAAGCGTCTGTTGAGGCGGACGTAGGTGATATCGCCGACCCAGACTTGATCCTGTCGGGAGATCTCAAGCGTCTGTATTCTATTGACCCACGGGTGTGAACCTTCAAGGGACCTCGTGGTTTGACAGACCCGTTTCACCGAGACCGAGAGGTTATCTTCTTTCATCAACCGAGCGACGCGTCGATACCCAACAGGGTGTCCTTGATTCACCAACAGTTTGGTGATACGTCGATACCCGTAGGTGGGATACCGGGCAGCTAACTGCTGTATGTCTGATCGCAGGACTTCTTCAGACGGGTCGCTTTTGGGGTGATAATAGAGCGTGCTCTTGTTGAAACCCAGCACCTCGCAAATCAGTCGAACCGAATACCTCGTCCGCAACTCCTCAACGATGCGTCGCTGTTGAGACGGGGTCAATCCAACAATGTCGATGCTTTTTTTTGAATCTCCATCGCCAGGGTCAACCGTCCAACGAGTTGCTCAAGTTGAGCCACCCGTTCTACGGACTCGCTCGACTGCTTATCCGTAGCGTCAAAGAGCGTCGCTATATTTTCAACGACTTGCTGCTTCCACTTTGAGACTTGGTCTGCACTTAGATTATGGTGCCGACACAATTCCGCTTGGGAAGTTTCACCGCGAAGTGCCTCCAGCACAACTTCTGCTTTAAATTCGGGGGTAAATCTTCTGCGTTTCGCCATCGGAATGCTCCTTTCAAATAGATTGTTATTGTATCACAATCTTGGTTTAGAGAGTGGTCCAAATTTCCGATGGCAGTACACGGATTGATCGTTGTTGTCAAGTGAAAAACCGCCAAGTCGGGTGACAAGACGGTTTTCTTGACAATCCGTATACTTTGATGTTATCAAAGCATCAGCGGCGGATGCGTCGCGGATCGCTCACCTTGAGCAGCTCGTTGGGTGTCTAACAGTCGCCTTAGACATTGAAAAAAAAGCCGCGAAGTGGTTGAACTAACGGCATCAAAGAAACGAGAAATGGTGGAAAAAGTGCACTTAGTAAGTGGCTTACTTCTTTTTAAACTCTCATACTATCCTTGATAAACTTGGCAAACATATCTCTACTCCGATAGTTATATTTATAGCACGCTTCAGCGAGATATAGAGGCGTGTATCCTGTTGAGTAGTGGTGGTGTGAACCATACCATGCCCGTTTGACGAAAGACCTATCTAAAAACCGCGAAACCTCCTATCGGTCTCGCGGTTTTTTATTGCCTACAAACAGCCAAAGTGTTAGAATGCATAAAAAGAGCTAAAGTAGAAATAACGTGAAACCAAAATTAACCATCCCCCAATCTACTAACTGCGAAATGTTATATTAGATTTAACCAATCCCAAAACGACTTATTGCGAAAGATTATATCAAATCTCCTCGAAATCCGCAAAACCGTGTTATAGCACAAAAAAGCGTCTTCATTCGGCCTCCACAAGGTTTTCTTGAACAAAAACAATACACCGTCATTGATATTCCCGGATCGCTCAAAGAACCCATATTAGACCACCTGCAAAAACAACACGGCATCTCAACGCGAGACGTCTACAACGATCTCCATGGATTTATTAGAGACCAGAGCAGCCACCAGAAAACCGCTATAGAAATTTATCAAGCCGAAATGGAGTTGATCGAAAATACTTTGAAAACTTGATACACTCAATACCAAACAGAACGGAGGCATAAACATGAAGACCGAAGTTGTCCAGGATCCTAACGAAAACGCCATCCAACGTTTTACCAAACTCATTATGGAAAGACCAAGTTTTGCCACGCCCTATAACTATAGAGGCATCGCGTATGGCAATATCGGCGAAATTGACCGCGCCATTGAAGACTTTAACACGGCAATTAGACGCAAGGACAACTATGCCGAAGCCTATAGCAACCGTGGCAGCGCATACCGTATCAAAGGGGATTACGATCGCGCCATCACAGATTGTAACACAGCGATAAAATTGGATCCTGATTTGCCAGAGGCATATAACAACCGTGGGATCGTTTATAAACTCAAGGGTGAGACAGATCGCGCCATTGAAGACTATAACACAGCCATAACGCTCGATCCGAACTTTGCTTATGGCTATTACAATCGCGGTATTGTCTACCACGAAAGAGACGAGTTTGATCATGCCATCAAAGACTACACCAAAGCAATAGAACTGAGGCCAAATCTTGTCCATCCTTACAACCATCGTGGTAACGCTTATTCCCAACAAGGGAAATATAAACTTGCTATCAAGGACTATAACGAGGCGATACAACGCAAGCCGGATTTAGCAAAGCCATACTACAATCGCGGTATGGTGTTTGTACGCTTGCAAGAATGGGAAAAAGCCAAAGAAAATCTTACGACTGCCAGAGACAAGCAGGAAAATATTATCCCTGAACAGTTTCGCAAAGAATACGAAAACGTTGCCGATTTTGAGCAGAAATATGAGATTAAACTACCGGAAGACATTGCCGCACTGCTAACTCCCTCGCAGGCATAGCAGTAAAGTGATGTATCGCCGGTTTGCAAAATGTTGCACTTTCCGCCAAATTATTTTTTTCGCACAGAAAAATCGAATAAAAAAACGCGCCTAAACCCACACACGCATTGGATTCTCAGACAATTTTAGCAAGTTATCCAAAATACAAAAAAAGTTACCAAATCGTAACTTTTTAGCAAATGAGTTAAAAATAAATTAACGTATGTTATCCATAAAGACTCATTGAAAACCGAGTCTGAAGTTTCAGAGTAAGCATTTCAGAAATCGCCTATCAAAACCACTCGAAACCCAGTCAGGGTCTATATTCACAACCTTTTTAAAATCCACCCTTCTTTAAATTTTACTCTGAATACTCTGAAACTCGCCACATTTTCTTATCCCTATGTCTGAGCCGTGTCTCTGGGATCGCGATCCTATTGACTGCTAACTACTGAATGCTTCTGAAGGGTGTGTAAATATTTTGTCAAAATCCTGTAGGTTGGGTTGAACGAGGCCTGATTGAAGACCTCATAGCGGCGATGATTCTCAAACGCACAAAGCACCTGAACGCACCAGAATACAAGTGAAACCCAACGCCTTTTCACACCAGCACCGTTTGGGACGTTGGGTTTTGCTATCTCTATTTACACAGAACAGGTCATTGAAATAGCGGAGTTGCCGGGGGTAAACTCCAGTGTCTTGGTTTTTACCGCTCAACCCAACCTACGATTATACCGAATGCCAGAAATTTTACACACCCCTTCTGAACAAAAAACCTTGAAAAAAGTATCCAAATATGAGATAATGTCTCTTGGAATCAAAATACCATATAGGGCGAAACTTACAGGTTTCCCATTCTACACAAACAAAGGAGCAAATACACAAGATGCCACTGAACAGGAAAGTCCGTTACGGCATGGTAGGGGGTGGACCGGATGCCTTCATCGGTGCTGTCCATCGTAAAGCCGCGGCACTCGATGGAGAAATAGATCTCGTTGCGGGTGCGTTCTCATCGTCACCCGAAAAATCCAACCAACAAGGTGCCGAACTCTTCCTTGACGCGAGTCGGGTCTATGGATCCTACAAAGAAATGGCAGAGAAAGAGAGCCAACTTCCCGAAGGCGAACGTATTGATTTTGTCTCAATCGTGACACCGAACCACATTCATTTCGATGTCGCCAAAACCTTTATCGAAGCCGGTTTTCACGTCGTCTGTGATAAACCCATGACAACAACCGTTGCCGATGCTGAAGCGTTATGCCACCTTGTCAAAGAACACGATGTCGTTTTCGCACTCACACACAACTACACAGGCTACCCAATGGTGAAGCAGGCACGAGAACTCGTGAAAGAAGGAAAACTCGGAACACTTCGCAAAATCGTCGTTGAGTACCCTCAAGGCTGGCTCGCCACATTTTTAGAGGACGAAGGCGCGAAACAAGCCGTCTGGCGCACTGATCCGAATCAAGCGGGTGCCTCCTCATGTATCGGGGACATCGGTTCCCACGCAGAAAATTTGGCACATTATATCACCGGACTCGAAATCGAAGAAATTTGTGCCGACATGACCACTTTTGTAGAGGGACGCCTGTTAGAAGACGATGGAAATCTACTCGTGCATTATGAAAACGGAGTCCGCGGCGTGCTTTATGCGTCCCAAATCTCGGTAGGTGAAGAGAACAACCTGCGTATCCGTGTTTACGGCACCGATGCATCGCTGGAATGGCATCAGGAAAATCCGAACTATCTCTATGTTCGCTTCCCCGATGGTCCCGAACAGGTCTACAAACGCGGCAACGACTATCTATCTGAGGTCGTTCAACACAACTCGCGGATACCTTTCGGACACCCTGAAGCTTTCATAGAGGCATTCGCAAATATTTATGTAAACGCCGCACGGACAATAGCCGCGAACATCGCTGGCGAAGCCCCAGCTGAATTCGACACAGATTTTCCAACCGTTCAAGATGGTGCTCGCGGGGTACACTTCATCAATGCCGCTGTAGACAGTGGTAAACAACGCGCCTGGATCGATGCGAGTTATACGCCGCCAGCGTAATAGTTGTCAGTACGCATTGGTCGCAATGCTTTCAGTTGTCGGTTAAGAAACGGCTTGTGGCAAACACAACTTATGCAACCGCCAGAAGCATTAACCGAAAACCGATAACCAAAAACTGATAACCGTAAAAAAGGAGTTACACTATGGCAAGACCTGTAACACTCTTTACAGGCCAATGGGCAGACTTAACATTAGAAGAATTAGCAGAAAAAGCGAGTGGATTTGGCTATGATGGTTTAGAACTCGCCTGCTGGGGCGACCATTTCGAGGTAGACAAGGCACTCGCAGACGATAGCTACTGCCAAGGCAGACACGATCTACTCGCAAAATACGGTCTCAAAGTTTGGTCAATCAGCAATCACCTTGTCGGACAGGCAGTCTGCGATAATATTGACAGCCGACATCAAGGCATCGTATCAGAGACGATCTGGGGCGACGGAGATCCCGCAGGCGTTCAGGAACGTGCCGCCGAAGAGATGAAAAACACAGCGCGCGCTGCCGCGAAACTTGGCGTAAACGTCGTCAACGGTTTCACCGGTAGCTCAATATGGCATCTTCTGTACTCTTTCCCTCCGAACGACCCAGCACAAATTGATGCCGGTTTTGAAGATTTCGCCAACCGCTGGAACCCGATTTTCGATGTTTTCGACGAAGTCGGTGTTAAATTTGGGCTTGAAGTTCACCCCACCGAAATCGCCTTTGACATCGTCACCGCAGAACGTGCTATTGAGGCAGTCAACGGCAGAGAAGCATTCGGATTCAATTATGACCCCAGCCATCTCGGCTATCAAGGCGTTGACTATGTAGCGTTCCTTGAACGGTTGAGTGATCGGATTTATCACGTCCACATGAAAGATGTTTGGTGGGCAGATACACCCCGTTTATCCGGTGTATTCGGCGGACATCTGAACTTCGGGGACGCCCGCAGAAATTGGGACTTCCGTTCCATTGGTCGTGGTAACATTAACTTTGAAGAAATTATTCGCGCTCTCAACACCATGGAATATGACGGTCCCCTCTCCATTGAGTGGGAAGACAGCGGCATGGACAGAGAACACGGCGCACGCGAATCGTGTGCTGCTGTCAAGGGTTATGACTTTGAACCCTCTGCTGTTGCCTTTGATGCGGCGTTTGAAGAATAGGATTAAGCAATCCCCCGGTAGGTGCGGTTTCAAACCGCACTTATCCCGTAGGCATCAGTAGACACAACTATCCGTCTCAGGCAGGTTCCTCATCAATTTTAGATCGGCGTTGACAACAGAAACGCCCTTCAGACATGCATGGTAAAAAAAAATGGCGAAAGGAACAGTCCAGCCCCCTGAATCCCGATCCTTCATCGACCCACGCACCGGAACACAGATTCGGCAGGTGACGACCACATCTGCCGTGCACCATCACCCTTTTTTCATCATACCCGCGTATGACGATGCGATGCAGCGGTTGATATTCGTCTCATACCGAACAGGGACACCACAGTTATTCGCAGAAGAACGGAGCACGGGTGAACTTCGCCAATTAACAGATAGACCTGACATATCAGAATGGTCGGTGCATCCCTCGCGCGATGGAAAAGCAGTCTACTTCACAGCAGGTACAAGCGGATGGAAAGTAGATTTGGAGACGCTTGAGGAGCGGGAACTCGTCAATTTCGCCGCGACGGCGATGCAGGATGAAGGCATGGTCGCTGCCGCTATGGGCACAACCGCTTTGAGTCACGACAACCGATGGTGGGCTATCAGATTCAAGATCGGTAAAGAATCCGCACTCGCTATCATAGATATAGACACCGGCAAGCACGACATAATCCTGCAGAGAGATAGCATTGGACACCTCCAATTCTGTCCCGATGATTCCAACCTGCTCTATTACGCAGGTCCCCTCACGGATCGGGTGTGGATAATTCATCGCGACGGAAGCGGGAATCGTCGCCTCTATGCCCAGAACGTCGAAAAGAACGAATGGGTCACACATGAAACATGGATCCCAGGGACGCGTGAACTTGCTTTTGTCGATTGGCCCCACGGCGTGAGATGTGTTAATGCTGATACCGGAATCGTTCGACAGGTGGCAACGCTCAACGCATGGCATGCCATTAGCAATCCCACAGGAACACTCATGGTAGCAGATACTAATTTCCCAGACATCGGCATCCAAATTTTTGATCCACGCGACGGTATCGGCGCACCGCAGACGTTATGTTATCCCAATGCTTCATCTATCGGTGAACATTGGAACCGACCGTTCCCGTATGCGGCAGGTCCAATTCAGGTCTATGCCCCACAGCATACACATCCACATCCGTCCTTCAGTCCAGATGGTAAGCATGTTGTATTCACATCTGATCGGAGTGGATATGCTCAAATTTACGAAGCAACCCTTAAAATAGTTAACAGTTAACAATCGTCAATCCCAAAAGACAACTTTTAAATGAAACCTCTTAACTGAAAACTGATAACTATAAAAAAGGAGAAAAAAATGCCTACTGTCATACCGCGCCTCGTTGTTGAGGTGTTCCAACATACAAACTTCCGGGGCAGAATGGGATATGTTGTAGAGCCTGTTCCCTTTACACGAGACATCGGATTTCAAGACAATATCTCTTCTGTTCGCGTCTATAAGGGTCCGAACTTCTCGTCAAACCCGAACTACAAAGTTATCCTTTACCAGCATCGTCACTTCCGGGGTCAAAAGTTAGCACTTGGACCTGGATTTTACCCAAACCTCCATGACACCGCTTACAACTTCGCCGACAGAATTTCATCAATCAACTTCGGTTCCACACTGGAAGTGGTTGGACCAGAATGGGGCACTATTCCCCTGATTGTGGACTGCTATGAACACGTCGAATTCCGAGGCAGGAAAATCACGATCCTGCGCGATATCGCCAACCTACGGGATGCGCAAGGCGGAACTTGGTTCGAGGATCGGATTTCGTCAATCCGTATCTTCAAAGGACCAGATTTCCCACGCCATGGGGCGGAGGTCGTCTTTTACGAACACCCTGACTTTGAAGGCGCACCTCTACCTATCCGTATGGAACCCTCGGAATATAAAAAAGAATTGCCGAACCTCCATTTACTCCCTCAAAATTTCGGAGACTCCATCTCCGCTGTGAAGATCGAAGGATGGGCATCTTCAGGTGAGTTCACAGAGATGGTATTTGAAGATGAGTTCATCGGAAACCGTATGCGTCCGGAATGGCGATGGGATGATCCGAAGGGCGGCGGCTCCTGGGCAGAACGCCAAGGCTACTTAGAAATGCGAACTGAACCCGGGCAAGACCTCTGGCACGGTCCAGATGGTAGAAGTGGCGATATGAGCGCACCACGTCTCCTCATGGAAGTCGCTGGTGACTTCGCTATTGAAACTCGCATGCGAATTTCGCCACAACTGAAAGAACACGGTGGCTTATTAGTATGGAAAAACCCTAACCGATTCCTCAGACTTGAGAAAACCTCGGGACCACACGCTTTCAGAGGCGATGTCCGATTTGAACGCCATGTTGGACGTTCATTCAACTTACGCGGGCGCAGCGGTGGGCTTAGAAATGTCCGAGAACTCTTCCTACGCATGGAACGCAGAGGGAACCAATTCTCTGCTTTCGCCAGCAGTGACGGCATCCAATGGAAAAGCTGTGGACAAACGAATGTCGGCATGGGACGTTCAGTGCATGTTGGATTACACGCACTATGTCCAGGGAACATCCCGCCAACCTTAAGTCGTTTCGACTTCTTCCGAGTGTTCAAGCGGAAGAGCGAAGTCGCTGAATACCGTCCCATCGTTTCTGAACAACAGGGTCGACTGTCTGATGAAGAACGTGAACGTCAAATCGCCGATCGACGAGAACGCGCCATGCGCGACATGTTTTAGAATAGTTTTAACCATCTACTCGTGCCTTTGAATATTGTATCGGAGGCGAATAGATGGTTAAAGTCGTCAGTTAAGAGGTGTTAGAACTACCGTAGTTCTCTTTTAACTGATAACTGACGACGAATCACTTTATCAATTAGAAGGAGGGAATCAATCATGCGTCTGAAAAACAGTGTCTATCCTCAGAACAGACAATTTGTGAAATACTCACGACTCTACATCGTAACCTTTCTCCTTCTCGCGTGCCTCCTATGGAACGCGCAACCCACCGGAGCGATTATCGGTGCGGTTGAAGATGGTTTAATCGCTTACTGGTCCTTCGACAAAGACACAGTAAAAATTAAAAAAGAGGCGGTAGATATCTTGTCAGGACTTGTTGCCGCTGTTCATGGGGATCCCGAAGCTGCACCTGCCGGCGATTGCAAAGTCGGTGAGTGCATCCTTTTTGATGGAAGTGTTGATCGCCTCCTCGTTGAAGACTCAAACCCAGCAAAAATCGATCGTGACTGGGAAGAGATCACCCTCGAATGTTGGGCATATATCAACGCCTTGGACGACAGTTGGAATCGGATTATCTCACTTGACAATATGCCAACCAACACTGCTGTCGCGAGCCTCTATTACGACGATGACGACAACCAACACGGTTTTTTCGTCAGATCCGGCGGTAAAAATACGGTGGCAGCACAGGACAACGTCCTGGAGGACATTCCACTTGAAGAGTGGTTGCACCTCGTAGGCACCTATGATGGCGCAACGGTTCACTATTATGTGAATGGAAAACAGGAAAAAAAGTACGCCATGAAGGGTGGTAAGATTGCCAAAGGAGGGCTCCTCCTCGGCATCGGAGATCGATCAGATGGGTGCGATTGCGATACCATCCAGGGGTATATTGACGAATTTCGCATCTACGATCGCGTCCTGAGCATCGCAGAGGTCGAGAACAACATGAAAGCCACAGGGCTTGATGTCAGTCCTTCCGCAAGCAAACTAAGCGTTACATGGGGGCACATCAAATCAAGACGAAGGTAGATAACCAAAGCTTGTAAGCCCAAGCAACGCGCCGGGCTGGATATACGTTTAGGCATGTTTTTACTAAGCCTGCCTAAACGAACCGCAAGGAAAATTAAAAATATGGAAACGATTGGAGTTGGTGTTATTGGATGCGGTGGCATGGGCAGAAGCCTTGCCACCAGCGCACACGCTGTTGAGGGAATAGCGGTCATCTCCGTCAGTGATGTGCAAGAAGCATTGGCTGAAAAACTTGCTACAGACCTTGGTGTGTCCTATACGTTAGACTACCACGAATTACTCGCCGATGATCGGATTCGTGCAGTCCTAATCGCGTCACCGCCGTTTATGCACTCACCGATGGCAGTCGATGCCGCGAACGCAGGAAAACACGTTTTTTCCGAAAAACCGATGGCGCCCACGTTGGAGGCTTGCGACGCTATGATTGCCGCCGCAGAGGATAACGGTGTCAAACTTACCATCGGTTTGGTATGTCGCTATCACGGGACGCATTCCGTTGTTCGCGAAATCGTTCAGAGCGGAGAACTCGGTGCCCCTGCCTGTATGATGGTGCATCGCATCGGTGGATCGTGGGGTAGTGGGTATAGTCACACACCATGGCGACTGGAACGTGCGAAGTCTGGTGGGACCCTCATGGAAATCAACGCCCACGAAGTCGACTTTATGCGCTGGACCTGTGGTGATGTAACATCCGTCTATGCCGCCGGTGGACAATACGGACCAGATAAAAGCGACTATCCAGATGTGGTGCTTGCTTCCTTGCAGTTTGCAAACGGAGCAATCGGCTTGCTCCATTCCAGTCATGTCTCCGCTGTTGGTGGTTATGGCGGACGGGTCGATTGTGAAGGTGGTTCCATCTATTTTCCACAGATATGGGGAGGCGATGCCGCCATCCAGATAAAACCTTTTGAGGGTGAAGGACGACAGATTAAAGTGGCAGATATTAAGGTGCCGCCGCCGGTTCAAGAAGAGATTCGCGTCTTCGCAGAAGCAATCCGTAACGACACGTCACCACCTATCACAGGTTTAGACGGTCGCGCCGCCGCTGAAATCGCATTAGCCGCATATCAATCTGTTGAGAGTGGACAACCCGTACCGTTGCCCCTTTAATGGCAAGTGGTTTTCTGCTTCTCTTCATAAACATCAAATTGCAAGCCCGTAATGAAATGGAGGGCGGATCTACGGCAGGGGACGTGAACGCTTAACCCCCTTGAACGAACCGCAAGGAATAATTAAAACATGAAAATTTCAGTCTGGGACGGTGGACTTTCAGATAGCTACCTCAAACAGGTCACACAACTCGGGGCAGACTGTATCGACTTCGGAGGCGGTAACGCCTTTCCCGGGGTCGAAGAACAAGGTTACCCGGATTTGGATGAGGTCCTGAAAATCAAAAAACGGATCCGATCCTGGGGACTCGACATCAACCGTGTAACACTCCCGAATATCACAGAAAAGTTTATGCAGGGTCAACCCGATGGTGAAAAAGAATTAGAGAACACCTGTAATGCCCTCCGGGTTTTCGCAGAAGCCGGCGTCCCTATCGCACGCCAAAGGTTTTGGGGTGATACATTTGACTACCTCATGACGCGTTATTCATCCGTACATAGGGGCGGTTACACCTCCCGTGGCGAAAGCCGCGCCGCAACCCAAAATCCACCACCGACACCGACGATGGAAGCCCTTGACGAGTGGTGGAAACGTTTCACCGAAATCTACGGAGCACTCGTTCCTATCGCCGATGAATACGACATTAAACTCGCTATCCATCCATCAGACGTGCCGAATCCTGATACACCGCTCGGCAGTCTCGGATTCCACCGTGTCACCGATACCTTTCCCAGCAGGAACGTGGGCTATCTCTATTGTTGCGGCACTCGGGCGGAAGCCGGTGGCAGTGCGATTGTCCTTGACGAAATCAATAACTACGGACGTAAAGGGCGTATCTTCATGGTTCATCTACGGAACGTCCGCGGTAGCCTGGCAACAGCCGGAGCGTTTGAGGAAGTCCTGCTTGACGATGGTGATATGAATGCTTTCAAAATCGTCCGAGAATTACAAAAGGTCGGATTTGACGGATGCATCAACGCCGATCACATCCCGAAATTGGAAGGCGATGTTGGATTAGCTTACTCCGTCGGCTACATCAAGGCACTGTTCGCGGCACTGGCGGCATAACCCTTAAAAATCCGTAAAGTAGCTTCCAAAGCTTACCTCTCGCAGGCAAGATTCCCTATACCTCAAAACATTTGGAGATTTAACGAAAAATCTGCCTTAGAGGAGAGGAATACCAACAAATAAGGTTCCTATTGTCGCTATGATCCAAACTCTTTTTTTTCGTGCGCAGTTTCACGCCCTCGTTCTGTTCTATTGCCTCTTACCCATAGTAACACAAGCACAACTGCCACGTGATGAACTTGTTCTCTATATGTCCTTTGACGATCCCCAAAGTAATGAAGTTATAGATGGTTCGACATCCAGGAATGACGGAACGATTATGGAAGCATCTATTGCGAAGGGCAAGGGTAAGTATGGCGACGCGATGGAATTCAAAGGTAGAGATAATTATGTCCTAATCAGGAATTCTGAGTCCCTCTCAATGGCAGATGAAGTCACGATTGCTGCTTGGGTTAACTGGAATGATGCGCCTGGAGACGGCTGGCTGTGTATAATGGCAAATGGAACGCAAGGTGGACCGTGGGAGAATTACGGGCTCTTTGTTAATCGCGGCAATCGCTACTTCTATTTTACGCTCTCGGCAGGTGGTAAAGGGGCACACAGGGTGATGAATTCCGGCCATAACACTACTGAACCTGGAAAATGGACCCACTGTGCCTGTACTTATGATGGCAACAGTGCCAAAATCTACATTGATGGAAATTTGGTGAATACAGTACCTCATGGGGCTGAATTGACTGCTGGAGATCAGGACCTGCGACTTGGCCATCGTGATGGGAGTAACCATTGGTACAACGGCTATCTTGATGAGGTAGTAGTATTCTCAGTTGCTTTAGATGCAGATCAAGTTAAAGAGTTGAAAAATAACATCGTCGATGTCAAAGTGAGCGGTAAGTTAACGACAGTCTGGGCGAAAGTAAAGAGTAGAACATAGCCCAATGTCTTGTGCTATACCATCGCTTCCAGTTCGACAGAAAATCTCCAAATTTGAACGAAAATTGCGTCGTCAACATTAATTGTGCGAATCTACTTCGCAAGAGCCAGCCTAAAAGATTCAGAGCCATTTAGTTTATATATTTACTTTATATCTGTGAATATTTTTTACTCTTTTTAACTCCCTCAACTCGGTAGGAGCGGTTTCTAACCGCTCCGAATCGTCAAAAGAAGCGTAAAAACCCGAATAAATTCTTAAAACTAAATGACCCTGTAAAAGATTTGACATAGATTGAAATTCAGTGTATACTTGCCAAAATGAGTCTTTCGATTGTAATAATGTGCCTGTGTACACCTTAGATCCCTTGACCCCTCAAACCCAAGAGAAATGGGATGCCACGCTTCGGCAATGTCCGGATGCGACTGCCTTTCAAAGTCTGGCATGGCGAGATGCATTAGCGAATGCGTTCAGCCAACTCACCCCAACTTACCTGCTCATCAATCAAGCTAATTCAGTGATAGGTGGGTTGCCTGCTTTCGTTTTTCAACCCATACCGAGCATCCGTCTATGGCATTCAATGCCGTGGAATCTGTTTGGCGGTGTACACCTTATCGAATCAGTAGAAATAAATCCTGAAATACTACTAAAGTCCATTGAAACCGCAGCAGTAGCAAAGGGGTGGTGTGAAATTCGTTGGACGCTGACCCCCAAGTGCACCGCAATCTATGGTAATCTCTTCACTGAAATGGGCTACGCGCGGACAGATCACTTCACGCATCTTTTGAAAACGAACGGAGATGTTGAATCCCTCTGGCATGCCTATAACAAACGGGTACGGGGTGCCGTCAGAAAGGCAGAAAAATCGGGTGTGACGGTTACGGACAGTGAAGAGGCGTTATCAACCTTTTACGACATGTATCTCATCACAGTCAAACGGTTAGGGGGCACCCCGAAACCGTGTGCGCTTATGCAGACACTCCTGGAGCGGAAAATCGCCAAACTTGCTATCGCTATATATCGCGGCACGATTATCGCAGGACTTCTCTATCTACACTTCAATAAGACTGTAACGTTATGGTGTGAAGCATCTGTGCCAGCGTTCTTGAAATATCGTCCTAACAACGCGATTTTCCACCACATCATCACACAAGCGTGTCGTGAACAATACGAATGGGTGGATTTTGGAGCATCTCCACCAGAGAACACAGGTTTAATTGCCCATAAGGAACAGTATCGCGCAGTCCGGACAAACTTCGCCAGTTACACAAAGGTCATTTCGCCACTGAAAAGGGCGTTGTGGACAAAGAGTGAAGGGGCACTTCGCCAAATTTATACATGGATGCAAAGGAGTGGTTAACGGTTATCAGCTGTTAGTTGTTGGAAGAATGGTTTTCAGTTCGCTTAACCATCTATCTGAAAACTGATAACTGAAACTGACAACTATAAATAATGAAAACTACTCGTAAACCCAATTTAATCTTCGTTTTCGGGGACCAGCATCGCCAATGTGATGTCGGATGCGCAGGAAATCCACAAGTCCAAACGCCTGCGATGGATAAACTCGCACAGGAAGGGATGTTCTTTCCCAATACCTTCACCAATGTCCCGATATGCGTGCCAGCACGCGGATGTCTGATGACAGGCAAATATCCGTTGAATCACAAAGCTGTCTCCAATGATCTACCACTCCCGCTAACAGAAACTGGCATCGCAGAGGTATTCAGAGAAGCAGACTACGCCACAGGTTACATCGGCAAATGGCACCTCGGCGGTATGCCGAGAGACAAGTTCATCACACCTGAGATGCGCTTCGGCTTCGATCATTGGGTCGGATGGAATTGTCACCACGACTATTTCAATGCCCCTTACCACGATTCCGATGGAAATCAGATGCAGATTGACGACTATGAACCGGAATTTCAGACCGACAAAGCCATTGAATACTGCCGAGAGCATGCCGATGAACCCTTCTGTCTCTATATGAGTTGGGGACCACCACACAATCCGTATGAACACGTGCCGGAACGTTACACAGCGATGTATCCACCCGAAGAAATTCAGTTGCGCCCGAACGCCGTGGACACACCCGAAACGCGGAAAGATCTATCCGGCTACTACGCGCATATCACGGCTCTGGATGAAAATCTCGGACGTTTGATGACCGCGCTCGACGAAATTGGTATCGCTGACGATACGATCCTTGTGTACACGTCTGACCACGGTGATATGCTCGGTAGCCACGGACATGTCAGGAAAGAACGTCCGTGGGACGAATCCAGTCGTATTCCTTTCATGACGCGTTGGCCCCGCAAAATTCCAGCAGGCGTTACCCGCGACACCTTGCTAAGTCTCGTCGATTTCATGCCGTCAATGCTGTCGCTGTGCGATTTACCGATTCCAGACGGAGTGGAAGGTATAGACCTTTCAGAAGCAATGCTCGGTAACACAATTGACGAACCACAATCCGTCCTGCTTGAAGTTCCATTGCACGGAAGTGAAGGATTTAACTTCGGTATTCGTGAGTGGCGTGGTGTTCGCACGCATCGCTATACCTACGCGCGCCACTACGACGGAACGGGATGGTTGCTTTACGACAACGACAACGATCCCTATCAGTTGAACAATCTCATCGACGATGAAGACTCACAAGACCTTCGCGTAGAACTCGAAGCGGAACTCCAACGATGGTTAACCCATGTAAACGATCCGTGTCTGTCCGGACTGGAACACATCCGGCAACTCGGCTTATCAGAGTTGTGGAATATCAGCGAACAACG
Organism: Candidatus Poribacteria bacterium; assembly: GCA_965208635.1. Lineage (GTDB taxonomy): Bacteria > Poribacteria > WGA-4E > WGA-4E > WGA-3G > WGA-3G. The sequence continues at coordinate 4,952,776 of OZ242349.1, forward strand.
GTTCGGTGGAAGAAATCCGCGTTGGGCATAATTTTCTAATTGTGCTTTATCACAAAGATAACATAGGAGATACCAGCCCATGACTGATGAAGAAAAATTTCGATTTGACTTAACTGGATTCCTCATTCGTCCTGCGATTCTTGAACGCGATGAAGTAGATGCAATCATTGATCAGATCGACCGGATGCATCACAACAAAGAATCCTTACCACCAGAACATCGTGCCGTACCGGGCGGTCCCGCGAGCGTCCTGATTGATCACCCCAAAGTCCTGGAGGTCCTACATGAAATTATCGGACCCGAGATTCGGTTAGAGCACTCTTACTCTGTCTGGCGCGAAAAAGGACAGAGGCATGGCGAACTCCACGGTGGTGGACCACAACAGGCAGATCCAATCTTCGGGTATCGCGTCAATAACGGGCAGATCCACGCTGGAATGGTGCGTGTCGTCTTTGAACTCACAGACATTTCTAAAAAGGATGGTGGGACGCATTTTATAGTTGGTAGTCACAAATCCAACTTCCCAATGCATCCCGACCACATGTCGTTAGAGGAAGGGAAGCGGAGCCCGTTTCTGATGACCTACGAATGCCCGGCTGGCAGTGCAATCTTCTTCACAGAAAACTTATGTCACGCCGGTCCCGTGTGGCAACGGGAGACACCGCGTGTGGCAGTACTAAACGCCTACGCGCACCTCGCAACACATTGGCACCGGCTACCGATTCCGCCTGAAGTTCTGTCCGCTTTACCACGTGAAAAGCAAGCGTACTTCCGTGAACCGTGGGTTGCGGATTTCCGCACACGCCCGGCAACGAGAAACACGATTGAGCGGTTCCTTAGCAACGACGAACCGCCTGTTAATACCGATCGCAAGCCGTGATTTATAGTAAAGTCGAAAAATAAGTTGACGGATGTAGCATAAACTGTTAGTTTGTGCATCTTTAGCACGCAGATGAACGGTCTACGCTACAATAAAAGTGTTCACGTAATTGTGGACTTTACTATAAAATGAACAGGGACCAGATTTTATAGGTAAAAATATGAGAAAACGCGTCCTCATTATCGGCTGGGATTGCGCCGCACCCGAACTTGTCTTTGACGCTTTTAAAGCCGATATGCCCAATACACGTCGTTTGATGGAAGAAGGCATCTACGGCGAGCTGGAAAGCACGATCCCACCGATCACCGTGCCAGCGTGGATGTGCATGATGACCAGCCGTGATCCGGGTGAACTCGGCATCTACGGCTTCCGAAACCGCAAGGATTATTCCTACGACACCCTCACTATCGCCAACTCTCGCGTCATCAAGGTGCCGACGCTCTGGGATCTGCTGGGGCAGGCGCAAAAGAAATCGGTCATTTTGGGAGTGCCACTCACCTATCCAGCGAAACCGTTTCCGGGATGGATGGTTACCAGTTTCCTCACACCTAATCTCAATTCACAATGGACCTTCCCGCGGCGACTTACACGGGAAATCACACAAGTCGCAAGCGACTACATGATTGATATACCCAATTTTCGCACCGATCGGCGCGCAGAACTGGAGCAACAACTCCTTAAAATGACCGCAGAACGTTTCAAACTCGCACGCTATCTGCTTGAAACAAAGGACTGGGACCTCTTTACAATGGTTGAAATGGGGTCGGATCGACTCCATCACGCTTTCTGGCGATTTTGGGATAAAACACACCCGAAGTACGAACCGAATTCGCCGTTCTCAGATACGATGCGGAACTACTATCGCGCCCTCGATGCAGAACTCGGAGAGACATTAGCGTGTGTAGACGACAATACTACAATCATGGTCGTCTCCGACCACGGTGCCAAACGGATGGACGGGGGTATCTGTGTTAATGAATGGCTCCGAAAGCATGGCTATCTGACGCTAAAAACCGAGCCGAGTGAAATCACGCGATGGACACCAGATATGGTAGATTGGGACCAAACAAAGGCATGGGGAGAAGGCGGGTACTACGCGCGAATTTTTATTAACGTTGAAGGTAGAGAACCTAACGGAATTGTCAGGGCAGAAGATTATGAGAGCGTCCGAGACGAATTGAAGGAGCAACTCGAAGCGATTGTAGATGAGGAAGGACACAACATCGGCACACGTGTCTTCAAGCCCGAAGAGGTTTATAGAGAATGTCGAAACATCGCGCCTGATCTCATCGTCTACTTCGGTAATCTCTTTTGGCGTTCAGTCGGGAGTGTCGGATACAACAGTATCTATACCTACGAAAACGATACCGGTCCTGATGACTGCAACCACGCCGAGATGGGAATTTACATCATAAAACGGCATGGACAAACAAGTGGACACACTTCCCCAAAAAGTCTGTACGATATTGCCCCGACAGTTCTGAACGAGTTCGGCATCGACATCCCAGCAGCAATGCAAGGGTATCCGATGTAGGGGCGAGGTTATCTCGTCCTCACAGCGTTGACAATCGCCTCCGCGACCACTTCCGCCGCGAGAATACCAATAGTATTTACCCGACCCCCAATGTGCGATCCTGTGGCGAGCGCAAAAAGCGTATCTCCATCAAACATCGTATGCGCCGGACGAATGGCGCGTGCCATTCCGTCGTGTGCCATCTCTGCGACGCGGTGAACCTCTGCTGGGGAAAGCGTTGCATTTGTAGCCATAACACCGATAGTCGTGTTGGTTCCCTGAACTAAATCTGCGTCCAAGAGCCGTTCCGTGATGTCTACGAAATCGCCATTTTCTTTTCCACCTGCGAGTATCTCACCCGTCCTTGGACGCACAACATTCCCAATGGCATTCACAACCACAATTGCCGCAACAATTAAACCTGAATCGAGACGCACACATGCGGAACCGACACCACCCGGAGAAGACGTAACACCCGGCGCTTTACCTACTGTTGCCCCTGTGCCGGCTCCGACAGCACCCATCACTACGGGTTCATCTGTAGCGTTGAGACACGCCTGATACCCCATCTCTTTATCAGGACGGACATTCGCGTCGCCAACCCCGAGATCAAAGATAACAGCCGCGGGAACAATAGGCACACGAACAGAACCCGCAGGAAAACCGACGTTCTGCTCCTCAAGATACTGGACGACACCACTTGCCGCGTCTAACCCGAAGGCACTTCCACCTGTCAAAAGGACTGCGTGTGCTTTTTGGACCAAACGTCCCGGACGGAGTGCTTCCGTCTCCCGCGTGCCCGGGGCAGCACCACGCACATCAACACCAGCAGTCACTCCTGCCGGACAGAGGACAACGGTACACCCTGTTCGAGCGGTTAAATCGGTGGCATGCCCTACCGTAATTCCGTCTATTGCTGTGAGTGTTCGATTTGTTGATTCCATAGTTTACACATTGTTTCGGGATTTCAAAGATTACTATAGCGAATCCCGATGAAATCTGCAAGAATAATGCTACAAACACCGCGATACGAACCAAGTCAAACTGGTTGACTAAAAAAGGGAACACTGCTAAAATCAAATCAACCGTATCAGGGAAGTCGGGGTTACTTAGGGGAAATCCGCAGAAGCACCCAAGCAAGGGGAAATTGAAGAAATTGGGGAAACACCCAGCAAAAACACCCAGCAAAAACACCCCAAACAAAAACACCCTCCCACAGCACATAGCAAGGGGGACATGAACATGGCAAAGTTAGCACTTAATGGCGGTGATCCTGTCGTCAAAGGTAGTTTAGGGAAAAACTGGCCCATTTACGATGAAACCGAAGAAAACGCACTTTTAGAGACCTTGCGGAGTGGTGCCTGGAACCGACGCGAGAAAGTCGATGAAGTCGGTGAAAAGTTCGCGGCGTTTCAGGATGCGAAATACGGTATTCCACTCGCAAACGGCACTGTAGCACTACAATGTGCCCTAAAGGCGGCTGGCATCACAGCGGGTGATGAAGTCATCGTTCCTGCTCTGACATTCGTGGCGACAGGAACGTCAGCTGTGTGTGTCAATGCAGTCCCGGTCATCGTTGACATCGACCCACTCACTTACAATATCGCCCCCGATGCGATTGAAAAAGCCATCACGCCTCGAACGCGAGCGGTTATTCCGGTGCATAACGGGGGCTATCCTGCTGACATGGACGCAATCATGGAGATCGCTGAAACACACAATCTCAAAATGATTGAGGACTGCGCGCATGCACACGGTTCACAATGGCGAGGGAAAGGACTTGGCTCAATCGGACACCTCGGCGCATTCAGTTTCCAGATGGGAAAGACACTCACCTGTGGCGAAGGCGGAATGGTGCTAACAAACGATGAAACCCTTGCAGAAAAGGCAAGTCAATTCGCACAACTGAATATGCGGATGACCAACTTCCAAGCGACGCTCTTACTGAATCAACTGGAACGGTTTGAAGAGCAGGTAGAGACGCGCGAACGCAATATCGCATACCTATCCAAAGGCATGGAAGCAATAGATGGACTCCACCCTATCCCGCGCGATGCGCGTGTCACACGATGGTGTTTCTACTATTGGGATTTTCGATTTGCATCTGAGGAGTTTGGTGGTGTTTCACGCGATCGGTTCTTAGAGGCTCTTCGCGCAGAAGGCGTTCCGTGCGGTGTCGGTGCGCATGGTGAACCTATCTACAATGAAGGTCCCTTTGGCAACCCTGAACTGTTTGATCGTCTCGGATTACCTCGTAAATACCTTGGGGAGCAAGCAATTGACTACAGCACACTCAATTGCCCAAACGCAGAACGGGTCTACAGAGAAGAGGTTTGCAGTTTCAGCCATTCCATGTTTTTAGGGGACACAGATGATATGCAACAGATTTTAGACGCGTTCCAGAAGATTCGTGCACACGTCAACGCATTGTAGAGGCAGAAGACAACATCAATAAATAAGAATTACCCACTCTCTGTCCCGGTTTGAAATGCATAGAGTTTTGCGTTATGCACCTGGAATCTTAACCGAATTTCCTTGCCTCGCAAATTCGTTAAATTCTGACTCAGTTCCCATTTCACACGGCAATCTGTAACAGTCGAGCGAACTAATTGACTACTGGCAAGTTGGTTCCCTGCTTTATCCAGAATCGCTACGCGCACAGAACCACCATCCGATACATCTGCTGTTATACCCACCGATGTGCCATCAAAGGTTAAGGGTTGGGTCGTTATGACGGCAGGCATGTCAGTTGTGATCGGTTCGTAGCCTGCCCAACCGTCGGGACGAAGCATTGCGAGTGCGAGGTAACCCTTACGCCAGTTGAAAAAGTAGCCGTCTCCGGCACCGTAGTAGATACGTACCTCATCATCAAAGAAAATCGGAGCAGAGGGGAAGATCGTTCCCCAGTCGTAAGGCGTCGCTTCGTAACGTTCTGTGTCCGATGCAGTATGCCCGATAAATGGGATCCCTTCTTGTATGCGGTGCCACTGGACGGTGTCCGGACTCCAAGCCAATTCAACATGCTGTTTGACATCAATATTGGAGTCTTCTGGATAAACCATCATTCCGAGCATCCCGATGTAAATCCCACACGTTGGAAACACTATCATATCATGCGCCTGTAGACGCGGATTGGGACCTTCAAGGATAGATTTATCTTGTGTCCAATGTAGAAAATCAGGAGACTCCGTCCGTGTTACGAGACGAATACTACGAGCATGTTGACGGGTAATACCGACATATTTACCCAATGTCTCTGCCCAAAAAGCGTTGGGATGCGTGCCATGCGCTTCAACCTGTGGAATTGGAAGCGGTTCGCCCCAGTGCAACCCGTCTGCAGAGAAAGCGACCGTCATTTGTGGCTCTCCACAGAAGAACATTTTATAACGTCTTGTCGGATCGGTTTCACGTTCATCCTTGAAAACACCCGCCCCGTTTACGCGGCGCATCAGAATGTTATTCTGTTTGCTTCCATCGAACGCAACGAGTCCAAGCTCAGGTTTCTCCCAGTGAATACCGTCTACCGAACAAGCATAGCAGAGCCCCATCTCCCGCGTGTTCGGCTTTACATCCATGTAGTTGCACCAGTCAGGATGCCGTTTTTCGGGCGGCGTGTGCGTTACCCGTTCATCTATGATAAACGGATTGTACCAACATTTATAGAGTGTGTCCTCCACATCATAGATGACGTTGGCATAAACGTTATCGAAACGGGGTTCCCACGGTTTGTCTTCACCAAAGAAGGGATTCTGTGGATGCTTGGTAATCTCGCCAAGAGTCAGCTCCGCTGCGATCACCTCGTCAATGATACGATCATCCAAAACAAGGTATTGGGACGGAGGAATAGGATGAGGTTCAGACATTTCTGTTTCCGTAAGCGTCAATACTATCGTGAATTAGGGAAATAAGTTTACATCTTGTAGAGGCAGGTCTTGTGCCTGCCCGCAAACATACTTCCACAAAAGCTTCGTAGAAAGAAACGAGTCGCGACCCAGTGGTATGTGCGCTGCTATTATTCATAGCCGCGTTTTACGCGTGCCCACGTCATTGGAAGTTTGTCCGCCGGATCAACAGCAAATGCGCCAGAGATATTTTGGTTAATCTCCGCTTCTGTCAGTGCTTTATCATAAGCGCGGACGATTGCGAACGATCCGTTGAAAGTCCGACGACGTTCATCGAAGGAATTGGCACCGATTGAAATGTCGTTTATCGGTAATTTCTTATCGAATTCAAAACCGGCTTGTTTGCTGACTTCTTTACCGTCTTGATACGCCACAATCGACTTGCCACTCGTGCCGACGACCGCTATCCAGGTCCAGACCCCTTCTTCAAGTTTCAGGTTAAGCGGTTGAACACCTTGTTTACTCCCCTTGGCATGGATGGAAACATCCAAATTCTGACCGCCGACTATCCAAAGTCGAATTCCCTGCTGACCTTCCCGTGGACTGTTCTGGAAACCGGCGAAATGGTGCTCTTCAACAAAAAAATCACCATTGCGTCTACAGAGGAACTCCAAGGTCCAATCTTGGAAAAACAGTGGTGTGTTTTTTGCGGGTGGACCGCCAAAGGTTGAAAGAGACTCCGTGGTTGTGTAATACTTTGAATTCGGTTCACTGATACCGAGTGCAGGAATTTTAATTTCACCCTCTTCGAGGTCCATTGGTTTTTCTGTGGCAAGCAATTCACCGCCTTCAGTGCCGAGATTTTCCCATGCATCCGGGTGGGCAGGGTTGTCAGCGGCATTGAGGTAGAGCACAGGATCCTCAACAACGTTAGCAAATGCGAGCGTGCTCGCCATTACCAGAAAAAATATCGTAGTGTAACTTGAAATAAAGATTTTCACGTAAATTCCTCCTAAAGTAGGGATTGGGTACCAACAGAATTGGGTAGGATTCGTAAGCTTACTAACTATATTCTATTATATCAAACGAGCATCTGATTATCAAGTAAATTATGAGGCGTATCGTCTGTAATCACATCCATTGCGGAAGGAGTTCACCGTTCATAGACAAAAATTACGGCACTTCTAACGGAATATCCAATGTCTGTGGTAACAGACATTCAGTCTCGCTACAGAGTTGGTAGGTGAGCTGTAGCGTAATTGAGACATCTCTGTCGGGCTTCATATTCGGTTTCTGTTTTAACTGCAACGGAATTGTGAGACCCTCTTCATAAACGTTCAAGGGTTCGTTGCTAAATTCAAAGCGTGTCGATCTACCTTTGGGATACGCTACATCAAGAATTTCAAACGGCGTATCAGTATTCACCGTAATAGTTGTCGGAATTAAATTATCTTGACCTGCGGGGTTCGCGTTCATGTGCCATCCCTCAGCAATGTTGAGTTGAAGCATCACATCGTATACTCCTTTGTTTTCTGCATTAACCTTAGCGGTCGCGCTTACGATCAATGGTTCAACCTCATTAGACTTTTCTCCTGAGGTTAGAAAACGGTTAAGGGCAAAATGCATATACATGAACGAGGAGGGGCTTTGTGACATGGATTGTGCGAAAATTTGCAAGGTTTCTTCAGCATAACTTCGATAATCTGTTCCAAATGCCAATAGATTTGCGATGGCAACAGCATTACCAGACGGGATAGCGGAGTCATAAGGTTTCTTGGTTCGCACAATAAGATGCTCTGCATCCGCCTTCGTGTAATAGAAGCCACCGTTTTTGTCATCCCAAAAAAGCTGAATCATCGCATCAGTCAGCCTTTTCGCTGAATCCAGCCACTGCTGTTCCCCCGTAGCCTGATACAATCCAAGCAACCCCCGCACAAAAAAAGCGTAGTCGTCAAGGTAGACATCCTGCTTTATAACACCTGCAGTATAGGTATGACATAATTCGCCATCCGGCTTTTTTAGGGTGTCAAGAATAAACTGAGCAGCCTTCGATGCCGCGAGAAGATACTGCTCTTTCCCAAGCACCTGATAGCCATAAGCGAGCGCATCTATCATCAAACCGTTCCAATTGACAATAATTTTTGTGTCCAGCAAGGGGTACTCGCGATCAAAGCGTGCCGTCAAGAGTTTCTCTCGTGCAGATTCCACTTCCTTGAGAGCATCCTCCGCCGCTGCGCCATTCGGAACATAGAGAACATTTTTACCCTCAAAATTAGGATCCTTATCGACACCGTAAACACCAGCGAAACGTGCCGAACGCTTCTTACCGAGAATTTTCTGAATCTCATCAGCCGTCCAGACGTAATACTTCCCTTCTTCAGCATCCGTCTCCGCGTCCAAGGCAGCGTAAAACCCACCTTCAGGTGCCGTCATCTCTCGGAAAACGAAACTGAAGATCTCTTCAGCAATACGCCGATAGCGAGGTTCTTGTGTTAACTGATGTGCTTGGAGATAAACTTTCGCCAATTGCGCGTTGTCGTAAAGCATCTTCTCAAAATGCGGAACGAGCCACATTTCGTCAACAGAATACCGGTGAAATCCGCCACCTATCTGGTCATACATCCCACCGTAAGCCATCATATCCAGCGTATATGTCACCATCTTCAACAGTGATTCATTTTCTGTGGGAGGGGTGTTTTTGCTTGGGTGTTCCCCCGATCTTCGCTCGTATTCACTCAGCAAGAATTCAAGATTGGCTGGACTTGGGAATTTCGGGGCACCACCAAATCCACCATAAGCTTCACTATAAGTCGTTCGGAGATAGTCCAATGCCGCAGTCGTAAGAGATCTATCCAGTGGCGTGGCAGTAAGTGCTCTGAATCCTCTACTTGTTGCCAACTCAATAGTGTCCGAAACCTGGTTCGCCGATTCAATGACTTCCACCTCTCGCGTTACCCATGCTTCATGCACCGCATCAAGAATCGTTGGGAACCCCGGTCTGCCGGGTACATCCGTAGGCGGAAAATAAGTGCCAGCATAAAAGGGTTTTAAATCAGGGGTGAGAAAAACAGAGTTGGGCCACCCACCGCGCTGTGTCAACAACTGCGTCGCTGTCATATAGATTTCGTCGAGATCTGGACGTTCTTCTCTATCAATCTTGATATTGATGAAGTCTTTATTCATCATAGCAGCGATTTCTGGGTTTGAGAAGACTTCCCGCTCCATGACGTGACACCAGTAGCACGTGGAGTATCCGACAGAAAGGAAAATGAGCTTGTTTTCTTTTTTCGCACGCGCTAATGCTTCATTGTCCCATGGGTACCAATCTACGGGATTATGCGCGTGGAGCAACAGGTAAGGACTCGTTTCATGGATAAGCCGATTCGTCCATTTCCATGAGCCATCAGGGTTCTTGAGTGCGGCTTCATCGGCACCTACTCTCAATACAAAATTAAGAAGCAACAAACAAGCGAGAAATTTCTGTATTGTATTTTTCATACTGGAAACCTTTGTTGAAAAATGAAACGTGTGATGAATCGCACTACTACAAACCTATGAAATTCTTTTAACGTCCAATGCGCACAGCATGATTATTGCACAAGTGCCTGCTGTGCTACCGTGCGTCCGCGTTCTGTTAGCGTTAACTGTGTCTCTTCTTGAGAGACACAACGGTTGTTCAGGGCATATTTCACAACTTGTGCTGCAAATGCGGGATCCCATCGAAGATGCTCATGGAGATGTGCTATCTCCGACTCTGCCTCAGCTTCCGGAAGGCCCTCGTGATTAAAGAGATGAATCACTAACATCGTTTGGGCAAACTCCCATTTTTGGCGCGCCCGCCTACGTGCGATAGCAATAAGTCCACGGTTGGGAACAAATAGAAAAACCAGACCAAACACAAGGAGCGTCATCGTCGCAATCGCTCCTGCAATAGAAACATCAAAGAGATACGCCAGCCAATAGCCACTTACAGCGTTCACACTCCCGATAACCGCACTCAATGTGAGCATCAGTGAAAGCTTGTTTGTGATAAGGTACGCCGTAGCAGGTGGTCCAGCGATGAGAGCAACGACTAATATCGAACCAACAGCGTCAAATGCTCCGACTGTTGTCACGGATACAAGTGTCATCAGTCCATAGTGAATCAGGGTAGGCGCGAACCCTAACGCGGCAGCTAAACTTACGTCAAAAGTCACTAACTTCAATTCTTTGTAAAACAGTAAAATAAAGGCGAGATTTAACAGAAGGATTGTTCCCATCACATACAGAGAAATGGGACCCAAATCGTACCCGAAAATATTTAACCGGTTAAGCGGTGCATAAGCGAGTTCACCGAGGAGAACGGCATCCATATCCAAGTGAACATTGCCTGCAAATCTGGAGATTAGGATTACTCCGATGCTGAAAAGTGCGGGAAACGTCAAGCCGATCGCGGCATCCTCTTTCACCAGTTTCGTTCGCTGGAGCAACTCAACGAAAACAACGGTGAGCACACCCGTCCCTGCGGCGGCAAGAATGAGGAGTGGCGACGATAGACTCTCCGTGAGAAAAAAAGCGAGCACGATGCCGGGGAGTATCGCGTGGCTGATCGCGTCGCTCATCAACGTCATCCGCCGCAACACTAAGAACACACCGGGCAAAGCACACGCTACCGCTGTGACAATCGCAATGAGTTGGATATCAAGATGGTCTTGTATCACCTTTTTTATTCTGGAGTTTCTACCCTGTGCTCCACTTCTCTTACGCACAGGTTTTTGCTTATTCTATAGGTTCTTCTTAAAATCGGGTCCGTAGTTCGTATTGAAATGGAGAGCGGATACTCAGGAAGGGCACGTTAAAGTTGGAACCTATATAGTTCTCCTGCAAGGTATAATTAAAAAAACCGTCACGTTTTTAGTCATCCTGCGGCTGAGCATACGAACTACCACCATAACTACGGACGGTTAGACTCCGTTTGTTTCGTTGGTGCCGAAGCCAATCCCATAAAAGCCCTCGATTCGGGGCAAAAAGGATCGAGAACCCTACGACCACTGTTGCACACAACACAATCGTTGGACCCGTCGGGATGCGTGAAGCACTACTACTGATAATAGTTCCACTCACGCCAGCGAGTGCCCCAAAGCATGCCGCGAGAAACACCATCACGCTCAACTTATCTGTCCACTGCCGTGCGGCGACTGCTGGCGCGACCAACATAGCACTCATCAGGACAGCACCGACAGCCTGCAAACCGAGAACGATTGCTATAACCAGGAGGCTCGTCAACAGAATATCAAGGACGCGGGTCGGAAAACCAAGCGATGCCGCGAAACCTTCATCGAAAACCAGCAACTTCAACTCCTTCCAAAAGACAAGCATGATGGCGATTGCAATGCCCCCGAGTATACCTATGGTTAAGACATCGCTCTTCAGCATTGTGGCGGCTTGTCCGAAGAGAAACGTATCTAATCCCGCCTGATTTGCGTTACCGGTCCGCTGAATCAGTGTATGCAGCACCAAACCGAATCCGAAAAAGGTAGAGAGAATGATCGCAAGCGCGCTATCGTATTTGATACGCGTCAACCTCACGACACTCAAAATGAGTAGCGTGCCGAGCCAGCCTGCAATTGCTGCCCCAAGGACCAGAATTAGAGGTGTTTTGCTTCCCGTCAGCAGAAATGCGATTGCAATACCGGGCAACGCGGCATGCGAGATTGCATCGCCGAGAAGGCTCTGCCGTCGCAAAACCGCATAGGTGCCAAGTGCCCCACTCACAGTGCCAAGTAATGCAGCACCAATGGCAACAATCACGAGCGTATAATCAAGATGGGTTAAGATATTTAGAGTTTCCATGATCAGTATGGAATAGAAGTAAATCGCGTTTGAAAACCGCTCCCACAAATCTGGTTTTGGCGCACGGAGTATGCCTACGACTTTGTTATAAATGCGACGCGACCACCGTAAGTTGTCCGCAAATTTTCAGGTGTAAAGGTTTCATCAATAGGACCGCTCGCGATCCGACGAATATTCAAAAGCATTACCCAATCGAAATAGTCCGTTACCGTTTGTAAATCGTGATGCACCACGACAACCGTTTTTCCCTTTTCTCGGAGTTCTTGAAGTAGCGTAACAATCGCTCGCTCTGTAGTAGCATCAACGCCTTGAAAAGGCTCATCCATCAAATATACTGTAGCGTCTTGAACAAGGGCACGGGCAAGGAAAACACGTTGTTGTTGTCCACCGGAGAGTTGACTGATTTGCCGGGTGGTATACGTCTCCATACCGACCTTTTCTAAGGCATGCATAGCAAGCTCCCGCTCCTGCTTCCCCGGTCGTCGCACCCACCCAAGTGCACCGTAACGCCCCATCATGACCACATCTAAGACGTTTGTCGGAAAATCCCAGTCAACGGTGCCCCGTTGGGGGACATAGCCGACAATCCGACGTTGTGCTTCATAAGGCTTGTCATAAATCAAGACGTTGCCTGCCGCGGGACGCACCAATCCCAAAATCGCCTTGATCAGTGTTGTTTTGCCTGCACCGTTGGGACCAACAATTGCTAAAAGCACACCCGGCGGCACATCCAAGTCGACATCCCACAAGACAGGTTGATCTTGATAGGCAACTGTTAGATCTGTTACTTCAATGGCTTTCGTTTCGGACACTCGCACACCTAATTCTCCACCATAGAACTGGCAGATGTTCTCCCAATGAGTGCTGTCACAATCGTATCAATGTTATGGCGAACCATACCGATATAAGTGCCTTCAGGTGTTCCCTCGTTCCCCATGGCATCGGAAAAAAGTTCTCCACCAATTTCGACATCAAACCCTTTTGACTTCACGGCGGCTTTCACTGCTTCAAGACTTCTTGTAGAGACGGAGGATTCCACAAAAATTGCAGGGATACGCCGTTCGGCTATAAAAGCCGCCAGCTCCTGAACATCAGCGATACCTGCTTCTGTTGCGGTGCTAATACCTTGTAGTCCGCGCACCTCAAACCCATAAGCCTTCCCGAAGTAGTTAAAAGCGTCGTGAGCCGTTACGAGCACCCGCTGTTCAGATGGTACACGCGCTGCCTGTGCCTTCACGTATTCGTGAAGTTCAGCGAGTCTGGCGAGGTAGTGTTCAGCGTTGGTGTAGTACATTAACGTATTGTCCGAATCGACTTCACTTAACGTATCACGAACTCTTCCCACCGCTTCCATCCAAAGCGGCACATCAAACCACAAGTGCGGATCGTATTGCCCTTCAAATTCTGGCGGTCTCAGCAGCAGACTGCGGTCAACTACATCTGTCACGGCAACAGTTTTCGTATCTCCAGACATTTTGGCAAGGATGTCACCCATTTTAGACTCAAGGTGCAGTCCGTTATAGAAAATGAGTTGCGCCGAAGTTAATCGCTGTACATCACCGGCACTCGCCTTATAAAGGTGTGGATCTACCCCGGGCCCCATTAATCCTGTGACCTCAACGCGTTCACCACCAACATTTTTAACAATATCGGTAACCATACCGATCGTCGTGACAACGCGAAGTTTCCCACTTGTGGAAGCATCAGGTTGCCCTTTCGGATCGCACCCAATGAACACAAAAACGACTATCAAACATAGTAAAATATAAACTCTATACATACTTTTAATTCCCAAAAAAGAAGCGTTCTAAGAACTCACCGACGAGGTAACCAACACCTGCGACACCAAGCCCTACAACAAACATGTCAATACCACTGCGAAACAAACCACGTCCGGTGAAGACACTCCGAGCAGCACCGACAGCAAAGTGAGACAACATAGCTAATGTGAACGAAATCCAGATAGCAACTAATCCCTCTGTAAAAAGGAACGGGGCGACCGGGATGAACGCACCAATAGCAGTTGCGAACCCAGTAATCCAGCCTTCTTTTAACGGGGTTGCATAGACTTCCCCGATTTTAAGTTCGGTTTGAATTTTCTCTCCGAGCGCTCTTTCCGGATCGCTCATCACTTCCTTGGCAAGCTCGCGAGCCTGTTCTTCCGGCATACCTCGCGCCGCATAAATCAGAGCGAGTTCCTCCTCCTCAATGTCAGGCATGAGGCGAATTTCCTCTTTTTCAACCTCGATTTCATGTTCATAAACCTCTTGTTCACTTTTTGCCGCAAGGTATCCCGAAGCTCCCATAGAGAGGGCGTCAGCGACCGTCCCAATGATGCCTGTCACAAGAATTGTGGAGAGATCCGATGTCGCCGCGATGACCCCAGCGACTAAACCGAAGTTCGCCGTTAATCCATCGTTAAACCCATAAACAATGTTGCCGACCATCCCCCCAGATTCCGTTTTGTGCCACGGTTCGCCAACCGTGCCGGTGAGTTCTTTCAAACTCTCGGTATGCATCGCGGATTCTTTGGCTAAAATAAGTGCTGTCTCCTTCGCATCTGCCAATGTGCTGTTCCTGTGAAGCGTTAGATAGTCCTTAACTTCACTAGCCTCCTCACCGAGCATCTGTGAGAGTGGAAACTCACTACCGAACTTACGAGCATACCACGCCATCAATCTTGCTTTCAACGTTGGTCGCTGCTTCTTAACCTTTATATCGTAGGTGGCAAGCATCTCCCGCCAACGTATTACATGCCGATTTTCTACTCCGGCGAGTTCACTTAATATGTCCTTTCGCTTTGGATCGGACTCAAGACCAGCGAAAACACTATAAAGGAAACCCGCGTCAACTTCATCCTGTAAATGGTGTTTCCATATCTTGATTGTTTTTCTATCCGGCCGTATCTGGTTTTGCTGTTCCATTTTTTTATAGTTGTCAGCAGTCAGTAATCAGTTGTCGGTTAAGAAGTTTCATGTAAAAATTCATCATTTCCCAAGATATTCCAAGTTGGTAAAGATTGTTACAGCAACTCTTAACCAATAGCCGACAGCCGATAGCCAATAACTATTCCTCCACATCCTCGACAAAGACATGTTTCGCAACCTCACGTCCAATAACGACCTGCTGTCCTGCAACGTCAATAGTAAAGGGCCCCTCAAACGGAGCTACCTCAATGACTCGGAACGCCGTGCCCGGGTAGAGATTGAAACTTCCTAAATGCCGAAGCAATGCCGAATCAGTGTCACTCACTTCAGCAACAACACAGGACTGTCCATTACGCAAGTCTGTCATTGGAACGGACGGAGTTTTTGTCACAACGCCGTTTTTATCGGGTATTGGTGCACCATGCGGATCAGCAGTTGGGTAGCCGAGAAACGCGTCCATCCGTGCTTCCACATCTTCCGATATGACATGTTCCAATTTCTCGGCTTCATCGTGAACACCATCCCACGGGACACCGAGTGCCTTGAATAGATAAAGTTCCAACAAACGATGGTGCCGGATAATTTCAAGTGCGATTGCCTTCCCAGCATCCGTCAGTGTGACGCCCTGATAGCGCTCATGTCTTACCAGTTGCATCGTCTTTAGTTTTTTAATCATCCCGGTGGCAGATGCTGGCTTCACATTGAGATATTCCGCCAAAATACCGGTCGAAACTTTACCGACCTTCTCTTGCAATTTATAGATTGACTTGAGGTAATCCTCAGCTGCATGTGTAAGCATTGTTCTTTCCAATCCGCAAAGGGAGCTGACAATGCTCTTCGTTTTCCCCTGCGGTACGTTAATGTACAGGCATTACACCCATTCAGTTTTAGGCACTATGTGCCAAGATTGTTAGAAACGTTGAGAAATTAATTTAGGCATACCTAAATTATATATTATGCAAAACAAAATGTCAAATTTTAATTTTTCCTTGCGGTTCGGTCAGGTAGATTTGGATGCTCACGTGCTTCTCCGTATATCCGCCTGCGCGTTGTTGCAGGCTACAGTTTCTCTTTAACAGAAGAAATAGAAGCACACAGACTTCCGATTTGCCCAGAAGTCTCTTTACTGATTGCTGATTGCTAAAAGTCGTTGAATACCTTTACGGGTTGTCCAGTTTCAATAGACTCCCACGCGGCTACACCGACAGCAATAGACTTCGCCCCGTCAATCACATTCGGTGACGGTTCTAAATCTTCCTCAAGACACTGCTGAAAATGGCGCATATATCGGATAACCGTCTGTCCATGTCCATAAACACTTGTATCTATTTCAGGAGGACAGATCACTTCAAAGGGTTCTCTGACGGACATTTTATCGAGCATCAACTTGACGTGTCCTTCTTTGTTGTCCGTAAAATCCCCAATTACCGTCCCTTTGCTTCCGAAAACGGAGATCTGCTGCATCGGCATCGGGGGATGGACGACATCGTAAAGCCCCATCGCTCTCGCAATCTGTCCACTCTTAAACTTCAGGTTGAGAAAAAAATTGTTCTTTATAGGGTATTCCGGTGTGAGCAATCCTTTCGTCCCATAGGCGTGCACCTCATCTATATCACCGAGGAGACAGCGCAATAAATCAACAGGGTGCACAATACCGCCGAACATCAAATCTTGCGGTTCATGGAGTCGCCACGGCGTGAAATCGTAGACCTCGCGCATGTCGTGGACATAATAGGCATCCGCCAGCATAATGTCGCCTAAATCACCATCATCGAGAAACGCTTTCATTGTCAAAAATTGGAGATCAAACCGCATCGACTGCCCCACAAGGAATTTGACCTTATGCTCGCGCACCAGATCCACCAAGTGTTGTGCGTCGTCTAACTTGGTCACCATCGGCTTTGTGCAAATGACATGCTTACCGGCTTCAATCGCCGCGACGCAATGCTCGGCATGCAAGTGGTCGGGGGAATAGATAGCGACGACAGAAATATCTTCCCGCTGCACCAGTTCGCGATAATCCGTCGTCCAAAAGTCCACGCCAATTTGGTTGGCATAGTTCTCCAGCACATCCGCTCGCTTCGCGCAGATACCGCGGAGTTCATATTTCAGATCCGGTACATCCTTTAACAGTGTCGCAGTTGATCCCATATTCGTGGGATTCATCCCAATAACGCCTAATCCTATTGCCATTTCGTATCTCCTTCCTAAGTCAGTTGACGTACCGCTATTCTATCACAATTCGCTTTTGTTGGCAAATAGGAGATTATTTTTCGATATCTGTGTCAAGTTCCCTCGCCTTTTTGAAATCCGCCTTCGCTTCCCTTTTTTGCCCAAGCCACACTTTCACAAGTGCGCGATTGTAGTAGGCTCTGGCAAAATCAGGTTTGAGACCGACGGTTTTGTCGAAATCCTCAAGTGCTCCACTATAGTCATCAAGAGCCGCCTTCGCGACACCGCGCGTGTGGTAGCCGTAAGGATGCTCCGCGTCAAGTTCGATAGCCGAATCACAATCAGTTATTCCTGCTTCGTATAGGCTTCGGGCATCTGCCATATTTCCTTTATCAAATTCAAAATCCGCCAAGCAAATCCTCGTATATCCACGAATGATGTAGGCGTATGCATCATGCCGGTCATAACTGATAGCCTTATCAAAGTCTTCAATCGCGGCGTAATAGTACCGCTGTGCTTCCGTGGCATGTCCTTGGTTAGTTTCAGAGATGCCCAAGGCGACCTTTACCGCCCCACGCTCGGCGTATGAGGGAAACTTTGGGTAGATACCGATGGCTTTATCAAAGTCTTCAATCGCTGAACGATAGTACTGTTGCGATACCTCGGTATGTCCCTTGATAAATTCAGAGTGCCCAAGGAGGGTTCTCGCATAGCCGCGCTTGAAATACGCGGGAGTATTCTTGGGGGTAATGCTGATGGCTTTATCAAGATCCTGAATCGCTGAACGATAATATTGCTGTGCTACCTTTGGCGCATTTTTGTCAAATTGAGAGCGACCCAGGTGGGCTTTGGCATATCCACGATTTTCATATCTCATGTCTATTCCTATGAATGTAGGATTTATCGTAAAAAAATTATCAATTGCCTCTATCGCACCAGCATAGTCAGCAGCATAGAATCTCTCTGATGATTGTCCGAGGTAGAGATAGGCGCGTATTGTGTCCCTCTTCTGCCATTTCGCCAAAGGCTCAACTGCTCCCGACCGGTCGAGTAGTCCTTTGAGTACGTTTGACCCAACGGCATAACCGATAGCACCGCTACCAGCAACAGTAATACCGACGACTTCGCCTTTGGTATTCAGCACAGGACCGCCACTGGTACCCCCCGGACTGTTGGGTGTTACACGAAGCCACACACCGTTAAGCCGCTCCGGAAGGACGGTGTTCTCCATGATATTAAATCTATCAGCAGGATAGCCTACATAGCTTACACCGAAAACAGTCTCACTACTGCTAACTGCGTCACTATTGCCGAGGACAAGCGGTCCGCCTTCTCCAGATATTTGTAGAATGACGAGATCATTTTGGGTATCAAATGCCGTAACACCTCGAATTGTATAGTTCGCGTTATCGGTCCTCACGTGTAATGACGCAAGATCAGCATCTGCAAGACCATGAATGTTAGTAACAACCTTGTCATTTGCCACGAAAAAGCCGCTACCGATCATCGTTGAATCTCCCTCTCCGTAAACCACACGTACTGTGGATTTTCTGACTTTTTCTGCGTCTAAACCCTCAGCCACACCCAGAGGTATACCGGGACCTAATGGCGTGCCGCGTGGCATAGCGTACACTGGGTGCAATTCAATACGTTGGGGTGTCCGAGTACATGAAAGCATTAGCCCTAAAGCGAGAAAACTGAGTAAAAATTTAGTGATGCGGTTCATCAACATGTTCCCTTCCATAGTTGAAGTTTCAATTGCATATTCAAATGATACTGACTGTTTTCAATATTAGTTTATAATTTGGTCAGTCTTCTTCAAAAAGATGTGAAGCCCTATAAACATATCGTCCCTACGGGACTCAAGAGGGTGTAGATGACGTTTTTCTATAAACATATCGTCTCTACGGGACTCAAGAGCATATCAATCCATGAGAAACGTGGACGAAATATTCTGCTGATGTGAAACGATGTTTTACAAAAAGTTATTTAGCACAACTCGTTAAAGTATACAATTTATGACGGAAAAGAAAATAACGAAAACTTAGAGCATAAAGAGATCGTACCTATGAAAACTGTTGCCTTACGCACCAATATGATGTAGAATTATTTAAAGGGATTACCCACAGCGGAGGAAAAATGACACAAACTGAAACCAAAGAGATCTCCGGTCTTGACACCCAACGAACCGAGTTAGAAAAAATATACAGATGGATTTTTGAACTCGGTGCGGCTGCCCTCGTTCTCTTTTATATCTACAGTGCGGGGTTTGGGAGTGCCAACGAGCAATTCCATCTCGGTTTCTATATGCTACTGACCTTCGCACTGATCGGTATCTTTTACCGATGTCGGAAGAATTCCCCAACATCCCGTCCATCACTCGTAGACTTGGGTATGATTGCGCTCAGCATCTTCACTATCGGCTACTGGATTGTAGAGTACCCGGATCTCGTCAATCGGGCAGGCAATTACAATCAACTCGATATTTTTGTAGGTGCAGTCGCAATAGTGATTAGTTTTGAAGTGAGCCGTCGGACAGTCGGGTGGGCATTGCCCATCATCGCCATAATCGGTATCCTATATGCCCTTGTGGGACGCTCTTTGCCAGATGCTATCTCGCACCATGGATTTACACTCCGCAGGATTATCGAATACTGTTATTTCAGTCAAGCGGGTGTATTCGGCATCATGGCGAACGTGATGGCAACGTATGTGATTCTCTTTATCTTCTTCGGGGCGTTTCTGGAGAAATCAGGGGTCGGACAATTCTTTATCAATCTGCCGATGTCCTTGGCGGGCCGTTCAACAGGCGGGGCAGCAAAGGTTTCAGTTATGACTTCTGGTTTCTTTGGCTCTGTTGCGGGAAGCGCGATTGCGAACACAGTCGCCACTGGGACGTTCACTATACCGTTGATGAAACGGACCGGCTTCCGCCCACACGTCGCTGGGGCAGTCGAGGCTTCCGCCTCTGTAGGTGGGCAATTTTTACCACCCGTGATGGGAGCAGGTGCGTTTCTCATGGCAGAACGAACAGGGCTTCCATATAGTCAAATTGCGCTCCTATCCATCGTGCCAGCGGTTCTCTACTTTTTATCCGTCTGGGTCATGGTGCATTTTGAAGCGAAAAAGCAGGGAATTGAACGGATACAAGATTCAGAGATCCCCAAATTTTTACCTCTTCTTAAAAGCGGCTGGTATTACTTACTACCGTTGCTCACGCTTGTCGGCATCTTAATCGCTGGGTATACCGCTTACAAAGCGGCATTCTTCTCGATTCTTGTTACAATTGTAGTGAGCTATTTCCGTCCAGAAACACGACTCACACCGAAACGTATCTGGGAAGCAATGGTGACGGGTGCAAAGAACTCGCTTGCCATTGGCGGTGCCGTTGGCACTATCGGCATCATCGTTGCTGTCATAGACTTAACTGGCTTGGGACGGATATTCCCGGACTTAGTGCTGTCGGTTGCGGGGAGTAGCAAGGTTATCGCGATTCTGCTTCTCGCGGCGGCATCTTTAGTTCTGGGTATGGGTATTCCTGTGACCGCCGCCTACCTGATCACTTCCGAACTCGCTGTGCCGATCCTAACAACTCCTGAGATGGGCATACCGATTATCGCGGCACACCTCATCATTTTCTGGCTGAGCCAAGACTCCAACATCACGCCGCCGGTCGCCTTGGGTGCATACGCTGGTGCCGCCATCGCTCGTGCCGATCCATGGAAAACAGGGTGGGCATGCTTCAAGTTTTCCAAACTCCTCTATATCATGCCACTGCTGTTCGCGTATACGCACATCCTATTTACAGGCGGCACTTTGTTTTCCTACACTCTATCTGTGGTATCGGCTGTCGTCGGCACAGTTATCTTCTCAATTGTAACGATGGGCTTCTTCGTCCGCAAAACGTATTGGTATGAATGGATATTGCTGGCACTTGCGACGTTCCTCGCCTACGTCTATAACATCTGGACGTTCCTTATCGCTATAGTCCTCGTTGCGATTGTGTACATCCTCCAGAAACGTACTTCTAATTTTCCTTGCGGTTCGGTCAGGTAGATTTGAAATTTGAAGTCAATGCCCGTAGAACCGCCCTCCGCTACGCTTACGGGCTACAGGTCTTCAAATAACTTTCAATGCTGCACTCTGATGGCTGATTAAGGTGTACCGACGATTTGTTGGAGTCGCTGCAAGATTGCATCAGCGGCTCTGCGAGATTCCTGTAGGTTGAACTGTTCAGCGGCATGTCCAGCGCGGTAAGTATTCCCGCGGTAGTATCGCCAGAAAATGAGTCCTCCCCACAACGCCGCGTCTATGTAATGCCCATCTAATGCGGCATCTATGGTGAGAAAACCGAGTGCCCCGTTTAGTAGAAGCGCATTTAACCCATCGCCCCAATCACCAACATAGACTTGCCCTGCACCGGGGAAGATTGTTGACAATACCCTTGCAAGTCTGGCAGATTTCAGAGGCATATCAGTAGCCGCATCAAAAAGCATATCCAGTCTTTCATCAGTGGTATAGTTTCGCAGTGATTCGCGCGCTTCTTCCCACCGAAATTGATAAATATACGCAACCGCTTGCAAAAAAAGTGCGCGTCGGTACAGTTGTGCAGAAGGCACTCGCATCGTCACCTTAATTAACTCCAACCGAGCGAGGTCGTAGTCCTGCATAGCGATCAACGTCACGGTGAGTTCCAATTGGTATTCTGATTTCGTTTCGGCATCTGTAGCGAGATGTGTTGCAGCCCGAAAAGCGGTGACTGCCTCCGTCCACAACCCTTGTGCTCTATAGGCGAGTGCGATGTCGTAATATACCTCGCCAACACGTGTGTCCTCTGGATGAAAAAAGAGGAAGCGTTTATACTCGGTGATGGCGGCATCATAGCTGCCCTGTGCGGTGAGATGTCTGCCGAGAAATAAGGGAGGAACTTCTGCGATTGCCGTGAAAGCACTGAAAAATAAAGAAGCACTGATGAAGAAAAGAGAGATAGATTTGTTTAAAACTTTAGACACTTGGAAGATAACTCCACAAGAACGGGATTAGAAAACTCATTAGCAAAAAGAATTAACCGACGCATCAAATGCCTCGGCACCGCCCTCTATCACTCTCGGACGTAAACATCATCAGGAGTCACAACGTTCACATTGCTGAAACGCCGCTTTGTCCATAGTATACGCTATCACGATCGGTATGTCAATGCATATTCGCGAACTTTTTTCAGACTTACTTGTCCAAATTGAACAAACATGCCCAAGTGCCGGATGCCCCTTGCATAAACGGATTCCTCGACAAAGAAAGAGATTTACTATCATGAAAACAGACACAATTAAACAATCAGAAACCTTTGTTCACATGAGGATGAAAGCACTCTTTACCGCCCAAGAGAATAGCCCCGCAACCTTAAGAAAAATTAATCTTGCTCGCCTCACACCCTTTCAACGTGGACTGCTCGTTACAGACGGAACGGTTACACGACTCATCGAAGCGTATACATTCTTGACGGTGGAGGTCGTCCTACTGCAACAAAGAAAACAAATATTAGACACTGAGCATACCTGGCTCAAACTGCCCGCCGGAGAAGAAATTATCTCACGGCAGGTTATCCTTCAAACCCACTCGCAAGAAGAGCCATCTCCGACAATTCATACCTACGCAGACTCGTTAATTGTGCCGCAACGTCTGCCACAGTCACTTCTGAACGAGTTAGAATCCGACAAACAAGGATTGGGTGGACTTTTGCGGCACAGTGGTTTAGAGACTCGGCGTGAACTACTCTGGTGTGGTATGGAAACCTTAAGCGATCTACCACCTACCATTGAGGATCTTGAAGGTGAGACGTTTATCAGTCGTACCTATCGAGTGTTCGCGAATCAGGAACCGCTCATGTTGATTAATGAGAAGTTCCCGCTCTAATTTATTTTCGGAACAGTTCTTCAGGCATAGTGTTCATGCACTGATACTAAAATCTGAAATAAAATAAAAACCGAAGGGAGCACATTTCAAAGAGGATGTCATGTTACGCAAAATTTTAATTATACTCACCATAATGCTGACATCGAGTATAATTGCACTCACACTCAAAACCTTCGAGGCCCAAACCGTTGAAGCAGAAAAAATAGAAGGGATCGCTGAAATCTCTACAAAACCCTCAATTGTGGCTTTGGCAACCGTCACGAAAAGTTTTCGGGCATCGTTGAGCAGTGAACTCCTTGACGCAGCATCTTACCCACTCGGACACAAAGAATCTTACTCATGGACGAATACCCCGCCAGGTATGGACGGCGATCGCGGCGGTATCCGTTTTGGCAGATTGTCCGCTGAACAATTGACACTTTTTTATCAAGTTCTGGACGCTTTCTTGAGTGATGACGGCTATACGAAAGTCTCTCTGATTACCAAAGAAGTTGAAACGCATCTCAGTAAAATCAGACCCGGCTTTTGGGACCCAAATCATTACCATATTGCTCTGTTTGGTAACCCAGAGACAGACGGCTCGTGGGGTTTCCAGTTAGATGGTCATCATTTGGCACTCAACTTTCTGGTACATGGTGATGAAGTCTCTATTGTTCCCGCCTTCATCGGATCCGAACCGGCAACCATCAACGGCATTGAGGTGCTTGCGGATGAAAGAGGCAAAGCTTTCGCCTTAATGAATAGTCTCAATACCACCCAAAAAGAGAAAGCAATTCAAACAGGTCGTCGTAGACTTCAAGTCGGTCCTGGTAGATCTGCAGATCCGTTTCTGAATTACGATTACTCCGATTTTGTGGGGGTCGGTTTAAAAGCCTCGGAAATGAAAGAGGTCCAGAAAGCGCACCTTCGGAACCTCATCAAAACTTACGTCTATAATCTCGAAACCGAGTTTGCCGACATCTGGATGGCAGATATCGACACAGGACTTGATGACACCTATTTCGTCTGGATTGGTGGCACGACCACGGATGATCCAATCTACTATCGCGTTTTCAATCCCGCCGTTTGGATCGAATTCAACAACGAAGGCGGTGTCGGTGGTGGACGTAGGCACCGTGGAAGGGGAACCCACGGGGGTTATCTGGATCACATTCACTCTATTACCCGATCACCAAACGGAAAAGACTACGGCATTTTCGCCTTGAATCACGGTCCCAAGACGCTCTTGGAACACTACGCTCTTGAAGACCATCACGGAACCATCGACACGTTATTTGATTATAGCATTGCAGATCCGCACGAGAGAAAAAATAGGGAGGCACCGTAATGTTGGATCAAGTTTTAGAAGAAGTCGAAGAACAGTGTCGGGAAGAACGAGTCCCGATGCTGGGACCTGACAAAGCACAATTGCTCGCGAGTTGCATTGAAGAAGCAAAACCGTCCCTGATCGTAGAGTGTGGGACTGCTATCGGTTATTCCGGTCTGTGGATATTACGCGTGTTGAGAAATTTAGGGACAGGTCGCTTAATAACGGTAGAAATAGAGGACGCTAACGCACAGCGAGCACGTGCGAATTTTGAAGCGGCAGGTGTCGCAGAACTTGTGGACTCACGCATCGGCGATGCCTCAGAAGTCCTCAAAACCATCCAAGACCCCGTCGATTTCCTGTTCCTTGACAATAACAAAGACGGATATTTCGCCTGTTTCCAAGCAATTGAATCTCAACTAACCAATCCAGCAACGCTTGTCGCTGATAACGTCGGTAGACCAGAGCCGATGGCAGCCTATCTGGAGCATGTTCGTTCTCATTACGATTCCGAAACACATTGGTTCGAGAGTCGACGGCGACCCGGCAGACGTGATGGGATGGAGGTAAGCATCTATCGTCACTAATGTAAAAGGTAGAAACTAATGGGCGGGGAAACCCCCTGCTGACTCTCACTGCGAGGCAACACGCGCAAATGTAATACATTGTCCCGCAAGTCCACATGTTGTCCTCGGATGCCACACGCGCATCCGTTCTGGCGCGACGGATTTAGTCTCTCCCCAGACGAAATCCAGCGTTGATTCGCAAAACACCTCGCCTTTTATACAGCACTTGCTAAAAAGGAGGCACCAACCTGTAATGAGACATACCACTATTGACTTTCAGTTGAGCCGACACATACGAAACACCAAATTTTTCCTCCTATTGTGGATGTGCGTCCTATTCGTTCCTCACGGTGCCGATGCGCAAACCGAACGAGAGTTACCGCGTATGTCAGCGCACCGGACTTCTGATGAAATCAAAGTCGATGGAGTGTTTGATGAACCCGTTTGGCAAAGCGTAGAACCGATCCGTCAGTTATATCAGATCCAACCCGATCAAGGCGAACCAGCGACTGAACAGTCCGAAGTACGCATTCTTTACGATGACAAAAAATTGTACTTCGGTTTCATTTTTTTTGATGAGATGGACAAGATCGTCGCGAACGACATGCGTCGAGACTCTCCAGGCTTGCGCTCCAACGATTACGGCTTTTTGCTATTAGACACCTACAACGACCGCCGAAACGCCGTTTTTTTTCGATTTACTCCAGTGGGTGGGATGGAAGACACAGCGGTATCCAACAGTGGTGGAAGCCTCAACACAAGTTGGGATATTGTCTGGGAGTGCCGCTGTCGAATTAACGAAGACCATTGGACAGCAGAAATCGCGATCCCGTTCAGCCAACTCCGATTTGAACGAAGTGATGTGATGAACTGGGGGTTAAACTTCGGTCGCGAAATCGCACGAAAGCAGGAAATTGACGCATGGAATGAAGCACCCAAGACGTATGGCGGATTGGCAAAGTACCGTACCGCATACTTCGGAACGCTTGAAGGGTTAGAGGGGATTACGCCATCAAGGCATCTGGAATTGCTGCCTTATGTCCTGCCCGGTGCGAGTTACGATTCACCAACGGAGGAAACCGATGGCGTATTTGAAGCTGGCATGGATTTCAAATACGGCGTAACCCCGAACCTCACTGCCGACCTGACCGTTAACACCGATTTCGCCCAAGTGGAGGCAGACCAAGAGCAGGTGAACCTCACGCGATTTAGTCTCTTTTTCCCAGAACAGCGTCCATTTTTCTTGGAGGGTGCCAGCATCTTCGATGTCGGGATTCCACGTCCGAGCTTCCGTAGACCACCCCCTTTACTGCTCTTTTATAGCCGTCGCATCGGGCTTGCAGAGGGGCGCGCTATTCCGATTCTCGGTGGCGGCAAAATGACTGGAAAAATCGGACCCTACGGTATAGGGGTTCTGAACGTCCTGACAAACAAATTTGAAGATGACGAGATCGGAGTTCCTGAGGAGGACCTATTCAGTGAACCGCGCACAAATTACTCAGTGGTGCGGGTGAATCGAGACATTTTTGAGGGTTCAACCATTGGAGGAATCTTTATCAATAAACAAGACACTGATGCGTATAATCGCACAGCAGCACTTGACTTTTCTTACCGTCCGACGCGAGAGATTAATATTCAGGGGTTGTGGTCCGGCACTTTTGAAGCCGATATTACCGGAAATAGCAACGCCTTCTTTATTGGTGGCGATTGGCGGACGAACCTATTTCGACTCGATGCCTCATATACAGACATTGGGGAGGACTTCAATCCCGAAGTCGGGTTCGTTCAACGTCTGAATCCAGATAACCCTATCAATTTCCGTCGCATTCGGGGTGATGCCAGCTACACGCCGTGGCCCGACAAATTTGGTATCCGTGAGATTCAAATTGGACCGGAAATCGATTTTATTCTGACCCATGAGAATGAATTAGCAGCCGGAGAGATAACCTTTGACACGCAATTTGAGTTTGATACAGGTGATGACATCGGGTTCGAAGTCAAGAACACCACCGAAAATCTTGATAACCCTTTTGGGATTCAAGGGGTTGACATTCCGGTTGACGATTACAATTTTACATCGTTTCAGGTATCGGCTCGGACCAGCAGTGCGCGGATGATTTCCGCACGAACACAAATAGAGTTTGGTGAGTTTTATCACGGCACGAGACGTGGATTCTCAATAGATGCAAACGCCAGACCAACCGCAAGGCTTAGCATAGAACCCTTTATCGAATTTAACCGAATTGTCTTACCTGACGAAGAATTCGATGCCAATGCCTTCGGGGGACGTGTCGGCTATTCCTTCTCAACAATACTCTTCGCGAAGTTGTTCTCACAATGGAGTACTGATAGAGATGTCCTCTCCGCCAACTTTCTTATTAACTATATCTACCGCCCGGGCAGTGATATCTACCTGGTCTTCGACCAGAGTTACGACACCCGTGATGGCGGTTTCAAACTTCTCGGTTGGACGGTTGTCGGGAAGATGACCTACTGGTGGAACCGTTAATACTTTTCAAACTGAATATGGAGATCTTTTAATGCCAAGAAAATTTACAATAAAATCAAACAACCCTTTGTTTTTTAATTGGGGGTGGTTATTCGCCATCTCACTCGCTTTCCATTTGAGCCATAACGCTACAGCTGAAAACTGGATCCAAAAAACAAACATGCCAATTCCCAGACTTTTTTTCTCCGTATCCGCTATTAACAACCAACTTTACACTATCGGTGGGATGCTCGCTGAACCCGTTGACTTTGTTGATGCTTATGACCCAGATGAGGATAAATGGGTTCAGAAAGCGAGTCTGCCAGCGGCACGCGCTGGTGTTGTAACCTGCGTCGCCGATGGGAAGATCTACGCTATCGGCGGGTGGAGCGGACAAGCTCCAGCCCTCGGAACCGTAGAAGAATATGATCCCGTAACTGATACATGGACCCAAAAAGCAGATATGCCGACATCCCGTTCCTTTTTTACAGCGACCGCTGTAGCTGGAAAAATTTACGCCATTGGTGGTGTCGCACAAAATGTTGGCCCCATATTACCGACGGTAGAAGAATATGATCCCGTAACTGATACATGGACCCAAAAAGCAGATATGCCGACACCGGTTTCAGGAATGGCTGCCGCGAGCATTGATGGGAAAATATATCTTATTGGTGGGACACCTGCGGTGCAAGGCCCCGCACTCGAAACAGTTCAAGAATATGACCCAGCCACTGATACATGGACCCAAAAAGCAGATATGCCAACCTCTCGAACAGCTTTGGCAGTGGGCGTTGTGACGGGAAGAATTTACGCCATTGGCGGGACCGCCAGTGTGCAAGGTCCTGGGCTAACGAACGTTGAAATATACGATCCCGATAGCGACACATGGACAGAAGCCGTCGAAATGCTAACGGGGAGAGTGTTCTTAGGAGTTGACACTATTGCGAATAAAATCTATGCTGTTGGGGGTGTTGCAGAAGGATTGGGGCCAGCGATTCTTCCAACTGTTGAGCAATTCGCTCCGAGCGGTCTCAGCGTAGCAGGACTGGATAGATTTCTTACAATCTGGGGTGAAATTAAGAAAACGAATTAGCATTACTATGCACACTTAGCATCAAGGACAAGGTTCCGAAACTCAATGTCCAGATTATCGAATTGTGCACATAATAGGCGCGGTTGGAAGACCGCGCCTTTGAGGTTAATATCCCCACGGCCTCGCCTGCTTGACTGCAAGCTTGCCCTCACTTGTAATTTTGAACTCAATTTCCATAGCAAAATCCGCCGTTTGCGCAGCAGGACCGTACAACTGACCGAACTTGTTGTGTATTGCCGCAAGATAACGACTCAATTCGCGTAAGTACGCATCCTTTAGAATTCGCGCGCCATCTGCCGTCCGATTGGATGTTGTTATGACCCTATAATTATTGCTATCCCACCAATCCAACAAAATCTCCTCTGGAACAGACCGTTCATCGGGATTCGTCACGAGGTCCTCGCCGACTTGGGTGTTGAGGTAATAATTTCCCGTCGTTTGATAAACGACGTCATCAGTTACAGCAACCCCATTCGCCAATTCGCTTGCAAAATTGGGATGGACAAGTACCCCCATAGCCGTAGCGAAGTGATCAATGCGATAGAATTCGCGTGCTTCAAACGCACGGAAATTCCAAAGGCTTGCAAACACTTGTTTAATCGATTTGGATAGGTGTCCTTCGTCTGGATGATGTGTGTACGAATCATATAAGCCTGCTCCACTGAAGCCCGGTAAATCCTCATTGTTCGTGCTCGAACGGCATCGGAGAGATGTGCCCTCTGGAAATGCGTTGTGTAATTCCGAAAGTGCGTTCATCATCCATGTCGGCACCTCCCCTTTCTTGATGCGCTCTCTGAACCTTTTCAGCTCAGCCTCCCTCCTGTCATAACTATCCTGAAATTCGGAATCTTTGAGCAGCACTTCTACCTCCTCATAGAACCCGTTGTGTTTCATAAATGCATCGTAAAAGTAGAACGGCACACCAAAACCGTTGGGCACTGTACCTTCGGGAAATCCTAACGTGCGCAGTGTTGCTATGTTAGCCGTTTTCACACCGAAACGTGCAGCGTCTGAAAAACTGATACCATCAAGGGGCAGCCCCTTCGTAACAGAGAGATCTCGCGCAGGTTTCTGTGCCTTCGATGGACGCAAATCGCTGAAGTGTGTCTCTACTTCCTTAAATGTTGCCTCCCGAATCTCGAAACCATCGGCGTTCACCTCGTAGTAGACATATCTACCGATGAGTGGTGCAATTTCCTTGTTTTCCCACGCGTTAGCGATGAAAGCGTTAGGGACCTTGTCTTGAATCGCACGGAGGTTAACGTGTGAAAGGGGCGTTTGGCGCGCACCGGTTATAACCCCAGCGACTCGTGACATCTCGTTCGGTAGGGTCTTGCAGATGACAATGTCACGTGGTGAAGGACGTTCACCCATCTCCAATATACGCAGCCGACCGAACGACGCGGCTTGATTCAGCGGAAGGTAGCCGATATTCGCATAGAGATCGTCCTCAAAATAGACGGGGAATTCCGCTCCGTCATAAAGGGCTTTTTCGTGAAAATAAATATCGATCGCCCCCCATAATGGACAGTAACCGAGCCGATTTTTCAGTATCGGCATCTTCGCCACAAGCAGATCGTGTGCAAGCTTAATTTCTTCAAAAGGGAATGCATCATTTGGATTAAACTCAAAGGTATAAACACCGGGCTTGCCATTCGGTGCTGTGGAGAGTGGACGGTAACTCAGCACACCCCGCATCTGCCCTTGACCTCGTCTCAAACCAGCAGCACTCATGAAACTACCATGGGAGCGATGGGTCTCTGTATTCATGAAGTAAAGTTGTGGATTTTGTGTATGCGTCCTCTCAATCTGAAATTTTACAAATTCTATTCCCGTAAGTTGGGTATCAATACGTACATCTGTTCCCTGATACGATAACTTTTCAAAGGTCTCTCGATCTGGAACTGTAGCTGCGCCATCCTTGAAGGTGACCTGCTCCGGGTTTAGGCGCGGTCCTGACGGCTCTCTGGAACCGCGTCGTCCACCGAATCCACCCCTTCGGCGGGATCTATTTCCCTGTCCACTTTGCATTTCACGGATCTGTTGCGCACTGAACTTGTTACCTCTGGCGGCTTCGAGTCTCATCACCCTAAACATAAGTTGCTTTTCGGATTCACTGAGTTCATCATTCTGATCAAAATCGAACCGCTTCTCGTCTTCTGAGAGTTTATCTTGCGTCCAAGTATTCAGGACAATTGCCAGTGTAAATACTAAGGCACAGAGAAAAAAGGTTATGATAACATGTTTCCGTTTCATCTGTCTCCTCTCTAAACGTTGGAAATTTCTGTGGGGTGCATACGTTCTTTACTTAGATTAGGCAAATAAGGTCTGAATTTGTTCAAAAAATACCTACTTTTCTATTTACCGTCTTTGCCAAACGTGTTATGATTCAGACAAGGTTTCGTTTGCCACCGGAGGTCAATTATGTCTTTCAACATGCTAATGCTTAGGTGTATGATCGCCGCACCACCAAAGCCAATGGCGCAGGAATCGGTCGCGGATCCAATCTTACTCGCCCATCGCGGTTTGGTGCAGCACGCGCCCGAGAACACTTTGCCCGCTTTTGCCGCGGCTATCGAACTGGGATTATCGATAGAGTTAGATGTCTATCAAACACACGACGAACACTTGGTGGTCATTCACGACAAAACTGTGGAACGCACGACCAACGGCACCGGTGAAGTGATCAAAATGACGTTGGCGGAAATCCGTAAACTGGATGCCGGAAGTTGGTTCGATACCCGTTTCAGTGGTGAGAAGGTGCCGACATTGGAAGAAGTATTTAAACTCATTCGCGAGCGTCAACGAACCCCAGTGACTATCGCACTTAACATGAAAGTCATCTCGCCCGGGATTGAGAAGAACATCGTGCGACTCGTCGAAAAATACGAACTGTTTGATCAACTTTGTGCCTTCGGTCAACCCAGCGATTCGAGTCATCGCTTTAAACAAGCCAATCCGAAGTTGCAAACCACGGTTTATCTAAATAGTAGTGAAGCCGAGCAGTTCACTGCAGCTCTGCATGATCCGCTGGCAGACTGCCTTTGGGTGCACTTCATTCCGACTGCGGAAGGGATGGAGCAGGCGCATAAGCTTGGTAAGCAGGTCTGGCTCGGCTTACACATCGGCGAGCAGCAACCTGACACTTGGGACAAAGCCCGCGCCATCAAAATGGACGCTATCTGTACCGATTGGCCGCTGGAGTGCGGTCAACATTGGCGGCTTGTTGCGAACCCCTCCGCTCTCTGACGTTTCGTTTAACACCAACAGATGTCCTCTATGCATTCAGCGTTAATCCACAACATACCCAAGCGAATATCTTTAGCAGTTTACCGTTCCGCTTTCAATTTTGCCCAAGACATCGCCAGTTTCGCTTGAGGAGAAACCGCGGCAAAACCGAGTGCGACAGATAATCCACTGTCCGCAATCGCTTTCACATCAGCACCTGTGAGTGCGACATTGAAAAATGCGATCTCATCAATGAGACCTGTGAATGCCTCCTGTTTATCATCTCTGGAACCGATGAACTTCGGTCCTGTTTTAAATGGACCCGCGGCGGCATTAGATGCTTCCTCCTCACCATCGACATAGACCTTCACTTCTTTACCGTCATAAGTGCCTGCAATCTGATGCCACTTATCATCGTTCAACAAGGATTTAGACCATGTATTATGGGGAATCGGTTGGGCACACTGTCCCGCGAAATTTAATTTGTGGTCCCTTAATGTCAAGATAACATCGCCACAGGGACCTACGATGATGTCAGACCATGCAGGGGCGGCAGGCGTTTTAATAAAAGCAACGATCGACACTTCATCTTCGTAGTCAGAAAAATCACCGACAGCAACATGAGCACCACCTTCAAACTTTAAAGCTCCTTCAAATTTGCCATCGACCCATTGGGCATCAACAATCTTTCCATCATTGCCATTCTCGGAAGAATCCTTTGCCTCACCGCCTTTACCTTCATCAAAGAACCATATTCCCACAAGTGCGTCTGCATCGAGCTTGGCAGAACTTAGATTTGGGATCATGAAACTGATGCAGATCAGGATTCCATATACCAAAATTGCTTTCCTCAATTGGATTGCTCTCATTTTTACCTCCATTTGCGAACGGACGGTTTAATTATCACCAATTACGCTGTTTTTCGTCACAGGCTCCCGGTATCGAAAATTAGGGAGAACTTACATTTCAGGTTCAATAACGAGATAACTAACGCTCTTTGCTCCCATCTTAATCGGAATCTCAACGGTGTAATTTCTGTCAATTTCGTACTGCTTAGGTTCCCCTTCTTTTTCACGAATCTTGGCACTTTTAGACAACCCAGTATAATAGAGCGGTAATTTCAAAACGATCTGTTGCGCTGTCGGCGTAGGATTATAGAGCATCGCCAATCCGCAGGGACGGATTTGCGCGTTAACGTGGAGCGCACAATCAATAGAGCGTCCATCCGGGCGGCACACGTGAATCAGGTCAGAATCCAATATCGGGCGGTACCTTTTGTAGAAGTCAACCCATTTTTTGACCACGACTTTCGTTTGTTGCGTATCAAAAAGCCGAGGGCCGCGATAGCATGCAATCACACCACTGCCAAAGTTCTGTGCTAAATGTGATTCGTAATCATCAAGGTGTTCGCAAAGCGGCTCAAATGTCGCGGCAGCACCGCCACCGTGGTACTCTACCAAGGGGACGAACATCCACCCCATACTCGGTGTTTTTTCATAAGTCCCGTCGTAGATATTCTGTCGGGCAATTAAAATTTGCCGCTCACGGGGCAAACTGAAATTCGTTTCGCGATACCCCATACCGCATTTGTTTGAGCCGTTGAGGTAATACTGATCTGGGGAATTGATATAGATACCGCGTGCTCGGCATTCGTGATAAAAATGAACGCACGCCTCCCACTGGCGCAACTGTGAATCCTCCAAACCGTTATGGTGTTCGTGCGTCGTTGCGGCACAGACATCACCATGATAAGGACCATCAGTCTCTATGACATCCATTTCGGTTTCATCCATGAAATTTAGCACTCGTTGGAAATAACCATCTGCCCACCTGCTGGCAAGACAAGCACTCTGTCCAAACCTACTTCCGGGTTGTCCGGTGTCCGGGTCAATACAGTTGAAGTCGTCACCCACATTCCGAGAAGCACACATCAAAGTATATCCACCGAGTTGAATCCCTTTACTATGTGCATAATCCGTCAATTCCTTCATCACAGCGATGTATTCCACGTCTTCGCTTTCAATATCGAAACCACTTCCGAAGGTCATAATTACCATTTCAAATCCAACCTCTGCGCACTGATCAATCGCCAAACGGACAGCGTCCGGTTCAGCACTCCGAACGTGCATTAAGATCGGATTCTCGGTGACCTGTGGTGCGACCGTGCGATACATCCTGCGACGTGCGAGTCCTTTTCGTTCACGATCATCACTATCATGCAGAATCTCAAAAGTGCGAAAACTCTTGAAAGTCTCTCCCTGTTGAAGCAGTACGCCCGGACCGAGTGGATAGCGACTTGTCAGCAACAGTGGCATCTGATAGTGATAATCAACTTGTGTCTTGTAATCCGCATCTGGTCCCCATTGCGTCGTTTCCATTCCACTGAAGGCATAATCGCTTTCGACACGCAACCGATGCTTTTCTTCTTCATTGACAGCGAGGATTTCACAGCTTAAGGCATCCAGTTGAATCGGTTTTTGACTCTCATTGCGAACAGTGATCCATTTGGACAGTACCGGAATGCCTTTGTATAGTTCATAATGCACACAAACCCTAATTGCATCAACGGATGATGGGGGCGCGAATTCAACGCTCAGCGTCACACCTTCTGGTGGATACACTGATGATGTGTCAGAACGCCTGCGTACCCACGGATATCGGGTTTCGGGTTCACCGACCCGGTAGCCGCGAAATTGAAACGCATTCTCGTCACTGGTCAAATCTACAACCCAATCCGAATCAAGATAAGCGTAGTCGGGCTGTCCTTTCAAGCCACCCACCTCAAATGGGTGCCCGTCAATCGTAAGTATTGCCTCTGGTTTAATGCCACGAAGAAGACTGCTATCGGTAATTTGATTGGTATAATCGACTGTTGCGAAATTAGGTGAAGTGACGAATGTCCGTCGAATGAGTCCATTATTGAGAATGAGCCGATTGTCCGTTTCCTCTACTGAAGCAGGACGACCAAAAGGGTGAACCAACCAATCATTTCGCTGTGATGTGTGCTGCATGTTAAGTCCTCGTTCCATTGGGGTCCAAAGTTTGGATATCTGGAATTTATTCTAACATGAGTTCGATAATATAAGGTGAATTGAATTTCAAATTGCCCATGAGACATATTCATGATAAAATAGCGATCACACCGAACCCTTGAGAATATACACGACAGAGGAGAAAATATACGATGAAAAACGTTATACTTCAGACATATTGTGTAATACTGATTACTTTGTTAATTTCCGGCGAGAGGCCGATCTTGGACAACCCATCCAAGAAACAGCAGCCCAATATCAAGGCGTGGTAGGTCTTTTTGCCCGCGAATTTGAAAAAGGTTGGGCAGTGTATAATCGTAGCGGTTCCAAGCAAACCATCACTTTCAATGACAGCACTATGGGAGTTAACGGCGGCAATCGTCAGTTCCACCATGAGATTCCAGATTTTGACGGAGAGATTCTCTTGAAAGAAAAAAGAAAGGATTGAAAATGTTAAAAGCAATTTTGCACACACGTCCCGCGCGGCAACTCGACACTATTTTCACATCGACAGATCTGCAACGCCTCGGGAACACTGTTGAAGTGATATGGGGTAAGGACGAACAGATGCCTGAAGAGGCATGGACAGAAGCGAAAAAAGAGGCATCAATTCTCATCGGTATCCCTAGCTACGGCATCGGTGATGTCGACGAAAATGCGGCCCCGCATCTGAAGGCTATTATGGAGGTGGGTGGAGCACATCCAAGAAAAGAGTCAGTTGATTACCAGACCTGCTTCAGACGGAGCATTCGTGTACTGAGTTGCGCCCCTGCCTTCGCCAAAATGGTGGCTGAGATGGCGTTGGGACATGCTCTGGGGGCGTTACGAAATATCGTCGATGCGGATCGGCGAATGCGTCGTGGTGAGGAGAACTGGGGATGGCGCGGACAAGCCGATATTTGCACACTCTATAATGCAACAGTGGGTATCATCGGCTATGGAAACCTCGCACGGGAACTGCGACTGTTGTTGGCACCTTTCAAATGTGAACTTCATGCCTACGACCCATGGCTTCCTGACACACATCTACAACAGCAAGGAGTACATCCGATGGGGCTGGAGGAACTGCTACAAACGTGCGATGTAACATTCGTTTTAGCGATTCCGACACAAGAAAACAGGGAGTTACTCACTCGTGAAAAACTGGAACAAATTAAACCGGGAGCAGTGCTCGTTCTCGCGAGCCGATCGCATCTCGTTGATTTCGACGCACTCCTTGAATTAGCAAATACTGGTAGATTTCGTGCGACGATTGATGTCTACCCTGAGGAACCACCCCCGCCCGATCACCCAGTCCGGGAGACGGAAAACACAATACTGACGTGTCACATGGCGGGTGGTATTGATCCCGCATTTTTCGACATCGGGAGAATGGTTACAGATGACGTTGAAGCTATTGTGGCTGGGTTACCACCAATTCGTATGCAAGTTGCACAACCTGAACTTGTCGCAAGGCGTTGAACCCAGTGTAACAGGGACCTCAATTAATACGGTAATTCGATAGATAACGTTGTCATAAATTCGTCCGCTACGCGGCGGTTGTACACACGTGCTGAAATGACCGAGCCGTAGATGTTGCCGGCATAGAAAATACCACTGAGTGTGCCAAGCGTCCACCCTTTTGCCGATGAAAGTCCATCTCTCTGGAAACCATCGTACGCCTGCCAACCCGCTAAACCAACAATGAACAGAGAAGTGAGTGCGTCGCTGATCCTGCCTGTATAGAGTCGTCCGGCTCCGGGTACGATCGTAGAGAGAGCCCCGGCTAAAAATGGACTGCGGGTAGGTAGGTCTCCTCCTTTCTCTGCGTAACTGTGATACACTACCGCCTTTTGGCTGATAGAAGTCACCTCCGATCTCTGCAGCGTTTTGAAAACCTGACCTGCTTCAGACCACTGTTTCTGCATCAGATATGAAAGTCCAATCAACTGCTCGGCTTCAGCGTGTTGTCGTGCATCCGTTACGTGTGGCAGTACCTCACGGAGAAATCCCACAGATTGCTCAAATTGATCCTGGAGAAAATAGGTAGCACCAATCTGATAGTATGCTTGGCTTGTAAATCGACCTTCGGGGTGTGCCTGCAAAAGCATCTGAAAATTCTGGATGGCTTGCTCTGTTTGACCGGCAAAACGATAACAGAGGGCAATTCTATAGCGCATCTCTTCACTTTCTCGCGGCTGATAAAAGAGATAACGTTGATATTCACCCGCAGCACGGAGATAGTCGCCCTGTTCATACAGAAAATCGGCGAATTTGCGGACGTTTTCAGGAGCGTAGTAGTCAATGGATTCTTCAGCAACTACGAAGGACAAAAGCGTGGTAGTGAAGAAAATTATGAACAGGAATTTGGGGGGTTGCGTAGTGTTCATATAACTCGTGGGTGTTTTTATTTGGGTTTTCTCCAGGTTGAACGGAATGAAACTCGATTCTTAACAAGATTTATTGCTTAGGTCCGTGCGGTTAGGTGAAAGCACCTACCAGATGGCAAAAATGGCGGAACTATTTCAGCGTTGCATAGTCTGAAACAGGGTCAATGTATTTTCCGGTCACGCTGTCTTTATGGTAATGCTGCGACTGCGACCCATTGCACCTGAGGAGCCTATCAGCAGCAAGCAGTATCCCTCGGACGACACCGTATTCCTGTATACATGCCATACCGAACCGAGAACATGTCGGGTGGAAGTTGCACGCCGGACTGTCTTGACTGGAGATGAATTTCTGATACAACCGTATGAGTCCCGTGGCGGCGAGCTTGAGTTCAGAGGTTTCCCATGGATTAAAGCGGATGACCTCTTGTGGCTTCAGTATCGTAACCGGATTGACTTTTCGGATGAATGCAAGGTCAGTCGCTTCACCCGCAAATGTAGGCGAAACGAAGAGAACGGCGAACAAACAGGGCATACAGAAAAGAACAAGACGATTTACCATTTGATCTCCTTCACCTCCACGGATTCAGGAATAGTGAAATTTAGGATCGGATTTAGTGGATCTGCGTTTACCTGCGGGTTGCTATAGACGACCCGTTCGTGCTGGAGTATTTCAGATTTCTCGTCATACGTACTGGAAGTAACCATCATCGGAACATAGTTCACGCCGATTTTACTGTGGTTCTGATAGTGCGACTTGGCGATAATATACCCTTTCGGATTCTTGACTTCGGCAGAGATAAGTCTGTCGTCCTGCATACCCAAGATAACAGTGCCGAGTTGGTCTTTCGCTTTCTTAGGAGGACTCCAGTAGCTATAGAGAACCTCGTCTACGATATCATGCTTTTCCAGAGTATACCCGATCGCTGTCAATCCATGCTCCGTTTGCGTAGACTGAATGATGGATTCAATAAACGGGAGCGGAATTCGCCCTTTAGCAATAAATCGGAACGCTTGTTTTTGCTCTGGGTAGTAAATCTCTAATGCCTTGTCCTTCACAACCATTATCTGCTTGAGGGGATCATTGACCTCAACGACCACCCGCGTCACTTTTGCGTCATAATGGAGTGTGCCTGCAATTTGCTCCGTTTTATCCTTCTCGGTCAACTCGCGCGTAAAGTTCAAGGAGAGGGTCTTTAACGACGCAGCGTGAAGCGCATCGGCGTGGAGGAGCATAAGCAAAAACGATATGGAAACGTGAAGGCTTTTAGGCATTTGAGATTTACAAAGAGTGTAGCGACGGCTTCGTTTTCAATATCAGTTCACCGGCATCATGGGTTCAAATTGCGTGCGGAGAGAATCACTTGGAGAGACGCGAATTCACGCACGATATCATCACATGTCGCTTGAATTTCTTGTCGGGTAACCATAGGCGTTTCCTCAATTAATTGAAGTATAACATACCGAACACGGATTATCAAGTTGAGTTCTTAAATCAAAACTATCTTCGTTCGGTTCTGATGGTCCCTTTCGGTTAACGTTTCCAATCCAAGACAGGTAACCTCTTACAATGTTTTTCTGATAGATTATATTTCCACTACGGGGCAAGGAGCGATGCTTGCTGTAGGAGCTCAGAGTTTGCGAAAGCAGCATCAGGCGCGCCATCGAAAATTACCTTACCATCTTGCAACAAGAGGACTCGATCAGCATATTTCAAGGTAAGTTCTGTATCGTGCGTTGCGAAAATGAGGGTCTTATTTTCACGTCGGATCTCATCGCAAAGCTCATCCATCAATTGATGGAGGTGTTGAGCATCTTGACCCGTGGTGGGTTCATCAAGGAGGAAAAGGTCGGGATGTAGTGAAAAGGTTGCCGCAACAGCAACCCGTTGTCGCTGTCCTCGAGATAACGAATAGGGTGCTTCTAAGTCGAGATCCCGTAGGTCAAATCGATCAAGTGTTCCATCAACTCTATTTTCAAGAGTCTGTTCAAGGAATTTAAGATTTTTGGGACCGAATGCGACCTCATCGCGAACTGTCTCCGCTTGTAGCAACAGGTCCGGATCTTGAAACACGATACCGACTTTACCAGCTAATTGATGAAGTTTCGGACGACTGGACGCTTTCCCAGCAATGACAACCTCCCCTGCCCTCGGACGCAACAATCCCGCGACGAGATGAATCAAGGTCGTCTTACCAGAACCGTTCGCGCCCATAATAGCGAGTACTTTCCCACGCGGCACTTTACAGGAAATCGAGCGTACTGCATCCTCATCGGTGTTCGGGTAACTGAATTGAAGTTCGTGGATGCTGAGTAAAGGGGGCTGAGATATTGTTTCGTAAGTACCTTTTTGGGGTACATCTGAAGGGTTCGATAAAGGCACGTCTGCTGAGAGTTCCCTGGCTTTCGGCACCTGCACACCTAAATGCCGATACGGAGTGAGATCCTGAAACGCCTTCGCTTCAGGCAGATCCAGATAGAGCTGTCCTTCATTCATTAACCATACACGATCACACAGCGGAGCAACTTCTTTAGTTCGGTGGGTTGCCAAAATCACTGTTATCCCTAATTCCTTATTCAATTGTGTGACGATGGTGAGGATATCGTGCGCTCCACGCGGATCAAGATGGCTCGTTGGTTCATCTAACAGCAGGACTTGTGGTTGCATCGCACAAACAGCGGCAAGTGCAACGCGCTGTTTTTGACCCCCAGACAGCGATGAGATCTCCCGAGATGCAAAGTCGGGAAGGCCTACCTGTTTCAAGGCAACAGCAATCCGTTCCTTAATTTTTTCGGGAGGGAAACCGAGATTTTCGAGTCCAAAGGCGATTTCGTCTTCGACTCGCGTGCAAAAGAGTTGATCATCGGGATTTTGGAAGAGGAGGGCAGCCTGTTGACACGTGGTAGCGAGCGGTTGTGCAGCGACATTTTTACCGTTAAGACGAACCGTCCCAGTGAGCGTTCCTGCGGAAGCATGCGGAATCAAACCGTTCAGTGTCCGCAGTAAAGTAGACTTACCGCATCCTGTTGGCCCTGTCAGTAACACAAACGCCCCGGAAGGCACACACGTAGTAATACCGCGTAGCGTCGGGACTTCACGACTCGGATAGATAAAACCGAGATTCTCTATCTCAATAGACGCCATGGTCTGACTAACTGAGTCCTTCAATCTGTACAGGGACAGAACCGAAGAGTTGCTCTAAATGCCGCTGGATGGAGTCCCGGAAAGCGTCAAATGTTTCTTGGGCGTTCTGTTTGAAATCGTCGGTATGATACTTGAAATTACCTTGGAGTTGCGCTTGTTGAGCATGAACACGGGCAAAGAGACTGTGAACATACGCTTGTAATTCACCGAGACGTTCAGTCTGTGCTTTTGCGAAAGTACTGACTGCGGCTTTGAAAGCAGCGAATTCTGCCTCTAAGTACTCCTTGAACATTGATTGCTGAAAACCTTCAAGTGCACTGTGTGCGGCATATTGAAAGTCCTTGTGAATTGCATTGTACTGCGTCTTAATGCGGGCAAAAAGTCGTCTCGAATAGTTCTGGAACTCACGCATCGGATCGCCTTGAGCGTCCACAAACTGTGGAATCTTTTCTTTGAACGTGTCCATTTCGTGGTTTAAGAAACTCCTGAAATCCTCAACAGCAACAGAATAACGCGTCGTCTTCTCCAAGTGGTAACCCATGACCGCCAATCGCACGGCTTCGGGGAACATCTTTGGATAGTCTCTGAGTGACTTCACCAAATACCGGGCGTACTCCACCCCCTGCTTAGAGAAAAGTTGTCGCTGAATGGATCGGGCAAATGCCATGAGTTCCTCTTTGGTAATCGATCTCACATTACGAGGGGTGTAAGGCATGTGCTCAAGCAACGTCAAACACCGCGCAAAATAGTTCTTCAAGGTCGGGTCATAAAGCGTCGAAACAACCCGCCGATATTCTGACATAAGTTCCTCGCGCGGCATTTCCGGTACAAAATTAAGGGTCATGTCGGTCTGATTTCCGCTGGACTCCCCAAGCAACCGATCTTCCTGTTTTAATCGGTGCCAAAGGTCAGTCTCCTTCAAAGCCGTCAGCAAGCCAGCCATCGCCATTGGGATACCGGCTTCCTGAATAAACTTGATGTGTGAATCAAACTCCGTGTCACCATCAAGCCCGATAATAAATCCTCCGGTGACCTCCATCCCCTTACTCTGTATCTTCCTAATTGCACGCAAGAGGTAACTCCCCGCTTCCTCCTCTTTACTGGTGTTTTGTCCCTTGGAGGTGCTGAGGAGTGCTTCATCATTAGGACTTTCAATACCGAGAAATACCATGTTGAAACCTGCTTCACTCATTGCGTCGAGCATTTCAGGAATCTCAACGAGGTTTACGCTGGCTTCAGTGAAGAGCGAAAAGGGGAATTGTCGTTTTTCCTGCCATTCCTTAACAGCGGGGAGCAAGCGCATCGCGTCGCGTTTGTTACCGATAAAGTTGTCATCAACAACAAACATCGCGCCATCCCAACCGAGTTTATAGAGCATCTCAAACTCAGCAAGCATCTGTTCATTGCTCTTAGTGCGCGGAACGCGTCCGAACAACTTTGTAATGTCGCAAAACTCGCAATTGAAAGGACACCCCCGCGAAAACTGGAGTGCCATTGACCCGTAAGAATTGATGTCAATAAGGTCGTAGCGAGGCGGTGGTGTTATTGTGATATCGGGTTTCCGCTTCTCGCGATAGATCTCCTTCGCACAGCCACTCTCAAAATCGGTCAAGAAATCCTCAAAGATTTCCTCAACTTCACCAAAAAGAAAATGGTCAATTACAGCATCCGTTTCTTCTTTGATATTATCATAGTAGGAGGTAGGGTGCGGTCCTCCGGCGATGATTGGAACCGAGGCTCGGTTACAGCGTTCGGCAACCTCATAAAGCGAGTCTTTTTGAACAATCATCGTCGAGGTCAGAGCCACATCCGCCCACTCGATATGCGCATCCGTCAACGGTTCAATGTTTATATCAACGACTTTTAAGTTATAATTTTTGGGGAACATGCCGGCGATAGTCAACAATCCAAGCGGGGGCATCGATGATTTTTTACCAAGAAATTCTAAAGCGTACTTAAAGCCCCAATAGGATGGCGGGAATTTTGGATAAACAAATAAGGCATTTGGCATAATAAATCTATCTCCTTGTGGGCGTAACTTTCATGCCCATATTGCCAAGATTTTTTGAATAATTTATAAATTTAGTGACTCTTATCAATAATGATACCACAATTTCAAATTTTTATCAAATTTTTTCTTTTTCACGAAGATACTGGGTTAACCGAAGGTTGATTTCTCACAAGATTGCAATCAGAAAACAGTTCTTACGGATGCGTTGGTTTGCCTGTAACGTAGCCTGCATGTTAAAATTATTTTCGACGGCACAGGTGCTGAACCAACGGAGAGGCTAAATGTATAGATCCCAACTTCCACAACTCACACTATTTTTTACCAGTGTACTCTTATGTCTGGCAAGCAATTCACCCACACTGTTGTATGGATCAGAGGATCTGGACCAGAGTACTCCTACAGAAAACGCAATAACTCCAGACAACAAAACAGAGGCAACAACACAATCACGCTACCGTATTCACCAACTCCGCTTCACCGGAAACGAACATTTAGATGAAAAAAAGTTGATAACATTATTCGGGTGGAAGGAAGAAAAATCCTATTCTCGTGAAGAAATTATAGAAGCGTTTGAACGGATCATAACGGGGTATCGGGACGAAGGCTATATATTCGCAGAAACATCTTCCAATATCACAGTAATTCCTGGAACTGGACAGATCAACGGCGAAACGCTTGTGTCTATCAGGGCTGAAATTGTCGAAGGGAAACCGCTCCGTACTGGGACGTTAACATTGTCGGGGAATCAACGTTTTTCAGTAGATGAAATTCGGGATCAACTTGGTATAAAAGAAGGGAAATTTTTTACACAGGTGGCATTGGAACAGGGAATTGAACGCATCCAAATTTTGTACAGTGAACACGGATACCCGAAAGTTGAGATTGCGCCTAAGAATATCCGACTTTTGCCAGAAACAAGCACCATCAATTTTGAGTTGAATATTCGAGAAGGGGCACAAGTCAAAATTGGTGAAGTCAAAGTCAGCGGACTCAAGAAAACGAAGACTAAGGTAGCCCTTCGGGAAATTCACGTAAAACCGAATGACAACTTCAAACAGCGTGACATCGACACAAGCTATCGGCGTTTGCGAAATTTGGGATACTTTTATCAAGTTAATCCAAATGTATTGGAAGCGGGTGAAACAGAAGATAGGATTAATTTCCATGCGCGGGTCACCGAAGCCCGAACAGGACAACTGAACGGGGTTGTCGGGTATGCCCCACCAGACTCAGATACTGACGCTGCGCCGCAACTCACTGGTGTGTTTGAAGCTCGCGAAACTAACCTATTAGGAACGGGCAGACAGGTTAACTTCTATTGGAAATCCGGTCTGCTGAAGATCTTACGGTTTGGATACGCAGAACCGTGGATATTTGGCAAACCGCTAACCATCGGCATAGAATACGGGCAACTCAAGCAACGCAATATCAACCGAGGGCAACTCCAAGGTTTTCCTGATAATGCACCAGAAACTGTCTCCGAAGAACAGTCAGGTAGCATTAGTGCGACAACGAACTTCGGACGCATCTTTGAAGGGATTATGACGTTGGGATATAAACAGATTAACGTGCCAAATGTTGGTTCGCCTTCAGTAACAACCCCGACGCTTGATTTCCAAACGCCGATCCTCTCCGACCCACGCGCGACTTCACCCACCGAACCGACACCATATATCGGCACGAAATACAGTGTCACACTCCGACTGACACGGGATACTCGTGACTATTTCCTGAATCCGACGAGCGGTCGGCGTGATAGTATTGCTGTTGAAGTGTCCCGAAGCGATTTCCGTCTCCGGAAAGCCTGGCTCTCTCTACAACAATATTTCCCAACATGGCGGAAACAGACGATTGCCGTTGAACTCCATGGATCCGCCGCATGGGGTGTTAATATCCCGCCAACCGAACTTTTCTATCTCGGTGGCGCGACCACTTTGCGCGGATACGATGAAGACTGGTTCTCTGGACCACGTCGTGTATATGCCAACTTCGAATACCGATTTCTCGTCGGACCCGATTCACAGATTTTCGTCTTTACCGATTTAGGTGCCCTAACCTTGATTGAAACCCCATCCGTTTTTGATACACTCCGAGTCGGTTATGGATTCGGAGCGCGCCTTGAATCCAGAGGCGGTATCTTACGAATTAATTATGGGCTCGCGGCAGGAGAGTCTCTATTGCGAGGGAAAATCCACGTTAATCTTGGTGCGGCGTTTTAGCGTATACCTTTTAATTTGCCAAGTGCGAAAATATGTTATAAAATTATAGATGAAAGTCATAACAAGCATATTTAATAATTGGAGGTTTAAATGACCAAAAACAAGAAATTACAGAATTGGGTCGAAGAAGCCGCTGCGCTTTGCCAACCCGATTCTATCTACTGGTGTGACGGCTCTCAAGAAGAAAACGATCGACTGTGCGAAGAATTAGTCCAGAACGGGACATTTGTTCGCTTGGATCCCGCAAAACGTCCAGGGAGTTACCTGGCGCGTTCGGATCCTGCCGACGTCGCCCGTGTTGAAGACCGAACATTTATCTGCGCGAAAACGCCACTCGAAGCAGGACCCACAAACAACTGGCACGATCCAGTCGAGATGAAAGATACCCTCAAAGGACTTTTCAAGGGGTGCATGAA
The DNA here is from genome assembly GCA_965208635.1 of Candidatus Poribacteria bacterium. Lineage (GTDB taxonomy): Bacteria > Poribacteria > WGA-4E > WGA-4E > WGA-3G > WGA-3G. The sequence goes on from OZ242349.1 coordinate 4,997,725, forward strand.
AGGCAGAACGATGTACGTTGTGCCGTTCAGCATGGGACCGCTCGGTTCACCTATTTCACACATCGGCGTTGAAATCAGCGATTCACCCTACGTCGTCGTCAACATGCGGATTATGACACGCATGGGTAGTGCGGTGTTAGATATTTTAGGCGAAGATGGCGACTTTGTACCCTGTCTACACTCCGTCGGTATGCCTCTTGAACCTGGACAAGCTGATGTTGTCTGGCCCTGTGATTCGGATAACAAATATATCGTACATTTTCCCGAGGAACGTTCCATCTGGTCCTACGGTAGCGGCTATGGTGGGAACGCGCTGCTCGGGAAAAAATGCTATGCCCTCCGTATTGCCTCCATCATGGCGAAAAACGATGGATGGATGGCGGAACACATGCTCATTTTGGGATTAACGAGTCCAGAAGGCGAGAAAACTTATATCGCTGCAGCGTTCCCAAGTGCCTGTGGTAAGACGAACCTTGCAATGCTCACGCCAACTATACCCGGCTGGAAAGCCGAGACCATCGGTGACGACATTGCTTGGATGAAATTCGGTGAAGATGGAAGACTCTACGCAATCAATCCCGAAGCAGGTTTCTTTGGCGTTGCCCCCGGCACGTCAATGGACACGAATCCGAATGCGATGCACACGCTCGCATCAAACTCAATCTTCACGAATGCCGCCCTCACAGAAGATACCGATGTCTGGTGGGAAGAGATGAGCGAAGAGCCACCCGAAACCCTCACAAGTTGGCTTGGTGAAGAATGGCATCCCGGTGATGAAAAGACAGCCGCTCACCCAAATTCACGCTATACAACCCCCGCGGCGCAATGTCCGATTATTGACCCGAATTGGGAAAATCCGAACGGCGTTCCAATCTCGGCAATCCTTTTCGGTGGACGACGTGCCTCGACTGTCCCGCTCGTGTTTGAAGCCTTTGATTGGCAACACGGCACTTTTATTGGCTCTATCGCTTCTTCGGAACGCACTGCTGCTGCTGCTGGTACAGTCGGTGAACTCCGACGCGATCCGATGGCGATGCTTCCGTTCTGTGGCTACAATATGGGCGATTACTTCGCACACTGGTTGGAGATGGGTAAAAACACCGATGCCAGTAAATTGCCAAAGATTTTCTACGTCAATTGGTTCCGCAAAGATGCCGATGGCGGTTGGCTCTGGCCCGGTTTCGGCGAAAATAGCCGTGTCCTCAAGTGGATCGTGGAACGCGTCTCTGGCAAAGGACAGGCGGTTGAAACACCGATCGGTTACCTGCCAACAGACGGTGCCATTGATACCAGCGGTTTAGAGGTAACGGACGATCAGATGGCAGAACTTCTAAACGTCAATGTCGAAGAATGGCTCAATGAAATTGCATCTATTCGGGAACATTACGCACGCTTTGAGGAAACACTACCTGAAGCGTTATCCGATGAATTGGCAGCGTTAGAAGCACGTCTGCGTGAGAAGCAATAGTAGCGTGTAATCAGCATTATAGGGTGAGGTCTTCATGCCTCGCCCTATAGTTAATCTAAGGGCAATTTATAAATACCCGAGTCTATATCCGTAAACAGCGAAATTTTACAAAGGATGGAACAATTATGACACAACTTCTTGAAAAAGTGCTTACCGAAGTTTATAAGTTGCCGCCAGAAAAACAGGACGCTATCGCTGCTGTGATTCTCGAAGAACTCGAAGATGAACAACTATGGAATAAGGCTTTTGCTGAATCACAAGATAAACTTGCCCAACTTGCGTGCAAAGTCCGAGCTGATATTAAAGCTGATCGCATTAACACCCGTTGTGCACCGTGATAAATTCCTGTGTGCACGAAACCACTTGATCAGCCACAACTTAACCACTACTTAGCAAGGAGAATCATAATTGTCAACAGAATCATGTATTACGCGTCCTGCCGATAAGGAGGACATTGTTCACCCCCGAGTTCTGCCTTTCATAATCGTTCACCTCACATGTTTCGCTGTTTTCTGGGTAGACATTCAACCCATCGATTGGATCATATGTGGAGCCTTGTACGTTATCCGTATGTTTGGAATTACGGCGGGTTACCATCGGTATTTTTCGCACCGTTCGTTCAAAACAAGTCGTGGATTCCAATTTTTTTTCGCATTTCTGGGACAAAGTTCAGCACAACGCGGGGCATTATGGTGGGCAGCCAGACATCGCGAACATCACAAATACTCCGACACAGAACAGGATATACACTCTCCAGTTAAACACGGATTCTGGTATTCTCACGTGCTTTGGATCTTCTCTAAACATGGACGTACCGCAGATTACAGTATGATTAAGGACTTTCAGAAATATCCAGAACTCGTTTGGCTTGATAAATGGGATAGATTACCGCCATTTATATTAGCTGTACTTGTTTGGATGGTTGCGGGCTGGTCAGGACTTATCGTCGGTTTCTTCCTGAGTACAGTCATTCTTTTTCATGGGACCTTCACGATCAACTCCCTTTCTCATGTAATAGGCAAACAGTCGTATATCACAGGCGATAATTCTCGCAATAATTTGCTGCTCGCTATCATTACATTAGGTGAAGGTTGGCATAACAATCACCACCATTTTCCAAGTGCCACCCCCCAAGGTTTTCGCTGGTGGCAAATTGACATCACATATTATATTTTGAAAGTTTTGTCCATCTTTAGAGTTGTTTGGGACCTACGTCTACCGCCCAAGCATATAGTTGAAGGACAACGTAAATTGTCGTTATCTACCATCGAAAATACTGCTCAACAACTCGCCGCGAGTTTTTCGGTTGAACACATCGGTAACACGGTTTTAAAGGCATGGACACACACCCCAAAATTAGAAGAATTACGTAATCGAATCCACATCGGTCAGGCAGAAGTCGAAGCATTTCTTAAAGAGATGAAAATCCTTGAGTTGCCATCCATCGCGAATCTGAAACACCAAGCGCAAAAAATGTTTGCCCATATTCCATCGTTAAATCCGATTGTCGAACGAGCAAATCAGATTCTCGTTCATGCTGTATCGGTATGGTTAATCCAGAACGATGCTTACGAAACAGAGGTCGCGGTGTAGGAAACTTGTCTTCAACGGTGTTTATTTTTATCATCTTTGGACGGATAAGATCCTATCCACACGTAAAATGACTATTTTGAAATTACATTAAGGTCGTTTTTCACCAAGAATTGGAATTCTGATGCCCCAAATCCAACGGGACACTTTGGGTTTGGGGCATTTTGTTATTACCGTTGACGCTACTGGTAAAATATGATATTCTTAAATAGTAGTCAATTATCAGCCGTTAGCAGTTAGTCCTTCGTCGCCGAAAGTTTCCTGGCAGCCCCTGAGAGTTTATGGATACACCAGAAATAGATATACTTAACATTTTCGACTTCCCAATCCAGCACTTTCCCGATAGGAGTGCACGATGGTTGCTTCAAGACAAGGAAAACGTTCGAGGATTGATAGAAATCATCTCGGACAGGATCGCATCACAGATTGATTTTACTCGGCTTACTCAACTTAATAGGAGTTTCGTTTCCGACACACTCCGCGAGCAGGAATCCGACATCATCTTTAGTGTTCCGTTTCATGGTGAGTCGGAGACCGACGAGTTGACTATCTATATCCTCATCGAACACCAATCCACAGTTGATGTGACAATGGGATTTCGAGTGCTGTTTTATATGACGCAGATATGGGATTTGCAACGCCGCGAGTGGGAATCAAACGATATTCCTAAAAGTGAGTGGTATTTACGTCCGATTCTTCCTATCGTTTTTTACACGGGTTCACAGCGTTGGAATGCGCCCTTGTCACTGACAGAGATGATCGAGACTCCAGACATGCTTGCACGTTTTGTTCCGACGTTTGACACATTGTTTCTCAGTGTAAAGGAGACGGCGGCATCGGACCTGACGCGAACCGATCATCCGTTTGGATGGTTATTAACAGTTCTTCAACAGGAACACGCGAACGCGGACGCGATAAGCGACGCGTTGCAGGACGCGATGCTGCGACTCAGCGATCTTGAGACAGAAGGGGTTCAACAGCTGCGACGATCAGTTATGTACCTGTTGCTATTGATTTTGCATCGCCGTCCAGTTGCTGAACACAGAAGTTTGATAGATATCCTGAATCAACATGCAAACGAAATGGAGGTAGATACCATGGCAGAAGCGATCACAGGCACCCTCCTTGAACAAGGCATTGAACAAGGCATTGAACAGGCATTGAACAAGGGGAAACCCGGGCAAAACGCGCCGCGGTTCTGAAACTTCTCCAAGCCCGATTTGGGAGTGTACCAGAAGCCCTTGTCACACAGATCAACGAGATCCGTAGCCGTGCACGGCTTGATTTGCTCTTTGATGAGGTTCTTGATGTGGAGTCGATTGAGGACCTTCATTTGCAAAATGATGATGTGTAAGTTGGCAGTTATCGAACACGTCTGCCCTATGCCGTGCCATTGGAGATAAAATCTGCCCTATTTTGTGCAGTTAATTCTGAACACTACCCAAAGAATCTAACTTGTATGGTAATGTCCTAACTGGCACAAGATTTGCTACAAACCAAATGAAAGGAGTTTCTAATGGAAACCGAAGAAAAATATCGTGTTGCCCCACCGGGATTCACAGCAGAACAGTGGAAGACGTTTAACGAAGATGGTATCATTTTTATTGAAGACGCAATCTCCGATGCAGAGGTCCAAACCTACATTGACGCGATAGATCGTGTCGCCATTACCAACTCGAAATATAAGCCCGGGGGGCACCTTCACATGGAGAACATCGTCGAACGCGATCCCGTGTTTACAAATCTCATCGACAATGAGCGGCATGTCGGATATGCGTATGATCTTTTCGGTGAACTCCTCAAACTCCATCAGAGTCAGTTTTTTCTGCGTCCACCCGGCGGTAAACAGTACAATCAGTGGCACCCGGACGGAGCACGCGCCCTCCCTTACGGTGTGTTTTCACCCAAACTACCGTTGCAAATCAAAATCGGGTATTGGCTGACCGATCTACCGAGAGAAAAGATGGGGAACCTCGTCGTATTGCCCGGAAGCCATCGTCAGCAGTATATGGACGGCTACGATACACATAAAAGCCTATCGGGGGAAAGGGTCGTTTGTCCGCGTAAAGGCACTATGACGGTGATGCACTCCAGCATCTGGCACCGCGTCGAACCTAACGAGAGCGATGTGGTACGTTACAACATCTTTGTTGCTTATTGCCCGTCTTGGCTCACGCCTGCCGACCGGTTCCATTCTTCGCCCGAATGGCTGGAGACGCTTAACCGTGAACAACGCATCATCATGCGGAGTTATAGCCATGCGTATCACAACGCCAAGCCTCCTGCGTCAGAGTTTCCACTCTTCTTAGAACGCGATACAGGTGCTGAAGCAGATGTAGGCACATATCAAGAGCACGTCCAATTGCACCGCCGCAAACGTCAAACGATGCCGGAGAGACTTGCCTCCTTGCAATAGTTAGAGCAATCAAAAGTAGTAGGCACACTCCGTGTGCCGTAACGTGTACATATATCCTCAAAGAGAAAACTACGGTGTAGACAGAAACCCGGTTTGGACAGGAGTCCATCCGTCACTGGACAGGACTGGAAAAAGAGTAACACCTAATAATAGAAAAATATGAAGACACTATTCCTCAAGGACATGCGGTATCGCCAAGCGCGGGTTATTCTCACAACACTTGGCATCACCGTACTTATCTCATTGATACTGCTGTTAGGTGGTATCATGAACGGCATGCGCATCCAAGCGCGACAATACGTCGAATCCACCGGCGCGGATGTCTGGATCTCCGCTGAAGGTTCCGGTGGCGCATTTATTGGGTTTTCCATGGTGGTTGAGGAATACATGGCATTTCTGAATTCAGGACCAGGCTTAGTGCCAGACTCCGCCTCGCCGTTGGTTTTTGCGCAAGCGCGTCCGACCGTCCGCGGAAAATCTACCAAAGCAATCGTCGTCGGCTATAAATTGGGACAACTCGGCGGACCCAAGAGCGTACTTGAAGGCAGAATGTTCACTCGGAGTAATTTTGAAGACTATAGACCCGAGGATCCAGTACCCTACGAAGTGGTCGTTGACGAGAAAATGGGACTGGAAATCGGAGAACAGATCACCCTCAGCAACGAAAAAGTGCGAGTTGTCGGAAAGGCGAAAAGCCTCATGTTTGTTTTGGATACGCCGTTGCTCTTTATGGATGTCCGTATTGCACAGAAACTTCTACTCGGCAACACACCCCATGTCAACATGATGATCGCAAAAACAAACAAAAGCGATCAGCCCGCACAGATCGCTTCTGATTTAGATGCCTTAGAAACTATTGAAGTACGCACGTTAAAACAAACGCTCACGGACATCATTGCGTACTACGTTGATGAACCGATGAAGGCTGTGCAATTCCTACGGGTGATGTTATGGTTAGCGGCAGGCATTCTCGTTGGGATGATTACATACGTGACAATGCTCGAAAAGACCCAAGAAATCGGGGTACTCAAGGCTATCGGAGGTTCAAACGGTTATGTGATGGGACTTCTTCTCAAACAGGTTGTCCTGATCTCCACTGTCGGCGTGCTCCTGGGGCTTATCCTATCGTATGTATTCGCGGCGGCGGCACCGATTTTCGTCGCGATTCACTTCGTCGAATCCATCATCGTGGCGTGCATCAGTTTCATTGTGTGTTGTGGTAGCGGGTATCTGGCTGCGCGTAAAGCGATCGCGGTCGATCCGATGATTGCCTTCCGCGGTGAGATTTAATGTTTTAACCTATTAAGTCATGGGCTGCCTTCCAAATGTAAAGCAAAGACAAATTATGCCATTTAAGGCATAATTTCATTTCAGGCAGGTGTCTGGTTAATTCGCAATTGGGTTTGGGAATCTGTCCGCAGTTAAGAAGGAAATATCTGAATCGGAGAAACGGCCTCAACGCCGATCCAAGAGGTATATTCAAGATGGCGATAGTCGTAGAAGGAACAGGTTTAACGAAACGTTTTGGTAGCGGCGATGCAACCGTTGTCGCAGTTGATTCGGTTGATATCCGAATTGAAGAAAGTGAGCTGGTGATGCTGATGGGGGACAGCGGCTGTGGAAAGACAACGCTCATCAGTCTCCTCGGCTGTATCTTAACGCCGGATGACGGGGAGCTCCACATCGACGGTGAACCGATTACCCCTGAAGTGCAAGACTTAAGCGTTATTCGTCGTGAAAAGATCGGATTCGTCTTTCAACTGTTCCATCTACTCCCTTATCTCACAGCACTTGAAAACGTAATGGTAGCAATGGATCTTGCCCGAACAAAGACCACCGAAGCAGAAAACCGAGCGACAGAATTACTCACACAGGTCGGCTTGAGCGAACGGTTTCACCACCGTCCTGCCCAACTTTCCGGTGGCGAAAAACAACGCGTCTCCTTTGCGCGTGCCCTCGCCAACCGTCCGAAAATCATCTTTGCCGATGAACCTACCGCCAATCTCGACAGCCGCCAGAGTGACAACCTAATGAATCTCATCCAAGAACTGCGTCAAGAGCACCAAACCACTATCGCTATTGTGACGCACCACGAAGGGTTAAAAGAGAACGCCGATCGTGTTGTCCAGATGAAAGATGGAAGGATCGTCGCGACATGAAGAGAAATAAGGCATTTGTACGGTGTGGAAGCCATATCTCCACTTCAATCATCGGAACTTTGATTTTTTCCTTCATCCTCCCGACTCTTACCCCTGCCGAAGAAGACCAAGCCTTAACCCAGCTGGAGCAACCTGACTTCCTAACAAGCGGACTGTACGGTGGTGGTCTAACCTTCATTAACGGTGATGCCTACGTTCGACTTCAACTTCAACCGGATATACCGCTCGGAAAAGTGGGCATTGGGTTAGACTTAATCCTGCTCTATAATCCGTATGCAGAAGGTGCCGAACCTCAAATCCTCGCTGAGGACGGTGAAGCGTGGGACAGTCCAAGCACCTGGCTAAGACTTGTCCGGTACGTTCGCTACGGTCAACCTTACGATCCCTTCCATTTTCGGTTCGGGGAACTGGACTACCTAACGATTGGACACGGTTCCATCATGTCCGGTTATTCTAACTACGACCGGCGCGGGTTACGCTTGAATATTAGAAATTCCGAGAACCGTTTCGGCATTGAAACGATGATGAATGACATCGGTAATCCCACAATCTTCGGAGGGCGCGGATTTTATCGTCCATTTCAACGAGAAGAAAATAACAACTTACTGACGCGGTTTGAACTCGGCGCAACCTACCTCACAGACATCAATCCGAATTTACAAGAAGCAGGAGAAGACCCATTGAGTGCCGTCGGGCTTGATGTGGGATTCCCAATTTTCGAGACAAGCGCGTTCCGACTCGATCTCTATGACGATATCGCTTTCCTCAATACATTACCTGAAGAAAACACACAGACAGAAATTGCACTGACAGAAGAAAATCGCGTAACAACCAATCTTGCCTGGGGAAACGCCGTTGGTGTCGGCTTCTCTTTCACCCAAACCCTCTTCAAAATAGAGTATCGCACGTTTGGAGATGGCTACATCCCTTCCGTGTTTGATTACACTTATGAATCGGCGAAATCGGTATCGCCGGAACCAGACATGCCCCAATTCTTGGGGTTGGAAACAAACACAGAACCGAGACGCGGTTTTTTCTCACAGCTTATCTGGCATCCACTGCCACAAGTTCATCTTATGGGAACGTTTGAGGATTATACGAACAGCGAACCGAAACTCTATATGGCGGTGACAGAGTCAGGATTAGTTCCACGTTTTTCCTTACGGGCATTCTATACAAAACGCGATATTGGTGAGGGTGGGGAGACGAATTTCTTTGGAGATCTGTTCGACTTAGATGAAAAATCGGCATTCAGCGTGGAGGTGCGTTACGAAGTTTTCCCGCCGGTTGTGACGATTGTTACCCGTGAATACACGTTCCGCCGAGTTGAAACAGCCGAGGGGATATCTGAGTTTGAGCCGATTCACAAAACTTCGTTCATGGTAGGCGTTAGCACGGATTTTTAATAATTTACCCTTGACAGTCTTCCGGTTATCAGAACACTACTTCAAGATAACCATTTTGCGCATGAGAGAAATTTCGTCTGTCTGTAATCGATAGAAGTAAACACCACTCGCGACACTTTCCCCTAAATTATTGCGACCATCCCAGTACACTGCCCGACTTCTACCGGTGTAATAGCCAGCTGATCAATAAGCCAGCTGATTGTCCCAGTGCTAACGCACGAACTAACATGCCTCTCGTATCATAAATGGTGATTTGTACGTCACTTTCGCTTGCTAATTGATAGGGTATCCATGTTTCTGGGTTAAACGGGTTGGGATAATTCGGTAACAGCACAGTCATTTCTGGGCGAACTGAACGTAAGAGTGTTTCTAACACATCAATAGCTCGGCGAAAAGCTTGGCTACCATCGTCGGTTTGTCTCACCTGTGTCAGCCAATTTTGGATCTGTTCAGCAGTTGGGGCATTGATGGCAGGCGCAGCTGGTGCTCCCTCTCCAAAATTGTTAGCAACTTGAACTAAATCTAAGATATTGATATTACCATCGGCGTTGACATCGGCGTTTGCCCCTGCATTTTGAGGACCGGGGTGCCCAATTTCATTGGCGACTAATACTAAATCTTGAACGTTAACCGATCCGTCTTGATTGACATCTGATTGGGCATAGATAGGAGCATCTGTTATCTCAAAACGGACGATTTCGGTGAAGTCCGCGTGAAGTGTATTTCCTGCTTTATCAAATACAGTCATCTCAGCTAGTCCCCATGTACCTGGTGCGCTGCCTACAGGTAGAACTATCCTCTTGTGATACTCTTTAAAAAGAGTAGGGTCCCCGGCAAAATACAGCCTACCGTATCCGTCAGGGTTGTGATAAAAATGGTGCATAGTTCCCTGCGGATCTCTTAAGTTCATACTGCTTATTTCATAACCGCTGATATTATCTTTAATCCTAAAAGAAATATCAACTATTGTTTCACCATTGGGGGCTTCTGGTATCGTAGGTTTGGCTTTAATGGTGATACGATTAATATCCAAAACAGGAGGTTCAAGGTCTGGGGTTTTTGTTTTCACCTCAATAGTTTTTGGTTCCTCGTCTGTGTGATCCTCTGTGAAATAAACACCTGATTCATTCAAGGCAATATCTGACATGCGAATATGGTTAAGGCTGTAAATACCGCTTGGCATATACTCGGGAAGCTTAAATTTCACGACGACTTTATCCGATTCGCTATCATAACCGCCATATTCAGACTGTCTATATATTGAATGAGTTTCCCTCAAGTCATCATTTAAAACTGCATAAACGAATTCTATACCTGTTTTTTCTATCACCTCCCAACTGGCTGTAACGATCTGATAAGGTTTACCGTCAGATGTAGCATCTCTGGACAGGGACAGGGTCATTGAGTTCTTAACATAAACTGGTGGCTCACAATCGGCAAGTGGATTGTCAATATAGAGTTTCCAACCATAATCGATTTGTCCGCTATGACGCTCGTTCCCTTGTGCATCCCAGATGTTAATTGCGTCGGGGGTCCAATAGCCATCCGCTGCATAGCGTGATAAGGTTGCTTGCCCACGCAAAATGTGTCCCGCATCAACGCGCGCTCCATTCGCATCAACCGGTTCCATCCACGCCAGATCAAAAAATGTGCCTTTGTTGCTAAAAACTCGGATATATGCTGATTGGGCAGCATCTAACTTACTCTCTCCATGAATTTCAATTTCTACTGTTATCTGCTTATCTTCCTCAGGTGCACCGTCAACTTGGATATCAATTCGTGTGATTCGCCCCGGATATACGTAGTCAGGATAAAGGTTGTAGACCTTAAAGGTCAAGTCCTCACGAATCTTTGAGATGTAACGTGTGCCGTGCATAACTCGGTTTTGAATGAATTCATATTTGGCGGGCGAGCGGGAACGAAGTTTATCAGGGTTTACAATATAGTAGCTAATGCTTTCTGCCATATCCTCATTTGGATTTATCCCGTGAGCATAGGCGGAAACGAACTCAACCTGTTTGGTTGTTGACCACCCGTCTTTATCGTTGGGATTTTCAAACCAACCACCGAGTTCGATCCAATCCTGTTTGAGTTGTTCGTCAAAGAGATATGTCCATAAGAAGTGTGCTTTCTCATGAAGAATCAGGCGGTGAATATAATCGGCACCTTGCCCCTTAAAGGCAGATTCCATGAATTCAATATAGCCCGCACTGGGCCATGCTACCGCTGGGGCGATTGGATAAAGGGGATGAGGGGTGCCGTCCAAACGTCGAACCAGATAGTTAAGACCCGGCGTTTTAATCATGCCTGATGGATATTCCTCAAGCATAGATACGAGTGCTATCAGTTCCTCATTTTTGAAATCAGAAAAACGTCCTGCATGTTCACCTGTCGTGTGTTGCGTGAGCTCGCTGTAATCAGGAATATTTATGCTGACCGCATAGCGTTCTTGTAATATGCGCTCAAGCGCGTATCTATCTGCGCCATCATTGGTTACAAACCTAACGACGGCGTGGTGAAGCCTTTTAGAGAAATATCTACCTCGCACACCTTCGATTTCGGCTAACAGGGGTTCCGCATGCACAAACGCATCTTCAGCGATGGTGAGAATTTTTTGTCCATCTTGATAACTAACTTCAATGTCATCTTGAATATGACGGCTGCTTAGTCTCCATACGGAAGATGCCACTCCAGGACTTTCCGCGTAAGGGTTGTTCGTTTCTTGAGGTATAGATTCAAAAGTTTGAAGCAGCCTATAGGCGTGTCCCGGACCCCATTCAGGACCCAGGTGCACGGAATACTTCCGCATTAATGCTAAAGACGCACTATGTGATGCTACCTGTATAGATTCGTCTAATAGTGTCATTTGCACAGGTTCAACTACGGTAGCACTCTCATTACCTTCTGGAGTTTCGTTTATCTTCCAGTGGTAGGTAAAGGCGTTACCCTGACAAATGACGCTACTGAAGAGAATAACTGAAATGAGCGCAAGTATGAAAATTTTTAGTGTTTTTTCGAGAGCAAGATAGGTCAGTGTATGCATTGTGCACCTTCTGTAAAATGGATGTTTTGCATATCAAGGGGTACATATTTGACATTTTTGCCAAATATCTTTAGGACTTACGCAAAAAGCAATAATTTCGGTATTTTTAACCCCCTAAATCCCCCTTATCAGGGGGACTTTAAGAAAAAATGCGTAAGTCCTGATAATAATAAACACTGTCCTGCAAAAACGCGTAAAAATCGTCATAACCCTTTTCCCCCAGTAGTTCATCGGAGATACACTAATCCACCTTATACCATTTCTAAAAGTTTATGCTACAATTTTCAGTCAGAAATGGTATTACGTTCAATTTCAGCGGCAACCAGCTCCTCAAGGCGCGGGCCTCTCGCGTTAACCGAGATAACCTTACCCTCTCGATCCAGCAAAAACGGGGCAGGGATACTACGGACACCATACTTCTCAGCAAGCGGACCTTTCCATTCTTCACCGTCAAAAATTTGTCGCCACGGCAACTGGTTGTCCTTGATAAACTCGCGCAACACTGCTTCGTCGGTGTCAAGACTTATCCCAATAACGTCAAATCCTCTGTTACGGTATTTCTCATATACCTTTTTGACATTTGGTATCTCTCCAATACACGGTCCACACCATACCGCCCAAAAATCAAGCAAAAGCACTTTACCCCGGTAGTTGGCGAGTGAGATTGGCTTACCTTCCAAGTCAACAGTGGGTGGAAAGTTGGGTAGCACCTGACCTATCCATCCCAAGGTAGGGTCTTTCCTCAATTTATACTCGTAGGCGAGTTCAGCATTTCCGAATTTTTCGTGAATATTGGCTAACGCGTTTAAAACGGTCCGGTCCTTGGGATCCTGCTCTACTCTTTTCTCAAAAATTAGTTGTGCCTTCTTGAAAACACGGCGTACTGCTTCAGAATCTCCTAAGACTTCGTGAATCTCAGACAACATCCGGACGGCATCCCAATCGTCGGGTTTTCGCTGTAGCCTTTCCTCAAAAATGGCTTGAATCTTCCTAAGCACTGCTGTCCACCGTTCAATTAGGGGGTCGTTGCTTCCCAGTTGCTCATAAAACTCATTAGGTCTTGTTGGAACATAAAGGTGATCATAACAGAGACGAAACATCCATTGGTACAAAGTCGGTCCTTCGCCTTCGCGATGCCGAGCAAATAGTCTTTCAAACGCAAGGACTGCTTCCTTACTGTAGAAGAAATAATCCATTGAAGCATTTTCGATCGCCAAATAGCAGACTTCAACATCGTTTGGCAATAACATCATGGCTTTCTCTACAAACGTCCAGAATTCATCAGGCGGTACGACGTAGTCACCTGGCAAACCCGTTAGCCCTACTGCCAAAAACTTTGCTGCAGCTCCATTATCAGGTTGGATCTGCAAAACGCTCACAGCATACTCTCGCAGCTCTTGACGCATCCCTTCAGGAAAACGAGCAACGTATTCCACCAAATCAAGCGGAAGCACAGTTTTTCCGTCAGAAACACCGGCATCAATTTTCGCTCTGAAGTAAGCAATTAACTTCTCTTGGACCTCCGCATCAAGCTCCCAGTCCCGACTTGCGAGCCCACGGCTTTCAAGTGTATTGAGAAACGCATCCCACACATCTACAGAATTCTTGCTTTGCTCAGAAAAAGCATAGTTAGAGAAAATCGTTCCTATACAAAACACGATGACTAATAGCGTTAAATATACGCAATTATTCTCCATCTGTTTACCTCAGAACATCAATCGTCCAAAACCGATAGTAACACCAACGAATAGACAAAACTTAGTCCATCTCACGTTCTATCTCCACTGCAACAAGTTTGTCGAGGCGGCTACCTCTCGCGTCAACCGAAATAACTTTGCCTTCTCGACTGATCAGAAACTGCGCTGGAATACCCTTAATACGATACTTCTGAGCGACAGGACTGCTCTGCTTTTCACCGGCAAAAATTTGTCGCCACGGCAATTGATTCTCCTTGATAAACTCGCGCAATACTGTCTCGTCACGGTCAAAGCTCACTCCGATAACCTCAAAACCTTCGCTATGATACTTCTTGTATACCGCTCTGATATTCGGTATCTCTGCAATGCATGGCTGACACCATATTGCCCAGAAGTCAATCAAAACGACTTTTCCACGATAGTCTGCCAATGAAATTGGTTTACCTTCCAAATCAACGGTATATGAAAAGTCAGGGAGTATCTTCCGTTCCCATGCGAGAGTGGGATTTGCCCTGACCCGATATTCGCGGGCTAACTCAGGGTTTCCAAACTTTTCATGAATACTGGCTAATGCTCCCAAAGCAGCACTATCGTTCGGGTTTTCCTCCAAACGTTTCTCAAAAACCGGCTGTACTCTCTTAAAAACGGCTTGCGATGCTTCATCATTACCCAACGTCTCATGAACATAGGCGACTATATAAAAAACATACGAGTCAGGTTTCTGTACCCACTCCCTCTCAAAGATGATGGGAATCTCATTCAACACGGCTTTCCAGCGTCCAATGAGTGGATCGTTGGCATCAATCCGTTCATAAATCTCACTCGGTGTAGCCGAATTCCAGTCAAGGCTGTAAAGATTCTGCACCCATCTATACGGAATCGGATAACTGGTCTCACGGAGCCGCTCAAAGAGTCTTTCAAGTGACACAAGTGCCTTTTCGTTCATCTGATTGCCGAGCCGTGTGCACATTGCAAACGCGAAGAAACAAATCTCAACATCGTTAGGCACCAATACCATGGCTTTTTCTAAAAGAGGATACTTTTTAATAGGCTTTTGGGTGTCTACCTCACGGAACGCCTCAATTGCCAGAAACTTCGCTGCTGCTCCATTGTTCGGATCGGTTTCCAGCACACTTTTGGCGTATGACCTGAGTTCCTGCAGCATCTCGACTGGAAAGCGGTGAATGTAACGCGGTAAGAGAAGTGGAAGTGATGTTAGCCCGTCAGAAACACCTGCGGCGATTTTCGCTTTGAAATAGGCACTTAACTTCTCCTGAACCGCTGGTTCAAGCTCCCAATGCGGATCAGTAAGCCCACGTCTATCAAGGGTCTTGAGGAAGGCATCCCACACATCCACGGAGTCCTGTTTCAAGGATTTACCAAAGTCCGTGTTCACATCAGAAAACCCTCGGTTCAGACCAATCGCTGTTAAACAGAACACGATAATAATTAGAAGAGCGAAACGTCCTTCTATTCGCCTCACTGTTTCACCTCAACTTTGATCTCTTCATCTTCGACAACTACCGGATACGTCCTAATGCGGAGGCGAGGGTCGGTTTGACATTCACCTGTTTTTGTATTATACGCGTAGCCGTGAACGGGACACACAGCAATGCCGTTTCGGATCCTACCCCTACCGAGAGAGCCCATCGCATGCGGGCAGGTGTTGTCCACAGCACAGAATTCGCCACCTTCATTGAAAATAGCGACCCGTCTCCCGTTAACCGTGAAAGCCTTTCCGCGTCCTTCTCGGATGGCTGATATTTTCGTGACCGTTGTATAATCTGACATGTTTTAATTATTCCTTGCGGTTCGGTTAGGTAGGTTTGAGATTTGAAGTCGCTTTCCGTCCATCCGCTCTCCATTTCATTACGAGCTACGCACTGGGTACTACAGAGTTTTATAGTAAAGTCTATAATTACTTGGACCCTGTAAGGCGAGGTTAGGAGAAGAAAAGGAAATTGAGGAAACACCCTATCAAAAACACCCCCAGCAAAAACACCTCGCCAGCGGCAGGGACGTTGGAAACTGAGCAACTGTTCACATATTTTCGGGCTTTATTATAATTATTCCTTAACGCTACCTAAAGTAATCCCCTGCACAAATTCACGCTGCATCGCTAAAAACAGAATAACGATCGGCATCAGCGACAGTAACGTTCCCGCCATCAACATACCGTAATCTTGACGATAGGTACCCACGAGATTCGCTAAGCCAATTGGTAACGTATATTTCACCTCATCCCGTAAAATGATGAGGGGCCAGAGATACCCGTTCCATGAACCCAAAAACGAATAGATGGTCAACGCACCGAGGGCAGGCTTGATAATAGGTAACACAACCCGATAATAAATGCCGAACTCGGAACAGCCGTCAATACGTGCCGCATCGAGCAGTTCAGAGGGAATCGTGACAATGAATTGACGCATCAGAAATACGCCAAACGCACCGACCGAAAACGGGATAATAATCGCCTTGTAACTATTGAGCCAGCCAATATCGTACATCAGCCCAAACAAGGGAACGAGCAATACCTGAAAAGGCACCATCATGGAAGCGAGGAGGATACCGAACAGAATTTTCTGACCGCGGAATTGATACTTGGCAAACGCATAGCCACCGAGCGAACAGAAAAACAGTGTCAGGAGCGTTGACGCGGTCGCAATGAAAATACTGTTGACAAAATACCGATTATACGGCACCGTCTTCCACAAATTCCGGTAGTTTGATGTGAACTTATCCCACACAATTGAGAGATAAGCGGGTTGATGAATCGTTAATTGCAGGAACAATTGATTTCCAGTTCCTACGCCCACTGTAGATTGTCCAGGAATATGTGTATCGACTTTCTGCATTGTGATGTGTGACGACTCTAACTCACCGGGGATGCCGTGCAGTCGCCAGACCGAATCTGTCCACAACGCGCTCCCTAAAACGAAAGGACGTGTCGGTTGATATGCAAAGCCATTGTTGGTACTGTCGGCATTGGTCCCAGACTTCGGCACAGATACGGTTAAGGAGAGCCGATGATACGAAGCGTCTCCACGCACGGGAAGCGTAATACGCCGAATCCGCTCAATCGGAATAGAGGAGAAAATTGTAGTCGTCATACGAACAGTGTTACTGCCTTGGAAATTATAGGATAGACTTGCCGCCGTCTGGAGATCGTCTGACGTGCGTATACGCGCGCCTGTTTCTGCTTCCCAGTTCACAACTTCAATTGGTGTGCGATTGAAGTCAAGGTCTTCTATCTGGAGTGTTCCAACTGCAACTTCGCGATACACTGATCCCCAGATCGTATCAATGGCTTCAGGAATAATAGCGTCCCTCACCGCTGCAGTAACCGAATCAGTCGTGCCATCCCAGACTTCGTTCGGCAATCCCGCGATCAGTTGTTGCCATAAACCCTCTATTATCTCGGCTTGTAATTCTTCGGACGGAAGATAGTTGGCAAGTTTCGCATTTGCTGTGATGTGTGCCTGCGCTTCTGCCCAAATTATCTGTGTGAGTTGGGGCTGCAGGATTTCCCATTCAGCTTCATCCACCGCCATCGGTTTTTCTACCTCAGGGTAGGCATCTTCGACAATATAAGGCGACGATGCGACGCGCGGTGGCAGATTCGGAAGCCACTCAATAGGGACAGCGAAAATTTCGTTGGCAGTTTTAAATGAGGAAGTAATCAGCCATAGCATCGGTATCATCGTACAAAACGCTGCACCTACTAAAAGGAGGTAACCGACACCTCTGAAAATTTTTATCTCAACCTGTCGCGTTTTTTTCTTTTGGTTCATCCTAAAATCCCATCTCAGATAATTCCACTGTGCGCGCACGCTGAATATCATCCTGATACTTGAAGACGCAGCCAAGCGTCTCTGCAACGACATCTGCATCCAATTGTGCTTTACCAAGTGCCACGAGTGCCAACGCCCAATCTAAGGTTTCTGCAACACCGGGTTTCTTATAATAATCCCCTTGCCGCCAAAGTTGCATCATCCGACATAACTGCTGTGCGAGATGGTCATCAATTTGCGGCAGTTTCGTCTGAATGATCGCCAGTTCCTTCTCTATAGTCGGATAATCAATCCACTGATAGAGGCATCGGCGTTTGAGTGCTTCATGGACCTCCCGCGTCCGGTTTGAGGTTAGCACAACATAGGGAATGTGTTTGGCTCGAATCGTACCGATTTCGGGGATGGTAATCTGGAAGTCGGACAAGATCTCGAGTAGAAACGCCTCAAATTCACTGTCGCTTCGGTCTACCTCGTCGATGAGTAAGACGGGCGGTACATCACTATCGCTTTGGATAGCCTCCAGCAAAGGGCGTTTCAGTAGAA
Source organism: Candidatus Poribacteria bacterium (assembly GCA_965208635.1). Taxonomy (GTDB): domain Bacteria; phylum Poribacteria; class WGA-4E; order WGA-4E; family WGA-3G; genus WGA-3G. The sequence continues at coordinate 5,015,838 of OZ242349.1, forward strand.
ACGCTTCGCTAAACAGATCGGTGCCAATGTTTTCTTTCTCCCGTCCGCGGGCTTCATCAATGCGAAGTTGCAAAATTTGCCGCGTGTAGTTCCATTCGTATAAGGCACTGTTTGCATCCAAGCCTTCATAACACTGTAACCGGATGAGTTTCGCGCCTGTTGAATCCGCGAGTACCTTAGCAACCTCAGTCTTACCGACACCGGGTTCGCCTTCGAGAAAGATAGGTTTTTTGAGATGATGTGCGAGATAGAGCGTTGTTGCTAAACCTCTATCCGCAATATATGCATGTTGTTCGCATGCCGTTTGGACACTTCCAATAGATTCAAACATTTTATCCTGACAATCCTTTAATCCTGATTCAGACGCAATGCGCGTTCATAATCCTCGCGGTAATCGATATCCCGAAGCACTCGGTCTGTATCGACTGTAACATAATGAATATCGTCGCCGTGCCTTTTGAAGAGCGTCCGCACGCCACCGCTCTCCACTCCCAAGGCAAAAATATCGTCGGCATATCGCCGGTGGAAGATAACCGGATGCCCCCGTTTATAATTATAACTCGGTAAGGCAATCGTTTTGTCCGTATGTACGTAGGCATCAATGACCTGATCGATTAACGCGGAGGTGATGAAAGGTTGATCGACCAGCATCAGCCCAAACGCGTCGCTTACATCCAGTGCCCGAATTCCCGCCTGCGCGGAGGTTAGCATCCCATCCTGATAATCGGGGTTAAAAACAATTTTGACGGGACGTTCCGATAACTGTTCTTGAATCTGCACCGCACAATGTCCAACAACAACGATTACCTCATCAAACTTGGCTCCGAGCATACTGTCCACTACAGTCTCGACAATAGTGCTTTCGCCAAAAGGAAGTAGCTGCTTCGGTTCCCCCATCCGCGTGGAAAGCCCTGCGGCGAGGAGAATCCCTGAAATGAAGGAAGGTGTCGTATGCGTCATGGTTCAATACCGAACACCGAAAGTCTCATATTCCCCTGTGAAAGGACGTTCGTCAACTTCAAGCGAATCAACCCTTGCATAGCGCGGTCCTTCCCTTAAGAAGACAACCAACGCATCCAACTGCGTCTTATCACCCTCTGCGACAACCTCAACCTTGCCGTTTGGTAGATTTTTAGCATAACCCTTAACGCCAAGTTGTCGTGCGTTGCGTTGTGTGAAATTGCGGAATCCTACGCCTTGCACTCTGCCGGTAATTAGCACATACAGTTGCATTTTCCGGTTAACCTCAATCGTGAGTGTAACAGGTGTTCCAAGTTTTGGCAGTAACGCATCGTTCTTCTTATAGATATTCTCCTCCGACGATTCAGGAAGAGGATTCTGAAAGAGTGCACTTGCATCAAATAGTCTCAAGGCGACAATGTCATTGCTCATAAACGCTTGTGGCATCATTGCGTCTTCATCGTCGCTATCCAAGTCCGGCACGACGCGCGATCCTGAATAGACCCAAGCGACATGTTGCATTGGCTTTTGCGTTTTCACGTTGAAGATGAGTTCTTCGGCACGAATCTTTTTGCTTTCATCACCATCCCTCCATTCAACAAAGATAACGACTGCTGTCCCTGTCGGTGGTGTCGGTTCATCCTTCTCCTCATCATACCCCGGCGGAGATCCTACCTGAACATCAAGTTTACTGAGTGCGTCATGAATCTGCTTTGCCGTTGCTTCAACGACAATAATGCTTTCATACTCTTTGCCGTTGTGTCCACAAACGAGATATTCAACGGCTCCTTTCAAATGTGATTCGTATTCGCCGAGAGCCTCAGAAATTTTACCTTTTAAGACAAGCTTCTTCTCTTTCTCCAGGATTTGAAGATGTCCATCTGCCCACCCGATATTCGACAACCCGACAAGACACACGCCAATATAGATGATTATTCCCACCTGCCAAGCACAGGTTTTCACTTCCTTCATCAGATGCCCCCTTTTTTGTACTTGCCAGTTATCAGACCCGAAATGTTTGTGGAATGGACAGAACCCGCAACTGTCCCAAGAGCCTCTTAACTGATAACCGATAACTGATAACCAATAACCATTAAAAAGTATACCGCAATCCGTTAAATATTTCTACATCATGTTTTTGGATACCGGTCGGTGGTTCACTATCGTATCGGAAATTCACTCGGAGAGGAAAGGATAATTTTGTCGTCAGTCGGAATGTAATACTACCTTCAAAAAGGATGCGATAATCTTGAAAACGTCGGACATAAACTTGATAGTATCCTGTAGCACTCGTTGTAAGGCGTTCATCCAGGTGTCCAGTCCAATTGATATAATTCGTTGACCGAACGACACGGGTTGTGATTGTGCCGTTTTCTTTGTCATTAATCCGTTCGTGTTCCCACATTGCACCGATGCCGAGGTAGAGATTAAATCTGGAATTACGCGGATGTGAGGCAAATCGAACGCCACCTCCCACCAAATTCCGATCACTCAGCAGAATAGATTCGTTGAATTGTTTCTGACCAAAGGACTCAAAAAGAATGTGTTGCGTCAAACTTCGGATAATTCGTGCATGCGCTATCCCCTTGTTGATAAAAAATTCCCCATTCTTTCTTCCTTGCTGCAGACTCCCGAAAATGAAGCCGTGATATGCTTTCGTGAGGTAATCCGAGCGAAATCGAGTCCGAGCCGTCAGGAGATCTGTATTGCCAGTACGATAGGTTAAATCCAATGCGATACTGTTATACAAACCGGATTCCAACTGCATCTGCTGCATCGTCTCACCCGTAAAAATATTCACCTGTGCCATAAGTGGCGGACAGCAAATAAGAGATAAGATGAAACAAACACCGACAAGTCGATTGTTCTTATTCTGCCTGGAACTATTCAAGGGAAAATACAATGGACAAAATCGTTCTGTGGTAGTAAAATCACTAAAGAAAATTACAAAACTCACTTTTGGAAACATACCAAAATAGGAAGACAAATATGCAACGCATCCTTATAGACACGGATCCGGGTGTAGACGACGCCATCGCGATTCTCCTCGCGATGCTTTCACCCGAATTACATATAGAAGCCATAACAACCGTCTGCGGAAATGTTCCCGTCACACAGGGCACAGAGAACCTGTTAAGAATTCTTGGGGTTCTCGATTTAGAGGAATTCCCACTTATCGCCGAAGGAGAAGCACAACCGTTGGTTAAAAGTCTCGTAACAGCCGCTCATGTCCACGGTGAAGATGGTTTAGGAAATGTGAGCCAACTGCGAAATGCCGATGGTAGTCCACTATATCCGCCCGCAAATACAAGCATTTCATCCACCTCAGGGGTAGATCTCATTCTTGAGACGGTAACACGCTATCCAGATGAACTCACGCTCGTCGCCCTCGGTCCGTTGACAAACGTCGCCAAAGCGATACGCAAAAACGCCGCGAACATGCAACGACTGCAAAAGATTATATTGATGGGCGGTGCGTTTGAAGAATATGGTAATGTCACAACGACTGCTGAGTTTAACATCTTTGTCGATCCACATGCAGCTCAAGAAGTCTTTCATGCCAATATCCCAATTAACATTGCACCGCTTGACGCAACCCATCAAGTTGTCTTAACCGGTGAACGATTGCACGCGGAAATCGATAAGCGCTCCGACAGAATTTCCCAATTCCTCAAGGATGCCACATACGCCTGCATGGAATTTTACCGACAATATGTTGGATTTTGGGGATTTCACATACACGACGCGCTTCCGATCGGTATGCTGACACATCCAGATTATTTTCAAAGCGTTGCGGCAGACGTACAAGTGGAAACCGAAGGCACTTTAACAAACGGCATGACAGTTGCCGATCTGCGACCTGAACGCCAACACTCCAGTCCGAACGCACACGTCTGCATTAAGGTAGCGGCGGAGGCGTTTCTGGATCATTTTTTTAAACGAATCGCAAGGCGTTAAATCAAGTGGGTTGTGCCTGTACCGCCCTTTGGTTAGTACGCCTGCGCCGTTGTTGCAGGCTTGCGTCTTTTGGCTAATTCTCAGAATATATCGTCAAGGCACCCACAACCTAAAGGTTGGGACTTGTGCTTCGTAGCAGTTTGCCTTCTTGCGAAGGTCTTATGTCTGCTCCACAGAGGGACCCAAGGCGGCCCTCAAGATATTTATCGCAGCGTTGACATCCCGATCGTGGTGTGAACCACATTCACGACAAGTCCACTGCCGATCCGAAAGCGAAAGATTTTCGTTGTAGTATCCACATTCAGAGCAAGGTTTCGTGGTGGGTGTTCACTGACCGACTTGAACAAACTCACGATTATGTTTCAAACACTTGAACTTCAGAATCTCAACAAACTGGTAAAAGGCGAGGTCAGAGACCTTTCTGCCCCACAGACGTTTCATTGCCTCAAGATTCAGCGTCTCAGTCACGATAGTATCAAAACGCCTACACAGGTCTGTCGCCCGTTTATAATGCCAGTCTCTACGTTGATTGGCAATCTTGACATAAAGCCGTGCCAATGCTCTAACGGCACGCCACCAATTGTTAGAACCTCTCACTTTTCGGCTGACCGCTTTGTTGAGTTTTCGGAGTTGGTTCAGGGAGTGCTTCAAGGGTTGCGGGTGATGTATCTTCTCACCCGTATTCAGCGTCAGATACGTCTCTATACCGAAGTCTATCCCTACGCTTTCACCTGTAGCGGACAGAATCTCTTTGGAGGTGCTATCTGTGACGATATACAACCAATACTCACCCGTAGCATCCCTGCCGATTTGGATGTAAAGGACCTTCCCTTGCCAATCGCGATGGTGGTGGCACAAGATATTCCTGCGGACAAACACAAACTTCTGTTTCTCGGTCCGCCATTCTTTGAAAGAGAGTCGGACACTGCCTTCGGTGAGTTTGTATCCCGTTTGGAACTTCGCAGAACGGAGTTTGCCACGACGTTTGAACTTCGGGGGACCCACACGTCTCCCCCGTCTCCTCTTTTTTATTCAATCAAAGAACCGCTCATATCCGATATGGATACGGATAATCACAGCGTCAAGCGTATCTCGGGGGATCCACGCCCAATGTGGCTTGGTGCGTTGGAGCAACTTCGTCAGATGCGGTTGCAGGCGATACCTACCGGCGTATTTACCATAGATACGGTAATATCGCTTCTCCACTGCCAAGAAGTGATTATGGACATCTTCAAGGTCATCGAACATGTTACCCAAGCGCATATTCTGCGGATGGTTGCGGATCTTTTCTTTGTACGTTCTGCGATGTTGATTTCTCTTTTTCATGGACTCTCACGTATCACGCTTTTAACCCCTGTTGAGTGGATGGCAAGCACGCCACCAAGCGGTGACGCTCAACATGCTTGCCAACGTGATATATCTACTAAACCACAAATTACTGAAAATGTCAAGTGTTTTTTTCAAAATCCGCCTTAGTCTTACACACGAAGGCGGATTTTCCTCCCCAACCTAAAGGATGGGGAGGAAAATCCGTTTTTTAGATGACTTACGAATAGAAATTCTCGGAAGCCGACAATCCGTGCCGAAAGTATTGCCTTCAAATAGCACATTTGGATTCGTTTTGCCACGGATGAACACAGCCTTTCCATCGCTTTGAAAGCGGTTGTTATAGAAACGGATGTTGCGAATTCCTGCGCTCGTACAGTCAACCACGACGGGACTTCCATCAGCGGATTGCGTTGTAAAGATTGTATTGGCAGAAAAAGTTGTGTCCGTGATACCACCGCTTGCCCCAGTAGACCAGAGATGAATGCCCCCGTAACGGTTCTTTCGACCGTCGTTGACACTCACATTATGGCGGAGGACGTTCCCATAAAACGCCCGGGCACCACTAAACTGCGCCAGCAAGTACCCGGGACCATCGTTATCGTGGGAATAGTTGTGCTGAACGGTCGAATTCCGCACGCCACCATCCAGATCGAAGCCACCACCATCTTTACTGCTACCCGTCCTGTTGTGATGAGATTCATTGAACTGAATGACAACACGGTTCGCGTCCCATACCCAGATCCCAACGGGACCCCCGCCTTCGTAATCGTTTAAGCTGCCATTTTCGTAAGCATGACAATTCTCAATCAACGCCCCATTTACCTGTGCAAGAACAATACCGTTCCCTGAGTGACTCCCCTTGCCTGGGATGCCCGCGTTCCTATAGACGCTGCAGTTGCCGACATAGAAGTTGGCATGTGCATAGCCTTCTCGTTCCGGATTCCAAACACCGATACAACTGATACCTGCATCACCGTTGTCATGGCTCGTGACGCACGTAATTTTGACGTCGCAGAAACCGCTCCAACTCCGATCTGGTGGTTCTGCCATGAAACAGATCCCAGAATGCTTGAAACCGCTGACATCGACACGATGAATCCGAATATCCCCGAACTTAATCCCACCGGGCAGCGTATTAATGAACCGGATGCCAGAATCGGTATTCTCAGACGCGCCAGCACCGACAAAGTTGAGTTCTCTCAGATGGACACTCCCCATATCCTTCACGATGCAACCGGCACCCTCCCGTGCGTCAATCGTTGCTCTACCGAATCCGTAGGAGGCTATTGTTACGGCACCCGGGGTGTGACTTCTATCTTTTGCTACGGCACCCGGCGTGTGCCTGCTACTTTGTAGACAGAGATTTCCGAGGAAGGTCTGGTTGGCGTGAAATAGGACAGAATCACCCGACAACAACTGCGCAGCATTTACACGCTCAATAGTTCGCCACGGGGCAGTCTCGGACGTGCCGACGTTTGAATCGTCACCGAGCAGACTCACATAGTAATCCAATTTTTAATTTTCCCTTGCGGTTCAGTGAGGTGGGTTCCGATTCGGTTAAAGATTTCAGAGGAGACCTGTTAAAATACGTTCACACCACCGAGCGGATGACTCGGAATATAGCGGAGATCGTTGTATGGGTCGCGCTGCAGCATCACTGGCACATCTAATTTGGGAAGCCGCATTTCAGCCAATTTAAGACGTTGCTGAGGGGTAAGTTCTGCCGCGATTTCCCCAATGATTTCCTTAATCTCGTCGAGATAAATTTCGCGTTGCTTCAGAAACTTCCGTGCCTCGTCCCTGAACTCGTTTAACTCCCGACGAGAACGCGTATCCATGAATCCGCTTTCGTATCGATCATAGTATCGCTGCGTCATACCCGCCCGGAATATTTGATAATCCACCTCCAACTGTTTCTTCTCAAAATCGTAGTCCTCAACGATATCACGGATAAGTTTCAGTTTCGGGTGAATCGTCTGCTGCTGTGCCGTTGTGAGTTTCAATGCAGGGGAACTCTTGGATATATCAATCAGTTTAAGTCCACCACACGCTTGCAAAAAACCGCAGAGGAGTAAAATGAAGAAGGGGATGGCAGAATAGCAGAATGGAAGAATGGCAGAATGAAAGGCTTCCCTCTCTTCCAACCTTCTAACCTTCCAGTCAACTCCTTCCAATCTCAAGAGCAAACGAAGGGCCCCTGTGTCAGTCCTACAAGTCATACAATTCACCATACTTCGTTCGGAGGTAGGCTATATAAGGTTCAATGGACAGAGGACCTCCAGTTGCGCGCTGAATAATTTCGGGTGCCGTATACTTCGATCCATGCTGGTAAAGATTCTCCCTCAACCAATCGTGGAGCGTAGCGAACTCGCCATTTTCAATTTCAGATGGAATATCAGGGTGCGCTTCGCGTGCCCCTGAGAAGAATTGAGCACCTAAAATATTACCCAACGTATAGCCCTGAAATGAGCCACCAATCAACCCATAATACCAATGAACGTCTTGCAAAACACCGTCTTTATCATCAGGAGGTACGATGCCGAAATCGGTTTCAAACCGTTCACGCCACACCTCCGGCAAATCACGTATTTCCAAGTTGCCCTCTAAGAGTGCCAACTCGAAATCAAAACGCAACATGACGTGTAGGTTGTACGTAACTTCGTCCGCATTTGTGCGAATGAGGGAGCGTTCCACTTTGTTAATCGCACGGTGAAACGTCCCTAAGGGGACAGAACCCAACTGCTCAGGAAACACGCTTTGAAGTTGCGGATAGAAGTGCTGCCAAAACCCACGACTGCGTCCGACAATATTTTCCCAAAGCCTCGACTGACTTTCATGTACACCCGATGAGGTGCCGCCCGCAAGCGGAGTGCCTTCCAAATCCATACGAATTCCCTGTTCATAAAGAGCATGCCCGGTTTCGTGTAAAGTACTAAAGAGGGCATCGCCAAGGAAATTCTCTTTTGTACGGGTTGTGATTCTCACGTCTCCGAGTGAGAACTTCGTCATAAATGGGTGATGTGTCTTATCTTGGCGACCTCGATTCAGATCGTAACCGAACTTTTGCGCAACCTCCATACCAAACGCAAGCTGTTTCTCCTCAGGAAAGTGTTGGTGCAAACACGAATCGTCGGCGAGTGCTTGCGATGTAATCGCAGAAGCAATCGGCACGAGTTCTTGGCGTAACTCTGCAAAGACGCGACTCACATCAGTAGCCTTCATTCCATAATCGCTGGATTCAATGAGCGGATCCGCGATGTGATCGTAACCTGGAAAGAAGTCTGCTGCCTGACGGCTGTAGTCCAGCGTTTTTTCGAGATACGGACGTACCCGTTCAAAGTCATTCGCTGGACGCGCTTCAGTCCACACTTGATACGATCCGGAGGTGTGGTTCGTCACCTCAGCCATAAATTCAGCAGGGATTTTCGTAGCCCGCTCGTAGCTTCTACGTGTAACACGGAGAAGACTCGCTTCATCGGAATCGTAAGCGAGACTCTTTTCATAAGGCTCAAGGGTGTCAAGCAACCTTCCTATTTCCGGGTCGGTAATTTTTTCGTGTGCTAATCGTCTAAGTGTAGCACTTTGGCGTGCGCGGGCAGCGGCACCACCGGGCGGCATGTACGTCGTTTGATCCCAGTAGAGGAGTCCGGCGGCGGACGATATATCATTCGCTTCAAGCAGAAGGACTTTGAGTTGTTGGAATTTAGACTGCACAGTATTCTCCTGTTTCACAATTGCGTATTGACTCGCGTAGAGTCCTAATATTCGTATCACTATTATGCGTGCTGCTATCGTGCAAAGGTATTGTGTTGTGATACATTTGGCAGGCATATTTCTTCGCAAATCTATCTTCACTATTCTATCACAGTAGGATCCTAAAATCAATCGATTTTAGAAAATAATCAAACCCGTACCCGCTTGACAAAAAAGCAACCAATCCCTGTCAATTGATAAAAATTCCGATTTTGTCTTATTTTCGTAACAATTGGGTGTTATAATTTAGGTTAGAATTTTATGAGAGAGGTAGATAGATGCAGAGAAATAGTCAGATCGGCTATACGATTACCTGCCTTCTTGTCGTTTTAGCATGTGGCTTCGTCATGAACGGTTGTTCACCCCAAGACGATGCAAGTGTTGCGAAGGCAGAGGGAACACAATTCATCATAAAAAATAAAGGCTCAGATACAATAGTGAATCTGGCACAGGCATGGGCTGAAAAGTACACGGATATCAGCACCACCGCATCGGTGGAAGTGTCCGGTGGCGGCTCCGGGACAGGTGTCGCTGCACTCATCAATGGCACCGTAGATATTGCGAACTGCAGCCGCCAGATTAAACCGAAAGAGTTGGAACTTGCGGCGCAAAATAATGGTAAAGTCCCTCAGGAATTTATCGTCGGCTACGATGCCCTCGCTGTTTATGTGCACCAAGATACACCCCTCAATAAAATTACGATTACTCAACTCGCAGAAATTTATGGTGAGAACGGCACAATCAGCAAATGGAGCGATCTCGGTATATTACATAGCGACTGTCCAAGTGACAAGATTATCCGCATCAGTCGCCAATCTAATTCCGGCACTTATTTCTATTTCCGAGAAGCACTTCTCGGCACAAGCCGTGATTTCCGTATAGGTTCGTTGGATCTACACGGCTCCAAAGATGTCGTGGAAGTTGTCGGAAGGACTCCGTGTGCTATCGGCTACAGCGGAATGGGATACGCGACCTCACATGTGAAAATGTTAGAGGTTGCCGCCGATCCCGATTCGCCTTACTACCCCCCGAACCTTGAAAATGTCCTTGCCAAAACCTACCCTATCGCGCGTCCATTGTACATGTACTCCCTCGGTGAACCTACAGGAGAAGTGAAGATATATCTCGATTGGATTTTGTCAGCAGAGGGACAAAAGATCGTTGAGAAACTCGGCTTCGTACCGTTAGAAAGTAAATCAGAATAAATATGAACATCCTACGCAAAAAAAGCGCGGCAAATCTGCCCTTTTCCGAAACAGCGATTGAACTATTTATTCGTCTGTGTGGTATTAGTTCCATTATCTTTGTATTCGGTATCTTTTTCTTTGTATTCAGGGAGGGAGCGGGTTTTCTTTTCAACGGCTTAGATTTAGGACAATTTTTAACAAGCGTAGAGTGGCAACCGACCTCATTGAATAATAAAAGGTACGGCGCATTTGCGCTGATCGTCGGAACTTTCAGCGTTACCCTCTTAGCCATGTGTATCGCTGTCCCGTTTGGGCTTGGTGCGGCGATCTTTGTATCGGAGTTCTGTAGTCCAAAACTGAGAGAAACATTTAAGATCATCATTGAACTGCTCGCCGCCATCCCGTCGGTTGTATGGGGGTTCATCGGATTGACACTGATGAATCAATTGATTATCGCAGTGTTCAAAGCTCCGATTGGTTTAACAATGCTGAACGGTAGTATTATGTTGGCATTGATGAGTGTCCCAATTATCGTTTCTATAGCGGAAGATGCTCTAAAAGCAGTCCCGGATTCCTATCGAGAAGCGGCGGAGGCACTCGGTGCGACTCGGTGGCAGGTAGTTTATCGTGTGCTTTTACCAGCCGCAAAAAACGGTCTCCTGGCGGCGGTCCTACTCGGTGCCGCACGCTCTATCGGTGAAACGATGGCTGTCCTTATGGCAACCGGACACTCCGTTAACATTCCATCGGGTCCACTCTCTTGGATCCGCACGCTCACAGCAACGATCGCCGCTGAATTGGGCGAAGTTGCAAGAGGAGACGAACACTATCAAGTGCTCTTTATCATCGGTATTTTGCTTTTCACCATTACATTTGTGGTGAACCTCATCGCCGACTTAGTGATAAAAGGAATCCGCGCAGAATAGTTGTCAGTTATCGGTTATCAGTTGTCAGTTAAGAGGGGTTTGCAGAAGAAAGCGTATCTCTTAAGATAGTCGCAGAACCCGTAGTCCGTAATGTAATGGAGATCGGATTTAAGAAACAGACTTGAGAGTTCAGACGCACGTTATTTAACCGCAAGGTAAAATTAAAAAATGTTTACAGAAACAGCAATCAGCAAACAAAAGCGGCGGGCAGAGAATGTGATGCGAATCTTCCTCCTTGTGATGACAAGTCTGATGATCCTTCCACTGCTTCTCATTATCGGTTACCTTCTTTACAAGGCACTGCCGGTTCTCTCCTTGGAGTTCCTATTCACGAATCCGAAAGACAACATGCGCGCAGGGGGACTTTGGGCACCCTTCTTGGGGACAATTTATTTGGTGGTTGTTTCTTTATTAGTATCGGCACCGATTGGTGTATTCGCGGCAGTGTATCTCAACGAGTACGCCCGTGAGAGTTGGTTCACGCGTATCACGAATTTAGCGGTTGTGAATCTTGCGGGTGTACCGAGCATCGTCCATGCCCTGTTCGGTGTTGGGGCGTTTGTGCTATTCGCGGGTTTAGGCGAATCCATCTTAGCGGCATCGCTCACGTTAGCCATCATGACGCTTCCAGTTATTATCGCCAGCACGACAGAAGCCCTCAAAGCCGTTCCTATGTCTTTCCGAGAGGCATGTTGGAATCTTGGTGCGACGCGCTGGCAAACGATTCGTCGTATCGTTATCCCTAACTCCATCAGTGGCATTTTGACAGGCGTTATATTACAGGTATCACGAGCGGCAGGTGAAACGGCACCCATTATGTTCACGGGTGCGGTTTTTTATAAAAATATTGCAGAAGGAAACCCTTTTGCGTATAATATAACAGAACAGTGTATGGCACTCTCGTTACATCTCTTTACGATTTCAACACAGGTTCCAGACGTTACAGAGGGTATCCCGTACGGGACTGCGATTGTCCTTGTAGGCAGTGTCTTACTCGTCAATGCCGCAGCGATTGTGCTAAGGGTGTATCTCCGAACACGGAAAAAGTGGTAAGATGGCAATCAGCCGTCAGAAGAATAGTCGGCTATCGGCTGTCGGCTGTCGGCAAGAGGGTTTTGGATCACCAGACGCTTCTTAAGTATTCCGCAAAGATCGCGAGTACAACTCGCTCCTACAAGAAAACATTGCTGCCGAATTACCCAATTAAGTTAAGCTTCATACGGTTTTCAATAACTATAAAGAATGAACAAAGAGAAATTACGAGCGATCATTGAAGGGAACATCGTTAGTGGAATAATCCAGTTCCTGATCCTCGCTTCCGCTGTCGTCTTTGTGCTTGAATCTGATAGCGAGGACCCACAGGCACTTCATTTCATTGTGCTGGACTCGGTATTTCTTGGCTTATTTTCCATCGAATATATCCTACGAGTTTATATGGAATCCAGAAAGCGGGATTTCATTTTCAGTTTCTACGGCATAATAGACTTACTCGCTATTCTACCATCTCTGTTTCTTCTACCAGGCTTCCGTGTGCTTCGGATACTACGGTTCCTACGGATTTTCAGAATCTTCAAAGCGACCCGATTTATCCTCGCAGTAGATCGGCTCACCGAAGCATTGAATGAAATCCGGCGAGAACTTTTAGCACTGGTCATCCTGTCAATGATGTTGGTCTATCTCGCGGCGTGTGGTATCCACTATTTTGAAAGAAATGTACAACCCGAAGAATTCGGAACCATTCTTGATTCCATGTGGTGGGCTATCGTGACGCTAACAACAGTCGGCTACGGAGATGTCTATCCGATAACACCAGGAGGCAAACTTTTCACGGCGGTTGTCACCCTTGTTGGCGTAGGATTAATCGCGATTCCATCCGGACTGTTAGCCTCAGTTTTGACGGAAGCACGGGTGGAACGTAAAAAAGAAGAAAATGACGAAGACGTGGAAAATAGATCCACGGAAGGCATCGACAAATAGACATGAAATCAAATAGCCAGAATGGATCACAAACTACACCTATAATTGAGGTTACTGACCTGAAAGTGCGTTATGGAGATAAATCTGCACTGAACGGCGTCTCATTCGATGTGTACCAGAACGAGATTCTCGGCATAATCGGTCCTGCGCAATCCGGTAAAACAACGCTCTTGAAAGTTATCAATAGAACCCTGGAATTTACACCCGACACAACCATAGAAGGCTCCGTGAAATTGGACGGCGAAGACGTTAGCACAGTTGGTGATGTATATGGCTTACGTCGACGTATCGGTATGGTTCAGCCTTTACCGGTCGGTCTACCGCTTTCCATATATGATAACGTCGCTTTTGCACCACGCACAGCAGGCGTTCGTGCAAAATCGGCATTAGACGAAATCGTCGAACGGTGTTTACAACAAGCAGCACTATGGGAAGAGGTAAAGGAGCGGTTGAATACACTCGGCACCAAATTATCAGGTGGACAACAACAACGTTTGACAATCGCTCGTGCCCTTTCACATCAACCAGAGATTCTTTGTCTCGATGAATTCTCAATCGCTGTCGATCCTGTCACAACGATGCGTATTGAAGAAGTGCTCAAAACTTTACGAGCAGAAATGACTATTTTACTCGTTACGAATTTGGTGCAACAGGCGAAACGACTGGCGAACCGCACTGCTTTTTTCCTCAACGGCGATCTTATTGAGATTGATACAACAGATACAATTTTCTCTGAAAATCCGACACAGCAAGCCACTTACGACTATGTGAATGGGACTTTTGGTTAGCAGTTAACAGTCAACAGTTAACAGTTGTCAGCGAAAGAGGTTCTTTGCGTACCCAAGTTTCTTTTGTAACTGGAAATTTTGGAAAAAATGAATTATAGCATTGAAACTGAAAATCTCAGTCTCTGGTATGGTGATTTCCAAGCCCTCATTGATGTGAACGTGAAAATACCGGACGGTCAGATAACCTCGCTTATCGGTCCTTCTGGGTGCGGAAAAACAACGCTACTGCGCTGTTTCAATCGTGTCAACGAACGTTATGGCAACGTCACGACCAAAGGGAAAATCGAGATTTTAGGAAAAAACATCTACGACACCGATGTCTCTTTGCCGGAACTCCGAAAATCGGTTGGCATGGTGTTCCAAAGACCTAACCCATTGCCGATTTCAGTTTACGATAATATATTGTTCGGCTTGCGTATTCACTCTCCAGTGCGGAGTATAACACGAACAGAATCAGATCAGATTGTTGAGGAAGCACTCACATCCGTCTTCCTTTGGGAGGATCTGAAGGATAAATTGAAGGTGCGGGCAACATCACTCCAACTCGAACAGCAGCAAAAACTCTGTATTGCGCGTCTGCTACCGCTGAAACCGAGAATCATTCTGATGGACGAACCGTGCTCTGCGTTAGATACGAAAGGCACGCTTGCCGTTGAAGAATTAATGGAAGCCCTTGCCGGAACATACACATTCCTTATTGTAACTCACAACATGGCGCAGGCGCGGCGAGTCAGTAAGGAATGTATCTATATGTTTCTCGGAGAGCTTATTGAACACAGAGAAACGCAAGCTCTCTTTGAAACACCCCAACATCCTAAGACTGCGGATTACGTGCAAATGCGTTACGGATAAGAATAGCCGTCAGTCATCAGCCGTCAGCAAGAATGGCTGTCGGCAGTCAGCAGTCAGCAATCAGCAAAGAGGTGGGTTTGTAACAATCTTCCGCAGTTTGGAATATTTCAGGATGCGGTAAATTGTTCCCAAGAACCCTCTTACCGATAGCCGGTGGTCTCCGATAGCCAATTATGATTTCCTTGATGACTCGCTCAGAACTCAGAAAAAAAATCGCTTTGCAGGGTATTGCTTTCATTATAGTGGGTGCCGCGTTTATTTTTCTCTGGAACAACCTTAAAAAGACCCAAGTCGCTAACATTCAAACGCCGTCAGCTTCTCATATATCCGGCACATTGCCCAGTCTGCTCAGCGATCTCAATCTGATTCTACCCGTCAGCCTTCTGGCTGTTGTGTTCGGGGTAGCCTGTGCTTTTTACTTAGAGGAATGGCTGCGACCAACAAGTTGGGTTCGGCGTTTCATCGAAAGTCAAGTCGCTTTTTTGACTGAAATTCCTTCACTCTTGTACGGACTCTTAGCAATCGCAATTCTTTTTAGCTACGCTGGCGTTTTTAAAGAGATTGGAACGCCCTCTCCTGCCCAAAATGTGAATGAATCCGGATTAGAAGCAATACTCTTCCAGCGTAATATTGCGATATTTTACGCAGAGACTTCAGTCTTCATTTTGATAGCAATGCCAGTAGCAATCAAAACAACCCAAGAGGCACTTCGATCAGTTTCGACACCGATCCGTGAATCCGCCTATGTGT
This sequence comes from Candidatus Poribacteria bacterium, assembly GCA_965208635.1. Classification (GTDB taxonomy): domain Bacteria; phylum Poribacteria; class WGA-4E; order WGA-4E; family WGA-3G; genus WGA-3G. The sequence continues at coordinate 5,031,318 of OZ242349.1, forward strand.
TAGGAGCCAATCAATGGCAAGTCTTAGCAAAACAGGTCGTGCCACTTGCCTTTCCAAGGATGCTTGCGGGGGGATGCCGAGCAATGTCGCGAGCATTTGCCGCAGCCGCATTACTCATCGGTGTTCATATACCGGGACATACAACAGGTCCCAGAGGAATACCAGACAGATTCATGTTATTCTTAGGAGGCGCACTATTACTGAGTGCCATTTCCAGTCTCCTGAAGGAATCGGGGTCAGAAAGCCCCGCCACCGCTATGGCACGCCCCGATTAACTTTCGCAAGACAGATGGAGGCGCGAATCCTAAATTTCTCGCGATACCAACGATGCAGATTGAAGAAAAAGAACCCATCCTGAGCATCCATAACCTAAGTGTGTGGTATGGCGATAACCAGATTCTGAACTCCCTCTCATTTGAGGTGCAACCGAGACAGATAACTGCGCTCATTGGTCCTGCCAATTGCGGTAAAAGCACACTCGTCCGGTGTTTCAACCGTTTAAATGACTTTACACCGAATTTTAGGTTCAATGGGGAAATACTTTTTAACGGCAGGGACATGTATGAAAAAAAGACAGATGTCACCGCTATTCGGAAAAAGATTGGAATGGTGTTCCGAAAACCTGAACCCTTTCGGTGTTCTATCTACGAGAACGTGGCATACGGGGCTCGGATCGCAGGTATAAATCAATCTTCACAGCTGGATACCATTATCCAAAGAAGTCTCCAAAGATCAGGACTCTGGGACGAAGTTGAACCCATCTTGCACGGTAATCCGGCGCGACTCTCTATAGGACAGCAGCAACTCCTCTGTATCGCACGTGCTTTAACTGTTGAACCAGAAATCCTAATATTTGATGAACCGTGTGGGGAACTTGATCCGATCGAAACCGTTAAAATCGAGAATCTCATGCGGGATTTAAGAAACGATTGCACACTTATCTTCGTCACCAACAAAAGAAGGCAAGCCGCTCGCGTTTCGGATGTCGCGGGGTTTCTCTACTGTGGCGAATTGATCGAATTCGGATCGACAGAGAAGATTTTTACAAATCCACAAGATATCAGAACAGAACAATATGTGACAGGAAGATTAGGTTAACGACCAATATAGTTGTCAGTTAACAGTTAGAAGAGATTTTTGACGAGACCACATGCTCTTTCATTGATAATTGAAGACTCCGCTCAGTGTGAGGCATGTTAACTATCGTCCAAGGAAGAATATGTTAGAACATGAAATTAAGGGACTTCAGCACAAAATCTTGGAAATGGCAGGGCTTGCGGAACAGATGCTGCGCCAAGCTATCGAATCTATTTTAACACGAGATAGCGCGTTAGCCCAACTCGTTGTTGATACAGACGATAAGATTGATTTGTTTGAAAACGAGATCGAATCAATGTGCATTCAACTAATCGCACTCCACCAACCGGTAGCCGTAGAACTCCGATTTCTAACAACAGCGATGAAGGTTAACCACAACATTGAAAGGATAGCGGATAAAAGCGTTGCCATCGCCAAACGGAGCATTGAGCTGTCGGAACACCCGCCGGTCAAACCGTTCGTGGATCTACCCTATGTCGCACAAGTGATTCAAGCAATGGTGAAAGACGCGATAGATGCCTTCGTCAATCGGAATGCTGACCATGCATTAGAAATTCGAGAACGGGACAATGAGGTAGACGAGATTTATGAAAAGATGCTCCACGAACTTCTGACAATTTTAAGCGAACATCCCAAATTTATCCAGCCCGGCATCAGCCTCCTACTTCTTTTCCGACACTTAGAACGGATAGGCGACCTCGCGGCACACATCGGTGAAGAGGTATATTACCTTGTCAAAGGCGATGTAATTCGGCATTCCTAAGAATAGCAGTCAGCAAAAAGGATATCGTCGAAAACCTTTTTACTGCTCGCCGACAGTCGATAGCCAATATTGTCGGGATTCGGAGATCCCTCCTACAGAAGCCCTGAATGACCCTCCACCTATATAGTAAAGCCCGCAATGACTTATACACTAACAGAGGGACGAGGTTAGAAACCTCGCCAGCAGGGGTATGGGTTTTCTTCTCTGAAGACTGTCCATGTATTTTCAGAAACTACTATATAAATCCGACTATCAAGATTGTTATTCGGTTTCCGCGGGATAAAAATGGACATCTCGTTGCGGGAAGGGGATTCCTATGTTATTCTCCTTAAATTTTTCCCAAATCATGAAATGAAGATCACTGGCAACATCAAAACGCTGAAAACAATCGGGAATCCACGCCAACAATTCAAAATCCAAGGACGATTCTCCGAAGTCAGTAAAGCGGACAAACGGGGCGGTGACGTTTTCGAGAGCAGGATCGGGTTCTTTAATTATCTCCGGATGCGCGTGGGCGACTTCAAGGAGGAGATTTTTGACAAGTGTCACATCTGAACGATATGATACGCCCACCGAAATCTGAAGTCGATAGCGGTTATTATAGTGCGTGAGGTTATGAACGGATTCTGTAATTAACTGGGAATTCGGGACGATAATTTCCTTTTCATCCAGCGCGACGATGATTGTTGAACGAAGGTTGATGCTGCCGACCCTACCAAAGATGTTAACGTCCATAATCTCCACGAGATCCCCAATTTTGATAGGACGTTCAAAAATCAGAATAAATCCCGAAATCACGTTTGAAGCGATATTCTGTAAGCCGAAACCGATACCGATACTCAGCCCGCCAAAAATCAACGCCAAGCTTGTGAAACTCACCCCGATGGTGCTGAGGCTGATAATGACCCCAACAATGATAAGACTGAAGTGAAGGAAGCGGAGTAAGATAAATTGGGTATGCTCGGCAATTTGAAAAGCCTGTAAGACCTGTCGCCGCAGCACCCATTGGACATATTTTGAGAGAATAAACATTCCGAAGACAATGACAAACCCATAAAAAAGTCGCGCCAACGTTAATTTCGCTGTTTCTGCAGTAACACCGGTCTCCTGAGTTTCCTGGGGAGGTTGAAAAAGATCCGTAAGCGGATAATCAAAAAGTTTACCAAAGAATCCAGTGCTAATTCCTGCGAACCGGAATGCCAAGCTGATCCCAAAAATCAGGATGACCAAGAACAGCAGTGCGAGCAACCGATTGCTGAGACTTTTTGGTATTCCGAGTCTATCGAAAAGGCGTCGGAACCATCGGCGTAAAAAGCCTGCGATTACCAATGTGACTGCTAAAGTTGCAATTAACCAAACAACTTGGATGACTTTTACAGGTTCCTCACCTAAAGTGATCACCCGCATTTGAAGTAAATCCAGAATTTGTCGAATTAACTCATCCATCTAATGCCAGCCTACTTGCTATCGTGTGTTTACAAAAACGCAACACCCTATGACTTCCAGAAACATTTTGCCTCTTAGCTGAGTTTCAGGCTGTAAATCGAGACGTTTGCACTAATCGATTGAGATTTGTTCAATTGCATGAACGAACAACACGTCATTGGCTGCCGCATAGGACTGCAGTGTTTGCCCTAATTTTTCGGAGTAGAGGTCTTCTCCTGCTAAGCCTGCAATAACCAAATCGCTCTGAGAGGATCGGTGCTCTATCTCCTCTTCTAAAGCCTTCTGACTGCTGTAAGACACAGAAGTCACATTATGCATTGAAATCGGCAGTCTTCCCTCTTTCATTAGCGTCGAAAGTCTGTTCGCCTCACGTTCAGCATCCGTAGCCTCGGAACAAGCAAAAAGCCGAATCTCAGCACGTCTCCAATCTGAATGTCCTACGATGATATACGCGAGCAACAGCATCATTGGAGCGTTTTTCAAGTTGTCCTCCGTCACCCACACATCAATCGAAGAGCGATACCCAAAGCGGTACCCCGTCGATCGCAGGACCAGGACATTGAACAATGAATTCGCAGCAAGACGTATTCCTTCCTGAACCTCTTCAATCTCGTCAGGGTTGTCTCGATGGAACTCAAGGAGAACACAATTATTTGGTAGCCCAGAAATTCCGGGCATTTGCAATATTTGTGCCAGAGCGAGTTTAAACGTCGGGCAAATTATGGAATCGACAAAGATACCGGCTCTGCTGACCTCTGTCCTTTTAATTAATTCATCAACGTGAACGCGGGCTTGGAGCTCGCTGGAAAACGAATAGTCCCCAGTGAACAGACGGATGAAGTGCCCGAACCCGTGCCTGTGGCAGATCCAGCGGAGCAAATCGAAATGTCCGAGTCGGCGCTCTCCGAATCGAGTCATCGCAACGATCGATGGACGCCATCCACCTTCAGACGAAATGACACGGCTCTTCTGTAAGGTAATTTGCAACCACCGGGTTAACTGAAACATTGTCCCTTGGAAGATTGCGGTCAAGTCTCGCTGTCCCTTGTGGCTCCTACGGAGCCCGAGGTAGGTCACCGCCATGAGTCCAATTGAGATAAACGCATATAACGCGCTTATTTGAAACATCATCAAACCGCACATGACAGTGCCCAACAGGGACAAGTACCAGCGAGAATGGAAGGTAGGACGATAAGACGGATTACTCGCAAAATGCTCAAGGAACGACACCGCACAGAGCGCGCCATAAGTTACCATGAAGAACATTGTCAAGATCTGTGCGATAAAGTCCAATTCGCCAATCGCCACGAAAACAATCGCAATGATGCCTGATACAAATGTTGCATATACCGGTTCCTGCGACTCGCCTACGCCTTTTTCCATAAGGCGGTTCAGCTGCGGAATAGGTAGCACATTGTCTCGGGCAAGCATTTGCAACGTTCGGGGAGCCACCATAATTGATCCGAGGGCAGAGGAGAAGGCAGCGGCACCCAATCCGATGTAGATAGCAGGTCCCCACAGAGAAACCTTTGCCATGATAAACTCGTCGGCATCAAGTACCTCAGGCGTGGCACTCTGTCCCAACTTGATAGCGACAAGTACATATATGACCATGCCAGTGAATGTCGCGCCGATGGTACCGAGCGGTATACTTCTTTGCGGGTTTCTCAGATCACCAGATAACCCAAGCCCTGCAATCATACCAGTGAAAGCGGGAAAGCATGTAGCGAAAACTATCCCAAAACTATCAGGATCCTCAATACGTGCTGTAAGATTCAATCCTTCGGGTCGAATTGTTTCAGGTCCTTGTCCCAACAGGAATGAAATTATTGATGCTGTCAAGATTGCACAGACGCCCCACAGAAGTCGAACCCCTATCCCCGCTCCCTTCGTTAGCATCAGAACAAGCATCAGAACTGTGGCAGGAATACTCATCCAACGAGGATCGGGAATCAATCCGTAAGTTGTCGCAACCCAGTCATAAACTGGTTGAAAAGATTGTGCGAACGCCACGATATAGAAGGCGACTGAGATCGCTTGGGAGATATACAGCGCAATTCCGATAGAACCTCCGATACTTTCACCAAACGAACGGCTGACAATATAGTAGGCACCACCACCCGCCACGCGACGGTTCGTCGCAATTTCAGACACCGCCAGAACCGTCGGGACGGTCACAAGATGCCCAAGTGCGATAACCATGAGGCTACCCCAGAGTCCGACGTGTGCGACGGCGTAACCGAACCGCAAGAAGAGAATTGCACCAAGAATTGTACTCACCGAAGCGAGGAATACCGGAGCAGTCCCGAAACCATGCCCATGTTGGGAACTCGGAGCAGTACCACTGAGATGAGATTCGGATTGCTGTCCTGGGTTTGAAAACATCGCTATTTTCCTTTCGTTAAGCAAACATGGCTAACATTGAAAAACGAGAATCTGAGATGAAGTATTGATTCTCATTCGTTATTATAAGAATATATAAAAAACATATCGCCATGTCTGCTGGAAATATTAATTCGATTCTCCATGAGTCTTAAGCTTTCACCATATATTAACGTTATGGATTGAAGGCTCCAGTAGAACTGTATTGTGTTCTCATGAAAACCTACTCATATCCTATAAGTTTAAATTAATTTCAACGGTATGTCAATCAATTCTTCATACCTTTCACGTCAGGTTGTGCCTCTTAAACCGATAGGAATGGTTCCCTAACCGTTCTATCTGTGTGAAGAAGCAGGCAAAACCTAATTGATTTTTCAAACTAAATTATCCTGCGATAAAAGCACTCAACTTGCTAAAAAAATGTATCTGTGATATTTTAACTCATCAGATATTTTGGTAAAAAAAGGGGAAAATCATGGCGGTCCAGATTGCAATTATCGGATGCGGTGGGATGGCAAACGGGCATCTCAACGCCTATCTTACAATACACCAAACAGAACCGGGTAAAGTAGAACTCGTGGCGATGTGCGATGAAGTCAAAGAACGAGCAGATCAGTTCGCTAACCGGGTTAAAGAGGTAACGGGTAAAAAGCCTGCGATATTTGATGACACCGATACAATGCTCGCGAAAGTGGATTTAGATGGAGCAGATATCTGCACATCGCACGCACATCACCACATCAACGCGATAAAGTGCCTCAACAGCGGTGTCAACGTCATGGTAGAGAAACCGATGGGTGTTACCGTTAGAGCCAGCCATGCGATCATCGCAGCAGCGGAATCGAATAACAAAATCGCGGCAACAGCTGAGAACATCCGTCGAATGCCGAGTCGGCGCACCGCGGAATGGTTAATGAACGAGAAGCAGATGCTGGGAAATTTACGAATGTTCTCAGCACAACACGCCTCTTATCGGGAACCAGATCCGCAAAGTGATTGGCACTGGCGGCTCGACCTAACACTCGGCGGCGGTGGCATGGTGATGGATTCTGGAGCGCACTATTGTGATACCATACGCTATCTCTTCGGTGACCCAGATACCGTGTACGGACGCGTCTGTCAATTCGAGGATCTGCAAGTTACCAAAGCAGGGGAACTCGTCAAGAACGAGCAAGAGGACACCTGGGTCGCAACTATTAACTTTAAAAATGGAGTCATCGGACTCTGGACGTGCACATGGGCGGCAGTCGGACACGATTACCATCATGTTGTCTACTATGGCAGCGAAGGATGCCTGCTCGATGACGGCGACATATTCCACGGTCCGTTCGATGGTGCGGAAGTGATTCTTAAAGATGGCACCCGTCATAGTATGGAAAGCCTTATCACCGAGTATAGGTCAAGTCTCTCGGATGAAGAAGAAGCGCGGCTCTTTCCCCACAACTTCACCGATGGCGTCGTTCTTGAATGTTATGATTTTGCGGATGCAATAGAAAATAACCGTCCACCCGAACTCGACGCAGAGGTAGGGCTACGGGCGAAATCCATCTGTGAAGCGATTTACGAGTCTAATGCCTGTGGACAGGCTGTTGACTACGAAGAGGTGGTGGCAGGCGATATTGAAGTCTACCAGAAACCGATCAACGAACGGTGGAACCTCTAATTGTCTAAACAGGAACGTTCTCCAACAAATCCTGCGGCAGAACAACGGGCAATCGGAAAGCCGGTCGGTTATTTTGAACTGATTCTACAGAATGCTAACTTCCGCTGGCTCTGGGGCGGGCAAGTCGTCAGTCTGCTCGGAGATTGGTTTAACCTCATCGCGTCTGCAATCCTAATTGCTGAACTAACTGACTCCGGTCTCGCATTAGGTGTCCTGTTTACCATCCGAATGCTGGCACCATTTGTCGTTGCTCCGATTGCGGGGGTATTTGCTGACAGATACAACCGGAAGCATCTGTTAATCATCACTGACCTCGTCCGTGCTGTCGTCGTCCTCGGATTTCTCTTTGTTCAAGACGCAAACGATATCTGGTTGCTTTATGTCCTCACGACACTTCTGTTCGGTGTAAGCGGCTTTTTCAGTCCTGCCCGGAGCGCGATCCTACCAGACATCACCTCCCCACAAGAACTCGGTACTGCCAATACGCTTGGGGCAGCCTCATGGTCGGTTATGCTTGCCGTCGGTGCTGCTATTGGGGGCTTAACAACAGGACTCTTTGGTAGCCAGACGGCTTTCGTTATTGACGGATTTACCTTCGCTATTTCGGCAGGACTCTTGCTGAAGATCAAACTACCGAGTTCATCATCCACTGCTGGAGGGACTTCGGGGGGTGCGAGGTTAACAGCACTACGCTATATGCTTCAGCATCCCGATATTCTTATCATTGCCATGCATAAGGCAGCGATATCCTTTTTAATGTCTACTGGGCTTCAGGTCGTGTTGGTTGAAATCTCCAATAGTTATTTCGTTATCGGGGTCGGTGGTGCGCTGAGTTTAGGGATGATATACTGCATAAACGGTATTGGCAGTGGTATTGGTCCGATTCTCGCGCGGCGTTGGACCGGCGATCGGGATAAACCGCTCCGAGTCAGCATCACCCTCGGTTACTTAATTGCGGTAATCGGCATAGCGATTATGGCACCTCTCTTGAATTTTGAATCCGTGCTTCTCGGTGGGCTTGTTAGGAGCATCGGTGGTGGGATTGTATGGGTGTTTTCAACCCAGTTACTACTTCAGCGCGCCCCGAACGAAATCCGAGGACGTATTTTCGGCACTGAATTCGCTCTTTTTACACTCATGGGCGGTGCCAGTTCACTGATCATTGGGATACTGTTAGACCGGTTTCAGATACAGATGATCTTGTGGGGAATGGCAGCACTCAACCTGATTCCAGCACTGCTATGGGGGTTATGGTATAGACATTACAGCCGGACAGGACAGAAAAGGTAAAATTAAAAAACTTATTCCTTCCATCGTTGAATCAACCCCATATCTATTCCAAACTGGTCCAAGATTTTTGTAACAACGAAGTTGAGTAGATCGTCTACATCTTTTGGATAGTGATAAAACCCAGGCATCGCTGGTAACACACAAACCCCCATGCGCGATAGTTTTAGCATATTTTCCAAATGGATGGGACTTAAAGGGGTTTCGCGCGGGACAACTACGAGTTTACGATTCTCCTTTATACACACATCCGCTGCGCGTTGGATAAGATTGCGCGACATCCCTCCCGCGATAGAGGCAATGCTCCCCATACTACAAGGCACAACAACCATTCCCTCAGTCCGGAAAGAACCGCTGGCGATCGGTGCCGCGATGTCCGATTCATGGTGGTATATAACTTGCGGTGAAGAAACACCAATGAGTGATTCCAACTCGAAATTGTCAAGGTCGACTTCAAGCTGAAGTTCTTCAGACAAGGCACGCGCCCCAGATGAAGAAATTGTTAGATGTATCTCTATATCCGCTTGTTTCGTGAGCACTTGGAGCAAGCGGACTCCATATACACCTGCGCTTGCGCCGGTTATTCCGACAATTAATCGTTTCAATGACCACGTTCTCCTTTGCGTGAATTGCGTACAACCTTTAACAATATCCGTGCCCGTAAACACCGATATTATATCTGGTTATGGAAAATTTGCAAGGGAAAACCGCTGTAGCTGAGGTATTCAGTTTCGAAGGTTAGAAGAGAGGTAGCGGAGACAGGACTACTTATTGTGTTCGTAGGTTGGGTTGCGTTTGCGAAACTCACCGCCTTTGATATTCGCACCGATGTAAAAGACGTTGTGACCGGGAGGGCACTCTTACAAGAAGAAGCATCAAAGACGATCGCGATCAGGAGAGCGCTCCTACAGCAAGAGGTCGGGATTCGGAGATCCCTCCTACAGAAGAACTGAATGACCCTGAGCAGCATAGTTCTATCACTTGACAGAAAAATGTATAACGGGTAAACTAAGCGCAGAAACCTATATTGACGTAAGGCGTTGCTTGTCAGCCCGTACCACGAGGAAAACTATGAACATCACTGCCTTAGACACACCCGCACTTGCCGCAGATCTGGACGTGCTTGAACGGAACATCGAGGGTATGGCAACACTCTGCGACCAACTCGGTGTCCCCCTACGCGTTCATACCAAAACGCATAAAGTGCCAGAAATCGCTAAATTGCAGATCGCTGCCGGTTCCGAAGGCATTACCTGTCAGAAATTGGGTGAAGCCGAGGTGATGGTGGATGCTGGAATCGACAATATCCTTATCCCCTATAATATCGTCGGAACACCGAAACTGAAGCGATTGACAAAACTCGTGAAACGTGCCAAGATTATCGTCGCCCTCGATTCAGAGGAGACAGCGCAAGGCATCTCACAACAGGCACACACCGATAACTGTACTGTTCCGGTTGTTGTGGAACTCGATACCGGAAGTGGACGTTGTGGTGTGCAGTCCCCCCAAAAAGCACAAAGCCTCGCGCGACAGATTGTGAAAATGCCCGGCATTGACCTCCAAGGCGTGATGACGTATCCGAGCAATATCCAAGCGAAGCCATTTATCGAAGAAACGCTTGACCTGCTCTCAAGCGACGGGATTCCTGTGAACATCATTAGTGGTGGTGGCACAGGATCGGAAGCGGCATCAAAGGAACTCGGCTGCACGGAAACACGGAGCGGATCTTATGTCTACGAGGGTATGACTCGGATTGGCAATTCCGAGATGCTCGCGCCTGATAGGTGTGTCCTGCGCGTCATCGCAACCGTCGTCAGCACGCCGACACCTGAGCGGATTATCATTGACGGCGGGATGAAGACTTTCGCCAGTTATCCGCCAACGCCCTACGGGCATATTATTGAACATCCCGACGCGAAGATTTACGGTATGTCCGTTGAACACGGGCATGTGGATGTCAGTGGATGCTCACACCGATTTAAAGTCGGGGAGCAACTTTCCGTTATCCCGTTGCATCAAGGGATGACGAGCAATCTGCACGATGAACTGGTAGGTATAAGAGGCAATACTGTCGAAACAATCTGGCAAATCGCAGGCAGGGGCCGCGTTTCTTAATCAGGAACGTGAGTTTGATAAAAGTATCAAGTTGGGTTTCGCTACGGTTATTTAAGCAGAAAGTGTCTTGAAAAAGGGCAGATTTGTCCCAATAATAAGGCTTTTCGTGTGCATTTACCGCTCTACCCAACCTACGAATTTATTTTCAAGATCACGTTAAGGAAAATTAAAAAATGATTCTACCGACATCCGAACAGAAAGAACAGTGGGAAGAAGAAGGGTATCTCGTTTTTGAAAACGCAATTCAAGGGGAAGACCTCAAGCGACTCCAAACCGCTTTCGACTATTGGGCAGATGCGTGCAAAGAAGAATGGCTGGATAGAGTTGAAGCGGGAGAGTCTGTCGCAACCTTCTACGACATCCCAAATCCGCTTGAAAAGGACCCTATCTTCATCGATATTATCGACTATCCGAGCTACTACGGCGCGTTGATGGCGTTCACTGACCACGACCTGATTCTATTGGGACCACAGGTTCGGACGGTGGCACCGTGGCCCGTGAGCTACACCGGATGGCATCCCGATGTAGGACATGACAATCCACTCCACATCAAGGTCCAAATCTACGTCAATGATGTCGAACAGGGAGGTGGGGAATTCGGATTTGTCCCGGGCAGTCATAAACCCGATGCGGGTCCGTACACACGCCCGACGCGGCAAGAGAGTATGCCGGGACACAAAGCTTTCCCCGGTAAAGCAGGCACAGCGATTATGTTCAATTCGTGTGGATGGCACGTTTCAATGGACAATCATTCTGATGTGCCGCGTAAATCCATTATCCTGATTTACGAAAAACGGACACCGGGACGTGTTGGACCTGAGCAGCATGCCTCTATCTCGGAGTACTGCCAGACCCCCGAACGTCGTAAGTTGTTTAGTTTGGACGGCTAATCAAAGGAGGGCACCTATGCCACGAATTGACGCGCATCTGCATGTATTCACAAAAGCCTCCGCCGAGTTTCCACGAGAGATCTCAGACGTTTGGCCCGCAGAACGGGAAGAGCCTGTCGAAAAACTGTTAGATGAGATGGAGAAACACCAGATCGATCAGGCAGTTCTTGTCCAGATGGCTGGTGCGAGCATCGAGAACCACCGTTACTTACTGCGCTGTCTCAAAGCGTATCCAAACCGCTTTTTAGGGATCGGATTGGTCCCAGAGGGACATCCGAACCCTGCTGACCACATGGCGGAACTGACAGATGAGACTGGGATTATTGGATTCCGATTTTCCACATTTGGGGGACCGCGTGATATTTTTGCGAAGATGAATGTCCGCGAGTTTGAGGCGTATCCGATCTGGAAGTGCGCTGCTGAACGCGATTATGTCTTGTGGCTCTATCCGAACGCCATCAATGCCCACCTCCTGCCCTATCTGGTACAAGAATTCCCGCAGGTACGGATTGTGCTCAATCATCTGGCTGTGTGCCCAGGAAAAGGCAAATTCAGTTGGGACAAATTCGGGAGACCTCAGATACAGGTGACAGGTTACAACCTTACTATGCACACCACCTATCGACTCGCGCGCTTTGAAAATGTCAATGTGCATCTCTCTGGTCAATACGCCTTTAGCACGGAAGAATTCCCTTATAAAGATTTGGCGGGATGGCACCGAGGTCTTTTGACGGGCTTTGGGGCAAAACGATTGATGTGGGCAACCGATTTTCCATGGATATTGGAAGAACCGGGGTATGGGAAACTGACCACAGTGATAGAAGAATTATTACCCGATCTATCCGAAGCGGAATTGGCGGACATTATGGGCGGGAATGCGAAACGGATTTTAAGGTTTCCTGACCTGTAACAGGAAATCGTTCAGTATCTGCTTGTGGGTTGAAAATCAAACGCACTTTCGATCTGTTCAAGTCGCAACAATTTCAGCTGCGGGGACAAGTGAATTGCGATAACATCAAAACGACAGGGTGCGTCCAAGAGGTTCTGAGCCTGTAGATATGCCAAAGCAACTTTGGAAATTTGTCGCTGTTTCTGTAGCGTTACAGCCGCTTGAGGCAACCCAAATTTGAGGCTCCGCCGTGTTTTTACTTCCACAAAAACGGTGAATTCGCCATCTCGGACGATGAGATCAATTTCGCCACGTATCGCACGATAATTCTGTGCCAGGATTTCACATCCTCGCGCTTTGAGATGCTCTACTGCCAACGACTCACCAATTTTTGCGACTTTCAAACGATCCATTTTTTAATTTTACCTTGCGGAGAAAGGACGTGAGTTGGAACTTTGATGTGCTTTTCTCACGAGTTGAAGAAATTGAAGAAACACCCAAGCAAAAACACCTCCGCTACGCTTACGGGCTTGGTTTTCGTCTGACCTTCCGAAAAATCTCTACTTTTCTCTTTTGAGAGTTCCCCACAAGATTGACAATTTTCCTGTGGGAGAAACAGCCAACGATGCGGGTGCCCATGCAGGTTCTATAGCCACATTTAAATCCTCAACAAGAGCAACACTGTCGCTTCCATCGGCGTTCATCACGTAGATCCCATAGAGACCACCACGTTGCGATGAATAGGCAATCTGCGTGCCATCCGGAGACCACGTTGGATGTTTGTCATTGGATTTGCTGTTCGTCAGATTCGTCTCGCCTTTGCCATCAGGGTCTATGGTGTAGATGTCCCAGATACCGCCACGCCAAGATGCAAAGGCAATCTGTTTCCCATCTGGAGACCACGCCGGTTCTGAGTCCCACTGTCGAGCGTCAGTGACCCTTTTTAGGTTCGTACCATCAGCGTTTATCACAAAGATGTCCGATCCAAAAATACGGGGGGATTCAAACGCAATCTGTGTGCCGTCCGGAGACCATGTCGGATGAACATCCGGACGCGGATGGTCGGTAACCTGTGTCAGGTTCGTGCCGTCGGTATCCATCACATAAATATCGAAACTTCCATCTCGCACTGATATAAAGGCAATTCGCCGACCATCCGGGGACCACGCTGGATCACCATCAGGCGCGGGATGTTGAGTTAGGTTAATTGGGTTACGTCCGCTCGCTCCCATTACATAGATTTCTGGATGTCCAACGCGTTCGGATTCAAAAGCGATCTGTTTCGCATCTGGAGACCAAGTCGGTGCCGAGTCCCAGCGTTCGTGGTCAGTGAGTTGTCGGACCTTTTTCCCCTCGGAATCGACCATATAAATATTTGGTCCGGGTGTCCAATCGCCCGATGTAAAGACGATTTGTGCCTCAGCAGACCGTGCTATACCTATCACCACCAACGTCCCTAAAAGTAAAAAGAGCAGTAGGTTTTTTCGCAGATTGTTTGGCAGCGTCAATAGTCTCAATCGGATTCTCATTTTCTCCTCCATTCGGCATGTTCAGAAGTTCCCTTTTTATGGGGAAATCTCATTTTAAATCGACGGGTTTTTTGCAGCACAATCTGTATGAAGATTCAGAATTTAATTCGGTAATTTCCTAATCAGGTCCGGTGTCCCGTCCCAGTAACGGGTGGGGACCCCCCTTCCCAGTAACGGGTGGGGACCCCGGTTGCAAACCACACCTACCGGATCTAGGGAGCATATCAAATTACCGAAATATTTTATTAAACCTCATTTAGATTGTGTCCCATCAGGCGCAAACTAACAGTTTGCGCTACAAATACGGGACTGACGTTCATTTTATATTGTTCTGTTTGATTCGTCCCCACAAGGTGCCTAACTTTTCCTCCGTGGAAACAGCCAGTGGCGTTGGATGCCAAGAACTTACGAAATCGTCTGACTTTTGATTTTGCGTGAGGTTGACGAGATTAGAGCCGTTAGCATTCATCACATAAACATCGGCGTTAAGGATATGATTGTATGAACTAAAGGTTATTTTCGTCCCACCTGGAGACCAAGCTGGGGCAAAGTCTATCTCCCATAAGTTGTGGGTCAACTGAATAGGATTGGTGCCATCGGGGTTCATCACATAGATTTCAGGATCGCCATCACGGTCCGAAGAAAAAGCAATCTGCGTTCCATCTGGAGACCAAGCAGGTCCTTCATCTGATGCCCATGGATCCTCGGTCAGTTGAATGGGATTGGTGCCATCGGCATTCATCACATAGATCTCATAGTCGCCGTCGCGGTCCGAAGAAAAGACGATTCGCGTCCCGTCCGGAGACCAACTCGGGGATCGATCGGACTTCAAATGTTGTGTAAGATTGATAAGATTCGCACCATTCGCATTCATCACATAGATTTCCTCATTCCGATCCCGCTTTGAGCTGAAGACGATTCGACTCCCATCCGGAGACCAGTCAGGAGACCAGTCACGTCCGTTCGGATTTTGTGTGAGATTGATTGGATTGCTGCCATTAGCATTCATTACATAGATGCCCAAATTACCCTTACGGCTTGATGCGAAGGCAATTTTCGTTCCGTCCGGAGACCACGTAGGATTTAGGTCTGAGGCAGCACCCTGTGTGAGTCTGACAAGGTTCTTCCCCGTGGTATCCATGACATAGATATTATATACTAACGCATCATCAGCGAAATCCCGATTTGATTGGAAGGCAATCTTTACAGCATCAACGGGGAAGTGGCTTACCAATATTAGCAAAAAACCCATAAGCCCGATGAAAAACCATCGCATGATCCGTTTAGATAATGCGAATCTCATAGTTCTACTCCTTTTTCACCAATACTGTGCTTATCTATTCCTTCTCAAGCGAGACCTGAAAGATTCCGAGTTGGTAGGTGGCAACGTACAACCTGTCCTTATTTGCAATAAGAGAAACAACTCTATCCGTATCGGGTGGATCAAACTCCCAAGATACTTGTGTAGTCCTGTTATTACTGGTGATGAGCGATGCAGTTTTATCTGAAATAGTGGGAGAAATCTGATACCATTTACCACGATCATCCAAGCGATAGACACCTGTATCGCCAATACCAAAAAATTCGGTATTATTAACGGTGAATTTGTCTATGACGACAGGCATACCAATTTTATCGGTAATTACATGCCAGTGCGTGCCGGTTTGCGATCCGAGAACCCCTTTGTCTGTCGCGACGTAAACCGTTGAACCCGCAAAGACTATCTCTTTGAAATGGTTAAAGCGGAGTGGAAGGCTCGATGTAAGGTCTCTCCAATTGTCGCCACCATCAAACGATTGAAACAACCTACCATTCCGCTTTCCTACGTAGACGGTTTCTGCTGAGACTGCCAACTTGAATTCGTTATCCAAGTCGCTATTCGACTGTTCACCGGTATCTATCAGTCCAGTGTTTGTCCATTCCAAATCACCGGGTTTCCACTTAAAAAGCCTCCGTAAATATTCTATATAGAACGTTTCTCCACTGACTGCAAATCCACCAATATCCCTACCATATACATCAAGGAGATAATACGTAGCTGGCACATTTTTAATCACCGGACGACCTGCCGCCACGTCTGCCTGTTTCAGTTCTTCAAAATGCGCCTCTGTCCAAAACTCAAGAACGAGTGTTTCACCATCAAAATCAGGCATGCCTTGAACCCGTATAAGTTCGGGATCTCCATCCGTAGATAAACGCAAAACACGATGGGTGTCCCATTCATTAACAATGACATAGAGAACATTATTAACAATAACTACCCTTGAATATCCAAAGTAACCGGCATAAACGATTTCCCACGACGCGCCGCCATCGGTTGATTTGTAAATCCCTTCGTAGGTATGTAGGTAGAGGTGATCGTTGAACACAAGCAAATTGAGCGTCGCGCTCCCGACCATCCCTTTCATAGATGGGTGCCATGAGTTCCCACCATCAGTTGTACGATGCGTACCATATATTCCCGCTCTGTAATAAGTACCTTCGTCCACCGCCACAAGGGATCGCCTATCCATCCGAAACAAATTCATAACAGATCGGAGATTTATCGGAGCATCCTCTCCATACTCTGGATAAAACATAGGTTTATCTTGCGTTAAGGACGTTTTACCATCAGCCAAAAGCTGTATACCAGTGGCGGTCCGTACAAACGTGGACTCCTCCTCAGGCGTTATATCAGTCCACGATGTCCCCAAGTCAGCCGAAAGAAAAATACGACATGAACTGGCACTGTCGCCGTGCACTATATCCTTTACAGTCTTCGTCTTTGCCAAAGGATCGGGTCCCGTTTTAACATAGAGATCGTTTTCAAAAACCTCTAAAGCGTGAATAGCCTCGGACACACCCATCGGGAGTTGCTCCCAAACATCAGATGTACTGAGACGGTAGAGACCCCGGTTCGTACCAGCAAACACCGTATTTTTAACCGCTGTCAAGGCACAAATTTTCTTACCCACCAACCCATTGTTAAAGGAGTTCCACTGCTGACCCATATCCGTAGATCGGAAAACCCCTTTATCCAGAAGAGCGAGATACATTGCAGTCTGTGCTTGTGAATCGTGTTTTTGTGCCTCATCCGTGATAGCAAATCCAGTAATATATCCCCTTGGTGAAATACCTCCAAGCACATTCCATGACCCACCACTATCGGTTGAAGCATATAACCTGTCAGTAGCAATATATAAGGTCCCTTCATGCTCTGCGATAACATAATCTCCGAAGATCGGAACACTTCTGTCAATGAGCGTCCACGTATTACTGCCCTTTGCTAATCTGTAGATTCCTGTTCCTGCGACAGCGTAGACTGCCCCCGCCGATGTAGCAAAGAGATTGATAGCGGCACCCCCTTGAAGTCCATTCATTTGGGTCCACCCCGAAGGAGAAGACGTGGCGGAATCGCCCCATGCATCAGAGGCTAAAACTGTCTCGGGAACTTGAAAGCCAGCATTATCCTGTCTACTTAGAGCGGCAGCGCGCCCAGCCCGATTGCGTATTGACGGTTTTGAAGGTATATCAAGGACGACAGGCGCGTCAACAATTTCAATCGTGGGTTCAGACTGTGCCTCGAAACTATACGGTTGCTGAAAACGAGTAACGTATCGACTGCTGACTCCCATCAGTACCATAACCAATAGAGTAGCCACCCCTACAGCCGCCCATGGGAGCAAAGGTTTCCCAACTGGTGGGAGTGTGGGCTTTATGTCAGCAACCTGTCGCATAATGTTCTCGGTGAAGTTGGTAGAGAGATGGACATCTCCAAGCATTTCTCGGATCATCGGTTCGTCATCCTTTAAACGCTCGCGTGCGCGTCGCAGTCGACTCTTAATGGTATTCACTGAAACACCTAAAAATTTGCCAATCTCCTTCGCTGTCATTTCGCCGAGATAGTAAAGCGTCACTACTGTGCGTTCACTCTCAGGCAATCTTTCCAGAAGTCTTTTGACGATTGCATAGCGACGTTCGGTCGCTTCCGTCTCACGTTGCTCCGATATATAACGGGTATAAGAGGATCTCTCTATCTCTCCCATAGATGTGTCCTCCAGCGATTGCATTACAGATCTGTTCCTTTGGATCCACCTAAGGCTAAGCCGATTTGCGATCACATAAAGCCATCCAGCAAACTGATTGGGATCCTTTAGCATAGCAAGATTTTTGTATGCCTGCAAGAAGGCATCTTGGGCAATTTCCTCAGCAAAATGAAAATCGCCAACCTTCCGCCATGCTAAGGCATGAACACTTTTCTGATACTTTCGGACTAAGGTGTTGAATGCCTCATCATCGCCTGACAAAATCCTACGTATCAGCTGAACATCATTTTCTATCATCAGAGGTCTCCATGATTAAGGAAAATAAGCCGTGCCTAATACCACAATTGCGTATCAACGACTTCTCACACGAACCTGCTGGAATGCTCCTGTAGATAAATAACTCCCTAATACTCTCAGAACGTCTACCTCCGTGAGGAACTGCGGCGTGATTAAGATACATTTGTTCCGTGATCTCGCTGTACCAAACATCTCAAAATCCCTGTAACTCACCCGACGCTCACCAAGATTAACGGGATTTTGGAGAATCACTTCGCTTGACCGATCATCATAAGCAGACATCGGTAAAATTTCCGGACTCCGTCCTTGCAATTGAACCACGACAATAGGTGCCCATCCTTTCGCTATAAACGCCTTCAGGACATCAAGCGAAGCGTTAGAAATAATAGCGATATGCTGCACTTTCCCGCGGGTTGTTGCATAAAAATCGTCAAGTCCACCCCTATCAATACGCAACGGCTGTTTAAAAATATTTCTGACGTAAGGCATCTCTCGTAAATTGATCGCGGCGGCTTCTGGTAAGTTCGCAGCAGTCTGCGTTGGCGGCTCTGGTACTGTCTTCGCAGCGGCGGCAATCGCTGTTTCAGGAACGTGGTATTGTCCTGTAGGCGGGGGCCCACAACTTATTGCCAAAACCATGAAGACAAGCAGCAGAACACAAGTAGACGGTGTTGAATATGAAGAACCCACAAATAATGCCCGATTAACTTTTCGTAGAAAAAACGGATGGTATCTCATGATTGCACTCCTCCTCGCGCACTGCTACAATGAAGATTTAGAATTTAATTCGGTAATTTCCTAATGACACCCGGTGCGGTTGCAAACCGCACCTACCGGGTTTGGGGAACATATCAAATTAACGAAATATTGATTGAAACCTCATAGAAGCAGTTATGTTTTAGTACCCATCAATTGAAAATACAACACACGGTGGACAGTGAACTGGAACCATTAAATTTAATACGTTCGCTGGCTATTCAATCATTAATGATACAATTTTAAGGCGAAAAGGGTGCATAAAATTAAAAAATCATAAAAAAAGGAAAGTCCTGGTGTGATAGATGAGGAAGGTCTTATATGTCTGACTGGAAATCGAGGGTTTTTATTGGAGTTCGGTAAACGGTTCAAGCATCTGGAAGGAGTTTAAAGGTACGACGATGAATCTCCGACGCGCCAAACTGGGCGATGGCTTGTCGATGTTGGGATGTGGGATACCCTTTATGCCGTGAGAATCCGTAATTGGGGTAGATTGGATCCAATTCAATCATCAGCCGATCTCGAGTGACCTTGGCGATAATAGAGGCGGCGGCAATAGAATAACTTTTACTATCGCCCTTCGGAATCGCCTCACCCACAATACCTACTTCAGGCAAATGTAAGCCATCAACGAGTATGTAATCGGGAGACGGTGTTAATTTTTCAACGGCTTTCCGCATCGCTAAAAGAGCCGCCTCAAGAATATTCAGACGGTCAATAGCCTGGTGATCCACGGAACCGACCCCCACGGACACAGCGACATCGCGAATTTCGTCAAACAGGTGAGCACGTTGCTTCGGAGACAACTGCTTTGAATCTCGCAAACCCTCAATGCGGCAATGTGTCGGTAAAATGACTGCCGCGGCAATGACGGGACCAGCCAATGCCCCTCGACCCGCCTCGTCAATGCCAGCAATCTGTTTGTAGCCGTTTTGTTGGCATGCAATCTCAAATGCGTTCATCTCCATCAGGTTATCTTCTACGTTCTTTGACACGGGCGGATCTGCCAGTCCGATCGCGTAAGTAATATAACTTCGCGCGGCGAACTGCACCGTATCGAACCACCTGAATACTCTCAATATTGGGTGAATGGAGAGGGAAAGTCCTCTCGCTTCCAGCACCGAATGCGACACGCCGAACCGTAAATGTCTCCTTTAATCCACCATGCGCACGACGGATAACGGTTCCCTCATACGCCTGAATGCGTTCCTTCTGACCTTCACGGATACGAATGTTAACCTTGACTACATCCCCAGGACCAAACTCAGGAATATCACTCTTGACATATTGATTTTCAACAGATTCAATTAAATTCATCTCTGATTCCTCCTCAGGTAGTATAAGTACTGATATATATTTCTGTGGATTTACAGGGAGCACACAAACACCCAATAACCAATTCTTTGGTTACTCCATCAATCCTGCCGCTTCGAGAATTTGGATATCCTCCTCGCTCAACTCCAGTTTCTGAAGTAGATCCGGACGACAGGTTGCGGTGCGTTTGAGTGCCTCCGCGTACCGCCATTTCTCGATATTCTCATGATGTCCACTCAAAAGCACCTCAGGGACAGTGATACCAGCAAACTCAGCAGGTCGCGTATAGTGCGGATGATCCAGTAATTCTTGACTGAACGAATCAACATGTGCAGATTCGTAATCACCGAGGGCTCCGGGAAGGACGCGTCCAATAGCATCAATCAAAACAAGCGCGGCGATTTCTCCGCCACTCAACACATAGTCCCCAATAGAAACCTCAGTTGTCACCAATCGATCGCGCACCCGTTCATCAACGCCTTTGTAACGTCCACACAAAAGAATGAGATGTGTTTCCAAAGAGAGTGATTCCACAAGCACCTGCGTTAAGGGAGTCCCTTGCGGTGTCAAATAAACAACGTGGGCATCAGTTTCCGGATTCAACGCCGCGATTGCTGCGAAAATAGGTTCAGGTTTAAGAATCATTCCCGCACCACCGCCATAAGGATAATCATCAACGGACTTATGCCTATCAGTTGCCCAATCTCGTAGGTTATGGAGATTGACAGTGAGTTTATCCGCGTCCTGAACCCGCTTGAGGATGCCAGTCTTCAATGCTGGCGCGATTATCTCTGGAAACAGGGCAAGAACATCAACTCTCATTTTTATTGGCGACTTTCGGCGGGAATGGCTGTCGGCTATCGGTTATCAGCTATCAGTAGGACAAAGAGATTTCTTTCTTCCTCTTGCCAACTGCTGATGGCTGACCGCCTCTTTGCTATCTGACTGCTATTCTTCGATCTACTCATCTGATCTTGGGTGTTCAATTAGTTCAAGGATAACCTTTTTATTTGCTTGCAACCCTGCAGTATAGAGAACACTTCTGATCGCTTTAAGCGTCCGCCCATATCTACCGATGATCTTCCCCAGATCTTCCTCCGGGACAGTCAACTCAACGATAACGACCGTTTCGCCAGTTACTTCACGCACCACGACTTGGTCGGGATAATCGACAAGAGATTTTACGATGTATTCAATCAAATCTTTAAACATAGTTGACTTTCGGATTTCAGAAGAATGGGGATCAGCGATCAGCGATCAGCAAAGAGGGTTCTCGGTAAAATTCTCGCCAGTTTGGAATATTCCAAAGCAAGGGTCAATCGTTACAAACCCATCTCTTTACTGATTGCTATTCTACTGTCCGTGTCTCCAGGACCTGTCGAAGTGGGTACTATTCTTCTTTTTCAGCGGATTCAGATGCTACTTCGTCTGATTTTGCCTCTTCTTCAGCGGACTCCGACCTCTCTTCCTCGGGTGTTGCTTCCTCGGGGGAGGTATCCGTTTCAGACGCTGCGTCCTGTGTCTCGGTAGGTTCAAGATCGTCCGTCTCTGCGACTTCATCCCCTGGTATCGGTTTCCCTAATCTTTCATACTCGAATTTCATCAAAATCCCATTTTGGGTGAGCAGTCGTTTTGCGGTATCTGAAGGTTGCGCCCCGCGTCTTAACCACTTCAAGGCTTTCTCTTCATCAATGAAAACATCTGCCGGATCCGTCATAGGATTGTAATGACCGAGACGTTCTAAAAACACGCCATCCCTTTGGGCGCGTGCATCAGCCGCGACGAGTCGATAAAAAGGACGTTTCTTTCTACCGTGTCGTTGTAATCTAATTCTAACTGCCAAAAAATACCTCCTTGGTATTTACACTAACCCAAGTTGCCACTTATTTACCAACATAGCACTCCGCTGGAGTGCGAGCGAGGGTTGAATACGCCAATTCTATAGACATATCACCCCGGAATCAACGGTATGACGGTTCTCCGTATGGCATTCCCCGGGGGTGAAGAAACGCACCGAAAAGGGTTCTTCAAACGTGTAGAATTCGTTGGTAGCAAGTTGAGTTAACCTACTTGCACAGAAGGCAACCCTCTCTGAGTCGCGCTATCGTGATTTGCGGCGTTTCCGTCGTTTTCGAGGCTTTCTCGATGTCTGCCGTTTCAACCCCGGCAGAGAACCCATTTTCCGTCCCATCTGTGGCATCGCCATCGCCGCCTGCTGGTTTAGCATACGATTCATCATTTGCAACTGAGAAACCAGCATATTTATTTGATTCACTGTTGTTCCACTGCCTTTGGAAATGCGAAGTTTTCGACTTCTATCCAACATCCGAGGATTCTTCCGTTCCTCAAGTGTCATTGAATGGATGATCGCTTTCGCCGTTCGCAAATGGCTTTCATCTGGGGTCAGGTCTTGAACAGGCAACTGATTTTTAAAGGGCATCAGATCCATCAATTGATCCAAGGGTCCCATATTCTTAAGCTGCTCCAGTTGCGTGAGAAAATCGTCAAAATCTAAACCTTTTTGCTCTGTGAGTTTACGTTCAAGTTCTTTCGCCTGATCTTCGGTAAATACTTCTTCGGCTTTTTCAAGCAACGTTTGGAAATCGCCTTGTCCGAGGATACGCGAGGACATCCGTTCAGGATGGAATTCCTCTAACGCTGCGGCTTCAATTTTTTCACCGACACCGATGAACTTAATCGGTTTCTGTGTGACATGCCGGATAGAGAGTGCCGCACCCCCCCGAGCATCACCATCCATTTTCGTGAGGATAACACCATCAATCGCCAAATCATTATTGAAATTTTCGGCGACGTTCACGGCATCCTGTCCCGTCATTGCATCAACGATAAGCAGGATTTCTGTAGGTTCCACCCGTTCCTTGATCTGCCGAAGTTCACCCATTAACGTATCATCAATGTGTAAACGTCCAGCAGTGTCGATGATAACGCAGTTATGTCCGTGTGCTAAAGCTTCCGTGACAGATGCCTCAGCGATATCAACAGGAGAGACCTCTGTGCCCATTGAGAACACTGGAGTTTCCGTCTGTTCACCGAGAACTTGCAGCTGTTTAATGGCGGCAGGTCGATACACATCAGCGGCAACAAGCAAGGGTTTGCGTCCCTCTTTGCGAAATCGAAGTGCTAACTTCGCCGCGACAGTCGTTTTACCCGCCCCTTGCAACCCTGCAAGCATTACGATTGTTGGGCCGCCTGGTGCGATGCGAATCTTCTCGGCTTTTTCACCCATCAATTGGGTGAGTTCCTCACCAATAATTCGGGCAATTTGCAGTTCTGGTGTCAGACTTCCGAGGACATCTTGACCGAGGGCGCGCACTTTAATCCGTTCTATAAACTCACGTGTGACTTTATAGTTCACATCTGCTTCAAGAAACGCACGACGCACCTCACGCAGTGTATCAGAGATATTGTTCTCTGTTAATTTCCCCTGTCCCTTGAGTTTTTTGAAGGTGCTTTGTAACCTATCGCCCAAGCTTTCAAACATTGTTTATGCGTCCTCTGTTGTAGGAATGAGATGTGCCTGCGACCTGTGCTCGATGCAAAATGTGTAATTATCCACGCCGTTAACGAAAATGACCAAAATGCTTTATCAAATCTACATAAACCTGTGTGTAAATTCGCGCCACGAGAAGACAATACCTAACTATACAATTATAGCAAATTTTATGCCTGATGTCAAACTTTTTTTCATGCTTGACATAAACGCATACCTATGCTAAAACTATAGTTATGAAAATAACAACCATCACACAGCAACATCAGAAATTTTCGATCTGCAACCTCTTCATCCCCCTCATCTGCGTTTTAACGGCTTTCTATTGCGGGTGCCAAGGTGAGACCTTCAATCTCGATGTCGGCAGCACTTCAGAAATTATAGAGAAATCCGGTGAACTGACAGAGAATGAGGTCTGGGACGGACGCATCTATATTACCGACACTCTTGTTGTTCCCGAAGGTGTCACACTGACCATCCGATCGGGCACTATCGTTGGTTTTGAACCAATAGACACACCAACCCAACTCATCGTGCATGGTGAACTCTACGCAGAAGGATCGCCAGAGAGGATGATCGTCTTCGGTTCCTTGGGCAGGCAGCGCGAACAGGAACCAAAACCTGAGCCAGAAATCCCCTTTACATCAGCAGTTTCAGACTTTGAAACTATGGGCATGGAAGAAAACGCCAGCACCGCAACTCAGATAACTTTAACCGCCGATCCACCAAAGGCTGGCGATTGGGCAGGAATTCAGATTGAAGCCGATAGCCCGAATAGTCGACTTACATACTGCCGTATCCAACACGCAAATATTGGTATCACATGCCGAACAGATGCCGTCCAAATCGAGAGATGTCTCCTGAGTGAAAACAAAACAGGGATCCTTTCTGAAAATACCAGCCCGACTATTACCAGCAACGAATTTAATAGAAACGGCACAGGCACACAATTCCGCGGAAGCGCGTCACCGGATGTAGAATACAACGAGTTCACGGCTAACAATTACGGAATTATATGCGAAGATGACGCTCGACCCCGTATTCAGTATAACATTCTCCGCGCCAACTACGAGAACGCTATCGTCTGTTATTCCACCGCCTCACCAGAGATAGTCTCCAATAACATAACGTTGAACGTCGGTTGGGCGGTGTTCGATGGGGGCAGGCTCCGAGACAATTTCATTCAAGGGAATAAACAGGTTGGACCGAATATCACCGAACTCGGTATCGGGACCCAAAGCGATCAGTTTTACGGTGTAGAGGAAGCATACGAACCCAGAAATTCTCCGGTAACAGAAGCAGGTGTGCCACGCGAAAATTTCTAATCGGAAGTCGATATATGAATCGCTTCAAAGCCTATCTCGAACTCATCCGCTATCCGCTTTTTGCGATTCCGATTGTCGCAACACTGCCCGGGGCACTCATCGCCAGTGAGGGACACTTTACACGGCGCGTCGCGGTGATACTGTTGATTGCACTCTGCGGCTACTTCGCTGGAATGATAAAGAACGACTACTTTCACCACGAAACAGATAAACACACGAATCCAGAACGTCCGCTTCCCTCACAGCGATTGACACCGCGTCAGGCGATTGTCCCGGCGAGCGTTATCTACGGGTTATGCGTGATTGGCGGTTTCTGGCTGAATATCAAAGCGGGTCTGCTGGTGATGGGCTTAGTCGCAATCTCGCATCTCTACAACGCTATTTTCAAAGCAAAAGGTATCTTAGGAAGTCTCACACTGCCTTTGGGAATTGGGCTTCTAAGTGTCTTCGGAGCACTGGCAGTGAGCGGGACTGTGCCACGATTGGTATGGTATGCCTTTGCCGCCACAACACTTTACGATTTAGGTACGCATATTACGACCACCTTCAAAGACCTCTCGCGTGATGAAGAACTCGGCATCGTAACGACCCCGCTCCAGATCGGTATCCGCCCGGCACTCCTACTCTCGGCAGTCGCTACGGTCCTCGCTTTTACTATCGCCTTTTTGCCGTATTGGTTGGAGCCAGAACTTCAGAAATCTTACATCGTTTGGGTCATCTTAGGCATCATCGCCACCGTTGGCACACGTATTTCACTCTACCTCCAACCGAACGAAAAAAATGGCTATCTGGCGTTGAAGGGTTCGATGGTCGGCTCAATTCTCTTTTTCCCGTGTCTCATTGGGACACTGGTCCCGATTGCGGTCTCTGCGGCAGTCATTGTGCCGTTGCTGTTGGTGACACTATTTTTGTTAAGAACAACGCGCCAAGAGGTTTAAGGTGCAATTTTATGTTCGAGAGTTTTACGCAGCTTTACCACCAATAGGTAACAACCTAATTAGAAACCGATGATTGCCTAATGTGCAATCGTAACGAGGTGAATTATCAAAATATGAAGAATATTGTTCTACTGATTACCGATACCTTTCGGTATGACAATCTCGGCGAACGGGCACGCCGTCCGATTCGCACGCCCATGCTCGATAAATTTGAAGCAGAACGCGCCACTGCCGTAGACAAATTCTATATGAGCAGTTTTCCAACCGTGCCACACCGCACAGATATTCTGACGGCAACAGTCGGCTGGCCCCACTACCCGTGGCAACCGATCGATCTGAGCGGACGGAGCATCATCTCGCAACTCCTGAGTGAGCAGGGTTACGCAACGCAGCTGATATGTGACACGCCACACCTGTTCAACGTCCGGTTTCAGCACTGTTTCGATGCCGCTTTCCAGCATCGTGGACAGGAAGGGGATAAACCGCTTCTCCACCATAACGACGAGATAAAAATCGTTATGCCGAATGAGAAGACACGACCGCATCCGTCATATAGAGGACACACGCTACCGAACACGCACCGTTGGACGAACCGCTACTACCAATACGAATCGGAGACATTCTCCGGTAGGACCTCTGAGACCACAATCCGATGGCTGGAAGAGAACCATCGTTCGGGTCCTTTCTTTCTCTGGGTAGACTTCTTCGATCCACACGAACCGTGGGATCCACCCGAATACCTCGTCAAACGCTACGATCCGGATTACACGGGTCCACCGATGCTACATCCGAACTACGGTCTGTCGTCGCTCTTTACAGAGGCAGAATTGCACAATCTCTGGGCACACTATGCAGGAGAGGCAGAACTTATTGACCGACACATCGGGCGGGTCCTGCAGAAAGTGGAGGATCTGGAGTTATGGGATGATACCCTTGTTGTTGTGCTCTCAGACCACGGTATGTCTATTGGCGAACACAGCAGAACAGGGAAATCCAATATAGATCCAGAGGACGAACGTTATTGGCCCACATACCCTGAAATCAATCATGAGATGTTCCTAATTGCCGGTGGAGATGTACCGAGCGGACAACGCCTCGACCTCATCGCACAACCGATGGATATTATGCCGACACTCTGTGAATTGGCGGGTGTTAACTTGGATCCACCAAAACCGTTTGAGGGACGTTCCTTCGCTCAGGCTCTCCTTAATGGTGAAACACAGCATAGAGAATACGCTGTAACGGGTTGCCATATCGGTGCTCCGGACGGAACTGTACCCCGTCGAGCAACGGCACCGTTCCTCGTAACCGACCGTTGGGGATACGCTCCTGTCGGTGAATACGGCAGACCGGAACTGTTCGACCTTCCGGCTGATCCGATCGCGGAGAACAATATCGCGGCGGATAACATGGCGCTCGTCCAAGAGTTGCATGAGATGTTTATGGCGCATCTCACGGAGCATAACGCCCCTGAGAACTTCCTGGATCTCTGGAAGGAAGAACCCTCTGGCGACGGACGCGGCAAATGGTCGATCGACTATCCTGACGATTCAGATGAATAAGAAATTCACAAGTCAGAATTGAAAAAGAGGCTTTAGGTTAGGATTACCTAAAGCCTCTCTGCATATTGAAACACATACCTACTCAAACACCTCAAACTCACCATCTTTGACAATCAAGACAATAGGATCGTAGACCGCGTCTCCAACAGCATTAAAAGAGAACGGACCGAGAATCGTGTCAAAATCACGAATTTCCGCGAGTGCTGCCGCAATCGCCTCTGGATCTGTTGATTGGGCATCCTCTATCGCTTTTGCAAGGATATGAACAGCAGCGTAAAATTGTGCCGCCCAAATATTCGGTTCAATTCCGTACTTAGTGCTGTAGTTCTGAACAAAGGTTTGATTGCCCGGTGTATCTGCTGTGCTATCCCAACTCGTAAAAGTGATCGTTCCGTCGGCAGCATCCCCCGCAACTTCTACTAAATCTCTGGATAGAGTGAGATTAACAATGAACGGAATATCAGAAGGAACACCGAGGGCACGTCCTTGAATCAGAATATTGGAAATGTCCGCCACTGTAGATGAGATAAAGATAACATCCGGATTCAATGCTTTGATGTGAGTAAATTGGGCAGACAAGTCAGTCTCCCCGGTTTGGAAACTTTCTGCCGTGAGAATCTCAACACCATTATCAGCGAGTGCTTTCTTTAACTCTTTATCGCTTGTCTGAGAAAAAAGATCAATCTCATCAAACAGCGTAGCCACTTTTTGGTATCCGAGTTTCTCTTGGGTCACCCTGACGCCGTTCGGAATAAGCACATCTGTGGTGAGATTGGTACGGAAAACAAAATCGCTAATTGCACTCAAGCCAGAGGCGGCTGAGGAAGGACTCATCGCTACAACTTGATTCTGGTGCGCGATTGGAAAAGCCTCCTGTACCTGACTTGAGGATCCCGGACCGAGGATGACGGGAACCTTGTTTTGATGAATCAGTTTGTTGAAGGCTTCAACAGCACCCTCTACGCTACTCCGATCGTCCTCTGTAATGAGTCTGATCTTCACACTGCTGTGTTGTGAGGTGTTAATTTCCGCAACAGCGAGGTCAATACCATATTCCACCGAAGGTCCTGCCAAACTGGATGGCCCTGTGATAGGGTAGACAGCACCAATTAAAATTTCCTCCCTATCGCCTTCCATCTGAGAAACAGTCGGTTGAATAACCTGCCGGACCCGTTCGCAACCGATAAAACTCGCAATGAGGACAGCAAGGACCGCTACAAATGTGAATGTAATAATTTTTTTCATGTTCATCCCTATAGTTTCGTCGTAAGATACACTTCTTCCGTTCCAATATAACAGAAAAATTAAACTTTCTTATGGATAGACGAACAGTGTTAACTCCTAAACACCTTGATTCCTATCCGAAAAACTGTAGGAGCGGGCTATGCTAGCGACTCCACGTGAAAAAAGTCAAAAAGATGAAGGACTGAAAATTAAGTCGCATCTGGTGCGTCAAGCACGGCATCCAGCTGATCCATCACCTTATGGAACGCCTCAACGTAAAAGGACATCAACTCAAAATCGTTGGGGGGATTGACATCAAAGATATAACAGTGCGAATCAATAAATTCCACGGCTCGAGGATAGTCCTCTGTCTTATATTCAACCGTCGATTGATTACATCGCCACGGACACCCTGTCCCGTAACCGATCTGGTTCTGGAAAATCTCTTGAGACGGCACAGGCAGCCGTTGCCACTGTCCCGTCGGTACACCTTCAGCACGTAGAGCGGCTTGTACTTTCTCACGCAAAGTTCGTGCGGAAACATCTAATCCCAACGCCTCTGGATCGAAACCGATGACATAGTTGTAATACACCGGTTCACACGTTTCTGGCGTAACCGGCGTTTCGATGCCGTCAATTTCATCAAGATACTCGGTGAGATAGTGGCAATTCCGAATTCGTAGTGCGTTGTTCACGTCAAGCCGTTGGAGTTGACTACGGATGAACGCCTGACTGAACATATCCCCACGATACATCCATCCAAGCCCGTAAGCGTTGTATTCCTGTTCCTCGCGTTCCCTACCTGGCACGACAATTTCCCCGAAATACTGCAACAACGCTGCGCGTTCGTAGATTTGCTCATCATTCGTTGTGAACAAACCGCCTTGACATCCACTACTCAACGTTTTCGAGGCTTGTGTGCTGTAACCCGCGGCATCACCAAACGATCCACAAAGCTTGCCGTTATAATATGCCCCGTGCGCCTGAGCGACATCCTCCATGACTTTCAGGTCATGCTTCTTCGCAATCTCCAAAATCGGATCCATATCGGCAGGCATGCCGTGGATATGGACCGGCATAATCGCGCGAGTTCGCTCCGAGATTTTCGCTTCGATTGCGTTCGGGTCAATACAGTAAGTTACGGGGTCAATATCAACAAAGACGGGAATAGCGTTGTGATGGAGAACAGCGGCTGCCGTTGCCCAGAAAGTGAAGGCGGGAATAATGACCTCGTCGCCAGGCTCGATGCCGACACCTGCGACACATAGATGCAATGCCGCCGTCCCGCTGTTGACTGGAATACAATACTCGACACCCATGTATTCCGCCCATTCGTTTGCGAGACCTTCGGATTGAATCCGTTGCTGTTCCGTAATTTTTTCGGAGGCGATAACCTCAGCAATCGCGTCTCTGTCGGATTGGGTGACCTCTGGCCAGGGTTGAATTAATCCGTCAGGGACAGTCCCTGGACCACCATATATAGCGAGTTTTGCTGCCATGAGCGACCTCCTTCTTATAGAGGTTACGCGCGCCGCAGGACAGCGACTCAGAGATACGCGATCGCCTTTGGGATCCGTTTTGAAACTTCGTTTTTTCCGAGCAGCACAACAATATCAAAGAGACTCGGACCGAACGATGCCCCCGTCAGCGCGATTCGCAATGCCTGCATCGCTGCGACGCGTTTGATGTTGTTCTCATCTGTGTACTTCCAAATTGCCGCTTCAATCGTTTCTATGTCAAACGTAGAAATCTCTTCCAAAATCTGCGAAATGTTCGTCAAAATCTCGCGGGTTTTCTCCCTTTTTTCTTTTGAATTTCCCCACCACTTCTTGACGGCTTTCGGTTCATACTCGAATGCATCGGTAAAGAAATAGGAGGTCTGTGGAACAATGTCCTGAAGTGTTGTCAGACGTTCACCCACTGCTTCTACAATGCCTTCCAACCAGTCCCGATCCTCAACTGAACTATTCAATAAACCTCCTTCTTGCCAGAACGGGATGACCGCATCCGTCCGTGCCGCTACATCCAGTTGATTGATATAGTGGGAATTGAGCCACTCCAATTTCTTAATATCAAAGACACTGCCACTCTTTCCAACCCGTGCGAGATCGAATTTCTCAATGAGTTCATCAACGGAGAAAATTTCCTGCTTGTCGTCGTAGGACCAACCGAGTCGGACAACGAAGTTTAACATCGCTTCAGGGAGGTACCCCTGCTCACGGTAGCGGTTAACAGCGACGAGATCGCCGTGATGACGTTTACTCATCTTCCTACCGCTACTATCCAACACCAAGGGAATGTGTGCAAACTGTGGAACCTTTAAACCGAGAGCATTCGCAATCACAATCTGCTTCGGTGTATTGTTGAGATGCTCTGTCCCCCGAATTACGTGCGTTATTTGCATATCCGCATCGTCAATAATCGAGGTAAGATTGTAGTTCGGCATCCCGTTTGAACGGACAATCACTTCATCCTCTAAAGTGGCGGGATCAATGTTCCGAGAGCCGAGGATGAGGTCGTCAACACGGATGGGTGTGTCAGGCATCTTTATGCGCACGGTCGGTTTTCTACCTTCTGCTACATAACGTTCTACGGTTTCTGGAGTTAAATCCCGGTATCTCCTATCGTAGGAACGGGTCTGTTTGTCGGCACGCGCCTGTGCGCGAATCTCCTCTAATTCTTCCGGTGTGCAATAGCAGTGGTATGCGTTGCCGCTTTCAAGCAACTGTGCAATATATCTGTCGTAGATGGCTTTTCGCTCGGATTGCACATAACTCCCACACGGTCCGCCTTTATCGCCACCTTCATCCCATTCAAGTCCTAACCACTTCAGTGCGGTATAGATCTCGTGCATGGATTCATCGGTGGAACGCGCCGTATCGGTATCGTCAATTCGGAGGATGAATTTGCCGTTGTGGTGCTTGGCGAACAGATAGTTGAATAGAGCCGTTCGTGCGCCGCCGATGTGTAAGTACCCAGTGGGTGAGGGTGCCATCCGCACTCGAACTGGGTCTTTCACAACGGAGTCTGATATAGCCTTGGGTGTTTCGCTCATTTCTGTCCTCTTTGTATTTTCGCCCAGCTATCCCGCAGCGGTACTGTGCGATTGAACACTAATTTCTCTGACGATGTATCTGGATCGAGGCAAAAATAACCCATCCGGAGGAATTGATACCGGTTTTCAGGGGTTGCCTCAACAAGACTCGGCTCAACTTTGCAGTCGCTTAGAATCTCTAAAGAGTTCGGGTTGAGGAACTGCATCCAGTCTGCACCATCGGCGGTGCTCTCCGGCTCACGCTCCGTAAAGAGCGAATCGTAGAGGCGCACCTCAGCATCAAGGGCATGCTCATCAGAAACCCAATGCAATGTGCCTCTCACCCTACGTCCGTCTTCTGACCAACCACCACGCGTCTCTGGATCGTAGGTACAGTGAATCTCAACAATTTCACCGTTTTCGTCTTTAACAACCCGTTCACACTGGATATAATACGCATGCTTAAGCCGTACCTCTCGTCCGGGAGCCAACCTGAAGAATTTTCGCGGTGGATCCTCCATAAAATCTTCTCGTTCGATATAGATTTCCCGCGAGAATGGGATCTGTCGTGTTCCGGCATTCTCGTCTTCCGGATTATTTTCAGCGTCAAGCATCTCGACCTGTCCTTCTGGATAATTGTCGATAATAACCTTCACTGGATTGAGAACTGCCATCACCCGCGGTGCGCGACGGTTCAGATCATCGCGAATGGAGTATTCAAGCTGCCCCATCTCAATGAGATTATCCGCTTTTGAAACACCGATGCGATTGCAAAAATCTCGGATCGCTTCAGGTGTATACCCGCGGCGACGCATCCCAGAAAGCGTAGGGAGTCTCGGATCGTCCCATCCACTGACGTGTCCCCCCTCAACAAGGACTTTGAGCTTCCGTTTGCCCAACACGGTATAAGTGAGATTTAGCCGTGCGAATTCGATCTGTCGGGGCTGATAAATTTCAAGTTCTTCTAAGAACCAGTCGTAGAGCGGACGATGGTCTTCAAACTGGACATCACAGAGTGAGTGCGTTACACCTTCTATTGAGTCCGACTGCCCATGGGTGAAATCGTAGGTGGGATAGATGCACCAGTCATCGCCTTGGCGATGGTGATGGGCACGAAGGATACGATACATCACGGGATCGCGCATATTCACATTCGGACTCGACATATCAATCTTTGCGCGGAGCGTGCGGGAGCCATCAGGGAATTCGCCATCGCGCATCCCATGGAACAACGTCAGGTTCTCCTCAATCGAACGGTCGCGATACGGACTATCTTTCCCCGCCTCTATTAAGGTGCCGCGATAGGTGCGCATCTCTTCTGGGGTCAAATCGCAGACGTAGGCTTTCCCTTTCTCTATGAGTTTGACGGCATATTCACAGAGCGTTTCAAAATAGTCGGAAGCGTGATATTCTCGCTCTTTCCAATCGAATCCAAGCCAACGGACATCCCGTTTGATGCCTTCCACGTACTCACTTTCTTCCGTGAGGGGATTGCTGTCGTCAAATCGTAAATTGTAAAGCCCGCCGAAATCTTCAGCGATACCGAAACTAATACAGATAGCCTTGGCGTGCCCGATATGGAGGTAACCGCTCGGTTCTGGAGGGAATCGGGTATGCACCCTACCGTCATACCTGTTTGCCTTGAGATCTTCTTCAATCGCTTGACGAATAAAGTTTGTATCAGAGGAATTGTTAGTGTTTTCTTTTCCTGGGGGATCTGAATGCTTCATATCTATACCATACAATTGTGCTGTTTTGGGCGTATCACAGAGACTGTCGCTTTCAAGAGCGGCAGTCTATAAAGGGTGGAGTATCTTCTTAAAATAATTATACCCTCAAAACGCGATAAAGTCAAGATTTTCAGATTGAAAAATTATGCAACCTTTTTGCCTTTAGATTGTATCTATAATAGTATATAGGACTTACGCAAATTGAACAGAAAAACGGTATATTTTGCTGAAAATGCCTCGCAGTGAGAGTACTTCGTTATCTTTAACCCCCTAAAGCATCAGAATCAACGGTATGAGGTTTCCCGTGTGGGCTTCCCCGGGTATGAATGCGAATCAACGGTATGAGGTTTCCCGTGTGGCATTCCCCGCCCCTTATCAGGGGGACTTTAAGAGGAAATGCGTGAGTCCTAGTATAGAAAGGGTTCCTTCTGAGGTCAGAATCACGTTTCTTGCATCGAACACACATTGAAGAGTGTGCGATAAATAGACGGTCATCGCGTAAAAAACAGGCAGATATATGCCCTATCCGAGGGTTTCCCCTCATATAATCGTGATAATAGACGATTTTGTGAAGTGGCACTGTTCTTGCAGGTTTAAAGCAAAAAGAACCTCACAACAAGGTTCTCAGGATGCATCGTTCACGGGAAGATGGAAGTTTAAATAAATATTTCGGTAATTGTTTGTGCACACCATCTGTGAAGATCGCGAGCCCAGCTCGCTCCTACAATAAAAGGCGGCTGATGTATTATCGAATGAAATTCTGAACCTTCATATAGAAAAAGTGTAACCTTTTCAGTAGAATTTCCGTTTGCACATAGTGATGTAATATATTTCAATTTTTTTTAGAGAAATCTATACTAACTATTTTTAGAAAGGGGTAAAGTTATGAAATCGACTGACGTACGCAAGCAGAACCGCCCATCCTTATACGAAACTGCTTTGTGCATCGCGATGGCGAAAGCACGTCAAGATGAATTGCGCTGGGAACTTTTCATTGATAATTTGTCCCAGATTTGTGATACATTTGCCTACCAGATTGCGGCGAAAGGCACTGCCCCTTCTAAGCAATCTAACCCATCACGGCACTAATCTGTTTCCGTGTTGTTATCGGAACCCTCTTTCATTAAACCGATTCTTGGAGTTTTGGATGGTTCCGAAAGATCTTCACAAGAGAGCGGACTAACTTTTCGGGATCGTGGCGAATAACGTTCATCTGAACGCCGCCTAACCATGTGCCAAATTCAGTGACAACCATATCCCGAATGAGGTCCGCCTCAACCACCTGTATCCCTTGCGCTTCAAGGTTCTCCTGCTCATGATTATAAGAGACTTGCACCTTTGACGCGTCTGCGACTTGCACTGTCTCAACAGACAAAGACGAAATGTCTTTCGCCAAGTTCAGCACGTCCATGAGGTGCTGCGTATCTTCATAGAGCATCGAAAGCCCTTCCTCAGCAAGTGAGCGAATTCGAGTCAACTGCGAAACCAATTCCTTACGAACATACTCTTGCATGATTTCGGTTGGAGCGGGTTGGTTATTAACCACGACGTAGTTCAAGGGAATCTTGGCGTGGTCCAAAATAGCGTTAACATGATCCGTAACCGCATAGCCATCGGTTTCACCCGGTTGTGTCATAACGTTACAGACATAGATTTTAATCGCGTCTGAACGTTGAATGGTTTCGACAACGCCTTTGATAACCAGATTCGGCATAATGCTGGTGTAAAGGCTCCCCGGGCCGATGATAATTACATCGGCGTTAATCAGTGCGTCTACAGCCGCTTCATGTGCCTGACATTCATAGATTTCATCGGGAGAATGATGTGTTTTTCCATTCTCGCGGGGTTCAAAAAAGACGCGCTTGATTGGTTCACGGTTCTCCCGCACGGGTATCGTGGATTCACCTCGAACAATCTCTCCATCGGCGAGTTCTGCGCACAAAATGGTATAATCCAATGTAACAGGAATAATCTGCCCACGCACCGAGAGGAGTCTTGATGCCGCCTGAATCGCTTTCGGAAAGTTTCCCTCAAACTTTTCTGTCAGTGCTGTTAGCAAGAGATTCCCGACGGTATGCCCGCCGAGTTCACCATTGCTTGAAAAACGGTGCTCAAAAAGCCCCGCGAGTTCATCAGCATCGGATAACGTGAACAGAAGCCTGCGAATATCACCCGGCGGGAGCATGTCAAACTCTTCAACAAGCCGCCCTGAACTTCCACCATCATCAGAAACGGTAACAATCGCCGATAGGCTATCCAAATCAATAAGGTGGTCTTTACCTTTCTCCAGATCGGCGTAGTGTTTAATGCCGCTCAACAACGCGGATAAACCGCTTCCGCCTCCGATGCAGGCAAGTTTCAAAGCCATAATATCTCCAAAATTTTTAAGCTATTAAATCTGGGTGGGGTTTCCGTTGTCAACCCCGATCTAAAATCAATAAAGCACTCTTTTCAGGTTATGAAAGGTAAACTTGACCCAAAACCACCATGCTCTGGGCGGGGTTTCCGTTATCAACCCCGATCTAAAATTAATAAATTCTATAGACATACCACCCCGGAATCAACGTCAGAATGCGCGTGTGGCATTCTGTGGGGGTGAAGAAAGATGCTGAGAAACTTCTTCAAACGGGCAGAATTCGTTAGTAGCAACTTGGGTTATTCACATAATAGACAACGCAGTTATGACGTATTTTGTTTCATTAACATCTTAAGTGTTTCAATCGTTTCGTCACACAATTGTTCCGCGGCTGTGAAAGTCGGTGCCTCACTAAAAACCCGAATGACAGGCTCTGTGCCAGATGGACGGATGTTCACCCACCGATCGTTCCAGACCCGTTTAACACCATCCGTGAGTTCGAGTTGCGGTTCTGTTCCAGCGTCCCCCGCCTCTTTATAAACCCCCAAAGCGAGATTCACAAGGCGTGTCGCAAGTGCTTGTGACGGAATTTCCAATTTCTTTCTGCACATCTGATACTGGGGCAGACTCTCCACAAGCTGCGTTACCGTCGCACGAGACTCAGCGAGATACTGCGTAATCGCCGCAAGAGAAGCGATGCCATCGGTCGTGTAGTGAATATTGGGATAGATAACGCCGCCGGTGCCTTCACCGCCGATGGTTGCATTAACTTCGTGCATCTTCTCAACAACCCAACCGACACCGACCTTCGTGCGATGGAGTCCAACACCATGATTTGCCGCAATATCATCCAACATTCGACTCGTTGATACCGTGACAACGACCTCGCCTTTCGTCTTACGAAGCATAAAATCAACGATGAAGGCGAGCGTCCACTCACCACTCAATGGGACACCGCGCTCTGTAACAACGACAAGTCGATCGGCATCGCCGTCGTGGGCAAATCCAATATCAGCATCAGACGCAAGAACTGTTTCACAAAGCTCATCCAACGCCTCAGGTGTGGGTTCGGCAGGACGGCGAAAATGTCCATCGGCGACACAATTAAGTTCAACAACCCGACATCCGAGTTTCCTTAAGAGCGACGGACTTATCACACTTCCGGCACCGTTGCCAGAATCAATCACGACCTTTAATTCAGCCTCTCGGATTAAATCCGGTGTCAGCCAAGGGGCAGAGAGAATTTGATCGAGGTGATAACCGACTGCATCTTCACAGATTTCAAGCGTTCCCTGCTCGTTCCAAGGGGCAAGCGCGAAATCCTGTGTTTCGTAAATCCGCATCAATTCGTCTCGTTCTGGCTGCGTCAAAAGTCGTCCTAAAACAGAGGCAAATTCAATGCCGTTCCACGTAACAGGATTGTGGCTGGCAGTAATGGTAATACTTCCTTGTGCCCCCAATGCTTTCGCCATGAGGAGTATCGTCGGTGTTGGACAAAGCCCTACATCGATGACGTGACATCCTGTGGCAAAAAGCCCGGCAAGCACGGCATGTCGGACTGTTGGGCTGGAAGTTCGGGAATCTCTGCCAATAATCACCGTTCTGCCGCCGACAAAAGTCCCGAAAGCCATGGCAAACTGCGTAATGACGCGAACATCCAGCGAAACGCCTACCTCACCTCGAACGCCTGAAACACTTACAATTGGTTTTTCTACTCTGTTCATGCCACCCTCTAAAATCCATCAGAAATACAACCAGCGAAACCCAACAAAACACCATATAGCACTCCGCTGGAGTGCGCTCGCTAAAATACACCCTTTCTATAGACATATCACCCCCCATGAAGATTAAGAATTTAATCAGGTAATTGCATAACTATATCCGGTGCGGTTGCAAACCACACCTATCGGGTTTGGGGGAATATCTATTTATTTTTTGGATTCACTATAGACGCGAAAAACGGTAATTTTTGTCCTTCAAACCCCCTAAATCCCCCTTATCAGGGGGACTTTAAGATGGTGGAACATAGAGTTACCCAAATACTTTATTAAACTTCATACGGGATCTGCTTATTTGCCATGCTCCCAAAAAACAACATCCACCCATCACGATCTGCCATACGCCCACAAGATACCAAGGTTTCGGATAGTAGAAAACATAAGAAGGGACAGGCGTGAGTTCATAGAGAAGCGGATTTCTAAAGAGGTCCAACCCCTCAAAGATACAGCACACAACAATCACTGGATTCAGGTGTAAGACGGGTGGAATGAAAGGTTGCAGATCGTCCACATACCGTTTCAATGGGTTAAGCAGAAATGCGCCACCAATCAAAACACACCATAACACGGTGGCAAACTCTGCCCCGAAGAGGGCATCCCTGAAAATCTGAGCACCCGATATCCCAACTGCTGCTGCCGACATACTATACATCACCAGTATAACGAACATCTGGGAGGCTTTCATGAAGGGAATACGCGTAACGAACAGAGCCGCACCTGTCGATAAAAACACCCAGCACACTATCGGTATCTGACTTATTAGAAGCAGTTTCAACAGCCTTTGTCCAGATGAAATAGGACTGAGGGTATACTGTACGTCAAAGCCTGTGCTTAGGAAGTCATCATGAACAGCACGTGCGGCAAGATAGGGTGCCACGAAAAGCACGACGAACACCTGCGCCATAAAAAAACACTCTATCGGTAGACCGAGTTTTGCCTGCATCAACACCCTATAGATAAGCCAGAGCAAAAAACTGGCGATGACACACCAAGTGATGAGTGTTCGTAGGAAGTGGTTTCGATCGCCCAGAGTTGTATCCATACACCGATTTATTCACTTTGTCTTTGACCACGAAGCCGTAACACTGCTTCAGCGATAGAGATGAGGTTCGGGTTAATCACTAACGCTTGCTTATATGCCTCGAGTGCCTCGTCCATCTTACCGAGCCTGACGTAAACGTGTCCCATTCCGGCAAACGCACCGAAGTGATTCGGATTGAGAGAGATCGTGCGTTTGCAATCTCGAATCGCCTGACTCCATTCCTCAAGCATGAAATAAGCGATTGCGCGTTGGTTATATCCTTCAGCAAAATTCGGATCCGTCTCAATGATGGTAGTGAAGCATTCAACGGCTTGCTGATACGCCTCATTTTTGAGTAAGTTCTTACCATCCTCAAGCATGGCATCAACGGCATCATCGCCAGAATGCGACCAGATTTCCCACAGTGCGTATTCCGCATTGAAGCGGGTCCCACGGTCCTTGTTTCTCAGAGCGTCTACTAACGCAGGAATCGCGTCTGAGCTACCA
Organism: Candidatus Poribacteria bacterium; assembly: GCA_965208635.1. Lineage (GTDB taxonomy): Bacteria > Poribacteria > WGA-4E > WGA-4E > WGA-3G > WGA-3G. Next base: position 5,070,758 of record OZ242349.1, read on the forward strand.
ATCAACCGCAGTGCGAATCCCGCAGCGCGCCCAAGCAGTGGCTCTTTGCTGTGAAGATAGCCGATCAGATCGGTTTCCGAGTAATTATCATTCAAAAGCCGTTTGAGTTTTTCATTGTCCGCTGAATTCTTAAATATCAGCTTCGTTAATTCGGAAGATCCATTGTTCATCTGCATGATTCAGATCCCCGTGTGATACCAATTTAAAACTAAAGTATATCAGATGTCCAGCGGAATAACAACCCTTAAATCCCAGTCCACGCAAAATACCTTGCAATGCACACAGATAACTGTTATAATTTTCAGCAGAACGCAGGTGAACACAACAAGATACCAGATAGGGGAGCAAAATACAAAACGTGAAAAGGCGAAAAATTCTCATCCTCTGTATCGACGCGGGTAGCCACGATTACCTTGCTGCGAGCGACCTTCCTACCATCCGCCAGTTGGCAAAATCCGGATTCTATGTCCATGCCAACGCTGTTATTCCCTCGGTCACGAACGTAAACAATGTCAGCATTGCAACCGGATCATTTCCAGAAACGCACGGTATCACAACGAATTACCATGTAGACAGGGAAACCGGCAAAGGGGAATTTATCGAGGACAACCGCTTTCTCCTGGCACCGACACTTTTTGAGGTCGCAAAAGCCTGCAAATTCGCAGACAAAACGGCACTCTTGGTAACGAAACAAAAATTGCTACGGATGCTCGAAGCAGGCACCGATATAGCCGTCGCCGCGGAATCGCCACCCGCCGAATACATTGACACCGTCGGTCCGGTTGAACCGATCTATTCCGCGGAAGTCAATTGGTGGTTGCTCCGTGCCGTGCATGCGGTGCTGCGTACAGACAACCCAGAACTCGTCTACTGTTCAACAACGGATTGGGTTCAACACAAATATGCCCCTGATGAGGACATCTCCCAACAGCACCTTGAGGAATTGGATCGGATTATCGGGAATATCGTTGATGATGATCCGCAACGTGAAATCTATATCACAGCCGACCACGGGATGTTAGCGAAAACCACGGCTATTGATCCGGGGCGCGTCTTAACAGAGCACGGTATTCCTGCGAGTTCCATCCCGATTATTAAGGACCGGTACGTCGCGCATCACGGCAATTTGGGGGGTGCCGCTTATGTGTTCCTCAAGGACCGCACGAATATAACGCGAGCCATCCAAACCCTTCTGGACACGTCCGGTATTGAAGAGGTCTATTCCGCGGAAGACGCGGCATGTAGATTCCGACTCCATCCTGAACGGATCGGGGACATCTTTGTATTAGCAGACGAAACGACTGTTTTCGGTGAGTTGGAAACGGCAATAGAACCGACCGTGGTGCGTTCACACGGATCGCGGCACGAAAGTTATGTGCCAATCATCGGCTACAATAGCCCGTGGTCGGCAACAGATTTTGAATATAACCTCGATGTTGGAAGACTCTTTTTAGAGAGCTTGCGTTAGGCAATTGTAGCGTAGACTGTTAGTCTGCGTCATAAAAGGAGAAACTATGTTAACAGAAAAAGAAAAATCTGAAGGATGGATATCCCTGTTTGATGGGGAAACACTCACCGGTTGGGGAGCCACTGGAAGTGCCGAAGGTTGGGTCATCGATGATGGCAGTATTCTCTGCACCGTTCAGGGTGGGAAATACCTCTATACCGAACAACACTACGATAACTTCGTCCTGGCACTCGACTTCAAAACCGAGCCGAAAGTCAACAGCGGAATTTTCGTCCGCTGGGCGGACCTGGAGGACGCGGTTCAGAGCGGTCTCGAAATCCAGATTTTAGATACACACGGCAAGGAACCGACCGACAGCCACGACTGCGGTGCACTCTACGATGCCCTCGGACCAACCCGAAATACCTGTAAACCCGCCGGGGAGTGGAATCAGATGACGATCACCTGCGACGGAAGTATTATTGCTGTGACACTCAACGGCGAAGAAATTGTCCGCGCAGATTTGGATGAGTGGGACACACCGCACCAAAATCCAGATGGAAGTCGGAACAAATTCGGCATTGCGCTCAAAGATTTTCCGCGGAGTGGACATATCGGTATCCAAGACCACGGCGGAAAAATCTGGTGCAGAAACATTAAAGTCAAGCCGTTATAGATACTAAGCTTTGGACAATTTCGGGTGGTCCATCAACCCTCCGGGATCCCGTAGGTGTTTTTGCTTGGGTGTTTCCGCCAGGTAGAGCGGTAAAACCCAGTCCCTCTTGTTGCCACCCAAATAGCAGCTTACCCAGACGCGTTTGTTGTAGAATGATAGCGAAACCCAACACACCCACGGCTTTGAGAAAAACAGCGTTGGGTTTCACTCAGACCTTCAGGCATACAAGGAGGTCTTTGGACTTTCAAGGGGTGTGTCTGTGTCGGATATTTCGGAGCCACTCGTTCTACCCAACCTACGATGTGTGCTGATAACTGAAAGAATTTTGTTTAACGACAATCCGTGCTGAAAGCGAACAAAGTGAGCGTGCTAATTGCTAATATTGTCGGGAATCGGAGTGTTTTTGCTGGGGTGTTTCCCCCCTCCTACAGAAGAGATACACATGAGATTCTATGGACACCCCGACAGAAGTTGTGATATACTATATACACTATGCCAACGAATCTTGAAAACATACGGAATTTCTGCATTTTAGGGCACATCGACCACGGAAAAAGCACACTGAGCGATAGGCTCCTTGAGCACACAAACACACTCACTGAGCGTGATATGCGTGAACAGGTGCTGGATTTGATGGATTTAGAGCGTGAACGCGGTATTACCATTAAAGCAACGGCTGTCAAACTCCATTATCCTGCCGAGGATGGAAACCGATACGAACTCAATCTGATCGATACACCCGGACATGTCGATTTCACGTACGAGGTCTCCCGTAGCCTCGCGGCGTGCGAAGGTGCTATTCTCATCGTTGATGCCGCTCAAGGGGTCGAAGCACAGAGCCTTGCAAACGCTTATCTCGCGATTGACAATGACCTTGAGATTATCCCCGTCGTCAATAAAATAGATTTACCCACCGCACAACCCGATGAAGCCAGACGGCAGATAGAAGAAATCATCGGTATCCCTGCCGACGATGCCCTTCTCGTTAGTGCGAAAATGGGTATCGGTATCCCCTCCATATTAGAAGCAATTATCAACCGAATCCCCGCCCCCGTTGGTGAGCCTGAAGCCCCTTTAAAGGCACTCGTGCTCGACTCCGTCTATAACAACTATCGCGGTGTCATCATGTATACACGCATCTTTGAGGGTAGTGTGAAGATAGGGGAAAAGATTCAGCTCATGGAAACGAGACGCTCATACGAAGTTGAAGAGGTAGGTATCTTCACACCAGAAATGCAACCGACCTCTGAACTCCGTACGGGTGCTGTCGGCTACCTCATCGCAGGCATCCGAGAGATCGACAAAGCGAAAATTGGGGATACAATCACACACCATACGAAACCGACAGCAACACCCCTTCCGGGGTATCGAGAGATGAAACCGCTTGTATTCAGCGGTCTCTATCCAGCAGACACAAATCAGTTTCACGCCCTGCGCGAGGCACTCGATAAACTACGCCTCAATGATTCCTCATTCAATTTTGAACCTGAGACCTCCATTGCTCTCGGCTTCGGGTTTCGGTGTGGTTTTCTCGGTTTGCTTCACATGGAAATTATCCATGAACGCCTCGAACGGGAATTCGGACTCGCGCTTGTACGAACCGCTCCGAGTGTGATGTACCGAGTCCACCTGAAAACGGGTGGGTCCGTGCCAGTTGACAATCCCGCGCATCTCCCAGAACCAAATAATATCGAACGTATTGAAGAGCCGTATGTCAATATTGACATTATTGTTCCGCGCGATTATATTGGAAACGCGATGGAACTTTGTCAGAAGCGTCGGGGTATATATAAACGGATGAACCAATTGGACGCAAGTCGTGTGCAACTGCTTTATGAACTCCCGCTCAGCGAAATGCTAACGGATTTCTACCCGAAACTTAAATCGTTGACACGCGGTTACGGTTCGTTAGAATATGACATTGGAGACTATAAAACTGAAAAACTCGTTAAATTAGACGTTTTGTTGAACGGTAACCCCGTAGACGCGCTCTCGACAATTCTGCCACAAGACGCTGCGGAAACGCGTGGCAAGACATTGGTGACGAAACTGAAAGAGTTAATCCCGCGCCAAATGTTTGAAGTCCCCGTTCAAGCCGCAATCGGCAACAAGATTGTCGCCCGTGAAACAGTACGGGCACTCCGAAAAAACGTTACTGCGAAATGCTATGGCGGCGATGTGACGCGGAAACGGAAATTGTTGGAGAGACAGAAAGAGGGCAAAAAACGGCTCAAACAGATCGGCAACGTCGATGTTCCACAAGAAGCGTTCACGGCAATGCTCGCAACTGATGATTAGAATTAACAGGACTTACGCAAATTGAATACAAAAACAGTATATCTTGCTGAAAAGGCGTTATTTCATTGGATTTAACTCCCTAAAGAATCAGAATCAACGGTATGAGGTTTCCTGTGTGGGAAATCTCCCCGTATGGCATTCCCCGCCTCTTATCAGGGGGACTTTAAGAGGAAATGCGTAAGTCTTCATGAATAAAAAACACAATCGCAATCGTCAAGAAATCTACTTAGCATTGGAGAAAGGAGGACACCGTTTTTCTAACGGCTTCCACAATGAACAAAGATACACAGAAACAGAATCAAGTGCTTGAATCTAAACCAACTCACCAGCGAAAATTACAAAAAAGCGGGTTTCGAGAGTATGCTAAAACCATCGTTGTTTCATTAATCCTTGTTTTTGGTCTCATCCGTCCATTTATTGTTGAAGCGTATAGAATTCCTTCTGGATCCATGGAGGATACACTCCTCATCGGGGATCAGATCCTGGTATGCAAGTTCATCTATGGAGTCAAGATCCCCGGCACAGACATCAAAATTTTCGATTTTCACGAACCCGCACGTGGAGATGTTGCTGTTTTTATCCCACACCACGATGAACGACATTTTATTAAACGCATCGTAGCCGTGGAAGGTGATACCGTTGAAACACGAGATGAGACGCTTTATGTGAACGGCAAAGCAGTTGAAGACAGGAACTATACAAAGTATTTGAAATTTAGCCGTCATTTTAGAAAGGATTTCCCACCCTTCCGCAGACCAGAACATCTCCCGCCTGGCGACAATTACAACGACTATACCTTGACTGAAAGCCAGTTTAGGCGCAAGTTTCCCGAAGGTAAGCCATTCATTGTCCCTAAAGGGATGGTGTTCGCTATGGGCGATAATCGCGACCAGAGTAGCGATAGTCGATTCTGGGGACCGGTTGCTGTAGATGACATCAAAGGACAAGCCTTTATGATTGTATTTTCTGTTGCCAATCGTCCGGTGAAGTTATGGGAAGTGTGGAAAATGGTAGGCAATATACGGTTCAATCGAATCGGCAAACCTATCCGTTCAGAACCAAATTCGTTCAAGGTAAACTAAACTGAGAAAAGGAGAATGCTCTTTTCATAGAGGTTGCATCACACTATGAATAACAACGATACACAGTTATCTAAATGGCAAAAATTTCGGAAGACGATTGTATGGGAATATACCCAAGTCATTGTTGTAGCACTCATTCTCGTTTTCGGGTTCATACGTCCTTTTGTTGTCGAGGCATTCAAAATCCCCTCCGGTTCAATGGAAGATACGCTACTCATCGGAGACCGAATTCTGGTATGCAAATTTATCTACGGTATTAAAATCCCCGGCACAGACATCAAGGTTCTCGATTTCCATAAGCCTGCCCGGGGTGATGTTTTCGTTTTTATCCCACCCCACGATCGGGAACGAAATTTCATCAAACGTATCGTAGCGGTTGAAGGCGATACAATCGAAACGAGTAGCGATACACTTTATGTAAACGGTGAACCAGCTGACGATGGTCACTACACGAAATACATGACTTTTAGCCATTTCAGAAGAGGTGATTTTCCACCGTTCCGCCAGCCAGAGTATCTGCCAGAGACCGATGCGTTTTCCGATTTCGCCTTAACAACGAGTCAATTCAAGCGTAAATATCCTGAGGGTAAACCATTCACTGTGCCCAAAGGCATGGTGTTCGCAATGGGTGATAATCGCGATCAGAGCAGTGATAGCCGTTCGTGGGGACCCGTGGATGTAAGCGACATCAAAGGACAAGCATTTATGGTGTACTGGTCCTTCGATGCGCGTCCAGCGAAATTGTGGGAAGTGTGGAAAATGGTAGGTAATGTGCGCTTCAATCGAATCGGCAAACTCATCCATGCACAGCCTTAATGGGTTGTTGGTTAAGGGTTTTCGCCATAATGGTATTATAGTAAAATCCATAATTACCTATACACATTAGCGTTGGCGAGGTTATATGAAGATTCAGAAGTTAATTCGGGAACTTCTGAGTGAGTCCGGTGCGATTAGGAAACTGCACCTACCGGGCCTAGGGTAAAGATGTATCAAGAGAGACGACACCTCATCATTGGAACAGCCGGGCACGTTGATCACGGGAAAACCGCGCTCGTCGGGGCACTTACCGGTATGGAGACAGATCGGCTCAAGGAAGAACAAGAACGTGGTTTGTCTATTGAGTTAGGGTTTGCCTACTTCGATCTCCCTGACGGCTCGCGTGCAGGTATTGTTGACGTTCCAGGTCATGAAAAATTCATCCGAAGCATGCTCTCCGGTGCTTACGGTATGGATATAGTACTCTTTGTCGTCGATGCGAAAGAAGGCGTTCAGGAACAGACGCTCGAACATCTTGCGATCCTGGATCTGCTCGGAATCTCAAACGGTATCCTCGTCATGACGAAATCGGACTTGGCAACCGTTGATGAATTGGCAGAGGCGACCGAAATGACACAAGAGATGCTCGTCGGCACGAGTCTTGAAGGTGTTCCAACTGTAAGTGTTTCCGCAATAACCGGTGCAGGTATTGAAACACTCAAAGAGACCATCGTCAAACAGGTAGCATTGGCGACGGAGACCGAGGAAAATGATGGGATTCCGCGGTTATACGTTGACAGGGTTTTCACTGTGCAAGGGTTTGGTGTTGTTGTAACAGGCACTCTCATCGGTGGATCCATTAATCGAGACCAGCGGATGGTAATTCTTCCGCAGGGTCATGCCGTCCGGGTCCGAGGGATACAGGTGCACAATGAAACGGCACCCGTCGCACAAGCGGGGCAGAGAACAGCATTGAATCTTTCCGGCATCTCTGCCCAGGAACTCCAACGCGGCGATGTACTCTGTCCAATCGAATTCTCACAAGTGACGGACAATATCGACGTGTCGATGCAAGTGCTGTCTTCATTTCCAAGGATGCTTGAACACTGGACGCGTCTCCGAGCGTATCTCGGTACCCGCGAGATATTTTGCAGATTAATCCTACTCGTTGACGAAGCGATTCTACCGGGGGATACCGTACAGGCTCAACTTCGCTTAGAACAACCCATCCTAACGTTCAGAGGCGACAGAATTATTGTACGCGATTTCTCAGCGCAATATACAGTCGGTGGCGGCGAAGTTATTAACCCATTTGCTCCGAAGCATAAGCGGTTCACGCCAGAAACCATCGCCACTTTAGCACAATGGGAAGCAGCCGATGATACACAAATCGTGAACACCGTATTAGAAAATAGCGACACCCTGTGCGTGCCAGAGTCCTTCCTCCACTACTATCTACCGCACTCACAGACCAACGTGAATGCCATCTTGAGTCGTTTGGAAGCGGACGGAAAAATTGTCCGTTGGGACACATCGGGCAGATCACCGCTCGTTTCTGATGCCGCACGGACGGCAAACACCCAAGAGAAAATCATAGAAGCGTTGAAAGCGTTCCATTCGGCAGAACCCCTCCTTGCGGGTCAAAATGCCTCACAACTCCGCCGAGAACTCAGATTGGACGACATCGGTTTTGAAAAACTCGAAAACCGACTCATTGCCGATGGTCAGCTCGCCAAAGAGGGAAATTTTCTCCGGTTGGCGTCCCACGAAATCCAGTTCTCCCAAGAGGAAGAAACAGCGAAAGAAAGACTCGAAAAACTATTCTTGGAAGCAGGCATGAACACACCCGCTTTCAACGAGCTTAGCATGCTATTTCCAGAATATACACCGCAACTGCTGGAATCCACGTTTTACGCGCTCCTGAACTTGGGACAGTTCGTCAAAATAGCGGATAATTTCTTTATCCACAAGACCGTTTTTGAGGAGATACGAGAATTATTAGCGACGTACCTCCGTAAAAATGATACAATAACCGTTGCCGAATTCCGAGAAACTGCCCAGACCTCACGAAAATATGCAGTGCCGTTCTTGGAGTATTGCGACAGTCAGAACCTCACGATCCGAGATGGCAACATCCGAAGGTTGCATCCACGGCACTTGGAAACGTAAGCATACACGTTTGTGTGCACATAGCACTGGTAATTATGGGGGAGGATAGGGTCCGGTGGCCCTACCGGTCTTCAAAACCGGCTTGTCCATGCAAGTGGATAGGTGGGTTCGACTCCCACCCTCTCCCGCCATCGCTTAAAAGTGGTAGGCACGCACCGTCGTGCCGTAACTTAAAAGTAGTAGGATCTTTGGAAGGTTTCCTACATTCGGCTTTCTCCCGTTGTCGCGCTGTAACAAACAGTATTAGGACTTACGCAATTTTGACCGTAGCATGTTCTATTAGATAGGAATATAAAAAAACACAGGCGGTTTTCAGGCACAAACTAACAGTTTATGCTACAAAAGAGCAGCATGCGTAAGTCCTAAGTATAAAGAAGCAGTAGCCATGCAACAACGGCGCATGGCGGATTTTTGAAAGGTTCGTGCCCTGCCGAGACCTTTCTGATACTTCCCGTTAGGGCTAAATTAAAAAATGGTAAAGACGCTTCCATTAGTCCAGCACGAAACACGGCAAAGACGACATCCGACATGGATTAAAGCCCGGATGCCGAGCGGTGATAATTACGTTGAACTGAAGAAATTAATGCGGGATCTGCAACTCCACACGGTCTGTGAAGAGGCGCGATGTCCGAATATCGGTGAGTGTTGGAATAGTCGGACTGCCACCTTTATGATACTCGGTGATGTTTGTACCCGTCGCTGCATGTTCTGTGCCGTGAAAAAAGGAGCACCCGGAGGGATCGTTGATGTCGATGAACCGCGCAGACTCGGTGAAGCCGTCGGTTCCTTAAAACTTCAGCACGTCGTTATCACTTCAGTCAATAGAGATGACCTCGCCGATGGTGGCGCGCGCGTTTTCGCGGAATGTATCGCCGAAGCACGGAAACATCGTCCCGGATGCACTGTGGAAGTTCTCATCCCCGACCTCGAAGGAAATTGGGACGCACTCGCCGTCATTGTGCAAGCACGCCCTGAAGTGCTCAATCATAACACGGAAACAGTCCCACGTCTCTACCGCCGCGTTCGTCCTTATGCAAATTATCAACAAACGCTGAATCTCCTCCGCACCAGCAAACAACTGGACGCACAAATGCTCACAAAATCTGGACTCATGGTCGGCTTAGGTGAAACCGTGACGGAACTCTTAGAAACAATGGAAGATCTCCGCAATACCGAATGCGATATTCTCACCGTCGGTCAATACCTTTCCCCCTCCTCACGCCATTTACCGATCCAACGCTATTATACTCCCGAGGAATTTGAAGAGATTAAAGAAGCAGGCATCGAAATGGGATTTCGACATGTAGAGTCGGGTCCATTAGTGCGAAGCTCCTACCACGCCAGCGAACAAGCAAGACTGGATCCCAATTAACATAACAACATCATAAAATATCCAGTTCCTGTACTGTTAGCATCCCTCTGCAATAAGGATGTAAACGAAAGAAACACGACTGACGTTATTGCTTTCGTAAGGTGATTCATTACGTTTACACAACTCCCGAAGAGATTTCTAACCTCGGCTATAAGGAGGAACCTATGAACCGCAGATTTGAATATATTGCCCTGTTTGCTATCCATGTGCTTATACTTGCAGTCATCGGATGCGCGACACACACTATTGAGCATGACCAAGGTGTTGAAGCCTTCTATAGTCCTTGGTTGAACCAGTCCTTTGAAGAATTTTTGGAGAAGAACCCCGATCCGAAACAGTCAATCCCAATAGGTCAAGGTAACTATAGGCATACTTTCGTCTATGATATAGAATCACAACTTGAAATCGTTATCAATCTATTAGCGACATTGGGAGAAACGAATACAGGACACGACGATTACTACCATATTTATGTTTATGTGAACAGTGCCGGGGTTATATATAAAATGGATTACCGACGCATGTCTGAAGAATGGTAATGATTGCGCCCCCTACCTAAATGAATAAAAGGTCGAAAACTGAATGGTTCTGGACGTTTTTAAGGCTATTCAATTTTCAATTTTTTCCCGATTTTACCTCCCGTGGGTAGGAGCGGAATGTAATACATTGTCCCGCAAGTCCACATGTTGTCCTCGGATGCCACACGCGCATCCGTTCTGGCGCTACGGATTTAGTCTATTCCCAGACGAAATCCCCTAACCGCTCCGGAAACCCTATCACTCCTTAAAACCCAATAACCCTATCTCAAGACATTTTCAGACTTTACATTAAATCCGATTTTTGCTAAACTAATGCTGAACCCTATATTTTTGCAGCAATGTCAAGTACCTCGCGTTTCCCTACAACACGATTTCTAAGGCGGTAAGAAATTGGAATTGTCTCACCATCGGAACAAGGAGGCGGACCATGAACAGGCACATTTTCTCAGAAGCAGCAAACTGTTATTTGCACATAAAGCGCGTAAGTTTCTTTATCTTCATCGTAAGTTTAGCACTCGCTATGATACCAAGTACGATCACAGCTGGCACTACACCGGATATCCAACCCGTCACGAATGAGATGTTACTCACATCCCAAGATGACGCTGAGAGTTGGTTGATGTATGGACGGGACTACAGAAGTTGGCGATACAGTCAACTCACACAGGTTAACACCGAAACCGTAAAAAAACTCGTCCCGAAATGGGCGTTTCAAATTGGAACACCCTTCGATAAGTTTGAATGTACCCCATTGGTTGTTGATGGCGTGATGTTTATCACTACTCCGTATAGCACCATCTATGCAGTGGACGCAAGAACCGGTAAGGAAATATGGCGGTACGATTATGAACTCCCCGACGATTTGGCGATCTGCTGCGGTATGGTCAACCGTGGGGCGGCCATTTTAGGCGATAAAATCTTTTGGGTAACACTCGATGCCCATCTTCTCGCCCTGGATGCAAAAACCGGCACAGTGCTTTGGGACAGAGTCGTCGGCGACTTGACTAACGCTGAATCCCTCACTGTCGCGCCCTTAGTCGTCAAAGATAAGGTAATTGTCGGCATTTCAGGCGCGGAATACGGCATCCGAGGTTACATCGATGCGTATTATGCTGAAACCGGTGAACAGGCGTGGCGGTTTTACACCGTCCCTTCAAAAGACGAACCCGGCGGCGACACTTGGGAAGGTGATTCTTGGATGACTGGTGGTGGATCCGCCTGGGTCACGGGTTCGTATGATCCTGAATTGAACCTCGTCTACTGGGGAACGGGGAATCCTGCACCAGACTGGAACGGTGCCGTCCGGAGAGGCGACAACCTCTATACCGACTGTATCGTTGCGTTGGATGCCGACACGGGAAAACTCAAATGGTACTTTCAGGCGACACCCCACGATCTGTGGGATTGGGACGGCGTAAGTGAACCGGTACTGATCGATATGGAGATAGATGGCGCACCTGTTAAAGCGTTGATGCAAGCGAATCGCAACGGTTATTTCTATGTGCTTGATAGAACCAACGGGAAATTCCTATATGCAAGCACTTACTGCGAACAGAATTGGTCCGCGGGGCTTGATGAAAACGGTCGTCCTACTGTCCTACCCGGAGTGTCCACCTCAGAAGAAGGCACGATTCGTGTCTGTCCGGGTGTCGAAGGCGGCAAGAACTGGCCCCCCTCAGCCTATAATCCGAACACAAATTACCTCTACGTTCCTTCATTGGAACTCTGTGGTTCCTTTCATCAAGGACGCGTTTTCTACGTGAAAGGTCTACCCTACCTCGGTAGCGGTATGACAGCAGAGAGAGACGAGGCTGGCGACATGCAGATGTGGGGACATATCAGCGCGATCGATGTTTCTACGGGCGAGATTAAATGGCGGCACAAAACGAATTTCCCACAATGGGGCGGATGTCTCACAACAGCGGGAGGTCTTGTTTTTGCTGGTGATTTAGAGGGACGATTTATGGCATTATCGGCAGAAAACGGCGAAGTGCTTTGGGATTTCCAGACGGGATCCGGGGTCCTCGCACCACCAATTACCTATCAACTCGACGGTGTCCAATACGTCGTAATAGCGTCAGGTGCCGTGAAATATGCTGAAGTTAATGCTCGCGAAGGCGGAACTCTCTTTGTGTTCGCGCTCTTTGATGAATAGTCGTTAGTTTTCAGTTATCAGTTTTCAGACAAGAGCCACTCGTGTTAAGTTCAAACGTTCGCAACCGCCATACGATTCACCGACAACTGATAACGATTATAGTAAAGTTTAGCATTAATTAGACACTCCGCTCCAGCGAGGTTAAAAACCTCGCCTACCAGGGAAGGAGTGAATGTCTATCTATTTTTAGGTTTTACTATCAACGGAGGTAGCACCTATGAAACACGCTGTCACTTTGTGGATCGCGCTTCTCATATTGCCCATTTTGATGCTCCACACTGCAAACGCTGATAGCACTTTGGATGAGATTCGGGCAAAGGGTCTCTTAACAGTCTGTATGGACATCCGCAATCTGCCTTACTCCAATGCAGATCCGGAACTTCCAGGATTATATGTCGAGATAGCACATCTACTGGCAGAGGAGCTCGGTGTTAAGTTGGAACTCCACTGGCTTAACACCCTCCGTGATAGTCTACTTGCTGACATGATACGCGGACATTGCGACTGTGTGATCGGGGTTCCCATTGAGGAGCGTGCCATGAGTGAGTCAATCCAATTGGGGAAAAACGTTGATTTCTCCACGCCTTTCTACGGGACCGGCTATGTATTGGTAAAACATAAAAGTAACCAAGCGTCCCCTGAAAATCTCGAGGACATTAAGTTAGAAACGCTTGGGACAGAAGCGGGTTCCATCGCAAGCGATGTCCTGCGACAGATGGGATATAATCGGCGCGTTTATCGCTCACAAATCGCTGTCCTGGACGCCATCAATAAAGGGCAAATCGCTTACGGATATGTCTGGTCAAATATCGGATGGCTGATTGAAAAGGGTTCCCGAATTCAGCAACCAGAACAGACGGACACTGCTTACCCTGAATTAGAGATTGTCGAAGGATTCGTTCCTCAAGCTCGCCTGCGTTGGAATGTTGCTATCGCTTTTAGCAAAGATAAACCAACACGAAAAACAAGCGAACTCCAAGATGTTGTTAACACAATTATCGAACAGAAATGGAGTGAGGAGAAACTGAAAGAACTCTGTGAGAAGTATCATTTGCCTTACTTCGCTCCGTTTCAGGAGGATGAACAGAAATGATGTATGATTCTACCGGCGTTACAACTTCCACCGTCGGAATAACGTGGCACATTTTCCTCCTCTCTCTGGGTGTGAGTTTTTTCTTGCTTCCGATCGCAAATGCCCAAGACTTAGAGGTAGATATTGCTCCCGCGGCACCGAGAGAAGTTATTAATTATGACGAAGATATTATCGATGGCGCGTTCTATTTCCGTTTGATGTGTTGGAATTGCCACGCGGCACAAACACGCGGTGGTAAAGCACCTGACCTCTTCAAACCTCAATGGCTCTACGGATGGACCGATGACGGTATCTTCCAGACCATCTTCAACGGACTTCCAGGGACCGAGATGCAAAAGTTTGGTGGCAAACTCTCTGATGAAGCGATCAACATGATTGTCGACTACCTCCGCACGGAACAAGCGAAAGCGGCTGGGGTCTCCTTAGAGGAAGCGAAACCTACTCAGGATTGGACGCCCTACATGAAAGGCGATGTCAAAGCAGGAGAAACCATCTTCTTCTCAGACGGATACGCCTGCGGTAAGTGCCACACGGTTCACGGGAGAGGTGCCACCGGCACTGGCAACGAAATAGGTCCCGACATGACTTATGTCGCCCGTACTCGTTCACCGCAATTCATTGTCGAGTCCATTCTCAATCCGCGCGCCTATATCGCACCTGAATATGAGATGATTACCATTTTTACCAAGGATGGAAAGGAAATCACCGGCAGGAAACGTCATTTGTATGATCACAGAAACAGATTAGACCCTGAAACAATCCAGATACTCGATGAGTCTGGAAAGTTGTGGACGACCTACTTCAACAAGGATATAAGGAGTACCAGCGTTCCACAAGCAGGCGTTATGCCTGAAAACTTCGCAGATATTCTCTCTGTAAAGCAGATGCACGACCTTCTGGCGTATCTGTTTACATTGAAGTAGCCGTCAGCCATCAGGGTGTTCGCTGCGCTCACTTTCGGCAGTCGGTCACTCGTTGGTAGAGGTTGTGAGCGTTCGGAACACCCACAACGAACTACTGATCGCTGATCGCTGAAAGCCATGAAGCAACCTTTCATAACCCAGAGACGGTTGAAATTAACCGAAAACCACCGTGAAACCAAGTGGAACGGTGACCAGATTTAAGAGATTAAAAAATGATTCGTGTAATTATTAATGGGGCATGTGGCCGTATGGGACGACTCATTATCCGAGGCGTTTCCGAACAAGCCGACATGGAAATTGTTGGCGCGATTGAATTTCCGGAACACCCACAGCTCGGGAGTGATGCGGGAGTTGTTGCCGGTATCGGGGAAATAGGGGTCGCTGTCACAGGGAACCTTGCAGAGGTACTTGAGAGTGCAGATGTTGTCATCGAATTCTCGAAGCCTGAGGCAACCCTGGAACACCTCCGACAGGTCGTCAAAGCCGACAAAGCGATGATAATCGCAACAACCGGATATGACCCTGATGAACTTGCGACTGTTCAGGAACTCGCATCACAGATCCGCTGCGTAATGGCACCGAACATGAGTCTCGGTGTCAATGTGATGATCCAGGCACTGGAATTAATCGCCAAAGCCCTCGGGGATGATTACGATATTGAGGTGATAGAGGCACATCACAACCATAAAGCAGATTCGCCGAGCGGCACGGCACTCCGCTTAGCAGAGACGGTTGCGACAGCACTGGGGCGCGATTTAGATGAGGTGGGGGTCTACGGACGCCACGGCATCGTTGGCGCGAGACCGAAGAAACAGATCGGTATCCACGCCGTCCGAGGGGGTGATATCGCTGGTGATCATACCGTGTTGTTCGCAACCGAAGGCGAGCAACTCAGCGTCGTCCACCGAGCGCACAGCCCAGAGTCTTTCGCCAAGGGCGCGATCCGCGCAGCGAGATGGGTGGTCAATGCTCCTAAAGGGTTGCACGATATCAGCGAAGTCCTTTTTCAGGAGTCATAGATTCGACCTTTAACCCAAGGCTACCTCTTCGTAACACCTCGACCGACTTACTTAATTAGGACTTACGGAATTTTGACCGTAGGATGCTCCGTTAGATAGGGATGCTCGAAAAAACGCAAACGGTCTTAGGCACAAACGAACAGTTTATGCTACAAAAGAGCAGCATGCGTAAGTCCTATTAATCATACAAAGTTATAGGGGAAACGCCCAAGCAAAAACACCCACGTCATGTAACCGCAAGGAACATTAAAAATGATTCGTGTAGCTATTACCGGTGTTTGTGGTCGTATGGGATGTTGCATCACGCGAGGTATCGCCCAACAAACCGATATGCGCCTCATTGGAGCTGTCCAATACCTGCGGCATCCACAAATCGGGAGTGATGCGGGTGTTGTTGCTGGCATCGGGGACATTGGAGTAGCTATCACAGGCAAACTTGAGGATGTGCTTCATAGTTCAGATGTTGTTATCGATTTTTCCAAGCCTAAAGCGACTCTGGACCACCTTCAACAAATCGTCGACGCGGATAAAGCCATGGTTCTTGGAACAACCGGTTTTAGCCCCGACGACCTCGCCACAATCAAAGTACTCGCGCCACAGATCCGCTGTGTAATGGCACCGAATATGAGTCTCGGTGTCAACGTGATGATCCAAGCATTGGAATTAATTGCCAAAACCCTCGGAAATGATTATAATATTGAGGTAATAGAGGCACACCATCATCACAAAGCAGATTCACCCAGTGGCACTGCACTCCGTGTAGCGGAAACAATCACCACGGCACTTGAACAAGATTTAGATGAGGTAGGTGTTTATAGTCGCCACGGTCCTGTTGGCGCGAGACCGAAAAAGCAGATCGGTATTCATGCAGTTCGGGGTGGCGATATTGCTGGCGATCACACTGTGTTGTTCGCGACAGAAGGTGAGCAACTCAGCATCGTCCACCGAGCACACAGTCCAGAGGCTTTCGCCAAAGGCGCAATTCGGGCAGCGAGATGGGTGGTCAATGCTCCTAAAGGATTACACGATGTCAGCGAAGTCCTTTTTTAGTAGTTTTCAGTTTTCAGTTTTCAGTTTTCAGTTAAAGAGATGTTTGTGGCATGCACATAATACGCAACCCTTACAGAAATTACCTGATAACCCATTCCTGATAACTCATAACTATTTTATTTTGACGCTCATCAGTATACTCTTTATGGTTGGTTGTGAGCAAACAGCGTCCGAGAGACAGGTCCGGTACGAATGGAAAACTGTCATGGAAGGCGATTGGAGTTCACACCTATACGATGTTCACTTCATCTCTGAAAAGCACGGTTGGGCGGTTGGTAACGCTGTAGACGTAACGCCTGGAACCGATTTTGGAGAGGGTGCGGAAAGCCTTATTATCCACACAAACGACGGTGGGCAAACATGGCACAGGCAGCATGGCGGTGTTTTCAACAAACCCCTGCGAAACGTGTATTTTCGCTCAGCATCAGAAGGCTGGTGTGTAGGTGAAAGTGGTGTTCTGATCCGTACAATAGATGGTGGACAGACATGGCAGCATATTGAAACCGGCACGGAAAATAATCTGCATGACCTTTTTATAGGCAACAGAACAGGCTGGATTGTCGGCGACTGGGGGACAGTGCTAAAATCGACTGACAACGGACAGACGTTCACGAAAATTGATGCAAAGGCGTTCGACGGAAAGTCATTAAAAGGAGTTCATTTTGTAGACGAAAACCGAGGTTGGATTGTTACGTATAATACATCAACACCAACAAAATCAGCGAACGCTGGCTATATCTACCGTACGACCGATGGCGGAGAAACTTGGAAAGTCCAATTTGAGACGGAAGTTGCCCTATTCAACCTCCACTTCATAGACGAACAGATAGGTTGGGTTGTCGGTGATCGGCGGAGCGTCTTCGTAACAACCAATGGTGGGAACAGATGGGAATTCGTCACACGCGGAACTAACGAGCGCCATAAAAGTAGTTACGGTCAACCGGACTATCTCGGCAATGAGCCGTTGCATACCTTTACACTCTACGATATCGACTTCGTAGATGCCCAAAACGGCTGGATTGTTGGGGACTTAGGCGTGATTCTCCACACCTCGTCTGGTGGAAAAGAAAAATGGAAACATCAACGCGGCGGACCCCGCTTCCACAACAGCGCAGACGCTGTCCTGCTGGGTGTTGACTTCGTCTCAAAACAAATCGGTTGGGCGGTCGGTGAAAATGGCACAATTCTGCACACCCGCAACGGTGGTGTAACATGGGAATCACAATCAAGTCCGAGTCATCTTCTGGTAGGTGTATGTGCTACTTCACGGGATGAAGGATACGTTGTGGGCGACCGGGGCGCGATTCTACGAACCGAGGATGGAGGGGTCGTATGGAACGCGCAAGATAGCCGCACGACTGAGTGTTTCGGCGCAACCCATTTCGTGTCCCCACAAATAGGATGGGCGGTCGCAGAAGCAGGCGTCGTCCTGCATACCATAAACGGTGGAAGCGTATGGCAGCGTCAAGTTTCTGGAACACAGCAAGACCTACTCAGTGTTTTCTTTGCCGATGAAAAACATGGATGGTGTGTTGGAAGCGGTGGTGAAATCATCCATACAGATGATGGCGGGAAAACATGGCAACAGCAAAAGAGTGGAACGACTTGGAACCTCTTTGATGTTCATTTTACCTCCCAACAGAGCGGCTGGGCAGTCGGTTTGAACGGAACAATGCTCTCTACAGTTGATGGCGGTGCTAATTGGAAGTTAGCGTCTCTCAGTGGGCGTTACCCATCCTTTTTCTTGGACGCTGTCACTTTCATTACGCCTGAGATAGGATGGGTCGTCGGATTAGATTTACGTAGTTTAGGTATGGATGGGTTGATCCTACATACCGAAAATGGCGGGAAAACATGGCAACGTCAAGAGAGTTATACCGGCAATTTCCTTGATGATGTATTTTTTGTATCAGAAACAGAAGGTTGGATTGTTGGAAAAGAAGGGCTTGTACTCCATACAAAGGACAGCGGGCAAAGTTGGAGACCTCAGCACACAGACACCAAAACGGATCTGAAGGCTATCTACGTAAGTAGCAAAGATAGCGGATGGGTGGTCGGCCAAAACGGAACGATTCTTAGATATGAAGCCGTTCCGTGAATAGATTTTTAACTATGGGCCTCTGGGCTGCCCTCCACTACGTTTCGGGCAGGTTTCTGGACAGTCCACACTAAGATTGGGTTCACTGAAGCCCTTTATAACCCAGAGGCGATTGGAATTAACCGAAAACCACCGTGAAACAAAGTGGAACGGTGACCAGATTCTAATAGTTGAAAAAAGGTTAAAAAAATGACAGACGAACAGAAATATCTATTCGATTTGCAAGGCTTCATTGTCCTGAAGGGTGTTATCCCAAAAACAGTGATTGACGCGTGTAACGCGGTATTAGATCAGTACGAAAATATGCCGCCAGACGATTATCCGCCGCCGCTGTGCCTCGGCACACAGCGGACAGAAAAAGAACTCTACATCTCCAATATCTTGGAGGCGGACAGTACTTTGAACGCGTTAATCGATATCCCAGAGGTCCTGGATGTCATTGAAGGCGTAACAGGTGGCCCGTATCGGCTTAACCATACCTACACAATTTATCGATGGGGTGGTGGCTATACGGGGTTGCACATGCACGGAACACCGATTATTCCGAAATGTCAGTATCACTGCAAAAACGGAGAGATGGTATCGACTTTAACAAAAGCGGTCTTTCCTATGCTGGATTGCGATGTGGAGGACGGATGTTTCGCTGTCATACCGGGTGCACATAAGAGCAACTTCCCAAAACCTTGGGGAGGGCATCCCGATGAAAACCCCGTGTTAGCACCGATTCCAGCGAAAGCAGGGGATGCCATCATTTTTACAGAGGCTCTCACACACGGGTCTGTCATCAACGTTTCAGGCAACCCACGTCGGACGCTCTATTACTGCTACAGCATTGGTTATATGCCAGATTGGGGCGGTCAAGGTCTGCACTTCAGCCCGAACGTTATGGAAAGTCTCAGTGAAGCCCAGCAGTCAATCCTTCATCTGAAGTAAAAGGAGAACACTTTGATTACAATCGCAGAACGGTTAGAGAAACTTCCACCCTATCTCTTTGTGGATTTACGTCAAAAAATGCAAGCGGCACAAGCCCGAGGCGTCAATGTGGTTAGCCTCGGTATCGGTGACCCGGATATCCCAACACCGGATCCAGTCGTCGAAACCTTATGCAGTGCGATTCAAAATTCCGATGACTCAGATCGGCACCGCTATGGATGTGACAATCCCGTTGACGATTTCCCACAGGCAGTCCTCGACTTTTATCAGCATCGTTACGGGGTCGCATTATCCGATGATCAGGTAGTGACAACGCTCGGTAGTAAAGACGCAATCGTCAAAATGGCACTCGGCATACTCAATCCCGGCGATATTGGTATAGCGGCGAGTCCAGGCTATCCTACCTACAACATCGGACATGTGTTCGCCAGTGCAACGACCTATTATGCTCCGCTTCTGCGAGAAAACGATTTTTATGTCGACTTTGATGCTATTCCTGATGAAGTAAAACGACTTGCGAAAGTCCTCTGGATCAACTATCCAAATAATCCAACAACAGCCACTGCCGATCTTGATTTTTTCGAGCGTGCTGTGGAGTTTGGTAGGGAAAATAGTATCCTCATCGCGCACGATAACGCTTATAGCGAGAACACCTACGACGGTTATCGCTCACCAAGCATATTGCAAGTGGCAGGTGCCGCTGAAGTCGCCGTTGAGTTTTTCTCATTAAGCAAAGCCTTCAATATGACGGGGTGGCGCTTGGGATTTGTCGTTGGCAACCCAACTGCTGTTGGTGCAGTTAAAACGGTGAAAGACAATATCGATAACGGTTCACTCCGCTCGCTTCAATTCGCCGGTGCAAAGGCACTTTCAATAGCGGACGAGATTACACCCGCTATAAACGCAGTTTATCAAAAACGCCGCGATATGGTGGTGGATGCTCTCACAGACAGCGGATGGGCAATCGAGAAACCAAAAGCAACAATGTACGTTTGGGCACCGGTCCCTGAGCGTTTCAACGGTTCAAGTCGTGCCTTTGCGACAGCACTGCTTGAGGAAGCAGGGGTTGTGGTAACACCTGGCCTCGGATATGGGCAGTGGAGTGAAGGCTATTTCAGAATCTCGCTTACGTATCCAGATGCAGTGATTGAAGAAGCAATTTCACGGATTCGCGCTTTTTAATCTTACTTTGCAGTTCGGTCAGGTGGGTTAATGATTTCATGTGCCCTTTCGTACATCTTGAAGAAACACCCAAGCAAAAACCCTGCACTGGTGTTGCAGGCTACATGTCCGGTAGAAAGTTGTAAAGTGTTCTAAAATCTGTAAAGTTGTAAGCGCGCCACTTTATTCACTCCATTACTCCGCAAGGTAAAATTAAAATATGAAAAACTCCATTTTAATTTTTTCTATCCTCTTATTTACGCTCCTTGTTTGTATGGAGACGGAGCCTGAGCAGATCCATACCTACACCGTTGCTGATGGATTGATAGGTCCGGTTGTTCCAGTCATTTTTCAGGACAGTCGGGGCAATCTGTGGTTCGGTTCCGATCGCGGTGGAGTGAGTCGATATGATGGGACGCGATTTGAATCCTACATCGGATCTTCGGACACCTCTGAGAACGCGCCGACATCCAACGTAGGAACCGGGGCACTCCTCGGACAGACACGACAAATCGTTGAAGATAAATGGGGACATATCTGGTTCCTCACCTACTTTCGCTCAGAAAGCTCAGGGAGGATAAGTTGGTTTGATGGCTCCTCGATTAATCTCATCGGCACAGGTAATTCGCTGCTCGTTGACGAGCATGGCGATATATGGGTCGGTGAAAATCAGCAACTAACGAAGTATATCACTCCAGGAGTCCAACGCTTGCCACAAGCACATCCCAACGAAATTATAGGTGAAGATCTGCTCCGCTCAACGAATTTAAAAATAAACGTTATTTTTGAAAGCGAAGATGGTACTATCTGGATCGGTGGAAGCGACGGAGAAGAACAGCAGGACGGTGTAATACTCAGTTTCCGAGAGAATCGTTGGGTCCAGGATCCCCTAAAAAACGAGGATGGTGATGACACGAATGACACAACCGACGATGGAACGCCGCGGATTCACCCAAACGCTGGATTCACACGTTATGACATGTCGAACCTCAACGCCGTGAGTACCATCGAAACAATAGGCGAAGATACCTTTGGGAACATTTGGTTCGGTGGCTACAATCTTCTCCTGCGTTTCGACGGTCAAGCATTTGAGCAAATCCTCCCTTTAACTTGGGGACACAGCGGATCCATAGGACAGAGACCTGCATCAATTCAGAGGCCAGCATCAATCCGGAGCGATACGCAAGATCGAGTCTGGTTCAGCGATGGTCGCACGACAAGATGGTGGGACGGCACTCGGCACGGAAACCTATCAGGATTTCTTGAACTTGAAGATGCTTGGGGAAATCTATGGTTCACCGACGAAAGCGGAGCGCATCAGTACGACACCGACCTCACGCAAATGCCCGATCGTATCAACAGCGGACTTGGCGTTGAGGGCATTCACATGATTTTTGAAGCCATAGACGGTAAATTGTGGTTTGGGCACGATAACGGAGTGACAGCATTCGACCCAACACCTGCCATTAGCACACACGCTGGACTCGGCACCAATAGGGTACGGATGATATTCGAGGACAGTCGAGATTACCTCTGGTTTAGTGTGCCAGGTGGTGTCGCACGTTATGATGCGGAATCCGAGGAGCTTACCACACATATTTTCAGAGTAAGTTCAGTTCAAAATGATCCATCACCCGATCGCCAAACTGATGCCAGAAGCAGGGAGCCCGTTCGATTACTCCGAACTGAAATCGAAAGAATATTTGAAGTCGGTGGGCACGTCTGGTTTATTGATGAACCAGGGTTGAGCGGCAGTTCTACGCGATTACGATATACATTCTTTCGATATGCAAATGGAAAATTCGGTCAAGTCTCTATTCCCATCCAAACAATCATTGGACCTGGCGGTGAACGCTCAGACAGGAGTACGAATGTTCTCATTCACGAAGGCGAACATACTTGGCTGGCTTTCGGAGGACATATCTTCAAAGCGGATGCAACTGGGTTATTATTGCTGACAGACACCGGCTTTCAGAGGATCCACTTTCGAGATATCGGTCCGAACAGTATCCCGACTCCAATAGATCCAATAGAGTTCGGCACAGCCGCTATCACTGATTTGTACAGAGATCCAAACGACAGATTATGGGTGCATTTCGATGATGGAAAGGTCTTACGCTATCCGAAAGAAATTAACACGATAACAACTCGCTTGAGTCAACCTGAAACCCTTGCCCTTAAAGCGACACACCTGTTAAAAACCGCATCAGGTAGCAAATGGTTCTTTAACGCGGTAACAGGAAAACTGACCCTTTGGAGTGATACTGAACTCGGTAAACCGCTTCTGATGGACGGGGAGTCCAGAGCAGTCCCGATTGCCGTCTGGAAGAATCCGAGACAGCAAAATAACCGAATAACTTTTCTTTTTTCAAACGAGCTCAAGACCTATCACGGCACATCACTCATTTCTCTTGAGGACATTGAAATTGCTGAACTCCAAGACTCTTTAACGACTCAAGAGGGGATTCTCTGGTTAGCAACATATCGCGGTGCAGTCCGATATGATGGGAAAAAAGCCAGAATCTATACAACAAAAGAGGATGGATTTCTCGTTGATAACGTGAAAGATGTCATGGAGGATAGCCGCGGAAATATATGGTTCGCGACATGGGGTGGTGGCACTGTCCGATATGACGGTGAAACCTTTTATAACCTCACAACAAAAGACGGTCTCTCTCATAACAATATCTCAAGAATCCATGAATCTTCGAATAAAGATATTTGGTTTACAACCGAAGGAGGCGTCACACAATATACACCCACACGTGGCGGACTCCCAGAATGCCGATTCACCTCCCTCGAAGCAGATAAAACGTACACTGACTTCTCATCGAGTTTAACGTTACCCTCGCGCGGTACTAAGATCTTAAATATCCAAGGTATCAGCCCACTCCGAGAAGGTCTCTCTTATAAATATAAATTAATCGGGTTGGACACCCCTATATGGACGAACGTCTCGGCAGAGGCGTTTTCCCTTCTGGCAACAGGTTCTGGGGTTCCATCCGAAGAGTGGACACCTTCCACAGCACCCGGCTCGACAACGCCACACCCGATGCGCGGCAGTAGCGTTGTCCAAGAACTTCAAAACCAAAATGGGATTCTGCGTATCCGATATACAGGACTCAAAGCGGGTAATTACAGCTTCCTCGTCAATGCATTTCGCAAAGACTGGCCCTACACACATACCCCAGCAGTGGTAGATTTTACTATCTCGCCACCGCTCTGGACGCGTTGGCGAACATATCTCCCGACACTCATCTTTATGACCGTCGTTCTAACTTTAATTGGTCGTCTGGTTGTAAATCGACGCCATACCCTACAACTGCGTAACGAGGTGCGTCAAAGGGAAGAGGCGGAGATACAGCGGATCCGTGCCGAGTTGAGCGAAGCACAGAATATTCAGATGGGACTTTTGCCAACCGAAGCACCTGATACGAAAGGGTTTGATATCGCCGGATTGTCCGTCCCCGCCACACAGGTAGGCGGCGATTTCTACGACTATCTCACCGTCGCGAACGGACAGACCGCCATTGCGGTGGCAGATGCTGCCGGAAAAGGGTTACGAGGCGCGATGAATGCCGTGCTGACGAATGGGATGCTATATGAGGTCTCACGTTTCAAATCCGAAGCGGACATCATTCTCACCGATCTCAATGCGGGGTTAGCACCCCGCATGTACGGACCGAGTTTCATCGCTCTCAACCTTGCCGTCCTTGATGAAGACAAGAAACGGGTTGACTATGCGAATGGCGGACAACCCTATCCTATCCTTAAACGAGGGGAAGAGATTATTGAAATTGAAAGCAGCGACCTACCCCTTGGCAGTATGAAAAAGGTAGAGTATGAGTCCGTCAACTTCGATTTAAATGAGGGTGATATTCTCATTTTTCATACGGATGGTCTTATTGAGGCACTCAATACGGATGAAGAGATGTATGGAACGGAACGATTGAACGAATCGGTCTCAAAAATTCCTGACAGTTCCACGGCAGCGGAAGTAATTGAAAGCATCGTTGAAGACGTCCATATCTTTGTCGGCGACGCGGAACAATATGACGATTTGACAATCGTTGTTGTCAAAATCCCTTAATAGTTATCGGTTTTCAGTTAAAGAGGGTGTTTTTGCTTGGGTGTTTCCCTGGTTTTTAGAATTAATTAGACGTTCCGCTCCAGCGAGGTTAAAAACCTCGCCTACCAAGGAAGGGGTGTTAATTAGACGTTCCACTCCAGCGAGGTTAAAAACCTCGCCTACCAAGGAAAGGGTGAATGCCAATTTATTTTTAGGTTTTACTATATTTTTTAACCGACAACCGAAAGCCCGCATAGCAGGCGAACTGACAACTATTCCCCTAAGCCCGCATGAACTCAATAACCGTTTGCCGATACTCCTCAGGGAGACCGATGTCAAACCGTCGTCCTTTGACGACATATCCCGAAAATCCATCCGCCTTCCGTAACTCGTCTAAACAGGCCGTCAGTTGAAATTCGCCTCGTTCACGGAGATTATGGGTGATATTTCGCTCCAGAAACTCGAAAATCTGGGGTTGCAGCACATAGATGCCGAACACCGTCAAGAACTGGTCCATATCCATCCCGTCTATGTGCAAATGTTCCATTGCATATTCGGGATCCGGCTTTTCATAAATCTCCGTTAGCGATAGCAAGGAGTTCTCCTCTCTCCATGTGCCGGTGACACAACCGAAATTCGACAATTGTTCAATCGGTGTAACTTTCAGTCCGACGACACTATGACCTACCTGCTCATAAGCCTCTACGACCTGCCGTGCGCAACATTCTTCCTCATCCGAACCGTAGAGATGGTCACCGAGCATGAGCAGAAACGGTTCGTTCCCAACCCACTCTCTTGCACAATAGACAGCATGTCCGAAACCGTCTTGAACGTCTTGTGTGACGAATGTTACTCGACTCCCTAATTCCAGTAGAGCGTCGCAATACGCCTGGTTCTCCTTGCTGAGTTTATTATAGTGTTCAATCCGCGGGGGTGTTTTGAAAAACGATTCAAAAAGCTCCGTATCTCCAGGCTGTACGATAAGGCAGACCTCCTCAATACCCGCGTTGATTGCTTCCTCAACGATTGCCATTATCGCTGGTTTGGCGCGTCCAGACTTGTCAATCACAGGAAAGAGTTCCTTCTTCATCGCCTTTGACGCTGGAAAGAGTCGCGTTCCGAAGCCAGCGGCAGGAATAACGGCTTTGCGGACATGCCTACCCGCCTCAATAACCAGTTTCAGGCACGACATCTGCAAATCCCGTTCGATAATCTCGATGACTCGCTGCTGGCTTTCCTCATCTTTTACAATGAATTGTGCGGAACCGTCGCCTTGCGAGCCTACACCTTTACCGCCCCAAATATACGGTTGAATCGGCTCATAATTCAAGATTTTATGAAGAACCGGTGCCGTCAACTGTGACGGACATGCGGGTATCAAGTGTTTATCGAATTCCATCTGTGCTCGCGTCATGAGCCTACCGACTGCCTCTGCATCGCCCTCGCGGAGTGCTTGATACGCCTGCTGTGTAACCTCTGCACTCACCGGACCGAGATAGTGTTGCACGTTCTTTTCTAATTCATTTTCGGCAAATGGATAACAGTGATTTAATTGGCTTAATATAAGACGTGTATCTTTACTGGCACCGAGATCGACAATGACAAGGTACATGTCGTGAGGCACATTGAAGTCTTTTACATCAATATGGTCGCCGTCAAACGTCATGAGGATAGGGCGTTGGTATGCGCACCCTTGGTCCATCCGTCCACAGCGTGAAGGCGTCGTCGTTTCACCTCGATAAGCGTACTCCATTTCCCCGCGCGTTGTTAATTTAAGGTCATAGGTCCGGTTGAATGCCCGCGCCACCAGCACACTGATAGCGGCACTCGAAGATAACCCCTTTTTGACTGGCAAATCAGTGAGATAGTTGTCTATTTCCAATCCTTGCACCCGATAGTTCGTTAAAATCTCATAGGCGACACCAGCCGCATAACTAAAAAACTCACCTTTTTCAGCTTCAGCGAGCAGCGCGCTTCGTTCCATAGGCAGGCTATAGGGACCGTGTCGTGTGCCATCGCTGAGGGTCGTCTTTAAAATCAGACGGTTCGGATGCGGTTTAACCTCGGCATATACACCTTGGTTTGTGCTGGTTATTAAAGTATAGCCCCTCTCGAGCTCTGCGTTACTTCGCCGGTGCCCTCCTGCCCAATCGCTGTGTTCACCGAATAGGCAAATTCTTCCCGGCACAAATAGTTTCATTTTTTAATTTTTCCTTGCGGTTAAACAACGTGAGTTGGAAACTTCACGCGCCTTTCTCATATCTTAAAGAAACACCGGATTTAGTCTGGGGAGAGACTAAATTCATAGCGCAAGTCGCGTGTGGACTTGCGGGACAATGTATTACATTGCAAAAAACCTGCGCCGTTGTTGCAGGCTACCCCCTTGAGTCTAAAGAAAATCCCAATCACTGACTATCGCGCAAAATATAGTATAGTATGAAGTTAACCATAAGTCAACAAAACTCCTCATCAAGAACAGAGCCATTCAGTTTTCGGTTCCTTGAGTCCATTCTTGGGAATAGGTGCGCGATGCTATCCGCAAGAATCGGGGTTACAAACCCCTCCCACTTTGAAAAACGAAATGGGTTCTTGTAGGTTGGGTTGAACGACTCGGTCCCAAAAACACCAAAGCACAAACCCGTCATTTATCCGCAATGTAAAATTAAAAACGGTTTTGTGCCCACTGACACCTCTGTTTCCATTCCTCTGCATTGAGTGTGACACCGTCGGGCAACGTTTCATCTTTCGCTATCGTCTCAAAGACCTCTATCGCAGTTCCATAATCTTTTTGATGATACGCATTAAAACCTATTGTTCTCCGTACATCCAACACGAGACTTTGATACTGCTGTGGTGTCAATTGTGCAAGCGATGGTATCTCATCTGAGTTTCGCGATTTTTCCAAGAGTGCTACCGCACGGCGAAAGTACTGATTACTGCTCTGCCATGCCTTTTCTCCGTGAAGCAATTCGCCCACTAAGAGATACGCTAACCACATATCTGGTTCTGCTTGTATGCACATCGATAGATATGCCATCTTTTCTGCCGAATCTATGCGTTCCACCAATACGAGACGGAGCAATTCGCGTAGCGACCGATTCTCTCGTATCTCTTGATTCAATTGGGCATTCCAGTCCATTGGAGCTACATCTGGATAAGAGAATGCGGCAATTCGCTTGATACGTCCCTGCTCAATCGCCTCATGTTCTACTTCAACCGCTGTGTATACCTCCATCGCCGCTTGATGCTCACCTTTTAGCCAATAGATGTCCCCTTTTAACAGCATCGCTTCTGGACTGAATCTCGTGTCTTCCTCACTGACAATACGAGTCGCTAACGAGAGTGCCTTATCATAATTCCGCAGTCGATATTCGCTGTACATTAAACCTCGCAGGGTCCGCAAGTTGTCAGGTTCATCTGATAGCATTGTTCCAAAAGTTTCCGAGGCGGAGACAAAATCTCTTCGGTAATATGCCCGCCAAGCCGCATCCCGCAATGCTGCCATCTCATGAGCGCAGACCTGTTCAAAAACGCTTGGCCGTTTTAAACGGTATGTGGCGTAAGTTGTATCATTGTCTTGGACTGGAATCGTCTCTAAAAATTCAATCCATTCCGCTTCCAGTGAAGATAAATCTTTCGCATAGTGTTTCAAAAAGTTCCCTGTCGGAAAAACGCCCTTAAATTTTTCTATGCCGTAGGTATCAACAAGAAATCGGACGAAAGATCCAGCTAACAGGTAACTCCGCGAACCCGCATGTCTCCAGAACCCAAATCCCATGACGCTCGATAAGGACGGGGCAATTCCCATTTGATGCATCGCTTTTGCCCACTGGTGCCCTGTAAGCCTGTCTTCACTCCAATCCGCGGCAACAGCGATCCCTTCATGAAGCCCTACCTTCAGACTCACCTTCAACGGGGACCACGGCACAGTAAAGACATGCGCTAATTCATGTTTCAGGACGGGATGCGGAAAACCTTGGAGATGAATGTGAAATCCGTGTCCAAAGGGATCCTCAACAGACGTACTTCCTGCACCAATCAACTGCTTCTTCTGCCCAGGAGAAGCATAGATGTACGCGCGGACTTTGCGCAATAATGGTGTGTGTTCAAGCTTAAGATAGGTAGCCAATTGCGCATAACGAAATTCGCAGTCCTCAGCGATCCGATCAATCTCTGCTTCAAGCTCGCGGGCATAGAAGATTTCAAAATGGGCTGTTTCACGCAAGCCTCCGAGTTCGCGGGCAATATCGTTGCGCGTAGGACGTATTCCCAAAGCCCCTGCATAGAACTGGAAACCGAGCAAACTGATGACTAACAGATACAACCCTACACGTCTTGACAGTGGTCTGAAAAGTTTACGCCACCTCAACTGTGGCATCAACCCAGTATCTCTGCTCACCTCACAAAGACTGACAGTAAGCCCCAAAAATAGCAACGCCCACAACAGCGTTTCCGTCCGAGCTATCAACAGTATCCCCGTTATTGGAACGATGAAATCGTAAATTGGTCCCGGGAAGTACCCGAATGTCGCGTGATACGCAAATACCGGTGGGTGAAATATTAGGTTAACAACTACCGGGATATAGGAAATCAAAAGATAGCCGAAATAAGCAAGGTATGCCAACCACCGTCTATTAATCCAAAACCCGAAAAACACACTTGCTGCCGTTGCGTACACGCAACTAATAACAGGCAAAATACCAAAAAAGAGGAAACCCTCACCAAAGTTACAGTTTTCAACGCGAAACGCATTCAGCAGAATAATACCGAGCGGTAATCCCAATAAACCGGCGTTAAATATCAACGCCTCACAAAAGCACCGTAGAACGACCTGCCCGGGCGTACCGGTAAGGGCACCGGGCTGCCGTTTCATCTGTCTCAAAACTGTCAGTGTTACGTGTGCGCCCGCGAAAGAGATACAAAGTGCTATTACGGCACAAAACTCAAAAGCAAGAATGTTAAACAACGGAACATTCGCAAGCACCAGTGCCAACATACCGAAGGCAATGAACCATAACCAATATGAAAATGTTCTGTGAAGCGTAAGTTTTATGGGCATCTCTTAAAAATTGACAATCATATTTAGTGTCTATTTTACTGAGACATCTCCGCTATGTCAAGCAGAATTCCACCGCCTGCTGATCACCGATGGCTAACCGCTGACTGCCATTAGAAAAATATTCTTGCAGTTTTAGATAAAATATGTTAAAATACCGTAATATGCATGTCTGGGCGCGATGTAAAGCCGTCAGAAGACACCGATATAACTCGCAAATCAATACAGGAAGACCGCGCTTCTAACGCGCACGCTCAACAGGAGAAACAACAATGGCAAATGGATTCACACGATTTTTTAAGGCTATCTGGTACACACTGACTGGAAAGGCACACGAATCCGCAGATAGAATGATGGAAAACCCCGAAGCCGTCAGAGGGGCTTACGAAGACATTATCAACGACAAAAAGGGGAATATCCAACGCTATAAGCAAGCGATCGGGCAACTTATCGCACTCGTTGAACAGAAAAGATCTACGGTCAAAAACCTTACCGACGAAGTCGAACGGTTGGAAGAACTCAAAGCAGGTGCAATCGCGAAGGCACAGCAGACCGCTGCCCAATTACAAGGCGAAGGACTCTCACAGGAAGAAATCAAGGTGCACGCTGAATATACGCGATGCGTCACTGCTTATCAAGACTTCAATTCCAACTTGACGGAGAAAACCGGTCAGATTACGGAATTCGAAAACGAGATTGAAAGTGCACAAGCGGATATTGAGTCCCACAAACTTCAGATTACCAGTCTGCATCGCGATTTAGATAAGATTAAGTCTGAACAGTCTGAGGCAGTTGCGGACCTGATTACTGCACGAGAGCAAGAGGAAATCGCCGATATGCTCTCCGGTATCAGTATGGACGGCACCTCTGCCGAATTGAGCCGCATGCGCGAAATACGCGAGAAAGCAAAAGCGCGTTCAGTCGTTGCCCAAGAATTAGCGGGAACGGATTCAAAAAGCGAAGAGGAAGAATTCCTCACTGCGGCGCGTTCCTCTGCTACCAATGACGAATTTGATTCCTTAATCTTCGGAGCACAGCAGACTGACGCAAAGCCAGAGACGGAAACTCCCAAAAAGACGACAGATTCCGATTCTGAACTGCCAGTATAACACGCTAAACGGAGCATCTCACTCTTAGATGTGTCCTCTCGAACAGAAGGGGGCGACGAGCCATAGCTGTTAAAAGTCCAACCTATACCTTCCGGACAGAAGCCGGAACGCTCATCAATTCGGGAACCTCTCGTAGCCTCGTCCTATCTGGAAATATCCACGATCTCTTCTTCGTCCGCGACGGAGATGACACGGATTATATTCCACTCGTCCCCTTCTTAACCCGCAGTTGGGACATTCCCGGGTTCATTCTTATCGTTTACGAACTCAACGGACCCATCCGGTTCGCCAAAGAGGCTGAACGCGAAAAAGTTAAGCATGCGTTCAATCTTTGGCGAGGTTCAACAGAGGCAAAACTCGACACAAATGCCAACGTCAGCGTTCCCCGTTCACCACAAGGAGCTCTTGAACGCACTACACCCACTGAAACCGAAGACCCCGCAGATACCTCTTTTACACAGTATATGAACGGTGCAATCGGCAGTCCGACGTTGGCACTCGAACTCCTACGACAGTTTTGTCTACTCTCCCGCACCACCAACGCGCACGGTGAAAAACTACTCTCGGAAAAACTGATAATCCTGATTGAAGCAACGGACATGTTGCTACCGGAAGGCGAAATTCGGAGTTTATCGCTACAAGACAGGCACCGGGTCAGCATCGTTCAAGATTGGATCTCAGACTCCAGTTTCATGGAAGGTAACGACACCGTCATCTTCATCGCAGAATCAGCGAGCCTCTTGAACTCTCGGATTACCAGACTGCCACAGGTCATCACAGTTGAAATACCTGCGCCGGGGATGGAGGAACGCCAACATTTCATTTCATGGTTTAACAATACACCGAAACTGGTGGAAAAACCGTTAAACCTTTGGGGCACACAAGCCCAACTTGCGATGCTCACAGCAGGCTTATCCGTCCAAGCACTACGACAGATGCTCCTTTCTGCGCGTTACTCCGGTGAAAAATTGCAACCCGAGGATGTTATCAATAAAGTGTCCGAATTCATTCAAGGGCAATTAGGAGAAGATGTTGTGGAGTTCAAAAAGCCTGCACATAGTCTTAAGGACATCGTTGGTAACCAAAAATTAGTGGATTTTCTGAAGACGCAATTGATTCCGCGCATCATCTCAACGGGTCCCGATGCGATCCCCGGCATGAGCGTCTGCGGTCCCATTGGTAGCGGAAAAACGTTCATTTTCGAAGGACTTGCCGGTGAACTCGACATCCCTGTGCTTGTCCTCAAGAACATTCGGAGTATGTGGTTCGGACAGACAGATGTCATCTTTGAACGACTTCGGCGATTGCTGACGGCTCTTGTGAAGGCACTCATCTTCGTTGATGAAGCGGACACCCAATTCGGTGATGTTGGGACGGACGCGCATAGCACCGAACGGCGTTTGACAGGAAAGATACAAGCGATGATGTCGGATCCACAACTCCGTGGCAACATCACGTGGTTGCTCATGACTGCCCGGATCTACCACCTCTCACCCGATCTACGGCGAGAAGGTAGAGTCGGGGATATAGTAATTCCAGTACTCGACCCGAAGGACGAGGATCGCGAGGCTTTCCTTCGCTGGACTATCGCCAAAGTCCTTCCGGGTCCCCTCTCCGAAGACGCAATCGAACGACTTGTGAAACTGACCGAAGACTATTCCGCGGCAAGTTTCGCATCGCTACGCTCCGACTTGGAAGCCGCCAGTCTCATCAAGAAAGATAAACTGACGCTCGATGAAATTATCGCTGTCGCGGAAGATCGAATCCTACCCAACATCGGTCCGATTCGACGCTATCAAACCTTGCAAGCCCTCGTCAACTGCACCCGAAAATCCTTACTCCCCGGAGACTATTCCCCTGAGATTCGAGAATCGTGGATGAAACAGATTGTCCAACTCGAAGCGATCGGTGTTAGAGATCGATAACCTCTCCAGTTGCTGCCGAACGATACCCAGCACAGATAATTTCCACGGAATGTGCCGCAAATTCGGCGTTCATTTCACTCTCTACACCGTTTTCAATACAATCAATAAACGCCCCGAATTCCCGCGCACTGTCGTCATCACTCCCGACATCTATCCACTGTTGCTTTGGGAGCACCTTAATCTCAGCTTGCGTGCTACTCCACATTCCCATCGGATCGAGCGGATGCGGGGAAGGGGGTTCAAATGCCGGTTCAGCCGCAAAAACCTCTAAACGGTTCGCTGAGGCATCAAAGGTCAAACTCCCTTCGGTGCCGATGAGATGCACCTTTCGGACACCACCTTGTGCATGACTCTGCCAACCGTAACGTCCACCGACAATCGTTGCTGTAATTCCATCTTCCAACGTCAGGACTAAAGCCCCGAAGTCCTCAAGACCACAGTCACGATGTTCCTTAAAGAAATAGTTCGCCGTCCCACCGAAAACACGCTGCACGCGTTTCTGTGTTAACCAATTCACCATAGACACCGCATAGACTCCGACATCGAACATCTCAGGTTTGGCTTCAACGAAACTGTAGCGTTCCAGCGTGGGGTTTTGGATTCTTTTTTCTCCGACAGGTGCGGTCCCGGGATGCCCCTTGGAGAAGAGCACATCGCAATGGACTGCCTGAAGTTCACCGATGCTTCCACTTGCCAATGCCTGCTGGACGGTGCGTGCCCAAGCACTGTGAATATTGCTAAACATCTGGCTCCGTACACCATTTTTCGCAACCGCCGCAACAATATTGTCGGCCTCTTCTGCGTTGAGTGCCATCGGCTTATCGAGATAGACGTGCTTACCGGCTTCGGCACATTTAGCACCTATACGCCCGCGACGTTCCACATCCGTACAGAGACTCACAATATGTACATCCTCACGTCCCAATGCGGCATCGAGGTCTATGAACGGCAAATCCAAAGATTCAGCGAGTGAACGTCCCAACGTCATGCGTTCTGGTGGTGCATTCGGCTCATCAGCGAACGCGACCAGCCGACAGCGTGCATCCTGGGCAAAACTCAAGGCGTAATTCTCTTGATGCGTGCGATTCCCACCGAGTAGGAGAACCCCATATTTTCCATCCTGTTGCATGTTTAATCCTCCAACGTAATAGGTTGACCGCTTTCAAGCGATTCCGCGATAGCCTGTGTTAACTCACCCGTGGCACCCAATTGCGGCACTGTAGCGTTCAGGTGGTGTCTACCCACTGGTGTCTCATGATAGATAACGCCTTTATTACCGACCAACATGATGTCAATCGCCGTGTCTACATCGGCTTGATTGACGCTCAACAGTGCCATCTGCCCTCCCACATAGTGAACCATTACCGTAACCTGTGTCTCGTCTGCATCTCCTTGTGCGTAGACATGTGTGGGTGATGAAGGCATCCATCCATTCGCGAGTGCCACCATCTCTGCCGCCGGTGATAACAGATTCGCTGAATCACCCGCCACGTGGAGGACACATCGTAGAAACACTGGACTTCCAATCCGCTCCTTCTCAAGCACAGATTGAACAGACTTTTTAAGTAATTCCATCTCTGCTCCTTTCTTAATTTTGTAGGTTTTGCCATAATCCGAAATCACAAGCCTGCAACATCGGCGAAGGTGACTCCAGAGATAGGCACTTCAATCACGAAAACGCGCTTACTGTTCCGCTTAGAAAAATACTTTTACACTTTATGAATACAACGGGCGATGAATCGCCCTGCTACAAACGCTCCGTCGTTAAGGGTAGGTGTAAACATAATTGTAAGTTTCACCATAAATGCCCTAAGAAAAACTGAAAAATCGTTGACGAACCTGCAGATATTATGCTATAGTGCGTATGATTATCAGTTAGTTACAAGAGGGTTCTGTGAGACGCAACCTTTAACTCTCACTGCGAGGCAAACCGAAAGGATTTTCTGCGAAAACCCCGGTGAATGCCACACCGAGAACCTTCATACCGTTGATTCACCGACAACTGACAACTATAAATGGAGGAAAACAATGCCACTGAAAACCCTTAAAGAACTCGTTGCTGAAGCGAAAGCGAACGTCGGACACATTTCACCCGATGAACTTACGGGAACTACGGAGTCAATCATCCTCTTAGATGTTCGGGACGAGCCGGACTACGATGAAGAACATCTACCGGAGGCAGTTTCTCTACCGCGCGGTTATCTTGAACTCGACATTGATGAGATCGCCCCTGATGCAGACACACATATCGTTACGTATTGTGGTGGCGGCACCCGTGCGACCCTCTCCGCACACACCCTAAAAAACATGGGTTACGAAAACGTCTCGGTATTAACCGGTGGATTCCGCGGTTGGAAAGCCGAAGGACTCCCAACTGAAGCGTCCGATGAATAAGTACCTCTATGCCCACAAATTAGCATAGATCACAGACCTTGTCAACATCTTGGTTAGGGTCATTTAGTTTTAAGAAATTATCGGGTTTTCTGCCTTTTTTTCGCATCCGGAGCGGTTACAAACCGCTTCTACCGGGTCTGGGTCCCCGAAAACGTCCGAAAAGATAAAAAATTGAATAGCCCTGAACATCTCGGTATGGAGCAAATATGCGCAACAAATATATCCTTTTACCATTGATACTCCTCGCGCTTTTTGTCGGCGATAGCGATGGACAGAAGAAACAACTCAACGTCTTCACATGGGCAGGTTACGTCAGTGACGACATCCGCGAGGGATTTGAAAAGGAATATGGGGTGAATGTCCTCATCGACACCTATGCGAGCAACGAGGATCTTCTCGCGAAATTGTTAGCAGGTGCGACGGGATACGACATCATCATGCCGTCCGATTACATGGTGTCAATCTTAATCAAACAAAATCTGTTAGCTGAACTGAATCGCGACAATATTCCCAACTTCCAAAATATCAGTCCCTTGTTTCTCGGCAAATACTTCGATGCCGAAAACCTATATTCCATTCCATATACATTCGGCACCGCGGGTATCGCTTATGATTCATCTGTCGTTTCGCCAGCACCCGAGAGTTGGACAGTGCTTTGGGACGCGCAATACAAGAACCAATTCAGCATGTTAGACGACCAACGCGAGACACTCGGTGCGGCACTAAAACTGCTCGGATACAGCCTCAACACCACCGATCCGAAAGAAATCAAAGCGGCGAAAGAGAAACTGATCGCACAGAAACCGCTTGTCAAACAATATAAAAGCGAGGCGGAAGAACTCCTCATCGCTGGGGATGTCGTCATGGCACACTGCTGGAGTGGTGATGCGTTCCGAGCAACCGAGACGCGTCCGACGATTCGGTACGTCATTCCCAAAGAAGGCTCCAGTCAGTTTATCGACGCCGTCTGCATTCCGAAATCCGCACCGCATCAGGCACTCGCCGAGCAATTTATCAATTACCTTCTTCGTCCTGAAGTTAATGCCAAAATCACGGCTTTCACGAAATACGGAACCTGTGTGCCGACAGCAAAAGAATACCTACCGGAACATCTGCGGGAACACAAATTTATCTATCCGCCTGCAGAGATTTTGGAATCCCTTGAATGGCTGAAGGATCCGGGGGATTTCACGAGGCATTACAACCGCGCATGGGAGGAAATTAAGGCGAAATAAGGTAACATTTCTCTCTTCCCGCACATTACTGACATCCTATTTGTGTTGACAAGGAGGAAATGATGCCATGAAAGTCCCAAAAACGCTGCTCTTCATGGTTCTAAATCCAATCCCACTCATTGTTCACTCGACATGGTGGTTTTTGTTTGCTGCCTTAAGCGTTGTGTTCGACGATCCATTCGTAGAAGGGAGATGGCCCTATATTGCCCAAATCGTATCACCGCCTTCATCGTTCGGGAATTATGTCACAGCCGCTTCAATTATTATCGACGAAATCGTTGACGATATATGGAGAAATGGATTTTGGATTTATGTTGCCACGCCACTCTTTTTTATCTGTTACCGAGAGGCAAGAGGTAATCTAAAAGGGATCGCCAAAGAACAACAGGTGTGGATGGGATGGTATCGTCGGCAACAGGAAGCGATAGCAGCAGGAAACACTGTTGAGGCATCTCCGGCATCATCGGAAAACATGCAAGTCAAGTCTTACTTTAGGAAAGCACTAAAAACACTGCTATCTATGACTCGTAACCCGATGCCTCTTATTGTTCATTTTGCATACTGGCTTTCTGCTTTTACTTTGTTATATGCTGCGACAGTTGCTGTGACAGAGTGGGCAGGGATTGTCGATATAGCACGCGAATTCGTGCAGGCACTACCTCACTTTGCCATCCCCTCTCTTGTCCTTGCCCTGCTCTCCAGCTATCAAGAGACAAGAGGCACTGTAAAAGGCATTGCCAAAGTACAACAGGCATGGACAGAATGGCACCACCGACAACAGGAAACAAAAACGCAGGAAAGACGTTTTGACGCGCCACCGCCACTGTTCGATACTGCAGGATAGGCGACATACTAAAATGCGCGCTCACTTGTAAATTCAAAGGAGGAAAAATTAATTGAGCAGACCGAATATCCTATTCATCATGTCCGACGATCACGCTTCACACGCTATCAGCAGCTACGGGAGTCGGATCAACCAAACGCCGAACCTCGATCGTATCGCTGATGGCGGCATGATTCTCCAAAACTGTTTCTGTGTCAACTCCATTTGCACGCCGAGTCGTGCGAACATTTTGACCGGCACACACAGTCATCTTAATGGGGTCAAGACGTTATCAGATCCGCTTGACGGTCGGAAACCGAACGTCGCGAAGATGCTCCGAGCGGACGGCTATCAGACCGCCATGGTAGGCAAATGGCATCTTGGGCACGGCGGGAACGCAGACCCGACAGGTTTTGATTACTGGAACGTCTTACCCGGACAAGGACTCTACCACGATCCAGTAATGCTCGAACCCGATGGCGAGAAAACCCATAAAGGCTATACCACCGACATCATCACCGATTTCTCATTGGAATGGTTACAAAATCGGGACAAGGAACGACCTTTCTTCATGATGTGTCACCACAAGGCACCACACCGTCCATGGGATTCCGATGAAAAGCATGCACAGATGTTTGAGGACGAAGACGTTCCGATGCCGGACAACTTCTTCGACGATTACGCGAACCGCTCAAACGCCGCAAAGGACGCGAAAATGCGGGTTTTCGGTCACATGAGCGAAAGAGATCTCAAGATTGACACACTGGGTCCACCACCGGAGGGATTATCGGAAAAGGAGTTGGCAAACTGGCAGTATCAACGATACATCAAGGAGTATCTCCGTTGCGTCGCCTCCATCGATGATAACGTCGGACGGATGCTTGACTACCTCGATGCGGAAGGTATCGCAGACGACACACTCGTCATCTATACTTCCGATCAGGGATTTTTCTTGGGCGACCACGGCTGGTACGACAAACGATTCATGTATGAGGAATCCTTGCGGATGCCGTTTCTCGTCCGCTACCCGCGCGAGATCCAACCCGGCAGTTCATGCGACGCCATGGCACTGAATATAGATTTCGCAGAGACCTGGCTCGACTATGCCGGACTCTCTACTCCAGAAGACATGCAGGGAACGAGTCTACGTCCACTCTTCAATAGTGAAACACCGGACGATTGGCGAACTTCAATGTACTATCGTTACTGGATGCACCTCACACACCACCATGTTCCGGCGCACTACGGGATCCGAACGCATCGTTATAAACTCATCTATTACTACGGCGAGGCACTCGGCACTACCGGTTCGATTGACGAACCGAAAGAACCCGAATGGGAACTCTTCGATCTTGAGAAGGATCCGAACGAGATGTGCAGTGTCTACGATGATCCGGCGTATGCCGACATCGTCACCGAATTGACAGCGGAATTGTATCGACTCAAAGCAGAGGCAAAAGACGAAGAATAGTTAGATATGGAGGAAAAAAAATGGCAACTCAAACCCCTTTGAGCAAAATTGCACCCGGTATGAAAGTTACGGCACAGATGTCGCCGGAACCGAGCGAGGCAGATTTGCAGCTCGCCAAACAGATGGACGTCGAATACGTCGTCCTCTGGACAAACGGTGAAAATGCGAACTACGACTATTTCATGAGCCGTCGCGAGATCTTTGAGAACGCAGGACTCAAGATCTACGGGTTCGGCAACAGCGATGTCCACAACCAAGACGGGATCGTGCTGAACTTAGAGAATCGCGACGCGAAGATCGAACAGTACAAACGATACATTCGCGATCTTGGTAGAGCGGGGATTCCGTATACGACCTACGCGCACATGGGCAACGGTATCTGGAGCACCGAACGTGAGACGACCCGTGGTGGCGCGAGTGCGAGAGCGTTCAACCTTGACGTAGCACAGGAAGGGCACTGGGGCGGCAAACTGTATCCGATGCCGCTTTCACACGGACGCGAATTCAGCGAGGACGAAATCTGGGATAACTACGCCTATTTCATCAAGCAAGCCGCGCCTGTCGCTGAGGAAGCAGGTGTAATGATCGGTATCCATCCCGACGACCCACCCGCGGTGCATCTCGCAGGAATTCCGAGATGTATCTTCAGCAGTTTTGAAGGTTACAAACGTGCCCTTGAAATCGCCGATAGCCCCAATGTTGGTATGTGCTTCTGTGTTGGTTGCTGGCTGGAAGGCGGTGAGCTAATGGGCAAAGATGTCATTGAATCCATCCGCTACTTCGGCGAACGGAACAAAATCTTCAAAGTCCATTTCCGCAATGTCGATCAGCCGCTCCCGCATTTCGTTGAGACTTTTGTTGACAACGGCTATCAGGATATGTATCACGTCGCGAAAGCACTCCGCGAAGTCAATTTCAACGGTGTCCTGATCCCTGACCATATCCCACAGATGGGGGATGACGGTCGCGTCGGCACAGCGTATACGATCGCCTACATGAATGCCCTCGTGAAACGAGCAAATGAGGAGGTCGCTGCGTGAGGACATGCGCACGAACCCTTTTACTCTTGCTCACCCTTCCGCTAACCGTGTCGGCAGACTGGAATGATTTTCTCGGTCCAGAGCGAAATGGGAAATCGGCAGAGAAAATAGAGGTCGCGCCGTGGAGAAACACAGGTCCCCCGGTCGTTTGGCACAAAAAGATCGGCACCAGTTACGGGGCACCCACCATCGCAGACGGACGATTGTTTATCTTCGGACGTCATGGCGACATGGCGCGCCTCACCTGTATGGAAAGCGACACCGGTACGGAACTTTGGCGATTTGAATACCCCACAGACTACGAAGATATGTACGGATACAACAATGGACCACGGTCTTGTCCCGTCATTGACGGGGAACGCGTCTATATTTTCGGGGTTCAGGGAAAACTGCACTGCCTGAATGTTAGGGATGGTACCCTATTATGGAAGGTGGATACGGTAGACCGTTATAATGTCGTTCAAAACTTTTTCGGGACGGCTTCAACACCCATTGTTGAAGGGGATCTGCTTATCGCCCAAATTGGCGGTTCCCCACCGGGAACCCCGAAAAACATCTGGGCATCAAACGGGAACCCGCCATCAAACGGCACCGGTATCGTCGCATTCAACAAACACACCGGAGAGGTCGTTTACGAAATCGGTGACGAATTAGCGAGTTACGCCAGTCCTATCATGGCAACGATTGATGGACGACGTTGGGGATTCATGTTTGCTCGCGGTGGACTCGTCGGCTTTGAACCGGCAACTGGTAAACTCGACTTTCACTATCCGTGGCGCTGCCCGAAGATTGAATCTGTCAATGCCTCGAATCCAGTTGTTGCTGACGACTATGTCTTTATCAGTGAATCTTACGAGATAGGTAGTTCCGTCCTCCAAGTGTATCCCGGTGGTTACAAGGTTGCTTGGAAGGATTCGCCGCGCCGCCGAAACCAATCAATGCGACTGCACTGGAACACCGCCATACATCACGAGGGCTATCTCTACGGTTGTAGCAGCAGACATTCCAGCGGTGCGGAGCTCCGATGTGTAGAACTCAAGACGGGTAAAGTCGTGTGGGGGCAACGCGTTGACGAACGCGCCTCGTTACTCTGGGTAAACGACTACTTTATCTTCCTCGGTGAATACGGACGTTTGATGCTGCTCACATGCACTCCAGAAAAGATGGAGATCATTTCTGAAGCGGTTCCAAG
Source organism: Candidatus Poribacteria bacterium (assembly GCA_965208635.1). Lineage (GTDB taxonomy): Bacteria > Poribacteria > WGA-4E > WGA-4E > WGA-3G > WGA-3G. The sequence goes on from OZ242349.1 coordinate 5,111,843, forward strand.
AGACGAAAACGGGAGACAATTTATTGAATATCCGGCATGGTCGGCACCCGCATTGTCAAATGGACTGTTATACATTCGAGGCAAAGATCGGTTAGTCTGTCTTGATCTGCGTTCAGAGATAAAGTGATTGCCTCTTGACGACTTGAGACCCATCAATTACGGCTTCCACAATGTCGCCTCGATGAATCTTTCACCGTCGGGTTCCTCATCAAAATAGTAGGCGGTTACTATAGTACCGTCGGGACGTTGAATTGTGCGGGGATACCCGATATCGTGATCTCCGCCATTATCGCGCAAAACGATCTCTTCACCCCAAGTTTCACCTGCATCACTGCTCAACTTCGCACATATCCGATGCGGAGCATCCCGGTATCCGTAAATCAGGCAGAGTCGTCCGTCGTGAAGATGGGTGAGCGTTGGTGGGTTGCCGCCGCGTCCCGTGTTTTCTACAGGTCGATTCATGTAATTCCACGTCTGCCCGTTATCATCTGAGGCGTAGAGATCAATCCAGTTCTCCCACTTTTGCCAGTCTGGATTTGCGTAATCGCTACCGGCTCTGCATCGAACCGCTACCAGAATCTTTGAATCAGGTAACCGAACGCTCGCAGGCATAATCGCGAATCCTTCGGGTTCGGGTCCGATCTGAGATAACAACGAAAAGGACTCGCCCCCATCGGTTGTCTGCGCACAGAATATCAAACCCTCCTCACCATCGGATTTCGATGCCGTAAGGAACAAGAGGCATTCGTCTGGACCAGAGACGAGATAATCTGTCCGAGCCGCGATACCGGTGTAGTCAAACATAGGAAGCCGAAACGGACCATTCCAACTCTGACATCGGTCAAAAGAAGTATAAAACCACGAGTAGGCACCCGCTCTCAATCCGGATCTGCTGCACATCATCGCAAAATCCGGGTGCGTAAAATCGACACGCGACGGTGTCTCAAACGAAGCCTCAGATGCCAGCCGATGCCGTTCTTCTACGTGTTCATCTGCAGAGAGCGTACCCCTTGCCGGTAAACGACACGGTGTTTCCGAGACACTCCATGTCTCACCACCATCAAAACTTCGTGCTTGCATTCCCACAAACGGTTTATCTCGGTCGCGGCGATGGAAACCACCATCCGATTTATGGTATCCAACCGTAAATCCAACAACGATCTCGTTGTTATAAGCCCAAATACCGTAATTTGCTGGCCAGCCAGCGTAGCGGCCCGGTTCACGATAGATTGTAACCTGTCGCATTTTTATCTCAATTCCCCCATTTTCGTGATATAGATCTGAAAACCACACAGTAAAGACATCACAGACAAGTATAACACCGAGACCTCTTTTTCTCTATGGAAAACTTGACTTTTTTCAGCACTGCGGTTAAAATTTAACCTATCGGTCATGATACACACTCATACGAAATCCCTATCGGATTAGGACAATCCAATGCGCAACTGGTTAACAATTGTAATTATCCTTTGGCTCTGTTTGCCACTCTCTGGAATCACTGGCGAGAAATCCGGCGACCACAGCACATACGTTCAGCACGTAGAGCAAGCCTTCATTCTCATGTTTCAAGGCGACAATCTCAAAGCTATCTCCGAGTTTGAAGCCGCGCTCGCGATTGAACCCGATCACCCCGAAATTCTGCACTATCTCGGTATGGCATACGCCGAAGAGACATTCTGGAACAAAGCCGTCGAAAGTTGTCAACGCTCCTTAGTACTGATGCCAGACAACATCGAAGCCCTCTATTCACTCGGTGTTGTGTATTTTAGACTTGATCAGTGGGCAGACGCTGCGGGAACACTCCAACGGGTTATAGAACTTTCACCTCAACACGCACGCGGGTATGAAATGCTCGGTAAATCGCTCGTAAAACTCCGTCGGTATGCAGAAGCCGTTCCGATCCTGAAAAAGGCACTCACGCTGACACCACGGACCGCAGGTCTCTATCATGAACTCGGCACAGCACATCTCAATTTAAAAGCATATCCAGAAGCGATAGAGAACTTCAAACTGGCAATAGAGTATGGTCCAACAGGGTATGCGGAGCCACATTACGGGCTCGGGACAGCGTATTTTCGATTAGGGGACAGGGAGAAAAGCCGAACGGAAATGCAAATCTATCAGCGACTTCAAAAGCAATTCGCTGAATACGAACGTCTCACCCGTCTCACGCGAGCGGAACCGAACAATCTTGAGGCATGGACAGAGTTAGCCACACTCCTTATGAATCAAAAAAACTTTGCCAAGGCAGTTCAAGTCTTCCAGAGATGCATTGAACTCGCCCCCAACAATGCCAACTTTTATCATGGACTGAGCCGCGCCTTCATGAACCTTAACTATCCTAAACATGCCTCAGAAGCCGCCAGGAAAGCCGTCCAACTCATGCCGAACCAAGCGATTCTCTATAACACCCTCGGTAGCACTTATGCGATGCAGGGCGAATCGCAAAAAGCAATTAGTGCGTTCCAAAAAGCGGTCGAACTCGACAGTGAGGAGCCTTACTACCACCTCAACCTTTCCAGACTCTATCAAGGCATGGGTAACCAAAAACTCGCGCAGGAGCATTATCGCGTCTATGAATATCTTTTGTCCAAACAGAAGTAAGGGCGGGGTCACCCCGCCCCTACAGATACAAGGTCTGTTGCTCCTACTCCTCAGCATTGGTATGAGTTTTGGGGCATCGGCGCAGGATACAGAGAATCTCATATTAATCTCTGCAGGCACCTTTACAATGGGAAGTGATACCCGCGCCACCGACGAAAAACCGATGCACAAAGTCTATCTCAATGCATACTATATCAGTAAATATGAGGTCACGAACGCCGAGTATTATGAATTTTGGGAACAGCAATTAAAAACCGCTTCTTCAGGGCAAACGCCACAACACACACCAGAAAACTTCACACATCTCCCGCAGATTGGTGATTGGCCAGCACGTGCGAAACAGTTTCCGAATCATCCCGTCGTCGGTGTGTCATGGCACGACGCGAACGCCTACGCAACGTGGAAAGGTATGCGACTCCCGACAGAGGCGGAATGGGAGAAAGCGGCGCGCGGTTACACCAACAGAACATGGCCCTGGGGCAATGCGTTAGAACCCTATGCGAACACTGCTGCCAAAGACGACGGTTATGAGAATAGACTCGCACCTGTCGGCAGTTTCCCGAAAGGCAAAAGTTACTACGGCGTAATGGATATGGCAGGCAACGTCTGGGAATGGACAGCCGATTGGTACAGTGATGTTTACTATTGGTACAGCTCACAAGCCGCTACAAAACGTCCAAAGCAGAATCCAACGGGACCGACTGTCGGTAGTTGGCGTGTCATCCGCGGCGGTTCCTGGATGGATGCGATTGCCCGATGTAGCACCACATTTCGGTTTTATCTCTACCCTAACCTAAAAACCTCCTTTGTCGGTTTCCGGTTGGCAAAGACCGCAAAGTAGTTGTCAGTTGTTGGTTCGGGTTGCTGACGCAACCCTTTCGGTTATCAGTCAGAGGATTTCGTCTCACAATCTCCCCAATTTGGAATATTTCAACAAGGGTGGATTGTTAGGGAACGTCTCTTTAACTGAAAACTAACAACTGAAAGCGAACGAAGTGAGCGAACCGAAAACCCTTCAAAACAATGCTGAAAAATCAGAATCCGAAATCGCTATTACAGGCACTCTTATTCCTTCTACTAACCGCCGGCAACGCCGCCTCGCAATCCCCTATCTTTGTGGATGCCACCACAGAAGCGGGTATCCACTTCAAACACAATAAAGGCACAACCGAACACAAGCATATCATCGAGACAATGGGGTCCGGTACAGTTTTCTTCGATTACGACACCGATGGCGATCCCGACCTCTATTTCGTTAACAGTGGTCCCGTTTCTCAAGAGAACCAGCAAACGACCGGTAACGTCCTTTATCGAAACGAAGGTGATGGACGTTTCACGGATGTCACCGAAATATCAGGAACAGGGGATACCGGATTCGGAATGGCGGCATCTGCGGCAGATATTGACAACGACGGCGATCTCGACCTCTATGTCGCCAACTTCAGGCAGGATAAACTCTACCGAAACAATGGGGACGGCACCTTTACTGACATCACAGAAGCGGCTGGTATTGATAACACGCTCTGGAGCATCGCCGCCGTCTATCTTGATTTCGACATCGATGGAGACTTGGACATCTTTATCGTCAATTATCTGGTGTATGAGTTGTCAATGCCGGTATCCACCTACAAAGGTATTGTCGGTTACGGACATCCGCGCAGCTACGAGGGAACCCCCGATGTCCTCTACCGGAACAACGGCGATGGCACCTTCACGAATATCGCCGAGACAGCAGGCGTGACAAATCCCGTCGAGGGAAGAGGTATGGCGGCTGTCGCTTGGGACTACGATCAAGACGGATTGCCAGATATTTACGTCGCCAACGATACCAATAGAAATTTCCTGTATCACAATAACGGTGATGGCACCTTCACGGATGAAAGCACCTTCATCGGTGTCGGTTACGACGACAGAGGTGTCGCCGAGGGATCTATGGGGATAGATTGTGGAGACTACAACGGCGATGGATGGTTCGATCTGATCGTTGCGAATTCGGAGAAGGCAACGCTCTATAAGAACGAGGAGGGATTCTTCTTCGCCGATGCGACTGCGGACAGTGGATTGGAACAACCGACACTCCCGTTTGTCGGTTTTAGTCCGCTCTTTCTGGATTACGATAACGACGGACATCTCGACATGTTCTGCGCAAACGGACACCCACAAGATATCACCGAGGCATTGGGAGGCAATGAAACATACGCCCAACGTGACCAGATCTTTCAAAACAACGGTGACGGCACTTATACCGATGTCTCTGCTTCCGCCGGGGATTACTTTTTAGAGCCACTTGTTGGTAGAGCCGCCGCTACCGCCGACTACGACAATGACGGTGACCCGGACATTGTTATTATGAATTCCAACCAGCGGGCAGTGCTGCTTCGGAACGATGGTGGGAACCAGAAAAACTATCTGAGCATTAAACTGGTCGGAACGCAAAGCAACCGTGACGGGATTGGTGCGAAAGTCACGGTTACGACAGGAAACATGACGCAGATAAGGGAAGTGAAGAGCGGTTCAAGTTACGCATCAGGAAGCGATACGCGCTTGCTGTTCGGTTTGGGAGAAAATCAGGATGTTGAGAAGGTAAGTATCGTCTGGCAAAGCGGGACCACACAAGAATTACGAGATGTCTCTATCAACCAGATTCTGACAATTGTAGAGTCGGAAGAGTAGGCAACAAAAAACCCGCATCCATATTCGGACACGGGTTTTTCGCTAAAAATAAAATATTACTGACGCTTGAGAACTGCCCACTGCGTTGCCAACTTGCCCTGCGGTTCGACTGGCGTGAGCACATCCAGGAAGAGATTATCCTTCGTGGGTGCGATGAGCAGATCGGTATCGGTCGGCTCAAAACGGAGGTTGACGTAATCCGCACCGCCCGATTCACCACATTTGAAATGCAAAAAGTTCTCGCCTTTTTGGAATTGAATTTCGGTTGGTGTTGTAACTTCACGAACCCCACCTGTCCAAGCACTGTTGTCATAGACTTGTTCGCCGTTGATCCAGATTTGGGCGTAATCATCGTGTGCGGGGTGCATTGTCGTTGTCCGGGTATCCGGTGAAATAACGACGATGAGACCGTGCCATGTGATATCTCGTCCATCAGGGATACCGTGGCTTGTGGACATGTTCAGTTGGTCTTCGGTATTGATATCAACAATCGACCAAGCGAGCGAACCCCCGTTATCTGGAAGGCTCACGATGGCGTTCGCGGTCTTTCCGGCACCGTCGCGTGTAGAGACGGAGGCGTTTGAAATCAAACCACCACTGCCTTCAGCGAGGTAGTCAATTGTTGCGGATGTATTAAAACCACCCGTATTGGTGACGAGATCAAGTCCCCACCATTTTGCAATCCAGTTATCACCTGCTGGTTGCCAATTCTGCGCGAATGCCATCGGCGAAATCATGACAACGCAGGCAAGTGTGATAAAGATTGTGAATTTTTTCATAGCTATGAAATCTCCTTCTTCAATATACGCTTAAGGTTCAGAGTTTCTGAGCAAATAGCGCGCTTCCCAAAATCTCATCACCTCATCAGATTTTACTTTTGGTGATAGCAGTACTGCGTGCAAATCACGCTTTTTCATGCTGACGTTTCACCGGTCATCTGTCAGCAGTGCGATTCATCTTCTGATCTTCCGCGAGATAGTATACGTCACCCCGAGAAGTCGATAGAATGCACAAAATAGATTATAGCACTTTTTAAATATGAATTGCAAGAAAAAAGTGCAAAACAACCGAATTTTTATAAAGTTTAGCAGAATACCCCAATTTTGTCAACTTTAATTTGATCAACTTCGTTTTAAATGATATAATAGCCTGAATTCCAGAAAATGCCAATTATCCCTCTCTTTACATATACTATGAAAACGCATTTTGATTCCTTGGGTTACGTCTTATGAAAACGACGCGATTGTTAGTCTTTGCTATATCTGTTTTTTTACTGTTGAATGCAAGCACTTCCGCGCTTTTTGCCCAAGCACCAACGACTCCCAAAATCCTATTTACCTCCGCACGAGATGGTAATAGCGAAGTATACATTATGAACCCAGATGGCTCTGAACCGATGAGACTCACAAAACATCCCGCAATTGACCAAGGAGCCGTCTGGTCACCGACCGGAGAACAGATTCTTTTCGTTTCCAATCGTGGGGATTTTCGTCCCAAGGGTACGCGGGATCTGTATCTGATGGATCCTGATGGATCCAACGTCCGACGCGTCTTCAAGAGAAAAATAGAAGCTTGGAGAATAGATCCGACCTGGTCGCCAGATAGTAAACAGATCGCTTACATACAACGGGATTACAGTGGAGGCGGCACAAGCGGAATGTACATCCTGACCTTAGGCGAACAAGAACCCGAATTCATCGGAAAGTTTTCTTCCCCAGCATGGTCGCCTGACGGAACAGAAATTGCCTGTGAGACAGCTCAACCGGGGAGAGAGTGGATTATATTAATGAACACACGCACACGAAAGCATGAGCGACTTCTGCCCAAGAAAGCACTCCCTTGGCAAGAAAATCCGTCTTGGTCGGCAACAGGGGATAAGCTCGCTTTTGTTGGGAACAACAATCCCTTACCAGTCGTCTTAGATAGGGATCTGCACAACGCATGGAGGGATAGACAGACGATCTTTATCGTCAACCGAGATGGCACCGGTCTCAAGCAACTCGTTGAGGAAGCCGGTCAGGAGGTATGGGCTCCTGCATTATCGCCAAACGGAGAGGAAGTTCTGTATACACAGAAAATTAACCAGTGGACCCAGATCTTCAAAGTTGATGTGAATAGTGGGATTCAGACGCAACTGACGCATATAGATCGGAATAGTGGTGGGGATTGGTTTGATCCGGCGTATGCATTGCCTGTATCCCCACAACCGCAGCTGCTCACAACTACATGGGGAAAAGTGAAAAAACAATAGGCATTTATGGTAGATTTTAGCATTAACTGAACATTCTCAAACAGAGTGAATGCCGCTCAGGGCACTCACTCTGGCACAAACTAACAGTTTATGCTACAAAGATGTTAATTTATTTTTAGGATTCACCAGAGCCTATAGGGGGCGGTCTTGTGCCTACTTTCTATGAAAGAAGGATATTGTATGAAAATGACACGACTGTTAGTACTTGCCATATGTTTTCTGTTCGTGCTGAATGCGAGCGTTTCTCCGCTTTTCGCGCAGGCACCGACGACTTCAAAAATTCTGTTCACCTCCGCACGTGATGGCAACCGTGAAGTCTATATCATGAACCCGGATGGCTCTGAACAGGTACGACTTACACAATACGAAGGAAACGATCTAAAAGCCGTTTGGTCTCCAACAGGTGAGCAGATTCTGTTCACCTCCGATCGCGACGGTAAGCGAGACCTATATCTGATGAACCCTGATGGGTCTAATATCCGACGCGTCTTCAAAAACGAACTGAAGAGAAACTTCACTTTACGGGATTACCCGGCATGGTCGCCAGATGGTAAACAGATCGCTTACATGCACATCAACTGGGATAAAGATATATACGCTATCTACGTTGCGAATTTAGGAGAACAAGAAGAGAATTTCCTCGCGAATGGTTTGGGTCCAGCGTGGTCGCCTGAGGGTGCGGAAATAGCTTGTTCGACTTTTGGCGATGGCCAAATCAAACTCATCAGCGTTCGCACAGGGGCGGAAAAAAGGATCCTGCCGAGAAAAGAATTGGGGGGTCAAATGAGTCCCTCTTGGTCTGCTATGGGAGACAAACTCGCCTTCGCTTGGAATAACAATCCATTGCCGCCAGATTTCAATCGGGAGCGGGGAGATAAGCTACCAAAGGAATGGAGTGATAAACGAACGATCTATATTGTCAACAGCGATGGTACCGATCTCCAACAACTTGTGCCTGAAGATGGCTCCGATGCATGGGCTCCTGCGTTATCTCCAAATGGAGATGAAGTTCTTTATACTCAGGAAATTAATGGACGGAACCAGATCTTCAAAGTTGATGTGAGTAGTGGGGTTCGGACGCAATTGACGCATATTTCATGGAATTCCGGCGGGGACTGGTTTGATCCTAACTATGCGCTACCGGTTTCACCACAACCCAAATTGCTAACCACGACCTGGGCAAAAGTAAAAAATTAAACAGAACATTCAATAGCGAATACTGATCGGATTGAGGGATAACAGACCTACATCGAAATGGAGAAAACACTATGAACCGTTCCTATAGGCGACACCGTTCCATGCGTGCGCTGCTCTTTGCAGGCATCATTCATCTTTGTCTCGCGATCACTTTTATGTTCTCCTTCTATACGCCGAGACAGAACAGTGGTGAAGATGCGCTGGCGGTGGAACTCATCAATCCGAAAGCCTTGCCGGAACAACGACGCACCCTTAAACCGCCGCCCCCCAAACAATTACGAACGCCTCAGCAGACAGATCCATCTACCGAAACAAATCAACGGCATCTGGACCTCATCGCTTCCGCGAATTTAATGGACGAAACCATGCGCCAATCGGAAGAGGCACTCCTACACAGCGCGACGAGATCCGTGTCTGACCTTGAAACGACGCTCCCCGATGTAACCACGGACGCAAAACGGATCAATAGTCGAGAAACACCGATCTCAGAATCGGTTGCGAGTCCGTTCCAGGCAACCGCAGGAGCAGGTGTAGACAGTCTGCGGCAACGCGTCAAAGGCGATGGTGGTGGTGGATTTCATAGACTCCAATCCACGGGTGCCTCTGAAATCGGGACGATCGGCGAAGGTGATGGAGATGGTGAAGGCGAAGCAACCGGCAAAGGGAGTAGCAATCCGTTCGCGAAAGCACTCAAACGTATCGCCGACCACATCATCGGAACACGACAGTTAGACAAGGTGAACGTCGTCTTCGTAATCGACACGAGCGGGAGCATGCGCGATAACATACAAGAAATCGCCGCAAATCTGTTCGCTATGGTCGATGAATTCGATCTTGTCAATTTGGAGTACCATCTCGGCATGTCGGAATTCAGCGTTAGGTACGAAGGTCAAAAACTGGAGATTCGCACGCTGTTACCCGATGTCGGGATGCTACGTAGACGGATGCAAAAAGTCGTACTCGGCGGAGAGGAACATGCACTCGACGCGCTCATAGATACACCCTACCGTATTGACTTCCACGCTGATGCGGACCAATACATTATCCTCGTAACCGATGAACCCGCAACGACTGCTTTTAAAAAGGATGGTGCTTATACCACGATGCGGGAAAAGGTTATCAAAGAATATCAACTTCAGGGCATCCGTGTCAACGTCCTCGGAGTTCCAGAACCGTTTCAACAAGAGTTAGCGGAAATGACAGGTGGACTCTGGCAGCCCATTCCGGGGGGTTTTAATAAGGCAGCATCACTTCCAAGTGATCGTGTCGCTAATGAAGCATTTATGAAGGTATTCCGGGATATTGTCAAAGACATCCGCCGAGGTGGGGGGCGCTTGCTATTCAGCATGGAGTCTCAATTCGAGGTGCTACTCGAAGATGGCGATGTCCCAATGAAAAAGTTGCAACGCGAATTCAAGAAGAACGGGGTCTCTATAGCCGGTGTCGATAATCCGTTTGGGAGTTCCATGGTCTGGGAAAAACAGAAGGGGGACTTGTGGGTAATTACCGACTATACAAACGGTCGTGTCTACACCGTCCGCAAACAGGACGATAAATTGAACGTTTTCGCCGGCATCTATCCTGAAAGCTGGAATCTCTCGAAGAGTCTCACTGCAATGACGCAAAAGCGCGGCAACAGATGGCTCATAAACGATCCGACCCGTCGTCGCATGTATACCATCCGAAGTGAAAAGAACCGCCTGAATATCTACGATGGAGCCGCACTCAGTGCGTCCCCTGACAGCGCAGTGCGGGGATTTGAACCCGCCGTGGACATCGTAGTGATGCTCGATTACAGTCGCAGCATGGGAGGCAAATCCGAAGTGATTATGCTCGGTTTAAGCACGCTTATCGGTAGATTAGACATCCTACCGATTAAATATCGGATTGGACTCATCCGTTTCGCGGAGGCGAAAGATGCCATCAAAATCATCAACGGCGCGGTTGTGACGCAGATGCCACTCAACGAATCCATGCTGGCAAGTTCCATGGAAGCCCCTTTTGGTGGGGACGAACACCTTATCGATGCGATTGTGGAAGGGGTTCCAAAAGTTAAATTCAGCCCGTATGCAAGCCGATTTCTGCTTATTCTAACGGATGAACCGACGACAGGAAAATACCCGCCTGAACGCGCACTTAGTTTGTGTCAGTCGTTAGGCATCCGTGCTTATGTTATTGGACATCCGGGTCCTACAGATTTCCAGAAAAAACTCGCAGAACAGACAGGCGGACGCTTCTTTACAATGCCGAAACATCTCAATAAAACCTATCCAAACCAATAAATTGAAATTAACATGGATGCAACAATTCGGACGCACATAGAACACATGCACGAAGACTTGGCGAAGAGAGACTCTCTTCGACTGAACACCGATTGGTTGAAACAAGCACTTTTGAATGTGCCGCGTCACCTCTTCATTGAACAATACTACGATGACGAGGCACCAGATGGGATTGCCCGGGTTGAATCACCGATACCGACAGCAAAGCAATTGGAAGCGATCTATTCCAATAGAGGCTTGATGATCCGAGAAGACCCGCACAGTGCCGCGTCTCAACCTACGCTTATCTTTGGCATGTTGGATGATCTCAAATTAACTCACGGATGCAAGGTACTGGAGATTGGAACGGGGAGTGGATGGAACGCTGGACTGATAGCGTTTAGTGTAGGAGATGAAAGTCTCGTCTACTCCATTGACCTGCAAGCGGATTTGGTGGAGAAAGCCCGAAAACATCTGAGTTCCGCAGGATTCAATGAGGTCAACCTGAGAGCGGGTGATGGTGGACTCGGATGGGATGGGGAAACTTTCGATCGGATAATCGTTACAGTCGGTTCACCCGATATTCCACCCGCGTGGATTGAATCGTTAGCAGAGGGCGGGATTTTGGTGATGCCGCTGAAGACAAGAGGTGCCGGAGATCCAATTCTTCGGCTCCACAAACAGGGAAACACATTAACAGGGGGAATCACGCGCTGGGCGGGTTTCATGGACCTGCAGGGAAACTTCAAATCCTCTACTGAGGACGCCTTGGAACTATCTTCCGATCCAGTATTAGAAGCGTTATTACAAGAGGAACCGACATTCGTTCCACTGCGTGCATACGTAGGTTCCGATTGTGCTCTCTATCTTCGTCTAAACGGAGAACCGATGGAAACGCTTTGGGAATACCAAGAACAACGGGGCATGCACTCTGTCCTGTTGGACAGGGAATTACCAGCCTTATGTGTTCCTCGGTCCGTTTATGAGCCTAAGCCCGAGAACCGCGTGGAGGCATACGGCAATCCACAAGGTGTCGATCGCTTTATCACGAAAATAGAAGAGTGGGTTAACCTCGGCAGCCCCAAAATTACAGACTACCACGTTGAACTTATCGATCCAGCGGCGTCAGACGGTGTAGTACCCCACAGTTATATTGATAAGAGACCGAATGCAACACTAAGATTTTCCTTACCGGATGTCCCAATATCACGGGACAAAAACTAACAATCAAAAGGAGATGACAATACTAATGTCAACAACTTCTACAAGTACACAACAACACCGAGAAATGGCAACCGAGGAGGGACCTGTCGCCGTGGCGATCGTCACCGTGAGCGATACACGCACTCCTGAAACCGATAAAAACGCCGTATTTCTACGCGAACAACTCGCCGCAGAGGGAAACAGCGTCGCTGCCTACCAAATCATAAAAGATGAACCCGACCAAGTCGCCGCAGTATTAGATAAAATGGCGGAAAGCGATGCACAAGTTATTCTCTTCAACGGTGGCACAGGTATTGCTCCGCGCGACACCACTTTTGACATTCTCGATCGTAAACTGGAAAAGACCTTGCCCGGATTCGGTGAACTCTTTCGGATGTTCAGCTACGATCAGGTCGGTGCCGCGGCGATGCTCTCACGCGCAACGGCTGGGGTCTACCGCGGAAAAGTGGTAATCTCCACACCCGGTTCGACTGCGGCTGTGCAATTGGCATGGGAAAAGTTGATTGGACCGGAATTGCAACACCTGGCGTGGGAGGTCGGACGCTAATTTTTAATTTACCTTGCGGAGTAATAGCACAGGTTTCATGTTTAGTGAGCCTTCCATCTATCCGCCTGCGCCTGCTTCGCAGTGAGAATGCAGGCTCCGCTTCTGGTAGTAAATTAAAGAATCTCGCGGGTGAAGGTATACGCATGTCGCAACCACGAGGCGTAATAGATACCGTTCGCATAGCAGAAATAGAGTAATTTCAACCCAACAACACCGATCAAACAGACGAACAACACCGCGAGCAGGCTGTAATCCCAGACACCCATCTTCAAAGACCGTAGCGAGGTGCGCTGGGTCGCCATCTCCGGCGAGAATCCGCGACTCTCAACAGATTCGGCAAGGTGCGTCGCGTGCCGGATGTTCCCCGCCAAGATCGGACGGAAACTGTTGAGAACCCCACGGCAGGTTGCCAAAAGATTGAGACGGAGATATCGGAACCCTCTTAACCTTTGTGAACGGAACACAGCCGCCGCCTCATTCGCAATTACAGGAATGAAATGCAACGCTGTCGTCACCATAAAAGCGAGGGTCGCAGGCACACGTAATTGCGCCAACGCGAGGAGCAGGTCCCGGGGTTGCGTCGTCCAGATGATGAAACATCCAATAACAAGTGTCGTGTTGAAACGGAGGGATTGGACAATTCCGTGGAACAGTCCTTCTCGATAGACACGGATGCCGCCCGTCATCTTCCCGATGAGCGGCAGGTCGGCAGGCACAAGTGTGAACAGCACGGTACGTGGAAATTCGTTATAGAAGATCGCTTGACTGTAAACCAAACCCCAGGTCGTAAAAAAAAGGAAAGCGCAGAGCAACCCGATCTGCCGCCACGTCGGGACAGACAGGGCAACCAACGCAAGGCTCCCAAGGAAACAGACGAGGAGTGCTGTCGGGCTGTCCAGTAGAATGACGAGGCAACCGCTGATGAGCATCATCAGGATTTTCGTGCGGGGTTCGAGTATCGTATTACGCATTGTGTGGTCTTCCGTTTGCACCTCCGAGATAAGTATAACAGGTTCGGAACCCGTTTGCCAATGAAAATGCTGCGTTGGCAGTCAGCCGTCAGCAATCAGCTGTCAGTAAATTGTTGGGTTTCGCGACGCTCTACCCAACCTACAAAACCGATGGCTGACCGCCGACTGCTGACTGCTAACAAAAAACGAACTTTTTTTGAAATAATCTGACTCATGTAAACAAAGAGAGTAATTGAACGTTGAAATAATGTAAAAGGTAGAAAAGTGAATTGACATTTATAGTGGACTAAAAAAACAAAGAAGGAGAAAAATCATGGCAACGCAAATTAGACGGCAAGACGGCATCACGATTTTGGAACCGAGCGGAAAGATAGTGGGATCCTCAGCATCGGAATTACGGAAGGCAATTTCACCGCAAATAGAGGCTTACGATGAGCCACGTGTCCTCATCAATCTCGGACGCGTCAATCGGATCGATAGTTCAGGACTCAGTGCTCTCATGGAGGCACGTGTCGCCGCAACCCGCAAGCACGGACGCATCGGGGTTGTCAATGTTGGTAAACACATCAAGAACTTGGTCGCTCTGAATCGATTGGTGAGTCTCTTTGAGTGTTTCGACAGCGAGGATGCCGCAGTTTCGGAACTATCGGCATAGTATCCTAAATCCAGCGAAATAAAAATAAAAAGGGGATCGGTTTTACCGGTCCCTTTTTTTGTACGACGCATGAGATTCTGACGGACAACGGTGTGGGAAATTGAGGAAATACCCAAGCAAGGGGAAATTGAAGAAATTGAGGAAACCACCAGCAAAAACCTCCAGCGTAGGGGTTGGGTCACCCCAAGCCAAAACACCCCACCTATCACATCGAAAGAAATGGCGAGGTTGGGAAACCTGACCACCGGAAATAGAGGGGTGCCCAGGGTTAGGGCATTATCGTTCTCGGCACGCAAACTAACAGTTTGCGGTACAGCAGCGTCGCGATCAGGAGATCGCTCCTACAGGAAGAGGAAAGCCACAAGATTCGAGTGGGATTCGGTGTGGGTTGATAAATCGCTTAGTGAACTAACGTCACCTTAACAGAATCCTGTCCGTCTGCATAAGGAATATCCCATTCAATCTGCTCACGGATCTCAACGCGTCCCGTGCTACACCGATACGAACCTGACGGCAGCCCGCGAACCGAGATATGCGCACATTCCGCATGCCTGGACGGCTTCGACAAAACGAGTTCCAACTGTCGCAAATCTTTCGTGAGTGTCGCCTTCTCAATACGAGCCTTCACCGCTTCCAACGTCACACCGAGCGGCACAAAGGCAACCCTGACCCCCAATCCATCCTGTGGAACGAGCGTGTAATCGTCCATCGTCTCGGAAACAGCGCACCCATAGCCGATAAGCCCAAAATCCGGATCTTGGACGAGGTAGGATTTCAGCATACTTAAGTTGCCGTAAAGTCCCATGCCGACCTCACCAGAGAAACAGCCGTTCCGATAGTAATTGTATTCCGGCGACCCTTTTTCCGGCGGATTGAATCGCCATTCCCTACCGTTATATCCCTTCCCAGACGGATCGACACAACTCCAGACCGCCAAGGTCGCACCGTAAGCCTTCTGCAGGAAGTGTAGATCCCCTGTCTGCTCGTATCTATCGAAAAGCGGACGCGCCAACAGTGGCGTTGGATAGCATCCGATGTATCGCATATTCGTACAGTAAGAGAACCACATCGGCGTTGCGTCTCGACTTGCGAGGATTGTCTGTACAGTGCGCAACTTCAAGGGTTCATCATCAGCGACCTGTGCTAAGTAGTACAACGCCGCTTTCGAGGCGTGATCAAAGCAATACTCCGATGCAAACGGGTATTCCTCCTCAAGGAAAAATGGGAGACACCCTTCAATCGCCTCTCGAAGCGTCCGGTATTCAGCAGTCATGCCTTCTGTCTTCAGCGATCTCAGAAGATGCGCCAGAATCGGTGAACCCATCGGGGCATGCGTTTTAGACATGTTGCCGCGGTGGTAGTCGATGTAATTCTTCGTCTCATAGACGCTCTCGTAGGTGGAATCGAGATAAGAGGCGAGTGCAGTGTTATAGGCGAGGTTGAGATACCACAACGGCTCGCGACTCGTTTTTATTCCGTGCAACGTGGTGATCCGATACATCTGATAGTAGATATTATAGACGTGCGGATAGTTATAGATACGCCAGACGTAATCCCATCGCCGCCACGAACCCGGACGGAGTCCGATGAGCGAGTTCAATACCTGATAGTTGTCTTTGTTCTGTAACTTCCCATAGAGAAATTTCTCAATGAATTCGTCGAGAGCGTGGATCTCCTCCTCATCGGGATAATAGACATTTTTCCCTGCGAGAAAAACGGGTGGTGCAAAGCATCGGTCATCGCTGCCCCCCATATCAATCGAGCCACACGGTGCCTCCTCTTCCACAATGAGCCTTTCATCCTCATTATTCCAGATACGAAAACTGTAGTGGCAGAGATCATCTGGATCTTCGACACGCTGATTCTCGACGATGAATTCAGCGCGCGCCTTCATCAGGGTCTCTATCTCCGCGATACCGTTGAACACAAGGTGTGCCCACTCGCCATTGCCGTATCGGATTGTCACCTTCTGTTCCCCCATTGCAGTCAGACGGACGGTATAGGTGTGACGGTCACCCATCGTTGTCACGGGTTCAACCTCAATGCCATTGGCAGTCTCAATCGCCGTAATCGGTTTCTGGCATCGGAGCAGAAGATGCGCCGTCGTGCCGACAGGCAACACCATCCCCGGCACAATCTTCACAGCGATGTTCCCGTCCTGATACAACTTCTCACTGACATCGGCAGAGTCCTTAACGCGACTCAGCGTGAAACTGAAAGTCCGTTTTTCATCGGGTGCTAAAGTGAGCGAACGGTGTCCATTGTACCAAGGCTCCTCCGCAGTAGCTTCGGAAAATAGGTAAAACATGGAACCCGCACCCGTCATCATCTCGGTGTTCGGGAAAAGTCCATACCCAGAAATCGCCTCCAGTGCGGTATCGCCTTGTGGAACAATCAGCAAATGGTCACCTTTCCCACTCGCACGGGTCGCAAGGATGTAGGACGAATGTCCAGAGACAAATGAACTTTCAATCACACGTTGCTCAAAGACGTATTTCGTAGACTCAATCGACCGGTGGTTGAAACCCTGTTTCTCATCACCGATGTTGTAGTTCGTATTCAGTGTGATCGGGAGTCCGAGTTCCCCGATTTCGACATGTTCCTGCGAAGTGTTGTGAAACGTGATCGTCCATAAAATAGCATCGCCGCTCTGGGGGTTCCCCCTAAACGCATAACGTTGCTCAATATTGAGGTATTGGAGTCCACCTCGGTTGACAGAATTGCCCTCGTAACGGGTGGTTATGGAATCATCGTCGTAGGTCACCGTCCGGACATCGTCGCTGAGGAAGGTGTGCATCGCGTGCCAGTTTTGGTTTTTAGGGTCGGGATTACAAATCCCTCCGGTAGGCGGCACACGCGCTTTCAGCACAATATCACCAGTCCAACAGTGCATCGGAATACGCTGCGCCTTTTCAGGAACATGCCGTTGTTTCCACCAGATGTTGAGGCGCATGTTCTGTTCATTCCCGAAGAAGTTCGTGCCTTGTGCGTCCTCTGTGAGGTATAAACCTTTGATAGCACCACTGCGTCTATCCACATCAAGGATGTAATGTTCATTCGTCAAACGGAGGTACGCATCGTGGGGGGTATAGCGTGCGTATCGGACCTGTAGCATAATAATTGCTCGCTTTCACGGGGTAAAGGAGAGAATTTCCTTGAGAATACCCGTTTTAGAGGAATCTGTCAAGGAAAAATCATCCTCTGTAGGCGGGAGATTGGAGCGGGATTCGATGCAGTTGGATGAAGATAAAAATCGGATATCCCTCCTACAGGAAAACTAAACAACCCTATATTGCGAATCTTCCTGTTGACAAACATCCCATTCTATGATAAACTTCGGTTCATGTGAACCACTATCACAGAAATTCTATAACCAAGGAGACGATTAATGGCAAATATCAAAGTCCTGATTGCCAGTGGAATTAGCCAAGAAGTTGCGGATATGCTGAAGGACGCACCCTCGGAGATGGAAATCAGCTTTCTACCGGAAGGTGGGGAACTCAAAGACCACATTTCAGATGCTGAAATTCTCTACGGTGTCGTATCAGAGGATGCCCTCCCTGAGGCGAAATCCCTACAATGGGTGATGCAACCGTTCGTAGGCGTGGAAAGGTCAATGTACCCCGCCTTCAAAGAAAGCCCCATCACACTGATAAATAGCAAGCGTTTGTATGGACCGCAACTCGCCGAGCACGCCTTCGCGTTGTTACTGTCCCTGACGCGGGGTATCAACGCACAACTCGATTTAATGCGAGATAAGGAGTGGAAGTGGACACCGTGCGTTGAGGTATCGGGAATGACGATGGGCGTTCTCGGACTTGGGGGTATCGGCAGAGCGGTCGCCCAACGTGCCAAAGCCTTCGAGTTTAACGTGATTGCTGTCGATCCCGAACCGATGGAGAAACCCGACACCGTTGACGAATTGGGACAACTCGATTGGTTGCCGGAGTTCTTGTCCCGCAGCGACGTTCTGACGGTATGCTGTCCAATCACACCACAAACGCACAAACTGCTGTCCCATGCAGAATTCGATGCCTTGCCAGAGGGATGCTTCTTCATCAACGTCAGTCGCGGTAAGGTTGTAGACGAAGATGCGCTCATCGCCGCGCTGAAAAGCGGGAAATTGGCGGGTGCGGGGCTGGATGTCACTTATACGGAACCGTGTCCGGAAGACAATCCATTATGGACACTCCCGAATGTGATCCTCACGTCCCATACTGCTGGCGCATCGCAGAATATCGCCAAACGCGCGATGGAACTCTTCATCGACAACATGCACAAATACGTGAACGGAGAACCGCTCACCAACGTTGTGGATAAGGAAAAAGGGTATTAATGGTTGTCGGTTTTCAGTTATGGGTTGTCAGTAAGAATGATTATCAGGAACATAGATTGTCGATAAGGAGACGGATATTAACTGCTTATCGTAAAGGCTTCCAGTGCTTCCGTATCAATATCAATACCGAGTCCGGGCACATCATCAATGATGAAAGACCCATTCTCGATCACCGGCTTTCGCGTGGTGATTTGCCCTTTCGATTCATACGCCTCAGGGGAATGCTCCATAATCAGGAAGTTAGGGATCGTCGCTGAAAATTGCACCGTCGCGGCAATCGACAGGATGCCACCGCCACCGATGTGAGGCGTCACCGGTATGTTGTAGACATCGGCAAGGCTTGCGATGCGTTTCCCCTCCGTGAGTCCCGTGCGGGCAATATCGGGCATAGTGATGTCGCAGGCGCGACGTTCAAACACCTCCCGCAACTCATAACGGGTGCGTGTCCACTCCCCGATAGCGACCGACATATCCAATGCCTGCGCTAACGCCGCTTGCCCGGGAATGTCCTCCGGTGCCGTCGGTGATTCTAACCACATCACGTCCAATTCCTCAAGTCCTCGTCCGAGCAGTGTCGCTTCTGGAACGCTGTACTGGGTATGGAGGTCCACCATCAACTTAATCTGCGGACCGACCTGTTCGCGCACCGCGGCAACGATTTCTAAAATCTCTGCGCGACCGTGCGTCGTGTGAATTTTCAATCCGCCATACCCCTGCGAGACGTGTTTAGCCGCCTGTGTCGCCGCCGCTTCCGGTGTGCTACCTCCAACACCGGCGTACAAGGGAATCCGATCCCGATAGCGTCCACCCAGTACCTTGTGAACGGGTTTCCCTGTTGCTTTCCCGATGATGTCCCAGAGTGCGATGTCACACCCCGCGAGTGCATCGATGAAAAATCCGGTATAGTGTCCACGTTCCCGCATTGCTGTGAACATACGCTGCCAAAGGTATTCCACGTCAAACGGGTCTTCTCCCATCAGTATCGGACGACACAGATCCTCAACGATTGTCTTCGATGTGCGCGGCGAAACGGGACTCTGCCCTTCGCCATACCCGACGATGCCATCTGACGTAGTGATCCGCACGACCATCGTTTCGTGGTGTCGTGAGTAAATAGAACGCCACCCTTCAGAGGGTAAGTAATAATTGTCGGTTTGTTCTTCTGACGATTTCTCGGTTTGGTATCGGAGCGCGAACGCTTCAACTTGCGTAATTTCCATCATTAAACAACCTCTCTGACATCAAATATAGTGGATTCTGTAATTACTTTCACACCAAACTCGGTGTCCCTTCCCAGTAACGGGTGGGAACCCCCCTTCCCAGTAACGGGTGGGGACCCCGGTTAGAAACCGTACCTACCGGCGGTGTGCAGTATTTCGGGCTTTACTATATTAGAACGGATTCCCTTGAATTTTTACCTGAATATACGTAAAATGTCAAAAGACGGTTCACTTTTCTGCAACGACACACTAAAACTTTTCACCAACTGCCCAGTTATCTTGAACCCTCATGATGTCTTCACCACGTCCACCTATGGATACGCCAAATCATGAAAAAATCACAGTACGTACCATCCTCATATCTCTGCTACTCCTGCCGTTCATCTACAAATGGCATATTGAGTGCGAGGCACTCCGATACACCTTTCCAACATTGATGGCACCCTTCTATAGCGTAGTGTTCACACTCCTGATCATTGCAGTGTTCAATATTGCTTTAAAGAAATACGCCGCGAAGTATGCCCTAACCAGTGGAGAACTGATCAGTCTCTATGTCCTGATGTCAATAACACTGCTGTTCATGTCCTACGACATGTTCCTGCCACTCGTCTCAATCATCGTCCACGCCTTCTATTTCGGTACTCCCGAAAACGAATGGCGCGAGCTGTTTTGGCGTTATCTGCCGGAGTGGTTAACAATCAATGATCCGCGTGTGCTTCGCGCATTCTATCTCGGTGATGCCCCGTTTTTTGAGACCTACTCTGTGAAGAAATGGGTGACACCGACATTCTGGTGGTGCGTCTTTACTTTCGCGCTGATCTTTGTGATGCAGTGTATCAATGTTATTATCCGAAAGAAGTGGACGGAACAGGAACGTCTCGTGTATCCGATTGTTGAACTCCCGTATCAACTCGCCTATAACACAAACCAATTCCTTCGGAGTCGGGCAATGTGGTGGGGATTCGGCATTGCGTCAATCATTAGTCTTGCCAACGGGCTTCACATCTTTTTTCCGTCAATCCCTGCTTTCCCAAACAAGCACATACCTCTCAACGCGTTATTCACTGAAAAACCGTGGACAGCCTTCCTCCGTGGTGGGAATGCAATTATTATCTATCCGTTTGCTGTCGGACTCGGTTTCCTGATGCCGCTCGATTTACTCATATCGTGTCTACTCTTTTTTTTTCTATATAAAGTGCAATATTTTATCGCTATCCTAACCGGACTGGAAAATGTCCCCGGCTTTCCGTATCCGTACGAGCAGAACATCGGCGCGTATACCGGTATCTGTGCTGTTGCACTCTGGGGTACACGACGGCAGATCTGGCGTGCCTTCCGCGTAGCATTTGGACGCAGCCAAATAGCGGACGAAGCAGAACCGATGCGCTATCGAACCGCACTTTTGGGAATTATTTTCGGTGGAATATTTATCATTGGATTCGCGATGCGCGGCGGCATGGCGATGTGGATCGCCGTGCTATTTTTTGCCGCACATTTCGCAACGATTGCGATTCCACTGACACGTATTCGAGCACAAATTGGTTTCCCGATTCACTCAACAACTTTTATCGGTCCGCACCACAGCCTCGTCAGTCTACTCGGCACGCGGCGCATCGGTGCCCGAAACTTGACATGGTTCGCCCTCTTTTTTTGGTTCAATCGAGACAATCGGAGCCACCCAATGCCGCATCAACTTGAAGCGTTTAAGCTTGCCGATCGTGGGAACCTTGACGTAAAAGGTCTGTCTCGTCTGATGCTTATACTGACAGTCATCGCAATGCCGTTATGCATCTTCATGCTGGTAGATACATTCTTTGAACTTGGAGTTAATACCGGCAAAGTGGGTGGGCAGATTAACAGTTTCGGTGGACGCGCATATCGCTTCCTTGAAGGTTGGCTCACTTCACCACAAGACCCAAACACCGGTCATATCGCGGCGATAATCTTCGGTTTCTCTCTCACAACCCTGCTTTCAGCCGTACGGAGTCGCCTGTTCTGGTGGCCCATCCATCCGCTCGGCTACGGGGTATCCTTCCATCTGCACCTTTTCTGGGCGGCGTTTGTCATCAGCGCGCTCGCCAAATGGAGTGTGCTAAAATATGGTGGGCTTGGTCTCTATCGGAAAGCAGTGCCACTCTTTCTCGGATTAGCACTCGGAGATTTTGTCATGGGTAGCTTCTGGAATATTCTAAGCATTATCGTTGATAGACCGACCTACGCCTTTTACTATTAAAAAAGGTATCGTGAGCAAAGTTAACTCCTACATAAAAACGCTATCTTCACTTTTTTCTTGTAATATGCTATTATCTCACTAATCGCGGAAACGCACAACCGAGAAAGATTTTCGGGACTATCTCCACACACTCCCGCTCTCATAAAAAATCATGAAACGACTCGCTTGTTCTCTCCTTATCACTTTGTTTATCTCCTCCCCTGCTTTCGCAGCACCAAGGCACCGGTTTTTTGGTAGCAACCAGACCTCTGCAGTCACCAGTAGCACTACGGATGAGAACCAAAAACCACTACCGATACTCAGAAAAACAGTCATGCACGTCCATCGCGCCGTATTTAATATACCCATTGCGGAAGAAGAACAGGATTTCAGATATGGCAAGACCGGTGAGATAAGTAGAACCTATCTCATAAATCCCAATATCAATCTATCTAACTTCGTTAGACCACAACCGGTGATATCTGGTTCCCGAAGACTGTTACCAGAGAAGTGTCATTTAGCACTACGGATGAGAACCAAAAACCACTACCGATACTCAGAAAAACAGTCATGCACGTCCATCGCGCCGTATTTAATATACCCATTGCGGAAGAAGATCTGGACAGGATTTCAGATATGGCAAGACCGGTGAGATAAGTAGAACCTATCTCATAAATCCCAATATCAATCTATCTAACTTCGTTAGACCACAACCGGTGCGGTTAGAAACCGCACCTACCAGTTTAGGAGAGTAATCTATCTAACTTCGTTAGACCATAACCTCTTAACTGAAAACCGACAACTGAAAACTGATTGACTTTACCAAAAGTATATGCTAATCTATTTTCTCAAACAAACATCCTATATCTCCGCGAAAGGTAATGTTAATGGAACAATGGATCACAGAACTTGCTAACGGGTTACCCAGCCTGGCTCTTTTTTTGATAATTGCGGTAACACTTTACACAATCGGTAAAGGTGCAGATTGGCTCGTCGATGAAGCCGTCATCCTTTCAACCCGATGGGGTTTAGGGAAAGCGGTCATCGGTGCAACGATCGTGAGCATCGGCACCACAACCCCGGAGGCGGCAGTCTCTGTTCTCTCGGCAATACAAGGAAAACCGGGGCTTGCGCTCGGCAACGCAGTCGGTTCAATCATTTGCGACACGGGACTCATTCTCGGATTGGCATCCCTCATCGCGCCGCTACCCCTCAATCGCCAATTGGCTTCACGGCTGTCAAACGTCCAAGTCGGTGCGGGTATCCTGCTCGTGCTCGGCTGTTTCCCATGGACCTCGCCAGCGAAAGTCTTCACGCAAGGTGGAACTTTACCACAACTCGTGGGGATCGTTTTCGTTATATTATTGGCGTTATACATCTATCAGTCCATCCGATGGGCAAGTGCCGCAGGTGCGAATCCCGATAACGTAGAAGAAACGGATGCGGAGGAAACAGGGGCATTCGGAACGCTTCTTAAACTCATCGGGTCAATTGCTATCATTGTCGTCTCTGCACAAATTCTGATACCAGCCGTGAGCATCATGGCGGAGCGGATAGGTGTCCCGAAACACATCATCTCCGCAACACTTGTTGCGTTCGGCACCTCGCTCCCGGAACTGGTGACAGCAATAACAGCAGTCAGACGCGGACACGGAGAGTTGGCAGTCGGTAACATTATCGGTGCCGATATTCTCAACGTCCTCTTTGTCGCCGGTGTCTCCGCTTCCGCAACGCAAGGCGGTTTGCAGGCGGACGGTCAATTCTTCCAGTTCCTGTTCCCAGCGATGCTGTTTATTCTGATCGTGTTTCGGTGTGGGATCTTCGTATCGGGCGATCAACTGAAACGTCCGTTCGGGGTCGTGCTGGTCGGCACATGGCTTCTGGTGACAATCCTGAGCTATGTCCTCTCAATCGAAATGCATTAGTTAATAGTTGTCGGTTATCAGTTCGGGTTTTCTGCGAAAACTCTTTCGGTTGTCAGTAAAGAGGGTATCGTCCAACAAGGGAAACACCCCAGCAAAAACACCCTCTTGAAACCGATAACCGAAAGCATTGCGTAGCAATACACACCGATAACTAAAAACCAAAATGAAACATCGTAATTCTTGACACATTTGTGATAGAATGTCACAATACAACGCCAAGTTTCAACCAATTACCCATAAGGTTCAAATGGAGGCATGATAATGAGCAACGATCAATCACCGAAGAAAGAGGTCTACCGCTCCCAAGCTTTTGCTGATTTCAAACCGGAACTCTCTGCCCCCGGTGCTACACCGGAAAGACTGGAACATTTAAGGGAACACGGTTTCGTCATCATCAACGACTTTGTCGACAATCCGTGGATTCCAATCCTCCGAGAGGCAGGTCGTCGGGTTACGCAAGCGTGTGCACCTGAGAACGGCTATGACGTTCTCGACTGCTCAAAGGGATACGTTCACCGCGCAGGCGAGAACGAACCTTGGGCAATCCGAGGTATACTTCATCCAGCATTTAAAGAACCCGTTTTCGCTGAATTTTACGGATCGCCTGATTTCACAGGTTTCGTCAAGTCTTGGTGTGACGTTGACCCCGAAGACCTTGTCATGACGAACATACTCCTCTGGTGTAATCCGCGTAAAAAAGAGAACAGACTCGGATGGCACAGAGATACGACATGGTGGGGCACTGGAGAGGGTTACTTCTCACAAGAAAGTCGCACAGAAGGTCCTGAAGCCTATTCCGAGGAGGTTGAGCGGATCCGATGGAAAGAGATTCAGGAAGAAAATGAGAAGCGAATTACCGAACGGAACAGTGTCGGTATGTTTTTAGCACTTGCAGACGACGAATGCCATGAACTCGTTACGGGTAGCCACAGTCGATGGCGCACTCCGCTTGAACACGACGTGCTACTCCCACAATCCATGAAGGATCAGGGTGTCCCGTATACACCGAGTTGGAACGGCACAGATCCGCTCCCCGGACAGGTCGCGATTCGGCTCAAGCCGGGCGAGGCACTCATCCGTAACGGCACGACAATCCACACGGGGCACTGTGTGCCTGAGCGTGAACGCAATACCCTCTCCATCGGTTGGTCGAAATGGAGCGGTCCCTCCGAGGAGGAACCGAAGGTTATCGATGCACGATTCGCTTGGCAACTCGACCCTGCCGTTCGCGAGGCACTTCCGCACGAATGGATGAAAACAGCGTGGGATCGTTGGGCGGCAAACCACAAACTCGGCGATCGGCTCGAAGACCGATACGCTGGTTTTGACATCCAACGCATCAAAGCGGGTGAAGTCGTCGGATGGCGAACCGAACTGGAACGTCAAGCCGCCGCCGCAGGCGAGGCATGGGAACAATACCAAACCGTATCCTAACAATAGAAAATAAAGGGGCGAATCTTCGGATCCGCCTCTTTTTGTTTTCGTAAAAGTTTAGAAGTAGGTTGGGTTGAGGGATTCCAACCTTTTTTGGCAAACAAAACCTTATTCAAAACTGCGCCACAGATTCTTACATCAAACCCGCCCTATCTCACTTTTAATGGGTTAGCAGGAGAACTGTACCAACTCGTAACTCGACCGTTTCTGAAATAGACGCGTGATAACCCATAACTATACACCGTGTCCGTAAACCACCTAGGTTTACCCAGGATAGAGACAACCTCTTCTTCTGTTGAACCAACTTTAAAAGAAACACCAACTAAATTTCTACGAGAAGACCATGCGGAAGTAATTTTCCGCGTATTAGAATCGGAATTCCCAGAATAAGAGTAGTTGTTGTAGGGGTTTCCGTCAGGAGCGGTTCGGCTGTGAGGGGCAACATAAGATCCATCTTTGCGATAATAACCGCGCACATTGACATCACCACTTATTTGAGTCCGTTTCCCTAAATCCTTCAAAAACTTTTCATAGTCTACTGAGGAATAACGATAACTGGATCCATACGCGCAAAGCGAAAAAGTTCACCTGAATAACTATGATAACCCAAGTTGCCACTTACTTAACAGACATAGCACTCCGCTGGAGTGCGAGTTTCTATAGACATACCACCCCTCTGGGGTGAAGAAAGGCACTAAAAAGGGTTTTCAAATGGGTAGAATTCGTTAGTAGCAAGTTGGGTTATGATAATATCACCAATGCCAGAACCCGCATCGGGCATTTTATCACACGGGTGTATCATCAGAGATGGCTACGGACTCTACGCTATTTTCGGAAGCCTCACCGCTCCGCCTCTATATGAGAGGCAATAATAGCGATACCCCCCGTGAGGGTCATGCAACCGAAAATAGAACCTGCTGCAACTGATTTCATCCGAGACGATCGCATCCTCGCCTGATAGGCATCGGCGTAAAATTTTATATACTCAGCCGATTTTCCGATCAATCTCTCAGGTGGCGGATTCGGTGGACGGATATGATATCGAAGCAGCAGGCTGAAAGCCCCCGCGGCACTCATTGCAGCCGTCCCGTAAAAAAGAGCGTCCTGCCCCTGTCCGAGCGTC
This sequence comes from Candidatus Poribacteria bacterium, assembly GCA_965208635.1. GTDB lineage: Bacteria > Poribacteria > WGA-4E > WGA-4E > WGA-3G > WGA-3G. The sequence continues at coordinate 5,138,476 of OZ242349.1, forward strand.
GCGTCAGCAATGAATCCCGTCATCAAACCACACATGCCTGCGGCGAAAGTCGCACTCATGCCTGCTCCAAAAGAAACCAGCACCGCCACATCGCGTTTGGCATCCGCCGCCGCTGCGGCTTTTGCCTGAAGACGTATCGAATCCTGCTCCACAAGTGGCAGCTGCGCAGAATGTTTAGCACCGCAACTTGTAAGTGCAATCATCCACACACTTGATAAACACCATAAACATCGTAAGAATTTCACTGGCTGACATCCGATACCCGCACAAACGTGTATCCCTCTCGTTTAAGCGCAGTAATGATCCTATCTGTTGCCTCTATGGTTCCCAGACGGGTAGCGTTCCGATAGACACCTGTTCCATCGTGGAAGATGATAATGGAACCCGGCTGGACCTTCCGCAACACCGTTTTGGTAATTTTGTCGGGGTTCTGTGTTGTCCAATCCCAACTCCATATATTACCGCTTATATGTGCGCGGTCCCGCCTCGCGAGTACCCACGCCACCGGCAGAAATCTTGTTAAGATAGGTGCCCGAAACACAATCTCACCCTTTACACCGATGTGCCGAAGCAGGGCATCCGTCCGTTCAATTTCCCGCTGGACAGCGGAGGGCGGCAGCAACCCCAAGACAGGATGGCTATAGGAATGATTACCGACTTGGTGTCCTTCAGCGATAACGCGGCGGACGGTTTCAGGATGCCGTTCAACCCGATTCCCGATCATAAAGAACGTGGCTTTGACATCATGTTTGGCGAGGACATCGAGCAACTGATGGGTATACAGCGGACTCGGTCCATCATCGTAAGTGAGCGCGACAATCCGTTGATGTGTGTTCAGGTGAACAATGTTCTCTCCGAAAGGGGGTCTAAAGAAAACCCACAAAAATCCGACTGTTGCTATCCCTGACACAGCAGCGATGATTAACTTCATATTCTATCCATTTGTTCACAGAGTTATTTACCCTTATTCCTTGATGTAATCCGAACGCAACTCAAATTTATGCAGCACCTGGTTCCAGTTACCTGCTTGGATCTCAAGTTGAGCCTCAGCCGTCTGTATCACTTCTTCTAACGCTTCGTAAGCAACGGCATCTTCCTGAGTGGCAAACTCAAATTCAACGAGTCGGTGTGGAGATCCACCGTAATAGTTGTCGTAAGAGGCGATCGCCTGAAGTTGCGTTGGGGGAATTAATACTGTAGAAACGTCCTCGGCGTACTCCAGATATGCTTGTCTTCCACCGAGAAAGTAGTCAATCAAGTAAACGTGTTTTATCTGCCAATCGCCTTCCTCTTCTTTTGCGTAGGTATAGTCCACATCCTGGATAAATGTGTATGTGGTCACTTCGGTTGCGTGATTCGGAAGGTCTGCGAGAAGAGCGGCGATCTCTGGACGATTCAGATAGGTCGCTGCATCGAGAAAACTCTTAAAATCGTACTCGACAAGCCGATGTGGACTCATTTCGGGGTCTTGATTGTCGTACGATCTTATCCGGATGACCTCTTCGGGGGCTTGCAGCGTCCCTACAATGGAGGCGACCTGCGCGAGATAAGCGTCCTTCCCTCCTTCGGGATAGTCAATCAACAAGACGAACTTCACGGGGGTTGTTTCCATTGCCATCTCAGACATCGTATCGTCGATAGCAGTGGCTTCTGGCGTAGTATCACTGATCATCTCTCGCGCCGTGTCACAACCCATAAGCACGGCGAGCATCATGACAGTTATGAAAAATATATTTCTTAATTTCAAAGTCATTCTTTTATCTCCTTTCCCAGTGCCAAGATAATACCTGTGCCGGTCAAGTTGTTGATTCTCATACGGAAATTGCACCTATCTTATACCATTTCTAAAAGTTTATATCGCATTAACCGCCCCTGAGTGCACAGACTAACAGTCTATGCTACAAGAGGGAACCCAAACTAAAAGTTTATGCTACAATTTCAATCAGAAATGGTATTAGTTGGGGGACTAAGCGGGTGGTGCAATGAGACGCACAAACGAACTCGATACCTCATCCAACTCCTCACGAACCGCCGGATCGAGTTCCCAACCCACACCGCCGAGCGTGTCGTCGAGTTGTTCAATCGTGTCGCTACCACTGATTGCAACAGTAACCTCCGGATGCGATAACACCCACGCCACAGCGAGCTGAGCAGGCGTTTTACCCAACTCCGCCGCAAGTCGCTTGAGGGTTACGATCACCCGTCCGGTCTCACCACTCATGCGTTGCTCAAATTCATCACGCAAGCGTGTCCCCCATAAAGTCCCGGCGGGAGGTGCTTCACCCGGTGCGTAGACACCACTCAACAAACCCACTGCCAACGGACTATAAGCCATAACACCTAATCCTTCCTCACGCACCAAACCGAACAACTCGGTTTCCATATCCCGATTTAGTAGGTTATACATGTTCTGAATACACATATACGGGGTTGCATTAATCCGATCGGCGATCCAGAGTGCCTTACATGCCTGCCACGCTTGATGATTGCAACAGCCAATATAGCGCACTTTGCCTGAACGCACCAGATCGTCCATTGCGCGAACCGTTTCCTCCTGCGGGGTCGATTCATCAGGCGCGTGGATGAGGTAGACATCAATATGGTCGGTGTTGAGACGCGATAGGGAACGCTCGACCTCACGCATGATATGGTATCTCGACAGACCCTGATCGTTCGGACCTGGACCGATCTGGCTGAAAACTTTTGACGTAATTACTACGTCGTCCCGTTTCCCCTGAATCGCTTTGCCGAGAACCTCCTCAGAACGACCGATGTTGGCACGGTCGTCCATAAGCCCATAGATGTTGGCACAATCAATGAGGTTGATACCGGAATCAATGGCGTGTTCAACGAGCCTTTGGGCTTCATTCGCGTCGCCTTGTCCTCTGAGCCCTAAACCCAATGCGAGTGGACTCACCTTAACCCCTGCTTTTCCAAAATTGACATATTCCATTTTTTTAATGATCGCTCCTGGACTGCTGCGTCCGTTGTCCTTGCAGGTTTTCGGTTAATCCAACAAGGTTTTTGAAGTCAAAGTTATACTGCAGACGAACGCAAATTGCGCAAATCCTAAATTGCTAAAAAATCTGCAATGCGTCTACGACCCGTTGCATGTCTTTGGGCATCTCCGCTGAAAAAGTCAACTGTTCACCCGTTTCTGGATGCTCAAAACCGAGTAGACGTGCATGCAACGCCTGACGCCTGAGTTGCGAGAGCACCTGTTTCAACGCCGGCGTGTCGGCATCGTTCAAAGCACGTTGTTCGCCCCCATAAACCGTATCACCGACCACCGGATGCCCAATATGTTGCAGATGCACACGAATCTGATGGAGGCGTCCGGTTTCCAGCGTAAGTTGAACAAGTGCGAATTGTGGATACCTCTCTAAAACCTCATAGTGCGTGACAGCATGCCGTCCGCCTGTTTCAATCGTCGTCATCCGTCGTCGATCCCGTCGACTCCTCGCAATTCGGGCATCAATCGTCCCCAAAGTGTCAGTAGGCGCGCCACACACGACAGCAATATATTGGCGCGTGATACTATGCCGTTCAAACTGAACGGAGAGTCCCCGATGTACCACATCCGTTTTCGCAACAACGAGCACCCCTGATGTCCCCTTATCCAACCTGTGAACTATCCCCGGTCGCTCCACACCTCCGATCCCCGAAAGGTCTGTGCAATGCGCCAGCAATGCATTCACAAGCGTTCCAACATTCACCGCATTCGCAGGATGAACCAGCATCCCCGCGGGTTTATTCAGAACGATTAAGTGGCTATCCTCGTGAAGAACATCAAGCGAAATTCGTTCAGGTTGAACAGTATCCAAAGGGCGCGGCGGCGGGAGCGTCAAGCACACCCGGTCTCCCTCTCGCAGTGCATAACTCGGTTGTTTCGCAACGTTACCATTGACAGTGACATCGCCATCGCGAATCAACCGTTGGAGATAGGTTCGAGAGACGCCTTCCGTTGCGTTGAGAAGAAAGCGGTCGAGACGTGTCCCGCGCTGATCTGCTTGGATGTCATAGACCTGAGTTTCATTTTTCATCTCGGAATTCCACACTATCAGCGCAACTGAAACTGTAAATCGTTTGCACACAAAAATTTTCCACGCTTTTCAAACCGATTGGCTTTGAATTTCAAGCCATTATATATTCCCACATCGTATTTGTCAATCGCTTTGATTTTGCTTTCTAAACTGTACTTCACAATTGATTTGACACTTAATATAAGAATGTGATACCCTTTATTCATCAAATCCCTAACCCTATAATAGGGTGGCACAATGCGAAATATCAAACTCGTGCTTGAATACGACGGCACGAACTACCACGGTTGGCAGACACAACCGAACTTGCCGACAATCCAAGATACCATCGAGGAAAGTTTGGCAAAACTCACCAAAGCCTCGATACGGATCATCGGGGCAGGGAGGACCGATACCGGCGTCCATGCAGAGGGACAGGTCGCCAACTTCCATACGGATTCAGAGATACCCATCATCGCATTTCAGAAAGGACTCAACGCTATTCTGCCCCGGGATATCGTCGTTTGTTCCGCAACAGAGGTGCCCCCTGAATTTCACGCCCGCTTCAGTGCAACCAGTCGGCGGTACCGGTACACGATTCTGAATCGGGAATACCCCAGTGCACTTCTGCGACATACGGGTTACTGCTTCCCGAGAGAAATCGATGTTTCACGAACGAACGATCTTTGTCAAACGTTGGTCGGCAAACACGATTTCTCTTCCTTCCAAAAGGTGGGGAGTGACCGACTAAATCCTATTTGCGAGATTTACGAGGCGCACTGGTGGAAAAAAGAACCGTACGTCTACTTCGAGATCGAAGCAGATGCGTTCCTGCGAGGTATGGTTCGCGCCATCACCGGCACCGTCTTGACTCTTAATCGCAAGTTTTGGCGTGCAAGCTGCGCGAAAAATATGAAATACCGAGATGCCGAGATGGAACTCCTCCGTATTTTAGATGCCAAAGACCGAGCGTCGGCAGGAATGTCAGTTCCGGCACACGGATTATCACTCATTGAAGTTAAATATAACGCCTGACGCGGATTTGGCAGATGGCAATTAGCAGTCAGTAGTCAGTAGTCAGCAAAGAGGCTTTCGTCCTACAAAGGTGTCCTCTTGAAATAGACTCAAAACCCGTAGCCCGTAACATTGTCCCGTAAGCCCACACCCGGCTTGCGCTACGAGGGCGGATATAAGCAACGCCCGTCAAAGCCGAAACGCACGAACTTTAACCGCAAGGGAAAATTAAAAAATGAACTACAGCCAAGTCTTGAATGAATTGGAAACTTTAGTTAACGAAACCTTCGGACTCTGGGAACACAATCGTGTAGGTTTCCAGTGGCGACACTATACATGGAACCACACCATGCGTGTGCGTGCGCTGAGCATGGAACTCGGCAAACGGGAAGGTGGGGATGTGAAGTTGCTTGAAGTCGCCGGCACCCTGCACGACATCACCAAACGATACGACGGTGTTATCTTGACTGACGACAACGGACAGCGTATCCTCGACCATAACGGGTTCTGGCTAAACGAGACGCTTACCCCTGCTGGTCAGAATGTCGTTACGGAACTTTACAACAAGCACAACCTTCACGGCAAGGTACATCACGAATCGGGGGCGGTCATCACCGAGAACATCTTAGGGATGTATGATTTTGATCCTGACTTCGTCCAAGCCGCAACAGCCGTTGTTCTCGCGCACCTAAAGCCGATGAACCTCACAGCCGAGGACTTTAAACTGCTCTACAATAGGATCGAAAACCAGATTCTCTACGATGCTGACACAATGGATCCGAACGTCGGTTATACCGCTTTCTTCCGAAACATTCACATCCACTCGCATTTTGCGCTACAACGTGGAAATTTCGACCTTGAAGACTACGTCCGGAACCTTCCCCGTTGGATTAATTCCAAGCAGGAATTCGTCGACAAACTACTGACAGAATCTTCTCGCGAAGTCGCCCAAGCGCGACAAGACCGGAATCAGCATCTTTTCTTGCAAATGGTAGACGAATTAGACGATATGGAAACAAACCGTAAATACGGATTACTGGGTGTGATTGAGTACTTCGTCAGTGAATCTGAGGATCCGCACTTCCTGAACCAACTCGACTCCCTGACAAACGAGTGGCTTCCGCAACGACGACAATGGCTCGCCGAAGAAGCGCAGGATGCCTCGGCACGAGATCGCGCCCAAGCCGCGATCGATCGGGTTGACGATTTCCTGACCCTCATGACCCGCGAAAGTAACGGCGAAATTTAAGGAGTTTTACATGAATACCCCAACGACAAGCGAACAGACAGACATCGTCCAAATCCCATATCCACCCGACCTTTATCGTTTCGACACGGCGGCAGAAGGGATTTCTGGTGGGTTTTCAGCCGTGACTGAGGCAGACATCGAATACTTCCATCAATACGGCTATCTCGTCATCAACGATGCCTTCAGCCCGACCGAAGTCGAAGACGCATTGGCAGGTATGCTCTATCTCATGGACGGGAGGTGTCCTGATTTCCGAGCGATCCAATTTGAACCGAAACTCGTCAAACGGAAGGACGAACTGGAAGGACAAGCACGTCGAGATGCTATCAGGAAAATTTTCGGTTTTGTAGACTACGAACCACGCCTGAACGCGATGGCAGCCCATTCTGGGCTTCTCGGTGTGCTCGAACAAATGGTGGGGGATACACCTGAACTGTTCCAAGACATGGCACTCGTCAAACCGCCGCGTCACGGATCGGAAAAGCCGTGGCATCAGGATTGCGCCTATTTTAACTTACCGATGGGAACAACGGTCGTCGGCGTATGGATCGCCTTAGACGAAGCCACCCCTGAAAACGGTTGCTTACACGTCATACCCGGCTCAAATATTGAGGGACCGATGATCCATTTCAAACGGCGGGATTGGCAGATTTGTGATACGGATGTACCCGTAGGGCGAGATACGATGGTTCCGCTCAAGCCGGGGGGCTGTCTCTTCTGGCACGGATTGACCCATCACGGAAGTCCTGTAAATCAATCGGAACAACGGCGGCGGGCACTCCAATTTCACTACGTACCGGCGAGTGCTGGAGAGATCACAACACAGGAACGGATGGAAGTTTACGGAAGCGAAGGAAAAGAGGTAGATTGTTGAGTATTAGTTACCAGTTATCGGTTATCAGTTTTAACCATCAACTCGTGCTTTAACATTTATAACGGAGTCGAGTTGATGGTTAAGGTTAAGAGATGTTTCTGTAACAATCGACCCAAACTTGGAGTACCCGTAGGCAGTCGTAAATTGTTACAGAGTCGTTCTTGAACTGAAAACCGATAGCCGACAACCGACAACTCTTACGCTACTTTTTCTCTTCTGGGAACGGTGCACGGATATCGTAACGCCCCTCAACAAATACCGGTAACTTTCCACCTTCTACGAGAAGGTCAAGCGGGTTGGGTCGCGTTTTTAACGGGAACGTAACAACGTCTTGGAGACGCAACGATTCGTAAATTGCCATCAGGATTTCTATCGTGCAAAGCCCGTGTTTGCCGGCATTGCGGTGTTCATCAACACTCCCCTCAATCCAATCTAACATCTCGTCAAATTGGTTCGGTTCGCCTTGGCGGGGTTCAATAACCTGCCATCCTGCGGCTTTGCTGTTGAGCAATTCAATCGTATCGTTTTCACCACGACGGAGTTGACCATCGTCCCCGTAGACAACATCACCTCGGAGGACAGGTTCCGGTAAATCGCTTTCGTAGATGCCGCGGATACCGTTTTCAAAGCAGATTTCCGCCATACACAGATCTTCAGTTCTTACACGTCGTTCCCAACGATCGGTTTTGCGTGCGACCTGACCAATCAGCCACAACGGCTCTGGATCACCGAGGATGTATCGCATTTCGTCGATTTCATGGGTGCCACGGTTCAAAAGCCCGTGTCCATCACGGCGGAGCATCGCTTGCGGTTGACCGATTGCGCCTTCTTGGATGAGGCGGCGCGCCTCACAATTTTGGGAGCTGAAACGCCGTTGGTGTCCAACGACTAACTTCACATCGTGTTTCTCACAGGCATCCATCATGTCCTGCGCATCACCAACCGAAGCCGCCATCGGTTTTTCGGTAATAACGCCGAGTACACCACTTTCCGCCGCGGCGATCGTCGGTTCTGCACGGACGCTCTGCCACGTCGTAATACTGACGATGTCCAAGTCCTCTTTCTCGCACATTTCACCGAAATCGGTATAGCGCGTTTGGAGTCCGTGTTCTTCCGCGAATCTCTCGGCGGATTCTTCGCTGATGTCTGAAGCCGTGACAACCTCGGCACGACCAGTACTCATCCAATTACGTGCATGGGAACGTCCCATGCCCCCGCATCCAATAATTCCAATACGATATGTTTTGTCAGCCATCTGTTTACCTTATCCTAAAAATAGATTATGAACAGGACTTACGCCATGCTCCTAAGATATAGTTTTCATCGAACTTCTCAAGCACACCACTTCTCAGAAAAATCTCAATCGGAAACCGAGCTGAAAAAGGTTGATACAAGTCCTATTGAACTCAGATTTTATCAAAAATTGGTTGTCAAAGCAAGCGAATTCTAAGAAAAATAGATTACATGTGTCCTTTTTAACACATCTCTCAAAGCCATAAAGCCATATAAAGCCACATACTGCCTGTAGTTTCTATCAAGTCACCGATTGGTTTCTATCACGCGATAAGGTCAATGCGACCTTATCGCTCCTTGACTATAAAAAACCATATAAAGCCATATATTGTCTATAATCTGTAACAAGTCACCGATTGGCATCGTTTATGCAGGTAGGGTTAACATAACCCATTACATTCGGTGAAGAAAATTCGCAAGGAGAAGGAAATGGAAAAGTTAATCGTCAAAGGTGGTACCCGACTTCAAGGAACGATTCCAGTCAGCGGTTGTAAAAACGCAGTTCTGCCTATCGCTGTCGCCGCGGCAATTCTCGGCGATGGGGTCAGTGTACTCCACAACGTACCAAATCTAACAGACGTAAAGACCCTCAGTGCTGTATTGGAAGGACTCGGTGCTACAACAAAAATAAAAAAATCCTCGCTCTATATTGAACCCATAAACCACTTACAATACGAAGCACCTTACGAACTTGTGCGAAAAATGCGCGCATCTATCTATGTCCTCGGTCCACTCGTGGCGAAATTAGGGAAGGCGAAAGTCTCATTCCCCGGCGGATGTGCCATTGGACCTCGACCCATCGACTTGCATATCCGAGGTTTAGAGCACTTAGGTGCAGAAGTAACAGTCGAAAGCGGATACATCTACGCACAAGCGGAACGTCTCACGGGTACAGAGATGTACCTCATGGGACCGCACGGACCCAGCGTCGGTGCGACTGCGAATGTTATGATGGCTGCCACTTTGGCAGAAGGCACCACGGTTATCCGTGGGGCGGCACGTGAACCACATGTCTCTGATCTCGCCCGTTTCCTCAATGCGATGGGAGCAGATATAGAAGGCATCGGCACTTCTGTCTTGACAATTCACGGCGTCAAGCAACTGCGTGGAACCGAACACACCGTTATATCCGACGATATTGAGGCTGGTACCTTCATGGTCGCAGGGGCTATTACCAGAGGCGATGTTTACGTCGAAGGTATCACACCAGAACAAATTCCCGCCATCTCGGAAACACTCACTGAAGCAGGTATCGAATTAGATTGGGATGACAATGGTGTCCGCGTTACAACACCCCGCGAGATCAGAGGTATTGATGTCACCACAGAACCTTTCCCCGGCTTCCCGACAGATATGCAGGCACAAATCATGGGATTGCTCTGTCTTGCATCCGGGACCAGCGTTATTACGGAAAACGTCCACACAGATCGCTACATCCACGCCGCGGAATTGAATCGGATGGGTGCGGACATCATGCTCGATGGCAGCAAGGCAGTGATTAACGGCGTCTCTACACTCAGCGGTGCCCCAGTGATGGCTTCCGATCTGCGTGCGGGTGCTGTCCTTGTCGCCGCTGGAATGGCAGCAATCGGCGAAACCATTGTATCACGGATCTACCACATTGATCGTGGGTATGAATCTATCGAGGAAAAACTTAACAACGTCGGTGCGAACATCAAAAGAGTCAGAGATAGCGGCGAAGAAGTTTAACGATTTTCGTCGCTAACGAAGAGGAAGGATTATCCAAGGATGTTACAAATTGTCGAGACAGGGACCCAAGAAGCTGAGGATTTTCTCTCAAAGTTGAAGGCACGCGGTAAGTTAACAGACGAAGGTATCTTAAAGGTAGTCCGGCGTATTTTGAGTGATGTGCAAGCGGAAGGGGATAAAGCGGTTGTCCGATATACTCGCAAACTCGACGCATCCCGTATCTCAGTAAAGGAACTAAAGGTATCACGGGAAGAATTTGGGGAAGCGTATTTAGAAGTACCCTCTGAATTTATAGACGCAATCACGCATGCGAGAACAAACATCGAAAAATTCCACGAGAAACAGTTACGAAGTTCATGGATGTCAACAGAACCCAACGGCGTCCTGCTCGGACATCTGATTCGACCGCTAAGGCGTGTCGGTGTTTGTGTTCCAGCGATCAGCCAACTTCTCGTCTCTTCCTTGCTGATGAACGTCATCCCCGCGACCGTTGCGGGTGTTGAAGAAATCGCTGTCTGCATCCCTCCGATGCGGAATCGAGAGATTAACCCTTATATGCTGGTTGCCGCCGCAGAATGTGGTATCCAAGAAATCTACAAATGTGGCGGAGCACAAGCCGTCGCCGCAATGGCATACGGCACGAAAACGATTCCATCTGTCGACAAAATTGTCGGACCCGGGAACCTCTATGTCCAATTTTCCAAGAAAGAGGTATATGGACATGTGGATATAGACAAATTAGCGGGTCCCAGCGAAATCCTTGTCATCGCCGACAACACAGCTGACCCAGATTACGTTGCCGCAGATCTCATCTCCCAAGCAGAACACAAAGCTGATTCCGCCGCAATTTTGATCACCCCTTCACTTGGGTTCGCCGAACAGGTCAAATCTGCGATCGAGGTTCAGGGTGAATCCCTACCTCGCCGCGACGAACTTACAGAGGCATTTGCGAACTTCGGTGCCGCGTTTATCACCTCAGACCTACCGGAGGCGTTCACCCTTGCCAACGAAATCGCCCCGGAACATCTTGAACTTCACATCGAAAACCCATTCGATTGGCTCGGAGATGTGCATAACGCGGGGGCTATCCTCATAGGTCCCTATTCGCCAGAAGCCGTCGGAGATTACATTGCAGGACCAAACCATGTCTTGCCTACAGGTACAGCCGCACGCTATGCCTCGCCACTCGGTGTTGACGATTTCCTAAAGAAGTCAAGTCTCATCTCATACACCAAGGCGGCTTTAGAGGAAGTCACACCAGCAGTTGTTAAACTGGCTGAGGTGGAAGGACTCGAAGGGCACGCTGCCGCTATGAAAATCCGATTTGAAGAAGATTAAGTTGGATCGTTGGGTTTCGCTATGGCTATTCACATGAATGTGTCATTGAAAATCAGGATTTTCTTAATAGATTGAAGGAAATTTGGTCCCTCACCGCTCAACCCAACCTACGAGATCCCTTCAATAGGAGACCTATCAGATGTTTATGATCCCCCTTAGTTTACTGTTCCACCTTTCCGATCCCGACGTATCCCATGAGAGAGCCGTTCTGCCGCCTGTTGCGACGTTCTCGATTGTCGGATATGACGCAGAAACCGGTGCTCTTGGGATCGCCGTGCAATCCAAATTTTTCGCTGTTGGTTCGGTGGTCCCATGGGCACAAGCAGGCGTTGGGGCGATTGCAACCCAATCGCATGCAAACACGACTTACGGACCTAACGGTTTAAAACTCCTTAAAAGTGGACTCTCCGCCGAACAGACTTTGGAACGCCTCATTGCAGATGATCCGGGGCATGCGACGCGACAGGTAGGCATCGTGGATGCGAAGGGCAATGTCGCTAACTATACAGGCGATGAATGTAACGAGTGGGCAGGTGCCATCTCAGGGCAGCATTACACAGCTCAAGGCAACATCCTCGCGGGTGAAGCGGTCGTCAAGGGGATGGGCAAAGCATTTGAGGAAACAGATGGTGAACTGGCGGATAAATTAATGGCAGCACTCTTCGCAGGGCAAGAAGCAGGAGGCGACACACGCGGACAACAATCAGCGGCACTGCTCGTCGTTCAAGAAGGTAGTGGCTATGGAGGATTCAATGATCGGTACATCGATCTACGGGTAGACGATGCCGAGAAGCCGATCGAAGAACTCCAGAGGCTCTTAGAAATCCACAAAAAATTAGTGTCACGGTAATCCGCAATCTTTTTTGGCTTTTATGGTAGATTTTAGAATGACTTGGACATTGTACCCCTTGTTTTCATAGACACCCCAAAGAGGGCCGCCACAAGGGGAAAAAACACCCAAGCAAAAAACCCCTACAAGTTGTCCACATATTTTGATAATTCACTATAGCAATAGAAATTGTCAGTCAACGGAAAGCAATTGCCGCAAGGGGACCTACCGACTGCTGGTGACTATTCAATCGATTCATCCAACATAAGCAAGGGACGTTTAAAACGCGAACGAATGCCGTTTGCTGTGGCTAAGATGATCGGCGAACTTATAATCCGACGTTCCAATTTCCGCTTTCCCGGAATATCGCTGATAATAATCCCTATCAGTATCGTCAAAACACCTTGTCCGGGTAAGGGTATCTGAATAATTCCCACCACAACAAGTACGACTGCCAGCAGATTTTTTAAGCACTTCAGACCTATCCGTAAAACGGGGTGCCTGATGCGACTCGTCTGCCTATTAGCCAAGAAATAGTCAGGTGGCAAGTAAGCAATAACCAGCGTGCAAAAGAGGATGCTAACGACAAAACTCGCTACAGAGACACCAATCAGCATCACTCCATACGCCTTTAGCCATTCAAAGAGAAAGTAACTGTAAGATTTTAACATGTCTATAAACGCCAAAAAAGTCTGAATTTGATCACAATTCATCGACGCGAAACAGCTCCCCCGTCAACAGTCATAATATCACCACTAATATAAGCAGCTTCATCAGAGGCAAGAAACAACACTGCGCCGATATAGTCCCACACGGTTGCCCCTCGTTCAAGCGGCGGTGCGTCCGGTGAAGCGGTCGGTAAATCCGGCAGGGTGTCATCTTCAGGGAGATTTTGTGAAGCATTCATACCGGTGGGTGCGCCGCCTCCCGGTGCGACAGCATTCACGGTTATGCCATGCGGACGAAGCTCCAGTGCCAGACTTCGCGTGAGCCGATTCAGGGCGGCTTTACTCACACAATAACTCAGAACACCGATGTGAGATTCTTCGGCAAAAATAGAAGAGTTGTTAATGATACGTCCACGTATGTCTTGAGCTATCATCACTTGAGCAACCGCCTGTGCACACAGCAAACATCCCTTCACATTCACAGCCATCACCTTGTCAAACAGTTCCGGTGTTATCTCAAGCAACGGCTGTCGACCAAGAATTCCTGCATTATTGAAGAGAATATCGATCCTTTTAAATGTCCGCACTGCAATCTCAACGACTTCCTGGACTTCCTCAGGCACGGTGACATCTAATGCAACCGCAATAGCCTTTCCACCCGCAGCGCGGACTTCAGCGGCGACAGCATCTGCGCTTCTTCCACCCGCAACAACGACGGAAGCACCCTCACGAGCGAACGCCAAACACGCCGCTCTCCCAATACCTAACGGTCCACCGCCACCTGTTACGAATGCGACTTTGTTTTCAAAACGCATCGATTTCTCCCCTTTCAGACAATTCCTGTTCTTCGTTCCTCATGTGTTATAACCTGAGTTGCTACCTATAGAAAATCCTTCAGTTTTCTCTGAAAAGTCCCGATTAAATTCTTAATCTTATGCGCGGAGTATATGGGACACAACAAAACAGTGATAGAGCTTTCCGAATGTTTTGCACAGATGGTGTTTTTCAAGTTTAGGGAGCAACTTGGATTGTTATAACATTTTATCATAACGTCCATTCTTTATGCAAAGTTTCATACGATTTAAAGAAGAAAGAATCTGGTCATCTCAGCGCACTACTAATTTCCCTTGACAAATACTTATGAAAAATACTATTATAGTTAGTGAGGTAGCGTAAAACGTTGAAATTCAGGCATAATTTCACGTTTCATGAAGAAAAAAAAGGAACTTTTATAGTGGAAAACACCCCAAAATCGATCCGCTGGTGGCCCCTTTGGGTTGTCATCATCTTAGCTATTTTAGGTACGCTGGTGACATGGATTTCAGACGCGGGCCATCGCCAAGACAAGATTCTTTTAACAACTATGATTGTCATCGGCACAATCATTTTGGGTATATTATGGTTGTTATTCTTCTCAGAGATGAGATGGCGGTTTAGGTTACTTGTGCTTGTGGTACTCGCCTTGGGCGTTTTCCTCAGCAATAATTTATTCCAATTCAAAGGCTTCAGCGGCGACCTCGTCCCGATATTTGAATGGCGTTGGCAGGACAGGCAAACGACCCTCCAACTCAATTCTACCAACGTATCGGTCCCCGAAATATCCGCAACCGACTACCCACAATACCTCGGACAACATCGGAATGGTGTCATATCTACCACGAAGTTGAACCTTGATTGGGAATCCTCCCCACCGAAGTTAGTATGGCGGCGACCTATTGGCGCAGCGTGGTCAGGATTCGCAATTGCCGGTAACTCAGCGATTACGCAAGAACAGGAAGACGACTGGGAAAAAGTGGTCTGTTATGAGTTACATACCGGCGACGTAAAGTGGAGTCACCAAGACCGAGCGAGATACAACACATCTCTTGCGGGTCTCGGACCGCGAGCAACACCAACAATTTCTGGCAACAGAGTTTATACCGTCGGTTCAACAGGGATTCTCAATTGTCTCGACTTTGAAACCGGAGAACAACTCTGGACGACTAATATCTTTGAAGAGCACACGGCAGACGCACCCCCTTGGGGCGTAAGTATTTCGCCACTCGCTATCGGTGAACTCGTTGTCGTCAGTGCCGGCGGCGCAGTTGCATATCACAGAGAGACCGGCGAAGTTGCTTGGATCGGATACCGGACCAAGAGCGGTTACAGTTCACCCTTCCTCACGACCCTTGCGGGTGTAGAGCAAATCGTGATTTTTAACCAAGGTCTCGTCACTGCACATGATCCATTGAGCGGTGAACTTTTATGGATGCAACCGTGGCCCACCGCGGTGGAATGTGTATCGCAACCCGTCCCGCTATCCGATGACAAACTTCTTGTCTCAAGCGGCTATGGTGTCGGTGCTAAATTGTTCCAAATTTCTCGTAACCTAACAGGTGAATTCAACGTCTCTACTATATGGGAGACGATATATCTAAAAGCCAAATTCACGAACATCATCTACTACAACAACTATTTGTATGGACTGGACGATGGGATTTTTGCTTGTGTAAACCCAGCCGATGGCACTCGTCAATGGAAACGAGGTAGATATGGACATGGACAGACCCTCCTGATTTCCGATGTTCTCCTCGTCCTGACCGAATCCGGCGAAGTTGTGCTCGTAGATCCCAACCCAGACACCCATATAGAACACGCACGTTTTTCAGCAATAAAGGGTAAAGCGTGGAACACACCGGCACTTGCTGGTGATTATCTTCTCGTTCGAAGTGATCGCGAGGCGGCGTGCTACCAGTTACCAACTATTAATACGGATATTAATTCCTCCACTGAGTGATTCTACAACTCGGATGCATGCTTGCCCTCATAAATCATATTCCCTTCACCCTAGGGAGACAAGAATGAGAAAGGAAACAGACGACAGAATGCTTAGATATATACATAAATTATACCCTCTCGTCATCTGTTGCACGATCGCACTACTATTTCCGATAGATAGCGCGACAGCCGGAAAATATTGGAGCATCCCAAGTAAACTCCGAGGAACGATTGATTCGCCTTTGGAAGCAACCTTCGAGTTTTATGTCAAAAACCGGCGGAGTCGCCGGATCCTGTCAACAACAGATCGGACGAGTTTCGTCGTCTACGACATTTCAAAAAATAAAAAACTGGTATCGATCAACGAAGATCGGCAGATGATGGCAGCCTCGCTTATCAAGAACTTCGTTATGCTCGCCTACTTCCATGAAGTTAGATACGGGCGGAAAGCACACACTGCCACAAATAGGGGACACCTGACAGCAATGATTCAGTGGAGTTCAAATACATCAACCAACTACTTTATTCGGTTACTCGGCGGACCCGCGAAGGTAAATCGGATACTGAAAACTAATTACCCCTATTTTAAGCAGACCAAGATCGTCGAATACATCCCTCGAGGGGGGCGGACTTACAGGAATATGACTTCCGCCCGTGATCTCGGCACCTTCTTCCTGCGTCTCTGGCAAGGGCGACTTCCCCATTCTGCAAAAATGAAGTGGTACTTCAAACTCAAAAATGGGGATTACATCTATAAAAACACCTACATCCCTTCATCCGTGACGGTCTATAACAAAACCGGTACCGTTTACGGGTTGGTAGGAGATGGTGGCATATTAACTTTCCGAGACCCCGAAGGCAAACAAAGAGCTTATGTTTTTGTTGGGTTGATGGAGGACAGGACCAAAACAAACCTAAGAAATCGCTGGCAGTCTTTTGCGAAGTGGAGAAATCAGCGCACCTATATCTTGCGGAGACTCTCAGAACGCGCCTACAAGTATATTTACGAAAACCACTACGGCGGTAGGCTCGCTCGCCGCTAATTGCTGTAAGGAAATTCCCATGCGACGCATTGTTGACATCGGTAGGCGTATTGAACTTATACCCCTCGATCCGCACTTCCATGATATTACCATCGGACTCTATCGCCAGCAAATCGTCGATCCAACGACTGGAACGGATTTCCCCGCTTTCCTTGTTCATACCTATAGCCAGATGATAGGTGCTACCGAGAGAATTGAGGCAGTCGCACGAACAATGCAAACACTCGGTGGTATGCTCAAGACTCCCGAAGGTCTGCTCTACTTCCCTTGCAAAGATCCCCACGAAGCCGCATGTCGTCGCGTTTTCTTGGAGGCATGCAAACTCGCGTCAGATACCCCTGCCGAACCACGCCCCTTAAACATACTGGATAGGAAATCCAAACTCACCATCACCGTCGATTCAATAGGAAACGGTATCTATCAGGTGCGTGCAAACGGTGAAGGTAGAGGTGCGACCCGACGTATCTCAGCGATCGCTGGCGGTTTGATGAAATTAGGCGAAATGGAAAGTGTCGAAACCGATAACAACGATACCGTTCGCTTTGCCTGTGGGCATTCCCATGACGCCCTTATCGGACTCCTGCTGATTCGTGCCCCAAACGTCAGGATCACCTTACGCGAAGATGAGATGAGTGCTTCACGAGGGGTCCTATCCGCTCCAAGCCAACAAACCTAAAGATCAGAAAATCGGAATCCCTATCACGTCCAGATCTTTTTGCAGCAGGACTTACGCAAAATAAGGCATTCCGTCTATTACGATGGTAGGACCTGTAGACGTAAGTGTGAGTTGGCGACTCCGTACATGGAAACCCAAACTGACAGTTTATGCTACAGTGCGTAAGTCCTATGCAGTATAAACTGTTTTTCCTTCCTTTCCACACTCCCTTGAAACCTAACACTGATTTTCTAAAATTACTCGCCCGTAAAAATTCAAAAAAAAATCTGATAATTTTTTTGACCTAATGTAACCTTTTGCGTAAAAATTTTGTCTTTAATTAGACATAGGGCAATTGTGTGAACTGTGTTGCCTTGCATAAAGCCCAAGACATCGTACCTCATTGGACGCTTCAGCGGAGGTCAACACAGTTGAATCTATTTATGAGGGAGAACTCCATGGAAAGAGAAGACGATGCTCAGTTGGTTCACGCCGTTTTGTCAGGCGACGACGCAGCATTTGATATTTTAGTTGAAAAATACCAAAAGAGTGTTCACGCCCTTGTGTGGCAGAAAATCGGTGATTTTCACTATGCAGAAGAAATCACACAAGATACTTTCCTCCGCGCCTATCAAAAACTTTCAACACTGAGAAATCCGAGCCAGTTTCTTGGGTGGTTGTTCGTCATCGCGAATCGGCTTTGTCTGAATTGGCTACACAAACAAAAATCTGCGAAGCAAGTGCAATCGTTGGAGGACACACCTGTGGAAGAAGTGGCGAAATCTGATTATGCACGTTACGTATCCGAACAGCGCGAGACAGAAGCAACCGAACATCGGTTTGAGATCGTCAAGAAGCTTTTGGACAAATTACCGGAGAGTGAACGGACAACGATGATACTCCATTATCTCGGCGAAATGACGCTGAAGGAGATCAGCAGATCCCTGGGGGTGTCCGTGGAGACGGTAAAGGTTCGGCTGTATCGTGCCCGAGAACGGTTACGAGAAGAGGAAGAACTCTTGATCCAAGAAGTTCTGAGTGCCGTGCAGATACCATCGAGTCTAAAGCAGAACATTATGCGAAAAGTTGTTGACCTGACACCGACACCTTCTCCGAAAATCAAACCGGTCTTGCCGTGGGTAGCTATTGGAACCGTTTTGATTGTAGCAACCCTATTGATTTTCAGTAGCAGCAGCCAATACTTTCCATATTTCAAAAACTTTATAGGATTTACTTTGCGCGATGAAAAGAGTTGGGCTGCTGATTTTACCATAACGCTCGGAACCCATAGGAGTGGTGCTGATCTTTTTGAGACACTGATCGAAGAAAAATGCCAGGTCAGCCTATGGTCCATGCAAGCCCTTGGACATTCCGATTTTCCGGTGGCGGCAGAGGAAACAACGGTTGATATCGTTGTTGTTTCTATGCGGGAGCTGGGGTTTGCTGAGGGTGAACTCGCCACCCTTGATACCATTTATGATCGCGCAAAACAGATGGGACTTGAAATTTGCCCGGTTGAAACTGCCGCGCAGTTGCGTCTGTCATTTCTCGACCAGCCACACTATGCAACCGGAGGAAGACTGGGGAAGTTTTTCGTCGCGAGTGAACCGTTTGTTCTGACACCTGATGGCTTCCCAAAAATTTTCAGTGTCGTGCGGGGCGATAAATTCCCACATCCTGAAATCGGTATCGGTCTATGGCTGATTTCAAACGGTACTGTTGAGTCCGAAGATGCGGAACACCCTGACAGACTGTTTAATGCATCCGATGAGGATCGTGACCACAGAGGTCGTTTTGCATTCGTTATTCCCAAATAAATAGGACACAGTCCTTCTATCCAATAACTGGAGTGCCAACGCTAATTAGAGCCAAAATTTCATAAAGTTAAGGTAGGGTAGCGCAGGACGTTCACACGTCCTTTGCTCCCTCCAAACCGGGCATGCGACTTTCACCGCACACGGACCTGCCAAGTCATCGTTAATGACGCTCCCTTTAGCGGAGACGTAGTCAAAGCACATTTCCTTTGAAATGTTAGGCATTATTCCAAAAGGTGCTGTGACGGGATAGGAACCCGTTTATCACTCAATACAAAACTACTGATCCATGCGTTGCTCCTTTTATAGGGCAACCCACAAGAAAGGAAAACTGATGAATAGAAAACAGGTAGTTACTACGCTTTCTCTCGGACTCATGGGCATGATTCTACTCATGTCCGCTGGATGTGATAGGTTTGACCTTGGCATGATTGATAACACCCCAGAGGCACTCGACGCTGTAGATCCGAATCTCGTTAGGGGCAATACGATATTCGGCTTCAAGTTGCTCAACGCACTCCGACAGTCCCAGCAACATAATAATACACTCCTCTCGCCCTTCAGCCTCTCTGTTGCACTCGCTATGGCACGCAACGGCGCAGCGGGTGAAACCGAACGAGCGATAGTATCTGCGCTGCAACTGCAAGCATTAGATCCCGAGTCAATCAATGCCAACTATGTCTACTTGCAGAGAGCACTTCAGGCACCCGATTCAAAGGTGACGCTGGAGATCGCAAATGCGCTTTGGGCTGCCGACGATATCGAGTTCGATCCCGGTTTCCTGAATCGAAATAATCAATTCTTGGATACAGAAATCGCAACGCTCGATTTCACAGAACCGACGAATGTTGAAACCATCAACGACAGCGTAAATGCCAACACAAACGGGGCGATTCCAAGTGTTGTTGAGGCAATCGACCCCCAAACGATAGCGTGTCTGATTAGTGGGATTTATTTCAAGGGGAGTTGGCAAGAAGAATTCGACACATCGCTGACCCGGGACGAGCCCTTCACTCTCGCGGACGGTAGCATAACACATATCTCGATGATGCGCCGAACAGACTGGTACCCATATTATGCAGGCGATCAGTTTCAGGCTGTCAGTCTTCCTTACGGGAATGGTCAAATGGGTATGTATATCTTCTTGCCGAATCCTGACACCGATCTCTATACCTTCTTAGACCGTTTGAACGTTGAAAATTGGGAGGGTTGGATGTCGCGATTCTCCGAAAGGGAAGTGTCGCTCGTCATGCCTAAATTCAAATTGCAATATTCAGTGGAGCTGAAGACCGCGTTAGAGCAGCTCGCTATGGGTATCGCGTTTGACGAAGATCGCGCCGATTTCAGTCGCATGACTACTTCATCGGTGCCGGTGTTTATTAGTTATCTGACGCATCAGGCAGTCGTTGAAGTCAATGAAGAGGGCACTGAAGCCTCCTCAGGGAGCTTTGTTTTTTTCGACGGACCCGCAATAACCGAACTACTAGATGCATCTCCACCGCCTATTCCATTTATTGTGGATCGCCCCTTTTTCTTTGCGATTCGAGATAACCAGACAGAAACGGTGTTATTTATGGGGGTTGTTATGGACCCAAGAGAGTGGAAAACGCCATTCATACCGGAACCTTTTCCACCGGAGATTTTTCCACCGGAACTGGAGCCTCCTGTCCTTGATCCTGAACCCTTTTAGGTGGAACATGCTGCATCTATAGCGGCTCATGATAAATGGGACAAAGTTCTAAAAGCACTAAAACCTGAATAGGAGTTGTTATGGTCTTGAAAGGTTATTTATTTTTCCTGCTTCTCTGTCTCTGTGCTATTGGTTGTGGTAGTGATGATGACACACCCAGAGAGATACATTATCCAGCGGAGTTTGTAAGGGTGACCCCAGCGAGTGGCGAGATTCCCGTGAATGGGATAATTACGGTTTTTTTTGACAACCCACCTGCTGATATCAAGGTAAGCACTGGTTCTGTCAGAGTTGCAGGTAAAATAGTGACGATTTGGGGACCTTTTATCCCGGGTCCTCTCGTATTGACTATCACTTGGGCTGATGGAACCCACGCATTGAAATATGCGGTCATTGGACCGGATACCGATCCACCGATAGTCACTGGCGGCACCGTCAAAGACGGTGAAAAAGATGTTGATCCCGAAGACATCAACTTCGACGGGCAGATCGTCGTTGAGTTCAGTGAAGATGTCTCTGGTAATATCGCACTTCAGACCGAAGGTGGCGATGATGTCGGTTGGTTCGGCAAAGTCGAAGGCAACAGAGCGATACTCGAAGTTGTCAAAGGCAAAGAAATTAGCAACGAGACGACTTATGTTATTAAAGGCAAAGTCTCAGACATTGCTGGCAATACGACTGATGTCAGTATCACCTTTGTAACCAAGGGTAAGGAGTAGAGATAAATCACTTTTTACTCAACTAACGGAATGGTATTCTGAGGAAAAATGAGTAAGGACACAATCATGAAAAAAATCGCAGTATTAGCCGTTTTTATTTTCAGTTCCACATACATAGCACCTCTTAAAGCAGAAAAAAACGAAATCGTTGACGCACGAATAGCAGCGGAAACAGACGCTCAGGCTGATGCGGAGTATGAAGCGCGTGGTGATATTACTCAATTTTTTTGCTGTATCGGAAGTAGCACCTTTGTTACGGTCTCTGCCATAGGAGGTGCATTTTTAGGGTGCTGGTTGGGCGAAGCACTGGATCCTCCGCCTGGAGGTCAGATGCTTCCCGCACTTATCTCTACTGGGATGGTACGCGGTTGTTTAGCAGGATGGGGAATTGGTCTCACAGGATCTCTTTACGGAATATATAAACTGGGAGGTACAGTGCCGTCCGAGCACTTACTCGGAAAATCGCCTGAATATATTGAGGTTTACACGGCAACCTATAAGCGAGAAATTGGAAGGCAGAGAGCAATAAGAGCAGTGGGTGGCTCTGCGATGCTTCATGCGCTATTCTTTGCATGGGCAGATCTGTGATGCGCTCTTCCGTGAGAGCCGCAATGAGCGGTACCGGTTCCGGCATCGCTTGCATCCACTCGGTATCTATTTGAATATCTTAGGAATCGATGCGAATTTTATTTTTCTTTTCAGTAGTAGTGCTGTTAATCACAAACATGATAAGCTTCTTTGGTTGTTCTCTCTATGAGGATGACGGGTACTTGGTTATTGAAGACGCGTATATCGAAGGCATTGAAATATCAATTTCAGAAAGCAGACCTGCCCAAGTTATGGTTACAGCTACCGCATCCCATAGAAACACTTGTGTATCAAGCCTCGAAATACATCAAACGCGAAGTGGAAATACTATCTCCCTCTGGGGAGAAATGGAGGTCATTGAGGGTACTTGTGGACAAGCAGTAACTGAAATCCAAAAACAGGTTTCAATTGGGGAGTTCACAATCGGTGAATATAAAGTGA
Organism: Candidatus Poribacteria bacterium; assembly: GCA_965208635.1. Classification (GTDB taxonomy): domain Bacteria; phylum Poribacteria; class WGA-4E; order WGA-4E; family WGA-3G; genus WGA-3G. Next base: position 5,161,180 of record OZ242349.1, read on the forward strand.
TCGCAGGCGATCTCGAATTCGCATTCCATATTGAAGACAATGAGAGTTGGATTATTAGAAAGCCGATCGTTGAGGACATTGAATTTTTGTTATCAGAAAGCAGACCTGCTCAAGTTAGCGTTAATGTTGCAGGATACTTTTGCGGACTGGGTCTACCATTTTTCGAGACGCATCAAAGACAAGAAGAAGATACCCTCTACATCCAAATAACAAGTAAAGTCCCCAGTAGTATTCCCTGCCCCTTGGGAACACGCGACTTTCTAAGACACGCCTGGGGTATCGGAAAATATGAAAAAGAAATTTCTATCGGGGAGTTCATGCCTGGCCATTATAGAGTGGTTGTCAACGATATAGAAGGATGGTTTTTTATTCAGTAATACAATAACTGAGAATATCTACACTGCCCAGTAATTGTCAGTAATGAATGTGGACTGAAAACAGTAGATAATGATACAATCTCAGACATGGGTAAACATTCTTGTAGGTTTGGTTTGTTCACCTATAACTTTAGGATATTTACCCTATTCTGTCAATCATTTTGGCGAAGGTATTGCCACTATAAATGGAGGGAAAGATACATGAAAATAACGGCAATTTTGTCGGTTATTCTGTCTATACTGTTGTCGGCCGCTTTTCTTTCCTCATGTTCGCGCGAAGACACGGAAACAGACACAGAAACAGACACGGATCCAGTTATTACGGAAACAGACACGGATCCGGTTATTATGGATCAGGACATGGTTGAGAATATGGAAGAAGAGAATGTCATGGAAGAAGAGATTGGCTCGGATTTTACCGTGACACTCGGCACCCATGAGGATGGTGAGGCACTGCTTGATTCCCTGACTAAAAATCACTTCAGAGTGAGCAAATGGTCGATGCAGGCGCTTACCCATCGGGATTTTCCTGTTGAGGAAGAAGAGCAGCAGGTTGATGTTATTGTAATGAGTCTTTTAGAAATGGGCTTCCTTCAGGATGAGCTGGTGTCCCTTGATGCCATTATCAAGCGGGCGAAGAAACTTGGGTTTGACGTATGCACACCTGAGCTTGCGGCGCAGCTTCGGCTGCAGTATACCGACCAACCTGACTGGTCAACGGGCGATCGTCTCGGTCAGTTTTTTGTGGCGACTGAAGCAATTGATCTGTATGCCGACGGTGTGCCGAAAATCTTCAGTATCATCAGGGACGATGAGTTCCCGCACGAAGAAACCGGTATCGGCTTGTGGCTGATTTCCAACAATGTTGTGGATGCCGCCGATCCAGCCCATCGCGCCCGACTGTTCAATCCAGCCGATCAAAATGGTGACGACCTTGGCGGACGCTTCGCTTTCATGATCCCAGCGATGAATGATGAAGAATGATGAAAAAATTTATAGTAAAGTCTGGAAGAAATGCCGTGCGTCCTATCTTCCAAACCTCCATGCTTCCAACTTTCCAATCCAACTGGAGATCCAAAACCTGAACGTTAATATTGAAACTTGCTCAGTCTCTGTCCCTTTCTTTTCTTCCTTTTGAACCTCGCTTTTTCTTTCCTTTGACAATTAAAAGAAATCCGTGATATAATTCCGATATAGTTCATTCTTCGCGCCGGAGGAATTCGGATGAACCTGTTTTTCAGCGTCTCATCTACAATAATAGCAGTCTTACTCACGATCCATATAACAGGCTGCGAGAGTTCCGATGACGACGAAGAAGTTCCAACTATCGTATTCGTGAGCGCGATCCCAGCAGACGGTGAGATCCCAGCAGATGGAACCATCACGCTTAACTTTGACAAAACACCCAGAGACGTAACAGTCCGAGCGAGTAATGGAAAAATAGGTAAAACTACCATCTCCACGAAAACCGTTACGATCATCGGACCCTTCACGCAAGGTGAACTTGCTCTCACGATCACCTGGGCAGATGGTGAGCAAACGCTCAATTATACCGTCACTGCGCCCAGTCCGAGCACCTCTATAGACATCGAAGAAACTATTGAAGAACCGGAGCCGGAGCCGAAGCCGCAACTGACGAAGTCTCCATTTAACGTCACTGACGCAAACTTCACAGAACTGGTCATGGAATCCGAGTCACCCGTTGTGGTGTATTTCTGGGCAGACTGGTGCCCACCCTGCAAATGGATGGCACCTATTATCAAGGAGGTCGCCTCCGAAAATGAGAAAACCTTCCTCATCGCGCAGTTAGACACCGACAGAAATCGACAAACAACCATAAAATATCGGATTGAAGCGATTCCGACTTTTATTGTGTTCCGAGATGGAAAAATAACGGGACGGTTCGTAGGTGGAATGCAGAAAGCAGGTCTTCTCCACCACATTCGTCAAGCAATAAACAATCAAGGAAATTGAAGGAATTTAAGGATGCAAAATCAAACTGTTAAATCGATGACGGGTCGTGAACGGGTGCTCGCCGCGCTAAACAACGAACCGACTGACCGAACACCTATCTGTAATCCGACCTCCGTCGCGACTGTTGAACTGATGGATCTCGTTGACGCGCCCTTCCCACAGGCGAATCGAGAACCGGAACTCATGGCACGCCTCGCTGCGACAGGATATACCGAGCTCGGGTTCGATACCATCATGCCCGTTTTCACCATTATCCAAGAATCGAGCGCGCTCGGTTGTAAAATTCAGTGGGAACAAAAGGACAATTGGCCCACAGTTATGATGCGCGAACCGATCTGGGAAGATGCTGACGATATTGCTATACCCGACGACTTCTTGACGCATCCAGACACCAAGTGCGTCCTGGACGCGATTAAAATCCTGAAGAAAGAATACGGCGATGACATCGCTGTCATCGGGAAAACAATGGGACCTTGGTCGCTCGGCTACCACTGCTTCGGAGTTGAACCCTTCCTGTTGCTCTCACTTGACGATCCCGGTAGAACGAAACTCGCGCTCGATCGGATGAAGGAAGCCACTGTGCAATTCGGGGTCGCACAAATCGAGGCAGGTGCCGATGCACTTACCCTCCCTGACCATGCGACAGGCGACCTCGTCAGTGGCGAATACTACCAACGCTACCTCCGAGACCTCCACATCGAATTCGTCGAACGGATCCCTATTCCTTTAATCCTGCACATCTGTGGACGCACCGTTGATAGAATGGAATACATCGCGCAAACCGGCATGTCCGCCTTCCATTACGACTCTAAAAATGAGCCACAGGAATCTATGGACATTGTTCAGGAGCGGATTGCCCTTATCGGCAATATCAATAACCCTGAGACGCTGTTTTCTAAAGAACCGGAAGACGTCAAAGCGGAGGTCGTCAAAAACCTTGATGCGGGAGTGCCACTTATTGGACCCGAGTGTGCGATCCCACTTCAAACGACAATCGAAAATCTGCAAGCGATCCCCGAAGCTGTTCAAGAATGGCACAAGGCACAAACATAAACTATCTATGAAAAAGATTACGGTTTTATTGCTAACTGCCTGTTTAATCCTGACCAATTTCTTAGCGACAGGCTACACACAAGAAATTAATCTCGAACACCTACAAGGCTCCGATGTCAACGTCGATGGCACCGTCAACATCCTTGATTTGACACTGGTCGCCGCAAATCTCGGCACGACACCCACTGCAGATCAGACCTCGAATACGGATGTCAACGGGGACGGCACCGTCAATATTCTGGATTTGACGCTCGTCGCAAGCCATTTTGGTAAGAGATCCGGTATCCCGTATGAAGTCACCGATGCAACGTTTGACGCTATCGTCTTGGGTTCTGAACTCCCTATCGTCGTAGAATTCAAAGACGATACCTGAATATTCTGCATACGGATGCGACCGGTGGTCGCAGAAGTTGCATTGGAATATCGAGAGGTCTTCAGTTTCGTCAAGTTGGATGTAAATACGCAACCCGAGAAAACAACTGAATACAGCATTCGCGGAACACCTACGTATATCGTATTCAAGGACGGAGAGATTGTCGTAAGGTTCGCAGGAGCGATGCCTAAGACTGAATTGGTACAACGTATCCTTGAAATGTTAGAGATTGACGAAAGCGAGGAGAAAAAATGAAAAAAATCGTCTTTTTATGCCTAACGACCTGTTTAATCCTCACGAATTTAACCGTAGGCTACACACAAGATGCGGATCTTGATGCTTTAAGAGCATCCGACATCAATGCCGATGGCGTGATAAATATCCTTGATCTGACGCTCGTCGCCGCAAACCTCGGTACGACACCCGCCGCAGATCAGACCCCGAATACGGATGTCAACGGGGACGGTACCGTTAATATCCTCGATTTGACACGCGTCGCAAGCCACTTGGGTAAAACAGTTAGCCCACCTGTGATGTTCATCAGCGCGAACCCAGCAATCGGCTCGCAGTTGACTGTAGACGATACCATCACCCTCACCTTTGACAACATGCCAGAGGACATCACTGTGAGTACGGGTATCGCTACAGTTACCGACAAAACCGTGTCAATCATGGGTCCCTTCGATCCAGGCGCACTCGCACTGACAATCACTTGGACAGACGACACCGAAACGCTCGATTATACCATTAGAACTCCCGCAGCGTTCGTGAGTGCGAATCCAGCAGCTAACTCTAAACTTACTGTGGACGATACCATCACCCTCACCTTTGACAACATGCCAGAGGACATCACTGTGAGTACGGGTATCGCTACAGTTACCGACAAAACCGTGTCAATCATGGGTCCCTTCGATCCAGGCGCACTCGCACTGACAATCACTTGGACGGATGGTACTCAGACGCTCAACTATACCATCAGACCCCTCGCAGCGTTCGTGAGTGCGAACCCAGCAGCTAACTCTAAACTCGCTGTGGACGATACCATCACCCTTACCTTCGACAACCCTCCAGAGGACGTTACTGTGAGCACAGGGGTCGCTACAGTCGCTGATAAAACTGTGTCAATCACGGGTCCGTTTGACGCAGGCGCACTCGCACTGACAATCACTTGGGCGGATGGTACTCAGACGCTCAACTATACCATCAAACCACCTGTCACATTCGTTCGCGCAGATCCAGCGGTCCGATCACAAATTGCCGTTGACGATACCATCACCCTTACCTTCGACAACCCTCCAGAGGACGTTACTGTGAGCACGGGAACGGCGAGAACTACTGGCAAACGGGTGCGAATCACGGGTCCGTTTGACGCAGGCGCACTCGCCTTGACTATCACGTGGGCGGATGGATCCGAAACGCTTAACTATACCGTCCGCGTTCCGGATACCGAGGCACCCAAAATTACCAGTGGAAGCGTCAATGATGGCGATAAAGATGTTGACCCCGAAGCACTGAATCTCCCTGGGCGGATTGAAGTTGCATTCAGCGAAGAGGTAACCGGTAACATCGCACTGCAAACCGTAACAGGTGCTGATGTGGGTTGGCGCGGCAAAGTTGAAGGCAAGAAAGGGACGCTTGAACTCGTCAGAGGCAAAGAACTTGACAATGAGATAACCTATGTTATTGCGGGGAAAGTCAGTGATGCGGCTGGCAACTCAACCGACATCAACATTCGGTTCACCACTGCCCCTAAGACATCCGGCATTCCTTTTGCAGTCACCGACGCGACATTTAACTCCCTCGTGCTTAACTCAGACCTACCTGTTGTGGTTGAGTTTGTAAAGGATGGCTGACCGTTCTGTAAACAGATGGCGCCAGTTGTCGCCGAAATTGCTTTAGAGAATAGGAACACGTTTGCTGTCGCGAAAATGAATGTTGCGCAAAGTCGCCAAACAACCGGAAAATATCAGGTTAGGACACATCCTACTTATATGGTGTTCCAAGGTGGTAAGGCTGTTGGCCGTTCCGGAGGCGTGCAACCAAAAGCCCAGTTGCTTCAGAAGATTCTTAGCGTGATAGTCGTTGAATAGAATTATAAGAAATAGTAAAGTTGTAGGTTGGGTTGAGTGGCACATAACCAGGATCTATCTCATTCACACGACAAATTCCGTCTTTCAATGCGCGTTCCTATAGATAGATATAGCGAAACCCAACAAATCTGTTGCTCTCAAGTAACAGCGTGTTGGGTTTCACTCTATATCTATAGGAAATGGCGGGGACTGATCCAATCCCAGCCTCCTCTGAGTTAGTAGCCCATTGGTAGTGCTCGTTCAACCCAACCTACGCGCAAAAACAATTCTATCTATATATCACTCCGATGATAAAACCACCACTCCAAAAGGAGAAGCAGGAACGCCGAAAGCGCAAACCAACGCCATATCTCCTGCACCATCGGTTGCAATCCACCTTCCACATCCATGGAAAGGTCTGTAATGGCTGGTGTTGGAGAATGGAACAGTGCCGATTCCGTAGCGTTCAGTAAATTGACCGTGAACCTTTCAACCTGTCTACCATCCGCAAAAAGGGTATAGACCCCAATTTGATCTGTCTGGGTGAATATCGAGTTCTCCAATCCAACCGTCGTTTCATCCGGTTTCTGCACGTGAAGCGTGCGTCCCTTGTGGCTCAACGCGACGCTCACCCGTTCTCCAGTCCGGAAGGCGTGTCGGGTTCCACTTCCTTGAGATTGTAGTGACTGCAACGGAGCAGTCCCTGCTTCAAACCACGCTAAACACTGATAGACGAATTGCGGTCCATCGGGGACAGTCAGCGGAAAGGTAGAGATCTCGGGGTTAAACGCGTCGAACTCGAAAACAAGAAGCCGAGTATTCTGTCTGCTACCGAGCCATATCAATGCCCCTTTCTCCGTCTCAACAAGCGCATGTCCCCAGAGGGGTAACACTCGGTGCATAGACTCGCTTATCTGTAGTCCCTGCAGCGATACACTCTCCATGAGGGGGTGGTTTCCATCCTCTTTGATAACGCGAACAGGTGTCCTCTCCGTTTCGGCAACTGGAGACTCTTCTTGAATGTAGGGCAGATTGTTCCCGGGTGCGATGAAGACCAATTGTGATCCAGAGGTAGTCTCCGAGAAACCCTCAAAAGCCTCGCGTCCGGCGAGTGTGCCACCATCAAAGATTGCGACATCGGCATCGCCAATGCCGTGATAGTCTGCGGGATCCACCACATTCAACCTCACGTGATCTCCGTACGACTCCAAAAGATCGGGTAACAACGATTTTCGATTGTCGCTCACAAGTAAAATCCGCAGTTGCGGGATAGCAGATAGGAGTGCCCAAGCACTGTTATCCAGTGGAAAGTCGTCATCTATATCAAGGTGTCCACTCAGCACTTTTCCCTCTAAACCGCTCGGATCACCTGAAAACAGCACTGATTTCGTTCCACCCGACGGAACGGACACCGTTCTATCATCGAGAAGAACATCCTCCACCAACAATTGAACGTCCAATTCCCTCAATGTACCCGTGAAATTTTGAATGCCGATGAGGACTTCATAACGATCCTCTAACATTTCAACACCGAACCGAACGATACCGACATTCTCCGCACTCCCACCCACTCCGATTTCCTGCACCGGCAACGATATATCCGGTAGGTTCTCAAACGTCCCACTCACAAAGACAATCTTGTCTTGCGGCGAATCCGCATAACGTGTTGCCGCATCAAAGACAGGACGTAAATTACGTGGTGCATGGGTCTGAGCGATGTCAACTATTGCCTGGTGGAGTTTCGAGGTATCCGTTGTAAAAGCTTGTTGGATATAGGTTTCAGGGGAATTCGTCACCATGAGCATCATCCCACCACTCGCAGAGACTTCTTGAATGTATTCCTGCGCTTCCTGTTTTGCGAGTGTGAGGCGGGTTTGTCCCATCTCTTTTGAGGACATACTCGCGGAATTATCAACGATAAGAATTGCTTTTCCGGGCATAAATCCGGGTCTACGTAGTGCGGGGCGCGCGACGCTGCATATCAGGAGCAACAAGAACAGTACCTGTAGCAATGGGAGGAGTAGGTTACGGAGCCGTTGGAAAGGGACATTTGCTCTCCGGTCTTCGTCAGTGGAGAGCCAAAACATAATGCTGGGGACGAGGCGGGTATGGCGGCGTAATTTCAGAAAGTGGAGTGCGATCACAATCGGAATGACACCGAGTAGATAGAACGCGGCAGGGTTCAGGAATTGCATGTTCGCCTCCGCAGTCTCTACTTTAGTCAGACGGGGCACCAATGGCTACGGTCAACGCGAGGTCTAAAAACGCGACTGCCTGCTCCCGAGAAACAGAAGGGAATCCTTCAAGAAAATAGTCAAGACTATCACCCGCTTTTAGATGATCAATAAGGGTCTTTACCGGAACACGGGTACCCGTGAACACAGTCATCCCCGCGTGAATCTCTGGGTCCTGGGTTATCACTTGCTCTAAGGTCATTTTTAGGATTTCTCCTCTTCTTTCTCCTTGAGGCTCTGCAGCACTTCATCGGCATCCAGCCTACCGGTTTCGCCATAGTCTTGGAGGCGTTCACAGGCGGCTCGGACCTTATCGTGTTCGTCAAGTTCCAAATAGAGTTTTGCCAAATTCGTGTGCATTTCCCGAAACACACCGGGCCAATTCCGTTCACCTTCTTTGTCAATGATGCGGGTCGCATTTGTAATCGCGGTGTTGACGACCTCGTCCAATTCCGCTTTATCTTCATCTGAGATCCGAAAATCCGCTTCTTGGCGATTTTCGTTATAGGCTTTTAGTTCACTCAGTGCCTTATCGCATTGGTTATATGTGTTTTCAATACTCAACGCACCTTCAAAAATTTTTGATAAGAATCCTAATTTCATAGCGTCTCCGAATTGGTGTAGGGCTTTGGAAGTCACGCGATCACGATGATCGTGATCGCATGCTCCCGCTGAGGTGGAAGTCCCTCGCCCTACAAATTACTCTATAAATCGGTTTTCAATTCTCCCCATGTCACCGCCAACTTGTCGTGAGCTTCAACAGCAAGTACCACCGGTATACTCAGTTCCATATTTTCCCTTACCTCTTCTTCAGTCAACGCCGCCGCGTATATGACGACTTCATCAATGATCGCATCTTCGACTTTATGGAGGTTCGGATTTTCGCCAGCACCGATGTAGATCGCTGCTTCTTTGAACTTGGGCCACTTGAAATTCTCTGGCACCTCACCGATAAATTTACCGTTGACATAGATTTTGCCATCTTTTCCATCGGCAACTAAAACGTAGTGGTACCACTCTTTCAATTCAAATTTGAAGTTTGCGAGCTTCTTGTCGGCGTGATGTCCCGCATCCCAGAATGGATTGAAACTGGGGTCCACCATCGTCCGGAATTCACAACATCCACCAGCCGCGGCTTCAATCGAGATAATCCCGTCGTATGAGGCGTGTTGATTCAGGTAAAACCACGCTTCCATTGTGATCTCTGTTTTCTCACCGATTGGAACGATAAAGTCGTTCTGTTCCATTACAACGACACCACCGTTCAGATGGATTGCTTTATTGAATGCCCCGTCAACAAGCGAACCCTTTCCGACCAATTCTGCATCATTCCCATTGCCAGAATCATCACTGACTTTAGTACCACTCAATTTGTCAAAAGAGTAATAGACGAGGATGTCCTCTTCCTCGAAAGCGTGCGAGAGACTCACCACAAATACACAGATTGCTGTAAGTCCTAACAGGAATAGATTTCTACGCATTCTTGTGCCTCCTAAAACATTTTAACAGGAATTTTAACACAAACGTTGAACACTATTAATGTATTATACAACATTCTCTGAATTATAGCAACGCGCAATGGCAATCGGAAACCGTCGACAAATTGCCCTTGAAAGCTGATACCTTAAGTGCTACAATATCCCCATGACATTTCTTGAAGCGATTCTTCTTGGGATTTTACAAGGCTTAACAGAATTCCTACCCGTCAGCAGTTCAGGGCACCTCGTCTTGGCACAGCAATTCCTCGGACTCAAGGAACCCCTCGTTTTTTTTGATGTGATGCTTCACGTCGGAACATTAGCCGCCGTGCTCGTCGCGTATCGTGATGCCATAGGGCGGTTAGTGATAGGTGGGCTATCTGCACTCGGAGATACCCAATTTTGGCGGAAACCAAGGGCAACGCTCAACACATCGGCGGAACTCAAATTTATATGGCTGATACTCATCGGCTCTATTCCAACAGGAATTATCGCGGTGGTGTTTAAGACGCAACTGGAATCCTTCTTCGATGAGATCCGCATTGTAAGCACCATGTTAATCCTCACCGGCATCATTCTCCAACTCCCCCGGCTCCGCAGAGGGAAAACAGATAGTCCGGATACATTCACCGAAGAATTGAAAACGTGGCACGCACCGCTCATCGGCATCGCCCAAGGCTGCGCAATTACACCGGGTATTTCCCGTTCGGGTACGACAATTTCGCTGGCACTTTTTTTGGGGATTCCCGCAAAAACCGCGGCGGAATATTCCTTCCTACTCTCAATTCCCGCGATCCTTGGAGCGGTTGCCCTCAAAATTCGAGACCTCGGAGACACCACAATCCCATTTCACATCGTGGGAACCGGTATGCTCGCCTCGTTTATTGTCGGCTATATCGCGCTGCGGTTTCTACTGGTTGTGCTAAATCGAGGCAAATTCTCGGTGTTCTCCTATTACTGCGTCGCTTTAGGGCTAACCTCGCTTTTAATCGCCTTAATCCAGTAAGTCGCAACGCATCCAAGCACCTTTTTGTTGTAGTGCCGCATTTCTGGGACCACACCGATCCCCTTTAAGATGTCGCAGATCTTCCTATCGTTTTGCAGCGTGTTTCGAATCCACTTTTTCCCAGTGCATCCATAAATCAGACTGGCGAGATACATCTGTAACGGTTTCAGTCTGAAACGCTTGAGATACCGAAGTGGAAACCCGAACCCGTGTCCAGAGATCACGAGCGTGCCGCCGGGTTTCAAGACCCGTGCAAGCTCAGTTAAGGCGGTTTCGTCGTCGGGGACATGCGGCATGACGAGGAAACAGGTTACGAGATCAAAAGACGCATCTGCAAAAGGCAGGGTTGGGAGTGCCGCACGTAGCAAGGTAGGATCTACAGAAGACCGGTCTATTAACTCGCCTATCTGAGAACGTCCGGACGCTAAGAAAAACGCATCAACATCGACACCAACAAGGAACTCCGGTGTGTCGGTGGAGATGGCGACGAGAAGATTCCCCGGTCCACACCCGACATCTAACACCCTTTTACCGGTAGCATTGATGTCCAAAGCATCGAGTTGCCTTCGCGTTATGCCATCTTCTAATTCGCGGTAAGCGTTCTGGATGTAGGCACGGTGCCATTCTGTCAAACGACTTCTCCCTATAATAGCAATTGCCATCAGCGATCAGCAATCAGCAAAGAGGGTTTCCGCCTAACAATACCCTCTTCACCGACTGCTGAAAGGGTTGCACAGCAACCTGGGAAAACACCCAAGCAAAACACCTAACTACTGACTGCCATTTATAGTAAAGTTTAGAATTAATGAGACACCCCAAAGAGGCGAGGATACTTAAGGAAACACCCTATCAAAAACACCCTCGCCAGCGGTGGCGGGGTACTTGTTTATTGAAACTGTTTACATATTTTTACTAAGCTTTGGACAATTTCGGATGGTCCATCAACCTTCAGGGATCCCGTAGGTTGGGTTGAGCGGTAAAACCCAGAACCGCCTGTTGGCACCCAAACACCCGTTGACCCAGACACCTCGCTTGTAGACAGATACAGCGAAACCCAACACACCCAGGACCTTGAGAAAAACAACGTTGGGTTTCACTCAGACCTTGAGATATTTACAGGTGCCTTTGGACTTTCAAGGGGCGTGTCTGTGTCGGAGGTTTCGGTGCCACTCGTTCTACCCAACCTACAGTGTGAGGTGTTTTTCCTCAGTTTTATTGACAGGTGTAACTGTGAGAAAAATCTGCGGTTGCTTGCAAACGCTACCTCAATCGGATACGGATTGTCCAAACTTCAGTATTTTTAGATTTTACTATAATAAAGAATTCGCCCATCTGCGAAGCCGTTGGGGGATCGTTGTGAGTTCTGAACGGAAGAGTATCATCCCCGCGTCATCGGTGATTGGAACAGCCTTCAGTCGATACAACGGCGTGTCCAGCGTGTTCCATCCTATATCTGTCGTGCGTGCCGAGTGGAACCCACCCGACTTCACAATTTCAATCTCGCGTTCAGTATAATCGCCGTTTGGGTAACTGAAATGAGAACACTCAATCCCCAAAAGCGTTTCCAAATCCCTTTTGCTCTCAAGCACCTCTTGTCTACACTCCATCTCCGTACAACGCGGGAGGATCGGATGGAATCGGGTGTGCGGTTGAAAATCAACATTTTCCGCCATCTCTTTCATTTCTGAGATATTGAGTGCCTGCCTGTCTGGATATACTTTCTCAGGTTCAAAGTCAGCAGCCTGTTTGAGGCGCGTCAACCGTTCTGCATTCGGGAGCGTTTTCAATCTCTCCTTCTCCGCTTTAGGGTGTCCCTCTACCTTAAACCAGAAATGCCGATGTGTGTCAATAATCTGCGTGCAGACGTAGAGCGTTGGACGAACACGGTACTGCTTGAAAATCGGTAGAAGCGCGACATTGCCAACGTGTCCGTCGTCAATCGTAATCACAACGCTTTTTGAAGGGATCCGTGAGAAATCCTGTTGATGAATTGCAGTAACGAGGGTATCCAGTGAGATAATCGTGTAATGACGCGAGAGATAGGCGATATGTTTCGCGAAAATTGCGGGTTGCGGGTCGTGATACAGGAGGATAGCAACCCGATGCCAAGACACCCACTCCCGGATAAGCATCGACATCCCCAACAGACAAATAACAGTTGCTACCATATTTTTTAGAAAATTACGCATCTATCATATTGCCCCACAAGAAGTCATAAACTTATCCTATTAGACCTACCCATCTGAAAATCCGGAATTGTCTAACCACTGTTCCACCCTGTGCGTCCTAAAGAATTGCAAGTAATAGATATTTCTTACTCGACGAATAATTGCCGATAAATCTCTTCTAATTTTTGAATAGACACCGTACTATCAAACTTCTCCTGAATGGTCGTGTGTGCGCTCCTACCCAATTCCTTCGCAAAATCGGGTTCAGTCAGCACCCGATACAGTGCCGTCGCTAACGCTGTAGGATCCCGTGGCGGAACCCGAATACCGTCCTTCTCACCCTCTATTAAATCTACGATACCTCCGACATCCGATGCAATGCACGGCATCCCGATCCCCATTGCCTCAATTAACGCATTCGGTGAACTCTCGTGTAGCGATGGAAGCACAAAGACATCCGCTGTCAGAAGCACAGAGAAAACATCCTCACTAAATCCCGGAAACGCCACCTGTTCTGAAAGCCCGTATTCCGCCGTGAGTGCTCGGAGTCCTGCCTCCAACTCACCTTCACCAAGAAACGTACATCGCCACGCGACATCTTCTCGATTCAACAAATTTAATGCTTCAATCAGATACCGATGCCCTTTTTCAGGAGCGAATCGTCCGACACTTACGATTAACTTCTCATCGGGACTACACGTGCGCGGTTGTGACCACATCTCGGTGGGTAATTCCAACAGATTGGGGATGCTAACAATGTTTTTGTCTGGATACCGCTGGTGGAGATGCCGTTGGATCTGCGCTGCGTTCGTCAGAAGGACATCGGCGGTATTGTAGATGAGTTTTTCTGTAAGATAGAGCCGAAACTTCCCGTACCGCGCATGGTAGTCGCCGCGTTGGGAAGCGATGAATGGAATCTGTCGCCACAGTCCGAATCTACGCGAGAGTCCGCAGAGGAAATTGGAATACCACAACCAGCTATGCACGATGTCGGGTTCGACAGCATTGACAATGCCACCGAGTGCAAACGCCTTTTCGAGCAATCTCGGACGTCTGCCTTCACCTGCGAGTGTTGCCACCTCCCGCACACACGGTAGTGCGGCGAGTTCCCTAACACGTTCCCCTTCGGCACGACTCAGGACAACGGACGCTTCATATCGCTCAGGCGGCAACCGATCCAATGTCTTGAGCAGTTGTGATTCGGCACCGTCCTTTGTCATGGAATCAATGACATACAGAATTTTAATTTTTTAATTTTACCTTGCGGATTTTTAATTTTACCTTGCGGGTCGGTAAGGTGGGTACGGCGTATGAACCTGCCTTCACGTAGATATTGGGGAAATGCCCCGATGAATGCCACACGCGCATTCAGCGTTGATTCGCAAAAACCCCTCCGCTACGCTTACGGGCTAACGGTTTTGAGCCTATTGTAGCATAACCTGTTAGGTTGTGCTACCCCCTGCCCCCGCAAGCACGGGGTGTGTAGGATACCAACAACTTCCTACACTACAAAGAGAAACCCCTTGTGAGACGAAAACCTCTTAACTGAAAACTGATAACCGACCACCACTCCCTACCAATACGTATAGAGCAGGACTTCCGACACGATCAGTTGCACAACGAGAATACCCGCGACCCAATAGAAGTCCGATATCGGGCGCGTCGCGAGGTGTTTAGCAACCGGAATCACGAAAAACGGCACCATGAAAATCCAGATCCGCTCGACTTCCATCGTAAACAGCGTCGAGAATGTGAAGTAGAGAAGCGTGATGACGAAACCGACGATGAAACTGTCCAAAGCACCATGGCGAAATACCCAAGGGACACGAGTTTCACTGCTTTCCTGTTCAGACGAGAGAGTATTCTGCCGCCACTCTTTCACCGATGCGACGATCTGCCGTAGCCAAACGGTCGTTATCGGGAATCCTACGCCAATGAGGAACGCAAACAGATTGGCGAAACTTAGGTGGAAATAACGTCCAACACTTTCGTAACCCGTTCCCATACCCATCTCATCTTTCTTGATAGCCGCCCAGAGCGCCTCGATTGGATGGAAACCAGTCAGGACGAAAAGCAACACATAAAATCCGACAAATCCCAACGCCGCGAACAGCAAAACCTTCAGATACTGCCCGAATTGCTTCCGCTCCAGCAAAGCGACAACACACAGAAAGACACCCACAACGACCGTTGAATACGTCATGAACATCCCAAGCGCAAGCGAAAGTCCCGTCAATAAGCTATAGGGGCGGAATTCATGCCACGCTTGGTCCGGTATGGTTTCCCGATCTCGTGCTTTATAAAAGAGGTAAATGCTCAGGATTGGAAAGACACTGAAGGGACCGTCCATTGACGTGCCGGTGAACATTACAAAGTTCGGGGTGATAAGAAAAAGGAGCAGGGCGTACCGACCGACTTTTTCGCCGTAGAGATGCGCACCGAGACGATAGATCGGTATGACTGTGAGCGCAGTGAAGAGAATTGAGACTAACGATGCCGAGACGAGATTGTAACCGAAAAGTCCGCTGATATGCCATAAAAAAAGCACACCTCCGGGCGGATGCGTGCGCGTGTGTCCTGAGAGCGTATCAAACAATTCCGGTTTGCTATAATCCCGTAGAAACCTACGGATTCCGAGTTCGTCGACCCGCGGCACATCGCCGTAATACTCCAATGAAGTCCGCGTATACGGCTCTAAAAGCGTTAAGATTCGCGTCCTTTCACCATCACGTTCAATTTCTCGGTAGCCATCAATTTGGGCAACACTGATGTTAATGGCGATGAAGCAAGCAATCGCTATCCATATTAAGCGACGACCATCCGCACCCGCAAGCAGGTATCTGTGGCAGAGATACAGAAATCCGACACACACCACGAGGGCAGGAAATACCCACCAACTCAAGTCGAAACTCGGTTCGGCATAAAGGGGTAAAATGTGCCTTTCATACCGCACCGCACCGAGATTGATAGACATCTCGCGCATGCAGTAATACAGGAAGAGGTGGTAACCTAAAAAAAATAGCGCGAGCAACCCAATCTGGACAGGAATCAATCGAATCGCTTTTCGGATATGTTGCCAAAAATCATTCATTTTCTCTACACGGATTTATCGGTTTGTGATGCCTCTAACTGTTGCGCCGCTTCTAACAATGCATTCGCCAAAAATTCCGGGTTGACCTCGTCTTTTCCTCGGAAAGTACGCACCCGCTCCCCACGAACCTTCAGAACGGCAAGCTCCTTACCCCCCAAATGGATGCCGACTTCAGCGTTGCGCGTCTCACCGGGTCCGTTGACTTCACACCCCATCACAGCGACTGGGATTTTGATGCCGTGTTTCTCTAAAAGTTCCTCAGCGACAGCCACAATGTTCTCATAATCCGCCGCGGGGTCACCGCGCCCGCAGAACGGACAGGAAACAACGTCTAACATGTCGTCTGCCATACCCAATGCCCGAAGGAGTTCTTTTGCGGTCAAAACCTCCTCAACGGGGTCGCCGGTTATCGAGATACGGATGGTGTCCCCAATCCCCTCCAATAACAATGTGCCGATGCCGAGTGTCGATTTGACATGCGAGCGTCGAGGCGTACCCGCTTCCGTCACACCGAGATGCAACGGATACGGGACTTTCGCGGCAAACTGACGGTTCGCCTCTATCATCCGAAGTGGATCGCTCGACTTCACAGAGATAGCGATGTCCCTGAAATCGTGTTCCTCACAAATCTTGACGTGCCGCATTGCACTCTCCACCAACGCTTCCGCTGTCGGGGACGGGTATTTCTCTAAGAGATCCCTTTCAAGCGATCCCTCGTTGACACCGATACGGATGGGGATATTCGCCGCTTTCGCCGCAGACAGGACCTCGGCAATTCGCTGCTCATTACCGATGTTACCCGGATTAATGCGAACCTTCGCCACCCCTGCATCCACTGCTGCGAGTGCGTATCGGTAGTTGAAATGGATATCCGAAACGATGGGAACAGGCGCACGTTTCACAAGCGTACCGAGTGCCTTGGCATCCGGTTCTTCGGGAACAGCAACGCGGACAATCTGCGCGCCTGCCTCCACACACCGCTCCACCTGTGCTAATGTGGCATCGACATCGCGCGTCAGCGTTGTCGTCATCGTCTGGATGGAGATAGGGCTACCACCGCCGATTGGGATATTCCCTACCATAATTTTTCGCGTAGGTCGTTTGTTGCTGATTTGTAAGAGTTCTTTCATATTTTTTAATGGTTGTCAGTTGTCGGTGCGGTTTTTCTGCGAAAAACCTTTCAGTCATCAGTTAAGAGGCTATCCTTTAACGGAAACCCGCTCTTGTAACTGAAAAATGAAAACTATTCCTCTGATAACCGATCACCGACCACTGACAACTCCTAAAGCCGTGATGAATTTTTCGTTTTCCTGTTGTGTGCCGATTGTCACGCGCACTGCATTTGGATAGCCGTAACCCCCAATTGGACGGACGATAACACCCTCTTTCAGAAGCGCGTCGGCGACATCCGTTCCCGATTGTCCGAGGTGCAACATAATGAAATTGCCTTCGCTCTCAACATAACGAAGCCCCATGTTGTCAAATGCGTCGTAAAGAAAGGCTTTACCGCTGGCGTTTTGTTCTCGGCTTTTCGTAACGTGTGCAGTATCCTTGAGTGCGGCTTGCGCTGCCGCTTGTCCAACCAAACTGCAATTGAAGGGTTGGCGCACCCGATTTAAGGTCTCAACCAACGGAGGTGGTGCGATGCCGTATCCGATACGTAGCCCAGCCAGCCCGTAAATTTTGGAAAATGTTCGGGTGATGATGAAGTTTCGTCCCTCCAGCACATAAGGGAGCGTCTGCGGATAGTCTGAACGGTCAACGTACTCATAATAGGCTTCGTCAAAAACGACCAACACATCGTCCGGCACCCGTTCCATAAACGCCGCTGTTTCATCCGCTGTGACCATTGTGCCTGTCGGGTTGTTCGGATTCGCAACGAAGATGACCTTCGTTTTATCGGTAATCGCCGATGCCATAGCAGAAAGGTCGTGTGTATGCTCAACCATCGGTACGACGACTGCTGTCGCACTGCATAACTTTGTCACAAGACTATAGACGACGAATGCCCCTGCGGCATAAATTACCTCATCGCCGGGTGCGACATAAGCTTCGGCGACGAGTTGTAGCACATCGTTCGAGCCGTTCCCCAAAATCAGATGTTCAGCAGAAATTCCGATATATTCTGCGAGATCCTCTTTAAGATAGTAGGCGTTACCGTCAGGGTAGAGATGCACCTGTGTGACACTCTCTGAGATCGCCTCCATCGCCAACGGCGAGGGACCTAACGGGTTTTCGTTGGATGCCAGTTTGATAATATCAGTAATGCCCAACTCGCGTCGGACTTCTTCAATCGGTTTACCACCCTGATAGGGCTGAATCGTGTCAATGCTGGGTTTCGGTTTTAGCATAACGTTTCGCTTCTCAATTCTCTGTGACTGCAAGCGCGTCTACTGAACACGCCCGAATACAAACTTATTATAGCACACGCTATCCTTTTTTGAAAAGTTTTTTGTGCGTGTTCCGCTAACGACAGTTGATCACCGATTGCGAATTGACTTTCACGCGGAAACCTGATACAATGTTTTGCACCTATGACAACAGGAGAAAAACATGAGACGATTCGGAACTCAAGGTCCCGTCAATTCCAAAGATAATTACGTCGTCGCCCGGCGTGAGGAGCTTTCCGATTTCATCGCCCGTGTTAAGGAGGGACGATACATCGTCCTGTTCGCGCCACGCCAGACCGGTAAAACCACGTTCTTCCAAGACGCGCTCGAGGCACTTGCCGCCGAAGGAACAGACTACTTTCCAATACAACTCAACTTCGAGGAATACGAAGACATAATACCCACCGATTTTTACCATTCGCTGTGTAAAGAAATCGGCAAGGAGATTCGGAAGGTCCTTCGAGAACGCGGCGAGCAGCTTTCCCAAGAACTGAACACCTTTCTAACACATGCCCAGATGACCAACCACATTTCGATGCGTGAATTTTTTGAACGGTTTACTGCCTTCGCGGAAAATCAACAGGTCGTCCTCATCATCGATGAATTCGACGGTATTCCACAGAATGCTATCAATGGATTTCTCCGTTCACTCCGCCGGATATACCTCACTGGACGCGAAGTCCGTTCCCCGTATAGTGTCGGTATTATTGGGGTTAAAAACATCACACAACTCAACTACGATCGCTCAATCTCGCCGTTCAACATACAGGATGAGTTCACGCTCCCAAACTTCACTTTAGAGCAGGTCTGTGAACTCCTGGCACAGTACACCGATGAAGTCGGACAAGAATTCGCACCGAAAGTCGTTGAAACGATCCATAAACAGACAGCAGGACAACCTTTCCTCGTCAACAGGTTCGCGCAGATTCTCACTGAAGAACTCGGCATTCCCAAAACTGAAACGATCCAGGCATCCCACTTTTCACAAGCACACGCCCGACTCATCGAGGAGAGAAACACCAATATTGAACACCTCATTACAAATGTCCGCAGAGACCCACGCTTTGAAAGAATGCTCATGCGCATTGCTTTCTATGGTAGCAACTACAATTTTACGCTCCACAATGAAACCATTAGTGAACTCGCAACCTATGGTGTTATCACAAAGGGACAAGATGGCGTATGCCAGATTCTCAATCCTATCTACCTCCATTGCATTATCCAAGCACTTAAACCCCTTATAAACGGACTTGAGGACGAATATTTTCCTAAAGACAGCTCTATCGACTTCTCAGAATATATCGCCTCGACCGGGCAACTTCAGATGCAGCGACTCATCGAAAATTTTAAGGGCTTCATCGCACGCGCAGGATTCAGAATACTCGAAGTCCCGGATACACCACAAGAATTCGTAGGACAATACCTCCTCTTCGCTTATCTCGACGAGTTGGTGAAAGTCGTTGGTGCTTCCATGTACTTGGAAGTCCCAACCGGTAGGGGCAGAGCCGATCTCGTCATTTCACATAGCGGACAGACTTACATTGTCGAAACGAAGGTATGGCGCAGCGAGCGAAGTTATCAGGCAGGTAAGCAGCAACTCGCAACATACCTCACGTCGGAAGGCGGAGCAGAAGGGTATTATGTGGTGTTTGATTATCGTGAAAATTCGGAACCGCGGGCGGAGACGGATACAGTTGACGGTCATACAATCCACAGTTACGTTATTCCCGTCCTTCAAACCCTTCCATCGCAGCCATGAAACAGTGCAATCGCGCAATCCATTCGCTTGACAAAAAAGTGGATTTCGTTAAAATAGTGGAAAATTCTCATTTCACAATATCAATTTGCGCATGTACAGCATGCGAAAGGAAAACTCATGGCACAAACACCTCCAGAATCCGCAGTCATCCTCTTTGACGGCACAGACCTCAGCAACTGGACAAGCCTCGATGGCAGCGAACCGAGTTGGCAAGTCGAAGGCGGCGAAATGCTCGTCATTCCACGCGCCGGTGACATCATAAGCAAGGAAACCTTTACTGACCACTTCGTTCACGTCGAATTCCGGTGTCCTGATATGCCCGAAGCGACCGGACAAGCAAAAGGGAACAGTGGCGTATTCCTCCAAGGCAGATACGAAGTCCAAGTCTTGGACTCCTACGGCATTGCCGTTCCTGGAATGGGTGATTGCGGCGCAATCTACAACCAATTCGCACCGCTTGTCAACGCTTGTAAACCACCACTCGAATGGCAAACCTACGACATTACCTTCCGAGCACCCCGCTTCAACGACGCAGGCGAGATGACTGAAGGTCCACGCATCACCGTCATTCAGAACGGCTTGGTGATTATCAACAACGCACAACTCGCTGGCGCGACAGTCGGAAGTATCGATTCAGAAGCCGCTACACCGGGTCCACTCAAACTGCAAGACCATGGCAATGACGTTCGGTATCGGAACATCTGGGCAGTGCCACTTCCGCTTGAGGGTTCGGACAAATATTAAGAGGAATTTTATGGAAACCAATCAAGATCTTCCCACAATTCCGAGGCGACGACTCGGAAGAACGGAACTCAGCATCCCCGTTGTTCCGTTCGGCACACAAGGATTTGGAAACAACTTCGGCTTCGTCTCCGATGAAGAGGCTGTCGAACTTGTCAAACACGCCGTATCCATCGGTGTGAACCATTTCGATTGTGCACGTTGTTATGGGGATTCAATGCGGAAACTCGGTCTGGCGTTGAAAGAGATCCCGCGTGAGGATGTTATCATCACCGGACGGCTCTGTTGCCATTCCGCCGCGAAGTGGGGTGGCTACGGAGAAGGTAGACCCGATTATTCCGCCGAACGCGCAATCGCCGACCTCGAAGACCAACTCGAACTCCTCGGTACAGACTATTTCGACGGGATGCTTATCCACGACCCAGGTGAGATCGATCCCACGTTGGAGAAGGGCGGTATCCTTGACGGCTTGCTTCAATGTAAAGCACGCGGACTCGTTCACTTCCTCGGCTACGGAATGCGTCCCCACGATTTCCATCTCAAGGCGATGGCAACCGGCGATATCGACCTCATCCTCTGCTTCAACGATTACAACCTCGTCAGGCAGAACGCCGCTGACGACATCCTTCCGTACGCAGCTGAACACGATATCGGTGTCATGAACGGTTGGTCGATCCTACGCGGTATCCTCACAGGTGTCGATCTCGATGCAGAAATTGCACGCGGACGGTGGAAAAAAGAAGGTGATGTCGCAGCAGCATACCCAATTTGGGAATGGTGTGTTGAAGAAGACATTAGCATCCTACAACTCGCGCTTCAGTTCTGTCTGAAAGAAGAGCGGATTCAGGGCAACAACATCGGGAGTCTCAACATCGAGCAGCTTGAAGCGAACGTCCGCGCCGCCAGCACACCGCTCCCCGACGAGGTATGGGAGAAATACGAAGCACGCTTTGGCGCAAACAATTAGAGGCTATCTGTAATAAAAAACGGTAGGTGCGGTTTCTAACCGCACCATTTCCCCTCATAATTCTACCAGATAGTTTAAGTTCGTAGTAGGGCGATTCATCGCCCGTTTTAACGCGTATTGTCCCGCAAGCCCACACGCGACTTGCGCCATTGCGCTACTACAAACAATAACTACGTTTCACCTTCAACTAATTGTTCCAAAAACTTATGCGTCACACGCGGGAGTGGATAATCTCGCAATGCCGCGATCTCGACCCACTTCGCATCCCGCGGACCCTTCAGAACCACTTCACCCTCATGATAATCACACTGAAACACATCCACAACAACCTTGAAATGCGTATACGCATGCCTGACGCGCGCGAAATACCGTACATCCTTAACAGAGAGGTTGACCACATCAGCGATGTGTCGGACGCAAGCCTTCTCAGCAGTCTCACCCTCGGCAAGTTCACCACCCGGAAACTCCCAGAGTCCACCGAGCAAGCCGTTCAATTGTCGTTGTGTGAGTAAAACCTCATTGCCTTTATAGATAACCCCGACAGCGAGATGGTGTTCCGGGACAGGTTTCGTCTCGCTCCGATACGGAAACTCGTCCTGTCGTGCCGTGTGGAACGCCTCACAAAACGCATTTACAGGGCAAACGAGGCACGTCGGCGATTGCGGTCGGCACACAGTTGCCCCTAACTCCATCATCGCTTGATTGAAAAATCCCGGTGCATTCGGATCCAAAAGGTCATCCGCTTTCTGCTGAAAGTGCTTTGCTGATTTTGCATCGTTAATCGGTGTTTCCATCAGAAACAGGCGCGCCAGCACACGTTTGATATTCCCATCTACAGCGGCATACGGTGCACTAAAGGCGATACTTTGCACCGCCGCCGCACTATAATCCCCGACACCCGGCAATTTCCGAAAGGTCGCATAGTCCCTTGGTATTTTCCCGTCCAGTTCATTCACAACCACCTGTGCCGCTTTGTGGAGATTCCGTGCTCTCGCATAATACCCCAAACCCTCCCACACCTTCAGGACATCCTGTAACGGCGCGGCGGCTAAGTGCCGCACATCTGGAAACAGGACGATGAATCTTTCATAGTATCCCACTACCTTCTTGACCTGCGTCTGCTGGAGCATCACTTCAGAGATCCAAATTCGGTACGGATCACTTGTGCGTCGCCACGGCATATCGCGTTGATAATCCTTGAACCACGCCAACAACGTGTCTCGAAAGTCCTGGTAGTGTTCGTGTAAAGGTTTTTTGTGCATATTCGTCTGAATCGCGGATTACGCGGATTTCACAGATTTCGCGGATGTAATCTGGGGTATTAATTGTCTGAAGAAACACCCCAGCAAAAACACTGTGATTTCTGTGATTATCGGATTTCTGTGATTATAGACACTGGTGGATTGAAAATCGTTGTTATAGGATTGCCCAATTTAAAGGTCCATCGCGATCCGGAAACCGACACTATGAATGGCTTGGACGGGTTCATACGCCGCACGGTTCGCACACCGCGCAGCGAACTCCCCACGCGCAATCCATGAACCCCCGCGAATCACCTTACGACGACCTTCACTCGCGCCTAACGGATTCTCCACAGGCGAGTATTTATACGTCTCCATGTGAAACCAGTCGCTACACCAATCGTAGGCGTTCCCTGCCATATCGTAGCATCCGTAAGGACTCACACCTTCAGGATAATTCCCAACCGGCATCAACTGCTTATTCCCCGATTCCGATGTGTTCGCACGACTCGCGTCCCATACATCCCCCCACGGATACTCCCGTGCATCCGTACCCCGTGCAGCTTTCTCCCACTCCGCCTCCGACGGCAAACGATATTCTTCATTTTCAAGCTCGCTGAGCCACTCCAAAAAATGAGTCGCATCCTGCCAGCTCACCCCAACGACAGGAAAATCGGGAGCATTGAGATGCGACTCGTTCCAGAACAGCGGTTGCGGGTTCCCCGTCTCCTCAACAAACCGAGCGTATTGCGCATTTGTGACCTGATACGTCCCGATGGCGTAAGCATCGAGCAGGACGCTGCGCTGCGGTTCTTCTGGATCCGTCTTCCGCATTCCGGTCGGAATCGTCCCCATTATGAACATCCCAGCGGGGATCTGGATTAAGGGGTAATCAAGTGTTTCGATGTGCATAATAGGCGTGCAAACCCTCTAAAATAACCCAAGTTGCTACAGACAAGATTTCGGATGTGCGAACCCCATTTTTCAGTGAAAAGCATTGATGAGCCGCGAAGGTCTCGTAGCGTAAACTTTGAGTTTGCGCATCCACAGACACAAATTGGAAAGTTTGTGCTACAAGTGGCAACTTAGGTTAAAATAAACAATTGGAGTAAATTTTCACCTCCAGTATAACACATCCCAACTTCTCCTGCAATCTTCGGTTGTAGACGGGCGGGGTCATTCAATTGGCAGCACTTAGCAGTCATGCAGATCGCAAGCACGGAGACACGTCTGAGACATAAGGAATAGAAAATGTGGCAAGTTTCAGAGTATTCAGAGTAAAATCTGAAAAATTATTGATTTCAAAACGGCTGTAAGCATAGACGGTTATTGGGTTTTGAAGGGTTTTGAGAGAAGGTTTCTGAAATGCTTACTCTGAAATTTCAGAGTGGGATGGAGGATGTTGAAACTATGCTGTCTGAATCAGATTTTACAAGATTAACGGAAAATTCCAGTTTTCATGGAGGCTTCACGGAGATTTTTCTGATCGCAGGTGTGCCGTGTGTTCCTGAGAGGCAATATACGTCTTCTTCGTGAAAAAACGAATGTGAAATTAGATTTAACGTATTGTATCGAAATTCTACAGAGATAGCACCCCTACGGGGTTGAAGAAATAACGGAAACTTTACATATCCCAATGACCCATAATTTGACAACGCGTCAAGAATATATTATACTTAAGATATGCAAATCACCGCCAGAGAAGTCCGAAACTATATCACACCAAACGGGCGTAATCCGTTCCGAGAGTGGTTGACACAACTGCGAGATAAAAATGAACACGGAAACGTTACTTAAGCAAACGACCCGTTTTAGAGATGACCTTCTGAAAGACCTCACAGACATAGAGTTCGCGATGTACTATTTGGAAGCAGCCCTATCAGACTATAAAGAAGATGGCAATACAGAAGCACTCTGGACAGCACTGTATGATGTTGTAGCGGCACAAGGCGGAATTGGAAAAAGTGCCAGCGGTGAGTGAAGAAGAAGCACAAGTAGATATTGAACAAGCAATTGCTGAAAGCCGCGCCGAGAAATCACACAACTTGTAGGAATATCTCCGAATCGCGACACACCACTCCCCTCATATTCGATGGCGAGGTTTCCCAACCTCGATACCTCACAAAACGTGTTGCTTATCCCCCGTTTATAAGGTTATAAGTGATTCTTGAGGATAATGGGAAATTATATCTGATTTGTCATAAACTATGCCGTAGAGAGATTACCAATGGATAGGGAACCCATTCTTCAGAAATTTGAAGATTTACGACAGTGGGGAAGTGGAGGGGAAAGAGCACCACATAAGCCTTTATTGGTCCTATATGCCATTGGAAAATTGCTACGTGGTGAAGATAGACTTATTTCCTACACCGATGATATAGAAGAGAATCTTAAAAATTTATTGAAGGAGTTCGGACCAAGGCGCGATAACCACAACCCACAATTCCCATTTTGGCGATTACAAAACGACGGAATTTGGGAGGTATCCGATGCCGACCAAATTAGTCTCACATCCAGTGGAGACCCATACATAACTGACTTAAGAAATTACAATGTCTCTGGTGGTTTCAATCAAACCATCTTCCAAGAGCTTAAAAACGATTCTCAATTAGTTTTTGAAGTAATCCACAAACTACTAAATAAGCATTTCCCTCCGTCCATTCATGAAGACATCCTACAAGCAGTGAATATCGAACTCCCAGTTCAAACTTTTGCGACGAAAACACGTACCCCAAACTTCAGAAACAGCATCCTTAAAGCCTACGAGTATAAATGTGCTGTCTGCGGTTTTGATGTGAAACTCGGAACCTCAACCATTGCATTAGAAGCCTCCCACATCAAATGGAAATCGCATGGAGGACCCAATAAGACAGTAAATGGACTGGCACTTTGTGTGATGCATCATAAGTTATTTGACCTTGGGGCTTTTACGTTGTCCAAACAACTACAAATCCTCGTATCCGATGATGCCCATGGAACAAAGGGCTTTAAGGAATGGCTTATGGATTTCCATAAGCAAAAAATTAAGTTACCGCAGAGGAAATTATATTACCCCAATGTAGAATTCATCGGTTGGCATGTCAACGAAGTATTCAAAGGGAATTATCGCGAATTGTAATACCGTGTTTGACTCCCTACTCAAAAACTGAATATTCCCTTGACTTTTTGCTTTATATATGTTATACTTATAGTATGTTATGTTTACAGGTAAAGAAAACCGATAACCATCGCAATGGAAAATGTTACACTTTCCACTAAATTATTTTTTTGCTGTAACGGAAATTTAGAAAAAAACGCCTCTGAACCCTTACGCTCACTGGGTTCTATCTCGATAGTCCCTGTACACTAAATGTTATAAAAACGTAACATTTTAAGGAAAATTCGGTCAATTCCCAGTCAGAACTCATCAGGATCCAGAGAGCCAAAAATCCGTGATTCAGGCAATTAAAAGACAATCGAATCAAAAAGAAATTACAATCTTGGTAATCCTATAATCACAGAAATCACAGTTCAGACAATTAACAATTTCACACTCGCCGAAATCATAAGTCTCCACAATCAACAGGAATCTCTTGACTATGAGAGATCAACGCACGCTTTTCGACTTGACACAAGACGGATTGGTCATCGGCGAAAAGATCCAGCGCATCTATCCTGAATTCGATGTGTCCGCCTTCGTTTCAGACGTGCGGACGGAGATGGAGGGGCAGACGATCTACAATGTCACGAAAGCCATCGGTCGCGTCCTGCGCCAGCATCTCCCGCAAAACTACTCCGATGCCCTCACCATCCTGATGGAGTTCGCCAAGATCAAGGCTCCACCCGAACCGAGGCGACACCCGACCCCGGAAGTCGAGACGAGCCTGAGACCGATTGCGCACTTTGTCAGCCTTTATGGGTTAGCAGATTTTGATGCCTCTCTGGATGCTTTTTGCGAACTCTCAAAACACCGGTGTACCCGTGGCGGTGAGATCCGAGAGTTTGTCATCGAAGACCCGAATCGGTGCTTTGAACATTTCGGTGAATGGGTCAATGACGACAACGCGAATCTCCGCCTGTTCGTGGCGGCATCGCTCTGTACGCGCGGCATAAGGCAAAAATGGTTGCGTCCCTTTATCCAAGACCCACAACCGATCCTATCACTACTGGAAACCCTGAAAGATGATCCAGATGCGCGTGTGCGGGAACAGGTCGCGACGGACATGCGCGACATCGTCAAGGATTACCCAGAAGCGGGGTACACCACACTAAAACGGTGGCGTCAGGACGGACGCTCGGAGACAAAAAAGATCCTCCGGCAGGCACTCAAATACCAGGTGAAGATCGGAGATGAACGTGCGTTTAAACTCCTCGGTATGGGAGCGGTGCCGAAGTTGGGCAAAGCGGACATCACGCTCACCGAACTGAAACCTGAACGCCAAGTCCTTCCAATCAATGAGACGTTCCGCTTCTCGTTCAGTCTACAGAGCGACTCCGACGCCGAACAAACAATCCTTACCTCCTACGCAGTCGCTTACAAGCGTCCGTCAGGACACATCACGCGCAAACGCTACCGTCTCAGTCAACGGAAGTTGAAGCCGAGACAGCGCGTCGATTACAAAAAATCCCTTTTCCCGTTGCCGTCGCTCAAGCAGCACGAGGACGGAAAGGCGTGTCTCGGTTGGCACCACTTCGAGGTGGAGGTGAACGGCGATGTGCTTGGCGGTTTTGATTTTGAAGTGATAGCACCGAAAGACCGAAAAGTATGAAGTTTACGAAATATTTCGGTAATGCTATAATGGACTGTCGTGAATCAAAACAGATGACTGAAGACTGACCGCTGAAAGTTAATTTCCCAGCTGCATAGTTATCAGTAGACGTAGGTTGGGTTGAGCGAAAAATGTTAGGGTCAATCTCTTTTTATGTGGAGAATCCCGATTTTCAATGAACCGTTCCGATAGATAGATATAGCGAAACCCAACACACCCAAATATTGGAAGTTTATAATAAGGTCGAAAAATATGTGGACATCTGTAGCGCAAACAGGAAAGTTTGCGCTACAATAGGAGGGTCCAAGTAATTGTGAATTTTACTATAACAGGACTTACGCAAATGGATCAAATATCGGACATTTGGACACAAAAAAGCGGTATTTTTCATATTTTTAACCCCCTAAATCCCCCTTATCAGGGGGACTTTAAGAAGTAGCATAAGTCCTATATAATAATGCGTTGGGTTTCTCTCGTATCTCAATGATTTCAATCTTTCCGATGAACTTGAAAGCCTACTTTCTCTATGGGATTGTTTTAGTAGATACCCGTTCAACCCAACCTACGAATTGACCACTAAAGAAAAGGAACTTTCAGACATGACAGGTGAAGAAAAATTTGCAGTAGATCTTGAGGGCTATCTCGTCATAAAGAACGTCCTCACCGAGGATGAAGTCGCTGAAATGAACGCCATTATCGACAAAGGCAATCTCGAAGGACCGCCGAGTCTTTGGGGTGCCCCCTTCAGGAGACTCATCGACCATCCGAAAATCCTGCCGTATCTCATCGAACTGATGGGTCCGCATGTCCGGCTCGATCACGACTACTCCCTCTTCATGGAAAAGGGGCAAGGACGTGGTGGGCTGCACGGTGGTGAGGATGGTGGACGCGCCGGTGGACGCGTCGGCGATCACTGGTACAAATACCGAGATGGACATATACGCAACGGGTTGTCCGTGATGACATACAATCTGATGGATGCTCCAGCAGGCGCGGGTGGGTTCGCCTGCGTCCCAGCGAGCCACAAGTGCAACTTCCCGACGGAACTCCCAACGGACGTGCGACGTTTCGAGCGTCCAGCCCACTATGTCGTCCAACCCCCGCTTGAAGCCGGTGACGTGCTGTTTTTCACCGAGGCACTCATCCACGGGACGATGCCGTGGACAGCAGAACATCAACGCCGTTCCCTGCTCTATAAATACAGTCCCGGACACTCGGCATGGTCGGAACACTATTACGACATCAGTAAATACGAAGGGTTGACGGAACAACAGAAACGGATGCTCCTGCCGCCATCTGTCGGTAGACGTCCTCCTGTTATTGAAGAGGATTAAAGAAGCCCAATGCGGTTACATGAAGATTAAGAATTTAATCGGGTAACCTCTGGGACGTGCGATAAATCGCGCTGCTATGAACCCGCTGTTTGTAGTAGCGCAATTCCACACTGTTTTCTTTTAAACCGCACCTACTAATCTTTACTCAAAAAGGCGTTGGGTTTCACTGCGTTCAACCCAACCTACAAACTGACACCAACTGCTGATTACTAACAAAGGAGTTTCTATAAATGACCAGTGAAGAAAAATTTCAGGTAGACCTTCAAGGCTATCTCGTCATAAAGAACGTCCTCACCGAGGATGAAGTCGCTGAGATGAATGCGCTTATCGATAGAGAATCCAGCGATAGTTTGAGAGGACACGGCGATCGAGTATCAAGTCTTTGGGGTGAACCCTTTAAGAGCCTGATTGACCATCCGAAGATTCTCCCGTATCTACTTGAGTTATTAGGTCCGCACGTCCGTTTAGACCACGATTATGCGATCTTTATGGATGAAGGGCAAACAGGTGGTAGATTGCACGGCGGTGAAGACGGTGGTGGACCCGGTGGTCCCGAAGCCGATCACTGGTACAAATATCGCGATGGTGTTATGCGGAACGGGTTGTCCGTGATGACCTATAATCTCGCGGATGCCCCAGAAGGTGCAGGCGGATTCGCCTGTATTCCCGGCAGCCACAAGAGCAATTTCTTGCGGGATTTGCCATCAGATGTGCGGCATTTCGAGCGTCCCGCACACTACGTTGTGCAACCGCCTGTCGAAGCGGGAGATGTGTTGTTTTTCACCGAAGCCCTTGTTCATGGGACAATGACGTGGCGGGCGAAACATCAACGCCGCTCGCTGCTCTATAAATACAGTCCCGGACACTCCGCATGGTCAGGGGAATATCACGACCTCAGCAGATACGGCGAACTCACCGAACAACAGAAACGGATGCTCTTGCCGCCATCCGTCGGTAGACGTCCGTATGTTATAGATGAGAATTAAAGCGCGCCAAACAAAGGCAGATAAGTCCCGTAGGTTGGGTTGAACGAAACGGAGAAATCGCATACGTGTTCCAAAGGCTTCTCAAACTCAACATGTCATCTAACTAAACTTAAGAACGTAGTAAAACCCAACATCATAGCACAAGTCCCGTAGCCTCCAGAAAAGCGTTGGGTTTCACTCACTATCTTTACAATCAGATAGATATGGATGAAACTTCGTTTCTTTGACGTGTAAGGTTTTGGAAGGCAGCCGTTCAACCCAACCTACAATGAATTCAAAACATATCACGCAAAAACAAGGACGACACAAATGCCAAATGTACAACTCACTGGAAACCAGAGCGACTTCCTGAAAATCGTTGTCGCCGCGGCAGGACGCGGTGACCTCGAAACCGTCCGACAATTGGTCGATGACAATCCGGCTTGGATTCACACCGTCGGTTCGCACGGTCGGACAATGCTGTGGGAAGCGGCATATCGGGGCAGACTGGCGATGGTTCAATTCCTCCTTGAACGCGGTGCCGATATAAATTTGCCGGGTTGCTACCACATCGAGCATCGGCTTGAGATAACCCCCTACTGCGTAGCACGGTATGAGGGGCGTGATCTCGTAGCGGACTCTCTGCTCCAGCGCGGTGCGGCACTCGACATCCATACCGCCGCCTATCTCAAAGATTACGATACCGTTCAAGCGCATCTCGATAACGATGCAGATCTCGTCAACAGTGGGTACCTTCAGGCAGTAATGCTCCCCGCAGGACAACCCCACACATTTGAACACCGCCATGCGGCGTGGGCGACCCCGCTCTGCTACGCCATCGTAGGTGGAAACCCCGCGATAGTCGAACTGCTTATCTCACGAGGGGCGACAATCAAACCCCACAGCGAACGTTTCCTCGATTATGCCATTGCATATGATTGGGTGGAGATTGCCAAGTTGTTACTCGAAAACGGAGCAGATTCCAGCAAAGCTCCGCGCATCTTGGACGACAACTCCGAAATGAGCGTGCTACTCAAGGCACACGGTGTCCCGCCTAAGGACATAAACGCAAAAAATCAGAATTGGCCATCACTCGTCTATGCCTGCCGTGGCGACAACGGTGAACATCCAGACGAGATCCAGCAACTGTTAGCACTCGGTGCCGATATTAATATTCAGAATTATAAAGGGAAAACGGGGTTACATTATGCAGCGAAGGCGGGTTTTCTTAAAGTCATCAATCTACTCATCGAAAACGGCGCGGACCTTGATGCCCTCGACAGCGATGGCGAAACCCCACTGTTTGAGGCAATCCGATCGACAATAAAGAGCGGCGAAAAACAGCGAGCGGCGTTGGAAGCGTTGCTTATCAAAGGCGCAAATCCAAACGTCAAGAATCGGAAAGGGCAGACACCGCTGCAAGTCGCGAGGCGGATGCGCAGGGCAGAGGCAGGAAGAATTGTCGAATTGTTGCAATCATATTATGCGATTTAGTCCGCGCGTCAATGTAGTGTTAGTACCCGAAATCTCTTAAAACGAAAAAATGAAAACACCTTACACACACGAAAAACTCACCGAAGACTTCACCGCTCTCGGTATTGGGCAAGCGGATACACTTTTTATTCATTCATCTTTTAAGAGTTTGGGCCCCGTCGAGGGTGGTGCTGGCACAGTTATCTCTGGGTTAGAGGCGGCAATCGGAAAGAAGGACTGATTCTGATGCCGACCTTCAGCCTTTTACCGAGTCGCGAAGAACGCGTCGCCACATGGAATATCGACAAAACCCCGTCCACGGTCGGTTGGCTGACGGAGTTCTTTCGGCAGATGCCCGACACCTATCGTTCTGACCACTATTCGCACGCCGTTGCCGCCCGCGGGAAAGATGCGAAAACATTCGTATCCGATCATCTCCGACGCGAAGGCTATCAGTCGCCATGGGATCATTACCCATGGGGAAAGACTTACGGCACGCATTCACCGATGTTCCGCGCCTACAAGGCGAACGCCAAACTCCTTATGATCGGTGTCGATTATGAGACCTCAACCTATATCCATCTCGTCGAAGTAATACATTGGAACAAACGTCTCACCGACGACCCACAGGCGGAATATATCCGTCTGAAACGACCAGAACTCGGTGAGTTTTGGGAAGAATTCGGTCAGTTGAAACAAGGAAAAGTGGGAGATTCCATGTGTCGGTTGTTCCACATTAAGACGTACGTGGATACACTGCTGTCAGAGGTTGAGCGCAATCCTAAACCTTATGTCGTATAAAGGAGAGATAGATGAAAGGAGTCTATTCTGCACTGCTTTTGGTGTGCTGTACTCTGTTCCTCCATAGCGAAATAGGGAAATCCGCCCTTGCAGACGATTCTAATCAGCGGGTGGATGTGGATACGCTCATACCCAGTTGGGTGCCGCAGCCGAGCGACATAGCGCACGTCGAAGAAAAACGACTCTTAGCTACCGTTAAAGCCGCACAGAAAGCATTGATTGAAGCTCCCAAAGACGCAACGGCTTGGGGGGAGTTAGGCAATGTCTATTTCGTCCACGGCTGGGAAGTAGAAGCCGCCGAGTGTTACCGAAGCGCGGTCGAGATTGCGCCCAACGAATTCCGCTGGTTATACTACCTCGGATTGACTACCTATAAAGTCAACCCACAAGCCGCCGTCCAAACGCTTGCCAAAGCGATTAAACTTGTCCCTCGATACGCCCCCGCCCATATCTACCGCGCCGCCGTACTCCGAAGCCTCGGACACTTAGCGCAAGCGAAAGTGCACCTCGAAACTGCCAAGGAATTGGATCCTCAGAACCCGTATGCGTCTTTATGGCTCGGTGAACTCGCACTCGCCACTCAGCAGTTTGAAACCGCACAAAACCACTTGCAACGGGCTTTGAAACTGAATCCAGAACAGAGCGAAGCACACGCCGCAATGGCACAAGTTGCGAGGATCTTCGGAGAAACGGATGCCGCCATCGAGCATGCGCAAGCATCACGGAAACGAACGAAATACAGACAGATGCACGATCCACTGTGGTGGGATGTTCTGAAACTCGGCGTAACAGCACAACGCTATGCCGAACGTGGAAACCGATACCTACAACAAGGGGACTTCAAACGCGCCGTCAGTGAATTGGAAGTGGCAATATCGAGGCTTAATAAAGACGCGCACCTCTGGCTCAATTACGGAATCGCTCTCTTGCTTAACAAACAGCCCAGCGAAGCCACAACTGTTTTAGAAAACACATTGACCCTTATCCGCGACACCGAGGATACATCCCGAAATCCAACGGAAATTGCGGATTTAAAAGTCCAATGCCACTACAATTTAGGACTCGCTTACTATCAAGGCGGTAAAATCGAGAAAGCAATTGCCGCTTATCAAACAGCGATCCAACTTAGACCGAATTTCGCTGACGCTTATGGTGGACTTGGCGTCATATACTGGCGTTCAGGAGATCTTGATGCGGCGATTCGGCATTGCCAAAAAGCGATTAAGATTACTCCTGAAAATATTGAGTTTCATCAAAATCTCACACAGATTTACTGGCAGCAAGGGATGTACGATAGAGCCGCAATCGGCTATCGGATTATCCTTGAACTGAACCCTTCAGATGAAAACGCGTTGCACCACCTCGGTATAATTTTGCTGTCGAAACAGGCGTACGATGAAGCGGTTTCTTGTTTTCAAAAGGTGCTTCAACTCAATCCGGACAATGCACTAACGCATGGAGCATTAGGAACCGCTTACTACAAACTCGGAGAGGAAGGTCCCGCTATCCACGAATTTCAAGAGGTGCTCCGTTTGGATCCGCAGAATCAAGATGCTCGCAAGATGCTCCAGCGGCTCGGACGCTAACTATGATGGATTTTTGAATTACTTAGACATGGTATAGTAGATTTTACAATTAACATTACACTAACGTGAGTTTGAAAATAAAAATTGAAGCGTCCGTAGGTTGGGTTGAACGGAGACCTACCAAAAGTCGCACACACCACAGAGTTTTCATCTGAACAGAGAAACCTGAAATCACCAAAAACTGAGTGAAACCCAACGCATTAGATACTCACACGGCTTCGGATGTTGGGTTTCGCTACACCTCTCTACCCGAAGAGTTCATTGAAGAACGCAACTGTATATAGCGGAAATGCGCTTGTGGACCTGACTGCTCAACCCAACCTACGTCCATATTTGTATCTCATCTTCCAACCCACGTTTAATTATCAAACTCACGTTACACTATTGAATTGTAGGAGGGGAAGAAATTGAAGAAACACCCAAGCAAAAACCCCCTACAAGATGTCCATATATTTTGATAATTCACCATAAAAAAAGAGGGCATCACACGCGCGATGCCCATTTTCGGTTACTTTGGTTGTGAGACGGTGTCTACTGCCAATTGGGTCCTCTCGGGATAAATGATTTAGGCATCCTCAGATACCCACCTTTTAGCGTACCCCACCTCGTGGGTAACTTGCCTTCTGGCTCAACGGCATAAACCCGATCCATTGCCTGTTTGACTTCGTCTTGGGTGAGTGCAACGCTCCAGATTGCGACCTCATCAACGCGTCCGATGTAATGCTCGCGATTCCCTTCGCTGTTGCGTCCAATTGACACAGGGACATCGTTGGTATCAATCTTCCCTTTAGCATCCCCTTCCGTTTCTACTTCACCATCATAGTAAAGTACCATCTGGCTTCCATCGTAGGTGGCGGTTACATGTGTCCACTCGTCCGGGGGCAAATTCGAAGTCTCAGCATCGCCGATCCGCTTTTCTGTCCCCTTATTCACAGAGATAATAAAACCGGTCTTTCCATTATTACCGCCGAACTCATAGAACCCATAGACCATCCATGGGGCGGTATCGCCTGCCCAGGTTTTCACAATAATACGGAACCACTCATTTGTGAATTGGGTCGGATACACCCAACACATCAAAGTGATTTCATCTGTAATATCTAAAGAGTTGGAATCTGGCACTTCGATCCAGCCGCCGGCTTCGCCGCTCAGTTCGACTGCCTGGCCGTGTTTGCCCTTTACGCGCTTTCCTTTGTGGATTGTCCCATCATTTCCATGTTTAGACTTATCCTTCGCTGTATCACCTTTCGCTTCGTCGAAGGAAAGATAGAGTGCCAACTCGTCTTCCCGAACAGCCTCACTCATCGCACTGAACGCGACAAGGCACCCCAGTGAAAAAAGAAATATGGCTAAAACCTTCATAAAGTTTACCTCCAGTTACAGTGTAACTTACTCTGAACATTCAGACGGGTTCTGCATACTGCAGTATTCTTTCGGTAACGCCCCATTTTAGCACAACTTCCATATTTGGGCAAATTTTAACTATCAGACCTGACTTCTATTCCCCCTGGCGTGTCGCCATCATCTCAATATCAAATCCTTCTTTCCGGATACGTTGATTGAAGTAGAGAAGCGTGCCACCGATAACCCAGATCGGCATCGTAAAAATATCAACACCTAAGTTGATAAGGAACATCAGTATGTAAGAAGGGGATACTTCTGACTCATTTATCAGAAGTTGTAAGAGGGGCGTCCATTGAATTGTTCTTAGAAACTCCATCACACCGACAAATCCAGTCAAACTCAATAGACCTCCGAGAGCAACGCGGCATATAAGACCAATTGTGAAATGTAAGAAAAAAATAGCGAACATCGTGCCAACAACCTGCCACCAAGCCCCCCGAATTAATTCACCTCTGCGTCCTAAACTATCTGACACTGGTTTCTCTTCTACCAAAACCGCTGCTGCGAAGAAACACCAATAGGTTACAAACCAACCTGTAACGAAAACTATGACGAATGGAATCAACAGGATACCAACAACATCTGAGGCATCCTCTAAGAGAACTCTAAAAATTATTACCAAAAAACCGCTTGAGAAAAACACTAAGAGAACCGCAAACAATCCGATTAAAAGCGAACCTGCGAAACATCGTAAAAATCGATGCCCCACCCGTCTTAGCACTGCCCCTATCTTGATACGTTTACCCAGATAAACTTCAGCACTCGCAAACATAAGTCCACTTACCACAAAGACAGAGATACCCCAGAAAACGCCAATCATGGGGATCCAGATCGCTACTTTCGGACCTCTTCCAAGTGGATCGTCTAAAAGAAACACTGAAATCATGATGAGCATCGCGGGGCAGTAACCAGCAGATATTCCAAAAAACGACCAGAAATGCTTACGATAGAGACTGAACGTTGTATCGAGAAGTTCACCAAATCCCATCGCATGTAGTTTCGGAAGTTTATGCTCGCTACTACTCCGCAAGTTAAGCTCCGGGATGCTATTCACTCGTGATGGATCCATCTTTTCTGACATCTGTATTTTCCGTGTTACCTTCAGTCGTCTCTGAGGTCTTAAGTACGTAGATCTCCTCCAGAAATCTATCGTAGCCAATAGAGCCAGTCCCACCCATCTTTTCAACGATAGGACTGGCTATGGTGCGTGCGAGTTCTGCACGGCGGTACCCGGGAAGCGTTGTTCGACGCATAAGATATTCACGGATCACCCGTATCTCCCTCTCTGTCACTAACGCCGGTTGTATCCAAACAGTATAGATTAACGCTCGTGGTGGAATGCTGATAGATGCGTTATCTGCTTGTGAACCGTCGCCGGTAAGTTTCAACTCCGTGCGCGGTGTTTTAATAACAAGTGTCCCCGCCGCGAGGTCCCCCAATCGACACCAATTCCTGTTTAGCAGCATACACAGCAAACCTACCCCATAAAAGAAAGGGAGGAAATCGACGATCCGCACCAGATTCCGGATCGCAGAATCAGCGAAACCGATCGGATAACCACCGTCCTTGATAACACGCAAACCGAGCACCAGTTTTCCAAAGGTTTGACCATTTGTGGTAACTTCAAAGGCTATATAGTATCCCCAGAAGAGTGCGAAAACAACGATCCCGCCCAATGCGCCGAGCCAATTGCCGACAATATCACCGAGTTCGGAGATAAACCGCCTGTTGACGTAATATCCGACAAGTGAAATCAGCGTAAGCAACACAGTATCAATGAGTGCCGCATAGAAACGAGAGCCGATGCCCGCCTGCTGAAAGTTTATATCAATCTGTTCGGGTGTTTCCACCGATACCTGCTCGTTCATTTGTAGAAGTGAAGAACCTTTCTCTATAAAATAGGTTGATTTTCGATACGAATCCGTGTTTAATTAGTTATCAGTTCCTGATTAAAAGGACAACCCTTAAAACCATGACCCCAACAGAATTCATTGCCAAAAAACAAGAGACCTGGAATGAACTTGAGGCACTGTTAAATCATTCACGCCGTGCGAGTGCGAATCAGCTCAATCGGCTCGGATACTTATACCGGCGCGTCACGTCTGATTTAGCAGTAGCCCGTCGCGATTTTCCACAAGATCGGTGCGTTCCATATCTCAACGCACTCGCTTCACGCGCACACGCCGCGGTCTACCAGACCTCCCCCTTTAAGCGCGGCACACTTCGTCAGTTTCTTCTCTTCGGTTTCCCGAAAGTATTTCGTGAAAACCTTAGCTTCATCGGAGCATCGTTTCTGATGTTCGCCATCTCATTTGCGGCAGCCTATTGGATCGCTTTGAGCACTCCTGAACTTGGGGAAAAAATCGTTCCCGACCGCTTCGTGTCTCACATCAAAAAGTTAGAGGACGGTGCGTGGAATGATACCTCAGCAGAAAATAGAAACCTATTTGCATCTTTCGTGATGACGAACAACATTCGGGTGGCGTTTTTTGCCTTCGCCGGCGGCATCATCTTCATGGTAGGTACTGTCTACATTTTAGTTCTAAACGGTATTGTCATCGGTGCTGTGGCAGGTCTGTGTCATGCCAACGGAGTTGCGCTCGCACTCTGGTCGTTTGTATCGCCGCACGGTTATATCGAACTCACAACGATTTTCATTGCTGGTGGTGCCGGATTGAAATTAGGATACGCACTCATCGCTCCATCGTTTTTTAGACGGAAACGGACGTTGACGGATGCGGCAAGAACCGCTATACAACTGCTCGGTGGGTGCGTTGCGCTACTTGTTGTTGCGGGGATTATTGAAGGTTTTGTGTCACCTTCCAGCCTACTCCCCTCCGTCAAAATCGGATTCGGTGCCTTGACAGGTATCCTACTGTTCACCTACCTCTTTGCGATGAAAGCGCGTTTTTTTTAATTTTACCTTGCGGTTCGGTCAAGTGAGTCTGAAGCCTTGACGTTCCTTCCCGTATATCCGCTCTCCATTTCATTACGAGCTACGAGTTTTGGTTTTCTTTTTTATTAACCTTCTCAACTCCAGTCGTCCGAGATGGAGCCAGTCTCTCAGGTGCCCATAAATCACAAGCCTCAAATTTGAGACTTCGCTTTCAGTTCCAAATACTTATTCACCACCGCCATCGTCAACTGATGTGCAGGCACATCAATCGTGATGACCCCTCGACACCGCAGAATCTCTAATGTCGCATGTTTCTCTTGCAATAACCGCTCAGCGATTGCCTTCTGGTAAACCGACTTGGAATCTGTAGACTTCTGTTCCGCCAATTCAACGATACCGGAGTCTGTCAAGGTCACACAAGCAACAAGATGATGCTTAGAGAGTTGCGACACATAGGCAGCAATCCCTTCAGCAGAATCCCTATCCAAGATGTCCGTAAATAGGATGATGAGCGCACGTTTGCGCTGCTTTGAAGCGAGATACTTGAATGCCGTTTCAAAATCCGGTTCAACCGAGTGGACCGGGAGGGCATAGATCGTTTCCAGCATCGTGAGAAACTGCTTTTTGCCAGGCTTCGGCGCAAGGTATTGATGAACGGTATCCGCAAAAGCAATCAACCCAACCTTATCCCCCTTGAGTGTCGAGACATACGCCGTCATCAAGGTTGTATTGATGGCATAATCCAATTTAAGCATCGCCTTTTGCGATATAGCCTCTGCTGAGGGGAATGTGGTTGCCTCTAAAAGGATCGGCGATGCCATGAGTCTCCCCGTGTCCAGCATAATAACGACGTCTTGGCTCCGTTCGGTCTCAAATTCCCGAACAATCGGTTTCCGTTGCCGTGCGGTGGCATTCCAATCAATGCGCCGGAAGTCGTCGTCCGGAAAATACTCACGGAGTCGCTCCATTTCCGTGCCTTCCCCGAATCGTCGTGAATTCTTAAGTCCGATCTGATGGAGCATCCCACGTTTCACTAAGAGTTCATATTGTCGAACGGCTTGTAGGTTCGGATAGACTTTTATTTCCGTCGCCGCTGGCACCCGACGTTGCCGGACCACAAGTCCCAAGATCCCTTGACACCGCAGATGTATATCGACGAACTGATAAATCCCCCGTCGCAACGGCGTGAGACGATACGAGATATCTGTGTGGTGCATCGGTGAAACATGGCAATCATGGACGACCTGTTCAAACAGAAACTCGTCAGGAAAATCGTCTTTGAGATGGATTTTGAGCGGATAGCGCGAGCGGTTGGTTACCCGCAACCGCACGACATTCTCCACTCCCAACGAAAACTTGGAATTCATCTCGCGGTGTACCTCGACGCTTTTAAAGAGTGGATTGGTCAGGTAATCCACAGTACCTACGACGAACAGCACCACTACATAGGCTCCACCGACAAATAGTAGGTTCGGAGAAACGCCGCTCAGTACAATCGGGACGGCTACCGGAAGTAAGAAGATGAGGAGACGGTTGCTCAAATGTATTTTAATTATTCCTTGCGGATAAATGATCGCATCTGTGATTCTAACGGTTTTGATGTTCGAGTTGAAGAAACACCCAAGCAAAAACCCTGCGCCGTTGTTGCAGGCTTGGTTTTCGCGTTATGAATTTCAGGACTTACGCAAATTACGTCCAAAAGCAATATATTTTGTCAAGAAAGTTGATGTTTCAGGAATTTAACCCCCTAAATCCCCCTTATCAAGGGGACTTTAAGAGAAAAGGCATAAGTCCTATCTAACGTGGGATTTCTGCCTCGGCGAGCAACCTATCAATCACATCGTCTGGCGTTAGCCCCTCAATCTCAGCATCCGGTTTTAGAAGAATCCGATGCCGATAGACGGGTGGTGCCAAGAATTTGACATCGTCGGGCAGAATATAATCCCGTCCTTGAAGTGCGGCGTAGGTTTTGCTCGCTAACAACAGCGCAATTGAGGCGCGTGGACTTCCCCCCAACACTAACTCATTGGACACCCGCGATGCTTCCGCTAAACCGACGATATAATTGAAGATCGAATCCTCCACTGTGACCGCTTGAATCGCCTCCTGACACGCCTGGAGTGATGCACTGTCAACGACACTCTCAATCCCGACTGTCTCT
Source organism: Candidatus Poribacteria bacterium (assembly GCA_965208635.1). Taxonomy (GTDB): domain Bacteria; phylum Poribacteria; class WGA-4E; order WGA-4E; family WGA-3G; genus WGA-3G. The sequence goes on from OZ242349.1 coordinate 5,201,469, forward strand.
AAGCGTGTAGCATTAAAACCGTGATGATAGTTCATCAGAATCTCTGTTTCCACCTCTGGAAGCGGGTAATCCACGCGTAATTTGAACAGAAACCGGTCAAGCTGCGCTTCGGGCAGTGGATAGGTGCCTTCGTATTCGATAGGATTTTGCGTTGCTAACACCATAAATGGTGGTGGGAGTTCATGACGGACACCGTCAATGCTTACCTGCCGTTCCTCCATACACTCTAAGAGTGCCGATTGCGTCTTCGCAGGGGCACGGTTGATTTCATCAGCGAGGAGGATATTTGTGAAAACGGGACCGCGCTTGAGGTTAAATTGGTTGGTCGCCAAATCGTAAACGCTGGTCCCGACAATGTCTGACGGCATCAGGTCAGGGGTGAATTGCACACGACTGAATTGCCCAGAGACTATCATTGCCAAGGTCTTCGCAACGAGTGTTTTCGCTGTCCCAGGGACTCCTTCCAACAACACATGCCCCCCGGAAAACAGGCTGACAACAATAAGCTCAAAAAGCTCCGTTTGTCCAACAATAACCTTTTGTGCCTCTTGCCTCATTTTTTCAAAAACTGTTTGAACCGGATTCGTCATTTTTTAATTTTTCCTTGCGGTTGGGTCAGGTCGATTCGGACATTGACGTTTCTTTGTGTATATCCGCCTGCGCCGTTGTTGCAGGCTGCGCGTTTTGTTGTTTCTTTAGACGCGACCCCCTGGCAGTTTAGGGGAAAAATCCCTAACGGCTGGTAACCTCTTCATGTTAATTTAGAAATTCCGCCTACCAATGTTCGCAACTTCACGGTAGGCATCAACCCGCTTTGCGATGTCAAGCAACTGTGCCTCCGATATATTACCGGAGGGTTCCAGATCCATCACCAGATGCGTCAGTTCTTCGTCCATATCGACAGCACCCCGACGCGTCAATTCCCTTAAAAAAGTCGGCGTGTCCACATTCGGGTTGATTCGCCAACGGTTACCAAGATCTGCCCTAAATGTGTCGCGAATGTGCTTTAAAATATCAGTGCGCGTGTTGCCTTTCTGATATAGCGCAGTCATGGCGTGGACGTATTCGGAACTCAAACGTCTACTTCTCTCCTGCACATCTAATGGCTTCCCAAACCGACGCCCCCGCAGCATGAGAAAAACGAAAAGGGCAAGGCAGATATAAACAGCCCCTAAACCACCCCGCGTCCCGAACACAAGTGCCGCAAACGGATTCGGCGGTCTCGTCTCAATCGTGTAGTATATCCTCTCAGCAAGCCCGATCCGTGCGTTGCGTGGAAGCGTTGACATGAGATTATAGAGAAGTGTCGCGTTATTCTCATCGTACCGGAGTCCATCTACGCTGAACAGATAGGCAGAGGCAATGAAGAAAACACGTCCCGCACCCTCGCGGAACGTCACAACCACTGCCCCATTCTCTGTCCTATAGAGCACTGCAACCTCGCGTTCCACAGGTTCGATAATAACAGAATCTGTACGGACACGAATCGCATCGACCGGATACCTCGAAAAGAATGGCTTATCAGCGATTCGTCGTGAGAATTCTTGTGTTTCTGAGAATTCGCGCAACTCCAAGCCGTATATCTTGAAAAGCCCATCCAGTACCCGGTTGTCCCCCGCCACAATTAAAGTACCACCGTCGTTGACGAAACTCCGAATCCCCTTAACTTCTGTCTCGGTGGGAGCCTTGTGGAGGTCTTGGAGGAACAACGCATCGTACCTCTCGAGACGTGCAGGATATACCTCGGATATTTCCGTGACGCGGAACTTCAACTTGCGCAAAGCCCGATGAAGGAATGTACCGCTCTCTAATGAATCGCACGAAATCTGAAAACAGATAAAGGCGATGAAGATGAGGGCAAATTTAGTTCCGCGCATAGACTTTCTGTAACAGGTCCCGGTAATCCGAGACGGTTTCTGCATCACAGGGTTTGTGTCCGTACCACACCTCATCAAAAACGGTAACCGCGGGTCCGAGCGTCGCTTGCAGGTCGATGTTCTCTGGCATTTGGTGGAGGTATTCACGATTGGTGAGACTCTTATCGTAAGGGAGTACATCGCGCTCCTGAAGGTGCAAAATTGCGGAGAGATACAGGAAACGGAGCGCACTACGAAAGTCGTTTGATGCTTCCGCTGTCTCGGCGCGGGCGAGTGCCGCTTTCTCAGTCTCTACCCGTTCCAACTCGGTATCTGATACATCGTCGCGTGCTTCAACAATCAGGTTCATCCTGATTTGCCGGACAAAAAAGGCAACCACAATTCCGAGTGCGATGGCTCCAAGCGGGAACAATACATACCTGAGATCCGCATCCCATCCCGTCCTGTGCTCAAGAATCTTCGCCAAAGCCGCTTGGTATTCTTCATAAGAGACCTCCATCTCCGCGCGTGTCTCTAACTCTTCACGGAATGCATGTTCTTCGACCGCCATAGCGAACAGTTGAGAGACCGTCATAAAATAGATGATAGGACCAACCCAAACGCTTTTTTTCACAGTTCCACCGCCTCTTTTGGAGTGTTCGATTCCACACCTACCCGTTCCAAATACAGCAGTGTCGTTAAAATTGCCCATATCGGCACCAAGAAGGTAGCAATCAAACCCTTGACGATGAGAATCGCCACGGTAGCAGGGACACTCAATAATTGTGGCAACACGACCTCAATATCACCACCGATGAAGAGGCTCAAGAATTTGAAAGGCGGTAACGCATCGCGAACCTGTGCGAGATCTGGGACGAACACAGAAAACCCTAACAACACAGTCCCCAGTAACACAGAAGTAACAACCGAGGCTATCCAACCCATCAGAAAATAAATCCCGAAAAAACGCAATCTCGCGCCACTCACCAACGCATGACTCCGACGAAAAATGCCTACGATGGATTTGTTCTCAAGAATGAGACAGGGATTATAGAGGCTCAACGTCACGAGAAAATAGATATGGGAAACATAGGAAACTGTAATTAAAAAGGATGTTAACTGAAAAGGGAACATATAATCCAACGAAGGCACCAACACGAAAACCAAGCCGAAGAGACTCGCAACCACATCTATCAGTAAGAGAAAGATGAAAATGGCAGCAAAAACCGTGAATGCTTTGCGTCCAGTATCCCGCCATATTTCACGGGCAGTCGGTGCGGAAAGATCCTCCGTTGTATTCGAGCCTTGTGAAACTTCTGATATCCGGGCGATAGCCAGAGATAGTGGACAGAACGTTAGTAGCAGAAATATTATTGGAAGACTGTAATTGAGACCGAGGAAATCGAGTTCCCATTTCCATATTCCCCCTTTACCATCGGTTGAATAGAAATTCGGTATCAGGTAGAACTGCCAACTCATACCTGACCATGATCTTGTATCATCAATCTCACGCTTAGACTTAAAGATTGGATAAATTCCATGGATCGTGCTCACATGAGTGGTAACAGCCTCAACATAGGGGACACCCCTATCTTTAATCTCCTTCTCAAGCCCCGTACGAAGATAAAAAAACATCGCAATCTCTAATATGACGGCTATGATCGCAACCGGCATCATGATGCGCCAGAACAGCCCGCAGTGATTGCGATACAGCGTAATAATTGTGCCAGCAAGGTTGGTGGGTTGATCGTTAGGCATCCTGATTTCCTTGATGCTGTGCGTGAAGAGTGTGGAAATGCGTGTTTAATCCGTTACTTGCATTTCAAGATCATAAGCCTCTTTCCGAATGCGTAGGTCGAAGTAGAGCAGTGTAGAACCAATAATACTAATCGGCATCGTAAGTGCCGAAATGCTGAGGCTCACCAAACGCCGAACCACATAAGAGAACCACCCGATTTCGCTTGGGGTTGGAAGAAATAATTGACGGAGTGTGTTTAAAAGTCCTGTAGGTTCCTCGGCTTCAGTTAGCCCCATCCAAGTGAGGAGAAACCCTGAAGATGCCTCAAGTATAAAATTTATCATGAAATAGATGAGGAAAATCGCCAACATAATTCCAAAGACTCGCCCCCAAGTGCGTTTAACTAATTCAGTGCTGCGGCGCAAAGCATTCCTTGCCGTGGTTCCTTCAAACAGTACAGGAAGCGAATAGAGACCCCACCGAACCGAAAAATAGATCGCAAATGGAATACCGATAATTGTAATCGTTAAGCCACCGACAACTAACGACCAGAGGATAAAACTGCCAAGATAGGTCCAAAATCGTTGCCACGCTCGCTGCAAAGCCCCCCCTGGGGTAATCTCTCTCCCTAAATAGACCTGTGCGCTCGCATAAGTCACCCCAGCAACGACGAAAGTAGATAGCGCGAAACTCATTAAGACGGTGAATAACAATATCACCAAACCTGCCACCGTCGTGGCATCTGTCTCAAGCAGAAACACAGAAATTTGATCTACACTAAATGATAAGACGAGATACACCACTGCGATTGTTAGAAATAATCGGAAGTGGTTCCGATAGAGAGTGAACATCCCATCCAGAATATCCGTGAAACCCATCGGTTGTAGAGGTGTAGCCCCGGAATCACTACTATTCACCTGCCCTAAATCGTTATGTTCTTGCATATTCTTCCCACCTTTGAAATGATTATCGGAATAGGGTTATTGTATCACATCTTATGTTTATCAACAAGGGACTGCAAGGTGTTCGCCAGGATCATTTAGTTTTAAGAATTTATTCGGGTTTTTACGCTTCTTTTGACGATTTGGAGCGGTTAGAAACCGCTCCTACCGAGTTGAGGGACTTAAAAAAATATTCACAGATATAAAGTAAATATATAAACAAAATGGCTCTGCATGTCAAGACGGTATGCATTGCTTCAGACAGAGAAGTGTGATATACTCTATCTGTTTAGGATTCAGTCACAGAGGAGAAACCGAAATGCATAGCGAGCGCGTCAGATGGAAAGATAGATGCGTCTATCGGATAGTGTCTACCTTCGGATGGTGGTGTCGTTGCCTACCCAAAGGGTGGGCACTGCGACTCGGAAGCGGCGTCGGAATGCTGTGCTATTATTTCATCAAAAAACGCCGTCAGATTGCCCTCAACAACCTACAAATCGCGTTCGGTAACCGCTTCACGAACCCCCAACGGACAGAAATTTGCAAGGCGAGTTTCATCAATGTCGGCAAAACCTGCATTGAATTCCTTCGGTTTCCCAAACTTAACACCGAGAACATCTGGGACGAAGTCACCGTAGAAGGGGCAGAAAATCTCCATACCGCCCTGGCAGGTGGCAAAGGGGCGATTGTGTTCCTACCCCATTTCGGGAATTGGGAACTCCTGTCCCTGGTATATGGCGCGCTGATTCCCGATCGGGCGAAAGCCATCGCTTTTCCTCTGAAGAATGTGCCACTTAACACCTACATTTGGCGACATCGCGAGCAGATGAGTTTAAAACTGATTCCTCGGAAGCGAGCGATCCGAGAGACACTGGGTGCCCTGAAAAACAACAAGGCAGTCGGTTTTTTCGCAGATCAGAACGCCGGTCCCGAAGGTATATTCGTCAATTTCCTGGGGAAATCGGCTTCAGCAGCACGTGGTCCGGCTACATTAGCACTCAGGACCGGAACACCCCTCATCTTCTCACTCAGCATCCGCCAACCTGACGACCGGCACCACGTCTATATTTCACCTCCAATTCATCCCAATCCCTCTGACGACTTTGAACGAGACGTTGAAACCTACACAGCACAGATGCTAAACCATTTAGAGGCGTATATCCATAAATATCCAGAACAGTGGCTTTGGCTCCATAACCGATGGAAAACCCAACCGCATCCGTAAAAATTGTGTTGCATCAACACTGAATCCGTGTTAGAATAGAGGAAATTCTCAAAAACAGTAGAAACGTTGCCTCATATTCTGAACCGCAGAGGGTAATTCCCATGAAAAGATACACCTTGTCCTTCATCGTTTTAGTATTTGCTATCGGTATCCCGTTTCTGCTCATCAACCCGAGTGGAAAAGATGCGATAAGCGGAGACGAACGCGTCACCCGCCTGATGTTAACTGATGCCCTCACAACCGCTATCCGCATTGCCGAGAAAAACTACTATAAACCGATCGACGATTCAAATGACCTATTCCGCGGCTCGATCAAAGGAGCGCTCGCGTCCCTTGATGATCCATATACCTATTACATCAAAAGGCGCGACCACCAACGCGCTGTCGAAAATCTCTACAATGCCGAATTCGGGGGACTCGGAATTCATATCTACAATGATCATCGCGGATTTATTAAGATCTCTAAACCGATTCCCAACACACCCGCCGCGCTTGCTAATCTCCAAGCGGGAGATTACATTACCAAAGTCAATGGTAAACAGATCCATCTCAGCGAAAAAACGGGCATGTCGCGGGACGATGTTATTGATTTGCTCAGAGGAAAAGCCGGCACGGATGTAACAATCACCGTACAACGCAAATTTCTTGAACCTTTCGAGGTAACGCTCACCCGTGCCATTGTTCCTATCAGGAGCGTGAAATCAACGATGCTTGAAGGGGGTATTGGTTACATTCAGATCTCAGGGTTCATCGGAAACAAGGATGGTACAGAAGTAGAGTTTAAAAACGCGCTCGCCGTACACAAAGCCGCCGGTATGAGAGCCCTCATCTTGGATTTGCGAAACAATCAAGGCGGACTCCTGAATGCCGCCTATCACATCGCCGACGCTTTTGTTGACGAAGGGCTTATCGTGTCAACACGAAGCGAAACAAATGACCAATTTAACGAAGAATACCAAGCAACACCTAATATCTTGTGTCCTCCAGAGATTTTGCTTGTCGTTCTTGTCAATGAGTATAGTGCCAGCGCATCCGAAATCGTGGCAGGCGCGATTAAGGATACACGCCGTGGCATCCTCGTTGGAAAGAAAACATACGGCAAAGGGGTTGTCCAGAAACGCTACGAACTCCCCGACGGCGGTTCAATGTCGCTCACCATCTCCACGTATTATACGCCAAATGGCACCTCAATTAACGAAGTCGGAATTACGCCACAAGTCGATATTGATCTCGAGGAACCTGACGAGATAGAAAACATAATGCTCAGAAAGGTCGATTCAACTGACTCTGTCGAAAATTTCGTCTCAAAATGGATCGATGACGCACATCAGAATCCCGGCGAAATGCCAAAAGATTTCTCTCTACTCGAACCTGCACTCCCCAAACTACAGCAAACCCTCAAAGAAGAACATATCACTATCAGTTTACGGTGGCTCAAACAGCGCGCAGAGAGACTCTTTAATCTATATGTCGGTATTGATCAGGTAGTGAATTTAGCGTATGATCGACAATTGCAAGAGGCAATACGCATCATTAATGCCGATGAAGTCGGAACGTATCTCAACCCCACGCCAGAAGAAACGGAACCCCCCTCGACGACGCAAGCGAACGTCCCTCTGGAAGATGAGGTTATCACTGAAGAATAGTTTTCAGTTGTCGGTTTTCAGTTGTCGGTTAAGAGGCTTTCGTTTAACAAGGGAAACACCCAAGCAAAAACCCCCTCTTGTAACCGAGAACCGATAGCCACCCCAAAAACATGAATTCCAGAACCGAGAACCCACCTGACGTCATCAGAAAAAAAGCACTCATCGTCGGACTGATTCTGGTTGTTGTTAACGCGTATTGGGTAGGGATAGCGAGTGAACTCTGGTATGCCGTCTACACACTCGTTTCACCGTTTTCCAACGCGGTTTTCACGCTATTTGTGCTGCTCGCGCTGAACGTCTTCCTCCATAAATTCTCACCACGCATCGCCTTCACCCCCGCAGAACTGCTACTCATCTACATAATGGTGACGATGGTGTCCACGATCTCAGGACACGCCATGATGGCGATCCTTATGGGAACGCTGGCACATCCGTTCTGGTTCGCGAGTCCTGAAAACGAATGGGCACAACTCTTCCTACACCATATCCCGTCATGGCTTACAGTCCACGAGTTTGAATGGTTAGCGGGTTACTATGAAGGTGAATCCAGCATCTATTGGGCAGAACATCTCCGCATCTGGATTCGACCTGCGCTTCTCTGGTCAGGCTTTATCTTTCTGCTCTACGGTTCATTGCTCTGTTTAGGGTTGTTCCTTCGTAAGCAGTGGATGGAACGCGAAAAGTTGAGTTTCCCCTTAACGCAATTGCCCCTGCAAATGACGACCAATCGCAGTTTTTTCCGTTCCCGTGCCCTTTGGTTCGGATTCGGGATCGCGGCACTACTTCGCGTAATGGCTGGATTGCACGACATTTTTCCCGTTATCCCCGCGCTACCGCCGAACTATCGGCTCGACCGACACTTTACGGAACGCCCTTGGAATGCGATCGGCTACGCCTCAATGTCCTTTAATCTTGCCATTGTTGGATTAACCTATTTCATGCCGCTGGACCTCGCGTTCTCGACGTGGTTCTTCTTCTGGCTCACTCGTGCAGAACGCGTCATCGCAAGCACAGTCGGTGTAACAAACCTTAACATCTTGCATTTCAACGACCGCGCATCGGGGGCTTGGGTGGGTATCGCTGTGTTAACGCTCTGGATGAGCCGTCGGCACTTCGCTCGTTTTTTCCGACACGTGATTGGAAGTGAACGTGGGGACGACAGCAACGAACCCTTCTCCTATCGGACAGTCGCAGTCTTGACCGTGTTAAGTATGGGACTCGTCTTCGGATTCTGCTATGCGGCGGGTATGTCGTTGTGGGCAATCAGCGTATTTTATGGACTATTCATAGCGTTTGCCATAGCGATAGGACGGGTTCGCGCTGAACTCGGACCGCCCTACCACGAAGTCATCGGTATCAATCCACGACAGATGATGGTGAGTATGTTTGGCACACGGCAATTGGGTGCTCCAAACCTCACCGTAATGACGTTTCTCTACGCATTTAATCGTTGCAACCGTTCACACCCGATGCCGAACCAGATTGAATCCCTTCGGATTGGAGAACGCTCAGGAATGCCCGGTAAGACGTTGCTCTTGGGAATGGCACTGGCAATCGCTGTTGGAGCATTGGCGACGTTCTGGACGTATTTGCAAGTTGCTTATCATTATGGCGTGTTGGCGCAATGTCAAGGCGTTGTTGGACGCTTCGGATGGGAGAGTTTCAATCCACTTCAGAGTTGGTTACAGCACCCCAAAGAACCAGATGTCAGTGCGATGATCTTTATGAGTGGTGGATTCGCCTTCGTGTTTCTTCTTAATTTTCTACGAACCCGTCTGCTATGGTGGACGCTACACCCATCAGGTTATGTGTTGTCAGGTGCTTCATGGGGTGGGCTCATCTATTTCTGGTTCCCCGTCATGGTGAGTTGGCTCATCAAGTTCCTGATTCTTCGGTTTTCGGGTTGGCAAACATATCGTAAAGCGATCCCCTTCTTCCTAGGATTGGTTTTGGGGGACTATATTCCGCGCAGCATCCTGAGTCTGATCAGTTTTGCCTTACATCTATACATGCCATCATCTGGTGCGGGGCATACACTTTAGGATTGGCGATCAGCAGTCAGTGGCGAGGTAGGAAACCTCACCTACTGGGGATCAGTGGAGATAAAAAATGACACCGCTCCTCACTGTCGAATCTATTACGAAGCAATTTGCGACTACGCCTGTTGTGAAAGATGTCAGTTTCACGGTGTATCCGGGGGAAATCTTCGCGCTTTTGGGACCCAGTGGTTGTGGGAAAACGACGACCTTACGCATCGTTGCTGGATTTGAAACTGCAGATACCGGCAAAATCTCTATGGCAGAACGCACACTCGCCGACAACAATACGCACGTACCCCCTGAATCCCGCGGTATCGGCTTTGTGTTTCAGGACTACGCCCTGTTTCCACACAAAAATGTGCTTGAAAACGTCGCTTTCGGTCTTCGGAAGGTGCCGAAAAAGCAGCGTCAAGAAAGGGCATTCGAGGTGCTGGATATGGTGGGCATGACGAATCTACAGTCGCGTTTACCACATCACCTCTCCGGTGGCGAGCAGCAGCGAGTCGCATTGGCGCGTGCCATCATCGCTCGTCCGAAACTGCTCCTCTTAGACGAACCCTTTTCAAGTCTTGATCCGGGGTTACGGCAGTCTACCCGTGAGGAAGTCCGCTCGCTCCTGAAAGCCGAAGGGATCAGCGCAGTGCTCGTCACACATGCACAAGAAGAAGCATTGAGTTTCTCCGAGCGATTGGGCGTAATGAAAGAAGGCGCACTTGAACAGATCGACACCCCTGAGACAGTGTATCGCCACCCGAAAACGGCTTATGTCGCAGATTTTCTGGGACAGACGAATTTCATTCGCGCAGACATCAAAGATGGGATCGCAGAAACCCCGTTCGGACGTGTAAAAGTAGAAGGTGCTGAGCGTGGGAACGCGCTGCTCTCAATTCGACCTGAATGTTTGATAATGATGACCCCTGACGCTCAGCGTAGCACTAAAAGCGGGCGCGTCGTAGGACAAGCGTTTAAAGGGCACGATTTCACATATCAGGTCGAAATGGAGGGACAGCAGTACTTCATCCAGACGGACTATCGCTGCCCGTTTCAGATCGGGGATACGGTTGTGTTGAAAGCGGAATTGGCGGTCGCCGTTACACCGTAAAACTTCTTACAACATCCGCCGAATCTCATCAATCCCTCGAATCATTCGTGTAAACGCCTCAACCAACCGATCGATTTCCGCATGCACCGCCGCATCATCCCCACTTTCCAGCGCATCAAGGACCCCAGGAAAAACGACCGCGGCGTAGCCCGTATTGAGACCCGGTGCATAAATGAGATGCTTAAACCAAGGACGTAAGGGCAAACCCGTCTCACTCGTCAAGCCTCGCTCTAATTGGTACAATCGCTGGTTTATCTCCGAAATCTGAGATAGGTCGTCAGAAGCGAGGTAACGTGCAAGCTCCCGATTGAGTCTCCCTGCCGTCTGCTGCCATTCTGTGAGTAAACCGTCTAATTCCTCAACATCTCTGGCAATCTTATTCTTCGAGCCAGAATTTTGCAACAGTTTCAAAGGCATCATCAAGTCTGTTGCATACGTCTCATAGTCAAAGGGTAAAACATCGGCATTGGCAAGCTGTAGTGCAAGTGTGCCCCAGACTTGTGCCATCGCCGCCTGATATTGAAAAGTTGGATCCCCGAAGTGTGTCATCCAGTAAAAATTATCCTGCATAGCGTGGTAGACGCCATAAGGACCTCCGAACCCCATACTGACAGCAGGAATACCCGCATGCCCAACAAACGGTGAATGGTCGGAACCACTTCCGAGGTTACCGATCTGCGGAATCTCCTTGCGTTGCGCCGTTCTCCAACTCTTGTAAACCGGTTTAAGTGTGCCTGGATCAATGACATTTTGGGTTACTTCGCGCATTAACTCCCGCAGCGACGGCGTTGCACTCACGTAGAACCGTCCCCCTGTTGCCGCGATGTCTACATTGAGGTATGCGATCGCTTTCTGCTGGAGCGTTGCCTTCAAATCCTCAACCCACTCCGTTGAACCGAGAATACCGAATTCTTCAGCGTCCCATGAGGCAAAGACAATTGTCCGCTTCGGACGCGTCCCTGCCTTGGCAAGTTCACCCAAGCATTGTGCGACCTCTAAGAGCGAGGTCGTGCCGCTGCCGGGGTCTGCCGCCCCATAAATCCAAGCATCATGATGATTGCCCAAGATTACCCACTGATCTGGATACTTCGTGCCCTCTAAAGTCGCAATAACATTATAGATTGGGCGGATGCTGTGTTCACAACGCACCTTGATTCGCACCTTCGCAGGTCCTGGTCCAATGTGATAGGCAAAAGGTAAGCCGCCCTGCCACTCAGATGGAACATTCGGTCCCGCGAGTGCCTTTAGAAATGGTTCGGCATCTCTGTAAGCGATAGGCACTACAGGAATTTTGGGAAGATCTGTGGCTTCGTCAAATGAGAGTCTCTCTGCCTCTTTCGTCGCTGCCCAACCGGGTGTGAGCGGATCGCTGGCGTGCTGAAAGATATATTTCACGGTCCCACGTTGTATCGCATCCTCTGAACGCCACGGACCCCGAGGATAAACGTCACCACGCATGTATCCATCGTCTGCTGGATCCGAGTATAGAATCAAACCGACTGCCCCGTTATCGCCCGCGACTTTAGCCTTCACACCGCGATAACTGCCACCATACCGAGCAATACAAATCTTACCCTCCACTGAGATACCTTGACCGGCGAGAATTTGGTAGTCCTCAGGTAACCCTCTATTGACGTAGATGAGTTCAGCCGTTACATCTCCATCGGGCGAATAGGCGTTATACCCCGGCACAATTTCTGTCTCATAAGAATCCTTATCCCATTCCCAACTCGCTTCTTTGCCGATAGCAAGGTGCTGGATAGGTGAGAGCAGTTCTACACGCACCTCAAGCGGATGCGGAAGATACACGTGATACTCGTACACCTGCACCTGTAAACCGTAGTTTTCATATTCATTCTGCAGGTATGCCGCGACCTTACGACTATTCTCTGTCCCGGCGAGATGAGGTTCCTCAGTCAGATAACGCAATTTATGTTGGCATCTTTCCGCTGAAACCAGATCCTTAAAACGGGCCTCATATTGCTTTTGTGTAGCGGCAGTCTCTGGGGTGAACCCACGCATACCGAAGACATTATGAGAAGAAAGTACGAACGCAAAAAAAATGCAGATAAAGTAAAAGTGTGATCTCCAAGTTCGCCATGAAATATAAAATATATCTATTAGCGTTGTAATAGGTCATCCCCTCCTTCTGTTTTATATAAATAATAACACATTTTCAGCACATTTTCATTATATTTTTTACTGCTGTCCGATTCCGGCTATGCGGCGTCAGGAACTGGAAATTATTGCGCAGGTAGTTTCTTGTAGGTTGGGTTGAACGGCACTTCACCAGCCTCCCTCAAAACCGCGGACGGACAAAAACATACATAGTGAAACCCAACGAAAGCAGCGAAAAGTTGGGTTTCGCTGACTTCCTGGGATGTGGCAGGTTCTCTGAAGGTTAGGGATCCCCTGGGTATATACGGGTCTCGGTTCATTCCACTCAACCCAACCTACATTCATCTGATAGCTGAATGCGAGAAAAAAACAGTCCTAAAAATTGACACAACAGCGCATAATTTGTTAAAATAGAAGTGTAATCATTAATTGACCGTAAGGACGAATTTAAATGGATGCAAAGATTCTAATTGTTGAAGATGAACGTGATATTGTAGAGTTACTACGGTACAATCTACAAGAAGCGGGTTTTGAAACAGATTATGTCCGGAACGGTGCCGATGCCCTTCATCGGGCTGTCGAAAAGCCACCGGATCTCATTTTGTTAGACTTGATGCTCCCAGAAGTGGACGGACTGATCGTCTGTCGGTTACTCAAGAACGATCCAAGGACGAAAAATATTCCGATCGTGATGGTAACCGCGAAGGTTGAAGAACGGGACCGGGTGGCAGGCTTGGAACTCGGTGCAGATGATTACATCACAAAACCCTTTAGTCCAAGAGAAGTTGTACTGCGGGTATCCGCTGTGCTACGCCGCCTCCAAGCCGGCAAACAAACAGAAAGCACCAAGCAGATTGAAACGCACGGACTCACAATCGATCTGGACAAACATCAGGTCTTGACTGAAAACGGTTCAATCGATCTCACAGCCACCGAATTCAAACTTATTACGTTATTCGCACGTTCGCCAGGACGCGTCTTTACCCGCGATATTCTAATGGACGTGATATGGGGACAAGAGTATTACGGCATCGATAGGACAGTGGATACGCATGTCAGTCGCCTTCGCCGTAAACTCGGGGAATTCGGGAAGCATATTGAGACAGTACACGGGGTTGGGTATCGGTTCAAGGAAGTTAGTTAAAGATTGGTTCTGCCGCCAACTGACAGTAGGAAGGATCTCTGATCTCGACTGCTTTTAAAGTCCCCTGATAAGAGATTTCAGGCGTTATTGACCGTTGCTGGCTGACCACTGATGAAGTGCTTTCAAGCGAGAGGGCCCCTTAAGGTTTCCTCCCGCATTGAAGCGCACTTGCAACTTGTAAGGTTAAAATATATAGATTCTGCTCCTGGACCTACGGAAACTGTATTCCCTGTTTTCGGCACACCTTTCGGATTTTGTTAACCGCGCCGCCTATCTGTTTCCCGTTCCGCGTAACACCAAAAAGGTGCTGACTGACAACACGGCGGGAAATACCGAGAATGTTCCCAATCTCCTCCTGTGTTTTCCCTTTATAAAAGTAGAGTTGAATACATTCGGCTTGGCGTTTGGTGAGTTCTCTCGCGATAATGAGACGAATCTGTTCAAGGACTGCCCGGCGCTTCGCGCGGCGCGCCTCGGTATATTCGTCATCAGGTGCTCGATACCAGAAATAGTCCTCGGTAGTCAGTTGATCGAAATACTCCGGTGGTACCGGAATTTCCCAAAAGTCGGGATTGAATTTGGGCATAGATAAAGCAACTCCCACGAATGTGAGGCGATCGCGCCTATGCCTTCATCAAATTATTGATAATGGACAGAGGCACCATCGCCACAATTAAATACTTTCAGGTGAAATGTGGCGTGGTTTATTGACAACATAATGGCTACCTCCTTATCCTCCTTATTGTTTTATGATTGGGAACGGTGCAAGTCGGTCAATGAGGTTTTGTAAAGACCACCCCTTGCAAACCGTACGTGATAGTATACGAAAAAACAGAAAAATATGCCACTAAAAAATGACAATGGTTCATTTATACACATTTTCGGATGCACTTTTGGGTGTTCCTATGAAGAACAGGACTTACGCAAATTGCATAAAAAAGCAATATATTTCACCCAAAAAGGTGTTATTTCAGTGATTTAACCCCCTAAATCCCCCTTATCAGGGGGACTTTAAGAGGAACTGCGTAAGTCCTAAAGAAATTAAAAAATAGGGGACAAGGGGGTTTGAACCCCCTGTCCCTTTCCAAAGAGTGCGACACTCAGTGCCACACCGCAAGGGTGTAACACTAAGTGCCACACCTCCTCTGGTTTGCTAACATAACAAATACCTCCTTTTCCGCAACACAGCGGCATTAGGATACCATCATCATAAAAATGACAATGGTTCGCTCAGTACACGTTTTCGGATGCACTTTTGGGTGTTTTTGTAAAAAAAAATTATTTTTCATCATCAAAAAACACTTTGAGTGGGGTACTGAGCCGTGGCGTTTCAATTTGTTCATCTATCGACTTTTCGCCGCTCCATTCACTGCGCTCAATGCCCATCGTGTAAACCTGTTCTGTGGTGTCGGTGTAACTGAGGTATTGGAATCCAGCATTCTCAAAACAGATGAGTGCGGGTCCATTGTCAGGTGATACTTGTAGTGTAATGTTCTGAGCCTCCAACTGTTCAAACGCGTAACGTACCGCTTCAAGGAGTGCGTCGGTGCCGTATCCGCGACCGCGATAATCAGGTCGAATAATGACGAATTTAAGGGTAACAGTGCCTGCATCATAATGTAGGAGGGCAAATCCGATGAGAACACGTGTCGTCCGGATCTCAATAGCCAGCGCGTGCACCTGTTCAGTCTCGATCCAACGGTGCCAATCTTCGAGCCAGGTTTCAAATGACACCTGTGTCGCGTAGAGGAGTTTCCTGATGCCGGGTCGGTTTATCCATCCCCAAATTCGACGAAGCTCATTTTCAGCGACCTGTCGGAGATGAATACCGCCACCGTGAAGCCGTTCCAATTGACGCAGCTGACTTCTCAAGCCTTCCAATTGCGCTGAGTGCGCCCCGACTTGCGCCCCGGCGGCTCGAATCATACGCTGATTCGGACGATCCATGAATTGTGCTTGCTTTACGCGATTCTGGAAATATCCGAGTTTCTGTTCACTCCTTTCAATAATACGCATCAAGTTCTGAATAGCATCTTCCCACTTTTGTGGGTCAGCGTCTACGTCGTCGCGTGTTTCGGTCGGTTCTTCTCTTCTCGGTTCTTCTCTTATCTGAGTTTCGTTCATATCTCCCTTCCTTGAATCCAGAGATTCGGAGGTAACTTTCATATCGGAGCGGGCTAATATCGCCAGTTTCAATCGCTTGCTTGACAGCACACGCGGGTTCGTGTTGGTGCGTGCATGCGGCGAATTTGCACTCTGGAATATAAGCGCGCATCTCCGGAAAATGAATATCTAACCCCTGTTCTTCATCAATTTCAAGCAAGCCGAGGGTTCGGATACCGGGCGTGTCCGCGACGAACCCACCGAACTCGAGTGGCAACAGCATGACTTCCGTTGTCGTATGCTGTCCTTTATGAATGCGAGTATCCACTTCGCCTGTGCGTAACTGGAGTCCCGGTTGCACAGCATTGAGCAGAGACGATTTTCCAACCCCCGATGAACCTACAATTGCAGAAATCCTATCCCGCATCACCTCCCGCAATTCTTCGACGCCAACATCTGTCACGATACTTGTATAAACCACTTTATAACCTAATTCTTCATATAATTTGAGTTCACGCTGTACATTCTCGAATTTCGCTAAATCCAGTTTGTTAATACAGATAACCGGCTCAACATCAGATGCCTCCGCGGTGACGAGAAATCTATCAAGCATTCGCAACTTGAGTGTGGGATGCCGTGCCGCAAAGATAATGAGTAGCATATCCAAGTTAGCCACGATCACCTGTCGCCAACCGTCCATGCGAATACGTCCAAACTGGGTGTCACGGGGGAGACATTCCTCAATGTGTCCACTGTCCGCCGTGGACATAGCCGTAGAAATCCGTACCCGGTCGCCAACCGAGACGAGATCGACGTACGGCATCTCCTTCGTCTCAGCGAGTCGCCGTTTTTCATCTTCAATGAGGTGGTGCCGCAAGGCACAAGTGTAGCTTCGTTTGCCAACTTGTACCTCATAAGCACCACTTCGCGCTTTTATGACAATGCCTTCCATAGTCTGATCCAGAGGTGGCATCAAAAGAATTCCTTACGCAACAGCACTTAAGAGCCTGGATTCCGCCAGATAATGCGTCCACGCGTCAGGTCATACGGAGAAAGTTCCACGGTGACCTGATCGCCAGGAAGCACCCAAATCTTGTGCTGCATGAGTTTGCCAGCGAGATACGCCACAATTTTGTAGTCGTTCTCTTCCAATTTCACCTGAAAGAGGTTCCCCGGTAGGGATTCCAGTACAGTTCCGAGGACGCGGATCGCCGCGTCTTTAGAGGCTTCACGAGTCTTGGTTGTCACATTTTCATTTTTCATTTTCTATGCTCCTCTTTTTTTGATGATTATCTGTTACTTTAATATACTACATTGGATGCACTTTATTAACGAATTGTTCGGAAAAAAGTTGACAGCAAGTCTGAAAAGTTGTAAAATGCACGTGAGGGAGATTCTATTCCGAAGTTTTTAAATAAAACAGGACTTACGCAATTTTGACCATAGCACGGTCTATTCAATTGCGATCTGCTAAAAACCTCGTACCTGCAACGGCACAAACTAACAGTTTATGCTACAAAAGAGCAGCGTGCGTAAGTCCTATAAAAGGAGAAAAAACAATGAGCCAAGCCTTACCGCTCGTAGCCTATCCTGACCTCGAGGGCCAAGTCAAGGCGATGGAGGAGGACGGATACGCCTATCTACCGAAGGTTATCGAAGGTGAGCAACTTGCGGAACTGCGTGCGGCAATGGATCGATTAACCGCAATTCCTGAGAGTTTTGATCGGCACGGCACGCCAGAAAATGGAAACGGTTTCCTTAACAAACACATCAACAATGCCTTCAACCGCGACCCTGTCTTCTTACAGTACCTTGATTTCTCACCAGTGATCGAATTAGCAGAGGCAGTGCACGGCGAAGATTGTCACGTCATCGGTATGACGGCATGGGTAACGGGACCCGGTCGCCCCGACCAAGGGTTGCACGCAGACTGGCTGCCGATTCCGCTACCTGCAGACCTTCTCGAAGATCCACGTGTCAAGGTCCCAATTTTCATCTCAACTGCACACTATTACTTGGATGACCTTTACGAAGACCTCGGTCCAACGAAGTTCATACCCGGCAGCCATCTTTCCGGACGGAGACCCGACGGCGCGACGGAATGGAAAGGTGCGACAGAAAAGAGTATCCTCTGTAATTCTGGCGATGTTGTGATTTTCCGAAGCGAAGTCTGGCATCGAGGCACAGCAAACCATAGCGACCAAACCCGCTACCTATTACAGGTGCACTATGCCAATCGGATGATCACTCAGAAATTCCCACCCTATCTGAACAGGTTTCAGTTCAATGATGAAATCTTGGAGCAGGCAACGGAACGCCAACAGCGCTTAATGGGCAATCACCGCCCCGGTGCCTACGATTGATCCCAAATTTTTCAGAGAACAATGACCTCCACCGAGGATAACAGTTTCCTTTGAATAGAAAACCGCCAGTACCAAACGTTATCAGCGAGGAGCCGCACGGGAAAATCATTGCCCTTAGTCTGCTCCTCGCGTTTCTTTGGGGCGGGAATTCGCCCTCTATAAAAATCGGTTTGGAAGACTTCCCGCCAATGGCACTGGCGTTCCTCCGTTTCGTGATTGGGCTTGTCGTTATTGGAGGGTGGGCACTCTATCGCGGTGTATCACTCCGTTTGCGCCGTGGCGAACTCCCGCGATTGCTGTTGCTCACAACGATCTTTATCCTCCAAATTATTTGCTTGAACACCGGCACCCTATTCACGACAGCATCCCGATCCACCATCTTCATTAACGTCTATCCCTTTTTCACGGCACTTTTTGCGCATTTCTGGATTCCAGGCGAACGTCTTTCTGTTCCAAAGACCTTGGGGATCGTTGTTGCCTTCAGCGGCGTTTTCGTAACCGTCGCCCCAAACCTCGGAGAAGGCGAAACGAGCGTTCTCGGCGACATTGTTGTGCTCGTGAGTGGCTGCTTTTTGGGACTACGCGTCGTTGTGACGAAGTTGCTAATTCAGTCCATTCACCCCTATCGGCTCCTGGTATGGCTGTTAACCTTGAGTCTCCCCATCTACGTCGTCATGAGTTTACTCTTAGAGCATGGACAACCGATGCAACTGACACTCAGAAGCAGTGCCGCGTTACTCTATCAAGGTGGGGTTATCGCCGGTTTCTGTTTTCTGGCGTGGACCTCAGTGCTGGAAAGATATAGTGCGAGTAAACTCGTTGTGCTCTTTTTCGCAACCCCATTGTCGGGTGTTGTGTTTAGTTACCTGGTCTTAGGTGATGAACTGACGCCCAGTCTACTGGGGGGGACGCTTCTCGTAGCCGCTGGGATTTATCTGGTGAATATGCGGCGTTGATAGACAGCAACAGACCCACCCCGCTGGCGAGGTGTTTTTGCTTGGGGTGTTTTTGCTGGGGCGTTTCCCTTGCTTGGGTGTTTCTGCGTATTTCTGCGTATTTCCCTTACTACTGGTTGGGCGGTGGATCCCCATTGGGTGGTTCAGCCATAGGCTCGGGCATCTCAGGAGGTTCTATGGCGATTATCACCGGTGGGTCTCCATTCTTCTGTAGTTCAATGATAATCTTGGGAACTTCGGGTGGTTTTAATACGCGTACCTGTGGCGGATCCTGATTCAGTATGACAACGATAACATCGGGCACCTCAGGATGTTCTAATATTGGCACCTCTGGCGGATCTTTTTTCAATATTTCAGCGATGACATCAGGAGGCACCGGCGGGTTATTTTTCAGTATTTCAGCGATAACATCGGGAGGCACCGGCGGGTTATTTTTCAGCATTTCAGCGATAATATCGGGAGGCACCGGCGGGTTATTTTTCAGCATTTCAGCGATAACATCAGGATCTAATACTCGTATCGGCGGTAGTTCAACAACCTCTGGAGGTTCTACTAACGGATCCTCCACGACTGGCAATTCATTTCTTTCAGCGGGTTGTCCGATATCCATTGATGGGTCGGGTGTTATAAGGTTTGAATCGCTTCCACAACCCAGTAGAGCGATCAGAGCTGTGAGAAAAACTAAGCATTTCATGATACTCTCCTTTGTTGATAAGTCTTCTTTTATTAATTTTGTGGGAATGGTTTTAAGATTCATATCGTTCACCCAACATCGATTCCGACTTCACCCGACAGTGGTAGAGACCTTTCCAAACGGGAAGGGTGAAGTTCTCCACCAACGATGTACTTATAGTATAACACAAATACACAAGAATGGGTCAGAAAAAATTTGCTGAAGCCCTTTACCCGCTAAATAGAGTCTCTTAATGATGTTACCTCCAAATATCCAAGATGGCCCCCTCAGATTTGTCGCTTGGAATACGTTATTATCAGATTGTGTCGGCTTGGGTGCTGTTCAACTGACATCTCTATATACCAAGCCCGACTTGGGTGGTGAGCAGAGTCATAACACCTAAATTGCTGACGATAGAGCCTGCGGTTACAAATATTTTGCGGAGTAATACCGTTCTTGATTTATAGGCTTGGGTATAAGCCTCCATATATTCAGGAGATTTGCCGAGGAGTCGCTCCAGTGGCGGACTTGGACTATGCGGATACAGATGAACACAGATCGGTGCCGCCAAGATACCGAAAAGGAGAACACCTCCGATGCCGCAACCTTCTATTGTCGGTATATCGTCGGGTAAAAAATCTCCCATGAGGTATCCCGCTAAAATCCCGCTGGCACAGCCAGTGAAAGCCCCCGCACTGCTACCTACCAGTCCTGCCAGAAACCACAAACTTTCTCTCATATCGCGGTTTACGTCCCTATGCGCATCGGCTTTCGCTTGTGCTTGCGCGGTGACCTGCTGCTGTGCGAGACTCACAGGCATCGTGCTGAAAATGAAATTATCAGAGGATTTATATTCTAAGTACCAAACCCTTTGCTCATCTTCCGATCCCCATCTCGCTGGTGATCCGAAATTCCATCCCTCTTTCTCTTCAGAGGAACGTTGCACCTTTGAAACCGTGATCGTTTCAATGTCCAATCGTTCTTGATGATGACGAAAGCATCGATCCAGATATACACAGAACGTCGGTTTCATCACTTTCGACTGCGAATCAATGGTGATATACCCAGCAAGATACGAACACCCAACAGCAAAGCAGCAGCTGATAAGAATGCCAATGCGTGCCATAATGGAAATACCGATTCTATTTTTCATAATGTTGCCTCCGGTGGGATCCACCTTTTCGCTTCAGCCGATTTGACTAAATCCCGCAAATAAAGGGGCTTAAGAGAATGATAAGGCTTATTTAGTTTTTCTCTGTCAAACACCCAATGGTAGAGCAGAACATATACGTCAAATGGGTTCCACGCCTCTGGACCGAAATATTCATAAGGCTCAATCTCACTCGTATTTTGGATCCCGAATTCTTCACAAAACGCAACAAGCAGTTCATAGCCATCGTCACCGGCTATCCCTAAATCGTCTGCCAAGTGTGTGTCTGGCGTGAGTTCTTCTTCTGGTACCCAGCAGGCATGTTTTGCCACCAAAGCTTTGACCCGAGCGTAAAGTTCGGGATTTATTTTCTCTTGAGGCTGTCTCTCTCCGAGAGGATTCCCACAGTGTGGACACCTGATCGCCTGTTTTCCTATCGCTTTTGCACAGTTAGGGCATTTCGGGCGCGAGAGAATTCCTATCACCAGATAAAGAACGCAAAGAATATACGCAATACCACCAAACAGAGCTACCAGAATAAAAAGAGAAAGAATAAAATACGTAAGAGATTCCACTATACCTCTCCCCTGTTATCCGCGCTGGTTTGTGTCGACTTGATTTACTGCTTTTCAAGTAAACGTTTCACCTCAGCGTTGTAGGAGGAGTCGGGGAAGTACTCGATCAGCAGTGCAAATGCCTGTCGTGCAGCGGTTTTATCACTCAATACCGTATACATTTTCCCAAGTGCGGCGGCTTTGTCAGCGAGTTCCAAATACACCGTCCCCAGTTCATACAAGGTTTCCTCATAGAAGTCAACCTCATGAAAATGGACACCAAACCTCCGTAGATCAGCCTCAATTTGCGCCTCAAGCTTTGCAAATACACGTCGCGCGGCATCTTCATCATTGAGTTCCAAATACACTTTACCAAGCGCATATATGGTTTCCGCAGTATAGAAATCACTGTCCCCTTCCTGTATGATGGTCTGAATTCGCGCCTCAAGTTGTGAAAATATCTGCCGTGCCTCGCCTTCATCACCGAATTCAAAATATGCTTTTCCAAGTGCATACAAGACTTCTTCAAGGAATTGATCACTGACGACCGCATCCTGCAGGAATCTCTCAATTATCGCCTCGTATTTGGTACAGGCTTCTTCATACCGTTCTTGCTTGAAAAGGGTGTAGCCCCAAAGATAAAGGGCATCTGCCTGATCGGACGGAAGTATCGCGGTTTCATAACTTTCCCTGGCTGCTGCTTCAGCTTTAACATAGAGCGAAATATCCCCTTCCGCTTCTGCCAACTTCGCATAGCATAAAGCGATACGGTATTTGAAGAAAGTAGGGAAGCTGACATTAATAATTTTTGTATCAGCAGGGAATCGAGGGAGCCTTTTAGCAGCTTGTTCATACTTTGCAATCGCCGTCCTGTATTTATCACTGTATCGCAGGGATTCAGCTGTATACACATCGGCGTAAAGATTCGAGCTCTGCGGCGTAGGTGTAGAGGGATAAAGACACCCACACCCCAGTAGCCCCACCGTGAGAACGCAAATAATGCTTCTGATTAAGACCTTTATCAAAACAGACATAGTGATTTCCTTAATAACCGCATCTCTAAACCATTGAACCTGCCCCTTTCACTCCTATCTACATATGGGGGAAAATTCCGATCATTGGCGACAAAGCACTCTAATCGAGTTTCAGAGAATCTCGTGTATTCCTAAAGAGGAAGCTATCCGTGAAGAGAAAGTGTCTCAGGAGATATTCCAATCGATCAGGACTCCCTGTCTCATCCAGACGAATGATAAAATCCAAATCGTTTGATAGGCTTCCATCATACCCCTCAATCTGGAGAGTATAAAGTTGTTCCGGTTCGAGAGATCTGGCTTTCACTTCCTCTTCATAGCCCGGCGGCACGTCCCCGTAAGTCAGAGAAGATACGGGTGACATCAACCTCCGCCCCAAAAGCCTTTTAATAAAATTATCAGAGGATTTATATTGTAGGTACCACACCATTCCAGGGTATACCTGTTCCGGGAGGTCTCCCAAGTGGTGCCCCGGAGGAAGATATACCTGTCTCGAGTCAAGCTCCAATCGCTTTTTCTCTTCAGAGGAATGTAGCCTTTTCCACACTATAATACTTTCGATGTCCAATCGCTCTTGAAGATATGGATCATCATACATACAGAACGTCGGTTGCATCACTTCCGATTGCGAATCGATGGTGATATACCCAGGAGTAGGCGTGCAGCCAGCGCAAACCAAGCAGCTGATGAGAAGGCTCACGAGCGCAACAATGGCAATACCGATTCTATCTTTCATTACGTTGCCTCCGGTGGGATCCACCTTTTCGCTTCAGCCGATTTTACTAAATCGCGCATCGTAAGCGACGTTTGACCAGAATCATTTAGTTTTTCTCTGTTAAACACCAAGTAATAGAGCAAAACATATATGTAAAATGGGTCACATCCCTCTGGACCGAAATATTCATAAGGATCAATCTCACTTATATTTTTAATCTCAAACGCTTCACAAAACGCCTCAAGCAGGTCATAACCATCGTCACCAGCTATCCCTAACCCCTCGGACAAATCCGTGTCTGGCGTGAGTTTCGTGAGTTTTTTCGACGATACACGCGTCTCTTCTGCTACGAAAGCCTTGACGCGGGCATAAAGTTCAGGATTCATTTCTTCTTGAGGTCGCTTCTCTCCGAGAGCACTCCCACAGTATAGACACCTGATCGTCCTTTTTCCTATCGCTCCTGCACAGTTAGGGCACTTCGGGCGCGAGAAAAGTTTGCAGAAAATCGCGTAGAAAACGCCGATCATCGCGCACAAGACATAAAGAACAAAAGTAATAGCGCAAAACAGAACTCCTACACCCAAAAGAATAAAAATAAGAGACTTAAGAGATTCCATCTATGTCTTCGCTCATTTTACTCAATTATTTTTTTCAACTTCATACAGCGCAAAGTTATGCGGAATCCTGAGTTCTTGATGTTTCAGTTGTTAAAAGCATTGGCAACAACAACCAAATCCAAGATGTTTACCACCCCATCGCCGTTGACATCAGGATCAGGTTCCCCGAAGGCGTTAGCGACGACAACCAAATCCAAGATATTCACAACACCATCCTCGTTAACATCCACTGCCGGAGCGGTTTGCCCTGTGGGAGGGGTTTCTAAGCTTGCCTTGAGATAGATTTCGCCGTCTAAATCGGGGACAGTGTGCCAACGTTTATTTTTCACACCACTCGACCAACCGCTGACCTCCTCTGGCAGTTGGATATCTTGCGGCTTCCCGCTTCGGTTGTAGACTGCCCAACCGTTGGTGAACTCACGGATAAATAACCCCTTTCGATTCTCATACAGTTGTGCCTTTTCACCGACGGGATAACCGAGATCGGCATCCCAGAAGTCATACCAGATGTGAGCGTGATGCGGGAAATCGGTTCGGCCCGTTTTAAAGAGGATATAGCCATTGGAATGCGTCAGGCACATCGTCGTAAACACTCGCATCCAGCGTTTGTTCATCTGGCTATCTGGGGGTTCGGTCCCGATCGCTTCACCTTCAACACAGTTAATTTGAGGTGACCGTAGATTTGCTTCCGACCAAGACAGTGTATCTTCTATCTCCTGAAGCCCTTTATAGGTATACCCCCCCGGATAATCCTTGTTTATCTCCATAAACGTGCCATTTACATACGCTTTATGTCTTGGTAACTTCGTGCGGTTAGCATTGACAAGGATCAGAAAATCTTCACGCACGCGTTCTCGTGCCCCTTCTAAGACCTTGGCATGTGCCTCAATGAGCTCCGGTGCGGATGCAGTCTCGTTGTAGTCGTAACCCGCGCCCTGGTTGAAAAACCCGTCAACAAAAATGCCGTCATACAGTCCACATTCAGCGATACCGACGATTCGATTGACGAGCAATTCCTGCACTTCGGGTAGAAGGATGTTGAAATTGTATTCAGGCCAGTCTACAGTATTCCGCTGCACGCTTCCATCAGCTTCCCGAACCCAAAAGTCAGAATCCGGTGGGAACGCATCAAAATCAGCATGGTTATGGAATTGGATTCCCCTTAAAGACACCAGATTCGGATTCAAAGCGAGTCGTTGTTGACGGATACGCTGTGATTGCTCCAAGTTCCCAGTCAACTGAGTTGAAAGTCCATGCCAAGGTTCTGGCCATCGTACCCGGAAAGTTGGGCTGAAATACAGGTCGTGCTTGGAAATTCGTTCTGTGTGAAGGGGTTCGTCGAAAATATAGCCGGATGTTTCATATTCCTCCGCGGATCCAATGAGAGGATCAAACCCCTGAACAACAGATGGAAAGGTTCTTTTCTCAATGCGTTCGATGATAGGCGGCGGTAGTGGTGCGATTTCACAAATCTCATCGTAATGAAACTCTGTGAGATTCAATCCAGACAGTGGGCTGAAGTCCGAAATTCGGTTATTTGAAAGATCTAAGATACGAAGTTTCTTCAGTCCTGCAAGCGGAGACACATCAGAAACTTTACACCGAGCGAGTTCCAGCGATTCTAAATTCGCAAGACTTGACAGGGGTCTTAAATCGCTGAGCGGATTATCTCTCAAGTTTATATCTATCAAGGTTGTCAGTGCCGCTAATGGCGATAAATCTGTAATCTGGTTGTGCTGTAAATCCAATTTTCTTAGGAATGTCAGCTCAGATAGTGGCGATAAATCGGAGATTTGGTTGCTCCCTAAATCCAAGGCTTCAACGGATGTTAGAGAAGCTAATGGCGATAAATCTGAATCCGATATGTTGGTAGAACCCAGCCCCAAGTGCGTCAGGTTCATCAGACCCGCAAGTGGACTTATGTCCTTTACGGGGTTACCGGCTAAATCCAGATCCGTCAGGTTTACCGCAAATTCTAAGCCTTGGATATCCGAAATGCCTTTTTCTATCGCATGCAATTGCGTCAGTCGCATCATGTTCTGTTGGGTAAATGGCGGCGTAATTCCAAGCTCCTCTTGTATCGCTTCTTGTAAGTTAACATCAGGGATATGAACGACTTGCGCAAAACTGATCGACACCGTCAGCAGAAATACTGTAATGCTACATAGAAATCGTCTTAACATGACATAATTCCTTTGCTTCTGTTTGATAATCGCGTATTCTCTTCCTATTTTTAGAAAATCACCTTCGTTGACTTCAACCGCCTCAAGCACAGTGCGGTCAAATGCAATATCTCAAATTGCCAACTCGCTAAATTGTAGATACCTTCTGTCCTAATTTCAATGGCATAAAGAAATCATTCTGGTATATCCTCAAAAAATATATAGCCAACCCAGCATGATACCGCATCCTGCAACAGCACCCGCAGATGCTGATATCAGCTGTCTGGCGCGCATTTTCTTGTTGTATGTGTCGACGTAAGTGCTGACATATTCAGGGTGTTTCCCAATCAATCTTTCAATCGGCGGGTGTGGCGGGGTATTGTAGTGCTTAACAAGCATAAGAAAAAAAGGCGAGGCCCCCACAGCAACAACCGTGCATGCCACTCCGTCTGGGACACTAGGGGACACTGCACCAGCGATGCATCCCGTCACCAACCCAGACATCGCGCCAGCAAAAGCCGATCCGATACCCGTGACAAAAGGCGTAAGCACTGTCATAACCTGGCCCGCATCCTTTTTTGCATGGGATTCCGCCTGAAGGCGCAGCGTATTTATGTCTTCTACCGCTAAAGGCTCTTGCGCGAAGGTCAGAAATGGAGCAACAAGCATTAGTAAAATTATGAAAAAGCAGACTGTGTTGATGTGTCTCTTGATTTTTGTCATCAGTTTTTCTAAAAGCGGTGGGTGTGTTGGGTTTCGCTGTATCTTGTTTACAAGCAACGCGTATGGGTGAACCGCTGTTTCGATAGCCACAAGAAGTGCCTGCGTTTTACCGCTCAACCCAACCTACGGTGTGCGCCTATGGGGCCCCTAATATATGCACAGGAGAACAACAGCCTATGCTACAATTGTCCAAAGCTTCGTATAATTAGTGAAATGCAATTAGTAGTTGAGGCCCAAAAGCATACGCCCACACCGTTAGGATGCCGCATCCTGTCGCAGCACCCGCAGAGACTGCTATCAGCTGTCCGGATCGCATTTTTTTCTTGTATGCATCGATGTACGCCCTGACATATTCAGGGTGTTTCCCGATCAATCTTTCAATCGGTGGGTGTGGCGGGGTGTCATAGTGATTAAACGCGAGAAAAAAAGGCGAGACACCTGCAGCAACAAGTGCAGTGCACCCAACCGCTGGTCCGCCAAAGGGCAATGCGCGAAACGTCATCGCCAGACAGGTTCCGCTAGCGAAAGCTGATCCCATACCCGTGATAAACGGTGCCGGCTTTCTCATATCCTTATCTGCATCCTTTTTCGCATTAGATTCCGCCATCTTAAGACGCAGTACGTTTACATCCTCTACCCTTAAAGGCTCTTGCGCGAAGGTAAGAAGTGGAGCCATAAGCGTTAGCAAAATTATGAAAAAGCGGCGTTTCATTTTCCCTACCTCCAAGGGACTCTACGACCCTCATGCCGCCCAGTGTTCAGAAGCGTTTCCATAGGCATCGATTCTGAGATTTTCCAGTGTATTTCTGAAACCATTGGAATCCATACCCAATGAACTACTCTTCCAATACGCGGCGCTCACCAAATCGATTTATTGTAGACACAATACCATTCCCTTCATCTATACCTAAGGCAGCACCACCTTCCCCAGTGGGACCCGCAATAGGAAAAATGGTTACGCCTCCACCCTCCAGTCCAAGCGTGAGACTCGCACCACTATCGTTTCTATCGGTAACACCTGCAATTCCACCTAACTGACCGACTAACAGAGCAGTCCTATCCGCAACATTCATCCCTCCCGGACCGTAACACGACGCCGATCCACTGATTTCATTCCAAGATATAACAACTCGGGGTTCCCCGTTGTCCGCTATCACGGTTATGTCTTCAAGCACGGTTAATTTCCGGACGGTCAATGCCTCAATCGTCTCAGATCGAAGTTGCGCTTTCGTATCATTGTTCATGTTACCAAACATAAAGCCAGCAAATGCCAGCAATCCAGTAAAAAACATATACGTCAACTTTTCGCGTAATCTAAACATCATAGATGCTCCGTCTCATAAAACTGTTTCAATCCAGTGCGATTATATTTCCAAGCCTATCTTTTGTATAAACAACCCCGTCACCCTCGTATATAGCTAATGCGGCACCACCCGGTCCATTTGTGGAACGAACAACTACGATTCCACCATTCTCATTCATTGTGACTTGAGCACCAATTTTCCCTTCTGCGTTGGCAACTTGTATAAGCCCACCCTCTTCACCAACTCCCAAAGCAGCGTGTCCCCTTGGACTGTGAGTTGATACGTTTCCACCATCTTCATCCCAAGCGATTACAACTTGAGGCAGATTATCGTCGTTAATCACTTTTATATCCTCAAGTACAATCATATTTCTAACGGTCAGTTCATTAATAGTTTCAGATCCAGATTGTGCTTCGGTATTCTCGTTCATATTCCCTAATACAAATCCGGCTAAGGTTATCAAAGCACCCAAAGCCATATATTTCACCTTTTCACGTAACCTAAACATCATTGATTCTCCTTTTTATTCGTCGTGCCAATTTATGAGATGGAAGGGTGTGCTTTCCGCCTTCGCATTAAATAGACTCTCATATCAATGCTACTCAATAAAACGGACTGGAGTTGAGGCGTTATCTGCACCGACATTTCAAAACTGAACAGGACTTACGCAAATTGCGTAAAAAAGCAATATATTTCACCCAAAAAGGTGTTATTTCGGTGATTTAACCCCTAAATCCCCCTTATCAGGGGGACTTTAAGAAGAACTGCGTAAGTCCTAACTGAATATAAACGAAAGAGAAACTCCAAAAGGGTGATCTGCGTGGATTTTTCCATGAGAATTATCTCCTATGGTTTGTAGTTCCCTACTCAAACGCATTCGCGACTGCGACTAAATCAAGGACGTTCACTATGCCATCCCCATTGATATCGGGATGGGCTGCCCCGAACGCATTCGCGACAGCAACCAAATCGAGGATATTGACGATACCATCCACATTGACATCCGCGGTGCGTCGCTGAGGTTTGGGTGAGGTAAGTTCCCACAGCAGCACTGTGCCGTCCTCACTCCAACTTGCGAGTGTACCATCTGGACTAAACGACATACTCTCAACCCAATCTGTATGCCCTTCAAACGTTCGGAACTGCCTACCCGTTGCTACATCCCATAGGCGGATGGTAGCGTCCTCACTCCCACTGGCGAGGGTCGTGCCATCTGGACTAAACAACACGTTCCCGACATCATCCGTATGCCCTTCAAACGTTCGGAACTGCCTACCCGTTGCTACATCCCATAGACGAATGGTCTCGTCTGAACTCCCACTGGCGAGGGTCGTGCCATCTGGACTAAACGACACGCTATAGACCTCCCCCGTATGCGCTTCAAGTCTCTGGAGCTGCCTACCCGTTGCTACATCCCATAGACGGACAGTAAAATCCGCACTTCCACTGGCAAGCATCGTGCCATCTGGACTAAACGATAGGCTATTGACATGCCATGTATGCCTTTCAAGCGTGCGGATGTGACGTCCCGTCTCTACATCCCATAAACGGATAGTCTCGTCCCCACTTCCACTGGCAAGCGTCGTGCCATCTGGGCTAAACGACACGCTATAGACATGCCATGTATGTCCTTCAAGTACCCGGAGTTGCTTACCCGTTGCTACATCCCATAGACGGACGGTAGCGTCCGAACTCCCGCTGGCGAGTTTAGTGCTATCCGGACTAAACGACAGACTATAGCTGGGCCATATATGCCCTTCAAACGTGCGGATGGGACGCCCCGTCTTTGCATCCCATAAACGAATGATGCCATCCTCAATCCCGCTGGCACCCATGCTACCATCCGGGCTAAACGATACGCTCTGGACCCAATCTGCATGTCCTTCAAGCATGCGGAGCCGTCTCCCCGTCTCTACATCCCATAAACGGATAGTGCCATCCGAACTCCCGCTGGCAAGCGTCGTGCCATCTGGACTAAACGACACGCTATAGACATGCCATGTATGTCCTTCAAGCGTGCGGAGCCGTCTCCCCGTCTCTACATCCCATAAACGGATAGTGCCATCCTCACCCTCGCTGACAAGCGTCGTGCCATCTGGACTAAACGACATGCTAAAACCCGTATACCCTTCAAGCGTGTGGAGCTGCCTACCCGTTGTTATATCCCACAGGATCGTGCTGTCCCCACTCCCGCTGGCGAGGGTGGTGCCATCTGAACTAAACGACATGCTCAGAACCCAATCTGTATGTCCTTCAAGCGTGCGGATGTGACGTCCCGTCTCTACATCCCATAAACGGACAGTGCCATCCAAATTCCCCCTGGCAACGACACTACCATCAAGGCTCAATGACACACTCATAATCCAAGCTCTGCGTCCTTCAAGCGTGCGGAGCCGTCTCCCCGTTTCTACATCCCATAAACAGATTTCTGAACGACTCCCGCTGGTGAGGGTGGTACCATCTGAACTAAACGACATGCCCTCAACCCAATCTGTATGTCCTTCAAGCGTGCGAATGTGACGCCCCGTTTCTAAATCCCATAAACGGACAGTGCCGTCCTCATCCCCGCTGGCGAGGGTGGTACCATCTGAACTAAACGATACGCTCGCAACCCAACCTGCATGTCCCGTGATCAGATCAAGTGCTTCACCCGTCGCAGCATCGTACACCCAAATACCGATAGAACTCGCAACCGCCAGACGCGTCCCATCCGGAGAATACGCAATGTTAATTATATGTCCTTTACCGAGGCGTGCCTTGGCACCTTCAGGTAAACCCCATTGTGTGTGGTCTTGCGCGAACGTGATTGCTGAAAAAATGAAGGAAGCACAAAATAGTGTGCCAGCAATCAAAAATAGCTTGTTTTTCATGAAAATTTTCCTTTTTTGTTCTCTCAAGTCAATAAATATAAAAATGTATCTGGACTTCAGTAAACGGCATGTCCGACGGGCAGTGGGATTTTTATTTTGAAGGTGGGACTCACAGAGAGGCAAGCATCCAACGGAAACCAAGAAGCAGCCCAATTTATTTTGGCAGCCTATTTTTTATCGCCAAGCACACCAAACTCTACCAAAGTAGCCCACATCCGGAAACGCATACGGAGATGGTTCAAAATTCTCCCGTTCGCTCTCGTCTGGCCCCCGAAAGCGGATTCTATGTGCTCCCTCGAGTTGTTTCCAGTACGTCGCCTGCCACGGCGCAATATAATCCCGTTCAACCGATTCTAAATCCATCTTATGTGGGTCATAAAAGCACATAGATTCAAAGTATCTTTCGAGCCACACTTTATCTGCACACATCAGTTCCCACATTCCAAATTCATAGCCATCTGAAAAGTGACAACCTGCCTCTATGTATTTTTGCCAGTCGGGTGCAGCGAAAGCCTCCCATTGTGCGCCGCCTTCCTGCGTTAGTCCATAATACGTGGTTTTTCTCTTCTCTACGGGGACACCGCTCCAAGATTTGCGTTTATCCAATGCCATTTCAATTTGTTCCTTCGTTGAAATAACATCCGTTGCCTCATCTGAAAAGTCAACGCGGCTTTCCGCATAAATCAGTCCCGAAGAGAGGAGTCGATGAAGGGTCTCAACGAGCGCGGTCCGCGTTAACCCATGCGCTTTTTTATTTAGGTGTAACTCCAGATCACTCTCCATGAGCCCACAGATATCCCATTCGTGCTCGACGACGGTTTCAAGTAGCCAATACTCACCGCGTGTAAATCGGGGTTCCATGCCGTTGCTCCTTGTGAAATGATGTGCTTTCTAATCCATCTTCGTGCGATACGCCTCTAAATTATTCTTGATATTGGTAGTAAATAAATCCAATCTGTGTCTCTACTGCCAAGCATACCAAATGCGATGAAAGTATCCTGCAAACGGAGGGGGAGGCGGTTTAGAATTCCCCTCTCCACTTTTGTCTCGACACCGACAGCGAACTCTATGTCCTCCATTGAGTCGTTTCCAGTACGTCGCCTGCCACGGCGTAACATAATCCCACTCGACCGACTCTAAAATCACTTCCTTTTGGTCATAGAAACACATAGATTCAATGTACGCTTCAAGCCAATTTTTATCTCCACAAATCAGTTCCCACATTTCATATTCACCTTCCTCATCTTCTGGCTGAAAACTTCCGGCTATGTATTTTTGCCAGTCAGGTGCGGCGAAGGCTTCCCATTGCGCGCCGCCTTCCTGCGTCAGTCCATAGGACGTGACTTTTCTCACATCCATAGGTTCCGTGCGCGGGGGTTTGGATTCATCCGGGACAATTTCGATGTCTCCATCGGTTGAAATAAAGACGTGGTGGGTGTTCCAAGGCACGCGTTCTTCCAAAGCGAGTTCGATTTGTTCCTTCGTTGAAATAGAACCCCTCATCTCGCTTTTGGCATAAATTAGCCCCGAAGAGAGCAATTGATGGAAGGTTTCAACCAGTGATGCGCGTGTTAACCCGTGCCCTTTTTTGTTCCAGAATGATTCAAGGTTACTGTCAATAAGTGCGCATACTTCAAATTCATGCTCAACAACAGTCTCCAGTAGCCAATATTCACCGCGTGTAAATCGTGGTTCCATGTTGTAGTTTCTTTTTTCTCTACTGTAGGGTAGCCGTAAGAGGTTGCCCTCTTACAGCCCCCTCCGAACCGCACGTGCGACTTTCACCGCATACGGACCCTTCCCGTTGAGTGTGGCGATATACGCTTTAGGTCAGAGACCACTTTTACTTCATTTCTTATCCATAAGTCTGTGACTTCTATAGACTGCATGCTTTCGCAAGATTTCACTTCCATAGATAAAATGTTTTCAGAAATGTTTCAAAGCACTCAACCTGATTACGCTCGCGTCAAAGACGCTACCTAATCTCCTCAACCTTATGGGCTACGAGAGTCCACTTAGGTTCTCTCTAATTTCCTGATAATAGACATCTTGAGTTGATTTAGTGTTATCCTATACCCCAGTTCGTTAGGCATCCTAACGTTGCGTCTATTAGGTCTACTCGAATGCTGAACTATAAGCAGCATTCCTTGAGACACCACAGTTTTTCAAGGCGTTCTGTGTCGATACTTATGAGGCTTACGGATATTCAACTTTCGTTTACACATGTCAATTCTTACCTGACGTATCAATTTTGGGTCTCTTATGAGGTGCCTGTCCCTCAGATATTCGCCATTTCCCCTTGCTTCCTACAGAGGTGTTTCCAGTCTGCAGTTAGGGTAAGGTATGCGGTGTGAGACTCACCGAGTAGGGATTGAACCTACATTCTATTATCGCTTATTAGAGCGCACTATAGTTTGTATCATATGATCCCATGCGTTAAACTCATAGATGAAGATTAAGAATTTAATCGGGTAATTGCATAACCATATACGGTGCGGTTTCGTGAAAGACCCTACCGGGTTTGGGGGAATATAGAATTACCCAATATTTTATTAAACTTTATGTATGAGTTAACCCAATAAGGATCAGCATTCCGGTTTCCATCATAAGGTCATTTGAACTATTTCCGAATCAGCATTTTCCGTGTTGCTGTGAAATCACCCACTGTCAGCGTGTAGAAATAGATACCACTCGCCACGGACTCACCCACGTCATTTCTGCCATCCCAATATGCAGCGCGACTCCGGCTCTGATAGATACCAGCAGGCGTTTGTCCCAACGCCAAGGTCCGAACCAAGATCCCATTTACAGAATAGATACGCAAAGTGACCTCTGCAGACTCCGACACCTGATACGGTATCCACGTCTCTGGATTGAATGGATTGGGATAGTTAGGCAGTAACGCTGTCTCTTCTGGAATCAGCAAGGCTAAAAGACTCTGAAGGTAAGCGATACCCTCTCGGAAGGCGACAGAGCCATCATCTTCAATTTGCGCACGCTCTATCCACGCTTGTATCATCGCAGGATCCAACCCGTCTCTGCCAGCCATAGCAAGGATGGATGGCGCAGCTGAAGCGGTTGATTCACCCATGTGTTGTGCGACAAGAATGAGATCGAGGAGGTTGACCACTCCATCACCATTGACATCTGGAGTATCTTCACCAAAGGCCTTTGCGACAACAACCAAGTCAAGAACGTTTACTATTCCGTCACCGTTCACATCCGCTGTCAAAGGGACTTCTAATTCCGATTCCGATTTCAAATAAATCTCGCCGTCCAAATCCGCAAGCACATGCTCTGTGTCCCGAAGTCCACTGTAGGCCCCGGTCGCCTCTATCGGCAAACTGATGGTTTGCGGTCGTCCGCTGCGATTGTAGACTGCCCAGCCGTTGTCAAACTCTCGGATGAAGATACCATAGCGGCTGTCGTATGTCTGGGCTTTCTCTCCAACGGGACGACCGAGATCGGCATCATAGAAATCATGATATATGTTTCGTGCTTCGTACGCGCTATAGCCATCGGAATGTGTCAAGGAAAGCGTTGTAATGACCCGCATCCAACGTAGGTTATCAGGACTAGTGATAGGTTCATTTATATTTTGTCCTTCTAATACATTGATCCTCGGTTCACGGAGATGCTTCTCATTCCAGGAGAGAGCTTCTTCCATCTCCCTGAGTCTCTCGTAAGAGTAGCCATCTTGACGATCTGGACTTGTTTCCATATAGCTACCGTTGATCCATTCCGCATACCGTGGCGATTTTCTCAGGTTTCTATTGACGAGGATAAGGAAGTCATCTCGGACGCGTTCCCGTATGCCTTTTAGGATTGTTATGAATGCCTGGACAACGACTTCACTACTAACGTTAAAATACTTATATTGGTAGTACGCATGGTGACCGTCCCATGAATCGAACAGAACACCATCAAAGAATCCACAGTCCGCAACAGCCACAACACGGTCTATGATGAGTTGTTGAAACTCTGGATTTAGGATGTCAGGTATCCATTCCCCCCAAGACACACCCTCTCTTTTGATGATTTGTCCATCGGCATCTCTCAACCAAAGGTCAGAATCTGCAGGTATATCATCAAAGTCGAAACCATGATGAGCGATTGCAGGAATGAAGAGCATATTCAGATTGTTATCGTATTTTTTATATTCTTCCAAGACCTCTTCGATATTTCCGGCAAGCCGTTTTGATAAGCCCTCAGTCGGGGCTGTCGCTGTCAAAGCCCATCTCAAACCGAAACGCGTCGAATAATGATGCATATCGTATTTGGCTACTACATCATAAAAAATATCGGGATCGTCCCATCTATTCAGCCATTTTTCAGGATCTGTTTTGTATCCAAGATCGTGGAAATCAAATGTCAGTGCCGGGAAGGTTCTGTTCTGAATCCGTTCCCTAACAGGTGGCGGAAAGGGCGCGATTTCACAGATTTCATCCTGGTGTATCTCAAGACCCAATCCCTCCAGTGGACTAAAATCTGTCGTCCAAATCCCTCGAGCCTTCAATTCCCTAAATTTCGGCAATCCCGCCAGCGGACTAAGATCTGAAATCGGGTTGAGTGAAATAATCAGGTGCAAAAGATTCGGCAATCCCGCCAGCGGGCTTATATCCGAAATCCTATTCTCAGGCAGAACGAGGTCCTCTAAATGGATGAGATTCGCCAGTGGACGCAAGTCTGTTATTGAATTATCACCGAGGTTTAATTCTCTAAGATTTATAGCAAACTCCAATCCCGTGAGGTCAGAAATCCCTCTGCCTTCTGCTATGAATATATCCAAGTCTTGCATGTGGTCTTTCGTCAAAGGTACTTCGGCTGGTAGATCAAGTGTTTCCCGAACTGCTTCATGCAACGCCGGATCAGGCATCCAGTCTATATCTTCTGCGGAGATATTAAAAACACACCAGAAAAAGATGACAATTACAAGAGAAAACCGTTTCATATAAAAAATCCCTCCATCTATTTGTATTCTTGAGGATGTACTTTTTTTATTTTTATAACGCAAGTTGCCGTTCATTTATAGACATAGCACTCCGCATGAAGATTAAGAATTTAATCGGGTAATTTTTACCAATGCCCGGTGCGGTTGCAAACCGCACCTACCGGGTTTGGGGGAACATAGAATTCCTAAATATTTTATTAAACTTCATCTGGGGTGAAGAAACATGCTTAAAAAGACGCTTCAAACGCGTAGAATTCGTTAGTAGCAAGTTGGGTTTTCATAGTTAATTCCTTTAATCAAGAATTCCTTGCGAATCGCAATTCAACGGAAATTCCTGTCCTGAATGCAATCGTGGACGCTCAGTTCCAGTGGTGCCTCTCGTGCAGTCCACCCTATTCCAAGTGTGTAAGTCTCAATCCAGAGAGTGGCGTCAAATCTTTTATCGGGTTTCCTCTGATCCACAATCTCCGTAGCTCCCTCAAACCCGCTAGCGGACGCAGGTCGGAAATGTCGTTATGTGATAAATCCAAGATCCGAAGTTTTTTCAACCCCGCCAATGGGCTTATATCCGAAACCTTGCTATGCTCCAGAAACAGTTCCTGTAAGTTGATGAGATTCGCCAACGGATGCAGGTCAAGGGTTGGGGTGTTTGGAAAGAGATCCGAGAGGTACAAATCTTCAAGCATCGTCAAATTAGCAAGTGGGCGGAGGTCTGTTACCGGATTATCCCTGAGGTCGAGTTCTCTAAGATCCGTCGCAAACTCCAAACCCGCGATGTCAGAAATTCCCTTACCCGCGATATTGATATAGCGGGCACTTTGCAGTCTCTCTTTTGTTAAGGGAACATCGGGTAGCAGCCCGATCTCTCCGCGAACTGCGGTGCGCAATACTGAGTCGGGCATCCATACTTCAGCGAGATCTGTTTGTCCTGCTGTCTGCCCGATAACATCGTACTTCAGGTTTGTAAGATTCAACCCAGAGAGTGGCGTCAAATCTCTTATCGGATTCCCTTTGAGCAACAACGTCCGTAGTTCCGTCAGTCCTGATAGCGGTCGGATGTCAGAAACGCCACTATTTAAAAGATCTAAGGTTTGAAGTTCTTTCAACGCCGCCAACGGACTTATATCCGACACCTTTATCGGATTATTAGAAATGTTGAGGTCTGTAAGATTCAACCCAGAGAGTGGCGTTAAATCTCTTATCGGATTCCTCTCAAGCCACAATTGCCACAATTCCGTCAGCCCCGCCAGTGGACTTACATCCTCAATTTGATTATTTGAGAGATGCAAGCGGCGAAGCTTCTTCAACCCCATCAGCGGACGGATATCCGAAATCCAGTTCCCGTCCAAGGATAGCATCTCTAAGTTAATGAGAGTCGCCAATGGACGTAGATCCAGATTTGTTGGACGGACAGGGACGTGCCAGAAATGAAACTCCACGAGTTGTGTCAAATTCGACAGTGGACGTAAATCTGTTATCGGATTCTGACGCAAATCTAACCCCCTAAGATTCGTTGCAAACTCCAATCCTGTGATGTCCAGGATGCCTTTGTCATGTGCATTGAGAAAGTCCAACTTTAGTATCTTTTCTTTCGTCAAGGGCATATCTGGTAGCAGTCCGATCTCACCCCGAATCGCCGCTCGCAACGCCGGATCTGGCATCCACGCTTCGGAAGACCGTGTTTGTCCTGCTGAATCCGATACGGCGTCGTATTTCAGGTCTGTGAGATTCAATGCCGACAGCGGTGTAAAATCTTTTATCGGATTCCCTTTGAGCAACACTGTCCGCAATTCCGTCAGTCCCGTTAGTGGACTTAAGTCTCCAACGTGATTGTCTGTAAGGATAAGTTCCCTTAGGTTTTCCAAACCTGCGAGCGGAACAACGTTTTCAACTTCGTTGTCAAAGAGGTCTAATACTTCTAAACTTTTCAGATTCGCAAGGGCACTGAGATCCCTTACACGATTGTCAGCCAAATTCAGGTAGATCAGGGCAGTCAGCGAACTCAGGGAAGATACATCGGTTACTTGATTATTCCAGAGACTTAACCCAGTTAGGTTCGTTAGGGTAGCGAGAGGTCTCAGATCTGCTACCTGATTCGCGCCTACATTGAGATCAGTCAGGGAGGTAAGCATAGCGAGCGGACTTAAGTCAACAACATAATTACCCTCATCCCCTAAATGTAAATGTCTTAAATTTCGAGCGAATTCCAAACCCTTTATATCCGCAATACCTCTTCCCTCGACGCTTAGACGCTCCAGCTCTTGCATACTCTCCTTCGTCAAAGGTGCCATTTCGGGTAGCCCGAGTTCCTCTCGAATTGCTGCACGCAATGCGGGATCGGGCATCCAGGCGTGCGTATCTTTTGGATGCACTGGCGCGTCCGATGTTGAGCGCCTTGCAGAAACCTGTAAGCCGTTCCTGTTGGTCTTACCGGCGGTAGCGACAGCACGCCCCGTTTGATTGCGCAGTGCCCGTTTCGCATCGGTTTTTAGAACAATGGGCACGTCCACGATCTCAATGGTCGGTTTAGATTCCGCCTCGAAACTATACGGTTTCTGAAAACGAGTGAGGTGTTGGTTGCTGAATCCGATGAAAAATAGAATCAAAACCGCAGCGGCACCAAAAGCCGCCCAAGGGATCAACGGTTTCGTAGCCGAGGGTGGGGTCAGTTTCAAGTCAGCGACTTGCTGCATGACGTTTTGGGTTAAATTCGCTGATATCTGCACACTGCCCAGAACCTCTTGAACCAAGGCTTTCTCTTTCTCCCGTAAACGTTTGCGTGCCCGACTGAGCCGACTACTGATCGTCTTTACGGAAACACCCAAGAACTTACTAATCTCCTTCATTGTCATTTCGCCGAGATAGAAAAGCGTCATGACGGTGCGTTCACTCTCCGGCAGTTTTTCGAGAAGTTTTTTCACGACTTCACGCCGGCGTTCCTCGGCTTCTGCCTCGCGGTGCTCCGACAAATAGTGAGTATAGGAGAGTTTTTCTACTTCATCCACGCGTGTGTCCTCCAGCGATTGGATCGCAGATTTTTGCTTTCGCAGCCAATTCAGGCAACGCCGATTCGCCATGACATAGAGCCATCCGGCAAATTGATAGGGATCTCTGAGGGTCGGGAGTTTTTTATAGACTTGGAGGAAGGTGTCTTGCGTAATCTCTTCAGCATAGTGAAAATCGCCAATCTTCCGCCATACAAGCGCATGAACGCTTTTTTGGTACTTGTCGACCAAGATACTGAACGCTACATCATCACCTGATAAAACTCTCTGTATCAATTGAACATCGTCTTCTCTATCCATCAGGATTCTCCATGATTCATTTGGAAGGATCGCGTTGCCAAGATCTGTAGGCAGGTGTCGTTTATGCGCCGTACTTGCACAATTGTAGCACGTAAAATTCAAAGACAACACCATTTAATTTAATGTGGGACCTTACCTTCCCTTGTTGTTAAAGACACAATTTTTTATCAAAAGTCTGCACTAATTTAACGCAAGTTGCTATTTTTTAAAAGCATAAGAAATAGTATTCACAACTCTCAAACGAGCCATTAAAGATAGAAAGGGTGGAAACTCTCTAACTTCCACCCTACTTTTTTATAATCTTATCAAAGCCTTCCTACTTCAAGATGAGCATTTTGCGCAGAAGCGACAGATGATCCGCTTGGAGTTGGTAGAAATAGACACCACTGGCAACGCGTTCACCGACAACGTTTCTGCCGTCCCAATACGCCGCACGACTCCGACTCGTGTAGTAGCCTTCACGTTGATGACCGAGATCCAAATGCCGGATGATACTGCCCCGTGTATCATAGATGGTAATCCGCACGTCACTGGAGTTCGCCAAGTGATAGGGTATCCACGTTTCCGGGTTGAATGGGTTGGGATAGTTCGCAAGTAATATTGTTTCTTCTGGAATCAGTGATGCCAAGAGACGTTGAAGGTTGGCGATGCCCTCTTGGAAGGCAAGAGAGCCGTCATCTTCAACTTGTGCCTGTTCGATCCATGCCTGTATCACCGCAGGATCCAACCCGTCTATGTCATCCATAGCAAGAATAGAGGGCGACGCTGAAGCAGTTGATTTACCCATGTGCTGCGAGACAAAAATGAGATCCAAGATGTTAACAATTCCGTCGCCATTTAGGTCAACATCCGAGTGGGCAGGGACGGTTTTTCCAAGATGGCGAGCCACAAGCACCATATCCAGAATACTCACCTGACCATCCCGATTTACATCCCCGGTAGCTTGTTCTCCCTTTACAGTAATGACGACCTCATGCGGTCCTGCATCGATGGGCTTACCGGTGATAGCCGCGAGTTGAAAATTGTCAAGCTTCAACCGCGTTTGTCCAGCTGCTTTTGCTGTAAATGCTACTGACAACAGCGTGCCAGTGCCGCTGACCCCGTCTTCGTTGAGTCTTGCTGAACTCAGACCTTTAATCTTACCCGACCGATTCTCAATCGTTCCTCGCTGGAAGAAGGTCGTTCCGTCGCCTGTTTTCAGGAAATCGCCTTCGTTGACCTCAACGGCTTCAAGCACGGTAGGATCATAAGCAATATCAAATTGCCAACCCGCTAAATTGTGGACATCCTCTGCCCGAATTTCAAGCGTAAACGTATCGCCAGCATCGATGATAGGTTGGGAAAAGGCGTATCCGACACGCGGATTTAACACCGTATACGCTGCCTCAGGGTTAAACCCCCAAAAGCCGTTACCCCCCGTTCTCGTTGCAACTAACAAGACATTTACGCCCTCCTTGAGCGTAACAGGAACGAAATGTTGGTAATCCGTACCGCGTGCGCCTTTCAGTTTCTCATGGACCAAAACACCGTTGAGCCAAGCTTTCCCACCACCGTCGTTCCCCGCAAACAGCGTTACCTCCTGTTGCTGCGGTGAATACAGAACAACACAACCATAAATAACGCCAGGCACAAAAGGACCCGCTGCCACCTCCGGTGTTAACACCTCTGCAATGTTATTCCGCCCTGTAGGCGGTATTTTGTCGGAATACCAGACGTTATTTCCAACAGGGTTCCCTTCAGTTGCACCATGGGTTGAAACTTTCAGTTCTGTTACCTTGCCACCACTCGCCTCTGCGAGAACATCTAAATGTGTGAGAAGGTCATCGTTAGGGTGCTCCAACTTCTCCACAACAGCACTTCTAACATCTGCCTCTGGCACCAGTACCCATAACCAGGGTCCCTCTATTTTGGGACCGCCTTCAGGGAAAGCGGGATTGGAGTGATTAATGATCGTTACGTCCTCGCTGAATGCATCTAAAGGCGAAAAGTCGGATATCTCATTTCCGCCAATATGCAGCCATGTTAAGTTCTTTAACTTTGTAAGGGGCGATATATCCGATATTCTGTTTTCTGAAAGCTCCAGCCACTTTAAACCGGTCAACTTAGCTAAGGGC
This sequence comes from Candidatus Poribacteria bacterium, assembly GCA_965208635.1. GTDB lineage: Bacteria > Poribacteria > WGA-4E > WGA-4E > WGA-3G > WGA-3G. Next base: position 5,242,869 of record OZ242349.1, read on the forward strand.
GATATATCCGATACGTTGTTGTTGCCTGCAACACGTAAGCGGGTTAACCCCGTTAATTTCGCCAGAGGTGAAACATCCGATACCCCGCCTCCCAGAAGATATAGTTCTTTCAAATTTGTTGCCCCCTCCAGGGTTGATATATCAAGCTGCCCACCACAAATATCTATGATTTCAAGCCCTACGAGTGGGGATAGGTCAGACAAGGGATTGCCCCAAGAATCAAACCTGTTCAGGTTGGGCAATTTTGCCAGTGGCGAGAGATCCGATATGTTGTTATGGCTAATTTTTATATGTCTAAGATTTGTTAATCCCGTCAACGGGGATAAGTCCCTGACTTCATTGTCACTGATATCCAAAAGATCCAGTTTTGTTAATCCCGCCAGCGGGGATAAGTCAGATATTTGGTTCCCCTCAATTTTTAACCATTCCAAATTTGTTGCGAACTCAAGTCCCGTCAAATCGCTGATGCCCTTGTCTTCAGCAAAAATCCGGTTCCGGTGCATAGTCGCCATCTCTTCCACTGTAATTGGGGTATTTGGTGTTTTTCCGAGATTTTCTTCAATGATCGCCCGCAAATTCGGATCGGGGATGTAGACAGATGCCCCAGGGATGCGTTCCGCCTGCTGGTCAACTGAAATAGCCACATCAGGGAAATCCAACGCAAACACGATTTCACTAAACTGATTTGTCCACGTATCTCTTTTCATCGTGCCATTTTCTAAGACTAACACCCCTAAACTCTTCAAATTCGCGGAGGCACGAATCTTTTTCAGAAACGTATCGGTCTCCAACCCAACGGTGGCAGCGGCATACGCCGCATCAACCGGTCTTTGAAATGCCTCGTGGAACCGTTGAACGGATTCAATCCCACCAAACACGTCGCCGGTCGCTTCAAGTGCCTCCCGATAACGGGTGGTATCTTCGCTCAGCAAGCGGTCCATGGTGGCTTTATCGGTATAGAGTTGCAACGCCCGGTCTTTGTTAAATGGTGGATCCGGGTTCTTCTGAACAACGCCACGTACCTGATCTGCAAAATCTTTCATCCCTTCGGTGTGGCATCCAATACAGGAAAGTCCATTGCGGACAGTCGGATCGCTCGCCGCAAGGTTGCGAACAATCCTTATCGGGGCTTCGTTAAGTCGTCTGCCGCCGGCATCTACTAACAGATATGCCTGCAAGCCGTTGGGAAGATTGAAGATAATCTCGCCGCCATCGTGCGTGAAAGACAGTGGATGCTTAAAGATATTCTGCGTCCCCACACTTCCAGCAAAATCGTAACTTTTCCAATACGCCCCGTATCGGGAATCATGACGTTCCACAACGCGGTTGTGAATCGACACACCCGAATCGTTGAAACCCGCACGCCAGACACGTCTCCCCGCGGCGTTGCGAAGATTTTCGACGACATTTACTTCAAGTCGTGTTTCCAACTCATGGTCCGTCTCAGGAAGCCCAAGGATATCGTGGTAGAGTGGTGGTAAGGAGGCAGTCGCCAGAAACCAATCCACATGAACGAATGGCACTTCACAATCCATTGCTTCGCGCAGATTCGTTAATTTTTTGTGGAGTCCTGTCTGTGTTGGGGCGTTGAATTCAATCTCATAAGGATATTCCGCCTCAATTAAACTCCATCGATTGGTTCCGATCTCCCACTCGTAGTCGCGAAGGTCGATATAGAAGAGCGTTTCTTTTGAATCAATGGGCTGCGGAATTTTAATCGTGCGTCCCCAGGAGAGGCTATTCACGAGTTTCGAGAGTGCGCGTTGATAAGCGTGAAGAGCTTCCGCACTCTCACCGGCGTTATAAAGATGGGTGAGTGTAAAATAGCGTGCGAAGGTGCGGTCAAAGGGAGCAAGCGAGTTGACGTGCTTCTCAATCGTTTCAAGCATCTGCTTGGGTGTGATGAAGGAGGCATCTGTCGCAGAGGTGCCTTCCCAATTCGGTGCGCCTGCTTGGATCCAATTTCCGATGGTTACAATCGCGGGACCCGACAATCGAGGTTGACCCAACGGCATCCGTTTTGCCGGATCGTTTACAAGCAACCGCTTATAGAGTTCAGATTCAATCGGTTTCCCCGGAACAACTGCCCCGGTCTCAATGAGTGATGTGTGATCAATGATGATTTCTTCAGTAAATGCTCCATGTTCGCCATGGCAATTGAGACAACTTTGCTCAAAAATCGCATACGCCTGCTGTGCAAGATTTTGCTGTGCATCAACACTGAGAAAGTTGCCCAGAATGAGGGTCAACAGCGAAATAAATATAATAAAAATCTTCCAGTTTTTCATATATTTTCTCCTTGGTCCTTAGGGTTTGATTCGCAATCTATAAGGGTAATTCCAAGTGTTGCGAAGTGAAATCTTCTGTAGAGAACTACAGTAAGTCATCAGATCATCGTAGGTTGGGTTGAACAGTTGCCTTGGAAAAGTAGGACATAGCCAATCAACTTCAAAGTCAAGGGAATCCCTGATCTTCCAAAGCTCGAGTGAAACCCAACGCTGTTTTCTGAAAGCGGTGTTTTTGTTGGGTTTCGCTCTATCTACTGACAAAAAGACGTATTGGCGAGTTGCAGTTTCAGTAGCAACAAGACGGACTGCGTTTTTTACCGCTCAACCCAACCTACGGGACCTATAGTAAACCATTAGGTTTAGATTCACATGATATGAGAGCCTTTTCAAGTTCCAACTGAAAGGTTTATCTGTTTGTAGTAGGGCAATTTATTGCCCGTTTGTTGTAACGGGCGATAAATCTCACGACTACGAACCTACCCTCAAGTTGAGGTTGGCTAAGCATTCACCTACTCAAAGGCATTTGCAACGGCGACCAAATCCAAAACATTCACAGTCCCATCGCCATTGACATCGGGAGCATCTTTCCCAAAGGCGTTTGCCACAGCAACCAAGTCAAGAACGTTTACCGCCCCGTCGCTGTTCACATCTGCTGTGGGAGAGGTTTCTAACTTCGTTTCCGATTTCAGATAGATTTCACCGTCGAGGTCTTCAATGGTGTGCCAGAGTTTTTTTTCAACGCCGCTTGCGAAGCCAGTGACCTTTTCCGGGAGTTTGATGAGACGCTCTTTCCCAGAGCGGTTATATACTGCCCAGCCGTTGGTAAACTCCCGAATGAAGAGTCCCTCGATTTCTTCACCTTTGGGGGTCTCGTAGAGAACGCCTTTGGTTTCATCACCGCCGATAGGGCGACCCAGTGGAGCATCGTAGAACGGATACCAATAGAGTTCTGGATGAGAATGAGGTTCACCGCGTTCATGAACTTCTGAATGTTTCTTCTCAACCAGATCCCGATGATCATAGAAGTGTGTATGGGGCGCAAGACTCGTAATTCCCCTAAAAAATCTCATATAACCATCGGAATGTGTGAGACTCATTGTCGTAAATAAGCGCATCCGTTGTTGGTTCTGTTGGCTGTTAAAGGGTTCACTCGGTATCCCCCACCCTTCTAAACTGTTTATTCGTGGTTCTCGTAAATGCTGCTCACCCCAAAGGAGTGTGCTCTCTATTTCAGCAAGGTGTTGACGCGTATAAGGTCCTATTGTTTCCATGTACATCCCATTAACATAAGGAGCGGACCGCGGAATCTGAGTATCGTTGGTGTTGACGATAATAAGGAAATTATCTCTGACCTCATCAACACGTTCACGTATATGCCGAAGCATTGTAATCGCCGCTTCGTGGACATCATAAGTGTAGTAGTGAGCGTTCTCCCTGTTGCGCCAATCATCCCGCCACACATCGAAGAAAATACCATCAAAGAGACCGCATTTCGCAAACGCAACGGCTCGCCTGACCATAAAGTCTCGCACTTCTGGTTGTGTGAAGTCAATAAGAAATGAATCCTCATCAACCACAATTCTTTCCCCTGCTTCATCCCTCACCCAATAGGGCCAATCGTCTGGATACTCACCGGGATTTACGGCCCAATAGTTCATCCCAACAATGAAAATCATGTTTGGATTCAGAGAAAGCATTTCATCCCGATATTCCTTTGCAGATTCAACATGCAGAAGGGTTTTCAAACCTTCAGAGGTTGGAAGCCATTTCAGGTGAAACAGTAGGCTACCCCAGTGTTCGTCATGATACGCTAAGCGTTCCTTCCAAGATAGATTTGGTAAGTTGATGATATTTCCCCAAGCTGAGAAAATAGAAGGATACTCACGATTCTCAATGCGCTCAGAAATCGGGACACCCGCTAAATCACAAGTTTCATCGTATCCGAATTGCCTCAACTTCGACCGTGGAATCGTAGAAAGAACCTTATTATCCTCGTTACCCTGGATCTCGAGATTTCCAAGGTTTGGTAAGTCCGCAAGGGGCGATAAATCCACAATCTGATTGTAGTTAAGCGAAAGCATTTTTAGATTTACCAACCCGGTAAGAGGCGAAACATCTTTGATTTGGTTGCCTCCCAATCGCAGCACTTCAAGGGTGACTAACCCCGCAAGGGGCGATAAATCGGAAATCTGATTACCTGACAAATCTAAGAAATGAATCTCCTTTAAATTCGCAAGCGGGCGAAGATCTTCTATCTGATTGTTAAGGGCAACAAGAGATTGAAGGTTGACTGCATGTTCCAAGCCCTTCAAACTGGTAATGTTCATTCCTCGAATATGCAAGCCAGCTAGATGGGTTATACTCACAGGGGTGAGCGGCACATTATTAGGAACACCAATCCCCTGTTGAATAAGGCTTTCTCGAACTGCTTGCCGCAGGTTTGGATCTGGCATCCACTGCTCTTCTTGGGCGTAGGCAATGTTAATGCCCATAAACAAAACAAGAATAAATAAAAAAAGTCTTTTAGGCATAGTATCCTCTATTGATATAGTTTTCAGTTATATAGTAAAACCTACAATTACTTGAGTATTGTGTCGCGATTCGGAGGGTACGCCCCTACAGAAGAGATGTCAACTTATTCCTATACTTTACTATAAATCAAGGACGTTAACGGCACCATCGTTGTTGAGATCGGCAGGTGGGGCTATCTATTTCAGGAAGATCTCGCCGTCTAAATCAGCGAGGGTGTGCTGAATATTGGTGATACCGCTTGCGACCCCGGTGGTTTGTTTTGGGAGTTGGATCTTCTGTTCCTTTCCGCTACGATTGTAGACCGCCCAACCGTTGGTGAACTCACGAATAAATAAACCCTCAACCGCATGTCCCTTACCATTACGATAAAGTTGCGCCTTCTCGCCCACAGGACGACCCAGCGGGGCATCCCAGAAGGGATACCAATAGTGTTGGTGGTTGTGATGATGCCGTTTACCTTCTCTATGCTCTCTCTCATGTCCGGGCGAGACCTCGTATTCATGCTTATGGATTATGCCCGATATTCCGATGACGTAGCAGACGTAGCCATCAGAATGGGTCAACCCCAAAGTCGTAATGACACGCATCATTTGCCGGTTCTGAGGAGAATCCGGCGGCTCAAACGGTATTCCTTGACCTTCAAGCGCATTTACTTGCGGTTCACGGAAGTTCTGTTCCGACCATAACAACGTGCTTTCAATCTCTCGGAGACGATCATACGTGTAAGCCGTATCACCTTCGTTCAGAACAGTTTCTATGAACGCTCCATTAATATAGGGTGCAGAACGTCGAGCTTTACTCCGTTGCGTATTGACGATAATCAGAAAATCGTCATCAACAACCTCACGAATAAGACGCATCATAGAGATTCTCGCCGACCACTCGGCTTCAACACCCCGATAAGAGACCCCTTCGTCATCCTCAAGCGTAACCTCGCCTTCCTGCCACCGTCCCAAGAAGATACCGTCGTAGAGACCGCATTTCGCTACGGCAAGCACTTTCTGAATGAGGATGTCCTGTACAACGGGATGTGTGAAATCTATCAGGAAGGTTGAACCCCCGGCATAAGCTCGAACCCGATCGCCCTTCTCATCCCTTATCCAATGGGGCCACGCTTCAGGGTAGTCGTTTGGATCGGCATCGATGTAGTCGAGACTTACCAGTCTTAGAAAGTTAGGATTTTGCGAAAGTAGATAATCTCTTTTCCAGTGCGCATCGTCTATTCTACCAAAGAGTCGAAGCCCTTCAGATGTAGGCTGCCATTGCAGGTGAAACCCTGGTCCACCCCAAAACAGATCGTGATATACGAGTTCCTCATCATCGGATAAGTTGGGTAAGTTGGGAACATCGGAATACCATGCTGAAAAGACGGAAGGGTAATCCCTATTTTTGATACGAGGTCCTACAGCAACTCTCGATATATAATCACCGATCCGAAAATTGCCTTTAATGTTTAGAATCTCTAAATGCGTCAGCGCATCGAGGGGTGCAAAATCCCGAATATTATTATTCTCTATCAACAACTTTTTGAGATGGACCAACCCCGCGAGCGGTGAAATATCTTCGATTCGGTTCTTCCAAATATGTAAAGTCTCTAAATGCGTGAGTGCTGCGAGCGGACGCAGATCTGAGATATGGTTCTCTCCTAAATCAATAAAAACAAGTCCCGTTAGACCCGACAAAGGAGATATATCGTGAATCCTGTTCCCTATCAGAACAAGTGCTTGCAAATCAGTCGCATGCTCTAAACCTGTAAGATCGACGATCTCTTTGTATCGCACATCGAGACTTGTTAAGTGTTCTTGAAGATATGCCCGGGTCAAAGGGGTATCTGCCGGAAGGTCAAGTTTTTCTCGAATTGCCTGTCGCAGTGCAGGATCCGGCATCCACTGCGCCTCAGAAAGCCTGAGTGAATCCTCCGAGGCATTGGGGGTTGACACCTTCTCAGCAACCTGTAAACCGGCACTATTGCTTTTACTGATGGTAGTAGTTTGTCCAATCTGATTTCGCACAAATGGCTTCGCGTCAATCTCAAGGACGATAGGCGCGTCAATAATTTCAACGGTAGGTTCGGATGCAGCCTCGAAGCTGTAAGGTTTCTGAAAATGTGCGAGGTATTGGTTGCTGACACTGAGCATCAATAAGGTTGCCAAAACCACAGCCGTTCCAAAAGCCGCCCACGGCAAAAGCGGTTCCATCTTCGGCGAAGGGGTCGGTTTCAGGTCAGCAACTTCCCGCATGATATTCTGCTTTACACTCGCTGGTATCTGCACGCCGCCGAGAACCTCTTGGATTAGAAGTTCCTCTTCCTCTTGTAACCGTTTTCGGGCGCGATGCAGCCGCGTCCATACTGTCCCCACCGATACTCCCAAGAATTTGCCAATTTCCTTCGCTGTCATTTCGCCGAGATAATAGAGCGTTATCACCGTCCGTTCACTCTCCGGCAATTTTGCCAAAAGTTTTTTGACGATTTCAAAACGATGTTCGGTTGCTTCCCGCTCGCGCCGTTCCAAGACGTAATGGGCATAATCAGATTCCGCTACTTCTTCCATAGGTGTGTCCTCCAACGATTGCAATTGCATCGCAGGTTTTTGTTTACGGTGCCAGTTCAGACAAAGCCGATTCGCAATGACATACAGCCATCCAAGAAATTGGCTCGGATTTCTCAGCGTTGAAAGGTTTTGATATGCGCGGAGAAAGGTATCTTGTGTAATTTCTTCTGCGTAGTGAAAATCACCGATTTTCCGCCACACAAGCGCGTGAACGCTTTTTTGATATTTTTCAACCAAAGCGTCGAATGCCGCGTCATCGCCTGACAAAACGGCGTAGATCAACTGAACATCGTCATCTTTTTCCACAGCGTGCCTCCCTCATAAACAGATTCGACCGCGTTGTTCCCACCGAAATGTTCGATTGGGTACCGAATCTCGGACTTTATAAAATGCAACACGGTTACACAATTAGGCATAACAATATTAAAGACACAATTTTTAGGCAAAACCTTACATCAGGTAAAAAAAAGACTTTATCAGGAGGGTAACTTAGGATTCTTTTTGTGAGGGTAGGGGGGTTAATGGAAAGGGGCAGTATTGCCTTTTCGTTCTGTTTTGGTAGGTTATGTTATCTCTTGTAACCATGTATGTGGATTCTCTACGCGGACGCGAAGATGCGACTGATAGTGTTTCGCAAGTCTTAACATTCGGTCATCAGTTGTCAGAAGGATATCTGCATCACCGCTTTCCGCACACGCAATATGCAAAGCATCAAATCGCTTAAATCCCAAAACTTCGAGTTCAGTGACTCTGAATTTTTCTGCTGAACCTACCAAAACAGTTTCATGGGCGAAATTTAGACTATCTCTCATTACCTCGCGTGTTTTTAAATTAGGGTTATTCGCAATCTCAACTGCCAAAACCTCGCTGGAAATCCAATATAATTGACCTGTGAAAAAATAGTCAACGATTGTCTCAATTGCTTCGGCTTCACGGCGTATGCGATCTTGTTCCTGATTATCTAAGGACCTGCCTACTGAACATGTGTCCAAGTAGATCCTCCGTTCTTGGAACTCAATTTGCATGCAGCCGCCTACTCTATTTCTTGCAAGGGATCGATTTTGTCCTCTTGCTGATTTTTCGCAAGTAGTGCGAATTTATGTCGAGTTAAAGCACAATCTTCTGTTTCCGATGTACACTGACGTAAGAACCTTAACTGTCCAGATAGCCCCAGTTTTCCCGAAATTACGCTGAGTCCAAACCGATAAACCTCAATATCACTCATTTCATTTAGGTCTTTCGGAGACTTATTTTCGGAACCCTCTCGTTTTTTTTCACGGAGCTCTTGAATCCCTTGCATAATTGTCTCCATATCCAGACCGTCTAACCACTTATGACGCTCTTCAGTATAATTACCCGTGGTCTGTTCACACTGGTCAAGAAACCGAATTGTTCCAGCACGTCCCAATTTATCCAAAAGGATCTCAAGTCCCATCTCATAAACTTCAGTGTCTGTCATATCTCGTATGTTCATTTGCTCTTCCGTCCTGTAACCATGTCTATAGATTGCCAACGCATACCTGAAGTTGGACAATCAAGGGACAGCTCTAAGAGAAGGCGAGGTGGGAAAACCTCGCCTTACGGATCATTCAGGGATAAAACTTACTTTTGTTCAGGTTGGGCTTCCATCGCCGGATAGATTTCTATATCCGATCGTGTGATGAGGACACCGACATAGAAAGTCAACCAGTCGCCACAGAGTTCAATAGACATGTACTCGTCGTCATCACTGGCGTATTCGTGAAGTTCAACATCGAACTTCTCTTCGCCTTCGGGATTGGTAAGGGTGAGCGTTGCGGGGACAACGTCCTGTCGGTTATATTCGACAGCGATGTCCTCGTTTTCATTCTCCGGATCGGGAAAATAGAGTGTCATAACATCCGGCAACGGATCGCCGAGTTCGCACTCATCGTCAACAATCCATCGAGAAATCTCGTAGTCTTCCTTCGTTCCAGCGACATGATCGACACCGATAACGACCTCCTCGTCTGCGTCACGGATGTGATACATATAACGGCGGAGACTGTCCGCTTCATATTTCTTCCGTATGACCAGTTTGAAGGCATGCGAAGTATCCCCTGTTTCCTCATAAGTGATGATATCGGAGAGTTCGATCATGCTATCAAGGGGAATGTCGACGAGTTCATGTCGCTGCGGTTTCTTAGGTTCAGTATCCTTTCGTTTACCAAACAGGGATTTGCCATCTTTTCTACCAAATAGTGCCATACTCCCACCTAAAAATAGCCCTTGTTATACATCACTATCACAATCCCACCAACAATGAGGACACTTCCGAAGATAAGCACGAACCAAGTCGCTCCCGATGATTTCTTCTCGACCACGACAGTCCGCGTGGGCGGCGGTGCGCGCGTTGTGCTCGTTACCGTAGGTGTTTCCTCGGCAGCGGCAAGGAGTTCCACCTTCAATGCCTCTTCATCTGGGAGTTCGTCAACGGTGAAAGTTTCGGCACCGTCTCCATAAAACTTATCAGGATTCTCCTCGACGTAACTTGCGACATAATTCTCATCGCGGTTCGTGCCGGGATCCACGTAATTCGGATTCTGTTCGATGCCTTGGCTCTCGTAATAATCTTTATAGAGTTCATACTCTTTCTGCTTTTCAGCACTCCAGTGCGAGCGATCATAATCCCGATGGTGGTAATGCCACAAGTAACTATGACGAATCGCATGGTTGTAGTAGTCGTGGAAATAGATACCAAACATGAGGTTGTTAAACGCCATAGATGCCGCCAAGGGGTACATTGAATACCCCATCATAGGATAGTAGCCACCGAAGTTATTGACGTTGATCGTTTGACGCGCATCTCGGCGAGCACGTGCTGTTTCCCGGTTCGCCGTTCGGTTCTGCCGTTTCAAGCTGCGGTTTTCCGCTTTGAGTTGCCGCACTTGCTTCCGATCTTGAGCCTTCACCTGCCGTTGTTGGCTGCGCGTTGCGTTCCGAGTCGAAGTCGTGCTTCGATTTGTTGCGGTCGTTGCTCTTGCCCGGCTCGTCGCAGCCTGTCGCTGACGTGCTACGGTGCTGGTGCGCGTCCCGGTGCTTCTCGATGCGCTACTTCTGTTGTAACTGCTACCGGTACTGCGGGTCGTCCGCGTTGAAGTCCGTGGGCTTGTATAGGAACGACTGGTGCTGCTCCGACTGCGAGTGCTACTATAAGAACGCCTCGGTGTGGTACTCCGCCGACTCGTGCTACGACTATAACTCCGGCTACGACTGAAACTCCGTCCGCCCCTAAAACCGCCACCGCGACGGCTTTCTACGATATCTGGTGCGAAACTAAACAAAAAGACAACCAGAACCGCAAGCACTGAGAACTTCTGAAATTTACGTTTCACCCTGATCTTCCTCCTTAGATTTTTTCTCTGGAAAAACTTGACAAAAGATGTTGAATTTGTTAAAATTAAGAATACATGTAAATCAGGTTCGGTTTCATTCACTTAACCTCCCTGACTTAAGATTCATGTGCCTGTAGCTCAGATGGATAGAGCGTCAGCCTCCGGAGCTGAAGGTCGAGCGTTCGAGTCGCTCCAGGCACGTTCTTCTTTTAATTCTAATGGATGTGCAAGTCACATTTCTACTGCGCGAAATCCTATATCCACCATTTTAAAGACTATGCTAACATTAATTGAGATAGTTGTCAAGGATATTTGAAAGGAAACACATGGCACTTGACGTACGCGACGCACGATTAACGGATTTAGTTGACCCAGCGGCAGATGTTGAGCAAATAGCAACAGGATGCGAATTCACCGAGGGACCCCTCTGGCACGCCACAGAGCAATTTCTGCTGTTTAGTGATATTCCTGCGAACAAGATGCGGAGATGGGATGCGAACGCTGGAATGACTATTTTCCGTGAACCCTCTGGGAAGTCAAACGGTTTGACTTACGATAAAGGCGGACACCTCATCGCTTGCGAGCACGCAAACCGACGGGTCTCAAGAACAACAGCAGATGGGCACGTTACCACAATTGCATCACACTATCAGGGTAAACGCTTGAACAGTCCTAACGATGTCGTTGTGAAATCCGACGGAAGCATATATTTCACCGATCCCCCGTATGGGCTGAGCGCGGCTTACGGTGTTGAATCAGAGAAGGAACTCGACTTTCAAGGGGTCTATCGCCTCTCCCCAAACGGTGAGACACTCACCCTTCTCGTTGACGACTTCGACAGACCTAACGGTATCTGTTTTTCACCAGATGAATCCATCCTCTACATTAACGACACCGAACGGATGCATGTGCGCGCTTTCGATGTACAATCCGACGGCACACTCGCAAACGACCGCATCTTTGGTGAGGAGGAAGGGGATACCGGTAAACCGGACGGAATGAAAGCCGATACACACGGAAATGTTTATTTAACAGGTCCCGATGGTATTTGGGTCTTCGCCCCGGACGGAACACATCTCGGAATTATTCTCGTCCCTGAGCGAGCGGCGAACCTGGCATGGGGTGGAGATGACTGGCACACTCTATTTATCACGGCGAGCACCTCCGTTTATCGCGTAGCATGCAAGACAGTAGGAATCGCTGTTCCGTAATACTTATGAAAATTAATATCAAACGTATTGACAAGACGCTTCCGTTACCGAAATACGAAACCGCCGGTTCCGTTGGCTTCGATCTGATCTGTCGAGAATCCGCAGAGATTGCCCCACACACCATTGTCCTGATCCCCGCGAACGTCATCGTTGAAACACCCCCTGGCTACATGCTGATGGTATGCTCGCGAAGCAGCACACCGCGCAAATTCGGCTTGATGGTGCCGCAAGGCGTTGGCATTGTTGATAACGATTATTGTGGTGAAGAGGACGAACTGCAAATTCAGGTCTATAATTTCACGGACAGCGTTGTGCACGTCGAAAGAGGGAGTCGTATTGCACAAGCCATTTTCGTGCGTGTAGATACAGCAGAGTGGAATGAGGTCGAACAGATGTCCACCGCCTCCAGAGGTGGATTCGGCAGCACAGATCGGTAGATATAGGCATAGCCATGGAACAATACATAGAGGGACTTCGACAAGTATTCGATACCGGTATTGACCGAGAGGGCAGAAACGGCGTAACCCGCGCACTGTTCGGCATGCAAATGCGCTACAACATGGAAGACGGGTTTCCTGCCGTAACCACCAAGAAACTCGCGTTCCGGTCCGTAAAAGCAGAACTTCTGGGTTTCTTGCGCGGCTACGATCATGTCGATCAGTTCCAAAAACTCGGCACACAAATTTGGGACGCAAACGCTGAGGCATGGGGACGTGATGGTTACCTCGGACGCATATACGGGGTCCAATGGCGTAAGTGGAAAACAGAGAACGGCACGATTGATCAATTAGACAGCGTCATCAAACAACTTCAGACAAACCCGCATAGCCGCAAACATATTGTTACAGCATGGAACCCCGCGGAATTAGATGAGATGGCATTGACCCCCTGCCACATGTGTTTCCAATTCGTTGTGGCAAACGGTAAGTTGTCGCTGCAGATGTATCAACCGAGTTGTGATATGTTTTTAGGTGTCCCGTTTAACATCGCGTCCTATTCACTTCTACTACACATGGTTGCACAGGTAACAGGCTTTACACCTTATGAATTCATTCACACTTTAGGCGATGCACACATCTATCATGAACACTTTGACGCCGTCAAAACCCAATTGAAACGAAGCCCTTATCCGCTCCCGAAACTTGAATTGAATCCGAAGATTAAGTCAATCGATGCTTTTAAGATGCAACACATTCAATTGGTAGACTACCAACACCACGGAATTATCAGCGCGCCCATGATTGTCTGAAAGAGGTATCAAAACAACATATACAAAAAAGCAGATACCTCTCATTACAACTCTAACAATGGTAAATTTTAGAATTACTTAGACACTCTAAAGAGGCGAGGTGTTTTTGCTTGGGTGTTTCCCTTAAGAAACCTCGCCAGCAGTGGCGGAGCGTTTTCGGATCCATTGCCTACTAAAATGTCCACTTATCTCTTTAATCCACCAAAGAAGCAGTATTTAGGGAACGAATGAAAGAGAAAAAACAAAATCAAAGTAGCCTGGATAATTCAGAACAGAACGGTAGCCCCTCAGTCTCAGACGAACTCACACTACCAGAGGAAGCGATGTTCCTCATTCAACTCATTTTTGAGGAATTTGAAGAGATTCTAATCAATTATCCTCATCATGCGAGTTACTGCCTCGCATCGATTACCCGTTTAGTGGATACGACCGAAAACCTGTCGCAATTCACACGACGGTTAGGAATGTGGCTCTGGATAGAAGTTCTCGCTTTTCAAACCGAAGAACCTTTGGATCTCACGGAACTCGCTGAACACTTTGAAACCGATCAAGATGCCATCGAGACCGGGATTCGCGAACTCGTGAAATCGGAAGAATTCGAGATTGAATGGGAACGCGAAGGACACATCAAACTCGTACCCCGCATGTTAAAAGAGACAGTGATCCATTTTGCGGAACAGGTTTTGAACGGAATAAAGGCAGGAGAAGAAGGAGTAGTCCCCTAAAAATGATAGTTTCAATGATTGCCGCAATGGATAAAAATCGACTGATTGGTAATGGATCCGACATCCCATGGCAGATGCCAGTCGATCGACGGCACTTCCGCGATATGACAATTGGTAAGCCAGTCGTTATGGGACGTAAGACCTTTGAAACGCTGAAACGTCCGCTGGGTAAGCGACGCAACATCATTCTCACACGAAACAGGACTTATGAGGCACCGAAAGGGTGCATCGTTGCACATTCGGTAGAAGAGGTTCTTAAGCACTGTGAAGGAACAGAAGAGCTCATGATATGCGGCGGTGCTCCTATCTATGAAGCCTTCTTGCCCCACGCAAATCGGCTCTATCTCACGCAGATCCACGCCACATTCAAAGGCGATGTCTATTTTCCCGCGTTCGATATCCAAGCGTGGCAAGAAGTAAAACGCATTGATGGTGAACCCGACGAGAAAAATCCTTATCCTTACAGTTTTTTGTTTTTAGAAAAAAAATAGGAGAAAAATCTTGCTTAATTTGTGTATGCTTTCCGGTTCTTTTGAGTACGACTCCGAGGCATCCTTGACGATTTTCAAGACGTTCGTTGAAAAACACTATCCGATCCAAGCGAATTTAATTGTTTACGGTTCCGAGGATGACGATCCCTCTTTGGAGGCGTTGGATGACGCAGACGCTTTGTTAGTATTTACACGCCGTCTCAATACAAAAGGCGCATCACTGAGGCAATTCCAAGCGTACTGCGAACAAGGCAAGCCGCTCGTTGGCGTCAGAACAGCCAGCCACGCTTATCAAAACTGGTTGGAATTTGATAAAGCCGTATTGGGAGGCGACTATCAAGGTCATTACGGCGACGGTCCCGCCACCCAAGTGGAATTCATCGCTACAGAACATCCTATCCTGAATGGCATTCCAGCGTTTGACTGTTATGGAAGCCTTTACAAAAATCCATCACTTCGCGACGATACTTCTCTACTCTTGATGGGACACACAGATGAACATTCAGAACCTGTAGCATGGACGCGTTTGCATAATGGCGGACGTATCTGTTATACTTCATTAGGGCACCAGAAAGATTTTGAAGTAGAACCCTTTTTAAGATTCCTCACACAAAGTATCTTATGGGTAGTGGAACAGATATAGGCAAAGATTCAAGGCATTTTGGAGACATGGAAACACTTACGATTGTGAATGGCGACATCTATACCCCGACGCACTATGGACAGGGGAGTATCGTCATTCAAAACGACAAAATTTTAACGATAACATCAGAGGCAGTGCAACCATCAGGAGAGATTATTGATGCCTCCGGCTGCTATGTTATTCCCGGATTGATCGACGGATTGGTGCACGGTGGCGGTGGCTATGATAGTATGACGGGTCAGGTTGAAGACGTTGCAACAATCGCACGAGCACATGCGCGTAGCGGTGTCACCTCGTTGGTGTTAGGAATCTCCTCGGGGAGTATGGCACAAATCAATAGTGCTTTATCGGCTATTGCACACGTTGTTGACGAACCGGTATCAGACGGTTCTCGGATTTTAGGGTCGTACGTGGAAGGAAAATTTGGGAGTCTCGCCAAAAACGGTGCCCAGAATGCGAAATATATCACACCGCCGAACTTTGAAGAATTTCATGCGATGTGGGCGGCTTCCGATGGCACCTTGAAGGTGATCTCCCTCGCGCCAGAAAACGATGAAAATCTGCAGTTTACCAAGCATCTGGCGACCTTTAGAGCAGATGCCTATAATAACATCGTTATCGCGATGGGACACACAAACGCGACATATCAACAAGCAATGGAGGCAATCGACGCAGGGGTGACACGTGCTACTCATACTTACAACGGTATGAGTGGGATGCACCATCGCACACTTGGAGCACTTGAAGCAGTCCTCTCACATCCAGACATCCACGCAGAACTCATCGTCGATGAACATCATGTCCACCCTTTCTGGGGAAATAACCTCATCCAACAAAAAGGAATTCACGCCGTTGGGTTAATTACAGACTGCACAGAACTCGCCGGTGTCCCTGCGGCAGATTGGCAAGCCTCAGCAACCTATGTGCCCGAACATGATGCCTATCGCCTCAACGAAGATGCGATTTCCGAACACGACACAGCCTTTGAAGCCAATAATACCGAGAAATATGTCCGCAACGGAGCGGTGTGGTTGGATGTAGGAAAGCCTACTGAACGCCTGGCGGGTGCAACAATTACACTTATGGAGGGTGTCCGTAACGTCATCAATTGGGGATATTCCCTGGAAGATGCCTTAACGATGGCAACTTTAACACCGGCACGAAATTTAGGCGTTGCAGATTCGGTGGGTTCAATTGCAAGCGATAAAACGGCAGATATCGTTATTGTTGACGAAAATTTGAGCGTTCAAACGGTGATTTTAGGCGGAAAATTGCTAAAAAAGTAGAAAATTCGCAGAATTTTAGTTTTTTTGAAAAAAAAACTTGACATCGCCTAAAATATTGTGTATAATATTAGAGTTTTGTGAACCCTAATCAATTTTTAGAAGCGGGGGGCAATGATCCGGAAACATTCTAACGTCGTACCTAAAATTCCACGTTAATTTGTTGAAGTTGTGAAGCCCCGCGCGGGGCTTTTTTATTTGCATCAGAGATCTACAGAGACATTATTGCGGAGGTCCGAAATGCCAACAATTAATCAGTTAATCAAAAAACCGCGCAAAAAGTCCCGGAAAAAAACGAAATCTCCGGTACTGGAGCAATGTCCCCAGCGGCGCGGTATCTGTCTACAGGTAAAAACAGTAACGCCGAACAAACCGAATTCGGCACTGCGTAAAGTCGCTCGGGTGAGATTCACCTCCGGCTACGAAGCCACCTGTTACATTCCGGGGATCGATCATAATTTGCAAGAACACTCAGTCGTTTTAGTCCGAGGTGGGAGAGTGAAAGACCTCTCTAATGTGCGTTACCACATCGTCCGCGGCAAGTTGGATACAGCAGGTGTCGATAACCGTCGCCAAGGTCGTTCAAAGTATGGCGCGCGGAAACCGGGTTAAACAACGGAGGAAGAGTAAATGCCGAGACGTGGAAACATCAGCAAACGGGATGTGAACCCTGACGCGAAATATAATAGTAAGTTGGTGTCAAAATTCATCAATAGCCTCATGTTAGATGGAAAGAAAAGCACCGCGCAATCGATTCTATATGAGAGCTTTGAGATTATTGAATCCCGGGCGAATGAAGACGGTTTCGCCGTGTTCCGCCAAGCAATCAACAATGTCAAGCCGGTGTTGGAAATTAGACCTCGGCGCGTAGGTAGTCAGACGTATCAAGTTCCTGTTGATGTAAAAGCAGAACGGAAACAACGATTGGCTTTTAGTTGGATTATTCAGTCCGCACGCGATCGCGGCGAAAGACGGATGGCAGAGCGCCTCGCAGGCGAAATACTTGAAGCATCCCGGAACGAAGGCGGCGCAATCCGTAGGAAAATGGATCAGCATCGAATGGCAGAAGCGAACCGAGCTTTCGCACATTATCGATGGTAAAAAAATGCGTCACGGCTTATAGCCAAAGCATTAACACACATAAGGAGTCGTTCAACCGTGGCGGAGAAAAAAAATAATAACAACCCACAACGTTTAGAACTGCCCCACATGCGAAATATCGGCATCATGGCACACATTGATGCTGGGAAGACCACTGTCAGCGAACGTATTCTGTATTATACCGGTAAACTCTATCGGATTGGCGACGTGGACGATGGCACCACTGCTATGGATTGGATGGTGCAAGAACAGGAACGCGGCATTACGATTACTGCCGCCGCAACAACCTGTCAGTGGAAAAAACATCAAATCAATATCATCGACACACCGGGGCACATCGATTTCACCGTTGAAGTTGAACGCTCACTTCGCGTCCTCGACGGTGCAGTCGCAGTTTTTTGCGCAGTCGGCGGGGTTGAACCTCAATCTGAAACTGTTTGGAGACAAGCAGATAAATACGACATACCCCGAATCGCGTTTGTCAACAAAATGGATCGAACCGGTGCCGACTTCTTCCGCACCGTTGAAATGATGGAAGAGCGCCTCGGTGCCAGAGCGATCCCCGTGCAACTTCCAATCGGTTCAGCAGAACAATTCACAGGTATCGTAGACCTCATCTCCATGAAGGGCCAAATCTGGAACATAGAAAAAGACGCTGGCAGCGATGGTACTGTCATTCAAGAGACAGACATCCCTAAGGAAATGGAGGAAATGGCAAACGAATATCGCGATCGGATGTTGGAGGCTATCGCCGATTACGACGAAGAACTCACGTTTAAATACCTTGAGGGTATTGAAGTTTCCCCTGAAGAGATTAAAGCAGGAATACGAAACGCTGTAATTACTGGCAATGTTGTCCCCGTTCTGTGTGGAACTGCTCTGAAAAATAAAGGTGTACAGCCTCTGTTAGACGGGATTGTATCCTATCTACCAGCACCCACAGATGTGCCGCCAGTGGTAGGTTTTCATCCAAAGACCGAAGAAGAGGAAAAGCGTCCCCCAAATAATAATGAGCCTTTCTGTGCCTTGGTGTTCAAGATTACGACAGATCCGCACGTTGGCAAACTTACCTACCTACGTGTGTATTCCGGTGTCCTCAAGAAAGGGGATACAGTCTATAACAGTAAAACCGGGAAGCACGAACGGATTGGACGGTTAATGCAGATGCACGCCAACAAACGGGAAGAACACCAAGCCGTTTACGCTGGCGATATCGCTGCTGCAATTGGGTTAAAAGACCTCTCAACGGGTGATACACTCTGCGATCCAAAGGCACATATCACATTGGAAACGATGGTGTTCCCGCTGCCGGTGATGGCTATCGCCATTGAGCCTCGAACACAATCCGATATTGATAAACTGAATCTCGCCCTCTCGAAGCTCGCTGAAGAAGATCCGACCTTTAAAGTCCATCAAGACAGCGAGACAGGACAAACATTGTTGTCTGGTATGGGTGAACTTCATCTCGAAATTATTGTTGATAGACTCGTGCGCGAGTTTAATGTTTCGGCGAATGTTGGTAACCCACAAGTCGCCTATCGGGAAACGATCACTAAAGCAATCAAGTCTGTGGGACGTTTCGTACGTCAATCCGGTGGTAGAGGTCAATTTGGACACGTTGTGATCGAGGCAGAACCGCTTGAGAAAGGGACAGGCTTTGAATTCATCGACGAAACCAAAGGTGGCGTTATTCCGCAAGAATACATCCCAGCAGTTCGGAAAGGTATTGAGAACGCAATGAATACGGGTGTTTTGGCTGGCTATCCAGTTGTTGATGTCTTAGTTCGACTGGTAGACGGTTCGCATCACGCCGTGGATTCATCAGAAATGGCGTTCTCTGTGGCGGGTTCAATGGCGTTTAAGGACGCAATGAAGCGTGCTACCCCGACACTCCTTGAACCGATTATGGATGTTGAAGTTATCGTTCCTGACGAATACCTCGGCAAAGTCATTGGCGATCTGAATTCGCGGCGTGCGCAGATACGTGAGACGGAGACGCAAGCGAAATCTCGTATTCAAGTTATTCGTGTTGATGTTCCTCTTTCGGAAATGTTTGGGTACGTCAAAACCCTTAGGTCACTCACACAGGGTCGAGCCAACTACTCTATGGAGTTTGCACACTATAAGGAAGCCCCAACAAGCGTGATGGAAGACTTAATTTCATCAGCGAATCGTTAAGTAGTCGTTAAGGTGTCTGAACTGTGGGAGTGTTCCCACTTCCCATAAGCGGACACAGGATTTTAATAGTTTTCAGTGCAGGTTGCTACGATGGGGAAACACCCTATCAAAAACACCCTCTCAGTTGTCAGTTATCGGTTCAAGAGGTTTTCATTAAACAAAAAGTTGTTCACTGAAAACCGAGAACTGAAAGCCTGCACAGCAGGCGAACTGATAACCAACATAACAATAAACTTTTAGTGGAGCTTGGACAAAAATGGGTAAAGAAACGTTTGAAAGGACTAAACCCCACGTCAATGTTGGAACAATCGGCCACGTTGACCACGGTAAGACAACGCTGACAGCAGCAATTACGATGGTGCTCTCAAAACTCGCTGACACAGATTACGTCATGGAATATGACGAAATCGATAAGGCACCTGAAGAAAAAGAGCGTGGTATTACGATTAATACAGCACACGTTGAGTATGAAACCGAGAATCGGCATTACGCACACGTTGATTGCCCCGGACACGCTGACTATATCAAGAATATGATTACAGGTGCAGCGCAGATGGACGGCGCAATCCTCGTCGTATCCGCCGCTGACGGTCCTATGCCTCAGACGCGTGAGCACGTGCTACTCGCACGGCAGGTGAACGTGCCATCTCTCGTCGTTTTTCTGAATAAAGCCGACATGGTCGATGACGAAGAGTTACTCGAACTCGTCGAATTAGAAGTCCGTGAGTTACTCAGCGATTACGAATTTCCTGGGGATGATATTCCTATCGTCATAGGTTCTGCTCTTGAAGCCATGGAATCTGGCGGTGATCCGTCCCACGAAGCATGCCAGCCCATTCTCGAACTCATGGCTGCTGTTGATGAATACATTCCAGAACCCGTTCGCGATACCGATAGACCCTTCCTGATGCCGATTGAAGACATCTTCACCATCAGTGGACGTGGCACCGTCGTTACGGGACGTGTGGAACGTGGCACCGTTGAAATCGGAAACACCGTTGAAATCGTTGGATTACGCGAAACACAAGACACTGTTGTAACAGGTGTTGAGATGTTCCGTAAAAACCTCAACGAAGGCCAAGCCGGCGACAATCTCGGTGCGCTGCTGCGTGGTATTGACCGTGAAGCAGTCGAACGCGGACAAGTTTTAGCTGTCCCCGGAACCGTTACGCCACACACCAAATTTGAAGCCGAAGCCTATATTCTCACAAAGGATGAAGGCGGACGTTGGAATCCATTCTTTACTGGATACAGACCACAGTTCTATTTCCGGACAACTGATGTAACCGGACAGATGGATCTTCCTGAAGGCATCGAAATGATTATGCCAGGCGACAATGCCCAGATCACCGTAGAACTCACCAAACCGATAGCGATGGAGGAACAACTCCGATTCGCAATCCGGGAAGGTGGACAGACCATCGGTGCCGGTGTTGTCTCCAAAATTATTGAATAAAACGATAAGGCGGAGCGTACGCTCCGCCTTTTTAAGTAATCAATACAGAGGATCTCAGACATCAGCATCAAGATGTAAACACCTAACCCTCTGTTTGATGAAGGCGATATGAAAAGATGGACAATCAAAAAATTCGCATCCGGCTCAAGGCATTTGACTATCGGTTGTTAGACCTGTCGTCAAAGCAGATAGCAGATACTGCGAAACGCACAGGGGCAGCCGTCTCCGGTCCGATTCCATTGCCGACGAAAAAGCATATCTATACCGTTCAACGTTCTACGTTTAAAGACAAGAAATCGCGTGAACAATTTGAGATGCGGATTCATAAACGTCTGCTGGATATCTTAGAGACGACACCTAAAACTGTTGATGCCTTGATGCGTTTGGACCTGCCTGCAGGTGTCGATGTCAAAATCACGCTTCTCTAACTATTAACTCTGGTCACCGCTCCACTACGTTACGCGGTGGTGTTCGTCGAATTCCGACGCAACTGAGGATATGTATGATTCTTAAGTGTTTATATTCGCTACCTATCATCATCCAGAGACAGCCAGACTTAACCTAAAACCATCGTGAAACGTAGTGGAACGATGCTCAGATTCAATTATTAAAAAAATGGTTAATGGAATTATCGGTCGTAAAGTCGGTATGACACAAGTCTTTGAGGATTCAGGCCAAGCGGTCCCGGTTACCGTCATCCAAGCGGGCCCCTGTCCAATTGTCCAACTCAAAACGCAAGAAAAAGATGGATATCAGGCAGTCCAATTGGGTTTCGGAGAGCAGAAAGAAAGCCGCACGAATCATCCGAAACGAGGGCACTTCGCCAAAGCTAACGTTGACCCGGCACTTGTGCTTCGAGAATTTCGAGTACAGAGCCTTGAGGACGTGTCTGTAGGAAGTATTGTCGATGCAAGCGTCTTTTCAGAGGGTGAACTCGTTGACGTGACAGGTACCTCAAAAGGACGTGGTTTTACCGGTGTGGTGAAACGTTGGAAGTTTGCCGGTGGTAAGAAAACCCACGGCGGCGAGCAAGATTTGCGTCGTCCCGGTTCCATTGGGGCAAGCGCGACCCCTTCCCGGGTCTTTAAAGGGAAACGGATGGCGGGACGTCACGGTGCCAAACGGCATACCATTCAGAACTTACCCGTGATTCAAGCCGATCCCGATCGCAACTTATTAGTCGTTAAAGGTGCTGTTCCCGGACCCCCCAACGGTTTGCTGCTGATTAAAAAGGCATCTAAAGCACCGAGTGCATAGGTAGGCAATTTTTAAGATTGTCAAGAGGAAAATATGTCAACTTTAGACGTACACAACATATCCGGGGCTGTTCTCCGAGAAAAAGAATTAGCCGATGCATTCACCGACGCTGAAGTGCATGGCACTGTCATTCACCAGTGTGTCGTCGCTTACCTCGCGAATCAGAGGCAAGGCACCGCATCAACAAAAACCCGGAGTGAAGTGAAAGGCAGCGGGAGAAAACTCTACCGCCAAAAAGGAACAGGTAGAGCTCGTGTCGGACACGCTAAGTCGCCAATTCGCGTACACGGTGGTGTAGCGTTTGGTCCGAAACCGCGAAGTTACCGACAGGCTACCCCGAAACGGGTTCGCCAACTTGGACTTCACAGTGCACTTGCAGACAGGTTTCAGAACCAGCAGTGCATTCTCGTTGAAGATTTTACACTTGAAAAACCCCGCACCAAAGATATAGTTAACATGTTAGAGGCGGTGAATGCGGAAGGAAAAGTCTTGCTTGTTCTCAATGAACACAGCTCGAATATCCACCTTTCTGTCCGGAATATTCCACAAGTTAACAGCTGCACATGGGATAACCTCAACGTCTATGAGGTTATGTGGCATGATACGCTGATAATCACCGAGAACGCCGCTGAGAAATTGGAATCCAAATTTGTTAACATCAGTTCAGATACAGAAGGATAAAACTGATGAAAGATGCATATCAGGTCATATTACAACCGCTGATAACGGAGAAGACCACAATACTCCGTGAATCTAACAAGTATGCGTTCGTTGTCGATCGCAATGCGACGAAACCGCAGATTCGTCAAGCCGCAGAAGAATTGTTTGACATTGAAGGGGATATTCTTAAAATTCGCACGATGCATGTTCGGGGTAAGCCCAAAGGTAAAATGTTGCGTTATCAACGGGGCAGAAAACCACATTGGAAGAAAGCGATCATTACCCTGAGAGAAGGCGCGACTATCCAAGCGTTTGAAACCATATAGGAACAGCAGACAGCAAATAGGTTTCCCGTATGCGGATGAACTTCTTGTAACTGAAGGAAACCGAAAGGATTTTCGTAGAAAACCCGCCTGACGGCTGACGAGTATAAAAAAAGGAAAATCAGAGTGCCTAAAACTTATTCACCCATAACCCCAAGTCGCCGGTTCATGACTGGATATACCTTTGAAGAGATTACGCGGGGCAAACCGGAAAAATCTCTTGTCAAAGGTGCGAAACAGAAAGCCGGGCGGAACGCGCATGGACGTTTGACTGTAAGACGCCGCGGTGGTGGACATAAGCGCAGATATCGGGTCATCGACTTCAAACGCGACAAGTTTGGCATCCCTGCCAAAGTCGCCGCAATTGAATATGATCCGAATCGCTCGGCGCATATCGCCCTATTACACTATGTTGACGGTGAAAAACGCTACATTCTCGCCCCTGTCGGTGTTCAGGTTGGCGATATGTTAAATTCAGGGGAAGATGTAGAAATCCGTGCGGGGAACGCCTTACCCCTTGAGAGAATCCCACTCGGATCATCAATCCACAACATTGAGATGCGTCCCGGTAAAGGGGGGCAACTCGTACGGAGTGCTGGTGCCGCCGCGCAGTTGGTTGACAGAGAGGGGAAGTACGCACGTATCCGACTCCCGTCAGGTGAGATTCGCCTCGTCCCGGTCCAAGCAATGGCAACACTCGGACAGGTCGGTAATGTTAGTCAGATTGTTATCGGTAAAGCAGGACGTTCGAGATGGCTTGGAAAACGCCCGAAAGTTAGAGGCGTGGCTATGAATCCGATTGACCATCCACATGGTGGTGGTGAAGGAAAGAGTTCGGGGGGTAGGCATCCAGTCACACCTTGGGGTGTTCCAACCAAAGGGTATAAGACCCGAAACCCGAAGAAGAAATCTAACCGCTACATTGTTGGAAAACGGAAGTAAGGAAGATAGAAAAGGAGAAACACAATGGCGCGTTCTCTCAAAAAGGGACCTTACATAGACCCGAAACTTGCTAAGAAAATAGCTGCTATGGAACGTTCCGGCAGTAAACGGGTGGTGCGGACCTGGTCCCGCCGTTCAATGATTACCCCTGAATTAGTTGGACACACTCTGGCAATATACAACGGGAAAAAATTCTTTCCAGTGTATATAACCGAGAACATGGTAGGCCACAAACTTGGAGAATTTTCACCAACTCGTACCTTCCGTTCTCACACAGGTGGTGCCGCAAGAAGATAACCTTGTGATAGCTTTCATCGTATACCGAGGCACTCTCAAATGCCACCTTCTTATGAAATGATGCGTTTGGATGCCTTGATACGAATCACAATGAAACCAGAAAATTGCTTTTATTAGGAGACACTGATGGAAGCCAGATCTAAGATTAGGAACGCGTCGGTTGCACCACGGAAAGCACGTTTAGTAGCCGATCTCGTCCGTAATCAGTACGTTGAGGATGCGTTAAGTCAGCTGCGCTTTACGCATAAAGCCGCGTCCCCTATCATTTACAAGCTCATTCAATCAGCAGCTGCGAACGCGCAATATCAAGATCCGAACATTGATATCACAAACTTATATGTTAAAGAGATTCGGGTTGATGAAGGGGTTACGCGGAAATGGATACGTCCCCGGGCACGAGGTATGGCAAATAGAATCCTAAAACGGAGCAGTCATATCACCGTCGTCGTTGATGAGGAGAGTAGTGATAATGGTGAGTAACGCCGCGCACTTACAAAACACCAATAGCACAACTTGTACTCCACGTCGCGAACGGGGCAGAGCTCAATAGGAGGTTTGCGTGGGACAAAAAACTCACCCCCGTGGATTACGCTTAGGAATCATTGAGACGTGGGATTCAAAGTGGTACAGCGAGCGGGATTATGCCAAATGGCTTCATGAAGATTTTAAAATTCAGAAGTTCGTCAAAGAACAACTTGCGCGTGCCGGTATCTCGCGTGTTGAAGTGGAACGCGTAGCTGACCGTTGCAGCATTAACATCCATACCGCACGTCCAGGTATCGTGATTGGTCGTCGCGGTGCAGAAGCAGAGAAACTACAAGCGATGCTCGAAAAAGAGGTCGGTTGCCCCGTCCGGATTAATGTATCGGAGATTAGAGAACCGGAACTGGATGCCCAACTCGTATCAGAAGATGTCGCAACACAAATAGAGCGCCGTGCAGGCTTTAAACAAGCAATGCGGCGGAAAATCTCTGGTTCAATACAAGCAGGGGCATTGGGTGTCAAAATCATGGTAAGTGGTAGACTGGACGGCAAGGAAATCGCCCGTGCTGAATCCAGTATTGAGGGACGAGTCCCTCTTCACACCCTCAGGGCGAACGTTGACTACGGATTTACGGAAGCAAATACAACATACGGTAAAATCGGGGTCAAAACCTGGATCTTCAAAGGCGAAATTATCGGTGTCCCGGATAATCTGAAGGGTGAACCGTCCGTCCGTCGTCAATCTGGACGACGTGAAGACACAGGTTCCCAACGTCCTGAACGCCGCCGCGGTGACAGGCGTTCTGGTCCCCGGCAATCTGGGGAACAAGGTCGAGGAAGAGGGGAACAAGGTCGAGGAAGAGGTCGGCGTCGCCCGCGTCGAGGCGAAGGCGGCGGAGGCGGTTCCAGAAGTAATTCATAACCGCCCAACAGAACAAGGGCAGATTTTTAAGGAGGCATTTAAATGTTAATGCCGAAACGCGTGATGCGCCGCTACGTGCATCGTGGAAAACGACGTGGAAAGCCACTCCGAGGTTCACAGATTAACTTCGGCGAATACGGCTTGCAAGCAATGGAAGCTGGCTGGATTACCAGCAATCAAATTGAATCGGCACGTGTCGCTATCACACGATATGTACGCCGTGGTGGGAAACTTTGGATCAAAATTTTTCCACACAAGCCACTTAGTAAGCAACCTGCTGAAACGCGCATGGGTAAAGGTAAGAAGGGGCCCCCTGAACATTGGGTCGCTGTTGTTAAACCCGGCAGAGTTCTCTATGAATTAAGCGGCGTTTCGCTTGAAGATGCAAAAGGGGCGATGAATCGAGCCGCCCATAAATTGCCAATCAAAACTAAGTTCGTTGCACGGAATGCGTAATTTCAAATTTTTTAATTGATTGCTCCTGTACTGCCCATCGAAACCTCGTTGGGTTCTCAGTGTGAAACAATATCTGTAGAGGAACGATACCCAGATTTCAATAGTTTAAAAATTTGACGACGCGCACGGAGGTTGGAAAAAATGAAAGCGGATGAACTGCGAGGAAAAACGACCGAAGAATTGGAAGGTGAACTGAAAACTCTGAAAGAGGATCTGTTTAACCAGAGATTCCGTAGTATTTTAGGACAACAAGAGGACACAACACGTATCGGTAAGATTCGGAAGGACATCGCACGCGTGAAAACTGTCCTACGGCTCCGTGCAGAATAGTCATCAGCCATCGGAAACCATCAGCAAAGAGGTTTTTGTTAAACGGTTCTCTCTTAACTGACTGCTGAAAACCGACCGCTGACTGCTATTCATAATAAGTTTTGACTGGTTTGGAGGATAAAGTTGAGCGAGGAAAGACGAAGACATCGCAAATTTCGGACAGGTCTTGTTACCAGTAACGGTATGGATAAAACTGTCACAGTGTCGCTTGTTCGACGCTTTCAGCATCCCCTTTACAAAAAGGTAGTCCGGAAAACGAAAAAGATTCTGGCTCACGATGAACAGAACAATTGTAACGTCGGTGACGTGGTGCAGGTTGTCGAAACCCGACCGCTGAGTCGTCATAAACGGTGGCGGGTCCAAGCGATAGTAAACGCAGTACAGACCGCAAACGATTAAAAAGTGCCATCAGCAGTGCGCGTGGTTTGTAACCCTCGTATAGGGTGAGAAACGCAGCGACGTGGTTCGTTCGGCACTTGAGAAGAAAGGGTTCATCTCCACTCTGACGTTTCCAAACAGGTTTCCGTTTTGAAGACGGTAGAGGAGGATAGAAAAATGGTTCAATCATATACTCGATTAACCTGTGCTGATAATACTGGCGCAAGGAAGTTAATGTGCATTAGTGTGCTTGGGGGAACCCGTCGGCGCTACGCCCGCGTAGGCGACGTGATTGTAGCAAGCATCAAGGAAGCAGTACCCAATACACAGGTAAAAGCCGGTGAAGTCGTCCGGGCAGTTATCGTTCGCACGACGAAAGAATATCGACGTTCAGACGGTTCCTATATTAAATTCGACCAGAACGCTGCAGTTCTCATTGATCCGCAGAATCAACCGCGTGGCACTCGAATCTTTGGACCCGTCGCACGTGAACTGAGAGAAAAGGCGTTCACCCGAATTGTCTCGCTCGCTCCCGAGGTCATTTAGGAGGACAATTGTGGCACAGCAAAAACTACATATCAAAAAGAACGACACAGTCGTAGTCCTCAGTGGTCAAGATCGAGGTAAAGAAGGAGTCGTTTTAGAGGTATTCCCAAAGAAACAGCGAGCAATCGTTGAAGGTATTCATATAGTCGTTCGTCACCTCCGACCAAACCAAGCAGGACAAGGTGGCATCGTTGAACGAGAGGGCACCATCCACATTTCTAACCTCAAAAAGATTGATGGCTAATCGGAACCAAGTGTCCCAGGTCCTGCTGAAGAAGTACATTGCAAGATAGTCGTCAGCGATCAGCGGTCAGAAAGAGAGTGTAATTTCACCAGAAAATCTCTTTACTGATGGCTAATAGCCGATAGCCATTCTACGGAACATGCAATCTCTATAGGATATAAGGCTTATGAGCCCATTCAAAGAATTTTATCAATCGGAAGTTATGCCCGCATTGCAACAGCATTTTAGTTATAAAAATGTGATGCAGATTCCGAAAGTGGACAAAATTACACTGAATATCGGTGTTGGTATAGCAGTTCAGAATCCAAGTGCATTGGAAGATGCTGTAGAAGAACTGACACTTATTGCGGGCCAACGCGCAGTGATCACCCGTGCGAAAAAGTCCATCTCTGCGTTCAAAATCAGAGGTCCATCAAAGTTGGGACGTACTCCTGGGATGGCGATCGGATGCAAGGTTACGCTACGGAAGCAACGGATGTATGAATTTCTCAACCGCCTAATCAACATTGTGTTACCCCAAATTCGCGACTTCCGCGGTGTATCATCCGAAGCTTTCGACGGTCGTGGCAATTATTCCCTGGGTCTCACGGAACAGTTAATCTTTCCTGAAATTGATTATGATAAGGTTAACGATATCCGCGGACTGAATGTAACCATTGTTACCACCGCTCCAACTGACGAGGAAGGTCGCGAGTTGCTAAGACTCTTAGGGATGCCCTTCCGAAGATAGATGAGGTCTTTCGTTAAACTTCAGGAAAGATTTCAGAGGCACGCTTACCAGCACCTCCTGTTTAACAGCCGGAGGCAACACCCGTAGATACTATGGGTAAACAAGAAAAGGAGTATCCAGGTTGGCAAGTAAATCATGGATTGCCAAACAGAAAAGAACCCCGCGGTTCCAAACCCGAGAATACAGTCGTTGTAAAAGTTGCGGTAGATCGCGTGGGTATCTTCGTAAGTTTGAGTTGTGTCGTATCTGTTTCCGTCTTTATGCTCGCGCCGGTAAAATTCCTGGTGTCCGTAAGGCAAGTTGGTAGAGGACTCGATGAGTTGTCTCTCTATACAAACATGATAGGCACAACAACTATTCAAAAACGAGAACAAAATAAGGAGAATCTTTCATGTCGATGACCGATCCGATTGCTGATATGCTAACCCGTATCCGCAATGCCAACATGGCAGGACATGAACGCGTCGAAATCCCCTCTTCTAAAGTTAAAGCTGAGATCGCACGCATCCTGGCAGAAGAAGGTTTCGTCAGAAATTACCGTTTAATCGAAGATGGGAAACAGGGGATTTTAAGAATCTACTTGAAATACGGAACCACGAAAAAAGAGAAAGTCATCACAAACCTTAGACGTATTAGCAAACCTGGCAGGAGGGTTTACGCCAAATCCGATAGTTTGCCACGAGTTTTCGGGGGACTTGGAGTCGCGATTCTGTCAACATCTAACGGACTCAAAACGACCCCAGAATGCCGTCAGGAAAAAATCGGGGGCGAAGTTCTCTGTTACGTCTGGTAACATCTTGCTGATGACACGCAACGAGTTGGGAGAAATAGAATGTCACGTATTGGACTAAAACCGATTCCAGTGCCCGATAAGGTGCAAGTTGCTTTAAACAACAGTGACGTGCAGGTGGACGGACCGAAAGGGAGTCTCAATTGGGAACTGCCAGAAGGAATCAATGTGACGCTTGAGGAAAACGCCCTAACCGTCCAAAGAACGAGTGAACTCAAACAGTACAAAGCCCTGCACGGATTGGCGCGCAGTCTTATTGCCAATATGGTTACCGGTGTTTCGGAAGGCTTTGAGAAAAAACTACGAGTCGTCGGTACGGGTTATCGTGCTGAGGTTAATCGTGAGAACAATTTGGTTCTCGATGTTGGCTATTCGCATTCCGTCACCTACTCCCCACCTGATGGAATAACATTGAACGTTGAACCCACTGAGACAATAGATGGACAGATACATACACCTGTCGTTGTCAGTGGCATCGACAAACAGCTGGTCGGACAAGTGGCAGCTTCTATTCGTCAAATTAAGAAACCGGAGATTTATAAACCTTGTAAAGGTATTCGTTACGACGGCGAGCGCGTCCGAGATAAAGAAGGGAAAGCTGCTGCTGGCTAATAGTGATAAGGAGACAGACCCCTTGGTACTTACAAAAAAGAAACGGATGAGCCATTTACGGCGCCGCAAGCGAGTCCGCCAAAAGATCAGCGGCACCGGCGACAGACCGAGGCTCTCTGTTTTTCGAAGCACGAAACATATCTATGCGCAACTCATTAATGATGAACTTGGCGTGACGGTTGCCGAAGCCTCGACTCTTTCTCCCGAACTGAAAGAGTCTCTTTCAAACGGTGGAAATATTCAGGCAGCGGAGAGCGTTGGCACACTTATCGCGCAAAAAGCCAAGCAAAAGCAGGTTGAGGTCGTTGTCTTTGACCGGGGCGGGCATCTCTATCACGGGCGCATAAAAGCCCTTGCTGAAGCGGCAAAGGCGGAAGGACTAAAGTTTTAATATGCTGAAAGATAAAATTAACCCTGATGACTATGAATTTGAGGAACGCATGATTACGATCAACCGTGTGATGCGAGTTGGTAAAGGGCGGCGAACGCCCAGTTTTAACTCACTCACCGTCGTTGGTAATCGTGATGGTATTGTTGGTATCGGATTTGGTAGCGCAAGCGAAGTCGCTGGCGCGCTCCGAAAAAGTTTCGCAGATGCCCGAAAAAATCTTGTTCGGGTTCCAATTACCAACGGTACGCTCCCGCATGAGATTATCAGCGAATTCAAATCCGCCAAAGTCTTGCTAAAACCGGCAAGTCCCGGTACAGGTATTATCGCAGGACATGCAACGCGTGCTATCCTCGAATTCGCAGGCGTTCGAGATGCCCTAACAAAATGCCTTTCCTCTCGGAATGTGAAAAATATCGCTGAAGCTACTATGCTTGGATTGAAGAGCCTCAAAGATGTTAATGAAGTCGCTCGGTTACGAGACCTACCTGTCGAAGAACTGCTCAAGAAACGCTAAATTAGCAATCAGCGGTCAGCAGTCAGCAGTCAGCGCAGCATGGACAATTCGCGTAAGTGTCACGCAACCTCCTTGCTGATAGTTGAAAATTGCGGCACGATAATGATTGATGTCCTGAATATCAGTCACGCAACCTCTTTGCTGATAGCTGAAAGGGTTGCACAGCAACCCGTGCTGAAGACTGATAACAATAAGAATGGAGTAAATCCTGATGAAACTGAACGAACTTAAACCTGCACCAGGCGCAAACCGCTCAAGAAAGCGGGTAGGCAGAGGCAATGGTTCAGGCTGGGGCGGCACCTGCGGACGTGGGCACAAAGGTCAAAAATCCCGATCCGGTGCTTCAATCCCTGCATGGTTTGAAGGCGGACAGATGCCGCTCGTTCGACGGCTCCCCAAGCGCGGTCCGCGGCGAACTGGACACAAACGTCTCGAGTACGATATCATCAACGTAGAAACCCTCAACATTTTTGAAGACGCTGCGGTTGTCAGCCCCGAAGTCCTTCGCGAAGCCGGAATAATCAAACGGAAAAACGCCCTGATAAAGATCCTCGGCGACGGTGAACTCGAAAAACAGTTGAAAGTCCAAGCACACCGCTTCTCAAAATCTGCGATCCAGAAAATTGAATCTAAAGGCGGCACAACCGAGATCCTCGGGATGCATGCGAACACTAACGACCCTGCTTAAGCATCCGCAGGTGAGGAGGGAAAAAAATAAGTGATTAAGGCAGTTCAAAACGCTTTTAAAATACCTGAATTGCGGAAACGCATCATTTTTACAGCGTTGCTCTTGATTGTCTACCGCCTTGGTGCACACATTACACTCCCAGGTATTGACGACCAAGCACTCGAAGCATTCTTTCAACAACTCATGGAGCGTGGTGGGAATGTCATTGGATTTATCGACCTGTTTTCTGGTGGCGCGTTTAGTCAGATGACTATTTTCGCGCTCGGTATACAACCGTATATCAGTGCCTCAATCATTATGCAACTCCTCGCCGTCATTGTGCCTTCATTGGAGAAACTCTCCAAAGAGCCTGACGGTCGGAAAAAAATTACGCAGTATACCCGATACGGCACAGTGATTCTCAGTATCATTCAGGGTATTACAATTAGTATCGTCCTGCGGAACCCAGAAAACATAACTGGACAAGCTGGCGAAATCGTGAGAAACCCGGACCTCTGGTGGCATTTCCTGGTCGTTATAACACTCACTGCAGGAACCTCCTTTGTTATGTGGTTGGGTGAACAGATCACAGAACGCGGTATTGGACAAGGTATTTCATTAATTATTACAGTCGGCATTATTGCTGGATTGCCCGGTGGTGTCACAACCGTTTTCAATAACCTCGTGACAAGACCGGAGTTCGGAATTCTACAACTCGCACTTTTAGTGGCACTTGTCGTTGTAGCCGTTATGGGGACTGTGTTCATCACACTTTCCGTTCGGAGGATTCCGGTGCAATACGGTAGGCAAATTCGCGGGCGCAGAGTGATTGGTGGACAATCAACACATCTACCGCTTCGTGTTAATGCCGCTGGTATGATTCCAATTATCTTCGCTGTGACACTGATCCAGTTTCCGCCGACTGTTCTTGGTTTTCTACCACGCGACTGGGGATGGGTAACTGGTGTGGAAACACTTATTGCTCCGGGAACACCGATTTACCTTAGCATTTACGCTTTATTAATTATTGGTTTCACCTATTTCTACACAGCTGTGCAAATCAATCCAATACAAATGGCAGAGGACTTACAGAAATACGGTGGCTTTATTCCGGGCATACGAGCAGGTAAACAGACCGCAGACTACATCAATACTACGCTTACACGCATTACACTCCCAGGCGCAATCTTTCTTGCGGCTATTGCTGTGATTCCGATTATCATTACAAGCCAGCTTCAAGTTGGAAACATGGTAGAAGGTGCTTCTATCCTGATCGTTGTGGGTGTCGTGTTAGATACAGTGTCACAAATCGAATCCTATTTAACGGTGCGCCATTACGAAGGATTCTTAAAAGACCGAAAACTCAGAGGCAGACGGCGTTAGGGTTTTCACCTGAAAGAGGACACCATGAAAGTCAGACCTTCTGTGAAAAAGATGTGTAACCAGTGTAAAATTATTAAACGAAAAGGGATAGTCCGCGTCATTTGTTCTTCAAATCCGAAGCACAAACAACGCCAAGGCTAAAGGAGGAAACCCATGGCAAGGATCGCAGGGGTTGATTTACCCCGAAACAAGCGGGTGGATATTGCCTTGACGGCAATTTATGGTATCGGTCGTTATACTGCAGGGCAAATTGTCACCGATCTGGATCTCGACCCTGGGAAAAAAGTTGACAGCCTCGCCGAAAACGAGATAGGTCAACTCCGAGACAAAGTTCAAGAATATATGATTGAAGGTGATTTGCGTCGCGAAATCGATCAGAACATCAAACGACTGATGGACATCAACAGTTATCGTGGTCTGCGACATCGTCGACAGTTACCTGTCCGGGGGCAGCGCACGAACACTAACGCACGCACCCGTAAAGGAAAGGCACGAACCATCTCTGTGGGTAGAAAAGCCAAAGAGGCAGCACGTAAAGGTGGTTAGTTTTAATGGTTATCCGTTCGGTTTTTCTTCCGAAAAACCGAACGGATAACCACTGATAACCGACTGCCAACTTATCAGAAAGGAGAACTGTTTTGCGTGGAAGACGTAGAGAACGCAAGAATGTCCCCGAAGGTATCGCACATATACAAGCTACCTTCAACAACACAATCATTACAATCACAGACTTAAGCGGAAACACTGTTGCTTGGGCGAACGCTGGAATGACTTTCACGGGTTCACGGAAGTCAACACCTTTTGCCGCACAACAGACAGCAGAATCATGCGCTCGCAGGGCAATGGATCACGGCATGAAACGCGTAGAGGTTAGAGTCAAAGGACCCGGATCCGGGAGAGAGTCTTCTATACGAGCACTCGCCGCAGCCGGACTCGAAATTACCTTAATGAAGGACGTGACTCCTATCCCACACAACGGATGTCGTCCCCCTAAGAGACGACGGGTTTAAGACACTCACACAAGGAGAGGGAATGAGTAGATATTTAGATTCAGTATGTAAATTATGCCGACGGGAAGGTGAAAAACTCTTTCTGAAAGGGCGTCGATGCAACGGACCTAAATGCTCTTTCGAACGCCGCAGTTACCCCCCTGGCGAACACGGTCAGACACCGCCTCGCAGAAGTCGGGCGGACAATTTCCGACGGCAGTTGCGCGCAAAACAGAAAGTCAAACGTACTTACGGTGTTTATGAGAAACAATTCCGGAATTATTACTTCAAAGCAGCGCGTCAAACAGGTATCGCTGGCGAGAATTTAATTAGTTTCCTTGAACGCAGGTTGGACAATGTCGTTTACCGACTCGGATTCGCAACTTCTCGAAATCAGGCGCGTCAACTTGTGAAGCACAACCACTTCACTGTTAACGGCAAGCGGGTTAATATCCCGTCTTATATTGTGAAAGTTGGTGATGTCATCACACCTCGCGAACGGAGCCGGAACCTCGCGACTATTCAAGAGGCATTAGAATACGCACAGCATCGCGGCGCACCTGAATGGCTGGAAATTGATACGGACAAGACAGAAGGGCGTGTTCAAGGAGCACCTGTGGTAGAACAAATCGCCATCGACCTTGAAACGCAACTCATCATTGAACTTTACTCCCGATAGACACATCCCCATATTGGTTATCGGTTAACAGTTATCAGTTACAAGAGGCTTTGGTTAAACGAGGGGAAATCCGCAGAACACCCCGCTGACTCTCACTGCGAGGCAACACGCGCAAATGTAATACATTGTCCCGCAAGTCCACATGTTGTCCTCGGATGCCACACGCGCATCCGTTCTGGCGCGACGGATTTAGTCTATTCCCAGACGAAATCCAGCGTTGATTCGCAAAAACACCTCTTAACCGCAGACCGACTACCGACAACTATTTCGGGGATGTCAAAAAACACAATACAGGCAGAAAATTAAGAGTCCGTGCACACGACCACCCAGTTTGTCCGTACTTTAACACTTAATTTAGAATCTTATAGGAGGAAATCGATGAGGGAGAAATCGATGAGGGAGAAATCGATAATAAGGTCCGAGCTGGAAATGCCCGATCGGTTGATAACTGATACAGATACCTTACGCCCTAATTATGCAAAGTATACCGCTGAACCTTTTGAGCGCGGATTCGGAACAACCCTCGGCAATTCGCTACGCCGAGTCCTCCTTTCCTCAATTAAAGGGGCGGCGATTACAGCCGTTCAAATTGAGCAAGTAAAGCATGAATACGCTACGATTCCTGGAGTCGTGGAAGATGTGGTCCAGATTATTCTCAATCTCAAAGAGATCCGGCTAAATATTACAACCGACGACGAGATGCGACTCACCTTGAAAGCGGAAGGATCTGGCGAAGTTACAGCAGCCGACATCCGTTCTAACGCACACGTTGAGATTATAAACCCTGACCAGCACATCGCAACACTCGATAAATGCGAAGGATTGGACATAGAAATTCATGCGCAAACAGGCAGAGGATACTCTCTCGCGGAAGAGCACAGACCTATAGGACACGAGATTGGATTGATCCCTGTCGATGCGAAATTCTCACCCGTTGAAAAAGTGAACTACTGGGTAGAAGAAACCCGTGTCGGCGATATGACTAATTTCGATAAACTTAACCTCGAAGTCTGGACAGATGCAACTATCACAGCAAAGGAAGCTGTTACACGCGCTGCTAATATCCTGCTGCAACAACTCGAGATTTTCACAGAATTCGATGAAAGCTACGTTGAACCGGAACCTGAGATTGATGAGGCACAACTCCGGCGCAATCGATACCTCGCCAAACCCGTCTCTGAACTTGAACTCTCAGTTCGAGCCAGTAACTGCCTCGAAACGGCAAATATCAAAACTATACGAGAACTTGTTACAAAAGAGGAAAAGGATATGTTGGAATACAAGAATTTCGGGCGAACATCGCTAAATGAAATTAAGGAGCAACTTGCCAACATGGGACTTACCCTCGGAATGAAATTGGATGACTTAGACGACGCGGATATCACCGAAGAAGAGATGACGCAAGCACCTTTGCAACCCCCTGTGTAATTCTTCGTGACAACGCGTGAATGGAGGAAGACGATGCGTCACAGAAAACGCGGACGGAAATTGGGACGAACAGCAAGCCATCGGAAAGCACTTTTCCGCAACCAAGCCACCGCGCTATTTGAACACGAACACATTCGGACAACACTCCCAAAGTGTAAAGAACTTCGGAGTGTCGCTGAAAAGTTGATTACGCTTGCCAAACGTGGAGACTTACCCGCTCGCCGACAAGCCGCAAAAATGCTCTATGGGACTAATCTGCATTACACGTCCAGAAGAGGCGAAGAAGTGAGTGACCTCGACAAACACGCCATCCTACGCAAACTGTTCGATGACATCGGACCTCGGTATCAAGACCGAAGCGGGGGATATACACGTATCATCCGAGGTGAACTCCGAAAAGGCGACGGAGCACAGATGGGTTACATTCAACTGGTTTAATGGCTGTCGGAAACCATCGGCTATCAGCAGTCAGTAAAACACACGGGCGGAGGTAAAGCTCCGCCCGTTTCTGTTTTTATAATTACCGATTATTGAGAACCCCCTAGCATTTACAGCGATAAAGGTCCGCAACTGCTACCCGCTACCGTCGGCTGATAACTGCCAGGCGACTGCCAATTAAAACCGGTACGCAGCGGATACAAACACCCGATGTGTCAAGTATTCGGTTTTGACATCATTGCGCTGTTGTGCCCAACCGCCGAGCACATACGTAACATCGAGTTTCAAGGCATCCTCGAAAATTTTGCCGACGCCTGCTGTCAAGAAATCATGTGTATCTACCTGGATATATCTGAATGGGATAGGGTCGCGAAGATATCCGAGGCGGATATGTGTTGCAATGATGGGTATCTGATATTCCGCGCCGAGTCTCACCTGAAGGGTTGTCGCGTAGAATTCCTCAAAATTATCCTGTGAAATGTCCTCCGCTGGTGCCGGATCGTAGCGAGTCTGCGCCCAGTCCGTGAGTTGGACATCCCCAGCCAAAATCAACTGTTTGTTGAATAATTTCACAGCAGCACCGACTCCTATTTCAAAGGGGCGCTCAATGTCAAAAACTTGGACACCGCTTACGGTATCGCTCGTCTCTTCTCCATCATCGTAAACCGCCACCGTTGATTCATACCACTGTTCATCCACCCCTAATTCCACGGGAGACACCACGGTTAGGCCAAAGCTAATCTGATCGGTTAGGTGTGCAAGAAGCCCAACCCTGCCGCCTATACCCGAATACTGGCGATCAATTTCGTCTTGGTATCTGAAACGTGCCAATTCCCGGTCTATGTCTGCGATGTCAGTAGCGGTCACATCCAATTCATTGAGACTGTTTCCTTGCCAAAAATCCAGGGAACCTCCGATCAGGATCCGCTTTGAGATGTATATGCTCGTTCCAAAGCTCCAAATTCCGATACCTCCACTGTTCGCGTTGATTTCATCTATGACAAGTCCGCTGAATTCGGTGCCATTACTGGGATCAACACCTTGAATTGCAGTCTGACCGTCGAAATTTTGCGAACGGTTGTAACCGAGAGCGACCGCGAAACCTCCTTGTCGAGTCAGGAATGGATAAACAAAACCGATGGAATTCAGACGCATCTGTGAGCGACTCGTTGCTGTTTTCACTGTATCATCCGTAAAATAGGTATCAGCAATCGCTGTGTTGTGCGACAGGCTGCTGAACATCTCGAATTTTTGGATCTGTGCCATCCCTGCCGGATTCCAATAGAGTGCAGTGAAATCATCCGAGAGTGCGAGTGAAGCACCCCCCATCCCCATTGTTCGTGCCCCGACACCAAACGTTTTCCCGATCGCCATCTCTTCTACTTGCGCTATACTGATAGCCGTGCAGAACACTGCCGCAAATAAAAAGATTAGGGTAGTATAGATTGCTCGTTTCATCGTTCCGATTCCTCCAATTTTTAACTTTCCTTGCGGTTCGTTTCCGCTACCTTTCGTTCCGATTTCTCGTT
Organism: Candidatus Poribacteria bacterium; assembly: GCA_965208635.1. Lineage (GTDB taxonomy): Bacteria > Poribacteria > WGA-4E > WGA-4E > WGA-3G > WGA-3G. Next base: position 5,280,919 of record OZ242349.1, read on the forward strand.
CGTCGCTGTGGTCGTTCCGATCTCGTCTTTGGTGTAGTCACACTGCGTGAACTTCGAGAACGCCGATTTTCAGGTCGCCAGTCGCGTCTATCGTAAGTTCGCCGTGAGAGGGGTACATACCGACTCCTACCGTAATATCGCCGATAGACGTTCGTATACGGATAATATCCTCTATAATAGCGGTAATACGGCGAGTAACCGTAATAATATCCATACCTATAAAACCAAGGGTGTGAATAGTACGGAAACCCAACGGGCATGTAATAGCGATATGGATACAGCGGATAAGGTCCCCAATAGCTCCCGGAGGACCTACGTGGATAAACGTACGTTTCACGACGGGTATACTTCCGTCGTCCGTAATAACCTTCCGACGCTTCAGTATCGGTCTGTTCTGACTTTAATTCCTCCGACTCTGCTTCAGAGTGATCTTCTGTTTTCTCTCCCTCCATAACCGTCCGATATTTTCCATCAAAATCCGAAGACGCGCTTCCAACATGGGCTTGCAAGCTACGCCCTTGATAACCGAGTTTCGTATAACACCCGGCAAATGCTACCACTGCCAAAAGCGAGAGTAGTACGAAAGTTACCTGCAACTTCATGTTTCTTTCTCCTTTAGATTTATCCGTCAGTCCCGACTATTATACCATATTATACGAGAGACCCCTAAAAAAAGTTTACATCTGTCTTTTCAATTTATTTTTAGCACAGTTTGAAATGGCACCGAATTCAATTACGAACATCGACACAAAAGCCCGTGTCCATTTCACACACTGGTATATGGTATTTTCCTTGATCTCATCTCATGTCCATGCTATACTGAAGTTATGAGGGTTTTCATTCAAATCGGACACGGCATCGTCGGTGCCGCTGTTATCTCAGGTTTATGTATATGGCAAGCAGGCAGTTTCGGTGAAGCGAGACATACGCTCAGCATCATCGGTGCGATCGCTATTGTCATCGCCAGTCTCTACCTTCTGCGAAGCCGCTGGATTCGATGGGGCAACCGTCAGACCTGGCTCAGATACCATCAACGGCTCGCTTCCTTAGGTTTGTCCTTAGTGCTACTGCATTCTGCGTTCCAACCTCTGGTGTGGCATTCATGGCTGACTCTCCTGCTTGCTTTGTCGAACTTAGGCACGGGTATCGCTGTGAGTCTGACATCTCGTGGGGCGCGCCGAATTCTGCTTCGATGCCATCTGATTCTCGCCCCGATCCTACTCATCAGTATTGTGTTCCACGGACAAAAGAAACTGGAGCATGACGAATTCCTTCCACTCACCGATGCCCACGATGTGCCTTGCGCGAGATGCCATACCCCGGAACGCCTCCTGTTCCATGTCAGCACAACGTTTCCTCAAGATTTGGATACGTCAGAGACCATTCCTGAAGACTTGCACTTTTGGTTCTTACAAAATGATAGCAGGGTCCCCGAAACCTCTCCTGTTGCTATCAAAGAAACAGGAAACGCATGGACAATCACAGATAGTAAAAACAATCGCACCTATCACGCGCTGAAGGTAGCAGATCAGATTGCTATTTATGCCGATTCTGACTATGGAAGTTACACCTGTCTCAAATGCCACGTGCATAACACAGAAGAAATCCAATTAGTGCATGAGCTGCACGGTGTCACCGAAGCCCATAGGTGTCTCGTTTGCCACCAGACCGAAATTGACGGCACGCGTTACGGACGACAACGTTTCGATTGGGAATACGCGCCGCACCGGTAGATCGACACAAAATATGCCAAACCGAAATGTCAGCTTCCGCGCTGTCCTCCTCGCACTCCTCATCACCATCCCAAACTCTTACTGGCTCATGATTAACTGGGGTCCCAGCGGTTATGGCACAGGTCAGAGTTTCCCAACCGTCTCCACCGTTTACTTCAACGTCATTTTTGTTGTGCTAATCTTGATGGCGATAAATCCGTTACTCCGAGCCATCGGGAAAAACGCAAGCCTCACCGATGCCGAGTTGATGGTGGTCTACCTCCTCGTGTCCATCGCCTCCTCCATCGCTGGACACGATACACTCCAGATACTATGGCCCCTGCTCACCTATCCCATCTGGTTCGCAAGTCCAGAAAACGAATGGGGTGAACTGTTCCATCGCCACATGCCAGATTGGCTCACCATCAAGGAACGGAACGTGCTGGCAACTTTCTATCAAGGGGACGACTCACTTCACACTGTTCAGCACTTAGAACTTTGGATGCCGCCTGTGCTCTGGTGGTCTGCTCTTATCATCGTGCTAACGTGTATGATGCTCTGTATCACGATCCTCATCCGACACCAATGGGTGACCCATGAAAAACTCAGCTACCCCGTCATTCAGATCCCGCTTCATTTAACAGAAAACGGCGGACGCGTCCTCCTGAGCAATCGGCTATTTCTGCTGGGGGCTGTGCTTGCAGGCGGGATAAACCTTCTTAACGGGCTTCACTTTCTATTCCCTGTTGTGCCGGGATTAGGAGGGAGTCTCTACAATTTAGGACAGTATTTCCAAACCAAACCTCTAAACGCCATCGGCAGACTCCCCATCGCCGTCTATCCGTTCGCTATCGGGATGAGCTTCTTCATTCCGTTGGAACTCTCGTTCTCTATCTGGTTTTTCTATCTCTTCCACAAAATGACGCGCGTATGGGGCACGATGGCAGGCATCGGACATCTACCCGGATTCCCCTTTCTTGATGCGCAATCGTTTGGTGCATGGTTCTGCTTAGGCATCTCTGCGATATGGCTCAGCCGAAAGTTCATCGCGCGACAGATAAAAAACGCCTTCCGAGGCGGCACTGCGGAATCAGACACGATGGGTACGCCTTCAGCACACATCCGATACGCGATTATCGGGTTAATACTCGGCGGTATCTTTATCCTTGTGTTCTTCAAAAGTACAGGTACACCTATCTTCAGCATTCTCGGCTACTTTACACTTTTCTTTGCGTTAGCCATCGCTATTACCCGTATTCGTGCTGAAGTCGGACCGCCAGCGCACGATGTGCCGTGGAGACCGGATAAGGTGCTTGTTTCCTTTCTCGGCACCCGTCGCATTGGTGCAGAGGGATTAACCACGTTTAGTATGTTCCACGGTTTCAATCGATCCTATCGCTCCCATCCGATGCCGATTATGTTGGAAGGCTTCAAAGTTGCACAGGTCCGTGGGTTATCGCACAATCGCTTCATCGTTGCCATTATTCTGGTGACCGTCGTCGGAACGATCTCATCGGCGTGGGCATATTATGCACAAGGCTATCATTACGGGGCGGCAGTCTATGGTGAGCAGGCACAATGCCGCTGGACCTACGAGCAACTGAAGCAGTGGCTCATTAACCCACAATCCGTAGATGTCGGTGCGGTTTCCGCTTCCAGCGGTGCGATTGCCTTAACAACACTCCTGATGATGCTACGCCGCCGTTTCATCTGGTGGCCCTTCCATCCCGCAGGCTACGCCTTGTCACTGAGTTTTTGGAATACGAGTTGGTATTGGTTCTCGATCTTCTTATCGTGGGGGATAAAAGCGATTCTCTTTCAGACGGGAGGACTACGGACCTATCGTCGTGCAATGCCGTTCTTTATAGGTTTAGTCATTGGTGAGTTTCTGCTTGGAGCCATCTGGACATTAATCGGCATCGCTTTAGAACGTCCCATGTACCGGTTTATGTTCTGAATAGCAGTCAGTAGGAAGCAATCAGCAGTCAGTAGGAAGAATGGAAGGATGGGTGTCTCTCAATTTTCCAATCTTCCGACCAAATGCCGATGGTTTCCAATAAATAGTCACTAAAGGATATAAACAATGAAACTTAGTTGCCTCCCCGTCTCTCTCTACGACGGTATCTTCACAGGAAAAAGCACCGTCGCCGATTGGATTCAGCTCGGTGCAGAATTAGGACTGGACGCAGTCGATTTCAGTATCAAATTCTTTCCAAAGCGCGACGCGGAAACGATAAAAAACACATGCACTGCCCTCGAAAAGTTTAGTATAGAGCCGTGTATGCTCGCCTGTTATTGCGACTTCACATACCCCGATGCGGCACAACGCGCCCAGGAGTTAACCGACCTAAAGGCGGACATTGGGCTGGCAAAAGCATTGGGGGCAAAATTTATTCGCGTGACAGCAGGACAAAACCATCCCGGCACAGAACATGAAACAGGCGTGCGCTGGGTGACAGACGGATTTCGCTATGCCCTTGACGAAGCGGAAAAACACGGTATCACACTCGCATACGAGAACCATACCAAAGGCGCACCTTGGGATTACTGGGACTTCTCACAACCTACGGAGATTTTCTTGGAAATCTTAGATGCGCTTGCTGATACACCCCTTGGTGTCTGTTTCGACACCGCAAACCCACTTGTGCTCGGTGAAGATGTACTCGCACTTCTGGAGGAGGTTCTTCAACGAATCGTTGTGCTGCATATCTTCGATCTACGTGCAGTTAAGGTGTTTGAACCTGTTCGCGTCGGCACCGGTGCTTCGCCGATCCCGCAGATTTTTTCGCGCCTGAGACAAACAGGCTATGACGGTTGGCTTAGCATTGAGGAAGCCAGCCGTTCAGGACAGGAAGGCTTCACGCAATCCATCGCGTATGTTCGAGAAACGTGGGAACATGCCTTATCCGCGTGACGGTTCACTCATCCGTTCTTGTGCTTGGCGCGAGAGTTCAGCGAGATGTCCATCGTTTGCCCGCACCTGTTCAAGATGTACCCACCGTTCGGGTGTCGCCGTGCCTATCATTTTCTCGCCATACTTCCGATCGATCCAGAAGCGTGCAGATCCAGCGATATAGGCTTGCAACTTATCCAGTTTATCATCAGGATACCGCTGACAGAGATTCATCGTAAACATACGTCGCCGTGCGCCACCACCGAACGCCGCATGCTTGGTATTATGGTTAAACAGGACCAGATCACCAGGGGTTGTCTCAAAGATCGTTGCTGGGACATCCTTACCGTGTATTTCCCAAAAGTCCTGGCTCTTTCCAGCCTGTTTAGAGAGGGCATCCGCATACTGATCGCCGAAGAGATGACTTCCCGGAATAACGCGAAGTGCGCCCGTATCACGAGTCAGCGGGTCGAGGTAGAAAGCGATTTTGATGTGCATCGGATCTTCCAGTTTATGTCCACCATCCGAATGCCACCCGGTATCGCCGACGTAGAAATTGCCGTCGCTTCCCATATAATTGAAGTCATCACCGATCAACGCATTCGCGATCCCCAAAATCCTTGGATCATCCAATAGTGATGACAACTCCTCGCTTTGATCGATGAACGGTACAATGCAGGAACGTGCGGTGCCTTCGTGCGGTTTACCGTTATGTCCGCCGCCTCTCTCTTTCCAGACGGCTTCAAAAGCGTCCTGGATTGCAGTAATCCGATCCGCCATCAGTTGCGGAAAACTGAGATAACCGAACGTCTTAAAAAAATTAAGCTCCGAATCGGTGATAGTAAAATCGTGCTGATTCATTTTTTTAATTTTCCTTGCGGTTCGCTAAAGTAGGTGTGGAATTGACGTGCCTCTCCGTAGAACTGAAGAAACGCCCAAGCAAAAACTTTTCCATTTCATTTCAGGCTTGCGATCTTAGGCTAAGAAGAGGATAGGGATCCTCGGAAACATATATCAAGTTCCCTTAACGCCAGATGACTTGGCACAAGCCTCTATAGGAGACCTGCGGGACAATATTGATACGCTATGATAGCACATTTTCCCACAATTTTGCAAATTCTGACCCTGTGGCAACTAACGACTATAATCCCAAAGAAGACTTGCTAAATCCGAAAATTAATGTTAATATTATTTAAGATTCATCCACTGAAAGGATATAGATGGCTCTCAATACGAATTCTTTTCCCGCCTATTTCTCACTCTTTAAAGTGACACTCCGCCAAATGTTTTGGAGCAAACGAACCGTTCTGATTCTGCTCGGATGTCTGCTATCACTTGCCATAGCACTCGCATTTCGGTTCATCGCGCAAGGCGGTGGAACTGTTAACCGGTTTATCCCACTGATGACGTTGTCACTCTACGGACTCTTGGTGAACCTATCCGCTATTTTCTATGGCACCGCAATTATTTCAGATGAAATCGACGGAAAAGGCTTGACGTATCTTCAGATGCGCCCGCTCCGTAAATCAACGATTCTCCTTAGTAAATTCGCTGCATATCTCGTCGGGACTGTTGCGCTTATCGGAACATCTCATCTGGTTCTGACTGGTATTATGATAACACATCCGAAACTACAGAACGGTGTATTGTTTCAGTTGGGTATGAGTTTGCGCTACACCGCCTTAATGGCATTGGCACTGTTAGTTTACGGGGCACTCGCTACGGTTCTGGCAGTCAGATTCAAGAATCCAGTGCTCTGGGGGTTGCTCTTTGTGATGGGATGGGAAAGTATTACGGCGAGCCCTATGATGGCAACAGCAATCAAGAGGTTATCTATATCACACTATCTTTTGACGCTATTTCCACGCTATAGAGTGCCTCGAAGCGATTTCAATGAAGCCTTGGGAACATCACCGCCATCAGCGTGGGTAGCACTCCTCGTCATCTTCATATTGACAGTGGTGCTGCTGTGGCTTGCCACCCGAATTTTTCGCGGACGCGAATATTTGATGTGAGCAACCTTCAATCACGCTCCTTGAGAACCCGTGCAGTCTCACGTGAAACGATCAACTCTTCATTTGTAGCAACAACAAGGATTTTGGCACGGCTCTCATCCGCAGAGAGGTCTACTTCGCCAGTCAATTGCTCATTCTTCACGGCATCTAAGTGAATACCGCACCACTGAAGCCCTTCACAGATCTTCGCTCGCGTGATTGGGCTTTTCTCGCCGATACCACCGGCAAAAGCGATCACATCTACTCCCCCAAGCGCAGCAATATATGCCCCGATATATTTTTTTACACCGTAAACGTAGGTATCCAGTGCCAATCGGGCATCATCGTTGCCTGCATCGATTGCCGCCTCTATATCACGCATATCGCCACTCGTGCCAGAGATCCCTTTTAACCCTGAATCCTCAACCAACTGACGACGAATCTCATCGGTAGTGAACCCTTCTTTGTCGATCATATACAGCACGGCAAACGCGTCTAACTCTCCACAACGTGTAGACTGAATCATCCCGTATTGCGTAGACGTGCCCATGGATGTGTCAATAGATACCCCGTCCTTGATGGCGCAAAGAGATGAACTGCCACCGAGATGGCAAGAGATAATGCGTAATCCTTTCCCCGTTACCTGTCCGAGCAGTTGCGGCACGCGTTCAGAAATGTATCGGTGCGAAGCCCCGTGGTAGCCGTAACGACGGATGTCGTGTTGTTCCACCCAGAAACGAGGCACACCGAATTCGGCGGCGTAATCAGGGATAGTCTGATGGAACCACGTCTCAAAAACAGCAACGAGTGAGGTTGTGGGAAGCAACTCTTGAAAGGCACGGATAGAGGCGATATAGGCGGGATTATGCATCGGCGCGAGCGGTGTAGATGTCTCCAGCGCGGTTATCACATCCTCGGTGATCCGTGCGGACCGCCAGTAACCTCTGGCAAGAATGGTTTTGAACCCAACACCGTCTAATTGCCCCAAGTCTTCAAGGCACCCCACTTCGGTATCGGTGATTAGATCCATTGCGTGCGCAATCGCCACGGTATGTGTCGGTGCATCGATTTCGCCTTCGCGGGATGGTTTCCCCGGCACCGCGTGTGTAAAGGCAGATGGTGAATTACCGATACGTTCCACGCCTCCCTTGACAAGGGAGGTCGTGGTCTCCATATCAATAATTTGGTATTTGAACGAGGTGCTACCTACGTTCGCACAGAGTATACGCATGTGTTTTTTGTCTTTCTTCTTAAATTATCAGTCAATCCTTTAACCACGGTAGGAGCGGTTTCCCAACCGCTCCGGTCATTCACAAAAAATCTGTCGTTCTCATCGCTCGGTGGCGAGGTTAGAAACCTCGCCTACCCATTAGGGAAAACCGATGTTCGCTCACATTACGCTTTCGGTAGTGTGGGCAAGGTCAAACGCGGACGTTCACCGAAATCAGGAACTTCGGGCGGATTCTCCTCCATCTGACGGAGGAGTTCCTCGATTGCGCGATCCAGCTGCGGATCGGCTTCTGTCGTATAATCTTGGGGACGATAATCCACTTCAATATCTGGGTCGGTGCCGTAGTTCTCAACACTCCAGCCAACATCGACAAACCAGAAAGAATACTCCGGCTGCGTTGTGCCACCCCTATCCACAAACGCCTGATGCGGTGAAATACCGATAACACCACCCCACGTCCGCTTGCCGATGAGTAGCCCCAACTCCATCAACTTGAAACAGTGCGAGAAAATATCGCCATCCGAACCCGCATTCTCGTTCGTGACAGCCACCATCGGACCCAAAACGGAAGCATCTGGGTAGGGGTGTGGCGTGCCCCAACGCGGAACGTCATATCCAATGCGGCGGCGAGATAACTTCTCTAAAAGCAGCTGCGAAACGTGCCCACCCCCATTGTAACGGACATCAACCAACAGACCCGGATAACTCACCTCGGCGAGGAAACCGCGATGAAATTCTGCATACCCGCGCCGTCCCATGTCAGGTATATGCACATACCCGACTTTACCATCCGTTTTTTCATGGACATACCGCCGATTTTTGGACACCCATTCTCGGTACCGAAGTTCGCTTTCACTTCCCAAGACCTTGAGCGTGACGACGCGTTCCTCGCCATTGTCCGCACGTCGGAACGTCGCTTGAACCTCCTGATTTGCGAGACTTACGAGCAGTTCACCCGGTGAAACGGTTTCACTGACCCGTTGTCCAGCAATAGCAAGCAAAATATCGCCTTCGCGAATATTAATTCCCGGTGCATTGAGTGGTGAATCCTTTGTCGCCTCCCAGCCATCACCGCGAGCGATGTGTGTGATACGATAACCATGACTCTCCGCATCGTAAGCAAAATCCGCACCGAGGAATCCCTGCGCATAATTCGGCGAACTCCGATAATCCCCACCCATTTCATACGCATGCGAGGTACCGAGTTCCCCCTGCATCTCCCACATCAGGTCCGAAAATTCACCGCGCGTCGCAATCCGTTCAAGGAGCGGCAGATAACGCTGATAAACATGCTCCCAATCTACGCCGGACATATCCTCTGTCCAGAAATACTCCCGCTGGAGCCGCCATGCCTCCCGATACATCTGATGCCACTCAGCCGTCGGGACAACGGAGACTTTGATACGACTCAGGTCAATCCAACCGGTCTGTCGACTTGGACCACCCCGACTCTCGGACTTGGAATCGCCTTCAGCCTTTTTACCTGCCCTGATAACGCGCAACCGACTGCCAGTGGAATAGACAAGCGTTTTCGCATCACGCGAAAGTTGAAAATCATTAATGCCAGAGACAAGTGTTTCCTTCTTCTGCTCCTTGAAGTCATAGGCATGAAGGACGCCTCTCGGTCTGCTCTCATCATCGTCTGCGGGTGTATCTTGCACCGGAAACGCCGTAAAAATCGCTTTGTCTTCAATACCAGCGATCTGTCCGTAACGTCCGTGCGGATATGGGAATGCGACAACGCGTTGTGTAATACCTTCCAGATCTATTGTAATCAGTTTCTCCGCTTTCTGCTCGGATTTCTCGTCAGATGCCTTATCCTCGCCGTTCTTTTCCTTCTCTCCTTCATCTTTCTCATCCTTATCTTCCTTTTCCTCCTCAAGCGGACGAGGCTCCGGGATAAACGGATTGCCCAATGTCTCCTGCAAGGTCACCAGCAAAGGACGCATCGCTGTAGGAAAGCCAAGATCAAAGTGGAGCGCATCGTAGACGGGATTGAACTCGCGATACGAGAGAAAATAGAGATACTTCCCCTCCGGATCCCACGCCGGACCGAAATCGTTGAATTCTGGATCCGTGACGAACCACGTCTCACCCGTCTCAATCTTACAAAGTTTGATTGAACGAGTGGTTTCCGTAGATGCAAAACTATAGGCACACCATTTACCATCAGGCGACCACGCGACATCTCGGATATTCTGATAATGTCCTTTGTCAAGCACCCGTATCTCTTGTGTCTTTAAATCAATGTGCAAAAGTTCAAGACGATTATTGATAAGAAGCAATCGATCTTTCTCGTCGCTTTCGGTTTGCGGAGCGACCGCAAGTTGCCGAACATGCCCGATGTCAAGAGTGTCCAATCGAACGACATCAGTGCTCCCATCGCGCGTATGGATTTCAAGTGCCTCTTCACCCTCGGCATCGGAAAGCGTAACAAGACGCTTGCCATCATTGAGCCACTCCGTAAAACGATAACGCGTTCCGTTGCGCTCGCCGTGCTGGAGAACCGCTCCCTCCCAATTCGCCATTGTAAAGGGTTTCCCTCGAACGGTCACTGCCAATGCGTGACCATCTGGCGTGGGGGCATAATCCTGCAGATAGCGCGACGGGCTGACGAACTTCCGTTGTCGCTGGGTACGCGGGCTATGAAAATTGACATCAACACGGGTTTCAGTATCGCTCTCAATTTCATAAACAAATAGATCTGCCCCTGTATGATAAACGATACGTGTACCATCGGTCTGAGCGGAACGACAGTAATAGGTATCCTGATGCGTGTGGCGTTGAATGTCTTCACCGATGGGGAGGCAGGAATAGATATTGCCAACACCTTCATGGTCAGAAATAAAGTAGATACGTTCACCGATCCACATCGGTGTCGTGAAATTACTATCTACGGGTGCCAGGGGCTGAAATTGTCCATCCCCTTCCGGGTCAACCCAGATTTGTCCAGCAGTCCCGCCGCGGTAGCGTTTCCAGCGTGCAGGTTCACGGGTTAATCTACCGAGGACAACGCCGCCACTACCGCTGAAATCAATATGGTTCGCAGGACCGTATGATAGGCATTGGGGTTCGCCTCCATCTGCGCTGATTTTCCATATCCACGGATCAAATGCTAAACCGGCGTTACTGGAATAGAGAATCGTCTTGCTATCGGCATCCCAGTCGACGATAGCAGCGTTGCCCCCTTGATAGGTGAGCCGCTTCGCTTCACCGCCGAGCGCATGCATCACATAAACCTCTGACGGTCCCTCTTCACGCCCCGTGAATGCAAGCAGTTCACCATCCGGCGACAAGCGAGGAGAACTCGCTGCGCCGAGATTCGACGTGAGCCGCCTCGCAACCCCACCGCCAACGGGAACCGTCCACAAATCATCTTCACATACAAAAACAATAGTATTCTGACAAATCGTCGGAAATCTATAATATCCAGCTATCAATTTTTTTAATTTTCCTTTCTTTGTAGAATTCGGAAGATTGGAAGGGTGGAAGAAGAACTTCCATCCTTTTTGCATTACCCACTTCTTTTAAGTCTGCCGACGCGTTTGGCGTATTTTTCACCCAAATGGAAAACCCAAAATCCAAGTGGAATGAGTAGGACACCAATGATGAGTAGCAAAGACAGATTGCCCAGTTGGCTCTCAACGGATGCGTTCTCCAGCATTGCCGCACGAATCGATCTGAGTGTATACGTAGCAGGCGAAATTTGGGAAATCGGTTGAAGCCACGTCGGTAACACCTCAATTTCATAGTAGATACCGGAAACTAAAAGCAGCATCGACTGAATAATACCCGTTGCGGCTTGTCCTTTCTCCGGTGAGAGTAATGGAAAGATCGCCGCCATCAGACCGATCCCGATAAAAGAGAGGCTGGAGATAAGAACCGTAACCACCATCGTTAGCCAATTCGCATTGCCTAAGTCGATATGTTCCCCAAAAAAGAGTGGCATTATCGCTAAAACTAAAGCGGTACGCAGCAACCCGTACAGAATCGCAAATAGACACGAACCCACAAGGTGTGTGATGCGGTAAATCGGTGCCATAAAGGTATATTCAATCGTCCCTTCCCATCGCTCCCATGTAATCGCATCGCTCACCTCACGCATCATAACCGAGAGAAACCCCCAAATTAACGCACCAATGACGAGATAAAGTACATCTTCACTGCTACCGCGTCCTACCATAATTAAGCCGATCGTGAGCGCATTGACGATAGAATAACTAAAAAAGAGAATTTCCCAGCTCAGATATCGCTTCAGCAGATTGAAGTTCCGCTCAATGAAGGCGTAAGAGACAATCGTTTCCCGGACAAGATTCAGCATGGCTCTACTCTTCCTCCTCAATCCCTTTACCCGTTAGCGCGATAAACACGTCCTCCAACGTCGCGGGCATCCCATTTTGCGATGGAGCATCGGCGATGAGTTCCTCTACCGTTCCCTCTGCGATAAACCGCCCTTTATCAATAATCGCGATTTTGTCACACAACCTCTCTGCCTCCGCCATATCGTGCGTCGTCAGGACAATAACAGCGTTCCGTTCTTGACGGATTTCCTCAATAAAGGCTTGCACATCGCGCTTAGATTTCGGATCGAGTCCTGTTGTGGGTTCATCCAGCAGAAGGAGCATAGGGGTGGTGAGTAGGGCGCGCGCAATAGCGACTTTTTGTTGCATTCCGCGCGATAGATGTTCCATTTCTTCGTTCATCCGATCTGCATCAAAACCGAGCCTTTCCAAAATCTGCTTCGATTTTCGCTCGGCTTCGGAAGCTGAGATCCCGTAGAGACGGGCGGCGTAAATCAGATTTTCTTCCGAAGAGAGACGTTTAAAGAAGGAGGCTTCAACAGAGACGCGGTTCATCACCCGTCGGACCTTCAGACTATTTGTCACCACGTCGTCCCCGAAGACCTGAATACTCCCAGCATCGGGCAGTAGCAGCGTCGAAATGAGACGAATCAACGTCGATTTTCCCGAACCGTTCGCACCGAGAATACCGTAGATCTCTCCGATGTTCACCTCTAAGGAGATGTCGTCAACTGCGCGGATGACTTCTTTCTCGCGCTTGAACACGTGCTGAAGTTTTTGATGAAAACGCAGTTTGCCGTTTGTCCGCTTGGCACGATGGAAATGTTTTGTCACTTCGCGAATAGTTAGTCCATAGATAGGTTGTTTCACCCTTTTCTTTTCCTTTCACAAAACTAAACTATCTCTAAAACCCTTGACATTACACGTCGACTTTTATATATTATACCCAAAGTTTGTGAACATTTGTAATTATTTTTTGCCGATTTTAGATTGAGTGGTGTGCCTAATAACAACACTCATACCTTTTACATTGTTAGGGTTCACACACAACAAATATAGGAGTGCAGAAACAATGCCGAAAATCAAAGGTCCAGCTATCTTCCTCGCCCAATTCATGCGGGACGAGGTCCCATACGATACAATGGAAAATATCGGGAAATGGGTTGCTGGCTTGGGGTATAAAGGTGTCCAAATTCCTAATTGGGACGATCGCGTCATTGACATCGGAAAAGCCGCCGAATCCAAAACCTATTGCGATGAATTTAAAGGAACACTTAACGAGATAGGGCTTGAAGCGACGGAGGTCGCTGGCTACCTCGCTGGGCAGGTACTGGCTATACATCCCGCATACGAGGTTATGTTTGAGGCGTTCCATCCTCCCGGTTTGCAAGGTGCTGAAAGGACCGCGTGGGCAGCAGATGAACTAACGAAATGTATCCACGCTTCGGTGAATATGGGACTGGATGTCATCCCTGTGCTTTCAGGCGGTTTCGCGTGGCACACCGTTTACCCATGGCCTCAACGTCCCGACGGCATCATAGAAGAGGCGTTCAAAGAACTCGCGGCACGGTGGCTACCACTTCTGGACCTGGCACGCGATAACGGTCAGGTCTTCGCCTACGAACTCCATCCGGGTTCGGACATCTACGATGGTGCGACCTACGAGATGTTCTTAGATTACACGAACAACCATCCCGCGGCTTGTCTCAACTACGACCCGAGCCATTTTCTCCTCCAACAACTCGATTATATCGACTTCATCCGACTTTACAGCGAACGTATCAAAGGATTTCACGTTAAGGATGCCGAATTCCGTCCGACAGGTCGGGTCGGGGTCTACGGCGGCTATCAGTCATGGGCTGGACGTGCGGGAAGATTCCGTTCACTCGGTGACGGACAAGTGGATTTTACACAGGTGTTCACACTCCTCACCGAAGCGGGTTACGACAGCTGGGCAGTGCTGGAATGGGAATGCTGTGTCAAAAGTCCAGAGCAAGGCGCGGCAGAAGGCGCGCCGTTTATCGCCAAACATATTATCGAAACGACCGATGTCGCCTTTGATGACTTCGCAGGCGGAGAAACCGACACGGCACGGAATCGTGACATTCTTGGATTGAATTTTTAAGCTTACCTTGCGGTTCGGTGAGGCAGGTTTGAACTTTGAAGCACCTTTCCGTATATCCGTCCTCCACTTCGTTAGGGACTACACGGTTCGGTTTAACAAAAACCTCTTAACTGATAATCGACAACTGAATTGGAGTAAAGTATTATGGAATCTTGGAATCGGAAATTACGAATGGGCATGGTCGGTGGCGGACAGGGCGCGTTTATCGGTGGTGTCCACCGAATCGCTGCCACACTCGATCAGCAAATTGAAGTCGTCGCAGGGTGTTTCTCACGCGACCGAGAAAATACACGCGTCACTGGTGCGGAGTTGTATCTTGATTCAAATCGCTGCTACAGCAGTTACACAGAGATGGCGGTAGCCGAAGCCGCGCTCCCTGCAAATGAACGGATCGACTTTGTGAGCATCGTCACGCCAAATATCTCCCACTTTGAGATCGCAAAGACATTTTTGGACGCGGGTTTCCATGTCGTCTGTGATAAACCCATGACTTACAGTCTCGATGAAGCCGAGGGACTTGTCCAACTCGTCGAAGATTCGGGACTCGTCTTTGCCCTGACACACAATTACACGGGACACCCGCTCGTACGGCATGCGCGAGCGTTGTTTGCTGAAGGCTCAATGGGACAAATTCGCAAGGTGATCGTAGAATACCTCCAGGACTTCCTGATGGTCCCGCACGAGAAACTCGGTCAGAAACAAGCGGCGTGGCGTGTTGATCCGGCGCAGTCAGGTATCGGCGGCACGATGGGTGATGTCGGTACACACTGTGTGAATCTGCTTGAGTATGTCACTGGCGATCCGATTGTTGAACTCTGTGCCGATAAGAGTACTTTTCTCCCTGACAGAGTACTGGATGAGGATGTCAATGCCTTGCTCCGTTTCAAGGGTGGCGGTAAAGGCGTTTTAAGCATAAGCCAGGTCGCCACTGGAGAAGAAAATGGACTCACACTTCGCGTTTATGCCGAACAGGGTGCAGTGAAATGGGCACAAGAGAATCCAAACTATCTCGAACTCTATCGTTACGGTGAACCGAGACAGACCCTTACTCGTGGTCAGGGATACCTGTCCGAAGCAGCAGCAGCAGGCGCACGTATCCCAACGGGGCATCCCGAAGGGTACTTGGAGGCGTTTGCAACGATTTACGTTGGCGTTGTTGAAGCCATCCGGCAATATATCGACGGCAACCCTATGGAAACAGAAGCATACGATTTCCCGACGGTCCATGATGGATTACGGGGTATGCAGTTCATCTACAAAGCGGTTGAATCTTGTGAAAATGGGTCAACGTGGGTTTCAATGTAAATGGTTGTCGGTTGTCAGTTATCGGCTATCGGTTAAAGAGCGGATTGTAACAATCGACCCAAACTTGAAGTACTCGAGGAAATGGTAAATTGTATATCAAAACTTCTTAACCGCAAACTGAGAACTCATAAAGGGAGACAGCTATGCAAGCACCTAACTCTGAACCTTTCCGTGTCGGATTCCTGAATGCAGACTCATATTCACACATGCCGTTGTGGGCACCACACATCAACCCGCGCCCCGGTGAGAAAGATACACCGTTTACGGGGATGCGGATCACCCACTGTTGGGATATTGAATACGAAAAAGCAAAAGCGGTTGCTGAACCTTACGGTTGCGAAGTCGTCAAGAATTTTGACGATATGTTGGGGAAGGTAGACGGCGTGATCTCCGGAGGCTACTATAATCATCCATGGAACCACATCCTCCACGAACCGTATCTCGAAGCGGGTTTGCCGAACCTAATCAACCGTCCGTTTGCCAACTCCCTCGCGAAAGCACGACAGATGATTGAACTCGCTGAAAAGCACGGCGCGACCATCCTTGCGCCATCGAGTCACGAGCACAACGATGCTATCTCACGCGCTAAGGCGTGGGCAAGCGATAAACAGATCATCTGTTACACGGCGACCAACTCGTTCGACGACTATCCGACGCACGGAATCCATGGACTCTATATGATTTGCAAGGCGGTTGCAGAGGCAGAAAATCCGGTTGTGTCTGTCGCATATCAGGCAGATAGTTGGCACAGCCCGCCCGGTGTTCTCACCTTCGAGCATGTTGATAGCGCCGGTCGTCAATTCTACGGAACACTCCATCAGGTGGGCGGTTCGTGGGGAACAGTGCAGATTCACACACAAGAAGCCTACGGCGGTGAGAATTTCAAAATCTACACAGGCACTGGTTATCCATTCGACAAAACAGAGGTCTGGGTGCCGACGATTTGGGCGTTCCAGAACATGGCACTCCATAACGAAATGCCACAGACGTTTGACCAGATTTTACACAAGACGAACGTCTTTCTCGCAGGTTGGAAATCGGTTCTGGAAAACAGTGGCAACCCCGTGAAATTAACGGATGTTGACGAAGAATGGGAAGCCCCTGCTGAACTGCCGAACCATCCCGACCACGACACGGTTTCGCTGTTCGAGAAAAAGTTTGGAGATGCTTAACTTGACGCGAACTGTCGATTCCAGTCGTGATGGGATTTGGCAATACGCTCAGGATTCAACTGACTCCGAGCGATAAATCCAGGAACGTTTTCGCGACCTGTTGGTAACCCAATTTGGCTATAACGCGTATCAACACTCCAGCGGACTGTGTCGGAACGGTTCGGAAGTCCACGGTGGACGACCCGCTCACTCGTCAGCAAAACATCGCCTGCTTCAAGTTCAGCAGTCACGACATCACCGGGTGGCAATTCTTCATCGCTGATACCTCTACCCCCTGTATGCCCAGGGGTTTGATCTTGGTAGTTGTGCGCAATTAGGTCGTAGCAGTGCGAACCGCGAATGACTTGCATGCACCCACTCTCTTCAGTTGCCCGAACGAGCGGAAGCCAGACATTCACAACCAACGTTTCACCCGCCTCTTCTGGGATAAGATACGCCAAATCTTGATGCCACGGGATAACAGTGATTGCTTGATCGGGCAACTTGGCACGGTAATTAAACTGTGGATGTGCAAAGATTTCGTCACCGATGAGAGAGCCAACGACATCGAGTAGCGTAGGTGCCGTTCTGAGCGTGAACATCCCAGCGGTTCGGATTTTCTGATCTCGGAAATAGTTGCTCCAAATCCAGTTCGGGTCGGAACATGCACTTGATACCCGTGCCAATCTCGTCTCAAATGACTCATCATCATAAGTATCCGACGGGTCAAGGATACCGCGTTCGACCGCCGCCTGAGTTCCCTCGTCAACCAACTGTGCTAACTCATCAATTAACGGCTGAAGTGCCCGGTTTGGCAGTACGTTTCGGACGAATAGAAAGCCGTCGTCGTGAAATTGCTGCTTCTGTTGAGGTGTGAGTCCGCCTTGATTGTATTGTATAGACATTTTTTTAATTATGTCCTCCTGGGCTGCTGCGTCCGTTTGCTTCGCAGTGAGAATGCAGGTTTTCGGTCACGTCGCAATTGGGTTTGGGCATTTTGCCCCTTCTTTTCCCTTCAATACATGAAAAAGACTTAGCCTGCAACAACGGCACAAGCAGATTTGAGAAACACTTTAGAAGATAAAACGACTGTCGTTTAACCGCAAGATAAATTAGAACCTCTGAATTGCAACGGCACTGCCAGTTTCGCTGGACTTCATTGCCCCATCAAGCATTTGCATGAGCATCACTGCCTGCGAACCGGGATTAAGCGGTTCATCTCCATCTCGAATTGCTCGAATGAATTCTCGTGCCTGAAGCGTTATATCATCCGCCTTTTGTGGCGGTGCTTTTATGGGTTTGACCTTAACACCATCCGGTGTCCCAACCAGCAACTTTCCACTTTCAAGTCCTGCCTTCGTGCCGTAAAGTTGAAACTCCTGCGTCTCGCTTTTGACCAGATCACTTCCCTTTGTTGGAGACTGTCGGTTCGTAGTATTCAGCGAAAACGCGACGGCAAAATGCAGTGTGCAGCCGTTCTCAAACCGCACAAATCCGCACGCCGCATCATCTGCGGTGTAGATTTGTTCAGGGGGTGCGAGATCGGAAAATGTACAGTACAGTCCAGCCATAACCTCTGTTGGACGCGGACATCCCATCATAAACCAGACGTTGTCAATGGCGTGAATACCGAGATCGAGGAGAACTCCGCCACCCTTCGCCTTATCGTGCCGCCATCCCCTTTCAGAACACCACCGTGTGCGTATCCATCGGGTTTCCGCGTAATATACATCCCCGAGTTCCCCAGCCTGGACAAGCCTACGTCCCTCCATCAATTGGGACGTGAACCGCGATTGACGGACAAACATATAAACAAGACCCTTGGTCTCCGCGAGTTGGGTGACCGGCATTAACTCCGTCGCATCATTTGAAGGGGGTTTTTCGCAGAGCACATGTAATCCGAGTTGTACCGCTTCCTGTGAGACAGGGGCGTGCATCCACGTCGGAAGTCCAATGCAGACCGCGTCTAAATCGCACGCGTCAAACATCTGCCGATAATCATCGAAAACACGGACCCCCTTAATCCCATCCAAGACCCTGTTCCTACGGGTGGGATCCGGGTCTGCCAAAGCGACGAGTTCTACATTCGGCTCTCCATTGAGAATCACGGTTGTGCTGCTGATCGTTCCACCGACACCAATGATCCCAACTCTGATTGCATTTTTCATTTTTTAATTATTCCTTGCGGTTCGGTGAGTAGGGTTAGATATTTAACCCGCCTCTCCGTAGATCCTGCTTCGCAGTGAGAACCACTTCGTTACGGACTACGCGCTTTTTATAGTAAAACCCATAATTACCTATACACCCACTTGACATACTCTCCCTGCTAAAGCATGAGCGTTTTAGAACCGAAGGTTTTAATAAGGAGCAGGATACAAAGGGAACACCCAAGCAAAAATACTCGCTCCTACAGTGAAGAGTCCTCAAGCAAAAGTTCAAAATTATTGGAGAATTGAATGCCTCTGCTCCACTCATCAAAACGCTTGACATTCCTTGTATATTCCTATAGAATATATCCGAATTCAATCAAATTCCTTGGAAGTATCTGCTACACACTGCGTAGTTGTAAGCAATCGTCTGCAGGTGCCTCCATACCCTAAAACCAACTCAAAAGGAGGAAATTCTTCTTATGTATCGCCACTTTTTCCTATCGATTCTTGTGCTACTTTTTGCTGTAAGTTCCGCTATCGCTGAGGGTGAAAAACTTGTCCTCGTTGGCTCCGGCGAACCCGACCCGAAGGACATTCCTCTCATAGAACACCTCGAAGACTGGGGTTATGTCGTTGAACCGCATCAGCATCAGGCAAAGCATCCTGTGAATCTGGCAGATATAGATTTGGTCTTCATTTCGGAATCAACTTCCAGCGCGAATATTCTGGGTGCTTACAAAGATTCATCCGTCCCAGTCGTCAACGCAGAAACGTGGACATACGACGACATGGGATTCGCGGCAGATGGCACATTCAATTCCGATCCAGGCGACGACCTAACTGTCGTTGATGCCGAGCATCCAATAATGGAAGGTTTTAAGGGCGACATCACCGTTAGCAAACCCGCGATAGCACTCATGACGTGCAGCGGATTTGAAGGCGACGTTGACATATTAGCTGTGCGCGCCGACAACGATGATCTCGTGGCGATCTCTGTCTACGAAGAAGGAGCAAAACTACTGAAAGGCACAACGAAAGCACGCCACGTTAACATCTGGCCCCACTCGACCGGCTGGTTGCAGGTAACAGACGATGGATGGGAACTCATCCACCGTTCAATTCTCTATGCCCTCGGTCAGATTCCGTTTGATGTCGCGCCACAAGATAAACTCGCGGTCACCTGGGGACAGATTAAAGCCGCGCGTTAGCTGTCAGCGACAAATTTTACCACTTCCTACAATAAAGATGCTGACCCAGCGTCCAGAAATACTGCACAATCTGGATGTGTCTGTAAAATCGAAGCAGGGTGCATTGGCGTTATCTCGCCGTGTAAGCAATTCCGAACTGCTTCCGCTTTCCGTTCATCCGGCACAGTGCAAACAATTACTTTCGCCTTCATGATTTGGCAAATGGACATTGAAATCGCTTGGGTCGGCACGTCCTCAATTCCAGCAAACCAGCCCTCGCCGACCTGTTGGAGTCGGCATGCCTCATCTAATTCGACTAAAATATAAGGATCTTCTGTCTCAAAATCCGCCGGTGGATCGTTGAAGGCGAGGTGTCCATTCTCACCGATACCTACGAACGCTACATCAATCTGATGCTGCGAGATAATCCGATTGAGCCGATCACACTCGGCTTGCGGTTCGTCTGCTTCACCGTCCAAGAAATGCACCGTTCCGGGGTGAACGATGTCCACGAGACGTTCCCGTAGATACTTGCGAAAACTGGCGGGATGTGTCTCAGGAATGCCGATGTACTCGTCGAGATGGAACATCGTCGTGTTGTCCCAATTGATTGTTTTATCGGCAGTGAGCGTGGCAAGGAAGTCAAATTGAGACGCGCCGGTTGCAACGATGAAGCGGGCATGTCCATTGGCATCCAATGCCTCGCGAAGTTTTCTGCTTGCGAGGTGCGCTGCCGCTTCGCTCGTTTCACGTTTAGTCGTTGCTTTAAAAATATTCATTTCGATAGAATTTTTGTGAAATCCCTCTTCCAACTCGGCGAGAGGGCGGGCAGTTTTCTGGCTCGTGCGATTTTTTCGTGATTGTCGGTATCAAAATAGCGGAGGTTGACTATCTCCGTAACGCTCATCGGTTCGGATGCAACTTCAATGCGTGCGATCATATCACCAGCAGTAATTTCGCCTTCTTCAAGCACCCGGAAATAGAAACCGACGCGCCGACTCTCTAAAAACTGTTTGGCGAATTCCGGCAGTCCCATCTTGTATGCGAGTTTGAAACACGGTACACGGGGTTGCGTAATCTGTAATTTTACTGTTGAACCTATCTGAAAGACATCGCCAATATGAACCGCCTCTTCTGATAGCCCCTCAACAGTGAGGTTTTCGCCGAACTGTCCGTAGGTCAAGTCATCTCTTTGCAATGCCTGTTGCCAGTGGGCGTAATGCTCATACGGGTAGCCGTAGATGGCTTTATAGGTGCCGCCATGCACACGCAGATCACCTTGTCCATCGCCGTCAATATTCTTCTGTCTAAGCATGACAGTGCCTGACACGGGTTCTTTGAAAATCCCTGTCTGGATCGTCTTACCGCCGTATTGAATAGGCTTTGGCTTTGAAACGTTTATAGATAAGAGTTTCATATCCACTTTAATATACCGATTTTTCTGAGTTATGTCAAGCGAAACATTTTTCACATTTTTTCTGCCATGCAACCTTTGCCTCTTTAAATCGCGTCATTAATAGTAACAGTAGTCCGACAGTCGCGCGTTAAAAATTCATATTTTTAAGTTCCTGGAGAAATTCGATGAAAAACGAAGATGCACAACTGGTTAACCGTTTCTTGTCAGGTGACGAGGGTGCCTTCACTATACTGGTAAAAAAATACCAGAAAAGCGTCCACGCCCTTGCATGGCGGAAGGTTGGCGATTTCCATACCGCCGAGGAACTGACACAGGACACCTTCCTCAAGGCATACCAGAAACTTGGGACGCTGAAGAACCCGAACCAGTTCGCCGGATGGCTCTATGTCATCGCCGATAGACTCTGTATCGCCTGGCACCGAAAGCAGAAGTCGCAGATGGAATCCTTAGAAACTACGAGTGAAGAGGAGATAGACATGTCATCTTATCGGCACTACGAAGATGAACAGCGAAAGGAAGCCACCACCGAACATCGTCAAGTACGCGTCAGGAACCTCTTAGAAAAACTACCTGAGAGCGAACGCACAGTCGTGACACTCCACTACCTCGGAGAAATGACTGTCAAGGAAATAAGTAACTTTTTAGGTGTCTCAGTGAACACAATCAAGAGCCGCCTTCAACGCGCACGAAACCGTTTAAAGGAGCAAGAAGCCATGATTCAAGAAACGCTTGGTAGCATCCAATTACCTACTGACCTAACTGAGAACATCATGAAGAAAACCGCTGAACTCCAACCCATATCTCCTACCAGTAGCAAACCGTTTCTGCCGTGGGCAATTTCTGCCGCAACAACCATCTTTATCTTTCTCATAATGGGTGCGAGGTCTCAATACCTCTCCCGCTTCCAGAAACCGTATAACCTGAACGCGCAATCGGAAATCACCGTTGAAATTATTGATGCTCCTATTGTCTTGGATATACAAGCAAAATCCGACTTACGGAACCAAGCCGGACGTTTCGATACGACCGGTAGGAGCAGCAATGCCGGTCTGCAAGTCTCGGAACCTGTTATGCTTGCCGCCGCGCAGGTAGAGAAGAAGACACATCCGTCAACACAACAGCAGTGGATACAGGCAAGTGGTCCAAAAGAAGAAGCCTCAGTATCGGGCTTATTGGCAAGTTCTTGGGGGGATGTCTATGGGGCTTCAAAAATCGGTATCTATAGATTAGCACCAGATGCCCCCGCCTGGACGCTCGTCAGTCCACTGCCGCCAGAGGCTTCTGTAGACAATCACGGCATACGGATGGCAGAACGAAACGACACCCTCTATCTCGTGTTTCCGAACGCTGTGTTCGCTTCAAAAGATCGAGGCGAAACATGGATAAAACTCGGCGCACGTCCAGAGGGACGCGCCATTGGATTGGTAACAACGGACGAAGCCTTGTACCTCGCACTTCGAGACGATGAAGGTATCTTCCTGTCCACAGATGGTGGTAAGCAGTGGACTCCACTCGACAATGAAATAGCGAACAGCGGTATCAATGCAATAGATGTTATTGAAAACACAGTGTTTGTCGGGACAAACCGGGGACTCTACCGCCTGCGTTCAGAGATGTGGGAAAAACTAACAATAGATACCACGAAAGCCATCCGCTCTTTGTCAACCTCTGGAAATAATCTCTATATTGGGACGGGATCCGATATTTCTCAGTTGAAAACCGAAGAGGGAAGGAAGGCACATTTTGAGAAACTTATGGAGGAACTTACGAGCAATACCAATGCCAGGCAATGGGAGATTTTTCACTCAACCGATTTAGGCAATTCGTGGAGAGATATAACACCGACAAGCACATCACACATGATGCACGCTTCATCGAGTACTAAAGTCTTGTCAACCAGAAATGCCGTTATGGCATTAGGGATGATAAACTTCCGGTCAACTGATGACGGAAAAACATGGACAGAATTTGGCTTCAATAGCGACGAAATGATAATGGATATGTTCGATACTGTCGCAGTGGACGAAAATACCATCTTTACACCCACACCTTCTGGACTTAGACGCTCAACCGATGGGGGCGAATCGTGGCATCCATTTACAGATGGAATCGTAACCACTAACATATTCAACTTAGTGGCGTTCCAAGATACGTTATACACGAGCCCCTCCAAAGGCGTTGCCAAATCCAGCGATGGCGGAGCGTCGTGGAAAAAACTCACCATAGGGGCTGGTGAACTCACCCTAACATCAGCGAGGACATCCTACCCTCTGATTTCCCCAAAATTGGCGATTGCTGACGGCATCCTTTATGGTGCTACAGTTGGCTTAGTTCCCGATCAGCAATTGGGGATTTTCCGTCTCTCTGCGAATGGAAACGTGTTAGTTCCTATCCAAGGAATACCTGCCCTTGAGGGGGCTCCCTCCATCAAGGATATAGAAGATTGGGCAAAGAAATTGTTCCAATTCGATATATTTCCCGGAGTGTTTGCAGTCAGCGGTGAGACCTTCTATGTGGAATACATACGGCAGCTGTTCCGGTGGAAACGGGGTGAATCAAAATGGTTTAACACCGGCTTGGCAGACACAGGCAAACGCTCTGCCAAGCGTGAGAATTTTAGGGGAGACCTTAAACTCGCTGTTTCAGCAGAGACCGTCTATGTCGGAAAACGCGATGGAAGTCTCTTCCGATCATTTGACAGCGGCGTTACATGGAAAGACTTGACCGCAAACCTACCATTGCGTTTTGAGCGTTTCAAGGAGATAACCTTCGCGGGTTCAACGGTCTACGTTGCCACCAACGCGGGTGTTCTAACCTCAGAAGACGGTGAACATTGGCGCGCAATTACCGATACGGCAGGAACGCACACCCTCATTGATCGAATGGCTGTGGCTGGAATGAAGATTTATGGTGTTGGGGACGAAGGGGTCTATCGACTGAACAATCGAGATGAATGGGAAAGAATATCGCCAGCAGTGCCGGATAGCGTCAAATCATTCGTGATCAATGGCGATCGACTCTATATCGTGACCAAACACCGTGGGATGTTCTACGTTTCTCTTGAAAAAAAATAATAGACGTTTCAGCAACAATTCTCTCCATGTGCCTCCAGTAGCGTGGTGATTTTACCAATAGAATCACCGCTCTTTTTTTGAAGCAACTTATCGTGAAACCCAACAGAGAAGACGATGCCATTGTTCGTCAGATAACATGACACCCCGCTGTGTTCTGGAACAAATCAACACCATTTTTTTCACCTAAACCGTAGGAGAGAAATCATGACCTTACCCTTTGCAACGCGTCTGACGCTCATCTGCGCGTTAATATTTGCCATCTTATTGACAGATATATCAGTCGCCACCCCTATCAAAGAAACAAATGACTCGTTCACTCGTGAAAAAAGCAACCCTCTCATCGGACTTCCAACCCTCGTTGTAATGGGTGTTACCTCCTTTGGACGCTGGCTCACACCATTAGATGAATGGCAATCGCAGATCCACAAACTTAATGAGGATGAGTTGTTCGTCCAGCGTTGGATGTTGGTTAACAATAATCCTGCCTCGCGTGAAAAAGGGAAAAGAGCGATTATGAAAATCCAAAAGCGCAGGAACGCTATTGAGAAGAAACGCAATCGATTCCTATGGTGGTATTACCCGAGCATGACTGTCATCGGAGCCGGAGCAATGGCACTAACCCTCTGGTTGCAAAGAGATTAATCCCGTTTAAACACGGAAGTAAACTCACAAACAAAAAATCCGTTTCACAATTACAGCCGAGCCATTATGGGAGTTGAAGAATTTCTTATAGGCTTGGCTGTTTCGTGTTGTGCGTCAAAATGTGCGTTCAATGTAAAACATATGTAGTGTTGCCAAAAACAACCCGTATTTTCTGATTTTCACTGCATCAGAAAATACATTTTCGTGTAGTTGTGATATAATTTCCCCAATTTTTTGTCGCCATGCATCCTTTCGTCCTTTAAATTACGTCTTTAATTAGTAACAGCAATACGATAGTCGCGTTTAAAAGCATTTATCCATATCTCACGCGGGAGAACTTTATGAAAAACGAAGACGCACAACTGGTCAATCAATTCTTGACCGGTGATGAGGATGCCTTCACTATACTGGTAAAAAAATACCAGAAAAGCGTCCACGCCCTTGCATGGCGGAAGGTCGGCGACTTCCATACCGCTGAGGAACTCGCGCAGGACACCTTCCTCAAAGCGCACCAGAAACTCGCGACGTTAAAGAATCCGAATCAGTTCGCCGGATGGCTCTATGTCATCGCCGATCGTATCTGTATTGACTGGCATCGGAAGCGGAAACCATCAATGGAATCCTTGGAAACCACCAGTGGAGAGGAGATTGAAGAATCCTCCTACCGTCACTACGAAGACGAACAACGTGAGAAAGCCTCCGTCGAACATCGTTACGGACGCATTAGAAGTCTTTTAGAAAAATTGCCGGAGAGCGAACGTACTGTGGTGACACTTCACTATCTTGGGGAAATGACCTATAAAGCGATCAGTGAGTTTTTAGGCGTGTCCCCGAATACAGTTAAAAGCCGTCTCCAACGGGCACGCAACCGTTTAAGGCAGGAAGACGATATGGTACGCGAAACGCTTGGGAGCGTACATCTCCCTGCACATTTCACCGAAAACATTATGAAGCAAATCGCCGATATAAAACCGGTAGCTCCCACAAGCAGCAGACCGTTAGTGCCGTGGGCAGTTTCTGCCGCAACAGCGATTTTTATATTTTTAATTATAGGCGTGGGCTCGCAATACCTTGCTCGTTTTCAGAAGCCATATAACCTGAGCGCCAGATCAGAAACCACCGTTGAAATCATCGATGCCCCTATTGTGCTTGATACACAAGCAAAACCGGATTTACGGAACCAAGCCGGACGTTTCGATACCACTGGTAAAGTAAAGGGTGCGGGACCACAAGTTTCCGAGCCTGTCGTGCTTGCTGCTGCACAAGTAGAAAAGGAAACGCGCCCATCAATAAAACAACAGTGGGTACAAGCAAATGGGCCTGAAGGGGGACCTGTATCGGGATTACTCCTCAGCACCACAGGCGATATCTACACCGTTTCCCCGAGTGGCATCTATAGATTAGTACCAAATACGTCTGTATGGACACTTGTTAGTCCGCTTCCTCCAGAGGCTCCCACAGCCTACAACTGGAAACCCATGGCAGAACGAAACGGCACCCTCTATCTTGTATCTACTGATGAAGTGTGGGCTTCAACCGATAACGGCGAGAATTGGAAGTCACTTGGCACCCGCCCAAAAGGAAATCCTATCGGACTCGCGATAACAGATCAAGGACTCTACCTCGCCCTCGAGAATCAGATGTTCCGATCCGAAAACGGAGGTAAACAGTGGACTCCGACGAATGATGGGATAATCAACGAAAACACTCACATTCTCACACTTATTGCTATCGAAAACACTGTGTTCATAGGGATGAATCACGGACTCTACCGCTCGCGTTCAGGGATGTGGGAAAAATTGCCGGTGGATACCACCAAAGCCATCCACTCCTTGGCAGTTTATGAAAACAACCTCTACGTCGGGACAGGTCCTGATCTTTCGCAATTAAACACTCCCGAAGGCATAGGAGCATACATAGGGCAAGTTATGAGCAGTGACAACCCAAGTTCGTGGGAGATTTTCCACTCAACCGACTTGGGCGATACATGGACTGAGCTAACACCGAAAAGCACTTCGTTTACAATGAAAATATCACCGGGTGTTAAAGTCTTGGCGGCTGGAGAGACGTTGTTAGCATTAGGCGTCACCACATTTCGTTCAACGGATGGCGGGAAAACATGGATAGACTTCGGGTTTGACAAGTCAGACATGAATGCGATGATGAACTCGGTGACACTCGGTATGTTCCCAACGCTAACAGTAGACAAAAATACATTCCTCAAAGTTGGAATGGGCGACGGCCTGATCCGTTCAACCGATGGAGGTCAGTCGTGGCACCCATTTACGAAAGGGATGGTAGGCACCAAAGTGTCTGATTTGGTAGCATTCAAAAACGCACTCTACGCAAATACCGGCTTAGGCATCGCCAAATCCGCTGATTACGGGCAATCCTGGAAAACCCTTCTTGTGAATTCTGCAGAACTTGCGTTAGAACCGTCAGACATAACCCCACCTACGGATATCCTGATTTCCGCAAAATTAGCAATCTCCGACGGTGTGCTTTACGGCATCTCAGCAGTATTCGACGCGCAAAATGAAGTTCGCCTTTTTCGTCTTTCTGCGAGTGGCGACGTGTTAGTACCTATCCAAGCACCCACTACTTTCGGCGGAAATCTTTCCATATTGGACATGATGGGTATGGCAGATGCAACTCGGCAACTTGAAAGATTTTCTGCAGAACTCGCAGTGAGCGGCGAGACATTCTATACAGAATATAAGAGACGGCTTTTCCGCTGGAAACGCGGCGAGCCAGAATGGTTCAACACCGGATTGATAGATAAAACCCCACTTCCTGATAATTATGACGATGCTGTGAAAGAGAGCCAGAAAAATATTGCACTTGCTGTTTCAGACGAAACCGTCTATGTCGGAAAACGCGACGGACACCTGTTTCAATCGTTTGATAGTGGCAACACATGGAAAGACCTGACTTCAAACCTGCCGCTGCGCTTCAAGCATTTTAAAGAGATAGTCTTTGCGGGCCCAATAGTATATGTCGCTACAGACGCAGGGGTCTTGACCTCAGAAACGGGTGAACATTGGCGAGCGATCACCGATAAGACCGGGATGCATACCGTTATAGACCGAATCGCTGTGTCTGACACCGCGGTTTACGGTGCGGGTAATGAAGGCACCTATCAATTGAATCGTCGCGGTGAATGGAAAAAGATATCACCTAAACTGCCAGATAGCGTTCTCTCTCTGGCTATTAACGGCGACAAACTCTACGCTGTGACAGAAAAGCGCGGGATGTTTCAGGTCTCGCTTGAAGAAGAAAACGACTAATGTTATCTAAAATCCGTGTCTTTGGAGGAATCAAAGTGAAACGTGTTCTTGTCTTTGTAGGTATCACCATTGCAATGCTATGTCAACTCAGTTGTTCTCCTGATGAACAGCAAACACAGTCTGAAAACCCAATAACGAACGATTCAACAGCGGTTCTTAACGCCCCACGCTTTGTCGGTAATGTTGTACTGGAAAATATGTACGAGGATGAAGTTCGGAAACTGGCGAGTAAGACGCCATTGGAAATCATCACCGTAATTGAAGGCACCAGCAAAGTCATTCTCGAGGCTCGATTCCGATCTGTCCGAGATGGTCCGTATGGATCCCCCGTCTATGAGTGTGAACTGATTGATGAATCCGCAGAGGCTTTAGGCGGTGTTGCGGCAGGAATGTCGGGCAGTCCTGTCGGTCCCCCGGGTCGTGTTATGGGTGCTCTCGCCTTCACGTATGCGTTTAGTAAACCGCCGTATCGGTTCCTGGTCACCCCCATCGATTATATGGAGGAGGCAATAAACCATCCAACGTTTGGCGAGTTTCTGGAGGAAGAAGTGGTACCCGCAGCACCCGCACTGGCGATTCATTCCTTTTATGGACCCGTTAAAACACCTGTGACGATTACTGGGATTCAGCCTCACAGAATTCAAGAACTTTCCTCATATTTCTCCGATTCAAGATTCAATTTTGTTGAATTGGTTGGCGATATTGGAGGGGCTCCAGCAGCACCACCTGCGGGTGCCACAACAAAACTCTCTGCGGGGGATATGATCGGTGCCGCTGTCGTTACAGGAGATGTTACGAACCTTATCGGCTTTGGGACGGTGACACAGGTTTATGACGATAAATTTATAGCCTTCGGTCATCCATTCTTCGCAGATGGCACGTCCGCATTACCGGTATACCGAGCTGTAACGCATGGAATCATGCCCAGCCTGGTAGTCTCAAGGAAATCTGTCTCTGCGTATGGAAATCCAATTGGGACACTCACGAAAGATCTACATCCGGCAATTGTAGGGGATCTCGGTCCAGGACCAGCAATGTTTCCGGTGAAAGTCTCTTATCGTCCCATTAATAACACGCCAATAAAAAAACATCACGTTGTGGCTTATGGGCAAGAATGGGCGATTTCATTTGTCACGGCAGTGACAATGGACGCGCTCCGGATGGAGAGGAACACTGCCACCGTTGAAGGCACTGTGACACTTCACTTTCATGAAACCGAAACCGTGTATACAGAAACGTTCCGGACCGCCTCTTCAAATCCGTTTTTCGATGTGTTCTTAGAAACGGGTTCAATTATTGATTCGTTCACGGATACACTTACAAATAGCGCGGGCAAAGCGACCCTAAAAGAGGTGTCGATTTCCATCGTGGACAAACCTCAAATTGCCAGAGCCGAGATTGACGAAATTATTGTACCCGCTGAAGTGATGCCAGGAGAAAGTCTTACGGTGTCGATTGTGCTGCTTCCACACTGGAGTACTGCGGGTGCAGAACGGACGATTCAAAGAGATGTTACACTTGACATCCCCGCCGATTTCCCTGCGGGTGAAGCGACCCTCACGGTTTCCGCCGAGGAATCGGCTGGCGACACAGAATTTGAACGGCTTTTCGGTGACATTTTGGATGAAATCCTGGATAAGGAAGAAGATGATGAAAAACCGTTGCCGAGGAATCTCGACGAACTCATCCAGCAGAAAGAAGAGGATCAAACGGATGCGGGGTTACTCACAATAACGCTTGAACCAGGGGGCTTTGCCGGATTACCGCTACCAGAAGGTTTCCCGTTGAACATACCCGAAGATGGCGAGGCGGATGAAATTCCAGAGGGTTTCCCATTCCCAGACGGTTTCCCACTACCCGAAGGCTTTCCACTTGCAGACGATTCTGAGGAACAGAAGGTAGAAGCCGAACTCATCATTGAGGGCTTTATCGTGACAGGTTCTAAAGAGGAACAGATCACAATTAAAGGCGGAGACATAGGAAACGGTGTACTGCCAATAGAAGGCTTAGAAGGTTTACAACAATAATTTGAGAACCCGATTGTATGGACAGGTATCTTCGCCTGTCTATACAATATCAATACTCATCACCGGTATCATGAAAAGGACGTATAATGCAGCACTCTCTACGTTTCACAGTTTTTATACTTCTCGCGATTGCTTTTCAATTGTTGGGATGTTCAGAAGACCCCGACAATGATACAACGTCTGTCGAAAAACTCATTGCCGAACCTATACCTCCCAAACCGACCCCGGAAGGCACGTTCACGAAACTAAAGATGTTGTTTCCGAGACCTATTATTGATGGAGATTTCACAGTCATGGGTAAGGTGACAACCTCTAAAACATATTTGGACTTTCTTACCCAAGAATATCGGACGGAAAAACCATTTAAAACGTTGGAGGAGTACCTTGATGTAGCGAAACCCGACCCAGAAAGATACAAACCGTTTTTGAAAGAATCTATCGGGAAATCCAACGAAGAAGACATATCCATCGTTCATCAGATGACTTTAAATTACCGTTGTGCCAATGCAATACTCTATCAGATGATGCATGGTGAAGACGATGGAAAAGATGCCCTCAAGGCGATATTTGCTATGCTCGAAAAAAGACTATCCATCTTTGATGAAGACCCTGTGAAGGCTTGGGTGGAAATACATCTACCGAACCAGGATCAAGCAAAAGAATTCTTTACTGCTCTTGAACATTTCGTAAATGAAACCGAAAGGGAAGACGCGCTTTTAATACAGGAACAGTTTGCGCAACACGGAAAAGATGATGGGCTTTTATGGCTTGCCGTCTACAACCCTTTATTAACCGCAGAAATCCTCAATAACTTCACGAATACGAATGTGTTTCTGAGATGGACTGAAGGTGTTTTTTTTCAACAAAATCCATAGGAAAAAGACAAGGAAAAACAAATTTCCGTTTCACAATTACAGCCGAGCCATTCGGGGAATTGAAGAATTCCTTATAGGCTTGGCTGTTCTGCGTTCTTCTGATAAACTCGATCTCTGTGTCAACGGGAAAATCTAATTGAGCGTTAAAACCCACCAATCGGATTCCAGTGGAGGTTCAAACCTCTTCATGAAATTTTGCTTATATTCTGCTCTGTGTGTTCTGCTCATGATGCCGTTCTCTGTTTCCGCTGAAACGGACAATGGAAAAGAAGATACGTCCCCAAAAACGAAAAGAAGCCTCTGGCAGCGAATCTTTCCGCGTACAGGTGATATAGAAGGCACAATCCTCCAACACGGCACCGACACTGCATTCGTTGAAGCAGAAGTGCGTATCGTTGAAACCGATCAGCAGCAAAAAACAGGTAAAGAGGGAACGTTTCGCTTCATCGAAATTCCCGTCGGAACATATACGCTGTCCATATCCCATCCAACTCACAATACCCTCACAGAAATTCCGATTGAGATTCGCGCAGGCGAGACGCTCCGCGGGAGATTCTACCCTGGTGCCGCGGTTCCTTTTATCAATACCACCGACAGCGGAGATATAGACGGGTACGTTTACAGCCAAACAACAGGAAAACCTCTCACTGGGGCAGAGGTGCGCTTCCGTGAAATCGACGTGTTAGAAAGAACCGACGCGTCCGGAAACTTTCGGTTTATTGCTATCGCTCCTGGGACTTATACTTTGTCAATTACACACCCAACACACAAGACACCGACGATTATCAGAGTAGCGGTAACAGCGGGTGGGACCACGCAGGCAAAGATATACCTCGGCACAGGGATAAGACTCGAAACAGTTGTTGTAGAAGGGCAACGTCTCCCTCCGATGATTAGCCGCAAAGAGATTCGAGGCAGTGATCTGATTCGGATTCCCGGTACCGGACGTGATGCCCTTAAAGGACTCACGACGTTGCCGAGCATCGGTATTCCCAACGATATTTTCGGCATCCTCTATATCCGGGGGAGTGCACCGGGAGAGACGCTCCTTTATCTGGATAGAACGCCGCTCGGTTATCCGTTTCACTATGCTGGACTTTTTTCAACGATTAACTCACATAGTATTGAGGACATCCGTATCTATGCTGGCGGGTACGGTGCGGAATTCGGGTTAGATTCGCAATCGGTGATTGACATCCGTTCGCGCGAGCATTTGGAAAAGAGGTGGGCAGGCGCGCTCGATCTGAACATTATATCGCCCGCCGGTTTCGTTGAAGCCAAAATCGGGGACAAAGGCTACGCGTCTATCGCTGGACGCTTCACCATCTATAACCTAATTCTTGGACGTTTCTTCGATTGGGTCTTTCCTACATGGTCGGATTATCAACTCAAATTTGCCTATCAACTTACACCGAAGCATCATCTGACACTCAACGGCTTGGGAGCGATAGATCACTTCGACTTCTCCAATTTTGGGTCAGAAGGGACCCAAGAAGCGGATGATGTTTTCGCTTATTTCAAAAACGGGTTTGAAGCGGAAGGTATTCACCTGCGCTCCGATTTCACAGATAAACTCACATCTCACCTCTCTCTGACGCGTTCCCACAACTTTCTCAACATCAACTTCGGCAGTGCCACCTCCCATGACGATAAAACTGAAAATGAAGGGTTCATCTACAACCTAACGATCAATACACCCATGTATACCCTTCGCGAAGACGTGTCCTATAGATTAACACCCAAGTTTCAATTGGAACCCGGATTTCTTCTGGCTTTCAGTTCATCTAAAAGCCGGACACATACAACTTCTCCAGAAACGATAGATTTTGACGAGGAGGCGGAACCGTCATGGATACGGAAGTTTGACGAATTTAGTTACCCATTTCGGCGCGCTGAAGGGTATCTTCAGGCTCGCTATGATCTGCTCTCATTTTTATCCACCGCTCTTGGTGTACGACTCGATTATCTCAATCTGACAGAGCAACTTTCCATTCAGCCTCGTGGAAGCCTAAGTTTTACGCTGCCGACGACTTCTACGCTCCGGTTTGCCTACGGTAGATATGAACGGAGTCCCTTAGCATATCAGGTGTTAAAATCGGATGGAAACCGAGACCTAAAATCCAGCGTGACCGAGCATTACATCATGGAATTGGAACATGAATTGTCCGCACGAACAGAGTTCAAATTCGCGCTCTATTACAAAGATATGCAGAAATTGGTCACGAGATCCATTAATCTTGACGCGTTTTTTGACGACTCAGACGATGCGGTTACAACAGATTATTTCAATCAAGGGACAGGATTCGTGAGTGGGGCAGAGATATTTCTGCGGCACCGTGTGAGCGAAAAATTCTTCGGATGGCTATCATACGCTTATACCCACACCGAGCGGCGCGAGACACCCAATGATGCCTACAAGCCATTTCTCTTTGATAACACCCATATCGTCAGTATTGTTGCCAATTACAGTCCGACGGTGAAAACTGAGATCGGGGCGAAGTGGCAATATTCCAGTGGTACCACCGCAGTGCCGTTAAGCAATCTCATTACGGTTCAAGATCCTGTGACGGCAGGGATGCATCCACTCATTTCTGATGTCGCAGGCGCGATTTTTCCGACAGAATTTCCGTCTTATCACCGCTTGGATCTTCGTCTTAGTGAGAAAAGGACTTTGTGGAGACTTCCTGTGACAGCATATGCCGAAATTTTGAATGTGTATCATCGGAAAAATAAAATCAGATTCCATTTGGCTGATAGACTTCTGGAGGAACTCGAAACGTCGGAGTTTGAGGAGGCCGCGGACGAACTGGATTTCAAAATCGATGAGTATTTCGAGATCCCACAGCTTGGCTTTACTTTTTCTGCCGGACTCATCTATGAATTTTGATATGCTCACTTATAGTAGATCTCAGAATTACTTATACACTCTACATCGGCGAGGTTAGGAAACCTCACCTACCAGGAGCGGAGAGTGTCTATTTATTTTTAGGATCCATCATAAAAGGTTGAGATCCACCCCAAAAGATGCTATCATGCGGTTACAATATTGCGCAAAAAAGGGGTTTCAAATGAAAAAACCTGTCTTTCTAATTCTTATCGGTATAGGCGTTGCGCTTCTGGTTGTCGGGGTTGTTTTTGTCGTCCCGTGGTTCGGTAAGATGTTAGACGAGATGGAGCAGATAACCGAACAACATATACAACACAGGCGCGCCTTAAGAATGTCTGCTCGCGAACCATTGAATGAAAAGCAACAAAAACTTCTGTCCCAACTCCTTGAAATCACAGATGAAACCCAAGCATCACAAAATCCAAACGATTTAGAAGCGATCTTGTCAAGCGAACCTTATTTGGCATATTTGAAAGCACAGGAAGGTGAGGATTACGAAGATTTTCTGGGGTATGTCAACGCAATACCGACAGAAAACATGAAAGCCACCGCCCGCGCCAGAATCAAAGCCACACTTGGAACGGATAAAGGAGATACAGAATTAGATGTATGGACGAATTACTATTTTATCGTCCGAGAGTGGGGGATCACGGTTGAAGACCCGACTGACAACATAAGAGAACTTAATGAACTCCAACAGACCCACCTGATAGAACCCTTAATGGAGAGCGATCCAGAGGTCTCCGGCTTGCATACCAAAATCGTCCACATCGGTATGTCCTCTATATTTATGACAGAAGATAACAATGTGTTCAAAGAAGCGTGGCGTGAACGCTTAGAGATACACGGAGAACAAGAAGGACTTCTGCGGTGCGCAATTGCCACACCCGATGAATTCGCACTGATGCGGTCTTTTTTTCCGGATACTGGCAACCTTCCAAGAATGGATCCTCACACGTCCCGAACCTGAATTCCAAGAACCAGAACAATAAAACCTACCCAACGTCAATTCTGGCACCTGAAAATCCAAATTTTTCATCTTATGCACCCTTTTTGGCGCGAGACGGTATCATTAACTATAAAAGGGGATCATACACCACTTAACAGGAATTGATTTCAAGGGAACCGAATCCCCTAACAGCGAATGAAGAACGTCCATACTGCAATACAGCATTAAAGGGGGATCCGATATGTTAATGACTATGATTCAAAAAGAGATGATGCAGCACATTCTGAGCGTCCGATTCGTCGCGCTTCTTCTGATGTGTCTTTTGCTCGTCCCACTGACCCTTTCCACCAATTACCGAAATTATCGTCAGAACTTAGTGGATTACCAAGAAGCCATTAAACTCGCAAACACCGAAGAAACGACAGTGAACCTGAAGATGCCACTGGAACCGGAGCTGGAGGTTTCCAAACTCATCCTCAAACCGCCCCCTTTGAGCGTCTTCGCAAATGGGTTAGCAGATACATTGCCGAGCTATCTCGGCATGACACGTAATGGGATTACACAAGGGGCACCCGCCCTGGTTTCCTCTCTTTCCAATTTGTTAGGGCATCTTGATTTTCTATTTATAGTCGGGACTGTTTTTAGTCTACTCGCGTTACTGTTTACGTTCGACGCCGTTGCCGGAGAAAGAGAGGCAGGCACCCTTCGGATTACCTTAGCAAACTCCCTGCCGCGCGACCTTTTTTTATGGAGCAAATTGATTGGCGGATACGTGGTGTTTGTCGTTCCGTTCTTGATGTCGCTTCTATTCGGTTTACTCGTGCTCGTCTGGCAAGGATTTTCCCTCGGAGAACCCGACATTTTTCCACGAGTACTGACGCTAATTCTTGTTTCACTCCTCTATATTGCGGTGTTTTTTGCGATCGGGACCGTCATTTCCACATACTTAGATAATTCTAAGACGGCACTCATCGTTGCCTTTACTGTCTGGGTGTTTGCAGTGTTGATCACACCCCGCGTTGGTTTTCTCGCTGCCAAACTTATTGCACCAACGCGCACTTCACAGAGCGTCTATATGGAAAAAACAGCCATGCGAGACGATTTCAACGCAGTCATCGATAAGGAAAAATGGAGAATCATAATGGAGGAGATCCCTCCGGAGGAGGACGGTTCTATAATAGTAGGAGGGGAAAATGGTAAAACAGTTGATGAACGCGTGAAACTTCTCGAAGAGGAATATCAACTGAAATTCCAGAACCATGCTAACACATTGGATCGGGATTATAAACGTGAGACGGAACGACAAGAACAGTTAGGTGAGACGCTTTCCCGAATCACACCGACATCTTCTCTCATCTACCTTGCTACTAATTTAACACAGACAGGAAAAGGGACAAGAAGCACCTATTTTCAAACGGGCGATCGCTATTATGAGATGCTCCATACAGATATATTCAGTAAAATTATAGATCACATTACAGCAAGAGTATTTACATCAGAGGATACTGTCAAAATCACACAACCACCATCTTTAGAGACAATAACCTTAGGAGAAACGCTCCGTCAATCGGCAGTGGATGTGCTGCTGCTCTGTTTCTTTGCAGTCATATTGACAACCGTGGCATTTCTGAAATTCTTCCGCTCCGATATTTGATGTCAATAACAGCCGAATTGCCGGCAACGTTTAAGACGCGTCATCCGGATATAGACGCATATTTTCAAAAGTTAAACTTTAAACACGAGGCAACATAACGCCTCTAAAGGAGAAAAAAATGAAAAGCATTTTTCACGGGAGAGAAACTCTCGCAAGGCTTTCACTCTTCGCAACTTTAGGACTCGCCATTTTTGGGATGGTCTTTACCTATCTAACTGCAAACGGTCATGAAATTGGATCGCCAAATATGCAGTTACGTGAACACATTGAACTCGACGCAAAAGCACCGTTCGTGTATAAAAAGTATACCGGTCCCCAAAATGTGCAGGAATTGATGAAAGCGTTGGATGCGGATTACAATCAGAGCTTGGCAAAGACCAGCGTGAGTGTATCCGGTAAGTTCACAGACACAAAAACTGTGATTTATAGCAGCGATCTCACACTCAGTGAGATAGATGCAAGGTATCCACGAGCGGAATGGCTTCAGTTGCTTTTGGATAAAGGCATCACGATAGATGATTCCCTCGAGTATGCGTCCTTGCTGTCAAAGCGTTATACTTTGGCACTCTTGGAAGACAATCCAGATCTGCAGCAGTCAGAGTTTCTCGGTATTCCACCAACAGATAATTGGGACACTTATAAAGTCGCTTATATTGATAAGTTGGTAAACGATCACACCAAGATTCAAGAAGTTGAGCGTGCCGTGGCGCAAATTGAGCAGGATAAACTCGACATTGAACGCGGTAAGAAGGCAGTTGAACGTGCCGTGGCGCAGATTGAGCAGAGCAAAGAACACGCTAAACTCGCCATCAAACGCAGTAAAGAAGCAGTCGAACGTGCTAACGCACAACTCGAACACGGCACACAGCAACTCGAACATGCGAAGGTACAGATTGAACAGAGTAAAGAGCACGCTAAACCCGTCATCGAACGCAGTAAGGAGGCAGTTGAACGTGTCAAGGCTCAGATTCAACACAGCAAAGCGCAAATTGAACGCGCCATGATTCAACTTGAGCGTAGCATAACTCGACTCGAACATGCCCAGAGAGCGTTGAATTCACAACAACTCGTACACATCAAGAAGCAGATTGAGGGTATACAAGAGACTTTAGGCCCACTCCAAAAACCGACTCCGCCACAGGAACCGATTTCTCCTCAAGGGACTTTAGTCCCGCCCAAAAAACCGGCTCCTCCGCAGGCACCAACGCCTCCACAGGGCTCAAACTAAAATATTCTGTTCTGTGGATATTGCGAGGCTTACGCACTGCACGTTTCTCCGGATGCTATCTAAGCAAACAACAGAAGTGTGAAATTAGCGTAAGCCTTGCTTAAAAACGCCTTAGATTTCTGGTAGTATAAATGTGGCGCCGATCAATTTTTTATTTTTTTTCAGGTTATGCACCCTTTCGGTTTCAAAATAGTATCTTTAATTATAAAATAGATCGAGTAACGTGAATTCGATAATAAAACGGAAATTGAGTGAGAGGGAGCAATGTCATGAGAGTATTAAGCATTGGATTGGGCATATTTATTCTAACCTCTTCCGTATGGGCAGGAACATTTGTGGAGACCTTCGATGACAACGAAATCTCGAAAAGTGGCAGGAACTGATCAGATTTGGCTTCGATGCTCCCGGTCCTTGGAATATTGTTGATGGCGAACTTCAGTATATACTGGACTTTGATGATGGGGGCTTGACTCGTTTACTTACGACCGGGGATGAGATGTGGCAAGATTACAGCATCGAATTTGATGTTAAACCCCTTATAAAACATGGGGATGGAAACATTGCGATTGCGGCGCGAATTAATCAGACATGGGGAGTCGTATGTACAATTGGCGACCTGCCCTTCCCCGAACCTGAATCAATGGCGCGCTGTTATGGCGGCAATTTGCATGGACATGCTTTTTTAACCTTTGCACAGGAACCTCATCCATCGTTGAAAGTCAGGAGATGGCATCATCTGAAGTTGAGCGTTAAGGGAAATCTCTTGACTTTCTGGATTAATGAAAAGCAAGTTTTAGAACCGATAGTTTTGAAAGCTATAGGCAACTTTCCTGACTACCCTAATGGTAAAGTCGGTTTCGGGGTTACAAATTATTCGGTGCTCTTTGATAACATTATCATCAAGCGTGGGTTATTTGTAACACCGAGTGCCAAACTTGCGACCACCTGGGGACACTTGAAGCAGTTTTAGAGCGGTAGAAATATATTTAATGGAGGATTCTGATGGAAAGAGAAAAGGATGTTCAACTGATTCGTAGGATCTTGTCCGGCGACGACGCGGCATTCAATGTCTTAGTCCGAAAGCACCAAAAGGGTATTCACGCGCTTGCGTGGCGGAAAGTTGGCGATTTTCATATCGCTGAAGAGATTGTCCAAGACACTTTTCTTCAGGTCTACAAGAACCTCGCACAACTCAAGAATCCAAACCAGTTTTCCGGATGGATGTATGTCATCGCCAGTCGCCTCTGCCTGAAATGGCTTCAAAAGAACAAGAACAAATCTGTGATGCAATCGTTGGAGGACATACCTGTGGCAGAAATCGAAGAATCCTCTTACACACATTACGTATCGGAACAACGGCTGACAGAGAGCACCGCGCGTCGTCAGGAACTCGTCAAAAAACTCCTGGCAAAACTACCAGAGAGTGAGCGCACAGTCGTAACACTCTACTTTTTGGGAGAGATGACGGCAAAGGAGATTGGGAAACTCTTAGGTGTGTCGGTGAACACGATTAAGAGTCGACTGCGCCGGGGACGGAAACGTCTACAGGAACAACAAGAGGAACTTTTGGTGAGCGAAACACTCGGAAGCATCCCATTCCCTGCCCACGTGACCGAGCGTATCATGGAACAGGTGGCGAACATGAAACCGACGCCGGCTCCGACTGGAAAGCCTTTGGTGCCATGGATGGCTTTCGGGACGGCTGTGGTTTTTGTCATTTTACTGCTCGGCGCGAGTAACCAGTATCTTGCCAGATTTCAGAAGCCGTATAGTTTCGAGGCGGAATCTGAACCCACAATTGAAATTGTCGATACCCCTATCGTCCTCGATATTGTATCAAAGCCATCTATACGCAATCAGTCTGGACGGACGACTACCCCGGGTAGAAGCAGTAGTGCGGGTATTCAGGTTTCTGAAGCGGTTCTTAGATCCAAGGCACCGGAGGATTCTCTTCGGTTTGGCACCTCCTCACAGTGGACGCAGGGAAATGCCCCGTCAGGGGGGCGTATACAGGATATGTTCGCGACCTCTGATGGAACTGTCTATGCTGTTGCACCCACAGGAATATACAGATCAGAGGTAGACGCAACAGCATGGACGCGCGTCAACACAAACGTTCCTATTGGCGAATCTCGAATGCCAATGGCAGCGCATAATGGAAGACTTTATATCGTCTCCGTGGATGAAATATTCACTTCAGTTGATCGGGGTGAGACGTGGCATACGCTGGGTCCTCGACCCAAAGGACACACAGTTGGACTCATCATTACAGACGCACTCCAAGATGCCGATTCACAAGCAAATCTCACGATGTATCTGGCACTCAGGGATGAAGGGATTTTCCGATCTACAGACGGTGGGACACACTGGCACCCACTTAACGATGAATTGACAGGCGAGATAATTTCCGCAGTGGCTACCGTTGGAAAGACTATATTTACGGGGACAGGGCGCGGTCTCTATCGTCTCGATTCAGGTGCTTGGACGAAGTTGCCGGTGGAAACATCAAGAGCCATCTATTCTTTGACAGTATCCGAGAATAATCTCTATGTTGGAACGGGTCCCGATCTGCTGGGATTCACGCCAATAAAAACAGGACAAGTAGTACCAAAAGCCGAGTCACATGTACTTAAGCTTTTCCATTCGGCTGACTTGGGAGCATCGTGGACTGAAATAACACCGAGTTATCAATCTGATAATTATGGGATACCCTCTGGCATAACAGTTTTGGCTGCCGGTGAAACACTCTTCGCGTCAAGTGTCAAGCACCAATATCGTTCAACAGATGGTGGGCACACCTGGACAGAACTGTCAGGAGACACAAATATGGTCATGATCAACAGTCTCCCAGCTGTGGCAGTGAACGAGAGGACGTTTTACAGAACAGGTCCATACGGCATTTTTCGGACAAAAGATGGGGGTAAGTCATGGGTTCTATTTGTAGATGGGATGGCAGGTACACGCCTAAAGGATATGGTTGTCTGCAACAACAGATTCTATGCGCATACAGGTTATGAGGTTTATCAATCAACCGATGAAGGTGTGTCTTGGAAAAAACTTGTGATTGATGGAGGCTTTCCGGTGGAGGGTACCGCGTTTGAATGGTCAGAAACAGATAAGAACGAGGCTCGCGTCCATATCTCTTTTTATTCAAGACTGATAGTGGATGGCAATTGCCTTTATTTTCTTACACGTGGAGACAACAGCCTGAAAATTTTCCGCTTATCTACAGATAGCAATACGTTCAGTCTCGTTCAAGGCATACCTGCCTTTGATGATGAAGAATTAGCCCCCGAATTGTGGGTAAGTGGCACGATGATAAAGCCAACGCACGCATCTGATAGCTTGAAAAAAGATAATGAGCCAATCACTACATCTTTTGTTCCTGGAGGTGTGGAACTCAAAACGGTTGCAGTCAGTAGTGATGTGTTCTATGTTGAATACAAACGCACTCTTTTCAAATGGAGACTTGGAGATCCTGAGTGGATAAATACTGGATTGATAGATGCGAACAGGTCTGATGGTGATTCCAGAAAGGAACTCAATATAGCGGTTTCCGGAGAAACTGTCTATGTAGGTAAGCGAGATGGTAAGTTGTTTCAGTCACTTGATGGCGGGAACAGTTGGAGAGACATCACACCAAACCTGCCTCTTCGCTTTACCTGCTTCAATGAGATAGCCTTTGCAGCAACGACCGTCTACGTGTCAACAGATGCAGGAGTCTTGAGTTCACAAACCGGCGAACACTGGAGCGTGCTAACCAATAGCGTGAGAGACCACACTATCATAAACAGATTTGCAGTAGAGGACACGAAAGTTTATGGTATCGGCGATGCGGGAGTCTATCATTTGGACGCTCGTCGTCAATGGAAACAGGTTGCTTCAGAGGTGCCAGATGAAATCAATGCGCTCGCCATTGCTAATAATAAGCTTTATAGTGCTACCGAAGATCGTGGGATATTGCACATCGCGCTTGAAGGGGAATAGTCGTTAACTGCTTGATTGCATTCTGTATAATTTTAACCTAAAATAGGCACAAAAGGAGTCGCATATGTGTAGAACGATTCTGGCGATTTTCTTATCTCTGATCGGAATTGTCTATCCTCACAGCATAGCCATAGGAGAAAAAATGTCTCATAGAATACCGAACGCTTCAGACTTTATCCGAATGAGATCGTTTCCTATTCGCACATTGTTGCATCTTTCTCCAGATGGAGAATATCTGGCTTATACGGTTATCAATCCTGAACGACAATCAGTGGTACCAGAAGAAACTACAGGATTATTTCATTTTCTACCAACCGGTGCCCTAAAGGAATATCGCAATAGTGAAGTTTGGGTTACCAATATCAGAACTGAAGAGTCCTACAAACTTGGCTCTGATACGGGAATCGACTGGGCTCCACAGTGGTCACCAGATGGACGCTACGTCGCGTTTTACTCCGACCGAATGGGGGCACCCCAACTCTGGATTTGGGATAAGATAGAAAATAAACAGAGGCGAATTAGTGAAAAACCGGTGAGTGCAACATACGGTTTTGAAGTACCGCTGTGGACCTCAGACGGAAAGCATCTCATTACTAAATTACGTCCAGAAGATGAAGATTTTTTCATTATCAAATCACCTGATATCAATGAACAAGATATTAATGTCTGGGAAACCATAACCAACGAGCAAACAGATACAGACAGGAAAACAGAGCGGCCCGGCCACTTTCATGGAGATATAACCATCTTCGATTTCGAGACTGGAGAGTCTTCAATTCTTGCAGAGGGGTTGTACACGGTGGACTTGCTTCTCTCTCCAGACAACGCTGCAGTTGCAGTGTTTGACTTAGTGGGACCGGAGAAATTAACCTCTCAAGGCATGCTATTTGAATTGCTTTTAGTGCCTCTTGATGGAACATCAATTCGACCTTTAGCAACAAACATCACGCTGGAAACACGAGGCATAAGTTGGG
This sequence comes from Candidatus Poribacteria bacterium, assembly GCA_965208635.1. Taxonomy (GTDB): domain Bacteria; phylum Poribacteria; class WGA-4E; order WGA-4E; family WGA-3G; genus WGA-3G. The sequence goes on from OZ242349.1 coordinate 5,323,969, forward strand.
CACCCGATGGAAAGTATCTTGCCTACACCCACCCAGACGGATTATTTCTAACTTCAACACAAGCGGATGAACAGACAAATCTTACGGCGGATCTCGCAGAGAAACCTCAATTTTTCACGCATCCGCTGTGGAATCCTTCGGGGACTTCCATTTTCTGTGGCTTCGATGGACATGTTTGGGAACTTCCAATAGATGGCAGCGGGGGGCGGAAGTTAACGGAAGGGCTAAATCGCAATATTGTCGGTATCGTTGCGAAAAGAAACACACGGATTACTTGGCAATCCAGGGATGCACAATTTATTTGCGTCCAAACGCGTGACCCTGAGACGAAATACCATGGATTCTATCAGGTCCACATCGATGAAGCACAGGCGAACCCTCTGTTTGAGGCACCAATTTACTTATCTGTTCGGGAAGCGGAGGGATTTGAGTTGAAAGCTATAGGGTATGATACAAAGATTGTTTATAGAGCACAGGCTGCGACTTACCCAGAAGAAGTCTGGATATTTGATGTAACCTCAGGAAAACGGCACCAAGTTACCGATCTGAATCCGCAACTGTCTGACATTCGTTTTGGTGAAACTCGCCTTATAGATGTACAAACGCCGGAGGGACAGTACTTGCGAGGTGCTTTGATGCTACCCTCCGATTACGAGGAAGGTAGACGTTATCCGTTAGTGACATGGATCTATCCGGGGGATTACTTGTCGAATTCGGTTTATCAATTTGGGTTCGGACCAGGAATAATGAACTTTCAACTGCTGGCAAATCGCGGTTATGCGGTACTCGGCGTTGACATACCCCTCGAATCTAATGAGCCACTCAAAGAAATCCTCGGATTCGTGTTACCGGCAGTAGACCAAGTCATTGAAATGGGCATTGCCGATGCGAATCGTTTGGGAATTATAGGCTATAGCTACGGCGGCTACGGCACTGTAGGCGTGATTGCACATACTACACGCTTCAAAGCTGCCGTTGTTGGTGGAGGTCTCTATAATCTAACAAGCTATTACGGTTGGCTTAATAAACAGGGTCAGTCTAATTACATCGGTTGGGCGGAAGGTGGACAGGGGGGTATGAGCGGTTCATTGTGGGAAGAACGTCAACGGTATATTGACAACTCACCGATATTTCACTTGGATAAAGTCGAGACACCTTTACTCATCTATTGTGGAACGGGGGAGTATGATTTCGCTCAATCAGGAGAACTTTTCTCTGGATTACGTCGACTTAAAAAGACAGGAACTCTCGTCTGGTATCGTGGTGGTGCTCACCAGACCGATACGTGGACAACTGAGCAACGAATTGATTCATGGGAACGTATCATCGCTTGGTTTGAAAAACACTTAGAATAAAACTACTGTTTAACGCTTTTCTCGGAAAACTTGCCCTCAGTGCAAGAATCGGAACAATAGTATTTACCATAAAACTGGCATCGTGTACGCCCTAAAAAACTTTTCCCGGTGTCAGTTTTTACATTTAGCAAACAGCATAGTAGATTTCCCCAAACAATCTGCTGTTCAGAAACACGCAACCCTTCCCCACCGATAAATTTTATAATCCGCGGATAATACATTTTCATTCTTATAACGACTTGTGTTAGTTAGCTCATTGTTTTCATTGTTTTCACATTCTATAAACATATCGTCCCTACGGGACTCAAGAGCATATCAATCTATGAGAAACTTGGACGAAATGTTCTGCTGATGTGAAATGATGTTTTACAAAAAGTTATTTAGCACAATTTGTTCCGATAATTTTAATTGATTTTTTTTTAAACCTTCGGATTAAAAAACCCCGTAGGTTATTTTTATTGGAGAGAAAAAATGGATAGCAACACCACACATTCCCCCAACATAGAATCAGAATCTCGTCCCTCCGCCGTAAAGACGTTGCGCCGTTTTTTCTTTGTGGCGTGGCGAGTGAGTCCATTCGGAGCAATTGCTCAGGCACTCCTAACACTCGTCCACGGGTTCATCCCTATTGGTATCCTCTGGGCAAGTCGGGGGCTGGTGAATCTTATCACAGCGATCCTCGCCAAGGAAACGGAACCGAGTTTAGAGACCGCCGCGCCGTGGGTGGTCGCATTGGTCGGTTTGGCACTTTTTAGAAATATAACTGGCACTTATGACGGTTACCTACGATGGAAGATGCAGAACCGCATTAAAGTCCATCAACAGCACGCCTTACTGGAAGCCGCGACACATATCGACTTCGCCCTCTTCGACCAGCCACAAACCTACGATCTGATACAACGGGCGCGACAGGCTTTGGACCATCGACTCACCAATTTTCTGCGATTTCTAACGGAAATTGGACAACTCTGTGTAACACTCGTGGGATACGGTGTTCTCCTGTGGATTGCGGATCCGCTGCTCGTGCTTGTGGTCGTATTGCCGGCAATCCCTTCTGCTTGGTTCAAAGTTAGAACAGCCGAAAAAGCATACACCTACAATTACCATACAACCCCTGTACGTCGCATGATGGATTATATGATCGCTCTACTACTCGGTTCATCCTCTGGTCAGGAAGTCCGACTCTATGGACTCTTCGATCGCTTTTTTGGACGCTGGCGTACGAACCATCGTAAATGGAGGAAGGAGTCCGTCTCAATGATTTGGACGGAAATACGGGCTTCTACCGGCACAACGATCGCCGAAATCGTCGCCTATGCAATAGCAATCGGCATACTCGCCGCCCGCATTGTAGACGGTAATCTCACGCTTGGAGATTACGTTGTGCTTACCGGTGCCGCGGCAACCTTTCAAGGAAATATGGAGGGATTGCTCGGAAGCATACAAAACATACTCGTAGACTTACCCCTGCTTCGCGATTTGCATTCCTTCTTAGAGCGCGCAGAAAAAACCCGCACCCAGGCAGGAACCGAGATATTTCCGATACCCTTACAGCAAGGTGTAGAGGTTCGCAATCTACGCTTCCGGTACTCGGGGTCAACCGACGATGTACTACAGGACATAAACTTTCATGTACGTCCCGGGGAAGTCGTCAGTATCGTAGGCGTTAACGGTGCGGGAAAATCGACACTCATCAAATTGTTGCTCGGTCTCTATCAACCCGATGACGGATCAATCCGCTATGATGGCGTAGATGCGGCATCAATTGCGCCAGAGCAGATATCCCTTAACTGCGCCTCCGTTTTCCAAGATTTCACGCGGTTCCGTAGACCCGTGAGGGAAGAACTTGTGCCGGGTCCGCCAGGTCTCCAGATTGACGACGATACGCTCTGGCGTGTTATCAAAGACGTTGGTATGGAGGATCGTTTCCAAACCCTTCCACGCGGTTTAGATACATATCTGGATCCTTCACTCGACGAAGATGGGAAAGGTGCTGAGTTATCCGGTGGTGAATGGCAAAAAGTCGCGCTTGCGCGGGCTTTGGCACGAAACCCGCAAGTCCTCGTCCTTGATGAACCGACCGCCGCCCTGGACCCTCAAGCCGAAGTTGAACTCTACCAGCGTTTTGTCAGGCTTGCCGCCGGACGGATGACATTCCTGATTTCACACCGAATCGGATCTGCCCGCCTCGCTGACCGTATCTTGGTATTGGATGAAGGTCGTATCGTTGAAGACGGTACACATGAGACATTGCTTAACAGAGATGGACGCTACGCCCAATTCTTCAGAGCACAAGCGCATTGGTATCAGTAGATAGGACTTACGCAATTTTGACGGTAGCACGCCCCGTTAGGTAGGGATCCTCGAAAAAACACAGACGGTCTTAGGCACAAACTAACAGTTTATGCTACAAAAGAGCAACATGCGTAAGTCCTAAGAAGAAAAGAGGGTTCTACTATAGCTTTGTCCACTTTTAAATTAAAGGTAAATCCAGTTCGTAGTAGGGAAACCATGCGCAAGTCGCGTGTGGACTTGCGGGACAATGCCCGTTGTTGCCTCCGGGACGTGCGATAAATCGCACTACTACAAACCTATTCTAAAACTCAGAATGGATAGAACACTATGGGAAATGTAAGAGAAACATTGAAGACATGGGGATCCATAGTTAAAGACAGCGTCGCTGCCTATATCCGAACCTTTTCGATCACTTGGCAGAACGGTGCATTAGCACTTTTGGGAGTCCTGCTGCTCACGCTGTTGCTCGGTGCTGTGCCTGCCGGTCAGTTCTTTGTGACGGAACGCTTAGTCAATGCGATCACCGCCGCTATAGGGGATGCAGATTGGTGGAAACAAGTCGTTCCGTGGCTGGCAGGTTTGATTGGTTTACAAATTCTTAGCATCCTTGTCGATCATTTACGGGAACCGCTGCGTCTTCACGTCGGAGCAAACATTGAGGCATGGATGAATGAGAGTATCGTTCGGAAATCCAATACAATAGCGTTGACTGAATTCCAGACCCCAGAATTTCAAAACGCGCTGGCGCGAGCACGCGCAATGTCGGGTATAGAACTTGATGAGATTGTCTGGTGGATCTTCGACAGCCTCCAACAATTAATCAGTGCCGTTGCGCTTGGTATCGTGCTCTGGCGTTACCATCCATTGTTGGCACTGCTTCCTATGATCACAGGTTTCGCTTCGTGGTGGAGCGGTTCACGTTTTGCGGCGAGTGTTTACAACCTTGATGTAGAACAGACACCGCAACGACGAGAACGAGATGCATTGGAAGGAATTTTGACGGACCGCGGAGCGGGCAAAGAAATTCGGTTATACCAAGCCCAGGACCTATGGATAACGCGCTGGCGAAAATTATGGATGGCGTTAATAGACGAACAACAGGTAATTGAACGACGCAAATTCTTCGCACATCTTGCAATTGACATCGCACGCGGTTTGTTATACGCTTGTTCGCTCATTCTCTTACTGCTGGAAATCTTCCGTGGTGGATTGACTGTCGGCACCTATATCGCCGCTGCCGCTGCCCTCGTCCAATTGGATGGTATCTGGAACGAGGTCACCAGTCATTTTCAGTGGATAGGAAACGAAATGCGCCGTCTGTCAGGAGATCTGTACCCGTTCTTGGATCGCGGTTCAGACACAATCAAAGCAAAGACAGGAGGCAAATCCCCTTCAGAATCTCACATCAATCCATTCCAGACCTCTGAAGAACCACCATATCTTCGGATAGAAAATGTTTCGTTCCTCTATCCAAACACGCAAGAACCGGTGTTAAAACACATCAACTTGACTTTGAAAAAAGGGGAGAGCGTCGCATTGGTGGGACCCAACGGGGCAGGGAAAACGACACTGGGACGTGTCCTGTTGGGACTCTACCGTCCACAGACAGGCACAATTCATGTCGGGGATGTTCCACTAAACGACGAGAATCATCGGCAGTGGTTAACACATTGCAGCGCCATTTTTCAGGACTTCACCAGCTACCACCTCACCGCCCGCGAAAACATTATCTTCGGCGACCTCGAACATCCCGAACGTATGGAAGCGGCATCAATTGCAGGGGGCGCGGCTCCGGTTGTTGACAGACTCACAGCAGGTTACGAGACAACTCTGGGTCCCACCTTTGGAGGACGCGATCTTTCCGGTGGCGAATGGCAACGTCTCGCAACAGCCCGGAGTTTTATGCGAGAATCCCCATGGCTGGTTGTCCTCGATGAACCGACCGCGGCATTGGACCCGTTGGCTGAACAAGCGGTCTATGAACGATTCATTGAACGAAGCAAAGGGCGCACATCGGTGTTAATTTCACACCGTCTCTCATCCGTACGCACCTGTGATCGGATTCTCGTCATTGATAACGGAACAATTGTTGAGGATGGGGACCACGAGACACTACTGGCAAGGGATGGCCTGTATGCCCAGTTTTTCAGAGCACAAGCACAATGGTATCTTTAATTTTACCTTGCAGATAAGGAACGCGAGTTAGAACTTTGACGTTCTTCGTGTTCGAGTTGAAGAAATTGAGGAAATTGAGGAAACACCCAAGCAAAAACCCCTATCAAGGGGAAATTGAGGAAACACCCTATCAAAAACCCTGCGCCGTTGTTGCAGGCTTACAGTTATGCGCTACGCGTAAATCCGCCTATCTTTTTCGCCTGCTGACTACTGATTGCTAATATGGCGATTCGTTATTCCGATTTAAGATTCTTTGCTAAGATTTCAATCAATCCTGCCAAGTTCGGAAACTCGTCACGTGCCTCAGGTGGAAGATCCGCGAGATGCGTGTCCCCAACAAATCGATACATATCCGCCGCGCCTGTCAAAATATTCGGTGTCAACCCGACATGCGCAAAGGTTGCGGAAATTTCTTCCATTTCACCGATCCAGCGTCTCGCTTTCGGGGGCATACCCGGCAGTCCGTTTTCCATCCTTTCAAAAAGTGCAGATTGACTCAATTGAAACTCCGCAGTAAGTGCCTCTGAAACCCCTAAAACGGATGCCGCTGTGAGCAATTCGGTGCAGAGCGCGGTTAACCCTTTGGTCAGGGAGGCGTAGCACATCTTAATTGCGGAGGCGAGTCCTACCTCCTCGCCGAGAGCTCGCACATCTAATCCATAATTGTTGAGTTCTGAGAATATGTCGAGGTTCGGTCCCGATGCGTAGAACCGCGTGGCTCCTGGTGTACGAGGTGGCGGACCGATGATAGATGCATCGACGAACATTCCGCCTGCCGAGGTGATGCTCTCACCCAATTTACGAACCGTCTGTGGTGCGATGGCGTTGCAATCGGCATAGGTTAACGTCGTGTCTATCTTCTGTAACGCTTCTGCAACCATAGACGCAGCAGACATCGCCTGTGCGGGTACCATGATTGAGAGGATAAGATCGGCTTCCGTGACGAATTGTGGGTACGTCGGCACGTCCACAATCCTTGCTTTCTCAGCGAGTTCCCGAGTGCGTTGGCTTCTTCCTTCCAAACAGGTGATGACACGCAAACCGTTTTGACGGAGAACATTCCCGACGGTGTGTCCCATATCACCGGGGCTTAAAATTCCAACAGTGCTGAGCATAGGTTGCCTCCTCTTTTCAAATATGAACACCGATAGTGTTGAACGCCTTGAATACTAATACTGCCCCGAGCAGAATGACAACAGCGGCACTTAGCATCGGTAGGCGTTGTAACCAGACCCCTTCACCTGTAAAACGCTCAATTACCGGTTTCGCCAACACCATCAGAATACCGATGGCGACCAGAACAGCGGCAAGCCCCAATGAGAACGCACATAGGATAATTAGGCCCCACACAAGTTTGTTAAGGCTAATCGCGAATAGGAGCCCGATAAGGGCATCGACACACGGCACGATACCCCCTGAGATACCGAGCGATAGTAATCCCCAAAAACCCGTCCGCTCTGAAGGCACATGGCTATGTGTCCGCCCCCCATGGCTATGTGTATGAGCATGGTCATCATGCGAATGGGTGTGATCGTGATCGTCCCCGTGTTCATGCGAGTGATTATGATCGTGGTCATGGTCGTGTCCATGTTCATCGTCGTGTCCGTGATCGTGGTCGTCCGCATGCGAATGATCATGATCGTGGTCGTGCGAATGATGCGTATGTCCATGTCCGTGATCGTGGCTATGTGCACCGCCGCTGTAATACTGTTTCATGTTTGTAGTCAGCAACCATGCCCCAATACCAACAATCAAAACCCCAGAGAACAAACTCAACCACGGCACAATATCCTCCGGTGCATACTCTTGGGCGACCAGCATGATGACTCCAAGCGCGATGACACTGAAGGTGTGCGTAAAGGTGACGACAAGCCCAAGGAAAACTGCGTCAATTACCCTACCTTTAGAACCGACGAGGTAAGCAGCAACTATGGCTTTTCCGTGTCCCGGTGTTAGCGCGTGCAAACCGCCAAGCACGAATGAGATGACGAGTGCCGCAATTGCGAGTTGCAGGGTAAGGGGTTGGTTTATTAACTCCTTTATCCGATCGCCTGAATGCTCATGCCCTTCGTCAGCAAACACCAACGCGCATCCGACAACTCCGATAAAAACAATACTGGCTTGCAATATGCGCTTGCAAGCTGCGCCGCTAAAATAGTAATAATGTCTTTTCAAAACTTATTAAACCCTTGCGAATTTTTGGAAACGTCTATCAGCAATGACTTCACTAACATAGATATTCCCGTTTGAATCGATCCAGATACCGTGCGGGGAATCACTGAACTGTCCGGGAGCGTCTCCCTTCTCACCCCAACGTCCGATGACTTCACCCTCAAGTGTCATAATGCTAATACGTTGTCCACCTTCAGCGATGTGAATGATGTTATCACTATCAATGAAGAGATCGTTAGGGGAACGGAGGTCTGTCCACTCAGTCAAGTACTCGCCATCGTTGTTAAAAATCTGACAGCGAAGGTTGCCACGATCGAGAATATAAACGCGGTCATTGTGGTCAACGGTAACATCGTGCGGGAGGTTAAATTCGCCGGGTCCCGTGCCGGGTGCGCCCCATGAAACGATAACCTCGCCATCTGCAGTCATTCGGTGTACCCGCGATTGTCCATAACCATCAGAGACGTACATTTCCCCAGATGTTGAAAGGACAGCACGCGTCGGTTCATTAAAAGGTCCTCCCGGTGGCCCCGGTTGGTCGACAGTACCGAAGGTCTCTAACAATCCACCATCCAGCGAAAATTTCCGCACCGTGTGATCGACGGTGTCTGTGGTATAGATTTCATCGTCGGGACTAATCCAGATACCGTGCGGTTTCTGAAAGATATCCTTACCCCATTCCGTTACAAAGGTGCCATCCGCCTCGAAAACGAGCATAGCCGGTTGTGGACTCCGATTAAAGACATAGACTCTGTCGTTTGAGTCACACGCCACGCCGGAAACGAGTCCGAGTTGCGGGATCATACCCCACCCTTCGACGACCTCATATTGGTAATCACCTGTTCCAAAAGTTGCCATATTGATGCCTCCTGTTAAGTGCTAACGTTTACGTGCTTAGCGACAATGAACTTTAGTATCTCAACGACACGTTCTGCTTGTAAAACGCCATTATATACGGGTGCGAATTCAATGTCAAAGGTTGGTCTTTCGCTGTCAATGTCGCTAACAATCCCGCGCACGAAGGCCCAAGTGTCATTGACGGTGTAACAGCCAAAAATTTCTTGTTCAAGGGTGGGATTACTGTGCCAATTGAGCCATGCGGCGGCAAGCATTTCGCCGTAGAGTTGATACAGCGGATCGGGTGCATCCACACTCCGTTTCGCTTCATGCACGATGAGATAGGGTGGGCGAATTTTTCCGCCAACAGAAGGAGCAAGGGCTCCATCGGCTTCTCCTTCAAGTTCAAATGTCGGATAAGTGGCTCGGAGCGGCACTCCTGTCCATGCTTGAACATGTCTCTGTTCAGCGAGTATCAACAGCGGATAGATAGCGCGCGCCCAAAGGGTCGCTTCGTTCATGTGTACAAGTTGGCGCTCACGCAAGGTGGCCTTTATCTTCTCAAGCCACACCGACTCTTCTGAAGTGAGAGGGACCTGCATATCGCTCCACTTCTTAGACACTTCTGCCTGCTCTCGCAACGTCACAAGTGTATTGAGTGTGCCTTCAGTAAGCTGTGAGAGTGCATATTTCTGCATGGGTAAAACCTCCTTTCCGTGTCAAAAAAACCCATTGATGAACAACACAGCGCGGGTTAGGTCTCCTTCCTGAAAACCGGTGGCGTAGAGAATATTCGTCTCGTCAATATAGGTATATCGATTCTCGCCGAAAAAATGTGTGATTTCAAAATTCAAGCGGAACGTTCGACTTAAGTCGTAATGTATCCCTGCCCCCCAGTCGGAGAGATTGGCATTGAAATCGAAGAATCGGTAATTGAAACTGTCAAGGGCATCGTTGATGAAATCGACGCGAATGACGCTGAAGTAGGCAAAAGCCCGCGCTTCTCGATAATTGTAGAGACTATGATCACGGATCCACGTAAAATCAAGTTGGATACGATCGTCCCAAGAGTTCTCAGTCGCCCGATCATCCTGATTGAACCGTCCGCGGAAGTCCTCAAAATCCCTTGCCCGGTAATAACTCGTATCGGTCATTCGGACATAAGTGAGTCGATTCGACAAAGCGATGCGGTATGCCTCACTGAGATCATAAAAGAAAATCAAATTTGCGTGTGCGGTATCCTGAATAATCTGCTCATCAAAATCGGATTTGGTATAGAGATCGGCATCTAAATCATCTTGATTGTCGATTTCAACATCGTGTAAATCGCGTGTATAACGGAGTTTGAGTTCCGTTTGGAACATTGAGGAGATTAATGACGTAGTCGGTGCATATTTCCGAAATCGCAATTCCGTTGGATCAAGATAGTAAAGGTTCCCACGTCTGTCAATGCCTTTGAGTTGGAGCGCAACATCGGTTTCAACTTCTCGCCGAAAGGGGATGAGTAACTTCTGCGTATATGCGCCATCTGTGGTAAACCGTTGTATACGTCGTAGCCGATAGCGAAACAGCCTTGTATGACCATCGTAGCGTCGCGTCGGATCGTCAAGTCGTTTCGGAAGCGTGGAGGCGAAGTCCTTTAAGTACTTCGCTGTATCAGCGATCAGAAGCGTGCCATCTGTCAATACCGCTATCCGAAAAGGGGCGATAAATTCCCCAGCGGCATCGCCATGCTTACCAAAAGCACGCTCGAACTTCCCATCGGCACTGTATTTCAGCACCCGATGCCCCTTTTCATCAACAACATAGAGATTCCCAGCTCTATCCACCGCCATATCTGCGGGCTGTGTGATGTACCCTGCACCGGGTTGGTCAAGGAAATAGCGAGCGATCGTCCTGCCGTCCGCATCCAGTTTGAGAATAAGCTTGTTCGGCACATCGCTGTCACAAATATAGAGATTATTCTGTGTATCGGTTGCGAGTAAAAATTCTCGTTTCGTGTCCCCCTGTGGAATAATCAGCGCATAATTACCATCCGCATCCAAGCCGGGAGCGGCGGATTCAAGACGTTTTATCCGTTGGCTCAAGTCTTGAATCGGGTAACTTGCGACAAATTCACCGCTCGCATCAAATTTATGGATACACGGACCGTAGTTAAAGATCTTCGGATCCTGCTCTTCTTGCAGGTTTGCGTCTGAAATCTCCACGAACATCCAGTCCATTACATAGATACTACTATCCGTGCCGATAGCGATAGCTGTAGGATTAATGAACCGAAATTCACTCTCTACCTCCATCTGGATGTCAAATACAAAAACCCCCATTTCATTGAATTTCTGGATCCGGAAGTTATCTGTATCCGTCACATAAATGGCACCGTCAGGACCAAACGCCATGGACAAGGTTTTTGAGAATTGTGATTCACCTGCCCCTTTCCCACCGAACGCATTAACAAATTTGAATTCCTGTGCGGCGTTCACAGACATTGGTATCAGGAATAACAGACAAAGTGTTAAGTTCTTCAAGTTAAACATTGGCTACTTTATAGAATCACTAAACCTTTCCTATTCGCTTAATATAACCTAAATTACCACTTGTAGCACAAACTTTATAGTTTGTGTCTGTGGATGCGCAAACTCAAAGTTTACGCTACAAAACACCTACGCATAATGACCAATTTCAATGAAAAATGTTATCTGCATGCCGAAAATTTTGTCAGTAGCAACTTGGGTTAATATAGTATTTTCCTGGACATAGTGTCTGTCCCGCAGTCAGAGATTCTAAGATTCAGGAATATTTGGACACTTTTTTCGGATATTGTCCAAGACACCATTGATAAATTTAGGGGAATCCGGCGTACTGTAGGATTTAGCAATCTCAACAGCCTCGTTGATCGAGGTAGCCGGATCGATATCGTCAAGATAGAGAATTTCGTAAGTTGCACATCGCAGAATAGAGAGATCAACGACAGGCATTCGGTGGAGTTTCCAATTTTTGGATGTGTCTTGAAGTAGTGTATCAATCGTCTCCAGATGTGCAGTCGTGCCTTCAACAAGTTCCAGCGCGAAAGAACGAAGCTCCACCGATGTGTCTTGGCTCTGCCAAAATCGCTCTATAACACTTGGCACGGGAGCGGCGGTGAGTTGAATCTGATACAGTACTTGCATCGCAACGATGCGAGATCGCCTACGAAGAGACATATTTTTAATTTACCTTGCGGAGAAATTACGGGCGTTCTATCTTTGAAGTGTGTTTCTCGAATTCGCCTGCGCCGTTGTTGCAGGCTTATTCTTTTTACGCTACTTTGTATTATACACGGTTTCAGACGGTATGTCAAATAAAACGCCAGAGGTATTCAGTTCTCCTGCCATGCAATCTCCAAATCCGTAATCTCAGAGATTAACCGAGAAGGGCATTAAAAAACAACTTAAACGTCCCGCGGGTTTGGGCACGGAACTGCGGTCGGAATCCGAAAAGGATGACACGCCCCATACCATATCGTGCCGAGACCATAGCCGTCTGTCCCGCGAACTGATCTTCGCCGATAAGCCAACCGCTTTGCAAGATAGCCTTTTCTGGATACTGAACAACGAGTTCGTATCTTTCGCTGAAGCGTGAGGGTTGAATTTCAAATGCCGGACTATCCCAGAAGAGTATAAGCGTTTCATCAGGCATACCATACCCAAGCGGGTGGTTTGTGTCAACAGACGCTTTCAATGTCGATCCGGGACAAAAGAAGGACTTCGACGACTTTCCTTTAAGGGTATTGCTGACCTGTAAATCCAATTTCTCAATCGCAAACTCACACGCCTCGTTAAGGGCAAGTAGTGTTCCTCCTTCTTCGACGAACTGCTTAATCGCTTTGACACCCTCCTTACCGATGCCACTCCGGTACGCTGGCGGAACATCAAACTCCTTCGATTCATCTTCGTCAACTTTGTCCTTTTCCGCTTTGCCAACGATGCTGTTGGTCACGTCGCTGGGGAGTATGAAAACGTCAAGCCGCTGAGTTAGATCGCCGCCCGTAATGTCATCGTCTTTCAACGTTTGATAAGGGAATCCGAACTGTTCAAGGACCAATCGCGTCCAACCTTCATCCATATTGCCTCCATGGTATCGCTGGTACATACCGATGCGCAATTGTTGGACCTTATACCGAGGGACCGAGAGTTCCTGTTCTAAGGCATAAAACGTGACTCCAGAATCGAGCGTGAATCCTTCAAGCACTTCTTTTGATTCAGCGGGGACTACAAACGCCCCCGGTGGAAAATGCGCATCGCCGACTTCGATAGCTTCATCAACCCGTATGACTTGGATGTCTTGCGCCAGCAACTGGTTGACAATCCTGAAACTTTCGTTGAGTCGTCCGTCGAAGATATAGCCAAATTCTGATTCACCAACCAACTGCCCCGTGGGCTGCTCAGGTGCTGTGAGTAAAGCGAAAATAGCGTCATCGCATGCCAAAGTATCAACAGGTTCTACATTCACACCCATAAACTCTGCGATTGTGTCTGTCGCCGTGTCATACGGACGATTTGGCGTACCGTCCGGCGTGCGTGTCCAAGCGTCATCCGGGAAAAAGGTCTGTCCGAGCAGGGTTTTGATGATCGCCATTTTCGGCTGATTGAGGAAAATGGCGTATGTACCCGCTGGATAGGTTACATCATTGGTGGTGAAGGCTTGCGTTGCTTTCTGGATGTCAATGCCCTGCGCGAGCAGTTTATTGATCAGATCCACAACGGTTAAGGCATCATGCTGTTTCGGACGGATGAGATATGCCTTTGGCGTCCCCGTAGCACCACGCGCTGTCTGGCGTTTCGCTTTCAGATATGCGTTCGACAGGATAGTATCCTTGTGCCGTGCGGCTAAATCAAGTAAACCCCATGCGGCAATCTTCTGTTGCTCGACGATGTCGCGTAATCGCCACCAACCGCCGAGCCACGGATGTGGAAAATTGGTCTGGGGTTTATACTGCGGAAACGCTCTGAGTCGTCCGACTTGGGATTTTAACTGCCCCTTGTGGATATACAAGGGTGTCGCCAACTTGGCGTGTGCGGATTCGGTCAAGATGCTGGCAATGTTGTGATAATTCCCAATCCAATGGAATCCGAGGTGACTCCATGCTGGATATTGTGCGGCATTCAGGACACCTGTCTTCCCAGCTTCCTCAAGTCTGTATGCCATGTGTGCCCCGTACCAGCTCATTTCCCGCCAGACGAGTGGATCAGCGTGCGGGTGAATCGGTTCACAATAAGGCGCGACGTACAGGCGTGCCCCGTAACTCCCCATCTCGTGGTGATCTTGGAACACTTGTGGATACCACTCCTGAAATAGAATCCGTGCGACGTATTGCGATTCGACCAGATTCAACATAAAGGCATCACGGTTGTTGTCGTGCCCGGCATATTTATGATACAGCCACGGAAGATTACAACCCTCGTATTCGGTATCGAGATATTTGTCGTACCAATCTGTTGTCATGTTCAGGCCGTCCGGGTTCAGACAGGGAAACATCAGGAAAATCACGTTATCAAGAATGCGCTGGGTTTCCGCATCCGTTCGGGTTATCAAATCGTAGATAAGTTCCGAAGCCATCTGCGTGCTTCCGATCTCTGTGGCGTGAATGCCCATCGACTGACAGATTACTGCTTTTCCCTCACTGATCAGTGCCTTCGCCGCGTCCTCTGAGAGTCCCCGCGCATCGCTTATTTGGGCATTGACCGCTTGCAGACGCGTTAAATTCGCCAGATTTTGCGGCGATGAGATAAAGGCTAACAGAAACGGGTTTCCCTCTGTAGAGGGACCCATATCAACGACTTGCAGGCAGTCGCTCTCCTGCTCTAACAACCGCAAGTACACAACGATCTTGTCCCAAGTGGCGATCTTACGGTCAGAGCCAAGTTGGAATCCAAAGAATGCTTCGGGGGAAGTCACTTGATTGTTCATTATGTTTCCTCTTTCGATGATTGATGCTTGAGAATGCCGGCATCCAGATTGTACCACGATTCCTTGAAAAATTGAACAGAAATTCCTAACAGGATTAGGGTCATTTATAGTAAAGTTTAGAATTAATAGGACACTCTGCATCGGCGAGGTTAGAAACCTCGCCTACCAAGGGAGGGGCGAATGTCTATTTATTTTTCAGTTTTACTATAGTTTTAAGAAATTATCGGGTTTTCTGCCTTTTTTTCACCATCCAGAGCGGTTGCAAACCGCACCCTACCGAGTTTGGGCTGGAAACCGTCAAAAATGTCCCCTTAAATTTCGGATTTTACTATAATATGTCAAAAAAGCATCTATAATGCTTGAAATCCTTGACAATTCTGTGCAAAACTTTTAGAATTCCACGTATTACCTTCAGCAAAAGGAAAAAACTTGTGAATTTACACAAAAGGGACTATGGGACCGTCGCTGGACCACACCCTCGCACTGCCCAAGCGGGGTTTGAAATGCTCCTTGCAGGTGGAAACGCCGTTGATGCCGCTGTTGCCGCTGCCTTTGCAGAGGGTGTTGTGGAACCCTCTCACAACGGTATCGCGGGATATGGTGGCTGTGTGCTTATCTATCGCAAGAAAACGGAAGATGTCATCGCGATAGACTACAACACTGCCGCACCAGCTGCCGCCTCTGAGGATATGTTTACGATTGAAGACGCGCCAGATGCAGTTGCGGGGTACCGGGTGCCGGGACGCGTAAACGTTCACGGACCGTTGTCTGTTGGGGTACCGGGAGTTGTTGCCGGCTTGTGCTTGGCTTTAGAAGAGTACGGAAGTCAGTCACTCGCGGAAGTGCTCCGACCCGCCATCAATTCTGCCCGTTATGGCTATGCTCCGAACACCGCAAACCGTGGTGGGATCGCAGGAAATGCCGAACGTTGGAAACAGGACTTCCCTGAAACGGCACGCGTTTTCCTCAAAAATGGCAGACCGCCGAAGAAAGGGGAAACACTCACCAATCCCGAACTCGCCCGAACCTTGGAGGCAGTCGCTGAAGGCGGACACGCCGCATTCTACGAAGGTGCAATCGCCGAAACAATCGCAAACCACATTCAGGAATTAGGCGGATGCCTAACCGTGGACGACCTCAAGACCTACCGACCCTTCATCACACAACCTTACCAAATTCAGTATCGAGGCTACTCGGTCTATACGGCACCCCTCGGAGCAGGTGGCCTGACCACCTTACAGATGCTCCGGTTGGTGGAAGGATTTGACGTGGCATCAATGTCCGTCGCTGAGAGATACCACCTTTTTGCTGAAGCCATGAAGGTCTGCTGGCCCGAAAGGCTCCGCCGATTTGGTGATCCGACATTCGTTGATATAGATATTGAAACGGAACTCTCAGATAGTTTTACTGCTACACTCAGCGAAAAACTGAAGGCAGGGCTTGAATCACCTCAACCGGGGGAGGTTGTCTACTATGAACCGATGAACTGCACAAGCCACATCTCTACTGCGGATGCACACGGGAATATGGTATCTCTTACACAAACGCACGGGGGTGGATTCGGTTCAATGGTGACAGTGCCGGGAACAGGACTCCTCTTCGGACACGGTGTCGGACGTTTCGATCCCCGACCGGGGATTGCGAACTCAGTGGGACCGGGCAAACGTCCACTTCACAACATGGCTCCGTGTCTCGCGACGCGGGACGGCAAACCCTTCGCGACTTACGGTATCCCCGGCGGCAGAACTATCCCGAACAATCAGTTTAACATTAGTGTAAGTCTTATAGATTTACACATCTCAATGCAACAAGCACTGGACGCGCCACGTTTCCACTCCGACGGTGCCGAACCGATCCAAGTTGAACCTCGCGCCGGTGAAGATGTGCTCGCAGCGTTACGAGAACTCGGACATGAAATCACCCCAAGTGCAGGCATCGGAGGTCCAGGACACGGCGTTCGCGTCTCGGACGACGGAACTCACCACGACGGCGGAACGGATCCGCGCGGTGAAGGCAAAGTGATGGGAAAATAATAGGAGAATTTGGTAATGGCTTTCCGTAACGATGCACTCGCTGGACGACATATCGTTATTTCCGGTGGGTGTGGAGCGATCGGACTCGGAATCGTCAAAAAATTAATGGCGCACGGCGCGAACCTAACAGTGAACGACATCCTGTCGGATCAGCAGGCAACAGACCGACTTCGTCAGAACGACATTGACATATCAAAAATAAACTATGTTAAGGCAGACCTGACGGACACCGATGAAACAGATATGTTGGTAAATACTGCCCGCGAACGGTTCGGACCTATCCACGTCGTGCTCTGTCATATTGGTATGGTGATTCCGAAACCGCTGTTGGAATATAAAGCAGAAGAGTGGGATGAGACAATGGCGGTCAATGTACGGACAGCGTTCTTATTGGGCAGTGCCGCATCCCGTTCAATGCTTGAAGATAACATTAAAGGACAACTCATTTTTACGACATCTTGGGTCGCTGATGTGCCGTGGCCCGAGATTGGACCGTATAACGCAAGCAAGGCGGCAATGAAGCAACTCATGCGTTCTTTTGCACGGGAACTCGCTGACCAAGGGATTCGCGCCAACGCTGTCGCACCTGGGATCGTCAGCGTTGGGCTTGCGAAACAACAGTGGGATACGGATCCAACTTACCGCGCTCGGGCACAGAAAGCAATTCCACTTGGCGTTATGCAACCGCTTGATTCGGTCGCAGACGCCTTTCTGTTTTTGTGCAGCACCGCTGCAGACTATATGACAGGAACAGTGCTGCTCGTAGACGGCGGATGTAGCCTGTATCCCATGGATGACGCTTAAGGAGAAATTATGTCACAATTTGTAAAAGCCGCGACAACCGATCAGATTCAACCCGGTAAATGTATAGGTGTGAAAGTCGAAGGTGTTTTCATCGGCATCTACAACGTGAAGGGTGAGTATTACGCCATGAACAACATCTGCCCACACCTCGGCGGCGTTTTGAGTTACGGCTTTTTAGATAACAACTGTGTTACGTGCCCACTCCACATGTGGGAATTTGATGTGACGACAGGTGAGTGTGTGTGGCCCGGTGAGGAAAAACTCCCTACTTATCCTGTCAAAGTGGAGGGCGAGGATATCCTCGTGAATGTGGAGACACCTCTCCAAGCGAGTTAGCATCTGTTTTAGTGTGCGGCGCGGTCATCCGATCGCGCCCGTTGACATGAAGGAGAAAAAACATTATGGCATATCTGCTCACCGGTGGCATGGGGTGCATCGGTACTTACGTCATCCGCGACCTATTGACCGCCGGTGAAAAGGTAGTCGTTTACGATTTTGCTTACGACCTGACGATTCCTAAAATGGTCCTCACGGATGAACAACTTGAAGGGTTCACCTTCGTGCAGGGCGACATCACCGATCTACCACACGTCCTGCGCACTATCCAAGAACATGAAATTGATCGGGTTATCCATCTTGCCTCGTGGCAGGTGCCAGCGTGCAACGCGAATCCACCAGAGGCACTCAAGGTGGTCTGCGAAGGCACAATCAACATATTGGAAGCGGCGCGTATTTTCAACCTAAAACGTGTCGTATGGGCAAGCAGCGTCGCAGTCTTCGGAGCACCAGAGGACTACAACCACGAACAGATTCTCAACGACGCACCACACTATCCGAAGTTCATCTATGGGGCATGCAAATCTCTTAACGAAAGATACGCAATGCACTATTTTGATGCCTACGGTGTGGATTCAATCGGGCTCCGGTTTACTGCGGTCTATGGGGTGGGTAGAACCCGCGGCATGAGTTCATTCACGACGCAAATGATCGAAGCGGTGGCGTTAGGTAAAGCACACGTCTGTCCGTTTGGCGATGATGCAGTGGATTGGCAGTATGTAGAAGATGTTTCTCGTTCGATCGTGGTTGCATGTACCTGTCCAACAACGCAGACACGCGTCTTCAATGTGAAGGGCGGTATCCGACCTGTCAAAGAAGGCGTGGCATACCTCAAGACGCTGGTGCCAGATGCACAGATTACGCTGGAGCCAGGGGTGTTCGGGATCTCGTGGGACTACGATGCAACACCCATCGCTGAGGAGATGGGCTTTATGCCTGACTACACGATGGAGCAAGGAATCCTGAAAACGTTCAATCGTTTCCGGGAACGTGCGGGGTTGGCGCAGATATAGTGACATGTTGGGTTTCGCTACCCCTTTTGACACAGAAGATGCCTTGAAAAACGGAATATCTGTCCAAATTACGAGGCTTTTCGGGTCTGTTTACCGCTCAACCTAGGGGAAACACCCAAGCAAAAACACCTACGGATTTATTTTCAAACTCACGTTAGAGAATGAAAGAACGATGACGTTGTTCAATTCTCAAACTAATAGTACTTTTTCATCTGTGCCCAAGTGACAGCCAACTTCCCGCGGGCGTCAACAGACAGGACTCGTTCCCACGGGATATTTTTTCCTTTGGAATCGGCTTGATGTATATCATCAAAGTTCGGATGTCCCCACCCGCCGCTATTGTTATCAATAACAACAATTTGGGCGGTCTTGCCACTGAATTCGGAGACATCCCACTCTACCCGCGCCATCGTTTCAGTAGCTTTCCCTGTTGCTGTGAGAACGACTTTTCCCTTAATCTCAAGGTTAACACAACAGGGAGCAGGGTCATCTTTCCATGGATGATTGCCGCCGCCGATGAGGAAATTCATCGTTTTTCCGATAATTGTGAACTCAATCGAAGTGAGAGTACCTTGAGGTCCATCGCCCTGCGTTGCGCCTGGATTCTGTCCGAGTTTTTTTCCTTTATCTGGACCTTGGTACTTTTCATATAACCCTAACCACCAATCTCCCTGATGTTCAGAGGGCTGACCGCGGTTCCGTGCTGTCGGGTTATCTCCCCAAGTAGGTTGGAAATCAAATGCCTCTCCTTCTGTTTCCCAATCCGTAAGATCGCCCGTCTCGAAATCGTTGTTAAACGCCTTTGATGAGGCGATGTTAACAGGCAGAACCAACAGTATCAGGAGGACGGAGGGCATCGTGAATGAGCAGAACATTCCTTTCATGAGATGTGTCTCCTTCTGTTTCTGAAAAACTGTGTGTCTCAGGTTATCTGGGCGGTAACTCGTGAACATACATCTGAAAGTCGAACAACATCATCGTTTTACATAATACACTATTGTGAAAATAATGTTAAGAAAATTGTGAATTTTGGCCAGAGCCATTCAATTGTCGGTTTTTTAATGATTTTCGCGCAGGTATCGCGAGCTGGAACTCGCTCCTACAGAAAGAAGTCGGGAATCGGAGTGTTTTTGCTGGGGTGTTTCCACCCTCCTACAGAAGAATTGAATGCCTCTGGAATTTTGGCACGAAGCAACTACAACAGGTCAACGATTTGTCTCACAAAAATCAATCCGATGACACAGACAATCGCTGTCAGGGTCCGCTTTTCGCTTTTGATGGCACGTGTCCAAGAAAAATCGTGGGGAGAGGGTTCGGGGTACGGACGAAATTGGGGAATAAAGCGTGGCACCCGCTCTTTATATGCCCGATAGATCAAGCCGCAAGATTCCATCAGATAAGACTCTTCTACGGCAATAATCGGGAGGTATTGGCAGAAATAACCGACAACAAGTACGGCAATAAGCCAATAGACATTCGCAACAAAGCAAACACCAAGACTGAGCAGGAAATTACCGAGATAAAGGGGGTTACGGACATATCCATAGGGACCCGTTGTGACGAGATCTCGCGCTGCACCAAGCGTTCTTGCACGGGTGGATGCCCCTGCATATCCGACCGCCCATATTCTGAGAAGCTCACCTATAGCAATGAACAGCACGCCAATTACGACTGTGTACCACAGAGGCTCTGCAAAGTAGAGGAGTGCGAAGATGAAGGGGATAGGTGTGAAACTGCGGATTTTGAAGAAAAAGCTACCAATTCTTGAGGAGATCATGTTTTCTGCCGTGTCGTAGGGGCGAGGGAACCTCGTTCCTACATCTTATTTCGGTGTACGCCAGATCATGATACCCCCAACGGCAGCGTACAGGATGTTCGCGCCCCAACACGCGAGAAACGGGTGAAGTTTGCCACTTTCACTCAATCCCTCAAGGGTTGCGAAGGAGAGTGCCCAATAGATAAAAGAGAGGAAGAAAGCAATCACCAAACCTGCAAAGAAACCTGCCCTACCAAAACGGATGGCGATAGGCGCGCCAAGCAGAACAACAACGACAGCGGCGAACGGATATGCCGTCTTGTGATACAACTTTACCTGCTCTTTGCGCGAAATCTGCCCCGCTTCCTGTTTATAGGCGATCTGCTCGCGAAGTTCTTCGATTGTCATCGCTCTGGGATCCTTCTCACTGCCGATAAAACGGGCAGGATCTTCATGCCGCTCAATCGCATGTGTATCGAACGCTTCATAACCTACCTCCACCCCTCCTTCAAAGTGGCGAATGTATCCATCGGTTAACTGCCACTCGGTAGGTGTCCACTCCGCTGACTTCGCGAACGTTACATGAGCGAGTTCCCCCTCCGTATCATATTCATAGATGGTGAGTTGTTGGATTTTACGAGCGTCCAAAGCGATCCGCTGTGAGTAAAAGATACGTTCGCCTTTGCCTTTGAAGACGATATTCCTGCCGCGACGCGGCTTAACCTGATTTTGCAAGAGATGTGCTTCATGAAAGGCAGGCGACGCGACACGGTTATAAAAAAGCGCGAAGAATCCACAAATAACGAGCGTTACAATCAGAACAGGAACGAGGAGCCGGTACACACTGAGGCCACCCGCCTTCATAGCAGTGAACTCGTTGCTTTGGACCATTCTGCCGAGCACAAAAAAGATAGCCACAAATGCCGCAACGGGTACTACCTCCATAATCCGACGTGGTGCTTGGAAGAGAACAATTTTAACAGCGGTCATATAAGCGACATCATCATCAAACTTCTTAATGTCCTTATCCAACAAACGCACAATAATAATCAGGGCAATAAAGAACAGAAGCCCGACAAAAAAGGCTTTGAGGTATTCGCGAAGCAGGTACCGATCTAAAATATTCAATTTTTAATTTTACCTTGCGGAATAACGACTATGATTCGGCTTTCCGACTGACGACAAGCGGCAACTTGTCGCGGGCACGCCACATCCGCAGTGTTCCTTCGCCCATCATACGGATACTGAGCAAAACGCCGAACACACCGATAGCAATATTGGGGAGCCACATGGCAAGGGCAGGAGATACCATACCATTCAAACCTGCACTTTGGCCGATCTGAAGCAGTAAGTAGTAAACTAAGATCACAGCTAAACCGAGACCAAACCCAATCATCTTACCGCTCTGTTTTACCATCAACCCAAGCGGCACGCCCATTAACCCGAACGCCAAACATGCGAAAGGGATAGAAAACTTCTTGTGATACTCGACCTCTGCAAAACGGAGTCTACTACGGGTGTAGTCAGGATTTTGGCTGGTTTGGACGGAGGCTGCCAAGGTATTGATGAATGCTTTGAGTTGGGCAATACTCATTGAGCGTGGTGTCTGGTTCCGAAACGCGCCGCGCTCCAGATCCTCGGTCAATTGCAGTGCCAGTTGCTGCTGCTGGAACTTCGTTACACGATATGCCTCTGAGTCATCGGTTGTAGGTTCGTAAGTGAGTCCATCGTAAAGCGTGAGCATGGCTCTACCCCCTTCAAAACCGAGGGTGCCTTCTCGGGCGTGACTGAACCGAGGACGTCCACTCCAGATGCCATCCCAGATTTTGACATCCTGCATGCGACCACTCTTGGCATCTGTGGATTCGTACATCCATAACTTGCCTTCCCTCTCCAACTCTTTCATGACGGTGGCTTCTTCCAAAACGAACGTCGGATTGTGTCTTTGGATGTCGCGTTTGAGTGTGGCGTAAGCAAGATTCGCCCTCGGCAATGCATAATCCATCAACCCGAGATCGACAACGCTTAGTACCACCGCGATACCTAAAAGGGGAAGCATAAGATGATGGAAAGCGACACCATGCGCTTTCATCGCGACGATCTCATTATCGGTAGAGAGTCTCCCGAGGGAAAGTAAAATTGCGACCAAAGCCGCCATCGGAAGAGATAGCACAACCGTCGCTGGCATCACATAGGTGAGCAACTCGACAAGGTAAATTGGACTTATCCCCTTCTGCACAAAAAGCTTCGTCAACCGAAAAAGGTCATCGAAGATGAGGATAAAGGTAAAACAGATAAGTGCTATGATGAATGGTGGAATAAATTCTTTAAGTATATACCGCGCTAATATTCTCATTTTTTTAACTTACCTTGCGGATAAGGAACGCTGTTTGTACTTTGACGGTTTTCGTGTACGAGTTGAAGAAACACCCCAGCAAAAACCCTGCGCCGTTGTTGCAGGCTACATTTTCTTTTTATAAATCCAAGACATTCCTTTTTATGAGTTGATATGCGCCCGAAAAACCTTCATAATTTAATACATGAGTAGCAACACACCCTGTTTTTAATTTGAAATTTTGCTGTGAGTGATGTTATCATACCAGCATGAAACTCACGCTTGAAGCAATTCAACTTACACCTGATGACTTGGCAGATATAGTCGCGCGTCGTACTTCTGCCCAAGAAATCTACTCTCCAACAGCCCCAAGGCGACCGATCGCACAATTCGGTTGGCGCGATAGATGGTGGTTAAACCACACAGCCGCACAGCAAGTTGTCATCAATTACTGGTTCTTCGAGTCACACGACGAAGCACGCACAGTCGCTAATGAGAGCAGATTTCGGCTTTCAGCGCAAACCGTGCCGAAATTAGGTGGACGTGATTCTATCTATCAACCCCGATCAAATGATAAACATGGACTGGGTGATCTGGTGTGGCAGGCTGGAGCGAATTTTTTGTTCGTACAACAGACTATCGTCGTGTTGGTCGCTGAAATAGGAGGGCAGGTTCCCGAGGAAACAACCCTCCATATCGCCCAAAAAATTTCCAAGAAAATCCAGAGTGCTGTTAGCGAAGCGATACCCAACTAAAGATGCGTCACGTCCAAAACGCCGTTAACAGTAGCCCGTAACGGAGTGGAGGGGTTTTTGCGAATCAACGCTGAATGCGCGTGTGGCATTCAGCGGGGTGTTTCTTCAGGTTTAAGAAAGACCCTCAATCGCCTTAATCCACGTCGTTCCTCCGCAAGGTAAAATTAAAAATCTTGATACCACGTTGCGGATTGTTTGGCAACCTGAACGTTTTCCACACCCCCAAACTGGCGATGCTCAAACCACGGTAAGGCGTTCTCTGCTGCAGCGTTTGCGTTCTTGAAGTTCGTTGTTGCCTCGTTTTTCAAGAACTGCTCAACTGCCCCAGCGTCAGGGTAGTATTGGACAGCATCTTTCCAGATGGCTCTTCCGCAGAGAAACCCGCTCGCACCGGCGCCGGTCGCGAGATCAACGTTCTCAATGAATTCCTCAATATCCACACCGGCACTCAAAATTACCCACGGCAGAGTCGAGGTCTCGTCTAATTTCTGGCAGATTTCCTTCACTTCAGCGAGTTCATACGCCGAGTCCCCTGCATAAAAACTGGCATCTTGATAATCCGCCGTGTATTTCAGATCGGCAGGAAATTCTAACTTCAGGATGTCAACTTTGTAACTTGGATCCGTGAACTCCGCGACACTCCGAATCACAAGGTCGGGTTTCTGTTTCGCGAAGGCGACGCTTTTCGTCGTGCCTTCAAGCGCATAACTCACCAATTCCAACAAAAACGGCAAATCCTGCTTTTCGCATTCGTCCCCGACATGACGCACAAAGGCTTGCTGGTGTTCAAGGGTTTCCGCGGAGGCATCAGGATGGTAATAGGCGAGAAGTTTAATAGCATCTGCCCCGGCACGCTGTGCCTTGGCGATGCTCCAGTTTGCAATCGGATTGGAGAGCCGTTCGTTCTCATCCACTCCTTCGCTGACATAGCCGGACTCTTCGTAGGCTAACAGCAATGCGACATCCCGTGGGATTTCGGTAATAGAGTAGGGATGCCCGTAAATTGGGTCGGTCAGAACCGCGGTTGCATTTGGGGAAAGGATTCGAGTAATCAAAGTTTTCAGAGCTGCGACATCTTCGTATCGGACATCAGCGTTGTCCTTGTCGAGTGCATCTGCGAGTGCCTGTACCATGGAACCCCGTTGGTCAATCGCCATCATTTTAAAGCGACCATTCGCATCGGCGAGTTTCATGATACCCCGCAATTTACCAGAGGAAATATCGGTCATTTACTTCTCCTTTTTCATGGTTATCGGTTATCGGTTTTCGGTGGTCAGTTACAAGAGGCATCTGTTAACCGAAAACTGAAAGGATTTTTGAACAAAATCCGAACTGACAACTATTTAGTATTCACGTTCAACGAAAAAACGGATTAAAGATAAAAACAGTTGCTTTGCTCGTCCATCAGGGAGATGGGCAAAATTGCTCTTAAACCGTCCAGCGGCTTCCTGTAAGAGTGCCTGAGACCGTTGTTGCGCATAGGTAATTGATTCATATTTTTCCATTAAGCGGAGTACGCTCTCGACCTCTGCCTCGGTTTTCTCATCACGGGGACGCGCCATGATGTCAATCACCTGCTGGGCTTCAGCCGAGTTGCAAGCATTGATAAGATGAATAAGAACAAGGGTTCGCTTGCCTTCACTAATGTCCCCAGCAATCTCTTTTCCGTATCTGCCGACATCGCCGATCAGGTTCAGAACATCGTCCTGAATTTGAAAGGCGATTCCGATGTCTTTGCCGAGTTCTACGAGTCTATCTATTTCTGTTTCACTGGCGCCCCCGATGATTGCCCCGACCCGACACGGCGTGATACAGGTATACCACGCGGTTTTCTGTATGCACATCGTTAGGTAGTCATTTTCATCGAGATCCCAGCGGTTATCGTTAACCCAACTCAATTCAATGTGCTGTCCTTCAACGACTTGATTACTAAGCTGTATGAATTCAGATAAAATACGGAAGGCGAGTTGATGTCCGAGAATCTCAGTGTTCCGGTGAAGCATCTCCCACATCTTGCAATGGAGGGCATCCCCAACGTTGATAGCCATTGGAATCCCATGCTTTTGATGGAGACACGGTTCGCCTCTGCGTAGCTCGGAACCGTCTTCAATATCGTCATGTATCAAGAGCCAATTCTGGAGGAGTTCAAGTGAGGCAGCAGTGTTAACGGCGCGTTGTGTATCTCCACCGAACGCCTCGCACATGAGCATACAGAGCGCGGGACGTAACCCCTTTGCGGCGCGGCGCGGGTAGTCTAACATCATCTGGTACAACTGATGGACATCCGGGTGCTTGTGGGTAGTCGGGAGGAAATCAAAAATACAGGCATCGACCTTACTTTTGACATCGCTGAGGTATGTTGTGACAAGATGCTTTGTTGGTGAGGGTTCTTGTCCAGTTTTCTGCATTAGCTTCCTTATGTTTTACGCCGTCTTTTTATTTTCTCAGCCCTCCTATAATTTCGTCGGGTCTCTGAGCGCGAATATCAAGCTTTAGCAAGCGTTGACTCACAGATTTTGCTTAAAGATTATAACACATCGCTGGGCAAAAATCAAATTTTTGTTGAACAGGATTCATCCCTTCAAAGCCCTCGCGAGCACGCAAATTTCTACAGTTCGTCTAAATCAAGTGCGATGAATCGGTACCCAAGGGGTTTTATCCGATCAACTAAAGTTTCTCGCAATTGGAGGGCGCGCGTAAATTGCGCTTCCGAGACCTGTATCCGCAAAACTGGCGTATGGTCAAAAAGCGAAACGTCTTCAAGTTCAAATTCGCTCAGGATCTGTTTGACCTCTACCAATGCCTCGGGACTTTCAGCTTGTACTGTATCGGGATCTTTTGCCATCTTAGGATTGTCGCCTCCAATCACTACCCGCCATGAATCCACCATCAACGAAAACCATCTGTCCGGTAACAAAGTCAGAGGCGTTAGAGGCGAAGAAGATTGTCAATCCTGCCAAGTCCTCAGGTTCACCCCATCGATCTGCGGGGGTACGATTGAGAATCCATCGATTTCGGTTGTCCTCGCGGGCGGGGGCAGTCATCTCGGTTCGGATAAAGCCGGGTGCAATGCCGTTGACCTGAATGTTGTGTTCCGCCCATTCTACGGCGAGAAGCTTTGTCAATTGGAGGAGCCCGCCCTTCGCTGCTGTATAAGCGACACTCGTCGGGAGTCCAATCGCTGAAGTGAGCGATAACGTGTTGATGACCTTACCCGATTTTTGTTGCTGCATGATATTGCCGCAGGCTTTTGCGAGAAAAAACGCGCCTTTTAGATTAACATCCGTAACGAAGTCCCAATCCGACTCGGTAAATTCCAAAGCGGGGTTGCGTATATTGACTCCAGCATTGTTGACGAGGACATCAAGCCGTCCCAGAGTCTCCACAGTCTGTGCGACGAGAGCGTCAATTTCCGTAAGATTACTGACATCCGCCTGAATAGGGATGACATTTCTACCGGTTTCATCGGCGATCCGTTCAGCGACGGGGGTTAACGTCTCTATCTCCCGACCCACAACGACGATATCTGAACCAGCACCTGCCAGTCCTTCTGCCATCGCAAGCCCAATACCCCGACTCGCCCCGGTGACGAGACTCACCTTGCCATCCAACCGAAATTGTTCAACCATCCCCGTAGCAGATTTTTGATTCATGTTTTACTCCGATTTGTGTTATATCAATAGGACTTACGCAGTTTTGAGGGTAGCCCCTCTGTTGAATAGGAATTATCGAAAAAACACAGCCGGTCTGCGGACACAAACTAAAAGTTTGTGCAACAAAAGAGCGGCTTGCGTAAGTCCTATCTCATTCATCAGTCAATCCATCTTGTTCTGCATATTGATATAATAAACTCGAATCAATCACTTTTATTTTTCCGTTGTGCTCCTCAGCCAAGGAGACGAGTAACTTTGCAGCAGGAGAACGTCTCGGATCAAACTCAAGAGCAACCACATAGATAACAGCGTTGTTGATGTTCTTTTCCTGCACTGTTTGAAGAATAATGTCTTTATCCGCCTCAATATAGGCACCTTCAACCGGAATCGGAAGTCCATCTGTTATCAACACAATAACAGTTGGATCCAGTGTTAGCGCAACTTCAAGCGCAGCGAGGATATTTGTTCCAGCCGCTTGGTGGGTGCTCAATCTATCAAGAAACTTCAAAGTGCGTTTTATATTTGCGGCATTCGCCGGTAACATTTTCTTGCTCATTGCTTTCACATGCGTAGAAAAGGTTACTATATTTAATGTATCCTCATTGCTAAGCCTCAACACGGAATCATTGAGAGAATTGATTGCAAGAAATAGTTTTTTCAGCCCAGCAGCCTGCATACTTGCGGACACATCAAGACAGTAGACGACATCTTTGGGTCCCCCGAATTCATCAAGAAAATCAATGAGACCGAGTCGATCTGCGACACCAGATTTCCCGCCGCCACCGAGAAGACCACCGTCGGAGCCCTCTTGTCCACCGCCACGGAATCTGCCCATACCGTCGCCACGTGCTCGGACCCTACCGGTAACAATGCCACGTCCATCTGTCTGTCCGGGTTGTGCGATAAGTCTGCTGAGGTTCGAGGCTTCCGCATCGCGTAGTTGTGCGTCCGTCATCACATCCGGAATTACCTCACTCACAGGTGCCTTGTTAACCTCTACATCTTTGAGAACGACACGTGGACTGAGTTTCATGACTTCATCTACTTTATTCCGAGCGGCTTCAATTTTTTTCTCCATCGCGTCTCTGGCGAGTTCCTCATTCGGATTATACATCTTTTTGGTTAACGGCGGTTTCGGCTTCAGTTTCCGTTTTGTGGGGGCATCGGCATCGTTAATCAAGTCAACAGCGAATGCATCTGCCTGATCTTGGCTGAGTTGATTTATTGGCAGAAACAGGTAGGTAATTACGACAATCATGTGTAGAATAAGCGATAATAAGATGACAGAGCGCGTGCGGTTTTTACGTCGTCGTACATCAATGCCCCAGCTTAGCAAATGATTTAACATGATGAAATCCTCCGCGTTTGGTTTCCCTTTTTATTTTCTATTTTGGGATTATTAGATTGTGAGCAACTATTTTTTCATTTTCCTATGCCTACGTCTCTGATGCAACTTGCCGATTTTCAAAAGTCTGGATCCACGTTCTGCCTTCAGGTGTCAGTTCATAATAGGTGTGATTTCGGTGTTTAATCCATTTCCCCTTGACGATATTTTTTCGATAGTGGATGATACGTCCTTCAACCCGTTTCAAACCACCGAGGTCCCTCAATTTACGATGTCGCTGATGCATCTCCTCCAGCGGGATTCTCAAGGCTTCAGCGACAACGATAGAGTAGTCCATTCCCAATTCTTGGTGGTGTTTCAGTATAAAGTAATCAGTCTCATCAAGTTCAGCAAATTCAGGTGGAAGGGGAACGAAATCCGTGGGAGTCTCGATTGCCCGAATCTCATCCCACGTGATTCCCAATAGCCGCTCCGGTCGGAAGCTTTGTACTGCGTTACATTCGGAGTGATGGACAGTTATTGTGCCGTCTTCCTTGAAATAACCGGTAATCGATTCACCTTCTTGAGGGGCACAGCACTTCGCGATTTTATAGGTGAGTTCCGCTGCCATCTCTTTGTCCCATTACGACACCACACATTAACCCAAGGGGGAGGGTAGGCACAAGACCTACCCCTACAGGGTGTATTTTAGAGTTATATGCGTGCTCAATCCCGTCCCAATGCTCTATAACCGATGTCGCTCCGCGCGTGTGCGTTATCAAAATGAATAGCAGAAACGCCTTTATACGCCTGTTGAATGGCATCGTGTAATCCGCCAGATAGAGCCGTGACACCCAACACCCGACCGCCATCCGTGACAATGTTTTCATCATTCTGTTTTGTGCCTGCATGAAAGACGGTAACACCTTCAATCGCATTGGCATTTTCAAGCCCTGTGATAACGATCCCTGTCTGATAGGGGTCTGGATACCCACCCGAAGCCATAACAACACATGCCGCTGCCTCGTCATACCATTGCGTGTCAGCGTGCTGTTCAAGTGTTCCATCAATACATGCAATTAGCAAAGGAACTAAATCACTTTTGAGGCGAGGCAAAAGGACCTGCGTCTCCGGATCACCAAAGCGACAATTGAACTCCAGCACCTTCGGACCGGCGTCCGTAATCATCAATCCAACATATAGGACACCCTTGAACGGACTTCCAATACCCGCCATACCGCTGACAGTAGGGTAAACGACGCGCTCCATTACATAGTTGTGTAATTCTGGTGTGATCACTGGCGCGGGAGAGTATGCTCCCATTCCCCCGGTATTTTTGCCGGTATCACCATCGTGCGACATCTTGTGATCCTGAGAACTCACAAAAGGGAGACAGTAGGTGCCATCGGTAAGCACTGTAAAGGAGGCTTCTTCGCCGATGAGTTCCTCTTCGATAACGACACTATCGCCTGCGTTGCCAAATGCCTTATCCACCAAAATCGTTGTAACCGCTTGCGATGCCTCTTTGAAGGTACGCCCGGGGATAACGCCCTTTCCTGCGGCGAGTCCATCTGCCTTGACGAAAACAGGCGCATTGCGATCTTCAATATAAGCCATCGCTTCTTCGGGATCCGTAAACGTCTGATGTTCCGCTGTCGGGATTCCGTTTTCAAGCATCAGTCGTTTGGCGAAATCCTTGCTCGCTTCAAGGCGTGCTGCCTGCTTATCGGGTCCAAATGCCTTCAGACCGCGTTCACTGAACACATCAACAATCCCTTCAGCTAAGGGTGCTTCGGGACCGACAACGGTTAGTGCAATGTCTTGGGACTCCGCCCAATCCGCCAATTCGGTAAATTGATCCGGCATCGGGATAGATTCTGCAATTTGCGCGATGCCAGCATTCCCGGGCGCACAATAGATTTTTTCGACGAGTGGACTCTGGGCAAGCTTCCAGACGAGTGTATGCTCGCGACCGCCTTGCCCAACAACCAGAATTTTCATGCTACATATCCTTTTTGACTGTATTATACCAGAAGATGTTCGGAAAATCAAGGATGTTTATTAATTTGACAAAGCCCTCGCGACTTGCTATACTGACCGAGACTTAATTTGCAACCGTAGGTAAAAATGATCGTGCCGCAGCATAATCCGTAGTGGTAGGAGGAAGTGTTCTGTGCACTATCTGCGAAGTATCATTACATGGATTGAATCATTGGAATCTGGCAGACAATTTCGGAGTTGGGCTGCAATTCTCGTCATAATCCTTGGAGTGATAATCTTAGTAGGTCTCAGTGTAGCGAGTATTGTAACGTGCGTTAATACCATAGCAGCGAGCAAAGATTCGGAGATGATTTCATCAATTCTTGTCGTCATTGGATCAATCTTGGAAGTTTGCCTTGCCATCACCATTGCCATAGTCCTCGCCATGCTGTTTTGGAACAGATCGAATAAAATAAGAACACTTGATAATGATCCGCAGTTTATTTTAATATCTACTACGGTTATCGTGATCCAACTGGCTGGTGAAATAAGTTTCCTTGGACTCATTGGAGTTGGTGTTCAATCGCTTGTGGCTTCGATTTTCGGATCCGGGTTTCCGAAACTATTCACTTTTTTGCTGCACAACCGCGAGTTACTGGGCACCTTACCGCTTGACCTTGGAGAAACCCCAAATTTTATCTTAGGTGTAATTTTGTGTCTGATCTCTGTTCTCTCTGGGGCAGTGCTATTAATTGTTGCCTATTTCATAGCAGAAGAGGTTAATGTCCTTGCAAATATAGCGGAGAGTCTCAACAATATAGAGACGAAGTTGGTGGATGAGGAAACTACTTCAGATAACTGACATACCCCTCGCTAAAGCGTGGGATCCTAACAGTAGCAGGACTTACGCAATTTTGACCATAGGACGCTTTGTTAGAGGGAGAACCCGAAAAAACACAGATGTTCTCGTGGCACAACCTAACAGGTTATGCTACAAAAGAGCATTCTGCGTAAGTCCTAAGTAGATTGCCAGTAAACAAATAATGGAGGAGGAATAGCGAATGGCTGCACAACACCACGAACTCGCCCACGTTTTTTCTGACGCTTCGCAAGGCGTTCACGACGCACGCGGTAGTATCTCACGTGATCTCAACACGCCCTATACCTTTCCCGGCTATACCAAAGTAGAATGGACCGAAAAAGCCGAGGCATTGCGCGAGCAGATTCGCGTCGCTAATGGTTTAGTCCCAACGCACGAACCAACACCTCTAAATGCCGAGATCTTCGGGAAAATCGAGAGGGAAGACTACAGCATCGAAAAGGTCTATTTTGAACCCTTCCCCGGCTTCTTCACAACAGGAAATTTGTACCGACCACTTGGGAAATCCGGTCCGTTCCCAGGAATTGTGAGTCCCCACGGACACTGGAGCCGCGGTAGGCTTGAGAGTATCGAGCGCGGTTCAATCCCCGGTCGTTGTATCAATTTCGCCAAACAGGGTTACGTCATTTTTGCATACGATATGCTCGGTTACAATGATAGTGGTAAACAGATAGAACACGGTTATGGCGGGGCACACGAAGGACTGTGGGGACTCAGTGCGATGGGGTTACAACTCCAGAACAGTATCTGTTCTATTGACTTTTTAGAGAGCCTGCCAGACGTGGATAATGAACGCATCGGGTGTACAGGAGCATCGGGCGGTGGCACACAAACCTTTATCTTGACAGCGATTGATGAACGCATTAAAGTCTCAGCCCCTGTCAATATGATTTCAGCCACGATGCAAGGCGGATGCATCTGTGAAAACGCTCCAAATCTCCGTTTAGATGTAAGCAACATTGAAATCGGTGCGCTGATGGCACCCCGTCCACTCCTGCTCGTGTCTGCAACAGGCGATTGGACTGTGAAGACACCGACAGTTGAATATCCAGCCATCCGAAGTATCTATGCTCACTTCGATGCGGAAGATAGGATCCACCAAGTTCAGGTAGACGCGGAGCATAACTACAATAAGGAAAGCCGCGAGGCAGTCTACGCATGGTTCGCGAAATGGTTTTTGGGTGCGGAAGACGCTTCGGCATTTAAAGAGGTAGCCTTTGAGGTAGAGCCAGATGAAGCACTGCTGGTTTTCTCGGAACGTGATTTACCATCGCATGCTATAAAACAGGACGAGTTTCTACCGGCTTGGGTGAACAGATCCGAACAAGCGATGAAAAAAGTAAAGCCGACGAATGAAACAGAACTCCAAACATTTCGCGACGAAATGGGGAGTGGGTTACAACATGCCCTCGGGTTACACATCCCGAAGAGCACGGATGTAACACTTGTTGAACCAGAAGGCGCATTTCCGACAACCTATCATACCAATTTATCGGCGAAACATCTGGTCATCGGTAGAAAGGGTATAGGGGACGCCATCCCTGCTCTCCTATTTAGTCCAGAACCCCAGGTAGGACACGATCCAGTAACGCTGATTGTTCATCCAGAGGGTAAGGAAAAGTTAATCAATTCGGAAACAGGCGAACCGTCTTCACTCATCACTGACTTACTCAGTGCTGACCAGAAAGTTCTGATCATAGACGTTTTCGGTACGGGTGAGCATAGCGATTATGAGAGATCGGAAGATACGAACTACTTCACCACCTATAATCGAACAACAGCGGCGTTACGTGTGCAAGATATTGTAACGGCACTGCACTGCTTCACAAACAGAGGTGATGTTTCGGAGGTGAACCTGATCGGGATAGGTGAAGCCGGATTGTGGAGTTTATTGGCGGCGGGATTTGCAGATGTCAAAAGCGTTGTCGTAGATGTGGCACAATACACCCTTGACAGCGACGCGGCTTTTTTGGAAACTTTACCGATACCGAGTATCCGTCGAGTCGGCGATCTCCTAACAGCTGGAACACTCGTCGCTCCCCGACCATTGATTATCCATAACACCGGTGATGTATTTGATACAGGATGGATTGCTGAAGTTTATGGAAATATTGGGGCGAGCCAAGACTTACTTGTCGAAAAAGACCAGTTGTCTGATGAAGAGATAGTCACACAGATAATTGGGTAGACTTTAGCAACATATAGGATTTACGCACAAAGCAATATTGGGATGAAAAGATGGAAGAAAAGGAAGGATGGAAGAAACGCCGTATGTGCTATCCTCCAATCTTCCA
Source organism: Candidatus Poribacteria bacterium (assembly GCA_965208635.1). Classification (GTDB taxonomy): domain Bacteria; phylum Poribacteria; class WGA-4E; order WGA-4E; family WGA-3G; genus WGA-3G. The sequence continues at coordinate 5,357,912 of OZ242349.1, forward strand.
ATCTTCCGGTTACCCATTCTGTGAGGAAGGATGGAAGAAAGGAAAGGATCCCAATCTTCCAACCTTCCAAAAATCGGATGCCTCTATGAGAGGTTGTATCCACGTTCGTTGTGTTGCGACAGGTCGAGTCCCATCCGTTCGTCATCCTCTTCAACGCGTAAGCCGACGGTGGCATCCACAATTTTGAGGATGATAAACGAAAGCACACCACTCCACACAAGGGTAACAATGATACTGAGTAGCTGCGCCCAAACCTGCTTACTTATGGTCATGCCATCCCCTAATCCGACACCACCTAAGCCCGCATCGACGAAAACGCCAGTCAACAAAGCACCGACAATTCCACCGATCCCGTGAACACCAAAAGCATCCAGAGAATCGTCATAACCGAGTTGTGCCTTCAGGCTGGTTGCACCCCAGAAACAGACAACGCCGGAGACGATGCCGATAATCAGCGCGCCAATCGGTCCTACAGAACCTGAAGCAGGCGTAATCGCGACCAATCCAGCCACGGCGCCTGTTACAATACCCAAAGCACTCGGTTTCCCGTGTTTCGCCCATTCAACGAACATCCATGCAACGGCGGCGGTAGCAGTTGAAATCTGGGTAACAAGCATTGCCATGCCAGCGGCACCATCAGCAGCCACAGCACTCCCAGCATTAAAACCAAACCAACCCACCCAGAGCATCGAAGCCCCAACGACAGTGAGTGTCAAACTGTGTGGTGGCATCGCTGTTGTCTGGTAACCGATCCGTTTGCCGACTAAGATAGCAGCGACTAACGCCGCGATCCCTGCGTTAATATGCACAACGGTTCCACCGGCGAAATCGAGTGCACCGATAATATCACCAAATAAGGAACCGTCCCCCGACCATGCCATGTGACAGAGCGGCGCGTATACAATTATCGACCACAGAACAGAGAAAATTAACATCGCCGAGAACTTCATCCGCTCCGCGAATGCGCCAGCGATGAGTGCGGGTGTGATAATTGCAAATGTTAACTGGAAGGTAATAAAGACGGTTTCGGGGATAGTCCCAGAGAGGGTGTCTACGCCGATACCACGCAAAAACATGGTGCCGAGTCCACCAACAAAAGAGGTCAGTGTGACTTGCCCTGCCACCATACCTTCGGTGTTAAAGGCAAGACTGTAGCCACAGATAACCCAGACAATCGTAATCAACCCTGTCAATGCGAAACACTGCATAAGCACAGAGAGCACATTTTGGACGCGCACGAGTCCCCCGTAGAAAAGGGCAAGTCCGGGAATCGTCATAAAGAGCACAAGCGCAGTTGAAGTAAGCATCCAAGCAGTGTCCCCTGAATCAGGAGCAGTTGCTTCTTGTGCCATCGCTAAACCCGGCACGCCACACATCAATAAAATAACAATTAGCGTTCCAATTCGTGTATAACCAGATCGCTCCTTTGCAGATTGTGATGCACATCGTTGTTGCATCTGTATCCTCCATAATTTTACAAGCAGGCATCGCTTGTTTTGTTGTTTCTGTAGGGTAGACCACCTCGTCTACCTCTTCACAATTTTTGTAGGGACAGGCACTTGTGTCCCACTAACCGTTTCCTGAAAGAGACCCTAATTCCAGAAGATATTGATTCAGCATTTTAGCAGAATATCACAATAGTATCAAGCGTTAATTTCGACTTAAAGATATTTCAAGTTATAAAGGAGTAAGTGGCAAATAGGAAAAAGGGAACGTCCACAGACCGTGAAGTAAAACTCAGGGATAAAAGTGAAACTTCGTGTGGACGTTCCTATTCAGTATTTTAGTCTCGGTCCTGTTGGATCGAAGACTCTATCGAAACATTCCTAACGTATTGAGGAAACATTAAAGTCAGGATAAGCACTTGCCCCGTGTTCTCCGAAGTCAAGCCCTGCCTGTTCTTCCTCTTCACTGACTCGCAAGCCTGTAGCGGCCTTGATTCCATAGAAGAGAATAAAGCCAGTAACGAGACACCATACGAGAACAGCAACAACACCGACGATTTGTGCCCAGAGAAGTCCAAACCCTCCACCGAAGAAAACGCCACTTTCACTGTCGAAAAATCCGAGGAGAATTGTACCTAAGGCACCACACGTCCCATGGACAGAGATAGCACCGACTGGGTCATCAATGCGAAGCTTCTCAAAAAATAGAACACTCAGAACGACGACAATACCACCGAGGGCACCGATGATCGCGGCGGATACCGGACTGACAGATGCGCAACCAGCGGTAATTGCGACCAACCCAGCGAGTGCACCGTTGAGTGCCATACCCGCATCGGGTTTGCCGAGGAATATCCATGCGGTAATCATAGCCAGAATAGCACCTGCGGCGGCGGCGAGGTTCGTCGTCACGGCAATACCGGAAATCTCAGCTGCGTCGGCACCCATTTGGCTACCGGGGTTAAACCCGAACCAACCGAGCCACAAGATAAAGACACCAAGTGCGGCAAGTGGAAGATTGTGCCCAGCAATCGGTCTCGGATTCCCATCGCTATCGTATTTACCAAGACGGGGACCCAAGACGATAGCACCTGTCAAAGCGAGCCAACCACCCGTTGAGTGGACGACAGTTGAACCGGCGAAATCCGACATACCCATACTTGATAACCAACCGCCACCCCAAATCCAGTGTCCAACAATAGGGTAGATGATCCCCGTAATGAAGACGCTGTAAATTAGATAACTTTTAAACTGGGTACGTTCTGCCATCGCACCAGAAACAATAGTTGCGGCAGTAGCGGCGAACACCAACTGGAATAGCCAAGCAGCGTGTGTCGGGACAGAACTCCACTCTAATGAGGCGAAAGCTGTGGAATCAGCCGGGACAAACCAACCACTCCATCCCATGAAGGCACTACCCGTCCCAAACATAATGGCAAAACCGATTGCCCAATAAGCGATCGACCCCATCGAGAAGTCAAGCAGGTTTTTCATGAGAATGTTGACAGCGTTCTTGGCACGTGTGAACCCAGACTCCACCATAGCAAACCCTGCCTGCATAAAGAAAACAAGAAATGCAGCGACCAGCACCCACAATGTGTCTGCCATATACTTTGCGTCAGAAACCTTTTCACCCTCAATGGACCCGTTTAAGGCGAAAACATTCAGACTCAGCAAACAAGTAAGTGCAAAAACTATTATGATAACCTTACTTTTCATTTGAACTTATCTCCTTGTAGAACAGCAGTCAGTGATCAGTTGTCAGCCGTCAGTGAAGAGAGGTTGATACATCAACCCTCTCTTGTGACCCATAACTTCTAACTAACAACTGATAGTTTCCATCTTTACCAAGTACGGACGAAAGTCATTCTGCCGGTAATTCCTGTTTCATCATCACCTTTTTGGGTCTCAAATCCGACAAAAACACCAAGCGTATTATTCTCGCCATAGCCGACATTGGCACGGAGACCGGGGGCCAAACTACCAAGTCCGCCTTCGGTTAAGTCAAGCGTTACCTCTACCTGCGGACCAACAGAGAGCGTGTCATTCAGCGACAGAAGCACAAAATTCCGGGTATAGATCGAATCGTCCCCGTAATCAAAAGGCGAATTGAAAAACCCTTGTATCCATGACTCAAAGTAGATGGAACCGGCAGTGAGATAGGTAAACAACTGCGGGGCAATTAAGGAAGAGGGACCGTCCGCGGCAGCGTAATCAAACCCAATACCGACCATAGGAAGGAAACTGAGGGACAGATCATCACTGTCAACGACTGGAATGCCCAGTCCAACATCCAACTCACCGAACGTTCCAACGACGTAAATATCGGTATCCAGAGAGAGACCACCGAGGAAACTTGGAGAATGGCTGGCACCTACCCAGATCTGTGTTCCTAAACTATCCGTATCGGTCCTGAACCATCCGGAAACACCTGATGCCTCCTCTTCTGCCATCTCTTCACCGGCTTCATGCGCGTCTGCATAAACCATAGGAATACTACCAACTGCGAAAATACAAACTATCACTAACAAACGAACCAACCAGAGCATATACGTTTTCATTTAAATCTCCTTCACGTGCGTCCAAAGCGCACCTACAGGGTTAGATAAAAATTTGAGTAACCTACAATCACGGTGCGATAATGTCAGTCTGCGGTTTTCATAGAGAAAGAGACCGCTTGACTTCAGCATAAATTTGTGATATAGTGATTTTGCCTGCCTTTTTCAACACTTTTTTAATAACGAGGGAACAGGCTTTCACCAGTGCTTATTGTGCACCTGTTTTCATTTAAAGCAAAACGCGTGCCAATTAACAGTTATCGGTTGTCAGAGCGTTCGCTACGCTCACTTTCGGCTATCGGTTCATTGGCTGTTGAATATCAGTTGTCATTAGGGATCTGTGGCAATCACAGCGTTCATGACTGCTACAAACAGAAAATCTTTATCCAGTCCTGTTAGCCGTTAACCGTTAAGTGAGGGGCGGATTTGTCAGAAAAATGCTGAAATTTTCAACAAAACATTGCCCAAAAAAGATGCAAACGGTGCTTTTGAGTAGCGTTGTGTTGTTCGGGGCAACCCTCCGATTTTGGAACTTGGGGCACTGGAGTTTCTGGATCGATGAGGTTTTCACTGTTCGGGACGCAGAAAATCTTTCATTCGACAGCTGGCAAGTCATCCCAAACCCGATTCCCTATCTCGGGGTGAAGCTATCAACGGCAATTGCTGGCAATAGCGAATGGGGGAGTCGATTCATTCCATGCATCGTTGGGATCGTCTCAATCCCAGCGGTCTTTGGGTTAGGACGAACACTCTTTAATTGGCGAGTTGGAATCCTTAGTAGTGCATTTGTGGCATGTTCAAGTTGGCACCTGTTTTGGGCACAAAACGCGCGCTATCCGGTCTTTACCTTTTTCTTAGCTGTCCTAACGGCATGGTTTTTCTACACGTCTCTTGAACGCGATTCAACACTTTTAATGATAGGCGCGCTCGTTTCCTGTCTCTGTTTAATTCTTTCGCATACCCTCGCCGTTGTGATCGTTCCGGCTTTAGTGGTATATGCCGTGATTTGTGTATTAGAAAAATCGAACAGAAAACGGTGGCTGAATCTACTCATCTTCTTTATTCCGTTCGCGCTGCCGGTACTGGCACTGGCACTTCCACAAGTTCGAGGTTACCTCTTCTCCGGATGGGGACGCAACGTATGGCAGCGGAGTCCGCTCTATATCGTGCTAACGCTCGTCCAAGGTGTGAGTATCCCAATCGCCGTCACCGCCTTTTTCGCTCCCATCACGACACGTTTCAAGAGATCCACGCTTTTTTTATTCTGTTATGCGGGTGTACCGCTGATTCTTTTTTTGATCGCATCGCAACTCCAAAATGTCGCGGGGTATTACCTATTTTGGACAATACCCGCCTATTTCATTCTGGCAGGCGTCGCATGTGAACGGGTCTGGGAAGCAACAGAAACGAAATCCGGAAACACGCTCGGCATACTTGTACCTTGCGTACTTCTGGTAACACTCCTGTCGCAAGACTACCTTTATTTTAAAATAGAAAACGGTGGGAGACCGAAATGGCGAGAGGCATTTGAAGTCGTACAAGTGAGAAAAAAACTGACCGACAAGGTGGTACTTTCAGAACCCGAAATGGGTAGGTATTATCTGCCAGAATTGACCCCTCTCTACATTGGTGGGTTATTAGAAGATGCGGAAACGTTTGAAAGGGAGTGGGAAACTTCGGGAAGAGAACGATTATGGTTTCTTGTGGATGTGGCGAGTTTTAATGTCTTTGATGCTGATGCGAAGGTTCGCAATTGGATTCGTCAACGGGGACGTATGGTAAAAACATTGCCTGCTTTTTCACGTGCAAAAGACAGGACAATTCATGTTTATCTATTAGAGTAGAATATGGGAAAAAATAGATACACTCCATCTAAATAGAACAGTTATGATACGGATATGCTATAAGCCAAAGGTATTGGTATACTTCAGTAGCACTGTGCGTCCCCTTGTCAGCAATCGCCTTGGTATCTCATCATAGTCCCTATATGTATTGAGGTTTTCATTGTAAACTAACCACAGATCCATCTTCATTACGGAGGACGATGTATCCGGAAAATTGAGGTTTCTTTGCCCATTCATGGTCATGGGTAGTGGCTCAATTTTCTGCCATTCCGGTTCGTTGCTTATACCATCAAGTTGGATAGATTCCGCTAAACGAGTCAACCGCAGGGGTTCTTGAGCATCAGCAGCACTCAGAGAGAAAACAAGGATTAGAATCACGCATATCACAGGAGGCTTGACAGATTCATCATCTTTCCCTTCCAATGCATTATAGTAAGGTCGAAAAATATGTGGACATTGTAGCATAAACTTTTAGTTTGTGCAGGGGTGGGCGCAAACTGGAAAGTTTGCGCTACAATAGGAGGGTCCAAGTAATTGTGGATTTTACTGTAAATCCCTGCTTTCTGAAACAAGTAGGTGTTCAATGAAACAGGGTAATACGGATTGTTCATTGCCTAAATCAGGTTCTGTGAATTCACAAAATACTACAATTTAGAACGAAAAATCTCATTTTTAATGAAGAAAGGCGCGCTTCTTATCTATTTGAAGCACGCCCACATGTTTATCCGGTAGAAACAATTTTCCAATAACGATTCTTTCGTATACAGCGAAAAAAGAGTACTACCATCTACGCGTAAAATTCATTCTACCGGTAAGTCCGGTTTGACCCTCCTCTTTCTTCGTCTCATACCCAACATATATGCCGAGTGTGTTATTTTCGCCATAACCGATATTCACACGTCCACCGAAATTGAGAGCCCATAGTCCACCACCATCACCGAGACCCAGCACTGATTCAAACTGCGGACCCACCGCGATAGTGTCGTTTAAGGCATAAGTCAGGTAAGTACGATTGTAGACTTCATTCAGGCTTTCGCTATCAAATAGGGTCTTGATCGTGCTGATGGTCCAGTGGAAACCGAAGATTTTACCGGCGGGTAGGATCGCAAAAATTTGCGGGTATAAGGCATAGGGACCGTCCGGAGTGGTATAATTGAACCCAACGCCGAGCATGGGTGTTAGCAGCAGTGCCATGCTGTCATTCGCGATAACAGGGAATGAAACGCCCATATCAAACTCGCCCAAATGATCATTAACATAGATATTAGAATCAAATGAAATGCCACCACTGAGGGGATGGCTCGCACCAACCAAAAAATAGGTGCCTAAACTATCCACATCAATCTGGAACCAACCTGTTACCTTGGGTTTTTCCTCCATTGGCTTTTCTTCTGCCGTTTCGCCTTCCATTTCATGAGCATCAGCGAAGGCAGTAGAGAAACTCACAACAGACATCACAGAAACCATTACCACAATAACTAACGTAAAGAGGTTATTGCAAATCTGTCCTGGACGGGTGATACGGTTATACATGAAAATCTCCTTTTTAAGGGTTGTCAGTTATCAGTTATCAGTTGTCAGTTAAAAGATAGACTGCTAAACGAAAGTTCGCTTTAACCGACAACCGACGACTATTCTTTACTCAGCTTGCTCGACTTGTTCCATCAAGTGTTCCAGTTTGCTGGGATCTTTGATGCCCTTTGATGCCTCAACACCAGAACAGAGGTCAATGCCGTGTGGACGAATTGTCTCAATAGCGGCTTTGACGTTCTCTGGACGAATCCCACCTGCGAAGAAAACTGGTA